>CBDCUP010000001.1:0-379367 GCA_965222655.1 Acidobacteriota bacterium
GGGTTGGTAAGAGGATGGCAAGTTTCATGGCGGAGAGGGTAAAACCCCAAGACATGGAAGTATTCGGACTGGAGCGATTCGCTAAAGGGGAATTGATTCGATGGAGTAACACTGCCGAATGAGTGATCACGACAGTAGGAAGCCAAGTCCGGCAGACACGCTCTTATGCCAAGTCAAGTCTTTTTTTCACTTTTTTTTCTCTGTATCAGCTGGTTGCGTTTTTTTTCCACAGCTTGACCGCCTTCTACAAGAAGGCCAGCAACGGGGAGTTGTTCGCCTTCAAAGAGTCCATGTAAATGGCGTCGTCATAGGGGACCCGGTTCTTCCAGCAGCGGTAGATGATGCGCAGCCACTTGAAGGCCAATGGTTGTTGAAGAGCTCCTCGATTTTGGCATCAAAGCGCTGGATGGATTCGTTCAACTGCAGGATCTGTGCCGCCAGGCTCTGAGTCAGCAGGCTAGCAGCCGTCACAATGGCCACATCGCTGGTCAGTGCCTGGGCCTGCTGGATCTCGTCGAGCTTTTGTTGCAACTTTTCGCTGCCCCGAGCCCGATGGCTCTTGAAAAAGCGGCGAATCATGGCCGGCTTGGCCTGCTGCAAAACCTGAAGGCTGGGCCAACGGTTCAGAAAATCGCAGGCCGTCTTGCCTTTGAGCGGACCGGCCCATTTCAGGGCCTGAGGAAAGTAGTGCTTCAAGTTGGCGGTCCACTGATTGGTCAACTCCGCGCGCAGATCGACCAGCTTGCGCCGTTGCTCGGACAACAGGCGCAGACAACGCACCTCCGGGGATTCGGGTTGCCACAATTGAATCCGTTCCCGATGCTTGAACAGGTAGTCCAGCACCAGATCGGCATCCCTCGGGTCGTCTTTGCTTCCACTGGGATAGAAGGCTTTACGGTAGTTGCTCAAGGACTTCGGGTTGATCGGGTAGATCAAGACAAAATCGTAATCCATCAGCGCATACAGCAGAGCTCCCCGGCTCTGTTCCACGGCGATCGCGACCCAGCCGCCTCCGCTCCTTTGTCGCAGCTCGTTGATCCAGCTCTGCAGTGCCTCCGGTGTTTGCTTGACGTCGCCCGTCTCGATCTCGCTCGAGCCCGAGATCCGCAGCGCATAGGCATGCTCTTCATCGGCCCAGTCCAGGCCCACCCACACTCCAATCGCCTCCTCGTCAATCGACTTCATGGCTCCTCTCCTCTTGCCCGGTCTTTAGTCGGACGCAACCGGTGGCGGCGAATTCCTTATAGCAGTCCTCCTGAGCGGACAGCATCTAAGTATTCGTCCAAATCCGGCCCAGGGTCCGTCCGAAAGTCTGGGCTTAATCGTCTTCCCGATCAGGGTTGCTATTCGTGACGGACCCGAGCGTCCTGGTAGTCGGCAACTGACCTCTCGACTCCCTACTTTTCCACACCCTCCACAAAGAAAGAAAAAAGTAGCAAAAAAGAAAGAAAGGCGGCTACGGCTACTTGCCGCTCCCATCTTCCCGATCTCAGTACCTTCCCAACTATAAGGGTTGGCGATGCGAAGCGAGCTACCCTGGGTCCAGGTTGGTCAAAGTGTACCTTACCCCAACGGGGTTATTGCCGCGGGGTAATTTCCGATACATAGGAACGTTTTGGCAGTAACACTTTCAGCGTAGAAAAGGCAGGGTCAACTTAACTGTGATAGTCGGCACCCGATCTTACAGACAGCGTCCGATTTGATCGCAATCGAACGGCGGCTTTCGGTAGAGTAAGGATGTGGCGCGGTGGTCTAAGGTTCAGCCTATCTGTTACCGCCCCTTTCGTCTGGCGGTGCCTCAATAGCCGTACCGTCACTCCGTTTCCACATCCTCCTCATCGAACCGGACATGCGGATTTGGAGAGTAGCAGCGGGAATCCCCTCGCGGGTACGTCCCGCCGCCCTCGCAGAACCGGACGTGGTGCGTTACACCATCCGGCTCCCAGCTGGAGTCATCCACCGGGGCTTGGGGTAGAGGTTATGCACGATCCGGATGCGCGGGCGCAATGCCGGCAAGACCTCATTGAACCGTTCCCAGGTCACCGATCGGCGCTGACTGCGGCGGTTGAGCCATTTGAAGAGGATCCGGCTGGCATAGTGGACATAGTCCTCTAGCCGCTGGTAGTTGCCACTGACGCCGTAATAGCGAATGTGGCCTTCCAGATGTTGCCGGAAGTACTCCTGCATGGCTTTCCCTCCGTGCTGGCGCAGCTCGCTCAGACGCTGGTTGAGCGCCGTCAACTTCTTGCGAACCCGTTTGCCTTCCGTTCGTCGCCCCACCGCAAAGCGGCCACGGCGACTGCGGCTGCCATAATGGGTCAGTCCAAGAAAGTTGAAGGTCTGGGGACGGTTTCGGCCGTCCCGCTCACAGTTCTGGGTCGTGGCACTGCCAAACCGCAGGACTGCCGTCTTGCTGGGCGCTACCTCCAGGTCGAAGTCCGCCAGCCGCTTTGTGAGTTCTTCAACAAAGCGACGGGCGTCCCCTTCGTCCTGAAAGCAGGCGATGAAGTCGTCGGCGTACCGTACGAGATAGGCTCGGCCACGGCACGACCGGGCGTAGCGTTTCTCGAACCATAGATCCAGCACATAGTGCAGGTAGATGTTGGCCAGCACGGGCGAGACCAAACCCCCTTGTGGGGTCCCCTCTTCGCCGGCGCTTACGGCACCGTCCTCCATGATCCCTGCCTTGAGGAAACGATGGATGATCCGCACGAAACGAGGATCGGCAATCCGGTGCCGGACGAAACGCAAGAGGTGCTTGTGGCTGACGACATCGAAGAAGGCTTTAATGTCGGCCTCAACCACCCACTGGGTACGCTCGTTGGTGATGATTTCCGCGACCCGTCGCAGCGCATCATGCGCGCTGCGGCCCGGCCGGAATCCATACGAGCAGTCCCGAAACTCCGGCTCCCAGATCGCTTGCAGGATCCCCTCATCACGTCCTGAACCAGCCGATCTTCAAAACAGGGAATTCCCAGGGCTCGACGCCTTCCCTCCCCTTTGGGTATATAGACCCGCCGGGACGGTTGGGGCCGGTAGCCCAGACGGCGTAGACGGTCCGACAGATCCGCAATACGCTCCGCTAATCCCTCGGCATAGTCCGCCTTTCTCATCCCATCTACTCCGGGCGCTTTCTTGGCAGACTGGCGACCGAAGCTGGCGTCGAGCCCCTGCGGGTCGAACAGCATCCCCATTAATGAGGTCAACCGCTCCCCGGCCAGCTCACGCGCCCTCTGTGTGAAACGAATCAGTCGAGTTGTCATGGGCATAGTCCGCTCAGCGTCGGGCCATGTTTCTCCGACTCGTTCTCTCCAACCGACACCCCTTCGCTCCGTCCGCATTACCGGACTTCGTCGCTACTATGGGTGTCTCCGACTTCCGCCAGACTCCGCCCTCTTCCTCGCTGCTTAGGCTTGTCCAAAGGTGCTCACCCGCGGGTGCGCCATCTGACGGATCTCCCTGGTTACCACGCATTCTCCTTGTAAGGCTCGACGCGACCTCAGATCCCGGGCTGTCCGTTGACACTCGCCCTATTGCGTCAGCGGTTGTTGCCTGCTGGGTGCGAGAACCCATCGGCCAGATCCAACGATGCCGTTTTCGGGACTCCACGTCTTCAGGGTCAGCATCACCTGTTACCTTTGCACCTCGCCTCCTTTCGTACCTACGCATCAAGCGCCCTGTTACCAAGACACCTGCAAGGCTCGATACCAGGCCTGTGGCTAACAGTTACCTGGATGGGACTTGCACCCACTAGAATACGCGGCCTTGCCAGGCCGCAACCCCGCATCCGGCTCTCGGACAAGACCTCACGCCTTCACCCACGGCTCGCCGCGCCCAAGTTGGGTCAGGCGCACGAGTCCGAAGTGCCCGTAGAGATGCGAGAGGGGATACGTCCCGCCCCTGCGTCGCCTGACCTTGTACTTGTGGCGCAGCCACCGGCGCAACCGCGGAGCGGTGTAGTTGTCGAGCGCACGGTAGGCCCGGTGGGTCGTCCCTACCCGAGAGTAGTTCGCCCAGCCGCGCAGCGCGCGGTTCAACTGCTGCACCAACTCCGTGGTCTTGCGCCAGTTCACCCAGCCACCGCTGAAGCGATAGCTGGGCTCAGCCTTCGCTTTCGCGTGTAATGCCCTCTGCAGTTTCTGAACCCTTTGCGGAGTTGATAGGTTGCCCAATCTCCTGGTCCCTTCACTACGTCCTGCATTCGTCTTGAACTAAGGCCCCTTCCCTCCACCGGCATTACCCGGCTTCCTCAGTACTACGGGCCTCTCCGCCACCCCGAGGCGCCCGGCCTGTCCCTCACGGGCCTCCGGTTGGCCATCCCTGACCACGCCTAGGGGCTTCCCGTGTTGCGTGCGCTTCCCTTGTGTACATGCTGTCGCTACTACCCCGGCGCAGCGACTGGGTGCCGGCTTCGCTCACTTCCCCAGCCCTATCAGCCTTCCCCGGTCTAGGAGCCGGGTCGGCGCCTGCGCATCGTCCTTTTCGAGGCTTGCTCAGCGTTCACTCGCGTTACGGCCTGCACACTCGCGCGGTCACCAATTCGTGACTCGCTTCACCAGAGGCTTCAACCATTTCGTTACCTCCATAGTTGCTCCGGTTGCTTCCGGCTGGAGCGGTTGCCGGGTGGGGCTTTCACCCACTGGGAAAGCGCCGCCTTTGCACGGCGCACCCTAGCAGCGGACATTCAAGTTTCCCGCGCGGCAGGTCCGGCTCAGCATTCAGGAGCTGTCGACATCGGCGACAAATGCAGGGCCTCGGAGAGGCGAAGTCCGGTGTCGTAGATCGTCATCAAGAGAGTGCGGTGCCTGAGGTGGGCCATCAGATCTCGACTCTGCCCCTGGAGGCGACTCGAGTCGAATACACCTTTCGCACTGATGCGGCCGATGGGACCGTCACCCTGGGAAAGATCACGCTCTGGGCAGAGGGCTTCTTTGTGAAAGGCTTTCTTGAGCTGATCGAGGAGGATGGTTTGCCCTGGCCGTTCCGCGATTGGAGGCTGCTCCAGGATGGCGGGCTCCGACTCGCCTCCTACGTCAGCGGCCAGATCTCTGGAAGATCTGTCGTCGGTATAGAGCTCCTGAGCTTCTCATTCGAACAGATGCAGGGCAACCTGGCGGAGCTTTTTGTGGACGAGTCGCAATCCGAGACTGGCGTCGTCCAGCTGACCAAGGTTTCGCCCTGACCTGAAGCTTCAACAAGAGGTCGCCAGTCGCAAGTCGGAGGTTGCTGAGGAAGGCATCTCTGGATACGGGCAACCTTGTCCGACCTGGGCCAGTCGGCTCTACTCGGGGATTTGCCTCAGTTTCCCAACCGTGCTCAGTGCCCCCAAGCCACCTCAGAGCCGGAAAATTGTCGGAGGGACTCCGCTTGATAGACTTTTTCTGGCAAACTGAACGAAATCGCAGAGTCTGGCGATCTCTGAACCCGTATGGAACACTCAATGCCCAGATTCCTAACCGTCGGAGCTGCTCAAAGTGGACCGATTTCGCGAAATGAGACCCGGAGCGATGTGGTAGTACGGCTGATAGATCAGATGCGAGAAGCCCACTCTCGGCGCCACTCGCAATTGCCATGGTGGCCAGGGTAACAATGAAGGGTGCCACACCGCCAGACGATGATCGCCCCGTTGAAGGCTCCTACCGCGGCACCCAATGTCAGAGTCATGAGGATTACAAGAGGTAGGGGGTGGCCTTGTCCGCCGTCATATAGCAGCGCAGCCACAACGCTGAAGAAGCTGAGCGCCATACCCACCGACAGGTCGATCCCACCACTCAGGATCACGAAGGTCATCCCCACGCTGACAATGCCCAGCACGCAAGTTTGACGAAGGACGTTGAAGATGTTCCGCTCGGTCAAAAAGCTCGGGGAGATCAGGCTTCCCACCAACAGAATCAGAAGAAAGGCCACGATGGCGCCGGCGCCCGGTCCGAGTCGCTCGAGAAGAAGTCCCAGATGTCTCAGATTGTTCCGCACGCCGTTCTCGAACTTCATGCCTCTCCGAGCATTCGCAACAACGCAGTCGGCTTCTGCGGTGGCCCGGCCCTGCGAACTAGTTGAGCCGCGTGTGGGATCTCGATCTTAGTGATAGCATCTTTCATGCTGGCCTTGCTAGGAATAGTCACGTTCTTATCAACTCTACCTCGGGAGAATTGGCAAGCCAAGAGAACGAGAAGGCCGAAGGCTTGTCGGGGTTGTGTCTTGGGCGTGCGACCTGGATTCGTAGTGGAGGGATAATTTCATGAACCGAAGGTTCTTTTTGCGCAACACACTCGCGGGGGCGGCGGGCCTGTCCGCGAGCCTTGGAGGAGCTCAGGCCGTACCTGGAAAACATACCGCCGTCGCGGACCGGATGAGATCCCTGGAAGACCTTCCCGACCGCCATGTAGAAGTGTGGCGGATTCCGGGGAGATTCACCAAGAACCCCGACCTCATCCGATTTCCTTCCGGCAGGATGATGCTCGTGTTCTGCGACGTGGAAAAACACTGGACCGAAGGAATCAGTCGCATCACGACGCTCGAAAGCAGCGACGATGGCAAGACCTGGGGAAACCCCAGAGTGGTGGCCGAAGCCGATGTCAGAAAGGGTGAAGAGCGTTGGGTCACTCCACGCTTGAGCCGGCTGAAAGACGGCCGCCTGGTCGTCATCTGCGACCATGACGATTATGCGCACTACCATGAAGACCAGTCTCCAGGGAATTGGATCTGGTTCAGTTCCGACGAGGGACGGACCTGGACAAAGCCGCACTTGATCCCCCTGCCGGGAATCGAGCCGGATCGCATCGTCGAGCTCCAGGACGGGACGCTGCTGACCTGTGCCACCGTGGTCCACAAGGATACCCAGAGAGAAGCAATGGTCATGATGCGTTCCAAGGATGGGGGCGTGCAGTGGGAGGGTCTGACCGTCATCGCCAAAGACTTCGTCCAGAACTATACGGAGGGTGCCATCGTGGTTCTGTCGACCGGCCTGTTGGCCTGTGTCATGCGCAACGAGAACCATAACGGTTACCCCTCCTTCGTCAGCTTCTCCTCCGATCAGGGAAAGAGTTGGTCCAGTTCCAGACCGATGCCGTTTTCAGGAGATCGGCCCTATGCCAAAGAGCTTTCAGATGGGCGAGTGCTCATTACCTATCGAAACCGATGTGGCAACCGCGGGACCCATGGTTGGATTGGAGATCTGACTCAGGATTACGGCTATCAGATCGGCGGAACTCACTACGGAGATCAGGTAACATTGGAGCCCGATACCCTGCACATCCACACCAGACCGAAGGCGGTGACGAGGTACGTCCTCTTACCCCCTGAGAGTTTCAGGAGTGATGTTCTGATGGCCACCACGCTGCGAGTGCAGGGGCCTGCTGACCGACCGATAGCAAAGATGGAGATCAGTCGTCTGGGTGTCAGCCTGGAGATTTCCAGCAGTGCCATCTGGCTCCGTGACGAGAGGCGACCTGGCAGATCGGGGGGGGACAGTAGACATTCGGTCGATATGACCTCGTTCCACCGACTCCGCCTGGAAATCAAGAAGGGATTGGTCACGGTGAGAGTAGATGGCAAGCCCGTGATCTACCGCATCATTCGAGACGAAATGCGCCTTCGAGAAACCTGGTTTGGGACGGTCCCGGAAGATGCCGGCGACATCTGGTGGCGGGATTTCGTCTATCACGTGAAGAACCAGACGGAACCGGATCATCTGTGGGGATGGCAGGCCCGGCTTGGGAAATACCCAGACCAATATCAAATCGAACACATGCTCGAAATCCACAGCAATCCACCCTCCGAGAAGCACAGACCAGACAACGGCTATTCCTCCTGGGTGGAGCTACCGGATGGCCGGATCTACGTGGTGGACTATAGCAACCGCGGCGACCCCGTCCCCACCGCACATCTCTATGGGGTCTACGTTTCCCCTGAAGATTTTTCCCGTTGACCCCCACTTCCTCTCGTGCCCAAGGAGCTCTGATCTGACCTCTTGTCCCTATCGAGGATGTTCTCTTGAACAACACCATCTGGGCGAAGCTCGGTTCGCGCTGCTGCTGCTTGCTTGGTCCTCTGGCTTCTGGCAAGGACGAAATAGTCGGGGCAAGGAATCGGCTGTTGATATGTTAAAATAGGATCTAAATCGTCCCTACTAGACTTGTGGAGGTTCCCAATGAGGACCAAAGTAGGTTTGCTTCTCACCACACTACTCCTGACCCTGCCGCTCTCGGATCTTATTCGGGCCCAACAGAAACAACCGGGAGGCGGCGACAAAGGAGGAGACCAGGGCCGCCAGCCCCAGCCCCCCCAAAGGGAGCGAGACTTTCGTCAAGGCTCAGAGCGCAGGCCAGTTCTTTTGCGTGGCAGGGTAGTCCTGGACGACGGCAGCCCGCTGCCCGGCTCCGTAAATGTCGAACTGATGTGCCTTAGCTCCGTGAGGCAGCAGGCATCCACTTTCAGCGATGGCGGTTTTAGCTTTGCAGTGGGTGCACGCAGCAACACGGCTTTCGCTGATGCCAGCGTCAGTGGCGCTGCCGGCAGTCCAGAAGGTGACGAACCCCGGAACCCGCTTGCCCGAAGGCAAAGGTCGTTGAGTCAGTCTGGATTGGCTTCGACCGGTGGCTCGATGAATCTGGCCGGCTGCGAGCTGCGAGCCGTGCTGCCTGGTTTTCAATCGGACCGGCTCCAACTGGGGATGATAAGATCACTCGACAATCCTTACGTGGGCAACATCGTCCTGCGCCGCTTGGACAAGGCCGCGGGCTCAACCGTCAGTTTCGCTTCCCTCTCCGCTCCTAAAAAGGCCCGGAAAGCCTGCGGCAAGCCAAGCCCAGCCGCCACCATAACCAATAGCCGCTCCGATCGCAGCGCCGTCCCAAGAGCTATCGCCTTTGACCAGAGAACGAACAACCTTCGCGACCTCTCTCTTAGGAATCTGTCTCTCCGAGCCATTGACCTCGACGACAAATAGGGCTTCGGCGTCGGGGTGGCGGAATGCGCCCTCCAGCCGATCGCCGGACTTCATCGTGATAATGATCTCGGCACCCTGTCCAAGAGTCTCCACTTTCTCCCAGCGTCCTGGAATCACTCCTGCCTGGAGGGAAGTGCTGAGTAGGACAACCAAGGCAATTCCACTGATGAAACTTTGGGTTTTCATTTTCTACCCCCCTTCATGGCGTGAATGTGCTTTTTCTTGCCCGTCCGGCTCAAAAAGATTGCGATGTGGAACTCCCCGGGGTGACTTCTCCCCTTTTCCTCTTGATACAAATGATTCGGCCGACGGCCCTGCCCTCGCAACTCGACTGCGTCTGGTCCCCAGAAAACTCGTTCGCCGCTGGGTTGAGTGTCGTTTCCCCTTCCACTGTGAGCAAGCAACCAACTACCTGGAGTTCTGCTCGATAGTTGAACTCGCGCCCTACTACCGAGCCGCTGAGCGGAGCTCGAATCTCATCTGGCCATCCTTCTGCAAAGACCACTTCCCCGGTTACTCCGAGCCAGATTGTCGTAAGGAGAAGACGATGCTATCTGTCTGCGAGTCTCCGACCCGACCTCCATCCGAACGCTCGATAATGGTCCCTTTGAACTGGCCGTCCCAATCTCCAGCAACGCTCAGTGCTGGCTCAACTGTAGCCCGACGAGGAATGGGAATGCGGTTCTCAGCATCGGTATGTGCGCTCGCAATGAGAATCAGCAAGAAAAAGAATCGCACTCTGAACATGACGAATCCCCTTTACAATGTTTCACAGTTAAAGATAACCGAGTAGTCGCTCTGACGAGTCTTCGATTTCTTGTTCTCTGCCTTCTTCACACACATCTAGAATCCGATGTCACTTGGTAAACTGGCTCACCGATTTCTGCTGTTTTCTTGAAGTGGCTGTCGGAAGGAGGTCCCTTAGGCAAACGGAGTTGGACTGGAGCCGCGGTAGCCACGACTCCTACAAAAAGGGATTTGACCCAACTACTGCAGGATCTTAAGGTGTAATAGCCCAGATCTGACCGTACAAACAGTGTCAGAGTGGATCGCAGGTGAACGACTGCTTTCGCACCTAGAAGCGGACATTCAAATTGTGCCAGGAAACGTCGAATTTACTACCGCAAACGGCCAAATGCGGCGAGCAATTGTCCCGCTAGCTCCGAAACCGCCCAATCCTCAGCAATCTTCTCGCCGTCGAAGCGAGTGACTAGCATGTCTCTCCATTCCACCTTCTGACCCGTCGGTGGAATACCCATCATCTCTGCCTCATGCGTACCGCTTAACGCGCGCTGCCAAGTGATCGTATCACCTGCTTGGATCAGCAGCGCGACCTCCACGACTCGGAGATCCGGAATCGCCGAACGAAGCTGTCTGGCAAATCTTCTTACGAATTCAGGACCTTTATAATCCTTGCCACCTGTGTGGACAACGTAGTCGGTCGCAAAGATATCATCCACGACACCTAAGTTGCCTTTCCCAAGGATCTCGTCATTTGCGAACCGGACTCGTTCTTCGTTGCTCTTGACCATGCGAATCCTCCTAGTCTACCTCTAGGAATATAATAGACTTTCGGCTGTCTAGTGTCTGGTGTCGAGTTCAGTCGCGGCCCGTGAACGCGATTCCAACGCCAACTCGCTGGTATCGGGAACGTTCCAATAGGATTTGGCCGTCAATCTTAATGATGTAACAGGCCGCTCAAGTCGTGCTCGATTGGTTGGATTTGCATAGATAGCTGCACCTATTGCAACCTTCGAGTCCGCTCAAGGCTCATCGCGCGTAGCTGATTGAAGACAAGTGAGGTGTGTATGGCTAATTCCAGCGAATATGCTGCTCGTCTGGAGATCGACTATCCGGAGAAACTGGATCGGCTGACAACCTTCTTCCGTCTTATCTGGATCATTCCCATCGCTATCATCCTGGGCCTCATCTCGGGGGCCGGCGAGACGGTCATCGTGACGGTGATTGTCAATGCAGTCGGTGAGGTTGTGGAAAGGAGTAAGGAGACGGCTGGGGGGCTGGCCAACGGTCTCGCTGTGGCCACGGCCTTGATGATCGTTTTTCGCCAGCGCTATCCGCGCTGGTGGTTCGACTTTTCTCGCGAGTTGGTCCGCTTCGGGGGCAGAGTCGGCGCCTACCTGCTCCTGCTCACTGACCGATATCCGTCGACCGTCGAAGAGCAGTCTGTCCACCTGAACATCGACTACCCCGACGCAAAACGTGACCTCAATCGGTGGTTACCTCTGGTCAAGTGGCTGCTGGTGATCCCGCATGTCTTCGTCCTGTTTTTTCTCAATGTTGCCGCCTTCCTTGCAGTGATCTCGGCCTGGTTCGCCATTCTGACGACCGGTCGATACCCGAGGGGCGTCTTCGACTTCATCGTCGGGGTCGGTCGCTGGTATCTGCGGGTGGCAGCCTACGCACTTCTGCTGGTGATCGACCGTATCCACCATTCAGCTTGCGCTAGCAACTATCGTAACAAGCTCAATGACTGCTTTCACCTGCGGATTCAATCGGTCGATGCAACACCCCTAATCTCTAAGCTGTAGAGAGGAGGATGTTGCCAATGAAGTATCGGACGAGGATCTATTACACGGAAGCACAGAAGAGCTTGATGTGGGACCGCTGGCAAAAAGGCGAGTCCCTGAGCTCGATCGCGCGGCTCTTTGACCGCCACCATTCCTCAATTGAGGGGATTCTGAAACAAACCGGTGGCATCCGGCCGCGGCCGCGGCGACGATCGCGGCTTGCGCTGAGGTTATCGGAACGCGAGGAGATCTCGCGCGGTGTGGTGGTCGGCTGCTCGATCCGTTCGATGGCAGGAAGGCTGGGTCGCGCACCGTCGACGGTGAGTCGCGAGCTACGGCGTAACGGCGGCCGGGAACGCTACCGTGCCAACCGGGCCGATCAAGCTGCCTGGGAGCGGGCACGCCGCCCGAAAATCTGTAAGCTGGTCCAGAATCGGGAACTCGCGCACAGCGTGGCCTTGAACCTGAAGAAGCTCTGGTCGCCGGAGCAGATTGCCGGGTGGCTTAAGCGCACGTATCCCGATCACAAGGACTTTCAGGTGTCAGACGAGACTATCTATAAAAGCCTCTTCATCCAGGCCCGCGGCGCTTTGAAGAAAGAGCTGTTGCAGCATCTGCGGCGTACCCGTGGGATGCGCCGCTCACGTCACCATACACAGAAGACGGAGGATCACGGACGGATCAAGGACACGGTATCGATCCGTGAGCGACCCGCCTCGGTGGAGGAGCGCGCCGTACCCGGTCATTGGGAAGGGGATCTGCTGATCGGATCAAAGCGCAGTCAAATCGCCACCCTGGTCGAACGTCAGACGCGCTACGTGATGTTGGTCAAAGTCAACAGCCAAGACACCGAAACGGTGATCAACGCCTTGATCAAACAAGCGCGCAAGTTACCGCGGGAACTGTACCAGTCACTCACCTGGGACCGGGGCAAGGAAATGGCCGATCACAAACGCTTCAGTCTCGATACGAACATAAAGGTCTACTTCTGCGATCCCCGAAGCCCCTGGCAGCGCGGCTCAAACGAAAACACCAACGGACTGCTCCGACAATACTTCCCGAAAGGAATGGATCTCTCAAACGTCGACCAAAACAGACTGGATGCCGTGGCAAGACAGCTAAACGAACGACCGAGAAAAACGTTAGACTACGAAACACCAGCCGAACGATTTAACCAATGTGTTGCGTCGATCGGTTGAAACCGCACCTAAAAGCGGACATTCAAATTTTCCGCGGAAACGTATTCGGCTCTCACACAGCTCTACGCAAGGGAGATTGGAAGATTGTCCGTGAGCAACCGGATCAGACCTGGCAGTTATTCGACCTGGCGCGCGATCTGTCAGAATCGAACGATCTGGCCAGCGTTCACCCCCAACGAGTCGTCGAACTTGAGGCCGCCTTGGCCCGCTGGAGAGACTCTTTCCAGGAGCCGACACGGTAGAAACTGACGAACCAGATTTTAGGGGAGATAACAGACCTCGGGTGCGCAGGAGAGCGTCCGGGAACTTGAAATCACGAGTGCGACTCCGAAGTGGAGGAGCGTGGCCGGCCACAACATTGATTTGAAACGTAGTCTTGATACCCCAATCCACGAAAAGGATGAAGGGGTGTACCGGACAATGGCTTTCATCGTTGCGCTGGTATGTATGGTGGAGAGTTGACCCACATGCAGATGCCGACCGCCCATACTGGCGCCTACCTGGAGGAGGTTCAGTCTGCCGCCGAGCCCGATTGCGGTTTGGAATTTCTGACAGGGCAGGTGCTGCCGATTCATGGAAGCCTGAAGCGCTGCCAGGGGCCGAAGAACTGGCCAAGAAGGGGTGGTCGGAGGGTTGAATCAGTCCGCTCCGGTTGGTAAATTCGCACTGTGAAACTTAATAGAGAGCAGCAGGAAAAGTATCGGGAGAAAGGCTACGTGCTCTTGCCGCGCTTGTTTGGCGGCGCGGAGGTGTCAGTACTCGAGGCAGCGATGATTGAGCTATTGGACCGCGACGGTCCCGAGGTAGCGCGTGAGGCGGACGGTGCAGTGCACATTGTCTACGGCGCACATCTTTTCGACGAGCGGTTGCGGGTGCTCTCCCGACATCCGCGCATCGTGGAGCCGTGCCAACAGTTGACCGGCAGCGATGTCTTTGTCCACCAGTCCCGCATCAACGCCAAGCAGGCCAAAGGCGCCATGATGGATTGGCATCAAGACTTCGGGGACTACCACCGGGCCGACGGCTTGCCCGAGCCTCGGGGAATCGTTGTGGCGGTGTTCATGGACGAGATCACTGCGTGCAACGCGCCCCTCATGTGCGTGCCCGGCTCTCAACGCGAAGGGCTGATCGTCGGAGCCATCAACCCCGAAGCAGAGGACCACGAACAGGCGGCCCGCTACCGTTACGACATCTCCTCTGAAAGGATGGTCGACCTGGTGGAACGCTATGGTGTGGAGGCGATGACCGGTCCGGTAGGATCGGTACTCTTTATGGATGGGAACGTCGTCCACGGCTCCTCTGTCAACATAACGCCGCTGCGCCGCGCCATTCTCTACATCAACCTCACCACGACGGACAACAGTGGTGGAACCTTCGCCCGCCCGGAATACTATGCCGCTCGCGACTTCTCCCCACTTCAACCGCTCGACGACGATTGCTTGATGAAGTGGCGGTCGTAGAAAGCCGATATCGGAGGCCCCCTTTCATTCCCGTTTGTCTCCAACCTCCTCCAGCCTTATCATTTGGGTGCGGCTCTTTTAGAACAGGCGATTCTGGTGCCGTCGAACGCAAGATGGACCTCTCTTACTATGGGAGCGGCGAAGGCATTTTGGGGTTGGGTAGTTGGGTGGGGCAGAACAATCTGACACGGAAGACCGACCGATTGGACTTCTGGATCTTCTTACTTCACCCGCTTCAGGTGAGAGCGCGTGGGGCCGCGCACAGGGACCAGCTCGCCGTCCGCGTAGCGCGCGGCATGGTTTCTGAGCGACTCCTGCCGCTCGTGAAAGCGCCAATAGGCGTCGAAGTCTCCGCTGGCCTGCAGCGCACGCAGGCGTAAGACCGCCTCAGCCCCCGCCAGAGACCAGCGCGCCCCGGTCACCTCCATCCGATCTTTGACCAGGTAACGGCAGGCCCCCTCGATGACACCGGTGGCAATCGGGAACCCCCTCGCCAGATAGGTGTCATACTTCAGATACTCCGCATTTTTGAGCAGATAGTTGGCGCAGCGATCCACCGCTTCGCGCGCCTTGCCCGCCAGGCCCCGACGGGTCGCACTGCGACGGATTCCGCCCGCCACATAGCCACTGCGCCCGCGCAGAATACTCAGTAGGTGCTCGCCCACCCAGCCCTCCAGCTTCGGGTTGACTTCCCCGTGCAGAGCCATGCCGGCCTTCCACACGTACTCGCTCACGTGGATGAAGTCCAGCACGATCGTGGGCGCCGCCCTGGCGGATCGGTGCAAACACCGCAGCAGCGTCTTCAGCTGACTCCGATGGCCGTCGACCAGCACCACCCAACTCTTGCGCCCCGTGGGATCCCGCGAGCGGGCTTCTCCGAGGGCTTGCTCGATGACCTCTTCGGGACGCTTCTCCAAGCTCGCCCACAGCCGTTTGTGCTGGGGCCGCGGTCGCTTCCCTTCCTCCCGCTGCGGCTGCGGGGCCAGGATCCGCATCACCTCCTCCGGCCGCCGCACCTGAGGCGCGAGGGTGTACACCGCCGCGACCGTTGCCATCCGCTTGGCGTGGCGCTTTTCGCCCTTGCTCAACCGCTTCTGCAACTTGTGCTCGCTCGCTTCCGCCCGCTGCCGCGTCGCCTCCCGCAGATCCTCACGACGCAGCACCACTCCTTTGCCGTCCACCGAGATCGCCAAGATCGACCCCGACTCGCTCGGAGCCAACGCTCCCGCTTGTCGCTCCTGATAGAAGGCATCGAAGTCCTGGGCGGCACGGCCCACTAGCTCCTCCACCTGACGCTTGCCCACCTGCGCCCCCGTGGTTTTCGACAGCGCCTCCACGACTTTGTCGAACGACCCCTCGGCGGCTTCCTCCGCCGCCCGCCGCCGCACCTGGTGCGAGTACAACTCCGGCGGGAGGTTCAGATCCGCATCCAGTGGGTGCAGGCTCTGGAGCCCCTCTCCCCCGTAGCCGAGCCGCTCCACCCGAACCTCTCCAAAGACCGTTTCCAGCCCCCGTTGCTGCCGCCGGCGCTGTTGCCGCACCTGCCCTTCCGAATCCCGCACCGCAGCGGCCGCTTCACCCGGAGCCCGCAGCTCCAGGTGCGCCTGGTAGAACCGTCGCAGCAGCTCCCGCCCCTGCTGCTCCAGCTCTCGCTCCAACTCGCTGTGCGTCTTCCTATGGGCCTCGTCGGACATCAGAAAGGCCTCCATCTGGGCAAACTGCTCCCGCGCCGCCGCGAACTCATCCTCGGGCTGTAACTGGGCGGCTACCGCTCGCAACTTCTAGCCCTCCCGCAAGCGTCGGGCCGCCTCCGCCACCAGCGGATACACCAGCACCCGTTTCGGCGCTGCCGCCTCGCTCCGCGCCAGCCGATCCTCTCGCTTCCCGCCCCGCGTGCTCCCCAGCTCGATCCAGTTCGCCCCCCGATAGCAGCTGCCCCGGTAGCGCTCCGGATCCACCAACGTCTCCACCAAAAACACCTCGACCCCGTAGCTCCGGGGCCAGTCCAGCGCCAGCTGCCGCACGGCCCGCGATAAGATCCGGCTCGCCAGGTTCTTGACCTGGACCCAGGGCAACACTAAATAGCGACTGTTCGAGACCACGTGCACCAGCTGGCGCGTCCGCGCCTCCGCCTCCCATCCGATCCAGCGGTCGCGCGCCGCAATCCGCCAGGCCGCGCTCGAAAACTGCACGCAGGCCACCACCCGCCCCGCCGGCTCCGAGGCGTAGACCAGGTAGCGCAGATGCGCCCCGAACGGCACCCGGTGGCCTAGATAGTGGTAGCGCCCCACCAGCTCCCGGAACAGCCCTCGTTGCTCCGGCGTCCGAACCGGCTGCAGCTGAATCTCGCCCAGGTCCCGGGCCGTGCCCACCAGCCGGGGACCCGGCTCTCCCCGCGCCGTCACCGGTACCCCGGTCGCTTTCCCCGGCGGCCGCCCCAGCCGCTTGGGGGGCAACACCAGCCCCCCCTGGCTCTCCAGCTTCTCCAGAAACTCCCGGCACTCCCGCGCTTTCAGCGACCCCGTGCGGCGCTTCCACCCCAGCAACTCGCACACGGTGGCGGCCAGTTCCATCCGGCTCAGACCCCCACACGTCCCCACGATCTCCCGGATCAGGGCCTGCTCCGCTTTGCCCACCTCATGACCTAGGAATCGCGGCGCTTTGCTCTCCACACCCTCTGCCACAAACCTACGCTAGCAAACCGACGCACAAATGTCCAGTGCTTTTTTCCCTCTTTCAATTTTTCATCGCACCGGGATTCCACCGACTCACAGCGGGCAGAGTCTCAGGCCCGGCCCGGCGGCTATCCGAGCGCACCGCAATCCGACGCGTTTTAGCCGACTCTGGGGTATCCATTTAACCGGACTGAATGTAGGCTGAGGCGGTGGATCACCCTCGTGCTGGCACGCACTATCCGAGGTCCGTGGGCGAGTTCCAGGCCTGGTTCCGCACCGATGCGGACTGTCTGGACTACTTGGAGTGGCTGCGATGGCCCGCTGGCTTCGCTTGCGCGGACTGCGGCCACGATGGTGGCTGGCGGCTGGGCGATGGGCGCTTCAGGTGCTCCGGGTGCGGCGGCCGTAGTTCGGTGACTGCGGGCACGATCTTTGACCGGACGCGCACGCCGCTCACGGTATGGTTCAATGCCTGCTGGCTGTTCGCCACGGGCAAAGACGGGATCTCGGCGCTGAGCCTGAAGCGGACGCTCGAGATCGGCTCCTACCAGACCGCGTGGGCCATGCTGCATCGGCTGCGGTCGGTGCTGGTGCGCCGGGGCCGCGACCGACTAGCCGGCATGGTGGAGGTGGATGAGACCTACATCGGCGGTGAGCAGCCGGGGCTGGCAGGTGGCCGGGCCAGGGGCAAGAAGGTGCTGACCGGCATCGCGGTGGAGGTCCGGGAGCCGAAAGGGCTTGGCCGCTGCCGCATGCTGCCGCTGGCTGATGCGTCGGCCGCGTCGCTGCACCCGTTCGTGACAGATCACGTTGAGCCGGGCGCGACGGTCTTCACCGACGGCTGGCAGGGTTACCACGGTCTGGAGAAGCTCGGCTACGTCCATGCTCGACGCAGCCAGCGGGCGGCCCGGGCCCGCGGGGAGGATACCGGCGAGCTACTGCCCGCGGTGCACCGTGTCGCCTCACTGGCCAAGCGGTGGCTGCTGGGCACCCACCAAGGATCGGTGGAGCCCGCCCACCTGGCCAGCTACCTGGATGAGTTCGTGTTCCGCTTCAACCGCCGACGCTCCCGAAGCCGCGGGATGGTCTTCTACCGGGTGCTCGAACTCGCCGCTGCCCACGAGCCGCTACGCTACCAGGACCTTATCGCCACCAAGCGGCCCCGGGCGGTGTCGCCCACGCCGCCCCAGGCGCGCGGGCACCCGCCGAGCCTGGATCGCCCTCCAGCGAACCGCCCCTGGAGAACTGCCGGCCCGGATGGGTCCGGTTAAATGGATACCCCAGAAGCCGACTTATGCCCTTCGCCAAGCCTTATCTCGCCCAAAAGCGCCACTCGCTACGATTCGGACCCGGCTAACCTATTGTCAATAAAGGATAATGGTTCGCTCTAAAAGAGCCGCACCCAAATAATTTGTCCCTTAGCGGCACGTCCGCGCCAGATAGGAGCGATTGAAGGAACGAGGGAAGATCCACGCGGGGAGCGAGCGCGGGAACACCACCGGCCTCCGCCTGGGGGGGCAGCACGGCCACCTGGGGAACCTGTGCGTCCTTCACCCGGTCGAGGTCTTCCGGTGAGTAGACGGGCAACGGGCGAAGGCCGGGGCGCTTGCGCGTCTCGCGGCGGATCTCGCCCTTGCGGGCCAGCCGCTCAACCGTCTTTTCGGACACTTGTAAGTGATCGACATGGCCGCGAAAGGGGCGTCGATCTGGCGCGCCGGTTGGCGCTCGCGGCGGTCGACGCACGAGGATCAAAGCCCCGTTCGTGGTTTGCCTTGGCGAGCACTTACGCAGAGCTAAGCACATCCGAGCAGGAGGCTGCCGTCGCCAAATTGGAAAAAGACGACGCTGAACAAGAGATACGCACCGCTTTATCGCCGCTATTGACATTTTATCCGGAATGCCCGCTGCGATTCTTGTTTGCCGACCCCCCAGAGTCCGAGGATGACTCGTTGGAGAAGTTTAAAGACATCCTAGCCCCGATCTTTGACAGACGGGACACTCCGGCAACCTTTGAACAGGCGACCGCGGTTTACATTGCTTTCTGCAGCGGCATGCTGAAGGTTTTCAAGGGCCTCGCTTTGGCGAACTTTTCCGCTATCGAGAAATTTCCGAATACAGAAGAGTCGCAACACGTTGCCAGCGCGGCAAGGTCAACGGTTTCGATGTTCTACGAACAATTCAGAACTGACAATTCAGCGGTTTGGGTGTCCTACTTCTGGAGACGCGGCCTTGAGCTGGACGATTGCATGTTCGAGACGGAGATTGGATGACAGACGAAGGCATTGATATCAAGGACGTCATGGCCATCGCGGACGACCTTGTCCAGGGCCTCCGAGCGGAACTCCATGCCCGGTGGGACGCCTGGGACCTTGATCTGACCAAGCCCTATCTGCATGAGGTGATCGGCGGCTTAGTGGCAAGGCAGGTCACTTTGGCTACGCAGTTGGCGCAGGCGCCGCCAGCCTGGAACGGACACGTGGCGCCACTCATACTGCGGGCTATGACCGATGCCTACATAACACTCTCGTGGATCTTTCGGGATCCGGAGAAAAGGACGGACAGCTACGTCAAATACGGCCTTGGCCAGCGGAAGCTATTCTTGGAACACTTCAAGGCGGCTCTCGCCGAGAAGGGCGAAAAGGAACCAGCAAAGAACCCAATTGTGAAGGCTATGACGGATCAACTGAATGCCCAACGTTTTGAGCACTTCACGGAGGTGTCTGTTGGAAGCTGGTCCGAACGAAGCACCAGGCAAATGGCCGAGGAAGCCGGATGTCTTGATCTTTACCGTATGGCCTACACGCCGTTCAGCACAGCAGTCCACAACATGTGGACTCATATTGCCGACCACAACCTCCGTCGGTGCCGGAACCCTCTACACCAGTTTCACAGTGTGCCTGAAGATCCCGATCTCGAACTAGACATCGACTACGTGTATCGAGCGGCGAAGTATGTTGCCAAGACCTTCGACCTCTTCGATCGAGAAACTGGCGTATCGGTAGACACACCGTCGTCCTTTGATTCCTTCGTGTCCGCGTTTCTTGATCTGACTGGCGATGTGCCAGCGGACTCGGCGGATCCGATGGACGACCTATAGTGTCAGCTGCATGCTGGCAGTCGCGGTCGACAAGACATATTTAGGCGAACACGATGCGGCTCTCGACTGTAGTGCCAACAAGCTCGTGTTCCCGGAGACTCAATGCCTTGATGCTTGAATTTCTTGAGAGTCAACAACTCCGCGGTGTGGGCTCAGACAGCGAGCGGCACGTGTTTTCGGCAATCCATTTCCAAGCACGCTCTTCGAGAGTGTTGATCTTGAAGCGGTTGGCTGAACATGGGAAATAATAGGAGCGTAGAGCAATGACTTCAGAACCACAATTTCTCGATAAATTTGTCGCCTTCGTGGATATCCTTGGTTTCAAATCCAAGGTAGAAGCCTCCGACCGATCCGACGGTACGCGACTCTCGGAAATTTTAAAAATGTGCGGGGAATTGGAGAATCAATCACACATTCAATCTATTGCAGGATATGGACCCATCATTTGCCCGGAGAGCAGATACACTAGCCGAGATTTGGACTATAAAGTCACGCAAATATTTGATTGCGCAATTATTTCTTCTGAAGTTTCCCCGGCGGGTTTAATCAATCTCTTGACTCACATTGCGCAATCCATTCTTGGGCTGCTCAGTTATGGAGTTATGGTTCGTGGCTACGTAACCCGAGGACATATCTTTCACAACCACACACAGTGTATCGGTGTTGGTTTCCAGCACGCCTGGACGGAAGAAAAATCCGTTCGAGCTTTTCGCATGTCAGAGGAGGATGGTGGCACGCCATTTGTGGAAGTCGACCCGGAAGTTGAGCGATACATAAGGGCAGAGACGGATGCATGTGTGGTCAAAATGTTTGACAGAATGACCAGGAAGGACTCAGATAACGACGTAACTGTCCTGTTTCCATTTCAGAACTTGACTAGTGTTGCGGGAGGGAATATTGCTGAACCTGAGAAGTGTAGAAAGGACTTGAGTACGATTCGGGAATGGATTCGCGACTATAGGGAAAAAATCAATTTAGAATCCCCTTCGTTGAAATAGAGAAATTTCTGAACCTTGGGAACAGGCCGGCCGTGAAGCTAATGTACGACAAAGATCTTAACGTTATTCCAATTGACGAGAGTCGGTTTTGAAACTAAGAATTTCACGTCTGGGACTTGCGGAATTAGCAGTGTACCGTTCTTTCTGTAATTTCCCGTTAGGAGGGAATTTCTCGGGATACCGAGTATTCGGTTGATGAGGAACCTGGCGCGGCTCAGGCAGAGGGAGGCCGTAGGCCGACTGGAGCCTGAGCCGCGCGGCGCTCCGCGCCGGGCCCCGTGGAAGGGGGCCAAAGGCCGTCAGCCGAAGGGTTGAGCCGTCAGAGGTCTGGGACAAGATTCTCTAAATCATTCATCCAAAATGAAAGGAGAATCCAATGGCCCCAGACCTGGAAGACAGAGTACCACGAGAGATCCTAGAGGCGTTGATCCAAGAAGGAACGGAGGCCTTTCGCAAGGTGTTGGAGAAGCTCTTGAACTTGGCCATGGGATTGGAACGGTCGGAGTTTCTGGGAGCTGAGCCCTACGAGAGAACGAACCAGCGCCGGGGCCACGCTAACGGTTACAAGGACAAGAAGATCGCCACCCGTGTGGGAGAGCTCCGACTGAAGATCCCTCAGGTGCGAGGGTTGTCGTTTTACCCCCAATCGCTGGAAAAGGGCTGCCGTTCAGAGAAGGCGCTGAAGTTGGCCGTCGCCGAGATGTATGTCATGGGCGTCTCCACGCGCAAGGTCACTGAAATCACCGAGCAGCTGTGTGGCACGGAGATCTCCGCCAGCCAGGTCTCACGGGTCGCCTCCCTGCTGGATGAGGAGCTGGAGAAGTTCCGCAGCCGGCCGCTGGGCGGCGAGTACCCCTTCGTCTACCTGGACGCCCATTACGAGAAGGTCCGTGTCGACGGGCGGGTGCAGGACCTGGCGTTCCTGAAGGCGGTGGGAGTCCATGCTTCGGGTCACCGTGAGGTCTTGGGTCTCAGCGCCCGGCTGAGCGAAGCGGAGGTTCACTGGAGAGCGTTTCTGGAGGATCTGGCGGGGCGAGGCCTCAAAGGAATCGAGATGCTCATCAGCGACGACCACGCCGGACTGAAGGCCGCTCGACGAGCAGTTTTTCCCGCCCTGCCCTGGCAGCGCTGCCAGTTTCATCTGAGCCAGAACGCTCAGCGTTTCGCCCGTCGGCTCGAAGAGCGGGGCAAAATTGGCCAAGCGATGCGGGACATCTTCAACAGTCCCACCCTCGAGGACGCCGAAGCCATGCTCAAACGCAAGATCAAGACGTTCACTGAAACCAACCAGGCACTGGCCCAGTGGATGGAAGACAACGTGCGCGAGGGGCTGACGGTCTACGCCTTCCCGCGCAGCCTCCACAAGAAGATCCGGACGGTCAACGGCGTGGAGAATCTCAACAAACAGATCCGGCGCCGCACGCGTGTGGTGGGAATCTTCCCCCATAGCGACTCGGCCTTGCGACTGATCTCCGCCGTCATGGCGGAGATTCACGACGAGTGGCTCACGGGCCGCTGCTATCTGAACCTGGAGAGCCGGGAACAAAAGGAGGCATCCTAAAGAGCGTTTCCTTGAACCCAAGACCCTAAGATCAGCGAGGGTTCTCGGTAAGGGGCGGCCCGCGATCGTGGCTCTGAGGGCTTCTGACAGCGCCTCTTTTCTTGGCCAAGGAGGTGGGGGCGCCGAATCGCTCTCACGGACCGGCTGGCTGCGGGTAGTGCATGCTGCTCCGGCCTTCTCATTTTGATAGATCTGCTGGTGCCTTAGAAAACGCGGAGATTCACAACGAGCAGCTCACGGACCAGGGCTTTCTGGACCCGAGAGCCAAGAGGGGAGGATTCTGTCCCACAACCCACCTTGAAATTACAGAAAAATTGTTGCGCTGCCGCGGAATTTCGATCTGGCGCGACACATGCCTAGCGAGCCTGAGGCTCTTCTGGACTCTGCGTAAACGGAATGCGCCACTGTATCGATTGTAGCCTTGGCGGCGCTCAAGAACAGACGAAAGAGGTTGCGAGGCTATCACAACGTTGCTGGTTTGATGGACCGTGGCAGTTCTTCATCTTGAGATCGAGTGGAGTAAAACGGCTTTGGTCTTGGATCGCCGTCTTGGAGACTGGTTCATGTGTCCACTTAATCGACTTTGTGCGGATTGCCTAAGTGGTTGCGGGCGGCACAGACCCACCCGTGGACTTGATGCGGGCTAACTAGGGTATCAGGCAGATTGGTGCGATTTTGCACGCTAAGCGGAGCGTTTCTGACGAGCGTTGAGGGTGATAGAGCTCCCGTCTCAGACGGCTCTTGACACAGTGAGTGAGTCCCCAACTGCGTCTCGGCGGCCCAAAACGTCGTGAGGGGCGTCCTGCGGCGCTTCTCCGGGCTTTCTTCTCTCGTCTCTTGGGTGAAGACCCGTGCATACCCAATGAGCATCCCCCCTGTCCGGGTGTCGCAAAAGGCCCGTGACCCCATAGAATTGCAACAACGACTTGTGCGACGGGGTTTTGCAACGCAATCCGCGTCCTGATCCCGCATCGTGAGCCTTCCCAGTCACCTGTCGCGAAACCGAACGGTTACGCAACAATCCGGCGCCCAACGGGTTCTCAAGGGTTCTGTCACAATTCCCGATACGAGCAAACGAACCGGATGAGTCAGCCAGCTATCCTGCAGCTACCAGAGCATAAAACTGCCCCAGGCTGGCAAGTGCGCCAATTTGGGACGGGACCCCAGTTCACGGTGTCCGAGGAGCGAAGCGGATACATCGCGTTGCGGCGGCGGTAGCCCGTGCCATAATGGCGGCTAGGGAACGGCGGGCATTATGAGAGGACTGGATCAGATCTTCGGCATGGGCGTTGTGTTGCTGTTGAGTGTGCCGGCCAGTGCGCTGGCCCAGGAGAGCGCTGTCGTGAGGGGGATCGTGACCGACAGCACCGGAGCCGTTATTCCCGGTGCGACAGTCACGGTGGTCCACGAAACGACCGATGCAGCCACAACAGGCTTGACAAACGAAAGCGGGAATTACGAGTTCACTGGTTTGCCACCTGGGCTTTATACGCTAACAGTGGACTCGCCCGGCTTTCAAACGGGCACCTACAGCAATGTTGACCTCGGGTCCGGCCAACCGGTTCAGCAGAATTTTAGCCTCGGGATCGGCGCGGTCGACATGACTCTCGTCGTCGTTGGCACTCGCGCGGAGCCGCGCTCGGTCACTGAGTCGACGGTGCCGGTCGACGCCATCTCGCCCCAAGAAATCGTTCGTCAAGGCGACACCGACCTGAGCAACCAGTTACGGACGGTCATTCCCTCCTACAACGTTTCCGTGCACCCGATCGCCGATGCGGCGACGATCGTCCGGCCAGCGAGCCTGAGAAACCTGGCACCGGAGCATACGCTAGTGCTGGTGAACGGCAAGCGGCGCCACCGCTCGTCAATCATCGCCTGGCAGTTCGGATCGACGGTCGGCAATCACGGCCCAGACATATCGACCATCCCGTCAATTGCGCTGCGGCAGGTTGAGGTGCTGCGCGACGGCGCGTCGGCGCAATACGGCTCGGACGCCATCGCCGGCGTGATGAACTTTCAGCTCAAGGACGCCAACTCGGGCGGCCGCTTTGAGATCAACAGCGGCACCTATGGCAAGGAAGGAGGAGGCAGCTACACCTTCGCCGGCAATGTCGGGCTTCCCATCGGCCAGACCGGATTCGCCAACTTGAGCCTCGAGTACGGCAATACTAATCGGACTGACGTCAGCATTCAGCGGGCCGACGCAGCGGGACTCATCGCCGCGGGCAACAACGCCGTCGCTACCCCGGCGCAGCCGTGGGGTGCGCCCGATGTCGACGACGACTTCAAGTTTTTTGGCAACTTCGGCCACCCGTTCGCGAACGGCCTGCAGCTCTACGGCCACACCAACTATGCCGGACGGAAGGTGACCGGAAACTTTTTCTATCGGAACCCCACCGATAATGCGCTCTTCGGCGACGGCAAGCAACTGTTGGTCGGCGACCGGCTCCAGGCGGGTGGCCAGGGCTCCGCAGACTGCCCCACGGTTCCGATCGTCGACAGTGTGCCGGATCCAGCGGCCCTCGACCGGCTGAACCAGAACCAGAACTGCTTCGCCTTTGCACAGCGGTTCCCGGGTGGCTTCACACCGCGGTTCAGTGGCAAAGTGACCGACGGGTCGGTGGTCGCCGGTCTGCGTGGGTTCACGACCACCGACCTCACTTGGGATGTCAGCACCAGCTACGGAGCCCATCAGACCGATTTCTTCCTGCGGGATACGGTCAACGCCTCGCTCGGCCTGGAGAGCCCGACCGAATTCGACCCCGGCCATGTACGGCAGGAGGAACTGGGCCTCAATTTCGACGTCTCCTACGCCGCTACTGACCGGTTGAACATTGCCGCGGGCACCGAGTGGCGTCATGAGCGGTTTGAGATCGGGGCCGGGGACCGGGCATCGTACGCAATCGGCCCCTACGCGAACCAGGGTTTCACATCCGGGTCGAACGGCTTTCCCGGTTTCAGCCAAGCGTGGTCGGGAGGGTGGAACCGCAACAGCCGCGCGGTCTACGGAGACCTCGAGTTGCGCGATTTGGATGGCGCCTGGACCATCGGCGGAGCCGTCCGGTTCGAGCACTTCGATCTCTTCGGCGCCACGACGAACGGGAAGCTCTCCGGCCGCTACCGGTTCGCTCCCTCAGTCGCCCTGCGCGGCAGCGTAGGCAGCGGGTTCCGCGCGCCGACGGTTGGACAGCAATATGCACAGAACGTGCAGACCACGCTCGACTCGAACGGGAATCTGGTCGATAGAGGCACCATTCAGTCGAACTCCGCGGTGGCGATGCTGAAGGGCGGACAGGCACTCACGCCGGAGACGTCGGTCAACTACACCATCGGCACGATCATCGATACCGGGGCGTTCACCCTCACCGCTGACTACTTTCACATCGACGTCTCCGACCGCCTCACGCTGACGCGGGACTTCACCCTCACGGCGGACGAGGTCGCCCAAGTCGAAAGGGCCGGCGTCCAGGGTGCCAGCACCCTGACCTCGTTTAACTTCTTCACGAACGATTTCTCGACCCGGACGCGGGGAATCGACTTGGTTTCGACCTGGACGCCACTCGCCCTCGGCGGGAATACGGCGTTCAGCGCCGCCTACAACTACACCGACACCGAGGTGACGGATGAGACCGGCCTGCTCGGAGAAGGCGACATCGTCGCCTTGGAGAACTATGTGCCAAACACCCGCTGGAACGTCAGCGTCACACAGCGCGCCGGTCGGATGAGTATCCTCGGCCGCCTGAACTACTACGGATCGTGGATAGACTCCTGGGACGCAAAGTTACTCGGGCGGGGCAAAGCCGCCCCAGTCTTCGGTGGCAAGCCGATTGTCGATCTTGAGGTTTCCATGCCGCTCGCCGAAAGGGTCACGCTGGCGCTCGGCGGACAGAACGTCTTCAACACATTCTCGGACAAGTACGAGAACACCTTCACCGACATCGGCGGCGCGCCGATCACCATGCGTTTCTTCGGCATGCCCTACAGCCCGTTCACACCGTGGGGTTTTAACGGCGCCTACTACTATGCCCGTCTCAGCTATTCCTTCGGCACGGGCCTCAGCACAAGATGACCGTTACTGGTCCGTGAAGTCCTCTGAAATTCGGCCCAAAGACCAGCGCTGGAGGGGCTTGCACAAAGGAGCGATTACGCAACAATCCGTACCCCGACGAGGGCGATACCTTTGTACAAGCCTGCCCCTGCCTCTGGCGGCACGTCCAGGCACGCCTTTGTCGAAGTATTTCACCACCACCGTCATTTCCAGCCCCGCCACGGCATGCTCCAGAACAATGCCATCATGGAATTCTCTCGTTCATCCGCTTCGGTTCGTGCGATCACCGTGAGTTTGCACCACAGCACACATTCCATGATGGAAAAGAAAGGGTGTATTGTTGTTTGTCCTGGTGTATCCTAAGAGATACAATCAGGCGATGATTGAAGTCCGCCAAACCGAAGTATATGCCCGGTGGTTCGGGAAACTTCGCGACAGGCAGGCAAGGGCACGCATTAACGTGCGCATCAGACGGTTGTCATTGGGCAACACAGGGGACGTTCGGCCGGTCGGAGAAGGTGTCTCGGAGCTCCGCATCGACTATGGACCCGGCTATCGCGTGTACTTCGTGCAGCAAGATCAGTCCTTGGCGCTCCTATTGATCGGAGGCGACAAGAGCACCCAGAACCGGGATATCGCGAGGGCCCACGATCTCGCGCAAGGGCTATAGTAAGGAGGTAGCTATGGCAAAGACGCTAACTCAACCATGGGATGCAGCGGATCACCTGGAGAACAAGGAGGACATCGTTGCCTACCTTGAGGCAGCGTTTGACGACGGTGATTCTCGACTGATTACGGCCGCCCTCGGCGACATTGCCAAATCCAAAGGAATGACAAAGATCGCTTCGGAAGCTGGTTTGGGCAGAGAGAGTCTCTACAAGGCGCTGTCACACGATGGCAACCCTAGTTTCTCCACCGTGCTCAAGGTGATGCAAGCCTTGGGTATTCGGCTTCACCCGTCTGTGACGTGACGGGCCGGGGTCTGAGTAGCAATGGAACAGGAATGTACGCTAAGGGCGTGGATCGCTATCTTCCGGAAATGCGTCTGCGCCGGATCCAGGAGTAGAGTGTGGTGGGTGAACAGCCGAGAATCTTTGCTACGAAGCGTTTGCTGACCCCTTTATTCAAGTAGTCGACGATCTGGGCACGGCGATCGTCGAGCATCAGCTTGGTGGCTCGGCCTTTCGGTCGGCCGAGGGGCAGTCCCGCTGTTTTGCGGCGCTCGAGCGCCTCTTTCGTCCTGGCCGAGATAAATTCCCGCTCGATCTGCGCCGCGAGCCCAAGGATGGTTGCGGTTATCGTGGCCGGCAACGATTGGTCGAGCACCATCCGATTCTTGGCGATGTGCACCGTCACGCCTCGATCTGCGGCCGCCTGCAGCAACTCCAACACTTGGAGAGTGGATCGCGCTAAACGAGGGTTAAGCAACTGTTTTTCTGTAATTTCCTTGAGGGCCTGTAGGGAAGGATTGCTCCACTTGTTTTTTCCAGCCGGCCAGGTTGAGGTATTGCCGGCCGGTTAACCACTCCTCGTGTATCTCCGCAAGCACAGCCGAGATGAGCCGCAGCGCCGATGCTTCGTGGGGAAAGATTCCCACCACCCGGGTTCGTCTCCGGATCTCCCGGTTCAACCTCTCCAGTCCGTTGATGGTTCGGATCGATCCAACGCCTGCGACGGACCTCGAAGCTTCCCTGGGATAAGAGTTTGACCGCACTGGATCGCTCTCGGCTCCCACAGAGTGTGGATCGCCAGTTGTCCGTACTTGTAGAGGGAGACTTTCTGGACCGAGCTGAAAATCTTTTGGTCTTCGGCAATCCAGGAAGCGGGAAGACTCACTTGGTTTGTGCCTTAGGGCAGGAGCTCATCTTGCAGAATCGCCGAGTGTTGTTCTCCACCTGTGCGCTGCTGGTGCAACGGCTGCTTCGAGCCAAGCTCGAGCTGACCCTGGAAAAGGAACTCAAAAAGCTCGATCGATTTGAGGCGCTGATCATTGACGACATTGGCTACGTGCAACAGAACCGGCAAGAAATGGAGATTCTGTTCACGCTTTTGTCTCATCGCTACGAACGACGCAGCATCCTACTGACAAGCAATCTGGTCTTCTCGAATTGGGAGAAGATCTTCAAGGATCCACTGACGACGGCCGCGGCTATTGATCGGGTGGTTCATCATAGTGTGATCCTGGAATTGAACGTTTCCAGCTACCGAATGGAAGCGGCCAAGAAGCGAACCCAAAAGGAGGCCAGTTGACTCCCGCTCGGCTCTTGACAGAACAAAATGTCACGCGAAGCCCCTTCTCCTGGCCATACAGACAAACGGATCAAGGGGTGAGGCCATACAACGCAACCAGAGGGCCTTTCGGGGCCCATCAGAACGTCGCGAAGCGTGGGAACTCCGTTCGGGCTACGCCCCTCACTCCATCCCCACGCTCGGAAAGCAGGAGGAAAACAGAAACCCTTTTCAAACCCAAAGAAAGGAGAGCCAAAACCGACTCGACAAACGATCAACTTCAGTGGGCAATTATCGTCGTCGCCCCGGTCAAAAATAGTTGTCGTTGAACAGATCGGCGGGGTTGGCGAATCGGGGATTCGTGCCAAAGCTCTGGGCTGTCGCGTACTCAACGATCCCGTGAGCGTTCGACATGAGAAAGCCCGACAATGGTCCACTGTCTGCCCAATCGTGCTTTTTAGATCTGCGCGTAACGATAACTGGTCTTTATGTTTTGGTTGAGGTGCCGACCAAGCGATTCCGCAGCTATAAATTCTTGATAAACGGCTTCTGGAACATCGAAGTACTGGTACACGGAGCCGCCGCGAAATTCCACCTCAAGCGTCAGCGTATTCTGATCATAGCCAACCGAAGCGACGCTGGTTGAGGTTACGGGTGTCCTGTTCATACATTACCTCCAGTATTGCCGCCACCCCTCGGATTTTCACTGCGCCACTTGTCGAGAACGCTAGCGTAGTTCTCGGCCTGTTTTGCCCGATTCCAGCCCACCTCTGAGTCCGGGTCGTAGACCTTCGGGTCGTGGCTGTCCGGGCGGCGATTTTTTGTGGGAGCATCGATCAAGGCTCGCAGAGGCAAGTGAACGGCCTCACCGACAATGATTGCCTCGCCCGTTCGCAAGGCTGGCAACATGTTGAAGAGTCCTTCGAGGTTGTCGCTAACTGTTGCGGTTACGTGCGAGCGGTCGGTGGCGTTCGCCAGTCTCATTGCAAACATTGTCCCACACTGGGAGAGGATCGTCGGATCGATCTCTGCCGGCCTTTGACTCACGATCATGGCTCCCAATCCATACTTGCGGCCTTCCTTGACGATCCGGCGGGCAGCCCTCGAAGCCGCACCTTCATTACCGGAGTTCAGATAGGCATGGGCTTCCTCCAAGACGAACAACAAAGGCCGCGTCCTGCCTCCTTCGGGAGTGAAACGGGCCCAGAACAGTGAATCAAACAGAAGTCTAAGGAGCACACCGATCAGATCCATGAGGATGGACACGGGAACACCAGAGAGATCGAGTATGGTAATTGGCTTGTCGCCACCTACCCACGACGAAAGAAGCTCATCGAGGTCTTGGGCTGGTTGCGCGTCATCGGCTGCAATCGTGGGGTGTGGACACCATGGTCCGGGGCGAAACAGGAAGTCATAGCGAGTATCGCGGAGAAGCGACTCCATAGCAATGATCTGCCGACGGATGTTGAGCGGCGCTGCGCTGAGGTAGACCCTGTCCGCACCTCCTTGCGTGATGGGACGGTATCGGGGTGGCCTTACATCCATGATGTTTCCGAGCACTGGCTGACCATCAATCCCTTTCTCAATGGCCTCTGTGACTTCGCTCTGGTTGGCGCTCTGGGCAGTGTGGGTAGAGCAGACGTAACGGTGTAGCTCATACCAGAAACGGTGAATGCTGAACGGAACAGGCGTATCCACCGTGAGGGTATCGGTCGTCACTCCATTCCGGGCCTGCGTTTGCAGGGAAGCGAGCTTGAGGTGCTTAATCTTTTCGACTAGCGCTGCGCGGTCGGCATCGCCCACGCCATGGAATGGTGTGACATGTAGAAGCTCATCGAAGCTCAAAGCCCAGTAGGGAACAAAAAGGGGCCTCTCTCCTCGATTCCGGTCCGCGTTGACGCGGAAGACCGTTGCCCTGTCCTGCAGCGCGGCATGGTACTCACCGTGTATATCCAGGATGAGCATGCGTGCGGAAGGATACCGTTGTGGATCCGAAAGGGAAGCGAGGAGATTCGCCACCGTGGTGGACTTTCCTGTGCCAGTTGCCCCCACGACCGCGCTATGCCGGGTGACAAGACGGTCGATGTCAATGAGCGCCGGAATGGACTCTGTACTTGCGAGACTACCGACACGGACATAGCGCGGGGCGTCCGCCCTACCATGGATACGGCTGAGGTCTTCCTCTGTGACGAGGTGTGCCTCATCTCCGATGGTTGGGTATTGCGCGACACCGCGTCTGAACTCTCCAGAGCGATGGCCCTCACCGATGAGTTGGACCTTCAGCCATCGATGACCATACGGCTCGATTTTGGCGACGGCCTCAGGAACGGCTCCCGCGCCGACTTGCGACACAATGCCAAAAAGATCTGTAAAGCCGATTGAAACACGAACAAAGCTGCCGATCTGCCCGATGCGGTACCCGTGGCCATCGATGAAAGCGAGCCCAGACGCCGTGTTCTCGTCGAGGGCTATGCTGATCGTCGCCCCTTGGACATCTTGAACTGTTCCGAGGTAGGTCGGGCTATTGGGCATTCGGCACCTTCGGCTGCTGCCGAACATTGCCGATAAGTACCTTGAGGAAATCTCCAAAGACGGCGAAGTCCCCGAGAGTGAATTCTGCCGTCCACTTTCCACCTCGATTCTCCGGATCACTTGGCTTCCACTTTACTCCCGTGTCGCCATCTTCCGAGACGGCTTCCGCCTCTTTCACAGGCCAGTCACAGTCATGGGCGCTGATAACAGCGCCATCCCGTGCCAAGATGCTGAGGTTTGCACAGCCACGAGCGAGCGCGGTGGCATGCGAATACGTTTTGATGTTTCCATGGAGCAAAGCAAAGGCGACGGCGCTCTGGGTGGACTGAAGCCCTTGCACGATGACCTCGTTAATGTGTTCATCGCGGAAGGAGTACCCGCAGAGGATAAGTGTGACGGTAGGCTGTTTAAGGAAAGCTCGCAACCGGTCGATCATTGCTAGGTACGGCATGCGCCGACTTTCCTGGTACTTGAGGTGTGAGGGATGGATGACACGTTTAAAACCGTGCTCTGCCGTAGTAGTGCCACGGAACACGCCTTGGTCCTGCACCTGATACCAGTTGATTGAGCCGTGGAGTTTCCACAGTCGGGCCCAACGTGACGGAAGCGTGTCCTCCTCCATCCCCCGAAGATCAAAAAACGGCTTTCGTGCTCCAGCGAATCCGTCGAAGTAAGGAACCCGCGAAGCCTCGAACGCCTGTTCCATCAATAAATCGTAGTTAATCGTGAAGATCTCAACGGGGGCGTTGCGCGTGATGGCATCCGCCCAAGACGCGATCCAGTGGTATGGCGTCTTGCGGAGCTACCATCAAAAGGTGTGTAAATAGCAGAGGCGGTGAGTATCCTTCCGGGTTGACCTAAACCCAGGGCCGGAAGGCCCATAAAGGAAGGAGTACACACCGCATGAAAGAGAAGAACATTGAGGGGACTGTGGAGTCAAGAGTCTGTTTCCAGGAGCTGGAAGATTGGGTGCGGGAGAAGGTCCAGTCTTGGGTCCAGGAGCTACTAGAGGAGGAGGTGACCGAGCTGCTGGGACGAGACAAGAGTGAGCGTCGAGGCAAAGTGGACCCAGCGTCGGGATACCGCAACGGCTATGGCAAGGCCAGACGACTGACCCTCAGTAGCGGGACGATCACCGTGCGACGGCCTCGAGTCCGAGATCTAGAAGAGCGTTTTGAAAGCCGGGTACTGCCGCTGTTTGCCAAACGGACGCAGCAAGTCCGAGACCTGATTCCAGAGCTGTATTTGCAGGGCCTGGCTCAGGGCGATTTCGACTTGGCATTAAGAGGGCTTTTAGGGGAAGAAGCGGCCTTGTCGGCCAACACGGTGGCCCGACTGAAAGAGAAGTGGCAAGAAGAATGGGCCGTCTGGCAAAGTCGTCCCCTGGAGGAACTGGAAGTCGTTTATTTATGGGCGGATGGAATCTACGTCAAAGCGGGTCTGGAGAAGGAAAAGGCCGTCCTGCTGGTGGTCCTTGCGGCGCTCAGTGATGGCAGCAAGGTGGTGGTTTCGGTGACGAGCGGTTATCGGGAATCGACGGAAAGTTGGTCAGAGGTGTTACGCGACTTGAAGCGGCGGGGGATGAATGCTCCTCGTCTGGTCATCGCCGACGGCCCCCTCGGCATCTGGGGGGCCTTGTGCAACGTCTACCCCGAGGCGGAAGAGCAGCGTTGCTGGAATCACCGCATCGTCAATATCCTGGCCAAGGTGCCCAAACGCGAGCAGCCCACGGCCTTATTGATTCTGCGCCAGATCCCCTATGCTGAGAGCCGTCAGGAAGCGGAACGCCTCAAACGGGTTTTCCAGGAGTGGTGCCGAAGCAGAGGCTTGGCTCCGGCGGCCGATCTGTTGGACCAGGACTGGGATCGGATGGTGAGCTTTTACAACTACCCGAAGCAGCAGTGGCAACACCTGCGCACCACGAATCCAGTGGAGTCCCCGTTCGCCGGACTTCGGCTGCGAACCGATGCGGCCAAGCGCTTCAAGAAGGTGAACAACGCCCAGGCGGTGATCTGGAAGATGCTCTTGGTGGCCGAGAAACGATTCCGTCGTCTCAAAGCTCCAGAGCTCATGAGAGATGTCTATCAGGGAGCCAAGTATGTGAATGGAGTCCTGGTCAACCAGGAGTCGAAGGAGAAAGCCGCCTGAGTCTATTTACACACCTCTTGACATGAGCTCCGTCTTGCGATTGGGGAGGGTCCTGTCCACAGTGTTGTGAATGGTGTTGCAGATGGCCTCGTCCAGGTTGTCGAGCTGCTCACCAGAAAGACCACGTATTTCGGCTTTGCCCGCGACGGCACGGAGTGCACGTATGTGGGTGAGCATGTCTTCGACTGTCGTCCCCGTGCGTCCGTCTTCACTGAAGTGCTGTTCAATCGTCTCGAGGAGTGGCCCAGATTGATCGTTTTTGCCCAACACCTCACGAACAATCGCCGTGATTCCTGCGATGTCAGGGATTAGCGGCGGGCTTTCATCCCCATCCGTTCGGATGGCCATAGGACAGCCAGCCCCGAAGAACAGACCGAGTGGTTTCTTACCGCTCGACAGGCACTGCTGCAAGTAGTTGAGATGCCTGGTCGGGTTCTCGACCGCTGTCATAGGCACTTCGATATAGAATTAACTACAACTCTACAGAACTACAGATACCTTGCGGTTGAAGCAGCGCAACAACCATCACGTTTCGCTTGAACTTTATGCAAGTAAGCGAGTTACTGAGTAGCGTCACTGGGGGTACCCTAAAGTCAGGTCCGGGTGAGATAGTCCCATCCCCGGCAGAAAGCGGGAAGGTGCTTTGATCATCTCTTTTTCATGGTCATCCTAACCGAACCACCGTTGCCTCACCGACGTTGTTGTACCGGTCTGGCACACAAGTGAGAATGATAATTTGGCATTCTTTCCCTGCCTTGGCGAGAACTGCTCCCATCAGTTTAAGCCGTTCTGGGTCTGTATATCCCAGAGCATCATCCAAGATGAGGGAAGCCCCACCGTCCTTTGAGACGGTCATCGCACATGCCAGACGAGATATCAGAGAAAGTTGTTCTTTGGTGCCTCCGCTCAGGGATTCAAAAGGGACATTGGAGCCATCCATCGCCCGACTGGCAATCGACAGGTCCTCAGTTATTTCAACCTCAAAAGAATTGTTGAACACCAAACGGCCGAGCCGCTCGATTTTCTCTTTGAGGGGAGCAACATAGGTGCGACGCGCCTTGTCACGTTCCTCGCTCATGGTTACATACAACAACTGGGCCGCTTTGGCCCTTCGGAGTATCGCTGCGTTGTCTTGCGTTGTGTGATCAAGATGACTCTGGGCTGCATGGAGCTTTTCATGCAAACCTTCTTCTCCGAAGATCTTGAGCCGCGTCCGGACTTCCGTAGCTTCCTCCTGCGCCTCCGCACGCTTTTTCTGTGCCGTTTCCAAAGAACCCTTCGCCGTTTCCGCCAGAGCCCTTATTCGATCAGGTTCTTTGTCGCGGAGATCTGCTGCAGCACCCTTCACCTGCTCCTCTTCTGTATGGACAAGCTTCGCGAATTTCGAATGCTCCGATTCAAGGTCGTCATCGGCGATGATCTTTCGGGACCGAGCAAGTTCGTCCTCAGCGCGGTTTAGTTCTTCAGCCTTGAGGTCAAGCTTCACCCTCACTTGCTGGTGTCGCGCCCTCAGTCCATCACGCACCTTGCGGGCTGCAGCCAGTTTCCTTCTGGCTTCCTCCCATGCCTTATCGGTCTTTTCAAGATCGATCTCAGCGCTTCGTAGTTTTTTCTTCGCGGCTTCCAGCGTTGCAGGAAGCTCGGGTTCCCGTATTCGGGCTGCTGGGTAAGCAGGGACACTTTTCCCTAACCCTACGACTTTTCTTTCCAATTCCTCATAAGTCAGGTCGCGAAGATTTTCATTCTCGATATCCTTCTGTCTTGCTATTGACTTCTGCGCTTCCCGGCGCGCGTCATAGGATTGCCTTGCCTCATCCGCATTACTCACTCCGGCAACATTGCATATGGCATTGAGCTTCTGAGTTGCCTCTTCGACCTTTCTCGACAGATCAGATGAGCTGGACCCGGCTGTCATTTCCATTTTTAAAGACCCGGGGATTGTCACACGGACCCGATCAGAGACAGATAGGCTGAGTTCCTCGTCCTCTGAGATAGTGGTGTGCTCACCATCAAGCTGGAAATCGAAGTCGGCCAGCCCTCTCAGCAAAATAGTCGGCGCACCAGTATCCAACTTCGCCTGAGCTGTAATGAGCGAGCGTTCGGCTTTCTGGATTCTTTTCAGAATATCTTCGTTTATGCTGTTCCCCGCCAACCATTCATCCGCCGAGGCTGCCTTTTCCCGGGCGCGATCTATGCGGTCTTTGCGTTCCGTCATTTGCTCCAGGTGAAGCTTGTTGTTGAAGTAATCCGAATCCGCACGGTGGAGATTAAGAAGTGATTCGGCCTCTTTGCGCCTGGCTTCAGCTTTGGTCGCGTCCGATTGGGTCTTCTCCAGCTCGTTCTCTGCGTTCTTGACCAAGGCGGTTGATGCTGTGCTGGAGTCGTCGAGTTCCGCATGTGCTTTTCCAGCTCTGGATACCTCATCGATCAGGTCTTGGCGCACTTCCATGTCTCGCAGCGCGGCATTTTCGGATTTCTGTGCCGACTCCAACTTAAGGCGTGCAGTTTCCAGTGCTGTCTCCAGCGCCATTATTTCATCGAGAGACTTTGTGTATCTGGAAACATCCCCACGGAGGTCCTCCTCTTGAATCTTCAATCTCTCCAATTCACCAGCGAGCTCCGCGGCACGCACGATATCTTTCTCAAGGTCCCGAATCTGCCTTTCCAGTGAAGCAACTCCAGTCGCTCCTTTCTCCAGCGCTTCTTGAGCCTCCTGCAATTCTTTTCTTTCGCCGCCCCGCTCCGTGAAATAGCGCCCATACTGCTTCCGCACCATATCGAAGAGACTTTCCTCTCGGGGATCTGCCTGGTGCCCCCCCGCAACGGTATCGAGAGCAACTGACAATGATGTTTGGTTTGATAAATCGGCCTGTTGGACTGCTTCACCTTGGTGAATGCAAAGTGCTTTCCACAAGGCAATGTCAATGGTTTCGCGCAAGATTTTTTCGGCGCGTTCATGAGCTTCACGGCCCGTATGGTTTTCTGGTGTGGGAGTTGTGATCGTAAGGGTCGTCTCCGGCTTCTTGTGAAACCTTTTGAAATATGTAAAGACGTAGGGACCGCTCTCGGCCTCCAGTTCGATCTCCGGACCTACATCTCTTGTTACAGGCTTAATTGCTTTGATGTTCCTATGCTTGCTCGAATCGAGATAGTCAAAGAGAAGTCTGATTGCTTCACTCAAACAGGTTTTCCCGACTTCATTGGGTCCTTCCACTATGGTGAGTCCCTGGGCGCCGAATCGCACCTCGGACTCATCAATTCCTCGGTAGTCGGCCAGACGGAGGCGAAGAAGTTTCATCATTTCCTACCCGAAAGCCTGACAAGGAGGGAAAGAGCATCGCGTGCCATGATTGAATCAGCGCCAGACGCATCAACCTTGGACCGCAAGCGATCAATAGTAGAACTGGAAAAACCTGAAAAACCAAGATCCAGAAAATCGGCGTCTTCCGGAACGACTATAAGATTGTTTCTTCGCGTTTCGACCGCACCCAGAATGTCCTGAGTATCGGCAAGAAGTTCTTCAAGCTCACGATGGAGCGACAGCGAGAGTGCGCCGACCAGGCGCAATTTGACAATGGTCCGTTCTTTATCTTCAAGGTTCTCGATCCAGTCACGAAGTGCCGAGATGTCTTCCTTCGTATTGAGGTCAACCTCGTCACGCTCAAGAAACCTCCATCTGCCAACACCCACTTCCTTTGTGGTGACACCCTCTAGGTTGATCGTGACGACCAGTGCAAATCCAGGCTTCACTTCGTCGTAATCCGTTGGTTCGGGAGCGCCTGGATACCATATACGGCCACTGTCACCGACTTCGGTGAGAGAGTGTCGATCTCCGAGCGCCAAATAATGAATCTTGTTCTCTGATATCGCGTTCTCAGACGCGTGAACGGAAATAAGCGCAGGGTTGTCTGGATCCGGGGAAAGCGTGTCCACCATCCCATGGGCCACGCAGACCCGCAGAGCATCGACTCTGGGTTCAAGCGTTTCGGTGGTCAAAGCAACCAGATCCCGTAAGGGACGTTTCGACGTCCAGGGTATCCCTACGATCTCAATGCCCGCTTCGACGGGGATAGGAGTAGTGTCCTCAATCACATGGACTTGATCCGGTTTTCGGTCCAGGAAGATTGTACTGTGGAAAACGGCCGCCGCGTTGAGCGGATCATGGTTGCCCGGGAGCAGGTATACAGGAACCGACACATCCTTCAGAGCTTCGAGGGCACGCGAAACGGTCTTACGGTCCACCAGGTTTGACTCGAATACATCCCCGGAGACCACCATAAACTGGCAGTTTTCTGCTTTGGCAATCCGCCCAAGTTCACGGATGGCATCAAATCGTGATTGGGTAAATTTCTCCTGAACCCCTTCTGACAAGAAGTGGCGGGTCATACCCAGTTGCCAGTCGCCTGTATGCAGAAACCGAAAGCTCATGGCGTATTTCCCATCGATGGATTCTCGTGTTTGGTCATTCCGCCAGTCACGAAGTCTTTTTACTGGACTGATCTGACTGCGGAGTGAGGCCGAGCTTGTTGAGCACGGTCCTCAGACGGTCAACGTTGAAGCTGTCAAGCCGCACGTTGCGAATGAGGGTACCGTCCGCCGGGCTGAGACCGGTGCGGGCTGCGGCCTTGCGCGGCGAAAGCCCTTCATCGTCAAGAATGCCGATGATGCTCGCGGCCAGAGTTGCCTTGGTCTGCTGTACGTCAGTGGCGGCTTGGCCGAAGTCGCGGAAGATATTGCCGGGGCTGCCCCCCACCGACTCAAACTCGTCGTCCTCAAAATCGTCGTCTTTTTTCCTCATTGTTGAAACGGCACTGTCAGAGGAAAGTCGCAAGGACTGAGTTCTCCACCGACGACAGGGAATTAGGCCGCCACGAGCTGACGCCACTGGGCGAGTGCGGCGGCGCGGTTGAGCTTGAAATTGTCTCGTGAGCAGAGGTGTCGTGCCTGGTTGAAGTGATTGTAAACGGAAGAATGAACGGTGGCGAATTTCTGGAGGCTTTGCATCCGCCTGAAACGGAGCATGGCGTGTTCTCGTCGCCGGAACGGCAGGTGTGAATTCTCCGCACGATTGTTCAGCCAGCGGCCAGCTTGTTGCAGACCGGATCCGCCCAGTTCGCGCAACGCCGCTCGGTAAGACCTCAGCCGATCAGTGATGATCGCATCCGGCCTGCCGTAGCGCTTCATTAGTTTCCTGAGGAATTTCAAAGCGGCTTCGCGGTCTCTCTTCTTCGAGACAAAGGCCTCAAGCACCTCGCCTTCCTGGTCGACGGCTCGCCACAGGTAATGGCCTTCGCCGTTGATCTTCACGAACATCTCATCGAGGTGCCACCGCCAACCCGAAAACGCGCGCATTCGATCCATCCGCTTCTTGCGGATCTCGGCGGCGAAGATCGGGCCGAACCGGTTCCACCAGAACCGGATCGTCTCGTGGCTCACCTCGATCCCACGCTCGTGAAGAAGGTCCTCGACATTGCGTAGCGACAGTGGGAAGCGAACATACATCATCACTGCCAGGCGGATGATCTCGGGCGAGGTCTTGAAATAGCGAAAGGGGTTCTTCATCCGAAGACACTACAAGGCGCATCTCGCCGACTCAAGCCAGTTTCCTCTGACAATGCCGTGTGGCGTGGTCCGGGGCCTTGAGGTCGAGGCCCATCAAGCGGAGCAGCGAGTTCAGAAACCCCTCGGCCTGGCGAAGCGGCAGGCCGGATGCGACCCGTAGCGTCAACGCGGTCCGAATCGCGAGGTTCGAGTACCGCGGCTGGCCTCCGCCGGAGACCGTTCTTCGGTGATATCCACGCAGCAATCGCCTCCTCGCTCAGCCAGATCGTGATGTCGCCGCGGCTCCTGAGGCCACGCTCGTACTCCCTCCAGTTCCGGATTCGGTACTTCGTCTTGTACTTGCGGTTGACTCGGCTTGACTTCCCTGCGGCCATGACATTGCCTCCTCGATATCCATGATGGACCGGAACTCCGTGTCGATGCTAGCGTGGCAGCCGAAACCAATTCATGCACCAATGCCATTCGGCCCGGTCAAGTTTCAACGGCTTGTTGAAAGTCGATTTCCGGGGATCTCACGTCACTTCCGATGGTGGCCTGATTTTGGTTCGTGAACGGGACGAACGGCTCGGTCTCGGCAAGCTGATCGATTAGCACCTGATGGATTCGCGGCGGGGCTCAAACAAGAAGTTCCCGTTGGCCGATCTGCTGCGTCAGTCGATCTAAGCTGCTTGGTGAGTTACGAGGACGTCAACGACGCTGTGCGGGTCTCGGCCGCTCCGACCTTTCGCTTGATCGGCTCAAAAAAGGGGCACCTTATTCAGTGATAGTCGACGATTGCCACGTCACAGGGCCATCGTCTTCCTCGAACGCCCATTCCCTCCATCCCTGGACCAGAGGAAAATACAAACCCAGACGGATCGGCCGCGAATCGAGCGACCGCATGACGCGCGCGTAGCCCTCCATCTGCTCGCGGTACCGCATCTGCTCGTTGTCGAGAAACGCATCGCGCCCGCTGCCCTCATGCGTGCTGGTCTTGTAGTCGATGATCCAGCGCACGCCGTCATCCACGAAGGTTCGGTCCAGGACGAAACGCCGGACCTTCCGTTCAACGACGGTCGACAAGGCATATTCGCGCTGGTCCTCTTCATGCCCGGAAAGAATCCAGCGTCCCTGCTCGTCGGCCGCAGCGTTTCCGAGCGCAACGATGGCGCGGTCGAGAGCTTCATCCAGCTTCTCGCCGTCCAGGCCTTCCGACCGGAGAGCGACACGGAGAGTGTCTTCGCGCAAGGCCAACCCCTCCCGCGCGTGCATCTCCTGCAACATGCGATGCACCACAATACCGCCCCGCCGCTGGAGTTCGCTGGCCCATTCAAAGACGGGCCGGTGGGCTCCAACCTGCTCCGAATCCGCGGGGCTTGCGGCGTCCCAAGCGATATCTTCGGGTGGGGCGGGCGCCGTCCAGTCCAGGCTCAGCCGCCTCAAGGGAATACCCGCAAGTTCCGCATCCTTTGGAAGCCGCGCGTCTTCCCCGCCTGACCCCCGGAGCGCCTCGACAAAATCCGCCTCCACCATATCCCAAATTTTACTCAACAGCGCCCGTGGATCCGGCGCTTTGAACGCTGTCCCGTCTTGATTGAGTCGGGTGTGTCCCAGAAGATGCAGCCGCCGCCGGGCCCGCGTCGCGGCCACATACAGGAGGCGCGTGCTCTCCTGGCCGCTCTTGGTGGCATGGACCTTGCGCAGGTAGTCGTAGACGGGATCCTTGTCGCCCCCCACTTTGTGGATTGGCGCAAGTAGAAGCCGCAGTTCCCCATCCCTGATGTATTCCAGCCACATCAGCAGGCGCTGGTCGTCCGATCGGGTCCGGCGACCGAGTCCGGGGAGGATCACCGTGTCGAACTCCAGGCCCTTAGCCTTGTGAACCGTCAGCAACTGCAACCCGTCCCCGGCTTCCACGTCGGACGGAGCGAACAGGCGCGCGATGTCGTCGGCAAACTTCCGTTCATCGCGGATGTCGAGACCGACCATGGATCGTTCGAGCAGATCGAGATAAGCAGCGGCGGCTTCCAGGTCGGCCCGGGTTTCCAGGCACGCCGGTCCCGCCATCGCGATCCACACGCCTTCCACCCACCGCGGCACTGCGAGCGTGCCTCGCCGGTCAATTGCGTCAGAGAGAACGGGAATCAAACGTTCGAGCCGTCTGATGCCATCGGGCGACAAACGAGCCAGCCACTCCTCGGTCTTCAAAATATCCCAGATCGCCCGGTTGAAATCGCCGTCGACGAGAGCGTGGAGATCCGCCAGTGTCAGGCCGCACCACGGCGCGCGCAGGAGGGAGAGCCAGGCGATCCGGTCCGCCGGATGCAACAGGGCTCGGGTGAGCGCGACGAGATCCCCGACGACGGGGCGCTCGCTGAGCGCGTCGATCTCGACGGCGCTAAACCGCTCCCCGGCTCTCCGCAGGGCCGAAACAATTCCGAAGAGGTGGGAACGGGATCGGACCAGCACGGCAATCGTGCCGTCCGGATGCTGGGTCCGGGTCTCCCCGATGATCTCCAGAACCCGCTCCGCTTCTAGATCCAGATCGCTCGCGAGGAATGCGTGCACACGCACGGCGTCCTCATCGGACTCCGTCTTGAACGGAACAGACGGCTCGTAGGTCACCGCGCCGGTGAACCGATTCTCGACCGATGGAAACGCTGTGCCGAGCGCGCGGTTGACCCAGTCCACGACCCCCGCAGTGGAACGGAAGTTCACCGAAAGCATGAGCGGGGTCAGCGCGACCGGCCCGACGCCTTCGGTCCGGGCCCGCAGAAAGAGCCCCACGTCCGCCTCACGAAAACCGTAAATCGACTGCATCGGGTCGCCGACAAGAAACAGTGTCCGTCCATCACCGGGCTGCCACTCCCCTACGAGCCGGGTCAAAAGCTCGTACTGGCTCTGGGACGTGTCCTGAAACTCATCGACGAGCAAATGCTGGATCCGGTAGTCGATGGCAAACGCCAAGTCCGTGGGCTCCGCATCTGTGCCTAGCGAGGTCCGTGCGCCGATCGCGATCTCGGTAAAGTCCACGCGGCCCTCGTGCTGAAAGACCAGCCGGATCTGACCGACCGCGATGGGAAGAAGCACCAGCAGCGCGCCCAGCATGTCCCACTGCGCGGCTTCGAACCGGGGGGGCGGGAGCGAGCGCACCGCGTGCAACCGCTCTACGACCGAGTCGTCGAGCTCGATGGCATTGAGACGCTCTTTGGCGGTCCGGCCTCTGTCGGTGGCCGGAAACCCTTCGTTCTTGGTCAGACGCTGGCGCCGCGTGCCCTGCCCCGTCAGAAACAGTCCGGCCAGTCCCCGCCATTGCTCGAGCGCATCCACCGACGCCGCGGGAAACCCCTGAAGGCCCGCGCATGCCAGGACGTCACCGGACTTACCCTCGCGGGAGAGGTTCCCGGCGGCAAACTGCGCCAGTTCGACCGTTTCGTTCTTGAAGCGTTCGGGAAAGACGGCTGCCAGCTCTCCGAGTGCGGCTTCGATGACTTCCCGAAGAGAATCCTCGAGATCGTCGCGCAGACGTTCAACCTCGGGGTTCCCCACGACGTGGCGCAACCACTGGTCGCGGCTTGCCAGCATCGTCGTGAGGAGCTTTTCGACGGCACCGAAGTTGTTGTCCACATGCGACAGGAGTTTTGAGAGCGCCGCGGCAACCACATCCCGTGTCTGGGGAGAGTCCAGCATCTGGAGCGTCTCGGTCGCCGCCTGACGGTACAGGTGGGCAACATTGTCTTCGGGTTGCGGGGGCGCACCCATGCGCGAGACCCAGGGCATCTGCCGGACGAAGGTGGCGCACAATGAATCGATCGTCTGGATGCGAAGGCGCCCCGGGTTCTCGAGCAGGTGCCAGTTGAACGTGTCGTTCCGCGCCAGCGCTGCCTGCGCCAGCTTCCAGGTGAAATTCTCGTGCGCAGTTTCGGGCACAGGCTCCGAAGCGTTCTGAAGGGCGCCAATCACCCGGTGGCGCATCTGGGCCGCCGCCTTCCGCGTGAACGTGATCGCCACAATCGACTCGGGCTGATCCACCAGGCCCAGCAACGTGAGGAAACGCTGGATCAGGAGCTCGGTCTTTCCCGAACCTGCCGGCGCCTGCACGATAAACGACTGCGAATGATCGAGCGCCTGCCTCCGTTGCTCCTGATCCTGAATGCGGTCAGGCATCCGTGTCCCTCCCGGCAGCATCCGAGGAACGCTCCGTCTCGGAACGCTGAGCCTCCTTGATCCGGCAAAGCGTCGGCAGCGCGCAGTACCGGCAGGTCTTGCGACGGTCCTTCGGGTCCACTGCGGCCCGGCCTTCCCGGAAATCCTCCCCTAACTGATCGAGCACGTCGTGCCAGTCGTCAATCTTCTCGCCGATGGAAACCGCGTCCCGGGAAGGTTTGACGCCCGGAACCAAGCCTTCAGAATCCGTCACCCCGCGGAATGCCACCTTCCCGGTCTTGAGCCGTCCGTAGAACACGCCGGCGACAGGAGCTTCGGCCGTGACGGCATAGATGGGAAGCTGAGGATCATTGGGCCGGGCTCCGAACCAGTCCGAAGCACTGCACTCGCCGGTCTTGTAGTCAAGAACGACAGAGTCCCCGTTTTCGAGACGGTCCATACGATCGGCCCGGATGCTGAGATCAATCCCTCCCACCGTCACCCGCCGCCTGGCTTCCTGCTGGATCACGGTAAACGGCCGACGCTGCCGCTCAAGCTGTAACCACTCCGCAATCACGCGTTCGAGCCGCTCCTGTTCGATCTCCCTGAACCGCTCCCGCCGCAGCGCCCGCCGACGCTTTCCCAAACCATGCAGCTCGGCGCTTACCGTCATCCGCACGATATCGGCCAGCTGTTCGTCGCCCGTCGAAAGCAAACCGGCATGCGAACCCAGCACATCCCAGATCCTCTGGAGCACCCGGTGAATCAGAAGCCCGCGGTCCAGCGCGCTCAATCCGGTTTCGGCCTCATCCAACTCCGTCGCCCCCAGACGCAGTTCGGCAAACGCTTTGAACGGGCACATCGCCTGAAGCTTGAACAGCGACGTCCCGCCGCCGGCAGACGCATCCGCCAACCCGGGCCCGTTGTGATCCTCCACAACCTCGCCACGGCGAGACTCCCGGAGAGCATGGATGTAACGATCGGAACCCCGGAGCCCCAGCTCTTCCGCCTCCACTTCCGGCAGCGTCTGGAAGAGCGGACTGACTCTCAGATCGGAATCGTCTTCACGTTGGGGATAGCTGACAACGACGGTAGGTGCGCTGGCCACGAGCCGCGCGGTCAGCGTGTGTGCAAATTCCAGTTCCCTGTCCGGCGAGGACCGCGGCAGATCGAACTGGCGCTGCAGCCGAAACGGTAGGAACGCGTCGGGGCTGGACGGAGGCGGCCACGCCCCATCGTGCATCCCCATGATCCAGAGGCGGTCAAAAACCAGACCGGAAGTCTCGAACACGCCGAGGATCTGAACCGGTGCCGGGTCGGACTCGGGCTGAAACTGACCGGTTGATGCCAGGCGATACAACCTCCCGACGGCCGCCTCCAGCCCTATGCGGCCGAGGACACTGTCCAGTCCGGCAAAGTCCGAAAGGAGTTCGTTCCACTTTTTGATCGTCTGGAACTGGACACTATCGAGAGGCCCGGCACCCGGCCATCCCATGGCTTCGAGCAGACCTGAGAGCGATGCCGCCCAGTCGCTGGGCATCTGGTGAATCTGTACCTCCTGCCAGAATTCGCGCCAGGCAATGAGTTGCGACTGAAGCTCCGGACAGTGGTACGGGGCGTCGGCTCGCCCGGCCAAAGCAAGTACGTCCTCTAGTGAAACTTCCGGCTCTCTCAACGAACGAAGCGCGACATCCAGAAGAGCGCGACTCGTCCACTCAGACTCCGTACCCCGAAGGAACGGAGATCGAAGAAACTGGCCCAGCGTTTCTATCGGAATGCCTTGAGGCTGGCTTTCGAGGACCAAAAACGCCGCGGCGATAATCGGGTACTCACTGAGCGGCAACCCCAGGGAAATATTGAACAGGCGGTGAGTATCCCGATCCGGCCGAAGATGGCTTGTGGGATGAAACGCTTCAGAAAAGATGCGCTCCACACGCCCCCGGCACTGTTCAAGATTGGCCACCACAATCCCTATTCGGAACTCCGGTGAGTCTGCCTCCGTGTCGGTCTCCAGAATCCGCCGCGCCCATTCGGCTGCGGCACGGATTTCCCGGTCTGTGTCTACCCGACCGATGCGGACAGCATCGCCCGGAGCGAGCGAACCCACCCGCTCTTTGACCTCGGTCCCTCGAGAGGTCAACGCATCGAACAGTTGCTTCTGGACCGGCGTTAGTTCCAGGAAACCGACGATCTCAATCTTCTCGGGAACCGGAAGTGCCCCCTCTCTGATACGGTCCGCGATGAAGACCGGCAACTTCGCGTTCGACAACCACCCGTTCTCCCTCGACCGTCGCCGGAACTCCTGCGCCCACCGGTAAAACACTTCCGAGTCGGTGGAGTCGTTCCATTCCGGCGCATCCAATGGAAGGTTCCATTCACAGAGCAGCTCCCACGATTTCAGCGCGGCCTCGGCCGTTGCCGGAACTTCCAGCAGGAGATTCTCCCCATCGGCACGGACGATGTCCTCCCAGATCGCACGCTCTTCAGACGGCCGAAGCAACCGTAGGGTCCCGCCAGCTTCCCCGGAATACACCGCCGTATCCCAGAGTTCGGCAAGCCACGCCTGAAACGGAAGGATATGCGCTGTCGGCCACGTCGAAAGATCAGCCGCCACCTGCTCCCGGTCGTATTCGCGCTGGAGCTCGCGGGACAGACGCGTGGTTGCTGTGATGAGGGTCATATAGGGGAAGTTTAAGTCTCAAACGTGATAACACCAAAGGAGGTCCTTCTTCTTTAGGGTCCCACTCGGGGATGGGTGAACCCCCTCGCCTTTAGGCGAAGCCTTCAGGAGGCTTGCTCCAGCAAGCCGGTGTGCGTAGGGAATGCAGTCGGCTAGCGTGAGGGTTGCTCGACGAATCGGCGAAGTGGTCGCCGAGCCGACTGATGGAGGGGGTCAAGCGAGGTGCCTGGATCGGAGGCGTGGGCTTTAGGCGACTTTAGTCGCAGGTCGAATCCACCGCCTTTAGGCGGTGGAGAGGTAGCTCAAGAAAGACCCTTCTTTGGGGTTGGGGGGCTTGACCCTCTCCCCTGCTGTCGGTTTTGTTTCGGTTCTGGTAGCGCCAACGATTGGCGACCTCTTTCAGTTGTTCGGAAGACTTCAGTTCACTCTGCCATCCTTTGTCAAAGTCAATGTCGTTCGACTTTGGAATCTGACCGTCTACAAGGACCCCGAGCGGCAGCCGTGCGAAAAAGTACTCTAAGGGTCCGTGTGTGACCCTCCTGGAGTCATTCCCGACACCGCTTCCGCTATATGAGAAGCGCCAGTCCTGCGGGGCGTGGGCCTCGAGAACGACTGCCACGGCATGGCCATAAACTATAGTTTTCGGACATACCGTTATCGCATTTCCAAACCCCTGAAAACCCCGCGTGGTTCAACCTTCGATCGTAAGGGGGTTTTTAGACAGGGGGAAAAAGTGCACCCGCGCCGGGCTCTACGCACGGGTTTCAACCCACGACCAGAAGACACACCTCTCGCGGGTCATTCGCGTTGTTCGGGAACTTTGCCTCGAAGTGCGTGAGCAATTCCTCCAACCAGTAAATTTTCGGTTCCTTGGCCATGGATTCCGACAGGGGACCCCTTTTATACGGAGATACGCTCGACGATGTTGCGGGTGACGCGTCGGCGTCTACGGTCATAGATCTGGGTGGTGCGGGGATTGGAGTGCCCGGCCAGGTACTGCACGTCCTCCATGGGCACGTTCTGGCCCAGCAGGTCCGTCACCACCATAACCCGGAAACTGTGCGGGCAGATAATCTCCGGCAGCCCCGCCTCCTTGAGCCGTCGTTTGAGCATCCGCCGCACCCCGTGCGCCGTCAGGGCCCGATCGACCAGCCCCGATCCCCACCTGTCCGCTGCCAGAAACAGCGGCGCGGCCTTTTGAGACAGGTCGATTTTCCCTGCTTCGAGGTAGGCATCGATCCACTCGTCCAGATCGTGACGAACGGGAATTTCCCGCTGCTTGCCGCCCTTTTCGGTAAACCGCAAGACCCGCTACGATTCCTGTTGCTGGAGGTCCCCGCACCGCAGACGCGCCAGGGCTCCCACCCGCGCCCCGGTGTAGGTCAGCACCCCCAGCACGGCCCGATCCCGCAGGCCCACGACACGGGAGAGATCCAGGGAGCCGAGCAAGGCCCGCGCTTGTCCAATCGTCAGCTCGGGCGTCTTGCCGTCCACGACGGCGTGCTTCCGTCCCCGCACGGAGGCAAACGGGTTCAGAGCCACGGCGTGGCGGGTGACCAGGGCGTCGAAGAAATGCCTGAGGGCGGCCAGCGCCAGATTCCGGGTGGGGTCCGATCCGGGCAGCTCCTCAATGAAGCGGCCAGCGAGGCCGGGTGTGACTTGGCGCAGTTCGATGCCCTGCTCTTCGCACCAGGCGAGGAAGCGCCCCACGGGACGGGCGTAGGCGCGGCGGGTATGGGGGTTGGAGATGCGGGCGGAGAAGAACTCATCGGCGGCGAAGAGGGCATTTTTGCCCGCCCGTTGCAGGATAGCGGGGAAGGTCCCGGCCAGCGTTTCGGAGCGGGGAGCGAGCTCGTTCACATATAGAACGATAACAACCTTTATCGTGCTATAGAAATTATTCCTCGGATTTCCGGTCACACGGTGTTCCTGGCCCGGGCGCACCACTCGGATTCCTTTCTATACATCCCGTTTTGGGATATCATGATGTCTTCATGCGGATCATCGCAAAGCGGACACTGCGCGCTTACTGGGAAGATGACCGCAGGGCGGAACAACCGTTGAAGTCGTGGTACGCGATCGCTGCGAAAGCCGACTGGTCTTCGCCGACGGACGTGAAAACGGCTTACAGAAACGCGAGCATTGTCGGCAACAACCGGGTTGTATTCAACATCGGCGGGAACAGGTACCGGCTAATTGTCCGCTTTGACTACACGCATCGAATCGGGTTCGTGCGTTTCGTGGGAACCCATGCCGAGTACGATGCGGTCGATGCGTCCAGAGTCTAGGAGTTCGACATGAATATCAAACTGATCAAGAGCGAAGCCGACTATGACAAGGCATTGACCGCAATCGACGGCCTGATGGGCGCAGCGCCGGACACGCCCGAAAGCGACAAACTCGAGGTTCTTATTGCCCTTGTAGAAGCTTACGAAGCCGAGCACTGGCCGATAGAGGCACCGGATCCGATCTCGGCGATCGAGCACGTCATGGAGGCCCGCGGCCTGCGCCAGAAAGACTTCGCAGCGCTGATTGGCTCCCAGCCACGCGCCTCGGAAGTGCTCAACCGACAGCGCCCGCTCACTCTGCCGATGATCCGGGCTCTGTCGAACGAATGGAACCTTCCTGCCGACGTGCTTGTACGCGAGTACGACCTCGCGAGCACGACATAATATATAGGAACCAACCACCACTTGGCATGCAGGAATTCATCCGCTTTTTGAATCAGGGTTGGGTTGGAACGAGAGGCGCGGCGCTGTGGACTGAAGGCGGAAAGGATCGGGCCACCGGGCCGTCTAGTGATGGCCTTGCGCAAGTCTGGTGGCCGCCGCCGCGTCCTTGATTTTCCTGGCGCGCTTCAGGAACTTGTAGATTCCCGTACTCCCACCGGCAAGGAACAGTCCGGTCAATACCATCGCAAGGAAGTCTACGTTCTCCCTCTCAAGGACGACCGCGATGAAGTCCACTTTGAGGCGAAGGGTAATTGTCACGGAGACAGCCACGGAAATCCAGGGCTTCAGGTCTATGTAGTCGCCACCTGCTTGCTCGTCCAGCTTTTTTTTCGATGAGCCCCCAGAGTTTCGAATCGAAGATCTGGTAGAGCGCTCTCTCGATCGTCAAAGCCAGCAACGCAAACGCCAACAAGACGCCAAACAGGTTTTCCCAATAGTTCGCACTGATTTCGATCATTATCTCTCCCTTCGTATTCAGGCCCGCCGATTGTGGTTCCTACCTGGCGCGCGCAATAACGTGGCCGCCGGCCTGGTGCAGCCACGTGTTGGGCGGCTACGCTTCATCAACGGCCTTCTTGATCGCGTCGAAGGTGAATGACATTGCCCAAGACGCTCCAACTCCGAGGATGGCGTCGGGGGAGGTGTTCTCGGAATCCGTCTTGACTGCGATTAGCTTTCTTTTAAGCTCAACTGCTTTCTCAATCTCCCACTTCACCCAGCCGCTCTTGTGTGTGTACTTGCCGACGATACAGAGGAAACGCGTCGCACCTCTGATACGTGCAGAAATGACACGCTTGATGGCTGCGGCATCAGTACTGTTGACGGACACATCCACAGAAGCGTCGTAGAACGTGAGGTCAAATTCACCGTTCTTGTCCCATGCGACAAGGAGGCTTTTCCAGTGCTTGTCATAGTCGTAGTCGTAGCTGATGAAGATGGATTTCTTAGCCATGAAGATTCTCCTCGGATTGGGCCTTGGCGTATTCGGACCAACGCGTATTTTCTTTCGAGATTAGGGATTCCACGTTGTCAACTAGGTTATGAAAGGCATTCTCGCCGCCGTATGGGTCCGCCTTGACCAGGAACCGGTACCTGTGATGCCGGAGGGATTCGCAGGTGGTGCGATACTCAATCCAAATCTCTTGGTATTGGTTGATCGCAAGCAAGCCGCTGATAACTGCGACCACGACTCCCGCAAGTCCGACGACGAATGTCACCGACGGTCTTGCATCCGTTATGTATCCGACCATGAACGGAATACTTGCAGCGACGACAATTTCGATGACACGGAGTCGCTTGTACCATTGTTGGCTCCGAAGACTCTTGACATCGTACCAGTCGATCTGGGGATCGAGGCGCTGTGTGATGTAGTCATCGGGCGTCATTCCAACTTCTCCCATTGGCTCATTGTTTAACTTTCTTGCCCATGGGCCTTCCTTCTCCGCCAGAACGCTCCCGTCCAGCCTCCGTGGGCTTCGATCATCTCATCGATTTCGACCATCAGGCACCGAGTTTCGGCAAGGGCGGTGACAATCTTTCGGTAGTGGTCGATATCGTCCTCGGAAAGCGTGCGGCCCTTGCGGTCCTTGAGCCACTTCTCTGCCGGGCGGTAGCCGCCGATGGTGAACATCCAGATTTCTGGCTCAACACTCTCGAAATACTGTCCGTGGTTGATCCATACGCGCCCCGGCAAACCACCGGTCGGGGGTGCGTAACGCACCTTGTCTACCTGGTTGCTGCCGGTGCGGGGGAACGCCTCCCCTGCGCGCCTGTCTTCGGTCTCCATCAGGTGGAGGCTGACGAGGCGCGTGCCGGGGAGGATGAGAGCGGAGAACACCGCACGGTTGCCAGGCAGCGGAACGCGTGCGAAGTCGGATTTGAGGAAGTCGGCGTAGCGGCGGCGGTATTCCGGGCTGTGGAGCACGGCGTAGAGGTAGTGGAACACATCCTCCGGGCCGAAGGTGGTTGTGAGATCGCCGGCACCGTCGGGAGTGAAGTCGAGGCGGATGGCGGAGCCGAACGCCTCAATAAACTTGCAGTTGAGATTCGGTTTCCTGCCAGCAGAACCGTGGGCCAGCGCCGTGGTTGAATAGGAGTACAGAGGGAACAACGAGTTGACATCGTAGGCTGCCAGAGCTTTGTGTGCGATGATCGTGTTGGACACCAACGCGCTCCAGTTCCGCTGACATTGGCGTGTGGTGACGATGCCCAAATTCTCCCCGGCCAGCATGTGGCGCATGACTTCCGGGCGCGGCCTGCAAATGAAACCGCGGGACCTTCCGGTGTAATAGGTAAACCTCCTGTCAAAGGGCCGGTAGAGAACGGAAACCACGCGCCCATCGGCGCGCTGCACATCTTTCTGCGCCAGTCGAACTTTCCAATCCCGAGCGTCCTTCCCCAACCCATAGAATGCCCGCGCCTCCTCGCTGTCGCGTTCGCTGAAATCCTCGGCAATCCGCCCCATGTCCTCCGCGGTCCACCGGATGGCCAGCTTGTCACGGGCGGTGACGATACCCACCGAACTGACCGAGAAGATGTCGGAAATAGGCGGGCCAGCTTCGTACTCCTCATACAGCGAGTCGTCGCGCGGCACAAACAGACGCGGCGGCGGCTTTGGGGACAGCGCTTGCCACTCCGTGCTCGCCGCATCGCTGGCGACAAGCTGATCGTACTTGCCGCCGCCAGCCTGCTCGCGCACGCCCCAAACATCGGCGTGGTTGTATGCGGGGCGAATCGGCGCAGTCCCACTTGGGGGGCACGTGAATAAGCCAACGGCAACGCCCTGCTGGATGTCGAAGACGTTCTCATCCTTGCCGCCGTCCGGCGCACGTTCCTTCTTCTTCGCGTTGCCGTGCAGGTCAAGCAGGTGTGCTCGCGGGAAGGTGGCCGCGAGGCTCTCGCGCATGCCGCGAAACGTGGGGTTATCCAGGTAGCTGTGATTGGTAATGAAGCCGAGAACGCCTCGGCCCGTGCGTTCGATCTGCCAGTGGGCGAGGCGGATGAACTTTACGTAGTCGTCGTTCAGCCATTTGGGATTACGCTCGTTCAGAGGGCCGCCGTCAACCTCGAAATAGTTCTCCACGCGCTGCTTGCCCGCACGCCCCCGGAGCAACTCCCGAACCCAGGCGCCCTTATTGGCGGAGTGGCCCGAGTACGGCGGGTTGCCGATGACGACCGTGAAACGCGCGGAGCGCTTGACCTCGTTCACCGCCTGGGCTTCCTCGGCCAGTGCTGGAATGGCGAAGTCGAAAGCTTTCTGTAAAAAATCCTGCGCCGGTTCCAGTGCGTTGGTGAGATACACCCGCGCCCGCTCGTTGCTGCCGAAGCGGTAGCCGGTCTCGTAGAGCTTGAGGCCGATCTTGAGGTGCGCGATAGCGTAGGGGGCCATCAGAAGCTCGTAGCCGTGCAGGCGCGGCAGCAGGTGCCGGGGCACATACTCGTTCCAGAGCGCTTCCATTTCGCTGTCACGGCGACCCTGCGCTCGCCACTTCTTGAGGAGCGTGCCGTGGATCACGTCGATGGCCTCGACCAGGAAGGTGCCGGTACCTGTGGCAGGGTCGAGGATCTGGACGAAATTCTGATCCGGTGAGACGCTGTCGGGGATCTTCAGGCCCTCTCGGCGCTGCGCCATCTCACCCCAGGTGGTGGTATCCGCTAGGCCATCCTTCAGCCCAAACTCGCTCCGCAGCAAGGCATGCACGGAGCGGACGATGTAGGAGACCACCGGGCGCGGGGTGTAGAAAACACCGCGCGTCATGCGCTGCTCTTTGTCGTACTCGGCGAGGAAGCGCTCGTAGAAGTGGATGACCGGGTCTTCCCGCGGGTTCCGGTCGCCAAAATCGCGGACCACGGCTTCCATGTTGGCGTTGTCGAGTAGTTCGACGACCTCGGCGACGCCGAGCTCGTCGAAGTCGATCCCCTCAGCGCCTGGCTTAGTATGGCGGCTGCCGACCTGGAGGAAGGTCTCCATCAAGTCGCGGAGAAATGGGTTCGTGCGCATGTGGCCGGCGAAGTCGTTGGCTGTTTTCCTGTCCGGGTCAGCGATGCGAGCCGAGAGCAGGCCGTACGCGATCGTCTGGGCGTACGTATCAGCGAAGCCATTAGCGTCCAAGTCGTGCACCAGCGCTTCCTGGAACGCCTTCATGAGCTTCTTCAGCGGGCCGCGCTCGGTCTCGATAGCGAGCGCAGTTTGGATGCGGTCGCGGATGGTACGCGCGAGCTCGGCCAGACGAACCGAAAGCTCGTGGGACGTGGTGATGACCTCACGGTGTCGAGATGCAACGCCGTATCGCGGTTGTCCCAGCCAAGCACTTTGAGCGTGGGCAGATCGTGGCCATCGTTGGGCGTCGCAAAGTGTGCGAAGCTGATTTGGCGTGTGTCTCCCTCGCCGTAATTGGAGACGAAGAGAAGGTCTTCCGCCGCCCACGCTTGTCGCTCGGAACTGTTGGCCGAGGCGCGTTTCTTGACCACCACCTGCCCCAGGATGCGGCGCAATGCCATGACGGGAAGTTGCTTGGGCTCGAACTTGACAAAGAAGATGCCCAAAGGCTGGTTCGGTGCGAGAGGGCGCAGGCGCTTGATTTCTTGAATCTTGGCTGTGTTTCTTACGTCGATGCCGAGTTCCTCCGGGGTGTACTCAAAGGTCATTTCGTCGAAGTCGTCACCCTCGATCGGCCACGCCATCTCGTCGCGCAGATAGGCAATCAACTGGTCGAAGCGCTTGATATTCGCGAGTGCGGCTCGGTGGTTGGTCGGCATCGGGTCAGCCCTCGTTCACTTCCATCCAGCACTTGAGCGACGGCTTCACACCCACGGCCGCGTCAATTCGCTTGAGATAAGTGTTTTTGATGTGCTTCTCGATTTTCGCGCGGATTTCGATGAGCGTCTTCTCCTCCGTAATGCACTTGCGAGGCGTCTTGGGCTTGGAGCGGATGCTCGCAATGATCTCGCCCGACTCTTCGAGGATCACGCCTCGGGCGAGATCGTAGAGGTACCAGCGCGTGAACCCCGCATCCTCAGTAAACTCGCCCGCTTCCTTGTCGAGGGCCGGAAGCGCATAGCAGAAGAAAACGCCGCATGTGCCTTCGGCCACCCGTTTCCGACCGCTGAAAGTCGCACCGGGCAAGCGTTTGAGGCGCGACTCCAGCTCGGGATCGGCCTGCAGCATGGCTTGGTATTCGAGGTGCATGTCCTCGACTGCCGTGCGCGTGCCTTCGTAGGCGTGGCTGAACTCCCTGAGAGCGTTGAAGTCGTCTTCGGGCGTCAGTAGCTTCCTGCCTTCGATGCCGAGCGTCTTCGAGATTAATAGGGTTTTCTGCGTCACCCTCGTGTAGAGCGTGAGGATTGCATTCAACTCGTCGGGGGGTAGGAAGTTCCAGAAGCTCACCTTGCCGCGGGAGGCCGCGACTTTCGGGTGTTCGGCGACGAGCCGCTTCTCGATCTCCGGGTTCACGCGCCGGTCAACACGTCCGATGCGCTGCATCAGCCGCACCGGGTTCCAGTGAATGTCGTAGTTGATCATCCGCGAGGCGTCCTGGAGGTTCAGGCCTTCTGAAAGGAGATCGGTGGAGATGAGGACGCGAATCTCCTTGCGGCCGGCATCCAAAAGCGCGCTCGAGGAACTGCCATTGTAGAAGGGTGAGAAGCGCTGGATCACCTCGGCCCGGTTGCTTTTGGAGGCGCTGTCCATTTGGGCCACGCCTTCGATGCCGCTATCACCGAGTTGGCGTTTCAGGTAACGCGCCGTGTGAGCGAACTCCGTGAAAATCAAGACCTTCTGGCCCGCAAGCTCCTTGGCCTTGAGCAGGCGGATGAGCTTCTGGAGCTTGTCGTCGTGCCTGGGCTCGAACTTCCGGGTCTCATTGAGAAACTGCACGATCTGGTCGAGGTCCAGGAAGGTCTCGGAGATCATCTCCTCAACTTCATACTCCTCGCGGTCGAGCGACTCGACCGCGTCGAGCATTTCCACAGGAACGATGTCATCGTCCTCGGATTCGTCGTCATCCTCGCTTGAAAGGTCGAGCTGGCGTCGAGTCGCGTAGCCGAGAATTTCTGTGTTTTGCGTCTCCCACCGCTCTAGCCGCCGCTTCTCGCCGCCGGTCATGCTGTGGACTTTAACGAAAGCCAACAGCTTCTTCAGGAGGCGGACGCAGGAGAGTTCAAAGGACGCGACGGAACTCTCGAAGCGCTTGAGGAAATTTGTGCGGATCAGGCCCACAACTTGCTGCTGCCGGTTCTGTTCAAAGGGGTCAATGTCTTTGTCTGGGCCTTTGTACCAGTGGAGCGGGTAGTACATGGGAAGCGTGAATAGCGGGCTCTCCCGCGTGAAAGCCTTCTCGAACAGTTCCAGCAGCCGACCGTACGTCTTGCGGATGGAATAGGCAGCCACCTGCGGGGCCTTGCGTTCGGGAAACGCATCAGTTTCACCGGTCTCACGGATCTGGCTCTCACGTGCGTAGGAGCGGCTGCGCTGAACCACGAGATGGCGAAAGATCGCGTCGCCGGCGAGGATGTCTTGGACCTCGCTCATTTGCTCGGCGGCATCGGTCACGATGTGACCCACGCGCTGGCGAAAGGCCTTCTCCATCTGATTGACATGGGCGCGCAGGTTGTTGACGCCCAGCGTCCGGGCAAAATAGGCCTCGTCCCGCCGTGTGAACAACTCGGTCATGTGGCGGAAGTCGCTCAGCCGGTTGTTGATTGGGGTTGCAGTAGAGGAGAAGACACGAAACGGAATTTAAAGCACGCTAAGCGGCTGCGGCGGAGTTATGTGCCCGGGTGCGGAGCGGCCGAAATTGATCTGGACCGAGGGTCGGCGATGTTTCCCAGTGGTAATCGCCGGTAAGATTGATGTGCTCCCAGCCGAGTGGCGACAAATGGGCCAGATCACCCGGTGCGGGATGTTGCCTTTGATCGCGTAGGTGATCGACGGCGCGTTGCAGGTAGGTCGTATTCCATAGAATGATGGCTGCGACGAGCAGGTTTAGACCGCTGGCGCGGTGGCGCTGGTTCTCATAGGAGCGGTCGCGGATTTCGCCGAGCCGGTTGAAGAATACGGCGCGGCGGAGTGCATTTTGCTGCTCACCCTTGTTGAGGCCGACGTGGCTACGACGACGCAGCTCGGGGTCCTGCAGCCATTGAAGCGTAAAGAAAGTCCGTTCCAACTTTCCCAGTTCGCGCAGCGCGAGGGCCAGGCTGTTCTGCCGGGGATAGGCCGCGAGCTTGCGCAGGATCACTGAGGCGGTGACCGTTCCCGTTTTGATCGACAGGGCGAGGCGCAGCAGTTCGAACCATTGATCACTGATGGCGCGAACATTGATGGCGCCCGCCACCAGAGAAGCGAACTCGGGCGGCACGGTCATGCCCGGCAATAGATAGAGTCGCTTTTCTTTCAGGGCGCGAATGCGCGGCGCAAAGCGGAAGCCCAGCAGACGGCACCTAGCAAACACGTGATCCGAGAAGCCTCCGGTGTCGGTGTAGTGCTCGTCAATGACGAGGCTGCTCTGGTGATAGAGCAATCCGTCGAGGACATGGGGCGCCTCGTTAGCGGTCGCGGCGATCACCTTGGTGTGAAAGGGCCCAAACTGATCAGATAGATGAGTGTAGAACTTGACGCCTGGGTCCTGACCGTCGTGCAGGTTCACCAGTGCCCTGACTTCGCCACGACCGCCAGCGCGAAAGAACTGAGCGTCCGAAGATGACGTGGTGCCGCTGCCCCAGTGCGCCGCCAGGGGCTGGCGATGCTGCGCATCGATCAGGCCGGCAAGGGCCTGCGCATAGCACTCCTCGCGCACATGCCAATCGGCCGTCCAGCAAAGCTGTCGCCAAGTCGTCGCGTGACAGGCCTCGGACATGCGCGTGAGCCCGAGATTAATGCCATCGGCCAATACCGCAGTGAGGAGAGCCTGCCTATTCTTGGGCGGCGCCTGGGTGCGGAGATGCAAGAACTGATCACCCCTACTCGTCCACTGATCGACCTCGGCTAGCAGTTCGGTAATCTTGACGTGAGGCATCAACGCATCTGCCTTTTCAGCGAAGACTTCTGCGGATTCAGGGGTGTTCTTGCGCCCCGGGGTGATGCGCAGTTTCCCATCCGCGAGCGTGACATCGGGCAATGTCTTCTCTCGTGCCTTTGACGCAACCGTGCTCAGGTTGTCTTCGAGCCTCTGCCGGCACTCCGTCAGGGAGGACGGCAATTGCGTGTCGACGTCGAGGGGCAGGGGTTCCTTTTGCATCGCTTTGAAGGTCGCGGCTGGAATCAAATACGTTTCGAAATCCCGGTACTGGCGACTCCCCGTCACCCAAATATCTCCGGCGCGTAGCCGGTCACGCAGTTCCCCGAGTGCGCACCGTTCGTAGAAGTGCCGATCCACTCCGCTGGATGGAAACACATCGGGCCGCCAGCGCAGTTTCACAAAACCGGTCGGCACGTGCTCGGGCAGCGTGCGCTTGCCGCTGGCGTCCAGGTCGCGGAGCAGATCGAGAGCCTGCAGCAACTCGGCTGCGGCTGGTGCGGCATGGAATTCAAAATGCGCGAGCAGGAGCGGCGCGAACTTACGCACGCTACTGTAGCGATCGTCGAGCAGCGCAAGAAAGTCAAATGCTTCCGGCTGAGCGAGTGTCTGCGCTTCAGCCACGGTCGATTCAAACTTGGGCCCTGGCAACACGGCCTCGATAGCGGCAAATACATCGCCTCCGCTGAAACGCGCCTGGATGAGCGCTTGGCCTACCCGGGCGTAGAGCCGCACCTTCTCGTTGATTGATTTGCCGCTGGCGTGGAACTGCTCGGCGTGCGTGCGTTCCGATTTCTTGAACAGCTGCCCGACTAGATGCTCGAACATTCTGAGTGCCTCGTCGGTCAGTGTGGCCTTGAGTTCCAGCCCCAGGGCCGTGAGTGTGGCGTAGCGCCTCAGTGGCTCGAGCTCCGCCAAGTGCTGCACGGTACTCTGGCCGCCCTCGCGAGCGAGCTTAAGCCAGTAGTTCTGGTGAACCCGCGAGGCGCGCTCGGGCTCGATGCCGAGGGCGCGAACCAGGCTCAGTCGTTCGATCAGCTTTGGGAAATTGCCAGTCGTAGCTGCATAAGCGGTCTGCCGCAACCACGCCAGCGTGCTTTGTCCGCCCCCGACACGGACCTCGAGCAGTTGATCGAGTGATTGGCGCTGCTGATCGGTCAGTTCGTCGGCGAGCTGCCGCCACAGTGGTCGTTGCTTGCGGGCTCGAACCGAGCCAGCTCGCCGTTCGATGGCCGCCAGTGGTGGGCAGACGATGCGCCGCGCGCGCAGTTCCTCAAGCAAAGTGGCCACCAGCGTCGGCCCCTGATCGGTGGCGAGCGCCGCCGGCAACAGCCCCGCCGCGAGTTCCCGATACAGCCCGCGGGTCAATGGGCGAAGCCCCAGGGCATTTTCAATCTCAAGGACGTGCTCGCGGCGAGTTTGATCTCGTTTGGCGTCATCGCCGAATTGCGTCGCAGCGAGGCTCAGTTGCTCAGCGACGAAGGCGCATAGAGCAGCAGGTGGTTGCTCACCTTGTTGAAGTATCCGCCCTGGAAAACGCAGAGAACAAAGTATGAGCGCGAAGCCAAGACGATTGGGATCGCCGCGGCGACGATTGATCAGAGCTAGATCCTCGGAGCTCAGCGTGTAATGGCGCACCCTCCCGCGCTCATCGCTCGCGGGAGCTCGCGGGAGTTTGGAGACTGAGCCGCTGCGACTCGGTGGGGCAGGGTTGTCCCTGTTGAAGTATAGTTTGAATGGACCAACGCTTGGCCCACGAAATGCCCTGTTCCGGGGTCTTTGGCGCGAAGGATTCCATGAGGGTTCAATTGGGACAGTCTGCAGCACTGTATTGCCGGGTCTCCACCGCCGACCAAACCTGCGCCCGCCAGGAGCGGGATCTACGCGCCTTCGCCAAAAAGGCGGGCTATAAAGTCGCTGGGGTCTGGAAGGAAACCGCGTCCGGGGCGAAGAATGAGCGCAGCGAGCGGAAGCAGGTTCTGGCGTTGGCGCAGGCCCGCAATATCGACGTCATCCTGGTCACTGAGTTGACCCGCTGGGGCCGCTCGATGCTCGATCTGGTCCATACCCTGCAGGATCTGCAAGCCTGGGGCATCTCGCGGGTCGCTCAGACCGGCTTGCAGTTCGATCTGCGCAGCGCGCAGGGCAAATTAATTGCCTCTCTGATGGCGGCGCTGGCGGAGTTCGAGCGGGATCTACTGCGGGAGCGGGTCCGGTCAGGAATCGCTGCGGCTCGCAAGCGCGGGGTGGTGTTCGGCCGCCGCCCCGGTCAGCGCGTCAAGGCGGACCGTTTCGCGCCCAAAGTGCTCAAGCTCGTCGCCGAAGGCCAGTCGTACCGGGAAATAAGCCACCGCCTCGGGCTGAGCAAGAATACGGTCCTGGATATCGTCAAGCGCAACCGCGCTCCTTAGCGTGCTTTAAATTCCGTTTCGTGTCTTCTCCTCTATCTGGCAAGGAGAATCAAATGAACCCAGACCTGGAAAAGAGAGTACCACGGGAGATCCTGGCGGAGTTGATCGAGGAAGGAACAGAAGCCTTTCGAGGAATCCTGGAGAAGCTGTTCAACGTGGCCATGCAGTTGGAAAGAAGCGAGTTTCTGGGAGCGGAAGCGTACGAGAGAACAGCCAGTCGGCGAGGCTATCGAAACGGATTCAAAGGCAAGCGGATTCAGACTCGAGTGGGAGAGCTGCACTTGGAGATTCCACAGGTGCGTGGGTTGAGGTTTTATCCCAAGTCGCTGGAGAGGGGTTGCCGTTCGGAGAAGGCCCTGAAGCTGGCCATTGCCGAGATGTATGTGATGGGCGTCTCGACGAGGAAAGTCACCGAGATCACGGAGCAGCTGTGTGGGTTGGAGATCTCGGCCACCCAGGTCTCGAGAGTGGCCGGGATGCTGGACGAAGAGCTGGAAGAGTTTCGAAGCCGGGAGCTGGGAGAGTATCCGATCGTGTATCTGGATGCCCACTACGAGAAGGTTCGAAGAGGCGGCAGGGTGCAGGACGTGGCCATCCTGAAAGCCATAGGAGTCAATCGTTTCGGGACGCGGGAGGTGTTGGGTCTGAGCACCAGGATCAGTGAAGCGGAGGTGCATTGGCGAGGGTTTCTGGGAGATCTGCACAAGCGTGGACTGAGAGGGGTCGAGCTGTTTGTCAGTGACGATCACGAAGGACTGAAGGCGGCCAGGCGGGCAGTTTATCCGTCGGTGCCCTGGAACCGTTGTCAGTTTCACCTGAGTAAAAACGCCCAACAATATGCTCGCCGCAAAGAGGACAAGCCCCGCATCGCCCAGGCCATGCGGGACATTTTCGATGCCCCGTCTCGAGAAGATGCCGAGGAGCTCAAAGGTAAAGTCGTCAAGAAGTTCGAAAAGATTGCACCGGAGTTCGTGAGCTGGCTGGAAGACAACCTGGATGAAGGGCTGACAGTGTTTGATTTTCCGCGGAGCTGGTGGCGAAGGATCCGAACCATCAACGACTGGAGAGACTGCACCGGGAGATCCGGAGACGAACCCGGGTGGTGGGAATCTTTCCCCACGAAGCGTCGGCGCTGCGGCTCATCTCGGCTGTGCTTGCAGAGATACACGAGGAGTGGTTAACCGGCCGGCAATACCTGAACCTGGCCGGCTGGAAAAAACAAGTGGAGCAATCCTTCCCTAAGGGCCCTAAAGGAAATTACAGAAAAACGGTTGCTTAACCTTTTGCCCTGGCCGTTTTCCGAGAAAACAAGGCCTAGTTTCTTGAATGTCAGCCTGGAATCGTGTGTGACGGTTTCGAAACGACCAACATTTTGAATGTACTTCAGCTTTATGAGCATCCGTGTCTATATTGTGCCAACCTAGAAGGATTATGCCAGGCCTAGAAGGCCGTGATATGAAGTAGGTTTTCTGAGTTCAAATTGTCCCCACCGGTGGAATCAGTAAAGGGTTGCTGATTCGTGTTTCTCGGACCCCGCCGCCGGAATGAGTCCGAACAAGCCCTTAAGACGGTACTGTCAAGTTAACCGATTAGGCGCCAAATCGGTTAACTTGACAGTACCCTCAAAAGGCTCGCCGCTTGGCGGAGCGGCTCCGGATTCACTACACCCCAAAGCATGGCAGTTGGTTGAACGTGGCGGAAATCGAGCTGAGCGCGTTGAGCCGGCAATGCCTAGATCGTCGCATCCCAACTCGCCAGCAACTCACCCGCCACACCCAGGCGTGGTGGGAAGATCGCAATCGAATGCAAATCGGAGTAGATTGGCAGTTTAGGATCGAGGATGCTCGCGTCAAGCTCAAGCACCTCTACCCACAATATCTAAGTTGACAAGGTACTAGTTCTGGAGGAGAACTGGCAAGTGCTCGCAGTTGTTTTTCCACCGTTCGCACAGCGCTTGGAAAACTCTGAGTCATCGGGGTTGCTGGCCCGGCTCCACCTCACTCGGAGTTTCCCACAGTCCCCATCGCCTCTACTACGGCTACTGACTATCTTAACAGGCGAACGGGGGAGGCAGATTGGGGATGCGGAAGGCCGATCTACCCCCTACCTCCCCTAATTCCGGATGACCCAGAGAGAGCAGTGTGGGGGACAACCAAAGGCACGGCAAAAAAGTGTTTGGTTTTCAATGAGATCGGGACTCGCATCTAACAAATTCTAACAGGCTGGGACGCCTGAACTGCCTTTGGGTCTCGGTTTCCGACGGATGGAACTAGCTGTACTTCTTGGCGAGGTAGGTGGTGAGGTCTTGGACTGGCTTGGCGCGACGTTCGAGACCCAACGTTTTCAGATCCTCCCGAGGCTCTCTCGGGACCACCGCAGGTAATGCCGTTCCAATGTCTTCGACAGTTCACCCTCCTTGTCCAGGATCTCCTCCTCCAATACCCAGCATCGATAAGCCTTCATTGCGGCCCTTTTCAGAAGTAAGGTTTCTTGTGGAGTAGGATCACCCAATGCCGAGACTAGTTCTCGTTCCACCCAACGTACCATCCGTCCCTGTTTCGAGGTGGGCGCGAACTGACGGCTATAGGCTCCATGCCGGACAGCGTTGAGATCGTCGGTTGGAGCGCCTGGTCTTCGATTTTTTCTCCGATCGACTGGATTTTCCATAGGAACAACCCAGGAACAAACCTGAAACAATTTCTCCTGCAGAGTATTATAACCTATTGACCTGATCTGGTTTATAGGAGAGAGAGCCCGTATTTGTTTTGGCTATATCGGATCGCACAGTTCGGCAACGGCCAGCCTTCCCAGGTCATGAAACTGAGGCTGACATTCACCCAAATTCCCCTGAACTTTACTATGTCGTTAGCGGACAGGAAAAACTTGTGATGGACGGTGAAGAGTTTAGAGTAAAAAAAGGAATGACAGTCTACATTCCAGCTGGGGTTGTGCACCAGTCTTTCAATGACGGTGACGAGGATCTATGTTACTTCTATGCCTTTGCCCCACCTCCCCTAGAACCAAGTAAGGTGGAGACCCAGGGCTGGCATCAGGTTGAGTTTCGGTAGGAGGATAAGGTCAATGAATATCATAAAAACGAAGGTTATTTTTTCTCCAAAAATGCATTTTCGACTATGTCTTCTAGGAACTATGTTTCTCTTGTTATTCCATAGTTGCATCACTGAAAAAGACATTAAAGTAGATAAGGAGGCTAGTTGGATAGCAGGTGACCACCACATTCATAGCCGGTTTAGCGTCAGTTTTAACTCTGAAACCGACCCTCTTAGGACTTCACCTATTATTGGTGGTGGGGCCATTTATCCGATTCCAATGAATGCACTCATGGCCAGACGGTCTGGGCTTTCCTGGATGGTAGCAACTGATCATGGTGGTCCTAATCACAGTAAAGTCAACTTGGAAAAAGCTTATCCAGAATTGATACTTTCTCGGGAGCTTGTCCCTGAAGTAATTCAGTTTTTTGGACTCGAACTGAACTCTCCAGGAGCTGATCATAGTAGTCTCATTATTCCCAATGATGATAATGAGGCACAACAGCTAGCTCTAATTGAGTCAAAATTTGACAGAGCTGAAGTATTTCCTATTGACCCAGAAAGGAACACTGAGCCTAGAATGATTCAAGCTCTTGAATTCATGAACAAGCTGAAACCAAAGCCTATTCTGATCGCTAATCATCCCTCTCGTTCTGCCCAAAAAGGTAAACAATATGGATTAGATGATCCAGCGGAGCTCCGGAAATGGAATGACACCGCACCCGAAGTCTCAGTTGGCATGGCTGGGGCTCCAGGCCACCAAGCCTCCACACTCAATCCAGACAACACACCCAAACCGGAGGGTTTTCGTGGTGGCTACAGCCGATTACCAACTAGAGGTGGATTTGATCCTATGACCGCCCGGCTTGGCGGTTTCTGGGATTCAATGTTGGGTGAAGGTCGGCATTGGTGGATCACGGCCAATTCTGATTCTCATGTGCACTACACCGAAGGCGGATCTGATTTCTGGCCTGGCGAATTCTCTAAAACCTATGTCCATGCTGAAAAATCCTATGATGCCATTCTAGAGGGAATCAGGTCTGGCCGCGTCTTTGTCACAACTGGCGACCTGATCTCGGAACTTGATGTATCAGCTCAGTTCGGAAGCAAAACTGCTCAAATTGGAGGTAGTCTTGAAGTTTCATCTGGTACTGATATAGGAATTACCATTAAGCTGAGGGATCCTGAAAAAAACAACCACCATAAAGATAATCCTGTAGTAACACGAGTTGATCTCATCATAGGAAAAGTTACTGGGCTAGGCCCTGACCCTACTCATGACCGCAATCCCAGCACCCGTGTACTTCATCGCTTCAATCAGGATAATTGGTCTGTTAACGCTGAATATAAAACAATGACTTACAACCTGAAAAATGTAACTGGCAACCTCTATCTGCGTGTGCGAGGAACCAATACAACACAGTTGGAACCTGAACCAGATCCCCCAGGAGAGAATCCCTGGACAGATCTATGGTTCTACTCCAACCCTATTTTCATTCAAGTTCAATAAGTCAGTTGTTGACTCTCTGGAGCTTATTCAAATGCAAACCTTTGCGGTTCATCCGGTAAATGGGGAGGTGCCGTCAGTCAAAGGCAGGCCGTGGAAACTGCCGCACTATGCAAACCGTGGAAAAACAACTAGTTCTGGAGGAGAACTGGCAAGTGCTCGCAGTTGTTTTTCCACCGTTCGCACAGCGCTTGGAAAACTCTGAGTCATCGGGGTTGCTGGCCCGGCTCCACCTCACTCGGAGTTTCCCACAGTCCCCATCGCCTCTACTACGGCTACTGACTATCTTAACAGGCGAACGGGGGAGGCAGATTGGGGATGCGGAAGGCCGATCTACCCCCTACCTCCCCTAATTCCGGATGACCCAGATAAAGACTGAATGCCGCAACGTGCACGGCCTCTTCGTTGATGTCGATGCCGGCGATCTGGTCGCGGAGCAATTTACGAAGCTGGGGGCGGCTGACGCGTCTGCCGTTCTGCTGAGCGCAAAGGTGGCGCACCATGCGCCGGAAAGATTCAACGAGAAAGATTCCCGAACCACAGGCTGGATCGATCACGCGCGGTTTTCTCTCAAGGACCTTCGGAGTGAGGGTTTGCGCCAGAACATATTCGACCAGGGCTGGGGGAGTGTAGTGCGAGCCGTGGTTCCTGCCCTTCTCAATGCGCTCGTTGTAGAATTCCTCGTATATCGTGCTGATCAGTTCGATTGGGATTACGTCAAATCGGTAGGCAAAAAAGAAAAGGTCTTCCTGATCTGACGTGCTACCGATTAGGAAGCCCCTCAGTCTGTCGAGATGCGCCTGCTGGATACAATCGCGCTCATCGTCATCGATAGGGAAGGTATCTCCGTTGAAATCGATGGCGAGCTCTTCAAAAATCGCATACGTGAATTCCTTGTCCTGCAGGACCCGCGGAAATCGCAGTTCCGCAAATCTTGGATCCGGGGCAGGCGTGGAGGGAGGTTGTGCGAGAATCTGCGTCCAGTGCTTATTCCTCGCTGCGACCTTTTCGAAGTATGCAGGGAGGAGAATCTCGCGATCTTCGAGATAGCGGATAAAAATCGCGCGGCCAATCAAGGAGTGAAGATGCCGGAGTTTCGGAAGCTTCGATCCGGCGGCTACCGTTGTCAATTGTTGCCGGACCGTCTTAAGGTCTCGAATAAGGGCACGATCCGAGCGGTTGAGCGAATTGCGAAAACGATCCTCACCGAAGACTGCACCTGTCTCTATGTGCTCTCGGTGGTAAGCGCCCAGTTTCGATTGTACATCGGCAATAGAATTGGCAGCGCAACAATTTTTCTGTAATTTCAGGGTCGGTTGTGGGACAGGATCCTCCTCTCTTGGCTCTCGGGTGCAGAAAGCAGTGGCCCGTGAGCCGCTCGCTGTGAATCTCTCTAAGGCAACCAGCAGATCTATCAAAATGAGAGGCCGGAGCAGCTTGCACTACTCGCAGAGAGCGATTCAGCGCCCCCACCTCCTTCTCCAAGAAAAGAGGCCCTGTCAGAAGCCCTCAGAGCCACGATCGCGGGCTGCCCCTTACCGAGAACCCTCGCTGATCTGAGGGTCTCGGGTTTAGGGAAACGCTCTTCTAGGATGCCTCCTCTTCTTGCCAGCTCTCCAGGTTCAGATAGCAGCGGCCCGTGAGCCACTCGTCGTGAATCTCCGCCAGCACGGCTGAGATCAGTCGCAACGCCGAGTCGATATGGGGGAAGATTCCCACCACTCGAGTGCGGCGCCGGATCTGTTTGTTGAGATTCTCCACGCCGTTAATCGTCCGGATCTTCTTGTGCAGACTGCGGGGGAAGGCGTAGACCGTCAACCCCTCGCGCACGTTGTCTTCCATCCACTGGGCCAGTGCCTGGTTGGTTTCGGTGAACGCCTTGATCTTGCGTTTGAGCATGGCTTCGGCATCCTCGAGGGTGGGGCTGTTGAAGATGTCCCGCATCGCTTGGCCGATCTGGCCCCGCTCTTGGAGCCGACGGGCAAAGCGCTGAGCATTCTGGCTCAGATGAAACTGGCAGCGCTGCCAGGGAACCGCGGGAAACACCGCTCGTCGAGCGGCCTTCAGTCCCGCGTGGTCGTCACTGACGACGAGATCCATTCCCTTGAGTCCCCGCCCGGCCAGATCCTCAAAAAACGCTCTCCAGTGGACCTCCGCCTCGCTCAGCCGGGCGCTCAGACCCAAGACCTCACGGTGACCGGAAGCCTGCACACCGACTGCCTTGAGGATGGCCAGGTCCTGAACTCGTCCATCGACACGGACTTTCTCGTAATGGGCGTCCAGGTAGACGAAGGGATACTCACCGCTCAGCGGCCGGCTACGGAACTTCTCCAGCTCCTCATCCAGCAGGGAGGCGACCCGTGAGACCTGGCTGGCGGAGATCTCCGTGCCACACAGCTGCTCGGTGATTTCCGTGACCTTGCGCGTGGAGACGCCCATGACATACATCTCGGCAATGGCCAACTTCAGCGCCTTTTCCGAGCGGCAGCCCTTCTCCAGCGATTGAGGGTAGAACGACAGCCCTCGCACCTGAGGGATCTTCAGTCGGAGCTCTCCCACACGCGTGGCGATCTTCTTGTCCTTGTAACCGTTGGCGTGGCCCCGTCGCTGGCTCGTTCTCTCGTAGGGCTCGGCTCCCAGAAACTCCGACCGTTCCAATCCCATGGCCAAGTTCAAGAGCTTCTCCAACACCTTGCGAAAGGCCTCCGTTCCTTCTTGGATCAACGCCTCTAGGATCTCTCGTGGTACTCTGTCTTCCAGGTCTGGGGCCATTGGATTCTCCTTTCATTTTGGATGAATGATTTAGAGAATCTTGTCCCAGACCTCTGACGGCTCAACCCTTCGGCTGACGGCCTTTGGCCCCCTTCCGGGGGGGCCCGGCGCGCAGCGCCGCGCGGCTCAGGCTGCACTCGGCCTACAGCCTCCTTCCGCCTGAGCCGCGCCAGGTTCCTCGTCAACCCAATCCTCGGTATCCCGAGAAATTCCCTCTTAACGGGAAATTACAGAAAGAACGGTACACTCCTATAGAATTCGCGACCGCGATCAAACGATCACGATCTGCGATTGCCTCGTCCGGCTTCGGCGGAGGTTTGGTCAAATCGAATGCGGATAGCTCCCCCGGTGTAGCAAGGAACAGAAGCTGAGGGCGGGCCATGCACCAAATGCGCTCGTAGAGCGTCCGTAGCGCGCCAGGCGCGGTGTCTGTCGTCTTCGCAAACACAACAACTGGATCACGATCGACAAAGAAGATGCGATCGGCGCCGACCTGCGCTGCCAGTTGCTGCCAATCGCCCCGGTCGACCCATTCTGCTATCGTTTCCGGCTGGGGTCCGCGCGCGGCCGACAACAGAGAACCCTGATCGAATTCTAGCTGCTGGTACGCAGCATCAAGTAGATCAGCGGCGGAGTCCGGATTGTCAGTCGTCGTGATCATGCTTTCCTATATCCTCGTGGCCTCTAGGGGGTGCCACGATGCCAAAACGTCGACATGTATCCACGCGCTACTTGATATCTTTTTCTTTCAGCGCGTCCTTCTCAACGACGACAAATGCTGCAGCGGCCACCGCCAGCAGCTCGATCGTCTTGGAAATCGCAGAGAAGCTGGTAGCGGGGCCGGTCCCGCTCGGGTAGCGCGTCGAAGTCCAGGGCGGCCTGATCGCGAGCGGCGGCCAACTCCAAATGAAGAATTCCCAAACTCGACAGTTACTCATATCTTCATTTACTTATTTGCTCATTTACTCGGAAAGCGCTTTTCGAGAAGCTCAATGAACACCTGGGTCATTCCTCTCCCCTCTAAAGCGCACCCTGCTTTCACACGGGCGTGGAGTTCAGCGGGAATGTCCGCATTGAGACGCTTGGTCTTGTTGTCCTTGTGGTTCGAGTCTACAAAGCCATCCAGTCTGTCGAGAAGCTTTTCCCGGCCCTCGCGTTGCTTAGTCGGGCGCTTGCCCCAATTAACCGATTGCGGCATGGTGTGCCTCCTTCTCCCGCAACGCCTGGATCTCGTGCGCAAGAGCACTGATGTCGCTGGCGGCGGCGCTACTGGGTTCCGTTTCGAGGGCGGTCTTGCCTTCCCGAATGGCCTTGGCATATTCCGTCCGGTTTCGGATGGCTGTTTGCAGAACAGGGTACTGTCAAGTTAAGTGGAATTCTCGGGTTTTGGAGGCGAAATCGGTCGTCGGTCGAACGTAGAATCAACAACTTAGGGAGTGGCCAAGGCGCTGATTAGGCACCACATCGGTTAACTTGACAGTACCGTACGAAGGTTACGCTCCGGATGGGACAGACCCATGCGGGGCGAGATGCTGGCCACCTGGATGACACTCACCAAAGACAGTCCCTCTCCCAGCTTACACTTCTCAGTGCCTAGGCGCCAGGAGGCGGTGGGGAGGGGGAAACGGACGCAAGGGTATGGGAAGCCAACTGAAGAGATCGACAACTTGAATGTCCGCTTTTAGGGGCGAAAGCGGCCGTTCGATTTCGATCAAATCGGACAGGGTACCGACTATCACAGCTATCCTCCGATTGGTTGCTCGATTCTTCGCCCCTTGTGTGTGCGTTTATGCACGATGGGAGAACAGGCGGGATGATATGTGCCCAACATTGCCTCCACGTCTATGGAACAAACGACAAGTAGCGAATCGGAAGTCTGAGCGGGGTACTCGAGGCAGCGATCGCCTCAGCGGAAGTTTTCCACCAGCATGATATCGTTCTCCCATTTTGTATCGTCGTACAGGAACCATTGGCCATCCGGGGAAACGGACAGAATAGGGATCCACGGTTCGGGGATTTCGACTAGCCGTTGCACACTTCCATCTGCAAAGCTGTAGAACTGAATGGACGTACTAGATTTCTAGGTTTTGGGGCAGGGGGATCACGCCCGCTACTCGTCTCCCGCGATTGTAGCTGGCTTGCCGTCATCCCCAAAGTAGTTGAGGCAGCGCAACAATTTTTCTGTAATTTCAGGGTCGGTTGTGGGACAGGATCCTCCTCTCTTGGCTCTCGGGTGCAGAAAGCAGTGGCCCGTGAGCCGCTCGCTGTGAATCTCTCTAAGGCAACCAGCAGATCTATCAAAATGAGAGGCCGGAGCAGCTTGCACTACTCGCAGAGAGCGATTCAGCGCCCCCACCTCCTTCTCCAAGAAAAGAGGCCCTGTCAGAAGCCCTCAGAGCCACGATCGCGGGCTGCCCCTTACCGAGAACCCTCGCTGATCTGAGGGTCTCGGGTTTAGGGAAACGCTCTTCTAGGATGCCTCCTCTTCTTGCCAGCTCTCCAGGTTCAGATAGCAGCGGCCCGTGAGCCACTCGTCGTGAATCTCCGCCAGCACGGCTGAGATCAGTCGCAACGCCGAGTCGATATGGGGGAAGATTCCCACCACTCGAGTGCGGCGCCGGATCTGTTTGTTGAGATTCTCCACGCCGTTAATCGTCCGGATCTTCTTGTGCAGACTGCGGGGGAAGGCGTAGACCGTCAACCCCTCGCGCACGTTGTCTTCCATCCACTGGGCCAGTGCCTGGTTGGTTTCGGTGAACGCCTTGATCTTGCGTTTGAGCATGGCTTCGGCATCCTCGAGGGTGGGGCTGTTGAAGATGTCCCGCATCGCTTGGCCGATCTGGCCCCGCTCTTGGAGCCGACGGGCAAAGCGCTGAGCATTCTGGCTCAGATGAAACTGGCAGCGCTGCCAGGGAACCGCGGGAAACACCGCTCGTCGAGCGGCCTTCAGTCCCGCGTGGTCGTCACTGACGACGAGCTCCATTCCCTTGAGTCCCCGCCCGGCCAGATCCTCAAAAAACGCTCTCCAGTGGACCTCCGCCTCGCTCAGCCGGGCGCTCAGACCCAAGACCTCACGGTGACCGGAAGCCTGCACACCGACTGCCTTGAGGATGGCCAGGTCCTGAACTCGTCCATCGACACGGACTTTCTCGTAATGGGCGTCCAGGTAGACGAAGGGATACTCACCGCTCAGCGGCCGGCTACGGAACTTCTCCAGCTCCTCATCCAGCAGGGAGGCGACCCGTGAGACCTGGCTGGCGGAGATCTCCGTGCCACACAGCTGCTCGGTGATTTCCGTGACCTTGCGCGTGGAGACGCCCATGACATACATCTCGGCAATGGCCAACTTCAGCGCCTTTTCCGAGCGGCAGCCCTTCTCCAGCGATTGAGGGTAGAACGACAGCCCTCGCACCTGAGGGATCTTCAGTCGGAGCTCTCCCACACGCGTGGCGATCTTCTTGTCCTTGTAACCGTTGGCGTGGCCCCGTCGCTGGCTCGTTCTCTCGTAGGGCTCGGCTCCCAGAAACTCCGACCGTTCCAATCCCATGGCCAAGTTCAAGAGCTTCTCCAACACCTTGCGAAAGGCCTCCGTTCCTTCTTGGATCAACGCCTCTAGGATCTCTCGTGGTACTCTGTCTTCCAGGTCTGGGGCCATTGGATTCTCCTTTCATTTTGGATGAATGATTTAGAGAATCTTGTCCCAGACCTCTGACGGCTCAACCCTTCGGCTGACGGCCTTTGGCCCCCTTCCGGGGGGGCCCGGCGCGCCGCGCCGCACGGCTCAGGCTGCACTCGGCCTACAGCCTCCTTCCGCCTGAGCCGCGCCAGGTTCCTCGTCAACCCAATCCTCGGTATCCCGAGAAATTCCCTCTTAACGGGAAATTACAGAAAGAACGGTACACTCCTGTAGTTTTGACGGTAGCAACGGCTCGACCACCGGGAGCCTCCTCGCCGAATCGGGACAGCATTCCACCCCGGGGTCCTTGCCCGGGAAACCCTGCTCCCTCGGCCAGGAGCCCCAGATTGAAGCCTCCCACGAAAAGCATGATCACCCAGATGCCAGTGGTCCTCATCGGTCCAGTTGCTGCTACGCAGGGACAAGCCTGTTGTTTGAGCCGACTACCCTATGGTAGCGTCCGGTCGATGAACGACCGTTCCCGCTGGCCCGGTGTCATTCTCCTCGCTCTTCTCATGCTTTCCTGTGCCGCTCCCGAACCTCCACGGGTGGACGGGGACTGGCCCAGCTACGGCCGTGATCCCGGTGGGATGAAATTCTCACCCCTGAATCAGATCCATCGGGGCAACGTCAATCAGCTCGAGGTGGCCTGGACCTACCGGATGGGGGAGGTTGAGAGGCCACACCACCTTGCTCCCAAGACCCTGATCGCCGCCTGGGAGTGCACACCCCTGGTGGTGAAGGGAGTGCTGTATCTCTCCACACCGTCCAGCCGGGTCATTGCCCTGGAGACCGAGACCGGGACGGAGATCTGGCAATTCGACCCGGAACAGGTCACGCCGGAGAAGCCATTCTACGTGCAGCACCGGGGGGTCTCGTTCTGGCAGGGAGAAGTGGACGGGAAGAAGCAGAGCAGGATTCTGATAGGCACCGGAGATGCCCGCCTCATCGCCCTGGACGCGGAAACGGGCCGCCCCTTCCCCGACTTCGGCAAAGGAGGCGAGGTCGATCTCTTCAGCGGCGTGGCCGACCCGTGGCCGGGAACCATCTACACCGTGACCTCGGCTCCCGCCATCTACCGGAACGTGGTCATGGTGGGCGCCCGACTCAGCGCTGCAGGACCCAGGGGACCCAGCGGCAAGGTCCGGGCCTTCGACGTGATCACCGGAGAGCAGCTCTGGGAGTTCCACACCGTTCCACTCCCGGGTCAGAAGGGCAACGAAACCTGGGAGGGCGACTCCTGGAAGGATCGCTCCGGGGCCAACGTCTGGTCCACCATCAGCGTGGACGTGGAGCGGGGATGGGCCTTTCTTCCCACTGCTTCCCCACTGGGACCCGAGCGGGACGGTCAGAACCTCTTCGGCAGCTCGCTGGTGGTAGTAGAGGCCGAGACGGGCCAGCTGGTCTGGCACTATCAGATGGTCCACCACGATCTCTGGGACTATGATATCCCCGCCCAGCCGCTCCTCTTCACCCTGAATCGGGACGGGGAGGAGATTCCAGCGGTGGCACAGAATACCAAGATGGGGATGGTCTTCGTCCTGGATCGCCGAACCGGCGAGCCGCTCCTGCCCGTGGAAGAACGGCCCGTCCCCCAGTCCCAGGAACAGTTCACCTGGCCCACCCAGCCCTTCACGGTCAAGCCGCCCCCCCTGGCTCGCCATTCCCTCACACGGGAAGAGATCAGCAACGTGACTCCGGAACATCGGGAGTTCTGCCTGGAGCTCTTCGACTCGCTGCGCTATGAAGGCATCTACACCCCCCCGGGAACCGATCCCAGCCTGATGCTCCCTGACGGCCTGGGCGGAGCCAGCTGGTCGGGCTCTGCCCTGGACCCTGGTAGAGGCGTGCTCTACGTCAATATGAACGAGCTGGGATGGGCCTGGGGTCTGGGCCAGCGCTTCTGGGACGACCAGAGGTGGCCCTGCCAGGAGCCTCCCTGGGCGACGCTCAACGCCGTGGATCTGGTGCGGGGAGAGATCCTGTGGAAGGTGCCTCTGGGCGTGGTGGACGAGTTGATGGAGCGAGGCGTACCTCAGACGGGCATTCCAGCCCTGGGCGGTCCCATCGCCACGGCTGGGGGCCTGGTCTTCATCGGTGGGACCAACGATCAGCGGTTCCGGGCCTTCGATGTGGAATCGGGAGAAGAGCTCTGGGTGACCCGTCTGGCCGCCAATGCCCACGCCACTCCCATGACCTTCTGGGGCGAGAAGACCGGAAAGCAGTACGTCGTGATCGCCGCTGGAGGCGGCAACGTCTTGAGCGACGTCTCCGACGACGCCCTCATTGCCTACACCCTGCCGTAGGAGCCTGTCTGCGATATCCTTTCTTCTGTAGGGGGCCGCTTTGCGAGCGGCCATCCGCTCATAGAGCGAACACTACAGGGAAACGACCTAATAGGCCTCCGGCACGAAGTTCAGGCCATCGATGGGAGGCCGCACATACTCGGTCTCTTCCTGGCGGGGGGGCAGCTCGAACGCGGGAGGATCCTCGGACTGATAGCGAATCAGGGAGAGAAGATGCCGAATGCAATCCCCGCTGCCCCCACGCCCGAGACCACTGCCGCGAAGAACGTCCGCAACTGGAAGAGATCGGTCCGGGGCAACGGGTCAGCTGCCACTTCTGGCGTGAGCTGGGCTTCAAGGGTGTGGGCGACCAAGCGAAACACAGCCAGGACGGATGATTGGGGCGGCAAGAGCAAACTCAGAGAAGTGATCTAAAGGTTAATCTGTAATAGCCCAGATCTGACCGTACAAACAGTGTCAGAGTGGTACTGTCAAGATAAGTGGAATTCTCGGGTTTTGGAGGCGAAATCGGTCATCGTTCGAACGTAGAATCAACAACTTAGGGACTTGCCAAGGCGCTGATTAGGCACCAAATCGGTTAACTTGACAGTACCTCGACAACCGCTCGTGGGACGTGCGCCGGATCCGCAACGAAAGTCCCCAGGAATCGCACCGTGCCGAGCTGGATTGCGAATCCGAGGCGGTTGTGGTCCATGCGCCGCTCTAGGATCGCCTCCTCGTCGGCCGCGGCGTGGAAGTACTCTGCCAGCTGCGCATCCGACACAGGCGCAGGGAATCGGGGGTCGAGGAACAATGGAACGAAAACGCACGCTAAGCCGAGACCGCGCTCAGTTTCCTGGTGGCTTCTCGCGCTCAAGGAGCAGTCGCCGGGTGGTAGCGTACGGGACCTCAGTCTCTCTCGCGATGGCCCGAATAGACCTATCGGGGTTTTGCGCGCGGAGCTCTCGCACTTGCCGCCGCGTTCTATCGTCCAAACGCGGACGCCCAACGTGCTTCCCCTCGATTCGTGCTCTCGCCATTCCGGCTTTCACACGATCCGATAGCCGAATGCCCTCCTGGTTCGCCAGCGCAGCGAGTAGTCCGATAAGCGCGTCTCTGAAGATACCGGTCGAGTCAAGGTAGCGCTCGGTGTAGGATACAAAGCCAACGCCGTAGCTCCGAGCTCGTGCAGGTAGTTGATCGTCGCGCGCGTGCCCTCGCGCGAGAAGCGGTCGAGCGCCCAGAAGACGACGACCTCGAACTTCCGCTGGTGCGCGTCCTCGAAGAGCGCTTGGAATCGAGCGCGGCTCCCGGTGGCACCCGATTCCTCATCTCGATATTCCTCGACCAGCTTCCAGCCCTCGTGACCATCGACGAAGGCGCGAAGCTGCCGGCGCTGGTTCTCGGCTTCCTGCCGGTCGGTGGAGACTCTCGTATAGAGGGCGACCCGAGTCATGGTTCACAAGGTACTCCTTTTGGATCAGTCTCTCGAGGCGCCGAGGAAGCAATGAAACCGGGCCTCCGGGCTCGTCACCCGGCAGACCCTTTTGAACCACCCTCTAGACAATGGTATCGAACTCCCGACCACTACCCCTTAGCGTGCGTTTTCGTTCCATTGTTCCCCAACCCCCTACTCCGGAGGGAGCACTCTGGTCTGGCCTCACCTCATGCGCGCTTTCAAGAACGGCCTCAGGCGACTGCTGACTCGGCTGGGGATTGATCCTGAAGTCCTAAGACAGCCATTGAAGGGAAGGACAATCGATCGCGCCCGCAAGACACGGGGGTTGTCCAGGATCCCTTGATCCCCAAAAGCGTTCGGTTGCGCCCGGAAACAGTGGATGGTCCGGGCTCAGTCCAGCCGCAGCTCCACCGCCGACAAGATGGGCCAGATCCCGCCGGCTGGGGACGTGAACACGGTTCGGTACTGGAGCCAGCCATGATCCGCCTTCACCTCTCCTATCGCGGTCCCTGAACTCTGGTAGAAGAATCCCTTGCCCCCAGGACCCTGCCATTCCTCGGAGGCCAGCGCCTGACGGCTAGCCGCCGTCCGAATCTGGAACTTCAATCGAGCGCCGTGCGGTTCCTCACCCTCCCAGAAAAGACTCACCGGCCGGCCGCTCTCGGAAAGCTCGAGAGGCGGAGAAAGATACTCCTCCTCGAGCTTGCGTGTGTAGAGATTCCCTGGATCCGTCATCTGGCTGTAATGGGGACCGAAGTTGGGCACTTCCGAACGCCGATCCCGGTGAAAACCCTCCGGTCCGTTCCAGTAGATGTAGCTGTTGATGGTATGGTCTCCATCCTTCATGTGATTGTGAACCACGATCTCAGGATAGCCGTCCCGGTTCAGATCCACCGTCTGGATCCCCGAAGAAGACTCGGCCGGAAGATCGGTTCGATTGGTCTTGCTGTAAGTGCCACCCTCGCCTCCCCAGTAGATGAACATGGGCAAAGAGCGCGTCCGTTCGGACATGTAATTGGACAAGACAATATCGAGATTTCCGTCCCGGTTCAGATCTGCGATTCCGCACTCGATGGGTTGATGTCCCTCGAGCTCAACCTTCCCCTCATGCGTCGGAGTTCCTTCCGGTGTACCCCACAGGAGATAAGTCTTTGATGTCCTTACACGAGTGACGGGATCAAAGCTTCCCACCAATATGAAATCCAGATGGCCGTCAGAGTTGAGGTCGGCCAGCTCCAGATTGCCTGCTGGAAGGACCTCGCTCCAGCTTCGCTCCTCGGAGTATCCATCCGATCCACCCCAGAAGATCTGGTAGATTCCGTACCAACTGCCGGGAAATACCAGATCCAGATATCCATCGTGATTCAGATCGGCAACCCGGTTGTTGGTACACCTCTGGTTCTTCAAGGGCAGCGAGGTGCGCTGGGAATCTGAAAAACCGTCCTCACCTCCCCAGAAGATTGTCCCCAGCCGTTGACCCCTCCCGTGGGTGAAGATCAGATCCAGATAGCCATCCCGGTTCAAATCGGCGGCACTGATTCCGTTCGCCTCAGGAACGGACAAATCCTGCTTCCGCTCCGGAGACAGCCCTTTTTGACTGCCCCAATAGACGTAACTGGCATCGATGTAGGAGTTGGTGAGTACCAGTTCGTTGAAGCCGTCGTCGTCCAGGTCTGCCACCGCCACGGCATAGGCCCCTTCGCCAGGTAGAGCTGTCATGGAGGCGGTGGAATAGAAGTGATGCGGATTGCCCCAGTAGATATTATTCTGTACCTTGCCGTGGTACTTCCCGCTGACCCGATTGACCAGCACCACTTCCTGGTTTCCGTCTGAATCCAGATCGGCGACGTTCACACTGGTCGCATCGAAGCTCTGGAGATCGGTGCGAAGGTAGGGCGCAAATCCCGTCGAGCTGCCCCAGTAGATGTAGGAAGGCACATCATTGATCGTCCCATTGTGAGAGTTGGCAAAGACCAGATCCTTATGACCGTCGCGGTTCAGGTCTCCCACGGCGACACCCGAGGCTGCCAGCGTGGGAAGCTCGGTCCTGCGCTCGGGAGAAAATCCCCCGTCGCCACCCCAGTACAGATACGAAGCAGGAAGCGATGGGAGTTCCGCCACAGAAGCGTTTGAGATGGCCAGATCCAGGTGTCCGTTTCCGTCCAGGTCGGCAATGGCAACGTCGGTGGGCCCGAGGGCCTCAAGGGTTAGCTTGCGCTCCTGGGTCAAGCCCTCCTTACCCCCGAAAAAGACGTAGACACCTTCGCCTATTGCTTCCCCCTCTCCCTTGGAGGAGGTGGCCACAACGTCGGCGTAACCGTCGTTGTCCAGGTCGCCGGAGGCAACACTGCTGGGAGTCGGCACCGGAACTTGATGAGTTCTCGCCTCACCGTATTCTCCTGCCGCCCCCAGAAAAATCTGCACACCTTGAGCCTGAGGGCTGTTGTTGATGAAGATGAGGTCTGGATCGCCGTCTCCATTGACATCTCCGGCAGTAACGTCTCTGGCGCCTTGAGTCGGAACCAGTCCCGGGTTCTCCGGATCGAAACCGTTGGCACTTCCCCAGTAGATATAGGAAGAAAGGTGGGTCATCCGGTAAATGGGGAGGTGGAACGTGGTTCGGCGCTTTCCGGATCCCAAATCTGGTTCCCCGTTCGCTTGTCAATATAGTCGGCTGCAGTAGCAGGGGCCGTGGGAACTGTGGAAAACTCCGAGCGATATCGAACTGGGCCAGCAAGCCCGTGATACGGAGTTTTCCAAGCGCTGTGCGAACGGTGGAAAAACAACTGCGAGCACTTGCCAGTTCTCCTCCAGAACTACTTGTTTTTCCACGGTTTGCATAGTGCGGCAGTTTCCGCGGCCTGCCTTTGACTGGCGGCACCTCCCCATTTACCGGATGAACCAGAAAGGTCTACCTTGGGAGAGATCTTCTCCGCACCCGCCTCGACACCCTGGTTGGCGAAGACCAACTCCGGATAGCCATCCGCGTTCAGATCCAGCACAACTACCCCCGCTGCCCACCTCGTGGGCAGCTCGGTGCGGCTCTGCGGATGGTACCCCTTCTGACTTCCCCAGTAGACATATGCGGTTCGCACACCGGGATAGTTGTGGATGTAGTTGCAGAAAACTAGTTCCGGGTAGCCGTCCTGGTTCAGGTCGGCTACGGCGGATCGCCCGCCACCAAAGGAGGGGAGCCGGGTCACCTGGTCGCTACCGTCCATGAGTCCGTAGACAACCTGGGCCAACGGGCGCTTTTCCCACAGCTCCGGCAGCAGGGACTTCGGTCCCTTGGGGGTCCCCCAGTAGACCAGGGCATCCACCACGCTCATGTTGTCATGAGAATTACTCATGACCAGATCCACGTGCCCGTCCCGGTTCAGATCCCACTGGTTGATGACCTGTATCCGGCCCGTCTTGGAAACATAGAGGTTCGCACCTGCGTCTCCCAGAGTTCCCCCGCTGAAACCCTCGAACCCCTCATGCCGCACCGCACCGTCCCCTGCCAGAGCAATCGCTCCTGAAATCGACAGAAAAACTGGGTCATCCGGTAAATGGGGAGGTGGGAACGTGGTTCGGCGCTTTCCGGATCCCAAATCTGGTTCCCCGTTCGCTTGTCAATATAGTCGGCTGCAGTAGCAGAGGCCGTGGGAACTGTGGAAAACTCCGAGCGACATCGAACTGGGCCAGCAAGCCCGTGATACGGAGTTTTCCAAGCGCTGTGCGAACGGTGGAAAAACAACTGCGAGCACTTGCCAGTTCTCCTCCAGAACTAGTTGTTTTTCCACGGTTTGCATAGTGCGGCAGTTTCCACGGCCTGCCTTTGACTGGCGGCACCTCCCCATTTACCGGATGAACCGAAAAACTCCTACTGCTATGAGATACCGCTTCACGATCTCACCTTTCCTTCCTTTCCGAACAATGCTCCCAGCGTTACCCAGCTATCGTGCCGGCGGCTCCGCCGAGTGCACCCGCTCGCTATCGCCCGCTTCGGATGTCTGGACCAAGTGCTGCTGCCATTGGTCCCACTGGGTCAATTAGATCGACAACTGCCGGGAAAAGTCGAGCGCGATCCAGTCCTTGCGTCCGTCTGCGTCTACCGGCTCGTCACCCAGGAAGTTCACCGGTCCAGAGGAAGTTTGAACCGTCATGTTCACGGGGGACGCGGCATCGGTGTTGGCCAAATAGATACTGGGCATCGGGTTAGCCCGAATTTCTCAAGGATAAGAAAAAGCAGTCAGCTCAATGTGGTATAAAGTCTGTATTAACAAGGACTTAACGAACACAAGGAGCTGACTACTATGGACACAGAGTGTAGCGTTTCCAAACTGCAGTTTCAAGGGCTGGGTCGTCGCCGAGTCGAGGCAAAATTCAACGGGGGACAGATCACCTCAGACGCCGGAGGGTTGCTGTTACGGGAGGTGGAGAGCCGCTATGGGTTCATTAGCGGCTTGGCCGCCTGCTTTGGGGACCGGCGGGATGCTCGCTTCACCGAGTTCAGTGTGGAGGAGCTGGTGGGGCAGCGGATTTATGGACTGGCCCTGGGCTATGAGGATGTCAACGATCATCAGGAGCTGCGGGCGGATCCGCTGATGGCGGTGCTGGTAGGCAAGGAAGATCCCTTGGGGAGGGATCGGCGGTCGGAAGCGGATCGGGGCAAGGCGTGTGCGGGCAAGAGCACACTCAATCGTTTGGAGTTGTCCTCGGTGACGCAGGATAAATATCGCAAGACGCCGGTGGATGAAGCGGCGGTCGAAGCGTTTCTGGTGGAGCAGTTCATTCGGGTGCGAGGCGGCAAACCGAAGGAGCTGGTGTTGGATCTGGATGCGACCGATGATCCACTGCACGGAGAGCAAGAGGGTCGTTTCTACCCTGGCTACTACCGGTGTTACTGCTACCTGCCGCTGTATGTGTTTTGCGAGGGGTATGTGCTGGGGGCCAAGCTACGGATGTCGAATCTGGATGGCTCCGAAGGAGCGGTCCAGGAGATGGAGCGGATCGTGGGACAACTGCGGGCGAAGTGGCCGAAGGTCCGCATTACCCTGCGAGGCGGACAGCGGCTTTGCGCGCGAAGGCGTTGATGAAGTGGTGTGAGGAGCATCGAGTGGATTACGTCTTTGGGCTGGCTCGAAATAAGCGACTAGAGCGGGCCCTGGAGTCCGAGCTAGAACAGGCCCAGGCGCTTCAGCAAGTGAGCGGCAGCAGCGCTCGAGTCTATAAGGACTTTCGTTACCAGACGCGGGAGAGCTGGAGTCGAGAGCGGCGAGTGGTGGGCAAGGCCGAGTACACGGGTAAGGGAGCCAATCCCCGCTTTGTCGTCACCTCGCTGGGAGCGAAGCGGTGGCCCGCCCAAAAGCTTTACGAGGAGCTGTACTGCGCGCGAGGGGAGGCGGAGAATCGGATCAAGGAACAGCAGCTGGAGCTGTTTGCCGATCGGACTTCGACCCACCGCATGAAGAGCAATCAACTGCGCTTGTGGTTCTCCTCGGTGGCCTATAATCTGATGCACACGCTGAGGCGCGTCGCTTTGAAGGGGACCCAGTGGGCAAGGGCGCAATGCCAGACAATCCGCCTCAAACTGTTGAAGATAGGAGGTCAGATTCGGGTCAGTGTCCGACGGGTGGGCCTGTCGCTGAGCGAGGGCTATCCATACCAGTTACTCTATGCCCAAGCCTTGGCCCAGATTCAACAGCTCGGTTGAGCCAAGGGAAATCGGGAAATTCCAGCCGTCTGCAACTGAGGCGTCTGAGGTGTGTCTGAAAAACCGATTTTCCGCTCTGAACACAGGCCTCACGACGTCTGTCGCACGCTGCACCGCCCTCAGCTGCGACTTTGACCCAGAGCGGCGTCGAAAAATCGACTGAAATTGCCCTTTCTGCTTTCTCTATGAGAAATCCGGGCTAATCCCCTCGCGTTTCATAGAGCGTACCAGGGCCTGGGCACCTGTCATCGTCGTCATTCCACTTGATCTCGCATGACCGCGTTAAGAGATTCCATCTGATGATTGTCGCTGCCGCCGGCTCAACTTGACAATACCCCGACGCGAGTGCCACGCCACTGTCCCCTGGCTCAGAACTTATGGAGAGTTGCACTAGTGGTATGACACATAAATAGCGCTATACTTTCTTCCACTTAGAGGGTTTGGGATGTTCATTCAAGTATCCGATACCCCTGAGCAGTCCCTGCTCAATGTCGTCTGGGGTTTTATAGTCGGTGTTGTGGAGGGCCGTTCTGGCCAAGGTGGAAAAGTAGGACTCGATGAGATTGAGCCAAGAGCTGTTGGTGGGCAGCCAGTGAAAGAGGATTCGATCCGAATGTGCCTGTGCCCAGCTTGCCACCGGCTCTGCCTTGTGAGCGCTGAGGTTATCCAGAATCAGATGGATGCGACCTTGAGGCCAGTTGGGCAACACCATTTCCTCGAGAAAGGCGCGGCAGTTGACACTCTTCTTGCTGGGGGCTCGACGCCCGAGCGGCTGAGCTGTCTGAGGACAGAACGCTGCGAAGAATTGCAGGGGCCCAGACTTTCGAGTGTATCGGTTGGACCGACGCGCCGGGCGCCGTCCCCACCGTGGTCCCCCTCGCGGCACGGTCTGGAGTGGCCCCAACTCGTCGAAACAAATGACCGGACCATCGGAGGGAGGGTTCCGATACAGATGAATTATGGTGTTTTTTTTACGTCGAAGTCCGGATCCGTACTCTGGCACCAGGTTTGGCCCGTGAGAAACCGCAAGCCGTGCCGATGGAGGATGCGTCGAATCGTCTCTCGACTCAACGTGGGCAGGGCCTTCTCGACCTGTAGGTACTCCTCCAACTTGGCAAGGGACCAACTCGTAAATCCCAGTCCCAGCTCCCGGGGTCGCGAAGTCGCTGCTTCGATTACCACGGTCTCTGCCTGTGGATCGTACAGTCGTGGGCGCCCGCTTCGTCGCCGTCCCAACACGGTGGGGATTCCCTCCTCTTGGAAGCGTTTGATCCAAAGGTGCGCGTTGGTGTAGTGCAGCCCGGACAGATCGGAGGCTTCCCGCAGATTGAAGCCTGCTGCGAGATGCCAGATGAGCCGACAGCGACGGAACACGGCTGCGGGAGTCTTCTCGGCGCGCAGCAAACGCTGCAGCTCGAGCAACTCCTCGACCGAGAGCGATCGCAGCAAAAATGGTTTGTTCGCCATGGACTGGCATCATAGCACTCTCAGTCAAGAATATATAGTGTTATTTATGTGTCGTACCACTAGCTAGTGCCCGTCCGGAAACCGGGGTTCCCAGAACTGTAATCTGTTGAATCGGAACCACTTTTTATACCTGAGACTGCTGACAGACCGACTCGACCCAGCTCGATCCAGAGCGAGGACGCACGGGCCAAAAAACACCGGTTCGGCGCAGACCTCTCCCTGAGTCGGAGCCACAAGGCAGTACGGTCAGCCACAAAAGACTACAACAGGAGTCGGGCCAGGACGACCAGGTTATAGGTCAGGACGCTGGCATGGACGTAGCTTTGAAAGTGAGGCCAGCCTTTCCAGGTACAGCGGTGGAGACCAAAGGTGTGCTTGAGGGTCCCAATGCACCCCTCGATCCCGGCCCGGAAGCGTTTGAGCTGTTTGTAGACCCAACTGGAACGCACCATGCTCTCGACCGTCAACCCACACTTTTTGGAAAAGGCCACGTCCTGTACCCCCTGCTCTTTGGCCCAGCTCAGGTTGGCCGCCGAGGCAAAACCGCCATCCCAGGCGCTCTGGCGCGGGACCTTCCCGTACAGCTGTCGATGACGCTCTAAGAAGGGTTGCACATAGTTGCTATCGGCTGGATTCCCGCGTTCCACCACACAATCCAGGATCAGCGACGAGGCCCCCGTGCTGACAAACACTTTGTGGCCGAAAACCGTTTCCCGAGGGCTCTTCTTGATAATATCGGTGTGCTCTTCGAAGAGGGAACAGATCTTCTCCTGGGCCGCGACGGCCTCGCCCGAAAGGACCCGTCGTTGAGTCTGCTCGATGACTTGGTGCAACAGCTCCAGATAGTGGGCCAGTTGCGCCGCCCCGGCCAGACTGAGGGGATCGCTCCACTGCGCCGACGCGGCCAGCGCCTGCTCGGCATAGTGGGCCGTCTTGGACGCCACCTTGATCAGATCGCGGTAACTCTCCAGGCGCTTCTTGCCGCGGCGGTTGCGGATGTTCAGGACGCGCCGCTTGGCCCGTCGCGTGTGATCGACGAAGCCGATCCCTTCCCAGTCCCGCAGCCGCCCCAGCCACCGGGTGACGACTCGAATGCCGTCGTCCAACAGCTCACTGTCGAGCGGATAGTGGACGTTGGTCTGGACCGCCGTGGCATCGACCCGAATCCGTTGGCCTTTTTCCAGACCCCGAGCCTGCGCCCAGCGCACCAAGTGGTCGTTGATCGCCTTCCATGTCCCCGGCTCAATCTTCCCCAGGTTCTCCGCCAGGGTGGCTTTGCTGATCGACGCCCCATAGGGCAAGCGACAGAACCTCTGACAGCTTTGCGAATCCACCAGATGAAACTCCAGCTTGCGATAGCTGAACTGATGCAGCTGTTTGATGACGGCACAACGCAGCACCTGCTCGGCCGTCAAACCGGGGGCGCCGACACTGGAATCGACCCTGTCAGAGAGATCTTGTACTATCAGCTCCAGCGTCTGGGGATTGTCGTCCAGGATGCGCGAGATCACCTTCAATTCATGGGCCAGTTGGTGATCGGGCCATGGTGGGGAAAGGGGGCGTTGTTTTTCACGCTTTTGACGCATCTTCGAACTCCTGAAATCGTCCTAAGTCGTTTCAGTCTAATTGTTTACACCAGATAGTCTAGCAAACGACCCTGACAATTTCGGAGCTTGAAAAAGCCCTCTTTCCCCTTCCTTATCAATTACTTACGGATTTCCGGACGGGCACTAGCTAAGCTAGGTCTAAAGCTAGGTTCATCCGGTAAATGGGGAGGTGCCGCCAGTCAAAGGCAGGCCATGGAAACTGCCGCACTATGCAAACCGTGGAAAAACAAGTAGTTCTAGAGGAGAACTGGCAAGTGCTCGCAGTTGTTTTTCCACCGTTCGCACAGCGCTTGGAAAACTCCGTATCACGGGCTTGCTGGCCCGGTTCGATGTCGCTCGGAGTTTTCCACAGTTCCCACGGCCTCTGCTACTGCAGCCGACTATATGGACAAGCGAACGGGGAGCAGATTTGGGATCCGGAAGGTGCCAACCACGTCCCCACCTCCCCATTTACCGGATGACCCTAAAGCTAGGCCTAGGGAGGCAAGGAGACGAGCTTCGGGGGGGTAGGTTCCCTCCGAGGAAGGCCAGAGCCTCCAATCAAGATCGCTACCACAAAACCGAACAAACGAATCCGCACCCTCTAGGGAGCTCATGTCAAGAGGTGTGTAAATAGACTCAGGCGGCTTTCTCCTTCGACTCCTGGTTGACCAGGACTCCATTCACATACTTGGCTCCCTGATAGACATCTCTCATGAGCTCTGGAGCTTTGAGACGACGGAATCGTTTCTCGGCCACCAAGAGCATCTTCCAGATCACCGCCTGGGCGTTGTTCACCTTCTTGAAGCGCTTGGCCGCATCGGTTCGCAGCCGAAGTCCGGCGAACGGGGACTCCACTGGATTCGTGGTGCGCAGGTGTTGCCACTGCTGCTTCGGGTAGTTGTAAAAGCTCACCATCCGATCCCAGTCCTGGTCCAACAGATCGGCCGCCGGAGCCAAGCCTCTGCTTCGGCACCACTCCTGGAAAACCCGTTTGAGGCGTTCCGCTTCCTGACGGCTCTCAGCATAGGGGATCTGGCGCAGAATCAATAAGGCCGTGGGCTGCTCGCGTTTGGGCACCTTGGCCAGGATATTGACGATGCGGTGATTCCAGCAACGCTGCTCTTCCGCCTCGGGGTAGACGTTGCACAAGGCCCCCCAGATGCCGAGGGGGCCGTCGGCGATGACCAGACGAGGAGCATTCATCCCCCGCCGCTTCAAGTCGCGTAACACCTCTGACCAACTTTCCGTCGATTCCCGATAACCGCTCGTCACCGAAACCACCACCTTGCTGCCATCACTGAGCGCCGCAAGGACCACCAGCAGGACGGCCTTTTCCTTCTCCAGACCCGCTTTGACGTAGATTCCATCCGCCCATAAATAAACGACTTCCAGTTCCTCCAGGGGACGACTTTGCCAGACGGCCCATTCTTCTTGCCACTTCTCTTTCAGTCGGGCCACCGTGTTGGCCGACAAGGCCGCTTCTTCCCCTAAAAGCCCTCTTAATGCCAAGTCGAAATCGCCCTGAGCCAGGCCCTGCAAATACAGCTCTGGAATCAGGTCTCGGACTTGCTGCGTCCGTTTGGCAAACAGCGGCAGTACCCGGCTTTCAAAACGCTCTTCTAGATCTCGGACTCGAGGCCGTCGCACGGTGATCGTCCCGCTACTGAGGGTCAGTCGTCCGGCCTTGCCATAGCCGTTGCGGTATCCCGACGCTGGGTCCACTTTGCCTCGACGCTCACTCTTGTCTCGTCCCAGCAGCTCGGTCACCTCCTCCTCTAGTAGCTCCTGGACCCAAGACTGGACCTTCTCCCGCACCCAATCTTCCAGCTCCTGGAAACAGACTCTTGACTCCACAGTCCCCTCAATGTTCTTCTCTTTCATGCGGTGTGTACTCCTTCCTTTATGGGCCTTCCGGCCCTGGGTTTAGGTCAACCCGGAAGGATACTCACCGCCTCTGCTATTTACACACCTTTTGATGGTAGCTCCCTCTAGGCCCTTCCAGATCCAAAGATCTAGTATTCGGTAGATAGGCTCCCCTTTTAGTTCGGAGGCCCGCGGTGATCGGCCAAACCATCTCCCACTGTCTGGACCTCTCGATGGGTACCAACGTCTTGAGTTCTTGAGCTTTCACATGGATCGTACGATTTCAGGCCGTCGCTGCGGTCCCAGATGAACTTCAATCGGTTGCCTTCAGGATGGTTGAAGAGCGCATCCCTGCACTCACCTAATGCTGCTGATCAAGAGGCGAAGAAGCCTCACTTCCACTCCCAACGATCTGGGCTGATCCAGCTGGCCTGGCTGGCCATGTCTGCCGGCTTGTGATCACCGTCGTCGCGATAATGGCTGCTGTTACGGTCAGCGAAGAGCCGGCGGACGGGATCGGGTAGCAGGGACAGATCCTCTGGGTCCCAGGCAGGCACTTCCTCCCGGATGGGGCCGGCCCAGGCAGGACGGTACCCAAGCTGCAGCATCTCCCGGGGACGGTCGCCTCGGTTGGGGTAGTTCCCATGAAAGACCCGAGTGTGGAGGATCAGAGCCGATCCGGCGGGGGCCGTCACCATCACCAGATCGGGATGATCCCGATAGCGATTGTAGGGGCTGGCCTCCAAATGCAGGGAGAGGTGGGAGCGGGGAAGGATACAGAAGGGGGAGACCTCGGGAGTCAAATCATCCAGATAGTAGAGAACCTTGACCATGACGGGACAACTGCACTCGTAACCGAAGACCTCGGAGCCATAGGGTTGGCCGTCGGTGTGGAGGCTGATACCCGGATGTCCTGGCTCGGATCGCGCGTACAGATAGGTCATGAAGATGATCTCATCCCCAAACAGCTTCTCCAGAAAATCCACCATGGGGGCGTGGGCAATCAAGTCTGTGATGCCACCCCCTTGCTGGCCGAACCGATAGGGTTCCCAGCTGGAGCCAGGGTATGGGTTGGGCCCCGGCTGGAGTACCCGGTCTCGCTGGTGCTGGCTGTAGGGCATGGGAAAGGTCTCCAAACGGGCGGTCTCGGACTTGAGCTGTTGCACTTGTTGGGCTGAGAGCAGCTCGGGCATCAGCAGGTAGCCTTCCACCTCGATCTGGTAGATCTGCTCCCCAAGGCTCAGCGAAGTCCAATTACGGTCGTCGATACGGGACACGTTCATTGCATTCTCCCAATCTGCGGCTCCTGAGTCTGGTTGATAGGCGACGCTCGTTTTCAGACATCTCCCGGATACGGCCATTCCAGACTACGCGGACTCATTAAAATAAACCATCCCCCTGGGATTGCCCTTCCAGACCCAGAGATCTAGTATTGCCACGTAGACTCCCCTACAGCCTGGAGGCTCGTGTTGATAGGCCAGACCATCTCTCACTACAAGATCACCTCCAAGCTCGGCGAAGGCGATATGGGTGGGGTGCACCAAGCCGAGGACACCACTCTAAAGCGCGAAGTCGCCATCAAGGTCCTGCCGGAGCAGTTCACCCAGGACGCCGACGGCAATCCGATCGAAGGATTCAGCCTGGCGACTCGGATCCGCTAAGCGGCAACAACGTCGCCTTTCCGGTCTCCTGGAAGGGCAGCCAGGAGGTCTCCAGCCTGGCCGGACGGGAGCTCAGGCTCCACTTCAAGCTGAGGAATTGCAAGCTCTATGCCTTTCAATTCGTGCAATAAAGTGTCTGTCCGTTCGACCAGGACGAGGAATTCCATGTATCAGCACATCGCTCCCTTCAAATGGCTGTTCTTATCCATCGCACTGATCACCCCTCTCAGCGCGGCTGAGATTGTCCGTCTCACACCCGAGACGTGGGACCAGGCGGTCCCCCGGGGTAAGGAAGTCGACGCCATCTACGGAGACTACGTTCTGAGGAATCAGCAGCTGGTTGCAGTCGTCGCCAATACGGTTTCCGGAAGGCACGCCAATACAACGGTAACCAAAGTCGGTGGAGGTATCATCGACTTGACTACACGAGGACAGTCTCCCGAAGACCAGAGCGATCAACTCAGCGCTTTTTACCCGAATGGGAGAGACCAGTTCTCCTACCGCCAGGTCACGGTAGTTCAGTCCCGTGGAGAAGAAGTCTCACTGAGAGTCACGGCTGTGGGCGGGATGGATCGACCAGATGTGCACGTGACCTATCGTCTGAGTGATTCCTCCCATTACCTGGTGGTCGAAAGCGAATTCGTCAACCGCAGCGACAGGCAACTGACCGTGGAACTGCTGGATGAGGTCCGTGCCGACCGCTCCTTCGACAAGGTTGACGATGGCACCACGGAACTCTTCTGGGCTTATGACAAGTGGTTCGGACAGGCCTACGGCATTCTGCCTGACAGGGGTTCGATCCTGTCCTCCGGGGATGCCCGAAATCGATTGTCGAGCCTCCGCTATCTGATCGAGGGACAGGATCGATTCGATCTTGCCCCCGGGGAGACGAGAAAACTGGTGAGGCGGATCTTTCCGGCTCGTCACCTGTTGGCGGTCAAGGCCATTGCCAAGCGAGTACGGCAACAGCCGCTGGGAACTGCCACAATTCAGGTCAGCGAGAAGGGTGGAGGGGCGCTGCCGGACACCGACGTCGAGATCTTCTCTGGCAGTAACTCCCAAGGGTATGGGCGCACCGATAGCAAGGGTCAAATGCTGCTGGAGCTTCCCCCCGGATCCTATCAGGCCAAAGTGTCTTCGCTGGGACGGGGGACCCGACAGGTCGACGCCTTGGTACCTTCAAGGACAGGGGAAATGGCCACGATGATCTCCGTTGTCCTGCCCAAAGCTGCTCGTGTCCAGGCCCGAATTCGAGACCAACAGGGGGGCCCGATTCCCAGCAAGGTTGAGTTCCACGGAATCGATGGAACCCCGAACCCGGACTTGGGACCACACAGTGGCACCTTCTCGGTAGGAAATCTACATTATTCCGCCAACGGCCAATGGTCACAGGCAATCCCACCTGGAAGGTATCGGGTCTTGATCAGCCACGGACCCGAATACGACGCCGAGTACCGAACCATCGAGGTCCCGCCATCAGGGGAGGTCAAGTTGGAAGCGACCCTGAAACGAGTGGTTCAGAGTTCAGGCTGGGTCAGCGCCGATTTTCACAGTCACTCGAGTCCCTCGGGCGACAATACCGCCAGCCAACTGGGCCGGGTCTTGAACATCCTGGCAGAGCATATCGAATTCGCTCCCTGCACCGAGCACAACCGCTTGTCCACCTACACTCCTCACCTCAAAAGGCTGGAAGCGGAACACCTGTTAGGCACCTGCGTCGGAATCGAGCTCTCGGGCAGGCCCGGCAGTCTCAATCATCAGAATGCCTTTCCGATCGTGCTCAAGCCAAGGACCCAGGATAGTGGCGGACCTGTGGTTCACACCGATCCTGCCGAGCAGATCCGACGTCTGGCGCTCTGGGACGATGGAGCCGAGAAGCTGGTGCAGGTGAACCATCCGGATCTGGGCGAGATGTTCTTCGACCGCGACGGCGACGGCGACCCGGATGGCGGACTCAAAGGCATGTTCCAATTCATTGATGTGCTGGAGGTTCATCCTCACTACGTCGGCACGTATGGCGGAAGGGGTGGGGACACCTTGAGCCTACCGCCCACCATCTCATACCGGGGCGGGGTCACTAACAATCGCATCTTCAACTGGCTCCAACTGCTCAATCAGGGCCATCGAATTCCGGGTGTGGTGAACACCGATGCTCACTACAATTTCCACGGCACCGGCTGGATTCGCAACTACATCCGATCCACCACCGACGACCCGGCCCAGATCAAAGCCGTGGATATCGTTCGTGCCTCCGAAGCGGGAAACATCGTCATGAGCAACGGACCCTTCATGGAGGTTTCTCTGGAGTCGACAGGCTCCAACAGAAGCGGCACAAGAGTCATACCGGGGGAAGACCTTTCGCTGCCCGGTGGCAAGGCGCTCCTGAAAGTGCGGATTCAGTGTGCCAACTGGCTGGATATCGATCGGGTCCAGATTCTAGTCAGCGGTCGTCCCGACGAAACCCTGAACTTCACCCGCTGGACCCACCCCGGTTATTTCGGAGCGGGCGTGGTCAAGTTTGATCAGACGATTCCGCTCCGGCTGGAGGAAGATGCCCACATCATCGTCGCTGCGGTGAGTGAAAACTCGACACTGGGACCGGTAGTCGGTCCGGTGTTGAGCCAAGCCAGGCCGGCGGCAATCTCCAATCCGATCTTCGTGGACGTGGATGGTGGCGGATTCAAGGCCAACGGGGACACTCTGGGATCGCCATTGCCAGTGAAATCAGGAGCCAGGAAGGGCGGGTCGTTCCTTCAATAACCCTTTCAATCAAGAATCTCACCAACAGTCACAATTTCCACGGTGACCGGTATTCCGGTTTGACCAGTTGGGCAGCTTCAGGATCACCAACCACCCTTCTCGGTCTGGATCCCAGTCCACCTTCCGGCCCACACGAAAAGCGATGTTGCCCAGATGACAGGCAATCATGGAATTGTGGCCGATCTCGACGTCTGAGCGGAGACGCTCTTGGGAACGCATGCAGTCGACGAAATTCTCGACGTGCGTCAGGTGATAGGCGTAGGTCTTGACGCTGTGCCGGGGCTTTCCCAGCGAGCGATTCGCGCACGTCCTTTTCGATCTTGTGGGTCTCCGGATAGACTTCCCAGCCGGTTCGGTCAACCACCAGCACACCTTCGTTTCCATGGAACTGGACTCCGTGCTCGCGGGACTCGGGTCCTCGTCCAACCCCCAGGGCATGTTCCCAGATCATACTGAAGTCCTCGTCGAAGCCCCAGATCACTTGCTGCGTATCTGGAGTCTTCATGTAACTAAAGGCTTGTCGGTGGACGCCAAAGAAAGATGGATTAGGAAGAGGCCCGTGGCGGTGCATGCTCGTCAAAGTGATGGTACCAGTGTGCCCCGCTGCAGAAAGGCTTGTTCTTACTTTGGCCACAGCGACACAATGTGAAGTGCTCCTTAGACGCGCCTTCTCCCAACTGGGCATCTTCAAGACTGGCACCTCCTCGCACTGCATATGGCCCGTTCGGGACCACCAGAATCATCGGCTCACTGTCCCAATCGCGGTGCTCGATCCCTTCTACCGTGTAACTGAGTGCTCCCGACGGACACTGCTCGACGGTGGCTGCAATCTTCTTTGCTTCTTCTCCATCCGGGTCGATCCAGGGCTCCTGTCCCAGCAGGAACACTGACTTGAGGGTATCGGTACACCTGGCTGAATGAGCGCAGATTCCTCGGTTGTCGTGGACTGTGATCTTCTTGCCAACATAATTGTCGCGCCCATCAGGAACTCGATCCGGAGCCTTCTCACCACTGAATCCAACCTTTGCATGGGTACCGTCGCAAAACGGCTTGTTCTTGGAACCGCCACAGCGACACAGGGCGATGGTGCCGGCGGAGTCGTGGATCTTCCCATCCATCATGTTTTTGAGGGTTTCGCAATCGGTGACAATGAAGGGGCCGTTCTTGCTTGGAGTGATTGTTGGTTTCTTAGGGTCCCACTCGGGGATGGGTGAACCCCCTCGCCTTTAGGCGAAGCCTTCAGGAGGCTTGTGACAGCAAGCCGGTGTGCGTAGGGAAGGTAAGAGGCTAGAGTACGGCTTGCTGGGCGAGTCAGGGAAGTGGGCGCCGAGCCGAGTGAGACAGGCGATCAAGCGAGTCGCCTGCATCGGAGGCGAGGTCTTTAGGCGACTTTAGTCGCAGGTCGAATCCACCGCCTTCAGGCGGTGGAGAGGTCACCTCAAGCATCTTTGCCTCCTCCGTCTAGCCGACATTCCTTGATATCAACATATCAACCTAGGATGGACCTTCTTCGGGTCTCCCGGTATGAATGATCAAAAACCTATCAGCCCTCCCACATTGGAGCAAGCGCTTTTTCTCATATTTCGGCTGAGAATCGTCTCCTCCCTCAAAACCAAGCAGCTTTGACAACACAGGGTTCTCGGATCACTTCCCAATCACCGTCGAAATCAAATCAAAGTAGGTGCAGCCACTAGTCCCAAAACAAGTAGATGAAAGTGGATTAAGCCGCGTGTAAACACCTGAAATGCCAGACCTGACGGGTATTCTGGAGTTAACAAAGAAACCTCAGAGAGACCCGAAAGGAGGCATTTCAGGTCACTAGTGTCCGGTTTGATGTCGTTGATTCTAAAAGACTTAAAGCTCTCTTAACTGTAAGGTTATAGTCACTCGACTCCTATCCTCCTACAAACAAAGGCCTTAGCCGTCTTCCGAACAAGTTGCGCTGTCTCCACTTTGGTGCCCGTTTGGGCCCGTTTTTCGTCTCCCAGGTCAAGACCTGCCCCAGAGCCAGGTACTCTAGGGCCGTGACCTGCAGCCGCTTGAAAATCTCGTACAGGCGCCCGGGGGGCCGCAGCAGAAACTTCACGTAGGCCACCAGCAGGTAGACACACAGCGCCACCCAGACCTGCGTCATCACCGCATTGGCCGTGGTCCCCAGAAAGCTCTTGATCTTCAGGTGCTGCTTGACCCATTTGAAGAACAGCTCGATTTGCCAGCGAGCCTTATAGATGGCGGCCACCTCAGCCGCCCTGAGATGAAACAGATTGGTCAAGAAGACATAGAACTGCCTCGTCTCCGGGTCCCGGTAGCCGATGCGGCGCAGGGGAGTCGACAGGCATCCGGCCGCCTTCCCGGTCAGACGAATGACTTGATCCGAGGTGATCCCCGGCGGGGAGCCCACCGGCCGCCGCTCCAGCACCCGGTAACGCGCGTTGCGCTTCTGCCGGGTCACGAAGTACACCCCCTGGCGGTGGAGTTGGTCAAACCAGTGGTAGTCCACGTAGGCCCGGTCAAAGGTCAGGATGCTGTCCGGTTCGTAGCGCTGGCCGCGCGCCACCTCGATCTCGTGCTCCCGGCCCGGGGTCATCACGCAAAAGCTGGGGATGTGCCCCCCGTGATCCAAGATCAGATGTAACTTGATCGCCCCTTTTCGCTTGCGAAACTTCGCCCAGTCAAAGACTTTCAGGCACAGATCGATCACCGTCGCATCCAGACTGTACACCCGATGCCGGAAGCCGAAACGCTGACCGGGAGCCTGACTCCGACAGCGGCTGTACAGGCAAGAAAACAGCTCCCCGAAGATCTCCTGGGGTCGTTTGCGGTTCGCATCCGCCAGCGTGGAGCGGCTCACCGCCCCCAGCCCCACTTGCTGCAGCTTCTTTCGCCCTGCATCTAAAGCGGTTACCAGATCCCTCAAACTATGCTGTCCGGTTAACTGCCCGAAAAAAAGGGCCACGAACTGCCCCCAGCACGACAACTTCCGGACTCCCTTGTCACCTTGGCGGCGCTCCACGATGGCGCGAAACTCATCCCGGGGGATATGACGGAGCAACTGATGCAGGACTGACGTATACTTGGCCATGGGATCTCCTTGGTCTTCTTTGGCTTTTTGATGACAACCAAAGAGTTTAACCAAGGTAGGTCCCCTTCCCAAATCGGGCCCAGGAGCTTCCGGGCCAAAAACAACCCCCTTCTTTCCACCATCTCCCCAAAGCCCCATCACATAAGGCTTTCAGCCAGACCTCGAAAAATAAACCGGACAGTAGTGATTTCAGGTGAAGAAAAAGCATAGCGCAATCATCCGAAAGCGGGAAGCAGAAGTTGCTGATCGGCTGAGCCCCAGTTGGAACGGTGAGGATCCGAAACCGGTCCTCTCGGCCGAAGGCATCAGCTACGAGGTCTCGGAGAAAATTCACGGCGTCAGTTACGGTGGGCTGGGGCTGCTGCGGCAGATCGTGAAGTGGAGCGGGCTGGGGAAAGCGATTGATCAGGGGGTGAAGTTGTTCAAACGCCACTAGCCGTACCACGAATCGGACCACGTGCTGAGCCTGATCTACAACGTGGCCACGGGCGGGACCCGCTATCAGGATATCGAAATGCGGCGTCAAAGTGTCAGCTTCCTGGAAGCGGTAGGAGCGGAGAAGATCCCCGCGCCCAGCACGGCCGGAGATTTTGTGCGCCGCTTCCAAGCGCCGGATGTGATCGATCTGATGGAAGCCGTCAATGAGAGCCGCCGCAAGGTCTGGGCCCAACAACCGGCGAGGTTCTTCGAACGGGCGGAGATCGACGTGGATGGCACGATTGCCCCCACCAGCGGGGAATGCAAGGAAGGGATGGAGATCAGCTACGACGGGCAGTGGGGCTATGCACCGTTGATCGTGACGCTGGCCCAGACGGGAGAGGTGCTCTATGCCGTCAACCGCTCGGGGAATCGCCCCTCTCATGAGGGAGCCCCCGAATGGCTGGATCGGAGTATCGAGTTGGTCCGAGAGGCGGGTTTTCGAACGGTGCGCCTGCGCGGGGACACGGATTTTTCGCTGACAGCTCATTTTGACCGCTGGACGGAAGCGGGCGTGGAATTTGACTTCGGGATGGATGCCCATCCGAGCTTCATCAAGTGGGCCGAGGCGTTGCCGCAAGCGAATTGGAAGGAGCTGGTGCGCCCCGGCAAGGAGAAAGGAAAAGGGAAAAAGCGGCGCAAGCGGCGCGACAAAGTGAAGCCGGAGATTGTCAAGGAGCGCGGGTTCAAGACCCTGAGGCTGGAACGGGAAGAGATCGTGGAGATCGACTACCGTCCGAGCAAAGCGAAGCGAACGTATCGGCTGGTGATCTTGCGCAAGACGATCCTGGTCGAGAAAGGCCAGAAGCGGCTTCTGCCGCAGACGCGCTATCACTTTTATGTCACGAATATCCCGGCGGCCCAGTTGGGAACGGCGGGAGTGGTTCGGGAAAACAACCGGCGCTGCAATCAAGAGAACGTCATTGAACAACTCAAGAACGGAGTCGAGGCCCTGCGGATGCCCTCGGATACGCTGGTGGCCAACTGGGCCTATCTGGTGATTGCGGCGCAGGCCTGGAATCTGAAGGCCTGGATGGGGTTGGTTCTGCCGGCTCGACTGCAGGCCAGACAGCTGGTGAAGATGGAATATCGCCGTTTCCTGCGAGAGATCATTGAAATGCCCTGCCAGATTCTGCGGAGGGGCCGACGGTTGGTCTATCGGCTGCTGGATGTCAATGGTTGGAGCCGTCTTCTCCTGGAAGGCAGTAGGTGGTTGAAACGCCGGCCAGCTACCTGAAACTGAAAGGAGATAAAGAAGCTCTGAGGGTCGCGAGAGCTGGGGAGTAGTGTCTCTGAAAACGCCGCTCAAGGGGGCAGAATCGCCCCGCATGAGCGATCGCCGTGCAGGAGTGCAGAACACGAGCCGAGGTCTAAGGGACTTAGCGGGAAAATCTAGAATTTAGGCCTCCAAAACGGCCCCCAGGAGCCGGGAAAGGGGTCTACTTTCCAACTTGCGCTTATTTTGGGACTAGTGTCCGGTTTGATGTCGTTGATTCTAAAAGACTTAAAGCTCTCTTAACTGTAAGGTTATAGTCACTCGACTCCTATCCTCCTACAAACAAAGGCCTTAGCCGTCTTCCGAACAAGTTGCGCTGTCTCCACTTTGGTGCCCGTTTGGGCCCGTTTTTCGTCTCCCAGGTCAAGACCTGCCCCAGAGCCAGGTACTCTAGGGCCGTGACCTGCAGCCGCTTGAAAATCTCGTACAGGCGCCCGGGGGGCCGCAGCAGAAACTTCACGTAGGCCACCAGCAGGTAGACACACAGCGCCACCCAGACCTGCGTCATCACCGCATTGGCCGTGGTCCCCAGAAAGCTCTTGATCTTCAGGTGCTGCTTGACCCATTTGAAGAACAGCTCGATTTGCCAGCGAGCCTTATAGATGGCGGCCACCTCAGCCGCCCTGAGATGAAACAGATTGGTCAAGAAGACATAGAACTGCCTCGTCTCCGGGTCCCGGTAGCCGATGCGGCGCAGGGGAGTCGACAGGCATCCGGCCGCCTTCCCGGTCAGACGAATGACTTGATCCGAGGTGATCCCCGGCGGGGAGCCCACCGGCCGCCGCTCCAGCACCCGGTAACGCGCGTTGCGCTTCTGCCGGGTCACGAAGTACACCCCCTGGCGGTGGAGTTGGTCAAACCAGTGGTAGTCCACGTAGGCCCGGTCAAAGGTCAGGATGCTGTCCGGTTCGTAGCGCTGGCCGCGCGCCACCTCGATCTCGTGCTCCCGGCCCGGGGTCATCACGCAAAAGCTGGGGATGTGCCCCCCGTGATCCAAGATCAGATGTAACTTGATCGCCCCTTTTCGCTTGCGAAACTTCGCCCAGTCAAAGACTTTCAGGCACAGATCGATCACCGTCGCATCCAGACTGTACACCCGATGCCGGAAGCCGAAACGCTGACCGGGAGCCTGACTCCGACAGCGGCTGTACAGGCAAGAAAACAGCTCCCCGAAGATCTCCTGGGGTCGTTTGCGGTTCGCATCCGCCAGCGTGGAGCGGCTCACCGCCCCCAGCCCCACTTGCTGCAGCTTCTTTCGCCCTGCATCTAAAGCGGTTACCAGATCCCTCAAACTATGCTGTCCGGTTAACTGCCCGAAAAAAAGGGCCACGAACTGCCCCCAGCACGACAACTTCCGGACTCCCTTGTCACCTTGGCGGCGCTCCACGATGGCGCGAAACTCATCCCGGGGGATATGACGGAGCAACTGATGCAGGACTGACGTATACTTGGCCATGGGATCTCCTTGGTCTTCTTTGGCTTTTTGATGACAACCAAAGAGTTTAACCAAGGTAGGTCCCCTTCCCAAATCGGGCCCAGGAGCTTCCGGGCCAAAAACAACCCCCTTCTTTCCACCATCTCCCCAAAGCCCCATCACATAAGGCTTTCAGCCAGACCTCGAAAAATAAACCGGACAGCAGTGTCCCGGGTCCTTCTTATTTCAGGAGAAGGGTTGAGCCCAGCCCCTATGAGGACGACTCCGATGCTGCCGGTATCTACATGCAGTTCTCGATTCTTCCCTGCATGAGCTGCCTCTTTTCGGTGGGATTTCGGGTATGGGGACGGCCTGAACGAATCGCCTTCAAGCGGCTCTGGAGGGAGCATCGGGAACTCCTTTCCGATACCTTCAGACGAGCCAAACCTATGGTATTCACGGCGATCCCGTTTCCCTCAGTGGACTACGCGTCGACGCTGGAAGACATGCTCGACAACTATTTCTCGCTCAGGGACTCTGAGCACTTCATCGAGCTCCAATACTCATTCGCCCAGTTCGATGAGATCGACAACGCTCAGAATTTCATGGTCTATATGGCTTTTCTCTATCACTCCATCAAGGACCAGTGCCAGCAGAAGAAGAATCGCGCCGACTACTGGTCGGGCAGGGTAAGGGACTTCTATTCCGGATATCCCCCGAATCTACCGGCACCCCTTCCCTGTGTCGAGATGACCATCACCTCAGACACCGAATAGGGCCCAGGACACCGGGCAGTTTCCCGGGGAGCACTCCGAGGCCGCCCCGTTTTCCTTCGAAATTCGCTTGTTCGATATTCTGCGATTTGTCATTTCCTCCGGTTGCCTTCTCCAGAGCAAGGAAGATAAGGCTGAATCACAAACCGCTGAACACCAAACATGCGAACGCCGAACTGTCTTCTGGCACTTCTACAGGATGCAGTGAATACGGAAAGCAGCGCCGCCACCTATCTCTGAAGCAACTGTATGAGCTTTGTATGCTTCTGGGCCTGGGCCCAGGACAGAGCGGTATGGCCCTGTTGATCCCTGACACTTGCGTCGGCGCCAGCCTTGAGGAGTAGGCGGACAGCTTCGACCTGACCCTTGTAGGTCGCCCCTATCAGAGCGGTGATTCCTCGTTTGGTCTTCAGATTCAGGTCGGCGCCTTCGTCCAGCAGTACCTGCAACGCGTCTGTGTAACCTCGATAGGACGTTGCCATCAAGGGCGTAATACCATCGATGGTGACAATGTTGATGTCGGCTTCACTCTTGAGCAGAACCGAAATGGTCCGGGCATGTCCCATATAGGATGCCGCCAGAAGTGCGCTTGCGCCCCCGCGATTCCTCAGGTTCACATCTGCCTTGGCCTCGACCAAAGCCTCGACGCACTCGACCCTTCCCGATTCGGCGGCGCGCATCAAGGGCGTCCAGCCATCCTTGTCCGTGAGGTTGGGATCGCTGCCGATCCCCAGAAGGGCTCTCACTCTCACAAGCCTTCCCGTCCTGGCTGCTTCGATCAGTTCCGCACCCAGATCCTGAGCGGAGACGCTGGGAGCGAGGAGGAAAGACGACATCAACACAAACAGAGGAGCCCTGCGGCCGAGCTTACGGAATTCGGGGAAAAGGCTCCAATACAGAACGGAGGAGCTCCGCATAGTGCTGAACATCACCGCGATAACCTCAAGTAGGGTCCAATTCTACACCAATCGGCCACGCTATTTTCCATATCCGTACTCACCTGGCAAGGGGCTTCCTTCCATAAACACAATGGAGTTTGCACTCACTTCGCGATGTGCTAACCCGGATTTCTCATCGCTTGTCGTAGCGAGGCGCCGCAAGGGCCGTCCTGGCAAGGCTTGCGACCGAGGCCCCCGCAGTCGTACTCGTGCAGTACGTCGAGGAGGCCGAGAGAGCGTAACGCAGCCAGGACGGATGTTTGCGGCGACGCAGTAGACCAGCGATGAGAAATCCGGGCTAAACACATCGAAGAGTGGAAATCAGCCCGCTGATCTGAGGCTACCGCCCGCTGATCTAAGGCTACCGCCCGCTGATCTGAGGCTACCGCGGGACGCGGTGCCGCGACGCTCGCGCCCCCTCGGAGTCGCTCTCTGACGATTTCAGATGCTATAGTATCTGCTAGTTGGGAAAGAAGGCCAGGCGCTATGAACGACGTTTTCGAGTTGGTTGAAGAGGCTCTCGAGTCGGGCGGTTCGAAGGCAGCATTCGACGTGGTGTTGGATAAGCTGCGCTCCGAAAAGAACTACCCACTGCTTTTTGAGGCTCGGCTGATGCAAAAGCGCCATGAGTTGGGCCTCCCCTTGATTCAGGTCGAATCCGCACCCGACCTGCCAGAGAAAACTCAGAGCGCCTACCAGCAAGCGACAGTTGACGCCGCCCGGGAAGTCGGTTCTCTCTTCCTGGCGGATGGACACATCCCCAGCGCATGGCCGTACTTCCGTGCCATCGGCGAGTCCACGTCGGTCGCCGAAGCGATCGAGCAGATCGAACCCCAGGAAGGGATCGATGCCATCATCGAGATTGCCTTTTACGAGGGCGCTAATCCCAGCAAGGGATTCGAGTTGATCCTGGCCAACTATGGCATTTGCAGAGCGATTACAACCTACGGCCAGTATCCCGGCACCGAAGGTCGTGAAGACTGTGCCCGCTTGCTGGTGGGCACTCTGCACTCGGAGCTCCTGGGCACCCTCAAGCGAGTTGTCTCCGATCAGGAGGGTTCCGCACCAGAGACGGACAGTATCAGCGAACTGATCAGGGGCCGAGATTGGTTGTTCGAGGGCAATGGCTACTACATTGACAGTTCCCACGTTGCATCGGTGGTCCAGCTCAGCCTCGAACTAGAGGATCGGCAAATCCTGAAACTGGTTCTCGAGTTAGCGGACTACGGAAAGCGGCTCTCGTCGCTTTTCCAATACAAGGGGGATCCGCCTTTCCAAAACATCTACGAGGACCATGCGGTCTATTTGCAGGCCCTCCTGGGCGAGGACGAGGACGGCGCGGTGGAGCATTTCAGGAACAAGGTCGAGGAGAGTCCTCCGAATGGGGAGGAGAGCGTTCCAGCTCAGGTTCTGGTAGGACTACTGGCTCGACTCGGCCGCTACCCCGAGGCCATCGAGGTCTCATCTGAATATCTCGCCGACGTGCCCTCGAGTGAGCTCGTCTGCCCCTCTCTCCCCCAGCTCTGCCAGCAAGCCGGCGCCTACAAGAAACTCGGCATCCTCTCTCGTCAGCAGGGAGACCTGTTGAGCTATACGGCTGCGGCGCTTCAAGCCGATCGATAAAAACAAGGTTCGAGTCGGAACGTCGCGGGTCGCAGGTCCGGATGTCGCAGGTCGCACGTCTCTAGACCGTGTTTTCTGGAGATGAGTTTGCCCAAGCTCGATTACCGGTTCGGCCTGGCCTGGTACATCTCATCTCGCCCAATGATGTCACAGAGGCCTTGATTTTGGATAAGACCTCGTGCTCCAACAAATAGAGACGTTCAGACGTTCAGACGTTCAGACTTGCGACTCTGAACCCAAAGCCAGGCCGCTTGGAAGACAGCGCCAACGGTGAAGGCCACGAGACCAATGTGGAGACCCGTGAGCTGGGCGTGCTGGACTCCCAGCCACAGAATCGCCGATGAAGAAAGCAGAAAGATCGCCACCGATTCGGTAATGGGACGCGTTCGTCGGGCATGAACCAGAATCCCCTGGTACCAGTTGTGCAAAACGCCGAGGCCCGGAATCAACAAACCGAACATCAATCCGTAACTGGCCATCCGGCTTAGCGAGGGCCGAAGACCCGAGACCGTTTCGAACCACCACCCAGCTAGAGGCGTCGCCGATACCAAGAGCAGAAAAAGGGTCGCACCCGACGTCAAGAACAGGGTGAACTGCTTCAGCCTCCTGCCTGCTTCCGGCTCATCGAGCACTGCGACTACTACTTCTTGATAGGCGAAGCCTATGCTGCGGACCAGAAAGATCAGCCCAAACACCATGGGCCAAACGGCTAGTGACTCCAAAGCCTGGGGCATCCGACTCAAAGCAGCCGCCCCGACCGGCTGGGCCACCAGCGTAAGGAAAGGGGTTAGAGCCAGTGGAGTATAGAACCGGGCAAAGGAGGACAGTGTCAGCGCACTCCGAAACACCGCCTGCTTCTTTAAATGTTCGGCAAGAACAGGTCGCACTCGGTAACGAACATAGAGGGCCTCCGTGAGGACACCTGCAGAGATCGCGCTCGTCGCGACCACGATCGCGCTGAAGGATCCGAGCAAGCTGCCGACACTCAGCACCAAGGCATCTGCAGCCAACCGAATTGCGGTGCCCTTGCCTACTGAACGGGAATACCCGAAACGAATGAGGACACCCTGATTGAACCGGCGATAAGCGATCGCCCAGGACCAGGGAAGCATGATGATCAGCCCGATACGGGCGGGACCGACCACGGCTTTGGGCACCTGGATCAGGGTCTCCACCAGGACGAAATATAGAGGCGTGAAGACCACCAGCATATGAACTCCCGTGAGCGCCGCGCCGGCCCACATCATGAAGCGACGAAGGCGGAGATAGGAGTCCCAATCTTTACTGAGGGCGGTGGATGCCACCAAGAGCATGATGATCGGAGACTCCACGACCAATGCAACCGGGAGGACGACCCCACCGAGAGCCGCCAGGTGAACCTCGGGGTCGGCCAGTCGAGCGATCACGGCACTGAGGACGGGAAGCTCGACGGCCATCAATGCCCAGCTGATTGCCAGCGGCCACCAGGCCTGAAAGATCTGCCGGTGAGAGAGAGAGGAGGCAGGGTTCATAGCGGTTAACAGTTTCGATCGGTGAGAAGCAGTGAGCAGTGAGCGGTTCCGGAACAAGCGCTGCCCGCTGCCAGCGACGACCGAAGACCTTGAGTGAAGACTGAGGGCTAGTCCTGGAGCTGCCCCCCAGCCCGGAGCGCCTCCCAGAAGGCATAGTCAGCATGGTGGACAATTGTCACGTGAAGCGACCTCTGCACCAGTTCGCCCTCGCCCGAGTGGCACCCGGCTGCATGGCAAACCTCCTCGGGAAGACCCACGGTCAGGCAGACATGGGTGCCAAACTGAGTGTGCCTGATTGCGGGAAAGCCGGCAGCGCCGGGATCGCTGCGCCAACGCTCCTGATTCAAGGGGTCAAACTCATAGGGCTTGCCTACGTCATGGCAGAGACCACAGGCTATCAGTAGATCTCGATCGATCGATAGTTCGGGGAACTGAGCGGCCAGGCTGGCCCCCAGGGCCATCGCCAGCTGGGTTACCCCGCGAATGTGGTCGGTCTGTGTGCCCCGCTTCAAACTGGCGGTGTCCGGGTTACCAGACGGCCGGATTTCCTCGATCGAACGAAAAGAGCTCTTGCCCAAGCTATACACCCAGGCTTCGATCACCTTCTCCCTGAGGGCCTCGTTTTGGATGTCCTGCAACTCCGGGAATGAATCGACGACGGACCGGCACAGATCCTTTGACTCCTTCATCTTCCCTCCTCTTTGCGCATTTTAGCGCAGCACATCTGACTCGTTCCCTGGAATAGGAGAGTGAGCGGTAGTAGAGTGAGCCGTGAGGGAGTGAGCAGTAGTGGAGTGAGCAGTAGTGGAGTGAGCAGTAGTGGAGTGAGCAGTAGTGGAGTGAGTAGTAGTGGAGTGAGCAGTAGTGGAGTGAGCAGTAGTGGAGTGAGCAGTAGTGGAGTGAGCAGTAGTGGAGTGAGCAGTAGTGGAGTGAGTAGTAGTGGAGTGAGCAGTAGTGGAGTGAGTAGTAGTGGAGTGAGCAGTAGTGGAGTGAGTAGTAGTGGAGTGAGCAGTAGTGGAGTGAGTAGTAGTGGAGTGAGCAGTAGTGGAGTGAGTAGTGGGAAGGTGAGCCAACAGAGCTCCATCTCGACTGCTTACTGCTCACTGCTCACTCATAGCTAGAACTTGGAGCTGCAGTGCCTCGATTCCGCCCCGAAGTGTTGCGTGACGTCGGCTACGAACTTTTCGTAGCGGCGGGCTGTACTGCCGCCGACGCGCGTACCGTCGTGGACCATTTGGTTGAGTCCAATCTCTTCGGACACGATTCTCATGGCGTGATCCGATATCCCGAATATATAAGGGCGATTCGCGAGGGTCGCTACCAGGCGCGCGCAAACCCAGAGGTCGTTCGCGATACCCCTTGTACCGCTGTAGTGGACGCTCATTGGGCGCTGGGACAGATAGGAGCCCGCTTCGCCACAGAACTGGCTATTGAAAAGGCTCGACAACAGGGAGTCGCCACAGTGTCCCTTCGCAACACCTGCCATATCGGCCGTGTCGGGGCCTATCCGCTGATGGCAGCACGAGCCGGGACACTGGCTCAGATCTTCGCTAACGGTGGGCATTTCGGCGGCCAGGTCGCTCCCTTCGGAGGAATCGACGGGCGTCTTTGCACCGATCCCCTGGCTTTTGCAGCACCTCGCCGAGAGGCCGATCCCATTCTTCTGGACATGACGACCTCGGTTGTAGCCGAGGGAAAGGTTAGGGTCGCCAGCTACCGGGGGGAGGAAGTACCCGAGGGCTGGCTCATCGATTCAGAGGGGCTCCCGACCCGCGATCCCTCGGCCTTCAGAGCAGACCCACCGGGATCGATACTTCCCCTGGGGGGTGTCGCCGCTCACAAGGGCTACGGCATGGCCTTCATGGTGGAGCTCCTGGGGGGATCCCTGAGTGGACAGGGGTGCACCCGTGGAGCCCCAGTGGTAGCTAGCAACGGCGTTCTCCTGACCGTCTATCACATCGAAAGCTTCACCGATCTGGAGACTTATTACGACGAGGTCGAGGCCCTGCTCGAACACGTGAGATCGAGCCGGCTGGCCCCGGGATTCGCCGAGATTCTCGTCCCTGGTGAGCCCGAATTCCGAAGCGCCCAGAAACGTCAGTCGATGGGAATCGAGGTCGACTCCAAGACATGGTCAATGATTCGCGAGGAACTCCAACTATTCGGAATGGACTCGGAGCGTTGGCAACCGGAATGATGCACTCGAGAAGCAGTCTGAAAGGAAGGGTTCTTGCCACACTTCCGCGCTGAGGACCTGAGACAAATCGGCTACCAGCTCTTTCAGGCAGCCGGCTGTTCAGTGGAGGATACGCGGGCCGTGGTAGATCATCTGGTGGAGTCCAACCTCTTTGGCCACGATTCCCACGGGGTCCTACGCTACTACGAGTATGCACTGGCGATCCGGGAGGGACGGTTCCAGGTCCGGGCACAACCCGAGATCGTCCAGGAGCGAGCTTGTACAGCCGTCGTTGATGGTAACGGGGCCCTGGGCCAGGTGGGGGCGACTTTTGCCACCAATCTCGCCATTCAGAAGGCCAAAGAACGGGGAGTGGCAACGGTAGCCCTCCGTAATACCAGCCACATCGGCCGCGCAGGAGCCTACCCACTGCTGGCAGCTCGCAGCGGCATGATGGCTCAGATGCTGGTGAACGCCGGCCGTCTCGGCTATCAAATTGCTCCCTTCGGAGGCCTCGACGGACGTCTCTCCACCAACCCTCTGGCCTTCGCCGCTCCCCGGCGTCAGGACCCTCCCATCTTGCTGGACATGACCACTTCAGTGGTGGCGGAAGGAAAAATCCGCGTCGCCATCAATCGCGGTGACAAGGTCCCCGAAGGCTGGATGATCAATGCCCAGGGCAACCCCAGCACCGACCCCAACGACTTCAGAAGAGACCCTCCTGGGGCGATTCTCCCCCTGGGAGGTCCCGTCAGCCACAAGGGATACGGCCTGAGCATCATGGTGGAGCTCCTGGGCGGAGCACTGAGCGGACAGGGCTGTGCCGCAGGAGAACGTAGCATGGTGAGCAATGGGGTGCTACTCACCGTGTACTCGATCCCGCACTTCAGCGATCTCGATACCTACCATGACGAAGTGGAAACGATGATCGACTACGTGAAATCGAGTCGCACGGCTTCCGGCTTCGAGGAGATTCTCCTTCCCGGAGAACCGGAGTTCCGAAGCGCTCAGAGGCGGGAACGCGAAGGCATAGAGGTCGACAAAACCACCTGGTCCAAGATCAAGGACGAAATGCTGCACTTCGGAGTCGATCCAGGTCAGTGGGAGGGGTGAAGCACCCCTGGTGCCAAGCACCAAGATACAAGAAACAAGATACAAACAAATCTCAATCACCAAATTCCAAAAGGAATGTCAGTTTGAGATTTGGTGCTTGGAGCTTGTTTGTATCTTGTATCTTGGGATTTTCCCTTAGACCCGTAAAGCCATACCGCTGCTACCAGTATCGGCGCCACCTTCCAGCCGTCCACTTTCAGGATCCAGGGTGATGGCATGAACCAGGGCGAAGCCTCCGTGACTCTGGGGTAGGCGCTGGATGGGGTGTTTTCTCCTGACCTCAGCACAGACATACTCGGGAATTCGAGCGTGGCAGTGGATAAGGTCTCCCTGACAGTCAACACGGGGTGCCAGCACGGCATCGCTGATGCTCATGCCGAAGTCCAGGACGTTCAGAACTACCTGCAGAATCGAAGTAACAATGCGAGTGGCACCCGGTGCTCCGATGACCATCACTGGATTGCCGTCTTTGTAGACGATGGTCGGCGTCATTCCGGTGGTTCGGCCCTTGCCGGGAGCGATGGAGTTGGGATGGCCTGCATGGGGGTGGAAGTTCACCATCGAGTTGTTGTACATGAAACCGAGCCCGGGAGTGATGGTACCTGAGGAAGCACCCAGTGAATGGGTCAGCGAAACGCAGTTTCCCTGGGCATCGACGACCGTCACCTGGGTCGTATCCGGGTGCTCGAGCGGCGTAAAGGACACCGTGATCGGTTGGACACGTTCGATCTGCTTCCACCACTCTCTAGCCCTCTCTTTGGAAATCATCCAATCCACGGGGACTTCCACGAAATCCGGATCTGCCAGATGTTGGTTACGGTCGGCGAAAGCGGCCTTCATTGCCATCGAAATCGTGTAGATGTATTCAGCCGAATTGTGCTCGAGTGCGCTCAGGTCGCAATTCTCCAGAATGTTCAGAATCTCGACTAGAGTGGGCCCCCCGTGAGGCGATTGCGAAGAGGCGATCGTGTACCCCCGGTAACTCCCTACCGTGGGATCGGGATCGCGCAACTGATAGCCCGCAAGGTCTGCTGCCGTTACGAAACTCCCGTTGGCAGCGAGGTCATCGCTAATCCGGCGGGCAAGGCTCCCGTGGTAGAAGTCGTCCGGGCCATCCTGAGCAAGCTGGCGCAGGGTCCGACTCAGATCGGGATTTCGAAGGATCTCTCCGGCCTTGTAGGGATTTCCGTCCTCCTTGAGGTATATGCGGCTCGCAGCCGGGTTGCCCTTCACATAGTCGAGTAAAGAGCAGGCCTCAGGATAGGGCGCCTCGCGGCTCCACCCGTCAGCCATGTACGTGTCCACCGCAAAACCTTCCTCGGCAATTTGTGCGGCCGGCAGGATCGCCTGCTCCCAGGAGTAGGTCCCCCATCGCTCCAACATTGCCTGGTAGCCGCGGACCGCACCGGGAGTACAGATCGACTGGTAACCGAGATCGTTGACCTTGTCCTTGAGGAAGAATCCCCAGCCATCTGGATTGGGACCGATCACAAGGTCCTCCCACATAGCCTCTGAAACCTTCGAGCCTGCCAAGGCAGGGGCATCCATCACGATCGAGAGAACATCTGGACGATCCGCAAGGTGCACGTTGAGTAGAACGTAGCCGCCGATTCCGCACATGTGGGGACTGAGCAACCCCTGGACAAAGCCCGCCGTCACAGCAGCATCAATAGCATTGCCGCCATTCATTAGAACCTTGGCGCCTTCCTCAGCGGCAATCGGCTGGGGCGCAACAATCATGTTCGACATCGATGAGAATCTCCTTCGTTCGGAATCACGAACCGAGGTTGCAGGTTACAGGCTGCAGGTTAAGAGTTGCAAGAGAGGGGAAGCGGTATCCCAGGGGCCGCAACCCCTTCAGGGTTGAGATTCAAAAGGGGTTGCGATCTACCCAGGGTTAGGAAACCCTGGGCTGGAATACGCAATCCCGTTGGGATTGACGTCACTTGATTCCTTGCAGGAAAAGTTCCTCCGGAAAGAATGGGATGCGACCCGCGACCCGCGACCCGCGACCCGCGACCTGCGACCTGCGACCTGACCCGCGGCCTGCAACCTGCAACTTCGCTATTCGAATCGCAGCGAGTACAAATCGGCGTCCTTCATTACAAAGCGGAGACGGACCGGCGTCCCGGCCAGTTGCGCGAGCGGGCTATCGGAATTGGCCTTCGAGTGGTTTCGAGCCCAGCTCACGGTGTGTTCGATCTCGTCTCCCCAGACGAGAGGGGAATCCTCCAGGGAGAAACCGGGCAGCGGATTGCCCTGGGCGTCCTGGATTTCCAGACGGATACTGCCTGCAGCCGACGTAGAAAAGTTCAGAACCAAGTTCGAACCCTTGAATATCAGAGGTCTAGTCAGCAACTCGCCGCCCGCGTAGCGAGCATGGACTGACACAAATCCATCTATACGCAGTACCATCCGCTCAATGTGGACGGAGGGGAATTTGTAGTTTCGGATCACGTATAGCGAAAGCTCATCGGAGGCCGTGGTCACCAACCCGGGGATCGGGTAATTGTTTCGATTGAGCCAATTCCGGGGGTCCCGTCCCGGTCGTATGAAGGCTTCCAGGAAGCGCCGATCCCAGTGGAGACCATCGCGACTACTCATAAAGACCCCATCCGAGAGCCCTGGTCGAGGAGCCTCCTGCAGGAGATTTCGCCAAGGATGAAAACGCTTTGGGAAACCCAGGAACAGATGAGGAGCACGAGGATAAGCGATGATGCCATTGGTGTAGAGGTGCTCGGCCGGGGCATCGCCGAAGTCGAACCATTGTCCTGGCGTCCAGGTCAGAAAATCCTGGGAGGAGGCGAACTTGACGTGACGCACGCCATTGGTGAAGTCACGGTAGAAGGCAACATATCGGCTCCGAGCCGCATCCCAAAGCGGAAGGTTCAGGGAGTCGAAGGCACCATCGCTAATGACGGGCTCTTCCTGCATTTTCTCCCAATGCAGGGCATCGGAAGACCTGAGCGCGATCAGAGGGCCTCCGGCCAGCGCCTTGTATCGCTCGGAGGGAGGCGCAGCCGGATTGGCGTCCTTGAAAGCGGCAAAGTTGTGTGAACCCTTGCCCGTCCACACAATATTGTTCTCCTTGGAACCCTCGAACTCGAAGATGCCCAGGGAAGGCCTCTCCCAGGTGATCCCATCGCTGGTCTCGGCATAGCAGGCGAATTCGGGATGCTTGGGAACCACATGCACATCGCCCTCGAGCGCCGACGGGGGCGATGCACTGGGGTCGCTGCTCCCCCGGTAGTACATCCGATACAGATCTCCATCCTGGAAGATCGTGGCGTAGAAGCTGGTGTTACCCTCCCAGGGCCGGTCAAACGAAAAGACCATTCCAGCGGACTCGGGCGGGTGGAGTTGCAACTCGAGCCCCCGAAATTGATCAACTAGAAACTCATCAACGAAGAGTTCCAGCCGCGAGCCAATGTCGAGGGGCTGCATCTGGTCACCAGACCTAAGGGCGCCGAAGGCTGCTGTCAGGACGATACAAGACAAGAACATGAGTCGTTTTGACATCTCTAGACTCCCAAATTGAAAAATCCCAGGCACCGGGGCTTCGGACTCAGCAGCTTGTGATGCTACCGGAACTATCTCTCGGCCCCGGCATCTCTGAGAAGCTCGATGACTTCCTCGTGGCCTCCCTCGGCCGCAGCCATCAGTGCGGTCGTTCCCGAACGGTCTGATAGATTCGCGTCTGACCCGTGCCCCAGGAGTAGGCGAACCGTCTCGGCTTGCCCCTCGAGCGCAGCACCCATCAGCGCAGTCCGCTCATCGTCCTTCTCCCGCGCATCAACCTGGGCGCCGTTCTCAAGGAAAAGCCGAACAGTATCGGTGCGCCCCTTCCAAGCTGCCCACATCAACGGTGTAGCGCCCGTATAATCTGCGGAATTGACCCCTGCCCCCCGCTCCAGCAGGATCCTTGCAATGTCGGTATGACCCTCCCAGGCGGCACCCATCAGCGCGGTTCTAGCATTCTTGTCAGCAACCATCACGCTGGCGCCGTTCTTGAGTAGGGTCTCCACGGTTTCGGGATAACCCTTCCACACGGCCCACATGAGTGCGGTCATGTCTGCGCGATCATCTTTTGCATCGGGATCCGCACCGCTCACCAACAAGATCCTGACGATTTCGCTGTGCCCTCCCCAAGCCGCCTGGGTCAGTGCCGTGACACCGGTGGGATCCTTGGCATTCACGTTGACACCCACTCCAATCAGCTGCAGCACCGTCGCCGCATCGCCTCGATTGGCTGCATCGATCAACTGAGACTCGCGGTCCCCGACCTGGCCCATCAGGGGTCCCAGAAGAGCTACAGCCAAGAGTCTGCGGGGTTGAAATAGTCGAAGCCAGAAAACGGGGAATCGAGGCCAGATTTTCGCGATCGCGAGGGCCATAATTGTTCTATTCGTCGAAGAATCGGGAGAACGCGCGAGATCGGGGAATTCGGGGCGTAGAACCTCTTCTCCCGATCAGTCTAAAGCGGCAACCCGCTCGGGAAGGTTTTCGTTGTAGCCGATGCCCATGGCACACAGAATCTTGTAGATCGTTGGGACATCTTCGTCGCGGGCAGCCTTTTCCAGCAGGTCCAAGGCTTCATTCAATCCTTCCCAATCGGTATTGGATGACTTCGCTATGAAGATCTTTGGATAACTCGAAGACAGGTAAGCCACTGGTTTGACCAGTGAGACTTTCCAGGTTTGACATTTAGATCCAGTAATAGGATGCCTCCTTTGGAGCTTGGCGGTACCCACAAAGGAGGCATAAAGCATGTCATATGAGAGCTTGAGCTACCTCTCCACCGCCTAAAGGCGGTGGATTCGACCTGCGACTAAAGTCGCCTAAAGCCCACGCCTCCGATCCAGGCACCTCGCTTGACCCCCTCCATCAGTCGGCTCGGCGACCACTTCGCCGATTCGTCGAGCAACCCTCACGCTAGCCGACTGCATTCCCTACGCACACCGGCTTGCTGGAGCAAGCCTCCTGAAGGCTTCGCCTAAAGGCGAGGGGGTTCACCCATCCCCGAGTGGGACCTTAAGCCATACCCGATGGGACTGCAAATACCACATCGTGTTTGTTCCCAAAGGGAGAAGGAAAGTGCTGTACGGAAAGATTCGAGAGTTTCTGGGCCCGGTCTTCCGAGAATTGGCGAGGCAAAGGGAGAGCAATATCCTGGAAGGGCACATGGTGGTAGATCATGTGCATATGTTGATCCAGGTCCCGCCAAAGTATTCGGTGGCTCAGGTGATCGGTTACCTCAAGGGGAAAAGCGCGATTGCCGTGGCACGCCAATTCGGGGGCAGGAAGCGCAACTTCAACGGCGAAAAGTTGTGGGCGCGCGGCTATGCGGTCTCGACGGTTGGATTCGAGGAGAAGCAGATTCGCAAATACATCCGCCATCAAGATCACCTCGACGGTAAGGACGACGGCTTGTTTTAACGAGTAGAGATTGGCCGCCCTTGGGGCGGCTCACAACCGCCAAGCTCCCCGCTTCGCGGGGACGTTATGACTCGTACTTCGAATTCCATCCTCACTGCCGATCAAGAGTTCCTCGCAAAGCTTCTCTCCGGGCCGCAAACCAGTGAATTCGATCTTGATGTCCTGGTCCGGCACCAACCCGGATAGCTCAATCAAATCTCGGGCCAGATCGACGATCTTCACAGGATCACCCATATCCAACAGGAAGAGCTCGCCTCTCCGTCCCAGAGAGCCCGCCTGAACCACGAGTTGAACCGCCTCCGGGATGGTCATGAAGTAGCGTCGCACGTCGGGATGGGTTACGGTGACTTCTTGGCCTCTTGCGATCTGTCTCTGGAAGACTGGCACGACGCTCGCCCGACTCCCCAACACGTTCCCGAATCGAACACCGCAAAAGCGGGTGATCCCGCCCATGCTGGCTTCCTTCTGGAGGATCGTCTCGGCAATGCGCTTGGAGGCCCCCATGACACTCTTGGGATTGACCGCCTTGTCAGTAGAGATCAAAACAAAGCAAGCAACTCCGAATTCACTGGAAAGCCTGATCAAGTTCTTCGACCCTACTACATTATTAAGGATCGCTTCGGACGGATAGTCCTCCATCAGAGGGACGTGCTTGTAGGCTGCCGCATGAAAAACCACCTGCGGCTTCCACTGCTCGAACACACTGCGCACACGCTGCGGATCCCTGACATCGCCTACGACCTCGACGATGCGATTGCCGTATTCCTCACGGATCTCCATTGCAATCTCGTAGAGTCCGTTTTCGTCTTTGTCCAGCAAAACGAGCTCTGCAGGAGAGAAGCCCTTCAGCTGGCGCACCAGCTCCGAACCGATGGAACCGGCCGCCCCCGTGACCAGAATGGCTCGCTCCCGATAGGTATCGATCAACTCCCTATCCCGAGAATCGTATTCAACGCTCGCACGTCCAAGGAGATCCTCCATCCGGACCGGTCGGAGTTGACTGAGCGCAATATTTCCCCGGACAATCTCTGCCATGCTGGGAACCGATGAAGTCTTGATCTCCATCTTCTCACAGCGCTTGACGATCCTTGTCAGCAGCGATCGCGAAGCAGTGGGCATGCAGAGGATTACTTCGTCCACCTGATGTTCTCGGACCACGGTTGGAAGCTCGTCGGTACTCCCCATAACGCGGATACCGTTGATGACGCGCTTTATCTTTCGGGGATCGTCATCCACAAATCCCACCACACTGAAAGTCGGATCGTGTTCCAGTTCACGAAGCAGCAACTGGCCCGCCTGCCCCGCTCCGATTAGCAACACCTTCTTGCTAGCGGCAGAGGTCTTCTTGCCCTCACGAAGCCGATGTCGATGTTGTACCCGGCGCAAGACCCTCACACCAAGGAACCCCACGTAAGTCAGAAGGATATGCGTAAACAAGATCCCGAAAGGTATCCGCAGGAGAGGGTATTCATGGAAAGCGACGATACGAAGGACCGTGAGAAACAAAGCGATAGTTGCCACGGATTGGGCGATCACCAAGGCTTCGCGAAGGCTCGTAAAACGCCAAATAAAGGCGTAGACGCCCCATAGGTAGTTTATGGCTACCGAAAAGATGATCAGATAGGGAAGCAGAATCGTCAGCTGCTGTTGGTATCTGTCAGAAAGTGCGAAATCAAAACGCAAGAGGTACGCCAGGACCAAAGAGAGGAGTACCACCCCACCATCGATGAGAAGCTGTGTGGGCCGGCTATAGAGCAGTCTGCCTGCGACGGAGGGAGACAGGTGTCGGGTGAGAGCGGTAATCGAGAGGCAAATCACCGAAACGACCCAGGCGACGACCCAGGTCTCCCGGGGAAAGGTGTAGGCCGGAGCCAAGACCAAGCTCAGGATCCCCATGCTGGCAAAGAAAGCCATCAGAGCGATGCTTCCGCGGAGAAATTCTGCCTTCAGGGAGGTGGGCTGTAGCCGGCGGTAGTACAAGAAAAAGATTGCGAGACCCGTGAGCAGACTGGGGATCAGAGCGTTTCGGACGGCAAGAATAGAATAGGTGACATAGTCCCAGTAGCTTCCCTGGGTCAGAATAATGCCCTGAAAATCAATCCAGAGAAACCTGACGGTGAGCGCGGCGATCAAGGAAGCATAGATCAGCGTCGCGCTGCCGATTAGCTCCTTCACTACTGAGAGTGCACGGGACATGGCTGTCTATGCATTCCCGAAGCGGGATCGACGGGCGAGCATTTTCATCACCCCCGCCGTAAGAGCCCGCCTGGACTCAAGATTGCTCTTGAGGAAGCATACCCCCAAACCTGTTAAAACGAGCCAGGGAACCAACGTAAGCCCTAGAATATCACATAAATACGACCGATTTTGGAGATGTCGGCAAAAACGGAACACCAAGTACGGCTCTTCATAAATACGATCACGTTTGCAGATGGGGCTTGTGAGGCGAGATCAAGGCCGAAGGAGGAAGACAATGCTTGGACATCTACGACGATCAACGCAGAGATCGTCGCACCACTTTCCAGTCTTCAGCAACCGTTGGCTTGATTCCCAAATCGCACCGAGCTTAGACTCTGTTCCGGGCTCACCCCTTCCCAAACCTCCCCAAACGTGGAGTGGCGTCAACGGAAGCCGATTTGGCATGAACCTCGAAAGGAGGCAAGACGATGAACACGTTTCGCTACAAAATCCTGTTTGCTTACCTGGCCGTATCCCTTCCCTTCTCCCTGGCCGCGCCCGCCAACCATCGCCTCTTCGTTCTAGAGGGGAGGCAGCAGATCCTGCTTTTCCATCTGGGCGACAAAGGCGCGGCAAAGCTGGTCAGAACCTACGGCAGCAAGGACTTGGCCGGAGTCACCCAGATTCATGCTCTCGAGATGAAGGAGGGAAATATTCTCGTAACCTATGGCCGCGACCGAACAGAGACTGCTCGATTCCTCTACCAGCCAAAAAACGACAGCCTGGAGCCCTACAAGGGATTTCGTGGGGATCCGGTGAGCTTCGCTGGCAGGATCCTGGACACACCCGCTTTGCAAGAGCCCTTTCGCCAAGGGAGCTCGCTTTACACGGAGACAGTCCGGGACAGTTATGCCAGGCGTCGACTTCTCGACAACTTCAAGGAGGCCACTGCTGGAAAGTACCAGGATTTCTTCATGCTGGAGGATCAAATTTTCGGAATCACAGAAGACCGGATCGATCGCCTCCGGAGTAGAAAGGGTTCTCAGTTCGACGTCGTAGCAGAAGAGGCCCTGACCTTGGCAGGCAGCGAGCTCGCGGCCGCTGTAGTAACTCCCTGGAGTGAGGCGTTCCTCTCCGATGGGGCGACGAACCTGATTCACCGCCTCCGACTAAGCAAGGGGCGCCTGGAGAAAAACGGATCGCTGACCAGCGAACACCTGGCCTCACCCGGCGGACTGGCATTCAGCATGGACGGGCAATTGTTCGTTGCCAATCGGAAGCAGGGACGTTACGGGATTCTTCGTTACGAGTTTGTTCTGGACGGCTTCACTTCCTGGAGAGCCGTCCCCAAAGGCGGCATTGAACTGGACAACAAGGCTGCCGAAGACCTGGCACTAGCCCATCCAGTAGGCTTCGTTCTCTCAGACAAGGAGACGCCCCCCGTCAAGCTGGATACGGGAACCGCCGGTGGGCACTTTGGTATCTCCCAGGTGGTATTTGCCAGCCCCGCCATCAATTCAGAGGCAGCCATCATCGCTCTGGTGGAGTACGAGCCCGGAGGATTCACGCCGGTCCACTATCATCCCCAGATGGAGCAAGCCGAGGTCGTCCTAGCAGGAAGGGCTATCTGGGAAGTAGGGGAATTCGAACGAGAAGTAGGCCCCGGGGACGTGATCTTCTGTCCCAGAAATGTAAAACACGGGTACAAGGTTCTGGGTGATGCGCCCTTCAGATTCCTTCAGCTGGAATGGCGTGGTCTTGGACAATAGTGAGATCAGCCGCGGCAATTGCCGACGATAGACGCTGCTGCAAGTTCCGCATCGACACGTACGGATCTAAGCTGAAACTTCATTGGCAGGTTTGGATGGAGAACGGACGTAACCCATTGATCTAGAGTGGAATAGAGCATTCACCAAGTGATCTTCCGAAAACTGTGGCGGTGGCCTCCGTGCCGCCGTTTTTCGAGCCAGAGGCTCGACGGAAAGAACACGGCGGCACGGAGGCCACCGCCACGTCCCTCGACTGAAGTTTCTTTCCGGTACGATCCGGCCCGGCCGGTGGGGGCGCTAAGCTGAAACTTCATTGGCAGGATTCGGATCGAAGAAGGACGTAACTTATTGATTTAGCAATGGATTGGGGGGTGGCTGAGACACGTTTCTACGCCAAGGGCGTTACTGCGCGTAGCCCAGGGTTGGCGATGCGGAGCGAAGCGAGCTACCCTGGGTCTAGGTCGTACGAAAAAAGTGCGCTACCCAAAAGGGGTTATTGCCGACCGGAAACGCTTTGGCAATAACACTTTCAGTGTAGAAGAGGCTGGCGCGCCTTAACAGTCTCGGAATTTCGATAGCGAAGCGAAGCGAGCTGTAATAGTCAAATCATGACAGCTAAGACCTGTGATCGAGTCAGCAAGAGATTGGGAGGGACCTTTGTCTGTGGTTCGATCCCAAGCAGTTGCGCGATCATACGGGGTGGTCCGAATAAAAGGCACCAAAGCTCCATCGGATGGCCACATCGCGGGCAAGAAAGAGGCTTCCTGTCCCCCGCTGCCTGGCGCCTCTGCTCCCACGTCTGGGGCTTGGAACGGCGTTTTTTCCTCTGGGCTAAAAGTTGACGAGCCCTCTTCAGGAGCTTGGTGCGTTTGATGTTCGAGAATAACCCATAGTGACGGACTTGTCGAAACCCGACCTCCGGCAGGTGTTGAACCAAACGGTCAATGAAGGTCAACACGGGGAGTTTTCGGACTCGGATCTTCCGGTCCTGATGATAGTCCTTGAAACGAAAGGTCACGTGGCCCTGAGCGAACTTGATAATGCGCCCTTCGGCAATCACGGGCCGCTTGGTATAACGGCAGGCGTAACGGACGGCTTGGTCGGCACTTTTCAACGACGGACCGATGAGGATATGCCAGCGCTTCTTGCGAATGTGCCCCAAGAGCTTGTCCACCTCGATCCGGCGTCGGGGGTCGCTTCGAAGCCGGCGACGCACCAGGGGCTGGGACTGGTGAGCGCGGCGCACTCCGTGGAGGACGTTCAACTTCCACTCCGTAGCCAGCAGGGGGGCCGGGACGAGATAGCGTTGGGGGGCGGCCTGCCAGCGATCGCCGGCGCCGTTGAGCCCTCCGGCGGTGACGATCATATGGAGATGGGGGTTCCATTTGAGGTCGGACCCGAAGGTGTGCAAGACGATGATCAGGCCTGGCAAGTAGCGCCGGCTTGGACGTCTGGCCGCCAGCCAGGGCTGGCTCTTGCGCCCTCGTGGGGTGGGTCCCTGCCCGCTGAGACTCAAGACAGCATCCGCGGCGGCTCGAAACAACACGTTGAGCAGGACCCGACGGTTGTCCTGGATCACCAGCCGCAGCTCCCACGGCAGGGTGAAGACCAAGTGCCGATAGGGCACCTCCAGGAGATCCGAGAGGAGCTCGTCGCACCACTGGTCGGTGCGGACCTTCCCGCAGCTGGAACAGAAGACCGATTTGCAGCTGTGGGGTACGACCTTGACGGTAGGACAGTTGGAGCACCCAAACAAATGCAGCCCCAGTTTCGCGGTCCGGCACGACAGCATCCGGGAGACATGGTGGTGGACTGCCCGCCGCACCTGTCCCCCTTTCCAGGCGATGTAGCGCTGGAAGTTGTTGCTCGTCAAGAGGATCTCCGCGATGGCGATCGGACCGCCCCACCGGCTCATGGGCAGCGATGCTCCTCTCCACCAGCAAGCGTGTCAAGTAGCCTCCCTTTCCGTCCTCGGCTGCCACGTCCCAAAACTACCTTTTACGGCCAGGGGCCGTCGGCACGTAGTGCCTACTCTAAACCCAGGGTAGCTCGCTTCGCTCCGCATCGCCAACCCTTATAGTTGGGAAGGTACTGAGATCGGGAAGATGGGAGCGGCAAGTAGCCGTAGCCGCCTTTCTTTCTTTTTTGCTACTTTTTTCTTTCTTTGTGGAAGGTGTGGATGGTGTGCAAAAGTGTGGAGTCGGGAGCTCGATAGTCGACTCCCAGGACGCTCGGGTCCGTCACGAATGCCAACCCTTATCGGGAGGACGATTAAGCCCAGACTTTCGGACGGACCCTGGGCCGGATTTGGACGAATACTCAGATGCTGTCCGCTCAGGAGGACTTCTATAAGGAATTCGCCGCCCCCGGTTTGCGTCCGACGAAACACCAGAGAAGGGGAGAGGAGCCATGAAGCCGATTGAGGAGCAGACCATTGGAGTGTGGGTGGGCCTGGACTGGGCCGACCAAGAGCATGCCTACGCGCTGCGGATGTCGGGCTCGAGCGAAATCGAGACCGGCGACGTCAAACAAACACCGGAGGCCCTGCAGAGCTGGATCAACGGGCTGAGAGAAAGGAGCGGAGGCGGCTGGGTCGCGATCGCCGTCGAACAGAGCCGGGGAGCGCTGCTGTATGCGCTGATGGATTACGATTTTGTGTTGATCTACCCGATCAACCCGAAGTCCTTGAGCCGCTACCGTGGAGCCTTCTATCCCAGTGGAGGCAAAGACGACCCGAGGGATGCGGATCTGGTGCTGGACTACCTGCTCAAGCATCGGGAACGGATTCGATTGTGGGAACCCGAATCGCCGGAGGTGCGCTCCCTGCGCCTGTTGTCCGAGCAACGGCGCAAGCTGGTCGATCTGCGCGCAGACTTGACCAATCAGTGGACCGCCAACTTGAAGAACTACTTTCCTCAGGCCCTGAAATGGGTCGGCCCGCTCAACGGGAAGACGGCCTGTGATTTCCTGAACCGTTGGCCCAGCCTTGAGGTCTTGCAGCGGGTCAAGCCGACCACGATTCGCCGCTTTCTCAAGAGCCATCGGGTGGGGGGCAGCGAAAAGTTGCACTCCAAGCTGGAGGAGATCAAGCAGGCCCGGGCGCTGACCCACGATGCGGCCATTGTGACGGCGGCTAGCCTGATGACTCAGAGCTTGGCGGGACAGATCCTGCACTTGAATGAGTCCATCCAGCGGTTTGATGCCAAAATCGAGGAACTCTTCAACCACCACCCCGACCATTTCATTTTCAGCAGTCTGCCCGGCTCTGGAAAGGCTCTGGGACCGCGGCTCTTAACTCTCTTTGGGGAGGATCGGGATCGTTTCCAATGCGCCGCGGAGGTACAGACCGTCTCCGGCATCGCCCCCCTGCTGCGAAGCAGTGGCAAGACCCGCATCGTGTCTTACCGTTGGGCCTGTCCCAAGTTCGTCCGCCAGGGCGTTCACGAATTCGCCGCTCACTCCCGGCACTGGTGCCCCTGGGCGCAAGCGTTCTACCAGATGCAGCTCAGCCAAGGGAAAGATCATCACGTCGCGGTGCGCTCTTTGGCCTTCAAGTGGCTGCGCATAATCTACCGCTGCTGGAAGAACCGGGTCCCCTACGACGACGCCATTTATGTGGCTTCTTTGAAGGCGAACAACGCCCCTTTGCTGGCCTTCTTGTAGAGAGCAATCAAGCTGTGGAAAAAAATGCAACCGGCTGAAAAAAAACTTGAAAAAACACTTGACTTGAAACCTCAGATGTCTGGGCTACGCGCAGTAACGCCTTCAGCGTAGGGGATGTCTCCTGAAATCAGGCAAAGTTTATTTCTCGAATGATCCGGCTTCCGCAGCCGGCGGCCCCACCAACCTAAAAACTTCATTTAGTTCTTACGGTTGGCGGACGTGGGTTCGGTCTCCAGGCCGAAGTCTTATTCTTTCGAGCCGTTGGCTCGATACACGGCGGCCTGGAGGCTACCCCTATCGTCCGGATCCTTATAAGCTGATTCAGCGGCCGCTCGTTGCCCCCTCCAGCCGTTCTTTCTTTTCGAACTGCTTTCGAGCGAGCTCTTCTTGGCCCAGTTGCTGGTAGGCCAGGCCGAGCTGGTAGTAGGGACTGGGAATGTTGGGCCGCATTCTGATAGCGCGTGCTAGCTCCTTCACCGCTTCTTCGTGTTGGCCCATCTCGTTGTACACCCTGCCCCGAAGATAGTAGATATCCGAGTCACCCGGAGAGGTCGACTCGGCCGTCTTCAGGGCTTCCAGCACCTCGGAGTTGGGAGCGCCTTCTTCACTCAGTGATTGGGCCAGGAAGATATGGACCATGGGATAGCGGGGCTGGCGCTGGGCGAGGCGACGCCAGCTTTGGCTGGCGAGTTTCGGATCCCCGGAGGCACGGTAGGCCTCGGCCAACAGCCTCAGCGCCTCAAGCAGATTGGGCGACCGGTCGGCGATTCCAGAGAGAATCCCGATTGCGGTGTTGAAGTCGCCCGCCGTCATGAGCCTGCGTGCTAGAGCTACGCCCAGGCCTGGGGCTTCAGGGAGCCTCCCATGCCCCTTTTTGAGGACGGCCAAAGCGTCGTCCTCGCTCTGAGACTGTTGGTGCACCTTTGCCAGCGAGAGATAGTAATCCTCGACTCCTGGAGCGAGCTCGATAGCCTTCTCCAGATATTTCGCGGCGTTCTTCTCCTGCCTGGCCAGGGCATAGCTTTTGCCGATCAGGGCTGCCGCCTCAGCTCGAACCGGGGCGGGCAGGTCGGATCTCTTTTCGATCACCAGGGCCGTCTCGATTCCGTCCTTGTGAGCCCCCACCGTCGCCTCCATGCTGGCAAGCAGTAGAGCAGCTCTGGGGGGGAGAGTTCCGGCACTCTGGGCCCGCAGCAACTCGGCGAAGGCCAGATCGGTCTGATCGTGATAAAAGAGCCACTGACCCAGATCAGCATGGATCTGGGCAAGCTTTGGGAAGCGCGCGGCCAAACTCCGAAGGTGCTCTCGCGCCTTCTTGACATCGCCTGCCAGCGTCTCCAGTCGGACCAGATCAGCCAGAGGGGTTGCCTTGGAAGGATCACTATCACTGAGCGCACTCAGACGCGCTCTCGCCGACGTGTGGTGCTTTCGGCGATGGGACTCCTGAATGACCAGGTCATGAATCGGTCGGGAGTCCGTGAGCTTCAGAATATTGTCAAAGGCGATCTCCCACTCGTTGGGCTGTCGGGAACTCAGCCAGTCCCTTACCCCTGCCAGCTGCGCGGCTGAGGGCTCTTCGCCGAGCTGGCCCAAAAGCGATGGAAGGTCGAGTGCAGTGGGATCCGATGGGGTTGCAATCTGTTGTCTCGGCTCCCCGGAAACGACGGTCAGACCGAGAAAAACGAAGCTTACGAGACGAAACCAAAGCCTATTGGACATCGTTCTCCCGATCGAGGTCCTGGTTACGCCACGACGCAGTCTACTGCCGCGTACCAGTTCAGCTCGTAGCCGTCCGTACGCTCCGGAGGCCTTCGACTGGGCTGCCATCTACCCGTAGTATCCTGAGCCCGGCTCATCAGGGTGTACTGGCCCGGTTCCGCGCTCCATTGATAGCTCCACCTGACCCAGGTGAAGGGGCGTGATTCGGTCTCGAGTTTGACTTCATTCCAGGTCTTTCCCTTGTCCAGACTTACCTCGGTGGCACGGATGGGTTTGGGTCCCGCCCAGGCGAACCCCCAAACAGAGTGCCGACCTGCCCCAAGGTTCGCTCCTGGGGAGGGAAACGCGATTCCCGAGTTCACCAGGAGCTCGGAGACTCGAGAGGTAATCTGTTCCCGCCCGCCTTGTTTGACCCACCGCTTATACATCAAGTCCATGCCACTACCGTAATAGGACTCAGGCCAGTCAAGACCCCCCAAAAGGACGATTCGTCGCAGCCATTTTACGGAGTCCATCCCGTACCACCCGGGGAACAGCGCTCGGGCCGGAAATCCGTTCCTTTGCGGCAAGAACTGTCCGTTGAGCTTCAGCGCCACCATGCTCTCGGGGGCGAGACATTTTTCCAATGGCACTATCCGGGCAAAGGGAGAAATCGGTTGATCCTTCATCAAGGATCCGGAGTCGGCACCCTCCAGCAGCACTCGCGTCGCATCTGATCCAGGCGAAGCAGCCTTCAAGAGATAGGACAAGGGGACGCCTTCCCATGCCCCATTGCTGACCAGACCTGTCCGGTTCCCAGCGCACTCCAGGACGGCGTCTAGTTCTACGGAACGTGACTCGATCAGATCGCTGAAACTCAATTCGAGGGGTTTGGAGACGTTGCCTTCGATCTTCAACTTCCACGACTTCAGGGACAGCTCCGGCTGATCGTGATGATTACGCATGAAGAATCTGGCGGTCGGAGTGATCGTTCCTTGAACCTCGCCGAGTGGGCTGAGAATCACACGATCATTCTGAAGATGGGCAGGCTCATCCCGGGTCTGGGTTGGTTGGAGCAGGGGTGCGGCGAGACCCTGATCCAAACGGCTCAGCAAGCCAGCGCCAGGTAACAGTCCCAGAAAACGAGAAAACCAACGTCGTCTCGAGATTCCGAAGTCCGATGCATCCCCAATCATCTCGGTAACAGAATAATGACCTCTCTTCGACCCTGTCAAATGTGTCTATCCCGGATTTCTCATCGCTTGTCGTAGCGAGGCGCCGCAAGGGCCGTCCTGGCAAGGCTTGCGACCGAGACCACTCGTGGCGAGCCCCCGCAGTCGTACTTGTGCAGTACGTCGAGGAGGCCGAGAGAGCGCAACGCAGCCAGGACGGATGTTTGCGGCGACGCAGTAGACCAGCGATGAGAAATGCGGGCTATGCTCCTTCCCTGGCGTTCTGGCTGTCCTGGATCGGTTGTGGATGAATTACTTCGGTCGCGCGGAGTTCTCGCCGACCAGGGTGTCTCCCTGTCTCAGAAAGTAGCCTCGGTCCGCGGCGACGCCCTGAAAGCTCTGTTTCCGTCCGTCGGTCCACCGAATTGTCAGGTTCTCAACTTTCCGGGCGGATCCAAGACCGAAATGTAGACGAAGGTCGTGGCTTGATTGATAGCCGGAGCCGGACCGGATCTCCTGCATCTGTCGACCGTCCGTTTCTACGACCACTCGGGTCCCGATGGCGCTTCGGTTTTGTCTGCCCTCCAGGCTGAGGCGAAGCCAATGTCCGGAGTTGTGGCCACCCTCATTGCGGAAGAGGGAGAGTTGAGAGTCCAGATTATTGACGGCAACGTCGACGTCCCCATCATTGTCAAAATCGGCGAAGCAGCCTCCCCGACTGGACCATCGATCCGTCAAACCCATCTCTCGACCACCACCGACTTCACTGAACTTCCCGTTGCCCAGGTTCTTGAACAGGAGCTTGCGCTGTCGAAATCGGATCAGGATTGGCCGCGAGTCGACCTGGGGATAGATGTGTCCATTGGCCACCAGCAGGTCCTCCCATCCATCGTTGTCATAGTCAAAGAACTTGGTGCTCCAACCCAGAAAAACCAGACTGGGGAGCGTAAGGGCCGCCCTACGGGTGACATCTCGGAAAAGGCCCTTTCCAAGGTTCCGGTAAAGGGTATTGTAGTCGTCGGAGAAGTTGGTGACGTAGAGATCAAAGTGGCCGTCGTGGTCGTAGTCGCCGAAACTCACACCCATACCCGCTTGAGCCTGGCCATCTTCATTGACGGCAACTCCTGAGGTGAGAGCGATCTCCTCGTACTTTCCCTTGCCCTGATTCTGGAAGAGGAAGTTCGCCTGGGAATCATTCGCAACGAAGAGGTCGTTGTCGCCGTCGTTATCGTAGTCGCACCAGACAGCACCCATACCGTAGGAGGCAGTCGCATCCATTCCGGACGCTTTCGTGGATAGACTGAAGGTGCCGTCTCCGTTGTTGTGGTAGAAGGTGTCTGCAGATGCCGCCAGACCACTTGGGCCGCAGTGAACCTGGATGCCGCGATACTCGCAGTCCGGAGACTGGGTTGGTGGATTCAAGTGGTCGAATTCGACGTAGTTGGCCACGTACAAATCCAGCCACTCATCCCCATCGGCGTCGCCAAATGCAGCGCTTGAGCTCCAGGAAGGATCTCCCACGCCAGCTTTGCGGGTAGCGTCGCTGAAGCTGCCGTCGCCATTATTTCGGTAGAGTGTGTTCGGACCATAGTTGGAGACGTACAGATCCGGCCATCCGTCGTTGTCGTAGTCGGCTACAGTGGCTCCCATACCCCACTGTGATCCAGCTACGCCGGCGGCTCGAGTCACATCCCGAAAGGTTCCATCTCGATTGTTGTGAAAGAGCGCATTCCGCGCCGAACGTGTTCCCTTGGCGAGCTTTTCCAAGCTCCCTCCATTCACCGCAAAGAGATCGGGCCACCCATCCCGATCATAGTCGATCCAGGCGACTCCACTGCCGATGGTTTCCAGGATGTAACTCTTTTCTGAGCTACCGCTGATATGTTGGAAAGAGAGCCCGGACTGCTCCGCCACGTCCACGAAGTGAACCCCAAGCAACAGGATCGAGAACGCCGCGCCGCTCAACATGATGGAATCCCGGGAGCCCTCATCTCATTGATTCTACTCCAGCCCGTCGTTTGGCTGTGTGCGGTGTTCTGATACAGTAGCAGACCCATGCAGGCACTAAAAAGGAAATCCTGGCCAGTCCTGATGACCGCGGGAGTTTGGGTTGTTCTGGCTGCAGGTTGTGGGCATCAGAATCGGGACACATCGATCGTTGTGTTTAATCTGAAGGGGGAAACGGTCGATCCCTTCGAGTCCGTGGATGCGGTTGTCAATCTCTTCTTCTTCACTCGTTCTGACTGCCCTATTTCGAATCGGTATGCCCCCAGGGTGCGAGGCCTGCATGCTCGGTTCGCACCCAGGAAAGTCGCTTTCTGGCTGGTCTACTCCGATCCCGATGAAAGTGTCTGGGCGATCCAGGAACATGTCAGCGAGTATGAATACCCGGGGAAGATACTGCTGGATCGAGAGCACCAGTTAGTACGCTTGACTGGAGTTCGGGTCACTCCTGAAGTGGCAGTTTTCAATGCTGCCAGAGAGATGGTCTATCGCGGCCGGATCGATGACCAGTATGTCGATTTCGGAAACTTCAGGGCGGCGCCAACCCAACATGACCTCGAGGATGCAGTCGAGGCGACCTTGCAGGGCAGGCCGGTAGCCGATCCAAGAACTGCTGCCATAGGATGCTTTATCGCCGACTTGAGGAGATGATGATGGGTCCGCCGGATTGACGCTGTATGAAGCTATCTCGGTTCTTCGATCGTTTGATCGATTCGGTACAGGAACCGTGCGCTTCTCAAATAGATCGTGTTGTCGGCGGCAGCCAGTGAAGCCAGCGTGTGTCCGTCGATGGAGTTGGTAGCCAGTTTCTTGAACTCTTTTCCTGGCGCCAGGACTGTGGTTTCCCCTTCCTCGTTCAGGAAGTAGATTCGCTCCGGGGCCGCTAAAGGCGAGGCAGAGAAATTCCCTCCCAGACGCTCTTTCCATAGTATGCTTCCGGTCCGGGCATCGAGACAGGACAGGACACCCCTGTCGCTGACGATATACAGTTCGTCCCCGACCAGCACCGGGGAGGGATTGAAGGGCACCCCTTTGCTCAAACTCCAGGCCAGGTGACTGCCGGCAAGGTTCCCTCTACCGCTTGGCCGTATGGCATAGAGGACGGGCGAATTGAATCCCGAGCAAACATACACCAGCCCCAACCCATACACCGGACGCGGCACCAATGAGAAGCCATCGTAGGGAAACCACCAGATCTCCTTCCCGGTCATTGGGTCGTATGAAACCACTCGATCCCCACCCGTGCTGACGACCTGATCGACCCCCTGTTCCTGAATCACCAGCGGTGTGGAGAAGGCCATCCGTCCCCTTTCGCGACTCTGTTTCCAACGAATCTGGCCCGTCCGCTTCTCCAACGCAACCACATATTGGACGTTCGTTCCATCGCAGCTGACGATCAGCAAGTCGCCGAAGAGGGTGGGTGAGCCTCCTGGTCCGTGCATGGTCTCGTACTCGAGCTGGGTGCGCCAGAGAATCTGCCCTTCGCTGGAAAGGCAGGCAGTTCCGGTGGCTCCAAAGTGAACGTAGACACGATCGTCTTCCAGGATTGGGGTGGGCGAGGCGTGACTGTTCTTGGAATGGATTCGAACGGGATCATTGTTTAGAAAGACCTCAACTTCGCTAAGGACTCTGCCGTCTTTGCGGTGGATAGAAACCGTCCGAAGAGAACGTCCCTTGCCCAGCGCAGTGGTGAGCCAGATGCGGTCGCCTTGAATCACGGGTGAGGACCAGCCCAGTCCCGGAATGGGCACCTTCCAGATGATGTTCTTGTCCTCGCTCCATTCCAGGGGGAGGTCGCGCTCCGAGGAATGGCCCTGCCCGCCAGGACCGCGAAACTGAGGCCAGTCCGTCGGACATACGGGCAACGAGCTCAAGAGAAAGAAGCAGATCAACAACAAGACTCTCGGCATGGTGTTTACCTTGCGCGTTTCAGCTCGACCCGATTCAACTCGACCCCGATTCAGCTCGACCCCGATTCAAACCTCACTAACGGGTCGAGCGGAATCTATTTTCTCTCGCCGAGTTCGACGATTACCGGAGCGTGGTCGGAGGCGGTCAATCCCTCCTTTTTCTTGCGGTAGTCGCGATCGATCTCGACGTCGAGGACACGTTTCATCACACTCTGACTGGCCAGGGCGAAGTCGATTCTCAGCCCTTGGTTCTTGTGAAAGGCGCCTGCTCGATAATCCCACCAGGAGAACATCTGGCGCTCCGGAAACAGCTTTCGGTAGGCGTCGGCCAGTCCCCAATCCAGAAGACGTTGGAAGCGAGTGCGCTCCGCCTCTGTGTGGAAGATCCGGTCCCCAGACTGCTCTTCACCCCAGCTGTCGAGATCAGTTGGGCAGATGTTGAAGTCGCCGCACAGGATGATGGACTCACCGGCTGTGTGCTCGTTTTCGAGATAGTCTCCGAGCGCATCCAGCCACTCCAACTTGCGTCCAAAGTCCTGGTGCGCGAGATGTTTCCCGTTGGGACAGTAGATGGTTATGAAAACAAGCTCACCCAGGGTGGCGCTGATCAGGCGGGGTCCCATCTCTTCCTGGCCTGGCAGTCCTCTCTGCTTTAGCTGTCCGGGCTCGCGGCTGAGAATCGCCACTCCATTCCAGGCCTTGGCTGAATGGATGAGAGCATGATAGCCCTCGGCCTCAAATTCGGCATGGGGGAACTTGTCTTCGGCGACTTTCAGCTCCTGAAGTCCCACGACGTCGGGCTGGCGTTCCCGCAGCCAATGGAGCACGAAATCGAAGCGCGCCCTGAGTCCGTTTACATTCCAGGTTGCGATTCGCATGGTCTATTCGGTTGGCTCGGCCTTGATCTTGTGAAGCACGTGTTCTCCCAACCACTTCGGGTCCCACCACTCCAGGGGATTCACATGCACGCCCTGCACGATCATGCTGAAGTGGAGATGGTCTCCACCAGCCAGGCCAGTCTGCCCTGAGGTCCCCACGGACTGCCCCCTCGAGACTCTGTCTCCGAGTTTAACCTGGATCGCGCTCAGGTGAGCGTAGAGGGAAAGCAATCCCAGACCGTGATCTAAGATAACGCAGTTTCCGTAGATACCCAGATAGTCGGCATAAATCACGACACCGTCATTCGAGCATTCGATCGGATCCCTCGCCACAGAGGCCAGATCGAAGCCGAGATGGGTCTGCTCGTCCACCTTCTTCCCATCGTAGAAATAGGAGCGCTCATCGGCGAAAACCGACTCTACCTTGGAGTTGCTGAGCTGCATGAAGGTGCGATCCCACAAGGGGCGAGCCGCACTCCTTCGGGCGATGGCCTCGATCTGCTGATGGTTGATCCGGCGCAGTTTTCCGTTGACCTCGAGGAAGGTCTCAAGGGGAGTAGCTCCTTCTTTCACTGCGGGAACCCTGTCCAGGATTTCAGGCAGAACGGCTTGGAAGAAGCCGTCCGAAAGATTGATCTTTCTCTTCCTGAATCGCCCTGGCAGCAGCTCCGTCTGAAGCGCGGTTCGCGCGCGGTTTCCGCTTTGATCCTCGGCCCACACGAACACCTGCGGCGCCACCTTCTCGTCGTAGGAGAGGGCAAACAAGCAGACGTAGACATCGCTTCCTTTCCAGGGGGCAGGATAGCCGGTGAAGACTCGGTTACCCAACAACACGCCTGATGCCGGACTGGGCTCCGATACCCGATAGAGCACCGCCTGCGATCCTCCTTGTCTCAGGTAGTGTTGACGACTCACAACCTCAATGCGGGGTGGTGTCAGATCCAGGACGAAAGAACGCCGATCCGACACCTCTCGAGACCAGAGTCCGATCTCGCCCCGGTCGGACACCCGCACTTCCAACGTGACCTCTCCTTCCGAAAGCTTCCCTGCCTTCACGAGCGGTTCCAGACTCAACTCCAAGGTCGTCTGCTGAGCGCCGCCCGAAAAGTAAGAACCGCTCTCCTCGACTTGCTGCACGAGCAGCGAGTGAGACTGGCCCGACTGAACCGCGTCGATCTTGAAAGCCTCAATCCCTCTCCTTTCGTCAGCCAGCTCTACCGTAAACTGAGTGGCCTCGCCCAGGTTTGAAGGCGGGTCCACCCAGGTTACCGTCGGCGGAGAGGAATCCCAGGTCCAAAAGAGAAAGCCGGATATCGCCAGCAGCAAGAAGATCAGAAACTTTCCGAAACGTGTCAACTGTACCTCCTGCCCCAGTCCTTCGTCAGGGTTTCAGATGCCATCAAAGTCAGCCAGGCCATTCCAGCTCCCAGTATGACGGATAGGGCGACAAAGCAGACAACGACGGGCTGATCGAGTGAAAGTGTGCTCGTCTCCGAGCCGAGTTCTTCAATGAGGCGAAAAAGGTCATCACTGATCAGCGACCGATGGATCGATTCGGTCCCCTGCCAGGGCTGGAAAAGAGCCAGAGAACCAAGTTCGAGGAAGTCGCCGGTCAAGGAGATCACCGGGGCAAACGCGAAGGGGAGAGCGAGACCAAAGGGCAGGCTCCTGGAGGAGTTTCCAGACCACTTCATCAGCTGAAAGCCTGGAAGGGTCAAGCAGAAGGGTGAGTAGACAGCTAGAGCGTAGACCCAGTCGGATTCACCGGTGTCGAAGTCGGTGAGTCTTCCGGCGTACTCCCCTCCGGCGCTCACAAAGGAAAAAAGAGAAGCGAAGATGTGCCCTCCGTAGAGCGGATCAAGGTGCAGAGTCTCGACCTGTCCTCCTCCCAGGAGACATCCGGCAACGTGGAGAAACTCGTGCAGTGGCACATAGATCCACCATCCTAGCAACAATCCCATCAGGATGAGGATCAGGCGCTTTACTCCGTCGGGTCCCGCCAGTAGCTCACTGAAGTGAAGGGAGAATGTGTGGAAAGGCTTGAAAAAGAAAAACATCGGCTTGGAGTGCAGCTCTTGGTACCCGGTCTGCTAGTACCCACAACAATGCTTGAACTTCTTGCCACTGCCACAAGGACACGGATCATTTCTCCCGGTGGGCCCGTCCTTGCCTGTCGTCGGTAACGGGTCCACAAACCCCATCATGTAGGGAAGTGTCAAGGCCAGCCAGATGAAAATCGGGAAGAAGGCTTTCCCGACGATCTCAAACGCGTTGTCCAGGGTCTTCCACAGCCAGGCTGCACCAGCCATGGGGTGATCCACCGTGACCAGGGTAACCTCCACCTTTGTGACAAGAAAGGCAACGTGAGAAAGGTAGAGAAGCCCGAGTGCGGCCGCCACCACGGCTGCACGCTTCTTCAAGCGCATTCCCGGGGTAGGCAAGACCAGCGCCATCAAAATCACGATGTTGGAATAGATGGCTTCGGGCGAAAGGTTGGCTTCGAATCCTCGTGGAGGTCGTGCTCGATACCGGAAGAAGATTTCTGCGCCCCGGACTGAGAAGTCGAGATTCTTACCTTCGAAGGAGTAGTAGGCCTCCCCGCCCAGGGCCAGCACCCGGACGTATATTGAATCCAGCAAGGGGAGAAACAGCCAGCCTGTTCCTAGCAGGATGAGCACAAACAACAGAAACAGCGCCAACCTTTTACCTGGCGGCAGTCTTTTGTCGTCCGACCCAGTAGATCCAAAAAACCATTGCCGCAGCAATGACGATGAATTGAGAGACATAGGTATGGAAAAAATCGAAGATTCGATGCGACCCTCGCTGAATCAATAGGAACAGCCCGACGATTCGAATCAGATTCAAGACCTGGATCAAGAGGTAGCCCCAGATGGTTCCCCAGAAGCGCTGATGCCAGCTCAAGGGATAGGCCAGACACGCCGAGATGAGAATCAAAGTGGCAACCACGCCATCACAGCCCTTGCGAATGTCGACGGCGAGATGTCCGCTCTGAATGATCGTACTCGAAACAGTGACGCCGGGGTCGAAGAGCCTCAGTACTCCATGACTCACCCAGGCGATGGATTCCGTATACGGAAGAATGAGCTGCTCACTGATCCAGGGGTAGAACCAGAAGCGTCAGACCTATAACCAGAGCGCCGAAAAGAGCGATGAAGCGAAGCGCCTCAAGGTTGGAAGACTTTGGCGAAGCTGCTGGGGACATGCCGAGATCTTAAAGGGCCGGCCTCGAAAAATAAAGGGGCAGAGGGTTGTCAGTGTCAGGCTGGGTTGGATCATCCTACAGGCCACTGCTCTGTCAGATGCAGTGACGTGCGACGAATTGTTCACCTCAACCCACCCAATCCCCGAGGGATACGAACCTCGATGAAAGTCAGCTCCGGTGCGGCAATGGCCTCCTCAAGCGCCGGTACCAGCTCCTTTACCGTGTCCACTCGCTTTCCCGAGAATCCGTAGGCGTCTACCAGCTTGGTGAAGTCCGGATTCAGTAACTCGGTTCCAATGAATCTTCCGTCGAAGCGGCGCTTCTGGAATCCCTTCAGGACTCCCCAGGCATTGTCATTGAACATGACCACGGTGACGTTCAGGTTGTACTGAGCCGCGGTTGCCAGTTCGGAGAGGCAGTATTGGAAGCCTCCATCGCCCGAAAAACAGACGACCGGTGTCGTAGGATTGGCGGCTTTGGCTCCCAGGGCGGCAGGAAAGGAGAAGCCGATTCCCACCCAGCCGTAGGGGTTCATGAAAGTTCGAGGTCGGAAAACGCGGAAGGCGCGGCTGGCGCGGCTGGTTGGAACGGTGGTATCCCAGCAGGTTATGGTCTCCCGTGGCAAGACGGACCGAATGGCCTCCATGGCTCTCACTTCATTGGGCCACTGCTCCTTCAGGTTTCGTTCTACTTGCTTCCGGAGATCGCGTGCCTCGGCCAGGTAGACTTCACCTTTCGTGTGCTCTTTGTCACCGAGTGCATCCAGGAGCTGTTTCGTCACGACCTTTGAATTGGCGGCGATTCCCACGGAGACTGGATAGTTCCTTCCGAGGTAGCCAGGGTCCAGCACGACCTGCACCAGCCGGCCTCGAATCTCGATGCCGATGCCCAGGGTGGTGCGGTAGGGAAGAGCGGCTCCAAGAGCAAGTACGAGGTCACAGTTGCCGATGAACTCATGCACCGGGTTGCTACCCCAGATTCGCTCTCCCAGAGCAGTCCCCAATGAAAGGGGATGATCCTCTGGGAACGCATCCTTGCCACCGTCTGCCGTCACTACCGGTGCTCCCAAGGTTTCCGCCAGCCTGATCAGCTCCTCCGTGCCGCCGCTGGAACTGATCTCTTCACCCGCCCAGATAAGGGGTCGTTGGGACTGTCGTATCTCCTGAAGTACCTTTTCAACCTGAGCGGCTGTGGCGCCAGGAGGTTCTATTCCCGGTGCCTGGAGGCTGGTCACCTCAGCAGTCTCGCCCAGAAGGTCGGTGGGGATCTCCAGCTCGATAGGCCGGGGACGCCTGGTCTTGAAACGCACGAACGCCTCGTCGATCCGCCCGGGTATCGAATCCAGATCTTCTATCAGGGAGTTCCAATCCGTGACCGAACGGAACATCTGGAGCTGTTCCTTGGGTTCATGAGTGATCCCCACGGTTCGGTCCAGATATTCACGCTCTACGTTGGTTGTGATCTGAAGCACTGGAGAACTGGAATGATAGGCCTCACCCATCGAGTGGATGGAGTTGGCGGCACCCGGTCCGCTGCTGGTGACGACAACCCCGGGCCTGCCGCTAGACCGTGCGTAGCCATCCGCCATGAAGCCGCAAGCGAGCTCGGTCCTGCCCCCTAGATGACGCACCGTCTCCTGGCGATCGTAGAGGGCGTCGAAGAGGTCCAGGGTATGAATGGAGATGACGCCGAAAACAAGATCGACGCCGTGGACCCCTAACCGGTCAAGCACAATCTGTCCACCGGTCTTTCGGGTCATGTGAGTGTCCCGGCTGTGAACTGATTCATTCGACAAAGAAACTTCAGTCGAGGGACGTAGCGGTGGCCTCCGGGCCGCCGTGTTCTTACACCGAGCCTCTGGCTCGAAAATCGGCGGCCCGGAGGCCACCGCCACCATGATCTCCTAGCCAAATGAAGTTTCAGCTCAGGACAAGTCCCGCTCCCCGCGCTTTTCGTAGAGTAGAGACGTGCGACGTTCAGACGTTTCGACGTGCGACGTATTCTTGAAGTTTCAGCCTAGCTGTCATCTCTCTCGTCGTCAGCCGCCCGCTCGGGTCGCAGCTCGCGGACCAATTTCCCGACTTTCCACATTTCGGAGTCCGCAACCACAGCCAGCTCCTTTTCGAGCCCCTGCCGATAATTGGGGTCACGGTTGGCCTCTAGCACTCGACGTGTCTCGTCTCCTGCTGCCACCTTGTCATAGAGCTCCTCGAAGAGGGGCAGGTTGGCGTCGCGAAAGCGTTGAAACCAGTCCAGGGCGCCTCGCTGGGCGGTCGTCGAGCAGTTGGCGTACATCCAGTCCATTCCGTTCTCTGCGATCAGGGGATAGAGGCTCTGCGTCGCTTCCTCCACCGTCTCGTTGAAGGCTTCCGAGGGGCTGTGCCCCCGTGCCCGGAGAACTTCGTACTGGGCCAACCACAACCCGTAGATCGCTCCCATCAGGACGCCTCGCTCTCCGGTGAGGTCGCTGTAGACCTCCTTCTTGAAATTGGTCTCGAAGAGATAACCGGATCCGATGGCGATGCCCAAAGCCAGGCACCGCTCCCGAGCCCGACCGGTATAGTCCTGCTCGATTGCAAAGCTGGCGTTGATTCCTCTCCCCTCGACGAAGAGACGCCTCACCGTGGTACCCGAGCCTTTCGGTGCCACCAGGACGACATCGACGTGCTCCGGAGGAACCACCCCGGTCTGATCCTGATAGGTAATCGCAAAGCCGTGGGAGAAGCAGAGCGCATCTCCAGGCTTCAGATGGGGCTTGATCCGTGACCACTGCTCCCCTTGTCCAGCGTCGCTGAGCAGGTACATCAGGAAGGTGGATTGTTCGGCCACCATTTCGATGTCGTCGAACAGGTTCTTTCCGGGTTCCCAACCGTCTCGTATGGCCTTATCCCAGCCGTTGCCTCCGCGTCTCTGGCCGATAGTCACTTCGATGCCGTTATCGCGGCAGTTCAAGGATTGACCGTGGCCCTGGGGCCCATAGCCGATGACGCCGATTCGCTCCTTTCCCAGGATCTCCTTCACCTTCTCGGGAGGATAATCGCTGCGCTCGACGACCTCTTCCTCAAAATCACCAACCTTGATTGTTCTCATGCTGTCCTCTTAGAAATAATTCAAGTCTGAGGGCCCACGCCGGACCTTGTTACTCCGATTGATCAGTGTTCCGCGAAGCGTTCGTTTATACCAGATCCGACCCAGGAGACTCAAGTTGAGCCGAGGCAGTCTTCTGCTCTAGCAAGGTCGCCGAAGCCTCTGGAATGATGCCCGAGGGAGGGACCCGGGTTGAGCTCCAGAACCCGAGAGCAGCATCTTTGTCAACCTCCTGCTTTGTAGTAGACTCGCAGTCGTTCGAGGAGAGCAGGAGGGTTCTTGATGCAGGTGAAGCGGATTCCGGATCTCATGGCGTTTCGCGCTGACAAGATGTTGAAAACCAACCTCTTCGAGACCGAGCGCATGTTTTGCGACCTCTATTGTTTTGAGCCGGGCCAGGAGCAGGCACTGCACGACCATGACGGGAATGACAAGCTATATTACGTTCTTGAAGGGAGTGGCCTTTTTACGGTAGGACAGGAGACCCGGCCCCTGGTGGAAGGGGACGTCACCTTGGCGCCCTCGGGTGAACCTCATGGAGTGAAGAACGACTCCGGCCAGCGTCTGGTGTGCCTGGTCTACATGGCACCGCACCCTCAACCAGAGAAATTCCGTTCCCCCAAGTGACGGAGCACTAAGGGTCCGCGCAGAAATAACTTGGTAGAATTGGCGCTCGGATTTGCGCTAGATTTGGCCGCGAACGATTGAGCGAAACCGCAGGCGTAGCCAGGTCTACATTGAGGATTTCGCGATTGAGGAGCGGCCGAAGATGGTGTGAATCCGAGATGCCAAAATGCCAAGTTATTTTTGCGCGGACCCTAAGGGATCATTAGCCGATGCATTGCCTGTCGATGCCGCTGCCGTGTGACCTGACAGATGTCTACGCCCGCCTCCGCTCGAGGTCTGGCCCGACGCTGATTCTGGACAGCAGCTGGGAGCCCCGTCCAGATTCTCTCCGACCCCTCTCGCGACAATGCATCCTTGTCCAGAATCCCTTCGCGATACTGACGGCAAGGGGAAGCCATGCCGTCCTGGAATGGGAAGGAGGTCGGCAAGAGCAGGGTGAGACCTTCTCCCTCCTGCGCCGCCTGCTGGCGGACTTCGAGCTCCCAGTTCAGGATTCACCCACGCCCTTTCCGGCCGGCGCCATGGGGTACTTCGGGTATGAATTGAAGTCTACCCTGGAGGCGGTACCAAGCTCCCTCCCCGCCGATCTCGACATGCCGGATCTCTGGTTGGGGTTTTTCGACTCAGCCGTAACCCTGGATCTGGAAGAAGATCAACTTCACATCACTTCGACTGGACTGCCACAGCGAGGGACGGCGGCGAGAGAGCGTGCGCTTCGTCGGGCGGAAGACCTGAGGGCCCAGCTGCTCGATCCTGGGCCTCGAGCCGGCGTTCCAGGGAAAGGCCCAACAGCGGGGCATTCTCCGTTCTATCAGCCAGAAACCGGCTTTCAGACAGGCTCCAACTTCAGCCGCGAAGAGTATCTTCGTGCGATCCTCCGCATCAAGGAACATATCGCTGCTGGAGACATCTACCAGGCCAACCTCTCACAGTGTTTCAAGAGGCCTTTCGAGGGAGATTCCTTCGACCTGTTTCTCGACCTGCGGGAACGGACTCCGGCACCTTTCTCGGCCTACCTGGACGCTCGAGACTTCTCCATCGTGAGCGCCTCACCGGAGCGCTTCCTGAACTTCGATCCGCGCAGCCGCCTCGTCAGCACCCGCCCCATCAAGGGTACTCGTCCGCGTGGTGCGACCCCGTCTCAGGACAGGTCTCTGGCCCGGGAGCTGGCTTTCAGCGAAAAGGACCATGCCGAGCACGTCATGATCGTCGACCTGGAGAGGAACGACCTGGGAAGGGTCGCCCAGGTCGGTTCTGTGCGGGTCCCCGAGTTTGCCGTGGTCGAAACCTTTCCGGCGGTTTTCCACCTCACCTCCACGGTAGAGGCCCTCCTCAGTCCCGAAAAGGATGCGGTCGACCTTCTGAAGGCTGCATTTCCGGGAGGGTCGGTGACCGGGGCGCCGAAGATCAAATCCATGGAAATCATCGAGCAGGTTGAGACGGTACGAAGGGGCGCCTACACCGGTGCGCTGGGCTATCTCAGCTTCTCGGGCGAAGTGGACCTGAATATCCTCATCCGGACCATCTGCACTCAGGGTGGCGTGGCGTCGCTGCACAGCGGAAGCGCGATCGTGGCGGACAGCGACCCTGAGTCGGAATACGAGGAAACCCTGATCAAGGCCCAAGCACTTTCCCAGGCGCTGGACCATACGGGACGAAACGTGACCCACTCTCCATCGGGGGTACCTCAAGCAGTCCTAACAGAGAGTTGACCGTGGCGGTGGTCTCCAGGCCGCCGTGTATCGAGCCAAAGGCTCGAAAGAAAAAGACTTTCGCGAGTGAGCGTTTGGTAATAGAATACCCGCTCCTCGGTCATCGAGCCGTCAGGTTATTGTGGTGGGCGTAGCTCAGCCAGGTTAGAGCACCGGGTTGTGGCCCCGGTGGCCGTGGGTTCGAATCCCATCGCCCACCCATTCCCTTTCCCGTTTTTTTCTTCTGCGGAAGCGAAGAAGCCAGACCCCCAAGGCCGCTTCGAGTGCGATCCCGCCACCCAGCTTCGATTCCCCAAGTCTCCGTTCCTCGAAGATGATCGGGAACTCAATCATCTTCAGTCCTTCTGAAAGAACTGAATGTTTCAGTTCGATTTCAAAGGCGTACCCTTTTGACCGCAAGCTCCGCAGTTGGACGGCCAGGAGTGCGTGCCTTCTCCAACCGTTGAAGCCGCCGGTGAGGTCCCTGATTCGAGTACCCAGAACCAGGCGGGCGTAAAGATTGGCGCTCCAACTCAAGGCACGCCGCCCAGGGTCCCAGTTGAGAGTCCCCCCCTGAGTGACGTAGCGTGAGCCGATGACCCCATCGTAGTGACTCAGCAGACGCAGCATGATGGGCAGATAGCGTGGGTTGTGGGAAAGATCGGCATCCATCTGGATGAGAGGATCGAATCCCCGGCCAAGTCCCCAGGAAAAACCGGAAACACAGGCGCCACCGAGGCCCCCCTTTTCCGCTCGGTGTAGCACCTGGACCCGCTGATCTTCGGCTTTCATGTCTTCGGCCAGAGAACCGGTCCCATCGGGCGAAGCGTCGTCAACGATCAAGACCTGAGTCTCGGGAACGAATCTAAAGATGGACTCACAGAGACGCTTGATGTTGTCCCTCTCGTTATAGGTTGGGACGATGATCAGGGAGTTTGACGGCTTTGAATCACGCATTAGAGTCGTGCTGAGCGCGTCTCGACCAGTTGGTCGAGCTGAGCAAGTCGCTTCCGAATCTGCTCTGGGAGCTCATCCAGGAAATAGGTCCTTTTGATCTTCTGATAATTTGCTCGATCGCCCTTGCCTGCGTAGAGTTCCAGGAGATTCAGAATGGCTCCGTTTTCGTTTCGGTTGGGATAGACAGAGATAGATCTTGCGAAGTTCTCTTCTGCTTCCGGTCTTCGGTTCATCCGCACCAGAAGGTGTCCCCGCAGGTAGTACAGTCTGGCGAGGGTTGCTTTGGATACGTCTTCATCAACCAGCTCCATGGCTTCCTCTGACCAGGTCCAGAGAAGCTGGGTGTCCTTTGTGTGGATGAGCTCATCGATCAGAGCAAGCTTGCCCCGGAAGTGACTCGTCACCCGATCGAGGAGAGGCGCGTGCTTGGCGAAGTCCTGATTCTGGGAAAGGTGAACTAGCGGACTCAGGAGTCTACTGCAGCTTTCCAGCAGGACCGTTCGATGCTGCGCAAGCCAAGGATCACTGAGATCCTGTCGCCGCTCCACCCGATCACACCAATCGAGAACCGGTGACGTCGGAGAAAGGCGTTTCGATCGAGGATCGTGTGCCCTCTTCTCGATCAGGTGGAAGAGACCGAAATTGCGAGTGGCCCACTGTTGAGTCGGCTTCTGGACGAAGCAGACAGGCCGCTCGCTTTCTCTTACAAAGGACTCGATAGCCTGGTCTTTTTGGCGACGACTGCTGCGCGCCGGAAAGAGGCGATTTGAAAAGATGAGCCCCTGGTCGTTGTAAACCTCGACATCGGGGCGCACTCCGTCGATGTAGTGGAGAGATCCGATGGGCCCGGTGTCGTTGTCGCCGTGAGTGAAGAGGACCGCATCCGGGGGAAGTGCCGACAAGATGGTCTGTGCGTAATCCCGTGCCCAGGTCTCCTCGCGCTTGTCGTTGTAGCTGAAATTCGAAACCGCCACCAGAGATACCAGGCCGGCGGCGGCGGCGGCTCCCACCCATTCCGGATGAAGCCGTATGCGACTCGTCAGGAAGCGCGTGCAGCCATCAACCGCCAGACCGATCCATAGAGCCATGACCCCATAACTGACCAAGGGGTAGACCCGCATCACGCTGCGCTGGAGGAGCTCGAAATCGAAAGCGAGGACCAGCGTGAGCAGAAGGCCCCCACAGAAGAATCCCCAAACGAGCGCCAGCGATACACCGATCGTCCAGCGGCGCCATTGGAGCCAGCACCCCAGGATCGCCAATCCCGCTCCCACAGCCGTGAACTGAACCCACGACTGTTGAAGGAGAAAGCCTGCGAACTGGACCTGATCGACCCAGGAGGCCGTCGAGCTGGCCTCCAATTGAGAGTACCCCTTGCGGGATACGAAGAAGAGCAGGTCCTCGAGGCTTTTGAGTGGTCCATAGAAGCTGATGAGAGGATCGGCCAGGGAACGAGCCCAGAGATAGACGTAGGGAAGCAGTCCCACCAGGACCAGGGGAAGGGCGAGGTGGAGTTTTCTGAGAATGAGGCGTCGTCGGGGCCACAGCAATAGAAGCAGGCCTGGTACCGCCAGCTGGATCAGTGGCCAGTGATTGCTCAGGCCGAGTCCGTAGATGAGGCCAATCCAGGCAAGCAGGCGAGGGTTGCCGGAGCTGGCAAAAGCCAGGCAACAAGCCAGAAGCAGAAACGTGAGTAGGGTGTTCAGGGTGTAGACTTCCGCCACAATCGCCTGTGACCAGAAGACGAGTGAGAAACCGTAAGCGAGTCCGGCTGCCCACGCTGGGCCGCTCCGGCCGATGAGGCTACGAGCGATCCAGAAGACGGCAGCGCAGGTAAGAGAGGCCGACAGCGCACTGAGAAGGTGAACCCGAAACGCGACGCTACCGACGGGCAGCCAGGTGAAGAGGTTCCCCAGGATACTGTGAAGAGGGTAGCCCGGCGGGTGTGCCACGCCACCGAAGTGGCTCGCCATCAGAAAGAGACCGGAGTCCTCGAGGGTGACTACTCTGGGTGTCGTGTAGAGATAGACACCGAACGTCACCAACGCCACCAGGAAGGCCTCTAGCTTCCAGGGTCCCTGCGCCAGCGGCGGGATCTCGTCCAGCTTCTTCCTAATCTCCTTGAGCCCCATGAGCAATCTCTCGCAACCAAAGGTCGCCCTGCTCTCCATGCAACATCAAAGCCAAACCGGGTGCTCTTTGTTCCGGAACTGAGAACGGACATGAATGCAGTTCAGGGCGGGCCTGTCGATTTCTCCGTAAGACCTTGGTTTCGGTTTGGTTTGGTGGCTTTCGCCTGACGGGTTGGGATCGACTGAGGGGTCCGAGCCGGCATCCAAGGTGGCATGCGATTCGTCGCAAAGACCTGGATTTAGGGCCCGGATATCTCCGCTATTGAAAGCTGCCGTCAATCTTTCGACACTCCTGGAAGAATGCGCAGGTGGGCGCAGAGGTATCCAGGGCTCGTGCTTCGGTGGTCCAGGTTACTTCTAGGCGGCGGGAGATTGGCTGGGTTGCTCGGTCACCGTCCGGATCGCCTCAAGCAGGTCTTTGGGCCGATCGCTGCCAATTCGGTACTTGCGGCCATTCTTGAGCTCGATCTGAACAGCGTCAAACCCTGAGACATTGTAAAGCCAGCCGTGTGGGGTCAGCTTGACACCCCACCCGTAGTACCAGCGATTCTGGACAATTCCAGCGTTGCAGATGTTGATGGTGTCGAAACTCTTCCTGATCAGCCCGGGACCGAATCGGAGCGTGACCCGGTCGCGCGACACTCTCACCGTGAGGGAGTGGAAGAGGTAGGCACAGATGAACAACACGGACGTAGCCAGCCCGGGAATCAGCGCGGAAGAGGATCCAAGGCTCATGGTCAGCACAGTGATTCCGCCCACAATCATCCCTGCGCCTCCGAGGCAATAAACCATGAGTGTTCCACGCTGTGTGCGTTGATATTCGAGCATGATCAGTACCAGACGGCCACGATCGCACTCGATTATTCAACGCATTGGCGCGGCAATCAACCCGGTAGCCCTGAGATCGATGAGAGGAAGCGATTCAGCGACACGATCCCGCGGTCCATCCACCCACACAGAGTCCTTTATAGGACTGGGTTTTAGCGATACTCTGCGCGCCCCTAACTGTTGTAAGATAAGCCAGCGCGCCCGTAGCTCAGCTGGATAGAGCGCCGGACTTCGAATCCGTAGGTCGGGAGTTCGAATCTCTCCGGGCGCGCCACCCTAATCCATTTCCTAACAATTGCTTACAGGTGCTGATCATTTGATCTATGGCCTGATGCTATTTGTCTTGTTACCGTTTTGTTTCCGGTACAGTCAGGCAGAACGTTTCTTAACCTTCTTCAGACCACCCTCTAGGATCTTCAGTACCTTCCTGGCTGAGTGCTTGGGAGAGAACTGAGCGTAGTGTTTCTCCGTTGTGGCCACACTCGCGTGTCCCAGCACCTGCTGGATGTCGTGCATGTCCGCGCCCCCTTCCGCCAGGATGATGGCGTAGTGGCGCCGCAGGTCCTTCACCTGCAGCTCCGGTAGACCGGCTCTTTCTCTCGCCCGCTCCCAGGGCTTCCGGCAGTGAGACCATCGCGTGCCGCTCTCCGGGTTGAAGAAGACGTAGGAGCAGCCCTCAGGGGATATGAGAGCATTGACAGCTCTAAGGGCATCCTCTGTCAGCGGGACGTAACGGTACTTTCTTGACTTGGTATCCTCGCTGAACACGACTAACTCGAAGACAGGTAAGCCACTGGTTTGACCAGTGAGACTTTCCAGGTTTGACATTTAGATCCAGTAATAGGATGCCTCCTTTGGAGCTTGGCGGTACCCACAAAGGAGGCATAAAGCATGTCATATGAGAGCTTAAGCCATACCCGATGGGACTGCAAATACCACATCGTGTTTGTTCCCAAAGGGAGAAGGAAAGTGCTGTACGGAAAGATTCGAGAGTTTCTGGGCCCGGTCTTCCGAGAATTGGCGAGGCAAAGGGAGAGCAATATCCTGGAAGGGCACATGGTGGTAGATCATGTGCATATGTTGATCCAGGTCCCGCCAAAGTATTCGGTGGCTCAGGTGATCGGTTACCTCAAGGGGAAAAGCGCGATTGCCGTGGCACGCCAATTCGGGGGCAGGAAGCGCAACTTCAACGGCGAAAAGTTGTGGGCGCGCGGCTATGCGGTCTCGACGGTTGGATTCGAGGAGAAGCAGATTCGCAAATACATCCGCCATCAAGATCACCTCGACGGTAAGGACGACGGCTTGTTTTAACGAGTAGAGATTGGCCGCCCTTGGGGCGGCTCACAACCGCCAAGCTCCCCGCTTCGCGGGGACGTTATGACTTGAATGCAGATTACTCGGAACCAATCTTCCATATTTTGACCCGGCGCAGGCATATTCAGGTGTTGCGGAAAGTCCGTGTCGATGGACGAGGTGCAAAGCGGCCGTTCGATTGCGATCGAATCAGACAGTGAAAGCCTTCTACTCAATAGGTTAGTCGATTCTCTGCTCACGGGTCTTTCCTGCGACCGGTCGCTCCTCGGAAGCTGCCTCGCTCGTGTGCTTGGATACGGCATCGGCGGATAACGGCGAGTTCTCGGTTTCCCTACGTTTTACCAACCATGACGTGAAATCCGCCAAGAGCTTGACGCAGTGGCCCAATCTGAGGTACTCCTGCCTCGGCGGCAAACATGAATCGAAAGCCGACGAGAAGGACTGTCATCGGGTTAGTCCTCTGTTTTCTGATGTTCTTGCCTCTGCTGGCGCAGCAAGAGGATTCCAGCCTTCGCGATGAACTCGACGCCCTGAGGCAGGGCCAGGAGCAGATCCAGAGAGAGATCCATCTGATGCAGGAGGTTGAGGCGCTGAAGAGGGGTCAATCGGAGATCAAGAAGGAGCTTGAAGAGATCAGGAAGTTGCTCGAGGAGAGACCCGCGGCGGCCCCTTCAGCACCAGCGGGTTCCAATGTCAAGGACAAGGTCTTCGATCTGGGCAAGAACCCCATCAAGGGGGAGGCCTCAGCCAAGCTCACGCTGATCGAGTTTACGGACTATCAGTGCCCCTTCTGTTCCCGGCACATCAAGAACACACACCCCAAGATCGAAAAGGAGTACATCGACACCGGCAAGCTCCGCTACTCGATGCTGGATCTACCGCTAGAGAACATCCACAAGCTGGCCTTCAAGGCCGCTCGGGCTACACACTGTGCCGAGGAGCAAGGTAAGTACTGGGAAATGCACGACCGACTCTTCGATTATCAGAAAAAACTCGACCCGTGGTCGGCTCACGCAAAAGCCCTGGACCTCGATGGCCCCGCCTTTCAGACGTGTCTCGACTCGGACAAGTACGCGGACGCGGTTCGCCAGGATATGAAAGTGGCCCGGACGGCCGGCGCCACCGGAACTCCGAGCTTCGTTCTGGGGCACACCGATCCAGATGATCCCAGCAGGGTTCGCGGGATCAGCTTCATCCGGGGTGCCAAGGCGTTCGGCGCCTTCAAGTCCGAAATCGACAGTGCGTTAAAGGAGTTGGGACAGTAGCAATCTGGGTTTTGGCTTTTCGGGACTTGAAGTGACTCCCCTCGAGAGCCACCGCCGGCAGAAGTCCCATCTTCCAGGAGGTGGAATAATCTCGATCCATAGCTCGAATTTACGTGAGATCCCAAGGTGTTACCCGAATCTTGCGGTCTTTGCCAAATTTGACCGGATACACGCCCGAAGCCAGCTGCAGTGCCTTTGTTTGAGATGGATTGACTACAAAAAGTATGGATCGCTCTTTTGAAGGGAAGAGACGATGGACCCCAAGTATGGTAACTCGCTCGAACGACTAACCTCATTTCGCCGCAGCCTGCCTCGAATCGATCTAGATTCATTGGGGTTGCTGATGATGATGGTGGTCCTGTTCGCAGGGGCCTCGCCGGCGATGGCCCAGTGCGGGGGCATCGATTGCTCGCCTCTTGATACGGATTGCGCTATGTTTTCTTGCGATCCGGGCGCTGGGTCGGAGAATTGCGACATCGTGACGCCGAGACCTGCCGGGACGGTATGCCGCGCTGGCTCGGGTGATCTGTGTGATCTCGCCGAGTCTTGTACGGGAACTCCGGGGGCGGCGTGTCCTGCTGAAGTGGCCGTCGAACTTCCAGATACGTGGCATGCATATGCCTGTCGCATATATACAGTCTCGGAATTTCAATCAAGTGAGCTGTTCTCTGAGACCGCCCTTTCGTCACAGCCGGGGTGTCCCGAAACAGCCTTTTACGGCCTTGGCCGTCGGCACGAAGTGCCTACTTAAATAACTCATGTTGAACCTGGTCCGTACGTTCGACCGCGTTATCCGTCTGAGATTCATACGTTGCGCGTGATGCCTGACTTCCCCAAGCCCCCTACCGCTCTGCCATCGAGAAGTATGAAAGAATTACTACGGGAAGCTCGAGTATCATTTTATTAAAGTGAGATTTGTGGAGCCCGAGAAGCGCATGCGGCGTATAGCTGCAAAGACCGTTGAACGAAAGCGCTATGCTGTAGAGCAAGTCTTTGCACTCTCGCAGTCGACTGTCGTCTCCTATCTTGGCCGTCGTCGGCCTTGTCACGCTCGTCGCCCAGAATTCTTGGTGGGCAACGGTTGCTGATGACGCATTACAACTTTGTCCGTCCGCACACGGCTCTGAGATTCGGTAAGACGGTGAGGACTCCGGCCATGCAAGCAGGCTTGGCCAAAAAGAAGCTCTCGTTCTGGGATGTCTTCGTGAGTCAGGCCGTGTTCCTTTTGTTTATCCTGATCGCGATCCGACTGCAGACCACCGCGGAATGTCGTCATCAACAACAGTTGCCTGAAGAAGCACCCAGGGTACCTTCAGTTTGACAACACCTGCCAAAGCTCCGAGTATGTTCTCTAGTTCTATTCAGATGAGGTCTCTGCCTTCGGTCAGCGGGGACAAGGTCATGAGTCGGCTGATCGAGTTGGAGGCCATGATTCAGCTTATCGGATTCAAGCCACTGTGCCAGGGTAGCCGAGCGTTGGAGCTCGCTCTCCCGGCGAGACATTCGTCCGGAATCTGGGTGACGTATTTCGACTGAACCAAGCCCCTGGGAAAAAAGCGCCTAGCTGCGCAGAGCTGAACCTTCACCATGCAGCGGACGGAGAGATCGAGAAAACATTCGAGAAGCCTGACTGGGCGGCTCCCGCCCCTTCCGTCTGTTGCTTCTACCCTCGTTTCCTCTCAATCGACCGGCAAGAGACGATTCAGCCTGATAGCAGGAATCGTCCTCGTCCTGATTTCGATTTCCGTGGTACCCGCCTACGCCGGTTTGATCCTGACCGACACGACTGTCAACGGCCCCGAAATTACGTCCTTCAGTGCAGCGGAACAGTCCGTGGACCTTACCGCAACGGTCAGCGTTCTGGAGTCAGTGGTCGGCGCTACCCTCCAGGGGGTATCCGAAGGGATGGTGACATTCCAGGTCAAGTCGGGCGCGACCCCCATTGGAACCGCCGTAACCGATATGATGTTGACTGGGGGCGTGGCGGAAGTCAGCTACACGCTTCCCGCCGGCACGGGGCCAGGAGACTTTACCATCGAAGCTTCCTTCACCGATGGCGGACTGGCCTTCGCAAACAGCACGGGGACCAACACCCTGACGGTTACCGCTCCGACGGCGACACCGACGAGCACGGTGACCTCGACGCCCACCAGCACTCCTACTCCGACAGCAACACCCACTTCGACGGCGACCTCAACCCCGACCAACACTCCTACTTCGACGCCGACCGCGACCGCCACACCAACCAGTACTCCGACGGCTTTACCGACCGCTACGGCCACGCCAACCAGTACTCCGACGGCTTTACCGACCGCTACGGCCACGCCGACCAGTACTCCGACGGCTTTACCGACAGCTACGGCCACGCCGACCAGTACTCCGACGGCTTTACCGACAGCTACGGCCACGCCGACCAGTACTCCGACGGCTTTACCGACCGCTACGGCCACGCCGACCAGTACTCCGACGGCTTTACCGACAGCTACGGCCACGCCGACCAGTACTCCGACGGCTTTACCGACAGCTACCGCTACATCCACGCCGACGGCGACGGCCACCAGTACGCCGACCAATACCGCAACGCCCACCGGCACTCCGACAACGACAAATACGAGTACGGCGACGCCGACCGCGATCAGCACCGGTACCGCGACCCCGACCGCGACCAGCACGCCCACTCCTACTCCCAGTCCCGGTGCTGACGATCTCACCTTCACCCTCGTCAAGAACCGGGTGGTCTCTCAACCGCTGTGTCCGGGCAGCAACATCGCCTACAGCATCCGTCTCACAAACACGCCGCAGCAGAGAGGCGCCCTGGACTACATCCTGGAAGATCCCATCCCAGCAGGCACCTCGTTGGTGGGAGGTATCAGCGGAGGCGGGGTCTTCGATAGTAGCGTAACTTCTTTTCTGTAAATTCTGGTCAGGCCTGGGTCGGAAAGACAGAGGTCTGGGACAGGATTCTCCAAAAACAGAAACGTCTATCTGGCAAGGAGAATCAAATGAACCCAGACCTGGAAAAGAGAGTACCACGGGAGATCCTGGCGGAGTTGATCGAGGAAGGAACAGAAGCCTTTCGAGGAATCCTGGAGAAGCTGTTCAACGTGGCCATGCAGTTGGAAAGAAGCGAGTTTCTGGGAGCGGAAGCGTACGAGAGAACAGCCAGTCGGCGAGGCTATCGAAACGGATTCAAAGGCAAGCGGATTCAGACTCGAGTGGGAGAGCTGCACTTGGAGATTCCACAGGTGCGTGGGTTGAGGTTTTATCCCAAGTCGCTGGAGAGGGGTTGCCGTTCGGAGAAGGCCCTGAAGCTGGCCATTGCCGAGATGTATGTGATGGGCGTCTCGACGAGGAAAGTCACCGAGATCACGGAGCAGCTGTGTGGGTTGGAGATCTCGGCCACCCAGGTCTCGAGAGTGGCCGGGATGCTGGACGAAGAGCTGGAAGAGTTTCGAAGCCGGGAGCTGGGAGAGTATCCGATCGTGTATCTGGATGCCCACTACGAGAAGGTTCGAAGAGGCGGCAGGGTGCAGGACGTGGCCATCCTGAAAGCCATAGGAGTCAATCGTTTCGGGACGCGGGAGGTGTTGGGTCTGAGCACCAGGATCAGTGAAGCGGAGGTGCATTGGCGAGGGTTTCTGGGAGATCTGCACAAGCGTGGACTGAGAGGGGTCGAGCTGTTTGTCAGTGACGATCACGAAGGACTGAAGGCGGCCAGGCGGGCAGTTTATCCGTCGGTGCCCTGGAACCGTTGTCAGTTTCACCTGAGTAAAAACGCCCAACAATATGCTCGCCGCAAAGAGGACAAGCCCCGCATCGCCCAGGCCATGCGGGACATTTTCGATGCCCCGTCTCGAGAAGATGCCGAGGAGCTCAAGGGTAAAGTCGTCAAGAAGTTCGAAAAGATTGCACCGGAGTTCGTGAGCTGGCTGGAAGACAACGTGGATGAAGGGCTGACAGTGTTTGATTTTCCGCGGAGCTGGTGGCGAAGGATCCGAACCATCAACGGACTGGAGAGACTGCACCGGGAGATCCGGAGACGAACCCGGGTGGTGGGAATCTTTCCCCACGAAGCGTCGGCGCTGCGGCTCATCTCGGCTGTGCTTGCAGAGATACACGAGGAGTGGTTAACCGGCCGGCAATACCTGAACCTGGCCGGCTGGAAAAAACAAGTGGAGCAATCCTTCCCTAAGGGCCCTAAAGGAAATTACAGAAAAACGGTTGCTTAACCTCTTCAATCCAGATTCGGACAAGATCACATGGACTGGAAGCTTGGAACAGGGTGAGACACTCGCCGTCCGCTTTTTGGTTGTTGTCGACGCGGTTTCCGATCAGACACTCATCGTCAATCGGGCCTCTGTCACCCTGTCCGATCCCGAGGTCGGGGACTCGAAGACGGGGCAGGTGCAGGTTCAGGATACAGTAGACTGCCCCGCCCTCTCGGGGCCAAGAGGGTGGACTGGAGGAGGAGATAATAGCGACTTTTCCAATCCCGCCAACTGGGATCCACCTGTTGTACCTGGTCCAGACGATGATGTGGTGATACCGGCGAACAGCGGAACAATTATCATTTCTCAATCGCACGAGATCCGGAGTCTGGATTTAGGCGCGAACTCAATATTACAAATTCAAGGTGGTAGCCTGACCCTCGACGACGGCACCGTGGATGGGTTGTTGTTGAACGGCTCTGGAGAACCTGCTTCCGAAGCTTTGGATGCCCAAAGTACCGTTGCCGGAGAGCTGATCATTCAGGGAGATGTGTCGGGCGATGGAATAATCAGGAATCATGACCAGATGAGCGTCTCTTCAGCCACTATAGACGTCGAACTGGAGACGGACGGCGATGTCGAGATCAACGGGCTGGTCAATCTCACCAAGCCCTCAGAGAACCAGGGGAGCTACTCCTTAGACGGCGGAGGCAGCCTCCACTATCAGGGGAGTGGCCACAATCTGGCAATGACGCTAAATGGTCCCAACGGCACCATTTCCGACGCGGTTGTCTTCCTTCAACAAGCCACGACGGCCACAGTTCAAATTGACTCATCGGCCTCAGCCACAGTGACTGGTCCTGTGGAGGTTCGGGGCCACGTCGACATAATTGTCTCGGGGACTCCGCCGGCCAGCAGCCCGTCGAGCCCACAAACAGGCTCCAGTGAATCCGGCGCCGTCAGCTGGAGCGGTGGAACCCTTGATCTGGGTGGCACTTCTAGCTTGAGAAACGAGGGAACAATGACCCTCAGCGAGCCGGAAGATGGCTCGCCGGCCATGATTGTGCAGGACGGAGGAGAGTTTACCAATGCCGGTGCGGTCAGTTGGAATGGGGGAACGATCCGATTGGAGGGCAGCGCCCAACTGGTCAACGAGGCATCAGGGGAGTTTGTAGGATCCGGAACTATCGACGGGAGCGTGCTCAATGCCGGAGTGTTCGAGGTGGGAAACTCCATCGACAGCACCACAGTCACTGGAAAATACACCCAGCTCGGGACAGGGGAGCTCAGAATGGAGTTGGCTGGAGCGGGCAGCTTCGATATGTTGCGGGTGGGAACGGCGACGATGGAGAGCGCGAGTCTAGGCCCAAAATAAGCGCAAGTTGGAAAGTAGACCCCTTTCCCGGCTCCTGGGGGCCGTTTTGGAGGCCTAAATTCTAGATTTTCCCGCTAAGTCCCTTAGACCTCGGCTCGTGTTCTGCACTCCTGCACGGCGATCGCTCATGCGGGGCGATTCTGCCCCCTTGAGCGGCGTTTTCAGAGACACTACTCCCCAGCTCTCGCGACCCTCAGAGCTTCTTTATCTCCTTTCAGTTTCAGGTAGCTGGCCGGCGTTTCAACCACCTACTGCCTTCCAGGAGAAGACGGCTCCAACCATTGACATCCAGCAGCCGATAGACCAACCGTCGGCCCCTCCGCAGAATCTGGCAGGGCATTTCAATGATCTCTCGCAGGAAACGGCGATATTCCATCTTCACCAGCTGTCTGGCCTGCAGTCGAGCCGGCAGAACCAACCCCATCCAGGCCTTCAGATTCCAGGCCTGCGCCGCAATCACCAGATAGGCCCAGTTGGCCACCAGCGTATCCGAGGGCATCCGCAGGGCCTCGACTCCGTTCTTGAGTTGTTCAATGACGTTCTCTTGATTGCAGCGCCGGTTGTTTTCCCGAACCACTCCCGCCGTTCCCAACTGGGCCGCCGGGATATTCGTGACATAAAAGTGATAGCGCGTCTGCGGCAGAAGCCGCTTCTGGCCTTTCTCGACCAGGATCGTCTTGCGCAAGATCACCAGCCGATACGTTCGCTTCGCTTTGCTCGGACGGTAGTCGATCTCCACGATCTCTTCCCGTTCCAGCCTCAGGGTCTTGAACCCGCGCTCCTTGACAATCTCCGGCTTCACTTTGTCGCGCCGCTTGCGCCGCTTTTTCCCTTTTCCTTTCTCCTTGCCGGGGCGCACCAGCTCCTTCCAATTCGCTTGCGGCAACGCCTCGGCCCACTTGATGAAGCTCGGATGGGCATCCATCCCGAAGTCAAATTCCACGCCCGCTTCCGTCCAGCGGTCAAAATGAGCTGTCAGCGAAAAATCCGTGTCCCCGCGCAGGCGCACCGTTCGAAAACCCGCCTCTCGGACCAACTCGATACTCCGATCCAGCCATTCGGGGGCTCCCTCATGAGAGGGGCGATTCCCCGAGCGGTTGACGGCATAGAGCACCTCTCCCGTCTGGGCCAGCGTCACGATCAACGGTGCATAGCCCCACTGCCCGTCGTAGCTGATCTCCATCCCTTCCTTGCATTCCCCGCTGGTGGGGGCAATCGTGCCATCCACGTCGATCTCCGCCCGTTCGAAGAACCTCGCCGGTTGTTGGGCCCAGACCTTGCGGCGGCTCTCATTGACGGCTTCCATCAGATCGATCACATCCGGCGCTTGGAAGCGGCGCACAAAATCTCCGGCCGTGCTGGGCGCGGGGATCTTCTCCGCTCCTACCGCTTCCAGGAAGCTGACACTTTGACGCCGCATTTCGATATCCTGATAGCGGGTCCCGCCCGTGGCCACGTTGTAGATCAGGCTCAGCACGTGGTCCGATTCGTGGTACGGCTAGTGGCGTTTGAACAACTTCACCCCCTGATCAATCGCTTTCCCCAGCCCGCTCCACTTCACGATCTGCCGCAGCAGCCCCAGCCCACCGTAACTGACGCCGTGAATTTTCTCCGAGACCTCGTAGCTGATGCCTTCGGCCGAGAGGACCGGTTTCGGATCCTCACCGTTCCAACTGGGGCTCAGCCGATCAGCAACTTCTGCTTCCCGCTTTCGGATGATTGCGCTATGCTTTTTCTTCACCTGAAATGCCTCCTTTCGGGTCTCTCTGAGGTTTCTTTGTTAACTCCAGAATACCCGTCAGGTCTGGCATTTCAGGTGTTTACACGCGGCTTAATCCACTTTCATCTACTTGTTTTGGGTCTAGGCGGCACCCTGTCCGTTTCGCTCATCGATGGTTTTATTCCCACTGCGGGCGATAGTTTTCTGATCGTGGATGGAACCACTGAGGGAAGTTTCTCCAACTGTATGCGCCTGGAAATGACCTGTACTGGGTTTCCGCCGCTGGGCGCAGGATTGCTTTGGGAAGTCATTCAGGGCGTCTCTGTGACTCTGAGAGTGGTGAGCGACGACCCGGAACCCGTCTCGCCCCTCTACTTTGCCCAGTTTGGAGACGGAGAGATCGCCTCGACGGACCTGGCTGAGACGTTAGGGGCGAGCACGATCCAGCTTTCCAGTGAGATCTTTCTGCTCAATACCGACAAGACTATGGAGGCCCGGGCAACCATCGCGATCAAAGGCGACGACGGGCAGCCCTTGAGTGACATCGATCTGAATGGAATTGATTTGGTTCAAGGCGAAGTCGATGTAACGATTCCTGCCTGCGGCCTGCGGATCCTGCGCAGCGATGGCCAGGGGATTCTGCAAGCAGGATCGGCGACTGTCATTTCCGAGAAGCAGCTGTCAGGGGTTGTGGTATTCAACAGCGGCGTCGGAGCAGCCGGAGTGGGTGCCAGTGCTGCGCTACCAGAGTTTATTGCTCCTATCCTGAAGACGGCTGAGATCAATACGGGTATCGCCTTCCAGAATCCAGGGAACGATCAGCTAACGGTCAACCTCGAGCTGCGGAATCCGGATGGAGATTTGTTGGCCCGCGCCTCCATCATCCTTGCAGGTATGGGCCATCAGGCTCTCTTAGTGGACGAGATTAGCTGGATTCCAGAGCCGGACGTCGGCTTGGACTTTGGGGATTTCAAGGGACTGGTGAAGGCAACCACCTCCTCGGGAGGCGTGGCTGCCACAGTGATTCAGACTCGAGGAGAGAACCTGTTTGTCACAATGCCGGTCACTCTGTCGGAATGACCGGCGACGACCAACGCAGAGATGGAGATAGGAGTTTGCTTTTTTGGGCGTCGGGTATGGGTTGCCATTTTTTGCATTACTGGGGATGAAAAAAGGTGGACGAGGGGCGTGGGGGGCGCTTCAGTTCGGAGGTGAAAGAAAAGGTGGGTTGAAATAGCGTGATGGGAGCGTCGAGACCGAGTTTTGGTTGGAGGAAGGGAAAAATCAGGGCAGCAAGGATACACCGGTATTGGATCCGGCCCGGGCGCCGGGGCGGGTCAGTCTTCCCAAATCGGGACGTCGTCCCAGAAGAGCGCGTCGCTGGAGGCTCGGAAGGCTTGAGCCTGTTGGGGCGAAAGCGAAGCCAGGAAGCTCTCGAGCTTTTGAGGGAAGAGTCGGGGTGGGGGAGCGCGTTGGGGGTGCTCTCAGGATGGCAGTGCCGGTAGCTGCCGAGGGACATCAACTACCAGAAACGCTGGCGGGGCCAAAGCTACGAGGTCAGTTCGGTCTCGACGGATTCGGAGCCCAGAAAAGAATCTCCCTGAGCTGGAGGCATCCGACTGCCGCTTCCTGGCTCACGCGGCCGAAGATGGTGTGAAGATGAGATGCCAAAATGCCAAGTTATTCTTGCGCAGACCCTAAGGGTTCACGATTTCGACCAGCTCGGGCAGAGTGTTGATGATCCACCTTGGAGGTCGAAGCGGAGCCTCCCGGTTCCTTCCTTCTGAGAGCCAGGCCACCTGAAACCCAGCCTCCACCGCGCCAACCACGTCGGCGTCGGGATCATCCCCGACAAACAAGCACTGCTTCGGATCGAATCCTGTCTTCCGAATCAGAATGACCCATACCAACCAGGGTCTGTTCGCTCCCAGCCATCAGGCTCTCATGGGCTTACCTGGCTTGCAAATTGAACGGAGTTCAATTTGGGGTTACAATCACCTCCTATAAGCATGCTCAACATGCCCATAGTAGGAGTTGGGCTTGTGAGCGAACAGCTCGGTTCCGCAGATGCGGCAGCCGTGTTTCCGTGATCGGCGACGTCCCCGGTGAGGGCGCCTGGATTGTCGGCGGGATTTCATGCTCGGAAATTGAAAGATTATGCAGGTGGAGGTCAGTACTCTCCGCTCATCCCGATGTGATCGGCGCTTGTCGGGCTTCTGACAGAGCGGGTTTCGCTCAGATGATCACGAATCCCGGTCTTTACCTGCCTGAAACCCAATCTGCTGGCGCTTGGGTAGCTCTCCTGGCTCCAAGAGCTCCTTGATCGCTTCAAAGACTGCGGTGATTCTCTGGTCGTGCAACGTCACCTTCTTCTCGAGCTGCTCCAGCTTGCGGGCTAGGTCTTTGTGGGTCGCCAGGACCTCCCGCAGCCGGACAAACGCCCGCATGATGATGATATTGACCTGCACGGCGCGATCGCTCCGGAGCACGCTGGAGAGCATGGCCACACCTTGCTCAGTGAAAGCGTAAGGCGGTGTCTGGCGACCACCCCGGCCCTTTGCTCTTGCAGTTTGCAATAGCAAAGATTTTGCCTCCTCGGCGCTCAGATGGAACATGAAGTCTTCGGGGAATCGCTTCTCATTTCGACGTACAGCTAGGTTCAGGTTCCCCGTGGTGACGCCATACAGCTCGGCGAGATCGCTATCCAGCATGACCTTATGGCCTCGAATCAAATAGATCCGCTGTTGGATGGATTCCACCGGAATGATTTGCTGATCAGATTGTGTAGATGGCTTGGTCATTGTTTTCGTTGGTAGCGTAGCAGACTCAGAGATTCCGTCAATTCGGTGAATGGTCTGGGTTCTGTGGATTCGCGATCGCCCGTCCTGGGCCTTCTCACGGGGCGATTGTTGGTCGGTTCCGGTCAATCCAGCCTGGATCCGGCAGCAACTCGGCTTGACCTGGTCGCACCCGTACCCTGTGCGGTAACTGACAGCGTCGCTCTTGCCGGTGAGGGCCTCCTCCGCCTGGCAGCCAGAGCTTCGAATAGAAATCGAGCATCATATGGCAAACTACTTGAACTACCGGGCGAGACAGAATCTTGCGCCGCAAGCAGGTCGAAAGCATCTGGAACAGCTAGAGAGAATTGAAGAGCGCCTGATCGACAGCGCACAAGCCAGAGTCGAGTTCCGGTGTGACAGCCTGGACCAAAAGGACCCAGCAGGGCTAAGCGATGACTTACCTGATTGGCTGAGCGGTCCGCCTGCCACTGGGCCAAACGTCACGGTTCGAAAGTGGCGTGATTACCTGCCGGCCGAGATGCCGACCTCAGAAAATATTTCCTGGCGCCAAGCCGAGCAGTCGGCCACGCGTAGGTCTCCAGAAGCCGAAGAGACTCGGGAGAAAGAGAATGAGAGTCGAAGAAGGCAGATCCACGAGTTGAATGTCAAATTGCTGCCAGATAGCCAGGCAGGGCTGGAGAGTGCGAAGCCTGCCGAGAGCGCCCCAACGAATGCCCCGTCACCGGACACCTTATGGGGAGGGAGTACCTTGCCTGCGGGTGTTCAGAAAGAGGGGGGAAAAGTGGCAGGTTATATACGACGACAAGGAAGCGTACTTCGGGGCTATTCTCGGTCTTTATTACCTCAAATTCCTACTTGAGCAACCACAACGAAGTATTCCCTGTACAACCATTGAGATTTACGCAAAGAAGTTGACTTCGACGACCCCCAAGGAGACCTATCTCCGCAAGATGGGATCTGAGGAAGTTGAAGAGAAAGAGTCTTTGACGGTGAGGCCAGACTTGGAGTTTGCTCAGCCTGGCCTCGGGGAGAAGATGGATATCAGAGCTTTAGCCCAGATCAACGAAAGACTAGAGCAGATCACAGGACAGCTAGACCACATGCCCGAAGATTCACCTGAGCGCCCGCTCGTTGAGAAAGAAAAAGAGGTTCTCCTTCAATACCTCAGGTCAAACTTTGGACCAGGCTACAAAACACGAGGGTTCGACGGTCCGAGCGAAAAAGCCCGAAAAAACGTATCGAGAGCTATCACCAGTGCCTACCATAAGATCGAAGATGATTTCCCCCCACTTGTAGCCTATTTGCGAGGCACTATTAAGATAGGCACGGACTGCAGCTACAACCCGCCGACCCCCACTCCCTGAGCTTCCTCCACTCCCAAACGAAGAATTATTGAAATTGCTCAATCGAATTGAGCATTGCTCACTGCTTTTGAGCGCCACAGTCCATGAACATGGACAACAAAATTCTGGGTCATCCGGTAAATGGGGAGGTGGGAACGTGGTTCGGCGCTTTCCGGATCCCAAATCTGGTTCCCCGTTCGCTTGTCAATATAGTCGGCTGCAGTAGCAGAGGCCGTGGGAACTGTGGAAAACTCCGAGCGACATCGAACTGGGCCAGCAAGCCCGTGATACGGAGTTTTCCAAGCGCTGTGCGAACGGTGGAAAAACAACTGCGAGCACTTGCCAGTTCTCCTCCAGAACTAGTTGTTTTTCCACGGTTTGCATAGTGCGGCAGTTTCCACGGCCTGCCTTTGACTGGCGGCACCTCCCCATTTACCGGATGAACCAAAATTCTTCGCGTCAAAGCTGAGCGCCTAAATCGTGGTTGGACGCAGAGCTCATGTCAAGAGGTGTGTAAATAGACTCAGGCGGCTTTCTCCTTCGACTCCTGGTTGACCAGGACTCCATTCACATACTTGGCTCCCTGATAGACATCTCTCATGAGCTCTGGAGCTTTGAGACGACGGAATCGTTTCTCGGCCACCAAGAGCATCTTCCAGATCACCGCCTGGGCGTTGTTCACCTTCTTGAAGCGCTTGGCCGCATCGGTTCGCAGCCGAAGTCCGGCGAACGGGGACTCCACTGGATTCGTGGTGCGCAGGTGTTGCCACTGCTGCTTCGGGTAGTTGTAAAAGCTCACCATCCGATCCCAGTCCTGGTCCAACAGATCGGCCGCCGGAGCCAAGCCTCTGCTTCGGCACCACTCCTGGAAAACCCGTTTGAGGCGTTCCGCTTCCTGACGGCTCTCAGCATAGGGGATCTGGCGCAGAATCAATAAGGCCGTGGGCTGCTCGCGTTTGGGCACCTTGGCCAGGATATTGACGATGCGGTGATTCCAGCAACGCTGCTCTTCCGCCTCGGGGTAGACGTTGCACAAGGCCCCCCAGATGCAAGGCCCCCCAGATGCCGAGGGGGCCGTCGGCGATGACCAGACGAGGAGCATTCATCCCCCGCCGCTTCAAGTCGCGTAACACCTCTGACCAACTTTCCGTCGATTCCCGATAACCGCTCGTCACCGAAACCACCACCTTGCTGCCATCACTGAGCGCCGCAAGGACCACCAGCAGGACGGCCTTTTCCTTCTCCAGACCCGCTTTGACGTAGATTCCATCCGCCCATAAATAAACGACTTCCAGTTCCTCCAGGGGACGACTTTGCCAGACGGCCCATTCTTCTTGCCACTTCTCTTTCAGTCGGGCCACCGTGTTGGCCGACAAGGCCGCTTCTTCCCCTAAAAGCCCTCTTAATGCCAAGTCGAAATCGCCCTGAGCCAGGCCCTGCAAATACAGCTCTGGAATCAGGTCTCGGACTTGCTGCGTCCGTTTGGCAAACAGCGGCAGTACCCGGCTTTCAAAACGCTCTTCTAGATCTCGGACTCGAGGCCGTCGCACGGTGATCGTCCCGCTACTGAGGGTCAGTCGTCTGGCCTTGCCATAGCCGTTGCGGTATCCCGACGCTGGGTCCACTTTGCCTCGACGCTCACTCTTGTCTCGTCCCAGCAGCTCGGTCACCTCCTCCTCTAGTAGCTCCTGGACCCAAGACTGGACCTTCTCCCGCACCCAATCTTCCAGCTCCTGGAAACAGACTCTTGACTCCACAGTCCCCTCAATGTTCTTCTCTTTCATGCGGTGTGTACTCCTTCCTTTATGGGCCTTCCGGCCCTGGGTTTAGGTCAACCCGGAAGGATACTCACCGCCTCTGCTATTTACACACCTTTTGATGGTAGCTCTTGGACGCAGACCGAACTTGCCTACTTCGCCCGAATGTCGAGCGCAGATGTCTCCCGTATAGAGTGCGGGCGCATGGTGCCCTATCCGTCCCACGCACGGAGGCTTGCTCGAGCATTGGGCCTTAATCCTTCCCAGCTAATGGAGACAGTCAAGCCGAGAGAGGAAATCACTCATGCGTGACACTGGTCAACCGGACACTCCCCTCGTATCTCCCCAACTGAATCTTGCGCCTGGTTCTGTTGTTCCTGGAGGACTTTCTAGGGCGGGAAGGTCAGACCTAGTTGAGAGCCGTGGATTCGTGAGGAGGTAGACAAAATGGAAGACCCAAGAATGACACTGGTCGACAAGCCGACGGACGATCTTCTGATCCGGGTCCCAGACAAACTCCCACTCCTGGACGTGGATGTAGTGGAGGGGACATGCATAGACGTCAGACAGGAGCTGTACCGACAATTCAATCAAGAGAAGCTGATTCTGACCTTCAGCGTCTATGAACCTTTCGAGTGGGAGGGGACTAGACTCGAACTCTTCGTAACCCTGCACAAGAAGCCTGGTCCTCGCTCGAAGCTGAGCCAATTGCTCAGTACGGTCGCTCCCGAAGCAAAACCCAGAAGTAAAGTGACGAAGAAGATGTTCTTGAACCGGGCTTACCAGTTACAGCTTCGCAAAGCCGAGTCCGGTTCCGTGGTGTACTCAGTGGTCGATTCCATCATCAGACCGCTGACCGGCTGAACCTAGGGGTAGGGGTGGGGATAGGGGTGGACTTAGGGTCAGCGCAAGAATAACTTGGTAGAGTTGGCGCTCAGATTTGCACCAGATTTGGCCGCGAACGATTGAGCGAAACCGCAGGCATAGCCGGGTCTACGTTGAGGATTTCGCGACTGAGGAGCGGCCGAAGATGGTGTGAAGATGAGATGCCAAAATGCCAAGTTATTTTTGCGCAGACCCTTAGCTTAGCTAGTGCCCGTCCGGAAACCGGGGTTCCCAGAACTGTAATCTGTTGAATCGGAACCACTTTTTATACCTGAGACTGCTGACAGACCGACTCGACCCAGCTCGATCCAGAGCGAGGACGAGCGAGCGAGGGCGCACGGGCCAAAAAACACCGGTTCGGCGCAGACCTCTCCCTGAGTCGGAGCCACAAGGCAGTACGGTCAGCCACAAAAGACTACAACAGGAGTCGGGCCAGGACGACCAGGTTATAGGTCAGGACGCTGGCATGGACGTAGCTTTGAAAGTGAGGCCAGCCTTTCCAGGTACAGCGGTGGAGACCAAAGGTGTGCTTGAGGGTCCCAATGCACCCCTCGATCCCGGCCCGGAAGCGTTTGAGCTGTTTGTAGACCCAACTGGAACGCACCATGCTCTCGACCGTCAACCCACACTTTTTGGAAAAGGCCACGTCCTGTACCCCCTGCTCTTTGGCCCAGCTCAGGTTGGCCGCCGAGGCAAAACCGCCATCCCAGGCGCTCTGGCGCGGGACCTTCCCGTACAGCTGTCGATGACGCTCTAAGAAGGGTTGCACATAGTTGCTGTCGGCCGGATTCCCCCGTTCCACCACACAATCCAGGATCAGCGACGAGGCGCCCGTGCTGACAAACACCTTGTGGCCGAAGACCGTTTCCCGAGGGCTCTTCTTGATAATATCGGTGTGCTCTTCGAAGAGGGAACAGATCTTGTCCTGGGCCGCGACGGCCTCGCCCGAAAGGACCCGCCGTTGGGTCTGTTCGATGACTTTGTGCAACAGCTCCAGATAGTGGGCCAGTTGCGCCGCCCCGGCCAGACTGAGGGGATCGCTCCACTGCGCGGAGACGGCCAGCGCCTGCTCGCCATAGTGGGCCGTCTTGGACGCCACCTTGATTAGATCGCGGTAACTGTCCAGGCGCTTCTTGCCGCGGCGGTTGCGGATGTTCAGGCCGCGCCGCTTGGCCCGTCGCGTGTGATCGACGAAGCCGATCCCTTCCCAGTCCCGCAGCCGCCCCAGCCACCGGGTGACGACTCGAATGCCGTCGTCCAACAGCTCACTGTCGAGCGGATAGTGGACGTTGGTCTGGACCGCCGTGGCATCGACCCGAATCCGTTGGCCTTTTTCCAGACCCCGAGCCTGCGCCCAGCGCACCAAGTGGTCGTTGATCGCCTTCCATGTCCCCGGCTCAATCTTCCCCAGGTTCTCCGCCAGGGTGGCTTTGCTGATCGACGCCCCATAGGGCAAGCGACAGAACCTCTGACAGCTTTGCGAATCCACCAGATGAAACTCCAGCTTGCGATAGCTGAACTGATGCAGCTGTTTGATGACGGCACAACGCAGCACCTGCTCGGCCGTCAAACCGGGGGCGCCGACACTGGAATCGACCCTGTCAGAGAGATCTTGTACTATCAGCTCCAGCGTCTGGGGATTGTCGTCCAGGATGCGCGAGATCACCTTCAATTCATGGGCCAGTTGGTGATCGGGCCATGGTGGGGAAAGGGGGCGTTGTTTTTCACGCTTTTGACGCATCTTCGAACTCCTGAAATCGTCCTAAGTCGTTTCAGTCTAATTGTTTACACCAGATAGTCTAGCAAACGACCCTGACAATTTCGGAGCTTGAAAAAGCCCTCTTTCCCCTTCCTTATCAATTACTTACGGATTTCCGGACGGGCACTAGCTAGTGTCCTGGTGTCGCAGCCGGAGTAGATGAGGACCTTGCTGTCCTTGGCGGCCTCCACCGCCCGATCGACATCGATCCGTTGATCGCAATAGCCGACAGAGCTGAGGACGGCCGCGTCGATCAGGCCCCGGCGGATCCAGGTCTCGGAATCGAGGCCCATGGTGACACTCTGATCGATGCTGGGCGGGACCCGAACCGTAAGCTTGATCTCCCGGCCCTCCCCAGCCTGGTGGCGGCGGACGATGTCCTGTGCTTTTCCAATGAATTCGGTCATGGCGGACAGGTATTTGTAGGCCTCGCCGCCCTTGAAATAGTTGGGCTGACGGGGAAAATCCAGCTCCAGGCCGTCGAAGTCGTAGCGGGACAGGGCCTCGTCGAAGAGACCCAGAAAACGATCTCGAACCTCCTGGTGGGCGAAGTCCCATTGCCAGGAAAAGTTCCATTCGTCGGCACGTCCCGCCGAGAAGCGTTCTACGGCTGATCCGATGACAAGGTCGGTACGCTTGAGCTTCATCTCGGAGCGTCCGTACCAGCCACGGTCTTCGTAGCTCACGTGGGCGTCGTTCATACGGAAGGAGGCAAAGATGCCCATCTTCAGTTCATGAGCGCGGTCTACCAGAATTCTCATCAAGTCGTGTCCGTCGTCCTGGATGGCCGCCAGGTTCTGGTGCAGAAGTTCTACTTGACTCATGTTCATGCCACCGACCAAGTCGCGGGCTCTGTCTTCGTCCGGATTCCAGTCCTGTACATTTTCTCCCCACATAGACCCATGGGAACTACCACGCCAGGAGAGGTCGTCGTCGATCCCCACCAGGACCGAAATCACATCGACGCCCTTTCCCTCTAGAGTATCGAGGACAATGAGCAGGTCCTTCGGATCGCGACGGTGCAGGTAGTTGAAGGCCCAGGTCCCGTCGGTGTTGTAGATGATCCGAGGCGGCCAGTTGGGCATCGGTTTCAGGCTTTGTTGAGACTGCTCTGGAGTCTCAGCCGAGCATCCTGCTAGCAACACGAGAGCCAGGATGAGACTCAGTCCAGAACCGGTTTTGGAGAATGACATGGCCTTTGTCCTTTCGGCAGGCGATACTACTACAGTACGCAGCCTGCAGATTTCCGGTGCTTCTTCAGGCAACTGTTGTTGAGTGCTGGCGACATTCCACGGGGCTCGCGAATCCGGGGGCCGATTGAAGACCAGTTCTACTTGTCGCCGACTTGTTGAGAGGCGGGCACTTTTGGCAGAGATGGGACCCGCAGACGGCCGAGCATGCGTTGCACGTTGACGATGGCCCGATCCAGCAAGCGTTCGGCGGCTCCGATTTCCAGGACTGTAGCCCAGCTGCTGCCCGAATGGACTCCCTCCCGAACAGCATCCTGGATGGTGGGAAGATAGGCAAAGTAGCCGTTGGAATAGCCGGCCAGGAAGGTATCCATTTCGGGTAGCCGTGCCCGCCAGCTCAGCTGGAGGGCCACATAGGGTTCGCCTGCAAGCGTCACCAGCGCAATACGGCGATTGATGAGAACAGTGGTGATGGGAAACGATAGGTTGGGTGGCGGATATCCGAGCGGGCGGCCCGTGGTCAACCACTGGTGGAGTGTCGGTACTGCGCCCATCGATCGCAGTTTCTCCAGATTCCAACGGAATTTGAAATCCATTCTTTCGTCGATTACCTGGATTTCTTCTACGCTCTGGGATCCAGTCTGGATCGACTGGGTGACCCTCACCACTTCGCGTCCCAGTTCCTGTCCAACCAGCTGGACCTCTCGAGCACCTGCCCTCAGGTAGAGAGGATTGATATCTCCAGCCGCCCCCTGAAGAAACATCACCAGGGGTTGGCCATCCAGGGTCTCCTCTACGTAGCGGCACATGGCTCCCGGAAAATCTGCCGAGTACTCTGTCAGGTGAGACCTGCCCAAGACCACCGGATGGGCGGCATAGTTGACGACGACAGCCATCGGATCTCCGCTCACATGATCGACTCTCAGAACCTGGACCACGGGGTCCACCGGAGCCGTCAGGATGCGGGTCTCGTTGGGTCCGGTTGGAGTTGCTCCGACTGGCTGCACGCGATTGTGCCCCAGATGACAGAGCCCCCTGGCCGTGCCCAGCCTGCAAGGGGAGGCGCTTCGGCTGGCCCGGATGATGGCCTGGGTGATGGATTCGAGAGCCCCGGGCTCCCAGCGATTCGAATTGGGCGTCACGTAGACCGGGTCCAGGATCGCGGGTCCGTTGTGCGTATGGGTGGCGCTGAAGATGACGTGGTTGACTTGCGCTTCTTGTCTGACGCGTCGACGGACGCCATCCATCTGTTCCTGAGAGAAGGTCCTGCCCAGATCCAGGGTCACCAGAGCCAGGGATTCGGTCCCGTACCGTAGGACCAGAACGCGAGCATAGAGTGGGTCCAAGGTGCCCGTGGAGGGTCCGGGTCGGGAAGCCTGCCCCCAGAGCTGGTGTCCAATGGGTGGGGTGATCTCTACCTGGGCCACACCGGCCATCAGCCGGTCGGCGCCCCTCAGTGCCTGGGGAGCCGCGAGCACGGCCAGAGCCGCTGCAAAGATTACTCCGGCCAGGGTTGTTTTCTGATTGCTCAGGACGAGAGCTTTGGCGTAGAGAGGCTGGTGAGCGCTCTCGGCGGCCCTCTCGCCTTCATAACCGGCCAGCGGGTGACCGACGGGTGGTGTGATCTCGGTGGTGGCAAGGCCCACCCGAAACTCCTGGCTGGCACCGACAAGGCCGAGGGTCAAGGTCGGGGAGATGAGGATGGCTACGATCCAGCCCTTCAGAAAGTCCATCCTCCTCTCAGGCACCATTCTCGCAACCCATCGGACAAGCTCCTGGTCACTACAGTGTCGAAAGAAAGGCAATGAGATCCGTGATCTCGGTCGACGAGATCTTCTTAGCCGGGTGTCGGTGGACTTCGAACACCTCCCTCAGGCTTCGAGCGCGGCCGTCGTGGAAAAAGGAGGAGCGTAATCCGACCCCGCGCAGGGAGGGAGGGTTGAATTGGCGATTCCCAACTTCGTCGGTCAGACCGACGTCGGGTACGCTCTTCGTCGTATAGAAGGGAGGCGCGTGGCAGTGTTCACAGCCGCTGCCGGCAAACACTTCCCGGCCCTTTCGAACGGAAGCTTCAGAGCCGCCGGCAGGCAGCAGGGGTGGCTGCAGGGTGCGCAGAAATGTCGCCAGCGCGCTTACCTTTTCTCCTGAAGCATCGCGTGCGTGGAGCGTCGTTCGAAGCGACTTGTGGATCTGCTCTTCGAGCGCAGACATGCTGCCATTCCATGCCCAGGGACCACTGTCACCCACGCCGAGTAGGGAAGGAACGCGCTTGGGCGCGCCGTAGTTCCCGTCGCCAAGCGTGTCTACCAGTAGCCCGTTGCTGTGTCCGTTCGAGTGGCAGCTGTGACAACTCATCCAACCGCGCAGCGAAAGCGTCGCATCGTAAAACAGCAGCTCACCCTTATCTGCTTGAGTGAGAGCGGCCTGCACTCCGAGTGAGACCTCCTTCACAGCCTTCCGGGAAGGGATGTCGATGACGGAAATAGAGTTAGAGAGCGTGTTGGCAACGTAGAGACGCCCGTCAGAGCCAGACGCGAGAGCCCTGGGACGGCGTCCAACTTTGACATGATCCAGTCGGGGCCAGGTGTGCTTACCGATGGCAACTCTGCCGACACCCCCGATGGCCACTATCACCTCACCACCCGATCCTACGATGACCTTCTGGGGGTCGCCTGAGGGTGTGCTGAAATCCCCCAGATCCAGCGTCCGCATGGCCGCCAGCATGTTTCCGGTCGGCAAAAGGATATCCGCCAGCCTCAGGGAAACCAGGCTATTCGACATGAGACCGCCCCACACGACATCGTCGCGGTTGGCGCGGGCGAAGGGATCGATGCTCTGCCGGGCCACGAGCAGATGCGAGCCATCCGCGGTCACTGCCATTCCGCGTATGTTGTGGGCAGGTAGCTCCAAAACACGCTCTACCTGGTTCTGCGAAAGATCGATCAGCGCGAGCTTCCCACCGAAGGAATCCGCCACCAGCAAGCGGTCATCACCAGGCAGGACCACCTGCTCTCGGGGCGCGAATGGCAACTCGAGTGTATCCATCAAGCGAGGACCCGCAGCGGGATCCAACTCCATCAGGTCCAAGCGCCTGGACCACAGACAGGCAACGAAACAGCGCCTTCCATCCGCGCTGACGGTGACGCTGACCGGGTAGGGGCCCACCGAGATGCGATCCTCTACTTGAAGGTCCCAAGCATCCGGACCAGAGGGGGAAAGCAAAAGGAGCTCATGAGCCTCTTCGTCCACGGCCAGCAGAACAGTTCCCATCGAGCCCCAGTTGGGCAAAAGGGCCAGGTCTCCAAGTGATCTACCCACCCGGGTCTCGAACTTGACCGTCAGCGTGGCTGTGTCGATCACCGAAAGGGTTCCGCTGCGGCGGTTGGCCACGAAGAGCCGATGTCCTGAGTCGCCGAGAGCCAGTGCAACGGGATGTCGAATCAGCGCCTGTCGATGAAGCGAATCGGCATCCCTCCCATCCCCCCTGGAGGCTCGCTCTGAGTCGTTGAAAGACAAGGAAGGAGGGATGTGCTGAGCCTGGGCCCGCTGGCACCAGAAAACGAGCAATACCAGGAGGCAGGCGAGAGTTCTCAATTCGCGGCGCGTGAACACCTCTCCATTCTAGGATTAACGGGCGTGACAGTCCAAGGGTTCGGTTCCCTTTACTGTCAAGTCCCCGGGGCGAGGCCTTGTAGCTGCCCTCCCAGTCCAGGCATACTCGGGCTACTGCAAATGACGGAGGACGTTCCGATGTTCGAGGGCTTTGAGAAAACGCAGATCAGGGCAAACGGGGTCCTGATCAACCTCGTCCACGGTGGCAGTGGACCGCCTCTCTTGCTGCTGCACGGATATCCCCAAACCCATGTGGAGTGGCATAAAGTGGCGCCCCGACTAGCCCACGACTACACGGTGGTTGCACCCGACCTACGGGGCTACGGAGACAGCGAGAAGCCTCTGGCTGATCCGGGAGACCTGAGCGTCTATTGCAAGCGGACGACAGCCCAGGACCAGGTGGACCTGATGACTAGCCTGGGCTTCGCCTCCTTCCACGTGGTGGGTCACGATCGCGGCGCCCGCGTCGGCCATCGGATGGCTCTGGACCACCCTGCCAGGGTCAAGAGTCTTACATCGCTGGATGTGGTCCCTTCTCAAGCAGCCTTCGACAACATGGATCAGCAACTCGCCTTTGCCTGGTTCCACTGGCACTTGATGCGCCAACCCTCACCTTTTCCCGAAACCCTGATCGGGACCAACGCCAGGTTCTATCTGGACTTTCTACTGGAGCGCTGGTGTGCCATCGAGGGATCGATCACCGATGAAGCCTATGCTGAATATCTACGATGCTTCGACGATCCTGAAAGCATCCGTGCTAGCTGCCTGGACTACCGCGCAATCGAACTCGACCTCGCGCATGACGAGAAGAACCGCGGCCGAAAGGTGACGTGTCCGGTGCTGGTGCTCTGGGGCAGCAACACGGTGAAGCGTCCGGGTTGGCAGACGGGATCGAGCCTCAACATGCTCGAAGTCTGGTCGGATCGAGCCACCGACGTACGCGGCAAGACTCTAGACTGCGGCCACTTCCTACCCGAGGAACTACCGGATCAGACCACCGCTGAGCTACTCGAATTTCTGTCTTCTATCTAGGAAGGACAATCGAGAAGGACTCAGAATCCTTAAACTGCCGCCAGGTTCTCCAACAGCGTTCCGAAGCCCAGCACTGGTTCCCGGGTTCCGAGAGCCCGAAAGACCGACCAGATCGTTGCCTGATTGGAGGTCACTACTGGCTTTTCCGTGATCCTTTCCAGCGCGTCGGCAGCCTCCATCGCCCTCCAGGCGGTGCAGGAGCAGAAGAGTGCATCTGCTTCGGGTCGGCACACCGAAGACGCGAACTCGACAATGGCTTCGGGGGCTTGATCATTGATCCCCTGCTGGCCCGCGACCGACGCGACTGGTTCCGCTTCCACATTGAGCACCGAGAATCCGGCCGTCTCCAGATAGCTCCGCAGTCTCTGATTGCCCCAATCCGAATAGGGACTGGCGACCGAGATCTTCTTGGCTCCGATCGAGTTTAGCGCCTCCACTGCCGCGGGACTGGTCACCACGGCCGGGACCCCTGCCGTCTTCTCTATGAGGTCTGTCATCTCCCGGTCCCATCCGGCTCCCCTGTAGAAACTGCCCGTGGTGCAAGCATAGGCAATGACGTCGACCTTGGCGGTCGCCAGATAGCGGGCGCCGCTCTCGATGTCCTCGTTCATTCGCCCCATGCCGTCTTCACTCCGGGTCTCATTGGTGAGCCAGAGACGCTGACCATGGACGGTCACACCCGCGGTCACCGCCAACTGGAAGTCGGCCTCGCAGGTCGTGTTGGTGGAGGGAACCAGAAGTCCCACGCGTTTTCGAATACTCATCTGTCAGCCTCTTGGGAAAATGGGCCAAAAATCAGGATTCAGTATAGAGGGACGGCGGCACTCGAGACAACGCCTCTTGCCACTGGGTCCGGTTGGGACTAAGCTGAACTTCACTTGTAGATTTGGATGGAAGAAGGATGTAACTCATTGATTCAGCCATGGATTGGGCGCGGTTGAGACCCGTTTCTACGCCGAAGGCGTTACTGCGAGTAGCCCAGGGTTGCAATGCGAAGCGAGCTACCCTGGGTCAGGGGTCTATGAGAGTGCCTTACCCCAACGGGGTTATTGCCGCCCGGAAAAGTTTTGGCAATAACGCTTTCAGCGTAGAGAAGACAAGGGGCACCTCCAACCCAGGGTAGCTCGCTTCGCATTGCAACCCTGGGCTACTCGCAATAACGCCTTCGGCGTAGGTTCTTGGTCCCTGGGTGAGCAAAGTTGATTTCTCGAATGGGGCCAGCTCCATTTGGGGGCGGGACTAAAGTGACCCAAATCTAGAAGAAGAAACAAGGACGGGTGCTGTTCAAGACGCTTTAGCTGGGAAGGAGAGTTCCTCATGAGTGATCTAAACGTAGGGATCGTTGGGCTTGGATGGGTGGCAGGAGCGCATATCGATGCCTTCAAGGCGGTCAATGGGGCCAATGTGACGGCGGTCTGCTCCCGCCGGCAATTGGACGAATCGCAGTTGGCTCTCCAGTATGGGACGCCGCTCAAGGCCTACCAGGACCTCGACGACATGCTCCGGGATCCCTCCATCGATATCGTGGACATTTGTACGCCCCATCCTTATCACCCCCAACAGTCGATCGCGGCAGCGGAGGCGGGAAAACATCTCATCATCGAGAAACCGATTTCCCTGACGTTCGAAGAGGCAAAATCGATGGGCCAGGCCATCCGCGATGCCGGAGTGGGTTCCTGTGTGTGCTTTGAAGTGCGCTACAGCCAGCACGGCAACATGATCCGCTCGGTGCTGGATCAGGGTCTTCTGGGCTCCCTCCACTATGCCGAGGTCGACTACTACCATGGGATCGGTCCCTGGTATGGCCAGTACGGTTGGAACGTGAAGCGGGACATTGGAGGAAGCAGTCTCCTGACGGCGGGTTGTCATGCCGTCGATCTACTCCTCTGGTTGATGGACGGGGAAGTGGAGGAAGTAACCAGCTACAGCAACCGGTCCAGTAACGAGATCTTCGAGCCCTACGAATACGACGGGACCTCGGTTAGCCTTCTCAAATTCAAAGACGGAAAACTAGCGAAGGTAGCCTCCGTGATCGACTGCCTGCAGCCCTATTATTTCCACATCCATCTGGTGGGAAGCGAGGGAAGTCTGCTGGACAACCGCTTCTATAGTCACAAACTGAAGGGCCAGACCAAGGACAGATGGAGCACCTTGGAAACCGCACTCATCGACTCGGGCGACGTCGCCGACCATCCCTACCAACCCCAGTTCCAGGCGTTTGTTGATGCCCTCGAAAAGGGCGAACCCATGCCGCTAACGGACTTCGCAACCGCCTTCGAGACCCATAGGGTAGTCTTCGCGGCAGATCGCTCAGCCGCCGAAGGGCGAACTGTGAGGCTTGAGGAGTTGGAGGGATGAATGAATGCCGAGGTCTTGGGATTCGTTCCTGACTATCCGAAGCGCCGGGCCGTGCGGGCGCGAGCTCTCTCGGCTTCCAGTTCTCGGTTCCGGGGCGAAACATTGGTCGAAAGCGAATCGATCAGCGTTCGGGCGACCTGAGAGACTTCCAAGACGGCTCGCTCGAAAGCCACCTGATTCAGTCGAGAGGGCTGGGTGAATCCACTCAGCTTGCGCACGAACTGAACCGAGGCCGCTCGCACTTCCTCATCAGTTGCAGGTGGGTCGAAATTGAACAGCGTCTTGATGTTTCTACACATGGCTCACCGGCTTCCTGCTAACGGCTCCGCGGACGACGCCAGCACTTCGGACACCGAGGTGGCGTGCCAACCCTCCGCCCGCTTCGCCCAATAGAGGTCACGAATCCTGCACGAAATCTGTCCGGGTGCGCCATCTCCGATCGCCCGACCGCTGACGCTGGCGACCGGGATAATCCCTCCGCCGGTGGTGGAGATGAACGCCTCCTCTGCGTCCTGAAGATCTTCCGCTCTGAGATTCCTGGTAGTTGCCTCGAGATCCACTAATGAGCAAAGTTCGAAAACCGTCAGGCGTGTAATCCCTTGGAGCAGGTTATCCCCTGGGGTCAAGACCTTGCCATCCCTGACGATCCAGAGGTTGAAACCCGGACCCTCGGTCAAGAAGCCTTCGGTGGAAGGAAGTATCGGCGCATCGGCGCCCGCATCCAGAGCCTCGAACTGCGCACGCGTCAGGTCCATTCGATTGAAATTCTTGGTCTTCTGGTTGATGGCGGCATCGGGTGCCCGACGGGTCTCGGCAAGCCACAGATGAGCTCCGGTCTGGACCCGCTCTCGCGGCACAACCCAATAGTAGGGGCACGAATAGGCGATGAACTCGTTCTCACAGCTGCGCGGATCGCCGATCGCTGCTCCGCCGGCATAGCTGCCGCGGGTGCAAAGCATGTAGACCATCGCCTCGGAGAGGCCGGCACGATCCACGCACTCGGCCATAATCTGCTTCATCTTGTCTTCTGAGTACGGAGACTCCATGCGCACGTACGCGCGAGACTCACGAAAGCGCCTCAGATGGTCGTCCAGCCTAAAGAACCTTCCATCCCAGAGGGACACTACGTCGAACACGACGTCGCTCTTGGTGAAGGCCGGGTCAAGGATAGCGACCTTCGCCTCCTCGACCGGCAGGAAACGTCCACCTTGATATGCAATTCCCTTTGAATCTGTCATGTTGGTCCCTCCAATAATCGGCTACCTCAAATAATACCCTTCTGGGACAGAGTCATAACAGTTGAAAGCAGAGCTACCGCAAGAAAGAACAGTCCTGTTAGAAACAGACCTATCCGTGAGATCCAGCCGGGACGGAGCTGCGCCGGCAGCAGAACCAGGTTGACAGCCAAGGTGTGCAGACAGCTGAAGCCTAGCGCAAAATTCATGAGCAGGGTCGCGATAAAGAGCAATGTCACCGGCGGTTCCAGGAGAAGCAGAATAATTCCTAGAACCGCGAAAACGGCGAGCGCCGAGAAGTATACATAGCGAATGGACCTGGGATCGAAGCTCCTGGCCGTGCGACTGGCAATCCAGAAAACGTCGACCCAGCGTCGCAGAAATCCGTCTGTTCCCGGGGTGACTCCGCTGCCCAGCACCAGGAAGGCGCACAAGAGTGTGAGGATCCAGAAGAGATGCCCCCACTCGGCACCGAAACCATCGCGCACACCATTCGCGGTGATGAGAGCCGTCTGCCACTGGTCGTCAAGGAAGAAGCCTCGGGGCAGGAACATGACAGACAACATCGCCGGCAGCGCGATGCCGACGAAACAGCTCGGCATCCAGATAGCCCATTGATCACGAGCCACAGTTCGAAACCACCCACGCCAGAGGGGCAGCATTTCCGCGCTCGGCTCGAAGACCATGCCCGAGTGTGAGAGCTGGAGTTTTCTTCCTCCGACGATGCTGGGAATGGCACCTACATGGGCGCCCATCCCCCAGCCCTGTTCACGGGTATAGTTGCTGGTCGACGAGTTCCCCAAGCCTCCGTTACCGGAAATCGCCACCAAAGCACACAGGAACATCAGGAGGCTGAGGTCCACTTCCGGCAAAGGACGCCCTTCGATCAGGGCAACGAAGACATTGTCCAGGTTGTCGCCGTCGCGGATCCCATCACCGTCGATGTCCAGGAATCCGTCCAACCTGCCGTTCCCGTCCCGGTCAAAGGAGACCGTCCGATCGGGATTGCCGTCACCGGAGGTGTCTACGTCGATACTCTCGTCGGGTCTCCCGTCACCGTCGAAGTCGGGCCAGAAGGCGGAGCCGGCTCCAGCAACGGCAACCATCGGATCCGGTTGTCCATCCTGGTTCGCGTCGGTGGCATCCGGTTGACCGTCGTCGTCGGTGTCAAACTCCAGCTGAAGCGAGGGTTCCTCGACGTCCAGTTTCCCGTCACCATCCCAATCCTCTCCCTGGTCGAGAATGCCGTTGAGGTTGGCGTCTTCGCTGCGCCGAATCGGAACATTGCCAAACTTGAAGAATCCGCTGCTGATCTCGGCCCAGGTGTCCCGGGTGGAGAACATGCCGGCCAACAGCACCAGGAATCCCATGACCAGAACGATCTTGGTGGTCATCAGGACTCTGATGGAGTTGTAGATCTTTCCCCCGAAAATCAGGGGAATCATGGCTGCTAGAAAAATACCAATCGATAGGCATCTGATGGAGAACTCGTCACTGGGGTTGTTGGCAGGATCGGGAATCTCGCCTCGAAACAGAGCCAACAGGGGAATCGCTCCGCTGGCGGCGAGGTACGGAAAGAACGAGGCAGAATCAAAAATCAGATAGACCGGCACCCAAAAGCGTGGCCCTGGAAGGGTGCGGAGCTTGCCGGCAAAGATGGGCTCCCCGCTATAGAGGGTGTAGCGGCTCACCTCCACGTTGTAGAGGGCCTGGCCGAGGATACTGAGAGTGGCGAGCCAGAGCAGCCCTCCGCCATAGCGAGCTGTGATTACGGGACCCGTCAGCCATTCGCCGCCGCCAATCGCCGCCCCTGCCATGAAGAGTCCGGGTCCCAGCATGGCTACCCAGTTCCTCATTGCGAAGGCGGGCGGACGGGGCAGTTTCCCGAGCCTCCAGGCCGGCATTCGTCCCGAACCGGGAGTTAGGGCTGTCGGGTGGGCGACGCTGGTTTGACTATTCGGATTGTTCATACTCGATCCGCTGCAAGCAGCTCGACCTCACTGGTACGGTTGCCGTCGCGGGTCCCTGGCGTACCCAGAGGGTAAACATTGCCACAGCGGGGAGCAAGCGGCTAGCTGAAACCAAGTACGCTCTAAGCTGGTAGCTTTGGCCTCTGGGCCGAAGTATCCTACTTTGAGACTGCGGCTAGATGCACTGCGGCCTGGAGACCGCTGCCACGACTCGACGAGTGAGATTCACTGGCGTTGACGCTCCCAAACCGAGAGGAAGTCGTTATGAAAACAGATCATGGAAGCACCGGAATTGGAAAACTGTGGCGAGGCCGAGGTTGGATTGCAGCGACGGTAGTTGGGGGCTTCTGCAGCCTGTTGATCCTTGGTCTTCCACAGGGGTCCAGGACACCCGAGGACGTCCTGGCAACGCTTCGTAGGATCCCATCCGCAACCCTGTCCGACGCGGTCGACGAAGTCGCCGGCCAGCGCGGATTCATGGAACACTACATGCGTCCGATTGGACGGCAGGGACGCATGGCAGGACGAGCCAGAACGGTCCTCTACGGACCAGCGCGAGACCGTGAGAAAGAAAGCAATCTCGGACCTCTATACGGCGTTCAGATCATCGATGAGTCGGGGCCTGGGGACGTGATGGTGGCCGTAACCAACGATCTGAACATCACCGCTTTGGGAGGCCTGATGGCCACAACCGCACAGGTTCGGGGAATGGAAGGAGTGGTGGTGGATGGTGCCGTTCGTGACGTGCAGCAGATTGAGGACTTGAAGCTGCCCGTCTTCGCACGCAGCATCTCTCCGGCGACCATGGTAGGCCGTGCCACCAGCGTTGCGCGCGACGTTCCCGTGGTCTGCGGCGGCATCACTATTGAGCCAGGCGACTATATCGTCGGAGATCGGGATGGAGTCGTACGAATACCGGCGGCACACGTAGCATCGGTGATTGCCCGGGCATTGGAAATGGAAGAGGCCGAAGCGAAAATGGTCCCCATGATCAAAAAGATCAAGTCACTCCAGAAAGTGATTGATATCTTCAAGCGAATCTAGTTGGCGAGTCCTGACCGAACCATGCTGGCCTTGGCTAAAGGCGGGATCTATGCCTTTCGCATCCGAGGTCAGAGCACTCGGCCTCCCCTGGGCGATGGTCCCCAGTGGATGGACCATCCAGGCTTCGAGAAAATGTTCAGTGCCGGAGCCGAGCATAACCTGGCCTTGAGCTTTCTAATGACTCCCGACGACCTGCCCGAGCTGGACCGGATGTGCAGCCGCCATCCGGAATGTCCCGTGATCATCGACCACTTCTGCATGATCGGTCGAAAGGGTCGGTTCATCGATTCGGAGGTTCAGGCCTTATGTAGAATGGCCCGCCACAAACGGGTCATGGTCAAGATCGGAGCCTTCTACGCCCTGGGAGCAAAAAGACCTCCCTATCTCGACATGCTCCCACTGATTGAGCGGGTAGTCGGGGCCTTTGGTCCCGAACGCTGCATGTGGGAGAGCGACGCCCCGCTGCAGTCCCGGGCGCCCCACAATTTCGAAGCTGCCGTGAGCGTGATCCGCGACCACTCAGACTTCCTTTCCAGGGCTGATCGAGATCAGATCCTGGTTAAGACAGCCGAGGACTTCTTCTTCAATCGCTAACAGCGAGGTATCCATCATGAGCGAAGCGTTGAGTCGGCGTAGTTTCTTTCGGTCGATGAACGCTGTGGCGACTGCCAGCTGGGGCTCGGCTCTCGCTAACAGCGGTGGAACGGCTGCAACTTCTTCCGCGGAATTGGGGACGCTGCCCATCTCCACCTCCCTGTCGGCCAAGGAGGGGGCTCCCGCTGTCAGTCCCAAGAAGGTCCTGCTTTGGGAGCGCACCCGAAAGGAGATCCGCGAGTCATTGGCGGGCGGGCGATTGAAAGCTGCGATTCTTCCCACCGGATCGGTCGAGCAGCACAACGAGCACATGGCTTTGGTCGCCGATGTGGCGATCTCAACCCTCATTTCCCAAAAGGTGGCGTTGCAGCTCTACCCGCGGGTCCTGGTAGCACCCCCAAGCCCGTGCGGATATGCCCCCTACCACATGGCACGCAAAGGGACGATCACTCTCCGGAAGGAGACCTTTCAGGCCTATGTATTCGACGTCCTCGAGAGCCTGAAGGCTCACGGTATCCGTAATATCCTGGTACTGAACGGACATGGAGGAAATCATCGGCCCCTCCAGGAGATACTGCCGACCTGGCGTCGGAAGCTGGGGATCAATCTCGACGCAGATTCCTATTGGAGCGCGATCCCCAGGGAGAAAATGGATCAGATCATCGAATCCGAACAAAGAACTTCCCACGCCGGAGAGTTCGAAACTTCGATCTACCTGGCTGCGTTTCCAGACCGGCTACGCGCCTTTACGATGGAGGAGTACGACCAGGCCGACTTGAACTATGAGTCGAACTTCCCGCCCGGAGTCCAGAAGTTTCTCGAGCGGGATCGGCGTTCCCGATCGAAGGGTCTAAGAGGCGAGAACAAACGCGACCGGGCACGCCAGCAGGAAGCACTACTTGCGACCGCCGAGAAGGGCGAAACTATTCTCGCTACAGCTACGCAGTTCTTTGCGAAAAGGCTCGAAAAGATGATCGCCCAGACGGAGTGACGGTTGGGTAGGACGTGGCGGCGGTCTCCAGGCCGCTGTGGGTCGAGCCAACGGCTCGGCACAAAAAGACTCTTCGGCCTGGAGACCGATGCCACGCTCCACTGGCCCCTTCCCTAACTAGTGCCCGTCCGGAAACCGGGGTTCCCAGAACTGTAATCTGTTGAATCGGAACCACTTTTTATACCTGAGACTGCTGACAGACCGACTCGACCCAGCTCGATCCAGAGCGAGGACGAGCGAGCGAGGGCGCACGGGCCAAAAAACACCGGTTCGGCGCAGACCTCTCCCTGAGTCGGAGCCACAAGGCAGTACGGTCAGCCACAAAAGACTACAACAGGAGTCGGGCCAGGACGACCAGGTTATAGGTCAGGACGCTGGCATGGACGTAGCTTTGAAAGTGAGGCCAGCCTTTCCAGCTACAGCGGTGGAGACCAAAGGTGTGCTTGAGGGTCCCAATGCACCCCTCGATCCCGGCCCGGAAGCGTTTGAGCTGTTTGTAGACCCAACTGGAACGCACCATGCTCTCGACCGTCAACCCACACTTTTTGGAAAAGGCCACGTCCTGTACCCCCTGCTCTTTGGCCCAGCTCAGGTTGGCCGCCGAGGCAAAACCGCCATCCCAGGCGCTCTGGCGCGGGACCTTCCCGTACAGCTGTCGATGACGCTCTAAGAAGGGTTGCACATAGTTGCTATCGGCTGGATTCCCGCGTTCCACCACACAATCCAGGATCAGCGACGAGGCCCCCGTGCTGACAAACACTTTGTGGCCGAAAACCGTTTCCCGAGGGCTCTTCTTGATAATATCGGTGTGCTCTTCGAAGAGGGAACAGATCTTCTCCTGGGCCGCGACGGCCTCGCCCGAAAGGACCCGTCGTTGAGTCTGCTCGATGACTTGGTGCAACAGCTCCAGATAGTGGGCCAGTTGCGCCGCCCCGGCCAGACTGAGGGGATCGCTCCACTGCGCCGACGCGGCCAGCGCCTGCTCGGCATAGTGGGCCGTCTTGGACGCCACCTTGATCAGATCGCGGTAACTCTCCAGGCGCTTCTTGCCGCGGCGGTTGCGGATGTTCAGGACGCGCCGCTTGGCCCGTCGCGTGTGATCGACGAAGCCGATCCCTTCCCAGTCCCGCAGCCGCCCCAGCCACCGGGTGACGACTCGAATGCCGTCGTCCAACAGCTCACTGTCGAGCGGATAGTGGACGTTGGTCTGGACCGCCGTGGCATCGACCCGAATCCGTTGGCCTTTTTCCAGACCCCGAGCCTGCGCCCAGCGCACCAAGTGGTCGTTGATCGCCTTCCATGTCCCCGGCTCAATCTTCCCCAGGTTCTCCGCCAGGGTGGCTTTGCTGATCGACGCCCCATAGGGCAAGCGACAGAACCTCTGACAGCTTTGCGAATCCACCAGATGAAACTCCAGCTTGCGATAGCTGAACTGATGCAGCTGTTTGATGACGGCACAACGCAGCACCTGCTCGGCCGTCAAACCGGGGGCGCCGACACTGGAATCGACCCTGTCAGAGAGATCTTGTACTATCAGCTCCAGCGTCTGGGGATTGTCGTCCAGGATGCGCGAGATCACCTTCAATTCATTGGCCAGTTGGTGATCGGGCCATGGTGGGGAAAGGGGGCGTTGTTTTTCACGCTTTTGACGCATCTTCGAACTCCTGAAATCGTCCTAAGTCGTTTCAGTCTAATTGTTTACACCAGATAGTCTAGCAAACGACCCTGACAATTTCGGAGCTTGAAAAAGCCCTCTTTCCCCTTCCTTATCAATTACTTACGGATTTCCGGACGGGCACTAACTAGTGCCCGTCCGGAAACCGGGGTTCCCAGAACTGTAATCTGTTGAATCGGAACCACTTTTTATACCTGAGACTGCTGACAGACCGACTCGACCCAGCTCGATCCAGAGCGAGGACGAGCGAGCGAGGGCGCACGGGCCAAAAAACACCGGTTCGGCGCAGACCTCTCCCTGAGTCGGAGCCACAAGGCAGTACGGTCAGCCACAAAAGACTACAACAGGAGTCGGGCCAGGACGACCAGGTTATAGGTCAGGACGCTGGCATGGACGTAGCTTTGAAAGTGAGGCCAGCCTTTCCAGGTACAGCGGTGGAGACCAAAGGTGTGCTTGAGGGTCCCAATGCACCCCTCGATCCCGGCCCGGAAGCGTTTGAGCTGTTTGTAGACCCAACTGGAACGCACCATGCTCTCGACCGTCAACCCACACTTTTTGGAAAAGGCCACGTCCTGTACCCCCTGCTCTTTGGCCCAGCTCAGGTTGGCCGCCGAGGCAAAACCGCCATCCCAGGCGCTCTGGCGCGGGACCTTCCCGTACAGCTGTCGATGACGCTCTAAGAAGGGTTGCACATAGTTGCTATCGGCTGGATTCCCGCGTTCCACCACACAATCCAGGATCAGCGACGAGGCCCCCGTGCTGACAAACACTTTGTGGCCGAAAACCGTTTCCCGAGGGCTCTTCTTGATAATATCGGTGTGCTCTTCGAAGAGGGAACAGATCTTCTCCTGGGCCGCGACGGCCTCGCCCGAAAGGACCCGTCGTTGAGTCTGCTCGATGACTTGGTGCAACAGCTCCAGATAGTGGGCCAGTTGCGCCGCCCCGGCCAGACTGAGGGGATCGCTCCACTGCGCCGACGCGGCCAGCGCCTGCTCGGCATAGTGGGCCGTCTTGGACGCCACCTTGATCAGATCGCGGTAACTCTCCAGGCGCTTCTTGCCGCGGCGGTTGCGGATGTTCAGGACGCGCCGCTTGGCCCGTCGCGTGTGATCGACGAAGCCGATCCCTTCCCAGTCCCGCAGCCGCCCCAGCCACCGGGTGACGACTCGAATGCCGTCGTACAACAGCTCACTGTCGAGCGGATAGTGGACGTTGGTCTGGACCGCCGTGGCATCGACCCGAATCCGTTGGCCTTTTTCCAGACCCCGAGCCTGCGCCCAGCGCACCAAGTGGTCGTTGATCGCCTTCCATGTCCCCGGCTCAATCTTCCCCAGGTTCTCCGCCAGGGTGGCTTTGCTGATCGACGCCCCATAGGGCAAGCGACAGAACCTCTGACAGCTTTGCGAATCCACCAGATGAAACTCCAGCTTGCGATAGCTGAACTGATGCAGCTGTTTGATGACGGCACAACGCAGCACCTGCTCGGCCGTCAAACCGGGGGCGCCGACACTGGAATCGACCCTGTCAGAGAGATCTTGTACTATCAGCTCCAGCGTCTGGGGATTGTCGTCCAGGATGCGCGAGATCACCTTCAATTCATGGGCCAGTTGGTGATCGGGCCATGGCGGGGAAAGGGGGCGGTGTTTTTCACGCTTTTGACGCATCTTCGAACTCCTGAAATCGTCGTAAGTCGTTTCAGCTTAATCGATTGTACCAAATAGCCTAGCAAACGACCCTGACAATTTAGGAGTCTGAAAAAGCCCTCTTTCCCCTTCCTTATCAATCAGTTAGAGATTTTCGGACGGGCACTAACTAGCGACGTTCAGAAGTGCGATGAAATCCTGAGCTACCTAATCCGCAACCTTCTCACCATCCTCGTGGGGCCGTCCCTGCCGGGACGATCCTTACCTCCCGATCGATCTTCATCACCTGGCGATGATCGTCTCCAGCCAGAGCTGATACGGGACCGATCAACCCCAGTATCAACAAAGGGAAGAAGGTTTTCATGGTGTCAACCCCACTCGGAAGCGCAAGCCTGTACCAGAGAGAAACAAGGTTACAGTATCGCAATTGCTTCCGGTACTGCCCACTGCTCACTGCTCACTGCTCACTATTCCAAGCGGCTTCCTCAGCTCGGAAAGAAGCTCGATCATGGTTTCGATGTGAATGATCTCCTTCGCAGCTGTCTTGGGTCGGGTGCGGGCAATCATGTCCTCCAGAGTAGCAATCGCTGACTCCTTCCTCTTCTCCAGACTCGCCCGCAGATTGAGTCGGAGAGCCGTTCTAGAAGTCTCATCCAAATCCATCTGGTGCAGCCGTTTCAGCGCTCGCCCCAGCTGTTGAACCCCGTTGACGGTACAGTAGGCAGCCGCGAGGAAAAGGCTCACGGCTCTTTGCGGCTCTTTCTCATCGTTGATTAGTCCGAGCCGATAATAGGCATCGCAGATCTCGCCCGTTCGGGTCGCGTCCTCAAGATCGGCCTCGGCACTCGGAAGGGAGTGGTCCCTCAGATAGATCAGACCAGAAACGTAACTGACCATCTCAGACCGAGGCTGGTACTCCTTGGCCTGGTCAATCCGCTCACGCGCCTCAACCAGGGCGCCGCTGAGATAGTAGTTGTAGCCCTGGTAATAGGGGATCTGGTTGCGGTAGTAGGAGGCTAATGCTTGTCCGAAATCGTCCCATCGGTCCTGGTGTGCCAAGAGCCGATCCAGGGCTATATTGGACTCGATGTTTCTTTCCAGGTAGTGCAGAGCCACCGCCTTTCCGAAGAGGGCAGCGGGATTACCAGGATCGAAAGACAAAGCGCTCTCGAAACTCGAAGTCGCCTCCTCGCTGTCCAGGACGATGAAAAGCCAGAAGTCCCCCAGTGCCGTGTAAGCCTTGGTGTAGTCGGGCACCAGCTCGATGGCCTTGGCCAGGGACTCGATCCCGGCAGCATACTGGGTCTTCTCCAGAAGCAGACCCCCTCGATAGAGAAAATGTTCGGCGAAACGATCATCTGGTTCCGGAAGACCTTCGACTTCCGGACGGCCCTCCTTGTGCACGAGGTACAGGGTCAGGGGAGACGAGGGGAAGTTCTCGATGAACTGATTCCGAGCCGGCTCATAGGCAGAAGGGTTGGCCGCACCGACCGCGAGCAAATCGAGATAGGCGCTCAGAGCGGGGTCCGCCTCGCCAGGCAAGAGAATTGGCCCTGGAAACTCATACTTGACCTTCTCTTTGACACCGAGATAAGCATCAGCCAAGTCACATAGCTTGACTCCTGGAGACTCCAGTAGCTCGCCACAGAGACGGTCCAGAGCCCCTGGGGAACTCGCGCTCGGGATGTTTTCCTGCCACTCGCGGATGATTCGAAGAACCCCGGTGAGGAGAATTCTGTCGCTGAGCTCGGATGTCTCCTTGATCTGCCGGGCCTTGTTGTAGAGGCTCTCAGCCTTCCTCCAAGCGTAGAGGTGCTGTTGACGGAAGTAGGTATCGGCTTCGGCCACAAAGACCTGGGATTCTGCCTCGCGAGGATCCTCGACTCGAACCTCAATCTGCCTCTTTGCGCAGCTTGAGAGTAGGGCAACAACTGCTAAAAGGGTCGCGGCCCGAAGCGATCCCGACTCTCGCTGAGACCGATGCTTACCCGCACGCCGGCTCATCTTCCATGATTCTAGTTCAAAGAGGAACTGGAAGAGAGTAGCAGCTATCCCGGGTTAGTCTACCCGATCGAAACCTGGACCCTGCATGTACAAGACCTCGGGTTCAACAGTGAAGCGTCGGGTCAGGTAGAATCGGGGCCCACCGCCGACAACAAAGTGATTGATGGGGGCATTGTCCGGAAAGGTGGAGTATCCGAACTTGGCACTCACCTCAGTGCGCTTTCGTCTATCTTCGGAGCCTCTCGAGGCAAGATCCCGGCCGACTTTCGGTTGCGCCGAAGACCCTTCAGAGACCTCTCCGATCTCAGGACTGTCCTGAGCCTTCAACGCGAGAGTGAACATCATGAAAAATGGCCCCATAAGCTTCATCAAGGATTTCGCTGACATGAGTTTGGTCTCCTTTGCGACTGAAAACATGACTATTCGGGTGTTCTTCTGATCTGATTCCCACTCAACCCATGCGAATTCCCTTCAGAAATCGGCTCGATCGATTCCAACCAATTAGACAGAACTGTCGTCCCTGCAGGTTTATACTGGGGGCCCGGAAACGGAGGTGCCTGACATGAGCAAAATTCTTTCCTCAATCGAGTCTGAATTTCGCAGGTACAGATCCCTCGGTGAAGGTGCTATTTCACAGCTCTTGGAGGGTGAGTCGTCGAAGCCGGGAGCTGCGGGAGCCAACTCCGTGGCCATTCTGGTTTGGCACCTGGCCGGCAATTTCAAGTCCCGCTTTACCGACTTTCTGAGTTCGGATGGAGAGAAGCCCTGGCGCAAGAGGGACTCGGAGTTCGCCCCCCGGGAGGTCACCCGTTCTGAACTGCTAGAGAAGTGGAACGACGGCTGGGACAGCCTCTTTATGGCTCTCGAAGACCTCTCAGAGGAAAACCTGGCGAATTCGGTGACAATTCGAGGTCAGAAACTGGACGTGCCCGAGGCACTCCACAGATCGCTGGCTCACGCCAGCTACCACGTTGGACAGATCGTCTACATCGCAAAAACTTTGCGCGGCGACTCCTGGAGATCCTTGAGTATTCCCCCCGGAGAGTCGGACGAATACAATCTCAATCCAACCCAGGAAAAGGGACCCGATCCGCTGTAGGAGTGCCGGGCTACGCCCCTCCGACCGAAATCTTAGAACCCTTTAGCGTCCTGCCACACAGGTCCCCGGCTCGTCTCCTCCCAAACCTTTCGAAACTGCCGGCTACCATCGTCATCCCAATGATCGGTCAGAACGGCGTTGCCGTATCCGGGAACTGGTCCAGGCAGGTCTGAAAGGCCAGTGCGAAGGGCCTGTCCCTTTTGGCCGGGCCGAAGATAGAGGGTGGGACCGCTCCGATAGCGGACCCGGAAAAGGAATCGTCCCGAATCGGGCCTGGAGGCGGCGGCATACTTCTCGTACTTCTGACGGTCCAGAGTCAATCCCAGGCCTGGCCCTTCCGGGACCTGGACGCTTCCCGCCACGACGGGCATGGACTCAACAGTGATGTCGTCCTTCCAGAGGTTGGCCAGCGGAATCCCGGGGAGTGAAGCCATCCTGTAGACGGCTGCCTGGTGGGCCAGGAAGGCCATGCTGAGATTCCCACCGGGCAGCTGGAGGATGAAGGGCATCCGAGTGCTCTCGGCAAAGGCCGCCAATCTCATGTTCGTACCTACCGGAAAACGTGAGGCGACGAAGCCGTCGCAGAGTCCGTGGCGAACATAGAACTCGGTGGGATCTATTCCGTGATGAAAGATCAACGGCAGGGAACACTTGGTCCGTAGGGCCTTCCAGGCTTCGTGGTCCTCGATGTTGACGGGGTCCTCGATCTCGCCGGCCACCGGAAACTTTTCCAGTTCCTTCAAGACCGGATAGACCGAGGCCAGTTCCGAGTCTGCGTTGAAGTCATAGTGGATCTTGAAGCCCGGCGGGGCGACCTCCTGCATGGCAGCGGTCTGATCAACGGCGTTCTGAAACACATCCACGTGATACTTGAGCCAGCGGTAACCACGGGCCGAGACCTGACGGACCTCCTCAGCCATGGCCTCCGGAGGCTGAGAGACAGTCCAGGCGGCCACCTGAGCCCACTTGCGGACCTGTGGGCCCAGCAGCTTCCAAAGGGGAATGCCCAGGATCTTGCCCATCAAGTCGTAGAGCGCCATGCTCATAGGCATGTTGTGGGTGGTTGCGAACCAATCGAAAGGAGTTGTGTCCAGATACCGCGATAAGTCTTCGCCGGGTGTCTTGAGAGCCCATTTCTCGCCGTAGCCCTCCAAGCCCGTGTCGGTGCGGACGATGTAGATGGTCCGAACCGGGATATCGGGTTGGCTCCGGGAAAGGGCCATGGCGTTGTAGTCGTGGAGCGGCGAGATGATCTCTTGCACCTGGATGTCGGTAATCCTGGGCTGGCGGATCGGAGCTTGTTGAAGGTAGCGGGCCCTACCCCACAGAGGCGCCCCCGCAGCAAAGCCGGCAATCGTTGTGGTCAGCATCTTCAAGGCGTGGCGGCGGTTCAGCGATGACATGGTTTCTCTGCTCCTATTCGATTCTCGAGGAGGTTGTCCCAGGGGCTTTTGGCATCCGCTTGAGTCTGTTGTGAAAAGGATCCTTCCATCCACACTCGGTGTCAAGGGTGGAACGATGGGGGTCTCCCCGGGCGGTGCCGCGCTGGCTCATTCAGATTGCTGCTGCTTCACCAACGAGGCCCGAAGGGTCCTCCCTTCGAAATTCGCTTGTTCAACATTCTGCGGTTCAGCATTTCCACCGGTTGCCCTCTGCCGAGCAAGGAAGAAAGGCTAAATCACAAACCGCAGAACACCGAACATGCGAACGCCGAAAGGCACTGCTGGCTCCTGACTGATGGTGGATTGCCAATAGCCAAGGCAAACCCCAGTCGGGACCAGAGGAGACTCAACAGACTTCTCAGGCGATTTGAGCCAACGACCCGCAAGGTGGTGGAATGATCAATATGAGAAGGCGCTCTTCTTTACCGGTCTTCTTGATCCTCGTGGGTCTTACACTGGTCTTCACAGCCGGTCTGTACTTTCTACACGCTCCCCTACTGAATCAGCTGGGCAAGATCCTGGTTCACCAGGATCCCTTGCGTCGTGCCGACGCCATCACAGTCATCCCAGGACCCGGCGGGGAGAGAATGAGAACTGGGATCCGGCTCTTCAAAGAAGGATTTGCCGAGAAGATGATACTCTCGGGCCCCTGGCCACGTTCGCTCGTTCGAACAGCCCTCAAGGAGGGCGTTCCGTCCTCTCGAATCGTGTACCGGAAATCGACTCCGGAGGACTATCTCTGTCCGAAGTGCTCGGCCCCCATCAGTGGTACGGCCGGGGATGCTCAAGTCATCGTGCGACTGCTTCAGGAATCAAGGATGGACAGCATCATCGTGGTGACGTCGAATTACCATAGCGCTCGGACTGCTTCGGCGTTTCGCCAGCTTCTCAAGGACAGACCCATCGAGCTGATTCTCCAACCCACCCAGGAGCAGTTCCCCAACCTCCACAACTGGTGGAGAGACCGCAACAGCACCTGGCTGATCACCGGTCAACTGCAAAAAACCGTGTTCTCACTTTTCTCCGAGCGGCTGCCAGATTGTCTTCTGCATCCGCTACAGGCCCCCGTGTCTGACCTTGCCTATAAACTTCAGTCGATACTCTTACCGCATCCCGACTTCATGAAGCAGAGACGACGCGGCGAGCAAGGTCAGGACTAGCCCTGGAGACGGGGAAACAGCTTTCCGGTCCGGGCCTGGTAACGGCGATAGTCGTCCCCGAACCGTCTAATCAGGTTTTCTTCCTCCCTCGTCGTGCGGACGAGAATCAGAGCGAAGGTGAGCCCTCCGGTCAGGGCGAGAAACCAGTTCGCTGTCGCCAGGGAGTCGGCGACGATGATCAGACCGAACGCAAGGTAGAAGGGATGGCGGACCCATCGATAGGGACCCGAGGTGACAAGCGTATGCTCAATCCGGGTGACGACGGTATCAGTCAGATTCGTGCCCAGGCTCCGGAATACACAGACCAGAAGGCTCGCCGCCACGACTCCGATTCCCACACCCGACCATCGCAGCCAAATCGGTAAACCGACGTTGGACCAGTCCATCCATCCAGGGTCAATCAACCAGGCGAAGAGTCCGATCACCCTGAGAAGAGCAATTGGGCGCAGGGTCGCCAGGACGAAGAGACCCTCCTGTCGTCGATCCAGTGCCTCGCCAGAGGCCTGAGACTTGATCCGATGGTATACCCCAATAGGGAAAATGGCAGCGAATCCAATAATAAGGATCAGGCGAAACGTCTGATCGGCTTCTGTTATTTCCATCTGCTGTTTTCCGCAGGCGGTACAGGGCCGATTCTGTTAACAGCTTGGTACGGCTACCACCTTAGTGTGCTCCGAGGCTAGCAGAAGTTGAGGGAGCGGGGCAACCTGGCTTCGGTCTCCAGAGCCGGAGGCTTCCGGCCCCAATGGGGAGGAGACGGCCAAGAGTTGTTTTTCCTTGAGGGAGGGATCAACGGACGGCTCATGTCGGTGGACTTGGGTAAGGATTCCCCCGTTGGAACGGGTATCCCCCAGGCCCTCTTTCAGACTCGTACGTCGGAGGGTCAATACTGCGTCACGAGCGACGGCCAGAGATTCTTGTTGATTGAGCCCGTGGAAGCGGGTTCTGCACCGATCAACGTCGTCCTCAACTGGGCTGAGGACGACGTTGATTTTGTGTCGACTTGTCCGGTTCGAGGGCTTGGATCGCGAATCCTGGGGTATCATCGGTGGCGCTCCGGCGGGCCAGGACATGATTTCCCCAGGGTGCCAAGGTTGACGCCGCCTCATGGGTTACCCATAGTCAACGGGGTGTGCCTTGGCCTCCTGACGCCGTGGCTATGAGGAGTGCTTCGTGGATCCTATAGGGCCCGCTCTCGGACCTTTTGCGACACCGTCTGGCGATCCCAGGGGCGGGCCAGGGTAAGCTGGTTGACATCGCGCTCCCTGCGGGTGGCCATCCGGGCCTCCGTACCCCAGTCCCAGATGGGACCCACGGCAAGTGATGCTCATGCCACGGAGTCAGCGTGCTGAATAAGACTCTCGGGGACGGATTAGCCCTCATCGACTGGACCATCATTCTCCTCTACGCCCTGGGTACGATCGCCCTGGGCTACTACTACGGCCGGCGCCAGACGACCCTTGAGGAATACTTCACTGGTGGTGGACGGATGAATCCGACCCTGGTCGGGTGCTCCATGTTTGCCACGCTCCTGAGCACTATTTCCTACTTGTCGGTGTCCGGGGAGGCCATTAGCAAGGGGCCGGCCGGGATGGCCAACCTCCTCTCTCTCCCCCTGACCTTCCTGATTGTGGCCTACGTGTTCATTCCGGTATTCATGCGCAACCGTGTGACCAGCGCCTATGAGCTCCTGGAAGCCCGGTTGGGTTTACGCGTCCGAATGCTGGGTGCCGTCATGTTTCTTGTACTTCAGCTGATCTCCATGTCGATGCTGCTCTACCTCACGGCCAAGGCCATGAGCATTATTCTCGGCCTGGACGAGTCTTCGATTCCCTGGATCGCCTTCCTCACAGGGCTCGTCGCCGTGATCTACACCTCTCTGGGCGGCCTCAGGGCGGTGGTCGTAACCGACACGCTCCAGGGGCTTCTCATGCTGGGAGGTGCTTGGATGGTCGTCGCCATCGTGACCTATCGGATGGGTGGCCTGGGGTGGGTTCCCACCTCCTGGCAGCCTCACTGGGATGAGCAGCCTCTCTTTAGCTTCGATCCCTCGGTACGAATGAGCGTAGGGGGGGCCATCCTCTACTCGATCGTTCTTTCTGTCTCCGCATTTGGCAGCAACCAGACGATGATCCAGCGATTCATGGCCACCACCGACGTCAAGTCTGCCCGGCGCTCTCTTTGGGCCAGTCAGGTGGCCAACGTCGTGGTCGTGCTCACGCTTTGGATTGCTGGTTTTGCCCTGCTGGGATTCTTCCAGGAGCACTCCCATCTCCTGCCGGTTGGCATTGATACGGATCAGAACGGGGATAAGGTTTTCCCCTATTTCATCGCCTTCCTGCTTCCCCCCGGGGCCTCGGGTCTGGTCGTCGTCGCCATGTTTGCGGCTGGAATGTCCAGCATCGATTCGGGAGTTAATTCCATCACGGCCGTCATCAACAAGGACTTCCTGGAGCGCTTCGGGAGACAGCCGGCCACCCAGTACGGACGCACCCGCCTGGCCAAAGCCTTGGCCCTTGGCATCGGATTCTTAGTTATCTTGGGCAGCTCCTTCCTGGAGCAGGTGCCGGGAAACATCTGGGCGGTGGGCGAGAAGGCCTCGTTGCTGGTAACCCCCCTCTTTGCCCTGTTTGTCTTCGCCCTCTTCGTACCTTTCGCCACACCGGTGGGGGTGATGGCAGGCGCCCTCAGTGGCATCACCACAGCCGTAACTATTGCATTCTCGGGCCCCATCTTCGGGATGGATGCCACCACCGGGAGCGATCCCGTCAGCTTCATCTGGATCGCCCCCGTGGCCCTGGCAGTAAACTTGCTGGTAGGCACCCTAGCCAGCGTCGCCCTGCCGTCCTCGGGAGCCAGGAAATGAGCACATCTTCTAATGCCCAGACCCGCCGGAGACTTGGGGTTGGAGTTGTCTGTGTCAGTTGACTGAGGAGTGTCGGTTCCCTACGACACAAGAAGAAAGCGCCAAGAAAGACCAATTCCCCGCCAAGCCGAGATCTACTCCGTTTTCAACTCGGAGTCCTGGCTCCAGGCCCGTCGCTCGCACTGCGATGGCTGATGTTTTGGCCTCGGGAAAAGTCTCCAGACTTGAAGGCAACCTCCTTACCAACTGCTGGTATCTCTGGATCTGGAAATCGGCGACGCCATCATCTGGCGAGGCGAAGGGATACAGAACGAGGAGGGCATGATCCTGATCACCCCTGGGATGAAGGGCAAGGTGATCACGAGAAGTGAGAATCTTCTAGTTGTCTCCGGGGCAGCGAGGGCAGTCACCACCCCGGAGTTTCTAAGATGGGTTCAGTAAAAGGTAAGGTAAATCCCATTGTACCAGCGACGTCAAGAGTCGCATGTGATCCTGATCACCAGAACTCACATAGCGGTTGGTCTCCCAGGTTCGACACAGGAGCTTTGGATGGGGCTGGAGGCTCGAAGCTGGATCATGGAATATGGGTGCTTAGCCCGGATTTCTCAGATAGGCTCCCTTGCAGCTCGGAGGCCCGCCGGTGATCGGCCAGACCATCTCCCACTACCGCATCCTGGAGAAGCTCGGCGAAGGTGGGATGGGTGAGGTCTGATCCGAAAAGGAAAGTCCTATTGATTCCAGATTTCGGCGGTGTCCCGGGCGCATGATTCCCAGCCCACCTCGAGCTTTCGTAGGATCTCTCCGTGGTGTTGCAACAACTCAGGATCTAGCCGATGATGATAGACCTGCCTCGGGATCTTATGGTTCTAGACGGGATTCCGCACGGTGGAACGCACTACAAGCGGACCAGAGGTAGCCCGAGAAGTCACCGACCGACAGGAGCCACCATGAAAAGACCATCGCATTGCCTCTCCCTACCCATCCTGGCTTGCCTCACTGCCGGTCTGGTTGAGAGTCCTGCCTTTTCAACTGGGTTAGTCGATCGCCGCGCAAGCATCGAGATCGAGGCCCGGACGACCATCTCCCCGGCTGACTCCGGCCTGAACCTCAAACGAGCGATGCTGAGCATGGAACGTCACCCGGACGGGTCCATCCTGGTTTGTCCCCAGACCGTGCCAGTGCTCTTTCGCAGCACCAACCTGGGGAAGAGCTGGGCGCGAATCGATGTGCGGCTGAGCGACGCGCTTCCGAAACAGGTCTTCCACGGGATCGGCATCAGCCGGGACGGCCGGGTGTGGCTCATGCACCAGAGTATCGGAGGCCGGGATCTGTTCGTCTCCGTATCCCGAGAAAGGAGCGGCGCCCAGCTCAGCTGGGACACCGCCCAGATCGACTACACCAGACTCGCCCCCAATCCCGAGGATCCCTACCACTTCTGCTTCAACGACTACAACAGCTTCTTCCAGCGCCCGGACGGCACCATGGTCCTGGGGGTGGGACTGCGTTACGACAACCACGATGACTACCAGCAGGAGGACCAGTCGCGCCCGGGCTTTCACGAAACCCTGATCCGGTCCCGCGACGGAGGTAAGACGTGGGGTGATCCCACCGAGGTGCACCCTCACGTTGCGGAGACCAGCTATGCGGTCGATCCCCACAACCCTCATCGTATCCTGGCCTTTACGCGTAAGCAGCGGCCGCTCCTGGGGGGCGAGGATGCCGAGACCGTAGCTCGCGAAGCAGGCGTCACTCCTGATATCTCCTGGCCCTGGAAGGGCGCGATCCTGCTGGAATCAGTTGACGGCGGCCGTAGCTTCAAAGAGGTTCCCGACAGCTACCTCGGTTACTACAGCCATCGAGGCGCCATGCGCTGGACGGAGAACAACGTCGTCGTCGCCGTCCATACTTCGCGAGGCCATCGCAGCTACAACCTGGTGGCCAACGTCAGCCTGGATGGAGGCAGGACCTGGGTTGACGGGACCCGATCCGGAACACCCGCGATGAACCGTGCCCAGGACTTCATGATCACGCCCCATCCACCTGGCTTTTCCTTCACCACGCCGACGGTCGAACTCTCACCCAACCGCTTCCTCACGGCCCACGCCCAAAACAGCCAGACGTCCCTCTCCCTGAAGGGGGTCTTCTGGCGCCTGAAGACCCCCGCATCGGAGGCGATCGCTCTGGGCAGCGAACGGCAGCTCTTCGTCGATGACTTCCTCATCGAATCTCTCGATGGCGCCCGGCAGACGCTGAACCAACCGACCAAGTTTGAGGAAAACCCGGTAATCGCCGGCGTCGCGAAGGGGGAAGCGCGCTGGGAGGCCGGGTTGCGGCACTCCTTTGCCAGCGTCCTCTACGACCCGGAGAACAAGCTGTTCAAGATGTGGTACAGCCTCTGGGCCGGCAGTGGAGGCGACGAGGAAACAGTCCTCTGCTTTACCTCCAGTGATAACGGCATCGATTGGCAGAGAACCTGGCTGGATCTGTTCCAACACGAAGAGTGGAAAAAGACCAACATCGTGATGCCCCACAGCGGCATTGGAAGCGGCGTCTTCGAAGACCATCGCGAAAGTGATCCAGCCAAGCGCTACAAGATGCTTCACATGTGGAAGGACTACAAGATCTACGCTTCGTACTCAGCCGACGGACTGCGCTGGACGCAGTACAACGACGGGAAGCCGGTCTTCTTCCAGCCTCCCGGCCACGATAGCCAGATGGTCGCCTACTGGGACGAGGGCCTGGGCAAGTACGTCGGGATCATTCGGGATCGCACCGGTCGGATCTCAGAGCTGCGCCCGCGTCTGGTGAGCGATCCGGCAGGCCGCGCGGGTTGGCGCAAGGTCTGGGATCCCAAGAAGAATCGCTCACCTGAGAACCACAGCATCCGCCGGGTCGGACAGATCGAGAGCAGCGATTTCGTCCACTGGACGAACTACCGCGTCATCGTCGGGCCGGACGGAGAGGATCCGCTCAATCGCGATCAGTTCTACAACATGGAGGTGATGCCCTACGAGGAACTGCGGATCGGCCTCACGACCGTCTTCACCTATGACCCCGAAGTCCCCCGTGGAGCCGTCCAGCTGACCTCCAGCCGGGACGGTCGAAATTGGCAGCGGGTTGGAGACCGCGGCGTCTTTCTGGCGCCTTCGACTCGTGTCGGTGACTTCGACTGGGGCACCATCTACCCCATACAGGCACCCTTCGTGAACGGCCACGAAATCTGGATCTACTACGTCGGTCACGGCGGCGACCACAACCACGTTCCCCCTCCCGGAGTCGACGGCTTTCCGAACGGTATCGGGTTGGCGATGCTGCGTCTGGACGGTTTCATCTCGGTGGACGCCGGTGAGGATGGGGGAACGCTCACGACAAAGGCCTTTACCTTCAAGGGAAACAGGCTGTTGGTCAATGCGGCGGCGTCAGGTACGCTCCGGGTGGAGATCCTGGACTCGAGCGGCAGTCCCGTCTCCGGTCACACCAAGAGCGATTGCGATCCGATTTCCGGCGACTCTTTGCGCCATACGGTGAAGTGGAGCAGAGAGTCCGGCCTCACAAGCCTGCAAGGAAAACTGATCAAGCTGCGGTTTCACCTCAAGAACGCAAAGCTCTACTCGTTCTTCTTCGAGAGCGAGTCATAGCCTCCCATCCGGGCGACGGCGGCCGGGAGACCCACTATAGACGCCTTGGTGGAAGAAGAGATCAGACCACGCACATCCCACCATTTTCCCCGTTTGTCCCGGTTCCCCATGGCCCTGGGCAGATGCAGGCAGCGTAAAGCCTGGAGCCGAATTCAGATCCTGGACTTTACCGGAACATACCGGAACGGGTTCGATGTTTCGGTTGGGCCTGACACCCCCGGTACCCCCCCGAAAGGGGGAGTGGCAGTGGAACGGGACTCCAGTGGAAGGCGGTTTTCCCTTCTTTCAAAGCGCTGGAGCCGCTTCGAGAACCCGACGATGGGAAAGGGACCGAACCAGTCCAAGGTCCTCCCAGATGGAGGTAATTGTGCAGGACCTCCTGAAGGGCCGTCATCCGAGGCTAACCCGCATTTCTCATCGCTTGTCGTAGCGAGGCGCCGCAAGGGCCGTCCTGGCAAGGCTTGCGACCGAGGCCCCCGCAGTCGTACTCGTGCAGTACGTCGAGGAGGCCGACGGAGCGAAACACAGCCAGGGCGGATGATCGCGGCGACGTAGTAGACCAGCGATGAGAAATGCGGGCTCAAGGCTGAGTTGGATAGCCGAAAACAGAAGGAAAAGCTTGGTTGACAGTCAGCACCGATCCCACATACAGGGGGCCGATTCTGTAGAGATCGGATGACCGGTTCCGCCTACAAGCGGCCAGTCAGATTCGCGGGTCAGACCATGGTGTTACCGGGTATTCGTCAAGAAATTGTTCAGTAAAAATGTTCAGTCCCCTGCTCCCAGACCCTCTCATGTGGTGCGCGTCGTGTCCGTGACACTGAGCCTCTTTTTGAAAGCGCTTCAACGTTGTGTCAGCCGTTCTTCTGATGATTCCGAGGAGCTCTCGTACCGGAGTATGCTTGAGAAGTCCTGGCTATTCTGGTCGGAGGCAGTGCCTAAGAATCGTTCCATTAAGTCTCTTTCGCTGCGGCTGCAGAACGACAGTAGATCGGTGTCTTAGCAGGCAGGCCGGAACGAACTCGACGTCTGTCACTGCCCAATAAAGAATTCCCCAGCCAATAACATTGCCAACCCCCTTGGCCGAGTACGCCTTCGGTCGCGATGCCTTGCCAGGCCGACGCCTGCGACGCCTCGCTACGATCGAGCGTGAGAAATCCGGACTAATTGTTGACCCGAGGGAGAGCTTTGCGGCGCGTCTCTTGCAGATCCCTGTAGTCCTCGATCTGATGTTTCGTGTGCGCGTCGCTCCATAGAGGGGCAACCAGTTGAGTGTTCCACTCACGGAATTCGGATTCCAGCTCTCGGGAAATAGACTCTCTTTTGCCGATCAAGTTGCTACGCTCTCTCGGATCTTCTGCCAAGTTGAACAGGTAGCGGCGATTTCGGTATTTGCTATAGATAAGCTTATACTTGTCCTTGCGGACAGCCCATTCGTCGCCGCCTACCACTCTCCAGAAAAACGCTCGCTGAGGTAGGGCCTCCTCAGATAGGAGCGCATCCGAGAGATCAATACCATCCAGCTTGATCTCATCCGGAATAGGGGAGCCGGTCATCGAGCAGATTGTAGGGAAGAGATCGAGCGAGATCACAGGGTCCTGTATCTTTCTGGGCGAGAGTCGACCCGGCCAGGAAATGAGAAAAGGGACGCGTATGCCTCCTTCAAATAGTTGTCCTTTGTGTCCGCGGTAAGGCAGATTGTCCGAGACATTCTTGCGACCGCCGTTGTCGCTGAGGAAGATGACGATCGTCCTCTCGTACAAGCCCTGCCGTTTCAATTCTTGCAGGATCTGCCCAATTCCGGCGTCTACCGCCGCAACCATGGCGGCGTAAACGCTCCGATGGCCGTACTCAATGTGCTGGGATCTCTTCAGATGCTCAGCAGTAGCGTGATCCGGAGTGTGCGGGGCATTGTAGGCAAGATACATGAAGAAGGGCTGCCCGGCGGTCTTCGCGATGTACGCAACAGCCTCTGCTGTGAAATCATCCGTCAAATGAGCGATCTCCTCTTGTGGCACTCTCTTTCCGTTCCGGAAAATCCCGTGCTGGTCGCGGAAGCTCTTGCGGAACCTCTTATTGGGCGTACCATAGTAGCTAAAGGCGCCGCCAGAAAACCCAAACCAGTGGTCGAACCCGCGACGCCTTGGATCAAACTTCTGATGGTCGCCTAGATGCCACTTCCCAATCCCGCAGGTCGCGTACCCATTTGCGCGTAGAACTTCCGGCAGAAAGGTCTCCGACAAGGGAGTACCAAGATTCGGATTATCCGGGTCGTAGTCCGGATTGTGCTCGTGACCGAATCGCTGTTGGTAGCGGCCGGTCATCAATCCTGCTCGCGAAGGGCTGCAATAAGGAGCCGAGACGTATCCACCGGAAAATGTGACACCTTCCTCAGCCAGGTGATCGAGGTTAGGCGTGAGAATATCACGACCACCCTGGTAGCCCACATCCGCCCAGCCTAGGTCATCGGTGAGAATGATGATGACGTTTGGTTTGCTCTGGGTGCCGTAGCAGGACGCTAAAAAGAGAGACAGAGTCAAGAGCGACAACAGCTGTCCAGGTACTCGATGTCCAAGATTCATCGGGCTCTTTCACTGCATGAAGAGAGATCCCGAGATTGCCATTCTCGATCTCTGTGTCCGACAGGAGCTTCAGACTGCGCGCTTCGAGGTAAGATCGGCTTCACCGTCGCTTCACCGACACATAGTATGCCCCGTAGGCCTGGCCGTCCTCGGCGATCAAGCGGGCCGTCAGTGTGGCGGGGCCGGGGCTCAGTTTCAGGTTGAAGACGACTTCCTTGGCACCAGGGTCAACCGCTTTCTCCGCTTCCTGGTTGGCAATCTCCAGAGTAGCCTTCACGATCGCCAGGGCCTTCCCCGGTGTGGTACGGTAGGCCGGCTCACCCGGGACCGATGCGCCGGGGTCGATGCCGGACGTGATCGGAGTGTCCGCTTCCTCGGGCCAGCGACGCAAGCGGAACTCATAGTCGCCCTCCTGGACCACGTCGACGTTCCAGTAGCCGGTTCGGCCGGGCCCGGTCACGGCATCGCGGACGTGGGAATGGTTCCAGGGGGTGTAGTCCGTGGTGATCCAGTCGTGACTGGTCAGGGTCGTCGGATTGTCCGCTTCGTGTCCCATATAGATCCGGGCGTCCTGCTGAAAGGTCGGCTCCAACTCGGACCACCAGGATTCGTAGAAGTCCCTGAGGCGTGCTGCCACCTGCGGATGCGAGGGGGCGACGTCCTGTTGCTGACCAGGGTCGGCCTTGATGTCGTAGAGCTCTTCTCCATTGACCAGCCGCCAGCGACCCGTCATGACCGAACTCTTGCGCCACTTGATCGGGTCCTTGACCCGCTACGAGTCCGTCACCAGGATCCGGTCGGGCCAACTGCCATCCTCCGAGTCAGCCTCACCATACAGTAGGGGGCGGATGCTCCGCCCATCCAGCTTCACGCTCCTCGGCGCCGGGATACCACAAAGGTCGGCCAGAGTCGGCAGCATGTCGACGTGAGCCATGATAGGGGTGACGTCCCTTCCACCGACCAGGCCACCTTCCGGCCAGTAGATGAAGAACGGCACCCGATGGCCCCCATCGTATTCGCTGCCCTTCTTGCCCCGCATGCCTGCGTTGAACACGAGGTCTCCGGCCGACGAGCCGTTGTCGGTGGTAAAGATGAAGATCGTGTTCTTCGTCAATCCTTCCTCATCCAGAAACGATCTGAGCTGCCCAAGATTGTGGTCGATGTTTGCGATCATGCCGTAAAAGTTGGCCAGCTTTGTGCCGAGGTCCCGGTAGGGGGTGCTGAACGATTCTGGTGAATGCATCGGCCCATGCGGGGCGTTGGTGGAGATGTAGGCGAAAAAGGGTTTCCCAGCCCTCTTTTGAGCAGCGATGAATCGCCTGGCATACTCAAACCAGACGTCTGTGCAGAACCCCTTGACCAGCTCGGGCCTCGAGTTGTGAAAGTAGCTGCCGTCGAAGTAGGCATTGTCCCAGAAGTCTGGTGTCTGACCTACGCCTCCACCACCATGGCGCATCACCTCCCCGTAGCCCCGATCCTCGGGGCGGAAAGGATAGTTGTCACCTAGATGCCACTTGCCGAACATGCCGGTGGCGTAGCCGGCGTCCTGGAACACCTGTCCCAGGGTCACTTCGTTCTCGCGCAGCAGCGAGCGTCCCCTGATGGTGTGCCAGACGCCGGTACGGTTGGGCCAACGTCCGGTCTGGAGGGCGCTGCGCGTAGGCGAGCAGGTTGGGGCAACGTGGTAATCGGTCAGACGCACTGACTCGCTGGCTAATGTATCGAGGTGGGGAGTCTTCAGCGTAGGGTTGCCGTGGAAACTCAGATCCCCGTATCCCTGGTCGTCCGTGATGACGAGGATCACGTTCGGTCGATCCACTTCGGAGCCCGAGCCACAAGCAGCCAGGCTGATCCAGGCGAGAGCCCAGATCAGCGACAGGCCTTTGTTCTTTCGGCGGGTCCTTGTCGATGTCCAGGTGGTGGAATGCTCCCGGGTCGAACAGCCAACGGCATCAACGGGACCAGGTCCTGGGAGCGTGTGCTTCCGTGCCATCCCACCAGCCATCCTGGCGACCAGCTCGGGATGTGCCTCGAACCACCCTGTTGAGTTCGCCATGTCCTCGGTGAGTTTTGCACAGTTTGTTGCCAGATTGCCACTGCTCATGTTCTGCCGGATCGCCTTCCAATGATCAGAAGAAATCCAGTGGGCGAGAGTCCGTCGGCGTTTGAAGTTTTGCTCTTCGTGAGTGACCGCTTCTAGCGGAAGCCGCCGTCCGATTTCGAGCAGTACTACACCCACGAGAGCGTCCCGGGGGAAGTCCCGCTTGTGGTTCCCGCCGGAACCATGACGGTGATGCACTGCGGGACCTGGCACCGAGTCGACGTCAACAAGACGGACGTGATCCGAAAGAACATTTTGGTGAGTTACTGCCCCTCCTGGCTCTGGGAGGGAGATCGGCGGCAATGCGATCCCCAGTGGATCGAGACGCTGAACCGGGAGCAGCGGATCATCATGCGCAGCTTCCCGACGGCCCATGACCGAACCAATCCCCAGGCCGAGGATGTGCCCCTCTTTCTGGCTCGGGAGACGGGAACCGACTCTGACGCCGATGCCAACTTCCAGGTCCCTCTTCGGATCCGGAAACGCAAAACGATGCCAGAGAAGCTGGCGAGCTGACTCTCCACCTGCTGGGGAGTGACGGAGTGCAGTTGTCAGACGACTTGCGCCGTGGTCTACGCTTCGTAGAACCAGGACTCAGGCACTAGATTCAGCCTAAGATCCTTCTGAGTCTCTCGCTCTCGTGGCGAGAGCCGAGTCCTCACCTTCACGATCCAGTCCCTGGCTAATTCTTGACCAGAACCATCCAGGAGATCAGGACTAGCCCGCATTTCTCATACCCGGTCGTCGCGAGAGGCCGAAAGCGCCGTCCTGACAAGGCTTGCGACCGAGGCCCCCGCAGTCGTACTTGTACAGTACGTCGAGGAGGCCGACGGAGCATAACGGGAGACCTGGAAATGGTTCTCCCTCAAAAGGATTGATATCCCCCCGGTAAGGTCCTAGTCAGACCACCGGTATCTAGACCCAGGGACGAACCCCTGGGACCGGAAAGTGTTGCGAGGTGAAGTGTGTTAGACACTGAATCCGGACCAATTAGCCCCGATATAACGTTCGTCGAGTTAGGCCGAGGGTTTCGTTATGCCCGCAGACAACAGGAAGCACCGCGTTAGGACGAGTGGTGGTTCCCACTCCGGGGTCGCAGACGGCATCGAGCAACACCACAGGAGGGAGAAGACAGACCAGGCGGGTCGAGGACCTCTTGGCGGCGGAGCTGACGCCGTCGAGTATGCGACGGCGACGTAACAGGAGCGGCGCAAATGGGTCTCGATCTGGGATGGGGACCGGTGTAGCGAAGAAACCGGGTAATGCCGGTGGAGTGAAGGTCCCCACGGTGAGTCGATCGCGGGTGGGCAAACATCCGCTCTACCCAGGAGAGAGAAGACGGATGGCAAGAGACCTAACGCGAATAGGGGAGAAGGCGCGCGCGGAACCGAAGACGTGTTTGACGTCGATCTATCACTTTGTGAAGGATGTGGATCTGCTGCGGGCCTGCTACCAGCAGGCGGAGAAGGGAAAAGCTCCCGGAGTCGATGGAGTCACCAAGCAGGAGTACGGGCGGAACCTGGAGAGCAATCTCGAAGATCTGTCCGAAAGACTGGGCCGGATGGCTTACCGTCCGAAACCGGTCTTGCGCCGGTACATTCCCAAACCCGGCAGCCGGAAGAAGCGGCCGTTAGGGCTGCCTAGCTTTGAGGGAAAGCTGGTCGAGAAAGCACTCAGTCGAGTGCTGGAACCGATCTATGAGGCGGACTTTCTAGACTGTAGCTACGGCTACCGACCGGATCGAACGCAGCCTCAAGCGCTAGCGAAGCTAGGACAGACCATCCAACGCCGGAAGGTTAGCTGGGTCGTCGACGCCGACATTCAGGGCTTTTTTGACCACCTGAATCAGGAATGGCTGTTGAAGTTTCTGGAGCAGCGGATCGGCGACCGGCGGGTCTGGCGTCTGATCTGGCGGATCCTCAAAAGCGGCGTGATGGAAGACGGATTGGAGCGGGCTAGCGAGGAAGGAACCCCGCAAGGGGGGAGCCTCTCGGCCCTGCTGTCGAACGTCTACCTGCACTACGTTCTGGATCTGTGGGTCGAACGTCGCTTCAAGCCGAGCTGTCGGGGGGAGGTGGATCTGTTTCGCTACGCGGACGATTTCCTAGTGTGCTTTCAGCACCGCGATGAAGCCGAAGAGTTTCTGCGGCAACTGAAGGCGCGCCTGGAGCAGTTCCACTTGGTACTTTCTGAGTCCAAGACGAAACGGGTGGCCTTTGGACGCTTTGCCCGCGAAGAGGCCCAGCGGAAGGGCCAGAAGCTGGAGACCTTTGAGTTTCTCGGCTTCACCCACTACTGTGGGCTCAGCCGCAAGGGCTACTTCAAGGTCAAGCGCCAGACGTCGCGTAAGAAGTTTCATGCGAGCCTGCAGAGACACACGGAGTGGCTGAAGAAGCACCGCCACCGTCTGAAGACGGGAGCGTTGCTGCGGCTAGCCAAGCTGAAACTGGTGGGACACCTGAACTATTACTCCATCACCGACAACGGACCGAGGTGCGAGGCCTTCAGAATCCAGTTCATGCGGCTGTTCTTTAAGTAGGCACTTCGTGCCGACGGCCAAGGCCGTAAAAGGCTGTTTCGGGACACCCCGGCTGTGACGAAAGGGCGGTCTCAGAGAACAGCTCACTTGATTGAAATTCCGAGACTGTTAAGTGGCTGAACCGACGAAGCCAACGACACAGCTACACTTGGGAGCAATATATTCAAGCTCTCGCCTGGGTGGGTTGGCCCTTGGTCCGGCGGGTCCATGATCTCAGTCCGCTTGCTAGGAGTCGGCCCTGAATGGCCACCGAAGAGCCGTATGTGGGGTTGCGGCCTGGCAAGGCCGCGTATTCTAGTGGGTGCGAATCCCACCCAGGTAACTGCTAGCCACAGGCCTGGTATCGAGCCTTGCAGGTGTCCTGGTAACAGGGCGCTTGATGCGTAGGTACGAAAGGAGGCGAGGTGCAAAGGTAACAGGTGATGCTGACCCTGAAGACGTGGAGTCCCGAAAACGGCATCGTTGGATCTGGTCGATGGGTTCTCGCACCCAGCAGGCAACACCCGTTGACGCGGTAGGGCGAGTGTCAACGGACAGCCCGGGATCTGAGGTCGCGTCGAGCCTTACAAGGAGAATGCGTGGTAACCAGGGAGATCCGTCAGGTGGCGCACCCGAGGGTGCGCACCCTCGGACAAGCCTAAACAGCGAGGAAGAGGGCGGAGTCTGGCGGAAGTCGGAGACACCCATAGTAGCGATGAGGTCCGGTAATGCGGACGGAGTGAAGGGGTGTCGGTTGGAGAGAACGAGTCGGAGAAACATGGCCCGACGCTGAGCGGACTATGCCCATGACAACTCGACTGATTCGTTTCACACAGAGGGCGCGTGAGCTGGCCGGGGAGCGGTTGACCTCATTAATGGGGATGCTGTTCGACCCGCAGGGGCTCGACGCCAGCTTCGGTCGCCAGTCTGCCAAGAAAGCGCCCGGAGTAGATGGGATGAGAAAGGCGGACTATGCCGAGGGATTAGCGGAGCGTATTGCGGATCTGTCGGACCGTCTACGCCGTCTGGGCTACCGGCCCCAACCGTCCCGGCGGGTCTATATACCCAAAGGGGAGGGAAGGCGTCGAGCCCTGGGAATTCCCTGTTTTGAAGATCGGCTGGTTCAGGACGTGATGAGGGGATCCTGCAAGCGATCTGGGAGCCGGAGTTTCGGGACTGCTCGTATGGATTCCGGCCGGGCCGCAGCGCGCATGATGCGCTGCGACGGGTCGCGGAAATCATCACCAACGAGCGTACCCAGTGGGTGGTTGAGGCCGACATTAAAGCCTTCTTCGATGTCGTCAGCCACAAGCACCTCTTGCGTTTCGTCCGGCACCGGATTGCCGATCCTCGTTTCGTGCGGATCATCCATCGTTTCCTCAAGGCAGGGATCATGGAGGACGGTGCCGTAAGCGCCGGCGAAGAGGGGACCCCACAAGGGGGTTTGGTCTCGCCCGTGCTGGCCAACATCTACCTGCACTATGTGCTGGATCTATGGTTCGAGAAACGCTACGCCCGGTCGTGCCGTGGCCGAGCCTATCTCGTACGGTACGCCGACGACTTCATCGCCTGCTTTCAGGACGAAGGGGACGCCCGTCGCTTTGTTGAAGAACTCACAAAGCGGCTGGCGGACTTCGACCTGGAGGTAGCGCCCAGCAAGACGGCAGTCCTGCGGTTTGGCAGTGCCACGACCCAGAACTGTGAGCGGGACGGCCGAAACCGTCCCCAGACCTTCAACTTTCTTGGACTGACCCATTATGGCAGCCGCAGTCGCCGTGGCCGCTTTGCGGTGGGGCGACGAACGGAAGGCAAACGGGTTCGCAAGAAGTTGACGGCGCTCAACCAGCGTCTGAGCGAGCTGCGCCAGCACGGAGGGAAAGCCATGCAGGAGTACTTCCGGCAACATCTGGAAGGCCACATTCGCTATTACGGCGTCAGTGGCAACTACCAGCGGCTAGAGGACTATGTCCACTATGCCAGCCGGATCCTCTTCAAATGGCTCAACCGCCGCAGTCAGCGCCGATCGGTGACCTGGGAACGGTTCAATGAGGTCTTGCCGGCATTGCGCCCGCGCATCCGGATCGTGCATAACCTCTACCCCAAGCCCCGGTGGATGACTCCAGCTGGGAGCCGGATGGTGTAACGCACCACGTCCGGTTCTGCGAGGGCGGCGGGACGTACCCGCGAGGGGATTCCCGCTGCTACTCTCCAAAGCCGCTTGTCCGGTTCTGAGAGGGGCGTGGGTGGCAACTGGTGAGGCCGCGTGTCCATGGTGGAACTGTGAACCCACTTCGCAACCGAAAGGGCGAAACTGGAAACCCTCCACCTACAGGCATGCCAATCGCCGGGAGCACCCCGCCTACTCGACCAGCCAGGACGGATGTTTGCGGCGACACAGTAGACCAGCGATGAGAAATGCGGGTTAGCCTGCTGGACGAAAGCGAAAGCCACGAAGCGTTCGAGTTTGTGGGGGAAGATTTGGGGTGGCGGAGCGGGCTGGGGCTCCCCCCAGAGATCAAGGTGTTGGAGAGTTTCTCCCATCAGGCTAGCTTGTTCGATGACCGCGATAATCTGCAGCCGGGAGCCACCCTCAGCTGGGCCGAAACTCGTTTTCCAGATCCCGACGAAGCCGGGCTGCGGAGCTGTCTGCGGGTAGCCTGACGTCGGCATAGGTTAGCGGCTGGTCCTTGGCGACTGGGTGGACGACGGTCGCTTCTGAGGCCAGTCCCATGGGAAGGAATCCGGCGGACAGACTCTCGGGCGCAGGCACCAGCTTGCCGAAGACGGTGTAACCCCCCTCGCCATCCAGTATCTCACCTGTCTTCAGATCGCGTTTGGCACAGGCTGTTACGTCTGCGAGAAAGGTCTTGGCAGACCCGGTGGGCTCCTGGCGCAGGCCAGCCATGGCTACACTGATTCCCAGTTCCAGGCCGATCAGGTGATGGGAGCGATAGAGACACGCATACCGGCCAGTCTGGTCCTGGAGCAGGCCGTACTGACCGAAGCAGGCCTTTACGTAGTCGCTGGGAGCTTTGAAGGTGACGTAGACTCCCCATCTCAGATCCCGTCCCAGAGAGGATCCGTCGCGATGGGTAGAGGCTACCACCTCAACGGTGCCACTGTGAGTCAGGATGCCCCCGTCGGATTCGGGCTTGAGGACTTCGGCCAGACGATCCACGGACACGGGTGGAAAGCGCAGTCCGCCTCTTTGGGGCTTCAGTCCGGTGCCGTTGGCGACAGCAGCCATCTCGATCGCCGACTTGGTTCCATCCAGGAAGGAATTGTACATCTTGGCGTTGAAGCCCCCGGCCCTCACCTGCTCCGGCGTGAAGCCGTAGTCTTGGAAGACGGTATCCGGAGTCGAATAGGGATATCGCTCCAGGTACTTGGTCCCCTTTCCCGCGGCAACCACCTCGAATCCACAGGTGCGGGCCCAGTCAACCAGCTCGCAGATCAGGGCCGGCTGATCTCCGTAAGCCATGCTGTACACCACCCCCGCCTGCTGGGCTCGCTTGCTCAGGATCGGTCCAACCAAGACGTCCGCCTCGACTGTTACGAGCACCAGATGATGCCCCGAGTCGATGGCGCACAGTGCATGTTGTGTGGCTGCTTCCGGATTGCCCGTAGATTCGATGACCACATCGACTTGGGCTCGGATGAGCTCCTCGGCCGACTCGGTAAGGGCAACCTTGCCGCTCGAGGCGAGGTCGTTGATCTCCTGGCTGGTCTCGGCCGGGTGCATCTGTTCTGCGGGCCAGCCTACCCGAAGCAGTGCCTTGCGGGCGTGTTCGAAGTGTAGGTCCGCCACTCCTACCAGCTGGATGCCCTGGGTGAAACGAGCCTGTGCCAGGTACATCGAGCCGAACTTTCCCGCCCCGATCAATGCCACGCGCAACGGATTCCCAGCCTCAGCACGCTGCTTTAGTTCCTTACTCAGGTTCACGCGGTCCTCCTTGGCGAATCGGCAATCCTAAAGGTACGGCCGTCCAGGGGGTGAGGAGGGAATTCTAACATGGGGATCGAGCTTGACTCATCGAGCCTCTACCTTTTGAACACTGATTCGAATATATTCTTTGGCCGGAGGCGAAAACGTGAGTGAAATGCCAGTCGTTCGATGGGGCATTATCGGTGCTGGAGATATCGCTGAACGGGTAACCGCTCCTGCGATGGCGGCGGCGGCTCACAGTGAGCTGGTTGCCGTGATGCGCCGAGATCGAGGGAAGGCGGAAGAATTCGCGGGGCGTCATGGGGCATCGAGGGCTTACGATCGCGTCGAGGGACTGCTCGGAGACCCCGAAATTGACGCTGTCTACGTGGCCACGCCGGTGGAGCGTCACCGCCCCGATGTGTTGGCAGCTGCAGCCAGTGGAAAACACATACTGTGTGAAAAGCCGCTGGCACTCAGCGTCCTCGAGGGTGAGAGGATGCGTGAGGCCTGCGAACAGGCTGATGTGTTGTTCATGACCTGCTACTATCAGCGCTTCAACGCACGCCATCGCCGAATCAAGGACATCCTGGCGACGGGCGAGATCGGTCGGGTAACCTCGGTCCGGATGAACTTCTCGGGTCGTTCGCCTCAGCGTCCGGGCGCCTGGCGTCAAGACCCCGCTAAATCGGGAGGCGGGGTCTACATCGATAACGGCAGCCATTGCATCGACCTGCTGCGGTTCTTCTTCGGCGAGATCACGGCGGTCACAGCATTTGTGGCTACCCTGGTGGAGAACTATTCTGTGGAGGATACGGTCTCCTCGATATTGCGACTCTCCAATGGTGCGCAAGCGGTCGTGACCTGTCACTGGAGTACCGGGGACCCGGACGAGCATCGTAATGCGAGCATGGAGATCCTGGGCACGGAAGGGGCAATCCTGTCCTCGCCTCAGCACGAGAAATTTTCTCGGGGACGCCTGGTTGTTGCGACGGCCGCCGGTGAACAGACCTACGCTTTTGAGGAAAGTACCCACGTAAATTTGCTCGAAGAGTTTGCTGCTGCTGTGGCCGAAGGCCGAACTCCAGCGATCAGTATAGAGGACGGCATTGCGGCTCAGCGGGTGGTCGAGGCAGTGTACGAGAGCTCCCGTAGCGGGAGGGTCGTCACGCTTTAGGGTCTGCGTGCAGACCCTTAACAGTCTCGGAATTTCAATCAAGTGAGCTGTTCTCTGAGACCGCCCTTTCGTCACAGCCGGGGTGTCCCGAAACAGCCTTTTACGGCCTTGGCCGTCGGCACGAAGTGCCTACTTAACAGTCTCGGAATTTCAATCAAGTGAGCTGTTCTCTGAGACCGCCCTTTCGTCACAGCCGGGGTGTCCCGAAACAGCCTTTTACGGCCTTGGCCGTCGGCACGAAGTGCCTACTTAAAGTTGGAGGTCTGATTCCCGCGAACCTCGTTGGGGACGATTGAGAATCCATTACTTGCATTTGAGGTGAAACGGATATGTTGCTGACTGCGGCTTGGCTTGCTGAATTCCAATCACGTGTGGGTGGTGCTGCCTTTGCCCCGGCGCGGAGGGCGTTGGCAGAGGAAGCCGATGGTTACCGCGACTTTCTTCCCGACCTGCCGAACAGACAGGCCGGTTACTATCACGAATTCTTCTGTCCTGATCACGCTGTCGAACTGATCTTTGATCCGCGTCGGCCCTCACACCACGTTTGTCCCCAGGACGGTACGGTGTTCTCGGGAGAGCCCTTCGATAGCGCCTGGCGTTGGTCCGTCAATGACAGGCTGAGTGATGCGGCCTTGAGATTGGCAGTCCACTCGATTCTCCCCGATGGCGATGAAGCAGGGGCGTCGGAGAAGGCCTCCGGCGACCACCGGGTCGTTCGACACATTCTGGAAGGCTATGCCGACCGCTACCGGACAATTCCCCACGCCCCCGAGGAGCATGGCAACCATCCGGGAGTTGTGACCTGGTCAGGACTGGATGAGTCGGTCTGGATTATTCGTCTGGCCTGGGCTCATGCGATCGTCGAGGATTCGCTTTCAGCCGACCTCAATCAGCATATTCGGGAAGACTTGTTGCGGCCGGCCTCGGATCACCTTTTCCGTGTCCTTTATCACGGGATTCACAATGCGACGAACTGGAACAATGCTGCCATCATCACGCTCTCGTTGGCGCTGGAGGATGCCGAGCGAGTCCAGCAGGTGCTGGAGGGTTCCGACGGCCTCTACGCCCAACTGAGAGAAGGCGTGGGATCGGACGGGTTCTGGTGGGAGGGATCGCTCAGTTACCACTACTACACCCTTGCGGCCCTGGTCTGGACGGTGCGCTCTCTCCGCTCGAGTGGCCACGGTTTCGAAGACGACGGGACCTTGCTCAACATGCTGCGAGCCCCGATCTTTCAGGCTTTCCCGGATCTGACTCTACCCGCAATCAACGATTGCTGGAGCTTCATAGAACTGACCGGGCGCGTCGGGCACGGCATTCCTACCTCGGCTGAGTTCTACGAAACCGCCTTGGCCTGGTACGGTGAACCCGAGTTCGCTTGGGTTTTGAATCAGAACGCTCCACTGCAAGCACGCACGGGGCTGGAGGTCCTGCTCGATGGCGTCGAGGAGATACCGGAAGCGGCAGAGCCAGTTTTTGAAGGTACTCACATGGTGGACTCGGGAGTGGCGATCTTCCGCAGCAGTGGACCGCGAAAGGATCAGAGCTATCTCCTCCTGAGGTCTGGGCCCGACGGAGGAGTGCATGGCCATCCCGATCAATTGGGTATTCAGCTTTTTGTCCGGGGGGAACGTCTCACATCCGATTTGGGGACCCCGGGGTACGGCATTGACCTCAACGAGTCCTGGTATCGTCAGACCGCGAGTCACAGCACCGTGACCATTGATGGCCGCTCCCAGCCTCAGGCGCTAGGTCAGGTCAGCAACTTTCGGACGGGTCCTGGGTTCGGAGTCGTCGATGGATGTGTGGCCTGGGACGAAGGCGACTACGCTGGAGTCCGTTTGCGCCGCACCCTCCTTTGGCGAGAGCCCTACTTTGTCGATGTCTTCGACGTCGAGTGTGGCGACCCGCGCCGCGCTGACTGGATCTATCACAATCGCGGCAGTCTGGTGGAACAGCCTGCGGGCCAGCGCCGACTGGAGGCTCTGAAGGGTGAAAGTGGATTTGCCCATTTCAAAGAGGTCGTTCGTCTGGAGCAGAACGGAGACAATCGGTTGGCTTGGGAAATGGGAAAGGCCCGACTCGAGTTCTACTGGCCGCAGCAGCAAGATGCCGAGGTGATGGTGGGTACGGCGCCATCGAATCCTGCTTCAGAGAAACTGTCGGTCTTGATTCGTCGCCTCACGTCCCCAAGGTCAAGATTCCTGGGATTGTTTGTTCCCGGGCAGGCTGGACGTGGATCGCCGATCCTGAGTCCGCCTCGCTGGGAGATGGACGGGGAAACCTGCAGACTGACCGTGGCGACCTCACAAGGGAGCGATCTCTGGCTGATTGGAGCCGACCCCGCTGCGGCGCAGCTCTCGACTTTCTAGCCCGCATTTCTCAGTGCTGGTCTACTGCGTCGCCTCGCTACGACAAGCGATGAGAAATCCGGGCTAGAGGACTGGGCAGGAGCTTGTCTGGGACGTGGCTTCGGTCTCCAGGCCGAAGTAGAGAGGTCGAGCCTGGCTCAACGCACCGCGGCTCGGAGGCCAAAGCGCCAAGTTATTCTTGCGCAGACCCTTAGTGCTCGATGATGGCACCGCCGTCGATGTTGATGGACTGGCCGTGAATCCAAGAGGCTGCTTTCGTGCACAGGAAAGTGATGAAGTTCCCGATTTCCTCGGGTGTCCCGGTCCGTCCGATAGGTGTGCTTGCCCCAATCTTTGCCCATCTTTCTCCCCGGCCGAACATATCCATGCGTGCGGTATCGACGGCGGCTGGACAAATGCAGTTGACGTTGATTCCGTAAGGCCCCAGTTCCATCGCCAATGATTGGGTCATTCCCACTTGCGCGAAGTTCGCGGCGTTGTAGGCAAGGGCATTTGCTGCTCCTCGCTTGCCTGCGGAGGAGGCTATGTTGACGATCTTTCCCCCCTGTTTCTGTGCCACCAGAGTCCTAGCGACCACCTTGCTGCAGAGGTAGGTGCCTCGGACCTTGACGTCGACCACTCGCTGAAAGACCTCGGATTCGAGCTCAGTGGTCGGGACCCTGTCCTTTCCGATAGGCATGGCGGCGTTGTTGACCAGGATGTCGACCCTGCCGAACTCCTCTAGGGTTCGGCTCATCATTTGTTCCACCTGCTGCTCGTCGGTGACGTCGGCAACCAGAGCGAGGGCCCCAGGACCGAGTCGGCGAACATGTTCTGCTGTACTCTGGACGTCCTTCCAACCCGCCGCCTTTTCGTCAGGTGGAAAGGTGTTGGGATCTCGGCCGGTACCGGTGACGACGACGCTTGCGCCCAGACCTGCCAGGGACATGGCGGTGGAGTATCCAATGCTGCGGAGTCGACCGGCCCCGGTGACAATTGCTACTTTTCCCTCGAGTTCGCTCATGTTCGTTCCTTATGACGTGATTCGTTCCTCATGATGTGAGTGGAATCGTTCGTAGTTAAGTGCCATCAAGAGAAGCGCAATTCCGCCAACCAGATACCCGGCCAGGACGTCGCTGGGCCAATGAGCACCGAGGTAGACCCTTGAGGCCCCGACTAGTGTGATTGGCCACGCTATCAGAAACATGGCAGCAGAACGCTGCCAACCCGGTTTCCGCTGCCAACCCGGTTTCTGCTGGCGGGCCAAGAGGTAGAGGAGAAAGCCGAAGAACTGCATGTAGAAGACCACATGTCCAGAGGGAAAGCTCAGGTTCGGGTAGTCGATCAAGACCTGGATCAATTCGTCGGTTGGTCTCGGTCGTCCAATCGCAGCCTTCAGGATCCGGTTGGCCAGGGACCCAGCTCCCACCCCCAGAAGGATGATGACACCGGCGGCGACTCGCTTGCAGACCAACAGGCCGACTCCCGCGATGATGGTAATCCACCACGCCGTCGCTCCCGTGCCCATCCACGATGTTGCAAGCATCAGCTCGCGGAACCCGGGGAAGATAATGGCCTGAATCCAGTGGGCTAGGGGAATGTCCCATTGAAAGTAGCTGTAATGGCGAGCGAATGAGGCCAGAACAACGAAGATAGCTCCGGTGACGCCGAGTACGAGGATGGAATAAGAGCGTTCCATCTATTGTTTGTCGGAGCAACCCAGCTCCAGAAGCTGACGAGCGATGCTCTCCCATTCCTGATCCAATGATTCCGCCGACTCGGGGAGGCGGGCACGATGATACCAGTAGCGGGCGTTGCTTTCGTCTCCCTCCTTCCGATGTAGGTAGGCGTGAACCCAGGCCGAGTGGGAGCTCTCTTCTGACTGGGCCGTCTGATGGGCCTCTTCCCAGTTCCCCTTTTTTTCATACCAAAGGGCTCGAAGCGGTGATGAGATCGCCTCGGGGGGGCTTTGATCTGTTTCAATCGAGTCCAGGAACGCTATCCAGTTCATGAAGCAGTTACCTCTAGTGCAGCTCGCCCTAAGTTCTGACCCATGGGGCAGTAGTCAATCGTTGTCGCTGGCTAGGCGTCGCGAGCGAGTCATATCGTGCTATATGTCAAGTCGAGCGCAACAACGCCAGCGGCGACGAGGGGCTGCTGAACCCTGGGTCAAAACTTGTGGCGCGCTGCACTGGCTTGGCGAAGCGATAGCAGCTTGATTTCTATCCTGACAGGACACCCCCGTCAAGCCCTGGTCAGGTCGAATTCAAGAGGTTGGATTAGGTTATACTGCATCCCTCCAATGTAAGAAGGACTCCGATTTCGGTTGGCGATGGTATTGTCCATGCCGCTTTTTCGCTCGTCGTACACCGATTGAGGTAAGCACGTGACCCTGAGTTGCCCGCCCTATAAGGTAGCCGCTGCGCATGTAGCACCCGTGTTTCTGGATCTTGATAGAAGTCTCGAAAAGGCTTGCAGCGTTGTCGAAGAAGCAGCTCGCAACGGGGCCCGGCTGGTCGCGTTTCCAGAAGCATTCATACCCGCCTTTCCAGTCTGGTGCGCCCTACGGGCACCGATCTACAATCACGATCTTTTCTGTCTTCTAGCAGAAGGTTCGATTCTTGTCGATGGTTCCGAGATGGCGAAGATCTGTGGAGCGGCCCGCAAACACGGTGTTTTCGTATCCCTCGGATTCAATGAGCGTAGCGAGGCCAGTGTGGGTTCGATCTGGAACTCCAACGCATTGATCGGAGAAGATGGGGCAATCCTGAACCATCATCGCAAGATCGTGCCCACGTTCTACGAAAAGCTGGTGTGGGCTAACGGGGACGGAGCGGGTTTGCGCGTTTGTGAGACTCCTCTGGGGCGATTGGGCGTGCTCATCTGCGGAGAGAACACCAACCCGCTGGCCCGTTACACGCTCATGGCTCAGGGAGAGCAGGTTCACGTCGCCACCTATCCCCCGGTCTGGCCTACCAGCGATCCCGAGGAAGGGGCGAACTACGATCTTGCCGAAGCGATCAAGATTCGAGCCGGTGCCCATTCCTTCGAGGCCAAGGCCTTTACCCTGGTGGTTTCGGCCTTCATGGACAAGGCCATGCGCGATCGTCTGGCATCGCTGGGTGCGGACGCCGCTCGGATTCTGGACGGCAGTCCCAGGGCCGTCTCCCTGCTGGTGGGACCCGACGGAAGAGCGATAGGCGAGAGCAGGTGTGAGGATGAGGGCATTCTCTACGCTGAGATCGATTTGTCGCAATGTGTTGCCCAGAAGCAGTTCCACGATGTCGTGGGACACTACAATCGTTTCGATATCTTCAACCTGCAGGTAGATCGCTCCGCCAACCGGCCGCTGTCTTTCAAGGGTGAGAATGGAGAGGGAAGCGAGAGTGCCTCGGCCCAGGAGGAAGACGCCGGTTTGGAATAATGCCTCCCTCCCTTGCCCTGACCTCATCTCTAGGTCACATCAATGCTAGAGACACCTGGCCCAACTAGAGGGCAAGGGCACGGGCAAGGAGGAGGCTAGGAACGGCTAATCCTCACGGAGCTGTTCCAGGGCCTGACCTAGCTCGTCCTGGGTGTGTTGATCTCCCTGTTCCTGGGCGGTAGCAATGCCCTGAGTGAAGACTGCCTCTGCCCGAGAGATCTCGCCGATGTCTAGAAGTAGCGTGCCGTATTGGAAATAGGTAGGGAGGTAGTCAGGACGCGCCTGCACCAGTTTGGCGAAGGTATCGATCGCCTCCTGGTTTTGGTCCTGTCGCCTGTATTCCATGGCCAAGCCATAGTTTGCAAAGGGATCCCCAGGGTTTTTGCGAGCCAGTTCTGAAAGTCGCTCAAGTCGTGTCTGGGTCATATCCTGTACTCGTTTGCTTTCCCCTTTCCGCCCACTTCAACTTTTCACGGAGCACGTCAAAGAAGCCCTTATCGCTAGGTTGGATCAGCTCGATCTGACGATCTGAGCGGGTGCAGACAATCTCGTCTTCCTCTTGGAGCGCCACTCCGATCTGTCCGTCAACCGTCAGGGCGACGTCTTCGCCGACCTTGAGAGAGATGCGTATTTTGCTAGAAGCTGGAATAACCACCGGCCTATTGGTCAGAGTGTGGGGGCAGATGGGGGTCAAGACCGTTGAATCCAGAGAAGGATAGATGACCGGTCCCCCCGCAGCGAGCGAGTAGGCCGTCGAACCTGTCGGAGTCGCCACAATCATGCCGTCGGCCAGGAAAGTGGCCATGAAGTCTTCGTCGATGAAAGTATCCAGTCGGATGATCCGAGCTAGCGCTCCTTTGTTGATAACGACGTCGTTCAAGGCGTGATGAGTAGAAACCTGGCCCGAAACGTGGCGGACTTCCGCTTCCAGCAGTTGCCGACGATCGATCCGATATCGACCCTCGATCAGGCATTCCAGAGCACCCTGAAGCTCATCCAGCGTAACCCCGGTCAAGAAGCCCAGCGATCCCAGGTTGACTCCAAGAATGGGAGCCCTGTTCTGGCCGATCGTACGTACGACCGAGAGGATGGTTCCGTCGCCGCCGAATACCACAATCGCGTCCGCCAGCGGTGGAATCTGCTCTCTCGACATTCCCTGGTAGCCAGATATCTGGAAGTCTTGCAGGAGGCTCTCTTCGATCAGAAGGGTGCATCCCCGGGACTTCAGCCAGTCGAGAGTATCCTGGAGAGCCGGAGAAAACTCGGTGCGATGAGGCTTTACGATGATCCCGATTTTCAAGGGAATTTGCCTGGGTTCCTTGGGATTCGAGACTACTTAAGACTTGGCCGCAGACTTGGCCGCCTGGAGGAACGTGTCTCGGCAGTCCTCGGAGCAGAAGTGCAGAGTTTGATTATTACTCTTCGCAGTAATGGCAAGGTCGGTGACGACATAGATGCCGCACTGGGGGTCCTTCACCATGTGTCCCTCGATCGTTCGCTTCGTCTTTGGCGTCCGTTTGGTAGGTCGGGACCGGCGGGGCGGGACTCTCCCGCTGAAAAGCCTGGCGACCAGACTCCTCACCAGGGTCAACACCAGAAAGAAAAGAAAGAGTCGAATAAGCCAGCCCATGGTTCAGGACGCTCCCTTTTCTAACGGTCCCTCTTCTAGATGCTTTTTAGCGTTCTCAAGCTGTTTTCTGATCTCCTCTTCGTGCGGGTACTCGGGGTGGTCCTGCAGCAGTTTTTCCCAAGAATCGATTGCCGATGCAAACTTCCCGGTAGAGAAATAGGCTATTCCAAGATTCTGCAAGGTCTGGGGATGATGGGGGTCGATCTTGAGGCAGACCTGGTAGGTCTCGATTGCCTCGGAGACCTTTCCCTGATACAGCTGGGCAGTTCCCAGGTCGGTCCTGACGCTGAGGTTTTTGGGGTCCAGGTCCAGGGCTTGCTGGTACCAGGAAGCGGCGGAATCGAAACGTCCCATATCGTAGTATGAGTTTCCCAGTACAATCCGAACCTGCCTGTCTTCAGGGTGCTCCTCAGCCCGCTTCTGTAGTTTCCCCAACTCTTCCAGGACTTCAGCAGGAGGATGGCCCTCAGGGAGTCCAGTTTGAGCCCCCTGACCAGCCATGGTTTGCGGGATGGGAGCCACCGGAGCCTCGTGCTTCTGGAATTGAGCGGTAAAGAAACCGAGGATGAAACCGACGACGATTCCAACGGTCCCTGCAGCGTACAGCCTGTTCTTCATTGGAGGGGCTATGTTATCATAAACCTCGGTTTTTCTAGGAGCTAGGCGTCTGCGCGAGTAGAAATGATCTTAGCCAGGAAAGCGGTCCGGCCAGCTCGATGAAGCGAAAGGCGGTCCAGTTTGCCCCAGACGTTGTATCGCGGGAAGGATATCGGAACGCGGGAGCAGCTTATCCAGACCTGCCTGCGCGTCGTCGAGACCGGCACCGCAGAGGAGCGTGAGCGAATCCTTCCTCACATGAGCGTCATTCGCGCCAGGCGCTACGTGGCTCCTCTTCTGAAGCTTCTGCAATCGGCCGATTCTGCGGAGAAGGAGTTTGCCGCGTTGGCCCTCGCCGGTCTTGGCGATCCCCGGGCGATCGAGCCGCTCGCCAGTCTCTTCGATGACCCCGAGACCTTCCAGGATGCCGACTCTGAGGCGCTGGAGACTGCGATAATCTGGGTCATCCGGTAAATGGGGAGGTGGGGACGTGGTTGGCACCTTCCGGATCCCAAATCTGCTCCCCGTTCGCTTGTCCATATAGTCGGCTGCAGTAGCAGAGGCCGTGGGAACTGTGGAAAACTCCGAGCGACATCGAACCGGGCCAGCAAGCCCGTGATACGGAGTTTTCCAAGCGCTGTGCGAACGGTGGAAAAACAACTGCGAGCACTTGCCAGTTCTCCTCTAGAACTACTTGTTTTTCCACGGTTTGCATAGTGCGGCAGTTTCCATGGCCTGCCTTTGACTGGCGGCACCTCCCCATTTACCGGATGAACCGATAATCTTTGCCCTCGGAGAAATCGGGGATGGGCAGGCTGTTGAACCTCTCTTGAAGATTTATCAGATGCGCTTACGTCCGGATGAATCTCGTCTGGAGCGACGGTGTTGTGTGCTCTCGTCGTTGGGCAGCCTGGCCCAACAGGGAAGTGAGCTGGCTCAGAACGAGCTGAATAGTTTCACCAAGGATGGGGATGTGGCGATTCGGGTGCTGGCTGTCACTGAGATGACCGCCGCTTATTGGCACTGCGCCACAGAGGTTCCCGGTACGGTCCTGGATCAGCTACTCTCGTTAGCCCAGGGCGAGCCGGAAGAGGTCCGCAGAGCAGCGCTCTCCTCACTTTCGACACTGGCCAATCTCGGTTGCCGAGAGGCTGAAGAATTGTTTTCCACGACTAGTGGAAGGGAATGCCCCTGAAATCAGGCAAAGTTTCTTTCTCGAATGGGGTAGCGCAACGGGGGCGCGACTAAGCTGAAACTTCATTGGGTAGGAGATCATCCAAGAGTCGCCAATGACAGAGCCGTGACTGCAAAGGAGCGGTCCCGGCATACGGATGCCGGAAACAACCGACCAAACAGACGGTGGCCGATTGCATCTCCTTTTTTATGGCATGTCCCGATCGGTGATCGGGACCGCTCCTTTGCCGTCACGGCTCTGTCATTGGCGGTAGCGACAATCACGGCAGACGTAACCGAAGTTTCGTTCTCGAATGGGGCCAGTGCTTCCTGGGGGCGCGACTGACTTGAAACATCAATTAGCCTGTGCCAGTGCAACGTGGCTTCGGTCTCCAGGCCGAAGTCTTCCATTTTCGAGCCTCTTGGCTCGAAGCACGGCGGCCTGGAGACCGAAGCCACGCGCCGCTACTTCTTACCAAGCTGCTCCACAAGTGAGGCTGCGACTTCGGCGTTCGGGCCTTGGGGCGCCAGCTTTCCGTACTCGCCCAGGTGCTTCACCGCGTCGTCGATCAAGTTCATTCCGAGCAGGATAATGCCCAGTTGATAGTGTGCCTCTTCATGGGTCGGGTCGGCCTCAATCGCCTTCTCAAGTGCGGCTCTGGCGGCCTTGCTATTTCCGGTATTGATGTTGACCACAGCGGCGTTGTAATGGTTGGCGGCAGCGATTTTGGGATCTGTCGCGAAGCCCGCTGACTTCTCATACATCTCCTGGGCTTTCTTGGTGTCACCCTTCTTGGTGTAGATTCCCCCCAGATTCTGATAGAAGCCTCCGTTCTCGGGATCCAATTCGAGAGCCTTCTCGTAGTCTTTGATGGCCAGGTCGTATTTCTCCAGCTCCAGGTGAGTGTTACCCAACCTGGCCCAGATATTCGCTTGCGCTGGATCCTTTTCCAGGGCCTTCTGGAAGGCCGCGGCAGCGTCTTCAAACTGTCCCAGATTGAAGGCCATCGAGCCTTCCTGGTAGGCCTTCTGGACATCCGCCGCCGCCGTCTGCTGCTTGAGGATCTTCTCTCGTTCCTCTGGGCTCATTTCAAAGTCGAGCTTCCCCGACTTGCCCTCTTTCAACACGAAATCGACTACTTCCCGCAATCCCTGGTGTCGATCGCCGAAGCTGTCCCCGCCGAAGCCGGCCTTTACGTGCTGTTCGAACTCGGTTCGGTATCCTTCCTTCTCCGCAATAACCCGATACGTGAACTGCAGGTTCACCGATCCGTAGTAGTACTCGCCCTTTTTGTTGGTTTTCGTCTTGTACTTGCGCTTACTTTTTTGAGCCTGGATCCTGATCTCGACATCCTTGATCGGGTTTCCCTGCTCATCCTTCACCACACCTCGAATGGGCCCTACACTTTGAGCCTGGGTCCATTCCAGAGATGCGCTTACCAAAAAAACGGCGATGCAAGTCAGAGCAAATTTTCGTCTCATCGCTTTTCCTCTTCCTGCTGATAGGCGCCAGTTAGCCTGGGCTCTCAGCGTCCCGGCCGCCAGCGTCGTTGCTGAGAAACCGTTTGATAGAGTTTATGTTATCGGTGACGGGGCAGTTTGGCAAGCTCTGCAAGAACAGCGAGCCGTAGCTTCGAGTGCGCAGGCGGCTGTCGAAAACAGCGAGAACTCCGCGGTCCTGACGAGAGCGGATTAGTCTTCCGAGGCCCTGTCTCAGCGTGATGATGGCTTCCGGAACCGAGTAGCGAAGAAAGGAATTCTCCCCCTGCTTTTCCAGCCTCTCGATTCGGGCCGCCACCACCGGTTCTGTAGGCACCTGGAAGGGAAGCTTGTCGATCAGAACGGCGCGCAGGGAATCCCCCTGGACGTCCACGCCCTGCCAGAAGCTTGCGGTTGCCAAGAGCACTGTATGGGGGGTCTCTTTGAAGGCTTGAAGCAGTTGACTCTTGGGTCGATCACCCTGACGCAGCAAAGGGTAGGAAGTGCTTCCCGAGAGGGCTTCGTAGACACGGTTCATCTGCTGGAAGCTGGTAAATAGCAGGAAGGCATGGCCCTCGGTGAGCGAGAGTATTTGTTCGACCTCCTCGAGGAATCGGTCGAGATAACCCGGAGCACGGGGTTCCGGGAAGTCTCGGGGAAGGTAGAGGATTGCCTGCCGCGTATAGTCGAATTCGCTGGGCACTATCAGCTCGGAGGGTTCAGGCACTCCGAGCCGCTCCTTTAGATACTCGAAGTTGGCGTTGGTGGTCAAAGTCGCAGAGGTCAGAACGGTGGTGTCGGTTCGGGCAAACAGTTTTTCCTGCAGAATGCCCGACACATCAATAGGCCTGAGATTCAGGAAAACTCCCCGTCCTCGTCTTTCCAGCCAATAGACGCTGTTGGGGTCGTGGTGCTCGAAGACCTCCTCCAGGGAAGTGGTCAGCTGTTCCAGGCGACGAATCAGGGCATCTGCTTCGGGGGGACGATTACTCTGGCGTTGGAGTGCGTAATAGAGCTTTTGGAGGGTCGTCTTCAGCCGCTGGTAGGCAGCGGATGCACCCTCTCTGAGATCCACGGTTTCTCCGGCGTCCCGGTCGAAGAAGTTGAGCGGATATCTTCCCTCCTGGGGTGGAAAGGCGTCGCAGAAGACTCGGGCTCGGGCCTCGAGTTCCGCCAACTCGCGGTCGTACAGACCCTCCGGGAACGCCTTGAAGAAGTCTCGGCACAGTTCTTCGATCTGGTAGCTGCTGGCCTGCTTTCCGAAGTAGGTGCAGGCGGCATCCTCGACCTCGTGCGCCTCGTCCAGGACCAGGATGGAAAAGTCTGGGAGAATCCGACCGATCTCGTCGCTTTCCAACGCGAGATTGGCGAAGAGCAGAGCGTGGTTCACTACGATGACGTCGGATTCCAGCGCCTTCTGGCGCATCCGAGTGATGTGACACTGCTCGAAAAAGTCACATTTCGGACCCGTACAGGTTTCACTGCGCGCGTCCAATTGCTGCCATAGCGGATCCCGATCGCCAATCCAGCTCAATTCGGCGCGGTCACCGGTCTTGGTCGTGGCGATCCAATCCGAGAGAGCTTCCTGACGTTCGGCAAGTTCGCCCGATAGAGCCTTCTGCCGGGTCGCCTCCTCGAATTTCTTGAGGCAAATGTAGTTTTGCCGGCCTTTCATATAGGTAACTTCTACCTCAGGGAACAGGTGTTTCTGGAGGAACGGAACGTCTCGAAAAAAGAGCTGTTCCTGAAGGTTCTTGGTCGCGGTCGAGATGATGACGCGCCGGTCGCTGGCCAGGGCGGGAATCAAGTACGCCAGTGTCTTACCGGTTCCGGTTCCCGCCTCCAGGCACAAATGTTGACGCTCTTCGATGGCCTTGGCAATGGCTTCTGCCATCGTCTGCTGAGAAGGTCGGAACTCGTAGTGAGACAGATGCTGATCGAGCAGACCACCAGGCCCGAAGATCTCGTCCAGGGTGGTGGTTGGGTGGCGAGTCAACGGACGCCGGACGCAGGCTTAGTGAGACGGTGCCTGTAGTACTGAAATTGCTCGGCCAGAGACTGCACTTCCTGCCCCACCTGGCGAAGCACAGATGTGTCTTGTATGTTCTTCAGGACGCGACCGATCCATCCACCGATGCGATTCATCTCCGCTTCCTTCATTCCGGTGGTCGTTACCGCAGGCGTTCCGATTCGGATGCCACTGGTGACCATTGGCGGATGGGAATCGAAGGGAATGGTGTTCTTGTTGACGGTGATCGATGCCTGCCCCAGAGCCTCTTCCGCCTGTTTTCCGGTGAGGCCCTGGGAGAACACATCCACCAGAAAGAGATGATTGTCGGTTCCGCCGGAAACGATTCGGAATCCCTCATTGGCCACAGCCTGGGCAAGTGCCTCCGCGTTCCTCAGGATCTGTTGCTGGTAGAGCTTGAACTCGTCCCCCAAGGCTTCTTTCAGACAGACAGCCTTAGCGGCGATGACATGGACCAGCGGTCCTCCCTGGATGCCGGGAAACATGATTCGATCGAGAGCCTTCTTGTGCTCTTCTTTGCAGAGAACGATTCCGCCGCGAGGTCCACGGAGTGTCTTGTGGGTGGTGGTGGTTACGAAATCCGCCCAGGGAACGGGACTGGGATGCAGACCAGTTGCCACCGCTCCAGCAATATGGGCGATGTCGGCCAACAGGAAGGCATCAACTTTCTTGGCAATCTGAGCCAGCCGATCGAAATGGATGATGCGACTGTAAGCGCTGGCCCCGGCCACGATCATCTTGGGCCTCTCCCTTTCGGCCAGATCCTCCAGGGCATCGTAGTCGATCTGCTCGGTTTCCCGGTTGACGCCGTAGGAAGCCACCTCGAAATACTTACCCGAAAAGTTCAGCGGGTGGCCGTGACTCAAATGGCCGCCATCGGAGAGGTTCATTCCCAGGATCTTGTCGCCCGGTTCCAGAACTGCGAGGTAGACTCCGATGTTTGCCTGGGTGCCCGAGTGAGGTTGGACATTGGCGTGATCCGCGCCAAACAGCTTTTTGGCCCGTTCGATTGCCAGGCTCTCCACCACATCAGCATTCTCGCAGCCGCCGTAGTAGCGGCGCCCAGGATAGCCCTCTGCGTACTTGTTGGTGAAGACCGAACCCTGCGCCTCGAGGACGGCCTCGCTAACAAAATTTTCGGAAGCGATCAGCTCCAGGGTCTGGGCCTGCCTCTGGGTTTCCAGCTGTATGGCCTCGGCTACCTCAGGGTCTGTCTCAGCCAATGATCGATGTGCCTTTGGCATCTTCTTCTACTGGGCCCGTTCTTGATCCGTTTCGAAGGGGAGTCAGGCGTCCCCCTCGAAATCCCTGATTATCTGGAGCCGACGGGAGTGCCGGCCTTCCTCGAAAATTGTGTTCAGCCACTCCTGGACAATTGCCAGGGCCAGATCCGGATCCAAGACCCGAGAGCCGATGGCCAGCACGTTGGCATCGTTGTGCTGTCGGCTCAGGCGCGCGGTTTCCACGTCGTGGCACAAAGCAGCGCGTACATTGGCGAACTTGTTGGCAGCGATCGACATACCGATGCCGGTTCCACACACCAGGACGCCCCGGTCGGCTTCTCCGGATGACACTGCACGAGCGACGGCCGCCGCATAGTCCGGGTAATCGACACTTTCACCGCTGCAGGTCCCCATGTCGGTAACCTGGTGTTGACGCTGCTCCAGTAGTGTTTTGACCTGCTCCTTGAGCTCAAAGCCAGCGTGGTCGGCGCCGATCCAGATACGCATTTCTCAGGGCTCTTACCTCGTTGTGGTGAGTAACTTCGATCGTAGCCCACTTGACTTGATGTGGTCAAACAGATAAAACCAGCGTCCTTATGCGCTGGTCTAGATTCTTCATTCCCACCCTGAGGGACGTTCCCTCCGAGGCCGAGGTGCCCTCCCACAAGTTGCTTCTCAGAGCAGGACTGATCCGTCAGCTGAGTGCAGGTATCTACTCGCATCTACCGCTGGCCCGACGCACGCTGCTCAAGATCGAAGGAATAGTGCGCCAGGAGATGGATTCAATCGGAGCCCAGGAGTTCCATTTGCCAGCTCTTCATCCGGCCGAGCTCTGGAAGGAATCGGGTCGATGGGAGGTCATGGGAGACAACATGTTTCGACTTCGAGATCGAGGCGGTCGCGACATGTGCCTGGGCATGACCCACGAAGAAGTGTTCACCTCCATATCCCGCGACGAGGTCCGCTCCTATCGGGAGCTTCCCCAGATCTGGTACCAGATCCAAACCAAGTTCCGGGATGAGCTCCGTCCCAAGTCGGGACTCTTACGAGTGCGCCAGTTTCTGATGAAGGACTCCTATAGTTTTGACCTGGACCGGGAGGGACTCGACGCCAGCTACAAGCTTCATGAGGAAGCCTACCGCACCATCTTCGATCGTTGCGGATTGGAGTATCTGGTGGTCGAGGCTGAGTCGGGAGCCATGGGAGGCAGCGAGTCTCATGAGTTCATGGTGCGCACCGATGCCGGAGAAGACTACATCGTCACCTGCTCCTGTGGCTACGCGGCCAACCGGGACCGGGCTCAGTCCCGCATCGAGTCCGCGCAAGATCCGGAAGCAGAGGAATCAACTCAAGAAGTGCACACGCCCGGCCGCAAGACGATACGCGAGGTTAGCGAGTTCCTGGATATCCCCGAGTCGCGCCAGATCAAGTCGCTCGTCTACATGGTGCGGGGCCGGGCTCAGCTGCTGCTGCTACGAGGGGATCACCAACTGAACGAGGCCAAACTGGCTAGCCAGGTGGGGACCGAGGACTTCCGCCCGGCCCATCCTGAAGAGATTGTCGAAGCCTTCGGCGCAGATCCAGGAAGTCTGGGGCCGGTCGGTGTCCAGGACATGCCCCTCTGGGCGGATCAGGCACTTCAAGGGCGCCGCGACCTGGTGTGTGGCGCCAACAAGGATGACTACCACCTTCTTCATGTTTCGCCCGGAAGGGACTTCGAAGCTCCCTTTGTCGAACTGCGAGAAATAGAATCGGGAGATGCTTGTTCGTCGTGTGGAGAACCCCTGGAAGTGGCCAAGGCGCTGGAGATCGGCCATATCTTCAAGTTGGGCCGCAAGTACAGCGAATCCATGGAAGCAACCGTCCTCGATCGGGAGGGTCGAGAAGTTCCGGTGACCATGGGCAGCTACGGAATCGGCGTGGAACGGATCATGGCTGCAGCCGTCGAGCTCTACCACGACGAGAAGGGAATCGTGTGGCCCCGGAACATCGCCCCCTTCGAGGCCGTTGTTACGGTACTTCGCCCCAGCGACAGCGATCAGATGAAGGCGGCTGAGGGTTTCTGTGAGGCTCTGGAAGCAAAGGGGGTCGACTGTCTGTTGGACGATCGGGATGAGCGTCCTGGGGTCAAGTTCAAGGACGCAGAGCTCATCGGGATCCCGGTGCGAATCACGGTCGGCAACAAGCTCCGAGAAGGGAAGGTCGAAGTCTTCTCTCGCAAAGAGAGTGTGGTTGAAGAAGTTGCCGCCGAAGAGGCGGTAGCACGAGCCCTGGAAATCCTCCAGGCGTATCCCATCTAGAGTTCCCCGAAATCGGCCGCCGACTGGCTGACCGCCCAAGTCAACGGTGAAGACGCCCGCCTGTTGAGAAGTTATCAATCCGCACCTGCGAACATCGCATCGTGCTGACCTCCAGCTCCGTGCACGAGAACTACTCTTATCTTAGCTTGGGGATAGCGGACCGATTGTGTGTATTATGCAGCGTCGTTGTCAGATAAGCTTGGTCGGATCAGTAGGGAATCGGGCCGAGTCAGCGGAGGTAAAAATCGCCGGCTCGATCGAAGATCACGTTAGCAGTCTGCGTGCGAGAGGTTGAAATTAACAGACTCGGGCGGTGGGAGGTGTCTATCTCGTCGGATCCTCCTTACCATCGAGTTGGTCGTCATTTGCAATAGCCGAGATCTGACCGTACAAACAGTGTCAGAGTAGATCGGCCGCTTTCGAAAAAGCGGACGATCAAAGCTTGCCGTGTGCTAAACCCATGGCGGTTCGATTTCGATACCGATACCGATCCCGATTTCGATTTGGATGACGTGGACCCGCTAACTTTTGTCTAGCGAATCGGCTCCACTGTCTCCTATCGAAATCGGTATCCGTATCGGTATCGAAATCGACATCCGGACCTCGATAAGGAATTACGGTGACATAATTTTTGCAACAGCGTCGAACGAACGACCGGTAGAATTGTTGGATTTCTCGGTTGAGGAGTCCCAGGGGGAGGCGAGCGAAGAGGAAAACGGCAGCGATCAGCAGTAGGCCGTGACCCGGGTTTCCGCCGCCAGATCAGCGCTCACTTCCCGATCGCATGCGAGCCCCCCACCACACGAACATCCCACCAATTCCCCCCCCCTTGATTCGCGCTTCTTGGAGCTTGAAGAAGCGGCATGGTAACGGTACTCTACTAGTGTCTTAGCAAGACATCTCAGAAGAGACAGGCAGGGGCCAGCGACAACCATTGCGCATAGTTGGCAGTGGGAAGCACCCCCCCTCGACCGGGGGATACGGCGTGGAGCCCCGGTGACGCTATTCGTTCAAGCAACGTTACTCGCCGTGCAAGTTGATGTGCTTCCAGGCCCCGACTGGATCCACGGAGAGCCGAGCCTCGGCGAGGGCATGTCACTTTCAGCATAGAAAGGCGAGCTGATGACGGCTCAGCAGGAGGTCGCATCTGGCCCGGTGTTAGTGGATGGGTCTGGGAGGGCAATCTCAGAGGATGGCATCTATGGAAATCGGAAGGATAGGCGGCATGCAATCCGCCTTTTCCGCTGACACTCGGAATGCCGTTCTCTGCGAAGCTGGTCGTGTGCTTGAAACTGCCATCCTTGTCCTTGTTTCTCGAAAAGGCGACCCATTCTTTTCAGCCACAAACTTTTCGTGGTCGCATGACCGCTTGGTCTGTCCGGAACGTCGGCACTTGGCCGATTGCGGTAGTTCAATCGACGCTTCCGTGGAGAATCTGAACGTCCGCTTTTAGGGTGCGCCGTGCAAAGGCGGCGCCTTCCCAGTGGGTGAAAGTCCCACCCGGCAACCGCTCCAGCCGGAAGCAACCGGAGCAACTATGGAGGTAACGAAAGGGTTGAAGCCTCTGGTGAAGCGAGTCACGAATGGGTGACCGCGCGAGTGTGCAGGCCGTAACGCGAGTGAACGCCGAGCAAGCCTCGAAAAGGACGATGCGCAGGCCGACCCGGCTCCTAGACCGGGGAAGGCTGATAGGGCTGGGGAAGTGAGCGAAACAAGCACCCAGTCGCTGCACCGGGGTAGTGGCGACAGCATGTACACCAGGGAAGCGCACGCAACACGGGAAGCCCCTAGGCGTGGTCAGGGATGACCAACCGGAAGCCCGTGAGGGACAGACCGGGCGCCTTGGGGTGGCGGAGAGGCCCGTAGTACTGAGGAAGCCGGGTAATGCCGGTGGAGGGAAGGGGCCTTAGTTCAAGACGAATGCTTAGGTCTTCCTAGCATCGCGGGGAGGGCGTTTCCGGGCTAGGAGACAGGAACGTACTGGATGCCGTTTGCGACCGAAGCGGGTGATTCTCGTGACCATTGACGGGGGAATCACAACATCTATTCTGCTAGCTGGGATAATATGGTGACCTGTATGATCATTGATTACGGATGCTCGGCCCGCCGAGGCGCCAGGTTGAGCGGAGTCGCTTCCTCGGATACGATCCGTGAATGGCTTATCGGGTTGCACTGACGGAGAGCGCCAAAGGAGACGTCACTCACTTCCCAGTATATGAGCAGCGCATTATCGTCGCGGGAATCATGGTCCACCTCAAGGTGGACGCGGAAGTCAGTACCCGAAGAAAGAAACAGCTTCGGACTAGCTAGTGCCCGTCCGGAAACCGGGGTTCCCAGAACTGTAATCTGTTGAATCGGAACCACTTTTTATACCTGAGACTGCTGACAGACCGACTCGACCCAGCTCGATCCAGAGCGAGGACGAGCGAGCGAGGGCGCACGGGCCAAAAAACACCGGTTCGGCGCAGACCTCTCCCTGAGTCGGAGCCACAAGGCAGTACGGTCAGCCACAAAAGACTACAACAGGAGTCGGGCCAGGACGACCAGGTTATAGGTCAGGACGCTGGCATGGACGTAGCTTTGAAAGTGAGGCCAGCCTTTCCAGGTACAGCGGTGGAGACCAAAGGTGTGCTTGAGGGTCCCAATGCACCCCTCGATCCCGGCCCGGAAGCGTTTGAGCTGTTTGTAGACCCAACTGGAACGCACCATGCTCTCGACCGTCAACCCACACTTTTTGGAAAAGGCCACGTCCTGTACCCCCTGCTCTTTGGCCCAGCTCAGGTTGGCCGCCGAGGCAAAACCGCCATCCCAGGCGCTCTGGCGCGGGACCTTCCCGTACAGCTGTCGATGACGCTCTAAGAAGGGTTGCACATAGTTGCTATCGGCTGGATTCCCGCGTTCCACCACACAATCCAGGATCAGCGACGAGGCCCCCGTGCTGACAAACACTTTGTGGCCGAAAACCGTTTCCCGAGGGCTCTTCTTGATAATATCGGTGTGCTCTTCGAAGAGGGAACAGATCTTCTCCTGGGCCGCGACGGCCTCGCCCGAAAGGACCCGTCGTTGAGTCTGCTCGATGACTTGGTGCAACAGCTCCAGATAGTGGGCCAGTTGCGCCGCCCCGGCCAGACTGAGGGGATCGCTCCACTGCGCCGACGCGGCCAGCGCCTGCTCGGCATAGTGGGCCGTCTTGGACGCCACCTTGATCAGATCGCGGTAACTCTCCAGGCGCTTCTTGCCGCGGCGGTTGCGGATGTTCAGGACGCGCCGCTTGGCCCGTCGCGTGTGATCGACGAAGCCGATCCCTTCCCAGTCCCGCAGCCGCCCCAGCCACCGGGTGACGACTCGAATGCCGTCGTACAACAGCTCACTGTCGAGCGGATAGTGGACGTTGGTCTGGACCGCCGTGGCATCGACCCGAATCCGTTGGCCTTTTTCCAGACCCCGAGCCTGCGCCCAGCGCACCAAGTGGTCGTTGATCGCCTTCCATGTCCCCGGCTCAATCTTCCCCAGGTTCTCCGCCAGGGTGGCTTTGCTGATCGACGCCCCATAGGGCAAGCGACAGAACCTCTGACAGCTTTGCGAATCCACCAGATGAAACTCCAGCTTGCGATAGCTGAACTGATGCAGCTGTTTGATGACGGCACAACGCAGCACCTGCTCGGCCGTCAAACCGGGGGCGCCGACACTGGAATCGACCCTGTCAGAGAGATCTTGTACTATCAGCTCCAGCGTCTGGGGATTGTCGTCCAGGATGCGCGAGATCACCTTCAATTCATGGGCCAGTTGGTGATCGGGCCATGGCGGGGAAAGGGGGCGGTGTTTTTCACGCTTTTGACGCATCTTCGAACTCCTGAAATCGTCGTAAGTCGTTTCAGCTTAATCGATTGTACCAAATAGCCTAGCAAACGACCCTGACAATTTAGGAGTCTGAAAAAGCCCTCTTTCCCCTTCCTTATCAATCAGTTAGAGATTTTCGGACGGGCACTAGCTAGTGCCCGTCCGGAAACCGGGGTTCCCAGAACTGTAATCTGTTGAATCGGAACCACTTTTTATACCTGAGACTGCTGACAGACCGACTCGACCCAGCTCGATCCAGAGCGAGCGAGGGCGCACGGGCCAAAAAACACCGGTTCGGCGCAGACCTCTCCCTGAGTCGGAGCCACAAGGCAGTACGGTCAGCCACAAAAGACTACAACAGGAGTCGGGCCAGGACGACCAGGTTATAGGTCAGGACGCTGGCATGGACGTAGCTTTGAAAGTGAGGTCAGCCTTTCCAGCTACAGCGGTGGAGACCAAAGGTGTGCTTGAGGGTCCCAATGCACCCCTCGATCCCGGCCCGGAAGCGTTTGAGCTGTTTGTAGACCCAACTGGAACGCACCATGCTCTCGACCGTCAACCCACACTTTTTGGAAAAGGCCACGTCCTGTACCCCCTGCTCTTTGGCCCAGCTCAGGTTGGCCGCCGAGGCAAAACCGCCATCCCAGGCGCTCTGGCGCGGGACCTTCCCGTACAGCTGTCGATGACGCTCTAAGAAGGGTTGCACATAGTTGCTATCGGCTGGATTCCCGCGTTCCACCACACAATCCAGGATCAGCGACGAGGCCCCCGTGCTGACAAACACTTTGTGGCCGAAAACCGTTTCCCGAGGGCTCTTCTTGATAATATCGGTGTGCTCTTCGAAGAGGGAACAGATCTTCTCCTGGGCCGCGACGGCCTCGCCCGAAAGGACCCGTCGTTGAGTCTGCTCGATGACTTGGTGCAACAGCTCCAGATAGTGGGCCAGTTGCGCCGCCCCGGCCAGACTGAGGGGATCGCTCCACTGCGCCGACGCGGCCAGCGCCTGCTCGGCATAGTGGGCCGTCTTGGACGCCACCTTGATCAGATCGCGGTAACTCTCCAGGCGCTTCTTGCCGCGGCGGTTGCGGATGTTCAGGACGCGCCGCTTGGCCCGTCGCGTGTGATCGACGAAGCCGATCCCTTCCCAGTCCCGCAGCCGCCCCAGCCACCGGGTGACGACTCGAATGCCGTCGTCCAACAGCTCACTGTCGAGCGGATAGTGGACGTTGGTCTGGACCGCCGTGGCATCGACCCGAATCCGTTGGCCTTTTTCCAGACCCCGAGCCTGCGCCCAGCGCACCAAGTGGTCGTTGATCGCCTTCCATGTCCCCGGCTCAATCTTCCCCAGGTTCTCCGCCAGGGTGGCTTTGCTGATCGACGCCCCATAGGGCAAGCGACAGAACCTCTGACAGCTTTGCGAATCCACCAGATGAAACTCCAGCTTGCGATAGCTGAACTGATGCAGCTGTTTGATGACGGCACAACGCAGCACCTGCTCGGCCGTCAAACCGGGGGCGCCGACACTGGAATCGACCCTGTCAGAGAGATCTTGTACTATCAGCTCCAGCGTCTGGGGATTGTCGTCCAGGATGCGCGAGATCACCTTCAATTCATTGGCCAGTTGGTGATCGGGCCATGGTGGGGAAAGGGGGCGTTGTTTTTCACGCTTTTGACGCATCTTCGAACTCCTGAAATCGTCCTAAGTCGTTTCAGTCTAATTGTTTACACCAGATAGTCTAGCAAACGACCCTGACAATTTCGGAGCTTGAAAAAGCCCTCTTTCCCCTTCCTTATCAATTACTTACGGATTTCCGGACGGGCACTAGCTAGCCCCGTTGCTCCGTGGGAACTGCGGATTGATAGATTTCGGGTTCATCCGGTAAATGGGGAGGTGCCGCCAGTCAAAGGCAGGCCATGGAAACTGCCGCACTATGCAAACCGTGGAAAAACAAGTAGTTCTAGAGGAGAACTGGCAAGTGCTCGCAGTTGTTTTTCCACCGTTCGCACAGCGCTTGGAAAACTCCGTATCACGGGCTTGCTGGCCCGGTTCGATGTCGCTCGGAGTTTTCCACAGTTCCCACGGCCTCTGCTACTGCAGCCGACTATATGGACAAGCGAACGGGGAGCAGATTTGGGATCCGGAAGGTGCCAACCACGTCCCCACCTCCCCATTTACCGGATGACCCAGATTTCGCGTGTTTTACTCGATTCAGGGTAATCAGGTTAAGGTTGTTGCGGTGGGTCACAAAGAACACGACGAAGTGTTCATCCGAGGAAAAAGGGTTGAGTTATGAAAACCATAAAGTTAGACAAAAAGTCGCCATCAGTGGATGAGCTTCTGGCCCTCGCTCGCCGGGAGGCCGTCTTGCTCGTCTCACGTGACGGTGCCAGCTTCGTCCTGGAAGAAGCCCACGACTTCGATCGGGAAGTCGAGCAACTTGGCAATAGCAATAGCTTCATGAGATTCCTGGAGAAGCGGTCGCGAGAGAAGAGCGTCATTTCGGTCGAACAATTCGCAGACGAGCTTAGTTCAAGAGACGCATAAGACACGGGCTGCAGCGGACTGCCTGAAGAAGAACATCCTGAAACCCGTCCCCCCGAAAAACTCCATCCACTAGGAAGAAGGGGGGGCATTCGCAAGGACTCGGCTGTGGAGGCAAGCGTATCGGGATGCACTTCTGCGGCAGGCAAGAGAGGAAGCAAAGGAGCCAGTGATATAGAGTCGTTTCTGTGGGCCGAGGGGTAAACTGTTACTGCGCTGCGGACAGTTCGTAGGGGAAGAAAGCACTCAGAATCGATGCTCTGCGCTGCGACCCGTTCGTACAATGGTGCAGTCCGCCACCGACCGGATACAAGATCAGCTTGATAGGCCGGGCAACCGCGTCGGGTCTTTTCGTGACCACCGGGGCGTCGCCGTTCAATCCCTGATGGGGCCGGCCGGTATGGTGGTCGATGTACTCCTTGAGTAAGTGGTTCAGTTGCCTTTCACTGAGCACGATGACGTGATCTAGCAGTTCCCTTCGGAGCGTTCCGACGAACTCCGATGCGCCGCTTCAATGTTGCAGCTATCCAGACTCTCCGCCGCCAAGACTCGTGCCGCCAAAGTTGCCTGCGAGCTGAAGAACGCCGATAGAAAACTATAGACGAATCCCGCAACTTGCCCGAGACCAGAAACTGTCGTGCGGATGATCCGGAGCAGGCAATGAATCTCTCTTCATTCCCGCAGCATACGAGGCCCTGAGCGCCGCCTCTAGATTTGCGTAAGTCATCGCTGTACAAGGTGGATGGTATTTCTCGGGGAGAGCATAAGGACCGGTCTACTACGCTTCGCGCCAGCCTATTGAATCAGGCCCGGAGACCGGCCAGATGTCCAGACCAGGTGACTGCTGCGGGCCGGATCTTTCGAGAAGAGAACTTCGAATCAAGTCTCGGGTCAGCCCCATCGATTCGACCAGAAGTGACAGAAACTTCCAGCAAAGTCGAGATCGGCTAGCACGTCCATCTGACATTTTTTTGATGTACTTCAAAAGCGAACGCCTCTTTTTTGTTGACACATGGAGAATTATGGATTATTTTGGCACAAATTAGTTGGTTTAGGGTCTATTAGGATCTTTGGGATTGAATGAGGCCAGTGACGCGTTGTGTTCCGAGGTAACTTCCCCACCAAAGTCGATACTCAGGGGCGGATCAAGATTCCCGTTTCGTATCGAAGACTCATTGATGAGGAATATGGGGTGGATCTCTACGTCACCAGCACCACGGGAGACAACGTGCTCGTCTATCCCCTCAGCGAGTGGGAACAGATCGAAGCGAAGCTCCTGGAGCCTCCGAAGATGCGGCCTGAGAAGCTGAAGTTTCTTCGCAACACGAACTATTACGGGCAAGTGGTCTCGATGGACAAGCAGGGACGGGTCGTCATTCCTCCTCATTTGCGGAAGGAGGCGTCGATCAGCGGAGAGGTGGCCGTGATGGGTTACCTCAACTATCTGCAGGTTTGGAATCGGGAGCGCTTCACGCACCTGTTGGAATCGGATCCCTATACGGAGAGCGATGCCAGAGTGCTGGCGGAGCTGGGACTATGACGGCTCCCGCGTGTGTTGGGTATGCCCCGAGAAGGGTTCGCCTCGGCATCGCTGATCGATCGCGACGGAGGGCGGCTTGTATTGAGCGCTGCCGCTGCAGTGGTCAGCAACCGGCTGCCGTCTCTACCGGCACAAGCGGGTCGGCTCAAATTGGAACGAGGGTCGTCTTGGGAATGGGGGCTAGATTGCTGCACGATCCGGTTCTGTACCACGAGGTCCTCGAGTTACTACGGGTCAGGCCCGGAAGGGTCTACGTCGATTGCACTACCGGACTGGGCGGACACTCCGAAGGCATCCTCGAGCGCCTCCAGGGGTCGGGTCGGCTGATCGCCCTGGATCGGGACTCAGAATCTCTGCAACGAGTCAGAACCCGCCTTGAAGCGCAGTTCGAGAATTTCAGTGCTCATCACGAGAACTTCGAGAACCTGCGGTCGATATTGGCCACGCTGGAGATTCAATCGATCGATGGGTGTCTCCTCGACCTTGGTATGTCGTCTTTTCAGCTGGACTCGGGGGAACGTGGCTTCAGCTTTCAGCAAGAAGGTCCCTTGGACATGCGAATGGACCGGGATCAAGTGCTGACGGCAGAACAGTTGGTGAACGAGCTTCCTGAAGAGCGCCTGGCAGATATCTTGTGGCGCTATGGAGAAGAAAAGGCGGCGCGAAAGCTTGCCGCGGCCATTGTTGCCCAGCGGCGACGAGCGAAGCTGCGTACCACCACGGAGCTGGCGGGTTTGGTGGAGCGGGTCAAAGGTCGGCCCCGGGGATCCCGTCTCCACCCCGCCACCCAGGTGTTTCAAGCACTCCGAATTGCCGTCAATCAGGAGCTTTCAGGTCTCGAGCAGTTCCTCACCGAGGTTGTCCAGATTCTGAAGCCGGGTGGGTGTTTGGTGGTGATCGCTTTTCACAGCCTCGAGGACAGAATCGTGAAGCAGACCTTCCAGAGGAAGGCCGGCAAGTGTATCTGTCGCCGCCGCCCGGAGCTCTGCGACTGTCCCCGATTGGAGCAGGTCTTGATTCTGACGAAGAAACCGGTGACTCCATCGGTGTCGGAGGTGCAGCGTAACCCTCGAGCCCGAAGCGCGAAGCTGAGAGCAGTGCAGAAGCTGGCAGTGGGTTTGTCGCCAAAGGAGGATCGATAACATGGTAGATCTTGGTATGCAGAGGCTTCGAAATCAGCGCTTCGGAGGCAAGAGCGAACCGTCCTATCTGTGGATGCCCCGATGCATCGGTCTGGCTGCTTTAGTGACCGGCCTTATCCTGTCGTATGTCTGGTCACAGGATGCTATAACCCGCATCTCCTATCGAATCGAATATCTCAGAGAAGAGAACGCTCAATTGGCCGACGCCATCGGTGGCCTTCGCGCCGAGCAATCATCCCTGGTCAATCCAGAGAAGATTGATCGACTCGCTACAGAGTTGGGCCTGGTTCGCTCCAACCACGCCGAAGTGCGGATCCTGGAGGCGGCTCCCTACACGGAACCGGCCAAGAATCTGTTAGCCGAGTCCATTCCTGCGCGTAAGGCTGTCAATGAATGAAGCTGCGAACGGGAACGCGGCAGTCACCAGGACAAGCCGGCTTCTGATCTTCTACCTGTCCGTAGTGCTCTGGTTCGTGGTCGTGTCGGTGCGACTGATCCAGCTCCAGGTAGTCGAGGGCGACGACTATCTGGGGATGGCTGAGCGTCAGCGGAAAGGCTACGTCGATCTCCAGTCACGCCGCGGCGAGATCCTGGATTGTCATCTGGAAGAGTTTGCGATCAGTGTTGAGGCGGGTGTTGTGCAAGCTCATCCGGACAAGGTTGCCGACCCGGCGGGAGCCGCACGGCAGTTGGCACCGATTCTCGGGCGGACAGAGCGGGAGCTTTACGACAAGCTCATTTCAGGGAAGCCGTTCCGCTACCTCGCCAGGGAAATCTCGCCACGTCAGATGGCCCAGGTCAAGGAGCTGGGGATAGCAGGTATCGAGGTGGCGGGGGACAGCAAGCGGGTCTACCCCAACCGTGAACTGGCGGCACAAGTTCTGGGGTTTGTCGGCGTAGACGGTAAAGGGCTCAGTGGGCTGGAGTTCCTCTACGATGACCAGATCAAGGGGCGCGCGGGTCGAGTCAATCTCCGATTCGATGCTAAACGCCGCCGCTTTGGTCGAGAGTCCGATGAGCTGCCCACTCGTGGCAACGTCATGGTCCTCTATCTGGATCAGTCGATTCAGCATGCGGTAGAGCAGACTTTGAGCCAGACGGTAGAGTCCTACCAGGCCAAGAGTGGATCCGCCATTGTCATGAACGTTCATAGTGGCGAAGTCCTCGCAATGGCTTCTTATCCTGGATTCAATCCCAACAGCTACGGCAAGTCCGAGCTGGAGAACTTTCGGAACCGAGGCATTCTTGACGTCTACGAACCTGGATCGACCTTTAAGATCGTCACCCTGGCGGCCGTGCTCAATGAAGGCTTGTCCCATCCTGACGAGTCGATTGATTGCCGCGTCGGGACGGTGAGACTGGGTGGGAAGGTCTACCGCGAGGCCAGTAGGAGCTACCAGGCCCTCACTTTCAACCAGGTTCTGTCCAAATCGAGCAACGTGGGTACGATCAAGCTTGGACTACGTCTGGGGGATGAACGGCTGTATGACTACATTAGAAAGTTCGGCTTTGGGGCCAAGACGGGCATCGAACTACCGGGAGAGGAAATAGGTCTGCTGGCTCCACCCTCCCGCTGGTCCAAGGTTTCCATCGGTGCGTTGTCGATCGGGCAGGAGATTGGGGTGACGCCACTGCAGGTAGTGCGAGCCGTTGCGGTTCTCGCCAACGATGGTTATCTGGTGAAGCCGCGAATCGTGAACAAGATTCTCTCGCCGCGCGGAGACGTGCTCGACGAGTCAAAAGCAGAACGGGAGCCGATCTTGTCTCCTGCCACCGCCCGCAAAATGAGGCAGGCTTTGGCGCTCGCGGTAGAAGCGGGGACGGGAAAAAGGGCCAGGCTGAGTGGGTATTCCTCTGGGGGGAAGACGGGAACGGCGCAAAAGTTTGTAGATGGGGCCTATTCTCGAACCAAGTACGTGGCTTCCTTCGCGGGTTTTGCCCCCGTGGACGATCCTCTACTGGCATCGATTGTGGTCATTGATGAACCGAAGGGAGCCTCATACGGAGGCGTCGTGGCGGCTCCTGCCTTCAAACAGATCATGGAGCGAGCCCTGATCCACCTGAAGGTTCCTCGCGATCGGCCCGACCGGTCCCTCAAGCAACTGGCGCAGGGAACTGCTCCGGATGAAGCGCCTGGAGAGTTCCCGCTAGATCGCTACGATTCCAAAGAGAAAGAGGGACTGTCGGCGGAAGAGCTGGAGCAGACGGTCTTGGGCTTGATGAGTGAGGATCCGCTTCTGCATTCCAAGCGCACGGTGACAGTGGCAACCGATTCCTTTCGAATGCCTGATTTCAGGGGCCTCAGCCTGCGAGAGGTAGTTCGCGAATGCTTCCCGTTTGGGCTTGCGACTACAGGTACACGGAAGTGGTGGGGCTGTAGGGCAGCGTCCAGCTTCCGGATCTCGAGTCTTCAAGGAGACGGTCAGCGAGGTATTTTTCGGCAATAGAGGATCGTCCATTTATGCGTCTGAACAGATTGCTCTCCCGAGCACAAGTCGAGGCGTTGCTTCAGAAGGGCAATGACCAGCGAGATCCCGAGATCGGAGCTCTGGAATACGATTCACGTCGGGTCGTCAAGGACAGCCTGTTTTTTGCGATTGAAGGGCTGGTCACTGACGGCCATATGCATCTCGAACAGGCTCTGCAGAAAGGGGCCGTAGCCGTTGTATCTGAGCGGGAAAAACCAACAGGTTTCCCTCGGGTCTGGATTCGGGTTTCCGCCATCCGACCCTTCATGGCCTGTGTTGCCAACGCCTTCAATGATCGGCCTTCCGAGCGCCTTCAACTGGTGGGTATCACGGGCACCAATGGGAAGACCACGACTGCTTTCCTGATCTATGCCATGTTGGAGCAGGAGGCCCCAGGCCTTCTGCTCGGTACCGTTCACGCCTCACTTCACGGCAAGAGTTGGGAGACCGAGCGAACTACACCTGAGGCGATCGATGTCCAGAGGATCCTGTCCGAAGCCGTTCGGGAAGGGTGTCGTTGGGGCGCGATGGAGGTCTCTTCCCACGCGCTCGCATTTCACCGGGTTTATAGGTGCTGTTTCCCGGTAGGGGTCTTCACGAATCTGAGTCAGGACCATCTGGACTTCCATCACAGTCTGGAGGAATACTTCCAGGTCAAACAGCTCCTTTTCGACCCTTCCTACAACCCTGGACTCCGCTCTGCCGTTCTCAATCAGGATGACGGCTATGCCCGAAGAATCGAGCCTCCCCCGGGTACGAGCGTGGTGACGTTCGGCCTGGATCAGACTGCGGATGTTTTTCCGTTGGCTCAACGAACCTCGCTTGATGCGACCGAGGTCGACCTCAAGTTTTTCGACCGTCGACTCTCTCTCCGCAGTTCGCTCCTGGGTGAACACAATCTCTACAATCTCATGTCTGCCGCCGTTGCCTCCCATCTGATCGGCGTCTCCGACGACCATATTCGGCAGGGCGTCGCGAGCTTGAAGAGCGTCCCCGGAAGGTTCGAGAGAGTTGACGTGGACAGCGACTACGCTGTTCTGGTCGATTTTGCCCACACCCCCATCGCCCTGAAGAAGGTCCTCGACTTTTGTCGCCAACTGACTCAGAAGCGCGTTCTCTGCGTCTTCGGCTGCGGAGGGGATCGGGATCGTGGCAAGCGTCCTCAAATGGGAGCAATCGCCGTTGAGGGAGCCGATCGGGTGTTCATTACTTCGGACAACCCTCGAAGCGAGGATCCAGCCGAGATCATCCGAGAAATCTGTTTGGGCATTCCCGAAGGCTGCACCAACTACGAAACCCTTGAGGATCGGAGAGGTGCGATCGAACGGGCCTTGGAGGCCGCCAACCCGGGAGACATCGTTCTAGTGGCAGGCAAGGGACACGAGACCTACCAGGAAATCCAGGGTCAGAAGATCCCTTTCGACGACAGAGAAGTCGTGCGGGAATTGGCATGATCGAATTGACGTTGGAGCAGGCGGCAAAGGCGATGGGGGCTTCCTGGGCGGATCGGAAGGGCTCCCACACGGTCGGCCCTGAACCGTTTCCGCCCGTGACTATCGATACCCGTAGTGTAGAGCCCGGCGTCTGCTTCATTGCCGTCGAGGGTAAGCGACATGACGGGCACAAATTCATTCCCGAGGCTCTCAAGAAGGGCGCCGCAATCATCGTCTCTTCTGCGTCGGTTGCGGAACGTTCCAATTGGGAGAATCGGACTTTTCTGCAGGTTCCGGATACCACTCAGGCGCTCCAGGATCTTGCCCGCTGTGTCCGAAAGAAGTGGTCCCGCTCGATCATTGGAATCACTGGAAGCATCGGCAAGACCACCACACGGGTCTTCGCCACAGAGCTGCTGGCCCAAAAACTCTGTACCTTCCAGTCGCCCGCAAACTTCAACAATGAGTTCGGCGTTCCTCTTTCCCTGCTTCGTCTGAGGCAGGAACACGAGCTGGCAGTCTTGGAACTGGGGATGAATCACCCGGGTGAAATCCGGGCCCTGGCGGGAATCTGCAGTCCCGACGCGGCTCTGGTTACCAATGTAGCGGCGGTCCACCTCGAGTTTTTTCCAGGGCTTGACGCCATTGCAGCCGCCAAAGGAGAAATCCTGGAAGCGCTGCCACAGGATGGGACCCTCTTTTTCAATGCGGACGATTCCCGTGTCTCTGCACTGGCTGCACGCTATTCAGGTAGGAAGATCTCTTTCGCACTCGGGAACCGCGCCGATGTCCGAATCTTGAACGCCCGCTCCGAGGCGCTTTCGAAGACTGTGTTCGAGTTCGAGACTGGCGGGCGGCGCCATGCCGCGTCGGCCCCCTTTGCGGGCCGCCACTTCCTTTACGACCTGGCGGCGGCCATCGCCGTGGCATTGGCTTTCGAGTTGACGCCGGAGCAGGTTTGCGAAGGAGTTTCCCGTCTGACTCCATTGTCGATGCGAGGGAAGATTCTCCGGCTCGATCGACGCAATGGTGACCCGCTCACGATTTGGGATGACTCCTACAATTCCAGTCCCAGCGCCGTTGAGATCGTGTTGGAGACGGTTGCCGATCTCCGGGAATTCAGGCGCAAGATCCTGGTTCTTGGCGAGATGCTCGAATTGGGTCCCGATTCACCTCAGTTGCACCGAAGGGTGGGAGGGGCCGCGGCGAGAACCGGGCCTGACCTGCTGATTGCGGTGGGCGCGGAGGGTAGCCACATTGTGGAGGGCGCAGTCCAGGCGGGTTTGTCAGCCCAGAATGCGGTGCAGTTCGAGAGTTCGGAAGAGGCGGCAGAGTACCTTGCAGGAGTAGTGCACGGCGGAGACTTCTTGCTGGTCAAGGGTTCTCGAGGCGTCCAAATGGATCGAGTCGTTCAATTCTTGGAGAGAGAGGCACCTTGATCTACTACATTCTATATGCGTTCCACGATGAGTTCTCGGTGCTGAACGTGGTGAGATACATCACCTTCCGAACGGCTTATGCCTCCCTCACCGCTCTGCTCATCAGCATGTTCCTGGGGCCCTGGTTGATCAGGAAGCTGCAGACATTTCAGATTGGTCAATACATCCGGCAAGAGGGTCCAGCCAGCCACTACGAAAAGGCCGGTACTCCTACCATGGGTGGCCTCCTGATCGTTATCAGCATCCTGCTCCCAACCTTTCTTTGGGGTGATCTGACCAACTTCTATGTCTGGATTGCCATGGCTTCCCTTTTGCTCTTTGCTGGTGTGGGGCTGCTGGATGACTACCTGAAACTTGCCAACAAGAGATCTTTGGGTCTGCGGGGTCGCTGGAAGGTTCTGCTGCAGGTCCTCATCGCGGCGGGAGTAGGTCTTACTCTGGTTGTCTTACACGACTGGGGGCTCTACAGCACCCAGTTGAGTGTGCCCATCTTCAAACGTTTCACGCCCGAAATGGATTGGGTCATTCTGGGTGTCTCAACCTTCATCCCCCTGATCATCTTCACCTCTCTCGTCATCGTAGGAAGTTCCAACGCGGTGAACCTGACTGACGGGTTGGATGGTCTTGCCTCGGGGCTGGTCGTGATCGCCGCTTCGGCTCTCACGGTGCTTACCTACCTCACTGGACATGCGACATTCGCGACGTATCTGGGCCTCATCAAGAACACCTATGCCAGTGAGCTGACAATCTTCTGTGGAGCCATGGTAGGAGCCAGTTTGGGATTCCTCTGGTACAACACGCATCCAGCCCAGATCTTCATGGGTGACGTGGGTTCGATGTCCTTGGGCGGCGCGATTGGGACCGTCGCCGTCCTCATCAAACAAGAGTTATTGCTCTTCTCGATCGGTGGAATCTTCGTGATCGAGGCGCTCTCGGTCATTCTGCAGGTCATGTATTTCAAATTCAGCGGCAAGCGGCTGCTGCGAATGGCGCCGCTGCATCACCACTTCGAGCTGTTGGGCTGGGCGGAGCCAAAGGTAGTGGTGCGATTCTGGCTACTGGGCCTGATTTTCGCGCTTTTCAGCCTGACGACGTTGAAGTTGAGGTGAGGGAAAGCAGTTGGAGAACAGTCTTCCGGAGTTGCAGGAGCGAAGGGTTCTGGTCGTCGGATTTGCCCGCAGCGGGTTGGCGGCCGCTAATCTTCTTCTTCGAAAAGGGGCGCAAGTCACCGTCACCGATCTCAGGGCAGAGGAAACATTGCAAGAGCAGATAGGGAAACTCGCCGGACCCGTTCGAATGGTGTTCGGCCAACATCAACAGCGAGATTTCATGGAGGCCGATCTGATCGTCACAAGCCCCGGCGTTTCAACTCATCAAGGCCTGCTACGCCAGGCAGCTGAGGCTGGGATTCCGATCTGGAGTGAGGTGGAACTCGGTTATCGCTGTCTCAGGGGTTCCTTCATCGGGGTCACCGGAACCAATGGGAAGACAACGACGACGGCTCTCATAGGAGCCCTGTTCGAGCAGGCTGGAACTCCCTACGCGGTGGCGGGCAACATCGGGACTCCCCTCACCGAGTTGGTGGACCAGGGAGCTGAAGGCCGGGTCTTCATCGTCGAGCTCTCTTCTTTTCAGCTGGAGACGATCCGGAGTTTCAGGTGCAAGATCGCTCTGATATTGAACCTGACACCGGATCATCTGGACCGACACCCGAGCTTCGAGGAATACGCCCAAGCGAAACGGCGCATCCTTCTCAACCAGACTGCCGAAGATTTTGCCGTACTGAATGCCGACGATGACAACTCGAGGGCGATGGGTGAGGACGGCGCCGCTCGCGCCTTTCTGTTCAGCGAACGCCGGTCGTTGCCCGAAGGAATTTCGGTAGACGCCGGAAAGATCTGGATCCGGTGGGAAGGAAAAGAGTATCCGGTCATGTCCGTGGAGGAGATCCGGATGCCGGGACGCCACAACCTGCAGAATGTCCTGGCCGCTACTGCAGCGGGCTTTCTGGAAGGATTGGAGCTTGCTTCGATGGCACAGGCCTGCCGCAGCTTCGAAGGTGTGGAACACCGACTGGAGCGAGTCGGCACTCGAGCAGGTATTCACTTCTACAACGACTCCAAGGCCACCAACGTGGAAGCGGCTGCTCGGGCTCTGGAAGCTCTCGAGGGACCCCTGATTGTCATCATGGGAGGAAGGGACAAGGGAGCCGATTTCGGAGAGTTGGAGCCCCTGATGAAAGACAAGGTCAGGCTGCTGGTTCTCCTGGGGGAAGCCCGTGGCAGGATCCGCAGTGCCTTGGAGGGCCGCGAAACACGCGATGCCCACGACATGGTAGAGGCGGTTGCGTTGGCCTGTGAGGGGGCCGAACCGGGAGACACCGTACTGCTGGCACCGGCCTGTGCCAGCTTCGACATGTTCGATGACTTTGAACACCGCGGACGCGCCTTCAAGGAAGCCGTGGCGCAGTTGGACCTGGAGCACAGATCGTGAGAAAGAAAATGCCCTACGATGAGGGCGTTTTGCTAATCGTCCTGGTTCTGGTTGGATTCGGACTCGTCATGGTGGGGAGTGCCTCCGGCCACATTTCCCGGGAACTCTATGGATCGAATACCCATATCTTTACGCGACAGCTGATCGCCGTCGTGATTGCACTCGTCATCCTCCACCTGGGTATGACTACCGACTATCGTCGTTATCAGCATCCAGCCGTCATAGGCAGTCTGTTCGTCGGGTCCACTCTCCTCCTTGTCATTCCCCTGGTTGCTCCGGGAGGGGCTGGCGTCCACCGTTGGATCTCTCTGGGACCCTTGAACTTTCAGCCTTCAGAACTGGCAAAGCTCGTGCTGGTGTTGTTCTCCGCCTACTATCTGGTGCGTTACCGCGAGTCGATTGCATCGGTCAAGGGTCTCATCCCCTATCTCGGACTCGTGGCCCTCCCGCTGGGGCTGATTCTCATCGGAAAAGATCTGGGTACCGCGGCTGCGATTGCTTTCACAGCCTGTTTGCTGCTCTATCTGGGAGGAGGTCCTCTCAAGTACCTGGTGGGTCTCTTCTTGGCGTCCCTTCCCATCCTCTACTTCCTTGTGCTCCAGGTCGAATACCGACGAAACCGGCTGCTCGCATTCTGGGATCCCTCCGTGGACCCCTTTGGAATCAGCTACCAGGTGCGACAGAGCCTGATAGCGGTCGGCTCCGGAGGACTAACAGGCCAGGGCTTCGCCAACGGTAAACAGAAACTTTCTTTTCTGCCAGAGTCCCATACCGATTTCATATTTGCCGTTGTCGGAGAGGAGCTCGGATTGCTCGGCTGTCTTTCTCTGCTGGTCCTGTTCGCTCTTCTTTTCTGGAGGGGCATTCGCATCGCGCTTCGAGCGGATACCCCTTTTGGATCCTATCTGGCCCTGGGTATCGTTTGCATGGTCGTGCTCCAGGGGCTCATCAACATGAGCGTCGTTGTCAGCCTTGTTCCCACCAAGGGAATCCCGCTTCCCTTTATATCGGTTGGGGGCTCCTCGATGTTGGTAATGATGGCGGGTGTCGGAATCTTGTTGAACATCTCGCGAGGCTGTCGGCAGGGCTAGGAGGGCCGAGATCCTAGTGGGTAAGAAGAAGGGGAAACGCGTTCTTTTCGCGGGGGGCGGCACCGGGGGACATGTCTTCATGGCGGTGGCTATCGTTCAGTACCTCAGAGATCAGGATCCTACGGTTGGCATTCTCTTCGTGGGAACACCGGGAGGGCTGGAGAACCGGATCCTACCGTCCCTGGGGATCGACCTGGATACCCTTGAGGTCGGCAAGCTGAAGAGAGTGGGTCCCTTGAAGGGGGTTTCGACGCTACTCCAGCTCCCAGGATCACTGTTGAAGGCCCGCCGGATCTTGAAGTCTTTCTCGCCTTCAGTGGTGGTCGGACTGGGTGGATACTCTTCCGGCCCGGTGGTACTCGTGGCGGCATGGATGGGCATTCCCAGTCTTCTGATCGAACCCAATTCTCAGCCCGGATTGACCAATCGGTTGCTCTCCTACTGGGTCGATCGGGCGGCGGTCGCCTTCGAGGAAAGTGTCCGATGGTTTGGCTCGAAGGCACGCTTGACCGGGATTCCTGTCCGAAAGGAGTTCTACGAGGTGACTGAGATCGGCTCCACCTCGGGACCATTGCAGGTACTCGTGTTCGGAGGAAGCCAAGGGAGTCAAGCGATCAATAGCCTAGTCTGCGAAGCATTGCCATTCCTCTCGGCCGACTCGGTGAGCCTCGCACATCAGACCGGACCGGCGGACTATTCCCGGGTGAAGCAATGCTACGATTCCCGCAATTTCCCCGCCGAGGTAGTTCCGTTTATCAATGCCATGCCAGGTTATTTCAGCCGTGCGGATTTGATCGTAGCTCGATCTGGTGCCTCCACTGTTGCGGAGATCGCTGCAGCGGGCCGACCCTCGATCTTGATCCCGTTTCCCTACGCGGCTGACGATCACCAGAGAAAGAACGCCCTCGCGCTGGAAAAGCAGAACGCAGCTCTGATCATCGAACAGGATAAGGCCACGGGGCGCGATCTAGCCGCGATGCTCAGTTCGCTGGCCGGAGACAGGGACCGACTGCGTGCCATGGCCGCTGCCAGCAGACGTGTTTCTCGGCCTGATAGCGTCAATCGGATCGCCCGGGTGATGGAGGAACTGACAACCGTGGGATCAGAGTGTTCCCTTCTATGAATACGATGATGTTTACAGATGGAGCTTCCGAGGCGAGATCTATGGAAGGGACCACCAGGGCTGCGGGAACTAGGACAGCGCGATCCCCTGCAGGGAATGACGATGGGGACTGAGTTGGATGAGGTTCGCAGGGTCCACTTCGTGGGAATTGGGGGGGCGGGCATGAGCGCGATCGCCCAGGTCTTGCTTCAGTCGAACTATGTGGTCTCCGGTTCCGACCTGCACGAGAGTCCTGCCCTTGAGCATCTCCGCTCTCTCGGGGGAAGCGTGTTCGTAGGACATCGTCCCGCGAATGTCGGCAGTGCCGAGGCTGTGGTGTTCAGCAGTGCAGTGTCAGCGAAGAATCCCGAACTGGAAGCGGCGCGCCGGAGAAGGCTTCCGATCCTGCACCGGGCCGAGATGCTCGCCCATCTGATGCGGTCAAAGCAAGCGATCTCGATAGCGGGCACTCACGGCAAGACAACCACGACTGCCATGACCGCCGCTCTACTGCTCGAGGGGGGGCTCGACCCAACTGTCCTGGTGGGGGCACGGGTGGAGCAGCTGGGAGGCAACGCTCGGGTGGGCCAGGGGGACTACCTGGTTGCCGAGGCAGACGAAAGCGACGGCAGCTTCCTGAAACTGTCACCAAGATGGGTGGTGGTAACCAATATCGACACCGATCACCTTGACTACTACGGTGACCTTGCGCACATCAAGAAAGCGTTTCTGGAACATATCAGTCGAGTCCCTCTAGAGGGTGGCGTGATCGCCTGTCGAGACGACCCCAACCTCAGGCAGGTCCTGAAAAAAGTTCACCGGCGCGTGATAACTTACGGCTTGGAGCCGGGGGCGAGTGTGTCAGCCCAGGATGTGGTCGGAAGTGCCCGCGGATCGGAGTACGGCTGTCTGCACGACGGCCAGTTGCTGGGGCGGATCCAGCTGGGAGTTCCCGGGCGGCACAATGTGGTTAATTCTCTGGCTGCGATCGCTGTTGGCCTCTTGCTCGATGTCCCTTTCTCGGCCTGTCAGCGAGGGTTGAAAGCCTTTTCTGGCGTCGAGCGGAGATTGGAATGGAAAGGGGAAAAGTCGAGTGTGCGCGTTCTAGACGACTACGGCCACCACCCGTCCGAAATCCAAGCGACTCTCCAGGCCTGCAGCGGAATGGAACGGAGGCTGCTGGTCGTCTTTCAGCCCCATCGTTTCTCTCGGACTCACCACTTGATGTCAGATTTGGCAAAGTGCTTCGGAGACGCAGATCGGCTTTTCGTGATGGACATCTACGCGGCCGGCGAAGAGCCGATTCCCGGCGTGTCGAGTAGGCAACTGGTAGAGCAGATCAGCCGCTACCGTCAGGTGGCCTATGCAGACGATCGCCAGAAGCTCGTCGAGGAATTGAAGCGAGCGACAAGGCCTGGGGATCTGCTCCTTACCCTGGGTGCAGGCGACGTGTGGAAGATTGGAGAAGCATATCTTGAAGACTAGCGGATTCAAACAGATCCTACTGGTGTCTGTGGGTGTCCTGGGTCGCTGCATGCTGCTGCTGCTTGTTTTCGGTGGCCTCTCCTGGACTGTTTACTACGCCTGGGACTCGCCCTATGCCCTCAAGTATTTCCAGCTTCGAGAAATCTACTTCGAGGGAACCAGCCATGTCTCGGAGGAGAGTCTCCGACTGTTGATACAGAATGCCTCCCCGGCGAATATTCTCCAGATCGACCTTGCACACGTCCGCCGTATTGTCGAGGCCGAAGCGTGGGTGAAGTCCGCGGGGGTTCGGCGGAAGCTTCCGGACGAACTCTACATTCGCGTCCACGAGAGGCAACCGGCTGCGATCGCGGCGATCGATCGAGAGCTCTACATTGTGGACGAAGAGGGAATCATCCTCGATCGTCAGAAATCCGACTACCTCCTGGATCGCCCGGTCGTGAAGGGTCTGAGAAACCTGACCTCCGAGGATCCTCAAAGCCACAACAGCTCGAGAATGGGGGCCTATAAGAGACTCCTCACCGAGCTCTCTTCGGGAGAGAAGGACCACGCTGCTTCGGTCTCGGAAGTGGACGTGGAGAATCCGGACCGCGTTGGGATCATCCTGGACCACGATCCCGTTCCGATCTATCTGGGCGGGAACAGGTTCCTGGAGCGCTACCAGCGCTTCCTCTCGCAGCAGAATCTCTACCGTGAGCTCAAGCAGCAACACGGGCTGATCGAGTACATCGATTTGTCCTATGACAACAAGATCATATTTCACACCCCAGATGAGCAGACGGAACGCATCACGGGTGGAGCGGACGACCACCCCTTGTAGCGATTGCCATGGCAAGAAAAGGACATCTTCTAGCAGGAATTGACGTCGGCACGACGAAGATCTGCAGCGTGATCGCAACGATTGACGAAGGGAAGGTTCGAATCCCCGGAATCGGCTGGAGTGACTCCAAGGGGCTGAAGAAGGGAATCGTAGTCAACTTGACCGAGACCATAGATAGCGTCAGGAAGTCTCTGGACCAGGCGGAGACCGAGGCTCGCACCGTCGTAGATTCAGCCTTTGTCAGCGTAGGTGGAATCCATATCCAGGGCTTGAATGCATCGGGTCGGACCGACCTGCGAGACCAGAACAGCGAAATCACGGAGGAAGATATCGCTCGAGTTATTGAGGAGGCGAAGTCGTTGGAGCTACCCGAGCACTACGAGGTGATCCATGCCTTGACCCAGGACTTCACCGTGGATGGGCAGGGAGACATCCTTGATCCTCTGGGTCTCACGGGACAGAGCCTCTCAGTCAACCTCCATCTGGTCTTGAACGCCGCGGCCGCAGTCCAGAACATTGTGAACGCGGTCAACAAAGCGGGCGTTGTTGTAAACGGGGTCGTCATGCAGCAATTGGCCTCTGCCGAAGCGGTGCTGACCGACGACGAGAAGGAGTTGGGAGTCATTGTGGTCGACATCGGTGGGGGAACCACTGATGTGGCGTTCTACCGTCGCTCCAGCGTCTGGCACTCGGCGGTGCTGCCGATCGGTGGTGACCTCATCACCAAAGACATTGCGATCGGATTGAAGATCCCTCTTCAGGAGGCAGAGCAACTGAAGAAGGATATGGGAAATGTTTTTCCCGAGAGCATCGCGGCCGAGGAGCTGCTGGAGATCAGCGAGGTCGGTACCGGCCGGCGGAGCACCATTTCGCGTCGGCTGTTGTGCCAGATCATCCAGGCTCGCTGCGAGGAGATCCTCGACGCAGTCGGGGAGATTGTGGAAGAGGTAAGGATGAGGAAGGACCTCATGACCGGCGTGGTTATCACCGGGGGCGGCTCTCAGCTCGACGGACTGCTGGATCGAGCCGAGCAGATGCTGGCGATGCCGGTGCGGATAGGCTACCCCATCAATCTAGACTCGATCGAAGAGCGATCGTTCGATCCTGCCTATGCCACCGCAATCGGTCTGTTGAGATACGGCAAAGAGCTACAGAATGGAATAGGATCCAACGGCTCCAAGAGTGTGTTGGCCCGTCGACCCAAGGCGACGACTGAGCGGTTGAAGGAGTGGGTGATGGGAAGGATTAGCTAAAAGACGTCTCTCTGAAATGGGGAGTTAAGTTAATAGTGGAGGCATTCGATGAGCCAGCTGATTTTTGAGGAAGAGCAAAGGACTAGTTGGGCGTTGGAAGAAGGGACGAGAGAGGGTGCCCGAATCAAGGTAGTAGGCATTGGCGGCGGGGGCTGCAACGCAATTAACCGGATGATTGAAGCCGGAATCGAGGGCGTTGATTTCATCGCCGGCAATACCGATCTGCAAGCACTTCGCCATTCCCGTGCGCCGGTCAAACTGCAGCTTGGCACTCAACTGACGAAGGGTTTGGGGGCGGGTGCGGACCCTGAGATCGGCCGCAAGGCAGCTCTTGAAGACACCGAGAGGATCATCGAGTTGTTGGAAGGAGCCGACATGGTCTTCGTGACCGGAGGCCTGGGCGGTGGCACCGGCACAGGAGGGGCTCCAATCGCCGCAAGTCTGGCCGCGGAACTGGGCGCTCTGACCGTTGCCGTAGTGACGAAGCCCTTCAGTTTTGAGGGTAAGAGACGGATGCAGCAGGCTGAACAGGGACTCTCGGATCTCAAGGATAGCGCCGACACGGTCATCACGATCCCGAATGAAAAACTCCTCAGCGCGCTGCCCCCTGGGACCTCTCTCATGAACGCCTTCAAGTTTGCTGACGAGGTCTTGTGTCAGGCAGTCCAGGGCATTAGTGATCTCATCAATGTTCCCGGGGTGATCAATCTCGATTTTGCCGACATCAAGGCCATCATGTCAGGTATGGGAATGGCGCTGATGGGTACCGGGACCGCGGAAGGGGAGGATAGGGCCGTATCGGCGGCGCGCAAAGCAGTGCACAGCCCTCTGCTGGAAGACGCAACCATCAAGGGCGCCCAGGGTGTCTTGATCAACGTTACCGGCAGTCACAATCTGACGCTTCACGAGGTGAGTGAGGCAAACTATGTGATTCAGGATTCGGCCGACCCGCATGCCAATATCATCTTCGGATCCGTTTTCGACGAGACGATGGGCGAAAAGGTGAAGATCACCGTCATTGCTACCGGATTCGGCGATCCACCGCAGTCACGTCTCGACAGCAAGGGAATCACTTCTGAGAGTCATGAGGCGCCACGTCCCAGACCGCTCCCAGGCCGAGAATCGGCGACAACGGTAGCCTACGCTTCCAAAATCGAACGCGAGGCGGAGATTCCTGCCTTTCTCCGACGCGGTCAGGAGTAGCCCGCGTTTCTACTCTTTCCGCCCCCAGCCCCGACGGAGTCCTCCTCTGGGCTGCGCTTTGCGAGTGGACTGTGACACCTGAACCGGGCGCGTATTTCACAAGGCGTGTGGAAAGGGTGTGGACGGGTCTCAGGAGGGATAGAGAGTAGAGGGGCTTCAGCAGTTTGCACAACCCGAGTGCGTCGATTCAGGCTGGACCGGACGAGTTTGAGTGGAGCGTCATTTGGTGTAGGTTACCCGGTGATCTTCAGGTCAGTCTCGCCCCCAGCGCACTGGCCTCATTCGAGAACGAAACTTCTTCTCAATTCAGGAGGTCCATCGCCTACACCGAAGGTGTTATTGCGAGTAGCCCAGACATCTGAGGTTTCAAGTCAAGTGTTTTTTCAAGTTTTTTTTCAGCCGGTTGCATTTTTTTCCACAGCTTGATTGCTCTCTACAAGAAGGCCAGCAAAGGGGCGTTGTTCGCCTTCAAAGAAGCCACATAAATGGCGTCGTCGTAGGGGACCCGGTTCTTCCAGCAGCGGTAGATTATGCGCAGCCACTTGAAGGCCAAAGAGCGCACCGCGACGTGATGATCTTTCCCTTGGCTGAGCTGCATCTGGTAGAACGCTTGCGCCCAGGGGCACCAGTGCCGGGAGTGAGCGGCGAATTCGTGAACGCCCTGGCGGACGAACTTGGGACAGGCCCAACGGTAAGACACGATGCGGGTCTTGCCACTGCTTCGCAGCAGGGGGGCGATGCCGGAGACGGTCTGTACCTCCGCGGCGCATTGGAAACGATCCCGATCCTCCCCAAAGAGAGTTAAGAGCCGCGGTCCCAGAGCCTTTCCAGAGCCGGGCAGACTGCTGAAAATGAAATGGTCGGGGTGGTGGTTGAAGAGTTCCTCGATTTTGGCATCAAACCGCTGGATGGACTCATTCAAGTGCAGGATCTGTCCCGCCAAGCTCTGAGTCATCAGGCTAGCCGCCGTCACAATGGCCGCATCGTGGGTCAGCGCCCGGGCCTGCTTGATCTCCTCCAGCTTGGAGTGCAACTTTTCGCTGCCCCCCACCCGATGGCTCTTGAGAAAGCGGCGAATCGTGGTCGGCTTGACCCGCTGCAAGACCTCAAGGCTGGGCCAACGGTTCAGGAAATCACAGGCCGTCTTCCCGTTGAGCGGGCCGACCCATTTCAGGGCCTGAGGAAAGTAGTTCTTCAAGTTGGCGGTCCACTGATTGGTCAAGTCTGCGCGCAGATCGACCAGCTTGCGCCGTTGCTCGGACAACAGGCGCAGGGAGCGCACCTCCGGCGATTCGGGTTCCCACAATCGAATCCGTTCCCGATGCTTGAGCAGGTAGTCCAGCACCAGATCCGCATCCCTCGGGTCGTCTTTGCCTCCACTGGGATAGAAGGCTCCACGGTAGCGGCTCAAGGACTTCGGGTTGATCGGGTAGATCAACACAAAATCGTAATCCATCAGCGCATACAGCAGCGCTCCCCGGCTCTGTTCGACGGCGATCGCGACCCAGCCGCCTCCGCTCCTTTCTCTCAGCCCGTTGATCCAGCTCTGCAGGGCCTCCGGTGTTTGTTTGACGTCGCCGGTCTCGATTTCGCTCGAGCCCGACATCCGCAGCGCGTAGGCATGCTCTTGGTCGGCCCAGTCCAGGCCCACCCACACTCCAATGGTCTGCTCCTCAATCGGCTTCATGGCTCCTCTCCCCTTCTCTGGTGTTTCGTCGGACGCAAACCGGGGGCGGCGAATTCCTTATAGAAGTCCTCCTGAGCGGACAGCATCTGAGTATTCGTCCAAATCCGGCCCAGGGTCCGTCCGAAAGTCTGGGCTTAATCGTCCTCCCGATAAGGGTTGGCATTCGTGACGGACCCGAGCGTCCTGGGAGTCGACTATCGAGCTCCCGACTCCACACTTTTGCACACCATCCACACCTTCCACAAAGAAAGAAAAAAGTAGCAAAAAAGAAAGAAAGGCGGCTACGGCTACTTGCCGCTCCCATCTTCCCGATCTCAGTACCTTCCCAACTATAAGGGTTGGCGATGCGGAGCGAAGCGAGCTACCCTGGGTAAAAGTCCTTCAAGAGAATGTGCTACCCCAAGGGGGTTATTGCCGACCGGAAACCATTGGCAATAACGCTTTCAGCGTAGACAATCAGCGCGACTTGAACCCAGGGTAGCTCGCTTCGCATTGCAACCCTGGGCTACGCGCAGTAACGCCTTCGGCGTAGGATATCGTTCCCACAGAGTTTCTAACTGCATTCCCAATTCAGCTTGTAGATCAATCCTGTCCCCGTGAATTAGCATTCGAAGTCAGGTTTAGGAGCGATTGCCACAAGTACGCCTTATCCATAGCCACATCAATTGGTTACGTCCTGCCTCCATCCAAACCAGCAAATCAAGTTTCACCCTAGTCCCGCCCCCAAGAGCTCTATCCAGGGCTAGATCGATCGGTTACCAATACTTCGGAACGTCTTCTTCTTCCTTGGTGATCATCTCAAGGACGGACGGACGGCCGCTCTGAGACTGCTCGAGCGCCTTTCTTATGGCCGGTCTTATCTGGTCGGGCGTCTCCACGCGTTCAGCATGGGCACCCAGGTCTTCTGCCACGCGAGAATAGTTGCCCGAGAACTTGTTACTTCCCCAATGCTTGGTGGCGTAGGGCATGTGAGCGTGGTAGTGGGTCATGACTCCGTTGTTCAGAATGATGGTCACGATACCGATCTCGGCTCTCACGGCGGTTTCGATGTCGAGGCCAGCCATGCCGAAAGCGGCGTCCCCCATGATATTGATGACCTGGCTTTTCGGGCTTGCCAGCTTCGCCCCCAGTGCTAGTCCAAGTCCGTATCCCAACTGGGTCGATTTGCCCCATCCGAGGTAACCTCGGGGTGTCACTGGCTGCCAGAAGGGAACCAGCTGGTCACGCGGATAACCAGAGTCATGAGTCACGATCGAGTTCGCCAGGTCGACTTCGGATGCCAGATCCCTGAAGACCCGATAGGGGCTGATCGGCACCTCATCCGAGGCAAGCCTGGGGCCCCACTCTGCCATGAAGGCCTTTCTGACCTCCTGGATCTCGGCAGCGACTCCGTTTTCGTCGGGACGTCCCTGGGAACCGATCTGACGTTTTACTTCGTCGATCATCTGGCGCAGGACCAGTCTGGCATCGCCTACCGCTCCAAAGTCGATGGCATGGTCCTTGTTGATGTCCTCGGGACAGTTGGTTGACTGGGCCACGGGGACACCCCTCGGCACAGGCGGATTGAAGGGGAAATCAGTCAGGCTGGTGCCGATTCCCAGGAAGAAGTCGGTCTTTCCCAGAAAGTGGGCCGCCATCAGGGTGTGGGTATGGGACCCGGCTCCGAGCGCCAGTGGATGGTTCTCGGGGAAAGCGCTCTTCCCCGCCAGCGAGGTAAGCACTGGCAGATTGATCAGCTCTGCCAACTCGACGAGTTCCGCCGTGGCTTCTGCGTAGAGGACTCCCTGACCGGCGGTGAGGACAGGACAAGATGCACGAAGCAGCGCGGCCACCAGGTCCCTTACCTGGTCGGGGTCGGCGGCGCTTCGATATTTTCGGACCGGCTGGTAGTCGAGAGAGTCGTGTGGATACTCGGTGGTACCCACGTCATCTGGAATCTCGAGAAGGGCAGGTCCCAGGCGCCCGTGCTTCAGTTGGCTGAAGGCGTGCCGCATGATGGCGGGGATCCGCTCGACCTGGTTGAGATGGGCGTTGAACTTGGTGATACCCCCATAGTGATCCACCGAATCGAATCCGGGATGGATTCGAACACGATCCGCCGGTGAACCACCTGGCAAGAGAACTATAGGGACAGAGTCTGCAAAAGCCTGGGCCACCCCGCCGAACGCGTTCTCGGCTCCGGGTCCTCTCTGCATCGTGAAAACGCCAATCTTGTTGCCGTTGTGGACTCGGCTATAGCCGTCGGCCATGTTGACTCCGGCCCGCTCCTGGCGCGTGATGATGGGGCGAATGCCCTCCATCGCGACTTTGTCGATGAGTTTCTGTTCCGGGTAGGCGGTTATCCATTCGACCCCCTCCGCCTTCAAGATCTTGGCAATGACTGCGTTCCCATTCATGCGGACTACCTCCCTGCGAATACGTGATGTGTTCCGGATTGAGTTGATCTGCGAGCTATTCTTTGCAAAAACCCTAACGACTCTTGCCCCGAGCCTTGATTTCCCACTCTCCCACGACTTCCCGGCCTCGGCAAGTTACGAGCGAATCTTGCAGGTTGACCGCAACACAGATGTGATTGGGTACGATTTGAAGTTGTTCGCCAACATCGAATCGAAGCCCTTCGGGAAGCCTGAGAAAACCGTGCTCCTCGTTCATTTTTTCGAAGACGATCTCTGGGTACCCCTTGACCAATCCATGTCCTGCTTTGGTTCCTGGGGCCAGAAGGTCGGAGGTAAACGCCTTTGCTCCTCCATCGATGATGACCTGGCCAGGGACTGCGTTGCTGGCCACGGTTACCAGCAGGCTGGCGGCACAATCTACTTCGCGGCAGGCCTTCCACTCGAGGGTGTTTCGGTCATTGAAGACATAGGTGCCGGGTCTTATCTCGGTGAGATTCTCTATCTCGTGCGAAAACGGGGCTGAGGGCGTGCTGCCACCGCTGATCCGAGGTATCGGAATCTTTTCGCGCTCGAAGCATTCAAGCTGATACCGCAAATCACGGCGGAGCTGTTCGAGCGTGTCCTTATTCCCGTCAAACTCGGGATGGATGTGTCCCGGATAGAACATCAGCCCCCCGAAATGAAGGCCCGCAGTCGACTCGATCAGTCTTGCAAGTCTTATCGCCTCCGGGCCGGGGGCGACTCCGCAGCGTCTCGAACCCAGGTCAATCTCCACCAGTACCTCTACCGACTTCCCATCCGCGCCCTTTGCAACCCAGCGGACGGACTCTTCCGAGTCCAGTGCAACCGAGACTCGAGCTTTCTCCAGAACGCCTCTCAAGCGCCTTGCCTTACTGGCTCCCAGCAGAGGATAGGCCAACAGCAAGTCATCGAGCCCCGCCTCGCTCATCACTTCCGCCTCGCCGAGCTTGGCCACCGTGATGCCTATGGCTCCCAGCTCGACTTGCATTTTCGCTATCTCTGGAATCCTGTGGGTCTTGATGTGTGGTCTGAAATCCAGGCCGTGTTGGCGAGAGTAATCCGACATCCGCCGCAGGTTCGCCTCCATAGTGTCCAGATCAATGAGCAGTACAGGTGTTTCCAGTTCGTCAATGGTCATGGAGTTTCTCCAGCCTCGATCAAGCGTCCCTGGCTACTCGTCCTCGGGGACGACTACCCTGCGATTCTCAATCCGACATTGCCCATCACAAAGCCACTTGAGGGCCTTCCTGTAGATCTCGTGTTCGTGGACCAGGATGCGCGCTGAGAGGCTTTCCTCGGTATCGTCATTCAGGATTGGGACCGGATGTTGAATGACAATGAGGCCGTGATCGACTTCCTCGTCCACGAAGTGAACCGAACAGCCGGTAACCTTGGCGCCCCAGTCCAGGGCCTGTTTCTGAGCGTCCAGGCCAGGGAATGAAGGTAGCAGGGAAGGGTGAATATTCAGGATTCGGTTGGGAAACTCGCTGATGATATCGGGACCCAGGACCCGCATGAATCCGGCCAGACACACAATGTCTATGGCAGCCTTCCGGAGCTCCGCGACGAGCAGCCGGCCATACGATTCTTGATCGGTTCCTTTAGAGGGGAGGTAGACTGTCTCGTAACCCCGTTCGCGGGCATGTTTTAGTCCAGGCGCTTCCTTGCGGTTAGAGACCACCAGTCCAACTCGGCCTGAGATTTCTCCCGCTTCTATGGCATCTGAAAGTGCCAGAAAGTTGGATCCACGACCGCTGAGCAGGATGGCGACATTCTTCACTGGTAGTGAACCTCTCCGCTGCCTTTGACGATCTCCCCGATATCGTAATAAGTCTCACCCCTGGCCTTCAGATGGTCAACGACGCGGTCGTACCTCTCTTTGGCGGTGACCAGGATCATGCCCACACCCAGATTGAAGGTGCGGCGCATCTCCTCGGGCTCCACCTTCCCTCTTTCCTGGATGAAGCGAAACACGGGCAGGACCTCCCAGCTGTCGGCCTGGATTCGAGCATCGAGCTCCGGGGGCAAAACGCGAGCCAGGTTCTCGGTAATGCCGCCCCCAGTGATATGTGCGATTGCATGAAGATCGTCGGCCTGGAGCAGTTCCCTGACCACTGACAGATAGTTCCGATGCGGGGTCAGGAGCTCCTCACCGACCGTCTTTCCCCATTCCGCAATCGGTGTATTGACAGTAAGTTTCTCCTGTTCGAAGATCAGTCGTCGTACCAGCGAATAGCCATTGGTGTGAAGTCCGGAAGAAGGCAAGCCTATGAGCCTGTCTCCTTCAGTAACGTCTCTGGCATCCAGGACCTTGAACTCGTCCACCAGTCCTACCATGAAGCCCGCCAGGTCATACTCACCTTCCCGATAGAAATCGGGCATCTCTGCAGTCTCTCCACCCAGCAGGACACAGCCTGCTTCTTTGCAGCCTTCGACCAGTCCCTGCACGATCTGCTCTACAATCAACGGCTCCAGTGTTCCGGTCGCGATGTAGTCGAGAAAGAACAGAGGTAGCGAGCCGTGGGTGAGGATATCGTTGGAGCAATGGGCGACGAGATCCACTCCAACGGTGTGATGGATGCCTGTGAGGAAGGCGATCTTCAGCTTGGTGCCCACCCCGTCAGCGCTGGAAACCAGAATTGGTTTCTGGAAATGGACCAGGTCGGGACGGTAAAGTCCGGCAAAGGAGCCGAAATCCCGGACTACGCCAGAGTCGAAGGTTGAGCGAACCAGATCCTTGATCCGCTGTTTGGCCTGATTTCCCTTATCGATATCGACGCCGGCATCACGATATTTCATCTCGATCACCGACACTCGACTGATCAAGAGAGCCGACCTCCAGATCAAACAGCTCTTTTTGGACGACTTCCCGACTTATCGCGATGGGGTAATCCTCATCAAAACAAGCGGAACAGAAATTCTCCTGGGCTGCGACGGCCTCCTTCATTCCTTCAAGCGAAAGGTAGGCCAGGCTGTCGGCGCGAACAAACTCTCCGATCTCACCCAACGTCCTATTGGCGCCGATAAGCTCGCCATGCGTCGGCGTATCGATACCGTAGTAGCAGGGCGAGACAGTTGGCGGCGAACTGATCCTGAAATGGACTTCACGGGCTCCTGCCGCCCTTACCATTTCGACGATCTTCCGACTGGTAGTGCCTCGCACGATAGAGTCGTCCACGAGCACTACTCGCTTCCCATCCAGCAACTCTCTAACCGGATTCAGCTTGATCTTGACCCCGAAATGCCGAATCGACTGTCTGGGTTCGATAAAAGTCCTCCCGACGTAGTGATTGCGAATGAGGCCAACCTGGAACGGGACACCTGACTCATCTGAATAACCCAATGCAGCGGTCACTCCTGAGTCGGGAACGGGAACGACCAAATCTGCTTCCACCGGAGATTCCTTTGCAAGTCTCCGACCCATCATGTATCGACTCTGGTGAACACTCCTCTCGAAAACCCGACTGTCTGGCCGGCTGAAATACACGTGTTCGAAGATACAGAAGGCATGTCGAGCGGAAGGAGCCTGAAATGTGGGCTGCAGCCGCCCCTCTTCGATGCACAAGATTTCTCCTGGAGCCACGTCCCTCAGATACTCTGCCCCAATGAGATCAAAGGCACAGGTCTCGGAAGCGACTACATAGGCACCGTCGAGTTGACCCAGGCAAAGAGGACGAACTCCATACGGGTCGCGGATGGCATAGATTTTTTGAGGCGTCTGCAGCAGCATGGAATAAGCACCGCGCACCGCCCCCAGCATTTCCACTAGGGCCTGACTCAGGTCCTCCTGGGTGGAACGAGCCAGCAAGTGAAGCATGACCTCGGTGTCACTTGTAGACTGGAAGATAGCGCCATCGTCCTCGAGTCTCTGGCGAAGCTTTTGGCTGTTGACGATGTTACCGTTGTGCGCCAGGGCGATCGGACCGCGCCAGGAGTCACTCACGATAGGCTGTGCGTTTGCCAGCATGCTCTGGCCGGTAGTGGAGTAGCGAACATGACCAATCGCCGATGCGCCCACCAGGTGGTCCAACTGGCCGTTGCTGAAGACCTCGGCAACATAGCCCATTCCCCTTTCCTGGTGAAGCTGGGTCCCATCCGAGGTGACGATCCCGGCGGACTCCTGCCCCCGGTGCTGGAGCGCGTAGAGACCCAAATAGACGTGGCGGGCTGCCTCTTCGTGAGCGTGGATTCCGAAAACCCCGCACTCGTCGTGAAACTTGTCGGATGCTGCCGAGAAAGTAGGTGGAGTCAAGAAGAGACGACCTCGTTCTTCAGCCCAGGTTCAGAGTTGAGCTTGGCAGTATAGCTGGAATACGACATCGAGATGAAGTCTTATCTGTACGGGCGATTGAAACCTCGGTCCAGATACCCAATCCTCTTGCGCCACCATCAGAGGAACTCCCTGCCGGACATTATAGCACCGGGAACTGTCTACGAGACGCCTGCTCAGGAACTGGGCGTCTTCCCGTGCCTGTGGTCAGGTAGAAATACGACGCGCGCAGCCGTAGGCGGAGAGTTTCCGGAACGCACCCTTTCGGTTGTGCGGCGGGTTCCTAGTTCCACCCTAGCTCACGTTTCCGCAAGCCCCCTTTGTCATCCCGGACGGTCGGATTTCCCGAGTCCGGTTGGCGACCACGACTTTCTTCCCACGGCCTTCCCTTACCCAACGAGGCTTAAGCGCTCGCTCGCATTCACCCCTCTCGGGTCCGGTTTGCCGCCGGTCTCGACAAAGCTTGCCCGGTCACCGCATACCCAGGTACTGAGCCCTGTGCGGTGGGCGCTGCCTTGCCCGCCATGGCCGAGAGTCCCTTCGCCCTTTCCGGGTATTACCCTTCCAGGAGCCGCCTCCAGGCGGCTTGGGCCGGCGTTACCCGACCGTCTTCGCTCCTACGGACTCATGCGCCAGACCTGGATGCTCCGTGGGCCTTCGCTCTCGCTCGGTCCCTCGGTCTTCGCAGGTTGCTGCGAGCCCCTGCTGCAAACAGGCCCTTCCCGACATTATCTCTGCAATCCTTGTCCAGGCGCTTGGACCCCTACCCGGCGGTGATGTCTCGGTGCTTTAGCTCGTGCCCGTCCGGAAACCGGGGTTCCCAGAACTGTAATCTGTTGAATCGGAACCACTTTTTATACCTGAGACTGCTGACAGACCGACTCGACCCAGCTCGATCCAGAGCGAGGACGAGCGAGCGAGGGCGCACGGGCCAAAAAACACCGGTTCGGCGCAGACCTCTCCCTGAGTCGGAGCCACAAGGCAGTACGGTCAGCCACAAAAGACTACAACAGGAGTCGGGCCAGGACGACCAGGTTATAGGTCAGGACGCTGGCATGGACGTAGCTTTGAAAGTGAGGCCAGCCTTTCCAGGTACAGCGGTGGAGACCAAAGGTGTGCTTGAGGGTCCCAATGCACCCCTCGATCCCGGCCCGGAAGCGTTTGAGCTGTTTGTAGACCCAACTGGAACGCACCATGCTCTCGACCGTCAACCCACACTTTTTGGAAAAGGCCACGTCCTGTACCCCCTGCTCTTTGGCCCAGCTCAGGTTGGCCGCCGAGGCAAAACCGCCATCCCAGGCGCTCTGGCGCGGAACCTTCCCGTACAGCTGTCGATGACGCTCTAAGAAGGGTTGCACATAGTTGCTATCGGCTGGATTCCCGCGTTCCACCACACAATCCAGGATCAGCGACGAGGCCCCCGTGCTGACAAACACTTTGTGGCCGAAAACCGTTTCCCGAGGGCTCTTCTTGATAATATCGGTGTGCTCTTCGAAGAGGGAACAGATCTTCTCCTGGGCCGCGACGGCCTCGCCCGAAAGGACCCGTCGTTGAGTCTGCTCGATGACTTGGTGCAACAGCTCCAGATAGTGGGCCAGTTGCGCCGCCCCGGCCAGACTGAGGGGATCGCTCCACTGCGCCGACGCGGCCAGCGCCTGCTCGGCATAGTGGGCCGTCTTGGACGCCACCTTGATCAGATCGCGGTAACTCTCCAGGCGCTTCTTGCCGCGGCGGTTGCGGATGTTCAGGACGCGCCGCTTGGCCCGTCGCGTGTGATCGACGAAGCCGATCCCTTCCCAGTCCCGCAGCCGCCCCAGCCACCGGGTGACGACTCGAATGCCGTCGTCCAACAGCTCACTGTCGAGCGGATAGTGGACGTTGGTCTGGACCGCCGTGGCATCGACCCGAATCCGTTGGCCTTTTTCCAGACCCCGAGCCTGCGCCCAGCGCACCAAGTGGTCGTTGATCGCCTTCCATGTCCCCGGCTCAATCTTCCCCAGGTTCTCCGCCAGGGTGGCTTTGCTGATCGACGCCCCATAGGGCAAGCGACAGAACCTCTGACAGCTTTGCGAATCCACCAGATGAAACTCCAGCTTGCGATAGCTGAACTGATGCAGCTGTTTGATGACGGCACAACGCAGCACCTGCTCGGCCGTCAAACCGGGGGCGCCGACACTGGAATCGACCCTGTCAGAGAGATCTTGTACTATCAGCTCCAGCGTCTGGGGATTGTCGTCCAGGATGCGCGAGATCACCTTCAATTCATTGGCCAGTTGGTGATCGGGCCATGGTGGGGAAAGGGGGCGTTGTTTTTCACGCTTTTGACGCATCTTCGAACTCCTGAAATCGTCCTAAGTCGTTTCAGTCTAATTGTTTACACCAGATAGTCTAGCAAACGACCCTGACAATTTCGGAGCTTGAAAAAGCCCTCTTTCCCCTTCCTTATCAATTACTTACGGATTTCCGGACGGGCACTAGCTCGTTTCTTCCCAAGACACAGCGGCCTCACATCACAAGGGACACGTTCGGCTCACCAGACAATCCCTGCATGGCAACTTCCGCAGGGGGGCTTATTTCCGGGCTGCAGTCATTCGCTCATGTTCAGGCTCCCAGACTCGCTAGGCCTCCAGGTTGCTCCCGCCGCTTCATCGCTGAAGAACGGCTAGGCCGTTTACACCACGCATCGCTCGGTTGGTTACCTGCCCCGAGATGTGGTATCGCTACGTGTGTGAACGAGCAATTCACACGGCTGGACTTCCACCAGCTGGCTTGCAGCCTTGTCGGCTGCTCCCCCTTGCCCGTGCCCGATTTCATCTTCTGGCGCACCCAGGCCAGCGAAAGACGCGGCGATTGTGCGAGCACTCGCAGGCACGGGCACGGGCAAAGGCAAGGGCAAGGCGCTAGGCACATACGATCGGGCGGATCCGGCCTTCCCAACTGATTGCGGTCTCGGCACTCATCGAATATGCTTCATGCCGCCGGGCATAAGGGAGACGGGCCTCCGAGACCCTCACGACGTAGGATGAGCTATAAAGGCAAACGTATTCTGGCGATCGTGCCAGCGAGAGGCGGAGTTCAAAGAATCCCACGAAAAAACCTTGCTCCTCTCAGGGGAAAACCTCTCATTTACTATGCAATCAGGAATGGCCAGCAGTGCCCCTATGTAACCACCACTGTGGTTTCGACCGAGGATAGCGAGATTGCTCGGGTCGCTGAAGAGTTGGGGAGCCTCGTGATCCCGAGACCGGCACGACTCTCTCAGCCTGACACCAAAACCGAACCGGTGTGGTCCACACCGTAAACGTGCTGAAGGAACAGGGGGAAGCGTACGATGCTGTCCTGCTGTTGCAGCCTACGACGCCCTTCAGAAAGACCGCTACCCTATCCAAGACTATCGAGATCTTTTTTGAGAAGAATGCTGACTCTGTCGTCACAGTTGCCCCGGTCCCCGCGAAGTTCAACCCCTACAAGGGGGGCACAATCGAGGATGGCCTGTTGAGACCCTTTTCATCCAAAACCGGGATGATCCGGAGGGACCAGGACGCACCGGTTCTGTACATGCGGAACGGGCAGGTCTACGTGAGCAAGACCAGCCTGATTGAGCAGGGTCGGCTCTTCGGAGAGAGATGCGTTCCCTACGTCATGGACGAGGAATTCATCGTCAACATAGACGACTATTCGGATCTGGCGCTCGCCGAGTTTCTAGTAGACAAGGACTATCTGCAGCTCGAGGAATAAGCTCGGCTGTAACCTACGACGTCCAGACGTTCAGACGATTCTAGCAGCCTGTCGGACTTAACTTACAGGCGTTTCTGAAATTTAAGTTTAAGGTTTGATTAAAAGTGTTGCATGACCAAGCACGAAAAGCGATGAGTCATCTGCTCTGCGGCGGTGATTTGGCCGCTGAAACGACGCGGCCCACCTCTTCAGAGGGTGGCACGGGCCATCGTCGGCTGGCGGCAGGAGAGGTTGTACATTCTTTTCAGATTCCAGGCGATGCTGGCCAGAGTCCACTCCCGGTCTGCTGCCTCCGCTCCTCTGAGAGAGAACTGCGTAAAGCCCATCACCGATTTGATGATCCCAAAGACGGGCTCCGGGACGGCTTTGCGTTGCCCGTAAATGGCTCGACCCGCGGGGGTCTTCAACCGGTATCTCATCTGCTCCACCGCATCGGCGTCTTGCCCGGGCGGCTCCGGTTGTTTCCAGCGTTCGGTCGGCCGCAAGTGGTGGGCTTCCCGCTCGACCGCAATATAGGGGACAATCGCGTGCTCGCCACAAAGCTCCACGTTGGGGCCACTGAAGTAGCCGCTGTCGGCCAGCAACTCCTGGGCCCGACCCAGCGACTCGGGCAGGGCTTGCAGCGCCGCCAGGGCCGGCTCCAATTCTTTCTTGTCGTCGGCGTTTTGCGGGACATGAGCCGCCACAATCAAGAAGCTGTCGTTATCGACCAAGGCCTGAGCGTTGTAGCATTGCTCAAATCCCCCGCCCGAGACCGGCATGATCCGAGACTCTTCATCCGTCAGATTGATCTGATCCTGGTCTCGAATTCCTCCTTGGGGCGGTTGGGGGGGGCGACCCCGCGGTTTGTTTCCCCGTTTCCTCTGGGCTTGCCGCTTGGCCACTTTGGCTTCATATTCGGCCTGCTCACCTGCCTGCCGCTCGGCCGCCCGCTGGGCCAGCTTCTGCTTTGCTTCCTCGATCGCTTTCAACCGTTCCTCCCGCCGCGCCAGCTCAGCCGGGATGTCCATCCCTTCCGTTTCTTCTCGTCCATCCGCTGCCTCGGCCAGCCGCATCAACTCTTCCACTTCTTCTCGCAGCCGCGCTTCCAGCTTCCGGATGTGCCCCCAACTCAACGCACTGTGCTTGGAGGCATTGGCTTTGACCTTCGTGCCATCCAAACTCACGCGGCCCAACTTCAGAAATCCCATCGCCTGGGCCAGCAGCAAGATCTCCACAAACAGCGGCTTCAGCTCTTGCAAAAATCGCTTCCGGAAATGGGCGAGGGTGTCGTGATCCGGATGCGTGTTGCCGGCGAGGTAGCGAAACGCCACCGAATCGTAGCTGGCTTGCTCCAACTTCCGACTCGAAAACACCCCCGTGGCATAGCCGTAAAACAACAACGCCAGCATCATGGCCGGATGGTAGCCTTCCGATCCCCGCTTCGTGTAGGAATCCTCCAGCTTCCTCAGCTCCAGCTTGCTCACAACCTCCACCACGAAGCGAGCCAGATGCGTCTCCGGCAGCCATTCCTGCACCGAAGGGGGAAACAGATAAGGAGTCTCTCGATCGACTACTTTAAATCGATTCGCCATCACTAATGATGCCTGTGGGGTATGACCTCGAAAGTCCGACAGGCTGCTAGGCCTGAACAATTCCCAGAGGAGGGAAAACCTTCCAGGCCCCCCGCGTGAAGTCCGGGAAATCGACGGGACGGCTCTTGTGCGACACCGACTGCTCTGAAAGCTCCGAAACCACGCTCAGAGCCGCAGCATCGTAGACGTCCATATCTGTGGGAGATCCCTCTCGCAGACATTGGATCAGCCGGTAGTCCTCCAGGTAATCCATCCCCCCATGGGTCGCTCCCTGGGAGTCCTTGCCCAGCGTCTTCCAAAACGGATGGTCGAATTCTTCAAGATACTCGCTCGCCGCTTCCCATTGATGTTCTGGACTTCTCCCTTCGATGTGCACCCGATCCGGGTAGCCATGAACGATGCCTTTGGTGCCCTGGACCAGATTGATGCGGCTGTAGGGTCGAGGCAAGTTGCAGTCATGACTCAGGAAAATGGTTCGACCCTTGATCGTGTGAATCAGGCTCACATTCACATCTCCTAAAGCGAACGCTTCCTTCCTTTCCGGAGCTTCTGGAGGGAAATGTTCCTGGGCGTATTGGTAGAGTCCCCTGGAGTTACTGCTCATCGAGACCAGGTAATCGAATCGATCTCCCCGGTTGATGTCCATGCACTGGGCTACAGGTCCCAAACCATGGGTGGGATAGAGATTACCGTTTCTCTTGATGGAGTGATCACGGCGCCACAGGCCCTCACCTTCCGGGCTGAACTTTATGGCACGGAGATCGTGAAGATATCCGCACTCCGCATGCATGATCTCCCCCAACAATCCCTTCCTCAGCATATTCAGGATCATCATCTCGCGGCGCCCGTAGTTGCAGTTCTCCATCATGACGCAATGTTTCTTGTACTTTTCTGCCGCCTCGACGAGCTGCCAACATTCATCGATCGTAAGCGCCGCAGGCACTTCGGTAGCTGCGTGTTTCCCGGCTTCCATAGCGGCAAGGCAGACCGGGACGTGCCATCTCCAGGGCGTCGCCGTGTAAACCAGGTCCAGATCCTCCTGCTGGCACATTCGCTTGAAGTCATGCTCTCCGCGCCAGAAACCCTTGGGTTCCGGCTGTCCGGCTTCCCTCGTCCAGGCCTGGATACGCTTCACCTTTACTCGATCGAGGTCGCAGACCGCTCGGAGTTCTGCGCCCTTGATTCGAAGCAAATTCTTGACGTGATTGGATCCCATGCCTCCCACTCCAACGAATCCAATCCGAACACGTTCCAGCGGAGATGCGACGAAGGGCTTGTTGGGAGAAGGCCCTACCAGGTGGGCTGTGGCCTGTGAGCTGAGTTCGGACAATGAGGACCTGGTAGTTGACAGGCCTAGGCCGCCGACCGCGCTCAGCTTCATCCACTGGCGACGGTCAAAACCACTTTTCCGATTCGAACGCCCCTCATCCATAGTCTCACGACCTCCTGCGCGCTCCTAGAAAACTCCGTTCTTGGCAACAACACCTTCGAGAAAATCGGCGAAACGATTAGAGAGCTGTTCCAGGGAAAATTCATTTCTCGCGAGCTCACGAGCTCGCTTTCCCATCTCGCGGACGAGAATCGGGTTCGACTTGAGCTCAAGAACAGCCTCGACGAAAGGTCCCGGTTCTTCAGGAGGAACCGCCAGGCCGCTCTTTCGCTCCGTTACCAGCTCTGCAAGCCAGCCTGGATAGTTGACAATCACCGGAAGTCCCGCCGAGATATAGTCAAAGAACTTGTTGGGTGAGGTGCCATATTGAAACCCCTCGACATTCGCAAGAATCATGAGTCCCACATCCGCGCTGGAAAGCTTACGCGCAAGTTCTTCGCGCGGCACCGGATCAAGAAAAATGCAGTTGTCCAATCCGGCCTCGTCGGCTCGTCGAATCAGCTCTGGTTTCTTCTTGCCATCACCGACGAAGACAAACTTGACATCGTGGATGCCGTCCTGGTGGAGTAACTGGGCTGCAGCCAAGACGGCGTCCAGTCCGTTCGCGATGCCGTGTGCCCCGGCAAATACACAGACGAAGTCGTCATCGTTGGTCTCAAGGAAGCACTCGCTGTCCTCTCTTTCAGGCTTGAATAGCTCCAGATCGGAAACATTCGGGATCATTGAGATAGGAAGGTCTGGCCGACTGCGTCTTCGGATTCCCGCTTCGATTCCGGGGGACAGGGCGATACAGGCATCAGCACAGCGGTAGGCAAGCCACTCCAATCCCAAGAGCGCCCAGAAGGCTATCGGGTTCCTGATTGCCCCCATTTGGCGGGGTACTTCGGGCCATAGATCTCGGACTTCGAACACGAATTGCTTCCGGCGAAAAAGCTTAGCACAGATCCCCGGAATGGCAGCTGTAAGCGGAGTCGAGGTTGCAAAGAAAAGATCGTAATCCCCACGCAGGGCAACCGCGACTGCTTTGAGGGCAACTCGCAGAAAAACCCATGCCCGCCTGGGGACACTCAGGTAATTCGAATAGGACATTGCCACCTGTCTGACACAGATGCCATCGACGGTTCCACTACGCCAGCCGCGACGCACGGGACCGGATATACCTGGATCACTTAGCTTGTTGCCCCCACAGACCACGGTCAGGGAATGCCCTCGCTCTATCAGCCTTCGCGCCATTTCATACGAACGTGTCGGCCATGCGCCCTGGGGAGCAGAGAAGTATTGGTGAAAATACACGATGCGCATGAAAGATCGATAGCTCTGATTCGGGGATCTCCTACTTCGATATCCTGACGTTCCCCAGGTAGAGGACATCGAGACCGCAGGAGTAAAAGGTGCGTATCGCGTCCTCCGGACTACTCACAATCGGTTCACCGTTGAGGTTGAAACTGGTATTCAAAACAATGGGAACATTCGTTATTTTCTCGAAGAATGCGATCAACAGATAGAAGCGGGATGAGGAATCAGCCTCAACGGTCTGAAGTCGCCCACTGCCATCGACGTGAACCACCGCCGGCACCTCGGCCCGTTTCTCCTCACGAAACAACACGACTTGCTCCATGAAGGGGACTCGCATCTCGGGACCACATTCAAAATACTCGGAAACACGTTCCTGAAGAATCGCAGGAGCAAACGGGCGATAGCCCTCTCGGTATTTGACAGCGGCGTTGACGGTGTCCTTTGTGCCGGGGAGGCGCGGATCGGCCAATATGGATCGGTTTCCCAACGCACGCTGACCGAATTCTTCCCTTCCCTGGAACCAGCCGATGAGTCGCCCGTTTGCGAGGTCCTCGGCTGCCCGCTGCGATGGATCGTCGCACTGCTCGACATTGGGAAGCTTGTATCGAGCCACCGTTTCCCAACATTCTTGATCCGAGAACTCGATCCCCCAGTAGTTGTGGTTCGAAACCTCAAACGCCCTGGTAGCTGTGCGCTTGCTGTGCAGGTAGAGAGCAGCCCCGATGGAGGTGCCGGAGTCGTCGGGACAGCTCCCAATGAAGTGCTCACGAAAAGGAGTCAGTTGTGAGATCTTTCCGTTGAATACACTGTTCATGAAGCAGCCACCGCTTGCCACTAACCGATCAGCCGCGGTTTGCTGGTGAAGCCTTGTGAGAACCTCGGCGGCCGTTTCCTCGAACACCAGTTGTGCCGCCGCGGCAATCTTGTTGTGACGCTCGTCGAGGGGTTCATCTCCGGCGCGAGGATTTCCGAAGCGCTCCTCGAAACGATCCGAGTAGAGTCGTCGATCCCAGAAATTGAAGTGCTCGAAATACTCGAGCGCCAAGCTGAATCCTCCACGTTCGTCGGTGGATACCAGCTCCCTCATAGGCGGATAGAACTCATTGTTCCCCGGAGCGAACGACGCAAGTGCCATCACCTTCCATTCATCGCCGTCTGGCTTATAGCCGAGGAACTGGGTCACTGCACCGTAGAAGAGACCCAGGGAATGAGGGAACATCACTTCGTGGAGCACCTCGATATCAGTCCCTGCGACCCGTGCCAAAAGACCGGTGTGTTTCTCGCCCCGGCCATCGAGCGTCAGCACCGCACAACGATCGAAGGGGCTCAGAAAGACCGCATTGCCCAGGTGGGCAAAATAGTGGTCTACGAAGGTAATGGGAGGGCCGTCCTCCCAGAGACCCTGCAGGCTCATCAGGTCAGCTCCAGGCTTGCCCGCGATGGATAAAAGGCGCGCCGGAACCTGCACCATATGCTCCACACGCCAGCGCCGGCTATTCACAAAACCAGCCAGCGTCGTTTCGAGCTCAATAGCCGGATTCCAGGCCACCGCAATCTCATCTACCTCATCGATGCGCAGACCTACTTCCTGGAGGCAGCGCTCGATAGCACGAACCGGAAAAACACCGCTCTGTTTCACTCGATCAAGTCGTTCTTCCGGGATAGCAACTACGACCTTGCCGTCGATAACCACACAGGCGGAACAGATACATACGTCGTGACTGATACCCAGAATCTTCATGCTTCGCTTACCTCGAAAGAGCCCTCCCTAAAGCGTACGTCACCATTATCTTCTCAAGCCTGACAAGTTCTTCCTGCTTCTCTCAACTGCATTCAAGTCAAGGTTGGGTCTTGTACAAATGCCGCTGCTCTCTCGGCAGTTCGCCGTGCGGTCTGAATACAGTCAGGGATGCCAACTCCTCCGAAAAAGGCTCCAGTGAGGAAGAGTCCTGGAGTTTGATCCAAGGCCCTCTCCAAACCCTCAATTCTCTGACCATGTCCCACCACCAATTGTGGCATGACGCGAGTGTTATGAAACACTCGCTCCAGGATGGGTGCACAAGTAACTCCGAGCAGTCGTTGCACTTCTTCGTGTGCCGCTGAAGCGGCCTGCTCATCCGAGAGCTCCGTTCGAGTCATTCTCCCATCATGGGTAACACAGCGCAGAAGGACAACCTCAGGCGGACATCTTCCCTCGAACTTGCTGCTAACCCAGGTGCAAGCGTCGACAACTCGAGCTTCGCTTGCCGGTGTGATAAATCCAAAGCCGTCCAGTGGATGGGAAAACTTTGAACGTTTGTAGGCAAGGTAGACAATCCTGCTGGAGGTATAGGGAACCTCCCGTAAGAGTCGGCTCGCTTCGGGATTCACATCTCCCAAGATCTCTGCACTTGCGGCAGCCGGCGTAGAAAGCACCAGGAAATCGAAGGCTTCGTCGAACCCGGGTGCTCTCAAGCGGAAGGACCCGGACTCTGAGGAAAGGCGAAGATCGACGACACTGAGTCGGATTTCGACCTCCTTGAGGCTCCCTACCAGAAGATCAACCAGCTCTTCCATGCCTCCACGGAGGGTCAGAAAGAGTGAAGACGACTTGGTCGAGGACCTGGATCTGCCGTTGCGAAAACCCCTCCAAAGACTGCCGAACTCTTGCTCAAGCTGGTAGAGAAGAGGAAGTGCACTGGAGGTACTCAAACGTCCTATATCTCCCCCGTAGATCGCGGCCACCAGAGGCTCGGCTATCCTGTCCGTAAATTCCCGTCCCAGCCGCCGTTCGAAAAAGGAGCGAATGCTGGGATCACCCTGACCGCGACCCACCAGCGGTTCCAACAATGCTCTCAGCTTGCCCGCTCTACTCAAAGAAGCCGTCGACCAGAAAGTCCTCAGGCTGACTGGAGCCAGAAAAGCCATACCTTCGGGCAAGGGTTGAAGGGTCTTTTGACCAACTACAAAGGTTCGTCGGTGCTCGTCTCTGGAACCAATCAACTGATGAGATAGACCTAGCTGCTGCGCCAGCTCACGAGCTGCCGGCTTGTAGCTCACGAATGCCTCAGGACCCCACTCCAGGAGACAATCCCCGATCCTCTCTGATCGGATAACCCCTCCAAGACGATCCGATCGCTCTAACAGACTGATGTCAATCTCAAGGGACTTGCCCAAGCGCTCTTGGAGTAGGAAGTAGGCGCTGGTGAGGCCTGAAATTCCCCCGCCTACAATCGCGATCTTGAGACGTCTAGCCATTCGTGGCCTTCTACTCCTTCATCCAAATGGAGCCGCTGACCTCTTTCTATTCTTGAGGGATGCTAGCAGATAAACGCGTGAACAAGACAGCGCTGTATGATACAGGGTAGATTAGTGAAAGGTGGCTTGGATGGACCTCATAACGACTTGCGCTTCGGTGTGGCAAACGCTGTGAAAAGGGAAGCGAAAATCTATCTGTCTCCGCCCCACCTGACCGGCGATGAAGGGCAGATGGTACAGCGGGTTCTGGACTCCAACTGGATCGCCTCTTTTGGACCCGAGGTGAAAACCTTCGAGAAGGAGTTTGCCGAGTTGGTGGGCGTCGACCACGCGCTGGCCGTCTCTTCGGGAACGTCCGCTCTGCACCTTGCGTTGCGACTGGCGGGAGTCAAGCCGGGAGATCCTGTCCTCTGCTCGACGCTCACATTTATTGCCAGCGCGAATCCGATTGTCTATCTGGGCGGGGTCCCTGTTTTCATAGATTCCGAGCCGGATACGTGGAATATCGACCCTGATCTGGTTGAGGCTGAACTCGAGGAGCGGGCCAGGCTCGGGACAGTACCCAAAGCGATGGTGGTCGTCGATCTGTTCGGACAAAGTGCTGATTACGATCGGCTTCAGAGCATCTGCGATCGGTACGAGGTCAACGTTGTCGAAGATGCTGCCGAGGCGTTGGGCGCTACCTACAAGGGAAGCGCGGTAGGCTCACTGGGTAGGTTCGGTACGTTCTCGTTCAACGCTAACAAGATCGTTTCCGCATCACAGGGCGGCATGTTGGTCTCCAACGATTCCACGGCCATTGAGGCAGCAGGTTTTCTGGCGTCGCAGGCCAAGGATCCGGCCGCTCACTACCAACACTCGACCGCTGGATACAACTACACGATGAGCAGTGTTCTTGCGGCGGTTGGCAGAGCTCAGCTCAAGGTGCTGCCCGACCGTATTGAATCCCGCAGGAACAATTTCATCCGCTACCGAGAACAATTGGGTCACCTGCCGGGAATTGGCTTCATGCCCGAAGCCTCGTATGGTCGGTCTACGCGATGGTTAACGTGCATTACAGTGGATCCGCAGCTGGCCGGGACCACCAGGGAGAAGATTCGCGTGGCGCTGGATCTTGCCGGGATTGAGTCCCGACCCATCTGGAAACCCCTTCATCTTCAGCCCGTCTTTGAGCACTGCCCACGCCGGGGAGGCCGAGTTTCCGAGGGCATCTTCGAGCGCGGCCTGTGTCTCCCAAGCGGGTCTAATCTGACACACCAAGACATCGATCGGGTTTGCCAGGCGGTCTGTGATGTGTGGGAAAGAGCCGTGGCCTGACAACGGATCCTCACACCGTTTTATAAATACGGTAGTCAGGGATTATCTAACGAGGGCTCTTTTTCGGGTCATCCGGTAAATGGGGAGGTGGGGACGTGGTTGGCACCTTCCGGATCCCAAATCTGCTCCCCGTTCGCTTGTCCATATAGTCGGCTGCAGTAGCAGAGGCCGTGGGAACTGTGGAAAACTCCGAGCGACATCGAACCGGGCCAGCAAGCCCGTGATACGGAGTTTTCCAAGCGCTGTGCGAACGGTGGAAAAACAACTGCGAGCACTTGCCAGTTCTCCTCCAGAACTACTTGTTTTTCCACGGTTTGCATAGTGCGGCAGTTTCCATGGCCTACCTTTGACTGGCGGCACCTCCCCATTTACCGGATGAACCTCTTTTTCGCGGTCTCTCTGAGATGAGTCGGTTTCGGCACCGCTATTGGACGGCCCTTCCAGGACGGGCTCAAAGGATTCCTCTACCACCGGCCGAAGCGGCACCTCGATCACCGACATGGGAGGCACTTTCAGGGTCTTGAACCAGAGGAATCCACCCTTGTTCAACACGCGCCGCCCATCCGGGTAGATAAGGGTTGCGCCTTGACTATCAGCGTCTCGGCTGTACCCACCAGCATGATCGATATAGTACTCGACACCCTTACCCTTGACATGGGCCATGGCCGTCTCGAACTGAACGGCACCTCGGACTTCGACCACGTTCTCGAAGCGGGGGATGGTGAGTTGGTCACCGTCGTCGAGAACCAGGTCTTGGGAAGATCCTGGATCGCCAAGAGCGCCTTCAAGATTGAAAGCGATTCGCTTCTGTTCAAGAGTTTGGGACTTGCGCTCAGAAGGGCGAGTCGCGGGATCCTTTCTACTCGCTCCGTTCTCGGTCAGTCTCCCTTCCATCTGAACTAGTCGCAGCTTGTTCTCCAGGGGAAGAAAATCCGGCTCGATCTGGCGCATCAGCCTCGCAGCCTGTGGCGCAGCCGGCTCTTTCAATCCTCCTGCCCATTGGACCAAGTCCGAAACACGGTTCATGCCTTCGCGCAGGACATAGCGGCCTGGAACTCGGACTTCGCCCCTGATTTCAACCACATCCTGGAGATCAAAATCGGGGTGCTTGCGGACCGAGATCCTGTCGTTGCTCTTGAGCGGGATTCCGGCCGGCCCATCATTGTTGAAATACTGGTCTGTGATTTCAACTGGGATGATTTCTCGCTTGACGGAGGGATTACCTTGCATGTCGAGCCTCGATATCTCGGCCCGGGCGTAGGCACCCTCCAAGAACCCTCCCGCCTGCAACAGGAGGTCCGCGAGGGTCATGCTGCTGATAAACTCGTACACTCCCGGTTTTTTGACGAAACCATCGATCTCAACCATTCGTCTGAGAGCAAGATCCTTAGCAGCATAGACAACGACCTCATCATCTGCCTGGAGAGGCTGATCTTCGGAATCATCCCCAAGCAGTAAGGCTCCGAGGTTGAAAGCTATCAGAGTACGCTCCAGCTCCGAACCTCGGCGAACCCAACGAATCAGGTCGGCGCGCTCCAAAAACGTCGACTGTCGGAATTGCCTGTCCTGAAACCCCCCAGCTATGTCCAGGAGGTCATAAATGGTCATTCCCTGAAAAAGGCCATGCTCGCCCGGCCGCTTGACATGACCGGTGAGAGTTACTTTATGTTTGACGGCCGAGATCTCGTCGACCGAATAGATCACGATCTCGTCGAGATCCTGCAGCTCGTGATTCTCCTCGGGCTGACCCTCCATCAAGCGCTTAAGGTCGAACTTGAAGAGTTCTCGGCTGCCATCAAGTGATCGACGACGTATATCGCCCCGCGATATGTAGGTCTTCTTCCAATGGTTTTCATCCTGGAAGCCACCCTTGGCGAAGAGGAGGTCGTAGAGCCTCATTCCACGATAGAGTTCGTACTTACCCGGAGGTTTTACGTGCCCGGAAAGATTGACCACGCCTTCCGGGCCCTCGATCTCCGGAACCGTGTAGACCACCAAACTATCCAAGGGCTCCAGCACAAGGTCGTGGTCAGGTTCTCCTTTGATCGCACGACCCAGATCGACCTCTTGGTAGGAGCGTTTTCGCCCCGGGGAGGTCCGGACAAGATCAGCCCGTTGCAAGTAGGCTTGTCCGGTCAGATCTCCTGCTTCGCGAATCAGCTCTGAGATCCTCATCCCCGGACGCAACTGGTACTCACCCGGCAAGGACACACCCCCGCCCTCGACGCTGACATAGTCATCTCGAACCTGACGGATCGAGAAGATGTTGACGAAATCTTGATCCTTGAGCTCTTGATCACGGCCAGTATTCAGCAAGTCCTTGAGAGGGAAATCGAGAGTTACAAGACCCTGGTTTATCTCTGTTCTCAGAACTAGAGCCTTCTCGAGACTGGCTCCTGGTTTAAGGTCACCCGCCATCTTGAGGAGCCGTAGCAAGCCTTCATTGTCTTTTAGCTCATATCGGCCCGGCCTTCGGACTTCTCCTTGGATGGAGACTTCCTTCGTCTTGAGAGGGACGAATATCACGTCCCCGTTCTGGACCTGGATCTCGCTCTGTTCCAGGTCACCGGTCAGAAGGAACCGGTAGAAGTCCACCACGAGTGACCGGCCCGCCCTTCGGATCTTCACCTTGCGAATCGAAGCGCCATCCTTCACTCCCTGCGCCCTAGCCAGAGCGTAGATGAGGTCCGCACGTGAGGGATACAGCGAATAGCTCCCCGGTTGATTCACTTCTCCCTGCACCAGAAAGCGAATCTCGTGGAGCTTGGTTGGCGTCAACTCAATACGCGATACGCTCCTGTAAGGGTCGTCAGAATCGATGAAACTCGAGTAGACTTCCGATAGTGCTCGGGTAATCCTTTGGCGCGCCTGAGCCAGAGTGAGCCCAGCCAGATAAACCCGCCCCAGTTTCCCCTCTTCAATATTGACGTAGTGATCAGATGAGACGACGAGATTGTGATCGGAGTTCTGCTCGCGGCCCCAGATCTGCAGAAGGAGTTCATCCTTGGGAGAAACGAAATAGGTCTCGGGATCGATCGGCCCAGGACTCAGATTGGAGACATCGATGCGAAAGAGGTGGTGCCCGAATATGGGAAGCTGTGATCCCCGTCCACTGATCTCGGAATCGAGTTCCCCCTCGGCAGGAATGATCGAGCCCTCTTCCGTCCCTTTCGCTTCCGATCCGCCCTCTTGCTGGACTACAGGCGCGTCTTCAACGGGAGGCAGTTCAGGTACAGGTTTCGGGTCCTGTGCCAACAGAGATAAGCTTAGCGCCCATGCGGCAACTAGCACTGGGAATCGCCAATACATAGCCGGCCAATACATAGCTACTAGTCCTAGACGGTGATGAAATCCGTTCTTGCTGGGATGAGCCCCCGGCTTCCAAAAGAACGGTTTGGTTACCTTCCCCTCCAACGTGCTTTCACCAGCTGTTACCATAGCGCTATCCGCCAGCTCTTAGGGTCCCACTCGGGGATGGGTGAACCCCCTCGCCTTTAGGCGAAGCCTTCAGGAGGCTTGTGACAGCAAGCCGGTGTGCGTAGGGAAGGTAAGAGGCTAGAGTACGGCTTGCTGGGCGAGTCAGGGAAGTGGGCGCCGAGCCGAGTGAGACAGGCGATCAAGCGAGTCGCCTGCATCGGAGGCGAGGTCTTTAGGCGACTTTAGTCGCAGGTCGAATCCACCGCCTTCAGGCGGTGGAGAGGTCACCTCAAGATTGCCCTCTGGACGGGGACAACGAGTGCTCCAGGGCGTTTCGGTTGGTGCCGGTCATCTACCGGCTCTCCTGGCGTTCCATGGACATCTTCGCCACGAACTCTGCTGCGAAAGCCAGGACGATAGCTAGGACGAGGCCAGCGAAGCCAGCCAGAACAACATCGGCTCTGGTGTTCGGCGAGTAGGGCTGGCGAGGCGGATAGGCTTTCTCAAGCACAGAAATGGCGGAGGCTTCATTTTCCTCGGCGATCCGGGCCAGAGCCTGCTCTTTGCGAAGCATCACGAAGAGCTCACCTTGAAGCTGCACTTCTCGTTCCAGACGGTTTCGCAGAGTGAGCAGTTTGACCGAGCTCGAGAGACGGTTGCGCTCCTGAAACTCTTCCAGTGCCTCCTCACCCTCCCTTAGCTCCCGCGCTGCAACCTCGAGCTGCGACTCGATGAATGAGCTGCGGCCTCGAGCCCTCTTGGCGCGGATGCTCAGGTCAAAGTCCGAGATTAGGCCAATCAGGCGGTTAGCGATCTCCGCCGCCAACTCTGGGTTATCAAACGATACCTTAAGGGAAAGAAGGTTAGGAAAGTTACGCTGGCTGGCTACCGTAATACACCCAGCGAGAATCGAACGCCCAATGTAGCTTCGATCCTTGAGCTCCCCTTCCCCTGTTTCGAGGTACTCCAGCAATGTCGTGTCTTCAACCGAACCAAGTACATGAAACCGCTCCATCAGAAGAGGATCAAGAATCTCAGAGCTCAAAGCGACCCGCCTGTAGTAATCTGCTGGATTTCTGAATGCCTGGTAAGGCCTATAGTTCGGTGCCCCTGCTATGGTACTCCTGTCTGACTCTTGGACCAGGAATGCGGCCGAGGCCCGATACCTGGGTTCCTTGCGTTTGGAGTAGAAAAAGGCGACGAGCACTGACAAGACACAGATCGCCAGGATCATCCAGCGGCGCCTGAGAAGAACGTCCAGATAAGTGAGGAAAGACCTCGAATCGTGGCCGTTTCTGGGGTCGGATGTTGGCATGAGGACATAGGCTCCGGATGCAGGTCTCTCGGGCAGCGCAGCTGGAGGATTCGAGGTTTCCCTCCACGAACTGGCTGACGCATCCGATTCAGGTCGTTCCTGACTCTCGGAACCGGTTTCCCTCATGAGCTCTATTGTAGCATGGGCTTCAGACGCCGCTCACCTTGCCAGGCTTGTCTCCCCTTAGCCCGCATTTCTCATCGCTTGTCGTAGCGAGGCGCTGCAAGGGCCGTCCTGGCAAGGCTTGCGACCGAGACCACTCGTGGCGAGCCCCCGCAGTCGTACTCGTGCAGTACGTCGAGGAGGCCGACGGAGCGAAACACAGCCAGGACAGATGTTTGCGGCGACGTAGTAGACCAGCGATGAGAAATTCGGGTTAGGGCCACTCTAAGTCGGAAGCGCATCAGACGGGAGTCTGAGTTGGAGGAGAAAGGGGGAGTTTGGCATACGAACTGACTTCCCGGCAACCAACAGCTGCGCTATCGTCCCCCAGGTAGTGTGAGCAGGCCTTGAACTTACCTCTCCGTTCGGACAAGAATCTATGACTCTAGTCGAGCCAAAATGGGGTCATCCGGTAAATGGGGAGGTGGGGACGTGGTTGGCACCTTCCGGATCCCAAATCTGCTCCCCGTTCGCTTGTCCATATAGTCGGCTGCAGTAGCAGAGGCCGTGGGAACTGTGGAAAACTCCGAGCGACATCGAACCGGGCCAGCAAGCCCGTGATACGGAGTTTTCCAAGCGCTGTGCGAACGGTGGAAAAACAACTGCGAGCACTTGCCAGTTCTCCTCCAGAACTACTTGTTTTTCCACGGTTTGCATAGTGCGGCAGTTTCCATGGCCTACCTTTGACTGGCGGCACCTCCCCATTTACCGGATGAACCCCAAAATGTATTGGGCACTAGCTAGTGCCCGTCCGGAAATCCGTAAGTAATTGATAAGGAAGGGGAAAGAGGGCTTTTTCAAGCTCCGAAATTGTCAGGGTCGTTTGCTAGACTATCTGGTGTAAACAATTAGACTGAAACGACTTAGGACGATTTCAGGAGTTCGAAGATGCGTCAAAAGCGTGAAAAACAACGCCCCCTTTCCCCACCATGGCCCGATCACCAACTGGCCAATGAATTGAAGGTGATCTCGCGCATCCTGGACGACAATCCCCAGACGCTGGAGCTGATAGTACAAGATCTCTCTGACAGGGTCGATTCCAGTGTCGGCGCCCCCGGTTTGACGGCCGAGCAGGTGCTGCGTTGTGCCGTCATCAAACAGCTGCATCAGTTCAGCTATCGCAAGCTGGAGTTTCATCTGGTGGATTCGCAAAGCTGTCAGAGGTTCTGTCGCTTGCCCTATGGGGCGTCGATCAGCAAAGCCACCCTGGCGGAGAACCTGGGGAAGATTGAGCCGGGGACATGGAAGGCGATCAACGACCACTTGGTGCGCTGGGCGCAGGCTCGGGGTCTGGAAAAAGGCCAACGGATTCGGGTCGATGCCACGGCGGTCCAGACGAATATCCACTATCCGCTCGACAGTGAGCTGTTGTACGACGGCATTCGAGTCGTCACCCAGTGGCTGGGGCGGCTGCGGGAGCGGGAAGGGATCGGCTTCGTCGATCATACGCGGCGGGCCAAGCGGCGCGGCCTGAACATCCGCAACCGCCGCGGCAAGAAGCGCCTGGACAGTTACCGCGATCTAATCAAGGTGGCGTCCAAGACGGCCCACTATGGCGAGCAGGCGCTGGCCGTCTCCGCGCAGTGGAGCGATCCCCTCAGTCTGGCCGGGGCGGCGCAACTGGCCCACTATCTGGAGCTGTTGCACAAAGTCATCGAACAGACCCAACGGCGGGTCCTTTCGGGCGAGGCCGTCGCGGCCCAGGACAAGATCTGTTCCCTCTTCGAAGAGCACACCGATATTATCAAGAAGAGCCCTCGGGAAACGGTCTTCGGCCACAAGGTGTTTGTCAGCACGGGCGCCTCGTCGCTGATCCTGGATTGTGTGGTGGAACGGGGGAATCCGGCCGACAGCAACTATGTGCAACCCTTCTTAGAGCGTCATCGACAGCTGTACGGGAAGGTCCCGCGCCAGAGCGCCTGGGATGGCGGTTTTGCCTCGGCGGCCAACCTGAGCTGGGCCAAAGAGCAGGGGGTACAGGACGTGGCCTTTTCCAAAAAGTGTGGGTTGACGGTCGAGAGCATGGTGCGTTCCAGTTGGGTCTACAAACAGCTCAAACGCTTCCGGGCCGGGATCGAGGGGTGCATTGGGACCCTCAAGCACACCTTTGGTCTCCACCGCTGTACCTGGAAAGGCTGGCCTCACTTTCAAAGCTACGTCCATGCCAGCGTCCTGACCTATAACCTGGTCGTCCTGGCCCGACTCCTGTTGTAGTCTTTTGTGGCTGACCGTACTGCCTTGTGGCTCCGACTCAGGGAGAGGTCTGCGCCGAACCGGTGTTTTTTGGCCCGTGCGCCCTCGCTCGCTCGTCCTCGCTCTGGATCGAGCTGGGTCGAGTCGGTCTGTCAGCAGTCTCAGGTATAAAAAGTGGTTCCGATTCAACAGATTACAGTTCTGGGAACCCCGGTTTCCGGACGGGCACTAGCTAAGCTAGTCTCAGGTCGGGTTGCACGATCGACGAAGACTAACCATCGGTTGAAGGACAGGTGATCTTTTTTTGGGCGCGAAATTCACCATGAAAACGACAGCACTTGGATCTGATGAAGCATCAACTCTCATAGTGGCCGAGGTAGGTCAGGCTCATGAGGGAAGCTTGGGGCAGGCGCATTGCTTCATCGAAGCAATTGCAGACGCAGGAGCGGACGCTGTCAAGTTCCAAACCCACCTTGCCGCCTCTGAGAGCACTCCATCTGAGCCCTGGAGGGTCAAATTCAGCCCTCAGGACGCGACTCGTTTTGAATACTGGAAACGGATGGAGTTCACTGAGGAAGGTTGGGTCGGATTGAAGGAGCACGCCGACCGCCGGAGACTTAAATTCATCAGTTCTCCTTTCTCTGTCGAAGCCGTCGACCTGCTGACCCGCGTTGGGGTTGCCGCTTGGAAAGTAGCTTCAGGGGAAGTTGGTAACGCTCCTATGTTCGAACGAATGCTGGATGCGGGTCTCCCCGTCTTCATCTCCACCGGCATGAGTCCCCTGAAAGAGATCGACGCCGCAATGGAACGGGTTAAGTCGAAAGGCCTGCCTGCGACGGTACTGCAGTGTACCTCGTCCTACCCCTGCCCGCCGGACAAAGTCGGCCTCAACCTGATCCCCTTTTTCCGCGAAAGATACAGTTGCCCCGTAGGGCTGTCCGACCACTCTGGGATGATTTATGCTGGCTTGGCAGCGGCCTCTTTAGGAGCTGAGGTGGTGGAGGTTCACGTCACCCTGAGCCGCGAAATGTTCGGGCCAGATGTGGTCGCCTCGATCACGACAGGAGAGCTGAAGCAGCTGGTTGAGGGCGTGCGCTTCATCGAGAAAATGCGGGCGAATCCCCTAGACAAGGACGCCATGGCCCTTGAAATGGCCCCGATGCGATCTCTTTTTACCAAGAGCGCCGTTGCGAAATCGGACCTACCGGCGGGAACAACTCTCCGAGAAAACCACTTGGTCTTCAAGAAACCAGGCACCGGAATCCCTCCCGACCGTCGATTCGAGCTGATTGGGCGCCTGTTGAAACGGGATCTGAGAAGAGACGAGTTCATACTCGAAGAGGACTTGGAAGAAGTGCAGGAAGATGCCTAGAAAAGTCTGCGTCGCGGTGACCGCACGCCCGAGCTACTCTCGGATCAAGTCCGCCTTGAGTGCAATCGAGGCTAATCCTGACCTCGAGCTGCAATTAGTGGTGGCAGCTTCGGCCCTATTGGATCGCTACGGTGAAACGGTCAAGTATATCGAGCAAGATGGTTTCAAGATCGCTTTCCGGGTAAATATGGTAGTGGAGGGAGAAAACCCGGTGACCATGGCCAAGACGGCTGGACTGGGTCTGATGGAACTGTCGACCGTGCTCGACAATCTTCGACCTGACACCGTGGTGACGGTTGCCGACCGCTACGAGACCATCGCTACTGCGGTGGCCGCCTCCTACATGAACATCCCACTGATCCACATCCAGGGGGGTGAGGTCACCGGTTCGATCGATGAAAAGGTGCGCCACGCCATCACAAAACTCTCCGATCTTCATTTTGTGGCAACAGAAAAGGCGTTGGAGCGAGTTATCAGAATGGGTGAGAATCCCGACACCGTCTTCGTCACGGGATGTCCCTCCATCGATCTGGCCGCTGAGGTCCTGGCCAGTCCTGAGCTTGATTTTGACCCGTTTAGGAAGTACGGAGGCGTCGGAAGTCTGGTCGACCTCTCCCAGAGTTTCTTGGTTGTTCTTCAGCACCCTGTAACGACGGAGTACGAGGCAGCTCGACAGAACATCACCGAAACGCTTTACGGAGTGCTGGAGATCGGACTGCCTGCGTTGTGGTTCTGGCCCAATGTCGATGCAGGCTCGGATGGGACTTCCAGGGGAATTCGGGCTTTTCGCGAAAAGGAACAGCCTCAGAACTTCCATTTTTTCAAGAACATGATGCCTAAAGACTTCCTCCGTCTCCTCAGCAACAGCCGCGGAGTCGTGGGCAATTCCAGCGTCGCCATTCGAGAATGCTCGTTCCTAGGGGTCCCCGCGGTCAACATCGGCGGTCGGCAAACAGGTAGAGAGCGTGCTTCCAACGTCGTCGACGTCAACTACGATCGGCGTGAAATCAGCGAGGCAATCCGAGGCTGCGTATGCAAGGAAGGACTCGAACCTGATCTGCTTTACGGCGACGGAAACGCTGGAGAAAGGATGTCCGGCCTATTGGCGACCCTGCCTCTGACAACCGAGAAGAGACTGCGCTACTAGCAAGGCAGTGGTATGTCAAAGCACTGCAATCAATAACGCTTGCCTGCAGGCTTGCGGGACGAGACCAGAGGAGGGGGATCCTGATTGTATAGAGCCAGACTGGCGTTGCCCGCCTTGCCGCTGATCGTTCTGGTGGTTCTCCTTGTAGTTTTGTATCTGGGTCGCGACGAATGGCACTCGAAGCTCTGGTGCAACGATTTGAAACTGCGTTCTGTTCGAGAACTGATCGCCGTCTCCCATGGTAAGGCCGGCGTCGAACCCACCGACCAAACTCGATCGCACCTGAAACCAAACGGTGAGGTGTGTCCCCGAGAGGCCTTTTTTCGCGGTAGGGTTGCATTAGAGCAAAACCGATTCGACCAGGCAGAGTTGCTCTTGTCTGAAGGAATCGACGAAGCCTTTCCATTTCCAAGGCTTTGGCTAGGCTGGCTTTACTTCCATCAATCGAAAGTCTCGCAGGCAGTAAGGGTCTGGTCACCGATACCTTCGATCTCTAACTACCTAACCCAACTCGGCCTCAACCTTGAAAAATCGAAGAATGACCGGAGTGGAGCCCGCGCTTTGTACAAGGTGGCATTACAGCTTGGCCCCAAGAACCGGAAGGCACATGATCGGCTAGGCATAATGCTAGTCCAGTCTAAGGAGGAAGATGATCTACGCTTGGCGATCAGACATCTGCACCTCGCCCTCAACGGCACCCTGAGGGATTCCACCATCTTTGAGTACCTTGGTTTGGCGCACGAGCGGCTGAATCACAAGATCGAGGCACACAGGTACTTCATGAAATCCCTAGCGATCCGTCCCGGAGACTATGCGGTATCCTCATATCTGAGCAATTTACTCATCAGAGAAGGACAACCGGACAAAGCGGTTCCGGTGCTGATGCGGGCGATAACGAAGGATCCCTCGCGCTCCGGTAGCCACTACAGGCTGGGTAAAGCATTCGAAGCGATGGGGCGTGTTGAACCGGCGATCAAGGCTTACTCTCAAGCCTGCCTCTTAGCACCAAATAGATTAGACTGGAAAAGGCACCTTGAAGCACTGCGCTCGCGGTAAGGGATGTCCGTTTGGAGTCGTGGAACCAAGGACCGCACCAAGTGAATAAATAAGAAGCGGTCCCCTTCCTAACAGACCTAAATAGTTATGTCCGACTACGAGTCTTCGCTGCTCAAGCAAGGGAATCCATAACGGCTTGACTCAAGTTGAGAGAGTACTGAACAGATGCCAGTCTTGAGTACGGCGTCCGGCTTGGTTGGGACTACGGAGCACTCCGGATCTACTGTGAGAGGGTGTATCTTGGCATGTCTTTCTCCCTCTTGCAGCAGAGCCGAAACCGGCCATTCTCGAAACCGGCACCTCGTCTGTTCGAAGGGACCATTGGCAGTGGGGACCGTTTGGGACCATGCCCAAGTACCCTGTACCGTCAGCTGGTCAGGTTCGCGATGAGTAAGCTGCGAGAACTTCTCCTGATCGCTCTCTCTTCGATGTTTCTTGCTGGAATCGTGTTCGTCTATCTGTCGCTCGACGTGATTCACCTCAATCTCGAAGAGATCCGCAGCCTGCCCAATATCTATCTCTGGGTGATACAGTGCTTCCTTCTGCTTTGGTTGACAAATGCCTTCTTGATTCTCGCAACTCTGCGGGGGAGATTCGAGTGGCTAGTCCGCTTGCCCATCGTAATAGGAGCTTCCATCTTCGTGTTCGATGGGTTTCGGAACCTATGGCTCTCGCAGTGGTGGCAAGTCGTGATCTTGGGGCTAGTCGAGGTCGCAATTGTTGTCTTGGTTGCCACTACAATTCGACGCCTTGAGCTCCGAAGCCTATTGGGATACTCCGCTTTCTTCGCAATCATTGTGATTGTGGGTGCCACGGCGCTCCACGTTAATTCTGTAGGTCTACGCCTCCTCGGGAATGTCTTCAAGGAAATCGTGCGGCCCCAGAGAAAGGAGGCCCTGGTCCATCCCAATCCTTGGAACGATCCTCCTTCAGAAGCGCGTCGAGTTCATAGCAAGATTGATCTCGAACGGCTCCTGCCCACAGGTGCAGATGTCGAGATTCATCTGGGCGATGTGGTTCGAGTCGCCAACTCGGCGCCCCCCGGCGCCACTGTCGCCACGTTGCCCCTTGAACTTCCTCCGTCCTCCAAAGCAACCATCGCCGAAGTGCATGTTCGGCTGATAGAAGGCGATGCCAGCCTCGGCATCAGACATCCAGTTACGAATAAGTGGTACTACCGCCAAGATGCCCTCCGGCAGAACGGCGACCATCATAAGCTTCGCATCCCGATTTACCCTGGCGCCGAGAATGTCGATCTTGTCTTCTCGAACGGCCGCGTCGGGCAACATAGCTTTGTCTTCGAAGTAGAAGGGGCTATCGTATATGAATTTGCGGGCAGTGCCGATAAGGGCTCCGGCCCTCCGGCCGGCAACGTTTACCAGATCTTACTCGATGGTTTTGCGCTCTCGTCATATCGGGCAATCGTCGAGACTCACCCCGAGCTGCGTTACGATGGGTTCACTTTGTACGATCAGTTTCGGACCAGTCAGGACCAAACCGCCTGGTCACTCCCAACAATCTTCAGCGGTAGCTACTACGACCCAAAGACAGGCGTAACTGCCGACACCTGGAAGGAACGGGCATATCAGGGCGGAGCGTTCTTTCACCTACGAAACTCTGGGATTCCAGCCTACCAATACACCTGGTTTTCACAACACTGCTTCGACGGTGCGCGACATTGTGTCTCCAGTCAAGATTACCGCTACCAGGTGCTCAGCCAGGTTGCCGATAACATTATCGTCGACTTGACCTTCCTTCGAACTTTGCCCAACAGTCTTCGGGCGATTCTGATCGGTTCCCTGAACCACGATCGCAGGCCTGCGAACAGCTGGGATTACGGCTTCTCTCTGACGAGCGTTTTCGGCGGAGGAAATCTTCAAAGCAGCGAAGACGATATTCTGAAAGAGTTCTACTACGGACTGAATCTCTTCACGCCAGGCTTCTTTGAGAAGATGCTCGTAGAAGAAGTTCAACGTCCCGGAACAGGACAGATCGTGTTCTTCCATTCGATGGTTCCTCACGAGCCCTACGCTCGAGACGCGGATTGTGACTTCATCCCAAAGACAGCTCGTACAGGCAATGACGAACAGCAGAGAGGCCTGGACCAGAGTATCTGTGCACTTCGATTGGTAGGATGGCTCATCGAACAACTCAAGCTCCTGGAGCGCTACGATGATGCCCTCATAATCGTCCACTCCGATCATGGCCAGGAACCAGCAATCCCACGCAGCCAATTACAGCCTGACCGGTGGCCCGACAGGTTCGTGGATTCGGTTGCTAGTGGGCTCTTGATGGTCAAGTGGCCCGGGGCATCGGGTTTCACTACATCTCATGCTCCTGCACAGACCATCGACCTTGTTCCGACGATTCTCCATCATTTCGGCCTCGACCTGCCTCAACAGTGCATCGGCATTCCGCTCCAGGTGATGCCAGAAGACCTGCACCGGCAAATGGTCTTTTTTACCATGGACAAACCCTTTTTTGGGGCTAGTCCTAAATTCTGGTGGAAGTACGTGAAAGGCGAAGAGGGCAAGTGGACATTCGAGAAAAATATTCCGACCTCGCCTTGAACCCACTCACGGAAGCGCCGCTGGAAGTGCTGAGGGTACCCTACATTTTTCGTGTGGCACCGGTTGACGTTCGAAAATTCTGATGCGAGTTCTAAAGATTGACAAGCGACTATATCGCGTGATTCCGGATTCAATGATGTCATGAATGGAGACGTCCGATACCATAAACTGCACTACCTTTTCTTCCTTTACGTATTCACACTGCCCTTCGAAGGCATCTGGCCACACTTAATCGGATCTGACCCAATTTGGACGCCCTACCGGATTCTCGGAATAGCTCTTGTAGGCTGCTTCCTCGTACAAACCACCGTTCGAAGGCAATCTCTCAGAATCGATGGCTATGACAGGGCGTTCCTGTTCATTTTCGGTTTTCTGGGCGTGACCTGCCTCGCCTTCCAGAATCTTGCTGGATCTATCAGTACAGATAAGTTCGTCAGTGCAGCTATTCTCACCGGATTCGGTCTCGTGACGTACTGTACTGCTAAAAACCTTGACTTGAACTCGACGACGATAAGGTTTGTGCTCGCGTGCTTCTCGATTGGGGCCTTGATCAACGCTGTCAGCGTTGTTGCCAACTTCTCTGCGAACCCGAGCGGTCTGCGCCAAGCTGGATATACCGATAGTTCAAACACGGCTTCCTATCACTTCGGATTGGCCTTACTCATCGTGATGGGCAGTTTTCTTAGCAAGCGCCGGTCCCGCGTGAGCCACACGGTAGTAGCGACAATCGTGTGCCTGGTGCTACTGTTTGCGATGCTGACCACTCAATCACGGGGCTCCCTGGCAGCGTTTGTCGGAGCTGCGACATGCGTGCTTCTCGTGAGCCTCGGAAAGCGGGCTCCGAGACATCGCGCGTTCAGCTTGGTATCCTTGTCCTGCTTGTTGGGAGTCTTTCTCGTGGTCTTTCTTGAAATAGATTTAGACCGCCTTTTGATTCGAATCACCGGCGATCATGTGACTGCTGTGCGTGCCCTGTCAGGACGCGACGAGATCTGGGCCGTAGCCTATTCAGCCGCGCAAGATTCCGACTTCAGAGGCATTGGGCTAGGGCAATTTTATCACGTTTCGGGCGACTATTTGCGGCGCCTCTGGTGGAGAAATTATAATTTCGGTGCCGTAGGTGCGCACAGTGACTACTTCACCTTGCTCGTGGAAACCGGACTGCTGGGCGTAACCTGTTACATTCTATTGTTGGGCTGTTTGATGATGAAGCTGCTTCGAAAGCTGCACCGTTCTGAATTCCAGAGCACCTATGTGGTCCTCTTTTCCCTTGTTGTTTACATGTCGATAGGAGGAATAACGCACTCTTCGTTCAAACGCCCGGATTTCTGGTTGTTTATGGCCCTGGCGACGCTGGCATGCGGCAACCGCTTTCAAGTCGCTACCGAGTATGTCCTGTTAAAACTGGAGCCCCGTTGAAAAAGAAAGGACCAAGTCAACAGCATATCCTCCAAGACTAGATTTCTCTCAACTACCGGACGCATCTGCCTTGATTGCTGAAACGTAGGCGTACTCTCGACGGCTTAGTACACCTCAAAGGGACTTCACCGTGGCCTCCACCGCCGGCTCATTGAGTGACCGGACAGGCACCATCTCGGTCAAAAAGAGCAGGAGGGAGAACAGGATTCGCCGGGCCAAGGTCAAAGCAGGTTAGAATTTCACGCTAGGAAAGTGATACATGGCAACCTGGCCAACAATCAGCACCTACCAGAGATGGTTGGCTAGTACTCCAAGCCTACAGGAGTGCTCCCGGGGTGGTCAGGGAACCGAAGTCGGCCAGCAACCTGAAAGACCACATCTTCTGGTAAGCGTGATCACCGTTGTTCTGAATGGCGCAGATTGTCTCGAGCGCTGCATACAGAGTGTCCTCGGACAGGGCTTTCGGGAGAAGGAACACATCATTATCGATGGAGGATCAACCGACGGTACGCTGGAAATCCTTCGGGACTATTCCGATAGAATCGACTGCTGGATTAGTGGACCCGACGACGGCATCTACGACGCAATGAACAAGGGCATCGTGTTATCTCGGGGTAAATACATCAAGCTGCTGAACGCCGATGATATGCTGGCGCCCGACTCGATCGCAAAGGCTGTCAAAGTTTTCAGTAGGGAGGAAAACACAATCTGTATAAAGGGTAATGTGGAAGTGATTGATAAGACGGACCAGAGTGTTGAGATTGCTTCCACGGGCTCCTTTTTTCATCCATCATGGTACGTGCCGAGGGCAGTCTATCAGAAGGCAGGTCTTTACCGAACAGACTTCAAAATATCCTCCGACTATGAGTTCTTCTTGCGCTTGCAAAAAATGAACACAGAGTTCATACATATTGACGAAGTCCTGGTTAGGTTCCGACAAGGTGGAGCGTCCACCGGATTTACCGGGGTCGTTGAGGGTTTCCGGATAAACCGTGAATACAAGAGTGCGACCTTCGCTGCTCGCTACGCCTTCATCCGATTCCTGCAGAAGAGCCGCCTCTGGCTGCTCCGGAGACTCTTGGGAGACGACGGCCTAAATAATCTAAAACGTCGACTTCGGGGTGGCCGGGGTTCTGGCAAGCCCTGTTCATGAGACAGGCAATTGAATTTATCGCGGTGCGCAGCAACACCTTGGGGACATTCTCCCCGCAGTTGCCTCCGCGATCGACTCGAGAATGGCCTGAGCGAGTCAGTGGCTCTGGACTCTGATGTAACTTGGGGCTTGGGTTCAGCACTTCACGGTCAACGCTTAGCCATAAATGGCTAGAAATGACATTCCCGCTCCACACCTAAATGGATCACCCGCTGGAATACGTTTTCGTCGGAGCCTTCGGGAAAGCGTCCAAGGATGGAGCGCTTGGCGGCCAGCTCACGGCCTGCAAAACCCTCGTCGGCAGTCCGATCTCCGAATACGTCAAATGGAAAAAGCTCGACAGCACGATGCGTTCTGTCCCGCCTCCTCCACTTGCCACCCGAGCACTGTATGCAGCCCGGCGGACGCTGGCATTCGCACGCATGGTCCGGCCGGCTTCAGTAGCAGGAGCCCTGATTTTTACCAGTGCTGGCGCCAGCTTCGTCGAGAAGGGCCTGATGGTACTGCTGGCACGAGCGTTGGGGAAACGAGTCGTGCTCAGTCCGCGTTCCGGTCTAATTCTGGACGATCTTGAGAGGAGCCCGCTCATCCGCAGTTTTGCCCGGTCGGTACTCCGCCACTGCCACGTTGTCATCTGTCAAAGCCGGAGTTGGAGGGACTTCTACCAGTCCTTCTCAGGACTGCCGGACAGTCATTTCGTGGTCATTCCGAACTGGTTGAACGCCGCGCCTTACCTAAGACTCTCCAGACCAACGGCGACACCCTCCAAGGGGATCCATATCATCTACGTCGGATGGCTGGAGACTTACAAGGGAGTCTACGACCTGGTCGAAGCCATCAGTCTCTTCAGGGAACCTCTGAAGGATTGTCGTGTACACATCTGCGGCGAAGGAAACGAGTCTCAAGGATTGCGGCAGGGGGTGGCCGATGCTGGATTGAGTCATCTGTTCGAATTCCATGGCTGGCTGAATTTCCCGGAGAAACTGGAACAGCTCGGAAAGGCCGATGTCTTCGTGCTGCCTTCACACCGCGAGGGATTGCCCAACGCACTGTTGGAGGCGATGGCTGCGGGGTTACCTGTCATTGCGACCCGAGTCGGGGGAGTCCCCGAAGTCCTCGACGAGGATGGAGTCGGAATCCTGCTCGACCCCCATGACAGCACGGCCCTCGGAGAGGCTCTGGCCGAATTGGTAAGCAAAGCCGATCTGAGGGTATCGCTGGGAAAGAGGGCTCGGGAGCATGTGCTGGCAAAATACGACGTGGACCGTTTGTGGCAGAGTGTCCTGGATTCTCTTTCTCTCCCCCAGGGCTCATGACTCAACACCCTGAGTATCTCAATACGCCAGAACTTGCAGCCGGGATGTGATGCACTGTTTGCTGAAAGGGCCGGCTGATCGGTTAGAATCCCCCATGTCCAATTCAGTATCATGCAGCAGTTGATTCAGAACCTGAGTTGCGGTGAAAGCCGTGTTGTTGAAGTTGCCGGGGAAGTCGTAGGTTCTCAGGTCGCTTGCGCTGGCGCGGTTGTCCGGCGAGGAAAGTCGACGGCAGGGAGCAACTGATTGGGATGAATGTTCTCCACGTGGTCGGCGCCCGCCCCAACTTCATGAAGGCAGCCCCCCTGCTGCTGGCCCTTGATCGCCTCACCAACATTCGGCAGACGCTCGTTCACACGGGTCAGCACTACGATCACAAACTGTCCGAAATCTTCTTTCGCGAACTGGAGATGCCCACACCCGACATCAATCTCGAGGTGGGATCGGGCACACATGCTCATCAGACCGCCCAAGTGATGATCCGGCTGGAACCTGTCCTTCTGGAGAAGAAACCGGAGTGGGTAGTCGTCTACGGTGACGTCAACTCAACCATGGCCTCCACACTCGTCTGCTCCAAGCTACAGATCAAGCTGGCCCATGTGGAAGCGGGTCTCCGCTCCTTCGACCGAACCATGCCTGAAGAAATCAACCGATTGGTGACAGACCAGCTCTGTGATCTCCTGTTCACACCCTCCGCCGATGCCGACGAAAACCTGCTGCGGGAGGGAATCGCACGGGAAAAGATACGGAGAGTGGGCAACATCATGATTGACAGCCTGGTGAAGTTACTGCCCCGAACGGAAGAAGTCACTTTCGTGGACAACGGCTTCGACCTCTCCCAGGCCTTCGGGCTCGTCACCTTGCACCGGCCAGCCAACGTCGACGTCCCCGAGTCGCTGACGCGAATCCTCTCTGTCCTGAGTGAGCTCAGTCAAAGCATTCCGCTGATCTTCCCAATGCATCCTCGAACCCAACAGCAGATCAAAGGACTGGATATCTCATTGAGCTCACAGGTGAAAATCGTGGATCCAGTCGGGTACGTTCAGTTCCTGGCTCTGCAGCGTAATGCTGCTTTCGTCATCACCGACTCGGGAGGAGTCCAGGAGGAGACAACCTATCTGGGAGTCCCATGCCTTACTCTCAGAGAGAATACGGAACGGCCCGTAACCGTCGACCAGGGCACGAATACCCTGGTAGGCAATGACCTGGCACTGCTTGAATCGGAAGTTGAAAAGATCCTGGAGGGCAAGCCCAAAAAGGGAACAGTGCCGGCCCTCTGGGATGGAAAGACTGGGGACCGGATCGCGTCCCAACTCTCAGGGTAGATGATCCGATCGCTTTACCAGTTCCCTAAACTGCTGCGCCAGCTCGGTCCCAGCTGGGTCGCCTTCAGGCTGGGACATACCTTTCGACTAAAAAGCGGGCTAGTGCAGCTGCAGCTACCTGCTAAGGATTGGTCCTCGATTCCACTCTCGGAGTTCCTTCGGGACCCTGAGCTGGCAGAGGCAAACACCTACTCGCGCTTCCGCCGGGACAACGCTCCCTCTTTCTTCTTTGCGGGCCGGCTACCAGCTCCCATAGCGCAAATTCCGCATTGGGATTCGGATGTCTCTTCGGCTCCCGTGGAACGGGCACGGGAGTTGAAGGAAGGAACCTTCTACTACTTCTCTCACTCCCGCGTCGAAATGGGATTTCCACCCGACTGGCATCGCAACCCGCTGAGTGGCCAGCGGGCTCCTCAAGATCGGCACTGGAGTCGACTGGGCGACTTCGAATACGGCGATATAAAGGGTATTTGGGAAATCAACCGCTTCGGCTTCGCCTATACGCTCGTACGGGCCTACTGGAGAACAGGGGACGAGCACCTCGCCCACCTCTTCTGGCAGTTGTTCGACGATTGGAGAGTTCGGAATCCCCCCCGACAAGGCGTCAACTGGAAATGCGGCCAGGAGGTTACGTTCCGATTGATGGCCTGCTGCTTTGCCTTATACGCCTTCCAGGATTGCCAAGCCACCACCCCCGAGCGGGTCTGCCGAATGGCGCAGTTGATCGCTGAGTCGGCGACCAGGATCCAGGCCGATCTGAACTATGCTCTGAGTCAACGCAACAACCACTCGATTAGCGAAGCAGCGGGGCTGTGGACGGTGGGGCTCCTGTTCCCCGAGTTCAAGCACGCAGAACAGTGGCTGGAGCTGGGACACACCCTGTTGGAACGTTTGGCCCGGGAACTGATCTACGAGGATGGGGGATTCGCTCAGCACTCCCTGAACTATCAGCGGCTGGTGATTCAGGTCTACTTATGGGTCCTTCGACTGGCAGACTTGAACGGGAAGGAATTCAGCCAGACAACACGATCCCGTGTGAGCGAGGCAGGCTCTCTGCTTTTCGATCTCCAGGACGAGGCTACCGGGAGCGTCCCCTGTTATGGACACAACGATGGAGCATTGGTGCTACCCCTCAACAACTGTGACTTCCGGGACTTCCGACCGATCACGCAGTGCACAAGCTACTACTTCAAGGGCCATCGGTGCCATGAGGCCGGTCCCTGGGATGAGGATCTGTTCTGGCTCTTTGGACCGGAGGCCACCGAAGCACCTTTAAAACCTCGACCCAGAGAGGATCTCAGTGCGTCCGAGGGAGGTTACTACAGCCTACGTTCCGAAAAGGGATTCGCCTTCGTTCGTTGTGGCTCTTTCCAGCATCGTCCCGCGCACGCGGATATGCTGCACGTCGATCTATGGTGGCGAGGAACCAACCTCGCTCTGGACCCCGGCACTTATAGCTATAACGCACCTGATCCCTGGTCCAATTCTCTTTCCCACACTCGGTTTCACAATACGGTCTCTGTAGACGAAGAAGACCAGATGGAGCAGGCCGGTAGATTCTTGTGGTTGTCCTGGTTGACCAGTGTAGTTCGCTGTAATCGTCGGTCCGAGCGGGGACAGCTCTCCTACTGGGAGGGAGAACATAACGGCTACCAACGGTTGAAAGACCCCGTCGTTCATCGTCGAGGAATTCTGCGGCTGCAAGAAGATTGGCTGGTGCTGGACCAGCTGACGGGCGAGGCCAATCACCGCTATCAGCTGAACTGGACCCTGTGCGATTGCCCCTACGAGTGGGAGAACAAGGAGTCCCTCAGATTGATGACCCCTGAAGGAAGCTTCTACGTCCGCGCCGCGGCGCTGGGGGCTGAAAGCGTCCGCAATCTGGTTCGGGCTGATACCAATGGCCCACGAGGCTGGCAATCGCCCTACTACAACCATCGAGAACCCGCCTTGTCCCTGGCGGTAGCAGCTATGGGGCAGACCATGATCTTCTGGTCCTCGCTGGGTGCCAACATATCCGAGGTCAAGGTTGACGACACAAAGCTGACACTGCTTGCCGACGGTTGGCAAGCGGAGGTCCGCCTTCGACAGGATAGGCAAAACACCCTGGTTCGCGAGGTCGTTTGTACAGGAAGGTTGGAAGACGAGCTCTACCTCTAGCCCGCATTTCTCATCGCTGGTCTACTGCATCGCCGCAAACATCCGTCCTGGCTGTGTTACGCTCGGTCAGCCTCCTCGACGTACTGCACGAGTACGACTGCGGGAGCCTCGGTCGCAAGCCTTGCCAGGACGGCCCTTGCGGCGCCTCGCTACGACAAGCGATGAGAAATCCGGGCTAGTGCAGCGCTCTTCAAAGACTAGAAGACGTGCGACGCTCAGACGTTCAGACGTGCGACGAATGATGCGGCGGGTAGGTCAGGGAAGGTAATCGAACCACCCTGGTCTGGTATCCACCTGCGCCCAGCGTCAGCACTCGGAAACCAGTCGGGAGCAGGTCGAAGACCGGAACTTCCTCCTTCGGCCGAAATTGAAAGCTGGTTGCGGGTGTCGTCAGCACCTCGGCCTCGCCCAATCTACCGGCAAACTCCTGATGAACGTGTCCCGAGCAAACCAAACGAATCTGCGGTGAGCTATCAATAATGTTCACCAGGGCTGCCGGCTCAGCTAGCCCGATCTGATCCAACCAGGGGCTCCCCACAGAAATTGGCGGGTGGTGCATGAAGAGGACCGTTGGGCATCGGGAATCGAGGGACAATTCCCTCTTGAGCCATTCCAGCTGTTCCTCTTCGATCGATCCCCACACCTGGCCTGGAACATGCGAATCGAGCCCGATCAAACGCCAGCCGTCCAGCTTCAGGGAAAAGTTTACCAGGTCCTCGGACCCAGCTCTGATTTCGGGAAACGTCTGCCGGATAAAGTTGCGGTTTTCGTGATTGCCGGGGATCACCTGCAGGCGAGTGACCCAATCGCCCAATATCTCACGTAGGAGCTGATAGGTCTGCAGCTGCTCATCTTGTGCCAGGTCGCCAGAAATCACTAGTAAATCGAACTCTTCGTTCACCGCGATGAAGGCAAGGATCTCTCTGAGGGAGGCAGCGGTCGGGACCCCTTTGAGCGTGGCCTCGGGATCACTCAACAGATGACAATCGCTCAGCTGAAGAACTCGGACCGTCATCCTTCTCCTTGTCCAAGGGTCGAGAGGGTCGAACGCCTCTCTTTCGGATCGGGAATCCGAGCAATCGTCAACCCCTGCTCGGCGAAGACCGGACGATCCTCACCGAGGTCTTCTCAGGCGCCGGACGGGAGCTGTCGCCCGCGACTTCTATGACGGCTCCTCTCGAAGCCTCCAGGTTCCGAGGCCGGGCAGACTCGATGCTCGCCATTCGCATGAAGACGTCCTGGACCGCCAGAGCAACCTCGCCGCAAGCCGGGGATCGGCGCTTGTAGGTACCATCGGGCAGGCAATCCCAGGCCGAACAGTTGTCCTCGATATAGAACTGCAGAATCTCCTGGAGCTCCAACTTGACTTGCTCATCGAGGATCGGGACCACCGTCTCCACGCGGCTGTTCAGGTTACGCTTCATCCAGTCAGCCGAACCGATGTAGGATTCGGGCTCGCCTCCGTTGCTGAAAGCGTAGATGCGGCTGTGTTCGAGGAAGCGACCAACCACGCTAGAGACCTTTATGTTCTCCGAGAGTCCGGCAACGCCGGGTCGTAGACAGCAGAGACCGCGGACATTCAACCGAATCGGTACGCCCGCCTGGCCTGCCTGATATAGCTCCCGGATCAAGGCCGGGTCCTGGAGTTGGTTCAGCTTGGCCTCGATACCGCTGACCCGACCGCTTCGTGCGTGCTCAGCCTCCCGCCGAATCAAGGTGTTGATTTGGCGCCGCATGGTCACTGGGGCTACCAGAATCCGGCGTTGATCGCCAGAGAGCGTCCCGCCGGTGAGGGCGTTGAAGATCGAGGCTACATCCGCACAGATGTCGTCATCACTGGTTAGAACGCCCACGTCCTCATAGAACCGAGCCGTCCCGCTGTGGTAGTTTCCGGTCCCGAAGTGGGCGTAGCGGCTCACCTGACCGCCCTCTTCCCGCACTACCAGCGCCAGTTTGACGTGTGTTTTCAGCCGCTCGACTCCGTAGGCGACATGGACACCCTCCTGCTCCAGATATCTCCCCCAAGCGATGTTTGGCGCCTCATCGAAACGAGCCGTCACTTCTAACAGCACGGCCACCTGCTTCCCACGTCGGGAGGCCTCAGCCAGCGCCTTGATGATCGGTGAATCGGCACTGGTACGGTAGATGGTCAGCTTTATCGCCAGCACCGCCGGGTCCAGCACCGCGGACTCGATGAACCTCAAGACCGAAGAATCAAAGCTGTGATAGGGGTGGTGAAGCAGAATATCGCCGCGATCAATCTCCTGGAAAATAGCTCCCGGCTGGGTCGGGAGACTACTCAATCGGGGATGAGCGACCGGCTTGTAGGGAGAGTAGCACAGTTCCGGCCGGTCGCAGCCATCGAGCTGTGACAGGTCTTTCAATCCCAGAATCGAGGAGGTCTTGTAGACATCGAGGTCATTCGCACCAAGCTGTTTGGCCAACCAATTGGTGAGTTTCTTCGGGAAGTTGGAGCCCACCTGAAGACGCACCACGCCCGCGAACCGTCGGGCCTTGAGCTCACGACCTACCTGACGGATGATGCTGCCGGGCTCGTCCGACGCACTCTCTTGCAGTTCGCTTCCCGAATCCGGTTCACCCTCGGCGCCCCGTGTCACCCGAAAAACATATGCCCTCCGGGGAGGTGCCTCTGGGTAGAGAAGGTCCAGGTTGGCCGCAATCACCTGCTCTAACGGTACGAAACCCTCTCCTTCAGGGACCGCTACCCAGCGGGGCCTGTTGTCCGGGACCTTGATCCTGATAAAGCGCTGGCGTTTGTCCTCGCTGGGCAGCAACACCGCCAGGTTCAGGCCGAAATTACTGATAAAAGGGAATGGGTGCTCCTGATCGACTGCGAGCGGGGTCAAAATCGGCAGGATGGCGTCACGAAAGTAGTTTCGGAGCGCCGCGCGCTGAGGCTTCTTCAGCTGTTTGTACTCTATGATCGGAATGCCTTCGCCAGCCAGGGCAGGGGCGATCGCCTCCTTCAGATACCTGTTGATCAGAGCTATTTGGGCCAACACCTCTTGTCGGCAGACTTCGAACTCCTCTTGCGGACTCCGGCCATCCAGGGACAGTTTGCTCGATTTTTTCGAGATTTGCCGCTTGAGCCCGCTCATGCGCTTCATGAAGAACTCGTCGTGCAGCATCCCGACGATACCGAGAAACCGGACCTGTTCTAGAAGTGGGACCTGTGGATCCACAACCTGCGCCAGCACCCGCCGGGCAAAGGCCAACCAGCTCAGCTCACGGTTGAAGTACGCCTTCGGACTGTCTAGGGGGATTAGGGATGGAAGAGTCTTTGACACGGCAACCTCCCGTCGGGAGTCGACTTGGGCTATTAAACCATACGGGCACAGAACCCTTCAATCCTGCCCAGCTTCTTGACAGCAAACCAGGCCAGAAGAGATAGTCAAAAGGATGTCTGCTCCACTGAAAGACGCCTCGACACTGCCTAACTTTGTCGCAGCGGTGGACCTTGGCTCAAACAGCTTCCACATGGTAGTGGCCCGAACCAAGGACGGAGAACCGGTCATTGTCGATCGGCTACGCGAGATGGTTCGACTCGCCGCCGGACTGGATGCCGACAGGCAGCTCTCGATCGAGTCCCAGCGCCGGGCGCTAGACTGCCTTAAGCGCTTCGGAGAGCGTCTACGGGACATCCCTTCGGATTGCGTCCGCAGCGTGGGCACCAATACCTTGCGCTCTGCACGTAATGCCCAGGGTTTTCTGGCTAAGGCCGAGGCTGCTTTGGGCCATTCCATCGAGACGATTTCGGGCATTGAGGAGGCACGTCTGATCTATTCCGGAGTGAGCCACAGTCTGGCGCGCTCTACCTCTCGCCGACTGGTACTCGACATCGGAGGCGGAAGCACAGAGCTGATCATCGGCTCGCGCACCGAGCCGCTCCTGATGGAAAGCCTCTATCTGGGCTGTGTATCAATGAGCCGGAAACACTTCGATGATGGTGAGATCACCGCTCAACGCTGGCGAAAGGCGGAGCTGTCTGCCCTCCAGGAACTGGAGCCGGTGCAGTCCCGCTATCGCAGTCTGGGTTGGGGTGAGGCAGTCGGCGCATCTGGCAGCGTCCGCTCCATCGACGCGGTGGTCCGACTGGCTGGTTGGAGTCGAAAAGGGATCACGCCCCGAGCCTTGGAGCGTCTGCGCGACGCGCTACTCAAGGCCGGAGACGTCCAGCGGCTGCGGCTGGAAGGACTGAACCCTGCACGCCAGGCGGTTTTCGTTGGAGGTGCCGTGGTCCTCTGTGCCACCTTTCAGGCGCTCGGAATCAAATCCATGCAGTATTCTCAGGGCGCACTCCGCGAGGGTATCCTCTACGACTTACAGGGCAGGATTCGCGAGAAGGACCTGCGCGCGCGAACCGTGATGGCACTGGCCAACCGCTACCACGTCGATCCGGAACACGCCGCTAACGTGGAACGGACTGCCTCCCGCCTTCTGCTCGAGGTCGCCGATGACTGGGGCCTGGGCTCTCCAGCCTCGCGTCAATTGCTCAGCTGGGCAGCACACCTCCACGAAATCGGCCTCGATATAGCCCACCAGCAGTACCACAAACACGGCCAGTACATAGTGGCCGCCTCCGACCTGGGCGGCTTCTCACGAGAAGAGCAGACACTCCTCGCCACGCTGGTTCGCAGCCACCGGCGCAAGTTCCCGGTTTCACTTCTCAAGGCGCTTCCCAACTCCCAAATCCGAATGATGGAACGCCTGGCGATCCTGCTCCGCCTTGCGGTGGTACTTCATCGCAGCCGAAGACCTCCCCCGTTTCCCGAGCCCGCGCTGGCAATCAACAAGAGAACACTGCAGCTTACCTTCCCAGAGCTCTGGTTGGACGAACACCCGCTGACCCGAGCCGATCTGGAGCAGGAAGGGGCTCATCTAGGCGTGGCAGGCTACAAGCTCGAGCTGACCTGAAACTTCCCCCACGTCCCTCGACCGAAATTTTCTTCTCGAATGGGGCCGGTGCGGCATGTGGTCAAACTGACTGAAACTGGATGTTACTGCGAATCGTGCCGACGGCACGACTTCCCCAACGCTATCGGAAGCGAATCGAGTAGAGATCCGCGTCCTTCATCTGGACCTTGAGACGTACCTTCTTGCCGGACCACTCACTCAGATCGCTTCCTTCCTTCCAGCTCACCACGCGCTCGACCTGATCGCCGTAGATCTCGGGGCAGGCGTCCAGGCTGAAGCCCGGCACCGGCCGTGACAGCTCGTCCTGGAGTTCTACCTTGAGAAATCCGACAGCTGAAGTGGAGTAGTTCAGCACCAGCTCTTTTCCAGTAAACGTCAGCGGATTCGTGAGGAAGCTGCCCTCAGCGAAGCCGGCCTGGACCGAGGCGAACCCATCCAGTCTCAAGGTGTGGCGCCGGAGCCGACACGTAGGCAGCTCGTAGTGCTCACCCAGGTAGATGGAAAGCTCCTCCGGACCGGTCTGGAGAATCCCCCAGGCAGTCATATTGTTTCGGTGACCCCAATTCCCCTGGTCCAGTCCGGCTCGAACGAAGCCCTCACGGAAGGTTCGTTGGAAGTGGAACCCATCTCGACTACTGATCAAAACGGCGTCGGAGACCCCACCGAAAAGGCCCAGCCGATACGAGTCTTCCAGTGTCATGTTTCGTGCCTTCGCTCGCTCCTTGGCGCGCTCCAACCGCTTCTCGTTCCCGGAGCTTCGAAGCTCCTTCATATAGTTCTGGAAAAGTGCCTCGTCGGACTTGACCACGACTCGAGAGGGGACAAACCGCTTGGGAAACCCGAGGTAGAAATGAGGGGCCCGGGAATAGGGCGTGATTGCGTTGGTATAGAAGTGCTCCAGGGGAGCGTCCAGATAGTCTAGCCATCGACCTTCGGTCCAGTCGACGAAGTTCTGGGAGGTGGCTGTCTTGATGGCGCGAACTCCACTGAAAGGTGTCTTCTGCGACCCGCCCGTCGGCCTTATGAAATCTCGGTAGAACGCGACGTACTCGTTGCGTAGCGGATCCCAGAAGCCCAGATTCTGAGAATCGAAGGCCCCATCGCTGATCACGTCCTCTTTCAACAATTTCCAGTGCAGCCCGTCGGCCGACACCAGGGCCCGCAGCGGACCTCCGGCCAGTGCCTTGTAACGCTGCTCCGGAGAAGCATCGGGATTGGAGTCCTTGAAGGGGGCGAAGTTGTGAGACCCCTTATCTACCCAGACGATGTTATTGGCTTTAGAACCCTCGTATTCGTGGATATCGAGAGACGGGCGCGTCCAGTGGATTCCGTCGCGACTCTCGGCATAACAGGTCACCTGTTTGGCGTCCTGCTCTGCCCCGACCCCTCGATAGTACATCCGGAAGAGATCTCCGTCCGGGAAGACGGTGACGTAGGCCGAATAGTCACCTTCCCAACCCTTGTTGAAATCCATCGCCACTTCGGCGGGCCGGGGACGGTGAAGGGCCAGGCGGACATGATCCATGCGGCCGATGAGCCAGTCGTCGACGAAGAGCTCGAGACGAGAGCCTATTTCCCGGACTTCCTTCTCAGGGCTTCCAGCGGACAGGTATCCGGCATTGGGAGACATGGCAAGAAGCAAAAGGACGGCCAAACAGAGCCATCCAGACCTCGAGTTTCCAATCTTCCGCATGATCGCCTCCTTCTTTCACCGTATCTGATCAGGTAATCAGTCTGGTGGCTGAGTCTTCAGAGAAAAGAACCAGCAACCTGCGACATTCAGACATTCTCGTTCAATCCCACCGCTCGTAGGCCAGAAATCCTCCATCCACGACGATGGCGGTTCCGGTGACGTAGCTGCACTCGTCAGATGCCAGGAAGACGGCGACGGAAGCGACCTCCTCCGGCTTGCCCATCCGTCCCAGGGGCACCCCCTTCTCGATTCCGGTGCGCAGGGGGTCCCTTGTGAGTCTCGGTATGGCGCCTTCGGTACCCGTCATGCCGGGGGCAATCGCGTTGACGATGATTTTGAAGGGACTCAGCTCCACCGCCATCGCTCGTGTCAGTCCCAGCACGCCGTGTTTGGATGCGCTGTAGTTGGGAGATATCTTCTCGGCACCGAAACTGGTGATCGATCCGATATTGATCATCCGTCCTTCAATCTTCCGCTCGACCATGTACCGTCCCACTGCCTGCCCACAAATGAAAAGACTGGTCAGATTGATATCGATGACCTTGCGCCAGGCCTCCAGGTCCAGCTCCAGGAAGGGCGCGAACAGATGAGGATGGTGCACTCCCGTGACCCCGGCGTTGTTGACCAACACATCGATCCGGTTGTATCTGTCGTCGCAAGCACTTACCAAGGCTTCCACCCGTGATGGGTCGGTGACGTCGGTCGAAACCGCGATCGCCTCTCCACCGGCGGCGTTGATCTCGTCCCGGGTCCGCTCTGCACTCTGTTCCTGGATCTCCGCCACCACGACCTTGGCACCTTCTGCCCCAAAGCGCAGAGAGATAGCCCTGCCGATGCCGGTTCCGCCGCCGGTAACGACCGCTACCTTATCCGCCAATCGCATGGGTCTGTTTCCCTGGTGGTTCAATTCAGCACTGGAACACTGGGCAGGTGATCGTCATTCGGGTGGGTCGGACGAGGCTTCCTCTTCCACTTCACTCAACAGCTCCCTGGCGGCTGCCTCATCCTCCTGGCGCACTTTGATCCTAACGGGCGACTTGGGTGAAAGACCCACGCCGAAGACTCCAAGCTGCCCCTCTCCCTCGACGATGTAGAGGATGTCCGACCCATCTAGAACCGACTTGGCTACCGCTACCAGGCCCGGATTCCCGGTATCCAGGACGGTGACCAGCTCGACATCTTCAGTACTTTCCGCTTTCCTGCCCGAGTCATCTACCTCCCCGCCCGCGTCCTCAACCAAGGGAATCTGGCATTGGGGACACTCGTCGAAACCGGCACGATAGTCATATCCACATTCCGGACAATACACGTCTTCACCCTTTCTGCTTAGTGCTCTGCAAAAGCAGCTCGGTAGACCTCCTCATAGCGGGTAGCGAAGTGAACTTCCAAACCCTGCTTTAAATAGTCTGGGAGTTCTTCGAAGCCCTTCCGGTTACCTTCCGGAAAAATCAAACTGGTACAACCGATACGGCGTGCAGCAACAACCTTCTCCTTGACTCCTCCAATCGGCAAGACCCTTCCCGTCAGGGTAAGCTCTCCGGTCATCGCCATTCCTTTCCTGACCGGCTTTCCAGTGATCATCGAGATCAGCGCAGTCGCCATGGTAACCCCAGCCGAAGGCCCATCTTTAGGGGTTGCTCCAGCGGGCACGTGGAGATGGACGAAGTGCTCGTCGAAAAAATCGGCCCTGGCGCCATAGCTCTCAAGCTGAGCCATGACGTAAGAATAGGCGATCTCCGCACTCTCTACCATCACCTCGCCCAACTGTCCAGTCTGTTTGAAGCCTTTCCTTTTGCTGGACACGGCGGTGGATTCGATTTGCAGCGTTGCTCCTCCCAGACTGGTCCAGGCCAGCCCGGTGACGATTCCGGGACGATTTTCGAAGATCTCGTCGCTGGTGTATACCGGTTTCCCCAAGTAGCTTTCGACATCCAGCTTGCCGATGATGACCCGCTCTTCGCCGTTTCGGGACAGTTTGAGAGCCAGCCGCCGTAGGATCTTCTTGATCGAGTTCTCGAGACCCCGTACTCCCGCTTCCCGGGCGTAATCTTCGATGATTCGGACCAGTGCTGACTTGCGGATCGTCAGCTGCTTCTTGGTCATGCCGTGGCTCTTGATCGACTTGGGGATCAGATAGCGACGCGCAATTTCCAGTTTCTCTTCCAGAATGTAGCCGGAGAGCCGGATTATCTCCATTCGATCGAGTAGAGGGGTGGGAATCGTGTCCAGCTGATTGGCTGTGGTCACGAACAAAACATGGGAAAGATCGAAGGGTACATCCAGGTAGTGGTCCCGAAAACTTCCATTCTGCTCCGGGTCCAGGACCTCCAGCAGCGCTGAAGCGGGATCTCCTTGAAAAGACACCCCGATCTTGTCGATCTCATCCAACATGATCACGGGGTTGGAGGTACCGGCGGTTTTGATTGCCTGGAGAAACTTGCCCGGCAGCGCTCCGATGTAGGTACGTCGGTGTCCTTTGATTTCGGCCTCGTCTCGCATTCCACCCAAAGAAAAGCGATAGAAGTGACGGCCGATGGCACGGGCAATGCTTCTTCCCACCGAAGTCTTACCCACACCGGGAGGCCCCACCAGGCAGAGGATGGAACCGGACACATCACCCTTCAACCGACCCACGGCAATGAACTCCAGAATGCGTTCTTTCACATCCTTCAGCCCATAGTGGTCACGGTCCAATATCCGGCGTGCCCGTTCCAGGTCGAATGAATCCTGGCTGTACTTTCCCCAAGGCAGGATTGTGAGCCAATCCAGATAGTTCCGGGTGACGGTGTACTCTGGAGAGCTGGGATCCAGAAGCTGCAGCTTTTCCAGCTCTTCACCGATCGTGTCCTCGGCCTCTTTGTTGGGCTTGAGTCCCCGTAGCCGACGACTGAACTTTTCGATTTCGGTTTCCTTCCCTTCCTTTTCCAGGCCCAGCTCCTTTTTGATGGACTTGAGCTGCTCCTTCAGAAAGAACTCCCGCTGCTGGCCCGAGATGCGTTCTTCGATCCGCTTGGTGATCTTGTTCTGCAGTTTGGAGAGCTCGACCTCTTTCTTCAGCAGAACCAGAACCCGGTCGATTCTGCGTCGTACATCGAAGGTCTCGAGAATCTGCTGGAGTTCTTCCCCCTCAGCCGTCGTCAGATTCGCCGCGAAATCGGCAAGCCTCCCCGGATCATCCAAGGTAGATCGGCTCAGAAAGAGCCGAATCGCTTCAGACTGGAGAGGATTCAGCTTCATGAGATCCTTGAGGGTGGAGATAATGGCCATCGAATAGGCTTTGAGCTCTGGATTCACGGAGAGCTCGGTGGCCTCGTGGTATTCCACCTGAGCTAATAGCCCTTCTGGAGTTACGCTGACCTCGCGGATACGGAACCGTTCCACACAGTTGACCAGAATCTGGACGAAGTCTTCGTCGCCCGGCATTGCTTTGAGGATCTTGGCGGCGACTCCTACCCGGTAGAGGTTCTCAGGTGTGTCCTCACCTTCGAGATCGCGCACCAGGACCAGGCCCAGCGCCTTCGCCGAAGAATCCAGCGCCTGCTGCACCACAGCCAGCTGGGGTCCGGCCACCAGCATGGGCACTGGAATGCCCGGGAAGAAGGGATGAGGCCGTAGCGCCAGAATCGGAAGATCGGAGGGAAGAACCTCGGAGACCAGAACCAGACCCGAACGTTCCTCGGCACTGACCGCTCCAGCTATCTCGTCCAGGGTGTCGTCAATCTCGTGTCTTTGATCGGACATCAATGATTTCCCAAAGAAGAAGACCTCGGCCAGAGTCCATTCCTGGTTTACCGGCTCCAAGACGGATTCGATATTCTATGCTACCAACGCACCCACAAGTGAGGAAGCTCCGACGCAATGAAGTACTCTTATACACATTCAGATTCCCGGCGTCTCCTAGCTGCTCCGACAAAGCGGGAACCTGCAAGACGGTTCTGTCGTCTTGATAGAGTAGGACTGTCACCTATCAGACCTGATGCAGTCCCTATAAGAGGAGGCAAAATGTTTTTCGATCCGCTGTATCTAATCATCATGGTACCGGGTTTGCTTCTGTCGCTGTGGGCCAGCTGGTGGACCAAATCCAGCTTCAAGAAATACTCTCAGGTGCGCTCCGCACGGGGAATAACCGGTGCCCAGGCAGCTGATCGACTGCTGGCAGGCGCCGGAATCGGCGATGTCGAAATAGTTCCAACCTCGGGGTTTCTCTCCGACCATTACAATCCTGTCACCAAGAAGCTAGCACTCTCCGAAGGGGTATTTCAATCCACCTCCGTCGCTGCTATCGGTATCGCCTGCCATGAGGCGGGTCACGCTATTCAACATGCTGGCCAATACTCTCCCTTGTGGGTGCGTTCGGCTTTGGTCCCCACCGCCAGCATCGGGTCCAACATCGGCTACATCGGCATGTTGATCGGCCTATTGATGCAGTCCCAGGGGTTGGTGCTTGCAGGAGCCGTGCTCTTTTCCACGGTACTCCTGTTTCAGATAGTGACACTGCCGGTGGAATTTGACGCATCCGCTCGAGCCAAGAGCTTGGCGCTGGAATACGGGATTATCAGCAGCAATGAACGCCAGGGCATGGACCGGGTGCTGAACGCGGCCGCGATGACCTATGTCGCCGCAGTAGTGTCAACGCTCATGACACTGATCTACTTCCTGGTCCGCTCAGGTCTACTGGGTGGAGGAGATGACTAGTGCAGCTCGCCATAACTTTTGAGCCAGGGCTGACAAGTAGTTAAAGAGGAACGGACGAGTGGGGCAGCGTCAACTGATTTCAAAGCTGCATGCTGCTGTCCGTCCCTTTTTGCAAGCGCTACGCGGTCATCCGTGGAGAGTCCGCCTCCTCTTTCGAGCGCAGCTCCCACCGCAGCGACGTCCACAATACGACACTACAACCGTAGCGCTGCGTTATGCGCTGGACAAGTGGGCGGCCAACCGGAAGACGGCTCTGGAATTGGGGGTCGGCGAGGCAGCGCTACTGAGTATCTATCTAGCTCGCACTCATGGCCTCCGAGTAGACGGCATCGACATTTCGCCGACTCGTGTCGGCCTGTCGCAAGATGTCATAAACGTCAACCAGGCCTCGGTCCGCGTGTGGGAAAGCGACCTTTTCGGCAGCGTCGATGGTAAGTATGACCTGATCTTCTTTAATCCACCCTATGTTCCAACGGCCGTAGGCCGCGATCTCGACCTCACGAAACGTGGAGGTTTCGACTCCAGTAGAGTCTGGGATGGAGGCCCTGATGGAACCGATGTCATTCGCTCATTCCTCGTCGAGGCGCCTGCCCACTTGACCGACAATGGGGTCGTCCTGGTGGGCGCTCAGGCGTTCTATATCTCTCGGGAGAAGATGAGTCGCCTTGCGGAGGGAAACGGGCTCCGAGTTCTTTCGGTCGAGAAGCGGCTTGCCAATCCGAGCCTGGTCTGGGTCCTTGAGGTGACAGAGGCCCCGAGCGGCAAAAGCCAGTAGACCTTTTGTACAAGTTGATGACGGTCCCAGCTGGGCCTGAAGTAGACAGGAGCATCGATGAAACGACACCCCCAGATCCTGAACCGCGCCCACACGGCGCTGCTGGTCGTGGACGCCCAGACCAAACTCAATGCGGTCGTCCGGAACGGGCAGCAAGTGGTGGAAGGGATCGTCAAACTGGTCAAGGGTTTTCGAGTTCTGAACCTGCCGGTCTTCTCTACCGAGCAGTATCCACAGGGGTTGGGCCCAACCGATCCTAGCATCACAGAGGTTCTCGATTCGGCGCCCTTTCAGAAGATGAGCTTCAGCTGCAGCACCGTTGACGACCTCACATCGCAGCTTCATCAGAATAACGTCAAGCAGGTCCTGCTGGTAGGGACAGAGGCCCATGTCTGTGTCCAGCAGACGGCCCTGGACCTACTCGCGGAGAATTTCCAGGTGCAGGTCGGTGTTGACGTGGTCTCCTCCAGGAAAGAACTGGACTACCGAACTGCGCTGGAGCGCATGTCCAAGGCAGGAGTGATCTTGACCACCGTCGAGGCGGCTCTTTTCGAGCTCTTGGAAGTTTCAGGTACCAGCGAGTTCAAGGAAATCGCCAGGCTGATCAAGTAGATACCCAGGATCCGGGTCCGCGCCCATACCCATGCCTCGGTCGGAAGGGGCGAGAAAAGTGAGAAGATTGCCTTTCCGACCCGACCTGTATACCCAGGATGCACAGATCTACGCCGATACTATAGAATCTATTCCCTCATGCCGCACACTTCGCCATTCGACTCAGTAGCGAGGCTTCCGGCCCTGGGAGATAACGTGGCCATTGCCTCCCAAACACTCTCGGCTGGGAGCCGTATTGGATTGGCCGACCGCCTGCTGACAATCGACTACACGGTGCTGGAAGGACATCGCTTCGCAATCGAAGCCATTCCCCAGGGGGAACCCCTCCTATCCTGGGGACTACCCTTTGGCTTCGCTAGCCGCGACATTGAGGCTGGCAACTACGTCTGCAACGAGCGGGTCCTTTGGGCCCTGGGGAGCCGCAAGGTCGACTTTCAACGTCCCTCTGAGGCTAACTTCCAAGACAAGATACAAGCCTATGCCCTGAATGAGGAACGTTGCCAGCCGTCAGAACAGGTCCCTCTGAAGGCTGAGCAGCGCAATTTCCTGGGTTACGAGAGGCCGGGGAACCGTGGTGTCGGCACCCGGAACTATATTGTGGTTTTGGGTACCTCGTCTCGCGCCGCCAGCTACGCTAGAGTCCTGGCTGGTCGTTTTCTGGATGCGGCGCCACATCATGATCACTTCGACGGAGTGGTCGCAGTGTCGCACACTGAAGGAGGCGGTAGCAAAGCGCCCAACAACCAGGAGTTGCTACTCAGGACGCTGGCCGGTTTTATCGTCCATCCCAACGTGGGCGCAGTGCTCGCAGTGGACTGGGGCAGCGAGGCTGTTACCAACCTGCTTCTCCAGCAATACATGGAAGCCCATGGCTACGCCCTTCCAGACGTGCTTCACGACTTCCTTACACTGGGAACCGATTTCCAGACCGATCTGGAGCGGGGGGGCAACATCATCCACGGCTGGCTCGATCCAGTGAGCCGCTTCGAGCGCCAGGAGCACTCGCTGGCTCATCTGAAGCTCGCGCTTCAGTGTGGGGGTTCCGACGCCTTCTCGGGCATTTCAGGCAATCCGCTCGCCGGCTGGGTCGGGAAGGAGATCATCCAGTTCGGCGGCTGCGCCAACCTGGCCGAGACCGACGAGCTTGTAGGCGCGGAAGACTACGTCTTACAGAAGGTCAGAAGCGTCGAGATCGCACAACAGTTTCTGGCACGCGTCGAACGCTTCAAGGAACGGGCCGCCTGGCATGGCGAGACGGCCGAAGGAAACCCCTCCGGCGGAAACATCTATCGAGGACTCTACAATATCGTCCTAAAGTCCCTGGGAGCGGCCTCCAAGCGTCACCCCGAAGTCCGGGTCGACTACGTGATCGATTACGGAGAGCCGATGCGCAGCCCTGGCTTCTACTTCATGGACAGTCCGGGTAACGACCTGGAGAGCATCGCGGGACAGGTGGCCTCCGGCGCCAACATGATCTTCTTCACCACCGGAAATGGATCGATCACAAATTTTCCCTTCGTTCCCACGATCAAGATCGTCACCACCAGCGGACGCTACGATCTGCTCTCCGATGATATGGACGTCAACGCAGGCCGCTACCTGGACGGCGCTCCGCTCCCGGAAGTGGGACAGGATCTTCTGGACCTGGCCACGTCGGTAGCATCGGGAGCCCGCAGCCTGGGAGAAAAGGCGGGCCACTCTCAGGTATCCATCTGGCGCAACTGGCAACAGAGTGACGCCAGCTCTCTGGCCGTTCTAAGCAGTGCACCGGAGCCCGAAGGGACGCCCCTCCTGGTCAAGACTGGGACCTCGACCATGGAACACGGCTTCGAAGGCATACCGGTCGACGGCAGCCATACCACCGATCAGATCGCTCTCATCCTCCCGACCAGTCTCTGCTCCAGCCAGATCGCCCGTCTAATCACCCAGGAAATGAACGCCCGGAGAGACCCATCGGAGCCTTCGATTTCCCGATTTGAGTCGCTACCTCACACCGAGGGCTGTGGTGTTTCCGGAGGACCTACTCGGGAGCTCTACATCCGCACTATGTTGGGTCACCTGGCTCATCCGATCGTCCGCTTCGGATTACTGCTGGAGCACGGTTGTGAGATCACCCACAACGACTACATGTCCCATGAGCTCGAACGCATGGGTTCGGATCCCACGCGATTCGGCTGGGCAAGTGTCCAGATGGATGGCGGCATCGAGAAGGTCAAGAAGAAGGTCCAGACCTGGTTCGAGTCGGCGCAAGCAGCCAATCCGACGCCAGCGAGAGAAAGAGCGAGCCTGGAAGCTCTTCGCGTTGGAATCCTCTGCACTGGATCCCCCTCGACGGCTACCGCCGACAGTCTGATCGGATTGACGCAGAGCCTGGTCGAGGCCGGTGCCACGGTCGTTATGCCGGAAAGCTCAACGCTCTTGTCGTCCTCGGCGCACCTGGGCCAGCTCCTGGGATCCGACCGGGTTCAGGCCTCTATCGCCTATGGACAGAGGCCGAAAACTCCGGGGATGCACGTCATGGAATGCCCCACCGATCATTGGGTAGAGACGCTGACCGGCATGGGCGCAACCGGAATCGAAGTCATGCTGGCTCATGTCGCCGACCATCCTCAACAGACCCATCCCATGGTTCCGCTGCTGCAGGTAGCCGAGAGCGAAGGAGTGGGCACGCGTTTTCGACGGGATCTCGATCTGGTCCTGGATGGAGATTCCGAGGACTGGATGGATCAACAACTTCATCTGATCCTCCAGGTAGCTTCGGGTCACTACGTTCCCGTCCTGCACTCCCAGGGCAATGCCGACTTCCAGATCACCCGAGGTTTGTTGGGGGTCTCTATGTAGCTGAACCGAAACTTCATCGGCGCACGTGGGTTCGGTCTCCAGGCCGAAGTGTCTTCCTTCCGAGCCATTCGGCTCGAACGGCGGCTTGGAGCGCACCGTCACGCCCGACCCGAAGTTTCTTTCTCGAACGCCGCTGCCAACCTTTCACAAAACGTATGAGATCCGATCGCAGATGCTGAACCGGCGACTCCAAACAGGTCTGGCGATCCTCTTACTCAACGCCGCCTACCTGTACTCACACGAATCCCCAAGCCTGTTCTATGTCATCAATATCCTGCTTCATCTGGGATTGGGCCTTCTAGTCTGGGTGGGGCTGCTATGGACCGCCAAGCAGCACTTCAGGAGCGAGTCCAGGACAAGTCAGCTTGTGCTCCTGGCCCTGGTCTTGAGCGGTGCTTCGGGGATCGCTCTGGTACTCACCGGAAATACCCGGCCCTATCGATGGCTGCTGGATGGACACATCGTTCTTTCCGTTGTGGGCGTGGGTGCGTTGGTCTTCTATCTGGCCATCAGGCGAAGCACGCGCTGGCCGGTGTTCGCACTTGTCTTCGTCCTCGCCCTCCTGATTCCCATAGGGCTTGCCGAATGGAGTCGTCTCTATCCCGAGCCGACCTCGAGTATCGTCAACCCGCTGGTGGTGCCCACGAGCATGGAGGAGGAAGGCGCAGGCGCAAGCAGTCCCTTCTTCCCTTCCTCCGCCAATACCAATGTCGGAGACGTCATACCTTCGAACTTCTTCATGAAGTCGGAGTCCTGTGCCCAGGCAGGCTGTCATCCGGATATCTACAAGCAATGGGCCTCCAGCGCACATCATTTCTCCTCTTTCAACAACCAGTGGTATCGCAAGTCAATCGAGTACATGCAGGATGTCGTCGGAACCGACCCTTCCAAGTTCTGTGGCGGATGTCATGACCATGCGGTGTTCTTCAACGGCATGATGGATCAGCCGATCAAGGATCAGCTGGAGCGTCCCGAGGCACACGTGGGTCTAGCCTGCACCTCCTGCCATTCGATCGTGGCGGTCAAGAGCAGTATGGGCAACGGGGACTTCGTTATTGAGTATCCCCCGCTCCACGACCTGGCGACGAGTGAGAACCCACTGCTGCGGAGCCTCCACGACTTCATTGTCCGGGTGGACCCCGGTCCCCACAAGAGCGTGTTCATGAAGCCCTTCATCAAAGATCAGACAGCTGAATACTGCTCCACCTGCCACAAGGTGCACCTCGACGTGCCCGTCAACGACTATCGCTGGATCAGGGGCTTCAACGACTATGATGGCTGGCAGGCCAGCGGCGTTTCGGGGCAAGGGGCACGCAGCTTCTACTATCCCAAGCAACCCCGCAAGTGTATCGATTGCCACATGCCGTTGGTCTCCTCCAACGATGCTGCCAACCTGGATGGCTACGTACACAACCACCGCTTTCCAGGAGCAAATACTGCCGTCCCGTTCGTAAACCGGGATGAGGAACAGCTCAAGACCGTGACCGAGTTCTTGCAGAACGACCAGATCGGCGTCGACATCTTTGCCCTGAGCGAGGTAGCGGCCGACCAGCCCGATCAAGGTCCCAGCGCAGCTCGAGGAGCCGAACCGCGGGTCGCCAGTACCTTCGCTGAGGGTGACGAACTGGGCTTCGCCGTGGGCCGAGCAACGGGATACACCGAGGCGCGCCGCGTATTGGCGCCTATCAACAGAGTCAAGCCTCGCCTGAGGCGCGGAGAAACGGTTCGAGTCGACGTCGTGGTGCGCACCAAGAACGTGGGGCACTTCTTTCCAGGCGGCACGGTTGATGCGTTCGATGTGTGGGTCGAGCTCAAGGCCGAAGATGAACAAGGTAGGGTGATCTTCTGGAGTGGGTATGTCCCCCGGGACCAGGCCGGGCGGAAGGGTCCGGTCGACCCGAGCGCTCACTTCTATCGCGCCTTTCTGCTCGATGAGCGGGGTAACCCCATCAACAAACGAAATGCCTGGGCCGCCAGGTCGGTGCTTTACGTCCGGCTGATTCCGCCTGGTGCTGCAGATACAGTCCACTTCCGTTTGAAAATTCCAGAGGATTGCGGCGATAAAATCCGACTGACCGCGAGGGTGAACTACCGCAAATTCACATGGTGGAACACTCACTGGGCCTTCGCTGGTGTCAGGGATCCCGCCGACCCGGACCCGCAGGTTGGACCTGGCTACGACGATGGAAAGTGGGTGTTTAGCGGCGACACCTCCGACGTCTCGGGAAAGATCAAGGAGATTCCGGACCTTCCCATTGTCACCCTGGCGACTTCCACCGTCGTCGTCCGAATCGCGCCGGCTTCCACGACGATCCCGGATCAGAAATCGATTCTGGAATCAGCCGATCTGATTCGCTGGAACGACTACGGCATCGGACTCCTGCTGCAAGGCGACCTCCGAGCTGCAGAGGAGATTTTCAAACGGGTGACCGAAATCGACCCCGGCTATGCAGACGGTTGGGTCAACATTGGCCGTGTTCGTGTTCGCGAGGGCCGCATGGACGAAGCTCAGACAGCCCTCTCCCGGGCCCTCGAAATAGACCCAAAGTTGGCCAAGACCCACTACTTCATGGGCCTTACCTTCAAGCAGCAGGGGAAATATGAAGTAGCCATGGAACACTTCCAGCAAGCCGAGGAACAATATCCTCGCGACCGGATGGTGCTGAACCAGATGGGACGAATCCTTTTCCTGCAGCGTCGTTTCGAAGAGGCGGAGGAAACCCTCAATCGGGTCCTGGGCATCGATCCCGAGGACCTACAAGCCCACTACAACCTGATGCTCTGCCACCGTGCCTTGGGGAACCAGGAGGCCGCCCGGCGTGAGCAGAAGCTCTATCTTCGCTTCAAGGCCGACGAAAGCTCCCAGGCCATCACCGGTGACTATCGGCGCTCCCACCCCCACGACAACAACGAACGACAAGCTGTTCATGAACACCCGAGCTATCCTCTGGACGAGATAGGCAAGGCTCCGCGGTCCTTTTCGAGTGACCCCACCTCGAAGACTTCCAGCGGGGAAACTTATCGATCCAAAGGTATCTGACCCACGGAGATGGGAAACACCACCCTTTTATGTCGAAAGGTGCTCCTGAGCGCCTCAGTCCTTTGCCTGGTCTCGACCCACTTCCTCTTCAGTAAGCCTATTCAGTTCGAAGATGTGACGGCCGCCGCCGGAGTCAAGTTCGTGCACAACAACGGAGCCGCGGGAAAGAAGTATCTACCCGAAACCATGGGATCGGGCTGCGCCTTTCTCGATTACAACAACGATGGCTGGCTCGACCTGTTTCTGGTCAACAGCTCGGATTGGCCTGGACCAAAGCGCAAGGCGTCGCCCTCGAAGTTGTATCGCAACAACAAGGATGGAACCTTCACCGACGTTACTCGAGCGGCGGGCCTCGATATCGATTTCTACGGGATGGGCATCTCCGTCGCGGACTTCGACAATGACGGCGATACGGACATCTATCTCAGTGGCCTGGGCGAGGACAGGCTTTTTCGAAATCAGGGAGACGGTCGATTCCAGGATGTGACCAACGCGGCTGGACTGGGAAATCCCGACTTCGGGACCAGCTCCGCCTGGCTCGACTATGACAAGGACGGGCTACTCGATCTGTTCGTAGCCAATTACGTCCAGTGGACGCTCGAAACTGATATCTTCTGCACCCTCGATGGCAGTGGCAAGTCGTACTGTACCCCCGAATCCTACAAAGGGGCCTCTCCACGTCTCTACCGCAATCTCGGCGGCGGGAAGTTCCGCGATGTCTCCAAGAAGAGCAAGATCTACGATGAAAGCAACAAGGGGCTGGGCGTACTCGTCTTCGACTACAACAACGATGCCTGGCCCGACATCATGCTGGCCAACGACACCCAACCCAACAAGCTCTGGGAAAACCAGAAGGATGGGACCTTCTCCGAAATGGGTCTGTTGGCGGGAGTGGCCTTCAGCGAAGACGGGGTGGCCCGGGGTGCGATGGGGATCGATGCCGGAGACTACGACCACTCTGGTCATTCGAGCGTCGTCATCGGCAATTTCTCCAACGAGATGCTGACCCTCTACCACAACGAGGGAAGCGGCTTCTTCATCGACGAGGCACCCACTTCGAGCATTGGACCGGCCAGTCTGTTAACGCTGGCATTCAGCTGTTTCTTTTTCGACTTTGATCTCGACGGCTTTCTCGACGTCTATGTGGCCAACGGTCACGTCGAGAACGACATCAGCCGGGTCCAGCAGGAGGTTCGATATGCTCAGCCACCACACCTGTTCAGAAACCTGGACGGCCGCCGATTTCAAGAGGTCACCGCGCAGGTCGGCAAGGCATTTGCCGCTCCCCGGGTGGGCCGGGGGGCCGCCTACGGAGACTATGACAAGGATGGAGATCTGGACCTCCTGGTCACCTCCAGCGGTGGTTCCGCCAAGCTCTTTCGGAACGAGGGTGGCAGCGGTAACAACTGGGTCACGCTGCGGCTGGTAGGAAAGCAAAGCAACCGAGACGGCATCGGGGCGAAGGTTCGCCTCCGTGCCGGGGGCATCACTCAGTCCGGCTCGGTCAAGAGCGGATCCAGCTATTGTAGCCAGTCTCAGCTGGCTCTGACTTTCGGGTTGAAGACTGCCAATCGAATCGATCAGCTGGAAGTCCTGTGGCCTAGGGGGAAAAAGCAGGTCTTGACTGAACTGCCGATAAACACAGCCGTTACGATTCACGAAGAGCGGGGCGTGATTCGATAGCGATAGCGTTCCAGGTCCAGGGCACCATTCGTTCCAAACTCAATCCCTTCCGCTTCCAGCAGTGCTTGCTGAAGACCGGGCGGATGGGCTCCGGTCCCGTCGCTCGAGCAGCGGCCCGCCGCATTGACGACACGATGCCAGGGAAGACCCGGGGGACAGGAGTGAAGGGCCCAACCCACAGCCCGTGCCGAGAGTGGCCGCTCGAGCGTTCCGGCAATCTGCCCATAGTTCATGACCCTGCCCTTGGGAATACGCTTGACGATCTCGTAGACCTGTTCCCAGGCGCTCTCTTTCATGACTGGCGAGTGGGTCCTCAGTATCTGAGTGGCTTTGGTTCGCGTCCTTTGAATACTCTTAATCGAGGTCAATCCCAACGGGATTGCGGCCTATAGCCCAGGGTTTCCGAACCCTGGGTAACAGTCATACCCCCTCTTGATTTCAACCCTGTAAGGTTTGCGTCGCGATCTATCGAAAAGCGCTGCTTCTCCGTGGACCTTCACAATGTACGCAACCCTTACAGGGTTGACTTAGAGGTTGTCCTTTTCCATCCCAGGGTTCGGAAACCCTGGGCTGACAGACACAATCCCGTTGGGATTGACCTCATTTGAGGTTCGAAGTTCAACGCACTAGCACCTTTGGCCAATCCGCCATGCAGATACGGAGACCGGCCCTGCCCTGTTTCGGGCACCTTCTAGGAAACAAGCTTCATCTTCTCTGGATCCCAACGATAGGCGCGATTCTCTCGGTAGCTCAGGTTACAGATCAGCGCTGGAGCCGCCGCCCGGTAGCCGTAGGCAGCATCCTCTACCACCGGGTCGTCTCCACGCATCGCATTGAAAAAGTTTGTGAAGTGGTCCAGGCGGGAGTTGTAGTCTCGAGGTGTACGGTACAGTTTCTCGCTTGAAGGCACCAGAGAAGGCCGCTTCGGCAGGGGATAGTCTTTTCGGTATTGCTCCATGAACTTCTCCTGCTGATCCTCGGTAAAGGTGCCAACGGTGTGCCCAGGCTCCGATCTGGGGCCGAGACGCGTGACCTTCACTTCGCTCGAGCCGATCGTCATCACTCCTTCATCGCCGATAAACCGAAATAGCGTCCCCCCGCCACTTCCGTCCGCGAAATCGACCTGAAGTGCCATGTTGAAAGCCGGATGGTTGTCGCTGGCCGAATAATCAAGAAGGCTCATCACTACATCCGGAACATCCCGACCATCCTTCCAGTGTCGTAGCCCTCCCGTCGAAAAGACTCGAGTAGGTCCATTCGAACCCAGAACCAGATGGATTCCAGAAAAGAGGTGTACGAACAGATCCCCCGGAATGCCTGTCCCGTAATCCCAATAATTCCTCCAGCGAAAGAAGCGGAGGGGATCGAATGGACGCTTGGGTGCGCTCCCAAGAAAGGTCTGCCAATCCACGGTCTGAGGTGAGGCGTCGGGGGGAACCGAGTACTGCCAGGCACCTGTAGGAGAGTTACGATTGTAGGTGGCTTCGACCAGGTTGAGCACACCAATCGCGCCTGACTGGTAGAGCTCCCTGGCCTTTTCGTAGAGAAGTGAGCTGACGTACTGGCTCCCGATCTGAAGCACCTTGCCGGTGGCCCGCTCGGCTTTCAAGACCTGCGGCCCCTCCTCGAGATCGTGGACCATGGGTTTCTCGAGGTAGACCGCCTTACCTGCCTGCAGGGCCTCAATCGCGATCTGGGCGTGCCAGTGATCAGAGGTCGCGATAATCACCGCATCGACGTCTGACCGCGCCAATACCTCTCGATAATCCCGTGAGGTAGCCACCTCCGGACCGTGGACCTCTTTGACCCTGAGAAGACGGCCGTCGTAGCAATCGGCGGCAGCAACGAATTCGGTACCTGGGACCTTCAGGGCGGTCCGCGTGTCGCCGAAGCCCATTCCGCCCATTCCGATCGTCCCGAAGCGAATGGAGTCGTTGGGTGCGACACTGTGACTGCCGGCACTGGGTTCTCTGGCCCTTCCTCGCACCAGAATAGCCGGAGCCATAGGCGCTGTCACCGCAGCGACTTTGATGAAATCCCGTCGCGAACTTCCTCTTTTCGACATACTACCTCCTGGCTTGCTTACATAGATCAGCGTGGATGCCAGGATAGCTGGGTCCACTGGGGAAAGTCGAGACCGGCAAGTCCCGGCATTCCAACCAACAAGGCTGCAGGGGGCCTCCTGGTTTGAACTTGACAGCCGGGACTGCCCACCCTAGCATCCGAACCTAAATAGACTCGATATTTCACACTGATGACGGCACGGGAGTGCTTCACCAAGGAGCCCAGCAATGAACGAGGAAACCAGGAAAGCGTTTGAGACCATCGATCAAATGAAGGACCAGATCGTTGAGACGATCAGCGGGGTGGTCCAGATCCCCAGCGTCAATCCGAAATATCCTGGAGTGATCTCGGAGGAGGTCCTTGGAGGCGAAACTCAAGCCAATCAACGGATCGCCGAGCTCTACCGGACAATCGGTTGCGAGGTCGATCTCTGGGAGGAGGAGGCCAAGCGCGCCAACGCCGTCGGAGTTTGGAAAGGCAGTGGGGGCGGGAAATCATTGATCTTCAACGGCCACATCGACACCGTTCCGGTCGGACGCCACGAGGACTGGAAGTGGTCCGATCCCTACAGTGGCAAGGTCGAGGACGGCAAAATCTATGGTCGTGGATCCTGCGATATGAAGGGACCTGTGGTGGCACAGGCGATGGCTGCCAAGGCTCTCCAGAACCTGGGGATCAAGCTCCAGGGCGACCTGATCCTCGAGAGTGTCGTAGGCGAAGAGGTCATGGACCATGAAGCGGGTGCATCTGCCACCGTACGCCGTGGCTATCGCGCCGATGCAGCCATCGTCTCAGAGCCATCCGCACCCGAGGCACCCCTGGCGGTCGTGCCCGTCAGTCCAGGGCTCCTTTGGATGGCGGTCACCTGCCGGGGTAAATCCAGCCACGCCGCAACCCGGGGCGAGACCTTCCGGGCCGGTGGCGCCGGCGCCAAAGTCGCCGTCAACGCCATCGACAAGGGCGTCTTCATCTTCAACTGCATTCAGAAGCTGGAGCAGGAGTGGGGACTGACCAAGAAGCATCCACTCTTCAAGCCCGGCCATTTCACCCTGCACCCAGGTGTGATCACGGGAGCACCTCACGGTGTCGGGGTCCCCTTCTTTATTTCCGAGTACTGCACGATCGAGTACGCCATCTGGTACCACCCCGAGGACGATGTCGAGGCGGTCAAGAACGAAGTCGAGGACTATGTCAAGCACGCAGCCGCCCTGGACGAGTGGCTTCGCGATCATCCCCCCGAGATTGAATGGAAGCTACACTGGCCTGCCTTCTCGATCGACAAGGACCACCCCATCTGCACCACCATTGGACAAGCCCATGAGCTTGCAGCCCAGGGGACCCGTTTCCAGGGACCGGCGGTTGTTCAGGGCTTCTATGCCGTCTGTGACGCCACCTTTCTAAGCGCTGGCGGAGTCCCGACCGTGGTCTATGGCCCTGGCAGTCTCCTGCACGCACATGCGGTCGACGAGTTCCTGGACATCGACGAATTGATGGTCGCCACCAAAGCCTACGCTGCCGCCGCCATCGAGTGGTGCGGGACTGCCTGAAGTTCCTCGTAGTCTGATATAGCCTGGGCTCCAGTGAAAACCGCGGTTCGTTTTGTAAGGAGGAGATAGGCGATGCGCACAAGAGGGTTCAATGTCTGGGTGGCTTCCCTGGTGTTCTTCCTGGTGGCCGAAAGTGCTTTGACAAAGCAGCCTGAGTCCCAGGGATCTCTGGACATCGGTTCTCGGCTGGAGCTATTCCTGGACTTCCAGCTGATCGGACAGCTCAAGGGAACGCGGCTCCGGCTACAGAAACCCCGGCCTGCAGAAGTCGCCATCGAGTACGACCAGCCCTGGGAGGACTGGTACTCCTTCTACACGACAGTCCTCAAGGACGGTGATGTCTACCGCATGTACTATCGCTGTGGATCAGAGCCCGCTCCCGGATACACCTGCTATGCCGAGAGCCCGGACGGCATCCAATGGACCCGTCCCTCACTGGGTCTGGTGGAGTTCAAGGGAAGCCGCAAGAACAACATCATCCTTCCCTCCGGACGCCAGTTCTGCCCCTTCATCGATGGCCGTCCGGGAGTGCCTTCCTCCCAGCGACTAAAGGCCAACAGCGAGGACAAAGAAGGTCTCCTGGGCTATGTCTCCGGTGATGGAATCCACTGGGAGCAGATGCGGCAAAAGGCCATCGTTCCCAGGAGCTTGAGGAACCATTTCGACTCCCAGAACGTCATGTTCTGGTCGGAGGCAGAGCACTGCTACGTCCTCTACTGCCGCCACATGGTGGGTGGACGACGATCGGTGGCGCGCTCCACTTCCAAGGATTTCCTCAGCTGGACGGACCCCGTGCTCATGACCTACACCGACACGGGGACTACCGTTCCGTCCCAGCACCTGTATACGAACCAGACCCATCCCTACTTCAGGGCTCCTCACATCTACGTTGCACTCCCAGGCCGCTTCCAGTCAGGCCGTCGGGTCCTGAACGAAGCCCAGACTGCAGCGTTGGGCAAGGATCCCTCCTACGCGGTCGATCCGGACTGGCGGGTTAGGGATATCTCGGATGGCGTCCTGTTGAGCAGCCGGGCGGGCACGACACTTTACGATTTCACCTTCAGGGAAAGCCTGGTCCGCCCTGGCATTGGAGATAGCAACTGGACCTCCCGTACCAACTACCCTGCCCTGGGAGTGGTGCCTACCGGGGAGAAGGAGATGTCCCTCTACGTGCAGCGGGACTACGCGCAGGACACGGCTCGTCTGGTGCGGATGGTGCTTCGCACCGATGGCTTCACCTCGGTCCATGCTCCTTACGAAGGAGGCGAGATGATCACCAGAGACCTTCGATTCTCCGGGAAGGAGCTGGTGATCAACTATGCCACATCGGCAGCAGGCGGCCTGCAGGTCGAGATCCAGGACACCGATGGAAGCCCTATCCCTGGCTTCGCGGCTTCCGATTGCAAGGAGATCATAGGGGATGAGATCGAACGGGTGGTGTCCTGGAAGGGTGGCAGCGATCTCGGTCGGATCGCCGGTCAGGCCCTGCGGCTGCGATTCGTCATGAAGGACGCAGATCTGTACTCCCTGAGGTTCAGGTAGGGAGCGGGGTGAAGTGGACAGGGGATCGAGGCCCTGCCAGCAGAAAAAACGGCCGCAGAAAAAACGGGCTGCAGAAAAAACGGGCTGCAGAAAATGCGGCTGCAGAAAAAACGGCTGGTTCGAAAGCGGGGCTTCTGAATGGTGCTTCGGAAGATCGGGGGTGCAAGCGAACTCTTACTTAGCCAGGAAAACTCGGGGCCACAGATACGGTAGCGCCTGCTTGCCTCCCCAGCGAAAAGCAGCCCATGCGAGGCCGCTTTCGCTGATGTTGGCTCCCACACGTGCGTCTTTCTTATCTCCGTCATAGACAACAACGTTCATGCCTATGGTAGCTCCTGGCCTCGGCTGTTCCGGCATGACGAGCCATGGAATGGAAAACTCGAGTGTATAGCCCGTAGCGGTCCTGCGCGAGGCCACCTTCATGCCCGGCGCTGTCTTCTCCATCAAGCCTTGATCCGCGTCGGCATCTCGAAAACCGCGTGCTCGGAAGCCTTCCGTCGTGCAGGGAAAAGCCGCAGCTTGAATCACGCTGGAAGTATCCTGGCTTCTCCCAGAGGGATCGACTGTGATGCCGACGGCATCCGAGCGAAGCTGAGCACGAATATCATCCGGAGCGATGTTGCACACCACGACATCATCGAGCACCTCGACTCCAACGTAGAGGTTCTTCAGGTCGTAGCCAATGTGAAAGGAGGCGCTTGAGTCCGCTGGGTCGCTCGGCTCCTTTCGCCACCAAAGGTCTTTGGGCGTGATGGCTCCTCTCGCAAAGCCCCTCATATCCGACAGCTCACCGTCGATAGCGGGAGCTCGACGCAGCCTAGGTATCTCAAGCGTCGGAAGCACGTAGACTTCGGCCGTGTCCGAACTTCGGTGGGCTCCCGAGGTGATTTCCAACTCCAGGGGGAAACGAGCCGATTGGCGATTCTCTGGAAGCACGTCCGAGGTCACTTCCAAGTCGACGGGTACCGAAGTACTGGACTGCGGGGCAACTGTGAAACCCAGCTCCCCCCCTGCCCTGATGCCCTTTTGGGATGGATCGAGCCTCAATCGTATCTTTCCCGCCGCTGGATCCGCGCCGCGATTGATGACGTTCACGCTGATGGGGTTCGAACGCCCGATCGTCAGTGGCAGCCTCGTCGGCAAAGACTCGATGACCCACTCTGTGTTGGTGTGCCGAGCAAACTCTTGATAGCCTGCGACATCGTAGGTGGGCTGGAAGCGAACCTGAACAGGAGCTACGGCTTTGACCCAGGTGTAGTTGCGGCCGGCAACCGAACGACCCAGCTGCTCCCCCGAATAGCTCGCCTGAATCTGGGTGTTCCTATCGAGGGTGGTGCCCTCCTGAGCCCGGATGAGAAAGGCCGCTTCGGCTTTTTCTCCCGGCCCCAGGACGCCGAAGATGTTGTCGCCCGTGGAATCGACGCCCCAAGCTTGCGTCGGTTCGAGAGAGATCTTCACCTTTTCCAGGGGTGCCGCCGTGCTGTTGACCAGCGTCACGACGGTGGCTACATCGACGCCGATACTCCCTTCGAAGCTGGCCGGCACAATCTCGAGGCGGATGCCAGGCGGCGACGCTCCTGCCGGCAGAAGCGCTCCCTCGAGAAGGTGCGTCTCCACGTCTAGTATGGGAACCCTTGAGCGGACAAGCATGAAAGTCTCGGGGCGTGCTTCCTCCACCGGTATTTTCACAAACTGGTCGAAACCCTGGGAGCGGTACTTGGAGAAAGCCAATGCCTTCAGGTCGGCATAGCGCATGTCTGCCCTGGGAGAGTAGGCACCCGAATCGACGGATACCGTGGTCGATGAATTCTTTCCCCGAGCATAGTAGAGCTTGAGAGGTTGGAAAGGCCCGAGATGCTCGTCTGTGATGAGCTCTGGGCAGAAGCTTGGGTCTGCCGCCTTATCGAAGGCGGTGGTTGCGGCGCGCGCAGCCATCTGATGTTGCCCGTGTGTACCGGGGCCCGGCCACATCGTCACGATGACCTCCGGGCGCTGCAGGCGGACATAACGCACGACATCACAGATGTAGGAATCTCCCCACTTTCTTGCCGTCTCTTCCGCGGAGAGGGTGAAATAGAAGTCGCGGAGACCAAGAAACTGAGGCGATCGCACTCCCACCAGCTCGAGGGCGCGCCGTTCCTCTTCGGCGCGGATGAGCCCAAGGGCTCTCCCCGACTCCGGCCCGATCGCGTTCCCTCCGCCTTCCCCGCCCGTAGCGGTAATGACCGTGGCACTGAAGCCTTCGTCAAGCAGGTAGCGAGCAAACGTGGCCATGACGCTCGTGTCGTCGTCGGGATGAGCACCAACGAACATGAGGTCGACGTCGACCAGATCGAGCCCAGTCTGGGCCATCCCCGAGGGTGTAATGAGGGCTAAGCAGATAAGTACGGAAACGACGGCAATCATGGAAGGGCGCACTCAGCTGGCTGTCCAGACACAAAAAAGGGGCGAACCGACCTGCACGCCCCTCTTTCGATTAGTACTGGCTGACTATTCGGCTACCAGCGGTCTCGTCCACCGCCGCCACCGTAACCGCCACCACCACCGCCACCGCCACCGCCACCGGATCGATTCTCCCGCGGCTTGGCCTCATTGACGGTAAGAGTTCTCCCATCAAGGTCAGTGCCATTCAGGGCCGAGATAGCCGCCTGCGCTTCTGCCGAAGATTCCATCTCCACAAAACCGAAGCCCCGTGACCGACCCGTATCTCGGTCTGTGATCACCTTGGCTGATTCGACAGTTCCGTGCTGTGAAAAAAGTTGTTCTAGCGCATCTTCCGTTGTGGAATACGGCAGACCACCCACGTACAGTTTGTTACCCATTGTTCTCCTCCTAAAGAGAATACATGTGTCTTCCAACCCTGAGACCCTGACCGGAAAGGAACAGAACAGGGGCGGATTCTTGGTCTCGTGCCACAGTCTAGTCGGTAATTCCTAAGGGGGTATCTTTCGCAGGGGTAAGACTGACCAGGCCTTCAATTTTTCCTTTTAAGACAGCTTCAGGAGGCCTTGTACTGAAGAAATCTTACGAAGAGGATACCCTTATCTTCCCCCCCTGTCAAAGATTAGTGAGGCATCGCCCCAGACCAACGATCAGTGTGTTGAGGTCAGGAGGTTTTGCTGGAGGCTTCCAGGAGACACAGATTCATCTTTCTGGAGTCCCGTCCCCGTTCAGGCCGGATCATTCGAGAAAGGAACTTCCGATTGAGCCAAGGGGGACAGCGGGCACTGCATCCTTGGAGAAGGCAACCGTTGAGGGGCGATTCCCTACACCGAAGGTTTTGTTGCGTGTAGCCCAGGGTTGCAATGCGAAGCGAGCTACCCTGGGTCAAAGTCGCTCAAAAAAACTCACTACCCTGAAAAGGTTACTGCGGACCCGGAGACTAGGGGCAGTAACGCTTTCAGCGTAAGAGAGCAGGGGAACCTCAACCCAGGGTAGCTCGCTTCGCATTGCAACCCTGGGCTACACGCAGTAACGCCTTCGGCGTAGATATGGGGCAGGGGCTTTTGTGTCTTGCGCTCCCAAGTTGACTCAAGAGTCGCGAAGAATTCCAACAAACCGAGCTTAGCAGCTAGTGCTAGTGGACCGTAATACTTGAACCGGTAGTGGATGAGCGAGCCATTCGGGACCGAGGTCAAGGTGCACTATCGCAGGCATAGCCGGAGTTTTTTGACACCCGCTTCTGCCCGTTCAACCGCCAGTGGCTGGTCTCCTTCTCAAGCCTCCCTCCGGACGAGAACTTGATAGGCGAGACCGGCCGTTCTCTTCATCCGGTCGGGCCCGCGCGGCTGTCGGAGAAGGCCCTGAAGTCACTGCCGGTCGGATTCTGGAAGATCCGAAGGTCGAACTCGGAGGCGATGGCCAGTATGTGGTCGAAAATATCGGCCTGTATGCGTTCGTAATTGGCCCATACCTGGTCCTTGGAGAAACAGTAGATCTGGATGGGCAGACCGTCGGGCGTCGGCTCCAGGTGTCGCACCAGCAGGGTCATATTCTGATTGATCTCAGGGTGATTCTCGAGGTAAGCCTGGATGTAGGCACGAAACGTCCCCACGTTGGTCAGATTGCGGGCGTTGGCGGCGTCCGACATGTCGATGCCGCGCTCCTGATTCCACTTGGCCAGCTGATGGCTTTTCTCCTCGACATAAGCAGCAATGAACTTGACTCGCTTGAAGCGCTCGACCATCTCGGGAGTGCAGCGCTTGATCGTGTTGAGGTCCAGGTAGATCGAGCGCTTGATGCGGCGGCCACCCGATTCGGACATTCCGCGCCAGTTCCTGAAGGAATCTGTGATGAGTGCGTAGGTCGGGATCGTCGTGATGGTCTTGTCCCAGTTCTGCACTTTGACGGTGGTGAGCGCGACTTCCAGGATATCGCCGTCGGCTCCGTATTTGGGCATTTCAATCCAGTCGCCCTTGGCAAGCATCCGATTGGCGGAGAGCTGGATCCCGGCCACGAAACCGAGAATCGCATCCTTGAAAATCAGAATAAGGACCGATGCCAGGACACCCATTCCACTCAGGAGATACACCGGAGACTTACTGAGTAGCGTCGAAACGACGACGATTACGGCCACGATGTAGAGGATGATTTTCGCGACCTGCACGAAACCCTTGAGCGGGATCTCGCGGGACACCGGAAAGTCGTCGTAGATTTCCAGGGCCGCGTTGAGCAGGGCGTCAAGCGCAAGCAAGGCCACCACGATCATGTAGATTTGAGCGGCTCCGAGAACGATCTGGATCGCCGTGACCCAGCCCCCCAAAGCAGCGGGGGCCAGCAGGTAGATCACGATGGCGGGTGCCAGGTTGGCAACCCAGAAGAGGACTTTGTTGTGAACGATCTTGTCGTCCCACTCTGCTTTGGTCTTCAGGGCAATTCGCTCGAGGATCCTCAGAACGATTCGACTGGCGATGAAAAAGACGACGAAACTCAGGATCAGGACAACGGCGAACGCGATGAGACGTGCCGCCGCGTCAGCGACAGGTTCAGTCGCTCCCCAATCGAGAATGAAAAATTTTAGTCTTTCCAGCATGATCTATTCTGTGCGTACCAGGCTATGGCCGTCCTGGAGCAGTTGGTCGTCTGAGTGACGCCTTACCGAACTACCGCCCGCACGACCTTTCCCACGGTCAGCCCCTGGACGATGATGGAGAAGATCACGACACCGTAGGTCGTCGCGAGCAGCACCGGTTTGACGGGACTCACCGGCAGGGACAGGGCGAGGGCGACCGAAATGCCGCCGCGCAAGCCGCCCCACGTCAGCACGGGGATCGCGCCTTTCGTGAACTCTCGCCACATCCCTAGAAACTTGATTGGACAGCTCACACTCACCCACCGCGCCAGCAGCACCACGGGAATCGCCAAGACCGCAGCTCCCACGATTTGACCGGTGATTGTGATCGCCATGACCTCGAATCCGATGGCGAGAAACAACAGAGAGTTGAGCCCCTCGTCAATCAATGACCAGAATGTGTCGATGTGGTAGCGGGTCTCGGCGCTCATGCCAAATCGCTTCCCGTGGTTGCCGATGAACAGCCCGGCCACCACCACAGCGAGCGGCCCCGACAGATGCAGCTGGGACGCGAAAGCATAAGTCCCCATCACGAGCGACAACGTGATCAACACCTCGAGGTTGTGTTCGTTGATCGCCTTCATCGCGCGATACGCACAGTAGCCAGCTGCAAGCCCTAGCGCGATACCCCCAAGCGCTTCCTTGGCCAGCAACTCGACTGCTCCAGCGAAGCTCGCCTCTCCGTGTGCGCCATCTCCGCTTGCCACCGAAACCAGGACAGCGAAGAGCACCACCCCCACACCATCATTGAAGAGGCTCTCGCCCGCAATCTTTGCCTCCAGAGACTCGGGTACTTTTACCTCTTTGAGGATGCCCATGACGGCCACCGGATCGGTCGGTGAGATCAACGCGCCGAAGACGAGGCAATACATTGGCGGGATGTCGAAGCCCAAGATCCCGAAGCCGTAGAACATCAGTCCAGCGACGATCAACGTGGACATCACGATGCCGACGGTTGCGAGCAGCGATATGGCCCAGCGCCGGCTGAGAAGCGCGTCGAGGTCGACATGCAACGCCCCGGCGAACAGCAGGAAGCTGAGGAACCCCTTCATCAGGGTGTCCGAGAAGTCGATGTCGGTGAGGGTTTGACGCACGGTGGCCTCCAGTCCCAGCGCCGGGAAGGAGGCATCAGCGAACAAAATCGTCACGGACACTGCGAGGGCGATGATCACGAGGCCGATCGTGTGTGGGAGCCGCAGCCAGCGGTAGTTGATATAACCGAAGACGGTCGCAAGGGTGATCAGGAGGGCAACAAGGTTGAAGATCGTCGCAACGGTCAATTGGAATCACCCTCTGGGAGCCTGATGGAATGCGTCCACTAGACCTTGGGCTCCCAACCCTTGGCATACTCGCGGGACCAGTATTTCATGGCCTTCGGATCGTCCTTGATGTGACCACTATTGGGATCGCATTTGAGACTTCGTCCAGTCCTATACGCAATGTTCGCCAGCTGGCACATCAGGGTGCTCTTGTGGCCTTCCTCGATATCCGTGTTCAGATTAAGAGGCTTGTCGTTGCGGATGGCAGCCAGAAAATTCTGGGCATGCTCGTCCTCACCGTAGGTGCTTTCCGCACGCTTCCTCACCACCGCACCCTCTTTGTCGTAGATCGTGTAGGCCCCCTTGCTCTCCAGATCCAGAGCCCCCTTATCCCCGTAGAAGGTGATGAAACCGCTGCCGTGACGATTACAGCTCAATCCGGCCCAGCTAACGGATCGCTTTCCTTCGAATTCGAAGCAGGCCGTGTAGGTGTCAGGGGTTTCCTGGTCATCGTCGAAGCAGTAACGACCTCCGCTCGAAGCCACCCTGATCGGGTAGTCGACCTGCAACCCCCAGCGGCACAAATCCATGGTATGGACTCCGTTGTTGCCCAACTCGCCATTGCCCCAATGCCAGTACCAGTGCCAGTTGTAGTGGATCAGGTTGTCCTTGTAGGGAACTCGGGGGGCGGGTCCCTGCCATAGATCGTAATCCAGATGCGCTGGTACTGGCACCTGTTTTCCCCATCCCTGCGACCCGCGGCCGCCGTTGTACCAGGCCCGCGCCATGTAGACTCGCCCAATCACGCCTTCATGAAGCTCCTGGATCGCCTCCTGGGTTCCGGGTGAGCTGCGCCGCTGGGTCCCTACCTGGACGGCGCGATTGTACTTGCGGGCCGCCTGTATCATCAGCTCTCCCTCGCGGGGATTGTGGCTGCAGGGCTTCTCCACGTACACATGCTTCCCGGCGGCACAGGTCAGGAGGGTAGCCGAACAATGCCAGTGGTTGGGCGCGGCATTGGCCAGCACGTCAACCGATGAGTCATCCAGGATTCTCCTGAAGTCGGTGACCTGCTGGGGAGCCTTTCCCAGTTCCTGCTCCACCTTCTTGGCCACCTTGTCCATCAGCAATGAGTCCACATCACAGACGTATTTCACGTGGACGTTGGGCTGCTTCCCGAGGCTCATGGCCAGGTCCAAACCCCGGGCCATACCCATGATTCCGACCACCACCCGACTGTTGGGGGAATAACTTTTGGAACTGTTCTTGGCCGAGACGGTCAAGCCGGATGCCGCAGCCCCCAGTGCCGTGCTGCCCAGAAAACGTCGTCGATCCATGGCTGTGGACATGCACGCTCCTCCTTTGAAAACGGTCCATCTATTGTCTTCTCTGCGGCCAGAACAATCAACGCCGTTTAGTCCATGCGTTTTAGTCCACGCGTTCAGGTCAATAGCACATCGTTTTTCAGCTGGATGGTAATCCGGGTTGGCAAGGGGCCCAGATGGGTTCAAGCCGGTGTCACCCGCACTTCGGAAAGTGCGACGTGCGCGCTGGAAAGCGAGCGACCCAGCTTGGGTTGCCATCGATCGTCCTCGAAGGCTGCACCGGGGAGGCTCTGCTCGTCGAGTCTGATTTCGGCTTCAGGAGCATCGATGAAGCAGGCCCAGATATCCTCGCGCTCCCAGAAGGCCGGGGCCGGTCCCTCCGTCCAGAAAGCCGGCTTTGGGTGCGTCCATCTCGCTTCCAGTGTAGATCTGGCGGACCGGATGGAGAACCCGAACCCCTCCGGCGTCATCGGATGTCGTTCGAAACGGGCCGACTCGAGCTGCGCCTCGACCGATCTCCCGGCGAGGGCAATGTCCCGGAACCGCTCTTGCATCCGGCTGCCCAGACCGGGGAAATCTTCCCAGGCCAGAACTGGCCCGTCGGCGATGTCGAGAAAGGCAACATGGCCGCTCCCAAGCGTGGGCGAGTAGCTGATCGCGTAAAGCGAAAGCGTCGTCTCATCGGCGGTCCCAGCCCGGAGACCGATAACGAAGTGGTCCCAACAGTGAACCACGTGTCCGCTGTGGATTCCTGCCACCAAGGAGTCTGCATCTTCAGTTTGCATCTGGGTCCTTTTCCGAGCTGATCCGATTCCATCAAGAGTGTTTCACGCCGAAGCGGGGAGTTCTACCCCTTGCGCCAGCAGGTTCACTCGAGTGAACGCCCGTTTAGCAGCCAAAACCCATTGATCCTTCCCGCCCACCGATATAGCCTGAGTCCCGTAGATTTCCGCTGCAAGGAGGATGGATGATGAGGACGCTACTACTTTCTTTCAGTCTGCTGCTCTCCCTGGCCGCTCTATCAGCGAAGCCGCGCGAGTCCCAGGAGCCCCTGAACATCGGCTCCCGGCTGGAGCTGTTCGTCGACCGATTTCTCATTGACCGGCTGGAAGGAGTGAGGCTGCTGCTTCACGAGCCTCGACCTGCGGGTGTCGCGCTCAAGGTGGATCGGCCCTGGGAAGGCCGGTTGAACTACGGCTACAAGGTCTTCAAGGAGGGGGAAACGTACCATCTCTACTATCTGGCCAGAGATATGGTCGGGGGCGAGAAGCTATTCATCGAATACAGCAGCTACGCCCGGAGCCAGGATGGAATCCACTGGGAAAAGCCCAATCTGAAACTGGTGGAGCGTCAGGGCAGCCTGGAGAACAATGTGGTGATGAAGGGATTTCTGGTGCCCTTCGTGGATGACCGGCCTGGAACCCCAGGAAGTTCGCGATTCAAGGCCACCATGGTCGAATCCCGGAAACGGGAGGACTGGAAGAATGAGCATCCCCTGGATGGCAAGGGATACACGGACATGTATCTCTTCGATTCCGCAGATGCAGTGAAGTTCAGGAAGGTACAGGAGGAACCGGTCTTCACCACCAGGCTACCCAATGGTTTCGACGGCATCCAGTCCATCTTCTGGTCCGAGACAGAGGACAGATATCTCCTCTACTTCCGCTACATGACGGCCAACGATGGGACCGGAAAAAGATCGGTGGCCCGTAGTACGTCAAGAGACCTCATGAGCTGGACCGACCCGGTCCCTATGGAGTACAGCACCGGGGGTATCGTTCCGCCCGAGCATCTGTATGAACATCAAACGGTTCCCTATTTCCGGGCCCCCCACATCTATGTGGCATTCCCGCCTCGATTCATGAAGGAGCAAAGAGTGCTGGAGCTGGACACAGCCACAAAGTTGGGTTTTGTGCCGGATCCTACGATCCCCTGGGGTCCGAATTGGCGGATCAATGATTCCTCCGATGCAGCCTTCATGACCTCTCGGGGAGGGACCCTCTACGACCGTACTTTCATGGGGGCATTCGTGCGCCCAGGCCCAGGTGCCAAGAACTGGACGACGCGGACCAACTATCCTCTCCAGGGAGTCGTTCCCACAGGGCCTGATGAGATGTCCATCTACGTGGTACGACACTACGCGGATCCGTCCTGGCACATCCAGCGGATGACCCTGCGACTGGACGGGTTTGCGTCGCTGAATGCTCCCTATGAGGGAGGCCAGCTGATCACGAAGCCTCTGAAGTTCGAGGGGAGCCAGCTGGAGATCAACTATTCCACGTCCGCTGCCGGGGGCCTCAAGGTCGAGATCCAGGATGAGAAAGGGCAACCCTTGGAGAGTTTCTCTCTGAAGGACTGCCCCGAGATCACCGGGGATGAAATCAGCCGGATCGTGTCATGGCAAGGGGGCGATGACGTGGGAAGCCTGGCTGGCAGGACAGTGAGACTCCGCTTCGTGATGAAGGATGCGGATCTCTACTCCTTGAGATTCAGGTAAGAGGTGAGAGGGAGCGCAGGTTCCAAGAGGCTTTCCGCTGGTATGATTGTCACATGAAAGTCATCTCGGGAACCGTCGTCGGAGGTAAGGTCGACGTGCCAGAGGGCGCCTTGGATGAGGGAGATCGCGTCGCAATCGTGGCCGCGGAGCCTGAGGAGCCCATCCAGCTCACGGCGGAACAGGAGGCCGAGCTTGTTTCCGCAGTGGAGGATATTCGCCACGGTAAGTATGTAGACGGCCAAGATTTGCTAGCCGAGCTAAGGAAGAGCACCGGAAGTTGAGCCTTCGGGTTCGAATCTCGCCACGCGCCGCCAACCAGATTCGGAAGGCTGCCAAATGGTGGCTGCAACACAGACACAAGGCACCCAACGCTTTCGCCGATGATCTTGAGCGTGGGATGGAAGTCATTGCGTCGTTGGCGGCGGTTGGAGAGCCGGTACCCCATTCGCGTCTCACCGGCGTACGACGGCTTCTCTTGGTAAGAATTCGATATCACCTCTACTACCAATAGGATAGTGAAGGCAATACAGTCGATGTGCTCGCACTCTGGCACACTGGCCGTGGTGCGGCCCCACCGCTTTAGGGTATCCGGAGATCAACCGCTAATCAGGAGAGCAGTACTCCTGGCCGCAACACCGGACGAGTACAAACCTCCAACCGGTTTCGAGAAGACTGTATTGCGTTATCTCAGGATTGACGTAACGATTGGTTTCTTCGTTAGCGCTCTCTGCCTTTGCTCACCAGCCGCGCAGAAGCCGAACAAGTGCAAACTCCTCTGCACTCCGAAACTCAAACTCGAGCCCACCCTGACTATCGAAAACCTCTTCAACCCACCCCGGATAGCCGAATTGGAGAACGGCGTGCCAGTCAGGACGGCGAAAGCAGAGTGGGAGACGGCATTTGAAATGGTCCTGGCACTGGACATTCCGACCGAGATTCCGCGCGTCGGCCTGACGTTTGAAACGATCTGGGTGCCGTTCACCGGAACCCCGGAGAATCCTTTCACGAACGTTACGGCACAGGAGCTGGGTATAGCGGAAATCCGCGACAATTCAGTTGAGCTGGAATTCGAGCTAAACCTGACGCTGCTCGAAGCAGAGCAGAGCGGAGGATGGGTGGAGACTCACATTGATATCGTGGACAAGTTCAGTCCGGCAGAGCGACCGGGGGATACTGCGGCCTACACCCAGAAGCTAAACCTCGAGCTGGAGGGATCGCTGGATTATGTCGCGACGGGAATTCCCAGAGCTGGAGACATTCTTGGGAATGAACTTTTTATCGATGACGCCAGCCCCTGGTCATTTTCCATAGATCCCTCCAAAGCCTTACCTTCAGTCGGTGCGGTAATGCTCAACTGTCTCGCCCGTTGTCCTACTCGACCGAGATACATTGTTGCCTTTCTGCACAGCGCTCGTGACTTCGGCAAGTGGACCAACGAGAACAGATCTGGCTAGCCGCACTTCAACTGGACGGCATATCTCTCCCAGCTTCTCTCCCAAGACACTCCGGCGCGAAGCTCATGTCGATCTTGCAAGACATAGGTATCGAGGCGAAGCCAACAGTCTTCGAGATCTACAATGTCATTGCAGGGTAATAGGGCAAATCGGCCCAGCAAAGCGTTCAACTAGGACTGGCAAAAGCGCCGCTTCGTTCTGCTTTTGCCACCCGGTTGACTCAAACAGTGGGCCATGAGAGGAAAAGATCGGCGAGATGAAAGAGCTACTCGAGCCCTGCCGGGAGGATTAGTATGGAAATGCTCGACTACCACCGTTGCTTCGCCATCAGCACAGCTGCCCAGGATGGGGAAGAGTGCAATACTTGCAGGACCCAATTGCTGGCCAGGTGCGTGATGGAGACATAGACGGGATAAGCATGAAGGAATCCGATCTTTATCTGCCCCTGAAGCGGTTTCTGGAATCTCAGAACTATGAGGTAAAGGGAGAGGTCCAGGACTGTGATGCCCTGGCAGTACGCGGTGAGGAAGCTCCTGTCGTCGTAGAACTCAAGCTCTCTCTCAATCTCAACGTAATACTCCAGGCAGTTGAAAGGCTATCGCTGACTCCGAAAGTGTACATCGGCATCCCCAAACAATGTAAAACCCTGAACAGGCGACGAAGGAACATTCTCAAGCTGCTAAGGATGCTTGGTTTGGGGCTGGTGGTGATTGATTTGGACTATGAAACCGGTAGCGTAGAGGTGCTTCTCGATCCTGGCGAGTATAGACCTCGTAAATCGAAGCACCGCCAGGAACGTCTGCTTGGTGAGTTCATGAAGCGGGTAGGTGACCCGAACCTCGGCGGGATAGAGAAGAGAAAAGGCATCATGACCGTCTACCGGCAGCGAGCCCTGGCAATTGCTCGGTTCCTTCAGAAGCAAGGGCCGACCAAGGCTTCACACATTGCCAGGACTCTCCAAGAGCCGAAGGCCAGGGATATCTTGTACAGAGACGTGTACGGATGGTTTGATAGCGTATCACGTGGTGTGTATGAACTCTCTCCTCGAGGAAAACAGGAGATCCCTCTCTGGCCGGAAGAAGCAGAGGACACAATCTCCAAGAACCTGGCAACTCAGCACGACACAGCCTAACAATCGGCTGCACTCGGACGCGCTAGCCCGGATTTCTCATCGCTTGTCGTAGCGAGGCGCCGCAAGGGCGTGTGCACCGGTGATCTCCATGGCGCTGTACCGTCCTACCCAAAGCAAGGCGAGGAATGATCATGAAAGCTGCATGGTACGAGCGGCAGGGTCCTGCCTGTGAGGTGTTTGTAATAGGGGAGACGGCGACCCCTGAGCCTGAGCCGGGGCAGGTTCGTGTCCGCGTGGCTACCTCGGGTTGAGCCATCGCATGCTGGACCGTAGCGTGGTAGGTTGTACCGAGCACTCGTTACCGGGTACCTTCGAAGCGACTTTTGAGTTGTCACGCTCCTCTGTTTCCAGGACCGTCATCATGCTGACATCAAATTCACGCCGCTGGCAACATTTCTGGCTCCTGTTTGCGGTGTTACTGGTCCCCCGAACGGCGCTTCTTTCAGCAGAAGCTCCGCCCGATGTGAAGCCCGGGTCACCGACGCTGCTCGGCATCACGGGGATGTCGGTGAATGGACAAGTTCACTCGCATGGATTGCCGACGACCTGGTACGTCCAATACGGTCCAACGGCGTCGTACGGCAACAAGACCGAGGCCAGGCCGATTCCGCCGAAGCTCGCGGCCCACTATCGCGAATCGTGGGATGAGGGCTGGAACGGCTGGAACAGTTGGTGTCCCAAGCGGCTTAAATTCCCTGCAGGGGGCGTGAAGAACGGCTACATCAGCTACGATGGAAGTCCGCGCGACGATCACAATCACGACGACGGCGTTGGGACCGTGCACCTCACGCCTTACATGTATCCGGGTAGCATCAGTCTCAGCCCTTCCGCTCCCAGCGCTTATCTCGCTGCCGGCGATCCCGATTTTCGTGACGCCCTCGTAAAACAGTCGGTCCGCGGGCGCAACTGGAAACCGAACGGCACCGAGCTGATCTGGTGGTCGCAGGCCCAGAGTAACATCGAATCGAACCCCGACGACATGACGCTGTCTCCTGACCACAAGCACCCCAACTGGTCCTACACCGGCAAGACTCTCACCGATCTCCTCTCCACAGGACAATGGGAAACAGCCGAATACCGGCTGCTGAATGACACCAACAACTGGAGCTATTGCGGTAACAACAATGGAGAAGAACGCTACGACGCCTACTGGTCAATCGACGAAACGCAGCGGCATTTGAACCTCGATCTGTTCCACATGGTGATGTTCGTCGATCCGCAAAACCGGCCGACCGGAGCGATTGACTTCGATGAGTTCGAAGTCGTCTACCACAACTACTCACTCGTTTATGGGACCAATGGCGGCAGGTTGATTTCAGCGCCGCGGAATTCGGCAGATAATCCGGCGAAACTCACCGACGGCTGGCGGCATGGTGCGGGAAGAATGTGGAAAAGCACCGCGAATCCCGCTGGTCCGCAGGAGTTCGTTTACGAGTTTGCCAAGCAGGTTACTATCGAAAAGCTGCAACTCCATCAGCACACCGAGTGGCCAAGCCAGGAGGTCGAAGTCCTGGTTTCTGATAATGGCACGATATGGCAACCGCTCTGCCGCGGCGAAGTTCCCGAGACACATCCGGCCGGGGCGAACTACGCCTTCCTGCTCAAGAAAAAGCTGTCCGCGAAAGCGAAGCAGGTCAAAGTGCGAATTCTTTCGGGATACAAGCAGCTTCATTGGGGGCTCGGCGAAGTTGAATTGTTCGGTTCCGGGGCCACTTATCTCCCCGATGACGACTGGTTTCACGTGAATGTCGACCTGCTCGATCTGAGACCCGGTGCGACGATTCATTACCGCCTGGTGACGACCAATCCTAAGGGAACCACGCCGGGGCCGGATCAGCAGTTCACGTTGCCGACCGACACGAGACCACGAGTGATCACCGGCACGGCGAGCCGGATTGAGAACGGCACGGCGAAGGTTGAAGGCCGGCTCAACCCCCTCGGCAAGAAGACGCAGTTCTATTTTGAGTTCGGGCCCACGAAAGGCTACGGGCAGAAAACGTCGCCCCGCTACGGCGGTCTACAGATCACCCCCCGCCTCGGCTTCGAAACGTTAAGCGGCCTGAAGCCCGGCGCCGAGTACCACTATCGCCTGGTCGCCGCAAATGAAACGGGGACGTCGTATGGTGAAGATGCCACGTTCGAAGCGAAGTAGAACGGACAAGGAAGACACTCAGCCAATACCCCGGATCATTCGAGAAAGAACTTCGGCTACGTCTGCCGCGATTGTCATTGGCGGCTCTCGCATGATCTCCTGAGCAATGAGGTTTCAGCTTAGCCCCACCCCCAGGAAGCCCTGGCCCCATTCGAGAAATGAACTTTGCCCGATTTCAGGAGGCATCCCCTACGCCGAAGGCGTTATTGTGCGTAGCCCAGGGTTGCAATGCGAAGCGAGCAGAGGAAACTCATTCCGGAGGCCGGGGCCCGAAGCGTCAACCAGGACTACCCGCAAGGGCGGACAAGAGTGCTGGAGCCCCCACCCCCGGGTCGACCAAAACCCGAGGCAGTCAAGATCAGCGGACGGCTGGCCCCTCTGCCGGAGAGGATCGAAGCCTCCGGCGACTTCAGGTGCTCTGTCCTCGTCTTCAACGCCGGTTACGGCAAGGTGGACGGCGCCGATCCTCCTCACAAGACTCTCGGTTGGAAGGGTGGGCCGCTTCGGGCCGAAAGCTTTGAGTTCGTGCTAGTGCGGGACAGCGGTCATTGGATCTGGCTCGACCAGCCCCGGATTTTTCTGGACAGGACGCTGACCTTCCTCAGACGCCACTCGGCCGGTCAGTAGTCCGATCGGACAGTTCGATCAGAGGTAACCCTGCGGGCGAGGACGCGACCATGTTGCCCCTTGTAGGGTTTTGACGAATGATTCAGAATCTGGGCAACTTTCTTTTCCGTTCTGGAGGGACACAACGAGTGGAGAAAAGGATTTTTGGGACAAGCTCTCCTCGGCCGGCAGCGCGATCGGAGGAGCTCTCATCGCATTGATGGGGACCTGGGCGACCGTCAGCTACAACGAGGCGCAGCTGACGCTTCAGGAAAAGACCAGCGAGGCCGAGCTGAAGCTTCGAACCGTCCAGGCTTTGGAGAAGTTTTTCCCTCTCCTGGTTTCCGACAAGCCGGGCGAGAGAGAGTTCGCGTACGTCGCTTTCCTGGAAATTGGAGGTGAAAAGTTTCTCAGCAGTGTGATCTTGGGAACCGAGGACAAGGTAGGACTCGCGGTCTTGGATCGGGCACAGATGGCACAGTCCGAAGCTCGCGGAACAGAAAGCCCTCCGTCTGTGAAGGATACTGACCCGGCTCCCAAGAACGGAAGAGACAAGGCCGTTGCCCGGACGAAGCAGCCTATTTCCCGCCTGAAAATGGCACTGCAGTACGAAGAAGAGGGATTTAGCAAGATCCTGGAAGGCGACTATCCGAGTGCGGTTAAGGTGCGGCCGTTCGATTGCGATCAAATCGGACGCTGTCTGTAGGGTCGGGAGCCGACTATCACAGTTTAACGACCCTTCTTGCTGATCCCTACCAAGCCGAAACCAGGAATCACAAACCCCGCGACGCACTCAACGTCATCGACTGCCCTGAACGATCATCGCGGATAAGCAGCTTCCCGGCTTTCACCTCAACCTCGCTCACACCGGCAAACCCTTCGGGCGTCCGGGTCCAGAACATCAAGAAACTCGTCTCGATCTCCGCACTCGCCGGCAACCATCGATACAACAACTCACCAAACAGCTTGTTTTCGGTAGTCACCGTTCGCCGCGAAAGGTCGAAAGCCTGGGTCCCAAACTCGAGCCCCCTTGCCATCATTCCGTCCGGCGGATAGTGCTCCCAGGTCTGAAGCCAGGGCGACTCCGACGTTTTGAAAACATAGCCAAGCAGCAACCGCTTCTCGGGATGCAATGCTGTGACAAATGCATGCTCCTGTCCGGTCAGCAGATGAGCCGTATGGTCGAGAGAATCCGACGGCTTCGGCGCCGCCCGCAAGTCCGTCGTGCCGCCATCCAGCGTGGGCGACATCGGCCATTCGAACTCCACCCCCGACGGCAGCCGGTGCGACCGAGGCCGTTCGCCTTCATGCGGGCGGGTCATCGCCCGATTCCTTGACATGTCGACCACCGTCACGCCGCGTTCCAAGAACGGCGAGCCGATCGTCGCATGCTCAGCCCAGCAGATCGGCCGGTCAAACGCCAATAGATTCTTGAGACGGCTTCGGACATAGACGACGTTTTCACCGTCGATCATCTGGATCGTCCGCGTCAGTACTTCATGGACCCGCGGTAGCTGCACCGCTTGCGTCAAGCTCGCTAGCTTGCCCCGCTTCGAGGAACTCTGCGTCACCCAAGGCAGAGTATGAGCTTCGCCGTGTCCCGGCAGCCCCGCCTCTCGCTCCTCCTGCGATACAGGTCCGAACCCATCCACACAAACGAAGTGCCCTACCGAACCGCCCTCGCGAATCGGCTTGCCTGCCTCGATATCGGCGCGAAACGAATCCCACATCGGATTCATCTTCTCCGCGTCGCCCTTGAGCTGCAGGCTTGCCAGCGCCCCCCCAAACGACAACACCTTCAACTCCAGCTTATCGTTGGCCATCACCAACGCGGGCTGCCCATGAAACTCACCGTCTCGAGTACCGGATGGTGTAGCCGCCAAAAGGACCGCAAGGAAAGTCGATACGAGCGTCAATCTGACCACAAGTCTTGAAAGAGGAAACCGATTGAGATTTAGCATGATCAACAGATTACACGCTCCGGCAGCACTCTGCCCACCTATGCCACCTGCAGCGTAGCCTTTGACCCTCACAGACGGAAGCCTCGCAGGCGAAGGAGACACGGCCCACACACAACATCGATCAGCTATCAGCTTGGAGTTTCAGAATCCAGGGCGGGGTCTGCTCGATGTAATCCTGCAGGCGCCGACCGGTTCTGAAGTAATACAACGCGCACAGGCCTTGGAAGATCACGCTGCCGACGGCCACCACTCCATAGACTGTCCACACGATCGTGCGTTCGAGCCCGACGATGTCCATCTGTAGATCCTGCAGTTCGGGATAGCTAGCCAGGGGCCCGGGAGCAGTGAGATTCGCGTAGATACTCCAGCCGCAGTAGATCAGGATTGCGCTGAGCAGCACCAGCTGATTCAGTGCGAGCATGCGCCCTGCCCCCGGGTCCAGTCGCTGCAGTCGCGTCCGGCATCGCAGTTCGATGACCCCGAGGACCGCCAACACCGCGGCGACGAGGGCGTTGGTCATGTCCATCAGCGCGAAAGGTGCACACAGGAACGCAAGTACCAGCATCGATCCACCGTTGAATGCCGCCATACGTGAGGCGCGGGTCAGCTTCGCTGCCGCACCCGAGGCCTTGGCGAACTGCTGCTGCTGCTCGGGCGTCAACGGGCTGGTCGTCGGGTCAGATACGGGGATCATAGAATCAATATCGGTGGTCAGGGCTTGCTGGTCCGACTGAAGAAGAAGCGCTGGAAGTCTAACATGGACTGAGGCGGCGGACCGTACCGACATTCACACCAAGGCAGGTCGGACTCACTGCTTGAGGGAACTTGACGGCGAGCAGATGCTCAAGGGCAGCGGCTTGTCTCTAGTCCCGTAGGAGGTGTAGCTCCGAACTCCACCAGAAGATCGGCGATCTCGCAGTAGCCGAACCTCAGCGATTCACCGAGAGCCGTCCGCCCAGTCGTGGGTTGGGATTGGGCGGGCTGCACCTGGTTGGGATTTGCACCGGCTTCGAGCAGGGTTCGAACGGTCTCGAGATGGCCAGAACGGGCTGCCTCGACAAGCGGTAGCTGATACCACTTGCCGTCGACACCGATCGGTGTGGCCGGGCCAACTCCCCGATCGATCAGCCAGCGGAGACTCTGGTAGGCGTTCTCGACGATTGCAAGCTGCAGCGCACGACTCACATTCCCGGCGTCGTACTCCTCGCGAACCCAGCCGTCGATCCGCTCCCGATGAACGGCATCAGGATCGGTTTCAACCTCTACGGTCTGTTCCATCGGCTGGGGGGGAGCGACGATCAAATAGCCGATGATCGGAAGCCTCGACGTCCAGGCCGCAGGGGAGAACGCCAGTCCGAACACCAGCACAGCAATGCCCACCAGGAAAGCAGCCGTCTTGGCGAAGCCGGCGGTCTCTTTGCCGACCCGCGACAGCACCTCCTCCGCAGAGCCCCGATAGACGAGCAAGTTGGGCCCGAGTCGGGACCGGCGGGCTGTCAGGCTGTTCAGATCCTTATCGTAGGTGCCGATCACGCACACTTCTTGGCCAACCGGCAGCACCTCTTCTTCGATGTTCAATCCGAGCCCGGCGCCCGGCTTTCTCTTTATGCAGTAGTCCTGGTGGACCTCTTCGAGCTCTGCTTCACGCACTTCGAGTAGTCGCGCCAGACGCTCCCGTTCCACCGCAAACGGGGCTGTCTCTGAGATCCTGTCGATCAGCTCCCGCGCTCGAGCAGCCCATTCCTCTCCGCGGACATTCTTCCGGAGATCATCTTCGAAGGAGGGAAAAGAGCGAAGCCCAAGACTCTGCCTGGTGCCTTCGATCCGCGTCTTGACCAGGTGGAACCCCTGAGCGACAAAACTTCGCGGCTTGCGCCCATAGCGCAAGTATTTCACGACGTATGCGTAGGCCGCAGAGGGAGTCCCGCTGAAGGGCGAGGCCATCGGCTCATCGTCGACACGGACGACACCGCTGAAGGCCACGATTCCGCCGTCATGCAGCGTCGAGTCCTGTTCGCTCTGCCCGCTTCGAATAACCCTGAGATTGAGCCAGTCGACGCCGATATGGTACGCGAGCAGCACCCCCAGGACCAGACAAAAACCGGCGATGATTGAGATGGCAACTCCGACTCCACCTTGAAGTCGGGAGGCCGCGGCGCTGACTACACCAAGGAACCCTATCAACAAGACGAAAGCCGGCACCAAAGAGACCAGAAAACGGGCATTGCGAGCGATGCTCGCGGTCAGACCTTTCAGCACTGTCACACTCCGCCGAATCTGTCCATCATCGCTCTCCTTCTTTCAGAGCCGACTCAGCCCACCGCCGTAAATTTCGGAAGTCGCGTTGTTGGACTTTTTTGGCCTTCCTGAATAGACGCTTTGTGGGCTCTCGCTCAAAACGAGCCTGCTCTACTCAGGGGTTTTCGTAGCGATCGGAAGGCGCAACAACTTTGCCATCAGAAACTCCGTCGCGCTCGCGTACTGCGCCGACTCCGATACACCCTCGATCAGCAGATGGCACTCATGTCCCAGGCGATCCGCCTTTTCCTTCATCTTCACGCCGTAGACCGGATGGTGGATTCCGTGTCCAGCGTCTTCCGAGGGTAACTTCATGTTGTTGCCGTAGGTCATCAGCAGCGGAGGATCGTCCCGGGTCAGGTGATTGTAGGGCGAGAACTCTACGTATAACGCCCGGTGTTTCTCGTAGTTCTTCAGTGCGGCCTCGATGGTCTTCTCACCGACCGCCATGTTGATCATGCGATGCTTCAGGACGTTCGGGCCCAGCCAGGGCTCGATCACTTTTGGGTCGATTGAAGTCTGTCCGCCGCTAACGGCCGCCGCGGTCACCCGAGTCGATTCCCGGAGAACCAGATCGGTGGCTTTCAGATCCGCCAGATCGTCGTGGAGAAGGATCCACATCGACGTGCACGCTCCCGCGCTACCGCCGGTCAGCGCGATGCGGTTCTTGTCGATGTTCCACTCGGAGGCCTTCGACCGCAGGAACTGGATGGCTCGCGCCGCGTCGTGAACGGGAGCCGGCAGCGGAGCCTCGCCGGTCAAGCGATAGTTGATCGCCGCATACGAGATGCCCTTTTCGAGAAAGGGCCGGAATCGTGATTCCTCTTGCTTTTTGTCGCCCCCCGTCCAACCGCCACCGTGAATGTAAACCAGCAAAGGACGGGGACTCTCTCCCTCGGCTTTCCAGAAGTCCAGCAGGTTCAACTCGTGCGTTCCGTAGGGGACATCCCTGTGGGTTGGCGTGAGCGGAGTCGAGCCCCCCGCGAGGTACGGGGAGCTGGCTATCAGAGTAATCAGGACGAAGCGAAGAGCTCTCATGTGCATAGCTTAACCGTACATGGCCAAGAACTCGCTGTGTTTCTTTCCCTTGGCTTCGATGTGCGCTTCCACCAGCTGACCGCTGACGCTGTCCACCACCGTACGGGCTGGACGCTTTCCGGCCGGCAATTCGATCAGGTTTACCAAGCCGTCGACTACATCCTGGGGGTTGGGTTTCCTGGTTTCAAACAGGGTCTGAAAGCCTTCGCCCATGCCCTCCATGATCTCCGCAGCGCCTGGATAACCCGGCATGACTTTGTCGCCGTTGTCGGGCGGAATCATCTTGCCGTAGATCTCGGTGGGGTAGGCTCCCGGCTCCAACACCACCGACTCGACTCCTGAACCCTGCAAGTTGGCGTTGTAGTCGTCGGAGAGCACTTCGAGGGCGGCCTTGGAGGCGCAATAGATGCCCATGTAGGGAAAGGGGAATTGGGCCACGATGCTGGAGATGTTGACGATCAGGCCGGCCTTTTTCTCGCGGAAATGGGGCAGCACGGCATTGCTGACACGCATGGGGCCGAAGGTGTTGACGTCGAAGACCAGCTTGGCCTGTTCGAGGCTGAAGGCTTCTTGCACGCCCATGTAGGCGATGCCGGCGTTGTTGACGACCACGTCCAGACCGCCCGTCTTGCCGATGGCTTCGGCCACTCCTTTGTCGACCGAGGCACTGTCAGCCACGTCCAGCTCAACCAAGAAGACTTTCGCGTCGTTGTCTTTCGCCCAGCTTTCAATGGACTCGGCGTTTTTGCCGTTCACGCCGCGCATGGACGCCACGATGGTGTGCCCCCTGGCGGCCAGAGTTTCCACAGAAGTTCGACCGAAGCCAGTGCTGGTCCCGGTGATCAAGATGTTCACAACTGCTCCTTCCCGTTGAAATGATCATTTGAACCTAGAACTCTCAGAGGTTCAAGACGAAATTCTGGTCGAGAGAGCCGCAACTCCTATAGGGTTGAATCAAGAAGGGCAATCTCAGGAAATGGCCATATAGGTTGACCCGATGAATAGGTCGGTCCATTCTGCCTACCAGGGAAGCGCCCCGAAGGAGGATGGAGAATGAGGATCGGACTGGTCTCGGCCTGGCTGGTTTTTGTGGCCCTTATTGTGACGGCGGAGAATGCCCTGGCAGAGCAGCCAAGCTCCCAGAGGACCCTGGACATCGGTTCCCGGCTGGAGCTGTTCGTGGACGACTACCTGATCGATTCCATGGAAGGAGTGAGGCTGAAGCTTCATTCTCCCCAACCCAGGGAGATAGCCCTCTCCTTTGCCGACGTCCCCTGGGAGGGGTTGGTGTCCTTCTATCCCACGGTGATGAAGGATGGTTACCTCTACAGGGCCTACTATCGGGGCAAACCTGCCAGCACTCCCGACAGCAGTCGGGATGAAGTTACCTGTTACGCCGAAAGCCTCGACGGGATTCACTGGACACGGCCTCGGCTGGGCCTGTTCGAGATCATGGGAACGAGGGAGAACAACGTCGTTCTAGACAACAACTATGCTCCTATGCCCCTGGACTGGAGTCCCTTCATCGACACCCGCCCGGGAGTACGGCCCCGAGAGCGGTACAAGGCCATCGGAGGGCATTTCTACGATGCGGAGCACCTGAAGGGTCGGGTCCCGGAGTCGGACCTTGCCAGCTATAGATTGGGAGGCTTGTTTGGATTCAAGTCAGCGGACGGGATTCGCTGGGAGGCGATCGCCGAACAGGCCCTCATCACTCCCAGTCATTACCCCCTGGTCTGGGACAGCGGCGGAAACCATGCCTTCTGGTCCGAGGCAGAGGGTCGCTACGTGTGCTACCTGCGGGTTCATCGCAAGAGTGAGGCTTCAGAAAAGCGGAGAACCGGTAAGGGACGAGATACCATTCGCTGGATTGGCCGCACCACGTCTACCGATTTCCTGGGCTGGTCCCAGATCGAACCCCTGGATTTCGGCGATGCGCCGGATGAGGAGCTGTATACCAACGCCATTGTCCCTTATTTTCGCGCGCCCCACATCTATCTCGGGTTTTCCAAGCGGATTGTACCGGCACGGAAGGCTGTGGCCAGTCATCCTCTCCCGGGTGTTAGCGATGGTGTGTTCATGAGCAGCCGCGACGGCGTCCGTTTCCATCGTCACCTTGAAGCCTTTCTGCGACCAGGTCGCGACCAGAACAACTGGACCGAGCGCAACAACGCGATTGCTGTTGGCATCGTACCCACGGCTGCCGACGAACTCTCCCTCTACTGGATCGAAAACTACCGCCATCCTACCTGTCGCCTCCGGCGGGGAACACTCCGGTTGGACGGCTTCGTTTCCGCCCACGCCGGTTACAAGGAGGGGGAACTGCTGACCCATCCCTTCCGCTTCACGGGAGGCAATCTGGTGCTCAACTATGCCACCTCGGCCGCGGGCAGCATCCGCGTCGAGATCCAGGCCGCAAACGGCGAAGCCATCCCCGGCTATGCTCTAGGGCAGAGCCCGGAGCTCTACGGAGATCAGATCGACCACGTCTTTCAGTGGCAAGAGGGTTCCGATGTCTCCGGCCTGGTAGGACAGCCGATTCGGCTGCGCTTCGTGATGAAGGATGCGGATCTCTACTCGCTGAAGTTCAGGTAGGAGCAGAGTCGGTGAAAGGGGCTCGCCGACTGCAAAAACAAACAGGCATGAACATTCCTCGCCCGCTAGGGATCCTGTTCGAAGGATCTCTCACAGAGCAGATTTGCAAGAGATCAGCAAGCGAGTCGGGGCGTCAATGTCGCTCGTATGGTTCGACAGCGCAGAAATTCTCTGAAGGTAACGCTTTGCTGAAATCGAGACGATACAGATAGTTGCGGTGAGGATACTAGTGGGGAATTTGCGAAGGCGAGTGAGTTTTCCATCCTCACCGCGCTTCAGCTACCGCTCCCGTCTTCTCTCCCACGAAACTTCTTGACATCGCCTGTCGGTTGCACAGAGAATCCACCTTAAGCTCACTCGCCTGAGTTTCCGCTTGCCCCAGAACGAGGCAACGAGAGGAACGATTTCTCTATCTTCTAGCCGAGAGTCCAAGAAAACCGCTCCTGCGCATTGCGCCGAGGAGTGTCAGGGGGGCAGTGGCGCTTCCGTGAGATAAAACCTCACACTGGGTCTTTTTTTGAAGGGAGTCCAAGGAAGGAGGCTCTATCTCCTCATCGGCTCCACTGTCCCCCTGACCTTCCTCTTACCTACCCAAGCCGTTTTGCGGTGCCGACCCCATTCGAGAAAGAAACTTCGGTTTTGGGGAAGTGGCGGTGGCCTCCAAGCCGCCGTGTATCGGGACAAACGATTGAAAGAAAAGTACTTCGGCCTGGAGACCGAACCCACGTTGAGTGGAAAGGGGACCCTATCTTGAGACCCAATCAGGTATCGGCTGGTCTGGCACCCATCGCGCCGACCGGGGAAAGAATCTATTCCCGATCCATGTCATGACCGGGACAACAGCGAGAAAAAGACCGGCTCCAGCAACGAGTCCAACCCCAAGCGGCAACAACCTATCCGCCCACCACACCTCCCTGAAAACCCAGAGAAGATAGGTTAGCAATGCCGCATCCGCCAGGTAGAACCATGATGAAAGTAACCCCGGATTGCCGAGGAAGACGCCGTCCCATCTGTAGCCTTTGAGAATCTTCCCAAAGTGGGAATTCCACCAATCCGAAACTCGTCCACCGATCAGGAATCCGATTGCAACCAAACTTAGCCAAACAGCGGCAGGTCTGCCGTCGATGCCCAGGATTGCAAACGCAGCAAGCACGAGCGTCACCCCAAGAAGGACGGTAAAAAAGAGTCTACCGATCCAATCTGCAACCGGGATTCCAGCAATTGCACCGAAATACCGCCAGAGCTTGCCCCGATGTTCTTCCGCCAAATGCCAACACGTCAGGACCAGACTCACACCGACGCAAATGTGGACGAGGGTCGTCTCCTTCATGATTCTGTGCTCCCCAGGAAAGCCCCAATTGCCAAGCCTATCGCCACCCCTACACCAACCCCAACACCGACCCAGCTTCCCATATTTCCGGACGCTGCTCCGATGCCGGCTCCGACAGCCGAACCAACTCCGGCGCCGAGAGCCAAACAGACGCCAATCAGGTGGGACCTGTCCTCTGCCATGACGATCTTTCTCAGCTCCCAGAGATCGTAACCATCTCAAGGACTCACGACGGTGGCGCCCATTTCCCTAGAAAAGCCAGGAACGCCTCCTGGTTGTAGGAACGACCCTCCTCCAATTCCCCCGTTCCCTGGGAGTGGAGAAAGGTCCCATCTCTGTCCAACACGAAGATATGGGGATAGCCGGGAATACTCGGGTAAAGGGAGAGAAATTCGGTATTGGGGTTTTCCTCGCTGAAGTTGACCTTCATGATCAAAAAGTCTTGTTCAAGCGCCGACGCCACAGCCTCGTTTTCGTGGACATAACGATCCAGTGCCTTGCACCAGCTGCACCATTCTCCACCCACCTCCAGCAGAATACGCTTGCCTTCCGCCAGAGCCCGCTCCCTGGTAGCCTCGAGGTCCTTCTGAGGGTCCCGTGCAGGATCGTAGGCGGACACGGAATCGAGAATTGCGGCCGCAGCTATCTCGTCGGAGCCGCCTGCCGGAATTGCCGCAGAACAGGCCATATTCCCGAGTAGAGCTAGTGCGAGAAGCATACGCTGATACTGGTATTGGGGGTGATTTTCTGGGCTCATCTCAATTGCCGGCCAGCGCCAGCCACTTCCGTTCCTCTGACCAGTTGAGGACGACGTTGAGCTGGGTTGGCTCTCTCTCATTCTTTCATGGGAAGCCGGTCCTTGTTCAACTTGCAGACCATGGTGAAGGCCGGATCGAAAACATTGCCCAGCTCATAGCGGACAGATTGAGACAGGAGCAGGTTAGCGCCCAAACTGTCCAATTCATAGTCGGCTTGTAGCCAGCGAAGCATCTCGGTGGTGGCGTGCTGAGTGGCCTGCTCGAGGGGTCGAGCGTTTCCAACGGCCATGATCCACTGGCCGTTCTCAGCCCGAGGCCAGCCGATGGTTTTGCCCTTCAGCAGCCGCAGTCTCACCCGGACATCCATCGAAACCTCGATGCCCGAGCCGGCGATTTCGCCGTCTCCCTGAGCGGCGTGACCATCACCGAGAAAAAATAGAGCGCCCGGCTCGAACACCGGAAAGAAAACGGTCGTGCCCGCCACAAACCGTCGATAGTCCATGTTGCCCCCATGCTCAGCAGAGGTCGCTGCGAAGATGGCTTGTCCCTGCTTGGGCGCCACGCCGAAGCAGCCCAACATGGGATCCAGAGGGATCGTGATCCTTCCCAGCCTCGATTCGGGTGACAGGAGCGTTGCCTCACCCTTCTGGCCATCCACGTGCCATTCGGCCAGCTCCTCGTCAGGTAATTCGCGAACGTAATCCGGGTCGACCACATTGGCCGCGATCGAAGCGCCACTGAAGCCGTAGCTGCGATTCGGCCCGCTTGAGGTCACCTCTCCACCGCCTAAAGGCGGTGGATAATGAAGTTCACGTCCCTATCTGGTATTGTAATACCATGTATTCTACCATCGACAAGGCAGGCCGAGTGGTGATTCCAGCGCCCATTCGGGACAAGGCGGGACTTCGACCCGGCACCAAGCTTGAAGTGCTTCTGGAGGACTTTTCCATCCGCCTGGTCCGCGCCGTGCCAGGACCCAAGATTGTTAAGCGAGGACGGCGGCTCGTTGCGCGCCCGACGGTTCCCAGGGATCAGGTGACTTCGGTCGACGTTGCCACCCTGGTAGAGGAAGAGCGAAATCGGTGGCCCTGGTAGACTCGATCTTCTTCGATACCAGCGTCCTCCTTGCCGGCACCATCGAGATGGGAGAAGTGTCTCAATCTGCCCAGAGCATCATGGATGCGGTGGCAGACCAACGGCTGCCGGACGCCCATACCGCCTGGCACTGTTGCCTGGAGTACTACGCGGTGGCGACTCGCCTTCCCGAGGAGTTCAGGCTCACACCGACTGATGCGCTTAACCTGATCCAGAACGAGCTCCTGGATCGAATGCAGGTTCATCAGCTTCCACAGGACGCCCAGGATCAATTCTTCCAGATAGCCATCCAGGAGCAGATCGTTGGGGGCCGCGTCTACGATTTTCATATCGCGGAAGTCGCACAGCAGGCAGGGATGGAGATGGTGATCACAGACAACCGACGTCATTTCGCCAGCCTGCTTCGCCAGGGGATTCCCGTCCTGACTGCCGGGGAGTTTGCGGCTCGCCTTCGTTCTTCGTAGACCATCACGCCGCCGGGCCACCAGGTCTTGAGTGACGAGTAGGGCCGAGTTTTCGCCTCTTCCCCTTTCAGCCTCGGTTCCATCGACACATTCAATTCGCTTTGTCCATGGTCCGACTATAAGGAGGCCCCTTTACGAGGCAGGATGGTTGGGCTAGTCTGGCAACGACCCCAGAGCAGGGGCATTTCTGATCGTGCGGACTTCTCGGCCAGGCTGTAGCTCACCGCCGACCCTGGGTTCTGATCCGGCTAGCTTACCAAAGGGATCGTCTTTGCTGACGGGCAACACCGACGGGCATTTATGTACAGTCGCTGAGACGAGCGTCTGCGGCGTTCGTTTGCACCGCGACGTGGTCGCTCCCTTTCTTCGATTGAAAGAGGAGGCACGAAAGGCTGGATTCGATCTGCAGATACTCAGCGGATTCCGCAGCTTCGAAGAGCAGCTCTCCACCTGGAATCGCAAAGCGTCGGGCCAGCTCGCTGTGTTGGACAGCGCCGCCGTTCCTCTGGACATCCAGAGCTTGAGCAAGAGGGAGCTGGTTTTTGCCATTCTGCGCTGGTCCGCGCTGCCGGGCGCCTCACGGCATCATTGGGGCACGGATCTGGACATCTACGATGGCTCCGCCCGGCCCGAAGGATATGAGATTGAGCTCGTCCCGGAGGAGGTCGACGCCGCTGGAATGTTTGGTCCTTTGCACGAGTGGCTGGACGAGCGGATCGCTGCCGCTGGCGCGTTCAGTTTCTTTAGACCCTACGACCAGGACCGGCAGGGCGTGGCGCCGGAGCGTTGGCACTTGAGCTATGCCCCCATTGCGTCTCGGCTCCAAGAACAACTCACGACAGATCTACTCCGGGAAGCTATCGAGACAGCAGCGCTCGAGCTCAAGGACTTGGTACTGCAGGATTTCGAGGAGATCTACCACCGATTCGTCATCAACACAAACAGGTCCCCGGCATGAAGCTCCGTCCGCGGCAGCAGATCGGGACCATCCCCTTGGATCCAGAAAGTTACGGCCGCTCCCATCTGGTTAACGAGCTCGAGGTCTGGCGTCCAGGAGGTGCCTGCAGGCTGCTTGTGTTCGCAGGAATCCACGGCGAAGAGCCGGAAACCACCTTTGCTCTCTCTCGGGCCCTGCGCCAGCTCTCTGAGCCCTCTGCTCACTGCGCGGTTGTTCTGGCGGCCAATCCTGACGGTCTGATCCGTGGGACCCGCGGAAATGCGCGCGGCGTGGATCTCAACCGCAACTTTCCGACCCAGGACTGGCAGCCAGATCCGGTGGCGCACCGGTCCACCCTGGATGATCCCCGGGATGTCCTGTTGAGCCCCGGTTCTGCACCAGCGTCCGAGCCCGAGACCCGGGCACTCATCGAGCTTATCGGCGATCTGGTGCCGGAGAGCGTGGTCGCCCTCCATGCGCCACTCGCCTGTATCGATGATGCGAAGCAGGGCCCCCTGGCCCACTGGTTGGCCCGGCAAACCGGACTGCGCCTGGTAGGGGACGTGGGGTATCCGACTCCTGGATCCTTCGGCACCTGGGGCGCAGAGCAGGGGATCGGCGTGGTCACCTACGAGTTCCCCCTGGCCACCACAGATGCGATAGTGAGGGAGCAGGTGCCAGTGTTGGTGGATCTCCTCGCCGGTTGGGTCCGGTGAGGACAATATCGGGTCAGGATCCTGTCGCAAGGCTGGCGACCGAGACCACTCGTGGCGAGCCCCCGCAGTCGTACTCGTGCAGTACGTCGAGGAGGCCGACAGAGCGAAACACAGCCAGGGCGGATGATTGCCGCCACGTAGTAGACTGGCGATGAAAACTCCGGGCTAGAGCGGGCTAGAGCAGCATGGTCATCAACTTCGTCTGGATCGCTTTTTTCCTGATCGCCCTTCTGGTGGGGCTTTTTCGACTGATCTTCTTCTCAGAGACCGAGATCTTCACAGCCATCGTCAACAGCACCTTCGAGATGGCCAGGGTAGGCTTCGAGATCTCACTCGGTTTGACCGGTGTCCTAACGTTGTGGCTGGGGCTAATGCGAGTCGGAGAGCTGGGCGGGGCGGTGAACATCCTGGCGCGAGCAGTACAGCCCTTTTTTCATAGGCTGTTTCCGGAGGTCCCACGAGGTCATCCCGTGTATGGCTCGATGATCATGAATTTTGCTGCGAACATGCTGGGCCTCGACAACGCGGCGACACCGCTGGGCCTGAAAGCCATGCAGGAGTTGCAGGAGCTCAACCCCGAGCAAGACACAGCTTCCAATGCCCAGATCATGTTCCTGGTACTCAACACCTCGGGTTTGACCCTGATACCCATCAGCATCATGGTCTATCGTGCGCAGCAGGGGGCGACCAATCCCTCCGATGTCTTCCTCCCGATACTGTTGACCACCTTCTTCTCCACCTTGGTGGGATTGATCACGGTTGCCATCGTTCAGGGAATCAACTTGTGGGACAGAGTGGTCATGGCCTACCTGCTGGGACTGGCCGGTATCGTTGGGGCCACCCTCTTCTACTTCTCGGGGCTCCCGCAGGGCCAGATCGAGACGATTTCCAATGTGTCCGCCAACGTGATCCTCTTCGGCGTGATCTGTGGCTTCATCGCGTTAGCCATGTTCCGCAAGGTCAATGTCTACGAGGCCTTCATAGAAGGGGCCAAGGAGGGATTTCCAGTGGCCATTCGGATCGTTCCCTATCTGGTGGCAATCCTTGTCGCTGTAGGGGTGTTCCGTGCCTCCGGGGCGATGGATTTCCTGGTCATCGGGATCGAGAGAACCTTTGCTGCGCTCGGCTTCAACACCGACTTCGTCGCAGCCACGCCCACGGCCCTGATGAAGCCCCTCAGTGGGAGCGGAGCAAGGGGCATGATGGCGGATACCATGCAGACCTACGGCGCGGACTCTTTCGTCGGCCGCCTGGCCTGCACCTTCCAAGGGTCCACCGACACGACGTTCTACATCATCGCGCTGTACTTCGGATCGGTGGGTGTGAAGAAGACGCGGCATGCGGTTCCATGCGGACTGATGGCGGATCTGGCGGCGATCCTTGCGGCGATATTTATCGCCTATCTGTTCTTCCATTGAGGCCGGGGAAGAGTCTCGAGGTATTCGTCGAGGCGCACAGACTCCGCTGGTCTGATGCGGCCGCACCGATCAGCAACCCCAGCCGGAGCCTTCTCCCGACCGGGACCCACCCTCTGGTTCACCGGGTTTTGTGCAATCAGAACGAAATGCCGGCAAACCTTTCCAACTCGCGGAAATCCCGGGGCCTGCCGGGTACCACTATTGTGTGGCGGGCCATAGCGGGCCATATAACTTCATCGAAAAGGAAAGTCCTATTAATCCTCGCGAAACCACTAAATAATATCCCTGTCAGCGGGCTCAGGACACTCGATGCGGCTTACGAACGGGCTAGAAACCATCCTCCGATGCACCCCTGTCCTGGGTATCCTGGGATTGGCTTCGATCGCTTTTGTGTATTTTCACCCAGGCTTGGCTTTCTGGCTCGTTGGGCTGGCGATCCTTGTTTTTCTTCGTCCCGTGTGGGGTATAGCGCTAGTTCACACCGCGATCAGCTAAGCCGGACCCTACCTGAATATGAGGAGTTCATCGACGAGCTCAAGGATCGGATTCCGAAGTATGCTATTCTGAACCAGAGGCTGCCATTCCTCATTGTCGGATGGGACTCCTGATACCTGCCAGGACCAACGCCAAACGAGAAGGGTCCTCAAAAAGCCACGAGGATTTCTGATGGAACATTCCTACTGGGGTCCTAGTTTTACGGCTGAGGAATGCCAAGCTGCGCTCAGAGGCAAAGAGGTAACTTATGAGCAGCTTGACGACGACACGCTCGCTGGAAAAGTAGCACGATGCCTAGCTGACGGCCAGCTGGTTGCACGGTTCCAAGGTCGGATGGAATGGGGACCACGAGCCTTGGGAAATCGCAGCTTCCTGGCGGATCCTCGCCGTCCGGAAACCCGAGAGAAGCTCAATAAGCAGGTCAAATTGCGAGAATGGTTCCGTCCTTTGGCGCCGTCGCTGTTGGCGGAATCCGCCGAGCGCGTTTTTGGAGTGCCCTATTATGATCCGTTCATGATTACGGTTCATCCGGTTAGAGACTCCATGCGCGGAGCCTTAGGGGCTGTGGCGCATGTGGACGGAACGGCTCGGCCGCAGACCGTGCGTCGCGAGATCAACCCGTCCTATTGGAATCTCGTGAGTCGATTCGAACAGCTTAGCGGAGTTCCCTGTTTGCTAAACACAAGTTTCAACATTCAAGAGCCCATCGTATGCACACCAGAAGACGCGGTGGCAACCTTCCTGCGATCAAGCGTACCGCTGCTGGTCCTTGAGAACAATCTGGTGCGACGCAAGGGTGACGAACGTGACAAGGGAAAACTCAGACATCGCGCAGCCCCTGTCCCAGCCTAGCCCGGATTTCTCATCGCTTGTCGTAGCGAGGCGCCGCAAGGGCCGTCCTGGCAAGGCTTGCGACCGAGGCCCCCGCAGTCGTACTCGTGCAGTACGTCGAGGAGGCCGAGAGAGCGTAACGCAGCCAGGACGGATGTTTGCGGCGACGCAGTAGACCAGCGATGAGAAATGCGGGCTAGCTCTGCCCTTTACCCGTAATTCGGTACAGGACAAAGTCATGTTTCTGGGTCTCCCAGAGCGAAGCCTTCACACAGGAGCCGGAGGTGTGAATAGCCCTGCCATATCAACTCATGACCCGGGGGCGCATCCTGGTTGCGTCCTAGGTATCCTCCGATGCGCGCCACCAGCCGTACCGCCTCACCCAGCTGCGAGGGCGGGTTCAAGCTTTTTTTTTGGCGTAGGCCCCCAGGACATGGAGTTCAAGATCCGAGAAGAGCACCTCGGCGGGCAGTTCCGGGGTTTCTCTGCCCAGCAGAGTCATCAGCATAATCCGCCAGGCGATGACCAGGTTGATCGCAATCGCCCGGCTGAGGCGCTCGGCGCTTCGGTGGGCGATCTCTTCGATGCGGCAGCCGGACTTCAGCACCCGGTGCCAGTCTTCAATGCGCCAACGCAGGCAATACCAGCGTAGGCATTGAACCGCCGCTTCGGGCGAGGCGAGAGTGGCGGTAGTCAGAAGGAACCACTCGATGGCTTCGGTTCCCGCAGGCGGAGAGTCCTCCCGCGCCTGAATCACCCAGATCTCGATGGGCTCCTTATCCGGGTAATATTTCGGGGGGCGAAGTTGGATCCGCCGATAGCGGACCGAGAGCTCCGCCCGGCGGCGGGGCCTCTGGGGCCGGGCCTTTCGCTTACTGAGCTTGGGCCGAGCGCTCTGGCGCGGCACCTGGACGCGGACCTGGGTCTGTACCGGCTCCTGTACGAGCGCTTCGAAAAGCTTGAACGGCTCCTCCGTGATGCCGCGGTTGTGTTGGGCGCGCACCAGTAGGTCGACCCCCGGGTAACGGCGTTGCTCCTCGAACAGCTCGAAGATATCCGCTTCCCGGTCGCAGACGTTGATCAGTCGCGTCTGGGGCATTTGGGCCGCCACTTCTCCGAGCTCGCGCAGCGCTTGAATCCAGCAGAAGGTCTGTTTTTCCTCGATCGGGATGGCCCAGCTCGGTCGCTTCTCTTGCGGCGATTTCAACTGCGGCGCCAGACACTGGGCGCGCAAGACCCCCAGCGGAAGTCCATTGGGGGCCACGGCCAAGGTCGAATGCAGGTGCAATCCCCGACTCTGGGCGCCGGTCTGGTTGCTGCCGATCACTCCCAGACCTTCACACTGAGCCAGGCTCGTATAGTCCAGATCGGTGCCGTCCTGCAGGCACAACACGGTGCGCTGCCCCTGCATGCGCCGCAGGGTGCGTTGCCGGTGAGGCTGCAGAATCTGGGGCAGGCTCACCGCGGCCTCGTCCGGGTGGTCGATCAATCGGTAGTAGGCCTTGACCGCCGGCCAATCCCCCTGGGCCACCCCGCTAAAGGCACGACCCGGTTCCTGCGCCTTGGACTCCACAATGTTCACCAGTCTTCGGCTCAGCCGCGCGTCCCCCAGCGGCGCGCCGCCAAACTCCTCTTCCGCCCAACTCTCGGCCTCGACCCCCTGGGCCGGAGCCAGCGGCCCCAAGCCGGCCCCCTCGGCCAACCCCAGGCGGGCGCGGAACTCCGGCTCCAGCGCATACACATAGATGTCCTTGATCGTTTCCTCCCGCTGGGTGAAACGATCCTGCCGACCCCGACCCTGGGTTCGGCCCACCCGGGTCCAGTTCGCTGCCCGATAGGATGCCCCCGAAAACCGGCTCGTGTCTACAAAACTCTCGACCAACCAGGGACGGTACCCATAGCGCTGCTCGAAGTCTTCGGCCAGCCGCTGCAGGCTCAGGCTCAACACCCGCGAGGCCAGGTTCTGACACTGCACGCTGGGTCGGATCAGAAAACGGCTCAGGCACACGACCCCGTGCAGATGGGCGCGCCTTTGCTCCGCATCCCAACCGATCCAGCGGTCCCGGTCCACGAGTTGCAACGCCGCGGCGGCAAAGCCCAGGCCCCCCAGCCAGCCGTGCTCGGAGCCGAGCAGATAGCGCAGCTGCCGTCCCACCAAGGGCCCAGCCCCCAGCGGATGCTCTTCGATCATCAGCTCGTTCCAGATCCGCATCTGCCCCGGCTCGCCCACCCCGATCAACTCCAGCCCCCGCACCTCCCCCACCTGCTCGGGCACCCCGATCGGCTCCTCCACTGGAGCCGCCAACCGTCGCGGACGGGGCGCCCCTTTCTGGATCCGTGGGGGCGGCAGCCGAAAACAGCCCTTCGCTTCCAGCTCCCGCAACGCCTTCAGGCAACCTCCCCGCTGGGGCCGCCCGCCGGGGTCATAGAATCGCAACTGATCGCAAAGAAAACCGGCCAACTCGCTTCGCGAAGAGAAATCCCCTTCTTCCAGCAGCCGGCTTACATACTCGATGCTCTCGGGCTTCGACAGGGTACGCTTGATCTGATTCTGGAGCTGCATGCCGCTCAGTTTGAACGACCCGAAACTCTTTGTTCAGTCCTTTATTACGGGTAAAGGGCAGGGCTAGCCGCCCTGGATTTCGTCTCTCTGCTAGAGTGGCGCCGTGTGAAGGGTTCTTCGGCTAGCCACCGGTGACTGCCCCTTTATCACAACGTTTCCCGTTTGGGTCTCGCAAACGGATCGCATGGTAGTGTGCGCACCAACTCGACGAGGTGGACGTTCCGAATCATGTGCGGAATCGCTGGAATCATTGACTTGAATCGCCGACCTGCCGATCGTCGTGCGCTCGCGCGGATGTGCGATCGGCTAGAGCACCGCGGACCAGATGATGCCGGAATCTATGTCAATTGCCATGCCGCACTCGGGCTACGGAGACTCAGTATCATCGATCTTTCGCCTTCCGGACATCAACCTATGTCCAACGAAGACGCCAGCATCTGGATTACGTTTAACGGCGAGATCTACAACTTCCGTGAGCTCCGGGAGATGCTGATCGCCAAAGGTCACGCCTTCTCCAGCAGCACCGACACTGAAGTGATCGTCCACGCCTATGAGGAGTATGGTGATCGTTGCGTCGACCACTTGCGCGGGATGTTTGCCTTCGGTATCTGGGATACAAAGCGACAACGACTGCTGTTGGCACGGGATCGCATCGGCAAGAAACCGCTCTTTTACACACTCGCCGATGGCCAGTTTTTGTTTGCGTCCGAGTTGCAAGCGCTAACCACTCACCCGGCAGTGCGTCGCGAGATCGATCTTACTTCAATCGACGACTATCTAACCTACGGCTACATTCCGCCGCCCAGGTCCATCTTCAAAGACGTCTACAAACTCCCCCCGGCCCACACACTGACATTGTCCATTTCGGATTCCGCGGCAGAGCCATCCACCCAGCGCTATTGGCAGCTCGATTACGGTCCAAAGCAGAGTTTTACGAGTGACGAAGAGGCCGTCGATGGCTTGACGGAAGTGCTGACCGAGGCCGTGCGACTGCGCATGGTCTCCGATGTTCCCATCGGTACGCTCCTCAGCGGTGGGATCGATTCGAGTGTTGTGGTCGCGCTGATGAGTCAACTCAGCGCCCGTCCTGTGGAGACGTTCTCCATCGGTTTTGATGATCGCCACTTCAACGAACTGCCCTACGCACGCATGGTTGCAGATCGTTATGGAACCAAACATCATGAGCTGAGGGTCGAGCCGAATGCCGTAGAAATACTGCCCACCCTGGTACGGCACTATGGCGAACCCTATGCCGATTCATCAGCCGTACCCAGTTACTACCTTTCTCAACTGACGCGGCAGCACGTGACGGTGGCCCTCAATGGCGACGGTGGCGACGAGTCTTTTGCGGATACGATCGCTATCTAGGAAGTCAGATGGCCGACCGCTATCGTCGAATTCCTGCTTCAGTAGGCAAGGGCGTGATCGAACCGTTGCTGCGGTTCATACCCTACTCGCTGCCTCGCCGCAATCGTCTGCGTCAAGCTCGCAGGTTCGTCGAGGTCGCCGCCCTGGAAACGGGCAGGCGATATTGCCGCTGGGTCAGTCAGATTCAGCCCGACCAGCGTCGAGCCTTGTACAGTGAGGCGTTTAGAGAACAGGTTTGCGGCAACGACGAGGCGTGGATGCTTGCCGAATTCTCAGCAATTCAACAGCGTTGTTCCGACCCAATTGACGCGTTGCTGGCATTGGATGTCGAGAGCTACCTACCCCACGATCTATTAGTGAAGATGGATATTGCATCGATGGCAAACTCACTGGAGTGCCGCTCCCCGCTTCTTGATCACAAAGTGATGGAGTTCGCGGCCCGTTTACCTTCGCGATACAAGTTGCGGAGGAGACAGCAAAAAGTCTTGCTCAAGCAGCTGGCATACCGACTGTTGCCCAAAGCCGTCATCGACCGTCGTAAAATGGGGTTCGGCGTTCCACTGGCGGATTGGTTTGGCGGTGACCTTCGACCGTTGCTGTATGACGTCGTCCTCTCTGATACTGCCTTGGCCCGTGGTTATTTTCGTCCCGCAGCAGTTCATAATATGGTCAAAGAGCACCTGGACGGCAGCACCGACAACTCCTTTCAGCTCTGGGCGTTGCTGTTTCTAGAACTTTGGCATCTGGAATTCGTAGCTGCGAGCTAAGGGTCTGTCAGGAAGTAACCCATGCACTTTGGCGCGACCCACGTCGTGAAGCCGAGATAAGCGTTAGAAGAACGGTTGTCATGTGTGAGCGCATTCATATTCTTCACGTGATTGATTCACTAGGGAGAGGGGGGGCTGAGAGACAGCTTGTACAGTTGGTCGCGAATACGTCGAATAGCCAGTACCGACACAGGGATGGACCGCTCGCTTCTGAATTACGTGAGACGGCTCGTAAATTGAATATTTCTGAGAGCGTCTATTTTGTAGGCAGACGATCAGACATCGGAGCCTGTCTGGAAATGGCAGATATCTTTGTTTTCCCCTCTCTTTTCGAAGGCCTCGGTATTGCCTTATTGGAGGCAATGTCTAAGGCCCTTCCCTGCATTGCATCGTCTGATACGGCGATCGCAGAGCATGCGATTGGGTATTTTCCCTACCATGCAATCAAGTTTTGCCTGGAGCGTGCAGGTATTTCCCTGGATCAAGTTAGTGCAATTGGCTGGTCAAATAATCCTTATTTAGCCAATCAAAGATGGATTCGCGCCAGTTATACGCTTCCTAAACAGATCCTGTTTCGACTTGCCAAACGGTTACACAATTCAGGAAACGGACTTGACAAGGCTCTACGAGCCTTCGATTTAAGCCTTAACAGTCTCGGAATTTCAATCAAGTGAGCTGTTCTCTGAGACCGCCCTTTCGTCACAGCCGGGGTGTCCCGAAACAGCCTTTTACGGCCTTGGCCGTCGGCACGAAGTGCCTACTTAAACCTTGGGAAGAGGAAGAGAATGAAAAATCGGGCTTCAGGGATAAGTTCCGATTTGATACAGAAAAAACTCCTTTCTATTGTTTTGATCATCATCTATCACACGCTGCATCAGCATATTATGCGAGTGGTCTTGACGAGGCGACATGTATTACCTGGGATGGGAGCGGAGATGGCCTGACCTGTACTATCTATCATGGAAAAGATGGAAATCTTGGCGTTGTTGATGAGTTTTCTGAGTTTTCCATAGGTGAGTTCTACTATGCGATACATCGGTTCCGGCAGCGCAACAATTTTTCTGTAATTTCAGGGTCGGTTGTGGGACAGGATCCTCCTCTCTTGGCTCTCGGGTGCAGAAAGCAGTGGCCCGTGAGCCGCTCGCTGTGAATCTCTCTAAGGCAACCAGCAGATCTATCAAAATGAGAGGCCGGAGCAGCTTGCACTACTCGCAGAGAGCGATTCAGCGCCCCCACCTCCTTCTCCAAGAAAAGAGGCCCTGTCAGAAGCCCTCAGAGCCACGATCGCGGGCTGCCCCTTACCGAGAACCCTCGCTGATCTGAGGGTCTCGGGTTTAGGGAAACGCTCTTCTAGGATGCCTCCTCTTCTTGCCAGCTCTCCAGGTTCAGATAGCAGCGGCCCGTGAGCCACTCGTCGTGAATCTCCGCCAGCACGGCTGAGATCAGTCGCAACGCCGAGTCGATATGGGGGAAGATTCCCACCACTCGAGTGCGGCGCCGGATCTGTTTGTTGAGATTCTCCACGCCGTTAATCGTCCGGATCTTCTTGTGCAGACTGCGGGGGAAGGCGTAGACCGTCAACCCCTCGCGCACGTTGTCTTCCATCCACTGGGCCAGTGCCTGGTTGGTTTCGGTGAACGCCTTGATCTTGCGTTTGAGCATGGCTTCGGCATCCTCGAGGGTGGGGCTGTTGAAGATGTCCCGCATCGCTTGGCCGATCTGGCCCCGCTCTTGGAGCCGACGGGCAAAGCGCTGAGCATTCTGGCTCAGATGAAACTGGCAGCGCTGCCAGGGAACCGCGGGAAACACCGCTCGTCGAGCGGCCTTCAGTCCCGCGTGGTCGTCACTGACGACGAGCTCCATTCCCTTGAGTCCCCGCCCGGCCAGATCCTCAAAAAACGCTCTCCAGTGGACCTCCGCCTCGCTCAGCCGGGCGCTCAGACCCAAGACCTCACGGTGACCGGAAGCCTGCACACCGACTGCCTTGAGGATGGCCAGGTCCTGAACTCGTCCATCGACACGGACTTTCTCGTAATGGGCGTCCAGGTAGACGAAGGGATACTCACCGCTCAGCGGCCGGCTACGGAACTTCTCCAGCTCCTCATCCAGCAGGGAGGCGACCCGTGAGACCTGGCTGGCGGAGATCTCCGTGCCACACAGCTGCTCGGTGATTTCCGTGACCTTGCGCGTGGAGACGCCCATGACATACATCTCGGCAATGGCCAACTTCAGCGCCTTTTCCGAGCGGCAGCCCTTCTCCAGCGATTGAGGGTAGAACGACAGCCCTCGCACCTGAGGGATCTTCAGTCGGAGCTCTCCCACACGCGTGGCGATCTTCTTGTCCTTGTAACCGTTGGCGTGGCCCCGTCGCTGGCTCGTTCTCTCGTAGGGCTCGGCTCCCAGAAACTCCGACCGTTCCAATCCCATGGCCAAGTTCAAGAGCTTCTCCAACACCTTGCGAAAGGCCTCCGTTCCTTCTTGGATCAACGCCTCTAGGATCTCTCGTGGTACTCTGTCTTCCAGGTCTGGGGCCATTGGATTCTCCTTTCATTTTGGATGAATGATTTAGAGAATCTTGTCCCAGACCTCTGACGGCTCAACCCTTCGGCTGACGGCCTTTGGCCCCCTTCCGGGGGGGCCCGGCGCGCAGCGCCGCACGGCTCAGGCTGCACTCGGCCTACAGCCTCCTTCCGCCTGAGCCGCGCCAGGTTCCTCGTCAACCCAATCCTCGGTATCCCGAGAAATTCCCTCTTAACGGGAAATTACAGAAAGAACGGTACACTCCTTGACCTGGTCGATCGAGTCTTTATTCAACCTGAGGCGGGAGATGCCGGCGGCGCGCTTGGGGCTGCCTATCTGAGCTATCTTCGCCTAGGCTGTACGCTACGATCTCGTGAAATGGATCATGCCTACTGGGGCATCAGCTATTCTGATGAGCACATTCAGAGGACGCTTGATATCACGAAAACCAGCTATACAAAACTCTCTCGTGACGAGCTGATCGAAAGTGTAGCTGATCTGTTGGCTAATCAAAAAATGGTCGGTTGGTTTCAAGGGCGAGCTGAATGGGGGCCGCGAGCGTTGGGAGCGCGGTCGATCCTGGCTGATCCCAGAGATCGACAAATGCTTCATAGGGTGAATACAGCTGTTAAGTATCGTGATGAATGGCGGCCGTTTGCGCCCAGTATGCTGGATGAGGTTGCTTCCGAGTATTTAGAAGGCGCTGTCCACGCGCCGTTCATGATTATGACTTTTCCTGTACGGCCAGAGAAATATAGCGAAATATCGGCCGTTGTACATGTGGATGGCACCACGCGACCCCAAATGGTGCGTCGCGGTGTGAATCCTCTCTATTACGATATGATCAAGAGATTCGGCGAGAGGACGGGTGTGCCAGTCGTGTTGAACACATCGTTCAACCTCAAGGGTGAGCCCATGGTTAATTCGCCTCGCGATGCATTAAGGACGTTCTGGGGTATCCATTTAACCGGACCCATCCGGGCCGGCAGTTCTCCAGGGGCGGTTCGCTGGAGGGCGATCCAGGCTCGGCGGGTGCCCGCGCGCCTGGGGCGGCGTGGGCGACACCGCCCGGGGCCGCTTGGTGGCGATAAGGTCCTGGTAGCGTAGCGGCTCGTGGGCAGCGGCGAGTTCGAGCACCCGGTAGAAGACCATCCCGCGGCTTCGGGAGCGTCGGCGGTTGAAGCGGAACACGAACTCATCCAGGTAGCTGGCCAGGTGGGCGGGCTCCACCGATCCTTGGTGGGTGCCCAGCAGCCACCGCTTGGCCAGTGAGGCGACACGGTGCACCGCGGGCAGTAGCTCGCCGGTATCCTCCCCGCGGGCCCGGGCCGCCCGCTGGCTGCGTCGAGCATGGACGTAGCCGAGCTTCTCCAGACCGTGGTAACCCTGCCAGCCGTCGGTGAAGACCGTCGCGCCCGGCTCAACGTGATCTGTCACGAACGGGTGCAGCGACGCGGCCGACGCATCAGCCAGCGGCAGCATGCGGCAGCGGCCAAGCCCTTTCGGCTCCCGGACCTCCACCGCGATGCCGGTCAGCACCTTCTTGCCCCTGGCCCGGCCACCTGCCAGCCCCGGCTGCTCACCGCCGATGTAGGTCTCATCCACCTCCACCATGCCGGCTAGTCGGTCGCGGCCCCGGCGCACCAGCACCGACCGCAGCCGATGCAGCATGGCCCACGCGGTCTGGTAGGAGCCGATCTCGAGCGTCCGCTTCAGGCTCAGCGCCGAGATCCCGTCTTTGCCCGTGGCGAACAGCCAGCAGGCATTGAACCATACCGTGAGCGGCGTGCGCGTCCGGTCAAAGATCGTGCCCGCAGTCACCGAACTACGGCCGCCGCACCCGGAGCACCTGAAGCGCCCATCGCCCAGCCGCCAGCCACCATCGTGGCCGCAGTCCGCGCAAGCGAAGCCAGCGGGCCATCGCAGCCACTCCAAGTAGTCCAGACAGTCCGCATCGGTGCGGAACCAGGCCTGGAACTCGCCCACGGACCTCGGATAGTGCGTGCCAGCACGAGGGTGATCCACCGCCTCAGCCTACATTCAGTCCGGTTAAATGGATACCCCAGAAGGACGTTTTACAGTTCCGGGCTCGACGCTCTTGCGATCGGTAGTTTCCTGATCACGAAATGATGCGTCGCAGAGGATCGAAGTCTAGAAGGTGTGGTTGGGCGCAGCGAAGGATCTTCGAGTCTACCTCACCTGAAAAGCATACACCGTCGCCATTCTGGCCATGACCCGTAGTCGAACGGCTCTCCCCTTCAACTTGCCCAGAGAGCCTCCCTTCCAACGCACCTGGTGGGCCAGACTGTCACCAACCACCGCTTGGCAATCAGCGGCCGAGTAACCCGGGAGGACCTCCTCCCGACCCGCGATGTAGTGACCGATCCAGCTCTTCTTTCCTGTATCCATCAGCTTCCCCACTGGACGAACCACTTCCACCCGCAGCTCCCGGTCCACGTCCGCGTTCAGGTACAGCTCGTCTCCCTCCACCACGAATGGACGGGTAAGAAAGGCCCCCACGGGCTCGTCGGCTCTGAGACCGATGAGTCGATCCAGAGGCAGAGTGGCCAACCCGATTCGATTCTGCCGGTGGACGAGAAGCCCCTTTCCGGGAGGCGTGGTCGCCGTAAACTTCAGGTACTCTCCGTCATCCACTATGGGTGGGCCCGGCCTGGAGTGGGCGTACCTGGTTCCACCGTAGAAGAAGAGCATCTCTTCTCCTCGGATCGCCATCTGGCCAAACCAGGTGATCATGTCATCGAACTCTCCCCTGGGACCCCGTGGGATAAATGCCTGGTTGGGAAAGGGATGCTCCCAGCGGTGACCATCGCGGCTGGTAGCCAGATGGATCTCGACCTCTCCCCGGATTTCGTTGTCCAGCATCTGGGGAAGCCCGAAATAGATGCCCTCGTGGCGGAAGACCATCATGCTCTCCACCTCCGGCCAGCGGGGCCCCATGGGATTGAAGACAGTCTTACGGGGAGACCAGTGCCGAAAATCCCGGGTCTCCTGGCGCACAATGTAGCGCCCAGATCCACGAGCCAGCGCTCGCTCCGTCAGTTGCCGGTGAAAGAGAACATAGCGGGCCAGGCCCTCATCCCATACACAGCTGGGATTACCCCCGCCTCCACCCTCCCGAAGCCCCCCCTCCCGTAGCTGCCAGGTCGTGCCATCCGAGCTCACGGCGACACCCAGCCAACCGCCGTACGGGGTGCCATCCTGGTGGAACGGGGTGATGCCGATGGCTCTGTACTTTGACTTTGAAGAACTCTCTCGGGGCTCTTGCACCAGATGCAAGCTGCCCATCATCGGCCGTCCCAGCGGCTCGATCCGGCATACGTTGTTCTGGCGGGTCCCGGCGAACTCCACCAGCCCCAGGTGGGGCTTGGTCCAATCGACCCCGTCCCTGCTGGTCGCATAGCCTACGACGGTGCCGTTGTCCTTTTGATAGATCTTGTACCAGAGCTTGAGCCGGCCCGCCTCTGCGTCGTTGAGAACGGCGGTTGGTATGATCCCCCAGCTTCGCCTGGCAGTCTCCTCCCAGGGCTGATCGGCCTCCAGGACAGGATTCTGCGGGTGTTTTTTCACCTGGGACTGGACCCGACGTAACTTCCACCAGTCCGCCAGCATCTCGTTGTCCACCAGCAGCTGCTTCTGTTGGCCAATCAGCAGCGGCTCCTCGGCTTCCAGGGAATCCAGATTCACCCACCGGTGGCCATCCTGCCCAGCCAAGGGAGCGATCCAGCACACCACCGCAGCCGCCAAGCCAAGCCGAACAAATGACTTCATATCTATTCCCCAGTCGGCGCTCTAGATGATCGATTCCGAAATATCATGACAACTGTTGCGCCCACAAATCGAACTGAAGGTATCTGAGGTGCTCGCCCGCACAGAAGAGAGGCTGGGTTCGTGCTCGGGCGCGCAACACGTTGGGCAGATGGGGGTTGCGGGCGATCTCTGCGTTGGTCATCGTCGAAAAATGGCAGAACATCGTCTTCCTCCTCCCGCCTTGACCTCGCCCCGCAAGACCCATCTGCAATTGCCATGCTATTTCGGAATCGATCATCTAGTTAGTGCCCGTCCGGAAACCGGGGTTCCCAGAACTGTAATCTGTTGAATCGGAACCACTTTTTATACCTGAGACTGCTGACAGACCGGCTCGACCCAGCTCGATCCAGAGCGAGGACGCACGGGCCAAAAAACACCGGTTCGGCGCAGACCTCTCCCTGAGTCGGAGCCACAAGGCAGTACGGTCAGCCACAAAAGACTACAACAGGAGTCGGGCCAGGACGACCAGGTTATAGGTCAGGACGCTGGCATGGACGTAGCTTTGAAAGTGAGGCCAGCCTTTCCAGGTACAGCGGTGGAGACCAAAGGTGTGCTTGAGGGTCCCAATGCACCCCTCGATCCCGGCGCGGAAGCGTTTGAGTTGTTTGTAGACCCAACTGGAACGCACCATGCTCTCGACCGTCAACCCACACTTTTTGGAAAAGGCCACGTCCTGTACCCCCTGCTCTTTGGCCCAGCTCAGGTTGGCCGCCGAGGCAAAACCGCCATCCCAGGCGCTCTGGCGCGGGACCTTCCCGTACAGCTGTCGATGACGCTCTAAGAAGGGTTGCACATAGTTGCTGTCGGCCGGATTCCCCCGTTCCACCACACAATCCAGGATCAGCGACGAGGCGCCCGTGCTGACAAACACCTTGTGGCCGAAGACCGTTTCCCGAGGGCTCTTCTTGATAATATCGGTGTGCTCTTCGAAGAGGGAACAGATCTTGTCCTGGGCCGCGACGGCCTCGCCCGAAAGGACCCGCCGTTGGGTCTGTTCGATGACTTTGTGCAACAGCTCCAGATAGTGGGCCAGTTGCGCCGCCCCGGCCAGACTGAGGGGATCGCTCCACTGCGCGGAGACGGCCAGCGCCTGCTCGCCATAGTGGGCCGTCTTGGACGCCACCTTGATTAGATCGCGGTAACTGTCCAGGCGCTTCTTGCCGCGGCGGTTGCGGATGTTCAGGCCGCGCCGCTTGGCCCGCCGCGTATGATCGACGAAGCCGATCCCTTCCCGCTCCCGCAGCCGCCCCAGCCACTGGGTGACGACTCGAATGCCGTCGTACAACAGCTCACTGTCGAGCGGATAGTGGATATTCGTCTGGACCGCCGTGGCATCGACCCGAATCCGTTGGCCTTTTTCCAGACCCTGCGACTGGGCCCAGCACACCAAATGGTCGTTGATCGCCTTCCACGTACCCGGCTGAATCTTCCCCAGGTTTTCCGCCAGGGTGGCTTTGCTGATCGACGCCCCATAGGGCAAGCGACAGAACCTCTGAAAGCTTTGCGAATCCACCAGATGAAAAGCCAGCTTGCGATAGCTGAACTGATGCAGCTGTTTGACGACGGCACAACGCAGCACCTGCTCGGCCGTCAAACCGGGGGCGCCGAGACCGGAATCGACCCTGTCAGAGAGATCTTGTACTATCCGCTCCAGCGTCTGGGGATTGTCGTCCAGGATGCGCGAGATCACCTTCAATTCTTGGGCCAGTTGGTGATCGGGCCACTGTGGGGAAAGAGGGCGTTGTTTTTCACGCTTTTGACGCATCTTCGAACTCCTGAAATCGTCGTAAGTCGTTTCGGTTTAGTTGTTTGCACCGAATAGACTAGCAAACGACCCTGACAATTTCGGAGCTTGAAAAAGCCCTCTTTCCCCTTCCTTATCAATTAGTTACAGATTTCCGGACGGGCACTAGTTACGTCCGTAGTCTCCGCCGTTAAGGCTGTCGATGACGGACACAAGCCAGACTTTTAAGGTTCATCCGGTAAATGGGGAGGTGCCGCCAGTCAAAGGCAGGCCGCGGAAACTGCCGCACTATGCAAACCGTGGAAAAACAAGTAGTTCTGGAGGAGAACTGGCAAGTGCTCGCAGTTGTTTTTCCACCGTTCGCACAGCGCTTGGAAAACTCCGTATCACGGGCTTGCTGGCCCAGTTCGATATCGCTCGGAGTTTTCCACAGTTCCCACGGCCCCTGCTACTGCAGCCGACTATATTGACAAGCGAACGGGGAACCAGATTTGGGATCCGGAAAGCGCCGAACCACGTTCCACCTCCCCATTTACCGGATGACCCACTTTTAAGTCCTTGCGCATCCTTTCGAAACGATCCTTTTCCGAGCTGGTCCGATCCTGTTCTTCCCTGGGGTCACGCAGCAGGTCGTACAGTTCCCAGCGGACCTCTCCTCGCTCGTCGGCAATACGGTGCAATTTCCAATCACCTTCAATCCGGGCGGAATGTTCCGGGAACCGATCTCTGGGATAGGGCGGCTGGGGGAGCTGGGCAGCCCGCTGGCTGGATTGGTGTGGTGGCAGGTCTCCGCCCGACTCCTGCGCTTTCAGCAGATCTCCCATCCACTGGGCGGAGGGAGTGCCGATCCCGCGCGTCGGGTAGTTCCAGAATCCCATGGCCCGGCTTCGTTTTGCGGCCTTTCCGTCGATGAGCCCGAGGAGGCTGATCCCATCCAGCGGGGGCTGAGGTTGCATCCGGACGCCGGCGATCTCCAGGAGTGTGGGATAGATATCAACCGTGTTCGCTCGGAGATTCGTAGTCTGCGGCTTCGGCAGGCGGCCCGGCCATTCCAGGATCGACGGAACCAACAGGCCGCCCTCATAGAGTGTCCCCTTGTGCCCGCGGCGTCCTCCGCTGGAGCCAATACCCCGCAGCGCCCCGTTATCGCTGCAATACCAGAGCAGCGTGTTCTCTCGAATGCCGAGTTCTCGGAGGCTATCGCGCAGCTTGCCGAAAGCATGATCCATGCCGCTGATCTCGCCCAGGAAGTGCTGCATCTTCTCGGGCTGATCCTGGTAGAGCTTTCGATATTCGTCCGCGGCCCGATGGGGTCCGTGGGGAGAGCCGAACCAGACCACGGCCAGGAAGGGTTTCTTGTCCCTTGCCTTCTGTCGAATCCAGGCCAGGGCTGCGTCAACCACGACCCTGGAGCTCTCTCCCCTGGTTTGGACAGCCTTGCCCTCGAGGCTCAAGATAGGATCGTTGTCGAAGAAGTTGGGGGCACTCAACCAATGGTCAAATCCGTTGGCTCCGGGATGGGCGGGACTGGCCCTTCGCACCGAGCCCAGGTGCCACTTGCCGAAATGAGCCGTGGTGTAGTCGGCTGTCTTCAGGGCCTCGGCCAGGGTGGCTTCCTGAGGACGTATGGGATAACCCCACTGGAAAACGCCGGAGCGATTGGGATGCCGTCCAGTCAAGACACTGGCCCTGGTGGGGGAGCAGACCGGTGCAGCAGCGTAGAATCGATCGAAGCGCAAACCAGATGCAGCGGCCTGGTCGAAATTCGGGGTCTTGAGAACGGGGTGACCATTGTAGGCCATGTCACCCCAGCCCTGGTCGTCTGCCATGACTAGAACGATGTTCGGCTTTGCTGCCACACCTGCCTCTCCCAACCCCATGGAAAGGAGAAAAATGGATCCGGCGATCAGGATCTTCACAAGCGTTGTCCCCCCAGCTTCGATCTGAGCCAGCATAGCTATTCTGACAAATAGAACAGGGAGCTGATAGGCCCCGGGCTTCTTCTGGTTGTCGGTAGCTGGTTGTACCAGCTAGACACCAGAGGGAGATGCTATTGCAGATCGAGCCGATTCTGAGTAGAATGCCGTCAATTCGAAGGCAACTACGGTTGCAAAGTCTAATCGGGGGTTCTGGCAACTCCTTCGGCCAAGGGCGCTGGTGAAATCACCGTACCACCACTTCACTAGAAGCAGAGTTGCCGTCGGACAGTGGGGCATGAGAGGATTGAGGCATGGCGACCACATCTCTTTCTGAGCTCCTCCAGCTCCCACCTGAGGAACGAGCCAAGCTGGCAATGGCCTTATGGCAGAGCCTTACAGAGGTGGAGCGCCACGGAGAGCTCACCCTAACGCCCGAGCAGGAGGCGGAACTGGACCGTCGCTGGACTGAGCACCTCGAGGCTCCTGATTCGGCGGTTCCTTGGGAGGAGGTGCGCGCCAAGCTGCAGGGCAGCGAGTGACGCGCCAGGCCAAGTTTCGTCCCCAGGCCGAGGTTGAAGCCCTCGAAGCACGAGTGTGGTACGAGAAACGACGACCCGGTCTTGGCACCGAGTTCGCAGGAGCGATAAGGGACATCATTTGGCGTCTCGTCGAAAATCCATTGGCTTTCCCACGGGTTCGCGGGGAAATTCGTCGGGCGGTACTCCAGCGTTTTCCGTACGCGGTGTACTTCCGCCTCGTCGATGATGACATCTTGGTGCTTGCCGTCCATGGCCGTCAACATCCAGAGCGTTGGCAGTCGCGTACCTGCTAATGAGACGGCGACATCTCGTACCTATGACCGCTTCGACCGCCCCAAACCCTACTCCCATTCGGGAGCGTTGTTCAGCAGTGTTGACGCGACCACGACGTTCGAACGGTGTAATCCTGGGCGAGCAGTTGCCTCGATGTGCTGCTATGTTCGAGATGCCGGAGACGGCGTTCATCGGTCCTGGGCAAAGCGCCGGAGGACATTCTCGGTGACCCTGGAGACCGTGTTGTCGTAGCCGTTCCACGACAATGCGCCGCGCCAGCAGATCGATCCGGCGCTGAAGACCGCGCCGCCGTTCGGATAGTCAGTGTAGGTCATGTCGGCGCGCACGAAACGGTGAGGCTCGCCGTCGCGTTGCGGGTCGTTGACACTGGCACCATCGCGTCCGGGCGCAAACCAGAGCTCTTCGTCGATCATGGGCTTCGCATATTGGGTCTTGAAACCGATCGACGATGCTAGCAGGAGCGTACTCTGCGGTGAACCGAGCTCCGCCTCGTAGCGATCGAATTCGTATCCGGCTGCGCCCCAACGGACCTGAAGCGAAGGATGATCACCGATGAGTTCCTCGGCACCGATCCCCTCGAAGATAAAAGCGACGCTCGGGTCATGACTCTGGGGCATCCGCTTGAACGGGACGCCATTCTCGAACTCGGCCCCGGCGGTTCCCACGCCGACAATCCGGTTCGGGGCTCGACCGCGGTTGCGCCAGGTCCCGCCCAGTTCCCCAGTCATGCTGTGGTAGCGCTCGGTTGGATGGACCTCGAATGGCCAGCTCGTTCCCCAGCGGCGCATCTCCATCTTGTGCGGCCGTGCCGGATCGACGCTCACTACACCATAGAGACCATTCCCGGATAGGTACATGAACCGGCCACCCTCGTCGAGGTAGGTCTCCAGCGAGTCGAGCATGCCTCCGGTCCAGTACTCGTGGTGAGAGCTGGAGACGACGACGCTGTAGTGGCGCAGAAGCTCGGGACCCTCGGCCTGCAGGTCGTGGTCGGTAATGAAGTCGGCCTCGAACCCTTTCGCCTGGAGCCAGTCGACCAGGTACAGGTCGGCCGGGAAACGGGGCGGGGTAGCCATGACCCGGTAGCGGAACTTGGGACGCATGGTGAGGACTGGCTTGAGGTAGGAGCCATACATCACCCCGGAGCCGTCGAGATGCCGATCATAGAGGCCGTACAGTGCGTTCTCGTCGACGTAACGGTAGACATCGCGGAACAGAGTCGGGTCGGCGTAGGGTACTCTTGAGCCCCACTGCCCGGTCGAGCCGTCCTGCCAGGCACCCACTCCGAGATCGGTGTAATTGGCGTAGCAGACATACGTCATGGTCGACATGAGGACCGCTATTTTCGAGGTTGCGGTGCCACGCGGCGGTCGCACAATGAAGGGCAGATAATCTTCGTCGGAGCCGGCTCGAAGCCAGGCAGCATAGATCCCGCTCGGCAGGTCGGTGGGGACCTCAAGCTCAAAATCGACTCCCCAGCGTGCGTCCTCCAGGTCGTCGCGGTGAAAATGGATCGCTCCGTACTCCTCGGGCGCGAGCCGGAAGCAGACTTCCTTGCCGCTGAAGTTGTGGCCGCTAACGGCACGGGCAGGCATGTTGACGACGCGTCCATGGTGACGGTTGGCTGACACATCCATGGCGACGTCGGATGCGGGATCCCGGCTGAAGTCCCAAGCGCCGACGACATCCGCTTTCAGACCGTCGAGGTCGTCCGGGGCTATGGCGAGGCTGGCGAGCTCGGAGGCGCTGAGTGAACGTCTGAGGGTGCGCCGCTACCCCCGTCCAAAGAGATCGACACTGGCGCTGTTTCGTCGCCGGGCCAGGAGCGAACAGGCTGCTGCCAAACGGTCGCGGTGCCACTCGTCGCATCGACCGTGAGCGCTACCGCGTACCAATCCCAGCGTCGCAGTGGTCCGGCCGAAACCCGGAGGGGTTGCGCTGAGTGTCCCGTGTTGACGACGAGTTGGAGCGTCGAGTTGTCCGAAAGACCGAGCGCCCAGCCACCGTCCGCGTACGGATCACCCATGCTCGCGATTGTTTGCTCCCCGGCGTCAGGATTTGTCAGCTGGACGAAGGCGAAGAAGGTGACTGCGCGGTCGAGCTCGACACCGGGGAGCGGAATCTGCACATAGGAGCCGCTGCGGATCTCTTCGTGCTTGCCGGGCTTGGATCCGTCGATCGCCGATGACACTTCCACCTGCCGGAAGCCCGGCCCCGCCGAGTTGATATCACCGTGAATGAGCCGTACCAGGCGCGCGTCATACTCGGGGTGGTCACAGCTGACCATAAAGCGGATGGACTGACCGGGGGCCACGCTCAGTCGATCGGTATACCCGAGCAATCGCATGGTAGAGCTTCCCGGCGTGCTAGAGGCGGCGGGCCTTCCTGGTGGCCTCAGCAAAGGCTCCCACAAAGCCCAGGGCGTGCTCCATGTCGCGCGAAGGATGGATGGACAGACGGATGAACTGCTTGCCCCGAAGCTCGCCGTAGCTTTGCCCCCAGCCTTCGGCGGCCAGCAGATTATGGACATCGGACAGGTCGACCGATTTCGAGGTGAACGCCACGATCGAGATAAACGGCGGGACGACCAGGTCGATGCCGGCGATCTCTGTTACTCCGGTGGCGATAGTACGGGCAAGCTCCAGTACATGAGCCGTCGAGCGCTGGTAGCCCTCTCGGCCGAGGTGCTTCATGACCGCCCATGCGGATGCAGCTCGGCTGCCCGGCTTGGTGGATGACGTTGTGTGGATCAAGGTCGAATCGGTAGGGATCGCATCGAACATCGCGGCCTCGCGCACGAGGAAGAACCCGGTCGCGATCGGCATCAGGCCGAGCTTATGGCCGTCGGTCATCATCGACGACACGCCGGGCAGCGAGAAATCGAATGGCGCGATCGGATGGCCGAGGTCGCGCATGAACGGAAGGATGAACCCACCGAAGGCAGCGTCGACGTGCAGCCACAGCCCCTTGCGGTAAGCGAGATCCGCGAAGGCCTCGACCGGGTCGACCACCCCGAAGCTGCCGCCAGGGGCAGAACAGACCAGTCCGACCGTTCGCGGCGTGATCGCCTTCTCGACATCCTCGATCCGGGGTAGATAAGTATCGTCGTCGACATCGACCTCGACGAGGCCGATCCGCATCAGCTCCGCACCAAGCCGGAAGCTGAAGTGCATCGTCACCGGCGCGATGATCTCAGGCTCTGCCTGCCCGCCGCCATTCCTGGCTAGCCGCATCGAGGCGAGGTTAGACTCAGTGCCGCCGGTGGTGACAAACCCGACCGCGTCCGGACGGCCGAGCAGCGACGCCATCATGCGCACGGCCTCGCGCTCGATCGCTAGGGTTCCAGCCTGCTGCTCCGACGCCCACTCGACGAAGTAGGTGCCGCGCATGAGCTCGTCGAGCTGGTGCGTTACGGGCTGCGGAATGCCGGTGTACGAGTTGCCGAAGTCCTTCTGGATTTCGTATGGATTCTGCTCGACCAGGGCTCGGACCGCTGCGATGACTTCCGCCTCCGGCTCGCCTGTATCAGGGAAGGGTGTTATCGGGCCCGGAGTGAGCGGCATCCGGCCCGCAGGCTTGTCGAATTCGGCAGTCGCCATGGCGTGTTCCTTCCTACAACTCAGCCGAGGGCGCGTGTCAGTGTCGCGGTAAGACTGTCAGCTCGCCTCTGAGCCCTTCTACGCTGGTGAATATCATGTCTGAGATTGTTCCTTCTGACTTCCTGCTGGTGAACGGTCGGAATATATCAGTACCCCAACATTTGGAGCAAGCATGTTTCCTTCCGAGCCTATTCAGAACTTTGGGGCGAGGCCACCACAGGCGGCGAGATCGGGAACGACTTTCGCATCAGCAACGTTGGGGGAACGGGCGATGCGTCCGTCCGCACTTTCGTTGCGTTGGTCGTCGTCGAAGATGGCCAAGCACAGTCTTTCTCTTCCGGCATCAATGAACTCCGGGCCTCAGAAGTTCCATGCGGGAGCCGGTTGTCCCTCCGAGAGCACCTCCTCGACATAGATACCCGTCTGGGGAACCGGCCCGGTTCCCTGCAGGACCTCCCCTCCGTCACAAATACGGTAGGCCAGGACACAGTGCCACTCTCCATCGGACAGCTGGACTGTCCCGCCGCAGGGATGATCGGCAAACCAGGGATTTCCGGACGGCGCCGGACCAAAGCTGGTACTGCAGTCCCGCACTAGAATCGCAGTTTCCAGGTCGCTTCGCTCGGCGTTCAGAGGCCACAAGCAGATCTTCTCCCGGCTAAAGCCTCCGCCCCGCGATCGCCCTTGCGAGTCCTTTGATAGCGGCGCCCAAAGCGATTCGGTGTGGGATGGAGCACGATCTCGTAGAGGGTGGCAGCGATGAAGGCCGTGCCGTTGGCGGCCCGGTTGATGGTGACGGGCGCGCTCGAAATGACCCCACCGACGTGGATGATCTTCTTCCAGGTGAGACCGGCGTCCTGGGAGCGCCACACCCGGAGATCTGTGTCGTATTCCTGGTCCCAGGTTCCACCGGCACAAAACAACAGGCTGCCATCCAGATCGCGGATAAGACTGGGTCCATGGGCGTCGTCATACGCAGATCTTGACAACACCTGCAGCCAACGTCGAAACGTCTGAACGTCGCACGTCTCTACTCTACGAAAAGCGCGGGGAAAGGTTTCTTTCTCGAATGGGGCCAGGGCTTCCTTGGGGCGGCGCCAAGCTTTTAAAGATTTAGGGGATTTAGAGGAAGAAGGGACGTAACTCATCGCTGTTGCGATGGATTGGGCGTGTTTAAGACACGTTCCTACGCCGAAGGCGTTATTGCGCGTAGCCCAGGGTTGCAATGCGAAGCGAGCTACCCTGGGTTTGAGTCGCGCTGACTTTCTACGCTGAAAGCGTTGTTGCAAATCGGTTTTCGGTCCGCAATAACCCCTATGGGGTAAGGAATTTTCTTGACCGACCTAGACCCAGGGTAGCTCGCTTCGCATTGCAACCCTGGGCTACGCGCAATAACGCCTTCGGCGTAGTGATCTTCTGAAGTGGGAAGAAGTTTCTTGCTCGAATGGGGCCAGGGCTTCCTGGGGGCGGGACTAGGGCGAAACTTCATGGGCAGGAAGAACGTGCTCGAACCAACTGAGAGAGCAATGACCTGTAGGATGGGCACTCTTGCCCGTCAATATCCACGACGGGCAGGGTGCCCATCCTACAAGAGAAACCTACTCGTTTGGCAGGCGGAACTACTCGGAAAACTGGATCGAGTAGAGGGCGGCGTTGCGCAGTTGGAAGCGAAGACGCACCGGCCGTCCTTCCAGTCGCGCCAACTTCGAGCCTGTCCAGGACAACTCCTGGACGCCGCTCTCTTTGAGGATGCGGGACTGCTCCAGGCCGAAGCCCTCGATAGGCCCTCCCGACTCGTCCATCAGGGCCGCTCGCAATTCGGCATCATAGGTGCCTCTTCCCGTCTCGGGCTTCTGGTCCGGATGGGAGGCGTCCATGTCCACCTTCAGGCGAGACCCTGAGAAAAGCAGGGGCTGGGTGATCATGGATCCCAGATCGGGACCCGCCAGCAGCCCCAGATAGCGGTCCGCCGGCAGTGTGGCCAGGGCGATGGTCCAATTGTTGGGTCCCAGCTTGCTCAGCTCATAGCTATGGGCTCCGCTGTAGGCGCCATAGTAGATCCAGACCCGCCCCTCATGAACGATGGGGCCTGATGGGGTGAGGTATCCTGCGTCGTAGCTGCCGATCTCCCCTCTTCCCAGGAACGGCAGGTTGCGATCGACCCAATTCCAGCGAAATCCGTCCCGGCTCGTGAGCAGGAAGATGTCGAAGGTTTTCTCGTGGGACTCCATCATATGCAGAAGTCCCACGTAGAACTCACCATCCTGGGAGACCGTCATCTGGTAGTACTGGAAGTCGACGCGGTCCTCTGCATCGGGTGCCAGCATCAGCCGCGTAGGGCTCCAGTGGATGAAGTCGTCGCTCTCCGAGTAGCCGATGCTGCGGTAGTGGGCTGCATTGGGATTGATTCGATCATGAGGGGGATCCAGACCCAGGGCCTGGATCTCCGGGGCCAGGGGGTGTCCGGGCCGGGGATAGTAGACGTATTTCTGGCGGCACGCGTCCCATCCCAGCATGGTAGGACAGTCGGCGATGTCCCGGCCCTTGCGGACCACGGGATTGCCTGGATGCTCACTCCAGTGGATGCCGTCGGGGGAGAAGGCTACCGCGGTGCCGCTCGTGTCCGGCGTTGGACCCTCCGACTCCCCCATGGCTTTATAGCGGCGCCGGGGGTCTGGGTCGCGGGAATCCTTGATGACGTTGAAATACTTCACCCCACGGAAGACACCCAGAATGTTGTTCTTGCGGGATCCCTGGAACTCATGGACTCCCAGCTCCGGTTTCTCCCAGCGAATTCCGTCTCTGGAGGTGGCATAACACCAGGGGCGTCCGTCGTTGCCCCAGGGGTTGTACCAGATCTTGAAGAGCCCCTCCTCCCGGTCGTAGAGGACGGCCTGGCCGCTGATCTGCACCCCACCTGACTGGGCCCCCTCTACCCGGGCCGATTCCCAGGGCCGGTCGGGGATCAGGATTGGGTTGTCGGTATGCTTCTCCGGGCGAGCCATGAGCTTCGAGAGTCTGGAGGTCTCATGGATCAACATCCCGTCCAGAAAACACTCTTTGCGGGCTCCGATGTCGATGACACCAGGCGCGGGCAGCGGGGCTCGAGTCACGAACTGCGAGCCTAGCGGGCTCAGAGCTAGCAAGGAACTTCTCCTCAAAAACGACCTTCTGTCCAGTTGGTTCATCCTGTTCTCCTTTGGATTAACCCGAGATTGCTCTACGGGATGGCAGCTTGTAGACAAGGAACAGCGCGGTCAGTGCTGCGAGCAGGGCGAGGGCGAAGCTGGCTTGGAACCCCAGGTGGTCGGCCAGGGCCCCGTGAGCCGCCGGCAGCATGAAGCTCAATGGGCTGGCCAACATGAGGAGAGACATGTTGCGGGGGGCATCGGCCGCCGCTGATATATTCACAACGTAGGCGGGAAAGTAGGCACCGCCCAGCTCTCCCGCTCCCATCAGGCCGAAGGCGAAGAGAAAGAGATAACCCGGAGTCCACCAACCCCAGAGAATGGCTGCGGCCTGCAGCGCCATTGTAGCGTAGAGGGGGGCCCGAATCCCCCACCGCAGCGTGATGACACCCAGGGCGTACCCTGCCAGGGACGTGGCCCCGAAGCGCACGACCATGATCCAGCCCGACAGCTCCTTGGGGTCCACGCCCAACACCTCCCGCGTGTAGAGGGAGAGATTGGGCAGGGCCGCGTGAACCACGAACCACATGAAGAAGGCCAGCCAGACCAGGACCAACGTCCGATCCTTCAAGTAGGAAGAGATGCTTGTCCTGAAATAGTGGAGGAAGGGAGGTCGCGCCGTCTCGGGAACCGCCAGAATCTGATAGCGGCTGGAGAAGAAGGAGATCCCTGCGAGACAGGGACAGCCGATGAGATACAGAATCCCGAAATCGTAGGGAAAGGGCAGCCAGGAGACGCCACCTCCCAGAACGAACTGGGCCCACAGGGAGCCGGCAACGGCCAGTATGGGGCCGAGGGCGAAGCTCCACTTGAAGGCCCAGGTCTGGCCCTGGATGGTGGTTCCCCGCTTCAGACACTGATACTGGAAGACCTGGTTGGTGAATGCCGAGAACCCCTGTAGCAGACCCTGGCCGATGACGGCCGCTATCCGGACCTCATCCCTGACCGGTAGGAAGAGAAGCAGCGCGACCACTCCCAGGACGGTGGCCGTCACCAGATTGGCCCCCACCACCGTGGCCCTTGTCAGTCGGTGGGGTAACCTCCAGGAAAGCAGCGGAGGTGCAAGGGCGCCCAGGAGATAGAAGGACAAGGGGAGGTTGGCCACCATCGCACTGGTACCCAGCTTGTCGGCCAGTGCCGCCTGGACCACGCCCACGAAGATGACCGGAGCGGCGAAATAGAGCAGGCCAGTGCAGGCAATGAAGATCAGGCCATTGTGCCGGTCCAGCTCTGGGGTGATCTCGGTCGGAACATCTGGGAATCTCACTTTTTAGGTTGAGTGATAGTGCGGCGCCGACGGGCCTGACAAGGAACGCCACGTTCCGACCCTATCACAGCCCTTCCACCCGTCTCCCGCCGATCAGTTGCCCGGGGCCAGGGTCGGGAGCTTCAGACCGCGCTCCTCGCCGCCGCGATTGTACACGCGAAAGCCAGAACGCGCACAACCGGAGTACACACCGATCCAGAAGGGTGGAGGTATGGCTCATGAATCCAGTGAATCTTTTCTAGCTGATACGGTGTATTCTCATCTGACGTTTTCTTTCCGGGGAGTTTGGACTGATCATTCATCATGCAGAGGGCAGGGTGAACACGGATCTGAGGTCTATATAGGAATGGCGCCTAGTAATCGACATTGAACTATGGACTAGAAGAGTAGAAATGTCAGAACCAAAGAAGAAGGTGCTCATCACGGGGGCGAGTGGCAATATCAGCCATGCTCGGGAGGTCCTCGGTTATGACCCACAGGACAGCTCAGACAATTTTACGTTCTGACTTGTGGCCCGGTGTCCGGTCTGCGATTCACGGCCGCGTCGTAGTCGTAGTAGAAGCTCATCAGCGAGATGAGGTTCTATCAGAAGAGATGAGCAATCAGCAATGGAGGATTTGACAGAGATGAAGACAGCGTTCGATCGCGACGGCTACGTCGTCATGGGCAATTTCATGGGCGGCGACGAAGCAACGGAGATCTCAAAGCAGATCGATCGCTTCATCGCCGAAGTGTTGCCAACCCGCAGCGAGACCCTGGCGTTCTACGAGGTTAACGATCAACCCGAAACCATTATGCGTCTCCAGAACATGCAGGACTACGACGAGTTCTTCAGGCAGCTACTCGACTCGGATCGCTTTGTTGGCTTGGCCTCACAGCTGCTTGGCGACGACGTGGTGGCCAGGAACCTCCAGTGGTTCAACAAGCCTCCGCGAGTCGGCAGCGTGACGCCGCCTCACCAGGACGGATTCTATTTCATGCTCGAGCCCAACGAAGCCGTCACTCTGTGGCTCGCCCTGGACTCCGTCGATGAAGAGAATGGCTGCGTGCGCTACGTGAGTGGATCGAATCGTGAAGGAATGCGCCCCCACCAGCGCAGTAATGTGATCGGCTTCTCGCAGGGCATCACCGATTACGGCGATTCCGACCGGGAAAGCGAGACCCCGATTCTGGCCGCTCCCGGAGACCTCTTCGCCCACCACTGCATGACCATCCACCGAGCCGATGCCAACACCAGCGAGCGGCCTCGGGCAGCGCTGGGATTCGTCTACAACGCCGCCCGCGCCGTGTACGACTCAGAGAAAGCCGCGGCTTATCAGAAGGAATTGTACCAACAGTGGGAGAACGAGGGCAGGTTGTGAACGTTGGACGAGCCCGTCAAATAGTCCAATCCCGGCGCGAGGGATTGCATCGGCGCTGGCGGAGCTTCCCGATCCCAGGGCTGCCCATGGGCCTGAGATCGACTCCATCTAGTACGCGCCATCAGTGCGGCTCGAACGCAATCAACTGAGCCGCCAATAAGACCCCTGGATGGAAGTGAGGCCTTCACTGTCTTCACCGTAGTAGATGGTGAAAATCTTTCCGGGCTGGTATTCGATGGAAACGGGATAGCCCAGATTTCTGTTCGGCAAGTCGTCACGGATGATCAGCTCCTGGTCGTACTCCCAGCTCCTTCCACCGTCCTCGCTCAAGCAGGCCCGGATGCCGTACGGTTCACGCCGGTGGCCATAGGTGCACAGCAGACGACCGTCCGACAGCAGTAGAAGATCGGCCGGATAGCCCCAGATCGGCGTCTGGCGGACGGGGGCCCAAGTGCGTCCTCCATCGGCAGAGTCACATTGGTGCAGGTAGTGCGTGTCATCGTTTCGAACCATCACGACGACTTTGTCATCGGCCAGAACGGCCGCTGCCGGTTCGGAGAAATCCTCGTCACCTTTTCGTCCGATCAGCACGGTTCGGTTCCAGCTGCGGCCGCCGTCATCGGAATGAACAGCGAAGGCATGACGGTTCAACGGGTGGTCAGCCGTGGCCATCAACACCGTGCCATCGGAGAGCTGTACCACGCCGCGCGGCGTATAGCCTCCCACATAGGGTGAAGTGTCGATCTTGGCGGTGTGGGTCCAAGTACGTCCCCCGTCCCCACTCAGATGCACGTAGCATCCACCGTTGGCACGACCCCATGGATAGCGGGAACGAGACCAGTCGGTACTGCCGTCCGCCAGCTGCCATCTCTCTCCGGTGTTTACCGAGATCTCCTTTCCCTCGGAAGCCATTTGTCGGGCCCTGTCCAACGGATGCCAGAGGAATTGCCACTGATTGAGGACCACGGTCCCATCAGTCAACTGAGCCAGCCCGGGGCATTCCACGCCATACCAGTCCCAGCCAGGCACGACTTGTGGAGCGCTCCAGGTCTCGCCCAGGTCGCTGGAGCGGGTCAGCAGGTTGTGGAAATGAGGATCGGAAGGAGGATGGGTATACGGCTGGCGCAGCTGACACTCGTTAAAGGCCACGATCCACTCCCCATTCGCCAGGCCGGCAATGCAGGCGTGAGAGCAGTACGCGAATCGGTCCTTGTAGACGACGATATCCCGTCGCTCCCCGACGGGTTTTGCGTTTCGATTGGCCCGATTAGTAATCTGCTGTGCGCCCGTCGTTGTGGACAAGACGGAGCCACCTGTTACCAATCCAGTCGCAGATGACGCCAGGAATCGGCGCCGGTTTAGAGCAAGCGTCATGTCAGTGTGGAAACTTCGCCAACTGCTCCCCCGGGTGGGTGCGGGCTCTCGTCAAGCGCTGAAATTTACTCACCATAGAGTAAGGAGAAGAAAATCAGCAGTCAACCCTTTGCACCACCAAGTCGATAAACCGACCCAAGCCTGCGTTCTTGTGGATAGTATTGCGACTCAGGATCGTGCATACACTATAATCGGCACCGGTACTGCGACCCGCCGCTGCGAACCCAACAAAAAAGGCACCTTTCGGTGGCCGCTCAAAGATTGAATTTGGTAGCGGGGGCGGGATTTGAACCCGCGACCTTTGGGTTATGAGTTCAAGGGGTTATGAGTTCAAGCCCCACCCGGACGTACGGTCATATTTGGGTAACGCTTGGTTCTCCCTGATCTTGGGCAACCCACGAAAGCACACGTGGAGGGAGCGATGTCAGGGCATATGTTGGATCAGGCAGTCCTCGTCGGCACCTACCAGCGGATCTGAGGAAGGTTCGCTTTCAGTTCCATCTGGGACCGCGACCGCAGCCGGAGGGAATCAGACTCTCCTGTGTCCTATCCGCTCAGGGCCCTGACCCCGTTTGATCCTTCCGGTACACCGAGATAGCCTGACCTGCAGGGGAAACGTACTCCCCTTCGACATGGAGGATGGGTAATGAGGAAGAGAATGTTGGCTGAGTCGGTGGTGTTCATGGGCTTCTCCTTGGCTGCAGCAGCCCTGTCGGCAGAGCAGATCGAACCCCGGGAACCCCTGGACATCGGCTCCCGCCTGGAGCTGTTCGTGGACGACTACCTGATCGATCGTCTGGTGGGAGCACGCCTCGTGCTGGGGCGCCCCCAGCCAGCGGGAACTGTTTTGAAGGCGGATCGGCCCTGGGAAGGCTCCTTCAACTTCGGTCAACAGGTGATCCGCGACGGGGACGTCCATCGCATGTTCTACCGGGGATGGGCCGAGGGCGGAAGAGGCTCACTCTGCTACGCCGAGAGCCGCGACGGCATCCACTGGGAGAAACCCAATCTGGGTGTTGTTGAGGCCGGTGGAACGAGGGAGAACAACGTGGTCGCCTTCGTTGACGGAACCACTCGTCCCGCGTCCAGCCACCTCTTCCCTTTCATCGACTCTCGCCCCGGTGTTCCTCCCTCCGAGCACCCGAAGGCGATCCATCCCATCCTCCAGTCCAAGGAGCCCTTCCTCATGCACGTCTACTTGTACGGTTCCAGGGACTGGTTCCGGTGGAGGCGTCTGCGGAAGGAGCCCATCATCGTGAGCAAGATCCCCAACGCGTTCGATTCCTCCAATTTCGTGTTCTGGTCCCAGGTGGAGGGAGTCTACGTCTGCTACTTCCGCTACATGGCCGCGCGGCCCACCGGCTCTTCGCCGGCAGGCGTCCGATCCATTCTGCGAGCCACCTCCCGGGATCTGATCCACTGGTCCGAGCCGAAGGCGATGACCTACAGCGATACGGGGACGGCTGTTCCCTCCCATCACTTGTACACCAACATGATGGAGCCGTACTTTCGAGCTCCCCAGATCTATGTGGGCCTCGCCGCCCGCTTCATGAAGGGCCGACGCGTCGTCACGGATGCCCAGCTAGCTGAGATTCAGGTGGCCTCACAGGGCGGGCACGTTTACTACGAGGACTGCTCCGACGCGGTGCTCTTGACGACCCGGCCGGGGACGACCCGGTTCGACCGGACCTTCCTGGAGGCCCTGGTGCGGCCGGGGCGGGGAGCCGAGAATTGGGTCTCCCGGACCAACTATCCCCTGAGGGGAGTCGTGCAAACCGGACCCGCGGAGATGTCACTCTTCGTCAGCCGGCACTATGCCCAACCCTCATGGCACATCGAGCGCCTGACCCTACGCCTGGATGGATTCAGCTCCGTTCGGGCTCCCTACGATGGGGGCGAGATCCTCACCAGACCCCTGGTTTTCTCGGGTACCCAGCTGGAGATCAACTACGCCACCAGCGCCGCCGGAAGTCTTCGAGTGGAGATCCAGGACGTGGAGGGCAAGCCCCTCCCCGGATTCTCTCTGTCCGAGTGCTGGGAGATCGCTGGAGACGAGATCGAGCGTCTGGTCACATGGAAGGGCAACCAGGATGTGGGTCGTCTCTCAGGCAAACCAGTCCGCCTGCGCTTCGTGATGAGGGATGCGGATCTGTACTCCCTGAGGTTCTGGTAGGAGCAGAGTGCGCCCACTCGTCCGGCGGAATCTCGCGCACGACCACTGGAAAGAGTAAATGGCGTTTGAGAAACTTCTCTCATGATCCACTGCAAGGTCCAGCATCCAGAGTGCCTGGCCCATCGCTTGCTGTTCGGCACCAGGATGGCCGGGGTCAGGGAAAGCAGAAGTGGCCTTGGCCTGCAAACTCGCCTGACCTTTGCAGGGAAGGAGGAGCACCATGACTGAGTTCCCTGTTTCCCGGCGCGCATTTCTAGCCGGCGCATCGCTTGCCTCTGCTGCTTCCACGGCAGGCGAGGCCAAAAGGTCGAAGAGTACAGACCCCATCGAGCGGGCGCAAGCGTTCCCCTTGAGAAAACAGACGCTCGAGCGGATACTGGCCGGTCGTGAGGCTTTCCTGAAAGAAGTGAAGCCCTCCCCAGCCCAGCTTCGAGATGGACTCGAACTCCACTACGACAGCTTTGTGGGTGAAGTGCAGGGGTCCATTCAGGTGGCAAACCACACCAGCCTGGTGGGAGATCGACTCCGGGAGGATCTGAAGCCGCTTCAACGGGACCTGGAAAAGCAGGGATTGAAGGGCGAGGATCTGCGGAGCCGGCTGGGAAAGATTCACTTCAAGCGCAAGACCTTTGAATCGGCCTTCGATCGTCAGTGGATTCAAGAGTCCGCGGCAATCTATGCCATGACCCACGTTCAGTTGGCCACCGAGGATGTTACGGGTCCAAGGGAAAACACATTCGACACAGCCCTCGACCGATTGGCTCGCATCGACTTCGTCTATCGGCAGCGACCCGACCTGATCCGGGTTTCCAGTCCGAGGGATATCGAGCGCGGCCTACGCGAGGGATATCCTTCAACCGTCTATCATCTGGCCGGAGTAGGCTGCTTTGCCGAGGCTGAAGATCCCCTTGCCCGACTTGATCTGTTCTACGCCTTGGGTGTGCGGATGTCGCAGCTGACTTATATCCAGGACAACCGGGTGTGCTGTTCGTGGATGCAGGAAAACGACACAGGACTCAAGCCGCTAGGCAGAAAAATTGTCCGGCGAATGAACGAGTTGGGAATCATGGTTGACTTGGCCCACGCAGGTGAACGCTCAGCCCTGGAGACCGTGCAGGAGTCACGCGACCCCGTCATGATCAGTCACACCGCCTGTTCCGCTGTCTACGATGACACCGACAATGCCGACTACGTCAAACTTGTGATGGCCCAGTCCTATGCCAAGGGTGTTACCTATCCCCGCAAGACGGGGAAGAGAAACGCCAGTGACAAGCTCCTGAGGGCTGTGGGTCAAAACGGCGGGCTAGTGGCCCTCTACACGATTGACTACATGCTGGGCACCGGACCGGAGTCATTCCACACCTGGTACCGTCATCTGGAGCACGCCATCGATATCGCTGGCATCGACCACGTGGGGATCGGTGCGGACCGGACCTTCTTCCCCAGGGGGAAGCCGGGTCCGTTGGACTGGAACAACTGGCCCTATTGGACCGTCGGTCTGGTGTGCAAAGGCCACTCCGAGGATGAGATTCGCAAGATCATAGGAACCAATTATCGGCGTTTCGCTCAGAGAACCCTGGCCCGAGAGCCGTGGGGAAGTCTCATGTAGCCACCTGGAGAAGGCAGACAGTGAGTTTGACGTCAACTCCTACTGCGTCGAGGAGCTGAAGGAGCGGCGGCGGTTCTGTTCCCGTTGGCGACGTGAGAACCCGACCCAGCGAGCCGGCGAAGACTTTCTCATGTTGGATGCCAACGGGCCTGGACAGTTGATCGGTTTCGTCTACGGAGTACGGCTGATCGATAACGAGGACCGATGGAGCCACGGTGGATCAGACAACATCTATATTGACGGTGACGGTGAGCATCCCTCCTATCTGCGCGGCATCGGTGGCGAAGATACATTCGGAACCTCATATGGGGGATCCATGCACACTCCCACCACCCGCTTGTATGCCTCCATGCCCTATTACCAGCAATTCGATGATGGGCAGGCCCGACCTGCCAAGAACCTGGCCGGATATCGATGGTTCCACGATGATTCAATCAAGTTTCAGAAGTCGATTCACATACGATTCGGTTGTATGAGCAACGATATTCGCTCCATGGTCTACTGGTACCAACAGCAACCGGTAAGACCGTTTTTCCGTATGCCTCCGTTCGAGAAACTGGCCCCCGGTCTACGGGTCGCTCCCTCGGTTCCCCGGGGCGAATTCGACCTGCCATTGCCCGATAGCGGGAGTTGGTGGATTTCAGAGGTTTCCGAGAACGATTCGATCGAGGTGGCGGCGAGGACGCCGCTTCAGGACTCGGACGAGGTCGATCCCGAGAACTGGAAACGACAGCGGGCGAAGCATGGCTTTATCGATTTTCTTCACTCTCGCCGTCCCCATCCCAGGAAAGCAGGGATCTACATCCATGAAGGAACCGCATCGGCCCGCTGTACATTGGAAGCTCCCGGGGATTCGACCGCTAAACTGCGGCTGGCATGGGATGACCGCCTGGTCCTGCGGGTCAACGATACCCAACCGATCGATCTCGGCCACCAGGACAACTTCGTGGATCGACTGATTGAACTGCCCTTGCGTCAAGGCAAGAACCTGATCGATATCACGCTAAGCAACAGTCAGAATTTCAATCACGGTGGTTGGGCGTTCGCATTCAGCGCTACCACTCCGGATGGTACAGTCCTGATTCCACGGGCAGAATGACTATAATCGTCGGCTTGGCTGGGCATCAACGGTTGGCTACGGGGACCCGGGACAGCCGTTCGGATCTCGTTGAAGCGACAACGGAATGTGTCCACCTTCACATCGACGATCTTCATAGAACCTCCAGAGGGAATGTAGCCGTCCAGAGCAGGGATGGCAGCAGCAAATCGGCGGGGCTATAATGGTCCCGGATGTCACCTGTCACCCAGATCGTTTCAGCGCTCCTCGTGGCCTGCTTCCTCGTTTCCCCATTGGACGGGGGCAACCCGCGCCTCCTCTCCGTGGAGAGGATCTGGGACCGAGCAGACCATAGCGCCTTCACAGACCTCATCCGGCACCGGGGGGTGTGGTTCTGCGTATTTCGGGAGGGGAAGCAACACGGTCATGGTGACACCGGTCGGATCCGGATACTGAGGTCCCGAGACGCCCAGACCTGGGAGTCGGCAGCGCTTCTGGAAAAGGACGGGGTGGATCTTCGGGATCCCAAGCTCTCCACCCGGCCCGACGGACAGCTCATGCTTCTGGCAGGAGGGAGCGTCTATGATGGAGAGGGCTTCCTGACGCGTAGGCCCCAGGTCAGCTTCTCGCCCGATGGCCGGAACTGGTCCGCCCTGCAGCCCGTGCTGGCCGAGGAGCACTGGCTCTGGCGGGCCACGTGGTTCCAGGGCACCGCCTACAGCGTCTCCAAGATGGGGGATGGCAAGGACACTCGGCAGGTGATCCTCTACTCCAGCAAGGACGGTATCCACTGGGACTGGGTCACTGTGTTCAGGAAAATCCCGGCTTGGCCCAATGAGACGACTCTTCGCTTCATGCCGGATGGCGAGATGGTGGCTCTGCTGAGACGAAACAAGACGGGATGGATCGGGACGAGCCGTCCCCCCTACAAGGACTGGACCTGGCACGAGACGGGCCACCGTCTGGGAGGCCCCAACTTCATCCGGCTCCCCAACGGGGAGCTCTGGGCAGGAAGTCGAAACTACGGTGATGAGTACAGGACCGTCCTGGCTCGGATGACGCGGACGACCTACGAACCCGTCCTGACTCTGCCCAGTGGCGGCGACACCAGCTACCCGGGAATGGTCTGGCACCAGGGCTTGCTCTGGATGAGCTACTACTCCTCCCACGAAGGGAAGTCCAGCATCTATCTGGCCCGGATTCAGTTCGAGCCTTGACTCCCCAGGGGGTACTGTCAACTTAACCAGAGATCAGAGAGAAGCCTTCAGCAGACTCAATCTCTATCTCGCCATATGCTCAATTCGCCGTTCTCGGGAGGGAAGTGCCACACGGGCCGGAGAATGAGGCTGCACAGATAGGACGCCGAGAGGCAGCTCAACAGGGAGATCGGAGAATAGAAGATCCAGTGCACCTGGGCGAAGTGCTGCACGTAGACGGAAAGGGGAAGGGTGATGATCAGGGTAGCCATCAGCCAGCCCAGAAAGTGTCCCTTTCTACTCAACACTCCCAGTAGGAAGAGTGCTGTAATGGGTGCGGCCGTGTAGCCACCCACCTTGCTCATCGTCTCGAGAATGCCCTGGGTTTCGGAAATCATCAGTGCCGTGAGCGTCGCCAGCAGACCCAGGCCTGCGGTCAGACCCCGGGCCAGAGCCAGCCCCTGGCGCTCGGTCAGAGGACACCGTCTCAGAGGACGCACGAAATCCACCTGGATCAGGGTGGCGGCGGAATGGATTCCCGAATCCACTGTCGACATGGCTGCGGCAAACACGGCAGCGATGAGCAGGCCCGACAGGCCCGCCGGCAGGGCGTGGATGATGTAGAAGGGCAGGATCCGGTCGCCGGCGACTCCCTGGGCCAGCCTCTCGGGGAAAACCTGGAAGTAGGCGAACATTCCCAAGCCAATTAGGTACAGGAGTGTCCCTAGCAGGATCTCCAACACCCGATCCAGTAGCAGTGCCCGGGCCATCTCGCGAAGGCCTTTGACTGCCAGAAGGCGCTGCATCACGACCTGGTTGCAACCATAATCGAAGCCTAGGATGAAGTAGCACAGGACCACGCCCAGAGCGGTCGGCTGGGAGAAGCTGAAGTGAGCTCCGCTCAAGCCGAACTTGTCGGCCGCCAGAGCGATCTGGCCAATCTGATCCACTCCCCCGGGGAGGTTCCAGATCAGAGAGATCGATACCAACACCGCTCCCACCGTCAAGATCAGGAACTGGATCACGGCGGTCCAGATCACGGCGGCCAGTCCGCCCAGGCAGGTGTAGCCGGTGGCGACTAGCCCCATCAGAAGGATGGCCTGATTCAGCTCGACCCCAGCGACGGTGGACAAAGCCAGGGCGGGAGCGAAGAGGGCGATTCCCATCCACCCCTGAATCTTGAGCACCGCCAGGGCCGAGGCAGCATACCGAGCCTGGATGCCAAAGCGCCTGCTGATGTACTCGTAGATGCTGGTAAGGTTGAGCCTGCGGTAGATGGGAAAGAAGAGAACGATGACTAGCGGACTGACCAGCAGCAGCGCTGGCCATGGTCCGGTCTCGCTGCTCCTGGAGTGGCATCTCGATGGGGTGCATCCCGGCCTCCCCCTCGGTCATACCACTCAGCTCCTCTTCTTCGACCAGACCTCCTGGCTTTTCGATGAGAAGCTTGTAGTCCAGCACTCCCCCTGTGCCGTAGATCTCGACCGAGCTTCCCGGCCCTCGGGGAACTCGGAAGGACAGGTGGAAGTTGGCGCTGGCCCCACCTTGCAGTTCCGCGCTAATGGCGAGCGATTGCGGAACCACCGTCACATCCTCGCCGGTGGCCGCGGTCAACGACCTGGGAGGGTCGATCCAACGATAGACCACCTCTGCCAGAATACCGAGCATCATGGTATTGACGCCCACTACCGCCGGGTCTACCAGGCAGGCCGCCTCGGGAATGGCGGGGAGCAAGGACGTGACCCTCACTTCCAGGATCTCCCCCACGTAACCCTGCTGCAGCAGCCTCCGCATGACCCTGTCTCCCTTGAGACCGAAACCTGCGGCGTACAGCGAGGTGACTCAGTAGCCTTGGAGGCCTCCAGCATCCGTCGGGCCTCGCTCAGGTTGCGAGCCATACGCGCCTGACAAAGCACGTGCTTACCTGAATCGAGGGCTGCCAGGGTTACCGGCAGATGTAGGTTTGGTGGCGTAGCGATCACTACAGCGTCGATCTCAGGAGCCTCCACGATCCTCTCCCAGCGGTCCACGACGTTCGGTATGTCGAATTGCTGGGCCGCCCTCCTAGCCGTCTCCGCGGTGTTTGACCAGACGTGGGTTACTTCGACTCGAGGAACTTTCTGAAGCAGCGGGATGTGTCTGTCCTGCGCGATCTTGCCGGCTCCGATGACGCCGACTCTGACGGTGTCCGGCATGGCTTAGTGCTCCGTTCCATAAATACGATGATGTTTGTGGCGAGCGCGACGGCGTCGAGTTCGCGAAGCGACGACGTGCTCGATGCCTCGTATCTTGAAGGAGGAGCGACAAAGAAATCGGCCCGTCCCGTCGCCACCCGGAGGGCAGGTGGGGGTTGCGGACGATCTCTGCGTTGGTCGTCGTCGAAGATAGCTAGTGCCCGTCCGGAAACCGGGGTTCCCAGAACTGTAATCTGTTGAATCGGAACCACTTTTTATACCTGAGACTGCTGACAGACCGGCTCGACCCAGCTCGATCCAGAGCGAGGACGCACGGGCCAAAAAACACCGGTTCGGCGCAGACCTCTCCCTGAGTCGGAGCCACAAGGCAGTACGGTCAGCCACAAAAGACTACAACAGGAGTCGGGCCAGGACGACCAGGTTATAGGTCAGGACGCTGGCATGGACGTAGCTTTGAAAGTGAGGCCAGCCTTTCCAGGTACAGCGGTGGAGACCAAAGGTGTGCTTGAGGGTCCCAATGCACCCCTCGATCCCGGCGCGGAAGCGTTTGAGTTGTTTGTAGACCCAACTGGAACGCACCATGCTCTCGACCGTCAACCCACACTTTTTGGAAAAGGCCACGTCCTGTACCCCCTGCTCTTTGGCCCAGCTCAGGGTCCCACTCGGGGATGGGTGAACCCCCTCGCCTTTAGGCGAAGCCTTCAGGAGGCTTGCTCCAGCAAGCCGGTGTGCGTAGGGAATGCAGTCGGCTAGCGTGAGGGTTGCTCGACGAATCGGCGAAGTGGTCGCCGAGCCGACTGATGGAGGGGGTCAAGCGAGGTGCCTGGATCGGAGGCGTGGGCTTTAGGCGACTTTAGTCGCAGGTCGAATCCACCGCCTTTAGGCGGTGGAGAGGTAGCTCAAGTTGGCAGCCGAGGCAAAACCGCCATCCCAGGCGCTCTGGCGCGGGACCTTCCCGTACAGCTGTCGATGACGCTCTAAGAAGGGTTGCACATAGTTGCTGTCGGCCGGATTCCCCCGTTCCACCACACAATCCAGGATCAGCGACGAGGCGCCCGTGCTGACAAACACCTTGTGGCCGAAGACCGTTTCCCGAGGGCTCTTCTTGATAATATCGGTGTGCTCTTCGAAGAGGGAACAGATCTTGTCCTGGGCCGCGACGGCCTCGCCCGAAAGGACCCGCCGTTGGGTCTGTTCGATGACTTTGTGCAACAGCTCCAGATAGTGGGCCAGTTGCGCCGCCCCGGCCAGACTGAGGGGATCGCTCCACTGCGCGGAGACGGCCAGCGCCTGCTCGCCATAGTGGGCCGTCTTGGACGCCACCTTGATTAGATCGCGGTAACTGTCCAGGCGCTTCTTGCCGCGGCGGTTGCGGATGTTCAGGCCGCGCCGCTTGGCCCGCCGCGTATGATCGACGAAGCCGATCCCTTCCCGCTCCCGCAGCCGCCCCAGCCACTGGGTGACGACTCGAATGCCGTCGTACAACAGCTCACTGTCGAGCGGATAGTGGATATTCGTCTGGACCGCCGTGGCATCGACCCGAATCCGTTGGCCTTTTTCCAGACCCTGCGACTGGGCCCAGCACACCAAATGGTCGTTGATCGCCTTCCACGTACCCGGCTGAATCTTCCCCAGGTTTTCCGCCAGGGTGGCTTTGCTGATCGACGCCCCATAGGGCAAGCGACAGAACCTCTGAAAGCTTTGCGAATCCACCAGATGAAAAGCCAGCTTGCGATAGCTGAACTGATGCAGCTGTTTGACGACGGCACAACGCAGCACCTGCTCGGCCGTCAAACCGGGGGCGCCGAGACCGGAATCGACCCTGTCAGAGAGATCTTGTACTATCCGCTCCAGCGTCTGGGGATTGTCGTCCAGGATGCGCGAGATCACCTTCAATTCTTGGGCCAGTTGGTGATCGGGCCACTGTGGGGAAAGAGGGCGTTGTTTTTCACGCTTTTGACGCATCTTCGAACTCCTGAAATCGTCGTAAGTCGTTTCGGTTTAGTTGTTTGCACCGAATAGACTAGCAAACGACCCTGACAATTTCGGAGCTTGAAAAAGCCCTCTTTCCCCTTCCTTATCAATTAGTTACAGATTTCCGGACGGGCACTAGCTAGTGCCCGTCCGGAAACCGGGGTTCCCAGAACTGTAATCTGTTGAATCGGAACCACTTTTTATACCTGAGACTGCTGACAGACCGACTCGACCCAGCTCGATCCAGAGCGAGGACGAGCGAGCGAGGGCGCACGGGCCAAAAAACACCGGTTCGGCGCAGACCTCTCCCTGAGTCGGAGCCACAAGGCAGTACGGTCAGCCACAAAAGACTACAACAGGAGTCGGGCCAGGACGACCAGGTTATAGGTCAGGACGCTGGCATGGACGTAGCTTTGAAAGTGAGGCCAGCCTTTCCAGGTACAGCGGTGGAGACCAAAGGTGTGCTTGAGGGTCCCAATGCACCCCTCGATCCCGGCCCGGAAGCGTTTGAGCTGTTTGTAGACCCAACTGGAACGCACCATGCTCTCGACCGTCAACCCACACTTTTTGGAAAAGGCCACGTCCTGTACCCCCTGCTCTTTGGCCCAGCTCAGGTTGGCCGCCGAGGCAAAACCGCCATCCCAGGCGCTCTGGCGCGGGACCTTCCCGTACAGCTGTCGATGACGCTCTAAGAAGGGTTGCACATAGTTGCTATCGGCTGGATTCCCGCGTTCCACCACACAATCCAGGATCAGCGACGAGGCCCCCGTGCTGACAAACACTTTGTGGCCGAAAACCGTTTCCCGAGGGCTCTTCTTGATAATATCGGTGTGCTCTTCGAAGAGGGAACAGATCTTCTCCTGGGCCGCGACGGCCTCGCCCGAAAGGACCCGTCGTTGAGTCTGCTCGATGACTTGGTGCAACAGCTCCAGATAGTGGGCCAGTTGCGCCGCCCCGGCCAGACTGAGGGGATCGCTCCACTGCGCCGACGCGGCCAGCGCCTGCTCGGCATAGTGGGCCGTCTTGGACGCCACCTTGATCAGATCGCGGTAACTCTCCAGGCGCTTCTTGCCGCGGCGGTTGCGGATGTTCAGGACGCGCCGCTTGGCCCGTCGCGTGTGATCGACGAAGCCGATCCCTTCCCAGTCCCGCAGCCGCCCCAGCCACCGGGTGACGACTCGAATGCCGTCGTACAACAGCTCACTGTCGAGCGGATAGTGGACGTTGGTCTGGACCGCCGTGGCATCGACCCGAATCCGTTGGCCTTTTTCCAGACCCCGAGCCTGCGCCCAGCGCACCAAGTGGTCGTTGATCGCCTTCCATGTCCCCGGCTCAATCTTCCCCAGGTTCTCCGCCAGGGTGGCTTTGCTGATCGACGCCCCATAGGGCAAGCGACAGAACCTCTGACAGCTTTGCGAATCCACCAGATGAAACTCCAGCTTGCGATAGCTGAACTGATGCAGCTGTTTGATGACGGCACAACGCAGCACCTGCTCGGCCGTCAAACCGGGGGCGCCGACGCTGGAATCGACCCTGTCAGAGAGATCTTGTACTATCAGCTCCAGCGTCTGGGGATTGTCGTCCAGGATACGCGAGATCAGCTTCAATTCCTGGGCCAGCTGGTGATCGGGCCATTGCGGGGAAAGAGGGCGTTGTTTTTCACGTGTTTTACGCATCGTCGAACTCCTGAAATCGTTGCAAGTCGTTTTAGCCTAATTGTTTACACCAGATAGACTAGCAAACGACCCTGACAATTTAGGAGTCTGAAAAAGCCCTCTTTCCCCTTCCTTATCAATCAGTTAGAGATTTTCGGACGGGCACTAGCTAAGCATCGTCTTCCTCCTCCCGCCTTGATCTCGCCTCGCAAGCCCCATCTGCAAACATCATCGTATTTATGGAACGGAGCACTTAGATCCACTCCCCTTTTTGGCCGGCCTTGTGAGTCAGGATACGGAGCTTGTCGCTCTCATTGAGGTAGGGCTCAAACTCCTTGAGAAAACTTGCCAGCGTCTCCTCCTTGGTCCCCTGGCTGGTGTCGATGATGAACTTGTTGCGGATGGCCGATCGCTCAAACTCTGCCTGGAATTCGTCCAGCGCCCTCTGGATGTCGGCTTCCTTCAAGACCGGATTGTCGTGGGGCCTCTCCTTCATTCGCTGTTCGATGGTTTCCGGAGACGCTTTTAACAACACCAGCGGCATATCGGGGGCCAGCTCGATGATGCTTTCCTCGAAGTGATCGAGTATGGCCTCACGGGCCCAGGCCCGTTCGCCCACGTAGTAGTCAAAGTACATCTGCGCGTAGATGGCATTCTCGATGTGGAGGCCGATCGAGACATAGTCCGGGTTGCGAAGCGCCTCGGGCGCGATGTGGTAGGCGATGTTGTAACGCTGAATCACCTCCCTGACCTTGGGGGTCAGAGCAAGGATCTGGTCTTGTTCTTCGGGTGTGAGCAGGTTCTCATCGTCGAGACCTCGATGGCCGCTGATGTGCGGGATCTTCCAGTGATCATGGTAGGCGACGAGGCCCTTCCCTTCCCCCATCACCTGGTGGCTCCAGGCCTGAATCCCATTGGCCAGAGTGGTGGTGCCCACGTATTCGCAGCCAATCAAGAGTAGTCGCATATCATTGGGGAACGCTAGGTAAAGGCCCCTGAGGAATTCATGGGGCATGTCAGAGAGGACCTCCTCTACGTCAGAGACCTCACAAGGGCGCACGAAGCCCTGCTGGAGTTCACGAACAATGATAGGTATGGGCAGATGATCTCTCCCCATATCGACCTCTGCACTTGGTTTTTGATAGTACGGCAACAGGTCGATCTCCGATTCGAACGGATCGAACCTGACCCAGTTCGTCCATTTGGATTCCGAGTACAGGTTCGAGCGCTCTCCGCTGCCCCTCTTAGGCCCCCTGATCGAATTTTCCTCCTAACGTTCAGATCTGACTTCAAGAACCTACGCCTGGACCCGGTTTGAAACGCAGGCTCCACCCCCAAGAAACGCGTAGGCTCATTCTGTTCTGGCACCCCGGACGGGAATCGAACCCGCAATTCACCAGGATGAAAACCTGGCGACCATTCCAATGAAGTCTACCGGGGCTCTTGGCGGGATCGAGGAGACTTGAACTCCCACCTCCTGCCCTGACAAGGCAGTGCTCTCTCATTAAGCTACGATCCCGCTGACTCACGGCTTCCTGCCAGGGAGCCCGGTCTGGCACCGGGAGAAGAACTCGAACCCCCACTGGACGGGTTTCGGGTCCGCCATGCTGCTTACATCCTTCCGGCGCCTGAAATGTGGTACCCCGGGGAGGCCTCGAACCTCCAACCTCCTGGTTAAAAGCCAGGCACTCTACCCACTTGAGTTACCGAGGCACTGCAAAAGGTAGCGGGGACGGGAATCGAACCCGCGACGACCAGGTTATGAGCCTGGCGTTCTACCACTGAACTACCCCGCATCATATTCATCTGGCGGGCAAGGATGGATTCGAACCACTGCGCCGGGCCTTAGCCCAGAACCAGGTTACGGCCGGCTGCCTTCAGCCACTCGGCCACCTACCCACGACTCGTGCCCCTGGTAGGACTCGAACCTACACTTGACAGGGTTTAGCCCAGGTTTAGCCCCAATACTGTTCACTTAAGTGTCAGGGTCATGAGCGATCCTTTCTGCTATAAAAAAGGAGGAACGCCATGGCACGCACTTTGGCCGAGTTACCGAAGGGAGCCCGGATTACGGATTTCGTGAGTCTGGGCGTGCTTGCTGAGAAGTTTCCGAGGACGACCATCGACCGGATTCTGCAGGAAACGGGGCGAGCGAGCAAGCGGGAGCGAAATTTGCCGGCGCACGTGGTGGTGTACTATGTGATCGCACTGGCGCTGTACGGGCAAGTGTCCTATGGAGAGGTGCTGCGGTGCCTGCTGGAAGGGCTGGAGTGGTTGGGGCTGAACGTGCGACGGCTGCGGGGCACGGCCAAGTCGGCGATTACTCAGGCCCGGAGCCGATTGGGGAAGGAGCTGCTGCAGCGGCTGTACCAGGAGGTGGTGAGCCCGATCGCGACGCCACAGACGCAGGGGGCGTGGTATCGGGGGAGGCGTCTGGTGACGTTGGACGGCAGCACGCTGGATCTGGCAGACACCGCGGCCAATGAAGCCGCGTTTGGTCGACCCGGAGCGTCGCGGGGCCGCAGTGGCTATCCGCAGTTGCGATTTGTGGCGTTGCTGGAGAACGGGACCCACGTGTTGTTTGCCACCGAGATGGGGGGCTATGGGCGGGGAGAGAGCACGCTCGCCCACGGGGTGGTGGCGGAGCTGGGTCCGGAGATGCTGTGTTTGGCCGACCGGAATTTTTTCAGCTACGCTCTGTGGAAGCGGTCCCAAGAAGGCGGCAGCCACCTGTTGTGGCGCGTGAAAAAGAACCTGAGGCTGCCCTGTCTGGAGCGTTTGGCCGATGGCTCCTATCGGAGCAAGATCTATCCCAGCGACAAGGCTCGCAGGCGGGACCAGGAGGGGCTCGCGGTGCGGGTCATCGAGTATCGGCTGGAGGGAATCGACGAACGGTATCGTCTGATGACGACCTTGGAGCCCGAGGAGGGTCCGGCCGAGGAACTGGCCGCCCTCTATCACGAGCGCTGGGAGATCGAGACGGCACTGGATGAACTCAAGACCCACTTGCGGGGAGCACGCATCGTTTTGCGCAGCAAGAAACCGGAGCTGGTGGAGCAGGAGTTCTATGGTCTGCTGCTGGCTCATTTCGCGCTACGGGGTTTGATGCATGAGGCGGCCTTAAAGGCGCACGTGGACCCGGACACCCTGTCCTTTGTCCACTCGCTCCGGGTGGTCAGACGCAAGTTGCCTCGCTTGGTGTCTCTTCCCCCCTCAGGAGAGAATTGCCTTTCATGAGACGGTCTTGGAGGAGATCTTGGAAGAGCGGGTGTCCTCCAGCCGAGGGCGCTGCAACCCAAGAGCGGTGAAAAGGAAGATGAGCAGCTTTCCGGTCCGCAGTCGCATCCAAGGACGGACGGGCCGTCCGAGAATCCAGGTTAAGATCCTTAAATGAACAGTATTGGGGTTAAGCCTGTTGCCTCTGCCGGATTGGGCTACAGGGGCACACAAACTTTTGGCTGGGGCTCAGGGATTCGAACCCCGATCAGCCCGGGTCAAAGCCGAGTGTGTTGCCCTTACACCAAGCCCCAGCGAAAGAGTCCTGGGCCGGACTCGAACCGGCGTGTGACGGTTTGCAGCCGCCTGCCTGACCACTCAGCCACCAGGACACTCTTTTGGGGTATCCGCGGGTATCGAACCCTGCCTGTGTGGTTCACGGCCACGCAGTCGCCCTGCGACCGGATACCAGAATCGGACTCCCTGGCGGAGGGAGAGGGACTCGAACCCTCACGCGCTTCCACGCTGCTGGTTTTCAAGACCAGGCCCCGCCCCACTGGGGTCAACCCCTCCGCTGCTGAATTCAATCGCTCGTCTGGTTGCACTGCTGCCTGCGTTTTCAGTCCTCTGCCAGTCATCTCTCCTCACTTCCGGGGAGCGCCGGCTGTGAAGGCCGGCGCTTCCCTTCGCTTGGGCGGCGGAATCACTCCTCGACCTTTTCGGCGAGGAGAGATCGCAGCTGAGCGGTCAGATCACCCGAGCCGAAGATGAAGGTCGTCTTGGCACCGGAGAGGATCTCCTGGAGTCCCTCCAGTTCCTTCATCCGCACCAGCGCCGGGTTCTCGGCCATCAGCCGGGCCGTGTTGACCTGGCTGCGAACCGCTGCCGTCTCCTCCCGTCGCCGAATCAGGTTGGCCTCGGCCCGCTTGTCGGCCAGCAGCTGGTCGATCCGGCGGGTTCCAACCGCCGCACGCAGGGCCAGCTGGGCCTCCCGATAGACGGTCTCCCGGTAGTCGGTAACCTCGGTTGCCGCCAGGGTCGGCTCGGTGACCTTGTAGGTCACCAGGAGGTTGACCCGCAGGGTTACCTTGTCGGCGGTCATAATTTCCTGTCCGGCGACCTCTGCCACCTGCTCTCGCAGGTCTACCGCCCAGAATTCAGTCTTTCCGGCCTGCTTCCAGAAACCGTGTAGACCCGGCTCCAGCACCTCCAGGAGCTGCCCTTCCAGGAAGAGCAGGACTCGCTCGTAGGTTCGGACCCGGACCGACTCGAGATACTCAGCGGTCGCAGAACGCCCGAGGATGGCCTCAAGCTTGGGGTGTTGGAAGCGGAAATCACGGACGCTGAACCGCTCCACCTCCAGCTGGTACGGCTCCCGCCAGAAGGCGTGGCGTCCGCGCCCCAGGACTGAGGAGAGTCGCCCCTCCTTCCAGAGCAGACCTCGCTCCTCTTCAGCCAGATCGACCACGAGTAGCTCGTCTCGCAGCTCCTCATCCTCGACCAGCAGGTCCAGCAGCGAGTGTTCGAAACGAGTCTTGAGCCGGTCATAGACCTCGATCCGGACTCGATTTGGATCCCACAGGCTTTCCACTGTCGAGTAGACCCCCGGCTGCAGTACCCGCTCGAAATCGCCGTAGCGGAACCACAGCCCGATCTCGTGCTTTCGAATGCGCTTCTTTAGAAACATGGCTGCGCTCCTTTCTGTTTCGGAGAGACATCTTGGTACGGGGGGAGGGATTCGAACCCTCAACTCGCGGCGTTTAAGGCCGCAGTCTCTGCCGGTTGGACTACCCCCGCATACCCAGACTGCTACTCCGTCAGAAACATGGATTGTTCGGACCGAAGGCACCAACCAGAGTTGGCCGCCGATCCACCCAGTACCCGAGACCCGTTGTCCCGGATAGACTTGTTCTTCTTTCCCCTAACTCTCAGTTCCCACTCCTTGCACGACGGGACAGGGGGCGGCCCGACCGTCCTGCCACCCCTTGGCTGGCGGAAGCGGGTTTGAGACGGGTCGCTCGCCGCTTCGGCATGGGTCTTCGGGGAACACTCCGGTTCCCACCACAGGCGCGGGAGAACCGTGCTTGTTCCCGTCAGACACTTCGCCTCCGCGGTCTCAACCCGCCGGTATCCACCCGTTTGCAAGGCCGCTTCTGGGGTGCTGTCCCAGGAGTGGAGGATAGGCGACCGAAAAACGGGGCCGATTCCTCTCACTACAGGGCAGCTGGCAAGTCGACCGGGACCGGCCCCACTGAGCCCGTCCTTGGTCATCAACTTCCTTGTAAGGGAAGCTAAACGAACACCTGAGTCAAAGTCAGGGTTCAATCAGGCAGGAATCGAACCTGCTCCCACGGGTTCTTCACCCGTTGCTCTAAGCCATTGAGCTACTGATTCTCAGCTAACGTCGGGGCTTTGAAACCGTCGCGGTACACACCGCTTCAACTTGCCCTCAAGCAAGGAGCGGTGCGCCGCCGGAGAGCTCATGTCAAGAGGTGTGTAAATAGACTCAGGCGGCTTTCTCCTTCGACTCCTGGTTGACCAGGACTCCATTCACATACTTGGCTCCCTGATAGACATCTCTCATGAGCTCTGGAGCTTTGAGACGACGGAATCGTTTCTCGGCCACCAAGAGCATCTTCCAGATCACCGCCTGGGCGTTGTTCACCTTCTTGAAGCGCTTGGCCGCATCGGTTCGCAGCCGAAGTCCGGCGAACGGGGACTCCACTGGATTCGTGGTGCGCAGGTGTTGCCACTGCTGCTTCGGGTAGTTGTAAAAGCTCACCATCCGATCCCAGTCCTGGTCCAACAGATCGGCCGCCGGAGCCAAGCCTCTGCTTCGGCACCACTCCTGGAAAACCCGTTTG
>CBDCUP010000002.1:0-62084 GCA_965222655.1 Acidobacteriota bacterium
GAGTACGGTCGTGAGGTGTGCGTGGTGCTACGCCAGGCCCGCCGACTTCGTTTCGACGGCCGCTACGAACGTCTCGCTCCGAAGCAGGTGAAACGGCAATCGACAGCCAGAGAATCCGGTTGGAAGAGCGGGGAAGCTGGCATCTGGAGGACTGAAGTAGGAACGAGACCTGATCTGTCGTCACCAGGAGATGCGCCAGTTTTCCCATCTGTAGTCTACTGCGGCATCGTACATTCGCCTTGAAAGCAGTGTTCGCCAGCTTTCAACAAGTCGGTCGGCAAACCCATCATCCATTGAGTCGACCGATTTCTTCAACCCGCAAAGACCCCTTTGAAGAAGAAAAAGAAAAAGGCCGCCAGACCGGCACCGATGGGTAGCGTGACCACCCAGGAGGTCACAATTCCCAGAATCACCCTCAGATCGATGGCCGCAATGCCCCTGGCCAGGCCAACACCGAGTACCGCCCCTACGATGATGTGCGTGGTGGACACCGGCAGGCCCAGCCTGGAAGCCACGACCACTGTCGTGGCCGCAGCCAACTCGGCACAGAAACCTCTGCTGGGTGTCAACTCCGTGATCCGGGTTCCGATCGTTTTCATTACCCGGTAACCCAAAGTGGCCAGACCTATTACGATGCCCATACCACCCAGAACCAGAATCCAAAGGGGCAAAGCTGATTCCTGACCGACCTGACCGGTCTGGACGATGCTTACGACAGCTGCCAGAGGGCCGATGCCGTTGGCCACGTCGTTCGATCCGTGGGCAAAGGCCATGGAGCAGGCAGTGAAAACGCACAGAGGGGCAAAAACCCTCTCCACGGTGGCGAACTGAAAGTCCCTGTCGGCTTCTGGATCTACCTGGACTCTCGCAATCAGGGCCCGACCGACAAGGGCGATCAGGCCTCCCACGACCAATGCCACCAGAAGACTCTGCCAGCCTGTTAGATCCAGCTTCAGGTGCTTGAGTCCCTTGAAAAGGGTGATCAAGGCGATCAGCACGCCCATGACAAAGACATAGTAGGGCCCATAGCGGCGGGCATTGACGAGGGGGTTCTCCGTGTTGAGGATGAATCGACGCACGCTCAAGGTCAGCAGAAAGGCGATCACCGCCCCCAACAGGGGAGAGATGATCCAGCTGGCCGCGATGCCGGCCACCTTGGGCCACGCTACTGCCTCCGTACCGATCCCCACCATGCCGAAGCCGATAAGAGCACCCACAATGGTCTGAGTCGTCGATACGGGCCAGCCGAAATAGCTGGCAATCAGCAGCCAGGTTCCAGCCGCCAGCAGAGCCGAGAGCATGCCGAAGATCAGAACCTCAGGTGATGGCACGAACTCGGCATTGATGATCCCCTTCCGGATGGTGCTGGTCACATGGCCGCCCGCCAGCACGGCTCCGGCGAACTCGAAGATGCCGGCGATCAGAATCGCCTTCTTGATGGTGATGGCCCCCGAGCCGACGGAGGTTCCCATGGCATTGGCCACATCGTTGGCACCTATTCCCCAGGTCATGAACAGGGCGAAGCCAATAGCAAGAAGGAGAAACGTAAAACCAGACTCCATTCAAACCTCCTAGCGAGCCATCAGGAGTCGGAGACGGTCTCCCACATCCTCCGAGTAATCGGCAACGTCACCCAGTCTCCAGACCAATTCCCACCAGATGAGGAGGTCTCTAGCCTTCAGTCCCTCATCACCGACCAGCGCCCTGTTCAGCTCGATCCCCTGCTCGTCCGTTTCCGACTCGATAAGGGACAGCTCCTCCAAGATCTCTTCGACGCGATCCACTTGCCGCCCCTTGAAGCCCAATTCCAGGAGCTCGTCGAGCTGGTCGATGGCACGCTTGCACTGATGTGCCGCATCTACATTCCTTGTCGCATAGGCGGGCAGTAGCTCTTTCATGTAGTCCGGTATCTCGAGCTCCTTTAGAATCAGCAGTCCGGCAACGTCCTGGACCGAGTCTGCAATGGAATCCTGGGCGTTGAGGAGATCCAGCAGATCACGTCGGTCGACGGGCATGAACAAGCTCTTGGGAAGGTGGCCTCGGATTTCATTCTTCACCTTGTCCGCTTCGTGTTCGAGATCGAAGATCCTCTCCTTGGCCTCCAGGAGTCGCTGTTTGTCTCCGGCTGCCAGAGCCTCAAACAGCGCCGGAGCCTCGCTGGCGCAAGCGTCAACCACCTTCATGTGCTCCTGAATAGGTTTGAATGGCGAGCGGCCAAAAATACCCTGGACCGGACTGCGAGTCCACATTTGAGCCTCCTCCGTCTATGCCTTCAAGGCAACGATATTTGGTCCAGGATTCTACACCCGAGAGAGCCGGTAGTACATTGGTAGGGGTGGGGTGACAGATCTCAGTTTCGATTGCCGCCGGAGAGCTTCGGGGATGAGAACCGGAAACGAAAGATAAGCCTCTGCGTCTGGGTCGACCAGCCGACTGGAATGTGTTCACACCCGCCTGCTATCGGTTAACATTCGGAGTGTTGACGTTCCCAGCCCTACCGAGGCAAACGAGGCCTTTGGGCAAAGACAACATCCATCGGAGAGCCCACTTTCGGAGAGAGGTCAACCGTCGAGGTGAATGAACTAAAACTCCAGGAGGTCGACAAGCTTCAGGCTATCCGGGGTCTGCCATTTCCAGCCGGGGTTCGTTTTAGACAGATCATCGTCACCGGTCCTCCAGGCTCGGGCAAAACGACCCTGTTGAGAGCAATCGGAGGTTGGCCAGAGGAAGGATACCTGGCGCCCGCCACCGCCGACTCACGGGGTCACAGCTTCCCGCCACAATGCTTGCAGTGAACGGCGTCGTGCTGGTGCCCCTCGGCCATGCAGTGGGGGCAGGCCTGGGTCGAAACTGGCCGGCTCAGCCTGGAGCTGATCAGCTCCGCGGAAACAAACCCGGCGGGGACGATGATGAGGCTGTAGCCGACCATGATCAGGAGAGCGGAGAGCAGCTTCCCCAAGTGTGTCCTCGGAACGATGTCGCCGTAGCCCACGGTCGTTATGGTGACGATAGCCCAGTACATCGCTTGAGGAACGGAGGTGAACTCGCTCGGTTCGTTCGGACTGGCGAAGGTGTTCTCGATCACGTACATGGCCACACCCGCGACCGTGACTACAATGAGGACAGTCGTCAAGAACACGACGATTTTGCCGCGAGCCTCCCAGACGGCCTGGCGTATCGCGGCAGCCTCGGAAAGCATGCGTGCGAGCTTGAAAACACGGAACGCACGCAGGAGCCGGAACGCGCGAATCACGACGAGGGACCGGGTTCCCATATCGAACAGGGTGAGGTAAGTCGGCACGATGGAAAGGAGGTCGACAACGCCAAAGAAGCTCGTGGCGTAACGAATGGCCCGAGGCACGCACACCAGCCGCAGGATGTACTCGATGGTGAAGAGGATGGTCAAGACCCACTCGATTACCTCGAACACCGAGTCGTATGGATCGAATTCCTTGACGGTCTCGAGACTCACGACGACGATGCTCAGGAGAATCGCGACGAGCAGAATGATGTCGAAGGCCTTTCCAGCGGTCGTGTCGGCCTCGAAGATGATCTCGTGGAGCTTCTGTCGCCAGGGGGCCACGGCCGTGGGAGACGGAGAGGAGGGCATGACGCATAAGTCTAACGCGACTCGTGTCACTGAGCCAAGGGAAGCAGGCCCAGAGGTACCGAAGCTGTCATGAGGTGCCGTCTGTGGTCCCCACTCGCCTGATCATTCCAGGTCCAGCAGGTTGAATTTTGCACCGTTGCTATCGTCGATACCCCTGTTTCTACAGAAAAGACACGATCCCGGAAAAACACCAGGATTTCGTTCCATTGCTACTCGGACCCCTACCCCTAGAAGGGCCAGAAAACCGGGATCAGGATCGTCGAAAGCACCCAGACCGAGAGACTGATCGGAAAGCCAACTCGAAAGTAGTCGGTGAAGAGGTAGTCGCCGGGGCCGTAGACCAGCGCGTTGGTCTGATAGCCAATCGGTGACAGGAAGCTGGCCGACGCCCCGAAGGCGACACAGAACGCAAACGGCCGCACGTCAACACCCATTCCATTCGCGATCTCGATTGCGATCGGGGTCAGCAGTGCCGCGGCAGCGTTGTTCGACATCATTTCGGTCATCGCCATCGTCACCAGATAGAGCACGGCCAGAACGACATGAGGGCCATAGGGACCAGCGAGATCGACCACCTGGTTAGCGATGAGCTCTGCACCGCCGCTCTTGTGCAGCGCCAGGCCCAGAGACAGGGTGCCGGCGATAAGCATGATGATCCGAAGGTCGATCGCTTCATAGCTCTCCTGAACCGTCAGGCAGCCCGTCAGCACCATGGCCAGGGCACCGAGCAGGGCAGCGACCATGATCGGCATGACTTGGAGCGTCGCCAGGACGACCACAGCGACAAAGATGGTGACAGAAACGGCCATTTTATGCTTGAGATACGGCGTCGTCGACAACTCCTCCAGGATCAACATAAACTCCTGGCTGTCGCGAAGACCCTGAAGACTGTCTCGTCGGCCCTGGATCAGCAGGGTGTCACCGACTCGAAGCCTGACACGGCCCAGCTGCTCGCGGATCTCACCGCCGTGCCGGCGCATGGCGAGCGCAGTGGCCTGGAAGCGTCTGCGGAAGTCGATCTCCTTGAGGGTCCTGCCGATCAGGCCCGAGCGGGAAGAGATCACGCATTCGGCCAACATGACCTCAGCCGACTCCAAGTCTTGATCCCGGAATTCGACCCTGCGGTGGATCTCGACCCCTTCGGCCTCGCGGGCTCGAATGATACGCTTCATGTTTCCCTTCACGATCAGCAGGTCGTTCTCGGCCAGGACGATCTCGGGAAGCACTGAGCTGATCCGCTTCTTGTCACGCCGGATCTCCAGAACCTCGATATCATCTGCCAGACTGAGGTTGCTCTCCTTCAAGGTCTTGCCGATGAGGCGTGAGCGGGGCTGGATGACCAGCTCGGTCAGGTATTCCTGCAGATGGTAGTTCTCGGTCAAGTTCTCCTGGGTCCGCCGGGAGGGCAAGAGCCTGCGCCCGAGGAACAACAGATAGACGATACCAAGCAGGAGGAGGAGGCTGCCCAGCCGGGTAAACTCGAACATCTGGAAGGGCGGGTACCCCCGCTCTTCCAGGATCGAGCCGACGACGATATTTGTCGAAGTGCCGATATAGGTGCAGACTCCGCCCAGGATGCCTGCGAACGACACCGGGATCAGCAGCTTCGATGGACTGATCTTCTTTTCGCGGGCGATGCCCAGCACGATCGGGATGAACATCGCGACGGCAGCGGTATTGTTGATGAACGCCGACAGCACGGCCACGGCTATCAGGACCACGGCCAGCTGTCCGACTTCCGCCGAACCGCCCATGCGCGCAATGCCCCTTCCCAGCTTGACCACTGCGCCGGTCCGCATGAGACCGGCCGAGAGCACAAGCACCGCGGCAACCGTCACCGGCGCCGGGTTGCTGAACCCACTGACCCCTTCTTCGGGTGTAAGGACCCCACTCACCACCAGAGCGGCAAGAATCAGGATCGCGGTGACATCGGCCGGGACTACTTCGCGAACGAAGAAGACGAGCGCGACCCCCAGAATGGTGAAAACAGTTGTCAACTCCATTAACTTCGGATCTGAGTTCCTCTGGCAATCAGAACCTATCAGTCGTCCAACCTGGGATCAACTGTTCCTTCGTCGTCTTTCGGCTGGAAAGCGCCTCTGATCCCTCGTTAGATCATGGTGGACGGCTCTATGGACGGGATGATGACGACGCCGACATTCTCAGTAGGGTTGGCACCGCTCTGACGACTCGAAGTCTCCATCTGTCGAAACCGAAGAGTATTTATCTCGGATACCTTCGGCTACAGCATCCCGGGTCAGCTCTTTGGCAGGCAGGTTCCGGTTCAGCTGCTGGGGTTTTTGGTGTAGTAAGATGCCGGGATCTCCAGTCGGGTCCGGGCAGCTTCGGCTATCCTGCGGTCGACGTTTAGATTTCAGCAGGGTCACAAGCGGTTCGGCATCCGGGCTCCCTAGATATAGTCCCAGTCTACCGCCGCTTTTGTTCCTCGAACTCGCGCACCCCGCGCAGTATGTCGCGGCGGGTGATTTGCCCAACCAGGGCGCCGCGCCGGACAACGGGAAAGCGACGGAACGTGCACTCGAGGAAGCGCTGGGCGACCGTGATGATATCGGTGCCGCTCTCGATCGATTCGACGTCGGTGGACACGTAGGAGCCGACGTTTTCGTCCGGCATGCTATGGAAGCCCGTCTGGAGGAGCGTATTTAGGCAGTCTTTTTCCGAGAGCACAGCAACGAGCTTCTTCGGGTCCTCGTTGTCGACCACGATGAGACCTGTCAGCTTGTGGACAATCAGGATTTCGATCGCTTCCTTAATCTTGGTGTCGGGGGTGACTGTCGCAAAAACCCTGTCCATCAGATCGTCAACCACCGGCACCTGTTCGAGGTATTCCTCTCGCTGCATCCACCGAACTCCCTGGTTCTACGAGTATCCGAATGTGTGGGATAGCACCCCCCACCGCACTTTGGATGTAAGGCTAGTTGACTTCGCGGGAAACGTCAATTCATCGGTGCGACAGTCAGTGGCTCAGGCGCAGCGTTTCCTATCCGTGCACGGGTCGATTCAGAATCTGTTCCGCGTCGGACGACACAAGGGCAGAGCCTTCAACCATCGAATCCTTCGAGAGCGAGCCTTCGTCTCGTGGCGAGAGGCTACGTGTATTTGCTGAGGGACAGTAGCGATCTCGTGCTTCGCGTCTTGAGCTTGTTAACTTGACAACGCCACAGACGGCATTGATTTCGCGATTGGGCTTGCCGCACTACAACTCTTAAGAATCGACAACAACCAGCTTCCTGCACCATGAAGCAGAAGAAGCCAACAGATCACGATTCCTTCACGAAGTACGAGGCAAGTAACGGCACCCGGTTCGACCTTTTCTACGATCTGACGACCGCTGAACTCCGCGACGTGATGGCATTTCTGATCGCGCAACGGGAGGAATTGCGCGACTCAGAACTCAAGAAACTCGAGGAAGAAGCGGCTGGGCTGATAGGGAAGCTTCAGGAAGTCGATCGTCGCAAGCTGTTGGAGGAGCTGACGTGCTTCAAGGATGTGCTCGCGTTGCAGCGGCGCGCGTTGGAAAAAGATGACCTCTCCGGAGATCGAGGAAAAGCTTCGTAAGCTCGCTCCTCTCGGTCGGGAGAGGAGTGAGCTCGCGTGGCGGTTTTATCTCTCGGGTGAGTCCCAGGAACGACAAGAAACAGACGATCTCCTCGACATCTTGCTCTTTCAGCAGATTCAAAAAGGCTATCAGAGGGAGATCTTTCTCGACCCGCCCCCACCTGGAGACTGCGCTGGCGAGTACCCTTTTGGGGTTGTCCTGTACCCGCCCGGAAAGCCCTTCAGCGCCTTTGGCCTTCGCGAGGACGACTGGATTAAGCACATCCTCATTGTCGGAATGACCGGTGCTGGCAAGACGAATCTTGCCTTCTCACTCCTCGCGGAGCTCAGGAAAAGAGCAAAGCCGTTCTTGGTCTTCGATTGGAAGCGGAACTATCGCGATTTGCTCCAGCTCCCGATGATGCGAGACACGAAGGTATTCACCGTTGGCCGTGAGGTTGTCCCTTTCCGATTCAACCCGCTCATCCCGCCACCTGGTGTTTCTCCTGGCGAGTGGCTCATGAAGCTTATCGATGTTCTCAAGCATGCGTACTTCGTGGGTGAGGGTGTCGAGTACCTCCTTCGCGTCGCGATCGACGAGGTCTACACTGAATGCGGACTGCACGATGGCTCCGTAAAGGGAACGCCCCTCTTCTACCGAGTCCAAGAATTCATCCATCAGCAGCGACTGCAGGGCAGAATGTCCTTGTGGAAGGCAAGCGTCCTCCGTGTTCTCGGCAGCCTCTGTTTTCGCCACGGACTCGGACCCATCGTCAATACGACTCACGCCTTTAACCCCGACCTCTTGCAGCGCCCCGTCATTCTCGAACTCGACGCACTCGCTGACAGCGACAAGATCTTTCTGACCGAGGCCATCATTCTCTGGCTCTACGAACACCGGAAAAGAGAGGACAAGCGCGAAGAATTCAAGCACGCTCTCATCATCGAAGAAGCACACCATATCCTCTCCGAAAAGAAAGAACGCGTCGAAGGCATCGAGACCATCATGGAGACCTGCCTACGTCAAGTCCGCGAGTTCGGACAAGCAGTCATCGCCATCGATCAAGAACCCCACAAGCTCAGCAACTCCATCAAGGCCAATACCAACTGCAAAATCACCTTCAACCTCGGAAACGGAGCAGACATCCACGATATCGCAGCCTGCCTCTCCCTCACCCCGGAAGAGCGCGACTACATCAACCTCCTCACCACCGGCCAAGCTATCGCAGCCCTGAAATCCCGAATGGGCACCCCCATGCTCATCGCCTTCCCACTCGTAAACGTGAAAAAGGGTTCTATTGCGGACAAAGAACTCACCCCTTGATCTACACACCATCCTGAACTTGCTGGACGCGCCGATAATTCACACGCCCTAATCCCATTTGCTGGAGTTTCCGCACCGGGCCCAAGTTCGTGGTTGCCCATCTGTTTGCAGTACAAAGTTTTTATTCTGGTTTTACTACCCGAGGGGAGGGTGGGGGACTCCGGACATTCTATCAAGCCCCTCATTGGCGACACTTCAATTTGTCTGTTCAAGAATAGTAATTGAGACCGGCGGACCTTCGTTCTTTTGCTTAGAGAAAACGATCTTCTCTACACAACTCTCTTCATTCCTGCTCCAATTCACTACTCGCTTCTTGCACTACAAACTACTTATAGTGTCACGGCAAGAGATATCAGTGTTCGGAGGTGAACAAACAATGACCCAACCAGAAAAACGATTCAAAGTCGGAAGTTGCATAGCAACCGTGTTCGTCAACCAAGTCACTCTTGGAAAGGAGCTCAGAGCCTTCCCAACCGTCTCGCTGCAACGGACATACATGGACAAGGCTGGCCAGTTCCGATATTCCACCAGCTTAGGAACCAACGATATCCCGCAAGCGATCATGGCATTGGTCACAGCCTATAACCACCTGCTGTCCAGCATACCAGCGGCCGAAGTCGTTCCTGAGCGGTCGGACGAGAATCGTCCACAAGTCTCTTGACTGATCTGGGGGCCACCTTAGGTTCCCCAGTTCGGTTAACTGCCCAACCCACTTGCGGGCCTGACTCTAATCCTCATGGAGCGTAACGGATTGCTGACCCCTGGTGTCCAGGGGAAGCCATATCAAAACTACTTTCCGCCCCGACCAACTTCTCGGAACAAGAGCTCGCTCGTCTCCCTTGAGGCCCTTCTTGACGATAAGATCCGAACACTGTCGACGATCCTCTCAAGCCTCGGCCAAGAGATAAAAGAACGATACGCCATCTCTCGTTCTATCCTGGGCGACATCACTCATGACCACCTATCCGTAAGCTCCGAACTCCCTGGACTCCAGCCCTTTGTTCCCGACGCAAATCCTTTCATTGAGGGCCGTCGCCTTGACTTGGAAAAACGCCTCGACAATCTCAGGCGGGAAACCCGGAACGAACAGGTGCTACGCTGGCAGGACACTGCGCACCTCAACAGAGAGTTCCGCGCCTGGTTCAAGCAACACCGAGACCTCTCGCAACGAATCGCGATCCTCACCACTGGGGCTGAAAAGCGCAGGGCCTCTTCAGCAGAGATTGGCGCCGAAGCCCGGCAGGCAAAGAATCGTTGAGGTGACCTCTCCACCGCCTGAAGGCGGTGGATTCGACCTGCGACTAAAGTCGCCTAAAGACCTCGCCTCCGATGCAGGCGACTCGCTTGATCGCCTGTCTCACTCGGCTCGGCGCCCACTTCCCTGACTCGCCCAGCAAGCCGTACTCTAGCCTCTTACCTTCCCTACGCACACCGGCTTGCTGTCACAAGCCTCCTGAAGGCTTCGCCTAAAGGCGAGGGGGTTCACCCATCCCCGAGTGGGACCCTAAGTTGTACTTGGTAAAACCAGGCTTCGCCAGCTCCTTAGACTCCGGCACAGGCACTCTCAGAGTGGACGCTCTATTGAACCTCGGCCAGCGTGCAAAGGCCTTCTCGACCTGCAAGTTCTCCTTCTTGACCGGGAACCCTCTCGTGCCGCACAAACGTATCGGACTCTAAGGGATCGCCTTCTCCCAAGCCAGAAGGGGAGAGCCACGCCACCCCCTTACGCTTGGAAGTTCGCGCGACGGCGAGCCTGGTAGGAAAGGGAAAGTCGCGTGTCTGCAAAAGGTGCTTTGATGTCCCCAGGAACCAAGCTTGGTGCTGTCTGCACTACAAGGCTTAAATCGGGAACCGTCCTTCATTCGATGTATGGTTCGCACACGTGCCCTTCAGGTGAGACTGACACGACAGGAGTACGAACGGATCCAAGAACTGTGCCGCCTTCGAGGCTTCCGCTCGCTCGCTTCATTCTTTCGATATGTTGCCCTTGATCAAAACTCATTCATCGAGGATAAGCTCTGTTCTATTCACAATCACCTCCTGGGGAAGCCGGCACCTTGTAGCCCAGGAAGAAACCCGTCGCGACACACGAACTGGAGGAGGCAGTAGCCGTGGCCTCGTCCAACGAGCACTCATCCTCTGGCCACTACCGAAGGACTGAACACCTTTGCTTACCGTCCAGGACACTGCTGGAACCAAGGGTTATCTCCGATCAAACCAGGAAGAGAATGACCCGGGTTATGGGAGCTCTGTTGCCGGCGAAGTCACGATTCTTTGCTCGATCGAGAAGTGCAGTGAAGGAAGGTTGCCTCAAGGGCAGTCAGGCACACACTGGTGTTGAACGAAAGGAGTTCGCCGCGTTGTCGACAAAAGCCCGGGAGGCCGCGTTTGAGCTCGACAGATTTTGACTCGACAGCCTCCTATTTTGCCGGGCAAGATGACGGGTCAAAAATGTGATAATCCGGCACCGGATCTTTACAGAAAACGCCCGATTTGATCGAAATCGAACGACCGCTAACGCCGGTGGATTCAACCGATCGACGCAACACTTGCGCGGAGGAAGAAGGCGAAGCGTAAACGGTTGAAACCAAAGAGAAAGCGGCGAGGACGCCTGGCTCCCATGTGCATGCCATTGAGGTACAATGAGTTACGCGGTTGCGATTCGGGCCATCAAACCACTTGCCTCCTCCGACGCTGACGCGTTCTAGCTGAACGGCTTAATACGGGTGTTGCGTTGACCGGTTGAATCGGCACCCAAAAGCGGCCGTTCAAATTGTGCCAGGAAACGTCGAATGAACTACCGCAAACGGCCAAAATCGGTCATTCCCAGTCTAAGTCACTGACGACCGACGAGCACCTCGTGGAGCTCGTCGTCCGACTGATCCCCGACCTCAATTACCTGGATTGTGAAGAACTCGGATTCTTCTTGAGGCATTTCTCCACCGGACGTCGCATGTCAAGACATGGGGGCAGCGGCGCGTCGTAACTCCAAATCCATTCGAGCGTCCAACGTCAAGAGGACTTCGTGGCCGGGAGAGACCCCCATGAGGCGTAACTACGTGCTGACAGCGGGAGCCGTCGCTACAATGGGAGCAGGGGTGCCACAAACCTGGGACGGCCGAAACCCGACACTCCTTTGAGAGCTCTCATGAGCAATGTTACTGAAATCTTGGCAGCCATCGAGAGTGGTGACCCGCAAGCCACCGACAAGCTGCTCCCGATCGTGTACGAAGAGCTGCGACGCGTTGCAGCGGGTCGCCTAGCGAGAGAGAAGCTGCAGACGCTGCAGCCGACCGATTTGGTTCACGAGACCTATCTTCGCCTCCTCGGACCGCTCGATGCGACGTCTGAAGAGAAGAAGTGGGAGAGCCGCGCTCACTTCTTTGGGGCTGCGGCCGAAGCGATGCGACGCATCTTGGTCGAACGGGCGCGCCGCAAGAAACGTCTCAAACACGGAGGTGGCCGCGAACGAGTCTCGCTCGATGACGGCCAGCTGGTGGTCAAAGGCCCGTCGGTCGATCTCCTCGCCCTGGACGAAGCGCTGAGGAAACTCGCAGAGGAGGACCGGGTCAAAGCCGACCTGGTGAAGCTGCGCTACTTTGCGGGACTCAAGATGGAGGAAGCGGCTGCGGTCCTGGGTGTCTCGAAGGCCACAGCGGATAGATACTGGAGCTACGCCAAGGCCTGGCTCTACCACGAAATTACCAAAGGCGGCACCAGAATCCACGACTGAAGGAGGACTCCATGGTTGCTGAGCAAAGAGACGTAGAAGCGATATTCAGCGAAGCTCTCAAGAGAGAGAGAGAGCGGCCAACGTGCCCGCTATCTGGACGGCGCCTGCGGCGGCGACGCCGCTCTGCGCGCGCGGGTTGAAGCGCTGCTGCAAGCCCACGACGAGTCCGACCCGTTTCTCAGTTCTCCGACAGCCGACCTGGAAGCTGCGGCCTTTGACACGAACTTGGCTGTGAGCGAGGGCCCTGGCACAACCATCGGTCGCTACAAACTGCTCCAGCTTCTGGGGGAAGGCGGCTTCGGCGTCGTCTACATGGCCGAGCAGGAAGATCCTGTGCGCCGCAAGGTGGCGCTGAAGGTTATCAAACTCGGCATGGACACAAAGCAGGTCATCGCCCGATTCGAGGCCGAACGGCAAGCCCTGGCGATGATGGATCACCCAAACATCGCCAAGGTGCTGGACGCGGGTGCAACGCCGATTTCTCCGCTCGGCCGGGGAGGCGGGGGACGCCCCTATTTCGTCATGGAGCTGGTACGAGGTGTTCCTTTTACGGAGTACTGCGACAAAAACAATCTGAACACTCGAGAGCGGCTGGAGCTGTTCATTCCCATCTGTAACGCGATCCAGTACGCTCACCACAAGGGAATCATCCACCGCGATATCAAGCCGGCCAACGTGATGGTCACCTTCCACGACACCCGGCCGGTGCCCAAAGTCATCGATTTTGGTGTCGCCAAAGCCACCAACCATCGACTGACGGCGAAAACGCTCTTCACGTCTTTGATTCGTTCATCCGAGAGCTCTTCCGTTGGTATCCCTTGGCCTACACAATCCAAAACTTCGAGACATTTCCCTATGCTGAAGGGGTCGCAGTCCGTCGCATCGAAGCAGGAGTTTGTGGCGTTTTGGGCGTGTGAGAGTGAATCCATATCCGAAAATTTGTCTGCTACGAGCTCCTGCAGCGATCCCCAGACCGATCCAGCGTTGCCGCCTAGGGAGCAAGTCTCTTGGGCGTGGACCAGCCCTGTGACTGGGAAGAAAAGCATTAGAATCGCGAATCTGAAATAGCTTTTGTTCATCGGTTCTCTCCTCCTTTCATTGGAAGCTCTCGACGAAGGGTAAAGTGCCCAGTACCAGGCCGGTTTGCTGCAGGGCAATCACGGTCACTGGACCCGAAGCCTCCCCGTGGAGACTCCCGTCAATGTCGCCCACCTCGGAAAACAGCTCACTGATGAACTGGGCCAGATGACCCTGGCTGGCCACTTGAACGGTCTTGGTAGCGATGTCCTCCCCTTTGTTATTCCGCAACGTCAAGCGGACGTTGACGGCGCTGACATCGGTAATATTGGCCAGGGCGATGCCTGAATTCGTTTCACCAATGGCCCGCATGAACAGGTCAAAGACCCGTAGAGGGCCTGTGGACTCAACAGCCGCCTGGGTGACGAGCTTGCCATCCACTACAATCTCGAAGAGAAGCTGGGCGCCAACGGCCCCGTTGGCGGTCAGTCGGGCCCAGCCGGCTTGAGCCGTAGCGGCGGATCCTGCGGTCTCGACCCTAAGAGTCCCACCTGCTGGTGCCTTGAACTCGAAACTCGAAGCCGTAGTCTCCCCGATTGTTAGAGTCAGCGCCGTCCCGTCGTCCTTGAAGAACTCCAGGGTAACGGTGACCTCGCCCGCATTCTGATTCAGAACCAGAAACACCGAGCGAATCCCACCCCCATCCCCCACCTGGGCAAACTCATGGGTGAAGCTAGGTGTCCCGGCCATCAAACTGACGGTGAGACCCAGTGTCATCCACCCAAATAGCAAAGTGCGAAAGAACATCCTTCTCTCTCCCTTCTTGAAGCAGTCTCGAACAAACCGAGGATCTGCACCGGCGGACCCACTCCCGCCATCGATCCTGGAAGTCACCGCGCAGAACATGCGCCCCGGCAGCCGTGGTTTGAAGATACTAGAGGTTAGTCACGCTAGCCTAGAATCGCAAGCGCCGTCTTGAGATGGGATTCAAACAGGTTGAGCTGGCCAGCCTGCTCGGCGTCAACCCACGGACTATCGTCAACTGGGAAAAGGACCGAAACAGGCCAAGGTCGGGAGAGATGAACACCGTGGTGCAGAGTTTTCTAAAGGGCCGTAATTCGAGGCTGAAGGCTGAGTTCGATAGCCGAAAACAGGAGGAAAAGCTTGGTTGAGGGTCGGCACCCGATCCCACAGCCAGCGGCAGATTTAATCGCAATCGACCGGCGGCTTTCGCCTGCCAATTCAACCGGTCAACGCAACACCCGTATTAAGCCGTTCAGCTAGAACGCGTCAGCGTCGGAGGAGGCAAGTGGTTTGATGGCCCGAATCGCAACCGCGTAACTCATTGTACCTCAATGGCATGCACATGGGAGCCAGGCGTCCTCGCCGCTTTCTCTTTGGTTTCAACCGTTTACGCTTCGCCTTCTTCCTCCGCGCAAGTGTTGCGTCGATCGGTTGAATTCACCCCTAAAAGCGGTCATTCAGATTCTTCCCGGAAACACCGAATGAACTACCGCAGACGGCCAAGAGCAGTCATTCATAGAGCCCAAACGATCCTCCGAGAAGACTCACTCCTACCTCCTGGTGCTTCTCCTCTCCGAAGGGTCTTCCTCACCTTTCCCTAAAGGTTCCCTCCCTGTGTCCGAAAAGGAGGTTCATCCGGTAAATGGGGAGGTGCCGCCAGTCAAAGGCAGGCCATGGAAACTGCCGCACTATGCAAACCGTGGAAAAACAAGTAGTTCTAGAGGAGAACTGGCAAGTGCTCGCAGTTGTTTTTCCACCGTTCGCACAGCGCTTGGAAAACTCCGTATCACGGGCTTGCTGGCCCGGTTCGATGTCGCTCGGAGTTTTCCACAGTTCCCACGGCCTCTGCTACTGCAGCCGACTATATGGACAAGCGAACGGGGAGCAGATTTGGGATCCGGAAGGTGCCAACCACGTCCCCACCTCCCCATTTACCGGATGACCCGAAAAGGATCGGTGAGGAAGGGAGTCTTGAAATCAGTATTCACAACTCCCAGTTAGCAGTTTAGTTTTCGCAGTCACAGCGAAAGGGCTACCCGTGCACGAAAGGCACGGGGCGCAAAGCTGAGACCTACGTCGCTTCGGCGATAGGGTGGATCAGTTGCCGAAAGTGGATGCGTGAAACCACCTTTGGGAGGTTTTGCCATGAAGCGCTCCACGTCTCGATTTTCGTTAGTCTTTGTCCTGGCGGTCGCCGCCTACTTCGTTTTCTTTCACTTCAAACCAGAGGGTTCGACCTCTTCGCCCCCGGGGCAGGGGTCTGCTATCTCTTCTGCGGGGGCGGAGGAGAACAAGACGGCGCAGGTGAGCCAAGGCAGTCGCAAGCGTGAGCTATCCCGGGCCGAAAAGAGGAACGGGGTTGGGAGGCTCAGCAGCCGCCCCGCACGGCCTACGCCCGGCGATCCCATGGTCAGGAACTGGGCCGGGGGACAACGCCCTGCAAACAGAGCCACCACCCAGAGTGGCTTTGTTCCCGTGAGCAGCTCCCGCAGCGGAGCCGGAAGCGGACAGCAGTCCAGGACCCGAGTCTCCTCAGCCCTGGCTGAGTTGCTGGCTTCGTATGAAGCCGATCACGACGTCGAAGCCGAGATTCCGGTCATCATTCAATCCGATCCCGATTCCTATGACTCCGATGGCGCCCCGGCGGCATTGGCTCAGGCCAGGCCCCTGGAGCAGGTCAACGCTCAAGCCGGTCGGATGAGCGTCAAGGAGCTCCGTCGTCTGATGGAGCAGGGGGACGCGTCCTACATCACCCTGGACATGCCGCTGCATGCCACTGGCCACCCGGAGACGGTGGCCGACGACTTCGATTCCGGCACCGACTATACGGGCAACGACGGGAGCGTGAACTGGAGCAACAACTGGCAAGAGGCCGGTGAGTCGGACGGATCGAACAGCGGTCTAGTGCAAGTCGTAAACGATTCCTACTGTGCCTCCGGCAGCTGTCTGTATCTGGGGGACTACAACGAGAGTTCGGGTGGAGCTTGGACGCTGACGCGACGAGCTGACCTCTCGGGTTCGACCTCCGCCACTTTCAGTTATCACTACGCCTTCGAGTCGCGTTCCAATGAGGGGTTCCTCAAGGTCCAGGTCCGTGGCGGTGGAGGAACTTGGACGACGCTGACCACCTATGTGATCGAAGCAGGCGTGGACGTCAGCGGAGCCAGTGCCAGCTACGACATCTCCTCTCAGATCGCCTCCGACACCGAACTACGGTTCTTACTGACTCGGACCGATCCTCTCAACCCATCGAGCAATGAAGTCGAGGGATATTTCTACATTGACAACGTCCAGATCCAGTTTGAGAGTGACAGTGGAGCGGTCTCGCCTGGATCCAGCGCTTTGCTGGCCACGATTGGCCTGGAGCAGGTCTACTCCGGCTCCAGCGCCCAGAACCAGATTGGCTACAACGGGCAGGGCATCGGAGTGGCCGTCTTCGACTCGGGCGTCTCCGATAATACGGATCTTTCCGGATCGGCTGGCAGCTAGCTGGTGCGCGACGACTTCGATACCAACACCGGCTACAGCGGCGACGACGGGGACGTCAACTGGAACGGCAGCTGGCAGGAAACGGGCGAGTCAGACGGAGCCGGAGGCGGTATCTTGCGGGTGGTTGGCGATTCCACCTTCTGTAACTCCGGCGAGTGCATGTATCTGGGGGCCAGCAATGAAAAGACAGGCGGACCCTGGTCGCTGAGCCGGGCAGTGAACCTATCTGGGGCCCTCAGCGCGACGCTGAGCTACCGATACGGCCTCGACTCTCGTTCCAATGAGGGTTGCCTCCAGGTGGAGGTCCGCAGCGGCTCGGGCGGTTGGAGCACCCTGGCTACCTACTCCATTAATAACCAAGACATAACAGGAGGAGTTGCAGAATATGACGTCACTCCCTACATCGCCTCCAACACGCAGGTGCGTTTCCTGGCGAGCAGGACGGATCCGACGGATTCCTCCAGTGACGAGCTCGAGGGATGGTTCTACATCGACGAGGTTCAGATCGAGGCCTCGTATTCCACCCCGAACTCGGTAGAATTCACTTCAGGGGCGCCCGTAGTCGCTTCCACCTACAACGACGCCTACGGCCATGGAACACACGTCAGCGGTGTCATCGGTGGTCGGGGCTCGCTCTCCTCTGGGCAGTACGCGGGCGTGGCCCCGGGCGTGGACTTCCTTCACGTCAAGGTCCTCGATGATAGTGGTGCCGGCTACACCAGCAACCTGATCGCGGCGATCGGTTGGGTGATTGCCAACAAGGACGTCTACAACATCCGAGTGGCCAACCTCTCAGTCGGTCACCCGGCCGTCGAGTCCTTCGAGACGGATCCGCTGTGTCAGGCGGTGCGCAACATGGTGGAGGCGGGGATCGTGACCGTGGTCTCGGCCGGCAATCTGGGGAAGGCCTCCGGCTACCCCGAGCTGTGGGGAGGGATCACCAGTCCCGGAACCGAGCCGTCCGCCATCACGGTGGGTGCGATCAACACCAAGGGGACCGTTACCCACGCCGATGACGTGGCGACCACCTACAGCTCACGCGGCTACTCGCTGCCGGACGGGCTGTTCAAGCCCGATCTGGTGGCCCCTGGCAACGACATCGTGTCGCTGAAGGCCGACGGCAGTGACATCGCTACCAACAATCCAGGTCTGGTAATCGATGCGAACCACATGTCCCTGAGTGGGACCAGCATGTCGACGGCACTGGTCAGCGGAGTGGCGGCCTTGATGCTGGAAGCGAACCCGGCCCTGAATCCCAACCTGGTCAAGTCGATTCTGCTGTTGACCGCCGCCAAGATGGACGAGGTCCATCCCCTGGAGCAGGGCAACGGCTTTCTGAACGCCTATACGGCCATCAAGCTGGCCGAGGTGATGGATGTGTCTGGACACAGTGTTTCGGCCAACGTGGATCCACACTGGATCCTGGAAGGCGAGAACGGAGAGGAAGAAGTCTGGTCAGGAGGCGCCTTCGTCTTCGGAGACCGGGTCTTCTACAGCGATATGGTGAATCCGGACGCAGGCTTGTGGGGGAACTCCATCCTGTGGAGTGACTCGATCCTGTGGTCGGACAGCATCCTCTGGAGCGATTCCATTCTCTGGAGTGACTCGATCGTCTGGAGCGATTCGATCCTGTGGTCAGACTCCATCATGTGGAGTGATTCCATCCTGTGGAGCGATTCCATCCTGTGGAGTGACTCTATCATGTGGAGTGACTCTATCTTCTGGTCTGATTTCCAGGGCGACTAATCTGAATTGAATGTGGAGAAGCAAGTTGTGGCAACCATAGGCCATACTAAGCTCAATAGAACTATGAAAGAGGGAAGAACGCCCTTTTTCGATCCGATTCCCACCGCAGCTCGAATCTACGTGCTGGCGGTCCTGGTGCTGGGACTTGGAATGGGGCTGTACTGCCTTTCAGAGATCATCGCCGAGGCCTCCTGGCAGTGGCTGTACCTGGCGGCTTTGACCGGGGTGACCAGTTGCTTTGCGATCCGTATTCCCCTGCTCCGTGGCACCAAGACCTCGCTGTCCATCGGTGTCGGTGACGTCTGCATCTTTGCGGCCCTGTTGATCTTCGGCCCTGCCGTCGCCGTTCTCATTGCCATGATTGAAGGGGCGATCAGTAGCCTGCGAGTCAAGATCAAGAGACTTTACAAGTACCTTTTTAACGTGGCCCAGCTGGCACTGGTCGCCTTTGTCGTTGGTGAAGTCTTCTATCATCTCCAGGGCGGGAAGATTCCGCTAGAGGGGACTCCAGGGTCCGCTGGTCCCGAACTCCTCGTCAAGATCTTGTTCTGCAGTCTCCTCTACTTCATCCTCAATTCGGCCCTGGTGGCCGCCGCGGTAGCGCTCGTGTCGATGCAGTCCCTCGCGGTCTTGTGGAAGAAGAACTTTCTCTGGGCCTCGCCCACCAACCTCTTCAACGCCTCGGTGGCAGCCGCAGTGGCTTTCCTCACCACGCAACTCATCAATTATGCCATCGTGCTGGTAGTCCTCCCGCTGATCCTGTGCACCTATTATGCTCACCGCGTCAACCTGTGCCGCCAGCGGGCGAAGGCAGCCGACTGAGGAGGAACCTGAGTCAACACCCGGTCTCCCTCCTTGTGGCCGCCGTTTCATTTCTGAATGCAAGAGTGCCGTTTCAACCGAGCTGAAGTTTCACACCAACACACCCGAGAACAAGAGAGGCAGATGAGAGGGTTCAAATCAATCGAGCAGGCTCAACGATTCCTTTCTGTCCACGGTCCGGTTCAAAATCTGTTCCGGGTGGGTCGGAACCATCTCAGGGCAGTTCATCAGCGACTGCTTCGCGACAGAGCTTTTGCCTACTGGAGGGAGGCGACGTGTGTCCGCTGAGGAGGAGCAAGGCTGGGGTGTATTCCGGCTCGGAGTCGTCTGGCCAACATTAAGTTGACAGCGCCGTGTCAGAGATGTGATAGCCCACATTGGCCAGGGCACCTTGGATGCGGTCATAACCCCAAGTTGGGTTCTCTTGTGCGAATCGAAGAGCCAAGTCGACGATCTGCTTGCCGGACTCGTGGTCGCCCTACGGATTGCCGCTGGTCGTCGTTGAACAGGATTCGACCCTTGCCGAGGTTTTCTCTCAACACTTGATTCTCAGTCAACAGATACTCGATCGCGTCTTGCTGGTGTCTGTTGATCCAACCGGCCAGGATGAGAAGCAGGAGCTGCCAGGGCTTGGGCAGGAAGTTCATGGTTGACTAAGATGGTCCAGGTCACGGCTGAGTTCAACCGATCGTTGCTGCCGCAACTCTCTCAACAACAGAGACTTGTGGGTCGGCTGAGTTTTTTGACCTTACGGGCTGACTATCCACAAGATTCTGGCCCGAAACGTCGGACAGTCATCTAGAGCCGGGTTCAGACAGAGACGCCTGGGCATGCTGCTGTGCGACCAGAAGGTCCAGGTTCTCTCTCACTTGCTCGGATTCCGCATGAGCACTGAACTGACAGAGGATTTCGTAAGATCTTTCCAGGTAGTCTTGGGCCTCTTCGTAAGCCCCCTGGCTGTATTTGATCAACCCAATATTGTTGTATATAGGTCCCAGTCCCGCTCGGTCCCCTACCTCTTCGCGTATCTGCTCGCTTTTCAGGTAGTAATCCAGAGCCTTCTCGTGCTCGCCTCGAACCCGGTAGATCTCACCGATGTTGTTGTAGGTGGGCCCCAGGCTGACGCGGTCCTGGGTTTCCTTGCCAATCCTCTCGGTCTCCAAGAAGTACTCCAAAGCTTCGTCGTACTCCCTCTGGGCCCGGTAGATCAGGCCCATTTGGTTGTAACAGGTCGACAGGCTCTTACCTTCGAGATGATCGCTGACCCTTTGCCACATCTCCAGATGCAGCTCATGTAAGCCCCATCTTGAGCTACCTCTCCACCGCCTAAAGGCGGTGGATTCGACCTGCGACTAAAGTCGCCTAAAGCCCACGCCTCCGATCCAGGCACCTCGCTTGACCCCCTCCATCAGTCGGCTCGGCGACCACTTCGCCGATTCGTCGAGCAACCCTCACGCTAGCCGACTGCATTCCCTACGCACACCGGCTTGCTGGAGCAAGCCTCCTGAAGGCTTCGCCTAAAGGCGAGGGGGTTCACCCATCCCCGAGTGGGACCCTAAGAAGTGTTGCGACAACTGGAAGGGAGCCGCTTCCGCATACTGACCAGCCCTGAAGAAGTGGTAGCTGGCTTCCACCTGTCCCAGCACCCGATCGTAACTCGTCGGGTCTTCTGAACAAGGTAACCGCTCATAATACCTGGCCGCCTCTGCATGGGTCTTCACTTGAGCCTCTCTCTCAAGCGTATCTACCAGATAACGCCTCAGCAAACCGTGCAATCGATAAGTCTCGTTCTTCTCGTCATAGCTCAAGACACACCGTTCCACCAATCGCCGCAAAGGCTCCAGGATCGCCTCTGGTCTTTCTCCAAGGTGATACCGGAACACCTCCTCAGGGATCGGTTCTTGGTGGGTGATGGCTACCAGCAAGAGTCCTCGTTCTGCCTCTTCAAGTTGCTGGGCCACCAACTCCAGCAACCGATCCTGGAAGTCGTCCAACCGATTGCCTGCATCCCCCAGCGAGTCCAGAACGTGGCTGTCTGCTAGACCGGCCAACAGGAGCATTTCCCCCGGATTCCCCAGGGCGAGTTCATGCATCCTCTGCAGAGTTTCTCGGGACTCGCTCGGATAGCCCAAGCTTCTCAACAGCTCATGACTCACCTCCTGCTCCAGTCGTCCCAATTTCACTTTGGCTTCGGCACCAACGAGCCATCCCTCAAACACAGGCTCAATCCTGCTCACCAGCACAACCAAGCCCGGGTATCCCCCTTGCAGCAGCTGAGCAAAGAACCGGTACAGTCCCGGGTGTTGAATCTGGTGACGGCGATCGAATAGCAGGTGTAGATCGTCGAAGATGAGGGAATAGTTCTGCTTTGTGAGTGCCGTGGCTACGGCATCGACCTTGTCTCTAGTAGTGGCGACCGGATTCTCCAATAGTCCAGTGAGGCTCTGGTCACCTCGGCCTTGGAAGAAGGTCCGGAGCTTCAGGAAAAGAGTATCCAAGGTGGGGCGTTCCTCTTCGCTGAAGCGGTGCCAGAAGACCAGAGACAGATCTTTGACACATTCATGGACGGCTCTGGCCACGAGAGCGGTCTTCCCGATTCCTTCCGAGCCGATCAGAACTGCTAGATGGTGGCCCCTACCCTCGAAAAACACTTGAAGACGCTCCAGTTCAGCCTCCCTGCCTACGAACAGACCAGGGTCCGGAACGGAGGAAAGTATCTTCAGATCGGCGTCATTCCGAAGCACAGTTTTTGCGGGTAGAGGAACCACTTCGTCTGGAGTTCGAAGATGAGACTGGATCTGTTCTTCTGACTCGTCGGAGGCATCATGCTCGGCAAGAGAGCTTTCGTAGACCTCACCTGGAGAGGTTTCTTGTTCAAGTTCTTTTGAAGCTAATCCAACGGTCTCCGATTCCTTTGTCGTGGGGCGCCGTATCTCGTCGAAATTCAGTTTCTCGCGCTTAATCATCTGGGTCAAGTGAGCGTTTACAATCTTGGCATGGGCGTAGCTAACCGGCCCCACAACGATAGCGGCCACAAACCGTTTTGATATTCGATGGACATTCAGAAGTATCAAGGCTGCCCCTAGCGCAATCAGGGCAACTCCGACGTTGGCGGATTCAAATGTCCTTCCCAGAAAATCGAGATCAGTCTCACCCTTGATCCCGTAGAAAGTGACAATGACACCCGCATAGGCCAGAAAGAGTCCGGCCACAGAGGCTGCGGTTGCGATATTTGCTAGAAACTGTCGCGATAACCTCACAGAAATTCCTAGTGGGAGCATGAGCTATCTGAGCGACTATTCCACGGTGACTCTAAATGCTAATGCTCTCTAGTTCTTCCCCAGCTCAGACTCTCAGGTTCACGTTCTCATCGGGATGGAACAGTCGACTCGCTGCTGCATTCTCGGCAGCCAGCTGCTCCTTCAGAGAGCCGAGTGAGTCGCTTCCATTGACCTCTTCTCCGGCACTTGTGTCGGGTTGCCCCTTGAAACTGTCGATCTCGGGTAGCGTTTTTACATAGCTTGTAACCTTTTGCGGGAACTCCCTTGGGTCAACGCTGTCGTCGGCCCTCAACCCATCAGAATCTTCCCCGCTCTGAACCTCCGCTACCGGGGACACTTCGATTGGAGAAGTCTGGGAGTCCCGATTTCGAATCGCGAGCTCATTTGCCAGAAGCTTCACCGCCTCGATAGCTCCTAGCTGCTCCTGCCAACGACTAATCAGTCCCTCTGATTTGGTCTCAATGGCCTTGAGCCGTTCCCGGATCCGTATCTTCTTTGTCTTCAGGTTCGCGATTCTTTCGCTGATTTCCTCTGTCATTTCGTCGAGATTTACATCCATTGCTGCCCCCTCTGATTCTGAACTCCTTTTCGGACACCGGCGGCAAGCGTTCCTTCTGGCTAAAAAACCAGAGACTTGGGACCCTCGCCCGAGCACGTCGCTTGAGCAACAGCACTCAGCAATCTTAATCGGCCGTCTGCGATATCTCCTTTATCTCCCAGAAAATTTTCCCGATGTGCCTAACTCGAAGCAGCGTCAGGTTAGCGGGTCCCAATTCGAGGACAGAGAAAGAGATCAATAGGACCATTTGCTTTTAGAGAGTCCTGGGAAAAAGGAGGAAACGACCGAAAGCGATGGCTAGCGATTCGTCGTGGTCGAGAATAGCAAGCAGGAGCCTCGTACCCAAATCAATGTCGTCCTCAACTGGTCTGAGGAACTGGAGCGCCTGGTGCCCACCGACAATTGAGATGCATCGCAGCTACCTCATCACTTCCGCTCTGATCTTCGCGGCGGTGGCGATCCTCCACTTCCTACGCCTGATCAACGATTGGGACTTTGTGCTGGGTCCCTGGTCCATTCCCAGATGGGTCTCATGGGCTGGTACCGCGTTTCCCGCATGCTTGTCTGCCTGGGCACTCTCTGGGATTGAGAAGGTAGTTTCCCTACTGGCGACAGGAGCAAGAGCTCCCGGACGAGTTGGCGACCTCTGCTCCTAATTGAACCTCAAGGAGTAGAGATCCGCATCCTTCATGACGAAGCGCAGCCGGACTGGCTTCCCGGCAATCCGGGCCAGGGGCTTATCCGAAGTCGCCTTGGAATGACTCCGCTCCCACCGCACTTTATGCTCGATCTCATCTCCCCAGATCAAGGGCGCTTCCTCCAGGGCGAAACCGGGTAGTGGGTTCCTTTGGGCATCCTGGATCTCCACACGGATGCTCCCTGCTGCCGAGGTGGCGAAGTTCAAGACAAGGTTGTCCCCCTGGAAGAGGAGAGGCTTGGTGAGCATCTCGCCTCCGAAGTAACCGGCGTGGACTGAGACGAACCCGTCGGTACGGAGGGCCATCCGCTCAACATGGATACTGGGGAACGTGTAGTGACGCTGTAGGTAGAGCGAGATCTCGGCCTCACCGGTGGGGACCACACCCGAGGCGGGCGTGTTGGCTCGGTGGATCCAACTTCGGATGTTCCTTCCAGGCCGGATGAACGCTTCCATGAAAGCCCGCTTCCAGTGAAGGCCATCACGGCTGCTCAGGAACACCACATCCGAGACGCCGGAGCCCCGGTTGTTTTTGTATAGTTCTAGAGTACGCCAGGGCAAAAACCGCCGGGGAAAGGCCAGGTACAGGTGAGGTGCCCGAAAGTAGGGAATAGCGCCACTGGTGTAGAAGTGCTCGACGGGGGCATCCCCGGTCTTGAGAAACTCCAGTTCGCTCCAGTTGAGAAAGTCGGAGGAAGTGGAGCGGGCCACCAGACGGATCGTCTTCAGGGGAGGAGGCCGGAAGGCCCGCAGGTAGGCTACGTACCGTTCTTGCTCCGTATCCCAGAAGGCGTGATCGGCCCCCGAGTCCGTCTCTTCCTGGATGAGGATGGCTTCCTTGCGGACCGGCCGCCAGTGGAGACCATCCGGAGAAACAAGGCCGATGACCCGCTTTGGACTCGAGTCGGTACTGATGGCCAGCGCCTTGTACCGCTGTTCTCTCGGAGCGGTGGGATGGAGGTCACTCCTTCCCAGGGCCTATCCAGGATGAGGACCTTACCTGCCGGACGAGGCGAGTGGAGTTTCAGCTCCAGATCGTTCATGGACTCGATCAGGTAGTCGTCCACAAACAGCTCCAGCCGGGAGCCGATGTCCCTGGGCTTTTCGGGCTTGCCCGGCTGTGCCGATATAGCTGCAAGGGAGAGCAGCAGACTGAGAACACGCAGTACTGTCTTAAACATCCTTTGCTCCTTGCAGAGGGGAATTGACTGGGATCCAGACTAGATCGCTCGGCGGGGAGGATCAATAGCTCCGGTAGCGGACGGGGACCTCGCTTCTGGCTAGTTTATACTCCGCCGGTCTAACTCCTGCTCCACGCTGTCGGCCCCCTCGTCACAGAGCCGATCGAACAGCTCACAGAGCGTCTCGTTGTCCTTGTGCCAGGGGAACAGCAGGTTCTTCGCCTGCACCGTCTCCTTACCAACCTCCCAGCCCAGCATTCCCAGAGCCTGGAAATCCTCGCGGAAAGCCGTTTCGAGTTCCTTCCGGAATTCAGGTCCCTCCGTCACCTCGACGAACCGCACCTCACCCTGGGAGGAAGCCAATACCAGCCGCATGAACTCCAAGGGTGTGGCCGCCGCTGCTGCTCTGACAATCTGAAGCAGCTCCTCGAAGCCAGGCGGCACAGCTTCATCCTCTGGAAGAGTTGAATCGGCTTGACTTGGAGCCGTCTTGTAGGAGAGTTCCCCTGGGTATCCTAGCTCCTTGAGGCAGGTAGAGATCTCCTTGTCGATCAGGACCCTGTCAGGACCATCCAGGGTTCCCCGGTCCAGCCAGGAAGAGAAGTTACTGTGGGTTGAGTGTGTCCTTGCAGGCAAGACGAAAGCTGGCCTTACCCTGACCATCCATAATCATGGGAACCAGGGAGGGATGGTTGGCCGTGCGCTCCAGGATGTACTCCTCGAATCGCTCTCTGAAGGGGCCGTATTCGCGGACCATGGGGTGATTCTAAGGGATGGGGAAGTGAGGCTCGACGAGGTCTGACCTTATCCGTCTTTAGATTGTCTCCGTCTTTCGCGGTGCTTTAAGGCGTGATGGCACAGATCTGACCGCAAAAACGGTCTCAGAGTAGATCTCCCTGACCGGCCGCTTTCGCTGGTGGATTCAACCGATCGACGCAACACTTGCGCGGAGGAAGAAGGCGAAGCGTAAACGGTTGAAACCAAAGAGAAAGCGGCGAGGACGCCTGGCTCCCATGTGCATGCCATTGAGGTACAATGAGTTACGCGGTTGCGATTCGGGCCATCAAACCACTTGCCTCCTCCGACGCTGACGCGTTCTAGCTGAACGGCTTAATACGGGTGTTGCGTTGATCGGTTGAATCGGCACCTAAAAGCGGACATTCAGATCTTCCGCGGAAACGTCGATCAGGCACTGCCCCTTCAGCCTATTCGCTCCCTGCACTACTTTGTTCCCGTCATCGAGGAAGTCCTCACTCTGCCGCTGCTGGACAACTACCTCAAGCTGAAGATGCGCTCTCTGGCACCCACCCCGAAATCAAACTCGGGCCAGCGCACTCCGGCGGCACCCCTCTAAGAAAGCGCGCTTTCCCGAGATCGCGAACAAGCGACAACGTGAGGTGTGACACAAACTAACGAGAACTCAATTGATTCCGGGGTTTTCGCCGCATTGATCGAGTGATTCCTGACGACATCCTAAAGCTTTCTCACTGGACGACATTTCCCGCCAGATAGTTTAGGATTCCGGGCTACAACTGTCGTGTGAGCCCCGAATCTCCCTTTCAGACTGGCCGGACAACCAGCCTGCCCGTTAGGAAGAGACCCCTATTTGCCTTCGCCAGTTATTTCTCTCTCGTTGAATCATTTGGCTTCAATACGATACAGAATTCTATGGTAGGTTCAGGATGGTTGGAACCATTCTTCGGATAAACATATACGGCGTGCCTCGGCTACATTGACTGCTGCAGATAGAAGCATGGGAATATGACGCTTCCTGCACTGATACGCGAGTGGGCAAACACACCCTCACCTGAAGGAGAGTGATCAGTGTCAAGCCGGGACCCTGTGGGCTTTGGTCCTGGCAGTGGCCGGGCTTTCTCAACAGGTGAAAAATGAAGAATCAGGGTGCTCTCGCCGAAGTCATCTTCCTCCCCCCTCTTTCCAAGGACCAGCTTCTACGAAGGACCTGCTTGATACGCTGTCTCAGATCCCCAGGACTGAAAGGCTTGGTGACATAATCGTCGGCACCGAGTTCCAGCCCCCTTGCTCTGTCCGCCTCACCGGCTTGCGCTGTGAGCATGATGATGGCGGTCTTGACTCCTTCTCGACGTAGGGTTCGACACACCTCAAAGCCGTCCTTTTGAGGCAGCATCACATCGAGGATCAGGAGATCGAATGTTCCCTCTCGAACCCGCTGTAAGGCTGACTCGCCGTCCCCCACAAGCTCGACCTCGTAGCCTTCCAGCCTCAGGTCGTCTTCGAGCCCCATTGCAACGCCAGGATCGTCTTCCACCACAAGGACTCTCGTCATGTCAGTGCCTCGGTCCGGCGAGGAATACCGTTGCGGCCTCGTCCGGTGTAGCGGCGAATAAACAGTCACGAAGTAAGAGGTCAACACGCCTTCTGTTTGAATGACGGTGATCAGTCCGCCGCGTCTGCCCGGCCTGGAATCACCGGGAATGCTACCAGCGTAGGAACCTCGTTTGGAAAATCCACTGCACCGTCATCGTTCTGCCGCAGGGTCACGGCTGCTCCGGCTCGATCCATACCGACGGTGACCACCCCTTCAGTTTCCCGGAGCTGATTCAGCACTTCGTCGCTCACCTGACCGAAATCCCGGAACAGCTCCCAGATGAACATACCGATGGCCTCTCCCTCGTTCAATTGGAACTGGGTGGTGGCGATCTGGTTCTCGAAGGCCCGGTCCCAGACGGTGACAGTGACGTTGGCGGGTCCAGTCTGGGTATCGATTGGGTTTGGGGGCGGGATTGCTAGCGCCAGACCCGTGTCTCTGGCTCCGATCGAGTCCAGGGAAATCGTGAAATCGGTGAGAGTGCGGGAAGCCGGAACCGCGGCTTCGGTGACGAGGATCCCATCGTCGGTTCGAGTGAACACTGCTGTGCCTCCAACCCCCACACCGGACGAGCCGCTCGTCTGGGCCTGGACACTGCCGACGGACTGGGTGTCAACGACTTCTCGCTTAACGCTCACAATGGCGTATCCGACCTGCAGGTCTCCGGTAGCCGCCGATTGGCCTGCAAAGGACGCTCCCTTGGTGAGTGGAATCTCCAGCTCGGAAGCAGGAGTTTCTTCCCCCATGGCCAACTCCAGGGGATTGCCTGATCGATCCCGCCACTCGACTCCCACCGTGACATCGGCTTCGGTCGAGGTGAGGAAAAGGCTGGTCTGAAGTTGTGTCGCCCCGGCAGTGCCATCCCCAATGAGGGGGAAGTAGAAGACGTCCACCACCTCTAGGGTCGGCTCCTCGAAGGCGGTAAAACTGAAGTCGTCCACTGCCACGAACGGAATGTTGCCCAGGTCGAAACAGGGCGAGGCGTTCATGCCTTCTTCGCCGGGGCGGAAACCTTTGTTTTCTACCTGTACCCTCTTGACGGGAGGGCCGTCATACTCGATGTGGACCCATTTCCCCGGCTCCCCGGTGTATTGCTGGAGAATCCGAAAGTTCTCGGTCAACATAGCCACCCGGGAATCTGCCACCTGGACCAACCCCCCTTCCAGGAGGTAGAAGGAGATCTTTGTGGGCGGAGTTTCGAAGACTATGTCTCCTCCTCTCCCACATCCGACAATCCAGGAGCCTTCACCGGTTCTGACCAGGTCTTCCAAAAGGAAGTGCTGCGACTTCTTGGCTACCCGACCGGTCTGAAAGGTCACGCTCTTGGGTGAATCTCCCAAGGTGAATGTTTCTCCGGCAAAAAGATCGCCAAACTCCAGAGGCGTCGGGCGGTCCAACTCGAAGCCGGTGGAGAAGTCTTGAGAGCGGACTCCTGTGGCAACACTCAGGACGACTACAAGCCCAACCCAAAAAGAGGTTCTCGACAAGCGAATCGGGGTTTTCTGAGAGCTGGTCATCTTTTTCTTTCCTCCGTTTGCTGCAATATTCTTTTGTCCGGGCCTTACCGTGGTCACCGCCGTGAAGAAACTGACGATCCGCGGTGCGAAGATTGTTCCCCGAATTTGGCGAGACCTGGTCCTTCTCCACGGTCGGCACGCAGGGGCAGGGGGTTCCTGGTCTTACTCCAAGCCTGATCTGGACACAGACCCAACTTCCTGCCGACGCCCTTCTATCACCCGGACCCGATAGTCCAGCAGGCCGGAGGAGGGCGAGACGGTCCCCTTGCCGCTGATGATCACGCCAGCGAAACCCAGGTCATGGTATTTCTGCCTGAGCGAGATGTTTGCGTCGCGGATACGATTCCAGTCGAGCAGCCCCCCCGGCTCCGGGTACAGAGAGGCCACATCGCCGTCGTCGTCCACACCATTCGTGCAGTCCTCGCTGGGGGGTGGGGGAGCACTGCAGAACGACTGGTTGGAGCAGTGTGAATCGTCACAGTCAGTGTCGCCGTCTCCGTCGTTGTCTTTCCCGTCGCTGCACTTCTTGGCTCCCTTCTCTTTGGCGGCTTCCACGGACACAGTGGTGACGCCTATCAGGAGAAGCGTTCCTTTGAGCCAGGACATTGTTCCTTCCTCCTTGTTCCGGACCGACCGTGCAACTCCCCCTCTGGGCGCCACCGGGTCGATTCCTCCATTGACAGGGGTAGTCTAGGAGGCACATGTCCAGGCTAAATCGAGAAATGATCCAGGCTCTGTGGAGATTGTGTCAGGATTTCTTGACATTCGATAACGGACAAACCCCTGTGGACCACGATTCGGACATGATCGAGGGCACTGGCCAATGACCGCTTTTGGCCGTTCATTCGACGTTTTCGGGGAAAATTTGAATGTCCGCTTTTAGGTGAGGGTGTGTGAAAAGTCCAAAACCTCTTTGATTTAGGGGTCTCTTTACCCTTCCTACGACGGAGATCGTGGCTTGCACGCGATCCTATGAAGTCAAAATTTCAAATCCGAAATCATGAATGACTTTTCACACAGCCTCAGGTGAAAGCGGTCGGTCAGGGGCGATCTACTCTGACTGTCTGTACGGTCAGATCTGGGCTATTCCAGATCAGCCTATTGCGTCGCGAAATTTTTTAAAAATTTTCAGCTGTGGCTGTGAGTCCGGCGACATCCACCACAGCGCGGGCAGCCCCTTTCGACAATCGATTCGCCAGGGGGCCATTTGAGCGGGCGCACACCCCCGCCGGGTCTGCGAGAGACCCCTCCAGGGGGTCGCAACACCTCGGTTTCGCGCCATTATTTTCGGCCCAGCGAAAAGGGTCTAAATGGTTGAAGCAACTAGGATTAACAGGTAGAAAAACGCGGCCCAATGGGGTAAAATAGAACATCCTTACCGGGTACGACAATCGCGGAGATCCCCGCCGGACAAGGCTTTCAGCGCTAGCTGAGGTCGCGAATCGTGCGTTTTGAGGTCGCGGTGAGTGGTTGGTGCCGCGCGCCTTCCTCATCACGCCGACCCCACCCCTTCGACAATCGATTCGCCAGGGGGCCATTCGAGCGGCGCAACCTCCCCACCGGGTCTGCTCGAGACACCTCCCAGGGGGCAAAAAGGCGTGATTATTCGCCATTCTGGCGGCGCAGCCATTTTGGGGTTAAGTGATTGATACAACTTGGGTTACAGAATAGTGGACATAATGGAGGTTATGCGACGATATTACGCTATCTAGTTGCAACCAATGTGCTTAACCTCGGTGACAATCCTGATCGAGTAGAGTATACTGGAAGGCAACACCGGGCCTCTAGACGATCGATCATCCCTATTTGACAGCCTCTTAGCTCGACCTGAGCTCGCGAATCGTGCGTTTTGAGGTTGGGGTGAGTGGGTGGTGCCGCTTCTGAGGTTTCCTTTTTTCAACAAAATTAGCTAGTGCCCGTCCGGAAACCGGGGTTCCCAGAACTGTAATCTGTTGAATCGGAACCACTTTTTATACCTGAGACTGCTGACAGACCGACTCGACCCAGCTCGATCCAGAGCGAGGACGCACGGGCCAAAAAACACCGGTTCGGCGCAGACCTCTCCCTGAGTCGGAGCCACAAGGCAGTACGGTCAGCCACAAAAGACTACAACAGGAGTCGGGCCAGGACGACCAGGTTATAGGTCAGGACGCTGGCATGGACGTAGCTTTGAAAGTGAGGCCAGCCTTTCCAGGTACAGCGGTGGAGACCAAAGGTGTGCTTGAGGGTCCCAATGCACCCCTCGATCCCGGCCCGGAAGCGTTTGAGCTGTTTGTAGACCCAACTGGAACGCACCATGCTCTCGACCGTCAACCCACACTTTTTGGAAAAGGCCACGTCCTGTACCCCCTGCTCTTTGGCCCAGCTCAGGTTGGCCGCCGAGGCAAAACCGCCATCCCAGGCGCTCTGGCGCGGGACCTTCCCGTACAGCTGTCGATGACGCTCTAAGAAGGGTTGCACATAGTTGCTATCGGCTGGATTCCCGCGTTCCACCACACAATCCAGGATCAGCGACGAGGCCCCCGTGCTGACAAACACTTTGTGGCCGAAAACCGTTTCCCGAGGGCTCTTCTTGATAATATCGGTGTGCTCTTCGAAGAGGGAACAGATCTTCTCCTGGGCCGCGACGGCCTCGCCCGAAAGGACCCGTCGTTGAGTCTGCTCGATGACTTGGTGCAACAGCTCCAGATAGTGGGCCAGTTGCGCCGCCCCGGCCAGACTGAGGGGATCGCTCCACTGCGCCGACGCGGCCAGCGCCTGCTCGGCATAGTGGGCCGTCTTGGACGCCACCTTGATCAGATCGCGGTAACTCTCCAGGCGCTTCTTGCCGCGGCGGTTGCGGATGTTCAGGACGCGCCGCTTGGCCCGTCGCGTGTGATCGACGAAGCCGATCCCTTCCCAGTCCCGCAGCCGCCCCAGCCACCGGGTGACGACTCGAATGCCGTCGTCCAACAGCTCACTGTCGAGCGGATAGTGGACGTTGGTCTGGACCGCCGTGGCATCGACCCGAATCCGTTGGCCTTTTTCCAGACCCCGAGCCTGCGCCCAGCGCACCAAGTGGTCGTTGATCGCCTTCCATGTCCCCGGCTCAATCTTCCCCAGGTTCTCCGCCAGGGTGGCTTTGCTGATCGACGCCCCATAGGGCAAGCGACAGAACCTCTGACAGCTTTGCGAATCCACCAGATGAAACTCCAGCTTGCGATAGCTGAACTGATGCAGCTGTTTGATGACGGCACAACGCAGCACCTGCTCGGCCGTCAAACCGGGGGCGCCGACACTGGAATCGACCCTGTCAGAGAGATCTTGTACTATCAGCTCCAGCGTCTGGGGATTGTCGTCCAGGATGCGCGAGATCACCTTCAATTCATGGGCCAGTTGGTGATCGGGCCATGGTGGGGAAAGAGGGCGTTGTTTTTCACGCTTTTGACGCATCTTCGAACTCCTGAAATCGTCCTAAGTCGTTTCAGTCTAATTGTTTACACCAGATAGTCTAGCAAACGACCCTGACAATTTCGGAGCTTGAAAAAGCCCTCTTTCCCCTTCCTTATCAATTACTTACGGATTTCCGGACGGGCACTAGCTAGGGGTCATGACCCCCCCCTAGGCCCAGATGGCACCTGAAGCACAGCTTCGGTACCACTGGGGCCAATGGAGGTCCGTGATGAAACGTCTTCCTCTTAATCGGCATTAGGTGAGCGGGAGTTTATACTGTTAGTACTTTGGGTGCGAGAATCATTGGAAGAGAGAACTTACGCTCCGCCTTCTTGAGCAGAAGATCCACGAAGACAGTGTGCCCGTGTTCTCTGGCCAACCCTCACTGCTGGGCGCCAGCTTGCTTCAGTAACTCAACGATCATCGAGAGCCACTCCTGGCAATGTCGGTAAAGTCCGGCAGGACTGGATGCGCTCGATCAGCTGGGTGTTCATCCCACTCGTCTCTCCTTGCATCATTAAACTTCGCTTACCTCAGAGTCGCACGGTGTCCTCGGCCCACTGCACGGCTGGCAGATAGGATTCGGCGACCTCAGACTCGGACAACCCTAGATCCTTTGCGCATGTAGAAAAAACATCCCACTCTCCTTTTTCATACGCTAGCACCGTGTTCCAGAGGTCACCCAAGGGACCTCTCCGGTGTAGAAGTGCGGATGTGACGTCCTCAGGGAGGGGAACGTGGGACAGGGCCTCGGAGAGAGGCAGATCCAGCACGGCGTCGATCATCGAGAACAAGCCCAGCAGGAAAAGGTCGAACTTGCGCCCCTCGAAGCCCGAAGTATCCGCCAAAGACTCACAGAGGTTGGCCCGGATCAACGAGGCTGCGAGTAGTTCCTGGGGTTTGTCTTCAACCGCGGAGGAAAGGACCACCAGAGAGACGAGCTTTCTGAGGTTGTCGTGACCCAAGAGGGTCAGCGCGTGTCTGATCGACTCAATCTCCCTGACGAAGCCAAAGCCGAATCGGTTGATATAGCGCAATAATTGTTGGGTGAGGGAGAGGTCGCTTTTGATAATCCTCTCGAGCTCTGCGAAGTCAATCTCAGGGCGACGGACGGATTGCAGGATCTGGATATAAGGTACTTCGAAGCCCGGAATCCCTCGTTGTGAGACCACCACCGGCTTGCTGAAGAAGTAGCCCTGAAAGTAGGTATAGCCCAGCCGCACCGCTTCTTCAAAATCCTCCTGGGTCTCCACTTTTTCGGCCAGCAGGGTGATCCTTTGGTCCGTGAGCTGTTGGCTCTTCTCACATCTTTCCTTCGAAGTGGTGGACAGGAAATCTACCTTGATCAGGTCAGCAAGTTTCAGCAGCGACTCGTAGTTCCTCTCGAAACAAAAATCGTCGAGTGCCAGAGAGTAGCCTGCCTGCTTCAACCTCCTGCAGGAGTCGAGCACCTCTTCGTCTGGCTCCACGTTTTCGAGGATCTCGACGACGAGCTGTTCGCTCGGAAAGAGCAGCGCCATTTCGTCCACTAACAGATCCCGGGTAAAATTCACAAACGCCCTCTTTCCTCCGGTGAGAGTTTCCAAGCCGATTCCGAGAAAACTGTTCGTCATGACTTGGGACGAAGCTTGGTCCCCGTTTACGTTGCCGAAGGCATTTTCAAATCCGGAACGGAAGAGAAGTTCGTAAGCATAGACCTCCCGATGCTGGTTAAAAATCGGTTGTCTTGCCACAAAAATATCCACCAGATTACTCTTCGCTGGATGCTCTCCCCATTAATGAGAGGCGGAGATGCATGGCTTCTGGCGGCGGATGTTGCCACCTCCCGAGGTTGGTGATAACGCTGAAAGGGCTACTCATTAGGTCTTCCCTCCGTGAATTGGTTCTAGGGCATCCTTGCCCTTGGTAACTCCCGGATATCGAGAGCCGTCATGATCCTGATCGGCCTCTCTGGCTTCGGGATGTAGTGCTATCCACTAAGAAAGTAAAGATCGGTTGGCGTAGGACGATACGGACCTTGAGAGAAAGGAGATATCGGAAGGAGAAGCAAGCACATGCGTAATGGACGCCACAAGAGCCTCCAGGAACAACCCGATGCTCTCTTCAAGGCCGCCGAGGTCATTAGGCGGATGCCTATTACCACAGCCCCCGGTACGCCCGGTTTCGTCTCTGGTGTGATCCATCACCCAGGGCGAGAGATCCCGATTGTGGACGTTCGATTGACGCTTGGTAAGGAAGCCTGCGCATTCTCGATCGTCCCGCCATTCTCGAGGTACGCCGTGATGCCGGTCGATCGCCGCACATGAGTCGCCGAGAACAACCAAAGCAGGGTCGGAACCTCAGGTCCTCAACTCGTAGTCGAGCTGCTGATCCCGACGCCCCTAGCCAATTAAAGGTTTTCTTCTGTTCGCCGAAGAGAGAATTGAGTGAGGAAGAGCTTTGTGAGAACCATCAACAGACTCGGTATCGCTTCCACCACGTAAGGGCTAGCTGAGTATCGAAAGACTCGGGGCGCAAAGCTGAGGCCTACGTTGCTGCAGCAATAGGGTCGATCAGCCTCACGCTTTGAGCCAGAAAGGACGAAGCGTCACATGATCCGGTTACAAAGCGAGCGGGGTCAAATCATAGTCACCTTGGCATTGCTGCTACCCATGATCTGTGGATGCCTGGGACTGATCCTGGATGTGGGTAGCCTGTACCACCGCAAGCGCGTCATGCAAACGGCAGCCGACGCCGGCGCCATGGCCGCCGCCCAGGAACTCAGACGGAAAAGGTTCAGTGAAGTCACCCTGTCCGGGAGGAGTGAGTCAGCCGAGAATGGCTTCGATCAGACCAACAGCACCGTCACCGTGAACAACCCTCCTCAGAGCGGACCCTTCGCAGGCGACGTCGATTTTGTGGAGGTCACGGTCGATCATCAGGCGGACAACTTCTTTATGCCGGCGCTTGGCTTTGATGACACCACCATCTCCGTTCGGGCCGTGGCCGGTCTCATCCCCGGAGGGCCGGGTTGCATCTACGTTCTCGATGGCAGCAGCAGCAAGGCATTGGACATCTCCAGTGGTTCCAGCGTCCAGGGCGAGGACTGCTGTGTGCAGGTGAACTCGAGCAACAGTGAAGCGCTTTCGGTGACGAGCTCGTCCACCTTGACGGCCCAGTGCGTCGGAGTTGTGGGAAACTACGACGACGGGGGCGGCACGATTGATCCCGAGCCCGAGACGGGCGTCTCCCCGGCGAGTGATCCGCTGGCGGATATTCCTCCGCCGGATGATACGGGCCCGTGCGATTTTAACGAACTCAAAATCGAGAGCCAGGTGACGACGCTCTCCCCCGGTATCTACTGCGGCGGCATTTCCGTCGAGAGTGGCTCCCAGGTCACCTTTCAAGAAGGAACCTACATCATTCGCGGAGGCGGCCTGAGGGTGACGAGCGGCTCCAGCATCGAAGGGACTGGCGTGGGGTTCTACAACACCAGCGGGGGTGGAAACGGTTACGCACCGATCGAGATCCAGAGTGGCAGTGACGCGCGCCTGTCAGCCCCCACGTCGGGGCCGATGGAGGGTTTTCTGTTTTTTCAGGACCGGGATGCCCCGACGGGTAGCCTCAACAATATCCAGAGTGACTCGGGTTCTTACTTTGAAGGAACGCTCTACTTCCCTACTCAGCAACTCAGGTTTCATAGCAACGCCACCGGATCCCAGGGGGCTGCCTGGTCCTTGGTCGTGGCGAGGACCCTGGAGGTTTCCAGTGGATCGAATCTCCAAATCGGCTCCGACTTTGGCAACAGTGCCGTCCCCTCCCCCATCAAGAGGGCGGCCCTGGTGGAGTGAGGGTGACCAAAAAGAGTGGGAAGAAAAGCCTGCCCAAGGACAAGGTTCGGAGCCTTGAACACATGAAGAGAGAACCAGCGAACCGTCGAAACATTTGGATCCAGCTGACTCGGAGGTGTCCGGGGAACGTTGTCATGGAGCTGGCCGTCGCTCTGCCGTTACTCACGATGGTCCTGTGTGGGGCACTAGACTTTGGCCGTTTTCTCAATGAAGCGATCACTGCGGCCAATGCCGCTAGCGCTGGCGCAGTCTACGGCTCCCGTAGTGTGTTGGCAGCTGGCAATACTCAAGGAATGAAAGCCGTTGCGGAGCAAGCGGCTGGGAATCTGCAGGGCCTGACAGCAAGCGCTCAGCAATTTTGCCAGTGTGCCGATGGTTCCCCGATGGCCTGCGACGATGCTTGTGCCGAAGGGAGTCCCCAGATGTATGTTCAGGTGGACGTAAACGCGACTTTCCACCCCTTGTTCCCCTATCCGGGTATTCCCCAATCGGTGGATCTGTCGCGATTAGCAGTCATGCGAGCCCGATAGATATGACAGGTGGAATCATGGAGAGACATTTGGCTGCAGGTCGAAGAAAGGAGCGGGGCAGCACCGTGGTGGAGTTGGCGCTTGGGTTGCTGTTCTTTCTCACCTTCATCTGCGGCATCATGGACTTCGGGCGCGCCATCTGGACCTACAACACCCTGGCCTACGCCGCGGGGGAAGGGGCACGGTATGCCATCGTTCACGGTGCAGAGAGTGACTACCCCGCCACGGCGACCCAGATCGAAGGGATCGTGGAAAGCTGGGCCGTAGGGTTGAATCCAGCTTATGTGGACGTGGTCACGACTTGGGTGCCCGACAACACTCCCGGCAACATCGTGCAAGTGACGGCCAGCCAGAATTTCAGCTCGATCGTGCCCTTACTTCCCAGTGGAATCATGCTCACCAGCACCTCCCGAATGACCATCCACCACTAGGGGCCTGCCGCCCGAGCTGTTGGGTCATTCGGCTTCGCGTCGGCGGCATTACCGACTTGCTGAGCCGCGTACTAAGCAGATTGCTGCGATTTTTCACGCTAAGCAAGCTATTTTAAAAAGCGACCCGTTGGAAGCGTGCCCTTAAGTCTTATATTGTCAGTAGTGTAAGTCAATTATTGGGTGACACTGGTCCCGTGAGCAAAGTCTCAGAACTGGAGGCCAAATGGGTTTTGGTATCTCTGGGCTGGGAAGATATAAGGCAAGCTATTTCATGCAGTTGCGTCAAGTAGCCGCCCCTTAGCGTGAGAAATTACAAGAATCTGGTCGGTACCCTTAGCTCGCTGTCTCGGATTTCTTTGCCCGGTTTAAAACGGACGGTTTTTCCTGGCGGGATAGGGACCTCGAGCCCCGTTCTGGGGTTTCTCCCCACGCCGGTTTTGCGGGGCTTGATGGTGAAGACGCCGAACCCTCGGAGTTCGATCCGCTCCCCGTTGTGCATGGCCGCTTTCAGAACTTGAAAAACGGAATCCACAGCCAGCTCCGCCTTTACTTTTGGGATTCCCATCTTCATCGAGACGCGGGTCACGATGTCCTGCTTGATCACCAGGTGGCTCCTCTATATTCAATCGACATTCTGCTCCGAGTTTCTCTGACCTCCCCGTGATGAGGGATCAAAACCTATCTGCCCTCCAACCTTGTGTCAACCATTCTCTTGTCATATTTTCGGCTGCAAAGGGCGCTGCTCCCGCCAGTGGTCGGCGCTTAGCGTGGATTCCTGTTCCATTGCTACTCGGACCCCATTTCCCGAAAGATAAAGGAGATATTGTAAGTAGCCGATTAAGACTGCAGAGCACCGCAGCTCACCGAGGTTCTCGAGAAGGGACCCGAACCTCTGGTTGAGCCAAGAGGAACAATTTGCAGTCTGTGTTTAAGAAGGAGTTCAGAATCAGAAAGAGGTCGACATGGATGTAAATCTCGATGAAATGACAGAGGAGATCAACGAAAGAATTGCGAAGCTGGAATCAAAGAAGATTCGTATCCGGGAACGGCTCAAAGCCATTGAGACCAAGTCGGAGGCCTTGACGAGTCGTTGGGAGGAACAGCTCGAAGCTATCAAGGCGGTGAAGCTTGTGGCAACTGACTTGGAGAATCGAAAGGGGGGGTCCAGGACGTCTCCAGTTGAGGTGTCCCAGGACGCGGAAATATCGAGGGTCAATGAAGACCCCGATCTGAAGGAGTTTCCGCAGAGCTTGAATGTGCAATCCGGCACAAGGGCGTTGCAAGAGGCATACGGAAGCGATTCACTCGGTTCTTTAAAAGAGCAACTACTAGATGCTGCTGAGAGGTCTGCGGCGGACCCACTGCCCAGCCTGGATGAGGATGAGGACGTCGATTTGAGAATCTTCGCCAGCGCGGAGGCGGGGTCAATTCTCGTTGTTGACGATGAAGAGGCAGTGCGCACAGTGCTGGCAGAGGTCCTAGAATTGGAAGGCTATAGGGTCGACCTTGCTCGGAATGGCGCGGAAGGATTGGCTAAACTGTCCGAGCAACCCTATGGTGTAACGTTTTTGGATCTGCGAATGCCCGGCGAATCCGGTATCGACATTCTGAAGACCATCAAAACGACGTCACCCCAAATGCCAGTCATCGTGGTGAGTGGGATAGCTCACGGGCACGAGCTCGAAGCGGCTCGCAGGCAAGGCGCTTTTGCCTGTGTCAAGAAACCATGGGATACGGCCGAGCTGCTCCGACTAATTCGCACCGCGATTTCTAGCTCGAACCAGAAGATCACAGAATCTTAAATCCGCAACTGCCACAGGGCAGCGGCGGGGAGCGAAGTGGTAATGGCCGGCCAGCTCCAGGATGCGGCGGTGGTCGTGAATCCCCTCTTAGTACTCTCATCCCTAGCCTCTGTAAAAATCAAGCGTTTCCCACGGTGATCGGCTCAACACGTGCGTACCGAGCCCAGATCGAAAAATGGGCGAAACAACCCCTCTCGACTTTAGAGCCGGCGAACGGCGCTCTGGATAAACACCCGATAGGGTACGAAAAGAGCGTTCTTTGATCAGGTTATCTCTGCTATGGCGGCGAGATAGGCTGGTCTAAGGTCAAACCGTTTACTGGGAGTGGCAGGTTAGTTGGCCGCATGACTCCCGACTTGGAAACTGACAGCTCCTTTCGAAGCGCCCGAAATGGAACCGATTGCGGTAGTTCATTCGACGTTTCCGGAGAAAATTTGAATGACCGCTTTTAGGCGAGGGTGTGTGAAAAGTCCAAAACCTCTTTGATTTAGGGGTCTCTTTACCCTTCCTACGACGGAGATCGTGGCTTGCACGCGATCCTACGAAGTCAAAATTTAAAATCCGAAATCATGAATGACTTGGGTGCGGCTCTTTTAGAGCGAACCATTATCCTTTATTGACAATAGGTTAGCCGGGTCCGAATCGTAGCGAGTGGCGCTTTTGGGCGAGATAAGGCTTGGCGAAGGGCATAAGTCGGCTAAAACGCGTCGGATTGCGGTGCGCTCGGATAGCCGCCGGGCCGGGCCTGAGACTCTGCCCGCTGTGAGTCGGTGGAATCCCGGTGCGATGAAAAATTGAAAGAGGGAAAAAAGCACTGGACATTTGTGCGTCGGTTTGCTAGCGTAGGTTTGTGGCAGAGGGTGTGGAGAGCAAAGCGCCGCGATTCCTAGGTCATGAGGTGGGCAAAGCGGAGCAGGCCCTGATCCGGGAGATCGTGGGGACGTGTGGGGGTCTGAGCCGGATGGAACTGGCCGCCACCGTGTGCGAGTTGCTGGGGTGGAAGCGCCGCACGGGGTCGCTGAAAGCGCGGGAGTGCCGGGAGTTTCTGGAGAAGCTGGAGAGCCAGGGGGGGCTGGTGTTGCCCCCCAAGCGGCTGGGGCGGCCGCCGGGGAAAGCGACCGGGGTACCGGTGACGGCGCGGGGAGAGCCGGGTCCCCGGCTGGTGGGCACGGCCCGGGACCTGGGCGAGATTCAGCTGCAGCCGGTTCGGACGCCGGAGCAACGAGGGCTGTTCCGGGAGCTGGTGGGGCGCTACCACTATCTAGGCCACCGGGTGCCGTTCGGGGCGCATCTGCGCTACCTGGTCTACGCCTCGGAGCCGGCGGGGCGGGTGGTGGCCTGCGTGCAGTTTTCGAGCGCGGCCTGGCGGATTGCGGCGCGCGACCGCTGGATCGGATGGGAGGCGGAGGCGCGGACGCGCCAGCTGGTGCACGTGGTCTCGAACAGTCGCTATTTAGTGTTGCCCTGGGTCCAGGTCAAGAACCTGGCGAGCCGGATCTTATCGCGGGCCGTGCGGCAGCTGGCGCTGGACTGGCCCCGGAGCTACGGGGTCGAGGTGTTTTTGGTGGAGACGTTGGTGGATCCGGAGCGCTACCGGGGCAGCTGCTATCGGGGGGCGAACTGGATCGAGCTGGGGAGCACGCGGGGCGGGAAGCGAGAGGATCGGCTGGCGCGGAGCGAGGCGGCAGCGCCGAAACGGGTGCTGGTGTATCCGCTGGTGGCGGAGGCGGCCCGACGCTTGCGGGAGGGCTAGAAGTTGCGAGCGGTAGCCGCCCAGTTACAGCCCGAGGATGAGTTCGCGGCGGCGCGGGAGCAGTTTGCCCAGATGGAGGCCTTTCTGATGTCCGACGAGGCCCATAGGAAGACGCACAGCGAGTTGGAGCGAGAGCTGGAGCAGCAGGGGCGGGAGCTGCTGCGACGGTTCTACCAGGCGCACCTGGAGCTGCGGGCTCCGGGTGAAGCGGCCGCTGCGGTGCGGGATTCGGAAGGGCAGGTGCGGCAACAGCGCCGGCGGCAGCAACGGGGGCTGGAAACGGTCTTTGGAGAGGTTCGGGTGGAGCGGCTCGGCTACGGGGGAGAGGGGCTCCAGAGCCTGCACCCACTGGATGCGGATCTGAACCTCCCGCCGGAGTTGTACTCGCACCAGGTGCGGCGGCGGGCGGCGGAGGAAGCCGCCGAGGGGTCGTTCGACAAAGTCGTGGAGGCGCTGTCGAAAACCACGGGGGCGCAGGTGGGCAAGCGTCAGGTGGAGGAGCTAGTGGGCCGTGCCGCCCAGGACTTCGATGCCTTCTATCAGGAGCGACAAGCGGGAGCGTTGGCTCCGAGCGAGTCGGGGTCGATCTTGGCGATCTCGGTGGACGGCAAAGGAGTGGTGCTGCGTCGTGAGGATCTGCGGGAGGCGACGCGGCAGCGGGCGGAAGCGAGCGAGCACAAGTTGCAGAAGCGGTTGAGCAAGGGCGAAAAGCGCCACGCCAAGCGGATGGCAACGGTCGCGGCGGTGTACACCCTCGCGCCTCAGGTGCGGCGGCCGGAGGAGGTGATGCGGGTCCTGGCCCCGCAGCCGCAGCGGGAGGAAGGGAAGCGACCGCGGCCCCAGCACAAACGGCTGTGGGCGAGCTTGGAGAAGCGTCCCGAAGAGGTCATCGAGCAAGCCCTCGGAGAAGCCCGCTCGCGGGATCCCACGGGGCGCAAGAGTTGGGTGGTGCTGGTCGACGGCCATCGGAGTCAGCTGAAGACGCTGCTGCGGTGTTTGCACCGATCCGCCAGGGCGGCGCCCACGATCGTGCTGGACTTCATCCACGTGAGCGAGTACGTGTGGAAGGCCGGCATGGCTCTGCACGGGGAAGTCAACCCGAAGCTGGAGGGCTGGGTGGGCGAGCACCTACTGAGTATTCTGCGCGGGCGCAGTGGCTATGTGGCGGGCGGAATCCGTCGCAGTGCGACCCGTCGGGGCCTGGCGGGCAAGGCGCGCGAAGCGGTGGATCGCTGCGCCAACTATCTGCTCAAAAATGCGGAGTATCTGAAGTATGACACCTATCTGGCGAGGGGGTTCCCGATTGCCACCGGTGTCATCGAGGGGGCCTGCCGTTACCTGGTCAAAGATCGGATGGAGGTGACCGGGGCGCGCTGGTCTCTGGCGGGGGCTGAGGCGGTCTTACGCCTGCGTGCGCTGCAGGCCAGCGGAGACTTCGACGCCTATTGGCGCTTTCACGAGCGGCAGGAGTCGCTCAGAAACCATGCCGCGCGCTACGCGGACGGCGAGCTGGTCCCTGTGCGCGGCCCCACGCGCTCTCACCTGAAGCGGGTGAAGTAAGAAGATCCAGAAGTCCAATCGGTCGGTCTTCCGTGTCAGATTGTTCTGCCCCACCCAACTACCCAACCCCAAAATGCCTTCGCCGCTCCCATAGTAAGAGAGGTCCATCTTGCGTTCGACGGCACCAGAATCGCCTGTTCTAAAAGAGCCGCACCCGAATGACTTTTCACACAGCCTCAGGCGGAAGCAGCCGGTGGATTGCGATCAAATCAAACGGCGGTTTGATAGCGTAGATTTGACCGCAAGAACGGTGTCAGAGTAGATCGCCCCTGAGTGACCGGTTCCGCCTGCGGATTCAATCGGTCGATGCAACACCCCTAATCTCTAAGCTGTAGAGAGGAGGATGTTGCCAATGAAGTATTGGACGAGGATCTATTACACGGAAGCACAGAAGAGCTTGATGTGGGACCGCTGGCAAAAAGGCGAGTCCCTGAGCTCGATCGCGCGGCTCTTTGACCGCCACCATTCCTCAATTGAGGGGATTCTGAAACAAACCGGTGGCATCCGGCCGCGGCCGCGGCGACGATCGCGGCTTGCGCTGAGGTTATCGGAACGCGAGGAGATCTCGCGCGGTGTGGTGGTCGGCTGCTCGATCCGTTCGATGGCAGGAAGGCTGGGTCGCGCACCGTCGACGGTGAGTCGCGAGCTACGGCGTAACGGCGGCCGGGAACGCTACCGTGCCAACCGGGCCGATCAAGCTGCCTGGGAGCGGGCACGCCGCCCGAAAATCTGTAAGCTGGTCCAGAATCGGGAACTCGCGCACAGCGTGGCCTTGAACCTGAAGAAGCTCTGGTCGCCGGAGCAGATTGCCGGGTGGCTTAAGCGCACGTATCCCGATCACAAGGACTTTCAGGTGTCAGACGAGACTATCTATAAAAGCCTCTTCATCCAGGCCCGCGGCGCTTTGAAGAAAGAGCTGTTGCAGCATCTGCGGCGTACCCGTGGGATGCGCCGCTCACGTCACCATACACAGAAGACGGAGGATCACGGACGGATCAAGGACACGGTATCGATCCGTGAGCGACCCGCCTCGGTGGAGGAGCGCGCCGTACCCGGTCATTGGGAAGGGGATCTGCTGATCGGATCAAAGCGCAGTCAAATCGCCACCCTGGTCGAACGTCAGACGCGCTACGTGATGTTGGTCAAAGTCAACAGCCAAGACACCGAAACGGTGATCAACGCCTTGATCAAACAAGCGCGCAAGTTACCGCGGGAACTGTACCAGTCACTCACCTGGGACCGGGGCAAGGAAATGGCCGATCACAAACGCTTCAGTCTCGATACGAACATAAAGGTCTACTTCTGCGATCCCCGAAGCCCCTGGCAGCGCGGCTCAAACGAAAACACCAACGGACTGCTCCGACAATACTTCCCGAAAGGAATGGATCTCTCAAACGTCGACCAAAACAGACTGGATGCCGTGGCAAGACAGCTAAACGAACGACCGAGAAAAACGTTAGACTACGAAACACCAGCCGAACGATTTAACCAATGTGTTGCGTCGATCGGTTGAAACCGCACCTAAAGCGGACGTTCAAATTTTCCCCGGAAACGTCGAATGAACTACCGCAAACGGCCAAAACCGGTCATTCCCAATCTAAGTCAGCTGGCAACCGACGAGCACCCAGGTTTGCGAGGGCCGTTCGGCTCGCGAACACCTTGACCTAAGATGCGACCGGTTTCAGGTACAGAGGTAGATTGGAGATCCTTGGCGAAGAGTTGGAAGTGAGGAATGAGGAGGAAGTGCATAGGCTGGATGTGGCCAACGTCATCGGCCCGACCCCAAAAAAGGACGAGAAGGAACCCAGTTTCTGGGAAGCGCTGGAGGGAACTGTGGATCTCGGCTACAACTTCAGGCGAGGGAACTCCAAACTCAATCAATCGACTTTGATCGCAAGGGCCGAGCGACGGACTGAGGCTCGCAAGGTGTCCTATGGTCTGTCCTCGATGTACAGCCGCCAAGACGACTCGGATCCCACCAGCCGCCAGACCCTGAACGCCCGCGTGGACTGGTTCGTCAATCCTCGAGTGTTCCGGTTCGCTCTGGCGGACTTTGAGAGAAACGACAACCAGCAACTGAATTTTCGCAACGCTGTTGGGGGCGGTGTCGGGCGTACGCTGATCAAGAGCAAGACCAGTGAACTTTCGTTGCTGGGAGGCGCGACCTTCAACCTGGAACGGTTCCGGATAAAGGAGGCCGCCGACAAATCCCCCCGGGTCTGGGGAGGGGAAGGATTGGTCGGATTGGAATGGGAGTCCCCGCTCCGCTCTTGTCCTGGCTTCGAGTCAATACCGCACTTTCAGTCCATCCTGACCTGATTTCGGGAGGTGAGTATCGGATCAACTACGATGCCACACTGAGGATTCCCCTGTTTAAACGGCTGAGCTGGAGTTTGAATTTCTTTGACCGCTTTGATTCCAATGCGCCGTCGGAAGTGGATCGTAACGACTACGGCTTGATAAGCGCCTTTGGGTTGGGTTTCTGATCGCTGGCGCTGGATTATTCAGGAAGAAACTTTCGTCAGATCCGTGACCGGGAATGGTAGGAGCATCCGGACCCTGAGTAGAAAGTGCTGTTGTCCGCTCTCTCCTCGGAACTTGGTTTGATGTTGCTGACACTAAAATAACAGCCGTGCGCGTCTCTCTTTTGCTCCTGCATCAATAGATGTTGGCGTCCTGCCGACCGTCCTTGAAGTTGCAGGTCAGGGCGCCATCGCGGTCACGACGCTGCGATCTCAGCCGATTCGGGCGACTTGATCTTGAAGAAGATGGAATAGAGGGTCGGCACTACCAGGAGGGTGAGCAAGGTTGCGAACCCCAGTCCGAACACGATCGTTACCGCCATCGAGATGAAGAAGGCGTCCCGGAACAAGGGGATCATCCCGAGCATGGTAGTCAGGGCAGCCATTGCAACCGGACGTGCGCGGCTGACCCCAGCCAGGATGACGGCCCCGTAAGAGTCCATGCCATCGCGAATCAAGCCGTCCGTTTCGTCGATCAGGACGATGGCATTCTTGACCAACATCCCGGAGAGGCTCAAGATACCCAGCAGCGCCATGAACCCGAAAGGCTGACCCGCAGCGAGCAGCCCCACTGTGACTCCGATGATGGCCAGTGGCACCGTCAAGTAGATGATCGCCGGCTGTTTGAGTCGGTCGAACAGTATGATGACGATCAGGACCATCCCCAGGAAGACTGGCGGGATCTTCCCACCCAGTGCCGACTTGGCCCGACGGGAGCTGTCGAATTCACCTCGCCACTCGAACTCATACCCGGGGGGAAGCTCGATCGCTTCGATGTCGGCCGCGATGCGGCTCCGCAACGCCTCTGAGGTACCGATTCCCTGGTCGCACTGGGCCCTGAGCGCACGTTTTCTGTCGACGCGGCGGATGATGTTGTCATCCGACATGGTCTCCATTCTGGCCGCCACCTGATTCAACGGCACCACCCGTCGGGTGCCTGAGCTCCAGATCTGGATGCTGTTCATGTTGTTGACGTCGCTTCGCTCCTCATCAGGCGCACGCGCCACGATGGGCAGGAGGTCATCGGCTTCCCGGTAGAGGCCAACGATCCTCCCATCGAACGCCATCTGGATCGCACCTGCCAGATCGGGACGGGTCACTCCCACGGCCCGCGCCTGGTTTTCGGCATACTGGGGCCGGATTACCTTCACCCTCTGCCTCCAGTCATCCCGGATGTTGATGGCCGCAGGATCCCGCCGCATGATCGACTTTGCCTGTTCCGTGAGTTGGCGCAGGACGGTGGCATCAGGTCCGCTGAACTGGGCCTCGATCTTGGCACCCTTGGCGGGGCCGACAATGAACTTCTTGGTCCAGGCCTGGGCCTCGGGGTAGTTATTGGCGACGTGCTCCTCAATCTGGGTCCGCAGGCCATCGATCTTCGCGGAATCGTCCACCGAGATCATGATCAGACCATAAGCGCTGTTGGCGTCTTCGGGTGTGAAGGTAAGCAGGAATCGCAACGGGCCCTGGCCGGTGAAGGTTGCGGTGGAGGTGACTCCCTCCAGAGAGCGGACCCACTCGTCGATCTCCCTGATATCCTCGCCAGTGCCGGCGATGTGGGTGCCTTCGGGCCTCCAGAAGTCCATATAGAACTGGGCCCGCGTGGAATTGGGAAAGAAGCTCTGTTCCACGAAGCCAAAGCCCCAGAGGGCAGCCGCGAAGAGTCCAACCACGACGACCACGGTGATCCAGCGATGGCCCACGCAGCCTGCCAGGGCCTTCCGGTAACCTTGAAAGACCTTTGCCGGCGTAGGGGTCGTCGTCTGCCTCTGACGACTCACCCGGCTTGAGCAGGAAGGTACCGAGCAGGGGAACCACCGTCACCGCCACCAACCAGCTCAGTCCCAGAGAGAACAGGATCACCTGAAACAGGGATCGGCAAAACTCCCCGCTGGAATCCTGCGAAACCCCGATCACGGCAAAGGCCATTATCGCAACGACGGTGGCGCCCAACAGAGGCATGGACTGTTTGCCAACGGTGTCGATGGCAGCCTGAGCCCGGCTCTGACCCTTTTGTGTTCCGACCAGAATCCCCTCGGTGACCACAATGGCGTTGTCCACCAGCATCCCCAGAGCGATGATGAGGGCTCCCAGGGAGATGCGCTCCAGATTCACCGAGTACATGCCCATCAAGACAAAAGTGGCGATGATGGTGATGAGTAGGGAGAGACCGATGAGGACGGCACTGCGCCACCCCATGAAGATCATCAGGACCCCGACCACGATGGCGAGTGCCTCGAGCAGGTTGATCACGAAGCCGTCGATGGCCTTGGTCACATCCTCCGACTGGAACGAGACGACGCCCAACTCCATTCCCGCCGGAATCCTGGAGCCCAGCTCGTCTAGTCTCTTCTGAACTCCTTCCCCCATGTTCACGGCGTTTCCGCCCAGCCGGGTCGAGATACCGATTCCGATGGCGTTTTCCCCGTCCAGCGTCATGATCTGCCGGGGCGGATCTTGATAGCCTCGGCGGATGTTGGCGACGTCTTTCAAGTAGACCAGGCCCGTCGACCCCTGCCCCCGAACCAGAAGGTTGCTCAGCTCCTCCACTGAGGTGAACATGCCACTGGGCTCAACCCGGATGTACTCTTCTCCGACTCGGACTCTTCCCGAGTTGGCGATCTGGTTCTGCAGTCCCAGCGTCTGAAAGACCTCTTGGGGAGAAATGCCGAGCTGGGAGAGCCGGGCTCGCGACATTTCTACGTAGATGACCTCGGACCTGCTACCCCAGAAGGCGACCTTGGCCACGTCCGTCACCAGGAGCAGTTCCCGCTTGAGGAACTTGGCTACGTCCCATAGCTCGGCGTAGGAGTAACCGTCACCGCTCAAGGCCAGGTAGACGCCGTAGACGTCCCCGAAATCGTCGTTGACAACGGGAGTCAGCACGCCTGGTGGGAGTTGTGCCTGGACGTCGCCCACCTTTCGGCGTAGTTCGTCCCACACCTGAGGGAGAGTGTGCTTGTCGTATCGATCCTGCATTTCGGGATAGACGATGGACAGCCCCGGTCGAGAGATGGAGGTCACCTCCCGCAGCTGACCCATCGCCTGGATCGCTTGCTCGATCTTTTCGGTGACCTCTTCCTCCACCTCTCTGGGACTGGCGCCAGGGTATTGGGTGATCACGACCGCCTGCTTGATGGTGAACTCCGGGTCCTCTAGCCGTCCCAGTGACTGGAAGGCGATCACACCCGCCACCAGTGCAACGACCGTGAGGACCAGATTGGTGGTCTTCCTGTTGATCGAGATTTCAGCCAGGTTCATCGGCGATCCCTCAGCTCATCCGTGATCTGGCGTACCTTCTGACCTTCTGTGAGATAGTTGGCCCCCGCCGTGACGACGGTGTCCCCGGCGGCAACGCCGGCCAGGATTCTGGCGCTGCTGCCCATCAAGTCACCCACCTTCACCTCGGCCTTGCGTGTGGTCATGGACTGCTCTTCCAGTATCCACAGGCACTGCTTGCCGTTTTCGTCGGTGAAGACAGCAGCAACCGGAACATTGAAAACGTCCTCAGCCTGTGTGCCTGCCTCCAGCACCACCTCCGCGGTCATGCCAGCGAAGATATTGGCCTGCTCCGGCTGGGGAGTCTGAAATGCGACCGCATAGGTCCGGGTCACGGGATCGGCCTGGGTGGCGATTTCGGTCAGCTTTGCCGCAAACTCCTGGTCTGGGAGCGACTCGAATCGCACTCGGAAATCGGGGCTGGCATCCTTTCGCGCCAGGGCCACGACATTCTCTGGAATTTGGGCCACGATCTCCACCACGGAGACGTCCTGCAAACTGAGGATCTCCTGCTGAGCTCGAACGTATTCGAAGTTCTCCACGTAGGTTTCCGCTACACTGCCATCGTATGGGGCTCGAAGGGCGGTATCCCGCAGGTTGTCTTGAGCCTGCTCGATCTGAGCCTGGAGTGCCCGGATCTGTGCGTCCATGGCCTGAATATCCTCGTCGCGGGCGCCGATACGGCCGATCCCCAGCGCCTCCTCGGCAGAGCGGACATTGGCCTGGGCTACGTCCCGGGCGGCCCGGCGTTGATCGAACTCGGCCTTGGAAACATTGTCGTTCTCGTAGAGCCGCTGGTATCGGCGAAAGGTGGCGTCCGCCTCCAGCAGGCGTGCTTGAGCGACAGCCAGGTTGGCTTCGAGTCTGCGGATATCCTCCGGTCGGGCCGCCTCCATCGCCTTGCGCCGCGCCTGGAGGTTTGCCAACTGGGCCTCTAGGTTCTTGATCCGGGTCTCGAAGTCCCTGGGATCGATCTGCGCCAACAGGGCTCCCTTTCGGATTTTCTGCCCCTGCTTGACGGGGCGACTGGTGAGGGGACCGCTGACCCGAAACGACAAGCGGGCCCTTTGCGCAGCTTGCACGGTTCCCGGGAATACTCGCTGCCCGCTCCCTGCCGATTGTCCAAGCACCATGGTCTTTACCGGTTTGACCACGGGCTCTTGCTCGACGGCCGCCTCGCAGCCCAGGAGGATTAGCAAGCCAGAAATGGCTAGGTAGCTATTCAGCTGGAATCGTCCAATCTTCTTCATCGTTCCCTCTCTGGCTACGTATGCTCGGTCGGTCTTCCCCGGGTAGCGCTGGAACAGCAAGGCCGGAACTTCATCTTCCCAGAGGAGATTGTGCTGTGTCCGCTCTCTCCTCGGTACCTCGCTTCATGTTGCTGACAGTTCTGGTCGCTCGCGGCTTCCATCTCTGTTGGACTGCGCTGACCCCGGAACCGCTCACTGCTCACGGAGTTCGGATTTTGTATCCACTGCTCTGGAAGAAAGCCTCCAATCGATTGAGGAACCCCTGGCGCTCTTGGGGCGATTGAAAGTAGTCGAATCGGCCTACGGCCCTCTGTGTTCCCATCAGATCAATCAGGTAATCGAAGATGGCATTGGCGGCGGACAGGTCTGCTACCAGTACCTGGTTCTGTGCGTCGATCAGCCGGACGATGTCCACAATGCCTTCGGCATAGCGGTCGGTCACAAGCTCCAGGTTTCTCCTGGCCGCTTCGGCCGCCTCCTGGCTCAGGTCGATGCCGACAAATGAGGAGCCGGTCCGGTACAGGACCGAACGAATACGCTGCTCGATGCGCTGGCTGGTAGCCTGGCGTCGAAGCGTGACGGCCTCCAGCTCGATCTGCGCCCGGCTTCGGCGGGCCCTCATGGCGCCGCCCTGAAACAGAGGCAGCTTGGTGTTGAAAAAGATGTTCCAGTTGGTCTGGTCGGCAAAGGGCACTGGGGACTGGAGCAGAGGATCAGCGCCAACGCCGCCGCGGCCGAAGTACTCCACATTGGCTCCCAGACCGAGTGTGGGCAGATAGAAAGCCCGCTTGCTGGCCTTGAGTTCTCGGGTCTGGGCCAGCATGGCAGCATCAAGCTGTCTCAGCTCAGGGGAATAGCCGAATCCCTCCTGCACCATGAAGCTGCGGAACAGCTGGAATGCGTCAGGCGTCTCGATGTAGGGACGCGTCTGCTCAAAGGCAGTGACGAGTAACGGATCATCAAGCCCGGCTTCTACGGTGAGAAAGGACTCCTCGATGGGCCGGTTCAGAACCCGGTTGACGGCGATTTCAGCCTGATTGCGGAGGGCACTCGCCTCCACCACGTCCCTGCGATTTGTGGCCATCTGACTTTGCCAGCGGAAGAGCTCCTCCCGCCCTGCCTGGCCTATGTTCACACGCGCTTGCGCCAGTTCCAGATTGGACCGCGTCAGCCGCAGATTGTCCTTCTGAACCCGCTCAATGGTCTTAGCTCTGAGGACATTGAGGTAACTTTCGGCCGCCTCCAGAATTACGTCCAGACGGAGCTGGGCCCGCTCCTCTGTCCGCAGGTCCTGCAGATGACGCTCGATGTCGTAGCTGGCCTTGACGTCATCCGAGTAGAGCAACTGAGTGAAGGACGCCCCTGCCGCTGCCCGGCGCTGAGGATTCAACCCAAGCAATTGGTCGGCACGATCTTCATCGATGATGGAACCTGAACCGGAGACGTTGAGCTGAGGAAACAGTCTGGCCCGAGCCTGTCGCACTAGCTGCAGCCCTGAAGCCACGTTTCGGTCCTCGACCAGCAGGTCCAGGTTGACCTGACCCGCCTGCCGGACAACCTGGGGAAGAGAGAGGGTCCGGACTGCTTGACCAGACTCCTCGTGCAGAAGCTCCGCTTCCGTCAAGAGGCGAAAGGTGGGGGAGAAACCGATGGCCCTGGCGGTGGCCAGGTTGAGGGTGAGACGCTCGCTGCGAACAAACTCCACGGCTAGCTCGGAGGCCAGAACTCCGTCCAGGACCTGCAGGATGTTCAAGGCCAGGCGACGTGCCCTCCGGACATGGTTTTGCTCGGACCAGAGGGTTGCCAGCAGCCCTTTCTCAACCTCGATCCTTCCCCAGGACGAGAAACTGGGCAGCCTGCGTTGGATCAGAGCCTTGACCAGGCGGTCGAAACCGCTACTCGAGAGCTCCAGAAGGGGGGATACGAAAACCGCCTCAGTGTTCTCGGGAATCGCACTCAGGGCCTGATCGACCGAGGATCCCACGGCTACGGTAGCGATCTCCAGTCCCAGAGGTCGCAAGAGCGATTCAAGCCTGGACTCCAGGTCGGGGATGGCTTGACTCAAGGCTCGCATCTGCAGAATCGTGAGACGCGAGAATGGGGCAATATCACGAAACGCCTTGACCTGACGAACTAGATCGCCGCCGAGAGTAACGTAACTCAGATTAGCGAGACCACTTACGCTCACACGTTCGATTTCGCCATCTGGAAGGTGCCGCTCCAGGCTTTCAAATGGGATGCCCTGGATCTGGGGGTCGAGTACAAAGGGGGCGAAGACCGGCTTGGGAAGTGAGGAGCGCAGGCCGACGTCGCTAGACCCCAGAACACCGAGCGTCAGGAGTTGATCGACAACTCGCTTGACTCCCTCCGCCGTCCAGTCTGCTTCTAGCCGATTCTTCGGGGAGAATACAATTTGATACTCTCCTTCCAGAACGGCGGCAATCTCCTGTTCGAAAACCTCGACGATCTGGGCGTTGTGCTCCGAAGGTCCATCGAGAGCGACACCGAAGCGCACCACCGGCAGTTGAGCCCATATGAGGGATCCGAAAGAGGATAGCACCGCTACCAGGAGCAAAGCTGCCTGAACCGGTCCTCGAAGCTTAAGCATCGTTCACTCCTTCCAGAGCGCTCGGCAATTCAGCCCACAGGCTCCAAGCTGTGGGGTCGGATGATTCTAGCCGAAACAGCAAGGGGCAGCCACAAAATTCCTGCTATCGGCTTGGGCTTGCCAGGAGCCCAACCTGTAACGGCAACGACAAAACCTCCCGCTCGTCGGGCTCGTAGTGGTTGGGGAAAAACGACTACCCGCTCAAAGCGGCTTGGCTTGCATGGCCCACGTCCAGGGCTTATTTTGGCGGCCAACTTCGAACCTGAAAGTGGAGTATATGAGTTCAACCAACAGAAGACTTCCAACAATCTTATTGAGCCTACCCTTCCTACCCACCTCTGGAGAGGATCGCAGTCGGGGAGATTGCGGTAGTCAGATCAAAGGACCATCTTCTATGGCCCTAATCCGGGAACAGCGGCAGCGCTCCCCCCGAACAGAGCAACTAGAATCAACGTGAAAACCTTGGATCATCTAATATATTGCGGACCCAATTGTAAGGAGAATGAAACTTGATTGAGGCAGGGGAAGGTGATCCTACAATGCCGGCTTGCCACCCTGACGCTGTCACCGTGGCCCGACCCACCCGAGCCCATGAGCAGATCTTCCTGATGAGCAAGTCGCCTAGATACTTCTACGACGCCGATGCGATCCGGGAGCCAACCGGGAACGAACTATCCGAGGAGGAGTACAAGGCGCTCACTACTGGACTTAGTTGGGTGAGTGGTGGAAACGGGAATTATGCCGGCGGGATCGGGCTTGAGGAGACATCTATTCATGCGCCTTCCTTTCCTCGCTCTTGACTCTGGCGATCGCGGGATTGTATCAAGCCGAAGCAGTCTTGCCAATTGGCACAAGGTCAAGGCTTGGCTGGGGACGGTACTGATCTGAAGCTTGAAGAACTCGACACACGTCGCAAGTTACACGTTGCAGGTTCCAGGTTTCTGATGCCTCAGCCATCCGTCTCCGGTCTGTTTGTCCCCGCTGGCCCTGGAGCTGCTCACTTGGAAGTTCCAGAATTATCGGAAGAATGCGTGATGTGAAGTCCGACCAGACGTGCCACCAACACTGCCAGGTAGAGTTGTCCGGTCACCGCCTCGAGCGCAGCCATGGATCGGGCAATCGGCGCAACCGGGACCAGGTCCCCATATCCCAGGGTCGTCAAGGTGACGAAGCTGTAATAGAACATCTCTGAGTTGCTCAGGTGGTCCCGCTCCCCCATGCGGAACGAGCCGGGTAGGAAGAAGTCTATGATGGAGTACAGAGAGACCCAGATCATCCCCAGGAGTAGATAGGCACAAAGGGCACCGTAGATCTTCTGTGCTGTAACTCGTTCCGCCCTGAGCACGTGAGAGATGATCAAGCCAGCCGTGTAGGAGAGGAAGAGCACACCCAAGACGTTGCTAAGGAGCAGGAAGGTCGGGTCCACCAGAATAGCCCCAACACAACGAGTGAGGACTGCGGGAGCCGCCATCAGCAGTCCAAGTAGAAAAGTGTGTTTGCTCTCGCCGACAACGTAGACTGCAGCCAATAGAACAAGCGAGTAGAACGCAGCAAAGAGAGGCCCCCGGCCCAAGCGCTCCACCAGTGGATACAGGAAGAAGATGGAAAGAAGGGAGATCAGCAGGTAGGAGAATCTAGCGTGACGTGTCCCTGAGGCTTGCTCTTCAGCCATTCCCTTGAAACTCAGAGTCGCTGGATTTGAAGGAATCGTGTCTGCCAAGGAAGTCGAGGAGATCGGTCACTCCGGGGCCGCCGAATCGTGCCAGCTCAGCAGTTTCCAGAAACCGCCTTCCCTGATCAAACTCAGGGTCACCCGAAGCCTTGTCTCTCAAGTTTTGTGTGATCTGCTCCTGCGTTTTGATAAACGCATCAAGCCGTGCTTCTAAGTCCTCACTCTTCTTCTCGGCCATATTTCTACCTTTTTCAATCTTCTCTTTAGATGGTCGGGCAGCACCCGTTCGGTCTTGGCACTATCCCACTCCAGGGAATCTCTCTGATTCAGTTTCCTGCCTTTCTTTTTAAGACGAGGCGGTTAAGAGAGTTGCTGCTATACTACGCTGAACTCTTTTGGTTTTCATTCAGTGGGAACCTCGGCCCTGGCCGCCTTTCACCCTCTACGGCTTTCACACGTGAGATAGTGGAAGAGTCTCATTTGAGCCATGGCCTCCCTGCCGCAGCCCACCCCATTTGTAAAAGGCAAGATACTGTCGAGCCAGAAAGCCAGAAAGCTCCACGTTTCCGCGGAAAATTTGAATGACCGCTTTTAGGCGAGGCTGTGTGAAAAGTCATTCATGATTTCGGATTTGAAATTTTGACTTCATAGGATCGCGTGCAAGCCACGATCTCCGTCGTAGGAAGGGTAAAGAGACCCCTAAATCAAAGAGGTTTTGGACTTTTCACACAGCCTCAGGCGAAAGCGGTCTGTCAGAGGCGATCTACTCTGACACCGTTTTGCGGTCAAATCTACGCTATCAAACCGCCGTTTGATTTGATCGCAATCCACCGGCTGCTTCCGCCGGTGGATTCAACCGATCGACGCAACTTGCGCGGAGGAAGAAGGCGAAGCGTAAACGGTTGAAACCAAAGAGAAAGCGGCGAGGACGCCTGGCTTCCATGTGCATGCCATTGAGGTACAATGAGTTACGCGGTTGCGATTCGGGCCATCAAACGGCTTGCCTCCTCCGACGCTGACGCGTTCTAGCTGAACGGCTTAATACGGGTGTTGCGTTGACCGGTTGAATAGGCACCCTAAAAGCGGACATTCAAGTTTTCCCCGGAAACGTCGAATGAATGACCGCAAACGGCCCGGTCCGGGGAGGGTTTACTCTGCGTCATGGGCCAGAACAGCTCAGTTTCCAGTTTGGGCATTATACGTCCATAGACTGACTCGGCGGGCCGGCTTGATCCAGCGACTGAGCATCACGACGCTGCCGGTGCTAGACGCTGCTTCGGGCGAAGCCCAAGGACTCTGGCCAATAGAGCCTCGACGGCGTTTGACGATGGCAGCGACGGTGTTCTTGTTCGGTCAAGCTCTGTTTCGATCCGCCGATATCTGCCGTAGCCTGGGAAGTCGCCCCCGAAACGAGCGATCTCAGCCAAATGGGCGTGGTTTTGGGCCTGGCTCAGCTTCGTCTGCGGCAGCCGAGACGTCCGCTGCAGCAGACCCCTTGGGTCCTGGCGACAAGATACTGGAAACGTCGATTCCCAACCCTCGGAGCTGTTCCATCATCGAAATGATAGCGGAGGGCGCCCCAGACATCAGTCCGGCAAGACCACCCCGACCGTTGCCGCTGTCTAAGACCACAAGACGCTCGATGTCCAGGCTCTTTAAAGCCTCTGCAAAAGTCTGGGTGATCTGCGGCAACTGGTTCACCAGCAGCACCTGTACGCCGACTTCACCGTAGGTCTTGATCTTGGACAACTGCTCTTCCAGAATCTCCAGATTGGCTTTGCCCCTTTCGCGGATCTCCGCGGCTGAGCCGATAGCGCGCAGCTCTTCCGCCCGCTTCTCAGCCTCCGCTGAGGTCACCACTTCGGCCTCCAGTTTCGTTTTCTGCAACTCGATGCGCGCCTGCTCGACCGCTTGCTGGGACTCGGCACTCGCTTGGTCTCTGGCAGCTTGTGCACGTGCCTCTGCTGCAGCCGTCTCCGCCTCCACATGAGCACGTTCCAGTCGTAGATTCTTCTCCCTCTCCAGAATCGCTTGTTCGTTTTCGATCTCAGTTTCCTTGGCTCGCCGCTCGGCCTCTGCCTTCCGCTGTCGGGTCTCGGACGCAGCATTGGCTTCTCCAATCTCGGCCTCCTTCATGACTTCAGCGGTCTTCCTTCGCCCCAGTGACTCCAAAAAGCCGCCTTTGTCGCTGATATCCTTGATGTTCAACGTATCCAGACTAAAGCCAAGCTTTTCCAAATCCTCTGTCGCTTCCTTCTGCACTTGGGACAGAAATACCTCCCGATTTGCATTGACCTCCCGAGGTTCCATCGTGGCGAGGACGCCACGCAGGTTCCCAGCCAGAGTCTCAAGAGCCAGATCAATTAAGTCTTGTTTCCCCTTGCCAAGCAGACGTTCCACCGCATTGCCGATGAATCGCGGCTCGCTGCTGATCTTGACATTGGCATTGGCCACCACGTCTAACATCACGCCCTCCTTGGTGATGGCATCCTCGACCTTGAGTTCAATCGGCAAGCTTGTGAGGTCCAAGGTATCCACTCGTTCAATTAGCGGGATCTTCCAGCCGCGGCCACCGGTGATGATCTTATAGCCCACTTCCTGGCCATCGACATCCTGGTGTTTGCGCCCCGTTAAGATCAACGCGGTGTTCTTGGGCGCAATATACAGATTTGCCTTGTACATCAGGATTGCCACCAAAAGGGCGGCAACAACAAAAACTGTGAACAGTGCAATTCCTTCAAACATGGCTCGAACCCTCCTTTTGGGTTGAGGAAATATCTTTTGCCCCAAAGGGCTTACAGACCTCTGGCGACTTTCACAATTCCATCTTCCTCCTCCACGATTAGCACCTTCTCCTGCCGCTTAAACGTTTCGCTTGGAAAGAGTGCCAGAGCCTTATATTCAATGGTTGATCCCTTAACATAGCAACGTATCCGCCCAGGCTGTTCGCCCCCAATCGGAAGCGTGACATCGGCCTCCTTGCCCAAGAGATCATTGGGGGAGTAAGAACTGGAAGCTTCGCTCCGGCGCAGAACCTCGAGGGTCTTGGCCCCTATGAACGCACAAAGGAACCCTGTGGGTAAGGCCACGGCCAAACTCCCTAGGCTTGTGGTGCCTAGAAGCTTTAGGCTCAGGAATCCACTCCAGCCAAAGAAGGTGCAGAAAAATGTCGCGGTCCGCAAGCTCAGCAGATTAGACGGGATCAATCCAGCTGAGTCCCCTACGCCTACGTCAGCATCCAACCCAGCAGCATCGGGTGCTGATACCTCTAAATCGGATTCTCCTCCCCCGCCAAGTAGAGAGGCGACGACGAAGACAGTACCCCCCAAGCCCACCCAGAAAAACAATTGATCGAGCATTTAGTTCGGTTCTTCTCTCAAGAGAAAATGGCCCAAGGGTGATACCCTCTCAGCTCGCGAGCGCTTAGCCATCTTAGATTGAATCGTTGGGCCCTGTTTAGAGTGCTGTCAGGGGACGCTTAACAGAGCCCTTGCGTATAACACTCTTCCCGGGTCTGTTATCCGGTTCTTCGTAGATTATCCCGCTCGAACGTTATGGATAAGCCTTATTGTAGCACCAGGAAAGAGGCTGGTCGACTGCTGCGCTGCATGTCAATGCGTGAGCCTGGTCACTTAATCTGCTGATGTTCTCAACTCGCATGGCAGTCGTTTCAAGGTTGGTTCGGGTGGGAACATTCATCCGAGTATTGTTGACACTCTAAGCGATCCCCTACCCTAGTTCTAGCCAAAGATATTTGAAATTTTGAATCTCTGGGCCGTGTGACCGGTGGTGTGGTTCCTCACAGCGAGGTCGATCGGTTGGTTTTCGTGCGTTTTCTGAGGCATCAACAGATCTATCAAAACGATGAACTTGGACAACCTGCCACAGGTGCCACGCGAAAGTCTGAGAGCAAAATTCTCAGAATTGCGGAGCTAGCAACTAATGTGGCCCGATTCGGACATAATCTAGGGTACTGGGCGATGACCGCTTTTGGCCGTTCGCTCGGGGTTTCCCGGGAGAACTTGAATGTCCGCTTCTAGGTGCGGTTTCAACCGATCGACGCAACACTTGCGCGGAGGAAGAAGGCGAAGCGTAAACGGTTGAAACCAAAGAGAAAGCGGCGAGGACGCCTGGCTCCCATGTGCATACCATTGAGGTACAACGAGTTACGCGGTTGCGATTCGGGCCATCAAACCACTTGCCTCCTCCGACGCTGACGCGTTCTAGCTGAACGGCTTAATACGGGTGTTGCGTTGATCGGTTGAATCGGCAGGCGAAAGCGGTCGTTCGATTGCGATCAAATCGGACGCTGTCTGTGAGATCGGGTGCCGACTATCACTGGTACAAGGTCCTCATCGAACGCGACGATTGATTCAGCTGATCAGCGCAACAGACCTCAGGTGGCTTCGGGCGTCCGGCTAGCAATCATTGTAAGCAACGGTTAGGGGTAGGAGTCCCGTTGTCGTTACCTCCCCAATCACCCGGCGCTATTCGTCTTTCACTCTCTCAGCACTCGGCGAATCGGAGATCCTTCTCAAATACGTCAATGCCGTTCACGAGCAGCTCTCCCTGGAGCATCGACAGTGGATTGAGGACACCGAAGCGATGGAGGACGCGGTCAAGGATCTGGGGGAGTCTTTGGAGACGGCGAGCAAAGACTAGACCGAGACAGCTGGCACACAGTTGCTGTTACCGAGGCTGTGCGGGTGCACGGCTAGAAACCGCCTCAGACCGATAACATATCCTCAGTGCTGAAAGTGTTCAGACTCTTCAGACTCAAGAAATCGCAAAATTTCGCGAAGAAGAAATAACCAAAGAATCAAAGAACCAAATCATCCACATCAATCTCCGGAACCACGCACGCACAGTGCCCGGTAGTAGGAGAAGGCGTAGTCGAGGCGGAGGAGGGACCGGACGCCGTCGTAGAAATTGAAGCCCCAGGCGGAATCCGAGCCTTCCTCCTTGGAACTCCATGGACAACAAGCAGTCAGCACAAAGGGTGACCTGATTTTGTAGCGAGCGTCTACACTTTGATCGTGAAGTGCCTCCAACTCATCAATTGTGGGTAGTCGCCAGTCTGAATAGCCCGCCAGTGTCAGCCCCTCACAGTATCTGTTGGCTGAGGGCCAATCGATGCCCTTGCCATTGTCCTTTCTTGTCCACAACAGTCCGGTTCGAGAGTCCACGACCACATCATCTGAGAGGGGTGGTAGAGTTTGCTCCACTACTACTGCTATCTGGGCAGAATCCTTTGCACTTCCACCTTTCCCACGAGCAACGATGGCGTAAGTGGTCGAAGATGTTGGCCGTACCTGCTTGATGCCAGTGGATGTGACCGCTCCAATTCCAGGCTCAATGACGACATTCGTGGCATTCTTGACAGCCCACTTTAGAACTGACGTATTACCCTTCTTGATTTCAGACGGAGTTGCCGAAATCTCGATAGTTGGAATAGGAGGTTTCTCAACCGGAGCTGGTTGAGCAACAGTTACTCTTGCGGAGTCACTCGCTTCTCCTCCATCACCCCTGGCAGTGATTGTGTAAGTCGTAGAAATCTTGGGAGAAACTTGACGAGCGCCGCTAGGCCCAACGCTGCCAACGCCAGGCTCAATGGAGATAACACTTGCATCAATGGCTTCCCAAGTTAAAGTCGAGCTCTCACCTTCCTGTATCCCCGTTGGATTAGCGGAGATGGCCGCCTTGGGCAGTGCAGTGGTTGCTGGAGATAAAAAATAGAAGTAGGCAGCAAGAGCGGTAGCAAGAAGGCCCACGAAGACTGATGGAAAAATCAAGATCGAACTTTTCGAGCCTTGCAAGCGGTCGAAGAACGTCGGTTTCTTCCCCTGCTCCTTAGAACGATGGGGGGCAGTCGGTCTCGGTCCGACGTCTCCGGATGGTTTGGGCACCTTGGGTGTTACATGCCCCTTGGGCTGGGGTGTACGGGCAGGCGGATGATCCCGTGTTGTGCCCGCGAGAATCTCATCGACCTCGTCTCGGATGTCCGCAAGAAGGTCTCGGCGCTTTCTCAGTTTCTCTAGGAGAATACGTGCATCACCAGCATTCTCGGATTCGCGCAAACTCCTTCTAAGATCAAACACGAGGGAGCGCTGATCTTCAAGGCTTAGAGTGGACGCTGACTCGACCTTCCCTGCTAGGCCAACGAGATAGGAGATAGGAACTTCCGGCGAGGGCGGTAACGGGTCAGGTAAAGGCTTCGGTGAAGGGACGCTGCTGATGGCTCTGGCTAAGCGGAAGGCGGCATCACGATCTTGTTTCCGATAGTCCACATACTGAATCGCTGACAGTGGGGCCGGCAAAAGGTTCGTGGAAACTCCCTGAGCTACCAAGACAGGCAAGATCGGTTTACCCAGGTCGGCGGCGTATTGGTATTCGCGCATACAAGCTGTGGAATCTAGCGCCTCTGGGGCCAGGGCGAAGACGAATACATCACATCCACGAACCTGCTCAAGGATCTGATCCCACCACGCTTGCCCGCCGCTTAGCTCTTGGTCGAACCAGACAGTATGGCCCAATGCCTCAATATCGTCAGCCAAGGTTGTGACGATTGTTTCGCTTTGGCGGCTATAGCTGATGAAGATCGTTGACACTAGCGGCTTTGGATGACTCCTTCTGAGATTTAGAAGTTAGTGCGCCTATCGTATTCCCAGGGATCAGGAGATTGCAATCAACCTCGCAGATTCTCAGTCTCCATCGTTATTATTCGCAGAGGTCAAGAACCACCTTGGAGCATTGGAAGAAACCCCTGGACCTGGAAATTGGCGACACGATCATCTGGCGCGGCGAGGGCATACGAATCCGTAGCGACGAGCAGGGCATGATCCTGATCTCCCCAGGCATGAAGGGCAAGGTGATCACGAGAAGCGAGAATCTTCTGGCTCATGCCGCAAGGAAGGCGGGATTGCCCGTAGATGCTGGACCGTGGGCACTCGTGGAGCCTTCGAAGGTGACGGGCCGTGAAGGCACGATCCATTTGCCGCGATTGGGTAGCTCGCTCCCAGTCAGAATCCTCCGTGTGCCGGTGAATCGGGAAAATTTGAACGTCCGCTTTTAGGTGCCAATTCAACCGGTCAACGCAACACCCGTATTAAGCCGTTCAGCTAGAACGCGTCAGCGTCGGAGGAGGCAAGTGGTTTGATGGCCCGAATCGCAACCGCGTAACTCATTGTACCTCAATGGCATGCACATGGGAGCCAGGCGTCCTCGCCGCTTTCTCTTTGGTTTCAACCGTTTACGCTTCGCCTTCATCCTCCGCGCAAGTGTTGCGTCGATCGGTTGAATCCACCGGTTAGCGGTCGTTCAGTCGACGTTTCCGGGGGAAATGTGAACGTCCGCTTTTAGGCGGAACCGGTCAGTCGATTGCGATTAAATCTGCCGCTATCTGTAAGATCGGGTGCCGACTATCACAGTTTGACTTGCTTCGTGAACCATGCACTTTGCCGGGAGTCATAGTGCTCTGTAATAATTCAGCCAAACAGTGATCCCTGCGGCTCCGGATAGACAAGCTCTCCATCTTCAATCCTCGCAGCCTGGACTAGTTGATGCTCGTTCAGGCCCCCCGGCACAATGTGCACGACGGGGATGCTCCTCAGACCCACGAGAGCATCAGAAATCAATTGACGGTGGCATTTCTGAGGTATGGCCTCTGCACACATGATTGTTGTCCTCGCTTCAGAGGCGATCCCGATTAGGGTATCGAGGCCTTGGTGGAACTCTTTCGTCTGCATGTGGTCGGCATAGGCACGAAAGCCAGGGCTCTTCCACGACTGGTTTGGTGAGTCCTTCAGATCTGACTTGCGATAGCCTCCCAAGGCCCCGAGGTGGGAGTAGGAAATGTCTATCTCCAGGAGGGCATTGCTGAGTGTGTCCTTGTTGAAGTGCGGGAATTTGCGGGAGGTGGGGAATGATCGAACATCTACCAGCCGCTCAATGTCATGTTCTTGAAGCAGTTGAGTGAACTCTTCAAAGCTGCGGGAGGAGTGGCCGATGGTGAAGATTTGCACTTTGGGATTATAGGACGGCTCCCACCTTATTGGCCTACAGTCGAGTTCTTGCACCCTCGATTAGAGTTGAGCTGTCGGTTCCCCACGGAAATACAGTTCTCTGTCAAAAAGCTCTTCGCGCAGGTTGTAGACGAAGGGGAAAAGACAACATAATCGTGAAGGTCGAATGGCTCCTGATACCTGGCCGTCCCCTTTCTACCTCTATTCTGTTAACCGGACGACCCATCAAATAAGTGAGGACTGATCATGCCTCTTTATATCTGCCGCTGGCCAAACGGGGATTTTTCATTTGTCTCAGCAACCAGTAAAGAAGCCGCAGTAGAAGCTCTGGATGAAGTGGACAATGCAGAGGGTTGCCCTCTCTCTGTCGTGAGAGGTTTCATGGTGCACTTTCGGCTGGCTGAGAATGGGACGTTTGATTTTGAGGGCTTTGGAGAGGCAACCGAGGAAGCTCTTCGGCGAGCTTACCCGATATTGGATCAGACG
>CBDCUP010000003.1:0-1025794 GCA_965222655.1 Acidobacteriota bacterium
CGTTCCTCACGCGCTTCGACCAGGGTGTTGACCAACTCCGCCGCCGTCCAGAACAGCACCCGGTAGCCTTGGCGGCAGGCTTCCACTCCCAGGACCGTGGCGGCATGACTTTTTCCCGTTCCATGCCGTCCGATGAACGCCAGATTCTCTCGACGCGGGATGTAATCGCACTGAAGCAGTTCTCGGACCTGCAGCGCCTCCAGACCCGGCCACTTCTTGAAGTCCGTCCCTTCCAGGGTTTTCATCACGGGAAAGCGAGCCTCTTTGAGCCGACGTTTGAGTTGATTGGCCTGGCGCTGAGTGAGTTCTCGGGTGACCAGATCCAGCAGAAAGCCCTCATAGCTTTCGCCTCCCTCGCGGGCCTGGCGGGCACACTCTGGGTAGTCGTGCAGCATCGCCGGTAAACGCAAGCGTTTGAGATGGTCCTCGAGCAGGACGGTGTCGCTGAGTTGACTCATAGCGCACCTGCCGGTAAGAGGGCGTTAAAAGCATTCGGATCACTGACTGGGACCGGCTGATCGGTCACCCCGGGAATCAGCTCGGCGGGCAGGGGCTCCGTCGACAGCGGCGGGGCTTCCTGAGCCCGCAGCAGATGACGGATCGATTCATAGCCGGGACAGCCCTTGTCCAGAACCGATCGGACAGCCGCTTCCACCCGGGAGCTCTCGTACTGGCGATGCAGCTGCAAGACCCGAACAAACTCGCGGGTGCCCCGGCCCTCGCCCTGACGGCGACGCAGCGCCTGCAGCAGGACTTCGTAATCCAGCGGCCACTGCCGCCGCCACTGGACGATGGCACGAGCACTTTCAAACGCTCCGACGCGCTCATAAATCAGGTCTAGATAGTGCAGCGGATCGATCTGCCACTGGCTCTTCCAGAAGAGGCGATCGTGTTGGCTCACCTTCCGATCGGAGGCGTACAAGCGAATCTGCTCGCAACCCACGTGGGCCCAGAGCCAGCATCCGACGTACGCTCGAGGCACCGAGTACCGATTGTGATCCACTCGGGCAGTCTGATAGGCATCCACCTTGACCCGGACCGGCTTGAAGTTCTCAAAGGGTTGATCCGGAAGCGGCAGCAGAGCCGCGTTCCGCTTCGAAGCGTTCGTCCACCGTACGGTCATCTTCCCGACCTCCAATCCGGTGGCTCCCATACTGCTCACAGCGCTGGGCCAGGAGTTGGTTCAGTTCCTCGAAGTCTTCGACAGAAGGCAGCGGCACCAGGAAGTTGCGCCGGGCAAAACCGATCAGCCCCTCGGCTCCTCCTTTCTCAAAAGCAATCAAATGCACCCAGTTCACCTGCTGAGCAGAAGGTGCGGGTCACTCATCCTTTCCATCCTCTGAGGGGCGCCTCCTTTTCTTTTGTAGTCAGTAAGCTGCTCTGGGGAGAGCAGCGGGTCACCGTGCAGATGGGCGACGGAAGGTTTTGTTCGCTGCCGATTGGTTGGACCGAACTAGCGCCACCGGAGCCCTACTTAACGATGGGGCAAGGGCGCTCCAGATTCCGAGTCGAGGATTTGCTTCAGCTGGCCGAGCGGCTCCAGGATCGAACCGATCCAGAGGACAACCATGTCAAGTAAATTACGTACACAATGTCAACTAATTTCTGTCCAGCATGGGGCCTTTATGTCCTCGTTTCCAGTGCAAAGATGTGTTATATTCCTTGATGATACGGGTAGCCATGAACTAAAAACACTTGACAGGTCTGCACAAAGAGAACATAATTATATTTACACTATGAAACCGACAACACCTTCCGATCAGACGAAGATCAAAGCCTTGCGCCAACACGGAGCTCTGCATCCTCAGCCGGAAGCCGTACGAGATGAAGCTTTTCAAGGCGAGGAGTTTCTGGATGCGCGCGATCGAGTGCAGGTCAAGTACGAGATGCTGCGCCGGCATCGCCTGGAGGGTCGACCCGTCAGCGAGGTGGCCCAGCGTTTCGGGGTGAGCCGGCAGGCGTTCTATGTGGCTGAAACGGCCTTCGAGAAGGAGGGGCTGCCCGGATTGATCCCCCGCCGACGCGGTCCCAAGCGAGCCCATAAGTGCCACGGCAGAGGTGCTCGATTTTGCGGAGAGCTGGCGCCAGAGCGGCCCCCATGAGCAGTCCGTCGCCGAAGCGGTCGAGCAGCGTTTCGGAATCCAGATCCATCCGCGATCGATCGACCGCGCTCTGGCCCGGCGCAAAAAAAAAACCGCCCCAGAAGGAAAAGCAATGAGGAGCCGTTTTGGAGAGGAGCATCGCGTTTACTTCCAACAGCAGTACGAAGCTCTGCGCCGGGAGGCCGTCAGTTGCCGCGCTGGCCTGGAGCGCGGTCACGGCCTGACCCTGTTTCTGGCGCAAGGGATGGCAGCCTGGATGGCGGCACTCTCCGCCCTGCTCCCTCCACGAGTGGCTACTGGCGGCCGGGTCCGCCCGAGTCCTTCACGCCGTTGCCCGGAACTGACCCTAGGTATGGGCTCGGATCTGAGGACGATTCTGGCAGGTATGGTGCTGGCCTGCACTCGGGAGGTGCCGCATGAATGAGTCGAGCAAAGTCCGGCCCGAACACCTGAGCCGAGAGGCCTACCTGTACATCCGGCAGTCTTCGCTGCGGCAAGTGCAGGAGAATCGTGAAAGCACCGCTCGCCAATACGATCTCAGGCGCCGGGCTCAGGTTCTGGGATGGGTGAGCGATCAGATTGTCGTCATCGACGAGGATCAGGGAACGTCTGGGGCCAGCACTGCGGGGCGAGACGGCTTTCAGCGTTTGGTGGCCGAAGTCGGCCTGGGTCACGTCGGATTGGTGATGGGCCTGGAAGTGTCACGTCTGGCCCGAAGTTCCAGTGACTGGCATCGGCTGCTGGAGATCTGCGCGTTGGCCGACACGCTGATTTTGGATGAAGATGGACTGTACGATCCCTCTCACTTTAACGACCGCTTGCTGCTCGGCCTGAAAGGGACCATGAGCGAAGCCGAGCTGCACGTCTTAAGAGCCCGGCTGGTGGGGGGCCAGCTCAACAAGGCTCGGCGGGGTGAACTCTGGATCCGAGCTCCCATCGGCTACGTCCATGACGAAAGCGATCGACTGAAGTTCGATCCGGACGAGCAGATCCAGGGAGCGGTGCGGCTGCTGTTTGAGACTTTTCGCCGACTGGGTTCAGCCCAACAGGTGGTGCGCCACTTTCACGAGGAGGACATCCTCTTCCCCCGCCGGCTTCCGTGGGGTGTGCGAGCGGGGGAAGTGATCTGGATCGAACTTGAACACAGCCGAGCGCTGAATATCCTGCACAATCCTCGCTATGCGGGAGCCTATGTGTACGGGCGAACCCGTCAGAAGAAACTGGGACATCACGTTCGGTATCGGCGAATGCCGCGGGAGCAGTGGAAGGTCTTCCTCCCCAATGCCCACCCCGCCTACCTCTCGTGGCAGGAGTTTGAGATCAACCAGGCAAAGCTACTGGAGAATGCCAACGGCTATGGTCCGGATCGCCGCCGAAGTCCTCCGCGCGAAGGAACGGCACTTTTGCAAGGAGTCGTGGTGTGCGGCCTCTGCGGTCGCCGTATGACAGTTCGTTATCACGTCCGCCAAGGGCACCCTGTTCCCGATTACGTGTGTCAGCGACGGGGCATCGAGACCGCCCAAGACCCCTGCCAGAGGATTCCGGGAACGGGTTTGGATGAAGCCATTGCCGAAGTGGTCCTGGAGGCCGTGACCCCGGCGACTCTGGAGGTGGCGCTGGAAGTCTTTGAGGAACTGAGAGCACGCAAAACCGAGGCGGATCGGCAGCGGCGTCGTCAGGTCGAACGCGCCCGGCAGGAGGCCGAGTTGGCCCAGCGTCACTACCTGCTGGTGCGACCCGAAAACCGACTGGTCGCTGATGCTCTGGAGTCTCAATGGAATGAAAAACTGACCCAACTAGCGCGAATGGAAGAGGAGTACGCTCAGACCCGGAAGGCTCACGGCCTGGAGCTCAGCGCCCAGGATCGCGAGCAGATCCTGGCCCTGACCTCGGACCTGCCGCGGGTGTGGAAGGATCCTCGCACTCCGGCACGCGACCGTAAGCGTATGCTTCGGTTGCTCGTTGAGGACGTGACTTTGATCCGTGAACACCAGGTGATTCGCATCGGGATTCGCTGGAAAGGCGGGGCCACCACAACGCTCGAGCGACCCGTACCGCCGGCCGCTGGGGACCGGTTCCGAACCCCCGCAGACATTGTCGAGCAAGTCCGAGCGCTGGCGACCGAACAGACGGATAAGGAAATCGCCCGGACTCTGAACGGGCGCTGGCTGCGCTCGGGCCGGGACAACAAGTTCACACGCCTAACCATCAAAGGCATCCGCCGGGCCTACAGGATTGAGAGTCTGTACGAGTACTGGCGCAAGAAGGGGTGGCTCACGGCCAAAGAGGCGGCCGCCCATCTCGGGATTCACTACCAGACAGCCAAACGCTATGCTATCGCTGGCGTGCTCGAAGCCCGGAGAGTCAACGACAGAGATGAGATCCTATTCGCTTCCACACCTGCGTCTCTGAAGACCCAGCTCGGTAAGCGCCTGAAGGATCGTCGCCGCTATCCGCCCTGTGCGTCGAAACGAAACAACGAGGTGCAGTATGCAGGTTGATCCTTTTCCTGGCCTCGTCCCGGCGTGCAGTATCGGGCCTCAAAGGTGTAGTGGCTGCGAAAGGACACGAACCGTTCCTGCTCCACGCGCTGCCTGCCCCGCAGGATCCGTTGGACCGCCTGCGTGAGGTTGTCGTAGACCAGTTCCCGGAAGACGCCTCCGTAGTAGGAGAAGGCGTGCATATGGCCGTCGAAGAACATCTCCTGACGCTCCCAGGGATACGCTCGAACAAAGGGCTTGCCCGAGTAGCGAGGGCGCATCACAAAGAGCTTGACCTGCCGGCGCTGGCCGGCCATCTGGACCCAGGCCGTGCCCCAGTCCACTTCGGCTTCCCGCGCCACCTCCGGATCCAGCGGCAGCACGGCCTCGCGCCGGCCCCAGCCGTGAGCGGCTTTCCATTCCCGCACCCAGCGCCGCACGCTCACCTCCGCTCCCGCAAACTGATGCTCCTCCACCAGCCGGGTGTAGACCCTTCGAGCTGTGTGCCTTTGCTTGCGCGGCTGCTGGCGGTCGCCCAGCAGCCACCGCTCGACGATCTTCGCGACCGGATCCATCACCGGTGCCCTCGGCTCTTTCTGCCGACGATACCTGGGTTCGGTCCCGGCCAGTGCTTTGCGAATCGTCGTTCGATGGTGTCCCGTCTCTCGTCGAATCTGCCGGATGCTCTTTCCATACACACGCGATGCCGTTCTGATAAGCTCATACTGATCCATCCCAATCACCTATAACCTCCGTTTCGCCTGTCGTTTAGCAATCACAACAGACTAAAACAGAGGTCTGATTGGGGTGGGTCACATTCGCTCGATCACTCGCCCCAAAAACGGGTCACTTTTACGTTATCGAAATCAGCAGAGGTGAAACTAAGGTGAAGATAACATCTGGGTCTGTCGCGTCTTGAACCAGGGACCGAAGGGCGTTCGCAGCCCCACGGACCACCGGCAAACCGGTAATACGAGGATCACCACAACGCTTCTAATCGGGGCAGAAGCCCCGCAGAACTCCAGGAAAACACTCTAATCACGGGGTTTCCTATTGCGCCCTCTGCTTGCGCCTATGTGGGGAACCAGGATACTGTGCTGCCCAGGATACTCATCGCCATAACAGAGTCAGACTTGACATTTGATCAGAGGATTCAGCTCTGGATCGTCCTCGGTACTTGGTTCGCCGGGATTGCGACGTTTCTCGCAGTGGTTGTGGCACTTTATCTTGCTCGGCACGTCGAGAAGGTACGTCTGAAGGCACATGCTGGTCTTCGAGTTTTGTTCTTAGGTGACGGAAGCCCTCGTCAGGAGCACCTGGACATAGCTGTAACCAATATTGGGGAGCGGTCGGTGACGCTCGTCAACGTAGGCTGGCGCGTTGGTACGCGAAAGAATCGCCGCTATTGTATTCAAACAGTATCGGGACCCCATACATCGCAGTTGCCGGTTGAGCTCACGCATGGCAAGACGGCTAACTTCATGGTGTCATTTGACGTCACATCGAATTGGAAGAAAGAATTTGCTCAGGGATTTGTCAAGGACCTGTCAGACAAGTCGCTTAAGACACTCCGGGCATTGATTGACACATCAGTAGGTCAGACGATTGAGGTTAGACCCGAACAGGACTTGTTGGAGGAGATCAAGAAGGCGCGGGAGTGCTAGCGAAGGGCGGATTGGAGCTGACAGCGGCTGTACCATTCTGGTCGTGATCTCAAGCGTTGCAGCCGCTCAGCTCAATCGTGAGTCGTTATACGCACCAGAGGCGTCTCCGTGGTGTTTACGCTCAATAGTGTCGTTCCCTGGGGCAGATCATTCAATGAGTACCAGCGGATGTTCGCTCTGAAGGGCACTGACTTGGAGGGCACTATCCTGGGCTGTGCCGATGGTCCTGCGAGCTTCAATGCCGAAGCGACGCAGAGGGGTATACGCGTTGTATCCTGCGATCCGCTTTACGGGCTCAGCGGTGCTCAGATCCGCAGCCGAATCAGCGTGACATTTCCAGAGGTAATCGAACAGACTCGCCGCAATTGCCACGAATTCATCTGGACGGAGTTCTCGTCAGTCGATGATGTTGGACGCGTCAGGATGGAAGCGATGGACACTTTTCTCGACGACTATGACAAAGGTCTTGAACAAGGTCGCTACGTCAACAATGAGCTTGCTTCTCTGCCTTTCGGCACGCAGTCGTTTGATCTGGCTCTCTGTTCTCATTTCTTGTTTCTGTACACGAATCAATTAAGCGAAGATTTCCACACTGATGCCATTCTCGAAATGGTGCGGGTGGCCTAAAAGTGGTCATTCAGATTTCCCGCGGAAACGCTGAATGAACTACCGGCCAAGAGCAGTCATTCCGCGCAGACCAAGCGGTCATGCGACCACGAAAAGCTCGTGGCTGAAAAGAATGGGTCGCCTTTTCGAGAAACAAGGACAAGGATGGAAGTTTCAAGGATAGGACCAGCTTCGCAGCGAACGACATTCCGAGTGTCAGCGGAAAAGGCGGATTGAATCCCACCTATCCTTCCTATTTTTGTATATGCCGTCCCCTGACATTGCCCTTCCAGACCCAAAGATCTAGTGGAGTTTCCACCATCCTCGATGGGGACACCGGAGCACCGACCTGTCAAGGCTTCGGGGGGCAATAGGTGATTTCGACGTCCGCTGCTTCGAGCACCAGGCTGGCCCGGATTCTCGTGCTTCGCCAGATTCCCTTACGGACTCGTCAAGATTCTGCCTCGCATGGGTCGGACATACTCCACGTGCAAACTGCCATCTACCAGGCTGCTGTAGTCGTACTTGTCGAAAGTCACCATCAGGGAATTGGTCGAGCTGACGATGGAAATCCATCCCTTCAGAGGACTCGGGAGAGCCACATTGGTAAGATCCTCACAGCCCAGCCGCCGGGATTGAAGCGGCGCCAGCTGCTGCTCCGGCACATTCAGCAGAACCCTTCCGTTTCCGTCCGAGATCTGAAAGGAATAGGTTGCCGGCTGCTCGGAGCCATTCGCGATGAACACATTGGTTCCCATCACGCCGGAACGCCATACCTTTCTCAGGTTTTCCTGTCCAATCACTTCGACCAGATCCAGAAAAGAACCAGGCAGAATCGGATCGATGTTGCCACACAAGAACTCCGAACCGTAGACGAACCGTCGCAGTAGTCCCTGAGGAGTGATGCCCTCCGGGGGAATGGGGGGAATGGGGGGAACCGGAGGAATCCAATAGCCCTTCTGCGTCTCGACCTCGGAAAACTCGAGATTCTTGTATAGCGCGACTACCTGGAGCAGCCTCTGCTTTTTCTCCCGACGAGCGCTGATCTTGATGAAGCCTTTCCCCCTCAGGTTATAGGGAGGCTCGAAGCAGGGAATGTCCAATACGCCGTGAGGCTTGAGCTCGGTCGTCCCCGAAGAAATGACACCGCCGGCGTCAACGGCCTTCCACACTACTTCCACGGTCTCTTCGTTGAGATTGAGGATGTCAATGTCGGTAAACCAGATTCCTAGCTTGAATTCCGGAAGGTAGCCGCAGGTAAACTTTACCGGCCAGATCAGGGGAGGAAGATGGTCAAGAGGGAGGAGACCGGTCCTACCCAGATCAACCGCTGGATAGCCGTGAGCCGCCGTAAACGAGTTATTGAAGATGAAGTTCACGGCCTGGGCATCGGGGAAGTCTGCTTCGATTGTCACTTGGCCGCTGAAGTTTGCCAAACCTGACGCCGCAGCCAGTTCTCCAGCTAGAACGGTGTAGCTTCCGCCTGCGGCCAAATTACCGGCTGGGGTCAATCCGGTGCCAATCCCGCCCGCAGCCAGATCGGCACTCTCTAGGACAAACTCCTCGACAGTACCGTCCCCCAGCGTCCGGTTGAGGATGAACTTGAGGGCACCGACTTTCTCCCCAGGATTGGTCACGGCAATTCCCGTGTCGAAACCGGGCACTTTCAGGTTGAAAGGAAGGTTCAGGCGACTCTGGCCCCGTGCCGTCATCGCGGCCACAAGCACCAGAAGGGTGAAAACAGGGTCATCCGGTAAATGGGGAGGTGGAACGTGGTTCGGCGCTTTCCGGATCCCAAATCTGGTTCCCCGTTCGCTTGTCAATATAGTCGGCTGCAGTAGCAGGGGCCGTGGGAACTGTGGAAAACTCCGAGCGATATCGAACTGGGCCAGCAAGCCCGTGATACGGAGTTTTCCAAGCGCTGTGCGAACGGTGGAAAAACAACTGCGAGCACTTGCCAGTTCTCCTCCAGAACTACTTGTTTTTCCACGGTTTGCATAGTGCGGCAGTTTCCGCGGCCTGCCTTTGACTGGCGGCACCTCCCCATTTACCGGATGAACCTGAAAACAATCGAGAAATAGACTCGTCTCATGGTAGGCACCTCCTTTAGACAGGCCGTCGCCCCGGCCTTTCGGGAGAGAACACCCTCCATCCAGTAGTTGGAGGGCAGGCCGACACGACGACGGCGCTGAACGGATCTGTGGGATTTGACTTCTACTCTACCCCTCGAAGGGAGTGATAAGCAACAAGACGCTCTTTCTTCGGGGGGTTCCCTTGGTTCGAAGAACCCAAGGGACTTGAGCCAGCGGATGAGTGATTCACCCCCCGATATGGTAGCTAAGAATGGATCCATCATCGGATTAATATATAAACCATCCTCCTGAGATTGCCCTTCCTGACCCACCGATCTAGTATTTGCTAGATAAGTTTCGCTTTAGCCTGGAGGCCCGTTTTGATAGGCCAGACTATCTCCCATTACAAGATCACTGAGAAGATCGGTGAGGGCGGGATGGGAGAATTGATCAAAGGAGAACAGCGATGAAGACCCTCAGGAATCCGACCATCCTCCTACTTTCCTTCAGCCTTCTGGGTGCTCTGGCAATCGCCGAGTACAACTTCACGGGACGTATGACCAAGAAGTGTGGTGAAGGATCAAACATTCTCGACTTCACACAGCTACGGGACAAAGACCGAGACATGTGCGTGAAGTTTGAGAACAACGGGCAGTGCGACATCACCATGCAAGTCCACTTTCGAGAGCGCGGTCGCGCAGACATTGCAGAAGTGAAACTCAAACCTGGCGACTCCAGGATCAGAGAGTTCAGAGGCGTCTTCAGGATCGACGCGAACTGCGAAGACGGTCCCCAAGACGAGCCATGCATCCTGGATTATCAGATTATCTATTCGGCCCCGCCTGGGAAATAGTGTTGCGTCTGTGTTCTTTTTAAGGGGCCCTTTGATTGTCAGGCAAACTGCTTTGAAGTGCGAGAGCAAGTTCCGTTGGGATGAGGGTAACCAGTAACGCGCCGAGAACTACTCCCATTAGTCGTAATAACCCAGATCTGACCGTACAAACAGTGTCAGAATAGAGCGCCCCTGACCGGCTGCTTTCGCCTGCCGATTCAACCGGTCAACGCAACACCCGTATTAAGCCGTTCAGCTAGAACGCGTCAGCGTCGGAGGAGGCAAGTGGTTTGATGGCCCGAATCGCAACCGCGTAACTCATTGTACCTCAATGGCATGCACATGGGAGCCAGGCGTCCTCGCCGCTTTCTCTTTGGTTTCAACCGTTTACGCTTCGCCTTCTTCCTCCGCGCAAGTGTTGCGTCGATCGGTTGAATCCACCCCTAAAAACGGACATTCAGGTCTTCCGCGGAAACGTCGCGTGAACTACACTGAGATTGGAGAACACCAGGGGCTCTTTCCGCTCTGGAAGGTTTGACCGGTTTGCCGGCTCCACCAAGCATTTAGTCCTGCCCTGGAGGAGTTCTGTAACCTGAGCATCATCGACTTCGTCAGCTATCTCGTTGCAAGCCACTCGAATCGAAGGGATCGATCCAGCGCTACAAATACGCCTATCGCCGGAGGGACTCATGAAGACTCGCCGTGACCGCTGGAAGGGGGGGCTGGTCTGCTCCAAACTTTTCTTGTCCCTGCTGGGTTGTTTCGGACTCTGTGCCAGCTTGCTAGGTCAGAACACGTACAATCTTCCCCAGGTCGCCAACGGGACCGGAATCCAGACCACCTTCATCTTCTTCAACAGTGCCGATGTGGACGCCTCCGTGCAAATGCACATTCGGGGCGATGAGGGAGCCGTTCTGGACATGAACATCCCTGGCCTTGGAGAGACGAATCCTTATGAGTTCATGCTGGCAGCCGGCCAGACACGCTTCTTCGTCAGCGACGGAAGGGGACCGATTCAAGTGGGTGCCGCTCAGGTCACCTCTACTGTGGATATCGGAGTCTCGGCCGTCTTTTCACTGGTGGCACCCAGTATTGGCGCGGGGATCACCCCCAAGACTGCGACTCAAATCATCACCGAGGCCGGGGTCGACACTGCCGACGCCACCACCGAATTCGCCATCTTTGTCGATACCATGGGTGCCTTTAACACGGGAGTGGCCATTCAGAACCTGGTGGGCGTTGACAACGACCTGACCTTCACGCTGTTCGATACCGAGGGCAAACCTCAGGGCACTCCCGTGTCTCTAACCCTAGCCGGCAGGGGTCATCTGGCAGTCTTCGTGGGAGGACCCGACGGCCTTTTCCCCAATCTGGGGGACTTTCGAGGGAAAATGGTGGTCACGGCCACTTCGAATATGGCTGGCCTCACCCTGAGACAGAAGACCGACACGGGCAGCCCCCTCACTACCCTTCCGGTGGTCTCCACCGACTCAATTCGAAGCGGCTTCATCCTGCCCCAAGTCGCCGTAGGGACCGGCATCAGAACCAGCTTCGTGTTCTTCAATCTCTCCTTGAGCGAGACCGCCAACCTGACGATGACTCTGACCCAGGACGACGGGAGTCCGCTGACCGTCGACCTTTCCGACGGCCAGAAAGGCAGCACCTTCAACTTCCAGATTCCACCTTGTGGGGCCGTCTTTGTGGAGACCACGGATACGGGCACCGTCCTGGCGGGTGCGGCCGTGGTCGGCTCGAACGTCCCGATCGGCGTCTCGGCCATTTTTGCGCTGCTCGACGCTAAGGGAGGCATCAGCACCGAAGCCGGGGTAGGGGATTCCCCCGAGCTATCGGACTTCAGCTTGCCCGTCGACCTCACCTCGGGATTCAACACCGGGATGGCGCTCTTTAACAACAATGCTGACCCGACCAACCTCCAGGTCACGTTTGTCAACCAGGACGGATCAGTGGCCCCGCAGGAGAGGGTCCAGCTCACGATTGATCCCTTCAGCCTGGCGTCGCTCAATCACCTGGCCCGATTCATCACCGAACTGATCCAGGGTCTAGGTGAAGTGCAAGGACAGCTCCGTGTGGTTTCCAGTCTGCCGGTAGCTGCCCTGACTCTGCGCCAGGGTGCGACCACCTTGACCACCCTTCCCGTCAAAGGTGCTGTCCCGCCCCAGGGTCAAGCACCTTCGGATCAGCTGTACGTCACCAACTCTGGAGATGGGTCGATTTCGGTTATTGATCTTACTAGTAGTGCTGCCGTGATTGACACGATACGTGTTGGTACGAATCCGTTGCTTGTCAGCGTTCTTCCCTCACTGAACAGGGCCTACGTTGGCGACTTCAGCAAAAACGCCATCCATGTCATCAACACGACAACCCGAGAGGCTGTCGGATCGATCACGCTTTCGCGGCCCTCCGGTGGAGGTGACGTTGATCCGGCCAGTCGAACGTTGTTCGTCTTGGATCTTGGCAACGGATCACCCGGGACAAACATGCACGTCATAGACGCATCAACCAACACGGAGACGGCGGACATCCCCATTGGCACTGACCTGAGTGACATTCGCATCGATCCTGCAGCAAATCGAGGCTATGTCACCGACTTTACTGAAGGCGTGAAGGTCATCAATTTAGCAGACAACACCGTTCTCAATACGATTGCCGTCGGGAATGGTCCTCACGGTCTTGCCATTGATTCGGACGAGAGCATCGTCTATGTCACGCAAGTGGAAGGGGAGTCCGTCTCAGTCATTGATGTGGAGGCCGGGGTTATCGTGGATGTGATTCCTGTGGGTCGAGTCCCGCAGTGGATCGCTCTTAACGCATCCCGCACGAAGGCCTACGTCACCAACGAAGAGGACGGAACAGTGTCAGTCATAGACACTGACACGAGGATCGCAACGAATACCATCGCCGTGGGGGAAAATCCTTTCTTTATCCTTATTGACCCTCGTACAGACATCGCATACGTCAGTAATAATGGAAGTAATACCGTATCCATCCTCGATACAAAGAGTGACACTATCGTTGATACCGTCAATGTCGGGCCTGAACCTATCGGGCTCGCAATCGTTCCCAGGAGCGCTCAATAGGTGCCATGATCAGAAGGAGCAGAACTGGGTGTAGCCCCCTTGAGCAGTAGATGCGGGGGAAGCCGTGGCGGAGAACTCAACATTCGAGAAACCGGTGGACACTCGTCTGGACCACAGAACGTCAGATCAGAGATCGGGGATCGGGGCGAACCAGACCTCCTCGGCAAGGGACCCTTGGTTAGTCTCTCGGCAAGCATTTTATCCTCGGCCAAGTCCAGGATCACTAAGCGCACTCGAACGGCCACTTTCAGACTGTGGATTGCTGCGATGTGGGGATCATTGAAGGGGGCACGACCTTGGTGGCGACTTCCTGCTTCAGGGTCGTTCCTTCGACGTTTCCAGGGAAAATCCGAATGACCGCTTTTAGGCGAGGCTGTGTGAAAAGTCCAAAACCTCTTTGATTTAGGGGTCTCTTTACCCTTCCTACGACGGAGATCGTGGCTTGCACGCGATCCTATGAAGTCAAAATTTCAAATCCGAAATCATGAATGACTTTTCACACAGCCTCAGGCGAAAGCGGTCGGTCGGGGGCGATCTAGTCTGACACTGTTCGTGCGGTCAGATCTGAGCTACTACAGCCAGGCCGAGGTTCAACCCGCCCCACCCACCGAAGAAACAGGGTGGCTAAGGTAGCCTCCTGAAACCGTCCCGCCAAACCCGTGATTGTACCCGCTCGGGACGGTCCCACTCCACCGGGCGACCATCCCGCCTTGCTAATACCCCACTACCACCATCCCTCCTGCCCCCCCAGCATCATCGAGTACGTCGTGGTCCATGAGTTGGCCACCTGTACAGGCATCATCGCGTCCGAGTCCTGGCGGCGGGTGGAGCGCAGCATGCCCGACTTCCAGTGCCGGAAGGAGTGGCTGGCACGGCAGTGGGGACGGATCACGATCTAGGGCATAAGGAGCAGTGGAAGGAAGGACGGCCACCTCGGCTTGGGTTTGCCACAGTGCGGATCTACCTCAAGCAAGGTGTCGCCTTTCGTCCAAAAGGACGACGCCCCCACTTCAGAAACCTGCCTGTGGATTACTTGAATTGTGCCACTCTGGAGGTCTGCTATTCTGAAAATGACAGGACCTTCCGCTGCAAGAAAACCGTGTCGGGTCGGAGTTCAAGCTGGCCCCGGCGGCGAACGCCGGGTAGCGAAGCGGACTGAGAACGCCCGTGAACCCGCCTACCAGGTCGAGCGTTCTCTCGTGTACCACCGCCACGAAAGGACAGCGCGTGGCGGCCTTCAATGCTGTTAAACTGAGCCCAACCACCTTACCGGAGGGCCACACATTTGACCACGAAGGAAAGACGAAATCGAGTTATTCAGTGGATGGAGATTGTCTACAAGCGAGTTCAAGAAGTTCTGGTTAACGAGCACGTGTTCTAGGAAGTTCAGACGATTATCGAAAACAACGATCGCCTTCAGCAAGCGCCTGGTTTTTTCAACGAGTGGATGGCTTCAGTGTTTGTGGACTCTGCAGCGGTCGCGGCGAGGCTGCAAACCATGACTGGCCAAAACAGGGTCATCCGGTAAATGGGGAGGTGGGAACGTGGTTCGGCGCTTTCCGGATCCCAAATCTGGTTCCCCGTTCGCTTGTCAATATAGTCGGCTGCAGTAGCAGAGGCCGTGGGAACTGTGGAAAACTCCGAGCGACATCGAACTGGGCCAGCAAGCCCGTGATACGGAGTTTTCCAAGCGCTGTGCGAACGGTGGAAAAACAACTGCGAGCACTTGCCAGTTCTCCTCCAGAACTAGTTGTTTTTCCACGGTTTGCATAGTGCGGCAGTTTCCACGGCCTGCCTTTGACTGGCGGCACCTCCCCATTTACCGGATGAACCCCAAAACAGCGTTTCACTGAGACGAATCCTGGAGGAACTCCGACGGCATCCTGAAATCGTCTCGCGCGAATACTTCGTCGGACTTTATGGTGGTGAGGACGGGATGAAAGAAATGGGACATCGGACATTTGATAGTCTGGCGGGACCTGGGGCCGAGCGGCTTGACTCCAAGAGAATCGAGCAAGACCTCAAGCAGCTCGATCGGATGGCTGATCAGATTAAACACTACACGAATAGGCAAATTGCCCATTACGATGAGCGCGGCCTGCGTCAGGATCTTCCAACATTTGATGATCTCACCAAGTGTCTCAAGGGACTGGATGAGCTAGTGAAGAAGTACAAGCTTGTCCTTGAGGCGGTTTCAATGTCGAGTCTCTTGCCGACTTTCCAGTTTGACTGGAAAGAGGTCTTCTACTTCTCATGGATCGAGGGGAACGCAGCCGAAGAGTAACAAAAAGGGTGCTGACCAGATTCGTGTAATTTTATACGCTAAGAGATAGCCACTTGCGCAAAGTGGCTGAAATCGCGGGCTTTACATCTTCCCAGCCCACAGATACCAAAAGCCATTTGGCCTCAAGTTTCGGGACTTTGATCACGGGACCAGTGTCACCCAAGAATTGACTGAAGCTACTGACAGGCCAGGACTTAAGGTAAGTTCCCCACAACGGTCCTTCTTGGAACACACTCGCTTAGAGTATATTTTCGCACGAATCTGGGCGGTACCCTAGGTAACTCCCCTGTATCTCGCCCCTATCAGCCTTGTATTGTTGTCTCTCTCCAAAACCGTTAAGATCTTATGAATCAGCAACTTGACTTCGGTCCACTCGGAGCTAACCATATTTCGACCCAGCGCGGGCATATTCAGGTCTTCCAAGGTTCAGGGACCATCCGTGTAGCGGCGCGTCTCCAGGGGTTCCCCGAAGACCTCCTGTCCCGGGCCGTACCCCCCGCCTTCGGCTCCGACAACGTACTGGTAGTCAAGGATGAAGGCCATCAGGTCGGCCATCTCCTGGTGGGAGATGGTCTCTTCCAGCCCCTCCGGCATCAGGGATTGACCCGTGGCTCGAATCTCCCGGATGTCTCTCCTTAGAAGGGTGTTCTGTAGGTCCTCACTCTCCACCAGGGTGATGCTGGCCGCCGTCTCCTGGGCCAGGAGGCCCGTGTAGAGGCGACCCTTCCGGTCTGTCACCACATACTGGGTGTATTGGGACTCCACCAGCCGGTTCGGATCCAGGATGCTGGCCAGGAGCGGCTCCGGGTCTTCATAGCCTGCCACGATCAGATTCGGGCCAACCGGATGCTGGGTAGTTCCCAACCGATGGCACTTGATGCACTCGCGCTGGTAGACCTCCTCGCCGCGTCCCCTGTCCCCCGCCAGCGTCAAGGCGGCCCGGTAGTCGGCCAGGACGTCCTGTCTCTCACCGGGAGTCGCAGACTCGAAAAGGCTCACGGCCCGCTCTTGGATCCCGTCGTCGTCGTGGTTCATCAGGAGCTCACGGCGTTTCGCGTCGATCTGGCGTGCGGGTATTTCCTCGGATTCGATGGCTCCCAGCAGGGCACGGGTCCAGTCCAGACGCGACAGGATTCCCGACAGGACCCCGCTCCGGACCTTGGGGGTGTAAGTGGCCCAGGACTCCAACAGGAGTGGGGCAATCGCAGGTTCGTTGTAGCCGGCCAGGGCCTCGATGGCTGCCAGCTGAAGTGCCTGAGGCTGCTTTGCATCGACGAGCGCCGTCAGCGCTTCCCTGACCTCTTCGAAAGCAGCGTGACGGAGGAGGCGGATCGCCGCCAGGCGCTCCTCCTCCGCGAGCTCAGCATCGGTGGCTGCCAAACGGGACCCATCCAGGAGACTCCGGATCATGCGGGTTGCCGAGGCAGGGATGTTCTCGAGGCCGGTGAAGGTCCTGCCGTTGATGGCCAGCCCCTCAGCCAGACTGGTCACGATCGCCAGCTGCACCTGGGGTTGGGACGCCAGGGTCGGGTGGGTAGAGACGGCTCCGGTCAGCCGGTTGAGCTCAGAGGCAATGCCCCGGCCTCCCACCACCCGGGCCAGCGGAGCCAGCCACTGCTGGGCTAATGGCTCCTGGTCGAATCCGTCCAGGTCCGCCAGCTCGGTAAAGAGACGGTCGGCCAGATCGGTGCTGGAGCTCAGGACCGAGTTTCGGATCCAGCGGTCTGTAGAGTCGCTTCTGGCGATCTTCACCAGAGCCGGCAGGATTCGACTGTTCCCGATCTCACCCAGAGCCAGAGCGACTCGCAGACGCACTCGAGGGTTCTCGTCCCCGGCCATCTCCAGGATCCTCTGGGAGAGGCCTCTGGAGCGATTCATCCGGCTCTCTGCGTGCTCGACGGCGTGCATCCGAACCCCCGGAGAGGAATCGGACAGTGCCCTGGCCACGTCCGCGTCTCTCAAGGCTCCCAGCCCCTTCAACGACCAGAGGGCGTGCATCCGGGCCAGGGGATGCTTGCTCTCCTTCAGGAGCCGCCGCAGTCCAGAGACTGCCGAAGGATCATGACGCTCGTAGATGAGCCGATGTGCAGTCTCCCGCCACCAGCCGCCGGGGTGCTCCAGGTGCCCCACCAGCTCCTGGATACTGGCCTCACCCAGGCGGGGGGCAGGCGGCACCTTGAAACCGGGTGGTGCCACCCGGTAGATCCGACCATGCTCCGAGCCTCGGGAGAAGTCCAGGTGCTTGAGGACCCTCTCCGGCACATGGCCGTGCTCGATCAATTCCCTGCACATGTCCAGCACGTAGAGGGTGCCATCGGGTGCGTTGACCGAGTTCACGGGGCGGAACCAGTTATCGCTGGAGCGGACAAACTCGGTATTCTCGGCATCGTCGCGGACTGCTCTGAAGGTGGCACCATCGGGTTCGAGCACACGCCGGTGAAGCAGATTGGCAGTGGCGGCACCGGTGAAGATGTTGCCCCGGTACTTCTCGGGGTAGGCGTGTCCCGTGTAGACCTTCACACCTGCCCAGGCAGCAGCGTAGGCCTGATAGTCCTCCCGACCGCCCTCCTCGACCCGGGCGATCCTTCCCGCGAAAATCCGTCGGGCCTGCCGGATCTTTCGCCATCGTTCGATGGGGCTGGTCCGGTAGATGGCGAGCCGCCCCTCGGTCAGCGCGTTGACCTCCATGGAGCCCATCGTCAGGTAGCCGTGAAGGTCGAAGAAGAGGTAGGGATTCCGCTCCAGGTATCCGGGTGGCATGACGACGTGCCGTCCGAAGGAGCCGGCTCGGCAGACGAAGCGGTTGTACCAGGCGTCGAAAGTGTGCCCAAACTGGAAAGTCTGGGTGGTGAGCTCCAGTTGCCTGCTCACCGGATCGAAGCTGAAGTCACGATTGTAGACGGAGATGGGCTCGGCATCGGGCTGGTCTCCGGGACGGATGTAGCCGCCGTTGCCACCGGTGGAAGCGTAGATCTTGTGGTCTACGCCCCAGATGATGTTGTTGAGCATCTGCTGTTCGTTGGTGACACCGAATCCGGTATAGATCTTCTCTCGAATGTCGGCTTGACCGTCGCCGTCCGTGTCCTTGAAGTAGAGGATATCCGGCGGCGCCGAGACAAAGAGTCCCTGCTTCCAGACCGCCACGCCGGTGGGCCAGACCAGCTTGTCGGCGAAGACGCTCGCCGTCTCATAGTGGCCGTCTCCATCCCGATCCTCCAGCAGCCGAATCCTTCCCGTGCCCTCTTCACCCGGCGCAGGCTGGCGAGGGTAGCCATAGAACTCTGCCACGTACATGCGGCCGTTCTCGTCGAAGGTAGCGGACAGGGGTTCGACCACCTGGGGCTCGTGGGCTACCAGCTCCATCCGAAAGCCCCCGGTCGTCTCGAAGGTCTTCAAAGCCTCGGCAGGCTCGGTCGGCGGAATCGGTTTCAGGTACTCTCGAAGGGCGTCCGGATCTCTCGAGATATCGACGATCTCCCTGTATTGGTCCCTCGTGTCCTCGGCAGGACGGTCCATGCAGGAGGGAGAAATCGACAGACTTGCGAGCATCAGAATCTGGCGGATTCTGCTCCGGTTCAATGGTCCGGATTTCTCACGCTGAATCGGAGCGAGGCGTCGCAAGCGCCGGCCCGGCAAGGCTTGCGACCGAAGCACCCGGAGGCGTACTCGGTGCAGTCCGTTGAGGACGCTGAGAGAGCTTAACACAGCCAGGACGGATGACTGCGTCGCCCCAGTAGGTTGAGTGTGGGAAACCCGGATTAGCATCATGGGAATTATCATGCGCCGGATAATCCGCCCGTTCAAGTCCTCGACCCGACCGGATCCCACCGCCGCAACCCGTCGGGGGAAAATCCCTCCCCTCTCTCATCAGCTGCGAGTGATCCAGGGCCAACCCAATATGAGGGCGACGAGGAGTAGCAAGGGAAGAAGGGCAATAGCGGATTTGAGGGCGCTCCCTCCCCTGGAGTCGTCCTTTCGGATCTCCTTCTTTACTAATAGTCTACGCACGATCCCCTCCTTCTCTCAGACCATCCTGGCGACTGAATTGACTCCAGTCGGACATCCAGCGCGAGCGTTCGAGCCTCGTCGGTGAATCCCGCCAGTTGATCCATACCCGAACAGTACGCCAAATAGCGCGCAAAGTTCTACGCCAAATAATTTGGGTGCGGCTCTTTTAGAACAGGCGATTCTGGTGCCGTCGAACGCAAGATGGACCTCTCTTACTATGGGAGCGGCGAAGGCATTTTGGGGTTGGGTAGTTGGGTGGGGCAGAACAATCTGACACGGAAGACCGACCGATTGGACTTCTGGATCTTCTTACTTCACCCGCTTCAGGTGAGAGCGCGTGGGGCCGCGCACAGGGACCAGCTCGCCGTCCGCGTAGCGCGCGGCATGGTTTCTGAGCGACTCCTGCCGCTCGTGAAAGCGCCAATAGGCGTCGAAGTCTCCGCTGGCCTGCAGCGCACGCAGGCGTAAGACCGCCTCAGCCCCCGCCAGAGACCAGCGCGCCCCGGTCACCTCCATCCGATCTTTGACCAGGTAACGGCAGGCCCCCTCGATGACACCGGTGGCAATCGGGAACCCCCTCGCCAGATAGGTGTCATACTTCAGATACTCCGCATTTTTGAGCAGATAGTTGGCGCAGCGATCCACCGCTTCGCGCGCCTTGCCCGCCAGGCCCCGACGGGTCGCACTGCGACGGATTCCGCCCGCCACATAGCCACTGCGCCCGCGCAGAATACTCAGTAGGTGCTCGCCCACCCAGCCCTCCAGCTTCGGGTTGACTTCCCCGTGCAGAGCCATGCCGGCCTTCCACACGTACTCGCTCACGTGGATGAAGTCCAGCACGATCGTGGGCGCCGCCCTGGCGGATCGGTGCAAACACCGCAGCAGCGTCTTCAGCTGACTCCGATGGCCGTCGACCAGCACCACCCAACTCTTGCGCCCCGTGGGATCCCGCGAGCGGGCTTCTCCGAGGGCTTGCTCGATGACCTCTTCGGGACGCTTCTCCAAGCTCGCCCACAGCCGTTTGTGCTGGGGCCGCGGTCGCTTCCCTTCCTCCCGCTGCGGCTGCGGGGCCAGGATCCGCATCACCTCCTCCGGCCGCCGCACCTGAGGCGCGAGGGTGTACACCGCCGCGACCGTTGCCATCCGCTTGGCGTGGCGCTTTTCGCCCTTGCTCAACCGCTTCTGCAACTTGTGCTCGCTCGCTTCCGCCCGCTGCCGCGTCGCCTCCCGCAGATCCTCACGACGCAGCACCACTCCTTTGCCGTCCACCGAGATCGCCAAGATCGACCCCGACTCGCTCGGAGCCAACGCTCCCGCTTGTCGCTCCTGATAGAAGGCATCGAAGTCCTGGGCGGCACGGCCCACTAGCTCCTCCACCTGACGCTTGCCCACCTGCGCCCCCGTGGTTTTCGACAGCGCCTCCACGACTTTGTCGAACGACCCCTCGGCGGCTTCCTCCGCCGCCCGCCGCCGCACCTGGTGCGAGTACAACTCCGGCGGGAGGTTCAGATCCGCATCCAGTGGGTGCAGGCTCTGGAGCCCCTCTCCCCCGTAGCCGAGCCGCTCCACCCGAACCTCTCCAAAGACCGTTTCCAGCCCCCGTTGCTGCCGCCGGCGCTGTTGCCGCACCTGCCCTTCCGAATCCCGCACCGCAGCGGCCGCTTCACCCGGAGCCCGCAGCTCCAGGTGCGCCTGGTAGAACCGTCGCAGCAGCTCCCGCCCCTGCTGCTCCAGCTCTCGCTCCAACTCGCTGTGCGTCTTCCTATGGGCCTCGTCGGACATCAGAAAGGCCTCCATCTGGGCAAACTGCTCCCGCGCCGCCGCGAACTCATCCTCGGGCTGTAACTGGGCGGCTACCGCTCGCAACTTCTAGCCCTCCCGCAAGCGTCGGGCCGCCTCCGCCACCAGCGGATACACCAGCACCCGTTTCGGCGCTGCCGCCTCGCTCCGCGCCAGCCGATCCTCTCGCTTCCCGCCCCGCGTGCTCCCCAGCTCGATCCAGTTCGCCCCCCGATAGCAGCTGCCCCGGTAGCGCTCCGGATCCACCAACGTCTCCACCAAAAACACCTCGACCCCGTAGCTCCGGGGCCAGTCCAGCGCCAGCTGCCGCACGGCCCGCGATAAGATCCGGCTCGCCAGGTTCTTGACCTGGACCCAGGGCAACACTAAATAGCGACTGTTCGAGACCACGTGCACCAGCTGGCGCGTCCGCGCCTCCGCCTCCCATCCGATCCAGCGGTCGCGCGCCGCAATCCGCCAGGCCGCGCTCGAAAACTGCACGCAGGCCACCACCCGCCCCGCCGGCTCCGAGGCGTAGACCAGGTAGCGCAGATGCGCCCCGAACGGCACCCGGTGGCCTAGATAGTGGTAGCGCCCCACCAGCTCCCGGAACAGCCCTCGTTGCTCCGGCGTCCGAACCGGCTGCAGCTGAATCTCGCCCAGGTCCCGGGCCGTGCCCACCAGCCGGGGACCCGGCTCTCCCCGCGCCGTCACCGGTACCCCGGTCGCTTTCCCCGGCGGCCGCCCCAGCCGCTTGGGGGGCAACACCAGCCCCCCCTGGCTCTCCAGCTTCTCCAGAAACTCCCGGCACTCCCGCGCTTTCAGCGACCCCGTGCGGCGCTTCCACCCCAGCAACTCGCACACGGTGGCGGCCAGTTCCATCCGGCTCAGACCCCCACACGTCCCCACGATCTCCCGGATCAGGGCCTGCTCCGCTTTGCCCACCTCATGACCTAGGAATCGCGGCGCTTTGCTCTCCACACCCTCTGCCACAAACCTACGCTAGCAAACCGACGCACAAATGTCCAGTGCTTTTTTCCCTCTTTCAATTTTTCATCGCACCGGGATTCCACCGACTCACAGCGGGCAGAGTCTCAGGCCCGGCCCGGCGGCTATCCGAGCGCACCGCAATCCGACGCGTTTTAGCCGACTTATGCCCTTCGCCAAGCCTTATCTCGCCCAAAAGCGCCACTCGCTACGATTCGGACCCGGCTAACCTATTGTCAATAAAGGATAATGGTTCGCTCTAAAAGAGCCGCACCCAAATAATTTGCAAAGTGACACGTACTGTTCGGCCCTTGACGAGTCAGCCATTTAACGTAGAATAAAGGATGTTGTTGATCACTAATGGGCAGGGTGGGGCTCCAGCCAGACGCCCTCACGCGGTTACACGATCAACTCGCCTACCACGTCGATCCTACCCCAGATACTCATGGTCACGACGCTATGCTTTGCTTGAGGTAGCCTTCTGATCCGCCCTCCCTTTCGTCCAGATGACGTGCTAGGCAGGTCCACATGCCCTTTGACTCATGGTCACGATGAGCTGCCGATTGCCTGAGATCGCCGTCTCACCCCCATCCGTTTCCCTCCATTGACTCCTAGTCATACCTCTTCCACAAATTTTTGAAATAGCCGTCTCCTTCCAGTCCGGGTATACTGCTCCCCCCCCCCGGGTACCCCTTGGACAACGTTTTGAAAATAAATGAGTTACGAACCTTTGTTTTCTTGCACTCGGGGTGCTGGCTGGCTAGAATCGAGGTAGAAGTTGCCCCGATCGGGGCCAAGATTCACCCGGTGGATAGCGGGCCTGAAGGGTACTGACACACCCCCCAGACCCTGACCACCACTCTACGCAGGAGGTAGAGCAATGGCTACTTCAAGTTTACCCCAGGGGACCCCTTCCCCACACCCTGACCATTACTCGATTAAGGAATTCCAGCTACTGGTCAGGGACACCCCCGTCGTGCCGGCTGAAATCCAGCCTTTTGTCGGGATCCAGTACACATCCTCGAATCAGGTGTACCAAGCGTTCCAGCATCTGGCATCGATGCCAGTCGAGACATTCGTGGTGGTGCACCTGGACGGCAAGAATCGAATGGTCGGAATGACTACGTGCAGCATCGGGAGAGTGCGGCAGTTTCCACGGCCTGCCTTTGACTGGCGGCACCTCCCCATTTACCGGATGAACCGGGAACAGCAGGTTCTTCGCCTGCACCGTCCCCTTGCCAAGCTCCCACCCCAGCATTCCCAGAGCCTGGAAATTCTCGCGAAAAGCCGTCTCTAGCTCAGCCCGGAATTCAGGTCCCTCGGTTACCTCGATGAACTGCACGTCATTCCGAGGAAGCCATTACCAGCCGCATAAACTCCAGCGGTGTGGCAGCGGCAGCCGCTCGGACAAGTTGAAGAAGCTCCTCGAAGCCAGGCGGCAGGGCTTCATCGACTGGAGGGGCAGAGTCGGGTCGATCTGGAAGCGCCTCCTCAGCGAGGTCCCCTGGGTACCCCAGCTCTTCAGACAGGTGGAGATCTCCTCGTCGATCAGGACCCTCTCAGGACCATCCAGAGCTGTCTGGTCCAGCCAGGAAGACCAATTGGTGCCGTCAAGCGTCTCCTTGCAGGCTAGGCGGAAGCCAGCCTTGTCTAACCGCAGCCTGACCAGGGGAACCAGGGAAGGATGGTTGGCTGTGCGCTCCAGGATGTACTCCTCGAAGCGCTCTCTGAAGGGGCCGTATTCGCGGACCATGAGGTGATTCTACGCGGTGGCTGAGTGTAGCTCCACGCGTTCTGGAACCGATCTGATCTCGATATATGGGAGCGGGGAGCGCCCTGTTCTGCTCACGGTGGAGAAAGTGATCTCCTAGCCGTTTGATGCGATCACCGACTTGTAACCCCAAGTTGGTGCTTCTCATTCCTGGCCAGAAAGTAATCTCAGCAACACGCGGATAGAACCTCGTCCATGCCAATTCCAGGCAGGAGCTGGATTTCGGTGGTTGGAAAGATCAGCCAGTTGATTCTGGCTGGAGAAGCTACGGAACTACCAACTGTGATTCAAATAGACACCACTCGATCCGCAGCTACCGTCAGCTCGGCAAGGGTCTTGGGCGTGATGAACTGGGCATTCTTGGCTGTAAAATCGTCCTCTGAGACCCCACGGGCCTTTCCACAGAGGCCTCAGACGTATACAGGTATACCGTGCTCGATCACTTTGGGCAGTAGCTCCCGCAGGGCTGGAAGACCTACCGCTTGGACGTGCTCGGCAATGGCATCCTTCATCAGATAGGTGGCTTCGCCCAGCAACGCAATCTGTGCCTGGTGACCTGCTTCGACAGCACCTAACGCAGCGATGAATGGCAGAGTTCCTCGGGTGGGATCATCAGAACCGAAGCTGCCCGTGTAGAGAATCGTTGACATGGAAGACCTCCTCTTTACCTTTAACGCGGATTTGACAGCGTTGTTCCAAACCGATCTGTAGCCTTTCTGACCTCAGAAAGGTGAATGCCTTTGGTCAGTCCTCAAGCATTCTTTCATGGCCCTGCGGACACCGGCCACGAACCTGATCATGCCACCCATCGTCATCGAACACGTCCCAGGTGTGCCAGGATCTCGCTGGGTAGAGGATGTCACACTTCGGACAGTACCATGGGAGAAGCTCCAGGTCGAAGTCGTGAAGCGCCGCCCAGTTCTGCTTCGTCAGCAATCTGGCGATGTGGCCGACTTTGGACTTGCAGATGTAAACCGTCAGCTCTGATATAAAACCTGACCGCTTCAGAACGCAGCGCTGTTCATCCTCAGAAATGGTAATCTCGCCTTCATGCCGTCCGTCAATGACGATCTTCGTCCGGTGTGAGCACGTCAAAGCTTCTGACCACCCCTAGAACAAGTCCACCAAATTCCTCGTTGTGAATTTTGAGGGTTAGCGATGGATCGTTACCCTTTCTTATGCGCCTCTGGTGTTGGAGAGTCAAGAACGCCTTCCCTAGACCCCAGGCCGAGACTGCATCATGACCATGCGAACGACAGAGGGATGGTCACCAGTACGCTCCAGGATGTACTTCTCGAATCGCTCTCTGAAGGGGCCGTATTCGCGGGCCATAAGGGGATTGTACAGGGCTGGGAACCCAAGAGGCAGGGATGGTTGGGTGTGCGCTCCTGGATGAACTCCTCGAATCGCTCGCGGAAGGGGACGTAGTCATGAACCATTAGGTGGTTCTCTAGATGAGGTCGTTAACTTTTGAGTTTGCTTAAGTTTGCTTATTTAGTGCTTCCCACTATACTAGGGTCAAATCCTAGAAACTCAATCCCGGAACGAGCGCACGCATTAGAAGCGAATGGAGGATACATTCGGATGCCTAGAATGGGTCTCATCTGCTTGGCTTTGTTCTCGTTAGTATTCTCAGATTGCAGGACCGTAATTCGGGGATATCCAAGGCCCCCGCAGACTTCGCAAAAGAAACCACCTGATCCCGAGCATCTGCTCGGGCAAGAAGCAATCAAAGCTTACCATTTAAAAGAAGGATCTCTTGGAGAAGAAGCTGTACCGAAACGAGATTGTTGACGCCCGTATGGTAGAGATCGATAGGAGATTTGCCGAGTTCGAAAGAGAGCTTCACAAACAAGGAGTGGGCCTAGGCATTGGAACTGACTGGCTCTTGTTAGCCATCACTGCGGCAACCGCTACCATCGGTGCAGGTTCGACTAAAGTGGCCTTCGGAGCCATATCTACGGGGATTGTTGGAGCCAAAGCCTCTTTCGATAAGCACGCACTAATTAATCAGGCTCTACCAACTCTGGTAGCTCAGATGGTAGCGCAGAGGGAGTCAATCAGAGCCACCATCCGAGGGAGCCAAGATTTACCAGTGGACTCCTACACACTTTACGCGGGTCTGAGTGACCTAGGGCGGTTTGAACGAGCAGGTTCGATTCCGGGTTCATTGCAATCCATTGCAGAAGATGCTGGGCAAAAGGCTGCCACCGCCCGCCAACAACTCCGGGATGTACGGACCGCAAAGTTTATCAAGACTACTGCCGGAGACCTTTTGCGTAAGTTCTGGAAACCGGATGGTAAGACTATCAACACAGAGAACAAGGGGAAGCTAGAGGCTTGGATGAAGAAGAACCTTATCGCCACAGCCCCGGGATCGATAACGATGTTTCTTAGAAGTGAAGTATTAGAGGACGCTCGAATACAGGCCGTTAAAGAGTTGGGCTTCACTAGTGTCCGGTTTGATGTCGTTGATTCTAAAAGACTTAAAGCTCTCTTAACTGTAAGGTTATAGTCACTCGACTCCTATCCTCCTACAAACAAAGGCCTTAGCCGTCTTCCGAACAAGTTGCGCTGTCTCCACTTTGGTGCCCGTTTGGGCCCGTTTTTCGTCTCCCAGGTCAAGACCTGCCCCAGAGCCAGGTACTCTAGGGCCGTGACCTGCAGCCGCTTGAAAATCTCGTACAGGCGCCCGGGGGGCCGCAGCAGAAACTTCACGTAGGCCACCAGCAGGTAGACACACAGCGCCACCCAGACCTGCGTCATCACCGCATTGGCCGTGGTCCCCAGAAAGCTCTTGATCTTCAGGTGCTGCTTGACCCATTTGAAGAACAGCTCGATTTGCCAGCGAGCCTTATAGATGGCGGCCACCTCAGCCGCCCTGAGATGAAACAGATTGGTCAAGAAGACATAGAACTGCCTCGTCTCCGGGTCCCGGTAGCCGATGCGGCGCAGGGGAGTCGACAGGCATCCGGCCGCCTTCCCGGTCAGACGAATGACTTGATCCGAGGTGATCCCCGGCGGGGAGCCCACCGGCCGCCGCTCCAGCACCCGGTAACGCGCGTTGCGCTTCTGCCGGGTCACGAAGTACACCCCCTGGCGGTGGAGTTGGTCAAACCAGTGGTAGTCCACGTAGGCCCGGTCAAAGGTCAGGATGCTGTCCGGTTCGTAGCGCTGGCCGCGCGCCACCTCGATCTCGTGCTCCCGGCCCGGGGTCATCACGCAAAAGCTGGGGATGTGCCCCCCGTGATCCAAGATCAGATGTAACTTGATCGCCCCTTTTCGCTTGCGAAACTTCGCCCAGTCAAAGACTTTCAGGCACAGATCGATCACCGTCGCATCCAGACTGTACACCCGATGCCGGAAGCCGAAACGCTGACCGGGAGCCTGACTCCGACAGCGGCTGTACAGGCAAGAAAACAGCTCCCCGAAGATCTCCTGGGGTCGTTTGCGGTTCGCATCCGCCAGCGTGGAGCGGCTCACCGCCCCCAGCCCCACTTGCTGCAGCTTCTTTCGCCCTGCATCTAAAGCGGTTACCAGATCCCTCAAACTATGCTGTCCGGTTAACTGCCCGAAAAAAAGGGCCACGAACTGCCCCCAGCACGACAACTTCCGGACTCCCTTGTCACCTTGGCGGCGCTCCACGATGGCGCGAAACTCATCCCGGGGGATATGACGGAGCAACTGATGCAGGACTGACGTATACTTGGCCATGGGATCTCCTTGGTCTTCTTTGGCTTTTTGATGACAACCAAAGAGTTTAACCAAGGTAGGTCCCCTTCCCAAATCGGGCCCAGGAGCTTCCGGGCCAAAAACAACCCCCTTCTTTCCACCATCTCCCCAAAGCCCCATCACATAAGGCTTTCAGCCAGACCTCGAAAAATAAACCGGACAGCAGTGGTTGGGCTTAGTAAAGGAACAATGAGTTAGATACAGGAGAATCAGATGGCAGTGGAACGAGTCCTAACTGATGTACCGGACAGCCAGGTAGATGAAGTAGTGAGTGATTTCGAAAGCGAAGGGTGTACCGCGACGAAGGAATCGCAAAGCAATGGGATGTGGACAGTGAGGGCTACCTGTCCGGAGGAAGAATCTGACAATCCTGTTTAGCGTGCTCCAGAATCTTCATGACTCAGTCGGTGGTGGACTTATTTCGGCTGACGATCTGCTACCCGAGGAATGAGCGTTCTGACAACATCTTGGGGCTTAACCGATAGCCTTGAAGTGCGCACCACCATGCTATCCGGCTCTCAAGACTTTGGTCCGTTATGGGTCCAATAAGAATTCCCCTGGCTTCCCGACCGCTACCTAAGCGTTCCCCAATGTGACCGTACATGCCGCTAGGTTACTGGTTCTCGGGGTGGGGCTTGAACTCATAACCCAACGATTGTGAAAAGGCCTCCCTTCTGCTGAAATCAAGCTCAGGAAACTCTGACAATTGCCAGCAGATCGATACTTTGGGATGGGACTGTGGCTGCCTGGCGACATCGCATTACGGCTCCCGTATGCAGCCGGCCTGTTGGGTGCGTATAGGGTGCGGAAAGTCCCCTTGTTTGCCGCTCTGTGCAGGGTGGTTTAGGGTCTAAGTCCCTTAGAATCAGTGACTTCTACGTTTGAGGAAGAATTCCCAAGCTGGACGTCGCGGGTTCGATTCCCGTCTCGCGCTGACGTTATCAGTTGTTCGGGTAGCTGTTGAACTGGAGGCTTAGCTTTTCATCGAGAAGGATTGTATTAAGGACTTTAGCTACGAACGGAAACGCTTCGGCGACAACATCATCAAGCTCATCGTAATCTTGCTCTAAGCCACCGGCGATCTCAGACTGCAATCTGCACAGTCTCTGAACCAATGGCCTAACACGCATCACCTCCTCGGACAAGTCACAAGCGAAGCACACCGTGTTCACCCAGGTCGGATTCTTTCTCGAAGGGTTCGAGTGAGGTCCAAAGAGTTCCTCTAGGACAATCCCCAGATTCAAGCAGATCTGATCCATATGCTCTGACCGCCAGGCGTAGTAGAAGTACTCAAGGGCACGGATGAGCCGACTTTTTGACATTCCCTGCTTCCAACACTTCTGGGTGTTCTTCCAGGCCAATGCAATCTCTCCAACCAGTAGGGGAGTGATAGGTGGCCAGTTCTTCTCAAGAATCTCTGCATCACCAATAGTGAAAAAGACATTCTCTGTGTACAGAGCCGAAGCAAATCCATCTGCGGAGCAGATAACACGACACATTCCAATGGGACTCGCCATGGTTATGGTCAAGAGATTGTAGAAACGATCCACGACCGAATGCGGGTCACCCCAGTCGCCGAAATAGATGGGCGGGTCAAATCGGGCATAGACTTCCGATCCGAAGGGGTCTCCGTCGTCTATTCCGGTCTCAGAACAGAGCCTCGCGTAAAGGCGTCCTTCGACACTGTTCTCAATGGGGCCTAGTGTCAGCCCCGGTTCGATATCAATCGGTGTCGGACCGGACGCCCAGCTAAACCCTTGGAGGAGAGCGGCAAGGGAGTCTCCACGATCATTCACTATCACGTTCCCGCTGTCGGGATGAAACTGGTCTTCGGTTTCTTTGATCGCGTCAGATGATTCTCCTCCAGAAGTGCCGGGTTTTCTGACCGTAGTTGCCCTCAAGCAATCCAGGTTCTTAGTTACTCTTACTGTTTCTTTCATTGGTTTCCTACCTCCTGTGTTTTGTTAGTTTCCGTAGTCATCTTTAGAAGTTCCTTCGAGGAATACTCCGAAACAAAAATCCAGGCCCCCTCGCCTGCTTCTAGAAGCCGGATCAGCTCCCGTTCTTTAGTTTTGACCTCTTGGATCACCTCGGAGGTAACCGCAGCCGAGACTTGCAGCTGCTTCCCATCCCGATTCAGCCGCAATCGGACCCCCTGGCGCCGTAGTTCATTCAATAGCTCGTAGGCCCCCAGGTCGAAGACGCTTGGCCCCGACCTCTGCCGCTCGGCGGCATCGAAAGCGTGTATCTGGTTCAAGTACGACTGGCCAAAAGCACCCAGAGCTTTCTCAAATACCTCCTGATCGGCTTTCCCGTCCCGAGCCTGCTTCCATACCTTATGGAGCTCCTGGGTCGCCACAATGGCGGCCTTAGCCAGCTCCGGATGTCGTTCCCGGATGAAGCGATCCGTTCCAGGGCGCCAATCGTCAAAAAGCTCCTCGATCAGCTCCAGGTATCTAGTGTCAAGAAGGTGTTGATCGGCCATTCCTTCACCCCTAGAAGGAGTTAAATCGTCATCCATCCTGCCTCATCAACATCGCCCGAATCGTCCTCGTTTTCAGTGGGTCATCCGGTAAATGGGGAGGTGGGAACGTGGTTCGGCGCTTTCCGGATCCCAAATCTGGTTCCCCGTTCGCTTGTCAATATAGTCGGCTGCAGTAGCAGAGGCCGTGGGAACTGTGGAAAACTCCGAGCGACATCGAACTGGGCCAGCAAGCCCGTGATACGGAGTTTTCCAAGCGCTGTGCGAACGGTGGAAAAACAACTGCGAGCACTTGCCAGTTCTCCTCCAGAACTAGTTGTTTTTCCACGGTTTGCATAGTGCGGCAGTTTCCACGGCCTGCCTTTGACTGGCGGCACCTCCCCATTTACCGGATGAACCTTTTCAGTCCCTTTTTCGGCCTCGATTTTCTGGCTCCCGATGCCTTCTTTTCTGGATCCCGGAGCCTGAAAAATTGCAGTTTTCCGGGAGCCAGAATATCTACTGTTATTTGAGTCACTTACAGGGAAAAGTCGTTTCTGGTTTTCTGGTTCCCGACCTATACTGGGAACCAGGGAACCAGAAATGAAATAACGGTAGGGATCACCCCGTTTTCCGAGCCCCTCGCGGGCCACTTTGTCCTGCTCCACAAGCGACCGTAGAGCACGACTTAATATTTGCTTTCTTCCCTCGACATTTTCTTGGATCTCCCGCTCTTCGACGGTATCGGTTTGAGAGTGCAGGAACTCCAGAATCGGGTCGGATACGTGGGCCTCGTCGGCTTCCTTTCGAGAACCGCAGGCGGTGACTCGCAGAGTCTCCGGGTCCAGTTCCAGAACCGTTTCCTCTAGGTCCACTCCATAACGTTGAATGCTGCTGATGGTCCGGTAGCGATCCGACCGCTTCAGGATAAGTGCCGTATCGACGGCTCCAAAGATGGCGGTGCTTCCGAGGATGGAGTCACCTCCGGACGTTTGGCCCTTGGTGGCGTGGTGCGTGAACATTAAATGGGCTCCCGATTCCCGCGCCAGAGTAACGACCGGCTCAAGGGCTGCAGTAACGGTCGCGTAGTCGTTGCCGTCTTTGGTTCGGATGAATCGAAATAGCGGATCGATGATGACTAGAGCAGGCTGCTTCTCCTTGATCTCGGCAGCAAGCTGGGCTAGGCCGTCAACTGGTGAAGCTGCGATAAAAACAAGGATCGGATCGCTTGCCGTGACCCCCATGGCCCGAAAGTGCTTGCGAACTTCGGATCGCTTCTCTTCAAGTCCAAGATAAAAGACCTTACCTGCCTGAGTTTCCCGACCGAGGAAAGGCTCGCCTCGGGCGACGTCTCGCCCGAGTTCCCGGACCGTCGTACTCTTGCCAACTTTCGGTTTGGCGACCACGACGGAGAGTCCGCCGCAGGGAAGCACGTCTGCCACTATAAAGTCGATTGCTTCCTCGGGCTCGGAAAGCAGCTCGCCCACGGGCGTTAGGATCAGCTTTCCCCTCTTGTCCGCAGGTTCCGCTCCGACCATCCCCCAGCCTGCCCGGATCTGGGACAGCTTCTCCGGGGTCAACGGATCTGTTTTCTTGACCAACCTCTTGAGCTCTTCGACCGTATGCCCTGCATCCAGCCAATCGCTGACATCTTCCTTGCTGGGGAATGGCCCGAGGCCGGGGAGCTCGATCAGGCGGACCTCGATACCGGCGCCGATCAGATGGTCGGCTGCTTCAAGTACATGGCCCCGACCGTCTTCGTCGTGATCCGGAATAACGGCAACAGGGTGCCCCTTAAGAGCCTCGGTGTAGCCTTCGACCCACTTCTCACTGGCGCCGTATATGTTAGTGGTCGCGAGCAGCCCGAGGCTTAAGAGCCGATCTGCATCTTTTTCGCCTTCCACCAAGAAAACCAGCCGATCGGGCTCCGCTACCAGCGCGTCCAGATGGTAGAGGATAGGGATCTCGGGACCGCCGTTGACCCAACTACTACCACGCCGGGCCTGGATGTAGAACTCTTTTCCGGGGGCTCTACATTTGCGGCTGTGGGGGTTGCCGTCTCGATCGTGGTAAACGTAGTAGAGGGTCTGACCCGATGGAGTGGGTGATGGAGTGGGTGCAGGTATGATTTCAGCGCCCAGGGAAAGGCCACACTCCTCGACTATCCTGGTGGCGGCATCCCTGTAGTCGAGCCCTCTCAACTCCGCCACCATCGCAACCGGAGATCCACCAAAACCACACGAGGCCGTGTGGCAAAGTCCGCCCGTCCTTCCTGTAAATGGAAAAACTCGGGGATCGGTCTTCGTGCTCTGGACGAGGGCAGCGGTAGGAAGATCCCACCTTCTCGGTGCCAAGAATTCCGGCCAGTTGCCCCGGCGTTATACTCTCTGCGATTTGATCAAAGTCGATACCCATCATGGCTTCCCGTCGCTTGAAGAAAGTCAGCCGGATGGGCGATAATTAGACCCATCCCCGTTATCCATTTTAGTTAGAGGCCCAGGCGGCAAGACCTTACCCTTGCCGCCTGGCGCCTGTTCCCTGTTCACTGCGCTCGACTCGGTGGCGAGACGCGATCCATTGGTTAACCTCCGCTTCGATCCACCCGACAATCTTCGGGGTGATCTGCCGTCGCTGCGGAAATTCCCCAGCCGCTTCTAGTCGCCAGATTGAAACCCGGCTCAGCCCTACCTTCTCGGTCACCTCGGGGACGCGTAAGATCTTCATTTTTGTATTAGCTCCTTTCACACCATTTCAGCATAACTGTTACCTGTGTGTCAAAGATTTAGAAGTCAGTTATCGCTTATAATATTTTAAACGGGCTTGAAAGAAAGAAACGCTTATATTAGGATAGATCCCCAATGCAGACAGCGGAGGACCGGATCAAGTTTGCCGTCGATTTGGCGGCTAAGAACCTCGACTTCTTCAGAGCTGGAGACTGGTTGAATCTGAAGGAAGACCTGGGGCTATATCTTCACGGGGAAAGGGGCATCCCCCAGACGATGGAGAGCCTGGGTGGGATCGTCGTCTCGGCGATCGAGCGGCCCCTGGCTCAGGACTACACCCGGGAGGGCTTCCTGAAGCTCCAGGAGCAGATCAGGAAGTTTCTAATGCCCCTTGCTCGCTCTAGCACCTTGGGAAAAGCTTCCCCCGCCAGAGTTCAAGAAATCCGACCGGCACCAATCACGCTCGACTGGTCGGTAGTGCCCGCTGGAAACCAGGCGCAACTGTACGCGACAGGGTCTGTGGAGGATTGCTTCTTAACTCGACTATTCTTCCTACTCGGTACCAGTCCCCAGGGGAGAATCTTGATCTGCCCCGGCTGCGAGATCATCTTTTATCGGGAGGGGAAGATGCGCTACTGCTCCCGGCGTTGTGCGAATCGAATGGCAGCTCGCCGGTTCCAGAAGCGAAAAGCGGCCAAAAATGCCCGCTAAGCCCCGGCTCCAACTTCCCCCCAACTTCCCCCCAGCGACAACTCAGCGCTGAGATCAAACCGAAGAAAACAACTGTAAAATATTGATATTATTTGCGATAGATGTGGTGAGCCGCCGGGGAATCGAACCCCGAACCTACTGATTAAGAGTCAGTTGCTCTGCCAGTTGAGCTAGCGGCCCACTCTGCGGATGAGAGGCGTCAGTTTAACACGGCCGAAGAGGGTTTCGGAAGTGGCGGATTGGTCGGTCGATTGGCGGTCCGGAGGGTATGCCTCTTCCCTATCTGATTCTCAGGACAGGAGGGATCAGTGCGTTGGCTGAGACCATCCTTCTTCGCCTACTCTTCTTGGAATTGGCGGAGCCGACACCTATACTCTGACGCCATGAGGCCGGGTATTTTTTCTTCTCCTCGAAAGGCCTGGATCGCGGTGGTGCTTTACACCGTTTTCCTCTACAGCACCCTGACTCTCGCCTTCGATCTCTACGTGAGCTTCTTTGACCGGATGGGTCGAGAGTTCATGGACAGTTTGATGAGCTGGATGTACCTGCCTCTGGGACTCATCCTTGTTGCTCTTATATTCCTCTTCTTGCCACGTCGGATCGGGGTCTATGTGGCTTTCTTTCTGATCACCCTGGCTTTCATTTGCTGCCTGCAGTTTCTCACCGTGCCCGCGAAACGCTTTCACTTTCTGCAGTACGGTCCGCTGACCGTGCTGGTTTTCGATGCGCTGCGCTTTCATTGCCACGATCGCTATCACTATGTCTGGACCCTGTTGATTGTGGCGCTGCTGGGTCTGGGAGATGAGACCGTTCAGGGGATCCTGCCCGATCGCCACTTCGGCGTGGCCGACGTGGTGCTCAACTCAGTGGCCGGACTCCTCAGCCTGGCCTTCCTCGGTTTCGTCGTTGGAGATGAGAACTATCCCTGGGGCAGACGCAGCGGCAAGCAGTTGCCGCATGCCGCCTCAAGCGTTGAATCTGCGGCGGGAAAACACTTATAATGTAGCAGGTTTCGAGAATGCACAGAGTCTTTTGGACGGTTTGTTTCGTTGTCTTGATGGCCGCGCCTGCCGTGGCTGGCCATTTCTTCCTGCCTTCTCGTAGTTTCTTCTACTACCGGCCCGACAACTTTCTTTACGGTCAATATGGAGCCTCCTGCGGTTATCCCCACTTCTCCTATCGTGAGCCGCGCGTGGCTGTCACTCCTCTACTTCGACCGCGCTACAAGGTTCGGCGATCTCTGGCTCGGGCTGTTGTGGGTTCCAAGGGAGTGCGGATCATACCGACCACCGCGCAGGTGGTCTTTGATGTCGTCCCACCCTCGGCCCTGGTCTATGTGGATGGCCGCTTGATGGGCAGCGCCAGAAGTTTTGCCGATGAGGAGACGGCCTTCCCTATAAACGAGGGAACCCACGTCCTGCGCCTGGAGGCTTCCGGCTACCAGAGCTACGAGGCTGATCTCGCGTCGATTCCCGGGCGCACGGTTCGTCTCGATATTACTTTGGAGAGGGAGCAGGCCAGGAAGTAGGACGGAGCGGCTGCGGGGAAGACGGCTAGCTTCTGCTCTTCTGAAGCGCATCCCGAACAATAGCCAGGCACTCGAGCATCTTCGGAATGGGGTTTTCCTTGTCTCCCTCGAACTCTAGAGAGATCGGGCCGTCGAACCCAATCTGCACGAGAGTCGCAAGAGTCCCTCCTACGTCCAGTTGACCCTGACCCAGGACCACGTCGTTGCCCTGCTGGTCAAAGTCCTTCAGGTGGACACCGAGAACCCGAGAACCCAGCATCTCCAAGGCCTCGATGGGATCCACGTCGGCTCGGATGAAATGTCCCAGGTCGGCGCACGCTCCGATCCTGGGATCGAGGTCCTTTACTGCCTCGAGAATCCAATCCGGTTGGCGCCAGCGTTCGTCCTCGGGGCCGTGGTTGTGAATCGCGATCTGGACGTCATACTCGGTGACCAGCTTTTCCAGGCTGACGAAAGCATCCTTCCTTGGATCCGCACTCAAGCATCTCACGCCTAGCGCCTTTCCGAACTTGAAGAGAGCCTCGTTGGCCTCGTGATCCTCGCTGAAGTGTTCCACCCCAAAGGCGTTGGCGGTGAGTCCCGCCGCCGCCAGGCGCTTTCGTACTTGTTCCAACTGGGGCAGGGGAGTCGAAGTGGGCAGGTGACCCCGGTAGAGCTCGACGTGGTTGAGACCCAAGCGGCCGGCCTGTTCCAGAAAACTCTCCAGCTCCGTGAAGTGCCGGAGGGAGTAACTCTGAAATCCCATGTCGAAGGGTGCATAGGGGTTCATCCCGGCGCTGGAAACCTCGGGCTCGGGATCCGCCGCTGGCGAACATTGGCTGAGGAAGCCCGCTGAAAGGGTTGTGCTCAGGGCCAATCCGCCGATTTGTCCAGAGCTTTTGCGGAGGAAATGTCTTCGATTGATTGGTCTCATGCTCTCGCTCCTTGGGATGGGTGTGCGAAGGCAGAGTATAGGCCCCGGCTGAATCCAGTTACAAGCGCTGCAAGCAGAGCCGGAAGCCCCCAGGCCGCCGTTTATCGAGCCAGGCTCGAAAGAAGAATACTTCGGCCTGGAGACCGAACCCACGTTCAGGAGCCAGATGAAGTTCAGGCCAGTAGCAAATTTCTTGTAGATGGGGACTACAGTTTTCGTGGCTCGCGACGATAAGGCCACTGAGACACGAGGGTTGCCGGTCCCCAGGAACCGGTGAGGGGCAAGGATGCCCCCTAAGAAGTTTTTCAAGGAGGAAATTCGATGAGCAGCACTTTCAGTGTCATCACCAACCTTCCCAGTTTGGTGGCGCAGCACAACTCCACTCAGAACCAGATGAACTTGCAGCGAACGCTGTTCCGGCTCTCGACCGGTCAGCGGTTGTTTCGGGGTGGCGAGGATCCTGCCGGCTTGGCTCTGGCGGACGGCTTGCATGGGCAGATTCGTACCCTGGAGCAGTCCATCAGAAACGCCAATGACGGCGTTGGGTTTGCCCAGGTGGCAGACAGTGGGCTGGGTCAGATTCAGAATCTGTTGGGCCGGGCGGCTTCACTGCTGTCCGAAGCAGAGTCGGACACCAACAGTTCAGGGGAGGCCGCTATTGAAACCGAGTTGCAGGAGATCTACCGGGAAATCGACCGGATTGGATCGGCCACCTCTTTCAATGGCACAGCTGTCTTCGCCGACACCACCACAAACATCTTCGTTGGGGACACGCAGAACCTGACTGCGGCCAATGCCGAAATCGGGATCAGCGGCAGCGCGCTCAGCGCGAGTGGACTGAGTCTTACGGTCGGCGTAGGCGGCAGCGGCGGATCTTCCATCACTGTCAACATCGCCGCCAGTTCGACCGCCACTTCGATGCTGACCGAGGTGGAAGCAGCCATCGACACGGTTGCGTCCAGACGCGGCAAGTTGGGAGCTTCCATGAACCGACTCGAAAACGCAGTGTCGGTCATGCAGTCCCAGGTTCAGAATCTAACCGCTGCCGAATCGCAGATTCGGGATGCGGACTTCGCCTCGGAGATAGCAAATCTGACGAAGTACCAGATTCTGTCCCAGGTCGGTGTAGCGGCAATGGCTCAGGCCAACGCCGTACCCCAGAGTGTTCTGTCCCTCTTCCAGTAATAGGACGAGGCTCACGAATTCGAGTAGGGGGTGAGGTCTGAGCGCAAGCCCGGACCCCACCCCGCTCTTCCCCCGGCACAGGCTGAGAGATTCAGCGTCCCGAAAAAGGGAAGTAGCCACTCCGGATTCCTACACCGAGCCGTCGCGAAGCGGCAACAGAGTTGTCTTGTAAGGCCCCCTGAACGGTGCCATTTACAGCAGGCTACCTTCCTCACAAAGCGCTTGCTGTATGAACGTAACCTCCGCCTCTGGTGGTGGTGCGTTTTCCAACCCCTCGACGCAATGTCAATTTGCGCCGTTGGGAGGCCAACAGCATTTCGGTTCGTAGAGACAACCCTTGAGCCGCTTCGCGACGGCTCGGATTTTCATTCCCTTCCGAGTTCTTCATCTGTTCCCTCAGCCCGCTTGATCTGACGACTCCGTTGAAGATAACCTTAGGGCTCTGTCAAGAATAACTTCGCAGAGTTGGCGCTCAGATTTGCGCCAGATTTGGTCGCGAACGATTGAGCGAAACCGCAGGCGTAGCTGGGTCTACGTTGAGGAGTTCGCGATTGAGGAGCGGCCGAAGATGGTGTGAAGATGAGATGCCAGAATGTGAAGTTATTTTTGACAGAGCCCTAAGTCCGCCCTGGATTGAGTTGGTTCCGTGCGCTGACCTGATGACCTGAGGAGAGAGGGTTCTTGTCCAGTACTGTTACCAGCAGAAGAGGGTTCTTGCGTCCCCAGGCGGTTGCTTCGGTGCTAGGAGCCGGGTTTGTCGAGGTTCTGCCTCCCGGTGAGAACTCGGACTCCCACCACCTGTTGCGCGCCGCTCGCGCGGCCATGGCCTGTCGATTCGAGATTCTCTTCGGTTCTAGAGATCGTTTGAAAGTAATGGCAACCCACCGAGCCCTGGACGAGGTGGCCCGGCTCGAGCGGCAGATGACCGTTTTCTGCGAGGAGAGTGAGATCTCGTTCATCAATCGGAGTGCTTACCAGGGACCCGTGGGGATGGAGCCGCGATTGCTCCAACTGTTGGGTCTTGGCTGTGATCTCTGGCGGAAGACGGGTGGCGCCTTTGATATGACCGCCAGCCCCTTGTGGCGTTGTTGGGGTTTTGCCCAGCGCCAGGGCGAGGTCCCCACCCAGGAAGCACTGGATCGCACCCTCGACGCGGTCGGTGCCCAACTGCTGGAACTCGACGAGGAGTCTCAATCGGTGCGATTCCACCATCCTGACCTGGAGCTGAACCTGGGCGGCATCGGCAAGGGCTACGCGCTGGACCGAGCCGCAGCGCTGCTGCGCGACGAGGGCCTTTTGAATGTTCTTCTCCACGCCGGGCACAGCAGTATTCTTGCCTTCGGCAATGCGCCCGGTCAGGTGGGAGGAGGTTGGCCGCTGAGCCTGCGTCACCCGCTACGACGGACACAGAGCCTGGCGCGGATCCAGCTTCGCGATGGCGCGATGGCGACTTCCGGTGTGGGAGAGCAGTCGTTTCGGGCCGAAGGGAAGCGCTACGGCCATGTGCTCGACCCCAGAACCGGGTATCCTACCGAGAAGAATCTGAGTGCAACCGCGTTTGCCAGGACGGCCGCGGAGGCCGACGCTTTGTCGACGGCCTTCCTGGTGATGGATCTGGAAGAAGTCCGCGAATACTGCCACAATGATCCAGGCGTGGGCGCCCTGCTGGTGCCGGCGTCTGTCAACGGCGAGATCGAAGTGCATCGTTTTGGTCTGGATCCCAGCGATGTGGAGATAATCCTTTGAATCAGTCGTCGGGAGCGACCAGCGTTCAGAAACTCCTCCTGGTGTTGCTCCGGTTCTCGATCGGGTGGCACCTTTTCTATCAGGGGCTGGGAAAACTGCGGGCTGTAGAGTGGACAGCCCGAGGTTATCTGGAAGCGGCAACCGGTCCGTTTGCTTCCCTGTTCCACAGTCTCGCCGAGGGTCCAAGGCTGATGGCATTGGCAGATTTCTCGACTGTCTGGGGTCTGATGGTCCTGGGGATTCTGCTGATGGTGGGATTGTTCACCCGGTTATCTGCCCTGGGAGGTATCGCGCTCCTGATGCTCTTCTACCTGGCGGCGCCTCCCCTTGCTTCAGAGGGCTTCACGGTAGTGTCTTCAGAGGGAGCCGAACTCTACGTCAACAAGACGCTTCTGGAAGCCCTTGCGCTGCTGCTGGTCATGTCCTTTCCCACGGGCCGGATGGTAGGGCTCGACATCCTGCTTCGATATAGGAAGGAGGCCAAGCAGGCCGCTTCGTCCGGGGCGTAAACAGGGGGTAGTAATATCCATGTCTTCTCTAGAATGGAAACCATAAACAGGGCACGGTGACTATGACTGAAGAACAGAAGAAACTAGGTCGGAGAAACTTCATCAAGGCAGTGGCGGCGATTCCACCAGCAGGTGCTCTGGTCTGGAAGGCCTCCTCCATGACACCCGTCAAGGTGGGGATCATCGGGACCGGAAGTCAGGGGCGGGTGTTGATGGAAAACGCTCCTCCCAGCCACCTCCGAATTTCAGCTGTTTGCGACATCTACCCTGGGAACCTGGAGAAGGGTCTCAAGATCGCGCGCGAACGGTTCGATCCCCAGGCTGAAGCCTACACCGACTACCGCAAGCTGCTGGAAAGAAAAGACCTTGAAGCGGTCTTGATCGCGACCCCTATGTGGCAGCATGAGCCGATGGCAATAGATGCCTTGCAGGCGGGAAAACATACCTTCAGCGAGAAGGCGATGGCCCATAGCATCGAAGGGTGCCGCAGAATGATCGACGCGGCTCATTCAGCGCGCCGGACCCTCCAGGTCGGACACCATCGAAACTACAACCCCCTGTACCAGGAGGCCTACCAACTGATGAAGGGTGGTGTGATTGGCGACGTGTATCATGTTCGCGCCCTCTGGCATCGGAACAAGAGCTGGAGAAGAAAGCTGCCGAAGGGTGACTTCGACCCCACCCCCTGGGGATATGCCAACCTGGATCAGTACAAGAACTGGAGGCTCTACCGGAAGTTCGGCCACGGACTCATGGGTGAGCTGGGGAGTCACCAGATTCAGGTGGTCAACTGGTTCAGCGAGCGCCTGCCGCACTCCGTGTACGGCTCGGGCGGAACCTACCACTACAACGATGACCGGGAAGTCGAAGACCACGTCTACCTGATTTATGAGTATCCGGATGGGCTGACCTTTACCTACTCCTCGATTCAAACCAATTCCTATGACCACTACTACGAGCAATTCATGGGAACCAAGGGGACGATCATATTGAGTGGTGAGCGCGAAGCCTTGCTCTTTTCAGAGGGAGGTGAAGCCGCAGCGACCGAACTGGCGGCGGCTCCGATGGGTGAAGGGCCGGTCATGGAGGCCTCGGAGAGTCGAGCCAATGATGCCGCCGGCTCCAGTGTCGGAGGCACTTCCAGCATGGCTATAGCCTTGCGCGGATACCAGAATGAGCTGGCAGGTTTCGGCCGAATCATCCGGCATGGCGCCGACAATCTGAGCGACGGTCCCATGGCCATGAACGTGGTCATTCCAATGATCAAAGGCAACGAGTCCATTGCCAAAGGCGAGAAGCTAGAGATTCCGAAAGAACTGTACTGGACGTAAGTCAAGAGGTCGCAGGCCGTTAGTAAAGAGGTCGCAGGTCTATCGGACCGGGAACACCTTTCTTCCCTAGAGTCAATGGGTCCTAGTCGCCCACGCTTGGGAGAATGTCGTCTCCAGAAAAAGGGAACATGAGACCTGCGACTTGTGACCTGCGACCTGCGACCTCTTTCTTGTGACTTGCGACCTCTTTCTCACGCCTCCAACTCGGGGATGTCGACCCAGGCGCGCTGCTTCCAGGACTCGAGTCCCTTCTCTGCCAATTGCACTCCTCTGGCTCCTTGGAGGAGGTTCCAGGGAAAGGGCTCATCTGCGAGGACATGTCGCAGGAAGAGCTCCCATTGAGTCCTGAAGGCATTGCCGAAAACCTGGTCTTCGAAAACGGGCGTCCAGGAGTCGTGGTGTTCGATTGGGCTCTCAACATCAGGATTCCAGGTCACGTAGGGTGCATCACCGTGGGCTTGAGCCAGGCAATCACGCAAACCGCAGACTGCCGACCCATGCGTTCCGTCGACCTGGATGCTCAGTAGGTCATCCCGTTTGACCCGCACCGTCCAGGACGAGTTGAAGTGGGCAATGATGTCTCCTTCGAGTTGAAAGGTCGCGTAGGCCGAATCGTCGGCAGTGCAGGTGTATGCTCGTCCCTGCTCGTCCCAGCGCTGCTTGATGTGGGTGGTACCCAGACAGGAGACTGCCTTGACCCTGCCGAAAAGATTGTCGAGAACGTATCGCCAATGGGGGAACATGTCGAGGACAATGCCGCCCCCGTCTTCGCTGCGGTAGTTCCAGGATGGCCGCTGCAGGGCTCTGTTCTCTCCTGCGAACACCCAGTAGCCAAACTCGCCCCGTACCGAGAGAATGCGACCGAAAAAGCCGCTCTCCTTCAGTTGCTTGAGTTTGATGATGCCGGGCACGAACAGCTTGTCCTGGACCACGCCGTGGTGGACGCCGGCCTCACTGGCAAGCCGATAGAGTTGATAGGCATCGTGGGTCGTCATGGCCGTCGGTTTTTCGCAGTAGATATGTTTGCCTGCTTCGACGGCCTTTGTCACTGCAGGCACACGCTGTTGAGTCGACTGTGAGTCGAAATAGATGAGGTTCGCGGCGTCGTCCAAGGCCCGATCCAACTGGGTGGTCCATTTTTCGACTCCGGTACGGAGGGCGAGCTGCTCGAGCCTGGCCGGGTTGCGACCTACCAGGGTTGGAACGGGAAGAACCATTCTGCTCTCGTCGATGCGGAGGCCGCCCTGTTCGAGAATGGCGAGCACCGAACGTATCAGGTGTTGGTTGGTTCCCATACGGCCGGTAACACCGTTCATGATGATTCCGACCTTCTGCGTCCTCAGAGCTGGCATTCCCTTCTTTCCTCTCAGAATTCACGTCGCGGCTGAAGTAACTACTTATCAGGCGACAGCGGAACGGTCTCCCAAAAAGGTCAGGTAAGCCTGTCCCGAGACCAGGCGCTGCACATAGAGGGCGACCTCATCGCGATCATGGCGCTGGGAAGTCTTTACCCTGATTCTCGCCCTACCGCAACCTTCGCCCAGAGATGAGAGTTGATCGGTCACAGAAGAGGGAAATATAATTGGGTCATCCGGTAAATGGGGAGGTGGGAACGTGGTTCGGCGCTTTCCGGATCCCAAATCTGGTTCCCCGTTCGCTTGTCAATATAGTCGGCTGCAGTAGCAGAGGCCGTGGGAACTGTGGAAAACTCCGAGCGACATCGAACTGGGCCAGCAAGCCCGTGATACGGAGTTTTCCAAGCGCTGTGCGAACGGTGGAAAAACAACTGCGAGCACTTGCCAGTTCTCCTCCAGAACTAGTTGTTTTTCCACGGTTTGCATAGTGCGGCAGTTTCCACGGCCTGCCTTTGACTGGCGGCACCTCCCCATTTACCGGATGAACCATATAATTGCTCTCACAGGCCTGGTCCACAGGCCGATCGCGGTCTTGCAACCCGTTACCAGGAGGAAAGTCCATGCCCCGGAAAGAACCTTGGGACCGAAGAGAATTCTTGACCAGTGGCTCGGCCCTGGCTGCCTCCTTATCGATGACATCCAGCGTGGCGCAGCGCCGGGGGGATCCGGCTGTTTCCAATCCGCACACCCGGCCGGTTCGCAATCGGCGAGACATCATCATCTATCGCGACCCTTACGCCTACTGCTCGCACGCTAGCATCGTCCGATTGGCCAACGGCGAGTGGGTGGCGGCCTTCAACGAAAGTCAGAGAATAGAACCCTTCACCATCACCAGGACCGATTACCACCACCCGCCTGACGACCCCCACTATCACAACCTGATCACCCGTTCCGACGACGAAGGGCGCACCTGGAGTCCTCCCGAGGCTGCCCCGAATTGGGACTGGTACGGAGTCGAGTGTCCGGGTCTGGCCCAGCTGAAGGACGGGACCGTGGTTCTCAATCAATGGCAATTCCTCTGGTATCCCCTGGAAGAGGGCCGGAAGCGCTTCGCCCAGGGAGAAGAGATCTGGGTGAGGGTCGGCGGGCCTCCCTGGAAAAGGGCCCAGCCGGACTCGGACTGGAGCCGCAGCGATATGCCCTGGTGCCGGGCTCAAGGTGGCTGCTATGTGCATTTGAGTCCCGATGGCGGACGAACCTGGGGGCAGACCGTGAAGATCTCCACGGGTCCCTACATGGGAGGCTACACGCCCCGGGGAGTCGTCCAATTGGGGGATGGGACCGTGCTCATGGTGACAGCCGACAACACGCTGAATCAGACTGCTTATGTGGTGCGCTCCCAGGACGGCGGCCGAAGTTGGAGCCAACCCCTGGCTGTGGCGAGTATGAAGGAAGGGAGCCTGTCGGAGCCCACGGCCGCGGTTCTCCCAGGGGACAGGGTGGTCGCCATTATCCGCAGCAACACCGGGTACCTCCATCAGAGCGAATCCCCGGATGGAGGATCGACGTGGACAGCGGTACGCCGCACCCCTATCTGGGGATCCCCGGGACATCTGCTGCTTCTGTCGGATGGCCGGCTGCTATTGACCTACGGGCACCGCCGGGCTCCCTTCGGCTTCCGGGCCTGCTTGAGCCGGGATGGCGGTCAGACCTGGGACTACGAGAGGGAACTGCTGATCCGGGACGATATGCCCAACAAGAACCTGGGTTACCCGGTATCGATCGAGTACGAACCCGGGCGTCTGTTCACGATCTACTATGGCGAGCAAGAAGGAGATGGTGCCAGAGAAGTGGCGGGTTACGGTGTCAGCAGTATCCGGGGAACCTACTGGGAGATGTCTTGAATTGACGCCTTGATGAATCGAATGTCTAGGGTTGGGAGGCAGGACGGACATGCCGCTCCAGAAACTGGCGAATTGCGGCGTACGCCTGCTGATTCTCGTCGACACTGAACCCGCCGTGTCCGCCTCCAGCCACCGTATGCAATGAATTGGGAACGCCTGCGGCGTCCAGCGCTCGGTGCAAGCGTCGGGCGTGGTCGTGGGGGACAATCTGATCGGCATCGCCGTGAATCGTGATTATCGGCGGCAGGTCCTTCCGTACCCAGGTCAGGGGCGAGACCCGTTTGGCAATCTCGAAGCGATCGGGCATGGACCCCATCCAGGCCACAGCGTAGGTCTTGGCGTTCTCGCCCGCCAGGAGGTCGCCGACATCGGTGATCCCATACCAGTTGACGATGGCGGCCACCCTCATCTCGGGGTCAAGCGGCGGCGCCCGGTTGGGCTTCCCTGGGTCCCTGACGGGACAGCGGCGGTCCAGACCGGCGGACGCCGGCAGCATGCCGGTAGTGAGGGAGAGGTGTCCACCGGCGGAGCCCCCTGTCAAGACGATGCGATCCGGGTCAAATCCATACTCGACGGCGTTCTGAAACACCCAGCTCAGGGCGCAGCGGCAATCCTCGACCGCGGCCGGAGCGAGGGCGTTCCGGGCCAGGCGATACTCGACATTGACGACCGCAAAGCCCATTTCCAGATACGGCAGGGTTCTCAGGAGGCTGCCTTCCTTGGCGCCGCCAACCCACCCCCCTCCGTGAATGTACACGAGGGTCGGAAGCGGTTGTTGGACGTCCCGGGGAGCCATGACATCCAACTTCGACTCATAGCCGTCGGCGGTGAGATAGGTGATGTTGGGAACGACTCTGTAGCGTGTTGACAGCTCCACGGTCCAGGAGGCCGCGTCCGAGCCCTGTCCCCAGGTCCAGGAGGTGGCGAGGCAGATCGCAACCGAGAGTAACGACAGCCGGGTTTTCATAGTAACTTCTTACCACGGCGCTTCTTCGCAGTCTATATCACCCTAATCTGTTTCAACAGGCGTGGGGTGGCGGTGGCTTCCAGGCCGCCGTGTTCTCTCCTCCGAGCCCTTGGCTCGAAAACGGCGGCACGGAGGCCACCGCCACCTCCCTCGACTGAACTTTTCCATCTCGAAGGAGCACCTGTTGGATACGGCGGCTAGCGCTGCCCTTTACCCGTAATAAAGGACTGGACAAAGAGTTTCGGGTCGTTCAAACTGAGCGGCATGCAGCTCCAGAATCAGATCAAGCGTACCCTGTCGAAGCCCGAGAGCATCGAGTATGTAAGCCGGCTGCTGGAAGAAGGGGATTTCTCTTCGCGAAGCGAGTTGGCCGGTTTTCTTTGCGATCAGTTGCGATTCTATGACCCCGGCGGGCGGCCCCAGCGGGGAGGTTGCCTGAAGGCGTTGCGGGAGCTGGAAGCGAAGGGCTGTTTTCGGCTGCCGCCCCCACGGATCCAGAAAGGGGCGCCCCGTCCGCGACGGTTGGCGGCTCCAGTGGAGGAGCCGATCGGGGTGCCCGAGCAGGTGGGGGAGGTGCGGGGGCTGGAGTTGATCGGGGTGGGCGAGCCGGGGCAGATGCGGATCTGGAACGAGCTGATGATCGAAGAGCATCCGCTGGGGGCTGGGCCCTTGGTGGGACGGCAGCTGCGCTATCTGCTCGGCTCCGAGCACGGCTGGCTGGGGGGCCTGGGCTTTGCCGCCGCGGCGTTGCAACTCGTGGACCGGGACCGCTGGATCGGTTGGGATGCGGAGCAAAGGCGCGCCCATCTGCACGGGGTCGTGTGCCTGAGCCGTTTTCTGATCCGACCCAGCGTGCAGTGTCAGAACCTGGCCTCGCGGGTGTTGAGCCTGAGCCTGCAGCGGCTGGCCGAAGACTTCGAGCAGCGCTATGGGTACCGTCCCTGGTTGGTCGAGAGTTTTGTAGACACGAGCCGGTTTTCGGGGGCATCCTATCGGGCAGCGAACTGGACCCGGGTGGGCCGAACCCAGGGTCGGGGTCGGCAGGATCGTTTCACCCAGCGGGAGGAAACGATCAAGGACATCTATGTGTATGCGCTGGAGCCGGAGTTCCGCGCCCGCCTGGGGTTGGCCGAGGGGGCCGGCTTGGGGCCGCTGGCTCCGGCCCAGGGGGTCGAGGCCGAGAGTTGGGCGGAAGAGGAGTTTGGCGGCGCGCCGCTGGGGGACGCGCGGCTGAGCCGAAGACTGGTGAACATTGTGGAGTCCAAGGCGCAGGAACCGGGTCGTGCCTTTAGCGGGGTGGCCCAGGGGGATTGGCCGGCGGTCAAGGCCTACTACCGATTGATCGACCACCCGGACGAGGCCGCGGTGAGCCTGCCCCAGATTCTGCAGCCTCACCGGCAACGCACCCTGCGGCGCATGCAGGGGCAGCGCACCGTGTTGTGCCTGCAGGACGGCACCGATCTGGACTATACGAGCCTGGCTCAGTGTGAAGGTCTGGGAGTGATCGGCAGCAACCAGACCGGCGCCCAGAGTCGGGGATTGCACCTGCATTCGACCTTGGCCGTGGCCCCCAATGGACTTCCGCTGGGGGTCTTGCGCGCCCAGTGTCTGGCGCCGCAGTTGAAATCGCCGCAAGAGAAGCGACCGAGCTGGGCCATCCCGATCGAGGAAAAACAGACCTTCTGCTGGATTCAAGCGCTGCGCGAGCTCGGAGAAGTGGCGGCCCAAATGCCCCAGACGCGACTGATCAACGTCTGCGACCGGGAAGCGGATATCTTCGAGCTGTTCGAGGAGCAACGCCGTTACCCGGGGGTCGACCTACTGGTGCGCGCCCAACACAACCGCGGCATCACGGAGGAGCCGTTCAAGCTTTTCGAAGCGCTCGTACAGGAGCCGGTACAGACCCAGGTCCGCGTCCAGGTGCCGCGCCAGAGCGCTCGGCCCAAGCTCAGTAAGCGAAAGGCCCGGCCCCAGAGGCCCCGCCGCCGGGCGGAGCTCTCGGTCCGCTATCGGCGGATCCAACTTCGCCCCCCGAAATATTACCCGGATAAGGAGCCCATCGAGATCTGGGTGATTCAGGCGCGGGAGGACTCTCCGCCTGCGGGAACCGAAGCCATCGAGTGGTTCCTTCTGACTACCGCCACTCTCGCCTCGCCCGAAGCGGCGGTTCAATGCCTACGCTGGTATTGCCTGCGTTGGCGCATTGAAGACTGGCACCGGGTGCTGAAGTCCGGCTGCCGCATCGAAGAGATCGCCCACCGAAGCGCCGAGCGCCTCAGCCGGGCGATTGCGATCAACCTGGTCATCGCCTGGCGGATTATGCTGATGACTCTGCTGGGCAGAGAAACCCCGGAACTGCCCGCCGAGGTGCTCTTCTCGGATCTTGAACTCCATGTCCTGGGGGCCTACGCCAAAAAAAAAGCTTGAACCCGCCCTCGCAGCTGGGTGAGGCGGTACGGCTGGTGGCGCGCATCGGAGGATACCTAGGACGCAACCAGGATGCGCCCCCGGGTCATGAGTTGATATGGCAGGGCTATTCACACCTCCGGCTCCTGTGTGAAGGCTTCGCTCTGGGAGACCCAGAAACATGACTTTGTTCTGTACCGAATTACGGGTAAAGGGCAGGGCTAGCTTCCCTCCCAGAAGTTGCGATCGAGGGACCGGTACTGAATCGCTTCGGCCACATCCTCGGACCGAAGATCGTCGGAGTCTGCCAGGTCCGAGATCGTGCGGGCGACTTTCAGGATCCTATCGTAGGCTCGGGCAGAGAAGGCCAATCTACGGATTGCATTCTCGAGCAGCTGTTTGGTGGCGCCGTCCAGGTTGCAGTATTGCTGGATCTGGGAGGGTCCCATCAGGGCGTTGCAGAAGATGTTCTCGCCCTTGAAACGCCGAAGCTGTCGGGCTCGCGCTGCCCTCACCCGTTCGGCGATCTGTTGGGAGGGTTCTCCATCGGGACCACGCGTCAACTCGTCATACTTGACCTCGGGGACGTCGACATGGAGGTCGATTCTGTCCAGCAGTGGGCCCGAGATCTTGGCGAGATAGCGCTGGATCTGGGGAGGCGTACACACGCACTCCTTCACCAGGCTATTCCAGTATCCGCAAGGGCAAGGATTCATCGCAGCGGCCAGGGTAAATCGCGCGGGGAAGGTCAGGGTTCGAGCTGCCCGGCTGATCGTCACCTCGGACTCTTCCGAGGGTTGGCGAAGCATTTCTAGAACGCGCCGCTCAAATTCCGGCAGTTCGTCGAGAAAGAGCACCCCGTTGTGTGCCAGCGAGACTTCTCCGGGCCGGGGTTGAGATCCCCCTCCGACGAGGCCGGCTCCGCTGATGGTGTGATGCGGTGACCGGAAGGGGCGACGGCTCAAGAACGAGCAATCCGACTTCAAGAGGCCGCAGACACTGTGGATCGCCGTCGTTTCAAGCGCCTCGGCAAAGCTCATGGGCGGCAGGATCGATGGGATGCGTTTCACCAACATGGTCTTCCCGGCGCCCGGAGGGCCGATCATAAGGATGTTGTGACCTCCGGCGCAGGCCACCTCAAGGGCTCGTTTTGATGTCCTTTGCCCTTTGACCTCTGCGAAGTCCGGAAGGGACGACTCCTGTTGTTTTGCCAGCTCCTGCAGATCGACTTTCAGTGGCGGGCACCGGGACAGATCGCCGTTGAGCAGACGCAGGACCTGGGGCAGGCTGAAGGCCGCGTAGACATCCACGCCCTTTACCACGGCAGCCTCGCGGGCATTGTCGTTGGGGAGAAGGAGTTGGTGGAACTTGTGCCGCTCTGCGCTGAGGGCTACCGGTAATGCGCCCCGAATGGGTCGGACACGCCCATCCAGAGAAAGCTCTCCCATGATGATCCAGCGCTGGACCTGCTCCGGCTGCAGTTCGCCGCTGAGGCCCAGGATAGCCAGCGCGATCGGGAGATCGTAGCAGCTGCCTTCCTTCTTGAAGTCAGCCGGTGCCAGGTTGATCGTGATGTTGCCCTGACTGGGAAAGGAGTAGCCGCAGTTCCGAATCGCAGCGCGCACTCGTTCGCCACTCTCCTTGATGGCGGTATCAGGAAGTCCCACCACATGGTAGCTGGGCTTGCTGGCGACCGACAGATCGACTTCGATGTCGATCAGTTCGGCCTGAATACCAAGTACGGAGGCGCTGTGAACCTTGAGCAGCATTTTCGTTTCGCGACGCAACCCGCAGATGCCGTGCACTCTTTCCTAACGTGGCGATTCGCGAAGCTGTGATGGAAAAGCGGGTCAGGTGGAAACTTTGCCTAGCGACAGGGAGGATTGTGTTGTTGTCCGCTCTCTCCTCGCAACTGGGTCGCACTCGTCGGTATTCGGGACTGTCGGACCGCACTGCTCACTGCTCACTGCTCACTGCTTACTGCTCACTGCCCACCGTTCACTCAATTTCAGGAAAGGGGGCATCCACGCTAAGATGTTCTGGTTGGGAGCTTGGCCGTCAGTGGAAGCAAGGAGAGGAACATGGACCCTACAGCCCAGGACGAGAGTCGGTTTCTGAAGGCGTGTCGGAGGGAGCCGGTCGACTGCACTCCGATCTGGTTCATGCGCCAGGCCGGGCGCTATCTGCCTGAGTACAGAGAGCTGCGGAAGGCGCACAACTTTCTGGATCTGTGCCGCAATCCTGAGCTGGCTGCCGAGGTCACCCTCCAACCGATCAGACGTTTCGACCTGGATGCTGCCATTATCTTCGCCGATATCTTGCTCCCCCTTGAAGGAATGGGGGTTGGCTTCGAGTTTGCCAAGGGGGAGGGCCCGGTCATCCACCGGCCCCTGCGGACTCCGGACGACGTCAAGTCGCTGCGTCTCATGGAACCGGTTGAAGAGCTCTCCTTTGTCCTGGACGCGATCCGCCTGGTGCGGCGAGAGCTGTCCCCCTCGATCCCCTTGATTGGGTTTGCAGGGGCCCCGTTTACGCTGGCCAGCTACATGATTGAAGGTGGACGCTCGCGAACCTTTCAAGAAGCCAAGCTCTTCATGTACTCAGAGCCCAATGCCTGGCATGAACTGATGGACAAGCTGGCCACCGTAACAGTGGCTTACCTTGCCGCCCAGATCGAGGCTGGTGCCCAGGCCGTGCAGCTCTTCGACAGTTGGGTGGGATGCCTTGGTCCTGAAGACTATGAGCGGTACGTGCTCCCCTACTCCCAGAGCATCTTCGAGCGCCTCGATCGCTATGAAGTCCCGCTGATTCATTTTGGGACCGGGACTGGCACTTTCCTGGACCTAATGAAGAAAGCCGGTGGGTCCGTGATAGGACTCGACTGGCGGGTTCGGCTTCGTGAGGCCTGGCAGCATCTGGGGCAAGATGTGGCCGTGCAGGGGAATCTGGATCCAATCGCCATGCTGGGACAGCAGAACCTCCTGAGAGAGAAGGTTCTGGACGTCCTGGGTGAGGCGGCCTCGCAACCTGGCCATATCTTCAATCTGGGCCACGGGATCCTCCCTCAGACTCCGCTCGAGAACGTCTCGGCGGTAGTTACCTGGGTGCACCAGGAAACCCGCAACGCAAACGGCGCGTAGATGGTTGGTTTAGGGGCCCATCCTCGGGCCATTTAAGTAGGCACTTCGTGCCGACGGCCAAGGCCGTAAAAGGCTGTTTCGGGACACCCCGGCTGTGACGAAAGGGCGGTCTCAGAGAACAGCTCACTTGATTGAAATTCCGAGACTGTTAAACCTTTTGTTAAACTTTTCCATCAAGATAGGAGTGGACAACAGCCGTGGCCAAGCAGATCTACAGCTCTATGCTTACTTTCGGCCTCTTCATGGGGATGGTTTTTCCAGGTGGCGAAGGGTCTCATGCGAGGGTTCCCGAGGAGCAGTGTTCCTTGATCTCCAGAGAGCTGAAGCTACCCGTCAAGTTGAAGACTCGTGGCAAGCCTCATCGGGCCCGCTGGGAGAAGGTGGATGAGGTGATCAGTGATCTCCGGAAGAAGATCGAGGGTACCTCATGCTCTTGGACCCTCCATCAGCTTTTTCGGCCCACCAAGAAGGAGCTCATGTTCCCGTTGACCAACAATCTCCTGCGGACAACCCCGGACGCGTCTCTCGAAGGCCTGGAGGTTTTCAACCAGGAAGGAGAGCGCCTTGGCCTGTATGCCAACCGGGTGATGTACCAACGGAGTGGTGGGCTTTATCAGAAGAAGAAATACACGCTCTACTACTTTCAGTACAAGAACTCAGAAGGAAAGTTGCAGTCGACTGGGCATCAGCTCCTGCTCGACACCTACCTCGTGCGATGGGATGACATCAAGGAAAGGGTTGTCGTCGCGGCCGAATCAGAAACTGCACCGGCCAGGGATTCCGTAAACTAGGAGGTTCGCCGTGAGAAGGCCCAGAACGAAACAGTCAATCCTGACATTTCTCCGTGGCCCGACATTTCTCCGTGGCCTGATTCCTCTATCTGCGACGCTGTTGGTGCTGCTGCTTCTTCCCAGTGTTGCAGCCGAGTCCGACAGTCACCAGATAGCCTACGACACGGGCCATGCGGACGGTGTAGCGGCAGGACAGGGGGATCGTGCCGCGGGTCGCTATTTCGATTTTGCCAACAAGAAAGGTTACCAGCAGGCTGATCATGGTCTCGATCCGCTGAAGCACGATCCGCAAGTGTGTCGACTTTCGTTTCGTCACGGCTTCGAGGACGGATATGAGAAAGGCTACGATCTGGACTTAGGCGATGAGGTGGGAGTCGTAGCGTCGAAACCCTTACCAAGGCGGGCTGAGCAAGCTCCAACGGGGGCTCGGTCGGCTCTCTCAGGAGGAGAACTGCCTGAAGGTACCGAGTTCCGGATCAAGGTGCTCGGTACTCTGAGTACCCGAAGCAGCCAGGTAGGGGACCGCTTCGATGCCGAAGTAGTCGAAGACGTGCTGGCCGGACAGAATCCCGTGATTCCCGAAGGCACCGAAGTCCGAGGCTCCGTCACGCACGTGAAGCGGGCCGGTCGGATCGCCGGTCGAGCTCGAATGACCATTGCTTTGAAGGAGCTCTTGTTTGAGGACGGCTCTACGCTGCCAATAGACGCCCGGCTGGTGTCGATCGAAGAGCACAACGGCGGAAAGGTCAAGGACGACGGCAGCACGGTAGAGGCCGGAGGATCCAAGAAAGAGGACCTCAAGAACGTCGGCACCGCTGCCGCCATCGGGACCTTGATCGGGATCCTGGGAGGCGGGAGAAGGGGGGCCAAGGTCGGTGCCGGTACTGGGGCTGCGGGAGGTCTCGCTGGAGTTCTCATTACTCGCGGCCGCGACGTCCTCATCCTCTCCGAGACCGAGATGGTCGTTCGACTCAAGCGTCCGCTGGTAGTTGGTGATCAGTGATGTTGCCGGCCGGCTTTGAAGAGACCATTTCAGATCATTAGCAGCCTCCACCCCCAGTAGCACTAGTCTCATCCGAGAAAGAAACCTCAGCCGCGGGAGCCAAAGTGAAGTTTCAGCTTGGTAGCGTCCATCTGGAGTTGGATGATTTTAGACATCCAGATGCAGTTCAGTCATTGAAGGATAGTAGAGTGCCAATGTTTTCTTTTTCTTGTGTCACCCTGATCCTGTAGGTGCTGAAGTTGCAACATCTATCCGGTTGGAATCGAGGGCTATCCAGCTTCCAGGTTTGAATTGTGTGGAAGAATAGATTCGCTGTCAGTCTTAAGAACCTTACCTTAGCTTAGAGTGTGCATTGAACTAGGCTTAAGAAAGCGATAATATCCTCTTCCTGGGTAATTGTTTGGAGCATCTGGTGGGACTGGAGAGGGGACTTCCTTTCTTCCGGTGTCGGCCAATTGGAAGGGAGAAGAATTGGGAAAACTAAAGAAGAGAAGACGGAGAAGCCGGAGCGAGATCCAAAAGATCCGCGACCATTTTTTGGGAGCTGTTCTCGAGGAAGGGAAGATTTCGCTCACGGAATTGGTCTCGAAATACGGTTCTGAGATCAACGTGCAGAACACTGCAAGTGACAAGAATCTGGTCAAGCGGCAGCTGGATCAACTGGCTCGCGAGGGCGCTCTCGAATTGCGGCGCGACGGACGTGATCTGGTGGCTCGGGCGGGGGAAAACGGTCAGCCGACGGCGGAGGCCGCACCCGTGGTGGAGACGCGTCACACCACAGATGATCTGGATGTTATCCGGGCCTTTGCTCGCCAGTTGGAAGAGTTCTCGAGGACGCTTCAGGATCAGATCAGCACGCTGGTCCGCATGGTTGAAAAAGCAGCCCGTTAGCACCCTGATTCGCATCAGCCAGAGTGACAGGGACCCTTTCGCCTACAGGGAAGGGTCCCTGTCGACTGGACTCTGCTCTTCAGAAGCAGGGGGACCTGGAAGCTTGAACCTGTAAACGTTCGACCCTGTCTGGCCCCATGACGCATCCGGGTACCGATCGGACGCCTGAAAGCGTGTTGCTCGAGATCTATTCTGCGCTCGAGCTTGCCTATAGCCGCTCTCCAGGCTGGCCGGACGGGGACTGGCCGGCTAGCGGAAGGTTTGAGCCCCGCCGATTCGAGGTGGCGGTGGGGTCCGTTCTGACTCAGAATACCAGCTGGACCAACGTAGAGAAGGCGTTGGACGGTTTGGTTGCCGCCTCTTTGACGAATGCAGAGGCGATTGTCTCTTGTCCTCCAAGAGACCTGCAGGCTGCCATCCGGCCTTCGGGTTTCTACCGCCAGAAGGCCATTCGACTCAAGCGGCTAGCTCGCCAGATCACCGATTTTCCAGGGGAATTCTACGCTGAGGTGAGCCGCGAACAGCTGCTTTCGCTTTCGGGAATCGGAGCGGAAACGGCGGATTCGATTCTGCTCTATGCCTGCGACCGTCCTCACTTCGTGGTCGATGCCTACACCCGACGGATCTGTAACCGCTACGGTTTTCTCGCCGAGGGTCTAAGCTACGAAGAGGTACAGACTATCTTCGAGCAAGAGCTTCCGAAAAGCGTGCCAGTCTACAAGAGATTCCATGCTTTCCTGGTCGAGCATGCGAAGGAAGTTTGTCGGAAGCGCCCCAGGTGTCCTTCCTGTGTTCTGAACTCGAAATGCGAGCAAGCGCATTCAGAACAGTCAGAACTAAGCTGAAACTTCATTTGGCAGAGGGAAGGTGTAGGAGACAGCATCTGACAGAGCAGTGACCTGTAGCACGGGCACTCTTGCCCGTGGAGGACACCAACGGGCAGGAGTGCCCGTGCTACAAGCGTCACTCAGCTCTCGATGTTCGTAGCTAGCACTGACGGAAGTTTCGTTCTCGAATGGGGCCAGTGCTTCCTGGGGGCGGGACTGACCTGAAACTTCATTTGGTTGCTACGGTTGGTGGGCGTGGGTTCGGTCTCCAGGCCGAAGTCTTCCGCTTTCAAGCTATTTGGCTCGAAGCAGGGCGGCCTGGAGACCGCCGCCACGTCCTTCGACTGAAGTTTCTTTCGTGTACGATCCGGCGCAGCCGGTGGCAGGCTAAGTAGCGACAACATGGGTTTGGAGAAACGAGTCGAGTGACCGGTAATAGGTCTCAATCGTCTGCGCCTGGCGCCATCCGTGGCCCTCACCTGGGTACCGTTCGTAGAGCAATGGGACTCCTCTTCTCGAGAGAGACGCCGCGATCTGATCGGACTGGCTGGGCGGTACCACCTGATCTTCCTCGCCCTGGAACAGGGCCAGGGGATCCAGGATTTGGTCGGCAGCGAAGACCGGAGACCTCTCCCGATAGCGGTCGTCATTTTCAGGCAGGATGCCCACCAGGGAATCAAGGTAGTGCGCCTCGAACTTATGGGTCTGTTGAGCGAGCGCCAGCAGGTCAGAAACACCGTAGAGGCAGATTCCCGATTTGAAACAACCCGGGTAGCGAATCAGACAGAGCAGTACCGTATATCCTCCGGCACTCCCGCCCATGACAACCAGTCGCCCCGGATCTGCCAGATGGTTTTCGATCAGATAGTCGGCGGCGAAGCGGGCATCTTCTACGTCGGCGATACCCCACTGATGTTTCAGGGCTTCTGCGTACGGTCTTCCGTAGCCTGAGCTCCCCCGGTAGTTCAGTTCGAGCACAGCGTACCCTCGGCTCGTCAGAAACTGGGTGTCGTAGCTGAACTCAGCCAGAAACTGAGAAGTAGGTCCGCCGTGAATCTTGATGACAGCAGGGGGCAAGCCTGAACCGTGAAAGTCGAGGTTCGCCGGAGCGTAGTAGAGCCCATGGCAGGTGTCTCGGCCCGGCGAGGAGCCGCGGCCGATTTCGGAATCAGCCCGCATTGGTGTCGGGGCTGTTGCCCAGGCCAGGGGTCTGGGAGCACTCAAATAGCCGCTGTCGTAGTTCCTGGGAGCACTCTCCTTGACGACCACGACCTTCCCGTCGTCGGGCGACACACGAATCACGCTCTCAGGCTGGGTGGAGGAAGACGCGATCAGGGCGATCTGGGCGCCGTCGGGTGAGATGGCAATCTGCCGCAGCGCCGTGTACTGCGCCAACTCTCCCTTGATGGTTGTGAGTTTCCGGTCCCTGAGATCGAAACGCTCGAGGGAAGCAAAACCGTCCCGGTGGCAGATGAGGTAGAGTGCCTCTGAGTCGGGTGTCCAGACATGGGTTCGAAGACCTTGAACCCAGGCGGGGATCCCGTACTCAGCCTCCCTCTGTATGGCAGGCGCACTGCTTTGTGAAGCCAGGTCGAAGAGGTACAGGTTGGACCAACCCGTCTGGTTGGAGATATAGCTGAGGTAGCGGCCGTCCGGAGAGAAAGCAGGCTGAAAGATAGCCGTTTCTCCGGAGGGGTTTCCAGCGATTACAGCAGCATTCACCAGGGTTGGAACTGTACCCTGAAAGGACAAATCAGCCAGGTATAGAGCGGTGCCATCCCAGGGCATGTTGGGGTGGTCCCAACAGATCCAAGCGATTTGAGTCCCGCTCGGATGCCACGTGGGCTGCATGTAGAAGTCACATCCGCTGGCCACTTTCTGCGGCCAATTCTTGCCTTCGGCATCCACCATCGCGACAAGATCTTTGCCATCGGCGGAATGGACATAGACAACCTGGCTGCCATCAGGCGAGACAGCGGGGCTAGCAGGCTGTCCCCAGGCCGGTGTGAAGGGTATGGGGTCACCTCCCTCGAGACGGCAACGGTAAAGGCGACCTCCGGCTGCGAAGAAAGCGAAGCCTCCGGAAAGGGTGAAGTCGCCGCCCCCATAGCCAACCCTCGCCCGGACTTCGGGCTCGACGACCAGATCCTCTGGACCCTTCTGGGAGGAGGCCTGCCAGGCAAGTGCTCCCTTCCCGGACCGGCCTTCCCACCATGCCAGTGCGTTGGCTCTGGTGTCCCAGAACACGTTGCTCAAGCGGAGGGCACTGGCTCCGTTCTCAGGGGTCAGTGGACTTGTCCAATGTCCGAAGGGTGCTTCCTGAGGTTTCTGTCTCATTGATTCCCAGGCCAACCTGTTTGGGGTGCGAAAGGAGTCGGGAGAGTCGGAGCCCTGAACCAGTCCTTAGTGGATTGTCCGGCGAGCTTCTCCTGTTGCATTGGGACCCGCCGGAAATCCAGACCGGTCTTGAAAAGGCCGAGTATATCGTGTTTGATAAGCTCGATGAAAATTCATGAGTTCCAGAGCAAGGAGATCCTGAAGCGCTTTGGAGTCCCGGTTCCTACCGGACAGATCACACGGAGCGCCGAAGAAGCCTACGAAATTGCCAAGCGTCTCGGGGGCGTTGTTGCGGTCAAGGCTCAGATCCATGCGGGTGGACGTGGCAAGGGCGGAGGCATCAAGATCGCCCGGTCACCACAGGAGGCGGAAGATCATGCGCGTCAGATACTTTGCAGCCGTCTGGTGACGCCGCAGACCGGACCGGCGGGCAGCCTTGTCCGTCAAATCCTGATTGAAGAAGGGCTGAACCTGGCCCGCGAGTTCTATCTCGGAATCATCCTCGATCGGGCTGAAAACAAGCCGGTTGTGATGGTCAGTACCGAAGGCGGGGTAGAGATCGAAGAGGTGGCGAGCAAGACTCCTGAGCTGATATTGAAGGAACATGTCGACCCGGCAGTCGGCCTTCAACCCTTCCAGGGCCGAAATCTCTCCTACGGATTGGGTTTGGAATCAGGGGTGATCCGCAGGATGGGCAAGGTCATGGCGGCCCTATATGAGGCGTTCCTCCAGACGGATGCGACTCTGGTTGAGATCAATCCTCTGGTCTTGACCGAAGAGGGCGACCTCTACGCGCTCGATGCCAAGATGAACTTCGACGACAACGCCCTCTATCGCCATCCTGAGATTGAGGCGTATCGCGACTTTCAGGAGGAAGAGCCTCTTGAGATCCAGGCTTCGCGCTCGAATCTCAACTACATCAAGCTGGATGGAAACGTGGGATGCATGGTCAACGGAGCAGGTCTGGCCATGGCCACCATGGATATCATCAAACTGTCGGGGGGCAGCCCCGCCAACTTTCTCGACGTGGGTGGGGGAGCCAGCGTGGATCAGGTCCGAAACGCCTTCAAGATCCTGGTCTCGGACGAGAACGTCAAAGCGGTGCTCATCAATATTTTCGGGGGCATCATGCGCTGCGACATCGTGGCGGAGGGCGTCGTTCAGGCCGCAAAGGACCTCGGAGTCTCAATCCCAGTCGTAGTGCGGCTGGAAGGAACCAATGTAGAAGAGGGAAGAGAGATTCTCCAGAACTCGGATCTGGAGTTCGAGGTTGCAATGGGAATGGCTGATGCGGCGGAAAAGGTGTGCAGGTCGGCATTGGCGTGAAACTTCATTTGGTTTGTCCTTGCTCCCGTCGCGACCCCATCCGCGTGGGCAAGGGCAAGGGGATGGACGCACTAGCGAGAGGAACAAGATGGCGATCTGGGTAGACGCTGAGACCAGGGTCCTGGTTCAAGGCATTACGGGTAGAGAAGGAAGTTTCCATACGGCTCAGTGCCGGGAGTATGGCACCAAGATCGTCGCCGGTGTGACTCCGGGAAAGGGTGGAACTACCCACGAGGGTATTCCTGTCTACGACCGGGTTGCTGAAGCTGCTGCCCAGGAGGGTGCGAATGCCTCCATGATATTCGTGCCGCCGCCCTTCGCCGCGGATGCCGTCATGGAGGCAGTCGCCGCGGGGATCGAGTTGGTGGTCTGCATCACAGAGGGCATCCCGATCCTGGACATGCTCAAGGTCAACCAGTTCATGAGCGGACGCAACAGCCGGCTCATCGGGCCAAATTGCCCAGGAATCATTTCGCCTGGAAGTTGTAAGATCGGGATCATGCCCGGCCCTATTCACCTGCCCGGATCCGTTGGCTGCATTTCGCGTAGCGGAACCTTGACCTATGAGGCTGTGGGTCAGCTGACGTCTCGCGGGATTGGCCAGAGTACCTGTATCGGTATCGGCGGAGACCCGATCGTAGGCACCGGCTTCGTCGATGCCCTGGCTGCCTTCAACCAGGATGCCGAGACCGAGGCGGTGGTGATCATTGGCGAGATCGGAGGCTCGGCCGAGGAGGAGGCTGCCGAATACATAAGACAGCACTTTCGGAAGCCGGTGGTCGGTTTTATAGCCGGCCAGACGGCGCCGCCTGGCCGCCGCATGGGACACGCCGGCGCGATCATTTCGCAGGGAACCGGGACGGCGGCTGAGAAGATGGAAAAGATGAAGGAATGCGGCATTCACGTGCTCAGCAGTCCTGCCGAGATCGGCGCCGCAGTGGAAGCCGTCTTGAAGTGAGAACAACCGCGCGTGTCTGAGCCAGCGCATAGCAGATAGGAGATCTAGATGGAGCAAGTGACCCTGGGAATCGTCAAACCGGATGCCGTCAGCAAGAAGTACCTTGGAAGCATCATTCAGAAGCTTGAAGCAGGGGGGCTTTCGGTCGTGGCCTTGAGAATGATCCATATGAGTCGGACGCAAGCAGAGGGTTTCTACTACGTCCACCAGGAAAGGCCCTTCTTCGGGAGTTTGACCGGTTTCATGTCGGAGGGCCCCAGCGCGGTCATGGCGCTACGTGGGGAGAATGCTATAGCGCGGTGGCGGGAAATCATGGGCGCCACCAATCCCGCCGAGGCAGGGGAAGGAACCCTGCGGAAACTGTTCGGAGAGAGTATCGAGAGAAACGCGGTTCACGGAAGTGACAGTCCCGAGTCCGCGAGCTTCGAGATTGGATACTTTTTCGCCGCCCTGGAGTTGATCTGAAACTTCATTTGTGAGATTTGGATCGAAGAAGGACGTAACTCATTGATTTAGCGATGGATTGGGCGTGGTCGAGACACGTTTCTACGCCGAAGGCGTTACTGCGCGTAGCCCAGGGTTGGCGATGCGGAGCGAAGCGAGCAACCCTGGGTCTAGGTCGTACAAAGAAAGTGCGCTACCCCAAAGGGGTTATTGCCGACCGGAAACGCTTTGGCAATAACACTTTCAGTGTAGAAGAGGCTGGCGCGTCTTAAACCCAGGGTAGCTCGCTTCGCTCCGCATCGCCAACCCTGGGCTACGCGCAGTAACGCCTTCGGCGTAGGCGATGGACCTCCTGAATTGAGAAGAAGTTTCATTCTCGAATGGGTCCAGCGCTTCTGAGGGCGGGAATAAGCTGAAACTTCACTGGATTCGTCGATAGTCAGTGCTGCCTTGGGGTCAAGAACCGGTCACCTTCAAGCGCTTCATGGAGTACTGCCTTTACGATCCCCACTGCGGCTACTACACCACCAAGTCGAAGGTCTTCGGTCCGGAGGGTGACTTCTACACATCGCCATACACCCATCCGCTGTTCGCCGAAGTACTGGGAGATGCTCTTGCCACCTATCTGGCTGCTGCGGGCGGTGAGGCTGAGCTTCATCTGGTGGAGTTGGGTTCCGGAGAGGGAATCCTGGGTGGAGAGGTTCTGAGTCGTCTCGAGAATCATCATCCAGAGATCTTTTCACGGCTCAAGTATCTCCCAGTTGAAGTAGGGAGCTCTCAGCTCCCACAAGGGTTCCGAGGGGTCGTGTTTTCGAATGAGTTCTTCGATGCACTGCCGGTGCACCGCGTTCGCGTCATCGGTGGGGAACTCAGGGAAGTCTACGTCCGCTGCGAAGCCCAGCTTGAGGAGACTGAGGGAGAGCTTTCCGACCCTCGGATTCTCGAGTACATGCGATCAGGTTTTGCCGAGTGGCACGAGGGGTACGAATACGAGGTCAATCTGCGCATGGTGGAAACCTTGGAGGACCTGGATCGGCATTTCGAGAGCGGATTTCTCGTGACGATTGACTACGGATATCAGTGGGAGGACTACGCTGCCGAGGAGAGGAGAGGGGGGACCCTGATGTGCTATCACCGTCACCGTGCCCACCCAGACCCCTATATCAATATTGGACAACAAGACATTACCGCCCATGTCAATTTCGAGGTCCTCGAAAAGACGGGTGATAGGCTGGGCTGGCAGGGCTCCGATTTGAAGAGCCAGAGGCAGTTCCTCAGAGAGTGGGGGCTGGAAGAGAGATTGATTGAGAAGGAGAACCGTGACGCCCTGAAGGCCGCACAGCTCGAAGAGTACATGGGCCTGAAGAGGCTGCTTCTCCCCGGTGGCATCTCAGACGTCATGAAGGTCCTGGTACAGTCGGTGCGTGAGGACTCAGGCCGCCCCGGATTCTGATAAACTGTGCGTCTATCGGACGGATCTGAGGTTGGGGCGGCAGCTGCTTCGGTAGCGCAAAGGTTGGTCTTGAGTGGTGGGCGATACTGGATTCGAACCAGTGACTTCCGCCGTGTGAGGACGGCGCTCTAACCAGCTGAGCTAATCGCCCCAAAAAGAGGACCAATTGTAGAGAAGCCAATGAGCTCGTGTCAATGAAGGAACATCTTGATCTGGTTGTTGTGGGTGCTGGTCCTTCGGGTCTGGCCTGTGCGATCGAAGCGAAGAAGAGAAAGCTCAAATTCTGGGTCCTGGAAAAGGGCTGTGTGGTTCACTCGATCTATCGCTATCCCACCAACATGACCTTTTTCACCACGGCGGATCTGCTGGAGGTCGGGGATGTTCCCATGATCGTATCCGCGGAAAAACCGAGCCGTCTGGACGGGCTCAAGTACTACCGGCGAGTGGTGGAGCTTTATGATCTGCCGATCAGAGACTACGAACCGGTACTTTCGGTGACAGGGAGGAACGGTGCGTTTCGAGTGGTCAGCAGGGACCGGCTGGAGCAGGAGCACGTGTATTCTTGCAGCAAGGTAGTGGTAGCCACCGGGTACTACGACAATCCGAATCTTCTGGATGTCCCGGGTGAGGATCTGGACAAAGTGAGCCACTATTATTCCGAAGCGCATCCCTATTTTGGCAAGAAGGTTGCGGTCGTGGGCGGGAATAACTCTGCCGCCGAGTCGGCCCTCGAGCTCTATCGCAGCGGAGCCGAGGTGACCGTGATCCATCGCGGTGAGGCCATGGGAAAGGCGATCAAGTATTGGGTGCTTCCCGATATCAATAATCGGATCCAGAGGGGAGAGATTCAGGCTCTCTTTTCGAGCCGCATCGCGGAGATCCGACCTCGGGACATCGAAGTGGACACTCCGGAAGGCACGAAGACAATTGAGAATGACTTTGTCCTGGCGATGACCGGATACCATCCGGATTCCGACTTCCTTCAAAAGATGGGGATCCAGACCGATCCGGAGAACTGTATTCCCCAGCACAACCCCGAGACCCTGGAGACGAACGTAGAGGGTATCTACCTGGCCGGTTCGATTGTTGCGGGAAAAATGACCAATAAAATCTTCATCGAAAACGGGCGTTTCCACGGATCGCAGATCTTCCAGCATTGGAACCTTTAGGGTTTGTAAGGAAATAACCGATGCACTTTGGCGCGAGCGCCGTGGGGGCAGATGGGAGGCGCCGCGCCGCAGGCGATGCCGCTGCGCATCTTCCAGGAGCGGCAACAAAGCAGATGCCCCCGCGCCCCTGCGGGCTGGAGACCCCAGCAAAGTGTATCGGTTATTTCCTTACAGACCCTTAGTCCGCCCCAACACGAATCACAACGCGAATAACGACGTGTTTGTGTCGCAGCAGACCAGCCAGGCGCTATGTTTAGAGTCGCAATCGTAGGAAGACCCAACGTAGGGAAGTCAACCCTGTTCAATCGGTTGACTCAAACCCGCAAGGCTTTGGTAGGCAGCAGACCCGGCCTCACTCGGGACCGACTTTCCGAAATAGCCAACTGGGACGGGAAGCAGTTCGAGGTAATTGATACCGGGGGGATCATTCCGGATGAGAAGCAGGAGATTCCGGAAAAAGTCCTGATGCAGGCGGAAATCGCGATTGAAGAAGCGAACCTGATCCTTTTCGTCGTCGATGCCCGCCAGGGCATGACCCCCTTGGACCAGGAATTGAGCACACTGCTACGAACTCGGGGAAGAGATCCCCTTTTGGTGGTCAACAAGGTCGATGTACCCAGTCTCGAATCGGATGCTCTTCAGTTTCACGCCCTGGGGCTGGAACATGTCTATCTGATTTCCGCCGATCACAATCAGGGGTTGGGGCCTCTTCTGGATGACATTCTGCCGCAGGTGCCCGCTTCCCAGGAGGCCTCTGAGGTGGAGGCGATTCGGGTTGCCATCATCGGTCGTCCGAATGTTGGAAAATCGTCGCTTCTGAATCGCATTATCGGTCAGGAACGGGTCATAGTAACGGCCACGCCGGGTACCACTCGGGATGCAATCGACACCGATGTGACGATCGAGGGTTCTCCTTACCGCCTGATCGACACGGCCGGAATCCGTCGCAAAGGCAAGACGGTCGAGATGGAGGAAAAGCTGAGCGTGATCATGGCCCGCAAGGCCCTGGAGCGCTCGGATGTCGTGCTGCTGGTGGTGGAGGCATCCGAAGGGCCCCAAAAACTGGATGCCACCATCGGGGGCTACGCCGAGGAGGCCGGCGCTTCCATCATCGTGGTGGCGAATAAGAGCGATCTTGTCCCCACGGATACGGCCACCAGATCTGCAATGGAGCGGGCCTTCAGGCAACGATTTCGCTACCTGAGCTATGCTCCGATGGTCTTTGTATCAGCCAAGACCAATGAGAGGGTCCCACAGATATTTCAGCTGGTCCAGAAGGCGTACGAGGGCAGAAGGGTCCGAGTCTCTACGTCCGAGTTGAATCAGTACCTGGAGCGGGAGGTCCGATCTGACCTGTTGCCGGACGGAAGCTCCAGGCGACATCCTCTCAAATACGCCTGCCAGGTTTCGGTGGGTCCTCCCACCTTCGTTCTTTTTACCCGCACGCGCAAGCTTCATTTCTCAGCCCTCCGGTTCCTGAAGAACCGTCTGCGCAAGGCCTACGGCTTCTACGCCACGCCAATTCGAATTCTCTTGCGTGAGCCAGCGAAGAGCCGAGGATCATCGTCGTAGCCGCCGAAACTTCGAGAATCTAAGATCCAAGATACAAGAAACAAACAAGCTCCAAATCACAAGCACCAGAGGATGAGCCGCCTGGAGAATACAATATGAATAAGACTCCCCTCTCGCGACGTGATTGGATCAATTCCACGGCCGCATTGGTGCTGGCTGCAGCGGGAACACAGTCGGCAGGTCGGGCCCATGCCCGTGAGAAAGCCGAGAGCAGTGGCTCCGTTGACCTCAGGAACCCAGAGCGGCAGGCAGGAACCGAGTGCATCCGAGAATACATCCGTGGCTGCCGCCAAGCGGCCCTGGCGGAACTGAAGCCGAGCCGCAGACAGATCGACCGGGCACTCGCGCTGCATGGGGAGTCCATCGTGTGCGACCCGATCGGAGGCCACTTCGAGCAGGCGGATGAACACGGCTTATGCTCGGCGGCGATGGGAGAGGTCATCCGCCGCAAACTGAAGCGTTACGACAAGATTGGGACAGAGCAGTACTGGGACCTGCTCAAAGAGGTGGCCGGCCAGAGGCGGGTATTCGAGCTGGTGGCCGATTCTCTCATGCAGCGCGACCAGAAAGCCCTGCTGCAGGCGGGCGGCGTGACGATGGGCACGGACACTGCCAGCCCCGTTTGGTCGCAGCAAAGAGTGGCTCTGGCAGCGTATATGATCGACAATCTCGACTACATCGAGAAGGTGACCCGTCCCGGCCAGGTCGCGCGGCTGAAGCGGACAGGCAGGTTCGGATGCCTCTGGATCAGCCACGGGAGATTTGTGCTGGATGCGAACCCGATCAAGGCCCTGGACTTGCTGTACCTACATGGCGTCCGCCAGTCCCTGATCTCGACCGCCGTACCTGAAGAAGACACGGGCAGTGCGCATGGCGACCCGCAGCAGGGTCTAGGAGACCTCGGCCGGACTGTGTTGGAGCGCATGAACCAGTTGGGCATGATCGTCGACGCCTCCCACACCAGTCCCCAGACGGCTCTGGATATTGCCGCTGTCTCCGGTGGGCCGGTACTGGTCAGCCACACCTGTTGCCGGAGCGTTCACCACGGTTACACGCCATGGCGCAACATGACGGACGAGGGACTCAAGGCCATCGCCGATACCGGGGGTGTCGTCGCCATCGGGACTGTCCCCACGTTGGTTGGCGGGGTAGAAGGATACACCATTGCCGGTGGCATGGCACACATCCGTCATGCGGTGCAGCTGCTCGGAGCCGATCACGTCGGGGTGAGCAGTGACCGGGCTCCCTACTGGTTTGCCTGCCAACCGCCTGAACTGACCCGGGCCGCCAGGCCGGACAAACTGGTTCCCTATGAGCAGGCGCCAAAGTACCCTGGCGGATGGGGACGTATCTGGCGTCGATACCGGGAGACCTGGGAGGCCACCACCCAGCCTCATGCCTTGTCGCCCACGGCGTGGCCCTACAACGTGACGCTGCCTCTGGTCATGGACGGATATTCGGATGAGGACATACGCAAGATCATCGGCGGGAGCGTCATGCGGCTGGTCGATCAGGTGCTGTCGCACAAGCCAGCGATGAGGGATGCGTAGCTGGTGCCGCCCCATCTTGAATCAGGGGCCTGGGAGAGTTTCTACTCCAATGCCTCGCGCGGCAAGCGGCGCCTGGAGCGCACCCGAGCCACTGTCAGCAACCCCTGCCCTAAGAGGAGCCCAAGTTCCAGGGGGAGAGTCGGAAAACAGCAAGACTTCTGCCAACCCCAAGAAGTTCCCCTCTCGGATGATCCGGCCTCCAGCTGAGGGTTTGACCAGGCTGGTCAGGGATCGAGCGGGTCCATCTTCAGGCCCAGCTCTCGCGCCGTCTGTTGGATTCGCTCGAGCCGGCGCTCTACAGGGAGGAGCCGGGTCCCCTCGGGGTTCGGACGGGCGACGTTTGCCATCTCGTAGACATCGAATCCGGCAAAGCGAGAATCCTCGGAGAGGGCCTTGATGTCCGAGACGGGAGTTCGAAAAGGGGACGGAGGTCTTTTCCTGCCCTTTGATCACCGCGGTTCCCCTAGGGGTTCGTGCTCTCTTCGGTGAGTGTCAGTGAGCTGCTTCTGCAGCCGTTTTGAGCTGACCCAGCTCGAACTCCATCACTTTCACTCCGTTCCAAGAGTCAGAAGCTCCGATGACTGCCACCTACCTGAGCTTCGGCACGGGGCGTTCGCCCAACAGGGTCCCCACCGCCTTCATCCGGCCCGTCTGTGCTCGCCGAAAAGCCGCTCCAACAAATGCGGGGTAGGCACAAACCTTCGATGGCTGGGCGGACAGTGTAGAACGCGGCGCGAGTGAGTCTCAGTTGTTGCCGACGCAAGAATAGTCACTCATGAGCAGGCGAGCGCAGCTCACCCGTCGTCAGATGCCGTGAAAAGACCCTGGCTCCTGAGATCGTCGTAGATGTGCTCGGCGAAGATGACCTGGGCCTTGTCATTGGGGTGATAGTCGATCGGGTAGATCATGTACTCGGAGCGGTCCAGACCGGCGAACGCTCGACTGACATCCAGGAAATGGAAATCGTTCTCGGCTGCGATCCGACCGAGGCGCTCCAGGTAGTTTGCTGGCAAACTGATATTAGAGAGAACGGCTATCACTACGGGTACCTCGTTCTGGCTGCTGAAATCAGCGACCTCCGAGGACCACCTGCGAACGTAATCCCACTCGGCCTGGTTGGGAGGAAACTGATCTTGTGGTCTGGGAGAGAGCCTCACCCTTATCTGGTGACGTACCTCGTCGTAGAGATGTCTGAACAGGAGAAAGCCAAAGAATGGGTAGGCAGGCTTTGGAGGGTTGAAGGGTCTTTCGAAGATGGCTTCACGGGGAATCTGATGATCGTTGCTGGTAAAGCCGATCAGAATCAGGTCCGGATCATATCGAGCCACCTTCAAGTCGATGACGGCTGCATACTGTCTCAACGAGTATCCGCTGACGCCGAAATTGATGAGCTCGTACTGGCTGCCGCCAGGCCTTTCGTTCAATCTTTCCTCCAGTAGGGAGTGGTAGGCGGCTTCAAGGGCTACCCCACTCGGCATGGTCAGGGAATCGCCCACGACAGCGACTCGAAAGGTGTTGGTCGGCTTGGTGATTGAATACTCCTGGTCTTGCAAGCCTTCAGAATTGGTCTTGAAACGAGCCAGCTTGTAAAAGGTGTCCAGGTTGGGCTTCAGCTCAAAGCCGATCTCCCGATACCGGCTGGGCTGGACGATGCGCGTCGCCACACTGTTCACTTTGGTGGGAGAGAACGCATCGAGGCCAAAGACATAAAGTCGAAAGGATGTTTCGGCAACGAGGAAGGAGAGGACGAGCGAGGACACGAGAAGCAGAAACCTGACATCGATCCGAGGACGCCAGATCAACAAGAAGACGCCGCAGCCGATCATCGCTATCTGGAAGACGGTCACAAGGGCAGAACTGACGGGATCGGAACGCACGTTCCACATCGTCTCGGTTCTCTCGAGTGTCGTGGAGTTCACCAGGAGGCCCAAGATTAGGCAGAGGGTCGCCAGGATGATTGTAGCTCTGTGCTCTCTATCCAATATAGCGCTCCCGGACCCGCAGTCGAGGGTTCATGAAGGCTGCTCGGGTCCCATCATGAACCCGTATGGTCAAAAAACCCAGCCGACCCGGAAGTCTTTGTTGTTGAGAGAGTTGCGCCAGGAACGCCTCCTGGTTATATGAGCGCCCCTGCTCCAACTCCCGCGTTCCCTGGGAATGGAGAAAGTTCTCCATCCGCGTCCAGCACAATGCTCGGGAAGCGAGAGAGGAAGCCGGCATTCGGGTTCTCCTCGCTAAAGTTGATCTTCATGATCAGAAAGCCTCGCTCAAGAGCTGACACCACAGCTTCGTTTTCATGGACGTAGCGATCCAGTGCCTTGCACCAGCCGCACCATTCCCAACCCACCTCAAGCAGGATACGCTTGCCTTCGGCTAGAGCCCGCTGCGTGGTGGCATCAAGGTCCTTTTCAAGGTCTCTTACAGGATCGTAGGCGGATACGGAGTAGAAAATTGCGGCGGCAGCTGTCTCGTCAGAACCGCCGGGGGTCTATGGTCCTTCCCTGTGATCCCGATCTGTGTTGCAAAACTGGGTTTGGGTAGGACATGAGCTACAGCGGTCGAGTAAGCAGGATGCAGAAGGCAAGTCTGGCGATCAGCCTGGGGCTCCTGCTGACGTACGCTTCCAACGTCCACGCAACACCTCCTTTTACCGGAAACACAATCGAGTTCGACAGTACGCCCAACAACCTGGGAGCCACGCCGACCAAACTGAGAGCGGTGGCGGTCGGGGACCTGGACGGGGACGGGGACCTGGACGTTGTTACGGGCAGCGTAGGCTCGGGCGAGGACTTCGAGGTGATCGCCTGGCAGAACGACGGGACCCCCTTCACCGGCGCCTGGGCTCAACAAGACGTCGGGGCCAGCACCTCTATTGTTAGGTCGGTAGCGGTCGGGGACCTGGACGGAGATGGGGACCTGGACATTGTCTCTGGCAGCGGCTCGGGCGAGGACTTCGAGGTGATTGCCTGGCAGAACGATGGGACGCCTTTCAATGGGACCTGGAGCCAGCAAGACGTAGGAGCCAGCACGGCGAACGTTGAATCAGTTGCGGTCGGGGACGTCTCCGGCAGTTTCGCCGGCGAGGACTTCGAGGTCATCGCCTGGCGAAACGACGGCACGCCGTTCAATGGTACCTGGACGCCGCAGGATGTGGGGGCCAGCATTGCCGACGTTCAATCGGTCTCGGTAGGAGATCTGGATGGGGACGGAGACCTGGACATTGTCTCCGGCAGCAGCGTGGGCGAAGACTTTGAGGTCATTGCCTGGCGGAACGCCCTTTACTGGGGTCTGGACGCAGCAGAACGTGGGTGCCAGCAGTGACGGCGTGAACTCGGTGGCGGTCGGAGACCTGGACCAGGACGGGGATCTGGATATCGTATCCGGGAGCGATCCGGGCGAGGATTTCGAGTTGATCGCCTGGGAGAATGAGCAGGTCCATCGCACCGCACCCTTCGATGTAACCCCCAACGATGTGGGCGCCGCCGAAGGCACCGTGAGAGGTGTCGTTCTGGGAGACCTGGATGGAGATGGGGACTTGGACGCTGTTTCCAGCAATGTGCTGATGGCCGGAGGCGTCGGCCCCAGCGTAGACGCTTGGCAGAATGACGGCACACCCTTCACTGGAACCTGGACGCAGCAGGTCGTGGGGGACAACTCGGACTGCATGGAATCGGTGGAAGTGGGAGACTTGGACGGAGACGGGGACCTGGACATTGTTTCAGGCAGCTCTGTCCTGTTCGCGGACTCCGACGTGATCGTGTGGGAGAACGACGGCACACCGTTCAGTGGGACTTGGACTCGGCAGGATGTAGGGACCACCGCGGACACCGTGTATTCGGTGCCGACTGGAGATCTGGATGGGGACGGCGACCTGGACATAGTCTCGGTGGATTTTGAAGGAAGAGTGGCCGCGTGGGACAACGATGGGACGCCGTTCAACGGAACCTGGGCGATGCAAGAGGTGCGCGACTTTAATCAGGGCGGCGCAGACGTGGTCAGGCTGGGTGACCTGGATGGAGACGGGGACTTGGACATCGTCGCAGACGTGTCAGCATCGATACGCGCCTTGCAGAACGACGGGACACCCTTCAATGGGATATGGGCGGTGAATACCGTCGGTGGCGCGGGCAACAACCTAGGATCCCTGGCACTTGGAGACCTGGACCGGGACGGGGACCTAGACATCGTCTCCGGTACCAATTCTGGCTCCGTGGACGTGTGGCAGAACGACAGCACGCCCTTTAGTGGAACCTGGACGCAGCAAGTCGTGGGGGCCGCCACGGACGACGTGGAATCGGTGGTGGTGGGAGATCTGGACGGGGATGGGGATCTGGACATCTTGACTGGGACCCAAGCCGTCGGCGAGAACTTCGAGGTGATCGCCTGGCTAAACGACGGGACCCCCTTCAATGGTACCTGGAACCAGCAGGACGTGGGAGCCAGCGCGGATTGGATTAACGCGGTACCAGTTGGGGACTTAGACTTGGATGGAGATCTCGACATCGTCTCCGGAAGCCGCGATTCCGAGCTGAAGGCCTGGCGCAACATCGGCGGAAGCGCCGCGCTGATTGTGACGGACACCTCGCCGGGCGGCCTGATCGGCGACAGCACCGAGGTGGATGTGCTTCAAGTGATCTTCTCTCACAACGGCATCGCCGGGGATGCCGACCTGGAGCTCAACCGTTGGGACCTGGACCTGTTCCGCTCGGACTGCACCACGCCTCTTACCGGCCCCGAGGCTAACGCCTTCATCGATAATCTCCGAGTGCGCCTGGACGACGGCGACGGTAACTTCGAGACGAACGGTAGCGATGTGCTGGTTGCGGATGTGGGTGCACTCGGGCCTGTGGCCGGCGTGCAGATGGTGAGCTTCACGAATGGCGATGCGAACGTGCAGGTCAGCCAGGGGGGCACCCCCAGCAAGACCTACTGGATCAGTATCCTGACTACCGCCAACGCCAGCAGTGCCAACCCCAACCAACTCTGTTTAAACTTCGACCCGGACTCAGACGCAATAGTCGAGGGAAAGACACCGGACTTCTCGGTGAGTATCCAGGACACCGCGGCCACAAGTGGTACGGTGTCTGTGATTGTGGCGACTCCAACGCCTACGCCAACGGTGACGCCGATCCCGACTTCTACCCCCACACCAGCGCCCACTGCCATGGCTACGGCAACCGCCACCCCTACGGTCACTGACACGCCCACCGCAACGCCGACGTCCACACCAACCGCTACTCCAACATTGACTCCGACGGCTACCCCCGAGTCCAAGTGCAACCTCGACGGCCACGCCAACGTCGACTCACACAGCCACAGCGACATCGACTGCCACTTCAACGTCAACACCAACCGCCACGGTGACAGAAACGCCAACGGCAACTGCCACGTCGACGCCCACCTTCACCTTGACCTCGACGCCAACCGCAACCTTGATGGCCACCGCGACAGCGACTCACACAGTCACGCCAGCTCCGACCTCTACGCCGACGCCCACTTCAACTCTTGTCCCGACTGTAACTGTCACCCCGACGGCCACGCCGACGGCGACGGCGACTTCAACCTCCACGTCCACATCGACCTCATCTCCAACCGCGACTCCCACAGCCACTTCGACTCACACGCTCACGCCAACTCCAACCTCGAGCCCGGTACCTTCTTCAACTGCAACCACCACCGCGACGTCCACCTTGACGCCGAGTGCGACACCAACCCTCAGGCCCACGTCGACTTCGAGCCCGACCGCGACCGCGACAGTGACACCCACCGCCACTACAGTCCCCAGGCCGCCTGTGGACAACTTTCTCGCCTATCAGGTCAAGGACTCGAAAAGGGCCCCCAGGTTCAGGAGCCGGAAGGTGGTCCTCGAAGATCAGTTCCAGACGGGCACGTTTGGGCTTCTGAAGCGTGTGGGACTGGACAACCCTGCCAGTGTGGACGGCGAAGGTGTGGAAGACGACCAGACCCATCTGACGGTCTACACGGTGCGGGCACCGCGATTCAGAAAGAAGCGTGTCCGTGTCGAAGACCGATTCGGGCAAAGGGTTCTGGAGGTGCGCAAACCGACTCGCCTTCTGGTACCTGCGTCAGCGAGTCGGGAGGAACTACCGGCGGAACCCGACCTGGGCCAGATCGCAGTAGATCATTTTCTGTGTTATCCAGTGAGCCAGATCTCCCCGCCCGGAGACGACGATGACGACGACGACAATGACGACGACGACAATGACGACGACGACGATGACGATGACGACGACGACGATGACGATCGGGATACGAGGGGACTTCAGGCTTTCATAGCGGACCAGTTCGGAGTCAGGCTTTACGATGTCGGAAGGCCGACCAGGCTCTGCAACCCCACCAACAAGAATGGGGAGGGCATCCGCAATCCGGATAACCATCTACTCTGTTACACCGTGAAACTAGCCGACGGCGAATCGAGACGGGAGAGGGTCAGAGGCATCTTCGTCAATGACCAATTTGGACCCGGTAGAGTCGATCCGTTAAAGGAGAGGGAACTCTGCGTCCCGTCCACGAAAGAACACCAATAGGATGCCCCTTTGTGGATTGAGTCCCAGCAGAAGAGTGCGTCGCTGGAGGCTCGGAAGGCCTTAGCCCGGATTTCTCATCGCTTGTCGTAGCGAGGCGTCGCAAGGGCCGTCCTGGCAAGGCTTGCGCCCGAGACCACTCGTGGCGAGCCCCCGCAGTCGTACTCGTGCAGTACGTCGAGGAGGCCGAGAGAGCGTAACGGGAGACCTGGAAATGGTTCTCCCTCAAGGGGATTGATATCCCCCCGGTAAGGTTCTAGTCAGACCACCGGTATCTAGACCCAGGGACGAACCCCTGGGACCGGAAAGTGTTGCGAGGTGAAGTGTGTTAGACACTGAATCCGGACCAATTAGCCCCGATATAACGTTCGTCGAGTTAGGCCGAGGGTTTCGTTATGCCCGCAGGCAACAGGAAGCACCGCGTTAGGACGAGTGGTGGTTCCCACTCCGGGGTCGCAGACGGCATCGAGCAACACCACAGGAGGGAGAAGACAGACCAGGCGGGTCGAGGACCTCTTGGCGGCGGAGCTGACGCCGTCGAGTATGCGACGGCGACGTAACAGGAGCGGCGCAAATGGGTCTCGATCTGGGATGGGGACCGGTGTAGCGAAGAAACCGGGTAATGCCGGTGGAGTGAAGGTCCCCACGGTGAGTCGATCGCGGGTGGGCAAACATCCGCTCTACCCAGGAGAGAGAAGACGGATGGCAAGAGACCTAACGCGAATAGGGGAGAAGGCGCGCGCGGAACCGAAGACGTGTTTGACGTCGATCTATCACTTTGTGAAGGATGTGGATCTGCTGCGGGCCTGCTACCAGCAGGCGGAGAAGGGAAAAGCTCCCGGAGTCGATGGAGTCACCAAGCAGGAGTACGGGCGGAACCTGGAGAGCAATCTCGAAGATCTGTCCGAAAGACTGGGCCGGATGGCTTACCGTCCGAAACCGGTCTTGCGCCGGTACATTCCCAAACCCGGCAGCCGGAAGAAGCGGCCGTTAGGGCTGCCTAGCTTTGAGGGAAAGCTGGTCGAGAAAGCACTCAGTCGAGTGCTGGAACCGATCTATGAGGCGGACTTTCTAGACTGTAGCTACGGCTACCGACCGGATCGAACGCAGCCTCAAGCGCTAGCGAAGCTAGGACAGACCATCCAACGCCGGAAGGTTAGCTGGGTCGTCGACGCCGACATTCAGGGCTTTTTTGACCACCTGAATCAGGAATGGCTGTTGAAGTTTCTGGAGCAGCGGATCGGCGACCGGCGGGTCTGGCGTCTGATCTGGCGGATCCTCAAAAGCGGCGTGATGGAAGACGGATTGGAGCGGGCTAGCGAGGAAGGAACCCCGCAAGGGGGGAGCCTCTCGGCCCTGCTGTCGAACGTCTACCTGCACTACGTTCTGGATCTGTGGGTCGAACGTCGCTTCAAGCCGAGCTGTCGGGGGGAGGTGGATCTGTTTCGCTACGCGGACGATTTCCTAGTGTGCTTTCAGCACCGCGATGAAGCCGAAGAGTTTCTGCGGCAACTGAAGGCGCGCCTGGAGCAGTTCCACTTGGTACTTTCTGAGTCCAAGACGAAACGGGTGGCCTTTGGACGCTTTGCCCGCGAAGAGGCCCAGCGGAAGGGCCAGAAGCTGGAGACCTTTGAGTTTCTCGGCTTCACCCACTACTGTGGGCTCAGCCGCAAGGGCTACTTCAAGGTCAAGCGCCAGACGTCGCGTAAGAAGTTTCATGCGAGCCTGCAGAGACACACGGAGTGGCTGAAGAAGCACCGCCACCGTCTGAAGACGGGAGCGTTGCTGCGGCTAGCCAAGCTGAAACTGGTGGGACACCTGAACTATTACTCCATCACCGACAACGGACCGAGGTGCGAGGCCTTCAGAATCCAGTTCATGCGGCTGTTCTTTAGAGTAGGCACTACGTGCCGACGGCCCCTGGCCGTAAAAGGTAGTTTTGGGACGTGGCAGCCGAGGACGGAAAGGGAGGCTACTTGACACGCTTGCTGGTGGAGAGGAGCATCGCTGCCCATGAGCCGGTGGGGCGGTCCGATCGCCATCGCGGAGATCCTCTTGACGAGCAACAACTTCCAGCGCTACATCGCCTGGAAAGGGGGACAGGTGCGGCGGGCAGTCCACCACCATGTCTCCCGGATGCTGTCGTGCCGGACCGCGAAACTGGGGCTGCATTTGTTTGGGTGCTCCAACTGTCCTACCGTCAAGGTCGTACCCCACAGCTGCAAATCGGTCTTCTGTTCCAGCTGCGGGAAGGTCCGCACCGACCAGTGGTGCGACGAGCTCCTCTCGGATCTCCTGGAGGTGCCCTATCGGCACTTGGTCTTCACCCTGCCGTGGGAGCTGCGGCTGGTGATCCAGGACAACCGTCGGGTCCTGCTCAACGTGTTGTTTCGAGCCGCCGCGGATGCTGTCTTGAGTCTCAGCGGGCAGGGACCCACCCCACGAGGGCGCAAGAGCCAGCCCTGGCTGGCGGCCAGACGTCCAAGCCGGCGCTACTTGCCAGGCCTGATCATCGTCTTGCACACCTTCGGGTCCGACCTCAAATGGAACCCCCATCTCCATATGATCGTCACCGCCGGAGGGCTCAACGGCGCCGGCGATCGCTGGCAGGCCGCCCCCCAACGCTATCTCGTCCCGGCCCCCCTGCTGGCTACGGAGTGGAAGTTGAACGTCCTCCACGGAGTGCGCCGCGCTCACCAGTCCCAGCCCCTGGTGCGTCGCCGGCTTCGAAGCGACCCCCGACGCCGGATCGAGGTGGACAAGCTCTTGGGGCACATTCGCAAGAAGCGCTGGCATATCCTCATCGGTCCGTCGTTGAAAAGTGCCGACCAAGCCGTCCGTTACGCCTGCCGTTATACCAAGCGGCCCGTGATTGCCGAAGGGCGCATTATCAAGTTCGCTCAGGGCCACGTGACCTTTCGTTTCAAGGACTATCATCAGGACCGGAAGATCCGAGTCCGAAAACTCCCCGTGTTGACCTTCATTGACCGTTTGGTTCAACACCTGCCGGAGGTCGGGTTTCGACAAGTCCGTCACTATGGGTTATTCTCGAACATCAAACGCACCAAGCTCCTGAAGAGGGCTCGTCAACTTTTAGCCCAGAGGAAAAAACGCCGTTCCAAGCCCCAGACGTGGGAGCAGAGGCGCCAGGCAGCGGGGGACAGGAAGCCTCTTTCTTGCCCGCGATGTGGCCATCCGATGGAGCTTTGGTGCCTTTTATTCGGACCACCCCGTATGATCGCGCAACTGCTTGGGATCGAACCACAGACAAAGGTCCCTCCCAATCTCTTGCTGACTCGATCACAGGTCTTAGCTGTCATGATTTGACTATTACAGCTCGCTTCGCTTCGCTATCGAAATTCCGAGACTGTTAAGTGGCTGAACCGACGAAGCCAACGACACAGCTACACTTGGGAGCAATATATTCAAGCTCTCGCCTGGGTGGGTTGGCCCTTGGTCCGGCGGGTCCATGATCTCAGTCCGCTTGCTAGGAGTCGGCCCTGAATGGCCACCGAAGAGCCGTATGTGGGGTTGCGGCCTGGCAAGGCCGCGTATTCTAGTGGGTGCGAATCCCACCCAGGTAACTGCTAGCCACAGGCCTGGTATCGAGCCTTGCAGGTGTCCTGGTAACAGGGCGCTTGATGCGTAGGTACGAAAGGAGGCGAGGTGCAAAGGTAACAGGTGATGCTGACCCTGAAGACGTGGAGTCCCGAAAACGGCATCGTTGGATCTGGTCGATGGGTTCTCGCACCCAGCAGGCAACACCCGTTGACGCGGTAGGGCGAGTGTCAACGGACAGCCCGGGATCTGAGGTCGCGTCGAGCCTTACAAGGAGAATGCGTGGTAACCAGGGAGATCCGTCAGGTGGCGCACCCGAGGGTGCGCACCCTCGGACAAGCCTAAACAGCGAGGAAGAGGGCGGAGTCTGGCGGAAGTCGGAGACACCCATAGTAGCGATGAGGTCCGGTAATGCGGACGGAGTGAAGGGGTGTCGGTTGGAGAGAACGAGTCGGAGAAACATGGCCCGACACTGAGCGGATTAAGACCATGACCACACGACTGATTCGTTTCACACCGAGGGAAACCCCGGTGGATGACTCCGGCCGGGAGCCGGATGGTGTAACGCACCAAGTCCGGTTCTGCGAGGGCGGCGGGACGTACCCGAAAGGGGATTCCCGCTGCTACTCTCCAAAGCCGCTTGTCCGGTTCTGAGAGGGGCGTGGGTGGCAACTGGTGAGGCCGCGTGTCCATGGTGGAACTGTGAACCCACTTCGCAACCGAAAGGGCGGAACTGGAAACCCTCCACCTACAGGCATGCCAATCGCCGGGAGCACCCCGCCTACTCGACCAGTCAGGGCGGATGGTTGCGGCGACGCAGTAGACCAGCGGTGAGAAATTCGGGTTAGGATATCGTCAGAAATCACTCGATCGATGCGAATTTGAATGTCGGCTAGTGAGGATCTTGCCTCATTCGGCCCAGACTTGACGAAAGCCGTATGATGGGTGACTCAAAAGTCACGAAGAACTTCGGACAAACGCAACGGGTCAGACAAGGGCCAAGGCAAGGGACCACCTACGTACCGGACCGAAAACGCTCAGTGCATCAACATTCCGCCGTTGACGTGGATGATGTCCCCCGTAATAAAACTCCCGGCGTCCGAGGCTAGCAATAGGGCCAGGCCCACAAGATCGTCGACCTTGCCGTCCCGTGCCAATGGGATCAGCTCGATCAGTTTGGCGTACTGATCGGGTGGGGTCCCCTCTCGATGGATGCGCGTGTCGATGATCCCTGGGGCAATTCCATTGACCGTGATTCCGCGCGGACCAAGCTCATAGGCCATGTCTCGGGTCAGGGCGTTGACCGCCGCCTTGGAAGGACCGTAGACGGGTCCGCCCTTGCCGGAAAAAGCGCCGATGGACGTGATGTTGATGATGCGGCCGATCTCGTCAGGTAGCTGAGGAATCGCCGCCTTGGAGCACAGGAAGACACCTTTCAGGTTGACGGCCATGGTTCGGTCCCAGACCTCCTCGGGCATGTCAGCAGTGCTGTGCTTGCCGGGGACCTGGCCGGCGTTGTTGACCAGGATATCCACTCTACCGTATGCATCGGCAGCCCGCTGAAACATGGCCTGGACCTGGTCCGAGCGGCTCACGTCGCAGCGGATCGAGATCGCCCTGCCGCCCAGCCCTTCGATCTCGGAGACCGTTTCCTCTGCCTCCCTCTCGCTGCGGCTGTAGTTGATGACGAGGTCGGCACCCTCGGCCGCCATGCCTTTGGCAATGGCGGCTCCAATGCCGGTCCCTCCGCCTGTGACCAACGCAGTTCGCCCAGCCAGACTTGTCTCCACGATCGCCTCCTTGTGTCCTTCGGTCGGTTCGGAACCTGGCGATTCTAGTATATTGAAACACTCCTGTATCCCGTATGGTGCCAAAACTCGACTGACTCGTCACGCCGCCTCCCGATAGTAATAGCTGAGCATTCCACCGAGGCGCTCTCGGCGCTGGACCGGGCCTTTGGTCAGCGTGTCTTTGCGGAGCGATTCGACTGAGTGGTTGTCCAGGCCTTGGTGGTTGCTTTCGCCGTGATAGTGGCTGACGTACTCACGAACTGTCCTTCGGAGGCGATGCTCCCCGGGCAGGATCATTCTCTCCAAACATTCCTCTTTGATCGATCGCACGAATCTCTCTGCGTAGACATTCAAGTCCGGACTCTGGGCCGGCAACTTCACTGTCGTCACACCACCAGACGCCCGAATGTCAGCAAACTCTCCCGTGAATGTCTGCTTTTAGGTGCCAAAGCTGCCCGTGATCAAATCGGACGCTGTCTGTAAGATCGGGTGCCGACTATCAGACATGGATTGGGATTTCTACCAGATCTCGGTGCGGAGTAGAAGTCCGCAGGCCCCACCGGCAATGAGTTCATTGATGTTATCTGGTGGAATGCTGGTCAACTGAAAGCCGCTTACCGTTTGTTCCTGCCTGAGCACCGTCATGTAGAAATCGGTGTCTTCATTTGTCGGCTCGACCTGCAGCATCCCGACGAAGTCCGGGGGAAGATCCGTCCAGATCTCATTGATGAAAAGGGCCGTATGCCCGTTATGGTTCAAGGTCTTGATTCGAATCGGGTCTCCCCCACCGTCATAAAGCGTCAACCGAATGGTGCCGTTCGACTCAGAGGGAAGTCGAAGGCCGTGTGTGATCGCTACGCCCGTGTTGATTCCAGGGCTAACCTCCATCGCAGCAGTGTATTTGTAAGTGAACTCATCCCTGCTGCTGATAACAGCTGTGGTGCGGACGCTGGTAGGGGGAACTCCAATTGAGTCTATCAAAGCCCCCTCACTGACCAGGTTGTAGAAAAACGAAACGGCCAGCCTGGCCCACGCGCCTCCTCTGGAAACGACGTTGAGATAGCCTGATCGAGCTGGACCGTTCGCGCTCAGCACTATTTTTCTGATCTGTTTCGGCCCCAGGGGGAATGTGAACTCCGATCCCGCCTGAGAGACCCCGTCAAGCTTCCAGAGCCCGTCCCAGGGATCGGCGTTACCCTGGTGCAGAAAGACGTCCACATCGATCGTATCAGCTGTTTTGTTGGCGACGAAAAGAAGTGCTTCGAGTCCGCCCCCAATAGCGAATTGCGGCACCACATATCCGGTTCCCTGCGCTGAAAGGATTGCGGAACCAATTAGGCACACTGCCGCACATTGGAAGATCGATTTTCCCATGACCCAATTCCTCACCTAGAAGCAAGATTCGATCTCGAGCATCTCTGGCAGGTTCATAGCAGCGTCAGAGGCTACTCTCTCAGCTCGGACCGTTGGTTGGAGCTCGCGACCGTCACCTTTTCAATGAGGCCTTGGGTTTCCCAGGACAGCAGCTGTTGTCTCACCTGGTCTCCTCGCGGGTCGTCCGGAGACATCTCCAGGAACTGCCTAAACTCCGTCGCGGCAGAAGCGTCCTTGCCTTTGGAGGCGAAAATCGCTCCCGCCAAGAAGAAGCTTTGCGGGGACTGTTTGGAAGGCACATGCTTCCGGTACTCATAGAGGGACTGCTCGGCAAGATCGAGTTTTCTCAGCTTGAAGTTCGCCATCGCTCTGAGATAGTGTGCTTGGCTGATGTAGGGGTTGAGTTCAAGGACTCGGTCGACTAGCCGAGCAACTTCCTGCCAGCGGTTCCTTCCTCCCGCCAGCATGGCCAGCGACAAATACGGCCTGACGTAGTTGGAGTCTGACTCGATCGCTTGTTGGAATGCCTTTCGTGCGCCCTTCTCATCTTTCAGCTGCAATCGGGTAGAGCCCAGCAGGTGCCAGGCGGTGGCGTATTTTGGATAAAGCTTGACGGCCTTCTCCAGCTCCTGGGTCACCTTGGAGTACTTGACTCTCTTCTTTCTCAGCTCCTTCTTCGCTTTTTCATAGGCTTTCCGGGCCTTTTTTGGAGCGGAGAGGGAAGCAAAGCTGACGGTTGAGCCCTGGACCTTATCCAAGCGGCGCAGGACGATGTGACCGACGTTAGGATTGTCGAGCGATCTTCTCATCCCCAGTTGGAGCCGATCCGATTCAAAACCAGGCAGCACGGCTCGTAGCTCGCAGCCGGCCAGATTCATCGAGCCGTCGGCCCAATCGATTCCAGGCTGACTTGACAAGCGTCGGAAAAGTGGGTTCCGGGTTGCGTCACCTCCCGGATTGCCGGCAGCGCCGCTGACGCTGGCGTCGGCGAAAGCCGTTCTGCTGTGTCCACCCACTTGAAAGCTAAAATTCCCATCGCTGAAAGTGGATGCCTGCTGCCGCACGGAGCTAAGGCACACCAGTTCGACATTTACGGAGCCGGGCAGCGGGCTGCCATCGGCCAGGACTACCCTGCCACGCAAAAGAACCGGCCTGCGCATCTGCTGATCTGGGCCTTGACGAGAGTCTCGGCTGCTTTCACTCTGAGAGGGCTGGGGCTGGCGGCCCTGCTCCCCTCCTCGGTCGCCAGCTCCGAGCTGGGCCAGAACAGAATCCGAGAGCGGCAGAGTCAGCACTAGTAGGGTGAGAAGCAAACCTACTTTGGTTCTCATTGGGAACCTCCTCGAGTCTCGTGGGAGAAATTTGGTTCCCATTCTAACACACAACAGCCGCTTCCTGGTCCCGACTGGAAAGCGAGATCAGCGTCTTCGAAAGCCGTGGGAAGAACACCGCGCATCGCACGTTGTCACCAGGTAGCTGGCGGTCCTACGCAGCGCCTCCCGCGCTACAATAGCGAGGTGGTCATCGTTACACGGAATAGGAGGAAGAGAGCATATGCTCAGGCCCCTGAGGAGTGCCCTTATATATAACGTATGTTTAGGCTTGCTCGGAACGACGCTCTCGCTGGCAGGTCCCGCGGAGTCAGTGCGGCCGGAGTCGGCGGAGATGGCCAGGCTCCGAAAACAGGCCGTTGAGCGGCAGAGACGGCTCATTTACAACAACGACGGCGGCGACATCGAACACGCCGATACCGTCGCGGGCGTGATGAAACTCCGCAACGAGACCGTCCTCGGCACGCAGGTGGACACGATCTTCTACGGCACCGGTTCGACGACCGCCTTCACGCACCTCGCCGAGGTCGGAGAGGTGTACGGCGAGTTCGGCGGTCCGTGGGACAGGAACATTGCCGCCTTCCGGGCTGCTGGGGACGACGTTCTGGCTGCGACCGTAGAGTTCTGCCGCGCCAACGAATTGGAGGTCTTCTGGACGCACCGCATGAACGACGTGCACGACTCTGCGCCGGACGCGGAGTGGCTCCTCTCACGTTGGAAGCGAGACAACCCGCAATATCTGATGGGGACGCGGGCCGATCGCGACAGCTCCGGCGGCGTGCAATCGCCGCGGTACTGGTGGTCCGCGCTCGACTTCGAAAAACCGGCAGTCCTTGATTACCTCTGCCGCATCCAAGAGGACGTTTGCAAGCGCTACGACATCGACGGGATCGAGTGCGACTATTTCCGTTCGCCCCTTCTTTTCCGTCCCAACCTGGACTACAAGCCGGTCACGCCCGCACAGGTCGAGATCCTCACGAACTTCCAGCGCCGCCTGCGTGAGATCCACCTGCGCGAGGGAACGCGCCGGGGCCGGCCAATCTTGAGTGCCGCGCGCGTCCCCTCCACAGTGGCTAAGTGTTTGCACGTCGGCATCGATATCCGGCGTTGGCTCGAGGAGGGCCTGGTCGATTTGCTCACGGTCAGCGGGGGGTACCTTCCGCATACCGAGCCGGTGGACGAGATCGTCGCGCTGGCGCACCGGCATGGCGTTCCGGCGTACCCCTCGATCAACACGCCCGTCGTCTTGAGAAAATGGGCAAAACCGCACGCGGCGCTGCGTGGCGCCGCGGCCAATCTGTTTCACGCCGACGCCGACGGGATCCTGCTGTTCAACCATTTCCAGCCTGACTTCCCGTCCACCAAGCGAATCCACATGACGGAGATCGGCTCGCCCCGGACGCTGGTCGGCCGCAACAAGGTGTTCCTCATCGAGAACGATCGTTGGACGAAGGGAAGCTATTCGCAGGGAATCACCCAGACGCAGGTGCTGCCGCTGGTCATCCCTGGTGATGGCAAGCCCGCGCTTGCGCAGTTGCCGATCGGCGATGACCTTGCGGCGGCCGCGAGGAACGGTCGTCTGAAGAGCTCTGACCTGCGCATTCGACTCAGCGGAGCAACCGAGGGGCTGGAAGTGCGGCTCAACGGAGTACTGTTGAAGCCGGGAGAGCGAGACACGCGTGAGGGGTGGCTGATCTTTCGGCCGGCCAGTAGGAAGTTCCGACTCGGGCTGAACGCTCTCGACTTTCGCGCGATCCGTTCTACGAAGCTCGCCGTGGTCAACGTCGAGGTAGACGTCGTTTACAAGAGTGAGACTGACCTCAAGATTGAGGGGTTGAATCTCGAGAAACCGCAACCGTTTTGCCCCGGCCCCAGAGAACGAGCTCCGGGTCCGGCCTGGGGCCGCTCATCACAACACTGGCGAGGTATCCGACTCCTGCACAGATCCCGAAACAGAACGGGAAGTAGTAGATAAAGTGGACTGCGGTGAAGTTCTGCACCCAGACTGACGCTGCGACCGCCAGCACCAGCCCTACCAGCCAGCCCCGGAAATGGGTGCGCCGGGTCAACATCCCCAACATGAAGAGGGCCAGGATCGGTGCCGCAAACATACCCAGGAATGCCTGGGACGCCTTCAGAACCTGCCCGACGGTAACGGCGTAGAAAGCAGTTATCAGGGCAAAACCACCGATCGCTGCCGTCAGAATCCGGGCCAATTTGAGATCCTTCTGGTCGGCCACGGCCTGGCGGCGCCGAGGTTTGACGAAATCGTTCACGATCACCGTTGCCAGGGAGTTGACCCCAGAGTCGACGCTGGACATGGCAGCGGCAAAAATAGCGGCCAGGAGCAGTCCGGAAACGCCAGTGGGCAAGGCGTGGACTATGTAGTAGGGGAGTATCTGGTCGCCGCTAACGTCTGCAGACAGCCGCTCAGGGAATGTGTGGAAGTAGGCGAAGAGGCCAGTGCCCACGAAGAGCAGCAGTACCACGATGAAGAGATCCGAGAGCGAGTTGAAGAACGCTGCCTTGGCCATACCCTTGAGGTCCTTTATGGTCAGGAGTCTCTGCACGGCAACCTGGTCGGTTCCATAGTCCTGCATCAACTGGAAGAAGTAGGAAATGACGACCGCGATGCCCGTCATCTGGAACGGATCGAGTCCTCCCTCCCAGATGTCTAACCGAGACGTGCTTGAGGCGATCTCCATGATTCCCGAATAGCCTCCGGGCACCTCTTGAACGAGACTCACGCCCACCCAGATCGCTCCGCCGACCAACATAATGAACTGGAGCACGTCGGTCCAAATCACCGCCGAAATCCCGCCCAGCATCGCGTAGGCAGTCGCGATCGAACCGATCAGCAGGATGCAGAGCGACAAGTTCATTCCAGTTACTACTGAGAGGGCTAGAGAGGGGGAGTAGATGACGACTCCCAGCCAGCCCAGGCGCGCCAGGCAGAAGAGCCCCGACACCGTGTATCTCGCCGGCCGACCATAGCGTCGATCGATGTACTCGTAGGTCGTGGTGACGCCGAGATTTCGATAGAAGGGGTAGAAGATGTAGACCAGGAAGGGCACCACGACAGGACTGGTGAATCCCAGAACGATGAGGGCTATGTTCTCACGATAAGCTACCCCCGGAATCCCGATGAAGGAGGAAGCGCTGGTGATCGAGGCGAACATGCTCATCCCGACCGCCAGCCAGGGCAGGCTGCGTCCCCCCAGGAAATAATCTTCCGTGCTCTTCTGCCGCCCGGAAAACCTGAGACCGACGGCGACCAACACCAGCATGTAGACGATTAGGATGAGGTAGTTCCAAGTGTCGAACATCCGAATTACTCGAGGAGAGAAAACAGGAGTCTATAACCCTCGGACACCTAGTGGACCGCAACACCTGAATCGTAGCGCCACTAGGAAAGTTTTCTCGGGAAATGCTTCAATCTAAGATCTCGACCAGTTCGACGATGACCCCCTCGGGATCGCGGCAGTAGGTCATCTTGGCGCCGCCGTCGGGAGAAACTGTAGGCGGAGCGTGGAACCGGATTCCCTCAGACTTCAGCTTTTCGTACAAACTGTCGATGTCGTCCACCTGAAGGGCGATATGGTTGCATCCCACATCGCAAGACCGACTGGGTGAAGAAAGGCCCTGAGGATGCGACAGGTACTGAAGCAATTCGATCGACACCCCATCCTTGGCCTTAAGCTTGATCATCCAGATATGGGCTCCCGTGACCTCCGTGACCGACTGCAATATGGGGCTGTCGTCCTTCATGTCGGCCCAGATCTCCATGCCGAGCAGGTCACGGTAAAACCTCAGAGAGGTCTCCATGTCGTTTACAACGATTCCTGTGTGCCTGATCGCTGTGACAGTCATAGTGGACTGAGAAGGAAGCAATCCGAGACTGAACGGTTCCAGCAAGAGAACAAGGTTTGAGCCGGACCAGGAGCGATTCTACAGCCCCGCAAGGCAGGGGTCAAGACTGGTCTATCGGTACACTCAGTTCGGTTCTTCAATAGTGTGATAGCGGCGCAGCTCGAGTGGTGAGAGCTTCTGGCGTCTGCCGCTGGGCCACGAAACTCGGATCTCCTCTATCTTTTCATCAGGCTGAAGACCAAAGAGCAAACGCCGGTCATGTCCTGCCTGATAACTTCCCCCTCCCTGAAGGTGCCGGCGGATCTCTCTGCGCTGTGTTTTCAGCGTGACGACTGCCCCCACGGCGTCCCGGTTGCTCGATCTACCAATGAGAATCAGTCCAAGCCAGGCGCCCTGATTTCCCCCGTCGTTTCGAAGCAGGACCACGGGCTGGTTGTTGTTTACGAGCATGAGATCGCTGTCGCCGTCATTGTCGTAATCGCCGACGGCGAGTGCCCTGCCTACCAACTTTCGCGACCAGATTTCGCCGGTTTTTTCACCGACGCTGGAAAAACGCCCATCTTGGTTTTCGAATAGGAACGGTTGTTCGGCGTACTCGACGGCGGATTTGTAGTGTCCGATATTGTCGAGTACGTGTCCATTCAGGATGGCAAGGTCCAAATCGCCGTCGTTGTCGTAGTCGACGAACCGAACTCCGAATCCACTTTGCAGCAGACCTACCTGTCCCGTACCCGAAGGAATGGTCATATCAGTGAAGTAGCCGGTTCCCTGATTGGAGTAGAGGTTGTTCATCTCGTTGTCGATATTCGTGACGACCAGATCGAGACGCCCATCGCCATCGAAATCACCAAAGTCAGTGCCCATTCCCGATTCCGGCTTGGCCGCAATTCCATAGGCCACTTCCGCCAGCAGGCCGACTTCGTCGAAGCTGCCGTCTCCCTGGTTCATGAAGAGGAAGTTGGCCACGGCGTCATTGGCCACGTAGACATCGGGGTAGGAATCGCCGTTCACGTCACCGGTGACGACACCAAGCGCCTTTCCCGGAAGATCGACTCCCGCGGTACTACTGACATCGGTGAAAGTGCCGTCGCCATTGTTCTGAAACAGAACGCTCGCGATGGGGCCGAAAAAATCGGGATGGCAATAGGACCGGTGGCCCTGTTCTCCACAGAATACGTTCTTGCCCAGGTCCCACTCCAGATAGACACAGACAAAAAGGTCCAGGTCGCCATCGTTGTCGAGGTCGAAGAAGGCGGCACTGGTTGACCACCGGTCCACCGCGACACCTGCACCGACGGTCACGTCGAGGAAGGAGCCGTCGCCACGATTCCGATAGAGGGTGCTCCGGCCGAAGCTTGTCACATAGATATCGGTCCAGCCATCGTTGTCATAGTCTCCTACCGCGAGGCCCATTTCGTACCCAGATCCAGGCACCCCGGCCTCCTCGGTGACGTCGCTGAAGGTGCCGTCCTTGTTGTTCTTGTAAAGTGCGTTCCGGGCAGTCAGTTCTTGGGTGGAGCGAGCATGGGACCCGCTATTCACGAGATAGATGTCCAGCCAGCCATCTTGATCGTAGTCAAGAAAAGCTCCTCCGCCTCCCATCGTCTCGATCAAGAACTTCTCCTCTGTTTTGCCGTTTTGATGTCTCCAGTGAATCCCAGCCTCCTTGGTCACATCTTGAAATTTGAGTGGGGTTTCTCCGGAGACGGCACCCCAAAGGCTGACAAACAGGCCAAGGGCAAGAAACCTCCGGTAAGGCATTGGGACTATTCTAGCACTAGCCCGGTTTCTCTATTGTAAGATGACCGGAACGGCTGACCTGAAACTTCGGACAATTTCAAGATACAAGAAACAAGATACAAACAAGCTCCAAATCCCAAGCACCAAATTCCAAACGACCTGCTATCTGCGCCCAGGCACTACCGATCCAACAGAGCCGCGAACGATTTGACCCGTTAGCACCATGAGGCCAATTTCCGAGGAGAGAGCTGGACAACCGCACAATTTCCCCTTATCCCCGACTGAAGTTTCCTGCGGAATGATCCAGCGCCAGCTGGTGCTTCCACTGGGCTGTGATCTCGAGGTCCTCCTGTGAGAGAATCGAATAGAATGCAGGGTCGGCGTCTCCACTGTGCCCACAGTCTCTGTCCTCACGATCTGCGTTGGGAGCAAATGGGCATTCCCCACGTGTCCTCACAAAGAAGGTGTTTGGCCGGATCCACGCTCGGCGCTTTGGCACTCACGCTCCTTCTTCTCACTTGGACCTCTCGCCCCACAGCCGGCCACGGAATGCTCGAGGAGCTGGTTGAACATCGCGTCGCGATTGCAGTAGCGACAGGCAATATCGACTTGGAGGTCGAGCTGACCTTCCATGGCAAGTATGCACAGGGTGAAAGACATCGAATGGACAGGGACCAGGATGGGAAGATCTCTGGCAGGGAACTTGCCACATTCGTGGCAGGAACGACTCGCAGATTTGCAGAAGGGATTCGACTCAAGGCTGACGGTCGCGAGCTCGAGACTTTTCAACTGTTCAATCCTGAACCCGACCTCCTGGGGAATGATCGGTCCGGTTCCCATCCCTTCAAGTTGCGGCTGTTTTACTTCGCCCGCGCGCCTCGCTTTCCCCTCGCCGGGGGGATCCTCGAATTGGAGGATGGGCTCTGGGCGGAGGCGCCGGCGTTATGCTCCCGGGGCACTGGCCGTCGGGACGGCCTGCGTCTGGTGTCCATACACAACGCCTCTCCAGTTCGTGGTTTAGGGACGCTTCGCGTGTTCCGCTTCCATAGTCCATCACAAGGGAATGAAAGATGAACCTACTCTGCGCCGGTTCGCACGTCTGGAAATCAATCACTCGCGAGACAAGTGGGTCGATCGCTGCCAGGGTAGCGCTTCTGATCCTCTGTGTTACCGGATTTGCATCGGCAGAACGGTTGACGCCAGATCCGGCCGACTTCGTCGGTACACTGCTACGTAAGCACGCCTACCTATTTGAGGAGATAACCCAGGTAGAGTTGGACTCGCTCAACCGTAACCTGCGCGAAGCTGTGACTGCCAGGAAGGAAGCGGCCACGGCACGGGCCAGGAGTGAGGCAGAAGCAGCAGCTGATGCGCAGGAAGAACGGCTGGTCTCCTTGTTGCGGGGGGTGCCCTCGACAGTAACCGTGGATCTTGCGGCCGACATGTCCACCCAGGCATCTCGGATACCCGTGCTCCTACCCGGAAACGTGGGAGGCTTGCTACTTCGGATTGTGAGGGCAGGAGGGGAGCACCAATACTTCACGATTGACTACACCCTGGCGGTGACTGAGAACTCGGGTCCAATTGATATCGAAGTCGCCCCGCAAGGAACCACCTGGGCGCTGGTGAGTCTGACTGACGTTCCTGTGGGGAGAACATCCCTCCTCTTTGAATTTCGAAGTAAGACTCTGGGACGGGTCAGGTGGCCGTTGGATGTCCAGGTACCGCAGCCGGCCCGATTGAAAATCAATATCCTGTCGCCGGACACGGGCCGGCCAACACCCGCCATGGTCCGTTTGGTGTGGAAGACCGATGGCCTCGACTATAGACCCAGCAACGCCGTCGACTTCACGGCTCAGTTTGACGGCCAAGGGAGAACTTCGAGTCGGCGCATGGCCTACTTGCCCGGGAGGCTTCGTGGGTACTACTGGTGCGTACCAGGACCCCTTGACATGTCGGTGCAACCGGGAGAGTGGGAAATCACCATCCGCCGCGGATTGGAGCACGTTCCGATCTTTGATTCCATCTCGGTGCTGGAGGGAAAGACTCTAGAGAAAACATACACGCCCCGACGCTGGGTCGATATGCCCGCGCGCGGATGGTTCTCGGGTGACGACCATGTTCACTTCAGGATAATGAGCGATGATGATGCTCGACGGCTCATGACCTGGGTACAGGCGGAAGATGTGCACCTGGCCAACGTTGCCAGGATGGGTGACGTCAGTCGAACCTTCTTCGAGCAGCGCGGGTTTGGTCCCCAGTACAGGGTCACCGACGGCGAGTTCATCTTGTCCCCCGGACAGGAAGGTCCTCGCACCCATGGCGGGCAGCGCTTGGGCCACATCCTCGGCATGAACATCACCAGCATGGTGCACGACACCAGTCGCTACTTCTTGTACGACTGGGTCTTGGATACCTTCCGCAAGCAGGGTGGGCTGGCCGGCTACGCACATGGCCACAAGTATTCCCACGCCGAGCTGGATATGAGCATCAACATTCCTGGGAATAGAGTCGACTTTGTCGAGGTAATGCAGGTCGCCGTTCTGGGCACTGAGATCTACTATGAGTTTCTCAATCTCGGTTTCAAGTTGACGGCTTCGGCTGGATCCGACGCTCCTTTTGCGGGAACCGTCGGTGAGGAGCGAGTCTATGCCTTTCTTGGCACACAGCCCTTTAGCGCGGATTCGTGGTTCAAGGCCTTCGGGCAGGGAAGGACGTTCGTGACGAATGGCCCTATGATCGAGTTCACGGTCGATGGAGCACTCCCCGGGGATGAGATCACGGTCGAAGGGGATCGCAAGTTGCGTGTGAATGCTCGAGCTTGGGGAGACCCCGAACGGATGACACCAACACGGCTGGAGATCGTCCGGCATGGAGAGGTGGTTCAGCGCGTCGACTCCGATAACTCTGGCGAGCGAGAACTGACAACCAGCTTTGAACTGGGCGCAGACGACGGTTACTGGATCGCCGCCCGCGCCGAAGGCAGCGACGGATCGAAGGCGCATACTACCCCTGTCTACGTGGTGCGCGACGCCCTGCGCTTCTGGAAACATGAGGTGGTCGGCAAGCTGATTGACAAGAGGCTTTCGAGCCTGGTCCGAGTACGAAAGATGGTGGCGGAGGTCCTTGAGCACCCAGCAAGAACCGAAGATGCGGACAGCAACGGTTGGGAGTGGTGGCAGCTCAAGAGACTGGCGCAACAGGGTCCGGAGTTATTGCAGCGGGTAACCGTGGCGGAACAGACCTACGAGGAGCTCAGACAAATCCAGGCGCAGGAGAGAGCTATTCGCACGTCTGCTCACTGAGCCTGAGCGATGGTCCTTTATCATTCACCCACCAGATCAGCTCAGTCTCGCCCCCAGGAAGCGCTGGCACGATTCGGGAACGAAACCTTCTGCTCACCTGAGGGGGAGCTTCACCGACGCCGAAGGCGTTACCGCGAGTAGCTCCAGGGTTGGCGATGCGAAGCGAGCTACCCTGGGTTAAGTTGTAATAGCCCAGATCTGACCGTACAAACAGTGTCAGAGTAGATCGTCCCTGATCGGCCGCTTTCGCACCTAGAAGCGGACGTTCAAGTTTCCCGTGGAAACGTCGAGTGAACTACCGCAAACGGCCAAAACCCATCATTTCCCATCTAAGTCAGCTGGCAACCCGACGAGCACCCAGGTGAAGCGAATCCCGGAACAATTCCTCGTCCCGATCAGAGCGCTTGCGGACGGCGTGGGCTATACTTATTCGGGGACGCGAAGTATGGATGATACAGATGCCGGAGATGAGCTGATAGGTTCTGGGGAGAGATACCTCGTCGAGACACCGGAAGGAGAGCCCGCTGCCGATCTCTACCGCTATGACGAATGCGTTCCGAGCCTGGAGTCGCTCGAGTCCATCGGCAAGGAACAGATCGAGTTCTTCCACCAGCAGGGCTACCTCGCTATCCGGCAGGCCTTTGGAAGGTCGGATATAGAATCAGCCCGACAGGCTATCTGGGATTTCATCGACGGAAAACAGCCCGACTTCAGAGGCGTCCAAGTCGAGGCGCAAATGGGAGAAGATTATCGAGATCTGGGTCCAGAAGCCCGCCGTAACGCTGTTCGCAAGCTCTTCACTTTCGTTGACTGCGACAGCCGCCTAGGGGCTTTGGCGGAGAATTCCGCAGTACTCCAAATCCTGACCCGGATCTTGGGCGAGCGCCCAGTTCTCTTTCAGGACATGGCTCTAATGAAACCTCCGCAGGTTGGCCGCGAGAAGCCTTGGCACCAGGACTGCGCCTATTTCAATCTTCCGGTACAGGCAACCGTGGTTGGAGTCTGGATCGCTCTGGATGACGCTACTCCTGAGAACGGTTGCCTCCACATCATCCCCCGCTCACACCTGGGAGGTCCCCATCCTCACTTCAAGAAGCGTGACTGGCAGATCTGCGACAACGATGTGCCGGTGCACAGAGACATGATGGTTCCTCTTCCGATAGGAGGCTGCCTCATCTGGCACGGTCTGCTCTATCATGGTAGTCCCCCAAATCGTTCGGGGATGCGCAGACGGGCACTGCAGTATCACTACAAAGCCGCAAGTGTCGACGAGACAACCGTCGAAGAACGGCTTGCCGTCTACGGGGGTGAGGGTCTCGGCATTGAATGCTGAACCCGGGATTTGGGATGAATTCAGTTCCAATCCCAATCTGGACGTGCCCCTCTTGGAAGAAGAGGAGATTGGCCCGCCCTCTGTCTGCGGGCACCCAATCGCTTCAGGCCATCTTACCCACTCGAGTCGGATCAGGGCAGCTCGCCCCTCAGAAAGGACACTTCAGCTCGAGACCCCGCAAGGGAGAACCCAATGGGCGAAAAGAGGCTTGGCTTTGGTGGAGTTTGAGAACGGGTTCAGGATGATGGTGGATAAGCAGCCGATCAGGGGCAATCTATTCTGACACTGTTTGTATGGTCAGATCCTGGGCTATTAGAGACACCTTCCAATCGCTCATATACCTCACGGACACTTGACGGCCTCGTCCTGAATCTCTGCACAGTGCGGGCACTTCTTTATCTACGGTCCTCTAAGTCGGCCAACAATCAAGACTATTCAATTTATAGTGAAAAAAGGAGCTCTCCGGTTACACTCTTGGGTGATCGGCTCATCTTGGGAAGGGATCCCTGGGCACCCACGTCAGAATTGGTAGCTCTGCTGTATGGGAGAGGTGTATTAGCCGGTTCCCGTCTTCACATGTCGCTGCCCGGTCTTGCGAAGGTCTTTTTTTGATGATTTCTTCAGTCGTGCTCCTTCCGATCGTCGCATCTCACCATGCATCTGATCGATGTTGACGTTGATACCCAAGGCAAAGTCTCCCGTTGATTCCAAAATGGACTGAAGCTTCTCCTCCAAGACTTGATGGTTCGGGTCACCGTAGTCTTTGAGATGTCCCCGAAACAGCTCAGTCAGAGACGAGCCACACTCCTCGACCATCCCCGATAGCGTCGATAGAGAAGGGTCTGCTTCACTCTGGGTCCCGAGTTCAAAGATGTCCACTGATGCACCAACTTGAGGTGACCTCTCCACCGCCTGAAGGCGGTGGATTCGACCTGCGACTAAAGTCGCCTAAAGACCTCGCCTCCGATGCAGGCGACTCGCTTGATCGCCTGTCTCACTCGGCTCGGCGCCCACTTCCCTGACTCGCCCAGCAAGCCGTACTCTAGCCTCTTACCTTCCCTACGCACACCGGCTTGCTGTCACAAGCCTCCTGAAGGCTTCGCCTAAAGGCGAGGGGGTTCACCCATCCCCGAGTGGGACCCTAAGCAGGAAGCACGGCATTGAGCTGTCCAAAGACACAGCCGAGAAGATTCAGCGGCAGGTGATGTGAGATGCAAATCAAGCGGACGCAGAAAGGTTTCGAATTGGTTTCATTCAAAGACTTCAACCATACGGCGTGTTCTCTCCAACAAAGCAGCCTCGCTATCTATGCAACGCCTGGGTCCTCTGCCGTATGGCTCGGGTTGGACGCAATGAGCGGCGATGTGAGGATGCACCTAGAAGCCACTCATAGAGCGGCCTCTACAGAAGACGCCTCTTCCTCAATTGCATTGTAGCGACCGCTCTGCGAGCGGCCGACCCCATCAGAGACCCCGTCAGGAGTTTCTTCACCGGGCAACCCAGCGTATGCTGGGGCCAGCCATGATCTGGATTACCACAGCACTATTCCTGAGCCTCGTCCCCACGGTTCAGGAGGTCCCACCTGCGGGGCCTCCGGTGGACCTGACTCCCTATCTTGTGAGGCCAAACGAACAACGGGATACCCCTGACGGTTTCGAGCTGGCCTTCACCGGAGAAGCCAGCCATCGTCTCCGGTTCCGGTATGGCTCTGCCGACGCCGTGGAGCTGGAGGTCTCCGTGGGGTTTCCGGCAGGAGGCGCCCGGTTCGAGCGAAGGCTCATGGAGCCTGGGTCGGAGAAGGCTCCTGTGAACTTCGATCTGGGCCCCCTCCTGGGTCACGGTCCCTGGCGCCCCCTGCCGGCAGACGCGAGGAAGGGACCTCCCAGACGAGGCTCCCTTCCCACCGGATGGTGGATCGACACCCACGATCCGGGCCACTACCTGGTGAGCGTGAGGGGACGCCGGGTCCAGAACGGCGAGATCCTCTTCACTTCCGACCTGCGCCTCCCTGTCCAGACCTGGGTAGGGGCCGAGCTGGACCGTCTGGCCTACATCGACGACGAGGCCGCCCAGGTGGAGCTCTGGCTGCAGAAAGGCGCTCCCGTCCAGGAACTCCCGGTTGAGGTGGATCTGGTGGACGCCAGGACGGGACAGACGCGCTCCTCCCTGAGCCACCGCAGACTGACCCGGGAGAGAACCCGGGTGCCCTTTGACCTGCACGGACTGGAACCTGCCACCTACCACGTCCGGATCCGGCCTCGCATCGACGGTCGTCTCTGGGACGACGGGATCCGTCGTGCCCTCTACTTGTACCGGAACGGACCGGCCCCGAAGCCAGTCCCTCCCATCCAGATCCCCACCGCCCCGCAGCTCTTCCTGGACGACTTCCTCATTGAGAATATGATCCATCTGGAGAAGGTCTTCCACCCGGCCCGGAAACTCAGCGACGAACCCATGCTACGGGCCGATCGGCCCTGGGAAGGACACGCCGCCATGCTGGGCCCGGATTCCTACTCCTACAACCAGGAGAAGCAGCGCCACGAGCTCCGCTACGTGGGCAACCTCGGTGCCTATCGACTCCTGGCTGTGTCCCAGGACGGTCTGACCTGGACCAAGCCCGAGCTGGGCCTCGTGCAGTTCCAGGGTTCACGGGCCAACAACATCCTGAAGAAGCTCCCTCCCAGAGGCAGCCTGGGGGAGCAGGGTAATTTCGGAGGCCTCTGGGATTATCGGACCCGGGGTGCGCCGGATCTGAGAACAGCGACCCTGGTGGGCAATCCCCGATCCGAGACCATGCGGTTCCAACAGGGCAGGTATCTGATGGTCCGGGACAGGGACGGCGTCCGCTATCTCACCTCCGAGCGTCCCTTCATGCAACGCCACCTCCAGTTGGAGACGCTGGACAGCCCCACCGACAACCTGGGGCCCCTCTTCTACGACGAGCGCACCGGCGAGCTGGTCCTCTACTTCGCAGCCCATCCTCCGGCCAAGGGGAAGTTCCTGGTGCGCTACGACAACAAGTGGGCCGTCTCCCGGAACCTGGGACGCCTGACCACCCATGATGGGGTGAACTGGAAACGAAGCTACATCTGGTCACCCCCACGGGAACACCCCAGACACCAGAGCTACGGCATGCAGCGGGTGGAGCGGATCGGGGATCTCTACGTCGCCTTCTTCCCCCTCTACGACTGTGGCACCCAAAAGATGAACATTCATCTCTGGGTCAGTCGTAACGGCATCCACTGGGAGGACGTGGGAGGCGACCAAGCCTGGATCCCAAATGGACCTGAGAGCAGCTACGATCACGGGATCGTCTACAGCTTTGCAGGCTGGAGGAGTGACGGAGACCGCTCCAGCGGTTGGCCTGGCACCCCCGTACCCCCTCGGAAAGGAGCTTGTGGAAAGCAGGTGCCGGGGTCGGGTGCACACACATAAGGTGTGGTGGTCTGGACCCGATCTTACAGACAGCGTCCGATTTGATTGCGCAATCGAACGACCGCAAACGCCTAAAAACGGACATTCGAATCTTCCCCGAAAACGTCGAATGAACGACCGCAGCCAGAAGCGGACATTCAGGTCGTACGGCGAACGTCGAGTGATACGTCCAAATGACCTGCCACACTCGGCCTGAATAGCTCGGAAGAAGTGTTCCCTGAAAGTCCTAGTAGATAAATCGTGCAGGCCGTACCGAAATGTGTTAGCTTCTAATCAATCGGCTTGCAAAGAGCTGTTCGATCACAATGGGAACGCTCCGCTACCCCACAGCGAATTGTGTACTTGAGACGGGCGAGCCCCCTCCAGCGCCCGTAGCTGCCAAGCCCCTCCTTTTGGTACGCGAAGCTCTTGAACCATCGGGCTCTCAGCCAAAGCTTCTCGACCGGCTGCGGCTGGCCCTGCGCTCGCGCCATTACAGCCGAAGCACCGAGAAGACCTATCTGATGTGGGTCAGACGCTTCATCTTCTTTCACGAGGTCCGGCATCCCGCCGAGATGGCCGAGCCGGAGATCAATGCGTTCTTGACTCACCTAGCGGTAGAGAAGCGGGTCAGTGCCTCGACACAGAACCAGGCCCTTTCTGCACTGCGGTTCCTTTATCGACATGTCCTCGACCGCGAAGTCGGAGATTTGGGCGAAGTCATCCGTGCCAGGAAGCCCAAGCGTCTGCCTGTTGTGATGAGCCGCGAGGAGGTGAAAGCCATCCTGGCCAACTTGACTGGAGAGAAGAGGCTCATGGCTGCACTGTTGTATGGGGCGGGCTTACGTCTGCGGGAATGCCTGCGCCTCCGGGTCCAAGACATCGATTTCTCCTCCCATGAAATCACAGTTCGTGACGGCAAGGGCGGCAAAGACCGCATAACGATGCTGCCGGAGTCTCTAAAGAAGCCACTTCAGGAGCACCTGCGAAGAGTCGAGTCCATTCACGAAAAGGATCTGGCCGACGGCTGGGGACGTGTTCGGTTGCCTGAGGCCTTTGACCGAAAGTACCCGAATGCACCGACGGAGTGGCGCTGGCAATGGGCTTTCCCACAGGAGAACCGCTGGAGGAATGCGAGAACAGGAGAGGAAGGGCGACACCACGTCGACGAATCCATCCTCCAGAAGGCGTTCAAGCAAGCAGTTCGGAAGGCAGGCTTGGTTAAACGGGCGACCTGCCATACGCTTCGGCACTATGTCGACTTCCGGACTATGTCGCGTCGGCTACAAAAGCGACGGCTCAAAAGGCGTCCGACGTGGCATCTACGCGATATAGTCCGCGGTTGTTACGGGCGGACCAGGCGTCGAGAGCCGCACAGACCTGGTAGAAGCCCGTGGTCGAAAACGCTATGCATCTGGCATTCGTCGCTCCACCATCTTTCTCTGTCAGTAGTTCGGTGCCAAATAGACGATAGGGAGACCTCCGGACTATGTCGAGTGGACGCGTATCGATATTGCGCGCAATCATCTGAAAAGGCGGAACTTCTGTCGAAAGCAAAATCGCTACTCGTGATAGTCCTGAAGTCGACATAGTGACGGCTATGTCTTTGAAGACATAGGCGGCACTCATTTGCCACGCACTTGCTTGAGCAGGGATACAACATCCGGACAGTGCAGGAACTACTGGGCCATAAGGATGTCCGAACCACGATGATTTACACCCACGTTTTGAATCGTGGCGGCCGGGGCGTCAAGAGTCCGGTAGACAGTCTGTGACGAAGGATGTAGCTGCGCACTATGCGGAAACCAGATAAGACTCCGGAATATCGCAGAGTTGACTCCAATGAATGGACTTCAAAGAGCTTAGGCAGAATCGAATACCGCATGTTATCTGGAAAATCCGACCAGGAAGCGGGTTTATCTGGAAACCATATAGGCAGAAGTTAGGCGGCAAGGGAGCGACCGATGAAAGCTCCAGACATCGTTACAGACCGGCTGACAATCGGAGCGCTTCGAGAAGATGATGCGGCACCGCTGCTCCAGTATCGCTCTGAGCCAGAGGTCTTCCGTTTTCAGTCCTGGGCTCCTGGCTCGCTTGAGGAGGCGGTCAGTTTCGTGACCGGCTTCAGTACTGTTGGTTTCGATGTGGCGGAAACCTGGTTTCAGCTCGCGATTCGTCTCAGGCAGTCCGGCGTTCTGGTCGGTGACCTCGGCGTCCACTTCTTGGAGGCCGAGTCCCGTCAGGTCGAACTCGGTTTCACTATTGCTCCGACCCATCAACGCCTTGGGTATGGAACCGAAGCAGTAACGGCTGTCCTCGGACATCTCTTTGGCCACCTGACCAAGCATCGCGTGGTCGCGTCCGTTGATCCCCGGAACGAGCCCTCGATGGCGTTGCTGAGGCGGGTTGGAATGCGGCAAGAAGCCCACTTTCGAAAGAGCCTTTGGTTCAAGGGCGATTGGGCTGACGACATCGTATTCGCTATGCTGAAGTCGGAGTGGTTGGCAGCAAATGAGCTCGCGTCGCCGCTGGGCGCCGAGCGAGCCCCTTCAGGTCGCAAGTGAAGGAGGAGGCAGTGGAATCACGCGTACAGTTTGCCGCCTAACCAGTCGTTGCGGTAGTCCCGGGCCACTTGGACGTTTCGCGCTTGCCGGAGAGGTGCCTGGGGGCTATAAGGCATTTCCAGAGCGGAAGGAGCCTCTGGTTTTCTGCAATCAATAGTGTGGTTCATTCGACGTTCGCCGTACGACCTGAATGTCCGCTTCTGGGGCCACAGGCCGTTTGCGGTCGTTCGTTCGAGGCTTCCGCGGAAACACTCGAATGTCCGCTTTTAGGTGCGAAAGCAGTCGTTCGGGGGCGATTGAGTCGGACGCTGTCTCCAAGATCGGGTACCGACTATCACAGGACAGTCAATGCCGATCACTGCATGCACGGATATGTGTCTTTGCAAGATCTTTCCCATGTAGCCTGCCAACCGCGATCTTCTTTCCTGGGATGTGGTCAAAGACGTGGAGAATGAACTCCCGCAGCGTGTTGAGCACCGCCTGTTCGGACTCTAGCGTCTCGTCAGGAAGCAGCGCGAGGAGATTGTGGTCCGCCTCACCGTCCTTTATCTGCTCCGAGAGACCAACAGGTTCACACCTGACAATCGTGCCGGTCTTGAGTGGCCGATCTGTGATGACGAAGCAGTCGACATTGTCGCCGTCCTCACTTGTCGTATCCAGAACGAAGCCGTAGGGAAACGGATAGGCCTGCGAGACGATCACCGTGCGCCTGTGGGCAAGAGTCTTCTCATCGTGCAGGTGCTTCTAATCGAGCCAGCTTCGTTCTGGATGAAGACTCGGATCATGCCACCTCGCCACTCGCAGCTGGGCCACCAGGGACCACCAGATTAGCAAGAGTTGCGTTACGGCATTTCCCTGGACTGTTCATTCTTTGGTAGGGTCCCTTTTGTCATTCGATAGAACTTCAATCCCGAGCGGCGACGAGGGGCTGCTGAACCCGGGTTCAGAACTTGTGGCGCGCTGCACTAGTTGCTGCCGACGTCTAACAGGCCTTGGCGCTTCGCTTCGCCCAAGAGAACCCATTCCTGAAGGCTCATTGGGACTCGATCTCGGCTGCAGACTTCACCACGGTTGAAGTCTGGACTCGGTCAGGATTAATCACCTTCTACATCTTGGTTGTGATGCATCTAAAGACCCGGCGCATTGAAATCGCGGGTGCGACGCCTCACCCCAACTCCCAATGGATGCAGCAAGTCGGAAGGAACTTGACCGACTGTGTCGACGGCTTTTTCCGCCTTTCAACTCACGTGATCCTTGACCGTGACACGAAGCACTTGCCGTTGCGTCAGATCTTGAAGTCGAGCAACATCGAGTTAGTCGTTTTGCCGCCCAAGAGTCCTAATCTCAACGCTCACTTAGAGCGCTTCATGCGTTCCCTGAAATCTGAGTGTCTGGATCGTGTGATCTTCTTCGGCGAGCCGTCATTGCGTCGGGCCTTGAGAGAGTTCGGCGAGCACTTTCACCACGAACGCAATCACCAAGGACTCGGGAACCGAATCATCGATGCCGGGACTGAAGTAGGCCGGACCCAGAGGGAAGTCCAGTGCCGAGAACGGCCCGGTGGTCTGCTTCGGTAGTGGGGCCGAGCGAGCTCGCCATCGTCGACAAGTCGTCCTTCCCGCTAGATCTCACTGGCGACCGCGTTGCCTTTTGGGGGTCGTGCTCCAAGAGGATGGCTGCGATTCTGACGCCCAACAGCAATAGGTAAGGTACCAATGCCATTGGGCCCACAAGAACGCTAGAATCTTCTCGCTGGCGAGACTCTAAGCGACACCGCGGGCCTCCGAGCTGCAAAGGAACCTATCTAGTGAATAATAGAGCCTTGGGTCTGGAAGGACAATCCCAAAGAACGGGTCCTGCACCGAACCTGCCTGAGACGCGGGACTAGGTCCACGCTCCCAACAGAAGCGACTGGCAGAAAATCATTTCTTTTTGTTCCCGCGTAACCCGACGAGATCGACCCAATATCTCCGCGGGTCTCAGGCCCTCGATTTCAAAGGGTTTTTCTTCCAGTTCGGAGGATGTCGTCAACCGTTGGGCGATAGAGTGACAAGATGGTCAGTAGTGACGCCGTTCTATACAGAACACAGAAAGAACATGGCAAGGTGGCTCTGCTTAGACGTTGTTGGGAGGAATCCACTTCGACGTAAAAAGAAACTGAAAGCTCCTTTCGAAGCGCCCAAAATAGAACGTCGGCTCCTGGCCGTTTGCGGTAGTTCACTCGACGTTCCGCGGACGACCTGAATGTCGGCTTCTAGATGCGGCCGATCAGGGGCGATCTACTCTGACACTGTTTGTACGGTCAGATCTGGGCTATTACAATCCGTGACCTGATCCAGGGAATGGCATCAACGGCGAGGCAATTCTAGGCGGATCGTTTTGCCCTCTAACGTGTACTGAAGCTGGTAGTGGGCCTTCTTCTCGCGTTTCTCCAGCTTGAAATAGAGATAGCCCGCTACGGAATCCACGGCGACTCCTTCCGGGAGACCCTTGGCCTCAGCCTCGGTCCCAGTTCGCAGGTCCACTCGGCCAGGGACCGTGTCTCGCCGCCCGACGCCGACTCCCGTGCTCGTAATGGGTCTCGGTCCCCGCGAGCGTCGCCCCAAACCACCGGATGACGGGTATCCCACTCTCTGTGACCGGCTGGAGAGGACCGCGATGCCACCCTTCCTCTCGGGAGCGTCGATACCTGCCGGATCCTCGGCTGGCAGCGTCAGCTTTCGCTTCTTATCTGAGACCTGCAGTGCGAAGTCTCCTACCACCACATCCAGCTCGTCGTCCCCCGGGTAGAGTGCCACTTCCACGACCAGATACGTGTCTTTCAAATCACTCGAGAACCTTTGGAGCACCTCCAAATCCGAGAGCAGGTGCGCGCCCAGGTTGTGGCCATTCTCTTCCCCGGATGCGGTGTACCGGTCTACCGCTCCCTTGGGGCGAATCCCTTGCGGATTGGCAGCGATGGAGACGCTTGTCAGAAAAAGAGCCGAGAGAAAGTAGACAGTTCGCTTCATGGTAGTTACTCCTTCCAGCATACTACCATCTTACCGCCGCCGCCGCAGATCGGAGATGCTGTGGGAGCCCGGTTCCAAACCCCTTTTCGCCATCTCCTCCGCAACCCGACACAACCGTTCGTTGAGAGGGGCTGCGATACCGATTTTTCGTGCCACTTCCACGACCTCGCCGTTGAGGCACTCCGTCTCTACACTCCCCGAACGCTTTACCAGGCTTTGCCAGGTGGATCCGCCATATTGGACGTCCTCGGGAAGGACGCTGTGCTTCATCACCTGATCCACAACACGCTGACTGAGTTCTTGTTCCGGCTCGAAATCAATACCTGCAGTCTCCCAGACTCGCCTGGCCTCCTTCCCCACTTCTTCAATAAACGCCGTTCTCTCCTCTAAATCACAGTCTAGCCCGACGATGCCCACGACTGCGTTCGCTAGATTCAAGAGGAGCTTCGTGTTTTTCGATCGCATGATTCTGGGATTTATCATCACCAGGAAACCGGCCTTCTCAAGGTCGAGGGCCACTTTGTGCGTGGTTTCGTCGACGCCCTCCGGGTATCGTCCAACCTCCAGCGTACCCGGATGATCGCGGTCGGCACCCGCAACCTCGCCGTCCACCAGAAACAAGGCCGGCATCGCTACCAGGATTCCGTACACATTCTGGGAAACACTCGCGGCCAACCGTTCGTTGACCACAGCGTTCTGCATGCAGCAGAGAGGGGTACTCGAGGGCATTCCGGCCTTGCGAAGTTCAGTCAAGGCGACTTGTGTATGCTGTGACTTGACGGTCAGCAGCACGACGTCGTCGGATTGGAAAGGTGCCAGATCAGAGGCAGATGTCACAGCTCTGAGGGAAACTCGATGCTGCTCGGAAGGACTCCGAACGATGAGGCCCTTTTCATTGATCCGAGCGGCGTGGCCGGGTCTTGTTACGAGCAGAACATCAATACCAGCCAGGTGCAGATAGGCACCGGTCACGCTGCCCACTGCCCCGCACCGTAGACGAGATACCTCAATGACTGCCTCCCTCAGGGCTCGCGCAGAAATAACTTGGCATTTTGGCATCTCATCTTCACACCATCTTCGGCCGCTCCTCAATCGCGAAATCCTCAACGTAGACCCGGCTACGCCTGCGGTTTCGCTCAATCGTTCGTGGCCAAATCTGACGCAAATCTGAGCGCCAATTCTACCAAGTTATTTCTGCGCGAACCCTCAGTCCGAAGACGAAGGGTTTGAATTACGATCGACCGTGATATCCACACCGAGATCCCGTGCTGTCGCCAGTATCTCATTCCAGGTCTCGCGCGGTATCGGAATGCCGGCTCGCCGACGCTGCTCTCTCTCCCGGAGCTCGGGTTCGCCGGGAATCAGTACCTCCTCGAATCCTCTCGCTGGACGGACGCTTTTGACCCTGTGAAAGAACCGGTCAACGGCTTCACCATAGGTTTCAGGATCCACGAATGCACTTGCATCCAGGCAAAGGATCAATAGCCCGCCGTGACCCCAGGGATTATCCGGTGCCGGCTTGTCCTCCTCCAACGCCTCGGCTCCAGTCGCCACTCCCCCAAGGACCGCAGCCAGCAGTGCCAGCGCATATCCCTTGTGCTCCCCAAAGGTTTGGAGCATGCCGCCGGCATCCAGATCGGCGGGATCCGTGCTCGGATTTCCCTCCTTGTCTACGATCCAACCGAGCGGGATTCTCTCATGACGAGCATGGGCGGTCTTGATCTTGCTCTCCGCCACGGTGGAGGTCGCAAAGTCAATGATCATAGGTGGGGACTCGCCCGCTGGAACAGAGAAGGAGATGGGGTTGGGCGTGAGAGCACGGTCAGCGCCACCGAAAGGAGCAACGGAACCAGGAGGGTTCATCCGGTAAATGGGGAGGTGCCGCCAGTCAAAGGCAGGCCATGGAAACTGCCGCACTATGCAAACCGTGGAAAAACAAGTAGTTCTGGAGGAGAACTGGCAAGTGCTCGCAGTTGTTTTTCCACCGTTCGCACAGCGCTTGGAAAACTCCGTATCACGGGCTTGCTGGCCCGGTTCGATGTCGCTCGGAGTTTTCCACAGTTCCCACGGCCTCTGCTACTGCAGCCGACTATATGGACAAGCGAACGGGGAGCAGATTTGGGATCCGGAAGGTGCCAACCACGTCCCCACCTCCCCATTTACCGGATGACCCACCAGGAGGATGGGTACGACCAATTAGAAAAACGCCGATGCAGCGGGCCGCGGCGGCCTGCTCAGCATAGCGACCCACTCGTCCGGTGTGGTTGCAGCGAACGACACTCACGGCAGCTACGCCTTTGTCTCGAGCCTGCTGCACCGCGACCTCGGTAGCGAAACGGGCCGTGATATGTCCGAAACCCCAACACCCGTCCACCACCACGGTGCTGGCGCGCTTCCGACTTACGATCGGCGTGGCTGAGGGGACGATCCAACCCCGCCTTATTCCCTCGACGTAGGGCGGTATGTATTGGACGCCGTGCGAATCGTGACCTGTCAAATTTGATTCCACCAGCGCGTTCGCCAATTCTGTCGCCTGCTGCGCGGGCGTGCCAGCTGCTTGAAAGATCTGGCAGCCGAATTGTTCCAACTCTTGTGCTGGTATCAAAGGCATGAAAAAAGGGCTTTATAGCCCTTGTGCTAGGATTATACACGGGTTCCACAAGGGGCGACAGACCGAGATAATGTCCCTGAAAACTACGCTGATCCTCTTTTGATTCTAGTCGACGACCTGGGTTGGTCTGATCTCGGCTGTTACGGTAACCGGTTCATTGAGACGCCCAACAACCTGGCTTCCCAAATGCCTCAGAATGCCGCAGGGCTGCTAGATCGGCTCCGGGAGTGGCGGCGAGAAGTCGGAGCGCCGATGCCGACCTTGAACCAGGGTTACGACCTCTCCAGAGCGCATGTCTGGGGTCCGAGGGGCACCGGGAACGTCGATATCCCCTGACACCCTCTGTCACATCACAGGAGTTTGTTGTACAGACCCCAAGCACTGATGGCGGCTAGGAGGATCAGGATGACTGCTGTAGCCACGGCTCCGATGAGCATCAGTGGATGAGTCCGATAGGCTCTGGGCAGCTTGAAGTTCAAATAGAGCCCCGCCAACATGGCCAAGGCGACTCCCAGGTTTCCGTTGAGGAACCCGGAGACCTGACTGAGCACGTCGAACGACACGTCGCCCCAAACCAAGATCGTGGCCACGATGAAAAGGTAGAGGCCGAAGAATTTCTTCAGACCTTGATAATTCCACTGCCGAGCAGGCCAGACCGACTGGAAAACGTCTTGAGTCACGCGTCCGAAGATCTCTGGAGTGGCCTGTAAACTTCCCCAGAGGGCCACTGTGATCGAGACGTAGTAGACCCAAACCAACGCTGGATGAATGTTCTTCCACACGTCGGCCTGATTGGTCAGCAGGTTCCAGCCCTGAAACTCGCGCTGCAGAGGGAGAAGAACGGCCGCTCCGGAAACCATGAATGCGACGGTCACGCCAAACAACACCAGAGCGCCGATGCCGACGTCCCATTTCAACGGCAAGCAGAGTCTCCGAACCCGGTTGATCTGTTCCGGATCTTCCGGCAAGTAATCCATCTGGTCCCTTTGCGAGGCCTGATCTTGAGTCGAGTCGACGCGCCGATGCCCGGTTAGCCCCCAGCCATGGAGTCCGACCCAGCTGGAGTACGCCAGATAACCCAGCGCTCCCGTGCCGACGTAACCAAAGAGCGTCGCCATCGTCAGCAGGGGATGCCGAACCGCGTCTGGCGGAGCCCACGATGGGAATTCGGGCAGGTGTCCAAAACTCAGGGTGCCCTTCACCGTCGACGTAAGGTCTGGACGCACCAATAGGGTTCCGACGATCGTACCCAGCACCAGGACGCCGCAGATGGCAATTTGCTGCTTCTCCAGCCTCGCGAACGAGAGACGCAAGGCAATGAGGACTGCCGAAAGCATGAACGCCGTGGTAAAGAGGTTTTGCCAGAAGAATCGCGAACCGAAACCGGATAGAACGTCTTCCAGCAGGAAGTAGGCCAGGTCTCCCCAGGGCTTGGCCACCCCAGTGAAGCCCATCGGAGCGCCCAGCATTTCCAGGACCACGATGGACAGCAGGAGCCATCCCCGGGGGCCGGGCAACTTAGCCAGGCGATGCCCTATATTCTCGCCGCTGATCGCCGTGTACCTTCCCAACAGGTAAGTGACGAACACCCCCTTGGTCAGACAACTCAAGAGGACCAGCCAGAGCAAATCATAGCCGGCCCAAGCGCCTGCCCGCACCACGATGATCGTCTCTCCTGCTCCGATACTGACCGACGCGATGATGGCGGCGGGACCGAACGTCCGCAGCAGAGCTGTCAGCTTCCGCCAAGACCAGGGCTCATCGTATAGACCTGGTTCCTGTGGAATCTCGATCGAGTTTTGGCGTTCAGCGTCCACTTATTACCCTTGGTCAGGTAGAAATACGGCGCGCGCAGCCGTAGGCGGAGAGTTACCGGTACGCACCCTTTCGGTTGTGCGCCGGGTTCCTAGTTCCGCCATAGCTCACGTTTCCGCAAGCCCCCTTTGTCATCCCGGACGGTCGGATTTCCCGAGTCCGGTTGGCGACCACGACTTTCCTCCCACGGTCTTCCCTTACCCAACGAGGCTTAAGCGCTCGCTCGCATTCACCCCTCTCGGGTCCGGTTTGCCGCCGGTCTCGACAAAGCTTGCCCTGTCACCGCATTCTCAGGTACTGAGCCCTGGGCGGTGGGCGCTTCCTTGCCCGTCATGGCCGAGAGTCCCTTCGCCCTTTCCGGGTATTACCCTTCCAGGAGCCGCCTCCAGGCGGCTTGGGCCGGCGTTACCCGACCGTCTTCGCTCCTACGGACTCATGCGCCAGACCGGGATGCTCCGTGGGCCTTCGCTCTCGCTCGGTCCCTCGGTCTTCGCAGGTTGCTGCGAGCCCCTGCTGCAAACCGGCCCTTCCCGACATTATCTCTGCAATCCTTGCCCAGGTGCCTGGACCCCTACCCGGCGGCGATCTCCCGGTGCACTTGCTCGTTTCTTCCCGGGAGACGTCGGCCTCACCTCACAAAGGACAGGTTCGGCTCGCCAGACAATCCCTGCATGGCAACTTCCACAGGGGGGCTTATTTCCGGGCTGCAGTCATTCACTCATGTTCAGGCTCCCGGACTCGCTAGGCCTCCAGGTTGCTCCCGCCGCTTCCTTCGAAGGGCGGCCAGGCCGTTTACACCGCGCATCTCTCGGTTGGTTACCTGCCCCGAGCTGCGGTATCGCTACGTGTGTGAACGAACAATTCACACGGCTGGACTTTCTCCAGCTGGATTGCAGCCTTGTCGGCTGCTCCCCTTTGCCCGTGCCCTTGACTTAGCCTCGTTTTGTGCTCGCATCCGTTCATGCGCGAATTGCTGCTGAGGCGACGCGTTCTCTGATCTTGCGATCACCTACTGCGAACGGGCACGGGCAAGGGGAAAGGGGCGTTGAAAATGCGTCGTCCCGAGCTATCTGGCCTTTGCTTCGAGGTGGTCACTCCCATTGGTCAACCACTCAAGATTGAATCGAGCCAGGTCAATTCGCGTATCCGTCCCCCAGTCTACCTCCGCCTTGCCGAACCTTCGTGGTGGGACGTTATAGGACAGAAGAACGGTCATGTCGGGTGCCACCGCAAGATCCGAGTAGCCCCCCGGTCCAGCGGTGACTACTCTCGACACCGGCCAGGTGCGGCACTCGTCGTAGCTGACCCTCACGGTCATGTGGGACCTGGCATCTGTCTTGGAAGGATGGGCCAACAACACACGATTCTTTCGGAAGCTCTCTTGATCTGTGAAGCGCACCAGGCTGCCCTGACAGGACGGTTCCGGGAGAGTGGCGTCGTTCCGAACCTCGGACCAGGTTTGCCCCCCATCAGGGCTCCGGGCATAGGCACGGCGGAACGTCCTCTGACGGCTGCGCATGTTCATGTAAAGAGACCCATCCATGGTCTCGACCACTTCACACTCATCGGAGGCATTTTCCGTGAGCGGCTCTCCTCGTTTCCAGGTGGCGCCGTGGTCATCGCTGAAGGTAACGTAAGACAGCTGCACGCTCTGGCCCCGCCAATGCGAACTCCAGATGAGGGGCAGTGAGATGTGGAAGATCAGGTCCAGGAGCTTCTCGGACTCGGGTCCAATCTGACCAGCCCAGGGGATTAGCGCAGGGGTGATGTCCGCCCAACTTGGGATCAGCAATCGGCCACTCTTCAGCTGAATCCCGTGCCCCGGACCCGTGCCGACATAGCCCCAGGCCGGGTCTCTTGCAGAACCGGTAATGTCTACGGGTTCGGACCAGGTTGCACCTTCGTCGGTGCTCTTCATGACAAAGACGCTACGGTTGTTCTTGCAGAAGGGCAACCAGATCGTCCCGGTCTCTCTATCCACCACCGGGCACGTGTTCCCCATGGTATGAGGACCCTCGTCGACAATCACCTGCACGTCGGTCCAGGTCTTGCCGTAGTCAAAGCTCCGGCGCAGAACGACATCGATGTCATCCCAATCCCGGCAACTGCGCTTCCTGGCTTCAGCCAGGACAAGAACGGTACCCTTCGGCGAGACGATCAGCGAACTGTTTCGATAGCAGACATAGCCGTTTTCTCCGGCTCGAAACAGGGTCAACGTTTCAAACAGGCTTTCCTGACTCTGGCCTCTCGCTTCAAGCGTGAGAATCCCCAGGTCGGCGCCTGCCACAAAGAAAACAGAGACGCAGCACAGTAACAGCCATCCTAGGCGGGAACGAACCATAATGATCTCCTTGTCACTCATGGGAGCCAACTTGCTTGTCATTGTCGACCATCGAAGAGAGCCAAATCAAGGACAGCCGAGATTTTACTTCGCAGCTCATTTTCGGATTGTGTTTCCTCGCGGGCGCCCTATAGTCTTACTCGAAAGAGAATCGGGGCCTTCGGTTACCCTGAGTCGAGGTAATAGCTTCCGAGAGCACAAGGGAGATATCTAGATGAGACAGCTTTACTTCCTCATGTGTGCGCTTGCAGCAACGCTGACATGCGCCTTTGGGGAGGGGCTGGTGAGCTCAACGAGACAGCGCCTCAATCTCGATGGAGTCTGGCAATTTCAGCTGGATCCCGAAGATCAAGGCGAGAAACTGGGGTGGGGTTCTGACCCCAGGGCTCTCTCAAACACAATTCGTGTACCCGGTATTTGGCAAACACAAGGTTTCGGCGAACCCCGCGGCCAGCTCCGCCATGATTACCAGGGCGCGGTCTGGTACAAGCGCACCTTCACGATTCCGGCCGAGTGGAAGGGGCGCGAGATTTGGCTGCACGTCGGGGGCATCCTTCGTCGCGCCCAGATCTATCTCAATGGGAAGACGGTGGGCAGCTATGACGGAATGATGACGGCCTTCAGGGTCGACCTGAGGGATGCTCTTCTTCCGGGCCAGTCCAACTCGTTGGTGATCCGGGTGGATAACCGGATGCGATCCGGAAAGTATACTCCGGTTCCCCAGGGTGCCACTCCTTCACGAAAGTGGGACTTCTCCTCTCCCCTGGGAGCCTTCAACTTCGTCGGAAACTGGGGAGGCATCTATCGCAGTGTCTTCCTAGAAAGCACAGAAAGAATCTGGGTCGATCAGCAGTCGGTGCAGACGGATATCGATCAGCAAAAAGTGACGGTTTCCGTCCTGATTGGGAATCGTTCTGTCCAGGCCAATCAGAAGGTGGAGGTCAGCGTCACTCTCACGGGACCCCGGGGCCAGGTGGTGGCCGAGGAGAGCCGCCATTGTATCCTCCGGGGAGGCGAATTGGAGCCGGTGTCACTGGGAATAAGGGTACCGGCAATGCATCTCTGGTCGCCGGAAGACCCGGCCCTGTATACCGTACGCACTCGCGTACAGCTCGGCCGGCAGACGCTTGATGAGGTCCACGGCAGGTTCGGTATCAGGAAACTGTCCAAGCGCGATAACATTCTCCTTCTGAACAACCGGCCTTACTATTTGAGAGGCTATTCAGTGGGGCGGGGTGATCCGTTGGAGGGGATGATCCCTGTCAGCAAGGAATACTATCTGAAGCAATTTCGACTGGCTAAAGATTATGGATTCAACCATGTTCGCTACCACTCGATGACTCCACCCCCGGAAGCCTTCGAGGCCGCAGACGAAGTTGGAATCCTCCTCCATGTCGAACTGCCGGTGATGTTCACCGGCTGGCTCATGCCAAGCGCAGATCTGTTGCGGCGGGAGATGGAAAGAATCCTGCTGGCTCATCGCAATCATCCTTCGCTTTTTGCCGTGGCTCTCGGCAATGAGTTCAATCTCCACCGCGACTTTGACACTGAAATGGAGAAGTCGGCTTTCCTCACCACGGTTGAGGACCTGCACCGGCTGGGCAGGCGCCTGGCCCCTCACATCTTCATCATGTCCAATGCCGGATATCCTCTTTTCCCCAGCGACCTGATAGCCAGCTATAAAGGCACCATCGCGGGTGTCCCTACGCTCAAACACGAGTCCGGTGGCTATCACGACTCCTTGCCGGACATCGACCTGGCAGAGAGATTCACGGGGGTACTCAAATCAGACCAGCTGGCCGAGCGCGGCCGTTGGGTGGAGGAGAACGGCCTGAAAGCAATCTATCCGACACTGCGAAAACACTCGGAACGACTCCAGCAGATGGTGCGAAAATGGCATTTTGAGAGGGTGCGGAGCATACCGGAATTCTCCGGTTACCAATTCTGGCTGCTCATCGATTCTCCCGCCGACCACTACCAGGACTCCTGGGAAGACGGGCTTCTGAACTACTTTGGCGAGCCCAAGGCAATCACCAGACAGGAAATGCAGCAGATCAATGCACCGACTGTGGTTCTTATCGGCAGCGGAGTAGAGGATCGCGCCTTCTGGGCCGACCGGGGAAAAACGGTTGACCTGTCCATATCCCACTACTCTTCCAAAGATCTTCAGAAGGCCAGGCTCGATTGGAAGCTCAAGCTGGAAGGGAAGACACTTCACCAGGGAACCGCCGAAAACATTCGGATCCGTACAGGGCAAGTGAAATACGTCACCACCGCTTCCATCCCCCCTCTTGCTCTTGAGCGCGCCACGCGGTTGGAGTTGTGGGTGGAATTGAAAGAAGACGATTTTCGACAAACCAATCATTGGAGCTTTTGGGCCTTTCCCAACACCGTCCTGGAGCGGGCCCAGGGACTGATCAGCCTGAAGGGGGTGCGATCGGATTATCTGAAGCAGCGCTACCCATTCCTGACCGAATCTTCCAGGATTTCGCCTGAGGCCATGTTGGTGATCGCATCACGATTGGACTGGAGCGTTTTCGACTACCTCCGCCGAGGGGGACGGGTGTTCTTGATGGTCGAACCCAATCAGTTTGACGAGCAAGTGGCGACGGACTATTTTCCATTCATGGGCAAGTCGATTGGCACCTATGTCGACCCCAAACATCCTGCACTCGTAAACTACCCGCACCAGGGCTATTGCGATCTTCAATTCTTTGATCTCCTGGAAGGCGGCACCGCTCTCCGAATACCGGAATCTGCTGAGCTTTGGATGACCAGTGTGGGAGGTGACTTGGGACAGGGGAGACGCGACAGGCGAGTTGCCGAGCGAATTACGCCGATCGTCTGGGGACTGCAAAACAGAGGGGGAAGCTCGGGCGGCGGTTACCGCCGACTGGCCTGGCTGTCGGAGACCGGAGTGGGGGAGGGAAAGCTCCTCATCTGCACCCTACGACTGCGCGAGAATCTGGACGACGCTCGACCGGCAACCGTCTATCTATTCGACACCTTACTCCGATACGCGTTGTCTCCCGATTTCGCACCTGCCGGGTCCATTTCTGAAGAGGAGCTATCCGGCTTGTTGACACCCTACCTTCATTAACCTTACAACATCGAACCGTGCACCATGGTTGTGGATAAAGAATCCGTTGAGTTGGGCTTGATTGGCTGCGGGGGATTCGGCAGTCACCTTGCCACCGAGATTTTTCAGGATGTTGAAGGGCTGAGACTGGGGGCGGTCTATGACGTTGACCGTCCTGCGGCCCAGCGTCTGGGAGAGCAGCTGGCCGTCCCGGTGGTCAGTTGTGTCGAGGAAATGTTCGGTATCCCTTCAGCGGATGCGGTTTTAATTGCCACACCGCACGATACCCACGAACGGCTGACTGTGATGGCGGCCGAAGCCGGCAAGCACATCTTCTGTGAGAAGGCGATGGCACGCACTGTGGACGAATGTCGTGTCATGATCGAGGCGGCCGAGATCCATGGAGTCAAGCTCATGGTGGGCCATAAGCGGCGCCTACGACCCGAGTACGCGCGACTGGCGGAAATCGTGCACAGCGGACGATTGGGAAAACCGGTTGCGGCAACCGTAACCGGCTTTCACTATTCGGACTACTATCGGGGATGGTGGTCGGAGAAGAGGCGCTCGGGGGGAGAATTGCACTGTGCCGGTGCACACGATCTCGACTTCCTGCGGTTCCTCATGGGGGATGTGCAAACCGTCTTCGCGGTTGAGGGGCCGCGAATCAGCAGCGAGCATGATTGGCCAGATAGTATCCTGGTGACGCTGCAGTTTCGCAGCGGTGCGGTCGGCAGTCTTCAGATCGCGTTCAACTATCCGATGCTTTCCTTCCAGAACTCCTTTGCTACGCGAATAGCATGCGAGAGGGGGGCTGTCTGGTACGATCCTGAGCAGATTACTGTGGCCTGGCAGGAAATCGGAGAAGAAGAACAAGAGGTGAAATTTTCGGATCACGGCTACAATGAAGCCTACCGTTTGGAACTGAAGAACTTTGTCGAATGGATCCAGCAAGATGCGGAGCCAGTCCTGACCGCAGAGAACGGACTTCGGTGTGTAGAACTGATGCAAGCCGCCTATCAGTCTGCTGCGGATGGAAAACCCATCCATTTGCCGCTCTAGAGGCCGATTCAGCGGGCTTTCACGGCCTGGAAGCAGCCTCTTAGAAAGGGGAAAGAGATGATTATTGATGTCCATTGCCACCTGGGAAAGTCGGAGTATCTAAAGCCGGATATCAAGGAAGAGGAGAAGAGGATCTCGGGAGGAAAGGAGCCACACTACGCCAGTGATGAGGAGGTGGCTGAAACGATCCGAGCACAGGTAGATCGGGCCATCCTCCTTCCCTTCCATTGGAGCCAACTAGGCGTCCATGTGAGCAACGAACGCGCCGCCGAATTCGTCGAAAAATACTCGGATACGTTTATCGGCTTCCTCTCGGTGGATCCACACTTGCCCGAAGCCTACGAGGATCTCAAGAAAGGGTTTTTCGAACTGGGACTCAAGGGGGTGAAGATGAGCGCCATCTATCAGAACTTTGATCCCCTGGACGATAGGATGAAGCCCATTTACGCGTTCGCGGAGAAGCACGGTCTGCCAATGATGCTGCATCAGGCGACGGTTCCGTTCCGTCGCTCTCTTTTGAAGTACGCGAGTCCCGCGTTGTTCGACGAGGTGGCGCTGGAATTTCCCAACCTGAAGATGATCATGGCTCATATGGGACACCCCTGGGTCGAGGACTGCATCGTCATGGTTCGAAAGCATCCTCACGTCTACGCCGACGTCTCGGGGGTCTTACTGCGGCCCTGGATGGCCTATAACTTCCTCCGCTTGGCCACTGAGTGGGGGATATTGGACAAACTCCTTTTCGGGTCCGATTACCCCTTCGTGATGACCCCTCAAGAGACCATCGACCGCCTTCGCGGCATCAACGACATCTTGGAGGGCACCAAACTGCCACGGGTGCCGGAAGATGCGATCGAGAAGATCATCCACAGGGATTCCTTGGCGATGCTCGGGTTAGAGTAGCAGGACAACCGGTCCAAACGGGGACCCATTGCACCAAATGTTCTGTGATAGACGATCGAACAGAAATGGCTACTGATAGCTCTGAAGTAAACAAGGTTACAGTCCTGACCGTCAGTATTGGACTGGCCTTCTTGAGTGGCGCCACCATCAACTGGCTACCCGTCACTTACGCCCACTTTGAGAGAGAATTCGCTGCAGGGCTCCAGGCACAGGGCAGCACTTGGGGTCTTTTCTTCGTGGGTGGGATCGTCATTGCTGCGCTCGGCGGATGGCTCACCAAAAGCTTGGGCCTGAAACGAGCGGCGTCTGGCACCCTCTTGGTGCTCGGCCTCGGCATGTCGATCGTCGGGGGAGCACCACTCTTTGGGGTGTTGTTGATAGGGTGCTTTCTATTCGGCATGGGCATGAACTGGATGACGATCGTCTACAGCACCCTCATCTCCTCTCATTTCCAAGAGCGCCGCCAGTCGCTCTTCCTCTGGGCCAACGCCGCCCTGTCCGGAGGGTCTTTCCTGACTCTGCCTCTGCTCGGAATCTGGTTCGAGCACACGGAATACACGGGCGGATGGCGCTCCGCTTATTTGGGTCTGGGTGCGGGCGCGATCCTTGGAGGTGGATTGTTGTTTTGGTTGTGTAGCAGTCTGGAACCGGTCGCGACGGCCGAAGAGGAAACGGGCACTAAAGAGTCCAGCGGTCTCAAATCCCTGCTGGGTCAGGGTGGGTTCTGGTTGATTGGGCTGTGCTTTTTTCTCTACGCCATGGCCCAGCTGGCAATCTGTTCCTGGGTAGGACAGCTCTACCGCTACCGACTTTCAATCGACGATGCCCAGGCGGGTTCCCTGCTCGGGTTCAATTCACTCGGATACTTGATCGGACTGCTGATTCTCTCCTGGCTCTCCAGCAGGCGCAACTACAATGACCGTCTCCTGCTGGCGGTCTGCTGCGGAAGCGCCACCGTCGTTCTGATCGCCGTCATACTGAGTCAGGAATATACACTCGGTTTGGTTCTCATGACGCTGGAAGGAGCCACCATTGCCGGAAGTGGTCCCGCCATTTTCTCGTTTGTGGGCGCTCGTTTCCAGAAAGAAGGAGCCCTCGCTTTCGCCCTGTTGGTTGGTTTCTCCCAAGTGGGTGCTTCGGCCGGACCCTATTCGGTGGGATTCCTGGGAGAGAGACTCGGAGGGCTGGAGACCGCGATTTGGATCGTGCCCTTTCTAAGTGCGGTGGTAGCGCTGTTGAGCCTGACTTGGGAGTTCGGGGACAGGAAGCGACGAGGCAAGGCTCAAGGGGCGGCTTGAAGGTGGAGGAAGAAGATGGAACGGATGCGTATCACGGGACTGCAGACCTTTCTGGTGAACGCGCATTGGCGCAACTGGACGATCGTGCGGCTGGATACCGACAGCGGTCTGTCCGGCTACGGGGAAGGGACACTCGAGGGCCGTGAACAGACTGTCGAGACTGCCATCCGCGAGCTGGAGCGCTACCTGGTGGGCAAGGATCCCTTTCAGATCGAGCGCCACTTCCAGGAAATGTACCGACGAGCCTTCTGGACCGGGGGGGCCGTGCTCAACAGCGCCATCAGCGCAGTGGACATGGCACTTTGGGACATCAAGGGCAAGGCCCTGGGTGTTCCGGTCTACGAGCTCCTGGGTGGCCGGGTGCGTGACCGGATCAAGCTTTATGCCAACGCCTGGTACAAAGGTGGGGCTTCACCGGAAGAGATGGCGGATCAGGCCAAAGAGACAATAGCCCGGGATTCAAGGGACTCAAGTTCAACCCTTTTATACGCCGTGAGGGCTACGACTTCTACCGCCTGGACAACGACATCCTCTGGACCGGTGTCGACTGCGTTGCAGCCGTGAGAGAGGCGATAGGTCCCAGCATCGATCTCTACATCGACTGCAACGGTGTCTTCAACACGGTCGGGAACGCGGTCCGGGTAGCAAAGCTACTGGAGCCGTATAACATCGGCTTTATAGAGGAGCCGATCCCGCACGAGAACCTCTCGGAGATGGCTTACTTCCGCCGCAAGGTCAATATCCCTGTGGCAACCGGGGAACGTCTCTTCACGACATTTACGTTCCAGCAGCTCCTGGAGATTGAAGGTGCGGATATAGTTCAGCCTGATCTCTGCCATTGCGGCGGAATCTGGGAAGCTCGCAAGATTGCCGCCATCGCCGACACTCACTATGTGGCCATGGCGCCCCACAACCCCAACGGCGCCGTCGGCCATAGCGCCACCGTCCAACTTGCCGCCTCTGTTCCGAACTTTCTGGTACTGGAATACTTCCCTCCCGAGAGCTGGCGCGAAAGTGTCGTTTCCGATTCTTTTGCAATTGAGGATGGCTGGCTGGAGATTGCCGACCGGCCTGGCCTCGGAATCGAATTCAATGAAGAGGAAGCAGCCAAGCGTCCCTACCAGCCTGTCGATCTATACGATCTGCACCGCAAGGAGTTCGAGCTGCACGTCCCCGGATTCGAGGAAGGGCCGGAGGAATGATTGTCCACAAATCAAGCACTTAGGGCTCGCGCAAGAATAACTTCGCAGAGCTGGCGCTCAGCTTTGCGCCAGATTTGGTCGCGAACGATTGAGCGAAACCGCAGGCGTAGCCGGGCCTACGTTGAGGATTTTGTGATTGAGGAGCGGCCGAAGATGGTGTGAAGATGAGATGCCAGAATGTGAAGTTATTTTTGCGCGAGCCCTTAGACGATCACATAGTGCTGGAACGTCTCTGCCGCCTGGCCCGGCTCTTTTGCCTCAATCGTCAGTCGATGGCGGCCTTTGGATAGTGTCTCGCCCGGGATCGTCCATTCCCAGTGATGGGCTGGCTTGAGATTGGCGAAATACACCGAACTTGCCGAAGGTCTTAACAGTCTCGGAATTTCAATCAAGTGAGCTGTTCTCTGAGACCGCCCTTTCGTCACAGCCGGGGTGTCCCGAAACAGCCTTTTACGGCCTTGGCCGTCGGCACGAAGTGCCTACTTAAAGGGTTGACCGGCCGATAGTCGATGCGGGCAATGACTTCAGCCTGGTCGGTGCCGTCGAAGACGTTCACTTGCAGCGTCGCCGCTTTACCTTCCGGCAAACGTTTCGGACATCCCACGATTTCGCCGATCGCGCCGACTTTCGATTCGGCACTGCTTCGATACCTATGCGTGATCTTGGTGCCGTCCACGTCCAGAATCCGATAGCCGCGCGGTTCGCCGCTGACGCCGATCTCACGCTGGCCCTCAGGCGACTTCCACCAGGTGCCGCAAACGCTAATCGACTCGACGAATTCGATCCCTTTGTGGAGCAGTCGGTTGTTCTCATGCAGATGTCCCTGCAATACCAGCCCAACGCCGTGTTTGGACAGCAGGTCGACGACTTCGTCCGCGTTCTGAATCACCCAGTGAGGGGTTTTGGCGGCCGTGGTGTCGCGCCGCTCGGGATAGTCGGTGTGCAGCGGAATGTGAATTGCCACCACCGTCTTCATGCCGTCAGGTACCGTGCGTAGGTCCTCAGCGAGCCAGTGCAGTTCTCGCCGTGAGACCTGCCCCTCGACCTTTTTGTAGCCATCGGATCCTCGATTTACGCGACAGCCGTCGAGCGTGACATAATGCACCCGCCCCCAATCAAAAGAGTAATAAGTCGGCCCGAACAGCTGCTGGAACTCACCACGGGGGTCAGACTGTTCGACCAGCATCTCGTGATTACCTACGGCGTTGCGGACAGGGCACTTCAACCGACTGGTGAGTTCGACGTATTGGCGCCCCGTCTTGTTTTGCAGCGAGATGTCGCCTCCCATCCAGCACAGAGCCGGTAGGGGGTTCATTTCGTTGATCTCGTCGATAGTGGCTTGCAACCGTTTGAATGACTGGCGGTCCTGCCCCTGACCAAGATGGATATCGGCAAGGTACAGCGCTCGGTAGTCGTCCTGCTCCTCAGTCTTCCGGAGCCGAAAGACCGGCGGCTTCGCGACGGCCATCTCCGTGGGAATATAGAAGCGGTCGGTCCAATAACCGCGGGGTGTTGTAACGAACAAGAAGGGCCCGCTCCCAGACCCGACGGACATCCGAAACTGTCCCGCGCCATCGGTGCTGACGACATCAAACCCGTTGGAAACGCGGACACCGGCGAGCGGCTCTGTCCCAACAACAACGTGCCCAGTGATTTCAGCTGGCTTGACCAGGGCGGCGAGCGTCAGGTTCCAACTCGGCGTGGCGAGCGTCAGCCCCAAGGCTGAAGTGCGTTGCAGAAATGTCCGTCGGTCCATGGGGACCATCCTGATCTCGTGTTTTAGAGGATCTCTACACGTCTCGTGCGGTTTCATGATGCCATACGATGGGGCTTTGTGCATTACCCAAGTGCTGGAGTATCCTATCTTGACGGTGGCGTGGGGCCGTGCTATATAACCATCGATTAGAAAGGAAACCTTCGATGAAGTCTTCAAGACGCGTCTTCGTTAAGTCCGGCCTAACCCTTGCGGCTGGAACCAGCCTGATCGGGAAATCCGCAGAGTCAGAGGCCACCCCTGGCGGTGAGAAGGGCGTCCTCTACGAAGGATATGCAATCAAACCCAGACCGAGCGTTCAGGAAGCAACTCTTGCGAAGTTGAAGGATGGGCGCTACTGGCTCCTTTTTGGTGAGGGTTCCAAGGGTGAGGCCTCTCACTACAAAGATCCGGGTTTTATGAAGGGAAGGTTCTCCAACGATGGGGGGCGTTCCTGGCAGGAGACGATGCAGCTGCAGACCAAGGATGGATCGCCGATCGCGACGGCGCGGGTCACCCCCCACCACAGCCTGTTCAGGCTTCCTTCGGGCGCCCTGGGTTTGATCCATGGAGGACCCTATGCCCGATCGGGGCGGGACGGGACGGTCTTGTTCCGCAAATCTACAGACGAAGGTCAGAGCTGGTCGGCTCCGGTGACCGTGGATCCCTACTTCTCCCTCAGCCGGACCGGCAGCGTTCGAGTCCTCAGCAACGGGCGCATTTTGACGCCGGTCGTGTCCTGGATCAGCCCGGACGCGGGACCGACGTCGGAAAGCGTGGAACGTACCCTTTTCTTCACCTTGGTTTTCTACTCCGACAATGAGGGAGAGTCATGGAATCGTGCCCTGAGCGAGTTGTTCATTCCCTGGGACAAAATGAACCTGGGTGCACAGAGCTTCGATGAGCCGGTCGTGGAAGAGCTGAAAGATGGCCGGGTCCTGATGTATGCACGAACCCAGATGGGGAATCTCTACCAGAGCGTTTCCGAAGACAGAGGGATTACATGGTCGGTTCCCTCCCCCTTGCCCCATGCCACATCTGATGCGCCCTGCACCCTCATTCGGATCCCGGCGACCTCCGATCTGCTGCTGGTCTGGAATCAGGTCTCCGAAGAGGAAACCAAGGCCGGCCTGAATCGACACCGACTGTCTTGCGCGGTCTCGCAGGATGAGGGCAAGATCTGGAAACATCACAGAAACCTGGAATCGCTGGATGACACCACCCATGTGCCACCTCCAGAGGGTCCCCTTCGCGTAATCAAATCAGGAAGTTACACTCAGCCGACCGATCGCAAGCGCTATCATCGAGCCCCGGGACCGCTTCGGGTGAGCTATTGCACCGTTGCCTTTACCGGAGATGAAGTGACTTTCGCCTACGACTACGGATACGGCGTCGGTGAGTTGTTAGATGCCCAGGCAACCAAGATCAAGATCGTTTCTCTGGATTGGCTTTACGGTCGGGTTTGAGAGTGCTCAAAGCAGGGGCGCCGACCGTGCTCGCGGGGAAGCCTGAAGCGCGAGCGAGGGGTTGGGGATCTGCGAGATTGTGCTGTTGTCCGCTCTCTCCTGCCTGCGTCGTCCTCGACGGCCGGAACTTGGCCCCATATTGCAGACGATTCAAGCCGTGCGCGGCTCTGTTGGATCGGCACTGGCATGTCTCTCGTCGTGCCTCTGCAGAGCCTCAAGGACCCGATCGGTCAGGATCTGGACGTATCTCGCCGTATCCTGATCCGGAGTGAAGGTGGCTGAGCGCACCATGCCGCTGGAGATCAATCCGCGCTCGAGGAGCAGCCGCTTCTCCATATACAAATACAACTCCAGATTCTGGAGACTGAACACGATGTGGGGAAGAACATCCGAGAAGATGTCAAGGGCGGTCTTGACATCGCCCGCCTTGGCGAGTGAGAAGACCTCCTGAAGGAGTTCTGCCATCCCCAGTCCCGGCATTGAGCCGCAGGCGCCGGACAGGATCCCCTCCACCAGATAGAGGCCACCCCAACCTTCAAGTACCTCGACCCCTCCCTCGGTTTCCTCCTGGATCTGTCGCAGCTTTGGAGCCATGAGTGGCTCCTCCAGTTTGAGGTAGCGAAACTGTGGATACTCCCGATGCAGCCGCCCAGCAAATGACGGGCTCAGTGTCGCGCCGGTAGGGTTGAAATCCTGAATGAGCACAGGCAGGGAAGTCGCTTCCAGGAGGGTTGCCAGATAGCGAAAAATATCCTCGTCCGGGAGTGCGAAGAGACGGGGCACAGCCACCGAGATAGCTCCAGCACCCAACTCCTCATTCCTTTTCGCGATCTCGGCCGCCAACTTGGCCGAATAATGATTGGACTGTGCGACGACGCGGAGCCGCCCGTCTGAGGCCTCGACTGCGGCTTCCACTAGAGCATACCGTTCGTCCAGGCTCAGCTTGTAGAACTCACTTGCGTAGGCAGGCAGACAAACGGCAGGGAGTTGCTTGGCGACGGAGAACTTGACCAGGCGACGCAGAGAGTCCAGGTCCAGTTCCTCCCCGGCATCAAATGGTGCTACCAGAACGGGAACAATTCCTCGAATGTTCAGCCTTTCCTCACCTGTCATCTCATCTCTGCGATTCCAGACGCACGTAGCAGCGACTCTTCAAGTAGTCGCAACCATAGCAGTTCAAGGCATCCAGGACATCCAAATTGGAAGATCGCGAACAAAAGCATGCCAACTCCGAAATCCCGTGTCGCTCATGGAAAGAGGATGCTATTCTCTAGGGAAAATGAAATCGAGTCATGACAACGTATTTCTGATCTTCTCCCTATTGCTTCTCGTCCCGTTCGGCTGCACAGCTTCGACTAACGATCGAATCGTGATCCTGACCTTTGACGGGAGCTTCAAGTCCCACCGGACCTTGGTGGCACCGCTTCTCAAGGAGCTGGGTCTGGGTGCAACCTTCTTCGTGAACCACCCATCGAACGACCCATCGAACGACCAATCCGATTCCCTGACCTGGTCGGAAATCGCCGAGATCGACCAGATGGGTTTCGAGATCGGGAATCGCGGCTGGAGCTGTCTCGACCTTTCCGTGCCGAGAAACGCAGCTCGACTCCTTGGCGATCTCGCCCTGGTTGAATTCGAATTGGACAAGGTAGAAGTGCCTCGGCCGATCAGCTTTGCCTACTGCCAGGACAGCTTCGGTCCGGAAGCACTGGGAAAGTTGGATAGCCGCGGATACCGCTTCGGACGCCGAGGGGTCGAACCCAGGCCTTCGAGTCCTGGATTCGACCCGACAAACCATCATCCCCTTTCCATTCCCGCCTCCGGCAGCGTCGATTCAAACTGGACCGAAGAGGGTTTCAATCGATTGGTCAACCATGCCAGTGGCGAGTCGATTGTGGTATTGCGTTTTGGCGCGGTCGGGGACGCGAATCAAGCCGCCCCGAGTATCACCGCTGAGAGCTTCAGGAAGTTCATGAATCAACTCAAAGAGCAGAGGTATATGGTGGCTGCAATGAGGGATCTGGACGATCGCTTCAGCTGGCAGACCGAGGATCAAGATCCCGGTCTGCCCTCGCGACATCCAGAACCCCAACAAGGGCGCCTTTCGCTGCCAGAAGAAATGGAATCGACTCGGGACGAACTGGCTTTCTGGTTGAAGAACATGATCCGCGACCACGGATACAAGTGGGAGGAGGCGGCACAGGTGACCGGCCTCAGCCTGGATGCACTGCAGGAAGAGGCGGAGAAGCTCGGATTGGGAGAGCTGTCTGCAAATGTCCCGACGGGAGGACTCCGAATTCTTCCCTACCCCGGAGGGCGTCATCCACGCATCGGCCACCTGGAAGCGGCCATCGATCCCATGCGAGGCACCAAGGTAAGCATCTTCCTGCCCTGGGAAGGTGCTGGCTACGCCGTGATCGATCTTCCGGAGACCTTCGAGGCGGAGGGAGAGCAGCTCATCTTTCTCGCCCATGCCCACGTTCCCACGATCTGGAATCTGCAGAACCAATGGTTGGAGAACGTCGATTGGAGCCGAACCTCCGATGGCGGTGTGGAGAGCGAGCGCGTTCTACCGAATCAGGTATCCTTCGGATCCGCCGCTCGACTTGATGGAGAACAGGTGAAATTGGAGTTGTGGTTGAAGAACGGATCCACCAAGACCCTCAAAGAGCTGCGGGCCGCCGTTTGTCTGATGCTCAAGGGTGCCCCGGACTTCAACACCCAGACGAAGGAAAATAAGATCTTTCGCTGTCCCGTATCAGCGGTCAGATCGGCAAAGGGAGATCGGTGGATATTGATCGCTTGGGATTACTGCCAAGTCCCGGGAGGCAACCAGGATGTTCCCTGCTTGCACGCCGACCCCGTGTTTGAGGATTGCCCACCTGGAGAGGCAGTGCGAGCAGAGGGAAGAGTGTGGTTCTACGAAGGAGAAGACATTGAGGGCGAACTTGAGAAATCAGCCGGTCTATTCCGTTAACCTCTTGCAGAACATGATCCGTCGAACTCGGATAATCGTATGCTGCCTGGGCATCTTGCTGGCCGCGCTGGTTGAGACACCCGCAGGCGAGAAGGGCAATCCGGTAAAGCCTTATCGAGTCATCTTCAACTGTGACGGGCACGCAGTGGCAAAGGACGCGCAGGGGGATCTCAAGCAGTGGATTGAGAACCTGTTCGGGCCACTGGAGAACAGCCACGTCGACGCGCTGTTCTGGTGCGATGGTGCGGGAGGCAACACCGCCAATTACGAGAGCGAGGTGCTGGAGCGTACCGGAGCCCGTGCCGGCAAACCACGTAGCTACATTGACAAATGGATCGCCGAGGGAAATGACCCACCTAAAGTTGTCGTGAGAGAAGCTCACCAGCGCGGACTGGACGTCTTTTTCTCGTTTCGAATCAACGACATCCATGACTCCTTCATGCCGGACGAGCGGCCGACTTTCAAAGTAGAAAATCCCGGCTGGATGCTCGGCGAGCAGAATTATGGGAGCGTCACCAGTTTTCCGACCGCGTTGAATTTCACTGTGCCTCAGGTCCGCGACCTGAAGTTCAGGATCGTGGAAGAGATCTTTCAGAAGTACGACTTCGACGGGCTGGAGGTCGATTTCTTACGCAGCTCGCCCTACTTCATGCCGGGCACGGAGGCCCAAAACGCCCATCTCCTCACCGGGTTGTTGCAGCGGATCCGCAAACACTTGAACGCGCGGGGAGCGGAGCGCGGCCGGCCTATTCGGCTGGCAGTTCGCGTCAATGAAAATCTAAGTTCCTGCCGCCAGGACGGCTTCGATGTGCGCGCCTGGCTCGAGCAGGACCTGGTCGACATGATCGCGCTCGGCAGTGGCGTGATGGATATCGAGGTCGAGGAGTTCAAGCAGCTGGCCGCGAGGCACGGCGTCTATGTCTATCCCTGCCTCTACGGCTGGCCCAGCAAATACAATCCGATCCCGGCCGAGCTGGCTACCGGGCTGGCCCTGAACTACTGGGCACAGGGCGCCGACGGCATCTATTTGTTCAACTGGTTCCCGCATCCGAAGAATAATAGTGAAAAGCACGGTCCCTACATGACGGGATTGATGAAGCAGCTGGGGGATCCCGCCGCCTTGCGTGCCAGCCAGCGACACATCATGTTTGCCGCCGATCGGGGCCGGCCGCAACGGTCCTATCAATACAACTGGTTGCACTGTGTGTTGCCGGAGGCGCTGCCCCTGGACAAGCCGCTGCGGGCCACCATCCGCGCGTTCGAGCAATTTCCCGAGGGCGTGCAGTTAACTCTGCAGATGCAGGTGCAGAATCTGCAGGCCGACGATGAAATCGCGGTGCGCCTGGCTGGCCAACTAGTGACCGGCTGGCGGCGGGACGCGAATGGCCGTCTGACGGCACCCGTCAAGCCCTCCCTGCTGCGACAGGGTTCGAACCCAGTGTCCATGCAGCTCATGGAACGCGCGGCCACGTCAGCAGCTCCGCGCACTGTCACCGCGCTGGAGCTGCACGCGGTACGAAAGATCGATAATCAATAGGAAGTTCCTTTTAAGGAGGTAGATTGTGCTGTTGACCGGTCGCTCCTCGGAACTTGTGCTCATATTGCAGACGAGTCAAGTCGCTTGCGGCTCTGTTGGACTGCGCTGGCTAGGAACTGCTCACTGATCACTGCTTACTGCTCACTATTCAAGTTTCAGATCACGGCGCTTTGGAACCGCTCGAGCTCTTTCTTTTCCCACTCGGATAAACGGCCAGCATATTCGTGAGCCTGGTTTACGAAGTCAACCCCAGCCATACGCTTCCATCCCTGCATCAGCTGCTGGAACACCGGTCCCGGCTTACCGTCTCCCACTAGCTGGCCCTCGAAGGAGCGGGCGTGTACCAGAGAGTAGGTTGTGGCGGTGCACAGGATCTCGTCGGCCTGGAGCGCCTCGTAGCGTCCCAGGTTGGCTTCCCGCGTGGGAATCCCCAATTCCCGGGCCACATCTAGCGTGGCACCCCGCGAGACCCCGAGCAAGATGTTCCGTCCCTCGGGACTGATCAGGACACCGTCCTTGACCAGGAACACGTTCCAGCCGGGACCTTCTGCCAGGAACCCGTCCGGGTCGAGAAGAATCGGCCACTTGTCTGCTCCCATCCGGGCTCCCTGCAGCTGGGCCAGCTGGTAGTGGAGGCGGCTGCGAGTCTTGGCCTTCGGATCCACTATATGGGCCGGTACTGCCTGCTGCGGGACGATGACCAGCTCGACTCCGGGGTCGTAGTTGGGGGCGAACTGGCCCATGTGGGTAATGAGAGGCCAGCAATTGATAGAGACCGTCGGCCTGACCCCCTGAGGAAAGACGGTGCGGTATAGGGACAATGGTCCCCTGGAGACATTGTGCATGATCAGCCAGTCCACGTCACCCGCCTCGGTGGGGGTATTCCGCTCCAAGATCTGGTGGGTGAGCTCCTCCATCTCCTCCAGCGAGATTCCCGATTCGATCTCCAGCAGACGGAGAGAGCCGTAGAGGCGATCGAGATGATGGCGGAGCCGGAAGGGCTTTCTCTGGAAGGTTCGGGTCATCTCAAAAGCCATATCTCCAAACATCGAAGACGAGTCGAAGATGGAAACCCGTGCTTCGGACTCCTGCACGTACTCACCATTGAAGTAGACGGTTCTTCCAGACATTAGTAACTCCTCCTGAGACCCTAGACACGGCCATACAACGAGTCCGGTGTCACAATCTTGATCTTGGCTGCACTCTCCCGGTTCTGGGGTGCACCGGCGCTATAGCCGAGGTTATACACTATGGCCACTTCGTTTTTATTGAAAACTACGGTGGGATAGCACACGCCGCTTCGAGAAATTCTCGCCGTGTTGCTCGCACAAATGCCTCATTCTTGCGAGACGGCTCACTATTTTACAGGCGGATACAACGGAATCGACCTTCGGCGGGCTACCTCACGGGCGACCTCCTCGACCTTTCCCTTCATGACAAACATCGCGCCGCGAAGCACAGCAGTCTCACCCATAAGAAGATCGCCGGCAGTCGGATTGACGTGAAGACACTGCGAGCCTTTGGGTGAATCGCTCAGATCCGCGAAGACCGCACGAAAACGTCGCGCGGTGGCTGCCAGCACCTGGTCTCCGTCTTTGGATTGACGCAGGATGATCCCCGCCGTCACGCGGTCGGGGCTAATTCCACACATATCGAAAGAGAACCCGTCTTCGGTTTTCGCCATCGGTCGCCCCTCCGGCTCGTAGTACTGGGCGGTGGGACGAAAAAGGAAACAGTCACCCTTTTCGCCCTGGCACGGCTTGACCTGGTAACGCTTGGCATTGATGGGGGACTTCCACAGGCTGCGTCTGAGTTCGGTCATCTTCCGCAAGCCCTCAGCGGTGACCACAAACGTACGCTCACCCGTCAACTCTGCAAAGGTAGGACAGCTGACCAGTCCCCAGTGAAAATAGGCGTACGCGTCCCGCCAGTCCCAGGAGCTTTGGTTTTTCAGCCTGGCCTCGACCGCGACCATCTCCTTCTCCGCCTTCAAACGAACCTGGTATCGGAAGAGACCGGGCCTGGACACCGTTAGCTCGAACTCTCTCTCAGAATCTTGTTTCCATTCGGTGAGTTGATCCTCGGTATTCAACTTGAGCAGCGTCTCCGGACCTCGAGTGAGGACGAAGGGTTTGCTCGATCTCTCCTTCCGCCGACCTCTTCCGAAGATGGCATCTTTCGGATCGATCACCCGCATTTCGACGCCGGGCGGTTTGAATCCGGGATGAGCCACGTTGATGGCTTCAGTCCAGAATTCGATGGGGCCCTCGACCCCGGCAGCGTCTATTCTAATGGGATTTGAGCCTCGGTCTATGTGCTCGGTTGGGCCGAGTCGGAACAACGATCGCTCCGGGGTGGTGGCTTGATCTTGGTCCTGAAGAAAGAACGGTGTGCTAGCCTGCACAAGTTCGCTGGAGCCTGCGGATAGTGCGCCAACAGCCGTCGTCCGAAGGAATTCCCGTCTCGATTGACTCATCGCCGCGCCAACTGATCTAAAGCCGCGGAAAAAAAAGTGGCGGGCTGTTCAGGCCCGCCACTCGTGAAACAGAATTGGGAAGTTCGCCTCTTGGATCGTCCTCAGCTAGAAGATGTACTTCAGAGCGAACTGCATGCTGCGCCCATCGGCGGCACCGGTTATCCGCCCGAAGGTGGAAGAAGTCAAGGCGGCACCGCCAAAACCCGCAGGGTTTCTCAGCACGGCATGATTCAAGACATTGAACATCTCCCAACGGAACTGGAGACGGTGCGACTCTTTGAAGTTGAAGTCCTTGGTCAGTCCGAAGTCGAGCCAGAAAGCACTGGGCCCACGTTCGGAGAAGAGTCCAACATCACCGAATGATCCGTTCGTCTCAGCCTGCCCACTGGCGGTACACCCCCCGCCTGGCGTGGGGAAGCAGAAAGCGGCTGGGTTGAGCCACGCCAATTTGTCCGGCCCAGTCAACTGAACGTTCGCGCCGGTCCTGTTGGGCCGTTTTCCAAAGCCCAATCCATCGCCGCGGGTATCGAATCCGCTGATGACGTTGATGGGATAGGCACTCCGCCAACCCATGATTCCCGACAGATTCCACCCGTTCGTCAGGAAGCGCGCGGCCGAGTCTGATGCGCCGCCAGGAAGCGTATATATCCAGTTTCCCATAAAGCGACGGCGTGTATCTGAGGTCTTGGGACCGTAGGAGCCAGCAATGTTGCTGAAATCCTGTGTAAACCGGTCACCGGTACCAAAGCCCGCATCGACGGAATGGTAGGTGTGTGCCTTTGCCAACACGAAGCTGGTGAGGAAGGTGAGGTCATCTCTTCGCCCCCTCAAACTCAGGTGCATGGAATGGTAATCGGTTCGGCCATCACTGAGGCGCATCAGAATCGGGCCGAAATCGGGTCTTCCACGCTGCCCGGTCGCGGGATCGATCAGGTTGGGGAAAAAGTTGGTGAGTAGCTTGTTTCCCGCGCTGCCCACATAAGAGGCCGTGGCGCCCAGCCAGGGCGTCATCTGACGTTCCAGGCTCATATTCCAGTGAGAGGCGTATTCATCAGCCCGGTCGCGCTCGGCGGGCGAAGGAGTGGAGGGGAGCTCCAGTATCGATGCCGGGATCTGCGACAGGTCTCCACTCTTCAAACCGTCGATGACCGCTTCTTGAAATTCAAAGGGGAAGGGAAACCGAATCGGTTGGAAAGCGGCCGGAATATCGACCGGAGCGAACTGTGCGAAAGACGGAAACGTGGGGTCTGGCAAGAAAGCCATGTCGAAGTAATAGAAAGGCTGCGGAGGGGTGTAAGTCACTGCTCCGCCAAGCCGCAAGACCGTCGTCCCTTCGTCGTCCAGATCAATCACCATACCGAGACGGGGGGCGAAATTGTTCTTGTCTGGGTCAAATATGGGTGTCTCCCGATTCGGGATGAAAGCCCCAAATATATCAGAGCCGGCGATATTCCAGGGTCCCACGAATCCCGTGTAATACTCGTAGCGCAGTCCCAGGTTGAGCTGGACGCGATCGCTCACCCGCCAGTCGTCATTCACGTACCAACCCGTCTGCCAGTGTTCGAATCCGTCGAACCCATCGGGAAAGCCGAACCAGATTTGCAGATACAGCGGATCTCTCTCGAAGAGCAGATCGTCCACACTGGCGTAGCGAACGATCGGGTTCTCGGCGATGATCCGCTTGGAGTCCATTTTTCGGGCCTCGAAGCCGAATTTCAGATGGTGACGGTCCCGAACCCAGGAGAAGTTATCGGCGAGCGTATAGGTTTTCGTCTTGAAGTTGATGATGCACTGCCCGTCGATATTGGTCAATCCCGCGCTGCGAGCCGAACCTCCTCCGGCGGGAAACGAGCCACGCAGAGCGCCCTGCAGACGGGTCAGCTGGTTGCTGTTGATGCCGAAACGGAATTCGTTGAGGACTCTGGGTGAGAGGGTGTAATTGTGCTGAACTGCGAGATTTCTGAAGCGGGTCGGGAACTGACGGGTATGACCCTCAAACTCCGTGAAATTCGGGGTGATGAAATCCTGGTTGTTGAAGCTGTAGCGTGCCTGGAAGTGCTGCGTGTCGGTGAGCTCGACATCGCCTCTCCAGAGATAAGTCTTCTCGTCGTTGTTGGCCGCAGCGTTGCGCGCGTGAAAGCAGACTCGGGGATCGCTGGTGGGCGAGCAGTTTGCCGGGGTCAATTGCCGGTACAGGTCCGCGAGCATGGGATTGGGAGTGGCGTGTCTGATTCTTCCTATTTCAGGATCCACCAGGGTTGCACTGTCAATACCAAGGTTGTTTGCAATCACCTCGTCTGTCAAGCGATTCCCGGAAACCGATCGGCCGCGATCGAGCTTTGCATTCTCGATGTTGAAAAAGAAAAAGGCCCGATCCTTCACAACGGGGCCGCCGATGTTTCCACCATATTGATCGTGCTTCAGGTCGGGCCGGGGCACTCCATTGGCGTTGCTGAAGAAGTTATTGGCGTTGAACCTGTCCCTGCGAAAGAAATAGAAGGCGGTCCCGTGGAAGTCGTTGGTGCCCGACTTGGTGCTGATATTGATGACGGCACCGGTGGCGCGACCATACTCAGCCGAAAAGGAACTGCCGGTTGTCTTGAGCTCGGAAATGGCCTCAATGCTTATGGTGTTGATGACGGCTCCATTGCCGCCGGTCCCGGCGGCTTGGTCGCCGGCCGCGTTGTTTTCTCCGAAGGACATGTCAACGCCATCGAGCAGCCAGTTGTTGCCGTATCCGGGAGCACCGTAAAACTCGACGCCGCCCCGCTGGCCGGACAGACTTCCGGTTCCGCTTCCGGATCCAGGTTCCGCGTTGGAAGCGATCACTCCGGGTTGTAGATTGATCATGTCGAAGAAACTGCGGCCGTTCAGGGGCAGCTCCTTGGTCGTCTTTTCGTCCACGACAATCCCAAGCTGCGGATTGGATCGGTTAATCAGCGGTGTGGTCGCAACCACCTCCACTTCCTCCGTGACCGCTCCGACCTCCAGCTGAAAGTCGATTCGGGGCCGGGTGCCTGATTCCAGGATGATTGTTCCACTGACGGCCTTCCGAAAACCCGGAATCTCCACGGTCACGACGTAATCGCCGAGAGGCAACAGTGGAAATTCGTAGAACCCCCCATTGCCCGTGACGGTGGCGTTGATCTTGTTGGTCCCGACGTTGGTTGCGTTTACATCCGCTCCGGGGATGACGCCCCCGCTCTCATCGGTGACGCTTCCGAAGATCGCTGCTCCGCCTAGTTGGGCCCCCAAGCTCGTGAAGAGTAGAGGCGAAATCAATACCGCTATCAACAGCAAAGACCTACAATTCTTGTAATTCATAATTGATCTCCCAGTTTGGATACTGCCCTCGTTACAGGTTGGCGTTTCTAAGTGATGCCCGCCGGTTCTGCCGGTTCTGTAAGAGTCACATGCTGATTCTTTCATAGGCATTCTACAAATAAATTTCGGGACAGTTTACAACGACACGCCGAGAAAAGCAAAGCAAAAACACGAGAAAAGCAAAGCAAAAACATTATTTAGGAGAATTTTGTAGGAATATGTACCCGTTCCAGTTCGATTAAAGACGTACAGCGAAGTATTCGGGACGGTCACCATTACAATCAATTACCCAGTTTCTGCAAGCGGCGGGCCAAACAGGTTCCAGCAATTTAAACTACTGATTTAACACGGCTTATAACTCTGTTCAGAAAACGCTAGATCCAAGATATTGGATCAGCCAATTGGGACTGAACCGACATAAGAGTTAGCGTTTTCAACAAGTTATCTAAGAGTCCAAGGCCGATCCAAAAAACCGATTATCTTCGGGAAAATCCCAAGAAACTTGAGTTCCATAAGAGTCGCAGGTCGCTGAGTAAGAGATCTATTGATGCAAGAGTAAGGAGTGTACCGTTCTTTCTGTAATTTCCCGTTAAGAGGGAATTTCTCGGGATACCGAGGATTGGGTTGACGAGGAACCTGGCGCGGCTCAGGCGGAAGGAGGCTGTAGGCCGAGTGCAGCCTGAGCCGTGCGGCGCGGCGCGCCGGGCCCCCCCGGAAGGGGGCCAAAGGCCGTCAGCCGAAGGGTTGAGCCGTCAGAGGTCTGGGACAAGATTCTCTAAATCATTCATCCAAAATGAAAGGAGAATCCAATGGCCCCAGACCTGGAAGACAGAGTACCACGAGAGATCCTAGAGGCGTTGATCCAAGAAGGAACGGAGGCCTTTCGCAAGGTGTTGGAGAAGCTCTTGAACTTGGCCATGGGATTGGAACGGTCGGAGTTTCTGGGAGCCGAGCCCTACGAGAGAACGAGCCAGCGACGGGGCCACGCCAACGGTTACAAGGACAAGAAGATCGCCACGCGTGTGGGAGAGCTCCGACTGAAGATCCCTCAGGTGCGAGGGCTGTCGTTCTACCCTCAATCGCTGGAGAAGGGCTGCCGCTCGGAAAAGGCGCTGAAGTTGGCCATTGCCGAGATGTATGTCATGGGCGTCTCCACGCGCAAGGTCACGGAAATCACCGAGCAGCTGTGTGGCACGGAGATCTCCGCCAGCCAGGTCTCACGGGTCGCCTCCCTGCTGGATGAGGAGCTGGAGAAGTTCCGTAGCCGGCCGCTGAGCGGTGAGTATCCCTTCGTCTACCTGGACGCCCATTACGAGAAAGTCCGTGTCGATGGACGAGTTCAGGACCTGGCCATCCTCAAGGCAGTCGGTGTGCAGGCTTCCGGTCACCGTGAGGTCTTGGGTCTGAGCGCCCGGCTGAGCGAGGCGGAGGTCCACTGGAGAGCGTTTTTTGAGGATCTGGCCGGGCGGGGACTCAAGGGAATGGAGCTCGTCGTCAGTGACGACCACGCGGGACTGAAGGCCGCTCGACGAGCGGTGTTTCCCGCGGTTCCCTGGCAGCGCTGCCAGTTTCATCTGAGCCAGAATGCTCAGCGCTTTGCCCGTCGGCTCCAAGAGCGGGGCCAGATCGGCCAAGCGATGCGGGACATCTTCAACAGCCCCACCCTCGAGGATGCCGAAGCCATGCTCAAACGCAAGATCAAGGCGTTCACCGAAACCAACCAGGCACTGGCCCAGTGGATGGAAGACAACGTGCGCGAGGGGTTGACGGTCTACGCCTTCCCCCGCAGTCTGCACAAGAAGATCCGGACGATTAACGGCGTGGAGAATCTCAACAAACAGATCCGGCGCCGCACTCGAGTGGTGGGAATCTTCCCCCATATCGACTCGGCGTTGCGACTGATCTCAGCCGTGCTGGCGGAGATTCACGACGAGTGGCTCACGGGCCGCTGCTATCTGAACCTGGAGAGCTGGCAAGAAGAGGAGGCATCCTAGAAGAGCGTTTCCCTAAACCCGAGACCCTCAGATCAGCGAGGGTTCTCGGTAAGGGGCAGCCCGCGATCGTGGCTCTGAGGGCTTCTGACAGGGCCTCTTTTCTTGGAGAAGGAGGTGGGGGCGCTGAATCGCTCTCTGCGAGTAGTGCAAGCTGCTCCGGCCTCTCATTTTGATAGATCTGCTGGTTGCCTTAGAGAGATTCACAGCGAGCGGCTCACGGGCCACTGCTTTCTGCACCCGAGAGCCAAGAGAGGAGGATCCTGTCCCACAACCGACCCTGAAATTACAGAAAAATTGTTGCGCTGCCCAAGAGTAAAACAGTGCCGCGAACGGTGGAATGATCCAGCGCGGCTGGGGGGACTACGACAGCGACCGAAGTGTCGATCTCTACGCATCTGGCATGAGGGTAAGGCGCTGGGATATCCAGGTCCGGAAGGCGGGTGGAAGCAGTATGTGGAAGGGGCTCTCTATCGACTTTGAGAGGGTGACTTGCTGTTGTTTTCCACAATAGGCTTTCGACTTTTCAGGGCACGTTTCGCGGCCCTTAGCCGTGCCTGTTCTTTTTCCGAATAGGTCTTGAGCAGCTGGAATTGGCGAAGGTGTTCAACGGCTTTTTCGGCCTGGCCGGTCTGCTGGTAGAGTTGGCCGAGAAGATAGTGCGCCTGACTGTGGTTCGGCTGCCGACTCAGGGCCTCTAAAAAGTGTTTCTGAGCTTCCTCTAACTGATTGATCTCTTTAAACGTTTGTCCCAACTCGAGATGAAGCCGAAGGGCAGTCCCGTCAATCCCGAGTCCCTGGCGTAGCCACCCGAGGGCCTCCTGATGTCGACCCACCCGTCTGGCGGCTTGCCCCAGAGCCGCCAGGACGTCCACATTGTCAGCTTGCAGTTGATGGGCGTGCTCGAGTATCCGTACTGCCTGTTCCGCTCGCCCTGCCTGGGTGTAAGCTTGCCCCAAATAATAGTAGGCCGACCAGTTCTTCGGCTCCTCAGCGATCACCTCCTTAAAAGCCTTTTCAGCCTCACCAAATCGTAGCTGGCGAGTATGGAGCAAGCCCAGAAGAAGCCGGGTCGACGCCGAGACAGGCAGAGATGACAGGAGTTTTCCAGCTTTATCGTACTTGCCGAACTTGATCAAGAGATTGACGCCCTCCATCTTTTCCTCTGGCTTCAAAGTCAGCTTGTTTAACAAAGCCGAGGCCTGTTCATCCAAATCGAGGCGAAGAAGTTGTCTGAGAAGTTGCAGGGCGGTCGGGCCGTCCAACTGTGCGAAGGGCAAGCGAGTCAGTTGCTCGAAGGATTTCTCCAGGTTCCCCCGCGCTGATTCCAGTCGGGAATGCAAGATAATCAAGCGGGGGTTTTTCGGCTCCAATCTCTCAGCGGAAGTCAGGTGTTGTTCGGCGGCCGCGAAGTCTTTCTGCAGAACGGTCTGCTCTGCCAGCGCTTCATGTGCCGGCACAAAGCCGGGGTATTTGGAGAGGGCTTGATTCCAGGCCTGCCTGGCCGACTGCGGACGAGACTTGGCCTGTAGCGACTTCCCCCACGTCACCAGACTCCAGGCGTGAAGATACCTCAACTCCTCGGAGTCCGGCTTCAATCGAACAGCCCCTTCGTACTCCAACACGGCGTCCGAAATTCGACCCTCCATGAAAGCCCGTTTGGCAGCTTCCAGATGACTCAAAATGGCTTTCGTCGAGTCCTGGGCAATCGAGTAGATTTGGAGCAGGAGGAGCAAAGTTAGTAACAAGGAGCTGAATCGTACAATCCAATTCCAACGCACGTGTTTAGCATATTGGTCGAAGTTGCCCATGTAGAATTTCCAACATCACCTACGCCGAAGGCGTTATTGCGGGTAGCCCAGGGTTAGCGATGCGAAGCGAGCTACCCTGGGTCAAGATCGGTCAACAAAATGCCTTACCCCAACGGGGTTACTGCCGACCGGAAACGTGTTGGCAATAACGCTTTCAGCGTAGAAAAGACGGGACGACTTAAACCCAGGGTAGCTCGCTTCGCATCGCCAACCCTGGGCTACCCGCAATAACGCCTTTGGCGTAGATCGAGGCCTATGGGAAAAAGCCGACGCACGAGACCGCGGGCCTCTGTTAGCGAATCGTTCTAAGATCTTTTCCCTCTTCCAGAAGAACACGGCGGTTAGCCGCAACATCCTTGAATTCCTGACGCTGGCCCGAGGGCCAGATAACCTCCAGACAGTCTACGATTGATCGATCCCCCAGCCCGAAATGAAACATTCGTTGACTGTCAGACAAATAACTTGATCCTGCGTGCAGCTCTTGAGAGTGACTGGTTTCTCCCAACGTTGCTGTGACTCGCGCTCCGATGCCGTCTCGATTCGAAGCGAGGCCTCTCAGATAAACCTGGAGGAAATTGGATCTGCCCGGAGCGTCATTGCGCAGCAAGTCGACGCGATCGTCCAGGTTGACGACTACGATATCCAGGTCGCCATCGCGATCCCAGTCCAACCAGGCTGCGCCTCGTGACGACTTGATGATCCCCAGCCCCTCCCCCAGCGACTCCCCTACTTCAACAAACCTGCCGTCCCCTCGGTTCTGGAACAACTGATTCGGTTGTCGATACTCAGTGCCCAGCTTGAAGCGATCGACCTCGGGATAGATGTGACCGTTTGCGACGAAGATATCGGGTCGAAAATCGTTGTTGAAATCGGCCAGAAGCGCCCCGAAGCCCAAATAGCGAAATGTGACTTGGGCAACCTGCGCTGAGAACGTCGCGTCCGCAAAGTATGTTTTTCTATTCTGGTACAGCACATGGTAATCGTTCGAAAAGTTGGTCGAGTAGAGATCCAGCAAGCCATCGCCGTCGTAGTCCCCGACGTCGACGCCCATGTTGGCCTGTTCCCGGCCGTCCTGATTGTAGGCCAGACCCATCAGGAGCGAGATCTCGGTAAAGGTGCCGTCTCCGTTGTTTCGCCAGAGGAAGTTCGGATTGCTGTCATTGGCGACAAACACATCGAGGTCTCCGTCGAGATCGACATCGGTCCAAAGCGGCTGAAAGCCGTAAGACCTTTTACTCGCCGAAACACCTGACTGATCCGAGACGTCTTCGAATGTCCCGTCGCCGTTGTTACGGAAAAGCCGGTCCTGTGCGCCCGGTAGACCTCTGGGACCGCAGGCAACGGCCACGCCGGCGTAGGAGCAGTACTGTGGATCACCGGATGATTTCTCGAAGTCGAACTCCAGATAGTTGGCCAGGTAAAGATCCAGATGTCCGTCCTTGTCGTAATCGCCGAAGGCTGCACCGGTGCTCCACCCAGGGTCGGCAACCGACCCGGTCACTCCAACCTCGGAGAATGTTCCGCTTCCCTGGTTACGGTAGAGGAAATTGGGACCGTAGTTTGTCACGTAGAGATCGGTGTCTCCGTCGTTGTCGTAGTCTGCGGTGACGCAACCCATGCCCCAGGCGCTGTCCCGGAGTCCGGCTGGAGCGGTCGCGTCAGAGAATGTTCCGTCGCGGTTGTTTCGGTAGAGTCGGTCACTGGGCCCCTTCTTCCTGTTCCAGGAGTGACGATCGGTGCCGTTTGCGAAAAACAGATCGGGCCATCCGTCTCCATCGAAGTCCAGCACGCAAACACCACCCGTCATAGTTTCCACCAGGAAGTCCTTTTCTGGCGTCCCCGCACTGACGATCAGGTCCACACCGGCGCTCTGAGTGACATCTTTGAAGTGCCAATAGTGCTGGGCAATTCCGAGATGGCTGTTGGTCGTAAAGAGTTGTAAGAGAAGGATTCCCGCAGTGTACGAGCGCCCCCTGGATCTCGTCGCAGGCGGATAGTTCCTTTGACACGACACGAACGCTATTATAGATTTACTGCTATGGCTCTTGTGATTCCTTTTCTATCGGTATCAAGGGTTTCTAGATGATGACAAGAATTCTCTTCTTCATCGCCGCTCTTTCCTTCTCACTTCCGCTGCAGTTTGAATCGCCTCGGGCTGAGTCTACCGAAGGCGACAAAAAGAAGACCAAACAGAGCAAAGCGGTGCAAAAAGAGGAAAGCGAAGATTACTTTGACCGCTGGATCAAGTCGGATGTGGTCTACATCATCAGCCCCGACGAAAAAGCAGTATTCGGCAAGCTGACGACGGCCGAGGAAAAAGAGCAGTTTATAGAGCAATTCTGGTATCGTCGTGATCCCGATCCGCGATCGGCGGCGAACGAATTCAAAGCAGAGCACTATCGGCGTATCGCCTACGCCAATGAGCGTTTCAAGAGCGGCGGCCCCGGCTGGAGAAGCGACCGCGGACGTGTCTATATCATTCACGGTCCAGCCGACAGCATCGAATCCCACCCCTCAGGCGGCACCATGGATCGACCCGCCAACGAAGGCGGGGGGCAGGTCACCACCTATCCTTTCGAGGTCTGGTGGTATCGCCATATCGACGGGATTGGTTCGGTTGAGCTGGAATTTGTCGATCAGACCTACACCGGCAAGTATCACCTGGCAATTCATCCGGCGGAAAAGGATGCCCTGATGTTCAGTGGTGGGGTGAGTACCTCCACCTTGGCGGAAATGATGGGGTTGTCGGAGAGGAAAGACCACCCTTATCTTTCGCCCTACGACCGTGACAACTATCCGTTCATGTCTCGCCGCATGCAGGACAATCCGTTCATCCGCTACGAAACCTGGGCCTTGGTACAACGTCCGCCCCGAATCAAGTACAAGGATCTTCAGGAGCTCGTCAACTTCGACATCTCTTATAACAGTCTTCCCTTCAAGACCAGGCAACATTATTTCCGACTCAATGAAGAACAGTCGATCGTTCCAATAACAATGGAGCTGCAAAATAGAGACCTGACGTTCGTCGAGGAAAACGGTGTCCATGTCGCTAGAATCGCCATGTACGGGATCGTCACAAGCATCACCAACAGGATCGTCAAGGAATTCGAAGAAGACCTGATCATTTCGTATACACCCGAGCAACTCCAGTCGGGTCTGTTGTCTCGCTCGGTCTACCAGCAGATCGTTTTGCTTCACCGGAAGGAGCGTTACAAGCTGGATCTGGTTCTCAAAGACCTGAACAGCAGCCACGTCGGCCTGGTTCAGCAAAGGATTGTCTCCCCGGCTTACGAGGTCGAAGAGCTAGCGGCCAGCTCGCTGATCCTCGCCGATTTGGTTGAACCCTTGGAGAGGATTTATTCGGACGATGAAATGTTTGTCTTGGGCGACGTCAAAGTCCGCCCTCGGCTGGATCATACTTTCTCTGAGAAAGAGACGCTGGGAATTTATCTACAGGTCTACAACACGAGTATCGACCAGTCCACATTGAGCCCCTCCATTTCCGTGGTTTACGAGATCACCCAGGGTGGAAAGACAGTGTTGCAGTTAGTCGATCAGGGTGGTCGATCTTTGTATTTCCATTCAGGGCAGCGCTTGGTGCTGCTGAAAAAGCTGAGGATCCTTGGAATCGAGCCTGGAAGGTACCGGATGCAGGTCACGGTAAGGGACCGAATCAGCGACCGCGCTGTGGTGGCGGCCGATGATTTCGAGATCGTCGCCACGCCAGCCCGGTTAGCCGCCAACATCAATTCTGCATCTGAATAAGCTTCCTGCGGTGGCACGACCGTCGCCAGAACAACAACACAATCCAGCACCGCGATCTTAGGGCTCCCGATTTTCAAGGGGAACAACATGGAAGGAAATCCGCAGCCAATGAAATTGGGTATGTTTCTAATGCCCGTTCACGATCCTGGCAAACCACTGGCCCAATGCTATGACGAGGACCTGGAGCTGGTCTGTCTGGCGGCAAAAGGCTTTTTTCCCATCAGCCACCATATGGTCTCGACCGAGGTCTTGGTCAATCACTGGAGCACCTACAGTGAGGGTGCCAGAGCCTCCGGACGCCAGATCAGCAAACGGGACTGGAGAATTTCACGGAATATTTTCGTCGCTCAGACGACCGCCGAGGCACGGGACACGGCCCGCAGCAACTCGCTGGGTCAGTGCATCGAGTACATTCTGGAACTGACCCGGCGAGGTCCCGGAGTGGAGATGTGGAAGCGGAACTTGAACATGACCGATGCAGAATGCGATCTCGAGTACTTTCTGGACGAGGTGATCATTGCAGGAGACCCCGAGGAGGTGACTCGGCAGCTGATTGCCCTGAGGGACGAGGTCGGCGACTTTGGCACATTGGTCCTTGTAGCTCACGACTGGGACGACAAACAACGCTGGCTGGAGAGCCTGGAGCTGTTCGGGCAAGAGGTCGTCCCAGCCCTGAACAAGCAACTGGGCGGAGTAAGTTAGGGTTCGAGATCCTTTTGGATCGATCTATCGCGAACGGGGGGACAGATGATTTGGAATCAGGTTGGTACTTGGCGTTGAAGCCGGGTGCGGCGACTTGGAGCGTTTCCTGGCTACTCGCAACGTCGCTTGTTGGCGTCGCCTGCTCGAATGCTGGCGACTCTCCTGATTCCGTCCAGCTCGATGCCGGTGGATGGTCTGCGTACGGGGGTGACCCCGGCGGCTCTCGCTATTCCTCTCTCAACCAGATCAATCGAGAAAATGTTGATCGCCTCCAGATTGCCTGGACTCACCGAACGGGCGATGTTTCCGACGGCACGAAGTGGAAATCTCAGAGTCGTTTCGAAGCGACACCCATTCTCTTTGGCGGGACACTCTACCTGAGCACACCCTTCAACCGGGTACTTGCACTGAACCCGACTACCGGCGATCTCCTTTGGAGCTATGATCCCGGACTGGATCTCTCCGCCGGCTACTGGGCCTTGGTCTCGCGGGGAGTGGCCGCCTGGGAGGACGCTTCTCCTGCGAGTGGGGCGATCCCCCATCGGAGGATCTTCCTGGCGACCCAAGACGCACGATTGATCTGCCTGGATGCGTCCAGTGGAAAACCATGTACGGATTTCGGGAACAACGGGCAGGTCGATCTCGCTCTGGGGGTGGGAGTAGTCGAACGCATCAACTACGGAGTGACTTCGCCTCCGGCGATCATCGATGACCTGGTCGTGGTCGGCTCGTTCGTCGGGGACAACCGGGGAGTGGAGGTCGAAAGCGGGGTCGTCCGGGCCTTTGACGCCCGTACCGGAGAACCGAGATGGAGCTGGGACCCGATTCCCCGGAGTCCTGAGGCCGACGGCTGGGAGACATGGGAAGGCGATGGAGCCCGGCGCACTGGGGCCGCCAATGCCTGGTCCATCATCTCGGCCGATCCAGAACGGGATCTCGTCTTTATCCCGACCGGGAGCGCCAGTCCTGACTTTTATGGTGGGGAGCGCCTCGGCAGCAACCTCCACGCCAACTCGGTTGTTGCCCTTCGGGCTTCCAGCGGTGAGGTCGTTTGGCACTTTCAAGTCGTGCATCATGATCTCTGGGACTATGATGTTGCCGCCCAGCCAACCCTGACCGTGGTTCCCCGCGACGGGAGCGTCATCCCCGCGACGGTCGTGTCTACCAAAATGGGCCACATCTTCGTCCTGGATCGGGAATCCGGAGCCCCTCTCTTCCCGATCGAAGAACGCCCGGTGCCTGCGAGCGGTGTGCCCGGAGAAAAAGCCTGGCCCACTCAGCCTTTCCCGGTGCTCCCTCCTCCTCTTCATCCCCACTCGCTCACTCCCGAGGAGGCCTGGGGGATCACGGAGGAAGATCGTTCCGCTTGCAGAGAAATCTTGGAGGGCCTGAGCTACTCGGGCATCTATACGCCGCCCGGTTTGGAAAAGACCCTGCTTTACCCCGGCCTGGCCAGTGGGATCAATTGGGGGTCGGCAGCGGCTGACCCTGAACGAGGCGTCCTGGTCGTCAACGTCAACCGGTTCCCCGACTGGATCAAGCTCTTTCCACACAGCCAACTGGAAGAGGAGGGCCGCGGGCTGCCCGCCGAAGCTGCAGCCACCAATTTCGAGGGCACGCCCTACGGCATGGCTCTCAACCGCATCTTCTCACCCAGTGGGCTGCCCTGCAATCCACCGCCCTGGGGAACCACGGTGGCGATCGACTTGGAACACGGAAAAGTGCTGTGGGAAACCCCGCTGGGGGTCATGCCTGCGGCGAAACATCATCCCGACGCATCCAAGTGGGGCTCGCTCAATTCGGGCGGACCCATCATTACGGGCGGGGGGCTCGTTTTCGTCGCAGCTGGCCAGGAGGACGTCCTGCGTGCGCTCGACATCGAAGACGGAAAAGAAGTCTGGCGGGCGGAGCTCCCGGCGGGCGGCCAGGCGACTCCCATGACTTACCAGCTGGACGGGAAACAGTACGTCGTCATCGCCGCCGGAGGCCACTCTGGGTGGGGTACGACGCTAGGTGACTACCTGGTGGCGTTTGCTTTGCCTTAGGATTCTCCTGAGTGAGCAGTGAGCAGTGAGCAGTGAGAAAACTCCAAGGGACAAGGTACAAACAAACAAACAAATTCCAAACGATGCGGCAGCAATACGCAGCGAAATTCAACAGAGCCGCGAACGACTTGACCTGTCGGCGAAGCGAGGCCAAGTTCCGAGGAGAGAGCTGGACAACAGCACAATCTCCCGTGATTTCAGCCAGAGTTTCCTCCCAAATTTGTGCTCAGCGCCCAGTCCCTCGAATCTCCGTTCTGACTTCAAATAGCGTCTTGCCTGCCGTCACATAGAGCGTCTTGAGATCGGGACCGCCGAAGGCACAGTTGGTCAAAGTATCCTCCGGAATAGGAATGAACTGCTTGAGTCGACCGTTCGGCGAGAAAACGTGGATCCCGCACTTCGTGTCGAGAGTTTCCGTGAGGTCAGGCCGAAGTCGGTTTCGACCGGCTGCGACGTAGAGGTTACCTTCCGTATCTACGGCCATGCCATCTCCGCTGCGACCCGGGAAGAAATCGTGAAACACCCTCATGTTGTCAACGCTGCCGTCGCTCAGCAGATCGTAGGCTCTGATCATTCGGGGCCCCGTTTCGGATTCCGCACCATCCTCGACCAGGTAGAGCGTCCTATCGTCGTGGGAAATCACGATCCCGTTGGGTTGAACGATTTCAGGTTCGACAAGAATACGGGAAATCGCACCGTCCGGATCGATCCGGTAGACCGCATTGACGCCGGTCTGGTCGGCGGCCGGATTCGGTGATGGCCGGTCGGTGAAGTAGATTCGCCCCGCGCTGTCGATGCTGAGATCATTGGGACCATGGAAGCGCTTTCCTTCGAACCTCGCGGCGATGATCTCGATCTCACCTGTCTCCATGTCGGTCCGGGTGACGCGTGGCTGATCCGTCTGCGGGTCACTGGCTTCGGTGGCAACCAGCCGCCACCGGTGATCGAAGATGAGTCCCAGAGCTCGGTTGCTGGGCTGGCGAAAGGTAGAGAGTTGGCGGCTAGTCGACCACTTCATGATTCGGTCGTTGCGGGCATCGGTGAAGTAGACGTTTCCCTGGGCGTCGACAGTAGGCCCTTCGGTGAATGCAATGGTGGCCGCTACTTTCACCTCCGGTGGATCGGTGGTCTCGATCGTTTCTGCTGTCGAGGGAGCAGAGCAGCCCGGCAGCAACCAGGTTACCAGGAGCGACAGCGCTATTGCTTTTTTCACAATTCTCTCCGACAGTGGAGTCCAGATCACCCGCTTCGGAGCCGCAGCCTCCTCTGACATGGGGTTCTGCATCATGGGCATACAATAGGGGTTGAAGACGATGGAATCAAAGGGCGTTAAAGACAAGGTTGTGATCGTTACCGGCGCCGCAAGAGGAATTGGCCTTGCCATTGCAAAGCGCTTCGCAGTTGAAGGCGCCTTGGTTGTCGTCGCTGATATCAATGCAGAGGGAGCGCGTTCGGTAGCAGAATCGATCAACGGCACAGGGGGTCGAGCTATTGCTGTCACAACAGATGTTTCTGATGACGGGCAGGTGAAAGCCCTGCTTGATCAAACAGTCGAACTCTATGGCACCATGGATGTCTTGGTCAATAATGCCGCTCTGGTGGCTCCAAATAGGCATTTTCTGGAGGCCGACAAGCCCTGGTGGGATAGGTTCATCGCAGTCAACCTGACAGGCTCATTTCTGTGCGGGTTGCGAGCTGCACAGATCATGGCTCGCAAGCGGAAGGGATCTATCATCAATCTGTCGTCTGGCGGCGCCAGTAGAGCACATCGAGCTTTCGTTGCCTATGATGCGACCAAGGGGGGGATTGAAGCGATGACCCGAGCGATGTCTCTCGACCTGGGTCCCTATGGGGTTCGAGTGAATGCGCTCGTACCAGGCTCGATCAATACGCAGGGCTACAACAGGAAAGAACGGAAACTACGGGGCGTGAATATTCCTCTGGGCCGGATCGGTGAGCCTGATGACCTGACAGGTGCAGCCCTCTTTCTTGCCTCTGACGATTCCTCCTATATCACGGGGCAGCGTATTGTGGTTGATGGTGGAATGGCTGCCCAACAGCGATCCGCCACGGTAGACATCTTTCCAACCAGCGAGTTTCCAACGCTAGACTAAGACTAGAGAGAATAGATGCAATCGAGCACCGTACAGCCACGGCCTCGCGTCGCCGAAGTGGTTGCTTCAGTATTGAGGGCAAAGCGGGTTCCCTACTTGTTCGGAATCCCGGGTGGCGGCAGCTCGATTGACTTGATCGAGAGTTGTGGACAGAAGGGAATCCCCTTTGTTCTGGCTCAGCATGAGACCACCAGTGCCATGATGGCGGCTGTCTGCGGGCAGCTATCCGAGAGCTGCGGAGTTTGCCTCTCGATCATGGGACCGGGAGCCGTCAATCTGGCAGGTGGAGCCTCCTACGCTTACTGGGAACGGTATCCTCTGCTGGCGATGACGGAGAGCTACGGTTCCACCGAGGCTCCATCCATGTCGATTCAGAAGATGGACCACTCCCAACTGTTCGGTGGCTTTTCCAAGCAATCTGTCACTTTGGGATCCAGCGCACCCAGCCGACAACTGGAGGAGGCCATCAACCGTGCGTGCAGCGAAAGGCCGGGACCGGTTCACCTCGATCTTCCCCTTCACATCATGACCCAGCAGGCCACGTCCCCCCGAGCTTCCGAGCCGTCGAGTTCAGGCTGCTCGGCGCCTGAGGGAGGAGACCTGGACAGAGTGGCGCGCACGATTGAAGCAGCTGCTCGGCCTGTCCTGGTGGTCGGTCCGGTGGTTCAACGTCAGAAGGCAGAGTCAGCTCTGCTCGGCCTGGTTGAGAAACTGCAGCTTGCGACGCTGGTCAGCTCGAAGGCCAGAGGAGTCATTGACGAGAATCATCCTCTCTTCGCGGGCGTGGTCACCGGTGCTTACGGGCAGACCACCCTGGAGGGCAAGATCGTCCACCAGAGTGACCTCGTCATCGCCATCGGTTTGGACCGAATGGAACTCCTGTCACCCTGGCAGTATCCCCAACCCATGGTGTCCTTGGATGCGATCGCGGTTCCCGAGCAAGAAGAGGTAAGTCGACCGCTAGTCAAGGCATACGGCCCTCTCACCGACCTGCTCGAATCGCTCACCGAGCGACTCTCCGATCGCCGCATCTGGGACGCCACTGACCTCGAAGTGTTCTGGGACGAAGTCCGACATTCTCTCGGAGCCAACGGGGGAGATTTGAACGCTGCTTCGCTCCTGGCCAGGGCACGACAGCTGGCTCCTCGAGAGACCCTCCTGACCACGGAAACTGGGATCTACAATGCGGTGAACCTCTATCTTTGGAAGGTTCCGGCATCAGGAACCTATTTCGGCTCCAGCGGAGCCAACACCATGGGATACTCGATTCCGGCTGCCCTTGGGACTTCGCTGCTTCGACCGGATTGCAAGACTGTGGCACTGGTCGGCGACGGAGGATTCCTGATGCGAGCGTCGGAGCTGGAGACAGCGCTGCGCCTGAAACTGGCCCCGGTGATCATCATCTTCGATGACGGAACCCTGGGACTGATACGAATCAAACAGCGAGCCAAAGGCTATCGGAGAGCAGGGGTCGACCTCGCTTCAACTGACTTCGTTCGCCTGGCGGAGAGTTTTGGCGGGTGCGGCTGGATGGTCCGGACCCTCGAGGACTTTGATGCAGCCTTTCGAAGGGCGCTGTCCTCAGACCAGCTGACGGTCATCGACGCCCGACTCGATTCGGACGTCTACGCTTCCCATATGGGTCCAATCAGAGGGATTCAGTGAGATACCAATCGGGACGGCATTCGGCTATTGCAACTGATTTCGCCGGTCTCGGATGGGTCGGTAGCAGTATTCGTTCATAAGCGCTACGGCCCCAAGGTCTCCGTGGTCCCGGGCCACTTCTGCATAAGATTGCAGAGCTTGGCGAATTGCCTGGTACGCGACTTCGGACTGGCTACGAGCATCCTCCTTTCGGCTGGTACGCAAGGCTCGACCCACGGCGCCGAAGGCGTCCGACGAGGATTTGTGCTCTGCTTTCAGGATCGGCGGTGTTCCCCATGACGACATCGGCTTCGTATAGTCTTTCCAGCATCGTTTCCAATTCGGCAGCGGCCAGGCGCTCAAGCGCCGGATTGCAGCCCTACAACAGCAACGCCGGCAACTAGCCACGTCCAATATTGCCTGGTCATCTTTTACGCTACGACTGCCTGTGAAGCGAGAACCCTGGAGCTCTTCGAAGGCCCGAGAGAAAGTAGGAGCAACCTGTTACACTGCTTCATAACACGGATATTGCTATGAGTCCAACGTCCCCAGCCTTCACCTGTTTACCTCTGATCTTGATGGTGCTCGTTCCACTACAAGAGCAGAGGGGAAGGCCCAGGTCCGCGCCGCCTGAGACCCACGAGCAAGACTCCGTCGTTGGTGGCAGAAACGTACACTGGTCCTTTCAGCCAATCGAATCCCCGGCAGTGCCCGCAGCAGCGAACCGCTCCTGGGTCAGAAATCCAATCGATGCGTTTGTTCTAAGTAGACTGGAGAGCGAGAGCATTTCACCTTCTCCCGAAGCCGACAAGAACACCTTGATACGACGGGTCAGTCTGGACCTGGTCGGCTTCCCTCCGTCGCCAGACCAGGTCAGCAGCTTCCTGAGCGATGAGCGTCCGGATGCCTACGAACGTTTGGTTGACGGGCTTCTCTCCTCGCCCCACTACGGGGAAAGGTGGGCCCTATACTGGTTGGATCTAGCACGCTATGCCGACAGTGACGGCTACGAGGGTGACCGCGTACGACCTCACGCCTGGCGTTATCGTGAGTGGGTCATCAAAGCCCTCAATGAGGATATGCCATTCGACCAGTTCACTATCGAGCAAATCGCCGGTGACCTTCTTCCGGAGGCCACCATCAAACAGAAAGTAGCAACCGGATTTCACCGCAATACATTGACCAACCGGGAAGGCGGCGTGGACGTCGAGCAGTTCCGCTTTGAGCAATTGGTCGACCGCAACAGAACGGTGGGGACCGTGTGGCTGGGACTCACGGTAGAGTGCGCCCAGTGCCATGACCACAAATATGACCCAATCACACAGAAGGACTACTATCGGCTGCTTGCCTTCTTCAACTCCGACGAGGAAGTCAATATCGACGCTCCTCTTGCCGGAGAGATGGGGTCCTACACTAGAGGACGACCGGAATATGACGCAAAGCGTCAGAAACTTCTGCAGGAATACGGCCTGTTTGAACTGCAGAGGCCCTGGGAATTGAAGATGCTTCAGGCCTCGGCCAACCCGGGAAAGTGGCCCGTTTGGGACGATGCCTATGTGATGTTCCAGTTGTTGCTGGATAACGGCGAAACCATTCTAGGCAACGATCCAGACCGGCGGACCCGCAAGGAGCAATTGGCACTCACGGCCCACTTCGTCGGCAACTACGGCCGCGTCATCACCAAGGAACGTTCCGAAGAACTCAGGCTCAAAGAACTCAGGAAGAAGCTGGACAATCTCAGCCGGGCTTTTCCGGCCTTGAGTGAGGCGCAAACGATTGCGGCAAGCGCGCATCCCCGCAAGTCCTACATCCACATCCGAGGGGACTATCGCAACAAGGGGATAGAAGTTCAGCCGGCAACCCCGGGTTTTCTCCATCCCATGCCGCAGGATTCAAACGGGTCACGGCTCACACTGGCGCGTTGGATAGCTGCCCCGAACAATCCTGTGACGCCCAGGGTGACCGTCAATCGACTCTGGCAGGAGCTGCTCGGACGCGGCCTTGTGAGGACCTCGGAGGACTTTGGAAGCCGCGGCGATCGGCCTTCCCACCCGCAACTCCTCGACTGGCTGGCGAACGACTTTGTGAGTCGCGGTTGGAGTCTGAAGAAGGTGATGAGGCGGATCGTGACGTCTGCGACCTACCGACAATCATCCGCCCGAGGGCCAGAAATGGAATCCCGCGATCCAGACAACGTCCTGCTGAGCCGGCAGAATCGACTCCGACTCCCGGCCGAGCTGATTCGCGATTCGTCTCTGGCCGTGAGTGGCTTGCTCTACCCGGCCATCGGGGGAAGGAGCGTGCGGCCCCCCCAACCGGAGGCTGTGACGGGGTTGATGCACTTGAACTTCACATGGGAGGAAAGCCAGGGCCGGGACCGCTACCGTCGGGGGCTATACGTCCATCGTCAGCGCTCGATGCCCTACCCCCTTCTACAGAATTTCGATGCGCCGGAGTTCACCGTGACGCTTTGTCGCCGGGAGCGGTCCAACACGCCGCTGCAGGCGCTTAATCTGTTGAACGATCCGGTGTTTTTCGAAGCCGCGCAGGCGCTGGCTGTACGCATCCTGAGGGATGTGTCCGGGAGCTTTGACGACCGATTGGACCATGCCTTCCAGCTATGCCTTTCCCGCCCTCCCTATCCCAGCGAGCAGCAGCGCATGTCACAATATTTTGCGCGCAAACTGAAGCTTTTGGACGAGGGTTCTGCCGAGTCTTTGTTCCCCATCGATCTGGAAGGTGAGAGCAGGATCGAGGCTGCGGCCTGGGTAGGACTGAGCAGCATCCTGCTCAACCTGGATGAGTTCATCACCAGAGAATAGCTATGGAATTCGACGAGCTCAGACGGATCCTAACCCGCCGAGACTTCTTGGGAAGTTGCGCCGCCGGCATCGAAACGATTGCGCTGGCCCAACTGTTGGCCACCGAAGGACGGGCGGAGGGGAACGAACCACCGATCGATAATCCCTTGGCTCCCAGACCCCCTCATTTCGAACCGACCGCAAAGAACCTGATCGTCCTGTTCATGGCGGGAGCCCCGAGTCAGATTGATTTGTTCGATCCCAAACCCGAACTTCAGAAATGGCATGGCCAGTCGCTGCCCCCGTCGATGACCGAGGGGATGAAGCTGGCCTTCATTGAGCCCAGCGCCAAGGTCTTTGCCAGTTCTCGAACCTTCAAACCCTACGGGGAAAGCGGCATAGAGTTTTCCGATTACCTGCCCCACCTGGCAACCTGTGCCGACGATATCTGCCTGATTCGGTCGATGTACACCGAAGCCTTCAACCACCATCCAGGCCAACTGTTGCTGATGACGGGCAGCATGCAGTTTGGCCGCCCCACCCTGGGGTCCTGGGTGTCCTATGGTCTGGGCAGTGAGAGCCAGGACCTTCCCGGGTTCGTGGTTCTGAGCTCGGGAAAGGGAACCAGTGGTGGAACGACCAACTGGTCCTCCGGGTTTCTGCCGTCGGTGTACCAGGGGGTGCCATTCCGGGATCAGGGAGACCCGATTCTCTATCTGTCCAACCCTGGGGGGATGAGCCAGGAAATGCAGCGGGAGCGGCTGGACGCCCTGCGGGACTTGAACCAACAGCATTATCTGAGAACCCGCGATCGTGAAATCGCCTCGCGCATTGCTTCCTACGAGCTGGCCTTTCGAATGCAGGCGGCTGCCCCACAGTTGATCGATTTCTCGGATGAGCCCAAACACGTCCTCGACAGCTACGGTGTCAACGATGAAACAACCCGGCCTTTCGCTGTCAATTGTCTGTTGGCCCGCAGAATGGTCGAGCAGGGGGTCCGGTGCATCCTGCTGGCACACTCCAGCTGGGACGACCACGAGCAGATCGACAAGAGGTTGAAAAAGAACTGCGCCATTACGGATCAGCCCGCAGCAGCTCTGTTGAAGGACTTAAAGGAGCGAGGCCTGTTGGACAGCACGCTCGTCGTGTGGGGAGGTGAGTTCGGCCGCACTCCCCTGGCTCAGATCATCCGGGAAAATGAGGGTGCGGGGCGGGATCACCACCCCGACTGCTTTACCATGTGGATGGCAGGAGGCGGGGTCCGCGGCGGTCAGGTCATCGGGAAAACCGATGAGTTCGGTTTGAGGATCGTCCAGGACAAGGTACACGTCCATGATCTGCAAGCCACGATTCTGCACCTTCTAGGCCTGGACCATACCCGTTTAACATACCGCCACATGGGCCGCGATTTCCGCCTGACCGATGTGGCTGGCGAGGTGGTGAAAAAAGTTCTCGCTTGACGTGGCGGTGGTCTCCAGGCCGCCGTATTCTTTGTTCCGAGCCTATGGCTCGACGCACGGCGGCCTGGAGACCACCGCCACGACCCCGTTCAGGGGGCCTTTTTCTGCAAGCTATCAGCCCCGTCAGTCAACCATTCCAGGTCGAAGCGAGCGACTGAAACCTTGGCGTCCGGTCCGGGGTAGCCAGCACCCGAAGTCCAGACCAGGTCCTTGGTGTAAATGCAGAGAATGCTCATGTCAGGCGCAACCGCAAGGTTCGAGTAGCCGGCCGATCCCGGGTAGAGGACCTTCGATACCGGCCAGGTTTTGCCCTCGTCGTAGCTGAGCCTGATCGTCATCTGGGATCTCTCAGTCGTGCTGGCCGGGTTGGACACTAGGATACGATTCTTGTTGAAACTCTCCTGATCGGTGAAGCGCACCACGCTGCCCTGACAGGAAGGCTCGGGGAGCGTCTCGTCGTATTTCACCTCCGACCAGGTTTCCCCACCGTCCTTGCTCCAGGCATAGCCGCGGCGATGGCTCTGATCAATAACTCGAGATGATGGCCACCTTTGCTTAGCAGTACGGCTCCTCAGAGTCATGTACAAGGTACCGTCAACGGTTTCTACGGCCTCACACTCATCGGATTTGTCCTTGGTCAGAATTTCGCCTCGCTTCCAGGTTTCTCCGTGATCGTCGCTGAAGAAGGCATAGGACCACTGGACATTCTGGGGGCGCCACTGCCTCCAGATCACGGGTCGCATAAGGGAGTAGACCATCTCGATCACGTCCTTTAGTTGGCCCTCGGCGCCCTCTGCTAATTCGACGGGTCCCGGAGTTTCATCTCCCCAGGCCGGTATCAGAAGCCGTCCACTCTTCAGCTGGATGCCGTGCCCCGGACCTGACCCAAGGAAACTCCAGACGGGATCCTTGACGTCGTCGGTGATTTCGACCGGCTCCGACCAGGTCTCACCATCGTCTGTGCTTTTCTTCACGAAGACCTGGCGGTTGTTCTTGCAGTAGAGGAGCACAATGGTTCCGGTCTGGTGATCCACCACCGGACATTCATTGCCAATCGTGTGTTTCCCGTCATCGGCCACGACCTGCATCTCCTCCCAGGTCTGGCCGCTATCGAAACTGCGTCTGAGCACAATGTCGGTATCGTCCCAATCATGGCCGTCGTTCTTCCTGGCTTCGGCAAAGGCGAGGATCGTCCCCTTGGTCGAAACCGCTAGCGCAGGAATCCGGTAGAGAAAGTACCCTCCCTCTCCAACTTTAAACAAAGCCGTTTCAACCGGCGACCCCGCGCTTTCCTGGCTTTCTGGATCCGACATTGGCGGTTCCGAAGCCGTGCAGCCTAAAAGGAAGGCAGTAAGAAGTATCGGGATGATGTGTCTCATGACTCAGCCTCCTGTGATTGTTTCTGGAAGTGGTTCTGGACATCGCTTGAAGGATCCTTCCAAGTAGTAGGCTCTTCTGGGGCCTAAGTCAACAGGCCGGACGACGATACGGCCCTTATTTCGAGAGGAGACTGATCCGTTCGAACGAGGGGGGATACAAATCTTGCCTCGTCGGCGCAGTGGGAGTACATTGGTCAATCATTATCAGGCAGTCTTTCTGTCAAGTCTTTTTCTACCCAACCAAAGGAGGGAACCAATCATGTCTTCCAACCGAAGGAATTTCTTGAAGACCGTGGCTGCGGCAGGCGGAACCGCTGCTGCTGCTGGCACACTTTCCGCATCCACAGGCCCAGGGGCTGTCTCCAGCGCCGAGTCTCACGGCAGTAAAGAAAAACCCCCGTTTCGTTTGATCTGGGAGGGGGAGTGGAACGATGTGCCCTGCTCCGACTATCCACTGACCCCGGAAAGATGGGCCAAAGAAGCCCTGGCGCCCCTGGCCAACACCCACGTGGACGCTTTGGCCTACAACGTCTGCAGCAGCGACGGCTATGTCGCCCAGCTGGAGCACGGGGAATTGCTGCTCGACAACGTCGAGCAGTTCGAAGATGCCTGGTATTGGAGATACCGGGAAAACACCAAGGGGCTGATCAAGGCAGGCGCCAACCCTCCCGACATGGCCGTCAAGTATGGACAGAAATACGGGATGAAGATCTTCGCGGTCATCCGGATGAACGATCCCCACGACCAGGTCTACGCCTTCAGGCACGAGGTAAGTAATTTCAAGCTAAACCACCCTGAGTATTTGCTGGGAAACCCGCACTGGGAAGTAGGTGACAAGGCTCAAAAGGAATACGCGCCGGATACCATGGAATCCTTCACCTGGGGCCTGTTTGACTACTCTCACAAGGCGGTGCGGGATCACAAGCTGGCCATCATCAATGAGTTCGCCACTCGCTGGGATAACGATGGAGTCATGCTGGATTTCGAGCGGGATCCCATGTACTTCTGGCCTCCCCAGGGAGGTGGGGCTAAGCCCGAGAACCAGGAGAAGATGACCGATCTGATCCGATCAATCAGAGCGACGCTGGACAAAGTTCAGGCTCAACGCGGGAAAAAGCAGTTACTGATGGTGCGGGGAGTTGCCAACATCCAGTTGTGTCAGGAGCGTGGATTGGATATCCCCACCTGGGTCAAGGAAGGCCTGGTGCAAGTAATCATTCCAGGAGCGGGCTACGCACCCTTCACGTTGAACCTGAAGCCCTGGCTGGAGCTGGTGGAAGGTAAGGAGTGTTGGATCTATCCTTCGAACAACCATTGGAAACATACCGAGGTCACCAGGGCCTGGGCGCTCCAGATGCTCGACGAAGGAGCCCATGGGCTCTACCTCTTCAACTGGGGCCATCTGATATTCGGTTACAGGGCGGCCGAGTCCCCCTTGGTTCCCGTCGGTTCCAACTGGCGCGGGAGCGCCTATTCGGTCTGGTACGATGAGGCCCCTCCCGACTTCTACACCACTCTGCACGAGATCGGAGATATTCGAGCCGTGCAGTTCAAGAACAAGCGGTACGTCCTGGATTCGATCCCGCATGAGGTGATGAAGGATCGGCTGCGGGGCGGCAAGATAGGTAGCCGGCTGTATCGAGGAATCGACGATGTCGTGCTACCCGTGGAGCTCTCAGTCGGCCGGCATGAGGTCCCATTCCGGATCTCTGACGCTCTGCAATCGGCTCACGAGTACGGATTCGATCCCAAGGCCACACTCACGATGATGATCGTGAATCACACTCATCCTGATCGCTTCACGGTAACCTTGAACGATACGCTTCTGAACGATGACACCCGCTCGAGCCGGGATGTCTACATCATGAACAACTTCTCCAGGGTGCAGTATCCGATTCCGTTAGAGGCGCTGAATCATGGACAGAACACGCTGAAGCTCCACATGACCAAGACCAATCCGCAGATGAGGCCCAACCCGGTGCTGCAGAACGTGGATATCTCGATCGAGTACGTCTGATTTCCAAGACGCCACCGCGGCCGTGATTGAGGTTGGCGGACGTAGCTTTGGTCTCCAGGCCGAAGTCTTCTGCTCTCGAGCCTTCGGCTCGAAGCACGGCGGCCTGGAGACCACCGCTACGACTTCCTCTGAAGTCTCGGCATGAATGATCCAGGGGCGTTGAAGCATGTTTACCCGTCTCTCTTGGAATCCTGTCCTGTGGTCGTGACGACCGGCTCGGGCTCGCCTTCCTGGATCGTGATTATGCGATTGACAGGGAGGTCGGCGACGGTAGAAGTCTTACCGCTGGCCCATCGGATCTCGACTTTTTCCACCTGTTCGGCCGAACCCAGACCGAAGTGTAGCCGCAGATCCGAGTGGGAGGCATAGCTGCCTCCACTAATCACGTCCCCTCTCTGCCGCTTACCGTCGGCAGTCAAGAACACGGTGGTTCCGATCGCATCGCTCGGGCTCTTCTCAGTCCCGATCAGGCGCAGGAGAATCCAATTGTTGCTGCTGCCGGCTCGGTTGATCAGGATCTTTGGAGAACCGTCGACGCAGTTCATGACCACATCGACCGCTCCATCATTGTTCAAATCGCCGAAGGCGGCCCCCCGCGCCGGTACGACCACTGCGAGGCCACTTCCGGCCAGTGGCGGGACTCCCGTGAAGCGCTTTCCGGCGAGATTTTGAAAGAGCAAGGGGCGCTGCGCCCAGCTTGTACCCCAGTTGTACTGATCGACTCCGGGGTAGGTATGACCGTTGGCAACGAACAGATCCTTGAAGCCGTCGTTGTCGAAATCTAGAAATCCGGTTCCCCAGCCCAGGAACGGGATTGTTGGTCGAGCCAGACCATACCGAAAGGTGGCGTCCACAAAGAATCCCTCCCCCTCATTTCGGTACAGTGTGTTGTAGTCGTCGGAAAAATTGGTGATGTAAAAATCGACGCCCCCGTCGTTATCGAAATCCCCCACGGCGATCCCCATACCAGCCTGCTCGGCCCCCGACTCGCTCAGCGCAAAGCCTGATCGATAGCTGATGTCCTGAAAGGCTCCGTCACCCTTGTTTCGGTAGAGGTAGTTGGGGGTAGAGTCATTGGCGACGACCAAATCAATCCAACCGTCGTCGTCGACGTCAACCCAGGCTGCGCCGAAGCCATAATATCCTTTGGGATCGTCCACTCCGGCTTCGACCGCCACCTCTTTGAAGGTATGATCTCCGTTATTCACAAACAGGAAATCCCGAGTCCCCTCGAGGCCCCGCGGACCACACATCACCGGCTTCCCCCGAAACTGGCAGAAGCTGTCGTCGATCGAATTGACCTCGGGATCGGGGAGACTGGCAGGGTCGAATTTCAGATAGCCGCAAACGAAAAGATCGAGGTGACCGTCGCGGTTGAAGTCGCCGAACGAGGCTGCGGTCGACCATTTGCCCAGGGCAACACCGGCCTTCTCGGCCACATCGGTGAAGGTCCCGTCACCGTCATTCTGATAGAGCCGGTTCTTGCCGAAGTTGGTCACATAGAGATCGGGCCAGCCGTCGTTGTTGTAATCACCAACAGTTGCACCGAAACCCCATCTTTCGTTGGCCACCTTGGCCTCTGAGGTCACCTCCTTGAAGGTGCCATCCTGATTGTTCCGAAAAAGAGCCGATCTGGGTGAATCCTCTTTGCCCTGGAGGGCCTCATAGGTGGAGCCACTGACCAGATAGATATCGAGCCATCCGTCCCGGTCGTAGTCGATCAGAGCGACTCCACCTGATGGGACCTCGAGAATATAGCTCTTGGACTTGGACCCGGAGCGGTGAATGAATCGATCTACTCCGCTTTGGGAGGTGACATCGGCAAAGATCTCCGGTGCGTCGTCGACAAAGCCGCCGGCCGTGATCGGGCGCATCTCTTTGTCGAAGACAGGAGGGTGGGCTTCACCAGAGACGACGCCCGACTTCTGCTGAGTCTGACCTGAAAGTTGCTGGAGCCAAGGCCAGGCGACACACGGGACAAGGGCGAGTACCCATATCCACTGAAATGACTTCGATCTCATGAACACCCTTCCTCACCTACGCACGGTTGACCGCTCTGTTGGTCATCATCGATACAGATTGTAATACGATGATAGTCCGGAAAGTTGACAGCCACAGGATTGTTGGCAAGTTTTTGAAAGAGCGCGTAAGGTTGTCAATAATTTGGAAGCACGGCGGAGCCGAAAACGGAACAATGCAGATTCTAGAGTGCGCGGGCATTTCTCGTCGAAGATGGTTTTCCCTGTTCTCGGGCATGCTGGCTTTCGGCCTGCGCTTCTGGGAAAGCCTGGGCAGCGCTGGTCCAGCTTCGACCCAATCCCAACCTGCCCAAGGGACAGTCCACTCCCAGCCACATCTCAGCGATGATGGTTATCGACCCAGCTCCCTCGCCGACGTAGAGGGAAACATAACACCAGCGGATAAGTTCTTTGTTCGCAGTCACCACCCTGAACCCGAACTGTCGTTCGTGAACTGGAAGCTTCGCATCGAAGGTAAAGTCAGCAAACCTCTGGAGCTTACCTTCAGCGACCTGATTGAAGCGCCTACGAGAAAACAAGAGGTGCTGCTGGAGTGTGCTGGGAATACCCACAGTCTCATCAGCAACGGCCTCTGGGAAGGTGTGGCGCTGTCCTACCTTCTGGAGCAGGCGGCGCTCCTGCCGGAGGCGCAGCGGGTCATGCTGGTGGGTGCGGATTCGGGGACGCTGCTGAGCGAGAGTCGGATCTCACCCTTTGCTCGGGTATTGCCTCTCGACAAGTGCCTGGCACCGGAAGCGGTGGTGAGTTTCAGGTTGAATGACCAATTCCTTCCCCTCAGGAATGGTTTCCCAGCTCGTGCCATCTTTCCCGGATGGTATGCCATGGATTCCGTCAAGTGGCTGCAGCGCATCGTGGTGCTGGGCCCGTCCGACTGGCCGGACGCTTACTACGCCAGCGGCATGGACCTTCTGTACCACCGCTGGATAAAGGGTAGGACCGAGGAGAAGGTCACCACGCGCGTCTCTGAGATTCTGTTGAAATCCTCCATCGCCTTTCCCAGCTCCGAGTCTCGGTTGGCCGTCGGAACCTATCGTGTGTCGGGTTTCGCCTGGGCGGGAGAACGGACAGTCCGAGCTGTGCGGGTGAGCGTTGACGGTGGCACGAAATGGAACCCAGCCAGCCTCGAGGCCTCCTCCAGACCCTTTACCTGGGTCAGATGGAACTACGATTGGAGCGCGGAACCAGGTGACTTCGTCCTTATGAGTCAGGCCCAGGACAGCACCGGCAAATGGCAGCCGCTGCAACGGGACCGGGCGCGAAGCGATGGCTATGAGCTGAACTCGGTCCTGCCGGTCAGGTGCTCGGTAAAATAGCATGTTCTGGGCTCTTCCCGGGTGCAGCGCCTTATGAGAAAAACAGTCGCCATCCTGTGTCTCGCTCCCCTGATCTCCTCGATCGCCTTGGGGTTCCCACAGAAGAGCTCCCGCGATTTGGTCGGGGCTCAACGAGCGCAGGCCGCCGAGCTCATTCAAAAGGCTCAGGGAGAGTTGAAGCGTCGAGACTATCCGCAGGCGGCCAAGTATTTCCGAAGTCTCACGGAGTTGATTCCTGACAATGCTCAGGCGCACCTGGGTCTGGCCACGGCGCTCATGGGAATGCGCGATTTGACGGGCGCCGATGCTGCCCTCGAGAAGGCCGCTCGCCTGGCGCCCGAGGACCTGAATATCTTCCTGGCACGCGCCAAAGTCGAAGCCTCTCTGGGGAAGCTCGAGAAGGCCCGCCGAACTCTGGCCAAAGCCAGGTCGATGAGTCCCAATGACCCCCGGGTCGAACTTCGCTCGATTGAAGTCGAACTGGCTGCCAATCAGACGGCCGAGGTTCTGCAGCAGGCCAAAGATCTTTCGAGGGCACATCCAGGAGACCCGTCCATTCACGCGTACCTGGGTTCATTGTTGATGTCGGCGAACCTCTTGGAGGCGGCGGCAGAGGAACTGGAGTTGGCTCACAAGCTCGATCCGTCTGAGGAGCCCTATGCCCTCGAACTGGCAGAGGCCTGGGTTCGCTTGGACCGCGATCGCGAGGCTCTCGGTTTGCTGCGGCCACTGAAAACGGGGACCTCCCAAAGACAGCAACCGGGCCGCTTCTACCCGTTGCTGGCCCGAGCCGAGCTGGGCAGCGGACATCTGCCTGCTGCCCTGGAAAGCATCGAGAGGGCCATCCAAGGGCAGCCGAAAGATCCGGCAAGCTGGCTGCTCCTTGCCTTGATCCGGCTCGAGTCCCAGCAAGCTTCCGAGGCCGAGACTGCTCTACAAGAGGCTATTGCCCTGGCGCCCACTTCCCTCAAGCTTCACGCAGGGGCCCTCGCCGTGTACGTGGAGAGGCAGGAGTATGAAGCCGGGCGGCGTTTCTTCACACGCCTGTCCAAGGAGCATCCTGAGAACCCCCTTTTCCTGGTCGATCTGCTGAGACTCAACGTTTCCGGCAAAGATACGGCCAAGGTGAAGGAGGTCCTGAGATCGGCGGCCCGGTATTTTCCTTCCGACGGCCAGCTACACAAGCTGCTGGGCCAGGTTCTCTATTCCGAAGAGCTCGAGGCATTGGCTCTAGCCGAGTTCCTCCGTTGCCATCAGTCCGGCATGACAGATCCAGAGGTCTCCCTGCAGCTGGCACGGTTGGGAAGCAGGGCTGGTGCCTTTCAGGATGCGGTGGAGAGGGGACTTTCAGTCGTCGGCAGGACTGACCTCGCGGCGAGCATAAGGGCAGCCGCGGCCTCAGTGGTAGGGGAGAGCCATGCCGCCGTGGGAGAGACGCAAAAGGCCGTCGAGTATCTCAACCTTGCAGTTGAACTGGATCCTGAGACGGACGAATTCTACATTTCGCTGGCACGAGTCCATGAGAACGCCGATGACAACGTCGCCGCGTCGACCGTGCTGAGAAAGGGTCTCAACCGAAACCCGGACTCGGGAGACTTGAGGCTGGCACTGGGATTGAATCTGATTGCCCTGGGCGACTTCGGCGGCGCTATCGAGGTGCTGGAGAAATTGACCAAGCGTTTTCCTGACCGGCTGGAGGCCTACAGACCGCTGGCAGATGCCTACACCTCGACGGGAAATTCGGAAGCATCCACAAAGACCCTTCGTCGACTCCATGGCAGACAGCCCGATTACCCGATGATTCAGGTGTTATTGGCCCAGTCTTTGCTCGAGCAGGGCGCCCCTCAACAGGAGGTCTTGAGCCTGCTCGAGGGCGCTCGCAAGGCTTCCCCCTCGGACGCAGAGATCTACTTGTTGCTAGGAAGAATCTACAGTTCGATGGGGAGGGCTGAAGATGCTCTGGTGGAGCTCAAGCGCGCGGTTGAATTGGAACCTGCTTCGCCCACGTATCGCTATCAACTGGGCCTGATCTATCATCGGTTGGGGAAAGAGGAACTTGCGGAGGAGCAATTTGTCCGAAAGGCCCACTTGGAAAGGGTCGATCCCTGAGGCGAAAATGAACCAGGGCAATACCATCCCCAACCCCATTGTCACTGGACTAGCAATTCCGGTCGTTTTCTCGTTATGCCTCTTCTCCCAAGGCTCAGATGCATGGATCGACGAGGCCCGAGATTTGCTGAGCGGCAAACGCTATTCGGAGGCCTTGACTTTCTTCGACGAGGCCAAACGTAAGGCTCCCGAGGATCCCAACCCCTACTTCTATTCAGGCGTTGCCCTAGCCGAGTTGCGACGCTTAAGCGAAGCTGCTGCCGAGCTAAGAGGAGCGATTCGTTTGGACCCCAAGACGGCGAGGTACGGACTCGTCTATGCGGACGTACTCGCCAACCTGGGAGACGATACCGCTGCGGTCAAGGCTCTGGAGGCCTTTGAGGAGCAGAGCTATTCCGTACAGCTGACGAAGGAACGCCTTTGGCTGCTTTCCGATCTCTATTTCCGCCTGGGGAAGTTTGATGAGGCTTTGAGGGCGCTGGGTTGGTTTGCCGAGCAGAATCCCGAAGACGAGCGCCTGGAACTTCACCGGGGGGAGATCTACCTGGCTGCCGGGAACCTCGAGCCCGCCGAGGTAGCGTTTCGAAAGGCTCTGGAACGTGCCAGCAACGAGGCGGGTGCCCATTACGGTCTCGGCTTTGCGCTGTGGATGAAGAATGAGCTGGATGATTCCAAAGAAGCGCTGCTCGAGGCTGTGGAGCTCGATCCGTCGAATGCCAAATACCTTCGCCAGCTGGGTGAAGTATGTCTTGCTCGCCAGGAAGCCAAAGAAGCTATCGAGTATCTAGAGCGTGCCGACGCGACTGGCCCTAAGCTGCCACAGCTGTATCGCGCATTAGGGAGGGCCTACCGGAAGGTGGGCAAGCCGGAAAAGGCGAATGGGTACTTGGAGAAGTTCGAAGCGTTGATGTCGTCCCAGCAGAGCGAAAAGGATAAGGGAAGCAGGCTTCAGTATCTGATGGTCCAAGGGAAGACACAACTCGAGAAAGGACAGCTCTCGGAGTCCCTCGATCTATTCCACCAGGCTCTGGAAGTAGATCCCGATCTTTGGGTGGCCCACAGCTTTCTGGCCAAGCTCTACATCTCTTCGCGCTATTGGGAACAAGCGCGCCAGCATCTGAAGAAGCTGGAAGAGCTTGCACCTGATGCCTACGAAGGAAGATACTTGATGGCGTTGTTCTGGTACGAACGAGGAGACCCCGAGCGTGCCCTGCAGTATGGGGAAAAAGCGAAGGAGCTGTGGCGTGGCGATGCGACCCTGCGCAATCTCATGGGCAACATCCTCTCGTCTCTTGGACGCCCGGAGAGCGCCTTGGTAGAATATTCCTCGGCCGTAGCGATGGACCCCGGTCAGGTTGCCTACGAGATGAACTACGAGGTTCTGGCTCGACGGCTTGGCAAATAAGCAGAAGGGAGATGGAGGGAACAATGAACTTGAGATCGTGGCTGTTGTTGTCTGTCTGTGTCAGTGTGCTAACGTCGTGCGGCTCGCCCCAGCCGGAACAATTGACCGAAGAGCCAAAGGGGACGAATCCGCTCTTCGAAGAAACCAGCCTGTTCGAAAAGGGAGAGAAGGACTATTTCTGCTTCCGGATCCCCGCCCTGGTGACTTCAACCAAGGGCACCCTCCTAGCCTTCGCCGAGGCCAGAAACACCATCTGCCGGGACGATGCTGACATCGAGCTGGTTCTGAAACGAAGTCTGGATAATGGAAAAACCTGGAGCGACCTCCAGATAGTCGTCGACGACGGGATCCATACCGCCGGCAATCCCTGCCCCGTGGTGGACCAGACGACTGGGACCATTTGGCTGCCCTATACCAAGAACAACCAACGGGTTCTCGTTACCAAGAGCACCGACGACGGAGTGAGCTGGTCGGAGCCGGTCGAGATCACCGAGTCGGTCAAGGACCCCACCTGGAAATACCTGGGAACCGGACCGGGACACGGAATCCAGTTGGCGAGCGGCAGGCTGCTGATTCCCAGTTGGGGAGACACCAGCCCCGGTCCGGCGACCTGGAAGCCCGATAAGCCCAACTGGGGTAAGGTCCAGTTCTCCTATACCTTCTTCAGTGATGACCACGGAGCCACCTGGCAGAGAGGAGAAACCCTGACCAACGATATGTCGGATGAGTGCGAAGCCGTGGAGACCGTGGATGGTTCCATTTACATGAACATGCGCAGCCGCCAGAAAAAGCATCGTCGAGCCTATTCGAGGAGTCAGGATGGCGGAAACACCTGGTCGGACGTGGAATTTGACGAAACGCTCCCGGAGCCGTCCTGTCAAGCCGGCCTGGTGCGTTTCACCCATCAGGACCAATTCCAGAAGAATCGAGTCCTGCTTACCCATCCTTCCAACACCGAAGAGAGATCGCACATGACGGCGAGAGTCAGCTATGATGAAGGGAAGACCTGGCCGGTTTCGAAATTGGTCTATGAAGGTTGGGCGGCCTACTCTGACCTTGCGATAGCCCCTGATATGACGATCGCGTGTCTATACGAGGTAGACAGATACGCCAAGATTATCCTGGCCCGCTTCAATATCGAGTGGCTGACGGAGGGAAGTGATTCTCTCCAAGCGAGGTAGAGAGTTTGATGCGCCGTGTCCCCTGCTATTGCGCGGAGAAAGGTTGCTCAGGGAATTCTTGCTTAAGGAGCGAGGTCTCGATGGGTAGGAGCATCCTCGCAATCTTCGTGCTCGTCCTGGGATCGAGTTTCGCCCTTGCCTCATCGAGCAGCTTGACCGATTTTCAGTCCTCCTCTGTCGGCAGCGCCTACGGCATTGTAAGCAGAGTGAGCTTCTCGACGGGCTTGATGATGCTGGAGCCGGACGCATTGGCCCACTCGCCGGTCGGATCCATGCAGAACTTCAGCTTCCCTGAGCCGGTGTGGATGATCGGCTACCGTTCGGAGATCTTGGACTGGCAAGGCCAGAAGCCGAAGGAAAACCACCTCTGTCACACCTTCTTCGGGGACCAGATGGTCCATCAGGACAACGACCAGGTGATGAAGGCCATCTATTCGGATGCCTTCACCGAGGAGATTCGATTCCCTGACGGCTTTGGGATGCGCCTGAAAGCCGGAGAGTCACTACACTGGATGCCCTTGTTCAACAACCGTACCGAACGCCCGGTGCGGGTGGGCATGAAGTGTGAGGTGCTCTTGATCCGTGAAAAGGACCTGAAGCAACAGCTACGCCCACTGCATGCCATCATGCGCAGCGTGAACATGCCTCACCTGTTCTTCGTTCCACCCGGTCGGCACCAGCACGAAAGCACCTTCAAGCTTCCTTTCAACGGCCGGATCCACGCCATGGGGACCCATATCCATCCTCATGGCCAATCGGTCGAGCTATTTAATGTGACGCGTCAGGAAAACGTCTGGAAGGGAATGCAGAAGACCGACGAACGAGGTGAGATGGTGGCCATGGAAGTCTATTCGAATACTGAGGGCTACCCAGTTCGTTCAGGCGAGACCTACCGCGTGAAGAGCGTCTACCAGAATCCCACCGACCAAAAGATCGATGCCATGGCGGGTCTTTTCATCTTCTATTCCCTGGATGAGCCTGATCCTTCCAATCCCTGAAGAGGTAGCGCATGAGCAACAGGCTTTTCGCCGCGGTCCTTTCCTGCTTACTGTTTCCTTGCCCAAGTCTGGAAGCCTCCATCGAGGCTCAGAGTGCGCTGGATGGGAAGAGCCTTGCGCTTGTCCTGTCGCCCAAGGCACCGGATCTGGAGAAATTCGCCGCCAGCGAGCTGAAGCGGTATCTGGACGACCTCTACGGAATTCAGGCCCGGATCGTTGCCTCGCTGGGACCTGTGGAGGAGATCTCCATCGTCCTGGGCAGCCCCGCCACCAACCCGGCCGTCGAAGCAGTTCTTTCCTCAGCGCCCTGGCCTGAGGTCAGCGATCAGGGGATCGTCCTGAAACGGGTTGGCAGGCAGGGACGGCCGATTCTTCTCATCGGAGGAGGCAGCCCTGCGGCAACGCTCTGGGCCGTCTACGACTTCGTCCAGCTGTGTGGGGTGCGCTTCCTGCTGGAGAAGGATGTGCTTCCCGAGAAGCCCTCCCCTTTTCCTCCGTCGACCCTGGATCTGGTTCACGAACCTGAACTCCGCTTCCGGTCCTATCGCGGAATCAACGATCTCGCCACTTCCCTCGTGTTCTACGGGATGGAAGACTACCGGCATCTGATCGACCAGCTGGCGAAGCTGAAGTTCAATGTACTCTACGTTCAGACCTATCCTTCCCAACCCTTTGTCCATTATGAGTTTCGTGGGCAGTCGAAGACCACCGGAGTATTGCATTACGGCTGGAAACTGCCCATCCATCCCCAGACCATCGGCCGGAAGCTCTTTAGGGGAATGAGTGAGTTCACCAATCCCGACTTCGAAACTGCTCGGAGCTATGAGGAGAGAGTAGTCGCAGCTGAGGAGCTGCTTCACAACATCTTCGCCTATGCGAAGAGTCGAGGAATGCAGACCGGCCTCATGTTCTGGATCAATCAGTTCACCTCGGAGTTCAATCGGCGTCTACCGGAGTGGTCGGATCGGGAATACATCCCGATCGAAGCCATCAAGGGATTTCGGACCGCCCGCCTGGGGGTTTCGGAATTTGGAGTGAACCCCAGCTTTTTTTCCTATCTGACACCCGGGAACCCGGTCGTGACCGACTTGAACCGGACCATCATCCGGGCTCATGTCAAAACCTACCCGGAAGCGGACTACTACGGTATCTTCCAGCCGGAACTGCCCAAATCGGGTGAGGAATACCTCTCGATCTGGGAGCGTCTGGACAAGAAGTACAAGCTCCAGCCAAAGTTCAAACTAGAGCAGCTGATCCACTCCGCGCGCACCAACACCCTGCCGGTCGGTGTTCGCAAGGGGGAACGACCCTTGCAGGAGCTGAAAGCCGCGATCGCCTACGCCGGCGTTCTGGACCAGTTGATCAATGAAGAGAAGATTCTCGACTCCACCGAGAACCCGAAAGCTACCATTGTCGCCAGCACCTTCAGTGACGAGTTCTATCCAGTGATGGCTGAGATCTTCCCAGAGCGGGTCATGCTGCAGGTTCAGATGGACTATCTTTCCTCGCTGGCGGCGGAGCGGACCGAGATGCTCTCTTTCGCCGCCTCGACTCCCATGAAGGTTGGAGTCATGGCGACGCTCGCGGATGACAACATCGGCGTTCTTCCACAGCTACCCACCCCGTCCCTGCACCGCATCCTGAAGGCGATGAAGCGCTACAAGGTTCACGGATTCTTCGGGCGCAACTTCCTGGTCACGAAGCTTGAAGCGGCTACCGCATACCTGGCGCAGGCGTCCTGGAGATCGGACCTCACACCCGAAGCCGTCTACCGGGATCAGGTGGAACAGGTTTGTGGGCGGGCATCGGTTGCCGACATGCTCGAGGTCTACCGGCTACTGGAAGCGGTTACTTTGAAATCCGATCAGTCAGCCATGGGATTTCTCTTTCCGGTGCCCAACCTGATGCGAAAGCACTGGCTTGACGACTCCGGTCCAGTGGCGGCGTGGGACCAGTTGACGACGGACTATCGCCGAGCGATCCCCCTGCTGGAATCCGCCCTGAGCAAGAGTCGGCCCCAGGGAAAGAGTTACATAGAGCAACTCTTGGGGCAGCTCAAGTCCAGCGCTCAATACATTGGTTCGGTTCAACAGGTGCGACAGGCCAGGCTGGCGTATCTCAAGGCGCAGAGGAGTCGGGAGGCGAAGGATCCAGCTGGGTATGAAGAGAGCATCGTAGAGTCTCGAGAAGGACTTCAGAGAGCTCTGAGCCTTCTCGAAGCGGCCATTGAGGACTGGGCCAAGGTGGTCCGAGACCCTTCTGATCTGGGCGCCCTCGCGGTCTTGAACTGCTACGCTTACGATTACCTCAAGGGCGTGGCCTGGGACGTGTACCTGGAGTCGCAACGATGGAGCATTACCTTCTAACGGCCTGGGCGAGGGAGTCCTTGGCTTGGCTTGATTGCCCATACTAGAAGGTCCAGAATGGACCCAAGTTGATCGTGTTCGAACCATCCACATTGCCCCAGATGAACTTGAAGCGTCTGGGACTGGTCACGCTTTCAGGGATTCTCCTTACCTCCTTCACCTCGCAAAACCCCGGGGGAGCGGCTGCCGAAGAGCTTCCACCGCCAGCAGAAAGCGGAGCGGATTTCATCCGTGACGTAAAACCCATTTTCGAGAGCCGCTGCTACAGCTGCCACGGCTCCCAACAGCAATTGGGTGGCCTGCGCCTTAATCGCCGAGAGGACGCCCTTCGAGGAGGTAATTCCGGCCCCTCGATCCATCCGGGAAATAGTGCGGAAAGCAAGTTGATCCACCTGGTAGCGGGCGTCAAGGAAGGTGAAGTGATGCCCCTGGTAGGAGAGAGGCTCACCCGCCAGGAAGTCGGAATCCTTCGCACCTGGATCGATGATGGTGCGGACTGGCCGGTGGTCGCGGATCCCCAGAATACAAAGGCTGACACCGATTCTTCCAGCGAAAACAACTCGCACTGGTCCTTCCAACCGATTGAGCGACCTGAAGTTCCCGCGGTTCGGAAGCGGAACTGGATCAGGAACCCGATCGACGCCTTTATTATGGCCAGGCTGGAGGAGGAAGGAATCGCGCCTTCCGCACAGGCCGATCAGATCACGCTGATTCGTCGGCTGAGTCTCGACTTGATCGGGCTCCCCCCGACTCCCGAGGACGTCTCGAAGTTCCTGATGGACAACCGCTCGGATGCCTACGAGCATCTGGTCGACCGATTCCTAGAATCTGAGCACTACGGTGAGAAGTGGGCCGTGCACTGGCTTGATCTTGCCCGCTATGCCGACAGTGACGGCTACGAGAAAGATTGGGTCAGGCCCCACGCCTGGCGCTACCGCCATTGGGTCATCGACGCCCTGAATCGAGACATGCCTTTCAACCAGTTCACGATCGAGCAGATCGCGGGCGACTTGCTTCCCAACGCTACCACTGCACAAAAGGTAGCCACAGGTTTTCATCGGAACACGCTGACCAACCGTGAGGGCGGCGTCGACATCGAACAGTTCCGCTTCGAGCAGGTTATCGACCGAGCCAACACCGTGGGAACGGTCTGGCTGGGACTGACCGTAGGCTGCGCACAGTGTCACGATCACAAATACGACCCGATTTCCCAGAAAGACTACTATCGCCTCTTCGCCTTCTTCGACGGGGACGAGGAGGTCAACATCGAAGCCCAGCTCCCCGGTGAGATGGGGCCCTATTTGCAAGCTCTTCCTGGATATCTCGAAAGGCGCCAGGCCTTGTTGGAAGAGTACGGAGCTCCCGCACTTCAACCCGCCTGGGAAAAGAGGATGCTGGAGACGGCGGCCAATCCGGGTAAGTGGACCGACTGGGACGAGGCTTATGACGCTTTGGAGAAGACCCTGGATAACGGCAACAAGATTCTGAAAACCGACCCGCCCAGACGCACGCGGAAAGAAGGAACGGCGCTAGAGGATCATTTCGCAAGAAACTACAACCGGGTGCTGAGCAAGGAGCGCCAGGAGGAGCTCAAGTTCAAAGAGCTGTACGAAAAGCTTGTTGAAATGCGGGAATCGTTCCCGGCTTTGAGTCAGGCGCAGACGATTGCCACGAGCCAGAGCCCGATCGAAACGCATGTCCATCTCCGGGGAGACTATCAAGCGAAAGGCATCCAGGTTCAACCAGGAACCCCCGAGTTCTTGAATTCAGTGCCCTCTGATCCCAAGCCCAACCGACTCACGCTGGCTCGCTGGATCACCTCTGACGAGAACCCCCTGACCGCCAGAGTGGCCGTGAACCGCCTCTGGCAGGAACTGTTCGGCCAGGGGCTCGTAAGGACTTCCGAAGACTTCGGAACACAGGGGCAGAGACCTTCTCATCCGAAGCTCCTGGACTGGCTGGCGACGGAGTTCGTGAGCCGCGACTGGAGCATCAAGGCGATGATCAAGACCATCGTAGTGTCAGCCGCCTACCGGCAGTCCTCCCAGGAGAGGCCCTCGCTGGAGTCTGGTGAACAGGAAAATTCGCTGATCGCCCGTCAATCCCGTCTGCGGCTGCCCGCTGAGTTGATCCGAGACGCGGCGCTGTCAGCAAGTGGCCTCTTGAACCCATCCATCGGGGGAAAGAGTGTAAGGCCCCCTCAACCGAAGGAGGTTGTCGACGTGGGCTTTGGCAATTCTGTGAAATGGGAAGAGAGTCGAGGCGCTGGTCGGTACCGCCGCGGACTTTACATTCATTTCCAGCGGACGGTTCCGTATCCGTTCTTGATGAATTTCGATGCTTCCGAAAAGAACATCACCTCCTGCCGGAGGAACCGCTCGAACACGCCCCTACAGGCTCTAAACCTGCTGAATGATCCAGTATTCCTGGAAGCGGCCCAGGCACTTGCTGCCCGCACACTGCGGGAGGTCCCGGGCAGTTTTGATAATCGCCTGGGGCACGCATTTCGGCTCTGCCTGGCCCGCGACCCCAGATCGAGCGAGCGCACGAGGCTGACCGAGTACTTTCGACAGCAGCAGCAGATGTTGGATTCGGAAACGGCCCAGGTGCTGTTCCCACTCGATCTCGACGGCGTCGATCGGATTCAAGCAGCGGCCTGGGTGGGTCTCAGCAGTGTCCTGTTGAACCTGGACGAGTTCGTCAGCCGGGAGTAGAAAGATGGATCTGAGAACATTCAAACTCTCTCAAACCCGTCGTGATTTTCTCAGCAGATGTGCCGGCGGAATCGGGACTGTTGCCCTGGCGCATCTGATGGCGTTGGAGGGGCGTACCGCTACGAGTCGGTTGACCGGGACCAATCCTCTGGCTCCCAAGTCTCCTCACTTCGCCCCCACCGCCAAGAACATGATCTTCCTTTTCATGGCGGGTGCTCCCAGCCAGCTCGACCTGTTCGATCCCAAACCGGAGCTAGTGAAGTGGCACGGAAAGCCGCTTCCCGGCTCCATGACGAAGGATCTAAAACTGGCATTCATCAAACCGTCGGCAAAGATCTTGGCGAGCGCTCGGCAGTTCAAGAAATATGGTGAGTGCGGTATGGAGTTTTCCGACTACCTGCCTCACACGGCGTCCAAGGCCGATGACATCTGTCTGATTCGTTCCATGCACACCGAGGCATTCAACCACCATCCGGGTCAGATGCTGTTGACGAGCGGTACGACCCAATTCGGGCGACCCACCGTGGGGTCCTGGGCGGTGTACGGACTGGGCAGCGAAAACCAGGACCTGCCCGGCTTCGTCGTCCTCAGCTCGGGTCGAGGGACCAGCGGAGGCTCCAACAATTGGTCGAGCGGTTTTCTCCCCTCACTGTACCAGGGAGTCCCTTTTCGAAGCAAAGGAGCCCCGATCCTCTATTTGCCCAACCCCCCGGGAGTCGGTCCGGAGATGCAGCGGGCCCGGCTGGACGCCCTTCGCGACCTCAACCAGGACGAGTATCTGGAAACGGGAGATCGCGAGATCCTCTCTCGAATCGCATCCTACGAACTGGCCTATCGGATGCAGATGTCGGCCCCAGATTTGCTCGATTTCTCCGACGAACCCAAACATATTCTGGACCTCTACGGTGTCAACCAAGAGCCTACCGGGCCCTACGCAACCAATTGTTTGCTGGCGAGGCGGATGGTCGAACGGGGGGTTCGCTTCGTCATGCTGGCCCATGCAAGCTGGGACGATCACGATAAGATCGACGAAGGCCTGAAGAAGAACTGTGAGATCACCGATCAGCCCATAGCTGCGCTCTTGCAGGACCTGAAGCAGCGCGGGCTATTAGACACCACCTTGGTTGTCTGGGGCGGCGAATTCGGCCGCACGCCCCTGTCCCAGGCTGGCCGTGCCGACCAGGCGCCGGGACGCGATCACCATCCAGATTGTTTCAGCATGTGGTTAGCCGGCGGAGGAATCCGAGGCGGCCAGACCATCGGCAAAACGGACGAACTCGGTTTGAACGTGGTTGAGGACAAGATCCACATTCACGACCTACAGGCCACTATCCTCAAGTGTCTGGGCTTCGACCACACAAAGCTGACCTACCACCACATGGGACGAGACTTTCGCCTCACAGATGTCGGAGGGAAGGTCGTTGAAAAACTGCTGGTGTAGCCCTTTTTGCAGGCTTCTAAGCTGACTTCATTTGGTTTCAGATTACAGGTTAAAGGTTCCCGTTTGCCGAAAAACATGAAACGAAATCCGACAGAGCCGCGAGCGACTTGACTCGTCAGCAACATGAGGCCAATTTCCGAGGAGCGACCGGTCAGCAGCACAATCTACCCTGTACTCAACCGGAGTTTCTTTCTCGAATGGGGCCAGCTCGGCTGGGGGCGCGACCTGTAAAGATAGTACGACCCTGGAACAACCACAACGGAAGGAGATCCCATGTCTTTCAACCGCAGGAACTTTCTAAGAACTGTAGCGGCAGCAGGCGGAACTGCCGCTTCGGCCAGTGCCTTGGCGAAAGCCTCAGCAGCTCGAGGCCCAAGCGGTACTGCCGCGACAGAGGACAATCGTCCCCCCTTTCGACTCATCTGGGAAGGTGAATGGAACGACGTTCCCTGTTCGGATTACCCCCTGACACCAGAGAAGTGGGCGCAGGAATCGATCACTCCGATCGTCAACACCGACGTGGATGCCTTGGTCTACAACCTTTGCAGCAGCGACGGCTACGTCGCCGAGCTGAAGAACGGCGAGCGGCTACTCGCCAACGTCAAGCAGTTTGACGATTCCTGGATCTGGCGCTATCGAGAAAACACCAAACGGCTGATCGAGGCGGGGGCCAACCCCCCCGATCTGGCGGTCAAATATGGGCGCAGGTATGGGTTGAAGATCTTCCCGGCCATCCGCATGAACGATGCCCACGATCAATACTTTCTTCCCGAGGTAAGCGACTTCAAGCTGAAGAATCCGCAGTACCTCCTCGGCAATCCGCACTGGGGAGAGAAGGAGCAAAAGGAATATCCACTGGGCAAGATGGAGTGCTTCACCTGGGGCATGTTTGATTTTTCCCATAAGGCAATACGGGACCACAAGCTGGCTATCATCAACGAGTTTGCAACCCGCTGGGATAACGACGGAGTGATGCTGGATTTCGATCGCGATCCCATGTTCTTCTGGCCGCCTCAGGGCGGTGGTGGCAAGCCAGAGAATCAGGAGAAGATGACCGATCTGATCCGATCGGTGCGTGCCACCCTGGATAAAGTCGAAACAGAACGAGGAAAGAAGCAATTCCTGATGGTACGCCTGATCCCCAGCATCGAGGTTTGCCTCGAGAGGGGATTGGATGTCGCCACCTGGGTGAAGGAAGGTCTGGTTCAGGTGATTATTCCCGGCTCGGGTTTCGCTCCCCTGACGCTGGACCCGAAGCCCTGGCTGGAGTTGGTGGAAGGAAAGGAATGTTGGATCTACCCGGGAAACTGGCACTGGAGACCCACCAGGGAGACGCGGGCCTGGGCCGCTCAGATGCTCGACCAGGGAGCCCACGGGCTCTACCTGTTCAACTGGGGTCATCTTCTGATGGGGTACAGGCCAGGAGACCGACCCCCACCCCCGCTGCTGGGCCGCACGGAATGGCGCAATCAAGGCGGTTCGGTCTGGAGGAGTGAACTCGATCCCGATTACTACACCACCTTGAGTGAGATTGGTGACATTCGGAAAGTGCAGTTCAAGGCCAAGACCTACCTGCTGGATTCGCACCCGCACGAGCTGATCGAGAGACATGGAAGAACCCACGGAAAGCTGTTCCGCGAATACCGGGCGATCGATGACGTGGTTCTGCCCATCACCCTTTCGGTCGGCCGGCACGAGGTTCCCTTCCGAATCGGCGACGATCTCGCTCTGGCTCAGGAGGCCGCCTTCGCTCCCCGAGCAAGGCTCAAGATGGTGATCGTCAATACCACTCATCCAGACCGCTTCAGCGTGACACTGAACGACATCCCTCTGGATGACGCGACCCGTACGACTCGAGATGTGTTCATCATGAACAACTTCACTAGGGTGGAGTATCCCCTCCCGGTGGAAGCACTCGAGAGAGGCAAGAACCGGCTGAGGATCGAGATGCATGAAACCAATCCTCAGATGCGTGTGGATCCCGTCCTCGATAGCGTGGAGATTGAGATCGACTACGCATGAGCTCTGAGCCAAAAGGGTTGCCGAAGTATGACAAGCGTCGGATCGTTCATATCAAGGGAGTGGACCATCCCGAGTCCATTGGTGTTGGACCGGGAGGTGAAGCCTATACCACCGGGACCGGGTGTCAGGTGTATCGCCTGGACCTGGACAACAACACAGCGAAACAGTTCGCTCAAACTGAATCTCGTTGTCTGGGCTCAGTAGTCGACTCGGAGGGGAATCTGTATCTGGCACACACGGCGGGTGATGTCCTGAAGATCACACTCGACGGGGAAACCCGCGTCTACGCTGCGGGGCCAGGCGGCCAACCCTTCCTTTGCACCAACTACCCTGCCTTCGACCAGCGCGGCAACATGTATCTCTCCGACAGTGGTGATTGGTCGGAGAAGATCAACGGACATATCTATCGGGTGAAGCCCGGAGGAGGAGAGGCCGGGCTATGGTACCCCGAGCCGCTCGACACACCCAACGCCATCGCACTCGATGCCAAAGAAGAGAACCTGTACTTCGTAGAGACGCACGGCGGTGCTATTGCTCGAATCGAGATCAACGAGGACGGTTCGGCAGGTGCCTTCGAGAGAATCGTACACATGCCACGCCACGTGCCCGACGGCATCGCTTTCGACAACGACGGGAGACTCTGGATCGCTTGCCATCGTCCTGACGCGATCTACTACTTCGATCTCCAGTCCAAGCGCCTGGAACTGTTCTGTGAAGATTGGGCGGGAGAGGCGCTTCGGGGGCCGACGGACATCTCATTCGCGGGGCCTGACCGCGAGATCATGCTGGCCGCTTCTCTGGACAACCTGGTGGTCCACCGCTTCGACGGCACCGGCGTCAGAGGACTGGAGCTCAACAATCCTGTGATCGGATAATGGAGCGTTTGGCTCCACCCGAACGGTCCCGAAGCCGAGTCGATCCGAGGGAAGATGCCAGGAGGACTCCATGAAGATCAGTGACATCAAAGTGCACATCATGAGCGTTCCCCGACCCGACGGCAGCCGGGTGATGCGCAACTGGATCTTTGTCGAGGTTTCCACCGACGAAGGGATCACCGGTATCGGCGAAGCAACGACTGAATACCACGAACTGGCAATCAAGGCTCAGATTGAGACGGAATTGAAGCCCAGGCTGCTGGGCATGGACCCAACCGACATCGAGCGGATCTGGCAGCTTGGATACCGGGACTTCTGGTGGCGACGAGGTGTCGTACAGAGCAGCGCCATGAGTGGTATCGACCAGGCCCTATGGGACATCAGTGGCAAGGCCGCGGGACTTCCCGTGTTCAAACTGCTGGGTGGCGCGGTGCGAGACAAGGTTCGCTGCTATATCCGCTATGGCCCCGAGTTTTATGGGGTCAGTCTCGAAGATGCCGTCCGAGCTGCCCTCGAGATGGGATTCGACGCCTTTAAACTCGGTTTTGGCTCGGTGACGAAACCCTATAACATGAGTCGGCAGACAGAGATTGCCATCGCGGAGCACACCAAGGTGAGGGAGATCATGGGTCCCGGGGTAGCGCTGATGATCGACGCCGCTTGCATGTTTGACCCGCAGTCCGCGCACCGGCTCATTGCAGGGTTACGGCCCTTGGACATGACTTTCGTCGAGGAGCCGACCAACATGGACACGATCGAACCGACGCGGCGACTGAAGCGGGACTTCCCCGACGTCAAGATCGCCTTGGGAGAACGTCTGAACACCCGCTGGGATTTCCGTCCCTGGTTCGAGCAGCAGGCGATCGACGTCTGTCAGGCCGACATATGTCACGCCGGGGGGATCAGCGAGTTGATGAAGATCGCCCACTTCGCCGAGGTCTACGGGATCCTGATGGCACCGCACAATCCGTACGGTCCGGTCGCGCTGGCAGCATGCGCACATGCCGCCGCGGCCATTCAGAATTTCCTGATCCTGGAACACTGTCCCATTCAGCCCTGGTTCGAACAGGTGCAGCGGGTCGAGATACCAGTTCGACAGGGTCATATTGACGTGGCTGAACTTGCCCAGCATCCGGGATTGGGAGTAGAACTCGACATGGACCTCGTCCGCTCACGCAATCAACACCTCCCCATGGAGGCTTCGCGCTACACTGCCGTAGACGGCTCTACACCGTTGCTTTAATCTCTAAGGAGGGAGGAGTCGATGAAACTAGGCTTGTCACAGGCATCCTATCGCTGGTTGTGCTATCCCCCGCTTCGTCATGACAACGCCGGTATCTACCTGTTCAACGTGACCGATCCGGCCTTCCTCAACTATGGACGTCCGCTTCCCTATGTAAATTCGCTCCAGGGTCCGGAACCGGGAAAGCATATTGAATGGCTGATTGACAGATGCGTGCAATTGCACCTATCCCCTCTCTATATGACTTCGGACTGGTTGAAAAGCGACGAGCATGCGCGCCGCGTGGGGAAGCAACTCCAGGAGCAAGGAGTTGGATTGATCGCCGGCGGTAATGCCGACTTTGCCGCGGTGGGTTCCACCTGGGAGGGAGAGCGGGCCAAGTTCATCCGGCATATGGAGCTGGGAAGGGCAGCGGGGGCCGACCTGATCGTGGCTGTACACAACGGGGCCATCGAACACAATCATTTTTCCAAGGATCCACTGATCGAGGTCCAGATGGAGCGCCTGATCGTCAACTTCCGGCAGCTCTGCCAAGAGGCCGAGCGCATTGGAATCGTCATGGCCCTGGAGAACCACATGGATTACCGCTGCTCGGAAATTGCCGTGGTGATCGAGGGCGTGGATTCTCCCTGGCTTCGGGTAAACTTCGACTTCGCCAACTCTTTCAGTGTCATCGAGGATCCGGTAGTTGCCGTCAAGGCCGTCGCGCGCTGGACGGTCATGACCCACGTAAAGGATATGCGTGTCCAGCCGAAAACCCTGGAAGGTGAGCCCAAGATCATGCTTTCGACACTGGGCGAGGGCTCTGTGGACATTGACACAATCATGCAGGTTCTGAGCGCGGAAGCACCGGATCCCGAGAACCTACCCCAGTGTCTGGAAATCGCTCCCCTGCCGGATCAGGACCCGGATCTGTGGATCCGCACCAGCATCCGTTGGCTGGACCAACACTATGGGCATCTTTTCGCCGATTCGGCGGCCAGGGCGGATGTGGGCTAACCAAGCCGATGACTGACCCAAGCTCGCAACCAACCGACCCCAACGCGGGAACGGCTCGACTCCCTGTCATCGTAGTTGTTGCCATCATCAGCTTTTTCTACACCGCTATTCTGGATTACCTGGTGCCCTTGTATTTCGGGGCGCTGAGCGAAGCCGCTGCGGCCACCGGAGACAGCTACCCGGCGGATATCTGGTCGAAGCTGGTCATGTACCGCGTGACTCCCTGGATCATTGGGCCAACCCTGGCGGGACTATTGGCACGACGCTACGGTGAAAGAGTGGTGTGGTGCGGTGCCCTGTTGGGAAAGGTCGTTGATCCATTCATATTGGTGCTTTACCCGGACCCGGTCGCCATTCGCCTGCTGGCGCTTTGGCAGGGCTGCACCGGCTCACTCATGTGGATTTCGGGAATCTCCCTGGTTCAGATGGTGTCGCCCGGCCGGAAGGGTCTTTCCAACGGGTTGATGATGACCTCTCTCGGGGTCGGCAGTTTGCTCGGACCGGTCTTTGGCCGGGCACTACTGAATCGGCAGGAACTCGGTGATCTGGCGGCTGGGGCACACTGGACTGAAGTTTGGAGTCGGCTGTTCGCTTTCCAGCCGATGACCGGTAGGCCTGTCGTCGTCGACTTCGAGCTGGTGTTCTCGTTGCTGGCTGCCAGCACCCTCACCGGCGCCATCCTGGTCGGTGTCTGGGGACAGAGAAAGGGTCGCTACCGGGGACAGTCTGCCTTCAGTTGGGATCAGACACTGAAGGATTTGACTCGGCTGGTGAGAAACAGTAAGTTTTGGGGATTGGTCATTGCACTCTGCTTGCTGGGTGGACCGCTGTTTCAAGCATCGAACCAGTTCCTCCCCTACCGCGCCCAGGACATTGGACTTATTACCGGATCACAGGATCAAGGCTGGATCTGGCTCCAGTTGCTGAAGACCCTGATGTGGATCCCGGGCGGCGTGGCCGTTGGGGTGTTGGCAGGTCGCAGGGCACCAGGGATCGCGGCTGTGTTGATACTCGTCAGCTACGCCTTCTCCACCCTGGCTATTGGCCTCTCTGGCTTTCCCTGGCAGCTATTTCTCTTCGTGGCCACGTTTGAGTTCGTGCGCCAGTTCATGCGCTGGTCCCATGCAGGCTATCTTTCCGAGCACCTTCCCGGCGATTTGCGATCGACCGCCATCGGCGTGGCCATCACCTTTTCCGGACTAGGCAGCGCCATCTACGGTTGGACAGCCGACGCCCTTTGGGATCCGGTAACTCAGTCTTCACTGCCCTTCTACACAGCAGCAACAATAGGCATCATCGGCAGCATTGGATTGTTTATCTTTGACCGGCTTCGCCCCATTCGTGACGAGGTGTAGATTGGGTCCAGGGTAGTAAGGTGGATTCTCCAGGCTTCAGGTCACTGGGGCCACCAGCCACTGTGGATCATTCAGGAGAAAATGCTCGGAGGCGACGGGGGGAGATTGTGCTGTTGTCCGCACTCTCCTCGGAACTTGGTCCCATATTGCTGACACCTCAAGCCCTGCGCGGCTCTGTTCGGACCATCGTCTCATGTTGCTGGTAGCTGGCCTTTCGCGTGCTACGTTCAGTTCTAGGCTTGATGTTGGCGGCAGTTTGGTCCCGATCGCGACACTGTTCGGGGAGGAGAGACGTGCGACTTGCGACCTGTGACCTGCGACCCTTCGTCCAAGTTTCAGGTCAGCGAAAATCTTTGGCAGCCCCACGGATCGGGAATCCCCGCTCCGCTTCCTGCTCCATGATGAAGGCCCGGGACTTGGCATGTCGGTACAGGACATTGTTGATGCTCAGCAACATTCCGAGGTCGGATTCGTCCCGCACCACGCGGGCAAAGTGGGTTACTGCGCTGCGAGCTAGCTTCACCGACTGGTCCGCCAGCTCCTTAACCTGGATTCGCTTCTTCAGAACCGTTGACGGATCTCGCTGCCGGCGAGCCTGCTGGCCTTCACCGAAGGCGACTCCCAGTTCTCGGACCGTCTGCAGCAGCCGAAGGTAGTCGATGGCCATCTCCGACCGAGCCACGAAGTATTCAAGGTACTCCTTCCCCTGATCGGTCGAGCGGTCGGAGGCCCTTCGTAGGTGATCGAGGGCTCGTTGATAGATTGCGATCGCCTTAGCGAGCTCCGGGTAGTCTGCCTTCTCCACGTGGTAGTGCTCTTCCAGCAGACCCGGCATCGGGTTGCCGTAGATGATCCATTTTCCATGACGGCGCTGAGCCAGGAAGCGGGTCGCTTCGTCGATGGCATCAAAGGCGTTGATCACTTCCTCGACCGCCTCCCCTCCACAGATCGGGCTCAGGTGTTCTCTGTAGAAGGTCTCTGGGTCTGTAAGGTCCCAAGCAGCTCGTGCCAGATAGGCCGAGGTGGGAATCAGATCGCCCAGAGTCCAGTAGCGGACCATGTAGCCGTCCAGGCCGTATTGCTGCATGGCTTGAAGCGATTGATAGACGGAAGAGCTGGGCAGCTGAGGCAATACAGACATGCTGTCGCCCTGCAGCGTCAACCAGAAGTAGGCATTCAACGAGGCATCCTGGAAAGGAGCCAGGGTGTCGAGTGCCCTCGCAGACTCGACCGTGGTGTAGACGCCCGGTGCCACCAGAGCCTCGAAGCCTGATGGCAGAATGGTCGAAAGCAGCGGAAACAGCTCCCGCGTGACACCAGAGATCATCACGGTGGCTTCTGGATGCTTGGTCTTGGACATTACCTTTCGTTCCGTGAAGAGGTGATCCAGGAAGTAGAGGAACTCGATGTCCCCGCCCAGCTCGCGGGCGGCGCGGCCGGATCGGGCACGAGCCGAGTCCAGCATCTGCTCGAGCGACGCCTTTGACTCCAGGTCATACTTCTTGTCGAGGCGTTGCCAGCAACTTTCCAACCCTGAAACTGGAGCTCGAAATTCCGGGGTATGGATGATGTAGTAGTCCGCTTCCGGGTAGGTATTCACGTGCGCCTGAATGATCACTTCCGCCAGGTCGGCGAAGACCGGGTTGAAGACGTTTTGAAAGGCCGTGTTGCGAGGATCTGCCCCCATGGTCTTGACGCCCACATAGCCGAACTCAGGGGTCTCCTCTGGGGACAGTTTCCGCTTATACTCGAGAGGGGTCCACTCCTGCAGCCTTTGCTTGAACTCCTGGGGAGGATCGGTGGCAGAAAAGAGTATGCCGGTCTTCATCCCGTAATCACGCGCCAGCTTCAGGATACCGTGCGCGTATCGCTGACCCGCCACCACTTTCTGCTCGTAGGTGACGGCTCCTTCGAACTCAGGATGCACGAACTGGGTCGCGTCTTGAAATAGCTCCCGCCCGATCGTGTCTTCACCGATCGGGTATTGCCAGCCAAACCAAAGCGCTGCACCCTCCTTCTTGTGCCCTCGGAACTCGTAGTCAACAAACGGCTGATAGGAATAGAGCGAGAGCCACAGCTGGTTGTATTTCAGCTTCACCAGCTGTCTGATGATGCGCTCATACTCCGGGAGACTCCAAGCCTCTGGACCCATGACAAAGTCGTTTATGCCCCGAAATGCCCTCACCCGGAAGATGGGCTCCTTGAGCTCGTCGATATCCGGCAGTTGGAACTCGCCTGGTCCCTCGGGCAGCAGGTCACCCCAGAGCAGATAGCGCACCCCGAGTTTCTCGACCAGCTCGTAGACGGACCAGAGGGTTGCCAGGGGGCTTCCCCCTCCAACTACCACAGCCGCTCGACCTTTGAGTTGAACCCGGCGCAAGAGCAGGCCCTGATCGCTCAATTGGGGCCACTCAGGGACCCACTTCTCCAGCACGGCGTTCGTCCCGGGCGAGCCGATCAAGAAGACACTCCCATTGCCTGGCGGCATTTGACTTCGAAGCTCGACGTCGGCCCCGTAGAGCCTCTTCAAATAGCTTCTCAGCTCGGAAGCCGCGAGTTTCTCCAGCCGGTGAGCATCCTCAGCGATGATGATCGAGATTTTATTCGGCTGCGAGGGCGATTGAATGCTTCCGAACCCGCTGCTGGCTGGCAGCGTCGGTATGGCGAGCAGAAGAAGGGTCAGACCGATTCTCCTGACGGGCAGGCTCAGGCGGCCAAGAACCTTTGGGCGATTGCAGCCGAACATCATGGTAAACTCTCGCTCATTCAGCCTGGTAATTTGTCCGTTGCATGCCGCAGCGGGCGGCGACAACGTAATGTCATTCTATCAGAGGATGGCGTAAAGGGAGCGTTCCTGAAGGGTTTTCTCCGATTCACAGAGAGGTAGCATGAGGGGCGGAAGTGTTTTTCTCACGGTGATTTTCTCTTTGATGATTGAGTCTGCCAACCCGCAGAGTACGGGGGGCGTCTTGAACCCTCTCCACGAAGATGCGGCCGCCGCGCGGGCCGGGAAAAGCATCTATGAGAAGCGCTGCCAGGCATGTCACGGCGGCGACGCCCGCGGGGGGCGAGGGCCGGCTTTGGCAACCGGGAGCTTTGGGGTACGTGCCGACGACCGGTATCTGTTCGACACCATCAAGAACGGAACCCCGGGCACGGCAATGCCGCCTTTCGAGACCCGCAGTGATACGAACATCTGGCAGGTGGTGACCTATTTTCGGTCGTTGGCAGACACCGTCAGGGAAGAAGTCGTCAGCGGTGACGTGATCGCTGGAGAAGAGGTCTTCAGAGGGAAAGGAGGTTGTCTCAGCTGCCACCAGGTCCACGGCGAAGGCGGACGGATCGGGCCCGATCTTTCCAGGATCGGAAAGTGGGTTGGCCAAGCGATCCGCGAAGTCATCGTGGACCCCAACGGAGTGCAAGGGCGAAAGCCCAACCTGGGCGAAAGGACTGGACAATCAGGGTCACCCCATTCTGATGCCCGATTGGGAGGCGAGTGAAGAGGGCGTGCTGCACTATCCCGCGGGGGCAGGCGCCACAAACTGGCAAGCTCCGTCTTACGATCCGGATACGGGATGGCTTTACATCACCTTCCGAGAAGCCAGCGACCGCTATTTCAAGGAGCCCCAGGAGTACGAAAGGGGACAGGCTTACTGGGGAGGCAAGGCCGTTGCCGGAGAAGAGCCTGAGTGGGGAGGCATCAAGGCCCTCAACCCGGAGTCGGGCACAATCGAATGGGAATACAAGTACCACCTGGGCACCTGGTCGGCGGGCGTTCTGGCCACGGCGGGCGGGGTCGTATTCTCCGGCAGCCGCGAGGGGAACCTCATGACCTTCGAATCACGCACCGGAAAACTCCTCGGGAGCTTCCAGACCGGTGGGCAGATAGATTCTTCCCCGATCAGCTATGCCGTGGATGGGCGACAGTACGTGGCCTTGGCTGCGGGGGCCGTCATCTATAGCTTTGCCCTGCCGGATGACCTCGTAGACTGAAAACTCGTCGAATCTCCGATTCAAAAGGTCTGAGAGAGCCCCAAGCTGAAGCTTCTACCCGATCGCTTGTCACGGATGTCGAGCCGGTCTTTCCCGACCTGGATGTCATCGACCCCCTGAAATCCCTCGGGAGTTCGGGTCCAAAAGAGCAGAAAGTTCGCCTCGATCTTCGATTTCGCGGGCAGCCAACGATACAGTAACTGGTTGAAGAGCTTGTTTTGGGTGATGGTCTTGCGGCGAGCCCCGTCGAAGGCCTGGGTGCCAAACTCCAAGCCACGGGCGATGATTCCCTGGGGAGGGTAGTCCTCCCAGATCTGCATCCACGGATATTCGGCGCGTCGGAAGACGTATCCAAGCAGGAGCCGCTTCTTGGGGTGAAGCACAGTCACAAAAGCGAATTCTCGATTCGGATCCCAGAGATGGCCCGTCCAGTCTTGGGAGTTAGGCGACTTCGGGGTGAGCCGCAGATTCACGGGTCTGCCGTCGACTCCGGGCGCCATTGGCCACGTGAATTTCGCGTACGGAGCCAGCCGGTTGGGGAAGTGAGTCTGCCTTTCCCGAGATCTTGTTATGGCCCGATTGTTGGACAAGTCGATGACGGTGACACCCGGCTCCAGAAAGGGAGACCCCACAGTGCCATGCTCGACCCAACAGACAGGTCGGTCGAAAGCCAACCGGCTTTCCAGGGTACTGTGGGCGTAGATGACGTTCTCGCCGTCCACCAGCTTGAGGGTCCGGGTCAAGACCTCCTGAACATGCGGCAAGAAGACCGTCTGCACGACGATCGCCGTGTTCCCCTCCTTTTTCGCACTCCGGGTGACCCAGGGGACAGAATGCGCTTCTCCGTGAGAGAAGGGCAACCCCGCCGCCCGCTCTTCTTTGGAAGCAGGCCCGAACCCATCGAGGCAGGTAAAATGGCCGGTAATCCCGTTCACGCGCTCCGGGCGGCCCGCTTCTCGGTCTGCGCGCAACCCATCCCACAAGGGATTGAGTTGTTGCGGGTCGTCTTGCAGGACCAATCGCACCAGGGCACCACCCATTTCGAGCACGGTCAACTCCAGCACGCCGTTGCCAAGCACGAGCGCGGGGCGCCCGCGGTAGTCCCCTTGTCTTATCTGCTCGACCATCGATGCCGGCCACAAGCTGCCGGCCCCCAGAGAAGTCCACAGGGCGAAAAGCACGATGGTAATGGTGTTGGGTGAGCCTGATCGTAAGTTCATGAGCAGGTTTGATAAACCTTCCTGGGAGTCTATCAGATCAGTCCCGCCACCAGCCGCACTGGGTACCCGCCAATCAAGCCAGTGGCCTGGAACCTGTTTAGCGCCTCGCCTTTGCCCGTGCCCTGACTTCATCTTTTTGCTTCCATCAAGGCTCTTGACCAATCGACGTTCCAGGCCAAAAGAACGTGAGATGATTGACCGGAAGGGCACGGGCAAGGGCAGAGGCAAGGGGTTAAACAGGTACGTGGCTTGATCGCGCTTTGACCTCATCGTTAAGATAGGCCCCAGGAAAGGAGATTCTGACGTGGCTTCTGGTACGGTCAAGCGCTCGGCTTGGGGTGCGACCCTGCTCTTTGCGGTTTTTGCCTTTCTCAGTTTCGTCTCTGGGGCCAGTTCCTCCGAGCGACCGAACATCATTCTGATTTTGACCGACGATCAAGGGTACGGGGATGTGGGCGTGCACGGGAACACCATTCTCCGGACGCCGAACATGGATCGTCTGGCTAGAGAAGGGGTTCGGATCAAGGAATTCTACGTGACGCCGCTTTGTTCGACGACTCGGGCAAGTCTACTCACGGGTCGGTATAACCAGCGAACCGGGGTGCTCTGGCCGTTTCGGGGTGCCGAAGTGTTGAGACACCGGGAAGTGACCATCGCCGAGGCTTTGAAAGAGGCCGGATACCGGACCGCGATCGTCGGGAAGTGGCACCTTGGGAGGTACGGAAAATACAGTCCCTCGACCCACGGTTTTGACGAGTTCCTTGGATTCCGGGATGGCATGATCGACGATTACTTCGACACCGCCCTGGAGCACAATGGCCAACCTGCTAGGATCGGCAACTACATCACGGATGCCTTGACGGAAGCTGCACTTCGTTTCGTCGAGGCCAATCAAACCCACCCCTTCTTTCTTTACTTGTCCTACAATGCTCCCCACATTCCCAACCAGGTTCCCGAAAAATATGAGCGGGAATACGTCGAGCGAGGGTTGCCTCCCCACCTGGCCAAAGTGTACGGCATGATTACCTGCATGGACGATGGCATCGGCCGGATCCTGAAGGCTCTGAAGAAGCTGGGCCTGGATGAAAAGACTGTTGTTCTCTTCCTGTCCGATAACGGTCCCCAAATGGAAACCAGCCGGCAGATGCAGCAGTTCCGATCTCCAGAGTGGGAGGCCATGGACTCCATGTGGAAGGGAGCCGCCCGGTACAACGCCAACTTACGGGGAGAAAAGTCCACCGTGTATGAGGGGGGAATCCGTTCGCCATTCTTCGCACGCTGGCCGGGTCATCTTCCGGCGGGGAAAACCGTGGAGGTGGCGGCGGCTCATATCGACGTGCTCCCGACCATTCTGGATCTCTGTGACGTTCCTATTCCCGAAGGTCCGCCATTGGACGGCAAGAACCTGGCTCCTCTTCTGAGAGCGGGGCGCGGGGATGCGCTTCACGAGACCTTGTTTTTCTGGAGTGACGCACCGGTGACGCAGGGATCCAGTCCCCGAATGAGCATTCCCCGCCGAAACTACGCGGTGCGCAGGGGGCAGTGGAAGCTGGTAGCCGGTAAGGAATTATACGATTTGAGTCGAGATCCTTCCGAGCAGAAGGATTTGGCTGACCGCCAACCCGAGATGGTGAAAGAGTTACAAGCGGCCTTTGATGGATGGGTGCAGGAGGTAGTCAGTGAGGAGGATCTGGTGAGGCTCCCCGTCCCCATCAGTGGAGAGGACACCCCCTCGATCATGTCGAATATGTTTTTAGGGGGGACCGTGGTCGACATCGCCTGGGCTTCCCTGCGCGGAGAGGGACTCCGGTATGGATACGGGAAGTTGATCCGGGACAAGATCACCGGTTGGCAGGACCCGAACGATTTCATCCGCTGGGACCTCGATGTGGAGCGGGAAGGGCGCTACCAGGTGATCCTCCAGTATGGCTGTGGGGCTTCCGACGGCTCTCGGATTCAGATCGCGGCAGGAGGTAACCGTATCGAAGTAGCGGTCGAGCCAACACCGGCTGCGGACGTGTGGCGGACTCAGAGTGTCGGGTTTCTCGACCTGAGGCAGGGGCGATCCACTCTGGAGATCAGAGTCCTTTCCAAATCGGGAAAGCAGGGGATGGATCTTCACGAGGTTCGGCTAAAGTGGGTGGGAGAGACCTAACAATGCATCTCGAAGTCGAGAAGATCTTGCCTCGATCCCCCGTGGTTTGGGTACCCGATCCTCGCCAAGCCAGTTTGCGAACTCTTTCGACCTCAGGCCAGGGAAGGTAAGCATGCGGAGGTTCTCGCTGATGGGGAGGATGTTGGTTACGGTGACTCTATTTGGCTGTGGCAGCCCCCGATCCGTTGAGGATTCAGCCATGAAGGCAGACCATGGGGCAGGGAGCATTCTTCGGATCGGTCCAGCCTTCGATGAAATCGTGCCGAGCGACTACAAAATCGAGAAACTGCACGGTGGCTTTCGCTTCACCGAAGGACCGGTGTGGGTCACTGAAAACGATCCCTATCTGCTCTTCAGTGACATCCCAGCCAATGCGATTTACCAATGGACGTCTGATGGGAAGCTGGCAGAGTTTGTGAAGCCAGTCTTTGAAGGAGAGCCTGGGGAAGGAGAGTCTGCCGCTGGGTCCAATGGCCTGACCCTGGATTCCGAGGGCCGACTCGTGCTGTGTGAGCACGGGGCTCGTCGGATTTCACGAATCGAAACAGACGGCTCTCGTACCTCGCTCGTGGACCGCTACGAGGGCAAGAAGTTGAACAGCCCCAACGACGCTGTCTATAGGTCGGATGGCTGGCTCTACTTCACAGACCCTCCTTACGGATTGGCAAAGCAGGATGAGGATCCCGACAAGGAGCTTTCCTTCAACGGCATCTACCGCCTCAGTCCGGACGGGGAACTGGAGCTACTGGAAAAGGGGCAAACTCGACCGAATGGCCTTGCGTTCTCACCCGACGAGAAAATCCTGTACGTGGCCAACTCCGATCCAGCCAGGAAAGTCTGGATGGCCTATGAAGTCAAGGAGGACGGTACAATTGGAGAAGGCAGGCTGTTCTTTGACGCGACTTCAGAGACATCTGAGGGTGTGCCCGATGGACTAAAGGTGGACCAAATGGGAAATCTCTACTGTACCGGCCCGGGCGGTGTCTGGGTGTTCAGTCCTGAGGGCAAACACCTGGGCACGATTCGACTGGAAGAGCTTCCGGCCAATGTCGCCTGGGGCGACAGCGACGGAAGGACCCTTTACATGACCGCACGCACGGGTTTGTACCGCATCCGTTTGAAGATACATGGCGTCAGACCCTGATCTACCCGACTGGCCGCTGACCGGAGGACTCGACCCGAACTACCGCGGCCAGCGCCAAATGGAGGAGCAGCTCCCGACTCGATATCGTAGAATAGCCCCAACCATCCTTACCATAAATCGTTCTTTCTAATTGAGTCTAAACGGTTTGTAGAATAGATATTTGGCAGAGAAGAATAAGGGCTTTCCCGTCTCGACAGGGCAGATCCGGCCTTTTTACTAGGCCCTAAAAGGGGAATTCGGGGTTCACGCGACAGGTCGATCCCGGCCTTAGGTCCGGGCTCATAGCTTGCCTGCTAGTCCTCTTAGCCGGTTACTCTCTAGCGTCACCCGCTAAGCGGTCGTGAATTGACCTCTTGGTCACCGCCGGTTGACTTGGGTCAACCTGAAAAATAAACTTGCTTTGATAAATCGGCGGTATCGAGAATAGTCTTAGTTCCACTGATTTTGGCAAGGACCAGGAGTCTCGACCTCTAAGGGGGAGTCCGTTGAGGTCGGAGGTGTCTAGAGAATCATGAAAAAAGTCGTGGTTACCGGTGCCAAAGGGGGAACCGGTCGCTCCATTGTGAAGATTTTCCGTGAAGCTGGATATGCAGTCATAGGGGTTGATCTGAAGCCCTGTGATGTCTGGGAGAGCGACTATCGTCAGCTTGATGTCGAGGACGGGGCGGGTGTGTGCGATGTGTTCGCAGGAGCTGACGCGGTGGTCCACTTCGGCAGCCTGCCCACCGATTCGTGGACGTCGTGGGAGACGGCCTACCGTAATCTTTCGCTGGGGGGATACCATGTTTTGCAGGCGGCGGCCAATCTGGGAATCCCCCGGGTCGTTATGCCCAGTAGTCCTGAAATCTACGGCGACTATCGTAACGTCCCCTATCTGCCCATTGATGAGGACACTCCAGCGCAGCCACCCAGCATCTATGGCGCTGTGAAGCAGAACCTGGAAACTCTGGCCCGACACTACGCGCGCTGGCAAGGTACAGCAATCGCTGCCTTGAGACCCCAGCGCATTGTGTACGAGGGCGCCTACGAGTGGCGTTTTCGAAAGTTTACCCAGAATGACCGGGCGGCCTCAGAGGATCTGTGGGCATACGTGGACTCACGGGATGTAGCCACCGCCTGTCTTGCTTGGGTCGAATCGAATCGAAGTGGATTTGAGGCGTTTAACGTAGCTGCTGACGATGTGTGTGTGACCAGCTCGACGGAAACATTGCTGGAGGAGTTCTACCCACACATCACAGACATTCGTAGCGCACTGCCGGAACGGACGAGTCTCGTGAATTGCTCCAAGCTGAAGCAGATGCTCGGGTGGAAGCCGCAGTACGACTGGCAGGCGATGGCAGCAGAGAGCGAGGCGGGCCAGTATCCGAAACACGCACCACCACGATGATTCTTAACAGCTGATCTTGGTTGCGAGCAGGCTCCAATCTCTGCAGTCCCGTCAGCTCGTCTTAGACACCGCCGCAGTCGCCGCCAGTACGTCTGCTGCCTGTGGATCCACCCTGACCCCGTGAGGTTGGTCGCCACGACTGGGAGGAAACCCTGCATGTCGAATTGGGTGCTGGAAACCAGGAACGTCGTTAAGGACTTCGGCGGCACCCGTGCCCTGGACCAGGTAAGCTTCGCTGTCCTCCCAGGTGAGGTACACGCCTTGGTGGGCGAGAATGGTGCCGGCAAGTCGACCCTCCTGAATATCCTTTGTGGGGCGCTGCAACCTGACGTTGGTAGCACCCTCATGGATGGTCGTCAGATCTCGCTTGAAAGTCCCCACCGAGCCAGGCAGTCAGGCATCGCCGTCGTCTATCAGCACTTCAGTCTGGTGCCCGAGCTAACGGTTGCAGAGAATATCTTTCTGGGTCACATTCCCCAAACCAGGCTCGGACTCGTCGATTGGAAAAGACTCTTCCTGGAAGCGCAGGAGTTGGTGCAGCGTCTGGATTTCGACCTCGAAGTCGGCAAACTTGTCCGCGAACTGACTTCGGCTGGTCGCCAAATAACCGAGATCGCCCGGGCTCTCTCGGCTTCGGCGCGAGTTCTCATTCTGGACGAGCCCTCTGCGGTGCTGGGCCCCGGCGAGTTGAAAAAGCTCTTCAAAACGATTCGTAGGCTCAGGAACGAAGGAAGGACCATCATCTATACCTCGCATCGTTTGGAGGAGATCTTCCAGATCGCGGATCGGGTGACTGTCCTGAAGGACGGTAAGCACGCAGGCACCTATGATCTCGATGGGCAAGTTGATCGCAGCTTCCTGATCGGTAAGATGGTGGGACGTGAATGGAGGGATCAATTCCCAGAAACACCCAGAGGTTTGGGCCGTGAGCTGCTGCGGGTTCGGGATCTGACGAAAAAGGGATCGTTCGAAGAGGTGAGCTTCACACTGCGGTCAGGCCAAATTATCGGTCTGGCCGGGCTGGTTGGATCGGGCCGGACCGAACTCTGCAAGGCCATCTTTGGTGCTACAAGCTTCGACAGTGGTCGTGTCTATGTGGATGGCAAGCTCGCTGCTATCAGGTCGCCGCGGGACGCTCTGGCCCACGGCATCGCTTACCTTTCGGAGGATCGGCAGCATGAGGGATTAGTCATGTGCCTGAGCGTTGCCGATAATGTTACGCTGCCAATTCTCCGCCGATTTGCGCCGCGAGGCGTCCTTCGGATTGGGCCTGTAAGACGCTTCGTTGGCGAAGTGACGGGTAGAATGAATCTACGAGCCCGAGGGCTCAACCAGGTGGTGAAACGTCTAAGCGGGGGAAATCAACAGAAGGTGGCGCTCGCCAAATGGCTGAGTACGCAGGCGAAGATATTCCTTCTGGACGAGCCAACGGCCGGCATCGATGTAGGAGCCAAGAGTGAGATCTACCATCTCATCGCCGAGTTGGCACAGGACGGTGCAGCTGTCCTCATGATTTCCTCAGAAATACCTGAGATCTTGTCCCTCAGCAGCGATATCATCGTCATGAGCAAAGGGCGGATTACGGGCTGTCTTTCCCCTGAAAACACCAGTGATAGTGAGGTGCTGCACTATGCTACCCGTTAATCCCCGACCTCGAAGAAAACAAGAAGTTCTTGGCAAAAACTCGTAGGGTGGGTGCGTATGGGCGTCAGATGTGGCATTGACACCGGCGGAACATTTACGGATCTGGTTGGGCTGGACGACAGCAGTGGTGAGTTGGTCGTCGCAAAGTGGCCCTCTTCACCCGCAAATCCGGTGGAATCAATCGTGGGTGTCGCCAGAGAGTCAGGCCTCGCCTCTGAGGATCTCTCGTTCCTGGTTCTAGGGACAACGGTAGCGATCAACGCACTCCTTCAGCGCAGCGGCGCCCATGTCATCTACGTGACCACCGAAGGCTTCGAAGATGTCCTTCACATCCAGCGCATCAACCGGCGATATCACTACTCCCTCGAGTGGGTCAAGCCGGACCCCCTGGTGGAGCGGTGCAACTGCTTGGGAGTTCGGGAACGCATCAATGCCAAGGGCGAGGTGTTGCTTCCCCTGGTTTCCGAGCAGGTGGAGGAGTTGGGCCAAAGGATCGAGCTGCGACTGGCTGAATATGAAGGCCAGGACGTGGCCATCTCGGTCTGCCTCTTGTTCTCCTACCTCAATCCCCAGCACGAAGTGGATCTCAAGAACTATCTGGAGTCTCGTTTCCCCCTGGTCCCGGTTTCAGTCTCACACGAAGTTGCACCTATCTGGAGGGAGTATGAACGGGGCAGTACGGTGGTGGCAGATGCCTATGTCAAGCCGATTCTCAAGCGATACGTAGGGGCCATTCGCCAGAGCCTCGACCGTCTGGGGGTACGGTGCCCCTGGGCCATCATGAAATCAAACGGGGGGCATGCCACCGCTCAAGCTGCCGAAGGTCAGCCGGTAAACATCCTCATATCAGGTCTAAGTGGGGGAATCATTGGTGGCAAGTACTTCGGAGAACTGGCTCAGGAGCAGAACCTCATCACCCTGGACATGGGTGGGACCAGCTGTGATGTGGGGGTGGTAAGGAAGGGGAGCCTCTCCTACATTACCAACTATGAAGTGGAATGGGGCCTGCCCATCAGCGCCCCCTTTGTCGACCTGACTACTATTGGTGCTGGTGGTGGAAGCATTGCCTGGATCGACAAAGGCGGCTTTCTACAGGTGGGACCCCAAAGCGCAGGAGCCGATCCGGGACCGGTCTGCTACGACCGAGGGGGGACAGAGGTGACCGTCACGGATGCCAACCTGGTCTTGGGTCGGCTGAACCCAGAGTACTTCCTGGGAGGAAAGATGGAGCTGAACCTGGGCACGACCCAGGAGAGGCTGGCCGAGCTAGGTCACCAGCTCAAGCTCAGCGCTTCGGATGCGGCTCAGGCAGTGATCGATGTGGCCAATGAGAATATGGCCAACGCCATCCGTCTGGTGTCCATCGAGCGCGGCCTGGACGCGAGAGACTTTGCCCTGGTTGCCTTCGGGGGAGCGGGCCCCCTACACGCAGGTGGAATTCTGGAGAAAATGGGCATGACTCGCGTGGTGATACCCCTCTACCCCGGTCTCTGTTCGGCTTTTGGTGCGGTGATTTCCGATTTTCAGGTGGATAAAGTCTGGAGTAAGTATTTTAGATCCGACAGTGTTGCCGCCACCGTCGTAAATGACCAGTTCCACAAACTGACCGCGGTGGCCATGGACGAGCTTCGGGGAGAGGGATTTACCGGCACGCCGCAGTTAGAGCGAAGCATCAGCATGCGCTATGCGGGTCAGAACTACGAGCACGAAGTGGAGGTCGAGGATTCAACCGTCAGCGAGCAGACCCTGCAGGAAGCTTTCTCCGAATTCCACCGCCTGCACGAGCAGTTCTACGGTTACTCGATCAGCGGAGAAGTCATCGAACTGATTCGCTTCAAGGTCACGGCCACCGGGCATGCGGCTAAACCTCGGCTTCAGACCGTGCCCAGCAAAGGAGCGGCGTCGCAGCGGCAAACCCGCCAGGTCGACTTCAAAGAGCAGGGTCCCGTCCCATGTCCGGTCTACCATCGGGAAGACCTGGGCAGCGGCTTCACGCTGGTCGGACCAGCAGTTGTCGAAGAGGTGGATTCCACCATTCTGGTCCACCCGGGCCAGAGGCTGTCCGTCGACAACCACGGAGTGATCATCATCGACGTTTAGCCCCGAGAGGATCGGACGATGGAACAGATCGATACGGTAACCTTGAGCGTGATCCACAACGGTCTCACCAATATTTGCCGTGAGATGGGTACGGCCATGATGAGGACCAGCTATTCTCCCATCTTCAACGAGGGGCTGGACTTTTCCTGCGTCATCTTCAACACCCGGGCAGAAATGATCGGCCAGGCGGAGTTCTGCCCCACGATGCTGGGCTCCGCACAATATGCTGTTAAATGGACGATTGATGAGCTGGGTCTGGAATCCTTCGAACCCGGGGACGTCGTGATTCACAACGATCCCTACCGGGGCCAGTGCCACATGCCCGAGCATATGGTCCTCAAACCAGTGTTCTTCCAGGGTGAGCTGTGGGGCTTCGTAGCCAACATCGCCCACCTCGGTGAAATCGGCGGTATGGCCCCCGGATCCTTCGCCGCCGATGCGACGGAAGTCTACCAAGAAGGTCTGCGGCTGCCACCCGTGAAGATCATGAGCCGAGGAGAGCACGTGCGGGACATCTGGAAGATCGTCTTGAGCAACCACCGCACTCCCAAGACGAGTTGGGGCGATCTCCATTCCATGATCGGTTCTCTCAGCATCGCAGAGAACCGTGTGCTGGAATTGCTGGAGCGTTATGGTGCTCCTTTCCTGACGGCGGCGGCGGATCAGCTGTTGGACTACTCCGAGCGGTGGATGCGGGCTGAAATCCAGGAAATTCCCAATGGAACCTACTGTGCCAGCGACTGCATGGAGGACGACGGAGTGACCGACCAGCCGGTTTGGATGCGACTGAAGCTGGTCGTCCGAGAGGATGAGGTCATCGCGGATTGGACCGATTCCGATCCTCAAGCCAAGGGACCCGTGAACGCTACCTTCGTGGTCACCGCAGCTGCCTCATACAGCGGACTGCTGCACGTGACGAACAAGGATATTCCCCGCAACTCAGGTTGTTACCGGCCTATCCGCCTGGTGACGACGCCGGGCAGCGTCGTCAATGTGCGCCATCCCGGCCCTTCGGTGGGAGGAAATACCGAGACCCACCCCCACCTCCAGAACGTCGTCGTGGCGGCGCTCAGCCAAGCGATTCCTGAGAGGACGGCAGCGGCTGAGGGAGCTAGTGCCTGCAACTTCCTCTTCGGCGGCTTCCACCCCGAAACTGGTGAGTACTACACCAACTATCACATCGAGGGCTGCGGCTGGGGTGCTACTGCGCACCATGACGGAAACAACGTCATGTGCCCCGAGAATGGAAACTGTCGCAATACGCCGGTGGAAGTCCTGGAAACCAAGTTCCCGCTGCTCACCCTGGAATATCGGCTTCGCCCCGACTCCGGGGGAGCGGGCAAGTATCGAGGTGGCCTCGGGAGCACCCGGGTGCTCGAGGTGCTGGCTCCGGAGATGACGGTCAGTGCTCTCATGGATCGGACCAAGACCCAGGCCTGGGGTTTGTTCGGAGGTGGGCAGGGAGCCAAAGGCGGTATTTTCGTGAAGAAGAAAGGGGAGACACGTTTTCGAACCTTCTCGGAGGCCTTCGGCACGATCTCCAACTCCAAATTCAGCAGGATCGTTCTACACGAAGGGGATCAGGTCATGCTTCAGTCGCCAGGTGGAGGAGGTTACGGGAGGGTTGCGGAGCGCCGTGGCGAGAGCCTGGATGCCGATATCCGACAGGGTTTCACTTCTCCTGATAGGACGCGGCAGATCTACCAATCTGGGGAATAGCCAAAGAGAGCCCATTTCTGGAGCGCGAGGTGTCAGCTGAGGAGGAGGAGGCATGGGTCGTTGGGAAGAGAACACAGCCAAGTGGTATGAGCTCAAGACCGATTACTGCAGCCTCTGTGGCGTCATCATACCCAAAATGTTCTGGGTCACGGAGGTGAAAGGGGAGAGTCTGGTCTTCTGTGGTGAGGCGTGCGAGCAGCTTTACCGGGACTACTGGTTGTCTGACCGGGCCAAGAAGACCTGATCGTTCTCAGGTCAGTCCCACCCCCAGCCGCGCTGGATCATTCAGAAAGAAACTTTGGTTGCGCATGGGGAGATTGTGCTGCTGACCGGTCGCTCCTCGGAAATTGGCCTCATATTGCTAACAGTTCAAGTCGCTCGCGGCTCTGTTGGATCGCTGATGGTTGGGGATGATAGTCGATCGTTTGGAACTTGGTGCTTGTGATTTGGACTTTGTTTGTACCTTTTATCTTGTACCTTGTACCTTGGGATTTTCAGCTTAGAGAGCAGTCAGCGCTGTCTTACATCGGCCAATAGTCATCCGGTTTGTCGAGGGCAACGTAGTCGCCGGCGTTTTCGGGCGTGATGACTGCTTGGGCTATCGGCAACCGCTTCGGAAGTGATTCCCCCTTGAACGCCTTGATCAGTGCTTTCACCGACTCCGAACCGTGGAGTCGAGGTGGATGCTGGATGGCGTATTTTCCGAGGCCTGCCTGGATCATCTTCAAGCCTCCGTTATAGCCGTCCAGCCAGGTGAGAACCGGCCGGTTCGATCGGATCATCTCATCGGTAGTTCCGGCCTCCCTGAGCGCCTGAATCCCGCCCAGCGCCATCTCCCCACCGTCAAAATGGATTCCCTTCAGATCGGGATTGGCGGTAATGATATTCTCAGTGACTCTCTGGCCGCTGGCTCGTGACCAGTCTCCGGCTTGACGAACAGCGCTGATGGCGGGGTATTTCTCAAGGACGGCATCGTAAGCGGCGTTCCTTTCGACCGCCGGACCCGCGCCCGGAATGCCTTCTACGATGGCAATCTCTCCCGCGTTGCCGATCAACTCAATTAGCTTTTCCAGGACGTTGGTCGCCATATAGCTCTGGTCGCTCGAGACAAAAGTCGTGTATTTGTCACTCGACACTTTGCGGTCCACGATCACCGTCGGGATCTGTTCCCGGTGGCACTCCTCCAGAATGGGATTGGCCACATAGGGATTCACCGGCCCGATAATCAGCCCACTGACACCTCTTGCGAGCAGGTCCTCGAGATCGGCGATCTGTTTGGCCGGTGACTCCTGGGCATCTGTGATGATCAGGTCGACGTTGTCGTACTTGTCAGTCTCCTGTTCGATAGCTTCGCGAAGAGCGGTCCGCCAGGTATTCATCTCCGAGGCGTTGCTGAAACCGATGATCCAGTGCGCTTTCGCAAATCCATCGACCCGCTCGTGAGAGGTGGGCGCTGTGGACTGCCGACACCCTCCAAGAGGCAGGGCCAGGGCGGTTCCTGCCAGGCTCCCAATGAAATCCCTTCGTTTGTAAAGTTTGCCCGAGCTCATGGCTTCACCTCCAGAAAAAGAAGCTAAGGGTTCGTTCAAAAACAACTTCACATTCTGGCATTTCATCTTCACACCATCTTCGGCCACTCCTAAGTCGTTCGCTTCTTATACAGAGCGATAGCGATCAGAATAATCGAACCTTTCACGATGCCTTGGGTATAGGGTGACACGTTCAGCAGATTCAGCAGGTTGTTGATCATGGAGATGATGAGGGCTCCCAGCAGCGTACCCCACATGGAGCCCACACCTCCGAAAAGACTGGTGCCACCAATGACGACCGCCGCAATGGCGTCGAGTTCCAGGCCTCGTCCGGCCCAGGGGTCTCCCACGGTCACGCGGGCAGTGAAAATAATAGCTCCCAGTGCTGCTAGTATGCCGCTGACCATATAGGTGATGACCTTTACTCGGTTGACCGCGACTCCGGAGAGTCGCGCCGCTTCCTCGTTGCCGCCTACGGCATACACCTCACGGCCGTAGGGCGTATAACGGAGTGTCAGCCCACCTAGCAAGAAGGTCCCGAGCATGATGATTACAAGTACCGGCACAGGCCCGATGAATCCCGTACCCAACCAGGTATAGCTGCCGCTGATGCCTCCGATCGGCTTGCCACCCGAAACGGTCAGGGCGGCGCCACCCGCCATCGCCATGGTGGCCAGGGTAACAATGAATGGCGCCACACCGCGCCAGACGATGATCAGTCCGTTGAAGGCTCCCACCACGGCACCCAATGTCAGAGTCATGAGAATCACAAGGGGCAAAGGGTGGCCCTGACCGCCGTCATACAGGAGGGCAGCCACAACGCTGAAGAAGCCGAGGGCCATACCCACTGACAGGTCGATTCCACCACTCAGGATCACAAAGGTCATACCCACGCTCACGACACCCAGCATGCAAGTCTGACGAAGCACGTTGAAGATGTTCCGCTCGGTGAGAAAGCTCGGTGAGATCAGGCTCCCCACGAACAGTATGAGAAGGAAGGCCACGACGGCGACGGCGCCCGGTCCGAGTCGCTCGAGAAGAAGTCCCAGATGCTTCAGTTGCTCCCTTACGCGGTCCTGGAACTTCATGCCTGTCCGGACATTTGCAACAATGCGATCAGCCTCTGCAGCGACCAGGGACTGCCGTATGAATGAAGCGGGTGTGGAATCTCGATTTTGGTGATAGCATCACTCATGCTGGCCTTGGTGAGAATAGTCAAGTTCCAATCAACTCTACCTGGGAAAAACTGGCAAGCCAAGAGACGAAGGGAACGAGGGCTTGTTGGCATCGCGCTTCCGATCGACATCTCGTATGGTGCCAAAACTCGACTGATTCGTCACGCTGCCTCCCGATAGTAATAGCTGAGCATTCCACCGAGGCGCTCTCGGCGTTGGACCGGGCCTTTGCTCAGCGTGTCTTCCGGACGATGAGAGCCTGTATCTCTTTCGAACTTCGGGGGCGACCTGGTCCGCGTTGTTGGCTGCCGTTGTACTTCTTGGCGATCAGCTCTCTGTGCCAACGCAGCAACGTGTCTGGTGTGACGATACAGGCAAGCTCTCTCAGGGCCGCGCGTCCTACGACCTTGGCCTTTTGAGCGAGCCGCCGTCTCTGGGCGTTGGTGAGGCGCAGCCGTTTGTTGCCAACCTGTTCACGGAGTCTAGTCTCGCCCCACAACCTCCAGGATCAATTGATTGACCTTGGCCGACGACTCCATCTGGACCATATGCCCGGCACCCGTGATGATCTCGGTCCTAATACTTGGCGGCAGATTGTCTGCATGAGAGGCTGGGACGATCTGGTCCTCCTGCCCCCACACTGCCAGGACCGGCATCGACAGCTCCCCCAATCTTTCTGCTAGAACCGTGCTCTGAACGTCTCCAACACGGAACTGGTCGGCAAGGGTCTTCAGGGCTTCCGGAACTCCGTCGATGCGCTTGAACATCAACACGTCGTTGACCATCTGCCTCGTTACTAGAGAGGGATCGTGGAACAGCTTCTCAACCTCTACCCGGGTGTCCTTGCGCCGCCGGGACTCGATAAAACCATCGATGTAGGCCCCATTGATCTCCGTCCCCAGGGCGGCACTGCCGATCAAGGTAACAGAGGAAACCAGCTCAGGATGGGCGAGGGCGAGGATCAGAGCCACCGCACCACCCATCGAATGGCCGACGAGGTGAGACGGACCCAGCTCAGTCACCTCGATGAAGCCCTTAACCGCCTGAGCCAATCCCTCCAGACTTCCGTCCCCAACGTCCTTGCTGGAGGCGCCATGACCGGGCAGGTCTAGAGCGTAGACCACGTGATCGCCAGCCAGGGTTTCGAGATTGAACAGCCAGTTGTTGAGTCCGCCGCCGAAACCATGAATGAGAACCAGAGGGTCACCACTGTGGCCGCGCTTCAGAAAACGAAGGCGGCGACCCTCGACCTCGACAGTCTGAGGAGCCTGATCTTCAGCCCCTTCATCCTCGGGTTCAGGCACGAAGCTGGCCTGAAAGTCTGTGATGTAGCTTTCGATCTCTCCATCGGGAGTGGACTCATCGGCCACCACCGCCAGCAGCGCTCCCACCGGCAGCACCTCACCTGGCATTGCTACCTGCCGTCGGAGAACACCACCGTGCCTGACTTCAACGGCTGCCAGGATCTTCTCAGTTTCGACCTCGGCAACCTCGTCACCGGGAGCGACCTCACTCCCCTCCGTAGTCAGCCATTGCACCAGGGCTCCCTCCTTCATGGAAAGGCCCCATTTCGGCATGGTCAGCGGTCGAATCCCCTCGCTCATCGGGCATACTCCATCACTTCGCGTACGGCCGTCTCAACCTGAGTGGCGTCGGGAATGTAGAGATCCTCCAGGGTGTCGCTGAACGGTACCGGTACGTGGGGAGGCGTCACCATATTGATCGGCGCCTTGAGCGCACCGAAGGCCTTCTGGGAGACCAGGGCGGAGACATCGGTCGCAATGTTGCAGCGAGGACTTGCCTCGTCCACGATGACCAGCCGTCCGGTCTCCTCCACGCTCTCCAGAACCGTCTCCTCGTCCAGCGGTGAGGTCGAGCGCAGATCGATGACCTCACAGCCGATCCCATCTCTGGCCAAGGCTTCGGCCGCCTGGGAAGCAATGAGCACCATCCTTCCCAGGGCGACCAGCGTGACATCATCACCGTCGCGCACGATATTGGCCTCGCCCAAAGGGATGGTGTAGGACTCCTCGGGAACATCCCCCTCAGTCGAGTACAGCAGTTTGTGTTCACAGAAGATCACAGGATCGTCGTCGCGTATCGCCTCGATCAGCATCCCCTTGGCATCGTAGGGCGTCGCCGGAACCACACACTTCAAACCCGGAATGTGGGTAAAAATCGGATAGAGGCACTGAGAGTGCTGGGCCGCCGCCCTGAGACCCGCTCCGAACATGGTTCGGATCACAACCGGAGTCTTCGCCTTACCGCCGAACATATAGCGAAACTTGGCGGCCTGATTGAAGATCTGATCGAAACAAACACCCAGGAAATCGATGAACATCAGCTCGACCACCGGACGCAGCCCCGAGGTAGCCGCTCCGATTGCGGCTCCGATGAAGGCGGACTCACTGATGGGGGTATCCATCACCCGATCACCGAACCGACCCCAGAGTCCCTTGGTCACCCCAAGCGGACCTCCCCAAGCATCCATTTCCCCGGGCGACCCGGATCCACCCGCGATGTCTTCCCCCATGATCACCACCCGCTCGTCCCGTTCCATTTCCTGCACCAGAGCCTGGCTCAATGCCTGCTGATACGTTGCTTTTCCCATCTCTTTCCTCCTTAGAGCTCTTGCAAGAGGCTCTAGTAGCTCTTAATAGGACACATAAACGTCCGTCAAAAGTGCTTCTGGGCCCGGCTTTGGAGAAGCCTTGGCTTCCATCACCGCCCCCTCGATCAAGTTTGCGACCTCGGCATCGATCGTCGCCAGTTCCGCTTCCTCGACCAGCCCTGCCGCAATCGCACTCTTGGTAAAGTTCTTGATGCAGTCCTTATCTTCACGCAGCCGCGCCACTTCGTCCTCGGCCCGGTAGGTCTGTGCATCGCCCTCGAAGTGACCGTAATAACGATTGACCTTGCATTCGATCAGCGTCGGCCCTTCTCCCTCGCGGGCGCGGCTTATCGCCTCCCCCGCCGTCTCGTAGACGCTGAAGAAATCGTGGCCATCGACGACGACGCCCGGCATATTGAATCCGCTGGCTCGATCTGCAACATCGTCACAGGCGGTCGAGTACTTGACGGACGTGGCTTCAGCGTAGCCGTTGTTCTCCACCACGAAGATACACGGGAGTTGCCAGATCGACGCCAGGTTGAGACTCTCGAAGGTGGTTCCCTGGTTGGAACCTCCGTCTCCGACAAACGCCACTGCAACCGCCTTCTTCCCCAAGGTCTTGGCCGCCAGACCGGCACCACAAATCAGAGGTGGGCTCCCCCCTACGATGCCATTCGCTCCCATCATTCCCTTGTCCAGGTCGGCGATGTGCATCGAGCCTCCCTTGCCCGCACACAGCCCATCGCGTCTGCCGTAGAGCTCAGCCATCATGCCCTTGAGATCGCATCCCTTGGCGATGCAGTGGCCATGCCCTCGATGGGTGCTGCCAATCCTATCGTCGTCCTCCAGATGCAAACAGACTCCGGTGGCGATTGCCTCCTCGCCCGCATACAGGTGGACAAACCCCGGGATATCACCGGTTTGAAATTCGATATGGATGCGTTCCTCGAACTCCCGGATCTTCCTCATGATCCGATAGGCCCGCAAGGCTAGTTCATGGTTGAGTTGCATGTTCGCTCCTTTCGATTCCTTCCAAAACCCGAATGGGACCCTCTCGCAGCAAGCCCTGTCGAGCCGCCAGCTCCATCACACGCTTTACCCGGATGGTCAGAGGCCCGCGGCCGGGTTGGCCAGAATACCCACACTGCGTTGATTCCGAGAAGAGGTCATATAGCAAGCATTATCGCTTCTTGAGTCCGGACTCGCAACGCCGCCACCCTGAAGGGCAGGGCTCCGGCAAAGTTGACTCGAACCCTCGCAGGGTGAGCTGCTAAAAGGAAGACATGCCCTAACCAGCTAGGAGAGAGGCTGGCTGGCTGCGAGGGGTGGTGGTGCGCCCCCTGCAGTGGGAGGAGCGGGAGCGGTGGGAGCGGCTCCTGCAGGCGCACCATTACCTGGGTTTTCATGCCTTGATGGGGAAGTCGCTGCGCTACGTGGCCGAGTGGGAAGGGCGTTGGGTGGCCCTGTTGGCGTGGTCCTCGGCGGCGTTGAAGTGTGGGGTGCGGGATCGGTGGATTGGCTGGGCTGGGGTTTTGCAGTTCCAGCGCCTACATCTGATTGCCAATAGCAGTCGCTTTTTGATGTTGGCGGGGGGCGTGCGGGACTTGGCTTCCCGGGTGTTGGGGCTCAATGTGCGGCGTCTGAGTGGAGATTGGCAACGGGTCTATGGGCATCCGGTTCCCGAGTCCTTGGTCGTTGCGTTCGTGGTGAAAGTGCTCGCGAAACTCTCTGAGGCTCGACGCAATGACGGCTCGCCGAAGAAGATCACACGATCCAGACACTCAGATTTCAGGGAGCGCATGAAGCGCTCTAAGTGAGCGTTGAGATTAGGACTCTTGGGCGGTAAATCGACCAACTCGATGTCACTCGACTTCAAGATCTGACGCAACGGCAAGTGCTTCGTGTCACGGTCAAGGATAACGTGAGTTGAAAGGCGGAAAAAGCCGTCGACACAGTCGGTCAGGTTCCTTCCGACTTGCTGCATCCATTCGGAGTTGGGGTGAGGCGTCGCACCCGCGATTTCAATGCACCGGGTCTTTAGATGCCGACCAAGATGTAGAAGGTGACCAATCCCGACTGAGTCCAGACTTCAACCGTGGTGAAGTCTGCAGCCGAGATCGAGTCCCAATGAGCCTTCAGGAAGGTACTCCATGTAGTGCGCCGCTCCCGGTCCGGAGCTGGCTCGATGCCGTGGGCTTTGAGAATGTTGCCGACCGTGGTGTCACAGATGTAAAAGCCCACATTGGCCAAGGCACCTTGGATGCGGTCATAACCCCAAGTTGGGTTCTCTTGTGCGAAGCGAAGCGCCAAGTCGACGATCTGCTGCCGGACTCGTGGTCGACCGATTGATTGCCGAGTAATCGAATGATCCCACTTGCGTGCGATGAGTTCTCGGTGCCAGCGCAGGAGCGTATCGGCCCTGACGATTCTGACCAGTTTGTTGAGAGTTTTGCGACTGAGAACCTTACCCTTAACGGCCAAACGTCGACGCTGGTCGTCGTTGAGCAGAATCCGATGCTTGCCGAAGTTTTCTCTCAACAGTTGGTTCTCAGTCAACAGATACTCGATCGCGTCTTGCTGGTGTCTGTCGATCCAACCGGCCAGGATGAGAAGCAGGAGCCGCCAGGGCTTGAGCACGAAGTTCATGGTTGACTAGCTGCTCATGCCACGCCTTCACGCACGGCTCGCCGCGCCCAAGTTGGGTCAGGCGCACGAGTCCGAAGTGCCCGTAGAGGTGCGAGAGGGGAGAGAGCTCAGACGCATCATCCGGTGAAAGATGCTCCAGGTCACGGCTGAGTTCAACCGATTGCTGTTGCTACAACTCTCTCAACAACAGAGACTTCCGGGTCGGCTGAGTTTCTTGACCATACGCACGCGACTTCCCTGCCCAGGACGCAACTGTGTTCGTCATGCCGTACGAGACGAACCGCTGCTGGACTCATGAAGTGCCAAAGTCGGCTACGTTGCGGGATCGTCGCACTTCGGTCACCATTCGCGCGTTCGAGAATCCAGAATAGACTTCTGACGGCGCTCCGTTGTCGTACCACCACTTGATTTCAGTTTCCTGTTTTTGTCCTACTTTATGGTCAATAGATGGGAAGAGATGAGTGCCAACCCGTCCGGTAAACTCTAGAAAATAAAGGGATGGTAAGAGGTGACAGATCTGGGGGAACGGACTGAAAATCCGCGTGTCGGCGGTTCAATTCCGTCCCCCGGCATCCCTACTTTCGGTGAGTTACTATCCTGCTTCCTCTGACGGAAGGTCTCGACACACCGGCTTTCGCTCCGCTTTCTCGATCTCGACTGACTGTGCCGCTCGCCCAATCCCATTATCCACTTTTCGCCCTAGCGGATGGTCGTTCAGAAAAGGCGGTTCTTCAAGTTGCGGACCACGTCCTTGAAGTTCCTGAACTGAGGTACCCAATCACCACTTCGTTGACGGGAACGAAATCCTCGCTCCCACCTTTTCCTACAACTCTGATCAGGAGGCGGACAGAGCCTCACTTCTTGTCGAAGACGCGGCGCATCTCGCGTTCTCCCATGGGAGTGCTCGTCCTGATTACTTGGGTCAGAGTCTTGCCATCTTCCGATAAGGTCCAGCGGTGCTGTTGTTCAATTGTCATGCTGCCCCGCGGGCTCTCGCGCTCCCGGATCTCATCAACCACCAGTTCGTTGTCGTCCCATCGGGCCTCCACGGTCGCGAGGCCTTCTGGAGTTGAGACCTCCTGGGGGCCGGCTCCAGGCTGAAACGTAAGAGCACGTAGATCCTCCCCGCTTTCGCTTATTCGGAACACATGGATCTGTCCGTCTTCTTGCTTCACAGCTAACTCGTGGGGAAGGCGTCCCCCCGGCCCACTTCGTCCGCCACCGCGTCCTCTTCCGCGTCCTCCTTCTCCACGACCCCCTCCTGGTCTTCCTCTACGACCTCCCCCTCCGAACTGGGGTGGCGAGTCACTCTTCCTCGCGTTCAAGAGCCAGGTCCCTGAAAAATCAGGGTGATCGGAAACTGCTACCATTGCGGCAGGTGCCGAATACAGGACAGCAGCTATTGCCAGTGAGGTGAGGATTCCTTGTCTTTTCACGAACACTTCTTCTTGCTCCTTAGGGTCTGCGCAAAAATAACTTGGCATTTTGGCATCTCATCTTCACACCATCTTCGGCCGCTCCTTAGTAGGTCCGGCCAGCGAAAGCGGCCTCCCAGAAACCACTGAACTCCGTGGTGGAGGTGGTATTCGCGCTTCTTGACCAGTCTGCGGCCCCTTCGTCTAGCAGAGTGCCTTAGTCGATTTTTCGTACTACCATCGTCACAATGTTTTCTTCACCTGACCTCTTGTAGTAGACGTGAACCGTGGTCCCTGGCTCATAATGCGGGGCTCCGGTGATAGTGGCGGGACCCAACACAAAGCTCTTCTGGCCCCATTTACTTTTGAGATCGAGGCGCTCGCTGTTCATTAGCTCCACCGGTCCGTAGAAGTCGTAGACTTTGTCCGCCTTTTTGGCCTTGGGTTTTTTCGCCCGGGATTTCGCCGAGGATGCCTGACTCCACGCCGGTCCCGCCTTCCTCGCAGCTGGGATCAGGGAGAGATCCAGATTGAGGAATGCGCTGACGGTGAAGCCCAGATAGTTGACATCGGTCTCGATCAACTCCGTCTCGAAGATGTCGTACTCCTTGCGCCAGACATTCTTTTGGTTGTAGGCGTTGAAGATGGACACACCGGCATTCGCCTGACTGGTTTCTCCGGTGTAGAAGTGCCAGGTGGCTGCCAGATCAAGGCGATGATAAGGTGGAAGCCTGCCCGCATTCTTTTCTCCCAGCTCGATGACTTCGAAGATTCTCTCATTGGCCAGTGTGATTTCCTGGACGCCCGCCGGCTCCGTGAAGGGCTTGCCACTCGCGTACACCCAGGTCCCGGAGAGGGTCCAGTCCCTCCACTTGAAACTATCCACCAGCTTGAATTCATGGGTGGCGTCGTGTGAGGCGGCGAATGGGTTCGGACCAAGATCTGGAAACAGATGTTGTACGTTCCCGATGGCGTAACTCATCCAACCGATGTTCTTCCCGAATTTCTTCTGGGCCAGGAACTCGACCCCGTCCGCCCTGCCGGTACCAGAATAGAACCGCTCGGTCAGGTCGAAGTTCCCGAAATTGCCTCTTCGAGGACGGAGGGAAGCGAATTCGGAAAGGCCGCTCAGGTTCTTCCGGTAAGCCTCTACGTCGAACAGAAATTGATCGGTTTCGTAGCTGGCACCGCCGATGATGTGCGTGCCTGAAGCGACCGGAACCAGGTCCCCGTCTGCGAGCATCCAGAAGTCCTGATCTCCCTGCAGCGGATCCTCTCGGGTCAGCCTGCTGGCGAACTGGTGGTATCTTCCGCCCGCTGCCTTCAGGCGCAGACGGTCCGTAGCATGAAAGACCAGCGACAATCGCGGATCGACATAGGTCTTCTTGGAAAGATCGAAATAGGTGGCGCGAACGCCTGGGGTCACAGATAGTCTCGGGAACAGCATCCAGGTGTCTTGCAGATAGAAGGCGTATTGGCTCGCCTCATTCGCCTGATTGAGGACTGCAATGTCATCTCGGAAGTTGAAATCATAGCTGACCCTGTTTCGGGTGGCTTCGGCACCAAATCCCAGACCGTGTTGGGTCCCCAGGGTGAAGAAGTTCTCGAACCGAATCGTGTAGTCCTTGAGGCGATTCCTCTCGGAGGAACCGCCTGCGAAAGAGAAGCGATTGTTTACTTCCTCGACTGCCGGGTCTTCCGTTTCATCCGTCGTTTCATCCACTCTGTTGAAATCGTTCTCCCTCACATAGTTCTTGAAGTAGCGGGAGTGAGCGACGGTCAGCCTACTGAAGAACGAGTCACTCCAGTTCCTCAACCAACCCGCACTCATCCCGGTGTTGCCCCAATCGGAAAGGTTCGTGATGGTGCCTTCGATAGGCACGAAGACCTCTTCCTCCGCTGTGTTGTTGAAGAAGGGACGGGACGTTATGTTCAGGGACCTGGAATTATCCAGGACGTCTTTGCCCTGGTAGAGGCTGAAGAGGAAGTTGTCCTTCGATGTAGCGGCATAGGTCGCCCGGGCGTTCAGGTCGAAGAAAGAGGATTCCGGTTGTGTCGTAAAACCTCCGAATCCACCTCGTCCGCCCCCACGACCTCCCGTCGTTCCCGCATCACTATAGGTGTCGCGGATCCTGTCGCTGAAGGGACTCTGGTAGGACTTACGCCCAGCGAGCATGAAGCTGCCCCTCTTCCCCACGGGGATATCCACATAAGTGTTGGCACTGAGGAAGCTGAATCCCCCGCCGAAGGACGGCATATCGTTTCTCCTGCTTTTGCCGGTCATATCCACTACGCTGGAGAGGCGGCCTCCGTACTTCGATTCGAAGCCGCCTTTGTGCATCGTAAGGCTTTCTATTGCATTGGCATTGAAGGCGCTGAAGACGCCAAAGAAGTGGTCCACGTCGTAGACCGTAAAGCCGTCCAGGAGCACCAGGTTCTGATCTGGCGTCCCGCCTCGCACATAGAGTCCGGACGAGGCTTCGTTGGTGGCGCTGATGCCCGGCATGAGCTGCAGGGTACGGAAGATGTCCTTTTCGCCCAGGCTGGGAAGGGTGGCTAGCTGACTGGGGCGGACCGAAACGCTTCCAATTGTCTTCGACGCACTCATGAGTTCCGGAGCCTCCGGCGTCACCGTCAACTGGTACTCGAGCTTCTGTAGTTCCAACGTGATGTCTCGGCTGGTCTCCTTGCCGGCTGCCACCGTGACCTCGATCTCGCGCTCGCCGAAGCCTTCCATCGAAACGGTTATGAGGGTCGTCCCCGGGGGCAGTGCCTTCAAAACATAGTTACCCACATCATCAGTGACTGTGGACAGCTCCGTTCCAGTTACCGAGACCAAGACGCCGGGAAGCCTTGTTCCATCCGAGGCCGAGACCGTTCCTTTGATTGCTCCCCTGGAGGCGGCGACTCCTTCCGACGCAGTCTCTTGCTCCCACCCGCCGAGAACATAGGCAAGGGTTCCTCCCAGAAGCACCATCATGACGGCTGGTTTCTTCATGTCTGCGCTCTCTCCTGATTTGAGGCTTGCTGCCCTCCGTTTGGAGGCCAGCTACAGCCATTTCATCCTCATACGCAAGAGGGGAACAGACGTGTGTCAGGTTCGTGTAAAGAAAAGTAAGTATTCGTGGGTGGAACCCTGACTCTATTCCTCACCCTATGGCAGGGACCAGGAGCGCGCCTAAAAATGGTGGTCTACCAAAATACGATGATGTTTGTGGCGAGTCTCGGACAGACGGCACTACTTGAGGGACGATAGCTGCCGCATCAGGTGAGTCAAGGGCGTCGCCCAAACCTTATCCGACAAGGGGTAGCTATCCGGTCCGGGATAGACGACGAACCCCCTCTCGGGTTGGAGCTCCCGGAACGCAACACGGAACCCCTTTGAAATGGATGGGGACAACGTGCGCTTGATCTCCACTGCCCACAGCCTATCCGGACGCAGTTCCAGAATGAGATCAATCTCCGCACCTCCTGCGGAACGGTAGAAGTGGGGCATTGCGAGAGCTGGTGCCTCCTCAAGAAGATTCTCCAGGACGAAGCCTTCCCAGCTCCCACCCACGACGGGATGGCCCAGGAGATCGTTGTAGTGCTCGAGACCCAGCAGAGCATGAACGATACCACTGTCTCGAACGTAGACCTTGGGTGACTTGACGAGCCGCTTTCCAGGGTTCAGAGTCCAGGCTGATAGCCGTCGGACCAACAGAAGATCCACCAGCAGGTCGAGATACCGGCCAACGCTCTGACCACTGATTTCCAGGGAAGTTCCAAGACGAGCCGCGTTGAATAAACCCCCCTGACTATGCGCTAACATTGTCCAGAACCGCCGCAAGGTCTCCGCCGGAATGCGTGGACCGAGCTGTGGAATATCTCGTTCCAGGTAGGTTCGGATGAAATCGGTTCTCCAGGCCAGGCTCTGACGATCGCTAGGTTTGAGAACGCTCTCAGGAAAGCCACCCCGCACCCAGAGTGTCCGGAGACGCGCCTCATTCTCGGAATCGCTCTCGCCGGTCTGCATTTCCAGAACGCTCAAGGGCCCAAGTTCCGCATAGCTGATACGGCCAGCCAGAGACTCGCTCGATTGCCTCAGGAGATCGATGGACGCAGAACCCAGAAAGAGGAAGAGCCCGGTTCGGTTCCCCCGTCGACGTTCGGCATCGATGATGCCTCTTAGTGGAGCAAAGATATTCGGCGCCCGCTGAACCTCGTCCAGGATGATCAGCCGATCCCGATTCGCGGCGAAGAACAGATTGATATCGCTGATCTTGGCAAGATCTTGCGGCGTCTCCAGATCCAGATAGATGGAGGGACGGCTCTCTGCGATCTGATGGGCAAGAGTCGTCTTGCCCACCTGTCTGGGCCCGACCAGTGCCACCGCCGGATTCTGGTCTAGGAGAAGGTCGAGTTTTCCTTGGAGACGTCTCGTTAGCATCTATGTAAATGTACCATAGCGTGGAACATTTACATAGAATGTCAGTACTTCTTCATGGCTGACGCGCGATCCATTCGACAATTTTTAGGCATCGCGCTGTTCCTCTTGGGAACCAATATCTTGCGTCGAACCGCCAGAATTACCGGTGCCTCTCACGTCGAAATAAGTGACCGCGTAGCCCCGCTCGGCAAGATAGCTCGGTCCGCCCCAGCGATGGTTGTACTCGGTTTCCGAGTAATCCGGCTTGACCGCAGTGAGCGTGCGGTACGGGTTATACGACATGACGGCGGGAAACCGCCCGGGTGCGTCCGGTCGAACAATCACCATTGCCAGTTCCACCCCATCGCACATCACAGCACGCGTTGTGCGGTCTGTCAGCACCCTATGCCGAAAGGTATCTACGGCGTTGTTCATCCCGTGTACGGTCTCGAGGGATCAGCCAGTGCGATTTCTTGAGGCCGAAGTCGGCCAGCGGATCGAGTTTTTGCGGACCACGGACTCGGCCGGACGCTGGAGTGTGCTTTCGTCTAGAAAATCTTCAACTCGGGCCAATCCAGCGCGTACCCAAGGGCTCGCTTGACCTCTCGCTCACGCAATGGACCCAGTGTGCCGATGCGTTCGCCGACCAGCTTCTTAGCAACAACATGTACGTTGTCAAAGTTCACCACCGAAGCGTGGGTTAGCCCCTCGCCTGCGCCGACTTGCACCTCCTGGGGAATATCGCGAACCGTCGAAGTGACCTCGGCGACGATCAATTTGTTCAAATAGGCGAAGGCAGGAGTCCGCGTCAGCAGCAGCACTGGGCGTCGACCGATAGGTGCAGGCATATTCGCCCAACGAATCTCGTACTGCTTCATGACAGCGATTCGCCGTTATCGTTCGCAGACCGAACATCCCCGCTATCCCATGCACGGGCGTCTACATATGCATCCTCGGAGGAATCCGGCCTGCTCCGATAGGCCTCCGCGGTAGCCTGCTCCTCGAGTGCCCACAAAGCGCGGCGGATCGCGGTCCTGACAAACTGCGATCTCTTACGCGAGCGTGCTGGGGCCACCTGCTCCAACTTATCCGCAGTTTCATCATCGAGCTCAACTAGGAGTTGTTTCATATTGTAGAGTATATATTGTAGAAGATGTTCGTTCAAATCCGCCGAGGACCGCTGAAGCGGTCTCTTTGGAAACTACGTTTCGAGGCAGGACCCGAGGCTATCCCCGGTTGCCTCCGTAAGTGGACTTTAGCAGGGTGTCTTCGTCGAACCTGGAGGCCCGCAGATCTGTTATGTCGACTGTCCGGGTCTCACCCTCCGCGATGAGCTCGGCAAGCGCGAGGCCGATCGCTGGGCCGAGCTTGAAGGAGTGGCCGCTGCCCCCTACGGCGAGGTACATGCCCCCGATGCCGGGAGCCTTGTCGACGATCATGCTCCAGTCGGGCGTGATGGAATAGAGCCCCGCCCAATCGGCGACGATCCTTGCGTCTGCCATCTCCGGAAACCTCCGTGCCAGACGCCGGCCGACGTCTTCGATAAAGTCAGGCGTCGCGCTCCGGTTGTAGTCGTCGGGGTCGGCCACTTCGTTTTCCTTGGGGTGGCCCACGCCCATGAGTATCTTCCCGCCCTTTGCGGGCCGGATGTAAAACCGATCGACCATATTCGAAACAGACCTCTGAAGCGGGTGAGCGCCGTCAGGAGGTTCTATCAATACCTCTTGTTCGCGGGAAATCTCGATCGGGAGGTCCAAGCCGACCCACTCGCCCACTCTGGGCGCCCAGGGACCGGCGGCGTTGACGACAACCCGGGTCGATATCTCACCGTCTGCCGTCTCGACAGCCACGACCTTGTCTCCATCGAGCCTGATGCCCGTGGCGGGCCTGCTCTCATACGCCTCGGCCCCGTTGGCCCTGGCCTTTTCGATCAGGGCGTTGGTTGCTGCGTGAGGGTCCGCGTAGCCCGATTCGGGCTCAAATGCGATACGTCCAACCCCGTCCGTGTTCAATCCAGGCAAGTGCTCTCTGGCTTCCTCCAGGGGAACCTGCCAGGTGTTCACCCCGAAGTCCTTAAGCTGAGTGAGGTTCTCGTCGAACATTGATGCGGCGTTGGGGGGACAAAGAAATATCCAGCCCACGGAGTGGATGACATCGGGCCCGTTACCTTTCTCTTCCTGGAGCTGCTGGAATATCCTGAGGCTCTGGAGGACCAGCACGATGCTGACCGGGTTCGAGTAGTGCTGGCGTACGATGGCCGCTGAGTCGCCTGTGGACCCCGAAGCAAACCCGCCCTTGTCCAGCAGCACCAGGTTCTTGATGCCGAGCTCGGTCAGGTGGTAGAGGGTGCTGGCCCCGATGATTCCGCCGCCGATTATTACCGCGTCTGCTGTCTGTCTCACCGCTTCAACGCCTTGTTGTCATAGAGGGGCCGGCCAAGGAAGCTCCGAAGGGTAGTCATGTCGCTCAGCGGAGGCTTCTCGAACCATCCTCGTCGGCTGACCGTGGGGATACCGAGTTTGTGCAGATCTCCCATCATCTCCGCCAGCTTGAAGCCGGTCACCATTCCGTCCATCACGGGCACCCCGATGACCGACTCGACGTCGGGAACGTCGTGAGTCAGCACCGAGCCCGCCAGTGTGCATCCTGGGATGACGATCTCCGCGCCGTCCTCCTCGACACACCGCTTGGCGGCTCTGACAACCGCCTCGATGATCTCGCCGGGTGGGGTCTTGTCGGGATAGAGGTCGTTGGCAGCAATGTCGAAGGGACGCTGCGAGGCGAAGTGCTCATGGAGGCCATAGGTAGCGAGGAGGTCTTCCTGGATCTTGCCGTTCTGGTAGTCCACGGTTACCAGCGAGTAGGCCATGCCCATCATGTGGGAGATGAGGGCAGCCGACTCCAGGGTCGCGGTCACGGGGATGTCGACAAGCTGCCTGGCCTCGTGGAGACCGATGTCCAGGTTGCAAGAGATGAAAATCGCATCGTAGCCATCCTTTTCGGCCTTCATTACCTTTTCGAGGGTCCCGTCCGTACACATGTACTTGAAGTAGAGCCACTGGTTGTTCTTCAACGGGTACATGTCGGCGATGTTCTCGACTTCGAACTCGGTGTCGGGCCGGGCAATGCGCTTGAGGTTCTCCTCGCCGTAGAACTCGGTTGCGCCGAAAGGGTTTATGACTTTGATTCGCATTGCCTGCTCTCCCTTAATACGTGATAGCTTAGCCTGGGTTACTAGTCAGTGCCCCCTAGAGCCACCCCAGCCGTGCTAGCCCCATTTCGGGAAAGAAACATTGGCACCAACAGATGGCAGCGATCGCCAGAGTCCTTCGAAATTCGCTTGTTCGATATTCTGCGGTTTAGCATTTTATCGGTTGCCTTCTCCAGAGCAAGGAAAAAGGCTGAATCACAAACCGCAGAACATCGAACAGGCGAACTCCGAAGGCGGAGCAGCAATGAAGTTTCAGCTCAGGCATTGGAGCGAAGCTTGGCCGTCTCCTGGTCGTCCACCTCGAAGGTCTTCGGGTCGATGGCTACTCCGTAGATGTGGCGGGCCCGCTCAACCGAGACCAGCCCCTCGGACACGTCGTGCCGGACCGCGTTCACGTCGCGGTGCATCGGCTCGCCCCAGCCACCGCCGCCTGGTGTCTCCGTCGTCACGACGTTGCCGGCCGCTATTCTCGTGGTGACCTTAGTCGGCAGGCGCTTTTCGCGGCCGTCCGGACCCACAACACTGCAGCTGGACGTCCCAGCGCTGTGGCCTCCGAAGAGCCCCCAGGGAGCTACGCCACCCCGGTCCGAACTTAGCGTCAGTTGCACATCCGCGTCGATGATTTTCAGCGCTCTGCGGACGCCGACTCCACCGCGGTACTTACCCGGACCCTCAGAGTCGGCGACGAGACCATAGGTCTCGACCATAAGCGGATACGCGACCTCGATGGACTCTACCGGGGCATTGCGCGTGTTGGTCATGTGATTCTGGACGGCGTCCATGCCATCGGCGTCGTGCATGGCTCCTTGCCCCCCGGCGTATGTCTCGATGTAGTTGTACAGGATGCCCGAGCGGGGGTCGGTGCCGCCGATGTTCAGGAGGTTCATGGTGCCCGAGGATGCCGCCGCGACCTGGTCGGGCAAGGCATCGGCCAGGGCAGCCAGCAACACGTCGACAATGCGCTGTGTCGTGATGATGTTGGCGTTGCACACCGCCGTGGGGTACTGGGCCGACAGCAGGCTGCCCTCCCGGACCTTGATGTCGATAGGCCGATAGGCCCCTGCGTTGGGAGGAAGCTCAGGGTCGAGCATCGCTTTCAGCACGTAGTAGACGCACGCGGCAACGGATGGCCAGCGGCAGTTCAAGGGACCGAGGGAGCCGTCGTCGGTGTCGGTGAAGTCGGCGACGAACTCGTCTCCCTTGGCCTCGATTTTGACTCGGATCGTGTAGTGCTTGTCGGTGATCCCATCGCCCTCTATAACGTCCGCGCCGTGGTAGGTGCCTTCTGGGATCAGCTTGAGGGCGGCACGCATACGCCGCTCCGAGTAGTCGAGCATCTCCTCGAGGTATTCCATGACGGTGGCAACGCCGTACTTGTTCACCAACTCACCCAGACGACGCTGGCCAACTGTATTGGCCGCGAACTGGGCCAACAGGTCGCCCTTGACCTCGGTCTGGGGCCTGACGTTTTGCCGGATCAGACTCCACAACCCCGGGTCGAGCTGGTTGTTGACGAAGAGGCGCACCGGAGGGATCTGAAGCCCCTCCTGAAAGATCTCGGTAACGCCGAAGGGCATCGAGCCGGGGGCGTATCCGCCCATGTCGACGTGGTGGGCCTGGTTAGCCGTGATGGCGATCATTTCGCCTTCGTGAAAGATGGGCGAAATCAGGCACAGGTCGTTCAGGTGGCCAGGTCCGGCCGGATACGGCGTATTCAAAGCCACCGCATCGCCGGGCTGTAAAGTGTCGAAATCGTAAGCGGTCATCGCCGACTGGACGGCCGAGTGCATCGTGCCCAGGTGAAGCGGCGTGCCGATTTCGCTCTGAGCTACGACCACAACGTCTCCCCCGGCCGTGTAGATGGCGCCGGAAGTGTCACGCCGGTCCTTGATGTTCGTCGAGTAGCTCGCCCTGACCAGCGCCGCGATCATCTCGTCGGCGATGGAGTAGAAGGCGTTGCGCATGACCTCGAGGGTGATGGGATCGATGCGAGAGGTTGTCATTGCTCCGATCGCTCCAGAATCAGGTTTCCAAACTCGTCTACCCTGGCCGTCTGCGCGGGCCAGATGACGGTCGTGGAGTCGAGCTGCTCGACGACGGCCGGCCCCTTGACAGAATCCCCGGCTTGGAGCTTCGAGCGGTCGTAGAGGGTCGTCGAGACCCACTCCCCGGAGAAGTAGGCGTCTCTGGCGCCCGTCGAGGCGTCGACGGGGTCGTTGCGGCCGTTGAGCGGGGCGGCCGCCAGTTTGGGCCGCGGCAGCGTGGCCAGGGCCGTGAGTCGGATGTTGACGACCTCCAGCGGTGCGCCCTTCTGGTGGTAACCGTAGAGACGCTTGTGGGCGTCGTGAAAGAGATCATAGACCTTGTCGAGGTCCTCGTCGCCGAGGCTTCCGGAGCTTACGGGCACTTCGATTGCGAATCCCTGCCCCAGGTATCTGACGTCTGCCAGCCTGATGAGGGTCACTTCGTTTTCAGGGATCCCCTCCTGCGCCATCTGGTCAACGGCCTCGCAGTCCATCTTCGTGTAGAGATCGCTGAGTCTCCTGGCGTCGAGGTTCCCGGATCGCTGCAGGACTGTGCGGACCAGGTCGTGTCGATGGTCGGCCATCAGCAGGCCCAGCGCTGAGGTCACGCCCGGGGCAATGGGCACCAGGACGCGAGGCATGTCGAGCTCGGCGGCCAGTTCCGAGGCATGTACCGGCCCTGCTCCTCCAAAGCTGACCAGGGTGAACTCGCGAGGGTCGTAGCCCTTGGCAACAGAGACCACCCGGATACCCTTGATCATGTTCGCGTTGACGACTCGGATGATGCCTTCAGCAGCCTCTTCGAGAGCGAGCTCCAGCGGGTCGGCCAGCCGGCTGGTGACGGCCTCCCTGGCCTTTTCGAGGTCGAGCGACATCTCGCCGCCGAGGAAGGCGTCGGGGCTGAGCCGACCGAGGACGAGGTTGGCGTCGGTGACCGTCGCCTGAGTCCCACCACGTCCGTAACAGGCTGGACCTGGGTCGGCTCCGGCTGACTGTGGCCCGACTCGCATCGCGCCTCCGGGGTCGATCCAGGCGATGCTACCGCCGCCGGCGCCCAGCGTGTGGATGTCGACCATTGGGACCTTGATCGGTAGTCGCTCGATTTCGCTGTCCTGGGTCCGTCGGACCTCCCCCTGATACGAGAGGCAGATGTCGAAGCTGGTGCCTCCCATATCGACCGAGATGGTGTTTCGCTCGCCCGCCTGGCTGGCGAGGCCGACGCTTCCGATTACGCCGGCCGCGGGGCCCGATAGAATCGTCTGTACCGGCTTCTTGACGGCGGTGTTGGCCGTCACCGTGCCGCCATTGGACTGCATGATGTGCACGTCGGAGTCGATGCCGAGGTCGGCGATGCTCTTCTGCAAGTCGCTCAGGTATCGGACCATGACGGGTGCCACGAACGAGTTGATCGTCGTCGTGCTCATGCGCTCGTACTCTTTGAACTCGGGGACCACCTCGTACGAAAGCGATACCGTCTTGTCCGGCAGGGCCTTTCTCAGCGCCTCACCTACGGCATGTTCATGGACCGGGTTGGCGTAGGAGTGAAGAAGACAAACTGCGACGGCCTCGACCTCGGCTTCCCTCAGCTGCTCTACGATGTCCTCGATGTCCTCCTCATGAAGCCGCTCGAAGACCTCCCCACTGTAGAGTACTCGCTCGCGGACCTCGAAGCGGAGCCGCCGCGGGACCAGGGAGTCGGTACGACGGATGCGCCAGTCGTACAGATCAGGCCGGTCCTGACGGCCGATCTGGAGGATGTCACGAAACCCTTTGGTGACAACGAGGGCAGTCTTGGCGCCTTTGCGCTCCAGAAGAGTGTTGGTCGCGACGGTAGTGCCGTGGATGAAGAACCTGATGGAATCGGGCGTCTGGGGTATCCATTTAACCGGACCCATCCGGGCCGGCAGTTCTCCAGGGGCGGTTCGCTGGAGGGCGATCCAGGCTCGGCGGGTGCCCGCGCGCCTGGGGCGGCGTGGGCGACACCGCCCGGGGCCGCTTGGTGGCGATAAGGTCCTGGTAGCGTAGCGGCTCGTGGGCAGCGGCGAGTTCGAGCACCCGGTAGAAGACCATCCCGCGGCTTCGGGAGCGTCGGCGGTTGAAGCGGAACACGAACTCATCCAGGTAGCTGGCCAGGTGGGCGGGCTCCACCGATCCTTGGTGGGTGCCCAGCAGCCACCGCTTGGCCAGTGAGGCGACACGGTGCACCGCGGGCAGTAGCTCGCCGGTATCCTCCCCGCGGGCCCGGGCCGCCCGCTGGCTGCGTCGAGCATGGACGTAGCCGAGCTTCTCCAGACCGTGGTAACCCTGCCAGCCGTCGGTGAAGACCGTCGCGCCCGGCTCAACGTGATCTGTCACGAACGGGTGCAGCGACGCGGCCGACGCATCAGCCAGCGGCAGCATGCGGCAGCGGCCAAGCCCTTTCGGCTCCCGGACCTCCACCGCGATGCCGGTCAGCACCTTCTTGCCCCTGGCCCGGCCACCTGCCAGCCCCGGCTGCTCACCGCCGATGTAGGTCTCATCCACCTCCACCATGCCGGCTAGTCGGTCGCGGCCCCGGCGCACCAGCACCGACCGCAGCCGATGCAGCATGGCCCACGCGGTCTGGTAGGAGCCGATCTCGAGCGTCCGCTTCAGGCTCAGCGCCGAGATCCCGTCTTTGCCCGTGGCGAACAGCCAGCAGGCATTGAACCATACCGTGAGCGGCGTGCGCGTCCGGTCAAAGATCGTGCCCGCAGTCACCGAACTACGGCCGCCGCACCCGGAGCACCTGAAGCGCCCATCGCCCAGCCGCCAGCCACCATCGTGGCCGCAGTCCGCGCAAGCGAAGCCAGCGGGCCATCGCAGCCACTCCAAGTAGTCCAGACAGTCCGCATCGGTGCGGAACCAGGCCTGGAACTCGCCCACGGACCTCGGATAGTGCGTGCCAGCACGAGGGTGATCCACCGCCTCAGCCTACATTCAGTCCGGTTAAATGGATACCCCAGTCGGGCGTTATCGATAGTCTGTCGATAAGCTGCCGAGTGCCCGCCGCGACGGCGATCGATTGGTTGGCGGGGGTCGATGGAATCTTTGCGAATTCGAGCCTTTCGGAATCGATGTCATAGATCGCGAGATCGGTGAAGGTCCCGCCAACATCGACTCCAAGTCGGTAGCTCATCTAGTGCCGTTCATCCTCCCAGCGAGCGGCTGCCGATAGTGTAACAACGCCACACCGGGATGGACAGTCAGGCTGTGAGAGGATCCGGCCGGTTTCGGGAACTGCCTCGCCGGCCACTCAAAAGTTCAAGAAGTCAACAGGAGTCCACACGACTGGTTCGCCTCGGGTACCAAGAGAGCTTTTTCGGCTATTGTCGGAGCAGACGAGGAGACCTCAGCGCTGGAGTCCAAGCTCACATCTCGAGCAAAATGTGCCGCTACAGTGCGTTGCTTTTGTCAGCGGAGAGACGCCGGCGGCGATCATCACTCGATGGAGCGCGGCTATTGTCTCGGGCGCAAACTTGAAGTTGCCGAATCTGTGACCCTCGGCGAGCATTAACGGCGTCCATCCATACTTGTTCTCCTGATCCCAGACTTCGATCCTGGCCCCCTTGTCGGCGAGGAGCTGGACGACCTTTGGGAGGTTCTTGTAGGCGGCGCCGTGCATGGCGGTTTCACCGTTGTCGTCGACCGCATTCAAGTCGGCGCCGAGATCCAACAACAGTTGCACCGCCTCCAACACCTCGGGCTCGGTTCCGGCTACCTCGCCGGGAGAACTGGTTCCGACTCCGGCCGCCGCCATCAGAGGCGTGCAGTTCTCTGCGTTCGGCAGCAGCGGATCAGCACCTGACGCGATGAGAGCACGCATGAGCGCGGCATCCGCGGTCAGGGCAGCCAGTAGGAAAGGCGTTGCGCCGACCCTGCTGATCTTGCCCTGTCCCGGTAAGCCCTTCTCCAGCTTTGCGTTCACGTCCGCTCCGTGCGCCACAAGCTCCCTGACGAACTGGAGACTGCTCATATTCCCAGAGCCCTGCGGTGCAGGATCCCCGCTGTCTCCTCGGTCCGGCTTGCGAACCCACGTAATCGTGTGGAGCGCCGTAAAACCAGAGCGTTGGTCGTTCGGATCAGCACCGGCCTCCAGCAGGGCTGCCGCGAGCTCGAAGTGTCCGTTCTCAACCGCCAGGATCAGCGGACTGGAGCCTTCCTTCGGGCCACGGTAATGATGATAGTTATAGGCAAGCGGTTTCGGTCCGGGCTGCACGGTCTGGTTCACGTCGACCCCCACCTCCAGCAGGGTCTGGACAACGCCGCTACGGCCTTCCCTCACGGCAAAGAACAGAGGTGTCAACCCGGAGTCGGGCAGAGGAGAACGGAAATCCGCTCCGGCCTGGATGAGTTCCTCCACAACCTCCACGTGACCTTCCGCCGCCGCCCACATCAGGGCCGTCTGTCCCCGCCCTACCTTAGCGCCAACGTCCGCTCCGCTGGTGAGCAACGCCTTCACGGGCCCAGGCTTGCCCGTGCGGGCGGCGGTCATCAAGGCAGTTTCCCCTCCGCGAAGGGTGGTGTTGGGGTCAGCCCCGGCCCCCAAAAGCAGCTCGACAATGGCGACGTTCCCATTCGTGCAGGCCAGGGAGAGTGCCTTCACGCCATACCGGTTCGTAGCAGTCACGTCGGCGCCGCCTTGCAGCAGCAGTTTCATCGTTTCCATATCATCCTGGTAGGCCGCCCAGTGCAGGGCCGTCGTCCCATCGACCTGGGGTGCGTTGACGTCGATACCTGCTTGGAGCAACGAGCGAATGCTAGCTCCATCCTTCTTCTCCGCTGCATCCGCCAATGGCGCGTCCGAGCCGGCCGCGATAAGCGTTCCTATGGAAAGCATGGGAACTAGCAGCCATTCCTTAAACGCTCTTGGGCAGGTCATAGTTGGCTCCTCATCCTGCCAGAGAAATCGGTTCGCGCAGGGTGTCGATCTTCCCCGTGCTATCGGCGAAGGAATCGAGATGGACTCCCACGCTGTCGAGCAGCGTCAGGTGAAGATTGGCCATCGGCGTTGGTTCCGTAAATTTGATGTAACGTCCCCCCTTGACCTTGCCTGCCCCGCCGCCGGCGACAAGAATCGGCAGGTTCACGTGGTCATGCACGTTGGGATTGCCCATTCCGCTGCCATACAGGTAGAGCACGTGTTCCAGCAAGGAACCGTTGCCTTCCGGCGTGGACTTCAGCTTCTCGAGGAAATAGGCGAACAGTGAGACGTGAAACTGATTGATTTTGGCAATTTTCGCAATCTTTTCCGGGTCGTTACCGTGATGCGACGTCGGATGATGCGGATCGAAAACACCGATCTCGGGATAAGTTCTGGTACTGGTTTCGCGAGCGAGCTGAAACGTAATCACCCTGGTGACATCGGCCTGGAGAGCCAACACCTGCAAATCGAACATCAACCGCGCATGGTCGGCGTAGGCGGCCGGCACGCTCACCGGACGATCCAGGTCCGGGAGCCGATCGTCTGCAGTCTGCGCCTCGGCCTTCTGAATGCGGCGCTCCACCTCACGGACGCTATCCAGATACTGGCCTACCTTCGTGCGATCGTCCGGACCGAGCTTCCTCTGCAGGCGAGCGATGTCTTCACGAACCCGATCGAGAAGGCTGGCCCTTCCTCGCAGCACGGCCCGCCGATCTGCAATGCTTCCGCCTTCTCCGAACAGGCTCTCGAAAACGATCCGCGGGTGAGCCTCGGCCGGGAGCGGGGTGGTCGGCGACGACCACGAGAGGCTGTTCTGATAGACGCAGGCGAAGCCATTGTCACACTGACCAACCGTCTCGCTCAAATCCATCGCTATCTCGAGCGACGGTAGTTGCGTTTCCTGGCCGATCTGTGTGGCGGCGATCTGATCGACCGTCGTTCCCAGGTAGTAGTCGGTGCTTTCGGTCATTTTCGCCTTGGCAGCGCTCAGGAAGCCGGAGTTGGAGGTCGCATGGGTGCCGGGATAGGAGTTCTTCAGCTCCAGGTTGGTAATGACCGAGACCTGATCCATCACCTTGGCCAGCGGGCGTAGCGTGGGAGAAAGCTCAATGAGGGCACCGCCCTCGCCGGGAGGGCTCCAACGGGAACCATCGCATCCCATCGGCATGTAGACGAAACCCAAGCGACGCACGGGATCTGCCGGCGTCCTGGCCAGTGCGGTCAGGGAGGGAACCATGGCATCCAGTAACGGCAGTCCCAGGGCGGCACCCATGCCCCTCAGGAAGGTTCGGCGAGGTAATGACTTTTTCGAGATAATCATTGTGTTTTCCTCATTTGAAATGGGGCGCTCTTGACGATTCCAAGCACCAGAGACGAAAAGCGGTAGTCGTCGCGGCCTGCGTCGCGCACGATCCGGCGGATCGCCGGAGCGTCATAGGTCTCGACTCCTCGCCCTAACGCAAAAGTCAGAAGCTTTTCAGACAGGGTACCCACAGGCATCTCCGGGCGGCGAAGCAAGGCCTGCTCGAGTCCGGACACGTCCGCGAATTTGCTGCCGTCGGGAAGGTCTCCGGAAGCGTCGATTGGGACCCCTTCTTCGACGCTTCGCCAGCGGCCCACCGCGTCGAAGTTCTCGAGCGAAAAGCCCACCGGATCCATCAGGTTGTGGCAGCTGGCGCAGGCCGGATTGTCGCGATGCTCGGCCAGGCGGTCGCGAACTGAAAGGCTCCCATCCACCGTGTTGTCCTCGAGCGCCGGAATGTCCGGCGGCGGCGGGGGTGGAGGCACCCCCAGAATGTTGTCGAGGATCCACTTGCCGCGAACGACCGGGGAGGTCCGAGTGGCATAGGAAGTCACCGTCAGGATGCTTCCGTGGCGAAGCAGCCCGCCTCGCTTGCTGTCCTCGCCCAGAGCGATGCGCCGGAAGCGGCTGCCGTAGACATGCGGGATGTCGTAATGTTTGGCAAGGCGCTCGTTCAGGAACGTGTAGTTGGCTCTCAGCAGGTCGAGCACACTACGATCCTCACGGATGATGCTGTCGAAGAGGAGTTCCGTTTCCTGCCGAAAGGCCTGCCGAAGATTGTCATCGAAGTCCGGGAACAAACGCATGTCCGGACTCGCCGATTCCAGATTGCGCAAATGCAACCACTGCGAAGCAAAGTTGCTCACCAGGCTCCGCGAACGGGAGTCGGCCAGGAGTCGCCGCGTCTGTTGCTCGAGCACTGCCGGCTTTTTGAGCTTCCGCCTAATCGCCAGATCTAGGAGCTCGTCGTCCGGGATACTACTCCACAGGAAAAAGGACAGGCGGGAGGCCAGCTCCAGATCGCTGATGCGATAGGCCATGTTCGGCGCGACACCGGCAGGATCTTGCTCGATGCGGAACAGGAATTCCGGATTCACCAGGACCCCAGCCAAGGCCTTTTCTACCCCCGCCTCAAACCCGTCCACCGCCCGGGCTTCGCGGTACAGCTCCAGCGGCCCTTGAAGGTCTGCATCCGTAACGGGGCGCCGATAAGCCCTGCGCGTCAGTGTAGAAAGGATGCGTTTGGCGCACCCTTCGTCTTCTTCCGGATCTGCCGGTCTGCAGACGAATATCCGGCGGCGGCTGGGCGTGTCTCCGGGACCCTTCACCGCATAGGGGCCGGTGATCGAGATCTGGTATAGGGCTGGCTGGATTCGGGGATGCCGGTGATAGTTGAAGTGCGCGTCGAACGGCTGACGTCCGCTTTCGAGCAGCTCTGAAGGATCCTTGAGAAACGTGACTCCGAGCATGTGCGGACCGGCTTTCACCGGGATTCGCACCTTAAGATGCTGGTCGAGGTTCTGGTGGGATGGTTGATAAGATTCACTAAATTCTGCATCGCGTCGGGGGGGTGCCACGGTGAACAGCTGCAGCAGCTCCCGATCCAGCAGCACTTCCAACTCGTGGAGCTTGGTCAAGCCCTCGATGTGCTCGTTGCGGTCTCGCGCCAACCGAATCTGGATCTCGTACTCGCCGTCGGCCGGGAACGTATGTAGAACCAATGCTCCACCGCGAGTGCCGAGGGGAAGCCCGTCAAAGTGCTCTTCCTGTGTGATGTCGGGCCGAATCCGAATGGTAGTGCCGCCTGGGGAACGGCCGGGTCGCCCCACTGCCAACCGACTGATCTTCTGCGCCGCTGATATGTAGCGGCTCAATAAGGTCGGGGACAGATCTCCGACCGTCACATTGTCAAAGCCATGACTGGACGAGTCGCTCGGCAACAGGGAAGCGACATCGACTTCCAGTGCCAGAAGGTCGCGGATGGCGTTCTGATATTCGGTTCGGTTGAGCCGCCGAAACGTATCCGTTCGGCCGGGATCGGGCTCAGCCGCGGCCGCGCTGTCCAACGAGGCCACTAGCGAGGCGATCACCGTATCGTAGGTGCGGGGGCCCGGGCGGGGCATCCCAAGCGGCGGCATCTGACGTCCGCGAAGCTTCCGGACGACTTTCTCCCATATCTCGGGGTTCTCGTCCACGTTGTGCGCACTGAGCGTCGTGAGCGCGAGGCCGGCCTTCTTCAGGTTGTCGTTGTGACAGAAAGCACAGTACTTGTTGATGAATGTGCGATGGGGCGCTGATGCATCGGTGGATGGTTGCTGCGCCTCCAAGTTAAGAAGGCCGACAATGAGCAAAGCCGCCAACTGGCAGAGAATCCAACCTGTCCTACAGTGTTGCATCAGCCCTCCCCAATCAGGGATCCTGTGGCAAGCATATATTTACCGGAGTATAGGCACAACCGGAACAATTCGGGGCGCGCAGCCGAAAGCGGAGTGTTCCGGTCGCTATGTGGGTGTGCCCTGTGGCACAGAGAATACATCAGACCACCGCGATTTATGGCCAAGGAAAAGGTGATCGTACTCGGCGCTGGGGTCCAGGGGGTCTGCGCTGCGCTAGCCCTGCACCAACAGGGATACGACGTAACGTTGGTCGACCAGGCGCCGGACTGCATGCTGCGCACCAGTCTGGTCAATGAGGGAAGGATCCACCTGGGCCTTCTCTACGCCGGTGACGATAGCTTCAGAACCTCCAGGCTCATGCTCCAGGCCGCGCTGCAATTCGCACCCCTCCTCGAAGACTGGATAGGCTCATCCATCGATTGGACCGCCATCAAGTCCAACCCGATCACCTATGTCATCGTGCCGAACTCCATAGACTCGCCCCAGCACATGTTGGCCCACTACGAGCAGTTGGAGCGGATATACCAGGAGAGCTTCCGCAAGGCCGACATACACTACCTGGGCGAGACCCCCGCGAATTTATGGCAGGAGACGCCCGTGCCGGCCGGGCTCAACCCCGATTTTGCGGCCGCAATAGTCGCTACCCCAGAAGTCTCAATCGACCGCACGAAGTTTCGACAGATCATGCGCCGGGCCATCCGCGCGGCAGGCAGCATCGAAACCCTCTACCAGTGTCGGGTGGAATCTGTTACCCGGACAGCGGGAGGGTTTCGTATCGAAGGCACGACTCCCGAAAAAAAACTGTGGCAGCGTGAATTTGGCCTCGTGGTGAACTGCCTCTGGGAGAGTAGGCTGAAGATTGACCAGCAATTGGGCCTTACGCCTGAACGCCATTGGGTGTACAGGCTGAAATACCGGGTTTCGGGACAACTGCCGGATCGTCTATCCGGCCTGGCCTCCTTCAGCTTTGTGCAAGGCCCTTCGGGGACATCGTTACCGATCCACAAAGCAGCAGCGTTTATCTTTCCTGGTATCCTTCCTGCTTACAAGGCTGGTGTACTGACATCATGACGCCCTCCTCGTGGGAGGATCCCTGCAACGGCATTGAGGACCCGGCAATGACCCGTTCCATTGCTCAGCCTACGCTGAGAGCCCTGGATGCAATCGCCCCGGGTGTAGCCGATTGCCGCATCGACCAGGTGACAGCCGGCATCATCTTCCTGGGGTAAAACGGATATTGACGACCCGGACAGTGAACTTCACACCCGTTACGCCATCGGCGTAGAGGCGCACGACGGGTATTTCTCCATCAACACGGGCAAGTTCACTACGGCGCCATTGTTTGCACGTCAACTCGTCGATTTGATGCCGTAGGCACTGCTAAGGGTCTGTCAGGAAGTAACCGATGCACTTTGGCGCGAGCGCCGTGGGGGCAGATGGGAGGCGCCGCGACGCAGGCGATGCCGCTGCACATCCTCCAGGAGCGGCAACAAAGCAGATGCCGCCGCGCCAATCGGGCGGGAGAGTCGCCATTTCTCAATTGAGGCTGAGAACCCGCCGCAGCTTATCCGGCCAAGCCTAAATGCCAACGCAGGATGCTCCTCTCGTCTCCGTCGCTGTTCCTCTCTGCAGGTCCAAACGGTTCGTCTCCAACATCCGACGAAATCTCGAGGCTATCGACTATCCCAACCTGGAGATCATCGTCTCAGACCGTCATTGCGCAGATGACGCCGTCGTTTTACTCCAGGAAGATTTTCGAGGTGACCGATTCAGATTCATACAGCGGCGAGATGGGATCAATTGGGTCGAGCATTGCAACTCGCTGCTTCGGATCGCTTCAGGAACCTATTTTCTGTGGATGCTTCACGACGATGTGTATCCTTCAGACTACATCTCGCGCCTGGTCTCCAGCCTGGAAGAGCGTCGCGATGCCATTCTGGCCTTTGGGCGTATGGTGGCCATCGACCTGGATGGTCGCCCTCTGCCACACATCCGATTCACATCGCCCCCGATTCCGAATAAAGGACCTTGGACCTTTGGAGCCTCCGTTAGGCTCCTCTACTGGGGAGCTGGAATACCGTTCCGCGGTGTGTTCAGGAGGGACGTTGTCACAAGGTCTGGGCTCTACCTTCCTTCAACCTACGGAACGGCGGCCGCAGATCAACTTTGGGTTTTTGCTCTCTCGTTGAAGGGACGCATATGCTTTGTTCCAGAGTGCAGTTGCCAGAAGCGCTGCTATCGGGGCAGCACCAGCGACGGGTTCGCCTTTGGTATTCGATACGCCCTGAGTTGTTTCGTCGTATCGCGCGCCTATTTGCACGATCTGTGCTCCAGCCGAAGGGATGTCTTACTGGGAACGTTGGCGGTCTTCGTCTGGAGCCTCGTCGACTCAATCAATAAGTCAATCCGAAGCCGCCTACCCGATTCATTCAAGAGATTGGTGCGGAGAGGGTTGAGTCGAATGGCCACCTGAGATTAGGGATCAACGGTCAATCGCAACGAGATTGGGGTTTTTCAGCCTGCTCCTGCTCCAACTCCGCGATCACGTCTTTGGAAGTCGAGACCCGACCGAAGACCCGGGCATGCATGATCCTGACGTCGGGTCAAGTACAGTCTCTCGTGGAATAGTCCAGCTTCGGATGTTGATGTCCAGGTGCAAAACGCCATGATGTAATAATGTCAGCCGAACAGAAAAGGACGACGGTCTACTTCGAGCCCACGATTCACCGGGCCCTGCGACTCAAGTCGATTGAGACCGAGCGCAGCCTCTCCGACCTTGTCAACGAGGCTGTCAGACTCGCCCTGGCCGAAGATGCAGAGGATCTGGCCGCCTTCGAGGAAAGAGCCGCCGAAGAGAATCTCTCGTTTGAAGACGTCGTGAAAGACTTGAAGCGGCGTGGCCAGATTTGAAGTTCTGATCAAGCCCTCGGCTCCAAGCCGAGGGGTTCGATCGGATGTGGAATCGAATTCGACTCATCTCTGTCTGCTGACCTTCGTCGTGACGGTGGGCTCCAGGCCGCCGTTCGTCGAGCTAGGCTCGACCGCTACACTTCGGCCTGGAGACCGAAGCCACGTCAGACTCGCTATAGAGCATCGAGTTCCTCGATCATCCGGGCCAACAGCTCCATCGGTAGACCCACTACATTGGACTCGCTGCCGAGAACAATTCGGATCCAGTCCAGCCGGTCCTGGAAACCGAAGGCGCCGGCTTTGCCCATCCAGGCGTTCGAGTCGAGGTAGCTCTCTAGCCGGTGGTTCGGAATAGATTCCATGCGGAGCTCCGTGACATCTGTTTCGAGAAGCGCCGTATCATCCGGACGCCTCCACAAGCAGAGGCCGCTGAAGACATGATGTGTCCGCCCGCGCAGGAACTCGAGCATCTGAGAGGCATGCTGACGATTGCTGGGTTTTCCCAGGATCCGGCCCTGGCATTCGACCAGCGTATCGGAGCCTAGAACAACTCCTTCCTCGACTCGACAGGCTACATCGGCGGCCTTTTGATAGGCCAGCCGAGCAACGAGTTCCTGTGTTGTCTCCCCATCGCGGCTCCCCTCTTCAGCACTTTCGGCGGGGAAGATGACTTCAAATTCGTAGCCGGCCTCAGCCAACAACCATCGGCGGCGTGGTGACTGACTAGCCAAGATCAGGTTGGCGGGCTGTTCGGGCATATTGACCAGTCAATAGTGGTCAAACTGATGGGAGGAATCAAGAACTTGTCCGAACGTCTGAACGGCGCACGTCGATGGGGTTGGCATTTATTGATGCCTCAGAAGACGCAAATTGGGACTCATCCGGTGGCCAGGGCCTGCCGATATAGATTTTGAATGGAATAGTCTTTTTTCTAGGGTTAACGAAACAGGTTGAAGGGAAAGTTCGATGAATCCATTTGTACAAGAGCGATTGAAGAATTGCCAGACGCTTCCGAGCCTGCCGGGGGTGGCAGTTCAGATTCTTCAACTCTGTGAAGGCGAGCATCCGGACCTCATTAGAATGACGGAAGTCATCAGCCAGGATCCTGCTCTAACGGTGCATGTTCTGAAGTTGGTGAACTCGCCCTTCTACGGACTTCGACGCGAGGTTCATACCATCAGCCACGCACTCTCCCTTCTGGGGGCAAACTCAGTACGGACGCTCGCCCTGAGCTTTTCACTGGTCCAGGGGCTGCGACGTGACGACTCCGAAGGAAGTGAGCTACCCAACTACTGGCGTCGCTCCCTCACCTGCGGGGTGGCCTCACGTGCCCTGGGCGAGTGGGCGAACATGCCTCAGAAGGAGGAACTGTTTCTTGTCAGTCTGCTGCAGGACGTGGGGATGCTGGCTCTGAGAGAAGCCTTTCCGGAAAGCTACACAGATTTGGTCAACAACTCACTGGGTTGCCATGAGACACTGCTCCGACTCGAAAGGGCGGAGTTTCAATGTGACCACGGAGAAGTGAGCAGCTGGTTGGCTCAGCAGTGGCACCTTCCGGAGATCTTTGAACTGGCTCTGCGTTTCAGTCATGATCCGGACCCGGCCGAGGCCCCAGAAGGGTCGCGCAAATTTATCACATTCGTGGCTCTCTCTGCCCTTGTTTCCGACATCTTCATCAGCGAGGACACCGCAACTGCAACCAAGCGGGCCAAGGATGCCATCGCTGATTCCACGGAGATGAGCGGCGAGGATTTCCAAACCACTCTGGCAAGGATCGCCGAGACTCAACAACAGGTGTCAAATGTCTTCGAGATCAACCTGGGCAACCCGGAAGCGACCAAGAGCATCCTGGACCAGGCTAATCAGGCGTTGGCAACCTTGAGCATGGAGACCGTCCGATACGCCTACGAGGCCAGTGTCAAGGCTGAGGGATTGGCCAGCCGGAACCAACAGTTGAAGGAGCTAGCAGAGCATGACGCACTGACTGGGCTCTACAATCGTGCCCATCTGGACAGGATTCTGGAAAAGGAATTCGAGTGGACAAAGGAGCGGGGAATCCCCATGAGCCTCGTGTTCTGCGATATCGACAACTTCAAGAAGATCAACGACGAGTACGGACATCAGGCGGGAGACTCTATCCTGGCAGGAGTGGCGAAGACAGTTTCGGAGCAGACCCGCAAGATGGACACGCTGACTCGCTTTGGTGGAGAAGAACTCGTACTGCTTCTGCCCAATACCGACGCGGACGGCGCTGGGGTGATCAGTGAGCGGATTCGCGAGGCCGTCGCCACGGAAACCCGCGGCATCGCATCGGGAAGGCCCCTTCGCGTGACTGTTTCCCTGGGTTACGCCACCCAATCGCCGGAGAGGCCGTTCGACAGTACGACAGAGCTTCTGCGGGCAGCCGACCAAGCCCTCTTCCAGGCCAAGAGCGAAGGCAAGAACAAAACGGTGGCATTCTCGCCCTCTGATTCCTCGAACCTGAAAACTCTTCAACCCGACTTCTCAGACTCCGACCCTAACGAATCAATACCTTTGCCCGTAAACGGTCACTCTCATTCCGACCTGCGACCGTCATAGCCCGGATTATTCATAGGTTTTCAGGTCGGCGGAACCAGGGGCGGCCCCTATTTAAGGTACCAGAACACGCCGACAATCTCTGCCCTGCGATTTTCCGAGGCCTGGTCATCCTGATAGTAGAAGGTCAGAAAGCGATGCTCTTGCAGTTCGAGGGTTTGGCTCAGACCAACATCCGCGGTCGGCGCATCCGAGATCAGTGGTATGGGCTCACTCCAGGTCCGTCCCTCATCATTGCTGACCAGCACAGCTATACCAAAGGGTGGGTGACGCACAGTGTAGGTCATGACCAGGGCTCCGCTAGAAGATTCAACAGGGTATCCCTGGAGTTCTGCAGCGGCCGTAACGCTTTGAGGCGCAGACCAGGTCTTACCCTCATCAGTTGATTTGGTAATCAACGTATGATCGGGAACTCTGACGTAAGCATTGGCATCCTTGAACAGCTTTTTGCTTTGAGCATGGGCCTCCAAGTCTGCGCTTCGCATAGCGGCAAGCAGCTTCCCGGACGCCAAACGCACGACTATTGTCTGGGTGCCCCGGCCGATGGTTGCGGCGTGCGACCAGTTTCTTCCGCCATCGAATGACTCGAGCAACCAACTAAAATAGCCTCGCTTCTCCGTTGGCATTGCCTGGTCGTCGTAGATGGGGGAGTACCCGCCGTAGGCGTTCATCATCAACTTGCCTGGAGAGGACTCGAAGAGCCCCCCGTAGGGAAAGAGCCACTCATAAGGTGCGGGATCGAGGAGAGTGGGCTGGCTCCAGTTCTGGCCTTTGTCCTGCGACCACATCAGGTAGGCTCGGGCCGTTTCGTCCTTCAGGTCTTTCCGGACAAAACCTAGCAGGACGTCACCTCCAGGCAACGTGCCGAGCATTTGAATCCGATCGTTATCGGGGGAATCAAACACCGAGCGAGGTTTGCTCCAAGTCAATCCATTGTCGAGGGACTCGACCAACGAGACGCTGTTGGCCCTGGCGAATCCCGTCCTGGCTCCCAGCAAAAGGTGCTTGGGTCCCACCCGGGTCACCTTGGGCGCATGCCCTTTGGGGCACGCGACCACCCTTCGCTCGACCTCCAATCGAGGCTTGGAAGAGTTCACTGCGAGAACGCTTGAGGAAAGAAGGAGAGCAATGACAACGAGCCTGCGGGTGAACATTTAGACCTGGCTGCAATCTTCAAGCTTAGGGTCTGTAAGGAAATAACCGATACACTTTGCTGGGGTCCCCAGGTACGCTGGCTAGGCGCGAGCGACGCGCGTACCCGTTGCGGTATGTAAGGAGTGAGTAACAACGCCAGCGTGCCTGCGGACCCCAGCCCACAGGGGCGCCAAAGTGCATCGGTTATTTCCTTACAGACCCCTATACCGAAGCGATTGCCGATCTGGACTGCAGCCACAGCGCCTCCAGAGCACTGACGATCTTGCGCAGATCAGCTGGGGGGTCGACTGCACCCGCTCCCACCAGCGACTCCGGGAAAGAGAGCCGGTAGCGATTTCCCTGACTTCGACGGACCTCTCCTGCAAGCTTGACGGTAGTCGCCCCGAAACGCAATTGGAGCTCGACAGCGGCACCGAATGTCAACCGCGGCGGCTTGCCCGAATCGAACTCGATCAGCATTCCACAGAAGCCAATGTCGAGCGGACGCGGCGTCCACACCTTCTTGTCTGGTGTGATCAGTTTGACACCAAGCCCAGTGTCTTCAAGATCGCGCACCGAAATACAGAGAAGTCCCTGATCTGCGTGGCTCGAGGCAGGTTTCGGATTCGCTCCGCTCTTTCGTCTAACCGCCATCAAGATGCCTCGAGTAGTGATGGGGCATATGCCCACCCGGCGTGATCTCGGAAGTTTGCAAGCGCCTCCTGGAGACTTGCCTTGCGGGAAAGCAATGCTCACATCGCGCCCGGGATCAGCACTGATTCCAAAAACACGTTTTTTATCGTACACGAGGCCCCTGAACAGGAATTTTCATCCCCTGCGAAAATCCGGAGACAGAGACAGAGATAGAGACAAGGGCAAGGGTTAACCCGGATTTCTCATCGCTTGTCGTAGCGAGGCGCCGCAAGGGCCGTCCTGGCAAGGCTTGCGACCAAGGCCCCCGCAGCCGTACTCGTGCAGTACGTCGAGGAGGCCGAGAGAGCGTAACGCGGCCAGGACGGATGTTTGCGGCGACGCAGTAGACCAGCGATGAGAAATCCGGGTTAAGGAAGGATCAGACTCGACTCTGGGCCAGCGGAGGCTACCTCGGGGTGATTTCGACGGATAAAGGTAAGGTACGTCTCTGGGTCCGATTCCTTCTCGAGATGATAGCGAACATCCGAGTCCAGGACTTCCAGGCAATCTAGAATATCAGCAGTCCGTAACCCCATCGCGCTCCATTCGGGATCCTGGCGCAGCCGCTCGAGTGTTTCATGCATGGACCGCAGCAGCGCCTGCACGATGGGATTCGAGGATTCGTGTTGATAGATGATCCCCTTGCGCTCGGTCTGGTAGGTCTCTCTCAGAAGGGCTACAGCCTCCAGGACGTGCTGGTCGTTGAATGAGGTGAGATCCTGGCCGTAGGCGATGATCTGCTTCTCCAATTCTTCGATGAGCGGCTTGAATCGCTGCAGGCTGTCGTACAACCTCCTCTGGCGAACGGGATCATCCTGGTGTTGCAGCTGATTGATGTATTTCTTGACTGATTGATAGGTTTGACCCGACGTCAGGTAGTTACAGTCTGACGGGCAGGCTACTTCCACGACCCGCTTTTCGCCGCAGCACTGAGCACAGATTTCTCTTTGTTTCGCGGGACAGAATCGCTTCCCCTTCCTCTTACCACAGAGAATACACTTCATCGGCTTTCTTCCATTTGCGGATTCAAAAAACTATGCGACTCTTCTTCCTCGTTCTCTCGGATTTCGCCGTGCCTTAGGGCTCTGTCAAAAATAACTTCACATTCTCGCATCTCATCTTCACACCATCTTCGGCCGCTCCTCAATCGCGAAATCCTCAACGTAGGCCCGGCTACGCCTGCGGTTTCGCTCACTCGTTCGCGACCAAATCTGGTGCAAATCTGAGCGCCAACTCTGCGAAGTTATTCTTGACAGAGCCTTGAGCTACCTCTCCACCGCCTAAAGGCGGTGGATTCGACCTGCGACTAAAGTCGCCTAAAGCCCACGCCTCCGATCCAGGCACCTCGCTTGACCCCCTCCATCAGTCGGCTCGGCGACCACTTCGCCGATTCGTCGAGCAACCCTCACGCTAGCCGACTGCATTCCCTACGCACACCGGCTTGCTGGAGCAAGCCTCCTGAAGGCTTCGCCTAAAGGCGAGGGGGTTCACCCATCCCCGAGTGGGACCCTAAGTATAACCGACTGCGGCATCAACTCTCTTTGTGGAGACACCCCGTCTATATCCACGGGGTTTGAGGACGGATATAATATCGGAAGTCATGGGAAAGAAGTTCTTTACGCTGGAGGAGGCACGAAAGCTTCTTCCCTCGATCAACGATTGGATGGGAAAAGCGAGGTCTCTTGCCAGTTGCCTGGACCGCTACCGTGAGGCGATTGCAGGGCTTGCTGAGAACGCTCAGATGAACCAGGGCGGACCTGAGGGAACGGCTTATCTCACGGACCTGATTCGGCTTCAGAACTACCTGGTCCAGATCCAGAAAAGCGGATGCGTGGTGAAGAGCATCGAGGAGGGTCTCGTAGACTTTCCTCACCTCAAGAACGGTCGTGAGGTTTACTTGTGCTGGAAGTACGGCGAAGATGACATCCGCTTCTGGCATGAGGTTGACTCAGGATTCGGGGGACGAAACCCGATTTCCGACTGAAGTTAGAAAGGCAAGAAAATGACTAGCGGCCACAGCAAAGGCTTCTGCCTACTCGCAGTCTTGATTCTGAGCTGGGCAAGCGCCTGTTCCAAAGGCACAGAGGAGCCCCAGCAAGAGCCCCAACAACAGATTCCTGTATCAGCTTCGAATCCCAAGTCCAGTCTCGGGAATCTCACCTTCGCCGCTCCCTCGGAGTGGATAGAGGAATCGCCCTCCTCGCCCATGCGCAGGGCTCAGTATCGCCTACCTCGAGCAGCAGGAGACGCCGAGGACGCTGAACTGATCGTCTTCCACTTTCCGGGTCAAGGTGGCTCAGTGCAAGCCAACATGGACCGCTGGGTGGGTCAGTTCAGCAAGAAAGATGGTTCGGCAGCCGCTGATAGCGCGAAGATCTCCAAGCGCGAATCAGCCAACGTTCCCCTGACCATACTCGACGTAGAGGGCACCTACAGCCCCTCCGGTGGTCCGATGATGCAGCGCGGGAGTCCTAAACCCAACTACCGCATGTTGGCGGCTATCGCGGAAACTCCAGCCGGCCCCTGGTTTTTCAAGCTGACTGGACAGAAAAGCACTCTAGAGAAGTGGGAAAAGGGATTCCTCGGATTCCTCGACTCGATTCAGCCCAACTAGTGCGGCGCACTAGAGCCCCTTGGTCAGTGAAAAGTTCACGAACCGGTCAAGTTTCGTGCTTCGGCGTGAAGTAGTTTCCAAGGAGACCGCTTCAGCGGTCTGGCGCGAACGCGTATTAGACCCGGCCTTCAGGCCGGGGTCAGTTGCGGCGCCATCCCTCCTGAGGGCCTTTCAAGGTCCTTCTCGAACCGCGGCTTTAGCCATCTTCGACCCGGAGCCTGGCTGAAGCCTGCATTCGAGAAGCCCGCTAAAGCAGGCTCCAGCATCTGCTTGCTCGCCCACCCGGCCCTGAAGGACCGGTCTAATACGCGCGTGCCGGGCACGCGCGCTGTCTGGGAGGGTGCAAGTCCCTCCGCCAACCTGATGGAGGTGAAGGCTAGCGAAGCACAAGGGCGTCACCGCGAGGTGGGGTCTGAAGGAAGTGTGGAGCAAACGTACGAGCCGACGCACAGAAACTGGATAAGTAGGCGCCAAGGTCGGACGAGTCAGCGCGTGGTGACGAAGTCCATATCCATCAAGATCCGGAAGCGTAAATCCAGCGGTTGTGTACGGAAAGACAGCGTCCTTACCCCGGGAGGCCTGGGAGGCTGTCCCTTGAAGGACAGGTGGAATCGTAAGGTTTCATAGCGCCCTCCAGGAGTCCGCAGAGGGCATAGTAGGTGGGGAAACTCACGGAAGGCCCGAACGGTAGGGAGAGGTTAGTAGGTGTCCAATCTTAAGGGTGATCAACAGAGGCAGAGAAGTCCGAAGCGGACCTCAAACCGAACAGCTGGGGTGCGGCCCCAGGGAAGCGGGGAGACGGCGGATTCATCCTTAGCGAAAGGGCGAACCGAAGGCCCGATGTTTGGTGAGAACGTCATGGAGGAGATATGCGAGCGAAGTAATCTGGAAGCGGCGTTGAGACGAGTGCGAGCGAACCGAGGGGGTCCGGGAGTGGACGGGATGACCGTCGATGAACTGCCGGAGTACCTGAAGGCGAACTGGCGGTCGATCAAAGAACAGCTGCTGTGCGGGGAGTATCAACCGCGACCTGTCAAGGGGGTGGAGATTCCGAAACCGGGAAGGAAAGACAAGCGAAGACTCGGGATTCCGTGTGTGATCGATCGATTTATCGAGCAAGCGATGCTGCAAGTGCTGCAACGCAAGTGGGATCGCACGTTCTCAGAGTCCAGCTATGGCTATCGACCGGGGCGCAGGGCTCATCAGGCAGTGGCGCGTGCCCAAGACTACGTGAAAGCGGGCTACGGGACCGTGGTCGATCTCGATTTAGAAAAGTTTTTCGATCGAGTTCACCACGATCGTTTGCTGAGCCGGCTGGCGCGGGAGATTGGGGACAAGCGGGTACTGAAGTTGATCCGAGCGTATCTAAGCGCGGGGATTCTGCGGTACGGACTGGTGAGTGCGCCGACGGAAGGGACGCCGCAAGGCAGCCCCCTGTCCCCCTTTCTCTCGAACGTGGTTCTGGATGAGCTGGACGAGGAACTGGAGCGCCGGGGTCACCGTTTTGTCCGCTATGCCGATGACTGCAACATTTATGTGCGGAGTCGGCGGGCGGGGGAGCGAGTGATGGCGAGTGTGAGCCGGTTTGTGAGCCAGCGACTGAAACTGCGTGTCAATCGGGAGAAGAGTGCGGTGGATGAGCCCCAGAAGCGGAAGTTCTTAGGCTTCACGTTCACGGGAGGCCGATCGCCCAACCGGCGCAAGATTGCGCCGGAATCGATCCAGCGGTTTCGATCCCGGGTGCGTCGTTTAACGCGGCGTAACCGGGGGATCAGCCTGGAGCAGCGTGTGGACGAATTGTCCCGCTACCTCCGGGGCTGGATTGGATACTTTGGGTACGTCGAGAGCCCCTGGGTCCTGCGGGGTCTGGACAGCTGGATTCGTCGTCGCCTGCGCAGCGTCCAATGGAAACAGTGGAAGGTCTACCGGCGACGCCAGGCGGAGTTGATCCGGCTGGGCGTGAGTCGGGATATGGCCCAGCGGACCGCGTGGAGAGTCAAGGGCCCTTGGGCCCTCAGTCAAGCGCCCGGGGTCCGGATAGCGCTTCCGAATGCTTATTTCGATCGGTTAGGTCTTCCTCGGTTGGCTAATCATCAGCGCATTCAACCCTAGCGAACCGCCTTGGTACGGACCCGTATGCCTGGTGGTGTGGGAGGGGAAGGCCCGTGAGGGCTTCCCCTATCCCGAGTTCGCGGCAGGCCGCTGAAGCGGCCTCCTTGAACGGGACACATCCACCCACGGTCAGCGTTCCTCGGCGGTATGAGGTCGCTCGCTACGACTAGTTAGTGCCCGTCCGGAAATCCGTAAGTAATTGATAAGGAAGGGGAAAGAGGGCTTTTTCAAGCTCCGAAATTGTCAGGGTCGTTTGCTAGACTATCTGGTGTAAACAATTAGACTGAAACGACTTAGGACGATTTCAGGAGTTCGAAGATGCGTCAAAAGCGTGAAAAACAACGCCCCCTTTCCCCACCATGGCCCGATCACCAACTGGCCAATGAATTGAAGGTGATCTCGCGCATCCTGGACGACAATCCCCAGACGCTGGAGCTGATAGTACAAGATCTCTCTGACAGGGTCGATTCCAGTGTCGGCGCCCCCGGTTTGACGGCCGAGCAGGTGCTGCGTTGTGCCGTCATCAAACAGCTGCATCAGTTCAGCTATCGCAAGCTGGAGTTTCATCTGGTGGATTCGCAAAGCTGTCAGAGGTTCTGTCGCTTGCCCTATGGGGCGTCGATCAGCAAAGCCACCCTGGCGGAGAACCTGGGGAAGATTGAGCCGGGGACATGGAAGGCGATCAACGACCACTTGGTGCGCTGGGCGCAGGCTCGGGGTCTGGAAAAAGGCCAACGGATTCGGGTCGATGCCACGGCGGTCCAGACCAACGTCCACTATCCGCTCGACAGTGAGCTGTTGGACGACGGCATTCGAGTCGTCACCCGGTGGCTGGGGCGGCTGCGGGACTGGGAAGGGATCGGCTTCGTCGATCACACGCGACGGGCCAAGCGGCGCGTCCTGAACATCCGCAACCGCCGCGGCAAGAAGCGCCTGGAGAGTTACCGCGATCTGATCAAGGTGGCGTCCAAGACGGCCCACTATGCCGAGCAGGCGCTGGCCGCGTCGGCGCAGTGGAGCGATCCCCTCAGTCTGGCCGGGGCGGCGCAACTGGCCCACTATCTGGAGCTGTTGCACCAAGTCATCGAGCAGACTCAACGACGGGTCCTTTCGGGCGAGGCCGTCGCGGCCCAGGAGAAGATCTGTTCCCTCTTCGAAGAGCACACCGATATTATCAAGAAGAGCCCTCGGGAAACGGTTTTCGGCCACAAAGTGTTTGTCAGCACGGGGGCCTCGTCGCTGATCCTGGATTGTGTGGTGGAACGCGGGAATCCAGCCGATAGCAACTATGTGCAACCCTTCTTAGAGCGTCATCGACAGCTGTACGGGAAGGTCCCGCGCCAGAGCGCCTGGGATGGCGGTTTTGCCTCGGCGGCCAACCTGAGCTGGGCCAAAGAACAGGGGGTGCAGGACGTGGCCTTTTCCAAAAAGTGTGGGTTGACGGTCGAGAGCATGGTGCGTTCCAGTTGGGTCTACAAACAGCTCAAACGCTTCCGGGCCGGGATCGAGGGGTGCATTGGGACCCTCAAGCACACCTTTGGTCTCCACCGCTGTACCTGGAAAGGCTGGCCTCACTTTCAAAGCTACGTCCATGCCAGCGTCCTGACCTATAACCTGGTCGTCCTGGCCCGACTCCTGTTGTAGTCTTTTGTGGCTGACCGTACTGCCTTGTGGCTCCGACTCAGGGAGAGGTCTGCGCCGAACCGGTGTTTTTTGGCCCGTGCGCCCTCGCTCGCTCGTCCTCGCTCTGGATCGAGCTGGGTCGAGTCGGTCTGTCAGCAGTCTCAGGTATAAAAAGTGGTTCCGATTCAACAGATTACAGTTCTGGGAACCCCGGTTTCCGGACGGGCACTAGTTACTTCGGGCCAGGAGGCGCACTCGGGGAAGACGTTCTTCGATTAGCTTCTTCACCCTTTCGTCCGGGCTGTTTCGCACGAAGAATTCGAGATCTTCAAGGGCTCCTGGATACTGCTCCAGGTCCAGCCTCACCAAACCTCTTTCCAGGATCTCGGGCAGCGCCTCCTCGAGCAAGGGGAGGCGTCGATCTAGAATCTCAAGAAGTAACGGATTGTTGCCCGAGCGGCGGTAGGCTTGTTTGAGGTTCATTAGCATCCTCAATACGACAGCCCGGTTCGAGGTTTGGTTTAACAGTCTCGGAATTTCAATCAAGTGAGCTGTTCTCTGAGACCGCCCTTTCGTCACAGCCGGGGTGTCCCGAAACAGCCTTTTACGGCCTTGGCCGTCGGCACGAAGTGCCTACTTAAATACTCCCGGTCAAACTCTACTTGTCCTCCGTGGACCTCGTGGAATCGCTGCTCGCACTCTTGCTCCAACAGAATCTCACCTCGATGGAAGGGATCAATAAACAGTTGGTGGAAAGGTGCTGAGTACTTCAACAGGAAATGACCGGGCATCGCTACGCACTCAAGACTCAACCCGAAACGTGCGGCGACTTCACGATAGAGGATAGCCAGAGAAATGGGGATGCCTTTTCTCCGATCCAAAACGAATGTCAGGTAGCTGTTGTTAGCGTTGTAGTAGTCTTGAGCGTTCCCCTGAAACCCCTGCTCCTGAAAGAGAACATCGTTGAGGCAGTTGATGATCTCGAAGGCCTCTCGGTTGCCAGCCAGCCGATCCTCGACCTGGCGGCGCAGTTCTGACACTCGCTCTGTGTAGACGTCCGAATCGAGATTTGAGCTCTTGACTCGGCAAAGCTGGAGAGCGATCTTGAAAAGGTCCCACTCATCCTCTGGTCCTTCGACCAATCCGAGATAGTCGTCAAGCGCCTGTCTCATACCGCCTCCAACCGCCTGAAAGAACCGACCGAACCGAGGTCCCCGCGATGGCGGCAATCGTAGTTCTCCCATGACAGAAAGTCAAAAGGGGTAAGGAGACCAACCCGCGTGGTTTTTCCAACGCTGGTCCCGTGGTACTCTGAGAACGAACCCGATCATGCTCAGCTTGTACGTTTCAATGGCTTTGTTAAGTACGCCACTCCAGGCCTGGGCTGAAGTGACGGAGGGTCCAGGAAGTCAGGAAAAGCTTCAGGTCTCTCATAACGCCCGCTCGCTCCAGCCAGGGGAGGTCGTGCTGATCGAGGTCCAGTCAAGCCAGCGGGTCGATCGGATAGTGGGCTCTATCTTCGATCATGAGGTGCCGTTCGAAATCGGCGAGGGCGCAACTCCAGGTCACTGGTGGGGCCTGGTCGGCCTCGATCTGGAGGTGAGTCCGGGTGAATATATCCTTCAGCTGGACGCCTTTCAGCGGGGTCGTCCTATCGGAAAAAGGGAATATGTTCTGAAGGTTGAGAAGAAGGACTTCCCCACCCGTCGGCTGACTTTGCCCAAGCGGTTCGTAAATCCTCCCGAAGAATCCCTCGAGCGAATCAGGAAGGAGTCTCGCAAAATCTCAGCACTGTTTGGCGACTTCCAAGCGGAGCGGCAGTGGGAGGGACCTTTCCACCGACCCACTGAGGGGGCTCCAAGCAGCAGCTTCGGCAAGCGCAGCATCCTCAATGGACAGGCTCGAAGTCCCCATTCCGGGACCGACTTTCAGGCTGCTAAGGGCACTCCCGTGAAGGCTCCAAACTTCGGCAAGGTGGTCCTGGCGGCTGATCTCTATTACTCCGGCAACACGATCATCCTCGATCATGGCCAGGGTCTCTACTCCTACTTCGCTCACCTGCAAGATTTCAAGGTTGGTCAGGACGATCTGGTTGCGAAGGGGACTGTGATTGGCCGCGTCGGGGCCACGGGAAGGGTTACTGGTCCACACCTTCATTGGTCGGTTCGGTTGCGGAAGGCTCGAGTCGATCCTTTGTCTCTGATAGAGGTGTTGTCCACCTCCCGATTGTCATCGGGAGTAGGGGACGCGGACACCAGAAGAAGAAGGTGAGAAGAAAGCTCGAGTTGACTTCGATTCAACGTCGACTGGCGAAGCCGATCCAACCTGAGGTAAGTAGATTCTGAATGTGCTGCCTTCGCCGATCCGGCTTTGGACTGTGATTCCTCCGTCGCTGCGCTTGACGATGCCATAGGCGACAGACAAGCCCAATCCGCTTCCTTTCCCCTTACCCTTCGTCGTAAACAGGGGTTCGAATAGGCGTTCCAGCGTCTCCTCGTCCATTCCACAGCCGTTGTCGCTGACGGTCAACTCGACTTGCCGGGCCTCTGGGTCTGCAGCCGCAATCTCGCGGATCCCGCTGGCCATCCCGGTCTCAACGAGAAGCAGGCCACCTTGAGGCATGGCTTCCCGAGCGTTCAGTGCCAGGCCCATCAGAACCTGTTCGAAGTCTCCGGGATCGAGCGCTACTTGTCCGACGTTGGGCGCCAACTCCGTTTCCAGTCGAATGTCGCTACCCAGCAGGTCTTTGAGCGCCCCTTCGCAGCGAGCGACCAGAGGGTTCAGGTCGACGCCCTTTGGCCGTGGCCCGCTCCTGGTATTCACGAGCGCAAGCTGCGCTGTGAGGAGACTTGCCTCGTCCCCAGCCTTCTTGATCTTCTCCACATCTTTACGCAGCGGATCGAGCTCTCCGATGCGCTTCAGCAAGAGCTGACTATGGATTGAGGTGACAGTCAAGAAGTTGTTGAAGTCGTGGACGATGGAACGGGCGAACCTGCTCAGGGATTCCATCCTCTGCTCCAAGCTCTGTTGCCCTAACCCGTCTTCGGACTTGCTGATCTCGCGGGCGACGACCAATGCCTCGAAGGCTGTCGGCACTTCTCCCATGAGCCCAAGACGAAACGACCAGTTTCTGACACCCCCACCGGGAATGCGAATCCGCACCTCGCAACCCCTGGGGCCAGCTGTCTCAAAAACGCGCTCGAGACAAGTCGAAAAAACCTGGTGATCGTCGGGTAAAAGATAGTCGTAGAGATTCGAGCCCGCTTTGGCTGCAGGCACCCAATCTGTCTTGTCAGAGTGAACGAACTGAATGATCCCGTCCTGAGCCACGCTGAAGGCGCTGTCGGAGGTGGTTTCCAACAGAGTAGTCCAGCGTTTCTCGGATCTTTCGATTGCTTCTTTCAGCGCGGTTGGTGGGAAAAGGCCCATTCTCTCCTCTTGTGACCAGTTCAGATCTTGCTTCCAGTTGTTGTAGTCTCCCTACTGCATATCGGTCACTGGCTTTCTCAGGCTTAGTACACCGTTTCATAAATACGATGATATTTGTGGCGAGCACGACGGCATCGAGGGATCCAAGCGCAGAAGGGGCGGTATCCTGAGAAGCGGTGTGGTGCAGCTTGAGATATATTGGCGAAGTATGAAGATCAGGATATGGGCGCTTGCAATACTCTTCCTGACCCTGACATCAACCGGCATCTCCCAGCGGTTCGACCGTGATTTCACGGGCGCGACGATGCGTTTGGACTTCTACCACACCGGAGACGCAACCCAGGAATACGTGAGCTTGGATCGAACGCTGATAGAGGGACCGTGGCCAGGGAGTCGGACGCAACTGATTGACCAGTCCAACCTGGGGAAGTACTTCTTCGAGGTTGTGGACCTGGGTACACTTCGGGCAATTTACTCGCAGGGATTCTCCAGCATCTACGGCGAATGGGAAACGACTGCCGAAGCGAAACGGGGGACCACCAAAACACTTGCCGAGGGAGTGCGTTTCCCTGAGCCCAGGAATCCGATTCAGATCCGGCTCAGGAAGCGCGGATCGGATCAGACTTTCCATGAAATCTGGTCGACCCAGATCGATCCCGACTCCCGCTTTGTATCTCGGCCACCAGTAGGCTCCCGGGACATCCTGCTGTTGACAGAAAACGGCCCTCCGGAGAAGCAGGTGGATCTGCTGCTGTTGGGGGATGGGTACACCCTTGAAGAAAAGCAGGAGTTTGAGCGGGATGCGAAACGCTTCATGAAGGAGCTGTTCTCGGTTGAGCCATTCGGCTCTCGCCGGGACGATTTCACCATAAGGGCCATCTTTGTTCCGTCGGCCGAGTCGGGGATCTCGAGGCCGCGAGCGGAGGTCTTCCGCAACTCCCCCCTGGGTACGAGTTACAACTCACTCGACTCGGAGCGCTACATCTTGAGCGTCGAAGACAGGAAGTGGCGGGATATCGCCGCGGCCGCACCCTATGATTTTGCGATCATTCTGGTCAACGATCAACAATACGGTGGCGGGGGCATCTACCGTCTATACGCTACCGCCGCCGCGGGTTCAGACTTCAGCTCCTATTTGTTCGTCCATGAACTGGGACACAGTTTCGCGGCACTCGCTGACGAGTATTACACGTCCGATGTCGCCTATGAGGACTTTACTCCTGTCGACACCGAACCTTGGGAGCCCAACATCACGTCGCTGCTTGATCCTGAAACCCTGAAGTGGTCAAAGCTGGTTCGGGAGGGGACTCCGATCCCCACTCCCTGGGGAAAGAAGAAGTACGAAGAGGCTTCCCAGGCCTTTGAAGAAAAACGACGGAAACTGCGCGCGGAAGGCGCGTCCGAGGAAGCCCTGGAACAACTATTTCAGCAGCAGCGCACTCATTTCGAGCAGTTGCTTTCGACTCAGGAATACTCGACCGTTGTGGGAGCGTTCGAGGGCGCAAGCTATCAGGTGAAGGGGCTCTTCAGACCCGAGATTTCTTGCATCATGTTTTCCCGAAGCGAAAAGCGATTCTGCAGAGTCTGTGCCCAAGCGATCGACCGGGCAATCGATCTGCAGGTAAAGTGACTGGACAAGGGCGGTGAGCCCATCCAATGACGGGCTCACCAAGTAAGGGGAAAAAGTATGGAACGTACTTACTCTGGTTCAGATGGAAGCTCCGCCGATTTGTTTCAAAATCAGTGAACATCCGACCCAAAGGTTGTGACCAATGAAGACGAAGGTGGTATCCGAGGCGCCAAGGTGTTGCTACTGGATTGATCGGGCGAAGAATCGTCAGCCTGCCCCCGGATCCAGTGTCTCAGCCTTGTAGCCCCCACGCTTTCTGAAGTAGAAGATGAGGATCAGATAGCAGACGAGCATGACTATTGGCAAGAGCGCAACGCTGGAGAGCGCACCTCGCTTGGCCCCCTCTTGCAATCCCATGATTACCTGCTTTTCTGACCCGGTAGCCTCCTGCATCTTCTGTGAGTCGATGGTCCGATAGGCACCGAAGACACTGAGCTTTTGTTCGCCAGCCACTCTTTCGTGCAGCGACGGATCTTTCGTCAGTAGCTGCTGGTCGATCTCACGGTCCTGGACATTGCCCAGAAGCGCTGCGCCGACGACACCAACACCAAGCATGCCGACCGCCCCAATTGTATTCAGAGTCAGTGCCCCGCCCTTCGGGAACTGTTCCGATACCACTCCCAACATGGTTGGCCAGAAGAACGTTTTCCCAAACCCGTAAAGGGTCGCGGCAAGCAAGACCGTAAAGCCCGTCGACTTGGAAAGGGCAATGAGTCCAACTGCTGCAATCAGGCTACTGACAGCCAATAGCCCCAGGGGGGAAATCCTGTGTACGATCGGCCCGGCGAAGAAGCGAAGAACCATCATGATAAGGGAGGTGTAGACCAGAACCCAGCCAGCCTGCAGCCCAAGACGCTCCATCTCCGGGGTCAGTAGGGAGGTAATCCAACTGTCCGTGCCCAACTCGGTCGTTGCCAAAGGAATCATCACGAGCAGCAAGAACAGAAACATGGGGCGTCCCCAGGAACGGGTGTAGAGACCGTAGGCAAGCACCAGGGCGCCGCCTGTCAGCCATAGAATGCCAGCCGACAGTTCGGCCACACGACCCACCTCCAGTAGAATCAGGCCGACTACCAGGACGCATCCCAAGATCCCCGCTTCCTGCAGCATTGCCTTGTAGGAAATACCGGCAGCCACCCGCTCCTGGATCGGGAACTGAGCCCGAATCATCATGACACCGTAGACCAACGTCGGAAGAAAGATCAGAGCTACCTTCCAACGCCAGTCCACAGCGGGCCCAAGCAGGAGTCCAATCAGGCCTCCCAATACCAGCCCTCCAGGCCAACCCGCATGGAGTATATTCAACCATTTGGTCTTTTCCCGGGGAAAAATCGTCGCTACCACTGGATTGATCACCGCCTCCACGGTTCCATTGCCGAGAGCCACGATGAAGGTGCCGACATAGAGTCCCCAATACCCCTCCGCTGTGATGGTGACAATAGCTGAGGAGATATGACAAACGAACGCGAAGAGCATTGCCTTGGAGTAACCAACACGATCAACGACCAGGCTGAACAGGACAATGCTGATCGCAAACGGCCACAAACCAACGCCGAAGATCTCCCCCTTCTGCGTCTCGGTCAGATTGAATTGCTCGCCCCAGATATCGATGACCTGAGTGCGAACGATGAATCCGAAGGCGGTGGCGATCAGTGAGATAAAGCAGGCCCAGAAGAGCCATTTCTCTTTCTGGTCAAGGTTGGTGCCTCTCATCTGGAATGTCTCCTGTCATCTAACGCAGTTGGCAACGAGGAATCGAGTCGACCCGAGGATAGCCAGATTCCAAACAAATACCAAGAGCCTGGGGATTAACTGGCCTGAAACTTCAAGAATACGTCGCACGTCTGAACGTCGCAGGTCTCTGCTCTACGAAGAGCGGGGCGAACGGAAACAGTTCCGCGCCGGGGAAAAAGTTTCTTTCTCGAAAAATGGGGACGGACTGATCCGCTAGAATTCTCCGCCTGGTCGAGTTAGAGTCGATCTCCGACACTCACCAACAGCAGAACAAAGGGAGCAACGATGAATCAATCGCTCAGTCGACTCTTACTACTCATTCTTCCGTGGATCGGGATGGCGTCTGCCCAGCAGTCTCCGGACCCACCTCAACGTGGCTCTTCCAAGTGGGGTGCGGAGGATCAGCGTGGCGCTGCTAATCTGCTCACCCCTGCGAAGGTGCTGGAAGCGGTGCGGTTGGTAAAGAAGGGCCAGGTCTACCAGCTGGGCAGGGTCTATGAGGAGTCGATGCCGCTGGTATCCCACCGCCACTATTCGGTCATAATGCCGGTTCCGGATGCGCCAGCAGGAAAGAACCAGATCAGGGGCACGGAGGCACTGCTTATCGCCGAGATCGGGCAGGTCGGGACCCAGTTTGACGGAATGGGTCACGTCGGCATCGGCGATATCTTCTACAACGGCTACGATCGCCGCGAGTTCCATACTGCCAAGGGACTAACCAAACTCGGCATCGAAAACGCAGGTGCCTTTTTGACTCGAGGCGTGTTGCTCGATATCGCTGGGCTGAAAGGGACCACTCGTCTCGATAAGGCGTATGAGATCACTGCCCAGGACCTGCGTGATGCCCTGGAGCGGGAGAAAGTGGAGATCCACAAAGGGGATGCAGTGTTGATCCACACGGGTTGGGGAACTCTCTGGAAAGTGGACAATGACCTTTTCAACAGCGGGGAGCCGGGGATCGGAGTGGAGGCGGCCAACTTTCTGGTCAGCCAGGAGATCTGCATGGTTGGGAGTGATAGCTGGGCTACCGAGGTAGTACCAAATCCGAATCCCGATTTAGCATTTCCAGTACATCAGATTCTCATTCCACTGAATGGCATCTACAACCTTGAAAACCTCGACACTTCGGCCCTGGCGCGAGATAAAGTGTACGAATTCGCCTTCTTCTTTGCCCCCCTGAAGCTCAAAGGGTTCGCGGGATCGCCCGGTAATCCTGTGGCGATTCGCTGATAGGGTGGCACCAGACCGGTCGCATTCCGCCGATCTGACCCTGGCGGTTCGATTTGTCTTTGTCTGGAGGATTTAACATAATGCTCCATGAGGTAAGAGATTCATCGATGAAAGTCGCAACCGAACCCTTCCGAGCGTAGAGATTGTCATGGGGTTGAAAGACATTTTTCGGCAGAAGAAGGAAAGCCCGGAAATTGATCCTATTCGGGATCTGGTCCTTTCGAAGTTAAAGGTCGGTTACTTCGTGGACTACGATCTCAAGACCTGGGAAGTGACGGCCTATAATCTCTACGACTATGGGGACGGCGACTCCAGCGATGAGTGGGAGCTGACTTCGGGTCGAGAGAAGTGCTATCTCGAACGATCGGATGATGACGAAGTCGAATGGGTCCTGGGAAGAAAGATTCCCATTGGCTCCCTCTCAGGTGGGATTCGCGACTACATCATCCAGCACGATGACCCACCGGATCAGGTTGTGCTCAAAGAAAAAGTGTACTACCTCGACACTTCAGGAGCTGGCCATATGAGCCCCGGGGGAAAGGAACCTCGACAAGAGTTCGTCTATTGGGGCTTCGTCGACGAAGACGATGAAAATACGCTGACGATCGAACAGTGGAGCGAAACAGACTTCGAACTGACCGGTGGAACCTATGTGGAGGAGTACCAGTTCACCAACATCCTCCCAGGAGCCGGCGAGTGAGAAGAGCCTTGTCCCTCAGGAGGATTCACATTTGAACAACAAACCGCTGAACAACAAACCGAGTCGGATTCTGTTGCTGGGCGTTCTCCTGCTTGCTTCCTGTTCGTCGCGGTCTCCCCTTGAGCGACTGCAACAGCAGCTCTCACAGTACCCCGAATACTCGGTCATCCTCCAGGACATGAGGCTGGAGGGTAACTTTTTCAAGGAGTACTACCATCAGTACAAGATTGTCTCCGGTCAGAAATCGGGGGCGTCCGAAGATCTGGTCTACGACACCCAGACCAGCGACTGGTCCAGGGTGTCGCAGACGGAATTCGAGAAGTATCAGAAGAACCTGGGGATGGTGCTTTTTTCCAAGTCAGCCAAGAGTGGGCTTTCTGACGCCAAGTATCCTCCGGGCTATGAGCACGTGGGAAATCCTCGCTACGGAAACTGGCGTTCCGACAACAGTGGCAACTCCTTCTGGGAGTTTTACGGGAAGTATGCGTTCATGAGCCACATGTTCGGCATGTTCAGCCGCCCCATCTACCGCAACGATTGGAATTCCTACCGACAAAGCCGCAGCCGGGGAGCCCCCTACTTCGGACGCGGTGGCCAATACGGTACCCAGGGCAGCCTTACGAAGCACACCAACAAATCATTCTTCGATCGCAGAGTGCGAAGAGAGGCGGCTCGTAGATCCTCGTTCTCCGACCGGGTTCGACAGCGTGCCAATCGAAGCAGGATGAGCGGAGTCCGTGGTCGCTCGGGAGGCTTCGGCAAATAGCTTACGCAAGACCGTCAGGCGTCACACCAAGCCGGGTTGTGTTCCATGTCAATCTCGAATGGAGGTCCCAGTGACGATTGATCAAATAGCGAGTGCCCTGGTCTATCTGTTGTGTGCGTTCGCTGTCTTTCTGGTCGGCAAGTGGGCCTACGACAAGCTCCATCCCAGATTCGTTCTGAGGGAGGAGCTATTGGTCCGTGACAACCTGGCACTGGCACTGGCAATCGTTGGATACTATCTGGGACTGGTACTAGCCATTGGTGGGGTGCTGGAGGGGCCTTCTCACGGATTGTTGGAAGAACTTCTCGACATCTTCTTCTACGGTCTGATTTCGGTCGTCCTGCTCAACATATCTTCCTTCCTCAACGACAAGATCATCCTTCGCAAGTTCGACAATCAGAAGGAAATCATCGACGACCAGAACGTGGGAACAGGTGCGATCGAGGCGGGGAATCATATCGCGGTCGGCCTGATCGTCTATGGCGCCATTTCAGGCGAAGGCGGAGACCTGTTGACCGCAGCGGCCTTCTGGCTTCTTGGTCAAGGAGTTCTGATTCTGACGGGTATGATCTACAACCTCATCACGCCCTTTGACATCCACGAAGAGATTGAAAAGGACAACGTGGCGGTGGGGGTTGCCTTCTCGGGCGCCCTGATAGCTGTAGGAAACATCATCCGCATTGGTATAGAAGGTGACTTCGTATCCTGGAGTTACAATCTGTTCGAATTCGGAGGTTTCGTTCTATTTGGGCTGCTGTTGCTTCCGGTTGTTCGATGGATCACGGACAAGGTCCTGCTGCCCGGCCACCGACTGAGCGACGAGTTGGTGAATCAGGAGAAGCCGAACGTAGGCGCAGGGGCAGTCGAGGCATTTTCCTACGTCGCAGCCTCCTTCTTGCTTGGTTGGGTTGCTTAGTGCTGCTGACGTTGTCGTAGTGTACTGAGCCCGCCCCAGTCCCACGCCTTCCATTGGGCCCGGCCCTTCGGCGCTCGCTCGAAGCGGGTCGCGTATTGAGGATGCAGATCGAGGAAAATCCAGCCGTAAATCAGATCGAGGAGTCTTCTCCCCGCTTCAGTCTCAGATTCGCGTTGAAGGCTTGCATTTTTGCCACGGGCGTTGCCGGCATCGTGGCAGAATACGTGATGTCGACCCTGGCAACCTATCTTCTGGGCAACGCCGTCCTCCAATGGACTCTGACGATCTCCCTGATGTTGTTTGCCATGGGCTTGGGTAGTCGACTCAGCAAGCATATTCGCAGCTCTCTGCTCGACGCATTTCTACTCATTGAATTTCTACTGTCGCTGCTTTGCGCGGTGAGTGTCTGTCTGGCCTATGTGCTCTCGGCTTACATCCAGAATATTGCCCCCGTCATCTACACTCTAGCCTTCATCATTGGAGCGTTGATCGGTCTGGAGATACCTTTGGCGCTGCGCCTCAACAACTTTTTCGAAGAACTCCGCATCAATGTCAGCTCGGTCATGGAAAAGGACTACTACGGGGCTCTCGTTGGAGGTCTCTTGTTCGCTTTCTTGGCACTGCCTCAGCTGGGACTGACCTATACGCCCATTGCTCTGGGCGCCATCAATTTCCTGGTGGCCTCAGTACTGTTTGTTCGCTTCCGAGGCCTGCTGAAGTTTCGTAGGGGTTTGACGCTCGGTTTCGTCACCGTCCCGATTCTGCTGGTGCTAATGACCTTCATGGCTCAGCCCATCATCCTCTACGGAGAGCAGCAGAAGTATCGGGACCGCGTCATCTACCAGGACCAGACTCCCTACCAACGCATCGTGATCACTCAGTGGAAAGACGATTTCTGGCTTTACCTGGATGGGAATGAACAATTCAGCAGCTACGACGAGGAGCGCTATCATGAACCCCTGGTGCACCCTGCCATGGGAGTTGCAGCCTCTCGCCAACAGATCCTGGTGTTAGGCGGAGGAGACGGGTTGGCGGTACGTGAAATTCTCAAGTATCCCGAGGTGGAGCGGGTAGTCGTAGTCGACATCGATCCCGCCGTTACCGCTCTGGCGCGAAGCCATCCGATGTTTCTACAACTCAACCAAGGAGTTCTTGAGGACAGCCGAGTTGAGATCATCAATCGCGACGCCTATGCCTACTTGAAAGATGACGACTCCCACTATGGTGTCATCATCATTGACCTTCCCGACCCCAAGAGCGCCCATCTAGCTCGCCTCTATACGCTGCAGTTCTACCGCACTGCAACTCGACATCTGGGCCCCGGCGGGGTACTGGTCACGCAGGCAACCAGTCCCTTCTTCAGCAAGACGGCGTTCCTCTGCATTCTCAAGAGTGTCCGAGCCGCAGAACTGGTCGCAGTTGCCTATCACAACCATATTCCCACTCTGGGGGAGTGGGGCTGGGTCGTGGGCATCAAGGCTCCCGGTGTCGAAGCGGCACAGCTGAAGCGAAAGCTGTCCAGACTGACCTTTGATGAGTTACCAACCCGGTTTCTGAATCAGGAAGCCATGGTGAGCATGCTCAACTTTGGTAAGGGCGTCATGGACCAGTTGGAGGAAATTTCGGTCAGCGAGGAACTAGACCTCGCGGTTCAACGTTATTATCGAGAAGGAGCCTGGGATCTTTATTGACTAGCCGGACAGGAGGGCAGTTTGCTGTGAGGTAACCTGAAACTGGACAGTGAGCAGTGAGCAGTGAGCAGTGAACAGTGAACAGTGAACAGTGAACCAGTGAACAGTACCGGAAACGGCTGTAGCCAACAGTGCTGCGAACGGGTGAGCTCTCAGTATTGCCAAACCAGGTCCGGCAGAGCCGCGAACGATTTGATTTGTCAGCAATATGCGCCCAAGTTTCGAGGAGAGAGCTGGACAACAGCACAATCTCCCCTGTCCCCGACCAGACAATTGAACTGAATTGACGCAGCGAGTTCGAAATGAATCGTAAACAACAAAAGACAGGTGGGCTGAGAGCTAGATTCCGAAACTTCTACGTCCTTCTCCGCCGTGAAAACCTTCTCCGGCTGTTTCTGATTCTGGCCTCAATGATTCTGCTGGGCGCAATCGGGATGTCTATTTTCGAGCCCAAGACTTCCTTTTCCAGCGCCATCTGGTGGAGTGTCGTAACGCTAACTACCGTGGGCTACGGTGACATCTCTCCGACTACCCTCGGAGGCCGCCTAATTGGTATGCTGATCATGTTCTGTGGTATCGGTGTATTGGGCATTTTCAGTGCGACCGTCGCCAGTGTCCTCGTAGAAAGAAAGCTGAAGGAAGATCGCGGCATGCAATCCTACGATTTTACCGACCACATCATCCTGTGTGAGTGGAACTACCGTGCCAAGGAGATCGTTCACGAGCTTCATGCCGATCAACAGGGGCATGAAGTCCCGATAGTGCTAATCGCCGAGATCGACCTCAAGCCTATCGATAACGACAATCTGTACTTCATCCAGGGTGACCTCAACGAAGAAACCCTGAACCGAGCCAATCTGGCGGAGGCCAGATCCACCATCATCCTGGGTGACGACAGCCTGGAGCCACGAGCAAGAGATGCAAAGGTGGTTCTTTCCACGCTGACGGTCGAGAGTCTGAATCCCGAGGTCTACACCATCGTGGAACTGGTGGATGCTACCAACGTTCGTCACTGCGAGCGAGCCCAGGCCAACGAGATCATCGTTGGAAGCGAATTTTCCAGCAAACTGATCTCTCGGGCCACCATGGAGCACGGGATATCCAAGGTCGTTTCGGAGCTATTGAGCTCCCGCTTTGGCAACAACCTATTCAAGGTCCCGGTTCCCGGGCCGATGGCGGGACAGAGCTTCATGGACGTCTTTACCGAAATGAAAAGGGTCCACAACAGCACGGTGCTGGCTGTGCTGAAGGGGGGCGAGGGCGAGGTCGTCTCCAATCCACCTGCCGACCATCGCGTCGCGTCTGACGATTATTTGATAGTGGTATCGGCTCGAAGGCCGCAGGCCTCCTAGTCGGCAATACAAGAATGTCCGGAGTGTTTCAATCGCGCCAGAGCAATCTCGAATCGCAAGCACCACAATTGGGCGCGTTCAACTGGTGCTTACTGTTTGCTGCTTTCCACCAATAGGAGGTGAAAACCATGTCCGAGAGTCTAGATCTGGTCAAGGAGTACCTGCTCAACCTTGACCTTAGCATCGTTAGCGAGAATGAGGGCGAGGAGCTGGTCGTCGTCGAAGATCAGGAAAACGGCATTACCAATCTGATCATCGACTGCGAAGCCCCCATTGTCATCCTGGAACAGCTGATCATGGAAACGCCCAAGGAACCCGGGGATTTCTTCAAGAGACTACTTCAGATCAATCGCACCCTGGTCCACGGCGCCTTCGTCCTGGATGAAGAGGGAGGCCGCGTCTTCTTTCGAGACACTTTGCAACTGGCGAATCTCGATCAGAATGAACTCGAGGGCTCCATCGATGCACTTTCGTTGGCTCTGGCCGAGAATGGCTCAGAGCTGATTGATTACAGCCACCGATAGTTCGATGAACCTTTCAGAACTTTACAAGGGACCCGAAGGGACCTATCAAATCAACTTGTTTTAGGAGGTAACCGCAATGGGTGTTTTTCAAAGAATCTTCAAAACGGCCCAGTCTCAGGCACATTCCCTGATAGATCAGATGGAGGATCCGATCAAGACAACCGAGCAGGCAGTTCGAGACTTGAAGAAGGATCTGCATGGTGCCATGCAGAGTCTTGCCCAGGTCAAGGCGATCGCAATTCGGCTCAAGAAGGATTCCGATGATCAGAAGAAGACGGCCCAGGATCACGAGCGTAAGGCCATGTTGCTCCTTCAGAAAATGGAATCTGGTGATCTAGCCCAGGACGAAGCAGAACGCCTGGCCACCGAACTGCTGTCCAAGAAAGAGGATGCGGCTCGCCGCGCCTCCACCCTGCTCGAAGACCACAAACAGCAGCAAAAGATGGCCGACCAGCTTCAGGTAAAGGTAGAGAAATTGAAACAGACCATTACCCGCTATGACAACGAACTGGTGACACTCCGAGCCCGCGCCAGGACCGCAACCTCGATGCGCAAGATCAACCAGCAACTTTCCAGTGTGGACTCCTCGGGTACCATCGCCACCTTGGAACGCATGAAGGACAAGGTCATGGAGGAAGAATCGCTAGCACAGGCCTACGGGGAGATGTCGGACAACACCTCAGATCTGGATGATCAAATTGAAAAGGCTCTGGCCCCTTCAGCGGCCCAGGGAAGTGAGTCGCTGGCACAGCTCAAGAAGAAAATGGGAATCGGGGCGCAGGCGTCGTAAGGAATCTGGATGATCAACGCTCACAAGTTCACTGGGAAGCTCCAGGCAGGCCAGACTTGTCTGGGAACCTGTATCGGGCTTTCCGATCCTCAAGTCGCCGAAGCGCTTGGCTCCAAGGTTGATTTTCTTTGGATCGATCTAGAGCACTCGGCCTTGGAGCCCGAATCACTGAAGTGCCATCTGATGGCGCTGAAGGGCAGTGATTGCGCCGCACTCGTCCGAGTACCCTGGAACGACCTGGTCCCGATCAAGAAGGTCTTGGACATTGGAGCTGATGGAATCATCGTTCCCATGATCCAGACCGCAGAGGACGTCCGCCTCGCCGTCTCTGCCTGCCGCTATCCGCCCGAAGGGATTCGCGGTTTCGGCCCACTCAGACCTTCGGATTATGGAAGGATTGGGGCGCAGGAGTTCTGCCAACAATCCAACGACAATATCATCACGGTCGTTCAGATAGAGAATATTGATGCGGTCCGCAACATCGACGAAATACTTGCCGTGCCGGGCCTATCCAGCGTTGCGTTCGGACCCAATGATCTAGCCAACTCGATGGGCCATCGAGGCCAACCGGGCCACCCTGAAGTGGTGGAAACCATGAAGAAGGTGATCGGAAGAGCACAGCAGGCGGGAATCCCAGTCGGTATCTCCACCGGCTCGAACGTGGAAGAACTCTGTGCCTGGGTGGATAGGGGCATTCAATGGCTGGCAACGAGTGTTGATGTGATCCTGATGGTGGAAGCCCTGATCCGAGTCACTTCCAAAGTCAGCAAGCACGCCCTCGAGAAGCAAGGGGGATGATGCCCTGGAGAATGGGTTACAGGTTGGCGATTGCCAAACAGGAAGGGCGTTTCCCCTGAGGCCGATCCCCAGGATCGAGGTCAACCCCAACGGGGTTGCGGCCTACAGCCCAGGGTTTCCGAACCCTGGGTCAACGATGCCACTCCTTGGATTTCAACCCTGAAAGGGTTGCGTCAAAAGGGTAAATCGATGTACACAACCCCTTCAGGGTTGACCTAAATTTAGCGTTTCCACCAACCCAGGGTTCGGAAACCCTGGGCTGATATACGCAATCCCGTTGGGATTGACCTCGCTTGATTTCCTTCCAAGAAAACTGTCGACGGGAAAAATGGGATGCAACCTGCAACCCGAATCTTACTCGTCGAGCTCGAAATCGTACGTACCAAAGGGACCCGCCAGGCAGAGGTCCGGTTCGCCATCAGTACACGACGAGCAAAATATCTCGTTGGAACCGATGCTGAATTCATCGGCATTGCCCAGAAAGTGCCGCCACCTTCTTGATCCGTAGCCTGCTGCCAGGCTGATCCCGCTACCCGACCCATCGTGGACAATGGCTGCCAGGGGATGCTCTAGAAGGTAGTGGGCCAGGGGACGCCCTGGAGCAGCGAACACCGGATCGCTGAGGGAGTACCAGAGACCGACGGTCGCATTCCACTCCTGCCAGGTATTACACCGGATTCTCCCGTTGAAAGCAGGCTGGTAGTAGATGACGTCGTCCACCGTTCCATTTTCGTCATGATCGATATCCAGAGCAACGTAAACCGCCCTTCGACTGCGGCCAAAGAAGCCAAACCGACGACAGTGCCGCCACGACTGGACATAGGTTGAATATTGGATAATCCCCACAGTACTTAGCTTGATGTTCCAAGTGTCACCCAGCCGCATTCTGGCACCTGCCGGGCTGAACAAACTGGTGCTTCCGACCCGGAACTCGAGGCTGGCTGCACCGGCTGGAGGTGTTCCCGGCCCCGCCACGAACTCAACATCGGCGTCGCCGGTTTTGGACTCTACCCATCCGTTCAGATCTGACGGCCTCACTGCTACTAAGAATGCAGCAGCGCTCAACAGGGTCGCGCAAAGGGCTACGGCGCCGACACCACCCAAGACACGGAAAAGACCTCTCTCATCCATGTGGACTCCTATCCTAGTCGCGGCGTGAAAGCCTTGGTGATCCGAGGTGCCGCATCCTTCGGATCACAAGAATGGCTGTTCTTGACATTGCTGAAATGATTCGGGTGCGGCTCTTTTAGAGCGAACCATTATCCTTTATTGACAATAGGTTAGCCGGGTCCGAATCGTAGCGAGTGGCGCTTTTGGGCGAGATAAGGCTTGGCGAAGGGCATAAGTCGGCTAAAACGCGTCGGATTGCGGTGCGCTCGGATAGCCGCCGGGCCGGGCCTGAGACTCTGCCCGCTGTGAGTCGGTGGAATCCCGGTGCGATGAAAAATTGAAAGAGGGAAAAAAGCACTGGACATTTGTGCGTCGGTTTGCTAGCGTAGGTTTGTGGCAGAGGGTGTGGAGAGCAAAGCGCCGCGATTCCTAGGTCATGAGGTGGGCAAAGCGGAGCAGGCCCTGATCCGGGAGATCGTGGGGACGTGTGGGGGTCTGAGCCGGATGGAACTGGCCGCCACCGTGTGCGAGTTGCTGGGGTGGAAGCGCCGCACGGGGTCGCTGAAAGCGCGGGAGTGCCGGGAGTTTCTGGAGAAGCTGGAGAGCCAGGGGGGGCTGGTGTTGCCCCCCAAGCGGCTGGGGCGGCCGCCGGGGAAAGCGACCGGGGTACCGGTGACGGCGCGGGGAGAGCCGGGTCCCCGGCTGGTGGGCACGGCCCGGGACCTGGGCGAGATTCAGCTGCAGCCGGTTCGGACGCCGGAGCAACGAGGGCTGTTCCGGGAGCTGGTGGGGCGCTACCACTATCTAGGCCACCGGGTGCCGTTCGGGGCGCATCTGCGCTACCTGGTCTACGCCTCGGAGCCGGCGGGGCGGGTGGTGGCCTGCGTGCAGTTTTCGAGCGCGGCCTGGCGGATTGCGGCGCGCGACCGCTGGATCGGATGGGAGGCGGAGGCGCGGACGCGCCAGCTGGTGCACGTGGTCTCGAACAGTCGCTATTTAGTGTTGCCCTGGGTCCAGGTCAAGAACCTGGCGAGCCGGATCTTATCGCGGGCCGTGCGGCAGCTGGCGCTGGACTGGCCCCGGAGCTACGGGGTCGAGGTGTTTTTGGTGGAGACGTTGGTGGATCCGGAGCGCTACCGGGGCAGCTGCTATCGGGGGGCGAACTGGATCGAGCTGGGGAGCACGCGGGGCGGGAAGCGAGAGGATCGGCTGGCGCGGAGCGAGGCGGCAGCGCCGAAACGGGTGCTGGTGTATCCGCTGGTGGCGGAGGCGGCCCGACGCTTGCGGGAGGGCTAGAAGTTGCGAGCGGTAGCCGCCCAGTTACAGCCCGAGGATGAGTTCGCGGCGGCGCGGGAGCAGTTTGCCCAGATGGAGGCCTTTCTGATGTCCGACGAGGCCCATAGGAAGACGCACAGCGAGTTGGAGCGAGAGCTGGAGCAGCAGGGGCGGGAGCTGCTGCGACGGTTCTACCAGGCGCACCTGGAGCTGCGGGCTCCGGGTGAAGCGGCCGCTGCGGTGCGGGATTCGGAAGGGCAGGTGCGGCAACAGCGCCGGCGGCAGCAACGGGGGCTGGAAACGGTCTTTGGAGAGGTTCGGGTGGAGCGGCTCGGCTACGGGGGAGAGGGGCTCCAGAGCCTGCACCCACTGGATGCGGATCTGAACCTCCCGCCGGAGTTGTACTCGCACCAGGTGCGGCGGCGGGCGGCGGAGGAAGCCGCCGAGGGGTCGTTCGACAAAGTCGTGGAGGCGCTGTCGAAAACCACGGGGGCGCAGGTGGGCAAGCGTCAGGTGGAGGAGCTAGTGGGCCGTGCCGCCCAGGACTTCGATGCCTTCTATCAGGAGCGACAAGCGGGAGCGTTGGCTCCGAGCGAGTCGGGGTCGATCTTGGCGATCTCGGTGGACGGCAAAGGAGTGGTGCTGCGTCGTGAGGATCTGCGGGAGGCGACGCGGCAGCGGGCGGAAGCGAGCGAGCACAAGTTGCAGAAGCGGTTGAGCAAGGGCGAAAAGCGCCACGCCAAGCGGATGGCAACGGTCGCGGCGGTGTACACCCTCGCGCCTCAGGTGCGGCGGCCGGAGGAGGTGATGCGGGTCCTGGCCCCGCAGCCGCAGCGGGAGGAAGGGAAGCGACCGCGGCCCCAGCACAAACGGCTGTGGGCGAGCTTGGAGAAGCGTCCCGAAGAGGTCATCGAGCAAGCCCTCGGAGAAGCCCGCTCGCGGGATCCCACGGGGCGCAAGAGTTGGGTGGTGCTGGTCGACGGCCATCGGAGTCAGCTGAAGACGCTGCTGCGGTGTTTGCACCGATCCGCCAGGGCGGCGCCCACGATCGTGCTGGACTTCATCCACGTGAGCGAGTACGTGTGGAAGGCCGGCATGGCTCTGCACGGGGAAGTCAACCCGAAGCTGGAGGGCTGGGTGGGCGAGCACCTACTGAGTATTCTGCGCGGGCGCAGTGGCTATGTGGCGGGCGGAATCCGTCGCAGTGCGACCCGTCGGGGCCTGGCGGGCAAGGCGCGCGAAGCGGTGGATCGCTGCGCCAACTATCTGCTCAAAAATGCGGAGTATCTGAAGTATGACACCTATCTGGCGAGGGGGTTCCCGATTGCCACCGGTGTCATCGAGGGGGCCTGCCGTTACCTGGTCAAAGATCGGATGGAGGTGACCGGGGCGCGCTGGTCTCTGGCGGGGGCTGAGGCGGTCTTACGCCTGCGTGCGCTGCAGGCCAGCGGAGACTTCGACGCCTATTGGCGCTTTCACGAGCGGCAGGAGTCGCTCAGAAACCATGCCGCGCGCTACGCGGACGGCGAGCTGGTCCCTGTGCGCGGCCCCACGCGCTCTCACCTGAAGCGGGTGAAGTAAGAAGATCCAGAAGTCCAATCGGTCGGTCTTCCGTGTCAGATTGTTCTGCCCCACCCAACTACCCAACCCCAAAATGCCTTCGCCGCTCCCATAGTAAGAGAGGTCCATCTTGCGTTCGACGGCACCAGAATCGCCTGTTCTAAAAGAGCCGCACCCAAATGATTCTAGACCTTCGAGCACTCGAATACAGCGCGATCAACGAAAGCCGCAAACCGGCGCTACACCCTTTCGAATTCAGTCGACTAGAAACCGACGTAACTTCTCAATAACGTAGTCCTGCATATCGGGCGTCACTTCGGGATAGATGGGAATGGCGATCGTATGCTTGGAAGCATATTCGCTGTGGGGAAAGTCACAGGGGTCCAAGGAGAGGTCCTTGAAGCACTCCTGCCGATGAAAGGGCACTGGGTAGTAGATAGCCGTGCTGATCCCGGCTTCTGCCAGGAAAGACGCTAGTTCATCGCGTCGCTCGGGCACCGCAACAACGTACTGGTTATAGATATGGCAGCTCCTGTCATAAGCCAAGACTGGTGCTTTGATCGGGAGCTCCGCCAGGCCAGCGTCATAGTACTCAGCAACTGTGCGACGCTTCTGGTTCCACTGCTCCAGGTAGGGGAGTTTGACCCTGAGAGTGACCGCCTGAATCGGGTCGAGACGAAAATTACCGCCGACCAGGCCATGGTAGTACTTTGGTGTTGCTCCATGATTTCTCAGCTTGAAAAGTGTCTCCGCCACGCCATCGTCGTTGGTGACTACCAGACCCCCGTCTCCCAAAGCTCCAAGATTCTTTGCCGGAAAGAACGAAAAGCAACCCATGAGACCAAGAGATCCTGCCCTGCGGAGCCCGCTGACAGCAGGATACGTGGCCCCAATAGCCTGGGCCGCATCCTCAACCACCGGGACTCGGTGTTGCCCTGCCACCTCCAGAATCGGAGCCAGATCTGCACATTGTCCGTAGAGATGAACTGGAATGATGGCCTTCGCCTTTCGGCGCAGCCTCGGGTTTGATTTGAACCAACGGTCAACGGCCTTGGGACAGATGTTGTAGGTATCGGGGTCGATGTCGATGAGGACGGGGGTCGCGTTGAGGCGGGCTATGGCCCCAGCGGTTGCGAAAAAAGAGTAGGTGGTCGTGAGTACCAGATCGCCGGGGCCGACATCCAGGGCCATCAGGGAAACAAGCAGCGCATCCGTCCCGGAGGAGACGCCGATCGCATGCTTCACGCCCAGGTATTCTGCAACCTCCTCTTCGAATCGCTGGACTTCGGGACCCAGAATGTAGACGGTCGAGTCAATGACCCTAGCGACCGCCTCTTTCAATTTTGGGCCCAGCTGCTCTAGCTGCGGTTTCAAATCGAGCATTGGCACCCGCACGTCACTCTTCTCCTCTTTCGGGAGTTAGGTCACTGGCCTTCGGGTGGAGCGGGGAACAGTCTCTCGAAGTTCTTCCAGAGGATCTGCTCTTGCGCCGACGAATCCAGCCCGAGGGCTTCCAGGGCGGCGGTCTGAGCCTCCCAGACAGGCCGGTTCCATCCCCTGGGGAAAAAGGATGAGTCTGTGCCAAAAAGCAGTCGTTCGGGACCCACCACCTCGAGAGCCTGAGCGTAGACTTGGGAGAGGGTGAGCCCGGGAAAATACTTGATCCAACCATTCGAGCTGGATGTGTCCAGAAAAACATTTGGACAGAGATCTGCAAGCATCAGTGTTTCCTGGAACATACCGGAGCCAAAATGGGGGATGATCACAGGAAGGTCGGGATACGCCGCAGCTAGATGGTGGAGATGGATTGGGTTGGACAACCTCAAGTCGAACCGACTGGGCAGACCCAGCTTCTTCCTTACCCCCACGGTCAGAACGCCACAGTGAACGAAGACCGAAGAACCTGGGTGCGACGCCGCGGTCTCGAAGAGTTGGTGGGTCGCCTCACCAGAGAGATCGTAACGGTGCATTCCCGGAAAGAGACAGGCACATCGGAGCCCGAGCTCCGAGAAAGCTCGGGAAACCCGTTCCGAGATGTCGGCTTGGGTTGGGTCGACCATGAAGAAACCCACGAACCGATGAGGGTGACGTGCAATCGCGACTGCCACCGACTCTTCGTCTCCTGGAAAGCTTGCGATCAGAGCCGCCCGTCCAACCTGGTTTCGATCCAGCTCCTGCTGCCAGCGATCGGCCAGCATCTCGGTGGAACCGGGATCATCCCAACCTAGGAGTCCTGCAACCTCTTCCCCGCTGTTCTCGGAGTTGAGGCCCTTCTCACGGGCCAAGGCCTTCAGAAACCGGGGAGAGAAGAAATGACAATGGCAATCGTTGGCGATCATGTGGATACCCGATAAAAAAAGAAAAACGGTTTTCGGAGTCGTTAATCAGATCTGCACGATTTCGATGAGAATCAGGGAGATATTGTCTATGCCCCCTTTCTGGTTGGCACGGCTGACAAGTTGGTCGGCCACCCAGCCAAGGAGATTCTCACTCTTGAGAACGTCATGAATCTCGTGATCGACGAGCATATCGGTCAGGCCATCGGTGCAGATCAGGAAGACGTCCCCGACTTCTAGATCCACCGGGAACACATCAGCATCAACCGGCGGCTGGAGACCCAAGGCACGGTCGAGCAGATGCTTGTAAGGATGAGTTAGCATCTCATCCTTATCCAGAATGCCCGACTGAAAAAGGCGAAAGACCGGAGAGTGGTCTACCGTCAACTGCCGTAGCTCACCCTGGCGATGACGATAGATCCGGCTGTCTCCGACGTGCCCGATCCAGCCCTTCGGACTCAGGTCTGGAAACAACCACAAGGCGCTGACGGTTGTCCCCATCCCTCGATGTTGCGCATGTTCCTCCTGTTCCCGAAAGACCCTCTCGTCGGCTGTCGCAATGGCGTGCCTCAACGCCTCGGAGGAAGAGGCTGCAGAACCCTCGATCTCCTCGGCCATCACCTCCGCTGCGATGGCACTGGCGACCTCTCCGGCAGCATGTCCACCCATACCATCGCAAACTCCGAAGAGGCGAAGGTCAGGAGCCAGAATCAGAGAATCCTCGTTTCCACTACGCACTCGCCCCGGATCGGAGCGAGCCTCCTGGCGAAAGAGGAAAGAACCATTTTGTAGCAAGTCGTTGGCCATTTTGGTAGTCCGTTAGCAGGCGACGTTGCTAGCTCAGAATTCGTTCAGCCCATCCAACATTCTCAAATGACATTGAACCAGACCATAGATAATCAGGATAAGTATGATCGAGGCGCCTATCTTCTTCCATAAGGGATAGGTCAGTTGCACCCCGCAGTAGGGGCAGTAAGTAGCTGGCTCTACCAAAGTGTACCTGCAACCAGGACAAATCTGAGTCGAGGATCGCCACACTAGAATACTCTTCCTGGCCGGGGTGAGCTATCCGAGCACACTGGGACATCAACCGGACCCGAAACCTATGCTACCAGAGCACCGCTGGCTCCCCAACTCTTGAGTCTACTGCTGGAGCTGTATCCCAATCCGATATCGCCTTAGCCCGCATTTCTCATCGCTGGTCTACTACGTCGCCGCAATCATCCGCCCTGGCTGTGTTTCGCTCCCTGGTCCTCCTCGACGTACTGCACGAGTACGACTGCGGGGGCCTCGGTCGCAAGCCTTGCCAGGACGGCCCTTGCGGCGCCTCGCTACGACAAGCGATGAGAAATGCGGGTTAAGCCTCCTCAGGACCGCTTTGAACTAAGATAATCGGAACGTACCTCTGAAAAAAATCGAAGTGTGGGCTCGGCCCGGTAGTCGGGGTAGGTCCACGGAAGCGGCTCGGTCTGGCTGCGCCGGAAGATCAAGGTCAACTCGGAGTAGATCCCGTCCTGGAGGTGGACTCGATGGGCATAGTTCTTGACCGTGGCGAGCACCAGATGCCAAGCGGTGAGGTAACCCGGATCCAAGTTCACGGTCCGGCGCAGATCCTGGTTTTGAACGTCTCCAGTAACCTCTTTCCGAGTCAGGAACATCTGCTCCAACTCCTCGGTGAAAAGCTTGAGCTGCACCAGGTCCGGGACCGGGCGAAGTCGGCGAAAAGTGATGAAGTATTTCCAGATAGAGGCACCCATTTCTCTTTCATAGTGACTGGTATATTCACTGAAGCTGTAGATTGCCGAATGGTGATCGATTTCACCCCACCGCTTCTCCAGGTGATCCTCTATCTCCTCCCAATAGGCGGGACTGGCGGACATGATGGCGACGAACAACTTAGCCTGTGGAGGAGGCTTCAGACGTCGTCTGCCCGTCGCAATCGGCCCCTCTTTCCGCCTACCCTGGGAACTCATCACCATCTCAAAGGAGGATCACACTAGATGATCGATTCCGAAATAACATGACAATTGTTGCGCCCATAAATCGAACTGAACGTATCTGGGGTGCTGGTCTGCACAGAAGAGAGGCTGGGTTCATACTCGGTCGCGCAACCCGTTGGGCAGACGGAGGTTGCGGGCGATCTCTTCGTTGGTCGTCGTCGAAGATGGCAAGGCATCGTCTTCCTCCTCCCGCCTTGACCTCGCCACGCAAGCCCCATCTGCAATTGCCATGCTATTTCGGAATCGATCATCTAGTTCGAAGAAACGATCTCCTTCAACTGGTCCTCACCAAGAACCTCGACCCCCAGTTCCTGGGCCTTCCGCAGTTTCGACCCTGGCTCGGCGCCGACAACGACGTAGTCGGTTCGGGACGAAACCGAAGAGACCACTTTTCCTCCGTGGAGAGAGATCAGTTCGGAGGCTTCTTTTCGACTCAGCCCCGGCAGTGTCCCAGTGAGGACGAAAGTCTTTCCCGCGAGGGCTTCCGCTGTTGGAGTTGCCTCCCCATCGAGGCTCAACTGCAAACCAGCCTCCTCCAATTTTCGCACCAGGAGTCGGTTCTCGGGTACTGAGAAATGCTGCCTGACGCTGAGAGCGATCTCGGGCCCGACCCCCAGAATGCCGGCCACTTCTTCCTCTGGAGCCCCCATCAGGGCATGGATGGTTCCGAACTCTCTTGCAAGTAGGCCGGCGATGGTCTCCCCTACATGCCGAATCCCCAGACCGAACAGGACGCGAGGAAAAGGCTGCTGCCTGCTTTGTCGGACACCCTCAAGGAGGTTCTCGATGGACTTTTCCTTGAAACCATCCAGACGGCCCAGATCATCCACACTCAACGAATAGATGTCCCCGGGGTCCAGGATGAGCTGTAGTTCCAGCAGCTTTAGAATCGTCTTCTGTCCCAACCCCCGAATATCCAGTGCTCCTCGGCTCACGAAGTGCCGCAACGACTCGAAGCGCTGGGCGGGACAATGGCGGTTGGTGCAGTAGGCCATAGCCTCTTCGGGGTCGCGGGATACCACCGCACCACAAGCGGGACACGCTCTTGGATAGACGAACGGCTTCTCCCGTCCGCTTCGCTTCTCCCGAACGGGTCCCACGACCTGAGGAATGACGTCTCCCGCCCTCTTGACGATAACCGTATCTCCTTCCCGAATATCCTTCCTCTGGATGTCGTCCTGATTGTGAAGGGTGGCGGTTCGAATGGTGACTCCTCCAACTCGCACAGGTTCGAGTGTAGCGTAGGGATTCAAGGCCCCGGTTCGACCTACATTGATGTTGATCTTGAGCAGCCGCGTCGTGGCCAGTTGGGCAGGAAACTTATAGGCAATGGCCCAACGTGGATCGTGGCTAACAGCGCCCAGAAGCTCCTGATAGTCGAGACGATCAACCTTGATCACCACACCGTCGACTTCGTAATCGAGGGTGTCTCGTCTTTCCTGCCAATGGCCGCAGAATTCAATCACATCGTCGATACTGGCCTGTTGCTTCGAATTGGCGTTGATCGGGAAACCCCATTTCGCCAGCTGATCCAGGGTCGCTCTCTGAGTCGGAAAAGCCATACCCTCGACGTAGCCGATGGCGTAGGCGAAGAAGGATAAGGGGCGGGTAGCAGAAGCCTTCGGATCCAGTTGTCGCAGAGCTCCGGCAGCCGCGTTTCGGGGATTCGCGAAGGGTGTTTCTCCCTGGGAAATACGCTGCTCGTTGATCCGCTGAAAGGCCGGGACAGGAAAGTAGGCTTCCCCGCGCACCTCTATCAGTGGAGGAGGGGATAGGTCTTCCTGAAAGCGGAGTGGGATCGAGCGTATGGTTCGAAGATTAGCCGTAATTTCCTCTCCTACCAACCCGTTTCCTCGAGTGGCACCCCTCACCAGACTTCCATTCTGGTAAGTCAGGGCCACGGCTATGCCGTCGATCTTCAGCTCGGTGACGAACTCGACGTCCTCGGTACCAAGCAGATTGCTAATCCTGCGATAGAAGGCCCTTATCTCATCCCCATCGAACGCATTGGCTAGACTGAGCATGGGGGCGTGATGCGAGACTTTCCGGAACCTCTCCTGGGGCTCGTTCCCTACCCGTTGAGTGGGAGAATCCATTGAAGCCAGCTCCGGATACTCGAGCTCCAGCTCCACCAGTTCCCTGAAGAGCCGATCGTATTCCGAGTCACTGATTACGGGGTCGTTCAGAACCGAATAGAGGTAGTTGTGGCGCTCGATCTCTCTCCGCAACTCAGCGCAGCGGGCGGTCGCCCAGTCGAGATCTTTTCCCACAAGTCGAGGAATATAACACAGTCAGAGCACCAGTTTTTCTTGTAGATTGATTCTGTTATGATGTGCTTACTTAATGGCTACTCAGATCCTATGCAAGATCCTGTTTACGGTGAGCTTCCCACCTGACCATGGGTGCTCGCACCATGTGCCCCCCATCAAGATGAGATCGCTTGCCAGCAACCAACTCGCCGACATAGAGGTGATCGAGACCATCGATCACCTATTCGACTGTCCCAGATGTCTTGACACCTACCGCTTTATTCGAGCCTCCCACGCCCAGAAATGTACCTGATCTGAAACGACGGTTTTGTAGGATGGGCACTCTTGCCCGTCGCTGTCCTAGACGGGCAAGAGTGCCCGTCCTACAACCGACACGGTGCTATCGATATTCGCGGCAAGACACAATCACCAAGATTTCTTTCCCGAATGGGGCCAGGCCTCGAGGAGAGAGCTGGCCAACTGCACAATCTCTTTCGTCTCCGACCTGAAGTTTCAGCCCGGAACCTGTACCCTGGTTTCGTGGAGTTGGAGTGGGGCCAGTTGTTTGGGGTGTCCTGTTCAGGACAATTAAGGAGGAGAGAAGCTCTGACCCCACTCCTAACGATTCTGATGCAGTTTCTCTCTAAAAGGTTGTATTAGAGCATCAATTTTTTCAGACTCAGTTCGCGTCTTGCGAGAAATCGGAGAGCTACTTCGGAAGCATGACAGGTGTTCGAGTGATTCAGCTCTGCTTTCTGGTCCTAGCCGGGTGCGCCAAGGTGGGGGATCCAGTTCCTCCGCTTTCTGAGCCACCAGTTTCAACCCGGGACCTGCAGCTGGTTCAGGTAGCGGATCGACTCCAATTTATTTTTCCGATGCCGCCAGAGAATATCGCGGCCGTACAGCTCCATGGCAAGTGCGCCGGGCCCAAGCTCTCAACTGACGAGTTGGAGCTGCTTGGAGACTTCGAACGTGAGAGTCTGGGACCCCACCCAACCTCGGGACCGTTGGTCTTCGTGGAGAACCCAGCCAAGCGCGATGAGACCTGTCAATTCGCGCTGCGCCTGCTGGATCGGCGGGGCCGCGCCTCCGAGCTCTCCAATCGGGTCAACTCGATCCCAATTTCTCCTGCCTCCCCACCGTCGAACCTTCGCTCCGAGGTGCTCAAGGACCGGATCATTTTGCGTTGGGATAGGCCCTCGACCAACATTGACGGTTCGGCCCCGGCGAACGTCGCGGGATATTTCTTGAATTCAAAGCACCGACTTTCCACCGAGCGTTTCGATGATCTGGAGATCGAATTCGGCCAGAACAAGACTTACTGGATCCAAGCGGTTAGCCGGAACCAGGACCCTTTGATTCTCAGTTCTATCGGAGATACCTTGACAGTGTCACCGAGAGATACCTTTCCCCCACAGGTTCCTCAAAATGTAACGGCGGTCTATTGGAAAGGGAAGGTTCAGATTCTGTGGGACCGCGGCAGAGATTCGGATCTGGACAGTTACATCGTATACAAGGGGACCAGTCCCGAATCCTTGAAAAGGTTATCTCGCCGAGTCTCCATCACCCGGTATACAGATGTCGAGGTCAGTGTCGGCTTGACCTACTACTATCGGGTTGCGACTCTGGACACATCCGGGAATGAAAGTCCACAATCGGCTTCCGTACCCGTGATGATCACCGACTGATGATGGTAGGTGGCTTGGAGGACCAAGATCCAGGCGAAGGTTCGATAAAGAAGACTGCAGCCCGGGGACCAAAGCCCTAAATCCTACCGCAGGCTCGAGGAGAGTGGGTGCCATGGATTCACTGAAGCAATTGGAAGAACTGAAACGAAGGCACCGGGAAGCCGAGGCGGCAGGCGGTGAAGAACGCATCAAGCGTCAGCACGAAGCAGGAAAGCTCACGGCGCGGGAGCGCATCTGTTTCTTGCTGGATGAAGGCACGTTCGAAGAATTGGACAAGTTCGTCGTCCATCGCTGTACCGACTTAGGGATGGATCAAAGGAAGATTCCCGGCGATGGGGTGCTCACAGGATACGGCAAGATTGACGGTCGACTGGTCTACGTCTTCGCTCAAGATTTCACGGTTTTCGGAGGCAGTCTCTCCGAAACCTACGCCGCCAAAATCTGCAAGATCATGGATCTGGCGATGAAGATGGGAGCCCCGGTCATTGGTCTCAACGACAGTGGCGGAGCTCGCATCCAGGAGGGTGTGGTGAGCCTTGCGGGCTACGCCGACATCTTCCTGCGCAACACGCTCGCCAGCGGAGTCATCCCTCAGATCTCGGCGATCTTGGGTCCTTGCGCCGGCGGAGCCGTCTATTCGCCCGCGATTACCGACTTCATCTTCATGGTCCATGGTTCCAGCTACATGTTCATAACAGGTCCAGAAGTCATCAAGACCGTCACCCAGGAGCAGGTGGACAAATCGGAACTCGGAGGGGCGACCACTCACAGCAGCATCAGCGGCGTGGCACACTTTGCAGCTGGCACAGAAAAGGAGTGTCTTGCCCGAATCCGGGAACTGCTCTCCTTCCTCCCCTCGAGCAACATGGAGGACCCACCGCGCGGCGAGCCCGACACTTCGGAGACGGTTGATCCTGGTTTGAACCAGCTCATCCCTTCGGAACCAGACAAATCCTACGACATGAAGGAGCTGATCCAGGCAGTCGTTGACCACCAGTATTTTTTCGAAGTGCATGCTCACTTTGCACAGAATCTGGTTGTCGGCTTTGCCCGTCTCGCTGGGATGTCGGTTGGAATCGTGGGGAATCAGCCTGCGGTCCTGGCGGGAACTCTGGATATCGACTCTTCCGTCAAGGGCGCTCGTTTCGTCCGATTCTGTGATGCCTTCAACATCCCTCTAATCGTCTTCGAGGATGTCCCAGGATTCCTGCCTGGTGTCAACCAGGAGCACGGTGGAATCATCAGACACGGGGCAAAGCTCCTTTATGCTTTCGCTGAAGCCACGGTTCCCAAGATCACTGTAATCACACGGAAAGCATACGGGGGAGCCTATTGTGTAATGGCCTCAAAACACATCCGAGCCGACCTGAACTTCGCCTACCCCACAGCCGAAATCGCCGTGATGGGCCCGGAAGCGGCGGTAGAGATCCTCTACCGCAACGAACTGAAATCTCACCCAGATTCCGCCGAATTCAAGACCCAGAAGGTGGAAGAGTTCCGGTTGAAGTTCGCCAACCCCTATGCGGCCACAGAGCGGGGCTATATCGACGAAGTTATCGAGCCGAAGGACACCCGAAAAAAGCTGATCCGGGCACTGGAGATGACCTCTAACAAGCGCGACTCGAATCCTCCCAAGAAGCACGGAAACATACCCTTGTGAGCCCGGACCAGGCAGACCTCTTCAAATCATCGCAATTTCACCCTATCTTGCGACCTGCAACCTGTAACCTGTAACCTGTAACTTTTCCGAGAGCAGCCCGGCATGTTCAAGAAAATCCTCATTGCCAACCGCGGCGAGATCGCTGTCAGGGTAATCCGTGCTTGCCGAGATCTTGGCATTTTTCCGGTCGCGATCTATTCCGAGGCCGACCGCGGCGCGCTGCATGTCAGGCTTGCAGAAGAGGCTCAGTTCATCGGCAATTCCCCGGCCTCTGAAAGCTACTTGTCGATCGAGGCGGTCCTCGGAGCGGCACGGGCAGCAGAAGTGGAGGCAATTCATCCCGGCTACGGATTCTTGTCAGAGAACCCGTCATTTGCTCGTGCCTGTGAAGATGCTGGCTTTCGGTTCATTGGTCCGTCACCGGCTGCGCTAGCGCTTATGGGAGACAAGATCGCCAGCCGCAAAGCGGTGGCTCGGGCTGGGGTGCCGGTCATCCCTGGGACGGTCGATTCCGTCAATTCGGTAGAAGAGGCGGTATCAGCGGCGGTGGAAATCGGTTACCCGGTGATGGTAAAAGCCAGTTCAGGTGGAGGCGGGAAGGGACTGCGACTGGTCTCTACCGAAGAGGAACTGCGTTCCGTCTATGAAATGACGCGTAGCGAAGCGGAGTCCTCGTTCGGGGACGCCACCCTCTTTCTCGAGAAGTACCTCCAGCAACCTCGTCACATCGAAGTTCAGGTCCTTGGCGACCACTACGGTAACCTCATCCACCTGGGGGAAAGAGAGTGTTCGATCCAGAGACGCCACCAAAAACTGGTCGAGGAAGCGCCCTCCCCCGCTGTGGACGAAGACTTCCGGAAGGAGTTGGGAGCGGCTGCCCTTACGGTGGCTCGCGCCGCCGACTATCACAACGCAGGCACGGTTGAATTCCTGGTCGAGTTCTCGGGAGGAGAGCGATCTTTCTACTTCCTCGAAATGAACACTCGCCTGCAGGTCGAGCATCCCGTGACCGAAATGGTTACCGGCATGGACCTGGTTCGAGAACAGATCCGAGTTGCGGCAGGCGAAAAGCTGAGCTCTCGACAGGAAGAAATCGAACTGAAGGGAGCGGCTATTGAGTGTCGGATCTACGCGGAAGACCCGTTCAATGATTTTCTACCTTCCCCCGGACCGATTCTAGATCTCCACGAGCCAGCCGGTCCAGGCATCCGAAACGACAGCGGCGTGTGTCAGGGTTCGGAAGTCCCCATCTACTACGACCCGATGATCTCCAAGCTGATCGCCTTCGGTAAGGATCGACGAGAGGCGACGGCGCGGATGCTCAGAGCCCTGAAGGAGTACAGAATTGTCGGAGTGAAAACTACCGTTCCCTTCTTTCAGACTCTCCTTGATGAACCCGAGTTTCGGGAGGGGCACCTTCACACCGGGCTAATCGAGGGATTCCTTAGCCAAGCCAAGGAGGCGCCAGATCCTGACGAACTCTTCCCGATCATCGCAGCAGCTCTCGACTTCCACGCCAAAAGTCGCAGCCAAGCGACCGAGAGTCCTCGGTCCAGTAGTCGATGGAAATACCAGGGGCGGATACCGCCCCCTTTTTCGAACTCTCAGGGTTGACGCGAACCAGTGAAAATCGAAGCCAGGCATCGGGAGCAAACCTACCTTATCGAGATCCAGGAGAATGTGCGCGAAGGATACGAATCAGCGTTCATGATCCGGATTGAAACGGGCCAGCATAGTGTTGAGACCATCGAGGTCGGTGTCCTATCCCGGACCGAGCGGCAATGGACCGTCGAGCTGAACGGCAAAGTCGAGGACTTCTCTGTGTTGGGTGATCGAGGGGAAGCAGTGGTGAACTGGCGGCACCGCCTTTTCCCGATCGAAGTCTACTCACTCCGGGACCGGCTTCGGCGCAAAGTCACCGAGCTGGAGACCACCGATGCGATCACGTTGAAGGCCCAGATGCCTGGGAAGGTAGTCAAGGTTCTCTTGAATGAGGGTGATCTGGTAGAGGCAGGCGAAGGACTAGTGATCATCGAAGCGATGAAGATGCAGAACGAGCTGCGCTCACCCAAGTCCGGAACCGTTCTCAGTTGCGAGGTCAAGGAAGGTGATACGGTGAGCGCCGGCCAGCTGCTTTTCAGGATCGAGTAGCTTTCATCCCACCTACCTTCCCCGTCTCCTTCCGTTTGAAATCCAAGCTATTTCTGTTGAAAACGGAAGGCGAATAGATCTGCATCCTTCAGGATGAAGCGCAGGCGAACGGGCAGACCCGCCAGTTTTCCTACATCCGGGTCTCCTTTCCAGCTGATTTCCCTTTCCAGCTCGTCTCCGAACGTGAGTGAGGAATCCGCCAGACGGTAGCCATCCACTGGGGTTCCGTCGCCGCCCTGGATCTCCACCTGAATGCTTCCGGCGGCCGAGGTGGAGAAGTTGAGCAAGAGGCGGCTTCCCTCGAAGACCAGAAGCCGGGTGATGATCTCCCCTCCTGCCATGGGGGCCGAGGCGGCGACGAAGCCGTCGACGCGAATCGAAAAGCGGCGCAGATTGAGGCTTTCACCCCTCCAGTAGCCTTCGTTGACGTAGATGGACAGTTCCTTGGGAGCGCCCGCGAATTGGCTCCGAGTTTCCACCAGGCCCCAGTTCTGAAAGTTGTCGCCGTAGACCCAGTTGTCTACCGGGCTCAGTCCCGGACGAATGAACGCTTCCTGCCAGCGTCGAAAGCTCACCCGGTCACGGCCTGCCATGAAGAGACCTTCCGAAAGAGCCGTCCCATAGCGGGTTGAGACGTTGGCCCTCAGCCGCCGGTGCTCCAAGCCTGGAAGGGCTTTTGTGGAGTCGGACCATCCCCGATCGATATAGCGAACGGGGAAGCCCAGCAGAATGTGAGGGGCCCGGTAGTAGGGCAGGATCTGATTGGTGTAGAGCTGCTCTTCCGGGGCGCCAGGATAACTGAGCCAGACCGGGTCCGTCCACTGAAGAAAGTCCGAAGAGGTACTGGTCCTGATTCCCCTTATTCCGTGAGTCTTCTCTGCCAGGTCTGGAGTGGTCTTGAAGTCTCGATGGTACTCGCGATACTCCTGGCGGACCGGATCCCAGAAGGCCAGGTTCTGGGAATCGAAGTAACCCTTGGTGATCACCAGTTGGTCCGTCATGAGATCCCAATGAATGCCGTCGGGAGATTTCCAGGCGTAGAGCCCCTTGTCCCTTTCCCGAGAGAATGCCTTGTAGCGGGCATCGGGGGTTGCGGCAGGGTTCATGTCCTTGAACGGGACAAAGGTGTGTACGCCCCCGCCCGCCGGGAGCCGATCCAGAATGATGTTGTTCTCCTTCGATCCTTCGAAGTCAACCATGCCAAGATTGGGTCGGTACCAACGGATCCCATCCAGGCTCTCGGCATAACAGATCACCTGGCGGCGAGGAAACTCGAGGGTGGTACCCGTGACAAAGTGCCACGCCCGGTAGTACATGCGATAGCGTCCACCGTCCTGGAAAACGGTAAACAGGCTGCAGGCATTTCCCTCCCAGGGTCGATCGGTCACCAGGACGACCTCTCGGGGAGTGGGGCGCTGAAGCTGAAGCCGGGCCTCTCCCTTGACCTCCTCGACCAGGAGGTCGTCCGCGAACAGCTGCAGGCGGGAGCCTACGTCCACCGGGGGGGTCTGGGGCCGGGCTTTGGAGGAGCAGAACGCCAGCAACAGAAGACAAAAAGTCAGGGTCCGGTTCATCAGTACTCTCCCCAATCGCTGTTGGACATTCGAGCTCCGAATTGGCTTCTCGCTTGTGTCTTGCTATTTGGGATTTGTTTGCACCTTGTATCCTGTATCTTGGAAACTCAGGTCACCACTACGCCTTCGCGCGCCCAGAATTTCGCCGACCAAGTAGAAGGACCCAGCCGCCACCACGGTAGCGCTTGAAACGCTTGCCCTGTTGCAAGCACGAATCGGATCCGGCTCGCGAATGCCGGAAGGACAGATCCTCTTGAGCTCCTCGACCGTTGCAGCCCGTTCTGATCGAAATTGAGTCAAGAATACCCGATCAAAAAGGGGCTGGAGTCGCCTCAGCACCTGTCCTACTTCCTTGTCCCGCATCATTGCCAGTACCAGCGATCTCGGTGGGTGGCTGTGGGCTTCAACAAAGACGGCTAGGGCCTCCGCTGCATCCTGGTTGTGTCCTCCGTCTACCAGAAACATCGGGTCATCTCCGATTTTTTCGATTACACCCGATGACCTCGTCCGCCGGATGCCCTCCGGGACACTCTCCGGGGAATGAGGAAACCCGTAGTCGGCCAAGATCGATAGAGCCTCGATGGCTATGGCCGCATTCTGGACCTGGTGTCGGCCATTCAGCGGCACGCGACAGCTGTACCCACGAAAGTCAAAAGAGTACCTGCCCTGACCGGCGTCGCTCCAGCAGACCGAGCGCGGATCAAGCTCAAACATCTGAGCCTTGAGGTTGGTAGCCTCCTGGAGAACGACCCGGCGAGCCCGAGGCCGCTGTTCAGAGACCAGGACTGGGCGGCCCGGATGAATGATCCCCGCTTTCTCCGACGCAATCTGCTCAATAGTATGACCCAGAGCCTGCTGGTGATCCAACCCGATAGGGGTGATCACGGAGAGTACCGGGGCCACCACATTGGTACTGTCCAGCCTCCCTCCAAGACCGACTTCAAGAACGGCAATATCGACCTCTTCCTCGGCGAAATAGAGGAAGGCCGTCGCGGTCAACGTCTCGAAGTAGGTGGGATGATGGTCGAAACGCGAATCCTCAATTGCTTTCGCAACGCGGGTGAAGTGTCGCGCGAATTCTTCACATTCGATGGTGTGATCGTCGATAACGAAACGTTCGCCAAGATCGACCACATGAGGCGAGGTAAACAGGCCGGTGCGGTAACCGCTGCAGCTGAGCATCGACCTCAGAAAGCGAGCAACCGAGCCTTTCCCATTTGTCCCGGCGATCAGCACGCTCGGATACATTTGATGGGGATTATCAAGGATCTGTAGAAGCCGTCTGATCGTCTTCAGACCCAGCTTCATGGTCAGAACCTCGTTTCCCAATCTGTCGAGGTAAGCCAAGCATTGAGAATGGTCCATGACCTTCTTGCGGACTATGAGGTAGACATCTCGTTGAAGTGGAGTTTCGGCAGATCTAGTTGGGACTCATGAAGATCAGCCAATCGGCAATGGAATCTCGCAGATCCCTGCGATGAACCACGCTGTCCAGCATGCCGTGTTCCAGCAGGAATTCGCTTCGCTGGAAACCTTCGGGCAGTTTCTGGCGGATCGTCTGCTCGATCACACGCGGGCCGGCAAAGCCGATAAGTGCCTTGGGCTCGGCGATGTTGACGTCACCCAGCATGGCGAAGCTTGCGGTAACTCCGCCGGTCGTCGGATCGGTCAACAACGATATGTAAGGGGTTCTTTGACGGTCCAGGCGAGCCAATGCCGCACTGATCTTCGCCATTTGCATCAGGGAGAGCACTCCCTCCATCATGCGGGCCCCGCCGCTCGCAGAGACGATGATCAGGGGCTTTTCCTGATCGGCTGCGGTTTCGATGGCCCGGGTGATCTTCTCGCCAACCACCGATCCCATACTTCCGCCAATGAAGCTGTACTCCATTGCGGAGCACACCAGTGGATATCCGTGCAAGGTACCCTCGGCATTGACCACAGCTTCATTCGTTTTACCGTCTTTCGAGGATTCTTCGATCCGCTGCTGATAGCTCTTTCTATCGACGAAATGAAGAGGATCTGAAGCCCTCAGGTGGGCGTCGAATTCTCGGTATTGCCCGTCATCAAAAAGCATCTTGAGGCGCTCGTGGGCTCCCAATTTGAAATGATGATCGCATTTGGGACAAACAGATAGATTTCGTTCGAGTTCCTTTTTCCAGATGACGTTGCTGCAGTGGTCGCACTTGGTGAAAACACCCTCGGTCCTGACTCGCCGCTCTCCCTGCGCGGGGCCTTGGAGCGGACGCTTTTCTCGTTTGAACCAAGTCATCGAGGCCCATCATAGTGTAAGCCAAGCGCTTCGAACAACTGTCCCTGCCCGTCACCCGAGCAAGTCCGGCCGGCTCGGTAGCACTCTCGCAACATGCCGCTGCCGCCAGCGCCGGATTTCAATATCGTTCAGAGTTTGGTGCTTGTGATTCGGAACTTGTTTGTATCTTGTATCTTGTATCTTGTACCTTGAAGGGCATCCATGCAGCCACGACAGCTCACCCTCTCTGAAACCCGCCGCATTGTCTCGGTTTCTCAACTCGTCAACGACGTGAAGATCCAGCTGGAGACGAACTTTCGGGATTTCTGGGTCAAGGGTGAGATCTCGAATCTAGCCACACCACCTTCCGGGCACATCTACTTCACGCTCAAGGATTCCAGCGCTCAGCTTCAGGCGGTCTGCTTCAGGATGCAGGCGCGCTACTTGAAATTTCAGCCCGAAGACGGCATGGAACTCCTGGCCCGGGGATCCGTCTCGATGTACCCTCCAAGGGGCCAGGTCCAGCTAATCGTCGAGCATCTGGAGCCAGTTGGCTCTGGAGCACTGCAACTCGCTTTCGAGCAGCTGAAAAAACGTTTGCAGAAGGAGGGTCTGTTCGACGTATCCCACAAGAAAGCCCTTCCCCTTCTTCCCTCCAGAATAGGAATAGTCACCTCCCCAACCGGGGCAGCAGTGCAGGACATTCTGAGAGTACTCCAGCGTCGCAATGATCGACTCGACGTCCTGATCTTTCCGGTAACGGTTCAGGGAGCTGCAGCCTCGCAGGAAATCTGTGCAGGAATCCGATTCTTGGATACCCAAACCGAGGTCGACGCCATCATTCTGGCTCGAGGTGGCGGATCGACGGAAGACCTCTGGGCTTTCAATGAGGAACGGGTTGCTCTCGCTATATTTCAGTCCGAGAAACCGGTCATCTCCGCGGTGGGACACGAGATAGATTTCACTATTGCCGATTTTGTGGCGGACATACGAGCCGCTACCCCCTCGGCCGCAGCCGAGCTCGTTTCCGGTGTCAGGAAAGATCTCTTCAATCAGGTCGAGCACCTTAGGCGTCGCTCGTCCCAATCGATTCAATTGATCGTGAAGCAAAAACAGCATCGCCTCAGACAGCTGACGGCAAGCCGCGGCTTCGTTGACGCCGAAACCAGGCTTCGCATCTTCTTGCAGCGCCTGGATGAGCTTTCTAGCCGCCTGAGCAAGGCGATTCCCTTGTTCCTCGTGTCCCTTCAGACACAACTGGCGACTCAGAGCAAGGAACTAGGCCGCCAGGCCGACCTCCAGCTACAGTTCAATCAGCAGCGTCTGCAGTCAGCCACTCAACGGCTTCAGGCCTACTCACCGCTCGCGGTTCTAGAGCGCGGCTACGCGATTGTCACGACTCCGGAAGGCACCATAGTCCGGGATTCTTCCCAGGTCGTCGACGGCGATGAGTTAAATATCCAGCTCGCGCGGGGACGACTCCGAGCCAAGAAGGAAGGCGATCATGGAGTTTAAGGATTTCGAGAAGGGTCTCTCCCGCCTCGAGCACATCGTGGGAGAATTGGAAAAGGGTGACCTGGCGCTGGAGAAGGCTCTTCAGCTGTTCGAGGAGGGGATCAAGATCTCGAAACTATGCAGTTCGAAGCTGGAAGAGGCCGAGAGAAAGGTCGAGATTCTGCTTCGGGATGAAAAAGGTCAGCTGGTCCAAAGTCCTTTCGATCCCTTGGAAGAGAAGGAGGCTGAGGAATAGAATGGCCTTGCCCCAGCAGGATGGGTTGGACCTCAAAACGTATCTGGCTCGCCAGAAAAGCACTGTCGACAGCGCTCTGGACAGATTCCTTCCAACCGCAGATACTCGCCCGGAAATCATCCATGAAGCGATGCGCTACAGCATTTTCGCCGGTGGCAAGAGAGTACGCCCGATCCTGGCTTTGGCGACCGGAGAGGCTCTGGAGACTGAGTTTGAGGAGCTGATCTATCTCGCTTGCGCCCTGGAAATGATCCACACCTATTCGCTCATCCACGATGACCTACCGGCAATGGATGACGACGACTACCGGCGAGGTAAACTGACCACCCACAAGAAATTCGGGGAGGGGATCGCGATTCTAGCAGGGAACGGCTTGCTGACTCTCGCTTTCCAACTCCTGGGCCGAATCCCGTGTCAGCGGGAAGCCACTCGTCTGGAGATCATCGACACGATTTGTTGCGCCGTTGGGACTGAGGGAGGCCTTATCGGTGGCCAGGCAATGGATCTGATCACCCAGGGGAAGACTTTCTCCCAGGATCAACTCGAATACATCCACTCGTCCAAGACAGGAGCTCTCATCGAGGCCTCGACATACTGTGCCTCGCTCCTGTCAACGGCTTCGGTACAGGAGAGAACGCAGCTTCGCGGCTACGGGGCAAGCGTCGGTCTAAGCTTTCAAGTCGCCGACGATCTTCTGGACATTGAGGGATCCCAAGAACAACTGGGCAAGACGTCCAATAAGGATGCGCAGACATTGAAGGCCACCTATCCATCTCTCCTTGGCATCGAGAAGGCTCGACAAATCAAACAGGAGCTGACGAGAGGCGCGATCGAAAAAATCAGTTTCCTTGGGCAGCGCGGCCAGGTGCTGGAAGCGATCGCACTCTTTATCGCGAATCGCGACTCCTGATAGGTCGTGATCGGTATGGCAATCCTGCGGAAGCGGCTCGACGACCTGCTCGTCAGCCGAGAGCTTGCATCCACCCTGGAGACGGCCCGCGCCCTGATCCTGACCGGTTCAGTCTTCGTCGACCAGCAGCGTGTGGACAAACCGGGCACACAGATCAATTCCTCCTCCGAGATCTCCCTTAGGAGAGAGGACCCGAAATATGTCTCTCGTGGTGGTTTGAAACTGGAGGCCGCGATCACCACTTTCGAGGTCAAGGTTTCGGGAAAGACCTGCCTGGATCTGGGTGCTTCCACAGGCGGTTTTACGGACTGTCTCTTGCAAAACGGGGCTCGGAAGGTGTACGCAGTTGACGTCGGTCGAGGACAACTCGACTGGAAACTGAGGAACGATCCACGGGTGGTTGTCCGAGAGGCCGTAAACGCTCGGTACTTGATGCCTGCTCATCTGCCCGAGGAGATCCACATCATAACAGTGGACCTTTCGTTTATTTCTCTCCGGCTGCTGTTTCCGGTCCTTCGCCGATTCCAGAGAAGCGAGATATTGGCCTTGGTAAAGCCCCAGTTCGAAGCCCAGCGTCACGAGGTTGAACGAGGAGGCTTGATCAGGAAACCCGAGAAGCGGAAGGAAATCCTCGATCGAGTCATGAAACTTGCCGTCGGGCAACAGCTTCGGATCATCGGTACGATTCCTTCACCCATTCTAGGACAGAAGGGGAACCAGGAATACTTCATTTTCCTACGCAGCGATCCCGATTGCGAGGTGGGCTGAAGTAGCTAAACCAGGCAATCGATCAATTTTTTCAGGTAGTCGGAGAGCCGGAGCATGTTCTCGTCGAACTCGCTCCAAAAGGCGAGGAACCCGGACTCGGCCGTGTCGGAAATGACCTTGGGAGCCAATCCGGCTATGCCGTGACGTCCTGCTACCTCCAATGCAATAGCACATTCAAGATCGCAAATACCCGCTCCTTCCAGACGGTAGAGGTCTTCGCGGGCCTGTTTGCGGATCACGGGAGTCTTTACGGTTATCCCCAGACCCGATACCTCCCAGCCTTGGCCTCGGAGCTGCTCGATCAATCCTGAATCGGCCGGATAGCGTCGACCATCCTTGAGGCACCAGGCTTCAGGCAGGACCACGTCGCCCATTCTCAACTTGGGATCCAGTTGGCCTGCCGTTCCCGTAAAGACAAAGACTTTGGGTTTGCTCCGACTGAAGTAGCTCTCCAGCGAGTGCCGGGTACGCTTCGCACCGAGGCCGGTCACGAGGTATTGGCAGATTGGCCCCAATTGGTCTTCCAAGGCGGCGGTCTCCTGCTTGAGGGCACATGCAACCAGGCAGTCAGCTGTTTCCATGGGACGAAGCTCCGAATGAGGTATTCTAGCCCGGATTTCTAGGCTGAAAAGGAGAACTCCGGGTCGGGCTTTTTCGACCTACTGTTTCTGTTTCTCTATAATCTGTGTTTTTCAAGCGACAACGAATCTTGAAACAGACTTCCGTGCCCAATGCCAATCAGAAAAGGATCTGAACTCGATCTCATCCGTTGGATTCGCAATCAGGAGACATCTTCCCCTCCTTCCCTCACACGGGGCATAGGAGACGATTGTGCCACCTTCGATCCGGCCTTTGCGAAATCCATGGCCCTGACCTCCGACCTTCTGGTGGAAGATGTGCACTTCCGGCGTCGCTGGGTGCACCCCTATTTTCTAGGGCGAAAGTCGCTCCTTGTGAACCTGAGTGATCTGGCAGCGATGGGGGCCAATCCCTACTCTAGCCTACTCAGTCTAGCGCTACCAACGGAACTGACAGACGAGTATTTCCAGTATTTCATGGCAGGCTTTCTGGAGGAGGCTCGACGTTGGAACGCGCCCCTGGTAGGAGGGGACCTCGCTCGCAGTTCTCGGGTCCATGTGGCGGTGACCGTCCTCGGGTATGTGACAAAGGGCAACTTCGTCTATCGCTCGACGGCGCAGGAGGGTGATCTGGTGGTTCTGGTCGGTGACGTCGGTCTTTCCCGCCTGGGACTCCAGATTCTGCGGGATGAGAATCCGGAAGAACTGGGTGAAATTGCTTCCGAAGAAGACCTCTCCTCCTGGGCAGCAGACTCGTTCCGTTTGCGCTGCCTGCGGGCTCATTTGCTACCACAACCACAGATCGAAGTGGGCCTCTGGCTGCGTCACAACCGGCTCGCAAACGCCATGATCGACGTCAGCGACGGTCTGGCGGCAGATCTGCTTCAGATCAGCCGTGAAAGTGATCTGAAGGCGGAGCTAGATGCCGCCCGGATTCCGCTGCTGAAGGACATGACTCTGGAGACGGCCCTGGAGGGTGGCGAAGACTACGCACTCTTGTTTACTTCATCCAAAGAGCAAGTCGACCGGTTGGCTCGGTCTTACCCCAAGGGTTTTCCGCCCTATCGCTTCATTGGTAAGCTGATGAGGGGCCCCTCCTCACTCCACCTGGTACAGGGCGAGGAGCGCAAGCCATATCAACCAGAAGGATTTGACCACTTTCGGAGTTTCTAGAAATTTGTCGATTGTTTCGGGATCTGGGCCTGAGAAAGAGACGCGCGCCGACGCGCCGGGGGGAGCCGAAGGCCGACTCCAATCCCGCCTACGTAGAGGACTCGGTGCCAGGTTGCTCCGCTTGGTCCGCTCCCTTCTGCCGCTGAACGAGTCACCCGAGCGAACCGCTCTCGGCTTCGCCGTCGGAGTCCTTCTGGGTTTTTCGCCCCTACTCGGGCTTCATACCGTCCTGGGACTGCTGGTAGCGTATATCGTCGGCTTCAACCGGATCGTGGTGCTGGCTGGTGTCTACTCCTGTAATCCCTGGATCCTGGTGCCGTACTACGGGTTCGCCACCTGGTTCGGGATTCAGCTTCTTGGCGTCAAGGACGGCCGCAGTCTCGAGGGCCTGAATCTTCTTGAGATCTTCCGGGCCGAGTTCTGGAACTTGCTCACCAGTCAGTGGCAGCTGTTTCTACCAGCATTCGTTGGCTCCACCATCCTCTGCACAGCACTTGCGCTGATCTCCTACCCGATCGCCCTTCGTGTCGTCCGAAAATACGGACGATTCAAAAGATCTCCTTCGACCGTCTCTGATCAATTGGAATAGACGTCCTCGCTTCGGGTACCATAAGAATTTACGGTGTATGCTGAGAAGGCTCACACAATTCAACCCCGCCGAAAGACCTGACTGTTCTGCATTAGTCTGTTTATCCCTTCTGCTGATCTGCGTCGTCACGCTTGTGATGGGAGAGAACCAGGAGACTGATCCCGCCCAGGAAGCCAAACTGGAAGACCTTGTCAACATCGACTTCAGGGCCGACCTGAAACTCTTCACTGTGATGGCTGCGCTCAATGCGGCAGGATTCGACTACGAGCGACCGAACCAGGATATGTCCCAGGTACGGCAAGCCGTTCGCCTGGCACTCAAAGACCTGGAGCCGAGTCTTTCTTTGCGACTAGGTGCCTTCTATCAGTCGCACCTTGGTGTTCAAGGAGAGGCTCGACAGCAGATCGCCTATACCTCCCTGGCCCTTTTGGTTGAGGATGCACCAGGCTTCAAGCTGGCGGAAGGGAAACACACCATCCCCGACGATGTGCTCGAGATACAAAGCTTTGCCTTGCTGCTGGAAGAATTCTACCGGGTCGCTCAGATCGAGACGCTTTGGCCCCGCTTCCGGGAATCCTACCAGGCAGAAAGCCGAGCGTACCGGCCGGTGCTGGAAAAGGTTATCGAGGATATTCTGAAGTACTTTCGGATTGGACCTCGCCGGGTACTAGATCGTCAAATCATACTGATTCCGGATCTTCTGAACGCCAAAGACATGGTGAACGCCCGAAATCTGGACCGGACCTACTACATCGTCGTCGGACCTACCGATGAGCCGGTGAAAAACTACTCTTCACTGCAGCATGAGTATCTTCACGTCTTGATCGATCCCCTGGTTGAGAAGTTCTCAGCCCAGCTGGGTTCGAGGAAGGAGATTCTGAAGCTTGCGAAGGCCCAACCCAAGCTGAAGAGCGAGTATCGAGATAGCGTGACACTGGTCGTCACAGAGTCCCTCATCGAGAGCATCGCGTTGAGACTGGTTCCACCCAGTGATCTCGGTGCCGAGATGCTTGAATTGTTCAGACAGGGAACCGTTCTAGTACCTTTTTTCTATCGTGAGCTAGTTTCCTATGAGGAGGGCCGAATGCTCTCCTTCCCTACCTATGCGGAATTTTTGCTCCAAAACGTGGGTGCGGACTCGTTCAAGGATGACATCGAACGAATGGATGTCATCGAAGCAAAGATTCGGGAGAAAGATCGGCAGGAAGCCGAAAACCGGCTTCGAGCCCGTCAGGAGGTTGAGAGGAAGAACCTTATCAGCTCGATTCTGTCTGAGGCTGGACAGCTTATTTCCAAGAAGGAGTTCACGGGGGCCAGGCAGAAGCTAGGGCAACTCCTGAAGGAAGACCCGGAAAGTGGGAACGCCTACTTCTACCTGGGCCAGATTGCCGATCAACTTGAAGAACACCAGCACGCCTACGAGTATTACCAGCGCTCTGCTGAAGCTGCTTCGAATCCTCCTTGGATTCGAGCTTGGTCGCTGGTTCGAATGGGAAAATTCCTTGCCTTTCAAGATCAATTCGAACAAGCTCGGCGACGCTTGAAAGAGGCTCTAACGTACGAGGGAGAGCTCCGAGGAGCTCGGGATCGGGCGGAGCAGGCCATCAAGGAGCTGCCACCGACCGACTAGGTGCGAGGATGAAGGGTGCTTTCGGCAGCCCTCTTGTGTCAGAATAATCGGCTTGGAAGCCCTTGGACGGGGCATTAGTAGTCAGGAGGAATCAAATGAGACATCAGTTCAGACTTGCTGTGATTGCGATATTAATCGGGTTCTGGGGCGGCGCTTCGAACCTCCAGGCTTCGATTCAAATTCAGCGCCAGACCCCGGCTGACGTGGCCCAACAAGAAGCTCAATCAGGCGCTCCGGAAAAGCCTCCTCGGGTCGTTGGCCAAGCCCAGACCAAGGAAGAATTCGATGCATGGTCTGTCATCGAGAAGACAGAGGACTTCAAGGAGAAGGCACAACTCAACCTGAACTTTCTGCAGGAACATCCAGACAGCGGACTCACGCCTCTGGCACACCAGTTCCTGGCACTGGCCTACCAGCAGGAAAACAACTACGAGAAGTTCGTTGAGCACGGAGAAAAGGCCGTCACCGAGCTGCCCACAAGTTACGTGCTTATGATCGAACTGGCAGTGGGCTATGCTGAGCGTGGTGAACCTGATCAGGCGCTGAACCACGGACAACGAGGACTTGATGTGTCAGCAGCCGCAACCAAGCCGGCCCAGTTGACCACTATCGATTTCGTCGAGAAAAGGGACGCTCTGCAAGCAGACGCCAATTACGCCATGGGCCTGTCCCGATTGCATCAGAGCCTCAAAGGAGGGAGCACCAAGGACGAGTTGGTGGAACAGGCACGTGTCCATCTGGAGAAAGCAATTGAGCTGGATCCCAACAACGAGCGGGCGTATTTGCGGTTGGGGCGAGTGTACCTGACTCAAAAGAATGCCAACCAGGCACTCGAGGCCTTTGCACGTGCGGTGGCGGTCGGAGGTCAAACTCAAGAAATCGCTCAGGGACAGCTGGAGCAGCTTTACACCTATATTCACAAGAAGACCGAAGGCATGGACGAAACAGTCGCCAAGGGAAAAGAATTCCTCCAGAAGAAGAATGTTGAAAAGGCGGCCCGACTGCAGGCAATTCAGGAGCAGGAGGCTCAGCAGCTTACTCAGCCTGGGACCACCCCGGCGGCTGCCGAATCTACAGAGGAACCCTTTACCCTGCCTGAGTAGCTTTCGTCTTTTACGGTTTGGGAAACTTGAAACTCAAGAACGCGACTACGGGGCATTTCGGTTGGGCACCTCAACCAAGCTGCTCGCAGAGCGTGTCTGTCATTCGGTACTTGAGCCTGGGCGCTCTTAGCAGATCGCGTGCGCTTCAATAGTTCTTTTTTTTCGACACCCGGACTCGTCTTGCGGCGACTGACCCATCTCTGGGTTCAGCCGACGTCGCGTTCCGATCTGTCCCCGAAATCTGTGCGCCAGCGTAGTGAACAGCTGGCGCGGCTCCAGGTCCGGCTAAATTATTCTTTCGAGAACCTTTCCCTTCTCGACCACGCACTGACCCATCGCTCGTTTGCCCACGAATCAGGGAGGCCTGGCGCCGACTACGAAGCCATGGAGTTCCTGGGAGATTCGGTTCTGGGTCTCGCAATCAGCGAACACTTGTTTCGGGCCGATCCAAACCGTCTGGAAGGCGAACTCTCAAAACTCAAAGGGCTGCTGGTCTCGAAGCCGGAACTGGCCGGGCTCTCCAGTCGCCTGGATCTCGGAAACTTCTTGAGACTCAGCCGCGGTGAGGAAAAGACGGGGGGAAGAAAAAAGAAGGCAATCCTGGCCGATGCCTTCGAGAGCGTCGTCGGTGCGATCTACCTCGACGGGGGCTTCGAGCCAGCTCGAAAGTTCATCTTGGATCAGTTTCGGGATCACCTTCGACGGGTCGCCCGCCAGAAACTCGAGCTCAGGGACTTCAAATCTGCACTCCAGGAGCAGCTCCATGCGCAGGGACTCCCAGGACCAAGCTACAAGGTGGTGAAGGAAACGGGTCCGAATCACCGCAAGGTCTTTCTGGTTGAGGTTCGCTCGAGGAGAAAGCTTCTTGGTCAAGCGAGTGGCAGCGCCAAAAAGGAAGCCGAACAGAACGCCGCACAAATTGCCCTGGGCGAACTAGCAGACGAATCGAAGGCTTGATCTGCCGAGCAATTGATTCTGAAAAGCCGTGCCCGGACCTCGCGAAACGGCGCGGTGGATTCGCGACGGCACAGTAGACAAAGGCGTCGCAGTAGACTGGCGAGGGGGAGTGCGGGGTTACCCCCTCATCAGGAACCAGAAGACGCCTAGCGTGATCATGTCGTACAGTGCGTGCGCCCAGATGGGCGCTACCACGCTGCCCCGTACCAGGTACAGCAAACCAAACAAGAGACCAAGGACTCCCGCACCCACCGCGTTGTCGATTCCCTGTACGGCATGGCCGGCTCCGAAGAAGATGCTCCACAGGACCAGCCCCGTCGGCAAGCCGCCCAAGAATCTTTCGAAGCGCCTGAGGACGAATGCCCGCTGGATTTCCTCCTTGATTCCGCCCACATAGAGGCTGCTGATCAGGAACAATGCCAGGTCTGTCTTGGTTTGGACCAGCTCTAACAGGGGGTTGCTCTCCGAGATCTGCTCGGGAAGAAAAACGTGGAAGAAAGTACCGACCAGGAAGGTCGACCCAAAGAGTACCGGGACAGTCGCCACTCCGAAACCCATTTCCCTGGCAACGCCCTGTCCCCTCCAACCGAGAGATCTCCAACTCTCTCCACCCATCCGCAGAAAGAAGCCTACCAGCATCAAAGTAATCGTCGCCTCGACTACCATGAATAGAAATAGTGTCGGCGTATTCTCCCAGATCTGATGGGGGGGGAAAGCCAGGACCTGAAGCACAGTCCTGGCGAGTAGGGAGCCAGAAACCGCCACTATCGCCACTTCAATTAGGGCCAGGACTCTGGTCACAATACGGTCCTCTATCCGCACATGGTGCTTATCGCAGCAAACGACCTGTCCTCCTGGGGACAGGCTGTCTTGGAAGCAGTCACCTTTTCCGGTTGCCGGAGTCTGATCCCGATCCGCTTGAAGCGGCCATGTTAGCATCAGTGGTCCTGAGTACACTGCAACGCGTAAACGTCGCAGTATTTGCGTTCCAGTTCGTGGAGGCCCTATCCGGTTGCGCTGTTTTGTCGCGTCATAGGATAATCAGCCCTATGACGAAAGAGTCCCAACTATCAGTAAGAGTTGAATTCGATGAAGTGAACGAAGGCGAGGACCTTGAGGATCTAGATGAACTGGACGATGACTACGAGGATTCCTACGAAGACCCCGAAGGCTTTGATGATTTTCGGACAAACGGTGAACCAGACGGCCCAGCGGATCTGGAGCAAGCTACCAACAACTCCGACTAGCTTTCCCGCTGCTGCTGGAGACCAGGTGTCTGCTCTCAGAAATAGGATGATGTCTTCAGATGGGACTAGATGATCGATTCCGAAATAGCATGGCAATTGCAGATGGGGCTTGCGTGGCGAGGTCAAGGCGGGAGGAGGAAGACGATGCCTTGCCATCTTCGACGACGACCAACGAAGAGATCGCCCGCAACCTCCGTCTGCCCAACGGGTTGCGCGACCGAGTATGAACCCAGCCTCTCTTCTGTGCAGACCAGCACCCCAGATACGTTCAGTTCGATTTATGGGCGCAACAATTGTCATGTTATTTCGGAATCGATCATCTAATGAGGCTCTAGGGGAACAGTACCGCCACCAAATAGACTGGACTTAGGGTTCGTGCAAGAATACTTCGCAGAGTTGGCGCTCAGCTTTGCGACAGATTTGGTCGCGAACGATTGAGCGAAACCGCAGGCGTAGGCAGGCTTACGTTGAGGATTTCGTGATTGAGGAGCGGCCGAAGATGGTGTGAAGCTGAGATGCCAGAATGTGAAGTTATTTTTGCACGAGCCCTTAGCAGGGAAGCAATATTATGAACCAGATCGACTTGAAGGGAAAAGCGGCGGTCGTTACCGGAGGCGCCAGAGGGATCGGGTACTCCATCGTGGAGCGCTTTCTGGCCTCAGGTGCCAAGTGCAGCCTTTGGGACCTCGATCATAGTGCTCTAGAACAGGCGGCTGCCAACCTTTCCAAGGCAGGCGAGGTAGTGACACAGACCGTGGATTTGACCGACGCCGCTGCCGTCAGTCGGGCTGCAGAGGCAACCCACGAGGCCCTGGGCTCAATCGATATTCTTGTCAACAACGCCGGGATAGCTGGTGCCGCCAAAACAACCTGGGAATGCACTCCCGAGGAGTGGCATCAGGTCATAGAAGTAGATCTCTACAGCGTGTTTCACTGCTGCCACGCAATCGTCCCGATCATGCTGAAGCAAGGCTGGGGCAGGATCGTGAGCATAGCCTCAATCGCCGGGAAAGAGGGAAACCCCAACGCCTCCCACTACAGCGCCGCCAAGGCGGGCGTCATTGGCTTTTCAAAATCTTTGGCAAAGGAACTCTCGACCAAGGGGATCCTGGTCAACTGTGTGACTCCAGCAGTCATCAAGACAGACATCTTGAAACAGCTCACACAGGAGCATATCGACTACATGCGCTCCAAGATTCCGATGGACCGCTTCGGGGAAACTTCGGAAGTGGCCGCCCTGGTCGCTTGGCTGGCTTCTCCCGATTGCTCGTTCAGCACCGGCGGAGTCTTCGATATTTCCGGGGGTCGTGCAACCTACTAGATCGGTCCCAAGTCACAGGTCGCACGTCGCACGTCTCTCTTTCCCAAGCAGTGCCGTCAACATTGAACAAGCTGCTGACAAGACTCTTCGGCGTACGTATTTCGAAGGGAGTGCTTCGACGAAGGCGCGTTCTTGCGATCCTGGGTCTGTCCCTCTTCCTTGCCATTATCGATTCGGCGGAAGCACGGGAGAAGATCAAGCACTTGAATCCCACGTTCATAGGTTCGACGGGTCTATTCAATCTTTTCAAACCAGTCACGCTACGTCGGGGTGAGTGGAGCGTAGCACTGCACGGCAGCAGCATTCACCGGGAGCCCGGAGACCTCCAGCTCACTCAGTTTCCACTATCGATAACCCTGGGAGTACACGACAGATTGGAATTCTTCTTCTCTTGGGAAACCTATCGGCGGGTCCAGGCCGGCGCTCTTCAGGTGAACAAGATGGGAGGCCAGGACGCAGTGCTCCCGAGCCGCTTGACAACTGGGGCTTTGGGTTTCTTCAACGACCTCCCTTTCCTGGATGTTCCATTGGGACAGGGACGAGGAGAGTTCTGGACCGGCCTCAAGTTGAACCTGCTCTCGGAGCTCTCTGGAGCCCCGTTGGGTTGTGCGGTCCAGGCTAGGACACGCTTCTCCATCGAAGACAGCCGAGAGCGACTCCTACAGGGCCTCACGGCAGGAACTGCCGATGCCGGTTTTGACCTCCTGTTTTCCAAGGACATCAGCGGCGGCCCAGATCTAGTTGGAAACGCCGGCGTTCTCTTTGTACAGGACAGCTTCGGAGCCGACCGCCAGCACGAAGTCAAGTACGGAGCGGGTATGGAACTGCCCTTCTGGCGAGACAAGGCGAGACTCATTGGTGAGCTGGTCGGAACCCATTTCTTGGGGTCGCACAGCCCTTCGACGTTTGTCAACCCGGTGTCGCCGCTGGATCTGCTTGCCGGAATGAGACTTCTCTCCTTCCGTCAGCTTCATCTCTCGGCTGCCTACAGATCGAACCTGAGGACGATTGATCCCGAGATTCTGGGGATACCCAAGACAGGCCGTCATGGCTGGTTTTTGCAGATCGTGTTGCAACGCAAGATAAATCGGCCGCCATCCGTAGAATGCAGTGTCGACCAGGACGTTCTGGTAGAGGGAGATCTGACAACGGTGCGCGTTACCGTCTCAGATCCGGACGATGAGTTACTGGGCATCACCTGGGAAGCCAGCTCGGGGAGAATCACCCTCAACGGCGATTCTGCGATCTTCGATTCTACCGGACTCCCCGCAGGACAATACACGGTGAACACAAGACTCGATGACGGCAAGAGCACCTCTGGCTGTAGTGTGCACATCCTGGTACGGGAAAAGAATCTCGGCGCTAATCCATAACGCAAGAACCGGTTGGAATCAGTTAGGATATTGGCGATGCAAGAGTCAAGAACGATCATAAAGGCGATGAAACTGTCCTATTTTCAGCTGCGAGCAACTCTGCCCTACTGTCTCCTGATTGCCCTGGGCTTCCAAGCTTCAGTCCTTGGTGGCGGGCTCGATTTCGACGCTCTGGGTCCCTATGGAGGGGATGTCCGGTCTTTGGCTGTGCACGCACAACGACCCGATGTTTTCTTTCTTGGAACTGCAGATGGCCAGATCTATGTTTCCAGGAATGCCGGGCAATCCTGGTCCAGGCTGGTTCCGGGTCTGAATCGGCGTGAACTGGTTGTAGACAATCTCGCTTTCGATCCAAAGGACCCGAACACAGTCTATGCCGCGACCTGGGAGCTGAGGAGTGATAGGGGGGTTCTGTTTCGCTCCAGGGATAGCGGGAAGAGCTGGGAGGAGGTGAATCTGGGTCGATACAACAGCACCATTCGCGCTCTCGCCATTGCCCCAACCGATCCAGCCGTGATGGCAGTTGGTATTTCGGAGGGCGTTTTGGTCACTCAGGATGGTGGACGCAGTTGGGACCGCATCAGTCGTGGCTATCGAAGCCTCTATAACGTCGAATCTCTGGCATTCGATCCAAGCGATTCACAAAGTCTTTACGTCGGCACCTGGCACTTGAGCTGGAAGACTCCGAATCTGGGTAAGAGCTGGCAAGCCCTCCATGACGGAATGATGAGCGACAGTGATGTGTTCGATCTTCTGATTCAGCCCGAGAATCCCCAGACTCTCTATGCCAGCGCCTGCAGTGGTATCTACAAATCGGTAAACGGAGGGCTCCGTTGGACCAAGTTGAAAAACGGCTTGACCACTGCCGCAAGACGCACCCGAGCCCTCCACATGGATCCATCAGATCCAAACAGAATCTACGCAGGGACTACCAAGGGGCTATTTGTTTCTTCCAGCGCGGGCAGCCGTTGGCGACGCTTGTTTTCCGGCATCGTCATAAACGCCGTCGTCGTCCATCCCGCGAAAAATGACGTCGTCCTTGTCGGAGCCGACGATGCTGGCATCCTTAGAAGCGAAGACGGAGGAAGTACGTTTTCAGCCTCGAATGAAGGATTCATCCATCGACAGATTGGCGCTCTTTCCTCTGATCCACACAGCCAGGATGCGGTCTATGTGAGTGCCGTCCTGGACCTCCAACATGGAGGCTTCTTCGTCCTCAAAAACGGTCGAACAGATTGGAGTCCCTACAACGAGGGTCTGGACAAGGACTCGGCAACTTCAGTTCGAGCTATTCTTCCCTCCAGGAAATCTAAAGCTGTCTATTTGGGTACCCGATCTGGCGTATTCGTGGGGGTGCCTCTCGAAGAACCTTGGCAGGCTGTCGAGGCCACCAGACGGCTTGTGGTTTCGGACCTCGCTTTTCTCGACCGCAACGAGGAGGCTCTGTACCTTGCCTCCGAGACTGGTGTTTTCTATCTCGACCTCCCAGAGAAGAGATTGGAGAAAAGGGAGATTCCCTCCTATCAGGGGAAGATCCACACGTTACACTACGATCGGACCTCATCCCTACTCTTCGCAGGAACCGACGGCGGCCTTTTTCGTTCCAGAAATGGCGGGATGACCTGGAGCGGGAAGGCACACGGACTGCCGCTAGCAGCCGTCAACGAGATTCGGAGAATCGGAACACGTTTGCTTTGCGCGACCCGTCAGGGTCTCTTCGCAAGCGAGGACTCTGGGAGGACCTGGTCGTCCTCTGGGATCGACTCTATCGATGTTGTGGCGATCGGCTCCAGTCCGGATCAGAATGCGAATCAGGTCTTCGCCGTTGACGCCCTATTGGGACGTTTATTCGGAAGTAGGGACGGAGGCCGGACCTGGCATATGGCGAGTCTGGGACGATCTTCTCCGAGGATCACCAAGCTTCTCCTCGACTCCTCCGGGAACCTACTGGCCGGAACTGTGTCCGAGGGCCTTCAACGAATCTCCGCAGATGCTGCGTTCGGAGACACAAACCAGTAGGGATGGGAAAGTCATTCGGGCCCGAGGTCAAGGCGCGCTGAGGCGCGCCCAGCAGAGACTATAGCGAGGAAGCGCAACGCAGCGATCGGGATCGAGAGCCGCGGAGGTTCAAGTGTTCCAGTCCACAGGTGCTTCGACTCCCGAGAAATAGTGACCAATCCGTTCGTATCCTATTCGACCCTCCTCCTCATCTTCACGGCTGCCTTCCTCCTATTCGTCTTGATGTTCGTCGCTCGTCGACGCAAACGGACCGAACCAACGACACTCCAGAAAATGCTGGCCGAGCCCGGGATTCCCGAAGATCAGATCAGGTATCTGATCCCGATGTGGAGTATCACTGCCGCTCCCAGCTTCCACCGCTGGTCGACCTCTTTCTGGAGGAGATAGAGGGCTCATGAAGGCCACTAGAAATCGCTAGGCACGACTCGAGTATGGGTCAGCCGATCGTGCAGACAACGCCGTCCAGGATCGAAAAAGCTCACGCACAATCCCACCAGACTCGCCGCCACAGCAGGGAAAAGCAGTACCCGAAACAGGATTGCATGCGTCGGGGCCGCTTCCGGGATCTTTTCGGATATCAAACGGAGCTCGGTCAGGTACATCCCTGGAGTCTGCCCGCAACTGATCAGAAAAAAGGAAGAGCTGAGTAAGTAGAAACCCAGGGAACAGGCGCCACCCAGACTTAGGTTGGTAATCGAAAGAAAATTGAGATTCAGGATCAAACAGGCCGTCCAGCTGAACAGAAAACCGGTCAGTATCGATAGGGACGCATCCACGATTCCTGAGAGCAGGCGGGACAGAATTATCTCCGAAGGGATCTCGGAGGAGGGCCCTGACGTCTCTTCAGCTCCGTTGCCTCCCGATTGGGGAAGAGCTGACTCCAACCTCAGTTCTTGCTGCTTTGGTACTTGGCGGGGACGTGACCCAGCGGGCATCCTGATCAGGGGTTTATCCGCTAAAGACTGGGAAGAAGAAGTCCTTCTCGTAACGGTGACGATCTTCTTCTCACCCCGCCCTCCCGCGCTTGGGAACCCATCGGGGAAAAGGCTTCGCTCAGGTTCTGCACGAGATCGCGAGATCCTGGGCCTACGCGGACCCGATCTAGAGGGAGACGCAACGCGCGGGGAGTTCCGCTCGACGCGAGAGTGACTGCCCCGCTTCTCGGCACCGAAGTCAGGGGTGTCCCCGGGAAGAACCTGGCGATCATCGCCAAGGCGAGATTCGAAGGGAATCGATTTTTGGGTGATCTTCTCCGGGTCACTCTCGAGGCCGCACTGCGGACAAACACCGCCCTCAATCTCGCTGCGACAGCGGGAGCAAATCACTTCGAAATCCTAACATACGGCCGACGAGTCAGAGTTCGCAGACAACCCGGCGGTCTCATTGCGCCTCGCTCGAGCGAATCTCACGGAGTAGATGCGACACTTCCTGCACCGTCAGGCTCTGCGTTTTCTCCAGTCTTTGCGAGATCTCAAAGAGACGCCCTAGATAGGCTTCTGAGTCGTCCGCCTCCGCGGCGGCTCGGCAAGCCCGGTCGAAAGCATCGTGAATGGCCTGACTGGGATAGGTTGGAGGGGCCTTCTGTATCACGGCCTGCACGACGACAGCATGGATCACTTCTACCGTGTAGAGTCTCAGTACCAAATAGCAGACGATCGCAGCCACCAACAGGGATAGAAGCGCGATGAATCGCGGGTTTCGTCTTAGCGCTTTCCAGGTTCGTATGATCAAGTCAGAATACTCGGTCAGTCTCGCCACCAAAACTGGGCCCGCGCCCGGTGTTTTGCCCCTACATCAATGAAGGTCTTCCTCTGCAACCTCCAACCCGCGACGCTCAGACGAATTGCTCAGGTTTCAGATCAAAGAACCCTCAAGATTTCGAAATCCACCTCCCCATCCACTTGGATGCCCCTGCTTCTCGCGTGGCCCAGTAGAGCGCTCAAAAAGGAAGTTCTAACCCACCTCGGTAGCCAGCGACTTCGCTTGGTTCGGCCGTGCGAATAGGGGTTCTTGAGATAAAAAACCAGAATTTCCTTGAGCACTTGATCGTTGAGCTTTAGAATCTGGTTGAGAGAGAGGTTCTTCAACCGTACTGGACGACCTGCTATAGAGACAGTTTTGAGATCCAGCTTCTCTTGGATGAGAGCTTGATTCTGCTCGGCGGCCTTGGCCTTCTTGGCCATCATATCGATGGCTTTCGAGTAGGTCGTGTTCTTGTTGAAGACGTTGACTGCTAGAGTGCGGCAGAGAAGATAGTCGGGATAGTACGAGAAGAACTCTTTCGTGAGTTCGGGAACAGGATTCTTTGGGTTCATCCGGTAAATGGGGAGGTGCCGCCAGTCAAAGGCAGGCCGCGGAAACTGCCGCACTATGCAAACCGTGGAAAAACAAGTAGTTCTGGAGGAGAACTGGCAAGTGCTCGCAGTTGTTTTTCCACCGTTCGCACAGCGCTTGGAAAACTCCGTATCACGGGCTTGCTGGCCCAGTTCGATATCGCTCGGAGTTTTCCACAGTTCCCACGGCCCCTGCTACTGCAGCCGACTATATTGACAAGCGAACGGGGAACCAGATTTGGGATCCGGAAAGCGCCGAACCACGTTCCACCTCCCCATTTACCGGATGACCCATTCTTTGCTGATTCCATCCTGTATGATTCAGTTTGCTGAGGCAGGATTTTCAGGAAAGACCAAAGTACCACCTTGGGGACCGGTACCGTGGCTGATTGCAAAGACTTTCAGATCTTGACTTAAACAGGGGGTCAGTTATAGTAATGAGCACAACCATCAGGAGTCTATCATGTGGAAGAAAGACGAACAATCTGAGCCAGGGCCGGAAAAACCGAGAGCCGCGGGCAGGAGCCCGGTCGAACGAATCAAGGAGCGAGCTTTGATCGGCGCCTCAATTTCGATCAACGGGGACCTGAGCGGCGAGGAGGACCTGGTCGTACAGGGACGGGTTTCAGGCACAATTTCCTTTTCGGATCATAGCGTGACGATTGCAAAGCAGGGTCGCGCCCAGGCTGATGTCTTCGGCAAGGTCATCAGCGTAGAGGGCGAGGTAGAAGGAAACCTTTTCGGCGAAGAGAGGATCGTCATCCGCCAGTCGGGCAATGTGCGCGGTGATCTCCAGGCCCCTCAGGTAATTTTGGAAGAGGGTTGCAAGTTTAAGGGAAGCATCGATATGGACGCTCCCGACGGTGCCAAACCTCGCCAAACAAAGTCGGGTTCCAAACTGGAGAGTCCAGAACAGGCTGAGTCCCATAGGGATAAGGCTGAGGACGCGCCCAAGGTTGACGTTGGGCTGAAGATGGGTTCGGTCTCGTCCGGGACGTGATGCGTTGGTTCCGCCGAGCGGGAACTAAAGCCACCAACAAAGCAGCGACTGAAGCCCTTTCAACCAAGCCCACAGAGCATATCTCCCTGGTCTTGAATGTGGTATATCATCAGCTCCAGCCGGGGCGTAAATACCACATTCTGGATCTTGGATCGGCCTACGGCTCCAACGTAGACTTCTTCTCACAGTTCCCCTGCAAGATTCATATTGAGGATCTTTACCAGACCCTCTCCTCCTTCGACTTTCTTTCTCCCGACGACGGCTTCTCCTATGACGTGGTGTACGACTACCTCCTACCCTATGGAAGGAATACCACCTTCGACCTGATTTTTGCGTGGGATCTGTTCAACTATATGGAAGAGGACGAATTGCTCCACCTGGTCCTCTACCTGGGAAAGTTCTGTCGAGCCGGTACCCTCCTCTTTTCATTGATTTCGACGTTGAAGCACATCCCTGAGAGCCCAACCAAGTTCAAGATCCTGGATCAGGAGCATCTCCAATACGAAGCCTCCTCCCCAGTCCTCAAACCTTGCCCCCGCTATGAGCAGACCGACCTCGCCCGCCTTATGCCACACTTCACGGTCTGTAATTCCTTCCTGCTGAGAAACGGCTTCAAGGAATATCTTTTCCGCTATGATAATTAGTGATGAATCGCCGTAGGGAGTGGAGCTCCTTTAGCAGACCTAGACTCGCCTCGTTTTCCTTTCTCCTGGGCATCGCCTTCTGCACCCTGCACTTACCGCCTCAGGTGACAAAGAGTGCGGTTACTGGAGAGGCCAATAGGGTTCTCCGACATGCCCATATCGGGGTCGCCTTGATGGAGCAGCTGAAGTTTGAAGATGCCAGTGTAGCGTTCGCCAAGATCCTGGATCTCGATGCCAACTTTGTTCCGGCGCATGTCAACCTCGGAATAGCCCAGTTTAACCTGCAGCGATATGACGAAGCCAGTGCTCACTTCGGGAAAGCCCTGGAGTTGAACTCAGAGCAAATCCATGCCCACTACATGATGGGGTTGATCTATCGAAACCAGGATCAAGTCGATCGGTCTATGGACGAGTTTCGGGAAGTAATCCGACAGGATCCCACCGATCCCTCTGCCCATTACTATCTGGGGCTGCTCTACTCCCGACGCAAGCAATACGATCAAGCCATGGCACACCTGCGAAAGGTTGTTGCGGCCGAGCCCTACAACGCCTCAGCTTACTACAATCTGGCTATTGCCCTGACTCGCAGTGGAAACCGCGAACAAGGACAGGAAGAGATGGAGCGCTTCCGGGATCTACAGGGGAGGTTTGGCACAACCACACTCGGCCTGAGGTACCTGGAGCAGGGTAGATACTCGCTTGCAGTCGAATCTACTGGGGATCACCTACCCGACCTTGGAGACGATTCGCCCAAGGCAATCCGGGTAACCTTCGAAGAGGTAGGGAGTTCTTCAGGGCTCCAGTTCCAACACGCGGGAACGGGTCGGGTCGGCAACTTTACCGTCGACTCGAAATCAGCGCTCGAGCAGGAGATCGTTCCCTACTTGGGTTCGGGCACTTCTTTCGGCGACTACGATGGAGACGGCAAGATGGACCTTTTTCTCTCCAATGCAGGAGCCCAGGACGCCGTCAGCGCGCTTTTCCACAACCAGGGCGAGGGCACCTTCCTGGAAGCCGGTCGTGGTCTGGGACTCGACTCGTCGGCGAAGACGATGAGCGCTCTCTGGGGAGACTACGACAACGATGGCTATCAGGACTTGTACCTCATCAATTACGGTCCCAACCTGCTGTACCGAAACCAGGAAAACAAGACTTTCCTCAACGTGACGGCGGCGGCGGCCGTCGGGGATTCCTCATGGGGAGTTGGCGGCGCATTTGTCGACTACGACCATGACGGAGACCTGGACCTCTTCGTGGCAAACTTCGTGGAGACCAGTCACTTCCCGGAGTCAGGCTCTCGATTTCCCGATGATTTCCAGGGAGCCAACAATGTGCTCTACAGGAACAACGGCGATGGCTCTTTCGCCGACGTCTCGGAGGTCTCCGGGCTCTCCGGAGGGCGGAGGAAGACTCTATCCGTAATCTGCACGGACTTCGACGACCGCAGAGACATCGACTTCTATCTGGTCAATCTGGGTCAACCCAACCAGCTTTTCAGCAACCAACGTGATGGCAGCTTCGTTGACGTGGCTCCCGAACTGAAAATCTCGGAAACGGGATCAGGCACAGGCCTGGGGATCGGATTTCTGGGTCGAAGGGCCCAGCCCGACTTTGCGCTGCCCACCCTCGACGGATCCAACCTGAGCCTCTGGGGACAACAGCAGGATCGGCGTTACAGCCCGAGAGCCCTGTGGCCGTCGTCCGGCTCTCCGAATCCGGATCAGGTCCACAGCAGCCAGCTCTTCGACTTCGACAACGATGGCGATCTGGACGTGCTGCTGGTGGCCGCCCCTCTGTTCACTAAGTGGGGTCAGCCCCAGCGGAACTTCTTTCTGCTCGAGAATCGCAATGGGGCGTTCCGCGACGTCAGCGTGGACGTGGGCCTGGACCGCTTCCAGGGGCTTGCAGTTCGAGGAGTGAGCGTCGCGGACTACGATGGAGACGGCGACCTGGACTTTGCCACGAACGTGAATGGCGGATCCCCCTTGCTCTTCAAGAATCAGGGTGGAAATCAGAACAACTGGATCTCGGTGGCAACGCGAGGCACCAACAGCAATAAACTGGGCCTGGGCACGAAGGTGGAGATCAAGAGTGGCCGTCTGTATCAGAAGGCAGAGGTCTATGGGGGCCACGGATTCCTCAGTCAGAATCCACCAATACCTCACTTCGGCCTGGGAAGACAGGTCGGGATCGATACCCTCCGCATCCTTTGGCCTGGTGGAGTCCTTCAGTCCGAGATCGATCAACCCATCAATCGGGTCCTTCAGGTCCAGGAATTGGATCGCAAGGGTACCAGCTGCCCCATTCTCTACGCCTGGGACGGAGAGCAATACCGCTTCGTAACCGACTTTCTGGGAGGCAGTGCCTACGGCTACCTGCTTGCTCCAGGCGTTTACAACTATCCCGACACCGATGAATACGTGAAACTGGATCGCAGTCGGACCCGTTTGAAGGACGGGCGGCTCGCCATCACCCTGAACAACCAACTCGAGGAGGTGATCCTCTTCGACCTGTTGGAACTCGTAGCCGTAGATCATCCGGCCGAATACGAGATCTATCCCGACGAAAAGCTACTGCCAGGTCCTCCCTATCTGGATTTCCAGCTTCTGACCGCCTCAGGAGCCAGTCCCCCGGTAGCTGCGATCGACGGAGCTGGGAACGACCTCCTTTCCCAAATCAGTTCTATCGACCGGGTCTATCCGACCGGCTTCGAGAAGCTCCCCTTCAAGGGTTACTCGCGATCCCATGAAATGATCCTCGATCTCGGGATTACAGCGTCAGACAGAACGCTGCTTCTGATGCATGCTTGGATCGACTACGCCGACAGCACAAGCAATCTGGCAGCATCCCAGGCAGGGGTGTCGCTGATTCCACCCTACCTGCAGGTCCAAGATGAGCTGGGAAGGTGGGTCACTGTGTTGGAACGCATGGGGTTTCCAGCCGGTTTGCCAAAAACGATGACCGTGGACCTCTCTGGCAAGTTCCTTTCAGCGAGTCGCAAAATCCGGATCGTGACAAATATGTGCATCTACTGGGACCAGGTGCTAGTCGAGACCGGGTCTCCTCACCAGGACTACAGGGTCCACAGGTTGAAACCGGAGCAGTCCGATCTCCACTTTCTTGGTTTTCCAGACTTCCGCAGCAGCGACGGGCGTAGTCCCGAAACCTATGACTACGATCGGGCTTCCGCGACCGCTCAGTGGAAGGTCCATATGGGAGGCTATACCCGCTACGGTGACGTTCGGCCCTTGCTGCAAAAGCGGGACGACATGTTCGTCATCACCCGGTCCGGGGATGAGATCGAGGCCTTTTTTGATGTCGTCTCCCTCCCCAAACTCGCATCCGGCTGGGTGAGGGACTACCTGGTCTACGTACAGGGCTTTGGCAAGGATATGGATTTGAATTCCGCCGAACCCGATTCCGTAGGCCCTCTTCCCTTCCATCAGATGTCTGCCTACCCGTACCCCCCAGGAGAGCGGTATCCCGACGATGAGGCCCATCAGAAATATCTTAGGGAGTGGAATACGCGAGTCGAGGAACGCTGGTACACCCAGACAAGATGATCATGCCGGATGGCGGATCTGTATCGCACGATCGTATAATAGCGGCCAATGGCACCTGTGCTCGCAACCCTGGCTTGCTTCGGTCTCTACCTGCTGGGCTACCACGTCTACGCCAAGTACCTTGCTAGGAGAATCTTCAAGCTGGACCCCGACGCCGTCACTCCTGCCTTGGAGCTGAACGACGGTGTCGACTACGTTCCCTGTAACCGATACGTGCTCTTCGGGCACCACTATGCTTCGATTGCCGGACTCTCTCCGATGTTGGGCCCTGCCATTGCGGTTATCTGGGGATGGGTACCCGCAATGCTGTGGGTCGTCCTGGGCACCCTCTTCATCGGAGCCGTACACGACTTCGGGGCACTGGTCATTTCCATGCGCGCCCGGGGAGTATCCGTCGGAAAGGTAGCCGAGGACATCGTCGGGCCGCGAGCCAAGTCCCTGTTCCATATCATCATCTTCTTTCTGATCGCCCTTGCCATGGGCGTTTTCGTCAACGTCTGCGCCACGCTTCTGACCGTCGACCACAGTCCCGAAGCCGTTTATCCGAGTGCGACGATCATGATTGTGGCTTTGCTTGTGGGATGGCAGGTCTATAAGCGAGGAGCTTCGATCGGCAGGAGCACCCTGATTGCTTTTGTCATTACCCTGCTGAGTGTTTGGGCTGGACTAGAGCTACCCGTACTGAGCCTCTCCCTGGGCCAGTGGAGCATTATTCTGCTGATCTACGCCTTTGCGGCTTCGGTTCTCCCAGTTTGGCTGCTGCTTCAACCCCGGGACTATATAAACTCACTTCTCCTCTACCTGGGACTCCTCTTGATCTACTGCGGCTTCTTCTACCTGAGTCCCGACTTCGCAGCACCAGCGATTCAAGCCAATCCAGCCGGCGCCCCTCCGTTGTTTCCTTTTGTCTTCATTGTCATAGCCTGTGGTGCCGTTTCGGGATTCCACGGCCTGGTCTCTTCGGGTACTACGGCGAAACAGATCAGCAAGGAGACAGACGCGACCCTCATCGGATACGGTGGGATGATTGGCGAATCACTGTTGGGCCTGGTGTCCGTCCTTGCCTGTACGGCCGGATTCGTGACGCGGGACCTCTGGCTTCAGCACTATCAGTCATGGGACGTGGCCCAAGGGTTGGGCCTGAAGATGAAGGCTTTCATCGACGGCTCTGCGATGTTCATGAGCCAATTGGGAATACCGCTGGATCTGTCCAAGGCTTTCGTTGCCTTGGTGGCCATCTCCTTCGGCCTTACAACGCTGGACTCCGGCACTAGGCTGTTGCGCTTCAACATCAGCGAGATCAGTGAGACTCTGAGAATCCGCAGTCTCTCCAACCGCTACATTGCTTCCCTCTTCGCCGTAATCACAATCGGGTTCTTCGCCTTCTACAAAGTGGGAGGAAAGGCGGCAGGTCTTGCTCTGTGGCAACTCTTCGGCACCACCAATCAGGTGCTCGGAGGGCTTACCCTGCTCACCATCACGCTCTACTTGATCCATCAGAAGCGTCCTTTTTGGTACACAGCGGTCCCCATGGTCTTCATGCTAGCGACCACCCTGGTGGCTATGTTCCTGAAAATGCGCGACTTCTGGAACTCTGAGGCTTACCTTCTTCTCGCCATAGGGGGAGGTATTCTCGGCCTTGCCATCTGGCTCGCCATCGAGGCGACGATAAAACTGACATCCAGCCGCGGACCCAGCGGCGATCCCGCCGAGTAGGAATCCCAGGCCATCCGTTTCCTGGCCGTTCCAAGCTGCAGCTTCATTTGCTGGTTTGGATCAAGAAAGTACGTACCCCACTGATCTAGCGTTGGATCGGGCGCATCTCAGACGATTGTTCAACCCGACACTTAAGTGAAATTCGAATGCAGCTACACGTTCCTGGGAGCAAGTCCTTACGCCAAAGGCGTTAATGCGAGTAGCCCAGACATCTGAGGTTTCAAGTCAAGTGTTTTTTCAAGTTTTTTTTCAGCCGGTTGCATTTTTTTCCACAGCTTGATTGCTCTCTACAAGAAGGCCAGCAAAGGGGCGTTGTTCGCCTTCAAAGAAGCCACATAAATGGCGTCGTCGTAGGGGACCCGGTTCTTCCAGCAGCGGTAGATTATGCGCAGCCACTTGAAGGCCAAAGAGCGCACCGCGACGTGATGATCTTTCCCTTGGCTGAGCTGCATCTGGTAGAACGCTTGCGCCCAGGGGCACCAGTGCCGGGAGTGAGCGGCGAATTCGTGAACGCCCTGGCGGACGAACTTGGGACAGGCCCAACGGTAAGACACGATGCGGGTCTTGCCACTGCTTCGCAGCAGGGGGGCGATGCCGGAGACGGTCTGTACCTCCGCGGCGCATTGGAAACGATCCCGATCCTCCCCAAAGAGAGTTAAGAGCCGCGGTCCCAGAGCCTTTCCAGAGCCGGGCAGACTGCTGAAAATGAAATGGTCGGGGTGGTGGTTGAAGAGTTCCTCGATTTTGGCATCAAACCGCTGGATGGACTCATTCAAGTGCAGGATCTGTCCCGCCAAGCTCTGAGTCATCAGGCTAGCCGCCGTCACAATGGCCGCATCGTGGGTCAGCGCCCGGGCCTGCTTGATCTCCTCCAGCTTGGAGTGCAACTTTTCGCTGCCCCCCACCCGATGGCTCTTGAGAAAGCGGCGAATCGTGGTCGGCTTGACCCGCTGCAAGGCCTCAAGGCTGGGCCAACGGTTCAGGAAATCACAGGCCGTCTTCCCTTTGAGCGGGCCGACCCATTTCAGGGCCTGAGGAAAGTAGTTCTTCAAGTTGGCGGTCCACTGATTGGTCAAGTCCGCGCGCAGATCGACCAGCTTGCGCCGTTGCTCGGACAACAGGCGCAGGGAGCGCACCTCCGGCGATTCGGGTTCCCACAATCGAATCCGTTCCCGATGCTTGAGCAGGTAGTCCAGCACCAGATCCGCATCCCTCGGGTCGTCTTTGCCTCCACTGGGATAGAAGGCTCCACGGTAGCGGCTCAAGGACTTCGGGTTGATCGGGTAGATCAACACAAAATCGTAATCCATCAGCGCATACAGCAGCGCTCCCCGGCTCTGTTCGACGGCGATCGCGACCCAGCCGCCTCCGCTCCTTTCTCTCAGCCCGTTGATCCAGCTCTGCAGGGCCTCCGGTGTTTGTTTGACGTCGCCGGTCTCGATTTCGCTCGAGCCCGACATCCGCAGCGCGTAGGCATGCTCTTGGTCGGCCCAGTCCAGGCCCACCCACACTCCAATGGTCTGCTCCTCAATCGGCTTCATGGCTCCTCTCCCCTTCTCTGGTGTTTCGTCGGACGCAAACCGGGGGCGGCGAATTCCTTATAGAAGTCCTCCTGAGCGGACAGCATCTGAGTATTCGTCCAAATCCGGCCCAGGGTCCGTCCGAAAGTCTGGGCTTAATCGTCCTCCCGATAAGGGTTGGCATTCGTGACGGACCCGAGCGTCCTGGGAGTCGACTATCGAGCTCCCGACTCCACACTTTTGCACACCATCCACACCTTCCACAAAGAAAGAAAAAAGTAGCAAAAAAGAAAGAAAGGCGGCTACGGCTACTTGCCGCTCCCATCTTCCCGATCTCAGTACCTTCCCAACTATAAGGGTTGGCGATGCGGAGCGAAGCGAGCTACCCTGGGTCAAATTCGTTCAAGAAAATGTGCTACCCCAAGGGGGTTATTGCCGACCGGAAACGCGTTGGCAATAACGCTTTCAGCGTAGAAGAGGCAGGCAACTTGAACCCAGGGTAGCCCGCTTCGCATTGCAACCCTGGGCTACGCGCAATAACGCCTTCGGCGTAGGTGATCTTCGTTAAACCGCAGAACATCGAGCAAGCGAATTCCGAAGGAGAACCTGTTGCCGTTTGTTCACACTCAAGTAGCAAGAAGTTCATTCCTGCATGACGCAAGACTACATGTTCTTGTAGTCAGGACCCCCTCCCGCTTCGGGCGGTGTCCAGACGATGATCTGGTAGGGATCCATGATGTCGCAGGTCTTACAGTGAACGCAGTTGGTGAAGTTCAGATGCAACTGGGCCCCTCCATCCTGATGAGCAATTTCGTAGACTCCGGCCGGGCAGAAGTGCTGACACGGGTTGGCATATTCCTGGACACATCGGTTGTGACAGATATCAAAATCGAGGATCTTCAAGTGACAGGGCTGATCTTCCTCATGGGAGGTGTCTGAGAAGTAGACATCCGTCAGCTTGTCAAAGGTATATTTGCCATCGAAATCCGTTTTTGATGGCTTGTGGCGCGGCGCGCCTTCCTGGCTCCGCCGCTGCAAGTACTGATGGCCGGAGAGGTTTGTCAGGCGGCCGCCTGATCCCCGTCCTCCCGTGAGGACTTGCCATCCGCTACGCAGCATGCCCGACCAGAAGCCCTTCTGAAATCCCTGCCGGAAGTTGCGTGCCCGCCACAGCTCCTCCCGAGCCCAGCTCTTCTCGAAATCTCCCTCGTAGCGCTTCAGCGTCGCTGACGAGTAATCACGCTTCAGCAGAGATTCGAAAATCGTCTCGGCGGCCAGCATCCCTGACTTCACGGCCAGATGGATTCCTTTAAGGCGCTGAGGATTCAGAAATCCGGCCGAATCTCCTACCAGAAGCAGCCCATCGGCATAAAGCCGAGGCATCGAGTAGTATCCCCCCTCTGGAATCGCCTTGGCACCATAGGAGAGAACCTTCCCGTCCTTGAGCATCGACTCTATGAAGGGATGTTTCTTGAAACGCTGAAGCAGTTCGTGCCCGTCCATCTCGGGGTCTTTATAGTCGAGACCAACGACGAAGCCCACGCTCAGGAGATCGCCCATCCCATAGGCGAATCCGCCCCCTAACTCCTCGGTGCCCAAGGGATAGCCCAGAGTATGAATCACCCTTCCCGACGCGCTGTCGTCTGTAAGCTGCCAAATCTCCTTGACACCCAGGGCGTAGATCTGTGGATCCTGCCCCCGATCTAGACCGAACCTGCGCTCTGCCTGTCGGGTCAGCGTTCCCCGGGGACCCTCTCCAAGAACCGTGATCTTGGAGACGATATCGATCCCCGGTTCGAAATTAGCCTTGGGCGAGCCGTCGGCACTGCGCCCCTGGTCTCCAATGCGCACGCCTGAAACCCGCTCTCCTTCGAAGAGGAGTTGGGAGGCAGGAAAACCAGGATAAACTTCGACTCCGTTTCGCTCGCAGAGATCTCCCAGCCACTTAACCAGGGTCCCCAGTGAACCGATAGAGTAGCCCCTGTTCCTGAGAGGCGGTGGAGTGAAGGGAGATCGGTAGGACCCTTTCCGGGTCAGAATCTGGAGGGAATCCTCTTCGACTGCACTTTGGTAGGGAGGCTCCTCCCCCGGAAATCCCCGAAGTAGCTCGTCGAAACCCCGGGGATCTACGACCGCCCCGCTGAGTGCATGGGAGCCGATCTCCCTCCCTTTCTCGACGACCAGAATGGTCAGATCCTGAAGAGAATCGCCCGTCCCAGTCTGTGTTGCCAGAGCCTCGTTATGTTCCCGAACCAGCCGCGACAGATGGAGCGCTCCGCTCAGACTGGCAGGTCCAGCACCTACGAAGACGACATCCGCGTCTATCTGATCCCGCTGCATGCTTCCTCCTGAAAATGGCCTAGCTGCTAGGGCTTCTTGGTCGAGAAAAAGTTCACAAACTGATCAAGTTTCCGGCCTCGGCGTGATGTAGTTTCCAAAGAGACCGCTTCAGCGGTCTGGCGCGAACTCGGGATAGGGGAAGCCCTCACGGGCCTTCCCCTCCCACACCACCAGGCATACGGGTCCGTACCAAGGCGGTTCGCTAGGGTTGAATGCGCTGATGATTAGCCAACCGAGGAAGACCTAACCGATCGAAATAAGCATTCGGAAGCGCTATCCGGACCCCGGGCGCTTGACTGAGGGCCCAAGGGCCCTTGACTCTCCACGCGGTCCGCTGGGCCATATCCCGACTCACGCCCAGCCGGATCAACTCCGCCTGGCGTCGCCGGTAGACCTTCCACTGTTTCCATTGGACGCTGCGCAGGCGACGACGAATCCAGCTGTCCAGACCCCGCAGGACCCAGGGGCTCTCGACGTACCCAAAGTATCCAATCCAGCCCCGGAGGTAGCGGGACAATTCGTCCACACGCTGCTCCAGGCTGATCCCCCGGTTACGCCGCGTTAAACGACGCACCCGGGATCGAAACCGCTGGATCGATTCCGGCGCAATCTTGCGCCGGTTGGGCGATCGGCCTCCCGTGAACGTGAAGCCTAAGAACTTCCGCTTCTGGGGCTCATCCACCGCACTCTTCTCCCGATTGACACGCAGTTTCAGTCGCTGGCTCACAAACCGGCTCACACTCGCCATCACTCGCTCCCCCGCCCGCCGACTCCGCACATAAATGTTGCAGTCATCGGCATAGCGGACAAAACGGTGACCCCGGCGCTCCAGTTCCTCGTCCAGCTCATCCAGAACCACGTTCGAGAGAAAGGGGGACAGGGGGCTGCCTTGCGGCGTCCCTTCCGTCGGCGCACTCACCAGTCCGTACCGCAGAATCCCCGCGCTTAGATACGCTCGGATCAACTTCAGTACCCGCTTGTCCCCAATCTCCCGCGCCAGCCGGCTCAGCAAACGATCGTGGTGAACTCGATCGAAAAACTTTTCTAAATCGAGATCGACCACGGTCCCGTAGCCCGCTTTCACGTAGTCTTGGGCACGCGCCACTGCCTGATGAGCCCTGCGCCCCGGTCGATAGCCATAGCTGGACTCTGAGAACGTGCGATCCCACTTGCGTTGCAGCACTTGCAGCATCGCTTGCTCGATAAATCGATCGATCACACACGGAATCCCGAGTCTTCGCTTGTCTTTCCTTCCCGGTTTCGGAATCTCCACCCCCTTGACAGGTCGCGGTTGATACTCCCCGCACAGCAGCTGTTCTTTGATCGACCGCCAGTTCGCCTTCAGGTACTCCGGCAGTTCATCGACGGTCATCCCGTCCACTCCCGGACCCCCTCGGTTCGCTCGCACTCGTCTCAACGCCGCTTCCAGATTACTTCGCTCGCATATCTCCTCCATGACGTTCTCACCAAACATCGGGCCTTCGGTTCGCCCTTTCGCTAAGGATGAATCCGCCGTCTCCCCGCTTCCCTGGGGCCGCACCCCAGCTGTTCGGTTTGAGGTCCGCTTCGGACTTCTCTGCCTCTGTTGATCACCCTTAAGATTGGACACCTACTAACCTCTCCCTACCGTTCGGGCCTTCCGTGAGTTTCCCCACCTACTATGCCCTCTGCGGACTCCTGGAGGGCGCTATGAAACCTTACGATTCCACCTGTCCTTCAAGGGACAGCCTCCCAGGCCTCCCGGGGTAAGGACGCTGTCTTTCCGTACACAACCGCTGGATTTACGCTTCCGGATCTTGATGGATATGGACTTCGTCACCACGCGCTGACTCGTCCGACCTTGGCGCCTACTTATCCAGTTTCTGTGCGTCGGCTCGTACGTTTGCTCCACACTTCCTTCAGACCCCACCTCGCGGTGACGCCCTTGTGCTTCGCTAGCCTTCACCTCCATCAGGTTGGCGGAGGGACTTGCACCCTCCCAGACAGCGCGCGTGCCCGGCACGCGCGTATTAGACCCGGCGTTCACGCCGGGGTAGTCCGCTACTCCACCCCTCCTGAGGGCCGTTCACGGTCCTTCTCGAATAGCGGCTTTAGCCAACGTCGACCTGGAGCCTGGCTGAAGCCTGTGTTCGAGAAGCCCGCTAAAGCAGGCTCCGACACCCGCCTGCCCGCTTACCCGGCCCTGAAGGACCGGTCTAATACGCTTCGCGCCAGGCCGCTGAAGCGACCTCCTGAACGGGACACATCCACCGAAGGTCAGCGTTCCTCGGCGGTATGAGGTCGCTCGCTACCCCTAGCCCTCCCCTAGCCCGCATTTCTCATCGCCGGTCTACTGCGCCGCTACGACAAGCGACAAGAAATCCGGGCTAGTGGACTGTAGCACCTGAAAGTATCACCTCGAGACCGCACCTGGACAGGGTTGCTGGAAGAAACCACAAGACGGACAAAGTCCCTGGTCCGTTGTCCTGGGAAACTCCGAGGACTCGACTGTTCGTGGGAGCCCGTCGATCAGGCTCTGGCATCGGTCCGCGACGGCAGCATCAAAAGGTATCGAAATCGAATGCCCACTTTGAGTCAGCAACAGGAACCCGCTCAGGCGGTCGGTCGAAAGAATCTGGGAGGCTGCCCACAAATAAAGCTCTACCTGCAGATCGTATCCGAGCCGATGGGCCTCCCTGGTTGGATCGGGGGAATCGATCCGCCCAGTCTTGAAATCCACAACCGCCCAACTTCCGTCGTCATCCTGAAACAGCTTATCTATTACTCCGGTGATCAAACGTCCTCGCCGGCTCACATGGAATCGCCTTTCACTGTAAACCTTGCTGGAGTGTGAAATCCGCTTGAAAAGAGGGTGTGCTACCACCCGCTCCACGCTTGCCTGGATTTGCTCCCGCAGCAAGGCTACCTCTGAGACAGAAAACAAGGGCGCATTTTTTTGCTCCCAACCATTCAGCAGATCCTGCAACTCTTCCTGTCTTTCGGCAGCGCCTGGGTTCTCAAGAATCTCATGGACCGCGGAGCCCACCAGGGAATGACGGTCTTGAATCCGCTCCCAGCCCATGGGAATCCCTTCTGGAGTACCCAGAATGTACTTGAGGTAGTAGCGATAAGGACACTTGGAAAAGAGAACGATCTCAGTGGGAGTCCAGGTTCGTTTTCTTGGCGATAGCCTTGGCAGGCGTGCTGCCCCTGCCGGGAACTCCTCCATGGAGGCACGAGGCGCCGCCTCGGCTTGCGCTGATAGGTCACCTGTTGCTGTTTCGAGGGATGGGATTGACCGTGTCTGAGCCTGGTCCGGCGGCGAGGAAACCAGGATGCGCTCGCTGATGGACTCAGCGCCCGCCGCGAGCAACCAGTTCGAATAGCACTCTTCGTCATTCTTCCTACCGACGAGCAGCAGACGATCCTGTGCCCGGGTTGCCGCCACATAGAGAAGTCGTTTCTCTTCAGCCAGCTGCCGGAAGGTTTCCAGGCGACGCAACATTCTGTAAACCGGGGGCTCCCATTCCTGGTAGCGATCATCTGGATTGCGGATCCTCATCCCAAAGAAGGTCTTCCGCTCGCGCCCGACGAAGAAACTCTCGCAGTAGAAGCGACTTCGGTGCTGGGTGGGTAGGGGGCTGCCGAGGTCGGGCAGGACCACCGCAGGAAATTCGAGTCCCTTGGCCCCGTGTATCGTGTAGATTCGAACAGCATCGGTCGAGCTCTCTTCGCCCACGGGGCCGCCATCCGCGGGATCCACCGCACGCAGAGCGTCGAGGAACCGAAGAAGGGGTCTCAGAGGAGGACCGTGAGCGAGCTCAAAGCTCCTCACCAGATCCAGGAACTTCTCGAGATTGGCGCGCGCCTGATTTCCCATCCGGGAGGCAGAAACGATCTCCCCATAACCCACCTCCTCGACCGCACCTGCAAGAAAGCTGGCCAGGGTGTCGAATTGATACCGAGTCTGCCACTCTTTCAGTTTCCTGCTTGCGAATCGCCAGTGGGACGGCATCCTCGAAGCCGAGGATGACACGGGATCTCCGCTATTGAGCTTCTCCCAGAAACCCACGCCCGGTAACCGCGAAAGCAGGAATAGATCCTCGTCGGAAAAATTGAAGAAGGGACTCCGAAGAATCCCTAGCAGCGCGATGTCGAAAGTTGGATCATCTAAAAAGGCGAGAAGATTGGTCAGATCATGGACCTCCGGCTCATCGTAAAAACTCGCTCCAGCCAAGGTGACAAAGGGCACCTGACGCCGAGACAGGGCCCGTTCGAAATCCTTGAGTCGGGTGCGTGAGCGCAGGAGGATCGCAATCTCACCCCGCCGGAATCCCTCCCGGACCAATTGCTCCATCGCCTCGACCGTAAAATCTGCTTCCGTAAGAAATCCGTCCGGCAAGGTATCGTAGAAAAAGCTCCGTACACTCGAGTTGGGGTCGACCCTGGTTGATTCTGATGCGGGTCTACAGGGCTTCATTTCCTGGTAGACCGCTTCGTAGTCGAGTCGCAATCGAAACAAATTTCGAAAGATCTGGTTGCTGAATTCCACGAGTTGAGGATTAGCTCGATAGTTCTCGCACAACTCCAGGAGGCGGCCCCTTCTCTCAACCCATCTCTGGACTTCGCGGAAAACCGAGACATCGGCATCGCGGAACCGATAGATCGACTGCTTGGTATCCCCCACGGCGAAGAAGTTGCTCTCGGGCCCAATCAGAGGGAGCAGGATCTGCCACTGTAGATGGTTCGTGTCCTGAAACTCGTCAACCAGAAGAAAGGGGTAGCGGCGTCTCAAAGTATTTCGGACACGGGCATTCTGGACCAGACGATGAGCGAATTCCAGCAGGTCGTCGAAGTCCACGACTGAATCCTTCGCCTTCTCCTCTTGATAGCGGGCCAGAACATCCTGATAGAGTTCGCGGACTAGTTCCAGAGTTCTGTTGTAGTGGCCCCCTGACCCTTCTACCCGATCACCCCGGTTGGTCCTCAATTGGAGGGGGAAGCGCTTGTATTCCTCTTTGACTTCCTCCCAATGACTTTTCAGTTCGGAATAGAGGGGCCAGTTCAACCACTTCTTTGAGGGCCGCGCCCTGGTTTTGAGAGTCTCCTGAAAGCGACGGGCGAACTCACCCTCCGGAGATGTGGCACGACTCACAAGCAAGTCTTTCTGGGCGGTGCAGCGGCTAGCGTAGGAGTCCCCTGCAGTCAAAAGGTCCGACGGCACCCGGTCAAGGAACCGCTTGAGGCCGACCCATATGGGGGACTGGTAGAGCCGATGAGAATTCTCTTTGAAGAAGATCTCCGACAGCGACTGTTGGGAGGACTCCAGGGCCTCGAGCTGCCGATGATTTCTTCTCTGAATCAAATCGACGAGCAGGCCCTGCAGCTCATTGTGGGCGATGTAGTTCAGGATCTCGCTCAGACCTGGATGAAAAAGCTCTGAATACACTCGCAAGGCACTACGGACGCAATTCTGCACCCAGAACTTCTGCTCACCTGCTGAGATGATCTGGAAACCGGGGTCCAGCCCCACCTCGGCGGGATATTCCTTCAGTAGAGAAAGACAGAAACCGTGGAGGGTTGTGATCTTGGCGAAAGAAAACGTATCGAGGAGAGATTGCCAGGGATTCTCTGCTTCCTCCGACGCTGCCTGACTTCTGGCCAGAATGACCTCTTGGACACGATGCCTGATTTGCGTTGCGGCCTCTTCGGTGAAGGTTATCGCAACCACCTGCTCAGGTTTGAACTCATTCGTCTCAAGGATCCTGACTACTCGATCTACCAGGACTGTCGTCTTTCCGGAGCCAGCGGATGCGGAAAGCACACAATGCTTGGAAAGGTCCAAAGCCTCCTTCTGCGCCTGGTTCAGCTGCCGGGTTTCGATTGTCTGCCCTGGGCCCGACTCGAGCGGGGCAGGAGTGGGAAACATGCCCTCACTCATTAGGAAGGCCTGACTGTCCGGCCGGAGGAAGAAGGGGAAAGGATCGAGGTCGGAAAGATGGAGTCTATTGCTCGAGCCCTTTCCATTTTAGCCCTGTCGACTCGGCACATCCTGGAATAGGCGCAGCTTCGACAACCCGCGGCTCGTTCCCCCAGAATCGTCACCGGGAAATGTCCCTGGTAGAGCTGTTGGGCAACTGCCACTGCTTTCTGACTGTAGTCCTGAGTCAGCTGAGCCAGGGTCATTTCGTGCGGATCTCTCTCTGCAAAAGCGGCCAGCGGCTTCAGTTCAAGCCTGAGTGGCAGCGAGACAATGTAGAAGGCTGCACCAAGAATCTCCTTGTCCAGCAGGGACTGCGCTGCCAAGAGATAGAGGGGTAACTGAAAGCCCCATCCCCCCTGGAGCTTCTTCAACGGACCTGTCTCTCCGGTCTTGTAGTCGAGAACGAAGTAACCGCTCTCGGTTGAATCAATGCGATCGATTACTCCGGTCAGCCGGACCGGAACAGCGGCCGCTGGATCCAGGTGTCCCAGAACCATTGAAATCGGCTGCTCAACGAAATGTACCTCCGAGTCAGGAGGCCGCTGCCAATGCTGCTCGAGAAGACTCACCAGCAGGCCCGTCCCATCGCCATTGAGGCCTTGGAGCAGCTTCCCTACCTGGTCCTGCCAGATCAAATCTCGGGTCCGCTGGTAGCGTCCGCCCAACAGCTCAAGTTCCTCTGACGAGATCCTCAGCATCAGGCTTCTTGCGTCCTCAAGACTGGGACTTTGCCCTTTTTCTCTGTTCTCAATCGTCTTCTTAAAGAAACGATACAAGATCCGGTGGATGATGCGTCCCATCTCTCTCGGGGGCACACCCTCGTCGGAAGACTCTGGTGCTTCTACCTCGAGCAGCCTCCGAACATAGTAGCGAAAGCCACACTCGACATAGTCTTCCAGGCGACTTGGCGAGACGCTGATCCCCTCGGGGAAGAACGTCTCTCTCAATTCAGAGATCACCCGATCGTTCGTAAACACACCTTCATAGTGCGACAGGCCTGTGGACTCTCGACGGGCCTGAACCTGAAGACCGAGGCGAACGTTGGCCAGAAGCTCTACCTGCCGGGATGATTCAGGAATTGTCTGGAGCTGTGACCGCGAGAGAACGTGCCCCTCGATTCTGGTAGCCTCTAGATGCCTCAAGAACGGACTGGGGTGGGACGCCGTACCACCTATTCGCTTCGGGTTCGAGAAATAGACGGCTTCGCTCGCTCTCAGGCGTACCCCGTGAAACAGGTGCGCGTCTTCCTTGATGCCCTGGGTGAGACCAGGAGTGCCCTGGTCACCCTCCTGCTGCCCGGGAAGTGTGAGACTGCGAGACGGCCCCGGGAACTGTCCCTCGCCGAATCCCAACCAGTAGATGACCCGAAACTCACACTGTTGGAAATCCCGGCACGTCCCTACCGCTACCCCTTCCTGGTCGAGCTCGGGGAGGAAGCCTGGCTGTGAGACCACCTGGGAGAGGACAAATCTTGCCCGGTCCAGGGTTTGGGGCCGATCCTCCCATGCGAGAGCCAGGTCCCGCAAGCTATCCTGGTGCGCCGTCAGAGAGAGATTCTCCCGGCGCAACCAGCTCGGAGAACCATCCAGAAGCTTGCTGAACGGCGCGATCTTCCGGCTCAAATCCTGCAGCCATTGGGCCAGGGTTCTAGTTGAGCTGATATCCAGGCTAAGAGCCTCGACGAAGTCCCGAAAAGGGAGATAGCTCGCTGCCAAAGCAACCGCGTCTGCGGCCTTTCCTTCTTGCCTCAGCTGTTGAACGTGATCTGTGATCCGATCAGAAAAGTCGACAGTCCACTGCCGAAGACCCTGAACAATGCCTACTTGAAGAGCGGCCTTCTCGAGCAACCGGATCTCCGTGTTGGCAAGTCCCCCTACTTCAATCCAGGGCGAGGAAAGAAGATCAAAGAGCAGATCACGATGGAAGTCCCGCTGCAGTAGTCGCACGTAGTCGAGTAGCAAACGAGCGGCGTGGGTGCTTGGGGCCGAAGGGGCCGAAAACCAAACCAGGGGGATGTTCTGAGCAGAAAAGATTTCGCGTAGGTAGGTCTCATAGGAGCCATTTCTGGGGCAGATCACTGCAATGTCAGAGAATCGAAGATCTGGCTGTTCCAGTTTGGTGCGGCAGATCTGGCTAGCCAGGATTCGGACCTCAGCTTCCTGGGTATCGGGCTCCGAGAAATAGACTTGAGGTGGGTTGGATTGACTTGGGTAAAATTGCCAAGTCGCTTCGAGGTCCTGCCATAGATCGACTGTGTCTCCAAGAGCGTCGGAGAAGCGGTCCAGATTTCGATCAGGCGAATCCCAGTCAACCGAGAAGTGCATTTCCTCCAGTTCGCTTGCCAGCATGCGAAGAATGCCCAGCTGGACAGGGGTAAAGTGGTAATAACCCTCAAAGCTGAGAACCCGTAGGCCAGGTAGGGCCGACTTTGGGACGATAGCACCGGTGAGGAGATTCTCGTACAGGCGGACAGAGGCGCCGGCAGCGTCCTCTGCACCCTTGGCCTGTAGCAGCCTCTGGTAACACGAATAGCACTCGAAAAGCGTGTCTTCCTCTGAACCAATCGACCCTTCCCAACGTTGGTATCGCAGCCGGAGCTGCTGCTCGTCCAGGAGATAGTGCTGCTGCGCGAAACCTACGATTTGGTTCAAGCGGGCTAGCCGGGAACCGAGCTGCCGGCGAGACTGCTCCGAGTCCCCAATCGAATCCTGGAGAATTCCTTCGAGCAGACAGAGTTTTTCAGCCTCGGATAGACGATGGCGCCTCGACTCAGCTGCGGCCAGCAAGAACTGTACCAGTTTCGGAAACGTGACTATCGGAATTTCGAAGACTTGAGGGCAGCGTGACAGGAACAGCTCTTGCAACTGACGTTGTCGAACGCGGGTGGCGACGATATAGAGAAAGGGCGTCCCGCCGGAGTCCCAAGAACGTAGGCAAAGCTCGAACAGGCTCCGGTTGCGCTCAACAGAAGGCGGACCGTAATGAACGATGGTTTTATGTGTCTCGCCCACCAACACAATCTACCCCCAGGGACTGACTGATCCTCTTCTTCCCTTGCCTTTGCCTTGTTCTCTGACCGTGCGATCACCATTGGAGGACAAAGGCAAGGGAAAAGGTAGGGAAAAAGGCAAAGGCAAGGGAGGAAGGGGATCAGGAGGTACAAAACCAGCCAGTTACTTGGCTCGCTCGAGGTACCGACCTTCGGTCGGATCGACCCGCACCAGCTCTCCTTGCTTAATGAAAGGGGGAACCTGAATCACGACGCCTGTTTCCAGGGTGGCCGGCTTGGGGGAGTTGCTTGCGGTTGCTCCTTTGAGCTCAGGTTCGGTCTCGATCACCGTCAGCTCCACCGCTGGAGGCATCTCGAGACCGATTGGCTGGCTATCGAAGAACTCGACGTCGATGATCGCACCCTCCTTGAGAAAGTTCCGACTGTCTCCGAGGGCCTCCTCATCCAGCGCGATCTGCTCGTAGTTCTCCGTATCCATGAAGTGGAAATGGGGACCATCACGGTAAAGAAACTCCATCTTCCGCTGGTCGAGAGTGGCCCGTATAACTTGTTCTCCAGAACTGTATCGATGCTCGTAGGAGGCTCCACTCTTGAGTTGTCGCATCAGGACCCGCACGAAGGCAGGACCTTTACCAGGATTTCGGTGATGCTGGTCGAGGACTCGGTGGGGCTTTCCCTGGTGCATGATGACCATTCCTTTACGAATCTGAATCGCGCTAATCATGGGTTCTTACGATAGCAAATCGTCGGAGTTCATAGCAAACGGCCAGGCCCGTCGCCGGTCATCGATTGAGGAGCGCACTTGGACAACTGCAACTGTTTTGGCGAGTCAGAAGACCCTCAATTCAGGAACAATATCAAATAGTTTGAAACTTTTGCGCTTCATCCGGTGTCTATATGTGATGTATCGAAATAGAATAGAGGACAAAAAGTGACCATCATCCGAACTTGCGACAAAGAAAAACTTCGCGGCTTCCTTTCAAATCAGCTAGAACTCGACGATCGGCTTGAGTTCCTTCTTCACCTGGACCGCTGTGCCGCTTGCTGGAATGAGTTGTACAGCGCTACCAAAGCAGAACATCCGCACTACTACCAGACCGGTTCCAAGAGGACAAAGGCCGTGAAGAAGCTCCTGGGTTCGGTCCGACCGAAACGTCAGGTAGAAGAAGAGGAAGCAGTCTTCGCCTGATTCAGTGCAGGATCTTCCCGGATTCTGTCGAGCACCCAAATCCCAAGCGAATTGCCTGGGCATTCCTATCCCTCTCCTCGTTCCGAGGAGACTTCGACATCTGTCTTCTTGGCACTTTGGTACCCCATTCCCAAGATACGGTGAGGTGTCAAGTTCCCTCGACCAGGGGGCAAGAGACCTGTAAATCTTTGACATTGGAGTAAAATTTCTATAAGAAGAAACAGGTTCAGGTTAAGTGGAGGAACGCGCGTGCTGCCGATTTGGTTGGGATTGTCACTGATGCTTGTGGGGATGCTCCTGCTCAGTGTGGTGGGCTTGTCGAATCTGAGCGGGCGCTTTCCTGATTTTGTCTTCAAGACAGGAATGGGACTGTTCCTGATAGGCATAGTGGCGGCTGTGCTCGCGACCTAGCCAGCAGGCCAGCGCAACGTCTTGCCGGACAATCACCCTGACGGAGTTTTGGATGGATCTGACTGAAATCCCGGGCGTGCAGCTGCTGGACAGCGGTGTGGTCTTCAGGTATCTGGTTTTCTCGCTGGAACTGAAGGGACGGCAGCAACGGATCGTACGAGCCTTGAACTACCAACCCGAGGAGGCCGGGGTGGAAGAAAGAATTATCGCACAGACGAAAGCGGGCCTCGACGAGGCCGGTTTTTTTGATACCGGAGGCGAGTTCGGAATAGAGGGTGGGGGCAGCCTCGCCAGGAACCCCTACTACCGCACCTTGTCCTTTTTCGGGGCGGACAGCGTCTACGGAGCGGAGAAGGATCGCGAGGGCATCGCCAAGATGGTGGAGGCGGAGTTCGAGGATCACGAAGTCTCTTGGTTCGACCCGGATGCCGACCCGAAACCGAGCGTCAAGAAACCAGCTGCAGCAGCCGCTGAGAGCGCTGAGACTGAAAGTTGAATCTCTCTTTTCAGAGAAGATAACTGTGAGGCAGTGATGGCAGTCGATCAACTGAAGCATCAAGAGACGATCAAGCTCGACGAAGCCCGAAAGCGCAAGCCCGCCTTGATCGCAGTCATAAATTCCGCCTGTACAGGGTGCGCCGGATCGCCGGCTTGTGTTGACTACTGTCCGGTGAAGAATTGCATGATCTGGATTCCAGACGAGGACCATCCTCCTTTCGGCCGAATCGAGGTCGACAGTCTCCTCTGTATCGGGTGCAAGCTCTGCACCAGCAAAGGTCCCGAAGGTGCCTTTCTCGACGGCTGTCCCTGGGACGCGATCGATATGGTCAAGCGCGCAGACTACGAAACCGAGCACGGCTCACTGCCATACTGAATCCATCCTAAGAAAATCTCAAGGTACAAGAAGCAAGATACAAACAAATTCTAAATCTCAAACACCAAGTTCCAAACGATCTAACATCTTTGCTAAATCATTCGGGTGCGGCTCTTTTAGAGCGAACCATTATCCTTTATTGACAATAGGTTAGCCGGGTCCGAATCGTAGCGAGTGGCGCTTTTGGGCGAGATAAGGCTTGGCGAAGGGCATAAGTCGGCTAAAACGCGTCGGATTGCGGTGCGCTCGGATAGCCGCCGGGCCGGGCCTGAGACTCTGCCCGCTGTGAGTCGGTGGAATCCCGGTGCGATGAAAAATTGAAAGAGGGAAAAAAGCACTGGACATTTGTGCGTCGGTTTGCTAGCGTAGGTTTGTGGCAGAGGGTGTGGAGAGCAAAGCGCCGCGATTCCTAGGTCATGAGGTGGGCAAAGCGGAGCAGGCCCTGATCCGGGAGATCGTGGGGACGTGTGGGGGTCTGAGCCGGATGGAACTGGCCGCCACCGTGTGCGAGTTGCTGGGGTGGAAGCGCCGCACGGGGTCGCTGAAAGCGCGGGAGAGCCGGGAGTTTCTGGAGAAGCTGGAGAGCCAGGGGGGGCTGGTGTTGCCCCCCAAGCGGCTGGGGCGGCCGCCGGGGAAAGCGACCGGGGTACCGGTGACGGCGCGGGGAGAGCCGGGTCCCCGGCTGGTGGGCACGGCCCGGGACCTGGGCGAGATTCAGCTGCAGCCGGTTCGGACGCCGGAGCAACGAGGGCTGTTCCGGGAGCTGGTGGGGCGCTACCACTATCTAGGCCACCGGGTGCCGTTCGGGGCGCATCTGCGCTACCTGGTCTACGCCTCGGAGCCGGCGGGGCGGGTGGTGGCCTGCGTGCAGTTTTCGAGCGCGGCCTGGCGGATTGCGGCGCGCGACCGCTGGATCGGATGGGAGGCGGAGGCGCGGACGCGCCAGCTGGTGCACGTGGTCTCGAACAGTCGCTATTTAGTGTTGCCCTGGGTCCAGGTCAAGAACCTGGCGAGCCGGATCTTATCGCGGGCCGTGCGGCAGCTGGCGCTGGACTGGCCCCGGAGCTACGGGGTCGAGGTGTTTTTGGTGGAGACGTTGGTGGATCCGGAGCGCTACCGGGGCAGCTGCTATCGGGGGGCGAACTGGATCGAGCTGGGGAGCACGCGGGGCGGGAAGCGAGAGGATCGGCTGGCGCGGAGCGAGGCGGCAGCGCCGAAACGGGTGCTGGTGTATCCGCTGGTGGCGGAGGCGGCCCGACGCTTGCGGGAGGGCTAGAAGTTGCGAGCGGTAGCCGCCCAGTTACAGCCCGAGGATGAGTTCGCGGCGGCGCGGGAGCAGTTTGCCCAGATGGAGGCCTTTCTGATGTCCGACGAGGCCCATAGGAAGACGCACAGCGAGTTGGAGCGAGAGCTGGAGCAGCAGGGGCGGGAGCTGCTGCGACGGTTCTACCAGGCGCACCTGGAGCTGCGGGCTCCGGGTGAAGCGGCCGCTGCGGTGCGGGATTCGGAAGGGCAGGTGCGGCAACAGCGCCGGCGGCAGCAACGGGGGCTGGAAACGGTCTTTGGAGAGGTTCGGGTGGAGCGGCTCGGCTACGGGGGAGAGGGGCTCCAGAGCCTGCACCCACTGGATGCGGATCTGAACCTCCCGCCGGAGTTGTACTCGCACCAGGTGCGGCGGCGGGCGGCGGAGGAAGCCGCCGAGGGGTCGTTCGACAAAGTCGTGGAGGCGCTGTCGAAAACCACGGGGGCGCAGGTGGGCAAGCGTCAGGTGGAGGAGCTAGTGGGCCGTGCCGCCCAGGACTTCGATGCCTTCTATCAGGAGCGACAAGCGGGAGCGTTGGCTCCGAGCGAGTCGGGGTCGATCTTGGCGATCTCGGTGGACGGCAAAGGAGTGGTGCTGCGTCGTGAGGATCTGCGGGAGGCGACGCGGCAGCGGGCGGAAGCGAGCGAGCACAAGTTGCAGAAGCGGTTGAGCAAGGGCGAAAAGCGCCACGCCAAGCGGATGGCAACGGTCGCGGCGGTGTACACCCTCGCGCCTCAGGTGCGGCGGCCGGAGGAGGTGATGCGGGTCCTGGCCCCGCAGCCGCAGCGGGAGGAAGGGAAGCGACCGCGGCCCCAGCACAAACGGCTGTGGGCGAGCTTGGAGAAGCGTCCCGAAGAGGTCATCGAGCAAGCCCTCGGAGAAGCCCGCTCGCGGGATCCCACGGGGCGCAAGAGTTGGGTGGTGCTGGTCGACGGCCATCGGAGTCAGCTGAAGACGCTGCTGCGGTGTTTGCACCGATCCGCCAGGGCGGCGCCCACGATCGTGCTGGACTTCATCCACGTGAGCGAGTACGTGTGGAAGGCCGGCATGGCTCTGCACGGGGAAGTCAACCCGAAGCTGGAGGGCTGGGTGGGCGAGCACCTACTGAGTATTCTGCGCGGGCGCAGTGGCTATGTGGCGGGCGGAATCCGTCGCAGTGCGACCCGTCGGGGCCTGGCGGGCAAGGCGCGCGAAGCGGTGGATCGCTGCGCCAACTATCTGCTCAAAAATGCGGAGTATCTGAAGTATGACACCTATCTGGCGAGGGGGTTCCCGATTGCCACCGGTGTCATCGAGGGGGCCTGCCGTTACCTGGTCAAAGATCGGATGGAGGTGACCGGGGCGCGCTGGTCTCTGGCGGGGGCTGAGGCGGTCTTACGCCTGCGTGCGCTGCAGGCCAGCGGAGACTTCGACGCCTATTGGCGCTTTCACGAGCGGCAGGAGTCGCTCAGAAACCATGCCGCGCGCTACGCGGACGGCGAGCTGGTCCCTGTGCGCGGCCCCACGCGCTCTCACCTGAAGCGGGTGAAGTAAGAAGATCCAGAAGTCCAATCGGTCGGTCTTCCGTGTCAGATTGTTCTGCCCCACCCAACTACCCAACCCCAAAATGCCTTCGCCGCTCCCATAGTAAGAGAGGTCCATCTTGCGTTCGACGGCACCAGAATCGCCTGTTCTAAAAGAGCCGCACCCAAATCATTCTGCCCTGCTCCCAACCTAAAGTTTCTTCCTGAATGATCCAGTGTCAGTCTGCGCCTACTGTGGACTCTCTCTTTTGAGGATAGCCTCACGGGTCAATTCGATCTGACGCTGAAGTGTCTCCCCGTACTCTGTTCGCTCCCGAAGAGATTCGACAAGCGGTAGATCCTCGAGGGTTCCTACCAAGTAAAAGGCCCGCAACGATTCCCACATATGTTCCGGGTCGGGCAAAAGGACAAGGAGCCTGGCCCCACTTTTCACCTGGGATTCATCCGAAACCAGCCTGCTCTCGACTTGTCCCGAAACCGGAGCAACAACATCCTCGACGCCAGCCTCAGTGGTAACCCGAGCAATGCCAGAGCCACTGTCCGCCCAGTCCTTCTCCTCCACCTGAAAGGAGAGCTTCCCTTCGAAGGGACTCTCCACTACGAAGGATCCTAGCATTGCCTGAAGCTCCGAGCGGCCGCTCGAGTCCCCGAACCGAACCAGTGAGAGGGCGGCATTCCTTCGGATCAGGGGATGAGGATCACCCAGCATCTGGAGTAGTTTCTGACGGAACACCGGTTGGTCCGTCCCTTTGCCCATGATCCAGGCAGAAAGCGTCCGTATCTCGACTTGCCCGTGTTTGCTCAGCTCCAAGATCCGCTGATACCAGGTATTCGAGAGTTCCTCACCCTGCTCCATTCGTTCGCCCAGCTGCACCAGGGCATGCTGAATCTTCCGGGGGCTCTCGTTATCCGCCAGATATTCGCTTAACTCCTGATCGTCCAGGACCCGGCCAAACCAGACATCATGCCAGAACATAGAGGGGAGTACAGTGCAGATCAGAAGGATGGCAACAAGAATAAGCTGAGACTTTAGCGCAGCCCACCTGCTCATGCTGACGCGTTCACAGCTCGCAGTGGACGAACCCAGGGTGTCCCAAGGGCTCGCCTATCCATAGATCTGGTAGATCATCAGGTAAACCACGATCCCCGTCAGCGAGACATACAGCCACAACGGAAGTGTCCATCGGGCCAGCCTGCGGTGGGTCTGGAAACGCTCCCTCCAGGCCAGAGTCAAGGTTGCTATGGCCAAGGGGCCGATCGCGGCAGCAAGAACCACGTGGGAGATCAGAATGGCAAAGTAGACGCTCCGGATCCAACCCTGCCCGGGAAAGGGTTTTGATCCGACGTGGTAGTGGTAGACCAGATAGGAAGCAAGAAAAAGAACCGAGGTGAAAAAGGCAGCCAACATCGCTGCCCTGTGACGATTGACCTGTTTGGTGCGAATGAAGAAGTAACCCAGAAGCAGGAAGATGGCGCTGACGGCATTGAGGCTCGCGTTGAGCGCCGGCAGATCGGCAATACCCATCATCCCAGGCCCCGTAGGCTTGGACGTCGGGCCAACAAGAAGGAGATGGCGAAGGTAATCAGTCCAAAACCCAACGTAGCAGCCAGAGAGACCGAGAAAGACGGCAGGCCAAGCTCAACTTCCGGCGTACTCCAGAAAAGTACCTGCCACAAAGCCGAGAACTCGTAGGTGAGCGGATTCAGGGTCATGATGACCTGTACCCAGGCAGAGGCCCCTGCAAGGGGAAAAAGAGCGCCGGAAAGGAGCCACATGGGGAATAGAAACAGGTTCATGATCGAGTGATACCCCTGGGTGGATTCGCTTTGCCAGGCGATGGCAAAGCCGAGGCAGGTCAACGAGAAGGCCATCAAGAAGAGGATCACTGCGACCATCAGAATCTTCTTCAAATCCAACGGAATCCCAACCAAGGGAGCCAGTAGGACAAACACGAATCCTTGAAGAAAGGCCAGGGTTGTCCCCCCCAGAATCTTCCCCAGGACCAGCCCCATACGGGAGATGGGAGCTACCAGGGCAGAGAGGAGAAAACCTTCTCGACGATCTTCAATCAAGGAGATGGTCGAAAAGATCGCCGTGAAGAGCAGGATCAGAACGATGGTGCCGGGATAGAAGTAGGACAGGTAACTGAGACTGTCGGAAGCTGAAGAAGGCCGGAAGGTTTCTCCCACCCCAGATCCGATCAAGAACCAGAAGACCAGGGGAGTTCCAAGAGCTCCGATGAGACGTCCCGGCTGGCGGTAAAAACGAACGATCTCTCGCCGCCACAAAGCTCCTACCGAGAGTAAAAAGGTCATGGTTGAACCGTCTGGAAACCGCCAAAAAGGGTTCATCCGGTAAATGGGGAGGTGCCGCCAGTCAAAGGCAGGCCGTGGAAACTGCCGCACTATGCAAACCGTGGAAAAACAACTAGTTCTGGAGGAGAACTGGCAAGTGCTCGCAGTTGTTTTTCCACCGTTCGCACAGCGCTTGGAAAACTCCGTATCACGGGCTTGCTGGCCCAGTTCGATGTCGCTCGGAGTTTTCCACAGTTCCCACGGCCTCTGCTACTGCAGCCGACTATATTGACAAGCGAACGGGGAACCAGATTTGGGATCCGGAAAGCGCCGAACCACGTTCCCACCTCCCCATTTACCGGATGACCCCCAAAAAGCCTATTTTGCATGCTTGCTCCATTCATGCTCCATATGATCCCGCAAAAGTTGACAGGGGGCAATAGCGTGGATATTCTAGGTGAACAAAAGGTGAAGAGATGAAAGATAGAAGGGTTTTGGCGCTTGAGCATTTACCTATTCCACTGAGTACCCAACCAGATCCAATGGAGTCAGCCTGCTTATCCACTGGAATTGATGTATTGGACACTGTTTTGGAAGGAGGGCTTTCGCGAGGAAAGATCAGCGAGATTGTAGGAACCCCTTCCAGTGGACGCACTGGACTGATCCTTTCGATTCTGGCTCAAGCAATCGCCAAAGAAGAACTCGTCGCCTATATTGACGCTTTCGACTCGTTGGATCCCAGTTTCGCGATCAAGGCCGGTGTAAAACTGAAACAGCTTCTCTGGGTCCGCTGTGGAGCCTCACAGGAGAAGGCGTTCAAAGCAGCAGATATTCTTGCCCCTACGGGGAGATTCGGGGTGCTGGTACTCGATCTGAACCCGGCTGAAAATCTTTTCAAGCGGTGTAGGGTCAAAAGAGCTCCTCTTTCGTCCTGGTTCAGACTTAAGCGATCGCTTCAGGGAACCCCCACACTGCTGCTGGTCATCGGTCAAGAGTCCACTGCTGGCAGCGCGGCGTCGGTGACCCTCTCTCTCAGAAGATGCAAAGTGCAGTGGTGCTTTGCTTCAGGCGAAGATTCATCTCCCACTCTTGCCAGCCTCACCCCCTTTTTCTATGGCATTTGGACGGAAGCCCAGTTAGTGCGAGGTAGGCACCACGGTCATGTCACGTTTTATAGCCGTTTTTAGCTCCGATCTGCCACTCACACTTCCAGTGGTGCAGTCGCTTTCACCTCGGGTGGCCCTCTGCCCTCCTGATGGAGTATTTGTAGAAGTTTCTGCACGGGTCGAAGGCGACATTCTGAAGCAGTTGATCGAGCGCAGCGATAGATCCGTGGTCTTGAAAACAGGAGTGGCTTCTACCCGTACGGCCGCCTTCCTTGCTGCCAGGTTTCGCTCGGGTAGCATTGTTCCTGCGGGCAAAGAGCGGGAGTTTTCGGCCACATTTCCGATCCAGCCACTTTTCCCGTATGCAGGAGTCCATCCCGCCCTTTTCAGAGTCCTCGATCAGTGGGGGATTCGGACAATGGGGCAGCTGGCGAATCTTCCTGAACGAGAGTTATCTCTCCGCCTGGGGGAAGCGGGACTTCATTTACGAAGGATGGCCCGCGGTGAAGATATTGAACCTTTTTATCCAGAGATAGCAGAACCCCATTTCGAGGAACGGAAAACGCTGGATTGGGCAGTCGATTCTTCGGAATCACTTGCCTTCATTTTCAATACTCTTCTAGGGCGCCTGTGTGCCCGTCTGCAGACCCACGGTAAGGCCACGGATTCGATCCATTTGATTCTAAAACTAGACAATCGGTCTTCTTACGAACGACGACTCCGACTGGCTTACCCCATGAAGGATCCCAAGACCTTGCTTTCGATCCTGCGTTTGAAATTACAATCGGATCCGCCTCAGGCGGCCATACTCGAGGTGTTCCTTCAGGCAGAGCCGACCCAAGCACGCACTCCGCAGCAACATCTTTTCCAACCGAAAACCGCTTCCAACCCGGAATTGCTCCCCCGCACGTTAGCTCGATTGCAGGCCCTGGTCGGCGACGGAAACGTCGGTTCCCCAACCTTGTTGGATAGTCACCGCCCCGACGCAGTTCGAATCAGGCCCTTCCAACTCGTCGAGTCCAAGAGGCAGAAGAGGAAGAAGGGAACTGCCCTATCAGAGAACCCAAAAGAAGAAATCTCTCCCTATTTTCCCGTCGAACCAGGTATTGAGTGCGCTTCGCTATCGCTGCGAAGAATCCGGCCTCCGGTCCCTGCCCTGATTCGTCCAAGCCAGATCCTGGCCCGGGCTGGACCCTGGCGTTCTTCGGGCGAGTGGTGGACCGGAACATCTGAGGCAGAGGGGTGGTCACACGATCAATGGGACATCGAGTTTACCGACGGTGCAGTGTGCCGTGTTTTCTGGGATCACGATAGAAACGGCTGGTTTGTCGACGGAATCTACGACTGACTTATAAGGAGTCGGTTGTCGATTCGATCTGGACACAACCCCGTTGGGATTGACCCGAGAAAGTGAAACGGGTGCAGACCCTTAGGCCGAAGGAGATACGCCGAAGGCGTTGTTGCGAGTAGCCCAGGGTTGCAATGCGAAGCGAGCTACCCTGGGTCTGAGTCAGGAAAGGCTTCCTACCCTGTAAGGGTGCGATGAGCCGCAGTGGCTCGAACTAAGTCAAACCATGTTAGACAAACGGTGAGGCGTTTGGAAAGGAGGAAATAAAGCGATAAGAGAGGCAAGACGCCGAAGCCTACCTGTGCGAGTCCACGCTCGTACAGAACTTCCTGCTCGAACTCCGCGATTAACCAGCGGGGGTACGCAGCCAGGGCGCTCCCAACGGCTGGACCGGAAGAAGGGATCGTCACGAAGGGGCCAGGCAGGAAGACTTCGGGAGACGGCACTTCGGCCTAGAGCAAAGCGCCAACGACCGCCCTTGAGTGAAGCGTTGGCGAGGTTCCCTGACCTCGTCTCCAGAGAGAACATGTGGTTATCTCTCTGGAACTGCTTTGGGTGATACCTGTCGCCGCCTGAGGAAAATGGTTCGAGTCATGACCGGTGAATGTCCCCCGCCGTCCCCTGTGGGTGAGTCCGCGCTATAAGCCCCCGGTGAAAGGCGACGGATGATGCGGTGGTGCGGAGAAGGCTTCCTGAGCCGCCTCCGCTTTAGGGATTGCCGCAGAGCCGGAGTACTCCAGTTTCGGCTGGAGGAAAGGTCAAACCGAAGACGAGGTGAGGAAGAATCCTGAGTCTGGGTAGTTAGCGTCTCGGCCGTGGCCCCCCAAATGGGTCGGCCCGTGCTCTTGTCCGGGTCAAACCGGGAAAACAGACCCCCCAGGGGCCTGGCTAAGAAACACCCGATAGATCTCCGATCCGCCTCACCTGATGATGCAACAGAACAGGAACACCATGGTGAAGAACAGAAAAGTGCACTCCTTGACCGGTCGCATCACGATCGAGCTCATGCGTGCCGCCTTTAAGAAAGTCAAGCGCAACCGAGGCGCCGCCGGGGTGGACAAGGTCAGCATCGGGATGTTCAAGGACAACCTCGAACAAAATCTTCTCGCGCTGATGAAAGATCTTAAATCAGGCGAGTTTCGACCCGTTCCGCTGCGCCGAGTCCATCTCTCCAAGGGGCCTCACACGAAGAAGACCCGGCCGCTCGGGATTCCCGGGGTCCGCGACCGCGTGGGCCAGGAAGTCCTGCGACGGCTGCTGGAACCTATCTTCGAGTCGCTCTTTCAGGAAGCCTCCTTCGGGTTTCGTCCCAAACGCAACTGTCATCAGGCGATCCAGTGGGTGTTGTCCCTTCACGACGCCGGCTACGGCTTCGTACTCGACGCCGACATTGAAGGCTTTTTCGACAACATTCCACAAGACGTCATTATGCAGTTGGTGGCCGACAAGGTTGCCGACGGTAATATCCTTCGCCTTCTTCAACGATTTCTCACTGCCGGAGTCATGGAGGACGGTGTCTTCAAGCCGACCACGGTCGGCACGCCACAAGGAGGGGTGATTTCCCCTCTTTTGGCTAACATTGTCCTTAATCAACTGGACTGGGCTCTCGACCGGGCGGGTTTTCAATTTGCCCGGTACGCCGACGACTTCGTCGTCCTGACCCGGTCCGAAAGGCAGGCGCAAGAGGCCTTGGCACTGGTCCAGCTGCTGCTGGCAACCCTTCAGCTAACGCTGAGTCCGGAGAAAACCCGGATCACGACGTTCGGAAAAGGCTATGAGTTTCTTGGCTTTTTCCTCTCGTCCCGTTCCCGGCGTATGCGCGACAAGTCCCAGCGGAAATTCAAGGATAAGGTGCGGGAATTAACCGTTCGCCACCATAACCTCGATGCCGAGGCGATCCTGAAATTGAACCGAGTGATCAGGGGGACGGCTCAGTACTTCGCCCCCGAGTTCGCGACCAATCGCTGGCTCTTCCAAAAGCTCGACTCCTGGGTCCGTCTGCGACTCCGGAGTATGAAGCTCAAGCGGAAGAACTACAACGACAATCGCAAACTCAGGGTGGGGTTCTTCTGCCGAAAACTCGGCTTGCTTACCCTTGAAAGCTTCTGCCTCTATCGCAACACCTATGGCCAAGTCTGTTACGTCGTTCCCCGTCTTGGGGCAACGTCTTTGGGGTCGCCCGGTGAGTGACCCTCACGCCGGTAAATATGAGGAATAGACCCCATCGCGACAACGGGGAGGGGCAGGCGGGAACCCCGCCTGTCTCTTACCCGCGTGTTGCAAAGATTCTTCCATCCCTCTTTTGCAATAACCCCGTTGGGGTAAATCCTCCCCGACATCTGACCCAGGGTAGCTCGCTTCGCATTGCAACCCTGGGCTACTCGCACTAACGCCTTCGGCGTATCTCCTGCCCTAAGAGGCTCCGTTCCCTATCGAGGATCCCGGATATCTGGGTAGTGAACTCGATCGTCGTGAGGTCACCATTGACATCCTACATAGAACTTCACAGCTGTAGCGCCTTCAGTTTTCTCGAAGGCTCCTCTCTTCCAGAACACTTGGCAGAGGAGGCAGCCCGCCTGGACTATCCGGCTCTGGCCCTGGTCGATCGGGATGGGTTCTGTGGGGCACCTCGCTTTTATAAGGCCTGCCGAGAAGTCGGAGTGCGTCCTCTGGTCGGCACCCAGATCACGGTGGCTGGATCCAAGTCTCCCTACTCCTACCAATTGCCATTGCTGGTAGAGAATTGGGAGGGTTACCAGAACCTCTCCCGTCTCATTACACAGATGAAGCTGCGTTCGGGAAAAGGGAAAGGAGCGCTCCATCTTCGAGAACTGGAAGATCACGCCTCCGGGGTCGTGTGTCTGACTGGGGGAGAAAATGGATTATTGAGAAATGTGCTGCAGCAGGAAGGACCAGAATCGGCCTACCAATGCCTCGAGAGATTGAAGCACATCTTTGGCCCGGGGTCCGTGTATGTAGAACTGCAGCGTCGTCTTGATCGGGGCGAGGAGACCGTCAACCGATTCCTGATTGAATTGGCTGCTCGACAACGGCTGCCCTTGCTGGCCACCAACGGAGTGCGTTACACCCAATCAGAGCGCCGCCCACTACTGGATGTACTGACCTGCATCCGTCACAAAACCGATCTGGATTCCGCAGGAAAACTCTTGAGTCGGAATGCAGAGTGCTACCTCAAGAACCCCAATCAGATGAACCGACTGTTCCGGGACCTCCCGGAGGCACTGGCAAACTCTGTCGAACTAGCCCAACGACTCGACTTCACCTTGAAGGACCTGGGCTATCGCTTTCCTGAATATCCTGTTCCGGAAGGTCATAGCATGATGAGCTATCTTCGCGAGTTGACCGAGGCAGGTGCCCGCCAGCGCTATCGTCCCTATCATAGGCGTGCTCGGACACAGATTGCACACGAGCTGAACCTGATCGAGAAACTGAACCTGTCCGGCTACTTCCTGATCGTCTGGGACATCGTGCGCTTCTGTCATGAGCAGGACATCCTCTCTCAGGGTCGGGGATCGGCAGCCAACAGCGCGGTTTGCTACAGCTTGGGAATCACCGCCGTCGACCCGGTGGGCATGGACCTGCTATTCGAGCGTTTCCTTTCCGAAGAACGGGGAGAATGGCCTGACATCGATCTGGACCTCCCCAGCGGCGATCGACGAGAGCGGGTGATCCAGTATGTGTATGAACGATACGGACGGCGCGGCGCGGCTATGACCGCCAACGTCATTACCTATCGACAACGCAGCGCAGCCCGTGAAATTGGCAAGGCTCTCAAATTTCCTCCCCAGATTGTGGAACGTCTCTCACGTCTTCTCAGGACCTGGGGACTGGAGGGGCCTGAGGAGGTTTCCTTCGAGAGGCTGCAACGGGCGGGTCTGGATTTCGCTTCGCCACGGGTGGAGAAGTTTGTCCAGCTTTGGAAGCAGATTCAGGACCTGCCCCGTCACCTGGGTCAACACTCTGGAGGAATGGTCATTGCCCAGAACCGTCTGGATTCCGTGGTGCCCCTGGAAAATGCCTCCATGCCCGGACGCACCATCGTTCAGTGGGACAAGGACGACTGTGCTGATCTGGGAATCATCAAGGTCGATCTGCTAGGCCTGGGGATGATGTCGGTCCTTCAAGATTCGCTGGAACTGATCCACCAAAGAGGAGGGAAGCTGGATCTTGCCCACCTGCCTGAAGACGATCCCGAAGTCTATGCGATGCTTCAGAAGGCAGATACGATTGGGGTGTTTCAGGTCGAAAGCCGGGCCCAGATGGCGACTCTACCGCGCCTGAAACCGCGGCGATTCTACGATCTGGTCGTGGAAGTTGCCATTATTCGCCCAGGCCCTATCGTGGGGAAAATGGTCCATCCCTATTTGAAGCGCCGGTCGGGCCTGGAACCGGTGACCTATCCCCATCCTTCTCTGGAACCGATCCTGAAGCGAACCTTGGGAGTCCCCATCTTTCAGGAGCAGCTCTTGCGCATCGCCATGGTGGCGGCCGGATTCAGTGGGGGAGAGGCGGAAGAACTACGTCGAGCCATGGGCTTCAAACGCTCCCAGGAACGGATGCGGAAAATTGAGGTGAGACTCCGTCAAGGGATGGAAGAGAAGGGTATCGTGGGCAAGCCAGCCGAAGCGATTATTCGTCACATCAGTTCCTTTGCCCTCTACGGATTCCCGGAATCTCACTCCGCCAGCTTTGCTCTCCTGGCCTATGCCAGTGCTTATCTGAAGACCCATCATCCGGCCGTTTTCTATGCTTGCCTGTTGAACAACCAGCCCATGGGTTTCTACCACCCGGCCACATTGGTCCAGGATGCCCAACGACATCAAGTTCAAGTCGAGCCGATCGACGTTTTCGAATCCGATTGGCTTTGTACGGTGATAGGAGAGAGGTCCATAAGGTTGGGCTTGATGTATGTATCAGGACTACATCAGGGGTCAGGAAAGGCCATTCCAGCGGAGCGCGTCAGGAAACCGTTTACCTCGGTCGAAGATCTGCGGAGAAGGTCGGGGCTGAACCGGACAGAGATGAGAACCTTGGCGGAGATTGGTGCGCTCGGCCCTTTCGGAATGAGACGCCGCCAGGCACTGTGGCAGGTAGAGAAGTTATTCCGGCCTGCCGGTCCACTTCTCGAACAGATCGATGAGGTTGAGGAAGCCTCTCCCCTTCCGGCCATGAGCGTTCAGGAACGCCTCATCGCCGACTACAACGGGACCGGACTCACCCTGGGAGACCATCCACTGGCCCTCAAAAGGAAAGAGCTGGAATCGTCTGGAGTGGTGCAGGCCTCTGCACTCCCGCACTGCCCCAGGGGACGCCGTGTGAGGGTTGCCGGCAGGGTGATCGTGCGGCAACGTCCCTCCACCGCTGGCGGATTCCTCTTCATCAGCCTGGAAGACGAAACCGGCATCGCCAATATCGTCACCCGCCCCAAACTGTTCAAGCAGGAACGACTGCTGTTGGTCAAGCAACCGTTCTTGATAGTCGAGGGCATCCTGCAGAACCAGGACGACGTCACCTCCGTACTTGCCCAGAAATTCTGGCCCCTCGAGATCTTCTCCGGGCCTTTTCCTTCCCACGATTTTCACTAGCCACCAGGTTGCTTGGCATGTTCGTCAAGCCGTGTGAGCTCTCGGGAAATATCCTGAATGATCTTGGAATAGTGTGTTGTGTTTTGCGTCGTCTCTCCTGGTCGAGGCATTCTCTAATCGGAGCCGACCTGATCCTTCTTCCGCTCGGCGAGGGCGATCAAGAATGGATGGTCAGCGTCCGCACGGGACAGCAGTTTCGACAGCTCCGCTTCGACTTCCCGTGCCTCGCTTTCCCGCCCCGTTTGGCGGTAGAGCTCCGCCAGTTGCATGCGGAGTCTCATCCAGAACAGAGTCGCGGATTCCCAGGGGTGGAAAGCCGCGTGAAGCTTCTCCAGGTGGTGGGAATTCCTCTCCAGGATCTGACGGGCTTTCCCTGCTCCAGCCAGATTCGAGCCAGGGACTCTGCTCCGAGATAGGCAGGCGCCCGGAAACTAACCTCGTTGAGGCCCTCTTCAAGTGCTTCAATCGCCTCCGCTGTCTGCCCTCTTGCCAGCGCCAGCGCCCCCTCCACGATTCTAATGCTGCCTTGCCTCTGGGATCTAGAGATTTTACTGGAAACAAATAGAGCCAGCCACGTTTCCTTCGCCTCCTCGGCCCGACTGAGCAAGCCCAGCCGAGCTAGAAGGATTACGGTAACCGGGCCAGGTCGAACCAAAGCATCATTCAACACTCGACGAAGCGTCGGCTTGTCTTCCCGCAGGAGCGCCGCTGCAGCCAGTGCTTGCGGTACTATTCTGACGACAGAACCTTGGAGCCCGTTAAGGAGTTGCTCCCCAGCCTGGAGCCTCCCCATGGCCAGATACGCGATGCCGACCATCCAGGTGTAAGGGATAGACTCATCTCCAGCACGTGAAGTGAGTGTTCGAGCTACCCGGTCGACTTCCAGGAGAGCCGTCTCTGGATTACCTGCCAACCACTGTCGGTCGGCGGGAAAGAGCTCAATCCAGGCGGTTTGAACGGCTTCGAGCTCTGCACCATTAGACAGTAGCTCCCGAGTGCGGTCCACGAACTTCTGGGCCTGTGACAGGTCGTCCCAGTGCGCAGACCGCAAGGCACACACCCATTGGATATACCCGCTGTCGTGGCGCAGTTCAGCTCGCCGAGCAGTATATTGGAGTACCCTCGCGATCCACCGCTCATCACGAAGGGCTTTCTGTGACCAGTAAATCGCCAGATTGGACAGGGCAGCATCATGGTTCGGATCGAGGGCGAGTAGCGTCTCGTAGTGTTCCGCTGCCTTGTCTGGGTCCCCTTGCAAATCGGAATAGCTGCCCAGGATCCACTGGCGCTCCGTTTCTGTGCTCTTGTCGGCAAGCTGGAATGCTCGCTGGAGATGGTGCGAGAATTCCTTACGGTTCTCGGCCCCGCTCCGCAAGGCCCAAGCCAGATCAATATGGGCCACTGCCAAGTTTGGATCTTCCTTCACCGCCTCGCGCAGGAGCGTCCGGTGTCTCGTCGGCTGCCCAAGTCGGTAGCTCTCAACTGCCCACGACATGGGCTAGTTTGACGGGCCAGTCTGATTGTGGGAATATCCCACTATGAGCACGTCCAGGGTTGACTCCAAAAAACGCGTCGTGGTGCCGTCAGGCAGGCCGGGCGAGGTGTACGATGTTCAGCGCCAGAGTGAGGGTCGGCTACTACTGGTGCGGCTCGAGCGCCCCGAGCGTGGGGAGCGTATGAGCAAGAAGGCGTGTCTTGCTGCCATGCGCAAGGCTCCGCTGCGCCCGAAGATGGGATGGGAGCAGCTGCGGCAGACCACACGTGAGCCATGATTCTGCTAGACACGAACGTCCTGATCTACGCCTTCGACCCTAGCTCTCCCTACAGTCACTGGTCGAGTGAAATCATAGCTGAGGCTGTGGCAGGCGATGGTGCAGCGATCAATGCCGTCAGTCTTGCCGAGCTATGCGTGGGAGACGAAGAGCCGGAGACTGTCGCCGACCGTATTCGCGGATGGGGTGTCGAGATCCTTGATGTGCCCGCAGCCGCCGCCGACACCTGTGCCAAGGCGTATCGCCGCTATCGGGAGCGAAGGTCTTCTCAGAGCCGGAAGGACGCGCCCATCATGCCGCTGCCGGACTTCTTCATTGGTGCACATGCCAAGATCATGTCGTGGGACCTGGCTACCGTCGATCGGGGCCGTTTCTACACCTACTTCCCCACGGTCCGCCTCAAGAGGCCCTAGCATCAGGCGTCGCCGGCCGGAAGGCGGGGCGCCAGGCTGTAGCGGACCTCAGGATTCACCAGCGACATGGGCCAGGCTCCCTTGAGGATGCGGGCGGCCTCCTGACCCAGGATCTGGAAACCTCGGCCTAGAACCTGCTCGGACAGCCCGGCCGTATGAGGAGTCAGGATCACATTGTCCAGGTCGAGAAGGGGACTGTCGACTGGGAGTGGTTCCTGTTCGAATACGTCCAGACCGGCCCCCGCAATCCAACCCTCTTTCAAGGCCGTCGCTAGAGCCGCCTCGTCCAGCGTCTGGCCGCGACCCGTGTTGATCAAGAACGCGGTAGGCTTCATCGCCTCGAAGAAGCTCTTTCCCACCATACCTTGGGTCCTGTCAGTCAAAGGTACGTGAAGGGAGACAAAGTCGGAGCGGGCCGCCAGTTTCTCGAGGTCGGCCACGAGCTCGACGCGGTACTCCTGGGCGATCCAGGGAGGAAGGTAGGGGTCATGGACGATCACATCCAGGCTCAAGGCTCTGGCCTTGCGCGCCACCGCCCGGCCGATGACCCCGAAACCGACCAACCCCAGGACCTGGCCTTCGATGGGAGGGATCGGAGGAAGCTCGGCCAGAGCGCCATCCTGCCACTGCCGCGCCCGGACGAGGCGGTCGAGACGCACCAACTGTCGGGCACATGCCAGCAGCAGCAGCACGGTGTGATTGGAGACTTCCTCGGTGCAGAAACCGGGCGTGTTGACCACCATGATCCCTTTCCGGGTCGCCGCCTCGCAATCGATCTGATCGTAGGCATGCCCTAGACTTACGATGCCCTGGGCTTGGTCGATCTCCTGGATGACGGACCCTGGTAGCGGGACTCCCACGTCGATGATCAGATCCGGGCCCTTCACAGCCCGAATTGTCTCCTCCGTGTCCCGGCAGATCAGAGACCGGATCCTATAGTCCATCCCTGCGAGTTCCGCCTCCAAAGGGGATGCGTCCAGAGTGTTCTTGGAGATAAGGACGAGACGATGACGGTCCATGAAATCCTCCTGGTGTGAGAGCGATGGTACTCTGGACTCCGAGGCGGATCAATTCGGACCTGGTCAAGCTCGCGCCCGATCCGCAGGTGTCAGCGTCCAGGGAACCACGGATATTCAACAGCGGACTTCTTTGCTGTAAGCTGAAGACCAATTCAGGAGGATTATCGAATGACAGTTTCTCCCGCGGATTTCAGAAAGGTAGTAGGAAACTTTGCCACCGGCGTTACCGTCGTCACGACCCAGACCGAGGACGGTAGTCCCTATGGGCTCACGGTCAATTCCTTCACCTCGGTCTCGTTGGACCCAATCCTCATACTGGTCTGCCTGGACAACCGTCTCAGCGGCCTCGATGCTTTTTCCGAGAACGGGAAGTTTGCCGTCAACATCCTCGCTGAGGACCAGAAAGATATCTGTGAGCACTTTGCAACACGCGGGACTGATCGCTCCGCAGCCGACTACATCAAGGGAGAAACCGGGGTCCCAGTCCTGGAAGGCACGCTGGCACGGATGGAGTGCGAAGTCACCGCAATTCATCCTGGGGGGGACCACAAGGTCCTGATAGGCGAGGTAAAGTCGGCTGAAGTGGCCGTGGGAAGAGAAGATGAAGCTCCCCTGCTCTTCTTCAGGGGGCGCTACCACCAGCTGAGTTCCTCGTAGCCGGTCGAGCTTGCGTAGTGAAATTCCAAACATCAATAGAAGTCAATCCCAAAGGGGCTAAGGCCTCCAGCCCAGTGAGGCCACCAGCTGAAGCTGGACCATTCCGGAGGGAATTCAGGCGGACGGGTGTGGCGGCGGTCTCCAGGCCGCCGTGTGTCGAGCCAACGGATCGACTGAAGAATACTTCGGCCTGGAGACCGAAGCCACGTCCGAGTTTCAGGTCAGTCCCACCCCCGCTGCGCTGCCCCATTCGAGAAGGAAACTTCAGTCGAGGGACGTGGAGGTGGCCTCCAGGCCGCCGCTTGGAAGCGTTTGGAGATCATTATTAATGACGATGTAGGCCTATTCGAAAAGGGAACACTTACCCATTTTCCAAAGTATCGTCGTCCTCCCGGAAAGGGTGGCCGGTCTCATGCACGAATACGTCTTCCAGGGTCGGCTTGCCCACCGTGATCGACTGGATCTGATCCCTGAAGTCTTCCATCAGGTCGTCGATCAACTTGTGTCCCTTGCTGTGCTCTAGCCGGACTGCCCCGTTCAGGACGATTGGCTGGCCGGAGAATCGCTCCTCGATCTGTTCTCTGAGGCCTTCGGGATCTCGGGAGTGGACGATAATCACATCGCCACCGACACGATCCTTCAGCTTGTCCGGACTACCCTCGATAACGACTCTTCCCTCATCGATAAGGATCAGATGATCGCAGTGGTCCGCCTCCTCCATCAGGTGGGTTGTAAAGACCAGAGTCAGGTTCTGCTGCTCACGGATTTTCTTCAGCTGGCTCCAGAATGAGCGGCGTGCCGTCGGATCCAGACCTGCAGTGGGCTCGTCCAGCAGGAGGATCTGAGGCTGATGAAGCAGGCTTTTTGCCAGTTCAACGCGGCGCCTCAAACCGCCGGACAGGGTTCCGACTCGATCGCTGTTGCGCTCTGCCAATTTGGACCAATCCAGGACCTCCTCGATTCTCTCTCTGAGCCGGCGACCGCGCAGACCGTAGAGCTTTCCGTGACAAGCAAGGTTCTCCGAAACACTGAGCTGCAGGTCGAGACTATTGGATTGGAACACAACACCAATCAGGCGACGAATCCGATGTGGATCCTTCGCCGCGTCCCAGCCTCCAATCTGCACCTGGCCCTTGTCCGGCAGCAAAAGCGTACACAGGATTCGGAAGATAGTCGTCTTGCCACTCCCGTTAGGGCCCAGCAGGGCCACAATCTGATTCTTTTCGATGGAGAGGCTGACCTCCTGGACGGCTTGACGCTCCCCGTAGTTGAAACTGATCTTCTTGACCTCAATATCCAAGGAGCGGGAAAGGGGAGACTCGCCCGTGGCTTGAAGGGATTCGCTGGATGTCATGCTACTCGCTACTCGGCTGCATCAGATCCGATCCAACACCATCAGAAGCAGGAGGAGAGGAAGATAGGCCACCGAGGCCCGGAGCACGTGTCTGGCCGACTCCCGCGATCGGTCGACGACAACGCGGGCGGAAAACCACAGGAACAGCGAACCCATGATCAGCGCGCCAATGGCGTAGATGATCCCTGCCATACCTAGAATCGTGGGAAGCAAGCTGGCTCCCAACAGTAGAATTGTGTAGATCAAGATGCGCCATGCGGTTTTCTTCCCGTCCCTATCGACCACAGGCAACATCAAGAATCCTCCACGTTCGTAGTCTTCCCGATAGATCCATGAGATCGCGAGAAAATGGGGAAACTGCCAGAGAAAAAGCAGGGAGAAGAGAAGCCAGGCCTCCAGCTCAAGACTGTTGCGGGCAGCCGCCCATCCGAGCAGCATGGGGCAGGCTCCAGGAAAGGCTCCCACAAAGGTGCAGAGGAGAGATCTTTTCTTGAGGGGAGTGTATGCAAACAGGTAGACAGCCGCACCCAGGAAACCCACGAAGCCTGTCAGGAGGTTGGTGGTGAGAGATAGGTAGAGAACCCCACCCCCCGTCAGAAGAACTCCGAAGACTAGAGCCTCGGTCTCCCCCAGACGCTTTGCCGGTAGCGGCCGTCCCATGGTCCGTCGCATCTTGCCGTCCGCCTCACGCTCGAGAAACTGGTTCAGCACCGACGTCCCGCTCACCAACAGCAGGGTACCAAGCGAGAGGTGGAGCAGAATTAGCGTGTCAACGACAGATGCGGCCAGATAAAAACTGGCCACGGCCGTCAAAACTACCAGCAGTGTGACCCTCGGCTTGGTGAGCTGGTAGTAATCGTGAAGCCGCGAGATGGCAGACGCCGAGCCTGCCTGCAGTGGATCGGCTAGCTGACCTGAGGCGGATTCCGCCTTCAAGAGGACAATCCTTCCGACTCTTTGAGATCGAGGAGTGGATCTCTAGAATCCCTTTGCTGAGCGAGGGAAAGAAAGAGGATCAGGCTCCCGGCCAGGAGCACGGCACCGACTGCTACATGACAGGTCGTAATCACAACACCGCTCAAAAAAGGTTGTGCTTGCTGCAGGCGAACGACCCTGGCCCAAAAGGCACCCAGTCCCAATAGCAGTTGAAGACCAAATAGAAAAACCATCAAATATCCCAGGCGATTCGAGGACTTGGCGGGGGTGCGACCCTGAACCGCGAACATCGTCGCGACAACAAAGCCACCAACAACAAGGGCCCAAAACAGATGTGCCAAGAGCGCAGAAGTTACCAGGGCCGCCCCCTTACTCCCTCCGACGGTCCCAGTGTGGCGCAGGATGGCTCCCAACATCAACTGGACAAAAATCACCAGTACCGTCATTGATGCCATTTTCGTTTGGCGATCCAAGCCCGGCTGCGCGCCCGATCGATGTAGAAGAGATTGATCTCCTTGACCGGTGGGTGAGGTCAGATAGGCGAGTGTCACCAGCAAACAGAAGAAAATCTGCCCCAGGCACGCGTGAGCAACGGAAACAGAGGTGGGCAGAAAGAAGAGAACGGTGACTCCACCAAGAATCCCCTGGGCGACTACCATACCAAGGGCCAGCCAACCGATCCGCCTGACCCACGGTCTTGGCTCTGACTTCTGCAACCAGAATGCAAGGACAATTGTAAGAAGCCCGACGGTAGCCGCAATCAGGCGATGAGAATGCTCATAGAGGATTCCGCCAACCATTTCCGGAAACAGGCTGCCATGGGAGAGAGGCCAATCGGGGACAGAGAGACCCGCATCGTTACTGGTGACCAACGCCCCCGCCACCACCAGCACGAAGCCAGCGATGGCGGTCATCACCGCAAATCTGTGTAACCCTCTGGAAGGGTCCCCACCCATACACCTACTCCTCCGGTTGAACCGGGAGTTCGGCCCGGTCGAGCCTGCCCCAGTTGGAGGGAGCCCACTATTCCCCAGGGTTGCGGGCTCAGCCTTTGATGCTGAAGCTCACTTCCTTGCTCTCGCTGGCTCCGACGGTCACCTTCTGCTCGGTAGCACCGAACTTCTCGTGCCAGGCCTCGATCACGTAGTCACCCGGCGGCACGTCCTTCAGCTCGAAGGTTCCTTCAGCACCGGTAACCATGAAGTAGGGATGGGCGACCACACCCACATAGCTCTTCATCCAGGGGTGAACATTGCATTTGACCGGAATCATCACTTCAGTGCGGGGGAAGGACTTGATCAGGGGTTTTCCCTGGGCGCGCTGAGACTGGTTCCACTCCCGGTTGCTTTTGGGTAGGGGATGGATGTTGTGAGTGGTCGGGTCGCTGTTGAGGATCTTGATCTCCTGCTTTACTTGAACGCCGATAACGTGGGGAGTATACAGGCAACTCTTCTGGTTCAATGTGACCTGTTCGCTGGGTGCAGGGAAGGTGTATTGCTCCAGTCCTCCCTTGATCCAGACGAAAACGTTGCTCAGAGTGCCATTTTCGTTGACGATCACGTCTTGCGAATAAACCTTGTCTGAGTGCTGTTTGCTGCAGACCGGATCGGCATCCATCCGAAGCCGTTTGCCCTTGGGAGCGGTCCCTTCGAAGCTCACTTTGCCGGCGATACTTCCGGCCTGTGACAGATCGGGGGTCACACCCTCTGCCTTCTTCTCGGCGGGCTCATCGGCTGGGGGCGCTTCGGCGGCCTTGTCGCCCCCACCACAGGAGACGGTAAGGAACAAGAAGCTGCCCAACACGACCAAGCTAAACATCTTTCTCTTCATCATCTAGTACCTCTCTCGAAGGAATTGATTAAGTTTATTACGGAACCAGGAATCCCCTTTCTAGAATTCCCGGCTCATTCGATGAAATGGAGCACGAAGGAATCGTTCCAGTTCACTTCAGTCTTCGCTGTTCCTCGGGAGTGAACTGGAACATATATCTTACGACAAGATCGGCGTGGTCCTTAGGATAATCCTTCATACTCGGCAGATCCGCCAAGGCAAAAATCCAGCGTTTGCCGTCCCATTCGAAGAGCCCGGAGGGCATCGAGGTACCCGGCTGAATGATCTCTGGATGAACGATCCACCTGCGGGTCCAGTCCGGTTTCAAGCGTTCTCTCGTCAGCGCGAAGCTGGGGGCGGTGGCCGTCTGGTCTGCCTTCGGATCACCCGTTGCATGACATCTCAAACAGGGCGCAGCTGGGTGGGTAAAGAGCTGGCGAGCCATGGTCAGCTCGGCTGCCGACAGGGATTCCAGCTCAGCCGGCATATAAGGGAGAGTCTGCTGGCTGGAGGCACTGAAGAAGCGTACGAGCTTTTGGACCTCGGCATTAGAAAGATTGAAGGTAGGCATGCGGATCTGCAGGTAGTCCCGAACGCCGTTTCGATGGGTGTCGGTCTCGCTCAAGGCTGGATTCTTCAAGAAGGGCGCCAACCAATTCGGATCAACACGAGCGCCTTCACCTACCAGGGGTGGGGGAAGAAGTTCCTTACCATCGTCGGTTTGATAGAGGGGGAGTTGCCGTAGGACAGTCTTCTGGCCCGGAGCGAACTGGTGGCAAGCCACACAGTTGTACTTCATCACCACTTTCCACCCCTCCTGAATATCTTTGCGACCGCCTCCGGGGCGATAATGGAACTTTTCAGGAATCTTCTGATCGACGCTGCCGAGTAGAAATGTGGTGACCTGTGTCTTCTGCTCCTCGCTCAAATGGAAATTGGGCATCCTCAACTTTTCCAGGGGTTTCTTCACTTTGCCCTGGTCGTAGATGGCCGGGTCGGCCAGCTTCCGTTCGAAGAAACCCTTGTGATTGTACCAACCCTCCTCTTTCGCCTCCTCGGTGAGCAGTGCAAAGTCGAGACGTTCGATCGGCTTGCTGCCCTCCCTGGTCAGGTTGGTGCCGATCTTACTTTCGTTCTCCAGACCCGCAATCTCGTGACATCCACTGCATCCGTAGTGACGGACCAGAAAGCGCCCCTTCTCGGCCAGGGCGGGATCGTCCAGCTCGGGTACTGCTGGATAGGCAGCATCTTCACTCTTCTGGGTCATAAGGTAACTGGCAACGTCTCGAGCCTCCTCAGGCGTGAGACGAAGAATCGGCATCGTGGTTGGATTTTGAACCTGAAGCGAGTGGTCTCCCAGAGGACAGTGATTGTTGTCCAATCCGAAGTCGAACGGAAGCCCATTCTCGGCGTAATCTTCCGGAGTGATATCCCGCTTGTGGATGGGGCAGTACGGAAGAGTCCTTTCCCGCGGATTGTGGACCCAACGGACCAAGTAGTCGTAGTTGACCTTTTCGCCGACGCGGCTCAGGTTGGCTGCAAAGTCACCTCCCACCTGTTCGTCACCTTCGCCGATCGAATGACAGGCCATGCAACCACGGGATTCGAAGATTGCCTTCCCTCGTTCCCCATCACCCGCACCTTGTTCCTCCAATCGAGGTTCCACTCCCGACTGCCAGATGAAGGCAGAGATGGCCTGAATCTGCTCATCCTCCAATCGAAACTCCGGCATCTTGGTGGTGGGCCGAAATCCCTTGGGATTCTTGATCCAAACGGGGAGCCAGTCGCGGCGCAGTTTCGCCTTCACCTCCTTCAGGTTCGGTGCAAGCTTCTTGGTCTCCATGAGGAGTTCATCAACGCGATCTTTACTGCGATCCATCCGAGTGTCCAGGTCTGCGATGCTGAGCGTGGTCTTCTCAGCTTCCGCATAGAGTCGAGCGGCCTCCTCATTGGTCTCAGCCTCGTCGGCTCGAGCGACGGTTCGTTCGATCTCCAGCTCTGTCTCGATCCGGCTGGTGGACAGATCCGCGATTGCCTTCTGCAGCTCACGAGACTCTCGGACGTCCTCCCCAAAACCTTCCCGAGCATGGCAACCTGCACAGCCACGCTTGGCAAAGAACTCCCTTCCCGCTGAAAGGACGGGAGCGTGTTCGAGGCGCCGGTCGGCCTCATGGCATTGCAAGCACCCGGCCTCGAAATTCTCGGGAGGATATAAGGGATGAAGCCAGTGTTTATATTTGCCATGCGCCTGCACCACACTGACCGTTCCAACCCCGTTGCCGTTGTGGCAGGGGGAGCAACCAAAGACCTCGGTGTCATGAATGCCTAGAAGAGAGGAATTGGGGTGGCTCGCAAAGACCTTCTCACCACCCATGTTCTCCGCTGTAAGAGCAACTGGTTCCAGGATCCCCGCGTGGCAGGACTGACATCGATCAACCAGTCCCATTTCGGGACTGTGGATTTGCTTGATCTCGACCGAATACTCGTCCAAGCTGCCGATCAGCCGCGTGATCTGAATCTCGTTGGGACCGGTCAGGCGAGCCTTGGCGTAGCCGTCAAGCTCCCGCCTAAGTTCGCCAGGTCGCCGCGCCAGCCGGACCTTGCGCGCCCCAACCTGACCCTGTCGGGCCTTGAGCGACGAGAAGAGTTCTTGAAATTCCTCGAACGTCAGACTCTTTGGCTCCGGGGGCCCGCCGTTTCCACCCGGCGAGGGCAAACGGACTTCATAGGGACCGGCCAACAGCTGATCCAGCTCTTCCTGAAAGTCCGCTTTATCGCCTTCTGAGGCCGTCTCCAGTTGGTACATCTTTTCCTGAACCTGGCTCCGGACACTGGCGAAATTCTTGGTTATGGCGTCCAGGCTACCTCTCACCTGCCGCTCTTCGCTGTTGCTCTCTTGCAGCTGAACCTGGATATCCGCCTCTGCTTTTTCCAGGGCAGCCTTCAGCTCCTGGTAGCCCTCAGAGGCGTAGATGGCTTGCTCCTCGCTGGACCTTGCTGGTTTGAGCTCCTGAAGTGCCTCACGATACAGACCCACGAAGTGCTCCTGATACCCAATCCAAGGCCGGAGACCGCTGGCTTCATCGTAGAAGGCCCAAATCAGGGTCACAACCAGAAGCAGTGAGCTGATGGCAATCGGAGTCGCCAACGAGGAAGTGACGATCGGATCTTCCTCTGGAACGGGAGCCTCTTCAAGACGGGATCGAGATTTCCACCAATTTAAGCTCATATCTCTTTTAAACGCTAAACCAAGGTGTTACCAAAACGTACTTCATTCGCAAGAGTTGGCGCAGTGCGATCTTCAAAGGAAGCGCCCACATCGACAGTAGTAGAGTCTGCAACGTCAGATACTGCAACAGGGTCATTCGAGCGTAGATCTTCTTGTTGAATTCGGTCCACACAATCAATTTGTGCGTCAGAAAACCGAAGACCACTACATACAAACCAATCGCCAGGAAGCCCACCAGCCCAATCCAAGGTTGGCTCGTAATGCCTAGCATCTCGTGGAAATCAACGTTGGTCTCGAATACGAGACGATGGTGATCCCAGGTCTGGCCGGGCCAGAACCACATCCAGCCGGGCCCACGAATGAAGGTCCCTATCAGGACCAGCTGCAACCAGAGAATGAGGAATCCGAAACAGAAGGTAAGAATAGCGAACTTACGCTGACGGAACGTGTAGTACCCATTGCCCAGGGGATTCGTGTCAATGTAGGGGATCGCGATCAGGCCAACAATGATCAAGGTCGGCACCAGAACACCTGCAATCCAGGGGTCGAAGTAAACCAATATCTCCTGAAGCCCCAGAAAATACCAGGGAGCCTTGGATGGATTCATGGTGAGGTTCGGATTGGCAGGCTCCTCCAATGGTGCATTCAGGGTGATAGACCACACCATCAAGATCACGGTCACGATGATGGCGGCAAGCAACTCGACACGAAGCAGGTAGGGCCAGACATGAACCTTTTGCTCCCACCCTTCACGATACGGTTCGATCTTTCGGTGGTGCGTCTTGGCCAGTTTGGGATCGTCCTCCACCTTGGTGATGAGTCGATCCGTGGCTAAGGACTGCCGGAAACCGTACCAGACAAAGAACGGTACCAGGAACACAAGGCCTACAATCGGTATATTGTCGGGAGCTGAGACAATCACCCAGAGCTGATGCCAATCCATGGGGCGGAACCTCGTAACAAATCGGTCTTGCAGTTCGACTTGACCTGGTAAAACGACCGGGCCTAGCCCTTCATTTTCGTGCCGGTTTTATCTCCGATGCGAGCATCACGGGTGAGGGCCCTGAAATACTTCCGTCCTTTCGCACCCGCCAGAAATGGACGGCCAGTAACACCGAGAGAATCAAGGGAATAGCGATGCAATGCCAGATGTACGCGCGTAAGAGCGCATTCGAATCTACGATCGACCCTCCCAGCAGAGCAAACCGTACATCGTTGTAGGCGGTGATCCCCAATTCGGCGCCAAATGGTCCTTCGTGGCCAAGCAGGGGCGTGGCACGGGCCATGTTGGTCCCAACCGTAACCGCCCAGAATCCCAACTGGTCATCCGGCAGCAGGTAACCAGTGAAAGAAAGGAGCGAAGTCAGTACCAGTAAGATCACCCCCACCATCCAATTGAACTCTCGCGGGGTCTTATAGGAACCGGTCAGGAATACCCGAAACATATGCAGCCACACCGTGATGATCATCAAGTGCGCGGCCCAGCGATGCATGTTTCGAAGCAAGCCTCCGAAGGGCACATCGTTGTGCAGGTACATGATGTCCGCGTAGGCCTGGCCCTTGGTCGGGTGGTAGTAGAACATCAGAAACACACCCGTGATCGTGAGTACGATGAACAGATAGAGGGAGAGTCCTCCCATGCCCCAGGTGAAGCGAAAGCGGACGGCATCACGGTTGACTTTGGCTGGATGCAGATGCAGGAAGACGTTGGTCAGAACTGCGAGAGCCCGATTGCGCGGAGTGTCGTCCAGCTTGTGCCGGAAGAGCGACTTCCAGAGTTGCGTCCGTTTGTGATCACGAACCGCATCCCAGTCCTCTTTGCCTTTATCGACAAAGGGCTTCAGTGTGACTTTGAGTCGCTTGATCAGTGGCGGCCGTGACTCCTCCTCAGGAGTCTCTTCCACCTCAGGTTCCTTGACCTTCTCTTCGTCAGCCATAGAGGCAATCTCCGACCGATCCTAACTTACCGTCGGCCTATACGGACAAGAACGCGCCCGGTTGCTTGAACTCGCATTCATGGCCAGGAGGGCAGGTGTACAATCGACTTACATCCACCACGATTTGCCCATCAGGAGCCAGTTCCAGGTGGGGCCGATCCATGGGCCGCGGAGCGGGACCCTCGAAGTTGACTCCTTCGGTGTCGTAGCCGCTGCCATGACAGGGACACTTGAATTTCTGCTCGCCTTCGACCCAATCAGGGGTACATCCCAGATGGGTGCATTTCGCAAGAATCACAAAAAGCCCTTCGCTGTTGCGCACCACCCAGATGCGATGCTTCTGCTGAAACCTGGTGTCCACGCCAGGACTGAAATCGCCGGGATAGCCGATTTTGAAATTAGTCTTCGGCTCGAACAGGACTCGGGGGAAGAAGAACCTGAACGTCATGAACAAGTTCGCCCCCAGGAATCCGAAGACACATGTCCAGGCAAAGTTCCGCCGACGCACGAGACCCTTTTTTTCTTCTTGGGGCTCCTTGCTTTCGGAAGTCGCTGCAACTTCTTGTTTCGCCATGTTTCCTATGCTCGCAAATGCTGGAACAACCTCATTCGGGTCACGAGAAAAATGGCTCGAAACCCGCGTCCAGAATATAGTCACATACTATGTAGGTCACTCCCAAAAACTTGTCAAGTTGTCACCTGGATCGGAAGCCCTGTGGCCACCTTGGATCGTGACTACGATACCACCCGCACGATAGTTCTATTTCGACTCACGATCTCCCTCTGATCGCCCCTTGAAGGCAAGGTACACGAAGGCCGGCATAATGCCCAGCGGGGGTATCAGAAGCAAGATTATTCCTGCATTCAAAGCCCATACATTGGACAGAGCCTGCGCTGTGGTCTTGCACATGGCGCAGCTCTGAGCCTGCAGTAACCAGGCATCTGAGAAAAGCAGAAGCGTGACAATCGAAGCTCCTACCCTGGCTCCTGAGATGATCGACAAAACACGCCAGAAACCTCTCAAGCTCTGCTCCTTTTCCACCATCTGGAGTGCTCCGTGATCACCTTTCCCAAGCCTGATCATCCTCGCATTTCCAGCAACCGCATGCTGTCCGGCATGAAAAAGACGACAACTAGGAAAATGCACAGAATCAGCATGGGTATCAGGGTCAGCGTCAGGCTGAACTTCTCGAAACGCAAATGCATGAAATACGCCATGATGAGCGCGGCTTTGAAAATCGACAGACCCAGCAAGGTCACGAGCATGACCGTCACCGACAGGGCAACGTAGGCGAGCACTACCTCGAGTGCGGTCATCACCAAAAGGACCACCCACACTGTCAGATAGAGCCGATTCCCGTGGGATTCATGAGCAACTTCATCACTCATCGTGATTTCACCTCGATCGTTTCCTTAGACAACGTTTGACAACAGGTAGACCATGGGGAAGATGAACATCCAAACCAGATCCACGAAATGCCAATAGAGACCACTGACTTCGACATCCTCGGTGTCATACTTACCGCGCTTGAATCCTAGCGCGACGATGGCCAGATAGATGACTCCGATAGTGACGTGAGTCATGTGCAGGCCAGTCAAGGTAAAAAACGTGGCTCCGAAAAGAGGACTACCCCAAGGGTTCGCAAAGGGGGTCACTCCATGGTGAATCAAGTCCAGCCACTCGTTGCTATGGAGGACGATAAAAGCAACGCCCCCGACTATTGTGGCCCATATCCACAGGGCCGTTTTACTGCGATCTCCGCGCTGACTGGAGAGCACCGCCATGACCATGGTCACGGAACTGGACAAGAGACAGAACGTCATCACCGTTGCCATGGTAATGCTGGGCCAAAGCTCGAAGGGCCGGGGCCAGTCCGGATTCGAAATCCGAACGTAGGTGTAGGCCAGGATCATGACCGAGAAGGTCAGGGCATCGGAAATGATGAAAAGCCACATTCCCAGCTTCTTGGAGCCAATCGCGTAGGGATGGCCTCCACCTCCCCAGGCCGAAACTGCCGCACCTTGTGTGTGCTGAGCCATTCATTACCTCCAAAAGAAAAGGAGCAACAACAGATAGATCCAAAGCGCATCCATGAAGTGCCAGTAAATGGCCATCACATCTATCGGAATTCGGTTCAGCGATCCAAACGGATTCTCGCGATTGCGAAACAGCAGAAAACCCAAGGCAAATAGCCCGCCTGACAAATGGACTGCGTGTGCTCCTGTCAAGACGTAGAAAAACGAACTGCTGGGATTAGAGCTGATGTAGACACCGTCTCCGATCAGCTGTCTCCACACGACTACCTGACCCACCAGAAAAGCCGCTCCCAAGACCGTTGTAATCAGCCACCATCTTGAAAAACGGGAGTTGTCGCTCAAGACCTGGCGCGCCCGCTCCAGGGTCAGGCTGCTGGCCATCAGCAGCAGGGTATTGAACCAGATCAGGCTGGGTAGGCTGGTGGGTATCCAGTCATCCGACAGGCCCTTTCGCACGACATAGGCACTGGTGAACGCGGTGAATATCATGAGGATGCCCGCAAGAGCAGCCCACATGCCGGTTCGGTAGCGGTTATCGGGAACCCTCTCGGCGCCCCCTCCTGGGCCACCTAGACCCTCCCAACCAAGGTTCGGAGTGCCACCTCCGCCTCGACCTGAATCTTCGAGCTCAATCTCGACCGGTGGCGGTGCAATCGTTGTAGCCATCTGCTAGCTCTTGGCGGTCGCCACCTCTGGAGCCGTCTGGGGCACAAAATCCTCGGCCGCTCCAGGCACGCTGTACTCGTAAGGTCCTCGATGAACGACCGGGAACTTCCCTCCAAAATTGTCATGAGGAGGAGGAGAGGGGACTCCCCATTCGATGGTGGTTGCTCTCCAGGGGTTGATGTCCGCTTTCTTGCCTCGAAAAAGAGCCCATATAAAAATCGCCAGAAAGATGAATTGGGCAGCGATGGTCGTGAAGGCAAACATGCTGATGTACTTTTGTACGGCTGCCAGCGGTTCCAGGAACTCGAAGGACGTCAATTCGGCGTACCTACGCGGATGCCCGGCAAAACCCAGGAAGTGCATCGGCATGAAGATGGCGTACACTCCCACGAAGGTGATCCAGAAGTGAATCTTGCCCCAGGTTTCGTTCAGCATGCGTCCAAACATCTTGGGGAACCAATAGTAGGTTCCTGCGAAGATCCCGAATATGGCCGCCACGCCCATGATCATGTGAAAGTGGGCGACCACAAAATAGGTATCGTGCAGGTAGACATCCACGGCGGGCTGATTCAGGAAGAGTCCACTGATGCCTCCGGTGACGAACAGGGAAACGAAGCCCAAAGCCCATAGCATCGCCGTCGTGAACTGGATTCGTGCGCCCCACAGGGTCCCGAGCCAGTTGAACGTCTTGATCGCGGAAGGAACTGCTACCACAGTGGTCGTTAGAGAAAAGACGATTGCGGTATAGGGACTCATCCCGCTCATGAACATGTGATGTCCCCAGACCAGGAAGCTGACAAAACCAATGCCCATGAGGGCGTAGACCATCGCCTTGTAACCAAAGATCGGCTTACGGCAAAAGGTCGAGAGAATATGCGAAGCGGCGCCCATCCCGGGAAGGATGGCGATATAGACCTCAGGGTGACCGAAGAACCAGAACAGGTGCTGCCACAACAGCGGGGACCCGCCCTTGTGGTCTACTATCAACTGATCGCTCACTACCAGGCCACCCGGAATAAAAAAACTGGTTCCGGCGTGACGGTCCAATAGCAGTAACACACCGGCTGCCAGGAGTACTCCAAAAGCCAGAAGACCCAGGATTGCCGTCACAAACCAGGCCCAGCAGGTCAGGGGAAGCCTCATCATGGACATCCCCTCTGCTCTCATATCTATAGTCGTCACGATGAAGTTGATTGCTCCCAACAACGACGCGATGCAGAAGATGGCAAGGCTCAAAATCCAGAGGGACTGCCCTGTCCCGAGGCCTGGACCGGCGAGCTCAATGGCACTCAACGGAGGGTAGGCGGTCCATCCGGAGATCGGAGCCCCTCCCTGCACAAAGAACGCGGCAACCATCACCACCAGGGCCAAAAAGGTCACCCAGAAGGAAAGCATATTCAGCGTGGGGAAGGCCATGTCATCCGCGCCGATCTGGATGGGAAGAAAATAGTTTCCAAAACCACTCTGAGGGGCTGTCGTCAGGACGAAGAAGACCATGATGGTGCCGTGCATGGTCAACATCGACAGATAGAACTCCGGCGTCATCACGCCATCCGGCGCTCCTTCCGGGAAAATAGTGCCCAGGATGGAAACCTCAGTGCCGGGCCAGGCCAGATTCAAGCGGACCAGCACTGAAAGCATCATGCCGAGAAAAACGGAGAAGAGAGCCAGCATGTAATACTGGATTCCGATTACCTTGTGGTCGTAGCTGAAAATGTACTTCCGAATGAACCCTGTGGGCGCTTCGTGAACCGAGTGCGCCTGGACGGCTTCTCCCATCTCAATTTTCTCCAGTGTCAATCAAGAGTCGGTCTCTGAATCCCGTCGGCGGCTATCCTGCCGCTACTCTTCTGCTTGATCCTTGAGCCAGCTGGCATAGTCCTCGTCTGAAAGGATCTGGATCGTACTCCTCATCTTGTGGTGCCCCAACCCACACAGCTCGGCACATGCAACTTCGTAGTGTCCGATCTTGGTGGCCTTGAAACGGAGGGGAATGGTCATTCCGGGCACGGCATCCTGTTTGATCCGCAGCTCTCGTACAAAGAAGGCGTGGGTAACATCCTTGGAGCGAAGCATCAACTCGATGTTGCGGTTGACCGGTACCGCCATAATAGGGACGACAAGATCGTCACTTGAAGCAGGATCATCCGGATCCAAACCGACAAAGTTGCCAGGATCGTCGATCAGCTCCGGTTTCGTCGCTCCGAACTGACCATCCGCACCGGGATAACGAATGTTCCACTGAAACTGCTGTCCCGTTACCTCGATCCGAACTACATCCTCTCCTGAGGGGATCAGATGCAAACTTGCCCAGATACTCTGGCCGGGGATGATAAGGGCGAAAAAGACGACGGCTGTCGCCACAGTCCAGATAACCTCCAGCTTATCGTTGCCGTGAGTGTAGTCGGCGGTTCGACCGGGTCGGTCCTTATAGCGAGCGATCAAGTAGCCCAAACCGACCTGGGCCAGGACAAAGATGATCCCGGTAACCACCAGAGTCAGCATGAATTGCCGGTCCAGGTCCACACCGTGCTCAGAGGCCAGCTCGGGAAGCCACCAGTACTTGCCCACCGTGAGGACAACGGACACAAGGGTAATCAACCAGATGATAATCGCAAAAAACATCTCTCACTCCTCTGGAAAACAGACGCTATTGTACCAAGTGAGTTTCAACTTTCAAACGTGTAAATCGAGAGTTTTTAGAGAGAGGCTCGAAAGAGAGTCCTTACGAACCCAAATTCAAGCTTTCGCCTTGGTCCGGCCCCCAGACGCGCTGTCTCCATTCGAGAAAGAAACTTCAGTCAAGGGACGTGGCGGTGGCCTCCGGGCACCGCCACGGTTTCCAGACAAGCGATCGGAGAAGGCCGTATTTTGCAGGTTAGGAAGACGGCCTGGCTCCGTCCACACCTCAACATCAGCCCTGTCTCACGGGTAGCAGAATCTCGAAGGTAGTCCCCTTCTCGAGCTCACTTCGGACCTTGATCTCACCTCGATGCTTTTGAACTACCGCCTGAACGTTGGCCAGGCCTACGTGGAGCCTTATCTTGGAGCCCTTCTCTATGAACCCGACTTCGAAGATCTTGGCCAAACGATCTTCGGGGATTCCGTGCCCGGTATCGCTGGTCATCACGCGCACATGCCCATTCTCGGTACTGGTTGCAATTGTAATGACCCCCTCACCTTCGATGGCCTCGGCTGCGTTTAGAAAAAGGGTCATGAAGGCCTGGTTCAGCTCGACGGGAAAGCTCTCGATCTTCGGAACGTCGGCGAACTTCTTGATCACCTTGATTCGATCTCCCCATTGCGGGCTCAAGAGTGCCAGGGTGCTCTCTATTCCCTGACGAACGTCGGTAAGCTGAAACTCAGCCTCGTCGAGATGCGTGAAGTTCTTGAGGCTTTGGACAATCGTGCCCAGGCGCTCTCCCGCCTGCTCTACCTCGACACGGTGCTGCCGGAGGGCTTCAAGTGCCGCCTGCCATCGGCTACTCTTCTTGAGTGCTTCGATACTCGCAGTCGCTGCAAGCTCGCCGTCCAGTTTGGCCAGCGCTCGCCGCGCCACGTCGGTGCTGCTGCTAATAACGCCCACTGGAGAGTTGATCTCGTGGGCCAACCCGGCGACCAACTTGCCCAGAGAAGCCATCTTTTCCAATTGGATCAAGCGCGCCTGAGCACTCTTGAGTCTTTCCAGAGCCTCCGCCTCGAACTTGATCTGCAGGTTCTTGAGCCTGGTGTTGCTCTGCTCTCCCAGAACCTCTTCCTTGACTTGCTGAAAGGCCCGGTGATGCTCCAGGGCCTTGCGAAAATCACCGCGGGCCTCGTAGGTGTGGGAAAGAGCTTCGTGAGCACGGTAGATCTTCGGTTGGGTCTTGGCCTTCAGAGCGAGCTCGAGAGCCCTGTGGAGATAGCTGAGAGCTTCATCGAGCTCGTGCTTCTGTACAGACAGATTGCCGAGATCAATCAGCGTCGTGATCTCAGCCGGCCAGTTCCCAACTTTCCGGCGGATCCGCAGGGCTTGGCTCAAAGAGTCTTCCGCCTTGACCAGATCCCCTTTTGCCTGGTAGAGGGTGCCAATGTCGTTCAAGGCCCTCGCCTCGCCCAACTCGTTCTCGCCTCCCCTGCTGAGCTCCAGACTCATGGAATGGTACTTCAGCGCCTCGTCGAGCTTGCCCTGGCGCTGGAGAATCGATCCCAGACCCGTCAAGGCACGACCTTCGCCGAATCGGTGATCGATACCTCGGAAGAGTTCGAGGCATCCGGTCTGGCACTCAAGGGCTTTCTCCAGGTCCCCAACACTTTCATACACACCACCCAACGAAGTGAGCGCCCAGCCCTCCCTCACCTTGATTCCCAGACGATGGAGTTTGTCGATTGACTGGTGAAGGCTTTCTACGGCTCGGTCGAATTGGCCGATACTCCAATAGACCATGCCGATTCCCAGGAGAGCGCTGCCGATGCCCTCCTCGTCCCCCAACTCACGAAACAGCGCGAGCGACTCCAGGCCCTTGCTCAGCGCCACGTCGAAGGCACCAACGAAATAGTCGCGGGTACCCAGGTTGAGGAGACCCCAGGCGATACCCTTCGGATACGAGAGTTGGCCGGCGATTTTCAATGCCTGGCTCGCAAACTCCCCCTTCCGATCGGCGTCACTGAAGGTTGTCTCCCAGGCAAGCAGGTTCAGAACGTCGACCTTTCCCGTCGATGGTTCGTCACCGAGGGAGGCGAGCTGCTGCTTCAGTTGTTCGACGGTGTCATTCATCGAATCGCTCGAACCATGCATCCCATTCTAACGCAGACCAACGTGAATTGAAGAGCCCACTGAGGGGAAGAGAGAACAGATGTTTGCGGCGACGCAGTAGACCAGCGATGAAAAATGCGGGCTAGAGAGAAGTCTCACAAGGATGGATAAGGAGGGCGTTTACCGAGTCATTTGAGAGAGGCTGAGATTTTAGGTGGGACAAAGGGACGCCCTCCTTATCCACCCTCCAGGCCCTACAGGATCCTGGAAAGAAGGTCAAAGTCTACAGAACCCCCCTGACAATTTTACGGTTTGCGCCAGCCAGGGCTACGTTTCTCCAGGAATGAGGCCACACCCTCTTTGAAATCCTCGGTGTTGCGGGCCACGGCATTCCACTGCGACGCCAAGGCGAGGGCCTCGTTCAGGCCCAGGCCGTGGAGCTGCCCCAGGAGATGCTTCGTCAACCCCAGGGCACCCGCATTGTTTTGCGCAAGAACCTGGGCGAGGTTGCCGGCCTGATTCATTAAATCCCCTGGGGAAACCACCTCATTGGCCAGTCCGATATCCTTCGCCTCCTGGGGAGCGAGGATCCTGCCGGTCAGCAACAATTCCCTGGCTCGCCTCTCGCCAACTTGCTGCAGAAGAAAGACGCTTACCAGCGCCGGGATGAAGCCCACCTTGACTTCCGGAAAACCAAAGCTCGAATCCTCTGAAGCTAGCACGAAGTCGCAAACAATCGCCAATCCGCATCCACCCGCCAGGGCGGGGCCGTTGACCGCCGCGATCACCGGCTTGGGAAACTGATAGAGCCGCCGCAGCAGGTCGACCAGAACAAGGGTATCGCGGCGCGCCTCTTCCGCAGACAGAGAGGTCATCCGGCTCAGTTCCGCAAGATCGGCACCGGCACAAAAACTGGATCCGGAACCAGTAACGATAAGGGATGAGACGTCCTTTTCTCTTTCGATCTCGCTGAGAAGCTGTTGGAACTCCCCGATGAGGGCCGCGGAAAGGGCATTCCTGACCTTGGGTCGGTTCAACGTGATTACGGCACTTGGAGGTGCCAACTCTAGCTGCAGATACTTCATTGAGATCTCGTTAGGGTCTGTTTTCCTGTTCAGACCTGAAGGACACCCGTCCTCAAAGGCGGAATGTCGGGATTGAGCGAGGCGACCTCCAATGCCAGCTTCAGGGCGTCCCGGGTACGATGGGGTTCGATGATGGCATCTACCCACAAACGGGCTGCCGAGTACCGAGGATCCATCTGCCCGGTGTAGTTTTGTTCGATCTTCTCACGCAGCTCCTGGCGTGCCTGATCATCGATCTCACGACCTTCTTTCTGCAGTTGACGGATCCGAAGCTGAAGCAACGTCCGCGCCGCCTGCTCGGCTCCCATCACCGCATAGCGACTGTTGGGCCAGGCGAATAGAAAACGCGGATCGTAGGCCTTGCCACAAAGAGCATAGTTGCCCGCCCCGTAGCTTCCGCCGGTGATGACCGTGATCTTGGGTACCACGCTGTTTGCCACCGCGTTGACCAGTTTGGCACCTGATTTGATGATCCCGGAGATTTCAGCCTCTTTCCCCACCATGAACCCGTTCACGTCCTGGAAGAACAGCAGCGGAACACGGCTCTGATTGCAGTCCAGCACGAACCGAGCCGCCTTGTCGGCGCTCTCGGTGTAGATCACTCCCCCGATCTCGAAAGGCTTCCCGGATTCTCTCAAGTGTTGCTTCTGATTGGCCACCACGCCCACCGACCATCCTCCAAGGCGCGCGTACCCACAGAGCAGGGTCCTGCCACGCTCTGCCTTGTATTCAATGAACTCCTCGTCGTCGAAAATACATTCGAAGATCTGCCTGACATCGTATTCCTGGGAGGGGTCCAGGGGCATCAGGCGATAGATATCTTCGGGCGACCTTGAGGGAGATTTCTCCTCCACTCTCTGAAACGGAGCCCGGGAAAATTCGCCGAGTCGACCGGCCAGCTGGCGAATCCGTTCCAAGCAGGCGGGGTCGTCCTTTTCTCGAAAGTCGATGGAGCCACTAGCAACCGAGTGGAGTTCTGCCCCTCCCAGCTCCTCGCTATCGATCTCCTGACCGATCGCCGCCTTCACCAGGGAGGGCCCCGCAATATAGAGACCGCTACCCTGAGTCATCAGAACCTTGTCGCACATGATCGGAAGATAGGCTCCTCCTGCCACACAAGGACCCATGATGGCCGCGATCTGTGGAATGCCCTCGGCGGAGATCTTGGCGTTGTTGCGGAAGATTCGTCCGAAATCGTCTTCATCCGGAAAAATCTCGTCCTGGAGCGGGAGAAACACGCCGGCAGAATCGACGAGGTATATAAGAGGTAATCTGTTACTGATCGCGATGCGCTGCGCCCGCAGGACTTTCTTCACCGTCATGGGGAAGAAGGAGCCTGCTTTGACGGTGGCGTCGTTGGCGACGATCATGAACTGCCGACCTGCTACCTGGCCGATGCCAACGATCACACCCGCGGCTGGAGCTCCGCCCCATTCGCGATACATCTCAAAGGCCGAGAAAAGTCCCAGCTCGAAGAACTCGACTCCGGGATCCAGCAATCGATCGATTCTCTCGCGGGCTGTGAGCCGACCTTTCTGGTGTTGTCGATCGATGGCTGCACCGCCTCCAGCCAGTTTGACCTGACGTTCACTGGAACGGATCGTCTCCAGTACTTCGTCCCAGGTCTGGCAGGCATCTAGAGCTTTTTCCGCCACGTTTACCTCTTGCTATCGCTATTATAGACGCCAGGTGCGTCGTGGCCTTGGAGTAGAAAGGGAGCGAGTTTCGACAAGAGCCTGTCTCGTTCCCCGTTGGCGATGATTCGTGCTACGATCCTAGGTCCTTATGACTCTCGATTTTTTCGAGAAGTTTCGGGCCATCCTCTCAGAGTTTCCGGATCGAGTCGCACTGCAGGGACTCTATGAGGACGGCAGAGAGAGCTTCTCCTATCAGCAAGTAGCCGACGAAACCGCCAAGATCGGCTTGTTCCTTCAGCGTTCCGGCATCGAGCCCGGGCACGCCGTCGGAATCCTCATGGAAAACCATCCTCGCTGGGGGATCGGCTTTCTGGCCGCCGACAGCGCAGGGGCAGTGATCGTCCCCTTCGACATTCAGCATTCGGACGAGACGCTCGCCAATCTGATTCAGCATGCAGGTTGCCGATTCCTGATCTCCTCCGCAGGTTTCTACCCTAGACTCGACGGCATCCAGGAGCGGCTGCCGGCGCCCCTTCCTATCCTGGTAGCAGGCGATTCACCGAGCGAGGGCCCGAGCTGGGATCGAGTACTCGAGGAAACCGATTCCACACCTCCGCTGCCGTTGGTCCGGCGAGATCTGAACGATCCCTACCTCATCATCTATACCAGCGGCACCACCGGCAACCCAAAAGGTGTCGTGCTGACTCGACGGAATGTTTACTCGAACACCATCGAGTTGCTGGAGGTCGTTCAAGGGACTCCCGCGGACCACGTGCTTTCCGTGCTACCCCTCTACCATGTTCTCGCGCTGATGGTGAATTTCATCGTCCCCCTCTACATGGGAGGCCGAGTTACCTATCTTGATGCCCTCGACGCCCCACGCATCATGAAGGCATTTCGTGAGGAGGGCATCACTATCTTCGTCTGTGTCCCCCAGTTCTACTATCTTCTGCACCGCCGCATCCGGCAGGAAATTGAGGCTCAGTCCTTCTTGAAGAGATTCCTCTTCCGCAGACTGCTGAGCCTCTCGCATTTCTGCGAGGAGAGACTCGGGCTCCATCCAGGCCGCTGGTTGTTTCATCCCATTCACAGGCACTTCGGCCGACAGTTCCGGATCTTTGGAGTCGGTGGTGCTCGCTTCGACGTCGAAGTGGCCAGGGCTCTTCGCGACCTTGGGTTCACGTTCGTACAGGCCTACGGAATGACTGAAACGGCGGCCTTGGCAACGGTCACCCCGGCAGGCTCCAGCGGTCTGGGATCGGTTGGTAAGCCCCTGTCCCATGTGCAGATCAAGATCGACTCACCCAATGAACAGGGCATAGGTGGCGTGCTTATTCGGGGTGACAACGTGATGTCGGAGTACTGGCAGAATCCCGAGGCGACGGCTGAGGTGATCCGGGATGGCTGGCTCGATAGTGGAGACCTGGGTTACCTTTCACCCGATGGATTCCTGAACATCACGGGTCGCCAGAAAGATGTCATCGTCCTCTCGTCCGGCAAGAACATCTACCCAGAGGAACTCGAACACTTCTATCAAAGCAACTGTCCATTCATAGAAGAGATGTGCATTGTAGGGGTAGCGCCCAGCGATGCTGAGACACAGGAGAGACTGCACGCAGTCATCGTTCCCGATTTCGACTACCTGAAGAGCCAGCGGGTAGTCAATTCCTACGACATGATCCTCTATACGCTCGAGACCCTCTCCCGCCAACTGCCCTCGCACCAACATGTCCTCAGCTTCGAGATCCGGACCGAGCCTCTGCCTCGCACTACCACTCGGAAGATAAAACGTTTCGAAGTGATGGAGCAGGCAGTGGGTACATCCTCCTCGGGGTCTGCGGACCGCTTCGAGGAAGCCACGGCTCCCGAGGGCACGGTCGAGGAGAAGATCTTTGAGTTGCTGCGTCAGGTCAAGAACCCTCCCTTGATCAATCGAAGCATGAACCTGGAGCTGGATCTGGGCTTCGATTCCCTTGGTCGGGTGGAGTTCTTTTCAACGGTTCAAGAAAACCTGGGCGTGCAAATCTCGGATAGTGCCGCCGCCGAGATCTTCACCGTTGAGGATTTGGTGCATCTGGTCGTTGACCTGTTGGGAGGAAAGGATGTCCAGGGAAAGGAAGTGAGACAGTCCTGGACCGAAATCCTGAACCAGGAATTCGATGAGGCCGACGCCCAGAAGGTCGGGGAGATCCTGGTCCGCCGCCCGCTGATGGAGACAATCTTCTATCTGACGGCCAAACTCGTCCACCTCCTCTCGAAGATCCTTTTCAGAATCAAAGTGACCGGGAGGGAGAACCTCCCGCGGAATTACCCCTTCATGCTTTGCCCCAATCACTTGAGCTTTCTGGACTCGTTTCTGGTGGTAGGCGTTCTTCCCTATCACGTCATCAAGCAGATCTTCTTTCTGGGATACAGTGACTACTTCGGTGGTCGCTACATGTCAAAGCTCGGAGGGCTGATCAGGGTCGTCCCCGTTGACTCCGACCGTCACTTGAGACAGGCTCTCCGGCTGGGAGCCGAAGGGCTGCGCCGTAACCTGGTGCTCTGCGTTTTCCCGGAGGGGACGCGTTCCATCGACGGCAGCCTCAAACCGTTTCGAAAAGGGCCGGGGATCCTGGCCACCGAGCTGAATATTCCTTTGGTCCCGGTTGGAATCAAGGGGACGTACGAAGCCTGGTCCAGGGGTTCCAACAAGATTCGGCTGCATCCTGTGGAGATCCACTTCGGCAAAGTCTTTTCCCCGGATCGTTCGGAGACTTCCGACGCCGTGACCCAGCGCCTTTTCCAAAAGGTCGACCAGTTGATCACCTCTGAGAATACTGCTTAAATGGTCAGGGATGATGCCCTCTCCAGCGTTTCCAGTCGCTAAGTTCGAGTATCTGGATACTCTCTGGTTCCAAGTCTCTGGAACCCTCTGCAACCTCCGCTGTACCCACTGCTTCATCAGTTGCTCTCCTGAGAATCACAGCTTGGAAATGATGGAGACCTCACAGATCTTCCAGAATCTGGAAGAGGCCAAGCGGCTGGGCGTCAAGGAAATCTACTACACCGGGGGAGAGCCCTTCATCCACAAGGATTTCCTCGACATCCTGGAGCGGACCCTGCGTGACTTTCCAACCTCCGTTCTGACCAACGGACTACCCATCGATGAAAACCGCGCCGACCGGCTCCTGCGAGTGGCCGAGGCCTCGCCCTACTCTTTGGAGATTCGAATCAGTCTCGACGACTACGAGCAAGAGAGGAACGATGCCGTCCGTGGAAAAGGGACGTTCCGAAAGGTTCTCGCGGCCTATAAACGACTCTTCGACAGAGGCCTGCTTCCGATCTTGACGGTGACGGAGATCCGGGACTATCTGGATCCGCAGGCGTCTGGACCAGGAGTCTACGACAAGTATTTTGATCTGCTCAGGTCCGTCGGTATCGGCCGTCCCCGAATCAAGCTTATCCCCGTCTTCGAGATGGGTATGCTGGACGCTCCCAACCGTCCGTCCTACGTCACCCATGACATGATGGAGCACTTCGATCCGTCGCTGCTGCAGTGCTCATCATCCCGAATCGTGACCCACGAAGGAGTCTACGCCTGCCCCATCCTGGTGGGTGAGAAAGAAGCACGCATGGGCAACTCCATCAAGGACGCCCTGGAGCCGTGTTCCCTCTACCACAGCTCCTGCCATACCTGCTATGTCACGGGCATGACCTGCAAAAACTTCTGAGCTCATGGAGACTTATTCCAGGGTCGCGCTGTTCGGCGGCGTTTACAATAACCATCTAGCCCTGGAATGCCTTCTGCAAGACTGCGAGAGAGTCGGGGTAGATGCCATCTTCTGCCTGGGTGACATGGGTGGCTTTGGCCCGAGTCCCGACCGCTCCTTCCCCTATCTTCGAAACGGCAAGATACAGAGCATGGCGGGAAACTACGACGTGTCTCTAGCCGAGGGGAAGGAGGATTGCGGCTGCGGCTATACCGATCCCCGCGACAATCATTTCGCCCAGATCAGTTACGAATACACGTTCGAAAAGACGTCGGCAAAGAACAAGTCCTGGCTGGGCACTCTTCCCTCCTCGCTTCGCTTTGCCCTCGGCCCTCTTCGGGTCGAGTTATGCCACGGCTCGCCCCGCCAGACCAACGAGTTCCTCTGGGAGAGCGCATCTCCCGATCATCTCTTGTTCAAGTTCACCCAGGAGCACAATGCCGACGTCATCTGCTGCACCCACACAGGTATCAAATGGCATCGGGCCCTGGCTCAAGGGCGTCACTTCTTCAATGTCGGAGTCATCGGCCGACCCGAGAACGATGGAGACACCAATGTCTGGTACACACTCCTGGAGCACGCAGAAGGAAAGTTGAAGTGGGACTTTCGCCCTCTCCACTACGATCAGGAAGCTCTGGCAAAAGAAATGGAAACTGAGGGCCTACCGGAACCCTTCATCACCACTACCCGAAGCGGCTGGTGGACGACTTGCCTGGAGATCATGCCCGCCAAGGAGCGAGCCGCCGGCCTCTACTGATCTCTTCTAAGCTAGCCGCCATCTGAATGAACCTTGATCCTCGTAGGATGGGCACTCTTGCCCGTCACAGTCCCCGACGGGCAGGAGTGCCCGTCCTACAGCCGACACGGTGCTATCGATGTTCCTGATTCGAGAAAACCGAAGTGTCTTCTCGAAATGGGGCTAGCACTCCTGGGGGCCGGGCGGGTTTGCTACGTCCGCGGCGGTGGTGGGGAAGCGTAGTCCGTCGGATCCTCAATACCCGCCGCGAAGAAAGCATCTATCCTCTCGTGGCACTTGCCACAAACCCCGCAATGTCTACTTCCTTGTGGCCTGGCACAGCTGAGGGTGCGCTCCAGCGGAAGGCGGGCACCCAGGCGAATGACGTCAGGTTTAGTCAAACCGGCAAAAGGACAAACGATCTCCAGGGTAAGATCGAGACCCCTGCTCAAAGCCTGCCCCAGGGACTCGAAAAACTCGGGAGTCGCGTCGCTGAACGGGTTGCTGCCCAAAGTGCCCAGTCCGATCTGGCCCACCGAGTGAAGCTTGCACCACACCGCGGTCTTCGAGATCAGGATCAGGTTCCGCCCCGGAATTTCCCATCTCTCATCCGGCTCATAATAGCCAGGGATTCCAGTCCCAGTGGTCTGCCACTGGCCCGAGTAGACATCATCCATGGGGAACTCCAGCGACTGAGGTTCAAGGATTCGAGAGTCTCCGATTGCACTCACGAAATTACGGAGAAACCCCAGTTCGGTTTCCTCCCAGAACAGGCCACAGCGGATGTAAATGGGATAGACGGGCTCGAAGACCTTGGCCAGCTCAGCCAACATGACACAGCTGTCGAGCCCGCCACTAGCCAAAACCGCAATGCCTTGTGCACTCTCAACCAGAGGTCTCAAGCCTCCAAACCAGCCCTCAACCCACCTTCTCTATACTCGGCGAAGGCGTCAGGGGTCTCCCACAGCCGCACTGCAGCAATCGGGAGTTCCCTGGCGCGCGCCTCGGAAAAGATCAGCTTTGAAATATTCTCGGCGGTTGGATTCACATCCATGATGTAGGGGATTTCACCCAACTGCTGAAGAGCTGGCACCAGAGGATCGTCCTTTCGCAGCAGCATACGATGGTCCAACTCGGCATCAACGAATTCACCCAGCTGCGTTTTGACGTCGGTGAAGTCGAAGACCATCCCTCTGTGATCGAGCGTCTGACTCCAGAGCTCGACCTCTATGACCCCGTTGTGGCCGTGCGGACGCGCACACTTGCCGTTGTAGTCGAGCAGGCGGTGTCCGTAGCAGAAATGAAGTCGCTTGACGATTGTATGCATAGCGTTTTCTAGCACCCTGGGCTTGTTTGTTTCAGAGTCGGAGGCTCGCGACCCCAGGGTCGGAGACTCACGATCCACTCAATCCGACCCCGCCATCGGTGAGGATCGCCGAACCCGTCTTGGACCTCGAGCTGATGAGATGAAGGACATCGGCGGCGATCTCCTCGGGTGAAGACTGGCGCTGCAAGGGAATCCTCCGGCGAATCCGCTCCACTTCCTCCGGATCAAAATCAGGGGGAGGAATTACCAGACCTGGAGCGACGCTGTTGACGGTAACCTCGGGGGCAAGCTCTCTAGCCAGGACCTGTGTTGCTCCGTCAAGACCATACTTGGTAGCCAGATAGAATGCCCAGTCCGGATAGGCCTGGCCACGGACCGTCACTCGATCGGTAAGGTTGACAATCCGGCCCCAACCCCTTTTCTTCATCCCCAAGCCCAACTGGATTCCCAGATAGAGGGGAGCCGCCATGTGAAGGTGCGCAAAGTAGTCGAAACGATCCTGAAATTCCTCACCGTCCTCGGGCAGCTTCCGAATCGGAGTCTTGGTGAAATCGGAGGCATTGTTGACCAGAATATCGATGGCGCCAAACTCCCTCTCAGCATCGTCGAGCAATCGCCGACAATCGGCAATTTCGGCAAGATCTGCCGGCAGCGCGAGGGCTCGCACGCCCTTGGACTGAAGCTCCTTGCTGGTCGCCTCGGCATCTTTGGCACTTCGTCGATAGGTAATCAGGACATCCACACCCCGGTCGGCGAGGGCCAGACAGATGGCCCGGCCTACCCGCTTTGCGGCTCCCGTAACCAGCGCTTTCCTTCCCTCGAGACTTTCCAACATGGGCGGTCCAGGATCATGAGGTGAGCACGACATACCACTGTCGGGGACCATGGACTCCCATCACCAGTGTCTTTTCGATGTCTGCCGTGCGGCTGGGACCGGTTACCAGAGTCAACGCGCTACCCAACTGGCCCAGCTCCGTTCTGCCGAAGAACTCGACCGAGTTCATCAACAGATCTCTTTGGGACAGAAAGACCACATGCGCCTCGGGTAACACCGACAGAAGACGCCCAGTACCGGGTGCCACCGAGTGAACAATTGTGCCGGTCTCGGCGATCCCGAAGATCGCACTGCTGACCGAGACTGAAACAGCGGCCAGAGTCGCACGATCGTAGGGCTTGAAATGCAGGATCAGGGGAGATTCGACTCTTCCTTTGAAGTGGTAGCTGAAAACCAGGTGCTGACCGCTGAAAGCCTCCGGATCCCGAAGCCGATAAGGCACATCGTGCTTCTGGAAAACTTCTTCACTTTCCCAGTAGATCTCGGTCGCACCCGTCTGCTCCAGTACTTGGCCAAGGATTCGGGACAGTTCGTCTGCACTCCGGCCATCGAAGAAAACGCCTCCGGCGGCTTCCAGTTCCTCTCGGAATTGGGAAACGGCATCTTCGTAGGAAGGAAAGTCCGGCAACTCACCTGGCAGTTCCGACGTAGTGCCGGCGGCGCAGGCCCGACGTATCTTCTCCAGAACAGCAGCTCGGCTCAACTCTTCTTCCCCTCGGCAGAAAATAATTCTCTGAAACTCTTCTTCGGGACGCGGGGAAGGTCCCGATACCGGGTCCAGCCATTGAGGACCGGTAGCGGAATCCTGGGACCCTTTTCCGTAAAAAACCATCCCTGGGCCGCACGCATCAGCTTTGAGAACCATACAAAGCGATGGGACGAGCTCATACTCCAGGCCCAGACCTGCATGGACCATTTTTCCAGAGGAATGTGGCTGGCTTTATCGTTTTTTCTTCGCTGAACGCGTTCTCGAAGTTTGAGCAGGATATGAGGAATCTCGATCTTCACCGGACATGTTTCATAGCAGGCCCCGCAAAGTGAGGAGGCGAAGGGATGCTCGGGGGCTTCCTCCGCAGACAACAGCTGCGGAGTGAGGATCGCACCGATCGGACCCGGATAGGTAGAGCGATAGGCGTGGCCACCAATTCGCTGGTATACGGGACACACGTTGAGACACGCTCCGCAGCGAATGCACGCCAGGGTCTGGCGCAGAAACGTATCAGCAAGAATCTTGCTGCGTCCGTTGTCGATCAGCACCAGGTAGAACTCGCCCGGTCCATCTAGTTCGTCCGGCCGGCGCGGACCGTTGATGAGATTGACATAGCTGGTTATCTTCTGACCGGTAGCGCTCCTGGTGAGGAGTTTCAGAAAGACAGAGAGATCATGGGCTCGTGGGACCACCTTTTCGATTCCCATTAGCGCAATGTGAACCTCAGGAACCGAGGCTGAGAGGCGAGCATTGCCCTCGTTCTCCACCACGACTATGGTCCCGGTTTCGGCGACTCCGAAATTGACGCCCGTAATTCCAAGTCGGGCCGTCAAGAAATGGGTTCGCAGGATTCTGCGCGCCGTAGCGGTGATCTGCTGCACGTCATCTGTGGGAGGCATGTTCACCTTCTCGGTGAACAGATCAGCCACTTCCTGCCTCGACTTGTGCAGTGCAGGGGCAATGATATGGAACGGAGTCTCCCCGGCCAGCTGGACGATGTACTCGCCCAGATCGGTCTCAATAGGCTCAATATGAGCCGCCTCCAGGCCCTTGTTCAGGTGGATCTCTTCGCCCAACATGGTCTTGCTCTTGACCACCTTGGTCATGCCTTTTTCATGAGCCAGACGGGTGATGAAGCTGAGGGCCTCTTCTCCGTTCTCGACCCACACCACTTTCCCTCCCTGCTCAACCACCCGCTCTTCCAGCTGCTCCAGGTAGAAATCGAGGCGGGCGAGGGTGTGTTCCTTTACATCGTGAGCATACTGGCGCAGGGTCTCCCAGTTCGGTACCGCTGCCACCGCTTGATCGCGGGAGTGCAGGGCGGTGCGGACAACCGCCGACATGTTTGCTTGCAGCTGTGGATTCGAGAGGGCCGAGGCAGCGTCCAAACGAATTCTAGTCATCGAAATGCGCCAAGAGTTCCGCCAAGTGCATCGTCTCAACCGGCACTTGTGCCCGCTTCAGTAGTCCGTCTATGTGCATGAGACAGCTGACGTCGTTCGAGACGACGTATCTGGCTCCAGACTGGCGAATCCAAGCAACCTTGTCGTCTCCGATGGCCGCCGAGACGTCCGCAAACTTGACCGAGAAGGTGCCCCCAAAACCGCAACATCGATTCGAGTTGTCCATCTCGCGAAAATCGATTCCCTCAACGCCTGCGATGAGGCGGCGAGGCTCACCGGAGATTCCCAACTCGCGAAGCTGGTGGCAGGAATCGTGGTAGGTTACCACTTCGGGAAAGCGTGCACCGGTCGCATCCTTGCCCAGGACCGAGACCAGAAAATAGGAAAGCTCGTAGGTGCGTTGCGCGATCTCTTCTGCCAACTGCCGTTCGGCTGACCCCGCTTCAAAAAGGTCGGGTATGAAGACCTTTATCATGGTCGAGCAGGATCCCGAAGGAACCACGATTGGACCGGAATCCTTGTAGGTCTGGAGGAAGCTTCGTGCGACGCTGGCTGCCTCATCGACATAGCCGCTATTGAATGCCGGCTGGCCGCAACAGGTCTGAGCGGGATCGAAGTCCACTTCCACCCCAAGCTTCTTCAGGACCTTGACAGCACTAAGGCCCACCTGAGGGAAGAGCTGGTCCACCAAACACGTGACAAAAAGAGAAACTCTCATAACCCCGACCGCCTCGAGAAACCGATACTGCCTGTCGCCTTGATACTCTAGGTTCTTCCTCCCACTTTGTAAATGTGGTCGCCCGTCAGGAGCGCTCGCAGTTTCAAAAGCCATTATTTGAACTTAAAAGAGGATGAAACTGTCTAATCGGGGAATAAAAGGGAACCCACATTGCATTCAGGGAGTGAATAAGGTTCTGAAATGAACAATTCGAACGGGATGAAGGGTTCGAAGGGTTCGAACGGGATGAACATTTCGAACGGGATGTTTGGACTGCTGACGGGTCGACCAGGTCTTCGTTGACCGGTTCGCAGGCGGCCGATAGGCGATAAGGAGGAAGTGAGGAAATGGATTCCTTTGGACACACCGATGGCGGTGCCTTTGAGAAACTGGTAGAGAAGTATGGAAAGAGCCTCTATGCGGTGAGCTTTCAGATCTTGAAAAACTCCCAGGACGCAGAGGACGCAGTACAGGAGACCTTCCTCAAGGCGTTCCGGGCCATCGACAGGTTCCGCGGGGACTCGTCCCTCTACACCTGGCTCTACCGAATTGCCCAGAATCAATCCTTGATGAAATTAAGGAAGCGAAACCGAGCAATCACCGTATCTCTCGATGCCTGGACAACCCCTTCAGCAGGCGAACAACAGGAAGACCTTTCCCCGGCCCACTGGCTCCGAAGCCAAAGCCCTGACCCTGGTCTGTCGCTGCACACTCGCCAGCTATCGGAGTTCATAAGACACTGTGTCCAGGAGCTGCCGGACAACTACCGCCAGGCCTATCTCTTGAAGGACGTCAAGAGTCTCTCCGAGAACCAGGTGTGCCGGAGGCTTGGAATCTCGAAGCCCAGCATGAAGAGTAGGGTCCACCGGGCGAGAGTCCTGGTAAGGAAGCGCGTCAGAGATCATTTCTTCAAACCGTGTGTCAACTGAAGCGGTCTCGCCCCCAGACGCGCTGGCCCCTCTGAGAAGGAAATTTCAGTCGAGCGACGTACTCCAACCAAACGAAGCTTCACCGTAGCGAAGCCACCCCGGACGAACGGTAGCCGTAATGGTATAGACCAGATATCATGGTCGACTCAGGGAAGGTGGCGAGTATGCAGTCGACAAATCAAATTCGGACACTGAGAAAGTCAGGCCTGGCTCGATGGGGTAGCCTCGCGTTGATACTCGGATTCTGGTCTGCCAGTCCCGATGTCCTGGGAGACGATTGGCCTCAGTGGCGAGGACCGAAGCGCGACGGAGTCTGGCGGGAAACGGGCATCGTCAAGCAGCTGCCCTCGAAACTGTCGTTCCACTGGCGAACCCCGATTGGTGAGGGCTATGCCGGTCCAGCGGTCGTCGGAAATCGCGTTTACCTGACGGATCTGGTCCCGCGGGATGAATCGTCCGAGGCCAAAGCCACAGAACGCGTTCTCTGCCTCGATTCTGAGAGCGGGAAGATCGTATGGAAATACGAATACGCCACTTCCTACACCCTCTCCTATCCCGAAGGTCCCCGGGCCACACCCACCGTCCACTCGGGAAAGGTCTACTCCCTGGGTGCCATGGGAGACCTATTTTGCCTGGACGCTGCCACGGGAAAGCTCCTCTGGTCGAGATCCTATTTGGAAGACTACGGTGCGAAGGTGCCGGTCTGGGGCTTTAGCTCGGCTCCTTTGGTTGACGGCCGCAAATTGATCCTGATAGCCGGAGGCTCTGACGATCGTTGTGTCCTGGCTCTCGACAAGGATACAGGAGCGACGATCTGGAAGGCCCTGACCGCGGAGGAGCCTGGCTATTCGGCACCAGTGATTTTCGAGACCGGCGGTAAGCGGCAGCTCATCATCTGGAATCCCAGCGGCCTCTACGGGCTGGATCCGGAGACGGGGAAGCGCTATTGGGAACAGGAATTCCCGATAAGGAACGGTCTCTGTCTGGCCACTCCAATATTCGATTTGAAGCGACAGCTCTTATTCGTGAGCGCCTTCTACAACGGTCCATTGATGATGCGGCCCGACGCGCACCAACCCTCGGTCAGCGTGCTTTGGAAGGGTAAAAGTGAGAGCGAAATCGAGACAGACGGCCTTCATTCCCTCATGTGCACGCCGGTGCTGCAGGAAGGCTACCTCTACGGCATCGACAGCTACGGAGAGCTCCGCTGCCTGAACGCCAAGACCGGCGAAAGGATCTGGACGACGCTTGACGCCACCGGCAAAGATCGTTGGTGGAACGCTTTCTTGATTAAACACGAAGATCGGTTCTTCATCTGTAACGAGCAGGGAGAATTGATCATCGCCAAGCTTTCCCCGGAGGGATATCGCGAAACCAGCCGGGCTTTCCTTATCGAACCTACCAATCCGATAAGGCGAAGGATGGTAGTCTGGTCCCATCCAGCCTTTGCCAGGAAATCCATCTTCGCTCGCAACTCGAAAGAGATTGTTCGAGTCGACCTGTCGGCCAAGGATTGAGCTCTTACTGCTCTGCAGACAGGGCGTGTCGCCGCAGATAGCGAAGGCTCTGCCTCACATCGCTATCGGGGATTTGAAGACCCTGTTCCGCGATGTACCCCATCATCTTTCTAGTAACAGCCGGCCAGGCCTCTCGGGAATAGGCTCGAGGATCTGGCAGCGCGTGGCAGCTACCACAGGCTCGCTTGAATGCCAGAGCGTCGGGAGAATTATCTGTTTCCATGGCGACGGGCAAGGTGCTGCTCAGGACCGTAGGCGAGACACCCTTTCTCCCTTCAGAGAACTTGATCCGGCGATAGTCGATCAAGGACAGCGTCAATAGATAGGTGTTGGCACCATCCAGGGTTCCCACTTTGATCCCACTGGTAGGAGGCTTCGTCAGTCCCCACAGTTGCATGGCTCGTGGAAGCCTCCAGAGACCTTCCTCATCCTGGGACTTGACATATCCGTTGATCGAAGCGTCCAGCTCTGGAAAACGATATCCAGCAATCAACAACGCACGCACCGCCAGGCTGCGAAAGGCGGGGACCTCCACCAGCGGAAAGTTCGATTTCCAACCATCCTTAACCAACTGCTCCATATGTGTCAGGCAGCGCTCGTAGGCGGCGTCCTTGTCGAGACCGAACTTGTGGGTCGCGAAGACGTACCAGGACAGGCCTATGAAATCTCCCGCCAGGCGTGGATGAAAGCTGAGAATCCGGTCCACGAGCCCTCTTCGCAGGTCGCTCACGCGAACGTCGGTGACGGGTACTCCCGCTTTGAGAAGGGCATAGAGAAACTTGGCACTGTTCTCGACATCCGGAACCGGACCTCCATGTTCCCATCCATGCTTGCCGGTGAGAGACAGTTTTGCATCGCCAACCGATTGGATAATGTTGCCCGACTGTCTCATCGTGAATATGCGATCTTCTACCGGTAGAGAGGGCGGGGGCGAAAAAGGGAGGGAGAGGTTTCTGAGGGCCCATCCGTAACCCTTCTCGACCAGATCCCTGTAGCCAAAATTCGCCAGAGCGTACATCCCCTTGGCGTGCAGACATCCCTCGTGAGACCAAAGCCAGTTGCCTTCGTCCTTGTCAAACTGAGTAAGGAACCAATCGTGTACTTGACTGAGTAGGGGATCGCTGCGTGGAATCCCCAGGTCCTCGAAGTACATCAAGTAGTGGGTCAGCAAGTAGAGCTGGAACGCAACATACGCCTTGGGTCCGTAACGTTTCTCGTTGCTCTGCGAGTCCTTGTAGTCGACGTACCCTGTGGAGACAACGTCGTAGGAAGTCCGGACAAATTCCCGGATGAAACCCTCGGTACCTTTCTGAATCGCGGTGTCCAGCTCGGCCTTCGTCGGAGCCCCTGCTACCGGCGGAGAAGGGATCTCCCCTTGAGAAGCGGCCAAGGTTCCGGCACCAATAATCGGAGGAAGGCCCAGGAGAAGTAGGCCAATCAGCAGGCTAGTGAGCGATCTCTGCATAAAGAAGCGCCAACAAAGTCCAGCTTAGCTGAAAACTCCGGAGCGGGACAAGTTTCGTTAACGAGCGCAGCTTTGGCCTCCAGGCCGAAGTATTCTTCTTCTTGCGAGCCTTTGGCTCGAAGCATCGCGGCCTGGAGACCGCCGCCACGAAAGGAGTGTGCTGTGAACAGAAGAATGTTTTTTACGTCAACATTGGCCGCTTCGAGCGCGCTGAATCTGAATCCATCCCTGAAAGGGGCTTCCGTCGAAAACCATACGCCTGGAAATCGCCAAGGGCTTCATCTCGGAACGGTCACCTACAATCTGGGGCGCTCCTGGGACATCGAGACCATTATCAAGAACTGCACGGAAACCAAGTTCGAGGGGGTAGAGCTGCGCAGTACCCACGCTCATGGGATCGAGATCGACACCCCGGCGGCCAGGCGCAAAGAGGTCCGCAAGCGATTCGAAGACTCGCCGGTACGCGTGGTCCAAATCGGCAGCGCCTGTGAGTATCACTCCCCCGATCCGGCCGTGGTCCGGAGCAACATCGAAGAAACCAAGGCTTTCGTGAAGCTGGCAGACGATTTGGGAGCCCGGGGCGTCAAGGTGCGCCCCAATGGACTTCCGGCTGAAGTGCCGGAAGAGAAGACGCTGCAGCAGATCGGCCGATCTCTTTCAGAATGTGCGGCCTTTGCTGCTGACCATGGTGTCCAGATCAGACTCGAGGTTCACGGGAGGGAGACCTCCCGACTGCCCCGGATCAAGAAGATCATGGATCACGCCAATCACCCGAATGCTCGAATCTGCTGGAACTCGAATCCGACAGATCTGCTGGATGCAGGTGTGGAGGAGAACTTCAACAGTGTCAGTTCCTATATAAGCCTGGTCCACATGCGCGATCTATTCGTCGAAGAATACCCGTGGAGACAGCTGTTCGGCCTGTTGAAGAAGATTGATTACAACGGCTTCTGCATGGCCGAAATCCCTGAAAGTACAGATCCAATCAGAGTCATGAAATACTACCGGACCCTGTTTCGCGCCTATCAGGGCATCGTCTGAGGGCGGACGAAATCCAAGACCCTATGGCTGGGAAATCTACAAAAACAAGGTGATGACATGACGAACAAAGTTTGGATTGGAGTTCTTGTTGGGTTCTGGACCTTCTCGGTACCGGCATCTGCCGAGATCTGGCATGGCCTTTACACCGATGCGACGAGCTATGCAATCGGCGACACCATCAAGGTCTACGGCTCCGCCCCCAACCAGGAGATCGTCATCCGGCTCGTAAGACTAGATAAAGGCTGGACCGAAGTCGCACGCAGCGATGTGTTGGAAGTTGGTCCACAGTCATCGCTTGTGGGTTCGTTTCTCGAGTACCCCAACGTATCCCTGGCGGGTAGAACTTCGTTCACGCTGGAGGGGTGGTTTCACCCCACGCTGCTGGGCGGCGACACGGTGGTAGTCGCCGGCCAGTTCGGTATGAACGAGGCCGCCGCCGCTATCATCATCACCCCCGACGGACGGTTGGCCGCTTATGTGAGCGATACACCGCAGACAGATCCGGCTCGACTCGCCCTTGCCCCGCTTCCTCCCAACTTCGACACCTGGCTCGACTCCTGGCGCCACCTGGCGCTCAGCTATGACGGCGCGCAGGTCAAGCTCTACGTGGACGGTATTCTTGCAGCACAGCGAGCACAGACCGGTGCGGTAGCCGAGGTTGCTGCACCGTTCCGGTTGGGGGCGCGCTCTGAAGCGCCAGGCGATCTCACGGGCGTCATCGATGGTCGTCTCGACTCCTGGGCGTTGTGGCCGACGGCTCTGTCCGCCCCCCAGATCGAAGCGCGCCGACAGCGCGGGTTGGCGGAGACTGATCCGGCTCCGGATCCAGCAGAGGTCGATCTCTACCTCGACTTCGAAGGCCCTTATCCAAGTGTAGACGACGGCTCGAGCAACGAGCATGCCGGCGTCGTGACAAACCACGGCCACCCCGGCGTGGCGGGTGTCACGGTCGAAGGCCGCGCCTTTCGCCTCAACCATGATCAGATCGTCGATGCCGGCTGGCAAGTAACTACCGAACTTGCCATCCCGTCTGATGTGGCATCGGGCATGTACGCGATTCAGGCGCTGCTCGGCCCCGACTTTACACCCACTCAAGGGGGTGATGAGGTATCTGTCAGGGCGATTGCCGTCAGGCCGGCGGCCACCGGGCCACACGCGCCGATCGCCGTGGTGCTGCCGACCAATACTTGGACCGCGTACAACCGTTGGCCAAGGTCCTACGGTCCTGGTATCACGCCGCGGAGCCGTCAGCCTGGCGGTTGCGAAGGGTCAACTCCTCGACTCTGTCTCGAAGGTGGCAACAACTCGGCGTACAACGAGATGGGTGACGGAAGATCACTGTCTTACTTCCATGGATGGCTACGTCCCTCGCGTGAAGCAAACCCCATGAAGCCGCGCGCAGCCATAGGGGGCTACAGTGTGCGCGCCCCCAACTCGATGTACCTGATGCAGTGGCTCGACGCGCAGGGTTTCGCCTACGATGTCTACAGTGACGACGACTTTGACACGGGTCTGATCTCGGCGGCAAACCACCGTGTCCTGATGCCGCACTCGCACCATGAGTACTGGTCCGACGGCATGCTCGAGGCACTCACCCAGTTCTTGGACAACGGCGGCAGCGTGGTAGCCCCGGCGGGTAACATTTTCACCTGGCGGGTCGTGTACGGCGCCAACCGCGTACAAGAGGTGCGTAAGTTCAGGCAAGCGCCTGTCCTTGGCGTGGCCGACCTCCAGAGCGGCATCGACCAAGCGTACCTGGGAAGTCTCAGGGCAGCAGCTTTGTGCAATGGTAGCGGCAGTTACCATGGGGGCGACAGCCACAAGGCACTCGGCGTGGTGATTCACCTCACCCTGCCGTGCTCGGACAAGCCGTTCTGCTTCGGCCAATGGGCCGCTCTCAACACCGACCATTGGCTTTGGCAGGGCAGCGGCTTGAGCGACGACGAGCGCTTCGGATTTGGTCGCGAGACGTCAAATCCCTTGAAGCAGGCGTACGCTCTGGGACACGAGGCGGACACTTGGGTCGAGGGCATGCCGCTGCCGGGACTGGCCGAGGGGCAGCAGGCTGTGATCCTCGCTGAGGGCACGGACTTCGACCCAACTGATAGTTCAAAAGGTGGAATTCCCGATGGCTTCCCAATCCCTGATGACATACCTGCACCCCCGCCCCGCACCTGTCAGAACATCCTGGACCTCATCGGAAGCGAATCGCCGGAGGACGGAAGGAGGGCGGTTACCAAGGCCGGCACCATTCTGTACTTCCCGCATAGCGGCGGCGGCCAGGTTCTAGTGATCGGCGCCAGTGCGACCCCCTGGGCATTGCAGAGCGATGCCAGGCTCTCAGGCCTGCTATTCCGGGCGCTCTCGTGCTTTGCCAACGACGTGGGGTGCGGTGGAATTCCCCCCGTAGTTTCTTATTTTCCTCAGATCGGTGATGGAATAGCGAGTACGATTCGCCTTCAGACCACTTTGTTCTTCGTCAACGCCGGCGAGGCTACAGCAGCGACCGTCGAGTTTCTGAATTCGCAAGGTCCAATAGAAATGGAGCTGATTGGCGGCGCAAACGGCCCAGCTCCTATCGGGCCCAGCTCAACATTCTCCATTCCCTTGGGGCGGGGAGCCGCGGCTTCGTTTCAGACGAAGGGAACTGGGGACCTTGTTGTCGGGTACGCCAAGGTGACAGCGGGACAAAATGTGGGTGGAACCGCTGTCTTCACTCGCTCCGACGGAGGAGTCGTGGTCTATGAGGCCGGTGTCCCCTCTGCCAAGCCGATCAGCGAATTCAGTGTCTTTCTTGATTCCCGAGGCACAAGAGATACGGGATTGGCAATCGTGTACCCGCCTCAAGAGAGCGGAGAGAATGACGCGGCCCAGTTGGCGACCGCCAACGTGACCATGAGGGTCTACAGCAAGACTCTGGATTTTCTCGGGGAGACCACGTTCACATTAGAGCCAGGCGCCCATCGAGCTCGATTCATCCGGGAGTTCTTCGAGGAGGAGAATCCCGATCTGGCGACCCAACTTCGGGCTATGGAAGGGGTGGTGACGGTGGAAAGTAACCAGCCCCTTGCGGCAGTGACGTTGCGGCAGAATGATGACCCGCTGCTGGGGTTACCCGAAGATGTCCCCACGCTTGCCGTCTTCCCGGTGATTCCAGGACGAGGAGATGAGGCATTGGCGGCAGCGCTATCTGGTGGGTGGGACAGGGCAATACCGTAGTGAGCGATTCCGCTCCCAGGCACCGCTGGCACCATTCGAAGAAAGAAACTTCGGTCGAGGGACGTGGCGGCGGTCTCCAGGCCGCCGTATGCCTGGGTTCGAGCCAAATGGCTCGAAAGCGGAAGAGTTCGGCCTGGAGACCGAACCCACGTCCGCGACCCGCAGGAACCAAATCAAGGTTCAGCTTGGTCAAGTCGTCCACTTGGTATGGAAGAACTCGCCTCGATCCCGATCGACACGCTCGTAGGTGTGAGCACCGAAGTAGTCCCGTTGTGCCTGGATCAGATTTGCCGGTAGTCTCTCCTGACGGTACCCGTCGTAATAGGCCAGAGCGCTGGACATGGCCGGAACTGGAATTCCGATTTCTACGGCTCTGGCCACAACCCTCCGCCAGGCGGATTGAGCAGATTGCATCTCACCCCTGAAGTAGGGATCGAGCAGTAGGTTCCTGAGGTCTGGATCACGGGTGAAGGCATCTTTGATCTCACCCAGGAAGACCGATCGGATAATGCATCCGCCTCGCCACATGAGGGCGATACCTCCATAGTTGAGGTTCCAGCCGTACTCCTTGGCGGCGACCCGCATCAGATCGTAACCCTGGGCATAGGAAATGATCTTGGAGGCGTAGAGAGCCTGTTGAATATCCCCGATGAGTTCCTCCCGCTTCCCCTCGAGCCGGGGAACGGGACCGCCCAGGATCTTGGCGGCGGCTACGCGTTCTTCCTTGTGCGCCGACAAAGCTCGGGCCAGGACCGCTTCCGCGATCAGGGTCAGGGCGACTCCCATATTGAGGCTGGAGATCACGGTCCAGCGACCGGTACCCTTCTGACCCGCAGCATCCAGGATCTTGGGCAAGAGCGGCGTCCCATCCTGGTCCTTGAAGGCGAGGATGTCGCGCGTGATCTGGATCAGATAGGAGTCGAGCTTGCCCTCGTTCCAATTGCCAAAGACCCGACTCATGTCATCATCGCTCATGCCCAAACCCTCCCTCATCAGGTGGTAGCTTTCGGCAATGAGTTGCATGTCCCCGTACTCGATCCCGTTGTGGACCATCTTGACGAAGTGCCCGGCGCCGTTCTCGCCAACCCAATCACAGCAAGGGGTGCCGTCCTCAACCTTGGCTGAGATCGCCTGGAAGATGGGTTTAACATGAGGCCACGCCTGGAGCGAACCGCCTGGCATGATCGAGGGACCATAGCGAGCTCCCTCTTCTCCCCCGGAAACACCGGTACCGATATAGAGCAAGCCCTTGGATTCGACATAGGGCGTCCGACGCACCGTATCTTCGTAGTTCGAGTTGCCTCCGTCGATGATGATGTCGCCCGCTTCCAGATGGGGAATCAACTGCTCAATGAAATCGTCCACAGCCGAGCCCGCCTTGACCATCAGCAGGACTCGACGGGGGCGTCTGAGCGTAGCCACCAGCTCCTCGATCGAACGAACGCCAACGACGTTGGTGCCCTTGGCCCCTGCGTTGAGGAAATCGTCGACCTTCGAAAGGGTTCGGTTGAAGGCAGCCACGGTAAATCCGTGGTCGTTCATGTTGAGGACCAGATTCTCTCCCATCACGGCCAGTCCGATGAGGCCGATGTCTGCCGTTGGGTCCATTTTCTATTCTCCTGTCTTTTCCCGATATTTGCCCAGCCACAATGGGCTGGACGATGTCAGATGTCAATCAGGGAAGGAGTCACCCTCGTCCGCCCTCTTGACCCACCAAGAGCTGATAGAGTCGCTGGTGGTGCCCCAGGGCAAGCTGGTATTGCTCCTGTCTGCGCGGGTCGGGATCGTAAGTGCGGCCCCGAGCCATAGGCATCGCGTTGATATCTTCAATGGCACCCAGGCTCTCCAACGCAAGCAGAGCTACGCCTCGGCCCGTGGTTTCCTGCTCGGCTGCCGCGGTAACCGGCAAGCCGAAGACGTCGGCCAGGATTTGCAGCCACACGGGTGAGGCAAGCAGGCCCGCGCCGCCCGCATGGATCTGGTAGCCCTTGGAAAGGTGGGGGCTTACCAGTTCGTGGATGAGGGCCAGCCGATAGGCTACGCCTTCCAGCGCTGCCCGCAGCATCTCCACGGGTCGAGTCGCCAGCGTCAGTCCGACGAAGCTGGCACGTGCATCATCTCGCCAACCGGGGCTTCTTTCGCCGGAAAGGAAGGGCAAGAAGGCGAGACCTGATGCCGGTTCCACCCGGGCCAACGCTTCCTCCAGCTGATTCGAATCCGGCAGCTTGAGTGTCTTATCGATCCAGTCGTAAACGCTGCCCCCATCACTGGTGGCGCCCCCCAGCAGGCTACGATGCCGGTCCACGCAGTAGCTCCAGAGCCCAGGGGGGACCGAATCAACCTGACCCTTGAGAACAGCTCGTACCGCGGCGGTAGTTCCGATCGTAACGGCGAGGCGTTGCGGTCCCGAGCAGCCACTGCCGAGGTTGGCTGCCACCCCATCTCCCACCGCTGGGAACCAGGGAACCTTTGCCAACGACGGCCATCGTCGGGCCCACGGGTCCACCAGTCCAACTAAGGGCTGGTTGATATCGACAAGATCTGAGAATTGAGAGGCTTCGACTGGGAGACTTGAGATCCACTCCTCGTCCCAGTTCAGCGTGCGACGGTTGAGCAGGCCACTCCAGGAAGCAACCGAGTGACTGACGCCATGGCTTTTGAAGAAATGCCAGTAAAGGTATTCACCGATCGAGATCCAACGAGCCACCTTGCCCAGAAGGTCGGGCTGAGTCCGATTCAGCCAGCGAAAGCGCGCCGGTAGATAGCTGCTGTGTAGCAGACAACCCGTACGATCATGAACATCTTGACTATCGACTTCGCGACGCAGTTCTTCGGTATCGGCACGGCTCCGTGTATCGGCATAGGTATAGACCGGGGTGAGCGGAAGTCCCTGGGAGTCGACCCCGAGAGCGTTGGATACCAGCGTGGCCGCGGCAACTCCCGCGACCTGCTGGGTGAGACTGCCTGCCCTCTCCAGGACCTGATCGACAGCTAAGGCCACGCCGTCCAGGATCTCGTCGGCATCCAGGGTTGCCCTTCCGTCCGAGCTTCGCGAAACCCGATGTGGCACTCGGACATCCAGGTCAGGGATAACGCCTGCCTCGGCGTCGCGAATCTGGGCCCGCAAGGACGAGGTCCCTACGTCCAGGATCAGAACAAGAGTCTTTCCAACGTCAGCAAAACTCATCCGCACAGAATCCACTTCTATTTCTGGAAATCCTCATCTTCACACCATCTTCGATGGCACACAACCAGAGGAGTTTGCTGCCCTTGACGGCCCCACGCTACAATGAGGATCTGAATGACGTCGCTGCTGCTGCTGCTTTCGGTGTTGGGTTTCTTCATTTCCCTGTACTTCACCGCTGTTGCCTATCGCTGGATTCGGCCTGACGTCCCTTGGATTCCAACCTTTTGTCAGCTGGGAGAGAAGACCTGTGCCACCATCGTCTTCACTCCGAGGGCTCGGGTGTTCGGCCTGCCTAACTCGGTCCTGGGCCAGGTTTTCTACGTCGCTCTGATGGCCGGAGTGGCCGGAGGATTTCTATACTCGCCCCCCGCCTACTATGCCTATCTCATGGCGAGCCTGGTGACGGTTTGCCTGGGTCTCTTCCTGACCTATTCGCTGCTGTTCGTGACCCGTGTGCTCTGCACCTTGTGCTTCACTTCACATGGAATCAACTTCATAATCTTCTTGATCCTGGTTCTAGGCAGAACCGGTTCGATGGCATCCATCTCGGGATCGGGCTGAAGGAGAGCTCATTGGCCCGATAACACTGTTCCGATTTTTGAGATCGTGTCTACTTCTTCCTTGGCCCCTAGCTGTAGCCTGGACCACAACCTGCAGGACTCTTTCCGCCTTTTGAGCGGTTTTTCCTCGACCAGGGAATTGGAGGCTTCTCCGGTCTACGCTGACCTTCGGGCGGAAATCGACCGGGTCCTGGGCGGAACCGTGCACGAGAGTCTGCGAGGAGGCACAGATAGCACCCACGACTATCTTCGGGCGACGGCCTGGAATATCGAGCGCGGCCTCCGTCTAGAGGGCATCATTCAGACACTGATAGAACATTCGCGGCTGAGTCAAAGCGACCTCCTCTTCGTTACCGAGCTGGACTATGGGATGGCCCGCACCCAGAACCGGTTTGTGGCGAGAGATCTTGCAGCCGTCCTTGAGATGGATTACGCCTTTGCTCCCTGCTACATGAACCTGAACAAGGGAGCTGGGCTCGAAGCCAATAGTCCCGGTGAGAACACTCAAGCTCTTCACGGAAACGCCCTCTTTTCGCGATTCCCGATGCGGGAAGCACATTCGCTAGCGCTCCCAAACGGAAAAGACAAGATGAAAGGCGGAGAAAAGCGTCTGGGCTGCCAAAGGGCAGTGCTGGCGCTGGTGGACCATCCCCACGGAACCCTTCGTGCCGTAAGCGTCCATCTAGACGCCCACTGCACGCAGCAACATCGGCAGTACCAGATGGGACTCATCCTGGAGCATCTGGAGAGCTGGAATCCTTCTTTGCCTACCCTGATCGGGGGCGACTGGAACACCTCGACCTACAATTCCAAGAACGCTGCCTACTCGATTCTCGGCTACGCTCGACGAGTTTTGATGGGAGTCCAGCACGTCCTGGAAAACCACTACCCCTATCCCGACCGCTGGTTTGAGCGACATCTGTTTCGCGATCTCGAGCGACGAGGCTACCGCTATCGCGATCTCAACGAGCCTGGAGTCTGCACTCTTCACTACGACGTGGACGACCTCTCCATCAACGAGAACATGGGCGAGTGGATCCCCAACTGGTGTTTCTGGTTTATCGAGTGGGCTCTCAAGAAGCAGCAGGGACGCTGCTCCATGAAGTTGGATTGGTTCGCAGGCAAGGACGTTGTTCCTCACCCGGAACAGCCCCCGAAGGTCGTCAGCGGCCTCACCGATTCAGCGGGCCCTCTTTCAGACCACGACCCAATCATCCTGGATTTTCTGATCGATAGTCAGAGTCGCGCGGGCGATTGATTGGTGGGTGGCCGCCGGCGCAGACCCTTATCGTATAAACAGACCCGACACCCGCCACTTGCCATCGGGATCTTTCATCGGGGTCACGGTTTCAGTGGCCGATTGCTTGTTTGCGAACGACGTTTTGAATTGGATGACCACGTATTCACCATCCGGAGCCCCGGGCAGAGAAGTCATATACCGGGCCGACTTGAGCTTGCGCGACAACTGCGCTCCGAGGGGCGCTCGAACAGCCCGCAAGCTCTGCTTCCACTTCCCCTTGGTTATGGCACCCTGGAAGTAGACAGCGGCTTGATTCCAGCTATCCCCGTAATTGCCGGTATCGACCAACTCCAGCCAGGACTCGGCCGCTGCGACAGCCATCCTCTCAGACTCACCTGTCTCCGCCAACAGGGGCAAAGCGACGAGACTGACAAGCACGCCAAGGACCACACTTTTCTTCGCTGGCATCAGTTTCCCTCCTGTATCCGACCGCCCCAGCCTTACACGACACGCTGGGGATCGTCGGGTTCTCTCCACTTGCTCCTGTCGGCGTGACTGAGGTAAGCTCAAGAATCATCTAATGAATCCAATGACTCAAATCAAGATCGCCCTCAGCTGTCTTTTCTTTGCTTCATCGTCACTATCAGCTGCGGACGTTACCTTGACGGAGATCCAGCTCAAGACCGAGCCCGAAACCCTCCGGGTGCGACCCTTTGACAGCTTGCATGTTCAAGTCCTTGCCTTCGGCGAGGTCGAAGAGGACGGGGAAAAAAAGAAGGTCCGGATCAGTGCAGGTGGAGCCCGGTTCACTCTGCGCGGTAACAACGGAGGTTGGCTCTCGAAGCCGTTTCGTTTTCGCGGGCGTAAAGCGGATTCCCTGGTTGCCTCGGGACTAAAGAGCTTTTTCGGTGGCAGTCGCCCGGATGACTTCGGTATGGACGCTGTCCTCTATACCGCACCCCAGCAAGCTGGAAGCTATGAGATCGAGGCCCAATTCAAGGACAAGAAGGCAAAGATAAAAATCGAGGTCCATCCGAGTGCTCGTTCCTACCGCAAGGCGGAGCGGAGGTCCTTTCCAGCCGAGCAACATTCTCGGGATCCCTATCGTAAACTGGCTGAGCATCACTCACCCTTCTTAGCTCAGGAAACCTGGTTTCAACCCAAATCGGACTACGTCGCCCGCTTCGACTTCGATGGCGACTCGCAGGGCGACAACAACTGGGACTCGGCACCCAGCGGAAGCTCACAGGCGTACGTCTACTATGCGGTCATGGAGACTCGAACACACTGGTTTCTGGTGTATGACATCTTCCATCCACGGGACTATTCGGATAATTGCATTGCTGGAACCTGCCACGAAAACGACAGTGAGGGTCTGATTTTGACGGTGCTGAGGGATGGCTCCCAGTACGGCCGACTGCAGACGATGGAGACCCTGGCCCACAACAACATCTACTCCTATCGGGCCGACCGGAAGGTCCGCAACAGCGTCCACGGCATCGATGGAGATGTGGAGTTTTACCGATCGCACCCGGTGGTGTTCATCGAATCCGGAGGCCACGGCGTCTTCGGTTCCAGCGATAAACACTCGCACTACAATGTAAAGCAGGGTCGTTTCACCGAAGGAACCGGTGTGACGTACGTCTACAAGGGTCAGGCCCAACGCCCCCAACACCCCAACCACCAATTGGTGGGTTACGATCTGCTTTCGGCCTGGGAGCACTTGTGGGTTCCAGGGCATGGCAGCCGTAACAGTCAGAACAAGATGTACGACGACTACTTCGCCTACCAGCCCTACGGCAACCGTCCATCACCTCCCTACCCGGAGATCGCCGGGGCCTTTCTGGGACGCAAGAGAGGCTCGAACAAAGCCAAACCCTTTTGGGGATGGAAGGATCGTCGAACCGATAAAAAGAAGATCCTGTCCCCTGGGCAGTGGGGACTGGATCCGGCTTATGCTACCTCCCAGAACCTGAAGTTTCCTGGATCCTTTTCTCTCGACTACGTGTTCAATCCCTTTCTCGGAATCGATGGAAACCGAGCCCCCGAAGCTCCCAGAGTCCAAGCATTCAAGCAACCGCCTGCTCCGGCCCCAGATGAGGTCGTCCAGCAGCAGGCGTTTCAGAAGACCCTGCAGGCGCGTCCTAAAGACTACGACCCCAAGTCCCGCAAGGGACAGTTCGACCTGAGGCTGCGAATCGATCAGGAAGTGGAAGTTCAGATACAGGGCGCCAGCATCCGCTACGAAGTAGTCGGGGGTCGTGAGCCCTCCGATGACGGCTCGGTGTACTCTCAGGAAATCCCTCGCGCAATCTTCAAGAAATTTGAAATAGAAAAGAAAGACGGACGCGGCAATATCCTGGTCTTGGAAAAGCCTTCGTCCCAGAACGATTTCAGCTTGAAGCTGCGCTTTATTGATCGCAAAGGGGGAGATGACCGCTACCACGCTCGAATCAAATGGGAACGAGAGAGGCTTCTTCCCCCGCCTAGTCCGAAGCCCCAGCCGGTGCCGGCAACCGCTCCTGTTGCCCAGAATAGAGCCGCTGTGGCGCCTGTCTCCTCCGCTACTGCACAGGATCCGGCGGGAACCCAGGTGTTCTCGAAGGACAACGACCCCGGTGACTACGACCGGGATCGAGACGGGGAGTTCGAATTTCGGGGGAAAATCGACGGGTCGGTGGCGATCAGCGTTCGACGAGATCGAGTGTTCATAAAGGTGTGGGAAGGGCATCAGGTGAAAGTAGATCGTTTCTCCTTCTCCCAACCTCTGCCCCCTGGCTTGTACAAGCGTTTGGAATTGGAAAAGAAAGACGGTCGGGGAGAGGTGCTCCTGCAAGAGCGTCCCTGGGAGGGCAATGACTATACGGCCGTCATCCAGGTCTCCGACCCCAAGGGTGGAGATGATCGCTACCACTTCAAATTCAAGTGGAAGCGCTGACCCGGGTACGCTTTCTTCGACGTCTCGAGCCCTAGAGCGGACCAGTCACGCCAGAATCATCACTGAGGAGAATTCGAATGGCAGCCAACAATCCGGCCCACTTGGGACTCGCTTGGTTCTATTTTGCCCTGCTCACGGTAATCGCCTGGGGACTCTACGGAAACTTCCTCCACAGCGGCCAGATGGCCATGGCGGATCCCGAGAATGGACGCTACAAGGCCTTTCTCTTCGTAGGAGTCGCCTACTTTATTACTGCAGTGCTGGCCCCCCTCCTGGTACTTAGGTTCAACGGATCGTCCTGGGAGTTCCCCGCTTCGGGGATGCTGTTGTCACTTTTCGCAGGTATCCTTGGTGGAATCGGCGCCTTCGCTGTCCTGCTTGCCTTCGGAGCCAAGGGCTCGCCCAGCGTGGTCATGGCCATCGTGTTTGCCGGTGCTCCAGTGGTAAACGCGATCGCGGCGATGATACTTCACCCACCGGCAGGGGGAATATCGAGCATTCGCTGGCCCTTCGTCCTGGGGATCCTACTGGCGGCTTCTGGGGGGTGCCTGGTGATGCTCTTCCGACCAAAGGGCTGAGCCATCAGTCCGGCGCCAGCCGGACACTTCGGCTTTCGCATGTTCGGTGTTCTGCGGTTTGTGATTTAGCCTTTTTCCTTGCTTTGGAGAAGGCAACCGGTGGAAATGCTGAACCGCAGAATATCGAACAGGCGAATTTCGAAGGGAAGACTGCCCCACCCTCTTCGTGAAGAAGTATTCAATCTGAATGATCCAGCTGGCCGGGGGATCGCCGGGACGAGAGCACCAGCCAACCCACTACTGCCAAAGATAGCAGCGACAGGGCCATACCCCAGTAGAAGCTGCTTGGCCGATAGTAAAAGCTTATCAGGTGCTTTCCCTGGGGTACCCGTACGGCACGAAACAGGTAGTCAGCACGAAAGATCTCGGCCTCGTTGTCGTCTATCCGCGCTTCCCAGCCCGGGTCGAAGGTATCCCGAAGGATGAGCCAGCCTTCTTGCTCCATCTCGACTGCGACTTCTATCTCGTTCGGCAGGTCGGAAAGCCAGGAAACCGTTCCCGCGCCCGCCGACATCGTCTGACCCTCGACCGACTCAAGGATCACCGCGTCCGACTCCCCGCTCGTAAGCAACTGGAAAGCTTCCTGTCCATCCCTTGCCGGAAGGACAGATTCCGCAATCGAAACTCGCGCGGACCCATTGACTTCATAGAGATAGGGCGCTTGGTCACGCAGCAGGGTCAGCCCTGCCAACCTTATGGGGTGCGGCGTTACCACCAAGGCGCATCCTGTTCGACGCAGCAGGGCAAGACGAGCAGGGTCCAGGTTGTGAATGGGGTGGTGATGGTCCCGCGGTCCGGGTTGTAGCGCCGAATAGAATCGAACCCAGCGGTCGGTGAGGATCGGCTCGTAGCCACGCAGGTCACGGAGGCGCCAACTCATACCAAAGTTTGGCAGGAGCGTACCCATGCCGATTCCCACTAGTCGGGCATGGGGACGGCGAGCCAACTCATCGATCACGGCGGGGCGATGCTGAAGCAGCTGCCCGGGCGAACTGGTGTTGAAGAAGAAGCCGAATACGAATCCGTTGATCAGGACCAGGACCACCAAAGCGGGAACCGCATTCTTCCGTCTATAACAGCGATAGAGAAGCAGCAGGACCAGAAGCGTCAGGACCGTCCAGAAAGCTCCCAGGGGATACTCAGAGGCCTTTCCCATGAAGAAGAAGGGCTTCTCGGCATCCGAGTCCAGCCACCGCTTGACAGGACTCCAGGATGACCACAGGGCCAGCGTCAGAGCAGCGCCGAACAACCAGCCGAAAGCGCGGCCCCTCAGCTGTCCGGACCGCCAGACGGATGCACCCACTCCCGCCAGCACCGAAAGAGACACCTGAAGTACCTGCCCGGCGTGAAGATAGTTGGTCTGGCGGAGTAGCGGCAAGCCCGTCAGCAGTTCGAACAGAACGGGTATCCCAAGCACCAGGATCAGAGACCAGAACGTCAGGACTCCAAGGGCCTTTGTCGTTCTAGCCGCACGCCGCCCCTTCACTGCCAGACCGGCCAGAAAGCAGGAAAGGATGCCCACATAGGCAAAACTGACATAACTCCACTTCGGTACTATCCGGTCCTCGGGGCCCTCCCGGTAGTGGGGCTGAACAAGTGCAGGCCATTCCTCCGGCATCAGGTGATAGGGATTGCTTGCGAAGCTCCCTCGATCGGCAAGGGTGTGACTCCCAAGCATGAGGTCCACGAAGGGTAGGGTCGCCACCGCGGCCAGCGCCAGTCCCAAGATGGTGGCCAGGGCGATGGCGTTCGAACCTCGTATGGTTTGTCGTAGTTGGGAGCGATCCCAAGAGCGTACGAAGGCATAGAGCAGATAGGCCATCTGCTGGAGGAAGGCGCACTGCATGTTGCCGCTCAAATACGCCGCCGCCAGGATCACCGCCAACCCAGCTAGATGGATGCGCCGCCGAGTCTGTGCGTAGGACTCGATTTGCAGTAGTCCCCAGCCCAACAAGGCCGCGATGAAACCGTTGGGGAAAGTGAGAAAGAAGATGTTGTAGCCTGCGAATAAAAAGCAAAGGCCAGCCAAGAGGGAGCAGTCAGAGGGCAATCCGATCCGACGACAAAAGAAAAAGACTCCACTGCCAGCGAGCAGCAGCTTCAGCAGAGCGGCGTACTCGAAATACAAGTGAATCGGCAGGGCAAGGAGCAGCCAACGCAGCGGGGAGAACAGAGCCGAAACCGAGTTTGCCAGGAAGGGTGTGCCGTTGAGGACAAAGGGATTCCAAAGCGGGAGCCGGCCCTCGAAAACTTCCGATCGGTGGAAGTGATAGTAGGGGTAAAGCTGCTCCAACGAATCCATGAGCAGGATGTTCCCAGGTTCAGAACCCGGCTGCTCTTCGGCCCACGGAGAGAACGACGAGAGCATCTCTCCCGGCCAGAGAATCCTGGATGTCATGAGTGCTGGACTGAGGAAGAGTACGACGCTGGCGACGAGTACCAGGAGGTATCGGGATTCTGTCTTACTGGGGAATCCCCTCAAGACTCATGATCTCCGGAAGCGAGTGCCCTATTTCGGCTCCCCAAGCTCACACACGACTGCCACAAAGTCAACTTGTCCAGCCCTTCGTGGGTGGCTTCAACCTGAGCTGGAACTTCATTGGCAGAGGGAAAGTGTAGGAGACAGCATCTGACAGAGCAGTGACCTGTAGCACGGGCACTCTTGCCCGTCGAGGACACCAACGGGCAGGAGTGCCCGTGCTACAAGCGTCACTCAGCTCTCGATGTTCGTAGCTAGCACTGATGGAAGTTTCTTTCTGGAATGGGGCAGCGCAGCGGGGGCGGGACTAAGCTGAAACTTCATTGGGTAGGAGATCATCCAAGAGTCGCCAATCACGGCAGACGTAACCGAAGTTTCGTTCTCGCGAATGGGGCAGCACCGCTGGGGGGCCACTGACCTGAAACTCATTCGGTTCCTGTGATTGGCGGACGTGGGTTCGGTCTCCAGGCCGAAGTCTCCCACTTTCGAGCCTCGTGGCTCGATGCACGGCGGCCTGGAGACCACCGCCACCAGGCAGGATTCGATTGTCAAACCGCGATAGATCCAAGATAATCTGGGACACCATGAGTGAAAGCGACGCTTTGGAGCAGCCGCAGATCTATGATCGTGATTGGTCTTCTCTGACATTCAGTGATCAGCTATACCACCTCGAAGTCGAAGGATTCCTGCTGATCCCGAACATGTTGTCGACTCAGCACGTAGCTCAGCTGAAAGCCGAGACGGCGGAATTCGAGACGTTCCCGATGGATTACAGCATCCACCAACGGGATCGTCGGCTTCATCCGGGTCCTAATCCCTATCCCGGCTCGGCCTGGAAACCGTACCGATTTGGCGATCAGGGGGGAGCGATCACAGAGCTCATCGGCTACCCTCCGACCGTACAATTCCTGGAGAAGGTGTTTGGCGATGATGTGGTGTTCATGACCTACGAGTACGCTCGGTCGGAGCCGGGACATCCCGGGATCAGCCTCCATACGGACGGCCAACCTTACGGGTCTTCGACCTTCGGCTATGAGTGCAGCTGTCCGGTGATGGTCAAGGTGTTATATTACCTGGACGACCTGACACCAGAGATCTCTCCTTTCTCCGTCCTTCCTCGCTCTCACCTATCCTTGCACGCCGATGGCAATCCCTACACACGGTATAAGACCCATCCAGATCTCGTGATGGTGACGGCTACCGCGGGATCCGCCTTGTTGCTCCATGCCAGAGTCTTCCACGGCACCTATCCCAACGTCGGAAGTCGTTCCAGGGAGATGGTGCAAATCGGTTATCGGCCGGCGTGGGCAGGACCGGTAAAGGAAGAGGTGCCCGAATGGGAGCCGCACGACCACGCCAAGCTTCCAGACTCAGTCAAGCCGTTCTTCGCCGATCGAAACACTCGCAAGGCCTCTTTCGAGCAAGAGAACAAGCCGGCCAACATGTCCAGCAGCGCACCCGGAATCAGTCCCCATCGCTGGAATAGAGATCTTGAATCCACCGGAGAGGCAGAATAGCCTCGGGTAGGAATCCACCATACAAACCATGACCGAACCGAGAGAAAGCGCCGGAAAACCCTCCACTCCCCGCCTCGGTTTTCTCTATCCGAGCCACTCCGGAGAGGACGACTACCCGCGTATGGGGAAGCTGATTCATCCCGCAGTCCAGGTGGAGGTAGTCCATACCAGTATCGGCGAAGATGCTCATCGGGAAGATGCCCTCCGCGACACCGGCGATTCAGCTAGATTGCTGGAGGGGGCGAGGACCTTGAAACAAAGTCAGGTGGACGTGGCCATGTGGGCCTGTACCAGCGGAAGCTTCGTTTTCGGGTGGGCAGGTGCCAATCGGCAGGCACGAGAGATTCAAGAAGCTCTGGGCGTCCCGGTATCGAGTACTTCCCTGGCCTTCGTGGCGGCCTTGAAAGCGCTGGCGATCCGGAAAGTGGCAATCGCGGGGACGTATCCAGAAGAGGTTGTGCTCTTGTTTAGGAACTTTCTGGCCGAGACAAGAATCGAGACCGTCCACGTGGGAGGCCGCGGAATCATTACCGGAGTGGAAGTCGGAGAGCTCCCGAAGCCAGAGGTAGTCCGACTAATCCAGGAGAACAATCACCCGGAGGCCCAGGCAATCCTGGTACCCGATACGGCCCTGCATACTGCAGGGTGGATCGAGGATCTGGAGTCGGCGGTCGACGGAAAGCTCGTGCTTACCGCCAACCAGGTTACGATGTGGCAGGCTCTTTCCCTGTTGGACCAGTTCGAGTTTACGGTGGAGTCGGGACTGGGCTCACTCTTCGGGTAACCCTGATTTCTCATCGCCGGTCACGGCGGGGCGCCACAAAGACGACATTTCAGAAAGGAAATACCATGTCCATCCCCAGAGAGCCGGCCTTTGAAGACGCCGAGTACCGACGACGACTCCAGCGAGTCCAGACTTCGATGGCTGAGAGGGGCCTGGAGGCTCTCTTGCTCTTCAGCCCGCACAGCGTGTTCTACCTTTCCGGAATGGACTCTGAAAACCTGTTCGATTATCAATGCTTTCTAGTACCCCAAGACCAGGATCCGGTCCTGATCATCAGCCACTTCGAGGAAGCGTGCTCAGAGAACTCTTGCTGGCTCGAAACCGTTCGGCTCTACGGTCCCTTCGAAGATCCAATCGATGCCACCCTCAACGCCGTCCGCGACTTGAAGCTCCAATCTGGGAGCCTCGGAATAGAGCGGCGCAGCCGGGGACTCTCTGTAGATCTCTACGAAAGGATCCGGAGTGATCTCGGCGGCGCCACGCTCTCTGACGGATTCGGTCCTGTAGAGGAATCCCGACTCGTTAAATCCGAAGCTGAGATCGCCTACATGCGGAGGGCGGCTCAACTCACCGATCTGGGCGTGAACGCAGGCTACGAGGCGATGGCACTTGGAGTGCCGGACTACGAGATCGGCGCCGCGATCATAGAGACGATGTACCGCAACGGAGGCGACACTGTGTGTTGGGGACCTATCGTGGCAGCCGGTTATCGCGCTGGCTGCGCTCACAGTACCTTCAACGGGCATCGTCTGAAGGAGGGAGAAACGATATTCCTGGAGGTCACCGGAGAGGTGAGTCGGTATACGGCTCCCTTGATGAGAACTGCCGTCCTGGGGGAGCCTACCTCGGAGATGCGTCAGGTCGAGGATGCAGTCATGGCGGCCCTCGACGCCATTGTGGAGAATGCCCGTCCGGGCGCCCTTCCCAGCGACGTCGCTGGAGCGGCTCGGAGCGCCCTCGATCCCATATTGAGAGACTACGTGTTCCACTACAATTTCGGATACCCGGTCGGCATCGGCTATCCCCCCAGCTGGATCGAAGAACTCGATTACTTCATCCGAGATGGCAACGTCCGACCGCTCGAGGCGGGTATGCTCTTTCATCTCCCCATGTCGATTCGAAAGTATGGGGAACATGCCGTTAACCTCAGCCATACGATCCTGGTGGGAGAGGAGCGCACGACACCCATTACCAGCAGCCCAGCTCGGCTCCACCGGGTCATTTGATCTCCCAGAGCCCCCGATCTGGGCTTCGTTTCTCCACACTGTCCCTTATAATGGCGGCCTATGAATCTCAAGGAGATGAGTCTCGACGCTCAAGTCGCCTACCTGACCAGGGGCACCGAAGAAGTTCTCCTCGAAGGGGAGCTTCGAGAGAAGCTGATGAAAGCCCAAGAGGCTGGGCGGCCATTGATCATCAAGGTAGGATTTGATCCCACCGCGCCCGATCTCCACCTCGGGCATACCGTCCTTCTGCGGAAGATGCGCCACTTTCAAGACCTGGGACACCGCGTGGTTTTCCTGATTGGCGACTTTACCGGGCTGATCGGAGATCCCACCGGCCGTAGCAAGACGCGTCCGGCGCTGACGCGCGACCAGATTCTCGAAAATGCCGAGACCTACAAGAACCAGGTTTTCAAGATTCTTGATCCAGAGACGACCGTGGTTGATTTCAACAGTCGTTGGCTGGAAACGCTCTCTTCCCGGGAGTGGATTCGTCTTTGCGCCAAATATACCGTGGCGCGGATCCTGGAGCGGGACGATTTCTCGAAGCGCATCCAGGCGAGCCAGCCCATTTCCATCCACGAGCTGTTGTATCCCCTTCTGCAGGCCTACGACAGCGTCTTCCTCGAAGCCGATATCGAGCTGGGGGGCACCGATCAGCGATTCAATCTACTGGTGGGTCGGGACATCCAAAGAGAATACGGACAGTCGCCCCAGGTTCTCCTGATGACACCCATTCTGGAAGGACTGGATGGAAAGGAGAAGATGAGCAAGTCGCTGGGAAACTACATCGGCATCCAGGAACCTGCTGAGGACATGTATGGAAAGCTGATGTCCATCAGCGACGAGTTGATGTGGCGTTACTTCGAGTTGCTCACGGATCTTACCGACGACCAGATCTCTAAACTCAAGTCTGAAGTGGATACGGGAAAGCTACACCCCATGGCGGCAAAGGAGGATCTGGCATCGCGGATCACCTGCGACTTCCATACTGAAGATGACCTGAAGTCGGCTCGCGACCACTTTGATCGGGTTTTTCGACAGCGGGAGGAGCCAGAGGAGGTCCCCAGCTCCAACATCCCTGATCCTGGCAGTTCTATTCAGCTCGCTGACCTGATTGTCCAGGCCTCTCTTGCTCCATCTAAATCCGAGGCCCGCCGACTGATTCAGCAGGGCGGCGTTTCGATCAATGGAGAAAAGATCGTCAAGCCTGTAATAGCGATCGACGCCGGATTGAGGCAGGATTTCCTGTTGAGAGTCGGAAAACTGAAATTCGCTCGAATTGTTTTTGTGAAAGGGTAGGATCCCCAGCAAGCTTGCTGTTCCCGCCTCGATGCAGCCCCTATAATTCCCACCATGACTCAGTACACTGAGGAAGCTCCCACTCTTTTCATTACCGGCGGCGGGGTCGGCATGGGACGCAAGATCTCTTTGACCTTCGCCAAGAAGGGTTACCGGGTGGCGGTCACAGGAATCGAAGGCAACGAAGAGACCGCCCGGGAAATCCGAGATCTAGGCAGCGACGCAATTGCTGTCTCGCTCGACCTGACCGACCCTCCGCAAGTGGATGCCGCAGTTGAGCGGGTCATGAACGAGTGGGGTCGAATCGACGTCCTGGTCAACAACTCCGGCATCGAGGGACCTACGGCCCCGCTGGTAGAGGTGTCCCCGGAGGAATGGCATCGTACCCTGGCTGTCAACCTGACCGGTGCCTACCTCTGTGATCGTGCAATTGCGCCCCATATGATGAAGAGGAGATCTGGCTGTATACTTCACATCTCCTCGCTTGCGGGGCTCATAGCGCTCTCCTTGCGCGCGCCTTACGTGGTCTCCAAGGCCGCCATGGTGGCGCTCACTCCAACCCTGGCGGCGGAGCTGGGCCCCTACAACATTCGCGTAAACGCGATTTGTCCCGGACCGGTGGAAGGAGACCGCATCAGGAACGTCATCAAACATCGATCGGAATCGACGGGGCGAAGTCTCGAGGATCTGGAAAGGGAGTATATCGACACTTCCGTCCTGAACCGTATGGTTCAGCCTGAAGACATTGCAAACATGGCGGTGTTCCTGGCTTCACCCGAAGCCAAGAACATCACCGGACAATCCATTCGAGTCTGCGGCGGCCAACTGTAGCCTGGATTTCACATGGGGACCGGGCTCATGGAACGAGGTGAATAAATGAACAGGGAACGCGGTCTCACCGTGCTCAACGAGATGCTGGGCGAAGAGCAGGCAAGAAAGGTCCGGCAGACCTGGGAGAAGATCTCTCCCAACTTCGAGAAATACGTTGTCGGTTTCGTCGCCGGGGAGATATGGCCTCGCCCCCAGCTCGACCGCAAAACCAGAAGCCTGTGTACCCTTGCCGTACTGGGTGCTCTGGGACGCGAGCGAGCACTGGACCTGAATATCCGAATGGCCCTGAGAAACGGAGCCTCCCAGGAAGAGATTCTGGAAACGCTGCTGCATCTGGCTCCCTACGCCGGTTTTCCGGCGGCCTGGGAGAGCATCGCCATGGCCAGCAAGATTTTCTCAGAAACCGACGAGTCGAGCGGAAAGCAGAAAGCTTCTCCTAATTCGTAGTGTTGGCCTCCAGGCCGAAGTATTGATCTTCCGAGCCTTTGGCTCGGACGGCGGCCTGGAGGCCACCGCCACACCAAGCCCGAAATTCTTTCTCGAATGGGGCCTGCATTGCTGCTGGCGTGACTTATCTGGGGTTCACTTAATCTGAACCAATCTGACAGACTGCGCATCTAACAAATGATTCATGCAGTATGATTGAACGTGACATCAGGGAGAACATCCATGTCCCTTCGCCTGCTTTTCTGTTTCTTGGCGGCCAGCCTCAGCTTCGGCCAGACCCTCGACGAAACTGTGGTTCCCCGGAAGTCAGAGATCTTCATTCGACTGCAACGCAGCCTGAACACCAAGACCGCCCAGACAGGAGACAAGTTCTCCAGCGTGGTCGAAGTGCCAGTCACCGTCGATGACCGCATCGTCATCCCGGTGGGAAGCTACATCATCGGGTTCGTCGACAAGAGCAAGAAGCCGGGACGGCTTCGCGGCAAAGCCGAAATGACGCTGAAATTCGACACTGTGATTCTGCCTAGCGGGGTCACTCGGTATATGCGGGCCGCGGTTCAATCCGCCGAAGGCTACGAAAGCGATCCCGAGAACGAAGACGGGCAAATCCGAGGCTCGGGCAGTCAGGCTGGCGAAATCGCTTCTGCGGCCGTGCGCGGTGCCATAACCGGCGCGGTCATCGGAACCGCGACGGGTACATATCGTGGATCTGCGGGCAGGGGCGCCGCCATTGGCACCGGTTTGGGCGCTGCTGGAGCCGGCCTCATGGCCTTGCTCAAGAAGGGTCGGGAGGTAGCGCTTCCCAAGGGCACCTCGCTCACCATTCAACTGCTGGATGCCCTGAGTTTCGAGAAGCCGACACCCCATCGCACTGGGAAAAACCTTGATGGCAGCGACGGCCCTTCCTGAGGATCTCCCCGTCGGTAGACCGTACTCAGGGTCTGCCTCGTCCTTCGAAGCGATAGGCTGAGAACAGGAACCAGACAATAATCGCGAAGACCAGAAGACAAATCCCTTTGACGATCCAGGGATTTCCGAAGAACGTATAGATCGCGCCGGTTCCGCTGGACGTGAACTCTTCCCATAACCGGAACGGACTCGAATTCATCGGCAGCTACTCCTAGATGATCGATTCCGAAATATCATGACAACTGTTGCGCCCACAAATCGAACTGAAGGTTATCTGAGGAGCTCGCCTGCACAGAAGAGCGGCTGGGTTCGTGCTCGGGCGCGCAACCCGTTGGGCAGATGGGGGTTGCGGACGATCTCTGCGTTGGTCGTCGTCGAAAGTGGCCGAACATCGTCTTCCTCCTCCCGCCTTGACCTCGTCCCGCAAGACCCATCTGCAATTGCCATGCTATTTCGGAATCGATCATCTAGTCATTGGCCAGAGTCAGCTCCCCGGCAGGTACGACTCCCTCGATGCCAAGTTCGGCGATATCGAGACCCGTCAGTTCGTCCTCGCGGGATACCCGCAGTCGACCCGTCAGCCTCAGAATCAGGCTGAGAAGATAACCGGGAATGAAACCGAGCGCGGCCATGACCAGCATGCCCAGGAGCTGGCCCCCTAGCGAAGTCTTGAGGCCGTGCTGGGGATATCCACTGGCGAAGAGACCCATGGCCAGCATCGACCAGAGTCCGGCGCCGCCGTGGACCGCGATCGCTCCAACGGCGTCGTCGATTCCCCTTCGCTCCAGGAAGCTGCCAAGACGCACGGCGATCATTCCGCCTGCGAAACCAATCAGGTACCCGAGTCCTGGATGATAGACGTCCACCCCCGACGCGATCGAGATCATGCCGGCCAGTCCACCGCTGATGGTCCAATAGGGATCACCACGAGACATGATGAATGCACCCATCGCGCCCCCCGCAAATCCCATCGTTACCGTGAAGGCCAGAGAGCTGAGCGTCATGGGTGTCAGATAGATGCTCATCCAGGGACCGGTGGTCTGAAAGACGGCGCAGGCGGCGTAGAACGCGTAGAAACCGGTGAAAATCAGCATCAGACCGAGCATCGTCAAAGGAAGATTGTGGGGAAGGATGACCTGGGGCTCTCCTTGAGCATCGTACTTCCCTATTCGGGCTCCCAGGTTCAGGAGCACACCGAAGGTGAAGGCCGCGGCAACAGTGTGAACACAACCCCCGGCCCCCCAATCGTGAAAACCGAACTTCGTATAGAGCCAGGCAGTGTCGCTCCAGCCCCAGGCTGCGGCCAGGATCCAGATCACGGAACCCAGCACCATCGCCAGAAACAAATAGGCACCCAACTGAATGCGCTCAATGACAGCCCCTGACATGATTGAGGCAGTGGTAAAAGAAAAGAGCAGGAAAGCGAACCAGAAGACGCCGGTTAGATTGTCCTGCAGGTTCGGCCCCATGTTGGCACTCCAAGGTAGGGCGGCCGCCGTGAGCTCGTTGCTCAGGGGCACGATGCCTTGGGGAAAGGCATAGTAGATCCACCAACCGAACAGAAAGAAGGCGGGCGTCACCACGGCGCAGGTAAGCAGGTTCTTCATCATGGTCATGAGCACGTTCTTGCGCCGTGTTACACCGGCTTCGTAGACCATGAATCCGGCGTGGATGAGCCACATTAGCACGCCGGTCCAGAAGTAGTAGGTCTCGATCGTCTTCTTCGCGAATAGCTCTATGTCGTCTGGACTCACCGACGAAGCCCCCTTCTTCCAATCGACCCGGCACCCAAAGGCGAGCACAGGATAGATCCGGCCGCCGGTCGTTTGCAAGCTGGGCAATCGGCGCGGCCGCTGCGATCGCAGGTTGCAGGTGATCCTGACCTGGGGGTGCAATTATTCTGGGGCTATTCGAATAGAACCTTTTGCCGACCCCGACCAGGACAACGGAATGCGGCTGTTGAGAGCTCGCTCCGTTTCCGGCTCAGCCCTGCCCTTCGGCACGTTTTCTCGAATAGATCTTGAATATGACTGGCGTAGATTCCTTGTCCGCTCATACGGGTGTGGAACTGTGAATCGTATAGATTTCCATCCCTTCCGTCGCGTACGCGATTCAACACTCGTTTCTGGCGATCGGGAAAATGCCTCGCCAGCCAGTCGCTGAAGAGCTCTTTGACCCCGTGCGGAAGCCGAAGAAAGATGTAGGCTGCCTGGGTAGCTCCCGCACTGGCCGCTGCCTTGAGAATCGACGGGATCTCGTGATCGGTCAATCCAGGGACGACAGGAGCTATCATGATCCCAACCGGAATTCCCTTCCGAGAGAGTTCTTCGACGGCCGCCAGCCGCCTTTCAGGAGTCGAGGCTCGGGGCTCCATCAGCCGTTGCAGGTTCGGATCGAGACTGGTAATGGAAAGGTTGACCGCGGCAGCTCCATCGGCTGCAAGCTCTGCCAATAGGTCAGCATCACGGGTGACCAGATGATTCTTGGTCACGACGGCCACCGGATTGCGAAACTCGCACAGGACTCGAAGGCAGCGCCGCGTGAGTTCGAGATCTCGCTCGATGGGCTGGTAGGGATCGGTGACACCGCACATAGCGATAAGCTTCGGCCTCCACTTCGGGGACATCAGCTCCCGACGCAACAGCTCAGGGGCGTCGTGCTTCACTAGAATCCGAGTCTCAAAGTCCAGACCGGCCGAGAATCCCAGATACTCGTGGGTGGGGCGAGCATAGCAATAGACGCAGCCGTGCTCACACCCTCGATAAGGATTCAAGCTAAATTCGAAACCCACATCTGGACTGTCATTTCGGGCGATGATGCTCTTGCTGCTATCTTTGATGAGTTCGGTTTGAGGCCGAGAATCCTCATCCCCGCTGGTCTCGGGAAGCAGATGGACGCCTTCGAACCGGTTCGCGGGATTATCGGTCGCACCTCGCCCACCAATCGTCCTTGGGTCCTTGTGGCGTTTGTAGGTTATCTTAGTATTCACCTTTTCTTCACCCGATCCTACCATGAAGCGCCGACAGCGTGAGGACCCTTTTCCCAATCCCGGTTCCACTAGCCCGGATTTCTCATCGCTTGTCGTAGCGAGACGCCGCAGGGGCCGTCCTGGCAAGGCTTGCGACCGAGGCCCCCGCAGTCGTACTCGTGCAGTACGTCGAGGAGGCCGAGAGAGCGTAACGCAGCCAGGACGGATGTTTGCGGCGACGCAGTAGACCAGTGATGAGAAATCCGGGCTAGGGAGAACCGACGCTTTTAGTACACACAAACCCGTCACTATATGTGTGACTGTGTACTAGCCTGCCATTGACAATATCTAGGTTTCCAGCCTCTGCCTTCGACGACCAGCGCTGCGACGTAGTCAGGAGTCGGCCGTAGCGACAACATCGACCACCGCCCGACTTCTTTGGGATCCCATTGAACACTCAATAGCCTGGCCGGTTCTCCTGGGACGAGAGAGACAGAAAACTGGTCCAATTCTCTACTCATCCCCTCGCCGCGGGCCTTCAGATAGGCCTCTTTGCGAGTCCAACAGTTGAAGAAGGCCGCTGTCTGGTCCTTTGATGCAACCCCTCCGAGATCCGCACGTTCGCGCTGAGAGAAGAAGCGATCGGCAATTTTCTTGGCATCTGAGAGGAGCCGAGCAAACTCAACATCGACGCCGATCTCACGATGGCGGGTCAAGGCAAGCAGGGCAATCCCCTCCGAATGAGATAAATTGAATTGAAGCCCTTCACTCGACCTCTTGTCTAGTACCGGCTTCCCCTTCGCTTGGTACTGAAACCGGATTTGGCTGGGCTCCTGTTGCAGATAGTCTCCGATGAGCTTGCGGAGGATTCCCCGGCAGACGATGTAGCGCCTTCGGTGCCGCTCGAAACGAAATCCGCGGGCCTTCGTCTGCTCGTCTCCTGATAGCGTTTCCCGCAGATCCTCAAGGGCCAGGTCCTGCCCTTCGAGGCGCAGCAGCCACAGATGGACCTCATCGGGAAGGAGTCTGGGTGTCTCTTTTGGACTACTCCAGGAACAGGCAGTGGAGTTCATGGGGGTTCCCATCGGAAGAGAGAAAGGCTAACCCGCATTTCTCATCGCTGGTCTACTGCGCCGCCGCAATCATCCGCCCTGGCTGTGTTACGCTCGGTCGGCCTCCTCGACGTACTGTCAAAGTACGACTGCGGTGGCCTCGGTCGCAAGCCTTGCCAGGACGGCCCTTGCAGCGCCTCGCTACGACAAGCGATGAGAAATCCGGGCTAACGGCTCGGCACAACAAGACTCTTCGGCCTGGAGACCGAAGCCACGTCAAGTTTCAGTTCAAGCTGAGACAACGGGGTCGCTCACCCGCCCCTTGAGCCACTCGAGCTCCTGGTTCAACGATTCCGAGACAGGCGTTGATGTGGCACTTTGTTCGAGGCGCTCGATTGCCCTCACATACCGAAAATAGCTTCCGGTTTCGCCGTCCCGTTTTCGCATGAGCTCGATGGCCTCGGTCACTATGTTCCTCCAGCCCAGGCGATGATACTGGTAGATTTCTTCCACGCTTCGGACTGAAAGCCCATTCTTCTCGATACCGAGATCGACGCTGCCAGCAGAAACTCCGAGACGACTTCCCGCCAGGGCAAGGTGGAGCGAAGATCCATCCGCTACGCCAACGATGGGAGCGAACTCTCGCTCCTCGGGAGGGATGAGTCGGCGAAGATGACGGTAATCCTCACCATCATGCTCCAAGCTGAAACCGGGCTCGGCAGAGTTCGAGAGCCGACCCAGGCGACCCACCAGAAGACTGGGGCTTGTGACCACAATGACATTCGCGAAAATGCCGCCTTGCAGTAGGCGATCCGAGGCTCTCAGAGCTTGGCTCACGGCGGGTCCACTGGCCAGGATATTGACGACGTTTTCCGAGACATTGTAGGGTGCTGGCTCCAGGTAGACCTTCCTGGGAGAGCTAACTGGCTTGACCACGTTGCTCAGATAGTCCTCTCGATCCTCTAGGCTGAACCCACGGAAGTCGATCAGGCGATAACCCCCTCGAAGCACATCTTGTCCCCAACGTCGGCGGATGATTTCCCAGGCCTTCGAAGACACGGGATTCTCGGGTCCCTTATTCAAACGGACCCATTCTTGGTACAGCTTCTGCTGAGCCAGTCGTATTCTCAAATCTCGGCGATAGACTGGAACCGTTGAGGCGCGAAGGTAGGTAATGATCCGATTCCTGGTCTCCCCTGACATCCGTCGTTTCATGATGTCGGCAAGGATGAACTCGAGCTCATCCACAAAGGCCGGCTCCCAAGCAATGGTATTGGGCATCATCAGGGCAATGATCAGGGACATTACGGACTGATGCAGTCCACCTTCCGGAGCCAGGCCGGCCCCGGATGGAGTGCCTACCCCAACAACCGGCGCATGCCAATACTGAAGATAAAACCAGATGTCGAGGGGACGTCGCAGCAGAAACATATCGTAGGCGACCGCAAAGGCGTAAAGCGGAATCCCCGTAAAGCTTGAAGATTTCGCATACACTCCTGCCAGATTAACAGCCTTCATCTCAGCCAGCCCCGGCTGCAGGTGACGGCCTTCCCAGGACTGCTCGAGTCCCACGTCGAACTTCAGCTTGTACTTCTCTCGAGCACGATCAATGATCCGTCTTTCGTCTGCTGACGGAGGCTTACCGAAGACAGACTTTGCGGCCCCGGGCAGGGTCGATGTCATGACGTCAGGTGAGAACACCACAAACTGGTCCGCGAAGAGCTTCCATGGCTTCTGCTCCGACGTTAGATCCGCCTCCGGGGTTTCAGCTATTCGCATGAGGGACTCTATTTGCTGGTTCAAACCGAATTGGGTGGGGATCCAACCCTGGAGGTCGGGCAAGGGAAATCGGTCGGGAAACTTCTCCGGTACTCGGCGGGCGAAAGGTGCGCTGTTGCTCTGGATCTGGATCTCGTTGGCGCGCTCTTGACTGTCGATCCGAGCACTCATCTCACGAAGGATCCGGGCTTCCTTTGTCTCAGGATCGAAGAGTGCCAGAGGATTCTCTGGATCGATGCCACTGTCTTCCCTCAAACGATCCATCTGTCCTTTGGTGAGAAGCTGGCTGTGATTCTGGGGCCGCCCCGGCATATCGGGAAGGCCGTGGCCGGCGATGGTCCAGGCCAGGATCATCGTAGGTTTGTCCGTGGTTGCCTTGGATCGGACCATGGCTTCAGAAAGCAGCGTCAGGTCGTGGCCTCCCAGATCGGAAAAAAGGCTGTAGAGGTCTTCAGCACGGGTACCCTTGAGGAAGTCTCGAAGTCCAATCTGGTCATTGTCGCTTCCGCTGAGCTTTAGACTCAGTTGCCCCAGGAGCTCGTCCCGAAAGTCGCGGAGTCCGGTCTCGGTAGTACCAATGCCGAGAAGGGTCTGATACTCGGCGACGGTGAGCTTTTCCAGAAGCTCCCTAAAGAGTCGCCCCCCTGGCTGCTTGAATTCTGACTCGATCTTCCGACCCCAACGCAATTCGATGATATTCCAGCCTACATAGCGTCGCTTCAGCTCCTCGTAGTGAAACATGCCCCGATTCCCATCCAGCGACTGCCGGTTGTAATCAACAACATGTGTGACGTTGTACGCCTCAAACTCCAGCGCGGTGTTGAGCATCTCGAGAGAGTTGCCTTCATCCGTCTCAGCGTCACCAATCAGAGCCCAGAAATGGCGGTCCGGAGGGACGTCGTAGCCGTGCTTTGTCAGGTATTGATGTAAAACGGCCATGGCTACGGTGTTAGAAGCGCCCAGGCCCACCGACCCCATGGGGATGCTTTCACGCCCTGGTCCGTGAGGATTGGGGTAGGAGGGGATGCCTTTGATAGACAGGTCGCCGAGCTTGAACTTCTCGGTTTGACTCAGGAGGGGCGTGATCAGACCCATCACGATCGCACCGTCTTCGGGGGGTAGGGCTTCTACTTTCGCCAGGAGTTCATCATCAAGCCCGGGCAGCTCACTTTCCCGAAAGCGCCCCATGATCTTCTGAGCGATATCGATATCAGGATCCAACTTACCTAGGCCAAACTGAATCGCGATGTCGGTAGATTGAGAATGGGGCTTCGCGGCTGCATAGTCATAGGGACCCATGACGTTCCAGGCAGCCAGCAGGATCTCCTTCATCGACGCAGCCTTGCTCTGGTGCCCTCCAACCTTGACCTCACGCTTGTCCTGGTTTGCAATGTAGACGATGTAGGCCTGGATCCAATTGATCCGCTTCATGATGTTTTCCCAGGCTTCGATGTCGTCCAGACCTATGATGCGATCCTGGTAATGCCGGTAGAGACGGGAATCGATGCCTGACACCTCGGTATGGCCGTCAACGATTGAGAATCTTTCACTCATTGCTGTTGGTGAGAACCAAAAGATCTCTCCGAGTTGGGGAAAAAGGAAATCCATCATAGCATTGGGCCTCCCAAACCTGGTGAAAAAAACAGTTAAGCTCTCTCTACCCTCTCTCTGATTGAGTGCTATATTGGTGCCGTGTATCCTCTTCCCTGGCTACTTGTCTTCATGATGCTGAACACCAATGCTGAGCCCGAAACAGCGTCAACCGACTTGTTGCTGCAAAAGTTAGGCTCGAGAACATGCAGATAACCAGGATCCTGGTTCCGAGTACGGTTTTGCTGATTCTTCTAGGTTTGCCCCTGCAGGCGCAGAATCTGAAGTTTGAGGAACACCTGATCTCCAATGACTACACCTATGGCTACGCCATCGCTGCTGCCGATCTGGACGGGGATGGAGATCTGGACATGAGTAGCTCCGACTGTACGACTGCAGGCTCACGCCGGCACAACGATATCTATTGGTTTGAAAACGACGGCAGCGGTAGATTCCAGCGACATGGGATCGCCAAAACCGATTGGCACGGCCGTTTCGAGCGTCACCAGTTGACAGACATGAATAGGGATGGACGTCCCGACCTGGTAGGGATCGACAATTTCTTCGGGGACGTCTTCTGGATCGAGAATCAGGGCGATCCCAGAAAACTGGACTCGTGGAAACGACACCCCATCAGCAACAGTGGCCTGCTCGGTGCCTACGATGTCGCAGTGGTGGACCTGGACAAGGACGGCCACCCGGACGTTGCAGCCTCCAGCTGGCGGCTCGGGAATAGCTTCATCTGGTACCGCCATCCCGGCACCCCGACAGACGAGGAGTGGCCCTCCTATGTCGTAGACGAAGGACTCGACGAGACCCGAGCCATCCTGGCCGGGGACTTCAACCGGGACGGTCACCCTGATTTGCTGGGCACCGCACGAGTGGCGGGCCTGGTTCTCTGGTACGAGAACAGTGGAAATCCGACCGCCGGGCCCTGGAGACGACACGTCATAGATGCGTCGGGCCGGCCCATGCATGGTTCCCTGGCCGACATGGATCAGGACGGGGACGTCGATGTCCTGATGGCGGGAGGACTGGGTGCAGGAGAACATCCCAGCAACCATCAGATCGTCTGGTACGAAAACGTCGGCAGTCCCGGACGGGGGGAACGCTGGCTCAAGCACATCATCGACGAAGGATTCTGGGAAGGGTTCGAGGTGGTCTCCTCCGACCTCGATCGGGATGGCGACCTTGAGGTCATTGCTACCGGATTCGGAGATCGGGGACAGATCGCATGGTACGAAAATCTAGGCGATCGTTGGCAAAAACACCCCTTGAAGGAACGTTGGATCAAGGCAGTGCAGGTGATCACGCCAGACCTGAATGGCGACGGATGGCCCGACATCGCTGCCGTCAATGAGCGGGGCCTCGAGTTCCGATGGTGGAAAAACCTGGGAGTCCCTAAGAAGTAGCCAGCCCGGCTTCTTCAGGTCAACTGAACCGAACCTTTTCTAGTCCTTTTCGGAAGAAGGTGCACGTATTGTGGCACGGCCTTTGAGGGTAATATGAAAGAAGAAGTGAGTCTCTTTGAGCGTCAGAGCTCAGTAAGCACTATCAGGACAGTCCCACGAGTCCTCGCGATCTGCCTCTGCCAGATAGCTCTGTCCGGCATGGCGCATCTCGACGCCTCACCTATTCCTGAGCAGAAGGGGTATAAGGAAGGCAGCCTGATCTACTCCCTCGAGGAACGTCCCACGCCACAGTGTCATGCCTCGACCCTGGTAGAAGGGGACCACGGTCTAATAGCAGCCTGGTTCGGTGGGACCCGTGAAAAGCATCCCGATGTCGGAATCTGGGTCTCACGTCGGATCGAGGGTCAATGGACGACGCCAACGGAGGTCGCCAACGGCATTCAGAGCCCTTCGAACGACGATTCGCCAGAACGCTATCCCTGCTGGAATCCGGTTCTGTTTCGACCCAGGAATGGTCCTTTGATGCTCTTCTTCAAGGTCGGGCCCACCCCCCAACAATGGTGGGGAGAAGTGATGATCTCTGAAGACGAAGGCAGGACCTGGAAGGATCGGCTTCGGCTGCCGGATGGTGGCATCGGTCCGGTCAAGAACAAACCGATCCAACTGGCAAATGGAACCATTCTCTGTGGATCCAGCACCGAGCACGAGGGATGGCGGGTCCATTTTGAGATGACCTCTGACCTGGGCAAGACCTGGTCGCACACCCAGCCAATCAACGACGGGGTCGCGATCAGTGCCATCCAACCGAGCATCCTTACTCATCCCGGGGGGCGGCTACAGGCGCTTGGCCGAAGCCGACAGGGTCGGATGTGGCAGGCATGGTCGACCGATTTGGGCAAGACGTGGAGTGAGATGGCGCTGATGGATCTCCCGAACCCGAATGCTGGAACCGACGCTGTCACGTTGCAAGATAAACGGCAGCTCCTGGTCTACAATCACACTCCGAAGGGAAGATCACCGCTGAACGTTGCGATTTCCAGCGATGGCAAGAAATGGAACGAGGTCCTTACCCTGGAGGATCAGCCGGGGGAGTATTCCTATCCAGCAGTCATCCAAACAAGTGACGGTCTGGTTCACGTCACTTATACCTGGAAGCGGCGGAGCATCAAACACGTCGTGATCGATCCCAAGGCACTCGCTCGCTGACCCGGCTTGCCACCTAACCCGGATTTCTCACCGCTGGTCTACTGCGTCGCCGCAAACATCCGTCCTGGCTGTGTTACGCTCGGTCGGCCTCCTCGACGTACTGCACGAGTACCACTGCGGGGGCCTCGGTCGCAAGCCTTGCCAGGACGGCCCTTGCGGCGCCTCGCTACGACAAGCGATGAGAAATCCGGGCTAACCGCCACCTTCAGGAAAGTCCGTGCCGTTTCAGCATGTTGTAGATGGTCTTCTCGCTGACCCCAAGACGTCGGGCCGCCGCAGCCTTGTTTCCACTACACAGTTCCAGCGTCTGCGTTACCGCCAATTTTTCGACCTCGAGTAAGGGCATTCCTGCAAACGATTCTGCTCTTGCCGCAACGCAAGCGCCCTCTCCTATCTCGGGAGGTAAATCCGCTGGACCGATCTCCGAACTATCAGTGAAGGCGGTAACACGCTCCAGCACATTTTCAAGCTGGCGTATGTTTCCGGGCCAATGAAAGCTCTTCAATCGATCCATCGCCGCGCTCGTGATTTCTGGGGTGACGCGGCTCCGGCGATTCGAGATCTCTCCCAACAAATGGTCTACAAGCAGCTGGATGTCCTCCGGCCTCTCACGCAGCGGAGCAATGTGAATAGGCAGGACGTCCAGCCTGAAGTAGAGGTCTTCTCGAAAGCGCTGCTCCTGGCAGAGCTCCTCAAGATTGCGATGAGTCGCGGCCAGGACCCGGACATCTACGGAGATATTCTTGTTGCTGCCGATGCGCTGGAACACTCGATCCTGGAGAACGGTCAGCAGCTTTGGCTGTAGATCCAGGGGCATGTCACCGACTTCGTCCAGGAAGAGAGTCCCTTTGTCTGCCATTTCCACCTTGCCCGGACGCTTTTCGTGGGCTCCGGTAAAGGCTCCCTTCTCGTGGCCAAACAGCTCTGCTTCAACCAGCTCTCGGGGGAGGGCAGTGCAGCTTACGGTTACCAGGGGAAAGTCTCGTCGCGGACCGGAATCATGTATCATCCTGGCCACCAGACCCTTCCCTACACCGCTCTCACCTGTGATCAGAACGGTCGAGTCCAGTTCCGCAACCTTTTGGATCAAATCGAGCACTTGCTGCGCGGCCGGAGACTGACCCACAAAGGCAGTCCGAGGCCGAGGCAGGCTGATGGCCTGACGCAGCTGCCGATTCTCTCTCCTCAAGCTCGAGGCGTTTGAGGCACGATGAACCAGAGCTACCAGTTCATCGACGTTGATTGGTTTGGTCAGATAATCGAAGGCACCACCCTTCATCGCCTGGACGGCACTTCCGATGTCGACACTGGCGGTAACCATGATGCATTCTGTGTCCGGCTGTTCCTTCTTGATGTAGTCCAGGCATTGGATCCCATCCGGTTCCGGCATCTTGAGATCCAGCAGCGCGACGGCGACATCCTCAGATAGATGACTGATGACTTCCTTTCCGTTTCGCGCGACCGCGACCCGGAAGCCTTCTTCCTTGAGACTCTCAGCCAAGACGGAGCGCACGCTCCAGTCGTCGTCGGCCACCAGAACGGTGAAGGTCGAAGTCGATATCTCTTGGGCGCCCTGCATAAGTTGATATCCCGGATCTACTCGATCGCGTTGCTGCTCCGGAGTCGAAACCAAAAGCGGGCTCCGCCCTGGGGACGGTTCGAAAAACCGATGTCTCCCCCCCAGCTCTCGACTACCAGCTTGCAAAAGTACAACCCCAGGCCGGCCTTACCTTTTCGAGCTCCAGAAGAGAACTTCTGAAAAAAGGTTGAAGCCAGCTCCGGTGGCAGTCCGTCTCCCTCGTCTTCGACACTGACCAGACAAGAGCCGCGCTCCCGTCTGAGGCCCACTGTCACCATAGATCCACTCGGAGCGTGTCGCAGAGCATTATCCAAGAGATTGAAAAGAACTCGTTCCAATCTCGATTCCTCTGCAAGGGCGCTGTAAGCCTGTTCCCAATCAGCTTCGGGATCGAGCCTCAGACCCACACTCTCTCTGGAGGCGACCGAGCCCATCATGTTGACGACCTCCTTGATGACAACGGCCACATCGGGTCTTCGACCCTCATCTAGTCCAAACCTGGCTAGAGACGCCACTTCTGCACCGAAGATGTCCAGAATGTCTGCTACGAGTCCCTCCAGCTTTGATGATGCTTTAGTCGCCGTGTCAAGGAGAGGCTGTGCTCGTTGACCCAGAGGTTGCCGGACCAGAAGGTCCAGACAAGCCTTGATTCCGGTCAAGGGACCCCTTAGATCATGGACGATGCAATGCAGCAGGATTTCCTTGCTTTGAGTTTCCTGCAGAAGACGCTGATAGTCGAGGCTGGTTCGGCGAGCCCTCTGCAAGAGGGACTGCCGTTCGTCGTAGGCGCTGCTTAGAGAGTCAATCAGCAGAACCTTGAGGTCTCCTACCGACAAGGCGGTGGCCTCCAGGTTGTAGTCCTGGTCGTCGTCGGAGGATTCTGTCCAGGGTCCTGACTTCAGATGACCGGAACTGCGGGTCGCCCAGAATTGCTCTGCGTCAACCAGAAAGTTCTCCAGAAAGGGGACACTACTGTCCAGGGCAATGGTGCCTTGGGGACTCGGTACAGGAAACGCCAGGTCGTCGTACCAGGCTGGCTTGCTTCCCACAAGTCTGTAGCTGCCCTGATGGCAGCGTTCCAGAACGACGATTCCGAGAACACTCAGGAGATTCTTCAGGATGGCGGCCGCCCTATCCTCGCGATGCCTTTCCTCCCGGAGTAGCAGCAGCTCGTTTTGCGCCTGGCTTAGCTGTTGCTGTCGACGCGCCTCGGAGGTCGCGTCCAAGAGAAGCACCCAGTGACTTTCCTCCTCGGCGAAGATGTGGAGATCGACGTGGATACCGGAAGCTATTTCGAGGTTCGGAAGGAAGAAAGGCGAGGGAATGGATGGCAGAAGTCCGGTCAAGAAGACCAGCTGCGCATCCGCCTTCTGGCCTCGCTCCAAGGCATTGAAACCATAACCCTGCAACTCGCCCCCATGTTCGACCAGGAGGCCTTCATCGTCGACCTGAAAGTAAGCTGGGGACCGGTTGCGCAGGGCCAGAAATTGCCCGAACTCAACTACCGGCGGTGGAATCTCGGTCATTGCTCTCCAAAAGCATGTCTGACGCCAAACTGACGAATGCTTCCTCTACACCCGCTCCGCTCTTGGCGCTGGTTTTCTGCAGGGCCCATCCCTGCCCGGAAAGCTCATCTACTTCGGCTTCGACCAAAGCCCATTCGGACTCCAGGTCCGATTTGTTCAGCAGAAGGACGAAGGGCACCACCCCTATTGTTTCCTCGACCGCCTGCTGAAGATGCCGTGCGTGCTCAAGCGTGGCGGGGCGAGTGCCATCGACAACCAGGAAGTATCCGGATGTACCGCGTAAGTAGGACCGTTGAAGCTCTTGGAACTCATCCTCACCGTGAAGGTCCCATAAGACCAGGGTGAGATCCTGGCCGTTCACGTTCATGACCTTCTTGTCAATCTTGACTCCCACTGTCGTCTTGTACTTCTCGGAGAAGATGCTGTGCACAAAGCGCGCTACCAGGCTCGTCTTGCCCACCGCGAAGGCACCCACCATGCAAATCTTCTTCTGAATCATCGAAACCCCGGTCAGGGACTGTCTTCCAGGGTAACGTGGAACGAGACTCTACGGTTGCGCCCTCTCTCTTCTTTGCCCGGGTTGGTAGTCAGCGGTTCCATAAAACCGACCCCGGTCGTTCGGAGGTACTCGGGCGAGACCCCTTCTGTGACCAGCAGGCGCATAACACTCTGAGCACGCAGGAGGCTGACTAACAGGTTGGTCTCTGCTGAGCCTTCGTTGTCTGTGTGTCCCCTGATCTCTATCCGAACGGTCTGCTCCGCCCTTTGGGCTAGGTTGATCAGCTCTTTGACCTGCCCGGCCAGGCTCTCCCCAATTTTTGCCTCGCCTGGAACGAGGTCCGGTGTTCCGAAGGGAAAAGCCAGCGTGAGCTCCTCTATAGTTTCGCTCATTGGCCCTAAGTGACTCAGATCGAGGTCCCTGACATCGGAGCGAAACTCGGTAATTCCCGGTATGCCAAAGGCGCGCCGCCGGGACTCCACCACCCATTGATGTGAGGCAGATCCAGTCGTATGGAGAACTTCCCCTTCAACCTTCAACTGGACCGTCTCAGGAGGCTGTAGTATTCGCCTGGCCCTCACCTCAAGAAAATGGGGGGCCAGTGCGTAGTAGGGCTCCCATCGACCGATCACGAGCGAAGCATCGACACCGGCTTCCTCCAAGAACGAGGACGGATCTCGAGCGAGGGGATCACGCAGACCGGAAACATAATACTTTCCCCCACGCTTCTCGCTTCCGGCCACCACGATGCCTGGCTCATTGCGAAGCAGCCTCAGGTAATCTGTCCAGCGCCGCTGATCGCCAGCCCGGCTGAACAGCCATATGGCCAAGGCAGCCAAGACCAGCAAAAGCAATAGGGCCATCTTCCCCCAGCGCGCCCGGCCCGACCGAGCAGACTCAGACACGTACTCCGTCTCGAAACAAGTTTCCAGGAGAGGTCTGATCGCTTCGAAGGGTGCAGCATCCCCGTCAAAGGATCGCAGCTCTTCTCCCTTCTCGCTATGGACTCGTTCCAGCACCCCCTGGAGCTTCGGTCTCATTTCGGCGGGGGCATTGCCCCGGATTACAGCCGCCAAAACGGCTTCTGGTCCCCGTTCGATCGAAACACTGAGCTCGGCCACGGTCAGGGCATCCAACTCATCGCCCTTCTGGCCCCGGAACGAATCCTTCACGAAGTCCTGGATGGCAGTCAACATGCCGGAGACGAGGTCTGGATCCTGAGCCGCGATCGTGGGCGCCACGATATGCTGCAAGACCAGGCCGCTGTCCTTCTGTATCAGAAAAACCTGCTCCACGCGGTAACGCAGCGTGTGCAGCAGCACCACCTCTGCAAATGGACGTCCCGTACGCCAAGCCTCCAGACGCCACTTCAATCCACGGATTGAAAGACTTCGCTCCAAGGTCTGATTGAATGACTGGATGAGACCCTGCAGCCAGTTCGACAGTGATTTTCGGATGCTCGGACCCAAAACCGGGTAGAGGGCATTGGCCAGCGCAACAGGATTCCTCTTCACCGAGGTCTGGATCGCCTGTTCAACCGCGGGAAGGAGAGCCGTCGGGAGTTCCTTGTCGTCGGGCGGGCGTAGCGTGATCGCCCAGGGCAGGACCCGGCTCATCTCCCGAGCCCTCTCCTGTAAATCATCCAGCCGTTCTTGCAGCGTCCTGAGATGATCTTTCTCGGGACGTAAAAGGAGATCGCGTAACTCGGAAAGGCTATCTTGGGAAGAGGACTGCCTTTCGGAGACGGGATTAGAACGATCCGAAGGCTCTGCCATAGGACGGTCTTTCAGCGGAGCGGTATTCCGACTCCTACTCTGTTAAGAAGGTGATAGGTTCACGGCGTAGACTCGTGATTTGAAGAGGGGGTCGAAAATGGAAGGGTCAAGAATCTCGAGTCTCCTCACCCTTCAGCCGCTCCGCCACTTCGGCCAAAAGAGCGGACAGGGCAACGCGGTCGGTCTTGCTCGCCCGGAGCTCCTCCAACTGCTTGTCGATCGCTGCCGTGAGATCCTTATTGGTCTTGCGAATCTCGTCGGCTAGATCCTTCGACTTGTCGCCGAGCCCCTGACGAAGATCGGCCAGACTTCCCTCGATCCGCTGGTCCAGATCCGAGACTCGCTTCTCGAATGTGCGATTGGTCTTGCCAAGGTCGCTCACGATCGCAGCGGCCGATTCCGTCCGCTGCGTCTCCTCAGTCTTGATCTGATTGGTGAGGGATTTGACTTCGCTCTTCAGTGTCGCTGCCAGCGACTCAAGCTGTTTCAGGAAGTCTTTTCTCAGCTGCTCGGCTTCCCTGGCCAGCCGCTCCTGGAGATGGACGAATCTCGCTTCGTACTCATGCATCTCCCGGCCGAAGATAATATCTCTGATCTGGTCAACACTGCCGGCGTTGCCCAGAGGAGAGCCCTGACTCTCGACACTGGAGCTGCTTTCGACGTCCTTACCTGGGGAATTACTGCTGCCTTGCTGACGACTCATCAGTTCTCATCCTCTCCTAGGAAAACTCCCATCGCATCTTACAATTCACTCAATACTATCATCGGATGAGTGACTTAGCATCATTATTAACGACGGCAGAAGTAACTTTCAAGGTCCTAGTCCGAGATGATTCTGGTCTTCCGTTCCGGGCTCTCTTCAATGTCCTCTTCCCGGTTCGGACTCCACGGTAGTTTGCGATTGGAGGCTCGTCGAGCACTTGTCAGAATCCGCTGAACAATCCTGAGCGCCAACCAGAAGAAGACGAGAATAACGAGCCCTGTCGACAAGATGGGCGAAAGCTGGAGAAGACTGTTCTCTACTTCTTCAAGCCGTCTATCTCCCAGGGAGACCAGAACTACAGGAAGGAACAGTACAAAGACGGTCCAGAACAGCACGTTGGGCAATGAATCGGGAAGCGGGAGAATCCCCCCTGACTCGAGCTCTGCGCTCTCTTCTTTCCCAGTCTTGGTGGTGCCCATGGCTCGCTTGAAGATGAAACGGACTAAACTGGCGACAATCCATGCCACCACTACAAGGAGAGCAGGACAGAGGATCTGAGGCAGGTAATCCAAGGTCTGATCAAGAGCCGGACCCGGCTGGATACCGAGCAAGGCCAGAACTGGTTTCTGAAAGAGCCCGGGAAGCACAGCCGCCAATACTACGAGGAACTGGAAAGTAGTAAACCCGCTTTGCCGATCCCCGTCTTCAAGAGCTTCGCTGCCTGCCAAGCAGACCCCTGGGCCATTGGCGGGCACCCTACGGGGCCGCCGATCCGAATAAGTTACCTCCGTCGGTACAGGGGCGTTCCAAGAGCGCGCACGTAACCCGGTGACGAAGGGTAGGTTTTCTCTGACTCCCAGCATCGACTCTGGCACACAGTTTAGCAACATCCGTGCCAAACCCGGAGTCGTTCTTTTCAGGAACGGACTAAGTACAGGTGGAATCAAGGGTTATGAGAGCTAGGATGGGGCTCTCAGCCGGAGTTAAATCGGACCGGGGCTGTAATGATTACAGGGATGTGGGTTGATGGAGCTGGAGATTTTCCAGTCGCGCCCTCGACGCCGTCGCGCTCGCCACAAACGTGGCTGTAATTATGAAATGCGGTACTAAGAGCTCCGAAAGGCAAAAGAAAAGAGCTGAGCGTTCGCGAGCCGAAAACGGAGACTGATTGGCTTCCCCTGGAGTTCTGAGAGCTGCTCCTGACGAGGCCAGTTCAGGGTTGCACGCAGGTTATCCCCGCTGAACTCGCTCGAGCGACCCCAGCCCTCGAGCGGTCTTCCGGCTGCGTCCAATACCTCAACGCTGATGCGGCCTCCCGCTCGGGTCTTGGCGTTCAGCTCCAAACGGTCGCCGGAAAAGACAATTGGGATTGTGGTCAAGGTTCCCCCTTCGCCGGGGCCGTCCACTGATACGAAGCGATCCAGCTTCCAGCGGGCCAGGCCTATGCTGCCGGTCTCGGTGGTGCCTCTGCCGGTGCCTTCGGAACGATAGAGACAGGGGGTTCCGTGGGTATAGGTAGAGCCACCGTAGTACAGCCATACCTCGTCTCCCACTCGAAGCGCCCGGGACTGCGTCACGAAGAAGCCGCGGTCCCAGTCTGCCAATCCTCCACGCGGCACGCAGGGCTCTCGAAAGGGCCTTTCCCAGTTGAGCAGGTCCCGAGAAACGGCGAGCTGGAGTTCCCCAGGACCCTCGTGGTTCCCATACCTTGCATTGTTGTTGATCGTAAACAGCCAGGGAAACGCCAGAGTGCAACTTTCGGCGAGGTAGAACCCCATGCCGTAGAATTCCGTGCGCATGAGGGCAGGATCATCAGGTACATCCAGGAGCGAGCGCACCTCTTCGATCCGCCCGAATGAGCCGGCATCGTCCGCCAGGTCGGGCCAAAGGACCAGCTCAGGTCGGCTCCAATTCATGAAGTCCTCGCTGGTGGTGACGTAGAAGACACGACGCCTGTGTCCTCGGACCCGGGTGCCGATCTTGGGATAGGCAACGTAGAGGCGCCGACCCTCGTCGTAGTACCCGGTGACGACGTCTGCAGATGGAGCGATAGGCTCGTTGCTGAAGTGCTCCCAGTTCAGGCCGTCGGGAGATACCAGAGTGTGATAGCCCCGGCGATTGCGGGGCCTGTCGACAAAAGTGATCATCTTGTAGCGTCGGTCGGGGTGGGTGTCGCCCCGGTCCTTCGTCACACCAGCTAGATGCAGCTGACCGACCGCGTTGTGTTTGAAAGGGTCTCCTTTCACCGCTCGGAGAGTCCCAACCTCGGGCTTCTCCCATTCGATGCCGTCCGCGCTGACAGCGTAGAGGGTGGGATACTCGAAGGCGAAATGGTCGCCTCCTTCTCCCAGGTACCACATCTTGAAGACCTTCTCCTCTTTGTCGTAGATGACGTTGCCGTAGATCTCCAGGCGCCACCCTTCCCAGGGTCGGTCTGCCCGGACCACCGGATTGGATGGATGCTTTTCGGCTGGGTGGAGCGTGAAACCCACTCCCTGGGATTCTCTGACCAGGATGCGATCCACGAAGAGCTGCGCCTTGCCACCCACGTTGAATGGGCTTACCGGCCGAGGCTCGAGACTGCGGAGCGTCGATACGGTATCTTCGCGGCCCGGACCCGCGCCGGACGCGAAGGGAACAGCACCTACAGCAGAGGCGCTGCCGGCAACCTTTAGAAACTCTCTTCTCTTCATGTTTGCCTCCTATCAGGAAGTAGTTGGGTTGACTCCCAGGACGTGGGGACAAGGCGTCCCCTGCGGCCGGTTGCGACTAGCCCGAGACCCAATTTAACGTCAGCCAGAAACCGAATCAAGATCGAGCGCCTGGCGAAAGTCGTCGATGATGTCTTCGGTGGCTTCGATGCCAATGGAAACACGGATCAGGGAGTCGGAGATCCCCAGCCGCAGGCGTTCTTCCCTTGCTATCCCCGCATGAGTAGTTGTTGCGGGAAGGGTCACCAGAGTTTCGACACCTCCCAGGCTGGGAGCGATCAGAGGAACCTCCAGCTTCTGTAATAACGCATTCGAGGCCGCCAGGCCGCCCCTGAGCTCGAAGCTCAACATTCCACCAAACCCAGAGAAGAGACTCTGAGCCCGCTCATGCTGAGGATGACTTTCCAGTCCCGGATGGTGGACCTCGGCTACGGCCGCATGGCTCTCAAGAAAGCGGGCAACTTCCAGAGCGCTACGGTTTTGATGATTGACCCGCAGGACCAAGGTCTTGAGCCCTCGGTGAAGTAGAAAGCAGGCGTGAGGATCGAGCGTCCCTCCAAGGTGCCCAAGTTGACTCTTGACCCGGTCGATCAGCTTCGCACTTCCTACTATTGCTCCTGCGGCAATGTCAGAGTGACCGTTCAAGTATTTGGTGGCGCTGTGAACGCAGAGATCGAAACCCAGTTCCAGGGGCCGAAAATTGACGGGCGTACAAAAGGTGTTGTCGACAATCGAGATCAGCCCCTTGCGCTGCGCAAAATCCACGATCGCCGGGAGGTCAGGCACCTGAATCAAGGGATTGGTAATCGACTCTGCGTAGACCGCTCGGGTGTTTGGCCTCAGCTTGGATTCCCAGGAGTCCGCTCGATCAGCATCGATGAAATCATGACTGATACCAAATCGCTCGAGGTCTTCGGTGATAAAACTGTGGCTCCCCCCGTAGAGTCCTTCCTGCAGAAGCAGGTGATCCCCGCTGGACAGGACCGTGAGCAGGGTAGTTGTAATCGCGGCCATGCCGCTAGAGGTGACCAGCGCGGCCTCTCCCCCTTCGAGGTCGGCAAACTTACGGTGCAGAACCAGGTGATTAGGGGTGTTGTTCAGTCGAACGTAGCGAACATCCTCATACGATTCCTCGCCCCCGTATTCGAATGTTGACGACTGGAAGATCGGCATATTCACCGCTCCCTCGATGCGCGGCTTGAGTTCCCCTGAATGGATGACCCTAGTCTCTAGCTTCCGGGAGTTTCTGCCCACTTCTTCCTCCTTGCGAGACTGTAACCTAATGCCGACCGACGAACCAGACCGGCTCATAGCACCGGATCATCCGGCTACTGTAGCTGAAGCAGCGAAACTCCCGCTATAATTCCCCGTGACCCGTGGACGAAGCAAACGTGAGCAAGGTGAGGAGCCCGAATGAAGATCACGGCCGTAGAAACCTTTTTCCTCAGACACAGGCTGCCGAGGGCAATTGGACCCTCCACGCTTCTCTACCCCTTCAGAGAGGCGGTATTGGTCAAGATCAATACCGACGAGGGGATTGTCGGCTGGGGCGAGACAGGTGCACGGGCCGGTGTTCGGGCGCTGATTGAAGAGCAGCTCGGACCCCTGTTGATCGGGCGGGATCCACTGCGGCACCGGGAAATCCGGCAGCAACTCTGGGGGCACAACTTCGGAGATGGCTGGGCTGTCGGAGCGATCGATATCGCCCTGAACGACGTGCGGGGCAAGGCCCTGAACCTTCCCATCGCGGAACTCTACGGAGGACGTTTACGGGAGAAGGTCCCCGCCTACGGTTCGTCACTGAACTATGCCGAAGGCCTCGACCCTGTGGATCACTACCCGGAGGAGGCTCTCGAATTCCTCGACCGAGGTTTGCTCGCCCTCAAGATGAGGATCGGCGGCAATCCGATGGCTGAAGATCTGGCCGCCGCGACTGCGGTGCGTGAGGCCGTGGGGCCAGACATCAAGCTGATGGCCGATGGGAACGGTGCCTATACCCTTTCCACTGCGCTCCAGATGGGCAAGGAACTCGAGAGGCTGGGCTTCTACTGGTTTGAAGAGCCGCTCCCCCAGCCCGGCTATATTGGCTATGAGACCCTGACCAGCAAACTGGATATCGCCCTTGCAGCAGGCGAGGTCCTCGATTCACGGATAGCCTTTCAGGAGGTGCTGCAGCGGCGGGCAATGAACATCGTCCAGCCCGACATCTGCCTCTGTGGCGGTTTCGCCGAATGTTTGTTCGTGGCGGAGCTGGCGCGGCTTTGGGGAGTTTTCTGCGCCCCTCACTGCTGGGCAGGGGCCATCGTAAACACCGCCACAATTCACCTTCTGTCCGTGCTGCCAAATAGCTCATTTGCACGCACTACTGAAACGCCCATGCTGGAACTGGACGTCACCGAAAACCCCTTCCGCGATGAAATCGTGGGTGAACCCATCAAGGTGAGGGAAGGCTTGGTGGATGTTCCCAAGGGACCTGGTCTGGGCATTGAAATCCTGGAAGACATGGTTCGTCACTACGCCGTGTAGGCATTTAACTCCCTATGGCCGGATCTTTGGCACGCAGCCAGTTGGGCGCCGAAAGACGAAACCATCGCTGGTAAAGCCTGGTACAAGCCGGGCAATCCCCTGCCTCAGGTCCCAGCGTAGTCTATAATCGGAAGCGTGGAATCCGTACTTCGCAACAGAAAGAGGGAAGCGCAACGACGCAGAATCGCGGCTCTACGCCCCGGAGAAAGACTCCGTATGGCCATGGAGCTTTCTGAATTCTGCCTCCGACTTAGGGCGTCTACGTCCGGGGAGACCCGTTGGAGACGACGTTCCAAGGCGCGCTAGCTCGCGTCCAGTACTTGGTAGACGAGTTCAACCGAAACAGGACGGACCCAGTTGCGATGGCACTCATTGGCGGACTTGCACTGGGTGCCTGGGGAGTCGTACGAGCAACGCAAGATATAGACGTCCTTCTGAAAGTGCAGGGCCGACCTCACTTGGACGCATTTCTCAGTTTCCTGTCCAATCAGCAGGTCCAGTTTCGATTGAGATCCGGACCAACCGACGACCCGATACCTCTCCTGGTAGAGATCGATGCCCAAGAAACGCTTCCCATCTTCATTCATCTGTTAGTGACGACCCGTGGATGGGAGGCTCAGATGGTCGACGAAGCGATAGCAGTCGAATTGGAGCCGAGGCGCTCGATTCGTGTCGTGAAGGCCCACCATTTGCTCTTACTGAAGATCCGCGCTGGTGGTCCGCAGGATCTACTCGACGCTGCCAACCTGAAGCAGGAGCTGGAAGCTGACCGGCCTCTTGACGTTCCGGAATTGGAAACCATGGCGCGGCAAATTGGCGTGTTGAGAGACCTCCGTTTCTTCCTGAAGGGCCAGAGCACCACCTGAACCTGCATTGTGCCTGTCTTGTCACGGGCGTCAACGACCGGGCACTCCAGCGGCGAACTTGGCGACGAGCTCCGTGTCCACTTTGCTCTTGACGGTGCGACGATCCAGGTCGAGTCGCCGGGCGGTCTCGACGTAGCTACCCGTTTCCGCAAAGACCAGGGAACAATAGTTCCGAAGTAGTTCGTCGGCGCTCAGATTGCCCTGGTTGACTTCCTGCAGGAACCGCTCGCGATCCCCCCGGGGCCGTGACCTCACCGGTTGGTACTGATGCCGTACGACCAGGTTGCGTACGCACTGCTCGAGCTCACGGTAGTTTCCAGGCCAGCGATAGTCGGGGCCTAGATTTGTACGAATCCATTTCTCCGCCTCTTCGGCAAGACCCTCGGCTTCGGAGCCAGCTATACGCTTTGCCATGAACAGGACCAGCTCTGTCAGGACGTCGGGAGATTCCCTGAGCTGTTCGTGGAGAGAGGGCATGACGATGAGATCAGAGCAGAGACGATAGTAGAGATCTTCGCGAAAGCCGCCTTCCTGAATCGCCTCAGATAGATCCCGATTGGTTGCGGCGATCAGCTTTCCCTGAAAGGGGCGATCATCGGTCCCGCCTACGGGCTGAAAGGTCCGGGTCTCGATCACCCGAAGAAGTTTGACCTGGACAGACGGATCCAGGTCCCCGATCTCGTCCAGGAAGACCGACCCCTGGGGTGGGCAAAGCTCCAACCAACCGCGTCTGTCCTGCAGGGCACCGGTGAAGGCCCCGCGGCGATGGCCAAAGAGCTCCGACTCGATCAGAGTGGGCGATAGAGCCGCCAGATTGATGGGATGAAAGGAGTCCTGCAGATCAGTCCCGAAGGTTCGGCTTTCCGGGTCAAAAGGGATGTAGCGTGACAAGGCGATCGCACGGGCCACCAGTTCCTTCCCTGTACCCGAAGGACCCGTAATCAAGGTGGCAAAATCTCCCATGCGGTCATAGAAGAAACGGCGATAGCGCCGCATGTCATGGGTGAAGATGGATTGCCAGACAGCCGCACGGAGTCGTGCAGCAGAGAGCGAGCTCCCGATGATGTGCTCGAAGATCTGGTAGAAGGCGCGATGAATCTGGAAGAAACCGGCAAACGTGTAGCTCGCTTCACGTTTCCCCGGAGGGGGCCCACCCGGAAGCTTGAGATAGTGATCCCAATCCCGCAAGAAGGAAGCATAGAAGCCCCATCGGGCCCGACTTGTGCGTTTCTTGCTCGAGGTGGGAAAGGTGGCCTCGAAGAAGCTATGAGTATAACGGTAGAAGAGTAGATAGAGGACGGCGTCCTGATAAAGGTGCCGGTCCTCCTGGCCAGGGACGACCCCTTTCAACAGCCGCTGTCTCAGCCGAGCAACCAGTGACTCGACTTGCTCGTGAACCTTCCAGGAGTTCGCCCGGGGCTTCTTTGGATCATCGACCTGCATGCTCCAAACCGGCTCGCCTTCCAGAAACTCCGGACCGAGTACCTCTCTCTCCAGATCGATGCGCTCCGGTAAGAAGGGATTGCAGTGGGACAGATCTGCAACCGCAACTAGAAAAGATCGTGCCCTGCTGTCGAGAAAAGTCACCTTGATCCCTCCTGGACATAAACTGTACACAGTGCGGCTTTGAATGTACAGATAAGCCACATTCCCATCCTGCCTTAGAATCGCTAAATTCCCCTCAAGTAATTGAAAAAATACAAGATAACGGCTTCCTGTCGGCGATGGCACAGGAACTGCTAAATACCCCCGGCAAATGAAGAACTACAAGGCTCTCATCTTGGTATCCGCATCGGCCGCCATCGCCCTCCTCGCATCTGTGGACTTCCTTCGACCGGCTGCTTCAGAGACCATCACTCGCGAGGAGATGCTCAGGACCTTCTCAGCTGATACCGCCAACCTGGTGTATCGCTGGAGCCCTGAGGACCCGCGATCCGAAACTGAACGTCGCTTGGCACTCTTCGACTTCATGTACGAGACCTACGACAGCTCGACCTGGCTCCCCCAGTCGTTGTTTGAACGGAATCGGGTGACCCAGGTCGTCATTGGTGCCACGGACGAAATCGTCCACAACAGGATCGGAATGGCTCTGTGGCCGGAGAACCGTGCTGTAATGACCTATGGGATGGCTCCCCAGACCGATCCAGGCAAGCCTCTCGGCTGGACGGTCAACTGTCTGGTATGCCACTCGGCCGAGATCGATGGCATCGTCTACCTGGGGGCTGGGAGCAAGGTCTTCGACGAAAAAGCCATTACGGACGCGCTCAGGATACTCACCTCGCGGATGGGTCGACTCGGGCTCTCGCGAAGCTCCTCTGACTACGAGATGGCAGTCTCGGCCAACGAGATCATGCGCCGACAACATCTCGGCGTGATCGCACCACCGACCCGCGCTCGCTCTACTGCCTTCGCCGCTTCCCACGTGGAACTGGGACTGCGCGGTGCTAACGGAGCCGTTCCGAGCGAAGCAGAAGTCGGCTCACACGACATTGCCAAGATCCCACCCCTTTGGCATACCGCGGCCAAATTACCGTTCGGTCGTTGGTACCTGGATGGGAGCTTTCGGGGCCAGTACGCCCTCATGTCTACCACCATGGAACTGAAAAAGGGGCGCTCCTTCGATGAGATCGAACGGCACGTGCTCCCTCGCATCAAGAAGCAGTTCAATGAAGTTGTCCAGCATTTGAGACCACCGAAATATCCCTATGCCATCTCTCAGGCTCTCGCCACTGAAGGGAAAAGACTCTTCTATTCGGCCCAGATGGGCTGTCACACCTGTCATGGCACGTATGACGGAAACGGGAACGTTCAATGGACCGGGGCTCATGTCGACGTGGGGACGGATCGGGTCCGACTCGAAGTCGTTACAAAGGGATTCACGGACGCATTTCAGGAAAGTCCCCTCGCCAATCATGGATCGCTACAGAAGAGCGAAGGGTATGCAGCACCGCCGCTGACGGGAGTCTGGGCCAACTTCCCCTACCTCCACAATGGCAGCGTCCCCACCCTGCACCACGTGTTGGGGCCCGAAGCAGAGAGGCCGAAGATCTTCAACGTTATGGCGGCACGGCGCTTTGACCCTGAGCGTGTCGGACAGGAGCTCTACGGGAAGCAGTTCGTCCACCTGGGTGAAGCGGAACTTCTTCAGGAGTTCCGAGATGATCGGAATTGGTTCAACAGCGGTCGAACCGGCCACGGAAATCAAGGTCACGATGTCTGGTCGAGGATCCAGACCGACGAAAACCGTAGGGCATTGATTGAGTATCTGAAGACACTCTGAGTGACTCTTGGCGGAATTGTAGAACCCTAGACCGAAAGAAAGGAGCTAAAATGTTTACGCTGATATCCAACCCCTATGCGAAGGCGAAGCCGAGGTTCGTCCCCTATTCGGTGGCGAAGCCAATGTTCTGGTTGAGCATCGCGCTTTACCTGGTCGCGCTCGCTCTCCCAGTCGGCAGCGGGCGCTTCGGACAACCCGGATTCCTGGCGTTGACTTACGGACTATTCTTCTGCCTCAACGCTCCTTGGCTATTGGCAGGCTGGCTGGCCAATGGCGTCTACTGGCTTGCGGTCGTTTTCGTTGCGAAGCGGCGTTGGCAGCTGGCGGCGTATCTTGGAGGGGCCGCTTCGTGCATGGCCCTCAGCGTCTTGCTGGTCGACGGATTCTCGCGCCAGAACCTGGGCGACTGGGGTCCCGGCTATTGGTCCTGGTCAGGCAGTATGATGCTGCTGACTTGCGCCGCCGTTCTGCTCGCCGGCGTATCCGGTGAGCAGGGTGATCAGAAGAGGACCAGCTAGGCCAGGATCTCGCGAAGGACCTTGCCGCCGACGTCCGTCAGGCGGAAGTCTCGACCACTGTGCCGGTAGGTCAGGCGCTTGTGGTCGAGGCCCAGGAGGTGCAGGACAGTGGCATGTAGATCGTTGGGATGGACCGGGTTCTCGATTGCCTTGAAACCGAAGTCGTCGGTGGCGCCATAGGCCAGCCCACCCTTGACGCCTCCTCCTGCCAACAGCGCCGTATAGCCGTGGACGTTGTGATCGCGACCGTTTCCGATCTTCTCCAAGCCGCTGTTCTGAATCATTGGCGTGCGACCGAACTCACTCCCCACAATGATCAGCGTTTCGTCGAAAAGGCCTCTCGATTTCAAATCCTCGACCAGCGAAGCAATGGGCCCGTCGGCCTGACGGGCCAATCGACCGTGGTCCATGATGTCATCGTGACTGTCCCAGGGTTGAAAATCCCCATAGAACACCTGCACCATGCGCACCCCGTGTTCCACCAGCCGTAAAGCCATCAGACAGCCCTGGCCAAAGTCAGTCTCGCCGTAGCGCGATCGGACGGACTCTTTCTCCTTGGTCACGTCGAAAACGTGAGGCGCTTCCGTCTGCATCCGGAAGGCGACCTCCATGGCCTGGCTGCTCGACTCCAGAGCCGGCTGATGTCCCAACCGCCCCAGGTAGGACCGATTCAAGCGATCGAGCAAGGTCAGTTGCCTCTTCTGTTCGCCGGAACCGAGAGTCGCATTGCGAATGTTCCGAAGCAGCTTTTCGGGTTCTGTCTCGTTGTTGCGGATATGTGCCCCCTGGAAGGAATTGGGCAGGAAGCCCGAGGACCAGAGGGGCGGCCCGACAGTCGGAGTGCCGGGACAAAGAACAACGAAACCCGGAAGGTTTTCGTTCTCCGAACCCAGTCCGTAGGTAACCCAGGAGCCCATGGAAGGGTGTCCCGGAAGCTGGTGCCCACAGCTCATCAGCAGCAAAGAGGGCTCGTGATTGCCGTTATCCGAGTGCATCGATCGGATGACACAGAAGTCGTCGATGGCCTCGCCTACCCGGGGGAAGATCTCTGCTACCTGAAGACCGCTTTGGCCGCAGCGCCGAAACCGGAACGGCGATTTCATCAGGTTCCCCGACGCCCGGTCGGTCTTGATCTTGGGTCCGGGCAGCGGACCGCCGTCGTGCCGGTCCAGCATCGGCTTGGGGTCGAACGTATCCACCTGGGAAAGGCCGCCGTTGAGAAACAGAAAGATCACGTGCTTGGCCCGGGGAGGAAAATGGGGGGCTCGCACCGAAAGGGACGAGCTGCGAGAGGTGGCCGCCAGAAGACTTGAAAGTCCCACTGACCCGAAGCCCGCGCCCATCATCGACAGAAGCTCACGCCTATTCATCGGAAGATCCTGTAACTAACGAAGTTCTCTGATCCTACACGATTCTCCGAAATATGTCACCGCCATATGGATCGTGGCGGTGGTCTCCAGGCCGCCGTCCGTCGAGCCAAAGGCTCGAAAGAAGAAGACTTCGGCCTGGAGAACAAGGCTACGCCCTCGAACCCAAGCCAAAAGAAGCTCCAGTCCAGAGATCCACATAGCACCACATAGTATGTGCTATATTTCCCATGTGCCACAGCTTCACCTTTACGCAACGGAATCACTTTCCAAACGAATCAGAGAGAAAGCCGGAGCCGCCGGATTAAGTGTCTCTCGCTACCTGGCACAGTTAGTCCAGGAGGGAATCTCTGAGCAGTGGCCTCCCGGTTTCTTTGATGAAGTCGTTGGAGGCTGGAAGGGTGATCGCCTCGAGCGCGAAAGTCAGCCACACCTTGAATTGCGCGATCAGCTCTGATGTTTCTCCTGGACACCAATGCCTGTATCCATATTCTCAACGGTTCCTCAAAGACCTTAGTGGATAACCTGCACGCACACGACCCATCGGCAATCAGGCTCTGCTCGGTAGTCAAGGCAGAACTCCTGTACGGTGCTCGGAACAGCTCCCACGTTGCGGATAACCTGCAGCTGCTCCAGAGATTCTTCAAACCCTTCCTAACCCGCATTTCTCATCGCTTGTCGTAGCGAGGCGCCGCGAGGTCCGTCCTGGCAAGGCTTGCGACCGAGGCCCCCGCAGTCGTACTCGTGCAGTACGTCGAGGAGGCCGACGGAGCGAAACACAGCCAGGGCGGATGATTGCGGCGACGTAGTAGACCAGCGATGAGAAATGCGGGCTAAGCGTCGCCTTCGACGACAGTTGTGCAGAACATTACGGTCTGATTCGATCAGAGCTTCAGAGAGAGGGGAGAACGATCGGCTCCAACGACTTGTTGATTGCAGCCACCGCCCGCTCTTTTGAACTTACCCTGGTAACTCACAATACCCGCGAGTTCTCCCGGGTTGTGGGGCTGAGAGTTGAGGACTGGGAAGCCCCTCTAGCCCGCATTTCTCATCGCTGGTCTACTGCGCCGCCGCAATCATCCGCCCTGGCTGTGTTACGCTCGGTCGGCCTCCTCGACGTACTGTCAAAGTACGACTGCGGTGGCCTCGGTCGCAAGCCTTGCCAGGACGGCCCTTGCAGCGCCTCGCTACGACAAGCGATGAGAAATCCGGGCTAGGCTGAGACGCACAGAAGTCGGTCAAAGGAGCACCCGATTCACGGAACCGAGCTGAACTCACTGGAGGCCAGGAGGACCTGGGCGTATTCTGGCCAGGCTTCTTCTCCCTTCTGAACATAGTCCAGTCCCAGCTGGACCTCGGCTGCTGTCGGGGGACGGCCGTAGAGCAGGGCGTAGGCTCGCTGGATTCGCGGCTCGGTCCCGTCGGGAGACTCCTTCTTCAGACGTTCCGCCAACGCCGCTGCCTGATCCATCACGAAATTGCTGTTGAGGAAATAGAGTCTCTGCATGGGACCGACTGTGATGCTGCGCATGGCGCTGTGAGTGTTGGGGTCGGGGAAATCAAACATCGCCAGGGTCGGGTCGGGTTTGGTGCGACTCACGACGGCGTAGAGGGTTCGGCGGTGAAGGCCGTCGTCCAGGGGAACAGACGGACCACCCAGGGTTCGATCGAGCTGTCCCGAAACCGCCAGAATCGTGTCCCTCAGGGCCTCGGCGTCAAGCCTCTGGATCAGGTTCGCCCGCCACAGCAGTCGGTTGTCCGGATCCTTCTCGGCATTTTCTTCGCGGTGCTGGGCACTCAGAGCGTAGGTCGCGGAAAGCATGATCTCCCGGTGAAGAGCCTTGATCGACCAACCGCTCCGAATGAACCGTGCCGCCAGAAAATCCAGTAGTCTGGGATGGCTTGCCTTCGCTCCCAGCCGGCCTAGATTGCTGGGAGTGCGGATGATTCCCTGCCCGAAATGATGCTGCCAGACGCGATTGACCATGACCCGAGCCGTCAACGGATTCTCCGGACTGGCGATGGCCTTGGCCAGTTCCAGGCGCCCACTGCCCTGGCTGAAGTTTTCAGGCACCCCCTCGCTGAGGACGTGTAGAAATCGCCTGGGGGCTACTTTGCCAGGGTTGTCTTCGTCACCGCGGATCGCGATGCGGAGGTCCTTGGGTTTCTCCAGATCACGGTAGCCCTGCAGGAAGGGATAGGGCTCAGGCACGGCCTCTTCCCGCTTCTTCAGTTCCTCCCGTCTCAGGTCCAGATGTCTCTTCCACTGCCCGGTTAGAAAGCGGTCGATCTCCAATCCCTCCTCAGAGCCGTAGTAGGTCACACCGCCCTTGAACCTGAAGCTGCCCCTGGGATGAGGCTCGGCGGCTAGATCTCTCCACAGATACCACTTCTGGAGATCGAGGAACTCCAGATTGGCATACTGGCGGGTACCCATGTCGGCGGCTCCCTTGGCACCTCCCAGCTTGACGTAGTTCCGATCCTCGAGCTCCTTCTTCTCCCGGTTTATATCGAGGGTGATCTCCTGAAACCGAACCGCCAGATCCCTGGCTTCTTCCAGGGATCCTCCTCGTCCCATCATCTCTTCCCAATCTTTCAGATAGGGGTGTTCCTTTTCGGTCTGGTCCAGGTACTTGATCCAGCGATCCAAGACCTCCGAGTCGACTTGGGCCTCTTCGGCGGCAGCCTGGGCGGAAGGCTGGTGCCCGCGAATCACCTTCCAGGCGGCGACCATATAGGAAGAGGTCTGCTCCAATAGGATGTCGGTCAGCTCTGCCGACTGGGACTTGATGAATTTCTGGATGGAGTCCTTCTTATCCGTGACCTTCTCCTGGGCCTTCTTGTAGACCTCGACAATCTGCTCCTCGACCAGCGGATATTCCCAAGCCTCGCTGCTGGCGAAGACACCTTTGAGGGAGTAGAAGTCCTGGGTGGGAATGGGATCGTACTTGTGATCATGACACCGGGCACAGCCTACGGTAAGGGCCATGAAACTCCTCGCCGTGACGTCGACCAGGTCGTCCTGGCTGGGAGCAAGCACCAGAAAACCCAGACCCGCAAGCAGTTCCTCTTGCTCTTCGGAGGGCAGTAGGTCGGCGGCCAGCTGGGCCTTGATGAAGCGATCGTAGGGTAAGTCCTGATTGAAGGCCTTCACGACCCAGTCCCGATAACGGTGTGCGTTGGGATAGGGGGTATCTTCTCTTGCTCCAATCCGGCCATCTGAATAGCGGGCCAGGTCCAGCCAATAGCGTCCCCAGCGCTCTCCATAGTGGGGCGAGGAGAGGAGCCGTTCGACTACCCTGCCGAAGGCTTCGGTGGAGTCATCGTCGGCGAGAAACGCCTCCACCTCTTGGGGAGAGGGCGGTAGACCCAGGAGATCAAAGCTGGCCCTTCGGATCAGGGTCCTCTTGTCGGCGGCAGGCGCTGGCTCAAGACCCTCCTGTTCGAGCTTCGCCAGGATGAAATGATCGGTCGGACTTCTGGGCCAGCTGCTGTCTCGTACTTCCGGCGGTGAGGATTCCTGAAGGGGTTGGAACGACCAGAAGGCACGCTGCTCGGGTGGGACGACGTGGCTAGCGGTCTCGGCGGCCGGTAGAAGCTCCTCCTGGGTCTCTGGCCAGACGGCACCGGCATCAATCCAGGCCTTCAAATCTTCGATCTGGTTGTCGGCCAGTTTGCCCTGGGGAGGCATGCTTAGCCGCTCGTGAGTCTGGGAAACCGCCTGGATCAGCAGACTCCCGGCCGAATTCCCCGGAAGCAGGGCAGGTCCCGAGTTGCCGCCACGGCGTAGATTGTCACCTGAATCCGCTTGAAGGCCCCCTTTTCTAGCACTGGTATGGCAGGCGTAACAGTTCTCGGCCAGCAGGGGCCGGATCCGCATCTCGAAGAACTCGGCTGTCGCAGCGTCAGAGCCGAATGAGGCCAGGAACGTTGACACTAGAACAGCGCAGGCTACCAGGCAAGTACGGCAATCCATAGCTTGAGAATGTAAGTTAGCAGCGACCCCAAACGCTGTCAATCGGATCCGCGGTTCCAGGGCCACGCCGGATGGACGCGGTCCGCACACTCTTCTCAGTCCTTCCGGACGAGTCTTACCGCTTGAGAATCAAATAGGAGACTGGCAACGCCGTTCAGGAAGCTTTCGAGATCTGAGCGCTAGCGGAGCGCTTGTTGACTACGTCCAGAGCCGCCACCCGGTAGGCCTCGGCAAGCGTGGGGAAATTGAAGATGTTGTCTGCGAAGAAATCCACGTCACAGCCATTGAGGAGCCCCATTTGACCCAGGTGGATCAGCTCGGTTGCTCCCTCGCCCACGATGTGGACGCCGAGCAATCGTTTTCCCTGGGGGTCCGCTATCAGCTTCAGGAACCCTACGGTTAGACCCGAAATCTGTCCCCGAGCCACCTCATCGAATCGCGCCCGGCCGACCACGGCGCCGCCGAAACGCTCGGCTGCCTGCTGCTCTGTGATCCCTACGGCGGACATTTCGGGGATCGTATAGATGCCCATCGGGATGGCCTCATCCTTGCTGTCCTTTCCCAACCCAAGGGCGTGAAGGACTGCGCGCCGACCCTGTTCCATCGCCGAGGACGCCAACCCCGGAGGCCCAGCAACGTCGCCCACGGCGTAGATGTGGCGAACGGATGTTCGGCAGCAAGAGTCGACCTCGAGAACTCCTCGGGAGTTGGCCTCAAGACCGGCGCCTTCTACGTTGAGACCGTCCAGGTTGGCCTGACGCCCAATGGCTACCAACATCTTTTCACTCTTGATCTTCGCTCCGTCGGTCAGCTCGACAGTCACCTTCGAGACTCCGTCCCAACCTACCTCGCTGATTCGGCGCTCGCCCAGGTAGCGACCACCACTCCCACGAAAGCCGTTCAAGAATTCCTCCGTCATTTCGGGATCCAAGAAGCTGAGGGGGCGCTCCGATCGGTCGATAACGGTGACCTGAACTCCCAGGAGCAGAAAGATCGAGGCATATTCGCAGGCAATGACGCCGCCTCCCAGAACTGTCAACGAAGCAGGAAGGTAGTTCATGGACAATATCGAATCGCTGTCGAGGATGCATTGGTGGTCGACGGGGATCTCGGCGGGGATGCGCGGTCGGGAGCCAGTGGCGATCACGAATATATCGGCGCTGATGCGTTGGGTGGATCCATTCGGAGACATTACCTCCACGGCCTTTTTCGAGACGAAGCACGCCCGGCCCAGATATCGCTCGATCTGATTCCGCTCCAGATGACTGCTCATGAAGGCCACATGGGACTCGACGACTTGATGCATCCGCCCAATCAGGTGAGCCACCCTGAGATCCTCTCTAAGCTTGCACTCCAGGATCTTGCTGCTGCGCTGATACCGGTCCAGCTGCAGCGCATTCTCTCTGAGGGTCTTGCTCGGTATGGTCCCGGTATGGACACAGGACCCGCCCACCGCTCGTTCGCGCTCGATCAGAGCAACGCGCTTGCCCGCCTTGGCTCCCTGAACTGCTGCCTTTTGACCGGCCGGTCCGCTCCCGATGACCAGGATGTCGTAGTGATTTGAGGAATTCATAGTTTCATGGATTCGACGGCTTCCAGAACCGACTCTTTCTTCGAAAGCAAGGAGTCCACGTCGTCCGGGTAGAGATTCAGATCTACAAATACCGGATGAGCCCGCAATACATCCTCGTCAGGGTTCTCATCGAGTAGATGATCTGAGAGCAGATCGGCGACGCAGGCAATCTTCGCCTCGTCGGGATATTGGGCGGCCTTCTGATAGCAATCCCGGCAGGCAATCGCTTCCTGCACCTGTTCAGGCAGTCCCCACTCCCGAACCAACCGGACTCCGACTCCGCTCCCGAACTCCTCCATGAGGAGAACGGCAATCTCAGCTGGGAGTTCCCAGCCCAGCGAATTCTCAACAGACTGGACTGCCTCCAAGACAACCGGCTTGCCAATATCGTGGAGTAGCCCGCACAAGAACGCCGTCTCGGCATTGCGTCGAAGCAAACGGGCGGCTTCCTGGGCACAGAAGGCCGCCGCCACCGAATGGCTCCAGAGTTTCTGGAGTTCGGCCTTTCTTCTGTCGGGTCGGAAGAGGCGGCCGCCGACGGCAACTGCCAGGGCGATCTCGGCGATCCTCTCGAATCCCAACCGCGCCACGGCCTGGTGCAGGGAGACTATCTGGGCACTCCAGCCATAGGCCGCGGAGTTGGCAACCCTGAGGACGTGACTGACCAGGGACTGGTCGGAATGGATTACTTGAGCAAGTTCGGCTGCGCGAGTGTCTTGACTGCGGGCTAGAGATAGAACCTGACCTGCCACGGCGGGCAACAGGGGCAATTCGAGGGCCTCGTTATCCAGGTGGGACGAGACAGCGCTTCGGATTGCCTGTAAACCGGCCGGGGACTGAGGCGAGCAGACTTGGAGGCCCTGTTCCTGCATGATTTCTCATTGACTTCTTCGGCCTCACCCAGAAGGTACCTTAGGGCTCACGCAAAAATAACTTGGGTGCGGCTCTTTTAGAGCGAACCATTATCCTTTATTGACAATAGGTTAGCCGGGTCCGAATCGTAGCGAGTGGCGCTTTTGGGCGAGATAAGGCTTGGCGAAGGGCATAAGTCGGCTAAAACGCGTCGGATTGCGGTGCGCTCGGATAGCCGCCGGGCCGGGCCTGAGACTCTGCCCGCTGTGAGTCGGTGGAATCCCGGTGCGATGAAAAATTGAAAGAGGGAAAAAAGCACTGGACATTTGTGCGTCGGTTTGCTAGCGTAGGTTTGTGGCAGAGGGTGTGGAGAGCAAAGCGCCGCGATTCCTAGGTCATGAGGTGGGCAAAGCGGAGCAGGCCCTGATCCGGGAGATCGTGGGGACGTGTGGGGGTCTGAGCCGGATGGAACTGGCCGCCACCGTGTGCGAGTTGCTGGGGTGGAAGCGCCGCACGGGGTCGCTGAAAGCGCGGGAGTGCCGGGAGTTTCTGGAGAAGCTGGAGAGCCAGGGGGGGCTGGTGTTGCCCCCCAAGCGGCTGGGGCGGCCGCCGGGGAAAGCGACCGGGGTACCGGTGACGGCGCGGGGAGAGCCGGGTCCCCGGCTGGTGGGCACGGCCCGGGACCTGGGCGAGATTCAGCTGCAGCCGGTTCGGACGCCGGAGCAACGAGGGCTGTTCCGGGAGCTGGTGGGGCGCTACCACTATCTAGGCCACCGGGTGCCGTTCGGGGCGCATCTGCGCTACCTGGTCTACGCCTCGGAGCCGGCGGGGCGGGTGGTGGCCTGCGTGCAGTTTTCGAGCGCGGCCTGGCGGATTGCGGCGCGCGACCGCTGGATCGGATGGGAGGCGGAGGCGCGGACGCGCCAGCTGGTGCACGTGGTCTCGAACAGTCGCTATTTAGTGTTGCCCTGGGTCCAGGTCAAGAACCTGGCGAGCCGGATCTTATCGCGGGCCGTGCGGCAGCTGGCGCTGGACTGGCCCCGGAGCTACGGGGTCGAGGTGTTTTTGGTGGAGACGTTGGTGGATCCGGAGCGCTACCGGGGCAGCTGCTATCGGGGGGCGAACTGGATCGAGCTGGGGAGCACGCGGGGCGGGAAGCGAGAGGATCGGCTGGCGCGGAGCGAGGCGGCAGCGCCGAAACGGGTGCTGGTGTATCCGCTGGTGGCGGAGGCGGCCCGACGCTTGCGGGAGGGCTAGAAGTTGCGAGCGGTAGCCGCCCAGTTACAGCCCGAGGATGAGTTCGCGGCGGCGCGGGAGCAGTTTGCCCAGATGGAGGCCTTTCTGATGTCCGACGAGGCCCATAGGAAGACGCACAGCGAGTTGGAGCGAGAGCTGGAGCAGCAGGGGCGGGAGCTGCTGCGACGGTTCTACCAGGCGCACCTGGAGCTGCGGGCTCCGGGTGAAGCGGCCGCTGCGGTGCGGGATTCGGAAGGGCAGGTGCGGCAACAGCGCCGGCGGCAGCAACGGGGGCTGGAAACGGTCTTTGGAGAGGTTCGGGTGGAGCGGCTCGGCTACGGGGGAGAGGGGCTCCAGAGCCTGCACCCACTGGATGCGGATCTGAACCTCCCGCCGGAGTTGTACTCGCACCAGGTGCGGCGGCGGGCGGCGGAGGAAGCCGCCGAGGGGTCGTTCGACAAAGTCGTGGAGGCGCTGTCGAAAACCACGGGGGCGCAGGTGGGCAAGCGTCAGGTGGAGGAGCTAGTGGGCCGTGCCGCCCAGGACTTCGATGCCTTCTATCAGGAGCGACAAGCGGGAGCGTTGGCTCCGAGCGAGTCGGGGTCGATCTTGGCGATCTCGGTGGACGGCAAAGGAGTGGTGCTGCGTCGTGAGGATCTGCGGGAGGCGACGCGGCAGCGGGCGGAAGCGAGCGAGCACAAGTTGCAGAAGCGGTTGAGCAAGGGCGAAAAGCGCCACGCCAAGCGGATGGCAACGGTCGCGGCGGTGTACACCCTCGCGCCTCAGGTGCGGCGGCCGGAGGAGGTGATGCGGATCCTGGCCCCGCAGCCGCAGCGGGAGGAAGGGAAGCGACCGCGGCCCCAGCACAAACGGCTGTGGGCGAGCTTGGAGAAGCGTCCCGAAGAGGTCATCGAGCAAGCCCTCGGAGAAGCCCGCTCGCGGGATCCCACGGGGCGCAAGAGTTGGGTGGTGCTGGTCGACGGCCATCGGAGTCAGCTGAAGACGCTGCTGCGGTGTTTGCACCGATCCGCCAGGGCGGCGCCCACGATCGTGCTGGACTTCATCCACGTGAGCGAGTACGTGTGGAAGGCCGGCATGGCTCTGCACGGGGAAGTCAACCCGAAGCTGGAGGGCTGGGTGGGCGAGCACCTACTGAGTATTCTGCGCGGGCGCAGTGGCTATGTGGCGGGCGGAATCCGTCGCAGTGCGACCCGTCGGGGCCTGGCGGGCAAGGCGCGCGAAGCGGTGGATCGCTGCGCCAACTATCTGCTCAAAAATGCGGAGTATCTGAAGTATGACACCTATCTGGCGAGGGGGTTCCCGATTGCCACCGGTGTCATCGAGGGGGCCTGCCGTTACCTGGTCAAAGATCGGATGGAGGTGACCGGGGCGCGCTGGTCTCTGGCGGGGGCTGAGGCGGTCTTACGCCTGCGTGCGCTGCAGGCCAGCGGAGACTTCGACGCCTATTGGCGCTTTCACGAGCGGCAGGAGTCGCTCAGAAACCATGCCGCGCGCTACGCGGACGGCGAGCTGGTCCCTGTGCGCGGCCCCACGCGCTCTCACCTGAAGCGGGTGAAGTAAGAAGATCCAGAAGTCCAATCGGTCGGTCTTCCGTGTCAGATTGTTCTGCCCCACCCAACTACCCAACCCCAAAATGCCTTCGCCGCTCCCATAGTAAGAGAGGTCCATCTTGCGTTCGACGGCACCAGAATCGCCTGTTCTAAAAGAGCCGCACCCAAATAACTTCACATTGATTGCAAGAATACGCTGCTACTCAGACGGGACGGCTTTCGGCTTCGTCTTCAGGGACGACCGGGACGGACGCATTCATCCCGAGGGCCGCGATTCCTGCAATCAGGAACGCCGCTGCGCAAGTGAGAAAGGCGAGATTCCAATTCCGGTTGATCCCCTCACCGACGATCCAGGCCAACGTTGCGGGCAACTCCCACTCCGCGCTGCTTGAGACGATCCAGATCAAGAGCGGCGGGGTCACGGCCGCACCCAGATTTCCCCACATGTTGCCCCAGCCGAGCACGGATCCGACATAGCGTCCACCAACATCTTGCATGAAGGCCCAGACGGAGCCGGTTCCCATATCCGTGGCAAAAGCGACCACCGAGAAGGCGGCAACTGCCATCCAGGGTGAAGGCTCAAAAAGACAGACCAGATAGGCCGACATGGCCAAGAATCGCGAAAGGGATATGGGCAGAGCCCTTCCCCAACGGAGCCCCAGCGGCTTGACCATGTAATCGGTGAGTCTTCCTCCCAAGAGCATCCCTGCCCAGCCCACGACCAGCGGAATGAAGGCCATCAAGCCCCGTTGTTCCACCGGAACCTGGTGAACGGTCGCCAGGTAGCGGGGCAGCCAGGTGACGAGAAAGACCCAGCCAACGTTGGTGCACCATTGCATCAGGCAGTTGAGCCACATGCTGACGCTGGTCAGCAAGCGCCTGATAGGCACTCGACCGACCGCGCCTCCGGGACTACTGGCACCAACCGGCCGGCCACTCTGGATCAACTCGATCTCCCTGGCATTGCAGGATGGGTGATCGGCGGGCCGATCGCGAACCATCCACCAGAAGAAGAGGGCGATGAAGACCCCGACTAGTCCATAGCAGAGCATGACGTAGCGCCAGCCACCTCCGTAGACCTTCTTGATCGACTCCGGATAGATCGACTCCAGGATCAGACGATTGAGTCGTTGGATCTGAGAGTCGCCGAGCTGCTGCGGGTCCGCCTGTAGCAACGATTTGGCTTCTCGCGACAGGGGAAGCCCCGCGCTGTCCTCGACTGCGAACAGATCGTGTCGCCCCATCTGTTCACTGAGTGCGGCGGCAAGTACGGAAACGTCGAGAGCATCTGCGGAAGCGACTTCAGGCGATCCCTGTCCAGCAGCGGCCTCCTCCGTGCTTTTAAGTAGGCACTTCGTGCCGACGGCCAAGGCCGTAAAAGGCTGTTTCGGGACACCCCGGCTGTGACGAAAGGGCGGTCTCAGAGAACAGCTCACTTGATTGAAATTCCGAGACTGTTAAGCAAGCGCGCATGGACAATCGCTCCTCTTTCAACCAAGGCATCTGCATCTTCCGAGAACCGGGCAGCCATCTCTTCGCCCGTTCGAGCCGCAAGGTCCCGCGGGCCGGCCTGCTCGGCTGGATTTGAAGGATCCCTTCCGTGTCGCATCTCGTAACAAAGACGTGGAACGTTCAGCAGGTCGGTTGTCTGAATGAGGGAAGACGTCGACAGGGGAACGAATTGAACGATGAGCAACGCGGTGAGCAGTGGCGCCAGTGCTCCACCCATTCTTCCGCCGAATGCAATGCTGCTGCTCGCCGATCCGCGGCCCGAGAATGGGATCCACTTGCTGACCAGATTGGCGCTCGTGGGATAGGCTCCTGCCTGGCCTAGTCCGAATCCAAATCGCATGGCCAGAAGCGCGCTGAAAACGCCCGCTGCACCTGTCAACCCGGTGAACAGGGACCACAGGAGAATGTACATCGTGAGCATCGCTCGGGCACCGAACCGATCAGCCAACCACCCACAGGGCACCTGACCCAGGGCATAGGTCCAGAAGAAAGCGCTCAACATCCAGCCCACCTGGGTATCCGTTAGACGGAGGTCTTCCTTGATGAAGACTTCGGCGAAGGAAATACAGAAGCGGTCGAGGTAGAGCAGAACCGACATCAAGGTGGTCACGGCGACCACTCGGTATCGAATATGACTAGCGGGCATGTCGGCCAATTCTGAGGCGGTCCCGCCCGGGCGTAAAGGGAACACCGAGTCCTGCTTGCTTTCTCGTCGTGTCTTTCCGCTCGAAGAGACGCAGGGTCTGATATTCGTCGAAGCGGAATTGTTTCAGGAATTGATAGCTCCGGCCCGTCGATCCGGTCTCAGCAGCTGCCTCAAGTGGCCAGGCCGGGGTGTGAAGCAGAACCAGGTTCGGACGTTTTTGCATCCACCAACCCAGTTCCCCGGCACCCAACTGCTCCACCTCCCGGTGGAGCAACCCACCCATATCGACCATCGTGCGTCGCGAATGGTAGCCCAGGGTGCCGATCTCGGCGGCCGCCAGGGTCCAGTGCTCTGGGGTTTCGTTGACGATCCATTCGGCAACGGTGCGATAGGCCGCGACGCGAGGTTCCAGCGGGTCGAAAATCGAGTAGTGATAGAGGTTCCAGCCGATGCCCAAGAGAGCCACCAGACCCACCAAGGGGCTGAGCGTTCGCCTGGCCAGCTTGGAACCGTCCAGACTCCACTGAAGGGTTCCACCCAAACAGAAAATGATCGAGAGGACGACGGGTAGCGCATACCAATGGTAGGCCGGTACGCCCAAACTCGAGTAGGCGAGCAGGTGCAGGGCACCCCAGATCGGGATCACAAGGGCTAGCTGGTATCCTTGAGTATCTTGCCATCTTCCCAGCCCCCCCAGCCCTCGACCGGGTTGGGCGCGAACAGCCATCAGAAAAAAGCCGGCGAAGGCAAGTGGCAGCCCGAGCGCTAGGAAGATCGGGTGGTATACATCGGAAAAGACTTGGATCATACCTCTAACGAAAAGGGGCAGTGGTGAAAAGGCTCCCGGAAAGGCTGTCTCCCAGGCGCCGGAGCTACCCTGGGCTACCTTGGCCGCCAGAGTATTCGGCACCAGGGAGCCAAAGTAAAGAGCAGAGAAGAGCAGCCAGGGGACGAAGAGGATCAGGGCTGTGAGTATTGCCCGCCAGGGAAAGCCGCAGTTTCTGAGGCCGTGGTGAAACAGGAGCACACCGCCCAGGAGGACTCCATCCGGACGAGTCAGCCCCATGAGTCCCAATGCAACGCCCAGCAATATCGGCTGGTTCTTACTCTCTGCCCAGAGGGCCAACAGGGCCCAGAAGATCAAGAGGTGTAGCTCCAGGCCGGTGGAAAGCCCGAAAATCGGATCAGACACGAAAAGCAGCGTGGTGAGAAAGGCTACGGCAGAGGACATCCATTGACGGGCTAGCCCATACAGAAGCACTCCGCATCCCAGCCAGGCCACTGAATCGAGAAGATGGGCGGCCGCAGGCGCCTTGCCCAACACCCACGCCCCGGCTGCCAGGAGTAGCGTCCAGAGGGCCGATGTGGAGGCGTTGGTTTGTTCGCCTGGATTGAAAACCCAGCCCCGGCCTTCAGCGATGTTTTCCGCAATCCGGTAGACGATGGCAGCGTCATCGAAATGGAAGTGCCAGAGCCGCAGTGACAGCAGCACGATCACGGCCATCAAGATTGTAACCAGCAAAGAGTCCTTTCCAGACCCTGGGCCTTTATATAGAGCGCGGCTCTGAGGTACCCTGATCCAAGGAGAGCTGAGCTGCCGAATTCTGGCCCGAATTCTTGAAAGAGAAGATGCCATGAAACTTGGATATTTCACCATGCCGCTGCACCCGCCGGGGTCGGACTTCACCTGGACATTGGAAAGCGATCTGGAGCAGATCGTTACCCTGGACGAATTGGGTTTTCAGGAGGCCTGGCTGGGAGAGCACTTCACCAGCGTTTGGGAGAATATCCCCGCTCCCGATCTGTTGCTCGCCAGCGCCATTCCCCAAACTCGAAACATCATCCTGGGCATTGGCGTCAACTGCATGCCCAACCACAATCCCTTCGTCCTGGCCTGCCGCATCGCCCAATTGGACCACATGTGCCACGGGCGATTCCATTGGGGCGTGGGATCGGGAGGTTTCCCGGGAGATTTCGAGGTCTTCGGCTTCGATCCCAAGGAAGGTGAGCAGCGCGGAATGACCCGGGACGCGGTCGACCTGATCCTCGAGTTGTGGACGGATCCCCGTCCCGGACTCCACAAGCACAAGTATTGGGAGTTCACCATCCCCGAACCGGATTCGAAAATCGGTATTGATTTCCACCTCAAGCCTTATCAGAAACCTCATCCACCTATCGGGGTGGCCGGTGTGTCGGTCAAATCAGGCACGCTGCTGCGGGCAGGAGAACGCGGCTGGATTCCCATGAGCATCAACATCGTCCCGACGCGAATCCTCAAGTCCCATTGGGAGGCTGTGGAAGAAGGGGCCAAGAAGACCGGCAGGACTGCCGACCGAGCCCGCTGGCGAGTCGCCCGAAACGTATTCGTGGCCGATTCGACCGAGGAAGCCAGAAAATACGCGCTCGAGGGCACCCTGGGTCGAGATTTTCGCGACTACTTTCTGCACTTGCTGCCGAAGTGCAAGATGCTCGACCTGATGAAAACCGATCCTGACATGTCCGACTCTGACGTCACGCTCGAATACTTGCTGGACAACATCTGGGTAGTGGGCAGTCCCGATGACGTGGTTGAGCAGCTGGAGCAGCTCTATGCGGATCTGGGTGGTTTCGGAGTGCTGTTGGCGATGGGACATGAATGGGAGCCGAAGGAGCAGTGGTTGAACTCGATGAAACTGTTGAAGGAAGAGGTCCTACCCAGACTGTCTTTCAACTCAACGGACTCGAGCAGTTGAATCAGGAGTGGTACGCCCTTTCTACCCAGAGGAAACGATATGATCAAAGCCAAGTCTGAGGAGCTAAAAAAACTCGTCTCGGCCATCTTCGCATCTACCGGCTCCGGCCCCGAAGAAGCCGACAGCCTGGGCGACCATCTGGTTGAAGCGAATCTAGCCGGACACGACTCTCATGGGGTAATCCGAGCTCCGATCTACGTCGAGTGGCAGCGCGATGGAAAGGTCATCCCCAATAGGAAGATTGAAGTCTACTTGGAAACCGAAACCATGGCTTTTGCGGACGGCGGACAGGGTTTTGGGCAGGCATTGGGCAAACAGGTCGTGGAGCTGGGGATCGAGAAGTGCCGCAAACATGGCATAGCTATGATTGGTGTACGTAACTGCGCTCATCTCGGACGCATCGGACACTGGGCGGAGATGTCGGTGAAAGCCGGACTGATCTCGATGCACTTCGTCACCACCAGCGGTCTCGGGATGCATGTGGTGCCATTCGGTGGAATCGATCGTCGGCTCTCTGTGAACCCGGTAGTGGTGGGTATTCCCGTCGAAGGTGGCAGCCCGATTCTCTTCGACATCGCCGCCGCTGCCTCGGCAGAGGGCAAACTGAAGGTCGCACGCAACAAGGGCCTGCCCGTACCCGACAACACCATCATTGACGCGAAGGGCCAACCCACCAACGATCCAAACGATTTCTACGGCCCGCCTTCGGGAGCGATTCTTCCCTTCGGGGGACACAAAGGCTACGGCTTGTGCCTGGTAGCCGAACTCCTGGCCGGAGCCGTCACCGGTAATGGCTGCAGCCGAGAAGGAGTCAAGCGACTGGAACAGGGCATGCTATCGATCTTCCTGAATCCGACGGCTGCCCAATCCAGCGACTCGTTCGTTCAAGAAGTGCGCCGCTATGTTGATTTCGTCAAAACTTCACGACCAACGGATCCAGAAGGCGAAGTCCTGGTCCCGGGAGAAGTGGAAGCACGCATGCGCGAGAAGCGAACGTCGGAGGGCATCGACCTGGACGACAACACCTGGGGTCAGTTGGTGGACACGGCCGTCTCCTGCGGGGTTTCACAGGCCTTGATAGAGGCGGTTGCCAAGTAGATGCCATGAGTCGGCGCTGCCGCAAAATCGATCCGTCTCCTGAACTTACTCCTGGACGCATCCCTGCCCTTTCGAATAGACTCCGCAAAAAGGGATCGCCATCTAGACCGTGCTGAAGAACTTCGCTCTCCTCTGTGCCTTGGCCGTAGTCGGGGTGTTCCCTGCCTCAATCGGTTGGGCCAGAGCGTCGACACCCAGGAAGGCTCCGCCTGAACTCAAATCGATTTTTCCTCTGGGGGGCACCCAGGGTACTCACTTCGCCGCCACTGTGCGTGGTCAGAATCTTGATGCCGCGTATCACGTCTGGTTCGCTTGTCAGGACCTCTCGGCCGAGATAGAGGCGATCAAGGAGATCGAGCGAGACAACGACGAGGAAGGACCCTACCCACCATCACCAGCGGACGCCGAGAAGCTTCAAAAGAAGCTCTACGAGTTGCGGCTTAGAGTCACCATTGCTGCCCATGCACGGCTTGGAGCGCACCAGGTGCGATTGTTGACACCCTTGGGAGTCACTGGCCCACTCCTGTTATTGGTCAGCTCCGAGCCCGTCGTCCTGGAAACGGAAGGACCTCACGCGATTCCTGCTGAAGCCCAAAATGTGAGACTTCCGGCGTTTGTAAATGCCAGGCTCGCAGAGTCCGGGGAGGTGGATTACTACTCCTTCGACGTCGAGGCAGGCCGGGAACTTCAATTGGAGGTACGGAGCACCCATTTTCCGGTTCCTGACGAATTGGGCGATCCTCAGTTGGTGCTCTTCAAGCCGGAGGGGAGCTGGTTCGACCCCCACCGGGGGGTACGTCTGGAGGTGGCTGACCTCGGTCGCCCTCCACCTGGAGACTTCCCTCAACGGACGTATCACCGCCTTCCTCGAGTGCGCCGGGTATTCGACGAGGCAGGTCGGTATCTAGCCAGAGTAGACACAGTCGGCGGCAGCAGTGGTCCGGACTATTCCTACCAGCTGAGAATCTTCTGGGTTGATCAAACCGAGAAAGCGAACCGGGAGCGTTGGGGGCCTCTCTTTTCGGCTCACGCGGGTGACAAAGTGCTATGGTCCGGACACGATTTCAGCGATCCCCTGGGAGCCGACCGACTCAAAGTGCTGTGGGCTCGAAGTGCTTCGCCTACTCCTTCTCCTGGCCTGATCGAAGTGTCGACCGAAAACGAACCCAACGACCTTGCGACTCGAGCGCTGAAAATACCGGTTCCTGCGATCTTGCAGTGTGCCATCGATGTGCCCGACGACGTCGACTGGTTCCAGTTTGAGGCCAAGTCCGGCGATCGGCTGGCCTTCGAGATCGAGACACCCTACCTGCCACCCCCCTTTTTCAATCCGCGGTTTGCACTGTTCGATTCAGAAGGAAGGGAACTCGCCAACAACATCTATCGTGAGCTCGGCGGCGATGGGGATGATTGGATCAAGACCCTAGTCCCCAAGATTCTCTATGCGTTCGATTCACCCGGCGACTTCCTCATCCAAGTACGTGATCTGACCTCGCGGGTGGGAGGCGAGGAATTCGGCTATCGGCTCGTTGTTCGCCCACAAGTGCCCCACGTCGGGAAGGTGGTGGCCGAGAAGATCGACCGAATGCATATCGCTTCAGGCCAAAGCGAAAGCATGGAAGTGACGGTCGAACTGGAAGAGGGCTTTACGGGTGAGGTGGCGTTGGGTATCGAAAATCTGCCGCCCGGAGTGAGCGCCGTCCCCGCACTAAGGGCTGGGGATAAGAGTCGTCGCCCGTCCGGCAAGCGGGGCGGCCGGCTTCACCGGGAGCGCCACTTTCCTCGCCGAAGTTCGCTGGCTATCATGTTCATCGCGAGCGGCGATGCTCCGGACGCCACCTTGCCACAACCCATGACTATGGTGGCTCGACCGATCCTGGAGGGCAAGATCGGTGATGCGCTTCCAGCGCAGAGCATCTTCCTGACAAGGGAAATCGATGAAGTCCAGATAGCAAAGATGGACAAATCCCGATGATACTCTGGATTGCTATCCTGATCTTTCTATCCGGAACCTCCTTCGCAGGTGAGTCTTTGCCCGCGAAGGCCCCCGGATTCGAGCGCCACATCGTCAGCATTCTTACCAAACACGGCTGCAACGGCAGCAACTGCCACGGAGGGGTCAAGGGGCGAGGAGGGTTGAAGCTTTCCCTCGATGGCCTCGATCCGAAGGAAGACTATCGCTGGATTGTCGAAGGTGGAAACTACCAGGTGCTCAGCCCCGAAGCTCTTCCTCCCATTGCCCCCCGGGTCAACCTGAAAGAGCCGGAGGAAAGCCTGCTGCTGCGCAAACCCACGGCAATCCTGCCTCATGGAGGCGGACAGCGTTTCTCCGTCGACACCTCCGACTACGACACAATCTTGCAGTGGGTACGCAAGGGTGCTCCCTATGGTGAGTCCATTCTGCCCAACCTGCAGAGGATCGAGGTATCTCCCGCGGAGGTCGTGATGGATCCGGGCCAGACCCGCCTACTCGAGGTCATGGCCAGGTTCACCGATCGGAGCGAAGACATCACCCGGGAAGTGAGATACCAACCCCTGGATCCGACAGTCGCGACGGTAGACTCCGAGGGAGTGGTCGAAGCACGGGGACAGGGAGAGACAGCTGTCATTCTCCGCTGGGTTGGCAGATTTGCCTACGTGCGGGTTGGCGTCCGGGGCCCGTCGGCCCCCGAATATGCGGATCTGGCTCCTAACAACCTCATTGACGAACACGTTTTCGAAAAGCTGCGGCGACTCCGGATTCCTCCCTCCGAACAAGCGAACGACCATGAGTTTCTGCGACGAATCTGCCTGGACCTGACCGGCACGCTACCTCCGTCCCGCCGAGTCCGTGAGTTTGTCGACAGCACCGATCCCAGGAAGCGCGAAAAGCTTATCGACACGCTGCTCGACTCACCTGAGTTCGTCGACTTCTGGGTCTTCCGCTTCTCCGATCTGTTCCGGGTACGAGGCTCCTACGGTTGGATCCTGCCCTTCTGGGAGTGGGTCCGGCAGAGCGTCGCCACCAACAAACCCTACGATCAGATGGTCCGCGAGGCCATTGCAGTTCAGGGCTACGGTGGACCGGCCCACAAGCACATGGTGGGAACGAACAAGCCCTACCCTGTAGAACAGATTCTGAACGAGACGATCCGAGTCTTCATGGGTCGCCGACTGGACTGTGCCCAATGCCATAACCATCCCTCGGATCGCTGGACGGAGAACCAGTACTGGGGACTCGCTTCCTTCTTTGGCCGCATGACCAACACCGGATGGAACCACGATAACGTAGTCTTCGATGATGCCAACGGACACGAGGTAGACTACGTCGAGAACGACCCCGGGTTGAGATTCCGTAGGGTGATTCACCCGCGCGACAAGCGATTGGTTTCGCCGGCCTTCCTGGACGGAACGCTTTTGCCCAGTGATCGTGGTGAAGACCCACGAATGGAACTGGCTCGGTGGATGACGTCACATCCCTATTTCGCGGAGGCCGCGGCAAACCGGATCTGGAGTTACTTCTTTGGGCGAGGCCTGGTCGATCCAGTCGACGATTTCCGGCTAGGCAACCCTCCGACTCATCCCCAACTCCTGGAGGCCCTGGCCGGCAGCCTTCGAGAGCACGACTACGACCTGAAACATCTGATGCGCCTGATCGTGACTTCGCAGAGCTACCAACTGTCCAGCCGGACCAGCCCAAGTAACCGCCACGACCGGATCAACTACTCCCATGCACTGCCCCGGCCCCTGGATCCGGCCGTTCTGCTGGACGCCATCTCCCAGGTGACCGGAGTACCCGAGGTCTTCGGCAAGCTGCCTGCGGGCACCAAGGCAATCCAGTTGCGATTCCCCAGCGAGTCCTCTTTCCTGGACATCTTCGGAACGCCGCAGCGAGATGTGGTTCCCGAGCCGGGCGGCAAGCCCAGTCTGGGACAAGCACTTCATATGTTCGCCGGCGCAACCTTCAACCAGAAGCTCTCAAGGAAAGATGGTTTTGTCAGGCGGATGGTTGAAAGCGCCAACAGCAATCGGAAGATCATCGAACAACTGCACCTGGCGGCTCTGGCGCGCTTTCCGACTCCTGAAGAACTGGCCGGACATGAGACAATGTTCCAAGCTCGGCCTCGTAGGGAGGCCGCCGAGGATCTGCTCTGGGCCCTCCTGACCGCCCGAGAATTCTCTGAGAATCACTAGAATGAAAGCCCGAGAATGAAAGCGAATCTGAGTGGTTTGAACCACATTTCATCCCTTTGGAGCCGGCGCAGCCTCCTAAGAGTCGGTTCACTGGGATTTCTGGGTCTGTCGCTGAGCAGGTATCTTCGGCTTCAGCACGCCCTGGCGGGATCCGCCAAGGGAACCGAGCCCAAGGCTCAGTCAGTCATCCTGCTGTGGTTGAACGGTGGTCCCAGCCAGGTCGATACCTGGGATCCCAAGAGCAACAGCTCCTTCAAGCCTATCTCGACCAACGTTCCCGGCATCCAGATTTCAGAATTGCTGCCACGAATGTCCCGACACATGGACAAACTGGCCATCATTCGCAGCATGAAGACCGAGGAGAACAACCACGGACTCGCGCACCACTATTTCCTCACCGGCCATCGTCCCAGCCCGGCGATGAACTTTCCTTCTCTCGGCTCGATGGTCTCAAACGAACTGTCCCAACGGAACGGGATCCCGCCCCACGTCATGGTGCCCAGCATCGGCCCGAGTTTCATACAGTACTTTCGGGCACACATGCTGGGAGCCCGCTACGACCCGATGGAGCTGCCCGACCCCAGCCTGAAAGACTTCAAGGTACCTGACCTGAGCCTGCCGCAGTCGGTCAGCGTTGAACGGCTGGGGAGTCGTCGTGACGCCGCCAGGCTCGTCGATTCCCTGTATCGGGAACAAGTGCTTAGCGCCGAGCACTCCGACCTGGATGAATTTCAGAGACAAGCACTGGAAATGATACTTTCCCCTGCCGTGCGCGAGGCTTTCGACCTCTCCCGCGAATCCGAGAAGCTGAAGGACGCCTACGGCTGGGACAAGGTGGGACAGAGTGCGTTGATCGCCCGCCGGCTAGTCGAGGCCGGCAGCCGTTTCGTCACGGTGGTCGACTATAAACGGAAGGAAACCGGGAGGGACTGGGACACCCACGCGGACAATGATGAGCAGCATCGTGACGTCCTGGTTCCAGGAACAGACCGGGTGCTCTCGACGTTGCTGGCGGATTTGGATGACCGGGGTCTGCTTTCCTCCACGATCGTGATTGCGACCGGGGAATTTGGCCGAACCCCGGACATCAATCCGGCAGGAGGGCGGGACCATTGGCCTCATTGCTGGTCATTGGTTTTGGGTGGAGGCGGAATCCCCGGCGGCTTGGTTGTTGGCGAAAGCGACGAGCGCGGAGCCTACGTCAAGGATCGCGAAGTCACAATCGGGGACCTCTTCGCCACCCTCTACAAGGCCTTGGGAATCGATTGGACCAAGGAGATCATGCACCCGGTGGGTCGTCCCCTGAAAATCGCCAACTCCATCGACGACACGACAGGCGTACCGATCAAGGAGTTGGTGTGATGCTAGGATGGGAGACAGCTGATCTGAGACTTAGTACACTTGCAAGTTTCTTGAGACACGATCTTACGCCAAAGGCGTTATTGCGCGTAGCCCAGGGTTGCAATGCGAAGCGAGCTACCCTGGGTCTAAGTTGGCCCGTCTTTTTTACGCTGAAAGCGTTATTGCCAACACGTTCCGGTCGGCAATAACCCCTTTGGGGTAAGTCATTTGACCGAACTAAACCCAGGGTAGCTCGCTTCGCATTGCAACCCTGGGCTACGCGCAATAACGCCTTTGGCGTAGGCGGTGAGCCCTGAAACGAGAAGAAATTCCTTCCGGCAGAACTGATCTGAAACTTGAACATCCAGTTACAAAAGAAAGAAGAATCTCTATCATACGAGAGACCAGAAAGGACTGACCATGACATCCACACCGAGCGTAACCGCTGCTGAAACCACCTTGCGAAACCAGCAGGGAGAGTGGGATCTTCGGGTGCAGCTTGCCGCTGCCTATCGAATCGTCGACCATCTGGGTTGGTGCGAATTGATCTACGGGCACATCTCCCTGCGTGTTCCAGGACCCGAACACCATTTTCTTATCAATCCCTACGGACTCCGCTACGACGAGGTCACGGCCTCGAGCCTGGTCAAGATCAACCTGGACGGTGAGGTGGTCGAGCCTACTCAGCACTCGTTCAACCCAGCCGGTTTCGTCATCCACAGCGCAGTCCATGAACACCGCGAAAACGCACACTGCGTCATGCACACTCACACTCGCTCCGGGATGGCCGTGGCTGCTCTGGAATGTGGGCTCCTGCCGATCAGCATGAACGCGACCAGCTTCCATGATCAAATCGCCTACCACGACTACGAGGGCTCGCAACTGTTTCTGGAAGAACGCGAGAAGCTGGCTCAAGATATCGGTACCGCCAACGCCATCATCCTACGCAATCATGGATTGCTTACAGTGGGCCAGAGCGTGGCAGAGGCATTCCTTCACATGTATCGGCTGGAAAGTGCCTGCCAGGTTCAGCTCGACGCCATGGCTTGCGGGCAGCCGCTGGTCATTCCTCCCGAGACGGTACAGGAGCGTTCGGCGAAACAGATGCGTGAGTTCGCCCAACACGCCGCCGATGTGGGACAGCTGGAGTTTGACGCCCTGGTGAGTCTGATGGATCAGAAGGACCCTTCGTTCCGCAATTGACCACACCGAGCTCGAAGTCTGGTTGAAGCTCGTAGGTTTCCGCGTGAGTGCCAGTACGAATCCCGACCCACGAAAGAGAGAAGCCCAAAGGCGTGAGTTCGCCCTTTGGACGCTGTCGTCTTTGCTTCTCTTGACCAGTGTTCTGACGTTCTTCGGATCTCAATCGTATGCGGCTGAGATCTCCCCTCAAGAAGCCGAGTTCTTCGAAACCAGGATCCGCCCGGTTCTGGCCGAGAACTGCTACGTTTGCCACGGGGCGCAGGCCGAGACAACGGGAGCAGGCCTTCGGCTTGATCAGCCGGACGGTCTCCTCAAAGGGGGGACTCGAGGTCCCGCAATCCTGCCGGGAAGACCGGACCATAGCCTGCTCATCAGGGTAATCAGCTACCGCGACCCGGACTTGCAGATGCCGCCCACGGGAAAGCTTTCCGACGCGCAGATCGCAGACTTCGAACGATGGGTCCGGATAGGCGCCCCAGACCCGCGCTCATCGAATCTGACGGAAGGGCCAGAGAAGGGAAAGGGAATCGACCTGGAATCGGCACGCGCTTTCTGGTCTCTGCAGCCCATTCAGGCACCTCCTCTCCCGGAAGTGCGCGACCGGGAATGGAGCCAGTCCGCCATCGATCGTTTCGTACTGGCTCGCCTGGAGAAGGAAGGCCTGAGGCCAGCTCCAGCAGCCACAAAACGCTCTCTCTTGCGGCGTGTCACTTTCAGTCTGATTGGTTTGCCTCCCACCCCCACAGAGATGAAAGACTTCCTGGCGGACCAATCCCCTGAGGCCTATACCAAGGTCGTAGAGCGTTTGTTGGCCTCTCCTCACTACGGGGAGCGCTGGGCCCGGCACTGGCTCGACCTGGTTCGATTTGCCGAGACCAATGGACACGAGTATGACAATCGAAAGCTCGACGCCTGGCGTTACCGGGACTATGTAATCCGCGCCTTCAACTCAGATTTCCCCTATGACCGCTTCCTGAAAGAGCAAATTGCCGGCGACCTCATCTCTGACCCGCGCCTTAGCCCCGACGGCGACTATTGGGTTTCCCCTATAGGCACTACCAATCTCTGGTTAGGAGAGGTACTCAACAGCCCCACCGACCCGGTCAAATCCCGGGCGGATGAAGTCGACAACCAGCTCGACGTCCTGGGTAAGGCGGTGCTGGGGCTGACGCTGGCTTGCGCCCGCTGCCACGATCACAAGTTCGACCCCATTCCCACTGACGACTACTACTCAATCGCAGGGATCCTGCACAGCACCGAGTACGCCGAGGAGGTCTTGGATTCCCCCAGCCTGATTCAACAGATCTCGTCCGCTCAAGCCAGAATCGAGACTCTGAACTCAGAGCTGCAGCTCCTGCTGGAACCGCTAGTCAAAGTGTTGGGCGATCGGCTCGACAATGACCTCATGACCGCAGCCGAGGACATCGTGGTCCGAACCGGCCAACCATCGCCCATCGCGACCAGGCCCAAGTTGATTGGAGCCTGGGTTGAGTATCTAAAGGAGGCCGCCTCAGAGCCGGATCATGTGTTCTACCCGATGGTGGCGATATCGACGTCCCTCGGAGAAGGCGTGAGTTTCGAGCAAGCGTTGGCCAAGGTCCGGGATGAACTGGCTGACACGGTCAAGACCGTCCCGCCGGAAAAGGGGGCAGAGGTCAGCGGGGAAGAGATCTTCGAGGAGTTTGGAGAATCCGCCTCTCGGGAGTGGAGAAGATCCGGCCAGGCCTTCGGCTTGGGACCCCGACACGATATGCCCCCCAACCAGCCTTTGAGGGGGGCTCGAGGCTTCGGCCTCGCCAGCTCCTTTGGAGGAGGAACCAACCGGCTGACTGGAAGTCTGACCTCCAATTACTTCGTGCCTACCAAGCGCTGGCTTCACGTGAGGCTGGCCGGAAGCAAGGAGGAGGGGGAGAGAGAAGACGCGAGGCTACGCCTCAGCCTGGTCAACAGCAGATACAAGGGCGTGCATTTCAGGCCCTCCGGCAGTGGCTCTTTTGAATGGCAATCCCATCGTCTATCGGTCGACCTCAACAGGAGCTGCTATTTCGAACTCGTCGACCGGGACCCGACGGGGCATATTGTTGTCGACAAAATCGTATTTTCCGATTCGGGAGAGGTACCAAAGATCTCGTCGTCTCCCAATCGCCATGTCCTCGAACTGCTGAGCCGATCGGACCTGAGCTCACTGCAATCCCTGACCCGGGCCTACCAGGAGATGTTCCGATTGCCCAGTTCCGGCATTCCCAATCGAGATTCCCGCTGGCTGCTTCGATCGATTGTCCCCTTCAAGCGCTTGGAGGATGCGGCATACCTGTTGGACTCCACCCAGCTGCACCAGGCGCAACTGTTGGCTGCCAGCAGGTCCAGGGCAGAGAAGGAGATTCCGGAGTCGGTTTTCGCCATCGTGGCGCGGGACCACAGCCCTCAGAATATCAGGGTCCACACGCGCGGCGACCACAAGAATCTGGGAGACGAGGTACCGCGGCGCAATCTTCTAGCCCTGGCAGGAGAGGATCGGAAAAGCATCACTCAAGGCAGCGGTCGCCTCGAGCTGGCAGGGTGGGTGACCGACCCCGCCAACCCCCTTACGGCCCGGGTGCTGGTCAACCGGGTTTGGAAACACCACTTCGGACAAGGCATTGTGGACTCTCCGGACAACTTCGGAAAGACCGGTGACCGCCCAACTCACCCCGAACTGCTGGATTATCTGGCTGACCAATTCATTGGGACTGGCTGGTCGATCAAGTCTCTGCATCGAATACTACTGCTGAGCAGTACTTACCAGATGTCGAGCCGCGTCAGTGAAAACGCGGGCAGGGTCGATCCCGGCAACAAGCTGCTCCACCATATGCCCGTACGGCGGCTTGAAGCGGAGGCTATCAGGGACTCGGTCCTCGCGGTTTCGGGTCAATTGGATCGGCGGCTCTTCGGACCCAGCGTGACGCCTCATGTCACCGAACACCAGCAAGGAAGAGGCCGGCCCGAGTCTGGACCCTTGTTGGGAGAGGGACGTCGCAGCATCTACATAGAGGTCCGCAGAAATTTTCTGACCCCCATGTTCCTGGCATTCGACTATCCGCTACCCACCTCTACCTTAGGGGGAAGGGGAGTCTCTACCGTCCCTTCGCAAGCCCTGATCATGCTGAACAATGCCTTTGTTCGAGCGCATGCCAGATCCTGGGGAATCGGGTTGTCGTCCTCGCCCAAGGCTCCCTCCGACAGAATCGCAGAGATGTTTCTCTCGGCTCTGGGCCGGCCTCCCACCGCCCAGGAGTTCGTGGATGCGGAGTCTTTCTTGAAGGATCAGAATTCGCAGCACCAGCAGGATTCGAGCCCCTATGAAGCTCGGCTGGCAGCCTGGAGCGATCTGGGTCATGTACTCTTGAATTCGACAGAGTTCATTTTTGTTCGATAATGGTGGTGAAGCCGGAATGATGCTGCCAAACCAACTCGATACCATGGCCGGCGCAATGAGCAGGAGGGAATGGCTCCTGCGCAGCGCCAACGGCTTTGGAGGTCTGGCCCTGCTGGCGATGCTCTCGGACGCGGGCCTGGCGTCCGCTTCGTCTCGCTCTGCAGATCCCTTGAGGGTGCGACCACCGCATCATCCTGCACGAGTCAAGTCGGTCATCTTCCTGTTCATGGATGGCGGACCCTCCCAGATAGACACCTTCGATCCCAAACCTCGGCTGACCCGAGAGCACCTGCAGCCGATCTCGATAAAGACGCCCACCACCGTCTTCAACATCGGCAACCAGGTTCTGGCTTCTCCCTTCGAGTTCCAACAATACGGGGAGTGTGGAGCACCGGTGAGTGAGTTGTTCCCTCACGTGGCCACCTGCGTGGACGATCTCACCATTGTCCGGTCCATGGTCGCAGACCATTCGGAGCATACGGCGGCCAACTATTTCATGCACACGGGCTCGGGCTTTCAGGGGCGTCCCAGCGTGGGTTCCTGGGTGACCTACGGCCTGGGAAGCGAATCCAGAAACCTGCCCGGTTTCATCGTCCTGGAGAACGGACTGATCCCTCCCGGCGGTGCCGATGTATTCGGAAATGGCTTCCTCCCTGCGTCCTATCAGGGCACCGTATTCCGAGCGGGCAAACACCCCATTGCCGATCTCGAGCCCTCGGAAACCTCTCCTGGGCTGCAGCGCCGCAAGCTGGATCTGCTCGCGAAACTGAACCGCGGCACCCTCGATAGGCTGGGTCCAAACACACAGCTGGAAGCGACCATCGCCAACTACGAGCTGGCCTTTCGGATGCAGATGGAGGTACCGGATCTGCTGGATCTTTCGGGTGAATCAGAAACAACCCGGAAGCTTTACGGACTGGACGAACCCGATACCGAAGAATTCGGCCGGTCCTGTCTGCTGGCCCGAAGAATGGTAGAGCGCGGAGTTCGATTCATCGAGCTGCTGACACCCAGGAGGAAAGGCCAGGATCGCTGGGATCAGCATAGAAACTTGAAAGAGGGTCATCGTATCAATGCCCGGGCCACCGACAAGCCAATAGCAGGATTGATCAAGGATCTGAAAAAGTTGGGTATGCTGGATGAAACCCTGGTCTTGTGGGGGGGAGAGTTCGGTCGAACTCCAACCGCACAAATTGGGGACAAAATGGCTGAGGTCGGGAGGGACCACAACCCGTTCGGCTTCACCATGTGGTTGGCCGGAGGAGGCTTCAAGGGCGGGCTCACCTACGGGGCTACCGATGAATACGGCTACTTCGCCACCCAGAACAAGGTCCACGTCCATGATCTACACGCGACCATCCTCCACCAACTGGGCCTTGATCACGAAAGACTCACCTTCCCCTACGGTGGACGCGACATGCGCCTGACCGATGTCCACGGGAGCGTGATTCGGGATCTGCTTGCTTGAACTGGAACCGCAAAGGCGAGGGCAGAAACCCGGAATCAACGAGGATCACCGTTCCAGGATGTTGGCCGCTTTGGAATGCGTGGACTAGGTGGTCTTGTTCGACGAGGCCGAACCCAGGGACTTGATATCAGATTTGCTACCGGACGTCCTGGGTAAGACCTAGCCCGGATAATTCTCCCTACGTGGGAGTCCAACAGAGGCCGGGTCGGCCTGGCTCCGTCGAAGAGGTTTGCGCGCCAAGCAGTGTTGCTAAGGTAGCAGTCGGAGGATATCCTACCTGAGATCAAGTGAAGTCAAGTGAAGTGGAAAAAGAATCTCCTGCGATTGGCGCCTTTGGAAGCGAGCACGTTGGTCAATTGTCTTGGGGTCAACGACGAGATCGTGAATTAGGACCGGGTCAATGACGGAATCACTCGGCGACAACGAACCCTACATCGGCCGATGACGCTACCAAGTACCTCCTTACGTCACGTCAAGTCAGGCGTGAGCTGTGGGCGGCACACTCGTGAGTCAATTATGGATCTTGTTTCCGTGGTTGGTCTTGCTCGCAATGGGTCTCTGGGCACGAGTCGATTAGAAGGGGATCTCAACCAGTGAGAGGCGACAGTCTCAATCGGCGGTCGGAGCTCCTATGGCTATTGGGAGTTCTAGTCCTATATTTCGGCTGGTTTGCTTGGCCGTTGATTTGGAGCGCATCCAGCGATGCTCGGATGGTGGCCGTCTTCATCTCAGACGAGGCCTACCTTCTCAACGCTCTTCGAGATTCGATTGACAAAGGCACACTAAACTTGACCGTAGGTCATTATGGTCACCTTTATCTTAACGTCGCCCTGCTGCCACTGCTCGTACTGAGCCGTTTTGTAGAAGTCTCGGAACAACAAATCATTGTGACACTTCGCTTGGTAGCTAGTCTGTTTGCGATTGGAACGGTGATGGTAACCTTCCAGCTCGCCCGGCGGTACTTTGGACCCTTGTCTGGGTGGCTATCAGCCTTCCTTTTGTTGATCGTTCCTCTGAACTTCCTGATCTGGTCGGTTAGGGCACATCCGGACATAACTCAGCTATTTTTTTCGTTTTGAGCGTCTACTTTGTCTGTCGTTTTCTAGAGGAGGAGCGCACCAACTGGTTGAAATGGGCATCCGTTTCAGCCGGTTTCGCGTTTGCTAGTAAGTTCGGTGGCTGGTTGCTGCTCCCTATGATTTGGATGGTCGGGATCTTCCACGCTATTCTTCGAGGACGTGATCTGCTGTCTGGTGAGATTCGTCTGGCTCGATTTGTTACGATTCTTCGCTGTGCACTGGTACTAATTGGGGTCCTGTCTATCTCCATCGGTATCTTCGTGACCCCTGACTCTGTCGAGCGCTATTTCTCGCCAGATGGCGAGATAGAACATCCCCTCTTCAAACCATTCATGTATTGGCTGCCCATCACTACGATCTCTTTGGGTTGTACGCTCGCGTTCCTCTCGATTCTAGGGTTCCTCTGGTCGAAACTGGAGCGACTGCCTGTGTTGGCCACCGTCCTGTACAGGGTTAGTGTATCTTTAGTTGCTTTTGGCCTAGCGCTCGCCTTGAGCTCTCCTTATTTGTTGACGTTAAGAGATTTAAAGTTGGTTCGTGGCTACCTGGCGGTCAAAGAGGCGAGTGCTGGCTTCCCCTTCAAGGCTACTGCTAGCGAGCTTGTCTAGTTTGACATCTTGATGTCAAACCAGTTATTGGGCCAGTTTATTCTCTGTTTGGCCGGCGTAGGTCTTTCTCTGGTGATCTATGACTTCGCCCAGACTGGGTGGACCAGAATCCATAGGACCAAGGCGATTATGTGGATCTGGGTCGCTCTCTATACGGGCTTTCTTCTTGTGGCTTACAAAGTATACGCGCCACGTCATATCTTACCGGTGGTTCCATTCTTGATCATACTTTCGACCGAACCGATGGTTCGCCTTTTACACCATGTACGAAGCAGGAGATTCGAAGCGCCTGTGGCTATCGTGGCCACCTTAGTTCTGTTGACTGCGGGTGGTTTTGAGGTGGGTAGATCTTGGAGCAATATGCTCGAGTTCAGGGAATCTGTTGTTAGCCGTGAACAAACCAGTTCCTCGGTCAGAGTCGGGGAGTGGTTAAGGGGGCACTATCCAGCGTCCACCAGGGTACTTTATGACGCTTATAGTTACATACCACCTTTCTTCGATAATGTGCTATTCACTTGGGGCGGGACTTTCAGTGGACTTGCGACGTTCGATCCTCAAGTTATAGTCGTCAACCAATCGATAGCGGATATTTTTTCTGACATGGACAAAGCAACACAGCACTACAAAGGTGAGAAGTTCTTCCGGGAAAGATACGAATATTATGGGGCACTCAGAGAGCAAGAGATCGGCTACAAGTTGGTACGTGATTTTGGCGGGTTTCAGGTATACGAGAAAGGAGTGTACCGTTCTTTCTGTAATTTCCCGTTAAGAGGGAATTTCTCGGGATACCGAGGATTGGGTTGACGAGGAACCTGGCGCGGCTCAGGCGGAAGGAGGCTGTAGGCCGAGTGCAGCCTGAGCCGCGCGGCGCGGCGCGCCGGGCCCCCCCGGAAGGGGGCCAAAGGCCGTCAGCCGAAGGGTTGAGCCGTCAGAGGTCTGGGACAAGATTCTCTAAATCATTCATCCAAAATGAAAGGAGAATCCAATGGCCCCAGACCTGGAAGACAGAGTACCACGAGAGATCCTAGAGGCGTTGATCCAAGAAGGAACGGAGGCCTTTCGCAAGGTGTTGGAGAAGCTCTTGAACTTGGCCATGGGATTGGAACGGTCGGAGTTTCTGGGAGCCGAGCCCTACGAGAGAACGAGCCAGCGACGGGGCCACGCCAACGGTTACAAGGACAAGAAGATCGCCACGCGTGTGGGAGAGCTCCGACTGAAGATCCCTCAGGTGCGAGGGCTGTCGTTCTACCCTCAATCGCTGGAGAAGGGCTGCCGCTCGGAAAAGGCGCTGAAGTTGGCCATTGCCGAGATGTATGTCATGGGCGTCTCCACGCGCAAGGTCACGGAAATCACCGAGCAGCTGTGTGGCACGGAGATCTCCGCCAGCCAGGTCTCACGGGTCGCCTCCCTGCTGGATGAGGAGCTGGAGAAGTTCCGTAGCCGGCCGCTGAGCGGTGAGTATCCCTTCGTCTACCTGGACGCCCATTACGAGAAAGTCCGTGTCGATGGACGAGTTCAGGACCTGGCCATCCTCAAGGCAGTCGGTGTGCAGGCTTCCGGTCACCGTGAGGTCTTGGGTCTGAGCGCCCGGCTGAGCGAGGCGGAGGTCCACTGGAGAGCGTTTTTTGAGGATCTGGCCGGGCGGGGACTCAAGGGAATGGAGCTCGTCGTCAGTGACGACCACGCGGGACTGAAGGCCGCTCGACGAGCGGTGTTTCCCGCGGTTCCCTGGCAGCGCTGCCAGTTTCATCTGAGCCAGAATGCTCAGCGCTTTGCCCGTCGGCTCCAAGAGCGGGGCCAGATCGGCCAAGCGATGCGGGACATCTTCAACAGCCCCACCCTCGAGGATGCCGAAGCCATGCTCAAACGCAAGATCAAGGCGTTCACCGAAACCAACCAGGCACTGGCCCAGTGGATGGAAGACAACGTGCGCGAGGGGTTGACGGTCTACGCCTTCCCCCGCAGTCTGCACAAGAAGATCCGGACGATTAACGGCGTGGAGAATCTCAACAAACAGATCCGGCGCCGCACTCGAGTGGTGGGAATCTTCCCCCATATCGACTCGGCGTTGCGACTGATCTCAGCCGTGCTGGCGGAGATTCACGACGAGTGGCTCACGGGCCGCTGCTATCTGAACCTGGAGAGCTGGCAAGAAGAGGAGGCATCCTAGAAGAGCGTTTCCCTAAACCCGAGACCCTCAGATCAGCGAGGGTTCTCGGTAAGGGGCAGCCCGCGATCGTGGCTCTGAGGGCTTCTGACAGGGCCTCTTTTCTTGGAGAAGGAGGTGGGGGCGCTGAATCGCTCTCTGCGAGTAGTGCAAGCTGCTCCGGCCTCTCATTTTGATAGATCTGCTGGTTGCCTTAGAGAGATTCACAGCGAGCGGCTCACGGGCCACTGCTTTCTGCACCCGAGAGCCAAGAGAGGAGGATCCTGTCCCACAGCCGGCCTGAAATTACAGAAAAATTGTTGCGCTGCCCACGTTCACCGGTACATCACCAAGCCTTGGGATCCGACCTCGTTGCGGGAAGTTGTGTTCGGGGAGCTTCAGCGCTGGGAGTTGGAGCAGGAGCAGGAGCGGCTGGCCAAGCAACTGGGTTCGGTCAATGATCGCCTCGAACGAGAAAACCTGAAGCTGCGACAGGAGGTGGAGCTCCTTCAGGACTCGCCGCGCCGCCTGATCCATCGCAGCTACGCGATGAAAGAGCTATTGCAGTCGCTGGATCGAGTAGTGCCCACCGATTCAACGGTCTTGATCCAAGGAGAAACCGGGACAGGCAAGGAATTGTTGGCCCGCTATGTTCATGACCACAGTCCTCGCCGAGATGGGCCGTTCGTCCCGGTCAATTGTGGTGCAGTTCCTGCCGACCTGGTTGAGAGCGCCTTTTTCGGCCATCGAAAAGGGGCCTTCACAGGCGCCATCGACAGCAGAAGAGGGTACTTCGAGCTGGCTCATGGCGGGACAATCTTTCTGGATGAGATTGGCGAAGCTTCGCTCAGTCTGCAGGTCAAGTTGCTGCGGGTCCTTCAGGAAGATGAGATCTATCCTGTGGGTGCCGAGGCTTCGATCGACGTCGATGTTCGCGTTATTGCCTCCACCAACCGCAACCTCAGCCAGCAGGTGGAGGAAGGCGAGTTCCGCCAGGACCTCTTCTATCGGCTCAACGTCTTTGCCGTCTTCGTACCTCCTCTAAGGGGTCGCAAAGAGGACGTCGATGTCCTCAGTGAGTTTTTCGTGAAGCGTTGCTGCGAGCGGCTCAACAAGTCGATCCTGACCTTCGAGCCGACGACGCTCCACATGCTCCGGGAGTATGATTGGCCGGGGAACGTCAGGGAGCTCGAAAACGAGATCGAACGCATCGTGATCCTGGCTGATCCCGGCCGGCCTATTCCTCCCTCCCGGCTCTCCGATCGGATCCGCGTGAAAGAGGCAACCAGGGATTCCCGCGGCCCCCTGAAGGAGAAACTGGCCTCCTTGGAGCGAGAGTTGATTCTCGATGCCCTCAGAGCCCACGGGAACAACAAAAGTCGGGCTGCAGAAGCCCTTCAAGTCAGTCGGCAGACCATCATCGCCAAGCTCAAGCAGTACGGCCTTCGTTAAGTGAATATACATTAAACAGTTGCCGTAAATTCTTTTTACACCCCTTATCTCGTTGATTCCCTGAAACTTATCCCATCTCGGCTCGGGAAATGGTGTCTATTCAGTGGACAGTCTGATCTAGCCATTTTCCAGTTATCCCTTTGTTTTCAATTAGTTAAGGTTTTGGCACGGGCATTGCTCTAGGAGAGGGCACAAGGAGGTCGTTATGGGAACTTACAGCGCAGGACTTACACCTTTTGAGATTCAGCTGATGTCACGCATTCAAAGAAGCGAAGAAGGAGCTTTCCAGGAGCTATTCGACCAATTCCGTGGAAGGATCTATCGAACCGCTCTCAGGATTCTCAAGGAAGAGGAGTCGGCCTGGGACGCGCTCCAGGAGACTTTTATCAACGTTTTTCGAGCCGCGCGGTGCTTCCGGGGAGATTCGAAGCTCGGAACCTGGATCAACAGAATTACCGTCAACGTCTGCCTTGAAATGATCCGAAAGAACAAGAAGTATCGCAATCAGACCGATGAAGACATCTCAGAAGACGTCAATCTACAGGATCATTCGGCCAACACTCCCGAGGAGTCCTTCCATGCCCAAGAGATTCGAGCGCGGGTGCAGCTGGCTCTTGGTCAACTGAACCAGAGGCATCAGTCCGTCGTCCGTCTCCACGACCTGGAGGGATTCACAATTCGCGAGATCGCACTGCGACTGGGAGTTGCCGAGGGAACGATCAAGTCTCGCCTCTTCTATGGGCGGAACGAACTCAAGAAGATTCTGGAACAGGCACAACACTAGACCTAGTGGCGCGCTGCCGTTTGAAAGGCAGGGTTGCCAGGATTCATTTCGTGTCGTTGAGTTCGTTTTGAGCTCAACGACACGATGTTTGTGTCCGATTCGATCCCGCTTTCCACCTCTTCCTGGTCCACCCCCAGGCGTTGCTCTTCGGCGTGCTATAATCTCCAGCCAAGGTTAGAGCAGGAACAAACCTGCAAATTGGTGCTCAGGCTCGGGCCAGATCGGGTCGCGACGATGTGGCGAAACCGCATGCGTAGCCGAGCAAAGCTTGAGGGTTTCGCATTTGGGGCGTGGCCGAAGATGGCGTGAATCTGAGGGGCCGGCATGTGAAGCTCTTCTTGGGTGCGCCCCTAACAGGTGAGCGGAGCCAACTTGAGACACTATCGACTCAGAGGCACCTGCGGAACCAGCACGCCTTCGGTCTTCTTCGAGGTAAAGCTTGAGCTGCAAGACGTTCGGACCGGTTACAGAGTCTCGGACCAGGGTTGTTTTCGGGGTATCTGGCTGGAGGAGGCCGAGCTGAACTGGACAAAGGACATGGTGGAGTTGGTCCATCCCGAGGACCTGGAGGAGTGTTCTCCACCTCGCCCGCTATCCTGGCCGGACTCTTTGGATGAGAAGATCATCCACTATGTCATGCGGCAATACCGACCCAGGATCTGGAAGAATCTCGAGATCCGATTGTACTCCGGCCCTAAAGAGAGCCGCGAAGAGTTTATTGAGCGGTGCCGCGAACACCTTTCTGCGGAGCATGCTGCGGAGTGGAAGCAGGTGACGGACGTGCTCCACCATCGCTCGCTGGAACTGGAGAAAAGGCTTCTCGAGACCGTAAGTCAGGAGGATGTGGAGGTAAGAGTCCGCAGGATGTCCCTGATACAGACGCTGTTCTGGAATCTGAGAGAGGACTGGAACCGGTTCTTCGTGCCTGACGGGCTTCCGCTTTCCCTGACCGAGGAAATCGTAAAGGTGCCAGTGGATCCGGACCTCCAAGAGGAAGTGCAGTTCTTTTGGCGCGATCTGGTTTCTAGATACAACGATATCCAAGAGAAGTACGAGCACGATGCTGCTAGCATCGAGCCGCATGAAGTGCACGTCAGCCGCTCGCAAGTTGAGATATCGTCGCGGGGGGTTCTCTGGTCTTAGGGTCTGTAAGGAAATAACCGATGCACTTTGGCGCGAGCTCCGTGGGGGCAGATGGGAGGCGCCGCGCCGCAGGCGATGCCGCCGCGCCCCTGCGGGCCGGGGTTCGCAGCAAAGTGTATCGATTATTTCCTTACAGACCCTTAGTACACCTCCAATCTCGGAATTGAAGAATGAGTAGAGTCCTGGTAGCGATGAGCGGCGGCGTCGACAGTTCGGCGGCCGCATTGCTTCTAAGGGACCAGGGCCACGAAGTGGTGGGTTGCACGATGCAGCTCTGGGACTACCGAAGGAACCCCACCAAGAACGGGCAGGCCCAGTTCGGCAGGTGTTGCTCCCTGGATGATGTCTATGATGCGCGCCGCGTGGCCGAGGCCTTGGGTTTTCCCTTCTACGTCCTGAATCTGGAGAAGGAGTTCGAACGCCGCGTAATCGAGCCGTTCATCGGCAACTATCTGGAGGGACGGACCCCTTCCCCCTGCATTCTGTGCAACACCTTCCTGAAGTTTGACCGGCTGCTGCAATTCGCCCGACAGATCGGAGTTGAGAAGGTTGCCACGGGTCACTATGTGAGACTTCTTCACGAGGGTAGCCGGGGCTATGTTCTGAAGCAGGGAAGAGATCTCTCGAAGGACCAGTCCTATTTCCTTTTCGAGATCAATCAGCTACAGCTCAAGCACCTCCTCTTTCCCCTCGGGAACTACGAGAAGGACACCATTCGCAAGATTGCCCTGGACAACCAGCTGATTACTGCCAATAAACGGGATAGCCAGGAAATCTGCTTTGTCCCAGACCGGGACTATGCAGGATTCATCCGACGTCATGCGGTGGAAGTCCACAGTGATTTCGAACTTCCGCTGGCCCAGAGCGAAAACCCTGGCCCCATCCTGTTCAAGGATGGAAGCCGTCTGGGAACCCATCAAGGTCTTTTCAATTTCACGGTGGGACAGAGGCGTGGGCTTGGGATTTCGCATCCCCTCCCCCTCTACGTAGTCCGCCTGGACTCATCCCAAAATGCAGTGATTGTCGGCTACCGCGAGGATCTATTTGGAAAGGGATTCATTGCTGATAAGGTGAATTGGGTAGCGGGTCAGCCTCCCGGAACCTCTTTGAAGGCTACGGTAAAGGTTCGCTCTCGGCACCAGGCGAGCCCGGCCAGGATCGTCTGCGAGGAACCAGGATCCAACAACGGTGCGCCGTCGTTGATCAAGCAGGTTCATGTCACCTTTGACTCACCGCAAATGTCATTGACTCCCGGGCAAGCGGCTGTCTTCTACCAGGCAGATCAGGTTCTTGGTGGCGGCTGGATTCGGCAGACATTCTGAGCGGCTTGACCGAAACTTCTCGTCTCGAACTCCATCAAACCGATATGCCTAAACAGGGGTCTATCTTGGTAGTTACAGGTGAGACCTCCGGCGAGCAGCATGCAGCAGGTCTGATCGATGAAGTGCACCGGCAATGTCCCGACTTGTCGGTGGACTGGTTCGGAAGTGGTGGCGAGCGGATGTCCGAAGCTGGTGTCGACCTGCTGGCCGACGTTTCGCGGCTGGCGGCCATCGGGCCCTGGGACGCTCTATCCCTCCTCCCCGATTATCTCAAACTGTATCGGAGAATTCTGAAGGAAACTCGAAGCCGTGCTCCCAGGCTCGCAATCCTGGTGGATTTTCCTGAATTCAACCTCAAGTTGGCTCGTCGCCTCAAGAAAATGGGCGTCTTCGTGTGCTACTTCATTGGTCCACAGGTTTGGGCCTGGCGCTCTTCCCGGGTTCGTCAGATCGGGCGCTGTGTGGATCTGATGCTGGTGATATTACCTTTTGAGCAGGATTTCTATGAGCGTCGCCAGGTCAGTGCTCGCTATGTGGGAAACCCCTCGGTGAGTCGCCTCACTCGCTCTCAGCCGCGAGAGCCGGTCCCTCGGCCTGTGGAGAGTGGAGCCCCGTTTCTGGTGGCCTTGTTTCCGGGCAGTCGCCTGCACGAGGTGCAGCGTATTCTACCGGTTCAGCTGGATGCGGCACTTCACATACAAGCTCATTGCCAGGTGCGCTTCTGGGTGGCACAGGCTCCGGGAGTCTCGGGTCGGCAACTGCTTGGAATCTACGACTCCTGGCGGCGCAAAACCAACACGCCCCTGCCCTTGGAGATCCGCGAGGAGGGCTCCAGCCAACTACTTCCACAGGTGGACTGTGCGATAATAAAGAGTGGAACTTCGACCCTGGAGGCAACGCTGTTTCAGATTCCGTTCGCCATGGTGTACCTCATGCCCTGGCCGACCTGGTTCTTGCTGAAACCCTTCGTAAGAACCCCAACCTATTGCCTCGCCAATCTGATTGCGGGTAAGACCATAGTTCCCGAATTCGTCCAGCGACAAGCTACCGGAGAGAATATCGGGGCCTATTTGGTTCAGTTGCTCCGGGATGAGAAAAAACGTGAAAGCGTGCGCGCGCAGCTCAAACAAGCTGCAGACCGTCTGGGTCGGCAGGACGCCTACCGAGAAGCGGCAAAGTGTCTACGCGAGTCTTTCTTGGAGAAGCAGGGATGAAGACCAGGCTTTTAGCGATCCTACTTTTTACCACCTGGGGCAACTCGATCTGGGCGCAGAACGCATCCGGAGGTCCACTCCTTATCGACGTTGAGCACTACGACATTCAGGCGGAGGTCGATCCCGATGAGCGCTTTCTTCAAGGCCGAGTCCAGGTGCGTTTCAAGGTGCTCCAAGACACTTTGAGCATCCCCTTCGAACTGAACAGCCGCCTCAGCATTCTGGGCGTGACCGACGAAGAGGGAAAGCGATATTCAACCCGCTTCGACGACCTCAGAAGCCATGTCATGCGGGTGCAGGGACCGAAGGCGTTTCCTCCTGGGAGCGTCAGGACCCTTACCTTCAACTTCGAAGGAACACTCGAGAGTGAAGAGTACGCCTTTCTGGACGTGGCCCGCAGCGAACGGGCCTTCATTGCTCCCGACGGAGCCACCCTTCTAACCGAAGGGCGCTGGTTTCCCCTGCACTCCTTCCCCTTGGATGCCGCGACAACCCACCTCAAGATAACGGTGCCTCTGGGATTCACGGTGGTGGCGCCGGGAAATCTGGAGTCGATCACCACCGAAGGGGTACACGAAATCTTCACCTGGTCCAGTTCGAAGGCCGTCACCCAGGTTCCGGTAATCCTTGCCCGCTTCTTCCGTCAGCAGTTCGAGGAGGGACCGGTTCCGGTTACATTTTTCGTGACGGAGAGTCACGAAGGTGACCTGAGCCCTTGGGCTCAGGAAATCGGTAAGATCCTGGAGTTTTTCAAGAGTGAATACGGAGAGCTACCGCTTTCCAAGTTGAATCTGGCCGCTGTTGGCAACCTGACCCTGCCCTCGCACGGCTGCTTTGAGTTGATTCTGTTGGAGTCTGCGGTGCTGGATGCCCGATCCTTACCGGTTTTCGAACTGGCTACCCGGATAGCCCGGCACTGGTGGGGCTACTCGGTCCCGATGGCGGGAGCCTCAGATGCGTTTCTCCAGGAGGGGTTCGCCATCTACGCAGCGCTGAGATACATAGAGGCACACTATGCCGACAGGTTCTCGGCACAGCTTGCACGGCAGGCGGTCCAGGCCCTCAAGTATGAAAAGGGCGCTCCCATCACCCAAGGGCTGGCGCTGGAACTGGGCTCGGCCCAGTATGCGTCCATTGTGGGAAGCAAGGGCGCCTGGGTGCTCTACATGTTGAGCCAGCTGGTTGGACGGGAGGAGTTCAATGCCTACTTCAAGGACTGGTTCCAGGAACGCAAAGGCAAGGCCACCCGGATTTCGGATTTCGCTGATTTTGTGAAGACCAAGACCGGCGAGGACTACGGGTGGTTCTTTGTTCAGTGGGTAGAGTCGGTGGGAGTTCCCGAGTTTCGTGTCGAGTACACCATCTTCAAATTGAAGAACGGCACCTATACCATTCGAGGTCAGATAAAACAGAGCATCGACCTCTTCAGAATGCCTTCCGATCTGTCCATCGAGACGAAGGGAGATCCGATCGAGAAGCAGCTTACGATCAACGGGAAAACCAGCTCGTTCCGGTATTCCCTGAAGGATGTACCGGTGCGAGTGATCGTCGACCCCAAGGGGAAGATCCTGCACGACTCAGCCCAGATGAGGGTACAGGTAAACATTTCGCTAGGAGAAGAGTACCAGGAGAAGTCGGAATTCGTGGCTGCCATTCGGGAATACGAAAAGGCGAAGGAACTGGATCCCCGAAGCTCCGTGGCGCACCACAGGCTGGGTGAAGTCTATTTTCAACAGCACAGTTATTCCAACGCCGCCAACAGCTTTCGAGATGCTCTCAATGGGAACCTGAAACCGGAATGGGTCGAAACCTGGACGCACATCTACCTGGGAAAGATCTACGACATCCTAGGTCAGCGCGAGCGGGCCAAGTCCGAGTATCGAAAGGCAGTCAACAGTAAGATCGACTTCAATGGAGCCCAGGACGAGGCGAAGAAATACCTTGAGGAGGCCTACTCCAAACCCCGCACCGTGATCGGATAGCCAGGCTGGGAACCACCCTCTCGACGTCGGCCTGATGTTCCTCGCAGTTCCACAGAAACAAAAAGGTTGCAACCCCTGTCAGGAGACGTTAAGATAGGGGTTTCCCCAGACGAAGGTCTGCGGGGAGATCTTTGACAACTAGGCAGGACGGGACCTTGGAAAGAACTTGAGAGTTTGATCCTGGCTCAGAATGAACGCTGGCGGCGCGCCTAACACATGCAAGTCGAACGCGAAAGTTTTCTTCGGAAGATGATTAGCGTGGCGGACGGGTGAGTAACGCGTGGGTGACCTACCCTTTGGAGGGGGATAAGCCGGGGAAACCCGGTCCAAAACCGCATAAGGCCCTTTGGGGGAACCTGAAGGGGGAAAGCTTGGCCGACTTCGGTTGGTCTGGCGCCGAAGGAGGGGCCCGCGTCCGATTAGCTAGTTGGTGAGGTAACGGCTTACCAAGGCAACGATCGGTAACCGGTCTGAGAGGATGGACGGTCACACTGGGACTGAGACACGGCCCAGACTCCTACGGGAGGCAGCAGTGGGGAATCTTGGGCAATGGGCGAAAGCCTGACCCAGCGACGCCGCGTGGAGGACGAAGGCCCTCGGGTCGTAAACTCCTGTTCTTGGGGAAGAGAATGACGGTACCCAAGGAGCAAGCCCCGGCTAACTCCGTGCCAGCAGCCGCGGTAATACGGGGGGGGCAAGCGTTGTTCGGAATTACTGGGCGTAAAGGGTGCGTAGGCGGCCTAGGCAGTCTGAGGTGAAAGTCCCCGGCTCAACCGGGGGAGGACCTCAGAAACCCGTAGGCTAGAGAGCTGGAGAGGGAAGCGGAATTCCCGGTGGAGCGGTGAAATGCGTAGATATCGGGAGGAACATCGGAGGCGAAGGCGGCTTCCTGGACAGCATCTGACGCTGAGGCACGAAAGCTAGGGGAGCGAACGGGATTAGATACCCCGGTAGTCCTAGCCGTAAACGATGGGTACTTGGTGTGGGGGAGACAGTCCTCCGTGCCGGAGATAACTCGATAAGTACCCCGCCTGGGGAGTACGGCCGCAAGGCTGAAACTCAAAGGAATTGACGGGGGCCCGCACAAGCGGTGGAGCATGTGGTTTAATTCGACGCAACGCGAAGAACCTTACCGGGGTTTGAACTGGTGGAGAAGGCCCCAGAGATGGGGAGATACCCTTCGGGGACTGCATCAGAGGTGCTGCATGGCTGTCGTCAGCTCGTGTCGTGAGATGTTGGGTTAAGTCCCGCAACGAGCGCAACCCTTGCTTGCAGTTGCCATCAGGTTAAGCTGGGCACTCTGCGAGGACTGCCGGCGAAAAGCCGGAGGAAGGTGGGGATGACGTCAAGTCCTCATGGCCTTTATGTCCCGGGCTACACACGTGCTACAATGGGCGGTACAGAGGGCAGCGAACCGGCGACGGTAAGCGAATCCCAGAAAACCGCTCTCAGTTCGGATCGCAGTCTGCAACTCGACTGCGTGAAGTTGGAATCGCTAGTAATCGCGGATCAGCATGCCGCGGTGAATACGTTCCCGGGCCTTGTACACACCGCCCGTCACATCACGAAAGCGGGCTGTACTAGAAGTCGCTGGGCGAACCTCTTCGGAGGACGCAGGCGCCGACGGTATGGCTCGTGATTGGGGTGAAGTCGTAACAAGGTAGCTGTAGGAGAACCTGTGGCTGGATCACCTCCTTTCTAACGGAAGAACAATACGGTATACGTTTTACCTGTCCCCCCTGCCTAGTTGTCCAAGCTCTCCCCGAGACCCACGTCTCCCTCCCAATCCTAGCCAATCAAAAGAGCCGCGAACGCCTTGACTCGTCGGCAATATGAGGCCAGCTTCCGAAGAGAGAGCCGGATAACAGCGAAATTTTCCTACCCCCAAAACGTCGCATCCCAGCATCGGTGTTCCGCCATCGCTGAGCGATTCGTCAGGACAGGCAAGAGTGAAGTGAAGGCTCGGCGTTCTACACCGAGGGGTGGATTGTCAGGTCGGTCCGGGCGAAGTCGTTGCCTTTTTGAAGCAACGACTGCCCTAGAGACTGGGCCAGCGCGTAACTGAAACAGTCACCATAGTTCAGGCCGGCTGGACGGCGTCCCTTACCGTATCGGCTAAAGGCTTGCCGAGCAATCAGAGCCTGATCAAGATCCAGCGGGACAACCGTGATCTCAGCCTTGGAAATGAGCAAATCGAGGTCGCCCAAACCAAGCGATCCATATCGTGACTCGATGATGATGGAGGTCTCAACCAAGGTTGCACTCGAGATGGAGCATGACTCCGCCTTTTCGATCGCCTCATTGAAGCGTCGGCGTTCTGGCTCATTCTGAAGGATCGCCACGAGAGCAGAGGTATCAATCACCATCAGCCCGGAAGACCCCGAGCTCCATAGCCGATGATTTCGTCGTCACTTCGCCTGTCCAGAACAGGCAGAGAGGCACAGTGAGAAGCAATCTCGTCCAGTTCGTCGGCCAGCTGTCGGCCTGATCGGTCGCGATCGAGGCGCCTCAAGCGCTCGCGTAAAGCCTTGGTGACTGCTTCCGTTTTCGTCTCTCCAGTACGCCTGGCAAGTGTCTCGGCCAGCCGTTCAGCCTCGGTGTTTCTAATGTTCAGAGCCATTTCTTCTTTACGTGTAGATTGTCTACTACAATGTAACACTCTTGGTCCGGGTGATCAAGGGGGCAGCTTTGCTAGATCGGGAACGTGCTAGACTAAGCGCGCGAAGGAGCCATCCGAATCTGGAGAGGGCTTCCTTCTCAAATGCAACTCGAGGACATTTCCTGCTCCTCGTGTTCAACGCCGGTGGGGGTATAGCTCAGTTGGCAGAGCACCTGCTTTGCAAGCAGGGGGTCAGCGGTTCGAATCCGCTTACCTCCACCAATCTTTACAGTTAGTTACAGTGTGTGCACTAGAGCTATCCGATACATCTAGGTGATTAGATGCTTGCTAGATGTCAACTGAGACTCGCTGGGTGCGCCTCTACGGCCGCCCCGGTACCCTCCATATAAGGCACCCCCCTGTTTGGGGGGGGTGGGGGGTCTCAGTCGTCTGGTGTGATGTCGATGGTCTTGTTGTCGTGCACTCCCTCGACAGTGACCCTCGGATAGCTTCCGTCGGGCAGCGAAAACATCGGTCGGAAATCGGTATTGTGCTCGGGGCCGTCAAGCTCGCCCGTGACCTTGCCGAGCAGCTCCAGACAGCCACGCTTCTCACGGATGGCGCTCAGGGCAAGGCGCATGTCGCCGTTGGCCACACTCTCGACGTAGATGGTGTCGGTCCGGGCCAGCAGCGCTCCGACCTCCTCCAGTAGACTCTCGCCTCTAAGGATCTCCTCGGCTTCCTGCGCCTTGGCCAGGGCCTTCGGAAGATGGGCATTTCTGTGACGGTGGAGTGCCGACTTCGAGATCCCGTGCCGTCCCGCCAGGTCCCGCATCGGCTCGCCGTGGATCAGCGACCGCTCGATGGCGTCGCGGCTAACATGTAGACAAACAGTGCATTTATTTGAGGGCCATCACCCCCCAATGGTAGCAAACTGGGACGACTCGCTGGCGAGCAAGATGTTTGTGTGGTTGGGCGGACCTGGCCGTGGGTCTCAGGCAGATACGTGCTTCGGTGTAGAAACCATTCTCTGAGATTGCCCTTCCAGATCCAAAGATCTAGTATTGGCCAAACAGGCTCCTCTTACGTCTGGAGGCCCTGTTGATAGGCCAAACCGTGTCCCATTACCTGTAATGGGGAGGATAGGACCTCCTGACAAAGGTCCCCTCTAAATGCCGAATCTACGGTCTGGCCGAAACGGAGGGCTGACATCCGACTGGTGTTTCATTGCGAGAGAATTTGTCAGAACCTTCACAGACGGGAAAGCAAATGACGGCCTCGGCTGGTGCGCCCGTCGGCGACGCGGTCAAGTGGGAAGAAGTGGACTGCAACCACGCCCGCCGCGAAGTGCGGAGGCTGCAAATGCGTATCGCAAAAGCCGTTCAAGGATGAATAGTGGCGTTGCGGCGGTTGTCCCGTCCGGCTTCGTTGCTGATCCTCGACAATGTTCATCACCAGCCTGAACTCGCGCGGCGACTTTGGGATCAGTGGCGGGAACGCCCCTATGGCAGTACGCTTCTGCTAGTGGCCACGCGGATGCAACGCACAGTGACGACTGCACCGGCACAGGATTTAGGTTTCTCCGAGCACCATGCCATTAATCCTGCCGTCGAGCTGCGTCCGAAGGCAGACGATTTGGGGGTTCAGAAAAGTAGTCACCAGAACTTCTTCCGAGTCAGGCACCCGTTCTTGCCACTCCCAGACCCATGTAAAGCCATATCCGGCGGGACTACGTCCCGGCGCCCCGTCGGGCTTGAGGCACACCGGCAGAGTCCAGCAGCTCTCGCAGCTGGTGCAATAGGTCCTGCGGTGGCCTGACCGATGGGGGCCGGGGAGGCCCTGCCGGCAGTCCGGCCGCCTCCATAGCCGCCTTGATGAAGGGACCTTCTCCCCCTGTAACTTTCAGAACCTTGCTGCGCCACTTTGCCCATCTCCACTTGAAGGAGGCCAGCTTATCTTTCGCTGCGGTGTACTCCCCCTTCTCCAGGAGCTGCCAGAGTTGGAGCGGGTACTCAGGCCAGAAGTTACTGATGTGGGTGATGAAACCACTAGTCCCCAGCATGTGACCCCAGACATGTTGCCCGGAGTTATCAATGACCACCAGGTCCTTTATGAGCGTAGCGACACCTTCCGTGAATTCGTTTCCATCAATGGCGGAAAATTTTAACGCTCGTACAGTCTCTAGCTCGGCCAGGCGCCGAATCAGGTCCAGGCCCATCTCTAGCAGCACCCCAACCCGGTAAATCATGATCGTAACGTCTGAGGCTTCTGCCACCATTCGGAACAAGCGAAGGACATCTCCTTCGCTAGCAGAGTAGTAGTAGGTTGCGTTCAACTGAGCGCCCTTTATTCCCACTTTGGAGGCATGTTTTGCCAGCTCCACAATCACGCGCGTATCTGTATGTTGGATGCTGGTCAGCACCGGCACTTTTCCGGCTGCTGCCTCTACAGCAGCCTCCATCGCTGCCTTGCGCTCCTCTACATTCAAGACCGGGTGCTCTCCAGCTGCTGCTGCTACCAGAAGTGCACCCTGCCCTGTTCTGACTCCGTGATCAATCATAAAGCGTATGTTCTGTTGCAGACCGTCCAAGTCAAGAGTCAAGTCCTCGGTAAAAGGCGTGGCCACCGCCACCATGGGCCCGCGGAGCCAGTTCTTTATATCCCCAGGTATAAGGTCGACATTGCTCATATCAACCTCGGATGCGAGTTCCTCTGACCTTTCCACGATGAATGATCACAATGTATCGGCCCTCCAATCTTGTGTCAACGATTTTCTCCCCATATAGGACTTTGCTTTCTTGGGCGGCGGGTATTGGTTGGCGATTCTTGTTTTACTGGGGATGAAAAAGGGGGTTCGAGGAAGGACGAGGGGGAGCTTCGCTCGGAGGTGCAGGAGAAAACGGGATGAAATACGCCGATGGGGGTGTCGAGACCGAGTCTTCGTCTGGAGAGAGGGGACAATCAAGGCAGAAAGGGATACACGGGTCTTGATTCGGCTCGGGGCGCCGGGGCGGTTCAGTCTTCCCAGATCGGCACCTCGTCCCAGAAGAGCGCGTCGCTGGAGGTTCGGACCGACTACCTCCTGCTGTTCGATCGGGAACTATGTCGTCCAGTTATCGTCCAGTCAGAAACCTACCGGATATCGTCAGAAACCACTCGATGGATACGGCGAAAACCCAGAAACTAAAGACGTTTTCGTTAGATTTCGTTAGATTTCACGCTCCCCCGGATAGGACTTAAAATCCTGAGGAGGGTTACCTCCGTGTGGGTTCGAGTCCCACCCCGGGTACTTTCGTTTCAACGAGTTAGCGCCACCCTTGCATTGCACCTACTCGCCCAAAAACCACCGATTGTGCCCAAATTGTGCCCAAAGGGAGCTGACTCCAGCTGACTTGAGCTGACTAGTTCGTCCCTCATCGGTAGATCGGAGGTCTTTCCCGGAGGGACCTCTCTCTAGAAAAGCACCCACTGAGATTGCCCTTCCAGACCCAAGGCTCTAGTATTCGCTAGACAGGCTCCCCTGCATCCTGGAGACGCCTTTGATAGGGCAAAACATCTCGCACTACCGCATTCTGGAGAAGCTCGGCGAAGGCGGAATGGGGGAGGTCTATCTGGCCCAGGATACCGGCCCCCTCAATCGGAAAGTCGCTCTCAAGTTTCCGTCCCAGGAGATGCAGCAGGACCCGGTTGCGCGGCAACGCTTTCTGCGAGAAGCAAGATCGGCAGCGGCTCTGGATCACCCCTATATTTGCCACATCCATGAGGTGGGGGAAGACGGGGAGCAGTTCTTCATCTCGATGGAGTACGTAGCGGGTCAGACCCTGAAGGACCGTCTGGCCAAGGGTTCACTGGAGCTGAGAGATGCCCTCCAGAAGGCCACGGAGATCGCCGAGGCCCTAGAGGCCGCACATAAACAAAACATCGTCCACAGGGATCTGAAGCCCGCCAATATCATGCTTACGCCGGAAGGCCATGTGAAGGTGATGGACTTTGGCCTGGCGAAGCGGGTGATTGCGGCAGAAGGTGCCAGCGTTGACGACGAAACGATCAGCTCGACTTTGACCGATACGGGGGCCACGCTGGGCACGCTGCCCTATATGTCTCCTGAACAGGTACGAGGGCAGGAGGTCGATCCTCGTTCGGACATCTTCTCCTTTGGAGTGGTGCTCTACGAGATGCTCACGGGAATTCATCCGTTCAAGAAAGACACCCCCGTCGAGACGGCCAATGCCATCCTGAACGAGTCTCCCGGTCCTCTTGCCAGCTACCTGCAGAACCCGCCGGTGCTCCTTGAGCACACCGTCAGAAAGATGCTGGCGAAGGAGCCGGAGCGGCGCTACCAACTGGCCCATGATGTGAGAACAGATCTGGGAGAGCTGATCATTAGCGACATCGCAGACTCAGGCGAGACTCAGGTTGAAACCGCTTCGGTTCCGGCAACGGCCCAAGAAGGGAAGGTCCAATCAAGGTGGCGACAGGCAATGCCGGTGGTCGCAATTGCTCTACTGGCTCTAGCGACCGGTCTCTTCCTCGACTCTGTTCTATGGAACCGGGCGGACGACAGCCAAACCACACAATCCCCTGCTGCTCGGCTATCTGTTGTCCTTCCTGAGGGTGCGAGGCTTGGCATTCGTACCTTAGCGCTATCACCCGATGGCAGCCAGTTGGTTTTCGGGGCCAGCCGAGGGGGAATCAGGCAGTTGTACGTGCGTGCCCTGAATCAACGGGAGTCCAGGCTGATCCCCTCCACCGAGGGTGCCTGGGATCCGTTCTTCTCTCCCGATGGAAAGTGGCTGGGCTTCTTTAGCGATGAAGCATTGAAGAAAGTGTCCTTGATGGGTGGAACGCCCCAGATCCTCTGCGAAGTGAGGATCTCCCGAGGCGGCAGTTGGGGTCAGGATGGCACGATCGTGTTCGGACAAAGGAACGGACTCTGGAGGGTCTCAGACGCAGGAGGCACCCCTGAGGAACTGACCAAAACCCGGAGTTTTCATCCCCAGATTCTACCTGGGAGTAAGGCAGTGCTATTCAGCCCCATTGATGAAGAAGGAGTATGGAACATAGCGGTGCTGTCTCTGGAAACGGGTGAGGAGAAGATCCTCATCCCGCGTGGGTGGCACCCCCGTTATGCACCCACCGGTCACCTGATCTACACCTTGGACGAAGAGCTTCTGGCCGCCCCCTTCGATCTGGAAACCCTCAATGTGACAGGAGACTCTACACCGGTGTTGGAGAGGCTCTGGTCGGCTGGCGGCGGGGAGCAGTACAGCATATCGGAGAACGGAATACTAGCCTATATTCCCGGTCTGGCGAGCAGTGGGAGCGCACTGGTCTGGGTAGATCGCCAGGGCGAGCAGCAGCCAGTGACGGACCTGCGGCGAGACTTCACTACCGTTCGCATTTCGCCTGATGGGAAACGTCTGGCTGTTTCAGTGGGAGCTTTCAGGGATTCTGAGATCTGGATCTATGAAATAGCCCGAGGGATCTTGAGTCCGTTGACGACGGGTGGGGGTTTCGGTCTCGTTTGGAATCCGGACGGCACACGACTCACGTTCGGTCGGAGGGGCAGTCAGCCCGGTCTCTTTTGGATGGCAGCGGACGGCAGTGGTAAGGCCGAGCAACTCACGAAGGAGATGGGACGAGACTCGATCTTGGATATGCAGAGACCCTCCTCCTGGTCCCCCGAGGGTAATGTATTGGCGTTTGGACAGTTCGGTCCCTCAACACACTTAGACATTTGGTTGCTTCCCCTCGGAGGTGAGCCCCAGCCCTTTGTTGCCACCGAGGCTATCGAAACTCGGCCCATGTTCTCGCCGGACGGTCGCTGGATTGCCTTTGGCTCCAACCGTTCGGGCCGCCGGGAGGTGTACGCGAAAGCCTACCCCGAAGAGGGTGGGATTGAGACCATATCTACAGACGGAGGCCGCCAGCCTCTATGGGCGCACAGTGGCAGGGAGCTTTTCTATCGGAACGGGGACGAGGTGATGGTGGTCTCCATCCAGACGGAGCCAACACTTAACAGTCTCGGAATTTCAATCAAGTGAGCTGTTCTCTGAGACCGCCCTTTCGTCACAGCCGGGGTGTCCCGAAACAGCCTTTTACGGCCTTGGCCGTCGGCACGAAGTGCCTACTTAAAGCGGAAGCTCCGAGACTGCTGTTTACCTTTCCGGCTTCTGCGCTGAATTCGCATTCGTCCTACGATATCGCACCGGACGACCAGCGGTTCGTGTTCATCCAGGAGGGGTGGCCAACCCAAATCAACGTCGTCCTCAACTGGTTCGAGGAACTCAAGCGGCTGGTGCCGACGGACAACTAAGGGACAGATTGTGATCGGCCAGACCCTCTCCCACTACAAGATCACCTCAAAGCTCGGCGAAGGCGGCATGGGAGAGGTGTACCGGGCCACCGATACGAAGCTCAACCGGGATGTGGCCCTGAAGGTCCTGCCCGAAGCCTTTGCGGCTGACCGGGAGCGCATGGCCCGTTTCTCCCGTGAAGCCCAGGTCCTGGCATCGCTGAATCATCCTAATATTGCCTCCATCTACGGCCTCGAAGACTCCGCCGACAAGCACGCCCTGGTTCTGGAACTGGTGGAGGGGGAGACCCTGGCTGAGCGCATCCAGAAGGGAGCCATTCCCCTGGAGGAGAGCCTGAAGATCGCTCTCCAGATGGCTGAGGCGGTGGAGGCGGCACATGAGAAAGGGATTATCCATAGGGATCTAAAGCCTGCCAACGTGAAGATCACGCCCGAGGGCAAGGTAAAGGTCCTGGACTTTGGTCTGGCCAAGGCGCTGGAGGATGAGACCCCTGCTACCGATCTGACCAGTTCGCCGACACGAACAGGTACCGCTGTCGGGGTGATCATGGGTACGGCAGGCTACATGAGCCCTGAGCAGGCCAGGGGGCAGACGATAGATAAGCGGACTGATATCTGGGCCTTCGGTTGTGTCCTGTATGAGGTGCTGACAGGCAAGCAGGTGTTCGGCGGTGAGACCCTCACGGACATCCTAGCAGCGATTGTCCACAACGATCCGAATTGGGAGGCTCTACCTGAGGGCACGCCCAGGGCCATCCAGAGACTGCTCCGCAGGTGTCTTGAGAAAAATCCCCATGATCGCCTTCACCACATAGCCGACGCGAGAATCGAAGTTAGAGAGGCTCTGAGTGAGCCTTTTGGTGTCACCCCTCTGCCAGTTGCAGCACCCCTGCCCCGATCATCCTGGAAACAAGCCCTTCCCTGGGCCCTAGTCGGCATCATGACGGTAGTCGCCTTTACTTTGACACTGATCGATTCTGGCGAGGTACCCCAGCAGTCTGGCACTATACACTTTCCCGTCTCGCCACCTGAGACGGTATCCGAGATTTTCCATCCCTCTGTTTCTCCCGATGGGAAACAGATCGTCTTTGGGGGTGTGGACCAGACTGGCAGGTCGTCCCTTTGGGTACGCAGTATGGATTCCCCCATCGCCGAGAGGCTAGAGGGCACGGATAAAGTTGAACTCCCTTTCTGGTCTCCAGACTCCCGCTTCATTGGATTCTTTGCAGACCGCAAACTGAAAAAGATCGATCTCTCCGGTGGGCCTGCGGTCTCTCTCGCTGATGCTCCTCGGAGAGCTGGGGGGACCTGGAACCGGCAGGAGACAATTCTCTTTGCCCCTGACACTAGAGGACCGATCTACCGTATTTCTTCGGCCGGAGGCGAAGCGACAGCCATCACCCAACTCGATCAGTCACGTCACGAAACGGCCCATGCATTCCCTTACTTCTTACCTGATGGTCGCCATTTTCTGTATGTGGCCCGGGCCAAGCTGGCAGAGGATTGGGACATCTACATTGGATCTCTAGACTCCGATGAGCACAAGTTTCTGGTCAACGCTTCTCTAGGGTATGTGGCGTATTCCCCACCTGTCTATCTGCTCTTCAAGCGAGCCCGGACACTAATGGCCCAACGCTTTGACGTTCTGCAGTTGGAAGTGTCAGGGGAACCCATTCCCATCGCTGAAAAAACAGGGTTTCTCTTCTCGGTCTCAGAGAACGGCGTGTTGGCGTATAAGTCCTCTAGCCTGGACAGTCGACTCGTTTGGCGGGATCGATCGGGTAAGCTGCTAGAGACTGTGGGTGAACCGAGAGATTACAGACACGTTGCTCTATCACCGGACCAAAAGCGCGTAGCAGTAACCACACGGGAGCTCGCGTTCGCAGAGGACATTTGGCTGATCGAACTCTCGACAGGCATTTTCTCTCGATTCGCGTTTTCCTCTCGTAATGTTGGCCCCACCTGGTCCCCGGACGGACGCCGCCTGGCGTTTCACTCTCGCCGCACTGGCCCCGGAAGCCTTTTCCTAAAGAGTGTGGGTGGCAGCGAGGCGGAACTCCTGTTCGAATCCAAGGATTCCTATTACCCCAAGATCTGGTCCAGAGACGGAGACATCATTTTTCTCTCTCTGAAACCCGATCAGAGTTCGCTGGATGCGTTGCGCCTGGGCGAAGAGGGGAATGGGGAACCGAGACTCTTGCTTGACGAGACTCTGGGAAAAGACGAGTGGCAACTTTCTCCGAATGAAAAATGGATCTCGTACCGCTCCGATGAATCTGGGAGGCGCGAGGTGTACACAGCCGCCTTCCCGGACTTCTCCAGCAGACGGCAGATATCCAGAGCCGGTGGTGCTCAGGCCCGGTGGAGAGGAGACGGCAAAGAGCTATTCTTCCTTCAACCTGACGGAAAGCTGATGTCCGTAGAGGTAAGAGCGATAGCCACTCTAGAGACGGGTATTCCCAAGGTCCTCTTCCAGACACCTGCAGAAGCGATGACGCATGGTCGACTTCAATACTGTGTTACCAACGATGGCCAGAGATTCCTGTTGATTGAACCGGCGGAAGAATTTGAGCCTATCCATGTGATCGTCAACTGGGCTGAGGAACTCAAGCGCCTGGTGCCGACCGAGAATTGAGAGAGACTATCTTGATCGGCCAGACCCTCTCCCACTACAAGATCACTGACAAGCTCGGGGAAGGCGGGATGGGAGAGGTATATCGCGCCACCGATACGAAGCTCAACCGCGATGTCGCCCTGAAGGTCCTGCCTGAAGCCTTTGCCGCCGATCGCGAACGCATGGCTCGTTTCTCCCGTGAAGCCCAGGTGTTGGCGTCGCTGAATCATCCCAATATCGCCTCCATCTACGGTCTGGAAGACTCCGCCGACAAGCACGCCCTGGTGCTGGAGTTGGTGGAAGGGGCCACGCTGGCTGAACGTATCCAGGTGGGAGCCATTCCTCTAGAGGAGAGTTTGAAAATTGCTCTTCAGATGGCCGAGGCACTGGAAGCAGCCCACGACAAGGGAATCATTCACAGGGACCTAAAACCGGCCAATGTAAAGATCACACCGGAGGGGAAGGTTAAGGTCCTGGACTTCGGCCTCGCCAAGGCTCTTGAAGATGAGACCCCTGCTACTGATCTGACCAGTTCCCCGACACGAACAGGCACTGCTGTCGGGGTGATCATGGGCACGGCAGGCTACATGAGCCCTGAGCAGGCCAGGGGGCAGGTAGTAGATAAGCGAACGGACATCTGGGCCTTCGGGTGTGTCCTGTATGAAGTGCTGACCGGCAAGCAGGCATTCGGCGGTGAGACCGTCACCGACATTCTGGCAGCGATCGTTCACGAGGACCCGGATTGGGAAGCTCTACCTGAGGGCACGCCCAGGGCCATCCAGAGATTGCTTCGGAGATGTCTTGAGAAGGACCCGCATGATCGTCTCCACCACATAGCCGACGCCAGAATCGTGATCAAGTACGTCCTGAGTGAGCCGGTTGAGGATTCCGGGGTAGGAGTGGCGACTGCGACCCCCACTTGGTGGCAGGAACCAACCCGTTTAGCAGTAGTTGGGCTGATGGTTCTCGTGGCGGGTGTACTCCTGGGCTTTCTCCTCTGGAATCTAGCGTACGACAGCCAGCCTCCACCACCCACCGTCACTCGGTTCTCTCTCCCCCTGCCTGAAGATGAAGCGATTCCTCCGCCGCCCTCCCTGGCGCTGTCCCCCGATGGAACCCAGTTGGTCTACGGTGCCGTTCGAGACAACACGCGCCGTCTTTATTTGCGAGCCATAGATGGGCTGGAGGCCAAGGAGATTCCCGGCGCGGAGGGCGGCTACTCTCCGTTTTTCTCCCCCGACGGGAAATGGGTGGGCTTCTTTACTCTTCATACCCAGGTCAAGGGTGAGTTGAAGAAGTGGTCCCTGCTCGGTGGTGAGCCCGTGACGATCTGCGAGGTGGGGATAGGCCGAGGTGCGAGTTGGGGAGAGGATGACACCATCGTTTTCGGAAGGCGACCTGGCCTCTGGCGAGTTTCGTCAAACGGAGGCATTCCCGAACCGTTGATCCCAAAGGGACGCCTTGGCTTCCCCCAGATTCTTCCTGGGGGCAAGGCGGTCCTCTTCAGGGATGGGGGGCAGACCAAGGTGCTCTCTCTGGACACTGGCCAACAAAGCACCCTGATGGAAGGTCCGGACAAGGCCCGCTACTTGCCTACAGGGCATCTGATCTACCAGCAGGGCAACTCCCTCCTGGCAGCACCCTTCGATCTGGATGCCCTGGAGCTTCAGGGAACAGGAGTGCCTGTGGTGGACGATGTGTGGTTGGCAGAGGGTATGGTGCCAAAGTTTGAAGTCTCCCGGAGCGGATCGCTCGCGTATGTCCCCGGATCGGAGGTGGATCGGGCGGATGCCCTGGTCTGGGTGGATCGCCAGGGACGGGAGGAGCCGTTCCTGGAAACCCAGATGCAATTGTACAACCCACGACTCTCCCCGGATGGCAAGCGTCTGGCGGTTGTGGCAATAAAAGGCCAAGAGCGACGTTATATCCGGACCTGCGAGATCGAGCGGTGCGCCCTGTCCCCATTGACCTCTAAAGGTGGAAATGCACCCGTCTGGAGCCCGGATGCTTCAAGACTTTTTTTTACTGTGTGGGAAAAGGGTCCAAACATGGGGTGGATCTCTGCCGACGGCAGTGGTGAACCTGAGGAGGTCCTCGAAAGAGAGCACTTCCAGTTTCCCACTTCCTTGTCTTCCGACGGGAAGGTGTTGGTGTTGTCGCGGACCATAATTTGATTCTAAGGTAGCTTCACGTCATTGGCAAATTGGATAGCTTGTAAGTTCTTATTTTACAAGTACTTGAAGAACGAACCCCGGCATCAGAAGAATGTAGCTGCCCAAAGCTCGCCTCAAGATGGCTGACATGGAGCGATCTTCCTTTTGGGCTAGATGCTGCAGCCACTTGTATTCGTGATCATTTAGCCAGCACTCCACACGATGGTATCTGCGACCACCGATGGTGGACCGAGGGTGGGTATCTTCAATGTATTGATATGTGAACATACTGCATCACAGCTCTCCTAGCCCCTCGGGATGCCTCTTGATCTCGCCTCTCAAGAGGAAGAATAACTACTCTTCTAGTATACCCTATCCAGTGTCAGAGTAGCTCGCTTCTGACCGGCGGCTTTCGCCTAAAAGCGGTCATTCAGATTTTCCCCGGAAACGTCGAGTGAACGGCCGCAAACGGCCAAGAGCGGTCATGCGGGGTCAATCCCATTTTAGTTGAAATTTCTCGCTGCTTATCATCACCCCACAAAAAGCGGGGCTTCCTGGAACTCTGGTCCGTGAACTACTTCGTCGAGAGTCGCTTTCTGATTGACCGCCGGATCCACGCCGTATGGCCGATCCAATGAAACACGATCTGAGTCCTGTGCTGCAGGTGTTGACGACTCGGTGCCTGTGAACTAAAGTTCCGTATTATCTGAAGCGACCAAAATCCTGAAAGGGTACAAAGGGGGGGAGGACGACCATGCCACATCCAGGTTTGAAGGTACTCGGAATCTGCCTTTTTCCCATCTGGATTGTCGGCTTCGGCTCCCCATCCGCCCAACAACAGACGTTGAAGCTTGAGGAGCCACAGAGCGAAATTGCCGTCTACGCCTCCGGAAGAGGTTACCCCTGGATCAATTTGGACGACGGGCGCAGTTTGGAGGTGCGCTTTGCCCAGGATTCCGAGTTGGCAGTTCGATTTCAAGAGTTGCAAGTGGCTGGTTTGCTTGAGCCCCTGGCGCTCGCCTCCGCAGACTTCGACGAGGATGGGGTGCCGGATCTAGTGTGCGGGTATGCCACAGATTCCGGGGGTATCCTAACCGTTCATCGAGGCAACATCGATTCGATTTTTCCAAATGGACCGGGTGCCAGAAGACGCCAGCTCGCCGGTACGTTCACCGAAGATCCCTTCCTGTCTCCCGCCAGAGTCTTTGAGCTCCCCGTAGCCCCTGAGTTTCTAGGCGCAGGCGATTTTGATGCCGATGGCCACTGGGACCTGGCCTTGGCAAAGAAAGGTTCCGAGAAACTGTGGCTACTTACTGGAAACGGTCAAGGAGACTTCCAGGCGCCGGAGGTCATTGATTTACCGGGAACAATCACCGCCCTGCTTGCCGGCGAAGTCAACCGAAGGGATGGGCTTCAGGATCTCATTGTGGGCATTCGAGGAGTCGAGGGTCCGAAAGTGCTGCTCTTCGAGTGGCCGGAGGGAGCCTTGCGGGGGGATCCGGAGGATTTGCCGCTTCCCGCCGAGGCGACGAGTTTCGCCCTTGGTCACTTCGATGAGCACTACCCCGTAGACCTGGCCATCGCCGCAGGGGAGGAATTGCTCCTGATTCATGGCCGAGACCGAAAGCTATCTGTAGGAGAAAGGTGGCGCTCGCAGGTGGCGTCAGCGAGGGTGGATCGATATGCCTTCGAGCGCTCCATTTCTTCCCTGGCTGCCGGCGATTTCGTAGAAGACCACAGCCAAGAGCTGGCCGTCTTGCTTGAGGACGGAAGTCTGCGTTTGCTGGAGCGAATGGGGAATGGCCTGCAAGTAAAGTCCGACTGGACGCTTGGCCTTGTGTTGCCCTCTCAAAGCATCCTGGCTGGACCGGGAAATTTATCCTACAGCTCGAAACCCCAACTGGTGCGAGCCCGGGTCTCGAGCCTCCCGAAAGACGAGCTTCTAGTAGTGGATGCTCTCGCTCAGAAAATCCACGTCCTTGTCACCGACAAGGGTTCGGGCGACGGTTCTTCCAGAACACACCTTGCTAACAGCTGGTCGGTGGCCCTGGATGTTGCCGGTACTCCAGTTGCGGTGTTGCCCATGAGGTTGAACCCGGACGCTCTATCCGACCTGGTGGTCCTCAAGGACAGCGCCAACCCTCTCGGTGTTGTCCCCACGGGGCCAGTTCGGACCTTCACGGTCAACTCCACCGGGGACGAGTCAGACGCCAAGCTCGGGGACGACGTTTGTGACGTAGATCTGGAAACCGCTGGCGAACAATGCACGCTGCGCTCTGCTATGGAACAGGCAAGGACAAGTGAAGGACTCGATCGGATCGAGTTCACAGTATCTAAGATCAGCCCGAAAGAGGGTTTACCCGGTTTGCATTTCGGAGACCCGGTCGTGATCGACGGCACCTCAATGGGCAGGGTGGAGATCGATGGAAGCGGAGCCGGCGACGGTTCTGCTCTTGTTATTAGCCCGGCTGACAGCGTGATCCGTGGGTTGGCAATTCACAGCTTTACTTTCTCGGCCATTCAGATTCAGCAGAGAGGTGGGAACAGCTTCGTCGAAGGCAACTTTCTGGGGACCGACGTGACCGGAACGCAAAACCGAGGGAACGGAAATTGGGGAATAGTTATAGGCTCCTTGGCACCCAAGAACACGATTGGCGGGACCATGGAGGAGGCCAGAAACGTCATTTCCGGGAACGAGACCCCCGGTGTCTTTATCCAATCCGACGAAAACAAGGTGCTGGGCAACTTCATTGGGACGGATGTCACGGGAACCGTCGCACTGGGAAATTCGCATGGAGTGGACATCCAAAGGGGATCCAACAATGAGATCGGTGGCGCCACGGCCGGTGCGGGCAATTTGATCTCTGCCAACGGCTCTCGAGGGATCGTCGTTACTGAGGGTGCAGAATGCACCCTGATTCAAGGCAACCTAGTAGGGACGGACATTACCGGTGGTGTGGCTCTGGCTAACATCCGAGATGGTCTATTGCTGAGTGAGACAAGCGGGACCACGATCGGAGGAGCCGCCGCCAATCTGATCTCGGCCAATGGTTCCAACGGAATCTCCATCGCCAGATCCACCGGCACTCTCGTCCAGGGGAATTTGATTGGCACGGATATCAATGGTTCGGTGGCCTTGGGCAACCATTTTACGGGGATTGGGATTGGAAGAATCTCAACCGACAATATCATAGGAGGGACGACCAGCGGAGCGGGCAATACGATCTGCTCGAATGGCTTCGGGGGAGGGAATGCGGGAGTTTCCATCTCGGGGCGAGACACCTCTGGAAATCCTGTCTTGGGCAATCGGATTGGGATCGGGACTATGGGAGAGGAGCTCCCCAATGACGGACCGGGCGTGCGCATCACCGGCGTTTCCGACAATCCGATTCAACGCAACACGATCGCCTTCAACCGGAGCGGTGGCATCGTAGTGCGTTCAGGAGCAACCGGCAACGCCATTAACGAAAACTCCATTTTCTCCAACAAAGGAGACCGATCCGGTGAAGGTCTAGGCATTGATTTGGCGCCGTTTGGCGTGACAGAAAACGACGGTGGAGACGGCGACGAGGGCCCCAACAATCTTCAAAACTACCCCGTCCTCACGAAAATCGAAGACAACATCAAGGTGACACTGGACAGCACACCCAAGACGTTCAAGATTGAGCTGTTCGCCAACGACGAGTGCGACCCCTCCGGCCACGGCGAGGGGCAGGAGTTTTTGCAGTTCTTCTCCCTAACCACAGGGGAGTCAGTCGAAGTCAGTGTACCCGTTGGAAAAGAGATCACTGCCACCGCGACGGACAGCGACGGCAACACTTCGGAGTTTTCCGCCTGTGCGATGGAACTTGAAATCGAGCCGTTCATCGTTAATTCCACTGGGGACGATCCGGATGAGAATGCCGAAAAGGGCGAAGAGTTCGATGGAATCTGCAGCACGGGAAACAGGCTCTCCAAGCCTGAGGAGAAGTGCAACCCAACCAAAAAGGGAGACTGTGAGTGCACGCTACGGGCGGCAATTCAAGAGGCCAATGACCAAAAGGGCAAAGACAGCATCCATTTCGCCATTTTGGGGGATAACCCCCACACCATCCTCCCTCAGACTCCGTTGCCATTTATTAGAGGCCCCTTGACAATCGACGCGGCCACTCAGCCAGGATTTGAGGATCGGCCAGTGATCGAGATCGATGGGAGTAAAGCGGGAGAATTCGCTACTGGTCTCAATGTAAGAGTAAGAGCCGGCGGCAGCCTGATCCGAGGTCTTGCCATCCACAGCTTTCCCGATGAAGGCATCCTTTTGCATAGCGCAGGGAATGAGATCCGAGGAAACTTTATTGGCGTCAGTAGCAGTGGGGTTGGGGCCGGGAATTCAATCGGCGTCGCTTTTAGTTCGGGTGCCCCTGGAAACATGATTGGGGGGGTAAGACCCCCCGGGGGAGTCTGTGTAGATCCCTGTAATCTGATTTCGGGAAACAGGAATGAGGGGCTTTACATTTCAGGAGGGTACTGTCAAGTTGAGAGGCGGTCCACGAGAATGGTCGGATGAGAATGCTCTACAAAGGCCATCGCTTTCCGTGTGAAATCATCAGTCATACTGTGTGGCTCTACCACCGGTTCACGCTCAGTCTGCGGGATGTCGAGGATCTGATGGCTGAACGTGGCGTTATCGTTTCCTATGAGACCATTCGCTGCTGGTGTCTCAAATTCGGACCCCAGTACGCCAAGTCGATTCGAAGGAAGCAAGGCCGGCTGGGCGACATTTGGCACGTTGATGAGTTGTTTGTGAGGATTCAAGGCAGGCGAGTTTACCTGTGGCGAGCAGTTGATCAGGATGGCGATGTTTTGGACATTCTGGTGACTAGACGTCGCGACAAGCGAGCTGCTAAACGGTTCTTTCGCAAGGTGTTGAAAGAGCAAGGCCAGCCTCCGTGGCAACTCATCACTGACAAGCTCAAGACCTACCCAGCGGCCCATCGCGAAGTGTTCCCCTCAGTCGAGCATAAAACCGGTCAGTATGAGAACAACCGAGCTGAAGTTTCACACCAACACACCCGAGAACAAGAGAGGCAGATGAGAGGGTTCAAATCAATCGAGCAGGCTCAACGATTCCTTTCTGTCCACGGTCCGGTTCAAAATCTGTTCCGGGTGGGTCGGAACCATCTCAAGGCAGTTCATCAGCGACTGCTTCGCGACAGAGCTTTTGCCTACTGGAGGGAGGCGACGTGTGTCCGCTGAGGAGGAGCAAGGCTGGGGTGTATTCCGGCTCAGGATCGTCTGGCCAACATTAAGTTGACAGCTCCGGCGGGGACATTGCGGCGGATAGCGACGGCAATGTCTACGTGACGGGTCAGAGCCGCTCGCCCGATTTTCCCCTCGCCAATCCTTTCCAGCCGGACTGGAGCGGCCATTCAGATGCTTTCGTAGCGAAGCTTAATTCCACCGGTTCCAGTCTTGTTTACTCCACCTACCTGGGCGGCCAACAGTATGACTTCGGCTCTGCTATCGCCGTCGACTCGCCCGGCAGCGCCTACGTCACCGGCTTTACCCGCTCGGCCGACTTCCCCACAGCGAATCCCTTGGATTCTGAGCTTAGCGGCACTGGGAACGCTGGGGACGCCTTCGTGACCAAGCTTACTCCCGCGGGCTCCGGCCTAGTCTACTCCACCTACCTGGGCGGTGAGGGCGAAGACATTGGCTACGGGATCGCCGTAGACCAGGAGGGCAACGCCTTCATCACGGGTCGGACCTCATCAGTCGACTTCCCCACAGCCAATGCCTTCCAACCCACTCATCGCGGTGGCATGCGGTACATGCTTGACGCTTTCGTCACCAAAATAGATGCCACGGGTTTTGGGCTTGTCTACTCCACCTATCTTGGCGGTCCTGCAGGTGATGGAGCAGACGGAAGTGACATCGGCTCGGCCATCGCCGTGGACCCGGAGGGCAACGCCTATGTGACGGGTAAGACCAGTTCGCCCGACTTTCCCACATCGAATGCCTTGCAGTCGGCTTTACGAGATATTGTCGCCCTTAAGAGCACTGACGGGGGAAACAGTTGGAGTCCTATTCATACCGGCCTAGTGAACGGCTATCTCCATACCCTGGTCGTGGACCCCGGAACTCCGTCCACCCTATATGCTGGCACAGGGACCGGCGTCTTCAAGAGCACCGATGGGGGAAGCAACTGGGGTCGTATCAGTCCGAGCAATCTTCACGCCCGGGCAATCACAATCGACCCCACCAATCCCTCCACACTTTATGCTGGCACTTGGAAAGGTGGCGTGTTCAAGAGCACCAATGGTGGCGCTCGATGGAGTCCTGTCAACTCCGGCCTGAGGAGCCGGCTCCGTACCCTGGTTGTGGACCCTAGAACTCCATCGACCCTGTATGCCGGCACGACGAATGGCGTCTCCAAGAGCACCGATGGGGGAAATAGTTGGAACGCAACAGCTCTGATGAGCTTCATCTTTGACTTGGTGATTGACTCCACGACTCCCTCTACGTTGTACGCCGGAACTGAGCGTGGCGTCTCCAAGAGCACCGATGGGGGAAGCAACTGGACTTCCTCCAGTCTAAGCAATATTCACGCCTTGGCAATCGACCCCACCGATTCCTCGACTCTGTATGCCGGAACTGACCGCGGAGTCTTCAAGAGTACCGATGCCGGAGACAGCTGGCAGGCCACAGCTCTGATGAACTTCATCTTTGCCTTGGTGATTGACTCCACGACTCCTTCGACTCTGTATGCCGGCACTACTGGTGGTGTCTTCAAGAGCGCCGATCGCGGGAACAGCTGGACTCCCACCCCCTTGACGGCCTCTATCGAAGCCCTGGCCATTGACCCGGTAACCTCCTCTACGTTGTATGCTGCATCCCAGGGTTCCTCGGATACCTTCGTGGCAAAGTTCAGTGCCGCGGGCTCCCTTGTCTACTCCACCTATTTGGGGGGAGGGGGTACGGATGACGCCAGAGGGATCTCCGTGGACCAGGAGGGGAACGCCTATGTGACAGGTGAGACGCAATCAGGGGATTTCCCCACAGTGAATCCCTCCCAGCCGGCTCTTCGAGGGGTGAGAGATGCCTATGTGGCGAAGCTAGGTGCCACCGGGTCCAGTCTTGTCTACTCCACCTATCTCGGCGGCAACGGTATCGATAGAGGCGATGACATTGCCGTGGACCTGGAGGGGAACGCCTATGTGACGGGTGCGACCAGTTCGCCCGACTTCCCGACGGTGAATTCCTTACAGGGGGCCTCCGGCCTGAGACGTATGCTCAATAGGCCCGTAGCAGGAGTTGGGCTTGTGCCGATCTATCGACACGCTTTTGTCGCCAAAATTCATCGCACTTGGCTCAGCATGGCGAAGCCCAAGGGTCCGTCACCTCGGCAGCAGAAGCTCGGACAAGCAGCGGAGTTGGGGAGCATCGCAAGCGGATCGAAGCTCATTGGCAAACCGGCCCCCAAGCTGGCAGCAAAGTTAAATAAAGCAGTGGGGTCACAGGAGCTAGCCAAAGTAGATCATTTATTGAAGCAATCCAAGGCGCTGGAGCAATCCCTCGCGATTTACAAATCACTTCAAGGCTATCGCGACACGACAACCACAGAGAGACATCTGGTAAGCCCTAGTATGGACAGCCGAATAACCACCCAGATGTTTTTCGCCTTTGAACGCCCTGATCGCCTTCGCTTGGAAACCAAAGACGGGCCGGCTGGGGAGTGGGTGATGGTCAGCAACGGGAAGGATTTAGTTACCTATAGGGGGATGTGGAAGCAGTACACCACTGAGAAAACTCCTCGGGAATGGCAATCTGCAGAACGGAGGTGGATGTTTTCTTCTGGATTAGACCATCTCGTTCAGAGGTTGGTACTGAGCAAGAATCCTGCCAGAGAACTGCTGGAAGAAGTTGAAGAAGTCGTCGAAAAAGGCCGGGACGATCTGGAGGGAACTCCTGCCATCATAGTCGAGCTGAAAATGCCGGCAAAATCTCTCGGTGAGAGATGGGCCGCGCATAAGATGATTCCGGTTCGTCTGTGGATCGATGAGCGAGACTTTCTGATTCGCAAAGGCAGCTACGATCTGGATTGGGAGACTATGAGCCAGAAGATGCCTGAGGAGATGCGACGCAGAATGCCCTTCAAGCAGATGACTCTTATAATGGAGTTTACGGATATTGAGCTCAATCCCGTTTTTCCTGAAGACACCTTTCGCTTCTCACCTCCTGAGGATGCAACACTCGTGGAACACTTTGGACCCCCAGACGGAAGGAGCCCGGTTTCTCAAGGGGAGTTGGTCGGCCGGAGAGCTCCCAACTTTGTCCTCAAGGACATCCAGGGCAAGAAAGTAGGGCTGGATGACTTTAAAGGAAAAGTGCTGATTGTTGACTTCTGGGCCACGTGGTGTAGCCCCTGTCGAGAACAAATGCCCACGTACACAGCGTTGCAGTCCCTATACGCTCCCAGAGGTTTCTCAATGATCGGACTCTCAGTCGACGACGGTCCTGAAGTTGTGCGCGATTTTGCTGAGAATTACCGGGTCAACTTCCCGCTTTTGATGGCCGACGAACAGGTGCGGCAGCAATACGGTGGCACCGGTGTGCTCCCCACAACATTCGTCATCGACAAGGGAGGGATCGTGCGGTACGAGTTCAAAGGACCACCTCCGGCTAAACTTCTATTTCAGAGGCGGGTGGAAGAACTCTTAGAAGAGAGAATCACCATTGACCGGGAAGATGCCACACCAAGGCCGGAAGCAGGAGACGCCTCCTCGGTCCCTGAGAATATCACGAGTCCCGGGCAGCCAGCCGTTTCCCACAACCAGCAAGCGTCAAAGACTGAAATTGCGCGTTTCATCCAGTTCCGGCTCGTCGCCAATGCCCCGAGCAACCAAGCCGATGAAATGACCTTAATCGATGACGCTCTCCGGGCACACCGTGTCTGGCTCGAAAAAAAAGTCCAGCTTGATCTCAATGATGTGAAACATGCAGAAGTCGAATCTAGATACGAACAGCCCTATTCCGTGCGGGTCGTGCTCACGTCTGAAGCCACAAAAAAGTTCAGCCAGATCACCGGCAACAACATCGGTAGGAGCGTGGCAGTTGTAATAGATGGAGAGCTTGTAATGGCGCCTTCCATCACCGGGCAATTAAACTTCAAGAAAGTACCAATACGCTTTGGTTTAACGCTAGAGGAGGCACAAGCACTCGCGGCAAAAGTGAATGAACTTGTAGCAGGCCGGAGCCATTGAGTCAAAAGACCTGCTGCTACACCTTTTCCGGGCGACGAAACTATACGATCGCACGGGAGACCAGATCACGCTGGATGAGTTTGAAAGGATTGGGATTTGAGCTTGTGTCGCCTTCCGTCCAAACCACGTCCCCCCCAGGTCCGGCACTCAGCAAGGCCTTCCGGTAGCCTATCGAGCAATCTTTTGAGCCGAACCGCGACGAAAAATCGCACTCTAGCTATTCCCTACCGTCTCGAACCCGCTTCAGAGGTTCTGGATGACCTTCCCGAGTTGGATCCGTCCCGAGAGGAGGTCTGGTCGGAGATCCGCGATCGGGTGGGTTATTCCTCCATCCCAGCCCTCTATCCTCCGTTGGCACAATTCCTCTTCGCTCTGAGCAACCTAAGCTTTCCTGGTAGCGTGCTGGGTTGGAAACTGTGGACGGTCGTCATAGAAGTGATGGCTTGCCTCTTCGTTGCCCTCACCGCGAAGAAACTGGGACAAGCAATGGCTCCTGTCCTCCTGCTCTTCCTCTGGAATCCGTTGATGGTCAAGGAATTCGCTGGGAGCGCCCACTTCGACGCTTTGGTCGTGCTGTGCCTATCCCTGTTGGCCTACCTTGTCACCAGTAGGTGGACCCTGGGGGCTTATGCGGCGCTCGCTCTGGCGACTCTTTCCAAGCTTGTGCCCGCGCTGGTGATCATCATCCTCAGCCCCCTGTTGTGGGGATTTGCCCTCTTCGCCGGTCTTGTCGGTGTGGGCTTTCTCCCCTTCTACGAGGCCCTCCCCGAACTGGTCCGCACAGGAGGAATCTTTGCCGAGCACTGGCGCTTCAACACCGGAGCCTACCGCATCCTGGACTGGGCTTTCGGAGAAGCTTCGATTGTGGCCTACCTGGTGCTGCTCACGGTTCTGGGAATCGCATTGCGAAGCCGGGTACGCGACGTGCGAGATTCCCTGGAAGCCATGCTGTGGCTGCTGGGTATGGCTGTCGTACTGGGTCCCGTGGTCCACCCCTGGTACGTGACCTGGCTCATTCCCCTGGCCTGCCTCACCCGAAGCCGTACCTGGATCTCATTCAGTGCCGTCGTGTATCTGTCTTTTCTGGTCATGCTGGATGGCGTGGAGCGACCCTGGGTAGTCGCTGTCGAGCACCTGACCTTGATGTTGGTTGCAGTATGGGAATATCTAAGAAGAAAGGAGAGACACCGTGTCAACCACACCCAGACTGTTCCTTCTCACGCTTAGCCTACTCCTGTTTTCAGTCGCTGCCCTGGGACAGGGGAGCGGGACGACCCTGCGGGGGAGGCATGCGGCCGAGCATCGGCCTCGGAAGTCCAGGTGGCCCCTACACGGTCACTGCTTCTTTTAAGGGTCAGCTGCAGCAGATCGATCGTAGTGCTGGAACCTTTCTCATGGTCGATGAGAAGACGGAGAACAAGATAGTCTTCCAGGTGGGTGAGAGGACCCGCTATCGAGCGGACAAGAAGGTCCTGGGGAAAAAGAAGATCAGCTGGAGCGAGCTGGCCGTGGGCCAGCGGATTCGAGTCAAGGTAAAGGCAGACGTTGATGAGGCGACTTCGGAGGACGGCAAACAGATCGTCAAGATTAGAGTCCTGGAGGTCAAGGTCCTGAAGCCGAAGAAGGCTTAACCCGGATCGCTGCAATTGAGCACACCGGCTAGGAGTCTTGCAACTCAACCACCACCAGGCTGTACGTCTGCAGACGGGGAACAGTGAACCCGATCCCTGAATCACTTGCTCACCAACCATGGCATGATCGCAAAAATCACAAGCGCTACGAGATAAACAGCACCAGCCACAGGATCACGATTAGTGATGTATTGCTGAAACGATTCACCGCCGCGGCTTCGATCAAAGTCTTCAAGGCATCATTGTTTTCGGCGACGGCAAAACCGGTGTATTTGACCTACCGCGACACGCCCAGGGAGGAGATCTACCGGGACTCCACCTTCCCGTACTTTCGGGCACCGCACATCTACATCTCGACGGCGAAGCGCCCGAAATAGAAAGGAGTGTACCGTTCTTTCTGTAATTTCCCGTTAAGAGGGAATTTCTCGGGATACCGAGGATTGGGTTGACGAGGAACCTGGCGCGGCTCAGGCGGAAGGAGGCTGTAGGCCGAGTGCAGCCTGAGCCGTGCGGCGCTGCGCGCCGGGCCCCCCCGGAAGGGGGCCAAAGGCCGTCAGCCGAAGGGTTGAGCCGTCAGAGGTCTGGGACAAGATTCTCTAAATCATTCATCCAAAATGAAAGGAGAATCCAATGGCCCCAGACCTGGAAGACAGAGTACCACGAGAGATCCTAGAGGCGTTGATCCAAGAAGGAACGGAGGCCTTTCGCAAGGTGTTGGAGAAGCTCTTGAACTTGGCCATGGGATTGGAACGGTCGGAGTTTCTGGGAGCCGAGCCCTACGAGAGAACGAGCCAGCGACGGGGCCACGCCAACGGTTACAAGGACAAGAAGATCGCCACGCGTGTGGGAGAGCTCCGACTGAAGATCCCTCAGGTGCGAGGGCTGTCGTTCTACCCTCAATCGCTGGAGAAGGGCTGCCGCTCGGAAAAGGCGCTGAAGTTGGCCATTGCCGAGATGTATGTCATGGGCGTCTCCACGCGCAAGGTCACGGAAATCACCGAGCAGCTGTGTGGCACGGAGATCTCCGCCAGCCAGGTCTCACGGGTCGCCTCCCTGCTGGATGAGGAGCTGGAGAAGTTCCGTAGCCGGCCGCTGAGCGGTGAGTATCCCTTCGTCTACCTGGACGCCCATTACGAGAAAGTCCGTGTCGATGGACGAGTTCAGGACCTGGCCATCCTCAAGGCAGTCGGTGTGCAGGCTTCCGGTCACCGTGAGGTCTTGGGTCTGAGCGCCCGGCTGAGCGAGGCGGAGGTCCACTGGAGAGCGTTTTTTGAGGATCTGGCCGGGCGGGGACTCAAGGGAATGGAGCTCGTCGTCAGTGACGACCACGCGGGACTGAAGGCCGCTCGACGAGCGGTGTTTCCCGCGGTTCCCTGGCAGCGCTGCCAGTTTCATCTGAGCCAGAATGCTCAGCGCTTTGCCCGTCGGCTCCAAGAGCGGGGCCAGATCGGCCAAGCGATGCGGGACATCTTCAACAGCCCCACCCTCGAGGATGCCGAAGCCATGCTCAAACGCAAGATCAAGGCGTTCACCGAAACCAACCAGGCACTGGCCCAGTGGATGGAAGACAACGTGCGCGAGGGGTTGACGGTCTACGCCTTCCCCCGCAGTCTGCACAAGAAGATCCGGACGATTAACGGCGTGGAGAATCTCAACAAACAGATCCGGCGCCGCACTCGAGTGGTGGGAATCTTCCCCCATATCGACTCGGCGTTGCGACTGATCTCAGCCGTGCTGGCGGAGATTCACGACGAGTGGCTCACGGGCCGCTGCTATCTGAACCTGGAGAGCTGGCAAGAAGAGGAGGCATCCTAGAAGAGCGTTTCCCTAAACCCGAGACCCTCAGATCAGCGAGGGTTCTCGGTAAGGGGCAGCCCGCGATCGTGGCTCTGAGGGCTTCTGACAGGGCCTCTTTTCTTGGAGAAGGAGGTGGGGGCGCTGAATCGCTCTCTGCGAGTAGTGCAAGCTGCTCCGGCCTCTCATTTTGATAGATCTGCTGGTTGCCTTAGAGAGATTCACAGCGAGCGGCTCACGGGCCACTGCTTTCTGCACCCGAGAGCCAAGAGAGGAGGATCCTGTCCCACAACCGACCCTGAAATTACAGAAAAATTGTTGCGCTGCCAAATAGAACGTCGCCTCCTGGCCGTTTGCGGTAGTTCGCTCGACGTTTCCCGGGAAAATTTGAATGACCGCTTTTAGGCGAGGCTGTGTGAAAAGTCCAAAACCTCTTTGATTTAGGGGTCTCTTTACCCTTCCTACGACGGAGATCGTGGCTTGCACGCGATCCTATGAAGTCAAAATTTCAAATCCGAAATCATGAATGACTTTTCACACAGCCTCAGGCGTTAGCGGTCGTTCATTTCGACGTTCTCGGGGAGAATCTGAACGGCCGGTTCTAGGGGTGAATTCAACCGATCGACACAACACTTGCGCGGAGGAAGAAGGCGAAGCGTAAACGGTTGAAACCAAAGAGAAAGCGGCGAGGACGCCTGGCTTCCATGTGCATGCCATTGAGGTACAATGAGTTACGCGGTTGCGATTCGGGCCATCAAACCACTTGCCTCCTCCGACGCTGACGCGTTCTAGCTGAACGGCTTAATACGGGTGTTGCGTTGACCGGTTGAATCGGCAGGCGAAAGCGGCCGTTCGATTTCGATCAAATCGGACGCTGTCTGTACGGTCAGACAGATCTAGGCTATTACACTTCAGCCCGTCCCAGTCGTATATTTAAGCCTTAAGAAGTTTCGGGGCGATTCTACCCACCATATCGGGATCGAATCACTCGCCAGGCGGCACCAGGCGCTTGAGTTCTTCAAAGTTGGCCCGGTGGGAGAAGATACTGAAACAATTCGACAAGCAGATCGCCAAGAGAGGCAGGATCGCTGTGCTCTGCAGTCTGCCTGTCATTAAACTGTTTGACGGCAAACTCCCAACCATCCGCCAGGGATCGATTAAAACCCATCCTCAAGAGCTTCCATTCTACTCAACTCAAACTAGGCCGTTGTAACTGTCTTCGGATACAACTACTGAAGCGATGAGCGCATACGGCGAGAAACTCGGAACTTTGCCGAATCGATTGACATGGTGGAAGAGTTCGCTGAACCAGTAGACATCTGCACCGCTGAGACCAGTGAACTTCGGCTCTGGACAATTGTAGGCGGGGTTGCCGACAGCAAGCTCAGATCAGAGGTCCCGAACAACTGCTGAGCGATCAGCGGTTGGCTGGAAATGATCCGGATGAAACCTCGGGCCTGACCTGCAGTAGCCGGATCGAATTCCGGGACCAGTTTTGAGATCCGTTTTCCAGGTCCTAGCAACATCGTCACATCTCCGGATTGGACTCCGTCCGCAGAGTAAACCTGAATCCTGATTTCGGCTGTCTCCATCCCCGTATTGAAAAAGGCCATCCCGGTAAAAAAACCAGGCATATTCGCCACCTGGCTAAACACGGCCTCGGTGAAAGGCGTCTTCTGCAGCGGCAGCGCGGCAGCGTATCCAAGGTCCACGGGATCGCCAAAGATCACGTCTCCGACGACTCCGCAGCCGCTGACCTGGACCCGCATGGAGCCCACCACCGTTGTGCCTTGGGTCGTCCCGCCTGCCGTGGAACTGCTAATGCCAGGGGACGCCAGGGTGCCGTTGGTCACACCGAAGCCGAACAACTCTGCCACATCCTGTTCAAAGGACTGGCCCGGCCCCAGCTTCACCGTGGAAGGGTCCGCCAGAGTGGTGCCATTCTCCGCTACGGGAGTAATCGTCAATTCTCGATCCTCGTCGCTCGTGTTCACGAACTTGACGTTTGTGAACACCTCGGGTCCACTGGCCAGTTGAGCGGAGAAGAGTTCCTGTCCACCGGACGCGAACGAGGCATTCAGGCCCAGAACCGTATCCTGGTCGTCGAGACGCACCAGCTCAAAGGCGACCACCCCTTGCCCTTCCCTCACTTCCACCTCGACGTAACCGCCAGAAACGGATAAAGCCTGTTCGAGGATCTCAGGAAGTGAGCCGAAGATAAAGCCCTTGCCCGGGATCTCCAGGGTCCGTGAAAGGACGGCCTCGGACTGGGAAGAGACTCCGCTCAGGACAGATTGGCCGTGGTTTGTAGGGATGTAGGTCACCTCTACGGTGACAGGCGTGGCGTTAGGATTGGCGACGCTCAGGAGCGTCGTGGCCGATCTTCCCCGGAAGGCATTGGGGCCTTGGAAGACCCGGGTCAGGATGAGTCTTCTAGACTGGTCGGTGAAGCCTACGGAGCCATCAAGACGACTCAAATCGAAGGATCCAAACTGGGTAAACGTACCGAGAATGGGACCCAAAGTATTGACTACGCCTACGGGGGTCGCCTGCAGCTCGATCCAACCGGCCTGTTGGCTCGAAGCCGGCACACCGAAAAGCTCGTGTCCCAAGAGGGCCAACTGCCGGCCTTTGTTAAGTTCTATTGTCCTCGGGTTGTCGGGAAGGGGCGTCTCGCTCCCGGTTGTGCTAAAGGCCCGGAATTCGAGGTTCATCAGGGACTCGATCAAGCTACTGATGGCGATGCCGGTGAAGCTTTGGCTGTCTCCCTGATAAAACGGAAAGTAATAGCGGAACACCCTGGGAGTGAAGACCTTGACTGAGAGTTGAGCTCCTGCCACATCGGCAGGATCGATTGGCATCGGATGGTATTGATTCGTCAACCAGCGGGTCAGCTGGTTCGAAAAGAAGGGCGTATCGGGCACACCACTTTGTCCTCCAGGAATGATCTGAAAAGCTTTGATTCCGCTGGGGGACAGTTCGGCCACAAAGCGCCGCGCAGGAGCAACGATGTACATGAAATCAGTGGGGGTAACCGCTCGTACATCGTGAGCTGCGGTGTCAACCGTCTCGTACCCGCCGGAACGGGCCAAACCCGGCAGCTCAGGCGACAGATGGGAGAATTCGCCGGCTTCCGGAATATTGAAAGGATCACCCAGAGGGTGGTCGATCACAATGCGGTGCAGCCTTCCCCAACGATAATCCTCGGGTCATCCGGTAAATGGGGAGGTGGGGACGTGGTTGGCACCTTCCGGATCCCAAATCTGCTCCCCGTTCGCTTGTCCATATAGTCGGCTGCAGTAGCAGAGGCCGTGGGAACTGTGGAAAACTCCGAGCGACATCGAACCGGGCCAGCAAGCCCGTGATACGGAGTTTTCCAAGCGCTGTGCGAACGGTGGAAAAACAACTGCGAGCACTTGCCAGTTCTCCTCTAGAACTACTTGTTTTTCCACGGTTTGCATAGTGCGGCAGTTTCCATGGCCTGCCTTTGACTGGCGGCACCTCCCCATTTACCGGATGAACCCTTAACAGTCTCGGAATTTCGATAGCGAAGCGAAGCGAGCTGTAATAGTCAAATCATGACAGCTAAGACCTGTGATCGAGTCAGCAAGAGATTGGGAGGGACCTTTGTCTGTGGTTCGATCCCAAGCAGTTGCGCGATCATACGGGGTGGTCCGAATAAAAGGCACCAAAGCTCCATCGGATGGCCACATCGCGGGCAAGAAAGAGGCTTCCTGTCCCCCGCTGCCTGGCGCCTCTGCTCCCACGTCTGGGGCTTGGAACGGCGTTTTTTCCTCTGGGCTAAAAGTTGACGAGCCCTCTTCAGGAGCTTGGTGCGTTTGATGTTCGAGAATAACCCATAGTGACGGACTTGTCGAAACCCGACCTCCGGCAGGTGTTGAACCAAACGGTCAATGAAGGTCAACACGGGGAGTTTTCGGACTCGGATCTTCCGGTCCTGATGATAGTCCTTGAAACGAAAGGTCACGTGGCCCTGAGCGAACTTGATAATGCGCCCTTCGGCAATCACGGGCCGCTTGGTATAACGGCAGGCGTAACGGACGGCTTGGTCGGCACTTTTCAACGACGGACCGATGAGGATATGCCAGCGCTTCTTGCGAATGTGCCCCAAGAGCTTGTCCACCTCGATCCGGCGTCGGGGGTCGCTTCGAAGCCGGCGACGCACCAGGGGCTGGGACTGGTGAGCGCGGCGCACTCCGTGGAGGACGTTCAACTTCCACTCCGTAGCCAGCAGGGGGGCCGGGACGAGATAGCGTTGGGGGGCGGCCTGCCAGCGATCGCCGGCGCCGTTGAGCCCTCCGGCGGTGACGATCATATGGAGATGGGGGTTCCATTTGAGGTCGGACCCGAAGGTGTGCAAGACGATGATCAGGCCTGGCAAGTAGCGCCGGCTTGGACGTCTGGCCGCCAGCCAGGGCTGGCTCTTGCGCCCTCGTGGGGTGGGTCCCTGCCCGCTGAGACTCAAGACAGCATCCGCGGCGGCTCGAAACAACACGTTGAGCAGGACCCGACGGTTGTCCTGGATCACCAGCCGCAGCTCCCACGGCAGGGTGAAGACCAAGTGCCGATAGGGCACCTCCAGGAGATCCGAGAGGAGCTCGTCGCACCACTGGTCGGTGCGGACCTTCCCGCAGCTGGAACAGAAGACCGATTTGCAGCTGTGGGGTACGACCTTGACGGTAGGACAGTTGGAGCACCCAAACAAATGCAGCCCCAGTTTCGCGGTCCGGCACGACAGCATCCGGGAGACATGGTGGTGGACTGCCCGCCGCACCTGTCCCCCTTTCCAGGCGATGTAGCGCTGGAAGTTGTTGCTCGTCAAGAGGATCTCCGCGATGGCGATCGGACCGCCCCACCGGCTCATGGGCAGCGATGCTCCTCTCCACCAGCAAGCGTGTCAAGTAGCCTCCCTTTCCGTCCTCGGCTGCCACGTCCCAAAACTACCTTTTACGGCCAGGGGCCGTCGGCACGTAGTGCCTACTCTAAAGAGTGCTTCCCGAAGGTCAAAAACAAATGAGCCCGAACCTTCCGATCGGAACTCGTTTATCTACGGCCCTTCAATTGCCCCACTGGATCGGGTAACCTGCTGCGAGATGACCAAAGCCGATCTCAGCGCTGAAGTTGCCACGAACAGCAGGCTGACCAAACAAGATGCTGAACTGGTGGCTCAGACCGTTCTCGACAGCATCGTCGAGGCGCTCAATTCCGGAGAGAAGGTCGAGCTCCGCGGTTTTGGCAGTTTTCGGTACCGAAAAAGGAATCCCCGCCAGGGCCGTAACCCAAAGACGGGTGAAACTGTCGACGTTCCGGCCAAACAGGTTCCCTATTTCAAACCCGGCAAAGGGCTGAAAGAGCTGATCAATTCGTAACCAACTTCAAACGAGTTCTCGTTCTACCCAACGAACTATCCGACCCTGTTTCGAGTTCGCTCCGAAACGACGGCTATAGGCTCCGTGACGGACAGCGTTGAGATTGCCGGTCTGAGCCCCTGGTCTTCGGTTTTTCTCCTGAACGACTCGGTTTTTCATGGGAATGACCCAGGAACGAAGCGGAAACGACTTCGCCTAGAGAACATTATAAACTACTGAACTGATATGGGTTGTCCGTAGGAGGAGCGGTATTCGTTTTGGCTATCTTGGAATTTGTCGGTGAGATAGGTGTCGCTTGGAACAGCCACAAGGACGCCGACAAGGTTGATGAAGTTATTAAGGGCAGATACGGAGCGAACTGTCGGACGCTTGACTATGTGGTGATCTCTCACCTGCATCTCGATCACCTCGGCTATATCCAGTTAGTGGAGAACAACGACGGCCAGCTTCTCAACGACCAAGGCGGGATCTGGACGGAAGGCGAAAACCTACAGGACCCCGATTTCAAGGGCCGGCTGGCTAACTACGCCGGCGGTATCCTGGCAGCTTATAGGGGAGTGGGTGAGGCTGTGTTCTCGGGAGAAAATAAGATTATGAGAGAGCGTGAAGGGGCGACTGGGGGCGGGGGGCCGAGAAATCTCTTAGAATTATTAGCCTGGAGACCCCAGACATGCGTCAGGTGTGTAGGTCTGTGCGACCCGTGGGGGCGGCAACTGGAACCGGTCGTTAGTTCGCTTGTTCCGAAAGGCAGCCAAGAGTATTGCTCAACCTTGGAGTTAGGGGGATGGCAGGGGCCACTGCTCGATTAGACCCTCTTTCTTGATGACATCGAGCTCCTGTTCTGTGATCTCGTATCTCCGACGAAGCTCTTGCTCGTACTTGACGCGCAACTTATCTTCTGTCTCCCTGTTGTTTTTCGTTGCACTCCTGAAGTCGTATGTCTTAAGCGCCCTGTTAGGGATGTTGGAAGCATTTATTGGGTATTTGGCCTCTGCCTCGTCCATCGCGCGGTCTTGAACTCGAACAAGCTCGGTATAGATTGCTCGACGCTGATTCTCCGACAACCGTTGAACGACTGTTTCCGCCGATTTTGGCAAGGGGAAAACTTTGATGTCCTCAACATAGGTCGCGTTGTTCTTAATGTTGGCGACGTTGCCTGGACTGAAGCTATGACCTTTGGGCCACCATTCTGCCCTACCGAGTGGCGATGAGTCACCAGTTAAATGATCTTGCGATTGGTAGAGGAAGGCTGACACTCCATCAATCTGGTCGCCGCGTCGCTGTGCCGCGTTACGCACCTCGTTCAGCAGTGCTCGGAGGGTCGCCCTCACCTTTGGTTCCGCAAGTTCTTGGGACCCTTGGCTCAGCGCTGCCTTGACTCTAAACAAAACGTATTTTGGCGCCAATAGTGGATCGAGGGAGCCGCCCTTCTTTAAGTAGGCACTTCGTGCCGACGGCCAAGGCCGTAAAAGGCTGTTTCGGGACACCCCGGCTGTGACGAAAGGGCGGTCTCAGAGAACAGCTCACTTGATTGAAATTCCGAGACTGTTAAGCGCTCCTGCTCGACAATCTCAAAAGCAAAAGGATTAGCAACAGTCCCCACTTCGGAACCCGTGTCTGCGATCCGTTTATCCGGTTCAGGGTCGAGCAGGTCAACCAAGGCCACAAAGACGATCAAGGCACCAAACGTGACAAGGCATCCTGGTAGCACTTTACTCCGTTTCTTCGGTGGTTTAGCTGCCGCTGGGGGGGGTGCTGGGGCCACTTCGGGCGATGACGGAGCCAAAGGGGCAACGACTCCGTGTTCCCGCTGTAACAATTCGCGCTGTCGGTTCGTACGCTGTGCCCATTCTCTAGCCTGCTCAGTGGGCGACAGTTCCTGATATAGCTTGGCATACGACGCCCAGTCTTCGACTTGATCGATTGGCCGAAACCCTTTTGGTGTTTCAGCCTTCTCGGCAGGCCCCGCTGGTCTTGATTCAACTTCTGGCTTAGCCGTCTTGTCCAGCCATTCGCCGCAGAATCGGCACTTAAGCGCCTCGTCTTGGATTTCCTCGCCGCAGAAAGGGCACTTCTTCATTGCAGCTCCCTATTGGTGCAGTATAGAACAGACGCTGGTCTAAGAAATCCTTTCTAAGCTGGTCATCGCTTGTGGAGAATGCGACTCTCTAGGGATGCCTCGATTGCTCTCTGATCCCGAGATCGAGGTGAAAATTGTGCCCATTTCTGTGCCCTGCGGACTCCAAGAGTGGGGTGATTCGAAGCTGTAGTGCCCCTGGAGAGTGACGGGTCACACTGAGGCCGGGAAGTGGAGGCGTGTGTGGTGATCACCTGACCTGAAAAGAATGGGTCGCCTTTTCGAGAAACAAGGACAAGGATGGCAGTTTCAAGCACACGACCAGCTTCGCAGCGAACGACATTCCGAGTGTCAGCGGAAAAGGCGGATTGAATTCCGCCTATCCTTCGATTTCTATATATGCCGTCCCCTGACATTGCCCTTCCAGACCCAACGATCTAGTATTCTATTCGGTACAAAGGTTCCCCTGTAGTCGGGAGGCCCGCTTTGGTAGGCCAGCCCATTGGCATGTGCCGCTGAAGAAAGGCCAATTCTGTCACCGGAGTAGTCCTCCCGTTTTTTGAGACGAGGGCAGGATGAGCTATAGGATTCTTTTCGCGTTCGCCGCCGTTCTTGCCTTCGTTGTCTTCTTTTCCCCGGTTCGATCCCAAGAGCCCGGGCAGACGTCCTCCACTGTTTACGGGAAGCTCGATGGGCTGGTGGCCACCGTTCGGGTGGTGCGGGATTCTGACGGGGTGCCCCATATCTTCGCCGAGAACGATCACGACGCAGCATTTATGGTGGGATATCTTCATGCCCAAGACCGCTTGTTCTCAATGGACCGGTTTCGCCGATTCTTCAGCGGGACCTTGGCCGAGCTAGTGGGGGAGTCCGCATTGGAGGGAGACATTCAGATGCGTACCCTCGGTTTGAGACGATCGGGTGAGGCCTCGTGGGAAGCCTCCTCACCCGTCCTGAAGGATCTAATACAAGCTTATTCAGATGGGATCAATACCTACCTGGACGATCCGAGTCGCCCTTTGCCTCCCGAATATACCGCCCTGGAGCTGACGGGCATCCCTCCCTGGACACCCATCGACACCCTGACGCTGGCCCAGGGTCTAGTGTTTGGGCGCTCCTTTACTTCGGACATTCCTCTGACCCTTGCCCTTGAGGCCCATGAGGCTGCGGGACAAGAGTTGGGATTCGATGGGACCGCACTGTTTTACCAAGATCTTTTTCGAGTTGCTCCCTTTGACACCACCCTATCGATCCCCAGTGCCTCTACCGATGCTGACGAGAGTTCTTCTCAATCGGGATCCAGGGTCTTTCCCGGATCAAACCTGAGGCTTCGTGATGCGATCAAACCCGAGACCCTGGAGCTGGCTCGACGTTACAGGGAAGCGGTGCGTAGAGTCCCCTGGCTGGATCGAGTCTTCAGCCGGGACCGATCCGGCACCGGCAGTAACTGGTGGGTTATCGGCGGAGATCATACGGAATCAGGCAACGTGATGCTGGCCAACGATCCCCACCTGAGCTTGGGGATTGGGAGTGGCTTTTACGAGACCCATTTTGTTGTCTCCGACGACCCCAATTTCGGTCCCATGAATGTCACTGGAGTCTCTTTTGCCGGGGCACCCTTCATCGTCCAGGGTTGTAACGAGCGGATCTGTTGGGGAAGCACCACCAATCCGCTGGATGTGACCGACACCTTCGAGGAAGAGCTGGTTGTGGATCTGATCCGGCAGATTCCGACCCACACGCTGTTTGAGGGCGAGAGGGAGCCCCTCGTCGTGATTCCCCAGACTTACCGAGTCAACCAAGTCGGCAACGGGACCCCGGATGATCTTGAGACGGCCAATGTGGGGAACCTCAGCGGCGGGCTGACCTTCCTGGTGCCCCGGCGCAATATGGGACCCATTGTCTCGGTAGACCTTTCCCAGTTCCCCAAGGTCACGGCACTCAGCGTTCAGTATTCGGGTTTCTCCGCAACCCGCGAGGCCGAGGCCTTTTTTCGTTGGTCACGTGCACGCAATCTCGAGGATTTCAAGGAGGCACTCCCCTACCTCGACGCCACTTCCCAGAACTTGGCTTATGCTGATGTTGAGGGGAATATCGCCTATTTCACGGACAGCGAAATACCGCTGCGGGAGGACCTGCAGTCGGGCCAGGTGGATGGCTTGCCCCCGTTCTTCATCCGCAGCGGAAACCACCAGTTCCAGAACGAGTGGCTGCCACTGGAAAACCCACAGTTACATCAGGTCTTGGACTTCGAGCTGCTGCCTCTGGAAGAGATGCCTCAGCTCATCAATCCGGGCCAGGGCTACCTGCTTAACGCAAACAACGACCCAGTGGGAACGACCCTGGACAACGATCTCTTCAACCAAACGCGAAAAGGTGGCGGCATCTACTACCTGAACCTGGGCTACGCGAGTCTTCGTGCGGGGAGAATCAGGCACTTGATTGAACAACAGCTAGCGGACGGGGGGAAGTTCTCGCTGGACGATATGATCCGCCTCCAGAGCGACAACCAGCTGCTCGATGCAGAGGTTTTCACGCCCCATCTCTCGAGGGCTTTTGCCAACGCCCAGGATGAAGCAGCTCCTCCTCTTCTGGCCGCATTGGCAGCGGATGCGGGAGTGTCCGAGGCGATGGGACGATTCGCCAGTTGGAACTTCACGACTCCCACGGGTATTCAGGAGGGCTACGACCCTGGAGATGAACCAGACAAGCTGCCCGAGCCCAGTCCCGAGGAAATTGGGAACAGCGTTGCTGCAACTATCTACAGTGTCTGGAGAGGGCAGATCGTACTGAACGTATTGGATGCCACTTTAGAACGGATGGGACTCAGTGAGTTCCATCCGGACAGCGAGCGCTCACTGTCGGCGCTGAGGAATCTGCTCGATCATTTTCCCACGAATCAGGGTGTCGGAGCCTCTGGAGTAAACTTCTTCCAAGTGGAGGGAATTGACTCACCAGAAAACGCCCGGGATTTCCTGATCTTGAAGAGCCTGGATGACGCCTTGGATTTCCTCGCCAGTGATTCCTTCGCTCCCGCCTATGGAAGGTCAACCGACCAGGAGGATTAGGTTCATCCGGTAAATGGGGAGGTGCCGCCAGTCAAAGGCAGGCCATGGAAACTGCCGCACTATGCAAACCGTGGAAAAACAAGTAGTTCTAGAGGAGAACTGGCAAGTGCTCGCAGTTGTTTTTCCACCGTTCGCACAGCGCTTGGAAAACTCCGTATCACGGGCTTGCTGGCCCGGTTCGATGTCGCTCGGAGTTTTCCACAGTTCCCACGGCCTCTGCTACTGCAGCCGACTATATGGACAAGCGAACGGGGAGCAGATTTGGGATCCGGAAGGTGCCAACCACGTCCCCACCTCCCCATTTACCGGATGACCCAGTTAGGTTCATCCGGTAAATGGGGAGGTGCCGCCAGTCAAAGGTAGGCCATGGAAACTGCCGCACTATGCAAACCGTGGAAAAACAACTAGTTCTGGAGGAGAACTGGCAAGTGCTCGCAGTTGTTTTTCCACCGTTCGCACAGCGCTTGGAAAACTCCGTATCACGGGCTTGCTGGCCCGCTTCGATGTCGCTCGGAGTTTTCCACAGTTCCCACGGCCTCTGCTACTGCAGCCGACTATATGGACAAGCGAACGGGGAGCAGATTTGGGATCCGGAAGGTGCCAACCACGTCCCCACCTCCCCATTTACCGGATGACCCTCCATACATCCGTCTCGTGGAGGTGAGCGAGGACGATACCGATCCGAAAAAGTGGGGTGTGAATTGGCCCAGGCAGTTCGAGTCATACCGGTTGACGGCTCTCGCTACCCGGACTCGTTTTGGAGGCCACGGCGGCAGCGAGGCCCTTCCGGAAGAGAAGATCAAACGTGATCCGTGGCTCAAGCGGATGTTTCTAGGTTACGCGTTTTCGATCGATTACCGGGACCGCCGGGGACACGCCTACATGCTCTATGACCAGGAACAAACCAAGCGATTGACGAAGCCCCAATCCGGCTCGTGTTTGCACTGTCACGCTTCCATTATGCCTCTCTACCGGGAACTAGGCGGAGGCGACGCCATGGCTGGATTCGAGAAGACCCACCAGATGTCGTACCAGGAACTGAGCGCAATGCTGCACGAAAGAGGACATGCTCACCCTGTTTCCTGTGTGGACTGTCATGAGCCGGACACACTGAAGCTGCGAGTGACGCGACCAGGATTTATCAAGGGAATCCAGGCGCTGGCCGAGTCCGAAGCTCCCTTACCGCAGATGCTATCAATCGAGCGGTGGCGTGCTTCGAATCGAGAAGAGCCCTACGATCCAAACGCCCTTGCCACGCGCACGGAAATGAGGTCCTTCGTTTGTGGTCAGTGCCACGTCGAGTACTACTGTGGCAGCGCAATGCCGCTAGAATTCCCCTGGAGCAGAGGCCTTCGTGTCGAGGATGAAGAAGCGCATTGGAACGCAACCACCCTACCCAACGGATCACGATTCTACGACTACAAGCACGGCGAGACCGGGGCGGAGATCCTCAAGTCCCAGCATCCCGAGTTCGAGTTGTGGTCGCAGGGTATTCATTCTCGATCCGGCGTTGCCTGCGCCGATTGTCACATGCCATACCAGCGGGACGGGGCCACGAAGGTTTCCGACCACTGGGTGCGGAGTCCACTACTGAATGTGAACCGCGCTTGTCAGACCTGCCACCATATCGAGGAACAAGAGATACTTGCCCGTGTAGATGCCATTCAGGATCGCAACTTCGATCTCCTCCAACGCGCAGGCCAGGCACTGATGGATCAACTTGACGCGATCCAGGCCGCGAAGGGGGCAGGCGCTACCGATCCAGAGCTACAAGAAGCACTCGAATTCCAGCGCAAGGCGCAGTGGCGTTTGGACTTTATCGCCGCAGAAAACTCTATGGGATTTCACGCCCCACAGGAGGCAGCGCGTATCCTCGGTGAGGCGATTGACTATGCCCGACAGGGCCAAGTAGTCGCGCTCAAGGCGAAGGGCTCTGCTGGGTCAGGAGAGCGCCGCTCCTGGTGATGACTCCAGAAAACCGACCGCTCTTACAGCGATGTTTCCGATCCCGATCCTACACTAGGCTGACCACATCGATGGCTGAAACGGCAAATGGGTTAAAGTTAGAATCTGGGTTCTGAAGAGTAGCCGCCACGCTCAACGAGCAGGAAACAAATCCCGGATTCTCCAAGTCGTTCACAAACGGGTCTACGAAGCTCTGGCACTGTTCGAAAGGGCCGAGCATAAAGTCCACGTCGCTACTCGATATCTGTGTGTGAATCCGTGTGAGAAAATCTCTCCAAAATCGGCCAAAGGGTGGAGAATTGGCTAAAATCGGAAAAAGCTAACTGACTCTCTTTTCACAACTTACTGAAAATGAGGAGGTTGTGAAACCAGGGAGTTCTGCTTTGCAAGCAGGGGGTCAGCGGTTCGAATCCGCTTACCTCCACCAATCTATCGAAGGTTGAGAGCACCACCGCTTTAAGGCTTCGTGAAGCTGTACAGCGCCTCTTCGGTCCTAACGTAGATCCGGCCATCGGCTATGACGGGACTGGCCATGATGCGCTCGCCTAGGTCGTGGGAGGAGAGAATCTCCCAGTTGGAACCTGCTTTCAGGACTGTGAGTACGCCACGTTCGCTGGCCAGGTAGACCTTGCCATCACCGGCCACGGGCGAGGCGAAATAGTTTCCTTGTCCGGTGACGCGACCCTGCTTCAACAGCTTGCCTGACTTGGCGTCCAGACTGGTTACGATCCCCCCTTTCTTGACCATGTAGACCACCCTACGGTAGAGCACCGGGCTGGTCACATAGGGAACGCCCCGAGGATAGTGCCATAGCGTGTTGGTACTGGTAAGATCCCCCTGGCCCCCAGGGCGTACCGCCAGAATGGCGTTGCGGGCGAGCTCGAATACCTGGGCGTACTTCTCCCATTCGAGCTGGTTGATCCCCCCGTCCTGGTCCAGGTCAATGATGGAGAGTCTCCCCTTGACCTCTCCTTCGGGTAACTCCTCCCGGGACACGATCGTATTGCCATCCTTGTCCCATTGTTGGCTGGCCGTGGACCAGTCCGACATGGAGATCCTGGAATTGGTGTCCCCACCCGGGGACCAGGAGGCCACGAAGAGCCGATCCCGACCTAGAACGGGGGTGGGATTGACGATACGAGCGAGGCCATTGATCCACCAGAGGTTCCTTCCGCTGTGCGAGTCGTAGGCTGTCAGCTGCAGCGCTCCCGCCACGATGACCGCTTCCTGTCCTTCCGACTTCCAGACGACGGGAGTGGAATAGCTTCGAGTGTGACCGGGCCTGGGAGTCTCCCAGACTGTCTTGCCGCTGAGCTTGTTAACGGCGATCAGGAAGCTGCCGCTATCATGGTCCTCGTTGAGGATCACTTTGTCATCAACAAGGATGGGCGAGCTGGCTGCGCCAAAATCGTCGTGAAAAGGTCCGAGGCGTTTATCCCAGAGCAGATGCCCTTCCAGGTCGTAACAGACAAGCCCGTAGCTCCCGAAAAAGACGTAGACGCGCTCCCCATCGCTTGCCGGACTGGAAGAGGCGGGGCTTCCCATATCGTGGGTGCGCTCGATGTCTTCCACCTGGGTTACCCTTTTCCAGAGCCTCCTTCCGGTCTTCCGATCCAGGGCCACTGTCGCCAGCTGCCGCTCCTCGAATACACTCAGGAATATCCGATCCGCCGTAACGCAGGGTGTGGAATGTCCAGCGGGGAGATCGGCCTTCCAGACTAGAGTCTGCCCGTCGCCCAGGTCTTCGGGAAGGGGTACACGATCCTGCGTTGGAACCCCTCCGTCGCTCCGGAAGTAGACGTCGGGCTCGGCTGCCAGAGCTGGGCCAAGGGCCACCAGGAATATCAATACTGCGCTCTGCTTTCCGCCTGACAGTCTCATAGGGACACCTTTCCGGGGCGGTTCGGCCTCGATCGATTCCTGGGAATCAACCTGATTTGGGACGGAGTAGTCGTCGTACTCTTTCGCCTTTTCATCGACCCCAGGGAAACACAAATGTCGGCTGGTTTACGTAACGCTTCATCCGAATCGACAGACGGGCTCCCGATCCGGCGCTCAAGTAAACCCTGAATTGCGAGTCTCCCACCTCAACCTGCTGGTCGCCAACTGTGACAGTCACCGCATCGTGCTCGGCGTAGGCACCGGTTTGAACGATCAGCTTGCGGCCACTCACCGGGTTCGTATTGACCAACAGCAGCGTGATGCCATCGGGACGAACCTGCTCCACCAGGGCGCCCACTCCTCGGGGCAACCCTGGTCGCCGCTTTTCGATATCGAAGTAACGTACCTGCGCGTGGAGAACGTTGCCACCGCTACCCGGGTCGTTTGCTCCCAACATAAGGTTTATCAGGCTGCTTACCGAAGTCACCACCGGCATGCCTGATGAGGGTCTGGTGTCCACCGTCTGCGAGTCCCTCCGGACTTTTTCGACCTGCCTGCGGATCACGTCGAGGTCGTTTGCGATTGCTTCCATGGGAAAGGCCGGAGCTTCACCCTGCAGGTACCGCACCCAGGGTTCCTCGGTGACGCGTGGTAGGTCGGAAGGCTTCAGCGTCCAGGTGTAGATGTCCGTCAGCTCCGGCAGGGACCAGAAATTGACGTTGCCACCGCCTCGAAGGCTGTTATCGATATAGGCATACCAACCGTTGTCACCGTATTTGTGTGGGACCATCGGCTTGCCGTCGATAACCCGTTGTTGCGCGTACATGTTGTCGATCTGTTTCCTCAGCGTGTCGATATACTGGTGCTCGCCCGTCAGCAAGAACGCGATCCCAAAACCAACCCGTGCGCCCCGCATCACATAGTTGTTGCCCGGATTCTCAGAGCCGTCTTCCGAGTTGGGGCGGAAGTTCCAACCATATACCCCACCCCACCACTTTCCGTCCCAAGTGCCACCAATGGATCCGTCAAGGCCGATGTTACTGGGCAGGTTGCCGCCGTTCCTCGCCGCTCTCTCCGCCCACCCATCGATGTACTCAAGAATCCAATCGCGATACTTCTTTTCCCCTGTCAGCATGTAGGCAGTCATCGCCAGGTTGGTGGCCAGCATGTTTTGCGGGTGGTCGCCGCTCAAGTTGACGGTGTAGCCCATACGCGTCCAACGCTCGGTCCGCGGGGGTTGGCCCGGCCTGGGATCGTGCCGAGGACGAGGGTTCCCGCCCCAGTCGTATTCCGTCGCAGGCGTCAACAGCGGTCCGCGGCTGCCGTTGAAGAGACTACGAATGATTTTCTTCTCCGGGTCGTAGTTCGGAGCTCCGGGATCCTCGTTCATGTAGAACCCCGCAAAGCGACGAGCCCGCATCAGATACTGAGCGTCGTCCGGACAGGCGAGTCCGTACCAATACCAGGGAGCCATCGCCTCGCCGGTGTGTTCCCAGTCGAGCTGCGGGCAGAACTCCTTGTAAAGCATGCCTTCGCTTGCGGCTGCTACTAGCGGCTCACGAGCTTCGGTGTACTGGTCGAGATGTCCCTCCCAGATTTTCTTGTGAAGCGCCAGGACTTCCGGCGGACCTCCAAGCATGTACATGATAGGCAGGTCGCGGTAGGTCTCCGTGACGTCGTCAGCACCATCCATCGCGCCCCAGTTCGGCGTAATGCGCATCCATCCCCGATCGTCAACGTATCTGTCCGCTGCCAAGAATGCCGCTTCGCGGTTGGAATCGAGCAGTGCCCATTGGGCCAGCGCCCACGCTGGAGGAGCCATCGGCGTGTCGATCTCGATCGCCGGTTTTCCCAGGGTCAGGGGAACGCTCAAGAAGCCCAGGAGCAGCCAGATCTTGGCGATGCCGTTCCCTATGCAGCTTCGCGCAGATGTGATCATGCCTTTCCCCTGTTTGTCATGAAGGAAGGCGTCAGATTTGAACGCCGTTAGCACCCTTCGCCGAATACTAAGTCCTCGGGAGAGTAAAGTCGAGAATTCACCGGACCGTCCATTGTGCTGCGTCCGGCCGGATTCCTTTATCGAAGCGATTTCCACCAAGACTGCCAGCTGTTTGCGCTGCTACGGATGTCTGCGCTACCATTCCAACAGCTACGATCGGCAAGGGTGCCTGGGGGTTCTCGAGACGATCGGGAACTCTGAGTGACGTCGCAAGCAATAGAGTCGGTCCGAGTCCACTTTTTTTGGCCGCCCCTTGTGGCGCCCGCTCCACCGATTCTCAAGCTGTGCTAAACGTAAGCTCAAACAAGGGACGAATTAGGATATGACCACAGCGAAACACGGCTCCGCGCGAGCTACCGCCTCAATCCGCAGGCGGCTGTTGTTGGGAGCACTTTTCAGTTTGGGGCTCGTCGTTGCTTGGATCTCCCAGGACCAAAGCCAGACGCTGCTGCCGGATTTCCAGGGCCCGGCACCCTGGTCAGGCAAGGGATTTCTCAACGATTCGGATGAGTTTCAATTTGTCGTTGTTTCCGATAGGACAGGTGGGCATCGTGAGGGGGTCTTTGCCAAGGCGCTTCAAAGGATCAACGATCTGAGGCCAGAGTTCGTCATCAGCGTCGGCGATCTGATCGAAGGAGGCACCGAGGATCTCACGCAGGTCGGGCGCGAGTGGAAGGAATTCCGACACCTGGTAGACACTCTTCAAATGCGATTTTTCTACGTGCCCGGCAACCACGACATCTGGGATCCCGAAGCCCGCAGGCAATGGACAAAGCGATTCGGTCCCACCTACTATCACTTTCTCTACAAGGGCGCCCTCTTTGTCTGCCTGAACACTGAGGACGGGATGCCCTCGAGGATAGGACCCGAGCAGGTGGCCTTCGTAGAACGGACGCTGAAGGCAAATCCCGGAGTTCGTTGGACCCTCGTTTTCCTTCACAAACCCTTGTGGGATTACGAAGAGCAGTCAGGTTGGGCCGAGGTGGAAGAGGCCTTGGGGGAACGTCCGCACACCGTGTTTGCCGGCCATCGCCATCGATATGTGAGCTACCAACGCGCTCAGAACAAGTACTACCAACTGGCGACAACTGGGGGAGGGAGTCCACTCAGCGGTCCCCCTCACGGCCGTTTCGATCATGTCACATGGGTCACACTGACCAAAGAAGGCCCCACAGTGGCGCACTTGGAGCTGGACGGAATTCTGGACGGGGACCTGCCAACGCAGACGATGGCCGAGCTAACAGAGCGGCTGGGAGGCGCCTATGACATCAGGGTCGAGCCCATCAGCGCACTCTCCCCCACCCAGGGACAGACCCTGATTCATATCAGGAACCGGGCGGAGATCCCGCTGCAGGTTCGTTTGCGTTGGGAACTCCACGATCGCCTCAGGCCCATGCCGTACGCCTCGTCCAAGACGGTAGCTCCAGGTTCAACCGAGGTGCTGAAGGTGTTGGTGGAGTGGCCCCGGAAGCATAGGCTCACCAGTCAAGATACCCTGCCCGCCGAGGTGATCGCTACCTACACACCCAAAGATCTGCGAGAACCAGTGTCCTGGCGGCGGACCTTCTACGCGGTCTCCGAGCAGATGCCGGTCATCGAACGCGCTGCTAAAGGATCGATGACCTTGGACGGACGGCTCGACGATTGGTCCTCGCTCCCTTTTTCCATGGCGCGACCTCAGGCAGTAACCGGAGATACTTCTGGCTGGCAGGGTCTGCAGGATCTTCACGTACGCTTCGGTCTGGTGCAGGATGAGGAGTTTCTCTACATCGGTGTCCGAGTACAGGATGATCAATGGATCCACAGGGACGGGACAACGGCGTATCAGGATTCAGTTGTCCTTCATCTTGATCCCCAGCATCCGGACGAGAGTAAGAACGCTGCCGGAGTCGCGAAAACGGCAATCGAAAACGTAGGGGTGCCTGCTCGCGTGATTCCGCCTTCAGCCATTGGCAATGCCATCGTGAATCCTGTGCAGAATCAGATCGCGGGTGTTCGGGTACTTGGGGCTCCCAGTACAGACGGCTATACTCTCGAATGGGCCGTTCCCCACACCTCGCTCGACCCAACCCAGGGAGTTCCCTGGAAAACCCTTCGCTTGAATCTGACGGTCCGCGATGTGGACTCCTTCACGGGGTCGCGGGTGGACCTCTGGTGGAGGCCCCGCTGGGAAACCATGGAATCGTTTCCGGGGTCCGGCGTGTTTCGTCGCTCGAACGCCGAAGTTGCACGGAACATCGGCGAGACAGGGCGGTGAAGTTCGACCAACGGGTTTTTCGGTTCCTACGCCATCCACGAAGAGGGCAGTCAGTCAACCCCTTCAATTAGCGGACCCGACCTCTTCCAAAGAATTCTGCCGCACCCGTTAGCACCAGGACTAGCACAATACCAGCGATGCCGGCCAAGACTACCTGAGTGCCTGCCTGCAACGTGTAGGGCTCGTGAGGAGGAGAAGCTCTCTCGATGATGGTGACGGAAGACATCTCTTCATCCACCTTCAACCTGGACACTGCAAGCCGAGTTCGAAGCTCTATGAAGAGGTTACTTTGCAACTCTACTTCGCGCTCCAAACGACGTTTCTGAACCGCAAGACGGGCCGTAGACACCAGACGGTTGGCATCGAGAAATTTCTCGAGCGTTTCTTCCGCGGCTCTAAGATCCAATTCCGCTGCCTCAATTTGCATCTCGATCAGTGCAGTGTGCTCCTTAGACGACTTTGCGTGTCGCAAAGTGTCAACCTCCGAAAGCCGCTCGAGCAGACGGTTGGCGATCTGAGAGGCCATTTCAGGATCTTCGAGGGACACATTGATCGAAAGGAAGAAAGGGAAGAGTCTATTTGGGGCACTCACCTCGATCCTGCGAGTGAGAATCGAGCGTCCCAAGTAGAGTCGTTCCGACAAACGATCTTCCGGGATGCCCAGATAGTCGAGGAGGACTATCGGAGCGCTCTCTCCTGGTACAAGAAAGGTTTCCAGTAGAAGAGGATTAAGGAGTTCTGGGTTTAGGGCGTGTTCCACCAGAAAGCTTGGGTGGTTCCTGAAAATCACACCCAAAGGTACCCCTCTTGAATACATGGTTTTGGGATCTGCCACCAGGAAAGTAGCGCTGGCCTGAAACAGGGGCCTTTGTCGGGTCGAATAGAGGAAAGTCGCGAGCATTGATGCGACGCAGACCAACAGAATCATCCAACTGTACCGGCGGGCAGTTACCAGGTAGTTGGCGACACCCCTGGAACCGCTGTCGTTTCTGGAGCGGGGTATCGGCTCCAGTACGTAGGTTTCGGCTTGGATTCCCACGGCCACCCCTACAGGCGTACGCGGCCTTTTCACCAAATCCTGCGAAATACCGGTTGATTCCTGTACTTCGGGGTGCTCCTGACCCCCCGGAGCTGACTCCCTCATATCACGATTCTAATGTAGCCGGTACATCATGGGGAAGAAGAATGGAAATAATTCTCACGAGAAAAGCAGCGGCAGCCCTCGATAACGCCGGGTAGGTTGCTTCCTCATTCGAACATTCCGTGCCGCGCAGGCCGCCTCGGCTGCAGCCAACAGGGCCACGACTAAAGTCTTTCCGTTGGATGATCCGGCTCGCCCGAGTGGGTTCGGTCTCCAGGCCGAAGTCTTTTTCTTCTGAGCCTTTGGCTGGGCCGGCGGCCTGGAGGCCACCACTACGCTGGATCCGAGGTTTCCTTCTCGAATGATCCGCCTGGCAGCCGGGCGCTAGAGGTTCCAGAGCGGGATTGCGTCACCTGGGGACAGAACTTCTTCGAGGTAGCATCCCGTTTGAGGTGCTGGGTCGACACCTTCCCTGACCTCGGCATGATCGCAGATGCGCATGGCAATGATGTTGTGCCAGCCTCCATCTGCCAGCTGGACCGTCATCGCCGAGGGGTGGTCGATGTTCCAGGTGTCTCCGGAAGGGGCCGGTCCGAACTCCGCGACCGAGTCCCGCACCAGGACCGGAGTCTCGAGTCCGTCGCGGGCCGGGTTCAGAGGCCAGAGACAGAGCTTCTCACGACCGATAGGAGAAGCGTACTGGATGCCCCGATCGTCCTTCTTGGGACGAAACTGTTCCGCAAGCGGATGGAGCAGCACTTCGTAGAGGTTGGCTGCTATGTAGGGTGTTCCGTCAACCGCCTGGTTGAGAGTAATGGGACTTCCACCCACCGCTCCCAGGACGAAGATGGTCTGTTCCCAGGTATCGCCTCCATCGCCGGAGCGCCAGACCCGGGACTCGAGTCGACGCCGGCCCCGCTCGTCGCTCCCGGCTCGGGCGCAAAAAAGCAGGCTGCCATCGGTATCGCGGATCAGGCTCGGCTCGAAGGACCCATCCAGCTCGGTGATCCGTACGAAGGAAGTCGGTGCCCAGCGCTCCGACTTGCGCTGCCAGCGCATGACACCCGCCCCTACAGGCCCCTGGTTCCACGATTCTGCGGATCCTTTGGCACCGGTCATGCCCACCAGAAAATCATCGCCGTCCGGAATTGCATTGGTGAGGCCTCCGTCGCTGATGATCCAGTCCGGAAGTAGATCTCCAACATCAACGGCCTCGCTCGACTCCACACCGAAGACCTGGCCATCGTAGCGGTACTGTTGAACGTCCCAGTACCAGAAGCGTGAGGAATCCTCGGTCATCCTGGAACCCCCCAGTGGCCAGCCGATGGCCTGGTTCAAGCCGAACCCGGTTCCGGCATTGGGATGGGCAGAGCCATCCGGTTGCTTGGCACCGAAAGGCACGAATCCGCCTCGGGTGGGGTACTTGACGATGTCGGCGGGCTTTCCGGTGCGAGGATCGTCTCGGACCTCGTTGCGGACGATGGGAAAGGTCTCGTGCACTCCGTCGGCGATCGAATCGAAGACGATCAGGTCGGTTCCCGCTTCGAAGTCCTGGCCTCGCTTGCCCTTGATGTTACAGAAAAGGGCAGCCTTCCCCGGGGCCAGTTGAAACGGGAGACCGATGCCATACCGCCATTTCTCACCCTCCGGAGCTTCCGGTGGAATCATCACATCGGCCTCGCCCAGCGTCATCTTCAAGGATCCGGAGGAAGCTGTTGCTGGCGATGGTTCCTTGGTCTGAGAAGTCGATTTCTGCGAACCGCATGACGTCGCGCCGACAAGTGGAGCCGCAGCCAAACCCAGGCCCATTCTCCGCTGGAATTCCCTTCGGTTCATACCCTTCATATTTCCCCCGATGCGTTCCGGTTTGCGGTGGCCTCTATGCCGCCGTGGTCGAGCCAAAACTTTCCTGGCCTTTTGGGATTGCCAGTACGAGTGCCATGAGCCAGAGATTGATCACTGCGAACTTCCAGGTCATGATAACGATAGTGGCAATCCTAACAGACCTCCCTTTTAAGGGTCTGCGCAAGAATAACTTGGTAGAATTGGCGCTCAGATTTGCACCAGATTTGGCCGCGAACGATTGAGCGAAACCGCAGGCATAGCCGGGTCTACGTTGAGGATTTCGCGACTGAGGAGCGGCCGAAGATGGTGTGAAGATGAGATGCCAAAATGCCAAGTTATTTTTGCGCAGACCCTAAGGGGGCTACCCTAAATGGACAGAGTGTTGTCGGGAAGACTCAGATGAAGCGGTTCGCGTTCCCCATCTGGTGTTTTGCATTTGGGCTGCTCGTTATTTCGGGTACTACGAATGCCCAAAGTGTGCTTCTCCTGATCTCCGACGATCAGGGTCTGGATGCAGGATGCTATGGGAACGCTGCGATTCAGACGCCCAACCAGGATCGCCTCGCCGGCGAAGGAGTCCGCTTCACTCATGCCTTCGCCACGGTAGCTTCTTGCAGCGCGAGTCGTTCGGTGATTCTGACGGGCCGATTCAACCACAGCACCGGACAGTACGGACATACCCACAGGGATCACAACTTCCACACCCTCGAGGATATCCAGTCCCTACCTCATTTGCTGAAGGGTAACGGTTACACCACTGGTGTGGTGGGGAAGCTTCATGTCAAGCCCGCCTCTGTCTACCCTTACGACTACAGCGTCTCCGGGAGTGAAATCGGAGGGAACCGGGATGTCGCAGCAATGGCGCGAAAAGCCGGGGAGTTCTTCAAAGAGCAATCGGGCCGGCGGTTTTTCCTGTTGGTGGGTTACAGCGATCCGCATCGTTCCCGGCTGGGCTTCGGAAACGAAGTAGCCTACTCCGGGGTGGAAGAGGTCAGGTACGATCCGCTTCGGGTGAATGTGCCTCGCTTCCTACCCGATCAGCTCTCTGTGCGACAAGAGTTGGCTGAGCACTATCAGGCCGTGAGCCGGTTGGATCAGGGCATCGGACTCGTACTGCGGGAGTTGAAAGAATCCGGTCGCGAAAAGGATACCCTGGTCATCTATCTGAGCGACAACGGAATTCCCTTCCCCGGCGCCAAGACCAACCTCTACGATTCCGGCGTCCATCTTCCGCTACTGGTCCGTTCCCCAAAGCAGACCCGGAAAGGGCTTGTCAACAACGCCATCGTGAGCTACGTGGACTTGCTGCCTACCATCCTGGATTGGACGGGGACGCCTCTCCCCGAGGAAGAACTACCCGGGCGCTCCTTTCTGCCCATTTTGGAGGCGGAGAATCCCCCAGGCTGGGACGAGGCCTACCTATCCCACACCTTCCATGAAGTCACCATGTACTATCCGATGCGTGGGGTTCGGACGCGTCGCTACAAGTATTTGCTGAACCTGTTTCCGGAGTTGGAGTTCCCCCATGCCAGCGATCTTTTCGCATCGCCCACCTGGCAGAGCATCCAGAAGCAGGGTCGAATGGGTCGGCGCCTCTTGAAATCCTATGTGAGGCGACCCATGGAGGAACTCTACGATCTAGACCAGGATCCCGACGAGGTTCGAAACCTGGCAGCCGATCCGTCCCTGGGTGCGGTGTTGAGGGAGCTCAGACGGAAGGTCACGAGCTTCAGGCAGAAGACAGGGGATCCCTGGCTCCGCCTTACCACTTCACCCCAAAAGGAGTTCCTACAGAGGCCGTGAGCGCTGTTCCCCGGAAGAGGTCTGCGCGGGGTATGGGGTCCCCTCCTGGCGATCGTCAAAGCAGGGGTTGTGTGCCACCATGAATACGTATTTCTGGGGTATCCATTTAACCGGACTGAATGTAGGCTGAGGCGGTGGATCACCCTCGTGCTGGCACGCACTATCCGAGGTCCGTGGGCGAGTTCCAGGCCTGGTTCCGCACCGATGCGGACTGTCTGGACTACTTGGAGTGGCTGCGATGGCCCGCTGGCTTCGCTTGCGCGGACTGCGGCCACGATGGTGGCTGGCGGCTGGGCGATGGGCGCTTCAGGTGCTCCGGGTGCGGCGGCCGTAGTTCGGTGACTGCGGGCACGATCTTTGACCGGACGCGCACGCCGCTCACGGTATGGTTCAATGCCTGCTGGCTGTTCGCCACGGGCAAAGACGGGATCTCGGCGCTGAGCCTGAAGCGGACGCTCGAGATCGGCTCCTACCAGACCGCGTGGGCCATGCTGCATCGGCTGCGGTCGGTGCTGGTGCGCCGGGGCCGCGACCGACTAGCCGGCATGGTGGAGGTGGATGAGACCTACATCGGCGGTGAGCAGCCGGGGCTGGCAGGTGGCCGGGCCAGGGGCAAGAAGGTGCTGACCGGCATCGCGGTGGAGGTCCGGGAGCCGAAAGGGCTTGGCCGCTGCCGCATGCTGCCGCTGGCTGATGCGTCGGCCGCGTCGCTGCACCCGTTCGTGACAGATCACGTTGAGCCGGGCGCGACGGTCTTCACCGACGGCTGGCAGGGTTACCACGGTCTGGAGAAGCTCGGCTACGTCCATGCTCGACGCAGCCAGCGGGCGGCCCGGGCCCGCGGGGAGGATACCGGCGAGCTACTGCCCGCGGTGCACCGTGTCGCCTCACTGGCCAAGCGGTGGCTGCTGGGCACCCACCAAGGATCGGTGGAGCCCGCCCACCTGGCCAGCTACCTGGATGAGTTCGTGTTCCGCTTCAACCGCCGACGCTCCCGAAGCCGCGGGATGGTCTTCTACCGGGTGCTCGAACTCGCCGCTGCCCACGAGCCGCTACGCTACCAGGACCTTATCGCCACCAAGCGGCCCCGGGCGGTGTCGCCCACGCCGCCCCAGGCGCGCGGGCACCCGCCGAGCCTGGATCGCCCTCCAGCGAACCGCCCCTGGAGAACTGCCGGCCCGGATGGGTCCGGTTAAATGGATACCCCAGACGTATTTAATGGATCTGATACCAGGGCACTCAGGGTGTCTTTGATTACCCACTCGTCGCGCTTCCCTCAGGGGAGTTGACCAAATCTGCGAGGTTTCCATGAAATACTGCTACGTCGAGAGTCCGTTGGGTCCGCTGTTGCTGGCCGGGACAGCAGAAGGGCTTCATGTCGTCGGATTTCCAGAGGGTTCCGGCCACCGTGAGGTGGAGCCCGATTGGTTTGAGGATCCGCAACCATTCCGAACTGTCGCGGCGCAGCTCGGAGCATACTTTGCAGGAGAACGCTTCAAGTTCCAGTTTCCGTTGGCTCCGAGTGGGACTGTATTTCAGCTCAAAGTCTGGGGAGCACTACAGCGAATACCGTACGGTGAAACGATCTCTTATGGAGAATTGGCGTCACGCATCGGAAATTCCAAAGCCAGTCGCGCGGTGGGTGCGGCCGTCGGCTCCAATCCACTTCCCATTGTCGTCCCCTGCCATCGTGTAATAGGGAAATCGGGTTCCCTGACGGGATTCGGAGGGGGTTTGCCGGCAAAGAAGCTTTTGCTGGAGCTCGAAGAGCGGACCTCAGTAAGGGTAGGCTGAATTCAGCACAGTCCCGCCGCCTGGATGATCCAAGAGAAAACCTCAGTTTGGCGGGTCGTGGTGGTGGCCTCCAGGCCGCCGTCGCTCGAGCCAAGGGCTCGGACGAAGAAAATACCTCCGCCTGGAGGCCAAAGCTACGCCCCCACTTCTTTCGATCTCTTCTGTAACGTTTCCAACCCTGCCAGACACTAAAGCAGCGTCCGGACAACAACAGGGCGGTGGGATCGAGCCTTTCCACCGCCTCACTGACCCTAACTTGAGGTCCGACGATACGGTGCACACGCATCTGAACCGAGCCGGAAACAAAGGGACCAGCGAGTGGCGCGTTCGTCATTGTGGACAGGTTTCCGGGAATCAGGCTACTATGCCCCGATCAATTCTTGTCTCGCCGCAGAGCGGTGTGGTTGCCGAGTGGGTGAGGTTACTATCGGGTGTGCGTTTGACAAGCTCTAAAGATTCAACAGGTCTTGGCAGCAAAGCCGAATCGACCGCTGAGACTCAGCTCCTGGCAAGGCTGCGCGCGGGTGAAGAATCCGCCTTCATGGAGTTGGTGGAACGCTACCATTCCAAACTCAAATGTGTGGCGCGCATGCAGGTGTCCACACCTGCGGCTGCCGATGAGGTGGTTCAGGAGACCTGGCTGGGAGTGTTGAAGGGGATCCGACGGTTTGAAGGCCGATCCTCTTTGAAGACCTGGATCTTTCGGATTCTGATGAATTCTGCCATCAGACGCCGTCAGCGTGATGGAAGACTGGTCCCGTTTGCGGCTCTCGCCAAGGACGAGGTCGAGGCGGCAGAGTTGGCGGTAGATCCCGACCGGTTTTTCGAGTCGGGAAACCCATCCCAAGGACACTGGGCGGCTCCGCCGACAAGTTGGGGGGATGATCCGGAACGCAGGCTGCTGTCTCAAGAGTGTATGGGCCAATTGGAGCAGGCTATCAGCGAGCTGCCGCCGGCGCAGAAGTCGGTAGTCACCCTCAGAGATGTCAGGGCTGGACAGCAGAAGAAGTTTGCGAACTCATGGAGATCAGCGAAGCGAATCAAAGGGTACTCTTGCATCGCGCCCGCTCCAGAATCCGAAGCGCAATGGAAACGTATCTTCAGGTAAGTTAGATCTGAGGCCCAAAGCATGGATTGTGATGAACTTGTGGAAGTGATTACGGAGTACCTGGAAGGGACTCTTCCACAGGGCGACCGAGTCCGTTTCGAGAAGCACCTAGCTGTCTGCCCGGGCTGCCAGGAATACATGGCACAGATGCGTTTGACCATCAAGAGCCTGGGTAGTATCGGAGAAGAGGGGATTCCTGGCGATGCCAAGGGCGCCCTGCTCGAGGCCTTTCGAGATTGGAAGAAGAACGCCTAGAAACCCCAGACTCCACACGGACCACAGCCAAGCGTGGAAACCCCCAATCGGCGAGATTGAAGTTCGGGAACGATTCCTGTCCCGAGCAGGCTAGAATGGACAAACCATGAGAAGCGGGCTTGGTGGACTTATCTTCGGGCTCACCCTGAGCCTGGGTTTCGAAGGCTGTGGTGGGCCGGACTCAACTGTAGAACCAGACGAGGGCAGGCCCGTCTCGGGCAGCTTCGTCGGCCGTGGAGCCTGCGCTCCCTGCCACCAGAAGGAGCTCGATCTCTGGGCGGGTTCCCACCATGATCTGGCCATGCAGATCGCCAGCGACGAGACTGTTCTGGGCGACTTTGGCGACAGTGAGTTTACCCATTTCGGCGTCACTTCCGCCTTCTACAAACGCGAAGGTCAGTTCTGGGTCCGGACCCAGGGGGCAAGCGGTGAGCTGGAGGAGTTTGAGGTCTCTCACACTTTCGGGGTGGAACCCCTGCAGCAGTACCTGGTCCGCTTTCCTCGAGGGCGCTTTCAGGCTCTGAGTATCTGTTGGGATACCCGCCCTGCGGGCGAAGGAGGCCAGCGCTGGTTTCACCTCTATGGAGACGAAGAGATTGGTCCCCGTGATCCGCTCCACTGGACGGGGGTGTACCAGACCTGGAACCATCAGTGCGCCGAATGCCACTCAACCAATCTGAAGAAGAGATATTCGGCGAAGGACGGTTCCTACCAGACCACCTGGTCCGAGATCGATGTTTCCTGCGAGGCTTGCCATGGCCCCGGCTCCGAGCATGTGAGCTGGGCCGAGGCCGCTCAGGCGAAGAATGCGCCGACGGAAGACGGCTCGATGGGTCTGGTGGTGCGCCTGGAGGAGACTGACGATGTTTCCTGGGTTTTTGATCCGGGGAAGTCTATCGCCCGAAGGAATCGTCCCAGGAGTTCCCAGGTAGAAATAGAGACCTGCGGGCGCTGCCACTCTCGTCGCTCCCAGCTGTCAGAGGAGTATGTCTACGGGAAACCTCTTCTCGATACTCATCGGGTGACGCTCCTGGAAGAAGAGCTCTACCATCCTGACGGCCAGATCCAGGACGAGGTGTACGTCTATGGCTCGTTTCTACAAAGCAAAATGCGCCGGAAAGGGGTCAGCTGCAGCGACTGTCACCAGCCCCACAGCTTGGGTGTGCAAGGTGGCGTCGCTGCAGTCTGTCGTACCTGTCATCTGGAAGAGACCTACGAGAGGGCCACACATCACTTCCACTCCCCGGGATCCAGCGGCGCCAGCTGTGTCGAGTGCCATATGCCGGCCAAGAAATATATGGTGCTGGACGGAAGACGCGATCATAGCTTTCGGGTACCGAGTCCACATCTTTCCCTCAAATTGGGGACGCCAAATGCGTGCAGCCAGTGCCACCAGGACCGACCGGTCCAGTGGGCTGCAGATGCCGTGGAGCGTTGGTATGGGCGTGAGCGTTCAAGCGAGTCCCACTACGGAGAGACACTGTTCGCGGGTCAGCGGGGTCTTCCCGGAGCGGGGGCTAAGCTCCTGGCGCTGGCTCAGGACGAGGGCGCTCCTGGAATCGCTCGCGCCACGGCACTGTCGCTCTTACCCGGGCATGCCCCTCCCGAGTCGACCAGTGTCCTTCGAGACGCGCTCGCCAACAGCGACCCCCTGATTCGGATCGCCGCCGCGGCCGCTTCCGAGATGGTTGAACCCACCCTCCGGTTGGAGATCCTGTTTGCCAGCCTGACAGATCCGGTTCGCGCTGTACGTCTCGAAGCAGTCCGAGCCCTGGCCGATGTGCCCCCAGCTTCGTGGGGACCCGAACGCCTGGCCAAGCGCGACCTCGTTCTGGCTGATTACCGCGAAGCCTTCGAAACTCAGTCCGATCGAGCTGAATCCCACTACAACCTGGGTCTACTGCATCAACGGCTTGGCGACTCGCGCAAGGCGAAGGCGGCCTACCAGAAGGCTTTGGAAATAGCGCCCTACTCGATGTTGGCTTATGTGAACCTGGCCGATCTGTATCGTGCCCAGGGCAAGGACGCGGAGGGCGAAAAGCTGCTGCGAAGTGGCTTGAAGATCGACCCCGAGAGCGCCGCACTCCAACATTCATTGGGCCTGCTGCTGGTCCGGATGCAGCGGCGTTCCGAGGCACTGGAGTGGCTCCAGAGGGCGGCCGAGACCCAGCCGGATCAGGCTCGGTACAGCTATGTTTACGGAGTGGCGCTCCAGTCTCTAGGCCAGCCCCAGCGGGCGTTACAGGTGTTGAGGACAGCCCATTCCAGGCGCCCGGGAGATCCTGACCTACTGATGGCACTGGTCACCCTGATGAGAAAAGAGCGGCAGCCGAAGCTGGCACTGCAGTATGCCCGAAAACTCCAAGAACTCATACCCGGAAACCCGGGGATCGCGAGTCTGTTGACTCAACTTGAAAGAGAAGTGCGTTAGCGGAAAGGTCAACCAGGAAGAAGTAGGAGGATAGCCCTTGATTGAGTCTAGTTCCACTGGTCTGGTCTACAGAAACCCCGAGCCACGGCTGAGAGATATCAACGCCTGGCATCCGACCCTGCTGGTCGAAGCTGGCACCGAATTGATCTGCGCCTTCGATCTGGGACCGGGGCCGGGGACCCACGACTACCGAACCTACATCAGCCGCAGCAGGGATTGGGGAGGTTCCTGGGATGATCCAGCGCCACTCTTCCCCGACGGGCTGATCCTGCACCCGGAACGCCACAGCGTTCACACGGCTCGGCCCAGGCTGATGTCGAGCGGCGAAATGGTGGTCACGATCGGACGCTGGTATCCCTATGACCCGGAAGAGGGGATAGTAAATACCGCCAATCTGGGCTACGCACCGATGGATCTGTTGTTTGCCCGCAGCAGTGATGCGGGTCGCAGCTGGGATGGAGTCGAACGCGTGGAACCTCCACTGGTGGGCCCGGGCTTCGAAGTAGCCCATCAGGTGGTCGAGTTGCAAGACGGCCGTTGGCTATGGCCGATGGCAACCTGGAAGGGTTGGGATGGTGCCGCTCCCAATGGGATGAAGGCGATTGCCCTGGTTTCCTCAGACAATGGCAAGACCTGGCCTTCCTACATTGACATCATGGACGACTATGCCAATGGGATCATCCACTGGGAGCAGTCCGTGGTGGAGCTCTCGGACGGGCGACTGCTAGCGGTGTCCTGGGCATTCGATGAAAGGGCGGGAATAACCAAGGCCGTCAACTACGCGGTGAGTGAAGATGGCAGGACCTTTTCTTCACCACCTCGTTCCACCGCTCTAGGTGGCGAAACAGCCAAGTTGCTGGTTTTGCCGGACGACCGAATTCTGTGTGTCTACCGAGGGATAGACCCGCCTGGGCTTTGTGCAACGCTGGTGAGCCTCGATGGCCACCAGTGGCGGCACGGTCCATCTTCGGTACTCTGGCAGGGTAGTGCCGCAAACAGGATGCTCGGGCGAGAGGCGGCGGGTGACGAACTGAACGAGCTCAAGCTGGGCTATCCCAATCCCATTCTGCTCCCTACGGGTGAAGTATTGGTGGCGTTCTGGTGCTTCGAAGACGATGTCTACAACATCCGCTGGGTGCGGTTGAACCTGCAGTGAGGCCTCGCTCCTCTCAATCCGCGCAAACAGCGGCAGTCCCAACGGGATTGTGTCCTTTGGTTCCCACGACCATGATTGCCGCTAGCGCCATATACAGAGCCGTGACTGCAAAGGAGCGGTACCCGATCACCGATCGGGATATGGTGCGAGTCCATAACTAGGAGGTCCACCGGGCTACGCTCCGTTTGGTCCGTTGTTTCCGGCATCGGTATGCCGGTACCGCTCCTTTGCAGTCACGGCTCCGTCGTTGGCGGCGATTGCATGATCTCCTGGCCACTGGTCCTGCCAGGGCGAGTAGATCAGGGATGCCTTGGGACCGCTGAAGTCACGATACTCCACCCCTCTGGCCCCCCATTCTGCTTGTCACGGACCTCAAACCGGAAGCGCTCATGTCTGAGACCCAGGATGGTTTTGAGCGTTGGGTGGAGTCAAATCTCCTGTTGGGCGAAGAATCCCAGGTTCCGAGCTACCCAGGGCTCTGGATTCCGTAGCGGGCAGGGTCGGTAAACCGAAACGGTGAAAAGAAGTGATCGGGATGGTAGTCAGGGTCAGGTTGCCGCCCGAGGATGCGGAACACGATCGACCGGCCACCGTTGAAAGAAGCAGCCGAGCCGGCACCGGCAAAACCGCCAATAATGTAGAGACCTCGTCCATCCATGCTGCCGATCACCGGGAACTTGTCGGGAGTCGTCGAGGTGGTGCCGGTCCACTCGTGGGTGACTCGCATGGGGGCAGCTTCCCAGTTTGTACCCACCGAGGCGCAGCAATAGCGAGTAATGAAGCGGGAAGGCTCGCTCCTGCCCGCTCGCCGTGGGGATACGGCCGTGTTGTCGGAGCCCAACACCATTCCGCCGGAGGCGATTCGGGTAAACCAGGCAAGCGGTCCGCTGACCCCCACCCGAGGCTTGATGCCGGAGGGTCCTCCCTCGAGATGGAGTCCCTGCTCCTTGTAGGGGGTGATCAGGTTGGGGAAGGGACCGAGGAAGTTAGCGAATACGGTCGGTGTGTGGGCTTCAGTGGCGTTCACCACATACCGTGATCGGATAATGCCGCGATTGGTGTGGACAGCGTATTCCTCGCCTTCCCGCTCGACCCGCTGGACACTGGTCCGAGTGAAGAGCTCAACCTGTGGGCTTTGCAGTGCCGCTCCCAGTATACCCCAGACCCATTTGGCCGGATGCCAGGTGGCGCTCTCGAGGGACTCGGCTCCGTCCAGGGAGGTTCTCGCCCCGCATCGATCCAGGAGCTGCTCGGGCGTTCGTCGCACCCAGTCTGAATATCCTCGTCGCCCGGCCAGCGCCAGCGACGACGAAAGACCTTCCCTGGCGATCGGATCGGTATAGAACACCCAACCCTTTCGGGCGTAGTCGCACTCGATTCCCTCGGACTCCATGGTCTCCTTGATCAACTCGTGGCTAGCCTGAAGCGCCCGGACGTAGGCATCTGCGAAGCAACCTGCGCGCTCTTCCCGCTCGGCATCCGAGAGTTGAGGCTGGGCGCGCCCCAGGTATTGGTTCACCGGTGCATAGACGTAGTAGCCGTGGAGCGCCCCGCCCGCCATCACTACGATTCCTCCATTGCGTCCGGCCGACCCGCTGGCCGCCTGATCCCGCTCGAGGATCACCAGGGGCGCAGTACCGTGCTTGGACCAGTGATAGGCCACGGCAGCCCCACCGAATCCAGCGCCAACCACGATCACCTCTGCCCGCTCGGGTAGCGCAGCTTCCGGATTGGTCGCCCAGGGATGGTCGGCGATCGGGTTCTCGGCGGTCAGCCAATACGGTGTCCTGGAGATTGTCTCGGACAGCTCCACCCAGGGTTCCGAGTCGGGAATCTGGCGCCACATCACGTCCAACGACCACCTCATGAACTTCAGCAGACGCACCACCCCGGAATCCCGAGGGTAGCGGACATTCATGAACCGGACGGCCGATTCCAGATCCCTCCAGCGCAGGCCGATGAGGAGTCCCAACAGGACACGAAGTCTGACCAGAGATTTCACCTGCTTGAAGCTTACAGGTTTCCACTTCCCGATCAAGCACCTGGAGCCCTGGGGCTGACTAGCCCCGGCTTGGAGTGTCCGAATGATAAACCCTGAGTGGCGAAACTTCTCCCCACTTCAAGGTTAGTCTCTTACGCCAAAGGCGTTACTGCGCGTAGCCCAGGGTTGCAATGCGAAGCGAGCTACCCTGGGTCAAAGGTCGTTCAGAAAACACGCTACCCTGAAGGGGTTGTTGCCGACCGGGCTAGGTGCGGGCAACAACCCCTCCAGCGTAGGAAAGAAAGGGCCACTAGACCCAGGGTAGCTCGCTTCGCATTCCAACGCTGGGCTACGCGCAATAACGCCTTTGGCGGAGACCGTATCCTCCATGGCTCTCGTGTTTTCCGTCAAAAGCGATCCCTGCAAGAGCTGTCCGAAAGCATCCTTTACTCAACGTGAGAACCTATCTACAATTCACGCGGGCAGTTTAAGGGTCTTGTTTATTCCAAAAATCCAGAGAGGAAGAAATGAACTTCGACGCATATTTGCTTCAATCGTGTTGTGTCTCCTTCTGATGCCAATTCTAACGGCTCAAGTCGTGGCAGCTCGCAAGGACGGTGGAACCTCGGGAAGGGCTTTCTCTGCCCAGACGTTCACCAGTACCAATGTGCCGATAGCCATACCGGATTTCGATCAAGCCGGGATCACTTCGACTGTGAATGTCCCTTCTCTTACCGTCGTTGACGTCAATCTGATTCTCGAGGACCTGGAACATACCTGCGTTCGCGATCTGAGGATCGAACTGACGTCACCAGCAGGGAGGAAGGTCACTCTCGTCAAGTCCACCGCTCTCCCAGCAGCTTACGGTCTGCGCAGAAGTCCGGACGCACGACCCTGGGGATCGTCCACACCAGCTGTCGGACGTTCTTGAATTCATTGGCAGTCATTGGTAGCGTTGAGAGGTGAGAATAGCATTTCGGAGTATCAAATGGTCCAGGTGAGCGCACGGCTTCCGGATGAACTGGTACAGCGGATCGATCAGGCAGCTGAGCGGCTGAAGCGTAGCCGCGCCGACGTGGTCAGGCAGGCTCTCGAGTACTATCTTGCCGACCTGGAGGACCTGAGGCTGGGTCTGCAGGCCCTTCAGGACCCCGCTGATCCTGTCCTCGACTGGGAGCAGGTCAGGCGTGAGCTACTCTCTCAAGATTAAGGGAAGCGCGGCCAAGTCGCTCCGACGGATCGACAAAGCCGACCGACTACGCATTATAGAAGCCATTGATCGCTTGACCGACTCTCCCTTCGCCGGGGGTGTCCTCAAGGGTGAGTTCTCGGGCCTTCGGCGCCTCCGGGTGGGAAGGCATCGAGTGATCTACGAAGTCATAGAGCAGCAGCTTACCGTCCTGGTCGTGCGGATCGGCCACCGACGAGAAAGTTACCGTCGAAAGTAATGCCCTCTGTCTGGGACAAGTGCTCAATCTGAGGACTCTGGACCTGGAGGGCAATCAACTCAGCGGGGCCATCCCCCCCGGAGCTGGCACAATTGAGGTGCGGAAATGAAGGGATGGGAAACGGGCTGCCTGAAGCGCCTTCGGACAGTGATTCTGATTGTATTCGCGATCGCCCTTCCGGCTCCCTCTGTGATGGCGGAGACGGTAGTGGTCCGGCAGCTGGGCTTCGAGCAGCTGCGGAAGGGTAGCGCCGGCGACTCCGGAGCGAATCTGTATGTGTCCCGCCAAGGTCGGATCCAGACGATCAATCGCTGGGATCTGAATCTGGACGGCGAGCTGGACCTGCTTTTCACCCAGGACCACAACAGCGTCTATAACCCCGATTCTCTCAACTGGGGCGGCCCCCAGGGATTCTCGAAGGCCGGTCGGGTTGAGTTGGAAGGGTACACCAGCATCGACGCCTCGGTGGCGGATCTGGATCGGGACGGACATCTCGACATTACCGTGACAAACTACAAATCGGACACTACCAGGGATCTGCCCGCCTTCGTCTACTGGGGGGGTGCGGGACGAGACTACGGCAAGCACCGGCGCACGCTGCTGAGAGCCGCCTCGTCGTCCGCTGTGGATACCCTGGATCTGGACCGGGACGGCTGGGTGGATCTGGTGGTCTCCAACCACCAGGAGGCCTTCGACCACGGCGCTGGAACCAACATCTTCTGGGGTTCGTCCGAGGGCATTTCCTGGTCCAGGCGCAGCCATCTGCCTACGGTCGGTGTCCACCTCGACGCCATGGTGGACTCGGGCAACGTGTACGACCGGAGTTACCAGTGGGACTATCTGTCCCCTCCGCTGGAAGCGCCCGCCGACACCCGCTTTCGCCGCCTATCCTGGTCGGGTGAAACCCCGTTGGGAACCGGCCTCCGCTTCCAGCTGCGCACGGCGTCCAGGCGCGAGGATCTGGATGGAGCCGACTGGGTAGGGCCCCAGGGGAAGGATTCCTTCTACCTGAGGCCAGGAAGCGAGCTTCCTGACACTTCCGCCCGACATCCCTGGCTCCAGTACCGAGCCATCTTCACTTCGCCCGACGGAGGCAACTCCGCAATCTTGAAAGAGGTCATCCTGGAGTGTGAGTAGCTTTGGCCTCCAGGCCGAAGTATTCTTCTGCCGAGCCTTTGGCTTGACATACGGCGGCCTGGAGGCCACCCCCACGATCCGAGGACACAGGAATTCAAGGAGGGCGTTGAGCATGCGCGTAGCAGTGATGGGCGCCGGCGGCATCGGAGGATACTATGGCGGGATGCTGGCCCGTGCCGGCGAAGAAGTGACGTTCATCGCTCGAGGTGCGCAGCTGGAGGCGATGCGGGACCGGGGATTGACTGTCAAGACAACTCACGTCGGCGACTTCACTCTCCCGGTACAGGCTACCAGCGATCCCGGCGAGATCGGCCCGGTGGATCTCGTTCTCTTTTGTGTCAAGGGCTACGATACCGACGCGGCCGCAGCCCAGATAACCCCACTCATGGCTCCCGAAACCGTGGTCCTTTCCTTGCAGAACGGGGTCGAGAACGAAGAGCGGATCGCTCGCATCGTGGGACATGAGCACCTCATCGGTGGCACCACTCAGGTGGCTTCCAAACTCGAATCGCCTGGGGTGATCAATCAAACCTGGGTTGAAATGATGTATATGGGCGAGCTCGACGCGCAACCAAGGCCCCGATCCGACCGCCTGCTTCAGGCATTCCAGCAGGCCGAGGTCGCAGCCCAGATTCCCCCCCACATCGGCGTCGCCATGTGGTGCAAACTGGTCGACGTCGGCGCCTTCGCGTCGATTTCCTGTGTGACCCGACTGCCCGCCGGCGAGATGCTGGCCTGTCCCGAAACGACCGAGCTCTACTACTGCCTGGTCGAAGAAGGCATCGCAGTGGCAAGAGCAACCGGCCTGGATATGCCCGAGGACTTCGTGGGGGAGCTGCGAGAAATGAATGTAGATCTCGCCCCCACAGTGCGGGCCTCAATGTACTATGACCTGGAGGCGGGCCGACGGTTGGAGCTGGAGGACCTGGCCGGCACGATCGTCCGCATGGGCAGAAAACACGGTGTACCAACGCCTCTCAACTTTGCCATGTATGCGGCCCTGAAACCCTACATCAATGGAGGTCGAAGTGCGCCTCTCGCCACCCAATGATTCGAGTCGAACCGTGATGAATGGGATCGAAAACAAACGCTTTCACTGGTTATTCCCGGCTTTGGTTCTCTTACTTGGACTATCGTTCGCCTCGCCGCTTCTGACGGCAGAGGAAGACTTCCCGATCGGGCTGGCCCAGGGAGTGATGGTCGGCGAAGTGGGAACAGATAGGGCCATTCTCCAATCTCGGCTGACCTCCACCAGCACCCTGGTCGATCGGCGCTGGTCCGGTACTATTGGAATCGAGGGCGTTGCCCGCTTCGAGCTTTCGACCCACCTCGCTTTCCGCGACTCGATTCAAACGGAGTGGCTCCAGGCCCTGCCAGAGAACGACTACATCGTCAAACTCAGAGTGGCGGACCTTCGGCCGGATACCCGCTATCACTATCGCCTCTCCTATGGCCCCAAACAGGATCAACTGCGTCGATCATTGCCGGGATCCTTCAGGACGCTCGCGGGAAAAAATGGCACGAGCTCGTTCAGTATCGCGGTCGTCACCGGAATGAACTACACCGCCTTCCACCACACCGGCAACAGCCACATGCTCCCGTACTCCGGTCCCGACAAGGAGCAGGGTTATCCGGCACTCGCATCGATCCTGGCAGTGAAACCGGACTTTTTCGTGGGGACGGGTGACAATGTTTACTATGACTTTCCCGGAGGCGGTTTTGGTCACCTGCAGCGGGGAAGAGCCGAGACCCAACATCAGATGCGGATGAAGCACCAGGAGCAATATTCTCAGCCCAGGTTCCTTGACCTCTTTCGTGGAGTGGCCACCTACTGGATGAAAGATGATCACGACCATCGCTTCAACGACTCTGACCCGGTCAATCCCACCCTCGTGTATGAGCGGACGGGGGCTGAGACCTATGCCAAGACGAATCTCTATCCGAAGCTCTCAGGTTCCGGGTCGGCTCCCTCTCATGAGCTTGGACTTCGAATCTTTCGCGAGCAGCTGCCCGTCGTAGACCCCAGGGATCCGAAAGCGGTTACCTACCGCACACTTCGGGTGTCCAGAGATTTACAGATCTGGATCGTCGAAGGACGGGACTATCGAAGCGCCAATGACATGCCTGACGGACCCGAAAAGACAATCTGGGGAGAGAAGCAAAGGAATTGGCTGAAGCGGACGCTCCTGGAAAGTGATGCTACCTTCAAGCTGTTGATTTCGGCGACTCCGATGGTGGGCCCGGACAGCGCTTCCAAGAGGGACAATCACGTCAATCCCATAGGCTTCCGCCACGAAGGAGATGAGTTCTTCGAGTGGCTGCAGAGCAACAGCTTTTCTCCCGATCGATTCTTCATCGTCTGCGGGGACAGACATTGGCAGTACCGTGCCATTCACCCGTCAGGTTTCCAGGAGTTCTCCTGTGGAGCCTTGGTAGACGCCAACTCGACCCGCGGTCACTTCCCCGGCGAGCCCCGTTCATCGGATCCGGAAGGGAAGATAAAACAGCCCTTCCATAGCGAGAAGCCGAGCGGAGGATTCTTGTTGGTCAAGGTGAGTGAATCGCGAACCGGGCAGGCTCGAATGGCATTCGCGTTCCACGATGAGGGGGGACGGGTTGTTTACGAGTACGCCGCAGAAGACTGATCCACCCCACTGCCACAATCCGAACAGTGGTAATAGGCTCGTCGTACCTGAAGGGCTCCCAAGACGGTCAAGAGCTGCTTGTCCCGATAACCCTCAAACTGCGCCTCGTGCCCCCGCCCACAGTCGATCCGGATCCCCTGGTAGCCACCCCCGTCGGCCCCCAGGAGCTTCTCCAGCAAGCGCCCTCCCAGATGGAGCATCGTCTCGCGAACCGCTAGCTCGCCCGCCTCCAAATCGGGCTCGCCTCGCCTTTGCCATTCCTGGAGCACGCGGCCCGCCAAGCGCTCTATCTCCGCCTCGGCTTCGCCGAGTACTTCCTGCGTAATTTTTTTTTCAGCTGATCCAGCGCCTCCTCCTCCGGCTCCTCGACCGGGCGAAGGTCGCAGATCTTCTCGGTCACTTCCACCAGTTCTTGGCACAGCTGGACGAAACCGCGATAGGCTTCCACCTCTCGCCCCACCTTCTGCAGCTCCGGACCGAGCCGTAAGTTGCGGGCCCGACTCTGACCTCCGATGGTGGCATTCCACAGATACTGAGGCCCGTGCCCGGGATGACCGGGGCGAGCGCAGTGGCAGTTGGCCTTGCCGCACTTGCGGTAGTTGACCGAAATGCCGCCGCGGCGAAAATCGCCCAACGCCTCCAGTTGCGCCCACAGTTGTTTGCGTTTGTCTTCCAAGGCTTGCAAAGAGGCTGCTAGGTCCATGGATAACTCCTCTCATCTTAGCGCCTTCCGGTGTCAGCCTCTCTGAATGACTATAATCAGTCAGATATTACTGCAAAAAAAGAGAAAAAGCTACTTCCACCTACATTTTTGACGCACACCCTGGTACTAGTGATAAATAATAATAAACAATATCTCTCAGTAAACTTCATACTCGCCAGGGTGGGTCAGTTTCCAAACGTTGCCCTGGGTCAATTTCCGGAAGTTGCCACCACTCAGATGCGCAGCGAGTTTCTTACACCAACTATTACCTGGTTTTAGCCCATCGTATCGATGCAGGATCGTTCTCAGGGCAATCTATTGCGAGAGACTTGTTCTATCCTCCTCCATTCTCGAAGGCTCACGTCTCTTGCGGATAGCGACGAAAAGGCTCTGGCTTTTCGGTACCGTGAGGCCGACGCGAAGGCGGGACAGGACAAAGAAACAACTAGAAGACAAGGGGTGTCCTTGCCTTCTAAGGCCTTCGCTCGATTGGCCGCGCCCGGATCTGGTAGAAAGCTGAGCGCCAATTCAAGGGAGTGATTCCCAGCTAAGCCCTATACCCCCCCGGGACAGAGTTCGCTCCAGATTTCGCCCCAGCGCACCTCCAAATGTTCAATCCGGAGATCTGCGCCAGCCGCTTCATTCTGGAACGATTCAACCGTGTATTCAGTGCAGTGGGTGGGATCGAGTCTCCAGTCGATTCCAATTTCCTGTTTCAGCGGGACGCGCCAGTCCCGTTCGAAGAGCGGCACGCGGATTAGCCAGCGGGAGGGACTGATCCTGGCGTTGACCTGATTTAGAAAATCCCGCCGGTGTTCGATGTGTTCGAGCACATTCGAGAGGATGACCACATCATAGTGATTCGAGGGGAGATCGGTCAGGGCATCCCCTACGATATAGGTCAGCTTCTCGTGGTCGGGCCGCTTTCGCGCCAGCTCGATGCTCTCCCTGTTGAGATCAATGCCAGTAACCGCAGCCCCGCGCCTGGTCGCTATGTCATAAGCGACAGCTCCGATGCCGCAGCCGATGTCCAGCACAGTTTCAACCCCAGAGATGCGAGCGCAGAAGAAATCGTGATAGCCGGTATGTCGATGCTTGGTGTGGACTCCTTCTCCATATTGGACAGCCAGCGTGCCCTGGAGTCGGTAGAGCCGGTTATCGAGATCGAGCACAATACGCAAAGCGTCGACGGCGGACCGGTCCTCAACATAACGGCTAAGTAGGCTTGCCCAGAGGGCCGCCACGCGATCGGGGCGAATCCGCAACACAATCTTCTCCAGAATGCAGTAGATCAGTTGCTTCAATTGCTTGGGCCCCGCCGCTCGGCGATCAGTTCTTGGTAAAGAGCCAATTCGGTTTCCACGACCCGCTGCAAGGAGTATGTTTTTAGCGCGAACCTTCTCGCATTCGCCGCAAGCTTGTCTTGAAGCTTGTGATCGCTGAGTACACGCATAATGCCGGCCCGAAGCGACTGAGCGTCGGTCTGGCAAAGCCATCCGTTCTCGCCGTGTTGGATTACCTCCCGGATACCAGACACATCGGTTCCCACGACGGGGAGCCCGTAGGTCATCGCTTCGATCAGCGTTTTGGGATGGCCTTCATACAGCGAGCATAGCACGAACACAGTGCTGTTTCGGAAGCATGCATGCAACTCCTCGTGAGCGATGCGACCCAGGAAGCGAATGCAATCATTCCCAGCAGCCTGCCTTGTGAGCTGGTCCTGGAGAGGACCCTTCCCAATGATATCCAGCTCCACGTCGAGCGTGTGGACCGCTTCTATCAGCGCAGGAACGTTTTTTTGGGCGCAAAGGCGACCAATGAAACACAGGCGCGGGGGTAGAGCGCGTCGCCGGACCTGCGGCTGAAAGTTTTCCTCGTCGACATAGTTGGGGATGATGGAGATTCTGGATTTCAGTTTAGGAAATCGTTCGATCAGATTGGCTTCCATTGCCGTGGTTGTCACAACAAGTCTGTCTGCGCGGTTGAACACATTCGACTCAATCTGCAAGGTCTTTCGAGCCGCGGGAGAATTCGGGCCTTGCTCGAGACTGACAAACTCCGACCACATGTAACCACAGCGAGCTATCACGGGCTTCTTCCACACACGCCCCGCCTCAATCGCAACGCTGGCTCCTCGCGTTTGATTCGTTTTCAAGAGATCGGCACGGCGTAGCGTCCGCCAGTGCAGTAAGGGGATCAACTTCCGGTACCATTTGTAGGAGAAGCCCCATCGGTTACAGCAGATGTCGATGCCAGGGATTCGATCAGCGTATTGCCTATCCTCAGCATTGCCATAGGTAATGAACGACACTTCGATACCGTTCTCCTGCAGGCGACGATAAAGTGATACCTCCCGCTCGAACATACCCACATCAGACCATGTACGTAACGAAACTCCATCCGAAAAAAAAAGGATCAAACGGAGCCGAGAGTGGGCGTCAGTCAACAACATCACCCTAAGAAAAGTGCGAAAAGATTCGGATTGTCTGTAGGGGATTCTCTCTTGGGCAAAAAGCTAAACAACGGAGTTCGTTGCGCTTTTCGTCGGCGTTCCTGACATCAGAAGACTCAAGGGATGTCGAGAAGCCACGAGAAAACTCCACGAATCACTCAAAAAACTCGGTCAACAAAGTTGCTACCAATTGACCCGATCAGATTGCAGCAGCTCTGACAAGTCTACTTTTTATAACACACAAATAGAATCATGTGACCCAGGTGGCGCCTCACCCTGGGGCTCGAATTGATCAGCTTACGCAACCTGGCTCCGATGAAGGGAATCTTCATGGGTCATCCGGTAAATGGGGAGGTGGAACGTGGTTCGGCGCTTTCCGGATCCCAAATCTGGTTCCCCGTTCGCTTGTCAATATAGTCGGCTGCAGTAGCAGGGGCCGTGGGAACTGTGGAAAACTCCGAGCGATATCGAACTGGGCCAGCAAGCCCGTGATACGGAGTTTTCCAAGCGCTGTGCGAACGGTGGAAAAACAACTGCGAGCACTTGCCAGTTCTCCTCCAGAACTACTTGTTTTTCCACGGTTTGCATAGTGCGGCAGTTTCCGCGGCCTGCCTTTGACTGGCGGCACCTCCCCATTTACCGGATGAACCATCTTCATGAGCTGCTTGAAACCGGACAACTCGTCCTTGATGCCCTTAATCGGATCGTATCCATAGACCGAAGTTGTGACGAAATCCATACGGTCCAGTATGGCAATCATTTCCCTCGCCTTGAAGGCCTGTTGATAGAATTCAAGGGCCTCAGTCTTACGTCGGAACCAGCCCAGGCGATGCTTCAGACGACGGAGTAGGTGAAAATGGGGTACCGAAACCAACAAGACTCCATCCTGAGTCAGGACGCGGTGCGCCTCCGCAAGGAAGGCCTCAGGGCCATCCTGTCTGTGCTCGACCACTCCCAGTGATATATACCCTTGATAATGATGATCGGGAACATCCAGTCTTGTCACATCACCTTGTCTGACTGGCAGATCGGGCAGAAGGGACCTAACTCTATCAATCCGGGCTGAAGCTGCAGAACGGGGTGAGTAAACGGCTGCTCAAGAAGACCGCTCGTGATCTTCTTCCGGCGACCATCCTGGATCGTCCCAAATGGGGCTTGGGCGTTCCCGTGCATGACTGGATGCGTGAGGACTTGAGAAAGCTGTCCTCCGAGGTGCTTCTGGATCGGTCCGCACGATCACGAGAGCTCTTCGATCAGGACTACATCCAGCGTATGTTGCAGTCCCATGAATCTGGGGAGCAAGACCTGGGGCAGCACCTGTGGCTGCTGCTGAATTTCGAACTCTGGTCGCGCACCTTTCTTGAAGGCGCGAGTGCCCCTGTCACACTATGACTCAGGAGAGGAAGGACCCGGCGTCGAAGATCAGTGTTGTCATGTCTGTCTACAATGGCCAAAGCTACCTTCGGGAGGCGGTCGAGAGTATTCTTAACCAGACCTTCACGGACTTCGAGCTGATCCTCATCGATGATGGTTCAACAGATGCCACGGGCGAGATCCTGGATGAGTATGCCACTCGAGACGCCAGGATCATCCTGAGCCGCAACCAGAACAACATTGGACTGACAAGGTCGCTCAATCAAGGGATCTCGATGTCCCGGGGAAAGTACATTGCTCGCATGGATGCCGATGATGTGAGCCGGGCCGACCGACTGAGCCGTCAGTTTGAGTTCCTGGAAAAGCGACCAGAGGTAGGTGTATTAGGCAGCGGCTATCAACTGATGGACGGCGCTGACAATGTCGCCCCGCGAATTCTACAATTCCCTAGCAGCCTGTCGGACTTAACTTACAGGCGTTTCTGAAATTTAAGTTTAAGGTTTGATTAAAAGTGTTGCATGACCAAGCACGAAAAGCGATGAGTCATCTGCTCTGCGGCGGTGATTTGGCCGCTGAAACGACGCGGCCCACCTCTTCAGAGGGTGGCACGGGCCATCGTCGGCTGGCGGCAGGAGAGGTTGTACATTCTTTTCAGATTCCAGGCGATGCTGGCCAGAGTCCACTCCCGGTCTGCTGCCTCCGCTCCTCTGAGAGAGAACTGCGTAAAGCCCATCACCGATTTGATGATCCCAAAGACGGGCTCCGGGACGGCTTTGCGTTGCCCGTAAATGGCTCGACCCGCGGGGGTCTTCAACCGGTATCTCATCTGCTCCACCGCATCGGCGTCTTGCCCGGGCGGCTCCGGTTGTTTCCAGCGTTCGGTCGGCCGCAAGTGGTGGGCTTCCCGCTCGACCGCAATATAGGGGACAATCGCGTGCTCGCCACAAAGCTCCACGTTGGGGCCACTGAAGTAGCCGCTGTCGGCCAGCAACTCCTGGGCCCGACCCAGCGACTCGGGCAGGGCTTGCAGCGCCGCCAGGGCCGGCTCCAATTCTTTCTTGTCGTCGGCGTTTTGCGGGACATGAGCCGCCACAATCAAGAAGCTGTCGTTATCGACCAAGGCCTGAGCGTTGTAGCATTGCTCAAATCCCCCGCCCGAGACCGGCATGATCCGAGACTCTTCATCCGTCAGATTGATCTGATCCTGGTCTCGAATTCCTCCTTGGGGCGGTTGGGGGGGGCGACCCCGCGGTTTGTTTCCCCGTTTCCTCTGGGCTTGCCGCTTGGCCACTTTGGCTTCATATTCGGCCTGCTCACCTGCCTGCCGCTCGGCCGCCCGCTGGGCCAGCTTCTGCTTTGCTTCCTCGATCGCTTTCAACCGTTCCTCCCGCCGCGCCAGCTCAGCCGGGATGTCCATCCCTTCCGTTTCTTCTCGTCCATCCGCTGCCTCGGCCAGCCGCATCAACTCTTCCACTTCTTCTCGCAGCCGCGCTTCCAGCTTCCGGATGTGCCCCCAACTCAACGCACTGTGCTTGGAGGCATTGGCTTTGACCTTCGTGCCATCCAAACTCACGCGGCCCAACTTCAGAAATCCCATCGCCTGGGCCAGCAGCAAGATCTCCACAAACAGCGGCTTCAGCTCTTGCAAAAATCGCTTCCGGAAATGGGCGAGGGTGTCGTGATCCGGATGCGTGTTGCCGGCGAGGTAGCGAAACGCCACCGAATCGTAGCTGGCTTGCTCCAACTTCCGACTCGAAAACACCCCCGTGGCATAGCCGTAAAACAACAACGCCAGCATCATGGCCGGATGGTAGCCTTCCGATCCCCGCTTCGTGTAGGAATCCTCCAGCTTCCTCAGCTCCAGCTTGCTCACAACCTCCACCACGAAGCGAGCCAGATGCGTCTCCGGCAGCCATTCCTGCACCGAAGGGGGAAACAAATAAGGAGTCTCTCGATCGACTACTTTAAATCGATTCGCCATCACTAATGATGCCTGTGGGGTATGACCTCGAAAGTCCGACAGGCTGCTAGGGAACATGGTTTGATCAAATGGTGCCTTTGCTTTGAGAATCCGATTGTTCATTCGGCCGTGATGATGAGACGAGACGTGGTCAGCCGAGCCGGCGGCTACGATGTGAAAATGATCACCTCGCAGGATTACGATCTGTGGCAGCGACTCAGTGCGATGACCCGGCTTGCGAACTTGCCAGATGGGCTGCTGTGCCTGCGAAAATATGAGGGGAATGTGAGCACGCGTCACGCCGCGGTCCAATTTGATACCGGCTTCCAGGTCAGCCAGCGGATGATGTCGGAGATACTGGGTCAGGAAGTCCCCCTCCGGCAGGTCAGGCATGTCTGGCGCAAGGAATATGACTCGTCTGGAGACTTCTACCAGGTAGCTAGGCTGATCTACCGGCTCTGCCGTGCGAGCACTGCAGACTCGGACCTGTCAAGAGCAGAGGAGCGGGCAATTCGCCAGGATGCGGTGAGGCGGTTGTTACGCCTGTTCCGTCCCAGGACATATGGCGTACAGGCTTGGATCATGCTTGGCTGGGCTTGTTGCCTGGCCCCGTTTCTCAGCAGCAGAGCCGTAGCCGGAATGGTCCGTCAACGGCTGCACCTCTGGATGAACGGGCCAGGGTCGGTGGGGACGGACCCCGATGTGGGGAACTCCCCGTCTCCAAGCAGCCGTACTTGAACTGCTCGGCGGAAGCCACTGTTGCCTAACTGCATCGTTCCGGCCTTCTCTTTCACGTGGACTTCTGCCAGAGCAACTTCGAATTGAGATACAAGAAGCGACTGGTCCTATTCACGCATACCTTCCCCGGCGGTGAGGGAGAGCAGTTTCTGGAAACCGAGATACGGTTTCTTGCGAAGCATTTCCGGGATATTGACATCTACACGCTTTCCCCCACTCCCCCCACCCGGATTCTACCCGAGAATGCGAGGCTCGTTCTCCATGAGTCAAGGTCATCCTCTGGATTGGGTGCCGGCCTTCTACGGCATCTTCCTAGCATCATTCGAGTCTTCGGCAGTGAATTCCTACTGGCAGCCTATCGCAGAAAGTATTTTCCAAGGCTCAAGTCTCACTTGAAGAGGTTACTGATAAACCTCAATGCGGCTCGGAAACTCGCTCCTCTGATCAATCAGTACAGCATGCCCGAGACTGTGTTCTACTCATACTGGTTTGGACCATGGGCCGACATTCTATGCCTGGTGAAACTGCTGTATTCACCCCGCCTGCGATTCATCACACGGGCCCACGGTTACGATTTCGATATCCACCAGACCAGGCACGGATTCATACCCTTCCGGCGTTTCAACATGCATCTGGTAGGTGCTGTTTTTCCAGTGTCAAACTTTGCCGTTAACAGGATTGCCGAAGAGTATCCTTTCTTTGAGCAGCTTGAGCGGTTTTACCTGGGTGTGTCAGATCGTGGGACCAACTCGATAGTTGATGAAAAGACGTTCCACATCGTCTCATGTTCGCAGCTGATACCACTGAAACGGGTCCACTTGATCATCCACATACTGAAGCACTTGGAGTTCCAAGTGGAATGGACACATTTCGGAGACGGTGAGCTAAGAGATGAACTGGAAACCCTGGCAAACGATCTGCCGCCGAATATTACTTGGGTCTGGGGTATCCATTTAACCGGACCCATCCGGGCCGGCAGTTCTCCAGGGGCGGTTCGCTGGAGGGCGATCCAGGCTCGGCGGGTGCCCGCGCGCCTGGGGCGGCGTGGGCGACACCGCCCGGGGCCGCTTGGTGGCGATAAGGTCCTGGTAGCGTAGCGGCTCGTGGGCAGCGGCGAGTTCGAGCACCCGGTAGAAGACCATCCCGCGGCTTCGGGAGCGTCGGCGGTTGAAGCGGAACACGAACTCATCCAGGTAGCTGGCCAGGTGGGCGGGCTCCACCGATCCTTGGTGGGTGCCCAGCAGCCACCGCTTGGCCAGTGAGGCGACACGGTGCACCGCGGGCAGTAGCTCGCCGGTATCCTCCCCGCGGGCCCGGGCCGCCCGCTGGCTGCGTCGAGCATGGACGTAGCCGAGCTTCTCCAGACCGTGGTAACCCTGCCAGCCGTCGGTGAAGACCGTCGCGCCCGGCTCAACGTGATCTGTCACGAACGGGTGCAGCGACGCGGCCGACGCATCAGCCAGCGGCAGCATGCGGCAGCGGCCAAGCCCTTTCGGCTCCCGGACCTCCACCGCGATGCCGGTCAGCACCTTCTTGCCCCTGGCCCGGCCACCTGCCAGCCCCGGCTGCTCACCGCCGATGTAGGTCTCATCCACCTCCACCATGCCGGCTAGTCGGTCGCGGCCCCGGCGCACCAGCACCGACCGCAGCCGATGCAGCATGGCCCACGCGGTCTGGTAGGAGCCGATCTCGAGCGTCCGCTTCAGGCTCAGCGCCGAGATCCCGTCTTTGCCCGTGGCGAACAGCCAGCAGGCATTGAACCATACCGTGAGCGGCGTGCGCGTCCGGTCAAAGATCGTGCCCGCAGTCACCGAACTACGGCCGCCGCACCCGGAGCACCTGAAGCGCCCATCGCCCAGCCGCCAGCCACCATCGTGGCCGCAGTCCGCGCAAGCGAAGCCAGCGGGCCATCGCAGCCACTCCAAGTAGTCCAGACAGTCCGCATCGGTGCGGAACCAGGCCTGGAACTCGCCCACGGACCTCGGATAGTGCGTGCCAGCACGAGGGTGATCCACCGCCTCAGCCTACATTCAGTCCGGTTAAATGGATACCCCAGACTTGGGTAATGAGGGGGTTGGTACCGAATCAGTCGGTTATCGAGTTCTACCAAAAACAGCAAGTCGACTTGGTCATCAACGTGAGCACATTGGAAGGGATCCCTGTGTCTCTGATGGAGGCGATCAGTTTCGGTGTCCCGGTCGTGGGATGCGATACTTGCGGCATGCTCGAGATCGTGACCGCCGAAAGTGGATTTCTGATTCCAACTGATTTTGAGCCCGCAGATGTTGCGGCCTTGATCTCGGATTACCACCTGAACCATCCAGACAAGGAGAGATTTAGGAAGGGTGTGAAACGGTTTTGGTCAGCTCATTACAACGCCGATGTGAACTATCCAGACTTCGCTGAAAGGTGTCTGCAGCCGTAACACGTTAAATAGTTAGGGGTTACACGCCCGAGTCAATTTGACTCCTGACACTGATGGTAGTCGCGGAGAAGAGGCCGAAGATGGACTTGCACATAATCCTTCACCGCCTCCTCCAGAGGTGTGAAGGGGCGGTCATAGCCGGCGGTCCTGAGCTTTCGGTCATCAGCCTGGGTGAAGTACTGGTAGCGGCTTCGCAGGGTTTCAGGCATGTCGATGAACTTGATGTTGGGAGCACGACCTATTGCAGTGAAGAGGGCGGTGACCAGATCCTTCCAGGTGCGGGCCTGTCCGGTGCCGCAGTTGAACAGACCCGAGACTTCCTGATGGTCATGAAAGAAGAGTGTTACCTCTACGGCATCCTTTACATAGACGAAGTCGCGTTGCTGCTCTCCGTCCGCGTAGTCCTCTCTGTATGACTTGAACAGCTCCACGGTTCCAGTGGAAAGGATCTGACTGTAGGCCTTGTGGACTACGGAACGCATCTCGCCTTTGTGATCCTCGAAAGGGCCAAAGACATTGAAGTACTTGAGCCCCACGATTCGATCGAAGAGCCCCTTCCGCAGAGCCCACAGATCGAATAGCTGCTTCGACAAGCCGTACATATTCAGGGGTCTGTAGCCGGGAGTCTTTCTATCCTCGTCCGAGTATCCCAACGCCCCATCCCCATAGGTAGCGGCGCTGGAGGCGTAGATCAGGCGGACGTCGTTGCCAAGACACCATTCGCAGAGCTCACGGGTATATCTGTAGTTGTTGTCGAGGAGATAATCTGCGTCCTCTTCGGTGGTGGAACTGCAAGCCCCCAGGTGGAAGACGGTCTCCAGCTCATCAAAAGCGTACTCGCCTATCAAGTCCCGAAAACTCTCTATGCCCATGACATCTTCGAATGCCAGTCCCACCAGGTTCTTCCACTTCTCCCCTGAACCAAGGTTATCGACGATCAGGATGTCTTCAATGCCACGTTGGTTGAGTGCCGCCACCACGTTCCTGCCGATGAAGCCGGCGCCTCCTGTGACGATGAATTGGACGGACATATCAGTTCATCGAAGGGGATCCAGCGGGGTCACCCTTCGCCCTTTCCAAAGACAGCCAGAATCTTTTCGATGATGCCGCTGGTGGACAAGCTTTTCACTAGCGGAGCCAATACAACCCGGCCTCCGTTGGCCTCGACCACGTCGCGTCCGCTGACGTAGTGGGACCAATCCTCCGCCTTTACCAGGACGTCCGGTAATAGGGTTGATATCAGGTCCCTAGGCTCGTCTTCCTCGAACAGAACCACGTAGTCGACGCACTCCAATGCCGCCAACATTCTGGAGCGATGTGATTCATTGATTATGGGTCGATTCTCGCCCTTGATGGAACGTATCGAGGTGTCGGAATTGAGCCCGATGATGAGAACATCACCCAGACGTCTGGCCTGGTCCAGGTAGGTCGTGTGACCGGCATGCAGAATGTCGAAGGTTCCGTTGGTGAAGACCACTGTCTGGTTCTTCTCTCGCAGCCGCTGACACTCGACTTGCATCTGCTGCCGGCTGAGTAGCTTCGACTCAGGAGTTCTCAGGTTTCTCTTCGCTACGTCCTGTCCGTCCATTCGAAGGTGCCTATTCTACACCGCGCAGACTTCGGAGAAAGATGTTATCGACGCCGTTGAGATCTGAAGCGCGAAGGAGGGTGTCGGGGTTGGGTGAGATTTTGCTATTGTCCGGTCACTTCTCGGGACTTGAGTATGTTGTCGGCGATTTGAGACGTTCGCAGCTCCGTTCGGAACTTCGTCTGATTCGATTGCGATTAGCGGTAGTCTCCAGGCCGCCCTCGGTTGAGCCGAAGGCGCGAAATAAGAAAGACTTCGCCCTGGAGGTCAAAGCTACGTTCTCAAGCCAAATAAAGTTCTAGGTCAGTCCAGCCCTGGGCAGTGAGCCGGATCATTTGAAAAAGAAACTTTGCTTACCTCTGCCGTGATTGTTGCTACCACTTCTGACAGAGCCATCAAGAGTCATGAAGTTCATGAAGTATAACCTACCGCATTTTCGAGCCCATCAAGGACTGGTGTGAGCAAAAGCGAATCTCCAGATCATAGGAAACGAAAAGATCTCAGCTCCAGAAAGCAGGCCTCCTGCTTATCTCTTCTCAAATACTGCCATAATGCTGGTCCTAAGGAAGTGTTGAGGTATCCTCTCAAAACGTGACATTGCCAAGAGTGCGCTGTTCAACGATGAGCTGGGCGGTGTAAGGCCACGAGCTATCACCAGCTCTCTGCGGATACGGTGCACAAGAATCCTGCGTAACAACAGCAAGGGAACGAAAAGTAACCCCCAGTAGGTCCAGCTCACTTGCTCGAATTTCTCCCTGGTAACTACATCGGCGAGAACGGAAGGGGAATACCTGCGTTGGTGGCCGGCAACATCGTCATAGACAGAATGGAGCCACCTTCCAGCTGGAACGTTTACGATCAACAGACCCCCAGGCTTTAGCAGATGCCTGGCACCAACGATGAGGTCAGCCTCGGATTCCAGGTGCTCCAGAATATCGAAGAGGAACAAGGCCTCGTACCCTTCCGCGAGATCGGGACGCAGCTCCAATGCATCGTAGCAAGCGACTCGGCTCCGCCTCGATATGTTTTGCTCGAGTGCATGCACGTTGAGGTCGAAGCCATCTACGGTTTTTCCAATGTGATCTTCTACCTGTCGCTGAAGAACCCCGTGACCACAACCGATCTCTGCGAGGCTAGTTCTAGGAAACTGAGCTGCTTCAGAATAGCCAGAGAAGGGAAGCGTGTGGTTCCGGCCCTTCTTGTGCGCTCGTGGAGGCGACGATACAATAGGCAACCCGTGGAGGAGCAGCAGCACGATGATCTCAAACCGCACATTCAGTTCGCTGGTAGATAGCGGCGCCTATCCAGAACAGGTCCAGGTGCCGCTGGACACTCCGTTCGTAAACCGGAACGGCAAGATCCAGAATCTGTTGCTTGAGCGCTTTACCAGCGCGGCTATCATTGATTCGGTTGCCGGCTCTGTACGGGCCAATCACTATCACAAGACTGATTGGCACTACGCGTACGTGCTGAGCGGCACGGTCTGGTACTACTGGCGACCAGTGGGTTCCCAGAAAGAGCCCGAGCGCGCGGAGTTTACGGCGGGGACCATGTTCTTTACCCCTCCGATGGTCGAGCATGCCATGGCCTTCCCGGAGGAAGCCTCGTTCTTAACCTTTGCCAAGAATATCCGCGACCACGAGAGCCATGAGGCCGATCTGGTGCGGGTGAAACTGTTGGAGCTTGAACGCGATCCCAACGAAGACTCCGGCTGGCGGGTGCGATTCACGTCACCGGGCGCGGCATGAACGAAGATCTCAGGCGCCGAGAGCGCTGCGCTCTGTGCAATGCGGAGCGGCTGGATGTGGTCCTGAGGCTGGCACCTACACGGGTCATCCGGTAAATGGGGAGGTGGGGACGTGGTTGGCACCTTCCGGATCCCAAATCTGCTCCCCGTTCGCTTGTCCATATAGTCGGCTGCAGTAGCAGAGGCCGTGGGAACTGTGGAAAACTCCGAGCGACATCGAACCGGGCCAGCAAGCCCGTGATACGGAGTTTTCCAAGCGCTGTGCGAACGGTGGAAAAACAACTGCGAGCACTTGCCAGTTCTCCTCCAGAACTACTTGTTTTTCCACGGTTTGCATAGTGCGGCAGTTTCCATGGCCTACCTTTGACTGGCGGCACCTCCCCATTTACCGGATGAACCACCTACACCGCCTGCCAATGAGTTCGTCAGTGAAGCGGATGTCGATCATCCGCAGGAGCGGTTTCCACTTACCCTTCTTCTATGCACGGGCTGCGGCCATCTTCAGCTGGCGGAGATCGTCGGCCCCGCCCGGCTCTTTCGAAACTATGTCTACGTTTCCGGAACATCACCGGTCTTCGTGAGCCACTTCGATCGATATGCACAGGAGGTCATATCGCGCTTTGGAGTCGGTCCCAACTCCTTCGTTATAGATGTGGGTTCTAACGACGGCACACTTCTAAAACAGTTTCAGAATCGCGGTGTCTCGCGAGTTCTGGGAATTGATCCTGCCGAAAAAATCGCCAAGGAGGCACAAGCGGCCGGTGTGCCCACGCTGGACGTGTTCTTCTCTCAGGAGATTGCAGACGAGGTTAGGGCGTCCCATGGCCCGGCGGACCTGATTTGCGCAAACAATGTGTTCGCCCACGCAGAAGACCTGGCGGGATTTACCCGGGGGGTTCGAAGTCTCCTGTCACAGGACGGCGTCTTCGCTTTCGAAGTGTCGTACTTGGTTGACGTCATCGAAAAGCTTCTCTTCGACACGATCTACCACGAGCACCTCGCCTACCACGCCCTTGGGCCGCTGGTGAGGTTCTTTGATTCATTGGAACTTCGCCTGTTTGACGCCGAGCGATTGGATACCCACGGAGGATCCTTACGTTGCTATGTGGGGCCGAGCCACGGTCGCCACGAGAGCAGCACACGCCTGAGTGAATTGCTGACAGTCGAGCGAGAAATGGGGCTTTTCGAGCCTGATGTCTACGCGCGTTTCAAGCGCCGTATTGTGGAGCGTGGAGCTCAGTTGCGTGAGCGTCTTGTTACTCTGAAGCGCGAAGGGAAACGGATCGCCGGTTTTGGCGCGCCCGCCAAACTGACAACTCTGATGCACGAGTTTGGCCTGGACAAGGACACAATTGACTTCATCGCTGATGACTCCGTATGGAAACAGGGACTCTTCACGCCTGGAACCCACATTCCCGTTGTCCCCCCTTCTCAACTTTACGAGCAGCGACCCGATTGTTGCGTGATATTCGCCTGGAACTTCGCGGACCCGATCGTTTCGAAGCACACTCACTTCATTTCTGAAGGTGGTAGTTTTCTGGTGCCCTTGCCAGACTTTCGGGAGATTTCATGAGTTTTCTGCTTGAGAGCGACATCGATGAACTCTGCTCCAGTCTGGGCGATACAGCTCATGAGTTCGAAGGAAAGAGGATCCTGATAACGGGTGCCCGCGGATTCCTGGGGCGCTATTTCACGGATGTTTTCCTCAAGCTCAATCAGGTCACCCTGAAAAAACCCTGCGAAGTCGTCGCCATTGACAACCTGATTACGTCAGGGAGAATCGGCGCGGACGTGCCCGACGACCGCAGCCTCGCGTTCGTCCGCCACGACATCATCAAACCCTTCCACCCTGAAAGACCGGTGGACTACGTCTTGCACCTTGCGGGCATTGCGAGTCCCTATTACTATCGCAAATGGCCACTGGAAACACTTGAGGTGGCGACCACCGGACTCAAGAACGTCTTGGAGCTCGCGAAGGAAAGCAACGCGCGCATCTCGTTCTTTTCTTCTAGCGAAATCTATGGCGATCCCGCCCCGTCCGAGATCCCTACCAGGGAGAGCTATCACGGCAATGTTTCATGCCTGGGTGCGCGCGCCTGCTACGACGAGTCGAAACGCCTCGGCGAGACCCTTGTTCGCATCTATCACGCGCATTTCGGGGTCAAGGGAACCATCGTTCGCCCCTTCAATGTCTACGGTCCGGGGATGCAAAAGCTGGACTACCGGGTGCTGCCCAACTTCGCGTCAAGCATCCTCGCGTCAAAGTCTGTCGCCGTGTATGGCAGTGGCAACCAGACCCGTACTTTCTGCTACGTGACCGATGCCATCCGCGGCTTCCTTCAGGTCTTGGTGGGCGGCCAGCCAGGGGAGCCTTACAACATAGGCAATCCGTCTCCCGAGATCTCGATGTTGCGCTTGGTGCAAACCATCCAGCAGGTAATGCCCGAATTGAAGGTCAATTACCGCTTGATTGACCACCCGGATTCCTACCCGGCCGACGAGCCACAACGACGCTGTCCGGACATTACGAAGGCGCAAATCCAGCTTGGGTATCAACCGGTTGTGTCGCTAGAAGACGGCCTGCTTCGATTCTTCCGCTGGGCCCAAAAGGCCTACGAATGAAGAATCTCGGGTTGATAGGCGTCGGGGCCTGGGGCCAGCGTTACATCCAGACCATCGCCCGTCGCCCAGATTGCCGCATCGGTGTCTTGGCCCGGGCATCCCAGAGCGGATCTCGGTCGCCTGCGGTTCCGGATGCGGTCTGGTGCCAGGATGTCCAGGAAGTGCTTGTACGAGCCAGGCGGGGTGAGATTGACGGCATGATCGTCGCTACCACACCCGATAGCCAGGCTGAGATTGCACAAGCTGCAATTTACGAGAGCGTGCCCGTCCTCGCAGAAAAGCCGCTGGGATCAAGCAGGTTCGCCGCCAAGCGTGTCTGCGATGCCTTCCGCGACGCTGCCAGCAAACCCCCGGTTCTCGTGAACTACGTACATCTCTGGGCTCCCGCCTATCGCACTCTGGAATCCGTGGTCAGGGAAAGATGTGCGGCCGGGCAACAGATAGTCTCCTTATCCTCGGCTGGCTGGAACAGGGGCCCGTTCCGACGCTGGCCGACCCTTGACGACTATGGCTCCCACGACGTGGCTCTCTGTCTTGATCTCCTGGGATCCAGCCTCTCCTGGCAGGTCCAGGAGGTGCGCCGCCTACCTGTTTCTGAAAAAGGCGAACTCTACCAGGTCCGTTTGAAGGTCGGTGACACCTCGGCTGAGTTAGGGTTTGGAAACGGGGCCAGTACCAAGCAGCGCCGATTTGCAGTATCACTATCTGGCGGGAGAACACTGGTGTACGACGACACACGCAATGCCCCCTTCAAACTCACCGATGGCGATACTCCCATGGCTATCCCGGACACGCAGCCCCTTGATGCTGTCCTGACCGACTTTCTAGAGCAGATCTCCCTGTGGCAGGACGGTCGTTTTCCTGAGCAGCGCGGAACGGCTGTACTTGAGTTTTGCGTTCATGTGTCTGGAGTCCTTGACGAAATCGGGCGCCAAGCCGAACGGCACACCACCTAACAGTCGGCATTGTTGATGGTCCAAGGCAGCGACCCGATGCAAACCGCGAATGCCGAACAATCGGACACGATAGTGGCGCTCGGGTCTACAGTGTTGATCTTGGTCCTGGCCAGTCTTCCGCTTTTCTGCCAACCTCGTCGATCCCGCATGGCCTCGAAAAAAGAACGTACATACGGCTGGGAAATGCGGAAGAGCCTGTCCAATTGACCGGTTCGGGTCGCCTTCTGGAATTTGGTTCCCGAGGGCGGATACGTTAAGCTCTCTCTGGGTAAAGCTGTGCGCTACATATTTCTAACTGCCTGTCGAAATGAACAAGCTATATTGGGCGAATTCCTGCAGGAGTTTACCAGTGTCGTCCGCAAGGCGGGGGTTGCGGCCGACACGATTTTGTACGTCGTGGACGATCTGTCGACAGACGACTCGGTCAGGATTCTTGAAGAGTACGGCGCGCAGCCGGACAGCGCTGCTCTGGAAGTTATCCGCATGCCCACCAACTTCGGCAACCAGGGAGCGCTGTTTTACGGGTTGAACCGGTTGAACGTGGACGCCGATGACTTTGTGATTACCCTCGATTGCGACGGTGAAGACGACGTTTGCCAGATACCGTCTATTATCAAGCTGGGTCAGGAAAATCCCGAAAAGCTTGTCCTGATCGAGCGTGGACGTCGGCAGGAATCCTCGAAATTCAAGGTGGCGTTCTTCTGTTACAAGCTTCTTTTCCGTTACCTCACGCGGCAGAATGTGATTCCGAACAACTTCCTTCTTATCCCTGGTCGATATGTGCCGTTTATCCAGAGGAACCCATTGGCCGCGGTCCATTTTGCCTACGCCATTCTCAAGAACCGATTTCCGTCGGTGGCCACAGAGCGTGATCGGCGTAGCCGGTACGGCGGACACAGCAGTCAGAATCTGTTCATGGTTGCCAGCCATGGTCTAGTGGGTCTAATGGTCTTTTACGAGACGGTAATTGCGAAGCTCCTCCTGCTGCTGGCGGCCCTGGGATTGCTCTCGTTGGTCGTGGTGGGAGTAGCAGTTGTAGTCCCCAACGATCTCGTTGCCCAGCGGACTCTGCTTTGGGTATCCTTAGTGATCGCTGGCATGGGCGCCGGCTTCTTCAGCCTGATGTTGGCCTCGGCCCTGGCTCTTATTTTCAAGATGGTCGTATTTAGCCTCAGCCAGGTCGGTGTTGAACAGCTAGCAACGCCGACACTCCCGCTATCGAACGGAATCGCGGCACCAGATATCGCTCCAAACGAAAGACCAGGTAGCCACGCCAGTTGAGCGGCTGGCGAGGCAGTTCCATATGCGTGCTCTGGGATCTGAGGCATGAGGGGGGAAAGGCTCAGTTGCCAGCCGGACCGCTGTAACGAAGGAGCGCCTGCCTGGAGCCGCTACGTTCTAGTCGCTGTTGGCCCACCCCATTTTGCGGCTTCTCCGTGTAAGCACTGAGAGCGGGTTTCAGTGGGGGCCCTAGATCTGCCGGACCACCGGATTCAAGCCCCAACGTCGGCGAGAGAACACCCAGGGGAGGCGTGCAGTCGTAGGGCGCTCCGGCAACCTCCAAGAAGCCGTGGTTCACCACGCCCTGATCCTCCTCCCCGCTTCCATCGCAGCCCCCCAAGAGGGGCATTCAGTGAAGATCCCAGAACCGGGAGAAAACTCCGGCGCGAGGCTTCAAGCTGCAGTCTGTTTCCCATTCGACTCAGAGAGCCTGCGTTTCTTGGTCCCTGAAAAGGTGACGGAATTAGTCACCAAGAGGCTCGACAGCGGCAAGGGAAGTGGCCAGCTCCACTTGATCCGTTTGACTCGCTAATCAGCCGTGGGTAGAGTTGTCTCTTGTCTGGAGCGAAGAGAACATGGTCCGAAGGTCTTGATCCACTTCGAAGCCCACTCCCATCACATTGCACGCCGTGGAGCCAAGGACTATGAACGATGAAACGGACCATGAACAGGGACTAATCACTACGTTGTCCGCGTGGGAAACTTCAGCATCGTCCCGTGTTCTCTTCGAAACGTTCAAAACCAAACGTGCAAAGCGAATTGCCAGCCAATCCACGATGAACATGGTGCCTCTAGTTGTTGATGCGCTGAGGGCTTTTTTGTCTTCGGCGAACGGGTCGACGTCCGTCCATTGATTTCTACTATTTTCTGCTGCTACGTTCATGACCATGCCGTTGATGGAAATTGCAGCCACCGTGTGAATCAGGCTGGCGGCCGACTTGGCGATTCCAGCTCGAGCGACATTCGTGGTCGGTCTGCTTCTGGGTTTGCTGATCCTGTCGATCGGTCGGGTGTTCATTATCTTGGTTAGCTGGAATTCAGCCGTTTTTCCTTCGTCGATGAGTTGTGCAATGAATACGACAGAGACGGCGCATAACAATCCGCTCGCTGAAATGCTCTCCTACTTCGCCGATGCTACGAACTGGAAGAGCTATCTTCGTGCGTTTCTTTCGAAGTACATCCGGGGAGCGGTTCTCGAGGTTGGGGCTGGAATTGGCGCCACAACCAAGGTGCTCTACGATGGGAGCCAGAGGAGTTGGGTATGCCTCGAACCAGACCCCAATCTGGCGCGAAAACACCGAGAGGAGATGGCACAATTTCCCCACACTTGCAAACCCGAGATCGTGCTGGGCGACATTCGAACCGTTGACACGCGCCAGCGATTCGATTGCATCCTCTATATCGATGTTCTCGAACACATCGAGGATGATCATCAGGAGATGTAGCGAGCAGCAAACCTCTTGAATCCTGGAGGAGCTATCGTTGTTCTATGCCCCGCTCACCAGTTCCTGTACTGCGAATTCGATCGAGCCGTTGGTCACTTCCGCCGCTATAACCGGCCTCTCTATAGGGCCCTGAAGCCCTCCGGGGTCGGGCTAGAAACAGTCCGATACCTCGATTCCGTGGGAATGTTCCTTTCGATGGCGAACCGCTTCGCCCTCAATTCACTCCCTAAGAAGCGACATGTCTTGTTCTGGGATCGATTTGTCGTCCCCCTCTCGCGACTTGCAGACCCGATTCTCGCGTATAGACTCGGTAAATCGATTCTGGGTGTGTGGAAGAAGAACAGCAACGACCGTTGAGGTGCACTCAAGAAATCTTGTAGGTCAGATGAGATAGGTGTTGACTCTTCTTGGCGTTGGATATCGGTTGCGGCTTCTCGTCTTTCCGGGATGGAAGGGGTGGTCGAGGAGGAACTTGGCTCGAGGGCGAACGCAGAGAGCATGCCCATGGCAGGAGGAAGCCCATGGCAGCCAAATGTTTACCGAAATGGCTCACCGAAACGGTGAGCCATCCCTTAACCAGGTGTGCCCATCGGCCAACTACAGTTGACATGAGTGGGCTCGGAAATCAAAATCAGTAATTCCTATCAGTAACGCGGCCCTTCTCGACTTGGAGACTGGCTAGCAGCCTGTCGGACTTTCGAGGTCATACCCCACAGGCATCATTAGTGATGGCGAATCGATTTAAAGTAGTCGATCGAGAGACTCCTTATCTGTTTCCCCCTTCGGTGCAGGAATGGCTGCCGGAGACGCATCTGGCTCGCTTCGTGGTGGAGGTTGTGAGCAAGCTGGAGCTGAGGAAGCTGGAGGATTCCTACACGAAGCGGGGATCGGAAGGCTACCATCCGGCCATGATGCTGGCGTTGTTGTTTTACGGCTATGCCACGGGGGTGTTTTCGAGTCGGAAGTTGGAGCAAGCCAGCTACGATTCGGTGGCGTTTCGCTACCTCGCCGGCAACACGCATCCGGATCACGACACCCTCGCCCATTTCCGGAAGCGATTTTTGCAAGAGCTGAAGCCGCTGTTTGTGGAGATCTTGCTGCTGGCCCAGGCGATGGGATTTCTGAAGTTGGGCCGCGTGAGTTTGGATGGCACGAAGGTCAAAGCCAATGCCTCCAAGCACAGTGCGTTGAGTTGGGGGCACATCCGGAAGCTGGAAGCGCGGCTGCGAGAAGAAGTGGAAGAGTTGATGCGGCTGGCCGAGGCAGCGGATGGACGAGAAGAAACGGAAGGGATGGACATCCCGGCTGAGCTGGCGCGGCGGGAGGAACGGTTGAAAGCGATCGAGGAAGCAAAGCAGAAGCTGGCCCAGCGGGCGGCCGAGCGGCAGGCAGGTGAGCAGGCCGAATATGAAGCCAAAGTGGCCAAGCGGCAAGCCCAGAGGAAACGGGGAAACAAACCGCGGGGTCGCCCCCCCCAACCGCCCCAAGGAGGAATTCGAGACCAGGATCAGATCAATCTGACGGATGAAGAGTCTCGGATCATGCCGGTCTCGGGCGGGGGATTTGAGCAATGCTACAACGCTCAGGCCTTGGTCGATAACGACAGCTTCTTGATTGTGGCGGCTCATGTCCCGCAAAACGCCGACGACAAGAAAGAATTGGAGCCGGCCCTGGCGGCGCTGCAAGCCCTGCCCGAGTCGCTGGGTCGGGCCCAGGAGTTGCTGGCCGACAGCGGCTACTTCAGTGGCCCCAACGTGGAGCTTTGTGGCGAGCACGCGATTGTCCCCTATATTGCGGTCGAGCGGGAAGCCCACCACTTGCGGCCGACCGAACGCTGGAAACAACCGGAGCCGCCCGGGCAAGACGCCGATGCGGTGGAGCAGATGAGATACCGGTTGAAGACCCCCGCGGGTCGAGCCATTTACGGGCAACGCAAAGCCGTCCCGGAGCCCGTCTTTGGGATCATCAAATCGGTGATGGGCTTTACGCAGTTCTCTCTCAGAGGAGCGGAGGCAGCAGACCGGGAGTGGACTCTGGCCAGCATCGCCTGGAATCTGAAAAGAATGTACAACCTCTCCTGCCGCCAGCCGACGATGGCCCGTGCCACCCTCTGAAGAGGTGGGCCGCGTCGTTTCAGCGGCCAAATCACCGCCGCAGAGCAGATGACTCATCGCTTTTCGTGCTTGGTCATGCAACACTTTTAATCAAACCTTAAACTTAAATTTCAGAAACGCCTGTAAGTTAAGTCCGACAGGCTGCTAGGCCCAAAACAAGTAGATGAAAGTGGATTAAACTGCGTGTAAACACCTGAAATGCCAGACCTGACGGGTATTCTGGAGTGCGACAAAGAATCTTCAGAGAGGCCCGAAAGGAGGCATTTCAATGAAATGCGGCGTCACAGTGTCAGCTTCCTGGAGGCGGTGGGAGCCGAGAAGATTCCCGCTCCCAGCACGGCGGGAGATTTTGTGCGCCGCTTTCAAGCGCCGGACGTGGTGGATCTGATGGAAGCCGCCAATGAGAGTCGCCGCAAGGTCTGGGCCCAACAACCAGCGAGTTTCTTCCAACGGGCGGAGATTGACGTGGATGGGACCATTGCCCCCACCAGCGGCGAATGCAAGGAAGGGATGGAGATCAGCTACGACGGGCAGTGGGGCTACGCGCCGCTGATCGTGACGCTGGCCCAGACGGGCGAAGTGCTCTATGCCGTCAACCGCTCGGGCACCGCCCCTCTCATGAGGGAGCTCCCGAATGGCTGGATCGGAGTATCGAGCTGGTCCGAGCGGCCGGTTTTCGCACGGTGCGCCTGCGCGGGGATTCAAGAAACTGACCTTGGAGCGGGAACAGATCGCGGAGATGGACTACCGTCCGAGCAAAGCGGAGCGGAGCTATCGACTGGTGGTCTTGCGCAAGACGATCCTGGTCGAGAAAGGCCAGAAGCGGCTTTTGCCGCAGAGGCGCTATCACTTTTATGTCACGAATATCCCAGCGACCCAGTTGGGAACGGCGGCAGTGGTTCGGGAAAACAACCGGCGCTGTAACCAGGAGAACGTCATTGAGCAACTCAAAAACGGAGTCGAGGCGCTGCGGATGCCCTCCGATACGCTGGTGGCCAACTGGGCCTATCTGGTGATTGCGGCCCAGGCCTGGATGGGGCTGGTTCTGCCAGCCCGACTGCAGGCGAGACAACTGGTGAAGATGGAATATCGCCGTTTTCTGCGAGAGATTATTGAGATGCCCTGCCAGATTCTGCGCACGGGCCGACGGCTGGTCTATCGGCTGTTGGATGTCAATGGCTGGAGCCGTCTTCTCTTGGAAGGCAGTGTGTGGCTGAAACGACGAGCGGCCACCTGACCGGAGATCAAGGAGCGCCGAGGGTCGCGAGAGCTGGGGCGAGGTGTGTCTTAAAACGGCGACAGAGGGGGTAGAATAGCTCCTCATAAGCGATCGGCGGGCAGCCCAGCAACAGCCGAGCCGAGTTCTGAGTGGCTTGGTGCAAAAACTTAGAATTTGGGCCTCCAAAGTGGCTCCTCGGAGCCGGGAAACGGTCCTGTTTTCGAAATTGCGCTTATTTCGGGCCTAGAGGCGTTAATCGAGGAAGGAACGGAGGCCTTCCGCTAGGTCATGGAGAGGCTCTTGAACCTGGCCATGGGATTGGAACGATCGGAGTTCCTAGGAGCCAAGCCCTACGAGAGGACGAGCCGGCGCCGGGGCCATGCCAATGGCTACAAGGACAAGACGATCGCCACGCGCGTAGGAGAGCTCCAACTGAACATCCCTCAGGTTCGAGGGCTGTCGTTCTATCCCCAATCGCTGGAGAAGGGCTGCCGCTCGGAAAAGGCGCTCAAGCTGGCCGTCGCCGAGATGGACGTCATGGGCGTCTCCACGCGCAAAGTCACTGAGATCACCGAGCAGCTGTGCGGCACCGAGATCTCCGCCAGCCAGATCTCCCGGGTCGCCTCCCTCTTGGATGAGGAGCTAGAGAAGTTCCGCAGCCGTCCGCTGGGGGGCCAGTACCCCTTCGTCTACCTGGACGCCCATTACGAGAAAGTCCGTGTCGATGGTCTGCAGGACCTGGCGATCCTCAAGGCCGTGGGAGTGGAGGCTTCCGGTCACCGTGAGGTCTTGGGTCTGAGCGCTCGGCTAAGCGAAGCGGAGGTCCACTGGAGGGCGTTTTTGGAGGATCTGGCCTCGCGAGGGCTCAAGGGAGTCCAGCTGCTCATCAGTGACGACCACGCCGGGCTGAGGGCGGCTCGACGCGCAGTCTTTCCGGCGCTGCCCTGGCAGCGCTGCCAGTTTCATCTGAGCCAGAATGCTCAGCGTTTTGCCCGTCGCCTGCGAGAGCGAGGCACGATCGGCCAAGCGATGCGAGACATCTTCAACAGCCCCACGCTCGAGGACGCCGAAGCCATGCTCGAGCGAAAAATCCAAGCGTTTGCCGAAACCAACCAGGCTCTGGCCCGGTGGATGGAAGACAACTTGCGCGAGGGCTTGACCGTCTACGCCTTCCCCCGCAGCCTCCACAAAAAGATCCGGACGATCAACAACGTGGAGAATCTCAACAAACAGATTCGCCGCCGCACTCGCGTCGTAGGAATCTTCCCCCACGAGGCCTCAGCGCTAAGACTGATCTCAGCCGTGATGGCGGAGATTCACGAGGACTGGCTCACAGGTCGACGCTATCTGGACCTCGAGAGCCAAGAAAAGGAGGATCCTGTCCCGCAGCCGGCCTGAATTTACAGAAAAATTGTTGCGCTGCCGTGAACGTGCCCCCGATTGATAGAATCCATCAAATCATCGGTCTCGGTGTAGCCTGTCAGCACAATGCGGACGATATTTTCCCGGACTTCGAGCGACTTGCACAGTAGTTCAACACCTGTCATACCAGGCATCCGCTGATCTGTGATCACGGCAGATATGGGTATCTGGTGCAGCAGCTCAAGAGCGTCAGAACCACTTCTAGCCTCGTAGACTTCAAAATCATCAATGAAGGTACGCTTGAGCTTTTCCAGGTTTGCGGCTTCGTCGTCGACGATGAGTAGCTTGTGTTTGTCGGTCATGGCTTCACGGGGAGCTCGATTCGAAATCTGGTGCCTTGCTGCCTCTCACTCTCTACCGAGATGCTGCCGCTGTGCTGCTGGACAATCCCATAGCTGATGCTCAATCCCAGGCCCGTCCCCTGGCCTACTGGCTTGGTCGTGAAAAAGGGCTCGAAGACCTTGCCCAGGTGCTTCTCCTCGATGCCCTGCCCATTGTCTTCAATCTCGATGACAACGCTGCCGTTTTGGCTCTGGGTCCGAATCCAGATGTCACCCTCATCTGGAATTGCTTGGCAGGCATTCGAAAGCAGATTCATGAATACCTGGCTCATTCGACCAGGGTGACATTCGACCTTTGGAAGTGCTCCATATTCCCGGTGTAGGCGAACCCGATCCCGGTATTCGTTCTGGAGCAGGTTCAAGGCAAGGTCGAGAGGTTCATGAATGTCGACGGCCCGCGTCTGATCCACATCCATCCGGGAGAAGGCGCGAAGATCCCCGATAATGGCATGGATCCGCTCGGCTCCCTCTTCAAAGTTCTCGATCAAACGGTCCAGATCCTCCGTGACGAAAGCGTAGTTGAGCTCCTCTCGAAATGCCTCGGCGTTCCTCTTGGTTCCCTCATCAAGATCCGGCCGTTCTTCGTAGAACTGGATCAAATCTCGCAGCTTCCCAACGTATTTCTTCAGGAAATCAGTATTTCCGTAGATGAAGTTCAAGGGGTTTTTGATTTCGTGGGCTATGCCGGCAACCAGCTGCCCCAACGATGCCATCTTCTCGCTCTGGACAAGCTGTACCTGCGTTTCCTTCAGCTCCTGGTAGGCTTGCTGGACCTCTTCGCCGGACTCTTGCAGCGCCCTCGTCCTCTCATCAACTTTCTCCTCTAGCCTCCGATTCAGCTCCTGCAAGGCCACACTTCGATCCTGCAGGGACTGAGCCATTTCATTGAAAGTCTTGGCTAGATTGCCCACCTCATCCTGGCTTGAGACCTCCACGCGTTGGTTGAGATCGCCATCGGCTATGATCCTGGCGCTTCGGGTCAGCTCCTTGAGCGGGACCGCAATCCGTCGGGCAATTGAATAGGTAAGCAGAGCGACCAGGACGGTCGCAACCGAAACGAACCAGAGGAGAATATTCTTGAGGTCCTGGACCGGAGCGAAAATGTCCTTCTCATCGATTCCCACACCACAGATCCATCGAAAGAATTCGTGGTTGACCCGCGCCATACCACTGATCTTCGGTGTCCCCTTGGGGTACTCATAGGAAAAATTGGTGGCGCCCCCTGCCACCGCCTCCTGCAACTCATACAGATTGTGATCTTCGATAAGTCGCGAGCCGTAGTTCTGTCTGTCGGAAACATCTTCCCGATTGGAATAGCTCCGGTTGCTCCGATACTTGTGTCCGATGACCGTGTTCACGTCCCGGCCCCACATGAAGGCGTAGCCCGAAGGCAGGGAACGTTTTTCCAGATCCTCCTCCACCTTATCCAGGATTTCCTGAATGGAGTCCCAGTTCATCAGGGCCAGCAGCCCACCGATGATTTCGCCGGACTCGTCCTGGACAGGATAGGCGAAGCCGATGGAGTACTGCCGGGCGGAATCGTCATCCTGGTACTGGTAGAGCGGTTGGACGAGCGATGAAAGATGCCAATCCAGAAAACCGACCTCTCCCCTTCGTATCTGCTCCAACCAACTCGAGTCCTTGGTGTAGGGAAGCAGTGACGCGCCCTCCAGCTTCCGCAGACGGCCCGGGTCCAGTGGCTGGCTCGGACTCGTTCGGTTGCGGTCGATACTGTTGGTCAGGACAAGTCTTCCCTCCAGATCGAAAAGACAAATCAGGTCGTAAACCTCATGAACTTCGACCAACTGGTTCAGAAGCAGCTGCGGCCGATGAGCGGAGCGATCCCGAAGATACGCACCCAAGCGACCGAAGAGGACCATTGCCTTCACTTCCTCTTCCTTCTCCAGAAGCGTGAGTTGAATGATGTCTGCGATGTCGCGCGCAATCTGCTCTACATATAAAACGGTCCTGTCTTCGGTAATGTGCCCCTTGGCCTGGAAGTAGGAAAAAAACGAAACGGCAATCAATATCAGAAAAAGCGGCAGGATCAGGAGAGCTAGCTTACGCCGCAGACTGCCCCAGAAGAAGGGCACTACCTTGTTCCAAAGCCTGACCCAGAAACCCATGAGAAAAACACCTGGAAAGTTAAACTGTTGGACAGTCCACTGGCAATTTAACTTACATTCAATCTCAGGGTCAAATCCGGCTCTGCAGGGTAGTGTCAGGTCCGTTACACGCTGGCGCCATCCGCTTGCTCCGGAGCTTCTTCCTGTTGTACATTGCAGAGTGCGGATCTTGCCTTTCGAAGTAAGGGGTTTTCATGTTGAAGCGGTTGGAGAAACTGAGAGCTCGGATGAATCCCAAGGGTGTGCTAATCGTTGGAATACCCGTTCTGCTCTTATGTATAGTCTCGCGCTGCTTCTCCATCCCTTCTTCATCCCCTGAAACCGACGGAACTCTCTGGGCTCCGGCGAGCGAGCGCCCGAGCGTGGATCTATCCGGATTCTTGACGACCCTCGAGGGCAAGAAGGTAGCCCTGGAGGACCTCCGAAACAAAGCGCTCTTGCTCAACGTCTGGGCAACCTGGTGTGCTCCTTGTCGGATAGAGATGCCGTGGCTGGCTGAGCTTCATGAGAATCTCTCGGAGGAGGGATTGACGATTGTGGCAATCAGCGGTGAAGACGCCACGGCGGTCCAGGCCTATCTCGATGAGACCGACATCGACCACCCATTCCCGCTGCTCCTGGATACTGACAGCATCCTGGCAGAACGGTTTGGTGTCCATGGACTCCCCACGACTATCGTGATTGACCCGGAAGGTAGACTGGCCCTACGGCACGTAGGCATCTATTCCTGGAACTCTCCCAAGGTCGTTCGTGGTCTTCGCCAGCTGATGGGCGAATGAACTCATCTTTTTTCTTTCGCTGTATCAATCAATCCTGTCAGCTTCAGTTTGACATCAACGAGAAACTCTACCAGTGCCCCTCCTGCTCGGATCTACTGGATATCGCCTACGACTTTGAGCCGGTCGATGTAGATCAGCTCAAGGCGGCTTTCGCTCGGCGCAGGATCTCGTCGGATCCACTGGACGTTAGCGGAGTCTGGCGCTATCGGGAATTCCTTCCCTTTAGAGAGGAGGATCTGGGCCATGTCGTGACTCTGGGAGAGGGCAATGCTCCGATCCTGGAAGTGCCACGTTGTGCAAAGTATATAGGCCTGGACCGGCTTCGGATCAAGCATCTGGGCTGGAACCCCAGTGGGTCTTTCAAGGATTACGGCATGACCGTTGCCGTCTCCCAGGCCAGGAAGCTCAATTCCCAGGTAGTCGCCTGCGCCTCTACCGGAAACACTTCCGCTTCCATGGCCGCCTACTGTGCTCGCACCAACCTGCGTGCGGTCGTCTTCATTCCGGAGGGCCAGATCGCCTATGGCAAACTGGCTCAGGCTCTGGATTATGGGGCGCTCACCCTGCAGATTCGGGGAAACTTCGACACCGCAATGAGATTGGTTCAAGAGCTGGGTCGGGAGACGGACCTCTACCTGATGAACTCCATCAATCCTTTCCGGCTCGAGGGACAGAAACTCGCCATCGTCGAGCTGCTGGACCAGCTAGACTGGAAGATTCCCGACCGGATCGTGGTACCCGGCGGCAACCTGGGAAACAGTTCCTCCTATGGCAAAATCCTGATGGAGCTCAAGGAGTTGGGTTTCATCGATAAGATTCCCCGAATCACGATCATTCAGGCCGAGGGAGCCGATCCCCTCTACCGTACGCTGGTGACGAGCTCTGAAGAACTGGTTCCGGTAACCGACGCCTGGACACTGGCGAGTGCTATCAAGATCGGTCAGCCTATTAGCTGGAAGAAGGCGGTTAGGGCACTGCGATTCTCCGATGGCTGGTGCGACAAGGTCAACGAGCAGGAGATCGCCGACGCCAAGGCGATCCTGGGACGGGACGGGATCGGCTGCGAGCCTGCCTCGGCCACCACCATCGCGGGATTGAAGACAATGCTGGCTTTGACCCATGAGGCTCAACCCCAGGTGACCATCGACCCGAGCGAAGATGTCGTTGCGATTCTGACCGGACATCAACTGAAGGATCCGGAATATACGGTCAACTACCATTTGGACAGCCTCTACGAGCACGCAAGCTATGAAAACGTGCTGGTGGAGAAGACAGGCAAGTTAACCTCTACTCATGCTAACAAGCCGATCGAGATCGACCCTGACAAAGAGCAGATTCTGCGCTTGCTTGAACTGACATAGCACACAGGTTCCAGGAGTGCCCTCTCGTGCCACTCCGGTTGGACCTCTTCTGAAGGGACGCGAATCATAGCTAGACAGGCAACAGCCCAATCCAAGCCTACCAACCTGGGTGAGCTGAAACAGCTTGCAGGAGTTCCCAAGGCCTTCCGTTCCGTCAAGGACGAGATCAGGGCGAATCTGATTGACCGACTCAAGAAACATCGTCCGTTGTTCCCGGACATAGTTGGCTATGAAGACTCCGTGATTCCGGCCCTGGTAAACGCGCTGCTAGCCAAGCACAACATCGTTCTATTGGGACTCCGAGGCCAGGCCAAGAGCCGGATTCTGCGCTCGCTTGTTCACTTTCTTGACGAAGAGTCACCCGTGGTCGCAGACTGTGAGATACGGGACGACCCCTTCTTCCCGATTTGTTCCCAATGTAGAAAGAGGGTTCGAGCGGAAGGAGACAAACTGCCCATCCGGTTTGTTCCCCGCAGCGAGCGTTTTATCGAGAAGCTGGCCACACCCGACGTGACCATAGCCGACATCATTGGGGATCTGGATCCGATCAAGGCAGCCACTCAGGGCACAGCGCTCTCGGCCCAGGAGAACATCCATTTCGGACTGCTGCCACGCGCTCATCGGGGAATCTTTGCCGTAAACGAGCTCCCAGACCTGGCCCCCAAGATTCAAGTCGGTCTCTTCAACATCATGCAGGAGGGAGATGTTCAGATCACTAGTGTCCGGTTTGATGTTGTTGATTCCAAAGGACTTAAAGCTCGCTTAATTGTAAGAGTATAGTCACTCTAATCCTATCCCCCTACAAACAAAGGCTTTAGCCGTCTTCCGAACAAGTTCCGCTGTCTCCACTTTTGTGCCCCTTTTGGCCCGTTTTTCGCCTCCCAGGCCAACACCTGACCCAGAGCCAGGTACTCCAGGGCCGTGACCTGTAAGCGCTTGAAAATCTCGTACAGGCGCCCGGGGGGCCGCAGCAGAAACTTCACGTAGGCCACCAGCAGGTACACACACAGCGCCACCCAGACCTGGGTCATCACCGCATTGGCCGTGGTCCCCAGAAAGCTCTTGATCTTCAGGTGCTGCTTGACCCATTTGAAGAACAGCTCGATTTGCCAGCGCGCCTTATAGATCGCGGCCACCTCCGCCGCCGTGAGATGAAACAAGTTGGTCAAAAAGACATAGAACTGTCTCGTCTCCGGGTCCCGGTAGCCAATCCGGCGCAGGGGAGTGCTCAGGCACTGGGCCGCCTTCCCGGTCAGACGAATGACTTGATCCGAGGTGACCCCCGGCTGGGGGACTACCGACCGCCGCTCCAGCACCCGGTAACGCGCGTTGCGCTTCTGCCGGGTCACGAAGTACACCCCCTGGTGGTGGAGCTGGTCAAACCAGTGGTAGTCCACGTAGGCCCGGTCAAAGCTCAGGATGCTGTCCGGTTCGTAGCGCTGGCCTCGCGCCACCTCGATCTCGTGCTCCCGGCCTGGGGTCATCACGCAAAAGCTGGGGATGTGCCCCCCGTGATCCAAGATCAGATGTAACTTGATCGCCCCTTTTCGCTTGCGAAACTTCGCCCAGTCAAAGACTTTCAGGCACAGATCGATCACCGTCGCATCCAGACTGTACACCCGATGCCGGAAGCCGAAACGCTGCCCGGGAGCCTGACGCCGACAGCGCTGGTACAGGCAGCCAAACAGCTCCCCGAAGATTTCCTGGGGCCGTTTGCGGTTCGCATCGGCCAGCGTGGAGCGGCTCACCGCTCCCAGCCCCACTTGCTGCAGCTTCTTTCTCCCTGCATCTAAAGTGGTTATCAGATCCCTCAAACTATGCTGTCCGGTTAACTGTCCAAAAAAAAGGGCCACGAACTGCCCCCAGCACGACAGCTTCCGCACCCCCTTGTCTCCTTGGTGGCGCCCCACGATGGCTCGAAATTCATCCCGGGGGACATGACGGAGCAACTGATGCAGGACTGACGTATACTTGGCCATGGGATCTCCTCGGTCTCCTTATTTCTTGGTTTCTTGACACAACCAAAGAGTCTAACCAAGGCAGGTCCCCTTCCCAAATCAGGTCCAGCAGCTTCAGGGCCCAAAACAACCCCCTTCTTTCACCATCGCCCCAAAGCCCCGTTACATAAGGCTTTCAGCTATACCTCGAAAAATAGACCGGACAGCAGTGTGTTCAGATAAAAGGATTTCCGGTGCGCCTGCCCATCGACGTGCTATTGGTGTTCTCGGCAAATCCCGAGGACTATACCGCCAGGGGAAGAATCGTCACGCCCCTGAAGGACCGGATTGGATCCGAGATACGGACCCACTATCCCCTACGGCTGGAAGATGGCATCCGGATCACACAGCAGGAATGCTGGGTCGATCGCGATTCCAGCCAACCCCTGGAGATCCCCGACTTCATCCACGAGATCATCGAAGGGATCGCCTTCCTGGGTCGCAAAGATCAAAGGATCGACCGACGCTCGGGTGTCAGTCAGCGCCTGCCCATAACCTGTCTGGAAGTTGCCGTGAGCAATGCCGAGCGCAGGGCCCTGATCGGGAATGAGTCCAGAGTGGTACCCCGCATATCGGACGTCTATGCCTCGATTCCGGCGATCACCGGGAAGCTCGAGTTGGAGTACGAAGGCGAGCTCAAAGGGGCGGACACAATCGCAGGCGAGTTGATTCAGCTCTCCGTGCTCAAAGCCTATGCAAGACGGTTCTCTGAGTCGGTTTTCGCGAACGTCGTCCAGTGGTTCGACCTGGGAGGAGAACTGAAGGTGAGCGACGAAACTCCTGCCGAAGAGTACTATGCTCGACTCAGACAGATCCAAGGGCTGGGAGCGGCGCTCAAGATACTGGGCGTTTCCGCCAAGAAAAACCAACAACTGGCAGTCTCTTCGATGGAGTTCGTGCTAGAGGGCCTTTGTGCTCAGAGAAGGTTGAGTCGAAACCCGGAGAAGGGATACTTCAAGGAGTCGAAGGAATCGGAGAAGGAATTGTTCGCAGATCTTCCCAAGGGCTCCGAATCCTTCAATTAGGCCGGTTCTGAGATGGCGAAATTTCGATACACCAAATTCGTTCCCAGTCTCGCGGACGAGGTCGATCTTGAGCAGTTGCTGGAGCAGCTGAAAGACTTCTTTTTCGACAGCGGCTTCTATTCCCAGTTCTATCCTCAAGGAGACCCTTCGCTGACGGAGCTGCAGCGGGCACTGGCTCTGATCCTGAGCGAGAACCAGCTCTTGCCTGAGTCGTGGCGTGAGTCACTGAAGAAGTTTGCAGAGGACCCAGCCAGCGAGCTCACGCGAGAGATTCAGGACCTTCTTGACCGCATCCTCGAGCGCCTTACCGCGGAGGGATACCTCCGGGTCCAGTCGGAGGAAGGCTCCGGACAAGATCCATCAAGCGATGCAGGCAGCATCGGAGATGCGGCTGCGACGGTGAAGTTCGAGCTCACAGACAAGGGAGTTGATTTTCTAGGCTACAAGACCCTGGGCGAACTTCTGAGCACCCTGGGACGTAGCAGTTTCGGAAGCCATGAGACCGACCAGCTTGCCACAGGCGTGCAGGCGGACGCACCTAGCAAGGCCTACGAGTTTGGCGATACCTTGAATCTGGACATCAGCGAGACCTTACTGAATTCGGTGCGAAGGGCAGGGCTTCAGATTCCGTTCTCGCTCGATTACAGCGACCTTATGGTCTACCAAACTGACTACCAGAGTTCTTGCGCGACCGTCCTCATGCTCGATTGCAGCCATAGCATGATCCTCTATGGCGAGGATCGATTTACGCCTGCGAAAAACGTGGCCCTGGCCCTGGCTCACCTCATCCGTGCCCGGTTCCCCGGCGACTCACTTCACATCGTTCTGTTCCACGACTCCGCCCAGGAGATTCCCCTGGTAAAGCTTCCCTCTGTCAAGATAGGCCCGTACCATACCAATACCTGCGAAGGCCTGCGCCTCTCGCGCCGAATTCTGCTGAATCAAAAAAAGGAGATGCGACAGATCGTCATGATCACAGATGGCAAACCGTCGGCCATTACGTTGAGTGACGGACGCATCTACAAGAACCCATTCGGACTCGACCCACTCATTCTGCGGCAGACATTCGCCGAGGTAGCCAACTGTCGCAAGTCGGGAATTCTGATCAACACGTTCATGTTGGCGCGCGACTACTCCCTGGTTGAATTCGTCAAACGGGTCTCACAGATCTGCCGTGGTAAGGCCTACTTTACCTCTACTCTCAACCTGGGCGACTACCTGCTCATGGACTTCATGACCAAGAAGGCCAGGAGCATCCACTAGCTGCGGGGTGGGTTTTGACGCGGCCGGGCTCACCGCCCGAGACTCTGTCCAAAGTGGTACCATGGGGGGCCATGTCGGTCGAGCCCGTTGACGAGTCTATCCCCGAGAATGACGAGCAGGAGCTCACAACCATTCTGGGGGACAAGGCAGAGACACTTCCTCTTGACGATCAGGCCAAGCTTTCCCGGCTAGACCCTTTTCGGCGTTATCTCTTGGAGATAAGCCAGTTCGAACCGCTTAGCCCCGAGGAAGAACGTCGGCTGGCGCTCCGCTATCGAGAAAAGGAAGATCAGGACGCCGCCTACCGTCTTGTTACCTCGAATCTGCGACTCGTCGTCAAGGTCGCGATGATCTACCACAGTGTCTATTTCAACGTCATGGATTTGATCCAAGAGGGAAATATCGGACTGATCGAGGCGACGAAACGGTTCGATCCCTACAAGGGGGCGCGCCTACCGACGTATGCCTCGTGGTGGATCAAGGCCTACATCATCAAGTTCATCCTAGACAATTTCCGGATCGTGCGCGTGGGCACCACCAACGAGAGGCGAAAACTTCTTTTTAATCTCAGGAAAGAGAAGGAACGTCTGCGCTTGCAGGGAATCGAACCCACGCCTGCACGCATCGCCAAGCAGCTGAACGTCAGCGTTGAGAACGTGAAGGATATCGAGCAAAACATGGAGTCGTCCGATCTGAGCCTCAACAGCTACGTCAATGAGGATCAGTCCATCCAGTACGTGGACACTCTCAGGGCCACCGAGGAATTGGTCGACGAAAGAATCGCTCGGGGGGAGCTCCAGAAGTTGTTCTCGGACAAAATCCAGGAATTTGCGCAGACGCTGAGCGAACGGGAGCAGTACATCCTATCTGAACGGCTCATCGCTCAGGAGCCGAAGACCCTTCAGGAAATTGCCAATCGCTTCGGAGTGACCCGTGAGGCCATCCGGCTGAACGAGAAGGGTCTGGTCAAGAAGATCAAGAACTATATGCAGGATTCACTCAGCAAGGTAACCGACATCGAATTCAGCCTGCTCGCCTGACTCCCTTCCAGCCCTCCTTTGCCTTTGCCTCCATACAGTCACTTGCTTGGAGCGCTGCCGACAACCAGAGCGAGAGATGAATACGGGGACAGGGGGGTAACGGAGAGGGAAAGGGAGAAAGCGTAGGCCAAGGCAAAGGCAAGTTATGAGTGGGGCTCGAAATGCTTTCTTTACAGGATAAGCATGCAGTCTCCGTAGCTGTAGAAGCGGTATCGCTCCTCGATCGCCGCCTGGTAACACCTCCTTACAAGATCCTGCCCTGCGAATGCTGCCACCAACATAAGTAGCGTTGATCCGGGTAGATGGAAGTTCGTAATCAGTCCACCGACAATGCCGAAAGTAAAGCCAGGTCGGATGAAGAGACGAGTCAGACCCTGGTCCGCAACCACCTCCCCGTGCTTGAGAAAAAGGTGCTCGAGCAGCCGCGTCGTTGTTGTCCCTACGGCAACGATTCGTCCATCAGTGTTGCGATGATGCCGAATCTTCTCGGCCGCATCTGCAGCCACACGATAGCCCTCGGCGGCCATTTCGTGATTCTGAATCTCTTCTTCAGCCACCGGTTTGAAGGTTCCGTACCCAACGTCCAGACGCACCCGGCAGTATGCGATTCTTTCAAGTAGTTCCGGGGTGAAATGGAGTCCCGCCGTGGGGGCAGCCACCGAACCCGCCTCTCGTGCATACACGGTTTGATACCGATCCCGGTCTTCTGGATGGGCCGCCCGGCGGATGTAAGGGGGCAGAGGCGTGTGTCCGAATCGCTCCAGGGTAGCCCACACATCCTCCTTGCAACAAAGGCGAAGGCGACGCACGGGGGACGAGGCCTCGTCCAGGACCTCGATTACCAAATGATCTGGATCGACAATCCAGCGCGTTCCAAGCTTCGCTCGCCTACCCGGTTTTAGCAGCCCGATCCAGATATCTTCCTGCTCCTGCTGCAGCAGCAGGATCTCTGTCCGGGTTCCCTGGCCCTCTTTCCTGGCAAACAGCCGGGCAGGAAAGACTCTCGAATCGTTGATGACCAGAAGGTCGCGTTTCGAGAGGAAATCTGGCAGGTTGCTGAAGCGTGTGTGTTCCCAGCGACCCTGCCGACGATTCACCACCATGAGACGGGATTGATCCCTCGCTTCCCGGGGAAACTGTGCGATCAGTTCCTGGGGCAGACAAAAGTCAAACTCAGCTAGTTTCATGACAGGTTCCCATTCTATAAGAATTCGAAGCGCGCCCCCTGGGGTGGGCGCCACACTTTCGAATGCTCAGGCGCTATGCCAGAATAGGGCTTCATGCGCCTGGGGCTGCACCGACCCATCCTAATCCTGGCCTCAGCCCACTTCCTGATCGACTGTTACTCAAGTATGTTCGGCGCTTTCCTCCCCTTTCTTCATGAGGAACGGGGTCTTTCGCTAGGACAAGCCGGTATTCTGGGCGGGGCGCTCGCCCTTTTCAGCGCTCTTACCCAACCTCTGTACGGCTACCTGGCTGACCGCCTGGGTAGCAGGGTCTTCCTGGTGGCAGGACCGGCACTGGCAGCAATCTTCATTTCCTCACTGGGACTGGCCCCAAATTTCTCTATGCTGCTGCTAATGGTCGTCCTGGGAGGCGCCGGCATCGCCGCCTTCCATCCTCAAGCGGCGGGAATCACGTCACAGCTATCCGAGAGTCGGCGTGGACTTCACATGTCCGTGTTCATCTCGGTTGGGATGGCCGGTTACGCCCTGGGACCGGTCTACATCACAACCATCATCGTCCTGGCAGGTCTCCACAACAGTTACTGGGCAGCCCTTCCGGGTGTCGCGATGTCACTCTTTCTTGCTGTTCGCGGGCCTTCCCCTCCGGTGAAGAAAAGGGTGAGGCACAGACGTCTGTTCGCTCGTCTGCGACGGAACCGAAAGCCTCTTTTCGTTCTCTATATGCTCGTAGTGATCCGAGCCTCGATCCAGATGTCATTTGTGGCCTTTCTCCCCCTCTATCTCACCACAAGAGGTTACAGCGCGATCGAGGGCAGCCAGATTCTGACGCTCTTTCTCGCAGCTGGCGGGAGTGCCGGATTTCTGGGCGGCCTTCTCAGCGATAGATTCGGGGGGAAGGGACTGATTACTGTCTCAATGCTGGGCTGCTGCCCAATGCTGCTGGGCTTTCTTTGGACCGACGGGTGGATCTCGATTCTCCTATGCGTCGCTGGATCGGCGTTTCTACTCTCGACAGCACCGGTAAACGTCGTGATGGCACAGCAGCTGGTTCCCGAGGGAGTGTCGACGGTTTCGGCCTTCCTGATGGGTTTTGCCTGGGGAGTGGGCGGACTCTTCATTCCCGGCGTGGGTTTTCTGAGCGAGGGAATGGGACTCCAGATGGCTTTGTCCGGAATCGCCCTCCTGGGAGTACCCGGCATTCTGTTCGCCATGGCGCTTCCAGCGCGCATCGGGCAAACGGGATTTGCGGCGGGGAGGGCCGGATCATTCGAGGAAGAAACTTCGAGTCCCGCGTAGCGGTGGGCTCCAGGCCGCCGTTCCAACCAAAGGCTCGAAAGAAAGAAGACTTCGGCCAGACGGCCAAAGCCAGCTTCGCCAATGAAGTTCTAGCTCAGTCTCGCCCCCAGGAAGCACTGGCCCCATTCGAGAACGAAACTTCGGTTACGTCTGCCGTGATTGTCGCTACCGCCAATGACAGAGCCGTGACTGCAAAGGAGCGGTCCCGATCACCGATCGGGACGTGCGGCAATGGGGGGCAATTGGCCATTGTCCGTTGGGTTCGTTGTCTCCGGCATCGGTATGCCGGGACCGCTCCTTCGCAGTCACGGCTCTGTCATTGGCGACTCTTGCATGATTCCCTCACCCGTGAAGTTTCAGCTTAGTCCTGCCCCCGCTGCGCTGCCCCATTCGAGAACGAAACTTTTTCTCCGGCGTAGGACAAGTTCCGTTCGCCGCACTGTTCGTAGAGTAGAGACGTGCGACGTTCAGACGTTTCGACGTGCGACGAATTCTTGAAGCTCCAGCTCAGGGATGAGAGAGGGGAAAATGAGGGTCTGGAGCCTTGGGCGAAAATTTAAAAAGGCTCGGCACGGGTTCTGGCAAACACAGCGCGAGTCACCCACTCCTAAATTTACCCAAGGCTCCAAGCGGGAACGTACCAGCAATTCAGGGGCCAATCGGTCCTTGTGACCGGGAAAAATGAAAGAAAACCCCGAAAGGAGGCGGTGCAACACCCATTTGCAACGAATCACCGCTGTCCGGAAGCGTGCCCACTGCCACCAGGGAAATCCTGAAAAGGATGATTTACGTCACCCGAGGTGACAAAAAACGGCAAGGAGTCGAGTCAGAAAATCGCTCGGGACAGGAGCGTTCGGTACTCTTCGGCTAGAGGCGATCGATTGCCGGCGAGAGCGAAAACGTCCAACATTGCCTTCCTCCCAGCGTCATCTCCGAACGAGCGAGCTTCGGTGACGATACCCAGAAGAATATCGAGGGCCTCACGGTACTCTTTGCTCACCGTGAGACAGCCCGCCAGAGCGTAGCGAGCTTCCAGGTTCGCGGGGTCTTGGTCGGACCTGGAGCGGGCGCTTTCCACCCCCCCCGCCTCTCGACACCGCCTTTGGAGCCTCGCCACAATCTTGAGGTTCTCCGCTGTATCAGCTTGAGAAGAAAGGGGTGGAATCTTGGCGACAAGCTCGTCCATTTCGTCGAAGTTCTGCCGCTCCAGGGCGATCTGGGCGAGACCGAGCAACGCGCCAGGGTGGTCGGGCTCGCGAGCCTCGACCTTTCGAAAATCTTGAGAGGCCGCTTCAACATTTCCGCCAGCCATTTTCTGATTGGCCAGAACGACGATCTGATCTGCTTCGCTGGGACAGTGCTCCCCAAGGAAACGGCGCACCTCGCTTTCCGGGAGCAGGCCAATGAACTGATCCACAGGCTGGCCATCTCGAAATGCGACCACCATTGGAATACTCTGTATTTGGAACTGACGGGCGAGCTGGGGCGCCTCTTCGGTGTTCACTCGCGCCAGCAGAAACGCGCCACCGAATTCCTCGGCCAATCGCTCCAGAATCGGAGTCAGGGTCCGGCACGGCCCACACCAGGCGGCCCAGAAGTCGACGATCACCGGCCGGGTTCGCGAGTGTTCCACGACCCGTTCCTGGAAATCGGCCTCGACTACATCGGTAACAAACTCCTTGATTTCGTCCTGCATTCTCTTACTCTCCGCTCACATTATAGCGAGCGCTGAGGATCCAGGAAAAAACGCCGCGCGCGCCGAGGCGGCGTACTTGATTGACGGCTCCACGCCGAGGGCTGCTCGGGCAAGGTCTGGAATTCTCGCCAACCCAGGGAAGCGCCCGGCAAGGCACTGATCCACCTGCTTGCAACCACCGATCGAAACTGAATATACTGAGCCGGGACATGCGCTGATGATCAACTGGATTACACTCGACTACTTAGAGTTGCTATGTCAGACGAACCAACTGCTCATTGGCTGCGCGAGGGGAGAGAGCGAGCTTTGGATTTCCCCTTTGGGACCTCACCCGTCGACTCTCACTCCACAGGAACTCAATGATATCCTGAGGGGGAGTTCGCTGTTCGAGGTCCGCAAGTTGCTGACGGAGGACCCCGATCTGGAAGAAACTTCCTTCGTGACGCGACTTGAACTCGAACAGCAGATTCGGCAATTGATGAATTGATGACGTTGACCAATCAAGCGATCAGCCTGCAGCAAGCCACGGATAAGATCCTTGGATCGATCATCGACGACTGGTATGGAAATGTTTCCGGTTTCTATCTGAACAGAGAGCAGATCGAAACGGAACCGGGGCTGGGGACCCGGGAAGAAGAGTTAAAGCGTTTCCACGATGACAAAGGGCACCGGATCAAGTTCAACAAGGACAACCTCGATTTCACCTATGGACTGGTATCACACTGGCAGGAGGACAGCCTGCTAATTGAAGTTAGCGTGAACAACAAGGTCGAGAACTTCGACTACCAGGACTTTCAACGGCGGCTGCTATCCCATTATCAGAATCTGGGCGAAAAACTGGTCCCTACTCCCTACGAACTCAGGAACTACCGTTATTGCGACATCTTCCTGCTGAAGCCAAATCCCGCCGAGGCCTTCCAGGTTGAGACGAGAACAGAGGGAGCCGACATCATGCGGCTTTCCTTCAGTGTCAACAACAAGCATCTGGAAAAGTGCCTCAGCCATCCGGTTTCAGGTAAGAGTCTCATCGAAAACTACTGTGTATCACCCTTCCGGACTGTGTATGCGGCCGTCTACCGGCGCATCGTGAGTTGACCCTTCTTCGCCATACGTCTTACCGTCATTCTGATCGCAAATTGATCATCGGGTAGTCGAGGGCCAGGGGAGCCCTACTTCCCCGACTAATCGCCTCATCGAGGGCCTCTTTCCAGACTCGCAACTCAGACCGGAATCGTTCCAGGTCGATCCCCCCGTGGGAACCCGGGTAGGGAGCCAGTCTTTCGATCGACTGCTGCATCATGGTGCGCGCTGCACCCCATTTGCCTTGTTGGTAGTGGAAGAAAGCAACGGCTGCCTGGATGATGCCTTGCAGAAAAGGCTGCTGGTCACTCGACTCCTGGAGCCAAAGGTCTTCTATCAGGTCGTGGCAGTCGTAGAACTCGCGCCGATTGAATAGTTCAAGCCCCTGTAGGAATTGCGGCTCTTCGGATCTTGCGGTATCTTGTGTCAAGAATGGCTCGTCGGACGTGCTCAGGCGATGGCCAATACGAGCTTCGGGTGCGACAGCTAAAAAGGAGGCACGTCAGTGGTAGGCTTCCTTGATCCAGCGTTCCAAGGATCCTGATGGATCGGAGACGACGTCGACATCGAACACCCAGGGTTCCTTGCGGGAACTCTTCTTCAAGAGCTTGACTCCATGCTCGTAGTCGCGAAACAGCTCTCGGCAATAGTCCAGAATATCTCGTCCATCGGCTGCTGCTCGAGAAGCCAACAGCTCAGCTGCTTCCCGCGTGAACGCGATTTCGACGTCGAAGTTATCCCTGAATTCACTCTCGAACTTCTTTAGCCGGAAACGCAGTACGTCTTCTCGATAAATGTTGGGATTGGCGAGAAGTTCCGCCAACTTCCCCGGCGGGTCCGCTACCATTTCCCGTCCCACCACCAGATTCTCTACCTCGCTATCCGGCAGCTGGTACTTGTACTCCCGGAAGAGCTGCTCGCAGACAGTGATCAGACCCCGGGCGCCGGTCTCCTCTCGTACCGCTCGTTCGGCGATCGCTCTGATCCCCTCGTCTTGGAAGTAAGCATCTATCCCGTAGGCCAGAAAGTCCTTCTTGTACTGTTTCAGCAGCGAACCTTCCGAGTCCTTCAGAATGCTGAAAAGGTCTGGCGCGCTCAACGGATTGCAGTGCACCACCACCGGCAGGCGGCCAATGAACTCAGACTCGAAGCCGTAGTCGATGAAGTCGACTGAGCGAGCTTTCTGGAGCAGGAAACGCTGTTGTTCCTGGGAGGTCTTTTCTCCCATGAAGCCGATCCTCTTGGCACCCAGACGCTTCTTGATGATGTCCGTCAGACCCGTGAAGGCACCACTAACGATGAACAGAATGTGTTTGGTATTGATTGTCTTTTTCTCGGGCTTTCCCCCGGCCTGGACTTCCATGAACGACTGCATTTGACTGGCAATATCGGTAGGTGACTTGAGGGGCACCTCGGTCTCTTCCAATAGTTTGAGCAGACCCCTTTGGACACCGTGCCCACTGACATCTCGCCCAAGACTGTTTGAGGGTGCGGAGATCTTGTCGATCTCATCCAGATAGACGATACCGTACTCTGCCAGTTGGATATCCCCCTTGGCCTGATGCACCAGTTCCCTTATCAGATCTTCGACGTCTCCACCGACGTAGCCGGTTTCGCTGTACTTTGTCGCATCGGCCTTGAAAAACGGCACGCCGATCAGTCGGGCGATGTTCTGGATAAGGTAGGTCTTGCCTACTCCCGAGGGACCGATCAAGATGATGTTCTGCTTCTTGTAGTCCCGACAATCTTCGGATTCCTGACAGTTTTGGATGTGGTGATAGTGATCGCAAATCGCCGTCGCCAGCACCTTCTTGGCATCGTCTTGTTGGATCACATAGCGGTCCAGATACTCCTTGATTTCGCTCGGCTTATACTCGAAATCAACCTTCTGGGTGGCGTGGAGTTCTTCTCCCTCTACCTCATCGGTCTCGTCTCCCTGGGCTTTGGGAAAGACCTCAACCCGCACCCCGGTGCCATATTTGTTCTGCAATAGCTGTTTCAGCTCATCCGGATTGAACCGTTTATCGAAGGTCATCAGATCGTCCTCTACTAGCCTACTTTTCAACGCTGCTCTGGGTCTCCCACTTCTAATAAGATGCACATTTCAAATCAACGATTCATACCGGCGTCGCTGCGCGCTCACAGGTAGCGCATCACCACCGCCCAGGCAGAGAGCGCGGCCATGCAAGAGATGATGGCGGCGGCGGCTATACCGGCCCAACGGATGGGTCTGGCCGTCCGCAACTCCCGTGGCAACTGCCCATCAAGCCAGACCGCGGCTATACAAGTCAATCCGACGCCGATATTGGTACTAAACAACGCCACCAGATCGATCATGACGATGGGCGTCGTTTCGGTCCAGATGAAAACCCAGGTCAGGACCATCAGGGTGAATCCCAAGGCTTTCATGACCCCCGAGTAGCGGAGATCTTTTCCCTTTGGGAGCAGCTGCTGGAGAAGGCTGTGGGCCCCCCTTCCGTAAATCTCTGGGAGCGCGTTGAGGGTGCCCCAGAGGGCCGCGAGAATGATCACGTAGTAGAGAGGAATCATGAGGGGAGAGATCTGGGCAAAAATATGAGACTGTTCGGTAAGCAGATCATATCCCCTGGGGATCCTCTGACTGGGTGCAAGGATTGCGGCTCCGGCGATCATGAAGGCCGCCGTGACAAGCAGAATCAAAGAGGACGTAAAAAAGACGTCCAATTTGAGCGGCTTGAGGGTGCGCCTGTGATCCAGTCCGGAGCGATCAACCGTCCACCCTTTGATCACGATCCAATTGGAATAAACGATGTAGTTCATCGCAATGCTCCCGGCATAGCCGAATACCGAAGCCATCTCCAACACTCTGCTTCGGGACTTGATTTCCATGGGCAGCCACGCCGGATATTCGGGGAAATACCCGAACCGGAAGAAGCCTCTGAGTATCGACCCGATGTCCGGTTGGACCAGGATTGCGGCCAGCGTGGTGCAGGCCAGCAGCACGAGGCAAACCACTGCCTGGGACTTCTCCAAGGTCTCGTAACGCTGAAAAATGCCGGCCAGGATGGCCAGGGTGACGAACGCGAGGGCGAACCATTTGTAAGAGAGCACGAGTCCGGCCGAAGCGAGAATCTCAGTCATCAGGCGTCCGCTGGGAACGGCGATGACGACAAAAACGAAGGGAGCTACGACTACTTCAAGACTGAGTATCAGCCACAACAGCCAGCCCCTGGGGCCGGGAAAGTCGATCAGCTTTTCTGCCACGGTTTGACCCGAGACCGCCGCGTAGCGCCCAAGCAAATAGAGGGTCAGAAACGACTTGGTTACGGTTGCGACGAGAATCAGCCAAAGGAGGTCATAGCCGCCCCAGGCACCGGCACGCACCGCCAAAACAGTTTCGCCGGCACCAATACTTGCTGATGCTACGATCGCGCCGGGCCCAACCTGGCGAAACTGCGACAGCCATTGACGTCCCTTTGGGAGCGCTTCCCTCATCGTCGGCAAGGTTCTTCATGGTATCAACATCCATTCTCGATAGCGATCTCTCTGCGGCACCCTGCCCCCGGGCACTCCCTGTCTATTCTCCGGGCTGGAATCTGGAATGACGTATACTTCCGGAGGGGATCCCACATGACCCAGATCAGAGAAAGCCTGCGCCAGTTATTGATTGCCCGATCGCTGCAAATCGGCAACTTCACGCTGACTTCGGGAATGACGAGCACACACTACATCGACGCCAAAAAAACCACACTCGATCCTGAGGGTGCCTATCTGTGCGCCCGTCTGATCCTGGATGAGCTCGCACGAAATCAGATCGAAGCCGAGGCGATAGGAGGTCTCACTTTGGGAGCAGACCCGGTAGTGGCGGCCGTGGCAGCCGTAAGCTTCGGCGAAAGAGATCGCTATACGCCCCTGCCGGCGTTCATTGTTCGCAAAGAGGCAAAGAAGCACGGGACCCAACTTTACATCGAAGGTTTCGAAGGCAAGAAGGGATCTCGGATCGTCATCTTCGACGACGTGTGCACGACCGGGTCATCCGCCCTGAAGTCGATAGAGAGAGCGGAGGCTCAGGGCTACAAAGTGGTCGCGGTGATCTGCCTGGTCGATCGAGAGCAAGGAGCGGAAGAGAGCTTTAGCGGTTACCTCTTCCTCAGACTCTTTCGCGTGCACGAGCTTCTTTCGGATCCCAGCGTTCAAGAGCAACTGGCCCGGCTTTAGGGCTCTGTCAAAATAACTTCACATTCTGGCATCTCATCCTCACACCATTTTCGGCCGCTCCTCAATCGCGAAATCCTCAACGTAGACCCAGCTACGGCTGCGGTTTCGCTCAATCGTTCGCGACCAAATCTGGCGCAAATGTGAGCGCCAACTCTGCGAAGTTATTCTTGACAGAGCCCTTAGCCCGGATTTCCCAAGCCCGCTGGCCGCTATCCTACCGACCGCTTCTGGGTCGCTCCCGGCACAGAAAATGGTGCACCATGTGGCTCGCGATCTGGCCTGTTAGAATAGTATCGCTATGGTGGAGTCGAAGAACGTAAAAGTCGAGTGCCCCTGTTGCCAGGCCAGTCTGCTGGTGAATACCCGGACAGGACTGGTTCTCCATTCCGAGAAGAAGAAGTTGGACTACTCGTTCGAGAATGCGGTGCAAGACGTAGAGGACCGCAAACAGAAGGCTGCAGAGCTATTCGACAAGGCCTTCGTTGACGAAAAGAAACGTCAGCAAGGTCTCGAGGAGAAGTTTCGAGAGGCCTTGAAGTCCAAGGACGAGTTAGACGATCCGATCCGCCCCTGGGATTTGGACTGAAGTGGCCCTCGCTGAGGGTCGTTGGCTTTCGATCCTGGCTAGACGCCTGTCCTTTCTCGCCTTGATTCCACTCTTTTTCTGCCTGGCGCCGAGCCAGAAAGAGCCCGGAGCACCTGGCGGAAAACACCCGTCTGCGGGTCGCCGGCCCGTCTTTGGTTCCTGGAGCGCTCCCCGCAATCTGGACATTGAATACTTCCAGCTTCTGGTAGATCTCGGCTTCACGCATACTCTGTACTGGCGCAGTCCAAAACTAAACCGCGAACAGTGGGACAAGGACTTGGATCGGGCTGCCGAGCTGGGTATCCGGCTGGTTTTCGACAGCTGGCAGCCAGCCGCGATCCCCGAAGACTGGCTGGCAGCCGTCCTCGAGACAGCCTGTACCCACCCCGCGTTCGCTGGAGCCTATGCCCCGGATGAACCCGGATACCGTTTTCCCCTGGAGGGGCCTACCCGAAAACCCTCGGTCAAACGATTCCAGTCGGCCTACGATCGTCTCAAAGAATGCGGAAACGAGGGCATCTTTCAGGTGGACGCAGCTTCCGCCGAGACCAGATGGGTTCGCCAGTTTCTTCCTTTTTCGTCGGTGTTCGGACTGGACATCTACCCCTACAAGACTGGTGTCGACTGGAAGCGATACGTGGAGCGAGCCACCTCGAAAGCACTGAAGCTGGCGGGCAGCCGTCCGGTCTGGATGGTGCTTCAAGGTCACGGACGCCGTGATTGGTACCAATACGCAACCAACAACCTCGGGCTGAAGATCCCGCCCGAATCAGATCCGCGCCCACCGAAGGAGGTCCTGTTGGAGATGGCGTGGACCGCCTTAACAGGAGGAGCCAAGGGAGTCTGGTGGTGGTCCTTCGAGCTGTACGATTGGCAGAATGGCGAGCATCGTCGATTCATCCTCCAGTTTGCCGACATCCACGCGGAACTCAAAAGGCGGCTTGCTGCCGAGGAACGGTAAGATCTGTTCGCCGGAGGGTCTCCTACCCACTAAGCTAAAACTTCAAGAAGAGGAGGTCACAGATCGCAAGTCGCAGGTCGCCGAGGAAGGGCATCTATTGATGGCAGAGCTTTCGTAGCTTGTGGCTTGAACGACGAGAAGATCATGCAGGCTTCGCCAGGAACAGAGCCGTGACTGCCAGGGAGCGGGCCCTCATACAGGGCACAACCTCACAGCTGCCCAGAAAATTTCCTTCTGGAATGGGGCCACGCAGCGGGGGGCTACTGATGAGACTTGCCAGCTATCGCGTCCAGAACTCCTCGAAGTGATGAGTAGGCTGCCAGCCGAAAACGCGCTTCACTTTCTCGTTCGAGAACTGACCGTGGGGGAAATCCGCCAAGACGAAGAAGGCCTCGTAGCGAGAGGGCAGATCCTCCAGTGGGATCTTCAAGGCAAGTGGAAAGAGGGCGGCTGCGTCCCTCCATGTCACGGTGAAAGGCACGAAGTGGGATTCGTCGTCGGGTCGAGGGCGGCTGTAACGGAAATGGTAGAAGAGGAACGACATTACGTAGAGATCGTGGTTGTCGCTGAAGACCCGGCAGATCTCTTCCCCCAGGCCCTTGCTCAGAGCGTACAAGAGAGCGCCTGGACGCGGTGTCATGTCCGGATGCATTTCGAAATCGAAGGGCTCGCAGGTCTCATTTCCCGTGATGGCGTAGAAGGGACCCGTGTTGATGATCCGACGAATCCCGTGGGTCTGAGCAGCGGTCAGGACGTTGTACGTCCCTCGAGTATTCACATCGAAGGCCTGCTCGGGATCCCAGCGCAACACTGACAGATTGATGATGGCGTCCATACCCTCCGCAGCACGAAGAACTTGCTCCGGATCGGAGACATCTACCTGAAGATACTCGTGTTCTTCCAAAGAAGATTCCTTGATGTCGGTCAGCCGGAGGACATATTCGTTTTCGAGTGCCTTCACGACGTGCGGACCTAGATAGCCGGACGCGCCCAGAATCAAAACCCTCATCCTGATTGTCCCCGGTCTTGAGGGAGCTCCAAGCCCAGAACCCTCTCAGCCTCCGCGGTGTCGTAGCGCTGGCCGGGCACCTTCGACTGAATATGATAAACCGAATAGGGGGGGAGCTCCGCGCCCAGGGTTCTCTCGACCGACCGCTCCAGATCTTGGGGATGAAGGCCCCATGGAGAAGTACCTGCACCCTGTTCCCACATCACTTCGCCCAGCCTGAGGCAGACCACCTGCAGCTTGCGCTCCCGGGCAAACTCGCGGCAAACGATCTCCCCCAGATAGGGTCCCAGCGATGGGGGGTCCGTGGTGGGAACCGGCCGCCATCGCTCGGTGACCTTCATGTCTTCGGAATACCGGTGCATCAGGCTGAGCGAGCTCAGATAGATCAGCCGCGATACCTTCGCTTCACAAGCGGCGCTGAGGAGATTGAAGGTCCGGCGCGTCAGCCGATCCAGCTGCAGGGAGGCGTCCTCTTCGGGATCTACCCAGCCGAAATGGATGATGGTATTCACTCCCTGGGTCAGCAGCACTGTCGAGGCTCCGTGGTTCAGGTCACAGGGGACAAAGGCGTGGGGTGTCTGTTGAAAATCATCATCCGTCAGGACTATCTCGTGGCCCCGGCGGAGGGCGTTGGCAAGGTGCTGCGGCAGACGATGAGAGCCGACAGTAAGCAATAGTTTCACGAAAACCTCCACGGATGACCGTGTATCCTTCTGCTCGTTCTATCACATACCCCCACCCGGTTCATTCCCTGACGTGAAACAGATCAAGGATGTAGCCTCGGCGGGTAGGCCTTGTTCCTCAACCCAATCCCGCAACCGGGTGGCCGACGTAGCTTTGGTCTCCAGACCGAAGTATTCTTGTGACTTTCGAGCTTTGTGGCTCGAAGCACGCCGGCCCTATGGATACCGCTAACGCAAAGGAGGAAGACAATGGAGGGACTCTCTCTGAACTCGGGGGACTTGGTGTGGTCGGGAGAACACTGGATCAACGTGATCAAGCCGCCAGGTGCAGAAACACCCAGCGCGAGGTTCAGTCTCTACCACACTCGATATAGCGAAGTCGGCGAAGGGAACACTCTCCATCTGGCGATACCGTCCGCAGGGATCAACCTTGTGTGCACCGACAATCCCAGTGTGGGAGAGTGGATCAACAATGGATTCTTGAAAATGGGGACTGCGCCTTCACCCGATGCTCCCATCGTAGAGGCGGACTTTCAGCGACGAGGGTCCACCCACGACTCCCCCCGCTGGATCGTGGAGACAGAAGGCCACCGAATCGTTGCAGGCTGGAGCGTCGAGGAGCCTCCTGTCATCGCCTACGGACCCTTTCGCCAGGGAATCGAGTTCTTCACCCTGCTGTTGTTTTCCGACGAAACCACGGTCGAGCTGGATGGATTGCCGATCCCCGGATCACCGTTCGTGGTAGATACCTGGCGGGCCAGCATCGGTGGAGATCGAAGCTCCTGCGTCTTTGCCCTCGCCGAAACCTTGATCCAGTCGGGCAATCAGGAGTGAAGACATGAATCAAACTGGTTTATTTCCTACGACTGTCGTCGGAAGCCTCCCGCGCCCTCAATGGGTCCTGGACCTGTTCCAGCTGCGCTGGGACGGAGGAATCAGCGCACAGGAGTTTCAAAAGCGGCTGGACAGCGCCGTTCTCTTCGCGATTCAGCTCCAGGACATGGCCGGCATTGACATCATCACGGACGGTGAATATCGACGCGAGAGTTACGTGAAGATATTTGCCCAGAGAGTCTCGGGTTTCGAACGAGACGCCTTGGACGGATCGGCCATCCTCGACGATGGCAACTATTTCAACCCCAGATCCCGGCAGGTGTTGCCGCCATCGGAGGCCAAGTCGCCACTCCGGTATCCGGCCGTGGTCGAGCCTATTCAATACGACCGACCTCTGGTATTGGAGGACAGCAAGTTCCTGCTGGCGAATACCTCGCGGCTGGTCAAGGTGACTTTGCCTTCTCCCTACATCCTGGCCAGGCGTCTCTGGCATCCTGATTTTTCGCGCGACGCCTACCCCACGCGAGAGGATTTTCTGGAAGCAATCCTGCCGATTCTGAAGGAGGAGTGTCTCCGTCTCCAGAACCTTGGCGTACACTTCATCCAGTTGGACGACCCCTGGCTCTCCCTTTTCGTGGACGAGGGCTACCGAAGCCACTTCTCCGAAGTGGAGCGAGAGATCCACCTGAGCATCGACGCCATCAACAGGGTGGTGGAAGGACTGAAGGTAAAGACTGGGGTCCACTTCTGTCGGGCACATTACAACAGGAAGACGGGCTTTCGGGGCGACTACTCCTATCTGCTTCCTTTCCTCAACGACCTCAAAGTCTCACAGTTGGTTATGGAGTTCGCACTTCCCAACGCCGGCTCTCTCGACGTACTGGCCAACTTTCCGGAGAAGCTGGAACTGGGGCTTGGCTGCGTCGACGTTCGGGCTGCGGAGATACCCGATCCCGAGCAGATCGTCCGCATGGTGAAGGATGCCTGCCGCTACGTGGCCCGCGAGCGAATCACCCTCAACCCCGACTGCGGCTTCGCACCCTCCCACTCCAATCCTATTCCTCCTGACGAGGCGTATCTCAAACTGCGCGCGATGACGCAAGCGGCCCACCAATTACGAGGTGAATGACCCTTCGGGTCCGTCGTGGTAGAGTACGACGCTTATTATGGAAGGAACCTCAGGTGGCTTGGCGACGATTGATTGGATAATCATCGCCGTCTACGCCCTATCCACCATCGGACTGGGCTGGTTCTTTAGCCGCAAGCAGCAAAACATCCAGGAATACTTCGTCGGCGGCGGCGCGATGAATCCTTTCCTGGTAGGTGTCTCGCTCTTCGCTACGCTGCTGAGCACCATCTCCTACCTGTCAATGCCTGGCGAGACGATCGCCAAGGGCCCGGTCGCCGTGGCAGCGAACATCTGCGCCTATCCCATCGCCTACCTTTGCGTCTCCCACCTATTCCTTCACATCTACATGAAACAGCGCGTGACCAGTGCCTACGAACTCCTGGAGGAGCGGCTGGGTCTGGGCATCCGACTGCTCGGATCAGTTCTGTTCATCGCCATGCGCCTGGTGTGGATGTCTCTCCTGGTCTACATAGCAGCCAAGGCCATGACGGTCATGTTGGGCGTCGGCGATGAGTGGATTCCGCTCGTGGTCTTGACCACCGGATTCGTCTCGGTGATCTATACCTCTTTGGGAGGCCTGGGGGCGGTTGTCATCACAGATTTCATGCAGGCCAGTCTCTTGCTCGGTGGGGCCTGGCTGGTGATCGGACTGATCACCTGGGACCTGGGGGGCTTGAGCTGGTTTCCGACCTCCTGGCAGCCGACCTGGGACACCCAGCCGCTTTTCAGCATCGACCCCAGGATTCGGGTAACGCTCTTTGGAACTGTGCTGAGCGCCAGCATCTGGCAGATCTGTACGGCCGGTGGCGATCAAGTCAGTATTCAGCGTTTCATGTCGACCCGAGATGCCTCTTCCGCCCGCCGCGCCTACCTGACCCAGATGTGCACCGGGACCATCGTTGCGTCGACGCTGGTACTGGTAGGCTTTGCCCTGATGGGATACTTTCTGCAGCGACCGGACGAGCTCCCGAGCCATCTCAGCCTGGTCACAAATGGCGACCAGATCTTTCCCCGATTTGTCTCCTTTCACCTGCCGGCAGGAGTGACCGGCTTGGTGGTCTCCGCCATGTTTGCCGCCGCGATGTCCAGCATTGATTCCGGCGTGAACTCCATCACCGCTGTCGTCATGACCGACTTTCTGGACCGGTTCGGCCTAAAGCCGAAGACCGACAAGGGACAGGTGCGCTCTGCCCAGCTCCTGGCCCTGACCGTCGGTGCCATCGTCGTGGTGGGCAGCTCCTTCATCGGGCAGGTCCCCGGAAACTTTACCGCCATGACCCAGAGGACCACCAATCTCCTGGTGACGCCCCTGTTTGGACTCTTCTTCTTCGCAATGTTCGTCCGCTTCGCAAAGCCTGCTGGAGTAGCCGTCGGCGCTATCTACGGCATTGTGACGGCAATCCTCATCGCCTTTTCGGGGAGCTTCTACGAAGTTCTTGGCGCGGATGCAGGCATCGAAACCACCGCCCTCAGCTTTCAGTGGATCAGTGCGGTGGCCTTGTCCGTGAACCTCCTGATGGGCACCCTCGCCAGCCGCTTCATCAAGAGCGAGGACTCGACGAAGCGAATCCTGGCAAAGACCGCGCTGTGTCTCGTCCCCCTCCTGGCGTGGGGAGGCCTGATTCTAGGCTATCCCTGGATAGTGGCGGGATCATAGAATTGGGCCAGGGAGGAGGAATCCATGCGAGCCATTTTCGTCGGCATCGAATATGCCGGCAAATCAACGCTGATTGAGCTTTTGGACGCCTACTACCGCCGCTTGAAGCTTCATCCACATATCGACGACCATTTCACGATTCCCGACTCGGAGTTGAGTCCGGCATCTCGCGAGTTGGCGCTGACGTTCCCCGACGACGTCAAAGAACGGACTCAGCGCATGCAGATCCACTACCACATCAACATCCTCAAGTCCTACGAGCATGTCCTGCTGGCCGGGTGGCATATCGAAGAGGCGATCTATACGTCCGTATACGGCTCAGACCCTACGAGTCCGTATTATCCGGGCTACTGGTATCAATTCCAACGTCAGTACGAGGCCAAGTTGCTCAAGGAGGATCTACCCGGCTTGATCCTGATCCACGTGACTGCCGACGACGAGACCATACGCCGGCGAATGCGGGATCATCCGCACGAATACCAGATTATTCGCGAAACAGACATTGCCGACCTCAAGCGGAGGTTTAGCGAAGAGGTCGAGAAATCTCTACTTGCCCAGGGCAGGGAGTTTATCGACCTGGACACCACCGGCAAGACGCCCGAGCAGTCCCTGGACGAGTTACTGGCCCTCTCCGACCCGTTGGTGAGTACAGCGGAGCTGGCGATGCGCAGTGTTCCGATTCCGGCGACAGAGTACGACGTGCGCTATGAGAATGGGGTTCGCAAGCTGATTTCGAAATCGATCTAGGAGACTCATGAAAACATCATTTCCATCTCTTGCGAGAGGTGGCGCTCCCTGCGCCTCTGTTTCGATGTTGCTGCTGCCAGTTTTGTTGCTCGGTATGGTGGCCGAGGTCACGAAGGCTGAAGTCGTGGACCTGACCCTACTGGTGTCGCCGGAACTTCCCTGTACCTGGCCTCATCCCAAATTCCCGAACTTCCAGATCAATCACCACCGACAGATCGGTCCGGCGAGCGCCTACAACATTGACACCCTGACAATCGATGGCAACACGGGTACGCAGCTCGATGTGCCTCCGCACTCGGTGGCTCGCCCCGAATTGGGTCTGCCCAACTCCGGTCCTTTTGGCCACATGTTCACCGACAAGGTCCCGGCCTGGCAGTTTGGTGGTGAAGCCTGCGTCATCGATTTGAGGTCGCTTCGCGACGCCGCTGCGAAGGGGCACAGCGCACTCATCGAAAAGGAACACATCCAGGCCTGGGAGCGAAAGCACCGCTCCCTTGGGCCGGGCGATGTGGTTTTGTTCTACTCGGGGTACAGTGATCGTTACTATAAACCTTTCCCGGAAGGCCGCCGATTCATTGCCTCCGCATTGGAGGGAGAGGCTCCGGGCTGGCCTGATCCCAGTCCTGACTGTATGGAATATCTGGCCAGCCGAGGGGTCAGAAACCTGGGAACAGACAGCCCCAGCATGGGTCCGCTCCCTGACCTCGCTGAGCCCACCCACTACGCCGGCCTCAAACATGGGATGATTTGGACCGAGGGAGCTACGGGTCTCGGGCAATTACCTCCGACTGGATCCTTCTATGCCATGATCGGCCCCAAGCACGCGGGTGGATCCTATGGCGAAGGCCGGGCTTTCGCGGTGGTCGGTGACCCACTCGCGGATCGGCTCATCAACTCGGCGCGCAGGAAGCGGGTTGTCGACCTTTCTGTGACCCTGACCCCCGATCTTCCAGTCACCTGGCCGGGATTCCAGAATGGAAATCATCGACACCCCTACTACAAGGTAGATTTCTGGTACGCACCCACACTGGACCTCTATCAGCACACCCATATATTAGACAGCCATGCGGGAACCCACCTGGTGCCACCTGCGTACGCCCTACCTGGGAAAGGATTCGATAACAGCGGTTACTCGCCGCAGGTGCAAACCTGGTTGCAGAAATTCGAGAAGAAGTACGGTCCGCGGCTGAATAGCGAAGTGACCACCGAAAAAGTGCCGCTCTCACAGACCTTCGGCCCCGCTCGGGTGATCGACGTCAGGCACCTGGTGGGCTCTGTGGACCGCACCCAATGGCCCGCATCGCCAGAAATCACAGCCGCCCACATTCAGGAATACGAGAAGCGGAAAGGGGTTCTTCGCCCCGGAGACATCGTCCTCTTCCATAGCGGCCACGTCACTAGAACCTTCCTTCCCCATAACGAGGGAAACGCCTGCATGCTGGAGCCTCTGCGTGGGAAGAGCGAGGGCTGGCCGGCTCCGGGACCCGATGCCATCGTCTATCTTGCCGGCAAGGGGATCCGCTGCGTCGCGACGGATGGTCCATCGCTGGGAGGGGTCGATCCCCAGAAAGCACTGATGACCTACTGGGCACTGGGAAACAAGGGAATGGCTGGGGTCGAGTTCCTGACCAACCTGGGAGAAGTCCCCGAAAAGGCATATTTTCTTTTCGCTGCCGTGAAGATCAAGGACGGCCATGGCGGTCCAGGCCGCGCCCTCGCGCTTTATTAGGGTGCAACTTGATCTCCGAAAGTAGCGGTGACCTCGAAGTTTCTTTCTCGAATGTTCCGGCTCGCAGCAGTGACTTAGCCTGCAGATCTGACCGTTGTCGGAGCCTGCTTCAGCAGGCTGGCGCGAACTCGGGATAGGGGAAGCCCTCACGGGCCTTCCCCTCCCACACCACCAGGCATACGGGTCCGTACCAAGGCGGTTCGCTAGGGTTGAATGCGCTGATGATTAGCCAACCGAGGAAGACCTAACCGATCGAAATAAGCATTCGGAAGCGCTATCCGGACCCCGGGCGCTTGACTGAGGGCCCAAGGGCCCTTGACTCTCCACGCGGTCCGCTGGGCCATATCCCGACTCACGCCCAGCCGGATCAACTCCGCCTGGCGTCGCCGGTAGACCTTCCACTGTTTCCATTGGACGCTGCGCAGGCGACGACGAATCCAGCTGTCCAGACCCCGCAGGACCCAGGGGCTCTCGACGTACCCAAAGTATCCAATCCAGCCCCGGAGGTAGCGGGACAATTCGTCCACACGCTGCTCCAGGCTGATCCCCCGGTTACGCCGCGTTAAACGACGCACCCGGGATCGAAACCGCTGGATCGATTCCGGCGCAATCTTGCGCCGGTTGGGCGATCGGCCTCCCGTGAACGTGAAGCCTAAGAACTTCCGCTTCTGGGGCTCATCCACCGCACTCTTCTCCCGATTGACACGCAGTTTCAGTCGCTGGCTCACAAACCGGCTCACACTCGCCATCACTCGCTCCCCCGCCCGCCGACTCCGCACATAAATGTTGCAGTCATCGGCATAGCGGACAAAACGGTGACCCCGGCGCTCCAGTTCCTCGTCCAGCTCATCCAGAACCACGTTCGAGAGAAAGGGGGACAGGGGGCTGCCTTGCGGCGTCCCTTCCGTCGGCGCACTCACCAGTCCGTACCGCAGAATCCCCGCGCTTAGATACGCTCGGATCAACTTCAGTACCCGCTTGTCCCCAATCTCCCGCGCCAGCCGGCTCAGCAAACGATCGTGGTGAACTCGATCGAAAAACTTTTCTAAATCGAGATCGACCACGGTCCCGTAGCCCGCTTTCACGTAGTCTTGGGCACGCGCCACTGCCTGATGAGCCCTGCGCCCCGGTCGATAGCCATAGCTGGACTCTGAGAACGTGCGATCCCACTTGCGTTGCAGCACTTGCAGCATCGCTTGCTCGATAAATCGATCGATCACACACGGAATCCCGAGTCTTCGCTTGTCTTTCCTTCCCGGTTTCGGAATCTCCACCCCCTTGACAGGTCGCGGTTGATACTCCCCGCACAGCAGCTGTTCTTTGATCGACCGCCAGTTCGCCTTCAGGTACTCCGGCAGTTCATCGACGGTCATCCCGTCCACTCCCGGACCCCCTCGGTTCGCTCGCACTCGTCTCAACGCCGCTTCCAGATTACTTCGCTCGCATATCTCCTCCATGACGTTCTCACCAAACATCGGGCCTTCGGTTCGCCCTTTCGCTAAGGATGAATCCGCCGTCTCCCCGCTTCCCTGGGGCCGCACCCCAGCTGTTCGGTTTGAGGTCCGCTTCGGACTTCTCTGCCTCTGTTGATCACCCTTAAGATTGGACACCTACTAACCTCTCCCTACCGTTCGGGCCTTCCGTGAGTTTCCCCACCTACTATGCCCTCTGCGGACTCCTGGAGGGCGCTATGAAACCTTACGATTCCACCTGTCCTTCAAGGGACAGCCTCCCAGGCCTCCCGGGGTAAGGACGCTGTCTTTCCGTACACAACCGCTGGATTTACGCTTCCGGATCTTGATGGATATGGACTTCGTCACCACGCGCTGACTCGTCCGACCTTGGCGCCTACTTATCCAGTTTCTGTGCGTCGGCTCGTACGTTTGCTCCACACTTCCTTCAGACCCCACCTCGCGGTGACGCCCTTGTGCTTCGCTAGCCTTCACCTCCATCAGGTTGGCGGAGGGACTTGCACCCTCCCAGACAGCGCGCGTGCCCGGCACGCGCGTATTAGACCCGGCCTTCAGGCCGGGTATCGGGGTGGGGTAAACTCGAGCCCGCTTCAGCGGGCTTCTGTATAGGGTTACCTGCAGGAAAACCTTCTGATCAGGCGATGAAGTCGGATGAATTCGGAAGTAGAGAATAGTTTCTTTCTCGAATGGCGCCAATGCTACTCAGGAGCCTGGCGCCACTGGTCAGATCTCGTGGTAGCCGGGAACCTTCAACTGCCTGCCGCCTTCCAGAGCCGAGCGGTGGGCGACGATACCCGGAACGGTCATGGCTAGCGATCTCTCCAAGTCGATGACCGGCTCTCGGCCTTCTAGCAGCGCCGTGATGAATTCCAGAGTCAGGAAGGGATGGGAGCCGCCGTGGCCACTCTCGTACTCCATACCCCCGGGGAGCCGGTCCTGGTAGTCGGGAATCTCTTTCCATTGGGGAGCATCCGGCCCTTGGAGACGAAAGGGTTGCCCTCCCGAACCCGGCATGTAGAAGGTGAGCTTGCTGCCGAACCACTGAGCCCGCTCACCGTGTGCCGTCCCATCCCAGAACACGTTGCAGCGGCAGGCGTGTCCCCGGTCAGTCCTGAACATAGCCGACGAAGCGTTGAAGGGGCTGTTGTAGATATTGTCCTTCAAGGCGGGGTTATCGGGGTTTCCCCAGCCTAGACAAGACACCTGGGTGAAGCGCTCGTCCGTTACACCGATGAGAAAGCCGGTGGAGTGGGTCGGGTAGAGCATGGGAGGAAATCCGTACCTCCAGGTGCGTTGACCTTCATGGAACGAGAGCGGCGAAATCCGTCGACCAATGTTTGGATGATAGTATTCGACCTCGCTGTAGAAGAGCTCGCCGAAGGCTCCCGCCTCCTGCAGCTCGCGAGCCGCGATGCAGTAATGGCGGTAGTAGCTGGTCTCAGCCATCATGTATTTGCGGCCGGTGGCCTTCTTCACCTGCTTGAGTCGTGCCGCCTCCTCCAGGGTCACACAGGCCGGGACGGCGGAGATCACGTCCAGATCGCGTTCCATCGCCATCCTGACGTGTTTCTCATGGTTGGGCGCCTCGGTGAAGATGGCCAGGGCATCTAGATCCCGGGCATCCCTGAGCATGGTCTCCATGGAATCGTACACCGCGTCGCAGTGAAATCGCTCCTGCAGACGCTTACGCCGCTCCGGTCGCAGGTCGCTGACCCCAGTCACCACACAGTGGGGATGCTGGTGCCATTGAAACTTGGCTCCGAATCCGCCTCCGACGACACCCATCCGGAGTTTTCGACCCGGGGCAGCCACGGGACCGGTACCAACTGTCCCTCCCGCCAGGAGGCGTTGAGACGCCGAAACGCCTAGGGCTGTCATCGGAGCCTTCTTCAACACATCTCGACGGGTGATCTTCTGGGACTTCATCGGGATTCCTCTTTTCGTGAGACAGCTGGCCGACTCTATTATTGAGACCGCCTGCAAATAGCGCGTATTGCCCCCGGAGACTCCTCGATTCTATCGGGGTCGCCAAGAATCAGCGTTCGGCTAGCCAAATAGGATTCGCCTGAGCAGCTGTAATCCGATTAGCAGGATGAGGGGTGAAAAATCCAGTCCCGAAACCGGGCCGATCGCTCTTCGGATAGGAGCCAGCACGGGTTCCGTCAAGACACTGGAAAACTTTACGGCCGGGTGATCGGGTGGCAAATTGATCCAAGAAACAATGACGGACAAGAGGACTATCAAGGTGTAGACATCAATCAACTTGGCAATCAACATATCTGGTCCTGGTAAGAGCGTCGCCGGCTTGTGGCCTCTCGGATCTGTGTGACAACTGCAAGATTCCCCGGTGGACTACAACATCTACAGTCCATCGGTGCCAGAAACAAACTGGAACGCAAACAGTTTTGCATCGCGCATCAGAAACCGCAACTTGATCGGTTGACCCTTCAGCTTCGACAGGTCGGTGACGCCCTTCCAGCTGACGGTGGCTGCGACGGAGTTGTGGGGGATCTGGTCTGCATCCTCGCGCGTAAACCCGGAGATGGGACGGTCGTGCTCCCCCATCAGCTCAACGCGGATCCAGCCGCCGGCTGAGGCGTCAAGGTTCAACTGCAGTAAATCACCGTCGAAACGGATCAGGGGCGTCGTGAAACTGCCACCCTTGTATGTCGCATCAACCGACATAAACCCATCCAACCGGTAGATGGCACGACTGATCTTTCCACCCAGGAAGCCCCGCTTGACATAAGCGCCGTGCGTCACATCGTGGGCGGTGTAGTAGAGGGAAAGCTCTTCGCCATCACGGGAGAGGCCATACCCCGCATACATGCAGCCACTATCCCACTCCCCCTTGAGGCCCAGGCGGATGACGGGTCGCCGGTCCGGACGCTTCCAGGCGAGACCGTCGCGGCTGGAGGCGAACTGCACATCCAACGGACCATCATTGGAAGGGTGGGGAGGGGAAGGCCAGTGATGGTAGGCCGCGGGGAACATGTAGTAGGCATCGGCGGCAAACGGGTATTGGATCGCGGCCGAGGTGTAGAAGTCCATCTCGGGAGGGTCCTTGCTGTCGCGCCGCAAGACCACCACTGGATCGGGGAAGTCACCGAGCGTGGGACTTTCGCTACGCCCAACAGTGCGATTGAAGGGGGGGAGATTGATACGCGGGTAGGCGACGTACCGTTTGATTCTTGAATCCCAGAACATCACGTTCTGCGAATCCAGACCGCTGTGGCCGGCCATGTTCAGAAAAGGCTCTCTGCCCTGGGCCTTCCAGTGGAATCCGTCGCCCGAAACGAATAGCTTGTTGGGCTGACCCGAGAAGAGGGCGTACTTCTCATCGGCAGGAGCATCCGGGCGGTTCCGAAAAACGTGAAAGCCGTGGACACCCTTGATGACCAGGTTGTTCTCAGTGGAGCCGCCGTATTCGATCACCCCTAATTTGGGCTTCACCCAGGTAGCTCCGTTGTCAGTCGAGTACGCATAAGCGACACCCGTCATCCCCTGGTCCGGAGCCTTGATAGCGTTGCGATCCGAAGCGTCGTACCACATATGGACCCGACCACCCTCCTGGATCACTGAAAGGTAGTCGCCGATCCATCCGCTCTCCCAGGGATTCTCCGGTACCAAGAGCATTTCACCGGTTGCGCGCGGACGATTTACGACCAGCTCCACAGCCTGCTTCGATCCCAAAAATCGTCCGTCGATGAAAACCTGCCTGGCCCTCCCGACCTCAATTGGCCCGGCGCGGAGGCCGTCTGAGGTACCCAGCTCTCCCAAGAGGCAGCAGCTCAACCATCCAAGGAGGGACACGTACTTTGGTAGCAACGCTTTATCTCCGTATCGTGAGCCGGACATTCTCCCGGTGGTGGTGCTGTGCCCCCCCGGAACCAGGATTGAGCGACCCGGAAATCTCAAGATGGCGAATCGGAGGAGGTAGGATTCGAACCCACGGTGCCCTTCCGAGCACAGCGGTTTTCAAGACCGCCGCCTTAAACCACTCGGCCACTCCTCCATCGAAGGGCTCGCTGCTATCTTCTCACAGCGGACCTTCCGCCTGAAAGCAGAGTCTGTCCTCCACAAGGGGTAGCGGCGGTGGCCAGTCTGTCTAGATTGGCGCTGACGGATTCAGTTCCACTATAAGACCGTCGCTCCAGCCATATTTCTGATCGGACAGGGTCTTCACGGATCTGCACATCTGTTCGTCGATCGTGGGATCCAGGACTCGGGCCGAACCCTCGAATCTCTGGTCGCCTACACGGAACTCAACCTCTGGATTCTCCCTGAGATTCATGACCCACTGCCCTTTCTCAAAGAGGTAGGAAATGACGTAGTAGCAGTCCTGGCAGCACGTGTACCAGATCTCGATCTCGCGGGCCTGTCCGCTTCGACGTCCGGTTGTGGTCAAGTAGAGATAGAGCTGGGTCCCGTCCAGGGCGCTTTCAGGCATCGAGCTCGCGCTGGAAGTTCCGCATCAACGACATCTTCTCATCGTGGGGCAGGAAAGAGGACCTGACGCTCTGAAGGATGATGCGATGGAGATCCTCCACGCTCAGCTCGAAATGTTCCACCGCCTTCACTAACTCTTCCGTTAGGCTGGTCTGGAAGAGTCCAGGATCGTCGGTGTTGAGTGTGGTGGGAACACCGCGCCGGTAGAGCAGGTGGAACGGATGGTTAGATAGGGGAGCCCAGGCTCTGGTCTTGAGGTTGCTGGTCAGGCAAATGTCCAGCCCTATGGCATGTTCACGCAGGTATTCCATGAGACGAGGGTCGCGAGCCGACTGAATTCCGTGTCCAATGCGGTTGGCACCCAGATTCTTCAAGGCGTCCCAGACCTGCTCCGGCTCCCCGACCTCGCCGGCGTGGACATGGACAAAGAGCTGGTTGGCCTGAGCCCACAGAAAAACTTCGCGATACTCGGTCATGGGCAACGATAGCTCATCTCCCCCCAGACCGATCCCTACCACTCCACGTGCCCGAAACTCCTGTGCCAGTCTAGCCGTCCTCCAAGCTGCCTCTGGACCGAATTGCCGGACGCAGTCCAGAATCCATCGGATGATCGGGCCCCCCTGCTCCTCGATCCGGCGGCTGGACTCGGTCAAGGCTACCAAGATCTCCTCCGCATTTCTTTCCCACTTCCAAGGGATCGAAGGGGTATAGATGATCTCTGCGTAGCGAACGTTCTGGTGACGATAATCTTTCGCCAGATCTTCCAGAAGTCCAACGTAGTCCTCGGGCTCGCGAAGGTGATCACAGACGATCTTGTAGGTATTCAGAAAGTCATTGAAGTCCTGGTATTGGAAACCTTCCTGGGCCAGGATCTCTGCGGCTCGGGACTTGTATTCCGAATCGTAGGTTTGGGTCAGTCTGTGCAGGCGCTGCGGAGTCATGCAGCCTTCAAGGTGCACGTGTAGCTCCGCCTTGGGGAGTGATCTGATGTATTCCTCGGAAAGCTCCATGGACTGGGGGCCAATCTCCCGGCTAGGGATCTGGGCAAGAGTCGATCACCAGCCGGCCATTCTTATCCCAACAGCTGAAGTTCTTTCAGCTCATCGAGGGTTTCGTCGGAGATGAAATTCTCATAGGTCTTGAGGTTCTTATCGGCCGGAGTCCGTTTCCGCATCTCATCCCAGCACATCGGCGAAACGAAAATGAGGTCAGCCTCAGCGATGATCTTGCTGATCAGTTCCTCGCTGTCTATCGGCGCAATCCAGAACTGCTTCTCGGTGGAGGGATAGTAGATGTTCATGAAGATTTCCATGGACGCGTGCAGTGTCTGCTCATCCCGAATCACGACGGCGACGTTCTGATGGCGGGCCGCTGCGAGAATCTCGGTATAGATCTGATGGCTTGGCTTTATTTCAACCAGGCTCTTGTGGAACCGGTCAGCCAGCTCGCCAACCTCCTCCAGATGATAGCTGGTGGTTAGCAGGTAGTCGCTTTGCTTTAGCGTCTCCTCGACGCCATTGCCTTGCAGCTGATTCAGTGAGACCGAAGATACCTCGACGCCTCTCATCCGCATCTTGAGTTCACGAGAGAAGATAAACGCCTCCTCCTCATGATCGACCACCGCCAGGTGAAGCTTCCTCAGGTTGGTTCCGGTGCAATAGCTCTCCAGCAGAACCACGAACTTCTCCGGCGTAATTCCCAGATTGCCGGCCTTCTCCGAGACCTCACCCAGCAACCTGAAAATCGCCTTTCGGCGCATTTGTTCAAAGGTGTCTTGCCCGCTGCGTTTCTGTAGAAAGGCACCGCTCCCTTTGACAATTTCGATGTAGTTCTCAGCGGCCAGGCGCAGATAGATGCTGCGGATGGTCTTTGAGTTTACCTCGAGATCCTCAGCAAGCTCTCGGATCGATGGAAGTCGATCCGCCTCTTTGATCTTGCCGCAGTAGATCGCCGAAAGCAGTTGTCCCTTGATCTGCTCGTAGAAGGTGAGTGGAACTTCTTTGTCTAGATTAAACTTGATCATTCAAAGCTTCGGACGGCGATCCAGTCACCTCACAACCAGGACTCCCATCGCTTAAAACTTGAGACCGCCCTGATCTGTAATCGCGGTCATCCCATGCATATAGGGCTGGAGAACCTCGGGTATCAGGACACTGCCATCCGCCTGTTGGAAGTTCTCGACAACGGCTACCCAGGTTCTCCCTACCGCCAACGCGGATCCGTTTAGAGTGTGCGCTAACTGGGGTTTTCCCGATTTCGGGCGGTATCGAATGCCGGCTCTCCGAGCTTGGAAATCTTCGTAGTTGCTGCAGGAAGAGATCTCACGATAGGTGCCCTGTGCAGGAAGCCAGACCTCGAGATCATAGGTCTTGGCCGAACTGAACCCCATGTCCCCGGTGGAGAGAGTTACCACCCGATAGGCGAGACCCAGAAGAGAGAGCACCTGTTCTGCGTCACGAGTCAATTTCTCCAACTGCTCATATGATTCCTCCTGCTTGGAGAACTTGACCAATTCGACCTTGTTGAACTGGTGCTGACGAATCAGTCCTCGAGTGTCCTTTCCATAGGACCCGGCCTCACTGCGGAAGCACGGCGTGTGCGCCACGAAGCTAATGGGTAGATCTTCTCCCTGAAGTACCTCCCCAGCAAAGATGTTGGTAACGGGAACCTCGGCAGTCGGGATCAGAAAAAAGTCTCGGTCCGCTATACGAAATAGATCGTCCTCAAACTTCGGCAGGTTTCCGGTCCCATAGAAACTTCCCCTGTTTGCCATGAAGGGCGGAATAACCTCTCTATAGCCGTGCTGCAGCGTATGTAGATCCAGCATGAAATTGATAAGAGCCCGCTCCAGAAGGGCTCCGGCGCCGTAATAGTTAGCAAAGCGCGCTCCCGTGATCTTGCTGGCCCGGTCGAGGTCGAGGATCCCCAGGGCGGCCCCGAGGTCCACATGATCCCGGCAGGGAAAGTCGAACTTGGGAGGCGTGCCAACCTCACGCACGATCGTATTCGCTGATTCGTCCACACCGGCCGGGACCGAATCATGGGGCAGGTTTGGAATCCGGGAGAGAAAATCCTTCAAGCTCGACTGGGCTTCTTCGAGTTCTTCGCCCAAGTCCTTGATGCGCGCCGAAACCTGTTTCATTCTCTCGATTTCTTTGGTTGCATCCGTTCCTTCTCGACGTAGGCTGGAAATCTGGTCGTTGGTTCGGTTGCGCTCGGCTCGTAGCTCTTCACTCTCGACCCGGGTCGACCGCTCTTTTTCGTCGAGGCTCTCAAAAATTGCACGGTCGAGCTGGAAACCCCTGGGCAGGAGCCTCTGCGCGACCAACTCTGGATTTTCCCTGACAAACATCCGGTCAAGCATGATTTTCTGAAAACGTGGGGCTCTGCCGCTAGTCGAGCAGAGCTATGCGCTTCCCCAGTTCGGGACCCAGGTCTGCACGCTTCAAAGCGAAGGACAGGTTGGCCAACAAGAACTCCAACTTGTTCCCGGCGTCGTACCGTTTTCCCTTGAACCGATAGGAGTATACCGGCTCTCGTTCAATCAAGAGGCGAATCGCATCCGTGAGCTGGATCTCCCCGCCGGTTCCCGGAGAGGTTTCTCTTAGCAGATCGAAAATTGCGGGGGTAAACAAGTAGCGTCCGATGATTGCGAGATTGGAGGGAGCCTCCCCCCGAGAGGGCTTCTCAATGGCGTCACGTACTCGGAACAGTCTCTGCTCTTCATCAATAGCCTCACCCTCTAGAGCCACCATGCCGTAGAGGGAAACCGCTTCGGGAGGCACTTCCATGGTGGCGAGCACGTTCCCTCCCTGGATTTCCTGCACCCGCCGCATCTGCTCCAGACAAGGGGTTTCATGATCGATGAGGTCGTCGCACAGGACAACAGCGAAGGTCTCATTCCCGACCAAGGGCTCCGAAACCAGTACGGCGTGACCGAGCCCAAGGGGCTCCTTCTGGCGCACCGAGGATACCGAGGCCATAGTGGAGACCTCTTCCAGGACCTTTAAGTGGTCTGTTTTTCCCTGGTCTTTCAGGCGGTTGGCTAATTCAAAGTCGAAGTCGAAGTAGTCTGTGATCGAGTCTTTCCCACGACTGGTTACGAAAATAACGTCGCTAAACCCGGATCGGACAGCCTCTTCCACTCCGTAGTGGATCAGCGGGCGGTCCACGATCGGCAGTAGCTCTTTCGGTACCGCCTTGGTAGCTGGAAGAAAGCGTGTCCCCAGTCCCGCCACGGGAAACACCGCCTTACGAAGTCGTCTCACCGATACTCCCGACTGATCATCTCAACCGGCTGGATGATAGCACGCTGAATAGGCTTCTGGAAATCGGGACTGGAGGCCCGAAGTACCACCCTCCATCCCTTGACATCCGGCAGGCCGGAATCATATATTCCGTAGTCTGTCTACAGCTGAGGAGCGCCCACGAGAATGCCTCTTTTTGAGTACGCGTGCGAGGTCTGCGGTCATACGTTTGAAGTGCTGCAGAAATTCTCCGATCCGCCGCCACCAGAGTGCACTAGCTGCGGAGGAAAGGTTGAACGACTGGTATCTGCCCCCGCGATCCAGTTCAAGGGGACTGGCTGGTACGTGACCGACTACGCCAAGAAAGGTGCAGAACCGTCCAAGGCAGAAAACGCGGACAAAGCAGAAAAGAAGGAAAGCACAGAAAAGACGGAAAAGAAGGCGGCGCCAAAAACCGACTCTGGAACCAAGGCTACGGGGAAGAGCAGCCCGTCGAAAGACAGTTAGTACACATAGCGTTCGAACAGACGTTTCCCACCAAGTAGGGGCAAAGTGAAAATTCTACTTGTAGGTTCGGGCGGCCGAGAGCATACCCTGGCCTGGAAATTAAGCCAGAGCCCTCGGGTCGACGAGCTCTATGCTGCCCCTGGCAACGCGGGAATCTCAGCCGTCGCAAAGACTGTTTCAATTACGTCGGATGATCTGGACGGACTACTCGAATTCGCCCATTCTCACAAGATTGATCTGACCATTGTAGGTCCCGAAGCGCCTTTGGTCGCGGGCATCGCGGACCAGTTTCGGGATTCTGGACTGGCCGTCTTCGGCCCCTCTTCCCGAGCAGCACGTCTCGAAGGTAGCAAATCATTTGCCAAGGAGTTCATGGCGCGGCACCAGATACCCACAGCCGCGTTCTCAGTTCACGATTCTGCCGAAGAAGCGGAGGAAAGTCTCAGATCCGGCAGGTTTTCGTTCCCTGTGGTAGTCAAAGCTGATGGGCTGGCCGCTGGAAAGGGCGTCTTCATTTGCCGGAACCTGGATCAAGCCCTGGAGGCCGTCAATACCACCATGCGGGCGCGCACCCTGGGACCGGCAGGTGACCGGGTGGTCATTGAGGATTGCCTTCAGGGAGAAGAGGCTTCGTTCATGGTTCTATCTGACGGCATCAATGTGACGCCATTGGTTCCATCCCAGGACCACAAGCAGATCTTTGAGGGCGACACCGGTCCCAATACCGGCGGCATGGGAGCCTATTCGATGGACGGCCTGCTATCGGAAACGACTCAGCAGGAGATCCTCGACCGAATCATTCACCCCACCATCCAGGGGATGACGGCAGAGGGCCAGCCTTTTCAGGGAGTCCTCTTTGCGGGTCTGATGCTCACCCCAGAGGGACCGCGGGTGCTGGAGTTCAACGTCCGCTTCGGAGACCCTGAAGCCCAAGTCATTCTGCCTCGACTGAATAGCGATCTGGCTGATTTGCTCGAAGCGGCGACTCGGGGGAGGCTGGCGGAAACAGACGTCTCCTGGCGCAGAGGTGCTTGTGTTTGTGTCGTGCTCGCCTCCGAGGGGTACCCTGGGTCGTACCCATCCGGAAGAGAGATTCGGGGGCTCGACATGGCAGCCGAGGGGGACGATATCCTGCTCTTCCATGCGGGTACCACTTTCGACGATGGCCGCCTTCTCACCAGTGGTGGACGCGTATTGGGAGTTGTTGCTCAGGCGGCTTCGCTCGGCGAAGCTATTGCCAAATCCTACGAAGGTGTCAATAAGATCTATTTTGACGGAATGTACTGTCGGCGTGATATCGCTGCAAAAGGCCTGGCCAAACTGGGAGAAAAATCTTCATGACAGATGTAAAAGTTGCGATTCTGATGGGCAGTATCTCCGATTCCGGCGTCATGCAAGAGACGGCGAACATCCTGAAAGACTTCGGTGTACCCTACGAGATGAAGGTTCTTTCTGCGCATCGTACTCCAGGTCCGACACAGCAATATGCTCAAGCTGCGGAGAGCAACGGAATTCATGTTCTTATCGCGGGGGCGGGAGCCGCCGCACATCTGGCAGGCGCCCTAGCCGCCCATAGCACGCTGCCGGTCATTGGTGTGCCCCTTGACTCTTCGTCCCTGGGAGGATTCGACGCACTGCTGTCAACGGCTCAAATGCCGGGAGGAATACCTGTTGCCACAATGGCCATTGGCAAGGCAGGAGCAAAAAATGCAGGTCTTTTCGCCGTGCAGATCCTGAGCCGCAGCGACCCCGGCCTGGTGGAGAAACTTCAAGCCTATCGAGAAAAGATGCGTCAGGATATTCTAGCTATCGAATTGTAGTCTCTATAATGGCCTGGGGCAGAGCTTTTCCCTATCCGGCGGTTTTGCCTACAAATCCTGCGATGGTCCAGATTCTTCCGGTCGCCCCCTCGCGTCGATAGGAATAGAATAAATCAGGACGGCAGGCCGTGCACAATCCGGAATCCTCGATTCGGAAAGCACCCAGTTCCTGAAGTTGCGTGATGTTTGCTTTCACCAGATCGAGGTGGGATCCACTCAGCAGGTTTTCGACATCGTGCCCGGCTCTCCGATATTGGTCAGATACATCTGACCCCACTTGATAGCAGCACTTGCGGATGCAGGGCCCCAGTCCGATCCAGAGATCATTGGCACTCGCGCTCGAAACCTCAAGAAATCTTTGAATTCCCTTGGCCGCGATTCGATCGCAGGTGCCGCGCCATCCCGCATGGATGAGACACACCATCTGGCTTTCGGGTAAAACGGCCAGCACGGGCACGCAGTCCGCGGTTCTGACGGTAGCGAAACAACCCGGACCCGTTAGGATGATGCCATCTCCTGGTTGCGCGCTCCGGCTGTCAAGTGGTATCACTTCGTCATGGTGAATTGTGGTGATGCGATCGGAGTGCGTCTGGTCCAGGTGGAAGAGTCTTTGCTTGGATACACCCAGGTCACCAAGAAGGGCTTCGTCGGGAATCGCGGCGCCTGCAACTGCGGCGGTTCGCTCTCTGAACGCGCCGCCGGAGCTGCGGTTGGTAATGGCGTGAATCAGTCCTGGAATAGCCTCGAATTCCCGGAACACGGAATAGCGAAATTGCCCCGAACTCTTCTGGTAGAACATCATTTGAGAAGGTAGCACACAGCGATGATTATCGGTATTGGTCTCGATATTGTGGAGATCCCGCGAATCGCCAAGGCCCTCCAGGGCAGCAAGTCCCTCACCGATCGAGTCTTTTCGGCAGAGGAGATTGGCTACTGTTCAGAACGAAAGAACAAGTTTCAGCACTTCGCTGGTCGCTTTGCGGCAAAAGAAGCAGCCTTGAAGGCGCTGGGAACTGGCTGGCAGAAAGGCATCCGCTGGAAGGACGTCGAAACATCAGCGGGTCCATTGGGAAAACCCGAGCTCGCCTTTCACCGCATGGCCAAGCAGCTGTTCGACGAGTCGGGTGCGACTCGGGCCCTGGTGACCATCACTCACGCAACAGACTATGCCGTTGCTGTGGTGATCTTGGAGGCTTAATCGTGACCTCTCCACCGCCTGAAGGCGGTGGATTCGACCTGCGACTAAAGTCGCCTAAAGACCTCGCCTCCGATGCAGGCGACTCGCTTGATCGCCTGTCTCACTCGGCTCGGCGCCCACTTCCCTGACTCGCCCAGCAAGCCGTACTCTAGCCTCTTACCTTCCCTACGCACACCGGCTTGCTGTCACAAGCCTCCTGAAGGCTTCGCCTAAAGGCGAGGGGGTTCACCCATCCCCGAGTGGGACCCTAAGCTGAGTCTTCATTTCCAGATTGGAATGGGAAAAGGACGTAATCCTTTGACTGGAAGTTTCTGTCTCGAATGATCCGGCTTCCATCAGGACCAGCTTAGCCGATTGGCCGAAGTACGAGAGTGTCGCCTTGCTCCTCGGTGACCAGGCCGTCGATTATCTGGTTGGCGGGTATTGAGGCCGGCACCTGTGCTCTCAAGTAGTTCGCCGATAGAGCATCTCGCATCCCCGCCTGCTGTTCGCTCAGCGTCAGGACAGACAGCCTCTGGCCCAGGAATCGTCTCCTAAATGCTCTGTTTTTCTCCTCAGAGATCTGGCGTAGCTCTCTGCCTCGTTCCTTTTTGACTTGCGGGTCCACCTTCTGATCCAGGTGGGTCGCCCTGGTGCCCGGACGGTCGCTATAGGGGAAGACGTGCAGGTAGGTAAACGGCATTTTTTGCACAAAGGCGCGAGTCTGCTCGTGGTCCACATCTGTTTCGCCCGGAAATCCCACGATGATATCAGTGCCGATGGCGGCGTCCGGTAGGCTCGAGTGAATCTCAGAGACCATGCGCTCGAACCTCGAAATACTGTAGGGCCGCTGCATGCGTTTTAGAATCGAGCTGCTTCCGCTTTGGAGACAGATATGGAAGTGAGGAGCAAACTTGTCACTCTCCGTTGCCAGCTGGAGGACACGCTGGGAGAGCTCCATAGGCTCGATCGAGCTGAGCCGAATACGAGCCAACCCTGAGATCTCTGTCATCCTGGCCAGCAGACGATCCAGGGAATAGCGCGGCTCAAGATGTCTTCCGTAGGTCCCAAGATGTATACCGGTGAGGACAACCTCCTTGAAACCCAATTGGACCAGCTCCCGCACCTGCTGCAGAATCAGCCCGGGGGGTACGCTTCGGCTAGGGCCTCGGACCAGAGGGATGATGCAGTAGCTGCACTTGGAATCGCAGCCATCTTGTATCTTGACGAAGGGGCGGGTCCTGGCTCCCGGCTGTGTCGCAGCCGCCGAATCGAGAGCCCGAACCTTTTGGAAATCATCTCGATAGATGCGCGCAATTTCTTCGTACTGGGGCAGAGAAGGGCGGCCATCGGCCAGATCCGTCCCTACTATCTCCACGATCTGATGCTTGTGGGTATTACCCACCACGGCGTCGACTCCGGAGATCCGGGCAAGCTGCTGTGGGTCTCGTTGAGCGTAACATCCAGTGACGATAATCTGGGCTCCTGGGTTACCTCGCGAGAATTTTCGGGCGAGCTGCCGCACCTGCTGATCCGAACGGTGGGTGACGGTGCAGGAATTGACTACGATGATCCGCGCTTGCTGCCAATCGGTTGTCTCAAGATACCCCTTTGATAGAAATTCGTCTCGGAGCGCGGCACTATCTGCCTGGTTCGTCCTGCATCCGAATGTGGCCAGGTGAAACTTCTTATTGTCCACTCGTCGTATCCTTTTCGCGAAAACAAGCTGTCGTGGCCGTGCGCCTAGGAGCCTGCGCGGGTAGAAACTGATCTACTGCGAAAACGGTAGAATCGGCCCATATTTCCCCGATTTTTCGACAAATAGAACAACTATGCATCTCGAAATCGAGAAAATCTGGCCTCGATTCCCCGCTTTCTCGCTACGATCATCTCTACCGCGCAGGCTCCTAGCCTTCAATACCCGCTTGCTGCAGGTAGGCCAGCTGGCCACAGGCGGCAGCTATCTCGTCCCCCCGCGGCCTCCTGACCAGCGCCGTCACCTGCTGGCCTGTCAGGATCTCCTGGAATTTCTTCACTCTTTCCCAGGGGGGCCGTTCGTAGGCCAGACCCACTCCCGGATTGTAGGGAATCAGGTTCACTTTTGCACGAGCGCGCTTGGCCAGTTTCGCCAACCGCAATGCATCTTCATCGGAATCCGTCACATCCTTCAGCAGAACATACTCGAACGTCAGCCGACGCCGGGGCTCGATCGGGAACGACCGGCAGACTCCCACCAGTTCCTCCAGATTCCATTTCTGATTGATGGGCATAACAATGTCACGAATCTTATTTGTGGTTGCGTTGAGTGAGATGGCAAGGTTGGGCAAGGTCTCTTCCGTGGCCATCTTCTTGAGCACCGGCACTACTCCGGAGGTCGAGACCGTAATCTTGTGATGAGACAGTCCCATACCTGAGGGGTCGATCATGATCCGAAATGCTTTCCCCAGATTCTGGTAGTTGTACAAGGGTTCGCCCATTCCCATGAAAACGAGATTGAAACCTCTTTCCCGAAGCAAGCCGGTCCGCATCACCGCCAACAGTTGCCCAACGATCTCGCCGGGCTGCAGATTTCGCTGGAAAGGCATCTGGGCTGTCATGCAGAAGGTGCATCCCACATCGCACCCGATTTGTGAAGACACGCAGAGGGTCTGCCTGTTCCCTTCGGGTATGAAAACCGTTTCGATGAATCGCCCGTCCTCCAGGCGCAGCAGGAACTTAACAGTCCCATCGACGGACCCGGTCTGGTTCTCAACCTCGGGATAGGTCAGCGAGTAACTCTCGGAGAGCGCACGCCGAAGGTCCTTTGGGAGCTCCGACATCTGGCCGAAGTCCTGGATTCGGCGTTGATAGATCTGATGATAGAGCTGCTTTCCGCGAAACGCTTTCTGCTTCATTGAAAGCGCTAACTCTTCAAGCTCCGCAGAACCCAGCCCCAATAGGTTTTTCTTTTTCATACCTGGCTGCTACATTCTATCTCACGATGCAGCTATGTGTGCTTGGAAGCGGGAGCTCGGGAAACTGCACCTATATCGGGACGACGCACACCCACCTCTTGTTGGATCTGGGCTTCGGCGCACGCAGTATCCGGCGTCGTTTCGAAGAGGCCGCCCTCTCACTCGACAAAGTCCAAGCCCTGGTTTTGACCCACGGGCACAGTGACCATGTGGCCGGGGTGGCCGCATTCGCCAACGAGCTGCAAATCCCGGTTTTCATGAACAAGGAAACACGGGCGGAGGTTCCCAAACTGCGGACGTTGGAGCGGTGGGAGTGCTTTGAGGCAGGGCAATCCTTCTCGATAGGGGATATCCAAGTTCACCCCTTCGACGTGAATCACGACGCAGCCCAACCCGTCGCCTTTCGGTTCTCGTCGGGCGGAGTGGCAGGTGCCGCGGTAACCGACCTGGGTGAACTCTCGGCTCCGGTCATGAAGCAACTCCGTGGCTGCGACTGGCTCATTCTGGAATCCAATCACGATGAGGAGATGCTCAGGATCAGCACCTACCCGTGGTTCCTCAAACAGCGGCTGCTGGGGAGGAAGGGACACCTTTCAAACCAGGCGCTTTCACACTTCCTGGCCGAGGATTTCGACGGCAGTGCTTCCCACCTTTTTCTAGCCCACCTGAGCCGGAACAACAACCTGCCCCAACTCGCTGCCGAAGCGGCCTCGGCGGCACTCCAAAGGCGCGGCAACGGCGGCCATCGGACTCCCCAGGTCCACTTGACTCATCAACACAAACCGACCATAGTCCTAGAGCTATGATCCCCCGATATACCCGGCCTGAAATGGCGCGGATCTGGTCAGAAGAAAACAAGTACTCCAAGTGGCTCGATGTCGAGATCGCCGTCTGTGAGGTCTTGGCTGAGAAGGGACAGGTGCCAGCCGACGCTCTGTCCGAAATCAAGGAAAAGGCCGCCTTTTCAGTAGAGCGCATCCACGAGATCGAAGAAGTCACTCGCCACGACGTCATCGCGTTTCTAAGCTCCGTCGCCGAATCGGTCGGGGAGGCATCGCGATTCATCCACCTCGGACTCACTTCTACTGACGTCGTAGACACCGCGCAGGCACTGTTGGTAAAGGATGCCTCCGGCGTGATCGAGGCCGAGCTGCTTGAATTGCTATCGATCCTCAAAGAGCAGGCCATTCGCTATAAGGACACGCCGGTAATGGGTCGGACCCATGGCGTCCATGCCGAACCGACTACCTTTGGACTGAAGCTGGTCGTCTGGTATTCGGAAATGCAGCGCAATCTGGAACGCTTCCGGCGGGCCCGGGAGAATCTGGAAGTCGGCAAGATAAGTGGTCCCGTAGGGACCTTCTCCCATCTCCCTCCAGACGTGGAGGAGAAGGTCTGTGCCAAACTGGATATCGGTTTTGCCCGTGCCTCCACACAGACACTTCAGCGTGATCGGCACGCCGAGTATATCTGTTCACTCGCCATCCTGGGCTCCACCTACGACAAGATTGCCACGGAGATCCGCCACTTGCAGCGAACCGAAGTCGGCGAGGCCCGCGAGGCCTTCGGGGCTGGGCAAAAGGGAAGTTCCGCGATGCCCCACAAACGGAACCCCATCGCCTGCGAAAACATCAGCGGTCTGGCCCGTATCCTCCGATCCAATGCGATCACGGCTCTCGAGAATATCCCGCTCTGGCACGAGCGAGATATCTCCCATTCCTCGGCGGAGAGAGTGATCCTGCCCGACAGCACCACGCTCGCTCATTATCTGACCACTCGCATTGCAAGTGTTCTCAAGAGCCTCGCGGTCGACGAAACCCGAATGCAGGCCAATATCGATCTCTCGGGCGGCCTGACCTTCTCAAGTACACTCCTTGTCAAGTTGGTCGAGAAAGGTGTCCTCCGCGATGAAGCCTACGTTTGGGTCCAAAGGAATTCCATGCGGGCCTGGGACGAAAAGGCCGACTTCAAGAGCCTCATCCTGGCGGACAAGGAAATCCGAACCCACCTCTCTGCCGAGGAGATTGAAGGGGTTTTCGATCTCCGGAACACGCTTCAGCACGTGGAGACCATCTTTGAGCGGGTCTTCGGCCCGGCATGAAGCCGAACCCTCTCTTCCCTTCCGAAAAAACCCTGGGCATCCACACCGATCTGTACGAGCTGGCAATGCTGGGGGCTTATTTTCGTGCCGGCCAGGCATCCGATCAGGCCACCTTCGAGCTTTTTACTCGACGCCTTCCGGACCGGAGAAACTATCTGGTCTCCGCCGGGCTGGAACAAGCGCTCCACTATGTCCTGAGCCTGTCCTTTGACAAGGAGATAACCGACTACCTCAAGAGCCTCGATATCTTTCGGCATTTGGACCCCGCTTTCTTCGAATACCTCTGCGACTTTCGATTTACGGGTGATGTCTATGCACTCCCTGAAGGCACCCCTGTTTTCCCGAATGAGCCGATTCTTCAAGTAGTCGCTCCGGTAATGGAAGCGCAGCTGCTGGAAACCTACCTGATCAACACCATCAACTTTCAGACCATGGTGGCGACCAAGGCGGCGCGATTGTGTAAGGCAGCCGACGGGAGGCAGGTGATCGATTTCGGAAGTCGCCGGGCACACGGCCCCCAGGCCGGCACCCTGGCCGCTCGTGCATCTTTCATTGGGGGCTGCGCCGGCACCAGCAACACCTTGGCCGGGTTTGAGCTGGATCTCCCTGTGCACGGCACCATGGCCCACTCCTTCGTGCAATTCTTTGGGGACGAGCTGGAGTCCTTCCAATGCTTCCGCGACACCTTCCCGCAGAATGCTGTTCTGCTCGTCGACACCTACGATACGTTGAACGGTGTGCGAAGAGCACTGCAAGTCGAGGGTGAGCTCAGCGGCATACGTTTGGATAGCGGGGATCTCGGGAGCCTGGCCGTTGAAGCTCGGCGACTATTGGATCAAGCCGGTAAGACCAGCGTCAGAATAGTAGCGAGCGGAGATCTGGATGAAAGAAGGTTGCGGTCCCTGGCCTTGCTTGATGCTCCCATCGATGCCTACGGCGTCGGGACCGAGCTGGTGGTGTCACGAGACGCGCCAAGCTGTGACCTTGTCTACAAGCTGGTGTCGGCAACCCGTGACGGGGCAACCCGTCCGCGCATCAAGTTGGCCAAGAACAAGGACACCATGCCCTATCGTAAGCAGATCTTCCGGAAGGGAAGTTCTGCAGGATTTTGCGGAGACGTGATCGCTCGCTGGGATGAAGTTCCTGCCGGATTGGGCTCGGCGTCTGTTCCTCTGCTGAAAGAGCATGTGCGGAAGGGTGAGCTCATCGCTGAGCTTCCCAACGTCTTCGAGGTCCGAGACTACGCGCAGAGCCAACTTCGAGCTCTTCCGGATTCGATCAAGGAGCTCGAACCGTGCCCCCCCTATCTAGTGGAGTACAGCGCCGACCTGCTCTCAGCCCGAAGGGAGCTCGAACACCAATTCGGAAGTCCTGGAGGCCAGCGATGAGAGATACGGTCTAGCGATCGAGGTATTTCGAAGAAAGTTCGAAGGCGACTATCGAAACCAACAGGGATGAGATGATCAAAAGTGACAACTCCGAGAGATTCCCTCGGGACAACCTCATCGCGGCCACTCCCAGAAAACCCAATCCATGACAAGCGCGGATACCCCACAAACGGACCTCGGAGCCCCGCGGATACTTGACCAGAAAGACTAGAAATCCGGCGGATGCAGTGGTGAACAATAGAAGCGATGCTAGCTCCATAGCGATCACCTGGAGAGCACTGAAAAGGATCTAAAAGGATCGCTTAGTCGACCTTGAACTGCCGACAGACCAATCCCGCTTCCTGGAGCAGATGAAAAGAGGTGTCACTCAGGGGATACTCCAAGTTGTATACCACCTCTCGGAGCCCCGAGTTGATGATCATCTTGGTGCAGGTGAGGCACGGCGAGAAAGTCGTATACAGAACGCCGTCTTTGACGCTCACTCCATGGTACGCGGCTTGGGTGATGGCGTTCTCCTCGCCGTGGGAGCACAGACAATCGTCTAATTGGGTGCCACTTTCCGACCATTGATTGCAGCGAGGACATCCTCCCTCGAAGCAATTCCGTGTGCCACGCGGGGTCCCGTTGTATCCCGTGGAAATGACTCTTTTGTCACGAACGATTACGGCAGCAACCTTCCGCTTGACGCAATTGCTCCGTAGCGCCGCCACTTTGGCCATTCTCATGAAGTATTCGTCCCAGTCCGGCCGCCTCAGTTCCGGCATGAGCTTCTGAAGCCAGCCCCCGACCTGGGAGCAGAGCTCCTCCTTGGTGCCGTCGTTCTCAAGTGTAAAATCGGCCAGTCCCGCGGTCTCCGAGAGCTTTTGTCCTTCGGATTGCTTGCTGGAGATCTCTTGCTCCTCCAAGCGGAGAAAGTCTTCGAATTCAACGGGGTCCGATTCCCGTGCTCGGGCCTTGATCCTCTGGTAGCGGGTTTTCGCTTCTGCTTCCAGAGCAAGCAGATAGAAGTCGGAGCGATTGCGGAATTCCTCGACCTCATCGGGATGTCGAAACGAGTCGACGACGTAGTTTCTATCCTCGGCCAGCTGCTTCAGGATCTGCCGCGCCAGATAGCCATTGCCGAACCGCGCGCGGAGGTCTCTTCCTACCTCAACGAGTCGCTCTCGGGTGACCTCGTGGCCTCGCTTGGCTACTTCTTCCCGAATAGAGTCCGAAAGAGACTGATAGCCGAATCCCCTGGCCCGAAGAAACTCGGCGACTACACCCTTCCCCGAAGCATTTCTACCCGTCAAGCCAATCACCATTTGTCCCTCTATGATACATCTTTGGGCTGGCCAGATCTGCCTATGCTATATTCGGCTCATGGCATTCCAGAGCCCGGATTTCATGAACCTCGACAGTCTTCTCACCGACGAGGAGACGCTGGTTCGCGAGAGCGTGCGGCGCTTTGTAGATGAAGAGGTTCTCCCGGTCATCGAGGATCACTACATGGAGGGCAGCTTCCCCTCACATTTGATCGAGCCGATGGGCAAACTGGGTTATTTTGGGGCCAATCTCGAAGGATACAACTGCTCGGGTCTCAACAGCATCGCCTACGGACTCATCATGCAGGAACTCGAGCGAGGCGATAGCGGGCTGAGGAGCTTCGTTTCGGTGCAAAGTGGGTTGGTGATGTACCCCATCCATACTTTCGGCAACACCGAACAAAAGGAGAAGTGGTTACCGCGTCTACAATCGGGGAAGGCCATTGGGTGTTTCGGTCTCACGGAGCCTGACTTCGGCTCAAATCCGAGCGGGTTGAGAACGGTTGCCCGGAAAGTAGGCGGCGGTTTTGTCCTGAACGGTAGCAAAGCATGGATCACCAACGGCAGTATCGCCGACGTGGCGATCATCTGGGCCCGCTACGAAGATAAGAAGATCCGTGGCTTTCTCGTTGAGAAGGAAACGCCCGGGTTCGGAAGCCGGGACTATCACAACAAGCACTCTCTGCGGGCTTCTGTCACTTCGGAACTGGTACTCGATGATTGCCACGTCGATGGATCGAGCCTGCTACCCGAGACCACCGGCCTCAAGAGTGCCCTGATGTGTTTGAATCAAGCCAGATACGGAATCGCCTGGGGCGCGGTCGGGGCGGCCATGGCCTGCTTCGACACGGCGCGGAGGTGGGCACTGGAGCGGACTCAGTTCGGAAATCGCCCTATCGCATCACATCAGTTGGTTCAGCGAAAGCTGGTCTACATGTTGACCGAGATCACCAAGGCCCAACTCCTGGCTCACCGCCTGGGACAGCTGAAGGATGCAGATGGCGAGCGGCATGAACAGATCTCACTGGCGAAGAGAAACAATGTGGCCATCGCCCTGAAAACGGCCCGGCTGGCACGCGACATCCTGGGAGCCAACGGGATCCTGAGCGAGTATCCCGTGTTTCGACATATGGCCAACCTGGAGACCGTCTCCACCTACGAAGGAACCCACGACATCCACACCCTGATCCTGGGCGAGGCCATCACCGGCATCCCGGCCTTCGACTGAGTCTGAATCCTTCAGGAAGCGAATGAAAGGTCGAACGTATCCGGGCCCCAGGCCTCGCTGTTCCACACGCCACCGCGGGGCGGCGCTGATTGAGCGTGGACCGGAGCAACCAGCTATGGCTATTTTTCCTCGTATTGCTCCTTGATCGAGTCAACAACCGCTGGATCGGTCAGGGTTGTTGTGTCTCCCAGGACCCGCCCTTCGGCTACATCTCGCAAAAGTCGTCGCATGATCTTTCCGCTTCGCGTCTTGGGTAGTTCGGAAGCTGGAAACACCTTCTCGGGACGGGCGATGGGCCCGATCTTCTCACCCACGTGGCGACGTAACTCCTGCATGAGCTCGTCGCTGCTCTGGTGCCCGGCTCTCAGGGTGACAAAGGCTGCGATTGCCTGCCCCTTGATCTCATGAGTAACGCCGATGACGGCTGCCTCTGCTACCGCCGGGTGACTGACGAGAGCGCTTTCGACCTCCATCGTGCCGATCCTGTGTCCGGCGACGTTGAGCACGTCGTCCACCCGTCCGAGCAGCCAGAAATATCCCTCTTCATCCCGCTTGGCGCCGTCTCCAGTGAAGTAGACTCCGGGATGCTGCGACCAATACTGCTCCTTCCAGCGATCGGGATCGCCCCAGATGGTGCGAGCCATTGCCGGCCAGGGCCGCGTCAGAATCAAGAAACCACCCCCACCCAGCGGCACCGACTTGCCCTCCTTGTCGACGATGTCAGCCTCGATCCCCGGGAAGGGAAAAGTCGCAGAACCCGGCTTGGTAACGGTCAGTCCGGGCAAGGGAGTGATCATCATCATCCCTGTTTCTGTCTGCCACCAGGTATCGACCACCGGCACCCGATCCGAGCCAATGTGGCGCCGATACCAGATCCAGGCTTCGGGGTTGATGGGTTCGCCGACGGTACCCAGGAGGCGAAGCGAACTAAGGTCATACCGCTCCGGATATTCCACTCCCCAGCCCATGAAGGCTCTGATGGCGGTCGGCGCGGTGTACAGGATGTTGACCTTATACCGTTCCACAATTGACCAGAAACGGCCTTTGTCGGGCTGATCGGGCGCGCCCTCGTACATGATGGAGGTCGCTCCATTCGAGAGGGGCCCGTAGACGATGTAGCTGTGACCTGTTACCCATCCCACATCTGCCGCACACCAGTAGGTATCGGTATCCTTCAGGTCGAAGACATACTTGGTGGTGGTGTGTGCGCCTACCAGATAGCCACCCGTGGTATGAAGCAGCCCCTTTGGCTTGCCGGTGGTGCCTGAAGTGTACAGAATGTACAGAGGGTGCTCGCTATCCAGGTGCTCTGGCTCGACGATCTCACCTTCACTTTTCTCCATCTCGAGGTGCCACCAATGGTCGCGCCCCTCTTTCATTGAGACCTCGGCGGGATCGGAGACCCGATTGACGACCAGGACGTTTTCAACGCCGGGGGAATCCTCCAGGGCCGCATCCGCATTTTCCTTCAGGGCGACCACCTTGCCTCTGCGCCAGGCGCCGTCGGCTGTAATCAAAAGCTTCGAGTCCGAATCGTTCATCCGGTCGCTGAGGGCATCCGGGCTGAAACCACCGAAGACCACATTGTGGGGGGCGCCGATGCGGGCGCAGGCAAGCATAGCGATGGGTAACTCGGGCACCATCCCCAGATAGAGCGCGACCCGGTCGCCTTTCTCGACACCCAGTCTCCTGAGGGTCGCCGCGCAGTGATTCACCTCCCTATACAGGTCCAGATACGTCAAGACCCGCGTATCACCTGGCTCTCCCTCCCAGATGATTGCAGCCTTATTCTTTCTCCAGGTAGTAAGGTGGCGGTCAAGACAGTTGTAGGAGATATTCAGTTGGCCACCGAGAAACCACTTGGCGGTGGGTGGGTCCCACTCCAGGACCTGGTTCCAAGGCTCGAACCAGTCAATGGCTTCTGCCATCTGGGCCCAGAACTCCTCGGGAGCATTGCGCGCCTGCTCGTAGATGGCAGGATCATTCCAGTGCGCCTCGGCCTTGAACGCCTCGCTCGGCGGAAAGCGGCGATCTTCCTTCAACAGAGCAGATATGGTTCCTTCTTGTTCTGCCATCAAACCTCTCCTTTTACTTTAATTTGATCTCTATCCATTCTTGTTCTAATTGGGACGGCGATGCGCCCTGTGGTCATGACCCGAAGGCCGGCCAGTCCTCTTCTAGTCTCCGGCTAGACCCAAATCCGCGGCGATCTCCGACATGGCCTGGATCACCGTCTGGATATGCTCGTCCAGGTCAACACCCAGGTCGGCGGCGCCCTGGCGAATGTCCTCTCTGCGAACGGCGCGCGCAAAAGCCTTGTCCTTCAGCTTCTTCTTGACGGACTTGACTGGTAGTTCAGCAATTCGTTTGCCTGGCCTGACCAGCGCGGCGGCGGTAAGAAAGCCACACAGTTCATCCACGGCGAAGAGCGTTTTGTCCATCAGGCTTTGGCGAGGCAGGTTCAGATACTCTGCATGCGACTTGATCGCATAGATGATCTCTTCAGGATACCCTTCCTCTTCGAGAATCCGGGCGCCCACCAAGGGATGGTCCTCGGGGTCCGGATTCTGCTCATAGTCAAAGTCGTGGAGAAGTCCCACGATTCCCCATTTTTCTTCGTCCTCACCAAACTTTTTCGCGTAGCCTCGCATGGCAGCCTCCACCGCCATCGCGTGACGGAGCAGACTCTGGCTCTTGGTGTAGCTTCCCAGTAGTTTCCAAGCGTCATCTCGGCTCAAGCTCATACTCTTACCTTCTCTTGGTGATGCCTATGATAATCCCGCCGGATCGTCAATGCGAGCCTCCACACGGCCCCGGCGACGAACTGGACAAGGGTCGAGGTTGTCCTGGAAGCTTATCGGGGATTGCCCGTCTCCGCTGGCGGTGACTTCCCCGAAGTGATCGCATCCCCTAGCTCACGTTTCGCCGAGTCCAGTGTGGCGAGGTAGGGAAGATTCCGGTACTTCTCGCAATGGTCCAGACCGTAACCAACAACAAACCGGTCTGGAATCTCGAAACCGACGTAATCGAGAGGCACGTCTACTCGTCGCCGGCTGGGTTTTGACAAAAGGGTGCAGACTCGCAGTGAAGCCGGGCTTCGGCGACCGAGCAGTTGGATCAGGTGGCTCACGGTCAGACCCGTGTCAACAATATCTTCCACCAAAACAACATCCACGCCCTGGATGCTACTCTCAAGATCGCTGATGAGTCGTATGGGTCCGGGCGACCTGGACCCATGTCGATAGCTCGACAAGGCGATGAAGTCCATTTTGAGATCAACGCCCACCTGCCGGATGAGATCTGCGTGAAAGATAGCAGCGCCCCGAAGAACACCGACGAAGAGCGGCGTGGTGTGATGGTAGTCCTGATCGAGCCTATGGCCAAGCTCAGCGACGCGCTCTCGGATTCGCCCGGCATCGATAAGCGGCTCGAGCCCGGCGATCACAGCAGTCACGCCGCAGATCATAGCACACGCCAGAACCATCCCTGTGCTGGCCGATCTCAACTGAGTGTTGCCGACGAGCCAAGGGAGTCTTCTCTGTGGACGGCGGTCCCCAGAACCTCCGGTGAATCCACGGGTTGCTGTCCTGCCGTCCCTGCCGTCGGGGATGGAAGCTTTTCTTTAGGGATAATGCTAGAATGTCGGATCACCAAGGAGGGGCATATTGAGCGCCGACGTTGAATACATTGAGAAAGTCTACAACTACTATTCGCGTTTCTATGACCAGATCTTTGGGAAGATCGTCGAGAGTGGCCGTGAAATGGCTCCAGGACTCCTTGAGCTCTCTCCCCAATCCCAGCTGCTCGAGGTTGGCATCGGCACGGGGCTCTCGATCCCTACCCTGCCCAAAAACGTCGAGATCACCGGGATCGACCTCTCAGAGAAGATGCTCCAGAGGGCACGCGTGAGGATCAAGTCACTGGGGCTGGAGAACACAAAGCTTCTCAAGATGGATGCCACCCATCTTGATTTTCCCGATGACTCCTTCGATCGAGTCTTGGCTGCCTACTTTATTTCCACCGTGCCCGATCCCGTGCGGGTCATTCTGGAGATGAAGAGGGTCTGCAGAAGGGGAGGATTCCTGGTCTTTCTAAACCATTTTCGCAGCGAGAATGCTCTGTTGGGCGGCTTCGAAAAACTCGTTTCCCCCCTCTGTTACCGGATCGGTTTCCGCACCGACCTCGAGGTACACTCATTGATGGAGAAGTGCGGGCTGGAGATTGAGTCCAAGACGCCCATCGATTTCGTGGGCCACTGGCAAGCGGTCCGCTGTGTGAATCCCTGACTGTTATGCCCCAGGAGGCTGCTTTCGACTGGGGGCCGGCTTTAGAGCGGGGAAACGATCGCTGCCAGACTGGCAGTAAGGAAGCTTGCCATTGAGCCCGCCAATAGAGCCTTCATTCCGAGCTTAGCCACTTCCCACTTTCTATCCGGTGCAAGTCCACCGATTCCGCCGATTTGAACACCGATGCTCCCGAAGTTGGCGAAGCCACAGAGAGCGTAGGTAGCGATCAACTCGGACTTGGGGCCTAGCGTTTCTCTTACGGCAGCCAAGTCCCGGTAGGCCACAAACTCATTCAGAACCACCTTGACTCCGATCAATTGGCCCACCTGAAGACTTTCTTCCCAGGGGACCCCCATGAGAAAGGCCAGGGGAGCCAGTAGATAGCCTAGAATCAGCTGCAGTGTAGGTGTCATCCCGAGCAGATCGTTCAGGCCCAGAGCCCGAGATACGGCCGCTAGAACTCCATTGAACAGGTAGACCATGGCCACGAAAGCAATGAGCATCGCTGCGATGTTCAGAGCCAATCGAGCACCCTGGCCGGCGCCATGGGCAAGCGCGTCTATAAGATTGGCTGAGGTGCGCTCTATTCTCAAAGAGACTCCCCCCGCAGTCTTGGGTGTAGACGTCTCCGGAACCATTATCTTTGCCATGACCAGCGAGGCTGGCGCCGCCATGAAGCTCGCCGCTAGAAGATGATCAGGATGGATGCCCAGGGCGATATAGCCCCCCAGGACAGCCCCGGAAACGGTGGCCATGCCCGCTGTCATCAGTACCATGAGCTCTGACTCAGTCATTTCGGGGACGTAGGGAGCCACGATCAAGGGGGCCTCCGTCTGCCCCACAAAAACGTTGGCGGCAACGGCTACCGATTCGGATCCGCTAACACCCATGGTGCGAGTCATCAACCCAGCTATGCCCCCTACGACGATCTGCATGATCCCGAGGTAATAGAGACAGGAGAACAGGCCTGAAACAAAAATGATGATAGGAAGCACCTTGAATGCGAACACGAAATGGTCTGGATTCGGATCCGCCGCCAGCCATCCGAAGACGAAACTCCCACCCTCGTCTGCTGCAACGATGAGTTGCGTCACTGCTTCTCCCCCTACTGCCCAGAGACGCCTGCCAAAACCCAATCTGAGAACCAGCAACGAGAATGTCAGCTGAAGTGAGAGCCCCCAAACCACCGTTCTCCAGCGGATTGCAGCCCGATTCGTGGATAGGACATACGCCACTCCGAGAAAGACAAGGATACCAATCAGACCAGTCATGCTTGAGCTACCTCTCCACCGCCTAAAGGCGGTGGATTCGACCTGCGACTAAAGTCGCCTAAAGCCCACGCCTCCGATCCAGGCACCTCGCTTGACCCCCTCCATCAGTCGGCTCGGCGACCACTTCGCCGATTCGTCGAGCAACCCTCACGCTAGCCGACTGCATTCCCTACGCACACCGGCTTGCTGGAGCAAGCCTCCTGAAGGCTTCGCCTAAAGGCGAGGGGGTTCACCCATCCCCGAGTGGGACCCTAAACCTAACCAGAAACTTCCAGCGCCCTCGACAGAAATTTTCTTTCTCGAATGGGGCCGGTGCTTCCTGGGGGTGGGACTGACCTGACGCCAGCCTTGGGCCGGGAGCCCGAATGCCCTCTTTCGAGACACAAAAAAGCCCGGAGGCATCGCCATCCGGGCTCTTGGTATTTGTCTTTGGAAAGTGTCTAAGGTGAAAGGAATCGCTGTTTCAGCAACTTCTTGCGGGCTCTCTTCCTTGCTAGCGCCTGCTTCAGCCTGCGTTTCTCGCCAGGCTTGAGATAAAAGGCATGCCGCTTGGCTTCCTTGATGATCTCCTCCTGTTGAACTTTTCGCTTGAACCTGCGAAGGGCGCTCTCTAGCGGTTCACCCTCCTGTATGTTCACATACGCCAAGAGCTGGCCTCCCTTTCTATCCGAATCATTGTTACAGCTACCACGAGCGTGCCAATATACGCCGCTCTTCAGCGGCCTGTCAAGCAGCCCTGCTTCCCGCTCTTACTGTGCGCCTGCCCTCGCGATGTGCTGGGCTGGGCTGGGCTCACGAAGTCATCGATCCCACTCTACTCCGACCCGATCCAGGAGAAAAGTTGCCTCCGGGCGCTGCTCCCTCGGGATTGCCTTCGCAATCGCCGCCGCCTTGGGTAGATTCCCGATAAACTCGTAGCTCTCTACCAATCCCAGCTGGGCTTGGGCGCGGCATTCCCGACACTCATTGTGCAACATCGCCGCTTTGAAAGAATCTATGGCAGCCTCATGGTCGCCCTCTATCTGTGCGATGGTCCCAAGGCGGACATGGGCCTGCTGACCCAGGCGATCGGTGGCCGTCCAGGCCACGGCCTCTCGCAGGTAGCGCTTGGCCAGCTCGAGCCGGCGCTGCTTCAGGTGCGTATCTCCCATCTTGAACACCGCCTGGCGGCGTTGCTGTGCGGATAGATTCCTCACCAGCGCCTGCTTCCAGTATTCGACGGCGAGGTCAAGGTCACGATCTTCGGCCTCGTGTATCTCGGCAAGACGTAGAAGGGCATCCGTGGCCTGCGGGCTCTCGGGATAGTCTGCGACCAGTTTCCCAAGAAGTTGCGTTGCCCGTTCCAGATCATAGTGGTGGCTATAGTAGATCTCGGCAGACTCCCACAGCGCAGTGGGAGCATAGCGGCTCTTGGGGTACTCACGGTGGAGTGCTTGGTACTGCTCGATGGCGCCCTCGTGGTCCTCGCTGCGCCAGGTTTCTTGCGCCCGCTTGAGACCAGCCTCTACCTCGCTCTCGCCCCGATCCGTGATTGCGACGCCCAGCCCGAAGAGAACGATGGGCAATAGGAGCACCCACCGCTGCCTATTCCTCATCCGGCTCAACAACCTCCTCGAAGGGGACAAGTGTGACATCCGCCACCTGATCATCGGCTTCCAGGTTTATCAACTTTACGCCCAGTGCGCTTCGGCCAGCGGTTTCTCGAATTCGATCTGTCTCCAGTCGAATGATCTTGCCCTTGACGGTAATGGCAATAACCTCCGCTGTATGGTCCACAGGAAAGGCCTTCACGACAGGACCGTTCCTACCTGCTGTCTTGATATTGATAACCCCTTGCCCGCCCCGGCCTTGCTTGGGATAGCCGCTCGCCGGGGTTCGCTTACCGAAACCATTTTCTGTCACTGCCAAAATGTTCCCCGAATCGCCCTGGATCACGCCCATGCTGACCACTGAATCACCGGGTTTCAAAGAGATACCCTTTACGCCTCTGGCGACTCGGCCCATCTCGCGCACCTGTCCCTCGGCGAAACGGATTGCTTTCCCTTTTGCGCTGCAGAGAAGCACGTCATCGTTTCCGGCCGTCTGACTCACCGCGATCACCTCATCTCCCTCATCCACACCACAGGCAATAATGCCTGTCGTTCGGGGGTGGGAGTAGGCCGCCAGGCTGGTTTTCTTCACGTGTCCTTTTCTCGACGCCATGACGACGAAAGTCGGTTCTGAGAAATCCTGCACCGCAATCATGTCCGCGATCTTCTCTCCTCGCTCCAGATTCGCCAGGTTGACGATCGGCTTTCCCTTGCCCGTTGCGCCAACGTCCGGAATCTTCCAAACCTTAAGCCAGTAAACTCGCCCTTTATCCGTGAAAATGAGGATATAGCTGTGGGTAGAGGCGACAAACAAATAGTCGAGCACATCATCCTCGGTTCGTGTCGACATCCCGATGCGCCCTTTCCCACCGCGGTGCTGGCTTCTGTAGATGTGAAGCGCTGTTCGCTTGATATAGCCGCTGTGGGTGGCGGTTATCACCACCTGCTCCTCGGCGATCAGATCCTCAACACCCAGTTCGATCTCCTCGTCCATGATGACTGTTCGGCGGGGGGACTGGTAGGTCTGTTGGATCTCGAGCAGTTCCTCTTTGATCACGCCCTTGAGGGTGGTCTCGTTGGTCAGGATCCCCTGCAGCCTGGCAATTTGTTTGAGCAGATCTTCGTACTCCTCGATGATCTTCTCCCGCTCGAGGCCAGTTAGCCTCTGTAGTCTCATTTCCAGGATTGCCTGCGCCTGGGCCTGGCTGAAATCGAATTGGGACACCAAATCACCCTTCGCCTCGGGGGGCGTTCTCGAGCTCCGAATCAGGGTAATCACCGCGTCCAGATGGTCGAGCGCCTTCTTCAGACCCTCGAGAATATGAGCCCTCTCTTCCGCCTTTCGCAGCTCGAATTGGGTCCGGCGCCGGACAACACCCTTCCGGTGACCGATAAACTGGTTCAATAGTTCGACGAAGCTGAGGACACGGGGCTGGTTCTCGACCAAGGCAAGAAGGATTATCCCGAACGAGGTTTGCATAGCCGTTTGCTTGTAGAGTTGATTCAGCACTACCTGAGGGTGCTCACCTCGTTTCAACTCAATGACTGCGCGCATCCCCTCCCGATCGGATTCATCCCGTAGATCGCTTATCCCCTCGATCTTCTTCGCTCGCACGAGTCCCGCTATGTTCTCAATCAGTCGTGCCTTGTTCACCTGGTAGGGTAGCTCGTGAATAACGATCGCCTCTCGGTCCTTGCTGATCTTTTCGATAGAGGCCCGGGCGCGCAAGTGGATCACGGCGCGGCCGGTTTCGTAAGCCGTCCGGATAGCCCTGCGTCCGGTGATAAAGGCCCCTGTCGGGAAGTCGGGCCCTGGGACCAACTCGATGAGCTCATCCAGTGAAGCTGTGGGTCGATCGATCAGCAAAAGAACGGCATTGATGATCTCACCGAGGTTGTGAGGTGGAATGTTCGTGGCCATGCCCACTGCAATTCCAGAAGCCCCGTTGATGAGCAGGTTGGGGACCTTCGCTGGCAACACGGTTGGCTCAACCAGGGACTCGTCGTAATTGGGCTGGAAATCGACGGTCTCCTTGTCGATATCCGCCAGGAGCTCACCCGAGATGCGGGACATCCTGACCTCGGTGTACCGCATGGCAGCGGGTGAGTCTCCATCGACCGACCCAAAGTTCCCCTGTCCATCGATAAGCATCTCCCGCATCGAGAAATCTTGGGCCATCCGGACTATCGTGTCATAGACAGCTGTGTCCCCGTGGGGGTGAAACTTTCCGATGACTTCTCCCACGATGCGGGCCGACTTCTTGTGCGCTCGGTCGTGGCGGTTGTTCATCTCACTCATCGCGTAGAGAATCCTGCGATGAACGGGCTTAAGCCCATCTCGCGCATCGGGGAGAGCTCGTCCGACAATCACGGACATCGCGTAATCGAGATAGGAGGCCTTCATCTCCTCTTCGATGTCGACCGGTATTTCCTTACCGCGGTACTCTCTCATGGTGTCACCTTTGGGTGGACTGGAGGGGGTTACTGCTAGACGTCGAGGTTCTTGACGTTCAGCGCATTGTCTTCAATAAACTTGCGGCGTGGCTCGACCTGTTCGCCCATCAGAATAGTGAAGATCTCGTTAGCCTCGATCAGGTCTTCGATGTCGACCCGGAGCAGCGTTCGGGTGTCGGGATCCATTGTCGTCTCCCACAACTGCGTCGGGTTCATCTCTCCGAGACCCTTGTATCGCTGAATGCTGAGACTCTTTTTCCCGGCTTCGAGGATGTGTCCCGCCAGCTCAGACTCCTCTTCCAGCTGGATCTCCGTTTCTTTCCCGGTCTGCCGGATGATAAAGGGTGGCTGGCGGAACTCCATTGCCTTCCGATAGAGGCTCACCAATTGTTGGCATTCTCCAGAAGCCACGAAGGAGTGGTTGAGTCGGGCAATCGGTGCGCCGTTGCTGATCTGCAGCTCATACAGGCTGTGCTCCTCGTCATACGTGGTTGTTACATCGTAGCCCAGTTCCTCCAGCGGGGGCGCCAGTTCGGCAATCTTTGAGCGCTCCTGGAAGAGTTGCCTCGCCGATGCCTCGTGGGCGTCTTCCCGGAGTACCTCCGAGAAATAGATGAGCAAAATATCGAGTAGCCTGTTGTCCGCTAGTTGGCGCTGGAGTTTCTCGCGGGTTCGACGGAACTCCATCAGGTCATCCAGCTTTTGGATCAGGTCCTGCCCCTGGTACTCCTTGCCTGTCTTCGGAAGAAAGACCCGTAGGTCTTCTGCCGCTCGTTTCATCAGGTGCTCTGTAAGCTCACGCTCATTGTGGAGGTATTGCTCCTTCTTGCCCTTGTGAAGACGATAGAGTGGGGGTTGGGCTATGAATATGTGACCATTTCGGACCAGTTCAGACATCTGCCGATAGAAGAAAGTAAGTAGCAGCGTGCGGATATGGCTGCCATCGACATCCGCATCCGTCATAATGATGATCTTGTGATATCTAAGTTTTGAAATATCGAAATCTTCGGTCCCCACACCGGTACCGATCGCTGAAATCATGGTGATGATTTCCTGGTTGCTCAACACCTTGTCAAAACGGGCCTTTTCCACGTTCAGGATCTTTCCCTTGATGGGAAGAATGGCCTGATATTTACGGTCTCGCCCCTGTTTGGCGGATCCCCCAGCCGAGTCCCCCTCAACGATAAAAATCTCTGCGAACTCAGGGTCTCGCTCCTGGCAATCTGCCAGTTTGCCGGGCAGGGAAAGGTTGTCGAGGGCACTCTTGCGCCGAGTTAGGTCGCGTGCCTTGCGCGCCGCTTCCCGGGCCCGTGCTGCCTCGATCGCCTTTTCGACGATTCGGCGCCCCACCGCCGGGTTCTGCTCGAGATACACACTGAGCTTTTCGTTACAAGCGGTCTCCACCAACCCTTTTACCTCGCTGTTACCCAGCTTGGCTTTGGTTTGGCCCTCGAACTGCGGATTCGCGATCTTGATGCTGATGACTGCCGTCAAACCCTCCCGGACATCATCTCCTGTAAGGTTCTGCTTCAAATCCTTGAGCAGGTTGGCACTTGCTGCATAGCTATTCAGTGTTCTGGTGAGCGCCGCCTTGAACCCCGCCAGGTGGGTGCCCCCTTCGATCGTGTTGATTGTGTTTACGAAGGAGAAGAGCGTCTCGTTATAGGCATCGTTGTACTGAAGGGCAACTTCTACCTCCGTTTCGTCCTTCTTATCCGATATATAGACGGGCTTTGGGTGTAGCGTGTTCCTGTTCTTATTGAGATAGGTAACAAAGTCGGCGATTCCCCCCTTGTAAAGGAAGGTCTGTCGCTTGTCCGATCGCAAGTCCTCGGTCGTAACGGTGAGCCCGGGGTTGAGAAAGGCCAGCTCCCGCAGGCGCTGGGTTATGGTTTCGTAGGTAAACTCGACGGTTTCGAAGATCTCTGGGTCGGGCTTGAAAGTGATCTTGGTCCCGCGGCGGCTGGTCGTACCTGATTGGCGGAACTCTGTCGCGGGGATCCCTCGTTCATAGCCTTGCTCATAGACGTGTCCGTCGCGCCACACCTCCAGATCTAAACGCTGCGACAAGGCGTTCACTACTGACACACCGACGCCGTGCAAGCCCCCGGACACCTTATAGCTGTCGTGATCAAACTTGCCGCCGGCATGGAGCGTGGTCAGGACCACCTCGGCGGCGGGGATCCCTTTCTCTGGGTGAGTGTCTACTGGAATACCGCGCCCGTTGTCGACCACGGTTACCGAATTATCTACATGAATTGTCAGATTGATGGTATCGCAGTGGCCGCCCAGGGCTTCGTCAATAGAATTGTCTACGACTTCATAGATCAGGTGATGGAGTCCCGCCGCACCAGTTGACCCGATGTACATCGCCGGGCGCTTGCGTACCGCTTCTAGCCCCTCCAACACGCGGATTTTTTCCGCGGTGTAGGAAGTTAAATCCTCTGCAACAACACCCCCGGGCGCCTGGAGAATACTTCCCTTTTCACCCATGTTTTTTCTGCCCGCTCCTTCTGTTTTCAGGATCGCTATTTTACCACAAGTTCTTCTATCTCTTTATTATACTAGCCCCAAAATAAGCGCAAGTTGGAAAGTAGACCCCTTTCCCGGCTCCTGGGGGCCGTTTTGGAGGCCTAAATTCTAGATTTTCCCGCTAAGTCCCTTAGACCTCGGCTCGTGTTCTGCACTCCTGCACGGCGATCGCTCATGCGGGGCGATTCTGCCCCCTTGAGCGGCGTTTTCAGAGACACTACTCCCCAGCTCTCGCGACCCTCAGAGCTTCTTTATCTCCTTTCAGTTTCAGGTAGCTGGCCGGCGTTTCAACCACCTACTGCCTTCCAGGAGAAGACGGCTCCAACCATTGACATCCAGCAGCCGATAGACCAACCGTCGGCCCCTCCGCAGAATCTGGCAGGGCATTTCAATGATCTCTCGCAGGAAACGGCGATATTCCATCTTCACCAGCTGTCTGGCCTGCAGTCGAGCCGGCAGAACCAACCCCATCCAGGCCTTCAGATTCCAGGCCTGCGCCGCAATCACCAGATAGGCCCAGTTGGCCACCAGCGTATCCGAGGGCATCCGCAGGGCCTCGACTCCGTTCTTGAGTTGTTCAATGACGTTCTCTTGATTGCAGCGCCGGTTGTTTTCCCGAACCACTCCCGCCGTTCCCAACTGGGCCGCCGGGATATTCGTGACATAAAAGTGATAGCGCGTCTGCGGCAGAAGCCGCTTCTGGCCTTTCTCGACCAGGATCGTCTTGCGCAAGATCACCAGCCGATACGTTCGCTTCGCTTTGCTCGGACGGTAGTCGATCTCCACGATCTCTTCCCGTTCCAGCCTCAGGGTCTTGAACCCGCGCTCCTTGACAATCTCCGGCTTCACTTTGTCGCGCCGCTTGCGCCGCTTTTTCCCTTTTCCTTTCTCCTTGCCGGGGCGCACCAGCTCCTTCCAATTCGCTTGCGGCAACGCCTCGGCCCACTTGATGAAGCTCGGATGGGCATCCATCCCGAAGTCAAATTCCACGCCCGCTTCCGTCCAGCGGTCAAAATGAGCTGTCAGCGAAAAATCCGTGTCCCCGCGCAGGCGCACCGTTCGAAAACCCGCCTCTCGGACCAACTCGATACTCCGATCCAGCCATTCGGGGGCTCCCTCATGAGAGGGGCGATTCCCCGAGCGGTTGACGGCATAGAGCACCTCTCCCGTCTGGGCCAGCGTCACGATCAACGGTGCATAGCCCCACTGCCCGTCGTAGCTGATCTCCATCCCTTCCTTGCATTCCCCGCTGGTGGGGGCAATCGTGCCATCCACGTCGATCTCCGCCCGTTCGAAGAACCTCGCCGGTTGTTGGGCCCAGACCTTGCGGCGGCTCTCATTGACGGCTTCCATCAGATCGATCACATCCGGCGCTTGGAAGCGGCGCACAAAATCTCCGGCCGTGCTGGGCGCGGGGATCTTCTCCGCTCCTACCGCTTCCAGGAAGCTGACACTTTGACGCCGCATTTCGATATCCTGATAGCGGGTCCCGCCCGTGGCCACGTTGTAGATCAGGCTCAGCACGTGGTCCGATTCGTGGTACGGCTGGTGGCGTTTGAACAACTTCACCCCCTGATCAATCGCTTTCCCCAGCCCGCTCCACTTCACGATCTGCCGCAGCAGCCCCAGCCCACCGTAACTGACGCCGTGAATTTTCTCCGAGACCTCGTAGCTGATGCCTTCGGCCGAGAGGACCGGTTTCGGATCCTCACCGTTCCAACTGGGGCTCAGCCGATCAGCAACTTCTGCTTCCCGCTTTCGGATGATTGCGCTATGCTTTTTCTTCACCTGAAATGCCTCCTTTCGGGTCTCTCTGAGGTTTCTTTGTTAACTCCAGAATACCCGTCAGGTCTGGCATTTCAGGTGTTTACACGCGGCTTAATCCACTTTCATCTACTTGTTTTGGGCCTAGCCGCCACTGCCATTCGTTTTCGTTCGTTTTCCTGGGGGATTTCGGCCCGTTTCTTGGCTCTTCCTGGTTGGAGGTTTTTTCGGAGGAGATCGACGCTCGAATTTTGTTCCCGCTTCGGTGACGAGCAAGAAGAGATCGGTACCAGTTTTTGGGGGCCGGGCAGGCTCTCCTGATTACATCGCCCTTTAACAGTCTCGGAATTTCAATCAAGTGAGCTGTTCTCTGAGACCGCCCTTTCGTCACAGCCGGGGTGTCCCGAAACAGCCTTTTACGGCCTTGGCCGTCGGCACGAAGTGCCTACTTAAACCAGAAGAGTCCGTGTCGCGGAGGAATCGTTATGTTCTGGTCTAGATACTCATCGGCATTATCACATACTGGTGCAGGTATTCCCCGTCCTCCTGGGGATGAAGAAGCCCTTGAGTCTCCGAGTCTCGTAGATCCAGCACCACCTGTTCACTTTCCAAGACAAGGAGAAAATCGAGCAGATATTGAGCATTGAAACCCATATCCACCGGTTCATCCTCATATTCAACAGAAATCGTCTCCTTGGCCTGCCCTATCTCCGAGTTGGTAGACGATAGCTCCATTTGCCCCTCGCTAACCGATAGTTTCACCGCATGCGTTAGTTCGTCCGCTAGAACCGAGACCCTTCTGAGACTATCCACCAAGTCGGCTGTTTTTGCCACTAGTCGCCTATTGTTCTCCTTCGGAATAACCATCTCATAATTCGGGAATTCCCCACTCAAAATCCGGGAAATCAACAGGCGTTCACCTAACTTGAAAAACAACTGTTTCTCGCCTATTCCAAACTCCAGACTTTCCACCGGCTCACTCGCCAGCTTGAGCACCTCGATCAGGGCTTTCTTGGGGATGAGGACCCTTACCTCGTCCACCAACGACGGTAAATCGAATTCCCTCCTTACAAGAACGAGTCGGTGTCCATCCGTGGCTACCAACGTCATCCCCCCTCGATTCATTACGGCTAACGCCCCATTAAGGGTGTATCGGCTTTCCTCTTGCGTTATCGCAAATACACATCTGCTTATCATTTTGCGGGCCACAGCCGGTTCCAGTATGACTGTTTTTCCACTTACCTCACCGATGTCCGGAAAGTTACTCTTGGCGAGAGTCGCTAGTTTGAAGCGCGATCGATCGTAACTGATTTCAAGCCAATCATCTTCGGTCGCCTTTAGATGTATTTCTGCGATGTCTGAGGCGAAGCGAACAATGTCGAATAGTTTCCTCGCTGAAACCGTAAGCGTTCCGCTCACCTTAACGGATGCTTCGCAGGTGCATCTTAGGGTGACGTCCAAATCGGTTACGGTCACGCGTAAGGAAGTCCCTACTGTCTCCAGTAAAACATTGGCGAGAATAGGAACCGTCGTTTTGCGTTCGACAATCCCGTTTATGTATTGCAGTTCCTTGAAGAGCTTTGGTCGGGAAAGGCTTACATCCATGGAAGCGTACTCCTAGTTGGTAAAAGATAAAGTCTATTTATTCTAGTATTCGTAATAGGGGTTGTGGATCCTGTGATTTGTCCGAAAACATCTTTATATAAAAGATGTTCTGGAGAATGACCCCCTGTGGATGAATAGCATAACAGCTGTTTATATACCAAGGCCCGAGACCGGGAAGGCAGCGATCCAGAGGGGTGCGATGAAGAGCACGTGGAAAACCACCTAAGGGTCATTTGATTGAGTCGGTTAGCTTGTTAATGGTGCTGTTGAGCTGCGGGTCTCGCAAACGCAGGTCCTGGATTTTACGAACTGCGTGGAGAACAGTGGTGTGGTGCCTGCCACCAAAATCTCTGCCGATCTGAGGAAGCGAGTTTCCGGTGAGCTCCTTGCTTAGAAACATCGCTATCTGGCGAGGACGAGCAACCCGCTGCGAGTTGTTTTTGAGTTTGAAATCAGAGGGATTGAGAGAAAAGTGGCGGCCGACCACCCGCTGAACGAGCTCGGAGGTAATGATACGCGAGCTTGATTCGGTGAGGTTCTTGAGTGCTGACTGAGCAAGATCCAAAGAAATGTTCTCTCCGGTGAGGCTGCTATAAGCGGTCAAGCGAATAAGGGCTCCCTCGAGTTCCCTGATATTTGATTTGGTGTTGCTGCAGATGAAAAAGGCGACGTCATCCGGGAGAGGAATTCGGTGCAACTCGGCCTTTTTGCGAAGAATGGCAACCTTTGTCTCCAGATCGGGTGCTTGGATATCCGCGATCAGCCCCCACTCGAAACGACTATGAAGGCGTTCTTCCAGGGTTGGAATATCTCGCGGCGGCGAATCACTCGAGATGACGATCTGCTTCTGGGCGTCGTAGAGAGAGTTGAATGTGTGAAAAAACTCTTCTTGGGTACGTTCTTTCCCTGCCAGGAATTGAATGTCGTCCATCAGCAGGACATCGATGTTGCGGTACTTTTCACGGAACGAAGGGGTCCGGTCGTAGCGAATGGCATTAATGAGCTCATTCATAAAGCGCTCAGACGAGAGGTAGGTGAGGCGGGTTTGGGGGTGCGCGGTCTTCACCGAGTGACCGATCGCGTGCATAAGGTGGGTCTTGCCGAGGCCCACGCCACCATAGAGAAAAAGCGGGTTGTAGGCCTTTGAAGGCTGCTCTGCGACCGCGATCGAGGCGGCATGGGCCAACTGATTGCTCAGCCCGACAACAAAGGTGTCAAAAGTATACCGAGAGTTGAGGTTGGAGGCGGAGGAGTCCTTTGATGGCTGAGTGAGGTACGAAACAGACGAAGCTGCCTGATCCAGGGGTACAGAGTCCTCACCCTTCGAACCCACAACAAAGAGAACTTGAAGGTGGTCAAGGGCAACCTCTTCCAGCGAATCCCGAATAATAGCGCTGTAGTTCTGAGCCAGCCAGTACTTGAAGTGGTTGTTGGGAACACGGACAAGAAGCTTCTTGAGAGCAGCGTCGTGTTCAGCGAGAGATGTGGGGCGAAACCACAAATCGAAGTTCTGCGGCGATATCCGCTTCTCGATAGAGGACAGAATACGATCCCAAGCGTGCATATCCGAGGCCCCAACCAGGCACAGAGGACAGTAACGAAAAAAGAGGAACGACTGGCTTCAACGACAGGACGACCTATAGATAGAATTTCCACAGTTTTTCCACACCCTGTAAAAAATTCCAAGCAGGTCGTTTTCTTGTTAGAGCACCCGGCCTCCCAAAAGCGATGGGAAAAGTACCACGCGCCGCGCAGCAGAGGGAAGGCTTTTTTGCCAACAAGCGAAAATGTATGCACCAACTAACGAGCCCGAGGAGAGAAAGAGAAATCCAAGGTGTAATTTTCGGGCGGGACCTTAAGAGAATGCATGAGGTTTTGTAAATGAGAACGGTGGTTTCTCTGTGCGGGCGGGAGTTTCCGAAGGGGCGACCCATTTGGAGCCGATCGAAGGCCCAAAACCAAGAGGTGGGTTTTGGTGTTTTTAACGTTTTGGGTGATTTTGGGTGGGCCGAGGGGGCGACTCGAAGAAAGGCAACAGTTTCTTGTAGGTGGTCTCCAGATCTTCAGGAATAACCCTGGTTTGACCAAGAACAGTGATGTAGTTCGCGTCGGAAACCCAGCGGGGCACAATGTGCAAGTGGAGATGCCCGGGTATACCCGCTCCGGCGCACCGACCGATGTTGAGACCTACATTGAAGCCATCGGGGTTATAGGTCTTCCGCAGAAAGATTTCGCAATCTCGGGAGAGACGGGCCATCTCTTCGACCTCGTCCAGGGTTGCTTCAGACAAGGAGGCAACGTGGCGCTGGGTAACGACGAGGAGGTGCCCCGCTGTGTAGGGGAAGCGATTGAGGACGATGAAGTTGTGGCGCCGCCGCGCCAGGAGGTGGTTTTCGCTATCTTGGTCGGCCGCAAGAATTGCACAGAAGACACAACCGGGTGGGGCCTTGGTCGAGGAGATGTAGGAGAAGCGCCAAGGAGCCCAAAGGTGGTCCATCCTGTGTTCTGGATCAGAGGGCCAGGGCCGGCGGACATACAACACGCCTCACGGGGGGCGCAGTTGCTCCCAAGGGGGAACACGGGTCAATCAGCTAGGAGTTGATGAGTTCCTTCAACTCCTTCCCTGGCTTGAAATAAGGAACTTCTTTTGCGGGTACATGAACTTGATCCCCCGTCTTGGGGTTACGTCCTTTACGTTCGGATCGGGAGCGAAGACGAAAGCTCCCGAAACCACGCAGCTCCACCTTGGTGCCGGCCTTCAGTGACTCGATTATACTGTCCAAAACCGTCTGGACGATGACCTCGGCATCCTTCTTGCTTAGATCTGAGTTTTTCGCGACCTCTTCCACCAACTCAGCCTTCGTCATCTTTGGCCCCTTCCTGTTCTTCGGCCCCTTCCTGATCCGCAGGTTCGTCATCCGCGGGTTCGTCGGCTTGCTCTGCCTTCTTCTTTAATCCATCGAGTTCCTTACCGGCGATATCACCGATCGAAGTCGTTGCAACCTCCGGTGTGTATGACCAGGAGGGCTCCTTTTCCACCGTCTCTTCCTTGAGCGCCTTGACTGACAAACCAATCTTGCGATCCAGGAGGTTGAGCTTGAGGACCTTGAATTCAAGGTCCTGACCTGCTTCAAAATGGCTCTCTGGATCCTCTATTCGTTTGCTATCGAACTCGGACACATGGCACAAGCCCTCAACCCCCTCGGTAAGTTCAACAAAGGCGCCAAAGGCGGTCAGACGGACGATCTTGCCGGAGATCACATCACCCACTTGGTGTTGGGAGAAGAACTCCTCCCACTTGTCAGGCTCGAGCTGTTTGATGCCCAGGGAGAGCCGCTGGTTCTCGGCGTCGACACTGAGGACCACCGCCGATACCTCCTCTCCTTTCTTGAGAAGCTCGGAAGGGTGTTTCACCTTCTTGGTCCAACTCAGATCTGAGATGTGGACCAGACCTTCGACCCCTTCCTCGACTTCGATAAATGCGCCAAAGTCCGTTAGATTGCGGACCTTTCCCGTCACCATCGAGTTGATGGCGTATCTTTCTCCCACCAGTTCCCAGGGGTTGGGCTCAGTCTGCTTCATACCCAAAGAAATCCTGCGAGCCTGGGGATCGACATCGAGCACAACGGCATCGATCTCATCACCAACTGACAAAAGCTTCGAGGGGTGCTTGACCCGCCGGTTCCACGTCATCTCGGAGATGTGGATCAATCCCTCCACCCCATTCTCTAGTTCGACGAAGGCCCCGTAGTCAGTCAGGCTTACAACGGCTGTCTGTACCCGGGTGTTCCGGGGGTAACGAGAGGAAACAGATAGCCAGGGATCGTCGGTCAGCTGTTTGTACCCCAGGGAAACCTTCTCCTCGAGGCGATCAAACTTGAGCACCTTGACTTCGAGTTCATCTCCCACTTTAAAAAGATCGGAGGGGTGGTTGACCCGGCCCCAAGACATATCCGTAATATGTAGCAGGCCGTCAATCCCGCCCAAATCCACGAAGGCGCCGTAGTCAGTTATGTTCTTGACGATGCCCTTGGTGACTGACCCCTCCTCGATCGCCCGCAGCGTCTCTTCTTTCTGCTTGAAGTATTCCTCCTCGAGGACGGCTTTACGAGACAGGACGATGTTTCCCCGGCGCTTGTTGACCTTGATAACCCGAAGCCGGAGCACCTCGTCCCTCAGGTTCTGGGGGTGTCTAACCGGGTGAAGATCAACCTGGGATCCCGGGAGGAAGCCCCGCACACCGATGTCGACTGCGAAGCCACCCTTTATGCGCTCGATGACTCGACCAGTGATTACGGACTGATCCTCGTAGGCACGCTCGATGGTGTCCCAGATTTTCATCTGCTCCGCTTTTTCTCGAGAGAGAACGACTCCACCTTCTGAGGTCTCGGTGCTCTCGAGAAGCACATCCACCGAATCGCCGGGTTTGATCTGGATGCTGCCATCCTGCTCACGGAACTCCGATAAAGAGATCAACCCTTCAGATTTGAAGCCGACGTCAATAACTACATGGGAAGGGGTCAGCTTGAGAACCGTCCCGGAAACCACCTCCCCCTCCGAGAGATTCTTGAAACTGCTGTCGTAAGCCGCGAGCAGCGCCTCGTAGTCGAGATCACCTGAGTCGTCGATAACCGGAGCGGAAGCCGGGACTGCCGCCACTGCCGCTGGAGCTTCCGGAGCAGGGGCGGCCTTCTTGTCTTCAGCGGCCTTCTTGTCTTCAGTGGTAGTGGACATCTGGCAAAGTCCTCCGAGGGTGGCTCACTGGAGCGCGGGAATGAGTGGAGATGAGACTGCAGACCCCAAGAACGTAGCGCAGCCGAAGCGGAGAGTTCAAAGCCTGACTAGGCCAACCAGACTGATGTTGGAAGTTCGAATTAGCGTGTCTAATCGGCGCTCACACCCCTATTTCGTAAAGAAGACCTTATATCCTGCCTGGCGCCTGCTTGTCAAGCACTCGCATTTAGGAATGCAAAAAGAAGTCTCATGAACCTGGCGCCACTACCACCGATTTGATCGGGCCGTGAACGCCCCGACCCCGGCTGCGATCGAGTGATCAGCCTTCAGGCCAGCGTCCTTTCCAGCGTCCTTTGTTGATATAGATGAGTATATAGCTGAAGATGAGGCAGGAGCTCTCTGGGCTGGACTCCGGGGGGCACCCGCGGAGATTCACGACTCGACTTTCTGGTCCCGGATCTGGTACACTGCATTTTCGGTGGCAAGAGCCAAGCCGGATGTTTGGTTTAGCCGGATGTTTGGTTTAGGCGAAGGATCTGGAAATGAAAGCTGGAATTCATCCACAGTACGACGTTGCAAAGGTCCATTGTGCCTGCGGTGAAGAGTGGGAAACCCGCTCCACCAAGGGAGGAGAGATCCGCCTTGAAATCTGCTCAAGCTGCCACCCGTTTTTCACTGGAAAGCAAAAACTCATAGACACCGCCGGACGAGTCGAGCGCTTCCAGAGGAAATACGGCTTAACCTCATAACCTTTTCCCACCAATGCTTGAAAAACTGGAGACCTTGGAGACAAGGTACGAGGAGCTGTCTCGTGAGCTCGGCGACCCGGCGCTGGTCGCCAGCCCCGATAAGTTTCGTGTTGCGGCCAAGGCCCATGCGGACCTCCAGGAAGTGGTCGACAAGTACCAACAATACAAGCGAGTAGCGCAGCAACTCGAAGAGGCGCGGCAGATCATCGAGGTGGAATCCGACGAAGAACTCTTGGAGCTTGCGCGAGATGAGGTTGACGTCCTCGAGACGAGCTGCGAAAAGTACGAGGAGGAGCTGAAGACCCTCTTGCTTCCCCGGGATCCCAACGATCAGAAGAATGCCATATTGGAGATCCGTGCGGGCACTGGGGGTGACGAGGCTACTCTCTTCACCCAGGACTTATTCCGAATGTACTCCAGATATGCCGACTCGAAGGGCTGGAAAGTTGATGTTCTTTCGCTGCATCCGTCACCGGTTGGCGGAGTCAAAGAGATCACCGCGTCAGTTGAAGGAAAAGGTGTGTACGGCCGCCTCAAGTACGAGAGCGGAGTTCACCGAGTACAGCGGGTGCCTGAGACCGAGACCCAGGGACGTGTACACACCTCGGCGGTGACTACGGCCGTCCTCCCGGAGGCGGACGAAGTCGAGGTCAAGATAGAGGCCAAGGACTTGAGAATAGACACCTACTGTTCTTCCGGACCCGGGGGACAGTCGGTGAACACAACCTACTCCGCGGTCCGAATCACCCATCTTCCGACGGGCGAAGTGGTCACCTGCCAGGATGAAAAGTCCCAGATCAAGAACAAGAGCCAAGCCATGAAAGTGCTACGCTCCAGGTTGTATGAAGTAGCCTTGCGCGAGCAGAAAGACGAGATCGCGGAAACGCGGCGTGCCATGGTCGGGACTGGGGATCGCAGCGAGAAGATCCGGACCTATAATTTCCCTCAGAACCGGGTCACGGACCACCGGGTCGGCCTGACGCTACACCGCTTGGAGGGCGTTCTGCAAGGAGGGCTGGATGAGTTCATTGACGCCTTGATGGCATCCGAGCAAGCAGCCGCCATGGAAGATCAGAAGATAGCTTGATTCTGGTGGAACCTGAGCGCCGATTGAGCTCTAGTGAGTGTCAGACCATAGGCAAGGCGGTCGAGTACAGCACCGCATATCTCCGTGAACGCCACCTTCCTCTTGCTCGCTGGGATGCTGAACTGATCGTTCGTTCGGTCCTGGGTTGCGATCGCGCGTTTCTGTTTGCCCACCCGGAAGAGCATTTGTCCACCGAGCAGCAAGGACTTCTCCAGCAATGGTTGCGCAAGCGGGGTCGCCATTACCCAACCCAATACCTGCGAGGAGAGCAGGAATTCTTTGGGCGGGTTTTCAAGGTGGAACCCGGTGTTTTGATTCCGCGGCCAGAGACGGAACTATTGGTGGAGGTCAGCCTCGAGCTTCTGACCGAAATGAAGGTCGAAGAGAGCCGGGTGCTGGATGTTGGTACGGGTTCGGGCTGCATAGCCGTGAGTCTTGCCTGTGAGTTGCCGTCGGCGGTGATCACCGCGAACGACGTGTCGCCCGCCGCTTTGGAAGTGGCGAAAAGCAACGCACATCTGCAGGGATGCGCGAATCGCATCCGCTTCCAACGGGTGAACAAGGCGGTCCCACTCCCACCGGGACCGGATCGCTACCATCTGATCGTCTCCAATCCGCCATACGTGGGGATCTCCGAGAGGGGGCAGGTGGAGAAGTCGGTTCTGGAGCACGAGCCTCAGGAGGCGATCTTCGCCGGCCCCACCGGGATGGAGGTCTACGAGCTCCTTCTCTCAGGCGGGAAAGCGCTCCTGCGGGAAGGAGGAAGACTCGTCCTCGAACTCGGTCACGGCCAGAAGCAAAGGCTCGGTGAGATGGCAGCCGGACTGGGATGGAGTAGTCTCGGCTCACGAAAGGATCTTGCCGGGATCGACCGTTGCGCCGTGTTTGGCGTGGAATAGGAGTGGAGTCAAACCGAAGTCGAGTCAAACCGAAGTCGAGTCAAACCCATGAAGGATTGCCTGTTTTGTCAGATTGCCAAGCGACAACTGCCGGCGAATATCGTAGCCGAAACGGAATCGGCGCTCGCCTTCCGAGATATCAGTCCTCAGGCGCCGTGCCACATCCTCGTGATCCCGAAGAAGCATGTCGCCACGCTCGACGAGGCGGCACCCGAAGACCAGGAGATGCTGGGACACTTGCTGCTGGTCGCGCAGAGCATCGCCCGTGAGCAGAACCTGGTTTCCGCCTATCGAATCGTACTCAACAATGGAGTCGGCGCCGGTCAAACCGTGTTTCACATTCACATCCATCTGCTCGCTGGCCGCCTCCTCGGTTGGCCTCCTGGATGATCGGCCGGAAGGTTGTCCGGTCTCTGCAGGGAAGAAAGCCTCGAGGCAAAGCTTCGCAGCGCCGCCCTGAAGGGAAGTGGGTGGGCCCGTAGCAACCGAGGTCCCGGACAGGCCGACTGGGTAATCCTGGTTCGGGTGGGGAGAGAGGCCATTCGAGGCTCTGCCTGGCCAACCCGAGGGCGCTTGATATACTGGTTCTCGATTTAAGAAAGGCCGGCTACACGCAAAAGTCAACGGAGGCCCACCCAAGTGGAAGACCTAATCAAGGAAATGCTGGTCCGACTGGGCGAAGACCCGGAAAGGCAAGGCTTGGCGCGCACTCCTGAGCGGGTGAGCCAGGCATTTCAGTTTTTGACGAAGGGCTACAAGGACGATGTTGATAGCTTGCTCAATGGAGCCTTCTTCGAAGTGGCCTGCGACGAGATGGTCATCATCAAGAACATAGAAGTCTACAGCCTCTGCGAACATCACTTGCTGCCCTTCTTCGGCAAGTGCCACGTCGGCTATCTACCCTCCGATAGAGTGATCGGCCTGAGCAAGATTCCCAGGATTGTGGAGATGTTTGCACGCCGGCTCCAGGTTCAAGAACGGCTTACCCAGGAGATCGCACAAACGCTGGAAAGCAAGATCCAACCCAAGGGAGTGGCCGTTGTCATTCAGGCCCAACATCTTTGCATGATGATGCGCGGCGTGGAAAAGCAGGGAACGCGAGTGACGACTTCAGCGATGCTGGGAAAGTTCCGCGAGGATCAGAGATCGCGTCTAGAGTTCTTGAATCTGGTCAGGAGCGACCGGGAATGAGACACCTTCAGATCCGTAGCGCAAACGCTGGGAGGGTTGCCGGGCGTTTTGCAGGGACCCTTCTGCTCAGCTTTTATCTAGGCGTGCTTGCCCTTGGTCAGGGAGATACCCAGGCGCAGCAGGAAGATGCCCAGGTGCAAGAGGAGCCGATCCGGGTGGACGTCAACCTGGTCATGCTGCGTTTCACGGTAAAGGACAGGCAGCAACGGTTTGTAAATACCCTGGAGGAAAAGGATTTTCGAGTCCTGGAAGAGGGAGTTCCACGCGAGATGGTTTTGTTCGAGGCCCCCAGGAGCCCCGGCCCCAAGCCAACCCGATTGTGGCTGGCATTCTTGCTGGATGTCAGCGGGAGCACCTTCGCGACCAGAGCCGAAGAGATCATCGCAGCACAGACCTTCCTGGATAACGTGCACACCTTTACCCGGGTCGGAGTCTTTGGTTTTACCGACAAACTCATTCGGTTTCAGGATTTCACAGCTCAGCGGGACACCGCGGGGAGGGCCTTCCAGGCAGCGCGACAGCACCTGGGCCGAACGGCAATCTACCAGTCGACAGAAGAGTTGATCACGGGTCTCAATAAGAAGGCATCGGCTGAGGATGGCAGGGTGCTCATCATTGTTTCAGACGGCATGGACGACAAGTACGCCAGGTCTGCACACACGGCGGAGCTGGCCCGCAGCAGCAAGGTCACCATCTACACAATATTGGTTCCGTCCGCTGCAACCCTGTACATCGGACCCTCTCCTTCAACCGTCAATGCTGTCGCTGGAGATGAGGAGGAGAAGAAGCTTGCGTTCGGCAGGCTTTCCCAGGGGACCGGAGGCAAACATTTCAGCGGACTCGAAACCATCCTCGACTTTGACTCCACCCTGGCGCAGATCAACGATGATATCTTCGGGAATCTGTACTCGATAGGCTACTATAGCGATCGGGTGCTTCAGGAAAGAGAGCTGGGGCAGATAAGGATCGATGTGACTGTACCGGGAATGCAGGCGTCAGATCCGTTCAAGCAAATTCCCGACCTGCTCCAGGCCAAGAGAAAGTTCATTGCGGCCCTGTTCGACAGCTCAGCCGAAATGGAGATGCCAGGCCACTCCGACCGTGAATTCAACGAGATCGGTGCGGAGATTGACATCCTCAAATCCAAGCGAGAGGGTGCCAACTCCATTGGGCTTCCGTTCAGAATCAAAATCAGCCCCTTCACGCTCTCGAAGGGGCGCAAGGGGGGCGTCCGGACGCAATTGGGGATCATCGGTCAGTTGGTCGACTCTGCGGGGAACGAAGTCGTGCGTCTACGCGAGTTTTTTCGCGCTGCGCTCTCGGCAAAAGAGATCCAAGCAGGGCGAGGGATCATCTACAGCAATAAGCTCTTTGCACCACCGGGGGAATATCATCTCAGGATTGCGTTGCTTGAGATCCCTTCCTGGAAAATGGTTGTCTTTGAGAGTCCAGTTCGGATCACCTCCCAGTAGCCACCTCGGGCCTTGCCCGTTCCCAGCACGTCAGGGAGGAGTGGCCCGGGCCGTCACGGAGAGCGACCGGAGCCAACTCCAGATCCTTCCCAGTCGTAGGCCTCGCAGTATTCTTTTAAGGCGTCCATCCTCCGTTGATAGGTGTGGACCCAATTCTCGCCGCTATCCCCAGGAGGCACCGTGAACGGGGGCCCGATCTTGACGAGAGCCGGAGAAAAGGGCTTTGGTATCCGAAACCCATCCCAGCTTCGGGTCTGCCAAAAACTCTTCGGCTGGATGTGGAAGGGAACAATGGGATGACCTGTCTTCTGAGAGAGCCAGACCGGACCCGGTTTGACCTGGTAGACCGGACCCCTCGGGCCATCGATTGTGAACGCGACGTCCCCACCTTTGCGCAAATGACGCTTGAGCTCGAGCAGCGCCCCGGTACTTCCCCGGGTGCTGGAACCTCGGGCTGTGCTGTAGCCAAACCTCTCGATGATATGAGCAATGTAGTCGCCATCTGCATGGGGACTGGTAATCACTGAAATGTTCCGAAAACGCCAGAAATGAGTGGCGTAGAAGATCTGGTTGTGCCAAAAGCTGAGAATTGCAGGGCTGCCGGCCTTCTTCAGCCGCTCAACGTGTTCCCAGCCCTCGACCCGGTAGCGTAGGAGTGAGCCGAGCAGCCAGACGAGAGCCCAACCGAAGCGGCTCAAGAGGAAAAGCTTGGTCTGATTAGAGAGCGAGAGGTCAGCCATCGTTTTCGGCAGCCCAGCTAGCGAGATCTCCTACTGGGCAGGCCGGCATTGCTGAGCTCTCTATGGACAAGGTCAAGCCGCTCAATGAATTGACGCCTACACTCTTCTGCGTAGGGGTTTTCGCGCTCCAGGTCCAGGAACAATTGATCGGTGTCGTGCTGGACGCTGTCCACCAGGTGATAAAAGGTGGTGGGACCAGGCGTCGAGATAGAGTGTCCTCCCCACCCGAGTTGCTTGATGGCTCTGGCGATCAAGTGGAAGATCGCCTGACTCTGGGCGATGCAACGATCGTGGTCTTCAGGAGTGGTTTCGACGACTATCAATCGCTGCGTTTCCAGATAGTCCCGTATCGTTTGGTATGTTTCCGGGCGAATACGCACCGGACAAAGTGCGATCTTCAACCCCGCAATACCGTGTCTGCCGCTGTCCGGACCAAAAAGAGGGTGGGTCCCAAGGACTTCGACGTCGTCAGGGAGGAGGGCCAGCATAGAGCGCAGCGGGGCCTCTTTGACGCTGCAGGTATCAAGCACCACCTGACCCGATTTGAGGTAGGGCGCCATTTCACGACAGGTTGGCTCGATCGCAGAGATAGGGATACAGAGCAGCAGTAGCTGAGAGCCGACGACCTCCTGGAAACTGGCAGCCTCGGCGATTCCTTCTAGTTTGGTCGGATCAGAGTCGTAAACTCGCAATTGGCTTCCCTGAGGCAGATAGCGGTAGGCCATCTTGCCAAAGCGCCCGAGGCCGACTAACCCGACGGTTTTGATTTCCACAGAGGAACATTATAATGGAAAGCCAAAGTCCCGAGAATACGCTGTTTACGGAGTTAGACGTTGAAATCGAATGGACGGTTGCCGAGATTCGACGTCGCTTTGTCGAAGGCGCCCGTCCCATATCGCCGCAGATGCTAAGGCGGATGGAAGGAGACCCCCGGGCCGGTGTCAGGAAGCTCTGCGGGCTGATCAGGACAAGGAACGAGGCGAGTCGAAAGGAGAAATCTCGTTTACGTTCGCTGTTGAGAATCGAGCGACGACTGCGGGCATCAGGAGTCAGTTCCATCGCGGGGGTCGACGAAGTGGGAGTCGGACCGTTGGCCGGACCGGTCGTCGCCGCCGCCGTGGTATTCCCCCCGGGAGCCGTTATCCAAGGTGTCGACGACTCGAAGCGCCTAAGAGAAGAAGAGCGAGAGCGCCTAGCGCCGCTTATATCCGAGCAGGCCCAGGGGGTAGGAATCGGGTTGGCAGACGTGCACGAGATCGATGAACTCAATGTGTATCAGGCGGCCCTGCTTTCCATGCGACGCGCGATCGAAAACCTGCCTTTGGCACCGGAACACATCCTTGTCGACGCGCGATCCATTCCCGGGCTCGATATCCCGCAAAGTTCGCTCAAGAAGGGCGATCAGGCGAGCTTTTCCATTGCGGCAGCCTCCATTGTGGCGAAGACCCACCGAGACGGCCTGATGCGAGAACTGGACCAGAGGCACCCCGAATACGGTTTTCGTCGACACAAGGGGTACGGTACCCCCGAGCACCAGAAGGCAATCCGGCGCCACGGGCTCCTACCCATGCACCGAAAGTCGTTCCTCTTCCTGGAAGAGGTACAGGGCGAGTATTCTGCATTGTTCTACGAGTTGAAAACCGAACTAGCAAAAGTTGGGTCAGAGGAGGGCCTCAGGGGTCTCGAAAAGGAATTTCTCCGTTCCCAATCGGGTTTAGAGAGGCAGGAAAGCCGAAAGCTGAGAATCCTGCTGGGCCGTCGGCGCCAGCAAATCGAGGGGCGAGATGGAACCGGATAACGAATACCGCCTCGCGCGAAAGCGCATGGTCGAGACCCAGTTGAAGACCCGCGGAATCCAGGATCCAGGCGTGCTGACCGCTTTATTGAAGGTGCCTCGGCATAAATTCGTACCGGAGGATTTATTGGAGCAGGCCTATCAGGATGGGCCCCTGCCGATTGGATACAATCAGACGATCAGCCAGCCTTACATGGTGGCGGTCATGGTGCAGGAAGCGTCGGCCGGCCCGGGTGAGCGCGTGTTGGAGCTGGGGACGGGCAGCGGATACCAGGCCGCGATTCTGGCGGAGCTGGGTGCAGAGGTATATACGGTTGAGAGAATTCCCGAGCTTGCTGAGCAGGCCGAGGCTCGCCTGGAGCGCCTGGGATACGGCAGGATCAATATACGCTTGTCCAACGGGACGCTTGGGTGGGAGGAGCAAGCGCCTTTCGATGCGATCATTGTTGCGGCCGCCGCCCCAAAGATCCCGGACCCCCTATTGGAGCAGTTGGCTGAAGGAGGCCGTCTGATAATCCCCCTCGACGACGGGCCTTCCCAGATCTTGAGTGTCATAGAACACACCCCCGAGGGTTTCCGAAAGCAGCAAGGCGAACGCTGCACCTTCGTGCCGCTGCTGGGGAAGTACGGCTGGAAAAGAGATCCGCTCGTCCACTGAGCAGGGAAATGGCGAAAAGCCGAGGCCGGAGGACGGAATCCCTTCCGGATTCACCTCTTTGCGACCTCCTCGGTGCCCCAGCCAGGTCAGAACCCCCTGAACCCGATGGCCCTGGTTTGCTTGGCGAAAACAAGCGAGGAGTTGGCGGAGAGGGGGGGATTCGAACCCCCGACCCAGGTTACCCCGAGTAACTGCTTAGCAGGCAGCCCTGTTCAGCCACTCCAGCACCTCTCCCTCTGGCTCCTAGAATAGGTCGCTAATTCTAGAAGAAAATCAGGGCAGCGGTCAATCCGGAGGGCTGCAACAACCCCACTCAGGTCATTAGCCCGCATTTCTCATCGCTGGTCTACCGCGCCGCCGCAATCATCCGCCCTGGCTGTGTTACGCTCGGTCGGCCTCCTCGACGTACTGTCAAAGTACGGCTGCGGTGGCCTCGGTCGCAAGCCTTGCCAGGACGGCCCTTGCAGCGCCTCGCTACGACAAGCGATGAGAAATCCGGGTTAGGTCGAGCCGGACTTGTCTGCCATCCCTTGGATCTTGCCGCGAACCTCCTCGGTGATCTGGTGGTACAGATCCAGCTGTGGAACCTCGGGATCTTCGGCAGAGTACTCCTCCATGCGGATGGGCGAACCGAAGGTGACCTTTAGGCGGTGCGGCCGGGGCAGGAATCTGCCAGCAGGAAGAGCCCGGTAGGCTCCGCTTATGTAGGTAGGGACGATTGGTGTCTTCAGTTCCCAGGCCATCAAACCAAGTCCTGCCTTGAAGTCCTGCAGAGCACCTGTTCTGGAACGAGTTCCCTCGGGAAAGATCAGGACGGGCTCGCCCCGTTCCAATAGAGTCCGCGCTGTCCGAAGTCCTGCGAGAGACGTCTCCTCACGCTCGATCGGGACCACGTTAAGGAGCGTGCTGAAGATCCAGCTCTTTAGAGACGAGTTGAAAAAGTAGTCTCGCGCTCCCAGCACCCGAAGTCTCTGGGCTTGGGTGCTTCCCACGACTTGAATCAACGCGGAGATAACTGCGCCGGTGTCGAGGTGGCTCGAATGATTGGCGGCAATGATGAAGCTACCCTCAGGTAAGGAGTCCACGCAGTCCGGTTTCAGGCGGAAATAGAGCCGATAAAACGTTTGGAGGCTTGCGAAAGAAAGCCTCAAGCAGAGGCGGTCGAAAAGGGGGCGCTCCGAGTGGGGAAGCAATGAGCCTAGCAGGGGTGAAGATGCGCTCCCCTTGGTTGCCCCCGGAGTCGAATGGCCAGCCCGTACTAACTCGAATAGATGCTCCACCAGCTGAAGAGACGTGGCCTTCTCGTCCGGAATGGTCAAGGAGAAGCGATGCTCGATAAACAGCAGCAGCTCGATTGCCATCAGTGAATCCAGCCCCAGGTCCAGGTACAGATGGCTGCGTTCCTTGATCTCGGCAGCGGGAAGACCGCTGAGGCGACTCAGCTCGGCTATGAGAGCAAGCTCGTCCTGGTTTCTTCCTTCGGTATCAGCCGTTGGACCTTGACCCTCGAGACCCTGAATACCCAACAGCTGGAGAAGTTCCCGGCGTACCGTGGCCCGCGCGAGCGACCCCGAATCCTGGCGGGGCAGAGGTGTGTCTTGGAAGTGGATGTGTTGAAATCGTTGGTAGCTCGGCAGCTCTTTGGCCAGGGACCGGATGTCCTTCTGGATTGCCGAGATCCTCTCGGCAAGATCAGCTGGTGCTGGAGCCTTGGCCTCGGGAACAATAACTGCATGGACATCCTCAGTTAGGCCATTTTTCAAACCCAATACGCAGATCTCTGCGATCCCGGAGATCTCATGGTAAAGCGCCTCGAGGTCGGAAGGATAGACGTTCTTGCCCGCCCCCGTCACGATGACGTCCTTCTTGCGCCCGGTAATGTAGAGGTATCCATCCTCGTCCACCCAGCCGAGATCGCCGGTGTGAAACCAACCTGCTCGAATGGCCTTTTCGGTGGCCTCCGGATTCTTGTAGTACCCCTTCATGAGGCAGGGCGTCCTCACGATGATCTCGCCGATGCCCTCCTCCTCCGGTTGGAAGATCCGCAACTCGATGCCAGGCAGCGGTTTACCCGCGGAACCCTTACGGCTGCGGTTGAGGGGGTTCACGGTAAGAACGGGTGCCGTCTCGGTGAGCCCATAGCCCTCGGACAAGGGCATGCCAAGTGCCTTGAAATCCTCGTAGAGCTCTTCTCCCAGCGAAGAGCCGCCAGTGACGAATATTCGGATCTGCCCACCGAACTCATGATGAACCCGGGCGAAGAGCTGTTTCCCAGGGTTCCTGCCAAACGTTCGTTCAATAGATTTGCTTAGTTGTTTGGAGGTAGCCAACAAGTTCGACTTCAGCGCCGACTTCGAACTCCCCAGGATCCGCCGGTCAATGTCGTCACGAATCAGCGAGTAGAGGGTGGGAACTCCCAACATGCAGGTGGTTCCGGTTTCTCGCATCGTTTCCAGAATGACCCTCGGTTTGAGGGAGCGAAGGTAGGTGATCGTGGATCCTCCGTATATGGGCATCAGGAAGCCACAGCTGAACTCCAGGGCGTGATACAGGGGAAGCACGGAAAGAAGCTGGTCCGATTCGTAAATGGGTAGGTAACGGCTCACTCCCAAAAGATTGTTGAGAAAGTTACGATGGGTGTGCATAGCCCCTTTGGGGTCAACGGCGGTGCCCGTCGTAAAAATGATGGAGGCGAGATCGTCCGGACCGGGCGCAGGCAGTGAGTCAGGCACCGGCGCGGCTTCCGGTTGGTCAACCCCAGTGCTCCTTGGATAGGCGGCAATTCCGAAAGGAGTACCGGCATTGCCGACGTTGAGCAGCAAAATCGGATCCTTGTCTTCCTCGTTTCGCTCCAGACTCCCGGGGGAGAATCGCGTAAGGCACTTCTCGGAGGCAAGGATCCCTCGAGCCTCAGTGAAATGAGCAACGGACCAGACCTCCCGATACCAGGTTTGAGAGTCCAGGGGGACCACGACCAAGCCAATAGAAACGGCTCCCAGATATGCCATTCCCCATTCGGGCTGATTCTCAGAGTAGAGAACGATGCGGTCGCCCTTACGGAAACCCAATCCATAGAGCCTTCGGCCGATCTGATTGGCGGCTCCCAGAACTTCAGCGTAGGTGTAACGCTGCCATTGCTTGTCTCGAAAAATCTGAAGGGCCACTTTGTCGGGAATTCTAGCGGCGGTTTGCTTCAACAACTCGTAGATGCTGGAAATAGACGCTGCCTTCGCGGGAAGTTCGTGGTCTAGCTCCAGGGTGCCAATGCCTTCCACCTTGAGGATATATTTCTTGACTCCAGGAATGTGGATATTCTGGATGTAATGCCTCCAGTTGAGCCGGCTGACGTCAAAGTAGAAACGATCCTGTTCTTCCTGCGGAAAAGAGTTCATCAGGCGAAGGGTGTTGTCGACCCTGAATGAGCATTTCAGGTTGAGATAGGGCTCGTAGATTTCGCCGTAGTAATAGAGCTTTTCATGAGCGGCTTTGGTCAAGGATAGGCGGCGTTTGAACTTATGGGTGGCGTCGAACACGTCGAAGGCTGTCAGTTTCTCCAGGGTGCGCTCGGCGGTGTCGAGAGGCACGCTTCTGAGCAAGTGCTGGAACCGGAATGTCGAAGGGTTGGGAAAACGAATACGCCTGACTTGGATAGGCGTCCCAGCTTTATCCAGCATGGGATTTTTGTCGAAGTAGCGATAGATCAGTTCGTAAAGGGTGCCCAGCGTAATCGGGTTGCGGGAACCGGTTGCGACCTGGTAGATCTCCAGACCACTCTCCTCCGCGATCCGGGGTATGGACGAAAGAAGCGCATTCACCACCATATCCACCGGAACAAGATCAATCACGACATCGCGGTCGAGGGGCAGGGAACGAAGCCGGCCCTTGCCGATTGCGGCGATCAAAGGATCGGCCATACGCAGCCCATCCAGCCACCCCGGAGAGGGTTCTGAGAGACTGCTTTCGATCACCGAGGGGCGGATGATCACAGTAGGGAGATCCCCCCGGAAGCGCGCGACCTGTTGCTCGCCCAGGGCCTTGGTGTATGTGTAGGTGTCGTTCCAGCCGCGCTCTCTCGCCCAACTCATCCCTTCTCTGGTGAGCTGGTCCCTTGTCCATCTGCTTCGCAGGTTTTCGATCTTCTCCCGGCGCCGCGAGTTCTTACCCCTCGACTTACGGAAGCGCTTGATCAGTTCTTCTTTGAAGCTGCGATCCACTTGGGGGTCGTGGGACTGCTCCTGTACCTTCGAGATGATCTCTCTCATATGATCGATATCTCGATCGGGATCGCTGAACTTCCGGGTTGGAAAAAGCTCGTCCTCGCCCTCGTTGGCAGTGTGGTACAGGGTTTCAGGGATCGAGTCCGTAGCGGCGCCGCAGACGTAGGCAGTGGAGACGTGAATCAGGACGCACTTAGAGCATGACCTTGCAAACCGAGCGATTCTCCCGGCACTGAGGACGTTGAGTTCCAAGGCCTCATCCAGAGGGGCATCGAACGAGACGACTGCTGCGCTGTTGATGAGCACGTCGATCTCTTCCTGGAGCCTCGATTTGAACTCCGGACCCAGCCCCAGGTCCTCGTAGCCAATGTCGCCCGGAACAGCAACAAGCCTTTCCGAGAGAAACTCCACGAGGCCGTCGCCATGAGCACTTCGAAGTCGATCGAAGCAGCTGGACTGAAAGAGCTCCTTTTCAAGTCGTTCCTGAGCCTGGCGAACCCTACCGCCCAGCTGGGGCTGGGCGCGGATCAAGACGTAGATGCATCTTACCTCGGGCACCGACCAGAGAATCTTTTCGACCACAGACTGGCCCAGGAAACCGGTTGCGCCAGTCACGAATAGGGTTTTGCCCCGGAGGAATTCTGAGACTGTTCTCATCTGGCTTGTTGGCCCTCAGGTGTTTCGGCATTACGAGGGGCACAGAATTCCTGCCGAATCGGGGCGATAACCTTGATGGCCTGGGGTAGGACCCTCGCGTTCACGGGTGTTTCGCCGTAGATGTCCCCGTCGAACATCTTGCGAATCGGAAACGAGGACTCTATCCCAATTTGTCTGCATTTGCAGACCGAAAAGTGTCGGTGTTTCAAGTGCCGGCCTCGGTAGGCCAGAGGGAAGTGGAGCATGAGATCCCATCGTCCGATGTCAGAAACGATGATCACGTCGAAGAATCCATCGTCCAGCTTGGCCTCGGGCGCCAGAAGCATTCCGCCTCCACAATAGGGAGTGTTCAGAATCAGGACGGAAGTACAACGCAACTCCAGGGAGCGCCCGTCCATCGTGAGAACCAGGGGTATCGCTTCCAGCTGAGCGATAGCCTTACAGAAAGAGCCGAAGAAAGCCGCACGTCCCCTCAACCAGGTCAATTGGTTGGCTGCCGCGGCAATGGCAGCCGGAAAACCGACGCCCAGAGTCGAAATGAAGCAGCGATCCTCTGCCCAGCCGACATCAATTAAGCGACTAGTGCCCGTTAAGATTACTTCGACAGCGGCTGCAGTATTGTTATAAGGCAGTCCCAAGCTGCGGGCCGTATCGTTCCCGGTGCCAACTGAGATGAGCCCCAGTTCAACCGGAGAAGGAAGGATTCCGTTAAGCACCTCTGAGATAGTTCCGTCACCCCCCATCACGACCAGCGGATGCCCTTCTGTGGCAGCGAATTGTCTGGCAAGCTCAGTGGCGTGACCGGGATATTGCGTTTCGACCAGGGAATAGGGGACGTTTTCCCTCCTCAGCAGGTCTTTGAGTCGTCTTAGCTCCTTCGCACCTCTCCCTCTTCCCGCCCGGGGATTGGCGATGATTCTCATGCGGAGTATGCAGTATAGCCAGATGCAGGTCTCTTCGGCCAGAAAAAAGTGCCAGGCCTTCCCAACTTGTACAGACCTGGCCCTTCTGCTGTAATCGAGATTCCCAGAAGCTGAAGCGGGCACTGTCACGATGCCCGCTAGCAACATCAGCGTGTGTCAGGGTTGAGTACGAAACAGATGAGAATTGGTATTCTTGGAGGGACCGGGGCTCAAGGCAGCGGACTGGCGCTACGGTTGGCGATTGCGGGCTATTCTGTGACCTTGGGCTCGCGTGTTCCCGAACGCGCCCGGGCGGAGGCAGCCCGTCTTCAGGAGAGCATCAAAGCTCTCCGGCCCGAGTCGGTGATCGTCGGCGCAAGCAACCGAGAAGTTTCCAGCCAGTCGGATGCCCTGATCATCGCCGTTCCTTTTGTGGCAGCCAGGGAGACAATCGCCGAGACGAAATCCTCAGCTTCTGCCGCCGCACTTTGGGTGGATGTGACGGTGCCTTTGGAGATGAGGGCGGGCAGAGTAAGCGTCAGCTTTCCTGACAAGGCCTCGGCGAGCGAATCGCTGGCAGCGTTGCTTCCTCACCCAGAGAGGCTTGTGGGGGCATTCAAGACGGTACCGGCATCCAGTTTGGCCGACCTGACCAACCCCCTCGAGGGCGACGTCTTTGTCTGCGGTGACTCGACCGAAAACAAGAAGCGGGTTATTGACTGGGTGACCCGTATTCAGGGCCTCCGTCCCGTAGATGTTGGACCCCTCAGCTGCGCGCGTACACTGGAGGCAATGACGGCTCTCTTGATCGGAATCAATCGACAGCACAGAGTGAAGGCTGCTCATTTCCGGCTTATGGGGCTATGAACGCGTGATTGTCGCACTCAGTGGCGGTATAGGGGGGGCGAAGTTGGTGCTGGGTTTGAGCGGGGCTGTCGGCCCACTACCCTTGACAACCATCGTAAACACTGGAGACGATATCGAGTTACACGGGCTGAGAGTCTGCCCAGATCTGGACACGGTAATCTACACGCTTTCCGGCAATGCCAACCCCGAGACAGGATGGGGTTTCGCAGGAGATTCCTTTCACTGCCTGGATAGGCTAGGAGTCTATGGTGCCGAAACCTGGTTCAAGTTGGGAGATCGGGATCTGGCGACGCATCTGTGGCGAACGCACCTAATGCGGCAAGGAATGAGCTTGACCACGGTCACAGGACGCGCCTGTGAGGCTCTCGGGGTGAAGTCGGTGGTTTTGCCCATGAGTGATGACTACGTCCCAACTTATGTTCAGACCACGGCGGGAGAACTGCATCTGCAGGAGTATCTGGTGCGGGATCGGGCTCGGGCAAGCGTTCTGGGCTTCAGGTATTCCAACATCGAGAACACCAAGCCGGCCCCCGGGGTCGTAGAGGCAATTCTCCAAGCACAGATGGTTGTGATGTGTCCTTCCAACCCGTTCATCAGCATTGGACCGATGCTGGCGGTACCCGCCATGAGAGAGGCACTGGTGGCCGCACCAGGCCCGGTGGTTGCAGTCAGCCCGATCGTCGGAGGAAGAGCGGTCAAGGGCCCGGCAGGGCAGATGTTGGCGGATCTCGGTCTCCCCGTTTCAGCCGCCGGTGTCGCCGCGCTCTATGAGGGCCTTGTAGATGTATTCGTGCTGGATAGGCAGGATCAACAGTGTCTCAGCGAAATCGAGGCCCTGGGCATGAAGGTAGTGGTCACGGACACGCTGATGCGCTCTCTCCAGGACAAACAAGGGTTGGCCCGGCGGATTCTCGAAATACTTTGAGAGCAGTTCTCATCCCGGCCAAGCGAATCAGTGGAGCCAAGCAGCGCCTGGCGGCGGCGTTGTCACCTCAACAACGCACGGACCTGATCTGGGCAATGCTGAGGGATGTGACCGCGGCAGTGAACGCAGCCACGGTGCCCGACCGAATCGTCCTTATCAGCTCGGATCGCGAGATTCTTGGTCACGCCGATGCCCATGGATGGGAGGCGATAGAGGAGGAAGCCCAGGTCTCCGAAAGCCAGTCCGTGGATCATGCCTCGACGATCCTGAAGGAAGCGGGGGTCGATGTCGTGCTCCGGATTCCGCTCGATGTGCCACTCATTCGTTCCCAGGACGTGGATCGACTGTTGGGGGCCAGGGGGGGGTCCCCAAATGCCTTGCTGGTGCCCTCCCGGGACGGGCAAGGTACAAACGCCTTGCTGCGGCGTCCGCCAGACGCCTTCCCTTCTCGTTTTGGGCCTGGGAGCCTGGCCCACCATCGCAGGGAAGCGGCCCGGGCAGGTGTTCCCTTGAGAATCGTTGAGAATGCTCGCTTTGCGCTAGACCTGGATGAGATGTCGGACCTGACAGATTTCTGGTCTCTAGGCCGTGACACCGCGACTGGCCGCTATCTCGCAGCAACCGGGCTTCTGGCGCGGCCGGCCCACTAGGTGATTCGTGGACAATCCAGAGATAGTCATCAAAGGCATCGCAGGACTACCCGAAGTCGAGCCGGGCACCCGGCTGGGCGCTCTCATCACGCAAACCTTGAAGCGAAGGTTCCTTGAAGTCGAGCCGAACGACATTTTCGTCGTGGCGCAGAAGATCGTATCGAAGGCGGAAGGCGACACGGTCCGATTAGCTGCCGTGGTTCCTTCGGCGCGCGCCAAGTCCTGGGCTCGAACCTGGGAAAAGGATCCGCGGATGGTCGAGGTGGTGTTGCGCCAAAGCCGCCGTATCGTAAGGATGGAGCGGGGAGTCTTGATCGCTGAAACTCACCATGGGTTCGTTTGTGCGAACGCGGGCGTCGATGCGTCCAACGCACCAGAAGGGACTGTCACTCTGCTGCCACAGGACCCCGATCTCTCTGCCGAGGAGATCCGAATGGATTTGGAGAAGTCTTTCGGGTGTCCCCTGGGGGTCATTGTGACAGACACGTTCGGCCGTCCCTGGCGGGAGGGATTGGTGAATGTCGCTCTGGGTGTATCTGGCGTGCGCGCCTGTGTGGATCACCGCGGGGAGATGGACTCTTTCGGTAGACAAATACAGATAACGCAGCTGGCTCTGGCGGACGAACTGGCGGCGGCGGCCGGCCTCCTGATGGGAAAGACAAACCGGATGCCGGTAGTGCAGATCCGTGGAATCAGTCTCCCTTCTAAGGAGGCGACCGCCCAGGTGCTCTTGCGCGCGGCCGATCGGGACCTGTTTCGTTAGCCCGGAAGGGGCGCCGGCAACAACCGCCCGGAGTGACGTGATGCCGATCGAGGTCTTCAAATGGTGACAATAAGGCGTAAATCTGGCTATTTAGGTCCATGAGTTCTAGAAAATTGGACTTCAAAGGATCAACAGGTCTATGAGTCAGGAAACTGGCGTCTTGGCATTTGGGCTGGGTCGGAGGCGTCCAGAGTACGCGAACTCCTGACTTCGAATCAAATCCGAGTAGGATCCCAAGCCAGCATGGTCTTCCTGGGAGAGCAAATCGAGAGGACCAGGCTCGGCGTTTTTGCTGGAGTCGAAACGGCGCAGAATCCTGTACAGGGTTGATCGTTCGGCGGCAACACGCCCTGCGTCCTGGATGCAGCGGCGAAGCTCCGCAGGACGAATCAGTTGACCATGTTCGGCGCCAGCTGCAGTTGAAATGCTTTCGTTGATCAGAGTACCCCCGAGATCGTTAGCTCCTGCGGCAAGACAAGCTTGAGCGAGCTTTAAACCTTCCTTCACCCAGGAAACCTGGAGGTTGGGGATGTCCTGATTCAGGACGAGCCGAGCAATAGCATGGATTCGGAGAGTTGCGACTCCGCTGGGCCCAGGCTGCAGCTCCGGAGTTGGAGTCTGAAGGTACATCGGAGCCTGAGAATGAATGAATCCAAGCGGGACGAACTCGCTGAAGCCACCGGTTTGACGCTGCAAGTCGCGAAGCAAGAGAAGGTGTCTGGCGCATTGCCCAGGTGTTTCCAGGTGACCGTACATCATCGTGGATGTGGTTGGGATACCGAGAGAGTGTGCATTCGTGATGACGTCCTTCCACTGCGCCGTACTGATCCGGCCGGGTGAGATTCGCTCCCGAAGGTCGTCGTCCAAGATCTCGGCTGAAGTGCCGGGAAGGCTTCCTATTCCTGCGTCGCGAAGCTCGCCCAGGTACTCCTTGACACGCATTCCAGAGCGGCGAGCACCGTACAAAACCTCCTCCGGCGAGAATGCATGGATGTGCAATTCCGGCACGGCCTCTTTGAGCGCTTGGCAGATCTGGATGTAGAGATCCCCGGGCATATCAGGCGGGAGGCCAGCCTGTACGCAAACCTCAGTAGCTCCAAGACGTTGGGCCTCTGCTGCACGCCGAACGATTTCTTCGATGGGTAGATAGTAGGTCTCGTCGGCACGGTAGGTGCGACTAAAGGCGCAGAAGCCGCAGCGTTTGATGCACACATTCGTGAAATTGATGTTGCGGTTGACGACGTAGGCAACCACTTCTCCCACCGTTTGGCGACGAAGGTGGTCCGCCACCAGCAGAAGGACCAGGAAATCGGAGCCGTTCAAGGCGAAGAGGGAGACGATGTCCTTTTCCCCCAGATCACGCCCTTCCAGACAGCTGTCGAAGATTCTTGCGATGGGCGACGGGATTGTCTTGAGCAAGCCTGCTAGTTGGTTCGGCACAGCCCTGTCCTCTCTGATTCGTTGGATGGGATGTAGCCTTCAGAGTCAGCCTCTTTCTTCAATCGACTGCGAAGTTCTCCGGGAATGAAGCGATCTTTGTCTTGGATATACTCGGGATAGATTGGAAATCTGGCCTTGAGCTGGAAGCCATGGGCCGCAGTCTGCTCGGTAAGCTCTCGAAGATGGGGCCACGGGGCTTCCGGGTTGACAAAGTCGATGGTGATGGGAGAGATGCCTCCCCAGTCGTTGAGTCCTGCACCGAGGTACCCAAGATAGCGCCGGTCGGCCGCCGAAAGATTTGGAGGTGCCTGAATGTTCATCTGGTGGCCCAGAATCAGCCGAGCCATGGCGATCGTCTCGAGCATTTCGAAAAAGCTGGGCTCGGCTAGGGAGGCCATGGCGGTCCCAGGCTTGGCTCTAAAGTTCTGAATGATCACTTCCTGGATGTGCCCATGGCGTTGCTGCAGATCACGAATCAAATGTAGTGCGTCGATTCGTTCGTTGAGCGTCTCGCCTATGCCCACCAGGATTCCAGTGGTAAAGGGGATGCCGAGCTCACCCGCCAGACGCAGGGTCTTCGCACGGACACGCGGATGCTTGCTGGGAGCGGAAGCGTGAGGACCTCCCGGTTCGGACAGACGAAGGCTGGTAGTTTCGAGCATTAGACCTAGCGAAGCATTCACCTGTTGGAGCGCTTTGAGTTCCGAACGGGAAAGTATTCCTGCGTTGGTGTGGGGATAGAGGCGAGTTTCCTTCAGCACCATTTGGCACATCTGAAAGAGGTAGTCGACCGTGCTGTCGTAGCCTTCCTCTCGAAGCCAGCGCCGCGCCTCGGGGTATCGTAGCTCCGGTCTCTCTCCCAGCACGAAGAGGGCCTCCCGGCAGCCCTTCTGCTGACCGGAGTGTGCAACCGCAAGCACTTCTTCCGGCCTCATGAAGCAGTCCCTGTTGGGATTGGGTTCCTGGCGAAAAACACAATAACCGCAGGAATCCCGACAAAGGCGGGTGAGAGGAATGAAGACTTTCGGAGAGAAGCTGATCGTCGTGCCTTTAGCCTGGCTGCGAAGCGAGGCCGCCTGCTCACACAATGAGGTCAGAGACCACGTCCCGTCTAGAAGAAAAGGGTCGGACACGAGGGAATCGTAGCAGCAAGGGGGGGTGAGGTCTACCCATGGCCGGCGAAGCAGAGAACCGGTGGTAGAATGTCCGCTCGGAGGCACTTCTCGTCTGGTGACGGGCCTGGTCTTCAAAACCAGTCGGGCTGCGGCGAGAGTCGTGGCTGGTGGGTTCGATTCCCATGTGCCTCCGTTGTTCGAGAAAGGTCGACTGGAGGAACTGCAAGAGAGCTGACGGTCAGGCTATGAAGAAGTGGTTGAAGGCGGAGCTCCACACGCACACCAGAGAAGATCCGTCTGATGGGCAGACTCTGGTACGGCATAGTCCCGGGCAGCTGATCGATGCGGCTGCGGCTCAGGGTTTTGAGGTTCTTTCAATCACGAACCACAACCAGCTCCTGTTCGAAGAGGGCCTAAGTGACTACGCCCACGAGAAGGGCATTCTGCTTTTGCCTGGAGTAGAGGCGACGCTCGAAGGATCCCACGCGCTGCTTTATAATTTCCTGGACTATGAGCCTGATTGGACTACACCGGCCCAGGTCATGGCCAAGAAGGGCCCTGCCCAGTTGGTAGTCGCTGCTCATCCCTTCTTTCCCATCCGCAGTGCTATTGGATGGGGGTTCTTGGAGTTGGCCGAGCTGTTCGATGCGTTGGAATTTAATCATTTCTATACGAAACGCATCAATTTCAATCGTCGTGCACAGAGTGCTGCCAGTGAGTTCAGGCTGCCCCTTATAGGAAACTCAGACGTTCATTTTCTAGAACAGGTGGGTTTTACTTATAGTTTGGTTTACGCCGAGAAGGAGACGGCTTCGGTGATTGACGCCGTCAAGCGGGGATCGGTTCGAATAGTGACGGCCCCCTTAGGCACCGCCTTTACAGCACGACTCCTCTTTTCGGTGTTGAAGGGCAACCTCAGACGGCGGGTGCGAGAGTTTCGATCTCAGCTTCCGGCCTCCACCTCCGGTGGGAGCCGAGGAGTCTTCGGCCGAGAGCCGGGAAGATAGTTTCGGGAAAGAGCGAGAACGGGTGTTGGCGAATCCCACTTGATGCAGGAAACGCGAGAGATGATAGCGGTATCGATTCAGGGCGAAAGGGGGTCATTCAGCGAGGAGGCTACCCTGTTGTTGCTGGGTGAAGACATAGAGTTTCACTGCTGTGAGGCCTTCGAGGAAATCTTTCGAGCCACCTCCCAGGGCCAGACCCGTTACTGCGTGGTTCCCATAGAAAACTCCTTGGCCGGGTCGATTCACAAGAACTATGATCTCTTGCTTCGATACAGACTGAAGATCGTGCAGGAGATCAATTTGTCCATCAAGCACCATCTGATTGGCGTCGCGGGCGCGACTTTTGATCAGATTCGGACCGTTATGTCGCACCCGGTAGCCTTGGATCAATGCGAGCGGTTTTTTGAGCGGTTCCCCCATCTGGTCAAACAGACAGCCTATGACACCTCTGGTAGCGTCAAGCGGATCGTGTCCAAGGATCTGCGCGATTGTGCGGGCATAGCGGGCGCGCGGGCGGCCGAGTACTACAAGGGCGAGATCTTGATGAGGGGAATAGAGGACAACGAAGAGAATTTCACTCGCTTCTTTCTTCTTTCGCCGGAGCTCGAGACTGCTGAATCTGCCAATAAGGTATCCATCGTATTCAGCTTCCAGAACACACCCGGGGCTCTTTTCAAATGTCTAAGCGTCTTTGCAAGCCGGGAGATCGATTTGGCCAAGATCGAGTCTCGTCCCATCCATGGTCGTCCCTGGGAGTATTTGTTCTACCTCGATTTTGCGGGCAACGTGGAGGAGGATCGAACCCGTGACGCTCTCAACGATCTAGAGGGAATTGCCGAGTTCATGGAGATTCTAGGATGTTATCCAAATGCGTCTTCCCAGGAGGCCCTGGGAAGATCTTGAGCCGCAAGGCCGATTCGTCGGGGCGCTAGTTGATCCGGCCGGGTTAAATTGGTAATATCAGACGCCTTTCGATCAAGGCGTGGTAAGGAATCATGAAGCGTACATTTCAACCGAACAACCGCCGGCGCCGTAAGACTCACGGGTTCAGAACACGCATGGGAACGCGTGGAGGCCGTGTGATACTTAGGCGCAGGAGGACAAAGGGACGCAGGTCCTTATCGGCAAGTGGTTGAAGCAGTTTGGCTTTTCGCGAGCAGAGCGACTTCACAACTCAAGGGAATATCTGGCGGTCTACAGGTCTGCAGATAGAATCCACAGGCCCTACTTCGTTCTGTACTTGATGCTGAACGGCTTGCCACATAGCCGCCTGGGAGTGACCATATCTCGAAAAGTGGGTCCACCGGTTGTCCGGAACCGGATTAAGCGCTCGTTGCGCGAAGTGTTTCGGCACAACAAGAGTCTTGTAGGGCGACCCTGTGATGTGGTTGTCAACGTGAAAAGATCGGCTGCGAACGAGTCTTCTGCGAAGCTCCACCAGGAATTCGTGACGACCGTCGAGAGGTGGAGCAGCAGGAAAGGCGACGTGTGAAGCAGCTTCTTTCGGTCTCAATCCGACTCTATCAGAGATCGGTGTCTCTGCTTCTGCCTCCATCCTGCCGATTCTCTCCTTCCTGCTCGGAGTACATGCTCCAGGCCATCCAGAAAAAGGGAATCGGGCAAGGCTTTTACCTGGGATTCAAGAGAATTCTCCGTTGTCATCCTTGGAACTCGGGTGGCTTTGACCCGGTGAAGTAGAACGGGTACCACTTCTACACAACATGACTGGCCATGATCCCAACAAGATGGACCTGGAGAAGCGACTGCTGCTCGCAATGCTGCTGTCGATGGCCGTTCTGCTGATTACTCCTCACTTATATCAAACCTATTTCCCGCCGCCGCCGGCTCCCGAGGAGCCCGCAGAGGAAAGCGTCCAGGTAGTGGCTCCTACGGCAGCTCCGGAAGCAAGAGCCCAGGCCCCTTCAACCCAATTAGAGGGGACGACGGAATGGGAACGAACCGAGGCTGCCCCGCGGGAAATCACAGTGGAGAACGAGCATCTGACGCTGCGGTGGACCACTGCAGGAGGCGGGCTCCAGAGCGTTCTCCTGAAAAACTATCAGGCAGCTCCGACCGATGCGTCGCCGGACGATGAATTCGCCGACTCTGGCCCCGGGCTACTCGATATCATCCCCCAAGGACTCCCCGAGAATCTGCCGCGCCCCCTGACGATCCGTGTCGACGACGAAAGCATCAACCGCGAACTCGAAACCGCAGTGTATGAGGTCGTAGGAGGAAAGCCCGCGCTGCTGAACGCACCGGCGGAATTCGAGCTTTTCTATGGTGGCTCTAGAGTCCAGGTGAAAAGGAAGTTCGAAATACCCGAGTCGGGTTACGAAGTCAAGATGGAGACGGAGGTCCTGGTAGAGGGGAGAAAGATACCCTTCTCCATTGTCCTAGGTGCTGGCATTGGGAAGGTTGAGCCCGAAGCTGCTGTCACCGGAGACTTCAGCTATCCCGCCATCAAGCGCTATGTGGGTGATACCCTCGAGTCCTACGAGGCTGGCGATCTGGAAGACGGGGCTCGAGACCTGGCGTCGGGGGCCCGTTGGGTTGCCCTCGATAGCCAGTTCTTCACATACCTGATTCTCGATTCCGAAGCTATTAGATCGTCGCGGCTTTCCCGGGTACAGTGGGACCGGGCGGGACCGGACGAAGAGGATGTGCCCCTCTTGGTCTGTGAAGTCGGCTTTGATGGAAGTGCCAGCTATACCTTCTTCGCTGGACCTAAAGACCAGACGATTCTCGCCCAGACGGACCCTACCCTCATCCAGCTGATCGACTATGGATGGTTCGCGCTACTGGTAAAGCCCTTGGTATTTGGCCTCAAGTTCACCTACGGATTCGTGGGCAACTATGGCTGGTCCATTATTATTCTGACCTTCGTGATCAACCTCGCTCTTTTTCCGGTGCGCTACAAGCAGATGGCTTCCATGAAAAAGATGTCGGCGCTGCAGCCGAAGCTGAAGTCCATCCAGGACCGCTACAAGCGCATGAAGCGCGACGACCCGCGCAAGCAGCAGATGAACACGGAGGTCATGGCTCTATATAAAGAAAATGGCGTCAATCCGTTGGGGGGCTGTCTGCCGCTTGTGATTCAGATGCCGTTCTTGATTTCCTTCTACCGCATGTTGGCTTCATCGATCGAGCTTCGTGGAGCTCCTTTCATGGGCTGGATCCAGGACTTGTCCCAGCATGATCCCTACTACATCACACCCGTCGTGATGGGCGTCAGCATGGTAGTCCAGCAGAAGATGACCCCAGCGACTGGGGATCCGACGCAAAGACGGATGATGATGCTCCTGCCCGTCGTTTTTACATTCTTCTTTCTGAACCTATCGAGTGGCTTGGTTGTCTATTTCTTGTTTAGCAACCTGTTTGCTATGATGTTCCAGGTTTTGATGCAGCGGCTGAAAACGGACGACGCTCCAGTGAAGCAGAAAGGCTCCAAGAAAGGGTGATGGAAAAGTTGGAAGACGACAGGGAGAGGCTGGCGAGACCGGAGCTTCTTGAATCGATGAAGGGTTTTCTGGAAGACCTTATCCAGCGGGCTGACCTCGATCTGCAATTCAGCTGTGAGATGGAGGAAGACGGGATCCACGTCCGTTTGAAGGGATCCGACGACGGCCTGGTACTGGCCGATAGCGCACGCTTGCTTTATGCAATCAACCATCTTCTGAATCAGATTTTCTTTCGAAAGTCGGAAGATGGCTGCAATTTCTGGGTTGATTGCGAAGGTTACCGAAGCGAACGCGAGCAAGAGCTCGCCCTGTTGGCAAAGAAGGCGGCTGAGCAAGTACGTTCGTCGGGGAAGGAGTTCTCGTTTCAGTCCCTTCCAGCGAGCGAGCGGCGCATTATTCATCTGGCGCTGGCCGATGAAGCTGGAGTGAGGACTCAAAGCGAAGGCGGCGGCGGCAATCGCTACGTTGTTGTTTTACCCGCATTCTAACTCGAACACCAAAAGACACAGACCTGTGTCTCGATTCCGAGACGGAACAATCATTGCTGTTGCGACTCCTCCGGGCCGAGGGGCGATCTCCCTGATTCGACTCAGTGGTTCGGACAGTGCAACTTTGGTGCGAAGCAAGCTTCAACTCGGTAGCGGCAACGAATGTCCGCCCCGGAGACCTTGTCTTGCCACCTTTCTGGATTCGGCGAACCGGCCTGTCGATCAAGTCCTGGTGACCTTATTCCCGGGTCCTGCTTCCTACACTGGGGAGGATGTGGTCGAGATCTCCTGCCACGGGAGCCCGCCTGTGGTGCAGGAGATACTCGACACCTTGATGCACGCCGGTGCGCGCCTTGCGGAGCCCGGAGAGTTCACGCTTCGAGCTTTTCTGAATCAAAAAATGGATCTGGCCCAGGCCGAGGGGGTGCGGGACTTGGTTGAGAGTCAGACCTCATTTCAGGCTCGAGTGGCGAGAGCCCAGATCGAAGGACGACTGTCGCTGGAACTGAGGCCCCATCAGGAGGATCTGATACGCACCATTTCCCATATGGAGACGGCGCTTGAGTTCGTAGAGGACGAGGTAGAACCCGAAGGGAGAGCCCAGCTGGTCGAGCAGCTGGCCGGGGTTGATCGGGGGCTTCGGCGCCTGTTGAGCAGCTTCGAGCTAGGGCGGGTAGTCCGAGATGGATTCTGTGTATCGATCGTAGGAAAGCCCAATGCCGGCAAGTCGAGCCTGTTCAACTCCATGGTCCAACAGGAGCGAGTCATTGTCACGGATGTGCCCGGCACGACCAGGGATGCGGTTGCCGAAACCATTGATCTGAAAGGAATTCCCACGCAGATCGTCGATACAGCGGGCATTCGCGAGACCCAAGATCCGGTCGAGTCGCTGGGCGTTCGAAAGTCGCTCGAATATATTGAGCGCTCGGACATCATCCTGTTCGTTGTGGATGGCTCGATGGGGTTTGGTGAGGAAGATGCGCGGGTCTGGGCCGACATCAAGGAGCGGCGCTGTATCCTCGTTCTCAATAAGCTCGACCTTCCGAAGGTGGTGGTAGTGCCTCCGTATGTGGGACAGCAGTGTGAGTCCGTGGTTGCAGTCTCAGCGCGTCATGGCACCCGCGTGCAGGAGTTACGCGAGATCGTCAGCGGCGTGCTCGCTCCTGCCAACGGATGGGAGGTAGAGCGGGTCTTGATTACCAACGTCCGGCACAAACACTGTCTCGAGCGAGCGCGAAAGCATCTCGCCCAGGCGTTGGCCGCCTGCGAGGCCGGTCTCAGCGAGGAATTTCCCCTTTACGACCTGAGGAAGGCACTGGACGAGACCGGGAAGATCACAGGCGAAACCAGTGTTGAGGATATCCTTGGCGAAATCTTCTCGACATTCTGTATCGGCAAATAGGCACTGTCGAGGGCCGTGCAAAAACACAGCCGGGCTATAGGAGTTACCGACGGTTGAGAGGTTTCTGCCTATGCGGAGACTCCCGCGCTTGTTGTTCAGCTGCTGCAGAGCTCGGAGTAGAGCCGATCTAGTTCATCCTCAGAATGGAAGTGGAAGACAATCTGGCCCCGGGACTGACGTCGCCGGATCTCGACCCTGGTCTTCCAACGCTGCTCCAGACTCTGTTCTGCCGCCTCCAGGTGTGGATCTTTGCGGGATCGGGGGGCCGTCCTTGAGGTAACTGACTCCTGGACCCGGCGCTCGACTTCACGAACCGAAAGACCCTTGGATGCGATCTGTCCCGCCAATTCCAATTGTTGGGTATGAGCAAGGGGAAGAAGGGCCCTGGCATGTCCCATCGAGAGCTCTCCAGCAAGCAGAGCCTGCTGAAGAGCGCGGGGAAGCTGAAGAAGTCGCAGAGTGTTGGTGACCGCAGTACGGCTCTTTCCAACTTGACGGGCGACCTCTTCCTGGGTGAGGCCGAACTCCTCGATCAAAACGGAAAAGGCCTGGGCCTCCTCGATGGCCGTGAGATCGGCGCGTTGGATGTTTTCAACCAGTGCCATCTCGACCATCTTCTGGTTCGAAATATCCTGAACAATCGAGGGAATCCGTTGTAGTCCGGCCTTCTGAGCTGCCCTCCATCGTCGCTCTCCGGCAATGATCTCGTAGCCCTCGGCACGCGCTCGGACAATGATCGGCTGAAGCAAACCATTCTGTGCAATGGAAGCGGCGAGCTCATCGAGAGTTGCGGAGTCAAGCCGCAGCCGTGGTTGAAAGGGATTGGGATGGATTTGTTCCAGGTCAAGTTCAACCAGGGGAGAAACGGATGCTGATTTTGGTAGCAGTGCATCCAGCCCCTTGCCCAACGCTTGTCTTTTCATGAGATTACCAGCCCCATAGTTTCTGGTCCTGACCATCGCAGCGTGTCGACGGTGTTCTTTCCAAGGATCTCTTGAGCCAGCTTGAGATAGGAGTTGGCACCTTTGGAGCGGGCATCGTAGAGAACAATTGGTTTGCCGAAACTAGGCGATTCGGCAAGTCGCACGTTGCGGGGGATGTGGGTCTGAAGGAGTCGCGACCCGAAGTGGGCTGAGACATTCTGTCGGATCTGGCTGGAGAGGTTCAGGCGGTCGTCATACATGGTGAGGAGCAGACCCTCGATCCTGAGAGTGGAGTTCAGTGTTTCGCGGATGCGTTGCACCGTTGCCATGAGATCTGAGAGGCCTTCCAGCGCAAAATACTCGCACTGAATAGGAATCAAGACGGAGTCTGAAGCAGTCAGCGCGTTCACGGTCAGGATCCCGAGAGAGGGAGGGCAATCGACCAGAATAAAATCGTAGCGGGGACGGAGCTGTTCCAATGCTTTCCGCAGCTGGAACTCGCGTTCAGAGACGTCCAGAAGCTGTACGGTGGCCGCGATCAAGGCGCGGTTGGCGGGCAGTAAGTCAAGGGTTTCCATCTCGGTTGGATAAACGGCAGAAGAGGGATCCTGTCCCTCCATAAGCACCTCATATGCTGAGGGTTCGACGCTATCTTTGTCGAGCCCCAGGCCTGAGGTTGAGTTGCCCTGGGGATCCAGATCCACGACGAGGACCCGGAGTTCGGCTGTAGCCAATGAGGCTCCCAGATTGATGGCAGTAGTGGTTTTCCCCACTCCCCCCTTCTGGTTCGTGACGGCGATGATCTTGGCGTTGCTCATGGAGCGTACCTTACCATGCTTGGGCGACGTTTCACGTGAAACATCGGAGGTGTGCCAGTGGCGCTCGCAGGACTGCTAACCCCGCATTTCTCATCGCTGGTCTACTACGTCGCCGCAATCATCCGCCCTGGCTGTGTTTCGCTCCGTCGGCCTCCTCGACGTACTGCACGAGTACGACTGCGGGGGCCTCGGTCGCAAGCCTTGCCAGGACGGCCCTTGCGGCGCCTCGCTACGACAAGCGATGAGAAATGCGGGCCAAGGGCCGATTTTTCAGTAAACCGGAAGGCATCCATCGGTTCCGGGAGCAGCGGCTGGAGGCGATGCCCTCTGGTGCTACTCGCAGCGAAAGAGGCTGGCAAACCGCGAGGTCGACCCGGGTACCTGGCGCCGGCCAAGAAGTGTCAAGCCTTTCATCGAAACACCAAGCACCGAACCGTGAAGCAACAAGAGCTTCACCCGATGTATCCTGAGTAGATCCATGAGTTTCGGCGAGGGTTTCAGCGCGCGGACGGTGGCCAGGCCGATCGTATCCCAGCCTGGGTAGTCTTCGGCTCTGCCGTGGAAGAACTGGGCAGGCAGCGTGAGGGTTCGGCAGGCTTCTTTCAGGAAAATGATTTTCTTTGCGTTCTTCTCTGTCAGCGTGACCTGCAGTGTGGGCAAAAACAGTTTCATCGCCAAACCCGGGAAGCCGGCACCACTACCCACGTCCGCTAACACCTGATCTTGGTCCAGGAAACGATCGGCTGCCCAGAAGGATTCAAAGAAGTGGAATCGAAGTTGGTCCTCGACACTCTGGACCCGAGTGAGGTTGATCGTGCGGTTCCAGCGCTTCAGCAGATCGAGATAGCTCCGCACTTGTGCCGTCTGTTCTCCTGAGAGCTGTACCCCAAACATCTGCTCCATCACCCGGAACTCGGGAGCTGCCATGAGTTTTGAGAGTGGAAACGGAAGAGTTTGTCCTTTTTAGGTCACTTGCAAGCCTGGATTGAGAGCATGATCACCTAAAAATGGAAGGAATCAACCAGTATTAACATGCTGCAGTCCTATCATTTCCCTAGGCCGTGTCGGTGCCGCTTCGCCGGCGTACTTCTAAGTGAATATTCAGGACAGAAAGAGCCGCCGGTGTGATTCCAGGAACCCGCGCGGCCTGGCCCAGGTTGCTAGGCTTGATGCGATTGAGGCGCTCCACTACCTCATTCGAGAGACCGCTGACCTGACCGTAGTTAAGATCGGAGGGGATTCTCCTGTGCTCCAGACGTTCTAGCCGTTCGACCTCGCGCAATTGGGACTGAATGTATCCTTCGTATTTGATGTGTGTCTCAACCACCTCTGCTTCTTCGTCGTTCAAAGGAACGCCCTGATCTTGTAGCCATCCCTTGAAATCTCGAATGTGGCATTCCGGGCGCCTCAGGATCTGACCCAGGTTGGATCCAGGCTCGAGGGGCGAACCCTGACCCAGCTGCTTCAGCAGGGGCGAATCCTGGTGCAGAAAGGTAGAGCGCAATAACTCAAGAGCTCGGTCGATTCGAGCCCACTTGGACTCGAATCTGCGGTAGACCGAGGAGGGGATCAGGCCCAGCTCATGGCCATGAGGCATCAAGCGACGATCCGCGTTGTCGATCCGGAGTAGGAGCCGGTATTCCGCCCGCGAAGTGAACATTCGATACGGTTCGTCCACTCCTTGGGTGACCAGATCATCGATCAAGATTCCCAAGTAGCTTTGGGCTCGGCCCAGGATCAGAGGTGCCTTACCCAGGACCATCGAAGCGGCATTGATACCGGCCATTAAGCCTTGTGCGGCAGCCTCTTCGTAACCAGTTGTGCCATTTATCTGTCCGGCATGGAAGAGGCCACCCACTGCCTTCGTTTCCAGCGTGGGGTGAAGCTCGGTGGGCTGAACGTAGTCGTACTCGACTGCATAGCCTGGGCGGATCATGGTGGCCTTTTGAAGGCCCGGAATTTTGGCTAGAAGCCCTTGCTGTACATCCACCGGCATGCTCGTCGAGAGGCCGTTGACATAGATCAGGTTGGTGTCTAACCCCTCAGGTTCCAGGAAGATCTGATGGCGATCCCGATCTGGAAACTTGACGATCTTGTCCTCGATCGAGGGGCAGTATCGGGGACCGATGCCGACTATGTCCCCCCCGTAAAGCGGGCTTCGGTGCAGATTCTCTCGGATGACGGCGTGAGCCTGCCGGTTGGTGAAGGAGATCCAGCAAGGCACTTGAGGCAGCGTCAATCCCGAGCTGCGAAACGAGAACAAGGTGGGGGTGTCATCTCCGGGCTGCTCTTCGAAAGCCCTGAAATCGATGGTTGCTCGATCCAGGCGGGGCGGAGTTCCCGTCTTCAGACGTCCCATTTGGAACCCAATGCCCCGAATTGAATCTGCCAAGGCGACGGCGGCTTTCTCACCCGATCGCCCCGCTCGAAATTTCTTTTCTCCCAGGTGACAAAGGCCATTCAAGAAAGTCCCGGTGGTCAGGATGACGGTAGCGCAAGACAGGATGTCCCCGTCCGCGGTCTCTACCGCCACGACGCGGTTGTTGCGCCGGACGATCGCCGTGACTTCCGCCTGGATCAGGGATAAGTTAGGCATCTCTGCCAACAGAGCCTGAAGCTTCCGTCGGTAACACCTCTTGTCATTCTGGGCCCTGGGAGCACGAACGGCAGGGCCACGACTCCGATTGAGCAGGCGAAACTGGATGCCGGACTCGTCCGCGACCTGACCCATTAGACCCCCGAGAGCGTCCAGCTCCCGAACCAGGTGTCCTTTGGCAATGCCACCAATCGAAGGATTGCAAGACATCTGGCCGATCATATCGAGATTGATTGTGAGCAGAGCCGTCTTGGCACCCATACGGGCCGCGGCCGCAGCAGCCTCGGCACCCGCGTGACCGCCTCCGATGATTACAACTTCGTAACGGGTCCTGGACATGAGAAGTCATTATAGCTGATGCAGTTGCCGGAGCTCGCTCAGGCGGGTCCTTCTGAGGTGTGGGTGGGGGAGATGAAGCAGACCACTCCCGCTGGGAGGTCGTGTCTAGTCGGGGCTGATCTTAAGAGACCTCAGGAACTTCTCATCCTGGGTGGTTAGCTCCAGACGCACAGGCGGCAGCTTCTTCGAGATCGATTCGCCACTTTCTCGCTGGTTGAATCCGATGGTTGCCTCGATAATGAGAAAGACCTCATAGCCCGTTTGGCGAATGCCCCGGATCGCAGCATTGATTTGAGGCGATTCCAAGAGGGCCTCATTGATCGCAGCCTCCAGCTCCTTCTTATACTTTTTCAGCTGCTCGTCCCGCATTCAAACCGCTTTCGTTCCACTTGCCAATATCGCAGGAAACTGATCAAATCTAGTGGCCAGAGGAGCTTCTTTTGGGCACCATGATACCAAACCTGGTCCCTTTGTAAAGTGGAAAGAGGAGACAGAAAACTGAACCTGAATCGCGGTTCCAGCAAGCACAGAAAGCGACTCTATCGCCCCCAGGATACGGATTCTCTGGACTACCAGCAGGACTTGGGAAATCCCGGTAGTTTTCCCTTTACCCGGGGAATCCACCCCGCGATGTACCGCGAGCGCCTCTGGACCATGCGGCAGTATGCCGGCTATGCCACGGCAGAGGAATCCAATCGACGCTACCGGTATCTTCTATCGCAGGGAACTAGCGGACTATCGGTCGCATTCGATCTTCCCACCCAGCTCGGACTCGATTCGGATCATCCTCTTGCTTATGCCGAAGTGGGCCGATCCGGTGTCGCCATCGACAGTATCGAGGACATGTCCCGCCTCTTCGAAGGAATTCCGCTAGGCTCCGTCTCGACCTCAATGACCATCAATGCGACGGCGACGATCCTCTTTGCGCTCTACCTGGTTGCAGCTAAACGGCAGGGAGTTCCCTGGACCTCGCTGCGGGGTACGGTTCAGAACGACATTTTAAAAGAGTATCTGGCCCGGGGAACCTACATCTTTCCGCCGCCGCCTTCGCTGAGGCTGGCTACCGATCTGGTAGCGTTTGGGTACCGGGAGGTCCCACGGTGGAACCCCATCTCCATCAGTGGCTATCATATCCGCGAGGCGGGTGCGACCGCGGCTCAGGAGATTGGATTTACGATTGCCAACGCCGAGACCTATGTGGAATCGGCCCTGGCAACCGGACTGGAAATCGATCAGTTTGCGCCCCGTCTGTCCTTCTTCTTCAGTGCGCACAATGACTTGTTCGAAGAAGTGGCCAAGTTCCGAGCTGCGCGCCGCCTCTGGGCTCGTCTGGTGAAGGAGAAGTGGAAAGCAATAGACCCGAAGTCTGCCATGCTGCGCTTCCACACGCAGACGGCGGGAAGCACTCTGACGGCACAGCAGCCTGACAACAATGTGGTTCGGGTGGCGGTCCAGGCACTCGCCGCCGCAATGGGCGGGACCCAATCACTTCATACCAACGCCAAGGACGAGGCGCTGGCCCTTCCAAGCGAGCAGACGGCCGGGCTGGCCTTGCGCACACAGCAGATCCTGGCTCATGAGAGCGGGATCACCGAATCGGCGGATCCGCTAGGAGGGAGCTGGTATGTCGAGAGACTCACTACCGACTTGGAGGAGGAAGCGGAGGATTACCTGACCCGAATTCGATCCATGGGCGGAATGCTGGAAGCGATTGAAAGCGGCTTTGTCAGCCAGCAGATCCAGGAGTCGGCCTATCAATATCAGAAGCGGCTCGAGTCCGGCGATCAAAAGGTTGTGGGAGTCAATCACCTTCGGGACGACGAGCCTTATGCCCTGGAGACACACAAGATCGATCCGAAAAGCGAACGACGCCAAGTCGAGAGGCTGGGCCGTTTCCGCGCCACTCGAAACGGTCCCCAGGTCGAGCGCTCCCTGGAGCGTGTCCAGGCGACTGCTGAAACCAACGACAATCTTATGCCGGCTATTGTCTCGGCCGCTGACGCAGGCGCAACGGTTGGAGAAATCTCGGCTTCACTGAGCGAAGTTTTCGGCAAGCACGTGGAAAACGTTACACTGTGAAGTTGAAGGCCCGCTCGCTGGGTAGACCCTTAGGAGAACAAGTGCAACCTACGCACGTCGGCGACAGACTGAAGAAAGAAGACATTCCAGATCCGCTCTTGTCATACAAGGAGGCGCTCGAAGCGCTTCTGTCCCAGGTCCCGTCGCCGGTTTCGGCTCGTATCCCACTACTCAGCAGTTTGGGAAAAGTCCTCGCCAATTCGGTCAGCGCCGACCGCGATCTTCCCCCTTTCCACAAATCCTTCATGGACGGCTACGCCGTGCGCAGCGAGGATGCTTCCTCGGCACCTGTACAGCTGAAAGTGGTAGGGATCGTAGCTGCGGGAAGTGCTTCTCTCCCGGCCGTAGGCGAGGGTGAAGCGGTTCAGATCATGACGGGAGCCCCCATCCCTCCCGGGGCGGATGCCGTGCAAATGGTGGAGAAGACACGAGCCGTCAATGGGTCCTTTGTGGAACTGACGGAAGCCGTTTGCCCGGGGCAGAACGTTTCGGTCCGTGGAACCGAGGTGAAGGATGGCGACGTGGTGCTGCCAGCGGGTCAACCCATCAGGCCCGCGGACATCGGAGTGTTGGCAACCTTTGGGAGAACCGAGGTGGAAGTCCTCAAGGCGCCCACTGCCGTGATCGTTTCGACTGGAGATGAGCTGGTTGGCGTCGATCAAGAACCTTCCTTCGGACAGATCCGAAACTCCAATGGCCCCATGCTCTGGGCTCTGTGTGAGGAGCTGGGGGTGGAGGCAGAGGTTTTCCCGGCAGTCCGGGACAACCGTAAGGAGATCTCCGAGGCTATTGACAAAGCGCTGGAAAGCGATCTGGTGCTGCTCTCCGGAGGGGTCTCGATGGGTGAGTATGACTATGTTTATCGAGTCCTGGGCGAAAGGGGTGTCGATTCAATCTTCCATAAGGTCGCCGTGAAACCTGGAAAGCCAATCTACGCCGGCAAGAAGGGTGCCTCCATGGTTTTCGGCCTACCCGGCAATCCGGTGTCTGCGTTTGTCACATTCCAGCTGTTTGTGCGACCCTCTGTGCGCCAATGGATGGGACATGATTCAGGCTCCCTACCCCAGATTGAGGCCACACTGTCGAAGAACGTGAAACAAAAGCCAGGAAGAACCTTCTTCAAGCCGGCTCGGGCACTGTGGAGGGATGGCCGTTTTGAAGTGGAACCGGTTGAAACCAAAGGGTCTGCTGACCTGGCAGGGTTCTCCAGTGCCAACGCCTTGATCATTATGGAGGCGGACCGCACTCTCCTGCCCCAGGGCTCCAGGGTTCCCGTCTTGCTGCTCGGAGGCTGGCAGGGATAGATGCAGCTCCGGGGCCAATAGAAAGCACGTAATATGGTCGACTTGACTCACATTGACGCCTCAGGGCGTGCTCGCATGGTAGACATTGGTGGTAAACGCCTCCTTCGGAGGACGGCCCGAGCCGAGGGACGACTGCAGGTCGCAGAGGAAACCCGCGGAAAAATCCTGGATGCGGGCCTGCCCAAAGGCAACCCTTTTGAAGTTGCGCGGCTGGCAGGGATTCAGGCTGCGAAGCAAACCAGCATGTTGATTCCCCTTTGCCACAATCTCAACCTGGACTTCGTGGATGTCGAGATCGAACTTCAGGAGTCAGCCTTCCAGATCCGCAGCACCGTCAGTTGCCGCTGGGCGACGGGCGTAGAAATGGAAGCCCTGACTGCCGTCGCCGTGGCGGGTTTGACCCTGTACGATATGTGCAAAGCAGTGGATCCGGAGATGGTCATGGGTGAGATTCGGCTGATCGAGAAGATCAAGGAAGAATTGCCTGAATCCCCCGACTAGATACCTGCCCCAGAGGTCCGAATAGGTTTTGGAATCTACAACAACAGCTCCTTTATAAATCATATAGGAGCGCTACGTGCGTTATACTCCGAGTCTAGAGACTGTATAGGAAACACGCTATCTCCTTCCGACTTGATCGCCAATTGTTCCTCGAAGGCCTGCCAAGCTGTGGCATCCACTGGGCTCTGCCCCAAAGGGCCGACTACAGAAAAGCCTTTCTTTAGGTCCACACCTTCCAGGAAACCCGACCTGGATAATCCGATTAGGATTATATGGTCTTAGATGACCGGGAAATCTGGGTGTGAAAGAGCATATACTCTCTTTTGGATCTGCGTGGTCGACTTCAGGCGCCGGCGCTAGCGGATAGACCAGATGCCAGAGAGCAGCGCAAAAACCCGCTCTTCGCTAACAGGACTGGCAAAGGGTAGGGAAAGCAAGTTACGCCAGCTCCATTTCTTGGTGTAGGTGACGATCCTGGCTTTCCTGGTTTCCGGCAATCCGGCCTCTGAACGGGCCGCCTTGAAGGCTTCCAGGAGGCCTCCAATCTCGTCCAACAGTTCCAGTTCCAGGGCTTGAGCGCCAGTCCACACCCGCCCTTCTGCGGCCTGCCGTACGCTGTCCCGACTCTTTTGCCGTCCCTGAGCAACCTTCTCGAGGAAAAGCTCCTCATAGAACTGGCGCATCTGCTCTCTGACGATTTCTGCCTCCTCCGCGGAGAAGGGCCGTGCGAGGGAGGTGTAGCCTGCGCGTTCGCCTTTTTCGATGGCATCCACGCTAATGCCGACTTTTGCGAACAGTCCCTCGAGATTGAGTTTGCCTCCTATCACCCCGATTGAGCCGGTGAGGGTGGAAGGAGCGGCTAGAACCCTTCGGGCCGCGGTGGCGATGTAGTAGCCCCCACTTGCGGCCAGATCGCCGAAGGAGACGATGACCGGCTTACTCTCGTTGGCCCGCTTGATCTCGCGCCAGATCAGATCAGAAGAGAGTGCCGATCCGCCGGGGCTGTTGATGCGCAGAACGATGGCTTTTACGCGCTTCTGCTTGGCGGCTGCCCGAAGCAAGTGTTTCAGGGTATCTGCGCCTAAAATCGAGCGGCCGGCGCGGCTCGACCGGGACTCCCCGGAGGCGATAACGCCGTCGGCGACGATGTAGGCGATCTGGGGACGGTAGAAGGTAAGCGTTCTGCGCAGAAAGGAATCCTCGGGCCGGAGCTTTGTCGCTGGGAGATCGGCTAATCCAGGCCCTTCGTCCTCGACCAGTTTCTCCAGTTCGTCTTCGTAACAGGCGCCATCCGTCAACCCAAGCTGGGCACACGACTGAGCGCTGTGGGGGCCCTGATCGATCCAGTCCTGGACCTGCGAAGTGCTGACCGATCGATTGGTTGCAATCTGCTCCTTCATGCGTTCCTGCAAATCCGTCAGAATCGCATCGCCCATTTCCCGGCTTTGCTCGGACATCTCTTCTCGATCGAAGGGTTCAGCCGCCGATTTGTAGGCTCCGATCTGCACCACCTCAGGCTTGATTCCCAGAGATTGAAGGAGTTTCTTGAAGAACAACACCTCTAGCCGCAAGCCCACCAATTCAAGGGTCGTCGCTGGTGACAGATAGATTTTCTGGGCTCCGGCAGCCAGGTAGTATGATTTGTTGTCGGCATGCTCAAGGTAGGCATAGGAGCGCTTTCCGTCAGCGTGAAAACGGGCGAGCAGCCGATGAATCTCTTCGATCTGTGCCCATCCGATGGCGGTAGGCTTGATAATCAGGAGTATTGATTGAACGCGGCGGTGGAGCCGTGCTGCTTCAATCAGGTTCAAAAGGTGGTGGAAGTGAATCTGTTGCCGTTGCCAAAGGAAGGAAGGATCCAAGAACTCTTCGACAATCTCCCCCTCAATCTGAAGTTTGACGAAGCAGCTTTTCCGGGCCATTTGGTGAGCAGATGATACGCCGATGTACCTGCAAGGGGAAGGCAAACGACCTGGGCGGAAGCGGGATTTCTAGAGTGGTAGAGAGCTGGACGAAGGGTCAGGCTTCCGAGGGACCCGCTCCAGCGGGCGGTCGATCCGATGGAGCGGGCCGGACCTCTGTCGGGTCCGCTATAATGAAGAGCGTGGATCGGCTCAATCTTTTCCTGCTTATCGGTCTGCTTCTTGGATCCCCGAGTTGGGCTCAGGAGAAGCAGGCTGAGGAAGCTCCCAGCGCTGACGAAGCTCCTGCCAAGGATCCTGCTGATGAAGGATTTCGGATTGGAGTTGCAGTCGACCAGGTGTTTCTATCGGTGAATGCGCGCTCCCTTGAGGGGGGCTTTGTCCGAGGACTGAGGCAAGATCAGTTTCAGGTCTATGAAGACGGAGTGAGCCAAAGGATCGTCAACTTCTCCAGCGAAGCAGTCCCCGTGCAAGTGGTTCTTCTGGTTGATATCAGCGGGAGCACCCGCGACAGTCTTCCCATGATTCGAAGAGCTGCCCTACGTTTCGCCAAGAGTCTAGGAGAAGAAGACCGCATTGCCGTCATTACTTTCAATGATGCTCCCCGACTTATTCTCAATTGGACCAACGACCTCGAGAAAATCGAAAATGCGCTCCTCAGTGTCTACGCCAAGGGACAAACTGTTTTGAACGACGCGTTGTACGTCACCTGTGATGATTTGCTCAAGGACGTGGACGGCAAGAAGGCGATCATTCTCCTGACCGACGGTGTCGACACCGGAAGCATGGTGAGCTACCAAGAGGTTGTGGAGCTGGGGATCCGCTCGGAAGCCATTGTCTACACTGTCTCGAAGCTCGACGAATATTGGGGGATGGCGATTGCCGCCAGGATGGAGTTCGCTGCGCGATCGCGGATGGTTCCGAGGCAACTGACCGACGATTTTATTCTGGAAGTGCGTCGGTTTCTACAGAAGCTGTCCGATCAGACCGGAGGCAGGGTCTTGAACAGTCAGGCCTTCTCGAGCCTTATTGACGTCTATGCCCAGGTGGCCGAAGAGCTGAAGAATCAATACTACGTTTCTTACGTCCCATCCAATCGTCTCAAGGATGGGAGTTGGAGAAATATCACCCTTCGTGTCATCAACCCGGCAACGGTCGTGGGCACTCGCCCCGGCTACTACGCTCCCACAGAGTGAGTCCAACTTAGGAAGCTCCAGCGCGCGAAATCAGCGGCCAGAGATTGCTCTTGACAAATTAGGATCGAATCGGTACTATTTCCAAGTTGAGAGGGACTTGAGATGATTCGACTGACTAAAGAGACTGATTACGGCATCGTCCTTCTATCCCACTTTGCGGGTGAAGGGGTGGGCTCCACCTATAGCGCCCGTGTTCTGGCGGCTGAAACACAGATTCCACTGCCCATGGTCAGCAAGATCCTCAAAGTGTTGGCACGTGAGGGATGGCTGGTCTCGCAGAGAGGTGCGAAGGGCGGATACACTCTTGCTCAACAGCCTGACACCATTTCGGTTGCCGAGATTATCAAAGGGATTGAAGGGCCCATTGCCATCACGGAATGCGTGGAAGCCCCCGGTGATTGCAGGCAGGAATCGGTGTGCCGTACTCGTCACAACTGGAAGATGATCAATCGCACCGTCCGGAGAGCCCTGGAAACGATTACCCTGTCGGATATGGCCGCGCCAATGACGGATCGTCTAGTCACCCTGGATCCAGTTCCTGCTGGGTTCGACTACCGATCGCCTTCAGAAGAGGATCGAGACGCCTCTCGTTTTTTGATGGATAAAGGATAAGAGGCTGAAAGGATTGATATGTCGAGTGAGACACAGCGGATAGAAGAGTTTACCAGTCAAGAATACAAATATGGATTCGTTACCGATGTCGATACCGACTCGGTACCACCGGGACTTAGCGAGGAGATCGTCGCGCATATTTCCCGGAAGAAGGAGGAACCCTCCTGGTTGCTTGATTGGCGCCTGAAGTCCTACCGGCACTGGTTGACCATGGCTGAGCCCGAGTGGCCCAAAGTGCACCACCCCCCGATCGACTATCAGGACATCATCTACTACTCGGCCCCCAAGACGAGCGAGGACGGGCCCAAGAGCCTGGACGACATCGACCCGGAAATCCGCGAGACCTATGAAAAGCTGGGGATCCCGCTTAAGGAGCAGGAGATTCTAGCCGGCGTAGCCGTGGATGCGGTCTTCGATAGCGTCTCGGTGGCAACCACCTTCAAAGCAAAGCTCTCGGAGCTGGGAATCATCTTTTGCTCCTTTAGCGAGGCGGTCAAGGAACACCCGGACCTGGTCAAGCAGTATCTAGGTTCGGTCGTACCCACCACTGACAATTTCTTCGCAGCCTTGAACTCGGCAGTCTTCACGGATGGATCTTTTGTATACGTGCCCAAGGGTGTTCGCTGTCCCATGGAGTTGTCGACCTATTTCCGGATCAATGCCGCCAAGACCGGACAGTTCGAGCGCACGCTCATTATTGCTGACGAAGGAGCCTACGTCAGCTACCTGGAAGGATGTACGGCTCCCATGAGGGATGAGAATCAACTTCATGCTGCCGTGGTGGAGTTGGTCGCGCTGGACGATGCGGAGATCAAGTACTCGACCATCCAGAACTGGTACCCGGGAGACAAGGACGGCAAAGGCGGAATCTACAATTTCGTCACCAAGCGGGGCAAGTGCCAGGGGGTGAATTCGAAGATCTCCTGGACCCAGGTCGAGACGGGGTCGGCAATTACCTGGAAATACCCAAGCTGCATCCTGATTGGAGACAATTCGGTAGGCGAGTTTTATTCCGTCGCGCTGACCAATAATCACCAGCAGGCGGACACCGGGACGAAGATGATCCATATTGGAAAGAACACCCGCAGCAACATTGTCTCGAAAGGCATCTCGGCGGGTTATGGACAGAACACCTATCGGGGTCTGGTGCGGATCGGCAGCAAGGCCACGGGTGCCAGGAACTATACCCAGTGCGACTCCATGTTGATGGGAGACCAGTGTGGAGCCCACACCTTTCCCTACATTGAGGTCAACAACAGTACGGCTCACATGGAGCACGAGGCGTCTACCTCCAAGATCGGCGAGGATCAGATTTTTTACTGTCAGCAACGTGGCCTCTCGGCTGAGGATGCGGTTTCCATGATCGTCAACGGATTCTGTAAGAAGGTGATCAAGGAGCTCCCCATGGAGTTCGCCGTGGAGGCCCAGAAACTGCTCAGTATCAGCCTGGAAGGAAGTGTGGGCTAGCCTTTTCTCACCTGCTCTACCCGACCGTCTGGATGCCCATCGCTCTTTCCGGTGAAACTTCGAGAATGCCAAGCCGGGGCGATAGTGAGGGTTGAGCAGTTACCCCGAAAGAAGGCTATCCCCAGGATCGAATCAAGCATAAGGAGAGTTGCGGAAAAGTCATGTTGGAAATCAGAAATCTACATGTGAAAGCAGAAGACCAGGAGATCCTGCGAGGGATCAATCTGAAGGTAGGACCAGGGGAGATCCACTCGATCATGGGTCCCAACGGTTCTGGAAAAAGCACGCTGGCCCAGGTTCTTGCTGGCCGAGATTCCTATGAAGTCACACAGGGAGAGGTCTTGTTCGAAGGAAAGGACCTGCTGGAAATGGCGCCTGAAGAGAGGGCACGAGAAGGTCTCTTCATGGCCTTTCAGTATCCCGTGGAGATCCCTGGCGTAAGCAATACGTATTTTCTGAGAGCGGCCCTCAATGCAGTTCGGACTCATCAGGGTTTGGAAGAAATCGATGCCATGGATTTTCTTTCGCTGGTGCGAGAGAAAATCAAGCTCTTGAAGGTCGATGAAAGTCTGTTGAGCCGTCCCGTGAACGAGGGGTTCTCAGGGGGAGAGAAGAAACGGAACGAGATCTTCCACATGGCGGTCTTGGAACCCAAACTTGGTGTTTTGGACGAGACGGATTCGGGTCTGGACATCGACGCGCTGAAGATCGTAGCCGAAGGCGTCAACACGATGCGCAGCAAAGATCGATCCATGGTCGTCATCACTCACTATCAGCGGCTGCTCGACTACATCGTTCCCGACTTCGTTCACGTTCTCTACCAGGGACGCATTGTGAAGTCAGGAGGCAAGGAGCTGGCACTGGAACTTGAGGAAAAGGGTTATTCGGATCTACGGGTGGAAGGCGCAACGGCGCTGACTTGATCGTTTCCCGGAAGAAAAGGGATTGAATCAATGGCTGAGGCGGTTAAGGCGGAAACAGAGACCTATCTCGCGGATTTCCTAGGGCTGGAAACTGAATTTCCAGGCGAGCCCCCCTGGTTGCGGGACCTGCGTCGGAGCGCCCTGGCGCGCTTCTCCGAGCTGGGGTTTCCCACGATCCGCGACGAGGAGTGGCGCTACACCAACGTTGCGCCTATCGCCAGGACCACCTTCCAGGCACCAGTACCGGTGCATCCCCGAGCGGTAGCCGAAAAACTCAACCAGGCTCCACTGGTGAACCTTGAATCCCCCAAGATGGTTTTCGTCAACGGAATCTATTCGTCCGAACTGAGTTCTTTGCAGGGTCTCTCCTCGACGCTTCGGGTGAGCAGTCTCTCTGAAGCCTTGGCGGACTTTCCTGAAGAGGTAGAGCCGCACCTCGCTCGCTATTCGGGAGGTCAGGATAACGCCTTCAGCGCGCTCAATACTGCCCTTATGAGGGACGGCACTTTCATCCATGTCCCTGCCGGGACCGTGGTAGAGCATCCGATCCAGTTGCTCTACATCTCCTTTGGTTCTCAGGCGCAGGACCCGTTGGTTACCCACCCTCGGAACCTGATTGTGGTTGATCCGAATAGTCAGTTGGTCGTTTTCGAGACCTACCTTGGGATGGAAAGCTCGGTTTATTTGACGAATCCTGTGGTGGAGCTGTCCGCGGGAGAAAATTCGGTGATCGATTACTACCGGCTCCAGCAGGAGTCGCAAGAAGCTTTTCATGTGTCCACCGTGCAGATTCAGCAGGCTAGTAATAGCACGGTGAGATCACACTTCATCGATGTGGGTGGTGCTCTGGTAAGAAACAATCTCAGCGCTGTGCTCGCCGGAGAGGGCGCGGCCACGACTCTCAACGGCCTCTTTCTGGTCTCCTCGAGCCGCCACGTCGACAACCACACTCGAATAGAACATGCCGCCCCACATTGCGACAGCCGTGAGCTCTACAAGGGGATCCTTCGAGACAAGTCAAGAGCAGTCTTCCACGGCCGAATCGTAGTCCAGCCGGGAGCCCAGAAGACCGACTCGAAGCAAACCAACAGCAACCTACTGCTTTCCGACGAAGCCCTGGTCAACACCAAGCCACAGTTGGAAATCTACGCGGACGATGTCAAGTGCACCCACGGGGCCACAATCGGGCAGCTGGATGAGGAGGCGATCTTCTACTTGCGATCGCGTGGTATCTCGGAGGAAGCGGCCCGTAGCATTCTGGTCCACGGTTTCGCCAAAGACATGCTCGGGCAAGTGCGACTGGAACCGCTGCGCCAGCAGCTGAGCAATCTCCTGTTCGAGTGGTTGCCGCAGGGCCAGCTCTTGAAGGAGGCCATGGTCTCATGAGCGCCAGCCACAGAACCGTAGCAGCAGATATTCGCCAGGGAGAGAACCTCTGGCTCGATGTCGAGAAGATCCGGGCGGATTTTCCGGTTCTCCAACAGGAGATCCACGGACAGCCACTGGCATATCTGGACAATGCGGCCACCAGCCAGAAGCCCCAGGTCGTCCTTGATGCCATCCAAAGGGCCTACGCTTGGGACAATGCGAATATCCATCGTGGGGTTCATGAGCTGAGTGTGCGTGCGACCGAGGCCTTCGAAGCGTCCCGGCGCACGGTTCAGCAGACCATCAGCGCCGCTCACTCCCGGGAGATCATCTTTGTCCGAGGCACGACGGAGGCGATCAATCTGGTAGCCCATAGCTATGGAGGTCGGCATGTCCGTCAGGGTGACGAGATCATCATTTCGGCCATGGAGCACCACTCCAACATCGTTCCATGGCAGATCCTTTGCGAAGAAAAAGGAGCTCGCCTGAGGGTGATACCGGTTGCGGATAATGGCGAGCTGCTTCTGGACGACTATGGAAAACTCCTGAATTCCAAGACAAGGCTCGTGGCGATTGCCCACGTCTCCAGTGTCCTGGGCTCGATCAACCCGGTCCGAAGAATGATCGAGATGGCGCATGCGGGGGATGTTCCCGTTCTCCTTGACGGCGCCCAGGCCATACCCCACTTCAAAGTGAATGTGCGTGAGCTCGATTGTGATTTCTATGCTTTTTCCGGACACAAGGTTCTAGGGCCAACTGGTATTGGTGTCCTGTATGGAAAGGAAGATCTGCTTGAATCCATGCCCCCCTACCAGACGGGTGGGAGCATGATTGAGTCGGTGAGCTTCGAAAAGACCACCTATGCAGGCTTGCCCGAGAAGTTCGAGGCAGGAACTCCGCACATCGCAGGCGGAATCGGTCTTGGCCCCGCACTCGACTATCTCAACGCCCTGGACCTGAATCGTGTCAAAGCCTACGAAGACGATCTCCTTGCCTATACGACGGAACGTCTACTGGAGATTCCCGGATTGAGAATTCTAGGCCTGGCAAGGGAAAAGGTAGGAGTAGTCTCCTTCGTGCACGAGGATATTCATCCACACGATATTGGGACGATTCTCGATCGGGAGGGAGTTGCCATTCGGACTGGTCACCACTGTGCCCAGCCACTGATGGACCGGTTCCGCGTTCCCGCCACTGCTCGCGCGTCCCTTTCTTTCTACAATACCCGGGACGAGGTAGACCGTCTGGCCCAGGGACTCTTGAAGGCACTTGAGGTATTCAGCTGATGTCTGAGTTGGAAGCGCTCTACCAGGAAGTCATTCTGGATCACAATAAGCGCCCCAGAAATTTCAAGGTGCTCGAAAATGCGAACCGCAAGGCCGAGGGCTTCAATCCCCTCTGTGGCGATCGCGTGACCGTCTATCTTGAAGTCGAGGGCGACGTTGTGAAAGATCTGGCGTTTCAGGGCTCCGGCTGCGCAATCTCGATGGCGTCCTCTTCTATCATGACCGAGTCTCTCAAAGGCAAGTCTCTGGTAGAGGTGGAGCGTCTCTGGAAGACATTTCACGACCTTGTGACGGGCGAGGAGTCGGACCTGTCGTCAGGTCAGACAGATGTGGGAAAGCTAGCTGTTTTTGGTGGTGTCAGCAATTATCCCGTACGAGTGAAGTGTGCGACCTTGACCTGGCACACCCTGCAGGCGGCCCTGCGGGAAACGCAAACGGCGAGCTCCACCGAGTAATTCGTGTGCAGACTCCCCGCCCCCGGAGGACTCTTAAATGGACGAGGAAGCCAAGGCCATGACCCAGCCCGAGCCAAGCAAAGAGGAAAACCCATCGGCTGATGCCAGCTCGAACGGAGGAGAAACGATCGAGCAGCTAGCCATCGAAATGCTCCGCACCTGCTACGATCCTGAAATCCCCGTCGACATCTACGAATTGGGATTGGTCTACGAGATCATCCCGAAATCGCCGGACTCCTTAGAGGTCAAGATGACTCTGACTTCCCCCAGCTGTCCAGTGGCAGAGTCACTTCCGTTGGAGGTGGAATCCAAGCTTCGAGGACTCCCAGGCATCGAGAAAGTAAACGTCGAAGTGGTCTGGGATCCCCCCTGGACCATGGACAGCATGTCCGAGGCTGCCAAGCTGCAGCTCGGTCTGCTTTAAGTAGGCACTTCGTGCCGACGGCCAAGGCCGTAAAAGGCTGTTTCGGGACACCCCGGCTGTGACGAAAGGGCGGTCTCAGAGAACAGCTCACTTGATTGAAATTCCGAGACTGTTAAGGGTCTGCGCAAGAATACGAGGCCTGGTCTCGGGTCCCAGGCGTCCAATGCAGCCCCTGACGGCAAGTAGTGCCGGCGGGCCGTGCTAGAATGCGAGACGGCTATGTGTGGAATCATCTGCTATCTCGGGAACCGCTCTGCCTCACCTATCCTGGTCAATGGCCTGAGAAGGCTGGAATACCGCGGCTATGACTCCAGCGGGTTGGCTGTGCTCGGTAGCGGTGAAATCCAGTGCGAAAGAGCCGTCGGCAAGATCGATGCTCTAAGCAGACAGCTCGAGGGAAAGGAACTGAAGGGCAAGGCGGGTATTGCCCACACGCGTTGGGCAACACACGGAAAGCCCACAGTGGAGAATGCCCATCCGCACAGCGACTGCGAAGAACGCATTTTCGTCGTTCACAACGGAATCGTCGAAAATTATCAAAGCTTGAGAAATGACCTGATTAGAAAAGGGCACACGTTCAGGTCGGAAACCGACACTGAGGTGTTGGCTCATCTAATCGAGGACCATTATCAAGGGGACCTCGAAACGGCGGTGCGGAACGCGCTGCAGGAAGTCGAGGGTACCTATGGAATAGGTGTGATCTGCTCAGATCAGCCCCGTCAGATCGTCGTCGCCCGTCTCGGTAGTCCCCTGATTCTCGGCTTGGGCAATGACGAAGTCCTTGCAGCCTCAGACGCCTCGGCCCTTCTCACCCACACACGCGAAGCCATTTATCTAAAGGATGGGGACGTGGCCGTCTTGGATCACAGCGGCTTCCAGGTCAGCAATCTTCACGGAAAAGCAGCCTCCCGGGATGTCCAGATCCTCGAGTGGGATGAGCAGGCGGTGGACCGGAGCGGCTATCGCCATTTCATGCTCAAGGAGATCTTTGAGCAACCTCAGGTTTTGACTGACGCAATTCGAGGTCGTCTGATCGAGGAGGAGGGGATCGCCAAACTCGGCGGCCTCGAATCCGTGAGCGATCGGCTTCTGCAGATGAGACGGCTGATAGTTTTGGCTTGTGGGACCTCCTTCTACGCTGGCCTTCTCGGGCGCTATATCGTCGAGACCTGCACCAACTTTCCGGTGGAAGTGGATCTGGCGTCGGAGTTCCACTATCGCAAGCTGAATCTGGAATCAGGAACCACCGTGTTGGCTATAAGCCAGTCGGGCGAGACGTTGGACACGCTTGCAGTGATTCGTGAGATAAGGCGGCGAGGGGCGCTGGCCCTGGGTTTGGTCAATGTGGTCGGCAGCTCGATCGCACGAGAAACGGATGCAGGGATCTACAATCACGCCGGCCCGGAGATCGGAGTTGCTTCGACAAAGGCCTTCCTATCTCAGGTGACGATCCTTTACCTGATCGCTCTTTTGCTGGGTAGGCACCAGCAGATGTCGTTGAGCGAAGGCCAGGACTTCGTTCGAGAGCTTCGAGAGCTTCCCGACAAGATCCAATCTATCTTGGATCGAGCTACAGCGATTGAACGAATCGGCAGCAAGTATGCCCAGTACCACAACTTCCTCTACGTAGGGCGAAAGTTCAGCTATCCGGTTGCATTGGAGGGAGCACTGAAGCTGAAGGAGATCTCCTACCTGCACGCCGAAGGATATGCGGCCGGTGAGATGAAACACGGCCCGATCGCTTTGATCGACGATCGGTTCCCGTGTGTTTGCCTGGCACCTCGCGACAGTGTCTACCACAAAATGGTCAGCAACATTCAGGAGATCAAGGCCCGTGGTGGCCCAGTCATTGCCGTTGGGACAGAAGGAGACACCGAACTGCAAGATCTGGCCGATGATTTCATAGGAGTTCCTCCCACCGACGAGATCTTCACTCCTTTCCTTACCGTCGTACCCCTGCAGCTGCTCGCCTACTACATCGCGCATGCCAACGGCCGCGAGATCGATCAGCCTCGAAACCTGGCCAAATCGGTCACGGTGGAATGATCGGCGGCCGCTGTGGTGATTCATAGACCGGATTGCGATGTTGTCGTGATCGGAGGCGGTCCGGCCGGCGCAGCAGCTTCGGCCTACCTGTCCCGAGCGGGTCTCGATTGTGTTTTATTGGAACGAGAGCTCTTCCCCCGACCCCACGTCGGCGAGTCCTTGGTGCCGGCCGCCACCCGGGTTTTCCGCGAACTGGACCTTCTAAAGCATCTCGATGAGGCGGGTTTTCCCCGCAAATACGGAGCGGTCTGGACCTCGTCCAGTGACTCTCCCGTCTATTCTCACGACTGGGAAGGTCTGGACCTGGATTCCCAGGTCGCCGTGCGCTTCGACGAACGTCCGCAGCCAGGGGTGGACAGAAATTATACCTATCACGTCGATCGGGGAAAGTTTGACCTGATCCTTCTCCAGCACGCACATCGGTTGGGAACGCGTGTCTACGAGGGAGTTCGGGCCAGCCGAGTGGATTTCGAAGACGACCAGTTCGTCAGGGTCCATTTTTCGATCGGCCGAAAGAAGACCTGGATTCGAGCCAGAATGGTCGTCGACGCGAGTGGACGCCGAACGCTGCTTGGGAACCAGCTACACCTTAAGGTGCGCGACCCCGTCTTCGACCAATATGCTTTGCACACCTGGTTCGAAGGGTATGATCGCCGACTCCTGTCCCAGAGCGAGGGAATGGAGGACTACATCTTTGTCCACTTCCTTCCCGTCAGCAACAGCTGGATCTGGCAGATTCCAATCAGCGGCTCCGTTACCAGCATCGGTGTGGTAACGCAGAAGCAACATTTTGCAAAATCGCGCCAATCACGGGAGCGCTTCTTCTGGAAGTGTATTGAAACCCGTCCCGATCTAGCGGAGGGCCTTCGCCAGGCCGAGCAGATCCGGCCCCTCAAGGAGGAAGGCGACTACAGTTACGCGATGCAGCAGATCTGCGGAGACCGGTTTGTCCTGGTCGGAGACGCGGCCCGCTTTGTCGATCCCATTTTCTCCAGTGGCGTGAGCATTGCCCTCAACAGTGCTCGCCTGGCAAGCCTGGACATCCTGGCCGCGGCAGAAGTGGGTGATTTCTCGAGTGGCCGCTTTCAGGAATTCAAGACCACTGTCGGGCGTGGGATCCGAAACTGGTACGAATTCATCAGTCTCTACTATCGACTCAACGTTTTGTATACGGCTTTCTTGATGGATCCCCGTCACCGATTACAGATTCTCAAGCTCCTGCAAGGGGACGTCTACGATGAAGAACAACCGGAAGTCTTGAAGCAGATGCGGGATTTGGTAGCCGCGGTCGAAGAGAAGGAGAATCATCCCTGGCACTCACTGCTAGGAGACCTGACCGCCAACGCCTTCAGGAAGGCCAGCCTCGGGGAGATATAGCGTATTCAAGACAATTCAAGTGGACCGGGTTAGCTGCTTTCGCGCCGCAGCCTGGCTTTATCGACCTTTCCGGTGGCTGTGTAGGGAAGGAGCCTTCGGAATTCAAAGCGATCCGGGATCATGAAGGGAGGAAGATCGGTGAGGCAGGCTTCCTCCAGTTCTCTGGTTTCCAGCGGGCAGTTCGGACGTTTGACGACTATGGCCTTGATCGAGTCCACGACCTCATCCTCGCCGATGGCTATGACCGCCACCTCGACCACATCCGGGTGGGCGCTGAGGGCGGCCTCGATCTCGCCTAGCTCGATTCGATAGCCACGCCTCTTGACCATTTCGTCCCGACGTCCCAGGAAGGCCAGGCAGCCGGTTTCATCCATTTCCACCCAGTCTCCGGTGCGGCACACCCTTTCACCGGCGCCACCAGAGTCGGTCGGCAAGAGCACCTCGGCCGTCTTGGCTGGTGTATCCCAGTAGCCGCTCATGAGGCAGGGCCCTCGGACCCTGAGTTCTCCTGATTCACCTGGACCCGCCTTACTGCCATCGTCCTTATGAACCCAAACCTCAGTACCCTCGCAGGCCTGCCCAATGGGCAGTCGCGAGGAGTCGCTACGGGGCAGGTCGCCTACCTGGTAATAGGTACACACGTTAGTTTCGGTAGGGCCAAAGAGATTGAAGAGTTCGGCCTCCGGAAGCAGCCGCTGAAGGCTCCGTAGATGTTTCATGGGAAACACCTCACCCGCGAACAATATGGTGCGTAGGGAAGGAAGCCGCTCCCCACCGGTCAAAGCACTGCCTGTGACCAGCGCCGTGAGCACCGAAGGCACTGAATACCATACCGTAATCCCCTCTCGCTCTATGAATTCACACAGCTCCATCGGAAAGGCCGAGAGTTCTCTCGGAACCACGATTGTGACGCCCCCTGCTTGAATTGCCGCGAAAAGATCGAAGATCGAGAGGTCGAAATGCAAGGGGGCATGACTGGAGAGCCGATCACTGTCCGAGACCCGAAAGCGTGTTCCCGCCCACTTGATGAAGGCCAGTGAGGCTGCGTGGCTGATGGCGACACCCTTGGGCACACCGGTCGAACCAGATGTATATAGAATATAGGCAAGTTCTGCTCCAGAGACACGGGTTGGCGAAGCTCTGTCGAACGACGAGAGCTCCGGCCATTTCAGAATGAGGGTCTGTCGAGGTAGAAGAGGCGCTACTTCAGCCACAGTAGGCTCGCTCTCGTTTGGATCAACCGAGGCAACGACAACTGCCTTGAGTGACGAGACACCAACCAGCCCGGAGCCACAGCGCCTCAGTTGGCCGGCGCTGCTGATCAAAACACTGATCTCGCAGTCACCCATGATCGACAAGAGTCGTCCCGGTGGCGAAAACCGATCGAGTGGGACGTAGACGCCTCCCGATTTCAGAATCCCAAAGACCGCGACAACCGACTCGATTGATTTCTCGAGCAGAATCCCTACCCGGTCCCCTCTTCGGATTCCGGCGCTGCTCAGAAAGCTTGCCAGTCGGCTGGAAATGTTTTCCAGCTCCCCATAACCGATCTCGTCGTCTCGACACCTGACGGCTGTTTTGTTGTGTTGTGTGGAGGCCTTCGTGGCAAGAAGCTCGTGCAGCAAGATAGGCAACCTCTCTGGGGTTTCCAGGGGCCAGACTCTACCGCCAGGGACACCTCGTTGGGAGAGTTCCAGGCGAAAGACGGCCTTGCCCCTAAACCACAGCATCAGCACGCCGATATGAGAAGAGGATAGAGTATCGGCGCTCTCCGCTAATCATAGAGGGTGATCCTGCAATTTGGGAGACCTTGTCGGGTACTGTCATTGCTGAGGAAGACATTCACTCTCTCGTCCCCGCGCCTGAAGGCCGGAAACGACACGAATCTCTTCATAGACCGAGTGTCTGAGAGAGCTATACCTCGGAGGCAAGCAATCCTGTGAACAAGTATGCGCTGCGCAATCGAACGAAACTCGCTGTCCTGGCCACAGATGTTGAGAAGGCAGCGTCGGTCTGGGATCGCATGAGGGGTCTGCTCGGCCACACTTCTGAAGACTTTCGACCCGGCAAGGGCTTGTGGATAACGCCCTGTCAGTGGATTCACACCTTTGGTATGTCCTTTCCAATTGATGCCCTTTATCTGGATTCCAACTACGAGGTGGTCTACGCCTACAGGAATCTGAAGCCCTCTCGCTTGGCTTCACTCAAACTAAGGGCCCGAAGCGTCATCGAATTGCCAGCCGGCACGGTCTCGGAGACCCAAACGACCGTGGGGGATCGACTGGAACTCGAGGCGGTGGAGGAGCGATAGCGATGTGGTACCGTTTGGTTGTTCCATCCCTTGTTCTGGTCCTGGCCCTGGGTCCCTTGGGTTGCGTAAGAAGTCAGATGTCCGGTTTCGGTTGGGGAAGATCGGGCAAGAACGCCTACCGTTCTTTTTCGCCCGCAACCCTTTCGGATCAAATCCGGACCACGATCAAAGTTTCGGCCGAAAACAGCAACGCCACAGATCAAGCCGTGGTTCTGCTGCACGAGAGAAGCCCGGAACTAGCTGAGCTGGCGCGTCTTACAAGAGCGAATCCCAAGGACTTGGCCTCGCGCTGGCGATTGGCAAAGGCCTATACCACCGAAGGGCTTTACAGTCCTGCCTTTCAGCTCTACCAGGAGATCAAGTCGCAAGCGCCTCAGGATCCGAAAGTCAATCTGGCTGTTGCCCGAATCTGGACCGCATGGGGCGACTATTCCCTGGCGCGCCGACAAGCGGAGCGCGCTTTGGAGCTCGATCCGGATTCAGTCGAGGGATTGGGGCTTCTGGGAAGAATTCATCTGCGTCGCAATGACCCGGCTCCGGCCAAGGCGGCCTTTCTCAAAGCACTCACGAGCAGACCAGAGAATCCGTCGCTGCTGGCCTGGCTTGGCCAGGCTCACCTGATGCTGGGCAATCAGCGTCAAGCCCGAAAGAGTTTGGAGCTCGCCTTGCAAATCAACCCCAAGTTTGCTTTGGCCCGGCGACTGCTCGGACGAGCGCCCGCTCCCCAAGCTGAGAAAGAATCCGTAGCCCAAACGCCCAGCAGACCAAGCAAGCAAATCTCAGGTGCCGTCAGAGCAGAGGGGCATGTTCGACCCAAGCTCTGGAGCATCAAGGCGAAAGCCACAAACCCAGGCATCTCCTTGCCCGCTCATGCGATCCAGGAATCGGTCGCGCCTGAACCAGCCCATACGCTTGATCTTCCGACTGGCCTACCTCAGCCCACATTGCCTTATTCTCTTCCGCCCGCACTCAAGAAGTTTCTCCAGGAGTCGTCGCCAAATCCGCTGCAAAATGGAAGATCCGTGCTCATTGCCGCCAGGGCCGAGGCGCCGCGTTGGTTTCATGACGAAATCGAAGTGGCCACCGACTCCGGAAATGCATTCCTTATCCCGGTTGTCCTTGTCGACCTTGAAGCAGCTTTGGCTAGCTATTCCCCACCGTCGAATGGACCAGCTCTCGGGTTGCGGCCGCAACTTCGGGCTGAGCTCGCGAACCTTCTCGAAGAGTCAAATGAGTCTGAAGACTCCCTCGGTCGTTCGGCGCATTTCGACCGAAGTAGGTGGCTAGGGTTGAATGGACTGATCGATTTCCCCAACGATATCCTGGGCCTTGAACGGAATACCACCAAAACGGCGGCGCTGTTCCCTCCCGCGAGTGTTCTCCTGGGTGAAGGTGAAATCTGGAAGCTGGCGCTGATGATTCTCTTCTTGAGTTGCGCAGCGGTGCCGGCAGGTCGTCGCAGGCGTGCGTTGCCGCGCAGGCTGCAGCCGAGGCGGCCGGCTTCTCTTGCCGCCGTCCCGCCTGACTTTGGAGAAGAAACGGGCCCTACCTCGTCAACACCCTCGCGCGAGAGTTGGGACTCAGCTGTTCCCGGTTGTCTCTTTCCGCTGGCAGAGCTCCCAGCACTCGCAAGTGAAAGGATCGGGCCAGTCGCCATTTCCTGCGAAACTCCATTCGAGGAAGTCATCAATATTGAAGCAGCCCCTTTCAGCCCTCCTCATCGGACCAACGAAGCCAAGGCTGAGGAATTCGGCCGAGCCATCAAACTGGCAGTTGGTGCTCTTGTCCTGACCCAATTGGCCGTCCCCCTCGTTCGCCGCTACCAACGCCAGTCGCCCGCCTACCCAGGGACCCGGGCCGCCTGGTAGCCTCCGAATCGACCCGAATTCGACCTGCGGTGGGCCTCGTTCGTGGCCAAGGCCACGTCCGGTGCTTGTGAATCATCGAATCTGAGGGTAAGCTGATTTCCTTGATCTCCAGACTTACGGCAACAAGATATTCATGGGCTGCAGGAAAGGTTCGAGGATTGCTAGCAGCAATGCTCTTCTGCCTTACCGGAGGGACGGCGACAGGGATGGCGAGCGCAGAGAACCTGGCAGAGCTCCTGGTTTACGTCGGCACCTACACCAGGGGTGAGAGCAAGGGAATCTATGTCTACAGGATGGATAAGAGTTCCGGAGCCCTCACACCAGTTGGCGTGACCAACGCTGGCCCCAATCCGTCTTTTCTGGCAATTCATCCGAACCACCGATTCCTCTACGCCGTCAATGAGGTCGCTGAGTATGAGGGGGAGAAGACTGGCTCGATTACCGCTTTCTCTGTCGATCCGACAACCGGCAGTCTGGATTTTCTGAATCGGCAAAGTTCACAAGGTGCGATTCCCTGTCATCTGGTAGTGGACAATGCGGGCAAGAACGTCCTGCTTGCCAACTACACTGGTGGCAGCGTTTCGGTGTTGCCCATCCTGGCCGGAGGCAAATTGGGAAGGGCCACCAGTGTCATGCAGCATGAAGGTTCTAGCGTCGATCCTTCTCGCCAGAAAGGCCCCCACGCCCACAGCATCAATCTAGATCGGGCCAATCGGTTTGCAGTCGCCGCTGACCTGGGTGTCGACGAGGTTAAGGTCTATCGATTCGAGGGGACGACGGGAAAACTATCTCCCAATGATCCACCCTCCGTATCGGTCAAGGCAGGAGCGGGGCCGAGGCATTTTGCCTTCCACCCGAGCAAGCCCAACGCCTACGTCATCAACGAGCTCGATTCCACTATTACCACTTTCACCTATGATCCGAAGTCGGGTGTCCTTGAATCAGTGCAGACACTCTCCACCCTTCCAAAAGAATTCGAAGGAGTGACACACACGGCCGAGGTGCAAGTGCATCCTTCGGGAAGGTTTGTGTACGGATCCAATCGGGGTCACGACAGCATAGCGATGTTCAAGGTCGATGACGCGACCGGAAAGCTGACCTCCATTGGGCACGAACCCACCGGTGGCAAGACTCCCCGTAACTTCGGTATCGATCCGAGCGGACGCTATTTGATTGCAGCCAATCAGGACTCCGACACGCTGGTTGTTTTCCGAATCGATCCAGCAGCCGGTCGCCTGCAGTCTACCGGGATAGTGATCAATGTCCCAGCTCCAGTGTGCGTCAAGATGATTCCCCGACAGTAGTCCGAGTTTCGACCTAATTCTGGGCAAGGTCGAACAGGCGGCTGCACTCCCCAATATTGAACAGCTTGGTCCGACTGTGGTCTATCCTGCTCTGCCTTCTGAACTCGACCCTGTTTGCGATCGAATTCCCCTACGAAGCCCGGGTTACAGAGTTTGAGGATCTGAACTACGACGTCAAGCGGGTCCCGATGAGACTTGTGAATCAGGAAGGCTTCGATTTCAAACCGGGTCAGTTCGCAGCAGCCAGCCATTGACAACCTCCCCGCGTTCGGCCTGTTCGATGGACTCTAGGAGGCGAACCTCCTCTTCCGGCGAGAGCTCGAACTCTTTCTCCTCGTCGGAGACGAGTACAGTGACTACGGTCCCTTCCTCGAGTTCCCCCTCGGGCAATTCCAGCCGTCCGTCGATCACCTTGGCGGTCAGAATCTTCATCAGCTTATTGTACCTTGATGGACTTATTGAAGGTCGCTGTATTCTCTACATGGATGTCGATGCCAACGACCATTCCTGGAAAATAGGGAAGGCCATCCTTTACCGTCGCGTAGTCATTCATTTACCAGAATCTAACACGTTTCCGCGCCGTCTACACCGATTACCTAGTACGATCTTCATGGGAAGTGCAACTACGTTACACTTCACCAGGAGCCGAAGTTACGCGTTTGGCAGCATAGATTATGAATAGCGAAAGCCGCCGATCAGGGGTCATCTAGTCTGACACTGTTTGTACGGTCTGATCTGGGTTATTCCACATCAAGGATGGCCGTGGAATGAGTCCTCGGTGCGATCGGGCGGTGCTACCGGGGCTTCGGGGTAGGTCAGGACTCCTTCCAGCAGCATATGGCCAAAGTGAAACGAGATCACTGCATTCCGCGACTTTCCTGGCGCCGGAGTAATATCGATCTCTATATGAGCTGCATGCTCCTTGACCATCGAGTAGGTGGACTCGAGATGGATCAGCTTGCTGCGATCGGGCTCCACAGTTTTCAGGAGGCGCCCTGGACTGAGCACCAGACTCCAGTCGTCAGCGGCCTTTCTCAGCATTCCCACCGTGTAGGTGCCCGACGTGACTTTGACCGATCCCGCCATTACTTCCCCGGTCAGCGTTAGACGGGGTCCCCGGGGACTGACGATATCACCTGTCTTCACCTTTTCCAGATGCGCCTCATTCACCGGGACTGTACGGTAGGCCATGATGGCCTCGATGCCGCCAGGCATGATGGCGATCACCCGCTTGTTGAAGTGAGGATGTCCTATCAAGCCCGCTGTTGATAGCAGGGCCAACCCAACAAACACTGTCTTTTTCATGATTGCGCTCCTCGGTCAACTCGCGCTTGCCACAAATATCAACGTATTTCTGGAACGGAACACGAAGCCTCAGTATGCTTAGGGTCCCACTCGGGGATGGGTGAACCCCCTCGCCTTTAGGCGAAGCCTTCAGGAGGCTTGTGACAGCAAGCCGGTGTGCGTAGGGAAGGTAAGAGGCTAGAGTACGGCTTGCTGGGCGAGTCAGGGAAGTGGGCGCCGAGCCGAGTGAGACAGGCGATCAAGCGAGTCGCCTGCATCGGAGGCGAGGTCTTTAGGCGACTTTAGTCGCAGGTCGAATCCACCGCCTTCAGGCGGTGGAGAGGTCACCTCAAGCAGGTATTCCGCGGTCAAGCCCACAAAGCAGTGTAGTTGGCGCCGCACCGGCAATTGAAGAGCCCCATTGAAAGAGGGAATCGTGACTCGAAGACGAAGCCGTCGGGAGAATCAAGGGAAGGGAACACTGAATCGGCGACATTTCGTAGCAGCGGCAGCAGGTGTTGCTGCCACCCGCCTTGCCCCAGGCGCCCCCGGGGCGGGCCCGGGAGTCCCATCCAGGCAATTGGGGCAAATTTCCCAACGGGGTTCCCGGCGGATCATCTATGTGAGCGACCCGTCCAGCATTGCAAGTCGGTACCTTCCCGACCCCGCCACCGCGGAGTCCCTCCAGGAATGGGTGGATCGACTGGCGACTGCCCGAGTGGATACGTTTGTCCAGGAGGCTTACACGCAGGGCTGGACCACCTACTGGAGGGTAGACGACCTCGAGTACGATGCCAGGCCTCAGCACCGGCGATTCCTGCCCCTGCTGGAGCAGGGAATCCAGCCCCTGGAAATCCTCCTGAAGCAATGCCAGAAGCAGGGAATAGAATTTCTGGCAGGGCTCCGAATCAATGACAACCACGGACATATCTCCGCCAAACAGGGCGTGGGAGCAGGTTCCAGTTTTCTCGTCAAGAATGCTCAGTGGCAGCTCAAAGAGGCTCCGCCAGGTCCCTACTACGGGCTCAGCACTCCGATGGATTTCAGCTTCTCTCAAGTACGGGACTACCTCTTTGGCGTGGCTTCCCGATTGGTCAATCGATTCCCCGTCGACGGCCTGGAGCTCTGCTTCCGGGACCATCGCTACTTTCCGCCGGGCCTGGGACCCGAACGCAAGTCCCTCATGACGGAGTTGGTTAGGCGCGTGAGGCAGGTGCTCGATGACGCTGGCAAGAAGAGGGGAAAAAGGCTCCGCTTGGGAGCAAGGGTTTTCCAGACCCTGGACGAATGCCGAAAGCTGGGACTAGATCCAGAGACCTGGATCTCGGAAGATCTGATCGACTATGTCGCCCCCAACGACACCATGCACACGGAGCCGAATGCCCGTTATGAGGAGTTCAGCCGGCTCACCCGTCAGGGAAACTGTCTCCTCTACCCCGGGATGCTCCCTTGGACCAGTCAACGCATGCGAAGGCGTCAAGGAGGGCAGCCGATGTCACTAGAACAGCAGCGGGCTGCTGCTGCCAACATGTACGGTGCCGGGGCCGACGGGATTGCCTTCTACAACCATTTCAACCCTTTGTCCTGGGCTCCATTCTACCCTCAGCAGCTGCTTCAGCTCGCGGAGATGCGGGATCCCATGGCCTTGCTGCAAGGAGACCGTCACTACGTCTTCGAGCCAGGCTGGGCCGGCTGTCAGGGGTTCGGACCCGATCGGGCTTCCACCGGGGCGGTCAAGGCCGATCGGTTGGTTCTCAAGCGGACTCCCGGATCGTCAGACAGCTATCGTTTCCGCGTCTGCGAGAGCCTCTCACAGGCGCGCGGCGGGACTCTTCTCTTTCGCGCCTTTGGAGCAAAGGCCCAGGATCGGCTGGCAGTCAAAATCAATGGTAGGTCCGTCCCCGACAGGATCCTGCAAAGCAGAAGTGACGAAGAGCGAGTGGACCTGAAAGCGGCCGTGGATCCCGACTCTAGCGCCAACTCGGGATTGTCGCCTGTCCCAAGAGTGCCGGACTCTTTCCTAACCTACTGGATGGATCTCACCGAGCCGCCCGCCGTGTTCGGCGACAATCAATTGGAAGTCACCCTGGTGGAGGCTGCCCCAGGCGCCTCAGGGGATATCTTGATCGATGAACTCGAGGTTTTCGTCAAGGGGTAGCAGAGTATTGCCCCGAGCTGTCCTTTTTCCTCGACTAAAGGAGAGATGAGTATGTTTGGAATTGATTCAGAGCGACCCGTATGGCTGCGATTGTTTGCAGGGTGGGTGCTTCCGATCATGTGGATGGCCGGAGCGTGCACGTCTCCGCCCCCGGAGGCTGACACGCCAACATCACCGGCTCCCACCGAGGGCATTACTGGCATGACCCAAGGGGGTCCCGACCTTCAAGATCCTCCCAATACGCCCGAAGGGGAAACCTGGATCTATCAACTGGGGCTGCCATTCCAGGCAGATCAGGACACGGGAGGTTACTTCTGCAACATCCGCGTAGCCGGGGTCAAGGGCACCGACTTCGAGAACGGCTCCGACGTCGTCCTTTTCGATGACATCACCGACGTCAGCAGCGAAGGTGCAGTCCCGATTACCCGGAACCATCGCGAACCCAATCCCAACTCAAAGCCGCCCAACCAAGAGGCGATCATGGTCAAGTACCCGGTCATGGGGGGCTTTGTGCCGCGAGGTGCAAAGCGACCCGATGGCTCTCCCCATCCCCACGCGGGCACCGGCTTTGGTATCAACCAGGCCATTGCCTGGCGGACCGAGTTTCTGGGCCCCCCGCCCTACGGCGTCAACATGTTTGGACGAAATCCCCGCACCAACGAGTTTGATGATCTGAGCCAGATGTATGGCTACAAGGAGATTCACCAGTTCTCCTACGACGGAGACTCGTTCCAGGTCGTCAAGACGGAACGCGTAGCCTCCGAGGACCTGCTCTCCGGCTGGGAGCTGAACACCGGGTTGATGAATGCGATCCCCGACGGGGATGACCTCATTCTAGCCATGGGAGGCAAGAGAGTGGGGCAGCGCGGCGGATCTGGCATGGCCCGGTGGAGCAGGGTGGACGAGCAGTGGAAGGTGGTTTCGTTCGTCCCAGTGACCGGTGCCGACAGTTCTTCAGAATCCAGTCTTATCCGGGACCTTGACGGGTCACTGCTCTTTACCTGTCGCGGCAGCCGGGGTCCGGACACGGTCGAGGCCTCCGAGTCCGCTACTGCCAGCAACGATATCCGAGTCTGGCGTTCCCAGGACAATGGTGAGACCTGGCAGAAGATCATCCACGTGCGGGGGCTGATCTCCTCCGCCCCCATTACCCTGAACCGGGCAGCCGACGGCACACCCTTCATCGCGGCCAATCTCTATCAGGTGTTCCTGGAAGGTCTAGGTCGTCTCAAGATCCCCCACGACTCACAGGGTAGGCCCGTGCTAGGGGGCCGCTCCCGACATACGCTTGGGATCTGGCCTCTGAACCAGGACAGAACCGGGCTCAAGACGCCCATCGTGGTTCGAGATCTGAGAAAGGAGTTCGGGCCGGCTCCCGGCCAGACCGCTTGGCGAGTGGATCATCCCTGTTCCATGATTCTGCGCCTGGCAGACGGCCAGTGGCACAATGTGGTTGCTATGCGAATTCTGGAATATGGAGAGCTCACTCATAGGCAGATGCCGACCAGCCACAGTGGGGCCTACCTGGAAGAAGTGCTGTCCGCCGGAGAACCCATTGCTGCCTGGAATTTCTGAAAGTAAGCGTCGCTTCGAGCGAGGAGGAAGGATGAATCTGAGGCTCAGAGATTGTTCGGGATTGTGGGGTCTGTTCCTTTTGCTGTTCAGCGCCTGCGGGTCTGCTCAGGAGGAGGCGGCCCCGGGAGCCCCCTCGGGAGAGAGGGCAGCAGGACTGTCTCCCAACGGCGAAATCCAGGTTCTTCGTGAGGGGGAGGTGGCCCGAACCCTTCCGGCCGAATTCGTTCCTCTCGACTATCCTGATATGCCTTGGAGAGGGGATCCCGGTATCGGTGCCAGTCAGGGTGGGACGCTCTACGTGGCCCTCTACCGCAGGATCTTCTACTCCAGCGATGGGGGTCGAAGCTGGGACTTTCATCCCATCCCAGCGGAGATGACCATCGATCCTGCGAACCGTTCGAGCGGACCTCATGTGAGCAACTACGATTCATTTCTAGTCCTGAGAGATGGGACCCTGCTCTGGGCCTATCAAGGATCTGACCAGACCGATCACTTGATCCGCAGCACCGATGGAGGAAAGACCTGGGAACCCTGGAGCCGGATCGAGGAGATGGCTCCTTACGATTTCGTCGGAGGCAACCAGAACTGCATGCTGGAGCTCCAGGATGGGAGCCTCCTTTGGCCCACTCGGGTGGGACCGCGTCGAGAGTATCTGGAACAGAGAAGGAAGCAGGTCGAGGAGGGTGGTTCTTGGACCGGTCCCCCCTCCTGGTCTACGTATGTCTACCGCTCCCAGGACGGAGGCCGCAGCTGGGGGGACAAGAGCCTGCTCCAGGAATGGGGTACTGAAACCCATGTTTTCCAACTAAGCTCGGGACGGCTGCTGGCCGCGATCCGCTACCAGCGTCCCCAGGAGGCCCCGGCCCCAGCCAACGAACCTGATTATCTCCGGGACGCCGACCGGGAAACCAGTCGCCCCAATCCTCCCGGGTTCCGGCCGGGAAAGGGAAACCAGAGTACGGTAGGCAAGCGAGTGCTGCTCGCGGATTCTAACGATCATGGGAGGACCTGGACCGATTTCCGCCCGCTCTGGCGGAAGGAGGGCGGCCCCATGGACATCGCCTTCGGAGAGGCACATGGGCATCTGTGCCAGCTCTCCGACGGGACTGTCGTTCTGGTCCACGAACGGCGCTACCCGTACGAACGCGGAGACATCAGGGCCCGCATCAGCCGTGACGAGGGCCGGACCTGGCTTCCTGAAGTCTACCGGCTCAGTCCGGGTCACGGCTATGGGGCCAGTGTCGTGCTGGCGGATGACACCATCGTCACGGCGGTTGGCAATTCGCCGTTGGACGAGAAGGGCCGCAACCCCAGCGGAAAGTGGAGCGCCGGGGTGGTTCGTTGGCGCCTGGCCGAATAGGGAACAGAAAAGGGAGAAGCCCAAGGTACAGGAGGAGCAAGTGTCCATCAGACCCATCAAGAGAGTTGATCAGGCCCAGCCCACGATCGAAGGAGCGGGCGTGCGACTGCGCCGTGCCTTCGGCTTCGGAAAGACCGACGACTTCGACCCTTTCCTATTGCTGGATGATTTTCGGAACGAGAATCCTGATGATTATCTCGCCGGGTTTCCCTGGCATCCGCATCGGGGCATCGAGACGATTACCTATGTCCTCGCCGGGGAGGTCAGTCACGGCGACAGCCTCGGGAACAGTGGGCAACTGGGGGCAGGGGACGTGCAGTGGATGACTGCGGGAAGTGGGATTCTTCATCAAGAGATGCCTCGGGGTGATACCCAGGGGAGGATGCATGGATTCCAGCTATGGGCGAACCTACCGTCCTCGCTCAAGATGTCCTCTCCCCGCTACCAGGATGTTTCGGCCCCTGAGATTCCGGAAGTAGTCGATGATGACGGCACCACGGTTCGTGTCGTTTGCGGCGATTTCTGGGGCAAGAAGGGTCCAGTCGACGGAATCGCCTCGGATCCACGCTACCTGGATGTCTGGGTCCCACCCGGGCAGCGAAAATCCCTGCCGGTAGAGGCGTCCCGGCACGCCTTCGCGTATGTGTTTGAGGGTGCCGGCAGTTTCCGCGAGGCTTCCCAGCCGTTTGCTGTCCAAACCGACCAGCTGGGCGCCAGCGATGATGCGACACTCGACGAAGCGGGCAATCGATCACTGGTGCTCTTCGACTCTGGCGATGAGGTAACGGTCCAGGCCGGGGGAGCCGGTATCAGATTCCTGCTGGTCTCGGGTAAGCCGCTGGAGGAACCGGTTGCCTGGCGCGGGCCCATCGTGATGAATACCCAGGAGGAACTCCAGCAGGCATACGCGGAACTCCGTGCGGGGACCTTCATCAAGGCGCAGTGAAATTGCCGAGCTGGCCGCAAGGGGAATCGTGAATGTCGGAACATCACGCCAAAATCGATTGGGAACGAGATTCTGCGGAGTTTGTCTACGATTCCTACTCTCGCGATCACATCTGGACTTTCGAGGGAGGAGTCCAGGTTGCCGCCTCGGCGGCCCCCTCCTACCTGGGTAGCGCCAGCCTGGTCGATCCAGAGGAAGCCTATGTGGCCGCGCTCGCCAGCTGCCATATGCTGACCTTCCTGGCGATTGCCGCCCGGAAGCGAATTGTTGTGGATCAGTACCGCGACGCAGCCGTCGGTTTCCTCGAGAAGAACCAGGACGGGAAGCTGGCGGTTACTCGAGTGGTTCTCAACCCCAAGATCGTATTTGGGACTGGTCCTCCGGCGGGCGAAGAGTTAAAGAAGCTCCACTCGCTCGCCCACGACAACTGCTTTATCGCGAACTCGGTCCACACCACGATCAGCGTGGAGTCCTGCTAATTTGCAGATGGGGCTTGTCCAAGAGGCCCGCACCCATATTTATGGTAATATGGGAGGCATGAAAACAACGCTGGACATCCCCGAAACATTATTCCGCAATGCCAAGGCAACGGCCGCTCTTCGTGGGCAGACTCTAAAGCAGTTGGTCACAGCGGCCCTGAAGGAATTCTTGGAGAGGGAGACTGTTCAGCAGTCGACCGAAGCCGGCTGGCGGGCCGTCTACGGTCAAGCCCAGCCCGGGGAGACCGCGTCAGTCGATCGTACAGTCGAGGCGGAGTTCGGCCTTGTGGACCCGGGCGAGTGGCAGTGATCCTGGACACCAATGCGGTCTCAGCGCTCTTCGAAGGGAAAGACGCGCTCGCCTCAGCCCTGGAGTCCGAAGAGCAGCATCATCTCCCGGTCATCGTAATTGGTGAGTACCGGTACGGCTTGCTATTCTCTCGCCATCGGCATCATCTATCTCTCCTACTCGACACTCTCATCCGAAAGTCCTGGGTTCTTTCAGTTGGCGTGGAAACTGCTGTGTGCTACTCGACTACTCGTCAGGACCTCCGCGCAGCTGGGACTCCCATCCCGGAAAACGATATCTGGATTGCTGCTCTGGCCCGGCAACACGGCCTGGCAATTCTCAGCCAGGACGAGCACTTCGACAGAGTGGAGGGGATTGAGAGAATCAGTTGGTGAGCAACTCTCTTGACGAGGCTCTCAGGATATAACATCTCCCTAGACTCGGCGGTTGCGGGGGCTACGAGTTTGAGTGACTCTGCGAGAGAGAGTTCCCACTTCGGCGAAGAGGTAGATCAAGGTCGGGGGCATACCTTTCCAGTTGCCTCCGGACTCGGGGGCCGAAAGACGCTGACACCCTTCGCGGAGACTCCCTAGACACGGCTTTTCCATGAGCTCGACCCTCCAACCCCTCGACCTGGCTATCCTCGCGGTCTACTTCGTTGTGGTGACCTTCCTGGGTGTCGTCGTGGGTCGAAAGAAGACCAACACCCTGGCTGACTTCTTCATCGCAGGGGGGCAATGGGGGCCCTTCGTCGCCTTCGTCTTCGTCTTCGCTTCGGCGGTGGGCGGAGCCGAAGCGGTAGTGGTTGCCGGCGGTGCCTATAGAAGCGGTCTTTCCGGAGTCTGGTATTGGTTGGCCGGCATCTTTGGCGTCATCGTCTATTACCTGTTCTCCACCATCTACAAGCGCTCGCGGGTCTTCAATCTGGCGGACTTTTTCGGGATGCGCTTCGGACGCAACGTGGCCACCTTCTACGCCGTCTATGGGACTCTTCTCCTGCTTTTCCAGGTAGGCATTTTTGCCTTGGGCGGCGGGAAAAGCATTGCCGGGCTCTCAGGACTCACAGTGGATCAGTCGGTGTTGCTGGCCAGCCTGGTGGTAGCGCTGTATCTGGGATCGGGTGGACTGATGTCCTCCCTTCTCACCGATATCTTTCAAGGGATTCTGTCGCTCACTGCCTTCTGTTTTCTGTTGCTTCCGTTTCTCTGGGAAGCGGCCGGTGGGTTCGATGGGCTGCGCCAACTTCCGCCAGAGGTATGGTCGCTTCACTCGGCAGAACTTCCGATGAGCTATGTAGCTGCGCTCATCTTTTCGGGCACCTTCGGCGCGATCGCGTCACCCTTTTTGTTCAGTCTGCTGGTGGTGGGCAAGGACGAACGAGCGGCTACCCAGTGTGCCTGGGGACACCTCTGGAAGCGCACCATTACCATTCTGTTTGCCATCTACGGCATTCTATTTGCCCTCTACAAGCCCGGTCTCAGCGATCCGGAGCAGGCCTGGGGTCTGGTCATGAAGGAGATCCTACCAGCGGGACTGCTGGGACTTCTCGTTGCCAGCTTTTTCGGCGCCCTGATGTCCACCGTCGACACCTTGGCAGCATCCAGCTCAGCCCTGGTAGTCGATCACATCCTGAAGGCCAGGGTCCTGCCCTCCCGAAGCTCCAGGTTCTATATGAGGTGTGCCCGTATCTGGGCCTTCTTTGTCGTCTTTTTCTCCTACTTCATCGCTCACCAATTTGACTCCATCAAGGAGTTCATCGAGTTTCTCGGACCCCTGATGCTGCTGATGAGTGTTCCTCTGTTTTTCGGAATCGTCTGGCGAAAAGCCAACCGACAAGGAACATGGGCTGGGCTGGGGTCCGGAGCACTGCTCTATATTCTGTGCCGCTTCCTGGACACAGCGGCCGGCGAACGGCTCCAGTCGGAAGCGCTTCCTTTTCTGGCCGGGGTCTGGGCCGATCACTCATTCGCCTTCAGGACCTTCATCCCCGCGATTGGCTGTGCGCTGACCTGTTTTCTGGTAAGCCATCTCACCCGGGAGGAGTCCCGAAGCCTTTTGAACCGTTTTTATTGCGTCATGAACACTCCTATCGGTCAGGAGGCGAAACTCAGTGCGGTCGGGATTCACTTACCGGCTATGGGAGAGGACAGGGTCGAACGACCGGAGGATCTGAACGAAGAGGCTCTGGAGCAACTCTATCAATCCTATGCGGCATACAAAGTGCGGGGATCCAACAGTTCGCTGGAACTCATACGGGAGCCGGGACTCGATTGGTATTACCGAGGGTTCATCTGGGTGAGTGCGTGCTGTTTCCTTCTCGTTCTTCTTCTGTGGCTAGGTGCGCGCCTGATGGCCCACCTGAGTCTGGCCTAGGCCCACATTTCTCATCGCTGGTCTACTACGTCGCCGCAATCATCCGCCCTGGCTGTGTTTCGCTCCGTCGGCCTCCTCGACGTACTACAAGTACGACTGCGGGGGCTCGCCACGAGTGGTCTCGGGCGCAAGCCTTGCCAGGACGGCCCTTGCGGCGCCTCGCTACGACAAGCGATGATAAATGCGGGCTAGCCGTAGGCGGTGAGGACGGTCACAATGACGAAAGCCCGGGAATAGCCTATACTGGGCGCAGCCTGAAATGAGTTTCCTTCGTCGACTGGTGATTAAAGTCGCACACGAGCTGCGCGACAATCCGGAAGCCCGCGCCAAGGCCGAGCAGGTGTTGGAGAACGACGTCAAGCCCCGAGCCGAGAAGGCCTGGCGGGAAGCCCAGCCGAAGATCCAAGGGGCCAAGCAGGACCTCAAACGATTCGCCCGGAAGGTGCGCCAGGAATATCGGAAGGGCCGCTATGGTGAGTAGCAGGGATAGTGGCCGCCCCGGCCCTTCGGGCGTCTCGGGGCGGCCTTTCTTAGAACGATGGGTCAGCCCGCCTGGATCGTTCTCTTGACCTTGTCAAAGGTCATGCGTCTGCCGCTCCAGTAGGCGTCAGTGGACATGATGCAAGCGATGGAATGGCTGTACCCGGCATCGACATTGCAGTAGAGCCGCTTGGGGTCTCTATGCCTCAAGGCGTCCAGCCAGTTGTTCATATGGTTGGTGGTGCCTGGGGCGGCTGGGATGGCGACCATATCCCCCGCTTTGCCTTCGGCTTTTTCCACACCCTTGCCCGTGAAATGCCAGTCCTTGTCGGGGTCGGCATTGACTTCCTGGGAGCCGTCCATCCAATTGCCGCCGCCGCCGGCCTGGAAACTCCCCAGAGTTCCGTGCGCGCGCGTATTGCGGCCGTAGCTGTTGATGAGGTTGGTGGCATACACGGCCATTGCCTTCTTACCATCCTTCTCGTACTCGAGGGCCGTCTCGAAGGTGTCGGGGTTCTCTCTATAGTCCTTCCACTGATAGATTCCGCCATGGGCCACGGCGCTAACGGGGGCCGACAGTCCACCCAGCATATGGGCCACGTCGATCCCGTGGGTCATCCACTGGTCGACAATGCCGCTGGAGAAGTCCTTGAAGAGGCGGAAAGAGCGTAGGATTCGCGGATCGAAGGGGCGATGAGGTTTCCCCATGAGCCAGGTGTTCCAGTCTAGGTCAGACTCTTTGATCCAGGAATAATCCTTGGGTTTTCTAGCCCATCGATAGGGGCTGTAGGCATTCCACTGGATTTCCAGCTTCACCACGTCGCCGATGATCCCGTCGGCGATCATCTTGGCGGCTTGACGGTATTTGGGCCAGGCCCGCCTCTGGGTTCCGATCTGGACGATGGTTCCGGCCTTCTTCACCGCGTCGAAGGCGGCGTTGACCTCTTCCAGGACATTGCCCATGGGCTTTTCGCAGTAGGCGTGCTTGCCAGCGTCTGCCGCCAACTTGAGAATCTGGGCATGGGCATGGTCGGGAGTGGAAATGATCAAAGCATCAAGTTCGTTGTCGGCCAGAATCTCTTCGTGGTGACGGTAGACCTTGGGAGCCTTTCCCGACTTCTCCTTCACAAAAGCCGTGGCCTTGTCGCGACGGTGATTCCAGAGGTCGGCGATCGCCACCAGGTCGACCTTGAACTCTTCGTTGTGCTGGAAAAACTCCTTCATGAGACTGGTGCCACGGCCTCCTGGTCCCACGATACCGATGCTGATCCGGTCGTTGACGTCGCGGCTGCTGATCGGGGCGGGAAATCCAGCCAGCGCCAGGCCCGCTCCCATTCCGGTCGACCGGGTGAGAAAAGAACGCCGGCTGATAGAAGATTTGTTCATCATGGTCCTCCTTTGGAGTGTTATTCTTGCAGGACGACGATCCAATGCCGCCCCGAGCGTGATTGCAGATCCGATCTGGCTAGCTTACTCGAAGAGACCCTAAGGATCAACAACTAACGATCCAGAGGATCGACCGCCTCATTTGCACCTGATGGTTTGCCACCGGAGCCAGAACCGCGCCGGCAGTTATTCGTCCCAGCCGGACCGCTTTGACGAAGAGTGATACCTCTCAGGTATCCTTTCCAGTGAATGCAACGGTCGAACTGGTTCGAAGACGACGTGTTCTGGGAGACTATCGAAGGCTTTCTCTTTTCCCAGTTTCGCTCTAGTGACTTCACTACACGCGAAGCCGATCAGATCCTGGCACTTGTAGGTCTCCCACAGGGCGCAGCCGTGCTAGATCTCTGCTGCGGACCCGGCCGGCATGTGCTGGAGTTTGCGCGCCGCGGCTTCCGTGTCACCGGTGTGGACCGGACCCAGCGATACCTCGAAGCGGCACGAGCTACGGCTCTATCCGAGGGACTGACGGTGGAGCTGGTCCAGGCAGACATGCGCGACTTCAGCCGGCCCCCAACGTTCGACCTGGCGCTGCACCTGTTTAGCTCATTCGGCTACTTCGCGGACGCCGCGGACGATCTTCGGGTCCTTAGAAATCTCAACGCTTCGCTGTCGCCTGGGGGAAGGGTCGTGCTGGAGATGTTGGGTAAAGAGGTCCTGGCTCAAGGGTTCGAGACTCGGACCTGGCATCGATATGCCGAACGCGACGAGTTCTTGCTCGAAGAGCGTACCGTTCACGATGGATGGGGAACAATTGAAAATCACTGGATCTGGATTCGAGGCTCAGAGCAGAAGGAGTTCGACTGGTCGATTCGACTCTACTCCGGAGCCGAATTGAGAGGACTCCTCTTCGAAGCAGGGTTTTCTGCAGTGCAGCTATATGGCAGCCTGGCAGGCACTCCGTACGACGAAGACGCCGAGAGGCTGGTTGCAATAGCCACGAAATAGCAATTCCATCTCTCAAAGGCTCCTGCTGCAGTCGAATCTTGTTTCTTTCTCGAAATGGGGACGGAGCTGATCAGGGACGGGATTGGGTGAAATTTAAGGCGGAGGGTTGACTTGGGTACCCTTTCCCATCGGGAGGCGAGGCGTACATACGATCGAGTCGGTGCGTCGCAGGATTCCCAGGGGTTCTACGAAGACGTCGCCATCGCTCGCGTTCTTCAAGAAGGAGATTTCGCCTCCGCAGAGACCGTCTTCGAGTTCGGCCCCGGGACTGGCCGTTTCGGCGTGCGCTTGTTCGAGGAATACCTGTCCGATACCGCGAGATATCGCGGAGCCGACCTCAGCCCAGAGATGGTTCGACTAGCCAGAGAACGACTCACGCCATATTCACCGAGGGCGGAGGTGCTCCTGACCGAGGGTGGGCCTCCCATTGATGAGCCCAGTGCTTCCTACGATCGCTTCGTGTCAAACTACGTCTTTGACCTGCTTTCCCACGACGACATCCGGGCGGTACTTCGAGAAGTCCATCGAATTCTTCGCCCTGGGGGGTTGCTCTGCTTGTCGGGTCTGACCAGCGGAACCGGTCTTACCTCGAGGATCGTGGCGGGCGCCGTCGGCTGGATCCAGTCTCTGCGTCCCGCTATGGTAGGTGGTTGCCGTCCGCTCGATCTCTTGCCCTTCCTGAAAGAGTCGAGTTGGCAGGTCCAGCACCAATCAAAGGTGGTGGCGTTTGGCATACCCTCCGAAATCGTAGTGGCGAAGAATGCCTGCTAGTGCCGTTGCCTAGGAGGGAGCCACCGAGCTGGATGCCCAAAGTGCCCAATTTCCAGCTACCGTCTCCCCGGCACTCGTCCAGATGATTCGATGATCTCCTTGATATTCTTGCCGAAGAGGTCGCACATCGTAATGGTGCCTGCCAGCCCGGAAGTGCGTGGAGCAGGAATTGGCGCGGAGGAGTATAAACTAACCACAAGGGAGGTCCCATGATGACGCTTATACTCAGCTCAAACGATGGTGACGGTGACCCCACTCGAAAGGGAAAATGGATCATGCGGAGAGGACTGGTCTTGGCCTGTCTGGTTGTCATGGCCCCGACTTTATCAGGTGAACATACCTTGGCGGAGCAGCCCAGCTCCGAGGGGGCCTTGGACATTGGCTCCCGGCTGGAGCTGTTCTTGGACGAATACCTGATCGAATCCATGGAGGGTGTCAGCCTCAAGCTGCATGAGCCCCGGTCTGCGGGCAAGGTACTGACCTTTGACCAACCCTGGGAAGGAAATCTCAGTATCGCCCTGGGTCTGCTCAGGCACAACGGCGCCTACCGACTGTACTATCGGGGCACCAGCCTTCCGGAGTACCTCCGCCCCTCCGGGTTGAGGCCGGGGGAGGTAATGGTACCTGAGCATCCTGGAGTGTTCTGCTATGCCGAGAGTTCGGATGGGATCCATTGGAGCCGCCCTTCTCTGGGCATGTACGAATTCCAGGGCTCGAAGGACAACAACGTGATCCTGGAAGGAGGTCTGGGTCATCCTCTGCTGGATCCTAACCCCACCGTGGATCCTTCAGAACGCTACAAAGCTACCACCTACCGGCGGCTGTCCGAGAAAAGCCACGGGCTCTTCCTGTGGGTCTCCGGAGACGGCATCCACTGGAGGAAATGGCGCCAGGAGCCTCTGTTTACGAGCCCCCTTCCCAATGCCTTCGATGGCAACCAGAATCCGGTCTTCTGGTGGGAGCCGGAGGGCCAGTATGTCGGCTTCTTCCGCTACATGCTTCAGGGGGTCCGGTCCATCGTCAAGACGACCTCCAAGGATCTGCTGAACTGGTCGGAGCAAGTGCCCGCGGACTTCGGCAACACGCCCCTGGAGAATTTCTATGTCAGCGCCGCACACCCTTACTTCAGAGCTCCCCACATCCTGCTGGGCTTTCCAAAGCGCCTGGTGAAAAGACGAAAGTATCACTTGGACACCCCCCATCCGGGAATCTCGGATGGGATCTTCATGAGTAGTCGAGACGGGGTCCATTGGAAGCGCTTCATGGAGGCCTTCATCCGCCCAGGACGTGACGAGAGGAACTGGATTCACCGAACCACATTCACCGTTCCAGGCGTGATCCGGACCGCCCCCGACGAGATCTCCCTCTTCGTCTCTCGCAACTACACCTACCCCAGCGCCCACCTGGAGCGCATGACCCTGAGAATCGATGGCTACGTCTCCCTCAATGCCGACTACACGGGAGTGGAGTTCATCACAAAGCCTCTCATCTTCCAGGGGCACAACCTGGTCCTCAACTTCGCCACCTCGGCAGCAGGCAGCATCCGTCTGGAGATCCAGGATATCAACGGGAACCCACTCCCAGGCTTTGCGCTGGAGGAATCACCCTTGATCTGGGGAGACGAGATCGAGCACACGGTGCAGTGGGAGCGGACTCATGCCAAGGCGACTTCTGCTAAGCCGCTGGCCAGGATCGCAGGCAAGCCGGTCCGCCTGCGCTTCGCGATGAAGGATGCGGATCTCTACTCCCTGAGATTCCGGTAGCGACCGGACTGGTTGTGGAGCGCGACCCATTTTCGCGTGGCTGCCGCTCCCCTCAGAATGACAACGTTGCATCGGGCGAAAATGATGCAAGACAAGAACCCAGAAAGGGCAAATAGATGATGTTAGGCAGAATCATGGTTGTGCTGCTCTGCGCGGGTCAGGCAATTGTGGGTGCACCAGGCGCGGCCGATGAAGAGCTGATCGTCGCCATGGTCCAGCACGCGTTCAAGCTGGACGACGTCTCATCCAACCTGGCCAAGGCAGAGGCGATTTGTGTGGAGGCTGCCGAGAAGGGCGCCCGGGTCGTTGTCTTTCCCGAAGGGGCCCTGACCGGTTCGTTGCACTACCTACCCGCGGGCACCGATCTGGTCGAGCGGGCTGTGACCGTGCCTGGGCCGGAGACGGAGAGGCTGACGCAGCTTGCAGCCAAGCTGGATCTTGGCATCGTGATGTGCACGGTCGAGGCAGGTGAGGACCGCAAGCTGTACAACACGGCGTTCGTGGTGACGCCCGCTGGCTACCAGGGGAAATTTCGCAAACTCTTCCTGGCTCCCGACGAGCGGGAGGTCACGGTCCAGGGGCGGGCGACGCCAGTTTTCGAGATGTTCAACTGGCGTTTCGGCGTTGGGGTCTGCTACGACATCAACTTTCCCGAGGTCGCCAGGATGTATGCGTTGAAGGGAGCCGAAGTCTATCTGGTGCCGACCGGAGGTACCGGGATCCCCGCCAAGCAGGTACATCCCAAGTGGTGGAAGCCCAAGTTCAATTTGGACGGGTTCATGAAGGTCTGTCCGGCCCGGGCGCTGGACAACGGGCTCTATGTGCTGTTGCCGGTTTCGACCGACGCCGGCGGTGGCAGCGTCGCCGTCGATCCTCGCGGTGAGCAGATCGCGTACGGCGCCGGCAAGGACGAGATCATCCTGGTCAGACTCCGCAAGGAGCTGGTGAAAGAAGGGCGTGCGGTCTATCTGCCGGATCTGAGACCAGAGCTGTTTCGTGACCTGGCGGAGGCAATTGAAAAGAGGGACTGAGGTCTTTGAGTCTGGCCGCTCCCTGGTCACTCCGGCAGCAGTTCCATGCATGTAGGCGCCTGCAACGTGACCTGCGACCGCCCCACAATTGAAAAGATTGGTGGAGCTGAGGGGAATCGAACCCCTGACCCCCTGAATGCCATTCAGGTACTCTTCCAACTGAGCTACAGCCCCACGCCGGGAAATTTTATCAGTTAGCTGCTAGCTGCGTCTATCAGCTCCTGATTGACGCTGATCTCTTCTTCCTTGCGCAGTCCGTCGACCAGGTTCTGGATATAGCTCGAAAAGAAAGTGGTCCGCTTCTGCTCAGTCAAGGTCTTACCGATCTCTCCCTTTTCCTTCTCGAACTTGGCCGAGTCGACCGCGGTCTTGTCGAGGACTTGGAAGACGATGTATTTTCCCGCCACGACTACCGGCGAACTGATTTCGCCCTTCTTGAAGCGAAAGGAGCGGTCGTGGACCTGCGGGGAGAACTTGAGGGTATCGTCGATCGTAGTCCCCTTCTTGAAGAATCCTGTGGCAACTACCGACAGCTTCTCCGCTGAGGCAGACTTCTCCAGGTCTCCCTCGCTCTGAGCTTTCTGGTAAAAGGCATTGGCCTGTTCGCGGGCAAGCTCATCGCCGCTTTCCTCCCTGAGATCCTGCAGGGCTCGATCGCGTACTTTATCGAAACTCGGAATATTGGTCGCCTGGATATCGGCCAGTTGAGCCACCAGGTAACTGCCCGCCGATTCGTACGGATCTATGAATTCTCCCTTGTCGATCGCAAAGACTTTCTGATTGAAGTTGCTCTGGACAACCAGGCCTGTGATGGGGTCACCCAGGGTGAAAGGGACAGTCTCCTTTACGACAAGGTTATTTTCCTTTGCCACTGCCTCAAAGTCCGGATTCTCCTTCAGCTGGTTCGAGACCTTGGTTGCCAGTTCTCCCGCCTGTTTGTGCGCTTCGTCTTGACGCAGCTCGAATTCGGCAATAGGGCGCCGCGAATCGGGCTTCTTCGATGCGACTTCATTACCCTTGATGATGTGATACCCGAAGGGAGTGCGAACCAGATCGCTGACTTGGCCAGGCGCGAGGGAAAACGCAACCTGTTCGAACTCGGGAACCATCTTTCCCTTTCCAAAGAATCCCAGATCCCCTCCTCGCTGGGCGGACCCGATATCGTTGGAGTGTTTCTCTGCTAGTTCCTCGAAGTTGGCGCCTCCCCGGACCTGCTTCAGGAGATCTTCGGCTTTCTTACGTGCCGGGGCATCCTCCTCGTCGTCCTCTGCCGAGATCAGGATGTGGCTTACACGAACCTGATGGGTGTCCGTCACTTCAGCCAGTCGGGCCTGGATCTGCTCTTCGGAGATCGTCACCGTCTGTGGATCGACTCGAACGCTCACATATCGGACCGCCCTCTTCTCACCGACGCGGTATTTCTCCTGGTTGTCCTGGTAGTATTCCTTAAGCTTCTCCTCTTCGATTTCAGCGGGTGCGATCTTTTCCGGGTCGATTGCTACGTACTGAACCCGGACCTCCTGGTTTCGGTTTCGAAACTCCTGCTCGACCTCGTCCGGCGAACTGAAAATACCATCGGTAAGAATGCGTTGTAGCTTGTCGCGCGCGATGCGTCTCTGTATGCCCTTCTCGAACTCCTGAACCGTCAAGTTGTTGGCCTGTAGAATTCTCTCGTAACGCTCCGGTCCAATAAACCTCTCGTTCTCGCGGAAGACCGGCTGACGAGTGATGAAATCCGCAGTCTCGGCGTCAGTTACCTGGAGCCCCAACTGCTCAGCACCGTACACCGCAGCATATTCGGCGATGAGCCCGTTCAAGGCCGTATCCCCCAACCGAAGCTGCTGGATTACCTTTGGGTCCTGTTGATCCAGGTTGTAGAGTTTCCGATAGGTCTCGACGATCTGAATATATCGTGTCCTGAACTCCGTAGCGGTGATGGTTGAACCCGCCACTACTGCAGCTTCCTGGGAAGAAAGCCCTGTCGACGAGGTGGCCGGAGCATCCACGAATAGGAGCACCATTCCGAAGCCGAGCGCGAATATAACCAGCCAAAGAACCCACTTCAGACCGCTTTGTTTCTTCCGAAACAGAGCTAACATCGAACCCTCCCTGATTTAGTAGCCACTAACCTTGGGAAACCCCAATTCGAAAAACCACTATTATAACACGCTTCCTTGGCCCGATTCCTTCACTGGGAGGTGCACCCCAGGGTTCCTAAGACCTTGCAAGACCCGTGCGCTTTGGGGATAATAGCTGGTTTGGGATTGTGGAGATGATCCTGCCGAGTCTTTGTGTCAAATCTTGTCACATCTCCGCTCTTTCAAACCGAGATTGCTGTTTCGATATCGGGGAAATCATTCCCCCAGTGTGCCGCTCTGCGAGATCGGGTGGTTGCCGCCGAAGAATCGCCCAGGACGCCGGTTGAGAGTTCACGGTCTGGTGCATGACTCTGTTCCACCGAAGGTATGGATTTCACGGGGGGCTGATGCTCTTGGAAAGAGTTGACGGAGAACTACAACCGTTCCTCGACCGCAGCTAGGCGGAGACTTATGAGCCTACGTTCCTTATTCAGAGTTTTCTCCAACGATCTAGCTATCGATCTGGGTACCGCCAACACCCTGGTCTTCGCGCGCGGCCGCGGCATCGTCGTCGACGAACCCTCGATTGTGGCAATCAACAAGCTCACGAATAAGGTTGAAGCCGTGGGGCGCGCGGCCAAGGAGATGCTGGGGCGAACGCCGGGAAACATCGTGGCCATCAAGCCCATGAAGGATGGCGTCATTGCCGATTTCGATGTGACCGAGGAGATGCTCAAGTATTTCATTAAGAAGGCCCACAACCGTAACCATCTCCTGAGTCCCCGTATCGTCATCTGCATTCCTTCTGAGATCACACAGGTGGAAAAGCGAGCGGTGCGAGAGTCGGCCCTGCGCGCCAAAGCCAGTGAAGTCTACCTCGTCGAGGAAGCCATGGCGGCCGCTATCGGTGCCGGATTACCCATCACCGAACCCAGTGGAAACATGATCGTCGATATCGGTGGAGGAACCACGGATATTGCGGTGATCAGCCTTTCGGGCATTGTCTATAGCCGCTCTGTTCGTGTGGCCGGCAACGAAATGGATGAGGCGATCATTCAATACATCAAGCGCAAACATAATCTTCTGATTGGCGAAAGGACGGCAGAGCGGATAAAGATCGAGGTCGGCTCTGCGGCAACTCTCGACCAGTCTCTAACCATGGAGATCAAGGGGCGCAATCTGATTGAGGGCATTCCCAAGACATTGGAGATTACCGACGAGGAGGTGAGAGAGGCATTGTCAGATTCGATTTCGACGATCGTCAACGCCGTTCGCGTAGCGCTGGAACGGACACCGCCAGAACTTTCAGCTGATATTGCCGATAAGGGAATTGTGTTGACCGGAGGCGGCGCACTTCTCAAGGGGCTGGACCACTGCATCAAAGAGGACACTGACTTGCCAGTGTTTCTTGCAGAGGATCCTCTTTCCTCAGTGGCCATCGGCACCGGTATGATGCTCGAGGAGATGACGCTGCTAAAGCGAATCAGCGTTCAATGATCCAGGCGCTCGAAAGAAGACCCCTCGTTCTGTTCATAACGATCCTGGTACTGAATATAGCTCTCCTTTCCATTCAGATCCGCAGCGAGCAGGGCCGCTCCTTTCTGTTCAAATGGAGCCTCTTTTTCGTGACGCCGGTTGCGTCGGCGATGCATTTCGTTACCGATACGGGTGAGAAGGCTCTGAGTCGCTACGTGTTCCTGCGCGGTGCCCAGGGAGAAAACCTGCAACTGAGAGCGGAGAACGCAGCACTCAAGGTTGAGGTGGAGCAACTGCGCGCGATCCAATCCATGGCAACACGGTCAGCGCACTACTCATTACTACGTCAACAGTATTCGTTCGGGACTCTTCTGGCCGGAGTCATCTGGAAATCCCCCTCTTTTTTCTCGGATCACTTCGGGATCAATGCCGGAACTAGAGTGGGCCTCCGAAAGGACTCTGCCGTGCTGCGTCCGGAAGGCATTGTTGGAAGGGTAGTGACGGTTGAGCCCTTCGGTGCCGAGGTCGAGCCGATCACGGAAATGGGATCCGCAATAGGAGGAGTCCTGAGCCGTTCCCGCCTCCAGGGCGTGCTGCAGGGAGATGGCAGTGAGCTCCTGGAATGGAAATTGATCCCGAACCACGAAAAGGTGGAGATCGGTGAGGTGGTCTACACCTCAGGAGCCGACAGGATCTACCCCAAGGGACTTCCGATTGGTTTGATAGTCAAATCGGAAAGAGGGGAGATGGTTTACCGGGATATTCGTGTCAGACCTTTTGTTGATTATTCCAGGTTGGAAGAAGTCATGGTCGTAACCGCACCCTAGGATCAGCCACCCCGATGGGATTCCGAGAGTAAAGAAAAATTGGAAGTTGTCATTGGCAAGGGCGAAGTCCTTCTGCTTCTTTTGATTGTAGGGGGAACCGAAATTGGCCTGGCCAAATACTTCCCCTGGGTAGCTCTCTATCTGGATCTACCCCTGGTTCTGGTTATCTACATCGGTTGGTACTCACGACCCGCCAAGGCAGCCCTCTGTGGAAGCGCCTTTGGATTGCTGGCCGATGCCTTCCTGCGCATCTATCTTGGTCTGAACGGAGTCAGTAAAACGACCATCGGTTTTGTCACCGCCTATGTCAACCGGTGGGTCTTGATCGGTGGATTCCTGCCACGATTGTTCGTGATCGGAGGCTTCACTCTACTTGACAATTTCATAGTTTTCTGTATGTTAGAGCTATTAAATGAACCCGTGAGGGAGGACTTTGGGTATCATGCACTGATTCGAGGGGCCGTGACCGGCCTGGCGGGTGTTGTTATCTTCCAAGTCTACGATTGGCTGAAGCTGCCCAGAAGAGAGTTCCGGGTCTGAACTCAAACTTGGTAGTTGTCTCTGGCAAAAACGCCCTTTCGCGACGGATCGTCTAGAGTCGCCGCAGCCATCTCCCTCTCTAGCAGCGGACACTCGACGGATGGCGGTCTATCAAGAAAAGGATTCCTGTCTGGTTCGCCTGCGATGGGTCAGGGGACTTCTCGTAGTCATCCTGCTAGGGCTGCTCCTCAGATTGTGGCATCTGGACGTGGTTCAGTTCGAGCACTATCAGGCGCTTGCCGAGCGCAACCATGTGCTCACCGTGCCAATGGATGCTCCCCGCGGTCTCATCTCCGACCGAGAAGGACGGGTTCTCGTCGACAGCGTTAACGTTTTCAGTCTGGTGCTGTATCGCAATGAAGTCCAGGACCTTGAAAGCACCTTGTCCTTCCTGGCTGAGGGCTTCAAGCTCGAGAGGAAGGGACTGGACGAACGGCTGAAAGGGGCGAAGCACTACTCCATATATCAGCCGCTTGTCGTCAAGAAGCACCTGTCGATCGATGAAATCACCTTCCTCCTCGCCCGCCAGACCGAATATCCCGAACTAACCATCGTGAGTCAGCCACGGCGCACCTATCGCTATGGCAAGTTGGCTGCCCATGTACTCGGCTACGTGGGTGAAGTATCGCGCGGACAGCTCGAGCTTCCCGAGTTCTCCGACCACAGCGCTGGCGATGTGGTCGGGAAATTTGCGATCGAAAGGGTCTATAACAATCACCTCTCGGGCAAAGATGGGTACAAGAAGGTACTGGTCAACAGTGTGGGGGAGAAGCTCGAGGAATTGGGACACATTCCCGCAGAGGCCGGCAAGGAACTCAAGCTTACTCTGGACCTGGACCTTCAAGAGGTGGCTGAGAGAGAGTTGGCAGATCGAATAGGGACGATCGTAGCTATCCAGCCTCAGACCGGAGAAGTCCTGGTGATGGCGAGTCGGCCGGCCTTCGACCCCAACCAATTCACCGTACACCTCAGCAAAGAAGAGTGGGAGGGTCTCGTTCAGGATCCTGACCATCTGCTGCAGAACCGTGCCATCCAGAGCAGTTTCTCTCCCGGATCGATCTTCAAGCTGGTGATGGCTCTGGGGGGTCTCGAAAAGGGTGTGGTCAATCTCCAGACATCAGTCTACTGTAGTGGACAGATCAATCTGTACGGACATTCGTTCCGCTGTTGGAAGAAGGGTGGGCACGGACGAGTCACTCTGCGGGAGGCTCTTCGTCAATCCTGCAACGTCTATTTCTATCTGTTGGGGCAAAAGCTGGGAATCGACCACATTTCAGAGGTCAGTGCTCGCTTCGGTCTGGGCCAGCGCACCGGGATCGATCTTGGAGGAGAGGTTGTAGGCTTGGTCCCATCGACTGAATGGAAGAGGAAAATCTATGGTACCCGCTGGTACCCCGGGGAGACCATCTCGGTTTCTATCGGTCAGGGCCCGGTCCATGTGACACCGATTCAGCTGGCTCGAGCGGTCGGTATCATTGCAGCAGGTACAGCTGCCCCCATCCATCTGGTGCGCGAGCCCGAATCTGTGGGAAAACGAGAGCTCGTTCCTCAAATCAGACTGGCCCCCGAGCACCAACAGTTCATGAGAGAAGCGATGTGGGCGGTGGTGAATCAGTACGGAACCGGCAGATCCGCCCGAGTCGTGGGCTTCGATGTCTGCGGCAAGACCGGAACTGCCCAGACCATCGGCCGAGCCACCCGGGAGAAGCTGTCCAAGGAAAAGGCCGACCAGTTCGCTTCAAATGCCTGGTTTGTCGGCTTTGCTCCTCGCGATCTTCCTGAGATCGTTGTCGTTGTGTTGGTGGAAAAAGGGGGAGGGGGTGGTTCCACGGCAGCCCCTCTAGCTGGGAAGCTCATGCAGGCGTTTTACAAGAAGTACAAAACCAACCAACCCTTCACATCCGATGCCTTGGAACTGGCTCACAAGCAACAGAGAGAGTTCCCTGGGACACCCGATCGGGTTCCCGACAACAGCCAATAGCGTTTCATAAGTACCGCAAGCAACCGCCCGTATCATCGCATTTAGGGGCGAAGCACTAAGGGTTGGCTGTGATACCCTGGTTACCAAGAGCATGCTCTCTCAGCGTCTTCTCCTGCGCATCGATTACCTGCTGCTTTTGCTAGCCTTGGTGCTTTCACTGATCGGTGCCCTCGGTGCCTACAGCGCCGAAACTCCGGGTGGTCCAGGCAACACGTTCGTGCGCCAGCTGGTTTGGATCGGTCTGGGTCTTTGCGTCTGTCTGGTCGTGGCCTCAATCGACTACCACTTTCTCACCGACTACGCGTTCCTGATGTATGGATGCGTCATCGTGATGTTGCTGGGTGTTCTCCTCTTCGGGGTAGAGATCCATGGCAGTAAGAGTTGGCTGGCGTTTGGGCCGGTCCGATTTCAGCCCTCCGAACTTGGGAAGCTTGTCCTGGTTCTGACACTGGCGCGATATCTAGCCGGGATCGAGGAGTCCTTCCTGCGTCGACGTCACTTCTTGGCGGTCACAGTGCTCGCTCTCGTGCCCATGGGACTGGTACTCCTCCAAGGGGACCTTGGAACCGCGGCGATGTATTTGCCGATCCTCTTGGCGGTCGCCCTTGTCGCAGGCTTGCGAGTACGGGTTCTCATTGGTCTCCTCGCTCTTATGCTTTGTCTTGCGCCAGCCGGATGGTTCGTGATGAAGAACTACCAGAGGCAGAGGATTCTGGCCACGCTCAATCCCGACTTGGATCCCCAGGGAGTTGGATACCAGACTCGTCAGTCTCTCATTGCGATCGGTTCGGGGGGGGTGTTCGGCAAGGGAATTGGACAGGGAGACCAAAGTCAATTGGGCTTCGTTCCCGAGATCCACTCTGATTTCATCTTTTCCCTGATTGGGGAGGAGTCGGGACTGATCGGTGCATGCGTCATCCTGCTCTTATACCTCCTGGTGCTGATGCGTATGGTGCACATTGCAGAAGTCTCCCGCGACCGCACTGGGATTTTCGTCATGGCCGGCCTGGTTGCCCTCATCTTCTCTCACGTGGTCGTGAATCTGGGAATGACCCTGGGAATCCTGCCGCCAATTGGTATTCCGCTACCGCTGCTCAGTTACGGCGGCTCTTTCACCCTGGTCATCTTCACTGCTATAGGGATCGCACTGGGCACGTACAGTCGTCGCTTCGTCCACTGACAAAAGCAAGGGAAGAGGGGTGCCGGGCGGAAGTCCGTCTGATGCGACTGGACGACGCTTTTCTTGTCAGACTCTAGCTCGAAGAGTTATAATCTCAAAGTCACTGCTGTCCGGTTTATTTTTCGAGGTCTGGCTGAAAGCCTTATGTGATGGGGCTTTGGGGAGATGGTGGAAAGAAGGGGGTTGTTTTTGGCCCGGAAGCTCCTGGGCCCGATTTGGGAAGGGGACCTACCTTGGTTAAACTCTTTGGTTGTCATCAAAAAGCCAAAGAAGACCAAGGAGATCCCATGGCCAAGTATACGTCAGTCCTGCATCAGTTGCTCCGTCATATCCCCCGGGATGAGTTTCGCGCCATCGTGGAGCGCCGCCAAGGTGACAAGGGAGTCCGGAAGTTGTCGTGCTGGGGGCAGTTCGTGGCCCTTTTTTTCGGGCAGTTAACCGGACAGCATAGTTTGAGGGATCTGGTAACCGCTTTAGATGCAGGGCGAAAGAAGCTGCAGCAAGTGGGGCTGGGGGCGGTGAGCCGCTCCACGCTGGCGGATGCGAACCGCAAACGACCCCAGGAGATCTTCGGGGAGCTGTTTTCTTGCCTGTACAGCCGCTGTCGGAGTCAGGCTCCCGGTCAGCGTTTCGGCTTCCGGCATCGGGTGTACAGTCTGGATGCGACGGTGATCGATCTGTGCCTGAAAGTCTTTGACTGGGCGAAGTTTCGCAAGCGAAAAGGGGCGATCAAGTTACATCTGATCTTGGATCACGGGGGGCACATCCCCAGCTTTTGCGTGATGACCCCGGGCCGGGAGCACGAGATCGAGGTGGCGCGCGGCCAGCGCTACGAACCGGACAGCATCCTGACCTTTGACCGGGCCTACGTGGACTACCACTGGTTTGACCAACTCCACCGCCAGGGGGTGTACTTCGTGACCCGGCAGAAGCGCAACGCGCGTTACCGGGTGCTGGAGCGGCGGCCGGTGGGCTCCCCGCCGGGGATCACCTCGGATCAAGTCATTCGTCTGACCGGGAAGGCGGCCGGATGCCTGTCGACTCCCCTGCGCCGCATCGGCTACCGGGACCCGGAGACGAGGCAGTTCTATGTCTTCTTGACCAATCTGTTTCATCTCAGGGCGGCTGAGGTGGCCGCCATCTATAAGGCTCGCTGGCAAATCGAGCTGTTCTTCAAATGGGTCAAGCAGCACCTGAAGATCAAGAGCTTTCTGGGGACCACGGCCAATGCGGTGATGACGCAGGTCTGGGTGGCGCTGTGTGTCTACCTGCTGGTGGCCTACGTGAAGTTTCTGCTGCGGCCCCCCGGGCGCCTGTACGAGATTTTCAAGCGGCTGCAGGTCACGGCCCTAGAGTACCTGGCTCTGGGGCAGGTCTTGACCTGGGAGACGAAAAACGGGCCCAAACGGGCACCAAAGTGGAGACAGCGCAACTTGTTCGGAAGACGGCTAAGGCCTTTGTTTGTAGGAGGATAGGAGTCGAGTGACTATAACCTTACAGTTAAGAGAGCTTTAAGTCTTTTAGAATCAACGACATCAAACCGGACACTAGTGTCTCAAAGTTAATTGTTTGTAATAGAAGAAATGCGATTGGCCGTGGGCCAATTCGAATATTTTAATAGATACGACTCGGTCGGCTTTCGGTTATTCTTCGGGGGGGGTACCTCCGATCAATCCTGGTAGTTTTGGCGGCAAGGGGCTCAGGACCGTGCAATCCTGGTGTTGCTGTGCCCCGGTGCGAGCGCTTCCTACTACTTCCTTCTTCTTCATCCACACAAGTCGAAACCAGACCGCCCGAACCAGGAGCTCCAAGGGAGAAGTAAAGTGATAACGAAGGAGCTGATCATAGCTTCCAGTCAGCTCGAGACCAAGATCGCCCTGCTAGAAGACGGCCAGGTGAACGAGGTTTTCATTGAGCGACGAAAGAACCAGGGGATTCTCGGGAATATATACAAAGGCCGTGTAACCAAGGTCCTCCCCGGCATGCAAGCTGCCTTTGTCGACATTGGTCTGGATCGAAACGCCTTCCTGTACGTCGATGACTTCGTCCAGGACTTTGAGGAGTTCGAGGAACTGTTTGTGCCCGCCGAGGAGGCTGGAGAGGACCGGCTGGAGAGCGCTGCCGAAGCGACTCTACCAGGACTCGAGAAAAACGAAAATGGGCGCCATCCGAAGCGAGCTTCGGAGAGTCACGAACGAGCGGGTAAGCGGGATGCCTCGATCATGGCACTGATGCCTCAGCTGGCGCTGTTTCTGGGGGATGGACACGTTCTCCCCCCGAGCTTGTCCGTCCCCGAGGTCAGGCAGGTCCGCGAGTCCAAGAGTCCTACCCCGGGAGAGTCGCAGGCCCCCCCAGGGCCCCTCATACTCCCGGATCACTTCGAGGTAGATCTGGGGACTTTCGGCGCTTCCTCCGGACGTGAGGCCGACCTCAGAGCCCCGGCTCCACCGCCACCGTCCAGTCCCCGGGCCAAGCGCCCCGAATCTTCGTCTCGCAGGCGTAGGCCGGCTGGCAATCGGACAGCCGAGCGAGTCGGGATAGGCGATCTGTTGACTGAAGGACAGGAGATTCTAGTTCAGATTGCCAAGGAGTCGATCGGCAGGAAAGGCGCAAGGATTACTTCTCATGTAGCATTTCCGGGCCGTTTCGTGGTCTATATGCCTACTGTCGACCACATTGGGGTCTCTCATCGAATTGCCGCGGATGATGAACGACAGAGACTGAGGAAGATCGTCCTGGAACTGCGCCGCAAGGTGGGCCGAGGAGGCTTTATCGTACGAACTGCTGGAGGGGGCCAGTCAGAAAATGAGTTCCAGCAGGACATGCACTACTTGACGCAGCTGTGGGAGGAAATCCGCATCAGAGGAGAAAAGCTTTCGGCGCCCTCATTGGTCTACGCCGAGCCTGGTCTGGTTCAGAGGATCGTTCGTGACTTCTTCTCACAGGATTTCAAGACCCTGCACGTGGACGATCCCCAGGTACACAAGCAGATACTCCAGATGGTCCGGCAATTCAGTCCGGACCTCGCGCGCAAGGTGCGTCTCTACCGTAAGCCCACGAACATCTTCGACGATTTCGGCATCTCTGCCGAGATCGAGCAGGCGTTGCGGCCTAAAGTCTGGCTGAAAAGAGGGGGGTCCCTCGAAATAAACCAGACAGAAGCCCTGGTGGCCATCGACATCAACACGGGCAAGTACGTCGGAAGCACCAACTCTCTCGAAGATACGATCACCAAGACCAACCTCGAAGCGGTCAAAGAACTTGTGCGCCAGATCCGTCTGCGAGATCTGGGAGGGATCATCGTCATTGATTTCATCGACATGGCCGATCCCAACAATCGACAGAAAGTGCTCGAAGAGCTACAGGGCGAGATGAAGAAGGACAAAGCCCCTTCGAAAATCCTGGGCTTCAACGAGTTCGGCCTGGTAGCCGTTACGCGTAAGCGAGTCAAGCAGTCACTGGAGCGAATCCTGCTTCAGAAATGCACCTTCTGCGGCGGCAGAGGAATGACTCGTTCGGTGCCAACCATCTGCCACACGATTCACGAGGAAGCTCACAAAATGACCTCGGCACTCGGTAAAGGCAATGAGCTCATCATCCGCTGCCATCCGGACGTGGGGAAGGCGTTGAGGGGCGAGGAGCGAGATGTCCTGACCCAGATCGGCGCGATCACCGGCAAGCAGGTCAAGGTCAAGACAAACCCCTTGATGCACATCGAAAGGTTCGAGTTGGCTGAAGCCTGATGCTCCCGAGCTGGTCCTTGGTACACTGCTGAAAACCCTTCGTATCCTTGCACGGAACTTTTCCGTATGGCTTCAGAAAACAGAGAATACTTCCACAAACTTGTTGACTTGATGGCTCTGCTGCGCAGCCCTGAAGGATGCCCCTGGGATAAGGAGCAGACGCGCGAAACGCTCAAGCCCATGCTTGTCGAGGAAGCCTACGAAGTGCTGGAGGCACTTGATGGTGAAGCCCCCCAGGAACTCTGCGACGAATTGGGGGATCTGCTTTTCCAGATAGTCTTTCATGGGCGCCTCGCCGAGGAAAAGAAGGAGTTCGATGTCTACGATGTCTGTCGATCCGTCTATGAAAAAATGGTTCGCCGGCACCCGCATGTTTTTGGCGAGGCGTCCTTCGAGAACAGTAAAGAGCTGCTGAGTCAGTGGGAAGAGATCAAGGCCCAGGAGGCAGCGGAAAAAGGTGGATCAACTGAACGCCGCTCGGCCCTGTCGGCCACACCCGGCCGCTTGCCTGCGGTCTATACGGCCTACCAGGTGTCGGCTAAAGCCGCTCGCGTGGGTTTCGACTGGCCTACACTAGAGGCGATTCGGGAAAAATTCTTGGAGGAGTTTCAGGAGCTTCAGGAAGCCATTCAGGAAAACGACAGTCTCAAGGTAAAAGAGGAAGTCGGCGATCTTCTGTTCGTAGTCCTGAACATCGCTCGGCACCTCCAGGTAGACCCGGAGACGGCTCTCAGCCAGACCAACCGGAAGTTCATAGATCGCTTTCAGGCCATGGAGAGAACTTTTGCCGAAGCGGGACGGCCGCTTCGCACGGTGAGACTCGAAGAAATGGAGAGCCAGTGGCAGAGGCAAAAGGAGGCCGAAAGAAAGACTTAGGGTCTGCGCAAGAATAACTTGGTAGAATTGGCGCTCAGATTTGCGCCGGATTTGGCCGCGAACGATTGAGCGAAACCGCAGGCATAGCCGGGTCTACGTTGAGGATTTCGCGACTGAGAAGCGGCCGAAGATGGTGTGAAGATGAGATGCCAAAATGCCAGGTTATTTTTGCGCAGACCCTTAGGGCCGGTCGCCCGGGCCGAGTAGGGAGGAACTCTGATGAATGACGAGAACGAACCAGGTGGATTCAAGATCAAGGATCGACGTCTCTTCAACGAAGAAGGGAACTTGAGGTCGGAGGCTCCGGAAGAGGAAGATCGGCCCTCGGCCGCCCCCACGGCAGCCGAACCCGCGGCAGCGGAGCCGAGCTCACTTCATACCGACACCCCCGCCCCGGAAACTAGCAGCCATGGTGGAGCCCCACCCATGGATTTTTCCTCCTTCGTGCTCTCGCTCGCGACAACCGGGATGGTTCATCTGGGTGAAATCGTCGACCCCGCCACTGGACAGAAGCGGGAGAATCTCGATGGCGCCAAGCAATTGATAGAGATTCTCTCCCTGCTCAAGGAAAAGACACAGGGTAACCTGGCCGCCGAAGAGGCCCAACTACTCGAAGGGCTCCTCCACGAGCTCCGATTGAGCTTCCTGGGGAAGACCAAAACGATTCGACTATAGACCGGAGCGGGCTCGCCACAAACGTTGGAGCATTGATGTTCCAGTGGCCCCGGAGGCGCCCCAACTTGCGCCGCCGTCACGAAAAGCTGAGATAGACCGAACTGGATGAGAGTCACCTTTCTTGGAACGGGTACCTCAAGAGGTGTTCCTGTCATTGGTTGTCAATGTCGGGTCTGTCGGTCCTCTGATCCAAGAAACCACCGCCTACGCACCTCAGTCCTTTTGGAAAGCCAGGCGAGTATCATCGTCGATGCCTCGGTAGATTTCCGCAACCAGGTGCTCCGCTATGGAGTCAAGCGGTTGGATGCCCTGTTGTTTACTCACTCCCACGTAGACCACATCCTGGGTTTGGACGATGTCTACCCTTTCAACATCTGGTCTGGCAAGCGTATCCCCGCCTATGGGAGTAAGGAGACCTTGAGGGAGATCAAGCTTACTTTTCGGCACCTTTTCGAGGAGCGGGCCTACCCGGGGGTCTCCGAGATTGATCTGGTGCCGATCGAAGGGACGTTGCGGATCGGCGATCTGGATCTGGAGCCCATCGAGGTTCTCCACGGGCAGCTTCCGGTGCTGGGTTTTCGAGTTGGCTCCTTCGCCTATGTCACCGATGTCAGCCACATACCCGAGAAGAGTTTTGAGAAACTCAAGGGGGTGGATTCGCTTGTCCTGGATGGTCTTCGGTACGCGGAGCATCCCACCCACTTCAGCTTGTCCCAGGCCGCAGAAGCAGCGGCCAGAATAGGTGCGAGAGAAACGTATCTTGTCCACATGTGTCACGATGTCGACCACGAAGAAGGGAATGCCTACCTACCTGATTCGATTCAGTTGGCTTACGATGGACTGGTGCTGGAACTTTGAGGTTAGCCCGGATTTCTCATCGCTGGTCTACTGTGTTGCCGCAAACATCCGTCCTGGCTGCGTTATGCTCGGTCGGCCTCCTCGACGTACTGCACGAGTACGACTGCGGAGGCTCGCCACGAGTGGTCTCGGGCGCAAGCCTTGCCAGGACGGCCCTTGCGGCGCCTCGCTACGACAAGCGATGAGAAATCCGGGTTAGGGTGAATTCTCTCACCAGTCGGACTATCGATGCAGATTCTTGAGGAACTTCCCCAGGGCTTGAGCTATCCCATCATGACGATAGGGGTGTTCGACGGCCTGCACTTCGGGCATCAGGAGATTCTACGCAGATTGGTCCGGAGAGCCAAAGCGAAGGACGGAACCTCAGTCCTGCTGACCTTTACTCCTCACCCTCAGAAGATCATCTCATCAGGCGATGCACCCTCGCTCTTGCAGACGTTTCCCCAAAAGGCTGAGATGCTCAGACGGTTGGGTATCGATGTCATGGTACGTCTCCCTTTCACCCGTGAACTCTCCCTCTACACTCCCGAACAGTTTGCCCAGAAGATTTTGCATTGCCACGGCATTCGTGAGGTTTACGTAGGTAGCAACTTCCGTTTTGGGCACGCTAGAAAGGGGGACTTTCATACCCTGGAGGAGTTAGGGCGCAAGTCTCTCTTTTCGGTGCACGCGATTGAGCCGGTCCGGGTTCGCGGGATTCGCGTCAGTAGTACCACCATCCGACTCGCCTTAAAGCAGGGGCGCACCTCGCTGGCCCGACGGCTCCTCGATCGGCCATACCAGATTCGGGGAACCGTCGTTAGAGGGTCCAAGAGGGGCTCCGCCATCGGCTACCCGACCGCGAATCTGGACCCGGAAAACGAATTGATCCCGGCAACAGGAGTGTACGTGACCCGCGCTCTGGTTGATGGAGTTGCTCATTGGGCGGGGACCAATATCGGATTCCGACCCACTGTCGATCTGCCACACCGCGCCAAGCCGGTGGTGGAGTCGCACTTGGTCGATCTGGACCGGGACCTTTATGGTAAGACAGTCGGTCTGAACTTCTTCTTTCGGCTCAGAAGCGAGAAGAAATTTGACCGGGTCGAGAGTTTGAAGCAGCAGATCGACCGCGACATTCAGCGGGTACGAGAATATGCAGCCAAGGTGCAGCCATTGATGCCGGATCCGTGAAAGTGAAGGAAATGGGCATTGTCAGGGAACACGAGGTCAATCCCCTTGGAATTCACGTCTCTCCGGCGCAGCTCAGTGCCCCAGCCACGGCAGAATAACCTGGAGAAGAAGCAGTGTCAGTCACGACAGAAGAAGTTGAAAAGATTGCCGAACTCGCTCACTTGCGATTCTCTGCCGGAGAGCTTGAGGTTTTCGTTTCTCAGTTTCAACGCATCCTCGACTATTTCGAAGAACTGAAGACAGCTCCGACGGAAGGGGTAGATCCGACATACCACGTGCTCGAGGAGGGCAGTCCCGAAGCAGGTCTCCGGGCAGACCAGGTGCGCCCTTCCTTGGATGTGCAGGTTGCGATCGAGCAGGCGCCGCAGTCTGGGAAGGGATACTTCATCGTTCCAAAGGTCATCGAGTAACGGCGGTAGTCACGAGCACCATGAACGAAATCTGTACCTGGTCCATTGGAAAGCTTCATCAGGGAATCCAGAGTGGAGAGCTCTCCGTACGGGAAGTAGCCGAAGCCTTTCTGGATCGTATTGAGGAAATCGACCAGGGAGTGCGTGCCTTCGTCACGGTGGACCCCGAAAAAGTCAAGAGTGAGGCGTCGGCGCTGGATGAGCGTCTCAGCCGAGGCGCCGAGGACATCGGACTCCTGACGGGTATTCCCCTGGCCATCAAAGACAACATTGTCACCCGGTCCTTCCCGACGACCTGCGGGTCGCGGATCCTCGAGGGATATCGTCCGCCGTACGACGCCACAGTCATCTCGCGACTCAAGCAGGCAGGAGCTCTGATCCTCGGAAAAACCAACTTGGACGAGTTCGCCATGGGCTCGACCACAGAAAACTCCGCCCTATTTCCGACCCGAAATCCCAGGGATCCGGCGCGCGTCCCGGGCGGCTCCAGCGGGGGCTCCGCAGCCTCTGTTGCAGCCTTTGAGGCACCGGGTGCTCTTGGCAGCGATACGGGCGGTTCAATCAGACAGCCCGCCGCTTTCTGCGGGGTAGTAGGACTCAAACCCACCTACGGACGAGTATCAAGGTACGGCCTGGTCGCTTTCGCCTCATCGCTAGATCAGATTGGGCCTCTGGCGAATAGTGCTCGCGATGCGGCCCGGATTCTCCAGGTTACCGCTGGACACGATCCCTGCGATTCCACTTCCGCCAGTCGTCCCGTAGACGACTATCTCTCCGGAATCGAGGACCAGATCAGGGGCTTGAGAATTGGTCTCCCGGCCGAGTGGTTCGGCTCAGGGCTCGATCCTCAGCTCGATGAGAGCATTCGTTCTGCGATTGCACGGCTAGAGAAGCTTGGCTGTGAAGTGCAAGAGGTCCACCTTCCCCACAATGAATTTGCGATCGCGGCGTACTACATCATTGCGCCAGCCGAGGCCAGCTCCAACCTGGCTCGGTATGACGGAATGCGTTACGGCTATCGAAGCACCGACCCGGAGGATCTGGAAGGCACCTATCGATCGACTCGGAGCGAGGGTTTTGGCGAGGAAGTGAAGCGGCGCATCATGATCGGCACCTATGTCCTGAGCTCGGGCTATTACGACGCCTACTATCTCAAGGCCAGTAAGGTGCGCACCCTCTTGAAGCAAGATTATCTGAAGGCTTTCGAACAGGTGGATCTGCTGATTGGTCCCACGGCTCCCTCGCTTCCCTTCAAGCTGGGTGAGAAGATGGCCGACCCTCTGGAGATGTATCTCTCTGATATCTACACGGCTCCAGCGAATCTGGTCGGCATTCCAGGGCTAGCCATGTGCTGCGGATTCTCGGAGGAAGGGCTTCCTCTTGGATTGCAAATCCTGGGACCCTATTTTCAGGAAGCCCGCATCCTGCAGGCTGCTCATTCCTTGGAGCAAGAGCTTCAGGTGGTGGCTCCGCCTCTCGCAATCGAGGAGCAACGAAGTTGAAATACCGCGTTCTCGGCGCCACCGGCCTGATGGTTTCACCGATCTGCATGGGGACGATGACGTTCGGGCGACCTCTGGGTGAAGAGCAGATCAAGGATCTGGTTGGGTACGCGCTTGACCAGGGCATCAATTTCTTTGATACCGCCAATGTCTACGAGGGATATGACCGAAAAGTTGGCTCCAAAGGAGGAGTCAGTGAGCGTCTACTGGGGCAGGCCCTCGGGCAGCGTCGGCAAGACGCCGTGATCTGTACCAAGCTGGGAAATCCAAGCGGCACCGGACCCCTCGATGCAGGGTTATCGGCGCACCATCTGGAGCGTGAACTCGACCAGAGTCTGCAACGCCTGGGGACAGATTGGGTTGACCTGGTGCTAGCCCATCGGTGGCATCCAGCCGTCCCGATGGAGGAAGTATGGCGGGTGTTCGACCGATGGGTAAGGACGGGGAAGGCGCGCGCCGTAGGCGTTTCGAATTGGCCCGCCTGGCGCATGGCGCAGGCGAGCGAGATCGCAAGGCGTAATGGATGGCCGGCGGTCAGCGTCAGTTCTCCCAAGTACAGCTTGATGACCCGCGGAATCGAACTGGAACACGTCCCATGCGCCCGACATTATGGTGTGGGATTGATGCCCTACCAAGCCCTGGAAGGGGGTGCTCTGAGCGGCAAGTATCTGCGCGGCCAGGCACCCCCGACTGGCTCCCGAGGAGATGAAAAGCCGGAGTGGATGCCTCCTCGTGATGATGTTTTGATGGGAAAGCTGGATGCTCTCCAGGGGTTCTCGCAGGAGGCAGGCATGTCCGTCCTCGAGTATGTGCTGGCCTGGACTCTGTCGCAGCAAGGGATCGCCTCGGTAATCACCGGTCTCCGAAGCCGGGCACAGCTCGACGCGGCAGTCAAAGCCTCTGGGAAAAGCATTCCCTCTGAGCACTTTCCCAGGATCGATGCGGTTTTCCCCCCACCCAAGCCTGTGGGCGGCGATCAAGTCCTGAGTTGGGGTGACGGAGGTTGGGTTTTGGAGGATTTCGAGCAGTAGCCGTTTCAGGGGTAACCGGTTGAAAGTTGCAGGTTACAGGCTACAGGTAGGGCGAATCACAGTCTGGTCAAAGAATCGCGGTTGACAAGCCCAGCGGTCGGTTCCAGGGTGTCCTGCAACCTACCACCTGGGTCCGCCTACGGAACGATGCGGGTTCCGGCCTTGCCTTCTACTCCTTGAAGCAGACCCTCGGGCTTCAGCCCGCTGACAACCTGAACCGCCGGCACCCCCATTTCGATTGTCCTGAGCACTGCCTGGATCTTGGGAATCATCCCCTCGCTGAATCTTCCCTCCTCCAGATAGACACGGGCCTGACTGGCGCTGAGCTCGTCGATCTTGGATGAAGGATCTTTCAGATCAAGGTAGATTCCCTCAACGTCGGTTACGGAAATCAGTCGATGTGCTCCGAGTCCCGCTGAAAGATGGGCGGCTAAAGTATCGGCATTGATGTTGAGAATCTGCCCCTCCGCGGTGCTGGCAAGACAGCTGACCACCGGAATCAGTTGGCACTCCCAAAGGCTGGTCAAGATCGACGGATTGACCCGATCGATTTCGGCTACCAGACCGAAATCAATGAGCTCGGTTCTCGGCTCTCCCGTTTCGGTCATGGTGCTAATCAGCAGGGGAGCCCTTCTTCGGCTGTGCACGAGTCCCGCATCGAAGCTTGCAAAGCCGAGCGCCTGGGAGCCGTTGGCAAGTAGTGCGGCGACCAGGTCTCGATTGATCGCGGAGAATGCCATCTTGGCAGCGTCCAGGGTCGGTTCATCCGTGACCCGCCGGCCTTGGTGCTGGACACTTGAAATGCCAAGCCGAGCGCACAGATCCGTAAGTTGCTTTCCGCCGCCGTGGACGACGACGATCTGGTGCCTGGACTTGAAGAGCTCGGCGATTTGACGGCAGAGAGAGGTGCGATAGGTTTCTTCTTCGAGTACCTTGCCGCTGAGCTTAATGACCAGGATCATGGGTAGCCAGTACGTCCAGGAAAGTATCCGCCTGCGCCTGGCTCACCGACAGAGGTGGCATCAGCCGCAGCACTGCCGGGTCGTTGGAGGAGCCGCTGAGAATTCGGTTTGCACGGAGAGTCTGCTGCACCGCTTTGGCCCCGTTCGGTTCCTCGACTTTGATTCCCAAAAGCAGGCCCTTGCCGCGAACCTCCTCTACCCAGGATAGTCGCTCGATGCGCTCGCGAAGATAATCACCGATTCGAGCCGCGTTGGCAATCAAGTCCTCATTGGACAAGACGTCCATCGTCGCCTCTATTGCAGCACAGGCAATCGGTCCGCCCCCGAATGTGGCCCCAAGGTCACCATTCTGAACCTTTTTTGTGAGCTCTTCGATTACCAGAAGCGCACTCGCGGGAAGTCCCGATGCGATCCCCTTGGCCAGGGTGACCATGTCGGCATAGACGCCTGCCTGACCCGAGTACAGAAAACTGCCGGTGCGTCCAACCCCAGTCTGGACCTCGTCGAAGATCAGCAGCGCTCCCTGGGCATCGCAGGATTCCCGAATCTCTCTCAAGATCTCGGCCGGAATCTGATACACACCACCCATGCTTTGAATGGGCTCCACGATGACGGCCGCGGTCTCTTGGCTAACCGCAGCGGCGACTGCCTCTGCCGCCAGGGCCCGATGGCCGGGAACAGGAGTGTTGAGATACTCGACGTATTTGAGAATACCGGTGCTGGAGAGACTGCCGTAGGTGCGTCCATGAAAGGATCCCAGGATGGAGAGGACTTCCTTCCTGGACGTCGTGGCGCGCGCCAGCTTGATGGCGTTTTCGTTCGCCTCACTTCCTGAGTTCGCCAGGAAAACCTGCTGGTAGGGGGAACCGGCCATCTTCACCAGTTTTTCCACGGCGTCAGAGCGACGCTTGTTGTAGACCACGTTGGAGTAGAAAAGAAATTGTTCTGCCTGTTTCTTGATGGCTTCGACCACGTGCGGATGGCAGTGACCCGTCGAGATCACCGCATGTCCGCCGTAGAAGTCCAGATATTCGTTGTCGTCGATGTCGTACACATAGCATCCGCGTCCTCGTTCCAGCACCAGGGGGAGCTTGGCATACGTCTTTAGTTGGTATCGATCTTCGCGGTCGATCACTTCCTGAGCTTGGTTTGACATGTTCTGTCTCCTCAGTTGCCTCAGATGTCACATCTAAGGGTGCATCGGCGGAAAATCCAGGCCCGTCTTTTCTGGGAAACCGCAGATCAGGTTCATGTTTTGCACAGCCTGTCCTGCCGCGCCCTTCTGTAAGTTATCCAGAACGGACCAGACGATCAGGAAGCCATCTTCCGTCGCCGCACCGATATCGACGAAATTGGAATGGCGAACGTAGTTGACGTCGGGACACTCAGGAACCCAGCGGATGAAATATTCGGAAGCATAGTATTCCCGATACAGATCCCGCACCTGCTCAGCTGTAGCCTCCCGGCTGAGAGCCATATAGTGGCTGGCGAAGATCCCCCTTATGAACGGAGCGGAGTACGTCTGGAACACCAGAGGGTGCTCCGTGGTGTCGAGGATCTGAAAGATCTCGGGCAGGTGCTGGTGTGAAAACGGTTTGTAGGGAAACAAGCTGTTGCTTCGACGGGGATGGTGAGCTCCCGGGGAGGGGTTGCTTCCACCTCCGGACGAACCCGTCTTCGTATCGACGAATACCGGACCCTTGATCCAGTTCTCCTGATAGAGGGGATACAAGGCGAGCAAGGTGGCCGTCGCGAAGCAGCCTGGATTGGCAATGCGTTTGACAGCTTGAATCTGTGAACGATTGAGCTCGGTCAGACCATACACGAAATCCTGCTGCAGCTCCGGAGCCGAGAGAGGAAACCTGTAATACCGTTCGAATAGGTCGGGGTCTTCAATCCGAAAATCCCCACTCAGATCGACGATGATCAGCTCCTCGTTCAACTGCGGAACGATGTTCATAGCCTGGCCATTGGGGAGCGCCAGGAAAAGGACATCTAAATCAGAGGAGGACAGGGTCTCGAGCGAGGTAAAGCGACTGTCAAGGAAGCCGTGAAAGCCCGGATACACTTCCGAGACCCGCTTTCCACTGTGGCGGTGGGAGGAGATCCAGGTGATCTCCGTTTCGGGATGGCGGATCAGGATGTGGAGAAGCTCGGCACCCCCATAGCCAGATCCTCCGGCTATGCCGACTTTGACCATGGCATCAACAACTCACGGATGAAGGTACACAGCTTACCTCCACTATCAAAGACATTGGCTGCAGGCACAGCCAGGTTTTCCTCGATATAGCGGATGCCTTCCGCACTGTCGGTTACCGGGCCGGCTACCAGAACAGGATGCTCCCGAGGATCGTGTCCCTGCTGGGTCATCCATTGGAGGCTACCCCAAACGCCCATGAAGTCGTTGGCGCAGAGGACGATACAGAGGCCGCGCTCCAGAAACTCCCGATCCTCGAAGAGAGAGGCGACCTGGTAGCCTCCAAGAATGCCGTCTCCCATCTCCAGGACGATGAAATCGGGATCGGAGTCTGCTAGATGGTGCACCAACGAACGCGCCACCGGTGCCAGATCGGAAACCTGCGCGGTTGAGGCAAGACTGAAGTCGTGAAAGCTCAGGACTTTCTGAGCTCCAGCCTCTTTCATGCCTTTCAGATCCCGGAAGCAGGCCACGCCTGCCACCTTACCGGCGTTGACCGAAAATCCCCGGTCCGAAAACAGCCGCAGGATCTCCTTGCAGACTGCAGTCTTTCCCGAGTTCATGCAAGTGCCCATGACCAAAACCAAGGGTGTTTCTGGAAGGGGGCCGGTCTTCAGCTCCAACCCACCATCGCGCAAATTGAGAGCACGTCCGTCGCGCACGACCGTTCCCAGGTACTCGAGCCGACTCGGCCAACCCAGGGCCCGGTGAAACGCGGTGCACTCTCCGATGACTCCCCCTTTGTTGAGTAGGTGCAGAACATCACCCGGATTGGGGCGAGCCGGCAATTTTCCGGAAAAGCCATACAGAGCTCGCCGAATCCCAAGGGTTCCAAGAATAATGTCGCCTTCACTCAGGCCGATCTCGTTAGCGCTAGCCGTTTCCAGGTTGGGATAGGCAGGATTGACCTCCAGAACACGAGCCATCACGATGTCGCCATGTTCAGGCTCACCCACAGCCGCTACCCGGAGTGGATCCGGCAAAGCGACCTTCGAAGCCGCCGAAGCGATCAGGTCGGGCAGAAAAGCATCCCCCAAAGAAGATTTTTCTTCCTGTATCGGCACGGATCTCTCGGACATAAGACCTTATAATTATACAAATACTATGCCCGTGTCAAGGGGATCGATGAATTAACAGGGATTTGTGACTACATTTTAATACATCTCGGATGCATAATCCGCCCCGGGACTCCTCCTCGATTCCTGTGCTTGGGTTAGGAAGTTTGAGCCGAGCCGCTGGTCTTATTCCAACTTGTCCGCTGTCCTGGTCTCGAAACAGGTCTTATAGACCTGTCTTCGGGGCAGTTCAAGTTGAGCGGCAGCTGTCTTCACCGCCTCAGCGCGGCTCATCTGATGCAACGACATCAAGCCCGAGACGTAGGCCGAGATATCGATCCTGGGCCCTGGGACTGTCTCGAAACCGGAGCCCGCCAGCAGCAGTGTGTACTCTCCGCGGGCTGCTTCGGAGCCCAGCTCGGCTACTATCGCCTCGAGGGAACCAAAGTGAAACGTCTCATGCACCTTGGTCATTTCGCGGGCCACGAAGGCCTCCCGGTTGCCCAGGACCTCGAGGACGGTCTCGAGCGTTGGTAGAAGGCGATGGGGTGATAGATACATGATCAGGGTGGCATCAACCGAGGCGACTGATTCGAGTTGCTTGGACAGGGCTTCTCGCTGCCTTCGCAGAAAGCCCAGGAAGTGAAAGCGGTCTGAGGGAAGCCCGGAAACGGAAAGAGCAGTGATAGCCGCTGCCGGTCCGGGCACAGGGGTCACCGACACCTGATTCTGCCGGCAAAGCCGGACCAGACGATATCCCGGGTCCGACACCAGGGGCGTTCCAGCCTTGCTGACCAGAGCCAGGTTCTGGCCTTGCAAGATTTGGTCGAGGAGCTGTCGGGACTTGGTTTGTTCGTTGTGTTCGTGGTAGCTGGTAGCTGGGGTTTTGAGGTTCAGGTGATTCAAGAGCCTGCGAAGATGACGGGTATCTTCGCAGGCGATGAGATCGACCTCGCCCAGAACCGCCACGGCTCGGGAGCTTAGATCACCCAGGTTGCCCAGGGGTGTCGCTACTACATACAGGGTTCCCGCCATCGAAGTATCATTCCTTTTGGTCAGCGAACTCCGCTATTTCCGCTCAAGTTTCAGGTCAGTCCCGCCCCCAGGAAGCACTGGCCCCATTCGAGAACGAAACTTCGGTTACGTCTGCCGTGATTGTCGCTACCGCCAATGACAGAGCCGTGACTGCAAAGGAGCGGTCCCGATCACCGATCGGGACATGCCATAAAAAAGGAGATGCAATCGGCCACCGTCTGTTTGGTCGGTTGTTTCCGGCATCCGTATGCCGGGACCGCTCCTTTGCAGTCACGGCTCTGTCATTGGCGACTCTTGGATGATCTCCTACCCAATGAAGTTTCAGCTTAGTCCCGCCCCCAGTAAGGCTAGCACTATCGGCGCCGCTCGCCGCACTCCGGGATAACAGCTGTCTGGGGTATCCATTTAACCGGACCCATCCGGGCCGGCAGTTCTCCAGGGGCGGTTCGCTGGAGGGCGATCCAGGCTCGGCGGGTGCCCGCGCGCCTGGGGCGGCGTGGGCGACACCGCCCGGGGCCGCTTGGTGGCGATAAGGTCCTGGTAGCGTAGCGGCTCGTGGGCAGCGGCGAGTTCGAGCACCCGGTAGAAGACCATCCCGCGGCTTCGGGAGCGTCGGCGGTTGAAGCGGAACACGAACTCATCCAGGTAGCTGGCCAGGTGGGCGGGCTCCACCGATCCTTGGTGGGTGCCCAGCAGCCACCGCTTGGCCAGTGAGGCGACACGGTGCACCGCGGGCAGTAGCTCGCCGGTATCCTCCCCGCGGGCCCGGGCCGCCCGCTGGCTGCGTCGAGCATGGACGTAGCCGAGCTTCTCCAGACCGTGGTAACCCTGCCAGCCGTCGGTGAAGACCGTCGCGCCCGGCTCAACGTGATCTGTCACGAACGGGTGCAGCGACGCGGCCGACGCATCAGCCAGCGGCAGCATGCGGCAGCGGCCAAGCCCTTTCGGCTCCCGGACCTCCACCGCGATGCCGGTCAGCACCTTCTTGCCCCTGGCCCGGCCACCTGCCAGCCCCGGCTGCTCACCGCCGATGTAGGTCTCATCCACCTCCACCATGCCGGCTAGTCGGTCGCGGCCCCGGCGCACCAGCACCGACCGCAGCCGATGCAGCATGGCCCACGCGGTCTGGTAGGAGCCGATCTCGAGCGTCCGCTTCAGGCTCAGCGCCGAGATCCCGTCTTTGCCCGTGGCGAACAGCCAGCAGGCATTGAACCATACCGTGAGCGGCGTGCGCGTCCGGTCAAAGATCGTGCCCGCAGTCACCGAACTACGGCCGCCGCACCCGGAGCACCTGAAGCGCCCATCGCCCAGCCGCCAGCCACCATCGTGGCCGCAGTCCGCGCAAGCGAAGCCAGCGGGCCATCGCAGCCACTCCAAGTAGTCCAGACAGTCCGCATCGGTGCGGAACCAGGCCTGGAACTCGCCCACGGACCTCGGATAGTGCGTGCCAGCACGAGGGTGATCCACCGCCTCAGCCTACATTCAGTCCGGTTAAATGGATACCCCAGACAGCTGTTTCCCGTACTGCGCACTCACTGCTCACTGCTCACTATCCAAGCCTCGGGCTAGCCGTTCATTGATCGCAGCATTTCCTTTACTGCCTGCTGCATTCCCACCAAAGAGGCCCGGGCGACGATGTTATGGCCGATATTCAGCTCGACGACCTGTGGGATATCCGAGATCGGCCGCACGTTTCGGTAGGTAAGGCCGTGTCCTGCCAGAACCTTCATATCGAGGGACGCGGCGTATTCTGCCGCCGCCCTGACTTTTGCCAGCTCTTGCAGATATCCGGGATCGTCCTCTATCAGGCCTTTAGGAACGGCCTTTGCGTAAGCGGCTGTATTGATCTCGATGGCTCTTCCCCCCACCTCTGCCACCCGCTTCAACTGCTTCGGATCCGGATCTACGAACAAGGAGACCTCCAACTTCTGGGCTTCGAGAGTCTCAATTGCCTTTGCCACTTCATCGGAGTGGCCAAGCACATCCAGGCCTCCCTCGGTTGTGATCTCCTCCTGCCGTTCTGGGACCAGGGTTGCGGTGTTCGGTCGGAGCTCCAGGGCGATCCCGATCATCTCATCGGTCACCGCCATCTCCAGGTTGAGTCGGGTCGTCACGACTTCTCGGAGCAAGCGCACATCGCGCTCCTTGATATGACGGCGGTCCCCGCGAAGGTGAACCGTGATCCCGTCGGCGCCTGCCAGTTCCGCCAGCAGAGCTCCCGCAACGGGATCCGGCTCCGGAGCCTTCCGGGCTTCACGAATTGTGGCTATGTGGTCGACGTTGACTCCAAGCTTAACCATTGTTTTCCCTCTTCCGCTGATCTTTGGTTCCGCTTTCGGAAACACGATCATAGTGTCCGCGAAGATCGTTCCACCGGATCTCGAGAAGGCTCCAAAGCAGAGCCAGCCCATCGGCCATGAAGTGTACCTTGCTGCCGGCATTGTGTCGCCACACCACGGGAACTTCCTTCATCCTGAAGCCCCATTTCCGTGCCAGATAGAGCACCTCTGCATCGAAGCCAAAGTTCGCCAGCCGCTGCCTTGCGAATACATCCTTGCAGCGATCCATCTGAAAGAGCTTGAATCCGCACTGCGTGTCCCGATAGGGCAGACCGATCGTGCGCCGCATGATCCGATTGAACAAGCGCCCTCCGGTTTCTCTCAGTCTGGATTGGTGAACCTCGACCTGCGAACCCTCAAGATCGCGAGAACCAAAAGCCACCTCAAAGGGCCCTTCGATCACCGCGGCTTCCAGCTTGGTGATCTCCTGAATCGGCGTACTCAGGTCGGCATCGCTGAAGAGAGCGTACGCTCCACGGGCGTCGAGCATCCCACGTCGTACGCTGTAGCCTTTCCCGCGATTCGTGTCGTTGCGGACCACACGTAACGACCAGTTATCTTGCTGTCGCCGCGAGAAGTTCTTTCCAATCTCGAAGGTCCCGTCAGCCGAGCCATCGTCGACCACGATCAGTTCGAACGGATGTTCTCGACCCTCGAGATAGGAAATAATCTGCTCCAGAGAGGAACCCAGGCGGTCTTCCTCATTGTAGGCAGGGATGACAACAGACAGGAGCGGATTGGTCATTCGAGGAAGCGGAGGGCCTCATGCAGGCGCCAAACAGTCCTTTCCTGTCCCAGAATATCGATGACCTCAAAGATTCCCGGAGAAGCAGCCCTTCCGGTCAATGCGACGCGGACGGCTCCAACGAAGGTCCCCATTGCGATCTGGTGCCGCTCGATGAGAGATCGTAAGACCTGTTCCGTCGTCTCGAGGTCAAACGATGTCTCCTGGGCATACGCCTCGTGAAGGTCCTTCAGAGCTTGGCAGAGTTGAGTTCTGGCCTCCGGATCCGAGGGGGACAAGTGCTTCTCGACCGCTTCTGCCTCGTACTCGACCTTGTCCGAGAAGAAGGGTTTCCCAAGCGCCGTAAAATCCGTAAGCCTCTGCGCTCGGTTCTGTAGCAGTTTCAGGAGCCGCAAGAACCAGTCCCGGCTAGCACCCTCCCATTCAGGGTTCCAGAGTTGCTCCTTTAACAGGAAAGGTCGCACCCTGGATGCGAGCTCTTCGACTTCCAGGCTCCTCATGTACTGCCCATTCATCCATTGCAGTTTCTTGGGATCGAAGACGGCGTTGGCCTTGTTGATCCGGTCCAGGCTGAATTGCTGAATGAGCTCTTCCGATCCAAGCACCTCCTGATTGTTTCCAGGTGACCAACCCAGCAGAGCCAGGTAGTTTCTCAAGGCTTCCGGCACGAACCCCTGATCTCGGAACTCGAGCAGCGAGGACGCACCATGTCTCTTGCTCAACCGTTTCCTGTCCGGTCCCAGAATCAGCGGCAGGTGGGCGAAAGCGGGCGCCTCATTGCCGAGGGCTTGATGAAGCAGAATATGCTTGACCGTGTTGGTCAGATGATCCTGCCCCCGAATCACATGGGTGATCCCCATGTCGGCGTCGTCGGCGACCACCGAAAGATGATAGGTAGGCATTCCATCGGAACGCAGCAGCACAAAGTCGTCGACGTGGTCACGACTGACCTTGATTGTTCGAAACACACTGTCGCGAAATGTGACCCTGTCCAAGGGTGGAACCTTGAACCGGACGACAAAAGAATCTCCCCGTGCGAGCCGGGCAGCCATTTCAAGCTGAGAAAGTCCCCGACAGGTCTCATCATAGCGCCAGGTCTCACCCGCCTCGACCGTCGCCTGCTTCTTCTGCTCCAGCTCATCTAGGGAGCAGAAGCAGCGGTACGCCTGGCCTCCTTCCAACAGTTTATCGGCGACCGTCTGGTACAGATCGAGGCGCTCCGATTGGTAGTAGGGGCCCTCATCCCAAAGCGTACCCAGCCATTCCATCCCTTCCAGAATTGTTTCGGCCATCTCAGCACTCGAGCGATCAAGGTCGGTGTCCTCGATGCGGAGGATGAAGATACCCCCATTTTGACGGGCGTATAGCCAGTTGAAGAGCGCAGTCCGGGCTCCTCCGATATGAAGATGACCGGTGGGACTAGGAGCAAATCGTACTCTTACTTCCATAACTCAACTTTGCCGCCAATGAGGCCGACCCCATTCGAAAAAGAAACGGGTTGTCTCCAACCAAAAACATCGATAACACCGTGACCCTCGTAGGACGGGCACTCTTGCCCGTCAAGCGGCCGCGGCTTGTCCTTACATCGGACGTGCGCCCTTCCAGCCGGGTCCGCGGACGACCCTTCCGGGCGTCTTCCCTGTGTGCTCACCCTGGTTGAGAACCTGGACGCCATTTACGAAAACGTGAACCACGCCGGTAGAATACTGGTGCGGTTTTTCGAAGGTCGCGTGGTCCTGAATCGTCGCTGGATCGAAGACCACGACATCGGCAAAGTATCCCTGTCTGAGCCTCCCCCGTTTCTGGATCTTGAGGGTGGATGCGGGCAGCGCGGTCAATTTCCGAATCGCCTCCTCCAGGGAGATAATCCCTTCCTCCCGTACGTAACGGCCCAAAAGGCGTGCAAAGCTGCCGTAGGCCCTCGGGTGTACGCTGCTTTCGAGGAACACTCCCTCGGTTGCAAGCGAGGCTGAATCCGAACAGAAGCTAACCCAGGGAAGTGCGATCTTCTTGCGCAGGTTGTCCTCTGACTGTGTGAAATAGACCGTCACGACCCGACTGCGGTCCTCCAGAATCAAGTCCATCACCGTCTCCTCGGGTGAGGTTCCCCGCATCTCGGAGACGGCTGCCAGCGTTTTACCCGTCAGAGGCTTGAGGCTGTCATTTCTAAATCCGACCAAGAGAATGTTCTGGGGCGAACCAGCGCCGTGGTACATATTCTCCCACTGGTCCGATCCCTCCAACATTTCCCGGGCGATCCGCTTGCGTGTTGCGGGATCCTTCAGACGCTCCAAGGCAGCATCGAATCCACCTTCTTGCACCCAGGGTGGCATGGTCGATGTCAGCCCGGTGGAGCTGGCCGGATAGTTGTAGACGTCGGCTGTTATCTGGAGACCGTCAGCGCGGGCTTGCTGCACGCGTTCGACCACCTGGTCAAGTTTCGCCCAGTTACTGCGCCCGGAGGCTTTGAGATGGTAGATCTCGGCGCGAATCTTTGCCTGCTCGGCAATCTGCAGCAATTCATCCACCGCTTCCATCAGCCTGGAGGCTTCGTTGCGGAGGTGTGAGGCGTAGGTGCCGTCGTACTCCGCGGCCACTTTCGCCAGGGCAATCAACTCGTCAGTGTCGGCAAATGACCCGGGAGGGTAGATCAGAGAGGAGGCGACGCCCAGAGCCCCCTCTTCCATGGCCTGCCGCACCAGCCCCTGCATTTCGAGCAATTCTTCCTCGGTGGGGGGCCGGTCCCCGTAACCCACTACGTACTTGCGAGGGGTTGCGGCACCAATGAATGAGGCGACGTTGGTCGAGACTCCACGGCGCTCCAGGAACTGTAGGTATTCGTCCAGCGTGGTCCACTCGATCTCGTACTTGATGTCTCCCAGACGGCGCAGCATCGCGCGCTTCATTTCTTCGTTGAGAGGCCCCATGGAGTTTCCTTCCCCCATGATTTCAAGGGTCACTCCCTGGCGGATGTCGCTCTGGGAGCGTCCATCCTCGATGAGGGACTCGTTTGCCCAGCTCATCATGTTGATGAATCCTGGAGCCACTGCCAATCCCTCGAGGTCGAGCTCTATCTTTCCGTTGGAGTTGGGCTCCGTGCCGATTGCCGCGATCCGATCACCCCGAATGCCCAGGTCGGCGGGGAAAGGAGGCATTCCACTGCCGTCATAGATCAGTCCGTTACGGAGGATCACGTCGTATTCGACGCCGGACGAGCAGTTGGCCAGAGCGATTGGCGCCCATGCCAGGAGAAGCAGAGCTCTACGGTTCATCATCACCTTACTCAGCTGGGCAGGGGCCACGACCAACCGCTCTCGAACCCCCCGTCTACATACAACATCTGCCCCGTCATGAAGGCAGAGGCCTCTGATGCCAAGAAGACAGCGGTGCCGATCATATCCTCCGGTTGGCCTAGCCGTCCCTGGGGAGTATTGAAGTCGACCCAGGATTTCATCTGCTGCTCCGACCAGAGTTTGCGGCTCAGATCCGTAAGAATGAAGCCCGGCGCGATGCCGTTCACCCTGACCCCTTTCGAGCCCCACTCCAGCGCCAACAGCCGTGTCAGTTGGCCAATACCGGCTTTGCTGACGGCATAGGGGAGCAGGTTTTTCAGAGGACGGTGTGTGGTCAAGGAGCCGATGTTGATCTGGCTGCCCTTGCCCTGACGTATCATCTGCCTGCCGACGGCCTGGCAGAGCAACACCGACCCCTTGAGGTTGATGTCGACAATGAAGTCGTACTCTTCTTCGGTGACTTCTGCAGCCGGCTTGCGCTGATTGACTCCGGCAGAATTGACGAGCGTGTCGATACGCCCGAAGTCGCTTAGACAGTGATCTACGAGCCTCTCTATTGCATCACCATCCGCCACGTCGCATACCATGGGCCGCACCGGATCGCCGCTGCCTGATATCTCCTGGGCTGCAGCCTCGGTTGCTTCCTGGTTGCGGCCTGTGATCACGACCTGGGCTCCTCGATCGGCGAAGCCCTGTGCGATCGCCTTGCCGATTCCCCTGGTCCCACCGGAAACGAGCACCACCTGTCCGTTTACCGAGAACAATTTGTCTTCCATTCGATTCCCTCTTTGTGGATCTGAGCGAGTGCCGTCGGCTGACGTGGAGAATACGGTGACCGGAGGCTCTCCTGGTTGCCCTACTGTCCCAGATTCTCAACCTTCTGGTGAAAGACCTCGTAGGCTTTCACCTGATCCTGCGCGAAAGCCTTCGCCCCTTTGTCACGAAGGTCATCGGAGATCTGTGTGAGCGAGGTTTCGTTGGGAGCCAACACCTGCTCACGAACCAGAGACAGGATTTCGTCGGCCGTCTTGAAGGTTCCCGAGCCAGACAAGATCGCTTCTTCCCACTGTCCGATTGTGTCGGCTTCTTGAATCATCCAGGGGATAGGATCTAGCGCCGTGGGTCGCAGCGGAATCCCTGCCTGGTTCAGGCGGTCCTCCAGAATCTGCAGGGTCTTGGCGGGAAGGGTATTGCCGAGATGGGGACCAAAGAATGGGAGCACGTAGATCAGATCACTGTAGACACCGGACTGCTTGTTGCCGCTGCTGGCAATCAAGACGCGTTGGATTGGTCCGTTCTCGAGCTTGGCGAAACGGTCCCTCAGGCTCTCGATTGACCCCTGCAAGTCCCCGAAAAGATCCAGGGGATCCTGGAACTGCTCTCCCAGGAAGATCGCTCTCGACATCTGATAGATCTTCTTCGCATGGGCGATCGCAGTTTTGCCCCTCAAATGCTTCAATAGATCCCGTTCCGATGGACTCGGACTGGTTTCGAGCTGCTTATCGATGAGCCCATCGACTGCCGTATCCAGGCGGCTGACGAACAGACTGTTGACCGACCGAGTGGCTGAAACATCAATCCCTTGTCTTGCCAAAGTTTCCAAGCCATCGACGTATCCCCAAACCGTGTTGACATAGTGATTGGCCCCGAACACCAGCGTGATATTGGGATTGACCAACCGGCCACTCTCGCCTCCTCCCTCCACGGCCTGGCGGATCATTGCCCTTATGGCCTGGGGAGACGGGCCCACGTTTGCGAGCTTGACCAACAGCCAGGGTGAGATCGCCTGGATACTCTGAGCCTCTGCTGCGATGGCGGCACCATCGGCCGCACGGGTGGCGTCGGTCTCGCGGCTGAACGCCAGCGAGTCACGTGCATCGACCCAGCGCTCCAGGGCCCGAGCCGAGTCCATCGCTTCCTGATTGTAGAGAAGGTTGAAGATTTCCTCCGGCGTCTTGTCCTCGCCGTGCAGAGCTGAGATCTCGGAATCGAGCAAGCCGGCCGTCACCTTCGCCAGAAAAAGCGACTGATTGCTGGTTTGTCCCAAGACACCCAGCTGCAGCCACTTCTCGAGGACGTCCGCCTCGACCAGACCATCCAGGGCAAAGGCGGTGCCCCCCTTTTCGGTGTTGTATAGGTCACGCAAAGTTCGAGCCCGGTCGGTCATTTGCCCCCCTCCGATTTTGCGAGCCATCCTACCATTTCTCGATGATCCCCGTCTGGACGTGGCGGCGGTCTCCAGGCCGCCGTGGTTCGAGCCAAGAGGCTCGAAAGTGGAAGACTTCGGCCTGGAGACCGAAGCCACGTTTCAGTGCGGCCGGCTTATTGATGCTTCAGCTTAGTCCCGCCCCCAAGGAAGCCCTGGCCCCATTCGAGAACGAAACTTCCGTCAGTGCTAGCTACGAACATCGAGAGCTGAGTGACGCTTGTAGCACGGGCACTCCTGCCCGTTGGTGTCCTCCACGGGCAAGAGTGCCCGTGCTACAGGTCACTGCTCTGTCAGATGCTGTCTCCTACACCTTCCCTCTGCAAATGAAGTTTCAGCTTAGTGTACTTAGTATCAATCGCCTTTCGCAGCAGGTTGTGGGTGATCCCCTGCACCCTTGGATCTGGGCCATGCGGCCGAGAGAAATGAGACCAGGGAAGCATGTGTCCCGGAGGCGAAGATAGCCCCTGGGCCCAGAAAATCGTGGACGCGTTGAAGACGAAGTTTCCCTTCGGTCCAGGGAAGATCGTGGAGGTCCAGTGTCCCGGTTTGGTGCCCCCACTCCAGACTGTCCCCTCAGCGACGACTTCCAACCCGGCTCGTTCCGGGTCCGGTTCGCCATGGAATTCCCAGCCGACCAGCCCAGGGATGGAGTCACCCTTGCTCATCCCGGAGCCGTCGAAGATCCAGTGGTCGGGAGCGGTGCAGATCCAATCCCCGCCTCCGTTGAAGGGGACGATGGTGCGAGCACCGACAATCCGTCGCTCGTCAGGACCGGCAGTCTTGAACGGGCCCATCATGTGCCCATAGGCTTCGGTTTCCTCCTGGCGAAGCGGACCATAACTGCCAACGCGGGTGATGACGCGGGTGGACTGTCCAGTCGTGGCCGGAGTGAAGGGACTCACCATGTAGACACAGTTGGCACTCAGCCAAAGGACGTTCACCCCCTCCTGGATCGCCGTTTCGAGGCTGCGGTACTGCCTGAGATCCCAGTACTCGTCGTGACCCACGCTGACGAAGCATTTGCTCCTCGTCACGGACGAAGGGTCGAGAATATCGCTATTGCTCGAGTAGGTGACGTCGTATCCGTGTTGCTCCAGCCAGTAACACAGAGGGAATTCCCAGAGCAGGAACTCGCCCGAGCCAACCGAAAGAGGATGATCGAAGATCATACTGAATTTCGCATAGGGACGATCGAAGCTGACGGCGACGTCGGGCTTATGAGCTCCCTCGGGGTGCGTGTAGAGTGAATCATTCTGAGGCCATGGGTTGTAGGCCTGCCAGGTGTTGTCCGAGCATTGGAAGAGGACGTCGGCCGGCCTGCTGTCCCGGACCACAAAGATCACATAGCTCTGCCAGTAAGGCTCCTTTCCCTGCGCAACGGTGGTGAGCTTTCCCAGATAGACTCCACTGGTCCAGTCGCTGGGGATCTCCAGTGTGAAGCTGGGTTCCCATAGGCACTCCCTGAGTCGATTCTGGCCCGCTGCAGGTGTCGGTTGGGCTGTCGCGCTTAGGGGGCCGATGTGCTGCATCAAGCGGCCTCCCTTACCCCCGTAGTACCCGAGACGGTAGAGGTCCAGGGTAAAGTGCCGACCGGGATCAGCGCTGACGAAGAAGGTCAGGCTCTCTCCGGCCGCCACCGACTGCTGCGAGCAGAAACCCTCGATGGCTGGGCTACGGCACTTGCCTCGGTTCACCCGAACCCGGGTGAGCTGCCAGTCGCGAGTGCCCTTCTTCTCGTTCTCGCGTTGGATCGAATTGGATAGAGCTCGGCTGGATGAACCCGCACTCGTGGTCCCGGAAACCTCGGAGATCGTCGCGGCCAGACCAACAGTGGTGCTTCTTCCCAGGAATCGGCGGCGGTTCAGGTATTCATTTCTCGGTTTTTCCACAATCCCTGTTCTCCCTACGGCCGACCCGGCCCGGATTCTCGACGACGACCAACGGGGTCGCTTCGACCAAACTGGAGAGATCGTCCGCAACCCCCATCTGCAAACGTTGCCGTATTTACGTTCCAGTGTACTTAGTGGCAGTCTACTATGCCTTCTCAAAGCGGAGGAGCAGCCGCCTCGGGCGGGACCCGATTCACCATGCTATGATCCCGTGAAGAAGGTCGAACGGAGGTGGTCCATGAGAAAACTTGCTGCAATTTCCATCGTCTTATGCTCGATCAGCTTCCTTCCGGGAGGCAATCCTGCCTGGGCTGTGGAAACTTCGGGTCCAGTCCAGCTGGACCAGAGGGTCCAACTCTTCATAGACGACTTCCTGATCGAACGCACAGAGAGGGTCTGGCGAACCCTCAACCGGTCGCGCAAGGTTCGGGAAAACCCCATCATCAAACCGGATCGTCCCTGGGAAGGCTATCTGGTCCTGCAGCCTGGGAGCGTCATCTACGATCCCAACGAGCGGCAGTTTCAGATGTGGTACAACACGCTGGCCACCGAGTCTGACTCCGACATCGAACAGTTCCTCTGCTATGCCACCTCGAAGGATGGAATCCGCTGGGAAAAGCCAGAGTTGGGGTTGGTGGATTTCCGCGGATCCAAGGCCAACAATATCGTCCTGCGCTGGTGCAACTGGGACCATTCCGTAATCCGTGACCCTGAGGACCCTGACCCAAAGCGCCTCTATAAGATGGTCTACTGGCAGACCCAGGATAAGGACCGGTGTGGAATCTGGTCAGCCTTCTCCGCTGATGGCATCCGATGGGACGACTACGATCAGAATCCGACCGTGCCCTGCTGGGCGAGCGGGGACACCTTCAGCGTGATGAAAGACCCGGTTTCTCGTCAGTACTGGCTCTACCACAAGACCAGCCCGGGTGGACCACGCAAGCTTTCGCGATTGGTCAGCGACGACTTCATTCACTGGCGCGATAACGATTTTGTTCTGGAGCCGGATGAGCATGACCCTCCCGGGACCGAGTTCTACGGCCTCTCGGCCTTTCCCTACGGAAGCCAGTATCTGGGACTGCTGTGGGTCTTCCATACCTCGCTCCAGACCATGGACGTGCAGATCGTCTCCAGCCGTGATGGAATCGCCTGGGACAGGAGCGTGCACCGGAGACCCTTTGTTAGCCTGGGGTACCAGATAAACCAGTACTCGGGGCACAGCTTCGACAGCGGAATGGCGTGGCCTGCCACCGCGCCAGTAATCCAGGACGGCTCACTGTGGTTCTACTATTCCGGATTCGACAATCTCCACAATGCTCCTTCCGAGGAGCACACGGGCCAACTTGGTCTAGCCCGGATCCGGCAGGACGCCTTTTGTTCCTTCGACGCAACCGCCGAAGGGTATGTCCTCACCCGTCTTATCAAGTTTTCGGGGAAGGACCTGCATGTCAACGTCCAGCTCCTGTCGGGCGGGAAGCCTGGTCCAGACGCCCCCTGGAGAGGTATCTTCAACGATCAGCCCGATCAGGGCGGCTATCTCAGGGTAGAGGTCCAGGACGAGCTGGGTGATGCCATCCCGGGATACGAAGCAGAGAACTCGAAGCTGGATCGCGTCGACGACATCTACCGCAAGGTTTCGTGGGGAGAGAGGGGAGATTTCGAGGGTCTCGAAGACAGGCCTGTTCGACTGAAGTTCCTCCTCAGCCGGGCAAAACTTCACTCCTTCAGAATCAACTGACGCGGGATGGCTGGCTCTCGAATCGACGATTCTTCGAAGGTCCCACTCCTACCGCTTCTGCACCTCTTCACCCTGTGGTCTTTCGCGATTGCCCAACCACTTTTCGATCTCCTGGGTCGCCATCCGGAATTCTTTGTAGCCCGCCGAATAGACTACCTTGAACTTTTTCTCCTGGTGCTATGCCTGAGCGTTCTGCTTCCCGCCGCTTTAGGTGGCGGGTGCCTCGTGCTCTATCGGGTTAGCCACCGGATGGCAGGTGCCCTCCAGATGGTGCTCTTCGCGACGCTGGTTGGATTGATCTTCCTGCCAATTCTGAGATCGAAGGGGCCGCTTTCCGGGTACTGGATTCTGCTGCCGGCAGTCCTGGCTGGATTGATCTTTGTCGTCCTCTACACTCGATTCTCACCCGTGAAGCTGCTGGTGAGTGTTTTGAGCCCTTCTGTTCTTGTGTTTCCAGTAGCGTTCCTGGCCTATTCCCCAATCACGAAGATCCTGGTGTCCGACGCATCACCTCAGCCCGAGGTGGCCAAGGTCGAATCACAAGGAGCTGGGGTTTCGGTCGTCATGCTGATTCTGGACGAACTTCCCCTTTTCTCCTTGCTCGATGCGGAGGGCAAGATCGACGCAAAGCGATTTCCGAACTTCTCCGCCTTGGCCGGTGACTCAACCTGGTATCGGTACGCGACAACAGTTGGCGAATCCACTGACAGGGTGATCCCCGCAATCCTGAGCGCGGCCTATCCGGTCTCGGATACATTGCCGATCTACCTGGATCACCGTGATAACTTGTTTACTTTGCTGGCCAGGACTCACGAGCTGAAGGTTTTCGAATCGATCACCCAGCTGTGTCCACCCGAACTGTGCCCTCCGCGGTTTCGCGAATGCTTCCATACCAGAATGCGCATACTTCTGGAAGACGTGACGATAGTCTATGAGCACCTGGTGCTTCCAGAGCCGTTGGCACAGGGAATTCCAGATATTCGCCAAGGTTGGGGACAGTTTCGCAAGCAATGGCAGGCAGTTTTCTACGATGAGGCAGTGTCGAGCTTCGAACGTTTCCTGGACAGTCTCGAATCTGCCTCGAATCCGAACCTCTATTACTACCACGGTCTGTTGCCCCATTTCCCGTGGATGCTATTGCCCTCGGGTAAGCAATATGCGGGGGGGAGCAGAAGCGAGTTATTCTTCCACGAGGGAAACTGGGTTGATAACGATGTCCTGGTGGCTCATGCATACCAACGCTATCAGCTGCAACTCGGTTTTACGGATCGCCAGTTAGGGCGCTTAATCGATCGCCTGAAGCAAATCGGATTGTATGATCGGGCCCTGATTCTGTTACTCGCCGACCACGGTTTCAGCCTTCGTCCGGGAGGATCCCGCCGCAGTGTCGATCCTCAGAACTTCTCGGACATTATGTCCGTCCCTCTATTCGTGAGGTATCCCGGGCAGACTGAGGGTGTTGTCAGCCAGGCACCTGCCCAGTTGGTCGATCTCCTTCCGACCATCGCCGAAGTGTTGGAACTGTCCATAGACTGGCCGATCGACGGAGTTTCTTTGCTCGCAGAAGCGGCAACGCGATCAAGCTCGAAGCTGCTCTTCAGGCGGGGATGGAGTTTTCCCTGGATCGTGGATGGCCGAGTCGAGAATCTATTGCGCCCGACCCTTTGTGTTGACGGACGAGTTTATTCCCAGCCCTCGAAGGGGGTAGTCGGATCGGTTGATTCCGTGGAGGTGTTGGAGACTGAGATCAAGATCCAAGGAAAAGCGGGAGATGCGCAGCTGCTAAGGCCCGCAGCCGGGGTGTACGTTTTCCTGGACGACCAACTGATCCGGCGAGTTCCGGTGGACGAGGAAAGACCTGAGGTAGCAGCCTACTTCGATAACCCTCGGATGCTCCATTCGGGCTTTAGTGTGCGCCTGGAACGATCTTTGCTCAGGCAGGACCCGCCCCCGGTACTTCGACTCTTCGCCTGGGATTCCGAGGGTGCCACTGAATTGAATTATCCTCCCGGTTTTGCCTGGCTTCCCACCGGGGACTCCCGGATTCCGGGGCTGAACCGTCCACACTCTTGTGGCCCTGGAGTCTCAGGGCTGGTGCTCACGGCCGATGAATCGGCCCAAACCGCTCAGGAGGAATCGGTCAGACGCCTGAAGCGCAGGGCGGTTGAGTCCGGCGGCGATCTGATACTCCCGCCAGTTGCCTTTCGCGAACTTGTGGGACTGGGCGAAGAGGAGTTGGAAGCGGAGTCGGCTGAGTTTCGGGTGGAAATCAGTGCGTACGGCCGCCTCAAATCTCAGATTGGTCAGCCGAGTTTCGATGGCGCCGAAGTGAAAGGCTGGGTTGACGGATTGGATTCCTTGCCCAAAGACGCACATCTAGTGCTGGTATTCAACGGGGTCGTCACCAGTGTCCTGCCCTTGATTGAAGAGTCCGCTGGGGAAAGCCTGTTCCTGGGCGTCTTACCAGAGCAGCCGGAAGGCCTCCAGCGCCTGTCCTTTTATGTGGTATGGCGAGATGGGGAAAAAGCGCGGTTGCTGAAACCCACCCGATCTTCGCGAAGCTGATTTCGCCTCAGGAAGAAGATGCCGAGAACGAGTCCCAGGGTAGTCCTCGCCCTCAAGCTGGGCACTACTATTGTCCTCTCAATTCTCCTGCTCGAGTTTCTACTCCTGGTTTTCAATGACACCGTTTTCCATAGCTCCTTCGTCATCTACGATCGGGAAATGGGTTTTCTGGTGCGTCCCTACGCGCGTCAGTCGAATCGCTTTGGCTTCAACGATCGAGATTACCCGTTGGAACCCGCTCCAGGAACCTACCGCATTGCGATCCTCGGAGATTCGTTCAATTGGGTGGGTAGCCGTACCTGGAACTACACACGACTGCTGCAAGAACAGCTTTCAGAGTACTCCTCGGATCCCCGGATCGAGGTACTCAACACCGGCTATCCCGCTACCCATACAGCCGAACAGCTGCCACTTTTGAAAAGGTTTGTCTTGCAGCACAACCCCCGCCTGCTGATCCTGGGCTTCTTCGTGGGAAACGATTTTGTGGAGGCCTACCCCTGGCGCCGCCGAATCGCTTTCGGCGGGGCAACCACCGACATCGATTTGCGCGAAGGAAAAGAGTGGGTGCTCTGGAAGCAACCTCTTTTGTTGCGGAGTCGGGCCATGCTTCTGATCCGGAATCGGATTCTGGAGTACCAGAATCGAGGCAAGGGTCCGCAGGCCTCTCTCGAGATGTCAAAACAGCGGTATCTCAAGCTCGAGTTTGGCAGGATGCAATTTGCCAATCTCAATCGAAGCGAGGGTTTCGAGGCGCGCCAGGATCACATTCTCAACAGTCTTAGAGAGATGAAGATCGCGTGTATTGAGCAAGGTGTCGAGTTCATCGTCGCAGCATTCCCGGACGAATTTCAGGTAGATCCGTCGCTAAGGGAAGCCGTATGGCACGACTATGGTGAAAACCCTGAGGACTATAGAATCGACCGAGCCCAACGACTCCTCGAAGAGTTTTGTGCTCGCGAGAAGATTGACTTCTGGGACCTGCTCCCCGTCTTCGCAGAAGCCCACCAGGTGGGTCAGAAACTGTATCTTCCGAACAACTCCCATTGGAACAGGGACGGAAATCGGCTTGCGGCTCGGGAACTGTTCTCGAAAGTTGTTACGCGGTTGGAGAATTCCGGGAGGGAGAATAGAGCAAGTCCTTAGGGTCTGTCAGGAAGTAACCGATACACTTTGCTGGGATCCCCAGGAGCGCTGGCTAGGCGCGAGCGACGCGCATACCCGCTGCGGTATGTAAGAAGCGAGTAACAACGCCAGCGTCGCGGCGCCTCCCGTCTGCCCCCACGGCGCTCGCGCCAAAGTGCATCGGTTACTTCCTGACAGACCCTCAGTGAAGCTGAAGTAGCTTTGGGCTCCAGGCCGAAGTCTTCGTGACGAGCCTGGCGGCTCGACCTACGGCGGCCCGGAGGCCACCGCCACGCGAGGACCAATATTCTCGTGACTCTGTTGATCGATCTGGCTTACCCTATGGGCTGAATTGATCCTGCTCAAGGGATCCGGTTAAGGGGAGTATCTCATGAAGAAAGTTAAGGCAGCCTTACTGGGCTTGGACAATCCACACTCTGTGGCTCACCTGAAGACGCTTCAGCAGCTGCCCGAGGTGGAGAGTATTCTCATCTGGTCGGAGAGAGAGGAGCTGAATGCTTCCCTGGATGAAGCAAGCCGGGAGAAGGTTGAGCGAGTCGATACGAATCTGACGTCAGTGTTGACCGACGACGACATCCACTTCGTCATTACCTGCCTCCGCAACGATCAGAGTGCGGATGTCTGCATCCGAGCACTGGAGGCGGGGAAGCATGTCATCGCGGAGAAGCCCATCGGGTTGAGTGCCGCTGAGGTCCAGCGGGTCGTCCAGACAGCGGAAGCCCTGGGTCTCAAGCTGGGTGTCTTCTATGGGCGCCGTTACATTCCTCTGGTGTGTCAGGTCAAGGAGATTGTGGAGCAGGGGATTCTGGGGACCCTGATCTCGGCCGAGCTTCGGATGCTGACCACTCAAGTTCGCTTTCGGGATCCGGATTACTGGCTCTTCAAGAAGAAACATTCCGGGGGCGGCATGCTCGCCTGGCTGGGGTGCCATTACGTGGATATGATACGTCACGTCAGTGGCGAGGAGATCGTGTCGGTCTCGGCCGAAGTGGCCACCCGAAACGGTGAGGATATCGATGTCGAGGACGTGGCTGTTCTTTCCTTCAGGCTGGCGTCGGGAGCGGTCGGGGTCATGCATGTAGGCTATGTCATGGCCCTCAGCGGCGGTGGATATCACAACATCGGAGGCTATGACACCTACGTTGGTCTGAATGGGCAACGAGGTCGATTGCATTGGTCCTCGGATGGTACCCCCACTCAGCTCCGGGTAGAGTCGGACCATCCCGAGTGGAGCGCGGCTCCCAAGCGACAGTTTGACTTCACCCTGTCCTCGTCCCCGGCCTACGGCGGGGTCCATGGAGAGACGTTCGTTCAGGATTTCCTCCGCGCTACTTGGGGAGAGGGGGAGGTGCCTGCCTCGGGCAAGGATGCTCTTCAAGTCGCTCGTGTCGTGGAAGCCGCCTACGAATCTAGTGAAAGTGGGCGGCGAGTGCAGATCCCGACTGACTAGTTGAATAGAGAGCAGCTTGAATAGTGAGCAGTAAGAGCAGTAAGCAGTGAATTAGGGAGATGAAGATGAACAAATTTTGCGGGCTTTTTCCCGCGGTAATCACGCCTATGACCCCGGAGGGCGAGCTCAACGAATCTGCCTTCCGAAAAGTCCTGGAGTTCAACATCCAAGCAGGAGTTCACGGTTTCTGGATAGCCGGAGGCAGCGGAGAGAGCATCCTCATCAGCGAAGACGAGAACCAGCGGATCGCGCAGATCGCCGTAGATCAGATACGGGGCCGGGTGGGGACGATCATGCACGTCAGCGCGCCCACTACGGCTGCCGCCGTTCGAAACGCAGAGAACGCAGCCCGGGCTGGTGTGGATTCTATCTGTGGCCTGCCCCCGTGTTTTTATGGTACTGGCGATGAAGAATTGGTGGAGTTTTATCGAAGCGTTGGCCGAGCGGCCGATCTCCCCCTGTTCGTCTACAATCTTCCCGATGCCACCGGCGTCGAGATCACGCCCGAGTTGGCCAAGAAGATCCAGGACAGCGTCCCGCAGTTGGTCGGACTGAAGCACTCGGCTCCGAACTTCAAGAATGTCTGGAAGTTCTCCCAAATGGGACTGCACTGCTTCATGGGCTTCAGCTGTCTGATGCTTCCCGCTCTGACCGTGGGTGCAGTCGGTAGCGTAGATGGACCTCCCAACGTCGCTCCCGAGCCCTTTCTCGAGATCTGGGAGGCCTACCAGGCAGGAGATTGGAAGCGCGCCCAGGATGCTCAGGACAGGGCCGCCCACATCTTCAATCTCTTCGAGGGGGAGTATGGCCCCTATATCGGCGTTCTCAAGAGTCTTTTGAGCAGGCGTCTGGGCGTGGACTGCGGTGAACCTCGGCCGCCAAGCCTGCCTCTGACAGAAGAGCAGGCGAACAGGGTCTGGGAACGTTTTTGTGAGTTGATGCCTACAGGTGCGGCGGTCGACGACTGAACCCGAGCTGTTCATGAGATTCGCGATAGCCAACCCGGGATCGTTCTGCCTAGCGCCGGGAATCGGCTCGAACCAAAACCCCAAAGGAGCGTTGCTGAATGACCGCTATAAGATTCTTGATCACCGCCCCGATTGAAGACGCTGCCACGGAAATTCTGGCCACCTTTGCCCCCGTCACAATCTCTCCGTCGACAGCCCACGAGACGTTGCTGGGTTTACTCGACGGAACCATCGGCATCGTCGCTCGCGGAGAGGCGCAGATGACCCGACCGCTGATCGCGGCCGCAACCGACCTAAAGATCGTGGGCCGAAGCGGTGTTGGCTATGACAACGTGGACGTAGAAGCCCTGAACGAACGGGGTATCCCTCTGATCATCGCGCCTGTCGGTGGGTTCGCCGTAGCCGAGGCAGCGCTGGCGCTGCTGCTCGCCTTGATCAAGCAACTGCCGGCCATGGACCAGGCCGTACGCTCGGGCGACTGGCACAGGCGTTACTCCGCACAGATCGGTGATATGGACGAGCACACGATGGGCATAGTCGGTTTGGGTCGAATCGGATCCCACCTGGCCAAACTATTGCAGCCCTTTGAGATGACCCTCCTGGGATACGATCCCTACGTGGATGAGGAGACCATGAGGAGCCTCGGCGTGCAAAAGGTGGACCTGGATGAACTGCTGCGACGCTCGGACTACATCTCCCTTCATATGCTGTTGAACGATGAGACTCGGGGCATGATTGGGAAGGCAGAAATTGCGCAGATGAAGAAAGGTGCTGTGCTCCTCAACCTGGCCCGCGGCGGAATCATCGATGGTCTCGAGCTGCTCGCGGAGGCCCTTGATGAGGGCCAGCTGAGCTTTCTAGGGCTGGATGTGTTCCCCACTGAACCGCCCGACGTCTCGCATCGGCTGTTCAAGGATCCGCGATGCCTTTTCAGCCCCCACGCCTTGGGGATGAGTCACCTCGCCATGAATCGCGTATGCCGCTCCATGGCCAATGACATGCTCGCCGTCCTGGAAGGTCGCAAACCCCGTTACTGCGTCAATCCGGAGGTTCTGGGCTGAGACTTGAAAAGAAAGAGTCGCAGGTCACAGGTCGCAAGTCGCAGGTCTCTGATCCGAGGAGAAGGCGGGACTGTAGTTTTCGCCGGAATGATCCAACCTGGCCAGTGGCGCAGCTGATCCTTGGAGGTGGTTTCGGTCTCCAGGCCGAAGTTCTTCTTCCGAGCCTTTGGCTCGAAACACGGCGGCATGGAAGCCACCGCCACGCCCACCACTAGCGTCAGGTCATGGCTCTGTTGCGGATTCTGTTGTGGAATCTTGTAGCACCACCCCGACGTTCACGGCCTCGCTCATACTTTCTTGTCTCAAGTATCGCAGCGGGTTGACCGGGACGTTCCCCCGACGGATTTCGAGATGACAGTGGTAGGTGCTTGCATTGCCGGTGCGACCGACGCGGGCGATAGCTTGACCTCGACGAACTGGTTCGCCCGGTTGAACCAGGACTGCTGAGTTATGCCCGTACAAGGACCGGAGCCCGTCGCCGTGATCTAGCACCACCGTCTTCCCGTAACCTCGCATTCTGGAGTTTGAGACCACCCGGCCGGCTCGAACTGCCCCCACCTGCTGGCCGCTCTGGCCACGGATGTCGATGCCTCTGTGGCGGTGACCACCACGGCTGACGCCGAAGCGGGACAGGATTTCTCCGCCCGCAACCGGCCACGCCCATTTTCCAGCGCCGGTGCCCGGAATCAGAATCCTCTGATCTACCGACAGCTTGTTGGGATCACTCAGACTGTTCAAGCCGACCAGCTCTTCCAGCGTCACACCGTACTTCCTGGAGATGGACCATAAGGACTCGCCGGGCTGTACCCGATGGTGGACAGGTTCCTCGATTTTCACCTCTGTAGCGTCTGGATCCGCAGTGGGAGCCGCGCTGGGAAGATGAATAGTGGGCCCAGGGCGCCGCGACTTCGCGCAGCCCAGGAGGATGATCATCAACCCGATCAAGGCGAACCAATACCATCCAGTCTGAGGAGAGAGAACTCTAGTCGACTTCTGGTAGCAGGATTCAGAGGTTTCCATGAATGAGCAACCGAGTTAAGGTATCAGAGCGGCAACCTTGATGGAAGCCTCCCCGAACTGATGGCTGTACCAAAACTATCTATTCCAATCGCAGCACTATTCCTGGCACTTGTCTTCCCCACCCTGGCGGTTGCAACCAGTGGGGCTGGCGAGAAGATCGAGTCTCGGCGTCCGGATCTACCCGATGATCCAAGTGGGCAGCCTGCTAATCCGATCGACCGCTGGGTCCAGGTCTACCTGAAGCAGCTGGGAATCCCTTTCCCGGAACCCGTCGCGGACTCCGTCTTCATCCGACGGGCGTACCTCGACCTCTGGGGTCTTCTCCCCTCACCCCGGGAAAACGGAGCGTTTATCGAAGATACGGATTCCAATAAGCGCGACCTCCTCATCGATTCTCTGCTGAGAGAGAACAAGAAATATGCCGAGCACTGGATGAGCTATTGGAATGATCTGCTTCGCAATGACGAGGGCGTCCGCTATCACGGGGGACGAGAGTCTATTTCGGATTGGCTGCTGGGAGCCCTGGAGACGAATCTGCCCTACGACCGCTTCGTCTCAAAGCTCTTGAACCCTACCGAAGAAGACGATCCCCAGGGATTCCTGATCGGCGTCAATTGGCGGGGGACGACCAGCGCCAGTCAGAAGCCCGAGATGCAGGCGGCTCAAAACAGTGCCCAGGTCTTCTCAGGCGTCAATCTGAAGTGTGCTTCCTGCCACGATAGCTTCGTCGATCGCTGGAAGCTCGCCGACAGCTTCGGACTGGCGAGTATGTTTTCGGAAGAACCGCTGGAACTGGTTCGCTGCGACGTGGCCCTGGGGAAACAGGCTTCCCCCAAATTCCTGTTCCCGGAGTTGGGACGCATCCCTAGCGGACTCTCGCTGGCGGAGCGGCGAAAGATTGTTGCCCGTATGTTTACGGCTCCTGAAAATGGCCGCTTCCCCCGCAATCTCGTCAACAGAATCTGGACCAGGCTGCTCGGAACACCTCTGGTCAAGGACATCGATGAACCTGGAACGAAGCCCTGGTCGCAGGATCTGCTGGATTGGCTGGCCTCGGATTTCGTCGATCAGGGCTACGACATCAAGAAACTGCTGCGGCACATCACGACTTCGCGAACCTACCAGCTCCCTTCTATCGACTCCCCGGATGACGGCAATCAAGGGTCACACTTCAAAGGGCCGGCCCTGCGTCGGCTCACTTCAGAACAGTTTCTTGATGGGATTTCTTCCGTCACCGGGTACTGGGGGGTGCTTGGGTCCGATAAGGCCGGACCCGGATCCTACGAGCGAAGCTGGCGCTTCGCTTCCACCAGTCTCACGCGTGCCCTGGGACGGCCCGTTCGGGACCAGGTGGTGATCGAGCGCAACCACGAGTCCACCACCTTGCAGGCCTTGGAGCTCGTCAATGGGAGAGAGATAAATGGCCTGATCAGACAGGGGGCAAGAAGACTTCTACAGCAACCCGGTCCATCCCCGGCGAATCGGTTCGACAGCGGTGTTGTGCGCTGGGGTGAAGTAGCCCTCGATATTGACGTCACCGGAGCCGATCAGCTGCGTCTCCTCGCAGTTGACATCGATTCCTACGACCCCGGGAGGGTTGCCGTCGCCTGGGCGGAGCCCCGTCTGGTCGGGACCGGTGGGACGACACGGTTGACTCGGCTCAGAACTGAATCCCGAGTGGAAACCAAACCGATCCGCTTCCTCGACAGACATGTGGAGAGAACAAAAGGAGATGATGGCGAGGAGAAGGTAGATATCGAGCTTACCCCCCTGCCACATGGATACGGCCTGATGACGGATCTGCCTTCCGAGATCATCTACGATTTGAGGGATGGAACCTATGAGCGTTTCCAGGCCTGGGTCGGCGTAGACGCAGGCAGTCACGACAGCGACATCAGCCCCAAGGTACGTTTCTTTGTTTTTACCGAAGAGCCGGATCGCGAGCAACTGGCAGGGGTGAGGGGGCAGGCTCCTGTAGCCGCGCCCGAACTACGCACTGGCTGGGCGGGCCTGAGCCGGTACGTCTATCGTTATGCGCTGGGTCGCTCACCAGCAGCGGCCGAGCTTGAGGTGGCAAGACTGCTGTTGCTGGACTCCGGAACCGAAAAAGAAATTGGTTCTGAGGGACTCGAAGATCTGCTCTGGTCAGTTTTTGTGTCTCCGGAGTTTCAGTATATTCACTGACTCTGCTTCGATTGTCGGCTCCTGACAGGTGTGGACCGTGAGGATTGTGAGATGAAGAACCCAATTGGGGGAGAGGAACTCCAGCTGAACCGAAGGAATTTCATCAACACGTCGGCGGCCGCGCTCACGGCAGTGGCGTCCGGGAAGCCTGCGGGCGCCCTCAGTGCAGCGAAGCGACCCGAAGCACGAGCCGACACGATCATCCTGCTCTGGATGGCTGGAGGGATGGCGCAGACCGAGACCTTCGATCCGAAGAAGTACACACCTTTCGAAAGCGGACTCGAATCTGCCCGAGTGCTCAGCACTTTTCCCAGCATCGACACGGTGGTCGATGACATCAAGCTCTCGCAGGGACTGGAGAAGATCTCCCAGGTCATGGATCGGGCCACGCTGATTCGCAGCCACAGGGTTGGCTCTCTGGGCTTCATACTGCACTCTCGGCACCAATATCATTGGCACACCGGATACGCCCCACCGCTCTCCGTGGCGGCTCCCCATATGGGATCCGTAGTCGCACGGACCCTGGGACCAGTGAAGCCGGATGTACCTGCCTTCGTAGACATCGGTCAGAACATGGAGATCGGGGCCGAGAGTGATTCGCTGAAAGCCTTTCATACCGCAGGTTTCCTGGGGACCGAGTACGGACCCTTCATCGTCTCGGATCCGCGAGAGGCGGCTGCTGCGGTTCGGCCCCCCGCAGGGCTGGCAAGTCAGCGCTTCCGACGGCGCTATAGCTACTACAAGAAGTTGGTAGAAGGGAGTCCGGTTCTAAGACACGGCAGCAGTTATCAGCAGGAATCTCTGTTTCGCTACCTCGACAGGGCGCATCGCCTGTTGGAATCCCCTGCAGCCAAGGCTTTCGATCTGGACCTGGAACCTAAAGAGAGCTATCAGGCATACAACACGGGCCGCTTTGGTCTGGGCTGCCTGCTTGCCCGGCGTCTAGCCGAAGTGGGCGTACGCTTCATTGAAGTCACTTCCGAGTACGTCCCCTTCCGATACTGGGATACACACGAGAACGGACACGAGAGAACCGTGGGTCTCAAGACCATGATCGACGCGCCCATCGCTCGACTGGTCCTCGATCTTGAAGAACGAGGAATGCTCGATCGCACCCTGATTGTCCTGGCCAGCGAATTCGGCCGGGACATGCTCGTCGAGGGCAAGCCAGACAAAGGGGTGAAGAACCAGGTTGCCCAGCCAGAGATCATGACCGAACCCAAGCACTATGGCATGCACCGTCATTTCACGGAAGCGACCAGCGTCCTGATCTTCGGAGGCGGATTCAAGAAGGGATTCCTCTATGGGGAAACAGCCGACGAGCGGCCCTGTCGTATTGTCAAGAACCCGATCGGTATCGAGGACCTACACGCAACCCTGTACACCGCGGTCGGGATACCCCCGGATCTGTCCTACGTAGTTGAAAAGCGTCCCTTCTTCGCGACCAAGGATGGTAAGGGGAAACCCGTTACCGATCTGTTCGCATAGGTTTGCGTGTCGAATTCCGAAGGGAAGAGGCCCTGCCCGCGTCCGAATAGTCCCGCTCGGTCCGGAACTCAGAAATACTTCTCGACGATCCAGGTTGGCTGGTGCCGATCTGGCTTCCTGGGGTGACCTGTCAGATCGATCCCCGCCGCTTGTGGCTTCTCAGCCGTGAGCGGAAGAGGATCATCGAGCTGCTGCTGCCACTCCGACAGCAGCTCCATCAAGGATCCAATCCGGCCTGCCTGCCCTGCATCAGTCGAAAGGTCATTCATCTCCTGCGGATCGTTCTCCAGATCGAACAGCTGAGTGCGATTGATATGTGGATAGCGGATCAACTTCCAGCGCTGGTCCCGTACTGCCCGCATCACTTCTTCGAATGCCGTGTAAACTGAGTCTCGAACCTCGGTTTCGAGTCCCCGCATGATTGGAACCAGACTGCGGCCATCAACCCCGGGGGAGTGGACTCCAGCCAGTTCGGCCAGAGTGGGAAAGATGTCCAGCAGGTAAACGAGCGCGCTGGAGGACGTGCCTTCGGGGATGTCCCTTCCCACGAACAGCAAGGGAGCCCGGGTGCTGTGCTCGTACAGATTCTGCTTGCCCAGCAGGCCGTGGCTGCCCAGTGCCAAGCCATGGTCGGCTGCGAAAACGATGAGGGTGTTGTCGGCTTCTCCCGTCTTCTCCAAGGCTCCCAGCAACCGGCCAATCTCGAAGTCCATGTGGGTGATCAGGCCGTAGTACTCGGCCAGCTGGCTTCGAACCACTTTCGAAGAACGAGGCCAGGCGGCTAACTGCTCGTCACGGCCTGTCATCCAACCGTTGAAGAATGGGTGCTGTGGTAGATAGTTGGACGGTAGAGGAATCGTCTCGGGATCGTACATATCGATGTATCCCTCGGGTGCCTGCCGAGGATCGTGGGGAGCCGTGAAGGCGACGTAGGCATAGAATGGACGGCTGAAATCGTAGCTCTCCAGGAACTGGATCGCCGCATCGGCGAAAAGCGTGCTGGAGAATTTCTCTCCAGGAATTTGTTGGCTCACCTGACCATCGTCAATATTGGCGATGGGTATCTTGGTGTGATCCGACATGCCCCCAAAGAAAACCGCTCGACCCTGCTCGAATCCACGCAGGAAGGAGTCGGGCTGGTTGTGCCACTTCCCGGTACCGAAGGTCATGTAGCCGGCGTCTCGCAGCAGCTCGGGAAGAATCGGTATGCCTTCGAGGTCTTCTCTGATGCGGAACAGCGACCGGCCACTGTTGATCATGGCTCGGCTGGGGACGCAGACCGCGGGGTTCATGGATCCCATTCCGTAGGCTCGTTCGAAACGGAATCCCCGCCTTGCAAGACCGTCGAGATGGGGTGTCTTGATAATCGGGTTTCCCGCTATCCCTAGCGTGTCGGTTCGCTGGTCATCCGCCAGGATGAAGAGGATGTTCGGTTTCCGATCCTCCTGATATCGATCCCGAGTGCAGGAAAGCGGCAACAACACCAAGAGACAGACGAGCAGCCGACTGTAGGGGTGAGATATGCGGCCGAGATATCGTCTTGGATCAGAGTAATGCTCTGCTATCATAAAGGCGACTTTCAGACGGGAAGTGTAACCTGAAGCAAGGCGCACGGGTAGCACAGAGCGTGGCGGTGGCCTCCAGGCCGCAGTACTTCGAGCCAAAGGCTCGAAGGAAGCAAGCTCCGAGCCCAAGGAAATAGGATGATCCAACCCGCCAATCCTGGCCGCCGTAGATTCTTGAAAAAGACAAGCAGCGGACTGCTTCTCCTTATCCCCTCCTCTCGCTATTCTGAAAGCGCATCGAAGGAGCCGATGATCCTGTCCCCGAAACACAAAGAAGCAGTTCATCGTAGCCGCCGGATTGTCATGATGCAGGACGCCTACGGGGACGGACATGGAGCGACCCCTCTAGCAGGGGACTTCGAGTCCTGGCTCAAGTACCGATTCTCGTTCATCGATGAGCTCAAAACCCAGATCGACGCTATCTGGTGGGACATGGCCGCGCCCGCAGCCTACCCCAACAGAGGGTTCGCGCCCGACGTCCAGGAGCGCTGCAACAATTGGCTGAGTCAGGGACATGATCCCTTGGCGGCACTGGTGGAGGGCACCCATCGGCGAGGATTGGAGGCTTTCTTCAACCATCGCATCAGCGAAGTGGAGTTGGATGGGAAGACCCATCGCCTCAAGAAGGAGAATCCGGACTGGGTCCTCCCCACCTGGTGGCCCCATGGTATGTGGAACCTGGCGGCTCCGGGTCTACAGGACTACAAGCTCAAGATCTTGAGACACCTGGCGGAGAACTATGATTTCGACGGCATTCAGGTTGATTTCGCCCGCCACACCCCTTGCCTCCCTCCAGGGCGTCAGTGGGAGCTCAGGGATCACCTGACCCAGTTTATCCGCAGGCTTCGTATCTCGCTCCTCGAGAGGGCAAAGAGCAGAGGACGTCCCTATCTTCTTGCCGTGCGAGTCCCCCGAAACATCGAGGGCTGTCGTGTAGACGGATTCGACGTAGAGACCTGGGCCCGGGAGCGACTGGTCGACATATTCACCATCGGCACCCGCTCCATCGAGGTAGATGTCGCTGACTACAAAGCCCTGGGAAAGTATGGGGACATCAAGGTCCAACCCTGCTGGGACGATCACCACGCCTCGGATGCCTACCAGTGGCCGCCCATCGAATTTCTGCGGGGCGCATTCAGCAATTGGTGGCACCAGGGAGCCGACTCCGTCGTCACCTGGAACTGGAGCAATGCCACGCCTGAGACCTGCCGCACCACTGACGCCGCGGCGCCCGGGCCCGACGCCCACATGAGAGGATTCGAACAGCTGGGATCGCTCGACTCGATGCGGCACCAGGACAAGATCTTCGCCCTCGATCGGCGGGGAGCCTTTCCCTGGGCAGAAGGCTATTTCAGCCGCAACCAGGACGCCCTGCTTCCGCTGAAGCTGACGCCCCAGGCAAAGAGCGTTCGCGTACCGATCAGAGTTCAGGAACCCGTGGCCGCATCTGGTGGTGCGGTGAAGGCCGTCAAGCTTCGAGTCATTGTCTTCGGCGCGGAGCCCGAAGATGGCTTCGAAGTTCGGTTCAACGAGCGCTCGGTTGACTTGCGCCAGCGGGATCCGAAATGGAAGGACGCCCAGATCTTCTCCCCCAAGCCACAGCCGAGTTCGGGAGGGGCAGCCCGCCACCAGGTCGATCCGGATCAGAAACTGCTCAGATTGGACTACGCCCTCGACCCCGGCCGCCTTCGGCCCGGGATCAATACAGTCGAGCTCAGCCTTGCCAAAGCACGAGGCGATGCGAGGATCCAGCTTGAGAAACTCGAGATTCATGTGGACTACGCGTAGGGAGACACAGTGAAGCAAATAGTTCGTTTGGCGGTGTGCTGGTTCAGTCTGTCGATCGTGCCGGGTACCCAGGCGTCGCCCAACTTGATTGTGTTTCTGACAGATCAACAGCGTGCCGATACCCTGGGAGCGTATGGAAACGACCAGATAAAAACGCCTCACCTGGACGCCCTGGCCCAAAGAGGTTTCCTGTTCGAGAACTTCTACGTTGCCAATCCCATCTGCAGTCCTTCGCGAGCCAGTCTCCTCACGGGCCTCTATCCCCACCGGCACGGGACCTGGAAGAACAGCATCCCCCTGAATCCCGCGGTACCGATTCTCACCGAGATGCTGGAGAAGGGTACCTACGCCTCTGCCTACTATGGGAAATGGCATCTGGGAAACGAGATCTTCAGGCAGCGAGGTTTCAGTGACTTCGACAGTACCGAGATCTACGAGAAGAACTGGTCCCCGGACAAGGATCACACCAAGCGTTCAGGCTATTACCATTTCCTACTTGAACACGACGTCCGTCCGGATACCCCCTTCGGCCATTCCCGGGACCTTGCCAACCGGCTCCCCAAGGAGCTTTCCAAGCCTGTCTATCTGGCTCAAAAAGGCATTGAGTTCCTGGATGCACATCGGGAAGAGCCCTTTGTCTTGTTCCTCAGCTTCCTGGCACCTCACGCCGTCCTCGATCACCATCAGGGTCCTCCCTTCAACAATGTCTACGAGGATCTCTACGATCCTGAAGACATGCAGATCCCTGCGACCTTTTTCGAGGAAATGGATCCGACGGTTTCCTATGCAAAGCGAGTCGCACGGCTGGGCCTGATTCGAGGGGAGTTTCCGATTGCCTACCCTCAGACCATCCAGGAGTTCAAGCAGGTGAAGTCCAGGTATTGGGGACTCGTGACCCTGGTGGACGAGATGGTGGGACGTGTCCTCGAACACCTCGAGAAGCTCGGCCTGGAGAAGAACACGATCGTGGTCTTTACCAGCGAGCACGGCGAGATGCTGGGGGATCATCGCCTGATGTCCAAGGCGGTGAGCTACGAAGAGTCGGTCAAGGTTCCGTTTGTCATGACGGTGCCGGGACTCGCCGGTTCGAGACGCATCTCCAAGCCGGTGAGCCAGTTAGATGTGGTTCCCACGCTGCTCGCACTGATGGGGCAATCCCCGCCCCGGAATCTCCAGGGAGAGAGCTGGGCCCCCTACCTTCGGAACGGCCAGGACCTTCCCGATCGTGACGTGATCATTTTCAATGACGAACCGGGATTCGCCCAGGCGTGGAACAAGAACCACGTCTCCCACCGCAGAACCCTGGTAACGCCGGAGGGCTGGAAGCTCTCGGTCAACGACACCGGCGAGGGAGAGCTCTACCACCTCGGTCGGGACCCAAAGGAACGTCGGAACCTCTATTTCCAGGCCCCGCATCAGACCAAGGTCCGAGAGCTGTGGGATCGGTTGCGTGCCCGCCAGAAGGCAATCGGCGATCCGGTAGTGTTGGATCTGAACGCGGCTTGGCCAACCGCTCGAGGCAAGGGTTACAGCTGGCCCTGATGCAGTCGGACTCTCCCAATGCACGGGAGTCTGAGGCAAGAGCGAGGCGTCCGGTCGGGGAATAGATTCCGCCCTTTGCGCAGACCCTAAGGATCGGCGCCTATTGCCCACGAACCGTTCGTTCATCTGTCCAGCTTCAACGGCAGGGCCAGGATCTCCTTGAGCCTCAGGGGCCTTGGTCGCTGTCCGGGAAGCCCCACCACGATCTCGGATTCCGTGCTGGCGTAGACATAAGTGCTCCAGAGCCGGTCCCAACAGGCGAAGATGGTGCCGTAGTTGCGATTGTGTTCTGTCTCCAGAATCGAATGGTGGAGCCGGTGCAGAGAGAGAGAGGGCGTTACGAAGAGGAAACCGATCCATCCTTCCAGCCTCGACGGAATCCGGATGTCGCTGTAGACAAAAAGATTGAAAAAGCCGAATACCACTTCGAAGGCTACCAGACCCAACACAGGCAATCCGGTCAGCGTCACCACCAGGAGGCGAACTCCTATTGAGATCAGGATCTCCCCTGGATGAAAACGAAAGGCGGTAGACGCGTCGAAGACGGCATCGGAGTGGTGGGCGGCATGGAAACGCCACAGAAAAGAAGACTGGTGGTTGGCCCGGTGCCAGATCCAGGCCACGAAGTCCAAGAGGACGATCGTCATCGCGACCTCGGACCAATACGGGAATCTAGCAACTTCAAAGAACCCGATGCCGCTTTCCCGCACCGTGACAGCCCAGGTGCAGACACAGGCGCCACAAAGCAGAGAAGTCAGAAAGGTATTGATAGCTGCAACAGAGCAGTTCACCTTCCAATTGTTCAGTAACTGTCGAAAGACCAGCCGGCTGGGAAGCAGAGATTGGAAGAGCACGATCAGTAGGAGCGAGATCAGAATTCCCCCGGCCTTATAGACCTGGAAATCATCCCGGATAGCATATTCGAGATTGCCCATTACCCTCTCAGGCTCCTAACCTTTGGAGACCGCCCGCTGCAAGACCTGTGTCGCGCGCTGGATCTGTTCGGCCAGAGATTTGATGGCCGCCGCGGTGCGGTTGGTCTGGGTATCGACTTGATCCCACCGACGTTGTTCAATTGCTTCGCGCACGGCGGGGAGGGTCTTGACGCCATATCCGGTGTAGAGTCCGGGAGCGTAGATCAGGTGGGTGTACCAAGGCCGGCCAGGGAGTCCGTCTTCACTCGTAAGCAGTCGCTCGGCCTGCATCAACAGGCGGTTGAGCTCCTCCCGGATCGAGTTCGAAATCCGGCTTGGGACAACAGAGTCGAGAGTTTGCCGGTAGACTCGTGCCGATTCCTGGAGCTGGGCCGAGGCGTTCTTTAGAGGCGAGAAGTTCAGGAAAGGGACAGGGCTCAAGGGAGTCGGAGGAACATAGGTCTGGGCAGGGTTTGCCGCGGCCTTCAGACTGCCCTGCCGGATGTTCTGATTTAATCGAGCAGTGCTCTCGCGCATCGAGTCCGCAAGCTGGATGATCTCCTCAATATAGGTGGCCACCGTCCTGGCCAGGTTGGTGAAGTCGAACGGCAGCACCTCGGCATTGGCAGCCCGAAGCGTCAGGCGTCCAGTGGTCTTCGCCAGCGTGACACCGTAGCTGAAATCGGGATCTCCGAACCGGTTGTAGTGGTCGAACGAGTCGTACGAGGAGTGGTAGGAGCCGCCACCCGACTCGCCGCTGTAACTGAGGTTGAGACTGGGGATACCCAGATGCTGCAGGAAAGGGCTGTAGTCTGAGCCGGAGCCTAGAGCAGCGATCCTGAGGCCACCCTCCGAATTGACCGAGCCATCACTCGGACCATGGGCCAGTTGTCGCACCAGGGTTCTCTGGAGAACACTGATGTTCTGCCGGGGGTCGGTCACGTCATGACCCACTTGGTTGACGAACCTCTCCAGTGTGTGGGAGCCGCCCACGGAAAGGAAGCCCCGTCCATTGGAGTCCGTGTTGATATAGAGGACGGCCTTTTTCTTGAGATCCGTCGCGTGGTCCTCGACCCACTCTGTAGAGCCCAGCAAGCCGGGCTCTTCTGCATCCCAGGCGGCGTAGACGAGGGTGCGCCGCGGTTGCCAGCCAGCCTTGGCCAGGCGTCCAATCGACCGAGCCTCTTCCAGCATCGCCACCAGGCCGCTTACCGGGTCCCGCGCCCCGCTTACCCAGGCATCGTGATGATTCCCGCGGATGATCCACTGATCTGGGGCCTCCTTGCCCGCCATCTTGGCAATCACGTTGTAGGCCGGGGCTAGATCCCAATTGAACTCAACTTTGAGGTGGACCGTCGCCGGTCCTGGCCCCACATGATAAGTGAACGGAAGAGCGCCCCTCCAATGGGGCGGCGCCACCGGGCCAGCCAGGTTCCGGAGCAGTGGAGTGGCATCGCCGTAGGAGATGGGCAGCACCGGAATCTTCGTGAGGGTGGGTGCCTTTTCGATTGCCAGCCTCTTGGCAGCGCCCTTGGCAGCGATGAAAGGGGTCAGGGGATCCCCGGGGAAGACCGGCATGTCAGCCACCGATCCCCGCTGGGCACCGTGTTGATTGCGGTAGGGGCCATCCGGGTAGACGTCACCGTTGTAGTAGCCGTCGTCGCGGGGATCCGAATAGATGATGCAACCGATGGCGCCATGCTCGGCCGCTATCTTGGGCTTGATTCCTCGCCATGATCCACCATAGCGTGCGATGACGATTCTGCCTTTGACCTGGATCCCTTTCCGGGCCAAGTGGTTGTAGTCGGCCTCCAGCCCGTAGTTGACGTAGACCAGCTCGCCAGTCACGTCTCCATCGATTGAATAAGCGTTATAGGGAGGAAGCTGTTCGTCCGTCTGTTGTGAGGTGGCGTCTTCCGAAAGGGCGGCCTCCATCAGCAGGGCAGTAAATTTTTCAGGCCCCAGCATCTCGAGCTGCCGCAGCTTCGGAGTGGGGAAAAGGATCTGGTATTCGGCAATCTCGGTCTCATATCCCCAGGAGCGGAAGAGCGCCAGCATGAACTCAGCGTTCTCCTTGCCCTGAGGAGAACCCACATGATGGGGATGGGCAGTCAGGCGCTTCATCCATTTTCGAAGATTGGTGGCATCCAGAAACGAATCGAATCTGGCCTCCAGTTGTTTCTCCTCGCTTCGGGACTTGTCGCTAAAGCCAAGGAAGGAATCCGAAGGTGTTGCGACCCCCTGAACTGAGATCAGAAGCGCCGCGATCAGAAAGAAGAAGGAGGATCTGTTCAAAATCATATGACTCGCAGATTCTATCGGAAGACGAGATAGGCCGAAAGCACTTTGGGGGAGATCCCTGTTAGCTTCAGTCGAGGTCGTGGCGGTGGCCTCCGGGCCGCCGTATCTTTTCTTTCGAGCCTTTGGGCTCGAAGCACGGCGGCTTGGAAGCCACCGCCACGGCTATCCAGGTCAATTGCACGACAAGTTGGAATAGCCGGCACGCAGCTTTCGCCGCATGATCTTGTTGGATGCGGTTCGGGGCAGTGTCTCTACCAGTACCAAGTCGTGAACCTTGAACAGGGGATTCAATCTTCTGCGGATCGCTTCCTGAAGTACCTGCTTCAGCTCCTCTTTCCGGGGCGCCCGATCCGAGGAGGACATAAGGACCACGTAGATCACCAACCAGGTGCTGCCGCCTGTGGGAGAGGGAACCGCCACCGCGGCCGTCTCCTCAATACATTCTTCTAGATTCAGGACGCGCTCTATCTCCGCCGAACCAACCTTGATTCCTGAGAGGTTCATGGTGTCGTCAACACGGCCATGTACCCGGTAGTAGCCACCAGCCAAACGCTCAACCTGGTCTCCGTGGCGGCGCAGCAACTTTCCGCCGGGACCAGCGGGCGTACCTTCGAAATACACCTCGTGATGATCCTGGTTCAGCAGCGTCGTGGACAAGCCGATGGAAGGCGGGATCAAGAAGATTTCCCCATTGTCGGTCTCATGGCCGTCCTGATCCAGGATCGCCAGGTCCAGGCCCATGGCGGGAGTCGAGAACGCCGCCGCCGCCGCGGGTTGGATGACGGTTCCTGTGAGATAGGCTCCCCCCACTTCGGTGCCTCCACAGTACTCGATGACCGGGCGGTAGCCGGCCAGGGACATGAGGAAATGCATGTCGCCCGGGTGAGAGCACTCGCCGGTTGAGCTGAAAGCGCGAATCGCCGACCAGTCCAGACCTCTCATGCAGTCCTCGGTGCGCCACGCCCTGACCAGGCTGGGTACCACCCCCAGCATAGTGACTCCGGCTTGCTCTACGAACTGCCCAAATCCTCGTTCGGTCGGGTTGCCATAGTAGAGCGCTACCGTGGCCCGGTTCAGCAGTGCGGCGTAGATCAGCCAGGGGCCCATCATCCACCCCAGATTCGTGGGCCACGCGAGCACATCGCCTTGACAGATATTCTGGTGCAGGGAAGCGTCCGCAGCGCACTTGATCGGTGTTAAGTGGGTGAAAGGGATAGCCTTGGGCTGGCCCGTCGTGCCTGATGAAAACAAGATGTTGGTGGAGTCGTCCGGGCTACAGGGTGCCGAATCAAGATTCTCTTCTGCCCCCAGAAAATCATCCCAGGACAGATCCCCGGGCCGCAGCGGATCGCGAATGTTGTCTAGCACCGGGACGACCACCGCCCGGGGAGCGTTGGCTTCGGTGACCCTTGCGTATAGGGGGATCTGCTTGCCTCCCCTCTGGATGCGGTCCTGTGTGAATATGGCCTTGGCCTTCCCTATCCGGAGTCGCATCGCAATTTCAGGGGGCGCGAAACTATCTGCAATCGAGAGGACGACACAACCCGCCCTTATGCTGCCCAGGTAGGCGGCGACGGCCTCCGCGGTCATCGGCATGTTGATTGCCACCGCGTCGCCCGGCACCAGATCGAGCCGTCTCAGACCCGCAGCCACTCGATGACTCAGAGACTGCAGCTCTCCAACGGTGAGCGAATCTATAGGGCCGCCCTCCGCCTGATACACGATGGCGCTGGATCCGGGATCGGCGCTAAAACAGCTGTCCACGATGTTCATCCTGGCCCCGGCAAGCCAACAGGGGGACTCTGGGTCGCTGCTGCTGCCCAGCACGCTGTGGCAGGGCTCCTTGAAGCGAATGTCGAGTCTCTCGATCATCAGACCCCAGTACTCCGCCGGGTTTTCGACGGACCATCGGTGCAGTTCGGCATAGGAAGCCAATCCGAGGTCACTCATCAGCCGGCCTAGATTGGTGGTCTCACAGAACTCGGCAGGTGGGATCCAAGCGGGGGCAGGCCCCTGTCGTGGATCGTAATCCGCGAAGACGACTCTGTGAAGGTATTCATGAACTGCGAAGGACTGATCGGGTTTCAGCAGCCCAGTCGAAATCTGCTGCCAGGAATCCAGAGGGGTCGACTCAGAGAGCAAGTGGTTCACTGCCGACGCCATCTCCCCTGCCTCGGTCTCACTCAAACCGGCACGGAGCAATTGCTGGACCTCTACCAATCTCACCCTAGTCCTGTCCTGGTTTGAAGAAGAAACTTTGGTTCCAGGAAGTGGCGGCGGTGTCCAGGCCGCCGTTCTTCGAGCCCACGGCTCGGCACAAGAAGACTCTTCGGCCTGGAGACCGAAGCCACGTCAAGCTCAGCTTGGATTCCCGCTCGAGTCCCCAAACTATCTTGGCTCCCGTAGGTCCACGCAGAGGAGTTTCGTTTCATTGCGAAGGTATAGCAGGCCGTGGGAAAGAACCGGAGGGGCCCAACATGGGTAGGTGAGAAGCCGGACCCGTCCTTTTTCCATGTAGCGTTCCTGGTTGACCTCGATCAGAATGAGGTCCCCGCGCTCTCCCATGGCGATGAAGTATCCGTCGGCGAGTATGAAGCCAGCTCGCCCCAGCGACGGTTGTGCCTTCCAGCGAACCGTACCCGTCTTGAAGTCGATGCAGCGGACATCGGCCTCTGATTCGTGGCGCCCGGACACGCCGTAGAGATTCCCCTGGTAATAGACGCTGGTGGCCCAGTGGTTCTGCATGGCACTGCGGCTCTTCCAGATCTCCCGAGTCTGCCCGGAATCCAGTTTGAGCAGAACCGAGCCGGTGTTGTAGGTGGCAGACAAGAAGACATGATCGTCCACCAGGACCGGCGTCGCTGCGTTGACCGACTCGTAGCTCCTGGAGCGAAAGGGATAACGATACACCTCGCGACCCGAATCCCTTTCAACCGCCAGTAGACCCTCTCGGGTAAAAAACAGGGCCAGGCGCTGGTTGTTGACAGTGCGGACCAGCGGTGTTGCGTAACTGGCAGTCTGATCAGAGGTCTTCCAGATCGTCTTGCCGGAGTTCCTTTCGACCGCCACGACGCCGGCACCAGGACCGCCGACGTTCAAGAGAATCATGTCCCCGTCCAGAACTGGAGCCGAGCCGACACCGAAGAAGTTTTGCTCGACCTTGAAGTCCCGGTTGATCCAGCGCTGCCAGAGGATTTTGCCATCCTTGAAGTCGAGGCAGCTCAGTTTACCTTCGGCGCCAAAGGCATAGACCTTGTTCCCCACGATTGTCGGCGAAGACCTTGGTCCGTTGTTGTATCCGTAGCGGTCGCGGTAGGAGGTCGGATAGGTCTGCTTCCAGATGCGAGCTCCAGTGCGCGAGTCGAGGCATTCGAGTACTTCTTCCATTCCCTCTCGGTGAAAGATGATCAGGCGTCCACGAGAGGTGACGGGAGGGCTGAACGAGGCACCCAGGGAGTGGGACCAGAGCACCGGAGGACCGTCCGCCGGCAGGGATTTCAAGAGTCCACTCTCGGTTGAGGTTCCATCACCGCTGGGCCCGAGGAATCTGGGCCAATCTTCTCCATGCCTTTCTGGGGCGGTGTCCGCCTTGAGGGCGCGGTTTGACTGAGGCAGGACCGCGGTCTGGCCGAGCACCAGTCCAATGACACAGACGGCTAACCAGAATGGGCTTAGAGCTGTCATTGTTCAGGTGCGTCCGGTTGTGGCGGCGGTCTCCAGGCCGCCGTGCCTCGAGCCAGAGGCTCGAGAAGAATACTTCGGCCTGGAGGCCAAGGCTACCCCCCGCCCATCCCAGTGTAACCCGGGTTCTCCTCTCACACCACAGAGGACGACCATTGTTATTTCCGACTCGATCTGATATCCAGATGTAAACCAATACTGTTTAAGAAAGAAGAGAGGGGCTTGATGAAGAAGTATCGCGTAGCCGTCATCGGGCGCACGAAGCGAGGGAACTACGGACACGGTCTGGACAAGGTCTGGCTCGATGTCGACCAGGCCGAGCTGGTAGCCGTCGCAGACGAAGATCCTGCCGGACTCAAGGAGGCCTCTCAGAGGCTGGGAGTCAAGGCGGCCTACTCCGACTATCGCCAGATGTTGGAAAAGGAGCGGCCCCAGATTGTGAGCGTCGCGCCTCGCTGGTTGGATTGCCACCACGACATGGTGCTTGCCTGTGCCGAGCACGGCGCGAGTATTTTTCTCGAGAAGCCGATGGCGCGGACTCTCGCCGAAGCGGACGCCATGATAGACGCCTGCACCCGCTCCCATGTGAAACTGGCGATGGCTCACCAGACTCGATACAGCCCCAAGATCCAGGTGGCGAAGGACCTGATCTCGTCAGGTCGTCTCGGGAAGGTCGTCGAGCTCCGCGGTCGGGGCAAGGAGGATCGGCGAGGGGGCGGGGAGGACCTGTGGGTTCTGGGTACCCACATCTTCGATCTCATTCGAATCTTTGGTGGTGACGCTAGCTGGTGCCAGTCGCTGGTCACGGACGGTGGGCGCCCGGTGAAGCCTGCCGACGTCTACCAGGGCAAGGAGGGGATCGGCGCCCTGGCGGCCGATCGGGTGGAGGCGATGTATGGCCTGGAAGGCGGCCTCACCGCCTATTTTGCCAGTCATCGGGAATGTGCTGGTCGCCCCACGCGTTTTGGACTCGACATAATGGGTTCTGAGGGAATTCTCCAGGTCCATACCGGCTATCTTGCCGATCTGAAACTCCTGAGGGACTCGTCCTGGTCACCGGGGCAGACCGGGTCCAAGTGGGTCGACGTCAGCAGTGCGGGTGAGGGTAAGCCCGAGCCTCTGAAGGATTTGAAGAGTCATGGCGGCAATATCCTCATCGCCAAGGACTTGATTCGTGCCATAGAGGAAGACCGAGAGCCGTTGGGTGGAATCTGGCATGCACGGGCAGCGACCGAGATGATCGTCGCCGTCTTCGAATCCCACCGTCAGGGTGGTCCTGTCAAGTTCCCGCTCGAAAACCGCAACAACCCCCTGACGATGCTATGAACCTGCCTCGTTCCAATCTCGCGGCCCAGGATCGGCTGATCTTCGCCTTGGATGTGGGCTCTGCCGCTGAAGCCAAGGAGCTGGTAACAGATCTGCGACCCGCAGTCGGTTTCTTCAAAGTAGGACTGCAGCTGTTCATTGCCGCGGGTCCTGAGATCGTGAGATGGTTGACCTCCCAGGGCCTGGAAGTCTTCCTCGATCTCAAGATTCACGACGTTTCTGAAACCGTCCGCAGGTCGGTGGGCGAGGCGGCGCGGCTGGGTGCTAGATTCCTTACCATTCACGGAGGCGGAGCCACGGCACGAGCGGCAAGAGAAGGAAGGGCCGGTTCTCAATTGAGAATCCTGTCGGTGACGCTGCTGACAAGCCATGATGAAGGGGACCTTCCGGACTCCGTTCAGGTCGGCCCGGGAAAGCGGTTCGAGACGCTCGATGACTACGTGGTCTGGCGGGCGGATCAGGCTCTAAGTGATGGTGCGGACGGACTCATTGCATCGGGTCAGAACGCGGGGAAACTGAGGCAGGCGCTGGGCGCCGATCCGATTCTGGTGTGCCCTGGAATTCGGGCTCAGGAGGATCGGGTTGACGAGCAGAAGCGTGTGGTTACTGCCTACACAGCGATCAGTAGTGGCGCCGACTACATCGTAGTGGGTAGACCCATTCGAGACGCAGAGAATCGAGTAGAGAAGGCGCAACAGATTATCGGCGAGATTGATTCTGCACTCCGCCTCCAAGTGAGTGCCGGCTAGCGGACGAAACCCCCAAGTCCCGGCCAAAGCGGAAATATCTCTGGTTAGAGGTAGGAAGAGGTTGCTGCGCCGGTGTCCGCATGCCGCCCTCTGGAGAATCTGCGCTGTCGGAGACACTAAATTATAGGTACACCGAGCCTCAGAACCCCTTCCTCGGTATACATATCGTCGCCGTTTCGGCGGACTTTGTGATCCTTGGCACAGGGCCTGGAGACCGAAGCCACTTCCGTCTACCAGGGGAAGGCCAGGGTAGGAGGATTGGCATAGCGCTGCATGTGGATTGTCAGTTCCGTTCCTGCACCAGGAGCGAGGCGAACCGGGAAGAAGTGGTGATCAATAGGGACCCGCTTACCCCCCATCTCTACGCTCAGAGCCTGATGCTCTCCGTAGGAGCCGGTTTGCAGGATCAAATCGCGAGCCTGCAACTGATCTACATTGACCAGAATCAGGCGGACCATTTTGTTGTTCATCTCCGTTACCAACGAGGCGACGCGGGGCGGGATGCCTGCCCGATTTCGCTCCGGATCGAAGTAGCGAACCCGGGTGTGGGGAACGAAGATCTTGCCGTGAAGATAGCCACCCAACATCAGACGCACCAGTTCATGGGTGGCCACCGGATCGAGACTTAGAGGCCAGTCCGCGAGCCGGGTGTCGGGAGTGGTCGGGTCGTTGCGCATTCCCTGAACCTGATCCCGGATGAAAGAGAGTTCCCGGCGGAGCGCCCGCTCCGGATAGTCGGGAGCCTTGCCTTCGAGGAATGCGATCCAGCCTGTCTTCGGAATTCGTTCTAGATCTTTGCGATTCATCGACCACATATAGAGATCAATCAACTCCGGAACGAAGAGACTGTTGGTCCAGTTGTACCAGCCGGGCTCACCCGTATTGGGTTCTTCCCAGAAGAGCTCGCCATTGACCGTTTTGAAGTGGGGCGGACCGGTTTTTGGCCCCTTCACGCCATAGCTGTGTGGCACCATCAGTTGACCGTTCACCATCTTCTTCTGAGCGTAGATGTTGTCCAGCTGACGCCGCAAGACGTCGACGTAGGCCTGCTCTCCGGTCAGCATCAAGGCGTTACCGAACCCGGGCCACATTCCCTTGTTGAACAGGTTGCGATGAGCTACTACCTTGTGCTCGGGTGACCAGGGAGAGAAATCCCATCCATAGGTTCCACCGAACCAATTGCCCTCGGTTTCGCCCCCGATGCTCCCATCCAGGCCGACGTTACTGGGAATATTGCCCCCATTTTTTTCGGTTCGATCTTTCCACGCATCGACGTATTCGATTGACCAGCGTCGGTACTTTTCTTCGTGGCCGAGCGCAAATGCATTCAACGTCAACTGGGTCGCGATCAGGTTGAGGGGATGGTCGCCGGCACTGTGAAGGTATTCGGCACAGTGCGCCAGCATCTCCGGATAGGTCTCCTCGGCATCCAGCATCTCGCTGACGCCGCCCGCACTGTGCAGGATGTGGAATCTCCCCTTGAAGGGGTCGCCGACCCAATCGTATTGCGTAGCCCGTCTGATCATGGGGCCCCTGCTCCCATTCCAGATACTGCGAATGATTTTGTGCTCGGGATCGTAATTGAGGGCGTCGGGGTCTTCGTTCAGATAGAACCCGGCGAAACGTTTCATCCGTTTCCGAAAGACGATGCCGTTGTGGTGCCAATCCGACATGGGCATGAATTCCTTGTAGTAGGCCCCATCCTTGGCAATTTCCGTCTTGACCGTCTTCAACTCTTTGTATTGCCGGAGGTGCCCCTCAAGAGCTTGCTTGAATAGCTTCAACGCCGAGTCCGATCCACCCAGCATGTGCAGAAGTGTCCAGTTGGCGTAGATTTCGATGGCATCGTCGGCACCGTCCAGAGTCCCCCATCGAGGGGTGTGAAGCAGGTAGCCACGTTCGTCGTTATAGGTAGCGTAGAGCTCCTCTGCAGCCATCGAACTGGCCTGCAGTACCTCCAATTCCAGAAGCGCCCAGGCAGGCGGAGACATAGGGGTGGAGATCTCGATACGGTTACCGGCCGGGACCAACACAGAGGTAAAGACCAAGGTCGCAGTGAAAAAGAGAGCACGGTGCATAGGGATAATCTCCTAGGTGAGGCAAGTTAAAAGAGATAGAAGAGCCGAAGATCGAAGGCCGAGTCGGTCACGGGACCCAGGGTCCTGTAGGCGCTATGGAGTCTCAGGGCTCCCAGCCGGATCTCCAAGCCGGCGATCCAGTCCCATTGTTTGCGATGCCGCTCGGCGGCCTCGACCACCAGGCCACGGCCGAAAACCAGCTTCGTCGCGGCGTCGATGGGAAAGGAGCCCAGCACAGCGCTGGAGAAATATTTCTCCGACTCGACGCAGTGAATCATCTCAGCCGACAGGATCAGGTCGGGGACGAACTTTGAACGGTTGAAGAAGGCGTATCTTCCCCCGACGAAAGCCGCCGGGTGCGCCTCCAAAGTCGTGATGCCGGCAGTGAAGCCTCTTTCGGTGGAGTCGAAACGCTCTTCCTCGACAGAGCCGACCAGGCTGCTCACGGGAGGGGGCAGCAGTAGATGGTCAGCGTTTCCGTTTGACCTGCCAAAGAAGCGTCTAGGCCAGGCAACTTTTTCCTGGAAAACCTCTCGGAGGGCCTGTCCGTCTGGCCCCAGATGCCCCAATTTTGACTCCAGCTCACTAACTGCCACTAGCTGATAAGTCAGGTCTGGGGTATCCATTTAACCGGACCCATCCGGGCCGGCAGTTCTCCAGGGGCGGTTCGCTGGAGGGCGATCCAGGCTCGGCGGGTGCCCGCGCGCCTGGGGCGGCGTGGGCGACACCGCCCGGGGCCGCTTGGTGGCGATAAGGTCCTGGTAGCGTAGCGGCTCGTGGGCAGCGGCGAGTTCGAGCACCCGGTAGAAGACCATCCCGCGGCTTCGGGAGCGTCGGCGGTTGAAGCGGAACACGAACTCATCCAGGTAGCTGGCCAGGTGGGCGGGCTCCACCGATCCTTGGTGGGTGCCCAGCAGCCACCGCTTGGCCAGTGAGGCGACACGGTGCACCGCGGGCAGTAGCTCGCCGGTATCCTCCCCGCGGGCCCGGGCCGCCCGCTGGCTGCGTCGAGCATGGACGTAGCCGAGCTTCTCCAGACCGTGGTAACCCTGCCAGCCGTCGGTGAAGACCGTCGCGCCCGGCTCAACGTGATCTGTCACGAACGGGTGCAGCGACGCGGCCGACGCATCAGCCAGCGGCAGCATGCGGCAGCGGCCAAGCCCTTTCGGCTCCCGGACCTCCACCGCGATGCCGGTCAGCACCTTCTTGCCCCTGGCCCGGCCACCTGCCAGCCCCGGCTGCTCACCGCCGATGTAGGTCTCATCCACCTCCACCATGCCGGCTAGTCGGTCGCGGCCCCGGCGCACCAGCACCGACCGCAGCCGATGCAGCATGGCCCACGCGGTCTGGTAGGAGCCGATCTCGAGCGTCCGCTTCAGGCTCAGCGCCGAGATCCCGTCTTTGCCCGTGGCGAACAGCCAGCAGGCATTGAACCATACCGTGAGCGGCGTGCGCGTCCGGTCAAAGATCGTGCCCGCAGTCACCGAACTACGGCCGCCGCACCCGGAGCACCTGAAGCGCCCATCGCCCAGCCGCCAGCCACCATCGTGGCCGCAGTCCGCGCAAGCGAAGCCAGCGGGCCATCGCAGCCACTCCAAGTAGTCCAGACAGTCCGCATCGGTGCGGAACCAGGCCTGGAACTCGCCCACGGACCTCGGATAGTGCGTGCCAGCACGAGGGTGATCCACCGCCTCAGCCTACATTCAGTCCGGTTAAATGGATACCCCAGAGTCAGGTTATCGACTTGGGTGCTGCTCCCGTTGCTGGAACCTCCATCACTCTGCCCTCCGAGCTGAAAGACGATGGCGGTCTCCGCTTCTCGCGAGTCCATATAGGAAGGGTCATGACCAGCCCAGGTCAGACCTCGGTCGCGTATGCCCCAGATCAGCTTGTATCTGGATTCGGCATCAACACCGGGTGTGAAGATTCCGTCCTGGTTGACGTCGAGGGAAGAGGCGTGCGCGCCCAGCTCGACCAGGAAACGAAGGGAGCCGGAGAGCTCTTCAGCGGCAGAGACACTGTAGCTGTGATCTGGGATATGGTCGCCGTGGGCACTGTTGATAACGGTCGCAATCCGGTTTCCAATCTTCACCCGGGCACATCCGTCGGCATGGCGACCCTCGCTGGAAGACCGAAGCAACAACCTGATGTATTCCAGATCATTGGGGTGGGAAGCGTCGACCCAGAATGGGAAAAGACCGCCCCGGACCCGGTAGTCGTTCTGCACATAGTACAGCCAGTACTCGAGGACGACGAGTTCCGAACCCTCTTGTCTCAGGGAGAAGGCCCGGTAGTGCAGCTTCGCGAGCCTCTCCTTTTCAGCCAGCGACAGGGAGCGGTAGAGTTGGGTCCGGGTCTTGGTGGTCCCCAACCGTCGTAGATTCTCTGAGCCGTCACGAGCCGAGGGTCCAACCGCAGCATTCTCCAGAGAAAACAGCGGGCTGCTGGGAAAGTACTCTTCTTGAGGATGGAAGACCAAGACAGGTGCAAACTCCTCGGCCAGAAGTGCCTGATGTTGTGGGCAAAGGGAGGCAGTCGCAGCTTTTGAGTAGGCAGCAATTGGGGCGTCTGCAGCGCCCCTGCGGGCGAGGCCTATCCGGAAGATCCAAGGCACAATCAGGAGCAGAAGGACCACGGTCGGAACCCTTATCTTCTGTGTCAACTTCGGTTTCGGGAATGGCGGCACCTGGTGCAGTATATGATTTTGCGAGGAAAAAATAGAGAATAGTAGGAAAGAGTCTGGGATCGAGGGTGAGAAAAGCAACTTGAAACCTGCAAACCGAGACCTCCAACCGAACCTACGAGGAGAAAGAACAATGAATCCAGTAAGTCTAAGAACGGCTTTGATTGTGGTCCTAACGCTGTCAGTGGCGAGGCTCGACGCCGGCGCGGCCGATGAGGGCCGGGGCCTCACCCATATCGGGACCCAGAAGCAGCTCTTCATCGATGACTACATCGTCGAGCGGACAAGCCACGTCAAACGGGTACTGAACCGTGGGGTCAAGGCCCCCAACAACCCTGTGGTGAGCGAGGATCGGCCCTGGGAGACCAACTATCTGCGCTGCAACAATGTCCTCTACGACGACAAGGATGGTCTCTTCAAGATGTGGTACAGCACCTACGACGAGTTCAAGCCCAAGAAGGATGGGGGAGCGGGGTACCGAACCGACTGGACCTTGGAGGGGGATAGTTTCAAGAGAGTGAAGGTTCCAGATCCATACGACTACTACGGTGATCCCAACGGGGACGGCTCAAAGCTCTGCCTGGCAACTTCCAAGGACGGCGTGAACTGGGAGAAGCCCAACCTGGGTAAGGTGGAATACAAGGGATCCCGCGACAATAATATTCTGCCTCCCGGATCACGTATCCCTACCATGTTGGACCCCAACGAGACCGATCCCTCGCGCCGTTACAAGGCGGTAGCCGCCGGTTATAAATTCACTGCCTATCACTATGGCCAGATCAATGTCTTCTACTCCGCCGCCGGCTTCGAGTGGCGGCCGGCACCTGAAAACAGGGAGATGGACATCGCCGACAAGAAGGGTCGATGGGGCCCCAATAAATTCATGGGATGGGATCCTATCAGAGGGGTCTATGCCACCCACATCGAGAGCTGCCTGCACCGGCGTTGCCCCCTGGGAAAGCGCGTGACTGGGCGATCCGAAAGCCCCGACATGATTCACTGGAGTGAGGTGGAAACCATCATGATTCCAGATGAGCAGGACACTCCCGGTGCTGAGTTCTATGCCTTCCCGGCCTTCGTCTACGAAGGGATTTACATCGGAATACCTTGGATCTTCGAGACGACCGAGAGCCTTCACTTCCCCCAATTCGCCTTTAGCCGAGACGGGATCAACTACCGGCGGCCATTCCGGCAGCCTCTCACCAACCTGGGTGACCATGGCGATTTCGACGAGACGACACACTACGGAAACAACCCTTTCTACCACGATGGGAAAATCTGGATGTTCTACTCGGGTGGCAACTGGCGGGGACCGGAACCTCTTTACGAGGTGGGGGATAAAGCCGTCTTCTCGATAGGTCTGGCCACCCTGCCGGAGGACGGTTTCGTCTCGCTCACAGCCGGCAAGCTGGTGCCCGGGAAAGTGCTGACCCGTGTGTTGAGTTTCGAGGGCAAGCACCTCTATCTGAACATGATCGCGGCCAAGCACAACTGGGGCTCGGGACCTGTCCAGGTCAAAGTGGAGATCCTGAACTCGGCGCATACCCCGGTCCCGGGTTTCACCCTGGAAGAGGCTGACAATCTGGCATCGAACGGCAAGCACCGGGTCAGTTGGAAGGGAAAGAGTGATGTGAGCAGCCTGGCCGGAAAGCCGGTTCAGCTTCGCTTCACGGTGCGGAACGCCAAGCTCAACTCCTTCCAGTTCCGCAACGAGTGAGGTGGGTCAGTGTCAAGTAGAGGCGTAGCGGTGGGCTCCAGGCCGCCGAAACGAGCCAGAGGCTCGGGAGAATAAGAGGTTGGACCGGAGACGAAGGAGCGCTGATCCCCCTCTGTGCGCTGTTCAGGGAACAGAGACGTGCGACCTTCAGACGTTCGGACATGCGACGAATTCTTGAAATTTCAGCTTAGAAGGGAGAGTTGATAATGGAGAAAAAAGGCTTTTCTATCTGGATCCTCACGTTGGTCATATTGCTGGGCTGCCCTGCATACAGCAAGGATTCTCAACCCGACGGCGACTCGCCCTCCAGAATCATCGGTGGGCAAGACGCAGCCGCAGGGGACTGGCCCTGGCAGGCCCGGCTCGAGGTGGGGCAGTCAGACTGCGGTGGTTCCCTGATCGCCAACACCTGGGTAATGACCGCTGCACACTGCTTCAACAACAACGACGCCTCCGCGATTGAGGTCCCCCCGACCTCGCAGATAAGGGTCATTCTGGGTCGAGTCGACCTTTCCACCAATGCCGGAGAGGATTTCACAGGTGCCGGCATCGTCCGCGTCATAGTCCACCCGGATTACCACCCTGTCAACGGAAGAGCACAGGGTAATGATTCTGACATCGCTCTGATTGAGCTGGCCACAGCGTCCTCTCAACAGCCTGTCCAGCTGATCGGCTCCGCGGAGACTCAGCTGGCAGTTCCGGGAATCACGGCGATGATGACGGGCTGGGGCTTCACCGACGTGGACGATGACGGAGAGCCGTTTGGCGACACGAACATCCTCCAGGAAGTCGCCCTTCCCATGGTCGATTGCAGCCAGACCAGTTATCCTGCCGGAACTTTCACCGAGAACATGGTTTGTGCCGGGGGGCAGGCAGGGATGGACAGCTGCCAGGGCGACAGCGGGGGGCCGCTGGTGGTACCGGATGGGCAGGGTGGTTTCAAGCAGGTTGGTATCTCCAGCTTCGGGGGCTCGCCCGATAGAGCCTGTGATGACCCGGACTTTCCGGGCGTCTACGCCGCTGTGGGGCAGTTCGAAGCCTGGATCCAGCAGAACACAGGCTTGGCTGCGACGGCGCTCTACTTTGCCCACGTAGGCGATGGAGGGGGCCTGACGTCGGACGTAGTGCTCGCCAACCCCTCGGCAAGTGCGACGGCGAACGGCACCCTGGAACTCTTCGACGATGCCGGTGCTCCCTTTCCAGTCGGATTTCTCGGAGGGGGAAACGGCCAGAACTCGATCGCCGGTTCTACCCCGCTGGGGCAGACAAACACGGTGAACTTCTCCATTCAGCCTCGAGGGACACTCACACTGTTGACGGATGGTGAAGGAGCGATGGCCCGAGCAGGGTCGGCTGTGGTGAGCTCCGATCGTATCCTCGGAGGTGTGATCCGCTTTAACCTACCCGGTGTCGGCATCGCGGGAGTGGGGACAAGCGAATCTCTGCCAGGTTTCATCGTTCCCGTCAGGCGAGTCGCCGGAGGGATCAATACGGGAGTTGCTCTCCAGAACACTGGAGGCCCCGCGATCACGATCCGGCTGTCCCTGAGGGATGAAGACGGAGTCGAGGTGGCCAGTCGAACGATTGCGGACTTCGCAGGACGTGGGCATCTGGCCCAGTTTATCGATGAACTCTTCGCATCAGCCGATACCAGCGATTTCCAGGGCAGCCTGGTGGTAGAAGTAGTCGGGGCAGGGAGGGTTGCAGCTACCGCCCTCGAGCTCGGGACACAGCCAGGAGAGTTCACAACGCTGCCGGTGATACCACTGGTCGAGTAGCGTCGGTTGCTTCGCCGCCTTGACCCCTACCCTCTCGACGGGTAGGATTTCCGCCAGTTTCAAAGGGAGAGCGCACGGAGAGGATCGTTCATGCAGCTTCATTTTGCTGATCACATAGTCTTGGGCCTCTACATGGCCGCCATGATGTACCTGGGCTGGCGTCTCGCCCGGGGACAGACTACCGACGAAGAGTATTTTCTGGGTGGCCGCCGGCTGCCCTGGTTCGCGGTCGGGGTCAGCATCATTGCGTCGCTCCTGTCCAGCATCACTTATCTGGCGTCGCCGGGGATCGTCTGGCGCTTTGGCTTTGGAGTGGCCTTGAGCAGCCTGATCGTCATCCCCATCGACATGGTCTTGATTCTGTGTTTTGCCATCCCATTCTTCGTCCGCTTCAAGTTTACGACTGCCTATGAGTACCTGGAACACCGCTTCGATCTCCCAGTGAGACTGCTGGGCTCCACCCTGTTCCTCATCTGGGTCACGATTCTCATGGGCGTGATCGTGCTGGTCTCTTCGCGTGCCCTTGCGGTGGCCACCGGCATGCCCCTGATTGTCATCATCGGTTCCATCGGGGCGGTCGCCACGATCTACACGATGATGGGAGGTATCCGGGCAGTAGTCTGGACCGATGTGATTCAGGCGGCCCTCTTGTTCGGTGGTGGGCTCTTCGTTATTTGCTATGTGGCCTGGGTCACAGGGTCGGGCCCCCTGGCGTGGATCAGGGAGGTGACCTCACGGGATAACGAGGGCTTTGTCTTTGCCTCGGCAGATCCCACGATTCCGGCGACACTCGTAACCCTTACGCTCTCGGCCGTGGTCTGGAATCTGGTGGCCCACGTTGCCAACCAGACGACGTTGCAGCGATACTTCAGCACGGTTGACATCAGGGCCGCCAAGCGCAGTTTCGTCACCAACATCGGCGTCAGCCTCATCCTCACGATCGTTCTCGCTATGGTAGGTGCCTCGCTGGTCTATTACTTCGCTCAGGGTCCTGGGTCTCTGCCTGACCACATCGATCTGGCTAGCGGCAAGGACCGGGATAGCATCTTTCCGTTCTTCGTGGCGTCGCGCATTCCTCCCGGTCTGGCTGGAGCCATTTTCGCCGCACTGCTGGCAGCCGCGATGTCCTCTATCGATTCCGGTGTCAATGCCTTCGCCACCATCACGACCGTGGATTTTGGGCGCCTCAGCAAGAAGCCGCCAAGAGAGAACAACGTGCGTCGAGCTCGAATCGTCACCCTGGTGGTGGGCTTCGTGGTCACGGTGGCAGCCTACAATCTGGACTCCTTTACCGGGATGGACGATATCCTCACGATTTTGCCCAAGACCTTCAACTCACTGGTGGGTGCTCTAGGGGGAATTTTCCTGGCGGGGATGTTGATTCCGCGGGCGAGCGCCAAGGCCATTTGGCCTGCGACGGTCATCGGATTGGTCGTGGCTCTTGGGATTGCCTACTCCAAGAACCTGTTGCAGGCCATGGACCCCTCGACCCACCAAGCGCTGGGTGCGTGGTTGGGAGAGGACTTTGCCCAGCGTCTGGTGGCGAATGGGATCGGCTTCACCTGGATCATGTTCTGCTCGGCCTTCGCCAGCATAGGGTCGGCCTGGCTCTTCAGCTTCGTCTTCCCAAACCGGGATCTGGATCGGATCAAGGGTTTTACCTGGGTCACGCGTCACGAGCCTACCCCGTTTACGAAGTAGGCGGTAGGCTCGTTGAGGTAGCATCATGGCAGCTCACTCACGATTTCCGAAGCGGACGACCTCTAACGATCGCAGGACTTTTCTCCAGACCCTGGGGATGGGAGCCGGCACGGCCTTCCTGGGGAGTCTGGCGGCCTGCGAGCAAGCCGCTTCACCCCCTGAGTCAGTTGAGCCCCCGTCGCATCTGGTAAAGCTCGGAAACACCGATCTCTATGTCTCCAGAATGTGCCAAGGTACCGCCTTTCGCACCCATCTTTCCCGCAAAGCGGACGACGCGGAAGCAGTCAAGCTGTTGCGTCACTGCATCGATATTGGGGTCAACTTCTTCAACTCTGCCGAAGCCTATGGATCTGGGGGCGCAGAGACGACTCTGGGCAAAGCCATCGCAGGACGTCGAGATGAGGTGATCGTGTCAACCAAGGCCTATCACTGGTCCGAGGGTAAGAGGACGACCATCACCAGGCAGAATCTGATGGTCAAGGCGGAGGGGAGTCTGGAGAGACTGGGGACTGACTACATCGATCTCTACCTGCTGCACGGTCCCGATTTGAAGACGCCTTCCTATGGCCAGGAGATTCCACCTCCGAATACCCCGACCCGTGAGCATATGGAAGAGCTCGCCGACGCCATGGACGCGCTGGTCAAGTCGGGCAAGGTCCGTTACTGGGGTGTCTCCAATCATCTCCCCAAACAAGTTGCCGAACTGGTGGAATTCGGAAAGCGAAGTGGCCGGGAACCTCTGGTGGGATTGGAAGACTACTACACCATCATGGCAGCGGATCGGCGAGATCTCATGATCAACGGGATGTTCCCCCTGATCCGCCAGGAGAACCTCGGACTGCTGGCGTTCAGTCCCCTGGGCGGGGGACATCTGGTACCGGGTCGAGAGCCCGAGGAGGGGTCTCCCCTTCTGGAGGTGATCGCGGCCCTCGATGAGGTTGCCAGAGAGTTGGGCGTGACCCGTCCTCAAGTCTGCGTTGCCTGGGTCGCAGCCCACCCAGAGGTCACGAGCGTCCTGGCCGGAGGAGAGAAGCCGGAACACGTCGAGGAAGATCTCAAGGGAACGACGCTGGTTCTTCCCGCCGAAGCGATGCAGAAGCTCAATTCTGCCGCGGACACCTACACAACCAGGTTAGCAGTGCAGAAGATGGAAAAGGTCTGATAGGGATCGATCTCTATATCCGCCAGCGGACCACGCCCATGTGATAGCGCTGGTGCATGGGTATCCGCTGACAGTAGTAGGCGGTCACAATCGTGCCGCTTTCCAACTGGACGCTCGAGGGATATCCACCGTCTACACCTCCTGGCCTGGTGTTTGCCCGCCGAGCGGTCGTCCGGAATAGGACTCGTGGGCTACCCCAGGTATTACCCTCATCCCGACTGATTCGTGCAAAAACTCCGAGCATGCCGCGCAGGCGCACACCATGGGTAAGCAGGATGGAGCCGTCCTGCAGCCTACGAAGATCGCCAGGAATCCCTCCCGGCAGCGTGGCGGGACCACGGCCCTTCCAGGTGGATCCGGCATCCTCAGAGGCGAAGATCTCAGTGTGGTGCTCCTTGAGGGTGCGGCTGGCCGCCAACAGGCGACCTTCGCCCAGTGCCAGCAGCGTGGTCTCATTGTAGTTACGCTCCCCAATTAGGCGGGCGTTCCCCCAACTACGTCCATCATCATCGCTGAAGAATACCCAGGCGGTATTGTGGTTGATGTGGTCGCCGGAGAAGGCGGCAACAGCATGACGCCCTCCGGGAAGCACCGCAATCTTGCCATAGGCGAAGACATTGTCCACCCCGGGAGGCATGGTAATGCTCTCCCTCTGGGTCCAGGTCTTGCCACCGTCAGTCGAGCGACAAACCACGGGTTGCTGGCAGCACCTGCGCCCCTCTTGCGAAGGTGAGTTGGGAACGTACTCGCCGCTGCACAGAACCACAAGCGCCCCGCTAGAGGTAAGCCCTGCTGCCAGGTCTTTGCGGTTGGTCCCAGGCTCATTGGGTGCGGGAACACTGAGGAAACTCCAGGTTCGGCCTCCGTCCCGGCTGATCCAGCACTCGGCCGCACCTTCGCAGAATCCGTGACAGGGGCTGCCAAAGATGGTTGCGATGATGGAGTCGTCAGGCATCAGCGTCAGATTGGGCCAGGCGCATTTGTTGTCAACGGCCACATATCGTTCCACTTCGTCCATGTTGCGAAGCCGCTCTAGATCCTCTGCAGAGTCCAAGCCTGCCGACTGGGCAGCGGACATTCGGCTCAATCCCATTCCAGTCAGACCCATGATGGCCGAGGTCAGCAGGCGACGACGGCTAAGCTTCCCAGGCATAACATACGGTTTCATAATTGATCTCCTGACTGGAACAAAGGTCTTCGTAAGCCCTCGTAGTCGGCGGCCGCGAGCACCGCGGAAAAAATACGACAGCAACAGAGTGCATCCAAACCCCTCGTGCTCGCCTCAGGAAATTTCCTACCCGAGCAGCCTCTCGGCAGATTCCGCCACCTTGCGAAAGGCCTCCGCGTGCTCGTCGATGATCCGGGCGTCGAAGTGCTTGAACCAGGGGATAGAGTAACAGCCCAGAGGCATGCTCTCGGTGACGGGTAGGCTTCCGGCGGGCTGACGCAGGTCCCGCTCGGAATGAGCGATCCGTGTCGGTTTGCCGTGACCGTAGACATCCGCCTCGTTGAGCAGGGGATGCAGGTGCATGGGTGGATTTGCACCAGACGAGGTGGGGACTCCCTCCGCACTCACGGCCTCGCAGAACCGGGTGATGGGAAGTCCTCCCAGTTCCTCCGGGTGGTAGAGACCGTGGGGGGAGTACCATCCGCCCATGGTGCTGCCCGAGTCCGGAGGCGGCCGGTGGGCACGCAGTCCGGGCACGCCCTCCAACCGGTCCCAGAAATGGTTCATGGCCCGCTGTATGATCTCGACGCGATCCTTGTAATGGCGGAGTTGGACGCGGCCCACCGCCGACGAGAGCTGGTGCATCCTGTACTTGTAACCGCCCAGGGGCATACCCGCGAAGACGCTGAGCTGGGGGTTCTGCAGTTCCGGCGTGCGCTCGTAGTGTCCAAAGGCGACGGCTCTTTCGTAGAGGTCGATGTCGTCGGTCAACAGGAAGCCTCCCTCGCCGCAGGCCAGGCTCTTCTCCGACATGATGGACATGGCACCCAGGTGCCCCAGTGTCCCCACCAGTCGCCCTTTGTAGAGTGCCCCGTGGGCATGGGAGACGTCCTCGACTACCTTCAGCTGGTGTCTGTCTGCCAGCTCCAGAATCGGGTCCATGTCGGCGGGGTGGCCGCAGTAGTGGACCACCACGATGGCCTTGGTCCGTGCTGTGATCCGATGCTCGATATCGCCCGGATCCAGGGTCAGGGTCCGGGGGTCGATGTCGGCGAAGACCACCGTGCCGCCCAGGGAAAAGACCTGGATGACCGATGCCCAGAGGGTCAGACTCTGGCAGATCACCTCATCGCCCACGCCGACTCCAGAGGCGAACAGGGCGGTCTGGATTGCCGCTGTCCCGGTGTTGTGACAGAGGGCATAGCGCCGTCCGAACCAGTCTGCCAGTTCTTGCTCAAACTGCCGGGTCACGTCGGTTCCCGACATGGCTCCCCGGCGCAGCACTCCCAGAACCGCTTCCTCTTCCTCGGTTCCGATGAGGGGCCATTCGAAAATGGAACCGGGATCGATGCTGATGGTCCTGGGTCCACCCAGGAGTGCTAATCTCTGGGACATCAGGTTATCTTCGGAAGCACAAAGCTTGGCATTACCAGGGCTAAAGCGCAACCGCACCAGCATCGCCCGCGCGGGATCGTCCAGGCCGCTGTGCTTCGAGCTAAATGGCTCGAAAGCGGAAGACTTCGGCCTGGAGACCGAACCCACGTCCGCCAACCACGGGAACCAAATGAAGTTTCCGGTCAGTCCCGCCCCCGGAAGCGCTGGCCCCATTCGAGAACGAAACGGGTTGTCTCTTAGCGCGACATCGACAGCACCGTGTCGGTTGTAGGAGGGGCACTCCTGCCCGTCAAGGCCAGTGACGAGCAAGGGGATGAATGGCGCTGGCAGCACATTCTCCGAGCCTAGCAAGCACGGGGAGAGGTAGAAGGCTCGCGGGCGGCGGTTCAGATCTCGCCCGACGGTATGCATTGGGCGGACGAAGGCACCACCCTGGCCCTGCCCACCGGGGTAGGAAAAGTAACGTTCTCAAGCCTGGCTCGACGGACGGCGGCCTGGAGCCCACCCCTACGCCGAGGGTCGGCCTCAGTCCAGGATCCCCAGTTGGATTGTATTACTCCACTTTCTTGGGTACGCTGCCTGCGGAGAGGAAAAGCGATTTCCTATCTACTCAAAGAATTACCTAATTGAACCAGAGTCATCATGAAGGAAACTCAGTTTCTGTGAGGCCGAGTCTTGCTGCTATTGTAAGTGGTTTCCTGCTGGGTTTATCTACCGGGTTCATTCCCGATGTGCCCCTTGAACCCCTGGCATGGGTGGCATTTGTACCGCTTCTGCTTTCCCTGAGAACGATCTCGAGTTTCTGGAAATTCGCGGGTTATGCCTATCTGACATTCTTCGTTTATCTGCTCTTGGCAACCTATTCCTTTGTTTCCGCTTCCTTCCTTGGCGGCACCCTCATCCTGTTCATCGGATCCCTACACTTCTCTTTTCCTTTTGTCAGTCTGTACTTCTTCCGCACGCGTCTTGGCTGGAAGAGAAGCCTCTGGATCCTGCCGTTCTTGTGGCCGGCATGGGAATGGTCTTTCCTTCAATCCCGGTTCTCCGTTCCATTCCTGACTTTTCATGTCACCCAGGCGCCTCTTACCTGGTTGGTGCAGTTCGTAGATGTATTTGGAAGCAGCGCCATCTCTTTCTGGTTGCTCCTGCTCAATGTGTTGATTGTCAGGGCAATTGAAGACTGGCACACCGCCAGGACAGATCTCAAAGCGAGTCGAAGTTCAAGAGCTCGTACCTGGAACCAGAAGTATCAAGCCCTCTTCCTACTGAGGAGGCTGGCTTTTGTTACGCTCCTGATGTTCTTGCCCCCCCTCCTGTATTCGGCCTATGTCTTCTCGTCATCACCGGCTGAAGCCCAGAAGAAAATCACAGTCAGCCTGGTTCAGCCGAACATAGATCCGGAAACGAAATGGACAGATTCAACTCGAGCCACGGTTGTTGCCAAGACCATAACGATGACGGATTCGCTCATCTCATCCTCAACACCCGACCTGATCGTTTGGCCGGAAACCGCGGTGCCCTATCCCATCCTCCATCATGACGACGTCCGAGATTTCGTGTTCGGCGCCGTCCTGGATTGGAATACACCCCTTCTGACCGGGACAGTGGACATGGATGTCTATGAAGTTACCAGCCGGATACCACCACTGCCCAAGTACCTGAATCGTAATTATGAGCTTTACAATTCTGTGCTCATGGTCACACCGCAACTCGCCTGGAGAAGCCGGCAGCCTGGTTTTTCATCGCTCAAGATCAAGACCTATCGGAAGAAGAACCTGATGCCATTCACCGAAGCCGTACCCTATGCCGAGAAGTATCCGTTTCTTTCGAGTCTGACGCTGGACTTTGGTGGTGGCACCAACTGGAGCGCCGGGCAAAGTGCTGGAACGCTCTTGTTTGCGTCATCAAATGGCGATCGGGTTCGGGTTGGACCGATCATTTGCTGGGACCTGCTTTATGGTTCGACCACGGCAGAATCGGCGCGCAACGGCGCCAAGTTCTTAGCAGCCGTGACCAACGAAGGCTGGTGGGGTAAATCGATTACCGCCCATGAAATAGAAAGCTTCACAAGACTCAGGAGTATTGAGACCAGAAGGTCGATAGCCAAGTGTAGCAACACAGGCTACACTTTTTTTACCGATCCCTACGGAAGAGTGTATGGTAAGGTCCGATGGTGGGAAGAACAGATTGCCACGGCAGGAGTAACACTGTCGCAAGAAGCAAGTATCTACATGCGCTACACCGATTATTTCCCGAGGGCATGTCTGTTTGTTGTAGGCATTGGTTTGTTCATCACGCTCATTGCCAATCACATTAAGCCTCTATACCTGGGGAACGCATGATAAGAGAAAGAATTCTTTTTCACCTCGGTTTCACTTCTACTATTGGTGCGATGTTGTGTTCCGCCTCATTTGCTGCGGGGCCAATAGTTGTTTGCGATGCGCCTTGTTGCCCTCCTATCGAACCTTTTCTCAAGGAGTTTTGCTCGAACCGAGATAGTTCTATACGGCGCGTCGCGGCGGCAGACAACGATGAGAAAGGGACCAGCCGTTTCACTCGGCTATGATACTGATTTGCTAAACCTGGTTGAGCCGCCGGTGTTTGTCTCTTCCTTCAAGCTCGGCGGTTCCGAGGTAACCCAAATCGGCGGTACGGCGGTCGACAGCCAGGGGAATATCTATGTGACCGGAGGTTTTACCGGGTCCATCACCTTCGATACCCAACCTGCCCCCACGATCCTGACAAGCACCAATGGCTATGATTTCTTTTTGGCCAAGTTTGATCCCGATGGGAACAGTCTCTGGGCCCGTGCCGCCCATGGCGATCTGGCTCCGGCCGAAAACTTTTCCCTCGATGGCGGTATCGCCATAGCGGTAGACCGATCGGGTAACTGTTATGTCGGTGGCGGTTTTGTCCGGTCCCTTGCTTTTCAAGACGCCGGTAACAACGTGATTGCAACTCTCATCGGCAGTGACGGCAACACATTGAATTTCGAGATGTTTGTGGCGAAATACGCTACTGATGGTCAGCTCTTGTGGGCAAGGGGCGGCGGTAGCCAGAGCATTGGTAATGCCGCCGATCTCGCCTCGGGTACCAACGTGGTTGGCAGTATCATCTTGGATATTGAAGATCTCCCCTATATCGGCGGCAGGTATTCCGGTACGAATTTTCTAGGGACGACCGTTTCACCTGTGGGAGGTACTGACTTTTTTATTGCTGCGCTTTCCGCTGATCAAGGGGATCCGGAGTGGATTCAATTGCTCGGTACTCCGGGGGATGACGGCGTTGTGTCTCTGGCGCTTGATACCTTCGGATTCATCAATGCCTTGGGGTACCTGGGCACCGGTGAAATCATGCTGCCCTCCTGTGAGGATCCCACGACGGCAGCGTAAATAAATAAAGGTGGCATGTCACCGTTTCGTGGAGTTCGGTTCTATTGGTTCTATTACATAGTTCCATTCGCCATGGAACTGATTGGGCCGCATCTTGATTCGCTTCATTTCTTCGTTGGAGACTTTGCGTCCAGTGGGATACTTGCGGCGATCCAGCCGGCACGTCACTTTGAGTCCTTTGGCCGTCGTCGTCTTCGCAATGAGTTGAACAATCGTTTCGTAGTCCCGTAAAGGTTCGCCGCGCCAGTTCGAAGAGATGAAAGAAAAGAGGCGGTGTTCGATCTTGTTCCATTTGCTGGTGCCGGGTGGAAAATGACAGACCGAAGCAGGAAGGCCCGTTTCGTCTGCGAACTTCTGCAACTCAAATTTCCAAAGGCGCAACCGCCAACCGTTGCTCCCGCCGCCGTCGGCGGTGATCAGTATCGTTCTGGCATCCGGATAGATCCGTCTCCCTTCCTGGCGCCACCATCCGCGAATGGATGCGACCGCAAACGCTCCCGTGTCGTGATCGGTGCCGACATTGACAAAGCCCGTGTTGCGCCCAATGTCATAAATGCCGTAAGGATAGGCACGGGGAACGTCGGGAGTCGGAAAGTCATGACCCTGAACCTTTATCGGCTGCCTGGCGGGAAGCCATTGCTGGCCTGCGTTGTCGTAGTTACCGATGAGTTCTTTCTTCTTGGTATCCACGGAAATGACCGGACTGCCTTCGCTCAGGCATCGTCTCACGGTGGCGCTGATGTGCCGAAACTGGGCGTCGCGGTCCGGATGATCTTTCCCTTCCTCGGTCTTCCGATTGCTCTGCAGACTGTAGTCGAGGGCGTGAAGGATCTGGGCCACCTTCGTATGACTGACCGGATGTTTGTCCCGGGCCAGTTCTTTCGCGATGGCCCGCGTGCTCTTGCAAATCCAACGCAACGGAGACTCCGGGTCACTCCGGGTTTGGACCTCGATCATTTCTTCCAATTGCTCCACCAGCCCCGGGTCCGAAACCGTCAGGGCCTTGCGTCCGGCTCCGCGCCGGCGGATGCGGCCGTCCAGGGGCGCGAAACCCTCTTCGATTTCACGGATTCCTTTAGAGATTGCCTTGCGCGACAGTCCGCAGGCACGACGTACCAAACTGACTCCACCATAGCCCAACGCTCTCGCTTCACTGGCCGCCATAATCCGCCGCGTTCGTTCATCCAACAGGGGCCATACAGACCCGAATTTCTCAGTCAATTCGGTCAGCGTATCCATGCACCCGCAGCATAGCACTACTAACTACATATTGATACCTTTATTTATTTACAGTCCCGCGAATGCCCAATCTACGGCCGCTGACGTGGACCAGGATGGGGTCCTGACCATTAATGATGTAATCGGGCTCATCAACATCATTCTGAATGGTTGATCTTCTGCACTCCTGAATTACCTCGGTACGCAAGAATCCTAGAAAGGTAGGCCGATTTTGAGACGACGGTACCTAGCAACAGTTCTGGTCAGCGTGACGCTCCTGGCGAGCACCACTCTCCTGAGGGGGCAATCCGCTCAGGTCGACCTGGGCAGTGCTTCCGGGTCCGCCGGTACCAATGTCCAGGTACCCGTGTATCTGGAGTCGACGGGAGGCGCCCAAGCGGCCGGTCTTCAGGTGGATGTCGCCTTCGATACGTCTGTTCTGACCTTTGTCCAATCCAGCACGGGCAGTGCCGCGACGGCCGCAGGCAAGATGGCAAGTTCGAGCCCCCTCTTGAGCGGCAATCTCCGTCTCCTTGTAGCAGGGCTCAATCAGAATGTCATCGCCAACGGCGTGGTCGTGCTCCTGGAGTTCCAAATCTCGGCGGCGGCTCCAGTTTCTACGACTTCCCTGGTGGCTTCCAATGCCCTTTCGTCGAACCCCCAGGCCCAGCCGATAGTCACATCCGGGGGGACCGGCCTGGTGATCATCGACGGTGGCATTACGGTATCGAGCGAGATCTTCTTCCCACAGATCGCGGATGGCGGAGGCTTCACGACCTCTTTCGTCCTGGTAAATCCCGGAGATACGACTGCAACCGGTCTACTCCAATTATTCAATCAGGATGGTACGCCCCTGGCCTACAACCTGAACGGGAATCTGGACAGCGCCTTTCTCCTGACAATTGCCGCCCAAGGCTCGCTGATCCTGGAATCTTCGAACATCAACCAGGGCGCGACGCCCGGCTGGGCCCAATTGACCAGCACCAGCCCGGTGGGGGGCTCCATCCTCTACGCTTTCGCCACGGGTGCGGGTGGTGTTATCTCGGAAGCCGGGATCAATGCCGGATCGAGGACGAGCAGCTTCAGCCTGTCCGTAGACACCCGGAACGGTTTTTCTTCGGGAGTGGCTGTCGCTAATCCCAACCCATCGACGATCACACTGGTTCTGACTCTCTATGACAGTGATGGTGTGATGCTGGATCAGCAGAACCGCTCCCTGCCAGGACTCACTCAATTCGCCCAACTGCCCGAAGAAATCTTCACAGGCGTGGCCCTGGGAGCTCTATCCAACTTTACGGGAGTGATCACAATCACGGCGACGGACGGCCAGATGGTCGGGACGACGCTTCGGTTTAACGGTTCATTGACCATCTTCTCGAGTCTCCCAGTGATATGAGAAAAGAGATTGGACTTGGGGGTTTCGATGTTGTGGAGATGAATGGCGTAGCTTCGGCCTGGAGCCCACCGCTACGCCGAGGGTCGGCCTCAGTCCAGGATCCCCAGCGTCGGCGCAAAGCTCTTCTGGTAGAGCTGCGGATCCAAGCGGGCATCGATCAGGGTTGTCCGGTCGGCCTCCAGCGCCTTCTTCAGTTCGCTGTCGTACTCTTCCGGCGTCTCGACCACGACGCCGTTCAGTCCCGCAGCCCGAGCAATACCTGCTAGATCTACAGGATGTAGATCCAAGCCGTAGTCGCTCATCCCTCGGAACTGCTGTCTCGATTTCATGGTTCCCAGAGCATGATCGTTGAGAATCACCAGGGGGACTCGAACGCCCGTACGGGCGAAGACCTCCAGCTCGCCCAGCCGCATCAGCGTACTTCCATCGGCACCGATTCCAACCATGGGTGTTTCGGGCCGAGCGAGCTTGGCTCCCAGGATTGCGGGGAGCGTCAGGCCCATGGTTCGGCCTCCCGCCGTGCACAGGTGTCTCCCCGGCTGATCGAATGGCCAGAGATGGTGGAGCATCAATATGAAGATACCGGTCTCGGAGACGAGTATGCCGTCGGCGGGCATCCTGGTTCTGGTTATTTCGATGATGTCCTGAGCCGCCAACCTTGCTCCTGCTGGGCGGCGGAAGTTCCTCAGGACTCTCTCCCGGTTTCTCTCGATATCCTGGACGGGAAAGCCTTCCCGGCTGGGCTCTGATAGCAGTCGCGATAGCGATGCCTTGAGATCGCCATCGACACGAAGCAGGGGCTGAGCGGCCAGGGATTCGTATTCTTCTCTGGCCGCCAATTCATAGGTTGGAAGTCCCGAGTCCCATTGCTTGTCGGAGACCAGTGAATCGCAGCCCACCAGCAGTGCCAGATCGGCCTGGGGCGCGAGCTCGCCCTCGATGGTGTTCGGGCTTTGGTGTCCCACGAAGGTGCCCGCCCAGCGCGGATGCGACTCCGGGAACACCCCATGCGCATCCATCTGGACCAGAACTGCGGCGCCCACACTTTCGACCAGACCCAACAGTTCTTGAAGGGCGCCCGCCCGAATCACATCGGCTCCGGCAAGGACAATTGGCCTCTGCGCCGAGAACAGTACTTCCCGAAGCTCCTCCAGCTTGGACTCGTCGGGTGTCAGTGGTGACCGGGATCGAGGCTCTTGAGCCGCATTGCGAGCCTCCGCCACCCCCAGGTCGGTGGGGATGTCCAACATTACCGGCCCCGGTCGGCCATCGTTGGCTTGAAAGAAGGCCTCCTGAAGGGTGCTGTGGGCGGTCTCCGGCTCTAGAGTAGCCTGATACTTCACGACTGCTTCGAAGAGCCCTTGGTGGGAACACTGCGATACCAACTCGAGATGCCGGGTATCGACCGGTCCGCTCTCGCAGCAACAGACGACCGGTACTCTCTCGAAGTAGGTATTGACAGCTCCGCCCACCAGATTTCCGGCGCCCACTCCCTTTACCGCCAGAGCCAATCCAGCTGTGCCTTTCAAAAGTCCATAGTAGGCTGCCATGATGGCAGCAGAGGACTCATGGGCCACCGGCACGAAGTCGACTCCCAGGCTCCGCCCCCAATCCATAAGCTCCAGAGGGATGCCTCCACCGGGAATCCCAAAGAAGTGCTCCAGACCCCGTTCCCTGGCTTCCTTGATGATCAGCTCTGAAAGCTGCATTTGGTTCCCGCTCCCTGTTCTCAGTAGGCCAGGGCGTAGCCGTCGCGACGTGGATCCGCTCCGCCCAGACGGGCGCCCGACTCGGGATCGACCATGACCGACTGACCTCCTCCGACGAGCCAGGAGAAGTCTCCGATCAGCTCCAGGTTGTGTCCCATCGAGGTGAGTTCCCCGCGGACTTGCTCATCGACCCGATCCTCGATCAGCACCCGAGTCCCTTCCTGGAGACGAATACGCGGCGCCTCGATGGCCAGTTGGGGATTGGCTCCGAATTCCACGATGTTAAGGATCATCTGGGCCGTGGTCTGGGGAATTCCCCAGCTTCCGGGAGTCCCAATCGAAAACCAGAAGCGCCCCTCTTTGAACACCTGTAAAGGAGCCATGCAGCAAGAGGGACGCTGACCCGGGCCAATCAGGTTGGGATGGGGACACCGAGGATCGATCTCGGACCAGTTTGCAAAATTGTTGAGAACGATTCCAGTCCCTGGTATCGTGACTCCCGAACCGAAACCAGAGCCCAGGGATTGGGTGATACTGCAGGCATTCCCCTGAGAGTCGACCACGGACATGTGGGTGGTGAGACCATCCTCCGAGCCTGCTGCAACGGCTCCCGGTATCCCTTCCGGAACCCAGGTCTCCCCATTGCTTTGTGATGCCCGCTGGTACTGGATCAGACGGCGACGGGCAGCTATGTAGTCGGGATTCAGCAGGCGTTCCAGCGGCACCGGCTGCTCTCGGGGGTCGGAGCCCCAGCGGATCCGGTCGGCCATGGCCAGCTTGATAGCCTCACTCAACAGATGTAGATAGGGAGCCGTATTGTGGCCCAATCCCTTGAGGTCCTCGGGTTCCAACAGCAGTAGTGTCTGCAGGATTTGAAATCCTTCGGAGTTGGGGGGACAGGTCCTCACCTCGAGTCCTCGATAATCTACGCTGATGGGTTCCTCCCACTCCGGCCGGTAGTCGGCCAGGTCCTCCTGCGCCAGCAGCCCTCCCAGGGATTGCACATGATCGGCGATGGAGCGACCCAATCGGCCGCGGTAGAAGTCTTCGCCAGCATCGGCGGCGACACCCTCGAGAGTATCCGCCAATTCGGGCTGTCGTAGGACCGCACCGATTCGGGTCTCTATCCCGCCGTAGATCCGGAGACCCTCCTCGTCGAGGCGTTCAAGACTGAGCGCCATCAACTTGGCATTGGCGGGGTGCAGAGGAAATCCTTCGCGGGCCAGGGCAAGTGCGGGAGAGAAGATCTGGGACAGGGACAGCGAGCCGTGTTGCCGATGGGCCTCGATCCACCCTCCAAGATTCCCCGGAGTCAGGCAGGATCGAGGGCCTCGTTCCCGATTCTCATAGGTAAATTGGTCCGGTGTGGCCTTCTTTGGAGCCGGTCCGCAAAAGTTCAACGCATGGCTCTGACCCGACGACAGATGCAGCAGGAGAAACCCGACCCCACCTACGCCGCTCATGTAGGGTTCGACCACGTTCAGGGCCGCGGCCGTCGCAACGATGGCATCGACCGCATTCCCACCCTGGCGCAGGATATCCAGCCCAGCTTGGCTCGCCAAAGGGTGGGCCGAGGCCACCACACCGTGCACTCCCCCTACCGTCGGTCGGGTTTGCCCCCAGGCAATTTGCGCACTCATGGTTCTGTTCTCCTCACTCATTCGGATACAGTTGCCCCCGGATCGGAAATGCGGCGAACTTCATCGGAGAGGGTACTCTGCGAGGCTCGGGACTCGCAAGCCCTCTGTCAGGTCCCAGGGCACTGGTCCGATTCCAGAAAGAAATGTCGGTTCGAGGACGTGGCGGCGGTCTCCAGGCCGCCGTGGGTCGAGCCAACGGCACAAGAAGACCCTTCGGCCTGGAGACCGAACCCACGTCCTCGAACCTCAGGAACCAAATGAAGTTGCAGCTCAACGCGGTACTTGGCGCTCTGATCCTTCTGGCAACCCTGGTGGAAGCCTCGACCGCGAGCAAGCAGGGATCAGAGGGTCCGGGTGACTCACAAATCGGGTTCCCCAAAGACGAATTGGATCGCCTGGCCAAAGACTTCCGCGGGAGGCTCGGCTTCTATGCCAAGGATCTGACCACTGGAATCGAGTATTCCCGGAACGCGGACCAACGTTTTCCGCCGGCCAGCGTGATCAAGCTGCCCGTCATGATCGAGCTCCACCGACAAGCCGCAGCTGGCCGCTTGAAGCTCGACCATAAGCGGCGCCTGTCTGACGACATTTCGACCCACGGCAGCGGCGTCCTGAAAAAGCGCGAGGGAGAAGTCGAGTTGTCGAACCGACCCATCGTCATCTCCGCTTTCGCACTCAGCGACGATCCCAAGGATCGCTCGCGCCGGGAGATCCTGGCGCGCATGTCGCGGCTCATCATCGAAGCTGTGGATCCCGCTGCCGCTACCGCTCTTCCAGAGCCTCCTGCTTCCCAGGATGGTGCGCCGAAATAGAGGGCTCGCTCACAGCTGCTCCGTCTGTACGACCAGGAAGCTGTAGGGTTAGCTCCGCGTTCTCTTGCTCCAGGTCGGCGATCCTGTCTTGCAGCTTCTGGACCACCCCTTCCATCTCCTCGGCCGTGAAACGCTGCCGGATGTGCTGCGGACAATTGACGTCCCAGGCCTCTACCCGGAAGAGCAGGACTCGCTGGGGCCGCGCTTTGTATTCGGTATCAGCAACCCGCTGCAGCAGGGTCGGGTCATCTTCAACGAATCGAGCCGTCCCCCAGATCTTGATTCGCTGGCGATTGGGATAGTCGATCAAGAAGATGAATGCCTTGTCGTTCTCGGCGAGGTTGCCCAGCGAGATGTATTGGGCGTTGCCAGCATAGTCAGCCATGGCCAGCGTGTGCTGGTCCAGTACACGAAGAAAGCCTTTGGGACCGCCCCGGTGCTGGATGTAGGGCTGCCCATCTGCGTTCGCGGTGCCCAGGTAGAGGGAATCCCTCTCAGCGATGAAATCTTCTAGCATCGGCGTGATCACACTGTTCCAGCTGTCCCGTTCTTCCACTTTCGCGTATGCAGAGCGGGAGCCCTTCGCCTCCTGGGCGGCTTTGACAGAGGGAGTGAAAGCGATGTTACTGGTGGGGCTGGTCATGACTTGCCTCCTTCGTATTCTCGCATCTGATAGAGGGGTCGCCGATGCCTGGATCGACGGCCCCTCTGGAAAGGTACCTCTGGGATTGGGGTTCGCTCACCTAACGGCGGCGGCTTCTCTTTCTGTCCCTACCAGGTTTCGGTCAAGGAAATCGCGCATCAGGTTGGCAATGACTTCTCCGTCCTCCTCCAAAGCAAAGTGCCCTGTGTCGAGCAGGTGGAAGTCGACATTCTGGAGATCGCGCTTATAGGGTTCAGCACCCTCCCCGGGGAAGATATAGTCGTTCTTGCCCCAGGCAATCAGCGTAGGCGGCTGATAGCGTCGAAAGTAGGCTTGCCACTCGGGATAGAGCGGCGGATTCGTTCCGTAGCTGTAGAAGAGCTCGATCTGGATGTCCTTGTTGCCGGGTCGATCCAACAGAAACTGGTCATTGAACCAGTTGTCTGGTGCGATGGTTTCGACATTGCGCACGCCGTGTGTGTACTGCCACTTCGTGGCCTCGATTGTCAGCAAGGAGTCCCGGAGAATCTGTGCATTCTGCTCGGTCTTCTCCTTCCAGTACATCTTGATCGGGTTCCAGAACTCCTGCAGACCCTCTTCATAGGCGTTGCCATTCTGGATGATCAATGATTCCACCCGTTCCGGCCGATTCGCCGCCACGCGATAGCCTACGGGAGCCCCGTAATCCATCAAATAGATGCTGTAGCGGTCGATCTCGAGTTTGTCCAAAAACCTCTCGACTACCCGCGCGAGGTTATCGAACGAATACTCAAACTCGTCCAGACCCGGCATCGAGCTGGCTCCGTAGCCGGGATAGTCTGGAGCCACCAGGTGGAAGCGATCCGCCAACTTCGGGATCAGGTTGCGAAACATGTGAGATGAGGTCGGGAATCCGTGCAGCAGGAGGATGGTTGGCGCTGAGGCCGGGCCCGCTTCGCGATAGAAGATGTCCAACCCATCGATGTTGACGGATCGGTGCAGTGTCTGAGGCTGTTTTTGGTTGATTGTTGGCGACATGGGTCTCCTCCTTGGTTGAGTTGATTTTGGTGCGCTCTAATCGGTTTGGTCGATCTCTCGATTGCGCATGATGTCTGGCTGCTTGAGCAGGTTAGGGGCCAAACCCGGACCGACTCCTTCAAGTTACTGCTTAGATTGGACTTGTAGGTACTTTCCTGCGCTTTCCTGCGAAAACGGTTTTTCGCAGAAGTAACGATATGTCGTAATCCGGAACGAAATATCGTTAGTATTGAGGGGATGATTCAGGATGAGGGGTCCTTGAAAGAGAGGCAAGCTCGCGGTGCTGAGGCGCAGCTCGGAGCTGGCTCGATCGACCTGGAGCTGCTCCAATCCATTTCGCTGGCGGTTGCCCAGGCACGCGATGTAGAGACGGTCTTGAAGATGATCGTCGGTGGCCTGGTCGAGAAAGCGTCCTGCACCCTGGCCCGCATCTGGCTCACGGCGCCCGGGGACATTTGTCAGCGCTGTGCGCTGAGGGAGGAGTGTCCGGATCAGACGCAGTGCCTCCATCTGGTTGCAAGCATGGCGAAGCCCGCAAGCGAGGCCAGTGGAGAAGCCTGGCACAGAATGGGTGGTGATTTTCAGCGCTTTCCCTTGAACGTCCGAATCATCGGCCGCATTGGCGCGACCGGGCGTTCCGAACACCGCCTGGACACCACGGCTGATGAGGAGTGGATTGGACGGGATGATTGGCTGCAGCACGAGGGCATCCGGACATTTGTCGGGCATCCACTCCAGTTTAGAGGCGAGATTCTGGGAGTCCTCGGAGTGTTCACCCGAGAGCAGTTGGGGACAGAAAAGGCAGCCTGGCTTCGTCTTTTTGCAGATCACGCAGCGACCGCGATCGCCAATGCTCGGGCGTTCGAAGAGATCGAACGTCTGCAAGGTCAGCTGGAGCTCGAAAACGAGTATCTTCGTGAAGAAGTCAAAATTGCCCATGGCTTCGGTGAGATCGTCGGACAGAGCCAGGCGTTGAGAAAGGTTCTGGACCAGGTCGGGCTGGTTGGTCCGGCTGACACGAGTGTGTTGATCTTCGGCGAGTCAGGTACCGGCAAAGAGCTGGTTGCTAGAGCGATTCACGAGTCTAGCCGCAGGCGCGATCGTCCCCTGATCACGGTCAACTGTGCTTCGGTCCCTCGTGAGCTTTTCGAAAGCGAGTTCTTTGGTCACAACAAGGGTGCGTTCACGGGGGCGATTCGGGACCGACTGGGTCGCTTTGAGTTGGCTGATGGAGGGACGCTCTTCCTCGACGAAGTAGGCGAAATACCGGTGGAACTACAAGGCAAGCTGCTGCGGGTGCTGCAGGAGGGCACCTTCGAGCGGATTGGAGATGAGCGTACGCGCAGCGTCGACGTGAGAATCATCGCCGCCAGCAATCGCGATCTGAAACAGGAGGTTGAGGCTGGGCGCTTCCGACATGATCTGTATTACCGGCTGAGTGTTTTCCCAATTGAGGTAGCCCCCGTAAGGGAGCGACTCGAGGACCTCCCCGCGCTGGCGGCTCATTTTCTGGAGCGGATCTGTGCGCGACTTGGCGTGTCCCAGCCCAAACTCCTGCGCCGCCATATCGAAGCTCTGCAGCGATATGATTGGCCAGGCAACGTCCGAGAGCTGCAGAATGTCATCGAGAGAGCCGTCATCAGGGCTCAATCGGGAAAACTGGAGTTCGATCTCAAAGAGAAAGGGTCGGGACAACAGAAGTTTGCGTCTTCGGGAAAGATGCCTACAACATCCAGTGACGAGGTTCTGACCTATGATGAGCTCAAGAACCAGGAACGCGAGAATCTTCGCTTTGCCCTTGAGTCGACCTATTGGAAGATTTCCGGACCAACTGGCGCCGCCAAACTTCTGGGCATCAAGCCGACTACCCTGGCCTCCAAGATCAAAGCCCTCGGATTGCGCCGGGCATAGGACTGGACGGATCCCACGTTTATCGGGAGATTTGACGAAATGAAGCTTGAAAAGTGTTTGCTGCTGTTGAGTCTAATTGGACTGGGTCTTCCCTTCCTCGGAGCCCAAGACGAGCCGTTGCGGCTTGGTGGTGACAAGCATCTCTTCCTGGATCGACGTCTGATCGAGTCCAGCCAGGGTGTGCGGCTGGTTTTCAATCCGCCGGAGCAGCCCCGGGAGAATCTCATTCTCAAGGACCGGCCCTGGGAACAGGGAAGGGCTGGAGGCTACGCCCATGTCCTGAAGGACGGTGAGATCTACCGGATGTACTACAACAGCTTCGATCGCTCCTACCAGGTCCGCTATCTCTGCCTGGCTCTTTCCAGCGATGGAGTTCGCTGGACCAAGCCGGATCTGGGTTTGATCGAGTATCAGGGAATCGGAAAGACGAATATCGTGGCGATTGATGCATTCGGCAGCCCCTTCATCGACCCCTTCGACACGCCCGAGAAGCGCTACAAGCTCTACAGTCGGGTTGGGAGGGCGCCAGGAGAACGGGATCAGATCACCGGAAGCCGGTCCTCGCCGGAGGTGCAATGGCCCGCTTCCGAGGGTGCCGACCCCTCTGCGGTCTATCTTCTCTACTCGCATGACGGAGTGCACTGGAAGCGCGAGGCCAAACCCGTGATGCCTTACTACGTTGGGGCTCCGACCTCGGCTTTCTGGGACGAATCCATTCAACGCTGGGCGATCTATCCACGTGCCTACCTGCCTCAGTCACGGGTCCGGGTCTACTCTCGGGCCACTGCCAGAAAATACGACTTGGCCAAGAGATTCGAACTGAAACCGAGTGCCCACCGAAAGCAGGCGCAAGAGTCGGGACGCAGCTTGGGGGGCCTGATCGATGAGCTCCAGGTCGTCCTGAAGCCGGACAAGCTGGACCCCGATGGGATGCAAGTCTATACCTTCTATGGCTACAACTACCCAGCTGCTGAAGCCTATGTGGCCTTTCCCAGCATGTGGTATTCGAGGCGTCCTGACGACTTTGGTCGGGAAGATCCCGGAGCCGCCGATGCCCTGGAAATCCAGTTTGCCTACTCCCGGGATGGCATCGAATGGCAGCGGCCCTTCCGGCAGCCTCTGGTCTCCCTGGGGACCCCAGGCTCAGGATTCGAGGGACAGATCTACGGGGCCGGTCTGGTGGAAAACGGCGACCAGCTCTTCTTCTACTACAACGGGCTTCCCAGTGAGCACATGAGTCGAGACAAGTCGGTGGACTGGACCTGTATCACGGCCCGCGCCATCTTTCGCCTGGACGGGTTCGTCTCTGCGGACGCCGACTATGCCGGCGGCGAGCTCACGACGCCGCTACTCACCTTCAAAGGTTCGCAGCTTAGCTAGTGCCCGTCCGGAAACCGGGGTTCCCAGAACTGTAATCTGTTGAATCGGAACCACTTTTTATACCTGAGACTGCTGACAGACCGACTCGACCCAGCTCGATCCAGAGCGAGGACGAGCGAGCGAGGGCGCACGGGCCAAAAAACACCGGTTCGGCGCAGACCTCTCCCTGAGTCGGAGCCACAAGGCAGTACGGTCAGCCACAAAAGACTACAACAGGAGTCGGGCCAGGACGACCAGGTTATAGGTCAGGACGCTGGCATGGACGTAGCTTTGAAAGTGAGGCCAGCCTTTCCAGGTACAGCGGTGGAGACCAAAGGTGTGCTTGAGGGTCCCAATGCACCCCTCGATCCCGGCCCGGAAGCGTTTGAGCTGTTTGTAGACCCAACTGGAACGCACCATGCTCTCGACCGTCAACCCACACTTTTTGGAAAAGGCCACGTCCTGTACCCCCTGCTCTTTGGCCCAGCTCAGGTTGGCCGCCGAGGCAAAACCGCCATCCCAGGCGCTCTGGCGCGGAACCTTCCCGTACAGCTGTCGATGACGCTCTAAGAAGGGTTGCACATAGTTGCTATCGGCTGGATTCCCGCGTTCCACCACACAATCCAGGATCAGCGACGAGGCCCCCGTGCTGACAAACACTTTGTGGCCGAAAACCGTTTCCCGAGGGCTCTTCTTGATAATATCGGTGTGCTCTTCGAAGAGGGAACAGATCTTCTCCTGGGCCGCGACGGCCTCGCCCGAAAGGACCCGTCGTTGAGTCTGCTCGATGACTTGGTGCAACAGCTCCAGATAGTGGGCCAGTTGCGCCGCCCCGGCCAGACTGAGGGGATCGCTCCACTGCGCCGACGCGGCCAGCGCCTGCTCGGCATAGTGGGCCGTCTTGGACGCCACCTTGATCAGATCGCGGTAACTCTCCAGGCGCTTCTTGCCGCGGCGGTTGCGGATGTTCAGGACGCGCCGCTTGGCCCGTCGCGTGTGATCGACGAAGCCGATCCCTTCCCAGTCCCGCAGCCGCCCCAGCCACCGGGTGACGACTCGAATGCCGTCGTCCAACAGCTCACTGTCGAGCGGATAGTGGACGTTGGTCTGGACCGCCGTGGCATCGACCCGAATCCGTTGGCCTTTTTCCAGACCCCGAGCCTGCGCCCAGCGCACCAAGTGGTCGTTGATCGCCTTCCATGTCCCCGGCTCAATCTTCCCCAGGTTCTCCGCCAGGGTGGCTTTGCTGATCGACGCCCCATAGGGCAAGCGACAGAACCTCTGACAGCTTTGCGAATCCACCAGATGAAACTCCAGCTTGCGATAGCTGAACTGATGCAGCTGTTTGATGACGGCACAACGCAGCACCTGCTCGGCCGTCAAACCGGGGGCGCCGACACTGGAATCGACCCTGTCAGAGAGATCTTGTACTATCAGCTCCAGCGTCTGGGGATTGTCGTCCAGGATGCGCGAGATCACCTTCAATTCATTGGCCAGTTGGTGATCGGGCCATGGTGGGGAAAGGGGGCGTTGTTTTTCACGCTTTTGACGCATCTTCGAACTCCTGAAATCGTCCTAAGTCGTTTCAGTCTAATTGTTTACACCAGATAGTCTAGCAAACGACCCTGACAATTTCGGAGCTTGAAAAAGCCCTCTTTCCCCTTCCTTATCAATTACTTACGGATTTCCGGACGGGCACTAGCTAGTGCCCGTCCGGAAACCGGGGTTCCCAGAACTGTAATCTGTTGAATCGGAACCACTTTTTATACCTGAGACTGCTGACAGACCGACTCGACCCAGCTCGATCCAGAGCGAGGACGAGCGAGCGAGGGCGCACGGGCCAAAAAACACCGGTTCGGCGCAGACCTCTCCCTGAGTCGGAGCCACAAGGCAGTACGGTCAGCCACAAAAGACTACAACAGGAGTCGGGCCAGGACGACCAGGTTATAGGTCAGGACGCTGGCATGGACGTAGCTTTGAAAGTGAGGCCAGCCTTTCCAGGTACAGCGGTGGAGACCAAAGGTGTGCTTGAGGGTCCCAATGCACCCCTCGATCCCGGCCCGGAAGCGTTTGAGCTGTTTGTAGACCCAACTGGAACGCACCATGCTCTCGACCGTCAACCCACACTTTTTGGAAAAGGCCACGTCCTGTACCCCCTGCTCTTTGGCCCAGCTCAGGTTGGCCGCCGAGGCAAAACCGCCATCCCAGGCGCTCTGGCGCGGGACCTTCCCGTACAGCTGTCGATGACGCTCTAAGAAGGGTTGCACATAGTTGCTATCGGCTGGATTCCCGCGTTCCACCACACAATCCAGGATCAGCGACGAGGCCCCCGTGCTGACAAACACTTTGTGGCCGAAAACCGTTTCCCGAGGGCTCTTCTTGATAATATCGGTGTGCTCTTCGAAGAGGGAACAGATCTTCTCCTGGGCCGCGACGGCCTCGCCCGAAAGGACCCGTCGTTGAGTCTGCTCGATGACTTGGTGCAACAGCTCCAGATAGTGGGCCAGTTGCGCCGCCCCGGCCAGACTGAGGGGATCGCTCCACTGCGCCGACGCGGCCAGCGCCTGCTCGGCATAGTGGGCCGTCTTGGACGCCACCTTGATCAGATCGCGGTAACTCTCCAGGCGCTTCTTGCCGCGGCGGTTGCGGATGTTCAGGACGCGCCGCTTGGCCCGTCGCGTGTGATCGACGAAGCCGATCCCTTCCCAGTCCCGCAGCCGCCCCAGCCACCGGGTGACGACTCGAATGCCGTCGTCCAACAGCTCACTGTCGAGCGGATAGTGGACGTTGGTCTGGACCGCCGTGGCATCGACCCGAATCCGTTGGCCTTTTTCCAGACCCCGAGCCTGCGCCCAGCGCACCAAGTGGTCGTTGATCGCCTTCCATGTCCCCGGCTCAATCTTCCCCAGGTTCTCCGCCAGGGTGGCTTTGCTGATCGACGCCCCATAGGGCAAGCGACAGAACCTCTGACAGCTTTGCGAATCCACCAGATGAAACTCCAGCTTGCGATAGCTGAACTGATGCAGCTGTTTGATGACGGCACAACGCAGCACCTGCTCGGCCGTCAAACCGGGGGCGCCGACACTGGAATCGACCCTGTCAGAGAGATCTTGTACTATCAGCTCCAGCGTCTGGGGATTGTCGTCCAGGATGCGCGAGATCACCTTCAATTCATGGGCCAGTTGGTGATCGGGCCATGGTGGGGAAAGGGGGCGTTGTTTTTCACGCTTTTGACGCATCTTCGAACTCCTGAAATCGTCCTAAGTCGTTTCAGTCTAATTGTTTACACCAGATAGTCTAGCAAACGACCCTGACAATTTCGGAGCTTGAAAAAGCCCTCTTTCCCCTTCCTTATCAATTACTTACGGATTTCCGGACGGGCACTAGCTACAACGTCAAGACAGGTGGCGGAGGGTATATCCGAACGGAGATCCTGGACGAGTCCGGCAAACCCATTCCCGGGTTCACCCTGGCGGAGTCGGATCGCATCAACGGCAACAGCGTTCGGCATATGGCTTCCTGGAAAGGCAAGGATGAATTGGGTGAAATCGCGGGAAGAAAGGTCAAGCTTCGCCTGGCGATGCGCGATGTGAAACTCTACTCCCTGCAGTTCCTTCCCTGAGGATTGGGTGAATATGGCTCCCTGCCATCCTGGATCCTTCAATCCGAAACCCTGTCTCAACTTGACGGTGGTCTCTTACACCGAAGGTGTTACTGCGCGCAGCCCAGGGTTGCAATGCGAAGCGAGCTACCCTGGGTTTAAGTTGGCCTGCCTTTTCTACGCTGAAGGCGTTGTTGCAAAAGCGTTTCCGGTCGGCAATAACCCCCTTTGGGTAGCGTGTTTTCTTGAACGACTTGACCCAGGGTAGCTCGCTTCGCATTGCAACCCTGGGCTACTCGCAATAACGCCTTCGGCGTAGACATATGCCTGTCTAGTGATGGCAGTAGTCTCCGGGTCAAGAATCACCTCAAGTCGAAGGGATTCGACCAGGCCTTGGAGCCGTCCGGGGCGTGTACCTCAAACCGAACCCAGCGGGAAACCGGGTGCACCGTAAAGGTTGCCGTCTCGAAGGTCTCTCCGGGTATCCGATACTCCCTACCGTAGGTGTCGCTGACTGCAAGAATTCGCTGGGCCTCTGAGCAGGAGATGGTGGCCTCAACCAATTGCCGGTCACCTTCAGGATCGTCCACGCGGCACAGACTGATGTCGTGAATCTGGGGGCCGGTGCTGCAATAAGTAGAGCCTTCGACCAACGCCTCGACGATGGACTGGGCGCTGCGTTCCTTGACCCGAGCCATGGTCCAGGCCTGGTAGGTGTCTTTCTGCTGCCGCTCCAGGGCATGCGAGTCGTCGTTGGCCAGCGCGGGGTAGAGCCTGTCTTCCTGCTCCATCCAATCGTTCCAATGAGTACTGGACTCGCCTCGACCCTGACAGCGACAGGTAGTGTTGAAGACTTCGATCCCGGCAAAGCCCCGCAGCGGGAGGACATCCCGCATCACATTGATTGAGCTCCAGAAGGGATGGGCCAACCAGACGCAGCCGCCCTGACGGTTCACCTCATCGATAACATGCTGCGGAGGCATGCTGACGGAATCGATGTCCTCCTGAAGGTTGAGGCAGAGAAAGTGGTGCCGTTGGCCGCCGAAGGGATTATCCGGATGCAGCTCTGCCCCCTGGATCAGGACCAATCCATCGGGTGCGGAAACGCTGCTCGTGCGGGTGATCGTGTAGTGGTCTGAGAGGCAAAGGAAGTCGTATCCCTGGTCACCGTATCCGTCCACGCGTTCCTGCGGTGTGGGTTTTCCATCGGAGTTGGTGGTGTGGGAGTGCAGGTTGCCTTTGACCCAGACGAATCCATCTTCGTCCTTGCGGGCGAAGGGGTTTATAATTGCGGGAGAAACATCATTCGCAGTCATCCGTATTCACTCCTATGAATATAACTAGGTTGGCCCCTCATCCGCTCTTCGTGCGCGGGTATGCTGTGGCCTTGATTCGCTTCAATTTCTGCTAGAATCCGAAATCGACGATAATGGACAGCTCATCGCCCCCTTCCTTCGAGAGGACTTCCTCGGATCGGCCCGTAGAGGGCAGGACATCCACAGCTCCTCCACGCCGTCGGAGCTGGTTCCCTGCCCTGTTTCTCGCCGTGAGCGCCGCCGGCTTCGCTTTTCTCTTCTGGAAATTCTATCTTACCCCGGAAGCGACCCCGGTTCCCAAGGCAGACTCGGTCCAGACTACGCCGGTTCGGGCGGAGCCGGTGATACGAGGCCTGCTCCAGCTTTCTTCACAGTACCCCGGCGAGCTGGACGCCGACACTAGCGATCTAGCTTCCAGGATCAGCGGCCGTCTCAACAGCGTTGAAGTCCGCATCGGAGACAGACTCGCGGCGGGGGACGTCGTCGCGGTCGTGGACGACACCGACCTTCAGAACCAGCTGAAGGTGGCCCAGGTCCAGGTCGAGGTCGTAGAAGCAAACAGTCAGCGCGTCGTGGCGCGGCTGCGGGTGACGGAAGGGGAGCTGGAGCGTATGGAGCGCCTCTTTCGAGAACTGCTGATCAGCGCCCAGCAAATCGAATCCAATCGGTCCTCGGTCCGGGCGCTGGAAGCCGAGCTCAAAGCCATGGCTGCACAGAAGCGGCAAGCGCAGGCTCGGGTCGATCTCCTTTCACAACAGATCCAGGAAACCAAGGTCCGGGCGCCCTTCACAGGAACCGTTGGTGAACGCTATCTCGACCCAGGGACTTTCGTCCAGCCTGGAACTCCCATCATACGGCTCGTCAAAAGCGGCCCTTTGAGGATTCGATTCTGGGTTCCGGAGGGGCAGCTATCCCTGGTCGAGCTTGGACTTTCCTTCCAGCTCACCACGCAGATCACAGGATCTCGTCTCTTCACCGGGAAGGTGAAAAGGCTGTCGGGCGAAGTTAACCGAAGCAACCGAACCGTGGCCGTGGAGGGCGTCATGAGCGAGAGCACTCTCGCTCTTCGGCCGGGGATGTACGCTCAGGTCACTGTCGCTGGAGGGACGATCGAGGGAACCATTGTGCCTGGCGCCGCCGTTCTGAAGCGGGTCAACACTCGGGGGATCGCGTCCGAGGGTGTGTTCGTTGCGGCGGAGGATGCGGCTCGCTGGAGCCCGGTGGAGCTCCTGGGGCGACAGGACGATCGCGTGGCTGTCAAGGGAGAAATTTCAGCTGGGGATCTGGTCCTCGTGTTCGGGCATCAGGACCTGGCTGATGGTGCTCGCGTTACCGTGGCTACCTTCGGCGCAGAGTAGGGAGCTCAAGGGAGTCAAAGCATGAGTCTAGCTCGCATAGCAGTCGCCCGACCCGTTGGCACAGGCATGCTTTTTCTGTCGGTCGTCGTCCTGGGTTATATCTCGGTACAGCGTCTATCCGTAGATCTGATGCCCTCGGTGGACTTTCCCCGCATCTCCATTACGACCCGCTATGAGGGGGTAGCTCCACAAGAAATGGAGACTCTGATCACCCGTCCGGTGGAGCAGGCTGTGTCTACCATCGAGGGTCTGGAGAGAATCGAGGCGGTCTCGTCCGAGGGGCTGAGCCGAGTATCGCTTCGCTTCATCTGGGGGGTCAATCTGGACCAGGTCCTCAACGATGTGCGAACCATGCTGGACCGTATCCGCAATCGCCTCCCGGAAGAGGCGGACGCTCCGACGGTCTGGAAGTTCAACCTGTCCGATTATCCGGTGGCGTATCTGGGACTGAGCGGTGGAGGCGACATTCGCCGGCTGCGCTACCTGGCTGAGGAGACGCTGGGCCGCCGGCTGGAGCGAGTAAAGGGCGTGGCAGCGGTCGAGGTCCGAGGGGGACGGGTTAGAGAGATCCAGGTGCGCCTGGATGCCAGGCGGCTGGCGTCGCTGGGCATCAGCGCACAGGATGTGAGCCAGGCTCTGGCTCGGGAGAATCGGGACGTCTCCGCCGGAGACATGCTGGACGATCAGCGAGAGGTCATCATTCGGGCTTCGGGTGAGTTCAAGAATCTGGACGACCTGGCCGGCACCGTCGTGACCTACCGTCAAGGCCGACCCATCTACGTGGGCGACCTGGCGGAAGTTGTGGACTCCTTTCAGCAAGTCCGGAGTGAGCTCTGGATCGATGGAGAAGGCGGAATCCGTTTGCGGATAGCCAAACAATCCAACGCCAACACAATCGAAGTTGTCGCCGCCCTTCGGGAGGAGGTCGAACGGATCAATGAAGAATTCGAAGGGCGTCTCCATCTCTCCGTGATCATGGACAGCGCCGACTTCATCAAGAAGTCGGTGGCCAATGTTCAGTCGGGTGCCCTTCTGGGAGCCCTGTTGGCGGTGATCATTCTCATGATCTTCCTCCGCGACTGGCGCTCGACCCTGATCATCTCGACCGCCATCCCCATCAGTGTCCTGGCCACCTTTTCCCTCATGTATTTCTACGGATTCACGCTGAACGTGATCTCCTTCGGAGGGCTGGCTCTGGGTATCGGAATGCTGGTCGACAATTCGATCGTGATCCTGGAGAACATCTACCGCAAGCGGGAGATGCAGATGGACCTCAACGAGTCGGCGGTGCAGGGGAGTCGCGAAGTTGCCGCCGCCGTCGTGGCTGGAACCGTTACCACTTTGGCCGTCTTCTTCCCGGTGGTCTTCGTCCCGGGATTCGCAGGCATCTTCTTCAAGGAGATGGCAGTTATCGTCTGCTTCGCACTCTTCTGCTCCCTGACCGTTGCCCTCACCTTGGTACCCATGCTTACGGCCCGGGTTTTCAAGGGCCGGCCCGGCGGGCAAAGCGGCTGGACTCGACGCCTGTATAACGTGGGTGAGCGCAGTCTGGCCGGACTCGAGAGTCTCTACGGGGGCATGGTTCGCAGGGCTCTCTTCCATCCCTGGGTGACCATCGCGTTCTCAATACTGCTGCTGGCAAGTGCTCTTCTTCTGGTCCCTTCAATCGGATACGAGTTGATGCCCGAGGCTGACGAAGGACGGGTGGATGTTTCGGTGAAGCTCCCCATAGGTACTCCGCTGGAGACGACGAAGCAGGTGGTGCTGGAGATGGAGCGGCGCATCAAGGGCATTCTTCAAGCAGGCGAAGTCGAGCATATCATGACGGTTGCGGGACCCGATCGCAGCTGGAGAGCCGGCACCTCCAATCAGGGATCTCTGCGGATCACGCTGGTACCGGTCGGAGTGCGGGAACGGTCCGTCAAAGAGATTTCTGCCGCAGTGCGCAAGGCAATCGCCGGCATGCCTGGCTCTGAGCATCGGGTTCGTCTCGGCAGCGGCAACATCCTGGTGCGCGTCATGCGGGGAGGCGAGGACCGGCTCAGCGTGGATATTCGCGGACACGACATGGAAACAGCGGATACGTTGGCGCTGGAAGCAGCGCGCATGATGAGAAAGATACCCGGGGTTGCCGACGCTACCATTGACCGGGAACCGGGGAAGATGGAGCGGGTGGTTTACGCCGACCGTGAACGCCTGGCCCAGCTGGGTCTAGGAGGGTCGGACGTAGCCGAGGCGGTGGAACACTACATACTGGGAAAGGTGACTACCCGCTTTCGAGAGGGCGGTTACGAGTACGATATCCGCGTCCAACTGCGTCCCGACGACCGGGTTCACATCCAGCAGCTGCCGCAACTTCCCATTGTCGCCTCAAACGGTGAGCTGGTCCCTCTTTCATCGGTGGCCCGGATCGTTCAGACCGAGGGCCCAACCTCTATTTCACGAGAGAATCAGGAACGGATCGTCAAGGTCAACGCCGGGCTCGGAGACCGGCCCCTGGGGGATGTGGTGGCCGATCTGCAGGAGGGACTCAAGAGCATTGCCGTGCCCGAGGGTTTTACTCTGGCTATCGGTGGAGAATATGAGGAGCAGCAGAAGATATTCTGGAATCTTCTGGTCGGTCTTCTGATTGCCGTCTTCCTGGTCTATGCCGTCATGGCGATGCAGTTCGAGTCCTTTCTGCATCCGCTGGTGATCATGACGGCGGTGCCTTTCGGCTTCATCGGAGTGGCTCTTTCCCTCTACCTCACGGGAACCACCCTGAACATGAACTCCTTCCTGGGTTCGATCGTCCTGGTAGGCGTCATGGTCAACAACTCGATCGTTCTGGTGGACTACGTCAACCTGCTCCGCCGTGAGCACGGATTCGGGCTCCACGAGGCCCTGGTGGAAGGAGCCCGGCGCAGATTGCGGCCGGTGATCATGACGACGACGACCACGATCCTCGCCATGCTTCCCCTGGCAATGGGAGTGGGAGAGGGGGCTGAGCTTCAGGCTCCTTTGGCACGGGTCATCGTAGGTGGGCTCACGACCTCCACCCTGATCACTCTGGCCTTCGTCCCCTGTCTCTATTTCGTCGTCGAACGGCGCCGTCAGGCTCACCGAGTGACTGAGCTGGATGCGATTCCCCACGGGGCGGCAACGGCGGATTGAAGGTTCAAGTGACGACCTGTCAGCAGCACAATCTCCCCCGCATTCAGGAAAAAGTTCCCGCTGTAGCTTTGGCCTCCAGGCCGAAGTTCTTCCTGTTGAGCCGCTGGCTCGACCGACGGCGGCCTGGAGCCCACCGCTACGTCAGCGCAATCTTGCTCATGTTGGTAGTGGCTTCTCCCGCTGTTGTCAGCGTACGGGCTGGCCAGGGCCAAGACGCTGGTTTCAGAACTCCGCAGCGTGCCGCCATCTACGCCTATGGATACCATGGACGCGCCTACCGCCTCGATCCGGGCCCACACCTCTTCGTGGACTGGAGATATGTCAACCCCGGACACACCAGCTATACCTACCGGGGAAAGCGCATTCAGCGAGACCGACCCAAGGCCTATTCGTCTGATATCAACTCGGATATCGAAGTCATCCCAGTAGATATCCCATCGGGAATCCGTCTAGAGCGGGTTCCGGCCGCCAAACTGGGTCCGGTAATCACCAACGACAAGCCTTGGGAGTTCTTCACCCCCTACGTCAATCTAATCCACTACCAGGGGAAGTACCTGCTCTTCTACAACACGACCACCTTTCGCCGAGGCCGGGGCTCCGAGGGCTACATGGTCTGTTATGCCGAGTCCGCCGACGGAGTCAACTACACCAAGCCATCCCTGGGTCAAATCGAGTTTGAGGGCAGTAAGGCCAACAACATCGTCCTGGGACCCGGAGTCTGCAAATATGGGATTCACGGCCCTGCCATCTTTGTCGATCCCCACGCGGCTCCAGCCGAGCGCTTCAAGGCCTTGTACCAGGCCGCAGCCGACAAGGAGACGGTGGACCGGCTTCGCGCCCTGCGTCCGGAATCGGTGACGGTCGCGGCCAGTGATGGGACCGGGATCATGGCCGCGGTATCCCCCGACGGCGTTCGCTGGCGCGAGCTGGAGGAGCCGGTGATGGGCCACGTCAGCGACACCGGAACTACGGCCTACTGGGACGAGAGTCTGCAGCGCTACGTAGGTTATTTCCGCATGGGGGTGATGGGACGACGCATGATCGGCCGGGCGGAGACCTCCGACTTTCGCCGCTGGCCGCATCCGGAGATGATTCTCTTGCCGAATGCCCAGGATCCACCCTGGGTTGACTACTACACCAATGGAAGATCGATGTATCCAGGCACCCGCACCATGCACTTGATGTTTCCCATGATCTACCATCGGAACACCGACACCAGTGTCATGAGAGTCGCGAGCAGCATGGAGGGCCGTGTCTGGAGTTTCCTTCCGGGCGGTCCGGCTCTGGAACCCGGCCGCGAAGGCGAGTTCGACGCCGGCTGCATCTTCCCAGGGGCTGGACTGGCGGAGATTCCGGGCGATCGAGTTGTCCTGCCCTACAGCGGGTTTGCCGTTCCCCACAAGTTTCCCCGCTTGGGCCAACTGGGGGAAATCGCCCTCGCTGTCTGGCCCAAACAACGCCTGGGTGCATTGGTGGCCGACGAAGAAGGGAGCTTTGTAACCCACTCGCTGATCAGCGAGGGAGACCGCCTCTGGCTGAACTTCGAAACCCGTCGCAGCGGATCGATTGGCGTCGAGGTCGAAGATGTCGAGGGCCGGAGCCTGGGAGAATGCGATCCGCTCTTCGGCGATCAGCTGATGAAGCAGGTAACCTGGAAGGGTCAGGCGAGCCTGGGGGTGAAGCCGGGAGAGCCATTCCGGCTGCGGTTCCACCTTCGCGGTGCCAAACTCTACTCTTTCGAAAGTCGGTGAACTAGCGCCGCGAGAAGGAGTAGACTACGCCGGTGGGATCACGGGCCAGGAAGCCGCTCTCGGATTGTTCGGTCATCGTGAAGCTGATCGCCCTCTGTCCCGTTGTCGGGATCAATACGAGACGTCGTGCAGTGGCATCGAAGGTCCAGGTACCGGACGACCCCAGATTGGTGGCGATTGCTTGCAGGCTACCCGTAGCTTGCGAGATCTTGTAGCTGTTCCCGGGCCTGTTCAGATCGAGACGCATACTGCCTGAGAGCGACGCGGTCACCGTAGACAATCCCTGCAAGGTCTTTGCCATATCTGTAATGGCTCCGAACATCTCCTCTTCGGTTGTTCGGGCAGTCTTCGTCTCTTCTACTTCAGCCGCTTTCTTTTCGGCAGCTGCAGGAGCCGACGCACCATTGCCGACGCTCACGTCCCAACTCCCAGCGAGCGTTCCCACGAGGTTGTCCTGGGCGACGGGTTTCGGCACCTCGATCGGTGGCGACTCACCAAACCAGCCCAGCCAGAAGCCACCCGCCAGAGCCAAAACACCGATCAGGGCCAGCGCGCCAATGCCCCCCACCCAGGCCCTTCGTGGGGAAGGACGATCCGGATCCTTACCTAGAATCTTCGCGATTCGGTCAACATCATGATCAAAATGGGTATGGCTGAGCTGGACCGCTTGCTGGCGCGCCAAGGCCGAGATCTCCTCGGGCAGCTCTTCAGCCTTCAGGTTTTCGGCCCCCGGGACGATCACTGGAACCACCCGGATTCCAGCTGCCAGAGCAGCCAGGATTTCCCTGCGCACAAAGTCATCGGGGTCATCGAGCCGACGGCGCCCCTGTTTGTCGATCGCTGTAATCCACTGCTTACCGATAAGGACCAGCAACACTGAGGATGAACGAACGGCCTGCTCTATCTTTGCCGCAAAGTCTTCACCCGGCGCGATCCCGGGGACGTCCATGAAGACGGCGCCAGGAAAGAGGGCAGACAGGCGATCGTAGAGGCGCCCTGCGTAGCCCGCGTCGTCGTCTCTGCGATAGCTGAGAAAGATACTCACGCTCATCAGCTCGGGACCCAACCGGCGAAATACTGGGGGGCCCACCTGCGGGCGAGATACATAATTTTGTTGGAGTAGGCTCCATGGGGTGGCAGGATCTCGCCGTTGATCCAGGTTTCGGCGCCGGCCAGGTCGGGAAACTCCATTACCCAGGCTCGGTGCCAATCGGGCTGGGGATCGATCAGCTGGAAGGCCTCCAGTCGCATCATCCGATGCTGCCGGGCAATTCCCTTCATCAGATCGACGTGTTCCTGGTCGCCTCGGATGCCGGGATCGACTGCGTCAGATCCTGGCAGCGATCGTCCAAACAGCAGAACCACGATGCTGCTGAGGTCGACCTCAAGAGAAGGAACCTGGTGGGGATCCGCTGCCGGCTTTGGAGAGGGAATAGGACGCGGATGTGTCACCCAGGTGGAGAACTCATCGGGACGAAACGGTCGCGATAGGTAGTATTCGTAGAATCCGTAGAGACCGTAGGGAGGCGCCATCTCGGCCTTGATCCAGGCCTCGGCTCCGTCCAGGTCGGGGAACTCGATGACCCAGAATCGTTCCCATCGTTCCTGCGGCGCAATCAAGCGAAACCCTTCCATGCGCTTCATTCGGTGTTCTCGAGCAACGGAAAGCATCAGCTCAACATGCTGCTGTTCGTATTCTCGACGCTGTGCCAGGGTCAGACGATGCCAGGTGGGCAGGCGGCCACCTTTGAAGAGGACAACTATGCTGGAGTCTGTTTGTGTCATGATTTTCGATTCCTAGGAGCCTGTCGGACTTTCGGCGTAAGTCCTTTGTTTTCAACAACAGAGATTTTTTAGCCTGAAACTAAACCTTTTGTTTTCAACGACTTATACGATTCAGAACAAGTAAGCCCGACAAACTGCTAGGCTGAAGATACAAGAAAATTCCAAGAAGCAACCTTCCCTCTCACATGGCGGAAACTTTGGTGCTTGGAATTTGAGATTTGTTTGTATCTTGTACCTTGGAATTTTCTCATCTCATATTAGCCACACACTCCAGCGACACGCCCTTGAGAAGGGGAGAGTTGCCTCCGTCAGGAGTGGTGAGAACGGCCCGGTACTGAATCCAAGGTGCCGATGCCAGGCGTTCTGGCAGGTTGCGGCCGGACTCCCGGAAGTAGGTTCCGGCGCCGGACGGACCTGTCCATTCCTGTCTGCTTAACTGTTCCTTTGTCGCCGCTCCTCTTACTTGAAAGCGGACGCCGGTGTCGAGAGGAGTGGTGGCCTCCCAGTGGAGCATGACTTCTGGGGACGGAGACTTGGGGACTGGGGGCGAAATGTACTCTTCCTCCAGCCGGCGGGTGTAGACGTTTCCCGGTTCCAGGATCGTAGACATGTGGGTAGCGGTGGTGGGTAGTTGGGTTCTGCGATCGATACTGTATCCCTGGGCACCGCCCCAGTAGATGTAGGCGCCGAAGTCGTGCCGTCCGTTCACGATGTGGTTGTGGACCACGATCTCCAGGTAGCCATCCCGATTCAGATCCAGGACTTGAATGCCGCAGGAGGACTCGGCAGGCAAATCGGTTCTCCTGTTCTCCCGGAAGCCGTCTTTACCACCCCAGTAGAGAAAGATTGGAAGCGACCGGTTCATTCCATCGCTGTAGTTTCCGAATACCAGATCAAGGGACCCGTCCCGATTGAGGTCGCCTATCCCGGTTTCGATGTTGGAGTAACCCAGAAGCCGCACCGGCGGCCCTGCTAGAAAACCCTGTTGAGATCCATAGTAGATGTAGGATTCAGCTCGCTTCGACTTTTGTTCCAGGCTGAAGCTGCCGCTGAAGATCAAGTCGAGCCAGCCGTCGTCGTCCAGGTCAGCCACTCGAGAGGTAACGGAAGCGTCGGTCTTCAGAAACAGAGGCTCCCGCTCACCGAACCCTGTGGCGCTTCCCCAGAGGATGCTGGCGCGACTGCTGATGGAGGCGTTGATCATGTCCAGAAAACCGTCCCGGTCCAGGTCTGCCAGGGTTGGGTGGACGGTTGCCTCGGGCAGCGGGAACTCCTTTCGCCGCTCAGCGTCGAAGCCTTCGGCGCTGCCCCAGTAGATGACGCCGGAATCACTCTGACCTGGCCTTCGTCTGGAGTAAAGCAGATCAAGGTAGCCGTCCCGGTTCAGGTCGGCTGCCCGGCTCCCCAACAGGGTTCTTCCGGTTTCCAGCCGCGTACGCCGCTTCTCGTCATAGCCGTCGGGGCCGCCCCAGCAGATCACCGACATAAGGACCAAGTCGGGATATCCGTCATCGTTCAGATCCGCAACGGTGACCTGCCCATCTCCCACATTCCTGAGGCCCGTCATGGAGGCAGCCGAGTAGTGTCCGTGTTGGTTCCCCCAGAAGATCAGGGCCGTCTGAGGGTCAGGGTAGGTGCCGCTGAGGTGATTGAGCAGTGCGATATCAGGCTTGCCGTCCCGGTCCACGTCGCCCGCGGCCACTGAGAGAGGGCCGAACCCCTGGATCTCGGATCGCAGATAGGGAGCGTACCCTTCGGGACTACCCCAGTAGATGTAGGAAGGAACGTCGTGACCCTCATCGTCCTGGTGGTTGGCGAAAACGATGTCCGTTGCTCCATCTCCGTTGAAGTCTTCCAGGGCCAGTCCGACGGCACTCAGCGTGGGGAGACTCGTGGACTGGTCTCGCGAGAAACCTGCTTGCGATCCCCAGAAGACAACTGACTCTGGCTTCGCACTCGCAACAACCAGATCGACTATTCCGTCGCCATTGAGGTCAGCCGCTGCCGCATCTTGGGCTTCGGCGACAGGCAGACGGATGGCGTCCTCAATCGAAAGTTTTTCCCTCTGTCTTCCGGGTAGAACCAAGGAGTGATCCCCTTCCAGGACCAGAAACAGCTCGGCCGCTTCATCTCCGTCCAGTTCGAGGGTGCGCAGACCTATGGCGCCTTCTTGGGCAAGGGTCTCCCTCTTTTCAATCGGGAATTGGCCGGTTTGACCATAGTAGATAGCAAGAGTGGAGCTCTGGTCGCGAGGAGCGTTGATGAAGGCGAGGTCAACGGATCCGTTCCCATCGAAGTCGCCGGCCGCAACATCGAGGGCATTGTGGGTCGGAATAGACTGGCGGCGTTGGGGACTGAACCCTTCTGCTCCTCCCCAGTAGATGTAGGACTCCCGATTGTCTCGGGGCCCGAAGCGGGGCTCCCATTCGTAGTCTCCCCGATTGGCGAAGACCAGATCGAGATAGCCGTCGGCGTTGAGGTCGGCAACATCCAGGCCATGTGCGAAGAAAGTAGGCAGCTCGGTGCGCCGGCTCTGGCTGAACCCGGGACCGCCCCAGTAGATGTAGGCGTTCAGCTTATGGCTGTAGTTGTGAATGAGATTGACGAAGACCAGATCCAGCCAGCCATCTCGATTCAAGTCGGCCAGGCGGCTTTTGCCCCCTCCCAGGGTCGGGAGTCTCTGGACCTGATCCTTGGCGTCCAGGATTCCCTCGAACAGGGAAAAACGAGGATGTTCCCTCCACAGCGGCGGAAACAGGGATGCAAACCCTCCCCGGTCGTTCAAATAGACCAGCGCGTCGGGTGTCTCGGAGCGGGAGTTTTCGTCCTGGGTAAAGACCAGGTCCGGGAATCCGTCCCGATTGAGGTCCCAGCGATGGATCATCTGGACGTGGCCTGCAGCCGAAACGTAGGTGTTCCGGCCGCTGTCACCAAAAGTTCCCTTGGAGAAGTCCTCAATCCCAGAGTGGCGGATCCAGACCGTGGGTTCGGCAGAGAAGAGATTCTGCTGGAGACCCGAGATTGTTGCCCAGATTGCAACGAAACGAAGTAGTGCGATACACATGGAAGGATATTGCAAGTTCGTCCTTTCGTTCTGTTTTTCTTACCATAACGGCACACTAAAGGCGACGCCTGGGGACGCTCCTGAAAAAATTGAGTTCCTGGAGCCTTTGGGCTAAAGTTGGCTTTTCTCAGAAGGAGAGGACATCATGCTTGAAGAACTTCGCGGAAAGGTTCAGACAGTCACGGGGCCCATCGAACCAGACGAGTTGGGTGTGACCCTGATTCACGAGCACCTGTATTTCGATCTGACCTGCTATTACCAGGAGCCCCAGGATGGCAAGGGGAAGCGCCTCACCAAGGAGGAGCTGACCCTCTCCAATCTATACTGGGTGAAGCAGAACACCATGAGCTCCTGGCCCAATCTTCGATCCTACGACGAAGACATCATAGCCTCGGAGGTGGAGATCTATCGGGACCTGGGAGGGATGTCCATCGTAGACTGCACTATCAACGGCATCCAGCCCAATCCTGCGGGCTTGAAGAAGATATCCGAACGCACCGGGGCCAAGGTCATCGCCGGCAGTGGCTATTACATCTACCCCTCCCACCCACCCGACATGGACGCCAAGACGATCGAAGACATCGAAGAAGAGATCGTGATGAATGTGACTGAGGGCATCGACGGGGTCCGATCGGGACTCATCGGTGAAATCGGTGCGTCCTGGCCGCTGCATCCCAACGAAGAAAAGACCTTCAGGGCTGCTGCCCGAGCTCACTTGCGAACCGGGGCACCCATCTCGATCCATCCCGGCCACGACCACGACTCCCCCCTTTCGATGGTAGAGTTCATGCGGGAGGAGGGTGTCGATCCGAACCGAATCATTATGAGTCACATCGAGAATCGGTACCGGGAAAGCAGGGATTCCTACAGGAAGTTGGCGGACACCGGCTGCATGCTGGGATTCGACACCTTTGGCCGCGATATGTATTTCGCCGGTGCGGGCCGCCAGCATCCTTCCGACGAGATGAGGATCGACATCATCGCTGGATTGGTTGCCGACGGCTATGCCAGCTCCGTGACGGTGGCCCAGGACTGCTGCTTCCAGTGCGATCTGGTCCACTACGGCGGCTTCGGCTACGGGCACATCCTGGAGAACATCCTCCCCAGGCTCAAGAACAGGGGCGTCAGTGACGAGGCAATCCAGCAGATCCTGGTGGAGAACCCGAAGCGGATCCTGCCCTTCAAAGATCCGAGTTAGTTTAAGTTTAGTTTAGCGCCAACCTACTTTAGCGAAGAGTCTCAGCTTAGCCCGGATTTCTCATCGCTTGTCGTAGCGAGGCGCCGCAAGGGCCGTCCTGGCAAGGCTTGCGACCGAGGCCCCCGCAGTCGTACTCGTGCAGTACGTCGAGGAGGCCGACGGAGCGAAACACAGCCAGGGCGGATGATTGCGGCGACGCAGTAGACCAGCGATGAGAAATGCGGGTTAGTCCCGCTTGTAGGACGGGCACTCTTGCCCGTTGATGCCAACGACGGGCAAGAGTGCCCATCCTACGAAGATCACGGCCATGTAAAATGGCGGCTGTTCAATAATCTTCTGGGCAATGAAGTTCCAGTTCGGTTTTGCTGGAGCCGACCTACCGGAACCGCAAGGAGAACAGGTCGGCATCCTTCATGATGAAGCGCAGCCTTACTGGCTTGCCCGCCAGGCCGCGCAGCGGCTTCTCGGAGGTGGCTTTGGCGTGGTTCCTGCTCCAGACCACCTGGTGTTCGATCTCGTCTCCCCAGACCAGGGGGGATTCCTCGAGTGCAAAGCCGGGAATGGGGTTCCCGCCGGTATCCTGGATCTCCAGGCGAATACTGCCGGCTGCCGAGGTGGCGAAGTTCAGCACCAGGTTCTCTCCTTCGAAGGTAAGCGGCTTGCTGATCCACTCACCGCCCGAGTATCCGGCGTGGAGTGACACGAAGCCATCGGTCCGGATCACCATCCGTTCCAGGTAGTTGGAGGGAAAGGTGTAATCGCGCTGCATAAAGAGCGAGATTTCGGCCGGCTGGGTGGCTAGAAGACCCCAGGCCGGGGTGTTGGCTCGGTGGACCCAGTTGCGCACCCCCATTCCGGGACGAATGAAGGCTTCCAGAAATCGGTTCCAGTGAACCCCGTCGCGGCTGGACATGAAGACGGCGTCGGAGCATCCGCTAATAGAACCCTGGTCGAAAGGCTTCATGGTCTTCCAGGGTAGGAAGCGTCGGGGGAAAGCCAGGTAGATGTGGGGAGCCCGGAAGTAAGGCCAGGTCGCATTGGTGTAGAGGTGTTCCGGCGGAGCGTCGCCGAAATCCGCCCATTGACCCGTCGTCCAGTTCCTGAAATCGGTGGACGTCGATGTCCTGATGGTGCGGACTCCGTTGCTGAAGTCACGGTAGACGCAGACGTAGTGTTCGTTGACCGTGTCCCAGAAAGTCAAGTTCGGAGAGTCGAAGGCTCCGTCGGTGAGGATGGGCTCCTCCTGCATCTGCTTCCAGTGGATGCCATCTGGCGAGGTGAAGGCGAATAGCCCGCTGTGCCCCTTCCATCGGTCCGGACCCACTGCCTTGTAACGTTCCTGATCGGAGGCTGCGGGATTGGTGTCCTTGACGACCATGAAGGACGCCGCTCCGGTTCCCATCCAAACGATGTTGTTCTCCTTGGAGCCCTCGAATTCGATCAGCCCCAGGTTGGGCCGGGTCCAGTGGATGCCATCCCGACTCTCGGCGTAGCAGGCGGTGTGAGGGTGTTCGGGGACGACTACCTCGCCCGGTTGCAGGAGCGACTCCAGGGCATACCCGGCATGAGAGCTGCCGCGGTAGTACATTCGGTAGAGATCGCCGTCCTGGAAGACCACGGCTTCACTGCCGCTGGTGACCCCTTCCCAGGGCTTGTCGAATACCATCGCCTTTCCAGCGGATTCGGGGGTGTGGAGCTTCAACTTCAGCCCTTCCATCGAATCGGTGAGATAATCGTCGACGAACAGCTCCAATCTGGAACCGAGCTCCAGGGTCGAAGTTGAGGACTCTTCATCGTGGTGCTCCATGGGGGCGGCAGCGATGGAGATCAGGGCCAGGGAGATCAAAGGGATCAAGCGTTTCATGGTTTTTGGTTCCTTGGAGTCGGTTCGGGAGGCGCCCTCAGGGCCCATCGGAGGCATCGGCAACCGAGAGCCGAAACCTCGCCCGGATCGGGTCCGGCTGCCTATTCTGCTGAAACAGAACCCAAATGGCCTTTTCCGTGCCATCCAGACGATACATTCGCAGCGTGGCGTCCCAGCGGCGGGTCTCTTCCTGATACTGGGGCAGACCGGTTTTGCTTTTATGGCGCTCGGCATCCGTGCCTACGGGATCGGAGCTGGAACGCAGATGGATGGTTCCGACCAGCGGATACCCGAGATCCAGCTCCTCTTGGAGACCTTGTTCCAGTTGTCCTGTGGTGACGGTCTTTTCGCCTCCGGCGGATAGGAAGTGAAGGGAATAGCTTCCGTTCTCGGCACGCACCTCCAAGTCAAACAGGCCCTTCTCGAGCCGGCTCCCTTCGGGGGTCTCGAGGTTCAGCGGCAGCTGCACCTTGCCCGTGAAGGGCGGGATGTTCTTGGACTTGGAGTCCTCGGCCCAAACCGAGGTCGAAAGCAACAGGAGAAACGCAGAAAAGCAAGCCTGCCTACGCGGGTATCGCAAGCGAGCCCCCCGTTAATCTCCGAGCCAGATCGGGCCCTCGCTCGCCGCCTTCTCCCACGCCGCTGAGACGCCTGTCCAGGCCCTGCACGCGATAGGTCAGCTTGTGGTGATCCAGTCCCAGCAAGGTCAGCATGCAGGCGTGCAGGTCGTTGACATGAATCTTGTCGTCGACGGCGACGAAGCCCAGATCGTCGGTGGCTCCGATGGCCTGGCCACCCTGGATTCCCCCTCCCGCCATCCAGGCACTGAAGCCAAAGGGATTGTGATCGCGGCCATCTTTTCCCTGCATCACCGGAGTACGACCGAACTCTCCCACCGAGACCACTAGAGTGCTCTCCAGCATCCCTCGCTGTTTGAGATCCTCAAGCAGGGCGGCGATGGGTTTGTCGGCCTTCCCCGAGTTCTTGAGGTGGTTCTTGTCGCACTCGCCATGGGCGTCCCAGCCATCGCTGTAGAGTTGAACGAAGCGGACGCCTCGCTCCACCATGCGGCGAGCCAACAGGCACATGCGGCCGAACTTCTGGGTCTTCTCCTCCTCCAGTCCGTACATCTTCTTGACCTGCTGAGACTCCCGGGAAAGGTCGATCAGCTCGGGTGCTGCCATCTGCATACGGAAGGCCAATTCGTAGTTTTCGATCCGAGCCTCCAAGCGGCTGTCTCCGGGATGAGATTGGAGATGGTCTCGGTTCCAACCCTTGACTCGATCCAGGAGTGCTCGTTGCCGCTGGGGGCCGATCTGGGTGGGCGGACTCAGGTTTTGGAAGGGCTTCCCCTCGGTGTTGATCAACGTTCCCTGGTAGATCGCAGGCAAGAATCCGGTCCCGAAGAGGGAGGTGCTGGAGCGGAGGACATCGTCCGTCATCACGATATAGGAGGGCAGGTTATCGGTCTCACTCCCGAGCCCGTACAGGACCCAGGATCCCATGCTGGGTCCACCCAGAAGAAGAGTACCCGTATTCAGGTAGGTCAGGGCCGGACCGTGGATGAACGACTCGTGATAACAGGACCGCAGAATGGCCAGATCGTCGGCATGTCCGGCCAGCTGTTCGAATAGATCGGAGATCTCGATTCCTGACTTCCCCCGCTTCTTGAAAGTGCGGCGGCTGGCCATGAGCTTGGACTCATAGGGGTGGATCTGGGCCAGCTCCAGGTCGGTGCGGAAGCTGGGTGGAAGAGGCTGTCCGTGATACTTCTCCAGGGCCGGCTTGGGGTCAAAGCTGTCCACCTGACTCAGCCCCCCCTGCATGAAGATGAAGATCACGCTCTTGGCCTTGGCAGGGAAATGGGGCGGACTGGGGGCCAAAGGGTTCGCCAGGGATCTGCTGACTGCTCCCATGAGGGGCTCGTTCTGGAGGAGGTTTCCCAGGGCTAGCGACCCGAATCCGAAGGAGGAGGTCCTCAAGAAGTCACGCCTGGAGCTGACTTCGAGCTGTCCTCGACAAGATGTGTGCTTCATCTTTTCGCCTCTCTCAGGTATCAGTCCACGAAGAGGAACTCGTTCAGATTGAAGATCGCCAGGCAAAGCTCGGTCAAGCCTTGGGCTTGTGATCGATCGACGCTCTCAAACTCGTCTGGACTCCCTTTCGGCAGCTTGCCCCAGCCCTTCCCATCGGCAGTGGCCATCGCTTTCAGAGACTCTCGTACCTCTGCAGCGCTAGGATCGCGACCCAGAGCTGTCTCCCAGGCCTGCTGTACCCATTTCCGGGGTTCATCTCCACCTTTCCTGATCAGACGGCCTGCGAAGATCAAAGCCTGCCGGAAGACAGCCTCGTTGTTCATCAGCCAGAGGGACTGTGGCGCCACGGTCGTCACTGAGCGCTCCGGACAGCTGACGGCCGGATCCGGGGTATCGAATTTCTGGAACATTGGGAAGGTGAAATTTCTTCGCGATAGTATATAGATCCCCCGGCGGCTGTGCTCCGCGGGGTCGGCGGGTACCGTCCAGGCCCATTTGAGCCGAAATCCCGCCAACTCGTTCTCTGAGAGTGGGGGAACCACCGGGCGGCCGTACATCTTTGGATTCAGGTTTCCGGCGACCGAGTGGATGCTGTCCCACAGCGTTTCCGCTTCTAGCCGTCTACGATTGGCCCGCCACAGATAGGCATTGTCGGGGTCGGCGAGGGCATTTTCCTCACGATGGAAGCGACTGGTCATGCGGTAGGTGGAGGACTGGAGGATGAGCCGGTGCATCGACTTGAGGCTCCAACCCTGGCGAACGAACTCGGTGGCCAGCCAATCCAGGAGTTGAAGGTGCGAAGGGGGTTGTCCCTGACTGCCAAAATCGTTGGGAGTCGACACGATGCCCCTGCCGAAATGCCATTGCCAGATCCGGTTGACCATGACTCGAGCCGTCAGGGGGTGCTCGGGGCGGGTCAGCCAAAGGGCCAGTTTCTTGCGGTAACGTGGGCCGTAGGGGCTCTCTTCGTCGAACTTGACTCCGTTGGCGAGGCTGGTAGGCAGGCCGGGTCCCACTTTCTCCCCAGGGCGATCCAGATCACCCCTTTCCAGGACCCTGACCTCGGGAATCAACTCGGTCTGGATATGACGCAGGACCCTCGCCGATGGATTGTCATAGAAGCCGTCGAAGCGCACATTGTGAGAAGGGTCCGTTAGCGGCAGTTCCAGGACCTTCTCGGCGATGGCCATCATCAGCTGGGCCCGTTCCTGCTTTTCGTCGGGAGTGAGGTGATCCGACAGCTTGAAGATCCCGTTGGGGATGAGCTTGGTAATGGCTTCCTCGAGGGGAGCCGCTAGTTTCGACTGCTCTTCTGACCGATCTGTCTCGGGTACCTCATAGGCTCGGACGACCTCAGAAGGAAACTCGGCCTTCTTCGCCTCGGTCACACGCTTCTCCACCCTTGCCTGGAACTGCTCGTGTGCGCGCCGGCTCTCGTCCAGGGCGATGTACCTGGGGTAATGCTCGTTGCGGTGGAACATGCTCATCTCGGTCACGACCGGAACCCTCACCGGGTGCGAGGGCGCGAAGATCGCCTGCATCCGGTAGTAGTCCCTCTGGGAAAGGGGATCGAACTTGTGATCGTGGCAGCGCGCGCAGCCCAGGGTCAGGCCCAGGAACGCCGAGGCAGTGGTGTCTACCCAATCCGTCAGTCGCTCGTTGCGGAGCTTGGGTGCGTCCAAGGCGGATTCACCGATAGCCGGTCCGAAACCGAAAAGGCTGGTGCCTACTAGTGCCTCCATGTGCTCGACCTTCTCTGGTCGGATGCCGTAGCTGGTCTCGTATAGGTCCAGGTTGTCAGGCCAGAGCTCGTCGGCGGCGATTTGCTCCTGGACAAAGCGGTCATAGGGCTTGTCCTCGTTGAAGGACTTGATGGTGTAGTCTCGATAGCGCCAGGCGTTGGGGTAGTACTCATCGGTCTCGAAACCGCCGCTGTCGGCATAGCGTACGGTGTCCAGCCAGTGCCGGGCCCAGCGCTCACCGTAGTGTGGCGAGTCCAGCAAGCGGTCGATGAGGTCGAGGTAGGCTCGAGAAGAGGTGTCCTTGATGAACTCTTCGACCTCTTCAGGTGAAGGAGGAAGACCGATCAGATCGACGTACATCCTTCGGACCAGTTCCAGTTTGCCGGCCTCGGGAGCTGGGGCCAGGTTCTTGGCCTGCAGCCGGGCGAAAACAAAGCTATCGATGGGATTTCGAACTCGATTGGAGTGCATCCCGTTCTCAGAAACGGGTGGCCGCTGAGGTTTGCGAAAGGACCACCAGCCTGTATCCGCCCTGTCTGTCTCTTCCGAAGCATCAGTCCAGGAGGCTCCCTGGTCGACCCAATCCTTGAGCACTCCCAGGTCTTCATCTGATAGCCGGGTTTCACCCGGGGGCATCTTGAGATCTCCTAGATGTGTGAGTGCCTGGTAGAGAAGGCTTGAGTCGGAATCGCCAGGAACGAGTGCAGGTCCCCGACCTCCCCCTTTGAGTAGAGATTCTCTAGTTCGCAGATCCAGTCCGGCCATCTGGGCCGCACCATGACAGGTCCAGCAACTCTGCTCAAGAATGCCCAGGGCCCGAGCATTCAGGTTGGATGAGCCATCAGAGGAAGATTTCTTGGAGGTTGCCGACAGCGAGGTCAGAAGGAGGGTCGAGAGCAGGACCACGGAAGACGCTCTACACCAGCTGTGTAGGTGTCCATTTATGAAAGGTTTCTTCACGACTGTGGCACCGAGCGCACTGCGGTTAGGGTAGCCATCTGAGGAAGACTTGTCAACGTATCCACCCGTGTGAGCAGGGTCTCCTGAAGTGGGCTGAAGCCCTAGCAGCCTGTCGGACTTTCGAGGTCATACCCCACAGGCATCATTAGTGATGGCGAATCGATTTAAAGTAGTCGATCGAGAGACTCCTTATCTGTTTCCCCCTTCGGTGCAGGAATGGCTGCCGGAGACGCATCTGGCTCGCTTCGTGGTGGAGGTTGTGAGCAAGCTGGAGCTGAGGAAGCTGGAGGATTCCTACACGAAGCGGGGATCGGAAGGCTACCATCCGGCCATGATGCTGGCGTTGTTGTTTTACGGCTATGCCACGGGGGTGTTTTCGAGTCGGAAGTTGGAGCAAGCCAGCTACGATTCGGTGGCGTTTCGCTACCTCGCCGGCAACACGCATCCGGATCACGACACCCTCGCCCATTTCCGGAAGCGATTTTTGCAAGAGCTGAAGCCGCTGTTTGTGGAGATCTTGCTGCTGGCCCAGGCGATGGGATTTCTGAAGTTGGGCCGCGTGAGTTTGGATGGCACGAAGGTCAAAGCCAATGCCTCCAAGCACAGTGCGTTGAGTTGGGGGCACATCCGGAAGCTGGAAGCGCGGCTGCGAGAAGAAGTGGAAGAGTTGATGCGGCTGGCCGAGGCAGCGGATGGACGAGAAGAAACGGAAGGGATGGACATCCCGGCTGAGCTGGCGCGGCGGGAGGAACGGTTGAAAGCGATCGAGGAAGCAAAGCAGAAGCTGGCCCAGCGGGCGGCCGAGCGGCAGGCAGGTGAGCAGGCCGAATATGAAGCCAAAGTGGCCAAGCGGCAAGCCCAGAGGAAACGGGGAAACAAACCGCGGGGTCGCCCCCCCCAACCGCCCCAAGGAGGAATTCGAGACCAGGATCAGATCAATCTGACGGATGAAGAGTCTCGGATCATGCCGGTCTCGGGCGGGGGATTTGAGCAATGCTACAACGCTCAGGCCTTGGTCGATAACGACAGCTTCTTGATTGTGGCGGCTCATGTCCCGCAAAACGCCGACGACAAGAAAGAATTGGAGCCGGCCCTGGCGGCGCTGCAAGCCCTGCCCGAGTCGCTGGGTCGGGCCCAGGAGTTGCTGGCCGACAGCGGCTACTTCAGTGGCCCCAACGTGGAGCTTTGTGGCGAGCACGCGATTGTCCCCTATATTGCGGTCGAGCGGGAAGCCCACCACTTGCGGCCGACCGAACGCTGGAAACAACCGGAGCCGCCCGGGCAAGACGCCGATGCGGTGGAGCAGATGAGATACCGGTTGAAGACCCCCGCGGGTCGAGCCATTTACGGGCAACGCAAAGCCGTCCCGGAGCCCGTCTTTGGGATCATCAAATCGGTGATGGGCTTTACGCAGTTCTCTCTCAGAGGAGCGGAGGCAGCAGACCGGGAGTGGACTCTGGCCAGCATCGCCTGGAATCTGAAAAGAATGTACAACCTCTCCTGCCGCCAGCCGACGATGGCCCGTGCCACCCTCTGAAGAGGTGGGCCGCGTCGTTTCAGCGGCCAAATCACCGCCGCAGAGCAGATGACTCATCGCTTTTCGTGCTTGGTCATGCAACACTTTTAATCAAACCTTAAACTTAAATTTCAGAAACGCCTGTAAGTTAAGTCCGACAGGCTGCTAGGGCGGGAACAAGTTTCTTCGCCTCCAGTAACCGAGGCCAGGAGCCCGCTTTAGGGGGCTCCTCTTTTGGGGCGCATTTCAGCGGGCTTCTCGGTAGAAGGCTTTAGTCTGGAGCCGGTCCTGTGTCACGAAGGCTAGTCCACGAGGCTGAGGCTGTGCACCTTTAGCAGGCAGGTCACTTCGAGGCCGATGGCGAGCTCGAGGTCAGCGGCCGCCTCGGGGGTTACCACCGCCCAGACAATCTGGCCAACGTCTACTGCAACGAATACGTCTCCTGCTACTCGGATGAGCTGGCGAACCTGGCCGGTAAGATGATTTCTGGAGCTCAAATCCTTGACATCCCGGCGGCTGAGGACGACCGCTGTCGGGGAGAACTGAACGAAAAGCGGTCTTCGTTGGGGCAGGGGACCCGAAGGGAGTTGAAGCCTGTGCTCGCCCAGGCGAGCGACGGAGAGTCCGTCTGATTGCTCAATTTCCTCCACTCGGAGCAGGTTGGTGGGTCCGGCAGAATCGGTCCAACTCAGCGGTTCCGGCTGCGTCAACACCTCCTCCGGAGTACCGTTTCCCAATAGTCGGCCGCTCTCGATCAGGACGACCCAGTCCGCGGCCCGTCGCACCTCGGCCTGAGCGTGGGTCACGAAGAGGGTGGGAATGTGCCACTCGGCAACGACCCTCTCCAGGTGGGCCAGTACTCTGGCCCTCAGGGGCGCATCCAGCGAGGCCAGGGGTTCATCCATCAGCAGCAACTCGGGACCACTGAGGAGAGCTCGGCCCAGGCCGACGCGCTGTCGCTCTCCACCAGAGAGGCTTTCAGGATAGCGCCCTCGCAGGGATCCGATCTCGAGAACCTCGAGCACGCGCTCGAAATCGAGAGTGCGGCGCCTGTGTTTTCTCCAGCGCTCACCGTAGCGCAGATTGGACTCAACCGTCAGGTGGGGGAAAAGCAGAGAGTCCTGAAAGACCACCCCTACATTCCGTGCCTCGGGTGGGAGGCACTGACCCGCCGCCGTGTCCAGGAGGGTCTTCCCCGCGACGCGGATCCTGCCTTGCTGGGGACTCGTCAGGCCAGCGATCATCGAAAGGATGCTGGTTTTCCCACTTCCGGAAGGACCGAACAGAGCTGCGAAGTGAGCTTCCAGATTCAGTCGTACGTCCAGGGTGAACCCGCCGGGGTAACGGTGCTGGCAGTCAAACTCAAGAAGACTCATTTTCTGGGCGATCTCAGGGTAAGGGTCTGTAAGGAAATAACCGATGCACTTTGCTGGGGTCCCCAGGTACGCTGGCTAGACGCGAGCGACGCGCATACCCGCTGCGGTATGTAAGGAGCGAGTAACAACGCCAGCGTGCCTGCGGACCCCAGCCCGCAGGGGCGCGGCGGCGCGGGGGCATCTGCTTTGTTGCCGCTCCTGGAAGATGCATAGCGGCATCGCCTGCGTCGCGGCGCCTCCCATCTGCCCCCACGGCGCTCGCGCCAAAGTGCATCGGTTATTTCCTTACAGACCCTAAGCCCGAGCTCTAACGCTGAAGCACCGCGTGGCGGCGTTCGAGCAGTTCACTGACCCCCAGGGCAAGACAGGCCAGCAGGATCGACAACAGAACCAGCCGCCAAGCCTGATCCATTCCCTCCGCCCGGTTGGCCAACGAGAAAACGGCTAAAGGCATGGTCCGAGTCTGACCACTGATGTTGCCGGCCACCATGATGGTCGCACCGAACTCCCCCAGGCTGCGAGCAAAAGCCAGCAACCAGCCGGCAACGAGGCCACGTTTGGCCAGAGGGAGGGTGACCGTGAAGAATGCAGTTAACGGGCCCGCTCCCAGGCTGCGAGCTGCTGATTCGAGGCGCGGGTCCGTCTGTTGAAAAGCCAAACGAATCGCTCGAACCATCAAGGGAAAGCTGACAACCGCAGCCGCCAGGACGGCTCCCGTCCAGGTAAACACGATCTTGAATCCAAACCAGGATGCCAGGATGCTGCCAACCGGGCTGCGGGGAGAAAAGCACATCAGCAAAAGGTAGCCGGTGACGACAGGAGGCATCACGAGAGGCAGGTTGACCAACGCATCCACCATCCACTTCACGGGCGAGTGACTGCGTGCCAGCCAGTAAGCGGTCAGCACGGCGATCGGAAGTCCCGCCGAGGCCGCGCAGAGGGCTACCTGAAGGCTCAAGCTCAGGGCCCTCCATTCCTCGATGGTCAAGAAGGGGGTGGTGGGTGTCATGGGGAGCTGACCCCTGAAGGACGAATTGAGAAGCCGAACTTATTGAATACGCCGGCAGCAGTAGCGGACTGTAGGTGGCGGTAGAGCGCTTGGCCGCCAGCACTGCCTTGGCCCGCCTTCAGCAATACCAGCGGATAGATAATGGGATCGTGGGATTCAACTGGGACATCCAGCAGGACTCTTACCCCCCCGCTGATGACGGCATCGGTTGCATAGACGATCCCTACTTCCGCCGCACCCTGTTCCACATAAGCCAGCACCTGCCGCACATCGGCTCCAGCTACCACCTTCGTCTGGAGCGGCGACCAGAGATTCAGGTTGACCAGGGCCTGCCGGGCATAGATCCCGGCCGGGACGGCGCTGGGATCGGCTAATGCAAGATGCTCAAAGGGTATCACCGCCAGCTCCTCAATCGTCCTCGCCCTCAATTTCGAATCGGCCGGGACGATGACCACCAGACGGTTCCCCAACAGATCCACGCGACGAGCAACCAGATCCACCTTTTCCAGGGCGTCGACCCAGTCGACACTCGCCGACAGGAACACGTCCGCCTCGGCACCGTGGATGATTTGCTGGGTCAAGGCCGAGGAAGAGGCAAAATTGGTCAGTATTCGTGTCCCGTTCTCTGTCTGAAAAGTCTGGCTTAGATCTTCCACTGCGTCCGTGGTGCTCGCGGCCGCGAAGAGTAGAACGGGCTGCGGCGATGGGTTCCCACAGCCGGCAGCGATCAGGAATGCCCAGAGAAGAAGCCCTGGAAGAGTATTCGAATTCGCGCCCCTAGATGCTCCTTTCATGAATCTGTTGGATAGTACAACAACTTGGACTTCGGTACGCTCATCAGGTGCGGAGCGTAGCGATGGCCTCCAGGCCGCCGTTCCTCGAGCCCAAGGCTCGAAAAGAAGAAGACTTCGGCCCGGAGCCCAAAGCTACGCCCGAGTCTCGGTCAAGGTTGGGTTGGAACATGCTAAGGTTCTACTTCCATGACTCTCAGCCTTGTAAGGTTGGATAAAATGCTTGGACTCATCTTGGCCTTGTTCTGGCTGCTGCCGCCGCCGCTGTCGGCGGAACAGCCTGGCACCCAGCACGAGCAGTACTGGCCGCAGTGGCGCGGACCCTTGGGCACGGGCGTGGCACCCGATGCAGATCCACCTGTCGAGTGGAGCGAGGACAAGAACATCCGCTGGAAGAGAGCCCTGCCGGGTCTTGGGCACTCGACTCCGATCATTTGGGGCGACCGCATCTTCTTGACTGCAGCAATTCCCTACGGCGAGCAACTGGACCCCGTTTACGACAATGCTCCTGGTTCCCACAGTAATCTCCCGGTGACTCGCAGACACAAGTTCGTCGTGCTTGCCATCAATCGCAGCGACGGGGACATTCTCTGGCAACGAGCGGTACACTCTGGACTTCCTCACGAGGGTGGACACTACACCGGGAGCCTTGCGTCCGCTTCATCGGTGACTGATGGCGAGCGTCTGGTCGCCTTCTTTGGCTCACGTGGGATCTACTGCCTGGACCTGGACGGGAAGCTGCAGTGGAAGAAGCACCTGGGAGCGATGCAAACCAAACACGGGCATGGAGAGGGCAGCTCGCCGATACTCCACGATGAGACGCTGGTCGTCAACTGGGATCACGAAGGCCAGTCCTTCGTGATGGCACTCGACAAGCGCACCGGAAGCCAGCGTTGGAAGATCGCTCGTGACGAGGTCACTTCGTGGGCTTCTCCCACTAGCGTGGTACAGGATGGGATTCCGCAGGTCATCATCGCCGGAACCGATCGAGTACGTGGTTACGACCTGGTGAGCGGAACCGTCATCTGGGAATGCGGCGGGCTCTCAGACAACATCGTCGCCTCACCGGTAGCCGGCGAGGGTATGGTGTTTGTCGGCAGCAGCTACGATAAGCGGGTCTTGTTGGCCATAAGTCTTGCCGGGGCCAAAGGCGACATCACAGGAACGAAACATGTTGCCTGGTCACGGTTGCGCCGGACGCCCTACGTCCCATCGCCTCTGCTCTATGGAGGGTCGCTCTACTTCCTTGCTCACTACCAGGGGGTTCTTTCACGAGTCGCGGCCAAGACCGGCGAAGATCGTCCCGGGCCCCTTCGTCTGGAGGGTATAGGCAACGTCTATGCTTCTCCGGTGGGTGGGGCAAATCGCGTATACGTCACCGACCGCGTAGGAACCACGCTGGTAATCAGCCACGATGACAAACCCAGGGTCCTGGCGCGCAACCGGCTGCAGGACGGCTTCAATGCATCTGCCGCACTCGTGGGCAGCGAGCTCTACCTGCGAGGCGAAAAGAACCTCTATTCGATCAAGGAGACACGAGAAGGCCCGGAAAGTAGGTAAGCCATCCCTGTTTCTCGCAACAGAGGAATCAGCATTTGAAGATCAAGAAGAGAATCATCACGTGGTCATTCCTGGTAATGAGTGCCTCCGTGCCCTTGTTGGTGGCCGCAGAACAGTGCTTCTGTGGTCTCGAGATCGCATACTCTGTCAACCTTGGGCAAAGGGCGGAGCACCGCTGCCAGGTAGACATGAAGATCCGAGGGGTCAACCATCCCTATCTGGATCTGTCGCTCCCAGCCTGGACCAACCTCTATCAACTCAGGAACTTCGTCGACAATCTCAGTCACGTCGTCGCCCTGGACGCGGCTGGTAATTCTTTGCAAATTCGGCGTATCGGGAGCCACACCTTGCGCATCAGGACCGATGCGGCGGACTCGCTCAGCGTTCGCTACCAGGTCTTTGCCAACGTCCCGGGGGACTTCTACAGCCTGATCGATGAAAACCACGCCTTTCTCAACGGAGCCAACATTTTTCTCTACCTGCAGGGGCACCGCCGCATCTCTCACCGGGTGGCATTCGAAGACCTGGATCCGGCGTGGCACATCGGCACCGGACTGGCCCGGGACGGATCGGAGATGGCTTTCCGTGCCCAGGACTACGATCACCTTATCGACTGCCCCTTCGAGATCAGCGACTTCCAGAGAATCGACTTTCGTTCCCACGGCGTAGACTTCGAGATTGTCTATCACGGCCGACGAGGCGTGGAGGAGCCCGAAAAATTTCGCTCTACCCTCGAGCCACTGGTAGAAACCTCGTTCCAGTTGATGCGAGACGTCCCGCTGAAACGCTATGTCTTCATTTACCATTTCACCGGGGTCAAACGAGGGGGAGGCATGGAGCATCGGAACTCTACCGCCATCAACAAGCCTCCTGCCGTGGAGCCCATCACGTCCGCTCGCAACTATCCCGGCATTGCTGGAGTCTCGGCACACGAGTTCTTTCACCTCTGGAATGTGAAGAGGATCCGCCCCCACCACTACATCGAGCCCGATTGGACTCGACCCATCCCGACCCCGGCGCTCTGGTTCAGTGAAGGGTTTACCAGCTACTACGGGAGTCTCATTCTGCTCCGCTCTGGCCTTCACAGTCCGGCACGCTTCTTTCGCTCAATCGCGGGACGGATTCGAGGAATCGAAGAGAGATCTTCGCATCGGTCCCTGAGTGTCGAAAAGGTCTCCACCGACGCCTGGCGCTACCCTGAACCCTCGTACCTTCTGCCCGAGAACAGCTACAGCTACTACAGCAAGGGAGCCGTGCTGGCATTTTTGGCGGATCTGAAGATTCGGTCCGAGACGAACGGAAGCCGTTCCCTGGATGATGTCATGCGCTTCTTGAACTGGTTCTACGCGAAGCCGGGCAAGGGGTTTGAGTCGGAAGACCTACCCCGTGTGTTCAGTGCGGTGTGCGAATGCGACTTCAGCGAGTTCTTTGAGAACTACGTGAGTGGTATCGAAGCACTACCGTATCAGGAATACCTGGCTCTAGCGGGCCTGGAGTTGGTTCGTGGAGAGAAGACCGCTACCGACTTTGGCTTCGAGGCCACCAGCAACCACGGCGACCCTCCAATCGTTGCACGGATCGACGAGGGTTCAGCCGCCGCCGCTGCAGGGCTCCAATTGGGGGATGTGGTCCTGTCCCAATATCGTGGTACGGAAGTAGGTGAGGAGCTGTCCTTGAAGGTATTGCGAGCCGGCGAAGAGCGGGAACTCAGCCTCCTGACCGGCGAAAAGCAGGTTCTCACCATCCAGATCAGAGATCTGGAGGATCCAAGTCTTGTCCAGCGCCGAATCCGCAAAGGCTTGGTGGAAGGGGACAAGGATCGCTGACTTGAAACTTCATTTTCAGACTTGGAGGAGAAGGAAGGTAACTCATTGATCTTGCGATGGATTAGGCGTATTTGAGACCTGTTTCTACGCCGAAGGCGTTATTGCGCGTAGCCCAGACATCTGAGGTTTCAAGTCAAGTGTTTTTTCAAGTTTTTTTTCAGCCGGTTGCATTTTTTTCCACAGCTTGATTGCTCTCTACAAGAAGGCCAGCAAAGGGGCGTTGTTCGCCTTCAAAGAAGCCACATAAATGGCGTCGTCGTAGGGGACCCGGTTCTTCCAGCAGCGGTAGATTATGCGCAGCCACTTGAAGGCCAAAGAGCGCACCGCGACGTGATGATCTTTCCCTTGGCTGAGCTGCATCTGGTAGAACGCTTGCGCCCAGGGGCACCAGTGCCGGGAGTGAGCGGCGAATTCGTGAACGCCCTGGCGGACGAACTTGGGACAGGCCCAACGGTAAGACACGATGCGGGTCTTGCCACTGCTTCGCAGCAGGGGGGCGATGCCGGAGACGGTCTGTACCTCCGCGGCGCATTGGAAACGATCCCGATCCTCCCCAAAGAGAGTTAAGAGCCGCGGTCCCAGAGCCTTTCCAGAGCCGGGCAGACTGCTGAAAATGAAATGGTCGGGGTGGTGGTTGAAGAGTTCCTCGATTTTGGCATCAAACCGCTGGATGGACTCATTCAAGTGCAGGATCTGTCCCGCCAAGCTCTGAGTCATCAGGCTAGCCGCCGTCACAATGGCCGCATCGTGGGTCAGCGCCCGGGCCTGCTTGATCTCCTCCAGCTTGGAGTGCAACTTTTCGCTGCCCCCCACCCGATGGCTCTTGAGAAAGCGGCGAATCGTGGTCGGCTTGACCCGCTGCAAGGCCTCAAGGCTGGGCCAACGGTTCAGGAAATCACAGGCCGTCTTCCCTTTGAGCGGGCCGACCCATTTCAGGGCCTGAGGAAAGTAGTTCTTCAAGTTGGCGGTCCACTGATTGGTCAAGTCCGCGCGCAGATCGACCAGCTTGCGCCGTTGCTCGGACAACAGGCGCAGGGAGCGCACCTCCGGCGATTCGGGTTCCCACAATCGAATCCGTTCCCGATGCTTGAGCAGGTAGTCCAGCACCAGATCCGCATCCCTCGGGTCGTCTTTGCCTCCACTGGGATAGAAGGCTCCACGGTAGCGGCTCAAGGACTTCGGGTTGATCGGGTAGATCAACACAAAATCGTAATCCATCAGCGCATACAGCAGCGCTCCCCGGCTCTGTTCGACGGCGATCGCGACCCAGCCGCCTCCGCTCCTTTCTCTCAGCCCGTTGATCCAGCTCTGCAGGGCCTCCGGTGTTTGTTTGACGTCGCCGGTCTCGATTTCGCTCGAGCCCGACATCCGCAGCGCGTAGGCATGCTCTTGGTCGGCCCAGTCCAGGCCCACCCACACTCCAATGGTCTGCTCCTCAATCGGCTTCATGGCTCCTCTCCCCTTCTCTGGTGTTTCGTCGGACGCAAACCGGGGGCGGCGAATTCCTTATAGAAGTCCTCCTGAGCGGACAGCATCTGAGTATTCGTCCAAATCCGGCCCAGGGTCCGTCCGAAAGTCTGGGCTTAATCGTCCTCCCGATAAGGGTTGGCATTCGTGACGGACCCGAGCGTCCTGGGAGTCGACTATCGAGCTCCCGACTCCACACTTTTGCACACCATCCACACCTTCCACAAAGAAAGAAAAAAGTAGCAAAAAAGAAAGAAAGGCGGCTACGGCTACTTGCCGCTCCCATCTTCCCGATCTCAGTACCTTCCCAACTATAAGGGTTGGCGACGCGAAGCGAGCTACCCTGGGGATAGTCGGTCAAGAAAATGCCTTACCCCATAGGGGTTATTGCCGACCGGAAACGCATTGGCAACAACGCTTTCAGCGTAGCAAGTCAGCGCGACTTAAACCCAGGGTAGCTCGCTTCGCATTGCAACCCTGGGCTACACGCAGTAACGCCTTCGGCGTAGGATGGGGCCCCTCGGGGAGAAGAAGTTTCTTTCCTGCAGGATCCGGCGTAGCCGGTGGCTGGACTGAACTGCGCGGCATTTTCACACAAACCGAAGCCCCCGTTGACCCACCAAGCCGCGATTGTCCTGATAGTCCAGCTCCTTTTGTGGCAATCCCACCAACTTGCCATTCTGCACCCAGTCTTCATCGCCACCGTAAAGACTCCGGATCAGCAGGTCCGTCAGGCGATCCAGCTCGCTCCGATGGCCTGCCTCCCCTGAGAGATCTGTCGTCTCCCTGGGATCGTTCTCGATATCGAAGAGTTGGAAATGATTCCCCGTTGGGTAGTAGATCAACTTGAAACTTCCACTCCGAATCATGCGCGTGGCCTCTGCCCTCTCCGAATGCTCGCCGTAAAGATGATCCCGCCTCTGTTGTCTTGCCAAAGAGAGCCCATCGACGGTGTCGGGAATAGGTAGATCGCAGAGATCCAATAGAGTCGGCATCAGGTCTCCGAACTCTGCCAGACGATCATCCTGGCCGCCGCTCGAGAATCGGCCATCATGGCTTAGCGGTACCACCACCAGGGGAATCTTGGCCGACATCTCGTAGAAGGGCATCATCGTCCAGAGTCCGTGTTCCCCCACCATGTGCCCGTGGTCGCTGGTGAAGACCAGAATCGTATCCTCCAGGATGCCTTCCTCGCGGAGGGTTCCCACGACCATGCGTATCTGATGGTCGATGTGGGTGATGGTGGCGTAGAAGGCGCGCCGAGCCAACTCCAGCTCCGGCCACGGAGCACTGACCAAGGCGCTGCGGTTGAGGTTGCGGGTCTTGATCATGTAGGGCAGTTGTCCGAGGTTTGCCGACCAATCTCCGGTTGCGGGCCGGTCCATCTCAATGTCTCGATATAAATCCAGATAACACTGGAGTGGCGTCATGGGAGGGTGAGGAGCAGAGAAGGAGAGATACCAGAAGCCCGGCTTGCGAGGATCCCGACGGTGGATTGTCCGACACATCTCTCTGGCCGCCCAATTGATGGGATGGCAATACTCGGGTAGGTGCCAGGGCCGGCTCAAGAAGTCATTGTGGGCCATGCCGCCGGCGTACTCCATGCCGGGATGACCCTGATCCTCCAGAAAGAGCTCATAGTCGTCGGCGCGGCCCTCCAGATGGCGGCGTCCCTGCTCCTCCAGGAGGACATCGTCGAACCCGATCCGGTTGCGTTGAGGATAGACGTGAAGCTTTCCCACGGCGAAGGCCTGGTAGCCTGCATCGCGGAAACACTGGGGTAGAGTCTTCGCCTGCGGAAAGGGCGCTCGCTCCTGAAAAGACCGGTCTCCGTGGGAGCGGGCAGTCATCCCGGTCATGAGGGTTCGGCGAGCCGGAATGCAGGAGGGGCAGGCTGAGTAGGCGTTGGTGAAGGTGACGCCGCTTCTGCGCAGCTGGTTTACGGTGGGCGTGATGAGGACGGGATGGGGCACGCTTCCGGTCAAGGGACCGCCCCAGTGGTCGGTACAGATCAGGAGAACATTGGGTCTGGAACCCATTTCTGGCTACTCGATTGCGGGGCGTCAATGGCCCGAAGACCAGGGCTGATTCGGGCCCTTTGTAGAAAAAAGCGTTTCAGTGGATCGTTGTCGAGTGATTCGGATCCTGTTCAGTAGGACTCTCCGCCATCTCCTCGGCGATGGATAACAATATGCTTCTACTGGCAGATGCCATCGCCTCCAATAAACGGTTCAGGTCGACTTCCCGATCCAAGTGAATGTCGCCTCGGTTGAGGGTGGCCAGGAGCTGGGACAACAAAGACATCATCTGGGTGAGGACAAGACCTGATTTGCGGTCCAGCGTTTCGGGATGGGTTCCCCGCTCGTCGTGCTTCCGAAGCCACTCGAGGTTCTCGTCCAGGATCAGTAGGGCGCGGCTACGATAGTTCCCGGCCCTTTGATCGATCAGTGGGTCGTACTCTTGTTTGACTCGCTCCCAAACACTTTCCATCTGCTCGCTGAACTCCTGGTAGGCACTCCCCGGACGCGTCTTGCGCCCGCGCAAGACCCGACCCAGGACGGCCTCGAGGCTGGATCCTCCTCGGTGAAGCTCATCTCTCATATAGGCCTCTACCTCGAGACCGCGCAGGACAATGCCCAGGGAAAACAGGGCTGGATCGAGCGGGTGCGAAGAGCCGGTTGATGCAGAGTCGGAAGCCTGGCTTCCAAGAGGCGAACCTTGCTGGTCAGTCATTCCGGCCTATCCTCCCAGTCAATGCCTTCTCTTCCACCGAATGCCGGGATCATACCGATGACCGGTGACGCGTTGTGTTACGCTGCCCCCGATCATGTTCGGGGAACTCCTGGAGTTTTTGCTGCCCAGAGAACCGGATCGGGATCCAGGCTTTCGTCAAGAGATACGGAGACTGGCAAGGCGCTCGCTCTACATCGTCGGCGCTGTCGAGATCGGCCTGCCCTTGGTGACTTTTCCTATAGGTCTTTTGATTCACTCCCACCCCTCGGTACCGCGCTCTTACTACGACCCATCGAGGTTGTGGTACGTCGGCTTGCTCTGGATTGTCGGCCTTGGGACGATCGCGGCTGCCAGAACCAAATGGGGCTTCCGGCAGGGGCGTCTGCTAGCTTCCGCCTCGACTTTGGCGGTTGCCGCAATCCTGATCGCCGCTCACTTCCAAGGAGGGAAGATCGTCGAAGGATTGACCGGGGATTGGAGGTCAGCGGTTGAGTTGGGCGTGAGTCTCATCTTTGTGGAATTGGTTGCGGTTGCGGTGCTGCCCTTGAGGCCTGTTCATATGTTCCTTCTGGGAACGTCAATCACATTGCTATGTTTCTCGGGTTTCGTTCTTGTCCATGATTGGGAAACAGCGCTCCAGGCGTTCGCCCAGAATCACGCCCTCCACGGTTTGCCCATCGCGACCCTGTTAACCAGTGGCCTCTCGGCGGTGATCTACCGTTACCTCTACGAGACCTACAAATCCCATCAACAGACCATGAATGCCCAGTCCCAGCTGTTGTTGGCGGAGAGCTCGGCGTCCATGGGTAGGCTGGCGGCGGCGCTCAGCCATGAGCTCAACACTCCAGCCGGAGCGCTCAAGAGCGCCGTCGCCACCCTCCGGCAGGTGGCCGAGAAAAGACCCGGGGCTTCGGAAGATCAGAGGACGAAATTGGCTCGGACTGAGGAAGAACTTCACCTCGTGGTAGAGAAGAGTTTGCAGCGTTTGCAGGAAGTGGTGAAGCGAATGCAGCGGGTCACCGGCCTGGACCGGGCCGAGGTATCCTCAGTCGATTTGAATGAAGTTCTGGAAGACCTTGTCTCCCTGGTCGAGTCGGATCTTTCGGCGGGGGTAAGCATCGTTCTCGATCTGCAGCCGGTACCCAGCATCGACGCTCGTCCGCAGCAGATGAGTGCAGTGTTCTCGAATCTGCTCCACGAGGCAACTGCCCAGGTGGGAACCGAGGGGAGTATTCGGATCAGCACCAGGAAGCTGGATTCTGGGATTGAAGTAGTCCTTGCGCACGACGGTCCCGGAATGTCGCGGGATGAGCTCTCACAGGTGTTCGATCTTGGTCTCAGCGTTCGGGGAAAACGTGTCGCCGCGTCCAACTGGAGCCTCTTCAGTTCTCGCCAGATCCTACGCGAGCACGGAGGGGAGATCCGGATCGAGAGCCATCCAGACCAGGGCACCACGGTCTATGTATCGCTTCCTTGCTGACCTTTGGCCGAAGGCAACATATTGTATACAACCAATAAATCAGTCCGGAAGGTAGTGATATGACAAACGACCGAAGAAAGGAGTGGACTTTCCTGCACGTCAACGACAGCCACATGGGCTCGCCCCGTTCTTATCGCTTTCGTCCGGCAATCAACCGGCGCTGGGAGGCAATCAGGCAACAGATGTCGGGGATCGATGCCGAGTTCCTTCTACATGGAGGCGACTTGACGCGCGATGGCGAGACCCACGAGTTCGAATACCAGCAAGCACGAGAGGATCTGGAGACGCTTCCATTTCCAAGCTTCGTCATCCCGGGGAACATGGACGTTGGCAACAAGCACGCCTCCCTCAACGGATCCAAGCCCAAATGGGCCGAGCTGGGATTGGACTGGAACGACCCAGACTGCAATATGACCTCGGGAAGCCTCGACTTCTTTTCTTCCTATTTCGGACCCGTTCATTGGACATTCCTGTATCGCGGTGTTCGCTTCACCGGTTTCTTCGCGGCGCTGGCCGGCTCAGGCCTGCCGCAGGAAGAGCGTTTCTGGCGAACGCTCGAGCGGATTCCGGAGCTGCCGCCGGCGCGCCATCATGTAGCGATAATGCATTATTGGCCTTTCATGGAGCAGCCAGACGAGCCTGCTTGGGACCTTACCGACCCGGATCAATACGACAACTGGTATTTTTCCATCGACCCACCGCACCGCCAGCGTCTATGGGAGCTGCTGAGGGCCAGTCGTGTGGAGATCCTTTTTTGCGGCCACGTCCACACCGGTCGCCCTGTCCAGATCGTCGACGGTATCCGGCTCTATCGGACTCACTCCGCCGGGAATTCCGCCCAGCTCGCCGAGCGCTGGTCCGACGCTGACACTCGCTACGGCTTTCATCGCGGTGACGTCACCGAGGACGGCATCCAGGTATCCTTCGTCCTCGGCGAGGATCAGTGCGGAGAGTTCGACAGCTACGGCCCCATGGGGCATCCTGGGATCAAGGTGCGCGACTACTCCATAGCGCGCGAAAACCCCCCACTCGTGGCTTGTTGGCACGGATGAGGTGCCGATAGAATTGTCGAAAGTCGAGACGCCGGTAGGGTGGTGAAGCAGGCGTCACACTGAGCGGTTTTGAGGCAGCGCTTCGAGGTCAGCTATTTCGGCTGAGCGCACACTCCGCAAAGCGTGCCAAAGATCCCAATCCGACTGCAGCCCCAGCCAGAATTGTGCGGGTATCCCAAGCACTTGGGCCAGCCGCAGAGCCGTATCGGGCGTCACAGCTCTCTTGCGATGGACAATTTCGTTGAGACGAGGAAACGAAACGCCGATCCTTGCTGCGAATGCAGTCTGACTGATTCCAAGCGGCTTGAGGAATTCCTCCAGCAACATTTCCCCTGGATGTGTCGGTGGTCTCTCGCTTGGTAGGCGACGAGAGGCTGGCCGAGTTCGTCCCCTGTCAGTGGTAGTCTGTGATTTCGACGTCGTGGGCACAACCCGCCTCCCAGTGAAAACAGATGCGATATTGATCGTTTATGCGGATGCTGTGTTGTCCTGCTCGATCACCCTTCAGTCGTTCCAGGTGATTTCCAGGCGGAATCGCAAGCTCCCGCAGGGTACGTATCCGGTTGAGTTGATCCAGTTTGCGTCTAGCCGATGACCACGCAGACCGAACACACGACTTTCGGGCCGCCCCCGATTCACTTCCATCAAAAACATCTTCGGTCCCCCGATCGCGGAACGACCGTATCACGAGTTATATTATAACGGATCCCGTTATACCCAGTCATCGGAAGCTACCACCTGAACGATCGCTCTGATAGGCATCCCCACGCAACATGACTGGAGACTACTCCGGCCCCGGAACTCCTGGAACGACCGGGAAAGTGGTCACAAGCTGCACCTCGTCGGGGAATTCCAGCCCTGGTTCGTCCTTTTGCCTCAGTGTTACAGCCACCAGTGGCCGAGTGCTTTCGACCGTCAAGAGTCCCTTCAGTTCTTGTGCCTGGGAGATCACCTGCTCGTCATCGAACAGCTGGTGGACAAATCGCGCCAGGTGACTTCCTGCAGCCAGTGGATCCAGTTCTCTCTCGGCAATGAGGTTGAACTGCTGATCGAACAGCCGCAGCGTCAGAACGGCATCCGGCGCGCCTTCTTCCGCCGGGTACACAATGGCGAGTCCTGTGTCTTTGCTCCCGATCGAGTCGACTGCGATCGAGAACTTTGTCAGCAAGGTCGACGCCGGAACTCCGGCTTCGAACAAGAGGACACCTGTTGACTGGTCCGTGCGGGCGAAGATAATCACCCCAGAGACGTCTTCGCTCGACATTACCCGAGCGTATCCAACCCTTAGATCTCCATCGCCGGTCGTCGGCAGTGAGATAGATTCTCCCCGTCTCAGCTCAAACTCGAAGCGGCTTTCCGTTCCAAGAGTTCCCAGGGTAAGCTCCATCGGTTGGCCGTCGGGGTTGGCGAAAAACTCGATCTGGACCGTGCTATCGGAGCCAGTGTTTACCAGAATCAGATTGGACATGAACTGAATGGGAAAGGTGGATCCATCGGCAAGTTGGGGAAAGAAGAAGGAATAGAAACGCGCTGGACCACCCGGATCTACCACTCTGCCATCAGCTGTCAGATCATCATCTCCCCGCTCTCCATCGACGAATTGCAGCGTCACTCTACCCTCTGAGATTTCGGCGCCCGTAGTCCCATTGGTCAAGAACTCGTACCAGTGGGGACTTGCATCGTCTGGCGTAGGGCCGTATTTGAAGTAGGTCTCTGGCTCCTGTCCAGGCGGAAGCAGAAGATCGACCCCGGTAGAAGAACCTGGGGACAGCCCTTCGACTGAAAAATCTAAGAGCCCCAAGGGAAAGACGACGCCTGGAGGCGGTAATACCTCGGGCATCGAAGCGTTTCCGACTGAGGTCAGCGTCAGAGGCCTTTCGACCACGAGGCTGACATAGTCGCCCGTAACACTGTCGGGCAGTGAGGCCACATGGGCTTGTCTGCTGTCGGCAATACCATCCTGGTTGTTGTCTCCGGTGTTGGGAGCAGCTTCTTCGACCAGGTCCCTGACGCCATCGCCATCGCTATCGGCTTCAGCCGGGGAGAAGTACCGCTTGGCTAGCTGAAAGGCGTCTCGGCCGATCTTCTCACCTATAGGGCGTCCCGGAATGTCGTCGGCGCGGGGATGGATTCCACCATAGATGCGCGAGATGCTGGTCTCGTCCGAGGCATCGCGATAGGTTGCCCACTGCAGTGTAATGTCTACGCTGGGGCCGTCCTCGAAGACAAGGAACTCGTTCCGGGGCGCGAAGAACTCACCCACTCCGCCTGGAAAGAAGGCGTCGCCGGTAAGCATCGTCATCAATTCTGCAGCCGCTCGGCTGAAGGTACTGTGACCCGAAACATAGCCGGCGAAAGGCGGCGTGACAAAGGTCGGACGCTGATACGGCCACCACCTCCCGGCCAAAATCCAGCCGACGCCCGCCGTTGTGGTGTCGGGATCGTCGATGAAGTCGGGTCCGCGCCAGGCTCTTACCGCGATCTTGCCCAGGTTCTGGTTGCCCGGACCCGCCAGATGCTCATGCCGCTCACCCGGAGCGATCGTCTCTTCGGTGATCACTTCAATCCCGCCAGGCTTCAGGCCGATGCCATCCGGGTGATATGACGGTGCCGTGGGATCGCTGCTTTGCCCGTTGTCTGCCATATACCGAATCGCCGAGATCGGACGGATGTAGTCATACCAGCCTTTGCCGCCCCAGGCGACGACGGCCGAATCGTGGACCGCTCCAGCCAGCGCGAAGTAGAGCTTGACATCCCATTCGAGATCATCCAGCACCGGTCCGACTCCCCCAAAGCGCTTCACAACCAGGGGATGGTCAGACACGTAATTGGCGATCGTAAACCAGTGGCCGGGAGGCGTCTCGGAGTCGGGTCCATCCGCCCAGAATTCCGCCAGGACCCGATAGTAGTCCCCCGCGGGCACGAACTGTGGGGTGTAAGGCAGACCAGTGACCGGGTTGACGGTATGGCCACTTCCGTCATTGGTTCCGAGGGTGTTGTTGCCGCGCGCGTTTGGACTGATGTCAATCATCACCCCGTCGGTCGGGTCGAGTTGTCCACTCCACTCGACTACCTGCTCGAAGCCGGCACGATAGTCCGCATCGCCGATTCCTCCGATCATCGGTGGAGGACCCGGATCGAGATAGACCCAGTATTCGTACCCGCCCCGTTCGTAGATAGTGAGGTCTCCGACGCCCAATGCAAAGGGCGTCACCTGCCCCCACTCCGGGCTCAGGAACGTGGGGACACCGAAGGGGAACGGGTTGCCCGACTGGTCGACGAAGAAAACCAGCGAGAGCGGGTGCCACAGATTCGGATCGCGAATCGAGGGGTTGCCGGCCAGAACTGGAATCAGCGCTGGATTCCGGGCCTGGTAGAAGCGGTTCGAGTAGTCGTTCTGTTCGTTGGCGCCATCGGTTGCTCCAAAGGCAAGTACCGTTGCAGCAATTCGATTCCCAAGCGCGGCAGGCGAATCGCCTACAACATCAATGAAGTTGATGTCATAGCCAAGATCGGCCATCTTTGCATCGAACGAGGGCAACACCCTGTCCGCACCCGGAGAGTTGGCGAATCGGGCACCCAGGATGCGGTAGCAGGCGTAGCTGATCGTCTCCCGGCGCGCCGCGGCAACATCTCCTGCAGTGGCTTTTTCCTGGTGCAGATAGTTGACGGCAACCGGATCGTAGGTCGCCCAGGCATCCCACATGGCAATCGCAATATGAAAGAGGTTGCGGGCGTGCACAGTTGGTCGCGCAAAATCATTTGGGTGCGGCTCTTTTAGAGCGAACCATTATCCTTTATTGACAATAGGTTAGCCGGGTCCGAATCGTAGCGAGTGGCGCTTTTGGGCGAGATAAGGCTTGGCGAAGGGCATAAGTCGGCTCTGGGGTATCCATTTAACCGGACTGAATGTAGGCTGAGGCGGTGGATCACCCTCGTGCTGGCACGCACTATCCGAGGTCCGTGGGCGAGTTCCAGGCCTGGTTCCGCACCGATGCGGACTGTCTGGACTACTTGGAGTGGCTGCGATGGCCCGCTGGCTTCGCTTGCGCGGACTGCGGCCACGATGGTGGCTGGCGGCTGGGCGATGGGCGCTTCAGGTGCTCCGGGTGCGGCGGCCGTAGTTCGGTGACTGCGGGCACGATCTTTGACCGGACGCGCACGCCGCTCACGGTATGGTTCAATGCCTGCTGGCTGTTCGCCACGGGCAAAGACGGGATCTCGGCGCTGAGCCTGAAGCGGACGCTCGAGATCGGCTCCTACCAGACCGCGTGGGCCATGCTGCATCGGCTGCGGTCGGTGCTGGTGCGCCGGGGCCGCGACCGACTAGCCGGCATGGTGGAGGTGGATGAGACCTACATCGGCGGTGAGCAGCCGGGGCTGGCAGGTGGCCGGGCCAGGGGCAAGAAGGTGCTGACCGGCATCGCGGTGGAGGTCCGGGAGCCGAAAGGGCTTGGCCGCTGCCGCATGCTGCCGCTGGCTGATGCGTCGGCCGCGTCGCTGCACCCGTTCGTGACAGATCACGTTGAGCCGGGCGCGACGGTCTTCACCGACGGCTGGCAGGGTTACCACGGTCTGGAGAAGCTCGGCTACGTCCATGCTCGACGCAGCCAGCGGGCGGCCCGGGCCCGCGGGGAGGATACCGGCGAGCTACTGCCCGCGGTGCACCGTGTCGCCTCACTGGCCAAGCGGTGGCTGCTGGGCACCCACCAAGGATCGGTGGAGCCCGCCCACCTGGCCAGCTACCTGGATGAGTTCGTGTTCCGCTTCAACCGCCGACGCTCCCGAAGCCGCGGGATGGTCTTCTACCGGGTGCTCGAACTCGCCGCTGCCCACGAGCCGCTACGCTACCAGGACCTTATCGCCACCAAGCGGCCCCGGGCGGTGTCGCCCACGCCGCCCCAGGCGCGCGGGCACCCGCCGAGCCTGGATCGCCCTCCAGCGAACCGCCCCTGGAGAACTGCCGGCCCGGATGGGTCCGGTTAAATGGATACCCCAGAGTCGGCTAAAACGCGTCGGATTGCGGTGCGCTCGGATAGCCGCCGGGCCGGGCCTGAGACTCTGCCCGCTGTGAGTCGGTGGAATCCCGGTGCGATGAAAAATTGAAAGAGGGAAAAAAGCACTGGACATTTGTGCGTCGGTTTGCTAGCGTAGGTTTGTGGCAGAGGGTGTGGAGAGCAAAGCGCCGCGATTCCTAGGTCATGAGGTGGGCAAAGCGGAGCAGGCCCTGATCCGGGAGATCGTGGGGACGTGTGGGGGTCTGAGCCGGATGGAACTGGCCGCCACCGTGTGCGAGTTGCTGGGGTGGAAGCGCCGCACGGGGTCGCTGAAAGCGCGGGAGTGCCGGGAGTTTCTGGAGAAGCTGGAGAGCCAGGGGGGGCTGGTGTTGCCCCCCAAGCGGCTGGGGCGGCCGCCGGGGAAAGCGACCGGGGTACCGGTGACGGCGCGGGGAGAGCCGGGTCCCCGGCTGGTGGGCACGGCCCGGGACCTGGGCGAGATTCAGCTGCAGCCGGTTCGGACGCCGGAGCAACGAGGGCTGTTCCGGGAGCTGGTGGGGCGCTACCACTATCTAGGCCACCGGGTGCCGTTCGGGGCGCATCTGCGCTACCTGGTCTACGCCTCGGAGCCGGCGGGGCGGGTGGTGGCCTGCGTGCAGTTTTCGAGCGCGGCCTGGCGGATTGCGGCGCGCGACCGCTGGATCGGATGGGAGGCGGAGGCGCGGACGCGCCAGCTGGTGCACGTGGTCTCGAACAGTCGCTATTTAGTGTTGCCCTGGGTCCAGGTCAAGAACCTGGCGAGCCGGATCTTATCGCGGGCCGTGCGGCAGCTGGCGCTGGACTGGCCCCGGAGCTACGGGGTCGAGGTGTTTTTGGTGGAGACGTTGGTGGATCCGGAGCGCTACCGGGGCAGCTGCTATCGGGGGGCGAACTGGATCGAGCTGGGGAGCACGCGGGGCGGGAAGCGAGAGGATCGGCTGGCGCGGAGCGAGGCGGCAGCGCCGAAACGGGTGCTGGTGTATCCGCTGGTGGCGGAGGCGGCCCGACGCTTGCGGGAGGGCTAGAAGTTGCGAGCGGTAGCCGCCCAGTTACAGCCCGAGGATGAGTTCGCGGCGGCGCGGGAGCAGTTTGCCCAGATGGAGGCCTTTCTGATGTCCGACGAGGCCCATAGGAAGACGCACAGCGAGTTGGAGCGAGAGCTGGAGCAGCAGGGGCGGGAGCTGCTGCGACGGTTCTACCAGGCGCACCTGGAGCTGCGGGCTCCGGGTGAAGCGGCCGCTGCGGTGCGGGATTCGGAAGGGCAGGTGCGGCAACAGCGCCGGCGGCAGCAACGGGGGCTGGAAACGGTCTTTGGAGAGGTTCGGGTGGAGCGGCTCGGCTACGGGGGAGAGGGGCTCCAGAGCCTGCACCCACTGGATGCGGATCTGAACCTCCCGCCGGAGTTGTACTCGCACCAGGTGCGGCGGCGGGCGGCGGAGGAAGCCGCCGAGGGGTCGTTCGACAAAGTCGTGGAGGCGCTGTCGAAAACCACGGGGGCGCAGGTGGGCAAGCGTCAGGTGGAGGAGCTAGTGGGCCGTGCCGCCCAGGACTTCGATGCCTTCTATCAGGAGCGACAAGCGGGAGCGTTGGCTCCGAGCGAGTCGGGGTCGATCTTGGCGATCTCGGTGGACGGCAAAGGAGTGGTGCTGCGTCGTGAGGATCTGCGGGAGGCGACGCGGCAGCGGGCGGAAGCGAGCGAGCACAAGTTGCAGAAGCGGTTGAGCAAGGGCGAAAAGCGCCACGCCAAGCGGATGGCAACGGTCGCGGCGGTGTACACCCTCGCGCCTCAGGTGCGGCGGCCGGAGGAGGTGATGCGGATCCTGGCCCCGCAGCCGCAGCGGGAGGAAGGGAAGCGACCGCGGCCCCAGCACAAACGGCTGTGGGCGAGCTTGGAGAAGCGTCCCGAAGAGGTCATCGAGCAAGCCCTCGGAGAAGCCCGCTCGCGGGATCCCACGGGGCGCAAGAGTTGGGTGGTGCTGGTCGACGGCCATCGGAGTCAGCTGAAGACGCTGCTGCGGTGTTTGCACCGATCCGCCAGGGCGGCGCCCACGATCGTGCTGGACTTCATCCACGTGAGCGAGTACGTGTGGAAGGCCGGCATGGCTCTGCACGGGGAAGTCAACCCGAAGCTGGAGGGCTGGGTGGGCGAGCACCTACTGAGTATTCTGCGCGGGCGCAGTGGCTATGTGGCGGGCGGAATCCGTCGCAGTGCGACCCGTCGGGGCCTGGCGGGCAAGGCGCGCGAAGCGGTGGATCGCTGCGCCAACTATCTGCTCAAAAATGCGGAGTATCTGAAGTATGACACCTATCTGGCGAGGGGGTTCCCGATTGCCACCGGTGTCATCGAGGGGGCCTGCCGTTACCTGGTCAAAGATCGGATGGAGGTGACCGGGGCGCGCTGGTCTCTGGCGGGGGCTGAGGCGGTCTTACGCCTGCGTGCGCTGCAGGCCAGCGGAGACTTCGACGCCTATTGGCGCTTTCACGAGCGGCAGGAGTCGCTCAGAAACCATGCCGCGCGCTACGCGGACGGCGAGCTGGTCCCTGTGCGCGGCCCCACGCGCTCTCACCTGAAGCGGGTGAAGTAAGAAGATCCAGAAGTCCAATCGGTCGGTCTTCCGTGTCAGATTGTTCTGCCCCACCCAACTACCCAACCCCAAAATGCCTTCGCCGCTCCCATAGTAAGAGAGGTCCATCTTGCGTTCGACGGCACCAGAATCGCCTGTTCTAAAAGAGCCGCACCCAAATCATTTCGAATAGCCTCGAGCAGCTCCTCGTTCCACTCCCTGGCGGCTGAATGCTGGGTCGGACCAGCCAGGCCCAAGCCTAGGATGGCAGCCGCCACGAGGCTACAGAGGAAGGCATGAACGATCCTTCGCCCCTGCTGCACGGGCATTCTTCTTCTCTTGTGACCAACCACCCACGTCTCGGAGTCATCAAACGTCATCCCTGATTTCATAGCGATCTCCCTCCCAGAGTGGCTTGTGACGCGGAGCACTTAGTGCCGGGGCGCTCGCCGACACTTGAAACCGTAGACGGTGGCCTTGTCCAGGTAGAGCTTGAGGCGGACCGTGCCACGACGTAGATGCTCCTTCAGGTCTTCCTGACCCTTCCAACGGACGGTCAGCTTGTCGCCACTCCCGGTGATGGGCTCGCAGTCGTGGCGGGAAAAGCCGTCCAGAACCTGACCAGAATCATCCAGCAGCTCGGCGTGGATCGATCCTTCCCGAGCATCGGCGCTGAGTTGAAAAAGACTCCGGTTGTCCCGGACCCGCAGGCGATGGGTCAGGAGAGTGCCCTCGGAGTCTGCTCTCCATCCCAGGAAGGCCCCTTGATCCAGGAGGGCGACGCCCATGCCTCGAGCTCCGCCGGAATCGTGAAGTGGATTGGTACTGGCATGATAGAAGATTGCCGTCTCGTCCCCAATGGTTGCATCGGCTGGGATCGGCATGATGTACCCGGCATCCCATTTTCCCTGCTCGGACGAACCCATGAAGGGCTGACGCACGCGATGCCAGTCGATTCCGTCGCGACTGACGCCCAACTCGCCATACATTTCGTGGGAAACCTCGTCGAAGCCTCCCTGCAGCATGATGTAGGTGTTCCGGGCTTTGGAATACTTGAAGATTCCCGGAGTGTAGAGGTGCCAGGTGGGGGGGGCCGCTGCATCGGGTCTGTGGACCGTCCTGGGGCGGGACCAGTGATAGGCATCGGTACTGGTAGCACGTGAAATGGAACGGAGTCCGCCATCGTGACTGCGAAAGTAGCCGACAAAAGCTCCGATCCGATCGTCCCAGAAGAAGATGTTCTGGGAATCGAAGGGTCCCAGCCGGTTACCGTAGCCGCTCGAGGTCCAATTGATCCCGTCGGGCGAACTTGCCATGTGGGCAGCCCGGCCCCGAAAATCCCAGCTCTGGAGCATCATCTTATAGCGGCGCTCAGGATCGGGATCGGCATAGTCCTTCTCGACCCAATATGAGGGTGTTCCCCTGATTCCTTCGTGTTCGTGCAAGACGATGTTGTTGGCCTTGGAGCCCTGGTACTCGACGATACCCAAGGACGGTTTCTCCCACTGGAAGCCGTCCCTGGAGGTGGCGTACATGCACCAGCTCTCGTTGCCTCCGCCGCCGGGCTTGGGACGGATCACCTGGTACCACATCTTGTAGAGCCCTTCTTCCCGGTCCTGCATGACGCAGGTGTAGTTCAGGTTTCCCACTTCCCAGGGCTTGTCTTTGACGAGGATGGGATTCCCCGGGTGCTTGCGGATTGTGCCTGGGGTGAGAGTCAGTCCCTGGGTCTCGGCCACCAGGTGGTCATCGTGAAGAAAGAGGTCGGTCCGATTTGACTCCGGGCCCAGCTGGACGACACGTGACTCGTTTACCCCATGGCTCTTCGCCGATCCTTGGTTGTAGGACGCGGCTAATCCCAAGACCAAGAAGAGCAACGGATACGTTGGGGCACTGGGTCGAAACCTGATCCGGAAAACAGGTCGGGATTGTCCGGTAACTCTCATCGCTTCTTCCTCCTGGCTTCGATCAAGTTGGGACCGCTTTGGTCGGGCTCGGTCGGGGACATCACAAAGGTCTTGCTTCTACCAGCGGTGTCGATGGGGCCCGAAATCCGCTTCATAGAAGGGCGAGATCATTCTGCCCGGCTCGACGATCGAATCGATCCGTGCTAGATCTTCCTCCGAGATCCCCACGTCCAGGGCCCCCAGATTATCCTCTAACTGAGCTACCGTCCGAGGTCCGATGATGGGACTCGTGACTCCTGGCTGAGCGGCACACCAGGCCAGCGTCAATTGGGACAAGGTGCAACCCTTCTCTTCGGCAAGCGGCTCGAGAGACTCACACACTTCGAGGACCCTTTCGGTCAGGCGAGGCTTGAGAAGAGGGTCGTTGGCGGCATTGACGAAACGGCTGTCCGCTGGCGGCGGCGTGTCCCGACGGTACTTGCCGGTCAAGAGCCCTCCCGCCAAAGGACTCCAGGGCAGGATTGCTACATCGTAGGTTTGCGCCATGCGCAGCAACTCTCGCTCAGCGCGGCGGTCCAGGAGATTGTAGGCCGGTTGCTCGGAGACGAAACGGTTCAGGCGCAGCTCCCGCGAAGCCCACAACGATTCCACAAGCTGCCAGGCAGCAAAGTTACTGGTCCCCACATAGCGAACCTTGCCCGCCCGAATCAGGTCGTCGAGCGCCTGCAGGGTCTCATCTATGGGCACTTCGGATTGCGGCCTGTGGATTTGGTAGAGGTCGATGTAGTCGGTCTTGAGACGACGGAGGCTGGTCTCGCATTGCTCCAGGATGTGACGCCGGCTATTGCCGAAAGCGTTGGGATCGTCCTCGGATACCCTGAAATGCGCCTTGGTGGCAAGAACGATTTGCCGGCGTTTGCCGCTTTGACTGAGGGACTCTCCCACGTACTCTTCACTCAATCCACCCTGGTAGACATTGGCCGTGTCCAAGAAGTTGACTCCTGTATCGATGGCCCGGTCGATGATGGCGGCAGACTCCTGGCGGCTGGCCTTGCCACCAAACATCCAACATCCCAGACAAATCGGACTGACCTGGACGCCGGTACGACCCAGAAATCGGTACTCCATTCACACTCCCCGTCCGTGAAAGCCCGTCGAGGCCTGGCCACAAGACCTGGTCCAACGGAGGGTTCGGATCGATACGACCTTGCCCCACAACCCAGGGCGAGTCAAGTGTGGTGGCGGTTCGAGGCGGTGAGTTAAGATAGGGCCACAAGTGATGGTCCTGCGCGTCACCCGCTTGGTCACCAGATGGAGGGACCGAATGAACCCGAACTGTCTTGAGCACTGCCTGACTGATTCGGAGTGTAACTATTTCGAAGAGTTTGGGTACCTGATGATCGAGGACGCTGTATCTGCGGATCGGCTGAAGCGTCTGAACCAGGTCTGTGATCGTATGCTGGCGGCGAAGCGAAACGACGGTCTGGGGCGATACGCCTCCTTCGACGAGGTGGACGTGATCGCGAAGGACCCTGTCTTCGTCGAGATGATCGATTGCCAGACTACCTTTCCGAGAGTCTGGGGAGTGTTGGGCTGGAACATCTACCTCTATCACACCGGCCTCATCGTGAATCCTCCGAGCGATCCCAATCCCGCACCAGGCATCCACAGCGTGGCCTGGCATCAGGACAGCATGCGAGTCAATGATGAGATCGAGTCGAGTCCCCGGCCCCGCCTCTCACTGAAGGTCGGTTACCTCATCAGCGACGTTTCGGAACCGGGCCGTGCCAATACCTGGATCGTTCCCGGGTCGCATCTCAAGGATGAAATCGAGATCCCAGAAGATGGCCACTCCAACCCTCCTGGTGCCATTCCGATCTGTGGTACCCCAGGCACCGCCTTTCTGATGGACCGACGCCTCTGGCACAGCCGCAGCCGAAATAGGTCCGAGCTCACCCGTAAGGTGCTGTTCATGGGGTACGGCTACCGTTGGCTGCGGCCCAAAGATGAGATGACGGTCGAGCATCTGTATCCAACACTCGACCCGATTCAACGCCAGATCCTGGGCGAATGTCCCAGCAACGACAGCCGTTACGCCCCCGGCGAGGACGACGTACCCCTGCGCAGCTGGCTGAGAGAACATCGCCCCAGCGACGCCTGCTGGACGCCAGGGCGCGCCCGGCAGTCCTATCGTCCCGACATACCTGCTGCACCGAGCTGAATACTTGACCAGCTTGACCGATGTAACTACCTGTAACTACAATCGTTCGTAGCTCCTTCATCCTCATCAAGCCCCAGCGCCGTCGCTGCATTCCGCCAGAAGATTCCCTCGATCTGTGATCGCGAAAGCTGAGCTATTTCGGCCGCATCCCGGAGCGAGAGCAGCTGCTCGTACACCGAGAGAATAGGTCTCCCATCGCAGTGTGGGAATTTCAGCCCTCCCTGATCGGCATCATAGTGCTGCCAGGACCGACCCAAGGCGGCATAGTGGCCGTGGAAGAAAGCTGCCCCGACTCCATCGGAGCCCCAGAAGATGCGCTTGGGATCTTCCTTTGTCAGTAGTGTCACGTAGGGACGAACATCGGTCACGGCCGAGGTGTCGTAGTGGATATTCGGCAGGTCCCGGAGTCGTTCCACCGAGTTGCGGATCGGCCAATAGGTAAAGCTTCGGGCGCAATGCGCCAGCAGCCACTTGATATTCGGGTAGCGCTTGGTGGTGTACTCGGTCAGATCATCGAGGTTGTGCTCGTCGGCGCAGCCATGGAAGCGAGAGAGGTGCATGGTCACCCAGAGGCCATGATGATTGGCAAATTCCATCTGCTCGTGGGGCAGGAATTCGTGGATTCGACACTGGGCGATGTCTCCCGTTACCGAATAGGTGCGGTAGGGCTTCAGGCCCGTGAACTGGGGATTGTGCAGATCACGCTCGATGTCCTCGATTCGGCAAGCCGGGGTCACGAGTCGGTGGTAGCGGATTCCGGGCACGTTTTCGATTTCCTGTTTCACCGACTGGATGTGCCGGGCGACGTCGATGCCTACGACCGGCATTCCCAGGATGAGGTACTGCATCCGACGCCCCGGATAGAGGACCTTGGCCCAGGAATTCAGCGTGGACAAGTCGGCGTCGTCACGGGTGCCTCTCTGGGGGGGCACCGGGAAATCCGAGGCCCAGAAAAAATGAATGTGTGCGTCGAGAATCCGATCGGGCACGAAATCGTGCAGTTCCTCTTCCCAGACTTCCCGATCACAGTCGCGATAATCTATCTTGTTCTGATTCATAAGGTTATAGCGTTTTCCGGGTGTCTTGCCGATTATTCCCTTCTCACCAAAGCGTATGCACGTGAGCGTAGTTCTGAATCATTCGATCCGCACTAATGATAGTAGAATCAGTCAACCGGGCCGTGGCAACGATGATCTGGTCCGCAGGATCATCGTGAAAAGGCTGTGGGAGCCGCGTGCTCTCAATCGAGATCGCGGGCGATAATGGTAGCAGCAGTAGACGAGGCATCTCCAGAGCTTGCCGAGTCCATTCATCGACACTGGTACGCAGTTTGAGGTGTCCCTTCTCCACCAGCTTGGCGAGCTCCCAAACCGAAATGGCGGACAGAAACAGCTGGTCTTCGTCACCGAGATTGGTCAGGGCTTCCCGAACCTGGGGCCTGATCTTTTCCGCCACGGCCTGCCACCAGATCCAGACGTGGGTGTCCAACAGATAGTTCATCCGTTGGCATTCCACATCTCTGCGCCCAAGGGGGACACGATGTCATCTTCGTGCAGCACGGTTCCTTGCATGCGCCCAGGCTGGAGCGGTTTGGTTGCCACAAAAAACGGGATCACCTTGGCGATGGGCTTTCCCCGTTTGGTCACTACTACTGGCTCTCCTGTCTTCGCAACCTGGGCAACAATAGCCAGCGCCTTGGCCTTGAACTCACTTATAGTCAACGTATTCATCCTCAATCTCCGCATTGGCTATTTAACCTATTCCTAATTACTATAGTCAAATAAAGTGGGCATATTGGAACAATAGGACAATACGATGAAAGAGCGCCCTAATATTGTCTATCTGATGACCGACCAGCAGAAGGCGTCGGCAACCAGCGTCTTCGGCAACCCTTTTGTTCCTTGTCCCTTCATGGACAGGATGGCGGAGCAGGGTTTTAGCTTCAGCGAGACCTATGCTCCCGCCTCCATTTGTACACCCTCACGAGCCTCGGTGATGACGGGTGTCCATCCGCTGGTGCACCAGGTGACCTGCCATCAGAACCGGGCTCCCTACAACCTGGCCCAATTGCCGGAGCTGCTGGCACGCAGCGGATACTACACGGCGGTCGTAGGCCACCACGAATATGATCGAGATCGAACCGCGGTTGGCATCACCAGAGCAACATGTGGACACGCGGACCCATTGGAAGGGCAGCCGAATTTTTGTATACGCAGGGTCGGTCGGGTTATGGCTGGGCCTCGGGCTCGCTCGAGTGCAGTGCCGAGGAAGGACACGCGCACGCCGTGGCCACGAGGGTCATCCACCAACTCGATTCCATCCAGGCCAGCGGAGCGCCTTTCTTCCTGCATGTGCCCTTCCTGGAACCTCATCCTCCCTTCTACACTCCGCCCCCCTACGACACGCTGGTTGATCCTGCTAGTTTGCCGCTCCCGGATAGAGGAGACGGCGCGAACCTTCCGCAGTGGCAAGATGCCTGTCGTCGAGAGCAGGCTTCGCACCTTGCTAGCGAGGAGGATATCCGAAGGCTGGTATCGATCTACTACGGCATGATCGCTTACGCCAACGACCAGATGCAGCGGATCCACGATGCCATGGAGCAGCGGGGGATGTTGGACAACACCTGGATCATCGTGGCCTCCGACCACGGCGATTTTCTGGGTGAGAAGGGTTTGTTTGCCAAAACCGAATCTCTCTATGAGTGTCTTCTGCACGTGCCGCTGATCATCGCGCCTCCCGCAGACGTTGGGCTGTCACGCGGAAAGCAGATCGAAGGGTTGGTAGATCTGATCGATCTCTTCCCAACCATTCTTGGGATCGCCGGTGTGGATGTGCCCGAGTACGCCCAGGGCAAGGACCTTGTCAGCTGGGCTGCCGACGGTGCCGTGGAGCCGTTGCGCGACTGTCTCTTTTCCCAGGTAGGCGACTACCATGGTCATCTGGGACAGAGTAATTACGGCGGCACCAAAGTCGGAAGGCACCCCGGACTGGTACAGGCAGCGCGCACTAGTGCGCACTCCTACATCCGTGACCCGGACTACGGCAACGAGGCCTACGATCTGACTCAAGACCCCCTGGAATTGAACAATCTGCTCGGTGTTGGTGCAGCCGAACCGGAGCCGATCCGACAGCTGCGATCCCTTCTGGAGGGATGGGAACAAGAGTGCCTGGTGCTTCGCGCCAGACTAGGCGTTGTCCCCGGCTATCGTGGTTTCGATGAAGGCTGGGAATAGGGTTCTCGATCAGGGCTACATCCTGGACGCCGAGAAGCGACAGGGTCCCCGCCGTGTCTGCACCTTCACTTCTCTGTTTCGGTTGGAGGATGGGGCCGTACTTGCGACCTACCGGCTGGGCAGCGCCAAGGACTCCGCCGCCGGCAACTGCCAGGTAGCGCGATCGGACGACGGTGGACTCAGCTGGGAGGTTATCTGCGAAAGGTTTGAAAGTAGTCTGGCCGGAGTACCCGGCGAGATTCGCAGTGCCAATCTGGCGCAGCGCGAGGATGGCTCGCTCCTCGCCTTCCTGACCTGGATCGACCAGCGGACAGATGATCCTCGGATGTACGTTCCCGAGACGGACACCCCAAAGCTGCGTAAGCTCATCCAGGTAGAGTCCGAAGACGGGGGCTGTACCTGGTCCGAGGGCCGCGTCCTCGACACGGAACCGTTGACGCGGCCCGTGCTCTCGGGCCCCACATTGCGCCTTCCAGGGAAAGGATGGCTGCTACCGGTCGAGAACTACGCCGCGGAACAGGAAGGGGGCCGGAGCCTACACAGCGCTCACGCCCTGCTCACCGGGGATGGCAGGAGCATTGACCGGGTCCTGACCGTTGCCCGCCATACCGAAGATCGCCTCTACTATTGGGACCAACGCCAGGCGCTCTGCCCAGATGGGCAGCAGCTCGTCAGCTTGTTCTGGACCTACGACCGAAAGCGCGAACAGGATGTCGACATTCACATCTCGGGGGCGAGCCTGGAGTCACTGTCATGGCGAGCCCCGATCAGCACGGGAATCCGGGGACAGATTGCGGCCCCGATCCCCCTGCCGGACAATCGTCTGCTGGCATTCTATGTCCTTCGAGAGCTGCCCGGTTCGCTTCGTTTAGTGACTTCGGTGGATGGGGGACGAACCTGGGATCGCGGCAATGAGTTGGTGGTCTACCGCCAAAGGAGCGACCGTCACAGCGACCAACCCCAGGACTACGCTGGCACTTGGGAACAGATGAGGCAGTGGACGTTCGGCCACCCTGCGGCTGTCACCCTGGGCAAGCAAGTGTTACTGGTCGCCTACTATGCCGGCTTGGACGAACGCTGTCTGAGCGCTCGATGGGCACGCATCCGGATCTAGTCCACTACCAGCAGGAGCGAACAAAACACCTATTTACCGCCGAACCGTGATAGGATGCTCCGCGGGTCGACGGGGAATCCTATGAACATACTTCTTTATAATCCGGACAACGAAGTCACCAACAACTACATGCCACACCTGTGGATGTTCGTTCTCCAGGCACTCACACCGCCAGAACACCGGGTATTCCTCATCGACGGGAACGCCCAACCCATGACCGAGAGGGAACTCGCCAGGTTCATCCGTGACAACGAAATCGAACTGGCCGGTATCGGTGCGATGACCCGCATGGCGGCGCAGGCCTATCGAATGGCGGATGCGATTCGTGCTGCCGGAGCCAAGGTGGTCATGGGGGGACCTCACGTAACCGAGGTGCCGGACGAGCCCATCGGGAGAACAGAGGAGCCCCGTCACGCCGACGCAGTGGCTCTGGGAGAGGCCGACTACATCTGGCCTCAAATCGTGCGGGACGCCGAGCGCGGCGAGCTGAAAGAAGTCTATAGGCCCGTGGACGAGGCTGGCAGTGAGGTAAAGCCCTCCCTCGAGGACTACCCGTGCATCCCCTGGGAACGATTGGATCTCGAACAATTCAACCTCTTCGCGAAGATTCCCCGCTGGGGGCGCTACCTTATAGATCGGCTACGGCCGGGATTGAAGAGTTTTCGGGTGGTGCCGATCGAGTCTGGCCGCGGCTGCCCCTATGGATGCGATTTTTGTACGGTGACCGGCTTTTTCGGCGACTCGATCCGCTATCGCAGTAATCAGAGCGTGGTCGACGAGATGCTGCGATTGAAGGCCCGCGCCGATGCCCAGGGCGAGAAGATTGCAGTCTTTTTCATCGATGACAATTTTGCGATCAATGTGAAGCGGACCAAGTCGCTGCTTCGCGAGATCATCAGGCAGGAGGCCCAGCTTCTTTGGATCGCTCAGATCAGCATGAATCTTCTCAAGGACGAGGAACTCGTCGATTTGATCGCCGAGAGCGGCGGTCGCTGTATTTTCATGGGACTCGAGTCAATTGATGCTGACAACTTGAAAGCAGTCAACAAAGGATTCAACAAGCCTGCCCAATATAGCACGGTTCTCCAGCGGCTGGCGGACCGGGGAATCTATTCGATCACGTCTTTCATTTTCGGCATGGATGGAGATCGACCGGGGGTAGCTGAGAAGACAATGGAAGCAATCGAGTCCTGGCCTCCCGGGTTACCCGTCTTCGGCCTTCTGACGCCGTATCCAGCGACGCCTCTCTACGATCGCCTGCTCCAGGAAAATCGTCTGACGCGGCCCAAGCACTGGCTCGACTTCCGGCCCTTCCGGATGGCTTTCACCCCGACGAACATCTCCGTCGAGCAAGCGGAGCACGAGGTCCACGAAGCCTGGCGTCGCTCCTATGAGCCTGAAGCCATCGCCAGAGCCCTGGGTAAGATCGAAGATCGGCCGTTCCAGGAGCGCGTCGCCATGTTCTTTGCCCGGCTCATCTTTAGAGGGATCTACTTTCCCCAGCTTACGAAACGCCAATGGTTGGGGCTTCTCTGGAGTAATCGGGCCAGCCTGATGGGTATTCTGAAGGAAGCCTACCAGTTCTACCGCGGGAACGAGAAGCGCGATCTTCCCCAGGTCGCCGTGCCGGTTCCGGAGACTCCCGTCGTAGTCGAGCGTCACCCCGGCGCCTGATCCCAACCTCTGTCGTCGCCTCTTTACCAGGGAGTGCGTCATGAATGACCTGAAATCTGTGGACTCAGCCGTCCAACGCCGCGAGCTGCGGCTAGTTGCCGCTCTACTGTTGTTCTTTTTCTTCTTGTCAGGGTCCTCTCTGCTGGGACAGGGGGCGCGATCTGATGTTCCCGGTCTGCTGGAGCGGCCCCTCCTGGTTGACATCGGAAGCAATCGGGAGCTCTTGGTTGACCACCATCTGATCGATCAACTGCAAGGAACCCGTCTCAAGCTGCACCATCCCCGTCCCGCCGAGGTTGCGATCAAGACGGATCGACCCTGGGAGGGGGAAATGGGGTTCGGCCAGACCGTGATTCTTCACAAGGGTAGGTACCTGATGTACTACCAGGCCAGCAACAAGGTCTGCTACGCCGAGAGCCGTGATGGGATTACTTGGACCAAGCCCAACCTGGGGATCATCGAGGTTGATGGAAGCCGCGACAACAATCTGGTGGGAACGTCAGCGGGAGAGTACCTGCACGACCACGAGACGGAACCCGCTGCGAGGATCTTTCTCGATACCCGGCCCGGAGTCCCTCCGACCGAGCGTCTAAAGGCGATCACCCTGAACGAAGGCGAGAGCGCCAATCCCTCGGAAGAGGAGCTTTCCCGCAAGTTCTCGCCCAACGATCGCGGTCTCTGGCAGGGCACACCCACCGATGTCATTCCCTGGGTCTCGGCCGACGGAAAGGTCTGGAAAAGGCTTGGAGACAAGCCGATGTTCCGAAATAACATCTACGGCACCCTGGACGGAGATTTTTCACTCTTCTGGTCGGAGACCGAAGGTCAGTATGTGATGTATACCCGCTACCACACCTCTCCCAATCGGTCCGTGGGCAGGCGATCCGTGGCTCGGCTGACGGCTCCCGATCTGTTCCACTGGACCGAGTTCCAGCCGATGAGTTTCGGAGACGATGGAATCATCCCCGAGAATCACCTTTACATCAACCTGACGCTTCCCTACTTTCGGGCTCCCCAGATCTATCTGGCCTTTCCCGCCCGGCTGATGGTAGGACGCCAGTCCCTGACCGAAGAGCAGGCCAGGGCGGCGGGAATTCCGGAGGGCGGGGAAATCGACTGCTCAGAGACGGTTCTCATGACTACCCGGGGCAAGGGGACCCGCTATGACACCACCTTCCGGGAGGGCTTCATTCGTCCCGGCCTGGGCGGGCGTCACTGGAAGACCCGAACTACCTATGCACTCCGGGGCGTCGTCCCCACGGGTGAGGACGAGATATCCATGTACGTTACCCGTGAGGCCGGTACCGACTCCTGGCATATTCGCCGCTATGCTCTACGAGTGGACGGCTTCGCCTCGGTGAACGCTCCCTATGATGGTGGTCAGATGGTAACCCGTCTTCTCACCTTCTCAGGTAGCGAGCTGGTGCTGAACTACTCCACCTCCGCCGCCGGCAGCGTCAAGGTCGAGATTCAGGGCCCCACGGGCGACGCGATTCCCGGTTATGCGCTCGAGGATGCGCAAGAGATCGTGGGGGACGAGATCGAGCGGTTGGTAGCCTGGAAGACTAGCTCGGATGTCTCGGCTCTGGCGGGAAAGCCGGTCCGTCTGCGTTTCGTCATGAAGGATGCTGACCTCTATTCCCTTCGCTTCCGTTAGGAAGTCTGTAAAGGCTCCAAATCCCAAGCTCCAAACGACCTGGTATCTTCGCCACCGATCCAGCAGAGCCGCGAACGACGTGACCCGTTAGCACTATGAGGCCAATCTCCGAGGAGAGAGCTGGACAACAGCAGAATCTCTGACAAGGACTCTACTGTGAGCCGGTAGCGTTTTCAGTCAATCCGGGGGGCCTAGTTCTGACCTTCCCCATAGGGTCAGTTTAGGGTCCCCGGTCAGGCAGCGGCATAGGCACAGGGACAAAAATCTGCCGATTGCTCTCATCTCTCAAGAACACCTGGTGGGGAGACTCCTTTGCAGGTTGCCCCGACCAAAGCTCCGCGGCCAACGCTTGCAGAGACACGAACCTGTTATCCACCCTTGATTCGAGCCCGTGTTTCTTGACGGCGAAATGGACACTGAATGCATCGATAAGATCCGCAGGTTCCAGGTTATCTACGTTGTTCGCCTCCGGAAAGTTCTTGACTATGCGTGCACCGTGGTCCCCGTGCACTATTACGATGGCAGTGTCCCATACACCAGTGCGCTTCATTCCCTCGAAAAGCTCACTCAGCTTACTGTTTGTACAATCGAGCTGATCGAGATAGAGCTCGTATCTTATCTGGCGGCTCTCGTCTGTATTGTAGACGGGGGAAGGTGAGTCAAGATCACGGTTGTGCAGCCAGGGTGTCCCTACGGGCAAGAGCTCGCATTTTGCATCGTACGCATAAGGATAGTGAGGCACTAAGAAGTGGGCGAAGATCAACGTTCCCGCCTTGATCTCGGAAGCTTCTCTAGCGACCTGTTCAAGCATCACCAGCGATGGTATTGGGCCGACTAGCTCCCGTCCAAACCTCAATTCGGGTAGTCCTGTCCGGCGTGCGAGTTTCTGGTATGCCCGTGTCAGGCCGAAATAAGCAAAGGATTGGCGAGTATACATGCCATAGATGAGCGCAAACTTTTGAGTGAAGGAAACGCCAGCTTCTTGCAGCAAGTGAGGGCTCATGGCCGGGTAGGTCTGACACAGATCGAAGTCAGCACCGGAGCAAAAATCCAAAATGTCTGTCTGATAAACGCGAATACGATAACCCTGCTTCTCCATCGTCTCAAAGTAGTTCAACTCCCGGTTCCCCGGTACAGCAAAGTTGAAAACGCTAGGCAGCGAGGCATGTGTGTTCCAGAACCTGCTATAAACTCTATTGAACAAACGAAACCCGTTATTGAGATAAAGGGTCCGAATCCGATGCCACATAGATTGACCTGCTGGCAAATCCTGCGGCAAACCCCCAAGACCAATATGCTCGTCCAGAACTAGATGGACAATCGGCGGTAGGCTAGCGTTTCTGGCTGGTTCACTAACCTTTCTTTCGGCCTCCCGAAGAACCGTTTCAGAAGGAAGGAGTACAGCTGAAACGAACGCCGCGCCGAAAAAAACAAGAAGAACGGTAAACAGATGCCTTCTAAAAAGCCAGAAGACTAATGTCACTCCCGTGTAGGTCAGGACCAGAGCGACACTGGCGGCCTCTCCAGGACGAAGGGGAATCCAGCTTAGTTTGAAAAGGGCGGGAAGCTCATCGCCCCAATTCATCTGAATATCGGCGAATAGTACAACAAGCAATGAAACTGTTCCGACCCGAAGCCGACGCCCCCCGAAAGTCAAGGCCAGGCTGGCAACCGCGCCAAACCCAATGATGATCGCGGTCAGCACGAGACCTTCGGGCTTAGATGGGCTGTAGACGTTGTAATTGAGATATGAGATCAGGGGTGTGAGAAGAATAAACTGAGGTAACAATAGATTGGTCCAAAGACCTCTCTTCCGTAAGCTAGAATCGTGTGAAACCAGATTGGTCATAAATGGTGACTATTCCCTACTCAGCTGCTGCCTGCCCGATAAACCAGTGTGCCTCCTGGTCCTGGCTTTACGTCCTTTCTGCCCGTTGCTAGGGCCGCCGAGCTCGTCGCATATTTATTCTATTCGTAGAGTAATCTGGGCATTATGCAATAATTCAACCGTCCTCACAGCAGACCGGCTTCTGCGGCCCAGGCTCATAGCTTGCACCTGTTGCCGGGGGTGTGGCGGGGAGTACCTTTGCGCTACCGAAAAGAGATTGATGGTCTTCGTGCCATAGCCGTCCTACCTGTTATCTTGTTCCATGCCGACATTTCGGGCTTCAGCGGAGGATACATTGGCGTCGACGTCTTCTTCGTCATCAGTGGTTACTTGATCACTTCTATCATTCTGGAGGAGAAATGCCAGAACAGATTCTCCATCATTGCCTTCTACGAGCGCCGAGCCCGCAGGATCCTTCCCGCCTTATCTTTTGTCCTGGTCTTTACGACTATTGCAGCGTATGTTTCCTTGCCCGCACACTCCCTGAAAGCGTACTCGCAAAGCCTTGTTTCTGTCTCATCGTTTTCTTCGAATCTATACTTCTAGGCAGCGCAACAATTTTTCTGTAATTTCAGGGTCGGTTGTGGGACAGGATCCTCCTCTCTTGGCTCTCGGGTGCAGAAAGCAGTGGCCCGTGAGCCGCTCGCTGTGAATCTCTCTAAGGCAACCAGCAGATCTATCAAAATGAGAGGCCGGAGCAGCTTGCACTACTCGCAGAGAGCGATTCAGCGCCCCCACCTCCTTCTCCAAGAAAAGAGGCCCTGTCAGAAGCCCTCAGAGCCACGATCGCGGGCTGCCCCTTACCGAGAACCCTCGCTGATCTGAGGGTCTCGGGTTTAGGGAAACGCTCTTCTAGGATGCCTCCTCTTCTTGCCAGCTCTCCAGGTTCAGATAGCAGCGGCCCGTGAGCCACTCGTCGTGAATCTCCGCCAGCACGGCTGAGATCAGTCGCAACGCCGAGTCGATATGGGGGAAGATTCCCACCACTCGAGTGCGGCGCCGGATCTGTTTGTTGAGATTCTCCACGCCGTTAATCGTCCGGATCTTCTTGTGCAGACTGCGGGGGAAGGCGTAGACCGTCAACCCCTCGCGCACGTTGTCTTCCATCCACTGGGCCAGTGCCTGGTTGGTTTCGGTGAACGCCTTGATCTTGCGTTTGAGCATGGCTTCGGCATCCTCGAGGGTGGGGCTGTTGAAGATGTCCCGCATCGCTTGGCCGATCTGGCCCCGCTCTTGGAGCCGACGGGCAAAGCGCTGAGCATTCTGGCTCAGATGAAACTGGCAGCGCTGCCAGGGAACCGCGGGAAACACCGCTCGTCGAGCGGCCTTCAGTCCCGCGTGGTCGTCACTGACGACGAGCTCCATTCCCTTGAGTCCCCGCCCGGCCAGATCCTCAAAAAACGCTCTCCAGTGGACCTCCGCCTCGCTCAGCCGGGCGCTCAGACCCAAGACCTCACGGTGACCGGAAGCCTGCACACCGACTGCCTTGAGGATGGCCAGGTCCTGAACTCGTCCATCGACACGGACTTTCTCGTAATGGGCGTCCAGGTAGACGAAGGGATACTCACCGCTCAGCGGCCGGCTACGGAACTTCTCCAGCTCCTCATCCAGCAGGGAGGCGACCCGTGAGACCTGGCTGGCGGAGATCTCCGTGCCACACAGCTGCTCGGTGATTTCCGTGACCTTGCGCGTGGAGACGCTCATGACATACATCTCGGCAATGGCCAACTTCAGCGCCTTTTCCGAGCGGCAGCCCTTCTCCAGCGATTGAGGGTAGAACGACAGCCCTCGCACCTGAGGGATCTTCAGTCGGAGCTCTCCCACACGCGTGGCGATCTTCTTGTCCTTGTAACCGTTGGCGTGGCCCCGTCGCTGGCTCGTTCTCTCGTAGGGCTCGGCTCCCAGAAACTCCGACCGTTCCAATCCCATGGCCAAGTTCAAGAGCTTCTCCAACACCTTGCGAAAGGCCTCCGTTCCTTCTTGGATCAACGCCTCTAGGATCTCTCGTGGTACTCTGTCTTCCAGGTCTGGGGCCATTGGATTCTCCTTTCATTTTGGATGAATGATTTAGAGAATCTTGTCCCAGACCTCTGACGGCTCAACCCTTCGGCTGACGGCCTTTGGCCCCCTTCCGGGGGGGCCCGGCGCGCAGCGCCGCACGGCTCAGGCTGCACTCGGCCTACAGCCTCCTTCCGCCTGAGCCGCGCCAGGTTCCTCGTCAACCCAATCCTCGGTATCCCGAGAAATTCCCTCTTAACGGGAAATTACAGAAAGAACGGTACACTCCTTACTTCTACCTAACTAGTGGTTACTTCGCACCACAGTCTCACGAGACGCCACTAATACACACCTGGAGTCTGGCCGTCGAAGAACAATACTACCTCCTGTTTCCAGTCATGATTGTCCTGCTCTGGTCCTGGGGACAGAAATGGCTGATATTCAGCATCGCGCTATTGGCGACGATTTCTCTGCTGATTGCCCAGAGTCTGTCTTCGCGATTTGTTGATGCGAATTTCTACCTGATATTCAGCCGAGCCTGGGAGCTCCTTCTGGGATCTCTGCTTGCCTTCAGACAGTTCCATTTTGCTCGCTGGCAAAGAGAGTTTCTCGGCATCGCCGGCCTAGTGATGATCATTTATTCTATCGCCTCTTTCGGTAGCCACACACCGTTCCCCAGCCTATATACGTTGATCCCGGTACTAGGGACTTGCCTAGTAATTGCTTTTGTCGATTCCCCATCCCTTGTCGGACGTCTTCTCTCCAACAGTCTGTTCGTCTCAATCGGCCTGCTCTCCTACTCGTTGTATCTGTGGCACCAACCCGTGTTCGCATTCTTGCGGCTAACCTCAATCGGCGCACCTTCAGGGAATTTGTTCTTCTTGGCAGCAGCGACAACGTTTGCCTTGGCAGCATTCAGCTGGAAATATGTTGAGAGACCTTTTCGGAACAAGTTGAGGTTTTCCAGAAAGTCCATTTTTCAATTCTCTCTCGCGTCTATTTTCATTTTCTCGTCAATCGGCTTGGCTGGACACTTGTTCAAAGGCTTTGGACAGCGTTTCGATGCTCGAATCGAGTCAGATTCGACCAAACATAGCCCCAAGAGAATTGAATGCCACCAGGGACCGGGAAACCATTCGGGACCAGAGAGCGCTTGTACTTACTTTGGCAAGGACATTACATGGGCAGCATTGGGTGATAGCCATGCGGTAGAGCTTGCGTATGCACTTGCCACGCGGCTAAAGCGCTACGATAAGGGGCTCTTGCACTTGAGCTTCAGCGCGTGTCCTCCCGCTTTGTTGTTTGAAGCAAAGCGGAACGGCTGCACAGAATGGGTGAGGGAATGCGTGGAGTATCTGGAGAACAGCCAAACCATCGACAACGTGTTGTTGACGTTCCGGCATAGCAGCTATTTATACGGTCATGACCACCTTGCTTACTACCCAGACCTCCCGAACGTCGATCCAGCAGAATCCCAGTTCGCGGATTCATTCCGCCGATCGTTTTCTGGAGATGCCAGGGAGGCCTACTGGCAAAGCTTCAAGGCAATCGTATTGAGGTTACTCAGGGCTGAAAAGACTGTCTACGTCGTCTATCCCTTTCCGGAGCTTCCAGCACCTATCAGTTTCGCCGTGATTCCATTTACAGTGTTCGAAAGTGCCACCAGAGTCGATTTGGACAGAGCGGTTAGCGCAAAGTACTATTTTGATCGCAATGGATTCATCGTTGATAAGCTTGATTCACTGCCTTATGGGGACAATTTACATGCCATCAAGCCCTTCGAGATTCTCTGTGATGGCGCCTACTGCCCAGCGGTGATAGACAGGAAGGCGCTCTATTTCGATGCACATCATCCCAGCCTCATTGGCGCCAAACTGTTGGTCGAAAACATCGAGCTGGATAGAGAGTGAGAAGCGGCCGGGGTGACTTTAGGGCCCCACAGCCAATGGAGTGGCCTTCGACCGAGCGAGTCATCGGATCCCAAAAACCCTGGGTTGAAGTGACACAGTCCCGGCAGTCTCGGGTTCTCTTTCGTTTCCGTGTTTGAGATCCCGCTTGTAACAGGCGAAGCAGGTAAACTGATCTCAACGGTTAAGAGCAAACACCGAGACGGGGAAGTCTGGAGAGACGAGCCGATGAACTCTGAAAGGGTTGCGTACAAAGGGATTTTCCTCAGAGTTGAGTGGCGGCACCGCCAAGCTTGTCTACTGGCTTGGTGAGCCGTACTGGGGGCGCGGAATTGCGACGGCCGCAGCCTGTGTTGTTGTCGTCGAGGTGATGCGTCGATTTGGCCTGCATCGCCTTCACGCCCGTGTCTTCGAATGGAATCCTGCCTCGATCGTGGCACTTTGACTGAGTGATCCTCGTAGAATTCATCTGCTAGTCTTTGAAGGGTCTCTTCCTCTTCGGCATTCCGGGCATTACCTACCTCATCCCCCAGTCTTTCCCATTCTTTTAGTCGGAATCGTCAGGCCAAGGGTCCCTCGCATCTCCTCCTGTCAGGATCCTCTCTGCTGGGACAGGGGGCGCGATCTGATGTTCCCGGTCTGCTGGAGCGGCCCCTCCTGGTTGACATCGGAAGCAATCGGGAGCTCTTGGTCGACCACCATCTGATCGATCAACTGCAAGGAACCCGTCTCAAGCTGCACCATCCCCGTCCCGCCGAGGTTGTGATCAAGACGGATCGACCCTGGGAGGGGGAAATGGGGTTCGGCCAGACCGTGATTCTTCACAAGGGTAGGTACCTGATGTACTACCAGGCCAGCAACAAGGTCTGCTACGCCGAGAGCCGTGATGGGATTACTTGGACCAAGCCCAACCTGGGGATCATCGAAGTCGATGGAAGCCGGGCAAACAATCTGGTGGGAACCTCAGCGGGGGAATACCTGTACGCTCACGAGACGGAACCCGCTGCGAGGGTGTTTCTCGATACCCGGCCTGGAGTCCCTCCGACTGAGCGGCTCAGGGCGATCACGCTGAACGAAGGCGAGAGCGCCAATCCCTCGGAAGAGGAGCTTTCCCGCAAGTTCTCGCCCAACGATCGCGGTCTCTAACCTAGGACAGTGACGGGCAAGAGTGCCCATCCTAGTGCGCCTGTGAAGGCGTTTGATCAGAAGGGTGCAAGTCCCTTCCAGGCTAACGTTACCGGCCTGAAGTCGACAGTGGTAACTGCGTTTCCATGAGGAAGGGTGGAGAGCAACCTGAGACGAACGACCCATCCGTAACGCAAGTGAACTCGATTCGGCCAAGCCTGTCGGGGAGGCTCCTAGGAGTGTCCGAACCCTGGACCGCGCGACGGCCCTCCCGCCGACCGGAACGGTCTGCCCGGGGGGAGAGACGCGGCAAGTCACGGCGGTGAAGTAACGTGTCAAAGCGACCGTGACGAAATGGCAATGCGGTGGTTGGAGATGGAGAGGTCGATGTGAGATGACCCGATCGCGGAAACGTACGTCCGCCAAACGGCGGGGCTACATCCCGGCCACAGTGCCGTTTTCGACTATCCGGCTGGAGAGCCCCCTGGCATCGAGCCGTGGGCTCATCGCGCGGTTTGGACGGATCGCATGTTGGAGACACTTTTGGAAGATAAAGTGAGAGGAGGAAAAGGGCCTTTGGCCAACGCCTTCTTTACGGATCATGGGTTCAGGAGCCTGAATGACGCCCATATTCGTTTCGTCCAATCCACAGGAACCTACTGACTGGAGAGCCGTATGCGGGGTTGCGGCCTGGCAAGGCCGCGTATTCTAGTGGGTGCGAATCCCACCCAGGTAACTGCTAGCCACAGGCCTGGTATCGAGCCTTGCAGGTGTCCTGGTAACAGGGCGCTTGATGCGTAGGTACGAAAGGAGGCGAGGTGCAAAGGTAACAGGTGATGCTGACCCTGAAGACGTGGAGTCCCGAAAACGGCATCGTTGGATCTGGTCGATGGGTTCTCGCACCCAGCAGGCAACACCCGTTGACGCGGTAGGGCGAGTGTCAACGGACAGCCCGGGATCTGAGGTCGCGTCGAGCCTTACAAGGAGAATGCGTGGTAACCAGGGAGATCCGTCAGGTGGCGCACCCGAGGGTGCGCACCCTCGGACAAGCCTAAACAGCGAGGAAGAGGGCGGAGTCTGGCGGAAGTCGGAGACACCCATAGTAGCGATGAGGTCCGGTAATGCGGACGGAGTGAAGGGGTGTCGGTTGGAGAGAACGAGTCGGAGAAACATGGCCCGACACTGAGCGGATTAAGACCATGACCACACGACTGATTCGTTTCACACCGAGGGAAACCCCGGTGGATGACTCCGGCCGGGAGCCGGATGGTGTAACGCACCAAGTCCGGTTCTGCGAGGGCGGCGGGACGTACCCGAAAGGGGATTCCCGCTGCTACTCTCCGTTGCGGCCTGGCAAGGCCGCGTATTCTAGTGGGTGCAAGTCCCACCCAGGTAACTGTTAGCCACAGGCCTGGTATCGAGCCTTGCAGGTGTCCTGGTAACAGGGCGCTTGATGCGTAGGTACGAAAGGAGGCGAGGTGCAAAGGTAACAGGTGATGCTGACCCTGAAGACGTGGAGTCCCGAAAACGGCATCGTTGGATCTGGCCGATGGGTTCTCGCACCCAGCAGGCAACAACCGCTGACGCGCTAAGGCGAGTGTCAACGGACAGCCCGGGATCTGAGGTCGCGTCGAGCCTCACAAGGAGAATGCGTGGTAACCAGGGAGATCCGTCAGGCGGCGCACCCGCGCGGGTGCGCACTCTCGGACAAGCCTAAACAGCGAGGAAGAGGGCGGAGTCTGGCGGAAGTCGGAGACACCCATAGTAGCGATGAGGTCCGGTAATGCGGACGGAGCGAAGGGGTGTCGGTTGGAGAGAACGAGTCGGAGAAACATGGCCCGACACTGAGCGGATTATGCCCATGACAACTCAACTGATTCGTTTCACACAGAGGGCGAAAGCCCCGGTGGATGACTCCAGCTGGGAGCCGGATGGTGTAACGCACCAAGTCCGGTTCTGCGAGGGCGGCGGGACGTACCCGAAAGGGGATTCCCGCTGCTACTCTCCAGAACCGCACGTACGGTTCGGAGGGAGGGGAGCCGGGTAACCGTGCTTCCCTACCCCTATCAACGGTCACGTTGCTGTCGATCGAAGACGGTAACGTTTCCAGTTATTCAAGGGGGCCCAACTGCGACCTTCCCCATAGGGTCAGTTTCCGATCTGCCTTGCTTTCTTCGAGAAGAAGGCTAAAGAGAAAGCCCGCTGAAGTCGCAACCGTGAAGGAGATCAGGAAGTACCAGACCCAGTGCACTTCGGTGAAGACCTGGATCCATAGCGTACCCGACAGGGCCAGCACCGCACCGATGAGCCAACCCCGAAAGTTAGCCCTTCTGGTCAGAACTCCCAAGAGGAACAGAGCCAGCACCGGACCCGAAAAGAGGCCCAGGAAGGTCTGGGAGGCCTGAAGAATGTCCTCGATGTAGGCAACGACAAAGGACACCAGAGTAGCGAAGGTGCCCAGAACCAGGGTACACATCCGGGCCAGACGCACGTCGGATCTCTCGTCTCCCTGCTGTTTCCTCAGTGGCTTGATGAAGTCGTTGACCACAACCGTTGTCACCGAGTTGATCCCAGAGTCCATGCTTGACATGGCGGCGGCAAAGATCCCGGTTATAACCAATCCCGAAACTCCTTGAGGCAGCACCGCCATAATGTAGAAGGGCAAGATCTGATTGCGCTCAATTCCCGGTGCCAACGCCTCAGGGTTTTGCTGGAAGTAGACGAAAAGGCCCAGACCGATGAAGGTGAGGAGAGTGATAATGAAAAAATCGATGAAGGAGTTGAAGAACACCGACTTGACCATTCCTTTGAAGGTCTTGACCGCCAGCAGCCTCTGTACTGTCACCTGGTCAGTGCCGTAGTCCTGCATGTACTGGAAGAAGTAGCTGACCAGGATTACTGGAGCGCTCAGCTCGTACAGACTCGGAGTCCAGTTGGCAAGCTGCACGCGCCCCGCTTGGCTGCCGAAAACCAGGATTCCTCCGATACCCCCGTCCACCGCCTGGATCAGCTCCAGGGCTACCCAGAGGGCACCTCCGATGAGGATGGCGAACTGAAGGACATCGGTCCACAGGACTGCGGCCAGGCCTCCCAGGACGGTGTAGACGGTAGCCAAGACTCCCATGAGCAGGATGGCCAGAGTGAGATCGATGCCGGTCACCACCGATAGGGTCATGGCGGGCACGTAGATCACCGTCCCCAGCCAGCCAAGTCGAGCCAACAAGAACAAGACCGAGGCAGAATAGCGAGCCCCATCGCCGTAGCGGCGCTGAATGTACTCGTAGCTGGTTGTGACCTTGAGCCTCCGGTAGAAAGGATAGAAGAGATAAACCAGAAACGGAGCCACCAGGGGGCTGATGATGGCGGCCAGGACAATCGAGGTGTTCTCGGCGTACACGGTTCCTGGTACACCCATGTAAGTGATGGCGCTGGTGAGCGACGCAAACATGCTCAATGCCACCACGAACCAAGGCATCCTTCGTCCTGCCAGGAAGTACTCCTCGGTGGAGGTCTGCTTGCGGGAGAGCCGGAAGCCGATGCCCAGCATCAGAGCCAGGTAAGAGAGAAGAATCAGGTAGTTGAGAGTGCCAAAGCTGAATTGTGATTCCATGAATTTTCGGGCTTCTGCTTACGTCTCTCTCCAGTTAGGGTCTGCGCAAAAATAACTTGGTAGAATTGGCGCTCAGATTTGGCGGCGAACGATTGAGCGAAACCGCAGGCGTAGCCAGGTCTACGTTGAGGATTTCGCGATTGAGGAGCGGCCGAAGATGGTGTGAAGATGAGATGCCAAAATGCCAAGTTATTCTTGCGCAGGCCCTTAGTTTGAAACCTGGTGGTAACGTCGTACTTGAAGTTGGCGAGAACCACTAATCCCTGTAGTCGATCAAGAGCTCGACTCCCTGGATCCTGATGGGGTCCTGGCGAGAAGCGGGACGGCTGCGAAGGGTCACAGCCAACAGGTTGTCGCCCTGCTTGGGGTGCACGTCTTCAAAGCGAAGCACTCCTTCACCGAACGCTCCCCTCAGCCGCTGACCGTTCAGATCCACTCTCAGATCGTCATCCCAGCGGTCGTATCCTTCTAGAGCCAGCAGCAGCGAAACTGATTCGAGAACGCCATCCTTCTGGGCTGCCTCCAAGTCGTCTCCGACCGTGAAGCGCAACTCCCTGGTCTGGTTGGACTCGGTGATCTCGGTGGGCAGCTGCATCTCGCCACCCGCTTCCGCAGTCCGGCCTCCCATGTCCCGAGTGACATAGTAATGTTTGTCTTTTCGGGCAATCTTCTCGGGGTCTCCGATCTCCCGTAGGGCCTGCAGCTCACTGGGGCTGAACAGCGTACCCGGTTTCCCCTTGCCGCTGGCGTGAGCGTCATAGTTGAAAAGGTGGATACTGGAGACCCCTTCCTGCCAGGCGGCAGCGGCGGCAGCGCGCATCATTTCGATTGAGGCACGACCTGTCTTCTGCCCGGTATAGTCCCGGACATAGAGGTCGGACAGCCCCCCCGAGATCTCCACCTTCGTCCCTTTCGCCAGCTCCACGAAGCTAGCCCAGTCACTGGTCATGTCCAGATAGCCACGCGTGGCCGGAGAGAGAATGTCCACCAACTCCTCACGAATCCAGGTCTTGACGTCGAATCCGATTTCTTCACTGCCGTCACTGTTGAGTAGAATCCTCAGCTTTCCCTGCTGCTTCTGTGACTCTTCGGCGGGCGGGTCGGTCTCTGGTTGCTCCGTAGTACAACTGGGCCACAACAGAACGGAGGTAAGAAGCAGGCCCAATCTGGGGAAGGAAGTCTTCATTCTTGACCTACGGCGGGCCCAACTCCTGGCCGATCCAGTTGGCATTGACACGTTTTGAATCGGGCAAAGGCACGGGCACGTTTGAAGACACCTCGGAAAACGAAAGCGGCCGGTCGGAAATCAACTAACCCTCGCGGAACCAGGATTCGGGGACCCGCTTCAGCTTGATTCGCCGGGTCCGTTGTCCCTCCCTGAAGCTGTCTGCCTGACACGTCATGAAGATCTGTCCCTGAGCGAAGGCCAGAGAGGGATAGTGATGCATCGTGAATCCATCGGGAAGAGTTCCGGCATTCGGATTCACCCGGATGTGCGCCACCGGAGGCGGAGAGATCTGTCCGGCCTCGGGGAGTCCCGGGCTTGATTCGACCGTCTTGAAATTGCTCCAACTCCTCCCCTCACTGCTGGACAGTGCGACCGAGAGGCGGCTGCGATAATAGCCGGCACGAATCTCCTGGCCCGAAGTCTGGTTCCAGATCACGAGCAGGTCACGGGAGGAGCGAAGTCGATCCAGATCGCAGGGGACGTCGCCGCTGGAAAGCTGGGTTGGTGTCGCGGCCTGCCAGCTTTTTCCTCCGTCCCCGGAGATACTCTGGAAGAAACGGCCGACCTTGGTTCTGAGCAACATCAAGATCCGGCTGTCGCGCAGTTCTTGTACCACCGGTTCGGACGTGCCTCCAAAGCCTCCTAGATCGTGCTCGCCGGGCAGCGGCCACACCATGATGGAGCCTTCACTGCGCTCCCAGGACGCCCCCTCGTCATCTGAGAAATAGGCGTAGCAACCGCTCATCTGGGGACGATGGCCATGTCCTTCCAGGCGGATTGGTTTGCCCTGATGAATCCCTCGGGCGAAGGCCTCGCGAGTTTCCGAGTGCAGGCCGTTGAACTGCCAATAAACTGGCAGCAGGAGACGACCGCTAGAGAGCTGGCGTAGTCTCCCGAAGGGGACCTGAAGAAAGGCGCCCAAGGTGGAAGCGAGAGGGCCGGGAAGATCAATGTCAACACCACCCGACCAGGTTTTCCCTCCGTCCTCAGAGCCAGCGAAACGAAGTGTTCGGTGGTGATTGCCGCGCCCTTGCTGCGATTCGACTTCCTCGGAGTAGACCATCCCCAGTCGCCCCTCATTCAGTGTGACTAGTTGGCCTCGGGTGCCGGTCATCGCACGGCCCTCCTGGAGGAAAGGAAAGGGTGTCTGCCAGGTTTCACCGCCATCCCCTGAGACAGATCCCTCGCCGGTCCCGAGCAGAGCCAGAAGGCTACCGTCTTGTCGTACCGCCAGTATGCGTTGGCAGCCCTTCGGTAGAAGAGTTTCAAAGACGTCCTTCTTCTGTGCCAACAAGGAGGGTGTTCTCAGGGTCATAGCTCCCAAGCTAGAGGCCGCCAAGAAGCTTCGACGCGTCAGATTCGTATTCGTTTTCATGTTGGATTCCCTTCTTTGGGGAACTGGTGATGCCAAGAACAACGTCCACAGGTAGTCTTGCCGTGCCGGTTGAAGATGCCGCCGTGTTGATAGAGTTCAGGGTGCCGGTCGTTGGCTCTGCAGAGAGCCCACTGCCGTCCTTCCGCCGCATGGTAGCCTGCAAAAGCAGGACAGTCCTCGCGGACGAGGTCGTCGTCGTTGCCTTGCGGCCATTGGGGATTCGGGGAGAGTTCCTGGGGGCCTTCTCTCCAGGCCCTAAGCATCGCCGTGGCCTTGGCCAGAGCGTCGTCGACTAGTGTTCCTCCGTCACGGCTTGTTGGCCTGAGGACGAAACAGTATGGGTCGTCGGCCATGATGGTTGACATGAACTGTCGAAATGTCCGAGCCCGGATCAAGCCCGAATCGCTCCTTCCCACCTTCCCCTTCGTCATGATCCCTGAGGCCTCCACGACATCTTGCATGATCCCGGGGAAATCGTATTGAATGCGCTTCCCGGGGGCGCAGTAGGAGAGATGGCGCTCCCTGGGATGAAAATACCCCATGTAGGGAACCTCCAGCAGATCTTCGTAGTAGTGCCAAAGCGTAATGGTGTTGACACCGACTCCCAGGGTGACGATACAGCCGTCCAACTCGACCAGTCTCTCGAACGGATTGGCACGGCCGCAAGGAGTCGGAGAGTGTCGCTGGTCCTGCAGAACCTCTTCCGCTCGTGCGCCATTAGCCACCCAGGAATGGGTTGGATGGCAGCCCCGGAGCCTGCCCGGGCGTTTCAGGGCCGCGTTGGGGATGGCCCCCTCATGACTGGGCCATTGACTGGGGCAAAAGGTCTGGGGGCACGCTTGTTGACAGTCGGGGAAGGACAGGTGCTCGGTCCAGGCTCCCTGAGTGAAGGCCGGGGTCAGCAGCGTTCCCTCTGGTCCCATGGCATCCAGGAATGCCTCGACTACCGCGTCGGCGCTCCCCTCGACCCAGCCGAGACTGCTGAGCGAGCTGTGAAGCATGACGCAGTCGCCTTCCCGGACCCCCAGTGCCCTGAGGTCATGGGCGAGGCTATCCCTGGTGATAGACCGCGGACTCGATGCTGTAGAGCCGTCTCCCACAGAAGCGCTCTCGGTCTTGTTCGGTCGGCCTGAGACCTTGCTCAGAGGAGTGCCACTCGGCATTCGGCATCAGCCGAGCGCCAGAAATGGAACGCTAACGGGCACTCCTTCGGAATACCAGGCGAACCTGTAGCTCTTTCTGAACTTCGAAGTTTTGAAGTTGGCCGTTGGTCACCACCGGGCTTGATACCCAAACTGAGTGCCTCAGTCCATCCATCGTGATGATATGAGGGTTGCTGCAGAGGATTGTTGAGATGCTATTGGCAGTCGTCAAGTTACAACCCCTCATTGGGTCTCGAGTTTCCACTCCATTCGCATCAGTATAGATTGCGACGGCACGTCCTTCGAAGGGAGATCCAGTGTACCGTACGACCACGCCGATCGGGTTCCCGGATGCGTCCTCGATCTCAAACTTGGCGCGAAAAACCACCTCTCCGTCCTCTGGAGGCTGCTGAGCATAGACGATGGGTGTCATCAGCAGAGCCAGAGCCAAATTCAGAAGCAGAAAGTTTCTCATAGGACCTCCTGCAGAGTTGGGTTGAGCCTGGAAAGCACGTTCACTGAACAGACCAGGACTCTACTTTTGGGGGAGATGGCCTGTCAAGTAGGTACCCACAGCTCAGCCTCGTGTCGAAATGGGTTGTGGTTGAAGTTGTTGAGAAATCCGGAGAAAGATTGGCGGGACCGACGAGACTCGAACTCGCGACCTCCGGCGTGACAGTCCGCTGCTCCAACCTTACCAGAACCTACCAAGTTATACCAAATTAACCATTTAGACTGGGATTGTAGGCAGGTCGGATTACCAAAATTTACCAAGCCTTACCATCTCAACCGGAAACAAAACGGAAACATGGTTTTACACGACACAAGTATGGTTGCAACTTCTTTTCTCACTAGCCCGCTCTAGAATCACACTGTGCGACAACTGCTGGTTTCAGCTTCGCTGCTATTCCGGGGTGTCTTCAGGCGTTGGTGGGCTTGGGTAGTCGGATCTCTGCTAGCCTTCTGTGGGCTTTATCGTACCTACATCAAACCAGAACTTCCCCAAGACTATCGATATGACATACCAGTGTGGCTTCTTTGGATCGTTGGCGCATTGTCCCTGGCATGGGCTGCGGTGCGTGCCTACCACGAATTGAGAATGAAGATGCTGGATCTTCAAAAACAAGTTGAGAATGAGCAAGAACTGCGGCACCGACTAGCCCTACTTGAAAGACAAGCTGCTCCCAGAACGCTCACTGACAAACAGCAGGCACTAATTATTAGCAGTCTATCTGCCCATCACGAAAGTCGAGAAATCACCATTGTTTACGCTTTGCAAACCCCAGACGCCCGGACCTATGCCAAAGACTTTGTTGAAGCCTTTAAGTAGGCACTTCGTGCCGACGGCCAAGGCCGTAAAAGGCTGTTTCGGGACACCCCGGCTGTGACGAAAGGGCGGTCTCAGAGAACAGCTCACTTGATTGAAATTCCGAGACTGTTAAGCAAGCGGACTGGAAAGTGGATGGACCCGTTGGTGAGATCAGGGAGAACAGGGTAGGCGTTTGCATTCTAGGAAGAGACCCTGGGGGCAAGCAACCACGCAGCGAAGAAATAATAAAGACCGCCCTCACCGGGGCAAATGTACCAGTCTCAGTTTCACGTGAGTCTTCTCTAGCAGATCTCGTCTTATTTGTGGGCATCAAGCCGGAGGACACTGGAAACTAATCTCCAGAAAAGCCATCGGACTTGGCCAACGCCCCCCTGAACCCCATGCAAGGCCCCTGAGTTTCACAACCTCCTCATTTTCAGTAAGTTGTTGAAACAGAGTTATTTAGCTTTTTCCGATTCTTTGCGATTTTCCACGTTTTGGCAGATTTTGGAAGGATTTTCTCACACGGATTCTCACACAGAATTGCTCAGTTTGGCTTGCCCTCTCCTTTGAAATTCTTGAGTCTTTCGGCAGTCTTTTCCCCAATCTCCCGATCGATCATACTGGTGGGTGCATCCATAGCTCTCTTGATGTCCTGGCCCAGCCGAGTCTGTGGCTGCTTTACCGGTTTAGGCCTGACCCTTTCTTGCTCCGCTTCAACAGCATTCTTGATCATTTGCTCCTGCTCAGGAGTCCTGCTGCCTTGTAGCTCAAAGCCAGGATCATCCTCAAGAATCTGATCTACCGTCTGATCCAGTATCGGGTAAGCTTGCCGAAGAGCTTCCTCGGTTGCCTCTCCAAAGCCCTCAAAATCAAACGTCCCATCCTCCGCCAGCCGAAAGTGCACCATGAAATCTTTCAGGACCGAGAGAGGACAACCCTCTGCATTGTCCACTTCATCCAGAGCTTCTACTGCAGGTGCTTTACTGGTTGCTGAGACAAATGAACAATCCCCGTTTGGCCAACGGCAGATATAAAGAGGCATGATTAGTCCTCACTTATTTGATGGGTCGTCCTGTTGACAGAATAAGGGGACGGCCAGATATCAGGAGCCATTCGACCTTCACGATTATGCTGTCTTTCCCCCTCCGTCTACAACCTGCGCGAAGAGCTTTTTAGCAGAGAACTGTATTTCCGTGGGGAACCGACAGCTCAACTCTAATCGAGGGTGCAAGAACTCGACTGTAGGCCAAGGATTGTTACTACGGTGCCGCTCACTTCTATAATCCCAGAGTGCAGATCTTCACCATTGGCCACTCCTCCCGCAGCTTTGAAGAGTTCACTCAACTGCTTCAAGAACATGACATTGAGCGGCTGGTAGATGTTCGATCATTCCCCACCTCTCGCAAATTCCCGCACTTCAACAAGGACACACTCAGCAATGCCCTCCTGGAGATAGACATTTCCTACTCCCACCTCGGGGCCTTGGGAGGCTATCGCAAGTCAGATCTGAAGGACTCACCAAACCAGTCGTGGAAGAGCCCTGGCTTTCGTGCCTATGCCGACCACATGCAGACGAAAGAGTTCCACCAAGGCCTCGATACCCTAATCGGGATCGCCTCTGAAGCGAGGACAACAATCATGTGTGCAGAGGCCATACCTCAGAAATGCCACCGTCAATTGATTTCTGATGCTCTCGTGGGTCTGAGGAGCATCCCCGTCGTGCACATTGTGCCGGGGGGCCTGAACGAGCATCAACTAGTCCAGGCTGCGAGGATTGAAGATGGAGAGCTTGTCTATCCGGAGCCGCAGGGATCACTGTTTGGCTGAATTATTACAGAGCACTATGACTCCCGGCAAAGTGCATGGTTCACGAAGCAAGTCAAACTGTGATAGTCGGCACCCGATCTTACAGATAGCGGCAGATTTGATCGCAATCGACTGACCGGTTTCGCCTGCGGTTTCAACCGATCGACGCAACACATTGGTTAAATCGTTCGGCTGGTGTTTCGTAGTCTAACGTTTTTCTCGGTCGTTCGTTTAGCTGTCTTGCCACGGCATCCAGTCTGTTTTGGTCGACGTTTGAGAGATCCATTCCTTTCGGGAAGTATTGTCGGAGCAGTCCGTTGGTGTTTTCGTTTGAGCCGCGCTGCCAGGGGCTTCGGGGATCGCAGAAGTAGACCTTTATGTTCGTATCGAGACTGAAGCGTTTGTGATCGGCCATTTCCTTGCCCCGGTCCCAGGTGAGTGACTGGTACAGTTCCCGCGGTAACTTGCGCGCTTGTTTGATCAAGGCGTTGATCACCGTTTCGGTGTCTTGGCTGTTGACTTTGACCAACATCACGTAGCGCGTCTGACGTTCGACCAGGGTGGCGATTTGACTGCGCTTTGATCCGATCAGCAGATCCCCTTCCCAATGACCGGGTACGGCGCGCTCCTCCACCGAGGCGGGTCGCTCACGGATCGATACCGTGTCCTTGATCCGTCCGTGATCCTCCGTCTTCTGTGTATGGTGACGTGAGCGGCGCATCCCACGGGTACGCCGCAGATGCTGCAACAGCTCTTTCTTCAAAGCGCCGCGGGCCTGGATGAAGAGGCTTTTATAGATAGTCTCGTCTGACACCTGAAAGTCCTTGTGATCGGGATACGTGCGCTTAAGCCACCCGGCAATCTGCTCCGGCGACCAGAGCTTCTTCAGGTTCAAGGCCACGCTGTGCGCGAGTTCCCGATTCTGGACCAGCTTACAGATTTTCGGGCGGCGTGCCCGCTCCCAGGCAGCTTGATCGGCCCGGTTGGCACGGTAGCGTTCCCGGCCGCCGTTACGCCGTAGCTCGCGACTCACCGTCGACGGTGCGCGACCCAGCCTTCCTGCCATCGAACGGATCGAGCAGCCGACCACCACACCGCGCGAGATCTCCTCGCGTTCCGATAACCTCAGCGCAAGCCGCGATCGTCGCCGCGGCCGCGGCCGGATGCCACCGGTTTGTTTCAGAATCCCCTCAATTGAGGAATGGTGGCGGTCAAAGAGCCGCGCGATCGAGCTCAGGGACTCGCCTTTTTGCCAGCGGTCCCACATCAAGCTCTTCTGTGCTTCCGTGTAATAGATCCTCGTCCGATACTTCATTGGCAACATCCTCCTCTCTACAGCTTAGAGATTAGGGGTGTTGCATCGACCGATTGAATCCGCACCTAAAAGCGGACGTTCAAATTTTCCCCGGAAACGTCGAATGAACGACCGCTAACGGGCTGCCGATTCAACCGGTCAACGCAACACCGTATTAAGCCCTTCAGCTAGAACGCGTCAGCGTCGGAGGAGGCAAGCGGTTTGATGGCCCGAATCGCAACCGCGTAACTCGTTGTACCTCATTGGCATGCACATGGGAGCCAGGCGTCCTCGCCGCTTTCTCTTTGGTTTCAACCGTCTACGCTTCGCCTTCTTCCTCCGCGCAAGTGTTGCATCGACCAGTTGAGACCACCGGCCAAGAGCAGTCGTTCCGCGCAAACCAAGCGGTCATGCGACCCCGAAAAGCTTGTGGCTGAAAAGAATGGGTCGCCTTTTCGAGAAACAAGGACAAGGATGGCAGTTTCAAGCACACGACCAGCTTCGCAGCGAACGAGATTCCGAGTGTCAGCGGAAAAGGCGGATTGAGTTCCGCCTATGCTTCCGATTTCTATATATGCCGTCCCCTGGGATTGCCCTTCCAGACCCAAGACTCTAGTATTCTCGGCATAGACTTCCCTCAATCCTGGAGACTCCGTTTGATAGGGCAAACCATCTCCCATTACAAGATCACCTCCAAGCTCGATGAAGGCGGGATGGGAGAGGTGTACCGAGCTGAGGACACCACTCTGAGGCGGGAAGTCGCCATCAAGGTCGTGCCGGAGCAATTCACCCAGGATGCCGAGAGGCTGGCCAGGTTCCAACACGAGGCTCAGGTCCTGGCCTCGCTGAATCATCCGAACATTGCCGCCATACACAGCTTTGAGCACTCGGATGGAGTTCATTTTCTTGCGATGGAGTTGGTGGAGGGTGAAACCCTGGCCGAGCGTGTCGCCAAGGGACCCTTGCCCGTTGAGGAGGCCCTGGAAGTCTCCCACCAGATCGCTGAGGGTCCTGGAAGCTGCCCATGAGAGCGGGATCATCCACCGGGATCTGAAGCCAGCCAATGTGAAGATTACGCCCGCAGGGAAGGTCAAGGTCCTGGACTTCGGCCTGGCCAAGGCACTGGACGGTGAGATGGCTGCGGCGGATTTTTCCCACTCACCCACGCGAACGGACGAGATGACTTCTGTTGGCGTGATTCTGGGAACGGCAGGATATATGAGTCCGGAACAGGCCCGGGGAAGGCCAGTAGACAAGCGCACCGAAATTTGGGCCTTTGGGGCAGTTCTGTTTGAAATGCTAACAGTACAAAGGGCTTTTGAGGGTGACAATGCCTCAGAGATTCTGGTCTCACTTCTCAGAGTGGACGTCGACTGGAGCAAGCTGTCGCAGTACACCCCACAAACCATCAGGAAGTGGCTACGGAGATCCTTAGAGGCGAATCGGCAACGCGACCTGGTCGCTGCTGGCGCCCACAAGCAGCTGGCTGTCTTCGAGCGACCCTGCGAGGAGCTTGGGATCCTCCTCGACCGTGAGATTCTCAAGGCAATTTTGATGGGCACAAGTTCTACGGGCTTTCTGCTGAAAACCCTTGACAGCCAACAGAGTATCCTGTCAAGTTGTAGCTGAGTTGAAGAACCTTTGATGTAGAAAGGGGGGTTCCGCCATGCTGAGATCGGTGTCAGTAGCATTCATTGTGTTGCTCGTCATCCTGTCGATCGCCAACACCTTGCCTGGAGAGGCCGGCGAGAAGGTCGACAAAGCGGACGGGATCCAGGGACGCCCCGCCGTGCCCTCCGAAGCCGGACGTAGCACTCACCTCCTCGATCGGGGGAAGAGCGACCGTGGAGGTGCAGTCCTCCATGGCGGCGGCCCGGCGACCCCGATTCCGATCGCCTTCCCCGGTGCCGGCCCCATGGACACGGCGTCGGGCGCGGGCGCTTTTGCGGGCAACCTTTTCGCTCCCGGCCCCGGTTATCCCCCCGGATTTCTCACCGGCGGAGCGACATCCGGCTTCGACGTCACCGGCGTGTACGCCTGGCATTCGCCTTTCTTGAAGACAGGGCCGGTGTCAGCCACACCCGCCGGATCGACCCGGCGTATCCTGGCCGCGGCTGCCGCCGCGGTGCCGGGGACGCCGCTGTCTGCGGTCACGGTCGCCCCCGCCGGTTTCGAGGTCGTCACGGTATCGGGGTCACCATCGGCTGCTCCCGGAGGCCCGACCGCCATCGTGGGCGGCCCGGGCAATCTTGCGTTGCCGGTGGCGATCGCGCCGGGCGGATTTTCGGCGGTGTTCTGCGGGTTGGCGATCGGCGGGGCCGGATTCATTGACACGGGCTGGGTAGCCAACGGTGTCGGCGCGGTCATCCCACCGGGGGCTCTGGCGATGCCGCCATCGTTGCGGAACGGGTTCCCTGCGGCGTTCTTTGGGGGAGGTCCTTTTCCGATCAGCGCCATCGCCTTTACCGCGACACCGCAGACCCAGGTCGCCGGTTGCTTCGCGGCCGGCTCGACGACGCCGGTCGAGCTGCAGTCCTTCCACATCAATTAGCTTCGAGATCTCGCGGCGACACCGTCACGGGCCGATGACGTCGCCGAGCTCGGCGGCATCGCGGTAACATGTCGATGCATCGGATCCTCTTTTTTTTCGTGCTCGTCCTCGGCTGCGTCGCCTGCTCGCAACCTGGACCCGAAGTCCTCGCCACCTACCGCGGCGGCGAGATCACGCTCGCCGATCTCGATCGCTATGTCCGCTCCCTGCCGGAAGGCCGACGGATCGCGCCCACGACCGGTCGCGATGCCTGGCTGCGGGAGCTGATCGGCAGGCTCGCGGTCGAGCGGGTGCTCGAAGCCAGCGACGAGGTCCGCGAGCAGCTCGCCAACCCCGAGGCTGAAGCGCGACGCCGCTGGGCGAGCGCCGCGCTTCTCGCCACCGCGGTCACCGGACAGCTCGCTCGCGACACCCGCCCCGCTGAGCAGGCGGTGGCAGAGCAGCTAGCCGCCCTGGGAGAGCGTCAACCCGTGCCTCTCGACACCTTCCGTCACCTTTTCCTGCGCCTCGACCGTGCCGTAACCGCGGCCGAAAAAGAGGCGATCGGCCGGCTGGGGAGCGAGCTCGCCCGGCGGCTGCGAGCCGGCGAGGACTTCGCCGAGCTTGCCCGCCAGCACTCGCAATCAGGCGACGCCGCGGACGGTGGCCTGGTCGTCAACCAGCGCCCAGCCCTTCTCGAGGCAACGGCCCAGCGGGCCCTCGCAGCCCTCAAAGAAGGGGCAGTGAGCGAGCTCGTGGAGACTCGCACCGGCCTGCACATCTTCAAGCTCGAGCGCCGCATCACCCCGAAAAACAGCGCCGGGTACGCGCAGCGTCTGGCCCGCAGCCTCGCCACCCGTCAGGCCCTGGCCGAGGCCCGCGTCGAGCTTCTCGCCGAGCTCCGCCAGCGCTTCGAAGTCTCGACCTCGGAGTCTCCATGGCAAGTCGGCAGCTTCGAAGTCACGCAATCGGACCTGCCCTACATCAGCGCCTGGGGGCAGACTGACGAGAGCCGGCGAGAGTCGGTCGTCGAGCACCTTCTGCTCGCCGAAGAAGGCCGCCGCCGTGGCCTCGCCACCCCCGAGCTCGGCGCGCGGGTGGGCGAAGCTCTACGCCGTGAGGCAATTCAGGCCGTCTACCGGAAGCGCCGTGCCAAGCTCGTCGCCGAGGTCCCAGCCGAGCGCCTGCGAGCGACCTACGATGCCAAGCCATCGGCCTTCGCGACCCTCGAGACCGCCGATCTGGAAGTGATCTTCGTCCCCCAGGGCCGCGACTCTTACGCCACCCAGCACCGGCTGGAGGATCATGTCGCCGAGCTTCGGGCCGGCGCCGACTTCGCCGAGCTGGCGCGGCGAATCTCGAGCGGGCCGGAGGCCGCGACGGGGGGCGATCTCGGGGCGCTGGCGCCCAGGGAATGGGCGCGCTTGGGGCCGGAGATCTACAAGGCCGTGACCGCCCTGGAACCGGGAGCGATCTCGGATCCCATCTACTGCACCGATCGCCTGCTGACCAACGACCCCCGGACCTTGCGCGGCGGGTTCGCGATCGTCCGAGTGCGCCGCAAGCATCCGCCCACAGAGCGCGGCTTCGAAGAAGCGCTCGACGGTGTGCGCGCCAGCTGGGCGCAGCACAGAGCTCGCCAGCTCGACGAAGAGCTCGTGGCGGTGGTCCTCGAAGAGGCAGAGCTCGAGATCGTCCGGCTGCCACAGCCCGAAGAGCTCCTGGAGTGAGCGGTATCCGCCAATGCTTCACGCTGCTGGTTCTTGGCGGCGCCTTGTGCCTCGCCGGCTGCCGCGGCGAGGCGTCTCTCAACGTCGTCCTGATCACCCTCGACACCACCCGGGCCGACCGTCTCGGCTGCTACGGCAACCAGTCGATCGAGACCCCCTCGATCGACCGCCTGGCCACCGAGGGCGCGCTCTACGAGCGCTGCTACACCCCGGTGCCGATCACTCTGCCCTCGCATCTTTCGATCCTGACCGGCACCTACCCGGTCTACCACGGAGTGCATGAGAACGGCGGCTTCTACGTCGCCGACGAGCTCACCACCCTGGCCGAGATCTTGAGCGAGCGCGGCTACGACACGGCCGCCTTCGTCGGCGCCTTTCCCCTCGACTCTCAGACCGGCCTCGACCAGGGCTTCGACCTCTACGACGACAACTACCCATCGAGCCTCGAGGAGGGCAAGCACCCGACGCTGCGCAGTTTCTTTGACGAACGACCGGCCGCGGAGGTGGTGCGACCAGCGCTGGAATGGCTCGACCGACGGGGTGGCAAGCCCTTCTTCCTCTGGACCCATTTTTTCGACGCCCACCAGCCCCAGATCCCGCCCTCGCCCTTCCGCGAGCGCTATGCCCACGACCTCTACGACGGGGAGATCGCGTCGGTCGCCGACGCGATCGGACGGCTCCTGGCGCGGCTCGAGGAACGCGCCCTCCTCGAGCGTACCCTGGTAGTGCTGACCGCCGACCACGGCGAGGGTCTGGGCGATCACGGCGAGCAGACCCACGCCCTGCTGCTCTACTCGTCCACCGTGCGGGTGCCGCTGCTCCTGAGGGATCCCAGAGACCTCAGCGCGAGGCGGATCGAGACCCCGGTCGCCACCGTCGACATCCTGCCGACGATCCTCGACCGCCTCGGCCTCGAGGTCCCTGCCATCGTCCAGGGCGAGCTACTGCCGGAGCGTGAAGGCGAGAGCGGCCTGCCCCGAGCGATTCCCAGCGAGACCCTGTACGGTGCGCTGCTCCACGGCTGGAGCCCCCTCGAGCGCCTGACCGTCGAAGACTGGATGCTGATCCGTGCTCCGAGCCCCAAGCTCTACCACCTCACCGACGATCCTGCCGAGCTCCGCGACCTCGCCGACGAGGAGCCCGCACGGCTCGAAGCAATGCAAGGGCTGCTCGCCCGCCGTCAGCGTGAGCTGGCGCGGGGCGGCGTCGAAGCGGCGGAGGAATCGGTGTCGCCCGAAAAGCGGGCCCGCCTCGCCGCCCTCGGCTATCTCAGGAGCGGCGGCCTGGCCGATCTGGGGGATCTCGAGATCGCCTCCGACCTGCCCGATCCGCATCGGGTGATCGCGGTCTTTCGCGAGCTCAGTGAGGGCAAGCAGCTGAGCGACAGACAGCCGGCGATGGCGGTGGCAATCCTCGAGCACGCCAAGCTCACCGATCCGAGCAACCCTTTTCTCCTGATGTATCTGGCGCTCTCCTATCAGAAGCTCGGCGAGGTTGAGCTCCTGCGCCGCACAGTGGACCAGCTGCTGGAGGTCGCTCCGGAGCACCTCGGCGGTCATCTGCTGCTCGCCGAGCTATTGGCAAGCGAGGGCGACGAAGTGGGTGCGATCCGCACCCTCGAGCGCACCCTAGAGCTCGATCCCAAGAACCAAGCGACGCGGCTGCTCTTCGCCCACCGTCTGGAGGACAGCGGCCGCGATGGCGGGGCGAGAGCAGCCTACAAGGCGCTTCTCGAGCTCGCTCCCGAGCACACCCTGGGGCGCAACGGCTACGCGACCCTGCTCTACCGGCTCGGACGTGTCGAGGATGCGGTGGCGGACCTCGAGCGCATCCTCCGTGCGCAGCCTTTCTACGCCCCGGCCTATCTCAACCTCGCGGTCATCCGCCACGACCAGGGCCGCATCGACGACTCCGAGCGCCTGGTCGGCCGGGCCTTGGAGCTGCGTCCAGTCTATGGTCTCGCCCATGAGCTCCACGCCCTGAACCTGGAGCTTCTGGACGATTCCGACGGAGCGCGCACAGCCTGGGAAATGGCTCAACGCTTCGCTGTGAGCGTCGCGGCTCGGGAGCGTGCGGAAGATGCGGTGGGCGGCCAACCCAATAAAGAGGACACCCAATAATATTGACACGCGATCGACGATCGTGGCCAGGACCAGCAGGTCACTTGGCCGTGTAACGCCCTACCTGGAAACTGACGGCTCCTTTCGAAGCGGCCGAAATAGAACGTCGGCTCCTGGCCGTTTGCGGAAGTTCATCCGACGTTTCCGGGGGAAATTTGAATGTCCGCTTTTAGGTGCGGAAGCAGCCGGTCAGGGGCGAGCTACTCTGAGACCGTTTGTACGGTCAGATCTGTGCCATCACACCTTGAGGCACCGCGAAAGGCGGAGACAATCTAAAGACGGAAAAGGAAGGACCTCAGACCTCCTGGAAGCCTCACTTCCCCATCCAGTAGAATCACCCCATGGTCCGCGAATACAGCCCCTGAGAGCGATTCAAAGAGCACATTCCGGAACGCACGGCCAACCATCCCTCCTTGATTCCCATGATCATGGAACAGGTTGGAAAGATCAGTCTTCGGCGCAAGTCCTCGTTTCATAATTCCACGTGCCGCCGCGATCAAGGCAGCGATCGATTGCAAGGAAATCGCTGGTCACGAGGTAGACTAGAATTGCGGAAACGAGAAGCGTAAGAACTATCAAGGCGATTTGCAGCGGCTGTTTGATCCTCCCTCTCCATTTCCCGTTAAAGAGCAGGAGGAGAAGCGCCGCTACCAATAAAACGAGAGCCGTAAGCATACTTCTCTGAGCTCCTTTCGTAGCATCAACCCCATGGTCCCCAAATTGGCCACGCAAGAGAGGGCCTTCGAGGAGTACATCCTGGAACGAGGTGACGGAGGCGAGGGAGTAGTATCATGACGACCTCCGCCTTGCTGATGTTCGCCTGACTTGAAGTCAGTCGTTGTATCGGACTGCTAGACGGCCCAAGTTAGTCATAGTAGGTTGGAGGGCCTGATGACACTGTCCCGTGAGGACCGACTAGAGAACATCGACAGGGCCATCCAGAAACTGATGACCGAACTTGGTGATTGCTCAATCATCATGACGCTCTTCACGCGTGGTAACCACAACTACACCGACATCTTCGCAACCACCTGGGACGACATAGAACACCACGGGTGGATAGAGACCGAGGGCTCAACCATGGGTGCAACGGTGGCTTTTCGGATAACAGGCGATGGTTGGGTTGAGGGATTGGAGCGGACAGGGCAGCTTGCGGCTGCCGTGGCAAAGCTATCGCAACTTTGCATGGTGGCCAAAGTCCATGTCAAAGGCCGGGAGGAGCATGCAGCTTGCCACATTGAACAGTTGGCCGAGGATTCGGACCTACCGCGAAGTTTCATTGAAAACGTCGTTGAGAGCGGGTTGTTAGAAAGGCAGTTCCCAAAAAGGCAGATGGAACTTCGATGGTGGGATCCTCAAGGCCGCCCTCTTCTTCTCAGAATCCCACGATCCTTCGGCATGGAACGGCTGTGAAGTCTACTTTTCCCACCACTCACCCGTCCCATAGAATAACCGATGGCCCCCAAACACGGCCCCTTCACAGACCGGCTGGAACGCACGGCTAACCACCCCTCCGTGGTTACCCTGGAACTCGCTCATCAATGACAAGCACCAGCCTAGATCTTCAAGTTGGCGATCACATCCGATGGCTAGGCGATGACCTCTGCCACTCCGATCAGACCGGCACCGAAAGGCTCCACCTCCCGCATGCTGCAATAGGCAAGGTCCTCCAGGTCAGCGACAACCCGCTTGCTCAGTACATGGAGAAGGAACTGGGTGTCTCAATCGGAGATGCCTCCTGGGCACTGGTCCAGTTCCAGAACGGCTTCCGCATGATCCTTCGGCCAGGTCAGAAGTTTCAAAAGATAGAGGCTCCTGCCCCGTTGGACCCTGACTGCAAATCTGAGACGCCTCAGGACTACTACCAGAAGGAGACGCTTGGCCTTGAAGTAGGAGATTGGATTGTCTGGCAGGATGCGAAGTTTGAGATCTGGGATGAGCAAGATCAGCCGTGCATCTAAAGTAGGCAGTTAGCCTCTCCCCATCTCTTTATCTCATTTTCTCTCAGTTCGCTCATTTGGGCTCATCTTGTTAGAAAGTGTTAGAAACCATTTTGTGGAGGCTGGGGATCTCCGCTTGGCAAGGCGCGCACTCTATGAACCAGAAGTTCAACACCACCACTCGGCCACGGAGGGAGCAGATGACCTCGCAGGTTTGACGACGCCTTCGTTTCCAGTAGGGAATGTCCCGGACAGATCCCTACCGGCCCCGTCATCCTGAGAGGACCCCCTTTTACCAGTGTCTCGAGGACTATTGGGACGAGTTCCAGGAGAGTTACCCCTATTTCTATGAAGCCGAGTACGGGCCCTGGCGCCCGGTGCTGGAAAAGACCGTCGACCGCTTCTTGGAGTGTGGCCTCCTTCGCCATGGTTTCGCTCGCCTGAAGTGTGAGGGATGTTCGCACCAAGCGCTCTTAGCGTTCTCCTGCAAGACGAGATATTTTTGTCCTTCATGCCAGGCTAAGCGGGTGGCCGCCTTTGTCGAGTGGGTCACTGAAGAAGTCCTGGAACCGGTCGATCATTGTCAGTACGTCTGGACCATTCCCCGGGTCCTCCGCCCGGCCTTTCGAAAAGATCGCAAGTTGTTGGGCACCCTCAGTCGCTGTGCCTGGATCAGCCTGCGCCAATACGCCCAGGCCCTGCTCGGCGAAGGCTTCGTGCCGGGGGCGGTGGTGGCGATCCAGACCTACGGGGATGAGCTCAACCCTCACGAACATATCCATATGCTTGCCAGCGATTCGGCTTAGACACCCGACGGCGGCTCCAATTCGATGGGCGAAGTCGATTCTAAAGTCCTCACTCTCCTCTTTCAACATCAGGTGCTCGAGGCGATGGTGGCTCAGCAACGGCTCAGTCGGGACTTTGCCCAGAAGCTGCGCAGCTGGCACCCCAGCGGCTTCGGCGTCTATCGCGGCCGCCCCATCCAGAGCGACGACTGTCCCGCCCTGGAGCGTCTGGCCGCCTACCTCCTCCGCCCCAGTTTCGCCGCCAGCCGACTGCACTACGATCCCGAGCAGGGTCGGATCGAATACCGCACCGCCAAAGGCGTCCGCCGCACCCTGGATGCCCTGGACTGGATCGCTCTGGTGACCTCGCATATTCCGAATTCAGGAGAACAAATGAACCGTTATTATGGCCGTTACTCCAATGCCTCGCGCGGCAAGCGGCGCCTGGAGCGCAAGCGAGCCACTGTCAGCACCCCCTGCCCTGAGCTGGACTCGGAGGAGAACTCACCCGCCGAGTACTTCTCCCAGCAACGGCGGCGCAGCTGGGCGCGGTTGCTCCGCAAGATTTACGAAGTCGATCCGTTGAAATGTCCCAAATGTGGCTCCCGGCTCCAGATCATCGCGGTACCGAGCAAAGCCGTGTGATCGAACAAGGTAGCGTGATTCGACAAATCCTCCAACACCTTGATCTCTGGGGGGAGCCCCAACGCGCTCCTCCACCCCGACTCTTCCCCCACAAACTCGAACGCTTCCTGGCTTCGATTTCGCCCCAGCAGGCTCAAGCCATCCGAGCCTCCAGCGACGCACTCTTCTGGGACGAGGTCCCGGATTGGCATCAATATCCTTGTGTCTGTTTTTCCCTCCCCAAGCGGCGTCTTTTCGTCTTTTCGCTTCCGCTCCCACCCCGTCACACAATCTCGACCCCCAGACTCCTCATCAAACTCCCCATCCACCTCATTTCAGCCCCTTTTCGGTCACTTCATCCCTTTTCCTAGGACTCCATCTAAAAGGAAACTCCTATTCACTGATCCAGCACACGGATCCCGATCAGCTTTCCCGCTTCACAGAGCCGTTTCGTGATCTGGATGTCTTCCTGACTGGGAGAGGGATCTCCACTAGGGTGATTGTGAATCAGGATCAGCCCAGCGGTCAGGTTGGCAATGGCAGGCCGGAACACGTCCCTGGGATGCACCAAGCTGGACGACATTGTTCCGATGCTGCAGGTGGTCATTCCTACCATGCGGTTGTTGTTGTCCAGGTGCACCACCACGAACGTCTCGACCGGCATCGATGCCAGATGCTGGAAGGCCTGATAGACCTGATTCGAGGATGTGTACTGGATCCCGACAAAGGGCTGGATTTCAGCCGGGACCACCGGTGCGTCCCTGACCAGGAGCTGGAATTCCTTAATCGAGTAATGGTCAGGGTGTGGGGAAGGGCTCCCCTGGGATAGAATTGAATTAGCCATTCAAACCTCCGTTCAGGTTTGGGTGGTCATGGGTCTGGGGGGTGTTACAAGCACCCTTCAGGCCCGCTTACCACCACGTTATTCTTGGCCCCGATCGGGGCAACTTCTACCTCGATTCTAGCCAGTCAGCACCCCGAGGTCAAGAAAAAAAATGGGTGTAACTCATTTATTTTCAAAACGTTGTCCAAGGGGTGCCCGGGGGGGGAGCAGTATACCCGGACTGGATGCAGGGGGCTACTTCAAAAAATGAAAAGGGCGTCGTGACAAGGAGTCACAGGGGGTGCTTTGGGGTACGCTTGGGTTGGGTTCAGACGGCTATTGCAGAGCCCTCGAATCTCCATCGGGATGTAATCGGATCCTCGCGCACTCGCGTCACTTCCACCAAACCAGGATTGGGCTTCAGATGTGTTTTCCCGTGGGATAGTCTAGAAGGGTCCGGGCCTTCTGGCTCATATCCGAGCGTAAACTCATATGGACTTGTTGAAGCAACTGTGGACTTGGCTCACCACGGAAGCCGGCCCCCTTGGCGTCCTCATCGCCGCCCTGAGCCTCATTGTTGCTATCCTTGCCCTCGTCTGGGGTGTTCGGGCTCAAAGGCGGTCACGCCCCGAGAGAGATATTCCTGACGACCAGCTCAAACGCAACCGCCTACAGATGCTCAGCCGGGTTCACAGCGACTGGATTGAGGGCGTTCTCGACCAGTCGCTGTACAAGGTGGCCCGCCTTGAGCTGGGACTAGAAACCAAGCCCGACGCGGTCCAACCCTTAAACGTCCAGGTCCAGCGCCACGACCAACCGTCCAAACCCCTCCCAGCCGGAACGCGCCTTAGCTCCTTCTTTGGCTATCACCAATTAGGACAGCTTCTCATCCTCGGTGCACCAGGCTCTGGTAAAACGACGTTGCTACTGGAGCTTGCGAAGGATCTCATCGAGCGTGCGAAACAGGACGAGAGCTTGCAGATTCCGATTGTCTTCAACCTCTCCTCTTGGGTCCTGGAGCGCCAGCCACTGCCCGATTGGCTCAAGGAGGAGTTGAACCTGCGCTACGACGTTCCGCGCAAGATCGCCAAGGTGTGGGTCGAGACGGAAGCAATCCTGCCGCTGCTCGACGGCCTTGATGAAGTTTCTGCCGACCATCGTGAAGCGTGTGTTGAGGCAATCAACGAATTTCGCACTAACCAGCCGCTCGTCGTATGCAGCCGCTTAGGGTCCCACTCGGGGATGGGTGAACCCCCTCGCCTTTAGGCGAAGCCTTCAGGAGGCTTGTGACAGCAAGCCGGTGTGCGTAGGGAAGGTAAGAGGCTAGAGTACGGCTTGCTGGGCGAGTCAGGGAAGTGGGCGCCGAGCCGAGTGAGACAGGCGATCAAGCGAGTCGCCTGCATCGGAGGCGAGGTCTTTAGGCGACTTTAGTCGCAGGTCGAATCCACCGCCTTCAGGCGGTGGAGAGGTCACCTCAAGCGACTACGAGTCTCTGAGTGAGCGACTCCGTTTGCCCGTGGCTGTGGAGATCCAGCCTCTGAAGCGCGAGCAGGTTGGCCGGTACTTGGTTGAGGGTGGTGAGCAGCTAGAGGTAATTCGGAGAGCCGTGAAATCTGATGCTAAAGTCGGGGAACTCCTGGACACGCCGTTGATGCTTGGTATCGCGATGCTTGCGTACCAGGAACTGCCCGAACCGGAATCGCCACGCAATGGAGATTCGGCCAGCCAGTTGTTTTGGAAGTATATCGACGCAATGTTCAAACGCCGGGGTGGGGAAACACAATACAGCCGAAATCAGACCCTCCGTTGGTTGCGCTGGCTTGCTGACGTGCTGACGCGCAAAGAACAGATCCTTTTCCAGTTAGAGAATCTAAGGCCCGATTGGTTGCCAACACAGCGAGAGCAGAGAGCAGCGACTAGATCAACCACACTGTTCGTCGGGCTGCTCGGCGGGCTGCTCTTCGGGCTGGGCTTCGGGAAGACAAAAGGCCCGGTTGATACAATGCGCTGGTCTTGGCCATCGGCCAAATCGGAGCTGCTCGGCGGGCTGCTCTTCGGGCTGCTCTTCGGGCTGTTCGTCGCGCTGCTCGTCGCGCTAGATAAAGGTGGCGCCTTCAGCCTTCAACACCTATTCCTTCGACTACTAATCTGGCAGAAGAACTATGCCCCCTGGAACTATATCCACTTCCTCGATTATGCGACCGACTGCCTCTTCTTGAGAAAGGTCGGGGGTGGCTATATCTTCGTCCATCGCATGCTCAGAGAATACTTCGCCGAACTCACCGACGAAGATATTCGCAAGCTGTCTGGCTAGACAGAATCCACCCAGCATGAGTCTGTTCTCTCTGGAAGGAGACGGGTATCTAAAAAAATGAAAAACGCGTCGTGACTAGGAGTCATCGAAGTGGGGTGGATCCCGCGTGGGTGGTTGTCTGGGGCATAGGTTGAGTGTCTAAACGGGATGCGGGCCTCGGGCTGGAGCCCCAGACCTACCTGCATTTGGTAACCGATAGGTGGGTTTCTACATCCGCTCTGACGCAGTAGACTCCTATGGATGCCGTCTAGTTCTCTTGTGATAAGAGAAGCTACGCAGTCGGATATTCCGGCAATTGCTAGCTTGATGTCTGACCTAGGCTATCCCACGACTGTCGAGACGATGACCGAGCGACTTACTCCGATCCTCAGGAATCCCGACCACCGAACATTTGTGGGTCATCCGGTAAATGGGGAGGTGGGGACGTGGTTGGCACCTTCCGGATCCCAAATCTGCTCCCCGTTCGCTTGTCCATATAGTCGGCTGCAGTAGCAGAGGCCGTGGGAACTGTGGAAAACTCCGAGCGACATCGAACCGGGCCAGCAAGCCCGTGATACGGAGTTTTCCAAGCGCTGTGCGAACGGTGGAAAAACAACTGCGAGCACTTGCCAGTTCTCCTCCAGAACTACTTGTTTTTCCACGGTTTGCATAGTGCGGCAGTTTCCATGGCCTACCTTTGACTGGCGGCACCTCCCCATTTACCGGATGAACCACATTTGTGGCCTCTGGGGTATCCATTTAACCGGACCCATCCGGGCCGGCAGTTCTCCAGGGGCGGTTCGCTGGAGGGCGATCCAGGCTCGGCGGGTGCCCGCGCGCCTGGGGCGGCGTGGGCGACACCGCCCGGGGCCGCTTGGTGGCGATAAGGTCCTGGTAGCGTAGCGGCTCGTGGGCAGCGGCGAGTTCGAGCACCCGGTAGAAGACCATCCCGCGGCTTCGGGAGCGTCGGCGGTTGAAGCGGAACACGAACTCATCCAGGTAGCTGGCCAGGTGGGCGGGCTCCACCGATCCTTGGTGGGTGCCCAGCAGCCACCGCTTGGCCAGTGAGGCGACACGGTGCACCGCGGGCAGTAGCTCGCCGGTATCCTCCCCGCGGGCCCGGGCCGCCCGCTGGCTGCGTCGAGCATGGACGTAGCCGAGCTTCTCCAGACCGTGGTAACCCTGCCAGCCGTCGGTGAAGACCGTCGCGCCCGGCTCAACGTGATCTGTCACGAACGGGTGCAGCGACGCGGCCGACGCATCAGCCAGCGGCAGCATGCGGCAGCGGCCAAGCCCTTTCGGCTCCCGGACCTCCACCGCGATGCCGGTCAGCACCTTCTTGCCCCTGGCCCGGCCACCTGCCAGCCCCGGCTGCTCACCGCCGATGTAGGTCTCATCCACCTCCACCATGCCGGCTAGTCGGTCGCGGCCCCGGCGCACCAGCACCGACCGCAGCCGATGCAGCATGGCCCACGCGGTCTGGTAGGAGCCGATCTCGAGCGTCCGCTTCAGGCTCAGCGCCGAGATCCCGTCTTTGCCCGTGGCGAACAGCCAGCAGGCATTGAACCATACCGTGAGCGGCGTGCGCGTCCGGTCAAAGATCGTGCCCGCAGTCACCGAACTACGGCCGCCGCACCCGGAGCACCTGAAGCGCCCATCGCCCAGCCGCCAGCCACCATCGTGGCCGCAGTCCGCGCAAGCGAAGCCAGCGGGCCATCGCAGCCACTCCAAGTAGTCCAGACAGTCCGCATCGGTGCGGAACCAGGCCTGGAACTCGCCCACGGACCTCGGATAGTGCGTGCCAGCACGAGGGTGATCCACCGCCTCAGCCTACATTCAGTCCGGTTAAATGATACCCCAGTGTGGCCTTATGGCACCAGGACGTTTCGGGTGTTGTAGGCACCCGTGTAGGTAGACGGTACGAAGGAGACGGGTTATATGGGCAGATCATGTTAGTGGTCGTCGGAGCTGACTTCAGGAGAAAGGGGATAGGGTCGGCTCTGATCGAGCACGCAGAAAAGACCCTAAGCCAGCAGGGAGTGAACTCGATTGTCTTGAACACGGGCAATCATCGAGACGATGCCCACGCCTTCTACGAACGGGTTGGCTACAGTTTTACAGGGAGACGGTACGCGAAGACGATCGCTTCCAGCTGCCACATTTCCGGTTAGCGTCAATTGAGTGTAAAGGTCAGCTTGGCGGATTCTTATTTCACAAATTCAGTCTACTTGTTGCGCCAGGAGCCGTCGGGCATCTGAATCCAGTCACCACGCCGAGCCTTCTGACGAAGGGTGGTGGCGTAGGTGGTAATCCGACCTGTCCTCGACCAGGAAGGAGGCAAACAAAATGGGTGTAAGAAAATATCGGGGACAGATCGTTTGTGACAAGCGCTGGCCAGATGGTACTCGGACGACTCGTGTATGTGAGAACCGCACCAAGGCCAAACAGCTGCTGGCTAGGATCAACGCTTCAATTGCTGACGGTACGTGGCCTGAGCTGAAGGAGAAGCTCATCCTCAGGGACAGAGGCAGCCTGACCCTAACCGAATTCTCCACGATCTACATCGAAGACTATGCGAAACCTCGCAACAAGAAGAAATCTTGGAAGCGCAAGGTGACTTCGCTGAATTCCATTGAATCGATGTTAGGCCGACTCGAACTACAGGCGATTAGTGCCTCGCGTGTGCACAAGTACGTTCACCACCGAAAAGGCCAAGGAGTCTCTGACGCTACAATCAACAGAGAACTGACCACGCTCAAGCACCTTCTCACCTATGCAGCGGAATGCGGAGTAATTGATTTCAACCCGATTGAGAAGTTCAAGAAAATGAGGGAGGAGTGTAGCGAACGACCGCGATTCCACGACACCGTCATCCAAAGGGTCATTGACGCTGCCCGGCCTGACTGTAGACCGTTGTTCATTTTCATTTGGGAAACTGGTTGTCGGCGTGAAGAAGCTCTATCACTCCAACACTGGCAAGTCCAAGAGGAATCCAGGCTGGTTGTGTTCAGCGAGGATACGAAATCACGGAAGTTTCGCTATGTGCCGCTAACGGAAGCTGCGCTTGACGCGGTGCACGCTCTGCCACGTCTGGAGACCAGTCCCTATGTGTTCTACAACCCGCATACCGGAACCCGCTGGTTCGATTGCCGCAAGCCCTGGATCGAAGCTCGACAAGAGGCGGAGGTGCCTGAGCTACAGGTCAAGGACCTACGTCGGCACTATGCCATCACGCTCGCGGAAAACGGTGCTGTTATGCACGACATCCAACAGGTCCTCGGGCATGCGAGTGTAGCAACAACCGAAAGGCACTACGCGCAGTTTTCGCCCGAGCATTCGGCCAAGAAGATTCTCAGGGTGCTGGAGGGTGGAAGGGCACGGCAGACGGACACATCTGAAGAGGAAACAAAACGGAAACAAGAGCGAAAGGTCGGTTGAAAGAGGGGAACGGCGATGTTGGGCAAATGGCTGATTTGCTGGAGGTTATTTGGCGGGACCGACGAGACTCGAACTCGCGACCTCCGGCGTGACAGGCCGGCGTTCTAACCAACTGAACTACGGCCCCGCCTGATGAGCGCTCATTATAGACCCATTGCGCTCAAGTGAGCAATTCTATCGATCAGTACACCAATCCTTGATGGGGAAGTATCTGACTTCCTTGCAATGGTTCTACAGATGGATATTGCCTTTATGTATTGTTGGAAGTTATGCTGGGGATAGTGAGAAAGGAGGAAGGTATGGAAGAAAAATTCCAACTGGAGATTATCTACTGCGACGATTGAAACTACACTCCTCGAGCCGCCTGGATGGCGCTGGAATTGTTGGGCCACTACCATCAAGACATATCCGAGCTCAAGCTCGTTCCCTCGGGTGGTGGACGCTTCGAAGTGAGTGTGAACGGGAAGTTGGTGTTCTCCAAGCTGAGTGAGGGCCGTTTCCCGGAGCCGAAGGAACTTCGGCACTTGATCGAGGGCGCCTAGTGGACTGTAACACCTGAATCGCTAACGCCTGAGCGGCCCTCGAGCCCGATCTCTGTGTTGCGCTTCTCGCCATAGTCCAAGCTATGCCTGCGTCAGCGCGCCTTGACCTCGAGCCCGAATGGCGCATGTTTTCAAAGTCGGCTTGTGAAGTCGTACGCACTGCGGCACCGACAGGAGTCTTGCTGGGTTTCCAGGAAATGGGAGACTCAGGATCGGTGGGTGGGGACCTGTTGGGTCAGCTTATACTGAAGCCGTTGGCGAATAGCTGAGTGATCCGCGTTCGCCAGCTTGCACCAGTAGGGGAAACCTTCCTCGTCGCTGCAGATCCACTCGATTGCCTTCTTCTTGAGAAGCCGGTAGTCCTTGCGCGAATTTTCCTTCACGACTCGAAGGTCGATTACTGCCTCATGCCATGCCTGTCGCAGGATAGCGACAGCCAAGTTCCTTTCGGATCGGAAATCCAGCTTTTCCCTGGGCTCGAAGTAATCGTGTACTGTTCCCCTCATTCGCACGGCGGAATCATAGCACACTTATTTCGATTCTAAGCAGAAAAGTGCCAGAGAACTTCAATTCCCTTTTATAGCCATGGATTCGGCGGATTCGGCCAGTTTTCGGTCCCACCAGAGGCCTTCGGGCCAGCAGAAACCCCGAAGCTCCTGGTCCGCCCTCACCCCCCGAGACGGCTTCCAGATCGAGATTTCCTGTGGAGTTCGCTTGACTTTCGGGGCGGCTTTGCGCCTCAATTAGGCCCGCTTGTCAGGGGAGAATGCTTTTGTGAATCAAGGCCTACCTCATACGCGCGCCAGAACTCTGGGTAGACAACTGTTGGTGGAACTCTGCGGCTGCCATGGTGGGATGCTGGACAGTATCTCGCTGGTGGAGCGTTGCCTGGTCGAAGCCGTCAGGGAAGCAAAGGCCACCGTTGTCCAAACCGTTTTCCATCGGTTCAGCCCTTACGGGGTCAGCGGAGTAGTGGTGATCTCAGAGAGTCATGTTGCCATTCATACCTGGCCCGAGCACGGCTATGCCGCAGTGGACGTATTTACCTGTAGCGAGCAGATCGATCCCTATTCGATCATGGAGTCCCTGGCAAAGAAGTTCTCGGCCCGACAGCACACGGCGACCCTGGTTTCCAGGGGGCCCCACAGGATGCCCGAAGGGGCTGCTGTGGAGTGAAACTTTATGCTAGTCGCGAGATTCAGGCGTGACCTGCAGGCTGATCCGCTTACCTTCTCTCAAGACGACGATCTTCACCTCAACCCCCGGTTTCAGGAAGTCGATTGCGTAGGTGTAGTCATAGATATTTTCAATTTTTCTGCCGCCTAGCTCGATCACGAGATCTCCGCCCTTCACACCTGCTCGTTGCGCCGGCCCTTCTTTGACCACCCCCGACAAACTGACGCCTGCTTCGTCGGCCTTGCCGTAATCAGGTATGGTTCCCAGATAGGCCCTGAGGCTGCTCCGCCCAAGCCTGCTCTTTGGGTTCTCCATTTCAAGGTAGTCAGGAGGCTCTTTGCTGACCAGCAAGGACTGGGCGATCGAGGCGATGAAGCGAGTCACCTTGGCGCAGCCGGAATAGTTGATCCCAGATGGCTGATCCCGCGGAGTGTGATAGTCCTCATGCCCTCCGGTGAACGCGCTCAGAATAGGTACTCCCTTGACATAGAAGGAAGTGGCATCCGTAGGAAGATGGCTCTCCTGCTGTGTGACGATGGACAGGTCAACACCGATGTTGGACGATTCGATGGCCTGCGGCCAGATGGAACTCGAGCCCACACCCTGAATGAATAGCGACTCCTTCAGACGTCCCACCATGTCCAGGTTGAGATAGGCGGCCAGAGGTGGTCGCAGCGTTTCCGCTTCGGCGCCGGGGCCGTTCAGATTGCGTGTGTAGAAGCCCGAGCCCAGCAGTCCCAGTTCCTCCCCCGACCAGAGCGCAAAGAGGATGTCCCGGGTCTGATTGAGCTGTCCCTGTTGTCTCAGGGAGACCAGGTGCTCGGCGATCTCGAGAACGGCAGCTACCCCCGAGGCGTTGTCGTCGGCTCCGTAGTGGATGCCCCCCTTCTCCTCGGTGCGCGCCAGGGAAGAGGACGTGAACCCGGAACCAAGGTGATCGATATGTGCTCCAATCACAACGGTACCCGTCGAGGAACCCTGTTCCGCTCTTAGAAGCCCGAGGACGTTCCTGCCGCTACGGCTTTCACTTTCGAGATCGATCGAGACCTTCAGGTCCAGGTTCTGCAGGACGAATCCCGATTGAAGCTCCCCCGTGTCAAGAGAGTCCTGAAGTTCCTTCAGGTTCCTGCCAGAGTTCTCCAAAAGTATGGAGGCGATCCGATTGGTTATGGAGATGACCGGGATGCTTCCGGAGGATAGAGAGCCGGCCACTGTCAATCTCACCAGCTCGTCCTTGACACCTGCGTTGGGACCGCTGACCACGATCAGACCCTGTGCCCCCCTGTCGGCGGCTACGATTGCCTTGTAGCGAAGACTGGCGTATCGGGTAAGCCGGCTTCGCAGGGCATCCGGTGCGTTCTCAGGGAGGTATCGAAAGACCAGAACCCACTTTCCCTTTACTTCCAGATGGGCGTAGGAATCGTAGATCGAACCGTCCTCCCCTTCATGCGCCACGATGCCGTAGCCCGCCACTGCAACCCCCGCTGGCCCGAAGGAGCCCACTTTGGAATAGGCCAGAGGTCTCCAATCCCGGTCTGCTTCAAAGGGCTCTTTGCCACCTGGCCGAATCAGCTCCAAGCGATTCTGAGACCCCAGAGAGACTCCTGCCGTAAAGGGGAAGGTCTGGAAGAAGCTTTTCTCATCACCGGCGGGCTCCAGCTTGAGGGCCCCCAAAACAGAAGCCGCATAGTCCGTCGCCAGCCGTTCGCCGTCGCTTCCCGTCATCCGACCTTCCAATTTCTCAGATGCGAGATATTCGATGTGGCGACGAAGGTCCAAGGTCCGAATTTTCCCAGAAGGCAACGGGACCTGGTGTTGGGGTGGCGGGCTGCTAGATTCCCCGGCGACCGCCGGAGCCAGACCAAGCAGTCTTCGGGCTTCGGCGTCGTCCCAATCCGCGACGAAGATCTGAGAGGTCTTGCCCGGGGTGCGGTTGGTTGTCCAGGAAAGTTGCTTTCCATCAGGAGAGAAGACCGGTAAGCCATCGAAGCCCCTGGTTTCGGTCACCCTGATGGGCTTCGCTCCACCTGCTGCGCCGACGATGTAGAGCTCGAAGTTATCAAAACCGTGAATGTTGGTCGTGAAGATCAAGTAGTCACCCGATGGGTGAAAAAAGGGCGCCCAGGACATGGCCTCGAGATGGGTGAGCTGTCGCTCCCAGGTTCCTTCCACATCCCTGACGAAGATCTCCGCTGTAGAGCCATCTTCGGAGAACCTTCTCCAGCAGATCAGCTCGCCGTCCCAGCTGAAAAAGGGGCCGCCATCGTAGCCATGCGATGTGGTGAGGCGGCGTACCTCCGAGCCGTCACTCTTCATCAGGTAGAGATCCACAAAGCGGGAGGGATCCTGATTCCGGGCTTCCAACTCCGCCGGCTTCAAAGCTCCCCCATAGGCGAGTCGATTCGACGCGAAAACGATCTGGCCGCCGTCGGGAGACCACGAGGCCTCGGCATCATATCCGAGGGTCCGGGTGACGTTTCTGAGGTTGGAGCCATCTAGATCTCCAACGAAGATGTCGTGGTGTTCGTCAAAATCCCAGGTGTACCGCCTGGACGCCCCCGATGCCCGTCGGTCCAGTTCCTGCTTCTGCTTGTCTCGAGCCTCTGGGTCCTCGTGGGAGGAGGAAAAGAGCAACCGACTCCCGTCCGGATGGATCCAGGCACAGGTGGTCTTACCGTACCCGGGCGAGACCCGACGAACCTGCCCTGTTTGGAGATCCATCAGATAGATCTGGAAAAAGGGATTGCCCTCTTCGCGCTCGCTCTGAAATACGAACAGGGAACCGTCGTGATTGAAATAGCCCTCTCCGGAGCGGCGACCGGCAAAGGTCATTTGCCGGGTGCTTGAGAGCAGAGGTTCCTTCGCATCGCTGGGGTCGGTACTGAGCTCCAGTGAACCAGACCAGGGTGAGGCGAAGAGGAACCCGGAGTCCGTTCCCGGCTGGAGAGTGGAGATTCCCAGACAGAAAACCAGGCCAAGCACCCGTCGGAACAAGCAGCGATCCTTCATCCCGTAACAATAGTGTGGCCATGGAACAGAGTTCAACCTACAATCTGTGGATGTAGCAGGGGACTGAGTGGAGCTGTGCGCAGGACGGAACTCCGACGAGGGCGCCACGCCGGTTCGCCTGAGAGTCAGGTTCATTGAGGTAAGAGATGTTGCAAGACGTTGTAAGAGTCTCAATGAGAGAGATCCAAAGAGCTCCGCTCCGCAGTGACGAACTGGTCCTCCTGATCAGCCCGAAAGGTCGTCGCCATCTGATCTGGCTGCGCCAGAATGGTTTGTTCCACCATCCACACGCCGGGCATCTCCCTCATGATTCAATCATCGGCAGGACCCCCGGTGTGCGCTTTTGCACCGAAGCTGGAGTCGAGGTGGTCTGTCTGAGGTCTCCTCTGGAGAAGTATATTCTCCGGAAACTTCGACGGCCTACCCAGGTCATCTACCCCAAGGATCTTGGGAACCTCCTGCTGCGGGGTGAAATCTATCCCGGGGCTCGTGTGCTCGAAGCAGGACTTGGTTCCGGCGCCAGCGCCATCTTCCTGTTGAGGTTTCTGGGTCCGGAGGGGCAGTTGACCTCCTACGAAAGCCGCGAGGAGTTCGCTCAGCTTGCCGCCAAATCAATCCGCCAGGTTCAGGATCTGTACGGTGACTCGGGAGCCCAGCACTCGGTAGTACTACGCGATATCTACGAGGGCATCGACGAACGGGATCTGGACGCCGTGCTGCTGGACCTACCCCAACCCGAACGTGCAGTCGCGCACGTGGCAGGAGCCCTGCGGCCCGGAGGGGCCCTGCTGAGTTGGCTGCCGACAACGCTCCAGGTCTACAGTCTGGTGCGAATGCTTCAAGAGGATCCGAACTGGACCCTCGTAGAAACCACCGAATCGCTGCTGCGTTCCTGGCAAGTCAGCGAGAACTCGATACGTCCGGCCCACCGAATGGTAGGCCACACCGGTTTCCTGATCTCGGCGCGCAAGGTCGAGGTTGTGGAGACCGCAGTCCAACCAAGTGAAGATGGCGTCGGGCCTGACTAAGCTGCAGTAAACAGTTGTAAACAGTAAACAGTGAGCAGTAGTGCAGTGGTGCAGTGGGCAGTGTTTAGTATCGGAAACAGTTGCACCAACGGTGCTGCGAACGGGCGAACTGCCAGTATTACAAAACCCAGTTCCGCGGAGAGAGCTGGACAACAGCGAGATCTCCCCGATCCTCGACCTGAAGCGGATGCCTGAACGATCCAGCTCGGCCGCTGGCGGAACCGATCCCAAACTACGTTCGCAGCTCTGGCAGCTTCACAGCGAAAGTCGACGTAGGCGGAGCGCGTTGGCAATCACCGAGACCGAGCTGAAACTCATGGCTGCTGCCGCCATCATGGGACTTAAAAGCAGACCGAAGAATGGGTAGAGGAGACCGGCGGCAATTGGAATGCCGAGTGTGTTATAGACAAACGCAAAGAAAAGGTTCTGCCGGATATTTCGGACGGTTGCGCGGCTCAAGCGACGGGCGCGGACAATCCCGCCCAGATCACTCCCGATCAAGGCCACACCGGCACTCTCGATCGCGACATCGGTTCCGGTACCCATGGCGATTCCCACGTCTGCCTGGGCCAACGCCGGAGCATCATTGATTCCGTCGCCAGCCATGGCAACCGTGAACCCCTGTAGTTGTAGGGCCTTCACTGTCTCCGCTTTCTGGTGGGGAAGGACCTCCGCCCGCAGCTCGTCGATCTCGAGGTTTCGCGCGACTGCGGCCGCCGTGACGGCGTTGTCACCCGTCAACATCATGATGCGAACGCCCTCCTTCCGGAGCTCAGAAACGGCGCTGGGCGTAGACGCTCTGATTGTGTCGGCCACGGAAAGAAGGCCCGCCAGCTGATCGTCCACAGCGAGGAACATGACGGTTTGTCCCTCCCGATGAAGTGACTCCGCCTGCTTCCCAAGCTCTCCCAACGCGATACCTGATTCTTGCAGCAGGTGCCGGTTGCCCAGGATCACCTTCTTCCCCTCTGTCTGCCCCGTCACTCCTTGTCCAGCCAGGGCCTTGAACCCGGAAACCTGAGAGAGCGGGAGTCTCCTGGTCCGGGCCCCCTCGACGATTGCCGCGGCCAGGGGATGCTCGCTTCGCTGTTCCAGGCTGGAGGCCGTCCTCAGCACGTCGGAGTCCGTAAACCCGTTCGTGCCTAACACCCGGGCCAATTTCGGTTTCCCTTCGGTCAGAGTGCCGGTCTTGTCGACAACCAGAGCGTCGACCTTGGCTAGTATCTCGAGCGACTCGGCATCCTTGATAAGCACCCCCTGTTGAGCTCCACGCCCCACTCCAACCATCACCGCCATTGGGGAGGCGAGGCCCAGGGCGCAGGGACATGCAATGAGAAGAACTGCCGTAGCGTTGACCAGGGCGTAGGTCCAACGGGGCTCGGGCCCGAGAAGTCCCCAGGCCAAGGCTGTAGTCAGAGCGGCGACCACCACGCCAGGAACGAAGTAGGCCGCAGTACGATCTGCCAGACGCTGAATCGGGGCGCGGGACCTCTGGGCCGCCGAGACCATTTGAACGATCCGCGCCAGAACCGTATCTCGTCCAACCCGCCTGGCCTGGATCACAAGAGATCCAGTCCCGTTGACGGTGCCACCAATCAGATCATCACCCGGGTGCTTTTCTGACGGTATGACCTCTCCGGTAACGGCCGATTCATCGACGGCACTCTCGCCTTCCAGAACCACCGCGTCCACCGGCACCCTTTCCCCGGGTCGCAGAAGGAGCCGGTCCCCGGGTTGAACTTCCGCCAACGAGATGTCCTGCTCCTTCCCCTCCTCGTCCAGGCGTCTTGCCGTCTCCGGAGCAAGCTTCAAGAGGCCTCGGATAGCGCCCCCAGTTTGACTGCGGGCCCGCAGCTCCAGGACTTGTCCCAGGAGTACCAGCACGGTGATTACGGCGGCAGCCTCGAAGTAGACGCCTACCTCTCCACTGCGCCCGCGGTAGGCCAGAGGGAAGAGTCCAGGGAGCGTTATCGCCACCAGGCTGTAGATATAGGAAGCCCCGGTTCCCATGGCGATCAGGGTGAACATATTGGGGCTTCGATGGACGATGGACTGCCCAGCCCGCTGGAAGAAGGGCCAGCCACCCCAAACCACTACGGGAGTAGCCAGCAACAACTGGATCCACTGAAGCGTGCCGACCGCAAAAAGGTCGTGGATCGGTTGCCCGGGAATCATTTCGGACATCGCCAGAAGGAACACGGGAAAGGTGAGGGCTGCGCTGACCCAGAATCTGCGAAGCATACCCTCCAACTCTGGGTTGTCCTCTTCAGCCAGGGAAACGGACCGGGCCTCCAGCGCCATCCCACATATGGGGCAGGATCCCGGGGTACTCTGGGTGATCTCAGGGTGCATGGGACAGGTATATTGAGTCTGAGCGGAAGGAAGTGACTCGAGAGCGGGTTCCAGAGCCATGCCGCAGGAAGGGCAGGAACCGGAGTCAGGTTCCCTCACGTCTGGACACATTGGGCAGGAATAGCTGAGCGAGGGCCCAGACGCAGTCGAGTAAACAGCATCGGACTCACGGAGTATCCCCGCGGGGTCCGCCTGGAACCGACTTGCGCAGCCCTCACAGCAAAAGTAGTAAGTCTGTTTTCCGTGCTCGACAGTAGCAGCAGCATGTTCGGGATCGATCTCCATCCCGCAAACAGGATCCACCGCTCTCGGCCTGGTTTCAGCGAGTTTTGATTCCACCATATCGCGTGAAAACCTCCAGTAGTTCCTGGATCTTGAGATGTCGCTCGGCCTCACTTCCTATCGTCATCGCCTCTGCGACGCAGGTCTCGATGTGCCGCCCCAGAACGATCTTTCCCACCTGTCCCAGAGCCGACATGGCCGCCGATATCTGAAGCAGAATATCCACGCAGTACTTTTCGTCTTCGATCATTCGGCCAATCCCAGCGACCTGCCCTTCGATCCGCTTCAGCCGAGCACTTGCCTTTGTCTTGGTTGCAGTATCGATCATGGTAATTACCCTACCCCCCTAGGGTATAATGCAGCAAGATCGAAAGTCAAGGATCTCCGGCATCTCGTGGTCTTCCGAGGATGGACTCCCGCATACCCGACAAAAAGAAAAGGCTGCTGGGCCTCGGCTCAGCAGCCTTTTCGATTACTGGAAGAGAGCGCTTCGAAACGGGGTTATCGCTGCCGGGTCGCCTTCAGGGAAGGGGGGCGTTGATGCTGCTTCCACTCTTCCAATAGGAGCAGCTGATCCGGAGTCAGAATCGATTCGAATGAGGCCACGAAGTCCTCCCCGAACGCCTGGATCTGGCGCTTGATGTCCCGCATCGAGATCATCAGGTCTCCAATCACCGTGGCCGATGGGGCCTCCATCTCGAGCTCCGCTTTGAGGCTTTCCGAGATGGCCTGCCGTTGTTCAACCAGAGGTCCCACGTTCTGACTGAATTCCTCCTGAATCACGGCCAACTGGTCAAACTGGGCCTGGTCGAACCCAAGAACCTCCTCCAGGACGCGGGAAGGGGGAATCAGCCTCTCGGCACCTGCTCCACCCCCGAAGTGGCCGGGGCCACCGCGTCTATTTCCAAAGCCGGCGCGCCCCCGACGGCCGAAACCTCCTGCTCCCTGGCCTCCCCTGCCATGTCTTTCAATACCGAGCTCTCCCTCGACCCCCTGGGCGACCAGCGTAGTCGTACTCAGGAGCCCGCTTGAGATCACGAGAGCCGCCAGGATTGTTACTGTTCCATTCTTCATGTGTCTGCCTCCTCTTACAAAATTCAAAGTTACTGATTTCGATGCCGCTGGCCTCGATGCCTGCTGCGCCGACTGTCAGTAGTAGGAGATGGTCAGGTTGCAAAAATGGACGTAGAGACTCGGTAACGCCTTGGTTAAGTTTTGCCAAGAGCGGCCGCTGCGGTTGACACTTCTTTACGGAAGGGAGCCATTGGCTGGCGTACAATGATCTGGGGGTGGTCTCGTGAACGAAGCCAAAGAGAGCATCTTATTGATCGATGACGATGTCGAGTTGTGTGAGCTGGTCAAGGAGTATCTGCAGACCGAGGGCTTCGAGATCGAAGTGGTACACAGCGGGACCGATGGTCTGGAAAGAGTGCTTTCGAGTGAGCCCGTTCTGGTGATTCTGGATGTGATGCTCCCCGGCATCAACGGGTTCGAAGTGCTACGAAGGATCCGCTCCCGGTCTCAGGTGCCGGTGCTCATGCTTACTGCCAGGGGCGATGACGTCGATCGGATCGTGGGACTGGAGATTGGCGCAGACGACTATCTTCCCAAGCCCTTCAATCCACGGGAGTTGGTGGCGCGAATCCGAGCCATCTTGCGTCGCAGCCAACCAGACGAATCTGATCCGCGTCCCCCCAGGCAGACCAAGATGGCTCTAGGGGACATCGAGCTGGATCCGGGTGCCAGGACCGTGCTACTGGAGGGGCAGCCGCTCCAACTCACCGCCGTTGAGTTTGACCTGCTCGAATGTCTACTCCGCCAAGCGGGAACCGTCATCAAGCGGGAGGACCTCGTCGAAACGGTCCTGGACCGAGCCTTCAACCCCTTCGACCGCAGTATCGACATGCATGTGAGCAATCTGCGGAAGAAGCTGGGGCTCCAGGGGGACGGGTCTGAACGAATCAAGTCCATCCGGAGCGTTGGCTATATCTACACTCAATCCGGCGAACCTCGCTAAATGCGGAGCCTTTGGGTCAAGATCTTTCTGTGGTTCTGGCTGGCCATGTTTCTGGTCGGTGGAGTCCTGGTTGTCTCGGTCATTCTGACCCGTCCTGACCATCCCAACGGCCCTTTTTTCGGCCGTCCCTTCGGACCTCGTGGCCCCCGCGGACCTCGCGGACCTCGCCGCCCGGAATTCACCGCGGACACCTTGCGTCGCAATGCGCGTATCAGTGCCCAGTTGTTGCGCCGCGGTCGTCGCCCTGAGTTGAGACGTCACCTGGACCAATTGGAGCGGAATACGGGGATCAAGGCTACCGTATTCGATGCCGACGGCCTCGAGGTCTCGGGACGCCCGGTCCCGGACGGAGCTCAAGAATTGGCACGACAGGCCCAGGAGAGCGGCCAGGCTGAGTTCAGAGATACTGAGGGTGCGCTGCTGATTGCACAAAGCTTCTTCCCCCCTCGGGGAGGAGGCGTCACCATCGTAGGTCAGGTTCCGGCGTTTCGCAGCAACCCTTTCATGGAACCGGCGGATCTGATTCTCAGGTTTCTGGCCGTACTGTTGACCGGGGGTGCGGTCTGTTTTTGGCTCTCTCGGTATCTGACCACGCCACTGACGCGTCTTCGGAAGGCGTCGACTGAGTTAGCGGGCGGAGACCTGAGTGTGCGCGTGGGTCCTTTTTTGGAAAAGCGAGCTGACGAGTTCTCCGATCTGGCGCGCGATTTCGATCTGATGGCAGAGCGAATCGAAGCGCTGGTCAAATCTCAGCGCCGCCTGTTGCAGGATATTTCCCACGAGCTACGCTCCCCTCTGGCTCGCCTCAACGTCTCCCTCGAACTGGTTCGCCAACAGAGTGGAGCGGCCGCCGGCAGCTCCCTTGATCGGATCCAACGGGAGGCTGAGAGGATGAACCAGCTGATTGGCCAGTTGTTGAGTCTGACCCGTCTGGAAGGCGACGCGGAGCTCATCGCGAAAGAACCAGTGGACCTCAAAGCCCTCCTCAAAGAAGTCTGCTCGGATGCGGATTTTGAGGCCAGGAATCGCCAACGCCGGGTGCGGGTCTCCCACACCGAGCGGTGTGTCGTCATGGGCTCTGCGGATCTCCTTCGTAGCGCCGTCGAAAATGTGATCCGGAACGCCGTTCGCTACACCGCTGAGAACACCGAAGTGGAGGTGGAGCAGCGCCAGCGCGAGCCCTCCCGGGTTTCGATTCTGGTCAGGGATCGAGGTCCCGGTCTCCCGGAAGAAGCCCTCACCCAAATTTTTCGTCCCTTCTACCGCGTGGAAGATGCCCGCGATCGCGAGTCCGGCGGAGTAGGCCTGGGGTTGTCCATCGCAGAGCGCATCGTGCGCCTTCATGGGGGCACCATCGCTGCTTCCAATCAGCCCACTGGTGGTCTCGTGATCGAGATCTCGCTCCCCGGTGAGATTCAGTCCTCGGCCCCGGCCTGAAGGACGAAGTTCCAGATCAGTCCCGCCCCCAGGAAGCACTGGCCCCATTCGAGAACGAAACTTCCGTCAGTGCTAGCTACGAACATCGAGAGCTGAGTGACGCTTGTAGCACGGGCACTCCTGCCCGTTGGTGTCCTCCACGCGCAAGAGTGCCCGTGCTACAGGTCACTGCTCTGTCAGATGCTGTCTCCTACACCTTCCCTCTACCAAATGAAGTTTCAGCTTAGTCCCGCCCCCGCTGCGCTGCCCCATTCGAGAACGAAACTTCAGTCGAGGGACGTGGCGGTGGCCTCCGTGCCGCCGGGTTCTTTCCTTCGAGCCTATGGCTCGAAAGACGGCGGCTCGGAGGCCACCGCTACGGTTTCTTGGACAATCGCCTGCCCTATCCAGTTCTAAATCAATGGATTACGTCCTTTTCCCATTCCAATCTGAAAATTAAGTTTCAGCTTAGCAGGGCCAGCTGCCGGCACTGGATCATTCTCCTGCGCGAACAAGGGTCAAGAGGTTTTCCTTCGAAATTCGCTTGTTCGATAATTCTGCGGTTTTTCATTTCCACCGGTTGGCTTCTCCAGAGCAAGGAAAAAGACTGAATCACAAACCGCAGGACACCGAACATGCGAACGCCGAAGTGTCCTGCTGGCAGTTCAGCAGCGCCGACGGCACTATCCGTGGAAGAAGGAGGCACCAGCATCAAGCCTGGTCGAGTGGCACAACCTGGCCCGAATCCATGGACTGTCTCGCCGCTTCTACCATCCTCACCGCCGCACGGCCATCATAGCCGGAGACCGTCGGGAGATTTCCATCCAGGACGTTATCTGCGAAGAGTTGGGTCTGAGCGTAAAAGGCTTCGAGCCGCACCGGGTCCATGGGCCGTCCGATGTAGTCTATCGGAGGCTGCTCCCAGATCAGCTCCCAGCTGTCGCCCCGCCCCAGCATCAGCTTGCCGTATCCGTCAATGTCGAGGATACCTTCCTCTCCGACGACCACGTACCGATGCTGACTATTGTCCAGGTTTGGAGAAGGCATCTCGTAGGTCATCCACTGTTGAGCCATGGCCCCGCTGTCGAAAACGATATTCGTCATGACACTGAGCCGCTCGTGTTTCTGGGCGCCGAAGGTTTTTCCCTGGCTGCAGATCGTCTTTGCCTCGGCACCAGAGAGGAAGCGCATTGCGTCGAAATTGTGGACTCCCATGTCGAGGAAGGCGCCTCCGTGTTTGCTGAGCCCGGTCCAAGGCTTGTCGTCGGTAAAGTATCCGCTAAAGACCGAGTGTCCCCGGAGCATCCAGATCTCGCCCAGAAGACGCTTATCCAGGATCTCCCGAGCCCGCGACACGGCGCCGCGAAAACGCAGGGTCTGGATCACTTCCAGATGGACCCCTGCCCTCTCACAGGCATCGATCATGGCGGTACAATCCTTCGCCGAGGTCGCCATGGGTTTTTCTACCAGAACATGCTTGCCCGCCTCGGCCGCCTGGATGACCTGTGAGAGGTGGTCCGCGTGAGGGGTGGCGATCAGCACTGCATCCACATCCTGGCGCGCCAGCAAGGACTCGTAGCTGGGCTCGCAGTCCACTCCGTAGTCGCTGGCGAGGCCGGGCGCCCGAGTGCCTCCGGCGACCGCGATCAGACGGATCCGCGTGTTGTACTTCGCAATTCCCTCAGCGTACGTCCTGCCCATGTAACCTGAGCCCAACAAACCGATTCGCAAGTCACTCATCGATACCTCCTCTTGGCCAGATGGATACAAGATGGTCGGTCTTGGCTGTCACGTGCCTCAGGGTTTCAGCGAGAGCTGAAGCACCACATACGACACGTAGATAGCCAGCAGCGGAAGGCCGTACCATCTCTGAAAGGAACCTCTGCTCGAAGCTGAGTAGATGTAGACGCGAAAGAGGGTCAGCACGAGGAGCATCGTCGGGAGATGGATATACAGCATTATTGCCGGTATCTGAGCACCCACTTCCACGATCGGCAATGGCGCCGCCAGGGCCGCGGCACCGACTACGAATAGAACGTTCAGAATGTCGGCCCCAACGATGTTGCCTACGAGTAACTCGCCATGGCCCCTCCTGATGCTGGCCATCCCTATCACCAACTCCGGTAGCGAGGTCCCGAACGCCACCAGGGTTGCCGCGACTACTACCTTGGGAATGCTCCAGTGATTCTCGGCGAGTTCAATCACGGAACAGATAAGTACACGACTGGTCAGAAGGACGAAGATCAGTCCGACCGTGACCAGAATCAGGAGACGCGCGGTGCCGGAAGCACCCTCAGCAGCCTGCTCGCCGCTCAGCGCCGATCCGGAGTCGACCGAGCCGGGATGGCTGCGGCTCCACTTCACCGAAACGAGCATGTACCCGGCTAGTGCCACCAGCATGACGAGTCCGACCGGTCTACCCAACTCGGCCTGGTCGCCGGCTTGCAGGTAGAACCCGTAGCACAGCACGGCGAGGAACACACCCGAACCGAACTGAATCCAGCCCTGGCGAGACAAAACGAACTTGTCGGCGGGAAGCACCGAGAGCAGGCAGCCCAGTCCGAAGATCAGCCCCGAATCCACGATGATAGAACCGACTGCGTTTCCCAGTGCGAGGCCGGGCTCACCCGACCAGGCCGCCAGCACGGAAACGGCACACTCCGGACTGGTTGTTCCAAGAGAGACGATCGTCGCACCGATCACGATCTTGGAGATGCCCAGAGCTGACGCGATCCCCGATGCTCCCTCGACGACCACATCTGAGGCTTTGCCCAGGACCGCGATGGCAATTGCTACCAGGACCAGCAGTTGCCACTGGGGCAGCCCCAAGAACCACGCTTCTGGTATAAGATACTCCACCTTGCCCTCACCTCGTGCCTTTGCTTCGTCTTCAAGAAGCCAGCGTGTTTAGGAAGCCTGGACGAAAATATACGAAGTCGGGGAGCAAAACAAAGCCGAAGTGGCGAAAGCCGTAGTCATCGATCCGGTTGGAGCGCTGGCGGAGGCCTCTGCATCGCCATTGATTTTCCCTGCTGCAGTAGCCCTTCCCGGATCCACGACAGGATACCTATCCCGGATTTCTCATCGCTTGTCGTAGCGAGGCGCCGCAAGGGCCGTCCTGGCAAGGCTTGCGACCGAGGCCCCGCAGTCGTACTCGTGCAGTACGTCGAGGAGGCCGAGAGAGCGTAACACAGTCAGGACGGATGCTTGCGGCGACGCAGTAGACCAGCGATGAGAAATCCGGGCTATGGGTTCGTTGAGGGTTTGGAACAATCTGTGGCACACTGGAGCCATTGTGGAACTTGAGACAAGGGTTGAGCCTCATCTCTTCGTAGTCTTTGGCGGAACCGGAGACCTCATGCGGCGGAAGCTGCTCCCTGCTCTGGCACGGCTCAATAATCTGGGGCTCCTGGGGGCGGATTTCAAGATTCTAGGAGTCTCTCGGAGGACCATGGACGACGGCGGTTTTCGAGAATGGGCTCGAGAGGCGTTGGCAGATGCAGGGATCTCCAGTGGACCTGAGAGAAGTCGATGGTGCGATGAATGTCTACACTTTCAGTCGATCGGTCAGGGCGGGGAAGGGGACTACCGAGGTCTCAAGGACCGCGTGGAAAAGCTTGAAGGAGAGGGAGACCGGCCACGCAACCGGGTCTTCTACCTTGCCATGCCTCCTTCGGGTTTTGCTCCCTCAATAGAAGGTCTTGGAGGTGCTGGTCTGAACCAGAGCAAAGGTTGGACCAGACTGGTTATTGAGAAGCCCTTTGGTCGTGATCTGGCTTCCGCCCAAGACCTGAACCGACTGGTCCACAGTTACTTCGATGAATCTCAGATCTACAGGATTGACCACTATCTGGGCAAGGAAACCGTTCAGAACCTGTTGGTGTTTCGGTTCGCCAATCCCCTCTTCGAGTCGGTGTGGAATCGCGACCGGGTGGAGAGTGTCGAGATTACCGTTGCGGAGCAGTTGGGCGTTGGAGAACGCGCCGACTACTACGACAAGACAGGGGCCCTGCGGGACATGGTCCAGAATCACCTGACCCAGCTCCTGACCTTGACCGCAATGGAGGTGCCGGCAGCCTTCGAGGCCGACTCGATTCGGGACGAGAAGGTGAAGGTGCTCAGATCGCTTGCCCCGCTCGAGCCCGACCAGGTTGTCTTCGGCCAGTATGCTGGTGGGACCGTGGATGGAGAGGAAGTGTCCGGCTATCTACAGGAACCGGGTGTGGCCCCGGACTCTCGGACTGAAAGCTTCGTTTCCATTCGTCTGGAAGTCGCAAACTGGCGTTGGCAGGGCATTCCTTTCATTCTTCGAACGGGTAAGCGGATGCCAGCTCGTCTCACTCAGATCAAGGTGCGCTTTCGTTCCCCGCCGGTGACGCTCTTCCGGGGTTCTGGTTCGAGTCAGCCCCCCGGTGCCCTGGTGATCACCCTTCAACCGGATGAGGGCTTTGAGCTGGACCTCGACGTCAAATCCCCGGGCCCCGAGATTTCGCTGGACCGGCATAGCCTCAAGTTTCGATATGCAGAGAGTCTGGGCTCGCTGCCTGAGGCTTACGAGACTCTGCTGTTGGACGTGCTGACCGCCGATCAGACGTTGTTCGTCCGTGGAGACGAGGTGGAGGCCGCCTGGCGCCTCTATGCTCCCCTGTTGGACACATCTCCACCGATCCGTACTTATCCCGCCGGAAGTTGGGGACCAGAACAGTCCTGACTCTATTGGATTGCAAGATTGTTGGGGGAAATGACAGCTGGGGCCGCGAAACGAGTCTTCCAGTCAAAACTCGACCGTACACCAGGGTTGGGAATCGGTAGCGAAGAGGGCGTCGGCTCGTTGAATCGTCTCGGGATCATCGGCGCGAACCCGGTCGGCGTGCCAGAGTGTCCGGAAGCTGACTCCGCCCAGGTAGACAGCCCCCAGATCGGCCACCGATAGTGCCAGATGAGCCGTGGCTGCGGTGGATATGCACTCGGCCCCGCCGGGCGTCGCGAGAAGCTCGAAACGACCGTGATTCCAGGGACAATAGGAATCTGTAACCTCGAGAATCAGTCGACCTTCTGCTGCGTAACTCCTTTGACTGAGTGCCTCGGGCAGATTCACCAGGCGCACCCATAGATCGTCGCTCGAGGAACGCTTCAGGTGACGGGGGTCGGCCAACCTCCAGAGTAGCGGCTCGTCGATTGGGCGCAGCAGAGCCTTTGTAGTAGTCATGAGGTCAACTCCGAAGCAGTATTCCCAGAGAGCCGACTCTGCCTCGTCGGTAGCGGAGATCAGCTCCTGGACGGTCAGAGTGTGGGTTGTGTGGTTAAGCCGGTACAGAACATAGCCATCGATACGGTCGCCGCTGCGATAGACAGCATGAAAATTAGGCGATGAACCCTGCCTGTCGGATTCCGGATCCCTTAGTTTGAGATCCCAGCGAATGGGATCTCGTCGAATCATGCCGGGGCGTAGCGGTCTAACCCGCTCGTAGACCTCGGGGAAGAGTTCTCTCGCCTGGCTTGCTTCGACGAATTCGACTTCTCCTTCATAGTTGTGCGGAAACTCCATCCCCGAGCGGTGGCGCGCAAGGCTCCATTCTTGATGAAAGGTAGCCATACCGTACCCATAGCGTCCGTAGATAACGGACTCAGAAGCATAGAGGCCGGCTAGAGGCTCTCCTCGCTCATAGACGTCGCGTAGTTGTGCCTCCATCAGGCGGGTCAGGATTCCCCTGCGGCGGTGAGTCGGTTGAACGGTAACCCCTGCCACACCGGCCATCGGCAGCCAGCCTCCTGGTACCCGCACTTCGAAGCGGTGAATGTAGGCTGTCCCGACAATCTGGATCCCATGGAAGGCTGCGAGGCTCCGCTCAGGCTCGAAGGGCACCCTCCGCATGTGCTCCTCGCTAAAGGCTTCCCCGAACCCTCGCGTTTTCGCCTTGATCCAGGCGTCATACTCTGGCTGGGTTATCGCTCGGATTTCAGTATCCACGGCGTGGTGCTCCTAATCTATACGATTCTGACGTTCCGAAGAATTCTTTCAAGTGTCGGGTCAGTTCCGCCAGGGCAGCGAGTGGGATCATTCAGCCGCGAACTTCAGGTCGAGGATAGCACCACTACACCACTGCATCACTGCTCACTGCTCACTGCTCACTATTCAAGTCTCAGCCAAGCATCTCAGAAGGACGAAACATCTCTCCCTCAACTAGGACCAACTCAGTCCGCGTACCCGGCTCCATGGGATCGCCCTTCAGGATTACCAGGTCAGCATCCTTGCCCGGTTCGATACTCCCCACGCGATCCTCGATCCCCAGGATTCTGGCGGAGTTGATTGTCAGCATCTCGAGGATCTGCTGTGCGGAGACCCCCGATTCACGGATCTCAGCAAAGTTGTCGTCCAGGTGCTGGATCGGAATGACGGGGGCATCGGTGGTGATCGTCACCAGGATTCCCGATTCCAGCAGGTCCCGAACGTGTTTTCCGTGGACGTTCCGGGTTTCCGACTTGTAGGACCACCAGCCGATAGGACCATAGACCACCGGGATGCCGGTAGCGGCTATCTGCTCGGCAACCAGATAGGACTCGGTTCCGTGATGGATCACCAGATCTACTTCAAACTCCTGCACGATCCTGAGGGCCGTGACGATGTCGTCGGCGCGGTGGACGTGTATGTGTATGGGCATCTGCCGCTCCAGAACCTTGACCATCGCTTCGTGACCCAGATCCCGTGGCCGAGATCCTGCCTCACGATAATTTTGTGCATCCACCAGAGTCTTGCGGATTGTCGAGGCTATCCCCATGCGCGTGGCCGGAAAGCGCCGCTGGCGGATGGCGTTCTCCCGCTTCGGATTCTCGCCTAAGGCCATCTTCATTCCTGCCGGCTCGCGGACCACCATTTCATCCACCGCAGCCTTGGGCGCCGTCTTCAGGATGACGGTTTGACCTCCGATGACGGTCAGGCTGCTGGGTACGACCAGGGCCGTGGTCACGCCCACGGAAAGGGCTCGAAGAAACATCTCGTCGGCCGGGTTGATGGCATCCAGCGCTCTCAGAAAAGGAAAAGCCAGGTGACCTCCAACCTCGTCACCGTCGCTTCCCTCCCAGCCAATATGGGTCTCGAAGATTCCGAGGTGGGTGTGTGCTTCGACCAGACCGGGAATCACGCTGCGACCCTGTGCCTCAATGATTTCTGCTTCTGGAGGGAGGATGTCTCTGCCGCCAACCGCGATGACCTTTTTCTCTTCCACGACTACCACGCCGTCAGAAATAGGCGGGGAGGTCACTGGGTAGACGGTTGCGTTTACGATGGCCTTCTTCATAGTTGGTTGGATGGTTCTAGATCAATTCGATTGACAGCAGATTCGCTTCAGACCTGCCACCAGGCGATCGGTCTCTTCCTCGGTGTTGAAGACATGAGTCGAGACACGTATACGCTCGCTGGTGTAGTCCACGGGTGACACCAGGATCTTCTCGACCTCGAGCAAACCGCTTGAGATACTTGCCGCCTCTTGTCCCGGAATCTCAAAAGTCACGATCCCGGAGGACTTCTCGAACTCTCGTGGAGTGCTGAGAACCATTCCGGGTACGGCCGCCAGAGCTGCCTTCAGCCGGTCGGAGTATTCCCTTATATAGTTGAAGATCTTATTCCAGCCGATGCTTTCCCACATCTCGAGGGCTTTTGTGAGGCCGGTTTGATCGGCCAGGTTCCTGGTTCCGAACTCGAAGCGCTTGGCCTCATCCCACAGCTCGTAATTGCCTTGCATGTCGAACTCCCGCTCCGAATGTGATCCGATCCAACTGGGTTTGAGCCAATCCACACGATCTCTTCGGACGTAGAGTCCCCCGGTCCCCTGGGGCGCCATGATGTACTTGTGTCCACTGAAAGCGTAGAAGTCGCAATCGAGGTCTCTGACATCCACCGGGATGGAGCCGAGGGCCTGGGCCCCATCCAACAAAACAGGAACGTCTTGTCCATGGGCGAGCTCGATAATTTCTCGGACGGGAAAGCGGAGTCCGGTGTATCGCGATATGTGGCTGATACTCACCACTCGCGTTCTTTCATCCAGCAGGGACCCGAACTCCTCGAGAAATTGCGCGTAGTCCTCGGCGACGTGGGCGAAGCGCAGCTCGACCCCGTGACGGCGAGCGATGTTGTACCAGGGAATCAGGTTACCCGGGTGTTCCTCGTTGCTCAGGACGATGTTGTCTCCGGCTTCCCAATCGAAGCCGTTGGCAACCACGTTGATCCCCACCGTGGTGTTTTCCCCGAGCACGATCTCGGTTGAATCCGCATGGAAAGCCTCGGCGACTTTAGCGCGAGTCTTCTCGAACAGCTCGTTCATCTTTGCGGCAACATGGGGTAGAGCCGGACCCTGGTTCTGAAACTCGAGCCAGCGGGCTACTTCGTCCACAACGACGTCGGGTTTGGGAGAAAAGCCACTGGTACAAAAGTAGGCAATATTTTGTACCGCCGGGGTCAGCCGTCGCACGTCGGAAAGTTCCATTATTCAACCCTTTCGAGAGGTGTGATCTCGACATGTAGTCTGCGAAAGTTGTTCTCCGGTCCCTCTACGGGAAACGTCAGGATGCCCTCTTCCCGGGCCTTCAAGGTGCTCGTTCTCGAGGCGTCGCCCTCGACCCGAACCCGAAACTCACTCTCCGGCTCCAGATTCCAGAGACACAGCGCCTGCTTGCGGATGATTTCCAGCTGCAGACATACCCGGTCGGTTTTCGGGTCGAAACTCGCCTCCAGGATGCGAAGACCCCGGCTATTGGTATTGAGGATCTGAGGACAGGGGGCCCGTTCGGCCGTCGTCTGCATGGTGATGCCCTGATGGGGTTCCAAGGGCGGGACCCCGAAGTACCGTCCGCCCACGATCTGAATATAGCTCAACCCGTTTGCCAGAACATTTCCCACTGGCACGGCACTCTCGACCATCAGTCCTTCTATGAGTCGGTCAGTGGGATTGAATATCGTCACCTGGTTGGAGGACTCTACCCGAAACAGGACATCTTCGTAGTCCCGCATTCGCTCGTAAAGGGCCTTCTGGCTCGCGATCCAGAGGTTGAGCCGCTCTGCCTGACTCACGGCGTAGATGAGGTAGTCCAAGGTTCCCTTCCCCTGGTTCACAGAGGGGTCGGCTGCGAACAGGGGGTGGTACTGGAGAGTGTAGACGCCGTTCTCGAGCTGGTCGGAGTGAGTCTGATCCTGAGAGCCCCGCTCGGGGTCGAATATCCAGGGAGGCTTTCTGGGCACGGCCTCCCTCGGAGGTACCGGGATACGGCTATGATGGGCGCCCAGAATAACGTCAACCAGATCATAGTCGCAGTCGTATTCATGGGTTCGGTCCCAGCCCCGGAGAGCCTTGTGCTCCTCTACCGAAGTGATCACCGGATGATAGGGAAACCAGAACCCAGAGCTGCTGACCGTCATGCTCCCGTCGGTCTGGTAGGCGCGTTCACCATATTCAACCATGTCATAGAAGCAGAAAGTGCAGGTGCCCAATACCTCGGGAGCATGCTCCAGAAGGTAGTCCATGGCGTCCAGGGTCTCGGGATGGACGTGGCCACCTCCGTGTCTGCCACAGGTGTAGACGGTGAAGCCCAACCTCTCTTCGGTCTCCCTGACATGCTCGAGGAAGCCGGTGCCAACCAGGTAGCGAGGCGGGTCTCCAGCCAGGCTGTCGTTGTGCAGCCCGACTTCGAGGAAGGAGTACTTGCCCACCTCCCGGACCCACAGCTCTGCCTGCTCTTCGGTAGTCGAGTCCGCAGCGATCACTGGATCCAGGACGTCGTGGGTAGCTGGGACCAGATTTGCGGCTTGGTACTCTACCATAGACAAGTCAGCGGATTGATCCACGTCGTGGCGAAGGGAAAAGGCTCCCCTATGACTCCCGAAGGGCTTCAGCCGGTTCGAGAGGAGCTCCGGATTCCATTGGCTCAGGATTTCCCATAGGAAGAAGACCAGGGTGTCGCCCCAATGAACCGGATTCTGCCAGTTTCGAATGTCCTCGACGTTCAGGTGAGCCTGTAGAACGCCCCCCAGAAACTCGAAAATCGAATTCGCTACACAGAGTGTCCGATCGGTGACGATTATGGCGTCCCCGATCTCCTGCTTGCTCGCGCTGTCCGAACTGGAGAGATCCCCGCCCAGCTGCCAGAGCCGTGCCAGGACCCGTGAGTTCGATTTCGCTACCAGTTTTCTCGAAGTCTGTCCCTTGCCGCCGGATACGTAGTAGTCTGCCCATGCCTTCCGATCGGAAAACCGGGACTCCTCGCCCCAGCGCCAACCCGTGTACCCAGCCGGAACGATCGTCTCCGAGCCGTCGAGACCCAGTAGATCATCGGGAAGATTCGTCCTGCCTGTCACCACCAGATGGAGAGCACCGCGTTGCACCGCCGCTCTCAAGGATTCGATAGTCTCATTCTCGAGCTCAGCCGCGTTGGGAACGAAGAGGGTGTGATAGGAATCGATGACCCCACGCAACTGGGTTTCGGTCAGGAGATCGTGCTTCAGGCTGCAGCGGTTCAATAGAGCTGAGGCCGTTGTAGGCGCCAGATAGGCGTACTCATCCTTCAACCATCGTTTCTTTTTCCCCCAGGCATCTACAAACTCGTAGATGGCCTCGCTCTCGAGCGCCTCGTCTATGTATCGTTGTCTGGAGTTGGGGCTAAAGACCACTGCGATATTCTGTCGCAAGTCGCTCCAATTTCCGCTACCTTCTGCTGACATCAATTGTTCCCCTGAAGCATTCGGAAATGTATCTGTTTAGCGCAATTCTTCGCTCGCGTCCAGAGATCCGCGATTCAGGTGCTAGTCAACTACGCCCACTCTGATCAGCATGACGTGGATCCAGAGCATCTCGCAGTCCATCGCCCAGGAAATTGATACTCAATAGGCTCAGGAAGATCATCAGACCCGGGAACAGAGCCAACCAGGGGGCCACCCCCAGGTGTTGTTGGGCATTCAAAAGCATGTTGCCCCAGCTGGGGACGGGCGGCTGTATGCCCAGACCCAGGTAGCTGAGACTGGACTCTGCCAGGATGGCGTAACCGATATTCAAAGTGGTGTAGACAAGGATCGGAGCCAGGGTATTGGGCACGATGTGTAGAAAGAGGATGCGCCAGGGAGGGGCGCCGACGACACGTGCAGCATCGACAAATTCGATCTCACGCAGCGAGAGGATCGAGCCCCTGACAATTCGTGCCAGGCTCATCCATCCGAATATCATCAAGATCGTCACGATGCCCCACACAGATCCTCCCACAAAACGAGACAGGATCAGCAAGAGAGGGATACTGGGAATCGATAGCATGATATCTGTCCAACGCATCAGCAGGGTGTCCGTCAGCTTTCCATAGTATCCGGCAACCGCGCCGATGAGGATCCCCAGCACGGAGCTGAGAAGAGCGGCAGAAACTCCAACCAGAAGCGAGACGCGCCCCCCGTGCAAAAGACGGGCCAGGGCATCGCGCCCCAGCTCATCGGTGCCCAACCAGTGGACTGAGGAGGGTTCCTGCAGTCGCTCTCGAAGTCGCACCTTGTCGTAGGAGTGGGAGGACAGGATGGGACCGATCAAGACCAGCAGCACGATCACTGAGAGGACGCAGAGCGCACAGATCGCCAGACGGTGGCGGCGCAGTCGCAGCCAGACCATCCCCCAGTGGCCCCGTTCTATCGGTGCCTCGCTAGCCATCGTAGGTAATCCTTGGATCTATTACCGCGTAGAGGATGTCGGCTATCAGGTTGAAAACAGCTACCCCAGTCGCAAACACAAGAAAGATCGCCATGGCCAGTGAGTAGTCGTTGTTCATGAGGGAGTCGAAGATCAGCCGCCCCATGCCCGGCCAGGAGAAGATGTTCTCGGTGATGACGGCTCCGCTGATCAGGTGAGGCACACTCAACGTCATAAGCGTCACCACTGGGATCAGCGCATTTCGGAGAGCATGTCGCAGGACCACCACCCTCTGCTTCAAGCCCTTCGCCTGAGCGGTCACGATGTAGCCTTGAGGGATGATTTCGAGGATGCTGGAGCGCATATAGCGCATCCAGCTGGCAGTGCTGAAGAGGCTCAGAACGATGACCGGTAGCACTAGATAGCTGAGCCGCTTCAGCAGGGGCGCTCCCGGCTCCAGGGAATAGTGTCCTCCCGGGGGAAGCCAGTCCAGAGCCACGGAGAAGATAAGGATCAGCAGCAGGCCCGACCAGAACACCGGAAGCGAAATACCCACAAAAGAAAAGATGGAGAGCGAGTAGTCGGCCCAGGAGTATTGTTTCAGCCCACTGTAGAGGCCAATCGGGATCGCGATCAACACGCTCACGAGAAGGCTCAGACTCGTCAGCACCAGAGTGTTGGCGAGCCTGTCCGGGAGAAGGCTAGCGACGGGTCGGCGGTAGAGCCGGGAATAGCCGAGATTGCCCTGCAGCACTTGCCCAACCCAGCGAAGATATTGAATGTAGATGGGCTTGTCCAGGCCGTAGACGGCCTTCATGTGCTGGATCTCCTCGCTCGTAATGTTGGGATTGGCCAGGATCAGTTGATCGAAAGGGTCGCCCGGCGCCAGCTGCATCAAACCGAAGACGATGATGGTGATGACCAGTAGGACCGGAAAGATCTGAAGGATCCGACCGAGGACATAACGAAGCATGGAGCACTAACCCCCTGCCTGATTGTCGGGCAGGATGTCCCACTGCTCCACATTCCATCCGATCTCGGCGAAGGGATGGGGCTCGTAACCCTGGAGGCTGTGTTCGACGGTCACAACCCGAACATGCCAATAGAGAGGGAGGATGGGAAGCTCCTTTGCCCAGATTTCCTGCTGCTCTCTCAACAAGGCGTATCTTTCCTCCGGATCAGCCGTCTTGATGGCCCGTTCGATCAGCTCGATGTTGCGCCGCACCTTTCCCCAGGGAGACTTCTTCAAGAGATGGTCCAGATTGTGCTCGTCCCTGGGTTTCCACAGGGTGTTGGCATAGTGGGCATCCTGGGACTCTATCACCCAGCGCCAGATGGCAACACCTCCGGGAGGAAGGTTGGAGTTGGCCAACGTCTCTGAGAACAGGAGTCGGGCCGATTGAGGCGAGATCTTTACGTATATTCCCAGCTCCGACCATTGCGCCTGGATCACTTCGGACACCTGAGCTCTGAGCTTGTCACCGGCGATTGTGACCAGGGTCAGGCTCAGAGGGTCGCCCTCCGCACTACGCAGGACCCCTTCGGTGTCCGGCTTCCAACCGGCTTCGGTCAGTAGGCGGAGCGCCTCCGCCGGGTTGTAATCGTACTTCTTCACATCGGGGCTATAGGCGGGGTGATAAGGGGCCAGCCACGAATCTGCTGGTGGTTGGCGGCCTCCGAAGATAGCTTCGTTCATGCCCTCGCGATCGATGGCGTGGAGCAAAGCCTGCCGGACCCTTCGGTCGTGCAAAGGAGGTTTGTTGATCTGGAGCGTGACGTGCTCCAGCCACATCGGGTTGACGTAGGCGACTTCAAGCCCTGTGGTCTCGCTTAGCCCCTTGGTCTGATCCAGGGTCAGCCAGCCATCGGTCAAGTGCAGTCGACGTGTCCTGACGTTGACGGCCAGGGTGTTCAGATCGGGGATGATGCGAATCAGTACCCGGTCGATCTTCGGCGGCTCAGACAGGTTGTAGTTGGGGTTTCGTTTCAGCAGAATGTGGCTGCCTGAGACCCAGTCTTCGACCTGGAAGGGGCCATTGACCAGGGGCTTGACGCTGACCCTTTCATCTGCGACGAATCTTTCCCAGTAGGTGCCGCCCTCGCTCTTGTAGTGGGTCCAGATCGGTCGATAGTAGTGATCGGGCAGGAATATCACCCTTTTGTCTGAGTCGGCGAAGGGCCAGATCGAGGAGTAGCGGACCCTGAGGGTGTAATCGTCCAGCGCGTCAACGCCGGCGATGGGCACCAGTTGGGTAGGCCCATACTCGTACTGAGGATCGGTCTTGAGCTCCCAGGCAAAAGTGGCATCCTTGGCCGTGATCTCAACCCCGTCCGCCCACTTCCTGCCTCGTCTCAGATGAAATATGGCCTCCGATGTTCCTTGCTCCCGATCGATCTTCCAGAGACCATTCTCTAGCGTCGGCAGTTCCGTACATAGGGCACAGCGCCCACGACCATCCGGACCCGACTCCATCAGCCGGCGCCACATGAAAGACATGACGTCACCGGAGATCAACAGGTTGCCGAGGATGCGGATCAGGGAATCGGGCTCCTGTGAGGTTCCTATGATCAAGGTCTTAGCGTCCGATTCGGGGAGAAGGCTTGGATTCGTCGGAGCGCAAGCGCAGACGAGCGCAACCGCGAGCGCACTCCCGAAGTGCCGGATCGCGGGGCGAGTCCGGGCTGGTTGGTTCCACATTCGAAGAAGGAGTGTAGCCTATTGCCGGGCGAGTTCGTAGTGGTCTGGATGGGGGAGACAGTGTATTCTCTAAGCTGAAACTTCATCGAACCGAGCCCTGACTGTTTGTAGGACGGGCACTCCTGCCCGTCGCTGTCCTTGACGGGCAAGAGTGCCCATCCTACAGCCGACACGGTGCTATCGATGTTGCAGTAAGAGACAACCAAAGTTTCCTTCTGGAATGGGGCCAGGGCTTCCTTGGGGAGGCGACTGATCTGAAAACATCGTCCAGAAGGAGGCTGGAGATTGGACGTGGCGGTGGTCTCCAGGCCGCCGTGAGTCGAGCCAGCGGCTCGAAAGAAAAATCCGGCGGCCTGGAGACCGCCACCACGAAGGATATCTTCTTGACTCGATTGTTGGAAGTACGGAATCTGGCCGCGCATTTCTACACCCAGAATGGCGTAGTGAAGGCCGTCAACTCCATTTCCTACGAGTTGGAAGAGGGAGACACCCTGGGCATCGTGGGAGAGAGCGGTTGTGGCAAGAGCGTGAGCGTGCTCTGTCTGCTGCGGCTGATTCCCGATCCGCCCGGCAAGATCGTCGGCGGCGAGATTCTCTTCCAGGGGCGGGATCTTCTCACGCTCTCCAATGAGGAGATGCGGCGCGTCAGATGGGCAGAAATCGCGATGATTTTCCAGGACCCGCTGACGGCGCTGAATCCAGTCTTGACGGTGGGTTTCCAGATCGTCGAGCCTTTGAAGCTCCACCAGCGGATGAGCACTCGTCAGGCCAAAGATCGTGCTGCCGAGCTCCTGGATTTGGTGGGGATCCCGAATGCGCGAGCCAGACTGGACGACTATCCTCACCAGTTTTCAGGAGGGATGCGCCAGCGTGTCATGATTGCGATGGCCCTATCCTGCAATCCACGGCTGCTGATCGCGGATGAGCCCACGACGGCCCTCGACGTTACCATTCAGGCACAGACGATCGACCTGGTAAAGCGTCTTCAGCAGCAGTTTGGGATGGCCGTGATCTGGATTAGCCACGACCTGGGCGTCATCGCCGGTCTGGCCAAGAGAGTCATCGTCATGTACGCAGGTTATGTGATCGAGGAGGCGGGTGTCGAAGACTTGTACTCCAATCCCTCTCATCCCTACACCATAGGGCTGCTCAGATCCATGCCTCAGTTGAATCAGGAAAGGGAAGCTCAACTGACCTCGATACCCGGTCAGCCTCCCAACCCAGCAGCCCTGGGTCCGGGTTGTCCGTTTGCCGTCCGCTGCAGCTATGCTGTGGAGAAGTGCCAACACGAGAACCCTCCCCTGGAGGTCATTGGGGAAGGTCATCAGGTAGCCTGTTGGGAAAAGGATAAGGTGAAAGGAGACTGGCAGGGTGCCAGCTGAAACTTCAGAAAAGCCGTTAGTCCGAGTAGAAGGACTGAAGCAGCACTTTCCCATCACTCGCGGGATCTTGAGACGCCAGGTTGGAACCGTCAGAGCAGTCGATGGCATCAGCTTCGAAATCTACCGCGGAGAGACCCTGGGGATGGTGGGCGAAAGCGGCTGCGGAAAGTCCACGACCGGCCGGGCCATTCTCAAGCTGAACCGGCCGACCGAGGGCAAGGTCTATCTCGATGGCATTGACTTGGGAGACCTGGAAGGGAAGAAGCTTCGAGAGATGCGCCGTCGAATGCAGATGATCTTTCAGGACCCCTATGCCTCGCTGAATCCCCGTATGACGATCGGCAGGATCATCGGCGAGCCCCTTCAGATCTTCAACCTGGTCTCCAGGAAGGAGAGGAAGGGAAGGGTCCAGGAGTTGATGGAACTGGTAGGCTTGAACCCGCAGTTTGCGGACCGCTATCCTCATGAGTTCTCGGGGGGGCAGCGGCAGCGAGTCGGAATCGCCCGTGCCCTGGCCCTGCAACCCGATTTCATTATCTGCGACGAACCCATATCGGCACTGGATGTGTCGATCCAGGCTCAGGTCGTCAATCTACTGGAGGAGCTGCAGCAGCGTTTCGGTCTGACCTATCTGTTCATCGCCCATGATCTGGCCATGGTCCGCCATATCAGCGATCGCGTCGCCGTCATGTATCTGGGGAAGATCGTCGAGCTAACGGATCAGGCCGCACTCTATGAGAACCCTCTCCACCCCTACACACAGGCCCTGCTGTCCGCCGTTCCGATCCCCGATCCCAAGATCGAGTCCCAGCGCCAGCGAACCATCCTCACAGGCAGCCTGCCCAGCCCCTCAGACCCACCGAAAGGCTGCAACTTCAGCACTCGCTGCCCCGTGGCTGTTGCGCACTGTCACGAGGTCGAACCGGAGCTGAGGGAAGTTTCCCCGGGGCACCAGGTGGCGTGTCATCTGGTGGAGTAAGAGGTCGCACGTCCCACGACTGGCGAGATTGGCGCCTTGCCGGGCACCGGGCGGACGGAATTGAGGCACCAGTTGGGGTCGGCCTGAGACGTGCGACGTTCAGACGTGCGACCTCTTATTCTTCTACACGTACTGGAATCCCGTAACGACAGAAACTACAACGGAGAGTAGCGTCAGGACGATGCAGACCAGTCCTGTTACTAGATGATCGAGGCGTTCCGGCTGCATCGGGTCAAGCCATCGGGATGTCAGGTAGCCCCCTAGAAATCCCCCCAGATGGGCCCAGTTGTCGACACTGGACATGATGAATCCGAAGACGAAGAGGATAACGGCATAGCTCTGGGCCTGCTTGCCGATGGAGCTGCTGACGCCTCTTCGCCCCGCATAGATCAAAGCGCCGAGCAGACCAAATATGGGAGCTGAGGCGCCAACGGTGAAGCCGGCACCATGGAGTGGTCCTGGAAGGAAGTCCAGGAAGCGTCCGGCCCAGCTGCTCAGTGAGAAGCCGACGATCGAGGACACCGTGTAGATGATGACCATTCTGGCAGGACCGTAGATCATGGCTGTGGTGGGAGCCAACTGACGCACCCACATCAGGTTGAACCCAATGTGGAGTAGCCCTCCATGCAGCCAGGCGGCACTCAGAACGGTCCACCAGCGGCCGACCTCAAAAACAGGTATTGCGCCGCTGGAGCCAAAGAGGAAGAGACCCTTCCGGCTTGGAGACAACATGGAGAAGATGCTGCCCATCCCAATCCCGGAGGGGTCCACGGCCAGGGCTGCCAGATACAGAAATACGCATCCCCAGGTAATCAGACCCACGAACCCGAGGTCGTTACCTAAAGTCCGCAGTAAAGGCGCGAATCCCCAGAGTCCCGGATTCCTGACGCCGCACTCGTAACACTCGGCATCATTGACCCCGACCAGGCGACCACAGGAGCGGCAAACGATGGATCCGGTGGACTGTCGTTTCAACATGGAAGTCTGCAGGGGAATGTACCAGAAGACCCAGACTGTCTGTTATAGGAAACCTGGTCTAGAGCCTGTCCGAGTAATGGTCCGGCCCCCTTGGCCTCATTCGAGAAAGAAATCTTGATTGGAGGACGTGGCGGCGGTCTCCAGGCCGCCGAGGGTCGAGCCATAGGCTCGGCCCAAAGAAGACCCTTCGGCCAGGAGACCGAAGCCACATCAAGTTTCCGCATGGGAAGCGCAGGGTATTGGGACTAAGGGATCCGATCGATCTTGGCGGCCATGACGAAGTCACTCTCGGTGAGGCCGTTGATCTTGTGGGTCCAGAGGGTGAGTTCCACCTTACCCCAGGCCAGGTGGATGTCGGGATGGTGATCTTCTTCTTCTGCCAGCGCTCCCACCTGGTTGGTGAAATCGAGGGCGGTCTTGAAGTCGGGGAACTGGACCAGCTTTTGAAGGTGGTGGTTGTCTGCCAACGACCACCCTTCAAGCTGGTCCAAAAGGGGTTTGATTTCTTCAGCTGTCAGGGGCGGAATGCCGCCCCTGCAGGGAATACACCGTTTCTCGGCTAACTGGGACATTGGACTGAACCAATCTCAAACAGCCCTACCTAGCCGATGCTCAGCTCGACCAGGTCGTTCTTCTTCTCTTTCTTGAGAACCATCTCCTCGTAGTATTCTCGAACCGCGGCGGCTTCCTTCGCTGCCTTGCGCTTCATCATCTTCTCATCTCGAGAGGTCTGGGGAAGCGTGGTCCGTTTCTTGACCCGCTCAGCATCCTCCTGGCGGATTTCCAGAGAGTGATCATAGGTTTGCAGGTCGGCATTGTTGCCGCCGGCAAAGATCTCGTGGCGGCCGTGTTCCTTATACCAATCAGCCACGGTGGCATTCATGTGCATGTGCTCGAGGATCTGGCGCCAGCCATGCCCGGTGTTGTAGGCACAGAAGGAAATCTCACCTTGCTGAGTGGCGTAAGGGATGATGCACATCTCGGTGCGTCGGAAATCATAGTTGAACAGGTCCTGAAACCACATTCCCGCTACGAAGAGGAAGTTCCAGGGGTCTTCCCGCCGCTTCTTACCGTCGCCGTAGTCCTTACCCGATAGACCGAAGCTCTTGTCGAACTTCTTCAGGACGTCGAGCAGGGTCAGCCGAGAAGGAGCCTTGAAGGGGCTGTAGTTCTTGAGAAGGGCGAGGCCAACCATCAAGTTGGAGAACGTCGGCCCCCGGCCGGAATCGGTGACCTTCCTCATATCCCCAACGAGACCCGGAATATTGAGGAACTGGGGAACCGGAGCCCACTCCTTGGTCTCCTTGTCGATCATCAGCGCCGTTCCCACACCGCAATTGGGATGGCAGCCACAGCTGACCTGTCCCCATTCGGCGCTGGGCCCGTGGACCAGATCAGCGAAGTCGGCGAACGAACCCATCAGGGAGAGAGGAAACCAGTCGCGAGTCGGCTCGGTCATGCCGGTCTGCTCCTTCACATCCTTTGCCAGGTGAGAGAGCGTGTAGCGCTGACGCAGACGACGCTCCTCCGTGATCTCCTCATCTCTTCCGGTGAAGGACACCGGCTGAAACGCGATAAAGGCGATTTTCTTGGGATTGTCCAGGGCGAAGCGGATGATGGGACCCACCTGCTCGTTGTTGACGTCGTTGACCAGGGTGGTCACCAGGACGATCTCGATTCCCGCGCTGTGCATGTTCTCGATCGCCCGCAGCTTGACGTCGAACAGATTACCTATGTGTCGGTGGCTGTTGGCGTCATTGCCGATCCCGTCGAACTGAAAATAGCAGTAGCGAAGACCGGACTCCGCTGCCCTCTTTGAAAACTCGAGGCTCTTGGCGAACTCGATTCCGTTGCTGGCGCACTGAACGCTGTTGTATCCAATTTTGCGGCAGTACTTGATGGCGCGGAAGAAGTGGGGAGACAGCGTGGGTTCCCCACCCGAGAACTGCACCGACATCTGACGGCGCGGCTTGATCTGCAGAGCGTTGTCGAGAATCTCCTTGATCTCTGCCCACTCCAGCTCGTGGACGTAACCCACCTGGTTGGCGTCCATGAAACAGGGATCGCACATCATGTTGCAGCGGTTGGTCAGATCGACCGTGAGCACCGAGCCCCGTCCGTGCTGGATGGTGCTGGAGCCATGATTGTGGAGGGTGGAGTCATTGTGCGACCGAATGTCGCGTCCCGGAAAGTTGGCTTCGATCCAGGTCAGGAACTTGGAGTCGATGGCCATGAGGTCCTCGAACTTGCCGTGCTGAGGGCACTCCTTGATCATCCAGATCTCCCCATCGCGTTCCACGATGGTCGCCTTGATCTCGCCGACCTTCTCATTGATCAGAACGGTATGGTCTTCTTCGCCGTTGAGAATCCGCTCTCTACTTTCCACGACGCACTTGGGGCAAAGCGAATCAGTCTGGCGCGGCCACCCTAATGTAGGTTTGGTCTTTTCCCAGGACTTCAACAGTGGTTTGTCCGACCACTTGGGCGTAAAAGTTGCGCTGGGTCGATAATTATTGAAAAACTGAATCACGTTGAAGCCAACTCCGGCTCCGAAGGACACCGCGGAGTCAATACACTTCCAAGCGGCATTTGTTGCAGTCAAGCTTGGCATCTAGATATATCCTTTCAAAAGGCGGATCTGTGGGTAACCCGCTAACCTGACACTGCCTCGGGTCAATCCAAAGCAAGTCAGCTTATCTTCATGAACCTACAAACTCCCTGACAAAAAAAAACATAGTATTCGTTCTTCTGCTTCTGCCGGTCAACCCCACGTGAACCATCTGGGTGGCACAGTTCGCTCTTTTTACCGAAAGTGATTCTGGCGCCGTTGATGGTGCCCAAAAAGGTGCTACAATCGTAGATGACGTGGCTGGTTTTTTGTCAGTCACCTGTAGAGAGCTTGGGGGACAAGTCATGATCACTTTTACCGACTCTGCGAAAGAATATATTTTCAAGGCGTTCCAGAAGAGTGAGGACGGGAAGTCCTCGCTCCGTCTGGAAGCAAAGACAAACGGAACACTGGAGTTTTCCTACAGCATGAAGCTGGTGAGGCCTGACGAAAAGACGGAAGAGGACGTCGTCTTCGACGGGGGTGGTTTCGATGTCATCGTGGACCCCAAGAGTGCCGAGAACCTTGAAGGTGCGAGCGTGGACTACGAAGACAAGGTCATGCGCAGTGGTTTCAAGTTCAACAATCCGAATACACCTGAGCTCCCGACCTTTGGCGATGGATCGCGACCTGACCTGTCAGGTTCCGTGGCCGAGCGGGTTCAGCGACTGATCGATTCCGAAATCAATCCCTCGGTGGCGGCTCACGGCGGGGTAGTGCACTTCGCCGGCCTGAACGATGGGAAGGCGTACCTGAGCTTTGGCGGTGGTTGCCACGGCTGTGGAATGGTCGATGTCACTCTGAAGCAGGGCATCGAAGCGCGGATCAAGGAAGTGATCCCCGAGATAGAAGAAGTAATCGATACCACGGATCATGCCGAGGGAGAGACTCCCTACTACGCCTCTTGACCCTCTCCGACGCGCTTCAGCAGTGAGCTCCCCCTTTTTTTCGTGATTGCTGGCCCGAGACCTTAGAGTTTTTCCGGTCCAATGGTCCCGTGTATGTCCGATGACGACGCCCCGGGGAATCTCGGTTACTGCAATTGACGGACGTGGGTTCGGTCTCCAGGCCGAAGTATTCTTCTTTCGGGCCTTTGGCACGAAGCAGGGCGACCTAGAGACTGCCGCCACGCCCTAGAACCGAAGTTTCTTTCTGGAATGCAGCCAGTGCCTCCTGGTCCGCCCTGTCTGATGTACAAGAAACTTAGTTCATCAGAAGGTTGCCCTTCCCGGTGAAGTTCTGATATATCTTTTCGCTCCGCTGAGGTTACTAAGAAGATGAAAACAAAAATTCTGCTGACGGCCTGTTTGACGGCCGTGCTCGTCTGGTATGGAAGCTGTGGTGGAGCGACCGGCGCCCTGACGTCCATCAGAGGGGACAAGGCTGCCTACATCGGAACTGTTCCCTTTGAGGCACCCTTGTTTTACCAGAAGGGCACCGAAATGGTTGGCCCTGATGCCGAACTTGCCACTCGGATCGTTGCGAGCATCAAGTCCGCCCTTTCCGAGCCGGGCAGCGAGCGTCAGGTCACCCTTCGCTACATCACCCGCAGTTACTCCACCCTGGTCCCCGCATTGGAGAATGAGGAGGCGCATTTTGTTCTCGGAGTCTTCGGTATCAGCGAAAGCCGTAAGAAACGGGTCTCGTTCTCGAAGCCCTACTACACTTCTCAACTGGGTCTGGCGATCAATCCGGTGCTGAATGACCTGCGTCCCGAGCTCCTCAAGAACGTCACCGTGGGCGTTCGCGAGGGAACGGTGATTGAGGAACTCGTCAAGCAGAAATTTCCCGGCATCAAGACATCCCCCTTCAAGGCCGTGGATGATAGCGTGCTTGCCCTGCGGAGAGGCGAACTCGACGCGATTATCGATGACCGCTACATGCTGGCCTATTCCCTCGATACCGTCCCGGGTTCGAAAGGGCTCGAATTGGTACCGGGTGACGTGGGTACGGTGGAATGCGCCGTGGCCGTGCGCAAGGGGGATGAAGAGCTCCTGAAGATCGTCAATGACTCGATTGCGAAGATCCAGAGTGAGGACCTCTACGCGAAATGGACCGCGGAACACATCGGTGAGCGTCTGGCTGAGGTAGAACAACGACACGCAGTCCGGATGAAGCAGGAGCTGGGTCCACGGAACATCGAGATACGGGTCAGCAAAGACGCAAGCTACAATTTCGACATCTATAAAATGGCCAATCTCAGCTTTCAGCTGACCAACTCGAAGACGGGTGAGAAGTCCCGCTCCTCGCGTATTCGATTTCGGAGCAAGGTGGGAAGCTGCAGCGCCACGATCATCCCCGGCAACTATACCCTCAGTCTCCGCAAGTTCGGGTTCAATCAAAGAATCGACATCACCAAGGACGATCCGGACAAGATCACCTTTACGATCCGCCTCAAGACCGGCGGACAGATCATCTTTCAAAAGAGTTAGGGCTCGTCCTCAAAGCTCCCTCCAGAAAATTCTCTCCTTCTTTTGCGTTTTCTCCTTGACAAGCCGGCTGGTTTTTAATGAAATTGAAATTCAATTTCATTAAAGGTAGGTTGAGGTGGGTTGTTCGGAAGGCGATTCCCTCGAGTTTGGAGTCAGGGCAAGTTGAGAGTTCTAGTGCCAGGAACGACGGGGTTCAGGGCTCTGCAAGTCTTCGGGGTGATCTGGATCTGCTTGTTCGGAACTCTTCTAGCCACTTTTCTGTCACGAGAGGAAGCTTTGTCAGCCGTTTTTCCGGGAGCTCAGATCAAGTCTGAGCGGATCTTCTTGACCAAGGAGCAGCAATCCAAGGTGGCAGCCCTTTCGCAAGGAAAAGCCCCACACGCCTTGATCGCTCGCTACATCGCTCGAAGGGATGGAGAAGTCGTGGGCCGCGCCTACGTTGATACCCACGTGGTGCGGACGAAGAGAGAGACCTTGTTGATCTGTCTGGACGAACGGGGTGATTTGCGGCGGATCGAGGTCACTGCCTTCCTCGAGCCTACAGAGTATCTCGCTCCTCCGGCCTGGTATGCCCAATACCAGGGGCGAAAGCTGGACAAGGATCTCACCCTCCAGCGTGCTATCCGTCCGATTGCGGGAGCGACGCTGACAGGTCGGGCGACCAATGAAGCCGTGCGCAGAGTCCTGGCCATCGATCGAGCCCTGGAGGCAATCCAGTGAGCCGTTGGGAATCCTGGTCCTTTCATATCCTGACGGGCTTGGTCTCGGTCACGGGTATCGTGTTCTTCATCATGAAATACATGATGGCGACCGAAGACCCCTTCGCCCTGATCAACCATCCCCTGCAGCCGGCCATGCTCGACATCCACATCCTGGCTGCCCCCTTCCTCATCCTGGTGCTGGGAATCATGTACTCCTCCCACATCACCGAGAAACTCGGCACTCGCAACAAGGCCAACCGCCGCAGCGGCATCGCCATGCTCCTGAGTTTCCTACCGATGATTCTCTCCGGTTATCTTCTCCAGGTAAGCACCAGCGCCTTCCTTTCAAAGCTGACTCTGGCTGTCCATGTAGTCAGCGGCCTTGCCTTCGCGGGCACCTACGCGTTCCACCAGTGGAAGAGCGTCCGACTGTGGCGGGCTCAGAATCGGAGAAGCCGGGTGACCCGTCTGGCCGCTTAGAGTGAGCCTCGTTTTCGCATTTCACTTTTCTCCCAGTTTAGAGTCCGGCCGGCCTCGATCCGCCTGGATCCCTTTGATTGCCTCGTTGGTTCTTCTCCCTGGCTGGACGGTCCATGCGGAGGTCCGGGATGCGCAGACGCCGCTGACTCGTCAGGTCTACCTGATGGGCACGGTCTGCACCCTGACCACCTTCGCCGAGGAGAGGGAAGCTGGAATCCAACAGGTCGAGGAATATGTGCGGATCCTGGAGCGGGCTGAGCAGGAGCTGAGCACCTGGATCGATGGCAGCGTTCTAAGCCGCCTGAATCGGCATCCTCTACAGAAGCCTTTTCAGCTGAGCGAATCTCTCTGCCTCCTTTTTCGCGAGCTAGTCGACTGGAGCCGAAAGACAGGATCAGCCTTCGATCCTGCAGTGGGTTCTTTGATGGAGCTCAGAGGGCTATCGGCCGACCGGGAATCCAGCGGCGAGATCTTCCGGGTCGCTCGGGAAGCTTCAGGAATGAGGCATCTCCAATTCGACTCGTCCGGGTGTCAGGTGACGCGACTGCGAGAGGTCCGGCTGGACCCGGGTGCCTTCGGCAAGGGCGACGCCCTGGATCGGGTCCTTCAGCACGCCCAGGGCGAGGGTCACGGACCTTGGCTGATCGATTTCGGAGGGCAGCTGCTGGTACGAGGGTCCCCCCCGGGCCAGAGTGCCTGGAGCGTTGATCTGGCTCACCCTATCGAACGCTCCCGGCCTTTCTTGAACTTGAGGCTTAGCTCCGGCTCGCTTGCAACCAGCGGCACCTCGGAAAGAGACCTGATCGTCGCCAACAAACGAATCGGACACATCCTCGACCCGAGAAACGGCCTGCCCGTCTCCTTCCCCGGGTCGGTGACAGTGTGGCATCCTACCGCGCTAGCGGCAGACATTCTCTCCACGACACTCTACGTGATGGGTCCCCAGGCCGGCCTCGATTGGGCTGAATCTCGTGGGATAGCCGTCTGTTTCCTGCTCCCCAGCGCCGACTCAGGCGACGAGGCCTCCGTCATCATCAGAGCAAGCACAGCCTTCAAGCAGCGCTTCTTTTGACCTGCGTCCGGCACTCCCGACAGCGTTCTTGGGCTGATAGCCCTGAGATGTCCCCCTCAGCAAGCTTCACCCTGTGACCTCTTATTGGGCTCCTTGGCCGGCAAGAAGTTTACAATCAGATCAAGTTTTGCCATACCAGAAGATCTGGTTTTTGGACTTTGACGACAAGCCAGGTGCGGACTGTGCGGACGCCTTGGTTTACGAAGGTCAACCCCAAGGGGGTTGCGTATTCCAGCCCAGGGTTTCCGAACCCTGGGGATGGGCAGCATGATCAAGAAGTCAACCCTGAAAGGGTTGTGGAACCGTGGACTTCGGCGGAATTCCGCTAGTCAAAAAAGCTTGCCGCAACCCCGATGGGGTTGGAATCGAAAGCGGTGTCTCCGTACCCAGGGTTCGGAAAACCTGGGCTATAATCCACAATCCCGTTGGGATTGACCTCTTCTGATGTCGGCGGTATGAGGACGCTCGCGCAGCGCGCCATAAGTTTCGAACCAGGGTTCAGTAGCCCCTCGTCGTCGCCGGTGTTGTTGCGCTCGACTCGGAATATAGCCCAATATGCGTCGCTCGCGACGTCTAGCCAGCGACAAGGATTGACTACTGCCTCCTGGCTCAGAACTTATGGCGAGCTGCATTAGGGCACAGAGATGTTCAGTTTGCCGGTTCCGATGTTCCCAACCGAGTCCACTACGCGGACCGTGAGAACGTGGTCACCGGCGCCCAGGTCCTTTAGTTTGAGCTCGAACTGTTCCGAGGTGCCGTCAGCGATACCATCCTCTGGGAAGAGGATCCTCCAATCGTCGGCATCGACGGAGTACTCTACCTGGTAAATGGTACTTGACCGCGTACTGGCCTCAAATTTGATGGGGCCCGGGCCCTGTCCCGAAGCGGACTGCCAGTTTACGGCTGGAGACGAGTTGGCGATGACGAAGGGTTTGCTGATCAGCTCGTTCTCAAGCACCTGATCGTCCGGATTGCTGGGACGGTCCGAGGCAACAACCCTGACAACGTAGGGGCCGTCGGGGAAACTGACGCCATCCAGGGTATAGTAGGTGTGCTCTAGATCCTTCTCCAGCGCTTTCCACTTGGTTTCGCCGGGAGCTCGGTAGTCCAGGGAAAAGACCAGGTCATCGTGATTCGCATCGCGAGCGGTCCAGGAAATGCTTTGTGCTCCAGGCACATAGACTCTTCGCGGCGGAGTGGTCGTCGTGGGTTTACCGAGTGACCTTATCTCCCTGGGCATGGAGCGAAGGTGAGCTCCCTCGGGGCCTCCGGGCGTCACACTCCCAGGGTTGCCCGAGGAGGGATAGTGAATGAAGGCCGCCCCGGGTGGATGCAGCGTAATGGAGGTCACCTGGGGAGCCATGTTTCGCTGGATATAGCTTACGCTCACCAGATCGACGGCGTTCAAACTGGAAATGACGGCTGCTACCCGGCCTTGTTCGGGAAACTCGATCTTCCACTGTAGATAGCGGGCATGCGGACTCTTGATGTGGCTGCCCCTGGGTTCCTCGTAGGGACCCTCCCAGTCGGTCCAGGTCTGATCAGCCGTATCTGTGTTTCCTGAGCGGCTGAACAGACGAACGCCAACTGCTGCGGGCTCGCGCAACTCCCAGGCGATGGTGCCCCAGGAGGCCAGCATCGCGGCGTCCAGCACCTTGGAAGTGTAGACGCCCTTGGTAGCCGGCTTGGTCTGAAGCTCGAAGACTTTTCCCAGATTACTGGTAGCAGCGTAGAGTCGACCCCGATGCTCCAAGAGACGAGTGATCTGCTCCTCATCGCATTCGACCAGAAGGGTGGCGAATCGGCGCGGGCTGATGGATAGAATACGACCCTTGTTTCCGGTCGCGACGAGAAGCGTTCCATCGCTCCGGACCAGGAGATCGAAGGCCAGCTCATCGTCCGAGCTGTACAATGTCTCGACCAGATTCTCCTTGTCGATGCGGTAGACTTCCAACTTCCCGCCCTTTTCCGTGCCTGAGACCTTGACCGTTCGACGTGAGCTCCGTTGCTCTTCTTTCTTAGTTGATGACTTATCCTTGTTCTCCTCAGTGGCGGCAGGCGCGGCCTGCATGGGGTGTGTCCCCAATCCTCCCAGCGCAGCCGCATAGATGTTGCCGTAGCGATCAACGGTGATGGACTTGATCTCTTCCAGGGGAGAGTCGTAGAGAACGAAGGGAGAGCCTTTAGGCGAAATCCTCAAAAGCAAGGCTCGGGAAGCCGTTCCAGCTAACAGGTTGCCGTCGAGGTCCCAGGCCATACTCATGATGTGGGTCGCAGCGCTGTCGTAGAAAGTCTCGCCCTTGCCTGCGGGCGTTACCTTGTAGATGACTCCCCTCGGTCCCGTGGCTACGAAGACATTGTCCTGAGCGTCGACGGTCAGTGCCCAGATGTACTTTTCCTCAGGATCGAAGAAGGTTTCGGGCTCGCCTCCCTGGTTGATGCGGTAGACCTTGCCGTCGGGTCCGGTGCCGGCATAGAGTCGATTGGTGGAGTCAACCGCCAGGGCGAAGACGCCAGGCTCTTCCAGCTTGACCCACTGGTTGCTCTCGCCGGCGGAATTCACGCGGAAGAGCTTCCCACCGTTGCCAGTTCCCAGGTAGAGATTGCCTCCCCGGTCCAGAACCGCTGCATAGACGAAGGCCTCCTTGGTGTCCGCGACAACCTCGAAGGCGGGTGCCAGGATCAATTTTCCATCGCTTGTAACCGACACACCTCGAAGTTTTCCCTCCAGGAACTCGGCGCGCGTTGCCGCTACCCATCTCCGTGGATGAGTTGCGAAGAGCGAAGCCAACACGACACAGAAGAGAACAGGGATCAGGAAAAGCGACACTTTTTTCATGGGAATAATGGGAATGAGTAGGAAATGGGTCCGGTAAGCGGGAGTTTCACTGCAGAAGCTCTAACTCTTCACCATTACCTCGATGACCTTGTGACCCTCAAGAACATATTCTGTGGCCGGCAACTCGTGCTCCACGTAGACGGCCACGCCGCCGGCATGGACGTCGCCCGAGGTCTTCTTCGAGGTATAGAGGGCAATCAGAGAGGGAGGCAGATCTGGCATCCCTTCGCCACCGACGATGGTCCCCAGACGATCGCGGAAGATCCGGATATACAACCGGTCATTCTTCTTCAGGTTGTTGATGGCCTTGATGAGTTGACTCAGATTCTCCGGGACGTATCGTTCCCTGTCTGCCTCGACGTCTGATTTGGTCAAGGAGACGCCATCTCCGACCACGATTTTCAGCGGACCCGGCGTGATGTCTTCAGGTATTTTTACCGGGTATCTCTCAGTCATGGTCTCGCCGTTCGGCTTGCGCAGGAAGACGGTCAGGTTCAGTTCCTCGCCGGGACGCGCTTCCAGTTTGTCCTGCCAGACCTTCTCCAGACGCGCCTTTTTCGCTTCCTCCTGAGCGTTGACTTCTATATTGATACCCTGCATTTTCAGATTGTCGAATCCACTGTTCAGCAGGAAGTGGACCGGGGAAGCCGCCGTTACAGCGGCAAGCACTGAGGTGCTGGTGACACCCGAAACGCTGTTCTCAAACTCGACGTCGGTCTGTCCTTTGACGGAAATAGTGCATTTGACCTGTAGCGTTTGATCTCCAATCGCCCTTTCGGATGTCAGAATGCTGTTGTACACCGTCAGGGTCAGGAGAAAGGGAGTCAGGAAGGTGTCCATTACCGCTTCATACTTGAACTCCCTCTCTTCATTACGACTGGTGCGCACCTTCAATCGGATCGGCAGCAGCTCCGGCTCCTCACCACTGATGCCCATGATGCCGGTGGCCCGATCTTGCCGGATACTTCCCACGAAACCGGTGGTCGCCGAGACCTTCTGGCTGGTGTCCAGATGGGGAATAATGGTCAAGACGGCAGCGCTGTTGAGCGGCATGTCCGTGTATCCCATACCCATGAATGGGTGCCCGAAGGCGTAGATCTTCTTGCCGCTGACGTGGGTCACGGTGCCACTGGCGCTAAGGTTGACGTCCCCCCGCACCAGCTGAACGCTTATGGTAGACCCTGGTTCCAGCGGGGTGGCATCGTAGTGGTTGGAGTGAGGTGTGCCGATTCCCCGCACCGGCACCAACCCCATGGCCTGAAAAGCCTCCTCAAAGTACCGAATTGCCCCAGGACTAAAGCCAGAGACGTTCAATGGTGTTCCGATCGGTCTGAGTCGACCCGCCACCGGCGTCGAACCAGCGGACAGGGCGAGGCCGCCTTGACCCATGGGTAAACGGGGTAGCAGCGCAGAGATTTGAGTGTGGGCCGGTTTGAGAAGATCCTGAGCGTTTCTACTCCCTGAAGGTCTTACCGTAAAGGGTTGGTTTTCCTTGAAAACGTCGACCATTTCGCGAATGGGAGTGACGCCGGCGATCGCTTCTCGGGCCCAGGGGAACGCATAGGCTACGGCTCCTACTAACTTGTCGTCTATATAGATAGGACTGCCGCTCATCCCGGCGAAGATCCCGGTCCGTTTCAACTGCTCTCCGGATACCCGAATCAGGATCAGATTCTGCTTGGGTCCCCAGTTCTCGAGCACGCCCAGGACTTCGAAATCGAAGTTCTCGACCTTGGTGCCCTGAAAGATCGTCCGACCATGGCCCTTTTGGCCGGGCTTCAACTGCTCAAGAGGATAGAATTCGGGAGTTTGTCCTGCCAGGATGGCGCTGAAGGCTGTCCCCAGCGCCACTTTCAAAGCGAAAGAGGCCAAGCGATTCCTGAAGCGCGATATCGTGTGGCCAGGGGCGGTTCGAACTTGTCTTTGATTCATTCTAAAATGGAGTCTTGTCGTCCAGTGTCTCCGACCCCGGGGGAGCCCTGCCCGCAGCACCCTGAGCGACTCTTCTCCCGCTGCTGTGGTCTGGTTTTCGTGCCGAGCGAGACGTTGAGGATGTGTCAGTGCCGAATGTCATCATAACACACATTTTTTGCGGGAGAAGTGACCGAAGAACATGCTGCATCTAGAGTCTCTTGACCTCCTCGGATTCAAGTCATTCGCTGAGAAGACGCGGGTTGTCTTCGACAAGGGGACGACCGTAGTCGTCGGTCCCAACGGCTGTGGGAAATCCAATCTGGCCGATGCAATTGGGTGGGCATTGGGTGTCCAGGGTGCTCGAAGTCTGCGCGGCCAGAGAATGGACGATGTGATCTTTGGCGGTACCCGGAAACGAAAGCCCTCGGGCTTCGTCGAAGTCATCCTCAAGCTGTCTCGAAGTGGAGAAGGACCGATGTCGGTCCAGGGAATCGAACTGGAGGGTGAGAACTTCGAGATTGGACGGAAACTCTACCGCTCCGGCGAGAGCGTTTACCGGATCAATCAGAAGCGCTGTCGCCTTCGGGACATCCAGGACTTCCTGGAGCAATCAGGGTTGGGATTCGCCTCCTATGCTCTGATCGCCCAGGGTCGCATGGACTACTTCCTGAACGCCAATTCTCTGGAAAGGCGCGCCATTATCGAATCGGCGGCTTCCATCAGTGGCTACAAGTCCAGACGCCGAAGCGCCGAGTTGAAACTCGAATCAGCGCGGCAGAACCTGCTCCGTGTCAGCGATATCCTCACGGAAGTGGAGCGCCAGCTGCGTTCGCTCAAGCGGCAGGCAGGAAAGGCCCGCCTTTATCGTAACCTCAAGCAGGAGTTTCGCCAGATCCAGCGCGCCCGCTTTGCCCTTGAAGGACGAGAAGTGGGTTCACGGCTGGAACTTCTTCGGCAGGAGTCGGAGGGGCTAGCCACGACAGGAGAAGATCTGGGACGCAAGCTGGTCGCCTGCGAAGAGGCCTTTCGGCAGAGCAAGGGGAGCCGCGATCGGATTGAGTCTGTTTTCTCCCAGCAGCGGGAGCGACGCACGGAACTGCGGCTTGAGTTGGAGCGTATTCAGGATTCCATCGGCTACAACCAGCGGCAGTCTGAATCGACAGAGAACTATCGAAGAAATCAGATCAAGGAAGGGCAGGAGATCGATCAAGAAGTCGGCAAAATAGATACCGACCTGGAGCAGTTTCGAGCTCAGAAACGCGTCCTGGAGGAGGATTTGGAGCGGGCCGAATCCACAATGCGCGATCAGCAGGGGCTGGCGGAGCGCTACAAGGCCGAAGTCCAGGCGGCTGAGACCCAGACCGAGACTCTTCGCGCACAGCAGATTCAGCTTTCAGCCGAACTTGCCAATCACGCGAACCTTCAAGAGCAGATCTCGCAGCGATTGACGGCCAGCGAGGACCGGCTGAAGCGGCTGACCGCGGCAGAGGTCGGCCACCAGAAGGAGCGGGATGCGAGTCTGACCAAGCTGAATGAACGTCGCAAGGCGACTCAAAGTGCTCGTGCAGCGATCGAACAACAACGAATTCAGCTGGAGGAAGCGGAAGCGGAAAAGGCGGAGTTAGAGCATCGTCTGGAGCTCCTGAAGTTGGAGACTGTCGAAGCCCAGAACCGGGTGATCAAACGGCAGGAGCGGCTTCAATCCCTCCAGGAACTGGAACTGAGCCACTCCCAATACAGCGAAGGTGTGCGGAACTTCTTGCGCCACCTGAAGAAGAGCGGCAGCATCCGCGTGAACGGAACTCTCGCCGACTTTGTCGAGGCCAGTCCCGAGTTCGAACGTCTGGTTGAACAGTTCTTGAACCAGGAACTGGAATACGTTCTGGTGGATTCTCTTGACGAGGCCGTTCATGGTGTTTCCGAGCTGAAGACCCTGGAAGGCGGCAGGTGCACCTTTCTGAGCCTCAGTGCCAACGGATTCGATCGGGGACGTCCCCCGCAGCAGGAGCCGCTCCGGAACGAAAAGGGCGTTCTGGGCACCCTCTCTGAGCTGCTCGGCATGAGGCCCGAGATCGAGCAGGCCTTTGTCAGAGCTCTACCGGACCAAGCAGGGGCAGTTGTTGTTTCCGACCTCGAGAGCGCCTTCCAGGTCGCCCACCGCCACCCCGATCGAACCTACATCACGATGCAGGGAGAAGCGCTCACTCCCCGAGGACTTCTGTCCGTGAGCGCCTCAGCCCAGGGTTCGGGGGGGCTTCTCGCGCTAAAGAGGGAAGCGAAGGGCCTCGAGGAAAAGTTGACGAAGGATCGGGCCCAGCTCAGTGCGCTGCTGAAACAGGAACAGGATCTCGCTGCTCGTCTCGAGGGGCAGACTGCGGATTGTCTGAAACTCCAGGACGCGCTGCACGGTCTCGAGAAGGACATCATTCGTCTGGTCCACGAGGAGGGGCAGTGGGAGCGCGACCAGCGGCACCATGAAGAAGCGTTGACGGCCGTAGTCGAAGCCAAGGCCATTCTGCTCGAGGAGCGAACCCGGGACAGCGACAAGCTGGCAGAAATCGAGGAGTCTCTCAGGCTCAAGAACTCGGTCCAGGTCGAGGCCGAGCAAACCCTGGCCGCAGCCCAGGAGACGTTGGGCAAACTCCGGGAAGCGCTCAGCGAAGCTCAGGAGCGCCTTCACCTCGGCTCGACGGAGTCTAGAGTCCTGGAGGCCAGGACCCGCGCTCTGGGCCAGACCATCGAGCGGGCCGAGCTACAGCGACAGGGACTCGAGGCTCGAAAGGTCAATGGAGCGGCCGTCCTGGCCGAGACTGAAGAGCGCCTGACCTCTCTGGTCCAGGAATTGAAGGAGTTGGAGGCTAGTCTAGAGACCATCCGGAAGGAATCGAAGCAGATCGAAGGCTCGCTCGAGGTTCAGCAGAAGGAATACGAGAAATCGAGAAAGACCTGTGCGTTGGCCGAGGAACGGCTGGGCGAGCTTCGCGAGCAGAGGACAGAGCTTTACGAAAGCCGTTCCCATGTTGACGTCCAGCAGGCTCGTTTTGAAACCCAGCTACAGAACCTTTCCGAACAGTGCAGGGAACAGCTTCAGATCTCCCTCGAAGAGGTCATCGGCACTACCGAAGTTCCTGAGGAAGAGTCCGGCTCGGAGCCCACGGATGTTCAGACCAGGTACCCGGAACTCAAGGCTCGGCTGGAGCAGTTCGGCCCCGTCAACATGACTGCCCTCGATGAATACCAGGAGAACGAAGAACGCTACAATTTTCTGACGAGCCAACGCAGCGACATCGAAAAATCGATTGACGATACCACTCGCGCCATTCAGGAAATCAACCGCAGGAGTAGGGTACAGTTCCAGGAAGCTTTCGAGAAGATCAATCTCCACTTTGGTGAAGTATTCCAGAAGCTGTTCGAGGATGGCGAGTGCGGGATGCGGTTGGTCGACGAGGATGACGTACTGGAGAGCGGCATCGAAGTCTTCGCCCAACCCTCAGGGAAGAAGCTGCAGAACGTCAACCTGCTTTCCGGAGGTGAGAAGGCGCTGACCTCGATTGCTCTACTGGTAGCTCTCTTCATGTTCCGGCCCAGCAAATTCTGCGTGCTTGACGAAGTGGATGCCGCACTAGATGAAGCCAACGTCGCGCGCTTCACCAACCTGATCCATGGCATGAGCGACGACACCCAGTTCATTCTGATCACTCACAACAAAAAGACGATCGGAACGGCTCAAACGCTCTATGGTGTCACCATGGAGGAGCCAGGGGTTTCTCAGGTCTTATCCGTGAGTCTGGAAGACCAGTCTTCAAGTGATCAGTTAAGCGAATCCAATATCATTTCGCAACCCTAACGCTGGCGCTTTGCTTGAGATCCAGTCTTGGATCGGAGTTGAAGGGCAATTACCGCTCCCGCCAGCTATTGGAAAAGGTCGATACAGCCGAGATCCGTCGATCCTGGCTCTTCGCGGTTGGACGATCTCGTCGAAGCCAACTGGAAATCTTTTCTGGGCTACGGGATTTGATAACCAAAGGTAGACGTTTTGGTCGAGCAAAGGTGCTCCTTAACGCCCAATAACATCCTTTATTCTACATTAAAGGGCTGACCCGTCAAGGGCAGGTTGTCCACGTCTAAGAGAGGGGGAGTGGCTGGCGCAAGATAGCAGATTTTATCTTGCATTCAAACGAGCAGAGCGGCGAGGGGCGTCTAGGCGGTTGTCTACAGGCGGGGAACTGCGCCAGCTACGGGGCCCGAACATTGGTTCTATTCCAACAAAGGTACGTAATGCGACATGGGGTCGCGTGTAAGCCCTTCTGAACACGGAAATTTCGCCGCTTTCGCGACTCCAGGTCCCCCAGGGCCGTTCAGGCTGCCAATTTTGGGGGTCGAATTCCCACCGTATCCTCAAGCTTCTCGTCCGAGAAGTCGTACTCTCCGAGCAGGTTGATATGACGCCAGGAGATGACTGAACCATTGGCCACCGCCTCGAGCAAGACTTCTCGGTCGTGGTTGTTCTCGCGATCCGCGATCTTCTGGGACAGGTAGAGATAGTTCCAGCAAATGATGCTGTTCTTCACCAAGCGCCTGCAGGCCTCGCATCCAGCTCGGGCTGACGGCGGGCCTGGTAGGCGTAGATGGCTGCACGCTGGGGTCGATCCTGCCCCATTCGAACAGCTGCTTGGGGTCGACAGTTGTCTGTCGCGACCAATGCACATGACCGGCGGCTCCTAAGCTGACAGCCGTCACTCTAATTCGAGCAAATTTGATAGCAAACCCGCTTCGGTGGGCGGACAGCAGCAGTTGGCCGCGAGCTGTTCCCTTCGACCAAAAGGTCCGAAGCCTATGTCGCATTACGTACCTTTGTTGGAATAGAACCGAAGAGGTCGTCGACGATGGCGGAAGGGCGGAATCCAGGCATCTGGATGTCACGGATGAAGTTGCTGTCGTCCGTACCTTCCGTGCGTTGGTCGCCACGTATGGACGGCTGGATGTACTGGTCAATTGTGCTGGTGGAGGCAAATGGGTACCGGCTGCGAAGATAAGTCTGAGCGACTGGCCGCGCCCGTTCCGCCACCCCGCTTCCACACGGTGCGCTACCACGGCGTGCTTGCATCGAGGTCAAAGTACCAGGCGCAGGTGGTACGGAAGGTTATTGCCGTACCACCCAGGTGCCCACGATTCGATCTTGCAGGCCCCGGTTGGGATGCAGCGCGGCATAGATGGCGCCGCCGATCCAGAGCAACAGCGCGATCAGCGCCACATAGAATGCCGGCGTCAGGCGTTCCTCCCGGAGCAGCAGCCAGGCCCACGCCATGGGCAGCAGTAGGGGCAGCCAGACAATGACCCAACGGAGGTACAGCTTCCCAATGCCGGCACGTTCGCCTTTGGCGTCGATCACGGCCAGCCGGTAGATGGCGTGACTGACGATGGTGCGGAAGGGGAATTCGCAGAGCTGGACCAGGGCGAAGATGCCCAGCACGACCATGATGCAGAAGAGGAGGGGTGCAGCCACAGAACCGCCCCATGCCTGGACCACCTCTTCCTGATAGTAGCCCACACAGGACGTAATACACACGTAGGTTGGGAGCATGAAGAGAGACCCCGCGCGGTTACCCCGGTTGACCTCTGCAGGCTGGTCCTGAAGACCGCGCAGGATGCCGGTGAGGAAGCTGAGTTTCTCGAACTTGGCCGCCGTCAGGTTCTGTAACACGCCCCGGGCATGGAGGGGCAGACTGGTCGATTCGACGTGGGCCGCGACGGCACTGAGAAAGCGTTGCTGACCCCGCAGCTTGCCCACGGGCATACTCGCGGCGGGGGCCTCGACGTCGGGCCAGGGTTCGTCGAGCAGCATGGCCTGACCCTGCGTGGTGATCCAGACATGGTCCAGGCTCAACTCGTCGCGTAGGGTTTGATCGCCTGTGGCGGCCCAGAGTTCTGCGGTCAGGTCGTACAGCCAATGACGCAGACGCGACCAGGGCACGGTGGTCCCGCCGGCAACGAGTCGGGAAAAGGGCATGCCCGGTGTCGCCTCGAAGGCATCCCAAGTGGCATCGCCGCTTTCCACCTTTTGCAGCCAGCGCAGACGCCCCTGGCGGGCCAGGCCACGTCTCACGGAGGAAGGACCCGATGCCGTTCGTCGCAGCAACCAGACGGGACGCCGCAGCACCGGATCGCGACCGACCAGCCACCGCTCGGGGATCAGCGCCTGGGTGACGCGATAGGGCCCGATAGACTGTGCTTGGCCGTCGTCGCCAGCCGTCACGGCCTGTTCGACAACGCCGCGCACCGTGCCCTTGGGCGTCACCACCACGCGGGTGCCGGTGAGTCGATCCCACACCGTGGCGAAGCCATTCTCCCGCCGTGCCCGCAAGGTCAGTAGCACTGCGATCCAGGGGCAGACATTGGAAACACCGATCTGATACAGAGTGTCCATCCCCGACCATTCCTCCATCGTCCTCGCAGAGATCGTGGCCAGCAAGAAGGGAACACGGACCCCTTCGATGCAGAGAATCGGAATGACAATTCGGATCAATGTCCGCGCGAAACCGGGGGGTCGACCGTCGGTGCGAACGACGCGTAGGCCCTTGAGCCGCTTGCCGAGGCCGGCGCCCCAGATGCCTTCTACAACGGCGAAGTAGAGAAACCCGAGGCCAAAACAGATGAGATAGAATCTGTACGCATAGAGCGTTCGGTCGAGGAAGGGCAACACATGGAACTCAACCGCGCCGACCGAGAGCATCAGCGCCACATAGGGCACGAGAAAGGCGCAGAGGTAGTCAATCCAGCCGGCCGAGGCCCGCAACTTCATCGAGGCCGGTTCTGGTACACGGGAACTGAAGGGCAACAACGCGTTGCGTAACGTCGGGTAGTCGGCATAGCGCCCGTCCGGATTCTTGGCCAGGCAGCGAAGCACCACCCGCTCCAGCTCCGGCAGCACATCGTCACGAAACGCACTCAGGGGCTTAGGGTCCCACTCGGGGATGGGTGAACCCCCTCGCCTTTAGGCGAAGCCTTCAGGAGGCTTGTGACAGCAAGCCGGTGTGCGTAGGGAAGGTAAGAGGCTAGAGTACGGCTTGCTGGGCGAGTCAGGGAAGTGGGCGCCGAGCCGAGTGAGACAGGCGATCAAGCGAGTCGCCTGCATCGGAGGCGAGGTCTTTAGGCGACTTTAGTCGCAGGTCGAATCCACCGCCTTCAGGCGGTGGAGAGGTCACCTCAAGGTCCCACTCGGGGATGGGTGAACCCCCTCGCCTTTAGGCGAAGCCTTCAGGAGGCTTGCTCCAGCAAGCCGGTGTGCGTAGGGAATGCAGTCGGCTAGCGTGAGGGTTGCTCGACGAATCGGCGAAGTGGTCGCCGAGCCGACTGATGGAGGGGGTCAAGCGAGGTGCCTGGATCGGAGGCGTGGGCTTTAGGCGACTTTAGTCGCAGGTCGAATCCACCGCCTTTAGGCGGTGGAGAGGTAGCTCAAGCTTCTGATTGACGGCATTGGCGACCACCTGCACGGCGTTGTCACCCTCGAAGGGGGGCCGGTTGGTCAGGAGTGTGTAAAGCGTGGCACCCACGGAGTAGATATCCGCCCGTATGTCCAAGTTGTCGCCGCGCAACTGTTCTGGGGAGGCATAGGCCGGCGTGCCCATGATCTTGCCGTGGGCCGTCACAAAGGTATCGGTCCGCGCCAGAGTAGAGACCGAGAGTCCGAAGTCACCTACTTTCACCGAACCATCCGGACTGACGAAGCAGTTGGAGGGCTTGATGTCGCGGTGCAGCACCCCGCCCGCAAAGGCGGCTTCCAGGCCGGCGATGACGTCGAGGATTGCGTCGACCGCCTCCGTCACCGGAAGCGGGCCGCGTTTCTTGAGTTTGTCCTTGAGAGTTCCACTGCCGGCAATCTCCATTGTGATCACCGGGGCACCTTCGATCTCCTCGGACCCGAAAATGTAGAGGCAGTTCGGATGGCTGACGCTCGCGGCAAGGCGGCCTTCGCGGAGAAACCGATGACGCATGTCCAGCGAATCGAGTTGCTGCCCGAGCATTTTCAAGGCGCCGCGCCGCCCGGTGGCGATCTGTTCGGCATCGTAAACCGTGCCCATACCGCCGCTGCCGAGCAATCCAAGCAAACGGTAGTCGCCGAATTCACAGGGGAACTCCGTAGACTCGCTCCGGGACGGTGACTGGCGCGGGGGCAGTGTGGCCGTCTCGTCAATCGGTGTCTTGAGCGCACCCGACATTAGGCAGGCGGGACAAAGCTGATCCGTCGCGCCCACCGGAATTGGTGTGCCGCAGCGGGTGCAAGTGCGGGAATCGGAAGATTTCATAGGTCGGACTCCAGAAGGCTTCACTATTTACCTGAAAGAAAGTCTGCCTCTGGTTACAGATTAAATTCCTATTTCCTCCGGAGAGCGGCCACGAGGTAACGCATTTCGTCATCGATGTCCGACGGATCGGTGACGGTTTCAGCAATTTCAGCTCGCAGAAGCTCCCGATAACGCCGCCGCAGCCGATGCACCGCGATCTTCACCGCGCCCTCGGTAATTCCGAGCCGCGCGGCCGTTTCGCTCCGGGCCGGTTCATCGCCCGTCAGGCTCCCTTTGAGCGCCTCGAACAGCTCGCCCTTACCACTAGTTTCCGAGTCCGCTCGCAGTTTTTCCATGGCACGAGCGATTGATTCCTGGGCCCATTCCCGATCGAAACCCGCTTGGGGATCGGTCGTCTCGGCCGGTTTCAGAGCGTATCGTGTTTCCGGGTCGAGCGCGTCCAGTTCCAGAAAGGCCACGCCGCGCCCGCGTTTCTGAGCCTGTGCGCGGTGCCATTCATTGGCCAGGAAATGCTTCATCGCGCCGAGCAGGTAAGAGCGAAACCGACCCCGCTCGGGATCCGCGGAGGCAAATCCGCCTGTCTCGATGATCCGGGCGAAAAACGATTGCGTCAGATCCTGGGCGTCGCTCGACGAATGCCCGCGGTTGCGCACGAAGGTGTAGAGGGGATACCAGTAAGCCCTGCAAAGCTCCTCCAGCGCCTTTCGAGCACGCGTCTGGCTCGCCTCGTCGGATCTGGCCGCCACCACCAGACTCCAGTGCGTGGTGGCAAATCCGCGGGGACCGGGCGGATCTTTCATGCACCTATCGTAACAGTGAGACCCGCGCTCGCACATACCGCTCGCCTAGCAAGCTTCCTTAAGGGCATCTATAAGCGCATGACGCCACTTAGCTGCTCTGTCAGTTCCGCTTCTTTTGTCTCTGCGGCTCAGCAGCAACGTAAACATTTAGCTTCTACAAGATCACTGAGAAGCTCGGAGGTGGAGGCACTAAAGAAAGGTTAGCGGTGGTCGCCATGACGGATTTGGTACCTTTGTTTAATTGCACCCATAGAAAGGCGCCATCCTCTTCACAACTCTCGCGCCATCTCAACGATGCGCTTCATTCCTCCGCATCAGCTGCGACGTCGTGTGGCTCTCGGTTCCGGGCGATGAAGTAGTAGACGAGGTTCCCGAGGCCGAGCAAGCCCACGATCGCGGCCGCGACGCCAAGTAACCACGCTGGAGGGGCATCCGACAAAGCGCCTCGCACAACAAGGGACGCTATGCCCAACCCAATGCCCAGAAAGAACAGGATTGTCCCCCGACGGAGGCAATCTTCGGGCGTAACCAATTTTTTCTCCGCGGCGAGGTCGGGCGGAGGTGTCATGCCCTTCTCTATCATCAACCGCCGCTCTTCGTGCTGCAGCCGCTGCTTCTGGTGATCCCAATAGATTGCCCACGCTCCCACGCCGATCCCCATGACGATCGCGATGATCGGGATCAGCAATGCCAGTTCCTTTTCCATACTGTCCTCCTCATGCTATGGGCTGGGACTTGTCCCAGGCACCCTTATGTACATTCTCTAAGCGGTACGATTCTTAATATAAATGGCTTAGGGTCCCACTCGGGGATGGGTGAACCCCCTCGCCTTTAGGCGAAGCCTTCAGGAGGCTTGTGACAGCAAGCCGGTGTGCGTAGGGAAGGTAAGAGGCTAGAGTACGGCTTGCTGGGCGAGTCAGGGAAGTGGGCGCCGAGCCGAGTGAGACAGGCGATCAAGCGAGTCGCCTGCATCGGAGGCGAGGTCTTTAGGCGACTTTAGTCGCAGGTCGAATCCACCGCCTTCAGGCGGTGGAGAGGTCACCTCAAGGTCCCACTCGGGGATGGGTGAACCCCCTCGCCTTTAGGCGAAGCCTTCAGGAGGCTTGCTCCAGCAAGCCGGTGTGCGTAGGGAATGCAGTCGGCTAGCGTGAGGGTTGCTCGACGAATCGGCGAAGTGGTCGCCGAGCCGACTGATGGAGGGGGTCAAGCGAGGTGCCTGGATCGGAGGCGTGGGCTTTAGGCGACTTTAGTCGCAGGTCGAATCCACCGCCTTTAGGCGGTGGAGAGGTAGCTCAAGAAAGAAATTCAGGACCAGTACGTGCTCGGTCGCGGAGCTTCGTGATGACCGAGAAGAGCTGACGGTCTTTGACATTCTCAAGGGGAGTGCCGGGGTTGACCACTGCATCGCCAAGGCCGCCGACCCCGCCTTGGAATTTCGCCATATGTTTAGCGTCCTCCTCAGGGCTCTCAGGCTTTTTCGCGCCGTGATACGCAATGATGTAATCAGGCATGTGATTTCCTTTCTGCTCCTAAACTCAGCTGGTGCTTGTGTTACTCTTCGCTCGCACAGGAATGGACCTGCGAAATAGTAAGTGGTCGGGCCGGGTCACAATTCAGTCCACGATTTCTACGGCCGGAGTGTTGCGGGCATCAGTCTTTCGATTCTCGGCGGTTGTTCATGTCGACAACGCAGCCGAACAGAAGACCAAGGACCATCCCAAGAGTCATGTAGAGCCCAATCTTGTCCGTCGCCGCGCCCAGAGCCAGTCCCAACGCGAGGCCAAATGGCATCGTCCAGCCAACCGCCGAATTCGGCATTTGTTCCCGTTGAGATTCCGCATCCCCATCGGCGAACGCGGTCCTCATGTCTCGCCTCAACAGCACAAGCAGCGCCCAGATACCGAACGGCAGGCTGATCGGGAATCCAACGGTGAGCGGCAAGATCGCAACCACGGCCGCGCCGAGCGCGATTGGATAGGACTGCAGGTCAAACATTCTGGCCGCGCCGAGCAGCAGACTGATGCCCGATGCCAGACTGAAAAGCGCGATTATTACACTTAGAAAACTCGCCTCGGCGAAAGTTCCTTTGCCCTCAACAAAACCTTCTAAACCCTCAGGGAAACCTCCTGAAGCCTTAACCAATACGGGGATCAGAAGAACCACTAGCGTTGCGAGCAGGTTCACTATTCCCGCGACCAGCAAGCCTATTGCCGGGACCTTCAGTCGACCGCGGACCAATGACTTGAAGTCTACCGTGGCCGGCATTGCGCCTGGGAACCGGGTGTCGCTGCCACCCACGATCGATTCGACGTCGGTCTTCACGTCGCCGGCGTGCTGATAGCGCCGCTCGGGTGTCGATTCCAGCGATCGAAGCACCACTTCGTCCAGTCGGACGTCGATCCGCACTCTCTTGGAAGGAGGTTCGAATCGGCCGATGGGCAAATCGCCTGTCAGCATCTCGTAGAAAACCACACCCAACGAATAGATGTCCGCCCGATGGTCGACACCACTCGATCCTTGCATCTGTTCGGGCGCCATGTAGTGTGGCGTGCCCAAAACCTGATGCGTGCCGGTCAACGTGAACGGTGTTTCGACCGGTGAGTCGTCTGCATCCACGTCCAGCAGTTTTGCCAGACCGAAATCTGCGATCTTTACGCGTCCCCGTTTGTCGATGAGAAGGTTTTCCGGCTTGATGTCGCGGTGAACGACGCCTTCGTCGTGCGCAAACTGCAGGGCGTCACAGATCTGCGGGACGATTGCCAGCGCTTCGGGCGGCCTCAGTCCGCCGGAAGCAATCGTCTGTCGCAGGTTGGTTCCGTCGACGTATTCCATGACGAAATAATACAGTCCGTCCGCTTCACCAAAGTCGTACACGGCGACGATGGACGCGTGATTCAACATGGCCAGTGCCCGTGCCTCGCGCATGAAGCGTTCGGCAAAGGCGGGATCCTTGCCGACTTCTGGCGGAAGGATTTTCAGGGCGACGTAGCGGTCGAGCTTCGGCTGACGCGCTTTGTAAACGGCTCCCATAGCCCCTTTGCCCAACAGCTCGACGATCTCGAATTGAGGGAAATGTTGTCCCAGTTCCTCGGGGGAAGGGGCGACGAAGCCCGAATGACCCGCGGTCGGGTCGTTTCCCCCCTGGTCAGCGTTTCGCGCATTGTCCTGGATCTCGAAACCCTGTCGCATCAAGCATTTCGGGCAGACGCCGCCGGGAGCGTCGGCGGGAACATCAGCTCCGCATTGGGGACATTGCTGCAATTCGGTCATTTCCGGGTTACCCCGAGCAAAGCGTTGATCACAACCGCTACTATCCCGAATCGAAGGAAAGGTTACACGTCGAGTCGCCCACTATGCGAGGGCGTCGAACAACTGGCGGAGTTCCTCGTCGACATCTTCGGCAGCGCCGATGGTCTGCCGGACCTCTTCTCGCAAGAGAGCTCGATACCGTCGGCGCATGCGGTGGACCGCCACTTTGACGGCTCCTTCACTCAATTTGAGCGGAGCGGCGAGTTCACGATAGGGAACAGTCGACTTCTGTCCGCCGAGGAACATCTTCAAGCCATCGAAGAGTTCGATTCTTCCACGCGTCTCAAACTCGACGTGAAGCTGCGTCAGGGCCCGCTCCAGCAGCGTCAACGCCCATTGACGTTCAAAGATCTTCTCGGGCGTTACATCGTGCGATGGCTCGAGCCGGTAACGGTTCTCGCCGTCGTCGAAATCCAGCGAGATCACGGATCGCCCGCCGCCCCGCTTTTGCGCGCCGCCGCGCCGCCATTGCTTGGCGAGGAAGTTCTTCATTGACGCCAACAAAAAGGACCGAAAGCGACCACGCTCGCGGTCGGCGAACCGCAGTGTTTGTTTGTCCAGCAGGCGCAAGAAGAACTCCTGTGTCAGATCCTGGGCATCATCTGCCGAATGTCCTTGCCGTCGCACATACGCGTAGAGCGGGAACCAATAGATTCCACACAGGGTCGCCAGCGCCTCCGCCGCTTTGGGAGACGAACGTCGACCGGCCTCGACCACCATGCTCCAGTGGGTCGTGGCGAACTGACCGGCGTTCTGTGAAACTGGCGGCTCCTTCCTCTTGCTTGATGACGCCCCAGTATTGTCTTCTATTGACTTTTCCCTCCTAAAGCTCCGGCGTCTGGCCTATCACGCAAGCCCCCAAGCTATAGGGGAGCCTTTCTAGCGAATACTAGATCTTTGGATCCGGAAGGGCAATCTCACGAGGATGGCTTATACAAGAATCGGCAAGGATAGATGGGGTTACGCTAGCAACGGTGCAAAATCCAACGCTAAGGCCTGCTGGGGCTGATGGGACCTGCGTGAAGATAGGGGAGAAAAATACCCCTGAAAAATCAAGGGTTTAGCGGGACGGTTTTGCTTCATGCAAGTAGGGGACACCGCACGAAACGGAAAAAATCGTACGATAAGCCCCCAACAGCGGCCCGCAAGTACTCAAGTACTTAACAGTCTCGGAATTTCGATAGCGAGCTGTAATAGTCAAATCATGACAGCTAAGACCTGTGATCGAGTCAGCAAGAGATTGGGAGGGACCTTTGTCTGTGGTTCGATCCCAAGCAGTTGCGCGATCATACGGGGTGGTCCGAATAAAAGGCACCAAAGCTCCATCGGATGGCCACATCGCGGGCAAGAAAGAGGCTTCCTGTCCCCCGCTGCCTGGCGCCTCTGCTCCCACGTCTGGGGCTTGGAACGGCGTTTTTTCCTCTGGGCTAAAAGTTGACGAGCCCTCTTCAGGAGCTTGGTGCGTTTGATGTTCGAGAATAACCCATAGTGACGGACTTGTCGAAACCCGACCTCCGGCAGGTGTTGAACCAAACGGTCAATGAAGGTCAACACGGGGAGTTTTCGGACTCGGATCTTCCGGTCCTGATGATAGTCCTTGAAACGAAAGGTCACGTGGCCCTGAGCGAACTTGATAATGCGCCCTTCGGCAATCACGGGCCGCTTGGTATAACGGCAGGCGTAACGGACGGCTTGGTCGGCACTTTTCAACGACGGACCGATGAGGATATGCCAGCGCTTCTTGCGAATGTGCCCCAAGAGCTTGTCCACCTCGATCCGGCGTCGGGGGTCGCTTCGAAGCCGGCGACGCACCAGGGGCTGGGACTGGTGAGCGCGGCGCACTCCGTGGAGGACGTTCAACTTCCACTCCGTAGCCAGCAGGGGGGCCGGGACGAGATAGCGTTGGGGGGCGGCCTGCCAGCGATCGCCGGCGCCGTTGAGCCCTCCGGCGGTGACGATCATATGGAGATGGGGGTTCCATTTGAGGTCGGACCCGAAGGTGTGCAAGACGATGATCAGGCCTGGCAAGTAGCGCCGGCTTGGACGTCTGGCCGCCAGCCAGGGCTGGCTCTTGCGCCCTCGTGGGGTGGGTCCCTGCCCGCTGAGACTCAAGACAGCATCCGCGGCGGCTCGAAACAACACGTTGAGCAGGACCCGACGGTTGTCCTGGATCACCAGCCGCAGCTCCCACGGCAGGGTGAAGACCAAGTGCCGATAGGGCACCTCCAGGAGATCCGAGAGGAGCTCGTCGCACCACTGGTCGGTGCGGACCTTCCCGCAGCTGGAACAGAAGACCGATTTGCAGCTGTGGGGTACGACCTTGACGGTAGGACAGTTGGAGCACCCAAACAAATGCAGCCCCAGTTTCGCGGTCCGGCACGACAGCATCCGGGAGACATGGTGGTGGACTGCCCGCCGCACCTGTCCCCCTTTCCAGGCGATGTAGCGCTGGAAGTTGTTGCTCGTCAAGAGGATCTCCGCGATGGCGATCGGACCGCCCCACCGGCTCATGGGCAGCGATGCTCCTCTCCACCAGCAAGCGTGTCAAGTAGCCTCCCTTTCCGTCCTCGGCTGCCACGTCCCAAAACTACCTTTTACGGCCAGGGGCCGTCGGCACGTAGTGCCTACTCTAAATAGAAGGCCCTGCGAAGTGTTGGCGCCAACTCTTACAACTCCGTTTGGTGTTCGGGTTGTTCCTGTGCCGCCGGGTTGATTTGTGTGGCGAGCTTGACCTAGAAATCTCTCAATCTATTGGACTTGCTGGTGGGAACCTGAAGGCGACCAGCTTGAGCACAGCTCCGTTAGCGTACGATTTTTTCCGTTTCGTGAGCGGACCCCGACTATAGTCTGGTAGACACCTTAAGCGTAGAAAAATACCCCTGAAAAATCAAGGGTTTAGCGGGACGGTTTCAGGAGGGTTTGTTAGACACCCGTATTTCTCCTTTTTCAGGGGTCCCAGTATCTCCGGCAGCGGCTAAACGGGGTCTGAAGTAGCAACGGAACAGGAATGTACGCTAAGGGCTGCCGACCGGGAGCAGCCACTCCTCCTCAAGCCCAGCGTTCGGGTCCCGTAGCTCGCGCAGTTCCCCGCCTGTGACGTCCCCGCTACCCTACTTCGGTCTTCGTTGATAGATAAGTTGAGACTTGCTTATCGAGCGATCGATCAACGCCCCGGTGACAGCTCCGCTCACAGAACCAGCGGTAACGAATACAACTCCGGCGAGCGTGGCGCATTCCGGGTCGTAACCAGACGGCCCGCAGCTAATTCGGGTCACCAGCGCCCCGGATGCAGCTCCGATTCCCAAGCCAATTAGCAGCCCATTCAGAAGGCTGTCTCCGGTCTTTTCAGCGCTGACAATCGTTTGCACTTCTGATTTCGGAACCTTTCTTTCAGTTCCACTCGGATCGGTCACCGTCAGGTCGTCGGGTCCGGAGCTCTTGAAGGTATATTCCATACGGTCGCCGGAGTTCAGAGTGACGATCATCTGCTTTCCCGGTGGCTGACTGTCGAGTTTCTCCCACCGCCCTGGAACCACTCCTGCCTGAAGGGAAGTGGTGAGCAGGACAGCCAAGGTAATTACCCTGATGAAACTTCGGCTTTTCATTTTCTGTCCCCTAGCTAGAATGCGATTTTTCTTCGCGGGCTGGCTCAAAGATTGCTCGATAGGTTACTGGAAGACCTTGCTGAGCACCAGACCTGGGGGTGGCGCGGTTTTGGACGGAAGGCGACAGGGTTTTAGAGCTTGGGCAGCTGAAGGCGTTGTGGGGGCAGTCGCGTGAGGTTTTTATGTTAGGGTAAACTTCTGTCATTTTGAATGTAATTCCCGCTAAAAAGGGGGATGTACGATGCATCAACTTGCCCGGCTTGGAATCATTCTGCTCGGGCTTTATGCGATCACGAACGGTTTTATTGCCGCTAGTGGGATAATCACGGAGACAATCACCACCGTCCCTACCTCGCAAATTATGGTCGCCATAGTGACATCCATAGTTATTGGTTTCGTTCCGGGCGTTTTGCTGATCGCAGTAAATCGGAAGATCGCCACAGCAATCTTTTCGAGCGGAGAAGTCGGGTCCCTAAAGCTGAATGACGTTCAGGGTCTTCATGTGGTTGGGTTCTCGCTCCTCGGCGTGTACTTTCTTATTTATGGCCTATTTGGCACACTGTTCGCCTTCGTACCCTTGCTCGGACACTTGCTCGGGCTCTCTGATGTGCCCACGGTTCCTCTCCTATCTAATCTGGTTGGCCGTCTAGTCGCGTCCCTAGTGCAGAGCATCGCAGGACTAAGTTTATTCCTGGGGGCGAAGCGGCTCGCGCACACTTTCTCTCTAGGCCGGGATTAAATCCCAATCCGCTCGACCTCCTCCAGGGTGGCGGCGATCGCCTGCGCATTCTCGATAGACCCGCCATTTTCGAGATACGCCGTGATGCCGGTCGCCCGGAAGGTATGGTAGCAGCTGGGGTAGGGGAAGTGCCGCACTTTTGGCCGGAAGGCGAGCCGCTGCTATTTAGCAGGTGGAAGACCAAGCGTTCGAAGCCGATGCCAAAAAAGGGCAAGGCCACGCGCCCTCAAAAAGAGAGCCAATCCAATCCCGCACTGGATGAGAGATTGAACCAACAAAGCGATCTCCCAAGTATTGAAAAAGTGGTTCTGGGCCAATATGCGTGCGTAAATCACTTTCGTCACGCTCCCACCCAGTCCGGGCACAGAGAGGGCGAGGATTAGCAACCCAACACCCGAGAAGATGATCGCCTGAATATCCGAACTGGAGATTCTTCCCTCCTTGGTGCTCGCCTTCGGTTCGATTGGCACCTCATCCTTATCCAAGTACGGGGGAAACGGCACGAGCTGCTCACTCCTAAACAAAAAAAGACCTGCCAAAGCAATCAGTAACACGCAAGAGACAAGTGATTCGGTGGCTCCCCAATAGGCTGTAGTCTGTGGGCTTCCAGGTGACCTCAACCAGAGGTCAAACCAGCTGCTTATGGTGACGCCGAACCTGGGAATAGACTAAATGATGCAGTAAAGCGCGGCAACTTTGAGAACTAGAATATCCCAACTGGAGATTCTTCCCTCCTTGGTGCTCCCTTCAGGTTCGATCAGCATAGGCACGAGCTGCTCACCCCTAAAGAAACAGAGGTATGCCAGAGCGATCAGCATCGTACAGGAGACCAGTCCTCCGAGGGTGGCTCCCCAATAGGCTGTAGCCTGTGGTCCCAGGGGATCTAACCGGAGGTCAAACCAGCTGCTTACGGCGGCGCCGAACCTGGGAATAGACTGAATGATGCAGTAAAGCGCGGCAACTTTGAGAACCAAAGTGGCGATGGCTCGACGAGTGGACATACTTTGAACTCCCTTCGAGGAGGTTAGGGTACGATTTTTTCCGTTTCGTGAGGTTACCCCTACCAGGTTCGCCTCGGGAAGAACATCTCACGGGAAGCGGCCGCCGAACTGGCCACGGTGAAGCGTGCCGACATCCTCAGAGGGGGAAGCCACCTATAACATCAAGGGATTCGAGAGGAGTGCCGCAATTTTGGACGGAAAGCGGCGTGTAGTCGTCAGGCAGTTCATTTACGGGCTTCACTGTACTTTGGAGCTGGAGGCCGTTTCGACGCCTTCTCCTAACAGCTCTTCAATATTCTTCTGAAACGTGAGCTTGCCCGGAGGGGATCCTGTGTACTGGTAGCGCACGATTCCTTTCTTATCGATGACGAAGGTGGTAGGGATGGTATGGATACCGCCATAACGCCCCTGCACCTTCCCATCGGCCATCAAAAGAGGAAAGTTAAGCTGGTAATCCTTCGCAAAATCCTGTACAAGTTCAGGCCCTTCATCAACTGAGATTCCGATCATTGTGAATCCTCTGGAAGTGTACAGGGACTGCAACGCGGTGTAGGTGGGCATCTGCTGGCGGCAGGGGCCGCACCAGGTGGCCCAGAAATCGACAACCAACACCTCACCCGTAAATTCATCAAGTGTCACTTCATTCCCATCGAGATCTTTCAAAGCGAACTCCGGGGCCGGTTTGCCAATCAGTTTCTCTGCTGCGGCTCCCGGGCGGCTCGCCAAGAACTCCATTTGCCACACATCCAGTCCCAGCTTGCCACCCACCACGATGGTCACCAGGGCTATGAGAGCGCATAGCCCCAACCCCACAAGCTTACGGACTCCCTGTTTTGCCATTTCAGCTCCCCTTTCCTGGTCCAGCGACTCCTAGAGATGAAAGGGGAAAGCAAGCGCGGCCACCCCGACCCTAGCTCCTAGCACCAGAATCCAGTATATCGCGCCGATAACGGCCGCTTGGCGCATACGGAATCCATAGACCCGCTGTACACCAATAACCATTAGAACAAGCGACCACAAGCTGAATATGTCGATCTCTCTCAGCAGGACCCGCAGGGGAACCTTTCCCGCCGCCAGAGCCGGAAACAGACCAGCGCGGCTGGTCGGCATCGATAGGACCGAGAATTTCGCCACGCCAAAGGCAAGCATACCGGCCGCCACAGTCGCTCCGAGCAACACCGGAAGATAAGCGTAGCCCACTGCAGATAGAAGCGGATAAAATCGGGTTCTCTCCCCCGAGATTCGGGCAAGGAGCCAGATGGATCCGGTTCGGACAAACCAGGCACCGTAGCCGAAAATGGTGGCGCCCACTACCATAAAAAATAATGTTATGACCATCATGAAGATAGGCCGCCCCGGCGGTCGGCTTCCCATACTTGTCAGAAAGCTGCCGCTCGCCGCCAGTGCTCCGAGCAGCGCAGAGGCCAACACAAGGAAGAACGGTGCTACCCAGTCCGGCTGCTTGGCCACATCCTGAAGCGTGCGGCCCGGAGCCAGGAGCATCCCTCCCAACCGCTCGCGGCGCTGGGCCAGTGGAATCAGACAGGCTAGGACCCCGAATGCGACAATGCTCAGGAAGGCTATGAAGGGCCATCTGGGGATAGCTGCCCTAACTTCGCCTCCATTGTCGGAGGCTCTCTCGTCTTTTGCTCCAGCATCCTTGAGTAGTCGCACGACTTCGGTGCGGCCACTCCTTACCGCAGTCCTGAAAGCTGTATCGCCATCTTTATCTTTCACATTGACGTCAGCACCTTCGGCGAGCAAGGTTTGTATGACTTCGATGTCGCCATGTCCTGCGGCATATATCAAAGCAGTGTGGCCATCTCCATCTTCCGCATTTACCTCTGCCCCATTGTCCAGCAAGGCTCTCACAATCTTGGTGTGGGCGTTCCTTGCCGCAAGCATCAGCGCGGTCTGGCCGAGCCGGTTTTTCGCGTTCACGTCCGCGCCTGCACCGAGTGACGCTTCTACAGAGTCGATATCGCCTTTCTTGGCCGCTTGAATCAAGTCTGAGTGAACCTGGCGCGTGCAGGTTGTGAGTGGGATTGGCAATACCAGTAAGATGGCGATACACCCAATGGGAAGCAGCGACTTTACCGTCCTTAGTGAGAATTTAATTTCGCCTTCTTTTGGGGACATCGTCTCCCCCGCACTTCACTGGATACCCAGGTTTAGGCGCAGAGCTTAGCAGAGCTTAAGGGAGGCGAGAAAGCGCAGTCAATGCAAGAATGGCTGGGGCTCAGTCGTAGCCGCTGCGAACAGGACAGGGTGATGTCGCCTTTTTAGACGAAAGGCGACACCCCCTCTTGTATTCTCACCACTTACTTTGAAATTCCCGCACCACGTCTTCGGGTGACAGGTTGAGGTAAATCTCAGTGGTCGTCAGACGATCGTGCCCAAGGAGGCGCTGCAGCGTCGGGAGCGAGATTCCCTTCTGTATAGCAGTGACAGCAAAGGTGTGACGGAGTACGTGCGGGGAGACGGGTCGGCTGATACATGCACGGTTGGCCAGACGCTTCAGCAAGCGCTGAATAGTTCTTGGGCTCATACCGATCGATTCATGCAGGGCAAAGTGCCCCTCGATCAAGGGTTGGATGCGAGGGGATAGGGGAACGACCCGCCGCTTTGTCCGAGAGCCGTAGGGACCGCCCTTGCCGTAGACCATGATCCGGTGTGCTTGGCAGTCGAGATTGGTCTTTCTCAACCCTGCAAGCTCAGAGACCCGAAGCCCAGTTTCTAACAGGGTCCAGGTGACGAGCTTCTCTTCATGGTGCTCGCAGGCGTTGGCGAGTCGGCTGGCTTCCTCTCGGGTGAGGGGTTCCCTTGTGTATTGGTAGGGCATAGAGTTCTTTCTTCAGGCCAATGGTCTTGAGGACTTGGGGGTACCACGAATTCGCCAGCCTCAACGTCACCGCCTCTTACGCCGGCCTGCGTTGATGCCGTAGAGCTGAACCTTGTGAGAGAGGGTGTTGCGGTGGACGCCCATGATCTCGGCTGCCAGGTTCAACTTTCCGCCAGCCTCCTGCAGGGCTCGAAGGATAAAGAGCTTTTCAAACTGGGCCAGAGCCTCGGGCCAGAGAATGCCCTTGGTCACCATCTCGTCGATAGCCCAGTCGAACGTATCCTTGATTCGAGGTCTCTGGGAAGGTGTTCCGCTCGTCTCCGCGCCTATTTCGTCCACTTCATGAGTCCTTTTCGAGTGTTCCCCCAAACCAGAGTTCGTAGAGCTTCTCATATCCTGAATCAAACTTGTCCAGAAAATCGTCCGGAGCCATGCGGACCACCGTTCGCACGCTGCTCAAGAAAAAATCTGCCAGCTGCGACTGTTCCAGCAGATCCTTCTGAATAGGAAAGGTCGCCAGGGCGAGGAAGACCACCGCCGCAAGCAGCCATCCACGAACCAAACCGAAGGTCCCTCCCAGGAGACGATCAAGCCACTTCAGGTGAAGCGTCCGAAGCGCCCGGTCCAGGATCAGAACCAGAAACGATCCGGCTATCATAATGGACAGAAAAACGGTTAGGAATCCCAAGAAATCGGAAACGGGTGATGTGGTCCCCAGCCGGACGTAGAGTCGAGCTACGTCGTCGTAGAAGAAGACTGCAAGAAAGAACGCCAAGATGACACTGAGCAAGGAGAGGATCTCGTGGCTGAGACCTCGGAACAATGCGGCGACGGTCGACAGCGACACCAGGATCAATGCCAGGATATCAAGGAGGTTTAGATTCCCGGGGATCAATCGGGTGTCCCTGCCGAGTTGGACCCTTCCCGGAGGCTGCTCACCTGTTTACCGTCCTCCCTTGCCTTTGCCCGTGACCCTACCCGGATAGGCTCCTAGCCCCAGACTGAGCTCCCTGCCTGTCAGTCGCCGGTAGGCTTCCAGGTACCGATCAGCAGTGGCGTCTACGATCTCCTTTGGCAGTTCCGGTCCCGGCGGATTCTTATCCCAAACGAGGGTCTCCAGGTAGTCCCGTACGAACTGCTTGTCGAACGAGGGTTGAGGCTTGCCCGCCTCATAGGACTCAGCCGGCCAAAAGCGAGAAGAATCGGGCGTCAACACCTCATCGATCAAGAACAGCCTGGAGCCGTCGAGGCCGAATTCAAACTTGGTGTCACAGATGATGATGCCTCGCTGGGAGGCGTAATCGCGGGCATGGCTGTAGATTCGTAGGCTCAAGTCCCGGACCCGGTTCGCCAGTTCCTCGCCCACCAACTCCGCCGCTTTCTCGAATGGAATGTTTTCGTCGTGTCCGGTGGTTGCCTTGGTTGCGGGCGTGAATATCGGCTCCCGAAGCTTTTCCGACTCGCCCAGTCCCGAGGGAAGCTTGATTCCGCAGATGGTTTCGCTTTCCTGGTACTCCTTCCAACCCGAACCGGCCAGATAACCCCGCACTACACATTCAATCGGCAGAGGCTGGCACTTTCGAACCAGCATAGATCGGCCTTCCAACTGCTCCCGATAGGGTTGCAACTTCTCCGGAAAGCCCTCCCATCTGGCGGCAATAAGGTGATTGTCAACCGTCTCCTCGAGTCGCTTGAACCAGAACTCCGACAACTGGGTGAGCACTTTCCCTTTGTTGGGAATGACGGTTGGCAGCACCACGTCGAAGGCGGAGATGCGGTCGGTTGCAACCATCAAGAGCTGCTCCTCCCACTCGAAGATATCGCGCACCTTACCCTGGTTGACCTTTCGAATACCCTCTAAGTCCAAAGTTCTCATAGTCTGTTCTTCCCAACGGGAAACGCTTCCATTACCCGCTCGTCCTGTAGCCACACTGGCCTGTTAATAATGCTAAGCCTGCGAGGAATGGAGCACCAATCCTACCCAGAGTTGGTCATTCTATCGAATCCCTATCGAAGGCAAAAGAACCCTTGAGGAAAGTGCCGAAAAAAAGGAGCCTGTCCCGACTTCCCGATCCTGCATGTTACAGTTGACGCACGACAGAGGCTTTGATATCATCTGGCACTCGTTCTGTGTGAGTGCTAAAAATTCGACCTAACTACTTTAACCCAAGAAGTCAGAAACCGTAGGAGAAATCGTATGAAGATCAGACCGTTGCAAGATCGAATCTTGATCCGCCGCCTCGATTCCGAAGAGGAGATGCGCGGAGGAATCGTCATTCCAGATACTGCCAAGGAGAAACCCCAGGAGGGTGAGGTGGTTGCGGTTGGCGATGGCAAGGTGCTCGACAGTGGCCAGAAGCAGGAGATGACTGTGAAGGTGGGTGATCGCATCCTCTTCGGCAAGTACTCCGGCACCGAGGTAAAGGTCGATGATGAGGAGCTTCTCATCATGCGCGAAGACGAAGTGCTCGGGATTCTCGAAGGCCAATCAGTGACTGCCTAAGAGGGCACGTCTAGACGTTTACTTTTCGGATCGAAAGTTTCAGCAAAAGGAGAATAAGGATTATGCCATCAAAGGAAGTGACCCACGGCGAGGAAGCACGCCGAGCCCTGATTTCCGGCGTGAACACCCTGGCCAACGCGGTCAAGATTACGCTGGGCCCCAAGGGCCGCAACGTTGTTTTGGAGAAGAAGTTTGGCTCACCCGTCATTACCAAGGACGGAGTCACCGTAGCCAAGGAGATCGAGCTCGAAGGCCTGCAGAAGGTGGGGGCCGCGATGCTGAGGGAAGTTGCCAGCAAGACCAGTGATGTGGCTGGAGACGGTACGACCACAGCGACGGTCCTGGCCCAGGCGATCATGCGCGAGGGGGTCAAGACGGTGGCCGCCGGTGCCAACCCGATGGCACTCAAGCGAGGCATCACGGCTGCGGTTGAGGCTACAGTTGCCGAAATCAAGAAGATGTCCACCGAGATCAAGGGCGAGATGATCGCCCAGGTCGGTTCGATCTCGGCCAACAATGACAAGGACATTGGCGGCATCATCGCCGAGGCCATGAAGAAGGTGGGCAAGGATGGAGTCATCACGGTCGAAGAAGCCAAGTCGATCGATACTTCGCTCGAAGTAGTCGAGGGCATGCAGTTCGACCGGGGATACCTTTCCCCCTACTTCGTCACCGACCCGGAGCGGATGGAGTGCATCCTGGAGGACGCCTACCTTCTCCTGCACGAAAAGAAGATCAGCTCCATGAAGGATCTTCTTCCCCTCCTGGAACAGGTGGCCAAGAGCGGAAGGCCTCTCGTGATCCTGGCAGAGGATGTGGAAGGTGAAGCCTTGGCCACATTGGTGGTCAACAAGCTGCGAGGGACGCTGCAGGGCTGTGCCATCAAGGCCCCTGGTTTTGGCGACCGCCGCAAGGCCATGCTCGAGGACATCGCCATCTTGACCGGTGGCAAGGTCATCTCCGAGGACCTCGGCATCAAGCTGGAGAATGTCAATCTGGCAGATCTGGGCCAGATCAAGAAGGTGACCATCGACAAGGACAACACCACTCTCGTCGAAGGTGCTGGGAAACCCGAAGATATCGCCGGACGAGTGAAGCAGATCCGAACCCAGGTCGAAGAGACGACGTCCGATTACGATCAGGAGAAGCTGCAGGAGCGGCTGGCGAAATTGGTTGGAGGAGTAGCCATCATCAAGGTTGGTGCGGCCACCGAGACCGAGCTCAAGGAGAAGAAGGCGCGGGTCGAGGATGCCATGCACGCCACCAAGGCCGCTGCCGAGGAAGGTATCGTGCCGGGCGGAGGAGTTGCCTATATCCGAGCCCAGGCTGCTCTGGAAAACATGAAGCTGGAGGATGAAGACGAGCAGATCGGCGTCAACATCGTCAAGCGAGCACTGGAGGAGCCGGTGCGCCAGATCGCACAGAACGCCGGCCACGAAGGTGCCATCATCGTCGGCAAGATCCGCGACTCGAAGGAAACCAACTCCGGCTTCAATGCGGACACGGAAGTCTTCGAGGATCTGGTAAAGGCAGGAGTCATCGATCCTACAATGGTGACTCGGACGGCGCTCCAAAACGCCGCCTCCATTGCCGGTCTTCTGCTGACCACCGAAGCGCTTGTCACCGAGGTCCCTGAAGATATAAAGGAGGCCGCCCCGGCGCCTCACGGGGACATGGGTGGTATGGGCGGCATGTACTAGATCGGTACAGCAGTCAGCTTGTTCGAGAAAAAGGGCCCCTCAAACGGGGCCCTTTTTTGTTGCAGGGCACAGGTCGCAAGTCACAGGGCGCATCCGATTTTGATCCGAAGCACCTTTTTCAAAGAAATCAATTGAGGTCAATCCCAACGGGATTGTGTCTATCAGCCCAGGGTTTCCGAACCCTGGGTTAGCGCTGCCTCCCTTGCATTTCGACCCTGAAGGGGTTGCGGCTCCTGGGGAGCCTCAGGAAAACGCCCTTCCGGTCCTGCGACCTGCGACCTCTGACCTGTAACCTGCCACCTGCAACCCTTAGAATACCCTTCGTGAAGCGTCCGATTACCTTGCTGCTGTTTGCAGCAGTAGCCGCCTACCTGGCCTTTTTCTACCAACTTGGAAACTTCGCCTTTCTGGGCTCCGATGAGGCCCGGTACGCGCGCATCGGGGAGGAGATGAACCTGCGCGACCAATACGTCACCCCTACTCTCAACTTCTTGCCCTGGTTGGAAAAGCCGCCACTGCTGTTCTGGTTGGAGGCATCCAGCTTCCACCTGTTTGGTGTGAGTGAATGGTCGGCCCGCCTGCCGGTTGCCCTGATCGCCCTGCTGGCGGTAATCTGCGCCAGCAGTCTGGGGTACTCCCTGGCCGGCCAGCGCGCAGCTGTGCTCACGTTCTTCATCCTCTGCGCCTCGGGGCTCTTTTTCGTCAATGCACGGGCCGCAAGCACGGATATGCCCCTGGCCGCATGCTTCACGGCTGCGATGGCTTGCGGACTTCAGGCGTCTCGTCGCACGAGTCCCCTCTGGGGAGCCGGGGCTGGATTGACCCTGGGCCTGGCGGCGCTTGCCAAGGGGCCCGTCGCGCTCGTTCTCTTCTGCGCGGTCTTCGTCGTCTACTTTCTCTGGATCGGAAAACTGAAGTGGTCGTGGCAGCAGATCGCTGTGGCGATCCTGACCCTTCTTGCCTGTAGCCTTCCCTGGTACTGGCAAGTGTGGAAGGAGAACGGCTACGACTTTGTCGTCACCTTCTGGTTGAATCATCATCTGGCGCGGTTCCTCACTACGGTTCACCACCATTCGCAACCCTTCTGGTACTACCTGGTGGTCACCCTGATCGGATTCTTCCCCTGGGTTTTCTTTCTGGGATCTTCGATTACCCGGCTCTGGCGCAAGCGCAGCATCCTCTCTCGACTCGAGTCGCGGTCCGAACTCTTCCTCTGGCTATGGGTCCTCGTGCCCGGTATCTTTTTTTCCTTTAGTGGAAGCAAACTGCCCGGCTACATCTTGCCCCTCTTTCCCGCTCTGGCGCTGCTCGTCGCCTTGGAATGGGATCGTCATCTGAACGGAGACGTCACTACCTACCGGATCATGAGGTTCCAGTGGCCGGCCCTCGCCGCCACCGGCCTGGTTTTGATTCTGGGCCTCGTGGTCGGTTTCAACCTGGCATATGGTTCCCACATGGGTATCGTTCTGGCGCTGCCCCTGGGAGTCGGCGTCTTCTGGGGAATGCGCCAGTTCCGACGACGCCAGCCCCAGGCGGCCTTCATCTCGCTGGTAGGAGGGATGCTTCTTTTCGCGGGTCTCGCCTACTGGAAGATGCTTCCGATTCTCGATGATTTTCACTCTGCCCGAGAAGTCTCTCTGATGGCGAGTTCAGAGATCTCCGCGGCCGAGCCGCTCGTGCTTTACCGCTATTTTCACCATACAGCTCAGTACTATACCGGCTACCAGACGACCCGGGAGGCGATCCCCGATCTTGACGCACTCGAGAAATACTCCTTCGAGCATCCCCAGAATCACTACTATGTCCTGACCCAGAAAGCAGGCTGGAAAGACCTGAAATCTCTGCCGGGTGTCCGGCAGATCCACCACCAGGGGAACCTCACGCTGGCGGAGCTACCGGGGGTGGGGGAGTAGCCAAGATTCTGAGGTCCCACGTCGCACGTCGCACGTCTCAGGTTGACCCCAGCCGGAGACTCCATCTTAGCCGGGAGGTACCTGGCCGAATTGGCGTCACCAGCTCCGTCCAATTTTGTCCACGAGGGAATGCTCACGATCTAGGGACGTGCGACCTGCGACCTGTTCCCAGCCCACCTCATCGTTGCCACCCCTTGAACTGCTTTGATCGCGTCTGATCTTTCCGATAAGATCCTAATTCCACCATGGCTTTGCGACTCCACAACACTTTGACCCAGAAACGAGAGGAAGTGGTCTCTCTGGAGGGCACTAAACTCCGCATGTATACCTGCGGCCCCACGGTATACGACTTCGTCCACATCGGAAATTTTCGCACCTTCACCTTCCAGGACCTGCTCCGCCGCTATCTGATCTACAAGGGCTTCGATCTGACCCACGTCATGAACATCACCGATGTCGACGACAAGATCATCGCTGGTGCCAAGGCAGCGGGAGGGTCGATCAAGGAATTCACCGCACCCTTCGCGGAGGCTTTCCTGGAGGACATGAAAACCCTCAGGTTGCAAAGGCCTGAGATCATGCCCTACGCAACCAAGCATATCGAGGAGATGTTGAGCCTGATCCTCAAATTACGAGATCGCGGCTTCACCTATGAAAGTGAGGGCTCTACCTACTTCCGTATCGACAAGTTGCCTGATTACGGAAAGCTCTCCGGGGTCCAGCTTTCGGAGACCGAGCCGGGAGAAGCGATCGACGCCGATGAATACAGCAAGGAGAACCCACGCGATTTTGTCCTCTGGAAAGCCCGGAAACCGGAAGAGGCTTACTGGGACTCTCCTCTGGGCCCAGGACGCCCGGGTTGGCACATCGAATGCTCTGCTATGAGTATGAAGTATCTGGGAGAGGGATTCGATCTTCATGGAGGCGGAATCGATCTCGTCTTCCCTCACCACGAGAATGAGATCGCCCAGAGTGAAGGAGCCACCAACAAGCCCTTTGTCCGGCATTGGGTTCACAATGCCCACCTGATCGTCAACGGGGAAAAAATGTCGAAGTCGCGTGGAAATTTCTACACTCTGCGGGACCTCACCCAGCGTGGCTGTAACCCTGTCGCGCTCCGCTACCTTTTACTGAGCGTTCACTACAGAAAACAGTTGAACTTCACCTTCGAAGGAGTCCACCAGGGAGCCGCTGCCCTGGATCGAGTGAACGACTTCGTGAGGCGGGTGCGCGAGGTTTCGGATCAAAGCAGTGAAAATCCAGAGTGGACCCAGCGAATTGCCAAGGCGCGGAGCGACTTTGAATCCAGTCTCGACGATGACTTGAATGCCTCTGGAGCCCTGGCGGCAGTCTTCCAGCTGGCAAGAGAAACCAACCTTCTTTTGGAGCAGGGTAAGGTGGGCGGGATCAACCGAGATGCCATCCTCGATTTTCTGAAAGGCGTCAACTGCGTTTTCGATGTCTTCCAGCTGGAAGAGGATCGGCTGGACGACGAGCAGGTGGGGGGGCTGATCCAAGAGCGAGAGGAAGCCCGACGGAATAGGGACTACGCACGGGGGGACGAGATTCGTGACCTCCTTGTACAGAAGGGTATCGTCCTGGAAGATACCCGAGAGGGAACCCGATGGAAGAGAGCCACCACCTGAGCTCCGGTGTCCAGGAGTTGATCTCCTCCTACATGCTTCAGGATGGCCTCGACCTGGTCGTGGACTTCGACAAGAGTCGCGGGGCCTACCTTTTCGACACCAAGCGAAGCGACTATTTTCTCGATTTTCTCGCCTTCTACTCGACTGCTCCGGTGGGATACAACCATCACCGACTGGCGAACCCCGAGACCGTGACAGAACTGGGGCGCGCCGCCATCCATAAGCCTTCCAATTCGGATATATGGTCGAAGGAAATGGCGGCCTTCGTTGAGGCCTTCGCGGATATCGCCAAGCCTGACTTCATGAAGTACCTGTTTTTCGTCGAGGGGGGTGCCCTGGCGGTGGAGAATGCGCTCAAGACCGCGTTTGATTGGAAGACCCGAAAGAATCTGGCGGAAGGCCTCACAAAGACGAAGGGGCACCGGGTCATCCATTTTCAAGAAGCATTCCACGGTCGTTCTGGTTACACACTGTCGCTGACAAACACCTTCGACGCGCGCAAGACCGACTACTTTCCAAAGTTCGACTGGCCCCGAATTCTCAATCCGAAATGTCACTTCCCGCTGGAGGGTCAACGCCTCGCACAAGTCATCCAGGCTGAGGAGGAGGCGCTTGGGCAAATCCGTTCGGTACTGGAGAAGTCTCAGGGGGAAGTGGCATGCCTGATCCTGGAGCCGATTCAGGGGGAGGGTGGCGATAACCATTTTCGGGTCGAGTTCCATCGGGCACTGCGGGAGATCTGCGACGAGCACGATCTGCTTTTGGTCTACGACGAGGTCCAGACCGGTATGGGCGCTACCGGGCTGATGTGGGCCTCCGAACACTATGTCAGGCCCGACATTCTAGTCTTTGGAAAGAAGTCCCAGGTCTGCGGAATCATGGTCAGCGATCGCATCGACGACGTAGAAGATCACGTCTTTCGGCAGTCTGGACGCCTGAACTCTACCTGGGGTGGGAATCTGATCGACATGGTTCGCTGCCGCATCTATCTGGAGCTGTACCAGAGCGAAGATCTCCTCTCGCAGGCCCGAAGCATCGGAACCCTTCTGCTGCAGGGCCTTCACGATCTAGCGGAAGAGTTTCCATCGGTCTTTTCCAACCCCCGCGGGATGGGACCCTTCTGCGCCATAGATCTACCAAACTCTGGCGCCCGCGATTCCTTCCGTCAGAAGCTCTTCAACAGGAAACTCCTGATTCTGCCTTCTGGAGAACGCTCGCTTCGCTTCCGCCCTTTCCTGGATATGCCTCTCGAGGACGCCGCGAAAGGAGTGGAGATCCTCCGCCAGGTCTCAGCCGCCATCTAACCGATCTGCGACTCTTTGTAGAACGGGCACTCCTGCCCGTGGAAAACAGCGAAGGGCAAGAGTGCCCATCCTACTTCGGACATGGTGCCGTTGACTTCACCGTCAGTGGGTGTAGTGGCGCAGGCAGTACTGCAGCTGATCTGGGGTTTCCACTCCGATCACATCGAACCGAATCGCGACCCCTGAAAGCTCGTGCCGGCTCGTAAACTCATAGGCCAGCCTTTCCAGCTTTCTTTCCTTTCTGGAGTCGACGTTTACCTCCGGGGGCAGGCGGGTAGGAAGGCGCCGGGTCTTGACCTCTACCAGGACTAGCCAGGGCCCGTCGTAGGCGATAAGGTCCACTTCACCCGTCCGACCCTTCCAGTTCCTTGCTATCACGTCCCAGCCCAGCCGCCGCAGGTGTCTCAACGCAATCCACTCGCCCCATTCGCCAAGTGCCCGGGTAGAGCGCCCGTGGCTCAGGCCCCAGAGCCAACGAGATCCTGCCCCCACCCTCTCGGTGCGTATCCACCCGGCATCATCAGGCATCCGCTCCAGCATCCGTTCTCCCATTAGGGAAAACGGCGGATTCCGCGAAGTGACGAGACAAACTGAAGCGGTGAGTTGCGCCTGCGTCTCCTGTCGCGCTGGTAGTCCTTCTCTTGACAGTCAGGGTAGGCAGTTCTTAAGATAAAAGCTCTCTGGCGCGGGAATAACTCAGTGGTAGAGTGCGACCTTGCCAAGGTCGAAGTCGCGGGTTCGAATCCCGTTTCCCGCTCCAGCCTTCTTATTGATTTCCCTCAGCGACCTGTGACCTGCGACCCTTTCTTCCAGTCTCAGGTGAACCGCTCCCGAAATTCTCTACCGTCGCCTGTCCAGGCTGGTTGATCCCCTCCCGCTTGAGAGTCTTCCAGACCGTGAGGATCAAGATCTTCAGATCAAATGCCAGCGAGACGTGGTCGACGTAGTACACATCCAGAGCGAATTTTCGTTCCCAGGTCGTAGTGTTGCGTCCATTGATTTGTGCCCATCCAGTGATTCCTGACATGACTTCATGTCGCCGCATCTGTTCCGGCGAGTATCGATCGAGGTACTCCCGAAGAAGCGGGCGCGGACCCACCATGCTCATGCTTCCCAACACCAGGTTGATCAGCTCAGGCAGCTCATCCAAACTACTACTACGGAGGAACCTGCCGAAAGGGGTAAGACGCTGAGAATCGGGCAGCAGCCTGCCCACGGCGTCCCGCTGATCGGTCATGCTGCGGAACTTGTACAGGGTGAACGGCTGGCCCTGGAACCCGGCACGCGGGTGCTGGAAGAGCACGGGAGAACCCATCTTCAGGCGCACCAGAACCGCTACCAGAGCGAGCAGTGGCGAGAACAGAAGCAGTCCCGCAATAGCAAGACCGAGGTCCAGGATTCGCTTCCCATAGCTGCGATACCATTGACCGCTCATACTCGAAGGTCCATCCCCAAGATCGGCCGGTTGAGTTTTAAGAAGAGCTTCGGCACCGTCCCGACAAGGCTTGCGACCGAGCATAACACAGCCAGTAGGGATGATTGCTGCGCCTATCCTTGAGTCCTGCCGATGACCGTGTGACCGTGTAACAATAGGAGCCTGATTGAATTTGATCTATTCGTGATTGGCACCGGGCCGGCGGGCCAGAGGGCTGCGATCCAGGCCGCCAAGCTGGGAAAAACGGTTGGCATCTGCGACCGGCGGGCGGTGTTGGGCGGCGTCTGTGTCAACACAGGCACCATCCCCTCCAAGACTTTTCGAGAGGCGGTGCTTTATCTGACCGGGCTGCGACAGAGAAAACTCTACGGATCCTCCTATACCGTCAAAGAAGACATCACGATGGAAGACTTGGTCTACCGCTGCCAGGACGTGATCGACCGGGAGTCCCACGTCATTCGACAGCAGATGCGACGCAACGGTGTGTCGCTGGTTGGAGGAGCAGCCAGTTTTGTGGACCCTCATAGTCTGAAGGTCGATGGACCCAAGGGAATCACCGAGATCAGGGCCTCCCACATCCTCGTCGCCACCGGAACCGAACCAGCTGTTCCTGAAGACGTGGAGGTGGACGGTAGGACCGTGTTCACCGCCGATGAGATCCTCAAGATGGAATCCATTCCCGATACCATGATCGTGGTGGGGGCCGGCGTCATCGGTGTGGAATATGCTTCCATGTTCGCCGCACTGGACACCGAGGTCACCATTATCGACAAGCGGCCCCGTCCACTGGAGTTTGTCGACTCGGAAATCGTCGACGACCTGATGTATCAGATGCGCAGCATGGACTGCACTTTTCGAATGGGTGAAGAGGTGAGTGCGATCCGCATCGGGGGAGCCGGACATGCCGAAGCTTCGCTGAAGTCGGGAAAGAAAGTCGTCTCCGATGTGATTTTTTATTCCATCGGAAGAATCGGCGCTACCGCCTCCCTCAACCTCGAGGCCGCGGGACTCGAGGCCGATGGACGAGGACGTCTTGAAGTCAACTCGCACTGCCAGACGGCCCAACCTCATATCTACGCTGCAGGCGACGTCATTGGGTTTCCGGCTTTGGCATCCACCTCGATGGAGCAGGGGCGGATGGCGGCCTGCCATGCTTTCGGAATCCAGGCCGAGTCGATGCCGGATCTCTTTCCCTACGGCATCTATTCGATTCCCGAGATTTCGATGGTGGGAAGGACAGAAGAGGAGCTGACCGAGGCGGAGGTCCCCTACGAGGTGGGAGTCGCTCGTTATAAAGAAATTGCCCGCGGTGTCATCCTCGGGGACGACTCCGGTCTGCTCAAGCTGCTCTTCCATCGAGAGACACGGAAGATCCTGGGAGTACACATCGTCGGCACCGGTGCCACTGAGCTCATCCACATCGGCCAGGCGGTCCTTGGACTGGGTGGCTCGATCGACTACTTTGTCGACACTGTGTTCAATTATCCGACGTTCGCCGAGTGTTACAAGGTAGCCGGGCTGGATGGCTTTAACAAGATCGGGCCGCCTGCCGAAGCTGGAGTTCGAAAGTGAGGGAAACGATGTCTGGAGCCCGGATTGGCTGTGCGATCATTCTGCTGCTGCTGGCTTCCTGCGCTGAGACGGATATAGCTGGGGATCAGTCAGTAGAAGAGCTGATCGCAGTGCTGAGAAGCCCGCACTGGAGAACCCGGGAAAAGGCGACCGAGGAGTTGATCGCAAGGGGCAAGGATCAGGTAGCCCTGGCCCTACTGGCCGAGCTGGACGAGATAAACGACGCTCGGGTTCGCGATCGTATCGAGAAAGTGCTGCACGGTTGGGGCATCTTTGCCTTGGGTACCCGTGTCGTTGCGACGCTCGCCAAGCTAGATAACTGGAATCGTCAGCTCATGGAAGACATCGTTTCGATTCGGTCTGACACAGGCCAATCCTCGAAGCAAATATCCGACAGATTGATGAAACGTTTTGGGATGGTAGTGCACACCCTTAGAATGGAGACCGATGAAAAAGTGGTCGCCTTTCGAAAGGAACTGATAACGACGACGCAGCGGGCCAGGTTGATGCTCGCGCAGGAGAGAAGATCCGAGGCCATCGCTATCGTGGCCGAGCTCAGCCGTCTGGTCACTGCCACCGTCGACGGCCACGGTGATCTCGACCAGGACGGCATGTCCACTTCCTGGGAATTAGCCCACGGTCTCGATCCGATCATAGATGACAGTGCGGAGGATCCAGACGGAGATGGTCGTCCCAATGGAGACGAGTTCTCTAGTGGGAGCGATCCTAATCAGAAGGATTGAAGTCGAGGTGTAGCGGAGGGTCTCCCACCTGGTAACCGGCGCTACGTTAGCCTCAGGTCAGTCCCGCCCCCACTGCGCTGCCCCATTCGAGAAAGAAACTTCCGTCATCTCTAGCCCGCATTTCTCATCGCTGGTCTACTACGTCGCCGCAATCATCCGCCCTGGCTGTGTTTCGCTCCGTCGACCTCCTCGACGTACTGCACGAGTACGACTGCGGGGGCCTCGGTCGCAAGCCTTGCCAGGACGGCCCTTGCAGCGCCTCGCTACGACAAGCGATGAGAAATGCCGGCTAGCTACGAACATCGAGAGCTGAGTGACGCTTGTAGCACGGGCACTCCTGCCCGTTGGCGTCCTCGACGGGCAAGAGTGCCCGTGCTACAGGTCACTGCTCTGTCAGATGCTGTCTCCTACACCTTCCCTCTGCCAATGAAGTTTCAGATCAGTCCCGCCGCCGACCCGGAGCCGATAATTCCCCGGCAGACTTCAGTTCACAATTTGGGTAGACTAAGCACCATGTGTGGGGTTGTCGGCTACCTGGATCGAAGCGGAAGCAATCAGGCTCCTATCGGAGACAAGCTGGTTCAGATGTTGACGACTCTTTCTTGCCGTGGCCCTGACTCTGCCGGCGTTGCGATTTACGGCGAGTCGCAGGAGCCCAACCTGTTGCTCCGAATCAAGCTGGGCGAGCAAGGAGACTTCCGAGAACTCGGAGCGCGGCTGGCAGATCGAATCGGTGCGGTGGCTCCGGTGCTCGAGCAAGATGTCCTTCCCGGGTATCTACGCCTGGTGCTGGGTCCGGTGACCGACGCCGAAGGAACGATCGATGGGATCCTGAAGTTGTCCCGGGATCTCGAGCTGGTAAGCGCCGGCAGGCAGTTGGAGATTATCAAGCAGGTAGGTTCCCCTACGAATCTGGACCGCAGCTACTCCGTGGCCTCCCTCAGAGGGACTCATGGTCTTGGACACACGCGCCTTTCCACGGAAAGCCGAGTCGATTTGAGCCATTCGCAACCCTTCTGGGCACAGGGCGCCTCCGACCTGGCCACCGTGCACAACGGTCACATCACCAACTACCACAAGTTACGGCGGCAATATGAGCAGAAGGGAGTGCGATTCTTCACCGAGAACGACTCGGAGATCATCGGGATCTACCTGCGCGATCAGCTGTCCCGCGGACACACTCTCGAGGAAGCTCTTTCGAATTCTCTCGACGATTTCGATGGTTCCTTCTGCTATCTCGCCGCTACCCGTGACTCGCTGGCATACGTCAAGGACCGCTTCGCTCTAAAACCCCTGATGGTGGCCGAATCGACGGACTGGATTGGGATCGCTACAGAAGAGATTGCCCTTCGTGCCTGCCTTCCGGGCGATTTTGAGGTGTACGAGCCAGCGGCTCGCGAGCTCGCTCTCTGGTCGGTGCCAACCCTTGCGGCGGAGCCGGCGTGATGAGCCGGCAAGAGGGCAGCCTGGTCGAAGCGGGTGGCAAGACCTCGAGAGAGATCAACAGCCAAATCAAAGAACTCGTCCGTGCAGGCGAGACCGGTATTCGTGTAACCGGTACCAGCGCTCAGCACAATCTGGGCGTAGGAATCGTAGAGCCGGTGTCGATCCGCTTCGACGGGAGCGTTGGATACTATTGCGGTGGCTTGATGGATGGACCAGACCTGGAGATTCAAGGCAGTGCCGGATGGGGGTTGGGCGAGTCCATGAATTCCGGAACGATCCGGGCTCATGGAAACGTCGGGAACAGCTGTGCTGCCTCCATCCGCGGGGGCACCTTGGTTATCCATGGCAATGCCGGTGCCCGGGCAGGAGTCAGCATGAAGGGAGGCCTGCTCATCATTGCCGGCGACTGTGGCTACATGACCGGATTCATGATGCAGAAGGGCGTCATTGTGGTTTGCGGAGATGCCGGTCCTGCTCTGGCTGATTCCATGTACGAGGGCTGTATTTTCGTGGGTGGAGAAATCGAGGAACTGGGCAACGATACCGTGGTTTCGGACCCAGACGAGAAAGATAGGCAGTTTCTCGACGATAGCCTGACGCGCTGGGGAGTCAGCACCAACAATTCCTTCCGAAAGGTGGTTTCTGGACGTCGCTTGTGGAACTTTGACAAACAGGAGATCGGGATATGGAAGGAAGCGTTGTAAAGGAAAAGCCCGTTCTTCGCCAGAGCTCCGTTTGGCGCCCGGAGACCATCGAGGATATACAGGCGAAGGCCGACCTGGGTCGCTATCGGATCCGTGGTTTCAGTGCTCTGCGGAGCCGGCCCCTTCCCTGCTTCGATGACCTTGTCTTCATCCCCTGCACTCTCACCCGCATCCCGTTGGAAGGGTACCGGGAGAAGTGCACCACCAAGACTGTCCTGGGCACACGATTCGCAAAAAAGCCAATCGAGCTATCCATGCCCATCATGGTGACGGGTATGAGCTACGGAGCGCTCTCCTACAATGCCAAGGTGGCGCTGGCCCAGGGTGCCACCCGAGCCGGGACTTCGACTACCACCGGCGACGGGGGGATGCTCATGGCCGAGCGCGAGCACTCCAAGACTCTGATCTACGAGGTCCTTCCCAGCCGCTATGGAATCAACATTCAGCACATGAAGATGGTCGATGCTATTGAGCTCACCATCGGGCAGGGTGCCAAGCCAGGAACCGGAGGCCTCCTGCTGGGATCGAAAGTCTCAGAAGAGATTGCCGGCTCCAGGGATCTGCCCGCAGGAGTCGATCAACGAAGCCCCTGTCGCCACCCCGATTTCCTGGGTCCCGATGACATGATCATCAAGATCGAGGAGCTGAGGGAGGCGACGGATTGGGAAGTACCCATCTTCGTCAAGATGGGTGCCACTCGAGTCTACGACGACGTCAAGCTGGCCGCCAAGGCCGGAGCCGACGTGGTAGTAGTCGACGGAATGGAGGGTGGGACCGGCGCATCGCCCGACATACTGCTCGACCATACCGGGATTCCCACGCTGGCGGCCGTTGGCGAGGCACGGGCTGCCCTTGAGGACGTGGGCCTCTACGGGGAAGTCCAGTTGATCATGGCCGGGGGTATCCGCAACGGCGCCGATGCTGCCAAGGCCCTGGCTCTGGGCGCCGATGCCATCTACCTGGGAACGGCTGCCTTGATCGCGCTCAACTGCAACAAGCCCATCTATATCGAGGACTACCACAAGCTTGAGACCGAGCCCTACTCTTGTCACCACTGCCACACGGGACGATGTCCCGTGGGAATCACCACTCAGGATCCTGAGTTGATGGCCCGGTTGCCCATCGAAGAAGCCGCGGACCGAGTCCACAATTTTTTCCACGCCATGACGTCCGAAATACAGATGCTGGCTCGCTCTTGTGGCAAGTCGGATGTGCACGATCTCGAGCCCGAGGATCTGCGAGCGCTCACGCTGGAGTCCTCCATGATCGCCGGCGTCCCGCTGGTCGGTACCCGCCACGTCTTCGGCGGAGGTCCCGGATGGAGGGAATCCCATGAGGGCTCCCACTAAGCTGAAACTTCATTGGGTAGGAGATCATCCAAGAGTCGCCAATGACAGAGCCGTGACTGCAAAGGAGCGGTCCCGGCATACGGATGCCGGAAACAACCGACCAAACAGACGGTGGCCGATTGCATCTCCTTTTTTATGGCATGTCCCGATCGGTGATCGGGACCGCTCCTTTGCAGTCACGGCTCTGTCATTGGCGGTAGCGACAATCACGGCAGACGTAACCGAAGTTTCGTTCTCGAATGGGGCCAGGGCTTCCTGGGGGCCCGACTAAGCTGAAACTTCAAGAAGAGGTCACAGGTCGCAAGTCGCAGGTCGCTGAGGAAGGGCATCTATTGATGGCAGAGCTTTCGTAACTTGTGGCTTGAACGACGAGAAAATCATGCAGGCTTCGCCAGGAACAGAGCCGTGACTGCAAGGGAGCGGGCCCTGATAAAGGGCGCAAGCGTGGTCTTGTTCCCGACAAGCGTTCCATTTGAATGATCCAGCCCGAGGACTAGATTTTGTCGTTTCTGATTACCTGCCCCAACTGCGGTCCCCGATCGGCCTACGAATTTCAGGGTGGTACCGAGTATCAGAGGCGTCCCAACGGGGATGCTCCCGACAGGGAATGGGCCGGCTACCTGTATTTCCGGAAGAACTCGGCTGGAAAGCAGATCGAGTGGTGGTACCATTCCCGGGGCTGCCGGCTCTGGTTTCTGGCATGCCGAGAGACATCTACCAACCGGGTAACCGAGACCTTCTGGCCCGAGGAGCTGAAAAAGAGGGGCCCGTCCCTCGACGCCGAGCCGTCAGAGTAGCGTCGGAACGCCAGAGTAGCGTCGGAACGCCAGAGTAGCGTCGGAACGCCAGAGTAGCGCAGGGACATGGATAGGCTGGATTCTCACCCGGTTGAAATCATCGATCGCAGCAGACGCGTTCCCTTCCAGTTCGACGGGAAAACCCTTCAGGCCCATCCCGGAGACACCGTTGGTTCCGCCCTACTAGCCTCCGGGGTACGTATCTTTTCGCGCAGCTTCAAATACCATCGACCCAGGGGGCTGCTCTGCGTCTCCGGCAACTGTCCCAATTGCCTCATGAACGTCAACGGGGTCCCCAACGTGAGGGTCTGCACCAGGCCGGTTCAGGAAGGGGATCAGGTCGTACCGCAGCACTGTTGGCCCTCCTTGCGCTGGGACGCCATGTCCCTGATCGAGAAGGTCGATTTTCTGCTGCCGGTGGGATTCTATTACAAGACCCTTTACCAGGCCCGATGGCTTTGGAAGCTGGCCGAACCAATCGTCCGCCGGGTCGCCGGCCTGGGTAGAGTGGACTCGTCACAATCCGCCGCCGGCCACTACGAGCGGGAGCATCTCTTTACCGAGGTAGCCGTCATCGGCGGTGGTCCGGCTGGGCTGGCTGCGGCACAAGCGGCTGCTGATGCCGGGGCCGAGGTGGTGATGGTCGACGAGCAGCCGGAACTGGGTGGACACCTTCGATTTCAACGGGCGAAGTTGGAAGATCCCAGCAGCGGTGAGACAGGCGAGGGCTTTGAACTCGCTCGGTCCCTGGCCGAGAAGGTGAGGAGCAATGACCGCATCCGGGTGCTGAGTTCGGCCCGGGCCTTCGGCGGCTACGAAGGAAACCTAATCGGCGTAGTCCTCGCAGATCGATCGATTCACCTGCGCGCCGATCGGTTGATTGTCGCAACCGGAAGCTTCGAGTTTCCTGGACTATTCAAGAACAACGATCTCCCCGGCATCATGTTGGGCAGCGGGGTTCGCAAACTGCTCAACTTGTACCGGCTCAAACCGGGGAAGCGTGCGCTAGTGGTTGCCTCCAATGACGAGGCCCTGGCCTTGGCGGTGGAACTCCACGAGGCTGGAATTTCGGTGGTGGCCGCCGTCGACCAGCGCCTCGAGTCATCGGACTCGGCTATTGTCCAGCAGCTGAGCCAGCTCAAGATTCCCCATCTGCCTGGTTTTGCTCCAGTGGCGGCCAGAGGCCGCTCCAAGGTACGTGCCCTGGAGGTGGCTCCCGTCGATGCTGACGGTGGTCTGGACCTGGACAAGTCGAGAAGCTTCCCTTGTGATCTGGTCTGCATCTCTACCGGGCGGTCTCCTTCAGTGGAGCTCCTCCGGCAAAATGGAGGGAAGGTTCGCTTCGATCCCGACTTGAATCAGAATGTCCTCGACAGCATCCCTTCCGACTTCAGCGCCGCCGGGCACGTCGATGGTCTGAGGGACCCAGCCCTTATCCTCCTACAGGGACGAATAGCTGGGCTGGAGGCGGCGGCATCAATGCACCCGTTGGGGGACGACTTGAAGGGACAACTTCAGAAGCTGAAGCATAGCCTGAATCAGGGAAGGTCGGACTGGCGAGAGAGCGTTGTTCCGTCCGTCCTCTTCACCACCTCGAGTGCAGAGAAACAGGTGGTCTGCCTGTGTGAAGATGTCACTCGGAAAGATATCGAAAATGCCATCGCCGAAGGTTTCGACGAGATGGAGCTCCTGAAGCGTTACACCACCTCTTCCATGGGTCCCTGTCAGGGACGAATGTGCTCGATGCTGGTCGCCGGGAGCTGCGCCCAGGCACTTGATCGGGATCTGACTACTCCCGGTACCACCACCTCCCGTCCTCCAGTTCACCCCGTTCCCCTGGGGGTCCTGGCCGGTCCGCACCATCATCCGGTCAAGCTGACTCCGATGCACTACAGGCACCTTGAGGCCGGAGCTCGCCAGATGGATCTAGGGGAATGGAAGCGCCCCCACACCTACACCAACTCTGAAGCCGAATGGGAGGCGGTTCGGAAAAGAGTCGGAATCATAGACGTCACCACCCTGGGGAAGCTCGAAGTCCAAGGTCGGGATGCTCCCGAGCTGCTGGATCTGATCTACACCCACATCTTCTCCACCTTGCAGGTGGGCAGGATTCGCTACGGCGTCATCTGTGGTGAGGATGGGATCATCGTCGACGATGGCACCGTGAGCCGGATCGCCGAGGACCACTACTACATCACCACTACCACGGGGAACATCTCCTTCATCGAAAGCTGGATGGAATGGTGGGCTGTCGTCTATGGCTATTGTGCTCATGTCACCAACGTGACCGGCGATTTCGCAGCCGTCAATCTGGCCGGACCCAATGCGCGAGATGTGCTGAGCAAGCTCACCGACATCGACATCTCCTCGGACGCCTTCAAGTACATGCGCTTCGAGCAGGGGGAGGTGGCCGGCATCCCATCACGCCTACTGCGAATTGGATTCGTGGGTGAGACGGGCTGGGAGATCCATGTCCCGTCCAGTTACGGGGAGTATCTCTGGGACACCCTGATGGAGGCCGGAGAAGAATTCGGAATCCTGCCCTTCGGCGTGGAGACGCAGAGAATCCTCCGTCTGGAGAAAAAGCACTTGATCGTGGGTCAGGACACCGATGCCCTCAGCAATCCGCTGGAGGCCGACATGCAATGGGTAGTGAAGTTCGAAAAGGGAGACTTCATAGGGAAACACTTCTTGAATCTCGCTCAGAACGAAGGTCGCCGTAACCGCCTGGTTGGTTTTGTCACCGACGAGCTGGTGAAAGAGGGAAGCGCGGTGGTAACAGCACAGACGCCGGTCGGACGAGTGACCAGCGCGCGGATGAGTCCCTTCCTCGACCGCTGTGTCGGCATGGCCTGGGTACCCGAAGAGCTGGCCGAGGATGGAACCAGCTTCGATATCTCCCACCAGGAAACCCTGGTGTCAGCCCAGGTGCATCAGGCTCCCTTCTACGATCCAACTGGAGCCAGGCTCAGAGAATGAACGCAGCGATTTCCTGGAGTCCAATCCGGCGGACTGCCGTCTACCACGAGCTGCTCGAGCTGGGGGCTGTGATGGAGGAGTCCGAGGGCTGGTACGTCCCGCTTCACTTCGGCGATGCCGAGCGGGAAGCAGAGTCAGTGAGCTCGTCAGTGGGACTGACTGATGCCAGTGCCAACAGAAAATGGGAGATCAAGGGCGCTGATCTGGGATCATCCATCGGCTCTTCATCGGTCGATGCTCCCGTTCCTGGCCACGTATTGTCCGCGGATTTCGGTTGGCTGTGCCGGATCAGTTACAAGCATGCCCTGCTGGTTTCGCGGCAGGATAATCCGAGCATCCTTGCTCATATCAAGAACCAGTGCGGCGCCGAGAGCTGCACCCACCTGCTCGATCGCACCGACGGTCTCACCAACCTTCGGTTGAGCGGCCCCAGAGCGGCCTCGGTGCTTTCCAAGCTGGGGGCCTTCGACCTGAGAGAGGCTGCTTTCCCAGATCTTCGCTGCCTTTGTGGACCGATGGCCGGTATCCAGGCGTTTCTGGTGCGGCGGGATCAGTATGGACTACCCGGGTATGAGGTCCTGTTCAGCTGCGAATACGGATCTTACCTGTTGGATGCGATCGTGGAGGCCGGGAAGGAATTCCAGATGCGGCCCTACGGACGCGACGCAATAAGGCTCCTGGAGGATTGAAGCGTGCTACGGCTGTTCCGATTCGACCGGATGTGGAAGCGGGAGTCCCTGAAGGAGACCTATGATGTCGTCATCGTAGGTGCCGGCATTCATGGATTGGCTACCGCCTACTATCTGGCCAAGCAGGGAGTCACCAACGTGGCCCTTCTGGAAAAGGGCTACCTGGGATCAGGAAACAGCGGACGCAACACCGCCATTCTGCGAGCCAACTATCGTACCCCCGAGGCCATACCCTTCTACGCCGAGAGTCTCCGCCTCTATGAAGAGCTCTCCTCCGACCTCCAGTACAATCTTCTTTTTTCCCAGCAGGGCCATCTCACGCTGGCTCACAGCGATTCCACGATCAACGGCCTGCAGGTTCGCGCCGAAGCCAACAAGGTGATGGGTGTGGACAGTCGCATGATCGAGCCGGAGGAGATCAAGCGGATGGTTCCCGCCATCGACATCTCCTCGGCACCTCGCTACCCGATTCAGGCAGCACTCTACCACCCTCCCGGAGGCATCATCCGACACGATGCCGTGGTCTGGGGTTACGCCCGCGAAGCCGGCAAGATGGGAGTCGAGATCCACCCCCACACCGAGGTCGTGGGAATAAATCAGTCAGGCGGACGCATCACCTCGGTTCAAACCAATCGAGGTACCATCAAGACGGAGGCCGTGGTCAACGCCACTTCGGGATGGTGCTCTCTGATTGCTCGCATGGTCGGACTGGAGCTGCCCATCGTGAGTCACCCCCTTCAGGCCTGCGTGACGGAACCGATGCAGCCCCTCCTGGACAAGGTGATCGTCTCAGCCAACCTGCATGTCTACATCAACCAGACCCCGCGGGGCGAGTTCGTGCTGGGTGCCGAGATCGATTCCTACCCGTCCTACAGTTTGCGCTCGACGCTGCCGACACTGGAGTCGATGGCCTCACATACGCTGGAGCTCTTTCCCTGTCTCAGGGATGTGAATGTGCTACGCCAATGGGCTGGAATCTGCGACATGACGCCCGACTACAGTCCCATCATCAGTGAGGTTTCCGGGCTCGAGGGCTTCTATCTGGACGTAGGATGGGGTACTTATGGATTCAAGGCCGGACCCGCCGCCGGCAAGTGTCTGGCCGAACTGATAGCAACTGGAAAACGGCCGCAGCTGATCGAGCCCTTTACCTTGAATCGATTCTACGAGAATAAGCTAGTAGGGGAGAAAGCTTCGGCTGCGGTTTCTCATTAGGGCGAGTGCTGGATTATTCTTGGGTAAACTTTAGTTGTCTTGGCCACGGATATCGCCAGCAGCTTTTGACAGTTTCCGATTCTCCATGATTTCCTCGTTGTTGAAGTTTCAGGTGAGGGTTTCCGAACCCTAGAAAAAGAAAGATGAAGGTAAATCGACCCTATAGGGACAGAGATTGAGGAGTTCAAGATGACTGACATTGATCAGGTAGCATGGCTGGTGAAGGAAAAGGGCATTGAGTTTTTCCTCTGCTCCTTCGTGGAAATGGGAGGCATGCCCAAGGCCAAGCTGGTACCCGCGAAGTTCTTGCATGACATGGCTGAGGGCAGCGCCGGCTTTGCTGGCTTTGCAGCGGGCAATATGGGACAGGGTCCTCACGACACCGACATGGCCGCGATTCCCGATTTCGACAGCCTGACACCGATCCCCTGGCGCAAGAACGTGGCCTGGGTCGCTTCCAATATCCAGGTCGAAGAGGCCCCCTGGCCCTATTGTCCGCGGACAATCCTGGCTCGCCAACTGGAGAGCGCCCGGCAAAAGGGCTACGTCCTCAAGACGGGCGTGGAGCCTGAATTTTTCCTGCTGCGAAAAGACGAGACCGGCAGCTACCAGCCCTACGATCCTCTCGATACCCTGGGCAAACCCTGTTACGACCTCAGCGCCCTGAATCGCAGTCTGGACCTGATGACGACCCTACTCACCTATTTGGACGAACTGGGCTGGGAACCCTATGCCAACGATCACGAAGACGCCAACTGCCAGTTCGAGATCAACTGGACCTACTCCGCCGCGCTGCGCACCGCCGACCGCCACACCTTCTACCGCTGGATGGTCAAGGCCTGTGCCGAGGAGAGAGGTCTGGCCGCCACCTTCATGCCCAAGCCCTTCGCCCACCTGACCGGGAACGGCGCCCATTTCCACACCAGTCTCTGGAGCGCCGACTCGGATGTGAATCTGTTCTTGGATGAAAGTGACGAAAATGGACTGTCGAAGCAGGCTTATCACTTCATCGGAGGATTGAAGAAACACGCTCGGGCGCTGGCCGCGGTCACCTCGCCGATTGTAAATTCCTACAAGCGTCTGATCCGTGGAGCCCCCCGATCGGGTGCCACCTGGGCGCCAGTGTTTGTCACCTACGGGGGCAGCAACCGAACCCAGATGCTGCGCATCCCCGGTCCCGGCAGGGTCGAGATCCGCACCGTGGACGGAGCCGTCAATCCCTACCTGGCCGCCACCGCCATACTGGCTGCGGGTCTCGACGGAATCGAAAACGAGCTCCCCGCGGGGGACCGCAATGACCGCAACCTCTACGAAGTCCCGATAGAGGAAATCAAGGCCGCCGGGATTGACCTGCTACCCACCAATCTGAGCGAGGCAATAGACGCCCTGGAACAGGACGCGGTATTGATGGAGGCCCTGGGCTCCCCGTACGGCGAGTACTACGTGCAGGTCAAGCGAGACGAATGGAAGGCCTACCACGACTCGGTCTCCCAATGGGAAGTCGACACCTACCTGGGCCAGTATTGACGGACGTAGCTTTCGTCTCCAGGCCGAAGTCTTATTCGTCCGAGCCCTTGGCTCGGACGGCGGCCTGGAGCCCACCGCTACGCCGGACCCGAAGTGGGTTCTGCGGTTGGCGGACGTGGGTTCGGTCTCCAGGCCGAAGTATTCTTCTTTCGAGACTTTCGCTCATTGCACGGCGGCCTGGAGGCCACCGCCACTTTCCCAGGACCGAAGTTTCCGCGTCAGCGGGTGGTTCCAGGCTCCAATCCTTCGGGACGACAGAGTCAACGATAGACCTCTCGTCGGTGGCCGATGCGCACGACTGAGATTAGGAGCTGGGCTCCGTCGAAGGCATAGATGATGCGGTAGCTTTGAAGACGAAGTCTTCGCAACCCCTTCCACTTGCCGCTTAGAGCTTCTCCCTTGAGCGGATGATCACGCAATTCTCCGACGGCATCGAACACTCTTTGCTGTTCCCTCTTGGTGAGGTGACCCAGCTCTTTCAGGGCGCGCCGTTCCCATCTAATCGAGACCGAGTTCACGCTTGGCCTCGTCGTGATCGACCCACTCGGCGCCCGGATCTCGTAGACGGCTCAGTGCGACCTCCAGATCCTCCCGCTCATCCAGAAATCGCTCCAATGCCTCGATAATGAACGAACTCTTCGTCCGGCGCGTAGCCTTCGCGAGATCGGCAAGGCGACTTGCAAGCTCATCCGAAATCCTGACCGACTGGGTTACCATACACACCTCCTCACCTATTGTAACCCACGTAATACACTGATACCAGAATAGGGGCGGTTGTGGGGCGGCGAGTCTAGATCCTGATAAGAACTGCGCGGCCACCCACCCGGAAGCCGCAGCGACAAGCGTTCCAGCTGGGTTTCCGACAAACCGTAGGAGGCGGCCAATTGGTCCCGCACGAAGTCTTCCGTCATGGCGGAACCGCCCGCAAACCAGACCACCCCGACCCCGATCAACAAGGCCAGAGGAAAAAGCCAGATTATGATGGGAAAGCGCTGCCCGCTAACCCACCCTTCCCCGGTTGGCGTCGACGATCCTCGATGTCGCTTAAGATCGTTGTTTCCCATCGCCGCCCTCACAGCCAAGTTTGACACTCAGCTCCACTCAGCTCGCACGAAGATCGTGATCGGTTCAGACTGTAGTTAAAGGTTCATCCGGTAAATGGGGAGGTGCCGCCAGTCAAAGGCAGGCCATGGAAACTGCCGCACTATGCAAACCGTGGAAAAACAAGTAGTTCTAGAGGAGAACTGGCAAGTGCTCGCAGTTGTTTTTCCACCGTTCGCACAGCGCTTGGAAAACTCCGTATCACGGGCTTGCTGGCCCGGTTCGATGTCGCTCGGAGTTTTCCACAGTTCCCACGGCCTCTGCTACTGCAGCCGACTATATGGACAAGCGAACGGGGAGCAGATTTGGGATCCGGAAGGTGCCAACCACGTCCCCACCTCCCCATTTACCGGATGACCCTAGTTAAAGGCGTCGCAAGAATCGAGAGCCACAGGGCGCCGACGTAGCTTTGGTCTCCAGGCCGAAGGGTTCTTCTCTTCGAGCCGTTGGCTCTCTGGATGGCGGCCGGGAGACTGCCGCTACTAAGTGCTCAAGAGAACGATCGGCCCAGCTTCCGAACAAGAGCTCCTAAGCCATGCCCTCTCGTCGCCGAGAGAAATAGATCAATCCGACCACTGGCAAGTGCGCTCACCAGGGAGACCGGAACGACCGCAACCTCTACGAGGTCCCGATAGAAGAAACCAAAGCCGACGGAATCGACCTGCTACCCACCCACCTGAGCGAGGCAGTAGACGCCCTGGAACAGGATCAGGTCCTGATGGATGCCCTGGGCTCTCCCTACGCCGAATACTACGTACAGGTAAAGCGGGATGAATGGAAGGCCTACCACGACTCCGTCTCCCAGTGGGAGGTCGACACCTACCTGGGCCAGTATTGACGGAGGTCCTGGGCTGAGACTTGCCCAAGAAAACGGTCGGGACTAGGAGGCATTCGTCCAATCTAGAAGCCACGGGAGGGTCCGAAGTTGGCAGAGACGGAGAATCGACCAGTTGCCTTGCGAACCGGATCATCGGCCAGGGCCGTCACCTCGTAGTAGATACGGGCTCGGCAGATTCTGCGCTCGGCTGGGCACCCCACCCAGGTGAGACCGGTCAGGTTAACCGCAATCTCTCCCAGGGAGTTGGGTATGACAGACAATGGGAGGCTCCCGAACTCGGGGCCGGCACTTCGGCTCCAGCCATCTACTTCCGACTGCTGAGATACACGCCGAATGGTAAAGGTCCAGGGGCCGGGGTCCAGATCATTCTCGCAGAAGACCTGAAGCTTGCGCATCAACTTTGGCGCACCTAGAGACACTTCGATATTGGGAGTCTTCATAGGAGAACTAGTTCCGTTCAAGAATTCGATCCTTCGCTTCTTGATGTCAAACCAGAAGGAACGGGACGCAGGTTTGAGCTCCGGATCTACGGGATCTGCCCGCACGTTCACACTGAAGATCCTAGAGCTTTCTTTGAGTTCACTCCCGACGCGAACGGCGATTCGAGTCTGGTCGCTTGGGCCGGGATCGATTGGGAGCAGTAGGACGTTCGGAGGATCCGACAGGGTGAATTTTGGTTTCACCTGACTCCAGGTGGCCGAACCCCCGGTATAGATGGCAAGGGTCGATCCTTCGTCCCCTTCACAAACTGCAACCTTGCCGGGAAGGAATCGTATTTCTGGTTTCAAGAACTCGCAGCACTCCTGGACCGGATTTTCGACGGTTTGGTATTTCGCATTCGTGAGGGCCAGCCCCAGCAGAAGAGCCCAGGTCTTGAATGTAAGAAGGCGTCTCAGGTTTCTCATGGCTCTTCCTGGATCACGGTCGTCGTCTGTGTCACTCGGAGACCCGCATCCAATCCGCCTGGCCCGGTGGGTGAGGAAATCATCTCCGCAGCTGCCGAAACGAAGGTCTCGGGGAAGTCGATCGGCAGCTCGGTGAAGTCGATCCGGAGATCGAGGGTGGTCGACCCATCCAGAAGCGAAGGCTCCACTTCCGGCTCGTCTGGGCTCAAGCTGAAAACCAGGCCCTCTACCTGCTCTTCGGCGTCGAGAGTCTTTGCAATCGAGATCGTCTTTTCGAGGGAGTCCCCCAGAGCATCAACTAGCTGTAGAACGAGCACTCCCCCTTCTACAGAAGCTACTCTGAGGTCGAAAACAAGCTGATTGAAACCCTGCGTCATCCTACCGTTTCCTACAATGCTTTCGAGCTGAACCGCCGGCAGCGAGAGGTCGACCCCGGCGATGAACACTCTGAACTCGTTCAACGAAAATTGCTCCGGGACTTGATGGAAGGAGAAGTAGAAGTCCTGGTTGTCATCGGCCGAACCTTCCTCCTGGATGAGACCCGCGCTGAAGACCGGACCGAAGAGCACCTTCAGCTGATAGGGATTACTCTCCCCGTTTCCGCTATCCACGTGGACCGCCCCGTCGACAACACCCGCGGGCACAGGCGCCAGCAGGTTGCCATCGTCGTCTTGGAAGGCGTCGACCCGGTAGCGTTCGCCGTCCTGGATGGGGAAGAAAAGAGTGGGCGTGTCACCCAGGTTCGTGCCGTCGATGGTTGCCAGCGTCCCGGGCTCCGGAAATTGTGGGGAGATTCTTTCCAGATTGGCGAGACTGGCGTCGGGATCGGAAAAGGTTACCTCCTGAGTCGTGCGCCTGACGATCGGAGCGTCCACATCGGGTTTGCTGGAAACCGAGGTGAACTCCGTAGTGATGGTGATCGGGCCTGCCTCCGAAGGCGCGTTGATCAGTCCAGGTACCAGGAAGAACACTTGGTCGGCGTCTTCGGCGACTTCCGAAAACGGATCCTTGTCGAGCAGGGTCAACTCCAAAGTGAAATCCCCGCCTGGGGTGCCGTCCAGCTTCCCTGATCCCTGAGGGATGCTCCCGTCGCCGGTGGCAAAGACGACATCGAATCCTATACTTCCTCCGCCCCCGGCGATCATGCGCAGCACGCGGCTGTTCGTTCCCTTGGCGAAATAGCCGAGGGCGAGAGACTCTCCCGCGAACACGGCGGCCTGGTTCAGCCCCAGATCGGGTGCCGTGATCTTCAACTTCTGAAGCACGAAGTCTTTGTCGTTCTGGTGAAGCTTCCACTGGACGGCAGGCGAGGTTCCCGCCAGGTTCTGGGCAAATTCCACGGTCGAGGTGGGGGAAAAACCGTTCAGTCTAGACCGAAGAGCCGGCGTCGAGGTGAGTTTAACACCCGCCGAGCGAAGCGCCAGGGGCGCCATGAAGTCGCTGCTGCTCACCTGAAGGATGCCCTCGAACTCGTGGATGTCGACACCTGCACTCTCGGGTAGGTCCGGAAACAATTCGGAAACGAACAACGACGTGTGTCCCTGCAGGGGAACGGCCACCCCCTGTTTTGAGGCGATGAAGCGGTTCTGGCTGTCAAAGAGCGAGGCGTTGAAGGTCCGCTCCACACCTGCTTCGTCGCCTTCCTCGATCGGAGGAAAGGCGATGGCTAGACCGGTATCGAATTGGCCGAGGGAGGTGACGATCAGATTGAAACGCTGGAACAAGCGCGTCGCTGCTACCCCCACCTCCGTAATCAGATCGCCGACTGCCGTGGGAGCCAGCCGAGAGGAGGACTGTGCCGCGCCGCCCGCGGCCTCGAAGAGCTGAAAGATTGCAGAGCCGGCCAGATGCCGATCCATTGTCACCCGAGCCCACCCGACCCCGTTGCCCAGTCCGGAGGTGGTCAGACGCACCACCCCCTTTGGGCTAAGATTCACGTCGAAGCTAGTCGCCGTCTCCTGGCCGATCGTCACCTGCATCGGTGTGCTATTGGAATTAAAGAAGTCAATGGTGGCGGAGGCGGCCTCAGGCGTGTTATTGAAAAGGATCGCGGAAGTCTTGATCTGAATGCTGCCGAAGATGCCGTCCCCTACGTGAGGGAAGGCCAGGTTGGTAACTTCACTGTCTTCGGGAGGCGGGGCAGCCATCGGAAGCGAGGTGAGTTGATCTCCAGTGGAACGCAGCGTAATGCCGGCAAAGGGGAGACCCGTTTCCTGGGGTCCAAGAGTGGTTGTCTCTACCTGGTTGGAAGGGGGACTCTCCCCCTGATCGTAGGCGGCGGTAACGATGTACCTGTACGTTGTGCTCTGCTGCACATTCTCGTTCGCGAACGTAGTCACCTCTGCCCCGACGTTCGTAATCCGATCAGCCGGAGTCACCTGAGGCGAAGCCGGAGTGACCGAACGGTAGAGGTTGAAGCCCTGCAGAATGGGTGCAACCGTCGTGGGGCCGAGGTTGCTCGGGCTTGATTCGTTGGTCCCTAGCGAAAGACCCATCTCGTAAAAGAAGTCCGGCGCACCGTCATCGAAGCTATCGAAAATCTGGATGAGATAAGCGCTCGTCTCGGGGAGGGTCACTTCCAAACGAGAGTCGAAGGATTCCCCAAAGTCATCATTGAATGCGATTTCATCCGGGAACCCGTCTTCATCAAGATCCTGCTCCAGAAAGAGGACGATGACCGAGTCCAGCGCTGAGTCGATGCTCTCCGCTTGAACTTCAATCACAACACTCTGGCCTGCTGTGCCTTCGAAACGCCAGACGTCCTCATCGAAATCCGGGTCGATCGTCCCTCTCGCCGTCTGGCCAATTTCCAAGGCGTCGGGGCTTTCGAAATCGTTCGGCTCGGTTTCGTCGACGAATTCATCGGAGCCTCCGCCACCCGAAGCTGGCTCGGGCAGCTTCCAGCTGAGGACCGGGCGATTCTGACCATCGAGTTGGACCGAGAGGTCTTGGGGTGGTGGCAGTGCTTGTCCTCCCGTGCTTGGCGTAACGGCCGTGAAGGTTTGCGCGCTGGCAGTCGAATCCGGGTTCGCTAGAGCCGGCGGCCCGAGCGAGTCTGCAACGGCTGGCTGGGGCCCAGCCATCGAGCGAATGACCATGCTGCCTTCGAACTCCCCGATACCCTCCACCCCTTCAAAGAGTTCGAACAAGAAGATCGCCAGATGTCCCAAAGGAACCAGCGTCCGCTCGCGGATGGCTACCGTGGTGCCATCGGCGCGGTTCAGCTCGAATTCCAGGGTCAGCGCCTCGGTCTCACTGGAATTGGCGACGGCCACTCCTGTCTGGCTTTCCCCGATGGAGTCGGCGAAGATGGTGAACTCCGTACCGGGACTGGAAGGAGACACGCCCACGTCGGTCAGCAGATTGCCGGCTGAGTCCCGAATACCGAAACTACCCGCACCGCCTATCGGCTGATTGGAATGTACATGTGCCCAACCCGTCCTGAGCGCTCCCGTACCGGAGGTGGTAAAGCGCCTGGACTCGCCGTCTGCGAGTTCGAAGGGGAAGACGCTGCCGGCCACGCCGTCGACAGTCAATACCAGGGGGTTGCCGTCATCGTCGTAGAACGATGCTGCCCTTGCTGCCAACGGCAGACGTCGAACTGTCCACCAGCTGAATGGTCGTCTGAAAGGAGCTGTTTGTGCCCTGGATCTGACCGTTGCCGATCTGGGGGAAGATCATGGCCAGCCCGGTCTCCTGCACCGAAAAAGAGTCCGGCCAGGAGTGGTCGTGGGGTGGCGAGTCCAGATCCCGATAAGAACTGCGCGGCCACCCACCCGGAAGACGCAGCGAAAGACGCTCCAGCCGGGTCTCCGACAAACCGTAGGAGGCGGCCAGTTGCTGCCGCACGAAGTCTTCCGTCACAGCGGAACCGCCTGCAAACCAGACCACCCCGACCCCAATCAACACAACCAGAGGAAAGAGCCAGATTAGTACCGGAAGACTCCTGTTGGAGACCGTCCCGAATTCAGCTGGCGTCTGGGGTAGACGATTCTGCTCCCGATCGAGAATTCGCATCACCGCTGGTTGAGCCGTGTGGCCCCGAAGTTTGCTCCCGAGAAGACCCTAAGCCTGATTCGAATTGTAGACTACTGTGCCGCACTTCCTCAAGAACATATATACCTGTCGTTCGATGCCGTTTTCGGCTTCTCTGTCTGGCGTGGATCATACCTGAGATGATTGCTGACTCACTTGACTCCGCCTGTCCAGATCCCCATGATTTTCTTGTCTATGCGTCAGATCTTTGTGGATTTACTGCGGAAAGAGGGACTTCCCGGTTGGCTGGTTCCCGACTACTGGTTCATGCTCACTCTGGCTATCATCGTCGCCTCGCTGCTGACAATCCATCTGTGGAAGGACGCCGGACAAGATACCCGGGTTTCATCTGACCTTCTTTTCTGGGGGATCCCCTCACTTTTCGTAGGGGCCAAGTTCCTTTACTACCTTCAATTTGGTTTTCCGAATCACCTGAGGGACTTCTGGTCGCCGAGTGGGATCAGTCTCTATGGCGGGCTCCTGGGCGTACTCACCGCTTGGACTTTGTACCATCAGTTCCGTCCCTATTCCGTATTCCTTTTCCTGGATTCTGTAACTCCTCCTCTGGCTCTGGGATTGTGCCTGGGGCGGATTGGCTGCTTCCTGGCGGGATGCAACGGAGGTTTCGCCTGTGACCTGCCCTGGGGGGTCGCGTTCCCCCGCTCAACCGCTACCTTCTATCACCAGCAGCAAGCGGGGCTGGTGGAGGAATGGGAAAAGCTCTCGCTGCCGGCTCATCCGACCCAGCTCTATGAGTCCGCCTTCGGTGCAGTTGCCTTTGTCCTGCTGCTGTTCCTGCGACGGCAGGGGCTCAATCAGGGACAGCTTTTCTTCACTGGAATCCTGTGGTACGCCGTCTACCGTTTTGCTACCGAGCCGCTGAGGGCCGACGCGGGAGGACTTCATCCGCTGGGCGTCTTCACCTTTGCCCAGTTCATATCCGCGCTGCTTACCCTGGGATCTGTGATTGGAATGTTCTACTTGAATCGGGTGCAGACAGCCAAACCTCGAGCCGCGGGCTAGAGGGGAGGAACCGATCCGGCCATTTCACGTCGAACACAAAGGACCGGTATTCGTTTGGGCTCTAATCGCTGCTGTCTGCAATCCTACCGACAATAAAGCATGTCTATGGAGGCCGCCGCTGCTTGATATACTCTGAGGCGACATGCATCCGAGGGTCGAGTTTTTACCTGCCGGAGGGTCTGTCCTGGTTGCGACAGGAACAAGCGAATTCCTATCAACTATCTATCACCCATCATCACCCATGATCAACGAGGCAGAAGATCGATGAGCGACTTACGAGGACACAAGCGTGACTCAGGTGACCGGGACGGCCTGGGCAGGCAGGCGGGAATTTGCCCATCTATGTGGTATCGCCGGATCGCAATTGTAGGCCTCGTCGGGCTCGGTCTGGCTACGGCCTTCGCTCCCGACCTCCGCGCTCAGGGAGAACGTTTCCAGTCTACGAGTCTTCGGGGTACGATGAGTTGGAACAGTGCAGTTCTTGGCGAAACCTGCACGGCGGAGCCCACCAGTAGGGTGCGCTTCGATTCCAGTGACGCCGTCAATGAGACCTCAGAGGAAATCTCGTGGATCATCCCATTGGCGGGCCAGTGCGCGAATGGTTCCTTCACCGGGCAGCTGTCCGTCACTCTTCCAGCCGAGTTGTCCAACGCGACCAGAGACCCGGCCGCGGATGTCTGGGTTCTGGGCACGCCGATTACGCCTGTGGTGAGTCTGACGGGAACTTGGTCTGACTTTGAAGGCGTACTAACTTCACAGCTAGCGTCGACAGTGGAGCCGTGTTTAGTGATGGACCAGAACCCCGATCCTTCCCTCACCGTGAATTGCCCTGCCGAAAGACTCCGAGACAGCAGTTCCTCGGTGACCCGGAGCGGCTCCCTGAACTACAACTACTTCAGCTTTCTTAACGACTCCTCGTCAAACGAACGTCTTAGCGGGTTCGCGGGCAACATGACGATGACATACACGTTCGAGACGGCTCTTCCGACCGACTCGATCCGCATCGTGAACCCGAGAATCAACGGCAAGGCGGCCCCCGACGGTACGACCATACTGACCGGTCCGATCACATTTGTCGGCGACGTCGCCTATAACCTCGAGACCGATCCCGCCGGCGGTGCCCTCTCGGTCCAGGCGGTGGGCAAAGTCAACGGGGAGACGGTCGAATTGGGCACTCCGATTCTCAGGCTCGTGGACCCAACCAGTGTGGAAACGACCGAAAGCGGTCTCACGCTCTCGTTCCAGGTGCCGGGGAAAGTGACCGAGGTTCAGATCATCGCTGCGCTGGTCGATTCCTCCCTGGGCAATGTTCTCGCGAGCGAGACACTCAACTATCCAACCGATCGGACCGATTCGATCCGCCTCGTGAACCCGACAATCGACGGTCAGGCGGCCCCCGACGGCACAACCGTACCGACCGGGCCGATCACTTTTGTCACCGACGTCTCCTACAACCTCCTCAGCGACCCCGACGGCGGCGCCCTCTCGGTCCAGGCGAAGGGTATGTCAGGCGACGGAGACTCGGTCGAATTGGGCACTCCGATTCTCCTGTTCGTGGACCCTACCGACGAGGAATCGACCGAAAAGGGTCTCACGCTGTCGTTCCAGGTCGCTGAGGACGTGACGGAGGTTCAGATCATCGCTGCGCTGGTCGATTCCTCCGCCAGTGCAGTTCTCGCGAGCACGACAATCAACTATCCAACCCTTTCGCGGACTCTGGATGTCGCCGTCGTGGCCCACGAAAATGGCTTTAAAGCTCCCATCCCGGATCCGCTCATCATTCCGGCGGGACGTTCCTTGACGAGTCTGATCCAGGCTATCTGTGTTGGTAACGACCCGGAAAACGACGAACCGGAGTGCTTCGGTCTGTCTATGGGATTTTCCATCGAGTCGGATCTGTCGAACGAAACCGGCGCGTTAGAATTCGACCTGATCCTAACCGAAGAGCTGCGCGACGGTACGGTCAAGCGCGGCCCGAATATCTTAGAAAGCGTCCAACGGGCGACGGGGTCGAACGAAGAGGTCATCATCGCTATCGCCCACCTAGTGCCGAGCGACGTCGACCTGTGGCGCTTTCGGGTCCGCCTGACCAGAGCCGACGACACAGAGACTTTCTCCCGTGAGATCCTGATGCCCATCAACCGGGTATCGGTGGCAAGGGGCGTCACGCCGCTCACTAGGAGCAACAACCTCCAGCAGGGTTCGAATGTCGACTTCTTCTACCCGATCGAGTTTAACGTCAATGGCTCGGCCACGCTGGAGGCCGAGCTTGTCTTCAAAACTGGATCCTTCTTTCCCGTGGTCAAGGTAGTCCCCCTCGGTCAGTTCGCAGACGGATTTCATCCGAAGAGCACGTTTCAGTTTTCGGAGACGATTCCTCTGGACGCCACATCCTTCTCGGTCTGGGTTAGTCTGTCGGGCACGCCCCTGCCGGCTCGGGCCGATAAGAAGGTCTATGCCTCCATCAGGGCTCCGGAATTCGCCATACCCACGTTCGTGAATCAAACCGCAGGAGTCTTGGGCCTGGATCTGACGCCCGTCCAGGCCGGATTGAACCGATCCGTCGATGTGATTCGAAATCGGCGAAACTTGCTTACCTCCGCCCTGGATGTCCTGAGTACGACGACCACCAGCCCCACAGACACTTCGACGTCAGCTCTGCCGGAAGGGGTCGGGAGCCCTTTCCCGGACTTCGTCCAGACGGCATCCTACTGGCAAATCGTTCCGCCGGTATCGGGAGAAGTGTTCACGGGCGACCTTACGCTACACTATTCGGAGGAGGACCTTCCCGACGATCTAGGCTTCTTCGAAGAGGACCTCCAGATCGTATCGGTGGATTCCAGTGGCGTGTTCCGAACTCACGAGACGACGGTCGATTTGGACGTGCTGACCGCGACCACTCGGGTCGCAGGACTCGAGTCGGTTTACGGCCTTGCCGTCGTCGGGCCGTTTTTTGAACGCACCCTGAATTTTCCTGTCCTACGTTCGACCTTTGACCTGTTTACGGGTCTCGCCTTTCTGAATCTTGGGATCGACACGGCGGGACTCGAACTGTATGCCTTCGATCCGGCCGGCATAGAGTACGATGCGGCTGAAAATGACGGGGTGGTGTTTCTCGAGCCCGGAGAGCAGCTTCCGCGCCTGGCGCGCGAGTTGTTCGACTTTCAGACCTCCAACAACGAGGGCTGGGTGCAGGTGTACTCGGACACGCCGGACGTAGTGGGCTTCGAGTTGCTGAGCAATGCCACGGTGCTTGACGGTGTCGACGTGAAAGCCGCTCTGGCCCCCACGGTGGTCCTGACCCGGATCGAATACGATGACGACAGGTCCACGGAAATCCACGTCGGCAATCCGACGATCTTCGACAACCCAGTAGAAATAGAGCTCTGGACCAGCTCCGGAATCGTCGAGACCTACGAGACCACCCTTGGGGCAAAGGAGAAGGCGGAGCACCGGATCGAGGACCTGTTCCCGGGACTGACGAAGGGGTTTGTGGGTTACGCGATCGTTCGAGGAGACTACGACGTGTCCGCAGTAGAGCTGTTGGTCACCGAGGACTCGATGGCCGCGTTGAACGGGCAGGTCCGGATTCCAGGATCGAGCGTTTCCGAGGAGCTCTACTCGGCGCAGCTGGCGACCGGCGGCGGGGCCTCCGAGACCCGGCTGAACGTGGTCAACACGACTGGACTCGCTGCCGGCTTGGTGGTGCGCGCCGTGGGGGAGAACGGTGCGAGCCTGGCGCCGGCGGTTAACGTCCAGCTCGGCCCCGGAGAGCAATTGGAACGTGATGTCGGTCCGCTCTTTGGATTCGATTCGAACGTGCTGACCGTTGGGTCGATCGTCATCGAAAGCAGTATTACCGGTATTCTGGGGGACGTTGCCTTCGGGGACCCATCGAGCGCTCGGGCGTTTCGGGCGTCCCTACCCCTCGATCCGCGCCCGTCAAAGACGGCCGCGTTTGCTCAGGTGGCCAACGGAGCCGGTTTCTTCACGGGGTTCGCCGCCTTCAATCCGAACGGGTCGGCCACAGCTGTGACAATCGCGACCTTCGCGGCAAATGGTGCGTCGACGGGCTCGGGGAGTCTGAACCTTGCAGCAGGTGGGCGGGTATCGAAGCTGTTACCGGAGGTCGTGGCAAGCTCGGCCGGACAGGTGGGGGGCTACTTCACGGTGACCTCCGATCTGCCCATTTCGTCCTTTTCGTTGTTCGGAACCCAGACCCTGAGCGCGCTGTCAGCCGTGCCGGCCCAGGGACGGGATCTCACGGTCCAGTAACCCGTAAGCATTTTCCAAGCGCCAGGTCAGGTTTGGCTCGAGGACGTCATATGATCCTTGTAATGGATTGACAGAATCGCTAGGCTAGTGCTCTCGACTGGGCCTCAACGACGAGCATTCTGCATGTGTAGATCCTGTCCCCGTCTACAGATACGTGCCGGTGGTGGGCGGAGAAGTTCGAGCGGTGCTCGCAGCTGGGGTGTTGGCTGGTATCTCCTTCTCCTGGCCACACTGGCCAGTTTCGGTTTCGAGAGTGCTACCAGGCCTGGCTTCTCCAGTTGGGATTTCACGATCCACCCATCGGTGACTTTGCGCCACTTGCCGGCCTCCCGCGCCCTTGTCGGCGCCACCGAGAGGCTATCGGGACAAGCGCCACGTCCCTTGACTTTGGCGGCTGCGGATTTCGATGGGGACGGGGTCCGCGATCTCCTGGTCGGCTCTGGGACCCCGGGGGTAGGCCGGGTGACCTTGTTTGGGGGCGTCCCGGATGGCGATCCGCTGACTGGCGCACCCCTGGGCTTCCCATTTGTCCGCACCGAAACCACTGTGAACCTGGAGGTTTCTCCTGAGTTTCTTCAAATTGGTGACTACGACGCCGATGGATATCAGGATTGGGTAGCCGGCCAGTCCGGATCATCCAAACTGATCTGGAGTCGGGGAGAGGGGCCGGGCCTCTTTCATCAACCAGTATCACTCAAACTGCCCGGTCCCCTATCCGCTCTGGCTTCGGGGGACGTCAATCGCCGGGATGGGCTCGGGGATCTACTGGTGGGGGTTGGTGGCGACAACCCCCGTCTGTTGGTTTTCGAGGGACCTCGAGGCGCCCTGCGATCCGATCCGGAAGAATTTCCGCTGGAGGCGATGCCCTCCGACCTAGCGTTTGGCCAGTTGGACGATCACTATGCCCTGGATCTGGTGGTAGCGGCAGGCCATGAGATCGTAGTGATCCATGGCCGCGATCGTCAACTGTCTCTGCCCAAGAGTGGGCGGCCGACGCCGGAACCCCAGATCACCCGGATCCCTTTTCCCTCTGAAGTTGAGTCCCTGGCAGTAGGCGATTTCATCTCGGATCCCGACGGCCAGAAAGACTTTGCAGTGCTGACCCGAGCAGGGCAACTGCTCCTTCTGGGAGATCCGCTCCGCTCGCAAGAGCGCCCGATCCTTCTGGGTTCCCTCGGTCCACGGATGAGATCCTCGGTAGAACGGCCAAAAGGTCCCGAAAGCTGGTCTCGCAAACTGCTCTCTACCCGTCTCTCCAGCCTGCCGATCGACGCACCCCTGGTGTTGGACGCCGGATCCGGTGATGCCTGGCTCGCGCTGGATCAGAACTCCGACGACAGGCGGCTGGAGACCACACCAAGTGAAGCCCCACGGATGGCCACGATCCCGCTTTCACTGCCGGGAGCCGTGGTGGCGGCACTCCCTATGAGGATTGGAGCGGGAGCACTCGACGACCTGGTCTGGCTCAGCAGCACTTCCCCTTTTCCCCAGGTGACCCTCACCGGGCCCGGGGGGCAGTTCCAGGTCAACGTTCGGAGGACGAGGATGACGGCACCTGTAATGCCGAGCACTGTTCTCTTCGAGAGGCCATCAGTGCCTCCAACGCCAGCGCTGGACTCGATACGATCACCTTTTCCGTATCTACGGCAACCATCGGTACCGTGCCCGCTTCTCCCATCACTGACGCCGTCAATGTAGTAGGACCCGTAGAGATCGTCGGAGGGCTACTGCTGAACGGGGGCAACAGCGAAGTCCGAGGCCTGACGGGTGGCTCGTTGAGCTTCGGTCTGGACAACAACCGGGTGGTTGGCAGTCAGCTGCAAGGCGTCTCGCTCCTCTCGAGCGACAACACCGTAGGCGGCACCTCAAGTTCCGACCGCAACATCATCTCAGGGGCAGCGATCGGAGTCTTCATCAATGCCGATTCGAACGACGTACAAGGCAACTACATAGGAACAGATGAGGCGGGAGAGTCGCCGATGGGGCATGGCTTCAATGGTGTGGTCGTTATCAACGCCTCCAACAACACTATTGGGGGCACGACAACCGGGGCGAGGAATGTGGTTTCAGGAAATGGAACCCGGGATACCAACCCCATCGGTGGACTGCGATCCGGTATTCAGATCCAGGGTAGTACCTCATCCGGCAACCTGGTTCAGGGAAACTTCGTAGGTAGCGACCACACTGGAAAGAACGCCATTCCCAATGCCATGGGAGTCGAGATCAGTCGAGGAAACGAAAACACCATCGGAGGCACAACACCTGGAGCCCGCAACATCATCGTTTCCAATTCCGGCGATGGAGTTTTCGTCGAAGGGGACGGAAACCTTATCCAGGGGAACTACATCGGTGTCAATATCGACGGTGAACCCCTAGGAAACGGCGACGATGGGGTCGAGCTGCAGGGGTTTTTCTTTACGGCGCCCACCAATACCCTTGTGGGCGGCGCGATGGAGAGTGCCCGGAATGTGATTTCCGCCAATGGCGGCGATGGAGTCGTCATCATAGGTGGCACCATCAGGGGCGAGATTACGTTGAACTCAGTGGTGGGCAACTTCATCGGAACGAATCCCACGGCAACCCCGCCCGAACCGAACGGAGAGCCGGGGGCGGGCGGCGAGTTTGGGAACGGGCGTCATGGGGTCTTCATCCAGTCCGCTCCTGACAATGATGTGATAGGCAATGTCATCTCCGGCAACCTGGCCAGTGGTATCTCGCTGCGCAGCTTCCGCGACTCTCCACCAGTTCGAGGGAAACCAAGATCCAGGGCAACTGGATCGGTACGAATCTGGCGGGCGACGTGGCTCTGGGAAACGCATTCGCCGGGATTTTCGTAGAGCAGACCCCGGACGTGATGATCGGTGGCAGCAGCGAATCGGATCGCAACCTGATCTCGGGTAACGGCACCAGCGGCATCATTATTCGGGATCCCCTCTCCACTGGAAACCGGGTCCTCGGCAACCGGATCGGTACCAACGAGAACGGGACCCAAGCTGTGCCCAATGGCCAGAACGGCGTCTTCCTCTTCGATGCTCCCGGCAACTTCATTGGCGGGACTGCCTCAGGTGAGGGCAACCTGATCTCGGGCAACGGCTTTTCCGCTGTTTCCATCTCTCAGGACGACGCCAGCGGAAACCGGATCCGAGGAAATCACATCGGGACCCAGCAAGATGGGACCTCTCCGCTGGCGACTGACACCACAGCTTCCCAACCCGGAGAAGCTACCGGGAATGGCCGCTGGGGTGTAGTGATCCTCGGTGGCGCCCATGACAATTCCGTGGGTGGAGACTCCGAACCATCCGGAAACCGGATTGCCTTCAACGGGCGAGACGGAGTCCAGATCTCCAGTGGGACCGGAAACACCATCCGCTTCAATCGCATCTTCGACAATCAAGGACTGGGAATCGACCTGGGCCAGGACGAGCAGGTGACCCCTAACGACCCCCCTGCGGGGACGGAGCCACCCTTCGATCCGCCGGCCGACAGCGATGACGGAGCAAATCGACTCCAGAACTTTCCAGTCCTGACCCGGGTCCAGGACGGATCCCAGGTCGAGGTGAGCCTGCTCAGCACGCCTGGCCAGAGCTTCACCATCGATCTCTACGGCAACGATTCCTGCGATCCCTCAGGCAATGGTGAGGGACAGCAGCATCTGGGAATTCTTCAAATTACCACCAATGCTCAAGGCGTCTTTGACTGCGGGGTCGGGGCTTGTCTCTTTCCGGTTCCGCCGGACAAGGACATTACCGCCACCGCCACAGGTGCATCCGGCAGCACTTCTGAATTCTCGTTCTGTGGGGTCGAAGAGATCGTCGTCAATTCGGTAGAGGACGATCCGCTCAAGCAGGATATCACCACCTGCACCACCGGCGACCAGGCCTTCAAGGCCCGTACCGGGGAGGACGAATGCACGCTCCGGGCTGCGATCGAGCTCGCCAACAAGCGGCCTGGAAGAGACCGGATCGAGTTCGACATCAAGGAGGGGAGTGCACCCTACACGATCCAACCCTCGCAGGCTCTCCCCGAGGTCTCGACGCCCATGTCGATCGATGGAACCACGCAATCTGGGTTTGTTGAGGGGCTTTTCCCAATCGTCGAACTGACCGGAATCGACGCCGGGCTGGGCACCAGTGGTCTGGTGGTGACCGGGGGCTCCACGGACATCAAGGGACTGGTGATCAACGCCTTTAGAGGAAACGGAGTGGTCCTCAGGAGTCAGGGTGGGAATCGGCTCGACCTCAACTACATCGGTACCACCCAGAATGGACAAGACGTATTACCGAACACGGGGTACGGGGTTTTCATCGACAACACCTCAGAGAACCTGATCGGTCTGCCCGAAGAAGGCGAGCTTCCCCGGAATGTGATCTCCGGAAACGTCAGTGATGGTGTGCGGATCGAAGGGCGAAATGCGAGCCTGAACGAGATCAAAGGAAACTATGTGGGTCTCGGTGCCTTCGGTTCGAAGAGCATCGGAAACAATGGAAGCGGAATCAATGTCATCGATGGTGCATTCTCCAATCTTATCCTGGGGAATGTAGTATCCGGCAACCAGTTGACCGGCGTCCGCCTCACCGGCTGTGCCGCCGACGAGTGCGAAGAGCTCAATAATCCGACCTTCATTACCAGGAAGAACCAGGTGTTCGTCAACCTCGTCGGAACCAATGCCATCGGTTCTCAGCCCCTGCCCAATGCAGCCGGCGTCGCCATCTTCAACTCGGCTGATAATACGATCGGAGGTCCGGGGCGACGCAATGTAGTTTCCGGGAACGGTGGACCTGGAATCTTCGTGTTCGGCTTGAACGCGGACCGGAATATCATCCAGGGCAACTACGTCGGTATCGACCCGGACGGCGGCTGCCCAGAGTTTGCCGATCTGGGGCAGTGCACGCTGGCCAACTCTACCCGACCGATCTTCGCGCCTGCTCCCTTCAACGAGGATCCGGTGGTCGCCGGTGGGATCTACGTGCTGCAGGCAAGTGAGACTCAAATTGGAGGTTCCGATCCGGGACTCGGCAATCTGATCGCCGGGAACGGAGGCGACGGCATCAAACTGGATTTCGCCTTTACTACACGCGTGCAAGGAAACCGGATCGGAACCGATATCACCGGCAAGATCGCGATTGCCAATCTGGGCAACGGCGTGCGCGTGACGGATTCAAGCAACGTGACCATTGGCGGCCCGGACCGATCCGTGGCGGCCTGTGATGGCAGCTGCAACCTGATCTCTGGAAACCTCTTCAATGGCGTTTTAATCGAGCGGGGACAACCGGTCCAGATCCAGGGCAACTTCATCGGCACGGACATCGAGGGAGAAGAGGACCGCGGAAACCTCAAATCAGGAATCTTCGTGACTCACCTGGTTCTCTCGGGTTCGGGAGAACAGGGGGAGCACACTATCGGCGGGCAGCAGCCTCAGAGCGGCAACCTGATTTCCGGAAACGACGTCGACGGGATTCGAATTGAGAAAGTATCCTCGGCCAACATTGCCCAGAATCACATCCACCACAACCTGATCGGCACCAACGCCGACGCAACAAGGCGGGTGCCAAATCTGGATTTCGGAATTTCGATCATCGGCTCCCAACGCAACATCGTTGGATCGCCGGGGGCGGGGAATGTGATCGCAGGGAACGGCGCAGGTGGGATCCTGATCACGCTCGGTGAGCAGGGTGGTCCTGGGGGCAACAATACCATCCAATCCAACTACGTGGGCACCAACGCAAGCGAGGCCGATCTTCCCAACCTGGGGCCCGGGATAGCCATCAACACGCCAGGAAACGAGGTGGGCGGCGACCGCGAGGACGAGGGGAACCTGGTCGCCTTCAATCTGGACGAGGGAGTCCTGGTGGCCAAAGAGGATCGGAATCTGATCTTTCACAACCGGCTCTTCGACAACGACCGGCTGGGGATCAATCTGGAGGGTGGCAACGAGAACATGTATTACCCGTTGTTGGAATCGGCAACCAGCGGAAACACCTTGATTCGCGGGCGGTTTCCCTTCCCGCTGATCCCTGCTACTACCCTCCAATTCTTCTCAAATCCCACTTGCCATCAGAGCGGGAACGGGGAGGGACGACACATCCTCGGACACGTGAATCTGCCGGCTGGCAGACCGGACTTCAGGATTCGGCCTCCGATTCCCGTTGCGGCTGGGCACGTCGTCACCGCGACCGCCACAGATGACTTCGGGAACACTTCAGAGTTTTCCAATTGCGGAGCCGACCCCAGTCCCCAATCCTGTGCCCGTACTGGCCTCACTCGATCCCGTGTCCGGCATAGCCGGAAGCGGAGCGTTTACGCTCAGCCTGACCGGGAGCGGCTTCTTGGAGGGATCGCAGGTGCGCTGGGATGGAGGAGATCGTCCTACAACCTTCATTGGTTCGACACAGCTCCAGGCGGAAATCAGAGCCACGGATCTCCAGCAAGTCGGGCAAGTGCAGGTCACTGTTTTCAATCCCCAGCCCGGAGGTGGATCTTCGTCCCCCTTGGTTTTCATGATCGATCCTGCCCCAAATCCGGTTCCTGTGTTGAACGCACTGGATCCCGCGTCCGCCATAACCGGAAGCGGAGCTTTTACACTCGACCTGTCAGGAAGCGGTTTCATGAGCGAGTCCCAGGTGCGATGGAACGGAGACGCACGTCCTACAACCTTGATCAGTCCGACTCAACTCCAGGCGGAGATCAGCGCTGCGGATGTTGACCAGGTCGGCCAGGCAGAGGTCACCGTTTTCAATCCTCAGCCGGGAGGTGGATCCTCCTCGCCCCTGGTATTCACGATCGATCCCGTTCCCAATCCCGCGCCGGTATTGACTTCACTTGATCCTGCGTCGGCAACGGTGGGAAGCGGCGATTTGACCCTCGACCTGATGGGAACCGGTTTCTTCGAGGGTTCTCAGGTGTTGTGGAACGGGGAGAGTCGGACGACAACCTTCCTGAGCCCCACCCTCTTACAGGCCGAGATCCCGGCCGCCGATCTTGCGATTCCAGGTCAGGTAGAGGTAGTCGTGCTCAATCCAACCCCGGGGGGCGGCAGCTCCAACATGCTTCTCTTCGAAATTGTGGATTTCACCGCTCCGGAAGTCTCAGAGCCCGAGGTGGAGGTCCTGAGCACCGACTCGGCTCAAGTCCGCTTTCGGCTGGAAGACCCGGATGGGGACGTCGTCCAGTTGCTTTTCACCTTCTTTCTAAACGGGACCCAGACGACAGTGCGCGAGGTAAACTCTCCCGAGGATGTCGACCTCACTGGCCTTACTTCAGGAACGATAACAGGCACCTTCACCGGATTGACGGTGAACCCGTTCGCCTTGCGACCCAACGAAGTACGGATCGTAGCTGTTGATGCCCAGGGGTTGTCGAGCAACACTCTCGTGGTGAAGTATTGACCTCCTGTCTCTGAATCGCGAGTTTCTGCTCAGCGCCGCCACCGGCTGCACCGGATCGTACAGAAAAGAAAATTTGGTTGTCTCTTCCCGCGACATCGATAGCACCGTGTCGGTTGTAGGACGGGCACTCTTGCCCGTCAAGGACGGCTACGGGCAGGAGTGCCCGTCCTACAAACAGTTACGGCTCGGTTAGATGAGCTCTTGCACGACCTCCTAGCAAATGAAGTTTCAGCGTAGTAGCACCTCGGGCCAACGAACGGAGTGTCGTGATCAAGAGTCTCCGATTGAACCTTCCGGAGGAGAGACGTCCAGCGTTCAGACGAATCGCTTCAGGCTTCCCGCTCCCCGTGAAAATCCCTGATCATCTCCCAGGCTTCCTGAGCAGTCTCCGCATATTGAAAGAGCTCCAGATCCCTGTCGGCGACGGTGCCTTCGTCGGCCAGGAACTGGAAGTCAACTACCTTGCTCCAGTACTCATGGCCGAAGAGGATGATCGGGATCTTCTGCATCCGATGAGTCTGCCGAAGAGTCAGGGCATCGAACAACTCATCCAGGGTGCCGAAGCCGCCCGGGAAAACGACCAAAGCCTTGGCTCTCATCAGGAAGTGCATCTTACGAATGGCGAAGTAATGGAATTGGAAGCAAAGCTCAGGAGAAATGTGGCGGTTCGGCTGCTGTTCCTTGGGCAGGACGATGTTCAGGCCGATCGATTTGGCATTGACCTCGGCCGCCCCACGGTTGGCTGCTTCCATGATGCCGGGACCGCCTCCTGTCGTGATCACATAGTCGCAGCGCCCATCGATTTGACAGGTAGCGGAGACAATTCGTCCGAGTTCGCGAGCGTGTTCGTAGTAGGGACTCTTGGCCAGGACGCGGCGCGCGATCTCCACTTGGCGTCTCAAGGCAGGTTCTTCGGGAGAGTTGGCCAGGGCCGTCTCGGCTCGGGCGAGCCGCTCCTGAGTCAGTGACTTGTGTTCCCCCGAAGACAACGATCGTAGAATCGATCTGATGCTCGCTGAAGAGCAACTCCGGTTTCAATAGCTCCAGCTGTAGACGCACCGGTCGGAGCTCCTCTCGCCGAAGGAAGTCGGTGTCCTCCTCTGCCGGCCGGTAACTGGGGGACTTCAGCAGAGCCTCGATTTGCGTATCTTTATCTGTAACTGTCACTGGGGAACCTCCAAATCGAAAGACTCGTTCAGTTTCGGAACGGTGGTCTCCCAACCGCGGGTTTCCTGAAGGTGTTGAGCCAGAGACGAGACACTTTCCCTCTCACCGTGAGTGAGAAACGTCAAGCGCGGAGGGGAAAGTGGGGACAACCACCTTAGCAACTCGCTCCGGCCCGCGTGTCCACTCAGGCCTGAGATCTCGGTCAGCTTGGCCTTGACCGGCACCTCCTGGCCGTGCATCTTCAGTGTGGTAGCGCCGTCCCTCAGCAGACGCGCCCGTGTGCCGACAGTAGAGTAGCCACCCAGCACGATGGTGTTGCTGCGCGGCTCCATGGAAGGAAATGCGACATCTACCCATTTCGCGTCCTTTCTTGAGTCCCCCGAGTGTAGGAGTCGGGATCGAGCACTGTCAATGATTCGACCCTCACCGCCGAAGCACTCTTCAACCTGATGTCAGCTGCAATTGATCATCCGGATCCGCTGAGAGGCTTTCTGCTGGCGCTCGCCGCATCGTTTCTCATTTCAACCAACTACATCACCGGCAAGTTCGGCGTGGACGGCTTCGGACCTGAGGTCTTCGGTCTGGTTTGGATGACGGCGGCCTCCAGCTACTCTCTCTTGATTATTCTAGCGACGGGCCGGATCTCACAACTCAAGCTTCCCCCCAGGACTCGGAGGCTGGTTGCCCTGGTAGGACTATTCACCGGTCTCCAGATGTACTTGTTCTGGTCGGGACTGGAGCTGCTCAATCCGCCTTTCGCGGCCTTCCTGGGACGCTTCGAACCGGCGCTGACCATCCTCCTGGCAACCCTGTTCCTACGCGAGCGAATCGGGCCGAAAGAGGTGGGGGCGGTGATCCTGATGATCGTGGGAGGCAGTCTGAGCACGTTGGGAAACTGGGACATAGTAGGTACCGGAACCGTACTAACCCTGCTCGCCTGTCTGACGATGTCCATCCAGTTTCTGATTGGCAAAGCAGCAGTCGGAAGAATCCATCCCAGCATCCTGGTGTTCTACCGTGCGTCGATTGCGTCAGTATTGTTGGGGGTTTGGGCGTTCGGCTTCGGCGAGCCGCACTTTCGGGTTGGGACCGAAGTCTGGGCGGCAACCCTCCTGGGCGCACTTCTTGGGCCTTGCATCGGCTATCATCTGGTGTTTCATTCCTACCGTTATTGGGGGGTCTCGCGGTCGGCCATGCTGATGACGCTGCAGCCCCTGTTCGCGATTCCTCTAGCGCTCCTGTTTCTCGAGCAGCAGAGCGTAACCGGACAGCAACTCGCGGGTGGCCTGATCATCATGGCGGGTGCCATGTGGCTGATCCGACTTCATTGGGAGGGGAGAAGGTCCACAAATTCCAAGGCAGAGTCGGTCTCTGACGTAGCTTTGGCCTCCAGGCCGAAGTAAGGCGGTCGAGCATGGATCGACGAACGGCGGCCTGGAGCCTACCGCCACGACCAAGGCCAACCTCGATTGGAATGCGATTCTCAGTGTCGCCGGATGGGAAGGCCGAGCTGACCTTCGGTCAGCGTGGTGCTCAGGTAGGCTTCCGACTCCGCGCGGTCGAAGCGGCTGGGGGAAAAAGCGGATATGTCGATTGAGGAATGCCCGTCGGCGACGCACTCGGCCAGGAGCAATCCAGCGCCGGGATTGTAGGCGAACCCGCTCCCCTGAAAGGCCAGACCAGTGAAGAATCCAGGGAGCTCCTCTAGCGGCCCCAGCAGGGGTTCCCCGTCCATCGGAATGGTGAGCAGGCCGACACTCTCAGCCTCCCAGGCCAGGCCTTTCAGAATCGGGAGAAACGAGCTGAAGTTTCGTCTGATCCTATCCTTCAGCTCCGGGGCGGCGGAGAGGTCGGACATTTCAAAATCCGGCGAGTCCACCGGGTACTCCGGACGCTCCAATGACGAGATCCCAAGCAGCAGCCTTCCCTCAGAGGCTGGTCGTACATAGCCATCCAGCGGATGAGCGTTGACTACCGGGAAGACCAGAGGTGACGAAAGAGCCTCGGTCAGGTAGCGTTGATGGACGAAGCTCTTGACGGGGAGCGTCAACCCCAGATTCGAGAGGAGTCTACGGGTCCAGGAATCAACGGCTCCGATCACTGCGTCTGCCTCGAGAAACCCGTTGCTTGTCTTGACCCCGCTGACCCTTCCCCCGACCGTGGTTATCTCGCTGACTATTTCTCGCTCTCGCACCTCAACCTCCAGCTCGCGGATTCTTGCGGCGAGTGCCGGGACGTAGTCGTGAGGCTCGCTATAGCCACCCAGCGGATCCAGGAGGCCGACCGAATCATCCGACGGTTGCAATATGGGCCAGCGCCTCTTTATCTCCGTCGTGTCCAGCACCTCAAACGGAGCCTCCAGCTCTCGATACATCTCGAGCAGTCCTTCTCGTTCGCTCCAGGAGCTGGATGTAAACAGATTCAGACAGCCCACCGGGTTGAACTCGTATCCTTTCAATTCCAGCGAAAGCTGGCGAAACAATTCCAGACAGAGCTTGCGCACCAGAACGGAGGTGCGAGTCATCAGAAGTCCTGTGATGATGCCGGCGGCGCGGCTGCTGGATCCATCTCCCAATGCGCCCTTTTCAATCAGGGTGACAGGGCCGTATCCCTTACGCATCAGGTGGTAGGCCGTGCTCATGCCGAGAACACCTCCACCGATGACGATTGCCCTGGCGGTCTTCATCTAGTAAAACACCCTCAAAAGCGATTTCAATCGTAGGAAAAAGGAGGAACGATATCAAATGACATCCAGAGAACGGTTTCTCGCCTCAGCCTTGATCTGTGCAGTTCTGTCCATAGTTCTGCTGCTGAGCGGCTGGGTTGGCCACAGCCACTCGGCGGCCACGGCACCCGCCAAGATCATCGACGCTGCCGACTACCCCAACCTACAGGCGGCTCTCGACGCGGTTCCCGAGGCAGGAGGATTGGTGAAGCTTCCGCCCGGTGATTTCGAGCTGACCCAGCCCCTGAGGCTGCAGCGCGAGAACACCCGGATTCTCGGAGCCGGGGCCAGTACCCACCTGATCAACCGGAATGAAGCAGGAGCCCCTGCCCTGATTCTGCGGCATCCCAACCGAGACAGCGATCCCAAGGCAAGGCTTTGGCGAGTCCAGATCGCCGATTTCAGGATCAGCGGAAACCCCAAGAGTGGAGATGGACTACTGGCCGAAGGCATGAACGAGATCTATATCCACGGCCTCTCCGTCGATCACAACGGCGGACACGGGATGAACCTGATCGATTGCTATGAGGATCCACGGGTCTCCGATTCCATCATTACCTACAACGGCAAGGCCGGAATCAACATCGTCAAGGGACACGATATCGCGGTCACCGCCAATCAGCTGGAGGAGAACCAGGACGGGGTTCGCTGCCTGGACGGCTACAATCTCAACCTGACGGGCAATGTTCTGGATGATCACCTGAGACACGGCGTGGTGATCGAGAACACCTACGGCTCCGTCCTATCCGGGAACATGATCGAGGAGTGTCGGGAGACCGCGATCATCTTGGACCGGGACTGCTACGGCATCACCGTCAGCGCCAACGTCATTGCTCACAACCTCAAGGGTCTGGATCTCAGGGATGCCTGGGGGTGTACGGTTTCTGCCAACACCTTCACCATCATCCCGGGACAGGCGCTCCGAATAGGGCCCCAGAGTGGACGGATTACGGTCACCGGGAACAGCTTCTCCAACAGCCATATTGGAGAGCGCACTCGGCGAAAGGAGAACTATGAGGCCAAGTGGCCTGCACTTATTCATGCCACTGGGATTCTGCTGGAAGGCACATCGGACGTGGCCATTACGGGGAACATTTTTACCGGCCTCATCCACGAAGCCATCAAGGCAATTGGCCAGCCCCAGAGGATCGCCGTTGTCGGAAACGTTACGTCCGACCTGGGGCGACTTGATTCCAAGAGGTCCCAGCCCTTTGATCTGGATACCGCTGGAAACGTAATCGGTCTCAATGCGAAGCGCTGAGAGGTGAGTCGGCTGCTGCGTCCTGGTTCCCGAAGAGATTCCGCAGGACTGACTCCAGACTCTGTCTGGCCTCGGCGGATTCCGCCGGACCCTCTTCCCGGACCGGTCGCAGTTCCTGTTGGTCGGAGGCCATGTGGAAGAGCCGACCATCACGGTATAGCTTCCAGTCGTGGCTTCTAACCCAACTCTGCCCTCTGTGCTCGGAGAAGACCCACTCTCGACCGGGTCCCGGCTCCCCTCGAAGTCTCGGGGCGAAGCTCCTGCCGGGCAGCTTGACTCCGGCCGGAAGTTCGGCTTCACCGAGTTCCGCCAGCGTGGGGAAGAAGTCGCTGAAATCGATTAGATCTCGCAGCAGCGTACCCTGATCTATAGTCCCCTGCCAGTTGGCAATCGTGGGAACGCGGGTACCCCCGTCGGTCAACTCCGTTTTCCCGCCAGGGACCAGAACGTCACCCAGACGGCTTACCACGTCTTCTCGAATAAGCTTTCCACCTTCTGCAGTGATGATGGACCGTTTCGCCGTCCCGTTGTCGGTCGTGAACAGGATCAGCGTCTTCTCCCGGAGCCTTAGCTCATTCACGGCTGCCACCAGGCGTCCGATTTGCTCGTCCATGGCAGCCACCATTTCTGCATAGCTGTCATACCTTCCCTTGGGACCGAAGGGTACCGGGGCCTCTAGATCGTCGGTGACATCATGGCAGAGTGCCATCGAGTAGAAGGCGAAGAAGCGCCGATCTCGGTTCCGCCTGATGAAGTCGATCAGGAACTCGGTGTAGACCTCGGGTCCATAGCGATCGGCGACGTCGTCCCGGCGCTCACCGTTCTGATAGATCAGAGGTCGATAGTATCTGGGACCCTCATGCCATCCGAACACGCAGTATTCATCAAAGCCAAGCCGATGCGGGTGATCCAGATCCTCTTTGAGCAGGGCCAGCTGCCATTTCCCCGAGATCGCGGTGGCGTAGCCGGCATCCCTCAAGGAGTGAGCTACTGTCTGTGTTTCTGAGGTGCGAGGAAAGGTGCCCCACTCAGGGTTGCCGACCTGGAAAGGATAACGACCTGTCAGCAGGCTGATGCGAGAGGGATGGCAGACCGGCATGCTGTAGGTGTGATCGAAGCGCATTCCGGTGGTCGCCAGACTGTCCAGGTGGGGCGTCTCATAGGAAGTCCCGCCATAGGAACCCAGCACCTCGCGTCCGACGTCGTCGGCGAGAATCAGCAAGATGTTCGGGGTCTCAACAGTTTTGATCGGCTCAGTCTGCCGCTGGCAAGCCCAACTCAGACCCAGGCAAACAAGCAACAGAACCGAGAAGGGGTAGCGGCCAGTCATTCCAGGTGAATTCTATTTCGACACCTGACCAGCGTCAATCGGTCGGGGAGGGGGTAGGACGGGCACTCTTGCCCGTCGAAAACACAGACGGGCAAGAGTGCCCGTTCTACGCCCGGTCAATTCCACCGGTATAGAAACTGTCAATCTGTGCGACAGCCTGCGCCTGAGCTTGCAACCTGTAACCTGCAACCTGTAACCTGCCAACCTGAAACCCCATGCCAACCAACGGCCTACTGAAACGGATCGGACCAGCTTTCATCGTTGGAGCCTGCATCATAGGTCCCGGAAGCGTGACGCTGATGTCCCGCACGGGGGCACTCTACGGCTACTCGATGCTCTGGTTGGCGCTTCTGTCAGGGACGCTGATGGCCGGTTTCATCGCCCTCTTCATGCACTTCGGCATCCATTCTCCCCACACCTTCCTGGAACAAGTACGTCTCAAGCTGGGTCGCTGGTTCGCCGTTCTTTGCGGTCTCTCTTTGGCCTCGGTGAGCGCGACATTCCAATTCGGTAACAACCTGGGTGTGACCGCGGCGACAGCGACGATGTGGGAGGGAGCGCCGAAGCTGCTCTGGCCCTTGTTCTTCACGGGACTCTCGGTGGCCTTCCTTTTCGCATTCAAGAATATCTATCAGCTCCTGGAGAAGCTGATGACCTCCTTCCTGGTTTTGATGGCGCTCGCATTCGTGGTCAATCTTGGCTGGGCCAGACCGAGCCTGGGTGATGCCGCGAGAGGCGTCTTCCTGCCCTCGATCCCGGAGGGCGCGGATTGGTTGACACTGGGAGGCCTGGTGGCAACCACGTTTGTCATCGTCGCTGCCTTCTTCCAGGCCTATCTCGTCAAGGCGAAGGGCTGGGGCACGGCCGATCTCAGCAGTGGAATCACCGACACAGTCCTGGCCGCCATCATGTATACCGGGATTGGCTGCGTCATCATGATGACTGCAGCCGCGGTGCTCTACCCGGACCGACCTATCGACAGCGCGACCGCGATGGCCAGCCAATTGGAAGGCGTTTTTGGACCCTACGCCAAGCTGGTCTTCTGTGTTGGTTTCTGGGCCGCGGCCTTTTCCAGCTTTATCACCAATGCGCTGGTCGGAGGCGTGCTGATCAACGACGGCCTTGGTCTCGGGGGTCAGTTGAACTCCCTCCCAACCCGGATTTTCGCCACGCTGGTGCTGTTGATCGGCATGGCAACTGCCATGACGATCATCCACTCCGACAGTTCGGTGGCGACCGCCGCCGTAGAGCGTTCCGTCAGCCAGGTCAGAGAAGTGGACGTCCCAGAGCCGATCGCCAAACCCAGCGGGAAGGGACAGATCGAGATACGAGCGATTGCACTGGCTCAGGCTCTCTCGATACTGGCGGTTCCTTTCGGAGTCATCGCCATGGTGGTGGTTCTGTTCGATGGGAGCTCGATGCCAGGACATCCCCTATCGGCAGCCAGCAAGGCATTTGTCCTCCTGGGGGCGGCCGTGTTGCTGGGAATCGCTTTCATGACAGCCCTCAAGGTCAGGCCGGCCCTTATCGACTTTTTCGGCGGTTGAGCTGAGCTGCGGGCTTCGACGAACCTATGGACACCGATGTTCGCATTCTGGAAGTGCAACCCTACTTTACCAATGTAGAGTCCCGCACCCCCTTGAAATTTGGTGGAGTGGTCCTCCATGAGGCCTGCTTCTGCCACGTCCGGGTAGCCGTCGAAAACCGGCAGGGTCGGGTTGCCGAGGGTTGGGGAGCTATCCTGTTGGCCTACGTCTGGGGTTGGCCCTCGGCTCGAGTCCCCACCGATCAGCGGGAGGAGTCGATGCGCCGGTTGGTGTCGGCCTGGTGTCGCCGACTGTCCGAGTGCGAGGGGTTTGCTCACCCTGTCGACCTGTTCTGGAGGCTGGAACCTGAGCTCGAGCCGCTGGCACGGCTTATCTGCGAGGAGCAGGGGACAGCTGAAGTAATGCCCCGGCTCAACGCCCTCATTTGCGCCTCGCCAGTCGATGCAGCCGTCCATGACGCCTTTGGTCTCGCTGCCGGGATCGACAGCTACGACGGCTATGGACCTGAGCATATGGAGTGGGATCTCTCCGAGCAGCTGGGCCCGCCTTTCAAAGGACGGTTCATCTCAGACTTTCTCTCTCCGCTTCCGACTTCGGTCGAGGCCTTCCATCTGGTGGGTGGATTAGACAAGCTCGCCGAGTCCGAGCTGAACTCCGAGGATCCGGATGACGGTCTTCCCGTCTCCCTCGACCAATGGATCCGCTATGAGGGGCTGCATTGCCTGAAAGTCAAGCTGCAGGGAACGGATCTGGACTGGGATCTCCAGCGGTTGTTGGATGTGGTGGGAGTGGCGAGAGCAGAGCATCAGTCCCTGGGAATCGACGACTTGTGGATCAGCGCGGACACCAACGAGATGTGCGAATCGCCCGACTACATGGTGGAGCTGCTCAGGAATCTGAAACAGCAGGATTCGGCGGCCTTCCGATCTGTCCTCTACGTGGAGCAGCCCTGCGAGCGCGATCTGCGACGTCGCAGGTTGGACGTCCGGGAACTGGCGAGCTTGAAGCCGGTGATCATCGACGAAGCCCTGGCTTCGCTGGATGACTTCGAGCTAGCCTTGGAACTCGGTTATAGCGGGGTCGCATTGAAAACCTGTAAGTGCCAATCGGCTGAGCTGGTCATAGCGGCGAAAGCCAGCGCCGCCGGGATCCCTTTTGCCGTCCAGGATCTGACCAACCCGGGTATTGCCCTGCTCCACTCTGCAGGTCTGGCCGGACGTTTAGGGACAATCCGTGGAGTAGAAGCCAACGGGCGGCAGTTCTTTCCAGGAGCGAGCGAGCCCGAACGGAAGCTGCACCCTCAAGCATTCCGGCTTGCCTCCGGAAGAATTGGGACGAGCACTATTCGGGGACCTGGACTCGGTTATCAGTGGGAGCGGATCGGAAGGAGCTTCGAGTAGCTCCAGGCCTCGGATATGCAGGCGCCAACTACAATCGCTGAAACTGTCTTCCGTGCCCGGGGTTTGACGAAGGTCTACGAGATGGGCGAAGTCAGGGTCCACGCGCTCCGAGGCGTCGACCTGGATCTGTACTCCGGCGAGCTTGTGGTTCTTCTAGGACCCTCTGGAAGTGGCAAGTCGACCCTCCTTAATATCCTGGGTGGGCTGGATACCGCGTCAGACGGAAGCGTGAGTTACCACGACATCGAGCTCACCAGGGCCAACGACAGGGAACTCACCGAGTACCGCCGCTTTCACGTCGGTTTCGTGTTCCAGTTCTACAATCTGATTCCCAGTCTGACCGCGATCGAGAATGTGGCCGTCGTGACCGAGATCGCCCGGAATCCGATGCGACCCGAAGACGCACTAGGATTGGTAGGCCTCGGAGACCGACTTCATCACTTTCCAGCCCAGCTTTCTGGAGGCCAACAGCAGCGAGTGGCTATTGCCCGTGCAGTCGCAAAGAACCCTGCAGTCCTGCTCTGCGACGAGCCGACCGGCGCACTCGATTCATCCACCGGCATCGTGGTCCTGGAGGCTCTGGAACGCGCCAATCGAGAACTTGGCACCACCACAGTGGTGATCACCCACAACGCCGACATTGCCGCGATGGCCGACAGGGTCCTGTACTTGAGCAACGGCCTGATCGCCGACGTCGTCCACAATGCTGAAAAGAAGCAACCGAGGGACTTGAAGTGGTAGTCCTATGCTGAGACTTTAATAGTGAGCAGTGAGCAGTGAGCAGTGAGCAGTGAGCAGTGAGCAGTCCCAGAAACAGGCGCAATCCAACAGTTTTGCGAAACGCGGCGACTGCTGCTAGTGACCAGGGACTTGAAACCTCACTCCAGTCTACAACCGGAGGAAGCAACCGTGACCAACCATAACCCCGATACTCCAAGACTGGGCGCGATCTATCCCGACGACATGTGGGTGGACCTCGACGCACAGGCAGTCGTCGACGACTTCCGGAGCTATCTCCCCGAGAATGTCGAACTGATCTCAAGTGCCACCCCGATTCCCCCCAGGGACGCATCATTAGCGGCCGGAATCGAGTTCGCGGAAAATCGAGACATCGAAGAATCGGCGCGGCGTCTGCTCCGCTATAAGCCCGACTGCTTCGCCTACTATTGCACCACCATCAGCTTCGTTCGGGGAGTAGACGGCGACCTGGACATCTCCCGTCGAATCGAAGCCACCACCGGAAAACCTGCGGTGACAACCAGCACTGCCATGATCCGGGCTTTCGAAGCTCTGGGTATCAAAAGCGTGGTGCTTGCCAGTCCCTACATGCCCGACGTGGAAGAGAAGTTCGTTGGGTTCATCGAGGCCCACGGTGTTCGGGTGCTGAGAAGTTTGGCTCTGGGTCTGAAGGACGACCATTCGATCGTCAACCCGAATGAGATTCGACAACTGGCCGAGTCTGCTGACAAGCCGGAGGCGGAAGCGGTCTTCGTGGGCTGTACCGGGCAGCGCTTGGCATCTCATCTGGATGCGATGGAAGCTGGCTTGGGAAAGCCCGTCCTCTGCGCCAACCAGGTGACTTCCTGGGAGGCGCTCCGGCTCCTGGGTGTGCCCCGAATTCTGTCGGGTCGAGGAAGCCTCTTCTCCGGCGCCAGCGTCTAGCCGGAGCGAGAAAGAAACTTCAGTTGAGGGACGTGGGGGTGGCCTCCAGGCCGCCGTGTTCTTTCCTTCGAGCCTATGGCTCGAAAAACGGCGGCTCGGAGGCCACCGCCACGGTTCTTGCCCTATCCAATTCTAAATCAATGGATTACGTCCTTTTTCCATCCCAATCTGGAAATGATGTTTCAGCTTAGTCCCGCCCCCGCTACGCTGCCCCATTCGAGAACGAAACTTTGGTTGTCTCTTACCGCGACATCGATAGCACCGTGTCGGTTGTAGGACGGGCACTCTTGCCCGTCAAGGACGGCGACGGGCAGGAGTGCCCGTCCTACAAACAGTCAGGGCTCGGTTCGATGAACTCTTGCGCGACCTCCTAGCCGATGAAGTTTCAGCTTAGCAGAGCGGCCTATTGGAACTGCATCGAGAACAAGTCGCCATCTTTGATCTCGAACTTCAACCTGACGCTTTGCCCAGCAAGGCTCGTTAGATCCGGTCCCTCTTTCCAGGTAACCATTCTTTCCAATTCATCGCCAAAAATGATGGGGCAGTCCGCCAGCCCGAACCCCGACAGAGCGTTCCCAGAGCTGTCTTGCACCTCGACCCGTATGCTTCCAGCCGCGGACGTGGAGTAGTTGAGTCTCAGACGAGACCCGCCGAAGGTGAAGGGTCGCGTGGTGACCGTGCCTCCTTCATAGTCAGCTTGCAGGGAAACGAACCCATCCGTCCGCAAAGCGCCTCTCCGGATTCGTACGCTGGGTGTGCCGTAATTCTCGATGTAGTAGAGAGACATCTCTCCGTCGCCGCTTGGAACCAGTGATGGACCAACTTCGATCGCCCTTCCATGCCAATTCAAGCGGTCGGGTCCGGGACGGATGAAGGCCTCCCGAAAGCGACGAAAGTGCAGGCCGTCGCGGCTGAACATGAAGAGAATATCTGAGAGTCCACCGCAGCCGTAGATCTGGGTGGTGCCAGGGACCGTCACTTCGGAGCAATCCGGCGAATTTTCTGTCCGGGGCCAGTAAAGCTCAGGCCAATCGGGGTCGAAGACACGGTCCGGCAGGAATCGCTTCGCGAACATCAGGATGTGATCGGGACGACGGAAGTAGGGGATGGCCGAGTTCTTGTAGAGGTGGTTGCTGGGATCCACCTGGAATTGGATGTACTCGGGCTCGGACCAATTGATGAAATCCGGAGACGTGAAGCGACGGATGTCCCGTATCCTGGGGACCGTTACTACCTTTCCCGAAGGCGTTCGTACCGTGATCTGATCGAGCTCCTTCTTGATCATTTCAGCTTGGGGTGGGCGCGCACCCCGACGGTGCCAACCCCGTGCGTAGATGGCGTACTGCTGACGGGCATCATCCCAGAGGCAGAGGTTGTGTGAGTCCAGAGCGGGATCGCCTGCCGGGGGACGTATCAAGTGTTTCTCCCGGACCAGGCGCCAGCGCAAGCCGTCGGGTGAGACCAGACCATAGATGACAGGCCGGTCGTTTGTGGCGTTCAGATCCTTGCCCGTCGCGATGCTCTTGTAGCGCTCCTCGGGTTTGGCCGCGGGATTACCATCGATGAAGACGGAAAGCGTGGAGCAGCTGACGCCGGGAACCGGCCAGACCAGATTGTTTTTGGTGGATCCACGGTATTCGATCAGCCCCAGCTCGGGCTTGACCCAGTGGATTCCATCGGTGCTCTCTGCATACCCCCAGAGGTGTGGCCGCTCGGTGCCGCCACCGCGGTACCACATCCGGTAGCGATCGCCATCCTTGAGGATACTGGGATCGTATAGGTAACTCCCTTCCCAGGGACGATCCAGCTCGATTGCGATCTCCTTTGCCTGGGGACGATGCAGGACCCGACGGGTCTGCTGCATCGATTCCACCAGCCAGTCGTCGATAAACAGCTGGAGGTCGGTGCCGACCTCTCGAATCTCCTGGGCCTGAGCCAGACCAGTCGGAGAGAGGCCCAAGACAAGGATAAAAATCAGGGTCGCGAAACCGGAGTGGTTGTGCATATTGTCTCCCACTGACTTTGAGGACCACGGACTTGTCCGATCGACTGTAGAAGTTTCAGGGGGTCCGGGTCAAGGTCTCCGACTAAAGCCAGTCAGGATCTTTGCCGAAACAGTTGGAAAGAGACATGGAAGACGATACCAGAGACCGGTGGAACGTCGATATTCCCTGCTGTTTTCAGCGGCATGGTAGGGAGCAGCGGGGACGGATGCTCAATCTATCAGAGGTAGGTGCCTTCGTGAAATCCGAGGATCCCTACCCGGTTGGATCCGTCGTCGGTCTTTCCTTCGTTGCCACGGACGGAGAGCAGGACATCGTCCTGGGCGGTGATGTTGTCCACACCGGAGAGTATCTGATTCATGGGGAAAGCGTCAGCGGATTCGGAATCGAGTTCGTCGGCACTCCTCTGAGTACGGTCCTGCACCTACGCCAGTTCCTGCGCGAATGTGTCATTCCTGCCGCCTCACTCAGCAGGTAGTGGTGGCGAGGCAGTAGTGGAACCACAACCCCAGCGGGACGGGCTCTTCTGATGCCATCGGATGCTGGTCCTACGGATCCATCGGCGTTCGAAGAATAGACACCAGCTCACTTCCGCCGAAGGCCGTCTTGCCCACTGTCATTCCCACCAGTTGAAACCCTTCTTCTCCGGCCTGACGCAGCTCCTTCTGCATGGTGGACGTTTTCTTGGTGGCTAGCAGCCGGTATTTATAGCGCCGTGCTCGCTCACGATCCCGTTCCAGGATGATAACGACTTCCTTGCCTCCGAAGGACGTATCGAAAACGGTCTGGCCGCGGTACTCGAAACCTTCGTCTCCAGCCTGCTGCAGCTCTTTCTGCATGGTCGAGGTCTTTGACGTGGCAAGGAGCTTGTATCGGTAACGGGCCTCGCCCGGATCCCCAGGATCTTTCGACAGGATGACCACGACCTCGTTACCACCAAAAGAGGTCTCGCCTCCCATCACAGTCGCGTATCGAAATCCAGCCGCCGCTGCCTCGTCCATTTCCCTCTGCATGGTCGAGGTCTTGTTGGTCGCCAGGAGCCGATACTCGGATTGAAGGCCGGCGCCCAAAGCACTACTGCCCAGCCCGATCGCCAGACTTGCCAGATACAGGAACATCTTTCTAGCCACGATCTCTCCTCTCGAGCATTCACCCATTTCTGATTACGCAGTACCACTCATCACTCACTCTACGGATGCGCTCCATGGGGAGTCAGTTCAATTATGCAAGAATCGTCAAAGGTGCTAGTTTTGTCTAAAGCAATGCTGAGCGGCGGTACCAGCGGTTCCATGCTGACGTTGGCAACTGTCTTCGCCGATTTGGAAGGCTTGAAAGATAGCACGCCGCAGCACCGGCCAGAACCATGCAATTCACTTCCTTAGCCCAGGAACAGCGGGAAGCCTTCGAGCGCGACGGATTCCTCGTCATCCCCGACGCCATCCCTTTGGAGCTTGTGGACCGACTCCTGTCGACTACGGATCGGCTCTACCAGGAGGGTCTGGCTCGCGAGGGCATGAACGATCGCCACTTCTGGCAGCTTCGGAATTGTTTAGTCCGGGACGATGTGTTCCTGGAGCTGTTGGACTGGCACGGGACGGTGCCGCTAGTGGTGCAGCTATTGAACCACAACATTCAGCTCCTCACTTCTCATCTCATTGTCAGGCCTCCCAGCCCCGCCGGGACGCCCCGCGATTACAAGCAAGCGGGTTGGCACCGTGACGGGGGAACGGCACCCAGCGACCTGAAAAGAGGACAGCCCAGGATGTTCATCAAGGTCGGTTACTGGCTCACCGATCTGAGCGAGAAGGCTCGAGGGGGCATCCGTTTCGTCCGCGGCAGTAACCACTGGCCCGGTCAAATGTCTCCGCAGCAAGACGGTCGCGATCCTGACGATGCCATCGAGATCCAGGCCAAGCCAGGGAGCGCCGTACTTTTCGAGAACCGCACTTTACACGCAGTAGGCCCGAATCTCTCATCCATTGAGCGTAAGAGTTTATTCTTCGGCTACGGCTACCGCTGGCTGCGCCCCATGGACTACATCACGATGTCGGCGCGCACCCTGGAAAGATGTGATCCCATCCGCCGCCAGCTATTAGGAGCCGCAACCTCGCCCATGGGTTACCAGCTTCCCCAGCAACAGGATGTCCCCCTCAGGGCCTGGCTGGAGAAACATACCGGCCAGGACCTGGACCCGTCCCAAGAGCTCCCAGGGACCTTTGCTTTCAGCGGCGACGGTCGCCCCCAAAGATAGGGTGGCGGAGCGAGCATCGTTAGCAATCCTGACAGAGCCATGACCGTGAGGGAGTGGGATCCGGCGCTTCGACCTAGTGGGGAAAACCAGGGAACCAACCTACATGCACCAGGGTGAAACTTGATTTGCTGGTTTGGATGGAGGCAGGACGTAACCAAATGATTTAGCCATGGATAAGGCGTACTTCTGGCAGTCGCTCCTAAACCTGACTTCGAATGCTAATTCACGGGGGCAGGATTGATCTGCAAGCTGAATTGGGATGCAGCTAGAAATTCTGTGGGAACGATATCCTACGCCGAAGGCGTTACTGCGCGTAGCCCAGGGCTGCAATGCGAAGCGAGCTACCCTGGGTCAAGGTCGTAGAAAAAAGTATCCTACCCCGAAGGGGTTGTTGCCGACCGGAAACGCGTTTGCAACAACGCTTTCAGCGTAGAAGAGGCAGATGGCTTGAACCCAGGGTGGCTCGCTTCGCATTGCAACCCTGGGCTACGCGCAGTAACGCCTTCGGCGTAGGGGATGCCTCCTGAAATCGAGCGAAGTTTCTTTCCCGCACGGGGCCAGGGCTTCCTGGGGGCGCGACTAGCCTGCAAACTTCATTTTCAGGTTGGGATCACGTCCCTCGACGGAAATTTCCTTGTGAATGATCCGGCTCACAGCCGGGGGCGGCTCTTACATGATTTTCCTGCTGACCAAGCTTGAGACCAGGTGCTCCGAGCCCTGAGCAGAGACGGATATGCAAGTCGGATACTGGGAACTGATCCGCCGCAACCGAAACTTCCGCTATCTCTGGTTGGGTCAGATTTCGAGCCTCCTGGGAGATTGGTTCAACCTGATTGCTTCGGCGTCGCTGATCGCGCTCTTGACGGGGTCCGGCTTCGCCGTTGGGAGCCTTTTCGTAATCCGGATGCTGGCGCCGTTCCTGGTAAGTCCGATCGCGGGAGTCGTCGCCGACCGCTACAGTCGTAAGCACGTCCTCATCCTGACGGACATCGGACGGGCCATAGCCGTCTTCGGGTTCCTTCTTGTCCGGAATCCCGAACATATCTGGCTCTTCTACACGCTGACCGCGATCCAGGTAGGGATTAGCGGCTTCTTCGTCCCGGCACGTACCGCGATCCTGCCGGAAATCGTTGCTCCCGGCGGACTGGGAGCTGCGAATGCTCTGGGGGCCACCACCTGGTCGGTCATGCTTGCTCTGGGGGCGGCGATTGGTGGAATTGTTTCCGGCACCTGGGGCATCTACCCGGCTTTCGTTATCGACGGCTTGAGCTTTCTGGCGTCAGCCGTATTCATCGCGCAGGTCCGTTGCGAAAGTGTCTCTGTCCCTGAAAAGTCCCGCAGGCCAGCGACTACAGCCATGAGTCAATATATTGATGGGCTGCGCTACCTCAAGCAACATTCCGACATCTTCAAAATCGCCCTCCACAAAGCGGCCGTGGCCCTCTTTATCACCGGGTTTCAAGTCGTCCAGGTAGCGATAGCACGAGAAGTCTTCGTGCTAGGCGTCGGAGGAGGGGTCAGTATGGGCATCCTGTTTGCCGCTACAGGAGTCGGCAGCGGAATTGGACCCATTGTCGCCCGATACTTCACAGGCGACCGGGAAAGGCAATTGCGTCTCGGAATCTTCTGGGGATACCTTATGGCCGCCTCGGGGCTCGCGATAGGTGCGAGCCTATCCAGTTTCGGGGTGCTTCTCTTTGGAACCTTCCTTCGCGGCTTCGGGGGAAGCATTGTTTGGGTCTTCTCAACCCAGCTTCTATTGCAATCGGTTCCCAACCAGGTTCAAGGTCGAATCTTCGCTACCGAGTTTGCCGTTTTCGCGCTGATGGGCGCGATCGGCTCAGCGGTTGTCGGCGCCGGACTGGACGCCTCGTTGGGGCTGTCAGAAGTGACCTGGTGGATGGCCGGATTGACACTCCTACCCGCGGTTCTGTGGGGTTTGTCGATCCTGCAAACAGGCAACTGCAGCAAGTCGAGTTCGTGAGCTCCTGTTCCAGATCTGAGGGGAGCGCCCATATAGTGGAAGTACTCCAATGGTGGTGGAAGGTTCTCCCAGCTATAATCGACCCGGAAAAGGCGAAATAGAGATGCGAAAAAGAGCACTCCGCAAAATCATGTTTTTTCTCGGGGCACTCCTCTTCCTTCGCGCAGGAACTGGTCGGGCAGCTGAGCCCGCGGCACCGACCCGTCCGCCACGGACAGTCGATTTTGCCGCGGACGTCTATCCCATCTTCGAGAGGTCCTGCCATTCCTGTCACGGCTCCCAGCAGCAATTGGGCAAGCTTCGTCTCGATTCTCGGGAGCTGGTCCTCGCCGGAGGGCAATCGGGAAAAGTCATTGAGCCTTTCAAGTCTTCGGAAAGCCTGCTCTATCAGCGGGTGGCCGGATTGAACGATCTGGCGCGCATGCCTATGGGGAGTAGCCTCCAGCCCCGCGAGATCGAGCTCATTCGAGCCTGGATCGAGCAGGGTGCCGAATGGCCGGAAGGCGTGGGAGTACGGGCTTCGGAGGAGCGCACACATTGGGCCTTTGTTGCCCCGAAGAGGCCGCCTCTGCCGACGGTCGTGGGAGAATCCTGGCCGGTCAATGAAATTGACCACTTCATCCTGGCTCGGCTGGAGCGGGAGGGGCTGTCCCCTTCGCCCCAGGCCGACCCGGTCACTTTGCTGCGGCGTCTCAGCCTGGACCTGATCGGTCTCCCGCCCAGCATAGAAGAAGTGGACGCATTCCTTCTAGACCAGGGAGCCGACGCCTACCAGAAACAGGTCGAGCGTCTTCTGAACTCTCCGCACTACGGTGAGCGTTGGGGTCGTCACTGGCTGGATGCGGCTCGCTACGCCGATTCCGACGGATTCGAGCAGGACAAGCCGCGAAGCGTCTGGTTCTATCGTGACTGGGTCATCAATGCCCTGAACCGGGACCTGCCCTACGACCAGTTCATCATCCAGCAGATCGCAGGAGACCTGTTGCCCGATGCCAGTCAGGAACAGATCGTGGCTACAGGATTCCTACGCAATTCCATGGTCAACGAAGAAGGAGGGATCGATCCCGAGCAGTTTCGGATGGAGGCCATGTTCGATCGCATGGACGCCATCGGCAAGGGCATCCTGGGGATTACGATTCAGTGTGCCCAGTGCCACGACCACAAGTACGATCCCCTCAAGCAGGAGGAGTACTATCGCCTTTTTGCCTTCCTGAACAATGCCCACGAGGCCAACGCTGCGGTCTACACACCGGCGGAGCTGATGAAGAGAGCCGAGCTCTTCGAGCGGATTCGGGAAATCGAAAGCGATCTCAAACATCGCAACCCGGACTGGCAAGACCAAATGAGTGAGTGGGAAGAGGCCGTCAGCGACAACCAACCTCCCTGGACGGTGCTTCGACCGACGGTCGAGGACATTTCCACGGGCGGTCAAAAGTACCTGCCGTTGGAGGATGGATCCTTCCTGGCCCAGGGTTTCGCCCCCAGCAAGCACCGGGTAGAGCTGAGCGTCCAGACAGACCTCAAAAACATCACAGCCTTCCGTCTGGAGCTGCTCAACGATCCCAACCTGCCTTTGGGGGTCCCGGACGCTCGGTGAAGGGCACTGCCGCCTTGACCGAGTTCGAGGTAGAGTCCGCTCCCAGGGACCACCCGGAAAAACTGGAACCGGTCAAGATAGCTACTGTCACCGCCGATCTGGCCCTTCCTGAGGTCCCCCTGGAACCCTTCTTCGATGACGAGAGCAACCAGCCTCGGGTCACGGGGCCCGTCGACTTTGCCATCGATGGCAGCGAGAACACGGCCTGGGGAATCGATGAGGGTCCGGCTCGTCGCAATCTTGCGCGGAAGGCCGTCTTCGTCGCCGAGCATCCCGTTTCCCACCCCGCAGGGACCCTACTGACTTTCTACCTCAGCCAGAAACATGGAGGCCGCTACCATCGCAACCAGAATCTGGGTCGTTTTCGTCTCTCCATCACCACGGCCCCCGATGCCAAGGCTGACCCCTTGCCGACGCAGGTTCGCGAAATCCTCTCGATACCCCTCCAGCAGAGAAGCCCTTCTCAGATTCGGTCCGTGTTCCGCCATTGGCGAACCACGGTGCAGCAGTGGCGCCCCGAGAATGACGAGATTGAAGAGCTGTGGCGCCAGCATCCGGAGGGATCGCGCCAGCTGGTGCTGGCGGAACGCGGGGAGAAGCGGCCTACCCAGCTCCTGAATCGTGGGAATTTCTTGAACCCTGGTAAGGAGGTCTCCCCGCAAGTCCCCTCGTTTCTACATGCTCTGCCCCCGGATGCCCCGCCTGATCGTCTGGGTCTTGCCCTCTGGCTGGTCTCTCGCGATTCACCCACGACCTCCCGCTCGCTGGTCAATCGAGTCTGGCAAACCTACTTCGGCACGGGCCTGGTGGCGAGCAGCGAGGATCTGGGCAGGCAAAGCGAACCAGCTTCCCATCCGAAGCTGTTGGATTGGATGGCCGTGGAGTTCATGGAGAAGGACTGGAGCCTGAAAGATCTGCACCGGCTGATCGTCCTGTCCGCCAGCTACCGCCAGTCTTCCCGGGCTACACCGAATCAGCGGCAGGACGATCCCTACAATCGGCTGTTGGCGCGAGGGCCACGATTTCGGGTCGAGGCCGAAATCGTTCGTGACATCACGCTGGCCGCCAGCGGATTGTTGAATCCCAGCCTCGGAGGAGCCAGTGTGTATCCACCCGCTCCCGAGTTCCTGTTTCGGGCTCCCTCCAGCTTCGGTCTAAAGATCTGGAACGAAGAAACGGGAAGGGAACGATACCGTCGTGCCCTCTATGCCTTTCGCTACCGCACCGTCCCCTATCCCATGCTCCAAACCTTCGACGCGCCCAACGGAGACTCCTCCTGCGTGCGCCGCTCTCGATCCAATACGCCCCTCCAGGCTTTGACTACCCTCAACGAACCTCTCTTTCTGGAAGCGGCCCAGGCCCTGGCGCTGAAGACTCTTCGAGAGGGCGGCAAATCGGATAGCGAACGTCTGACCTACGCCTTTCGTCGCTGCCTGTCCAGAAGGCCCAGGCAGCCCGAGAAAGAGGAGCTACTCAGCTTGCTCGCGACGCAGCAGGGTCGTCTCTCGCAGGGTTGGATCGACCCCTGGGAGATCGGGGGATTCGGCCAGGAGCTGAAATCCCGGCTCCCCAAAGACGCCACCCCGGTTCAGCTAGCCGCTTGGACGACGGTAGCCCGGGTTCTCTTGAATCTGGATGAGACCATCACCAAGGAGTAGAAGCCGGATCGGTCCTGTGATGTCCTCAAGAAGCCTTCAGCTTCATGGGCATCTCGCTCAGGGGTTTGTGCTCGTGCACTTCTGAATGGTCTTCCAATCTTTCCAAGCGGCGCCCGTACCACCGGGTACCGGGAAGGGCCGTCAGCCCGTGGGCGAACACGCTCATCAGTACCGTCAGAATCACAATTGAAAAGATTAGAGACTCACCCTGGAGGTTTCCCTCCCTCAGCACCAGGAGGACGTAGAGGATTGAGGCGACGCCTCTGGGCCCGAACCAAGCCAGAAAAACGAAGGTATCGAAGCGCAGCCCCGATCCCAATAAGCTGAGCCCAACCGGCAACATCCTGATGACAGTCAAACTGAGAATTGCATAGAGGACCGAGGTGCCGCTGAAGAGCTCCAGAGCCGGGAAGATCATTGCTGAACCATAGAAGAGAAACGTCAGCAGTGTCAGCAGCTGACCTTCGGCCTCGGCAAACTCCCAGAGACAGGTGCAGACCGTTCGTGAGCTATTGCCAATTGCCAATCCGGCACAGAAGGCGGCGATGAAACCGTTACCGCCGACCAACTCAGCGGCGCTGTAGGAGAATACCGCCAGGCCCAAAGCGGCGAGCTGCTGAAAGGAGTGGTTCATCCACCCGGTTTGCTGTCCCCACTGGACTAGTTTCCCTCCAAGGAATCCCACAGCAATCCCTACGAGCGGTCCCAGAACGATTTGCATCACTCCAAACCAGATCCAGAATCGAGCACCCTCGGCGCCGTGGGTAGCGCTGGCAAGAGAGATCACAAGCAGCAGGACCGGTAGTGCCAGACCATCATTGAGACCACTCTCCACGTTGATCGCCTGCCGAATCCGAACGGGTACTCGAGGACTGCTCAAGACCGCCTGTCCCAGGGCTGCATCTGTCGGAGCCAGGATGACCGCCAGCACGGCCGCTTCCCAGAAGCTGACGAAATCAAGGATCAGGGCTGCTGCGAATGTTCCCGAGACGATGGTCAAGGGTAGGCCGATGCCCAGCAGTCGCATCGGAATGTTGTGCTCGCGGCGCAGGAGCTTGAGATCGATTCGGGAGGCGTCCGTGAACAGGAGAAGTATGAGCGTGAATTCGGCCACCAGGTTGATGAGCTCGCTGTCCCGATCCAACTCAATCAGGCCAAGGAGCTGCGGGCCCAGCACCAATCCCATGGCGACGAAGACCATGGGAGGGGTGATCACGCTCTTGCCAATGCGCCCGGAAACCAGGCCGAAGCCGAAAAGGAATGCGGCTACAACGGCGAACGTCAGTGTTTCCATTTCAGAAGGACCCTCAGTCGGTGGATGAATCAGAAGGCCTTCGTCGGAATTCCTCCTGCGGCCGGTTCAGAGTTCAGTCCGCGTTCCTTGGAGCCCCCTCGTCGGCAGGTAGCCGGATCTCAACCCGGGTGCCTTCGTTCGGCTCGCTGCTCAGAAGGAACTCGCCCTGGTGATCTTGAACGATCTGGCGCGAGATGAACAGCCCCCACCCGGTTGTCACCCGGCCCGCTTCGACTCGAAATCCCGGTTCGAAGATGTGGCTCAGTCGCTCGGACTCAATCCCGGGGCCCGTATCCGATATTTGTACGCAAACAGATCCCTCCCGGCGGCGTGTCTTGACACGAATCTTGCCCCCGCTCTCGAGCGCCGCGGCCGAATTACCCAGTATGTTGGAGAAAACCTCGCTCAAGCCTCGCGGGTCTGCCATGACGCGAGGCAGGTCGTCTGTGTAGTCTCGCAATACGGTGATCCGCTTGTCCCAGGCCCCGGCAAGCACTCCAATGGTGTCTTCGAGAAGCTCAGTGATATCGACGGGACGGTGTTTGGCCCTGTCGACGTGGGTGAACCGACTGAGGCGATTGACCATCCTGGATATCCGTTTCAACGCCACCCGCGATCCCCGGGCCGAGTCAGTCGCCTGACTTACCAGGCGCTGTATAGCTTGAGGGTCTTCGCAGTGCTGCTCAAGTCCGGATAGATAGCGATCGAAGAGATCCCAGTTCACCTCCAGGACCGAGAGTGCGTTGTTGAGTTCATGGCTCAAGGCCGCGGCCAGACGTCCCTGTGAGGCGGCTCTTTTGGAGGCGATGAGGTTGGCCTGCGTGCGGCGGAGTTCCTCGAGTGAATCCTTCAGCGCGCGCTCGGCTTGTACTCGCTCCAGTTCGGCTGCCGCCCGAGTCGCGAAGATCTGCATGGTCCTGATGAAGTGGGGCTCCTTGTCCATTGGCTTCGTATCGATGGCCGCCAGGTGCCCCATGTGGTCGCCGTTGGGCCCGATCAAGGGCACGCCCCGGTAGCTTTCCGCACCCATGGCGGGCAGGTACTCGTCGTTGGGAAAGCGTTTTTGGACGTCGCGAACGCAGTGATAGACGTCTCCAGTTACCACTTGGCTGCAAGGGCTCGGCGCCAAATCGTACTCGCCAATCTCGTGGAACTGCGTCCCGTCCCAGAAGGCAAGGACGCGGAGCTTCGTCTCGTCCGAACTGAATACGGACAACAGGGTGTAGCGGACGCTCAGCGCCGATGCCAGGTGGCGCACGACCTCCTTGAAGAACCGCTCGCCGGTCGCGTCCGCGGTCCCGGTTACGATCTCGTAGATTCCCTCGAGTTCGTCGAGGGGAATACTGTTCTCAGTCATCGTCCCCGCCGGTCGATGATTCCAACCCGACCCGGTAAATCGAAAGAGCCCTTCCCTTAATGGTGCATGATTGTTGAGCATGAAGTCCTCCACAGAGGGTTAGCATCCGAAGAAGTCGGGCGCCTCGTCGCACGGCCCGAATCTCCGGTTTCATTGGTCGGTGGCTTCCTGCGGGCGGCTGCAGGTGTCGAATGCCATGTTCAGATCCTACTGGAGCGGAAAATCGGTCAAGACGAAGTCTCTACCGGTTGAGTGGCAGCCGAAACAAAGAGAGACTCCGTTACCTGCCGCCACTGGCGACGAAGGGTCCGTCGTGCTCGTGATTTCATACCAGAACCATCCCTGACCACCCCGACTATCTGTCTCCGTCTTCGACATCACGGCCCACCCCTGAAGCGCCCCATCGGGACCGTACATCTCCTTGACGGCTACTGAACCGGATGGGTGGCTCGCCTTGCCGGCCTTGAGCGAAGCATCCAGCTGCGAATCGAGGAAGACTCGTACCGGCAATCCCAGTCGGGTGTGGGGACCCCTCGACGGGTGATTCCGGCTTTCCTTGGCAGGGAACTCCTTGTACTTGCCCTGCTTCAGAAAATCGAAGAGCTTCAGCTTGTCGGTGGGCACCTTGCTTTGCCCAGGCCTTGTATTTGAGGAGGTCTGGGCGGCGCTAGCTGCACTCACACTGGAGGCAGCAGCCTTGCTCGCGCTGCCTCCGCGCGCCGCCCTTAGTATTGGATAGTACTGGGTGAAAACAAAGTCCTCGGCGGCGGCGGCCTGATGGCATGAGTTGCAGGCTGCGGTGGGAAGAGGGGACACCGCGTTGGCCAGCGGATACTCATGACCGAAGCTGAAGTAGGCCCAGTTCCCTGGTTCGTCCGGATACCTTGCCGAGTCCTTGATGGTCGCTTCGAGTCCGGTGAACTCTCCCATGAAGTAACCCTTCCCGCTGGTAGCCGTCTTGGACCCAACACTTACCAACTCCTTGACCAGAACGGTGCCGTCTCGAAACGCTCCCGTCCTCTGGTAGTGTTGGAAGTCTACCGGATGGATGTAGACATTATGAAAGTCGGGGAAAGGTGCGGCCGGTGGATTCAGATCATTGGGAGTGATGGGCGTTCCAATATAGACCCACTGCCGATAGCCCTGCGGCCGCAGCAGTTCACCCTTTCTGTTGAATTCCGGTTTTGGGTTCTCGGAAGAATGGGCAGCCACGGTCAACCCCGGAGCCTCATTCCAGCTGAGAGAAAGGCCAAGCCCCAGCAATACCAAACCGACGATCATCCAGATGGCTCTCTTGGTCACGAGTCCTCCTTTTTGTGAGTCCACTGAGTGTGTTTCAGGAATAGTTCCCCGAGAGGAGGATCTGTTACACGGGTTGCGAAAAATAATGGTGGGGATAAGGACGCTTGCCAGGAACGGTCCAACGCAGATTCTTTGTTAAGTTGATAAGAATCTAGAACTGCCTAATATAGAAGCATGAAAACGACTATCGATATTCCTTCAGAGGACCTCAAGGAAGCTATCCGTCACACTCGGGCCCGGACGAAACGGGAAGCAGTGGTGACGGCGGTGGCCGAATTCAACCGCCGCTGTCGGCTTGCCCGCGCCGTGAATCGTTTTGGGACGTTCGAACACTTCCTCACGCACGAGGAACTGAGCCGACTGCGAGAAGAGGGCTGATGGTAGGCCACGCCTGCATGACCGACGAACGAACATCCTCGCCCATGGAAGTCGATCTCAAGGGACGGACGGCTGTCGTTACCGGGGGTGGCACCGGCATCGGCCGAGCCGTGTCTCTGGCTTATGCTCGCTGTGGCGCATCGGTGGTGGTCAACTACAGCCAGAGCCAGAACGAGGCCGAGCAAACTGTCGAGACGATCCGGCAGAACGGTGGTCAGGCCACGGCGGTGCGAGCGGATGTGAAGAAGGAAGAACAAGTAGCCGCCCTGATGAAGGCCGCGGTAGACACATTTGGCAGCCTGGAGATCGTGGTGGCCAACGCCGGTGCACCCGGCCAGGGTTATCTCACCAGCGATCTTACCGAGGAGCAGTGGGAGCGGGACCTGAGTATCAACTGCAGGAGCGCCTTTTTCTGCGTGAAGCATGCCATGTCCCACCTTCCCGACGGGCGGGGACGCATCCTCCTCACCGGTTCCATAAGCGCCCGCACCGGGGCCACGCCAGGCGCCTTGACCTACGTCGCCTCCAAGGCTGCACTCGAGGGCATGACCCGCAACTGGGCCCAGGAATTCGGGCCACGAGGGATCACCGTCAACACCATCTCCCCCGGAATCATTCACACCCGCATCCACGATCGGGGAACTTCACCGGAGCGGTATAAGCATCTGATTGGACGCATTCCGTTGGGACGGGACGGCCAGCCCGGGGATTGTGTCGGTACCTATCTGCTGTTGGCAAGCGATGAAGGCAGCTTCATCACCGGCCAGGTGATCGAGGTGGGTGGCGGAATGCTGGCATCATAAGTTCGTCTTCAGATCTTCTCCTGGAGGGTCTCCCAGATAAAAGGTCTCCCCGATCCAACAAAGAGCACGACAGCCATCAAGAAACGCCGGTTGCAGGGGTTCTGTCAGGCGGGTAGGATGACGACAAACGTCCGAAGGAGGTGGAGAATGACCCGGTCAGCCCCCGTATTGTTGTCACTCCGTGGAGCCCTCGTCCTGTTCCTGCTTGTCCCCATCAGTCTGGGTCCAGCACTGGCGACTTCCGCTGGAATTACAGCGCCTGCGCTCCTGGAGATCGGAAGGACCAAGCAGCTCTTCGTCGACTCCTACATCATCGAGAGCCTGGTGGATGCCCGTCAGGTCATGAACCAGGCCACCAAGCATCCCAACAACCCGATCCTGAAACAGGACCGTCCCTGGGAGGGCAACCTGATCCAGACGGGAACGGTGATCTGGGACGAGGCCGACCAGCGCTTCAAGATGTGGTAAGTCACGGCCCAGTTCGTGGTGGGAACCGACAGTCGAGGACGGGTCATGGACGTTCCCGAGGAGGAGACGCTCAGTGCCTATGCGGTCTCCCGAGACGGTGTGGCCTGGGAGAAACCGGATCTGGGTTTCGTCGAGTTCCGGGGCTCCCGGAAGAACAACCTGCTGGCCGAAGAGAATCTCACTCCTGCCTTTTTGGACCCCAACGAGCCGGACCCGAACAAGCGCTACAAGGCATTGGCGAAAACAGGGACGACGACCTCGGCCGGCATGAAGATGGATCTCTACACCTCCGGGGACGGTCTCCGATGGACCGCCTATGGAAAGAATCCGGTCATCGACACTTCCCCCCGAAAGGGACGCTGGGGGCCCACCGTCTTCATGGGGTGGGATCCCATCCGCAAGAAGTACGGCGTCCACATGGAGAGCTGTCTCCACAAGCGCTGTCCCATGGGAAAGAGGGTCATCGGCCGGGCCGAGAGCCCGGACGGGATTCACTGGAGCGAGGCCCAGACCATCCTCATCCAGGACGAGAAGGACTATCCCGACACCGAGTTCTACGCTATGGCGGCCACCACCTACCAGGATCTCTACCTGGGACTGATCTCCATCTTTCGCACGACCAACACTCGGCACTATCCGGAGCTGATCTCGAGCCGCGACGGCATTCACTACCAGAGGGAGTACCGAGAGCCCTTCTTTCCCAATGGGAGCTACTATGGCGATTTCGACGACACCAGCATCTACGTGTTCGCGGCTCCCATCATCCGGGATGACACCATGCGGGTCTACTACATCGGAGCCAATTGGAGAGGTCCCGACACGCTGAGGGAAAAGGGAGATCGGGCCCGTCGCGCCATTGGCCTGGCCACCATTCCGGCCGATGGGATCGTCTCGGTGGACGGGGGCAAGCTGAGGCCCGGCGTTCTGGTCACGCGCCTCTTCGCATTCCAGGGGAAAGAACTCTACCTGAACATGGAAGCCGCCAAGCACAACGCCGGAGCAGGCCCCCCAGAGGTGCGGGTCGAGGTCCTGGATTCGGATCACCAGCCGGTGGAGGGGTTGAAGCTGGAGCAGGCCGACCCGCTCACCAAGACCGGCAGACACCGGGTGAGCTGGGCCAAGAAGAGTGATCTGAGCCGTCTGGCCGGCGCGCCCATTCAGCTGAAGATCTCCATCCACAACGCCAAACTCTATTCCTTTCAGTTCGAGTGACGCCGGATCGCATGGGTTCGTGTGGGCCGGTCAGGGGACGCGGGGCTCTCTAACCTATCCGCCCGAGGCCAGTTGATCTGACAATGCCCAACGTTGGATTCGATGATCGTTTGCGACCGAACAGCGGCCGGGCCCCAGAGAGCTGGGTTTTTCGTCTTGGCCACAGAATGATCGATGATCCAAGGGAGGATGGTGTGAAAAAACCGATTCTGTTTCTGTCGACCGTAGCGTTGGTGCTTGCAGCATCAGCGATTTCGTTTGCCGGGACTGTTTCCGGCCAGTTCAAGAGCAGCAAGAAGGGTTTGATCAAACCGATTTCAGCCGCGGCCTTTCCGGTTCGCGCACCGGGAGATCTCCTGAAGACAGTGATGCTGGTGGTTCTCTCCGAGGGCACAATGGACTCAGCGGAGGCGGTCCAGCAGCTTGACCCGCGTACTGCGCTCATCAATCAAGAAGGCATGCGGAAAAAGAACTTCATCAGCCTCTGGATACGTCCGAATGGGTTTGTCTCAATGAATGCGACCTTCCACGAGGGAATGGTGCAATACGTAGACTCAACAAAGAACGCGGAAGGAAAAGGCGGCCTCCTTGCCCAGAGTCTGGAAGTGAACTTTTCAGTAAACAGTGCTGATCAGATCGCAGCCCGCGTACGCAGCTTGAAACCGGTCGGGACGCTCAGCGACGATACCTACGAAATTGATGTCGAGTTCGATACCTCTGTGACCCATCTTCCCGCAGCCAAGAACCTGGGGCCCGGCGGCGGCGATCCCGGCAAGGTCCTAAAGGCGTTTCTGAATGCAATCAAGACGAAGGACTGGAAGGTACTCCGAACGTGTGTGAAATCCGAGACACTTCAGGGGCTCGTCGACCCTGACGCTTCCGATGAAGAAAACTTCGAAACTGTTGTTGACGATATCGCCTTCTTCCTTCCCAAGGGAAAGACGAAAGTGCTTGGGGGCAAAGACAGAGGCGAGATTGCGATTCTCGAGTTACAGGGAGAAAGGACCAAGGGAGGACTGGAAGTGCTTTACCTTGTGCGCATGCTCAAAGAAGAGGAGAGATGGCGGTTCGATCGTACCCAGATTGCCGGGTTCCTGTGAGACCCTTGTCACCCGCCTGACCCGATGGATCTAAACGAATATCTGCCTCATCGCGTCAACTCAGGTCGCTGGTTGGCCTGGTACACGCTTGAGCGACTCCGAGCCCTGGACGCAAGTGCTGAAATCGCGCTACCCATCTGTTCGCTGGGGACGCCCTGTGCCGAGCTCAGCGATCTGGGCGATCTGGTCCTTCCGCCGCTGTATCACGAGGCGCTCGATCCGGAACTACAACGCAAGATCGTTGCGCAGATCCGCCGTTGTTTTCCCTATTACGAGTTGACTCGACAAGCTGCTGAGGCGCCACCCCGGCTGCGAATTGCCGAACTGCCCCGCTGCCAGGCCCCTGCTACCGCGCGGTCAAAGGTGCTTGCCTTCAGCGTCGACACGGCGGTGGAGGAGCACGGGCCGCATCTGCCACTGGCGACAGACACAATCCAGAGCTACGGCGTGCTTCGTCACGTCGCGAGCGAAATGAAGGACTTACAGTTGGGGCCGCCCGTCGAGTACGGCCAGCTCACCTGGGGACTGCCGTTCGGGCTTAGCATCGATCTGACCGCGCCGCTGCTGAGCGAGTACGTTGCCGGCATGGTCAACGCTTTGATCGAATGGATGCAGCCCGATGCTCTCTATGTGGTTGATGTCCACGGATCGATTGTCCATCGCGAGGCCATTGTTGCCGGACTCGAAACCAGCCGCGCCCAGACCTGGTCGTTTCGCTGGCTGCACGAGCCATTGGTCGAGTTTGCCAGCCAGCGAGGCGATCAACACGCCGGGGGAGTAGAGACCGCACTCGTTGAATTCATCAACCGAGACCTGGTTGATCCAGATTGGTGGCCAGGTAGGTTGGAGGAGCTTGCTGCAGGACAGATGTCCTTCCCGAAGGCTGTCGAACTGACGCCCGATTTGACGCGCTTCATCGACTACGCGGAATCCAGTCGTGCAAATGGGATCGTGGGAGACATCCGCAATTATCACCGGCTGGACGCACAGCAGTTGTTCGACAGGATGGTCTCCGTCGCCAGGGCGGATGTAGAAGCCCTTCTGGAGCAGCGTGGGGGCACCGTTCGGCAGGACGCTGGCGATCGGGCGTGGTGAGCGGCAACGGCCGGGCCAATGACTAGAGAAACGCAGCCGTTCCCATCCGCGCCACCTGCAATCGCATGGCGGCACAGGTAGAATTCCTGCTAACGGAATCTCGTACGCCGGGAGTCGTCCAACATGCCCAGCAACCACGTCTCTTGTATCGTCGGCTTCCTGGCGTTCCTGTGTCACTCGTCTGCAACGCTCGGCCAGGCGAATCCAGCCAGGGCAAGCTCGATCGTTCCATTTGAGGTGCAAGAGACCGGCGGAATTCGTCGACGTAACGACCTTGTGAGTACCCGTTTCGTGCTTGAGGAACCGGTCTCCGCACAAACCCACTTCGCGGTGCTGCGCGAGGGCACGGCTGTTCCATCTCAGATCCAGGTATCGAGGGGATCACACGACCGGATTCTCGCCATCGACCTGGACTTCCTCGCAAACCTGGGGCCGTACGAAACGCAAACATACGAACTTCAATACGGGCCGCTAGTTGAATCATCTGAAGTGCCGCCAAGCGGATTCCAACTGACCGAAGGCGACGAAGTGTACCTGATTTCGAATCGAGATCTGATCGAGTGGACCGTGCGAAAAGATCTCAAATCCCTCTTTCGGTTCCTGCTCAAGCCCAATGTGAATTATGTCGAAGCCGACTCGGGAGGTTTCGTCTTTGAAGACAGCGCCGGCCAGTTGCACCGCTTATCCGATCGCCGCCCTACGGCAGTTCGGGTCTTGAGAAGTGGCCCGATCGCTTGTGAATTGGAGTTTGAGTACACGAACTGGCCGGTCGGCTCAAGAAGCCAGGTTCGTCTCGAGTTTGTAAGAAGCAAGAGTTGGGTCCGAGCCCTTTGGACGCTGAAAGGCGGCAACGGCGTAAGGGGCATGGGTGCTGAAATGCATCTTGCCCTGGAGGGCCGGGAGAAGTTGATCGATTTTGGGGCTGGCGATTTTGTCTACACTAAGTTGAGGGCGAATCAAGCTACGGTACTGGAAGCCGCACGACAGGACGGCAATTCAGAAGAACCCGCCTGGACGGTGCGACAGGGTGAGCGTGGGTCGCTCAGCACCCTGGCGGTTGCCCCCCGCGGCCACCCGGACGATGGCCTGGGCGGATGGATGCACGTCATGGATGAGTCTCGTTGCACCGCGCTGGCTGTGGACGATTTTGGTCGAGAAACCCGAGACCGCATCGAAGTCGACGACGACGGCCGTCTACGCATATTCCGAGACTTCGGCAGCAGATCAAGCGATCAAGGCGAACGGCGTTTTCAGTTCTGGGTTCACTTCGTCACGATGCCCGTCCACGTCGGGGCGGGAACAAGTCCCCAAGCAATGCGCCGCCCCCTTGAAGTTCGCTGGAAGCAAGGGAAGCACTGAGGCCGTGGGGGTGGCCTCTAGGCCGCCCTGCGTCGAGCTAACGGCTCGACTTAAGAACCTTCGACCTGGAGACCGAAGCCACGTCCGAATTTCAGGCGACGGTTTCGGAACCCGGGTGGGGCTTGGGAACGTCAACTACTCAACCCCCACTTCCGTCATCCATTTCCGAAGCCGAGTTTCGAGTTGCTTCTTCACTGTCGAGGCTGCCGGACTCGAATAACGATTCGTCAATTCTTCGGGATCAGCCATCAGATTGAACAGCTCATGGCCCTGGTCCAGCAGCGGCTGGCCCGCCGCGTCGAAGTGCCACACGAGTTTCCAGTCGCTGGTCCGAATCATCCGCATGTGATCCTTTTTCAGGTAGATCATGTCGTAAGTGTCGAACCAGGCATCGCGCCAGCCGACATCCGACTCTCCTTTCAATACGGGCAACAGGCTCCATCCGTCCGTTTTCAGGGCGCCTCCGGCAGCCGCGATTTCAGCCACCGTAGGGAGCACATCGATTGTCGACACTATCGCGTCGTTCACTGAAGCGGCTTCCACCACCCCGGGCCAGCGGACGATGAACGGCACCAGCACCGAGTGATCGAACATGTTGGGCCGACGATCGTCGATCCTGAGGATCTGTGCGTTGCCTTTCCCGAGGAGTCCGTGCTGGCCGACATTGAAACCGTTGTCGCCGATGAAAAAGACCAGCGTGTTTTTCGCCATTCCCAGCCGGTCCAGCGCATCGAGCACCCGCCCCATGTTGCGGTCCGCGCAGGTGATGTTCGCATAGTACGCTCGGGTCAGGTTGCGAAGTTCCGTCTCGTCTACGGTGGACTCCGGAAAGGCGGCGAGATCGGGTACCGCGAGATTCTTCCCCTGGTAATGCGCGCGGTCTTCGTCCGGCACCGCGCTCCAGGGCAAGTGCGGTAGGTAGATGCTCAGGAACATGAAAAAGGGTTGGCGGCCCTGGTCTTCCAGAAAGGCGATCGCGCGATCAGCCAGGATATCGGTATGTTGCGGATCGCCGCGGAATCCCGGCACTTCATTTCCGTCCACGAAGAACGGGATTTTCCCGACGCTGTCGATCGCTTTGCCCCGCGCGATGTAGCTGTAGCCTTCGGCGAGGGCGAAGCCATAATTCTCCGGGTAATACTTCTCGCCGTAGCCGAGATGCCACTTGCCGATCATCGCGGTGGCGTAGCCGACACTTTTGAGGACCGAGGCGACGGTCGGTGTTCCGGGAGGCAGACCGTTTCCCGAAACCACCGGGTTGCCGTGGGGAATGTAGTCCGGAATGCCGACCCGATGGCTGTAGAGACCCGTCAACAGCATCGCCCGTGAGGGTGAGCAGACCGGCTTGGTGAATCCCTGAGTGAAGCGCATCCCTGCTGCCGCAAGCCGGTCCATGTGCGGTGTGTGGACGTCTCTGTTCCCGTAAGCACCCACCGCCCATTGAGCGTGATCGTCGGTGTAGATGAGGAGGACATTCGGGCGATCGTCCGCCGCTGAGGACAAACTGGTGGAGCCGATGCCGAGGAACGCGAGCAGCAGCACAGCGCGGCGAGACCATCCGGGTTTCATGGAACTATTTCTCCGTATTCTGGCGAACGAGTCAAACTCGGACCTCCATTCGGAGATGAGTCCCTGACGATTTTCGGGTATGCGGGAGCGCGCTCTCCGGATACCCTCTGGGAGCGGTAAGTCACTTCAATTGATTAGGTTAGAGTGGTCGGGGCAGAGGGATTTGAACCCCCAACTTCCTGCTCCCAAAGCAGAAGACGGGGGGTGCTAAATCCGCATAGAATAAGACTCGTGCTTTCAACGAGTTACGGCGACCTTGTTGAAACTTGTTGAAGTTTGTTGAATCTGGGGGCTCTCAACAGCTCAAATTTGACTACAGTCGGCCAGCCAGCTTGGTGATGGCTCTAACTATCGTAGGGTAGACGATTCCCAGCCAGATCGGGGTTTCAGTAAACAGGATCTAGGTTGCCCGGGCCCTCCCAATCGGCGTAGGATAATTGGGATGCAGCCGGGCTGGAAACGGCTCCGAACCGCTCGTCCCTATTGTGGCTGAAGGACCCAACTCTGTTTGACTTGGCAGCAGCAGCCACTAGAGTGTGCCGCGTTTTACGAACGGTAGACATAGGCGAATCAATGCCGCCGAAGATCAGGGATCTGATATCGGAGTTGGAAAGGGCGGGATTCGAAAACCGTGGAGGCAAAGGAAGTCACAAAACTTCGTTCACCCGGCGGTGCCAAGGCCGGTGACCCTATCAGGCAACTCGGGTGATGATGCTAAACGTTACCAGATTCGGGCCGTCAGATTGGCTCTGGAGGAATTAGGGCGATGAAAGAAAGCGCCAATTACGCCAAGATTGTAGAGTGGTCAGAAGAGGATCACTGTTACGTTGGGAGCGCACCAGGCCTGATTTACGGTGGTTGCCACGGTGATGAGGAGATAGAAGTTTTTGAAGAACTTTGTCAGGTCGTAGAGGAGGCGATCGAGCTGTACCGGCGTGAAGGAAAGCCCCTTCCACCGCCCACAGCCGGGCGCGACTTCGCCAACAAGATGCAGGGCGTGGCTTAGCGGTGGTGCCGGGTAAGGGAACGACCTCACGGTCCTCCCCTCCTGTCTCCCCCCCGAAAGCCAACAAACCCGACAAGCTGTCTGTAATGAATAGGTTAGATATGGTCGGGGCAGAGGGATTTGAACCCCCGACTTCCTGCTCCCAAAGCAGGCGCGCTACCAGGCTGCGCCATGCCCCGAACGTCCTCTAGGTTAGCACGGTGGCAGGCTGTGTAGGAAGTCGTCTCGGTCTCCTCGATCGACCTGAAAGGCTAGGCAGCCATCCAGGACAGAGGCGAGACAGTGTGTAGGACACGATGCTATCGATATTCGTGGTTCGAGACCTCTGAAGTTTCCTTCTCGAATCAGGCCAGCGCTACTGATAGTAGGACTGACCTGGACCTGACGTTTCTTGCCCCAGGGTCGAGATTCAGGACTCCTCAGACGGCCTGGTAGATCTGGTCCAGCCAGAAGACCATCTCGGCGGTGATGTCGTTGTTTGCCGATGTCTCTCCGACGTTGCCCCACCAACCCTCAGCCGCTTGGGACGCGATCAGGCCGTCGCCGACGCGAATGGCCATCTGTCGGTACTTGGAATCGCCGGTAAGGGTGTACAGCAGGGACGCACCCCATCCGACCTTACCCGCGCGGACCAGGCCGAAGAGATACTCGCTGGCGTCTTCCGCGATGCGCATGTACTCGCCGGCCAGCGCCAGCCACTCCTTCTCGCCGGTCGCCTGGTAGAGAAGCGCGAGGAATCCGCCTGCGATTCCGGGATTGTAGAAGGGCTGATCGCTGGTCGCGTCCTGATTCAGCACATACCGGAAGTGCTGTCCGGGGTCGTGCTCGATGTGCAGGCCCGTCTTCGCGCTGTAGACTCCATACAACTGTCTGGGGTAGTTGGGTTGCGCCTCCATCAGGTTCTTCATCCAGCGGCCAGCTCCTCTGGCAACCTCGATTCTGCCCGTGTAGAGGGCACACCAGCCACATCCTGCAACCACCCAGAGGTCTTGCCGCATCTCTGGATCGTGTCCTCTGGGGCTGGTGTAGAAGCCTTTGCTCTCGCTGTCCCAGAAGCTCATCAGGAAGTCCATACCCCTTTGTGACAGGTCGAAATGCCCCAGCCGGTGAGCACCCTTGATCACCCATGTGTTGTAGTAGGTGTACCCGTCTCCTCTAATGAACTCCGGTCTCGGCCCGAAGTCCCCGTCGGACAGGATGCCATGCTTGCGGATCCAGCTGCAGAGTCGGTTGGCGCTGGCGCTTTCGCCGCAGGCGGCCAGGGCAGCGGGAACCTTGTAGTATTCGGCCAGGCCGCGTTCTGGGACACCGTAGCCCCCATCCGGTCGTATCCTGCTGAGGAGAAATGAACAGCCCTTGTCTCTGGCGTCCCTGAAACGCTTCGTTCCTGTAAGTGTGAGCGTCATTTCTTGACCTCCCGTTAGGAATAGGGCGTTGAGGTTGTCAGCTTCCACTAAGTCATCGACCCTGTGGGTGCGATCAATACTCGTTCTCCCCACGATTTGCAACCCTGGATCAGGCAAAGTACATTGGAGACACTACGGGCTGGGATGATCGCAGCGTCATACAGTTGACCGGTTACGGGGAGCGCTGCCTGCTGATTTCGCTTCATCAAGACTCTTGGCCCAGGGACCACAACCTATGAGACAAGGGACCTTTTCAATCCTGGCGATCGTGCTGCTGGGAATGGGATGCAGCGCTGAGCCGCCCCCACCCCAGGGTCAGTCGATCGAGATCGGTAACCATACCCAGCTGCTCGTGGACGACTTTGCCATCGAGGCAAGGGAGGCGGTTGAAAGACGGGTCAATGCCCTGAACAAGCATCCTGCCAACCCCATCCTGCGGCCTGATCGGCCCTGGGAGGGGCAGTACACCTTGCCCTCGACCGTACTCTACGACGACTCGCAGCGGCTCTTCAAGATGTGGTACGGGACGATGGACGAGGGGGTGAATCCTCAGCAGGGGCAGACCCGCTGGGCCTATGCAACTTCCCAAGACGGAGTTGTCTGGGAGAAGCCCGAGCTGGGGCTGGTGGATTTTCGAGGCTCCCGCCGAAACAATCTCCTTCCCGGTGCAGGGCGAAGGGTCTTGATGGATCTCGCAGAAAAGGACCCGTCCCGCCGGTTCAAGTCCCTGCGCTATGGCCGGGCTACCTCTGGAGGCGACGAGGGCATCTGCGTTGCCTTTTCGCCGGATGGGTTGCGTTGGGACCCGTATCCTGGGAATCCGCTTTTGACCGCCAGGGGGGTCACCCTTCATTGGGGCATCGGAGATACCCTCACCCTCTTTGGATGGGACGCAAATGCTGGGAAATACGTGTCCTACATGAGGCCAAGCAGCGGCTTCCGAGACATAGGACGCTCTGAGAGTACCGACTTCATCGACTGGAAGATCCCCAGGCCGGTTCTGGTGCCGGACGAGGGGGATCCGCCCGGCACACAGTTCTACGGAATGTCTGTCTTCCGCGACCGAGAGGTCTATTTCGGTTTTCTCTGGGTCTATCACCCCAACTCTCTGATGATCGATGTCCAGCTGGCCCACAACCGGGATGGGATCGGTTGGCGCCGCAGCGATCGACGCCATCCGATTCTCAGCTACGGTCTGCCGGATCACTTCGATTCCCATGTCCTGATGGCCTTGGAGCCGGTCATCAGAGGCGATGAAATCTGGGTCTACTATGCCGCTCAGAACGAGGCCCACGCGCTGACGAAGCAGGACGTCCAACTCAGAACTCATTCACTCGGGGACACTCCCATCCCGTCTGCACAGCAGTCGTGGCTGAAAGAGAGACGAGGGTACGGAGGTCTGGCGATCGTCCGGCGCGACGGCCTAGTGTCACTCGACAGCGACGCCCCCGAGGGAGTGGTCATCACGAAGTCTTTTGTGTGTCGGGGCAATCAACTGTTGATCAACGCGGATGCCTCTCGGGGCCGGATACGAGCGGAACTGCTTGATGAGACGGGCGTAGCGCTGCCGGGCTTTGAAGGGGATCGCTCGGATCCCCTCCACGGAGATTCGGTCAGTCAGCTGGTGAGTTGGGACGGCAAGTCGGATCTTTCCTCTCTGGAGGGTCGAAAGATCAAGCTGCGCCTGCTGATGTCCCACTCCAAACTCTTTTCCTTCCGCGTTGACAAGAACGATGGTGCTCCATGAACTGTTTCCGATACTGCTCACTGCTCACTGCTCACTGCTCACTCTCTTCCCTGATGGTGTTCTTTCTTCTCGCTTCCGCCTGCAGCTCTTTCTCTGGGATGCCCACAGTCAACACGGGGCCGGCTAGTGCTCTGGGCACCTCAGCCATCACGGTCAACGGCAGCGTCAATCCACACGCGTTGGCGACTCACTACTATTTCGAGTATGGCAGCTCGACCGCCTACGGAAGGAGGACGCCTGCCCGTGGGCTTCCCCCACGTCTGGCGGCCTACTACCACGAAAGCTGGGATGAAAGCCCCGGAGGGTGGACGACGTGGGGCGTCCAACAGTCGCTGCACCGGGAGGGTGGACACTCCAACGGATTCTTGAGGGTTTCCGAGCCCTCCGACTTGAATGACTACAATCACCAGATGGCCGGAATCCTCCACCTGGCCAAGTTCTTCTACTCGGGACCCGTCTACGAGAGCGCGTATCTGGGTGGAGGCGATCCCGATTTCAGGGGTTCTCGAGTCAGTCTCTGGGTCCGCGGAAATGACTGGAAGCCGAACGGGTCCGAACTGATCTGGTGGACCCAGAGTCAGAGCAATATCGAGGCGGGAAACAAACGCGGCGTCTTCAGACGGGCCAATTGGGGCTATACCGGATTCACGTTGACCGACCATCTCCGAGACGGCAATTGGAATCGGGTCGAGTACCGGCTTCTCAACGACACCACCCAGTGGACATATGGGGGGAGCAACCTGGGTTCGGACGGCCGCAAGTACTATTCCTATTGGCCCATTGACCAGGCCCAGGGCCATCTCAACTGCAACTTTTTTCATCTTCTGGCCTTCGTCGATCCGCACAATCCTCCGACTGGATCGATCGATTTCGATGAGTTCGAGGTTGCCTACCGCAACGAGTCTCTGGTCTTTCCCAGTAACGGAGGGGAGCTGATCGACTGGCCCCGAGACTCAGAAGCAGATCCAGCAACCCTGACGGACGGATGGCGGCATGGCGAGGGCCGGATGTGGAGGAGCCGGGAGAATCCCTCTGCTCCCCAGGAATTCACCTACTCTTTCGAATCTGAGGTCACGATCGATACGGTTCAACTGCACCAGAATCCCGAGTGGCCGGGAAAGGACGTGGAGGTTCTGGTCTCGGCGGATGGCAGTTCCTACCAATCAATCCTGAAGCGGGCCTTTCCAGAAAAGAAAGATGTGGGCCCTAATTTTGACTTTGTGGTGGAGCAGGGACTCCACAGCAAGGCCCGATACTTGAGAGTTCGTCTTTCTTCCGGCTCCCAGAGTAGCTACTGGGGATTGGGGGAAGTCGAGGTCTTCGGCAGGGGCGCTACCATGATCCCCGATGACGATGACTACTATGTGAATACCGATCTTTACGGTGTAAAGCCGGGTGAGACTTGCCACTACCGGCTGGTCGCGACTAACAGTCGCGGCAGCAGCTATGGGAAGGATCGGGCCTTTACCGTTCCGGCAACAGACCAACCGCGGGTTCTGACGGGTGAATCGAGTCGCATCGACAGCTCGAGCGCCAGGCTGCAGGGACGAGTCAATCCGATGGGAGTGCCCACCTATTTCTGGTTTGAATACGGCACCGACGAGGCGTACGGATCGAAGACCGAGGTCAGATATGCGGGCCTAGAGCAGACCCCACGGACGGTTTTCGAGACCGTCACCGAATTGGGATCGGGAACGACCTACTACTACAGGACCGTAGCCGTCAACGGAAGCGGCACCAGACACGGGAATCCAGCGAAATTCAGCACGACAACGGTGTCCTCCTCTGAGGGGCACTAGATGGGCTCCCGCGGACATTTGCAGTCTCACACCCTGCGTTGGGTTACAATGTGCCACGTGCGAAAGTGGCGGAATTGGCAGACGCGCCAGATTTAGGATCTGGTGGGTGAGAGCCCGTGGGGGTTCGAGTCCCCCCTTTCGCACCAATGAAATCAATGGTTTACGTGGAGAAGAAGTGATCGGACTATCTCCCTCACTTCGAGTGTCTCCACTTTGTCTCCACTGACGAATGGGCCTGTTCCCATTCGTTGACCTCCTTTTTCTGGGCCAAGACCACGGATTTGCTGGCATGGCTTTGGACGTAGTGGACGTAGCGCATCGTGGTGTGGATATCGGAGTGCCCCAGGAGTTCCTTGACCGTGTTGACATCCACGCCGTTCATCAGCCACTGGGTCGCCCGGAAGTGGTGAAGTCCATGAAATCCCAGCCAGTCCAGACCCAACTTCTCCCTTGCTGTTTCAAAGGGACCACGAGGGTCCTTCCAAGGTTGCCGCCGCACAGGGTCCACGAAGACCTCTGGAATGTCGATGAAGCGGATCAGCTTCTGCAACCATTCCAATGCCAGATCGGATAGGGTCACCGAGCGGACCTTGCCGCTTTTTGCCCGTCCGATGACCACTACCGACTCCTGGGGTCCAGCCTTCCGAATGTGATCCCACCGTAGCCTCAGACCTTCCGATTTGCGCATGCCCGTCTCTCCCAGGATGACCGTGTAGGCACCTATCACCAGATCTTCCTCGGCAACAGCCTGGATCAACTCCCGGTACTGTGCGTAGGTCATGATCCGAAGCGGCTCCTGTACCTGCTTGAGCATGCGGTAGCGGTGCAGGGGATTGGCCTTCACGTACTCCCTTTCTACCGCCAGAGAGAACAGGTGACGGAGAACGGCAAGCCCCCGATTGATGGTTGCTGCGCTGACGCCTTCCCCCAGTCGGGCTGTTTTGAATCGATCTGCATCGCCGCGGCGGACTTCTCCCAATCGAAGGTCTCCCAAGATTCGGATAATAGAGGTGAGCGCCTGCTCCTTGAAATCTGGACGACGGTTGTTTGCTTTGCAGTACTCCAAGTACTCCTCCACAAACCCACGGATCGTCGGATTGGAGCGGTCGTCTCTGGTGGACGACCTGCCCATCAACTGGGTCTTCACCTCGGGCCAAGTCCCCGTGATTACCGCAAAATCGATCCTGGTCTCTAACTGTTTGGCCACCGTAGGGTTGGGCATGAATCGCCGGAACCGGGTCCCATCCGGCCAGATCTTCGAGAGCACAAGCTTCTCGCGCCCACGATGGCTCCATTTACGAATTCCCATCGTTGCTCCTTTCTCGACCCGGATTGTTGCCACTAGGGCCCGAATCATACCAGTTGGGCAGACCCTTTCTGAACCCCTCGAGGTCCTCCAAGAGATAAGCCCTTCTATTCTTGAACCGGCGTGCGGCAATCTGGCCCAAATCTGTCAGGTCCTTCAGCGTCTTGACGTTGATCCCGAGGTAGCGTGCTGCCGCCTTAGGACTGAACATGGCCTGATTTGGAATCTGGATCAGGGCTACAGGCTTTCCGATCATCGTAATGCGAAGCCTAGGCAGAATGGGCCGGGGCGAGCTTGTCGCCCCGGCCCATTACGGGACCTCCTGTATCTAGAACGGGATGTCGTCGTCGGTGACCTTTGATTTCCGCTTTCTCGGTGGGCGCATACGCACCCGGAGGGCCAGCGTCTGTTGACCTCGGAAATCTACTTCGGTCGCAAACAGCGTAATTCGCTTACCCGCCCATTTCTCAGTGTCTTGCCCGTGCTGGGAAGCAATCGTGTTGGCATTCGTGCGGTTCAACACAAGGCCCTTCTCTGACTCCTTGAAGTAGACCACCGGCTTCGCCTGGTCGCCTAGCTCCTCTTGGTTCACAGATTCCATGCTAAAGACCTCATCTCCATCGAGATCTGAGGCTTTCAAGTATTTGCTTGGAAACAACTCAGCGATTTTCATTTTTTCCTCCTGCCAGATTTCCGTGTACTGGCCTATATGCGGCATGTTTCTTTGGACTGCTCTAGGTGCACTCATTCGCTTTCATCAAGTGTTCCGGTCCCATGTTGGTAGCATGTCAAATGTTGCGCCCTTTGATGGAATACCGTAGTCTGGCATCGTTAATTTCCTGGTTGGGGGGGGCAGCAGGTGTAGTGCTACCCCCTTTTTTTCTAGAACAGGGATTGGTTCTTACCTCCCCTGTTCGGTTTCTTAGCGGAGCTGTTCCTGGGAGGCGCACGGGGCATAGGGTGCAGTTCTGCCCACTCGAAGAACCTCACCGGACGGCTTCCGGCAGACAGGTTAACCAGATCATCGCGCAGAACGACGGCAGCGCGATCCCAGGAGATTGAGCACCAGAGGATCTTCCCTGGACCGTCCGGGCTCAGAATCCATTGGTGCGGATCGCCGATCAACCCTTCCGAATTACCCCTTTGCGACTCACTGTCTAAACTGTCGAAAGTCCTCTTGGTGGTGTTCTCCGTGGGTGAAGAAGGGGCGCTTGTTCCCTCCGGGGATACCTCGGCTGGAGCGGCTCCCTGCCTGATCCTGTGCAGTACATCCAACCAGCGGCTTTTGAAGATCACGAGTCCGCTCCTGTGAAGTCAGGATGAAGTCTGATGACCTCACTCGGTCGCCCTTGATCACCCAGTTTCTGGACCCAAATCCAGTGGCAGTCCTCCAGTACCCCAGCGGCACCACCGACATCGGACCTGGAACTCAGAAGACTCCAGCCGTGACGGTAGATGTCTTTGATGGTGTCGCCGTCCCGTACCTCACCACTCTCAATCCGCTTGGCGAGCGCATGGGCGGATTCCATGTCCGGATGGATCGCACCGGCGTAGATTTTCAGGGCGTGGGCTTCAAGGAACTCGCACCAGGCCGCAGCCTGGGCCGCTGATTCCTTCGAGATTCCATCTCCAGTTGTCTGCCCGTCGGCCCATTCGACCAGGTGAAATAGAAGACTCAGGCTCGGCATGAGAGAGCGGTACTTCGCGAGAACGGACTCGAAAGCCGGGGTCTCGATTTCCCCCGAGCGGAGACGGGCTTCAAGCTCTGCTAACCAGGGATTGAAGAGCTTTTGGGCATCCCCGGAAAAACGCAGGGCAGGAACTCCCGAGGATGACTCTTCGGTCACGCCCAGGGCGTCTGCATCCAGACGATCCAGCCGAGCATAGATCCGGTACGCCCGTTCCCTTGCCTCCTGGTCGGGCGTGCGATCGACGAACTCCCAGTCACAGGGGTCTGGGTAGACTAGGAGTTGAAAGCGTTGCAGTAGACCATCATCGGAAAAGCCACCTTCCATAGCCTCCCTGACGTATCTTCCGAGCTTCCCAGGCTGGATTCCGCCGAAGATCGACAGGCAAAGAGCGTCAACATGCAGAGTACCGCGCCCGATTCGATCGACGGTGTAGCTGCCTGTCCCGTTCCAGCTTTCCAGGAAGAATTCTCGATCTCCCTCCCGACCGGTTCTCTCAAGGCTGCGGAGCCAACCCGAGAGTTCATCTCGGGACAGGAGAAGGCCGCGTGGGTTCTGTTCCAGGAGCACCGCCAACTTCTCCACAGTAGGATCGTTGGTCTTATATCGTTGCTCCTTCACCTCCAGGGCGTCGGTGGCTGCCCCCAACTCGCGAAGTTCTTCTTCGAGGCTTTCGAGTTCCTGTCTGTTGTCGGCCCGGCTCTCCAGCTTCACCAGCTTCTTCTTTGCGGCGGACTTCATTCGGTCCTTGACCGCCCTAATCTGCGCATTGTGAGCTTCCAATTTCGGCTCAACCTCTTCCTTCTCTTGCCGATATCGTTCTCTGGATTGGGCAACAAGTTGTCCCACCGGCCTCATGGCTTCCTGGATCGACGCTGTTTTGAGCATCCCGGGCCTGTCGACATCTCCGCCCCAGAGGTTCGGGGTCACGCACCAATCGTCGTACTCCTTCGGACAGATCGCGACTTGCCGTCCTACGACGGCTGCCAGAGCCACAATCGCCGGGGCGGCAACAGACTCCAGGGGAACCTGGAGGCGTTCTGACGTATCCACCAGCCAGGGTTTCAATGCTCCTGGGAGAAGATCCTGGGGAAGTGTCGGCACCGGGCGGGTTAAAGGTGGAAGTTCATCCCGCTCGGGCCAGGCTTCTTTGTCGGCTGGCTTGGTGTTGGTGAATATCGAATCGGAAGGTTGATAGCGTGCTGCACTGGTAGAGATACTCTGTAGCTCCGAGTTCTGCAGGGGTGGTTGGCACCGGCGGGTGTTGACGCTCTTAATGGCATCACGGATCTCGTCGCCTGACATCCCCCTCCGCCGCATCGACCCGGCTAGACTCATGAGGGTCTGGTTTCGGCTGCCCTGTGGAATAACCTCGCGTCTGGGGTATCCATTTAACCGGACCCATCCGGGCCGGCAGTTCTCCAGGGGCGGTTCGCTGGAGGGCGATCCAGGCTCGGCGGGTGCCCGCGCGCCTGGGGCGGCGTGGGCGACACCGCCCGGGGCCGCTTGGTGGCGATAAGGTCCTGGTAGCGTAGCGGCTCGTGGGCAGCGGCGAGTTCGAGCACCCGGTAGAAGACCATCCCGCGGCTTCGGGAGCGTCGGCGGTTGAAGCGGAACACGAACTCATCCAGGTAGCTGGCCAGGTGGGCGGGCTCCACCGATCCTTGGTGGGTGCCCAGCAGCCACCGCTTGGCCAGTGAGGCGACACGGTGCACCGCGGGCAGTAGCTCGCCGGTATCCTCCCCGCGGGCCCGGGCCGCCCGCTGGCTGCGTCGAGCATGGACGTAGCCGAGCTTCTCCAGACCGTGGTAACCCTGCCAGCCGTCGGTGAAGACCGTCGCGCCCGGCTCAACGTGATCTGTCACGAACGGGTGCAGCGACGCGGCCGACGCATCAGCCAGCGGCAGCATGCGGCAGCGGCCAAGCCCTTTCGGCTCCCGGACCTCCACCGCGATGCCGGTCAGCACCTTCTTGCCCCTGGCCCGGCCACCTGCCAGCCCCGGCTGCTCACCGCCGATGTAGGTCTCATCCACCTCCACCATGCCGGCTAGTCGGTCGCGGCCCCGGCGCACCAGCACCGACCGCAGCCGATGCAGCATGGCCCACGCGGTCTGGTAGGAGCCGATCTCGAGCGTCCGCTTCAGGCTCAGCGCCGAGATCCCGTCTTTGCCCGTGGCGAACAGCCAGCAGGCATTGAACCATACCGTGAGCGGCGTGCGCGTCCGGTCAAAGATCGTGCCCGCAGTCACCGAACTACGGCCGCCGCACCCGGAGCACCTGAAGCGCCCATCGCCCAGCCGCCAGCCACCATCGTGGCCGCAGTCCGCGCAAGCGAAGCCAGCGGGCCATCGCAGCCACTCCAAGTAGTCCAGACAGTCCGCATCGGTGCGGAACCAGGCCTGGAACTCGCCCACGGACCTCGGATAGTGCGTGCCAGCACGAGGGTGATCCACCGCCTCAGCCTACATTCAGTCCGGTTAAATGGATACCCCAGACCTCGCTTATCGGGTGGGCTGGGTCAGCGTTAGAGCCGCCGTCATCCGAAGCGAAGAGCTCAAAGCCGGAGACCGTGTAACGGCGTGTGTAGTTGGAGAAGATAATTCTGCAAGGAACTGGCTGGTCTGAGTTCTTGTAATTCAGGGTGCCTGGAACGCGGAGTACTCTGGGCAGGTCCTCTACAGCATCAGAGCCGACGGCCCGCTGGACGCCCTTGACGGTCCGTTTGAAGTACTCTGGGTCATCTAGCGCCTCCGGCTCCTTCAGGAACCAGTAGACGTGGAATCCGTGGCCGCTGTCGGTGACTACAGTGGGAGGAATGGGGAACTCTTGGATCTGCCGGATGGCGTCATCCTTGCCACCAGGAAAATTCTTCCAGTCCACATCCGCCCAAACGCAGGTGACGAAACTCACCCCCCTGGCGGAACCATCAGCTCCATCTCGCGGATGGATGCCGAAGTAGTGATCCCAGCCGGAGCGCTGCTTTCCGGCAGCGTACAGGAGTTGCTCGGGGGACTTCAAGAACTGCTGTTCCACTGTCTCGGTTCGGTGGTTAATAGCTCTGAACTCGATCCGACTCTGGTTCCCAAGGCAACCTTGGAATAGCTGCTCGAAGAACGTTTTTTCTGTGCCCTGGATTCCCATTAATGCCTCCGTTGCCACCATGCAGAGCGACAAAAACACGACTAAGATTCTGAAAGAGATAGCAGGGTCTCGGAGTAGCGACTCATGCTGAGGAAGAAGCTTGGAGACTCTGGGGAAGGCAGTGGCAGGTTTCATTGCACTACCCTCCTCCCCTGGGTGTGGTCTGCAATAAAGGAGAGCAGATCCTGCCTCCGGTAGCGTACGAGGCGACCGACTTTCACGTAAGGAAGATACTCGGGACGACGAGTTCTCCAGTTCTGTAGCGTTTCCTCAGGAACTCGAAGGAGCCGAGCTGCTTCCGTACTTGTGAGAAGGTCCGGTTGGCCGATCTGATTTGATGTCTCATTCATGATGAGACAAGGCTATAACTGGTTGGACAGAGACAGTGGGGAGACTGTCCCTACTTATTTTCTGAGGGGATTACGGCAGTGCCGCTGGATACTCTTTGATGACCAACCGTCTTGGCGTTGGTGTCTTTGGGCTACGATGTCCCTGATTCTGGCCCAAGAGAGCTCAGGTCGTTGCAGGTGAAACTTGTCACATTCTTTTTGCATTGCAGCCCACCGCCTCTGTTTCTCAGCCTGTGTGCCGTGGGCCTTTTCGTGACCGACTTGCCTGTACTTCCTGTATACCATTGCGCTTGGCTCAAAACCGTGCGCATAGAAGTCTGTCATTCTCCGCTCGAAGTTCGCGATATCTTGTTTGCAGCAGATCCGATAGTCTTTCCAGTAGGTGTCCTCCCAGGTATCTGGAGAAGGAGACTCGCTATCGAGTTCGCTGAATCGATACTGCATCAGAAACCAAGCGCCCAGAGCTTTAAGTGTTGCTTTATCCAGTGTGTCCACGAAGGCTCGGCGTTCGCCATCTTTGTCGGTAACCACCCAGTATTTTTGATCCGAAACCCAGTCCGTCTCCTCGAAATCAACAAGCTTAGATGCCTCCTTCTTCCCCAGCCTACTCTCAAGGGCGTGACAGATCGGCTGGCGGAGCTCTTCCATCACGAACCTGCGACTCTCTCGCAGGTTGTCGATAGTCCGGTAGCGAAGTCGAGTTTCTTGGATCGTATCCGTCGGGAGACCAAAGGCCCACCTGGACTGGTCGATAATCTCTCGCAAGCGGTCAGTGGCGAATCTTAATTCATCGAGGTCCGATACCTCTACGAATGAAGTAATGGCTGTCCCCTCCCACGAAGGACCTATCCACTTTTGGTAGGAATCGGCTGCGGTTCGGGTGTGGAAAGAACCCGAATTTTCGGCTCGCGCTGCCTAGCAGCCACGTCAGATTATAACAGTACAGTCGGTAACGGGACTCTTTCTTCGCCGGTCACAAAGCGACCATCAACTCCGCTTCCCGATCTAAGACAGGAGCCTCTAGAGGGGTTTATAAGACAACGCCGGTCTTATTAAGCGCCGGATAAGCCGTCCCGTGCTCGTAGAGTTTGGTACCGCTTTAGGAATGCGCTGAGCAGTAGCGCCAAAGCTAAGAAGCAAGGTAACTTGAGCGGGTGGGTTCCCCGGATTAGCAGCCAGGCGCAGAAGGCCCTTGGTTTGGAGTCGATCGTCTGGAGGGCAGGGTTCTTGGTGCCCTGAGTATCCTTGCCAACTCGTCCTCAGCGCTTCCCTTCTTAACCTCCAGACCCACTCGGTCGGCTGGGCTCAGGCCGAAGAGTGAGGCGAACTTGGCGAGGAGGCTCAACGATTTGTGCTTGATGCTTACTTCGGGCCGCTGCTGGACGTAGCCATTCGGAGTCTCGAACGTGGGTCCCAGTTTCTGGATCACGCGCTCGGCTTCGTGCCAATCGCTGTAGACTTGGCAGTATCCGGCCAGAGTGCTTCGATCGGCACGGCTAAGGAGACCCATCGCGTGGAGCTCCTTGGTAACCCTACGCCACTCAGCCTTCGCCGTTGCTGGTAACCAGGATGGGCAGGTGGGAATCGCGGCTTGGGGCTTCGGTTCGTTCCTGTTGTTCATTTTCTTATGGCCCGGATTGCCTTGAAGTATCCGAAGGGATGTTGGCGTTGCTCTCGGTCCTCTCTTGCCCATCGCTTAGCTCCCCCTCATTATAACCCTAGGACGGCTAAAGAAGGCGGCCTCTCTGATCCGTAGCGCTCTTCCGCTCAGAGATTGGAGGCCCCCTCCCCCTCATTGCTGTCGTCCTTGGTAATCACGTAAACATGTGCAACTATTATACTAACAGTAGGTGACCAGGCAGACCAAGAGAATCGGCCACATCAAGATCTAGTTGCTCTTCCGGGCACACGCACTCTCAGCTTCGAGCCGCTGTTGAGCAGGTTGCTCACGGTTTGATCGGGACATCTTGTGATGAAGAATGCGTCTGCATATTATGGGGAACCCAGATAAGACACCAGAATATCGCAGGGACAACTCCAACGAATGGACGTCGAAGAGCTTGGGCGGAAGGCGCGTACATCCTCGCCCGGGATGACGTTGACCGGAGACTCTTATTCGACTTCTTCAACCTGCGACAATCGGATCGCTTTGTCTTCCGCCGCGAAGACGAACTGCTCAATTGATCCAATAAAAAGAGCAGGGACTTCCCTGCTCTTTTGCTTTACCTAGGGTGCCACCGCACTCCTGGCGCGAGCTTCAGGTCGAGGCGGAGGTCAAATCAGGCGAATCGGGACCACAGATGGCACCTCATGACAGCTTTCGGTGCCTCTGGGCCTTATGTTGTATTTCAACAGCAATCTGGTCGCTACCCTTACTTCTGGTTCTTGGGAAGGGGGGAATCCTTGAAGTGCTTCACGGGGTTCCGACAGTAACGGTAGCGGGCCCTCCGCGAAGGAGGGCGGGAAAAACTATAGATTCTTCGCCACCCCTATCCCCTACACTTCAAATCCATGCCCCGAAACGATGCCACGCAGATCACGGGTTGGGGTTTTGTCGCGGCCGCAGCGATGCTCTGGCTCGGATGGATGCTGCTCCCCGTGCGGATCGGAACCTTCTTCCAAACCGATGATTTCGCCGCAGTTTACGATCAGTTGCACTTCTGGATCTGGATGTATCGGATCCACCTGTTCGGCATCGTCATCGCGGTCGGGGCGCAGATCGCTCTCGGCTCGATGTTGACGGGCTCGACCGCGAGGCTCTTGATCTGGCCAGGAGTCGGCATCGTTTCCGCAGGGGCGATGGTCTCGGCGTGCGCGGAGGGCTTCTACTATCACTTTGGGGCGTGGGGGGCGCTGGATATGCACGGAAAATCGGCCGAGGCCGTTGGAGCATTCGTGGCTTCCCTCGAAATCAGTTCCGAGTATGTGTCGTGCCTCGTCCGCTTCGGGCGCGTGTTCGGCGGTTTCGGTCTCTTACTGCTCGGATGCGGATTGATGAAGTGGAAAGTCATGCCGATGTGGGCTGGCAGCGTGGCGGCGGTCATCGGGGTAGCGGCGATGGCGGTTACGATGGGTCTGCCGGACGATCTGGATCTTTACCTGCCGATTTTCCATCTGCACGCTTTCTGGCTAGCAGCGGTCGGTATCCAGACCTTGCGGTCGGGGGTCCGGACCGACTGAGATCACCGGAGAAGGCACGCCCGAGTTCTCTTGGCACCACAGTGGCAGCAATACCGGACGTCCCAGCATGGGTGCCTGACAGCAGAGCTGCGTCAGCAGCTGCCGCCGCTCTACGCCCAGGAGCACGCCACCGATCCGATCGCGCACGCCAAGTTCTTCACGCCCAGCTCAAGCTGGACCTGGTATGTGACCGAAGGGAGTACTCAATATGACCCGGAAGATCCAGCAGGAGGCGAGGGAGACTTTCTCTTCTTCGGCTTCGTGATCGGGATCGTGTCTTTTCTTGGGGGAACAGAAAGTACATTCTGTAACGAGAGAACCCGTGCCCAAAAAACAGAGGCCACACTGGCAACCCATCACTCGTCTTCCTTTAATCGCGACTGCGATCGACGGAATGCTGGAAACCACCCAGGAGCAGCTTGAGACCCTGGAAAGCGTGCGGCCGAAACCCTACGTGCTGGACGATCACACGGTGGCACGGCTGATCCGGTCCTTCACCACACAGCTCAATGATCTGGGGCTGTACCAAGAACAGTTAGCCAGGTGGAAGCGAGCTGAACTCAGCGCCGGTCAGCGCCAGGAAGTGGAGAGACTAAGGATTCCACCATTGAGAAGGTGCTAGCGAAGAGCGATCTCGAACTTGGTTTGGACGTCCTGCTCGGCAGGCGGAAGCTGTAAGCGGACCAAAAAACTGGCGAAGCTGTCATGGGGCGCCAACTGTGTTCCCCATTCGCCTCCCAAGACCCCGAACATGCTCGGATATCGATGGCTCAATATGGACAAGAACTCGCCGTCGCCGCAATGACGAATGCCCAAATTACGGACATGCTGGCCTAGCAATTTCTAAGATCCGCTTCGGGTCGATTTCTGCCGGTCACAATTTGAACTCACTCAAAACCGACCGGCTGCTTCTAGGTGTTACCAGTCCGTCGTTCAGACGTTTCCGGGCAAGATCTGAGTGACCGGTTGTAGGCGGAAGCAGCCGTCCGATTTAATCGCAATCGACTGACCGGTTCCGCCTAAAAGCGGTCATTCAAATTTTCCGCGGAAACGTCGAATGAACGACCGCAAACGGCCCAAGAGCAGTCATTCCGCGCAGACCAAGCGGTCATGCGACCACGAAAAGCTTGTGGCTGAAAAGAATGGGTCGCCTTTTCGACAAACAAGAACAAGGATGGCAGTTTCAAGCACACGAGCAGCTTCGCAGCGAACGAGATTCCGAGTGTCAGCGGAGAGGGCGGATTGAATTCCGCCTATCCTTCCGATCTCTATAGATGCGTCCCCTGACATTGCCCTTCCAGACTCAAAGATCTAGTATTCGCTAGATAGACTCCCCAGCAGTTTGGAGGCTCGTTGATAGGAGACAATCTCGCAGCATAAGATCACGGCGAAGCTCGGGCAAGGCGGGATGGGGGAAGACCCCTAGCCTTCAGGCGAAGAGAGGGGCGTGGTGATGTGGTCGCGTCCGGAGTAACCGCTACCGGTTCCCCCTTTCCTGTGTAGGGTTGTCTGTACTATCGTCTTCGGTTGGGAGAATACATCTTCGAGCATTCCCAGCAAAGACAAGGTCTCACAGGAGGAGAGAAATGAGAGACAAAAAGTTTGTCCCGTCGTGGGTTGGCATCATTAGATCCTGGGTCTTTAGGGGCAGCGTGCGGTTGCTGCTGGTTTGCTGGCTTGCCCAGTCGAGCGTGCTCCATGCCCAGTTTGGAGCGCTTCAGCAGATCCTACCGCAGGTGGCTCTCGGAGGCATTGCCAGGACACTGGTTAGCGTGCACAACCCGGGAAACACCCCGGCATCGGTAAAGATTGAGATCTACCGAACCGGCAGCGGGGGATTGTTCACTCAGCAGGACGTCGCCCTCGCCGCGCGGGAGACGCGAACGCTGACCTTCGGTGAAGGCCAGGAGGAACTCGTCGTGGGGTTCGCTCGCTTGACTTCAGATCAGCCGGTGACGTCCAGCGCGCTCTTTCAGTTCATCGACAATGGAACCTTACTCGGCGAAGCGGGGGTGCTTCCCCAGCCTCGGGTAGAACAGTTCCAGATGTTCGCCTTCGTGAACATCAGCGCCGGCACCAACACTGGGGTTGCCCTCGCCAATGACGGGGAGGCGGCCGTCGAGGTGACCGCCCGGCAGCTACAGAACGGGCAAGTGGTGGCCACGGCCGAGTTCGCCCTCGGCGCCAAGGAACACCGGGCCGCTTTCCTCAACCAGGAGCCTTTTTTCCCCGGACTGGACAACTATGCAGACACCGTAGAATTCACGGCAACAGGGCCGGTGGCGCCCCTGGCGCCTCCGACAGGACGGTTTTCTCACGACCACTATCTCGGTGGCCACTCCGGAGACTCTGGCCATCGCTCCCGGGGCCATTGGAACCGACGAGCTGGCGGAGGGGGCGGTGACGAGCGAGAAAATCGCCGAGGGTGCCGTCGGATCCCGGGAGCTGGCGAATGAGATCGAGGTCCAGACCCTGGGTATTCGAAACGCGATGGGGACTCAGGTGGCGGCGCTTGGCGCAAGCGATTCGAACGGGGCTTTCTTCAATCTGAACAACGGCGCGGGCAATCGGATGGTTGGGATTTTCTCCACTGACGATGGGAGAGGGAACGGTTCGCTCGGGATCTTTGATTCGAGTGGCATCGAGCTTCTGGGTCTACACAGCACCGACGCAGGCAGTGGCTTGTTCACGACCAGAAATACCGATGGCCAAGAGATGGTGCGAATCGCTTCCGGCGGAGGCGGAGAGCACGGGCGGATTTCTACCAGAGCCGCGGTAGAGGGAACCGTGCAGGGACCCGAGTTGGTGGTACTCTCCAGAACCCGGGGCCAATTTGGCTTTCTAGCTACCAAGAACCTCGATGGAATTGATCTGGCTCGTTTGACTGCGAGCCAGTCAGGTAACGGAGCTCTCCAATTGAGGAACGGAACAGGTGTAGAGATTGCTTCCCTCAGCTCCACGACTTCCAACGGGGGCTTCTTCGACCTTAACGACGAGTTGGGCAATCAGATGGTTCGCATCTCCTCGAGGAACGAGCAGAGGCCTAACGGGGCACTGCGTATTCTGAATTCGTCGGGCAACCGAATCATCGAGTTGGAAAGCACTCCGGAGGGTACGGGCAATGTCGATACAAAGAATAGCGATGGCCAGGAGATGGTGCAAATCACCTCCGGTGGAGGCGGAGAGTACGGACGCATTTCCACCAGAGCCGCAGCAGAGGGAATCGAGGAGGGACCCGAGTTGGTGGTCGTTGGCCGGGCTAACTCAGGGGCTGGCCTTGTGTTGACCAAGAATGCGGCCGGCAACACCATCGTGCGTCTAACCAGCACCACTAGTGGAGGAATGACCTCGGGTTTTGTCAGTGTTCGTAACGCTGCGGGAACCCAAACGGCCGGGATCAACGGAAGAACGGGGACTGTGTTTGGCAACACCAAATCGTTCATCGTCCCAGATCCGTCTCAGCCAGGCCGCAAGATCCGCTATACGAGCCTGGAAGGTCCGGAAGCTGCCATTTACGTCCGGGGAAGCGCAGAACTCCTGCAGGGCCAGGGCACTGTCGAATTTCCCGAACACTTTGCCGCTTTGAGCGTAGAGTCGTCGATCACAGTTAATCTGACTCCTCGCTCGGCTGATTCGTTGGGCCTCGCGGTGGTGGAAGTTTCACCAGAGGGGTTTGAAGTGAGAGAGTTACTGGGAGGGCTGGGCAGCTATCCTTTTGATTATGTCGCCTATGGGGTCCGAAAAGGTTATGAGGATTACCCGGTCTACATCGAGGAGGGTCGGTCTGGGACTGGGGTTGAGACCAATGCGGACGAAGGAGAAGAGACACGGTAGGCTCCGAGGATGTGGTCGTAGCTGCCGGACTCGGACGAGGAGACATGGAGACGGATTATTACAATGTTCTAATGAGGGTCTCCTTCTACTAACGGTCGAGGCTGGGTGGTTAGTCTGTCTGAAAGGGAGATTCAGGGGCTCACACGACAGTTGTTGCCCGGAATCCTGATTTAGCTGGCAGGAAGCGTTGGCCAGTTATCGTCCAGTCCAGCTTTAGGATATCGTCAGAAATCACTCGATCCAGGCGAACTTGAATGGCCGCTTTTAGGGGTGAATTCAACCGATCGACGCAACACTTGCGCGGAGGAAGAAGGCGAAGCGTAAACGGTTGAAACCAAAGAGAAAGCGGCGAGGACGCCTGGCTCCCATGTGCATGCCATTGAGGTACAATGAGTTACGCGGTTGCGATTCGGGCCATCAAACCACTTGCCTCCTCCGACGCTGACGCGTTCTAGCTGAACGGCTTAATACGGGTGTTGCGTTGACCGGTTGAATCGGCAGGCGAAACCGGTCAGTCGATTGCGATCAAATCGGACGGCTGCTTGCGCCTGAGGGTGTGTGTGAAGTCATTCATGATTTCGGATTTGAAATTTTGACTTCATAGGATCGCGTGCAAGCCACGATCTCCGTCGTAGAAAGGGTAAAGAGACCCCTAAACCAAAGAGGTTTTGGAGTTCTCACACACCCTCGGTAGAGTAAGGATGTGGCGCGGTGGTCTAAGGTTCAGCCTAGCTGTTACCGCCCCTTTCGTCTGGCGGTGCCTCAATAGCCGGACCATCACTCCGTTTCCACATCCTCCTCATCGAACCGGACAAGCGGCTTTGGAGAGTAGCAGCGGGAATCCCCTTTCGGGTACGTCCCGCCGCCCTCGCAGAACCGGACTTGGTGCGTTACACCATCCGGCTCCCGGCCGGAGTCATCCACCGGGGTTTCCCTCGGTGTGAAACGAATCAGTCGTGTGGTCATGGTCTTAATCCGCTCAGTGTCGGGCCATGTTTCTCCGACTCGTTCTCTCCAACCGACACCCCTTCACTCCGTCCGCATTACCGGACCTCATCGCTACTATGGGTGTCTCCGACTTCCGCCAGACTCCGCCCTCTTCCTCGCTGTTTAGGCTTGTCCGAGGGTGCGCACCCTCGGGTGCGCCACCTGACGGATCTCCCTGGTTACCACGCATTCTCCTTGTAAGGCTCGACGCGACCTCAGATCCCGGGCTGTCCGTTGACACTCGCCCTACCGCGTCAACGGGTGTTGCCTGCTGGGTGCGAGAACCCATCGACCAGATCCAACGATGCCGTTTTCGGGACTCCACGTCTTCAGGGTCAGCATCACCTGTTACCTTTGCACCTCGCCTCCTTTCGTACCTACGCATCAAGCGCCCTGTTACCAGGACACCTGCAAGGCTCGATACCAGGCCTGTGGCTAGCAGTTACCTGGGTGGGATTCGCACCCACTAGAATACGCGGCCTTGCCAGGCCGCAACCCCGCATCCGGCTCTCGGACAAGACCTCACGCCTTCACCCACGGCTCGCCGCGCCCAAGTCGGGTCAGGCGTACGAGTCCGAAGTGCCCGTAGAGGTGCGAGAGGGGATACGTCCCGCCCCTGCGTCGCCTGACCGTGTACTTGTGGCGCAGCCACCGGCGCAACCGCGGAGCGGTGTAGTTGTCGAGCGCACGGTATGCCCGCTGGGTCGTCCCTACCCGAGAGTAGTTCACCCAGCCGCGCAGCGCGCGGTTCAACTGCTGCACCAACTCCGTGGTCTTGCGCCAGTTCACCCAGCCACCGCTGAAGCGATAGCTGGGCTCAGCCTTCGCTTTCGCGTGTAATGCCCTCTGCAGTTTCTGAACCCTTTTCGGAGTTGATAGGTTGCCCAATCTCCTGGTCCCTCACTACGTCCTGCATTCGTCTTGAACTAAGGCCCCTTCCCTCCACCGGCATTACCCGGCTTCCTCAGTACTACGGGCCTCTCCGCCACCCCAAGGCGCCCGGTCTGTCCCTCACGGGCCTCCGGTTGGCCATCCCTGACCACGCCTAGGGGCTTCCCGTGTTGCGTGCGCTTCCCTTGTGTACATGCTGTCGCCACTACCCCGGCACAGGGACTGGGTGCTTGTTTCGCTCACTTCCCCAGCCCTATCAGCCTTCCCCGGTCTAGGAGCCGGGTCGACCTGCGCATCGTCCTTTTCGAGGCTTGCTCAGCGTTCACTCGCGTTACGGCCTGCACACTCGCGCGGTCACCAATTCGTGACTCGCTTCACCAGAGGCTTCAACCATTTCGTTACCTCCATAGTTGCTCCGGTTGCTTCCGGCTGGAGCGGTTGCCGGGTGGGACTCTCACCCACTGGGAAAGCGCCGCCTTTGCACGGCGCACCCTACAAGCGGTCATTCAAATCTTTCCGGGAAACGCCGACTGAACTACCGCAAACGGTCAGGAGCCGACGTTCTATTTCGGGCGCTTCAAAACGAGCTTTCAGTTTCTTTCTACGTCCAAGGTGGATTCCTCCCCACAACGATCTAGAGCCACCTTGCCATGTTGTTTCTGTGTTCTGCATAGAACTGGGTCAGTACGGACCATCTAGTCACTCTATCGCCCAACGGTTGACGACATTCTCCGAACTGGAATAAGAACCCTTTGAGGTCAAGGGCCAAAGACGATCTATAGAGATACGGCCCAATGTTGGCGGAGGTATTTTAATTTTCCCCGAGGGGAATGAACCCTCTAAGCAAGACCTACCCCTTGACAGAACCACCACGTCCATAGCAGTCTTATAAGGAAATATTGGGGCAGCAAGTCCGCCAATTAGATTCCCAACCGTCGGCTTCCCGCGACAACGGGACAGGGCACCCAGAAAGGGATACCGATGCCACGCCATTCAAGCCCTAGTCTTATTAAGCAGGCGACATTGCATTCGGTCTTGGTGTTGAGTTGCTTAATGCTGACGCATACCTCCGTCCATGCGCAGTGTATGGTCATCAACACAACCACGAATATGTCACCCGGCTTCAACACAGTTAGGAAGTTCTTCAATGGCAGTTTTGGATGCAGCCTAACGGCAGCCATGGTCCCAGCTCTACAGTGTTCCCCGACTGCGCTGGCAATGGTAGGTTTTCTCCAGGCGATGGCGATGACGACAGGCAGCGCATCCCCGTCATGTATGTGGGCCTGCTCAGGGGGATGCGGTACCATAACCATCGACGGGACCAACGGACTACCCGTAGAACTGCTGGACTTCGACATCGAGGCATCCGGCGACTCTCAAGGGGAGGGAACCCAGGCGACGCCTGACAGTACCACGGAAGATGGAACAGTGACCAAGCACTGAAGCCCTACGATTAGCACCTCTCGGCAACCCAGCCCGCGCCCACCCCGACCAACGCCGCATGTACTCGCCAAGCCGAGGAAAGCCGTCTTGCTTGCCCCGCTCCTGCTCATAAAGCCGGTTAGCACGTGCCACGAAGTTCTCCAGCGTCGCCCTTGCCACGGTCAGCTCGGCTCGGCTGAAGTGATAACCGAGAAAATCAAAGCCCTTTTCGATCCGACCGATAAAGGTCTTCTCGGGTTTTGGGGCGAGTGATCGAGCGAATGTGACCCACCCCAATCAGACCTCTGTTTTAGTCTGTTGTGATTGCTAAACGACAGGCGAAACGGAGGTTATAGGTGATTGGGATGGATCAGTATGAGCTTATCAGAACGGCATCGCGTGTGTATGGAAAGAGCATCCGGCAGATTCGACGAGAGACGGGACACCATCGAACGACGATTCGCAAAGCACTGGCCGGGACCGAACCCAGGTATCGTCGGCAGAAAGAGCCGAGGGCACCGGTGATGGATCCGGTCGCGAAGATCGTCGAGCGGTGGCTGCTGGGCGACCGCCAGCAGCCGCGCAAGCAAAGGCACACAGCTCGAAGGGTCTACACCCGGCTGGTGGAGGAGCATCAGTTTGCGGGAGCGGAGGTGAGCGTGCGGCGCTGGGTGCGGGAATGGAAAGCCGCTCACGGCTGGGGCCGGCGCGAGGCCGTGCTGCCGCTGGATCCGGAGGTGGCGCGGGAAGCCGAAGTGGACTGGGGCACGGCCTGGGTCCAGATGGCCGGCCAGCGCCGGCAGGTCAAGCTCTTTGTGATGCGCCCTCGCTACTCGGGCAAGCCCTTTGTTCGAGCGTATCCCTGGGAGCGTCAGGAGATGTTCTTCGACGGCCATATGCACGCCTTCTCCTACTACGGAGGCGTCTTCCGGGAACTGGTCTACGACAACCTCACGCAGGCGGTCCAACGGATCCTGCGGGGCAGGCAGCGCGTGGAGCAGGAACGGTTCGTGTCCTTTCGCAGCCACTACACCTTTGAGGCCCGATACTGCACGCCGGGACGAGGCCAGGAAAAGGATCAACCTGCATACTGCACCTCGTTGTTTCGTTTCGACGCACAGGGCGGATAGCGGCGACGATCCTTCAGGCGCTTACCGAGCTGGGTCTTCAGAGACGCAGGTGTGGAAGCGAATAGGATCTCATCTCTGTCGTTGACTCTCCGGGCTTCGAGCACGCCAGCGATAGCATAGCGTTTGGCTGTCTGGTAGTGAATCCCGAGATGGGCGGCCGCCTCTTTGGCCGTGAGCCACCCCTTCTTGCGCCAGTACTCGTACAGACTCTCAATCCTGTAGGCCCGGCGGATGCCTTTGATGGTTAGGCGTGTGAACTTGTTGTCCCGGCCCGAGCGCAGCCAGCGCCCGTTCAGAGTCCGGGCGATTTCCTTATCCGTCTGTTCGGTCGCCAGCGCTCGGACTTGCTCGACAATGTCTGCGGGGGTTCGGAACCGGTCCCCAGCGGCCGGCGGTACGGGTCGCTCGAGCGTTGTGGTGGCCCCGCCTTTCCAGCGAATCCCGATGCGAATCACCTGGTGTTCACGGATCAAAGTCACGTCCTCAACGAGCAACCGAAGCATACGCTTACGGTCGCGTGCCGGAGTGCGAGGATCCTTCCACACCCGCGGCAGGTCCGAGGTCAGGGCCAGGATCTGCTCGCGATCCTGGGCGCTGAGCTCCAGGCCGTGAGCCTTCCGGGTCTGAGCGTACTCCTCTTCCATTCGCGCTAGTTGGGTCAGTTTTTCATTCCATTGAGACTCCAGAGCATCAGCGACCAGTCGGTTTTCGGGTCGCACCAGCAGGTAGTGACGCTGGGCCAACTCGGCCTCCTGCCGGGCGCGTTCGACCTGACGACGCCGCTGCCGATCCGCCTCGGTTTTGCGTGCTCTCAGTTCCTCAAAGACTTCCAGCGCCACCTCCAGAGTCGCCGGGGTCACGGCCTCCAGGACCACTTCGGCAATGGCTTCATCCAAACCCGTTCCCGGAATCCTCTGGCAGGGGTCTTGGGCGGTCTCGATGCCCCGTCGCTGACACACGTAATCGGGAACAGGGTGCCCTTGGCGGACGTGATAACGAACTGTCATACGGCGACCGCAGAGGCCGCACACCACGACTCCTTGCAAAAGTGCCGTTCCTTCGCGCGGAGGACTTCGGCGGCGATCCGGACCATAGCCGTTGGCATTCTCCAGTAGCTTTGCCTGGTTGATCTCAAACTCCTGCCACGAGAGGTAGGCGGGGTGGGCATTGGGGAGGAAGACCTTCCACTGCTCCCGCGGCATTCGCCGATACCGAACGTGATGTCCCAGTTTCTTCTGACGGGTTCGCCCGTACACATAGGCTCCCGCATAGCGAGGATTGTGCAGGATATTCAGCGCTCGGCTGTGTTCAAGTTCGATCCAGATCACTTCCCCCGCTCGCACACCCCACGGAAGCCGGCGGGGGAAGAGGATGTCCTCCTCGTGAAAGTGGCGCACCACCTGTTGGGCTGAACCCAGTCGGCGAAAAGTCTCAAACAGCAGCCGCACCGCTCCCTGGATCTGCTCGTCCGGATCGAACTTCAGTCGATCGCTTTCGTCATGGACGTAGCCGATGGGAGCTCGGATCCAGAGTTCACCCCGCCGAGCCTTGTTGAGCTGGCCCCCCACCAGCCGGGCTCTTAAGACGTGCAGCTCGGCTTCGCTCATGGTCCCTTTCAGGCCGAGCAGCAAGCGGTCGTTAAAGTGAGAGGGATCGTACAGTCCATCTTCATCCAAAATCAGCGTGTCGGCCAACGCGCAGATCTCCAGCAGCCGATGCCAGTCACTGGAACTTCGGGCCAGACGTGACACTTCCAGGCCCATCACCAATCCGACGTGACCCAGGCCGACTTCGGCCACCAAACGCTGAAAGCCGTCTCGCCCCGCAGTGCTGGCCCCAGACGTTCCCTGATCCTCGTCGATGACGACAATCTGATCGCTCACCCATCCCAGAACCTGAGCCCGGCGCCTGAGATCGTATTGGCGAGCGGTGCTTTCACGATTCTCCTGCACTTGCCGCAGCGAAGACTGCCGGATGTACAGGTAGGCCTCTCGGCTCAGGTGTTCGGGCCGGACTTTGCTCGACTCATTCATGCGGCACCTCCCGAGTGCAGGCCAGCACCATACCTGCCAGAATCGTCCTCAGATCCGAGCCCATACCTAGGGTCAGTTCCGGGCAACGGCGTGAAGGACTCGGGCGGACCCGGCCGCCAGTAGCCACTCGTGGAGGGAGCAGGGCGGAGAGTGCCGCCATCCAGGCTGCCATCCCTTGCGCCAGAAACAGGGTCAGGCCGTGACCGCGCTCCAGGCCAGCGCGGCAACTGACGGCCTCCCGGCGCAGAGCTTCGTACTGCTGTTGGAAGTAAACGCGATGCTCCTCTCCAAAACGGCTCCTCATTGCTTTTCCTTCTGGGGCGGTTTTTTTTTGCGCCGGGCCAGAGCGCGGTCGATCGATCGCGGATGGATCTGGATTCCGAAACGCTGCTCGACCGCTTCGGCGACGGACTGCTCATGGGGGCCGCTCTGGCGCCAGCTCTCCGCAAAATCGAGCACCTCTGCCGTGCACTTATGGGCTCGCTTGGGACCGCGTCGGCGGGGGATCAATCCGGGCAGCCCCTCCTTCTCGAAGGCCGTTTCAGCCACATAGAACGCCTGCCGGCTCACCCCGAAACGCTGGGCCACCTCGCTGACGGGTCGACCCTCCAGGCGATGCCGGCGCAGCATCTCGTACTTGACCTGCACTCGATCGCGCGCATCCAGAAACTCCTCGCCTTGAAAAGCTTCATCTCGTACGGCTTCCGGCTGAGGATGCAGAGCTCCGTGTTGGCGCAAGGCTTTGATCTTCGTCTGATCGGAAGGTGTTGTCGGTTTCATAGTGTAAATATAATTATGTTCTCTTTGTGCAGACCTGTCAAGTGTTTTTAGTTCATGGCTACCCGTATCATCAAGGAATATAACACATCTTTGCACTGGAAACGAGGACATAAAGGCCCCATGCTGGACAGAAATTAGTTGACATTGTGTACGTAATTTACTTGACATGGTTGTCCTCTGGATCGGTTCGATCCTGGAGCCGCTCGGCCAGCTGAAGCAAATCCTCGACTCGGAATCTGGAGCGCCCTTGCCCCATCGTTAAGTAGGGCTCCGGTGGCGCTAGTTCGGTCCAACCAATCGGCAGCGAACAAAACCTTCCGTCGCCCATCTGCACGGTGACCCGCTGCTCTCCCCAGAGCAGCTTACTGACTACAAAAGAAAAGGAGGCGCCCCTCAGAGGATGGAAAGGATGAGTGACCCGCACCTTCTGCTCAGCAGGTGAACTGGGTGCATTTGATTGCTTTTGAGAAAGGAGGAGCCGAGGGGCTGATCGGTTTTGCCCGGCGCAACTTCCTGGTGCCGCTGCCTTCTGTCGAAGACTTCGAGGAACTGAACCAACTCCTGGCCCAGCGCTGTGAGCAGTATGGGAGCCACCGGATTGGAGGTCGGGAAGATGACCGTACGGTGGACGAACGCTTCGAAGCGGAACGCGGCTCTGCTGCCGCTTCCGGATCAACCCTTTGAGAACTTCAAGCCGGTCCGGGTCAAGGTGGATGCCTATCAGACTGCCCGAGTGGATCACAATCGGTACTCGGTGCCTCGAGCGTACGTCGGATGCTGGCTCTGGGCCCACGTGGGTTGCGAGCAGATTCGCTTGTACGCCTCCGATCGGAAGGTGAGCCAACACGATCGCCTCTTCTGGAAGAGCCAGTGGCAGATCGATCCGCTGCACTATCTAGACCTGATTTATGAGCGCGTCGGAGCGTTTGAAAGTGCTCGTGCCATCGTCCAGTGGCGGCGGCAGTGGCCGCTGGATTACGAAGTCCTGCTGCAGGCGCTGCGTCGCCGTCAGGGCGAGGGCCGGGGCACCCGCGAGTTTGTTCGGGTCTTGCAGCTGCATCGCCAGTACGAGAGCTCCCGGGTGGAAGCGGCTGTCCGATCGGTTCTGGACAAGGGCTGTCCCGGCTATGAATCGATCCGTCATCTGCTGCGGGCTCAGGAAGCCCCGCCGCTGTCGACGGAGCCCCTGCCCGCCGAGCTGATTCCCGGGGTGACCGATCAGCCGGTCCCAGTCAGTGATCCGAATGCTTTTAACGCCCTCTTACCGGCAGGTGCGCTATGAGTCAACTCAGCGACACCGTCCTGCTCGAGGACCATCTCAAACGCTTGCGTTTACCGGCGATGCTGCACGACTACCCAGAGTGTGCCCGCCAGGCCCGCGAGGGAGGCGAAAGCTATGAGGGCTTTCTGCTGGATCTGGTCACCCGAGAACTCACTCAGCGCCAGGCCAATCAACTCAAACGTCGGCTCAAAGAGGCTCGCTTTCCCGTGATGAAAACCCTGGAAGGGACGGACTTCAAGAAGTGGCCGGGTCTGGAGGCGCTGCAGGTCCGAGAACTGCTTCAGTGCGATTACATCCCGCGTCGAGAGAATCTGGCGTTCATCGGACGGCATGGAACGGGAAAAAGTCATGCCGCCACGGTCCTGGGAGTGGAAGCCTGCCGCCAAGGCTACCGGGTGCTGTTCTGGACGGCGGCGGAGTTGGTCAACACCCTGGTCGAAGCGCGTGAGGAACGACAGCTGCAGCGTCTGCTCAAAAGGTTCGATCGCTTTGAGTTGGTCGTCATCGATGAGCTCGGTTACATCCCTCTCTCCCAGGAGGGAGCCCAGCTGCTCTTTCAAGTCTTCGCCAATCGCTACGAACGGGCCTCGGTCCTGGTGACGTCCAACCTGGCCTTTGCCGAATGGACGAAGGTCTTTGGTGATGCGGCCCTGACCGCCGCGCTACTGGATCGACTGACCCATCACTGTCAGATCTATCCCTTCGACTGGGAAAGCATCCGGCTGACGGAGAGCCTCCAACGGCACGGGAAAAAGCGCCGAAAGCGCGCAGTGGCCGCCACTGCGCCCCCTGCGGGGGCTAATAAGGAAGCGGATCAAGAGGGGGCCCCAAACCCCTCTTGATCCTGACATCTATGGATTAGGAACTAGGAAAACAACTTTAAACCCGGGTGGGTCACTTTTACTTGATCACGCCGGGTCACTTTTACCTTGTCATTACGAGAGGGGTTGTTTCGCCCATTTTTCGATCTGGGCTCGGTACGCACGTGTTGAGCCGATCACCGTGGGAAACGCTTGATTTTTACAGAGGCTAGGGATGAGAGTACTAAGAGGGGATTCACGACCACCGCCGCATCCTGGAGCTGGCCGGCCATTACCACTTCGCTCCCCGCCGCTGCCCTGTGGCAGTTGCGGATTTAAGATTCTGTGATCTTCTGGTTCGAGCTAGAAATCGCGGTGCGAATTAGTCGGAGCAGCTCGGCCGTATCCCATGGTTTCTTGACACAGGCAAAAGCGCCTTGCCTGCGAGCCGCTTCGAGCTCGTGCCCGTGAGCTATCCCACTCACCACGATGACTGGCATTTGGGGTGACGTCGTTTTGATGGTCTTCAGAATGTCGATACCGGATTCGCCGGGCATTCGCAGATCCAAAAACGTTACACCATAGGGTTGCTCGGACAGTTTAGCCAATCCTTCCGCGCCATTCCGAGCAAGGTCGACCCTATAGCCTTCCAATTCTAGGACCTCTGCCAGCACTGTGCGCACTGCCTCTTCATCGTCAACAACGAGAATTGACCCCGCCTCCGCGCTGGCGAAGATTCTCAAATCGACGTCCTCATCCTCATCCAGGCTGGGCAGTGGGTCCGCCGCAGACCTCTCAGCAGCATCTAGTAGTTGCTCTTTTAAAGAACCGAGTGAATCGCTTCCGTATGCCTCTTGCAACGCCCTTGTGCCGGATTGCACATTCAAGCTCTGCGGAAACTCCTTCAGATCGGGGTCTTCATTGACCCTCGATATTTCCGCGTCCTGGGACACCTCAACTGGAGACGTCCTGGACCCCCCCTTTCGATTCTCCAAGTCAGTTGCCACAAGCTTCACCGCCTTGATAGCTTCGAGCTGTTCCTCCCAACGACTCGTCAAGGCCTCCGACTTGGTCTCAATGGCTTTGAGCCGTTCCCGGATACGAATCTTCTTTGATTCCAGCTTCGCAATTCTTTCGTTGATCTCCTCTGTCATTTCATCGAGATTTACATCCATGTCGACCTCTTTCTGATTCTGAACTCCTTCTTAAACACAGACTGCAAATTGTTCCTCTTGGCTCAACCAGAGGTTCGGGTCCCTTCTCGAGAACCTCGGTGAGCTGCGGTGCTCTGCAGTCTTAATCGGCTACTTACAATATCTCCTTTATCTTTCGGGAAATGGGGTCCGAGTAGCAATGGAACAGGAATCCACGCTAAGCGCCGACCACTGGCGGGAGCAGCGCCCTTTGCAGCCGAAAATATGACAAGAGAATGGTTGACACAAGGTTGGAGGGCAGATAGGTTTTGATCCCTCATCACGGGGAGGTCAGAGAAACTCGGAGCAGAATGTCGATTGAATATAGAGGAGCCACCTGGTGATCAAGCAGGACATCGTGACCCGCGTCTCGATGAAGATGGGAATCCCAAAAGTAAAGGCGGAGCTGGCTGTGGATTCCGTTTTTCAAGTTCTGAAAGCGGCCATGCACAACGGGGAGCGGATCGAACTCCGAGGGTTCGGCGTCTTCACCATCAAGCCCCGCAAAACCGGCGTGGGGAGAAACCCCAGAACGGGGCTCGAGGTCCCTATCCCGCCAGGAAAAACCGTCCGTTTTAAACCGGGCAAAGAAATCCGAGACAGCGAGCTAAGGGTACCGACCAGATTCTTGTAATTTCTCACGCTAAGGGGCGGCTACTTGACGCAACTGCATGAAATAGCTTGCCTTATATCTTCCCAGCCCAGAGATACCAAAACCCATTTGGCCTCCAGTTCTGAGACTTTGCTCACGGGACCAGTGTCACCCAATAATTGACTTACACTACTGACAATATAAGACTTAAGGGCACGCTTCCAACGGGTCGCTTTTTAAAATAGCTTGCTTAGCGTGAAAAATCGCAGCAATCTGCTTAGTACGCGGCTCAGCAAGTCGGTAATGCCGCCGCCGCGAAGCCGAATGACCCAACAGCTCGGGCGGCAGGCCCCTAGTGGTGGATGGTCATTCGGGAGGTGCTGGTGAGCATGATTCCACTGGGAAGTAAGGGCACGATCGAGCTGAAATTCTGGCTGGCCGTCACTTGCACGATGTTGCCGGGAGTGTTGTCGGGCACCCAAGTCGTGACCACGTCCACATAAGCTGGATTCAACCCTACGGCCCAGCTTTCCACGATCCCTTCGATCTGGGTCGCCGTGGCGGGGTAGTCACTCTCTGCACCGTGAACGATGGCATACCGTGCCCCTTCCCCCGCGGCGTAGGCCAGGGTGTTGTAGGTCCAGATGGCGCGCCCGAAGTCCATGATGCCGCAGATGAAGGTGAGAAAGAACAGCAACCCAAGCGCCAACTCCACCACGGTGCTGCCCCGCTCCTTTCTTCGACCTGCAGCCAAATGTCTCTCCATGATTCCACCTGTCATATCTATCGGGCTCGCATGACTGCTAATCGCGACAGATCCACCGATTGGGGAATACCCGGATAGGGGAACAAGGGGTGGAAAGTCGCGTTTACGTCCACCTGAACATACATCTGGGGACTCCCTTCGGCACAAGCATCGTCGCAGGCCATCGGGGAACCATCGGCACACTGGCAAAATTGCTGAGCGCTTGCTGTCAGGCCCTGCAGATTCCCAGCCGCTTGCTCCGCAACGGCTTTCATTCCTTGAGTATTGCCAGCTGCCAACACACTACGGGAGCCGTAGACTGCGCCAGCGCTAGCGGCATTGGCCGCAGTGATCGCTTCATTGAGAAAACGGCCAAAGTCTAGTGCCCCACACAGGACCATCGTGAGTAACGGCAGAGCGACGGCCAGCTCCATGACAACGTTCCCCGGACACCTCCGAGTCAGCTGGATCCAAATGTTTCGACGGTTCGCTGGTTCTCTCTTCATGTGTTCAAGGCTCCGAACCTTGTCCTTGGGCAGGCTTTTCTTCCCACTCTTTTTGGTCACCCTCACTCCACCAGGGCCGCCCTCTTGATGGGGGAGGGGACGGCACTGTTGCCAAAGTCGGAGCCGATTTGGAGATTCGATCCACTGGAAACCTCCAGGGTCCTCGCCACGACCAAGGACCAGGCAGCCCCCTGGGATCCGGTGGCGTTGCTATGAAACCTGAGTTGCTGAGTAGGGAAGTAGAGCGTTCCTTCAAAGTAAGAACCCGAGTCACTCTGGATATTGTTGAGGCTACCCGTCGGGGCATCCCGGTCCTGAAAAAACAGAAAACCCTCCATCGGCCCCGACGTGGGGGCTGACAGGCGCGCGTCACTGCCACTCTGGATCTCGATCGGTGCGTAACCGTTTCCACCCCCGCTGGTGTTGTAGAACCCCACGCCAGTCCCTTCGATGCTGGAGCCGCTCGTCACCCTCAGGCCGCCTCCGCGAATGATGTAGGTTCCTTCTTGAAAGGTGACCTGGGAGCCACTCTCGACGGAAATGCCGCCGCAGTAGATACCGGGGGAGAGCGTCGTCACCTGGCTCTCGATTTTGAGTTCGTTAAAATCGCACGGGCCCGTATCATCCGGCGGAGGAATATCCGCCAGCGGATCACTCGCCGGGGAGACGCCCGTCTCGGGCTCGGGATCAATCGTGCCGCCCCCGTCGTCGTAGTTTCCCACAACTCCGACGCACTGGGCCGTCAAGGTGGACGAGCTCGTCACCGAAAGCGCTTCACTGTTGCTCGAGTTCACCTGCACACAGCAGTCCTCGCCCTGGACGCTGGAACCACTGGAGATGTCCAATGCCTTGCTGCTGCTGCCATCGAGAACGTAGATGCAACCCGGCCCTCCGGGGATGAGACCGGCCACGGCCCGAACGGAGATGGTGGTGTCATCAAAGCCAAGCGCCGGCATAAAGAAGTTGTCCGCCTGATGATCGACCGTGACCTCCACAAAATCGACGTCGCCTGCGAAGGGTCCGCTCTGAGGAGGGTTGTTCACGGTGACGGTGCTGTTGGTCTGATCGAAGCCATTCTCGGCTGACTCACTCCTCCCGGACAGGGTGACTTCACTGAACCTTTTCCGTCTGAGTTCCTGGGCGGCGGCCATGGCGCCGGCGTCGGCTGCCGTTTGCATGACGCGCTTGCGGTGGTACAGGCTACCCACATCCAGGATCAGTCCCAGGCATCCACAGATCATGGGTAGCAGCAATGCCAAGGTGACTATGATTTGACCCCGCTCGCTTTGTAACCGGATCATGTGACGCTTCGTCCTTTCTGGCTCAAAGCGTGAGGCTGATCGACCCTATTGCTGCAGCAACGTAGGCCTCAGCTTTGCGCCCCGAGTCTTTCGATACTCAGCTAGCCCTTACGTGGTGGAAGCGATACCGAGTCTGTTGATGGTTCTCACAAAGCTCTTCCTCACTCAATTCTCTCTTCGGCGAACAGAAGAAAACCTTTAATTGGCTAGGGGCGTCGGGATCAGCAGCTCGACTACGAGTTGAGGACCTGAGGTTCCGACCCTGCTTTGGTTGTTCTCGGCGACTCATGTGCGGCGATCGACCGGCATCACGGCGTACCTCGAGAATGGCGGGACGATCGAGAATGCGCAGGCTTCCTTACCAAGCGTCAATCGAACGTCCACAATCGGGATCTCTCGCCCTGGGTGATGGATCACACCAGAGACGAAACCGGGCGTACCGGGGGCTGTGGTAATAGGCATCCGCCTAATGACCTCGGCGGCCTTGAAGAGAGCATCGGGTTGTTCCTGGAGGCTCTTGTGGCGTCCATTACGCATGTGCTTGCTTCTCCTTCCGATATCTCCTTTCTCTCAAGGTCCGTATCGTCCTACGCCAACCGATCTTTACTTTCTTAGTGGATAGCACTACATCCCGAAGCCAGAGAGGCCGATCAGGATCATGACGGCTCTCGATATCCGGGAGTTACCAAGGGCAAGGATGCCCTAGAACCAATTCACGGAGGGAAGACCTAATGAGTAGCCCTTTCAGCGTTATCACCAACCTCGGGAGGTGGCAACATCCGCCGCCAGAAGCCATGCATCTCCGCCTCTCATTAATGGGGAGAGCATCCAGCGAAGAGTAATCTGGTGGATATTTTTGTGGCAAGACAACCGATTTTTAACCAGCATCGGGAGGTCTATGCTTACGAACTTCTCTTCCGTTCCGGATTTGAAAATGCCTTCGGCAACGTAAACGGGGACCAAGCTTCGTCCCAAGTCATGACGAACAGTTTTCTCGGAATCGGCTTGGAAACTCTCACCGGAGGAAAGAGGGCGTTTGTGAATTTTACCCGGGATCTGTTAGTGGACGAAATGGCGCTGCTCTTTCCGAGCGAACAGCTCGTCGTCGAGATCCTCGAAAACGTGGAGCCAGACGAAGAGGTGCTCGACTCCTGCAGGAGGTTGAAGCAGGCAGGCTACTCTCTGGCACTCGACGATTTTTGTTTCGAGAGGAACTACGAGTCGCTGCTGAAACTTGCTGACCTGATCAAGGTAGATTTCCTGTCCACCACTTCGAAGGAAAGATGTGAGAAGAGCCAACAGCTCACGGACCAAAGGATCACCCTGCTGGCCGAAAAAGTGGAGACCCAGGAGGATTTTGAAGAAGCGGTGCGGCTGGGCTATACCTACTTTCAGGGCTACTTCTTCAGCAAGCCGGTGGTGGTCTCACAACGAGGGATTCCGGGCTTCGAAGTACCTTATATCCAGATCCTGCAATCCGTCCGTCGCCCTGAGATTGACTTCGCAGAGCTCGAGAGGATTATCAAAAGCGACCTCTCCCTCACCCAACAATTATTGCG
>CBDCUP010000004.1:0-93401 GCA_965222655.1 Acidobacteriota bacterium
ATCCGCCGGTGAAACCGTCTGGTATTGGAATGACTTCGGAAAGAAATTTAGCAACTTTGGACTTCGACGGGACAGGAAGCATTGCTTCACCAAGATTCAGACGGTCAGGGCTTTCAAGAACAACGTCGCAGGAGGCATCTAAGTCTGCATCGTTCGCAACAGCGAATGCGAGTTCGCCTTGTGCAAGAACTGGAAATTGGAAGACGACCCCGGCTTGTGGACTGAAGACCGTGGCCATTCCCGCCGTTTCCCCGAATGGGTCTGTGAGCACATACAGAAGTTGTGCAACGACAGGAGCAGAGCAGTCGAGCGTTGAGTACCCGGTTGCCACCGACAATTCGTTCTTGGATTCCCACACCAAGTAATCGCCAGACTCTTCCAAGTCGAATGTTGCGGTCGAACCAGATGCTGTAATGCCGTTGATGTCAGCGAACCTGTACACATCCATGCCGTACAAGCTGAAGGTGCATTGGCTCGCTGACTGCGAGACATTCGTAACGAGCAGGGAAGATTTCCACCCGTCTCCGTCGGCGAGCTGTGGAAAGACGTGAAAGCGCTTCGCCGTTTCGTCAGATGACTGAGCCATCATGAGCCACGGGCAGGCAACAAGGAACAGGAATGCCGTTGCAAAGCGTGTCATTTGTCGGCCCTTACCTATTACGAGGCGCTCTGATCTTCACGTCCCATTGGTCAAGTCAATCAACCCAAAGCAATCCATTCTGGCACATAAACAAAAGGTTTTACCAGGAAGCGTGAGGGAAATTCTGATGTACGGTCTGCCGGTTCCAAGCAGATAGGAGTTCGGACGCTAGACATGGAGTCCTTGTGAAAGGCCAAACCCACGTAGACGCTATACTCGGTCATGTGCGGTGCTCAATTTGGCTCTCTGCCGCATCAGGCTCCTTCTGCCATCACTCGTGCGTCGATCGCCTCGATTGCCGCGTAAGTAGCCAAGACAGCACCCTCCTGCCACCCAGACAAGCCGCTTAAGTGATCGCCCGTAAAATAGATTGCGCCTTCGGGGCTGCGCAGTCTTTCCGACGCGTTATCATCGGCATAGCCCCAGGCGCCCTTCTGGAAGGGCACCTTGGCCCAGGCGCGGCTGACCCAGGCTTCGATCTCGTCGGCATAGCCAGGGTGGAGGCGTTCACCCTCCTCAATGGCAGCCTGCGCGCGCTCGTCCGGGCGCAGGTCGGTGTAGCGAAAGCCCGGGCCATACGACCAGATATAGGCACCGAGGAGGACTCCCTTGTTCCGGTGGTAGCCGGCGGCTGGATACCAGATTTGCGTAATGTCCTGGTCCGTCCACGAGATGCCGCCATAGATGGCCTGATCTTCCTCCCAGAACCGCCGCCGGGTCTGGAAAGCAATCTTTACGGCCGGGACAAACTGCACAGACTCGATCGCGGCTTGGGTGTCCGAGGAGAAGTTGTTGGGAATGTCCTTCAAGACTGGGGGGGGGATAGTACAGATCGCAAAGTCCGCATCAAGGGCTTGGGGTGGCCGACCGTCGCGACTATAAATAATCTGTGCGCCGCCTGAGGTCTGCCGAATCTCCTCAACCGGGCTCCGATATTGGATGAGATGCCCGACGCGTTCTTCGAAGGCATCGACAATGGCGTCCATCCCGCCAATGGGTTGAAAGAGAGTCGGGTTTTGATCGAGGAATTGACTGAAATGCAACCGGTAGTCCAAAAAGCCCGACTGGAGCAGGGCGCTCAAACCAAGGGGACCGTGCACATCCGCAGAAAGCCCAAGCCCAGTTTGGAGGTAATCCCCGAGATATCCCCCGCGCTCTGAGCCCATATAGAGATCATCTGCGTTCAAGCCTCCATATCCCCTGAGCATGTTAAGCAGCAGCTCTTTATCCTCGCTCGTCAGCTCTGCGTCTAAGGTATTGCGGCCCACCGCCTTTGCCAGTAGCTCGGCAATATACCCGCGCGCATCCGTCATCACTCGCCGCGCCGTCACCGGCTGTCCCTCAAAGTGATCTTGGTGGTGGAACAGGCCCGCACGGTTGTCGTTGGTAAAGACTTCGAGTTCAACGCCGAACTCCCTACAGTACCCGAGTATCGCGCGGTGGTGGTGGGGGATGCGGGCGGGCCCGAGATTCGCATAGAGATGCTCCTCGAAGTCAAAGCCCACCCATTGCTGATTGTCTTCCTCGTAGATCATATCGCCGCTCCGGGCTGTGAAGTTCCGCCCGCCAGGGCGGGCGGTGGCCTCCAGAATTGTGCAGTCATAGCCCGCTTTATACAATTCATAGGCCGCCACCAGGCCGCCGATCCCTCCTCCCAGGATGGCAACCCGCTGCCCACGTCCTGATCCAATTGACAAATCGATTGTGTTCGCTTGGGCCGTACTCGATCCCATCATGCCGAGCGCAGTCATACTTCGATACATGGCGGCCGGCCCAGCAATGGCCCCGACGGATTTCAGAAATTCTCGTTTCGTCATCTTTTGTGGCATCTTTTTCTCCTGTGTTGAATTCTCGATCTTCTGGGCAGATCCAGTGAGACCTTGGCTACCACCGCCTGGTCGAAGGTCACCGTGGCTGGGGCATCCGCATCGGGGGTCAATTCGTAGCTATTGTGGTCATCGGTCGACGACAGGTCCTCGCTGAACATCACGAGGACCTGCGTGCCGTCCTCCGTGGTCTCGGCGCTCACCAGCGTCGGGCGCACGCCGTCCACCGTATGGGCCGTGCTGGCCGCCACCGCGCCGTGGATCAGCCCGGCATCCGTCGTGCCCACCATGATCGTGCCGCCGTTGAGCGCGATCGTTCCCGCCTCGACCGCGACCCCGTCGGTGGCCTCAGCGCGCGGACGCGATCCCACAACCCGGTGTTGTTGACACCTTACTATTCGGCGGATGCTCCCGGAACTCATACCGTCCCTCCCGCGTTGCGCACTCGTCGACCACCTGAGCGGGACTCGCGATAGCTGTCCGTTATCGCGGCAGCATGTCAGCGCCAACCGGCGCTCCCAGAGCAGCCGGTGTCGACGTCGCCAGCAAGCCGAAGGCAGAAACCGCCCGAAGGGGTCAGAGTCGATGACGCCACCATGGATGTTACGGCACCACACGCGTTCTTCGAGCCTACCATATGAAGGAGTTTTTTTTGGGGTTGAGAATTACCGAAGCCATGCGCGGCCCCGGCTCGACAATCAGGACCAGCACCGCGACGGGTTTGACAGTACCGTCAGGAAGAACTCGATGACCCTGGACGGAATATGTCCATCAATCCAAATAAGGACTCTATTCTGACGCTTTTGACCCCTTCATAGCCGAGGCAGCGGTCGGATTTCTCGCGCTGATGGTGTAGTCTGCGCTGTTGTCGGATGAATAGTAAAATAGACCCATGGGGAAGAAGATTACAGAGACGAAAACGCTCCGGGGCGCACTGGTCATGAGCTATCCATCCGCGCTCGGCCCGGCAGACGAGCCACTAACGATTGAGTGGCCGGAGGGCCACTCCTACGCCGTGGTAGCGACGGCATTCCACGGTGGGGCAATGCTCGGCACGATGGCCACCGAGGACGAGGCATGGGAGATCTACGATCAGTGGCCCAAAACGGATTGCAGGTGCGGTTGCCGGGGCATCGTCACCCGCGACGGGCTTCGCCTCAGGCGCGGTGGGAGCCCACGAAAAATACTAGACGATTGACCGAGGAAAGCATGAGTGAATATTCAGCCTGTCCAATTTGGAACACACCAGCATCCATCGAACCGCGAACAGGCCACGGGATGACTGTAGATTCTCAACGCGCCGGTGGTCGATATTTCATTGCTGACACGGCAACAGAAATACTGAAAGACCATGATGAGAACCTGAAAGCTCGGCTGACATCATGGTTGATCGAACAACGTCGATTGGGTGTTCATTGTCCCAGAATATCTTCCATCGATATTGACGAAATAGAGCAACGACGAAGCTTGTCAGTCCATCAACGTGCTGACAATCTTCTGCGGTACATCCAAAAACAAATTCCAAAAATTGGGATACCCTTTGATTGCCACATACATGAGACCGACCCTACTTTTATGGAAACGCTGGCTTGGTCAGAATCCACGAAGACAGAAGAGGTCGTTTACTTAGTAAATAGCTTGGAAATTCAGGGGTGGTTGTCACCCAACCACCAGGCGATAGGGTATCTAGGGTACGGCATAACAGTGGAGGGATACAGCTATCTCGCTGAGATTGACCATGCTGTTACGGATTCGCCGCAAGCCTTTGTAGCCATGTGGTTCGACGAATCCATGAACGAAGTCTGGGAAAAAGGGCTCCGGCCAGCGATTAGAGACGCAGGCTACAAAGCACTGCGGATCGATCGGAAAGAACACTTAAACAAGATTGACGATGAGATCATTGCCGAAATTCGGAGATCTCGCTTCCTAGTCGCGGACTTCACACAGGGGGAGGCTGGGTAGCGTGGGGGCGTCTACTACGAAGCTGGTTTTGCTCATGGACTCAATATTCCCGTGGTCTTTACTTGCCGAAAAGATACGTTGAAAAACATCCATTTGGACACGCGCCAGTACCCTCACATTGTCTGGGAGACACCGGAGGAATTGCGAGACGGCCTCACGAAACGAATCTCTGCGGTTCTTGGGGATGGGCCGCTCAAGAGCTAGGTGACTGTCATTGCGGTCTTACCGGATCGACCTAGCGGCTGGGGCCATAGTCCCGCTCCGGTCCATGGCGCCGACGGCCTTGTCCAACACGGAACGACAGCTCAGATGACACTGCAGCGACCGGCCACGGCCATAGGTCCGGATCGAGACTGCGATCCAAAACACCTGTCGAGGTCGGCGTGGTCCTAGTCGCAAAGCAGCCCCCCGTCAGCATAGCCAGCACGGCCGATACGATCTCAGGTCCATCCAGATCGTTATGCATCTTTGGGCCGGGGCGCGAGGTCGAACAGTGGCCGGTCGAGAGGCCTCCTGGATGGATGTGTTGCAACTTTCAAAAAGCGGCCAGAGAACGTTTGGTTAAGTCGACCAAGCTCCGTCTCATGCAGCCACCTGGAATAGCTTGTTGATGAACTGAATCTGTCGCCGAACATCCGAACCGCTCACCCCCCGCGCTTGCCCCTTCCGGATCATGTGCATGGTCTCATATCCTTGGATCGTTCACCGGGCTGCGTGGAATTCACAAAAGCCCTGCTTGGCCTTCACTCGTTGTTTGATCGCTCGATGATCCTGCCCCAGGATGTTGTCCAAGTATTGGACCGGCCGGTGGCGGCAACAGCGGCGCCGGATTACTTCCTTTTTCACTCCTGAAATCGCCGAGTCGTAAAGGCGTGCCGGGTCAGTGTTAATGACGCGGGGTTGAGGATGCGACGGATCAGTCAGCGCCTTGCGGAACAGGCGTTTGACCGCCGCCGCATTCGCAACCCTCTGACAAGCAATAGGGCAAAACTCAAGTCTTCGCTCTCTGGAGCTGCGGAGTTTATCTCGCTTGAATCAAGGGGAGGAAATGGCAAGATGCTCCAGTAATAGAGGGATGTTGGCCTGCCAAGTGACCCGCTCTTCGGCATTGTTACGATGCGTCGCCACAAAGGAGAGTGCCTGCAAAACATCGTACTTGGTTTCCGCATGCTCTGGAGAACCGGGCACACGACCTAGGTATCGGATCGGCTTTTCGGTTGCGGTACCAGATGCGAATGGGTTCTTGATCTCAATATCCTTGCCGGCATCGCAGATGTGAAAGACTCGCGCAGCCGCTTTTTTCCCCGATTTCTTGGATAGTTTGTCGTCCACCCAGGTTGCGATGCCATCAATAGAAACTTTTTCAGCCTGCCAGCTCTTCATTCTGGAACAGTCATCTTCAACGGGTTCTGGTGCAGATAGGATTGTCGGAGCGATAAGACCAGGAGTGCGCCGCGGCGAAGCGGCCTATGCTGCCATGACGTGATGCCAGATCACCGCGGGATTCGACCGCCATGTGATCGGAATTGCGAACTGGCGTTTGTGAATCTTCTGCGCCAGTTCGATGCCGATAATGACGTGTCGCGCATTGTAGAATGTTTTGAACCCCAACATCGGTCGCAATCGCCCCTTCACCCGGCGGTGGTCCTGCTCCACAACGTTGTTCAGGTATTGACAGCAACGAATTCTCACCGGGTTCGGGCCCCGGAAGTTGAACTCCCCGTTCATTCCCATGCGCCGCAGCGCGCTAGGGCTCGGCCGGTGGCCATCCAAGGTGATGCTGTGTGGCTCCCGATGATGCTTCAGTGCCTTGCGAAAGAATGCCTTCGCCGCCGCGATGCCACGTGTTCGACTGAGAAAGAACTCCACGGTGTTGCCCTGTCCGTCCACGGCTCGATACAGGTACATCAACTGGCCCCGAACCTTGATGAACGTTTCATCAACTCGCCAGCTCCCACCAACCTGCCGCTCGAATCGGCTCCAACGCTTTTCGCAGGTTTCAGCATAGCGAATGACCCAACGCAAGATCGTGGTATGCGAAATCGATAAACCCCGCTCACCTAAAATCGCGACCAGGTCTCGGTAACTTAGTTTGAAGCGAAAATACCAGCGAAGGCAGAGGAGAATGATGTCGTCTTCGAACCAACGTCCGGCAAATAGAGGATTCCGTTCAGTTTTGCGAGGCGCCATATCCCATTATCGCCAATCCCCTTCGCTGTCTGCACCAGAACCAACAATCACTGTAGGTGCAGGCGGCACCGCCCAATCAGACGCCACGTGATCGGCAATCACGAGATCATATTTGGCTGCTCCCTTTGGATAGGATGGTTTGACATCGAACGGTAGATTGCCTTTCGCATGCGAAAGCAGGGCTGTGCCCTGCGGATCACGGCAAAGAACCAGGGGCATTAACTCCAGTTCGGACACAGCGGCAGCTGCTAAGTTGAGAGCAATCAGGCTCTTTCCTTGCCCACCTTTCGGATTCCAGACTGGTACAATCTTCATCGGCATTGAGTGTTTTGTTAATATGTTAATATATTAACATATTAGCATAATAGTGTCGAGTCGTCTGGCCCTCAGTCATCCGATCACACCCAATCGCCATTACTTTCGTTGACCTGAGCTACCCTCGATAGTCAGCTCTCTCTTCGAGGTCGCTTGCATGTAGCTGCCCGCGATCAACCACGGTGGGGCTTTCCGGAGGTCGACCTTCTTCCCTTGGCGGACTACCTACCTCTCAATCCGATCTTCGGCGGCTGCAATGGGAACGTCATGCGACGTAGGGCTCGATTTCCCGTTCGATTCCGCGTCGGGTGGTACGTTCGGCGACATCAAGGTCGTAACGGGTCTGGAGATTAATCCAGAACTCAGGCGTCGTCCCAAAATAACGCCCGAGGCGTAGCGCAGTGTCGGTCGTGACAGCGCGCCGGCCCAGCACGATCTCGTTCAACCGCGGGCGCGAGACCTTCAGCGCTCGGGCAAGCCGGTACACGCTGAGTTCCATCGGCGTCAGGAACTCATCGCGTAGAATCTTGCCGGGATGCACCGGCGGAAGCCGCCGCCCCGACGCCACGTCCGAGAAGTCTACCTGCCGCCGATCCACATCCTTACGTTTGATGGTCATGATTGCTCTGCCTCCTCAATGGTAATCGACAATCTCGACCTCCCATGCCTCGCCGTCGCTCCAGGCGAAACAGAGACGCCATTGTTCGTTGATGCGAATACTGTAATGTTCTCTGCGCTCACCCCGCAACGCTTCGAGGCGATTGCCGGGCGTAGGCTTGGCCGATCTTGCCGAAGGCCGCCGAGGAGGGGATCTTGAACCCCTTGATCCAACGTAGAAAGGTACAGACTTGTCCTACCGACTGCAGCTTGGGAACGTAAGCCTGCAAGAAGACTCGGTCGATGCAGCGACACTTGAGTGTGACGTGATCCCGCAATAGACTGGCATAGTCGGCCATGACAACCTCCAGTGTTTTTTTGTTGATCACCGAAGGTTATCGCCGACACGATGAGGAGGCAATCCCCAGGAGTGCCTCCTCTACATCTCCTTCAATTCTTACTCGGCGGTATGAGGTCGCTCGCTACCCAACTAGCCAAAAATATTTGGAATTTTCATTCCGTCGGGTGTGCGACCGGTGGTGTTGTCCCTCGCAGCGAGATCCATCGGTTGGTTTTCTTGCGTTTTCTGAGGCATGAACAGATCTATCAAAACGATGGATTTGAGCAACCTGCCACAGGTGCCCCACGAAAGTCTGAGAGCAAAATTCTCAGAATTGCGGAGCTAGCAACTAATCCAAGTTGAAGGTTGGGGTTTTAGGTTTTAGGAAGGAGGCAAGAGATGGGAGGGAAACGATTTAGTGCAGAACAGATCATCATCAAATTGCGTGAGGCAGAGGTGGGTCTTAGCTCGGTATTCTCATGACATTGTTCAGTAGAGGTAGGCTATATCGCCTTTGTTTCCCCCACACAGGCAGGGATGGAGCTGGGTGATCGTGCAGATAGGCTCCTTTGTGCAAGCCCGGCCACTGAATAAGCTACCCGCGCCGATCAGGGCCTGCATCCGGTCGTCGGGTTTCGCTCCCACATGGAATGGGAGAATTGAAAGAGGATTAAGGAGAAGAGGACGTGGGCCACCGCTCCTCTACCGATCGAACTGGTAGATTATTGCCCAGCGCACGATTCCGATCGTGTTATCAACGTTGTAAGGACACGGCCTTCGAGAGTTTCCCGGCCCGCACCGGTTATTTCCGGAACGATTCACATAATGGGTGCCCCGCCCGAAATCCAGATACGAGCCCTCGAATCGCAGGCTCCAGGCGTCGGTCAGCGGAGTTTCGACCCCGCCCCCGATCACCCAACCGATTTCCGCCGAGTTGTCGCGAAAGGAATCGTCGAGATCCACCTTCGGTGGCATATTCGGGCCGAAATCAATGTCGGTGACCGAATTGGCGATCCCGGCGGTCGCCAACCCTCCGGTGGCGAACACCGTCGCGCCTTCGATGGCATGTTCGATCCCGGCACGCACCGTGGTGACCCATCGAAACTCCGCTGCCGCCGTCTCGTCCAGGCCTTCGGGGTCGAGCTTGTTCGTTCTCTCCGACATGGCACCGAACGTACTGTCGAACTCGATCCGAAGCGGTACGCCTTCGATGTCGACCTTCTTCCCCATTAGCACCCCACCGACAAACCCCGTAGCGTCGTAATTGGAAACCGAACCGGGATTACCCCAGTTCGCAAAGCCGTCGACATCGACGATCCCGTTGACCATTCGACCCAGTCCGCCGAAACCCCCTGCATAAGCCTCCGCCCATTCCAAGGCCTCCTCGTCGCTGCCGGCGCGGGCAGGCCCGCCGTTCGCGAGCATGAGAAGGACCAGCGGCACAACAAACACATGGTGCCATGCGGTGCCGCGTCTGGAGGTGGATCGAGGATTTCTTTCCATGGTCGTCTTTTCCTTACGTTGGAGCTCACGGACTGGTTCGTGTTCAACACGAGCGTCGTCTGTGCCTGGGCCGCGGTCCCGGGAGGGCGGCGGCGAGGGCGAGCACCAGGCTCAGGTCGAAGGCCGGCGCCAGCACGTCATCCAGGCCGGAGACAACTTCACCGATCGGAACCAACTCGCCTCGTTGACGCATGGCTTATTCTCCCATGCCCCTCAGACAAGACAGAGGTTGGCCTTTGGATATACTATCTCTTTACTGCTAGATTACATGTAACTTATTGACGAGATCTTGCCAGGGCCGATCCGACTCACTCTACAACCTCCCGCGACAAGGGGCGCGCGCATCCAAGAGACGACAGCGCCCGACGGATTGTATAGCTGAACTCCGATCGTCCGAAGGTGTCCGCCGCGGTTGATCGGAGCAACCAGGGGCGCTAGGGGGGGTTACGATAGCAACGGTGCAAAATCCAACGCTAAGGTCTGCTGGACCTGAAGCGATCAGGCAGTGCCCGACTTGAAGGGTTCGTTGAAATGATTGGGCTGTGTCCTGATTCTTTGGGGTTTCTGTGAGCGTGAACCGCCGGGCTTGGCGGAGCTGGGCCGCCTGCTCCAGCGATAGCGATTTCTTGCGGCCCCGATAGGCCCCACGCTGCTTGGCAAGGGCGATGCCCTCGCGCTGACGTTCGCGGATCAAGGCCCGCTCGAATTCGGCGAAGGCCCCCATGACCGACAGCATCAAGTTCGCCAGCGGCGAGTCCTCACCGGTGAAGGTCAGATTTTCCTTGACGAACTCGATGCGCACGCCGCGCTTGGTAAGCTTCTGCACGATGAGCCGCAGGTTGTCCAGGTTGCGCGCCAGCCGGTCCATGCTATGCACCACCACTGTGTCGCCCTCGCGCGCAAAGGCGAGCAACCTTTCCAGTTCCGGACGCTGCGTGTCCTTACCCGAAGCCTTGTCGGTAAAGAGCCGCGACCGGGACATGCTCGAGTTGGCGTTCCGGGTTCTGGTCGAAACTGCTCACCCGGACGTAGCCGATACGGTGACCGGTTGTTGGCCACGAGCGGCCATTCGGATGGCTCTTAGCGTACGATTTTTTCCGTTTCGTGAGGTGACCCCTGAAAGCGCGCGTCGATTTTCTAGAAGAGCTGCTGGATGTGGTCATGGAAGAGTTGCCTCTAGGAGCCTGTCGGACTTTCGGCGTAAGTCCTTTGTTTTCAACAACAGTGATTTTTTAGCCTGAATCTCACACTCTTTGTTTTCAACGACTTAAACGATTCAGATCGTAAATATTCGGTGAACCCATAACCGAGCAATGACCAGCGGAAGATGCGCGTGAGGACTCAAGTGGAGCGAAGCGATCTTCGGAAGTGTCTGCTCAGGGGGTAGAGCCAGATGCTTTTGGTGGGCAGATCGGCCTTGTGGTCACGGTCCAGTTTGCCGCGCCCTTGGGTCTGTCCGACGTGGATCCAGTTGGCAGCCTTGTAGCAGGCGCCGGTGAAGCGTTGGGTCTCGACGAAGGTTTCCAGCAGAACGGGTCGGTAAGCGGAGCGGTCCTGCCAGTCCTGGGGGAGTTGACGCGAGGCCAAGGCCAGCAGCTTGGAGGCGAGGTTCTTGGACTGGACCCAGGGAAGGATCAAGAAACGGGCGTTGTTGACGATCAGTTGAAGGTTCCTCTCCCGTTCCGAAGGACGCCAGCCGATGAAGCGGTCGCGAGGGGCGGTTTTCCAGGCGGGGGCGCCAAAGCCAAGCAGGGCCAGGATGCGGTCCTCCCAACGAGCGAAGTAGCGCAGCTGAGCCCCCGGCAGAGGGGTGTGTCCCAGATAGTGATAGCGGTCGATGTATTCATTCCACAAAGCGGAGTCCGGGCGGCTCAGGACCGGCTCCAGATGCACGCCGGGCAGCTCATGCACCGGTCGGGACAGCGGCGGCTGTGGGGCGCTCCAGAAAGTGTGCTCGATTCGGCTCGAGCCTCCTTTGCGGTTGCGAGGGGGCGGCAGCTGCAGAAGCCCCTCACGATGCATGCGCAGCATGGCCACCCGGCAGCTCATCTCCTTGAGGCCCCCGTCCGCTTTGCGCCACTGGAGCAGTCGACATGCCAATCGGGACAGCTGGGCGCGCGTGCGGCCCGGATTGTCGGCAATCAAGGCGCACAGTTGCCCGATCTCCTCGCCAGTGAAGCGGCGGCCGCAGTAGCGCTTCATGCCGCCTCCCGGCCAGAGGGTCGACCCCAGGCCGCTCTTTGGGCGGGGTCCATTTCCCAGGGCAGGAATCTCCTCAATTGCGGCGGTGCCCGGTTGCCCGATTCGGCGCAGGATTGCAGATAGCAACTCAGCCAGCGTTGCGGGTTGATCTGCCACAGCTCCAAGGTCTGCAGGATCGTGAACAGCACCGCGGCCAGACGGGCACTCCACCGACTGCCCGAACCGTAGTAGTTCTTGCGCCCCACCACCGGGCCTCGCAAGGCGCGTTCGGCGGCGTTGTTGTCCATGGCCACCTCGGGGTGATCCAAAAAGACGGTCAACCCTTCCCCGTGTCTCTCGAGGCTGCGCAGCACCTTTTTGCAGGCTTTAGGCAGGGTCGGGCTCCCCAGCTCCGCATCGCGCTGCCTCGCCAGTCCCCAGAGCGCCCCGCGCAGTTCCCGATCCCAGGCGGCAAAGCTTTCGGGCTGTTTTCGGACCTGCAGCCGACGCCGGTTCAGATCGAACAGGCCCCCGATGCCCTCCACCCAACTCATCGCCCAGCCCTCCTGTTCAGGCCAAGCCTTGGCCAAGCAGAAAAAGTCGCGGCGCACGTGGGCCCAGCAAAAGGCCAGTTCCAGGCCCTCCCATTGTCGGGCCAACTTCTTGTATACGACGTAGCGGTCGCTCAGCAGAATGCCGACCGTATCCGCTCCGAAGTGCGCCTCCGGCACCTGGGCCGAACGGCTGGGAGACAGGGTGAACAGTACCGTCGAAGGGGATCCGAACACCCACAGATGCCAGCCCTGACCCGCCTTGCCCTCTACCTCCACGAACACTCGCCAGCCGGTCTCGTCTGCCTGCCAACGATCCTCGCTCAACTGCCGGCTCCGGATGGCCTCCCGCACGGGCTCCAACAGCGGGAGCAGTTGCCTCAGTCCTCCCGCGATCGTCCCCGGCGAGAGCCTCACTCCTTGGCTTGCCAGTTCCTGCAGCAGTCGGTGGCTGGGACGCGAATAAAGATACTTGTCCAAGATCACCCTCACCCACACCGAAATGCCCAGCTTGCCGCGCCGGATCAAACGGGCTGGTGACGGCGCCGTCACGATGCCGGGCAAGACCCCGCAACCACAGCTGGGATGGTATCGCCTACGTCGGATCACCCGATGCCAGACTCGGGTCTCGATCTCCACCACCTGGGCCTCGTCTGTCCCCGGAAACGGATCCAGGGGTCGTCCGCAGCGGGGACACTTCTGCTGCTCTTGGGGCAGCTCCGCCACTTCCTCGCGGGCTTCGAGCCCCTCCAGGCTGCTGCGACCATGGCCCCGACTCCCCGGCTGCTGTCCACGAGGGCGCGATGAGACCGGGCGCCGGGACGGGCTCTTGCCCTCGCTGACCAGACACTCACTTCGACGGCTGTAAAGACGGCCTTCCAGCTCTCGAATTCGAGCCCGCAGCTCTTCATTGTCACGCTTGAGGTCGGCTTCCCTTTGGACCGCCTCCCCGTGACGGGCCTTCCAGTACGCCGCCGCCCAGCGCAGGCCGATGTACTCCTCCTTATCCACCCGGATCTGAATGCCGGCTGTCGACGCCGGCTGTAAGGACTCCCGATTCTCTCCGGCTTCCTCCGCTTGACCTCGGGCGACTCCCATGTCCCCCTATATACACGACTGAAAATCCTGTGTCCAGCTAAATCTGATGGGGTCGGCGCAGGGATGGGTTTACCGAATATTTACTTCAGATCAGGTAAGCCCGACAAACTCCTAGGTGGCGATAAAAGGGTTTCTGGAGAACAGGTTAGCGTCAAGTATTCTCGATTCTACAGTCGAATAAGCCCGAAAAAGAAGCTGGGGACCGATGTTCATCAGAAAAACCCAAGGTGTCCATGTAATGTGTCCCCCCGGTCCTGAAGGAGCTGGGTACCGGCCGCACCCGAACGGGCGCGCTACTCCTGGGGACCCTCCGTGTCCGGCGGCGGCAGCCCGACAGCGTGCAGCGCCTGGTCAAGTGCTCGTTCCGCCGCGCTGCCCGGAGCGAGATCCACTGCCGCCTGACGGAGGACCGCTGCGGCGATCGGCAACGACACTGCAGCAGGCATCAGGTCCTGCATCGCATGGAAGAAGATGCGCTCCATCACCTCCCGGTTGGCTCCTCCGATGCCTTCGACCGTGATGCCGCTGTTGCGGTGCGTGCCGCCCTCGACGGCCAGATAGTACGCATGGCTCAGGATCAGCGAATTCCAATGCTCGGCGCCATACCCGAATTCATTATTGAGAGTGCCGGCGTACTGGCCATCGAGGAATACGAACCCGGAGTAGTCCCAGAACTCGTCTTCGTCTAGAGTGAGGGCGAACTCGTAGCGGTCGCGGTAGACATCCGGATAGAAACCGTCCCTGAGCGACTTGGGGTCGCTCAGGGAGCGAATGGGTCCTCTTTTCGTGTCACCGCCCACGCGGTAGTCAGCCGTGGCGCCTTCACCTTCATAGAAGAAATCGAGGGACTCGCCGAAGATGTCGGAGTAGGCTTCGTGGATGGCGCCGTCTCCCGAGTAGGCGAGGACAAAACGGCCATCGACACACCAGGCCGGGACCAGCCCTTCTTCTATCCCGTCAGGCGTCTCGACCAAGCCGGGGAACCGTGCGGTGGCGCACGTGTAGGTTTCGCCGTCGACGTGTGTGAAGCTTTCCGGGCCAAGCCTCGCATCGAGTGGGAGCGGGTTGTAAAGACCCATGGGGCTTCCGGTGCGATTGCTCACCGAGAAGTGCGTCACGCCGTGCATTAACTCGTGGCTCACGATATCGAGCACCGTCAACGGGTCCTCGCTCGTTTCGTCGATAGCCCGACCGAAACCGAACACGCCTCTACCTTCCGGGCCAAACGGCGGGGGAGCGAAGAAGGCACTCTCCTCGTCAATATTGACCATGTTGATCGTGCGTCCGTTGGCGCCGTCGATGCCTTCCCAACCGTGTCTGTGGGAGAAATAATCGTACGTCCAGCCGCTATAGACATGGGCGCCCACCACAGCCGGGTCTTCCCAATCGTTATCCGCGTCGACCGCGATGTCGTCCATTGTCCAGAGCGGTTCCCCGGGCGGCATCTGATTGAAGAGATGACCGAAGATGAGACGAGTGAAACGCAGGAGGTTGAACCGGGTGTCGAGAGTGATGAGTTCCCCCGGCCGCATCCGGTCGTGTGCTCCGAAGCCGCCGTCCCCCTGCGTCGTGCTCAGCTTCCTCCGTATACCCGTGGAGTCTGCGCCGGCCCCGACCGCCGACTGCGACTTGAACGCATGGACGCGGTGCAGAAGTTTGCCGTTGGCGGCGCCGGCGAAATAAAAGTATCCGTCACTCATGGCCACTTGGTAGGCCAGGGCGTAGGAGCCGTCGGGACGCGGCAGTATACCGAGCAGCGGCTGCCGGTGGGCGACGAACTCTCCGCCGTGCATCCCTTCGAGAAGCGCGGCGACCTCGGCCCCGGACAGAAGCGGCGTCGTATCCACGTCGATCCCCTGGTGCAAGGTACCGAACAGCGACACGGTGACACCGCCAGGGTCGAGCTGCCGGGAGACGCCCCCGCCGTGCACGGGAATGCCCGCATGGTACTGCGCGAGATATTCGTGGGTGCGTCCTTCCTGGGAGGCGTCGCTCCGGCGCGACATGACGACGAGGTTACCGGTGCTCTCCATGCCGTGGGCCGTCGCGTCCCACCGTCGCAACGCGTCGAGGCCCAGAGATTGTCCGGCTGCGATGGAAACGATGTCGAGTTCCTGGGCCGTAGCGTCGTGCTCCGTTGCCATGAGTGCGATCCCGATGAGGGCCAGAGCGATAACAATTCGTGGAGCGGTTCTCATTTCGTGTAGGTCTCCTTGGAGTCAGGCTAGCGAGTTTGCCGGTTCGCTGTGTAGAGGCGCATTCAGAACCGCAGGCGCAGGCCCCCTGCCGTATGCAGCCCACCGGGCTTGATCTCGAGGGTTCCGTTGCCAGCGGACGGAAGCTCCAACGTGGCCCGGCTGTAACGGGTGAACCAGCCGATACCGACGTGGTCCGTGAAGTACCAGGCGACGTCGGCTCCCACGTTGAATCCAATGGTCGAGCCGGATTCCCGGCTGGCGACCGCACTGGAGAACGTAGCCGTGTTGAAGGGGTATGCGTGGGTGAAATTCACGTCGGTGACCAGTTGCTGCTTCACGTTAAAGAACGTGGGTCCGGCAAAGCCCATTACCGTGAGCGAGTTCGTGGCCGGCACCACCACGAGCGCCTGCAGGTGGACGGCCATCTCACTGCGGGTGAGAGGCGACGAAACGCCCGAGATAGAGCGGGTGCGGTTAAAGAAGAGCGGGTGCGGCAGCTGTGCCGATACGGCGGCGGTTTCCTCAGTGCTAAACCACGATATGCCGGCGCCGAGCGCGAAGTACGGCGCGACGCGCACGCCGCCGCTCACATCAAAGAGCGGCCCGGTCCTGTAGCGGTAGTCGCTCTCGAGGCGGGCCTGCTCCTGGGCCGCAGCCGCTGACAGGACCTCGCGGTACACGCCTCCTGATTCCGGAAAGACGACGCTTTCGGTGAAGCTGCCGGTCAGTGCCTGCAGTCCTCCGTTGATGCTAATGAACGTCCGCGCGTTCCCTGCGGGCTGCTGTGCGTGGGAGGTGCCGACGCCAGTCAGTGTCAGGACTGCGGCGGCCAGCCGGAGGGCCAGTGCTGTCGACGGTTGCGTGTTCAAATGTGTGGTCATGAGGTTTCCTATGGTTAATATGTTCAGAACGACCTGTTCGGATCGGCACTGACGAGGCCGAAGTCTTGTACCAGTAGAAACGAGGTATATTACCCGGAATTTCCTTTCTGGCCTTTCGGCGATTGAAAATATACACCCATTTGCGTAGCAGTGACCTTGCCCCCACGGCCCCCAAGGGTATCAGGCATATCGGTGCGATTTTGCACGCTAAGGCCGTGAGCGCGCCCGCCGGACAAGTCTGCGATTGAGGACATACTTACCGTACAGGACATTTGGACCCCAGATCCGATCCTGGCCCTGCCGCTTAGTCTTGAGGTTTGATACGTAAGCTAGTTGATCCCAGCTCCTAGCATCATGTCGATCCATCCAAACTCTCGTCCCTCGTTGATTATTTTTAGAATCCCGGCCCGGCAGAGGTCTTGGCTCGCTGTAAGCAGTCTTCGGTTTTCTTTTTTTTCCTTGTCTTTTAATTCGCTTGCATGCACGGCATCTGAGGCGATCTTGTACATTTTGCGGAGCGTTTCGTAGTGCTCAAGTCGTTCCGTGAAGTTGGTGCCTAAGTGCCATGCACCATAGGTGGCGAGACGGAATCCCTTCTCTCCTGACCCGTCTTTTAGGTACAGCGCTTCCAAAGCGATCCGCAACTCGATGAATTGATCCGGCAGGGGCGATTCGGGTCGTTTCGAGTTCGCCCATCGACTGATCGTCATACTGAGACTCTGCTTTTCCTGGCTAGAATCTCGCTTGGACTGGATGTCCAGCGCCTGTTGCAGATGTTCCTGCGATAGATCTATCCTGGGTCCCCCATCCGGAACATTGCTAGGTGAGACTCCGCGGCCAATACCCAGATTGAATTCCTGTAGATCGCCGAAGTCGGGCCAACTGTATTTCCGACGGACACAGTGGTTGCAGGCTAGCGACAGTGCCTCGCAAAATGGGTCAATCGCATACGGCGGGATTTTCCCTTGCGCCCAAGTGAATTCCATATTCTCGATATCGTTCAGCAATCCCCTGCTCTTTATTGACGGCGCGTAGAGAGCTGGTCCCACTTTGCAATCAATAGACAACGCCACACCGCCCCGGAAGTCCTCGGAACCGTGCAAATGCGTGCTGAGGCTGAACGCGGGCACATGAGCAGGCAGGTCAGTCCCTGATTTGGGTAGACGAGTAATGCGTAGTCCTTCCTCTAACTCCAATGATGGTTGATCGGTAGAAACGCCGGAAAGTAATATTTTCATCTGGTAGTGGAGCGGTTCCCCTTCAATCCATCCGAAGACCAACCGCGCCACGCGATCTGGTCCGAGAGTAGCTGCCGCTCTGACTAGAATCCGGGCGAAATCAGTTATCTTCGGACGCGATAAACCACCCATCAGGTCGACTATCCCGTACCCAATGCGGTCGGATTCGGGTTCGATGTAACGGCTTAACAGCGGACGAAGTTCATGGACAAGCGTTTCAAGACTATCTTCAGGCACATTGGCTTGGACGCTGGCCGCTGAAAGACCGCCCTGTGCCTTGTCGTGACTGTATTGAGTGCGCAGCTTATCCAGCGAAAATACTCCCGAGCGTCCAGCATTGAACTTTGTCTGCTGCACGATCTCATCTAGCGACTTCACCATTTCTTGCATTTGCGGAGCCTTTTCCATGGTTCGTTTACGATGTTACCTCAGCCATTATCGAGCGCGGCTAGTTGTAGTACCGGGCTAATCATTGGGTTCATCCGGTAAATGGGGAGGTGCCGCCAGTCAAAGGCAGGCCGTGGAAACTGCCGCACTATGCAAACCGTGGAAAAACAACTAGTTCTGGAGGAGAACTGGCAAGTGCTCGCAGTTGTTTTTCCACCGTTCGCACAGCGCTTGGAAAACTCCGTATCACGGGCTTGCTGGCCCAGTTCGATGTCGCTCGGAGTTTTCCACAGTTCCCACGGCCTCTGCTACTGCAGCCGACTATATTGACAAGCGAACGGGGAACCAGATTTGGGATCCGGAAAGCGCCGAACCACGTTCCCACCTCCCCATTTACCGGATGACCCAATCATTGGCTTTCCATCTTCCTCCCACGTTCTTGGACACGTCCGGTCCTCCACCCCCTCCCCCCCGCGTCGGCGATCCGGTTCAGCTCTGCCTTGCGCGTGGCAGGACTGTTCAACGTTGCACAAACCTCTCACCATTCGATCCATTAGCGCAATAGGTTTCCGCTATCCCTAAAGCCTTGAAAGTCCGTCTCGGGCCAGAGGGGTGCACAACCGCTCCTTTGTGCAAGCGCACCCTGCTGGATTCTCACCGTTGCAGTTCCCCCCTTTCCCTCATAAACAGCGAGGCCCCAGGCTCGGCCCGGAGCCGTCAAGGGCGCGAAGCGAGGCGAAGCCGATCCCTTGACGGCGAGGACCGGGCCGTACAATCTCGTTTTTCAGGGAAAGGGGGGCATGGCCCGCGTTGCGGCGGCGGAGCCGCCTCCGATCCGGGCTTTGGATTCTTTGATTTCGTTTCCATAGGGCCAGCCGTTCCTACTACTTGTATATGTTTCCACTTTCACCCAAACAGCGAGGTTGAATGTTTCCACTTTCACCCAAACAGCGGGCCGGGAATGTTTCCACTTTCACCCTGGAAAACTGCCCCGGATCACCGGTACCTGTGGATAAACTTCGCGGGGAGTGAGCAAGGGAAGCCCCAGGAGCGGTTTTCAGCGGGCCGGGCACCTAGAAAGGGCCGACGTCACGGCTAGGGCCTTCAGAGGTCGCCCATGCGACGGGAATGGGGAGACTAGCGGTCTAGATTGCGAGTTGTCGTTGATCCGAGGGTGCGATGGAGGGTGTCGAGGGATGCAGGATCAGGAGGCCCCTGGCCGCCGAGTAGTTCAACTCCGGCCAAGCCAGCTTGATCTTCTTCAGCTCGCGGAGCACCTTGTACCGGAAGTTTTGAACAGTTTGATTATCGCTGGCCTTCTCCGGGTCCACTCCGAACTGACGGTACACCTGCCGCCAGGAGAGCTGTAGCGGAGTACGGAGGGCGAAGGTCCGGTAGGTGAGCCAGAGGTACAGGTCGAGACCCAGGGCGCAGCGTTTGAGCGCCTTGAGGGTGTTCATGTCGAGCGGCACCGGGTGACTGATGATCTCGTTGTAGAAGTCTTCGCCGAGGCGGATTTTGCTGTCCCACAGCACCCGCTCGTCGGGCTTGCGTTCGTTCCACCAGAAGTCGGTCCGGTCGGCTACGAACGAGGAAGCGCTGGCCTTGCGGTGCTCATCCTCGTAGATCAGCGAGACGGTGCAATGAAAGAGGCGCCGCATCTGGTTGCGCAGCCGGGTCCGGTCGCCACGGCTGCTTCCGCCGCTGGTGTGCAAATCCAGCTTCCGCATGAACTCCGATAGCGACTTTCCCAGGACCAACTCGCGGCTTTGGGTGCGAACGGCCTCGGTCGAAACCCAGGCCATCAAGAGCCGCGGCAGGTTGCCGAAGGGGAGCTTGTTATCGCCTATAGCGTTCATGACCAGCTTGTAGGGACCGTTGCGCCGGACATACTGCGTCCGGTTGCCGGGGTTGGTGCGGGGGATCGAGCAGAGTGTCAGTAGCCGCGCCATGAAGCCGAGATCAGCGTCCGCTTCGCTGGCCCCGATCAACTTCCAGAATCTGTCGTGCCTGTCTGACTATGGCCTCGTCGACCATGGTACCGTCCACGTCGACCACTCCCGCATCCGCAGCAGAGAACGCCTCCACAATGTGCCGCGCCCACTCAACCTCGGCAGCACTCGGAGAAAAGACTTCATTGATCACGGCAACCTGCGCCGGATGAATGGCAAGTTTTCCCGAAAACCCGAGATTCCGCGCTGCCTGCGAGTGAGCTCGGACCCGAGCCAGGTCCTTGAACTCCAAACAGGGGGAATCGACAACCTCACATCCGGCAGCCCGGGCCGCGGTCGCGATCGCCGATCTGGCGTAGAGAAGCTCAATCTCCTCGGAGGTCCTGGCAATGTGCATCTCGGCCGAGAAATCCTCAGCACCGAACATCAATCCTGCTACTCGGGCACAGGAGCTGACCATCTGAAACGCATTCAGGACGGCTTGCGGAGATTCCATCATCAGATAGATGCGGTGCGGCGCAACTCCCTCTCCATCACCCAGGGCCTGATCGAGGCGCAGCACTTCGTCGACCGAACGGCATTTGCTTAACAGTACCCCTTCCGATGGGATCCGCCGAAGAGCGAGGCAGTCTCCTTCGAAGCTTGGACTGTCCGCTGGATTACAGCGGATGAGCACTGAGCTGTCGCTGGGGCCGCCAGCCAGCACAAACTCGAGGGACAGCTCCCGCGCCCTCGCCTTGTTCCCGGGCAGCACCGCATCCTCCCAGTCCAGTATCAGCACATCGGCTCCCCGCTGCCTCGCTTTCGCCAGTTTGCGCTCGCTGTCACCGGGGACAAACAGATAGCTTCGCCTCATGACCGGCTCCCTGAATAATCCTTGTTGCTCAGACCCTCGCTCCCCTATCATGGTACCCTCCCGCGGGGGACGAACGATAGCGTCCGAGCGGCTCCTTTCAGGGCATGGATTCAGCACGGAAGAGCAGGAGGACAACCGTAGGATCAGATCGACCACTCCTCCAATCACAAAATGAATCAAGAAAATCCGAACCAGCCAAGTAGTCCCTCAACAGCTTCCGCTGTCCCAGATCTGGTTCCCGCTGAAAGAACCTCAGAGGAGGAGTTCCTTCGCCAGATCTTCGTGCGGGCCCAGATGACCCAGTTCGTGAAGGAACCTTTCATCGCCGCACGCGCCGATGGCGTGTACTACTGGGACGTGCGGGACAAGCGATATCTGGATGCGATCTCGGGTATCTACGTGGTGTCCGTAGGCCACAACAACCGCACGCTGATCGACGCTATTCGGAAGCAGATGGACGTTCTCCATTTCTCTCCGACGGTGCACGGCACCAACCCATTGGCGGTCCAACTGGCGAATCAACTGGCCAAGATTGCCCCTGGAGACCTGGAGGCCGCCAAGCTGCTCAGCGGTGGATCGGAGGCGACCGAAGCGGCCATCACCATGGCGCGTCAGTATCACCGGCTTAACGGCAAAGCCGGCAAATTCTTGGTGAAGCTTAGGGCGTAGACCAGAAAACGCCTGGCTTCGTCCAGCTGCCACAACCAGGGCTGACTGAACTCGGGGTCCCGGATCCCACTCCTGGCGGCGGCTCGCTCGAGGGCCTCTGAAACCGCTCCTGGGCTCAGACCCGTAAAGCAGGAGCCCGTCCGTATCAGGGACCCCATCAGATCAGAAGCCTTCGCCTCTGGACACTCGACCAGATCGGGAGCGCAGCCGGATGAAGACATGTCGGTCACGATTACACCGGCGCCACCAGGAGCAACCATCCCGCTCATCAGGCTCAGGTGTCTATCCCGGACCTGCAGCATCAACTCCCTCTCTGTCCGGTCGTCGAGATCGAGCCTCCCGACTGTCTCCATGAGTTGACTCAGTACACAGGTCGAGATCACGAGATCGAATCCTGCCTCCTCATCCGGACCGATCCCTTCAGACTCGCAATCTGGCCTCGAAGAAGCGTTGTTGCAGGCCCGCCCAGAAAGATCAACTTCGTCGTGAAGCTGAATCTTTGACACATCACCAGGACGCTGTCTGGAGACGCCGTCGGCCATCGAACCGGGGTCCAGGTCGAAAAGGTGGATCTCCTGGAAACTCGATGCCAGCTCCTTCAAGTCCAGGTCGTTGCAATTGCCAGCTCCCAAGACCGCAATCTTCCCTCGGCCGACCTTCTGAGCCTGCCGGATCAGGTTCATGATCCGCTCTCGATGCCCCCTGAAGGACTCCCAGTTGTGCCTGGTGCTCTGGTTGTAAGCCCGCTGTTTCTCCTGCAGCAGTCTCATCTTCAGCACACTGGAAGGTATAGTCATTTTAGTCTCGTCACTAGGAGCGTGGCGGCGGTCTCCAGGCCGCTGTGGGTCGAGCCAACGGCTCGAAAGGAGAATACTTCGGCCTGAAGACCGAACCCACGGGCCTCTAGCCGTGAGCCCGAATTCTAGTGACGCCCGGTTCAGGCGTCAAGCGACGCTTGGCACACAGCGGCGACTGAGCTAATATCGGGCGCCGTAGGGACTACTTCTCTCTGACTCGAGACAATCTGGGAAAACGCCGTTAGGAGTTTAGACTTTGAAGGGTTTCGCGACTGCGACTGCCTTGTTGTTTCTCTGGATTTGCAACATCGGACTGGGGGCGTCTGGGGTTGTGATCAACACGCCCATGAGTCCTCCCTACTGGGCCCTTCTGGAACGGGAGCTCCTCAAGTCTCAAACCGTGGCCTGTGAGCGATTCTTCGAAAAGTATTTCGACCAGCGGGGTTATCTCCAATGCGTGGAGCGCTGGGGTGGACTCGACGGCCCTGATGACGCCATCGAGAACCTCAGGGACTGGCCCACACTGCATGCGCTGGGAGCTCCTGACGTGATCCATGAGATGTACAGCAAAGCCTGGGAGGGACACCTTCTCCAATACACCGAGGCGAAGACAACCGACGTAGAGTTCGCCCGCGACGGTATGTACTACAAAGAGTTCCCGACAAAGATGGACTGGATGCACAACGGCGAGGGGCTGGTTGTCTTCAATTTGCAGGGGCTCTCCGACCCTACCGATCCTGACTTTCAACGTCGTCAACGCCGCTTCGCCGGCTTCTACATGGGTGAGGAGCCGGGAGCAGACAACTACGATCCCAAGCACAAGATCATCCGCAGCCTCTTCAACGGCAGCCGCGGCCCCCTCCTTCGCAAGGCGATCCCGGCAGACTGGGCCGGAGACCCCATCGTGCTCGAAAACCGCTTCAAGGCGCTTCACGGCGAGTCCACCTACGAGGAAATGCTGGAGCACTTCAAAGACTACACCGACGTGGTGGGAGATCACCCTCTCAACCTCCTCACTACCACGCTCGCTACCAACGCCTATATGCTGGCTCACGAGCGAAAGTACAGGGATTGGGTGCTGGAGTATGTGGACGCCTGGATGGAGCGGATGGAGGCCAATGACGGGATCATCCCGAGCAATATCGGGCTCGACGGCAGTATCGGCGGTTCGGCCAACGGCAAGTGGTATGGGGGGGCCTATGGCTGGGGCTTCACTACTCCGATAACCGGAACCACTACCCTCGCTCACCGAAACCGCCACAAATACGGTCTGGTTGGCTTCATCAACGCTTTCCTACTGACCGGCGACAGACGGTATCTGGATATCTGGCGCCGGCAGATGGATAGGGTAAACAGCCATTTTAAAGTGGTGAACGGAGAGAGAGTCTACCCCACCATGTATGGAGATGAGGGGTGGTATCAATACACTCCCAAGAAATATGACGTCGGGGCCCTGGAGCTCTACTATTTCCTGATGGAGAAAGAAGACCTGAAGAGACTGTCGATCACCGGCTGGTTGGCGTTTCTGGAAGGAAAGGATCCGGACTATCCCGAGCGAGAGCTGCGCAAGGATCTCGACGTCTTGAGACGTCAGATGGCAACCATGGAAGAGGATGCGACCTCTCCAGACACTCGCCTTGCCGATGACTCCATGAAGTTCAATCCGGCACGGGTAGGGACCTTGATCCACCTGATGCTCGGCGCCCTCCACCACATCGCTCATGAGACCCAGTTTATCGGGACACCTACCCAAGACATGCAGGACTTCATCCGGCATGGAAAAATCCACGCAAAGCGCACAGGCCATCGCGGCAGTCTGCTCCACTCCCGTCTACGCTACTTCGATCCGCAGAAACGCCGCTCCGGTATCCCCGAGGATGTGGCAGCCCTGGTAACAAAGCTCTCGACGACCGAGACGGTGGTGACGCTGGTCAACATCGATCAGGTAAACCCCAAGTCTGTCACCGTGCAAGGTGGGGCCTATGGGGAACACCAATGTCTGGAGATCGACGTGAACGGGGTGGTGACGCCAATCAATCATCCCTTCGTTCGGGTAGAGTTGGCACCCGGCGCCGGCGCCAAGGTGACCCTACGGATGAAGCTCTTTTCAAACCTGCCGACGCTGGCCCAACCCTGGACCCGGGAGTCGGTGCCGCAGGCCCACAAGACGAACAGCGGAAACTAGGAAGGCCCGAAAGTGGAGAATCCGAAGCACTACGATGTCCTCTTGAAGCAGGGGACGGTCATCGATCCCGCCAGCGGGCACAACCAGGTAATGGATGTCGCCCTGAAGGATGGGAGAATAGCAGCCATCTCCCGAGACCCCATATCCGCCAGCGCAGAGCATGTACTCGACGTGGCAGGCAAGCTGGTGGTGCCAGGCCTGATCGATCTGCATATCCATGCCTACAAGGATGTCTCGGTCTTCGGCGTCGAGGTGGACGATCTCTGCCCACAGACGGGCGTGACCACCGCCGTTGACACGGGGTCAGCAGGACACCTCAACTACCAAGGACTGGAACGCTACGTCATCGAACCTTCCCAAACCCGGATTCTGGCTTACGTGAACCTTTCTGGAGTAGGACTCCCGTCCCTGCGTGGCGAGCTTATCAACCCGGATTACATCAATCCCGCCGAATGCGCCCGCTGCGTCGAGGAGCATCCGGAGACGGCCCTGGGAGTAAAGGTGAGACTCTATGCCGGCGTCGGAGGCGATGCCGATTTGAGAGATCTGCTGGGGCTTGCTCTGGACGCCGCCAACCGCTGTAGAAAACCTCTCATGGTGCACATCACAAATGCCGACATACCCTTGGAGGATATCCTCGCACCCTTGCGTCCAGGCGACATCATCACCCACTGCTTCCATGAAAAAGGGATAGCTTCCATTCTCGACACAACGTCCCGGGTCAAACCGATTGTTCGGGATGCCCGGGATCGAGGAATCTTGTTCGATGTAGGCCACGGACAAGGCAGTCTCACCTTCAACACCGCGCGCAGAGCCCTGGACGATGGCTTCGCACCAGATACCATCAGCACCGATATCCACTCTTTCAACCTCGACGGTCCCGTCTACGATCTTCCGACGACGATGTCGAAGTTTCTGAACCTCGGAATGCCCTTGGAAGAAGTGATTCGGAGAACGACTATCGAGCCGGCAAGGGTGATCGGCAGAGAAAGCGATCTGGGACATCTGGGCGTCGGCGCGATCGGCGATATTTCGATCCTCGCCCAAGAGACCGGCGCCTTCAACTTCCTGGACGCCTCCGGCCAGACCCTTCGCGGAGACCAGCGTCTGGTCTGCAGAGCCAGTTTGCGTCAGGGGAGCATCTGCTGGCAGGAAGATCATCTGCACTCTTGAAACTCTACCCTCTCGGAATTGACACCCCTTTCAATTCCTTGACGCCTCTCCCAGACTGCCCATTCTAAAGCTCTTGTAAGCAAAACCCCGACTTATCAATCTCTTAGAAACAGAAGCAAAATCCGTCCTGACTATGGTCCCGAACTTGCTTGGTCACAGGCAAATGCCATCAGAATTTGGCAACCGAGTCAGACCCAAATTGGGAATTCAGGAGAGGAACGAGATGAAAGATACTGAAAGCTGCTGCATCTGTGAAACGGAGATCTTGTTGGGAGCCGACACCGTCGAAGATCGACCCACGGGATTTTTGGGTACTGTCGAAGAGTGGCACTACTGCCCAAGCTGCTGGTCCAACATGAAGCAGCTTCGTCAGCGTGAACTGGACTTTGAGCTGCTCTTCAAGGCCGTCTTCCAGGGTCTAGAGCCGAGCACAGGGATGACCTTGCCCACTCTCGAATATGACCCATCGGGTCAGCAAGCCGCCTCGGCCTAAGCCGAACCTTCATTGGCGACCGTAGCTTTGGCCTCCAGGCCGAAGTCTTCTTCCGAGCCTTTGGCTCGGACGGCGGGTTGGAGGCCACCGCCACGACGGAGTCTTCGCGACAGCCACACCGCAAGGTAGTTGCCGAAGAGGCCGATCACACCGGGCTGAAGCCCGTAGAGACTTCGTAGATCGCTTCGATAGAGCAGAAGCGTCAACACTCCCCCGACTGCCAAACCGGTAAGGATATCCCGCGCAGTAAAAGCCTTCTCCTCCTCCCCAGAATGCAGCGTTCCCAGAACAAACGCGGGCGACAGCTGAATCAGGACCTCGAACTTGATGACGATCAGACCCCAAAGGGTGGTCAGGGGGGAAAGAGCCAAGACCACCAGGAGGCTCATGGTGCAGATGCTGAAGACGGGGGTCAAACGCATTCCCTGCATTCCCCCGACTTCCTCGGGAGCTCGCAAGCGAACCGCGAAGTCCTTGGTAAGGATCGAGACCAATGAGAGCAGACAGGAATCGGCAGTCGACATGATCGCGGCGACCACTGCCAACAGCACCAGGAGCACTGGGTAATAGGCCAACTCGTGGTTCTCCACCAGGTGCGCAAGTACCAGGAAAGTGACTCGGTCGGAGGCAACCCCTTCCAACTCCGGGAAGAGCACGATCCCAGTCAGTCCGATGAAGATCACAGAGGAAACGGCTACCAGCGGAAGGAAGGCCATCACCGTGAGCGCCTTCTTCAATTGAGCAAGACTGCGGGCGGCGTAGATCCTCTGAATCGCCTGCGGATACAGGGAGGCCCCCAGGACAACCATGACAAAATTGTTTATCCAGGCGACGCAAGTCTGCCAACCTGGGTTCGCAACCTTCGCTGGTGCCACATCCCGAATGGCTTCAAGTATCTGACCCGGAGTGCCCACCACCGCAATGATCAGTGCGACAACCAGCAGGAGTCCGACACCCAGAATCGTTCCCTGGAGGACGTCCGTCCAGGCCACGGCCCGCATTCCTCCCAGAAGCTCGTAGCAGAGGATAACGAGGCCTCCCCCGATGACTCCCGCCTCATATGGAATGGCGCCTCCTGTGACTCCGTCGAAAGCGTGTCCCAGCGCCATGAGTTGTGAGAGCAGGAAGTTCACCAGGGTAAAGGCAAAGATCAGAGCTGACAGATAGTGCAAAGGAGCGCTCTTGAAGCGGTCATCCAAGTAGTCCGTAGGCGTCAAGTATTCGCCTCTGCGAGACAGGGAAAACAGCCGAGGGGCGAACAGGGTATAGCCGGTGATGACACCGACCATGAAGGTAACCGTCATGAAATAGGAAATGCCCAGGCGATGAGTTTGCCCTGGAAAGGCGGAGAACGAGTTGCCACTGTATTGGGTGGCGAACAGCGTCAAGAGCAGAACGACGAAACCGATCGACCTTCCTGCCAGGAAGTGGTCGCTTAGCGTCTGTTCCTTCTTTGCCCTTCTGCCAAGAATGCCCAGAATCAGCAGGACACCGACGTAGAGGGCAGTCCACAGAATCAGGCTGGAACCCAGTTCAGTCAGAGCCACCATCCTTCCAGAAACGTCGGATACCCCAGGCGGTAACAGCCGAAAGACAGGCGGTGAAGAAGAGACTGGACCAAAGCCACAGAGGAAATCCCAGAAAATCTAGCGATTCCTGTTCGACGAAGAGGAAAGGCACACTTCCCAGGGAGCAGATCGCAACCATCAGAAGGTAGCGCGGATGTCTTCGGGGTTCGTCTTCCATGTCACTGCAATCCCAAGTAGGGGTGGCCTCCAGGCCGCCGTCGATCGAGCCAAAGGCTCGAAAACTCGAAAAGAAAAAGAATACTTCGGCCCGGAGGCCAAAGCTACGTGTGCCGACCACTTTCCGGTCTCGACAAGGTCGGATCGGCTAAAATGGTTGGGTGCGTCACCTTCCTCTCGCCTGGGTCCTTCTAGTTATCTCCAACCTCTACGCTCAGACCAGTGGCGAATTCAGTCGCCAGGCCCAGGAATTGATCCGTCGATACCAGTGGGAAGAGGCCGCACAGCTTCTGGGGAAAGGCCTCCACACCTATCCCGAATCCGCTTCCCTGCTGCTTCGGCTCGGCGCCCTGAGGACCCAGATGGGAAGCCCGACCGAGGGCGAGGCGCTTCTCAAGAAAGCCCTCACCTTGCAGCCAGTCAACCCCGAGGCCTGGCACCAAATCGGCGAAGCCCAACTGCGTCAGGGTCAAAGCGCCTCCGCCGTCGACTCTTTCCGGAAGGCAATCCACCTGGACCCAGCCAACCCTCGACATCACTATAGACTCGCCTACGCCCTGTTTACCCGGGGCGAGGAACAGGCCGCCTTGAAGAGTGCCAAAGAGGCGACCCGGTTGAAATCGGACTCTCCAGCCATCCTCCGCCTCTACGCCGTTCTGCTGCACTGCACCGGCGACCAGCGCGAGTCTTCCCAGCAGTTGCGACAGGCACATATCCTGGCACCGGGGGATGCTCGTCTCCTGTTCCAGCTCAGTGAGGAGCGAAGGCTCAAGAAGCAATGGTCTCAAGCGCTGGAGTATCTGGAGCTTGCAGCTGTAGCCGATCCTGAGAATCCCCTCTATTACGAGCGTCTGGGCGCCGTATATCAACAACTGGAGGAGCCGCAGGCGGCTAGAGAGCAGCAGCAGCGAGCCGAACGCCTGGGAAAGGCCTTCGAGGACTACGCCTGGGCCCTGCTTCTGTGGCGTCGAGGCTTCGTTTCCGAGGCCGTCAGGGATCTGAAACAGACGGTTCAGCTGAATCCGGAGTTTGTGACCGGGAAGATGCTACTGGCAAACCTTCTTCAGCAACTCGGCAACAAGCAGGAATCCCTTGAGCTCTACCTCCAGATCCTCGATCAGGACCCCTCCCAGGCAGCTGCCCGAGAGCAGGGTCCCTGGATCCGAGTAGAAGACGGCCTGCTCGACTCAGCTTTGGACCTGCTGAAAGGTGCCCAGGTCACTTCACCCAATCAGGCGTTGGTTGAAGGCTACCGAGGCCTGGTTCGGGAAGATTGGGAGGGCGCGCTGGAGCAGTTCCGCATCGCCGAAGCTGCCAATCCTCTCACACCGAGCTTGCTTAAGCTGGTCAGCCTCTGCCTGCAGGAACTGGGTCGAACCAAGGAAGCGCTGGCCTATCTGGAAAAAGTCCAACGGCTGCAGCCAGACGATCCTACTATTCAGGAGCAGATTCTGGGGATCAAGCTCGAGACCGGGATCCATCGTATGGAAGCCAGGGAATGGAAGGCTGCACTTGAGATCTTCGAGCCGGCGATCGAGAAAGGGTCCGCTGACTCGAACACCTATCTCCGATCTGCCTACTGTTACCAGCAGCTCAACCAACTGAGAAGAGCGGTGCGACTGTATCGGGTTGGCTTGGCAAGCGATCCAGCCGCAGCCTGGGCCAGGACCAATCTGGCGGGCTGTTTGAGTCGGCTGAGACGACACCAGGAGGCAGCCGAGGAGTGGCAGGAGATCGTTGGTGAATCAAGAACACCCGAGGCATATCTGCAGCTCGGCTTGTCCTACTCCCACCTGCAACGCTTCCCCGAGTCGGAGGAGGCACTCCGGCAGGCCCGTGAACTGGGAAACGACAGCCCCAGACTGATCTATCATCTGGGGTTGGCCAAGCTCCATAACCACCGGTTGGAAGAGGCCTGGGATCTAATCCATCGAGCCGCCAGGGCCGGCTTCGAACCAGCTATTGAGATGACGCGGAAAGGCGCCCGTTGGACTGAGACCAAGGGCCGGGGCCGGGCCCGGGCCAGAGTCAAAACTGATTGACAGCGTCGATGAGCTGCCGCAACCTCCCAAAATGGTACCTGTCGAAGGACAGGAGCAGGCGCGGGAGCCCAGCCAACTCTTCCTCACCAGCCTCCTCCGGCAAAGCCTCACTCGATTCGATGGCTCCCTCTCGCAGGATGTCCTCGAAATCCTGGTTCAGTTTCTCAACGGCTCCCTCGGGGAGAGACTGCTTGAGCCGCAGCACCAGTTTTCGCTTGTGGTCGACGTAGCGGCTGGAGTGGTACCTACGGTAGAAGTCATGGATTTCCCGGAAGGCTGAGTCAATATCGTCGGTGATAAAGAACAAGGCTTCATCCTCCGGGGAGATGTAGCCTCCTCCGAAGAGCTGCTTACGTGCAAACTCGAGCCAGTCCTTCCAGTAGCTGCCTCCCGGAGCATCGAGCATGACGATTGGCATCGGCTTGCCCTTCCCCGTCTGGACCAGAGTCAGCACTTCAAAGCCTTCGTCCAGGGTCCCGAATCCCCCCGGCATCAAGACAACCGCATCCGACTCCTTGACGAAGAAGAGTTTGCGAGGGAAAAAATAGAAGAAGCTGATCAGCTTCTCATCCCCCAGAATCGTCTCGTTGGCGTTCGGCTCGAAGGGCAAGAGGATGTTCAACCCAAAGCTCTTCGCCCTTCCAGCTCCGGCGTGACCTGCCTCCATGATCCCAGGGCCGGCGCCGGTGATGACCATGAATCCAGCCTCCGCCATCTTGCGGCTGAACTCCAATGCAGTCGGGTATGCGGGATCCAACGGGAGAGTACGGGCAGATCCGAACAAGCTGAGCTTCGGCGTCCCCCGATAGCGCGAGAAAACCTTGAAGGCGTAGCGCATTTCCTTGATCGCGGCACGCAGCACCCTGAGATCACCACGGGAACAGTCGTCCTGGGCTAACTTGACTCCCGTTACGAAGACTTCTCGGAGCAGCTCGAGGTGGGGATAGGGGGCCACTTCCTTGATCAACTGGTCGATGAGAGCCTCGATCTTCTCATCATCGACCCTGTATCCGGCCGGTTGCTGGGAATCTCTAGTGTGCGCCATGACCTTACGTCAGTCCCGCCCCCGCTACGCGGCCCCATTCGAGAAAGAAACTTTCGTTATGACTGCCGTGATTGTCGCTACCGCCTCAGACAGAGCCGTGACTGCAAAGGAGCGGTCCCGATCACCGATCGGGACCTGCCGCAAAAAGGGGCCAATTGGCCACCGTCCGTTTGGTCCGTTTTTTCCGGCATTCTTATGCCGGGACCGCTCCTTTGCAGTCACGGCTCTGTTATTGGCGGTTCTTGGGTGACCTCCTACCAAATGAAGTTTCAGCTTAGTATAGCTTATAATCGAGCCGTGCCGGCCAATCTGACTGCTCAGTATTTCGAGGCTGAATCGAAGTTCAAACAGGCTTCCACGTCTGCTGAAAAGGTCCAGGCATTGGAGGAAATGCTGCGGGCCATCCCAAAGCACAAGGGGACCGAGAAGATGCAGGCGGATATCAAGAAGCGCCTGTCTAAAGAACGCAAAGAATCTCAGAGGAAGAAGTCATCGGGTGCTTCGCAGCGACCCGACCACTACGTCAAGCGTGAGGGAGCTGGTCAGGTGGTCCTCTGTGGGCCACCCAACAGTGGCAAGTCACAGCTTCTCACCAATCTGACCGAGGCCCAGGTAGAAGTTGCCGACTACCCCTACACGACACGCAGTCCCCAGCCGGGCATGATGCCCTTCGAAGACATCCTGATTCAGCTCGTCGACACGCCTCCCCTGTCTCCAGAGTCGCTGGAGCCCTGGCAGTTGGCTATGATCCAGCAGTCAAACCTATCGCTAGTTATTTTCGACATCAACGATTCCGAATTGCTGGAACAGACGGAATTCGTCCTATCCAAGCTGGAGGAGCGGGGGATCATCATCACGCCAGATCAGCGCCCGGGATTGGTCTTTCTGGGAAACAAGTGCGATCAACCCCAGGGCGAGGCCAACTACTCAGCCTGGAGAGAGCTTTACGAAGACCGGTTCCAGGCAGAGCCCTTCAGTGCGATTTCTCCCACCCACCTGGAAGCGCTCCGGCACCGGCTCTTCAAACTCCTGGACATCGTCAGGGTCTACACCAAGCCGCCCGGCAAGAAGCCAGAGCGGAACACCGACCCCTTCGTCTTTCCACGCGGCAGCACGATTCTGGAGGTGGCCGCCACCGTCCACAAAGATATCGCCCAGAGCTTCAAGTTTGCTCGAGTCTGGGGCCACGCCCGCTTCGAAGGGCAGATGGTCGAGAGAGGCTACGTGCTGGAGGACGGGGACATAGTGGAGATTCACGCTTGAACTCGGCCCTTGGTCTCGCAGTAGAAGCTCGGTCATGCGACGATTGACAAAGGTTACGTGTCCACATACTATGTGTGCAATGAACCTAACCCTTTCCCTTGATGAGAAGCTGGTCAAGAACGGACGCAAGGTTGCATCGAGTATGGGGAAGAGCTTAAACCAGCTGATCCGCGAACACCTGGAACAGCTCACATCCAGCCCGAGCCGGGAAGACACCGTCGCTGAACTGAGGGAGCTCTCCGGAAAGGCGGGGGGGAGATCGGGGGGCTGGAAGTTCGACCGTGAAGAGATCCATGAAAGGCCGTAGCTTTCTTGACACGAATATCCTGGTCTATATGGACGATCTGGATTCCCCTGGCAAGCGAGCCCGTGCTCTAGCATTGGTTGAAAGGTGTGGCGGAAGTGGGCTGGCGGTCGTCTCGACCCAGGTCTTACAGGAATACTTCAACACCGCTGTTCGCAAGTTGGGGATCGACCCTACGATTGCCCGTCGGAAGATTGAGGTTCTGGCGCGTTTCGATCTGGTCCAGATCGGACTTCCGGAAATCCTGGGAGCCATCGACCTCCACCGCCTGCATTCGTTATCTTTCTGGGACGCCCTTATTCTTAGAGCCGCTCAGGCCTCAAACTGCAGAATCCTCTACAGCGAGGACTTCCAGCATGGCCAGGTCTTCGGTGCTGTTGAGATCGTCAATCCATTCCTCCCTGTATGAGGCCTTCATCAGCGAACGCCCAGGATCACTTCTATCGTCAACTGATCCAGCTTTTCGTAGGGCAGGCTTCGCGACGCCAGTCGTCGTCTATCCACCTCAGCTTCCAGAATCCGTCGCGCATTATCGGCGCTATAGCTCTGAATAGCGGAGAGCCCCAGCTCGGACTCGGCCCCTTGTATCTCGCTCAATAGACCCTGGATCTCGGCATCTTCATTGAAGCGCTGCGCCTTATCCTTCAAGATCAAATAGGTACGCATACAGCCGGCAGCAAAGTCCCGGACACCCTGTGCTCCCTCGCTTCGATAGGCGTGTGCATCGAAGTGGCGTGAGCCTTCGTAGCCGACGTCCTCTAGAAACTTCACCAGGAAGAAGGCGGCCTTCAGGCTCTCTGACCCGAAACGAAGGTCCTGATCGAAGCGACCGAGCTTCTGGTCGTTCAAATCGATATGGAAGAGCTTGCCCGCCTCCCAGGCCTGGGCCACGGCGTGGTAGAAATTCAACCCTGCCATGTGCTCATGGGCCAACTCGGGGTTCACCCCCACCATCGAAGGATCATCCAGGGTATGGACAAAGGCAAGGATGGCGCCGGTCGTGGGCAGGTAGGTGTCTCCCCTGGGTTCATTGGGCTTCGCTTCCATTGCGAATCGCAAATTGTAGCCGTTGTCTTTCACGTAGCCGATGAGGAAGTTCATACACTCTCGGTACCGCTTGATCGCCTCGGCTGCGTCCTTGGCGGCATCCACTTCCGCCCCTTCGCGTCCTCCCCAGAAAACGTAGATCGTGGCACCTAGCTCTACTCCCAGATCGATGCCGCGCATGGTCTTCTGCAGGGCGTAGGCTCGGATATTCGGATCGTGGGAAGTATAGGCTCCATCCTTGAAAACCGGATCGGTGAAGAGGTTGGTGGTTGCCATGGGAACGCACACATTGTACTCAGCCAGGGCCTGCTTGAAATCTCGCAGGATAGACGCTCTCTCGGCGGGAGTTGCGTCGATAGGAATCAAGTCGTTGTCGTGGAAATTCACCCCATAGGCCCCTTCCTCCCCCAACAGACGGACGATCTGGGGCGGTGGCAGGGGTTCTCGCGTAGGCTGCCCGAAGGGATCCCTACCCGGGTTTCCCACGGTCCACAGGCCGAAGGTAAATCTATCTTCAGGTTTAGGCTTAAGGTCTCCGTTCATGGCCCATCCTTTCATTCGATGAAGCGTCGATGGCTGGGAAAGACATCGCTCTTGAGCAAGGTCTCACTCAACTTCGCATAGACTCCGTACAACTCCTCGTAGGTGGCTTGCAGCCCCTGCTCAGGAACCTGGCGAGTGGCTTCGTCCAGCTCGACGTATTCCTCCACCAAGGTCGCGATCTCGCTTCCCTGGTCGCACCAAGCTGCTTGGAGGGCGGCACCGAATGCAGGCCCCTCTTCGTTTCTCGGACCCACGCAGGTGACTCCGAGTGCAGCTGCCACGATCCCTCTCCAAACGCGGCTTCTGGAACCACCACCGATCAGTCGGATCTCGCTGGGTGCCAAACCCAGATCCTTCAACCGCTCGAACCCGTACTTCAGCCCCAATGTCACGCCTTCCATGGCCGCGCGACCGAGGTAGGGGGGTGTGGCAGTAGCCGGCCGGATCCCAAGAAGGACTCCGGTCCCTTCAGGGGAATTCGGAACCCGCTCACCTTCTAGATAGGGCAGCAGCAGAAGCCCCTTCGAACCGGGAGGTACCTGGGCGATCTGCTGATCGAAATCTTCGAGACCGGATTCGAAGAAACCCGACCGGACCATCTCGGTGGCTACGGTGACATTCATCGTACAGACCAAGGGCAACCACCCTCCGGTGCTGGTGCAGAAGGCAGCCACATCTCCGATGGCATCGATCAGAGGGGAACCGCTGCAGCCGTAGAGGGTTCCGGAGGTCCCCAGGCTCACGGTGAGTGTCCCCGGGCTGACGTTCCCAGAGCCGATGGCCCCCATCATGTTGTCTCCGCCGCCAGAGCTCACCGTCACGGCGGCGCTCAGGCCCCACTTCTGAGCGAGAGCCGCTCGGAGGGCGCCAGCAGCTTCGTCTGACGGGATCAGACGGGGTAGGTATGATTCGAGGTCCGTATCGGGATCGATCCAGGAGAGTGCCCGGGTCGACCACTCTCGCTGCCGGACCCGAAAGTAACCGGTCCCCGAAGCGTCTCCTGCCTCGGCCGTCATCTCGCCGGTCAAATAGAAGTTGAGATAATCGTGAGGCAGCATCAAAGAGCGGATCTGGGAATAGTTCTCGGGTTCATGCTCCTTGATCCAGGCTATCTTGGAGGCGGTGAAGCCAGGAGGCAGCGCATTGCCTATCTCATCCATATAGGACGAGGCACCCCCAGCTGTCTCCAGGATGGAGCGGCACTGGGCTGCTGTACTGGTATCATTCCAAAGCTTGGCAGGACGGATAACCCGGTGCGACGAGTCCAGCACAACCAATCCATGTTGCTGACCTGAAACCCCGATTCCTCGAACGGCACCCAAATCGACTCCTTGCTGCCGCAACGCGCCCATACAGGCTTCCAGGGCATCAGTCCAATTCGACGGGTGCTGTTCCTTATGACCCGGCGGCAGGTTCCCGATGAGGTCGTAGGATCCCGAGGCAGAGTAGCAAGTTCCGGTGATCGGGTCCCATGCCAGGATCTTGAGACTCTGGGTGCCGCAGTCAACTCCAAGGTACATCTTCAGTCTCCCAGGACGACGGTCATGAAGTGTACTCTCTCTACTTCTCCTGGCCCTGTCAATCGCCCTTGCCGAATTGCTGACCGCGCGGACCGGAGCGGTTAAGCGTCCGGCCACCCGCCAGGGCTCCCTGACCGATCCAGATATTTGTATTCACGTATCTTCAAGAAAAGGGGTGAGTTACCTATGATCAAGGCAGAAGCACCCAATTTTTTGAATGTTTTGGGTCAGGTGGATCTCTCGAAAAACTTTTTTGTATCCTAGTTAACTTGTTGATAAAACAAGACTAATAGGACTCTATCAGCTTCTAGGCACGGGGCGTGCAGGGTAAGTGGTCGATACGGTCAACCCTCTCACGAGGGTGTCTCGGTGGGAAGTTGTCAGAGGACTCAGTTACGAATTGAGCCTGGGATGCAACAATGAGTTAGAGTCTATTCTGACAACTCCCACTCTAGACCTTACGTCCACCACCTCACTTTGTTTCTTTTAGCTGTCGATTTCTTCCAGAACGATTGCAGTAGGGACAGCGATAGTCGATGATGCCGTCGTTGTACTCGGTACAGATGACGTAGCAGTCATCGACTGGACAGCGGGGTGCCTCGCCCTTGCTATAGCGCTCGCGGCAATAGGCTAGTTGTAGATCGGTCCAAGACGTCCGGGGACTTCCCTGCTCCCAGACGTCTTCAGCCTGACAATCCGGGCAGCGTATTGAGAGACGAAATACCGAAGACCCGGATGGATACTTGGATTGGAGTTGCAGAACTTCGCCACACTGGGGACACCGCGGATTCTCCTTGGGGCTGCCCGGACCGAAGTACTCAGTAACGATCTGGTCCCGTTCCTCCTCAGAATACTTTGGCATCTTCATCCCTGTGGGGTATCTACCCGATTTCTTTCTCCCCGATTTTAAACTCCATCGGCGAACGTAGCTTTGGTCTTCGGGCCAAAGTATTGCTCTTTCAGGCCTTTGGCTCGAGGGACGGCGGCCTGGAAGCCACCGCTACGGCCCGGCCCCATACTCTATCGGCCACTCTCCCCGACCTCGAACCGTCCAAGACTACCAAGAACCAGCCCGACAGCGAGCAGGACAAAGACAAGGAGGCCGATCAGAGGAGCAGCGGACCCTGCCCACGAGTATCCCAGACCTGAAGGCGCCGCACCCTGCGCGAACGCCGCAGCAGCGATTCCCACACCTACCAAACCTTCGCCTCCTACCATGCCCGATCCGAGGAGGATTCCCCTGTCGGTACGCTGCCGACCCGCACTTGTCGATGGAGCTCGACGCTCCAGGAAGAAGCGGATCAACCCTCCCGCACAGACCGATGCCATGGTGGTGACTGGCAAGTAGACCCCGACCGCAAACGGGAGACTGGGAACACGCAGCACTTCGGCGGTCAGGGCGATGGCAACGCCGATTCCCACCAGGACCCAGGGAAGCGAGTTCTCAAGCACGCCTTCCACGACCAGCTTCATAAGAGTCGCTTGTGGTGCCGGCAGCTCCTGCGAGCCGAAACCGTAGGTACGGTCCAAGACCAGCACGGCCAGACAGACGAAGGTCGCCGAACTCAGAACCCCAACTATCTCACCTAGCTGCTGTCTCCGGGGAGTCGCTCCCAGTAGAAATCCGGTCTTCAGATCCTGCGAGGTATCCCCGGCGATTGAGGCCGCTACAGCTACGACGCAGCCCACCGTGAGGACGGTCACCTTGCCCGCATCGCCGGTCCAGTCCATCAGCAGGAAAACGGAGGAAACTGCAAGCAGAGTAGCAATCGTCATGCCGCTGGTGGGATTCGAAGTAACTCCCACCAGACCCACGATTCGTGAGGACACGGTGACAAAAAAGAATGCTGCAACGATAACCATGAACGCCGCGACCGCCCGAAGTCCGAAAGGGGTGGCTTCGCCGAACACGAAAGGAAGAATCGACATAACGATGCCTACTCCCAGCAGTGCCAGCAGCACCCCGCGGAGGGGCAAATCCTGATCCGTCCTCAAGGCTGCCGAGACGGCGCCGGGGGCACGACCCCTTAGCTCTCCCAGGCCCAGGCGAAAGCTTTCGATCATCGTGGGGACGCTACGGAATAGGGTGATCAGGCCACCAGTTGCGACGGCGCCCGCGCCGATATAGCGGACGTAACGGCTCCAGATATCGTCGGGAAGCATCTCCGCGATCGGCAGAAGAGTCTCGGGGTAAAGGGGCTCGGTTCTTCCCTCCCCCCAGAAGGCAATCGCCGGAATCAGGACTACCCAGGAGAGCAGCCCACCACTCACCATGATGATGGAAATCCGCGGGCCCAGGATGTATCCAACTCCCAGCAGCGCCGCCGAAAAATCCAGCCCCAACTGGCTCTTGTTGAGGAAGGGGAGAGCGAAATGGATCTCCCGCGGGAAGAGCTGGACCCAACCCGCAAGCCCCTTGAAAAGCGCCCCGATGCCAAGTCCCCAGAAGACGTTATGACCGCGGCGGCCGCCCTCCTGGCCGGCACGAAGGACCTCGGCACAGGCTGTACCCTCGGGATATGGGAGCCTTCCGTGTTCCCTTTGAATGAGAAAGCGTCGGAGCGGGATCATGAACAGAACGCCCAGGAGTCCTCCGGCCATCGCCAGGACCACCATTTGAAGCAACCCTGGAGCTAGACCCCAAAGAAAAAGAGCAGGCAGTGTAAAGATCACACCGCTGGCAACCGAGCTCGAGGCAGAGCCGATTGTCTGGGAGAGGTTGGCCTCCAAAATGGTGCTTCGGTGACCCGCCGACGACAATACCTTGAAGGCTGCCGCCGTCAGAACCGCGACCGGAATCGAGGTGGAGATGGTGAGTCCTACTCTCAATCCGAGGTAGGCGTTGGCCGCTCCGAAAAGAATTCCAAAGAAGATGCCCGCGACGGCGGCCTTCGGAGTGAACTCTGCGAGATTCTCGAGCGGGGAAACGTAGGGGGAGTGAGTGGGGATCGTAGGTGCCGAATCCAGCTCCCGTCGATCTTCGTCCTGGGGCATGCGCGCTCCCTCGTCATCCTGCCAACATCGCCAACCGATAGGGCCTTGCCGCCGAGGATCTCAGCACGATCCTGGAGCAGGTACCCTACCATAGTTGATGCCGGTCGAGGGAGCGCGAGCCCTCTTGTCCAGCGCAGTTGCGGCGACGCAGTAGACCAGCGATGAGAAATGCGGGCTAGATCAGGGATTCCCCGGATGGGGCGTTCCAAGGTACGGGAATCCCGTCAAATAGGGCACGTCATTCTGATCTACGCCATCTCCCAATCCTGCTCCCGTGCCATCCACCAGAATCCCGGCCACGGCCTGGACGGCGACATCGAGCACGTCGTCGCCAACCCGTCGACCGTTGGGAAATCCGGCCAGGTCTCCGCCGACAACACCAAGCCGATTCTGACTATCAGCCGGAGTTGGCGTGATCCCCATGTTCAGGCGCAGCATCTCGCCCGGAACTACATTGGGAGGTTGATTGAGCCCAGGGACTCCTGTCAGAAACACCTGCACCAGGTCATTGCGCGGGGCTGGAGGAACCTCGACTCCGAAAAGCAGGTTGAGAAGCCTGGCGAGTTCAGGGTCGGTGACGAAACTGAGGAACTGCCCGTCATCGGTCGGACGCGAAGAGTTGAATCGATCCTTCATAACTAGAGGAATGACGACCTCATTCACCAACGGCGAACCCAATCGAGAAACCTGGGTCAAGGTTCTAAACCCGAAAAGGTGCAGTGGTATCGGCGAGCCTCCAGTAACGGGTAGCCTGGAGAAGCTAGCCCGAGAGGCGGATGACCAGACACCGATGACCGCTGTGGGATCGTCTGCACCAGCTGGAAGGCTCCCGTCAGAAGTAAGTCTGGACATGGGTATCTCGATGGCAATCGAGTGCACGTTCTGCCCCGCTGTCCCGTCTACACCCGGAACACGCAGCGACAGCAGGTCGAAAATGCCGGCGAGGTCCACGTAGAAGCCTTCGTCTCGTTGTCCGGCGAAAAAGCGGCTTCCGTCGGGGAGGTCATGAATCGCCTGCTTGGCCAGCGCCTCATAATTTGGGGTCGTAGCCGAACCGATATTTGATGGCGGGAGGATGAGATCCTCGCCAAGAAGTTCCCTCGGTGCCGAGGATCGACGAGGACCGTTGACACGCCAGATGGTGCAGTACTGACGGACATTGTGGGTTGGATCCTGGAGCGACCCAATCGGACCGGTAGCCGTCAGGAAGGTTCCGCTCTCCAAAACCTCGGTTCTGAAGCGGAACTGGTAGGTGATTTCTTCGACCGCATCGCCGTCATTGTCGATCATGATCTCGTAGAGCACGTGCGGATCGAACTTGTGAAAGTTGGGCCCACCATAGGGCACCTGCAGGGGTATGAAGTTAGAGATCAGCATCACGAATTGTTCACGACCTGGCTCGTAGCTCACAAAGGCATAGACATCGGTGTTGTCAGCTGTTGGATCCAGAGTGATAGCGGGAGCCTCACGGTGACTGGATCCCAGTGTAGTCGCTGGGAGTAGGAGGCAGGCGAGAATCAGAACAAGCGGCAGATAAGACCTGGGTTGAGAAGGACTCAGATTCATGGTCGAACTCCTTTCGTTTAGTGTTTCTAGTGCGTCTTCAATCAGCACTACGTGTCGCAGATCACTTTTGGATGTATCTTTTTTTTTCTAAGGAGCGTGCACGTCGTGGCGGTGGCCTCCGGGCCGCCGTATTCTCTTTTCTTCGAGCCTCTGGCTCGACGTACGGCGGCCTGGAGGCCACTGCCAGGTCGGGAGGTTCAGCCAAAGTGATGCGGGCCTAATGACCGGCGCCGTTGACGGCAAGACTGGCGGCGTGGAGAATAGCCCCCACAGAGATCACCCAGACAACTGGAGCTCTTCGAAAAGATAGGACGGATATGAGTTACGAATACGGCGACTTACGGGACTTTATCAGACGATTGGAGCAGTCAGGCCAGCTCACTCGGATTCCGGTGGAGGTGGACCCCATCCTGGAAGTCGCCGAGATCACGGATCGGGTCTCGAAGGCGATGGGTCCCGCCCTGCTGTTCGAGAATCTGAAAGGATCGGAGCTTCCTCTTCTGATCAACACCTTCGGCTCCTACCAGCGCATGAATCTTGCCCTTGGTGTCGAGGCTCTGAAAGATGTATCTCAGAGAATCGAAGAGCTCCTGGACCTGAAGGCTCCGACCGGAACCTGGGATAAGCTCAAGATGCTCCCCCGTTTGACCGAATTGTCTTCCCTCGTACCCAAGACTGTAAACAGGGGTCCCTGTCAGGAGGTGGTGAAGACCGAAGGCTTCTCTCTCCTGGAGCTGCCCATCATCAAGTGCTGGCCCGGTGACGCCGGACGTTTCATCACGCTGCCCCTGGTATTCAGCCGGAATCCGGCAACGGGAAAACAGAACTGCGGGATGTACCGGATGCAGGTCTTTGACGAAACCACGACCGCGATGCACTGGCAGGTTCATAAACATGGGGCGCATCACTTTCGCGAGGCCCGGCGGCAATCCGATCCCGGCGGCGATAGAAAGATGGAGGTTGCCGTGGCTATTGGTGCCGACCCTGCCACCGTCTTCTCAGCTATCGTGCCGCTTCCGGACGACCTCAACGAAATGATGTTCGCCGGATTTGTTCGCCGCCAATCAGTCGAGATGGTGAGTTGTAAAACTGTGGACATCAACGTACCCGCCAATGCCGAAATCATTCTTGAAGGGTACGTCAATCTGGATGAAACCCGGGAGGAGGGTCCTTTCGGAGATCACACCGGGTTCTATTCTCTGGCGGACCAATATCCGGTCTTCCACGTCACCTGCATGACCCATCGTAGGGATCCTATCTATCAGACCATCATTGTTGGAAAACCGCCTCAGGAGGACTGCTATATGGGTCACGCGGTGGAGCAAATCTTCCTGCCTGTGATCCAGAAACAGCTGCCCGAAATCATCGATATGCACATGCCCTTCGAGGGAATCTTCCATAACCTGGTCATCATCAGCATCCGCAAACGCTATCCCGGGCACGCCCGCAAGATCATGAATGCCATCTGGGGAATGGGCCAGGCCATGTTCTCGAAGTGCATCGTGGTGCTGGACGAGGGAGTGAACGTCCAGGACTATGGCGAGGTCGTCTTGAGAACCTTGAACCACATCGATCCGGAACGGGACATCCAGTTCACGCTGGGACCGGTGGATTCGCTCGATCACTCTTCCCGGCTACCCAACTTCGGATCCAAGATGGGCATTGACGCTACCCAGAAGTGGCCGGAGGAAGGCTTCCATCGGGAGTGGCCCGAAGAGATCCTGATGACACCGGAGGTCAGGGAGCGGGTAGACAAACTGTGGCCGAGTTTAGGCCTCCCGGGCTAGTGGTGCCACCAGCTGGCGCTGGATCAATCAGGGGAAAGCTTCTCCAACACCTGCTACGCCGAAGGCGTTATTGCGCGGAGCCCAGACATCTGAGGTTTCAAGTCAAGTGTTTTTTCAAGTTTTTTTTCAGCCGGTTGCATTTTTTTCCACAGCTTGATTGCTCTCTACAAGAAGGCCAGCAAAGGGGCGTTGTTCGCCTTCAAAGAAGCCACATAAATGGCGTCGTCGTAGGGGACCCGGTTCTTCCAGCAGCGGTAGATTATGCGCAGCCACTTGAAGGCCAAAGAGCGCACCGCGACGTGATGATCTTTCCCTTGGCTGAGCTGCATCTGGTAGAACGCTTGCGCCCAGGGGCACCAGTGCCGGGAGTGAGCGGCGAATTCGTGAACGCCCTGGCGGACGAACTTGGGACAGGCCCAACGGTAAGACACGATGCGGGTCTTGCCACTGCTTCGCAGCAGGGGGGCGATGCCGGAGACGGTCTGTACCTCCGCGGCGCATTGGAAACGATCCCGATCCTCCCCAAAGAGAGTTAAGAGCCGCGGTCCCAGAGCCTTTCCAGAGCCGGGCAGACTGCTGAAAATGAAATGGTCGGGGTGGTGGTTGAAGAGTTCCTCGATTTTGGCATCAAACCGCTGGATGGACTCATTCAAGTGCAGGATCTGTCCCGCCAAGCTCTGAGTCATCAGGCTAGCCGCCGTCACAATGGCCGCATCGTGGGTCAGCGCCCGGGCCTGCTTGATCTCCTCCAGCTTGGAGTGCAACTTTTCGCTGCCCCCCACCCGATGGCTCTTGAGAAAGCGGCGAATCGTGGTCGGCTTGACCCGCTGCAAGGCCTCAAGGCTGGGCCAACGGTTCAGGAAATCACAGGCCGTCTTCCCTTTGAGCGGGCCGACCCATTTCAGGGCCTGAGGAAAGTAGTTCTTCAAGTTGGCGGTCCACTGATTGGTCAAGTCCGCGCGCAGATCGACCAGCTTGCGCCGTTGCTCGGACAACAGGCGCAGGGAGCGCACCTCCGGCGATTCGGGTTCCCACAATCGAATCCGTTCCCGATGCTTGAGCAGGTAGTCCAGCACCAGATCCGCATCCCTCGGGTCGTCTTTGCCTCCACTGGGATAGAAGGCTCCACGGTAGCGGCTCAAGGACTTCGGGTTGATCGGGTAGATCAACACAAAATCGTAATCCATCAGCGCATACAGCAGCGCTCCCCGGCTCTGTTCGACGGCGATCGCGACCCAGCCGCCTCCGCTCCTTTCTCTCAGCCCGTTGATCCAGCTCTGCAGGGCCTCCGGTGTTTGTTTGACGTCGCCGGTCTCGATTTCGCTCGAGCCCGACATCCGCAGCGCGTAGGCATGCTCTTGGTCGGCCCAGTCCAGGCCCACCCACACTCCAATGGTCTGCTCCTCAATCGGCTTCATGGCTCCTCTCCCCTTCTCTGGTGTTTCGTCGGACGCAAACCGGGGGCGGCGAATTCCTTATAGAAGTCCTCCTGAGCGGACAGCATCTGAGTATTCGTCCAAATCCGGCCCAGGGTCCGTCCGAAAGTCTGGGCTTAATCGTCCTCCCGATAAGGGTTGGCATTCGTGACGGACCCGAGCGTCCTGGGAGTCGACTATCGAGCTCCCGACTCCACACTTTTGCACACCATCCACACCTTCCACAAAGAAAGAAAAAAGTAGCAAAAAAGAAAGAAAGGCGGCTACGGCTACTTGCCGCTCCCATCTTCCCGATCTCAGTACCTTCCCAACTATAAGGGTTGGCGATGCGGAGCGAAGCGAGCTACCCTGGGTCAAATTCGTTGATGAAAGTGCGCTACCCTGAAGGGGTGCGATGAGCCGCAGTGGCTCGAACTAAGTCAAACCATGTTAGACAAACGGTGAGGCGTTTGGAAAGGAGGAAATAAAGCGATAAGAGAGGCAAGACGCCGAAGCCTACCTGTGCGAGTCCACGCTCGTACAGAACTTCCTGCTCGAACTCCGCGATTAACCAGCGGGGGTACGCAGCCAGGGCGCTCCCAACGGCTGGACCGGAAGAAGGGATCGTCACGAAGGGGCCAGGCAGGAAGACTTCGGGAGACGGCACTTCGGCCTAGAGCAAAGCGCCAACGACCGCCCTTGAGTGAAGCGTTGGCGAGGTTCCCTGACCTCGTCTCCAGAGAGAACAGGTGGTTATCTCTCTGGAACTGCTTTGGGTGATACCTGTCGCCGCCTGAGGAAAATGGTTCGAGTCATGACCGGTGAATGTCCCCCGCCGTCCCCTGTGGGTGAGTCCGCGCTATAAGCCCCCGGTGAAAGGCGACGGATGATGCGGTGGTGCGGAGAAGGCTTCCTGAGCCGCCTCCGCTTTAGGGATTGCCGCAGAGCCGGAGTACTCCAGTTTCGGCTGGAGGAAAGGTCAAACCGAAGACGAGGTGAGGAAGAATCCTGAGTCTGGGTAGTTAGCGTCTCGGCCGTGGCCCCCCAAATGGGTCGGCCCGTGCTCTTGTCCGGGTCAAACCGGGAAAACAGACCCCCCAGGGGCCTGGCTAAGAAACACCCGATAGATCTCCGATCCGCCTCACCTGATGATGCAACAGAACAGGAACACCATGGTGAAGAACAGAAAAGTGCACTCCTTGACCGGTCGCATCACGATCGAGCTCATGCGTGCCGCCTTTAAGAAAGTCAAGCGCAACCGAGGCGCCGCCGGGGTGGACAAGGTCAGCATCGGGATGTTCAAGGACAACCTCGAACAAAATCTTCTCGCGCTGATGAAAGATCTTAAATCAGGCGAGTTTCGACCCGTTCCGCTGCGCCGAGTCCATCTCTCCAAGGGGCCTCACACGAAGAAGACCCGGCCGCTCGGGATTCCCGGGGTCCGCGACCGCGTGGGCCAGGAAGTCCTGCGACGGCTGCTGGAACCTATCTTCGAGTCGCTCTTTCAGGAAGCCTCCTTCGGGTTTCGTCCCAAACGCAACTGTCATCAGGCGATCCAGTGGGTGTTGTCCCTTCACGACGCCGGCTACGGCTTCGTACTCGACGCCGACATTGAAGGCTTTTTCGACAACATTCCACAAGACGTCATTATGCAGTTGGTGGCCGACAAGGTTGCCGACGGTAATATCCTTCGCCTTCTTCAACGATTTCTCACTGCCGGAGTCATGGAGGACGGTGTCTTCAAGCCGACCACGGTCGGCACGCCACAAGGAGGGGTGATTTCCCCTCTTTTGGCTAACATTGTCCTTAATCAACTGGACTGGGCTCTCGACCGGGCGGGTTTTCAATTTGCCCGGTACGCCGACGACTTCGTCGTCCTGACCCGGTCCGAAAGGCAGGCGCAAGAGGCCTTGGCACTGGTCCAGCTGCTGCTGGCAACCCTTCAGCTAACGCTGAGTCCGGAGAAAACCCGGATCACGACGTTCGGAAAAGGCTATGAGTTTCTTGGCTTTTTCCTCTCGTCCCGTTCCCGGCGTATGCGCGACAAGTCCCAGCGGAAATTCAAGGATAAGGTGCGGGAATTAACCGTTCGCCACCATAACCTCGATGCCGAGGCGATCCTGAAATTGAACCGAGTGATCAGGGGGACGGCTCAGTACTTCGCCCCCGAGTTCGCGACCAATCGCTGGCTCTTCCAAAAGCTCGACTCCTGGGTCCGTCTGCGACTCCGGAGTATGAAGCTCAAGCGGAAGAACTACAACGACAATCGCAAACTCAGGGTGGGGTTCTTCTGCCGAAAACTCGGCTTGCTTACCCTTGAAAGCTTCTGCCTCTATCGCAACACCTATGGCCAAGTCTGTTACGTCGTTCCCCGTCTTGGGGCAACGTCTTTGGGGTCGCCCGGTGAGTGACCCTCACGCCGGTAAATATGAGGAATAGACCCCATCGCGACAACGGGGAGGGGCAGGCGGGAACCCCGCCTGTCTCTTACCCGCGTATTGCCGACCGGAAACGCTTTTGCAACAACGCTTGCAGCGTAGAAAAGGCAGGCGGCTTGAACCCAGGGTAGCTCGCTTCGCATTGCAACCCTGGGCTACGCGCAGTAACACCTTCGGCGTAGGGATGCCTCCTGAAATCAGGCAAAGCTTCTGTCTCGAACGGGGCCAGTGCTTCCTGGGGTTGGGACTACGTCTGAAACTTCCTTGCATACGTATGCTTGAAGACGCGTCGAGCAAGTAGCCGTCAGGAGAAGCTGGTGCAATGACTAAACCTCCCGTAATTGTTCTGGCAGTCCTGGACGGCTGGGGATTGCGCGACTCCAAAGAGGGTAATGCGATTGCCCAGGCTAGCCTCCCCACCTTCGAGAAGCTGTACTCGCGCTACCCCTGGGCTTCTCTTACCGCGAGCGGTTCCCGGGTTGGTCTGCCTGAGGGGCAAATGGGGAACAGCGAGGTGGGGCATCTCAATATTGGGGCGGGACGTGTCGTCTACCAGGACCTCACGCGGATTGATCGTGCTATCGAAACCGGAGACCTGTTTCGAAACAAGCCGATCCTCTCCGCCTTCGAGGCAGCGCGGGAGCGGGCTCTACACCTGATTGGTCTTGTTTCGGACGGAGGGGTTCATAGCCATATCCGTCATCTCTCGGCCCTGCTCCGTCTGGCCCAGGAGAGGGGCGTGCGTGAGGTCTATATCCACGCCATCACCGATGGGAGGGACACGGCGCCCAGGGGCGCTCTCGGTTTTCTGGAACAGCTGCAGGCGGAGGTTCAGAAGATCGGCGTAGGTCAGATTGCCTCGGTCGGAGGGCGTTACTACGCCATGGATCGTGACAATAGGTGGGATCGCATTGAGATGGCATATCGAGCCATTGTGGAAGGACGGTCCGATCGACTCTACCGCAACCCCCTGGAGGGCATTACGGAGTCCTACGAGAACGGCGTCAGTGATGAGTTCTTGATTCCCTTTACGGTGGTGGATGGAGGGGGTAACCCGATTGGCAAATTGGAGGAGGATCATGCAGTTGTCTTCTTCAATTTTCGATCGGATCGGGCACGGCAGCTTACCCGTGCCCTGACGCAGGTGGACTTTCCCCACTTTGGTTTGAAGCAGGGGCCGGTCAAGTGCTTTCTAACGATGACTGAGTACGACAGCACCTTTGTAACACCAATCGCATTTCCACCCATTCGTCTGGAACATACCCTCGTCAAGGTATTCAGCCAGCGTGAGATTCCCAACCTGCGATTGACCGAAACCGAGAAGTACGCGCACGTAACCTACTTCTTCAATGGGGGAGAGGAGCAGATTTTTCCCGGCGAGGAGCGAGTCTTGATCCCGTCTCCAAAGGTAGCCACCTACGACTTGAAGCCCGACATGAGCGCGGTACAGATCACGGACAGGCTGCTGGCCGAGCTGGATCGGGGCTTTTTTGAAGCCATCGTCGTGAACTTCGCGAATGCAGACATGGTAGGACACACCGGGAACTTATCCGCTACCATCAAGGCGGTAGAAGTCGTGGATGCGTGCGTCGCTCGGATCCATCAACGGCTGAAGCAGATAGGAGGTGTGATGATGGTGACGGCCGATCACGGCAATGCGGAACTGATGATCAATCCCCTCACAGAACAGCCCCATACGGCCCACACCAGTCAACCCGTACCCTTCATCCTCGTTGATGACCACTACAGTGGTAAGCTCCGTCCGGGAGGTGCCCTGGAAGATATCGGTGCCACCCTGCTCGAGTATCTTCAGCTGGAGAAACCTCCTGAGATGACGGGAAGGTCACTCTTCTTCTAGCCTGGTTTTCATCCCGAGCGAATATGAACCGGAACATGGGATCAGACATCAGTATCGTGATCCCGTCCTGGAATGGACTAGAGCTTCTGCTGGAGACGCTTCCGTCGGTTCGGTCAGCGGCCAGGTTCTACCAGGAGAAAACGGGTAGCAGCACCGAGATCCTGATCGTTGATGATGGGGGTACAGACGCAACCGGGAAAGTGATCCCAGAGAAATTCCCCGAGATTCGCCTATTGCGGAAGCGTCGAAACGAGGGGTTTGCGATTGCCTGCAACTTCGGGTTTCGACACTGTAGCCATCCCCTGATCTCGCTCTTGAACAACGACGTCCGAGTCGAGGAGAGCTACTTTTTCTACCAATCGCTTCACTTCCAGGATTCCGAAGTGTTCGCCGTCACCGCCAAGGTGTTCGCTTGGGATCGGCCTCTTTTTACGGCCGGTGGCCGCTTCGGCCGCTTTCGAAGAGGCTCCTGGAGTATGTACTTCAACTACGATGTTTCCACTGCGGCAGGAAGCTGGATCGAAGACAGGCAGCTCCTTTCAGCCTGCGCCATTGGCGGGTTTTCTGCCTATAGTCGAAAGAAGCTGGAGGAACTCGAAGGGTTCAATCCACTTTTATCACCTTTCCACTGGGAGGATGTGGATCTCTCCTACCGGGGCTGGAAGAGAGGGTGGACGATTCACTACGAACCAAGGAGCGTTGCCCATCACCGCATCAGCGCGACCATAGACAAACACTTCGAGAAGAAGGAGGTAAAGGCGGCCGCATTGCGGAATCGACTACTTTTCCACTGGATCAACCTTCACTCACCCCGGTATTGGGTTCAGCATCTGTTAATGATGCTCGTTCTCCTCTTTACGCGCGTGTTCTTTCTCGACTACCGTTTCTACGGCTCCTTTCTGAGCTCGCTCAAGGAGTGGAAAAAGGTCCGGTGCCAGAGAAAGGAGGAGCGCAGCAGGTCCAAAAGGTCGGACATCGATGTCTCTCGTTTGCTTGATTCCTTCTACCGTTCCGCACCTATTCAGATCTACTACGGCGAGCAGGAAGTGGTCGAGAAGCACCCAGACTTCCAAGCGTGAAGAATCACGCGGCCATTCCGGCGCTGCCTTGGCAGCGCTGCCCGGCCGCCTACAAAACTTCTCCCTATTTCTCCGAGGCAGCAACTCCGTCTTCACGGAATCTGGTTCAAGGGATTACAATTGTGGAGACCTTAGTGGATCCGGGCAAGAGATTTGAAAAAACTATCTGCTGTCCTCATCAGCTTTAACGAAGAAGAGAAGATCGAAGCCGCCTTGAGGAGCCTCCAGGGGGTGAGTGACGAAATCATCGTTGTCGATTCCTTCAGCACCGATGCTACGGAAAAGATCTGTCTTCAGTATGTAGACCAATTTCTTCAGAGGCCCTGGGAAGGTTATCGCAGCCAGAAGCACTTCACTACTCAACAGACCAATCACGAGTGGGTGCTCAGTCTTGATGCAGACGAGGTCTTGAGCCCCGAACTGCAGGGGGAGATCGGCCGCTGGAAAGAAGAAGCCGAGGATGATGTGAACGGCTATTGGCTGCCGCGTAAGACCTACTTTCTGGGACGTTGGATCGAACACACCACTTGGTACCCTGACTGGCAGCTGCGGTTGTTCCGGCGATCCAGAGGGGAATGGAAAGGGGGGCGAGTCCACGAGTCCTTCAAGGTCACGGGGCCCACCGCGAGGCTGAAGGGTGAGCTTTATCATTTCACCTACACCTCTTTGAAGGAGTACCTGGTCCAGCTGGAACGCTTCTCTTCCCTATCCGCGGCCGACTACTACGAGCGCGGCCTCAGGGCACGTCCCTCTCACCTTCTGTTTCATCCCCCGCTGGTCTTCTTCAAGAACTACTTCGTACGATTGGGTTTTCTCGATGGCGTTCCCGGGCTGGCTGCATCCGGGCTCTCGGCCACTTCCACTTTTTTCAAGTATTTGAAGCTGTGGGAGCTGCAGCTGGAGAGAAGGGCCGACGACACTTAGTGCTCCCTTCCATAAATACGATGATGTATGCAGATGGGGCTTGTGAGGCGAGATCAAGGCAGGAGGAGGAAGACGATGCTTGGCCATCTTCGACGACGACCAACGCAGAGATCGTCCACAACCCCCATCTGCCCTCCGGGTGGCGACGGGCCGGGCCGATGGCTTTGTCGCTCCTCCTCTACGATACCAGGCATCGCCTCGTCGTCGCTTCGCGCCCTCGACACCGTCGCGCTCGCCACATACATCATCGTATTTATGGAAGGGAGCACTTAGCCTGAAATGAGTCAGCTCAAGATCCTGTACGTGGATACGGAAGAGTTTTGGCGCGGAGGTCAGGAGCAGCTCGTCACCCTGATGACGGGCATGAAGCAGCGTGGCCATGAGGTGCACTTGGCTGCCCCGCCTGGGTCTCCCCTCGCCCAGGAGGCACTCCGGCGCTCGATTCGAGCCCACCCTTTTCGGCAGCGAGTCGAATTCAGTCCGCTGGCGCCCCTGAGGTTGCTGAAGATGGTCAGATCTAGCGCTCCTGACATCGTCCACTTCAACACCCCGCGTCCTATCCTGGCTGGGGGACTTGTATCTTTCTGGGGGAGGGCACCCTTGCGGGTTTGCTCTCGAAGGGTCAATTTCCCTCTCCGGTCGAAACTCAGTTATCTGAAGTACAACTTGTTTCTGGAGAGAATTGTCACGGTTTCCACCAGTATTCGGCAGACTCTCATCCAGCATGGAGTGGATTCCGACCGGATTAAAGTCATCTATGAGGGAGTCGATGTGTCGTGGATCGATCAGATCAAGACGAGCTCGCTCTTCTCAGATAGGGCTGGGCTTATTGTAGGAACGGTCGCACACCTGAGTCCGGAAAAGGGTCATGCGACTGTCTTGGAAGCGGCCGCGCTGCTTCGGTCTCGGTTCCCGCAGGTCACCTATGTGTTTGTCGGGGACGGGCCACTGAAAGCGAAGTTGATTGAAAAGGCGGTTGGGTTGGGGATTCGAGACCAGGTTGTTTTTGCGGGATTCCGGAGTGACAGCGAGGCCCTCATGAAGGAGTTCGACGTTTTCTGTCTTGCCTCTGATTCAGAAGGCCTCAGTTCTGCCATCTTGGCTGCTATGGCGACCCCGCTACCGGTAGTAGCCACGGATGTGGGTGGAATCCCTGAGTTGGTGGTTGACGGTAAGACTGGTTTCCTTTCTCCTGCCGGTGATCCTGGCTCCCTGGCAGCACGGCTTGGCCGGCTTTTTCTGTCGGAAGAGTTAAGATCGAAGATGGGGCAGGCTGGGCGTCAAAGAGTGGAACGGCACTTCACGCTCGAGAAGAAGCTGGATGAGACCGAACTACTCTACCTCCGATTGCATGGCTCCTCTCCCATCGTGTAAGATCCCTGAGGAATACAGATGAAGGGTGTTATCCTCGCCGGTGGACTAGGTACCCGGTTGCTGCCGCTCACGAAAGTAACCAACAAGCACCTCTTGCCGGTCTATCACAAGCCGATGATCTACTATCCACTGGAGACCCTGGTGGATGCTGGTATCCAAGACATCATGTTGGTAACCGGGGGGAACAATGCTGGAGACTTTCTCCGGCTCCTTGGCAACGGGCAGGAATTCGGCCTGCGCCAGCTTCACTTTGCCTACCAGGAAGGGGAGGGTGGGATCGCCGAGGCGCTCTCGCTAGCCAGGTATTTCTCAGAAGGCGAAAGTCTGATGGTGGTTCTGGGTGACAATATCGTCGAGAAATCCGTTCGTCCCTTCGTCGAGGGATTTCAGGAGCGGGGCAGGGGAGCCAAGATTCTGCTCAAGGAGGTGCCTGACCCGGAGCGTTTCGGAGTGCCTGAGTTGTCAGGTGGACAGGTCATACGAATCGAGGAGAAGCCTCGGAAACCTGCCTCGAAATATGCGGTTACAGGTCTCTACATGTACGATCAGCGCGTGTTCGACATCATCGATACCCTCTCCCCTTCGGGGCGGGGTGAGTTGGAGATCACCGATGTCAACAATCAATACATCGATTGGCACGAGATGACGTACGATGTTCTCGATGGCTGGTGGACGGACGCCGGGACAATTCCTTCACTGCTCTCGGCCAGCCAGCTGGTTGCCGAACGGGAGCAGAAGGCAACCCGAAGCGAAGTGGGTGTCCTGTAATTTGATCGTCCTCCAATTGTGGTGCTGATTCTGTTTACCCTTATTCCTCGCCTGCGACCCGGTTTCTTTGTTGGAAGTTCGGACGGCGCCAGCAGGGCTGGCCTGGACCTTAGTACACTGGAACGTAAATACTGATACGTATTGCAGAGGGGGCTGGTGAGGCGAGATCAAGGCAGGAGAAGGAAGACGATGCCTGGCCATCTTCGACGACGACCCACGCAGAGATCGTCCACAACCCCCCTCTGCCTTATGGGAGGCGACGGGACGGGCCGATTTCTTTGTCGCGCCTCCTCCACTATGGCAAGGCATGGCGTTCGTCGACGCTTCGCGAACTCGACCCGTCGCGCTCGCCACAATACGTACCAGTATTTACGTTCCAGTGTACTTAGTGCTCCTTCCCGAGTCCGGGCAGGATTGGACGAAGTGTGATGAAGCTGTTTGTTACGGGTGGAGCGGGTTTCATCGGGTCCAACTTCATCCACCATGTACTGGAGCAGCCCGACTACGAGGTGATCAATTTCGATGCACTTACCTATGCCGGAAATCTGAAAAGCCTCTCGGACCTGGAGGGAAATAGCCGATACCGCTTCGTCAAGGGAGATATTACTTCTGCGGATCAGGTTGAGAGTGCTATTGAGTCTGATACGGATGCGGTAGTAAACTTTGCCGCCGAGACGCACGTCGACAGAAGCATCCTGGACTCGTCTGCGTTTCTCCAAACCAATGTTCAAGGGACTCAGGTCCTTCTGGAGATGCTCCGAAAGAAGAAGGCGCGACGCCTTCTTCAGATTTCGACGGATGAAGTCTACGGATCCTTGGGGGCGGTTGGGGAATTCGAGGTTGAAAGCCCTATCCGGCCCAACAGTCCCTATGCTGCCAGCAAGGCAGCCGCCGACCTGCTGGTTCGAGCCTACCATCAGACCTATCGGCTGGATGTTGTCACAACGCGATGCTCGAACAACTATGGGCCCTTCCAGTTTCCCGAAAAGTTTGTCCCTCTCATGGTTCTGAACGCATTCGAGGAGAAGCCATTGCCGATCTACGGCGATGGACAATATACTCGAGACTGGATTCATGTTCGGGACCACTGCAGCGCATTGGAGCTGGTGCTGAACCGCGGCCGATCGGGATCCGTCTACAATATTGGAGGCGATGACGAGCTGACGAACCTGGAGTTGGTTCGACTGATCCTCGAGATCCTCGGGAAATCTTCCGATTTGATCCAGTTCGTCAAGGACCGTCCCGGGCATGACAGGCGCTACGCCATTGACAGTCGTGGCACCCGAGAGGAGTTCGGCTGGGCGCCCGGGGTCCGCTTCCAGGAGGGCTTACGAGAAACCGTCTTGTGGTACCAGGAAAATAAAGAATGGGTCGAGCAGGTTCGCAGCGGAGACTACCGTGCCTACTATCAGAAGATGTACGAGGATCGCGAGAAGACGTTTTCCGACCTGTGATGTTCCCGGCAAGTTGCCCTCTCCGGGCCGGTAATCCATCCTATTGTAGGCTCCCATTTCGCCGTTGCCCGGCATCCCTTCCAGAGCCAGCGCAGCGACTTCAGCGTTGACAGGACTTTCGAGTGGAGTTTGTAGTTGACTGACGGAGTGGTCGTTCGTAACAAGAAGGCATCCTTCAATTATGAGATCCTTGACCGCTATGAGGCCGGTCTTGCTTTGCAGGGAACTGAAGTCAAGGCCATTCGAGACCATAAGGTCAATCTGAAGGAAAGCTACGCCCGGGTGAAAAATGGCCAGGTGTGGCTCGAGGGTTGTCACATCGGACCCTATCGGCATGGCAACCTGTTCAATCACGAGCCCCTTCGTCCCCGGAAACTGCTCCTCCATCGGCGGGAGATCAACAAGTTGATTGGGATTACCATGAGGAAGGGCTTTACGTTGGTTCCAATTGCCCTCTATTTCAAGAACGGTAGGGTCAAGGTGGAAATCGGAGTTGCAAGGGGAAAGCGAAACTACGATAAGCGCGAGACGGCGAAGAGGAAGACGGTGGATCGTGAGATTCGAATGGAGCTGAAACGGAGATAAGCGATGGAAGTCCGATTGACGCACACGAGTTGGAACGAGATTGAATGTGATCTGTTGGTGATTCCACTCTTCGAGGATGAGGGTATAGACGAGGAGTTTGTTGCCAGTCTCGATCAAGGACTAGGTGGTTTGCTGAGTGAGCTGAAGGAAACCGGGGAATTTGAGGGGAAGAGGCATCAGTGCACAACGGTCCATCGGCCTTAGGGCGTAAGCGCTGGCCGCCTGGCGCTGCTCGGCGCCGGGAAGAAAGCCAGTTGGGCTACCGATGCCGTTCGGAAGACCGTGACTCGCGCAATCGGGCGGGTCAGGGGCTACAAACTTCGACAGGTCGGGATCGTTGTTCGAGGCGAGGAGGATACTCCGGCTGCTGCACAGGCAACCGCTGAGGGTGCTGTTCTGGCAGCCTACTCGGCTGACGAGTACAAGACTTCAGGCAAGTCCAAGACCCTGATCGAGGAAGTCCTCTTGTCCCACCTCCAAGAGGGCGATTTGCAGCGCCTCGAAGAAGCAGTTCGTCGCGGTCAGATCCTGGGGGAGGCCACCAATCTGGCGCGCTCCCTCGTCAACCAGCCTGGAAACGAGATCAATCCCAGTCGATTGGCGGAGAGGTCTCGGATGGTGGCGGAGAAGGTTGGTCTCGAATTCGAAGTCCTTGGGGAGCCGGAGATGCAGAAAAAAGGGATGGAGACTCTGCTGGCCGTTGCCAAAGGCAGTGACGAGCCTGCTAGGTTCATCATCCTGAAACATCTGAAGGATCCGCAGATCGATGCCCGGCCCATCGTCTTCGTGGGCAAGGGGGTGACCTTCGACAGTGGCGGTCTGTCATTGAAATCCGCGGCGTCAATGCAGGACATGAAGGCAGACAAGGCGGGCGCTTGCGCGGTCCTGGCAGCGATGCAAGCTATCGCTCGGCTACAGATTGAAAGAAACGTCATCGGCTTGATCCCGGCAGTCGAGAATATGGTCAGTGGGCGAGCCCAACGCCCAGGCGATGTGATTCGATCGATGGGAGGAAAGACCGTCGAAATCGTGAACACGGATGCGGAAGGGCGTCTGATCCTGGCCGATGCCCTGTGCTATGCCTCCGAGCTCGCTCCAGAATACATTGTTGACATCGCCACCTTGACCGGGGCCTGCATCATCGCGCTGGGAAACATTCGTGCAGGCCTCTTTTCCAATGACGATGAGCTTTGTGAGAAGCTCCAGAGGGCGGGGGATCGTGCCGGGGAGAAGTTCTGGAGACTTCCCCTGGACGATGAATACCGGAAGGATCTCGATAGTGGGATCGCCGATATAAAGAACTCCGGCAGCCGCTCGGCAGGTGCTGTGAGCGCCGCTAAGTTCTTGCAAGAATTTGTAGGGGAGCTTTCCTGGTGCCATATAGACATGGCCGGAGTTGATCTCTATGAGGACTCAGCCGAGGGAATCGGAGCCACCGGCTTCGGGGCCCGCACCCTGGTCGAACTAGCCTCGAGCTAAGTACTAAGCGATGTCCCCCTCTTTGCGATCCGCCATTCAGTTTGCTTCCCTGAAGCAAAAGAAACAGGCTCTGGACGAACGCCAACAGGACTCCGAAGCCTTGACCCGTGAGCAACTGCTTCCACCCCTCCTGGAGTTTGAGATCGCCAAGTCCCGACGCTTCAGCCGTTATCCGCAGACCTGGGAGATCGACTCTTCCAGCTTGAACAACCTGACCCAGGAATTCCTCCTCTTGCAGTCCAAGCCTGGCCCCGCTCAGATTGAGAATCTGCTTCAGCTTCAGCGCCTCACCGGTGCCTCCGAAGCTTCAGCGCTTCGCTCGGTCTCGGTTACTCCGATCTGTCCCAACCATACTCCCGTAATTCCCCAGATGATTGGGTCGGCACTGGATCGATTTTTCGATTGGGTTCCTAGCCCGAGTTTTTCCGAGCTCCATCCAGTTGAGCAGATGACGCTTTCCCAGATCCGACTCTTGGAGATCTACCCTTTCGAATGGCCTTGTGAGGTTGCGATATCCCTGTTTTCCTGCCTGTTTCTACCTGCAAGGGGATACCTTCTGCCTCTTTACGAGCTCCATGAGCTGAGGCCCTTCTATGTCGCTTTGGAAGCGGCGTTTGCTTTCTCTACGAGCGAGTTGGTAGGCCTGAATCTTGAGGCCGTCGAGAGGGCCTACGAAGTGGCGTTGAGTCACTAGTGAGCGCGCGCTGCACTAGTCGTGGCGAGCAACCTCCTACCGCAGACATCAGAGAGGTCAACCCCAACGGGGTTGCGGCGTACAGCCCAGGGTTTCTGAACCCTGGGTAAAGAGCCATCCCTTTTGATCCCATCCCTTTTGATCCCAACCCTGTAGGGGTTGTGGCCTCCTACTTCAACCGGTGTGCGATTGCGCCCTGGTCCTCACCTTCCGCAATCCCTGCAAGGTTGATCTCCTAAGTCATCGGACTTGATTTATCCTGCGCATCCCAGGGTTCGGAACCCCTGGGCTATAGGACACAACCCCCTTGGGGCTGACTTCTCTTGATGCTCGCAGCCCGAGGCGTCGGCATGGGATGCCGGGCGTCAGAGGCCTTCAAGCGAAAGGTTCCGAAGCTTCCACTGGTTCCCCCAGGAACTCCTCCTCCTCCTCGTTCTCGCTCTCGTTCTCCTTGTGCATGTATTTGATGAAGTGTTTTGGAATCAGGAGGTTGGGCTCTTTAACTCGGTTTACCTTGACACAGTCCCGATCGTACCACTCAATGATGCCGCGAATCTCCTCGCCATCCAGGAGTTTAACCACCATGGGTGTCTTACTGGTCATCTGCTTCAAGTAATAATATTGCTCTGCGTTGGTTTGATCGGGAGGGACCCTCTTTTTTTGAGCATTCACGTACTTCGATGACCCCTGATCACGCAGTTCCAACAAGGACGGACGAATTAACTTACGATTAACCATATTACCTCACGCTCAGAACAAGTCTCCCTTCAGTCAGGTTGATGAGATCGACAACAACCTGGTAAGTTCGAAACCCCTTCCTACATTCGATCTGTTACAGCTCACCGACCCATGCCGGGCTCGACTGGCCCTCTCGGCCTGCGATACCCACTGCCGCTCTGGCCTCGACCACGAGCGTTGCCAAGTCATCTTGCGATGACCAAGCGTCAGAAATCTGGACTAGGGCAAATGAACGTTAAGCCTCAGTGTTTGCGCAACTTTACCATTTTTCGGTCCGCTTTGACAAGGGCCAAGGGACTGAAATAGACTGCCTTTTAGGTGATGCGATATAAACTGGGTCTAGCTTGTCTCCTTGCCTTGCTTCTTACGCCCTTTGCGCCTCTGCTGCAAGCCCAATCGCCAGCACAGTCGAGCGGAAAGTCGGGGCCGGAACGGAGGAAGCGGAAGCCGGTTCTGATTCGAGCCGATCGAGAAGAGCAGGCGATGAAAGAGGAGCTGCCGGTTACGCCTGATCCAGAGAAGGCTCGGAAGAGTGTCAGCATCGGGGACTTCTACTTCAAGCGTGAGAATTACAAGGCAGCCCAAACACGCTATGAGGAAGCCATCCGATACCATACCCGGTGGCCCACGGCTTACAGAAAGCTGGTCCGGGTTCTGGAGAAGCAGCTGAGCTTTCTCGAGGCAGCTATCGTTTGCGAGGACTTTGTCGAAGCAAATCCGAAATCAAACGACGTTTCCCAATTTCAGGGCCTGGCCAAGAAGCTCCGCGATAAGGCCAAGTCCTCGTCCTAGCCCGCATTTCTCATCGCTGGTCTACTGCGTCGCCGCAAACATCCGTCCTGGCTGTGTTACGCTCTCTCGGCCTCCTCGACGTACTGCACGAGTACGACTGCGGGGGCCTCGGTCGCAAGCCTTGCCAGGACGGCCCTTGCGGCGCCTCGCTACGACAAGCGATGAGAAATCCGGGCTAGCACCGTATTTGTGAAATGGGGTCACTACTGTCGGGCTGGGTTGATGGAGATGGAAACGGGGGTGCCGGCTACTGTTTTACTAAATTCTAGTTGGCCGGCTTGCCGCAGCCGCCACTTTCACAGGGAGTGCGTTTCCGGCCTTCGACTTCGAAGTTGAGGCAGCACTTCAAGCGACCACACATCCCCGAGAGTCGGTTGAGGCTCATTCCCAGATCCTGCTGCTTCACGGTTCGCACGCTGACGGACTTGAGCTCCTTCAAGAACAGAGCCGAGCAATTCTGGCCCAGTCCACAGCAGCCCAGGCCGCCAATCAGCTTGGCTTCATCTCGAGCCCCGATCTGCCGCATCTCGATGCGAGTCCGCAGCCTTCTTGCCAGATCCTTGACCAATTCTCTGAAATCGACGCGCTCGTTCACGGTGAAATAAAGGATGACTCGACTCTTGTCGAAAACACACTCGACTCCCGACAACTTCATTGGCAGCTTCTGAGTTTTGATCCGCTTCCGACAGAGGCTGTAGGCGGACTCTTCTCGCTCGCTCTTCTTTTCGAACAGATACAGGTCCCGTTCGGTTGCCTTACGAAGAGCCTTCCGCATCTTCGAATCGGCTCCCTGCTCCGTCTCTCGCGCGGAGACAACCACTCCCACTTCAATGCCTCGGTCAGTTGAGACGACGCAGCGGTCGCCAACCCTTAGAGCCAGTTGGTGAGCCAGGAATCTCCCGGTTGCTTTTCTGGTGCCGAACCTGACCGTCAGTTGCTGCTGCGTACTCATGCTCCCTGCCGATTCGATTTTCTGAGCCAGAGGGTCTCGAAGCAGATCAGAGGATTCACGTTCTTCTCAACGTCTGATCTGGCCTCTCCCACATAGTAGAGGAAATCTCGTATCCAGTCCAGCTGGAGGCGATTTGATAGCGGCCGAAGTTGCTGCAGCCTGTCATGGTTGACGATTCGCTTCTCGGTCTCCACGCCTATGAAATAGAGATCTTCGGCCAACAGCCTCAGCAGATCCAGATAGTAGATGACCCGCTCCCGCTGTTTGAGTTCGCTTCGCATGGGTTCCGTCTCACAGAGCTGGTAAAGGGCAGCGAAGGATTGACGTTCCTCCCAGTTGCAGAGGAGCTCGAGCATGCGGTCCCGGTCCGCCTGAATCTTGGACAAGTCGAGGCTCAAGGCCGTCCCGATGCTGCCATTGGCAAAGGCAGACAAGTGCTCTGCGTCGTGTGGTCCAGAGTGGGTTTCCAGATAGATCTTCATCTCCTCCCGACTGAGACGGCCGAAACGAAACCTCTGGCAACGGGAACGAATTGTTGGCAGGAGGAGTTCGGGAAAGCCAGTTGTCAGAATGATATGGGACGTCGCCGGCGGCTCCTCCAGAGTCTTCAGGATCGAGTTGGCTGCCTCCTGGGTCATTCTTTCTGCCCGGTCGATGATGAAGACTCGGATACTCCCTTGAAAGGGGTGGAACTGTGCTTCCCGGCTCAAACGTCGCATTGCATCAATACTGATGGAGGCTCCGCTGGATTCGAAAAGGATGACGTCTGGATGGTTTCCAGAAGCAATCTTGATACAGGATTCACAGTTACCGCAGAAATCTCCGGAACCCGCGTCTCGGCAATTTGCCAGGGCAGCCAGGCTTAGGGCAAGGGTGGTTTTTCCAACCCCTTCGGCACCCACGAAAAGAGACGCTGGGGGCAGCGGAAGCTTCCTCAGTAGGTTCACCAGAACTTCATTTCCAACAAAGTCCTGGAGCCGGACCAAACTGCGCTGCTCCGGAGCAGGAAGATCCGCTTTGGACCGTTTCGATTTTCCCTGGTCAGCCGTCACCGATGATCCCTCTTTGTCTCATTACATTGAGCACTCTCCGAAAGACTTGCTGAGGTGTCCCGGAAGCGTCGATCAGGGCGATTCGCTTGCTCTCGCGTTCAGCCAGCAGCTGGTAGCCTTCCTGAACCTTCTGGTGAAAATCGATTCCCTCTGCTTCGAAGCGGCCGTAGTCTTGGTTTCCTTCTTTGCTATCCCGGTCCCGGGCGCGGCCCAATCCGAGCGCTACTTCGACGACGAGGACGAGCGTCAGGTCGGGCATCCTGATCTCCAGCAACCTGGCCAACTCGTCAATCCTGGTGTAGCCGATTCCTCGGGCATGGCCCTGGTAGGCCAGGGTGGCGTCATGGTAACGATCACAAAGGACGTGGAGACCTTGCCTGAGCGACGGTTCGATGACCTGTTTGACATGTTGATGCCGGTCTGCCAGATAGAGGAGAAGCTCCGATAGCGGCTCTCTTGCCGGGCCGTCTGTCCTCAATAGGATCTGCCTGAGGTCAGATCCGAACAGGGTCCCACCCGGCTCCCTCGTCGATATGAAGGGGAGCTTTCGACTTCTGAATTCTGCTTCGAGTAACCTTAGCTGGACGCCCTTGCCCGAGCCTTCTATGCCTTCGAAGGTAATGAATCTGGGTGTTTCTGTTGTCGTCGGCATTCTTCAGACCGGAGCGCTTGCGATCATCCGCAGCCTGGAGCAGGCCTTCGCTGATTGTCTCAGCGGCCTCAACCTAGATCGCCTTGTTTCTGAATCACAGTACCAAGGATCCAGGTTGGAGAATCCACTCGACCCACCGATATACTAGCATGGGCTTTTGAGTATACTGGCTTTGTGGTAGATATCGCCTCCAACCTCGAGCGGCTACGTGATCACATCGATTCAATTGCTCGCTCTTGTGGACGTCGCCCCGAATCGATCGATCTACTGGCGGTCTCGAAGACATTTCCGGCGGACGCAGTCGAGCAGGCGTTTCGAGTCGGACAGAGGTCCTTTGGAGAGAACAAGGTACAGGAAGCGAGATTCAAGATCCCGGCGGTCGGGACAAAGACGATTCAGTGGCACCTGATTGGGAATCTTCAGCTCAACAAGGTGCGGAGAGCGGTCGAGCTTTTCGATGTCATCCAGACGCTGGATCGGGAAACGGTTGTGCTGAAGGTGGCCCGTTGCGCCGAAGAACTGGCGAAAAGGGTCGCCGTCTATATTCAGGTCAATGTCGGATCGGAAGATCAAAAGCATGGGGTCGAGCCCGATACGGTCAAGCAGTTGGTTGAATTGGTTGATCGTCAGCGCGGTCTCGACTTCTTGGGCCTCATGGCAATCCCACCCCACCAGAAGGATCCGGAAGGCTCTCGTCCCTACTTCCAGAAGCTCGCCGCCTTGATGGCGGAAGTCAATGAAGGCCGGCACAAACCGCTGACCCGACTCTCGATGGGAATGAGCCATGACTATTCCGTGGCGATCGAGGAGGGAGCAACGCTGCTGCGGATCGGTTCGGCAATTTTCGGACGACGTGCGCCGCTCAAGCGCTAGCGATTCAGGTGTTACAGTCCACTAGCACTAGCATGACGCTGAAGATCCATGAAAAGCGGGGACTCCTGTGTTTCAGGGTCCGTGTTCAGCCGAGTGCGCGGAGAAACGAGATCATAGGGCTCTCGGATGGGTCGCTGAGAATCAAGGTCGCTGCTCCGGCCCAGGATCTGCGGGCGAACCGCGAACTTCTGGAGTTTCTTGCCGATTTGTTGCATTTACCGATGCATCGGCTGGTCGTTCTCAGAGGTGACCGCTCCAGGGAGAAGACGATCGGAGTGAGAGGTCTGAGCCGGCTTCAATTGAGCCGATCTCTAGGTTCTCTTCCTTAGGGCTCTGTCAAGAATAACTTCGCAGAGTTGGCGCTCAGCTTTGCGCCAGATTTGGTCGCGAACGATTGAGCGAAACCGCAGGCGTAGCCGGGCCTACATTGAGGATTTCGCGATTGAGGAGCGGCCGAAGATGGTGTGGAGATGAGATGCCAGAATGTGAAGCTATTTTTGACAGAGCCCTTAGATCGCCCGGCTTTGTAGTGGCGCGAAACGGGATGGCTCCTGGGCCGGATTTTTATCAGAGGGGCCTGCTACTATTCGTGCCCACAATCCAAAATTTCGAACGGGAGATAGCATGAAGAAAGCGGCAAAGAAAGAGGGCGCAAATTCGGGTCTGAGCGTGAAGAGAGTTTTTACGAAGTCGGGAGTTCACCCTTTCGACGGGGTGGACTGGGAAACTCGAACTGCGAAGATCACCGATTGGAAGACCGGTAAGGTAAGCTTCAGTCAAGAGGGGCTCGAGTTTCCAAAGTTCTGGTCTCAGCGCGCCACCGATATCGTTGCCAGCAAGTACTTTCGCGGACACATCGGGAGCCCGAATCGGGAGCACAGTGTCAAGCAGCTGATCGGAAGGATTGTCAACACAATGAGTGACTGGGGCGAGAAGATGAAATACTTCGCGACGCCTCAGGATGCCGAGACCTTCAATCATGAACTGTCGCATCTTCTGGTGCACCAGATGGCGGCTTTCAACTCCCCCGTGCAGTTCAATGTAGGCATCAAGCAGAAGCCTCAGTGCTCCGCCTGCTTCATCAACAGCGTCGACGATTCAATGGAACACATCATGCGGCTGGCCAGGACAGAGGCGGTTATCTTCAAGGGAGGATCCGGTTCGGGTGTCAACCTTTCGAAGATTCGTGCTTCCTGCGAGCCTCTGGCAACAGGCGGCTTTGCCTCGGGCCCCGTTTCCTTCATGAGGGGCTATGACAGTTTCGCCGGTGCGATCAAGTCAGGTGGAGCCACGCGTCGCGCCGCCAAGATGGTGATCCTCAATGCCGACCATCCGGACATTGAAGAGTTCATCTGGTGTAAGGCCAAAGAAGAAAAGAAGGCACGGCAGTTGATCGAACTGGGTTACGACGACTCCATCGACGGCGAAGCCTATCGAACAGTACAGTTTCAGAATGCCAACAACAGCGTGAGTGTCACCGACGATTTCATGAAGAGTGTCGTCAGCGACGGAGAATGGCGTACCCGCAGAGTGACCGATGGAGGGGAGGTGGACACCTACAAGGCCAAGGACCTCATGGGTGCGATCGCCGACGCCACCTGGGAGTGTGGAGATCCGGGGCTACAGTTCTGGAGCACTCTGAACCAATGGCATACCTGCCCCAACAGTGGTCCCATCGATGGATGCAATCCGTGCTCGGAATATGTCTTTCTGGACAATTCAGCCTGCAATCTCTCCTCTCTCAACCTGATCAAGTTTTTGAATGAGGACGGCCAGTTCGACCAGGAATCCTTTAAACATGTGGTGTCGATCATGATTCTGGCCCAGGAGATCATTGTCGACAACTCGAGCTACCCGACCGAAGAGATTGAGAAGATCAGTCACGACTATCGAACCTTGGGACTGGGGTATGCCAACCTGGGAGCTTTCCTGATGGCCCAGGGGCTTCCCTATGACGGTGACCGAGCCCGGAACCTGGCCGCTGCCATCACCGCTCTGATGACTGGTCAGGCCTACCTCACGAGCGCGGAGATCGCAGCGAATATGGGACCCTTTCCCGGATTCGAGGATAACCGGGTGCCGATGATGGGAGTGATACACAAGCACCGTGAGTCGCTTTCAAAGATCGACTCCGCCATGGTCCCCATGGATCTTCTGCACGGCGCCATGGAGGTTTGGGACGAGGCCATCCGCCAGGGTTCCCAGGAAGGTTATCGCAATGCCCAGGTGACCCTGCTGGCTCCAACTGGGACGATCGCCTTCATGATGGACTGTGATACCACCGGCATCGAACCAGACTTTTCCCTCGTGAAGTTCAAGAAACTAGTGGGTGGAGGGACGCTGAAGATTGTCAATCATACGGTACCTCGAGCGCTCAAGAAGCTGGGCTACGACGAGGACGAGGTGAAGGACATTCTGGTCTACATGGACAAGAGCGAGACGGTCGAGGGTGCGCCCCATCTGAAGGATGAGCATCTTCCGGTTTTTGATTGTGCCGACAACCCAGCCAATGGAGTGCGCTCGATTTCCTACCTTGGACACATCAAGATGTGCGGTGCTGTTCAGCCGTTTCTGTCGGGTGCGATTTCCAAGACCATCAATCTCCCCTCTTCGGCGACTGCTGCGGAGATCCTGGATGCCTACATCGAGGGCTGGAAGAATGGCATGAAGTCGATCTCGATCTATCGTGATGGTTGCAAGCTGGTCCAGCCGCTCTCCTCAAAGGAAGCGGTCCCCCAGGTGGCGGCCGTAACTCCTCGCCGCAACATGCCCAAGGACCACCCAGCCTTGCAGCATGAGTTCAGGATCAGAGGGTTCAAGGGCTTCCTCACAATGGGGCTGTATCCTGACGACGATCAATTGGGGGAGATCTTCGTGAACTTCGCCAAGCAAGGGTCGACGCTTCAAGGAATGGCGATGGCATGGGCAATTGCTCTCTCAATGGGTATTCAGCGCGGTGTTCCCTTGGAGGACTACGTTCGTATCTTTTCCCACATGAGCTTCGAGCCTGCTGGTTACACGGATAATCCTCAGATTCCCTTTGCTACCTCCATACCCGACTATGTGGTGCGTCACCTGGCTACCAAGTTCCTCAGTCCCGAGACTCAGGAAGGGTTGGGTATCCACCAGGTCGAGCCCAACGGAAGTGTCCAGAATGGCGTGCAGGTCAGTTTCCCTGATTACCCTGACGACGATGACGAACCCAGAGCTGCTCCAGTGGCCGAGTCTTTCAAAGTAGATGTCCGTGGCGACTATCCCACCTGTATGGGATGTGGAAACCTGATGCAGCGGAATGGGAACTGCTACGTCTGCACTGTCTGCGGTAGTACCTCGGGCTGCAGCTGATTCCTGGCGGGCGATCTAAGGGTCTGCGCAAAAATAACTTGGCATTTTGGCATCTCATCTTCACGCCATCTTCGGCCGCTCCTCAATCACGAGATCCTCAACGTAGACCCGGCTACGCCTGCGGTTTCGCTCAATCGTTGGCGGCCCAATCTAGCGCAAATCTGAGCGCCAATTCTACCAAGCTATTTTTGCGCAGACCCTAAGCTGAAACTTCATTGGCAGAAGGAAGGTGTAGGAAAGAGCATCTGACAGAGCACTGACCTGTAGCACGGGCACTCTTGCCCGTCGAGGACACCGACGGGCAGGAGTGCCCATCCTACAACCGACACGGTGCTATCGATCCTAGCAGTAGGAGACGACCGAAGTTTCTTTCTCGAATGGGGCCAGGGCTTCCTGGGGGCGCGACTAACCTGAAACTTGATGTGGCTTCGGTCTCCAGGCCGAAGAATCTTCTTGTGCCGAGCCTTTGGCTCGACCCACGGCGGCCTGGAGACCGAAGCCACGGCACTGACCCAAAACTCCGACTCCGGCCAGTGATCTAAAAGGGCATGCGGAACTGCTTGGAAATCCCTATGATCAGCCCGTAGGAAGGATCCGTGTCTCGGAAGCCGAACAAAGCTCCAACGTCCCAGTAGAATCCTCCCCCCTGAATCTGGGCTCCTAGACGCAGACGGGATTGTTCCTCTGTCCCGATACCACCGGGACCGACTCTCCCATACGCGTCGGCGATGACGTTCATCTGAGGCCTGACCGGGTAGATTACGCCGAAGCCATAAGAGAAGAGATCATCTTGCGCCGCCGCGTCTACAGGGTCTCCCAGGAGCGCTAATCCCAGATTGCCTATGAGGCGCATCTTTCCCAGACTCTTCTCGAAAATCAGGCTCGAGAAGAAGTTGGTTTCATCATTCCCCAGCCCACTCTCATTGGAGGTATTCGGCAGTTGAACGGCGAAGCGAGTTGCCACTGCCGGGGCCCCAGGACGCTCATCCAGCAGGCGCAGCTTGGTACCCATCGTGAGATCACCCCAGGCGCTGGTGGAGTTCCCTGCGAAGTTGAGAATGGAGGAATGAGGTGCGGGGAAGCGCTCTTCGATGTTCAGTAGCTCCTGGAAAGAGCCGAGCATCTGCACCTCGATCCTCTTCCCAGCACCGATTCGCAGGCCAGCGACTCCGACCCGAGTCAGATCGCCCCTCAATCCAGAGAGCCGGAACACCGAATTTTGGAGGAAGTCGACCCCGAATTCAAAGAGGGCATGACCTTCCGGGACGGTTTCGACAGTCTCAGTTACCAGGGGACGTCGCTGGGCCGGAACGTCGAAAGATAGAGCAAGGCAGAGGAGTGTGGTCAGAATCAGAATCACCGAGGCAGTGTATCAGTCCCCAGGAGAGAGTCAACCGACTTCGGGACACGGGGGGCGACCCCTCTTTTCAACGCCTGCCCGCTCCACTGTTTCTGGTTCCAAGGGGCGACAAGAAGTCCGATCTAGGAGTCTCCGCGGTAGAAATGATCGTAGCGAGGAAGCGGGGAATTGAGGCCAGATCTTCTCGATTGCGAAAGGCATAGTTGTTCTATTCGTCGAGAAATCGGGGAAATATGGGCCGATTCTACCGCTTTCGCAGTAGATCAGTTTCTACCGCGCAGACTCCTAGGAATGGACTGAACCCGTTTTGTCGCACAGATCCCCTAGCTCATACTGAAGAATCGAAAGAGCAGCCACGGCAGCTGTCTCTGTCCGGAGCACTCGCGGACCAAGACAAACCGGGGTGATCCCATACTGATCGAAAATGGCTCGATCCCGGTCGTCCCAACCGCCTTCCGGGCCCACGAAGAGCAGCGCTTGCTGGGAACCTCTATGTTGGGCCAGCAGATCCCGAAGGCAGGTTCCCCCTGCCTCATCTAGTCTGAATGTCGTCGAGGGGACCGTCTCTTCAGCCAGGAATTGCTCCAGGCTGACCGGGTGGCGCAGATGCGGCACCCGGGATTGTCCGCTCTGTTTGACAGCTCCCAGCAATATTTTGTTCCAGCGCTCGATCTTGTTTTGTTCGCGACGTTCGCCCAACCTCACCTCGGTTCTCCAGGTGATGATGGGTAGGACTTCCCAGACTCCCAGTTCAGTGGCCTTCTCGAGGACCCACTCGAACCTGTCTCTTTTGACAAGGCTCTGTGCCAGCGTCACTTTCAGTAATGGTTGCCGCTGTGTCAGAACCGTTTCTATCTGGCCCCACCATCGGCTCTGATCCCGCTCCAGACGGCAGCGAAACTCCTTACCCAGCCCGTCCAGACCCAGAAACATCTGGCCCGGTTGCAGGCGGCGTACGCGAACGAGGTGGTGGATTTCTTCCTCGGACAGTTCGACCTGCTCATCGCTGCGGACCTTGACCAAAGCTCGGTACATCTTCCCTCTCGCCTCGATCTTGCCTCGGAGGCTCCAGCTGCAGCTTACACGCCAAGCTGGTGGCAGCACCATCCGTTCTGCGACCAGGACTTCACCGAAGGCAGCGCAAACAGATCTAATACCTCCGCTTCCTGATCCTCGGTGAATCCTGACACGATCAGGTTGCACCTGGTCAACCGGGCTAGATCTGCCGATGCCTGGCGAAAGATTCCCAGCGTCAGATTAGCGACTACAAGATCGAATGAACCTCCCAAGATTGCGAGCTCTCCGGTAAAGAAACTTATGTTCTCGATCCGGTTGCTGAAAGAGTTTCGCCTCGCCTCGGAAGTGGCCTCCGGATCGTTGTCCATGGCCACGACTTGAAGGTTGGCGCTCAGCTTCCGGGCCGCAATGGCTAGGATTCCAGATCCCGTTCCTGCATCGAGCAGATTGGTTGAGCCAGGGATCAGTGCTGCGAGAGCATCCAGACAAAGCTGTGTGGACTCGTGAGTTCCCGTGCCGAATGCCCGGCCCGGCTTGATCCTCAAGTTGAGAGGATGGAGATCGGAGGGTCTCTCCCAGGGCGGATGGATATAGAAGGTAGATCCCACTGAAAACCCACTAAACTGTTTTCTGAATTCCCTCACCCAGTGATCGGGATCGACCTTAAGCCGAGTAATCCGAAACTCGACAATCGAGTGATCACGGCCCAGCGAGTTGAGGGAGTTCTCTATGGGCTGGGTTGATTGGGTGGAATTGAAGAAGGCCTTGAAGAGGGTGTGATGCTCTTGCGGGATTTCCTCTACGCCGACGGAATCGAGTTCCCAACAAAGCTCGCTGAAGAGATCCGACTGTTCCACCGGAAGATATGCTTCGACACAAATCCATTCTTGGTGCAAGCGTGAACCCGGCGATGAGAACTCGAGTACTTAGTGCAGCTCGCTCCAAGTTCTGACCCCTGGTTCAAAACTTGTGGCGCGCTGTACTAAGCTAGCTGAAGACTTCCTTTACCTTACCGAAGAAGCCCTCCTGGTCGTGATTCTCCTCGTCTGAAATATCCGCGAGCTGCTGAAAAAGCTCCCTCTGCTCTTTCGTCAGACGCTTTGGGATCGATACGTTTATTTTGACGAACTGATCTCCGCGACCTCCGCCGTGGGGACTCGCGACGCCCTTGCCCCTGAGGCGGAACACGGTACCACTCTGAGTCCCTTCGGGAATCTTGAGCCTCTCGTTGCCTTCCAGTGAGGGAACCGTCATCTGCGTTCCAAGTGCCGCCTGTGAAACGGAGAGGGAAATCTCACAGAAGAGGTGGTTTTGTTCCCTTCGGAAGAAGGGATGTTCTTCGACCGACAAGACCACGTAGAGGTCACCTGGAGGCCCTCCCTGGATGCCCGACTCACCCTCGCCTGAGATCCTCAGCCGAGATCCGTCGTCCACGCCCGCGGGGATCCTGATCTCGAGCACTTTCTCCTTCTTTTCCCGGCCGGACCCCCTACAGTGTCGGCATGCGTTTTCGACGAATTGACCGGTCCCCTGACACTGGGAGCAAGTTCGGCTGATGGTAAAGAAACCCTGCTGATAGCGAACTTGCCCGTCCCCTTTGCATCCAGGACAGGTGGAGGGTGTGGAACCGGGTTCCGCGCCCGAGCCCCCGCAAACGCTGCAGCTTTCTTCGCGAGGTATCTTTATCTTCGTCTTGCTTCCGAATACCGCTTGCTCGAAAGGGATCTTGAAATCGTAGCGTAGGTCGGCTCCACGTTGAGCTTGACCTCCCCGGCCTCTTCGGGAGCTGCCGAAGATGTCACCGAAGCCGAAGAAATCTCCCAGGTCAGAAAACGGGTCGCCGGCGGAGCCTCCTGCGCGTGAACTGACTCCGGCGTGGCCGAATCGATCGTACTGAGCTCGCCTTTCGGGATCCGCGAGAACGCTGTAGGCTTCCGCCGCTTCTTTGAAGCGTTCTTCAGCTTGGCTGTCCCCTTTGTTCTTGTCCGGATGAAACTTGAGTGCGAGCTTTCGATAGGCGCTCTTAAGTTGCTGCTGATCGGTTCCCGGCTCGACACCGAGAACCTCGTAATAATCTCTTTTCGACAACTTCCAGTCTCCTGAATGGTTTGTCAGTTGCGCGGACCGAAGTTCTTGAGGCCGCCGGCACCGCCAAAGCACCTGTATGTGGTGATTTGTCCCCGACTGGCCTGGGAGCGCGCCATTTCAAGCCGGCGTCCAAGGACATCTCGCCAAGACCGGGTACAAAGCCACGGACGCCTGATTCTTCCCAGGCAAGCTTCTAAGATAAGATCGGCCTCCCCGGTTTTCAAGGGAGGACCTGATGCGACAATTTCGATGCTGCTATTCGCCAGTCTTCGCCTCCACCGGCGGGTGCAGGGCTACCTTGACTTGAGAAGCTCGCAATAGACGGCCTCGAATAGTATATCCCTTGCGATATTCTTCTGCGATCGCGCCGTCTTCGTAATCTGTCGTGAATTCCCTGAGGACGGCCTCGTGAAGGTTGGGATCGAATTGACTTCCGACGCCTGGAATCACCTTGACTTCAAACTCTGTAAGCACAGATCTGAGCTGAGTCACAAGCAGCTCATAGCCTTCGTAGAAGGGCCGCACTTGGGGATCGTCCGAGGCATTGCCCAGGGTCTCGAGTCCTTTCTCGCAGGCGTCCAGTATCGGTAGAAGCTCGAGGATCGGTCCCGACTGCGATTCCATCCGCACATCGACCTTCTCCCTATCCGTTCGTTTGCGGTAGTTGTCAAACTCAGCTTGAGTGCGGAGAAGCCGGTCGTAGTACTCGTCCCGCTCGCTTTCGAGATTCTGCAAAGTAGAAGCGTCGACCAGAGTCTCGTTGCTCTTCTCCTCTGAGTGCTCTGGGTCAGCCTTCTTCTTGGATCGGTTCTTGGAGGATCCGCCCCGGTCCTTCTGCTCCTTATCCATACAGAAACCTTATCGTTCGCGGCCAGATCTGGTGCAGTCCGGGTGACAACTCTACGAAGTGATTTTGCGCGAAAGGAGATCTAGATCGGCTCGCCATAAGTTCTGAACCCTGGTTCAAAATCTGTGGCGCGCTGCACTGGGCTAGTTACTGCTGAGGATACGCCCAAACAGCTTGGCGACCGAGCCAACCAGGCTGATCCCCTTTTCGTAGCTCATTCGGGCGGGGCCTAGAATCCCAAGGCTTCCAGCAACCTGCCGATTGTAGAGGTACGGGGAGGAGATCACTGCCCACCCCCCCATCTCGGGGATATAATTATCGAGTCCAATGGTGACGGTTGGACCCGGCTCCTTCGCCTGGAGACATTCTGTGAGTATCTTGGCCAACTGGCTCTTTTCCTCTACCGCCCTCAACAGTGCCGATGCCTGTTGGCGATCGGCCAGTTCAGGCTTCTCGATGATCCGTGCTGCTCCGCCGAGGTAGACTTCAGATTCGCCCTGTGAACTCGCATCTGAATCCTGCAGACCCGCTGAGCCAAGCAGGATCGCGTTCTTGACCGGGTTCTTTTGTGATTCCTCTCCCGAAGTAAGCGAGAGCAGCTTGTCGCGGATCTGAGGAAGCGTATTCCCCTCGAAGTGTCCGACCAGATACCGACCTGCCTGATCCAGATCAGTTTGACTCAGATTCTCGGGAACTGCCACCAGGCGATGCTGTACCGAGCCAGCTCCGGTGATAACGACGACCAGGACCCGCTTGGCCGAGACTTTGACGAACTGGATATGTTTCATCGCGGCCAGTTCCAGTGGTTGGGCCAGGACGAACCCCATGCTGTCGGAATGAGTCGAAAGGATCTGGGAGGTCTTGCTCATCAGGTTTTCCGGATCCATCTCCTTTTCCAGGGTACCTCTGATTCGTAGCAGTTCCTTTGGTGAGAGCTCGCTAGCCTTCGAGAGCGAGTCGGCATAAAAGCGGTATCCCGTCTCGGTGGGAACCCGACCCGCTGACCTATGTGGCTGCTTCAGGAAGCCCAGTTCTTCTAAATGCGCGGTGACACTTCGAATCGTAGCAGGACTCAAACCCTCCTGGCAGAGGCCGGAGAGTCGGCGCGAACCTACAGGCCGTCCCGAACGGATGTACTCCCGGACCAGAATCCGCAAGATATTCCCAGCTCGGCGGCCTGGCCTGACTGTAGTGCTGCCTTTCGTCATGGCTAAAAAGACCAGTTCGAGATTTATAGCATACGCCTCTGTCCCAATTCAATGAGCTTGGAGATGTCCTGCTCGGATGACTCGAAACAGGCATGGCGAAGGGCGTCGCCAATTGCTATTTTGATTCCCCAGCTTGGGTGTTCTCGAATAGAACCTGTACCCTTCCCGTTGCCCTCAGGCAGTCCTCTTCAATTGGACTCCAAAGCTCTCTTCCAACCCTTGTCGTAGAGCCGAAGAAAGTGTTTCGAACGCCACCGGTTTTCCGGCAGCTTCAGAAACTGAGAGAGCCCTCGCGCGCAACAGACCGGGGTCGACTCCCAGTGCGGCCGCCATGCTTTGGTAGTCGATTGTCAGAGGGAGGGCTCCATGTTGTAGAAAGCTCTTCATCAACTTTCTTTGGGCGCTACCTACAATCTTTCGCGAGCCTTGTACGACTTCATGAAAGCAGGGGGCCGTGAAGCAGGGTTTCTGAGATTCGGTGGGGGAGGAGTCCGAAGGACGGTCACCTCGGGCTGCCAGAGTCGTCTCGATGCCGAGAAGCTGAAGCCCCCTTCGCAAGGCAAGCGAGATCTTCTGATGGGTCAGCTGAAGACTGTGAAGCGGGAATTGAAAGGGATCGTTAGAGACGACGGTATAGGTGAGCTCGTCGGCGTGAAAGACAGCTCGTCCTCCTGTGGGCCGGTGCACCCACGGGATACCCTGTTGAAGACAATGGCGGCTGTCCAGGGCTCTCTCTACGCGCTGGTGGGAGCCCAGGGAAACCGTGGGGGTTTCCCAGCGGTAGAAGCGGACCAGTGTGCATTGGGAACGGGACGTTTCGACACGCTCCAGCAGCTGCCGGTCCACTTCCATATTCGCGATTCCAGGCCGAGGAGGGTCAAGCAGCCAATCCCACTGGACCGAAGGGCTCATTGGATCCCATCCTCACTCATGGCCGTCTTCTAGGTACCACGACCGACGGGGTCGCTTCGACCAAACTGGAGAGATCGTTCGCAACCCCCAGCTGCGAACGTTGCCGTATTTAGGTTCCAGTGTACTAACCCGCATTTCTAATCGCTGGTCTACTGTGTCGCCGCAAACATCCGTCCTGGCTGCGTTACACTCTCTCGGCCTCCTCGACGTACTGCACGAGTACGACTGCGGGGGCCTCGGTCGCAGGCCTTGCCAGGACGGCCCTTGCGGCGCCTCGCTACGACAAGCGATGAGAAATCCGGGCTAAGGCTTCCGAAAAGACACGTAACTAATTGTCGAAGCGCCTCTTCGGCTTACAGACAACACTCGAAGAATGATGCCTTTGCCGGCACTCATTGAGTTGATCCTGTCGTAGAACTGCTGAGCTGTGCCTACCGGCTGACCATTGACCTGGGTCACTACCTGGTTCGGACGAAGCCCGGCTTCATCTGCCTTGCTAGCGGGAGATACTTCCGTGATGACGACTCCGTGTTCCCCATCCAGCCCGAGTTGCTCCGCATCACGAGCACTCAAGGTACGGAACTCCAGTCCGATCTGTTTGGGGCGCTCTTCCTTCTTGCGCTCTTCGAAGGAGAGTCCTTCGCTCTCCGAACGCTCCTGCTGCTCGATGGTTCGCTCGGCCAGCTTGACGTTCAGCTGCAGCACTTCGCCCTTTCGGACCACTACCATTGGCAGTTCCTTTCCGGGAGGCGTGTTCGCTATGGTGGAGCGGAGGTCCCAGACCGTCTCGACTTCGACGTCCCCCACCTTCACGATGACATCTTCGGGGCGCACGCCGGCCTGGTAGGCCGGACCTGACTCACCCACCTTGGCAGTCTCGTCGACCAGCTGCGTGACCAGGACGCCGTCCCCATCCTTGATACCTTTGGGGTCGGATCCCGCGACGCCAAAGAACTCTGCCATCTCTTCGGTCATGGGGAAGGTGTTCATCGAGACGCCCAGCCAGCCTCTTTCGATCTTGCCGGTGTCGACCAGCTGATTGTAGGAATTGACGAACACCGACGAGGGGATAGCGAAGCCAACGCCCTGCGAGCCTCCGGTCCTGCTGAAAATGAAGCTGTTGATTCCAATGACCTCACCCTTCATGTTGACGAGGGGGCCGCCGCTATTGCCAGGATTTATGGCTGCATCGGTCTGAATGTAATCGCCGAAAATAGTCATCCCCTTCACGACTCGGGCCGTGGCGGAAACGATTCCAGCGGTGACGGTTTTGCCCACACCAAAAGGATCTCCGATTGCCAGCACCCACTGGCCTGTGCGGACCTTGGAGGAGTCACCCACCTTGGCAAAGGGAAGTTCTTTGCGAGCGTCGATTTTGAGAACAGCGAGATCGCTCTCAGGATCGACCCCAATCACGGTGCCATTGAAGGCTTCTCCCGTGTGTAGGGTAACCGTAATCTTGTCGGCCAGCTGTCTTCTTTCCCCTTGTCCGATAGGAGCGACCACGTGATAGTTGGAGAGGATGTAGCCCGCGCTGTCGACGATCACGCCTGAACCGAGACTATCCCGCTTCTGCTCAGATGGCCCCCCGAACCGTTCCAGGAACTCGTCCCCGAAGAAGTCGCGCAGGGGGTCCGGAGAACTTCGCTGCGTCCTTTGACGGTGGACGATAGAGGTCGTACTGACATTGACTACGGTGGGTGCCACTGTTTCGGCGACGCTAGCGAAGCCGTCCACCAGACGGGCCTCTTTATCCAAGACCAGCGGTGCGCCGGCACCCTGAACCTTCAGCTTGTCGACGTCGGCTCGTTCAGCGCTGAAGACGCCTTCGTCAACCAGGATCGTACCAATAGTGATTCCCAGGCCAAGTGTGACCAAAAGGACGAGAAACGTCAGACCCGTTCGAGATCGAAGAAGTGCGTTGATTCTTGACATCTGTATCCTCCAGTGGGCTAGCTATGGTCAATAATGGTCACTGCAAGAACTTATACGCTTGATTCTGACGAGGGTTCACTCTTTCAAATTTACTGGCTAAGAAGCAAGTCCCAAGGCTAAGAAGCAAGGATCCAAGACCCAAGGTACCAAATCCCAGCTAAATCCCAAATCTCAAGCACCAAGAACTCGAGTGTCTACTCCTTAGAGGACGAGATATTCTTGAAACCGGTTCAACTCGCATCCGAGAATCCCCTGGTATCGAGCCTTTGGACTTGAATGGGATTTGGTCCCTTGGGACTTGGATCCTTGCTTCTTAGCTTATACTAGCCGAAGTCTGGCGTAGCTCTGAAGCAGTTTCTTGATCCCCAAGCCGGGAAACTGAACCGTGACCTTGACATCGTCTCCTGTTGGCTGAACCTGCAGGATCCTTCCCCTCCCATATTTGGGGTGCTCGATTCTTGCGCCCTTGACGAATCTGCCCGTGAACGCTTTTGTCGATGAGCCCTCGGTCCAAGAATCCGGAGATTGTTTTTCAGAGGATTCATCAAAGAAGGGAGGGTCCGAGCTCTCGGTAGAGTAGTCGTAGGTGGAAGAGGTATCCACGGGCGAGCGGCCCGGGAATCGAATCAAATGGGAAGGGATCTCACCCAGGAAGCAACTTGGTTTCGTGATCTCATCCGAGTCGCTGCCGAAGAATCGTCTGCGCTGACAGTAGGTCAGGAATAATTTCTTCTGCGATCTTGTGACCCCCACGTAGCAGAGTCGACGCTCCTCCTCCAAGCCGTCGTTTGAAAGGGAGCGAGAGTGCGGGAGAAGACCCTGCTCACAACCCACCAGGAAAACGATAGGGAACTCCAGGCCCTTGGCGTTGTGGAGTGTCATCAAGGTCACAGCTGCCGTTTCATCGTAGTCGTCTGTCTCGGAATGTAGAGCGGTACTGTCGAGGAAGCTCTGCAGATCTTGACCTCGTTCGAAGTGCTCTCGTGCCACGTTGACGAGCTCCAGGAGGTTTTCCCGGCGATTGCTTGCTTCCTCAGTGTTCTCCCTTATGAGGGCTTCGATGTAGCCACTGGACTCCAGGCTCTTCTCGAGGCAGAGGTGGACCGGGAGATCGAGGAATCCTCTGCAGGTTTCGATCAAGTCCGAGAAGGCCTCGAAGGCCTTCTGTGCCCTTCCCGGGAAAGCCCCCGCTGCTACTCCTGAAACCAGGGTGTCCCAAAGAGAGGCGTGGGAGTCCTCAGCCATCGCATAAAGGCGATCCAAGGTGACCTTTCCGATTCCTCGAGGAGGTTCATTGATGATGCGTAGCAAGGCCAGATTGTCGTGGGGATTGTAGACGACGCGGAGATAGGCGAGTCCGTCTCTGACCTCCTTGCGGTGGTAGAAACCTACCCCTCCAACCAGACGATACTTGATGCCGAAGCGACGGAAGACCTCCTCGAAATGACGCGACTGAAAATTGGCTCGATAGAGAATACCGACGCCTTTTTCGCCATCTGTGAGGCATTGGTCTGTTTGGCGGGCGACAAAGAAGGCCTCATCGTGGGCACTGCCGGCTTCGTAGACGTCGATCGGATCTCCCGAAGGGTTTTCGGTCCACAGCGTCTTGGGTTTCCGCTCCAGGTTATTGGCGACGATGGCCGATGCGGCATCGAGGATGTTCTGGCAGGAGCGGTAGTTTTGCTCCAGCTTCACCACCGTCGCTCCCGGGAAGTCGCTCTCAAAGTGAAGAATGTTACGGATATCGGCGCCCCGGAACCTGTAGATAGCCTGGTCTTCGTCACCGACCGCCGTAATGTTTCCGTGAGTACTCGCGAGGTGTCTGACCAACTTATACTGGGGTGGATTGGTGTCTTGATACTCGTCGATCAGAAGGTATCGGTATCGACCGGAGTAGGTCTCCCGCACGTCTTGATGATTCTGAAACAGCAGCACCGTCTGCTGTACCAGATCGTCGAAATCCATGGCATTGGATTCTTTGAGAAAGCGCTGGTACCTCTTGTAGATGGAGTAGAAGGGCGAGGTCTCAGAGTCGCCTTCCGGTTCGGGATCTGAACTCCAGTCCTCGTTCTTGAGCTTGCCGATGACCGACCTGGCCTCCCGAATCGGTAGGTCTGCGCTCTCAAACCCTAGCAGTTCATAGACCTTTTTCAGGATTCTGGTCTGATCGTCGGTATCGCAGATCGCGAAATCCGGTCGATAGCCGAGGAGTCGAGCGTGCCGGCGAAGGACCCGTACTCCAAAGGAGTGGAAGGTGGAGACCAAAGGGATGGAAGGGAGCGGAAAGAGCAGCTTTTCCACCCGATTTCTCATCTCTTCTGCGGCCTTGTTGGTGAAGGTAACGGCCAGGATCTGGTCGGGTCGGCACAGATTTTGTTTGATCAGGTGTGCGATCTTGTAGGTGATGATACGGGTTTTTCCGCTGCCGGCTCCGGCAACGACAAGCAAGGGGCCAGTCGTATGGACGACGGCACGTCTCTGCTCCTGATTCAGATCTCGAAGATAGTCTTCAGACTCGGACATCCTATTCCCGGCTCGGCCAAAGGGTCAGAGGACAATCAGCGCCGTGGCGAACCCCTGGCTCGTCCGTTCGTTGCAGCGAATCACCCGAACGGGACGAACCCGGGAGCAGGCTCGGCTCGGTTGGGACAGGCGGGACCCTGGATTAGACTCCCCGATTCGGCGGAAAGTGAACTCCAGACATCGACGGTCCTCCTACCGGCAGGAAGACCGACATGACACAGAAGCCTCTTGCACGACCCTTTAGAGCGGGGCTACGAACTCTTCGATGCCCGCCAGGGAGTCGTTGTGCGTGGACTTGTAGAGCTGTTCCAAGAATTTACGGCAGGGTTTGGCATGGGGAGCGCTGCTCTGCTTTGAACCCCTGCCAAACGCCTTCATGGCGGCGTCGATCTGGCCCTGGCGCCAACGGCCCATTCCCGTGTAGTAGAATGCCTCGCCCCTCAGCCCGACCCAGCTATCTGCCCTCAGGGCCTGGTTGTAGTTGGAGATGGCTGCACCCCAGTTTCGACGCTCAGCCGCGTTGCGCGCAATCGCCGCGTGCGCAATCGCCCGTTGCCGCTTGACGTACTTGTCCCATTCGGCTTGCGGGGTGGCAGCACCTTTCTTGGCTGTCTTGAAGCCTTCCAGGGTCTGCTTTCCATATTTGGAGGCCGGACCCCACTTCTTCTGCTCCACGTGAATACTCGTGAGCTTCGCCAGAAGCGCGTAAGTATCCTTCGGCTTCAGATTGGAACAGGCCTTGGGAGCGTAGATCAGAAACTTGGCGTTCTGGTTGGTCGCCAGAAAGGCGTTAGCCAGCGCCAGTTCGATGCCAGGACTGGGTTTGGTGGCGTAGAACTTCTCACCGTACGCAATCACCTTCTGGTGCTGTTGCAGCCGATAGGCCGCGTCCAGGCTGGCACCGAGAACATTCATGTTGTTCGGTTCCACTTTCAGCAGCTTCTCGCCAGCGGATAGGACCCTTCGCGAATCGCCCTTCTTTTGGCTGGCTTGAATCATTGCCAGATAATTGTTGAGCGCGTACTTGTAGAGTTCAGCATTGGGCTTGGTCTTGAGGTACCCCAAGATCGCGTTTTCCCGTTTTACGGGGTCTTTCACGCTTACAGCGGCGTTGTAGACCTGGTATTCCTTAATCGAGTAGGAAACCTTCTTGTCCTGTCCCAGCACCGGCGGCGCAAGCGAACCGACGATAACCGCTGCAAGAATTACGAAGCGCAGATATTGATAGATGAGTGTTATGCACATACCAAATTGCCTTTGCCTCCTTTTAAGTTGTAAAAGAATGTTGCGCGAGCGGACGAAAAAATACCACACATAGTTCTTTCGATCAATGGTCTGTTCAACTTCTACGATATTCTACGATGGTTTTCTTGGTCATAGGTTGCATGTCAGTTGAAGTAAGATGGCCTGGTTGGGTGGTCGATTCTCGCCGATGAGACGTTGAAACTCCACTAGATCAAGCCTGGAAGAATGCAGACAAGCATCGAAACGATATCCCTGGAACAGATAGAGAGCGAGGATCGCGCCTTCGCCATCTCTCCCGTCTGGTTCCCCCTCGGGCACCTGGTGTCTGCCGTGAAACAGGTGGGGATCGTCTCTCCTTTGCACCTTCAGCGCACCGAGGCCGGAAGACTGAGAATTGTCATGGGATTCCGCCGCTTCAGGGCGGCCCAGGTCGTCGGTCTGGGCGAGGTTCCTTGTCTTCTGCGAGAGGATGAATCCCAGCAGCTGTTTCTTGAAGGTATCCTGGACAACGCGGCGACGCGGTCTCTGCACGAGCTTGAGAAGGCTTGGATCCTGCTGAAACTTCGGCGCCAATTCGTCCTGGATGAGTCTGTTCTGATTCAAGACTATCTTCCCCTGCTGGAGTTGCGTCCCGATCGTTTCCACTTGCGACACTATCTGGCGCTGGCTGGACTACCCGACCCGATACAGCGTGCAGTCTACGAGTACCTGGACGGCGAAGTCGCGGTCAAAGTGGCGCGCTGGCAGCTGGATGAGCAGGAGTTGTTTCTGGCAGTCTCCTCCGGCCATCGTCTCGGCAGAAACAAACAGAAACTGCTCTTCGGACTGTTGGATGATCTCCGGATGCAGGAGCCATCGTCCATAGGGGACACTCCAGGGATTGGGCCTCTCCAAGTCTTTTGGCAAAGAGAGGGACTCGAGAAGATTGCAAGGGACGAGCAGATGGCGCCTCCTGAGCGTTTTGAACGAATTGTCCGGAGACTTCGCGAGCTCCGATATCCGACTCTCTCTCAGCATGAAGAGCGCTACAGTCAGCTAAAGAAGGGCCTCAAGCTGCCTCCGGAGATCCAGCTTCAGCTTCCACCTTTTTTCGAGGGCGAACGCATCTCGGTGTCATTCAGCAGCCGCACACCGGGAGAGTTTCTGTCTCTGGCTGAAAAACTTCACGAGGTGGGCAGGGGTAAAGAGCTCCAGGAGATCTTCAAACTGTTGTAAACTGATGCGTTCGCAGAAAGCCGAGGTATCTCGAGCCCGGTCTTGGGAGTATCGGAGTAGGAGAGAGTTGGATCACTACAAGCCCAATAAGATCTACGTGGAGCGCTCCGTCGAGCACACCTGGGTGGCTCGCAATGTGTTGGAGCGGCTCGCCTCGACACCGGTTGAGGTCATAGACGACACAGAAGGTCTGCTCAAGGAAGCGAAGCGTTGGAACCCGAGCGTGCCGCAGGGCAAGAAGTCTCTGATCTTGGCCAGAAATAAGGGCCATTTTTTCAAAGCCTGTCCGGCTGGTCGGGGACGGAGTGTGTGCTGCAACTACTTCGTCATCAACTTTGCTGCGAACTGTCACATGGAGTGCAGCTACTGCTACCTGCAGTCCTATCTGAACTTTCCCCATATGGTGGTCTACGCCAACCATGAGGATCTACTTGGAGAACTCGCTTCGGTATTTCAGGAGAACCCGAAATCCTTCTTTCGAATAGGCACAGGCGAACTTGCCGACAGTCTTGCTCTCGATCCCTTGACCTCCTATAGCGAGCCGCTGGTCGAGTTTTTTGCCAAGCGGAACAACGCAGTTCTTGAATTGAAGACCAAGTCCAACTGTATCGCCAATCTTCTCCGCCTGGATCACGGTCGAAGGACCGTCGTCGCCTGGTCCATCAACCCTCGGATCGTCCAGGAAAAGGAGGAGCATAAGACGGCAAGCGTCGAGCAGCGGTTCGTTGCAGCCACAGACTGCGCCGAGGCCGGCTACAAGATCGGTTTCCACCTGGATCCGATGATTGAATATCCCGACTGGGAAGTAGACTATCGCGACCTCATCGACGAAATCTTCGATCGCATTCCGTCGGTTTCCATACCCTGGATCTCGATTGGGACGGTGCGCATGACGCCAGAGCTAAGAGATATAATGCGCTCTCGATTCCCCAACAGCACGCTGACCCTGGGTGAGTTGGTCCCGACCGACGACGGCAAAATGCGCTACTTCCGCCCCAATCGAGTGCGGATGTATCAAGCTGTCCTTGGGTGGGTACGTCGGCGCAGCCGGAAGACGGCGGTCTACCTCTGTATGGAACCCCCCGGAGTGTGGAGCAAGGTCTTTGCAGCGCCACCTCCCTCCGATGTAGAGGTTGGAGATTCGATCGTCGCCTCCGATCTATCTTCAGACCGGACTGCGATCGCTTCTACTTGAAGCGAAATCCGTCGATATCCATCTCGGCGTGACTCGCGAGCCAGCCTTTAGGAACATCTTGGACGTAGAGCGTGAATCCTCGCTGGCTCAGAGATTTGACTGGGGGCGTGTAGCGGCCCGGCCGGACCGGAGTGCGCACGGTGTCCCAGACATGCTCGTCGTAATTGAAGAAGGCCAGCTTGACTTCCACTACATCGAGTGCCTTTTCCCCGTTGTTTTCAAGCACTCCTGAGAATATCACCATACGTTTCCCGGCCAGATTCTTGGCCATCTTTACCCGAGGGTCTCGCAACTCCAGATGCTGACGATACCAACTGTAGTCGGGATCGCCCTTGTGGAGGATCCCGACAAGGGGCTTGGCCGGTTCTTCGGGTTCCGGCTCATAGAGGGCGATAGCAGCCGCGGCGACGGCACCGACCGTCAAGCCGACTCCCACCATCACTTTCCAGAAAAGCCCCGATCGGCTTCCGGGTGAGGTTTCGAACATCGCTTCCTTCGCTGTTGACCCGTGGCAGCGGCTCAGCACGACGGGCGCAAACCGCCAGCAGCGCGGGGCGCTATGCTGACCTGTCTATCCCTCCTTGACCAAGACAAACTGAACCCTTCGGTTCAGAGTCCAGGCTTCTTCGGTCCGCCGGGAGTCGAAGGGGCGCTCTTCGCCCAATGAGATGGCCGCAATTCGCGAGGGATCCACGCCCCGCTCAATAAGATACCCCCTTACCACCTGGGCCCTCAGGTCCCCCAGAGCCAGATTGTACTCCTCGCTGCCGCGTTCATCACAGTGGCCTTCGAGGACGAATCTCAGATGACTGTTCTCCCCTCGCTGCAGCCAGCCGATGTTGCTGTCGAGATCAGCCTTTGCCTCGGCACTCAGTATCGCCCTGTCGAAGGAAAAGAATACGGGCTTGATCGAGTGCTCGAATTGCTCCTCGATCGAGCCCTGCAACAGGTCCCTTTCGGAGATGTCCCCGGCGGCCCCAGCCGCGACCTCGACGGTGACGGTCGTTTCCGTTCTGCCGCCAGCACCTTCCGCGACTACCTGATAAGTGGTCGTCTCGTCGGGAAAGAACTTTATTTTTCCGGAGGTGTCTACGACTCCGATATTGTGGTTGATGGTCACCTGATCCGAATGCTGAGCCTGCCATATCAAGAGTGCAGAGGCTCCTCTCTTGATCGATGGAGGCTCGATACGGACGTCCAGTGTTGGCAAGACCGAGGGTGGGTCCGGAGCCGTCGAACCGGTGCGCGTCTCTGTTGCTGGAGGTTGACTCGCCACGGGTGGAGGGTGCAGTGGTGGCGGTCGCCGCGCACAAGCGCCCATGGTTACCCCTGCAATCATCAGCAGTGCGGTTGCCACCAGGCGCGAGTTAGAGGAAATCATTCTGGACACCGATCCTGGGCGCTCCGCTGTTCATGGTTGGATCCCACGATGACGGTGGTGAAGTTTACTGTATCCAGGTGTTGACGGGCAACCCGGGCGACCTGATCTGGGGTGATCTTACGGACGAGGTGAGGATATTGCTGCGGATAGTCCAGGCCCAGGTTGAACAGTTCGGCAGAGAGCAGGAAGCGAGCAACATGTGCGTTTGTCTCGAAGTCGAAGACAAAGCTTCCCGTCAAGAATTCCTGAGCAACCCGAACTTCTTCACCGGTTGGTCCTGCCACAGCAAAGTTCTCTATCTCAGAGCGAAGCCCTTCCAGGGCCTGCTCCTGGTTTTCTCTGGAAGTGCTGATGTAGGCAAGGAACCGGCCTGGATAGAGGCCAGCGGACCCGGAGAGGTCGCTGTAGGTCGAATAGGCAAGACCCTCCTGATCGCGAAGTTTCCGGGGGATGCGACTGGTAAAGCCGGGCCCGCTTCCCAGAATGACATCCATCACCTGAATCGGATAGAAATCAGGATCGGTTCTCGATATTCCGAGGTGACCCAAGCAAATGTGGACCTGCTCTCTGTCCTCCATCACTTTCTCTTCGAAGAGCGGCGTCCTTTGCCGCTTCAGCGAGAAGGTCGGAGACTCTACAAAGCCGGGATTTTCCCAGCGAGCCAGCCGCTCCTCAACCAGATCCTGGACTCGACCGGTTTCGATGTCGCCGACGATGACCAGGATCGTGTTTTGAGGCCCATAGTGCTTGCCATGAAAGCCAACCAGGTCACCAAGGCTGATCTTCTCCACGGCCTCTCGCGTTCCTAGAGCAGGGTATTGAAGTGGGGAGCCCGCGTAGATCAGGCGCGCGAAAAGGTTGCCTACTACAACTTGAGGGTCGTCTTCGGCTGCCTTCAGATGGTTGAGGACCTTCTCCTTTTCGATCGAGAAGCGAGAAGCCGGAAATGCGGGGAGAGACAGCATCTCGCCCAGGAGCTCGATACCTTCTGCCAGATCGTCAGAACGAAGGTAGAGGCAAATACCGCTCATTTCCTGCTGGCTGAAGGTGGACAGTGTGCCCCCCCTGTCTTCGACGATCTGCGAGATCTGTTGGGCGCTATAGCGGTCCGTACCCTCGTCCAGGAGACGCGAGGTCAGGGAGGCAACGCCAGGCTGAGAGCCGTTCTGACCGGTTCCAGCCAGAACGAAGGCGTTGACAGAGACCAGGGGAAGCCTCTTGTTGGCAGCGGAGAGAAGCACCAGGCCGTTGCTGAACTCCTTGCGGTCAAAGAGTCTCTGCTTGTCCATCTCCATCTACCAGCGTTCCCACCGTCGCCCTTGAAGCACTGAGGTATTTACCTGCCACGGCGCTGATTTCTTCGGCCGTGAGTTGGTCGATTCGCTTTCCATAGTCATTCCAGTATTCGCAGGAGCAGAGTATCTCCATCGATCCGAGTTGGAGGGCCTGGTCGAGAGTCGTTTCGAAATCTCCGAGAACCTGCATCTGGCACTGGTTCTTGGCGCGTCGGAGTTCCTCAATTGTAGGCGGAGAGGTGGCGAGCCGCTCAGCCTCTTCGAAAAGAATAGCTTCCGCACGTTCGAGGTCGGCCTTCTTCTTGAGATCCAGATGGACGAAGAACAGGTACGGATCACGCGTGTCGTTGAACTCGGTGCTAACCGTTGTGGCAAGCTGAGTGTCTTCGACCAGCCTTTGATGCAGACGGGAGAGTTTCCCTTCGGAAAGGATTCTGTCGAGTACCTGGAAACCATAGTGATCTGAGTTAAGTACCGAAGGCGCAGGGAAGGAGAGAAGCATCCGGGGGATGTGGCTGGGCCGCTCCATCGCTATTCGGACCTGCTGCTCTCTCGTCGGTTCCTTCTCGGTCGGGGCCTCGGGTACGGGACCGGAAGGAATGGAGCCGAACAGCTTCTCGATGAGTTCAAGGGTTGGCGCCGTTTCGAAGTCGCCCACAATCACCAACACGGAGTTGTTGGGAACATAGAATGAGCGGTAGTGCGCCAGCATCTGAGCTCGAGTCATACGAAGAACGTCCTGCTCGAGACCGATCACCGGAAAACGGTAGGGATGCTTCTCGAAGCTTTTCAACTCGACCGCTTGATGCAGAGCACCGTCGGGATGGTCCTGATCCAATTGGAGTTCTTCCAGGATGACTCTCTTTTCGAGCTCGAACTCGGCGGGGGCGAACACGTTGTTGCACATACGGTCCGACTCGATCTCCAGAGCAGATTGCCAGCGATCAGAGGCGAAACAAAAATAGTAGGCGGTATAATCCTGAGAGGTGAAGGCATTATTTCCCCCACCATTGAGAGCCGTGATTTGATCGATTTCGCCCTTGCCGTAGGATTTTGTGCCCTTGAACATCATGTGTTCGAGGAAGTGGGAGATCCCGGTAGTACCGGGGTGTTCGAAACGGGATCCGACCCGGTAGAACATCATGGTAGCGACGATCGGATTCGCGCGATCCTCTCGAGCGAGGACGGTCAAACCGTTCTCGAGGAGATGTCGTGAGGTGGGCTCAATCTTTACCATCAACTACCTCAAACGATGCATCGTCCGCACTGGAACCCCGAGTCGTAGAGAGAACGGCGACCTGGAGCTTGATCCGCTTGTGCGCACATCGTAGTCTCTACTAGAATGAATCGCTTTGTTAGAATGAATCGCTCTGTGAAACTGCATCTGTCGACCAATTCAAATAGGAATGGCCTCTTCGCCCGAAGGGCCGGCCTTCCTCTGCTCCTCAGCCTGATTATAGCGGCTGGATCTGCTCGCGCCGAACTCGACAGTTTACCGGTGCCCGAATTCGAGGCCAGAAACCTGTTGAATGGAATGGAACTGCTGGTTCTTCCCAGCAGCGAGGCGCGAATGCCTTTCGTTCTGATGATCAAGAACGGTGCCGCCTTCGATCCTGTCGACAAGTGGGGCGTGACCTACCTCATGGTCCGAATGTTGTTGGAGGGCAGGGAAGGGAGATCGGGAACACCCATCCAGCAAGACTTGAAGAATCTCGGGGCAGAGTTCCAGATGAAAGTTCACTGGGATACGATCTATTTCTATGGAAGCGCGCCTCAAGGCAAGCTGATGGATTCGCTGAACCTGCTTGCTGAAGCCGTGGTCCGGCCGAAGCTCGAGGAGGAGATGTTTGAGCAGCTGCGGGGGCAAATCCTCCAGGAGATCGAAGCGGAAACAGGGCAGGTCGAAGCTTTCACTCAGAAACTTTTCCTGGGGGAACTTTTTTCTGGGAATCCCTATGGTCATTTCCACAAGGGGATCCCGGAGACGCTGAAGAACCTCTACTTCAGGGATATCAAAATTCAGTACCGCAAGCTGATTGTTCCGAATCAAGCCAAGTTGGCCTTCTATCACTCGGGCGAAGCGATTCCCTTCATAGAGGGTCTCAGTCGGAAATGGGGTTCCTGGGTTCGGAAGGACTCTATCCCGTTTACCTTTAGAAAAGCACAACCCATCAAGGAAAAGCGGATCGTGCTACTGGACCGGCCGGGCGAGTCGGCCTTCTTTCGCTGGGGCAAGCTGGGAGTCAAGAAAGGTGTTGAAGACTACTATGCGCTGAAGATCATGGAAGAATATCTGAACCTCGAGCTTCCATCTTGGGCTGAAGAAGTTGCTTCGGAAGCCCAGATTCAGGCTCGGCCAAGCTTCGAGGCGTTTCGGATGCCAGGCTATATTCAGCTCAGTCTTCAAGCCTCTAGCCAACACCTGGTGCCTTATCTGAAACGATTGTTCCAGAGTCTGACCGAGTTGCAGGCTGGGCAGTTGGATCTTGCGAAGTTCGAAGAAGCGCGCCAGCTTACCTTTCTGGAATTCAAGGGGTCACTAGAGGATCCGCAGTCCAGACTCTTCCGACTTCTAGACACCAGCCTCTATGAGCTGGGAATCAGTTACCTGACGAGCTACGGCCGACGCCTGAATCGAGTTCAGCCGAAAATCATTCCAGCAATCCTGGATAAATACCTTTCTCCTGACTCCTTCCTTCTCGTTGTTAGTGCTCCTGCCTCGAAAATCAAGGCCGATTTAGAGGAACTTGGAGTCGTCGAAATCTTGAATTAACCGATGGCATCCGTTATATTCTGAGAGTTACTAAGGGCTCGTGCGAAGTTGACTTCGCCGAGTTGGCGCTCAGATTTGCACCGGATTCGGCTCTGAGTGATTGAGCGCAGACGCAGTCGTAGCCAAGTCTACGCTGCCGTTGCGCGATTCAGGAGCAGCCGAAGATGGGGTAGAGATGGGATTCCAGAATGAGAAGCCATTCTGGCGCCAGCCCTAAGTCTGCTGTCAGGGTGGGCTGATGCCCGCTTTTTTTGTTTTAGGCTCAGATTATGGATTGGCTGGCCCGTACGGAGGGCTTGGTACAGAGGGTAGTCGAAGCAGAAGAACTTGAGTTGGTTCATGTAGAGTTTGTCGGAGAGGGTAGACAAGCGACTCTCAGAATCTACATTGACAAGCCGGGTAGTGTTAATCTGACGGACTGCCAGAAGGTCAGTAAGCATGTAAGTCTTCTTCTGGACGTGGAGGATTTTATTCCTCACCACTACGTATTGGAGGTCTCATCTCCGGGATTGGAACGGCCATTGTTCAAGGAGCAGGACTTTCAACGTTTCAAGGGTAGGGAAGCTCGGGTAATGACGATTGAGGTGATTGAGAACCGGAGGAAGTTCACGGGATTCATTCAGGAATCTGGAGGTGGGGTGCTGCACCTGGCTTGTGATGACAGGATCTACTGCATCCCCTTCGACAAGATCAGAAAGGCTCATCTAGTTCACCGGTTCGCCAACCCGGCCGGCAGGTAGGGCGTGCACGAGTTCGAAAGCGGGATCGAGAATAGGAATGCCAAATACGATTAACCAGAGCATTGAGCAGCTGAGTCGGGAGAAGAGCATCGATCCGCAGCTTGTTCGAGAAGCTCTGGAAGATGCCATGGTTGCGGCTGCCAAGCGATACTTCAGGACAGACGAGGATCTGCAGGCTCGATACGATACCGAAACTGCCACCATTGAGGTCTTCGCGGTCAAACGGATCGTTGAGGAAGTGGAAGACGATCAGCGGGAAATGTCGTTGGAGCAGGCCCTCGAGGTGGACGAGACCTTCGAGGTAGGCGAATACATCGAAATCCCAAAGCCTACCCTTGAGCTGGGTCGCATTGCAGCCCAGACTGCCAAACAGGTTATCTTTCAGAAGGTACGAGAGGCAGAGCGTGAGAACGTATTTGAGGAGTTCTCGGGCCAGATAGGACAAGTTGTCCACGCCATAGTTCGGCGCTATGAGAACCGAGATCTTATCCTGGACGTGGGCAAGGCAGAGGCGATTCTTCCCTATAGCGAACAGGCCCGCGAAGAGGAGTACCGATTGGGCGACCGCGTAAGAGCGGTCATCATCAAAGTCCACCGACTCTCCAGAGGGCCTCAGATCGTCGTGTCCAGGGCGGACCCGAGTTTGTTGATTCGGCTGTTCGAAACGGAGATACCCGAGGTATACGATCACACTGTCGTGATCAAGAACGCTGTCAGGGAGGCAGGTGAACGGGCCAAGGTCGCCGTGGCCAGTCGCGATGACAATGTGGACCCGGTAGGCGCATGTGTCGGGATGAAGGGTAGCCGCATCAACGCGGTGATTCGAGAGCTGAGGGGAGAGAAGATTGACATCATCCAGTACTCGGATGACATTGTCGAATATACGGTGAATGCGCTTAGTCCCGCGAAGATTTCAAAAGTGTTGGTGAAAAATGCCGAGACGAAAGTGCTGGAGGTCATCGTGCCGGAAGACCAGCTTTCTCTCGCCATTGGGAAGAAGGGCCAGAATGTACGGCTGGGTTCGAGGCTCTTGGGTTGGGAGATTGACATCAAGAGCGATGAGGAAAAGAAAATAGAAATCCTGAGCCAGATGGAGGGACTGACAGCGAAAATGTCGTTGGGCACTTCTCTGTCCGAGCTGGCAGGTCTCGGAGACAAGACCCGAGAGCGACTCGAAGACGCAGGGATTCTCTCCATCGAGGAGCTGGCCTCCAAATCAGTCGATGATCTGGTCTCGATTCCCATGATAGGGAAGAAATCGGCAGAGAAGATTCTGGAGACCGCCCGGGCTTGGTCGGTTCCTGAGGAACAGGACAACACCGAACAGGCTGCTGCCTCTGCTGAGGAGGCTAACGTGGAATCGGCTGAAACCACGAATCCCGACGGTGAATCTGAGACCGAGCAAAAGGGAGCCGGCACTCGTACCCTGTAACACAGATTATGACGGATTTGCAGATGGGGCTTGTGAGGCGAGATCAAGGCAGGAGGAGGAAGACGATGCTTGGCCATCTTCGACGACGACCAACGGGGTCGATGCGACCAACTAGAGAGATCGTCTGCAACCCCCATCTGCCCTACGGGTGGCGACGGGACGAGCCGATATCTTTGTCGCTCCTCCTCCACTATGGCAAAGCATGGCGTTCGTCGTCGCTTCGCGATCTCGACCCGTCGCGCTCGCCACAAATCCGTCATAATCTGTGTTACAGGGTACTAGCAGCTGAATAAGGGCTCGCGTGAGCCCTGCATAAAGGAAGCCTCTTTAGGAAGCCTCTTTGGAAAAGAAAGAAGCCTCGTTGGAAAAAGAAGCCTCGTTGGAAAAAGTGGATCAGGTCAAGGTCCTCGAGCTCGCTTCGGAATTCGAGCTGAAGGACGGGGTTGTCATTTCTGAGCTCAAGAAGATTGGTGTTTGGGTTCCTTCAGCGGACACCCTTGTTGACTTCGATATCGCCAATCGAATCCGCCGTCGACTCCAGTTGATGGTTGAAATCGAGCAGGAGGAACAGGTCAAGGCCGAGAAGGCCAAGGAAAAGAAAAAGACGACGCCCGCCAAGCGAAAGACCATCAAGCAGTTGGGCCGTCCTAGAAAGGCGGCCACCTCGGCCGAGGAAGAGCCTGTTGAAAGTCCTCTGGTTAGCTCGCTCAAGCCTCGCAAAGGGCAGGCCAGCTATCGAAGCATCGAAGAGGCGGCCGAACTGGCACTCGAGAAGACTCAGGTCACGATCGATGATGAGCCTATCATAGAGAAAGTCGAAGCTCATGTTTCGGCTGACGCCCTGGAGCAGGTACAGGAAGCTCCCATGACCGCTGTTGAGGCGGCAGAGCTGGCTCTGGAAGCGGGCCGACGGAGACAGGCAGCGTCGGCGGCCAAAGCGCCTCCTGCTGAGGTTGAAAAGCCCTCCGTGGATGCCGCGGTCGGAGGCGAGGTCGAAACTCCCGAGACTCCCAAAACCTCTGTCGAGGCGGCAGTTGTTCCCGGGGCTGCGGAGGCCGTTGCAAGTGTTCCTCCTGAAACAACTGTCCTGGAGGGGGCTGAGGCAGAAAAGGCAGAGGCAGTCGAGGCCGAGGCCGAAGTGGAAGAGGTCGCTGCCGAAACAGTGGCCGAGCCCGAAGATTTAGCGGAAGAAGAAATAAGGGCTATAACGCTCACAGAGGCTGTCAGCGTCAAGGAACTGAGCGAAAAGCTGGGAGTCAAAAGCAAAGATCTGATCAGTGAGCTGTTCCGCAGCGGGATCATGGTCACCATCAACCAGACCCTCGATCACCAAATCGTCCAGGTAATCTGCGAGAAGCTTGGCTTCGAGGCTCGATTCGTCTCGGCCACAGAAGCAGAAGTTGAGAAGGAGGCGGTCGAAGAGCTTCCAGAAGACATCGTGACGCGAGCTCCGGTTGTGACCGTCATGGGGCACGTGGACCATGGAAAGACCTCTCTACTGGATGCCATCCGGGAAACCAAGGTCGCAGAAGGTGAGGCCGGTGGAATCACCCAGCACATTGGCGCTTACCACGTGTCGGTCAACAATCGTCGGGTCGTTTTCGTAGACACACCAGGACACGAGGCCTTTACCTTGATGCGGGCACGTGGAGCCCAGGTGACCGACATTGTAGTGCTGGTGGTAGCTGCGGATGACGGCGTCATGCCCCAGAGCCTCGAAGCCATCGACCATGCGCGCGCTGCCAATGTTCCTATCTTGGTGGCAATCAACAAGATAGATAGACCTGAAGCTCAGCCCGATCGGGTCAAGCAGCAGCTGTCAGAGCGTGAGCTGGTGCCAGAAGATTGGGGCGGCGACACGGTCATGGTGGAGGTCTCGGCGATCGAGAAAACCAATCTTGATCTGCTGCTGGAGATGATTTTACTCGTGTCCGATGTCCACGAGCAAAAGGCCAACCCCAAGCGCCCTGCCTCCGCTATTGTCCTGGAGGCCCGGCTAGACCGGGGACGCGGACCGGTTGCAACTTTGTTGGTTCAGGATGGGACATTGCATGTCGGGGACTCGTTTGTGGCCGGCATGGTTTTCGGCAAGGTTCGAGCCCTCTTCGACGATCGAGGCGAACCCATCGCCCAGTCAGGACCAGGCAGCGCCGTCGAAATCCAGGGTTTGAACGACGTGCCCCAGGCCGGAGACCAGTTCCAGGTCTTGTTCGATCCCAACCGAGCACGTGAGTTGGCCGACGAACGTCGTCTGTCGTTGCGTGAGAAGGGGTTGGCGAGATCCTCCCGAGTTGGTCTCGACAATATCCTTTCGGGGATGGACAGCACTGAGGCCAAGGATCTCAATCTGGTGGTGAAGGCCGATACCCAGGGATCGGTGGAAGTGGTAGGTCAAACCCTCGAAAGGTTGAGTGCTGAGAAGGTCAGGATCAGGGTGATCCACAGCGGGGTAGGCGCCATTTCCGAATCCGACGTCCTGCTGGCTTCTGCTTCGCAAGCGGTCGTGATCGGTTTCAACATTCGTCCCGAACGAAGCGCCCAGGAAACCGCCGAGCGTGAGGAAGTCGAGATTCGACTCTATACCATTATTTACGAACTGATCGACGAAATCAGGCAGTCCATGCTCGGACTCCTGGAACCCTCCCTGGTCGATAAGTTGCTGGGACGGGCGGAAGTGCGCCAAACTTTCAAGGTCTCGAAAATCGGAACAGTTGCCGGGTGCCATGTTCTTGATGGCGTCATTACGCGAAACGCCGAACTTCGCCTCTTGCGCGACAACGTCGTCGTTCATGAGGGCAAGGTCGGGTCTCTCCGTCGCTTCCAGGAGGATGTAAGCGAGGTCAAGGACAGCTATGAATGTGGTATTTCACTCGCTAACTTCAACGATGTCAAAGTGGGCGATGTGATCGAGGCTTTCGTGAAAGAGAGCGTCGAGCCTGTGTTGGTCTGAGAGCTGAATCGGGCGATTGCGTAGGCGGGAGTGACAAGCTCTCCGCGGGAACCCGCACGTCGGTGTTTCCCGCTCTCTAGAATCGCCCAAGCTGGATCTGAAACTCGAGCTACCTCCAGCGACCGATGCCGATCGTATTCTGTTCCCTGGAGATCTACCTTCCCCATAGCCAGTCGCTGAAGGACAAACGGATGATCGTGCGCAAGACTGCCGGAAGGTTGCGTTCGCGCTTCAACTTCTCCGTTTCCGAGATCGGACACCAAGAGCTCTGGCAGCGCGCCCGGCTCGGTGCCGTATCCATCGGACCGGACCGAATCGAGCTGGAACGCATCTCCAATCAGCTCGTCAGAGAATGTGAGGACATTCTGGGCGGCGATCTTCTTCGATACAACATTGAAATCTTTGACCACGACTAGTTACTAGCTGTGCTCGAACAAATTACTTCCTACTCCCTCACCCATCAGCGCTTTGCAGTTACCTCGCACGCCAGGCCCGACGGTGATTCAATAGGTTCCCAATTAGGACTCGCGCTGGGCCTCGAAGGCCTGGGAAAGGTTGTCCACATAGTGAACGCCGACCCCCTTCCCCATGCCTATCGCTCACTTCCCGGTTCAGAACGGATTCGGGTGTCAGAGTCCCTCGAAGGAGTCTTCGATGCGGTGTTCGTCCTGGAGTGCAATGATCTGGATCGCCCCGGAGTAGGGAACCTGGGCCGTTACTACGTGATCAATATCGATCACCATGCCAAGACCGAGTCGTTCGGACAGCTCAATTGGGTAGACTCCAGCGCCGCCGCTGTCGCGGAGATGGTTTACAAGCTGTTGAGAGCTTTGAAGGCGCCGCTGACGGCGGAGATTGCGACCAACCTCTATGCCGCCATCCTAACCGACACTGGCTCTTTCCAGTTCGCGAATACCCGAGCGGAGACTTTTGCGATCGTCGGGGAACTGGTGGCCTCCGGTGCCGACCCGGCCTGGGTTGCCCGTCAGGTCTACATGAATCAGCCGCGTGCGAAATTGGCCCTCATGGTAAAAGTGCTGGACACGCTGGAGATCCACCCCTCGGGAATGATTGCTTCCGTCTTTCTAACTCCCCAGGTACTGGAGGAAACCCAGGCGTCTCCTGGGGAGACGGAGGGCCTGATCAACTATGCACTGGGTATTGAGGGGGTCGAGTTGGCTGCCTTCATTCGCGAGGAGCATCAGGATCTCTACCGTATCAGCCTCAGATCCAAGAGTGATCTGGATGTCGGCGAGGTAGCGAGACGATTCGGGGGTGGAGGACACAAGAACGCTGCCGGATTTTCTCTGGAAGGTCACTTTGACCAGGTTCGGGAGAAGGTTATCGGCCAGCTGGAAGATCTGTTGCCCGGCGAAAAGTCCTAGAATTCGTCTGAACGTCTGAACGTCTGAACGTCTGAACGTCTGAACGTCTGAACGTCGCAGGTTGCAGGTTGCTTGGGGAATACATCTATTGAGGTAAGGTCAAAACACAGCCGCGCATGGGGCCGAATGTCAGCAACATCAAACCCAGTTCCGAGGAGTAAGCGGGACTGAGGTTTTCAGGGTCATCCGGTAAATGGGGAGGTGGAACGTGGTTCGGCGCTTTCCGGATCCCAAATCTGGTTCCCCGTTCGCTTGTCAATATAGTCGGCTGCAGTAGCAGGGGCCGTGGGAACTGTGGAAAACTCCGAGCGATATCGAACTGGGCCAGCAAGCCCGTGATACGGAGTTTTCCAAGCGCTGTGCGAACGGTGGAAAAACAACTGCGAGCACTTGCCAGTTCTCCTCCAGAACTACTTGTTTTTCCACGGTTTGCATAGTGCGGCAGTTTCCGCGGCCTGCCTTTGACTGGCGGCACCTCCCCATTTACCGGATGAACCGGTTTTCACCGGAATCATCCAACATGGCCGGTGCGCGAAACTGACAAAAGTAGAACTGGCCGGTGGCGAGACTGACACGAGACTGACAAAGGTAAAGCTGGAGATGGCAGCACAGTCTGCTCCTGCCACCTCGCCGCGCTTCCCTACCAGCCGCCTTGCCAAGATCCTGGCTCGTCCCATGACAGATAAGCGCTCTCGTGATGGTGTGCTTGTCATTGACAAGCCCGTGGGGCCCACTTCCCATCGGATTGTCCAGACGGTTCGAAGGCAGCTCCAGTCGAAGGTGGGCCACACCGGTACCCTCGATCCCCTGGCTAGCGGAGTCTTGCCTCTGGTGCTCGGCCGCGCCACTCGTCTGGCCCGTTTTTTCCAGTCTCACGACAAAGAGTACGTCGCCGAGGTTCAGCTCGGGAGGACTACTGATACCTACGATCGAGAGGGAACGGTTCTCCAGGAGCGGCCGGTGCCGCCACTCACTCGGGAGGAAGTCCGGGGACTGCTGGATCGATTTCAAGGCACCTTGAAGCAGTTGCCTCCAATGTATTCGGCCATCAAGGTTGGAGGACGAAAGCTCTACGAGTTGGCCCGCAAGAACGAGGAGCAGCCGCGCCCCTTACGAACCGTCAGCATCTACCGAATTGATCTGCTGGACAACCAGCCAGATATCTGGAAGTTGCGGGTCCATTGCTCCTCCGGTACGTATATACGCAGCCTGGCCTACGATTTGGGAGAGACTATCGGTTGTGGAGCCCATCTCGCCAATCTGAGGCGTACACGCGCCGGCATTTTCCAGTTGGAGCGTTCCACCTCGATCGAGCGCCTGGAGCCAGATTGGGAGCTGGCTTTCCATCCGATGGAGCAATTGTTTCCGGAGATGCCCCAGATTGAGTTGGACCTGATTCGAGCGAATCGGGTGCGCCACGGTGGCGAGATTCTCGCCGAGGCCGACGCGGAGGATGGCTGGTGTCTTCTGCTGCATGAAGGGCGGCTCGTCGCCGTCGGAAAGGTCGAGCGCCAAAGGATTCAACCGGTTATCGTGTTGG
>CBDCUP010000005.1:0-165655 GCA_965222655.1 Acidobacteriota bacterium
GGCTCTTTCTCGAATGATCTGGCTCGGAGCCGGAACTGGACCAGGTTCAATTGCTGGAACTGTAGTCGACCCAGACTGGAGAGGCCCAGGCCAGCTCACCATCCTGCTGCAGGACTCTCAGATAGTAGTAGCTGGTCTCGCTTCCAAGGTCGGCACCCTCAAGAAACTCGAAATCGACCCTTGGTTGCTGCGGCGAGACTTGATAGACCACCTTTTCATCCTTGATGAGGTCTATTCTCATTATCGTGTCGGTTCCTATGATCGTAGCCTTGATACGCAGGGGAGTTGAACTTGCGAACTCCTCGCCCATCAGGTGCTCGCCGTCAGAGCCGAAATAGCGAACATCCATGATGATATTGTCGGTCGCCGCGTAAGCCCGCCGTGCCCGAATCGCCTCCATGAGGCTCTCCCGAGTGAGCCTCTCCGCCAGAAGACAGGCGTAGCTCATATGCGTCGAGAAATGGTCGGAGGAGGCAATGAAGCCCAGCTTGTAACCTTTTCGAAGGGCGTTCCAGACATGACCCGGCTTCCAACCGGCCGGCGCTGGTTCGAGGGTCTTGGGCCGGGGAGCTCCCGGATGCTCGTAGGTATCCCTGAGCCCCTGATAGATCTCGACTAGATGCTCTACTTGTGGATCATTGTCCCGCCAGTCGGTCCCACCACCACCCACCGATGTGTGGGGAATCGAAGTCCCGTCGTAGCGGCGTAGATACCAGAAGAGCCTTTCGGCCCCCTCAAGCCCCCTGTTTTCCTGTCCCAGAATGGGTAACACCGGTCGGCCCCGTTTCACGAAGATTATGTTACGGTGCCCATTTGGGAAAAGGGCAGATCTCTCGTAGCTATAGAAAGCGACGAACCTATCCTGCTGAAAGAGATCGGCGAATTTCTGGCTGCGCCACCAGGTGTAGGACTCGGCGACGTGGTCGGTGTGATCCGTGATTCCCAGGAAATCCAGCTGGGCCGCATCCCGAGCGTAGCGATAAGCGTCGAGCAAAGAACCGTCTCCACCACCATCCACCGAGATATCGGTATGCCGATGAAGATCCCCTCGAAAGATCGAGTACGTCTTGCCACCGTTTTGAATCCGGTACGACTGGATCTGCCTGGTCTCTTCGGTCTCGTTTTTCGTGAATTGGATCGAAGCTGGGGACCGGCTCAGGTGTGTAAGCTTCCAGCCGGAGCTGCGCCGCCGTGGGAGCAAGCTCGAACTTGGCCATCATCACCCGGTTCTGCTGCTGCATGTAGGATTTCGTGTTCCGGCTGTCGGTTGCCCAAGCCAGCCAGAAGCCCCCTTCGGGGTCGAGCGACGACTGCGGCATCATGTCGTTGCGTCCGCTGCTGCGGGGCAGATACATGGGCTCGCTCCAACCAGAGCCCTGATAGCGGGTTGCATAGATGTCCCAACGGGGAAAATAGGCGGGTCCCAACTTCCCTCTGACTTCCCGGGTGTCCGGCTGACGCAGGGTCATCTTTCGAACGAAGAGCCATGGCTGGCCCCCGGGACCGACCTCGAGATGCGGGAGTTCCCACTGGTCTCCCGGCAAAACCTGGGACAAGGAAGCCACCGGGCGAAGCACTCTTTCTCCTTCAAGACAGACGACCCGAAGCCACCTGGATTCGTGCAGTAGCGTTCCCAGGGGCGGAGCGAGAAGCTTGCCGGTATCCTTTCCCCACTCGACGGAGGATTCCTGCCAGGCCACCCAGAGCCGATTCTTCTCATCGAAAGACAGAGACGGATTGGCCTCAAAGCGTTGGGTAGAGGCCAGCCCCCGAACTGGACCCCATTTACTGGAATCCATCCTTCTGACGTAGACATCATAGCTTCCGCTCGCATAACCATCCCAGCCCACGGCGATCGAGCCATCCCTTCCCGCTGCCGCCGTTGGCCACCAGTTGTTTCCTGCTCCCGCAGGACCGTCGCTGATTCGAACCCGAGACGACCACTGCGAGCCATCGAAGTGTTTGGCCACGATCTGACTCATCCCATCGAGTGTCGCCTGCCATACGAGCCATAGTCGATCTTCCGAATCACGAACCACTGAGTGGTAGATGTCCGGCCCCTTGTCCTGGGTCAGCCTCTCTAGGGATGTCCAGTCACTTCCGTCGAAGGCCCGACCGTACAAGTCCCAATTACCTGCAACCTGCATTGACCAAACGGCCCAGACTCGTCCGGAAGCATCCTCTCCCAGAGCGGTCCGAAACACGTCGGCTCCCTCCACGAGCGGGATCGGCTCCTCCCACTTCTCGCCTACCCGCTTGCGGACATAGACCGACTCGCTCTCCTCACCGTATTCCTGCCAAGCCGTCCACAACTCTCCGCCTCGCCTTGCCAGCACCGCAGGATAATCCTGCTGACCCGTCGTCGACTGAACCGGCGAGAAGACGGAAGGAACGACTTCGATGCGAACTGAGCCATCCAAAAAGAATACGGGCTGAAACGGCTTGAGATCTCCAGGTTGGAACCGGAGCGAGCCCCTATCCGTCTCCAGGTGGAGAGGAGCATTTCCAGGATTACGCCAAAGCTGAAGCAAGAGGCTGGGAAGTTCGAGCTCGAAATGACTTGGATCCCGCATCCAGGCGGGGCGAGTGCTACACACCCAGGAGAGGCCGTCGCGAACATAGTCGTTGGGGAACTTGGGCTCCTCTGATGCCTGGTAGTTGTGCTCTCGGAACAGGTCCGGCTCCACCTGAACAATCTGGCCCTCCTGCGGCAGAAGGCGACCGTTCCAGGTCTGCGGCTCCCGATCCTTCAATCCGAAGGTTACCCGAAACGAAGCACTCGGAACTGCTATCTGCAGAGCGGCGGAGGTTGGTGCCTGTTGCTCTGAGGGAGGCTTGCAACCTACCAAATAGAAAAGGGCAAAGACTACAAGGGTAAATCGGAAACGGCTCTTCGATCGCATCATCGTCCCTCTCGCGCTATCACCAGGATCCTGTCTCCAAGCAACCAACGGAATCTCTCAATTGTCGGGCTCGTCTCGACTTTGTCCGGCGCTGGACTCTTTCGGTCCTTCTCCGGGGTCACTTGTCCCCAGGTCATTCAACAGACTGCAAATATCGCCATAACCCTTGATGGCGACGCCCAGAGTCACCAACGTGAACACCGCAATGGATGCACAGAAGATGATTTCCCAGCTTCAGCCAGCTTCGCCGGCACAGATACCTGACTCAACCGACATCACCGGGTGACCAGCGGGACAATGGGTCCTGCCGAATTCCGTGAATCCTGGAGTCGATCCTGCCCCCGACCAGAAGAGCCAGACTCGAAAGATAGAACCAGATAATCAGAACTATAACCGCTCCCAGACTTCCGTAGAACATTTGATACATACCAAAGCTGTTTACATACAGGCGAAAGCCTAGAGACCCGAAGATCCACGCCAGTGTGGCGACGACGCTTCCAGGTGAGAAGATCCTCCAGTAAACCTGGGGCTGGGGAAGCGCGTAGTAGACAGTGTGTACTCCAATGTTCAGGAGTACGAAAAGGAGTATCCAACGAATCACCGTATACAAAGCCCTGACCGGCGGGCTTTCGACCATGAGCGTAATCAACCAATCACCCCAGACCAGGAGAAAGGCCGATAGGATGATGAACAGAGAGACCAATATGGTTACTCCAACTGAAAGGAAAAGCTTTCGCAGGTAGGACCGACTGTCTTCTACTCCGAAGACTCGGCTCAGAGGTCTGATGGTTCCACTGAAAGCCAATGAGGCAATCAAGAGGGTCAGGAACAGCCCAACTGACAAAATTCCAGTGTTCTGGGAGTGGGCCAGAGGGAGAACGATCTCCGTCACCACATTTTCGTAGGTACTCTGCGGCAGGAAAGCGTTGAGCTCGACCAGAAACTTGCCCCACAGGTTGGGATCAACCGGGATGAATCCAATCAGCGCGCTCAGAAACAAGAGAAAAGGAAAGAAGGCCAGAAGGAAGTAGTAGCTGACCTGGGCAGCCATTCCCCAAAAGTCGTACTCGTTGATATCCGACCAGATATCGATCCAGAATGCTCCTTTGCCCAGGCTCCGAAAGGCAAGGAGATCGATTCTCATGCGGGCGATAGTTTACCATACCCGTGTTCGCTGGCTTCCGGTTCGCCGAAGGGAGACTGAGCTCTCGTGGAATTCAGACTAGAGGAAATCGAGCTACTCTTTGCGAGCTTCATTTCCCTCTCTTTGGGCCCTCTGATCTATCGAGTCTCGCGCAATCGACTCCCCATGCTGTCGCTACTGGACGGCTTCATCTTCGTCTGCATAACCGGACTGGTGGCGCTTAGCATCCTTCCCGCAATCCTGGCCCGAGGTCATTGGTGGTCGCTGCTATTCGCCTTTCTGGGTATGTTCGGGCCCTCCTTCACCGAGCAAATCTTCAAGAAAGGTGCCGATCGAGTCCACTCAACGGCTTTGGTTCTGGGGCTGATTGGACTCTGCGTTCATGCCGCGGCGGACGGTGCCGCTCTGACGAATCCTCACTTCTCGCTCGGTCAAAGCCAGCACCTGCTTCCGTTTGCAGTCATCCTGCATCGCTTCCCAGTTGGACTCACCATCTGGTGGCTGGTACGCCCCATCTTCGGCGTGCGGACCGCATTGGTTGTTTTTGCCCTTGTCATCGTCAGCACCACCCTGGGATTCGGACTTGGGCCTCAAGTGCTTGTAGGGCTGTCGAGTCAGGCCATGGCCTGGTTCCAGGCTTTGGTGGCAGGCTCCTTGGCACACGTGGTCTTCCACCAGCCCGGCATCAAATCACAACTGATGGCAAAAGGAGGATCCAGCAGGAAAACCGGCTTTTACGAGGGATCAGGAGCCTTGCTGGGTATTGGGCTGATGGCGGTCTTCCTGGGAGGGGAAGATGCCGTCCACGGTTCAATCAACCTTCCCATATTCCGAACCTTCCTGGGCCTGGCCCTGCGTAGCGCACCGGCTTTGCTGCTGGCCTATCTGGTAGCGGGCTTCATGAGCTCTTTTCTTTCCCAGGCTTCAATCCAATGGATGAACAAGGGAGCGAAATGGACCCAGGCTGTGCGCGGAATGAGCCTGGGTCTGCCCTTTCCCATCTGCTCCTGCGGGGTCGTACCGCTTTACCGTACTCTGGTGCAGCGAGGGGCTCCAGCCACCGCCGCCATGGCCTTCCTTATTTCCACTCCCGAACTGGGTCTGGACGCCGTACTCATGTCGATCCCCTTGCTGGGAACACAGATGACAGTGGCCAGAGTCCTAGCCGCGGCTGTGGTTGCTTTCGCGGTGGGCTGGATCGTCGGCGGGCCGATGACACCGGCCGCGAAACTCGAGCCCGAGCAGCAGCAGGTGCCGGGGACCGAGAGACAAGCCTTCGGCGATAAAGTCAGGAGCGCACTGAAGGTAGGACTGGGAGAGGTGGTCGATCACACCGCCCCCTGGATTCTCTTCGGATTGACTCTGGCAGCCCTGGCAGAATCCTTCCTCCAGCCCGCGCGGCTGGGTGCCCTGCCCTCCTCCTTCGAAGTGATCCTCTTTACCCTTTTGGGGCTGCCCACCTACGTCTGCGCTTCCAGCGCGACACCCTTCGTTGCCGTGCTCCTTGCCAAAGGAGTCTCGCCGGGAGCAGCCCTGGCGTTTCTGCTAACGGGACCCGCCACCAATGTGACCACCTTCGGCGTGCTGGGCCAGCTGCACTCGAGAAGGATCGCTTTGAAGTTCAGTCTGAGCATCATTCTTCTTTCCGCGAGCCTGGGCTATCTCACCAACGCCTTGCTGCCCGACTTCAAGAGCGTGCCATTGAGCGGGAGCACCGTCGAGTCCGCCTCCCTGGTGGAGCTGTTCTGTCTCATCTGCCTTGCCTTCCTCTATGTCTGGTCCCTGTTGCGGAGGGGCACCCGAAAGTTTGTGGGGGAAATATCATTCCGCGGACAACATGCGTGAGGGGCCATACGACAAGCGCAACGAACGAGCGCAGCCGGGGGCGGGACTGACCTGAAACTTCATCGTCGAGAAAATCGTTCACGAGCCGCCATTTGACACAGCCGTGATCTTCGTAGGATGGGCACTCTTGCCCGTCGCTGTCATCGACGGGCAGGAGTGCCCGTCCTACAACAGACACGCTGCTACCGATGTTCGTGGCTAGAGACAACCGAAGTTTCGTTCTCGAATGGGGCCAGCGCTGCTGGGGGCCCTACCAATTGTCAGCGCGTCGGTATTCAGCGAAGCACTTGAGAAGGCCCTGCTCGCCGGACACTGAAAGACCATGCTCCATGCCGAGGATGCCGCGATACCCGGTGTCGTAAATCGCCTTGAACACGTTCGTCCAGTTCACTTCTCCGGTCCCGGGCTCCTTTCGGCCGGGTACATCGCCCACCTGGAAGTACCCGATATAGGGCAAGTGAGTCTTGATGTTGTTGATCAGATTTCCTTCCGAAATCTGTTGATGGTAGATGTCGAAGAGAATCTTGACCTTGGCGCTCCCGACAGCCTCCATGATCTCGGCGGCCTCTTCCGAGTACACCAGGAAATAGCCGGCGTGGTTCACCAGGACATTCAACGGTTCCACCACGATCGTCAGTTCGGTGGGCTCCAACAGCTCGGCGGCGGCCTTCAACCCATCAATCACATTCTGCTTCTGCTGGCGGCGTGGAATCCCCGGCTTTTCGGGACCGGTGATTACCGTGCAGAAACGATTTCCAATGATCCGATGGTACTCGACGGCCTGGCGGAGATCCGAAAGGAAGTTGGTCCGCTCCACCGGATCGCATAGTCCAGCCGTTTTCCACCCGTTTGGGTTCGCTACGAAGATACCCATCTCGATCCCTAGAGAGTCGAGCTTCTTGCGTATTTCACCAACCTCGACTTTCGGATGGCGCATCAATCCGTTGTATTCGATCGCGAAGAAGCCGTGCTCGGAGAACTTATCCAGGCGCTGGGCGATACTCAACTCATCCGCCAGGAAATCGAGGCGGGGAGCGTACTTGAGATGTAGTCCTCCTTTTCCTCTTTCGCCTCCTCCCGAAGACATTGCGCGGGCAAGCTGGCCCGTACCCAGAAAGGAAAGGCCCGCGCCCGCCGAAGACGTGAGAAACTCTCTTCTTTTCACCGGTTCCTCCTAGTTTTCCTTCAGATTCGTGAAGGTCGACCTGGCAGCCGACATCTTTGCCTATTTGCCGTAGAGCAGGGAACAGGTCTTGCACGCATCGGGAAAATCCTGGGTGACGAATCCTCGACGAAAACTCTGAAAGGAATCATCTTCCCAGACCTCGCGGAACGTCTGTTCCCGGATGTCGCCGAAGAACAACGCAGAGGGCGCGTAGAACTCGCCCTCAAAGTAGCGGCTGACGTGGTGGCCAAAATGGCAGCAGGGGGCCACCTTCCCTTCGTAGGAAAAGTAGACGGACTCCAGGGGAGTGGCCAGGCAATGCCGACCCTCCATCTGCCGAGTCATGGGAAACTCAGAATGCATCCGAACCTCGATCCCAGCTTCCTGGGCCTGTCCCAACACACCCTCAATCTGCCTCTCCAGACGCTCCATGGGGGCGCGATCCTGGCTTCCTGACGCCAGACCATGCTTCAGGAAGCTCCGATCCCAGTCGTCCACCTGAGAAAGAACGTTCAGTTGCTTCAAGTGCAACACACGTGACCCCACCTCACTCATCCAGGAAACGATCAAGGACAGATCACACGCGTTCGCATGCTGAATCGTGAAGGCCACCGCAAGTTCCATGGAACTTTGGGTCTCCTGGACCAGTTGGCTCAACTCCTTCAGATTCTTCGTGATCTGCTCGAATGAGGCGCCAAGACGAATGGGGTCAAAGGTCTGGGGAGTCATCCCGTCTACAGAAATGGTAAGACGATCCATACCCGCCGAGATCAGGGACAGACCATTCTTCCGATTCAAGATGGTGCCATTCGACGTCATGCTGATGACACATCCCTTGTCCTTGGCGGCGCGGATCATGTTGTAGATTTCCCGGTGCAGCATGGGTTCGCCCCATCCGGTGAAGTCGACGGTGTGGGCGTATCCCATCGCCGCATGGATTCGCTCGAAGGTGCCCATCGACATGTCGAGATGAGGGTCCTCACTGGAAAAGCGAGGGCACATTTCACAGCCCAGGTTGCAGCGAAAAGTGGGCTCTAGATTGAAGGAAAGGGTGTTGTCCTGCACTAATGTCATCCAGTACAGGTCAATGATAACAGAAGCGCCCGCACCAGCTAGGGGATTGAGTTTCCTCAACCAGCATCTGTCAGCCGTGAGGATGGAGGAAGGGAATCGGGGAAAATCGGCTCGAGGCCCGGGCTAGAACCAGACCGAGGCTCTGTTGGAACCACTCTTCCCGACCTGGTTGAAGGCTTCAACCTTGTAGATAAAGGCACCGGTGATGTACTTTCCGATCTCGTCGGTGTAGCGAGTCGTATTGGCCCCAACCATACCGACAACCCGGAACTCTTCGTTATTGTCGGACCGGAGAATTTCGAATCCTAGCTCGTTGCCGGACTCATCCAACCAGGAAAGGACCACCAGCGCAACCGCCCCCTTATACTTGCTCTTTGCCTTCAGGTCGGTGGGGTTGTCCGGCACGACCTCGTCTTCCGCTCCGAAAGCTGCCATGCAGGACCAGGTCATGCCCACCATCAGGACTATTTGAAAGAATCGTTTCGCTGGCATCAGGTATCCAGATGGCGAAAGAGGGCAGGAGTTGCATTTACTTTAGACTTCCTACCTGCGACCTGCAGCTTGCGCCCTTCGACCTGAGGCGCCCACTTTACAGGAACGCCGCCCCTACGCTATTCTCTACCTAATTGATCGGAATTCTATGATGGGTGAAATGAGCTACTTCCCTGTGTTTCTCGATCTGAAGGGACGGCTCTGTCTGGTGGTCGGAGACGGAGATCTTGCAGAAGAAAAAGCACGGGCTTTGGATCGGGCGGGGGCCCATGTTCGTCGGACAAGCGAATTCGTACCCGATGAGGCCCGAGATGCCTTCCTGATCGTGGCCGCGGTTGAGGACGCAGCGGTGGCCCGACGGATCAAGGATTTCGCTGAAGCACATCGAATCCTGGTCAACGTCGTTGATCAGACAGAGTACTGCAACTTCATCAGCCCTGCGTTGGTTCAGCGGGGTGACCTCACTATCGCCATCTCTACATCTGGTAGCAGTCCCGCTCTCGCCAAACGGATTCGTCGACAACTGGAGTCGCAGTTTGGGCCGGAATACGGAGAGCTGCTCCGAGCCCTGAGGGCGATCCGCCCGAGGGTGAAGGACCGTTTTCCTTCCTTCGATGATCGCAAGGACTTCTTTTCCCACCTGGTAGACGATCTAGATCTGCTTGAAACAACCCGGCGCCAAGGTCCATCCGAAGTGCGGGCGCGCATCGAGCGAGCTCTGGAGGAGAGTTGAGGTGAGAGTTCTTTCCTCCCGAGTTGGCAAAGTCTTCCTGGTGGGCGCCGGACCCGGTGATCCTGAACTGCTCACCATCAAGGGCGTGCGCTGTCTCAACCAGGCTGACGTTGTAGTCTACGACCGCTTGGTCGATTCACGACTGCTGGATTTGTCGCCGCCTTCGGCGGAGAGGATTCTCGTCGGCAAGAAGGGCGGACACTACAGCTTCCCCCAGGAGAAGATAAATGAGTTGCTGGCCTCCAAGTCTCAGGAGGGTAGGCAGGTCGTACGTCTCAAGGGAGGAGATCCCTTCATCTTCGGCAGAGGAGGAGAAGAAGCCATTTTCCTGGCCGAACGCAGAATCCCTTTTGAGATTGTCCCTGGCGTGAGCTCAGCACTGGCTGTACCCGCGGCGGCAGGAATTCCGGTCACTCATCGAGACGTCTCGTCCTCAGTAGCGATCATCACAGGACATCAGGTCACCGATTCTGAGCAACCCGTTGCGTGGGAAAAAGTAGCCACAGCCACGGACACGCTCATTGTGCTCATGCCCCTGCACAATCTTCGAGGTATCGTTTCCAAACTCGTGCTTCATGGACGCCCACTGGATACTCCAGCCGCCGTGGTCGAGGCGGGAACTCTGGAAAACCAACAGGAAGCGGTGGGAACACTTCGCACCATCGTTCGCGAGACAAGTCGGCTTGGAATTAAATCGCCAGCTCTACTTGTGGTCGGGAAGGTGGTGGAATTCCATCATCTCATCGGTCAATGGTTGAAGAAGCTGGAGACCGCTGCCTCCATGTCATCCGATCCAGACGGCTCAAGACGTAGCCGAAGGGCACAGGCGCGCCGGAAGGGATGATGTGGTCGTCAGGGCAGAGCGGCCGCCCGAGTCCTTCGAGAACGCCGAACCGTCTTCCCTAGCCTTCAAAATTCGCCTGTTCGATATTCTGCGCTTCAACATTCATCGGTTGCTTTCTCGAAAACCAAGGCAAAAGGCTAAATCACAAACCGCAGAATACCGAACATGCGAACGCCGAAGTCGGGGGACCTCAGCGCGGCGCCATCTGGACCCATCACTGGGCCGCCGCTGGTTCTCGTCGGGCAACCTGGGCTAAACTTTGTCCTCGGATCCCGGCAGCATCCTCTCGTCGAAGGAGACCCGTGAGAAAAGAGATTGCCAAGAGCTACGAACCGAAGGAAGTAGAGCAGAAGTGGTACACCCTCTGGGAAGAGCGCGGCTACTTCCGCGCCGACGAGGAGTCCACGAATCCTCCCTTTTCCATCGCTATGCCTCCTCCGAACGTGACCGGGTCGCTCCACATGGGACATGCCCTGAACATGACCTTACAGGACATTCTCACTCGCTGGGAGCGCATGAAGGGGTCCAACGTGCTCTGGCTTCCCGGGACCGATCATGCGGGAATCGCAACCCAGAACGTAGTCGAGCGCCAGTTGGCTGAGCAGGGGAAGAAGAGGACGGACCTGGGAAGAGAAGAGTTTGAACGGGTTGTCTGGCAGTGGAAGGAAACGGCTGAGACCAACATTCTCTCCCAGATTCGAAAGCTGGGCTGCTCCTGCGATTGGAGTCGCCAGCGCTTCACCCTGGACGAGGGTCTTTCACGGGCCGTCCGAGAGGTTTTCGTCCAGCTCTATGAAGAGGGTCTGATCTACCGCGGGGAGTACCTGGTCAACTGGTGTCCTCGCTGCCGCACGGCGATATCCGATCTCGAGGTAGAGTTCAAACCCAGCCAGGGAAAGCTGTGGCACATCAGATATCCCATCAAGGGAACTGAGGAATACCTGGTTGTCGCCACGACCCGTCCTGAGACCATGTTGGGCGATACGGCGGTAGCGGTGCATCCAGAGGATGAACGCTACCTCCACTTCCACGATCGAACCGCCATCCTGCCCTTGATGAACCGAGAGATCCCCATCATCACCGATAGCTTTGTCGAAAAGGAGTTCGGAACCGGGGCGGTCAAGGTGACACCGGGGCACGATCCCAACGACTTCGAGATGGGCCGCAGACATTCGCTTCCCATCGTCAAGGTCATCGGAGAAGAAGGGGAGATGACGGAGGAAGCCGGGGAGTTTTCAGGTCTCGATCGCTATCAGGCTCGAAAACAGGTGATCGCCGAACTAGAGCGGCAGAACCTGTTGGTCAAGGTGGAACCCCATGCTAACAACGTCGGCGGATGCCAGAGATGTGGGACGGTTGTAGAACCGCTGGTCTCGACCCAGTGGTTCGTCAAGGTGAAGCCCCTCGCCGACGTCGCCATCCGGGCTGTCCAGAAGAAGGAGACCGTATTCGTACCAGAGAACTACGAAAAGATTTTTTTCGAGTGGATGTCCAACATCCATGACTGGTGTATCAGCAGACAGCTCTGGTGGGGACACCGCATTCCCGCCTGGTTCTGCGAGAGCTGCGGAGAGTTGACGGTGTCGCGGCAAGATGTCGAGGTGTGCGAGCACTGCCAGGCTCACGACCTGGTGCAGGAATCAGACGTTCTGGATACCTGGTTCAGCTCGGCCCTGTGGCCCTTCTCCACTCTGGGATGGCCGGACGAAACGAAGGAGCTCAGCACCTACTATCCCACCAGCACCCTCGTCACTGGCTTCGACATCATTTTCTTCTGGGTGGCCCGAATGATGATGATGGGCCTTCGCTTCAGAGGAGAAGTCCCTTTTCGGCGTGTCTACATCAACGGTCTGGTTCGGGACGAAAAGGGTCAGAAGATGTCCAAGTCCAGGGGCAACATTATCGACCCGCTAGAATTGATCGATCAGTACGGAAGCGACGCCGTGAGATTCACGGTGGCGGTCTCGGCGGTACCCGGCACAGACATCCCTTTTTCAATCAGTCGGATGGCCGGTTACCGAGCCTTCTGCAACAAGATCTGGAATGCGGGTCGCTTTCTTCTGCTGAATCTTGAGACGAGCTCACCCGTAAGCGAAGACGATATCGAGGCGCTCCGGCAGGGGTCCGGGCTTGAGCTGGAGCACCGCTGGATCCTGGGACGGCTGCAGCAGGTCGTGGCTGGCACCGACCACAACCTCGAAAAGTTTCTTCTGCACGAGGCCAGCCACGACCTCTACCATTTCTTCTGGCACGAGCTTTGCGACTGGTATATCGAACTGATCAAAGCAGACCTGGGTAGCTCCTCCACAAAGGCCAACGGATCTACCGTGATCGCCACCTTCGTGCTGGAGACTTCCTTGCGGCTTCTCCATCCATTCATACCCTTTTTGACAGAGGAAATGTGGCAGCTCCTCCCGCATGAGGGAGAGACGATCATGCGCGCTCCCTATCCCAGAAGCCGAGCAGATTGGATCGATGAAGAGGCGATCAGTCAGATGGAGCAGTTGCAGGAATTGATCACCGCTATCCGGACGGCTCGAGCCGAGAACAACATCGCACCGAGCAAGAAGCTTCCGGCTCAACTCATCCCTCGAGAAGAGGCCCAATCCTTCCTTCAATCGCAGCAGCATCAGCTCCAGAACCTCTGCAGACTCGACCCGATAGAGTTCTCCCCCATCCAGAAGGATAAAGGTCTTCGCGTGGGCGGAGTATCGCGGCTGGCAGAGTTTTCCCTGGAACTAGACGGGGCCGTAGATCTGGAAGCGGAGCGGGAACGGATCGGACGTCAGCTGCGAAAGCTGGAGCAGGAACTGGAACGCATTGAAGCAAAGCTCGGAAACTCCGCCTTCGTTCAGAAAGCGCCCGCTCCTGTCGTTGAAGCGACCCGCCTCCGTCAGCACGAAACCGAGGATCAGCTGAGAAAACTCCAGGAAACCCTCAATGAACTCTCTCAACCTTGAACCCCTGATCCGATTAGCGCTGCAGGAAGATATCGGAAGCGGGGACATCACCACCGAGGCTATCCTCCAAAAGAGCCGTCGGAGCGATTCGGTGCTCAAGGCCAAGGTGGTGGCAAAGGAGAGCTTCACCCTGGCCGGGTGGCCAGTGTTCTTGCAGGTCTTTGAGCTTTTGGGCCCAGTTGAGGGTGAGTCCCAGATCGTTGAAGGAGACCTGGTCCGGCCCGGAGTCCTGGGATCGATCCGTGCCCGGCCTTCGATGTTGTTGCAGGGGGAAAGGCTGGCCCTGAACTTCCTGCAGAGGATGTGTGGAGTGGCCACGCTGACCCGAAAGTGTGTGGACCTCGTGGCTCCGACCAAGGTCAGGATTCTGGACACACGCAAGACGACGCCTCTATGGCGGACGCTGGAAAAGTATGCGGTCCGAATGGGGGGCGGCAATAATCACCGCCTTGGGCTCTACGACGGCATTCTGATCAAGGAAAACCATATCGCCCTTGCAGGGGGGATCACTCAAGCCCTGGAAGCTTGCCGGGAACGCCGGAATCACCTCCAGAAGGTCGAGATCGAAGTCACCTCGCTCGAGGAGCTAGAGGAGGCCCTCGAGGCCGGAGCGGATGCAGTTCTACTGGACAACATGGAACCGGGAACAGTCGCTGAAGCAGTGGGCCTTGCCCAGGGCCGCTGCCAGCTGGAGGTCTCGGGAGGCGTTCACGAGGGCAACCTGCTCCAGTATGCTCAGGCCGGCGTGGATTTCATCTCCCTGGGCGCCCTGACCCACTCCCATAGAGCCGTAGATATCAGCCTTCAGCTGGAAGAGTGAATCCTGGGTTGAGGTTGCTTATGAATACCCATTCTCCGCACTCTCCAGGGAGAAGAGACGTGCGACGTTCCGACGTTCAGACGTTCAGACGAGTTCTTCCAAGTTTCAAACCAGAAACTCGAGTTTGCTTGGCGCTCCCGCCTCCAGCTTGGCACAGTGCTCGTCAAAGTTGAGCATCTGGAAAAGACTTCTTCCCTGGCTCATGCCGTCCAGGATCCTCCGCTCCTTTTCCTGGATCTGCTCGGCAAGACCAATCGTCTCGGCGAAATCCAGCTCGGTGCCCACCACCAGTCCATCATCATCTCCGAAAAGAATGTCGCCCGGATGGACCTCAATCCCGCCACAGTTGATCGTCACCTGAGTTTCGAAGAGACGGTTCGTTGTTCCCGCCGCACAGTTGACACCACGTGCGTAATAGGGAACGTCGAGCTGCCTGATCCCTGCCGTATCTCGGCAAACGCCGTCGATAACGATTCCGGCCAACCCCTTGCGCCTGGCCTCGCTGGGAAAGAGCTCTCCCGTGAGAGCCCGCCGACTGTTCTGGGAATCGATCACAATGACCTCTCCCGCTTCGGCATCCCGTAGCGCCTTGATGACCGTCAAGAAATCCTCATGGCAGCGCACAGTGTGGGCTCGACCCACCAGCTTCAGCCCGGGGCTAATCGATCCAATGGCGGGGTCCACAACCCCGAGCCTTCCCTGCTCCTTGTCTGCATCGCAGATGCAGGCCGTGTCCAGCTGTAGTAATCGCTGTTTGATCTGAGAAAAACCCATGATTCCAGTCTCCCTTTTCCTTCCCCGTCGAACCGGCCCTTTTAGACGGCGGCCCCTTCTCACCTGAGTCGGATTGAGCTAACCTGATCATTCCATGTCGATCCGACGCGGCCCAGCACGCTGTACTTCACTGCTCCTGATGTACTCCCTACTCTGGCTGTCCTGCGGCTCTGAGGTCAAGGAGCCGGAGCCGATAGCTGCCGACGTCAGTCTTTATGGGCAGGGAGAAAACCAGCTCAGCCGGGACCTGCTGGAGAGATCGCTAGAGCTCGGAACTTCCTTCCTGCTCCATAACCAGAAAGAACAGGGAAACTTTCAGTACGAATACGACTTCGTGAAGCGCCGGTACAACCCCAACGACAGTCAGGTTCGCCAGGCGGGTGCTCTCTGGGGGCTTGCCCTGATTCATCAAAACGAACCCAGCGAAGCCACTTCGGATGCTCTCGTGAAGGGTTTTGAGTTCTTCTTCGAGCACTCCAAGGCAACCAGTGATAGGGCTCTCTATATCGTCTACCCCGGAGACAGAGCAGGTCGGACCGGCACGGTCGCACTCGTGGCGCTGGCTCTGATCGATTTCCTGCGCTCGGACGACTCCTCCGCTGACGAACCAGAATACAGAGCGGCACTCCCGAAATATCTCAATTTCCTGATCTCCTTGAGACTGCCCAACGGCCAGTTCTTCAAAAGCTACGACTACGAGACCGGAAGGGGGGCAGGCGACCCTTCACCCTATTTCGACGGAGAGGTACTACTGGCTTTGGCGAAAGCACGAAACTACCTCGATTTCCGGGAGTGGGACGAGCTGTTGCTGGAATCGGCTGAGCAAATGCACCTGGCTCACGTCGACCAGGCCCTGTTGCAGGATCCCGACAGCAATACTACCAAGGGTTTCTACCAGTGGGGCTCCATGGCGTATTTTGAGATCTACAACAGTGCCCTCCCGGTGGATCGGAACAAATATGCCAAGCGGGTCATCGATCTCGCCTATTGGATGATCGATGAGCACCATACCCTCACGCGGCGCCGCAACACCGCCTACGCCCATGAAGGCATGATCTGCGCCTGGGAGCTTGCGCGGCTGACCGGGAACGGGGAGGCGCTCCGGAAGATCGGCGACGTCATCAACGATGGTCTCTACAAGCTGACAAGCTGGCAGGTTGGCAGTCCTAACCAGAACGCCTTCTTGCTCAAAAGCCGAACCAACGATCCCAGGGCGATCGGTGGCGTCATGAATCACCGTCGAGAAGCACCTCTACGGATAGACGTTTGCCAGCACCAAATGCACGCGGTCATTCTGGCCACTCGATACCTCTATCAATAAGGTTCCAAGTCCCAAGTAAACCCACCGACTCGGAGTGCGCGAAGCTGTTGAAGCCAGATAGGCGCCCCATAGATGATACGGAGATAACCAGCAGATTCGCTTCTCATCTATCTTCCTGGCAGCGCAGCATGGCCGGGATGCGTCGATACGCCCTCGCATGCTGATAATCCGTCAATCCCTAGCGATACAGTACAAGTGCTTCTGCCCACGCAGAAACAACTGCCTTCCTACGATCGCCAGCGACGCGTCGACACCATCGTCGAGACTGTTGATCGCCAGAACCTCGTACTTGGGGCCCTGTTTGATGACGAGCGTTGTACCGCTGCGACCGGTGATGTACACCCTGCCCGCTGCGCCGGTCAGCGACGCGTACAGCGTGGAGATTCCGGACAGACGTTGATTACTGTAGACGTCCTTACCGGTTGTCGCATCGACGCATGAGAGGACGCCTCGGCGCTCCTTCGTGAAGTAGAGAAAGTGACCATAGATCAGTGGAGACGCGACGTACGGCGCGGCGTCGTTTCTCCGCCAGGCGACTCTGTTGCTGTCCGTGAGGTCTCCATGGGCGTCGAGTGGAATGGCATAGAGCGCGTACCCGCGAAATCCGGTCATGCAGTAGACTCTTCCGTCGCGCGCGATCGGCGATGGGATTGGGTTACTCTCTTGTCCGCCACACTCCCAAACGAGCCTGCCGGTGGTCAGATCGTAACTGCGGGTCCGGTTCTTCGCGTTGGTAATGACTTGCGTGACGCCGTCATGCTCGACGACCAGCGGTGTCGACCAGGTACTTCCCTCGTCGCGGGAGACTCGCCACCTCGGCTCACCGTTCTCGGTATTCAGGCTCGTGATGAATGAGTCACCCTCGTGATCCCAGTTGACGATGAGCGAATCGCCGTGAAGGACCGGGGAAGTACCCTCTCCGAACCCGAGCTTGGTCTGCATATCGCCCAGGTCGCGCTTCCATTTAAGATTCCCCTCGAGATCATGGCAGTAGACGCCGTAAGAGCCGAATGAGGAATAAAGGTAGGTACCGTCGGTCGTCGGTGACGCGGAGGCGTATCCGTGCGACGGATGATGGCCTTCGTGTGGAACCTGCTCGGAGGCAACCCGTTCCCAGAGCGTTTTCCCCGATTCCCGGTCGATACACAGAATCGAGAACCTGTGGAGGGTCGTCGGTGTTTCGGTTGAGAGCCGAAAGCCTCCCTGTCTCCCTCGTCCCCCACGACTGTCACGACCAGGAGTTTCTCTGGCGGCTGGCGGGGCGTCCGGGTCCGGTTTGCGGTCGGTTTTGATTGCCGTCAGCAGAAAGATCCGGTCTCCCCAGAGGATGGGCGTGGATGCTCCCGACCCGGGAACCTCGATCTTCCAGCGGATGTTCGTCGATTCATCCCAGTGCAGAGGCGGGTCACCCTTTGGTGCGAGGCCGTTGGCGTCGGGACCGCGCCACTGGTGCCAGTTGTCCAGTCGATCCGCACCGAGCTCGCCTGCCCGCAGGAGCGGTGAGACCAGCATCAGTGTCCATGTCAGGGTGAGTATCGGCGGTCTGCGCATCAGTGTCCGAGCCATGACTTGCTTCCTGGGTGTGTATATCATACCGACGGCAACCTCACCTTTTCCAGGAAGATGCTGGTCTTTTCCTCGAGGGTCGAGTAGCAGCTGATCCAGAGCAGGCCTTCGTGAAGCACCAACCCTTGGTAGCTGGTGTCGCCTGCGGAGGGCAGCCGAAGAATCTCGGTGACCTTCCCGGTTTCGGGGTCCAGCTGCCAGAGGACGGTGCGCCTCTGGTCGTCGGGCAGCTTGATCCGGCCCGACGCCGACAGGCGCCCGTCGGGAAGCCTCGTAGCTAGTTTAGCTTAGCTATTTTGCGAGGGGGCAGATTTGAGCTGCCCCCTCGCAATTTCCGCTTGTGCCATTTTGCGCCCTTCGCGGCAGCGCATTTCGGGTTGTTTGAATGACCGGTTCCGCCTGAGGCTGTGTGAAAAGTCATTCATGATTTCGGATTTGAAATTTTGACTTCATAGGATCGCGTGCAAGCCACGATCTCCGTCGTAGGAAGGGTAAAGAGACCCCTAAATCAAAGAGGTTTTGGACTTTTCACACAGCCTCGCCTAAAAGCGGTCATTCAGATTTTCCCCGAAAAACGTCGAACAAACTACCGCTAACGGCCCAAGAGCAGTCATTCCGCGCAGACCAACCGTTCATGCGACCACGAAAAGCTTGTGGCTGAAAAGAGTGGATCGCCTTTTCGAGAAACAGGGACAAGGATGGCAGTTTCGAGCACACGACCCGCTTCGCAGCGAACGAGATTCCGAGTGTCAGCGGAAAAGGCGGATTGAATTCCGCCCTATCCTTCCGATTTCTATATATGCCGTCCCTTGAGATTGCCCTTCCAGACCCAAGGCTCTAGAGTCGGGAGGATCGCAATGCTGCTGATGCTGGCCGCCCTCTGGTGGTTGCGGTGAGCCTGGCGTCAAATCTTGAAGCAGATTACCCGACGCACTGTGGCGATCACACTTCAAACGCAGAACCAATAGGTTCTCCAACCGTCGGGAACCCGGTGGATCCTACTTGCGTGCTTGCGTCCGCATCAATCGCATCGTGCGCTGTCGCTGGGTATCGAAGCCCATTCTCCGCAGGTAGTTGTTGCGGAGCCAGAGGCCCATGTTCTGGCGCGGAGGGTTCGGTCCAAAACGCTGGGCCGCCTCCCGCTGCTGTCGAAGTTGCTGCAGCAACCGCGCCACATTCCCTTGGGACAGATTGCGGAGCCGCTGCTGTAGGCCACGCAGTCCGTCGGGCCCGTCATAGGGGCAGGAGGAACGAGGAGGATCCGATGATCCGGACGGAAGTGGGCAAGTAGAGACTGGGGGTCTCCGGCTGAGTCGCAGGGCATTCGAGCGCTCGATGCGTTTGATCTCCTGCTTTGCCCACTCGCCAAGGGCTTTGTGAGCTCGACGAACGGAGTCGGGAAATATCGCTTTTAGCTGAGCATTATGTAGGTATGTCAGCAGTTCATCGTCCAGCCGGCCAGCCTTTGCGTCAAGCTTGTCCAGGAACTCGTGGCGCCCCAGATCACGCATAAGGAACTGAACAGCGTCCTCGTCCCCTCCCCCCAGTTGTAGCAGAAGAAGGTAGAGCTCCAGATTCTCCATCACTTCAGACCAGCCAGGTGGTCGGTTCGCCTCGAAGGTCGCTGGCCTGCTGAACTTCCAGTGCCAGGCCTTGCCGTCCCAGCGTATCTCCTGCTCCAGCCGCTTTTCTACCGTCCAGAACACCGGGGCCTGTAACGGTGGCGTGTACTCGCGAACCTCCAGGGAGGTAAAGGTTCCTACCAGGGCCAGGCCAGGTTCCACTGCCACAAACTTCTTTCCATCCCAGATCCATTCCGGCGCCGCTCGGAAGCTTTGCGGGACCGGCGCGAGCTCCCCGAACTGAACCAGGTAGAAGTCCGAGTAGACCCCCTTCTGCCTCCTAGGACCCAGCTGAAGGCCAGGCATGAAGCCGATGACCAGCTGGTTGTTCTGGACAAACAGCGGAAACGGCCAGACCTCCCGCAGTACACTCAGGAAGGTTTCTCCACTCATCTCAAATTCGCGATGGCGGACAGTCCCACCGGGCAGACCTCGCTCATCAAAAGGAGGAGATGTGTGGGTTAGGAGGTCGGCCGGAAAGGCGACATGATAGGGTCCATGGACCGACGGATTCCAGTCCGGCGGAGCATCGGCGGGTCGATTGACCAGGTCGGCGGAGAACTGTAGGGGCCGGGCGTCCAGAATCGGTAACCAAAGCTCGTGTGGAGAATAGGTCTCGGGCGGTGGACTGCGAAACAAGCGCCCCGACACCGGAATCTCGAGTGGCGATTCTCTGGGAGCGTCGTGTGTGACCTTCAGGGTCAGGTTGACATCGAGAAAGTCCGTGGATTGAGGAATGGCAGCCTGGTTCGGCGTCAATGCGAAGACGAAGCTGTCCGTCTCTCCCGGCTGCAGCGGAGTAAGGACGCTCACCACCCCAAGCTCGAACACCGATGGCTCTACACTGTCGCTGGGATCCGCGTCGACCAGCTGCACTTCATCCAGCGAGAGCGGCGCCGTGCCCTGGTTGCGGATCTTGATCTCGTGTTGGAGGATCTGACTGCCGACGCGGAGATCATGCTCCAGGAAGTCGAAGGTGAAGCCCTCGAGAAGTTCGATGTGTGGGTGCGGATCTTTTTCGGAAAGAGGGATCTCCTGGCCGTAGCTGAGCAGACCGATCAGATGTTGATAGACGGAAGGCACACTCTCTGAAATGGGGAAGGTCAAGTCCTGACGCCCCTTTAGCCAGCCTGGCACGGTTGGAAACTCCGGGTCAGCACGCGTATCGATCAGGCTGGCAAGCTCGGCCGGTAGGTTACCCTCCTGAAAATGCTCTCCCCCATTGTGCCCCTGCGCTTCGAACCAGACGACCAGCGGACCCGTGCCGATGATAGGGCCTTCCTGAATCCGACGGTCCTCGGGCAGCTCAACCAGGAAGGAGGCGCTGCGAGTGCACAGGTCGTAGTCCTGGCTCGAATCGAACGGACCGGCGCAGAATGCCGGAAACTCCCAGGCCGGCTCCCGCTCGATGGTCGATATGACCTCGCGCACCAGACCACCGATCGTGACGATCAGCTTGTAACGATCCAGACGAGCCGGATGAGCGACGCCGTCCGGCGATGCGAAGTGGCTTGCCCTGAAAGTGACCTCGACCGCTTCGGCCAGGTGGGCTGTGAAGTCGCCGGTCGGCTGTCCTGTGTGCGGGTCCACGGGGATAAACTCGAGTCCGAATACGAGCGCAGGGTACTCCGCGGCTGGAACACTCCAGGAACAACTCCCCTCCGAACCATCGAAGGCTTGATCGCCCTCAAAGCGAAACTGCGCATCGACCTCATCAGCAGCAAGCGCGGGAAAGGTGTGGCGCGATCGTTCCACTAAGAGCTCGAAGTCGCCCTCGCCGTTCGTCCTCCCTAGAAAGTCCACGTAGCGCTGAGGACCCAGCTCGCTAGGTGGTCGCACGCTCAATGAACCTTCGAGGCGGCGTTCAGGCACCGGGACGCCATCGGAGAGCACTCTGACACGCACCTTCTGCGAATACATCTGCGACTCTACCGTGCAGTCGATGTCAGTCGGAGTTCCCGAAGCCTCTCCCCAAATCGGAACCGCCACTACCGGACGCTGGGGGTCGTTGGTCGTGACCCAGAGCTCATCCGTGATCGGGTAACCCTTTATACGGGGCTCGAAGCGGACCAGGAGCTCTCCTACATCCCCGGGTGGAATCACCAACTCCTGGGGACGCGTCGACCAGGAGGGCCCCAGGGCCGTTTTTGCGATCGGAAGTGTCGCCGCACGGCTTGTCGAGAAGTGTGCGCCGTACACCAGACTGACTTCTACCAGGAGGTCCTCACTGCCGATGTTTGCCACTTGTAGCGGCAGTTGTACCATTTCTCCCACCCCAACGGTCGGGAAGGCAACGAAGGCATCATCGAGTGCGGGATCGAGGCGAGCACCGCTGGATGCCGGTGCCATTGCGACCGCGGAAATTGCACCGTCGCTTCTGCGCTGGGTCAGGGCAACAGGGACCACCTCCTTTCCATGACAGTCCAGGCTAAACCCCCCTTGGTAGGGAGTCGACAGGTCTTGGATCAACTGGGGCAAAAACTGGGCGATCTGCTGGCCTGCTCCCAGCTGGATGGCCGAGGCTCCCGCCACCTGACCTTCGGTTCCTTCATAGGTGGTGAGCTCGCAGTCGGCTTCTCCCGGACCGGTCTCCGGATTGGCTACGGCAAGACCTGTGTTCAGGATGTTGACGTCACCGAAACCCCACCACCTGTCGGCACCGGTGACAGGCAGCACTCCAACGGGCGGTAAGGAAGTTCCTCCTACCTCGAGCGCGTAGAAGGCGGTGGCGAGGATGGGTCGGGTCGCGGTCAGCTCCACCCAACCGACGCCGAGGGGAGTCTCGGGTCCACCCAGAACGATCTCGTCACTTCCATCAGGCTCCAGATTCGTGAGCCGTTCTTCCTCTTGCTGGCCCTCCTGGTCGAAAAACCTGAGGGTGACTCCAGCAGAGCTGTCGCCTGGATTCTGCACCAGGATTCGGGTCGTGTTCTGAGCATTTCCCCGGATCGCTTGAGGAAGGTACATCTGTGTGGCTCCCTCTCCGCTATCCATCGCGACGGCGGCGATGGCCCCATCTCCCGCTCTCTGGGTGAGCGCCACAGGAACCACGGGCTGGTCGCAATCTAGACCGAATCCTCCCAGGTAGGGAGTTGCGAGATCCGGTATCAGTTGGGGGAGAAACTGAGCCGTCTGATCCCCGGCTCCCAGCTCGATGTTGGTCACTCCCACTACCTGGCCATTGATCCCCGTATAGGTCGTCAGTCGGCACTCGGCTGGATCTGGACTCTGATTGGCCACGGCAAGCCCCGTGCTGACGAGATCGATCGCGACGTCGCCGAAGCCCCTCCAGGAGTTGGCCGGCGTCACGGGGAGGACTCCAACCGGAGGCAGGGCAGCCCCAGCTACCTCAAGGGTGTAGAAGGCGGTGGCGAGAATGGGCTCAGTGGCCATCACCTCCACCCAGCCGACGGTAAGGAGAACGTCAGCTCCACCCAGAACGATCTCGTCGCTTCCGTCGGGCTCGAGGGTCGTGCTCTGGGTCTCCTGCGCTTGACCCGACTGCGAGAAGAAGCGGATGGTGACATCGACACGGGTGGTGCCAGGATTGTAGGTCAAGATCCTGGTCGTATTGTTGACGTCTCCCCGAATGGCTTGAGGGAAATAGACTTGCCTCTGAGCTGCAGCGTAGACCGTCAGCAAACAGGCCAGGATCGAAAGCAAGGCAGGTTTCCGAAATCGATAGGGGAGAGAAGTTGGATTGGACATACCTTTCTCCCTCCGCCGTGAAGGCAGGGTGTGCCCGGGCTAGGTAAAATGCGGGTTCTATCCTAAATGTCGTCGCTGCAGCGCTTGGGACACCCACAGAAACGCGCGAGTTGGTGAGTCCATACTACCATCATTCGTCACAGATGCGCAGTAATCAGGTGGGTCCCGTGACTCCCCCGGGACCCTTTCCTTTTCAACCCAGGGCTTCTTCAAAGCCCGCCTCGTTGATGAGCACTTCTCCCGTCTTGGCCAGCGAGGAAGTGGTGTACATGTACCGAGCGACGAGAAAAGCCGATTTTTTGCACACACTGCTCGACGGTTTCGATGGGGTGCTTGTAACGGATTTCTACACTGGCTACAACTCCTTGCCGTGCCGCCAGCAGAAATGCCTTGTCCATCTTGTCAGAGACTTAAACGAGGATTTGTTGACGCATCCGTACGACGATGAATTCCGGAAGATCGCGACCGTGTTCGCCGGTCTGTCATCCCGAATTGTGAATACCGTCGATCGTTTTGGGCTACGGCATACTTACTTGAAGAGACACGAGAAGAGCGTGTCACAGTTTTTTGTCGAGCTTGAGAGGGCGGATTATCAGTCGAAGCTGGCGGTTGCCTACCGCAAGAGGTTGCTGAAGACTCGAGGACAGCTGTTCGAGTTCTTAAAGCACGATGGGGTGCCATGGAACAACAACAACGCCGAACATGCGGTGAAGCCATTTGCGAAATACAGGCGGATGGTGAACGGCCGACTTTCCGAGAAGGGCTTAAGCGATTATTTGGTTCTTCTTAGCCTTCTGGAGACGTGCAGATATAAGGGAATTGGGTTTTTAGACTTTCTGCGTGCGAGAGAACGAGACATCGACCGCTATTGCGGACGGGTGGGGTGATGTCTCAGCTTTGTGCTGAAGCAACTGATTGCGCGGAGCCCGTCCGGCAGCCGACTAGTACACTGTCAATGTTGTTTTTATTAGTCAGAGGCAGAGCGTAAAAGCTCATCTTGAGAAGCCTTGGTTCGATAACCTAGGAGGATCAAGATGAGCAAGAGATATGTGGTCCGACTGAGTGAGGAAGAACGCAAGGAGTTGCAGAGTCTGGTCAAGAAAGGGACAGTGAAGGCCTACCGGGTCAAGCACGCTAATATCCTGTTGAAGGCGGATGCCAACGGCTCTGGATGGACGGACGAGAAGATCGCAGAAGCGTTTGGGTGCCACTTCAATACGGTGGTGCAGGTTCGTCGGCGTTTGGTGGAAGAGGGACTGGAGCGGGCCTTGGGCCGCAAGAAGCAACAGCGACTCTCGCGAGAGAAGTCACTGGACGGAGAGCAAGAGGCGCAAATGATCGCACTCAGTTGCGGCCCGCCCCCGGAAGGACGAGCCCGCTGGACGCTGCGACTGCTCAGCCAACGGCTGGTGGAGATGGAGATCGTGGAGACGATCAGCCACGAAACGGTGCGCCAGGCTTTAAAAAAAACGTCCTCAAACCGCACTTGAGGAAGTGCTGGGTGATCCCGCCCCGGCAGAATGCGGACTTCGTGGCCCATATGGAAGACGTTCTGGAAGTTTACAAGCGTCCCTTGGATGGGAAATATCCGGTGGTGTGCATGGACGAGCAGCCGCAGCAGTTGATTGGAGAAACTCGCCAGCCGATCCCGCTCGGAGGGGGGCGGGTCGAGCGCTACGATTACGAATATGAGAGATGTGGGACGGCGGCCCTGTTTTTGTTCGTTCAACCTCTGGCGGCCTGGCGCAAAGTGAGCGTGCGCGAGCAGCGGACCAAGGTGGATTGGGCACGGGAGATTCAGCAGCTCCTGGAAGAGGATTTTCCAGATGCGGCGCGGGTCATCCTGGTGTGTGACAACCTCAACACGCACAAGGCGGGCTCGCTCTACGAGGCCTTTGAGCCTCAAAAAGCTCGCCGCTTGGCGGAGCGGCTCCGGATTCACTACACCCCCAAGCATGGCAGTTGGTTGAACGTGGCGGAAATCGAGCTGAGTGCGTTGAGCCGGCAATGCCTGGATCGTCGCATCCCAACTCGCCGGGAACTCACCCGCCACACCCAGGCGTGGTGTGAAGATCGCAATCAAATGCAAACCGGAGTAGATTGGCAGTTTAGGACCGAGGATGCTCGGGTCAAACTCAAGCACCTCTACCCACAATATCTAAGTTGACAAGGTACTAGAGTGTTCCAAAAACTCGTCAGGCGTGAGGTGCACCGAGAAAGGACCGTCGATTTGAGACAGCTCATCGGTACCCAGAAAGGGGCACGTCGACGTACTGTTCAGAAAATCTAGCTGATAAACTAGTTGACACCCGATCTTACAGCGTCCGATTATCCACCACCATCCTGAACCCGTTCTCAAAGTTCACCAGCCCCATGGCCCAGCCGTGATGGGCAGCCCCGCCTTTCTTGCTGCATCAGCGCAGATTCTCACTTCTCGTGATCACCTTCCCCGCATCCCTGGCGAGATCAGGATCATGCCCTCGGTGTGTTGTCTCAATCTACAGCTCTTCAAGGGAGGAAAGACTGAAATTTCTCGATCTTGAAGATGGTTTTTCACTCCTTGCCCAGTCTGTAGAAGGAGACAACCGTCTCGTCTTTGAGATTGCCCACCAACTGAGCGCCGTCTTGAGTGAGCCGATTGAACCGCAGTAAGGCTCCGTAGGCGGTATCGAACCCGCTGACAGTCGGAACGATCACCTCGTCGGGCACCGGTTCAATTTCTACGATTCGAGAGCCCCGCCGAGAATGAAGAAGAGAGCCATGTAGGCTAACCAACCGATTAAGCAGACCCCCACTGCACGTAAAGTACTGGTGTAAACAAGCGCCTGACGCACTGCGACGACGAAGGCTACCAGCATCCAAACGCCGGTGATGCGAGCGGAAGCTACGGCGAAAGCAAGCGGGCCAGAAGCTGGGCAACGTTCTACACGCCCGCCCAGAGGAACTCTCGGAAGAAGAGATCTCGGAGCGTTTAGAGCGTATTCTTGGTTGGTGGCGCCGAGGAGAGCTCTGGATCTCGACCCTCCCGTGTTGATCCATTTCTCTTGGGCATAAGATCTCCTGCGAGAACTGGCGATCTGATTTCGCCGAAGACTTCTGGTGGTGGTTCGGCAACATCTGGTATGTTGACGGCCTTTTCAGCGCAATTCCCGGTCGCCGAGCGGTCACTCAGAATGAGGACGTGATCGACATCCTCGTGACTCGCCAGCGGGACCAATGTGCAGCGTCGGGATCGCCCCAACCGTGTTGATGCGTGCATCGAGACCCCTCTTATAGAGTGCTCTTTAAAACGGATCAGGATCACTCAATGGCCTACAACCCCGGGATCACACAGGCCTCCGCGCCTTCAGGGCTGAAGGCATCTGGCTATCTTGAGTGGGTTCGACGCCTACACGTCCTATAGGGAGGTCTTTCTCTCCCTATCTGCCCTGCTTCCGGGGCATATTTCTGTCGATCGAGCCGAAGATAAATAATTCTTTAAAAAGGGGTTATCAAACACTGATTGACCCTGCAGTTTGGAAAGTATTGCTCGACGCCAGAGAGAGAGCAGTGTTTCAAAGGACGCACCTTTTCTGGACAGGAGATAAAGGGAATAGACAGCGTTCACCTCGTCTCGAATTAGGACGATGATGGTGATGATGACGACGAGGACGACGATGACGACGATGAGGTTGCTTACCCCGCAACTCTGAGGTTGGTGCTGGATTAGCTGGTGGCAGGCCGGGGGACTCGCCTCATCCGACTTGAGGCTACCCCTCCAGTGGGACGGTGACGTGCTAGGGCTCCATGAGACGGTTGAAGCATCTCGCCTGGACCGGACTGATCGTCACTACCGTGATTCTTGTCATCGTGGCCTGCCCTCCCTACCTGAATGACTACGAGAAGGAGCACCACCGAACGCCGAAGGGAAGCCTCTTGACCTTTGTTCGTGCAGGTGTTTCTTCCTGAATGATCCAGCGGCAACTGGTGGTTCCTCTGACCCGGAACTTCATCCGCGCAGAGATCACTGGGGATAGGTACGCTGACGGGCAGTGACCAAATGGGTCGATCGGGGACCGCTCCTGATTCCCGTGGTACTCACAGAACAGAATTAGGGGGGACAGCTGGATCGGGAGCCTGTTCAGCCATCAACAAAGCGCACTAGTGGGTCAGCCGGGGCAGAAAATCAAGGCGAAGCAGCACAGTAGCTCGGCGCTTCCCTAGCCAGCGAAGCACACAGATTTGGAACCCTCGGGATGGCACGCCAAGGCCGAGCTCTGACTTTAGATTCGCACTACGGATTTCGAACCGTAGAGCAGGCTTAGCTCTTTTCCTTGGCCGTATGCAGCACGTCGTGCTCGGTGCTGGTATCGATCTCCTTACCCGTTAAGCTTTCGGCAGTGGTTTCCTCGCCGGCTGCATTGAAGAACTTGCTTTGTGCGTTCAGCTTGAAGGTGAGCTCTGTACCATCTGCTTGCTTAACCCTAATAGTCTTGTTGCTTTGATCCACGTTCTCCAGGGTTCCCTCGTTGGCCACCTTCTTGCCACAACCGGCGAAGGGAGCAGCGACTGTCAGAGAGAAGACAAGCATTGCAGTGAGAATGAGTCTCATGGCTTTCTCCTTTTTGATGGGTAGTCTAAAGTTGGCCAGTATGTCTGGCCACATCGTTACTTTTCTAGTGAATCACAGGTGGGCCTATGAAGCAAGACCGAAAGTCAGGTGCGGATTCTCCTCCCGATTCCGACGAGTAGCTCCGGGTCTGGCCCTGATCGCGACACTGGTCTCAGCCGCGCTTTCTCCTACGCTCGCCCATCCAATTCCCGATCTCCCTCTGCGGTCGTATTTTGAAGCGGATGGCAGCGCCGTCATCAAGATAGAAGTCGACACCCGTTGCTTCAGCGAGGATCCCGTGAACGAACCCTACCTGCTCGTTGAGCAGTACCTGCGCTTGTCAGAAGCACAACGCGATCGGTTTCGGTCACAGGCACAGGAGTATGCCAAGCGCACGGTGGAGCTGTCCTTGGATCCAGGAGGAGTGGTTCAACCTATTTGGACGTTTGAGTTCACCACTTTTCGATCCCGTCCACTAAGCCGAGCCGATGATCCTGTCATGTTGACCGGCTCCTGGCGTCTGGACGATCTCGGCGGCCACACCGGCTACCAGGTTCGCGCCCTGCCGGAGGGCGAACTGAGCGTGCTGTGTCTCAACTACTACAAGAAGGAGATACTAAAGGGCATCCAGGTGCTTTTCCCCGGCGAAACCAGCCGCGTGCTCGACTTGACAGGCTTGGTGAAGGCGGAAATCGGGGATCCCGACCTCGGGCTGATCGAGGGCGTCTATTCATCGGACGATTGGGAGACTTTTCTCAGCTTCATCCGTGCTGGTTACGTGCATGTTGCACCGCTGGGCTTGGATCATATTCTCTTCGTGCTGGGTCTTTTTCTGCTCAGCCGAAAGTGGCGCCCTCTACTCTGGCAGGTCACTACTTTCACCCTCGCGCACACCATCACCCTGGGCCTTGCCACGACAGGCGTGGTGCGCGTTCCGGGCTCCGTGGTAGAACCGGTGATCGCCGCCAGCATCGTGGTGATCGCGCTGGAGAATATCTTCTACCCAAAATACTCGCCTTGGAGGTTATTGGTGGTATTCGTCTTCGGCCTGGTTCACGGCCTTGGTTTCGCCGGAGCCCTGGGCGAGCTCGAATTGCCAACGGCACCCCTCCTGGTGGCCCTGCTGGGTTTTAACGTCGGAGTCGAACTGGGGCAATTGACAGTAATCGTGCTGGCGTTCCTCGCTACGCTGTGGCTGCGTAACCCGGATCGCTACCGCAAGTATGTGGTCGTCCCCGGATCTATCTGCATCGCCCTAGCCGGGGCGTACTGGATGGTTCAGCGCATCTTCTTTCAGTGAGCCGACTTCGCGATCGGTCAGGGCTGATATACGACCACCCAGCCCGCCGCCTTCTTCGCGCTGAACTTCGCGATTGAATCAACTACGTGACGTCAGGGGCATCTTAGATAATAAGAACTCACTTTTCATCTGCTGAGGCGGGCCGGGCAGGAAAGAAACTCCTGGCGGTAGGCAAGTGGGGGTTGAGAGGGCGATGGGGTAGAGAGCTGAAGTCTCCCTACCAATACTCCCTTCCAAATAGACCCAGTGGGGCTTTATCTCTTCCGTCGCCCTCTCAACCTTCGAATCGGAGAGAAGATCCCGCCGGGAGCTGCACCCGGGCCTCAAGCGGTTGCGGTTTTGGCCCGAATGATTCTTTCGATGCTGGGGTTTTTGTGGTGCCCCCGACGGAAACTCCTAATCTCCATGCAGTAAGAGCTTCGCAATAGCGGCCAAACGGTTCCATTCTTCCGTTGGAGGATGGAAATCATTTTTGCCGAATGAGTTAAGCGAATCGTTCCGACGCACCCATTCGGCGGGTGTCAAGGCGGGTGTCAAATTGAGGCAGTAAGAAATACAGGGGTCTCGGATAAGGATTACAGTCTAGAGAATCCGTTCCACCTCCGCGGTCGCGCCTTCGGTAGGCGGGGCGGGCAGCCAGGGTGATCTCGTCGCCGGTTCGGTCTTGGTCGTCCGGGTTGAGGCCGATCACGGATTGATCAGCTCCTTCAGCCCCTTGCCAGGTCTGAAATAGGGAATCCGTTTGGCCGGAACACGAACGGCTTCACCCGTCTTTGGGTTGCGGCCCTGGCGGGGATTTCTTTTCCGGTGCCGAAAGCTGCCAAACCCCCGGAGCTCCACCTTCTCTCCAGAATTGAGTGCCTCGACGATGCTGTCGAGAACGGTCTGAACCACCACTTCGGCGTCTATTCTGGTCAGGCCGTTTGTCTTGGCAACGTCGGCCACCAGGTCGGCTTTGGTCATGCAATCGATAGTAGTTGGCGAGGGGGCAAGAAAAAAGGCCCCAAGTAACCTTTAGGGCGCTGGCCTTAAAATCTTATCTGGCCTTTTCTTATCTGACCTTTCGATGTACAAGGTGTCCCCACCTTCCTCAGATAGGGGATCTCAACCTTGTCGTCGCTGGCAAGGAAAATATCAGCTATTTGCAAGCACCGGTGCTGAGGGCCACCTCAAGCAGCTGAATCGCCTCCTTCTGGTGGAAGCGCGTTATCAGGAAATCCGACCATCTCCTTACCGTATCGAAAGTCTCCCGTTTCCGGTACCAGGAAAAAAGTAGGGATGAAACGTCGATCAGAGCGGGTGAGGAGAGATAATCCGAAACCAACTCGTGGCAGTCCGCCTGAAAGGCGGAGTGAACAGCTTGAAGCGCCTTCGTCGGGTTTCCCCGGTCCCGTCTCAGAGCCTTCCAGGCAGACTCAAATTCAGCTTTGCGTTGAAGGAGGTCTGACCGGGCCGACGAGGAAACCATCTCGAACCGCTACACTGCACCTCAGACCTACAGGGTATCCATGAAACTCACACACCATGATTCGTAGTAGCCTAGATCTGACCGTAGAAACAGTGTCAGAGTAGATGACCCCTGAACGAAAGCCGCCATTCGATTTCGATCAAATCTGACGCCAATCTTCCCAAATCGGGACATCGTCCCAGAAGAGCGCGTCGCTGGACGCTCGGATGGCTTGGGCCTGCTGGGGCGAAAGCGATGCGAGGATAGGGAGCCCTATATGCAGGCTCCTCCTGAGTTTCTCTGAGTTGTTGGCAAGGTGTTAGGAAATGGCCAATGTTGAGGGTAATCTGAAGAGGGGAATAATCCTTAACCTACTTGATCCACAATCTTGTGCAGTTCTATTCTAGACTTGCTCTTTGATGCTTGGAACTTGGGATCTTGCTTCCCAGCTCCTACTTCAGCTTGCGGTGATAGATTCTGAGATCGAAGTGCTGGTCATCGAGCCTGAAATGAGCGGGCAGCAGGGCGCTGGGACGGAGCCCCACCTGCTCTGCTAATCCCATCTTCTCCTGGTCGCAGGAGGAGAAGTAGGCCAGGACGGTCGTGATGCCCTGTCGAGCCGCCTCTTCGATCACGGTATGAAGCAGTTCCCTCCCCCGCTCCAAATGATTGGGACGAATCAGGAAATCGAGCCTACCTACGTGGGCCTGGCATTCACCTTCCTGGGGGAGCAAGGCAGCAACGCCCACCAGACGGTGGCCGGGACACTCCAGCAGGTAGAGCGATCCTCCTGGGCGATCCGCTCGCAGCATCAGCGATGGGAAAATCGAGAAATAGCGCTTCGTCACCAGTGTGGGATGCGAAAAGAGGCCCTCCTGATGATCCTGGATGAGCCAGGGATGAGGCGCGGCATACAGGGCCGCGACCCGGGACGCATCTGCCCAGTCTGCGCGACGGACCTCCGGAATCCCACCGTCGGCAAAAAGATATTGGTCGAAGTTCTCCGCTTCCCCGTTTCCACTCAGGCGACGCATTACGTGGCCGTTGTAATCGTAAAACCCATACTTCTGATAGACATGATGAGCGATTGGGTTGGCCGTCCCCAACTGCATGCAGAGACCACCGCGCTGCTCAAACCACTCCACCGCAAGCTCGGTCAGACGGCTGCTGATTCCCTTGCCCCGTTGCTCGGGCTCGGTAAAAACCCAACCCAGGCTCCCCAACTCGGGATTGTTCCGGGCCACCTGGCAACCCACATCTCCAACGATCTCACCCTCGATCCTGCCCAGGAAGAAGGGGTCCAGACCGGTTCCAGAAAAGTCGCCCCGCAAACATCGTTTCAGGTACAGGGATTCGGCAACTGAAATCCACGAGTCCAGGTCCTCCACCTGAATCACGAAGTTGGTGATTTCCTCGACCACTCCCGGCGCTACCTGATTTGCTGGCTCGAAGAACTCGACCGAGAGCGTTTCCCCGTTTGCTAAGGTGCGATTACCTAACTGCTTCATTGTGTGCACATTCCAACTTCAAGGGCCAATATAATGTCGGACAAATCAAGACACTCGTCTGCAAATAGTAGTTAGATGGCCGACAGGTGTAAACGCGGAGGTGCAATGAGCATAGAAAAGGTGGGGCTGGTCAGCCCCGGGGACATGGGACACAGAGTGGCGATGGTTCTCAAGGATCACGGGCTGGAGGTTCTGTCCTGTTTGGAGGGACGTAGCACCCGGACTCGCGGACTGGCTCAGGCGGCAGGAGTGCGTTCGGTCGACAACCATCAGCAACTGGTGCAAGAGGTCGATCTGATCCTCTCGATCCTGGTTCCTTCTGAAGCGGAGAGCGCTGCCGCAACCGTCTGCCAGGCGCTCCAGATCACCGGGGCCTCTACTCTCTATGTGGACTGCAATGCGATAGCCCCTTCCAGCACCCTCAGAATCGAGCAACTGGTGCGGGAAGCCGGCGGCCGTTTCGTCGATGGGGGAATCATCGGTCCACCCCCACGTGGGCGCGGCACAACCCGCTTCTATATCTCAGGTCCGGATGCCGCCGACGTAGAGAAGCTCTCCTCTTATGGTCTCGATGTTCGTGTCCTGGGGACCGAAGTTGGGCAGGCCTCTGGCTTCAAGATGACGTACGCCGGCCTCAGCAAGGGATTTGCGGCTCTGGCGATTGGAGTCCTGGTCGCGGCCCGGCGGCTCGATCTCTATGAGCCTCTGATAGAAGAACTTCGCTTGAGTCAGCCAGAGAGGCTCGCCCGGATGGAGAAATCCCTGCCCCAGGTTCCCCCCAAAGCACATAGGTGGGTAGGCGAGATGGAAGAGATCGCGCAGACTTTTCTGGAGCTGGGCCTGACTCCCTCTATCCACCAGGGCGCAGCCGAGATGTACCGCTTCCTGGGCAGCAGTCCCTTGGCGGACGAGACTCCTGAAACATTGGATTCTGAACGCACGCTTGAGCAGGTCATTGAGATCCTAGCAGCCTTAAGCTGAAACTTCGTCGGCTAGAAGGTCATGCGAGAGCTCATCTAACCGAGGCGTGACTGTTTGTAGGACGGGGACTCCTGCCCGTCGCCGTCCTTGACGGGCAAGAGTGCCCGTCCTACAACCGCCACGGCGCAATCGATGTCGCGGTAAGAGACAACCAAAGTTTCTTTCTCGAATAGGCCAGTGTTTCCTGGGGTGGGACTAACCCGAGACTTGACGTGGCTTCGGTCGCCAGGCCGAAGAGTCGTTTTGTGCCGAGCCTCTGGCTCGATGCACGGCGGCCTGGAGACCACCGCCACGTCCGATCGTGAATGTGCGGGTAGCGTCTCCAGCAGAAAAGCTACTGATAGCGGATGTTTCCATCCGGTTCGACCACCAGGGGACGTCGCCAGGACTTGAGCGGATTGCCGCCGAATGCTTTCTCGTTCAGCTCGATTCCAAGCCCTGGCTCCTCGGGAAGCTGAAGATAGCCGTCTACCAGCTTGAGAGGCTCCAGGATCAGGTCCCGCATGGGACCATGGCTGTCGACACGGTATTCCAGAACGATGAAGTTGGGAGTGGAAGCTGCGAAGTGAGTCGAGACAGCTGTGGAGACCGGGCCTAGTGGACTGTGGGGAGCAATCGTCAGATAGTGAGCCTCGGCCATGGCGGCAATTTTCTTGGTCTCCATCAATCCCCCGCAGAGCAGAATATCCGGCTGCAGGATGTCGGCCGCTCCGGCAGCAATCACATCACGAAACTCGTACTTGGTGTAGAGCATCTCGCCGGTGGCGATCGGGATACCAATCTTCTGGCGTAGCTCTCCCATCGCTTCGATATTCTCAGGTCTTAGAGGCTCTTCGAAGAAAAAGGGTTGAAAAGGCTCGACCGCCGCTGCCATCTGCAGCGCTCGTACCGGCTCGAAGATGCGCGCGTGAGGATCAAGACCGATATCCACATCCTCGCCCACTGCCTTGCGCACGGCCTCCATCCGCTTGGCGGTGTCGCGAAGCACCCGGTTCCAGGGAAGCTTCTCGGCACCCGGCGGCTGAGGAGCCATCTTGACGGCCGTGAACCCCTCGGACTGAGCCGCGCGCTTCGCATCGTCGGCGATCTCCCGAGGAGTGGCGCCACTGATGCCTCGATAGACTCGAACCTTATCGCGACAGCGTCCTCCGATCAGCTCGTAGACCGGCACACCCAACTTCTTCCCTTTGACGTCCCAGCAGGCGATCTCGATGGCGCTGATGGCCGCGTTCACGATCGATCCACCCGGGAACCTGGAGCCGTTGTACATAAGCCCCCAGAGGTGTTCGATTCGAGTGGGGTCTTGACCGATCAACCATTCCTTGAAGTAGAGAACTGCTTCCTCGACGGCCTTGTCCGGTCCCACACGATAGGCCTCGCCGATACCGTGCAGGTGCTCGTCGGTCAGCAGCTTGACGAAAATGTGGTTGCCTCCACCTAGATTCACGCCGAAGGTCTGTATGTCGATAATCTTCATGATCCGATAACCCCTGTTAAAACTATCAAGTTAAACTCTCCCGGACTCAACTGCGCTGCGCTCAGGGTCATGCTCGAGAGACTGGGTACAATCGATGAACAGCCATGTCAGAGCGCTGATGAGATACATCCCCGCCACCGTGAGAAACAATGGATTGTAGTTGGTGACCGAGCGCGTCACCCCACCGATGACCTGCTCCGTAGTATTGTAGTCCAAGATCATCCCAAACATAACCGGCGACAGAATGCCACCGATGCTGCCGGTCGTATTGATGATTCCAAAGACGGTGGCGGAGTATCTTCCTCCCAGGTCGGTACAGGTACCCCATACGGTCGGCTGGCTCCAATCGGTGAAGAACTTGACCACGAACAGAGCCAGCCCAGCGGACAAGGCACTCTGCTGCTGAATTGTCACCAGCATCAGAAGGCAGGCCAGGAACTTGCCCAGGAAACCGATGCTACTGCGGCCCCAGCGGCGACTTCCCGTACGCCGGATCATCCAGTCGTTGCAGTAGCCGCCTACCATGCCACCGATGGCACCACCCCAGAGTGGCAGGCTGACCAGGAGCCCGGCCCTGACCATTTCAATGCCTCTGGTGTTCAGGAAATAGTCTCCCATGAAGGAGCCATAGATCCCGTCCGCGCCCGCACTCATGATCTGCTGAAGCACAAAGAAGCGCATGACGGGACTTTTCAATACCCGGCGCCAGGGTAGGATCGACGCCGCATCCCTGGCAGCAGGAGCGGCGTCCGCATTGATGAGGTCCCGCTCCGCCTGATTCGTCCTTGGATCGGTGTCGGGTGAATTTCGAAAGAGCAGAAGAAAGGCGATTCCGAAACCGAGTCCAAGTGCACCCAGCACCATCAGGGCCGCCTGCCAGGAAAGCCCGAAATACCCGATCAGAATCGATCCGAAGAAGATCGGCGAGAGGGCTCCGCCACCCCGCCCGAAAAACGTTGCTACCCACCCCTGAACGATGGTGCGCCTGGATCGGGGAAACCAGACTTGAGTCACCTTGGCCAGATTGGGATAGCATGCAGCCTGGGTCGCGCCGAAAAGCAGGCGGATGCCGGCCAATGAATAGAACCCCACCGCCGCTGCCTGGGCGGGGAGTGCGATCGACCAAAGGAGAATGATGATTCCCAAGAAGAGATGGGGGCCCACCAGGTCGCTCAAGATACCGCTGGGAATCTGTAAGAATCCGTAGCTGGGATTGAACAACGAATAAAGCGTCCCCAACTCGGTCTTGCTGAAACCGTGTGTCTTCTCCAGTTCAGGCCCGATGAAGTTCCAGGTGTAGCGGTGAAGATACAAGATCCAGGATGAGCCACAAGCGAGAGAAAATACCAACCAGCGGACTCGGGTCGGACGCTCTTGCGGCCCCGGTCCAGATCCTGAAGAATCCACTTGCGTCCTTGGAGTCATGAGTCAGAATTGCGGCGGATGTCGTACAGTATGCCCATGTTCAGACATTTCGACCATCTGGAGACCGTGAGCTCTACCAACGAACACCTCAAAGCCTTCGTGGCCAACGGGGTACCGCGGGTTACAATGGCAGACGAGCAGACTGCCGGCAAGGGTAGATACGGACGCAGCTGGCATTCGGAGAAAGGGCAGGGACTGTATGCCTCCTTTCTGGCTTATCCAACCTGGAGCTCAAACAGAGCTCCTTTTTTGACGATGATTGCAGCGTTGGCCGTGATCCAGGCCATCGAGGAACAGGGTGGAAGCACAATCAAGCCGCGGATCAAGTCCCCCAACGACATTCTGATCCGTCAGCGGAAAGTGGCCGGCATCCTCACAGAATTGAGCACCCAGAGCGAGCGTATCCGCTGGAGCATCATTGGGATTGGTGTAAACCTCTATCAGAAGGACTTTCCCGAAGGGTTGGAGTCGAAGGCTACCTCTCTGTTGTTGGAGGGGGTAGCGATTGCCCATCCCCTGACCTTATGCCAGAACATATCAAGACGCTTGGAAGGCGCCTTTCGGCTGTTGGAGCAGGGCGGGTGGAAAGCTGTTCGACAGGAGTTTCAGACCTACCTGCAAGAGACGCCGTCGGGATACCCTGGCGAAGAGGTCCTGGGGAGGGGAAATGAGTCTGTTCAGAAATAAGGAAGCTCCGGGCTACCTGGGACGGCTGAAGCAGGCGTTGCAGGCAACCCGAGAAGGGTTCACCCAAAAACTCGATCGTCTGCTCGGCCCGGGAGAGTCTCCGATTTCCGAGGAACAGCTCGAAGAAATGGAACATGCCCTGATTGCCGCAGACATCGGGGTCGAGACGGCGATGGACTTGATCGAGAGAGTCCGAGAGAGTACACGTGGCAGCCGATCGGTTACGGCTCTCGACATCAAGAACCTGATCACAGGAGAGCTCAGGACTCTCTTCTCGAAGTGTCCGTCCTGGGAAGAACGGTTTTCACCCCAGCGACCTCACGTGACCTTCGTCGTCGGGGTCAATGGAGTCGGGAAAACCACGACCATTGGAAAGCTGGTGCACCGCTTCAATCAGTTGGAGAAGGACGTCCTCATCTGCGCCTCGGACACCTTTCGTGCGGCAGCAATCGAGCAACTGACCATCTGGTCCAAGCGAACTCAATCTGAAATAGTGATGCAGAAACCAGGCGCGGATCCAGCGGCGGTCCTGTTCGACGCCATGGCGGCCGGGAAGGCCAGAGGTAAGGATGTCGTGATCGTCGACACGGCAGGCCGGATGCATACCAAGCGGAATCTGATGGAAGAGCTGAAGAAGATGGTCCGAATCGCCGAGCGAGAATTACCGGGCGCGCCACACGACATCTACCTGGTCCTGGATGCGACCACGGGCCAAAACGCTCTCAGTCAGGCACGCCAGTTCGTAGAAGCCGTCGGAGTGACCGGAATCATTATCACGAAGCTGGACGGCACCGCGAAAGGAGGAATCGTCGCGGGAGTCGTCAAGCAGCTCAAAGTCCCCATCTGCTACATCGGCACGGGGGAACAACTCGAAGATCTGATCCCCTTCGAGGCGGAGACGTTTGTGGAGTCGCTCTTTGGGGACTGAGCTCCGGGGAAAATGAATCTCAAGATACAAGACACAACATACAATCAAGATACAAGACACAAGATACAAACAAAGTTCAAATCCCAAGCACCAATTTTAAGCCGGTCCTGAGATCGAAGCGGGTTGGTGTTTCTATGGCTACCCGACACTACACCCCTGATTTCGCCGAGGATCTCTGTGCTATTGATGAAAGGATCTTCACCAATTCGCTCGCCTCTTGGACCAGGCACTCGCCTTCCGCACGGTTCTCCAGGAGGTTCGTTTCGGATATCAGCTTTAGCCAGTAGGCGCTCTCCTTTGCTTCTTTGCGACTCACCTTGATTCGCATCAGAAAGTCTTTTTTACCCAGGGCGTCGTTTGCTTCTCGGTAGTTGGCGCCCACGGAACCGGAGGCCTTGATAAACTGTCTGCTGTCTTCCTCATTCGCAATTGTCGTCGGAAGAGTCCGGACAAACTTCCTGACGCGCTTCGCGAAATGGAAAGTTCTCTCTTCTAGATCATAGACAACCACAAGTTCCCCTAGCTTCAAAACGGGATTTCTGGAAAATCTGCGATTGAACTGCAGAGAAAAAGTGAACTCGAGAAGTCAGGGGATCGGGTGCTTGGATTTTGAGATTTGAAGTTTGTTTGTACCTTGTATCTTGTATCTTGTTCCCAAGCCTCACTCCCAGTAGTAGCGCCTCTCGGGAGCCTTGGCCAGCATCAGTATCAGGACGACACCGGCGAGAAAACCTCCAATGTGGGCCCACCAGGCGATTCCACCCGCTGTCTCGGTAGCCACGATCACCGACGCGGTTCCGTTCAGAAGCTGAACCAGAAACCAGAACCCCAGAACCAACGCCGCCGGCAATTCCACCACCGGCCATATCAGGAAGAGCGGAATCAGCGTAAGGACTCGGGCAAAGGGATAGCAGATCAAGTAGGCGCCTAGCACCCCTGCTACGGCTCCGCTGGCTCCCACGCTGGGGGTGGAACTGCCCAGGTTGAAAAGGATGTGGGCCAGAGAGGCCAAGGCACCACAGAGTAGATAGAACATGAGGAAACGAAGATGCCCGATGCGGTCTTCTACGTTGTCACCGAAGATCCAGAGGTACCACATGTTTCCAATCAGGTGAAACCAACCTCCGTGAAGAAACATTCCGGATAGAGAAGAAGCGAAGAACACTCCTACGCTCTCGACTGGACCCTGTCCCGTCAGGCTCAGACGGGCTGGAGTGACTCCGGACGTGCCAATCAGTGCGCTCAGGTCTTCCGGCGAGAGGGACAACTCGTAGAGAAACACAAGTGCGTTGGCCAGAATCAGGCCCACGGTGATGAAGGGGTATCGACGGGAGGGGATGTTGTGGTTCTTCCGGTAAATGGGGAGGTCAAGTGGCCAGGTCCTCATGGATGAAGTAGAGGTTAAGCTTGAAGTAGTCCATGTCTCTGAAGCCATAGGCTCGTCTTTTGAGGACCTTAATCTTGTTGTTGAGTCCTTCGAGGGGGCCGGTTGAGATGCGGTGCTTGAAGTAGTCGAGTAGTCCGGGGCGATGCCGGTGGAGGGTGCGGGCGAGCCGGGCGAAGAACTGGTTGCCGATGCTGTAAGCCTGCTCGATCCAGGCATCCAGGAAGGCGTTGCCGGCCGCTGAGTCGGGGAGGTTCCAAAAGTGGCGGATCTCCTCCTTGAGGAGGTAGGCCTGATAGAGTGGCTCATTGATTTCCATGAGTTGCATGAGGTGTTCCAGGGAGCGCTCGTTGAGGTTTTCCAGCCCTCGTAACAAGAGAAAGCGGGTTCCTTTGAGGAGCTGTTTGCGGCCCGTTTCCAGTTTGCGCATCATGGAGCGGCGGGTCTGGTCAATGGCCTGGTTGGCCAGTGCGACGACGTGGTAGGGGTCGTGCACGACATCGACCTTGCCGGCGAAGACCTGGCGAATGGCCTTGCGGTAGGCGTCGGACATGTCGATGGCAATGGCGCGCAGGGACTTGCAGCGGCCTTTGAGGTGGCGCAGGCAGGCCACCAGCGCCTGGGCGTCTTTGCCTTCGTGTAGGGAGACGATCTGGCCACTTTCCAGGTCCAGCACCACCGTCATGTAGAGGTGCCCGCTGTGGGTAGCGAACTCATCGATCGCCAGATAGCGCAGTTGAGACAGCTTGCGCTTCTTGAGGCGCTGCCCCAGATGCTCCTTATGGATCTCTTTGACGAGGTCCCAGCCCACGCCCAGCAAGCGGGCAACGGCTTTGATGGTGGCGATGCGGCACAGCTGGACCACGTACTGGGCGAAGGCGTTCGTGTAGCGCCGTTTGCCCTGAGCGAAGGCAATCGGCTCGCGAAGGGTCTGGTCGCACTGGCTGCAGGATTGCCGGTGGCCATGCAGGACCACGAACTGGTGGCGGGTCGCCACCGGTAGAGTGCGGATGCAGCGCTGGAAGCAGCCTTGCAGCTGAAGCCGGTTCCAGCGGGCACTGCAGTTGCGACACCGGCGCTTGTGCGGAGCCAGTTCGACGTGGTGAAATACGCCGCCGCCGCGATAGTCCGTGCGTTGGTGAACATAGCCCTTCAATCCGAGGGTGTGGTACAAGTAGCTAGTCGTCGCCATGATCGGTCCTCCGGGTTTGCCAAAATCGCCGAGGATGCCTGACATGGCGGCGCCGGTCAATCCCCATCGACCGGCTCTGCCTCGCCCTTGCAGCTTCGCAAGGCTCGTTACGGGAGCAGAGGTTGAGGTAGCGCTAACGCGCGATCCGGATTCTTTTGATCGAGGCTGAAGGCCGCCTCTTTCTGCCTGAACGGGGGAAGGCTATGGAAACTGCCGCGATGTGCAAACCGTGGAAAAACAACCAGCTCCAGCGCTAGGCCGAAAAGCGTCGCAATCGTTTTTCCACAGTTCCCACAGCCTCTGCTGCTACTGATATATATCTTTTAGGAGAATTCCAGAGCAAAAATAGACCGGATTAGACCGGATCTCAATAGCAAGCGCACCACCCACCTCCCCATTTGCCGGATGACCCGATGTTGTCTCTAAAAGGGATCATCGCTTTCGGGGAGCGGGAGGAACCGGGGCGCCGTCAAGGTCTCGCGGTTTGGGAAGCACTCGCCAAACCCTCCTGGCCGCCCAAGTCCTACGCCTTCCGGTCAGCTTACTGCGGGCTTGGGGCTTCTGGCAATCTTCCTCATCGCGGCGCTTATGCCAGCGCCCAGCTCGATCTTGGATCCCAACTCCACTAGGCAGATTTCGAGAGCGGACAAGACGGAAAAAACATCGATAAGATCGAAGTAGCCTAGGTGGCCGATGCGGAGGATTTTCCCCTTGAGATCTCCCTGGCCTCCCGCCACGGTGATCCCGAAGCGCTCTTGAAGCATCTGGCTGATCGTAGTCGCTGAGATACCGGGTGGTGGATAGCAGGCCGTCAGGGCAGAAGCGGGCACCGAGGACACCAGCGAAAAGCCCATCGCCAGGACGCCCTCGCGGGTACACTGAGCCATCAGTGCCACCTCGTCCAGCACTCGATCCAGTCCCTGATTCAGGATCTCTTTCACGGCCTCGTTGAGGGCTACGACAAGAGAGATAGCCGGGGTCAAGGCCGTCTGGCCCTCCCGCTGTTTCTCGACCTCTTTCAGCAAATCGAAGTAGTAGCGCGGTGTGGAGTTATTCCCGATGGCAGCCATGGCCCTTTCACTGAGTGAAAGGAAGGCCAGACCTGGAGGTATGGCGAAAGCTTTCTGGGATCCCCCGATCACAACATCGAGTCCCCAGGCATCGGTCTCAAGTGGCTGGCTTCCGACGAACGTGATTGCGTCGACCACGATCAGAACCTCGGGGAACGAGGTCCGTATCATCCGGCCGATCGCCTCAAGATCATGCGCTGTTCCGGTTGAAGTTTCGCAGCCTTGAATGAGGAGAGCTCGGGTATCCGGGTTCTGCTCGATCGCCTGGCGGATTTCGTCTACCGAGGCCGCCTCACCGTAGTCCTTGGTGAGGGCGCGACAAGGGATGCGGAAGGCCGAACAGATCTCGAGCCAGCGCTCTCCGAACTTTCCAGCTGACACTGCTAGAGCGGGGGTCTCTGGGGAAAGCAGGTTGCCCACCGCGGCCTCCATCGCTCCAGTACCGGACGCGGTAAGAATGACGATGTCGTTCTTCGTCTTGAACACCTCCTTGAGATCTTCCAGCGTCTCCAACAGAAGGGTCCGGAATTCCGATTTGCGATGATGGAGCATGGGGCGGACCATTGCCAGCTGTGCCTCCGGCATCACTGGTGTCGGTCCGGGTGTAAAGATCCGTGTCCGGCGCATCTGGAAATCATATCACGGGCAAGTCAGTCGTCTGCTGTATCAATAGAGGCGCTTCCTCAGCAACCTGCGACTTGCGACCTGTGACCTGCGACCCTTCTGTTTTCAATACCACTTCTGTCCGGCGAGCCGGCACTGCAGTCGGAATCTTCGGTGCTCCAGATCGGTCGATTCCGGATATATCCTGGACGCCTTCTGGACGAGATCCAGGGCCTTCTCCAGATCTCGTTTCTGATGCTCGAGAATCTTCGCCGCTTCTTCAAAGGCTCCAAGTGGAGGTCGTTCCTGGCTCCGGAGCAATTCTTCGAACAGCGCCAGGGCCTCGTCGGACGCTCCCAGCTTCCTTTTCAGACTGGCCAAGAGAAGCATCAGATCGGGTCGCTCCACCTCCCATTGTGGATCCTCAGAGACGGTCTCCAGGAGCCGGACCGCCTCTCGGTCCTCACCTCGCAGATGGAGCAGTTGAGCAGACGAGATGGGACTCACGAAGAATTTTCGGTCTGGCTCCTTCAGCAGTTGAGCCGCCACCGCTAGAAGTCCCACCAGTGTGAGCACATCGATTCGATTGTGCTCAAAGACGCTCCGAAAGGGTTGATGATAGCCAGAGCGAAGATAGGCAAAATAGGTAGCCGGAATCAGGGCCGAAGGAATATCGGGTGGACGACGAAGCCCGAGGATCCGTCGTTCCACTGTCTGGAGCGTACAGTTCTCCAGACTTCGCTTCCAGAGCATTCGCGTGGGATAGAGGAGGTCCAGATGGGAAAGCGAATGAAAAGGTGGCTCGATACCCTGAATCAGAAAACGCGACTCGAGCAGATTCAAGTCATATCCCTTACCATTGAAGGTGACCAGGTATCGGAATTCCTTGCCATCCGAATTGCCTCGGACCCGATCGCATAGCTGCTTCAAGAAAGGAGACTCTGAGTTCAGATCGGGAAGGAACAACTGCTCTGTACGGAAGACGTCCCCCTGGAAGTAGCCCAGCCCAACCAGAAAGACATAGGTGCCGCTACCGCCAGCGAGGCCGGTCGTCTCGGTGTCCAAGAAGAGGGTCGCTTCCGGATCAAAGGTTGAGAAAACAGGGTCCCCTGAGAGCAGTTCCAACCAGCGGACATCTGTACGGTAGACCTCGTCAATCCTTAGTCGACCATGTAGCTGGTCCCACGGTACGGACCTCTCGACCGAAAACGTCCTTCCGCTCTCGTCCTGCCTCCACTCACCGCCAAGAAATTGAGCCAGGTCCGTCTGGAGCTCGCCTGTGTCAGGTCCGTCTGTCTCGGCAGCTAGCGCACCGCCAGCAGGTTTCTTTCCATAAATCCGATTCAGTCGCTGCCTTAGTTCCATAGCTTAAGCTGAAACTTGATTTGCGAACGTAGCTTTGGCCTCCAGGCCGAAGTCATATTCTCCCGAGCCTCTAGCCCGCATTTCTCATCGCTGGTCTACTGCGTCGCCGCAAACATCCGTCCTGGCTGCGTTGCGCTCCCTCGGCCTCCTCGACGTACTGCACGAGTACGACTGCGGGGGCCTCGGTCGCAAGCCTTGCCAGGACGGCCCTTGCGGCGCCTCGCTACGACAAGCCATGAGAAATCCGGGCTAGCTCCAATACTGTTCACTTAAGTGTCAGGGTCATGAGCGATCCTTTCTGCTATAAAAAAGGAGGAACGCCATGGCACGCACTTTGGCCGAGTTACCGAAGGGAGCCCGGATTACGGATTTCGTGAGTCTGGGCGTGCTTGCTGAGAAGTTTCCGAGGACGACCATCGACCGGATTCTGCAGGAAACGGGGCGAGCGAGCAAGCGGGAGCGAAATTTGCCGGCGCACGTGGTGGTGTACTATGTGATCGCACTGGCGCTGTACGGGCAAGTGTCCTATGGAGAGGTGCTGCGGTGCCTGCTGGAAGGGCTGGAGTGGTTGGGGCTGAACGTGCGACGGCTGCGGGGCACGGCCAAGTCGGCGATTACTCAGGCCCGGAGCCGATTGGGGAAGGAGCCGCTGCAGCGGCTGTACCAGGAGGTGGTGAGCCCGATCGCGACGCCACAGACGCAGGGGGCGTGGTATCGGGGGAGGCGTCTGGTGACGTTGGACGGCAGCACGCTGGATCTGGCAGACACCGCGGCCAATGAAGCCGCGTTTGGTCGACCCGGAGCGTCGCGGGGCCGCAGTGGCTATCCGCAGTTGCGATTTGTGGCGTTGCTGGAGAACGGGACCCACGTGTTGTTTGCCACCGAGATGGGGGGCTATGGGCGGGGAGAGAGCACGCTCGCCCACGGGGTGGTGGCGGAGCTGGGTCCGGAGATGCTGTGTTTGGCCGACCGGAATTTTTTCAGCTACGCTCTGTGGAAGCGGTCCCAAGAAGGCGGCAGCCACCTGTTGTGGCGCGTGAAAAAGAACCTGAGGCTGCCCTGTCTGGAGCGTTTGGCCGATGGCTCCTATCGGAGCAAGATCTATCCCAGCGACAAGGCTCGCAGGCGGGACCAGGAGGGGCTCGCGGTGCGGGTCATCGAGTATCGGCTGGAGGGAATCGACGAACGGTATCGTCTGATGACGACCTTGGAGCCCGAGGAGGGTCCGGCCGAGGAACTGGCCGCCCTCTATCACGAGCGCTGGGAGATCGAGACGGCACTGGATGAACTCAAGACCCACTTGCGGGGAGCACGCATCGTTTTGCGCAGCAAGAAACCGGAGCTGGTGGAGCAGGAGTTCTATGGTCTGCTGCTGGCTCATTTCGCGCTACGGGGTTTGATGCATGAGGCGGCCTTAAAGGCGCACGTGGACCCGGACACCCTGTCCTTTGTCCACTCGCTCCGGGTGGTCAGACGCAAGTTGCCTCGCTTGGTGTCTCTTCCCCCCTCAGGAGAGAATTGCCTTTCATGAGACGGTCTTGGAGGAGATCTTGAAAGAGCGGGTGTCCTCCAGCCGAGGGCGCTGCAACCCAAGAGCGGTGAAAAGGAAGATGAGCAGCTTTCCGGTCCGCAGTCGCATCCAAGGACGGACGGGCCGTCCGAGAATCCAGGTTAAGATCCTTAAATGAACAGTATTGGGGCTAGCTCGGACGGCGGCCTGGAGCCCACCGCTACGTCGGACCCGAAGTTTCTTCCCTGTACGATCCGCAGCAGCCGGTGGCGGGGCCAACCTGAAACTTCGTTTGGTTCCTGGGGTTGGCGGACGTGGGTTCGGTCTCCAGGCCGAAGTATTCCTTTTTCGAGCCCTTGGCTCGATACTCGGCGGCCTGGAGACCGAACCCACACCCGGACGACCTCACCCCCTAGTGCACCAACTGGCGCCCAGCTCCCAGCAGCAACTCAAGAACGGTAAGGCTGAGCCGTTTGGTCTCCTTGCCCAGTTCGTCTACCGGACCCACACAGGATGGGCATCCATACTTACAAGAACATTCGACGATTCGCTCATGGGTTTTCTGGGTCAGGAAATCGTGACACTCGAACAGCTTCTCGGAAAAACCGACCCCACCGGGATAGTTGTCGTAAAGGAACACGGTCGGCTGGAAAGAGGGGAACGACTCGACCGAGAGATCGCTTTCCTCCCCCCCGGAGGAATAGAAGCCGAGAGCCTCCGTGCTTGCCTGGACAAACCAGCTTGCGGAACGGTTCCCTACGCTCCGTCCGAGGTCGCGAATATCACACATCAAGATGAAGGTGGCCATATGGTGCAAAGCATAGGCAAGACCGAGAAAACCCCGAATCATCTCATCCCGCGACAGATCGGTATCCAGTCTGTCTTCGTCGGCTCGCAGCCAATAGGCAGTGGTGTGAAGCTCGTTGACGGGCAACTCGACCTTTCCATAACCCAGATTCTCTGAGGTATAGAACCGGATCTTCTTGAAGCCCGGCACCTTCTTGACCAGGTGCACCTCCCCATGCTCTGCCATCCCTATTCCCGAATCAACGGTGGTCTCCACACTCAACACTCGCAGGCCGGCGTAGGTGATGGCCTCTGTGTAGTAGTCGACCTGGACCGGCCGCACAAAGGCCTTCCGTCCCGAGTAGTCGAGACGGTCCACATGGAACTGACGTCCCTCGCATAGATACAAGGCATCCTCGTGCAGCAGCTCAGGGGCGCTGTCGAAGTCCACCTCGGCGATGGCCTTGGAACCCGCCTCGACATCGAAAACGACGAAGTTCTCTTCCGGGATGTTGCGCAGGTTGACGGAACTTGCGGGGTAGCATTCTTCGGTCCAGTGCCATCGATCTCCGGTCCTGAGGAGACCTCCATCTTCGGTCAGGAATTCGAGGATCTCCTCTAGATTCTCGCCCCCGAACTCTTCTCCCTTCTCGAAAGGCAGCTCGAAGGCGGCACATTGAATATGACTTACCAGGATCTGAAGGTTGTCCGGATGAATACGGCCGTGCTCGGGCGCACCTTCCAGAAAATATTCCGGGTGATGGGCGACGAACTGATCCAGAGGAAGGTTTCGCGCCACCAGCACAGCGGCCGAATGGGAGCCGCGGCGCCCTACTCGCCCAATCTGCTGCCAGGCACTGGCAATGGACCCTGGATATCCAGCCAGAACACACACTTCGAGGCTACCGATGTCGATCCCCAGCTCTAGAGCATTGGTGCTGACGATGCCGAGAATCTCCTTCTGGCGCATTTGACGCTCGATCTCGCGTCGCGTCTTCGGCAGATATCCTCCCCGATACCCCCTGATCTTGGGTCCCAGCTCTGGCTGCTGTTCGATCGCCTGCTTCAGATAGCTCAGCAGCACCTCAACCTTGACCCGGCTGGTTGCGAAGACAAGACACTGAAGACCCTGTTTCAAAAAGGTCTCAGCGAAACGACGGGCTGACACCAGGGCACTTCGCCGCAGTCCCAGTTCTGGATTCACCAGAGGTGGGTTATAGAGAATCAGCTCCTTGCTCGCGGCCGGAGAGCCGTTGCGCTGCACCAGCTGAACCTCTTCACCCACCAGTTTCTGCGCCAATTCCCCCGGGTTCGCAATCGTGGCTGAGGTGCAAATGAACTGAGGAGAAGTGTTGTAGAAGCGGGTGAGCCGTTTGAGCCGGCGAAACACGTTGGCCACGTGGCTGCCGAAGATTCCCCGATAGGTGTGAAGCTCGTCCAGGACAACGTATCGAAGATTTTGAAACAGATGGATCCATTTCGGATGATGAGGCAGAATTGCCGAGTGCAGCATGTCGGGATTGGTCAGGATGATGCGGGCCTCCAGACGAATCTTCCTACGTTGATCGGCTGGGGTATCTCCATCGTAGGTCTGGACTCCGATTGGCGCTCCAATGGCTGCGATGAGCTCTCGGAGCTCAGCCAACTGATCCTGTGCCAGAGCCTTGGTCGGGAACAGATATAGAGCCCGGTGCTGGGGATTGCGTAACAGGTCTTCCAGAACCGGCAGGTTGTAGCAGAGCGTCTTGCCGGAAGCGGTAGGCGTGACGACCACCGTATTCTGAAGTCGCTGCGATAGTTCGAATGCCTCGGCCTGGTGAGAGTAAAGCCGCCTGACGCCCCTTTGCCTGAGAGCGTTGCTCAAGGGAGAACAGAGATTGTCGGGCAGATCGGTGAAGCTGCCTGGCTTCGCCGGTATCTTGACCCAGGCGGTGATCTCACCTCTCGCTTGGAGTTTCTTGAAGCTCTGGAGCGCTTTCTCAACCGACATGATGCTCACCTGTGGAGCCGGACAGAATACCATGGGGACGTGACCACTTTAGCCTGTAAACCCCAGTTTCGCCGCATCATTTCATTCAGGTGTAACTTGAATAGAGAGTCGCAGGTCTCATGTCCTGGCTTCTCCGGAGATGAAGCCCAGTTCGGCAATCCAGGCCAAGCTCACCAGCCCCCTTGACTTTCGGAAGAACGGTGTCCCGAATTGGAATGGCCTGCGACCTGCGACCTGCGACCTGCGACCTGCGACCTGCGACGAATTACCGCCCCTGCCACAGAGCCCAACCACGCTTCTTGACCATGTCCAACAGCACGGCGGAGAGGATGATCAACCCGAGGACGACCTTCTGGGTATAGCTTTCCACCCCCGTGAGGTTCATCCCGTTTTGAATGACGGCAATGATGAAGGCCCCGATCAACGTGCCCAGGATCTTGCCTTGACCTCCCGAAAGACTGGCCCCTCCCACTACCACCGCGGCTATGACGTACAGCTCGTACATCTGTCCGTAGGTGGGAGATCCACTCTTCAACTGGGAAGCCATGACCACGCCTCCCAGGCCGGCCAGCGCTCCACAGAGGCCGTATACGAAGATGAGCACCGACCTCACTCTTACCCCGCTGAGTCGGGCGACCTCGGGGTTACCTCCTACCGCGTAGATGTAGCGGCCCAGTGTAGTTCGAGTCATGATCACATGAGCCGCGGCATAGAGGACTGCCATCAGGATCACGGCGTTTGGAACCCCCAGATCCGCGCCCCGTCCCAACCAGACAAAGGAATCGGGTACCTCGTAGACCGATTGGCCCTGGGCCAGGATATAGGCCAGGCCGCTGGCCACCAGCATCATCGACAGGGTCACAATGAAAGGAGGAATGGCAAAGAGAGTGACCATCAGACCCGACACCGTACCCGCCAGGCCACAGGCGGCAACCCCTCCCAGACAACACCAGAACATCGCCCAGTTGGACGCCTCTTCGGCACCGGCGGCATCTCTGATCAGCAGGGTCGAGATCACAGCAGAAAGGGCAATCAGGCTACCAACAGACAGGTCGATTCCGGCACCGACAATGACCAGGGTCATGCCTACGGCGATCAGGGCGATCACGACAATCTGGTTGGCTACGTTCAGAAGATTCTCGGACTTCAGAAAGTTGGGCCAGGAATAGGTGCTTGGAATCATGATCTTCAGACCGGCAAGCGAAGGGAACTGTTCCTCCAACCGGTCGAAGACGGCCCAGTTGCTCGTGATCTGATTGGTGACAATGGCATCCAGACCTTCCCCGGATTCGATGGTGGATTGCAGGGCTTGCCGGGCATCCGCAGGCTGACCATTGATGCTTGCGAGTGGCTTCAGGCCCGCCTCGGCCAAGCGGGCTTCCAAGGTCCCGGTGAAGTCCAGGTCTTCGGCATTGCTGCGGGCAACGATCAACAGGCGAGGCGAACCTTCGAATTCGTGCAGAACCCGCTGTGCCAGTTCCTCTGCACCCTCGACGCCATTAGGGTGCTGTTCGTCCCAGGTCACCAGGCTGAAGTAGCCACAGATCAGGATCAGCACGAATACCATTCCGTAGTCGGATACGAAGCGGGAGACTGGAGTCGTTAGCATAATTCCTGAATGATCGATCAAAGCATATCAACGCCAGGAAGACCATAGCCAAGAGCCGGCAAGGGGACAAAGCCCTTGACGCCGCAGCCTTGGGTGGGCTAGGAAAGAGACTGCAACCCATATGAGATTATCAGCTATTCTGGTCTACCTCTTCGCTTTGTTACTCACCTGGCACACCTCTGAGCTGGCGTCCTCGGCTTCGGACTGGTCCCAGTTCAGGGGCCCTTCAGGCCTGGGGGTCGCACCAAACAACAACCTACCCGAGAGATTTGGCCTCCACGAGAACCTGATCTGGAAAGTTTCTCTGCCGCCCGGACATTCTTCACCTGTTCTCTCCCAGGATCGCATTTTCCTGACCGCCTACGAGGACAAGAAACTGCTGACCATCTGCCTGGACAAAGAAACGGGAAGAGCGCTGTGGCGCCGGCAAGCACCGAGGCCGCGGCAGGAACCCTTCAACGGGACGCATGGCCCGGCCAGCCCCACGCCGGTCACTGACGGAAGGAACGTCTACGTCTTCTTCGGCGATTTTGGGATCCTCTCCTACGGCCCCGACGGAAGCGAGCGCTGGAAGCGCCCTCTGGGTCCCTTCCACAATCTGAACGGCCATGGATCGTCGCCCATCCTGGCTGATGGCATGCTACTGCTCATTTGTGATCAGGACACCGACTCCTTCCTGATCGCAATCGATCAGGGCGATGGCAGCATCCGCTGGAAGACAGAGCGACCCGAGGTCACGCGCGGTTTTGCCACACCCGGCATCTACCGTCCCCATGAAGGCCCATCTCAGGTGATTGTCCCGGGCTCCTATCAGGCTGCTTCGTATCGTCTGGATACAGGCGAAAAGTTGTGGTGGGTTCAGCGCATGGCCTGGCAGGTCAAGTGCGTCCCCATCATTTCCGAAGGCATCATCTACATCAACGCCTGGGAGTCGGGAGGGCGGCGTGCTCTCCCTCCCTTTGACCAGGTACTGGCCCGATACGATGCGGATCGGGATGGCAAGCTTTCTGCCCAGGAGTCCCCCGAACCCAAGGTCCGAGAACGAGGCTCATGGAGGGAATTCGACCTGGACCTGGACGGCGCGATGGGACGGCGAGACTGGGAGTTCTATCGAGCGCGGTTGTCACCCGAGAACAGCCTGGTGGCCATTCGTCCGGGCAACGCTCGCGGTGATCTCACCGACTCACACGTGCTCTGGCGCCACCAGAAGGCGCTGCCAGACACCCCCTCGCCGCTGCTGATCAACGATGTGATTTTTCTGGTCAAGGATGGCGGCATCGTGACCAGCCTGGATCCGGCCAGCGGCCGCGTACTGAAGCAGGGTCGGCTGAAGAAGGCCATCGGCAAGTATTGGTCCTCCCCGGTTGGAGCTGGAGACAGGGTTTATCTGGTCAGCGAAGAAGGAGACCTCACCACCTTGAAGGCGACAGGAGACTGGGAGGTGCTGGCGACCACCCGCCTCCAGGAGGACTGCCTTGCAACTCCCGCCATCGCCGGCGGTCGGATCTACGTCCGCACCCTGAGCGCCCTCTACTGCTTCGGGAAGGGGCTTGACCACGTGAAAGCTCGGTAAAGGCATAGGGAGTAGCTCGTCGTATGCCGCCTCAACTTGAAGTCACAAGTTGTGACTTCAAGTTCTCAAACTCCCCCCGCGTGAGCTGGAACATGAAGTCTTCTGGAAAACGGTCAATATTACGTTTGACCGCCTGGATGAGTTTCTTCGGCTCCACTCCGTATAGACTCGCCAGGTGAGTGCTCAGCATGACCCTGTGACCGCGGATCAAGAAGATGCGTTGCTGAATGGACTGCAGCGGAGTGTTTTGCTGATTCGATTCGGAAAGGTTCTTCGCCATCGGCTCAACTACCAGTGCGTTGTCGCCTAGCCCGGATTTCTCATCGCTTGTCGAAGCGAGGCGCCGCAAGGGCCGTCCTGGCAAGGCTTGCGACCGAGGCCCCCGCAGTCGTACTCGTGCAGTACGTCGAGGAGGCCGAGAGAGCGTAACGCAGCCAGGACGGATGTTTGCGGCGACGCAGTAGACCAGCGATGAGAAATGCGGGCTAGGATACCCGTGCGATCGCCAGATCCATGATCTGCTCCTGGGTGGCGCTTTCGACGTCGGTAATTTCACCCGTGATCCTGCCGCTATGCATCACCAGGATCCGGTCGCACAATCCGAGAACTTCCGGGAGCTCCGAGCTGATGAGGAGAATCGCCTTCCCCTTTCGAGCCAGCTCGTTGATCAGGACGTAGATCTCGTACTTGGCCCCGACGTCGATTCCCCTGGTCGGCTCGTCGAAAATAATCACTTCGGAATTAGCCTCTAGCCACTTTGCCAGCACAACCTTCTGCTGATTCCCGCCTGAGAGATTTCGGCTGGGCTGGTCCGGGTCGGCCATGGTGATGCGCAGGCTCTCCGCGTAACGCCCAAAAACAGATCGCTCCTTCTTACCATTAACGAAACCCAACCGGGAAAAACGAGATAAATTCGGGAGGCCGAAGTTGACCAGGGGCGAGTGCTTCAAAACCAATCCCTCTGCCTTGCGGTCCTCTGACAGGAGACAGATTCCATTCCTGATGGCCTGACGAGGACTCCGAACCTTCAGGGGTTGTCCATTGAGCCTCATGGAGCCGGAGTCGGGTTGTCTTGCGCCAAAGATCAGCTGGGCCGTCTCGGTGCGACCAGCGCCCACCAGTCCCGTCATCCCCACCACCTCCCCTTTGCGGAGACAGAAGGAAACCTCCTTGACCTGCCGTCCTCGACTCAGCTTTTCGACCTGGAGGCACCTGGCACCAATCTCAACCTCGCGCTTCGGGAATTCACTCTCCAGCTTCCGCCCCACCATCATCTCGATCAGCTCCCCACGGGCGACCTTTGAGGGCTCGCAAACGGCTACCTGAAAGCCATCGCGAAGCACGGTAACCCGATCTGCAATCTCCGAGATTTCCTGCAGCCGGTGACTGACATAGACGATTCCAATCCCGTGAGTCTTCAACTCCTGGATGATCGAGAAGAGCCTACTCACCTCTCCTCCAGTCAGGGTCGCCGTGGGCTCATCCATCACGATGATCCTGGCCTCCAGGGACAGCGCCTTGGCGATTTCAACGATCTGCTGTTTTGCGACGGTCAGCTCGCCACAAGGTGATTCGGGGTCAATCTCGACCCCAAGGCGCTCGAACAACTTGGAAGCTGCGTCGCGTTCCCGCCGATACGCGATAAAACCAGCAGTGGCTCGTTCCTGACCCAGGAAAATGTTCTCCCGGGCAGTCAGGGACGGGATCAGGTTGAATTCCTGGTAGATCACAGCCACCCCGGCTCGCTGCGCATCCACAGGATTGGTAATCGCTTGGAGCTCTCCCCCAATGCGGATTGAGCCAACGTCCGGGAGGTGAGCGCCACTCAAGACCTTTATCAGCGTGCTCTTGCCCGCCCCGTTCTCTCCGACGAGTGCCATCACCTCGCCTGGGTTCACCTCCAGGTTGACCCCGCTCAAAGCCTGAACTCCGGGGAAAGACTTGTAGATACCCTCCATCAGGAGCAGGGGAGTGGGCGCTGCTTTGGTCATTCTGTTCTTATCGCGGAATCAATTGTGTAGGCTCGCCCTTGGGAGTTACGCCTCCTCTTGGGTACGTCCAGCCAGGAAACTGACTGCAAGCCCCACACCCACCAGGGCCAGATTCGCCAGGATCCCGATCAACACTGGAACCCAGGTGTAGTTGTAGGCGCCCAGATTGAGAAAGGGTTGCTCCATATCGGGCAGCCGAATCCGCGTCAGGGTGGCCCAACCCGTCAAGAGAACGCAGGCGGCGATCCCAGCATAGGCACCGGTCGCGGTAGCTCGTCGAAAGAGGACGCCCAGGCCGAACAGACCTACCATTCCACCCGAGAAAACCGAGGCCAGTCCCACGCCAAACTCCACGAAAGACTCGATGCCGATCCACTGTTGGGCCATCAGGATGGCAGCCAGACCAACCACTACCACGGATGAGCGGCCTACAGCGAGCTGCTGTCGATCGGTCGACCTGGGCCGCAGCCTCAGGTAGAAGTTCTGGACTACTACGGCTGCGACACTGTTCAAATCGGAATCCAGACTGGACATGGCGGCGGCCACCAGCGCTGCCAGCATCAAACCTATGATGCCGTGGGGTAACTGGGTCTTGATGAAGTAGGGCAGGATGTTGTCTTTGACGGCTATCACGTCCGGCGGCACCGAATCCCCTCCCAGCTGGTAGAAGGCCCATAGACAGGCACCCAGGAACATGAAGAGAAGCCACACCGGAATACAAGAGAGGACCCCTGCAATGGCACTGCGCTTGGCTTCCCGGTCGGTACGAGCCAACAGATATCGCTGCACCGTACTCTGATTGATGGCAAAGGACTGGAAAGCCTGAAATACTCCCCCCACCACGAAGATCCAGAAGTTGTTCTCGATCAAGCTGAAGCGAAAGCTTCCCAGACCAAACTTGCCTCCTTGCCAAGCCGTCGAGATCACCTTCTGGGGACCAAAATCGGAAGCAAAGAGCACGATTCCGACACACAGTAGGCCACCACCTACGAGCAGCACAGCCTGGATGACGTCCGTCCAGACCACGGCCGCGATCCCTCCCAGAACGGTATAGGCCAGAGTGAATAGACCGAGGATCAAGATGACCCACCAGATGTCAAACCCGGAGAGGAAAGCGACCGCAATGGCCAGAAAATAGAAGGTCATGCTCATATCCAGGATGCGGCTCATGACGAAGGCGAAGGAGCCGTAGGCCTGGGCAGGGTAGCCAAAACGAGCGCCCAGATATTCGTACACACTCATCCTGATGCTGTGCCGGTAGAAGGCCAGCAGACGAACGACCTGGGTCATGACCAGGGGTGTCGCAAGATAGAGGGAGAGCATCCAGAAGTCGTTCTTGAAAGTGTTCCCGGGATGCCCGACGAAGGTAGCGCTACTGACCACCGTTGCCATCAGGGAGAAGCCGACAACCCAGCCTGGCATATTGCGGCCCGCCAGGAAGTAGTCCTCCGTCGACTTCTGGCGGCGGGAGAAATACAGTCCCAGGCTGAATATCACGGTCAGGTAGAGGACCAGGACGACGACGTCGATTGTTTCCATTGTCCTAGCTCAGTGAGTGAGCAGTAGTGGGGAGTAGTGAGCAGTAGTGGGGAGTAGTGGGAGTAGTGGGAGTAGTGGGAGTAGTGGGCAGTAAGCAGTAATCAGTGTATTGTCCTCTGGGTACTTTCAGTATGTATTAGAGTACTGAGGAGGGTGGGTTGCAAGCAACGGGTCTCGTCCGGCCACCTCCTGGGCCATCTGCTTCTACTCCCACTACTCCCACTACTCTCACTACTCTCACTACTCTCACTACTCTCACTACTCTCACTACTCTCACTACTGCTCACCACTGCCCACTGCGGCAAAGGAGCACCCGGGGGATCACAACATGGAGTTACGGGGGAAAACCGCCATCGTTACCGGAGGAGCCCGAGGCATCGGGCGAGGAATCGCCGTGGCTCTGGCCCATCAAGGCACTGCTGTCGCAGTCGCGGATCTGTACACTCCGACACAGGGCACTGGCGGATACACCCTTTCCACCGAAGCCGACGTGCAGGAAACCGTCGACACCCTCACCAACCTGGGTACGAAGGCCATCGGCGTCCCTGTCGATGTCACCCAGGCTGACCAGATCGAGGCGATGGTTGCCACGGTCTCCCAGGAGCTCGGTGCCATCGATATCCTCTGCAACAACGCCGGGGTAGTCCACTTTCATGCCACGGCGGAAATGAGCGAAGAGGACTGGGATGCCATCATGGACGTCAACCTGAAAGGGGTATTTCTCTGCTGCAGAGCCGTGCTGCCCGACATGATAGAACGCCGACAAGGACGAATCATCAATACTTCTTCCGTTGCCGGCAAGACCGGAAGCTCCGGCCTTGCGGCCTACGCTGCCTCCAAGTCGGCGGTAATCGGATTCACCCAGTCACTGGCACTCGAGATGGCACCCTATGACATCACTGTCAATGCCGTCTGCCCTGGAATCCTGGGCACTTCGATGTGGCTTGATCACATTATCGAGAAGCGATCCGAAGACGTCGGAGATGACCGAGAGGGGGCATTGCAGCGATTCGTCTCGGACCGCATTCCTCTGGGTCGTCCACAGACACCTGAAGACATCGGTCAGGCAGTCGTCTACCTGGCCCAGGCCGACAACGTCACGGGGATCTCCCTGAACGTCGCCGGCGGGTTGGTCATGCATTGATCCTTCCCTGCTGAAGACTTGTTCAGCAATCACCCTTGAATCATACTGATTGGATGGCGAGACTCTCCAGTCAGCAGCAGAAACTCTGGTTGCGGCAGTGGGAATACGCAGCTGCGAATCTGCCCAGATTGGAGTATCAGGAACTACGGGCGTTGACGAACAAACAGCTAATAGCGCGTATTGACGCGGTCCTGTCGCTGGCCGGCCACCCAGAATATCGTGATCACCATCGGCGATCGACCTCCGGTCTTGTCGAGCAGCAGGCACTGTTTCGAAAGCTACGGGAAGTATGAATCCGATCTTCGAAGCAGCCTGGGAATTCGAACAGTTCCTGGACTCCCAACACTGGGACTTCTGCTTCATCGGAGGACTGGCGGTTCAGCGATGGGGAAAGCCCCGCTTCACTGCTGACGCGGACCTGACCTTGATCACCGGGTTCGGTGGAGAGGAAAACTACATCGATCTAATTCTTACCCATTTCCAGGGGAGACTCCTGGAGGCCCGACAGTTCGCGCTGCAGTCGCGAGTCCTGTTGGTTCAGGGAAGCAACGAGATACCGGTGGATATTTCTCTCGGGGCCCTTCCTTTTGAGAAAGCATCCGTCGAAAGAGCTAGCCGCTGGAAGATAGACACACAGCTCGGTCTCATGACCTGTAGTGCGGAGGATCTGATCGTTCACAAATGCTTTGCGAATCGGCCGCAGGATTGGCTTGATGTCGAGACGATTATCCATCGCCAGCCCAGCTTGGACAACGAGCTCATCCTGCGGGAGCTGAAACCACTGGCAGATCTCAAGAAGGAAACCGGGATTCTGAAGCGACTGCAGACTCTCTTTCAGGAGAGCAAGGGCGATCAGTAACCCATCATCCGCAAAAGCGGCCGGTAGCCGCTCTGGGACAATCGATCCGAGGCTGCTTCCGCGTACTCGGTGTCGTGGTTGGGTCCTGAGGCAACGATTCTAACCCGGATTTCTCATCGCTTGTCGTAGCGAGGCGCCGCAAGGGCCGTCCTGGCAAGGCTTGCGACCGAGGCCCCCGCAGTCGTACTCGTGCAGTACATCGAGGAGGCCGACCGAGCGTAACGCAGCCAGGACGGATGTTTGCGGCGACACAGTAGACCAGCGATGAGAAATGTGGGCTAAATGTGGGCTAAATGCGTCACGCCGTCTGCTCTTGTTCCCTCGGTGGCGCCTCGGGTCGCAGGAGACTGGCGACGTATCCCACCAGGAAGGTCACCGCTGAGCTGGCAGGGGCGGTCCACATCCAGTTTATTTCCTGATTGATGGGCGTCCAGCCCACCAACATGGAGGTCGTGAGGCCGCAAAACGCGCCGACCAGCAGCCCGAAGGTATTGGCCCGACGGGTGAGAACCCCCAGGAAGAACATGCCGCTGATAGGACCTATGAAAGTGGAGGCCAGCTTTGCCACTGTCTCTACCACCGTGGACTGCATCCCGCTCACCAGCACTGCGCCCAGAGTGGCCAGGACCCCGGCCACCAGGGTAAAGACACGTCCCGCCCGAAGCAGATGGGCCTCGCTCAAATCCCGGGCCCAGGGGCGGTACAGATCCATGATCCCCACGGTGGCAAAGGAGTTCAGAGCAGAATCTACGCTGGACATGGTGGCGGCCAGGAGAGCCGCCAAGATCAGGCCTCTAACCCCGACCGGAAGCACGTATGCTACAAAATGAGGCACGAGCATGTCGGGACGTGTGACGCCCGCGGCCAGCTCCGGCTGCTTGTCGTAGAAGACCACCAGCAACAGCCCCAATGAGGCCAAGGCTAGGACCAGAACGATAGTAATCACTCCCCCGCTCATGACCGCCTTGGCCTTGCCACGAAAGGTTTCTACGGTCAGATACCGCTGCACGATCACCTGATCGGTCCCCAGAGTGCCCACGTTGTAGAAGAAGAGAAAGAAAAGGATCGACCAGACGGTGGCCTCGGCGCCCAGGTCGAACGACCAGTCCACCAAGGTGGTATGGGGAGTTCCGCTAACCGAACCCGTCAGCTCTCCTGCGCGCTGCCAGACGCCGGCGGCGTCCCACTGGAGGGAGGACATCAGAAAGATGATCATGAAGACGAGTCCACCTGCAAGGACGATAAACTGGACGAAATCGGTCCAGATCACCGCCTTCATTCCGCCGAGCACGGTGTACAAAGTAGCCAGGGCTCCCAGGGTCAAGATGCAGCTCAGCATGGGAAACCCGCTAACCGTAGAAAGCGCCAGGGAGGGTGCATAGATGGCAGTAGCCAGCCACACACCCCTCTGCCCCAGAAACAGCACCGAGGTCACGGTTCTCGCTATCGGATGAAATCGAGTTTCCAGGTATTGGTAGGTGGTAAAGACCTGGAGGCGATGAAAAATCGAAATAAAGGTGACCAGGATGAAGAGAAGAACCAGGGGAAGCAGGAAGATCCCCATCGTATACTTCAGGTCCTTGGCCCAGATCCAGGCGGGCACACCGGTATAGGAGATGGCACTCAGATCGGTCGATACGATCGATAGAGACACCACCAGCCAGGGCATGCTTCTGCCTGCCAGGAAATACTCGCCCACCGTTTTCTGGCCTCTGCCTACCCAGCTGCCGGCGACCACCACGATCAGCAGATAAACCACCACTACCACGTAATCGGTGGTTGCGAACAGACTTGCAGGTTCAGTTGTCATACGAGACCTCGGGTAGACGGCCAATCCTCTGGGGCTTGGCCATCACTCTCGGAGTTGAGTGAGGGAATAGGGTCGCCCACTACTTGTGGGCAGCGGCTAGAGCTGCGGAGTCCAGGAACTCTCGGAAGCCGACCACCAGATTCTCTCTTATCGTGAATATATGGACGAAGTTGCTTTCGAAGATCCTGTCTTGAAGCATTGATACCAATGCTGTACCAGACTCCGATTCTGTTGTTCTCCCATGCGCGCTCCTTTGGAAAGAGATGCGAGGACCGCTCCGGTCGCGGCTCTGTTTCGGACTTTACCGCGTTCGCTCCAGGAAGCTCTTCGCGGATCCAGTGAGCATCTCCTTTACGTGGATACTCAGCATGACGTCGCGACCGACGCGCTGCCCAGCCTGCTTGATTCGGGTGAAGACGGCCTCCATCGCCTCGACCACTATATCGTGCCCTGCCCCACCCGGATATCCGAGTCCCTGAGCGAAGTCATTGGGTCCGATGCTGAAGTAGTCGATCCCGGGAACGCTGAGGATCTCGTCCAGGTTCTCGACCACGCCCTGGTCTTCCAACAGGGCCCCTACTGACATGTCCTGGTTGGACTGCTCAAAGTAGGCGACCATGTCGGGGATCTCGTAACCGTAGTCTGTGCCTCGGTTCCCACCGAAGGAGCGCTCCCCCTGCGGACCGAAGTAGCAGGCTCGAACCAGTTGCTCGGCGTTCGCCCTGGAATTGATGTGCGGGCCCAGGATGCCCCGGATCCCTCGGTCCAGGTATTGAAGAATAGTTGAAGACCGGATATCGGGTACCCGAGCGATGGGCGTCACTCCCACCAACTCGGCGGCACGGCAGATCTCCTCGATCTGCCCCAGGCTGAAGGGTCCGTGTTCTCCATCGATCCAGACGAAATCAAAATCCAGAGGCCCGAGAATCTCGATGATGTGGGTGGAAGGGAAATGCAGATCGTACCCCAGAGCCACGCGGTTCTCCCGAATGGCAGCTTTCACACGATTCGGCTGTTTCTTAGGCATATTTCCAAACTGTAAGGTAGCGATCCTAGCAGGTTTGGATCAGGGCAGAAAGGGCTCCAGGCCATCGGTCCTCCCTTGCCCGTGCCTTTGCCCGTGCCCTCGCCTGAATCAAGCCAAAGGCTCGGCGGAAGATCACTTCGGCCTGATTCTTGAAGTTTCAGGACAGGAACAGGTATCCTTTCCCGCTGCCACATGGGAGTCTCCGTTTCCAGACACGCTGATTTTTGAGGAAGATGGGAAATGAAGCCTAACTCTAAAGATCGTGGTGCTTTGGCCACTTTGGTGCTTGCTCTCTCGCTGTTGCCGATGGCGATACAGTGCCGGGAGCCTGCTCCAGACCCGGATGGGCACGACTGGCCAGTCTATGGGGGTGACCAGGGCGCTACCCGCTACTCCCCGCTCGACCAGATCAACGCCACCAACGTCGCTCGCTTGGAGCCGGTCTGGGTCCACCACACCGAGGACGCGTCTCAACGACCGTCGACCAGGATCGAGTGCACCCCCATCGTCGTCGACGGCGTGATGTACCTCACCACCGCACGCCTCAAGCTGCAGGCCCTCGACGCCTCCAACGGCCAACTGATCTGGAGCTTCGACCCCTTCGCCGGGAAGGAACTGAAAAGTTCCCCTGGAGCCAACCGCGCTGTCACCTACTGGCAGGATCCCGCACAACCCAAACACAAGAGGATCTTCCTTCCCGTCAAGGATTCGCTCTATTGCATCGACGCCGGCAGTGGCGAACGGGTCTCCAGCTTCGGTGAAGACGGACTGATCGACCTCAAGCAGAACTTCGATCACGACATGACCGGGCTCTCCTTCTCACATTCCAGCCCGGTCGTGCTCTACCAGGATGTGGTGATCGTTGGCGGCGGGGGAGGTGAGGGCCCCTATCCGGAGGCTCCCGGACACATCCGAGGCTACGATGCCCGTAGCGGTAAACGGAGATGGATTTTTCACACGGTCCCCAAGCCGGGGGAGTTTGGGAATGACACCTGGGAAGGGGATTCCTGGAAGACCTCTGGAGGGACCAACAACTGGGCCGGCATGAGTCTCGACACCGAGCGCGGCTGGGTCTTCGCTTCCATCGGCTCACCGTCGTTCGACTACTACGGCGGAAACCGTAAGGGTGCCAACCTCTTCGGTAATTCCGTCCTCGCTCTTGATGCACTCACAGGAAAAAGAATCTGGCATTTCCAGACCGTGCACCACGATGTCTGGGACTATGACCTTCCGGCACAGCCAACTCTCGTCACTGCGATTCGTGACGGCAAACGTATTGACGCGGTTGCCCAGGTCACCAAGACGGCCATGGTCTTCCTCTTCGACCGCGAGTCGGGCGAGCCCCTCTTTCCGGTGGAAGAGAGACCGATTCCTCCATCGGAGGTGCCGGGCGAGGAGTTGTGGCCAACGCAGCCTTTTCCCGTCAAGCCTCCACCTCTCAGCCGACAGGGCTTCACCGAGGACCAGATCACCGACATCTCACCCGAGGCTCACGCCTCTGTCAAAAAGCTCTTCGACCAGAACAGGACCGGCGCTCTGTATACACCTCCTAGCTTGCAGGGGACCTTCATACACCCGGGATTCCGGGGTGGCGCGTTGTGGGGAGGCTGCAGTTTCGATCCCTCTAGCGGCCGCCTCTTCGTCCCGACCAGCGAGTGGACGAACCACATCACCCTGGCTCCGGCAAGGGAAGATCAACCCTTCGACTACCATCTACCGGTGCGACGTCTGGTCCGTGATCCGGAGGGCTATCCGGGGATCAAGCCTCCCTGGGGATACCTCACCGCAATCGATCTCGGAGAAGGTGACTTCGTCTGGCGCGAGGTCGTCGGGGAGTTTCCTGAGTTGACGGCACGGGGTATTCCCAAGACAGGGTCGCTGATCACCGGAGGCGCGATCACAACTGGAGGCGGAATCATCTTTCTGGGGGGTACCCTCGACAACATGTTCCGAGCCTTCGATTCCAATACTGGCAAAGTGCTGTGGGAGCACCAACTCAACGCCGGGGGATTCGCGACACCCTCCACCTACCGGGTCAAGGGACGCCAGTATGTCGTCATCGCCGCTGGCGGAGGACAGGGAGGCTCAGAATCTGGAGATGAATTCGTAGCCTTTGCTCTACCTTGAAAAATGTGGACCCTGGGATTCCTCTTACTGTTCTGTGCCCTGCCAAGCCTGGAAGCCCAGAGTGCGTCTCCCGTCTCCGAGGAGAACCCTGGGCCTCCTCCTCCCCAGCCGATCCCTTTTAGCCACAAGGTTCATCTCAAGCTCGGCATCAATTGTCTTAACTGCCACACTATCGCGGCCCCTGGGTTTGAAGCAGGTTTCCCCCCCGATAGCCAGTGCATGCTCTGCCACGCCAGCGTCAAGAAGGAGAGCCCTGCGATCCAGAAGCTGGCGGCACATGTGGCCTCCGGGAAACCCCTAGAATGGGCCAGGATCTATACCCTCCCTAAGTTCGTCTGGTTTTCTCACGAGTCCCATCATCAAGATGTAGGACTGGCCTGTGAGCACTGCCATGGACCGGTTTCGGAGCGCGACTTGATCGTCAAGGAAAAGCCGACTTCGATGGACTTTTGTATGGACTGCCACGCTCAGCGGGCCGCGCCCAACGGCTGCGATTTCTGCCACAACCTTCAGTAGGCGTTCGTTTGAAGGAGGTCATACAAGAGCCGCCATCTCAGCCTTAAACCTCGTAGGATGGGCACTCTTGCCCGTCACAGTCCTCGACGGGCAGGAGTGCCCGTCCTACAGCCGACACGGTGCAATCGATCTTAACGGTACAGAGCGAGGACTAATAAGAAGACGCAGGGGGCGAAGCCGCCGTGGTAAAGGATCCCAGACTTCCATAGCTGGTGCCGCTGCCATTGATGGCCACCACACGATAACGGTGAGGCGTCGCACTCTTCAGGTCCTGGAGAGAGGCGGAAACCGTCCTCGGGGTCTCCTCAAGTCCGGCATAGCGGAGGGGCGTCCTGGACCCCAGCGTCTCGTCCGTTCCGTATTCGAAATAGAAATAGCTGGGCAGTCCCAGAGGATTGACTCTTCCTTGGACCCTGGTGTCCGACGTTTTGATTCGGCTCGCCGCCCCCGTTAGCACATACGGTTGATTGGTAGCCGGCAACGTCAATGCCTGATCCTTGCCGTGGAAGGTGCCCTGCTCGTTGACGGCGACCAGACGGTAGTGGGAGGTCTCGCCCGCCTCCAGACCGTAGATATCGGCATTCACATGATAGAGATCGTCATCGGGACGCAGGGTGGCCCCGCTGCCGAAGACCTCAATCTCACCTAGTCCCCAGTGGCGGCTTTGGTAGCCGGATGTGAGTCGAATCTTCAAATGACTCGCACTTGCCGCCAGCCCCCGATCCAAGGCAAAAGCGAAGTTTGCGTTGGGGTGCCCGGTTTCCGGTAGGACCTGACTCAGAATGGAGTGGTAAGAGGAGCCGTCTTCCGACACCAGTACTTCGACGTCTTTGCCTGGCCACTCCGGGTTTTGATGTATCTGGACGGTGTCGATCGTTACCGGCGCTTCGAAAGAGAAGGTGAATTCCTGTGGCTCCGCGGGACTCTCGACGCTGTGCCACGTTTGGCCCTTGCCATGGCGCCATCCGTCGGTCAGCTTTGCCGGATCCAGCGCGGAATCCCGAGGCCAGTCGATCAGATTCCCTCCATTGCTGGGAATGGCCAGGGACTCGTTGCGGTAGGCGATTTCAAGCTCATCGAAATCAACCGATCCGGTGGGTGGGCGATGGGGGTCGACTCCGGCGGCCAGGTGAAAGAAATTGCAGTTGACGTGAGCCTGGACCTGATCAATGGTCCAGTAGGGCCATTTCTTCTTCCCGTGCAGTCCATGATTGCTGCCTCCGTAGGTCCACTGGGAGGTGTCATTGAGCAGTCTGTACTCGACCCGGTTCCAGGCACCGTCCAGAAGATAGTCTGTGAGACTGAAGCCGGTGTAGCCCCAATTGGCGCGCATGAAGCCCTTCCCATCCCCCAGCTCGATATTGCTCTGGCTCTGGGTCCACCAGATCAGCTCGGACCCGTTGGGCTTCCACTCGTTCCCGCGCACCCAGAGTGTCACCCGAGCGTCTCGGAAGTCGGCGTCCCCACCGCCCAGGAAAGCGCTGCGGGAGTCCGACGACAAACCTCCATAGAAGAAGCTCATGAGATGGAGGACATCGGCCATGGTGTGATTGAAATCATTGTTGATGGTCGGCTCCGAGACCCTCAGAAACCCATTGGAGTGCCCTCCGGTCGAGTGGTGCGTCTGCTCCAGCCCCCAGGTATCCCAGCCTCCGAAGCCCTCGTCCCAACTTTCGCGGTAGTATGCGGACAAGCTGGCAGGAAGCTCGCTCGGGTCGGTCCGCTGTCCATAGGATGAGGTGGGGCCATACTCGAAGTAGTATCGAGTCGCGACCGCGCGTGGGTTGATGGCGCCATTGACCGTCATCGCCGACAACCCCATGGGAGCCGCCGAACCGGTCGTGACCGTCGCGCTGGAATGACTGCAGGAAGCTGCCAGGAGCAGAAGGCAGAAGGAGACACCTGAACCAAGGTGGGACTGTAGACGATTCAAGGGTTTTTCATCACCTCGCTATAGCTGTGCAGAATCCCCTTCACACCGGAGTCCTTTTCGAAGGCCTGGATAAGCCTCTCTGTCTCCTTGGGATCCTGGGCCCCCCTGCCATAACTGGGATGTTCGAAGCTGAGATTGAAACTTCGCGGCTCGAGGTAGAGGCCGACACCATGTTTCCGGCAGAGAGGGCCATAGTCGTCTCGCACGGCTTCCTCGATGGGTGGAAGCCCCACTCCCTCTTCCTGATTGTGGATATACCCCATCGCCCTCTGGGTGCGATTCGGATAGCGGGCTCTTTCGTTGGTAATGTGGCCGATGACCAGACCATCCACGATCCCTCTGGACACCCACTGACGCCACTGCAGCTTCATGTTGCCAAAGGGAGGACCGACGTAGTCCCCCTGGGCCACGCCGATCGAAAGGGTCTGTCCCTTACTCTGAACATGTTTCTTCACCTCGCTGAGAAAGGTCGTGAAATACTCTCCCCTGAGGTCTCTCCACTTCTCGAGATCGAAGCTGGTCTGGAGGATGTTCTTGCCATACCGTCGCTGGAATTCCTTCACCACCGGTTCGTTGAACCCGAACTGATCGGCATGCTCGGCAGGAGGCGCATGGGAACGCACGCTCAAGAAGACCCCATCAAAATCGAAGGGGTCGGAGAAGGCACGAACCACACCCAACATGTAGCTCCTCGCCTCGGGATAGGCCCACTCCAGTTCGCCCCAATGGTGCTTCCGCTGATTCGGAGTGATCGACTGATCGCAGGCAAGATATTGAGGGTTTTTCCTCGTGAAATGGGACTGCCAGGAGAAGAAGGCAGAGTCCGAATAGAGAACATCGGGGGGGCACCCCTCGTCGAAGATCGTGACCCACATGTCGACTTTCATGCCCTGCTGGTGGATCGCCTCAACGGCAACCTTCAGGAGCTCGTCATCCCAGGCTTTCTTGGAAACCTTGGCCCATTCCTGAATGTAGGGATTGTTGGAGGCGACCTTGATCTCGTGAAACAGGATTATTCGAAAGTCATCGACCCGGAACAAGACCTTGGTGACTCCCCGGGCCTTCCAGATCCGGGCAGCGTCGCGCACCTTGTCAGGAGTGTCGAGCTGAGCGGTCCCCTCTCCACGGTGCTGCCAGATGACATCCCCCCAGCTCAGGATCATGAGCTTTTCCTTGGCTTGGACCGGTAGCATCAGAAAGGCACAGATCACGGCTGTGAAGAAGCTCTTGTAGATCATCTCCGCACTCTATCCAGCAGTCGATCGATCGTCAACCTTGAGGTGCGTGGCAAAAGTGTTCTTCGGCCTGGAGACCGAAGCCACGTCAGAGTCCGGCGTAGCGGTGGGCTCCAGGCCGCCGTCCGAGCCAAAGGCTCGAAAGAAACAAGACTTCGGCCTGGAGGCCAAGGCTACGTGCGGAAGTTTCGGGTTAGTGAGTAGGGTGTTCGCACAAAGTTGGACGGGCCAAACCTTCGCACTCACTCTGATTCTAGGGCCGGTTCGAGTACAATCGCCGCTGAGAGCGCCATCAATCCCGCAGCGGAAAAGCGAAGAGGAGGAAAGATAGATGACAGACACCCCTTACAAAGCAGCCATCGTGGGTCTCGGCTACATCGGCGGTGCGGACCAGGTCTCCGGCGACGCCTTGGGCCAGCTGGTAGAAGATTTGGACGGAACCCACATCGAGGCACTGGCCAAGCATCCCAAGGTAGAGGTAGTCGCCGGCAGCAGCCGCGACCTGGGCCGACGTGAGCGATTCACCGAACGCACCGGAATCCAGACCTATGCCGATTGGCAGGAGATGTTGGAGAAAGAGAGCCTGGACATCGTAGCCGTCGCCACCTACACCCCCGTTCACGAGGAAATCACGATAGCCTGCGCCCGACGAGGAGTCCGTGCCATCCTTTGCGAGAAGCCTATTTCGCCTACGGTGGCGGCTGGCGAGAACATGGTCAGGGCCTGTGAGGACGCTGGCTCCCTGCTGGCAATCAATCACAACCGCCGCTTCAACCCCAACTACCGGCGCCTGCGCGACCTGATCGCCGATGGCGGACTGGGCGAGCTGACCTCGGTTACCGCCCAGTGGCCCAGCGGCCGCCTGGGAAATGTCGGCACCCACGTCTTCGATGCCATCTACTTGATCAGCGGACGCCGGGTCGAAGCCGTCTCGGGGACCCTGGACCTGGCGGGAAAGCCTGACTGCCGGGGATCGGATTTTCAAGACCCGGGAGGGTGGGGTCTGATGCGCCTGAAGGGCGGTCTCATCGCCACGGTGGATGCATCGGATTACGCCAGGGTACCCATGCTGATTGCACTCAACGGCACCGAGGGCAGGGCCTCCACCGGAGGAGACGCGGTCAAGATCGAGTACTGGGACGGACGCCAGGACAACTGGCCCAGTCCCCGAGGGCAGGCCACCTCCATGGATGTGGCCGTCGGAGAAATCGTCCAGTGGCTCGATGGTGGGACGACTTTCCCGTATCCGGCCATTGAAGCGGTTCACACGATGGAGGCAATTGCGGGCTTCCACGTCTCCCACGCCCGCTCCGGTGCCTGGGTAAAGCTTCCGCTGGAGGGTGAAGATCGGGAGTTGGTGGTCCGCACCGGTTGAGTCGTCCCGGCTTCTCCCGGCTAACTACTTTCCACGGTGATCGATGCCGATCCGGATCAAACGAGTGTACGAGAAGCCTGAAGCGGACGACGGCCTTCGCATCCTGGTGGACCGCCTCTGGCCCAGGGGATTGACGAAAAAAGTTGCGAGTATCGATCTCTGGCCAAAGGAACTCTCACCTTCGACGGAGCTAAGGCGTTGGTACAACCATGAACCCGGCAAATGGGAGGAGTTCAAGCGTCGCTATTTCGCGGAGCTCTCCTCCAATCCTGAGGCGCTGGCGGAACTGGTTGAACAGATGAGAAAGAGCCCGGTTACCTTCCTCTTTAGTTCGAAGGAAACCGAGTTGAACAACGCGGTGGCGTTGAGAGAGTACGTACTCAACCTTCGCTGAGCTTGGTTATGATAGAGGTCACCATGAAAACACTGCTACTGGCCTTTCTATTTGTCACCCCCTTGCTTGCTACAGACCCCCTGGTCCAGCGTATCAAACACACCGCTGCGGAAAGCTATCGTCACGCCAAGGCGGTCCACGGTGGAGCGGGCGAGATGAGCTATATGGGGCTGGTGGACCGCTTTGCCCTCAATACCAATCTGCTCTTCGTCCATCGCGGAGTCCTCCAACCCAAGGGAGGAATCGGTCATCATTTCCACAACAAGATTGAAGAGATGTACGTCATTCTGGACAATGCAGCCGAATTCACCATCGACGGACGGACATCACTGCTGCAAGGTCCGGCAGGAGCGCCCTGCCTGATGGGCCACTCCCACGGCATCTACAATCCCACCGATCAGCCCACCGAGTGGTTGAACATCGCCGTGTCCAGCGTGAAGGGCAAGTATGACGCCTTCAATCTAGACGACGATCGCGTGGGCGTTCCCAAAGATCCCATCCCCGTCTTCATCACCATCAGACTCAAACAGGATCTACTGAAGCCGTTTCAGGAACTCCACGGAGGAACAGGCACCGTCCGCTATCGGCGAGTCCTGCAACCCGAGGTCTTCTCGACCAACTGGGCCTATATAGATCACCTGCTCCTCCCTCCTGGTACTTCGGTTGGCCGGCACCGGCACGAGGGAGTCGAAGAGGTCTTCTACGTCATGAAGGGAACCGGTAGTTTCCGGTTAGGGGGAGGTGCGAATGAAGAATCCGCCAGCCTATCAGCGGGAGACGCGGTACCCGTTCTCCTGAACGAGGTGCACTCACTGGGCAGCTCCAACAGCCAGGCGCTGGAATTGATGATCATCGGCGTGGCCCGGGAGAAGGGGAAGCTAGATACCGTAGCCGTGGACTGAGGTGAGACTTGACGTGGGTTCGGTCTCCAGGCCAAGGTATTCTTCTTTCGAGACTTTGGCTCGATACACGGCGGCCTGGAGACCACCGCCACGCCGATCCTCAGCTCCTGCCGCTCAGGGCCTCGCGACTTCGACGGTGGGCAGTCGCACCCGGTACTTTGGCACCCCGTCCGGAGACCGCAAGTCGAAGACTCCTCCCAGATTGGGCCGGTCAGATTGCCCTCCCAGGAAGGTGACGGATTTCTCGCTGACTGCACCTTCTTTGGTCTCTCCCCCCTGACTCCAACGGTAGCGACCCCGTTCAAGCCTGGTGGGGACACCGATGCGAAATCGCAACTGCATCTCCAAGCTGTCGGAGCCAGCAACCAGAAGGACCCGAGCTTCGAGCTTGTCCCCGTCCCTGACACCCGATACCGACTCCACACGGTATCCGTTCAGTGCCTTTCCCTGAGGCAGAGTCTCGATCCTCAACTCGCCCGGCCCGCACCCGATCCAAAACGCGACGAGAAGGCCCAGACGGGAGCCGCGGTTCAGGACGCCTGAAAATGGTGCTGCAAAGTTCCTGAAAAGGCGCATTTTGAGATCCCTCCCGGGATCGCCCCAAAAGATTGAAGTGGCTTTCGGAATCGGTGACAGCACGTTATCCTAGGCTCCACATGTTGGAACCCGATTCTGCGCCTCCTCCAAACCCTAAGAAAAATGTCCTTGAGAGGTTCCTCTCTCTATTCAGCAAAGTCCAAGCGGGCGAAGGGGGAACGGTTCTGTTGCTGTTCTTGAACGCCTTCATCCTGATGGGCCTCTACTACATCCTCAAACCAGTCCGAGAAGCACTGATTCTTTCTCAGGCGGGAGCCGTTGTAAAGAGCTATTCCAGCGCCGCTCAGGCCTTACTATTCGTTTTCGTCGTGCCCGTCTACGGAGCTTTCGCAGCGAGGGTCAACCGTGTCTGGTTGCTTTCCGGAATGACGCTCTTCTTCATCTCCAACCTGGTAGTTTTCATCCTTGCCGGCAACGCAGGCATGGAGGTTGGGATAGCCTACTACATCTGGCTCGGAGTGTTCAGTTTCATGGTAGTGAGTCAGTTCTGGGCCTTTGCCAACGACATCTACACTGAAGAGCAGGGCAAGCGGCTGTTCCCGATCATCGGTATCGGCGGAACCCTGGGTGCCTGGGTTGGAGCCAGGCTTGCTGCTAGTCTCTTCGAGGTAACCGGGCCCTACTGGTTGATGACGCTGGCCTCGGCTCTACTGGGACTGTTCATCCTGCTAACGCTGGTTGTAAATCGGCAGGAGTCGCGCCGAGGGTCCACGGAGGCAAAGAAAGCACAGGAGCATCTGAGCAAAGAGGGCAGCTTCAAACTCGTGATGCAGAACAGGTACCTGATGCTGATTGCCTTCCACGTTCTGCTCCTGAATCTGGTGAACACGGTGGGTGAATTCGTCTTGGGCAACCTGGTTGAGCAGGCCGCAATTGAGGAGATCGGATCCGGCGAGGCACTGAAGGATGCGCGGGGCAATTTCATTGGTGCGTTCTACGGCTCCTTTTACAGTTGGGCAAACCTGGTAACTTTTCTTATCCAGAGCTTCCTAGTGTCGCGTTTCTTCAAGTATCTGGGGGTGCGCGGCTCTCTTTTTGTAGGGCCGATCATATCGCTCTGTACCTACGGGATCACCGTCTTTCAGCCCATCCTGAGCATCATCCGTCCCTTGAAGGTCGGCGAGAACAGCGTCGACTACTCACTGAACAACACGGTCCGTCAAGCCTTGTTCCTGCCTACCTCCCGGGAAGTGAAATACAAGGCGAAGGCGGCCATCGACACCTTTTTCGGGCGTACCGGTGACGCCCTGCAGGCCGGAGTCGTATTCATCGGGACCAGCCTCGCCTTTGGGATCGGGGCTTTCGCACTGGTAAACGTGGGCTTCGTCGTGGTCTGGCTGGGTGTCTGCCTGGGCATCTTTCGGAAACATAAGGAATTAACGAAAGAAGCTTAGGTCTTAAGAAAATCACAAGAGACAAGACACAAGATACAAACAAATCTGGTTCTTCCGGTAAATGGGGAGGTCAAGTGGCCAGGTCCTCATGGATGAAGTAGAGGTTAAGCTTGAAGTAGTCCATGTCTCTGAAGCCATAGGCTCGTCTTTTGAGGACCTTAATCTTGTTGTTGAGTCCTTCGAGGGGGCCGGTTGAGATGCGGTGCTTGAAGTAGTCGAGTAGTCCGGGGCGATGCCGGTGGAGGGTGCGGGCGAGCCGGGCGAAGAACTGGTTGCCGATGCTGTAAGCCTGCTCGATCCAGGCATCCAGGAAGGCGTTGCCGGCCGCTGAGTCGGGGAGGTTCCAAAAGTGGCGGATCTCCTCCTTGAGGAGGTAGGCCTGATAGAGTGGCTCATTGATTTCCATGAGTTGCATGAGGTGTTCCAGGGAGCGCTCGTTGAGGTTTTCCAGCCCTCGTAACAAGAGAAAGCGGGTTCCTTTGAGGAGCTGTTTGCGGCCCGTTTCCAGTTTGCGCATCATGGAGCGGCGGGTCTGGTCAATGGCCTGGTTGGCCAGTGCGACGACGTGGTAGGGGTCGTGCACGACATCGACCTTGCCGGCGAAGACCTGGCGAATGGCCTTGCGGTAGGCGTCGGACATGTCGATGGCAATGGCGCGCAGGGACTTGCAGCGGCCTTTGAGGTGGCGCAGGCAGGCCACCAGCGCCTGGGCGTCTTTGCCTTCGTGTAGGGAGACGATCTGGCCACTTTCCAGGTCCAGCACCACCGTCATGTAGAGGTGCCCGCTGTGGGTAGCGAACTCATCGATCGCCAGATAGCGCAGTTGAGACAGCTTGCGCTTCTTGAGGCGCTGCCCCAGATGCTCCTTATGGATCTCTTTGACGAGGTCCCAGCCCACGCCCAGCAAGCGGGCAACGGCTTTGATGGTGGCGATGCGGCACAGCTGGACCACGTACTGGGCGAAGGCGTTCGTGTAGCGCCGTTTGCCCTGAGCGAAGGCAATCGGCTCGCGAAGGGTCTGGCCGCACTGGCTGCAGGATTGCCGGTGGCCATGCAGGACCACGAACTGGTGGCGGGTCGCCACCGGTAGAGTGCGGATGCAGCGCTGGAAGCAGCCTTGCAGCTGAAGCCGGTTCCAGCGGGCACTGCAGTTGCGACACCGGCGCTTGTGCGGAGCCAGTTCGACGTGGTGAAATACGCCGCCGCCGCGATAGTCCGTGCGTTGGTGAACATAGCCCTTCAATCCGAGGGTGTGGTACAAGTAGCTAGTCGTCGCCATGATCGGTCCTCCGGGTTTGCCAAAATCGCCGAGGATGCCTGACATGGCGGCGCCGGTCAATCCCCATCGACCGGCTCTGCCTCGCCCTTGCAGCTTCGCAAGGCTCGTTACGGGAGCAGAGGTTGAGGTAGCGCTAACGCGCGATCCGGATTCTTTTGATCGAGGCTGAAGGCCGCCTCTTTCTGCCTGAACGGGGGAAGGCTATGGAAACTGCCGCGATGTGCAAACCGTGGAAAAACAACCAGCTCCAGCGCTAGGCCGAAAAGCGTCGCAATCGTTTTTCCACCGTTCGCACAACGCTTGGAAAACTCCGAATCACGGGGGTGCTGGCCCGGCTCGATGACTGCTCGGAGTTTTCCACAGTTCCCACAGCCTCTGCTGCTACTGATATATATCTTTTAGGAGAATTCCAGAGCAAAAATAGACCGGATTAGACCGGATCTCAATAGCAAGCGCACCACCCACCTCCCCATTTGCCGGATGACCCAACCGGCCTTGACGCTGTCCCCGTACGAATAGAATCGACTCCATTGATGAACCTCAACGTGCAGGTGTAGCAGCGCCATCACTACCCGGGATTTCCAGGACCACCTGGTCGCCTTCGAAGGGGACAAGGCCCTTCACTTCTTTTCGACATCAAGCCCAGCCTTCCTGCCTCGATCGGGACAAGAGTTTTCCTGGCCAGTATCCTCTCCACCCTCGCTGGATCATTCAGGTCGAAGTTCTACCTTCTCAGGCCAGCTACGCCGATTGTCTGTCTCAAGGGAACCTGAAGTGCGAGCGAAGGGTTGGGAACAGGGGAGATTGTGCTGTTGTCCGGCTCTTTCCTCGGAACCTGGCCTCAAATTGCTGACAATTCAAGCCGTTCGCGGCTCTGTTGGATTACAGCTGTTTTCCGGAACTGCTCACTGACAAACTGCCTACTATCCCCGGATCACTTTCCAGGATCGGCAATCGCATAAAGGGTATTTCTGTTGGTAACGTACAAAACTCCATTGGCTGCCACCGCTGTCGAGTACACTGAGTCGCCCATCTCGTTGACGGCGAGCTCTTTCATTTCCTTCCCGTGTTCGAGCACGACCAGATCGCCGTCCTCATCCCCCAGGTAGACCTTGCCATCTACGACATAGGGGGACGCCCAGACTGCCGCCAACATGTCATAGCGCCAGTGTCTTTTGCCGGTTGCGAGATCGAGACAATAGAGGAAACCCGTCAGATCGGCGGCGTAGAGCAGGCCGTCCTTGATGGCTACGGTGGACATGGTGCGGCGGAAGTCTTCGCCCCCGACATGCCAGAGTCCTGCACTCTCAGTAACGTCCCCCTTCTTGGTGGCGTCAATGGCATAGAGGTGACCGCGGCCCTCGCCGTGCTCGGGATCCTGTCCCACGCTGAGAATGACTTTGTTGTCATAGAGGACCGGGGTGGCAATGATGTTGTTGCGGCTCCCCCGTCCGCCCAGCTTCCACTCCGCGTCCTTCGGATTGAGATCGAACTTCCAGATCAAGTTTCCGGTCAACGCCTCGAAGGAATAGCACCAACCATTGCCTCCGCCAAAAATAGCCTGGGGGGTGCCATTAACGACCCCATAGGTAGGTGAGGACCACTGTCCATGCAGGGTGTTGTCTCCGGGATCGCTCCGCTCCCAGGCCAGCTCGCCCGTCTTCTTGTTCACGGCGATAAAAGCTGGAGCGTCAGGCATCGGCATATCGAGATGCCCCTCGTCCACGCCATTTGATGTCAGCAGGAAGATCAGGTCGCCGGCCCCCAGCGGGGATGAGGTGGCCAGGTTGTGGGGGAAAACGCCCAGCTCCTCGATCATGTCATAAACCCAGATGATGTCGGCGTCCTGCTTGTCTTCGTATTTCTCGTCCTGGAAGGGACCATCGTTCTCGCCATCGAGGAAGCCGTTCACATCAGCACAAACCAGCTCACAACGGTTGCTGACATAGTAGATCCGGTCTCCCTCCACATAGGGAGACGAACAAATTCCCTGCTCTGGCCAATCGTTGACCCGACCCGTGGGAAGCTTGTCGTGGGTGGCTTGCCACAGCATCTTCCCGGTCTTCTCTTCCAGGCAGACAATCACTCCCTTATCACCGTCAATCCCGGGCCGGTGGCCGCCTTCGTTGTTGGTGCCGATGAAGATCTTGCCGCCCACTATGACTGGATTTCCATAGGTCTGAGATCCCAGGGGGGCTTGCCAGCGGATGTTCTTCTTGGTCTTGACATCCCATTCGTGTGGCAATCCCTTCTCGTCCGAGACCATGTTCCGGTCCGGAGAGCCTCCCCACATCGGCCAGTCGCCCACCTTGAGATGGCCTTCCCAACGCCCTCCCAGGGAAGCCGCTATCAACAGAATCAGGAGACCTTGGATGCTCCTGGTCAGAACCCTGTTCATCATCACCTCATCACCTTGAAATTGTCGAAAAGAATCTCGGGTCCATCGCTCTTCGATGTCGTCCCTACTGAATAACCGTAGATGCCGGCGCTACCCTCCCGATTCGGATGTGGATCTACCACCTCTATACTCCATGCTTCGGGCTCGGCTTCGCCTCGCGGCCACACCTTGGCTCTTACCCGGGCCTGGTCCCCTTCGAGCTTCACCGAAAACTTGGCTCGGTACCAGCTCTCCGGATCCCAGGGAAAGGCAACGTCGTGCCGCAGGCGGGGCAGCGGGGACCAGGTTTCGATCCTCAGCTTCTTCCTCATCCCCATCATGATGAACCGATAGCGGCTGTTGATGAGTCCCATATCGGGCTTGAAACGCTTGCGAGCAAGTTTCCCAAACAGGTCTGCCTGCACGGTATAGCCCCCTTCAATCGGGGGTGTGGCATATGCGCGAAGCCGCATGAAGGGCGGTGAGGGTCGGGCCTTCGAGGCCAGCTTCTTCAGCACCTTGCCGTCCTGCTCCACAACCTGTGTCTTGGCGCCAACACCCACCCATCCCGGTGGTACCGTGCCTGTCTTGATCGACTCGAAGTCCTCGTGGATAGGCAGGCTGGGAGTGATCCTCACCCGTGCCGTGGCACTGAGCCCGGCATCACCCATGGCGGTCACCAGGCCAGCGGAGTACGCCTGCTCGCCGCTAGCGGTGAAGGTTCCATCGGCGCCAACCTTTCCTCGAACCCCTTTGACCGACCACTCAACACTCACCGAAGTGGGGACCGATCCCACCGAGTCAAATTGAAGCGCCTTGAGTTTGACTTTTCCACCGGGAGACAGCGTCACTTCCGCCGGCACTAGCTGCAGACTCCCCTTGGAGCCTGGCTCGGCAGCGGCGGTTTCCCGAGGACCCGGATCCGGCTGTTCGCTCTTCGCCGTCTGACCCGGCTTCCCCAGGCAGAGGACAGCGTAACGGGTCATGAAATAGACCCGGCCATTCACGATTGCGGGAGAGCCGAAAATCTCCTCTACTGCTCCATCCTGCCTTTGAAACAGCTCCCGGTCGAGCGAGACGCAGCGATCTCCTTCGTCCCTGAGAATGTGAAAGGCTCCGTTCTGTGATCCGACGTAGATTACGCCATCACGGGTCACTACGGGGGACCCCTTGCCGACTCGACCGATACTGTACTCCCAGTGGATATTCCCAGTCTGGGGATCGATGCTGTAGAGGTTGGCACTGTTGTCGACCAAGTAGAGTCTTCCGTTGGCAAGCGCGGGTGAGGCATAGCCGAAGGTGTATCCGTCACGTCGCCAGAGGAGGCCGGTCTCGGTGATATCGCCTTGCTTGGATCCGTCGATGCAGACTAGGCTTCCCATCCTGGAGGTCTGGAGATTCTCTTCGCTGTGAGAGACGAAGACGCGGTCACCGTGCACGACTACGGAGGAATTCAGACCCCGCTTGCTCAGTCGGAAGGTCCAGACCTTCTGTCCGTTGCGGGCCAACATGCCATAGACGTTTCCATCGGCCGCCGGGGCCACCAGCATCCTTTTTCCGCCGATCACCGCCACGACCGGCGTCGAGTAGGTAGTGTCCAAGGGGGCACCTCCTGGAGCAGACCACCAGTCGATCTCACCTGTTCGCTTGTCGAAGGCGACGTAGCGATGAAGGGGCCGGCCGTGATTCCCCCAGTTCGAGTTCAGAAAACTCACAATCACCCGGTCTTCGTCTATGATCGGGGTGTGGAGCCTTCCACCATATCCGCTGATCCGGCCCAACTCTTCCGTCATCGAGACCTTCCAGATCTGCTCGCCGTCCCGATTGAAACAGAAAAGCTCTCCGCCGGTCGCATGGGCGTAGATCTGGCCCGTCTCCGGATCCCCTACCAGGGCAGTCCAGCCAACGCGATTCTCGACGATGTCGGTGTGAAAAACGTTGAACCGTCTCTCCCAAACCTTCTGCCCGGTGGCAGCATTGAGAGCCACAACTCGCTCGCCACTATCTGGACCTTCGCCCACGGGCATGATGGCGAAGAGCCGACCGTCCATGATGATGGGTGTCGTTCTTCCGCCTTCCTCCAGTTTCCAAAGAAGGTTCTCGCCTCCCGGATCCCAGGAAGTTACGACGGATTCCTCCAAGCCGGCACCGGTCTGGTTCGGACCTCGCCAACTTGGCCAGTCAGCCGCTACACCCTGTTGGATTGCGATCAAAGCTGGGAAAACGAATCCAAGAATTCTCAAGCCTGTCCTCCGCCGCGAAAAGATGTGATTCGAGCTTTCACTAGACATCCATTATAGAAGAGAAATAGTTAGGAGGCTCTACTTCAGGTGCTCCTCAGTGTACAAAGATAGCTCGATCATGCGTTCCAATAGCTCATTCGGAGAATACCCGGGGAAATTACTGAGTACTAGCTCTTTGGCAAAGAGCCGGATGATGTAGCGGAGTTTCAGGGCCTTGCTACGGGACGCAAATACGAAATCCCGATGTCCGCTGTTGATGACGATGACGTTCTGATCGCGATCATATCGTGACCTCCAGAGCTCCCCCGGCGAGCGCTTGAGCGTGTATCCGGGTAGTCCCTCTCGGGTGCTGCTCGCTTCCTTGCTCTCGGGAAGGATCGAGTCAGTGACCGTGATCATGGCTTCAGCCTGGGCCACGATTCCCTGCTGGCTGACTGTCAACTGAACACGGCTCAGACCAGGGATCGGCGGTGCCTCGAAGGTTACGATCTCGCCGTTCTCGTTCTCCAGTCTTCCCTCTCCTTCAACGATTTCCCAAGCGAATTGGAGGTCCTCGTCGACCTGGCGACCCGATCGGTCCCTGGCGATGCCGCGTAGCTGACGACTCTTGTCGACGGGAAGCACGCTGGAAGCGGGCGAAATCCGGGCGCTGAACAGCGGTCCAGCGTACTCGAAGAACTTTTTCTGCTCCCTTTCATCCTCGCGGTCCACCGATTCCTCGACAGGGAGGTACCCGGAATCGGACACTTTAACTCCCGCGACCGGGGAAGGCTGTCGCAGAACGCCTCGCTCATCCCGACCTCTTATATCGAACCAGTCGTACTCTTCGGGGGGAAGGGCCAGGAAAGCCTCCTTGAACGCCTTCTGGATCGTCCGCAGGATCTGCCTGCTTGTTCTTTCCTCTTCGGCTCGATCCTGCTCTTCTATCACCCGCTTCAGGGCTGCAGTCGTATCCTCCAAGGCAAAACAGAACTCGGCGTAGGCCCCGTCCTGAATGACTCCAGTTCTCGTTCCCGGGGTCAGATTGAGAAAGGGTGCATCGACGATCCCTTGAATTCGGCCGTCGGTCCAGGGAGGGTTCTGGAACCCTGCAAGCTGCGCCAGATCTTCGAGCACTCGCGTCCCGGATCGATAGAGGCCGACCCGATTGGAACCATCGGATTCCGCCAGATAGAGCTCGACGTAGACTTCACCTCTCGAGGCTTCTGGCGTCGGCAGCTGCTGCAGCAGCCTGCCCGAGAACTGACGGGGCTCGACTTGGAATTCCCGGCGCGCTCTTCGATCGACTACTCGAATCCGCACTGCCGAGCGACGGATTCGATCTCGCAGCTCAGAGGCCAGGTACCATTGAATCTTCTCGCCACTGAAGAGTCGGGGGCCGTGAAGCAGTGGCCTAATGGTCAATTCGGTCCCCTGGGTGGGAAAGAGTCTCCGGCTCTGGCTGACTCTGTAGTTGGGATCGCCTTTCTTCATGTGCATCCGGTAGGTCGTCCCGTCCGCACCGGCCGAGCTGAGAACCAGCTCTTCGCCCACGGTCCAGAAACTCAACAAGCCGATTCCGAACTCTCCCTGAATCCCCTCCTCTCCCTGGGTCTTGAGCTGCCGTTTGATAGAGTCACATATGTGGGTTGCCACATAGCGGAAGTCCGGGACACCCTCCGGGTCTCTGGGAATGCCTTCCCCGTCGTCGGAGATCTTCAGGTAGTGAGCCCCCTGTTCTTGTCCACGCGTGATGACGACGTTGCGAGCGCGCGCGTCGATGCTGTTTTCGACAAATTCAGCCACCGCCTTGAGGGGATTGCTCTGGGAGAGTGCGATGATGGTAATGGCGTTCCAGTCGTCGCCGATGCGAAGCTTCCCGCTCTTTTTCCTGACGGAAGCCCTTCTTCGCGCCATCATCAATTCCACTCCTAGGGATGCGAAAAGGTCTGGGAGAGAAAGGCCAGGGTTTCATCGAGGTGGGATCGAACCAGCTCCCAGCCATGAGGCTCACCCTCGTAGATCTGGCAGGTATGGCGAATTCCCCGTTCGCTCAGAATCTGGTCCAGCGTCGTCACACCCTTCTGCATCGGAAACATCCGATTGTAGCGGTCGGCCGTTCCATAAGAAAAATGGATGTTCAGTTCGTCCAAGGGGGTGGTCCGGGCCAGCACCTCGAGACTATTTGCCCGCCAGTGTTCTCGGTTAAAGGGGTCGCCGAAAGTGCTTCCGATAAGGCGTAGGACGTATCCTCCCCTTCTCGACTCGCGATTCGTCAATGAGTTCGAAGGATCTTCCCCGAGGAAGACTATGGGAGACGTTCCGGAGACAGAAGCGAATTCTCTGGGATGTCTCATTGCAATCTTCAGGGCACCGTACCCCCCCATTGAGACTCCCCCGAGAGCTCGACCAGAGCGGCCCGTCTGTACCCGAAAGTTCTTCTCCACCTCTGCGATCAGATCTCTTCGAATGTAGGTTTCGTATTTTCCGGTGCCATCCAGGGAGTCGGTGTAGAGACTGTTTTCGCCGTCTGGATGTACCAGCAGGAACTCCGGAGCCTTGCCCTTTGTCAGGAGGGCCTCGACTTGCAGTGGAAGATTTCCGTAGCGGGGGGTGGCCCAGCTGGTGTGATCGTTGTTGAGACCGTGGAGAAAGTAGATCACCGGGAATCGCCTCTCCGGCTCTCTGGCGTAGGAGGGCGGGATGAAAATGCTGTAGCTGGCGTCCTTGTCGAGAGCACTCGATCGGAAGCTCCGAAACTCAACTCTCGAGCCTCCGGGGAGTTGGGTGTCTTCCGGGTTTTCCAGGCGGCGGGGGGCTCGATCCCTTTGCGCCGGAAGCACCGTGAGCGAAATGAGGAATAGGGCAAATATGGGAAGAATTCGCGTGATTCTCATTTGCACCATTGTAGCCTGTGGGTCGGTAGGCTTTGAAGGGAGGCAGGAGAGATTCTGTTGCTAACCGCAATGAAGTTTCAGCTTCACTTCACCCTGATCACTCGGATAGGGCATCTTCAGTGCGATCTGCCGGCCCTATCCGTTTGACTATCTTTCCGACGAAGGACGGAACCGGGTAGTCTCCTGCGCCGCCCAAGTTTGCCCAGACGAAAACCTTGGAGCCCCTTGGATCTTCCCTCAGACGGGCTCGAAATGGATGGAACCTTAGCTTCCTAAAGGTAATCCGATGGTCTACAGGGGCGAATCCCTCCACTATCTCGATGCTCAAACCGTGGGTCTTTTCGAAAGTCTGCTCCAGAAACTGCATCGCTGGGATGCCTCGGCCGATTAGGAGCGCCACCTTGGGAAATTCCCAGAAGCCTCTTAGAAATCTGCTCTCACTGTTTTGCATCAGCAAGAATTTTCCGTCCTGAGGTACGACTACGGTGGCGAACTGAAAGCTCTGTACCTTGCGCGGGCTCCTCCGTAGCGGCAGCTCATCCTGGATTCCCTCTGCCCTTGCCAGGCAGCTTTCCTCCAGAGGACACTTACTGCAGAGAGGATTCTTGGAGGTGCAGACGAGGGCACCTATTTCCATCAGGGCCTGGTTGAAATCGGAGATGCGCTCGCCAACCAACGGCTCCTGCACCATCCGCGAGAGCAAGTCCCACAACGGTTGGGCGCCGGATCCAGTCAGGTCCTTTCGGATTTTCAAGAAGCGGGCGAGAAGCCGCTGGATATTGCCGTCCAGGATGGGCAGCGGCTCTCCGTGAGCAATGGAGAGAATCGCTCCGGCGGTATAGCGGCCGACCCCGGGAAGCTCCAGGACCTGGTCATAGTCCCTCGGGACCACGCCGTCGTGCTTTTCGCAAATCAATTGCGCGGTTCGATGCAGGTTGCGAGCCCGGTTGTAGTAGCCGAGGCCAGACCAGGCTGAAAGCACCTCGTTCTCTTCGCTTCTCGCCAAATCTTCGAGCGTCGGATAGGCCTGCAGGAATCTCTGGTAGTAGGGCAGCACCGTCTTCACCTGCGTCTGTTGGAGCATGAACTCCGAGAGGAGCACGTGGTAGGGTTCGGGCCGGCTGCGCCAGGGAAGATCTCGCTTGTGCCGCGCGTACCAATCGAGCAGTCGACTCGCGAACTCCTCGATAGGGATAGGCAACTGAAGCCCTCGTCTGCCTGACCTGGACTTCATTCGCTACTTTCTCAGGATTTGTTTTGCGATGGTCGCCAGCTGCATGTTCGAGGTTCCCTCGTAGATCGAGCCGATCTTGGCATCCCGAAAATACTTTTCAACCGGATAGTCTTTGGTATAGCCGTAGCCGCCATAGAGCTCGATCACGCCCGAAGTCACCTTCTCGGCCACCTTTGAACTGAAGTACTTGGCCATGGCCGCTTCCTTCAGGAATGGCTGGCCGGCTTCCTTGAGACGAGCGGCGTTGTAGACCAGAAGCCTGGCAGCCTCCAGCTGCGTGGCCATTTCTGCCAAGGGGAACTGCACCCCCTGGAATTGTGCGATCGGCTGTCCGAATGCCTCTCGCTCCAGAGTGTATCCGAGGGCGCACTCGAGGGCTCCCTGGGTGAGACCAATCATCTGGGCACCGATGCCGATCCTACCCTCGTTCAAGGTTTCGATCGCAACTCGGTATCCGTTACCAACCTCCCCCAGCACATTCGAACAGCCAACCGGGCACTTCTCCAGAATGAGTTCGCAGGTCGAGGAGGCCCGGATACCCAGTTTGTCCTCCTTCTTCCCCAGCTCGAGGCCGGGCGAGCCAGCCTCAACGAGGAAGGCCGTAATGCCCTTATAGCGCTTCTCTGGATCCGTGCTGGCGAAGACAAGGAACAAGCCTGCCTCCGCCGCATTTGTAGTCCACAGCTTCTGACCACTCAACAGGAAGTGATCAGCGCGCCTCTCCGCCCGACTCGTCATGGAGAAGGCATCACTAGCCGAACTCGCCTCCGAAAGTGCATAGGCCCCGACCCACTCCGAGGCCAGGCGGGGAAGATAACGCTCCTTCTGGTCGTCGGTTCCCCAGCGCAGGATGGCATTGTTGACGAGCGTGTTCTGAACATCGACTATCACCCCGGCAGAAGCATCGACCCGACTCAGGGCTTCTACCGCCAGAATCGACATGAAAAAAGTGGCCCCTGCACCACCCCAGGACTCGGGAATCTCAATTCCCATGAGATCGAGTTCGAAGAAGCTTTTGATCAGGTCGGGACGGAATTTCCCCTCTTGATCCATCTCCGCTACGAAGGGTTGGATGCTGGTCTGGGCAAAGCTGTCCACGCTTTCGCGGAAGAGCTCTTCGTCTGCGGAGAAACTGGTTAGCGGTGGCGGGCTATTGCTGGATGCTGACATTGCGCTGCTCCATCGATCCCGAGTATGGACTGACTTCGGTCGGCTATCAATAGTCCGTCTTCGATGTCGTTACCACCACGGCTGCGGAATTGTTAATATGGATTCGGTCGAAGGATTCGGTCGAAGTTCGAAGGAGCTTAGGGATGATCAGAAACCTGCAAAGACAGAAGGAACTCCCAGAGCTGATCAACAAGATAGTTAGCACTTATCGTGATGCCGACCTGCACCTGCAGCACCTGGGCGAGATTCCACTTCCCAGTGAAAATGCCATTGTTGATATTCTGAAGAAACTCCGCACGGTACTCTTTCCGGGATACTTCGGAAGAGAATCGGTGACGAACCGGAGTGTGGACTATTACGTGGGAGAGCTTCTCTACGAGATCCATGAGCAGCTCTCTGACGAGATCTACAAGGCCTTCCACCAGTCATGCGAGCATGAGGCCAAAGGCGATTGCGATGATTGTCAGAAGAAGGCCGAAGACGTCTGCCTGAAGTTCATTCACGCCATTCCCGAACTACGGAATCTACTCGAAACCGATATCGAAGCTGCCCTGGACGGTGACCCTGCGGCCAGGTCCGTCGATGAAATCATCTTCAGCTATCCCTGCTCCACGGCGATTACGACCTACCGCATCGCGCACGAGCTCCATCTGCTGGAAGTCCCGCTGATTCCGCGGATCATGACTGAATACGCCCATCGCCGGACGGGCATAGACATCCATCCCGGAGCTCGGATTGGTCGACGGTTCTTCATCGATCACGGAACTGGAGTGGTGATCGGAGAAACAACCCAGATCGGCGAGAACGTGAAGCTATATCAGGGCGTCACCGTGGGGGCTTTGAGCTTTCCCAAAAAGGGGGCGGAAGGGGCACGTGCCAAGAAGCGACATCCCACGATCGAGGACAACGTCGTAGTCTATTCTGGGGCTACCATTCTAGGCGGGAATACGATCATTGGGCGGGATTCAATCATTGGTGGCAACGTCTGGATCATCAACAGTGTTCCTCCCGGGACCAAGGTCATGATTGAGGTACCGAAACTCCGCATCACCGCCAACGACTGAAGGTCTCCAACCGGCTCCCGGGTTTCTTGTCTAGCCTCGCTGGAGCATTCAGGGGCAAACCTCAGGTCCGGGTCGCTGCGGTCCTCTCCAGCCCGCCGTCTCGAGTCAAAGGCTCGAAACTTGGGATAGGGGAAGACCCTCACAGGCCTTCCCCTCCCCCATCAAGTAACAAGTCCGATTTTCCGAGCGATAGCCGGATGCGAGGCAAGGACGAGATCGGTGATCCTGTCAACGCCCGAGTGTGACGGGTCTAGATCCTGGATGGTTCCGTATCTGTCGACCGGGTACAACTGGAATCTCGATCGCAGACGGTTGACGTAGTCATCGAAGCTCATGAGCTACCATCAAAAGGTGTGTAAATAGCAGAGGCGGTGAGTATCCTTCCGGGTTGACCTAAACCCAGGGCCGGAAGGCCCATAAAGGAAGGAGTACACACCGCATGAAAGAGAAGAACATTGAGGGGACTGTGGAGTCAAGAGTCTGTTTCCAGGAGCTGGAAGATTGGGTGCGGGAGAAGGTCCAGTCTTGGGTCCAGGAGCTACTAGAGGAGGAGGTGACCGAGCTGCTGGGACGAGACAAGAGTGAGCGTCGAGGCAAAGTGGACCCAGCGTCGGGATACCGCAACGGCTATGGCAAGGCCAGACGACTGACCCTCAGTAGCGGGACGATCACCGTGCGACGGCCTCGAGTCCGAGATCTAGAAGAGCGTTTTGAAAGCCGGGTACTGCCGCTGTTTGCCAAACGGACGCAGCAAGTCCGAGACCTGATTCCAGAGCTGTATTTGCAGGGCCTGGCTCAGGGCGATTTCGACTTGGCATTAAGAGGGCTTTTAGGGGAAGAAGCGGCCTTGTCGGCCAACACGGTGGCCCGACTGAAAGAGAAGTGGCAAGAAGAATGGGCCGTCTGGCAAAGTCGTCCCCTGGAGGAACTGGAAGTCGTTTATTTATGGGCGGATGGAATCTACGTCAAAGCGGGTCTGGAGAAGGAAAAGGCCGTCCTGCTGGTGGTCCTTGCGGCGCTCAGTGATGGCAGCAAGGTGGTGGTTTCGGTGACGAGCGGTTATCGGGAATCGACGGAAAGTTGGTCAGAGGTGTTACGCGACTTGAAGCGGCGGGGGATGAATGCTCCTCGTCTGGTCATCGCCGACGGCCCCCTCGGCATCTGGGGGGCCTTGTGCAACGTCTACCCCGAGGCGGAAGAGCAGCGTTGCTGGAATCACCGCATCGTCAATATCCTGGCCAAGGTGCCCAAACGCGAGCAGCCCACGGCCTTATTGATTCTGCGCCAGATCCCCTATGCTGAGAGCCGTCAGGAAGCGGAACGCCTCAAACGGGTTTTCCAGGAGTGGTGCCGAAGCAGAGGCTTGGCTCCGGCGGCCGATCTGTTGGACCAGGACTGGGATCGGATGGTGAGCTTTTACAACTACCCGAAGCAGCAGTGGCAACACCTGCGCACCACGAATCCAGTGGAGTCCCCGTTCGCCGGACTTCGGCTGCGAACCGATGCGGCCAAGCGCTTCAAGAAGGTGAACAACGCCCAGGCGGTGATCTGGAAGATGCTCTTGGTGGCCGAGAAACGATTCCGTCGTCTCAAAGCTCCAGAGCTCATGAGAGATGTCTATCAGGGAGCCAAGTATGTGAATGGAGTCCTGGTCAACCAGGAGTCGAAGGAGAAAGCCGCCTGAGTCTATTTACACACCTCTTGACATGAGCTCGAGCTCATTCCACACTCCCCTAGAAAGTTAGGGTTGAACTCTACGATTCCCAGAGCTAGCTCGCACGAGTCGAGTAAATTGAGCATTCCTTCGAAGACAAGGGGTTCATGCCCCTCCACATCTATCTTGAATAGGAGAGCTGCTGCTTCGGTCTCACTAGGCGCAAACAAGGAGTCCAGTGTAATGCTGCGCACCGTCTGAATGACGATTCCTTCTTCGTTTGGCAACGCTCGAGCAGTGCCACTGCCTGACCAGCGGGTCGGAACGGAGAATCTCGTACTCTCGGAGTATTGGTTCGACGCCACCGCACAGACGAGTTCGATCTGGTCATGATTCGGATGTACCGCCTGTGAGCGTTCCAGATAAACTTGAAGATCTTGGTTCGCCTCAATTCCGATAATCCGGGTTTTCGGTGGGTAGGTCGCGAAAAACAAGATCTCCCCATAGTTCGCTCCCACGTCGATGACGATCTCCGGGTCCAGTTCCTTCGCGGATGCAGCCCATATCCTCTTGAGCCACGGCTGTCCTTCGCCTCTGTTGCGTAGAAGCGCTTTGCCTCTCGGTTCTCTTGGATTGACGAAAATGGAATTTGACGAATTGACGATTTCCACCCGTTCAGGGCGAAAGGATCTGTACTTCCTAACCCGGATTTCTCATGGAGAAAGCCGAAAGGGCGATTTTAGTCGATTTCTTGACGCCGGTCTGGGTCAAAGTCACAGGTGAGGGCGGTGCGGAGTGCGACAGTCGTCGTGAGGCTTGTCTCCAGAGCGGAAACCCGGTTTTTCAGACACAACTCAGGCGCCTCAGTGGCAGAGGGCTGGGATTTTGGATTTTCTTAGGGTCCCACTCGGGGATGGGTGAACCCCCTCGCCTTTAGGCGAAGCCTTCAGGAGGCTTGTGACAGCAAGCCGGTGTGCGTAGGGAAGGTAAGAGGCTAGAGTACGGCTTGCTGGGCGAGTCAGGGAAGTGGGCGCCGAGCCGAGTGAGACAGGCGATCAAGCGAGTCGCCTGCATCGGAGGCGAGGTCTTTAGGCGACTTTAGTCGCAGGTCGAATCCACCGCCTTCAGGCGGTGGAGAGGTCACCTCAAGCTCAACTAGGCTTAACCGAGCTGTTGAAGCTGGGTCAAGGCTTGGGCATAGAGCTGTTGGTAAGGATAACCCTCGCTCAAGGACAGACTCACCCGCCGGACACTGACCCGAATCTGCCCCCCAATCTTCAACAGTTTGAGGCGAATCGTCTGGCATTGCGCCTTGGCCCACTGGGTCCCCTTCAAAGCGACGCACCTGAGCGTGTGCAGCAGATTGTAAGCCACCGAGGAAAACCAGAGGCGCAGCTGATTGCTCTTCATGTGGTGCGTCGAGGTCCGATCGGCAAACAGCTCCAGCTGCTGTTCCTTGATCCGATTCTCCGCCTCCCCTCGCGCGCAGTACAGCTCCTCGTACAGCTTTGGGGCGGGCCACCGCCTCGCTCCCAGCGAGGTCACGACAAAGCGGGGATTGGATCCCTTGCCCGTGTACTCGGCCTTGCCCACTACTCGCCGCTCTCGACTCCAGCTCTCCTGCGTCTGGTAAGGAAAGTCCTTATAGACTCGAGCGCTGTTGCCGCTCGCTTGCTGAAGCGCCTGGGCCTGTTCTAGCTCGGACTCCAGGGCCCGCTCCAATCGCTTGTTTCGAGCCAGCCCAAAGACGTAATCCACTCGATGCTCCTCACACCACTTCATCAACCCTTCACGCGCAAAGCTGCTGTCCGCCCGCAGGGTAATGCGGACCTTCGGCCACTTCGCCCGCAGTGGTCCCACGATCCGCTCCATCTCCTGGACCGCTCCTTCGGACCCATCCAGATTCGACACCCGCAGCCTGGCCCCCAGCACATACCCCTCACAAAACACATACAGCGGCAGGTAGCAGTAACACCGGTAATATCCATGGTAGAAACGACCCTCCTGCTCTCCGTGCAGCGGATCATCCGTCGCATCCAGGTCCAACACCAGCTCCTTCGGTTTGCCGCCTCGCACCCGAATGAACTGCTCCACCAGAAACGCTTCGACTGCGGCTTCATCCACCGGCGTCTTGCGATATTTATCCTGCCTCACCGAGGACAGCTCCAAACGATTGAGGGTGCTCTTGCCCGCACACGCCTTGCCCCGATCCGCTTCCGACCGCCGATCCCTCCCCAAGGGATCTTCCTTGCCCACCAGCACCGCCATCAGCGGATCCGCCCGCAGCTCCTCATGATCGTTGACATCCTCATAGCCCAGCGCCAGTCCGTAAATGCGCTGTCCCACCAGCTCCTCGACACTGAACTCGGTGAAGCGAGGATCCCGCCGATCCCCAAAGCAGGCGGCCAAGCCGCGAATGAACCCATAGCGGCTCTCCACCTCCCGTAACAGCAACCCTCCGGCGTCTGAGGTGATCTGTCCCCCGTTGAATTCTGCCTCGACTCGGCGCCCCTCCAGCCCTTGAAACTCCAGCTTGGAAGCGATACACTCTGTCCTCATAGTAGTCAGCTCCTTGTGGTTATTAAGTAACTGTTAACAAAGACTTTATACCACATTGAGCTGACTGCTTTTTCTTGTCCTTGAGAAATCCGGGCTAAATAGATCGAGGTCGTGAACAAGGTTACGGAGAAACGGAATGCGCTTCAGGCAATCACGCACCGCTTGCTTTCGAGCGGGCCATCGGAGTCGGTCAAGGATTGGGCTTAAGGACATGGGATTGCTACCAACCGATCCGGCGCTCACTCATCGGGGCAACGACGAACCCCGATCGAGGCGGAGGCCACACTGTTGCACCCCCTTCTTCTTTGTCTGCTTATAGTAGCATCACTCACCTTAGGGTTCGCGCAAGGGGTTCGCGCAAGAATAACTTGGTAGAATTAGCGCCTAGATCTACACCAGATTGTGTCTTAACGATGCGGCTTTTTACACCTTCCTTCTGCCAATGAAGTTTCACCCTTGCCCCCAGCCCGCACGGTACCATTCAGGGGAAACTTTGACTGAGTAAGGGAGAGGTTGTGCCTGCTGACCTGTCGCTGCTCGGCGATGGCCTGATATTGCTGACGAACAAGTCGCTCGCGGCTCTGTCGGATTTCGTTTCATGTTGTTGGCAAACGTAACCCTGAACCGACAACCTGAAACCGAATGAAATCTTAGTTCAGTGGAATAGACTGAGCTGCCTGCCTAGACTCCCCGACGGGGGCGATTCCAGGGAAGCAACGGAAACTCCGATCAGGCGCACCCTCCGATGGGGGTCTCGGAACTTCTGCAGCAATCGTCGAGCCACGGAGAAAATCTCGGGACCCTGATCGAGGACATCCCGGAAGGTGTTTTGTCGGGTGATGGTGGTGAAATCTGAATAGCGGAGCTTCAAAGTCACCGTTTTGCCCGAGAGTCCCGATCGATGCAGCCGCTCCGCTACGCTTCGGGATAGGTTTTCCAGGGTCGTTTCCAGAGTATCGGTGTCCTTGACGTCCTCTGCAAACGTCCTTTCATGCCCTACCGACTTCGGTGTCCTCTGCGTCACGACGGGACGATTATCGATTCCCCGCGAAAGTGACCAGAGATGTTGTCCCAACTTACCAAAGTGCTGAAGCAAGCTTTCCTTGTCCGCCTCGCGGAGCTGCTGGATGGTGTTGATACCTCTCTGCCTCAGTCTGGCCTCCGTCTTGGGACCCACACCCCAGAGCCTTCTGATCTCGAGCGGCTCCAGAAAAGATTCGATTCCTGATGTGTTGACAACCACCAGGCCGTCTGGTTTCTCCAGATCCGAAGCGATCTTGGCCAGGAACTTGTTGGGAGCAATCCCGACAGAGGCGCTCAAGCTTTCCTTCTCTCTGATGGCCTGTTTCAATGACCTGGCTAGTTCTGTTCCATTGGAACCGGGTCCGACCTGCCCCGTCATGTCCAGGAAGGCTTCGTCGATACTGAGGGGTTCGACCAACTCTGTGAAGGAGCGGAAAACATCCCTTAGGGAGCGACTGACCCTCGTATACTCGGAGAAATTGGGACGCAGATAGACTCCGTCCGGGCACAGGCGGTAGGCCTTGCTGATCGGCATGGCGGAATGGATCCCGTAACGGCGGGCTTCGTAGGAACAGGCTGCAACGACACCTCTTCCCTGTCCCTCTTTGGGATCCGCACCCACGATGACGGGCTGCTTCCGGTAGCCCGGACTGTTTCGCTGCTCAACGGACGCATAGAAAGCGTCCATATCGACATGAAAAATGGTTCGCACCTGAGTATTAAATCCCAAGATACAAGATACAAGTTACAAACAAATACCAAACTCCAATCATCAAACACCGTGCCCTCTTTGGGATGTCGGCTATGAGACGGCAACGGAAAAACCAGGGTGAGCCGCTGGGCCGAGTCCCCTTGCTAGCCCGCAAGTTTTGAGTTTGGTGCTTGTGATTTGGTATTTGTTTTTAACTTGTATCTTGTATCTTGTATCTTGAGATTTGGGCTAAAGCGATTTGGGGCTCTCCAGGTGAGGCTTGATGAACTGGATGAACTCAGCACCGATGGCGCCATCAACCACGCGGTGATCCTGAGAAAGGCTCAAATTCATCATCTCGCGGATAACAATCTCACCCGAGCGGACAACAGGCCTTTGGGCGATCTTGTGCACACCCAGGATCGCAACCTCCGGAACGTTGATGATGGGGGTCGCCATGATCCCTCCCATGGCTCCCAGACTGGTAATCGTGAAGGTTCCGCCTTGAAGGTCGTCTAACTTTATCTGCCCCTTTTGAGCATCCTCGGTAAGCCTGGCAATCTCCGTAGCGAGTTCTTTGATGTTCCTGCCTTCGGCGTTCTTCACCACCGGCACCAGGAGGCCATCCGGCGTCTGGGCGGCAATCCCGATGTTGTAATGCTGCTTGAACTCGATCACGTCAGCTTCCTGATTCAAGGTCGAGTTGAGCAGCGGATACTCCCTGAAACCGATGACCAGCGCCTTTATGATGAAGGGCAGATAGGTCAAGCGTACCCCTTCGAATTCCGGCGATCTCCGGTATTCGTCACGCAGAGCCACCAGTTCCGTGACGTCAATCTCTTCTACATAGGTAAAGTGAGGTGCGGTGACGACGGACTGCACCATCCGCTCACCAATACGCCTGCGAATCCCGCGATAGGGGAGAGTCCCTTCGACTCCCGTTTCCACAACCGGTTTCTTCCGAAACCGTTCGAGATCGTCTCTGCTGACCCTCCCCCCAGGACCCGTACCGGGTACCTGGGACAGGTCCACTTCCATCTCGCGCGCCAATCGGCGTATGGCCGGAGTGGCCAGGATCGGGTCTCCTGAGCGCTGAGGAACCGGTTCGGCCGGCGCCGACGGAGCCGACACAGGCATGGAGACGGTGGGGGAAACCGGGGCCTCCTCCGCAGGAGGTTCCTCTCCACCGGTGTCGATCAGGACGAGGACACCTCCCACCTTGATCGGGTCGCCCGCCTCGCCGAAGCAGCGGGAGACTGTCCCCGCCACCGGGGAACTGATCTCGACGGTAGCCTTGTCAGTCATGACCTCGACCATGGGTTGATCTTCCTCGAGCCGTTCTCCCGCCTTGACCAACCAACGGACAATTTCCCCTTCGACGATTCCCTCACCAATGTCTGGCAGTTTGAATTCGAATGACATTGCTTCCTCAATCAGTCAAAAGTCGACGGAGTCGCGTAAGGCCCTGTGAACACGGTTCAAGTCCGGAAGGTAGTAGTCCTCTAAGGCGTAGGGGAAAGGCGTGTCGAAACCGGTCACGCGCAGGATCGGAGCCTGCAGATGCAGCAAGGCGCGCTCGCCGATGGCGGCTGACAGCTCTGCTCCGAATCCACAGGTTCTGGGAGCCTCATGAACGATGACTACTCTACCCGTCTTTTTCACGGAAGCCAGAATCGTCTCGATATCGTAGGGCATCAGGGTCCGCAGGTCGAGAACCTCGGAGAAGATCTTGTCTTCTACCTCCGCGGTCTCCGAAGCATCCAGGACCGGATAGACCATCGCCCCGTAGGTCAGAATCGTTACATCGGAACCCTCTTTGATCACCTTGGCGCGACCCAGTTCAACGCTGTAGTCTCCTTCGGGCACCTCACCTCGAGCAGCCCGATAGACCCGCTTGGGTTCCATGAAGATTACCGGGTTTTCATCTTGGACAGCGGCGATAAGAAGGCCCTTGGCGTCATAGGGGTTGGAAGGAATGACCACCTTGAGCCCGGGTGTATGTACAAAGTACGCCTCCGGGCTCTGAGAGTGATAATGTCCACCGCGGATGCCTCCGCCATAGGGAGTGCGAATTACCATGGGACATGTGTACTGCCCACCGGAGCGGTACCGCATCTTCGCCAACTCGTTCACGATCTGATCGAAGGCGGGATAGATGAAATCGGCAAACTGGATTTCGGGGACTGGACGCAAGCCGTAGAGAGCCATGCCGATAGCGGTTCCAATGATTCCGGCCTCCGCAAGTGGAGTGTCGAAAACGCGCTCCGGGCCGAACTCGTCCAACAGTCCCTGAGTGGCGCGAAAAACGCCCCCAAATTTGGCAACGTCTTCGCCCAGCACGATGACCTTGGGATCGCGGTGCATCTCTGTGCGTAGCGCATCATTGACTGCCTGGATGATGTTGATTGTCGGCATCAGGAGTTTTCGTCAGACCTTCTCTTGAACACTAGTCGACTCTTCAGCAGTCGTCAGGGATTCAGACTGTTCCCGAAGGTGCCAGGGCAGCGTATCAAAGACATCTTCGAAGGCCGTTTCCAAGGCAGGGGGACCAATTGCCTCTGCCTTCTCCAGATTCTCCTGGATCTCCTGCTTGATCTCACCTTCGAACTGGGCGTCCCTGTCCTCGGTCAAGTGACCCTGGCTGATCAGATATGATCTGAGACGGAGAATGGGATCCTTGTCTTTCCACTCCTGTACCTCGCTATCCTCCCGATAGGCTCGCGGATCATCAGAAGTGGAGTGGCCACCCTGTCGATAAGTCACGGCCTCGATCAGAGTCGGCCCCCCGCCCTTTCGAGCTTTCTCGGCGGCTTGCTGAGTGACGGAGTAGACGCCAAAGACGTCGTTGCCGTCTACCTGGACCCCCTCAAAGCCATAGGCATCGGCCTTGACGGCAAAGTTCTCAGACATTGTCTGGGATCGGGCGGGAACCGAGATAGCCCACTGATTGTTGCGGCAGAAAAAAATGGTCGGGGCCTTGTAGACCGCAGCGAAGTTGGCTGCCACATGGAAGTCTCCCTCAGACGTGGCACCCTCGCCGAAGTAAACCAGGACGGCTTCCTCTGATCCCGACAGCCGTGCAGCGACCCCCAAGCCAGTGGCATGCGGAATCTGACTGCCGACTGGACTTGAGATCGAGGTGATCCGCAGCTCCGGACTGCAGTAGTGATTCGGCATCTGCCGGCCCTTGTTTTGATCGCGTGAGTTCCCTACAAACTGGCAAAACAGGTCGAAGAGCGGGAAATCTCTCACCAGGGCTGCTCCCAATTCCCGATAGCAGGGAAGGATCCAATCCTTCTCGTGGAGCGCGAAGGCACTGCCTATGATGGCCGCTTCTTCGCCCACCGAGCCCACGTAGAAACCCAATCGACCTTGGCGCTGTAAGCGAACCATCCGCTCGTCTATGCGGCGATTCAGCAGCATCAATCGGTACAACCGGGTCTGCTCATCGGGAGAGAGGGACGGAAGCCGTGCACCTTCTGCCACCCTTCCGCTAGGGAGAAGGATTCTGGTCATCGTCTTTGGCATGCATCTGGGATTATATCTTTCCCGTCCAGATGCGACAAGGCACGACGGGTGAGCCCCAATCGTCCATGGCGAGTGCACAACACTAGCCCACAACTCATCCCCATCGACCTATTCAGCGGAATCCTGGCGAGCCCGAAGGGGCCTTCGAGCGTCAAGTCACTTCGGCGTTGGGGACAGGTGAAAATTGCTTGTTTGTCACGGTTGGCTGTGTTAGGAATGACCTAACCCGTCAGGGTCGAGAGTTAAGCTTTCATCAACGGAGGAGAGTAAAAATGGAAGACAACCAACCCACGAGCCCCCCGGATCCACCGGCTGCGACCCCACCGCCACCTTCGGCACCACCCCCTTCAGAACCGCCGCCTTCGAGTTCCGGTAATAAGACACTGATGCTGGTGCTCAGCTATTTTGGCATTCTGGCTCTCATTCCCCTCTTGGTGGAAAAAGACGATGCCGACGTTCAGTGGCATGCCAAACATGGACTCATCCTATCGGCGACCTGGATTGTCGTCAGCATAGTCCTGACGATACTTGCCGGCGTTCCTGGAATCGGTTGGATCCTCGGCTGCACGGTTGGCCCTCTACTCTGGCTGGCCATTCTCGTGATCCACATCATTTGCATCATGAAGGCCATCAAGGGCGATAAATTCAGGCTTCCCATCGTCTCTGATTTCGCCGATCAGTGGAAGTAAGTCGAGCGCGAAAACGGGCTCTGGCCTGTGGCTTGGCCGCAGTGGCGATAGGGCTTTCTGCCACAACGCTACCGCTACGGGCGGAGCTGGCAACAATCGAGTGGTATACTCGGTTCGGATCTCCGGTGATGGGCCTTATCGCCGATTGCCGTTTTCAACCGACCTGTTCTCGATTTGCGCTGCAGTCCCTCAGGAGCGAAGGCTTTCTCACGGGGAATCTGCTGATCGCCAAGCGCCTGCTCGGTTGCTCACCCGTTGGAGCAATCTGGGACGCTCTTTCAACCCAGGACAAGCGCTCGGTTCAAAGTGCCCAATAGTGATGAGCCGGCAGACGTAGCTTTGGTCTCCAGGCCGAAGCACTCTTCCTGCGGCTTGGAGCCCTAAGATTCACTGCTGATCTGGCGCTCGAGACTTGGAACTTGTCTGCAGGTAGGCCTGGAACTGGCGTTCCATTTCTTGAAGTGTCAGCTCGCCCGTGTGCACTAGAATCCGGTAGAGGAAGTTGGCCGATCGGCCCGGCTCCAGCGAAAAATTCAGGGGCGCACTGCCCTTCTCAAAATCTTTGCGTCCAAACGGATTGGCGGAGAACAATCCGTAGCCTCTGGCGTGCCAGTAGGTAGGATAGCCCGTACTCTCGGGGTGATTGATCAGGGCCACAGTAACGCCCTCTCCTTCGATTTTGCCCCGGAGCGCTACCCAGGGAGACCGCTTACCCCACACTCCGGCCTCTTTCTCTTGACCGGCTGCGTTCAGGTATTGGCCACTGTTGTCCTCGCGAAGCTGCGAGGCGAGGCGCAGGGCCATCATGCCCTCTTTGGTGTCTCGAAACGTCACCTTCTCTTTCTGGGCCGTCAGCACGAAACTCAGGTCGATAGCCTGCCAGTTGCTTTCCGCGTGGAAGGTGAAGTCCGCCTTCTGTCGTAAGACGACCTTACCAGTGGGCGTGATCCAGTCAGCCGTCGAAGTCAGGCGTCCGATATCGCCGCTCTCAATCCTGGTGAATCCCGTATGGCGGATTTTGCCCGAACCCGGGTTGTCTCCTCTGGGGCCATACTTGGCCCAGAAGTCTACGCCGTCGACGTCTCCGTAGGTAAATGACACACCTTCATGATGCCAGTGATCCGTGTGTTCACCAGCAATGCCGAACTCCATTGGGAAACCCCGGGTAACGGACTTGCCGCTGGGGGCCTTGAGGGGATGAAAAATCGGTTTGTGGAGACCGAGCCCGAAGTGGTAGGAGGTGAACAGCTTCGACCCTACCAACACATCGACGCTGGCATCCTGGGTTTTAATCAATCGAATCTTGGAGTCCGAGGCCTGAATCATCGCAGCCGTTTGGAGTGTAACAATGAAGCAGCAGATTAATGGAAGATTCGAAACTCTAAAAGGACCACGGGTAAACCCAACTGATTTCATAGCAGCGTCCTCTGTCGAATGTCCTGAAATCCTGTCTGTCCAGCATCCGCTTCGCTCCAGGAAAACAGATGGTCGATGCCTTATCCAGTGAGGCGACGAACCAATGGGTTTCGCCTTGACAACCACTTTTCGACGTCGAGGCGAGGCGGAAAGAATGGATTGAACCGAAAAGAGAAATGCAGGGCGGTTCGCTGTTTCCCCGGATCTCCGGAGTGCCGGCGATGGTAGCCGCACGTGTTGGCTACGACGAGCGTGTTTGGGCGGCACGGGTACACCTCCTCGGCATCCCCATGCTGGGCTAGTTCGTCTACAGGAATTCGTCGCGAGTGCTGGTTGGTTCCTAGACTCTCCAGATAGGTACGACGCAGGCGACTTAGACGAAGACGGTGAGATCCGGGGACGTAGACAAAGGGGCTATTCTCGAGCTGCACGTCGTCCAAGTACAGCCATCCCTTGTGAGTGTTGAAAAAGGTGTCCACATGCAGGTCCGCCTCCCGATCATCATCCGCCCTCTGCTTTGTCAAGCGCTCCAGGGTTATGTGAGCTTTGAAGAAATCGACATTGCGCTTTTCGGCCACGGAAATGAGTGGCTGCAATTTCGGATGCCTGAAGAAGGCAAAGATCTCAGGGTAATCCTCCCTCCCCTCAAGTTCGAGAAGGTTGATCTGTTCGAGCGTGGCGCCACCGTGATCGTGAACCACCCGGGGCGCAGCCTCTGAGTCCAGCAGCCGAGAACATTCCTCCTGAAGCGCCGGGAATCGTTCTTTCTTCAGGAAATCTCGTATGACGACAATACCTTCCTGTCTCAGGGTCCGCGCCTGCTCACAGAGCTCACTCGGAACGGGGAATCTGCGCATGTTGTAGATCGTCCGGCCGAGAAGCGTGCGGACGATCTGGACTCCCATGGCGTTAAGGAGCTTGCTGTCTACTGCTTTCGCTGCAGACACCACGCGGCCAGTCTCTACTAGGAGTTTCCGCATCTTTCAGTTCCCCATCATAACTTTTGGGTTATTGTAGTTGATGGTCTGAAGTCGGAGCAACCGTACCGGACCTGCCCCGCTCGACAATCGCTAGAGGCACCGGCCCAAGTGGGATGCAGTCGCGATTTGGGAAGCCATGTGAGAAGCAGGTGATCTCTCTGCGGTTCTCGCTTTGGATCCTTGAACGGTGCAATTGATTCGGACCGAAAATTGCGCCTCTTTTTTTCGAGTTTGGTCACTAGCAACGCCCACCCCTCATCGGGAATAAGACATGCGAAAAGGATTCAGTCCACTCAAAATGAGCCGTCCAATCGAGGGCCCTGCGGAGGTCTCGGTCACCGTGCTGAACTCGATTCCTGATACCGAGGGCTATTTCGCTCAGGCGCTGGATGTCCTGAAGCTCTGTCTGGCCAGCCTCCGCCATCACGCCGACCGCGAGTTCGATCTCCTGGTAGTCGACAATGGATCCTGCCGGACAGTTGTGGAGTATCTACAAGCCGAGCTGATCGCTGGTCGTATCGACCATCTCATCCTGAATCATCGCAACATCGGGGCCGGCAATGGTCTACTGCAGCTTCTCAGAAGTGCGCCAGGACGCTACGTCTTCTTCTCCGACGGAGACATCTACTATCGCCCCGGGTGGATGGAGGCACATCTGCGGATCATGAAGACCTTTCCCCGGGTTGGTGTGGTTGGGGGCGTGCCGGTGAAAGGAATAAGCGGTAAGAATACCAGCTCGACAGTTCGATGGGCTGAAGAGACTCAGGAAGTAGCTTCACAACAAGGGGACCTGATCCCTCGGGAGGTGCTCGACGAATTTTGGCACAGCGTGGGCCTTTCCGGCAGCGGGGGCCATGAGAAGGCAGCCACTCTTCGTCGCGCTCGAGAACTTCATCCGGACCACCTTTTATCCCTTCAGAATATCTCGGCCTACGTTGGCGCATCGCATATGCAATACCTGGTTTCGCGCGACGCAATCGAGGCCCTTTCAATGACATGGACCGACAAACTGATGATGAGCAAGGGCGAAACCGTAGATCGCCCATTAGACACTGCGGGATTCTTGCGCCTGAGCACTCCCGAGGCCTGTGTCTACCACATCGGGAATATGATCACCGAGGACTGGCTGCGCCTGGAATTCCAGAGACTGGTCTCCGACGCTCTACCCAGCCGCCAGGATCGAAGGGCGACGTCTTCCTGGTTCTGGCAACAACCCCTAGTTCGGCGAGCTCTGAGAAGAATCTACTCCTGGTCGTTCAATCGATTTCTGGGCAACTCCAGCGATGTCCGCTAGCCGAATCGGGACCGTCCCGAATTTGACTGATCCGATCAAATAAGTTAACTATAGTCAGCACGAACGCCCTTGGCAGTTGCTTCATTGGCAGGAAGCCCCAAGGGCTTTTTCGACGGAGGAAACTTCGATGACCAGCTGGAAAGAAAAGCTTGGCGACAAGATGGATCCCGAGATGGGACGAGAAGTGGACATCTACGAGACCCAGATGGAGCTTCGCAGGCAGGGCAAGCTGGACGAGAAGATTTTTGCCGAAACGCGTCTGCGGAGAGGCGTCTATGGACAGCGCTACGACAATGGACAGCGCCATGACGGCATTCGCTCCCAGGAACTCGCGTATCCCTCCAATGGCGGAACCAAAGGTCCTGAAACGGTCTGGGATGCTCCCGGCATGCAGCGAATCAAGATCCCCTACGGCGGCGTCACTCCAGAACAGATGGAGGGGCTCGCCGACTTGGCTGAAGAGTACTCGGACGGAATTCTTCACGTCACGACCCGGCAGGACTTTCAACTTCACTTCGTTCACATTGACGACACACCCGAATTGATGAGGCGGCTGGCAGCAGTTGGCATCACGACCCGTGAGGCATGCGGCAACTCGGTCCGAAATGTGACCGCCTGCCCCCTCGCGGGAGTCTGCAGGGACGAGGTCTTCGATGTCACTCCCTATGCCAAATCCTGCGCCAGGTTTCTCCTGAGGCACCCGGACGCACAAAATTTCGGAAGGAAGTTCAAAATCGCCTTTTCCGGCTGCAAGGAGCACCCCTGTGGCCTGATCACCATGCACGATATGGGTGGGATTGCCGTCAAACGCATCGAGAATGGGCAAGAGAGGCGGGGCTTCGAGCTCTACGTGGGCGGTGGCCTGGGTGCAGTGCCACACCAGGCCAAGCTCTTCGATCCGTTTCTGCCCGAAGAGGAACTACTTCCGACGGCTCAAGCCATGTCACGTGTTTTCGCGCGCCTCGGAGAGAAGACGAATCGTGCCCGGGCCCGCATCAAGTTCCTGGTGGCGAAGCTGGGCGTCGAGGAGTTTCGCAGACTGGTCCTGGAAGAGCGAGATAAGCTCAAAGAAGACTCACGCTGGAAGGACTACCTGGATGAAGCACCTCTGCACAAAGAAACTCCGGTAAAGGAGGCGGCTCCTCTAAACGGACAGCAGCGCCCGGAAGGATTCGAGGAATGGTTCGGCACCAACGTGTATCGGCAGCGCCAAACCGGCTACGCGGCCGCATCGATCACTCTTCCCCTGGGCGACCTCTCGGCCTGGCAGATGCGCGAGCTAGCAGACATTGCTCGCCAGTTCGCCGGGGAGAACATACGTACCACCGTAGAGCAAAACATGCTCCTGCGATGGGTAAGCGAGGCCGATCTCCCGGATCTCTATCGGGAGCTGAAGAGAGTCGGGCTGGATGATCCGGGAGCCGGCTCGATCGTCGACGTCACGGCCTGCCCCGGCACCGACACCTGCAAGTTGGGGATTTCTTCTTCCCGGGGCCTTGCAAATGAGATCCGGAAAAGCCTGTCTTCCAAGTTCGTCGAGATCGATGAGGCCGTAAAAGGCCTTCGTATCAAAATCAGCGGTTGCTTCAACTCCTGCGGACAGCATCACATCGCGGACATTGGCTTCTACGGCACGAGCCGTACCATCAACAGCCATAAGGTGCCTCATTTTCAGGTCGTTCTGGGTGGCCAATGGACTGAAAATGCTGCTGCCTACGGCTTGGCCATGGGGTCGGTCCCGGCCAAGAGCATCCCCAAGGTCCTGGACCGGCTCACCGAGCGCTATGTCCAGTTTCGCCGGAACGGAGAGAGTTTCCAAACCTTCGTAAAAACGGTGGGAAAGAAGGAAATGAGATCCATGTTCGAGGACCTGATGCAGGTTCCTCCCTACGAACAGGACACCTCATTCTATGCCGACTGGGGAGACCCTCGAGAATTTTCAATGGGGGACATGGGTACCGGAGAGTGCGCGGGAGAGGTGGTCTCACTGATAGAGTTCGACATGGCTGCAGCGGAGCGAATCGTCTTCGAGGCCCAACTCAAATTAGAAGCAGAAGACTATCTTGGCGCCGACAAGCTCGGCTATGAGGCGATGCTCGAAGCCGCGGCCGCCCTGATCAAGACCGAGTTTCTGGACGTTCCCAATAATCCCGACACAATTGTCAGCGAGTTCAAACGTCGCTTCTATGATACCCAGCTATTCCACGACAAGTACGCCGGAGGGAAGTTCGCTCACTATCTGTTTAGGAGATACGAGGCTGCTCCCACGGAACACAATCGAGACGCTTCGCACCGCTTGGTCGAGGAGGCACAGCTGTTTATCGAGGCGGCCCATGCCTGTCGCGAGCGGATTGCCCAAAGTATGGTCCCCCTGCAAACCTGAGATCGGGCACGTAATGGAACTGCAACGACTCGGCTTCAAGCTCTTCGTTGATGATCCTGAAGCGGTAGCGCTCGATGACTTCGTGCCGATCTTCCACTCCTGGATTCAGAAGCAGATCGTCGAAGATCATCTTCTAGTCGATGTGCACAACTACAGCCACGTCCATCAAGGACCAGGGATTCTTCTGGTTGCTCACCAAGGCAACTTCAGCATGGACCTGGGCGGGGACCGCTTAGGTCTCTTCTACTATCGTAAGCGAGGTATCAACGGTTCCTCATTGGAGAGGCTGAAGACGATTCTGAAGACAACGCTTCGAGCATGCGCACTGCTCGAGGCAACTCCCGAGCTGGCAGGCAAACTTCGTTTCAAGGCGGATGAAGTCCTGATGGTGGGCAACGACAGGCTTCAAACCCCCAACGATTCAGAAACCTTAGATGCCTTCCAGCCGCTGCTCTCACAGCTGTTTGGGAAGCTCTTCGGCGAGAGCGGCTTCACCACGGACTGGCAAGAAGATGACAGAGAGCGTTTCGCAGTCACTGTCTCCGCCAAACAGGCTGTCGGAGTCGGACAGCTTGCAGAACGGCTCTCCTGATCCAACTGAACAATTCGTCCCACGTCTGAACGTCTGCATGTCTCTCTTTCCCGCACAGTGTCGTCAACACTGAAAAGCAGCTAACCAGACACTTCAGCGTAGGCAGGACACTTCGAAATTCGCATGTTCGGTGTTCTAGAACTAGAGCCCCTTGGTCGAGAGAAAGTTTACAAACTGATCAAGTTTCGTGCTTCGGTGTGATGTAGTTTCCAAAGAGACCGCTTCAGTGGGCTGGCGCGAACTCGGGATAGGGGAAGCCCTCACGGGCCTTCCCCTCCCACACCACCAGGCATACGGGTCCGTACCAAGGCGGTTCGCTAGGGTTGAATGCGCTGATGATTAGCCAACCGAGGAAGACCTAACCGATCGAAATAAGCATTCGGAAGCGCTATCCGGACCCCGGGCGCTTGACTGAGGGCCCAAGGGCCCTTGACGCTCCACGCGGTCCGCTGGGCCATATCCCGACTCACGCCCAGCCGGATCAACTCCGCCTGGCGTCGCCGGTAGACCTTCCACTGTTTCCATTGGACGCTGCGCAGGCGACGACGAATCCAGCTGTCCAGACCCCGCAGGACCCAGGGGCTCTCGACGTACCCAAAGTATCCAATCCAGCCCCGGAGGTAGCGGGACAATTCGTCCACACGCTGCTCCAGGCTGATCCCCCGGTTACGCCGCGTTAAACGACGCACCCGGGATCGAAACCGCTGGATCGATTCCGGCGCAATCTTGCGCCGGTTGGGCGATCGGCCTCCCGTGAACGTGAAGCCTAAGAACTTCCGCTTCTGGGGCTCATCCACCGCACTCTTCTCCCGATTGACACGCAGTTTCAGTCGCTGGCTCACAAACCGGCTCACACTCGCCATCACTCGCTCCCCCGCCCGCCGACTCCGCACATAAATGTTGCAGTCATCGGCATAGCGGACAAAACGGTGACCCCGGCGCTCCAGTTCCTCGTCCAGCTCATCCAGAACCACGTTCGAGAGAAAGGGGGACAGGGGGCTGCCTTGCGGCGTCCCTTCCGTCGGCGCACTCACCAGTCCGTACCGCAGAATCCCCGCGCTTAGATACGCTCGGATCAACTTCAGTACCCGCTTGTCCCCAATCTCCCGCGCCAGCCGGCTCAGCAAACGATCGTGGTGAACTCGATCGAAAAACTTTTCTAAATCGAGATCGACCACGGTCCCGTAGCCCGCTTTCACGTAGTCTTGGGCACGCGCCACTGCCTGATGAGCCCTGCGCCCCGGTCGATAGCCATAGCTGGACTCTGAGAACGTGCGATCCCACTTGCGTTGCAGCACTTGCAGCATCGCTTGCTCGATAAATCGATCGATCACACACGGAATCCCGAGTCTTCGCTTGTCTTTCCTTCCCGGTTTCGGAATCTCCACCCCCTTGACAGGTCGCGGTTGATACTCCCCGCACAGCAGCTGTTCTTTGATCGACCGCCAGTTCGCCTTCAGGTACTCCGGCAGTTCATCGACGGTCATCCCGTCCACTCCCGGACCCCCTCGGTTCGCTCGCACTCGTCTCAACGCCGCTTCCAGATTACTTCGCTCGCATATCTCCTCCATGACGTTCTCACCAAACATCGGGCCTTCGGTTCGCCCTTTCGCTAAGGATGAATCCGCCGTCTCCCCGCTTCCCTGGGGCCGCACCCCAGCTGTTCGGTTTGAGGTCCGCTTCGGACTTCTCTGCCTCTGTTGATCACCCTTAAGATTGGACACCTACTAACCTCTCCCTACCGTTCGGGCCTTCCGTGAGTTTCCCCACCTACTATGCCCTCTGCGGACTCCTGGAGGGCGCTATGAAACCTTACGATTCCACCTGTCCTTCAAGGGACAGCCTCCCAGGCCTCCCGGGGTAAGGACGCTGTCTTTCCGTACACAACCGCTGGATTTACGCTTCCGGATCTTGATGGATATGGACTTCGTCACCACGCGCTGACTCGTCCGACCTTGGCGCCTACTTATCCAGTTTCTGTGCGTCGGCTCGTACGTTTGCTCCACACTTCCTTCAGACCCCACCTCGCGGTGACGCCCTTGTGCTTCGCTAGCCTTCACCTCCATCAGGTTGGCGGAGGGACTTGCACCCTCCCAGACAGCGCGCGTGCCCGGCACGCGCGTATTAGACCCGGCCTTCAGGCCGGGGTCAGCTGCGGCGCTATCCCTCCTGAGGGCCTTTCAAGGTCCTTCTCGAACCGCGGCTTTAGCCATCTTCGACCCGGAGCCTGGCTGAAGCCTGCATTCGAGAAGCCCGCTAAAGCAGGCTCCGGCATCTGCTTGCTCGCCCACCCGGCCCTGTGAAGGACCGGTCTAATACGCTTCGCGCCAGGGCGGATGATTGCGGCGACGTAGTAGACCAGCGATGAGAAATGCGGGCTAGGGGTGGGCTAGGGGGGGCTAGGGGCTTTAAGACAACTGCCCCGCAAACATCGTGCTCTTGGTGCGATTGTGGTAATAAGGGCCTACCAACCAGACAAACGGAGGAATTGATGACAGTGTCAAGAAATGAACTCGGCTGGCCCCGAAGGAGCTTCCTGAAGACCGCTTCCCTTGCTGGGCTGCTCGGGATTCCCTTTTCTCGAACCCGGGCGACTGCAATCTCGGTGAAATCATTCGAGGGCGAGACGCCTGACTGGGTAAGCGCAGTTCGGCGCCAGATCCCCGTCACTGGGCAATCGGTGTATTTCCAACACGGTGGGATCGGACCCTCTCCGAAACCGGTGATAGAAGAAGTCAAGCGTCTCCTCGACTTCCAGAACGAGGGACCGGCGGACCCAAGGTACGTGGGGGCCCTGGTTAAAGCCGAGGACTCCTGTCGTGCTCTGGTGGCCGGAGCACTGGGATGCCTGGAGAAGGAAGTGGCTCTCACCCACAACACCACCGAGGCCCTCAACATCGCGATCTGGTCGATCGACTGGAAACCAGGTGATGAATTCCTGATCAGCAACCAGGAACACCCGGCCCTTCGGATGCCATCCTATAACCTGCGTGATCGCCTCGGAGTCACCCTCCACAGGGCTTCCATCGACCTCGGCGAGGACGTAGTTGAAAACGTGCTCAGCCTTCTCTCTCCTCGCACTCGACTGGTGGCGATGAGTCACGTTTCGCGGCGGACCGGTCGTGTGATTCCAGCTCAGCGTCTGGCCCAGGCCCTGCGAGAAAGAAATGTCCGTCTGCTGCTCGACGGAGCACAGGGTGCGGGTAACGTCCCTGTCCGATTCAAGCAGATCGGGTGTGACTACTACGCCTTCTGCGGACACAAATGGCTCTTGGGACCTAAGGGAACAGGGGGGCTGATGATCCGGAAACAGATTCTGGAGACGACCCCCGTCTCCTGGACGGGGGCCCATTCCTATCTTTCGCTCGACGACGAGGGAGAGTATGAATGGCATCCCAATGGCCGCCGCTACGAATTCGGAACCCGATCACAGGCTGTCTTCGGGGGCTTTGCCGAGGCTCTCCGCTGGCTCAACCACATCGGCTGGGACAAGATCTACCAGCGGATCTCGGAGTTATCCGGTAGGGCTGCGCAAATAGTCAAAGAATCCAAGAAGTTTGAGCTGGTCTCGCCGCTTGATCGAGAGAGTAGGAGCGGGGTGTTCGTGCTCAAACTGCCGGCAGGATCCTCGGGCATCGAAGTCTACAACAAGCTGGCAGAGGCTGATCGGATCCTGGTTTCGCCTTTGGACGAGCCTCGCGACCTGCGGGTTTGTCTCCATTTCTTCAATACCATGGAGGAGTTCGAAACCCTGATGGTTCGCCTCGATCAATACTGCTGAAGACAAGCCCTATGGGAACGCACTCCTCACCTGAGCCGACCCGCGGATTTCTGCTCCGGCTCCTACGCCTGGCGGGAGAAAACCGGCGACTGCTGCTGGGCTCGATCCTCTGTGGTCTAGTCTTTTCAGCCGTTGACCTGATCCCGCCCCTGATTCTTCGACACCTGGTCCAGCTCCTACACGACGAGGCTCTCACCGGCTCCGCCGTCCTGTACATGGCGTTGGCTCTAGGCGGACTCAGTATCGTCCGCGGAGTCTTCCGCTACGGCTACGGGGTCCTCTCCCACATCGCTGCATACCGAACACTCCACGAGCTGCTTTCCAGAACCTATAACCACATCCAGAGCCTCAAGCCGGAAGTCTTCACCCGGAGCCGAAGTGGGGCCCTGATGTCGCAGGCGGTCAATGACGTAGAAGTGATCGAGGACTTTATAGCCCACGGTATCCCAGAATCCCTCCTGGCCGTGGTCATTCCGGTCGCGATGATGGGCGTACTCTTTTCCATCAATAGCGAACTGGCCCTCATCGTGATCCTTCCGCTGCCTCTCCTAGCTTTGGGGGGCTACTTACTTGCCTCCCGAACCAATCGGGTGTGGAGAGAAGTGCGCGGTCGACGAGCGGACCTGGTGGCCGAAATCCTGGACAGGATGGCGGGCTATCAGGTGGTGAAGTCTTTCGTAGGAGAAGAGGAGCAGGCCCGACAGATCCGAGCCCACAGTGGGCGCTATCGGGACAGCATCGTCCGGGCCAATCTCTGGTCGCTTCTTCCTGCTGGTTTCGTGGAAATCGTCAGCGGGCTGGCCTATGTCATGGTCGCAGGAGCGGGCGGGTATCTTGCCCTGGGGAATCGGTTGGAACTGGCAGATCTGGTGCTTTTCGTTCTCTACATGAGCCGGATCTTCATGCCGCTGCTGAGGGTGGCCAACCTCAACGAGACGATCCAGAAAGCCATGGCCTCGGCCGCCAGGGTGTTCCAGCTTCTGGACACGCCGGGGGAGACAGAGAAGACCTCGAGCTTCAAGCCCCCAGCGAGGATGAACTGGAGTGTCCAGTTGGATCGGGTGGAGTTCGCCTACGCTCCGGAAGTGCCAGTCCTGGAGGACGTCAGTTTCGAGGTCGGGGAGGGAGAGGTCGTGGCCCTGGTCGGACCTACTGGAGCCGGAAAGTCGAGCTGCTGCAACCTGATCCCGCGCTTCTACGAGGTTCAAGAGGGTGCCGTCCGAATCGGAGGGCATGACGTGCGCCAGCTTCCCTTGAAGTTCCTTCGCTCCAATGTCGCGCATGTGATGCAGGACGTTTTCCTGTTTCACAGCACGATCCGCGACAATATTCTTTTCGGACGACCCGATGCGTCTGAAGAGGCACTGCACCAGGCGGCCAGAGACGCCAATGCGGAAGGGTTCATCCTGGGCCTGCCGGAGGGATATGACACCATCGTGGGCGAGCGAGGAACCCGACTGTCGGGAGGCGAAAAGCAGAGGGTCTCGATAGCCAGGGCGCTGCTGAAAGATGCCCCGATTCTAATCCTGGACGAGGCCACCTCCAGCATCGATGCCGAGTCAGAGGCGGAAATCAAATCTGCCCTGTCTCGTTTGGCGAAAGGCCGTACCCTCATCGTCATTGCCCATCGGCTGTCTACGGTCCGAAACGCCGATCGGCTGGTGGTACTGAAAAAGGGTCGAGTTTTCGAAATGGGAAACCATCAGGAACTGATGCGACTGGGTGGCCTCTACGCTCGCATGTTTGAACTGCAGGACAGCTCAAGCGAATGGCAGCTGCGCTCCCTTGGATAGCCCACAGTACTGTCATGCACGACTCCCAAGGCAACTTCCCTGAATTCTTCCTAGGCACGGCTCAGTTCGGGATCCCTTCCTATGGGATCGCAAATCGTGTGGGCCAGCCTCCGTATGCGGCGCTTCGAGAGATTGTCAGAAGAGCCTTCGAAGTAGGAGCAGTGGGTCTGGATACGGCTGCCGAGTATGGGGAAAGCGAAGGCATCCTGGGACGGATCCTGGAGGAGCTGGAGCTGAAACAGACCGCTTTTGTGTGCTCCAAAATCTCCCATCTAGAAGTCACTGAGGATGGGAGCTTTGTGCGAAAGTCAGTGATCAGGTCTCTGCGCCGTTTACGCCTGGAAACCCTTCCGCTATGTCTACTGCATCGGGCTGAGCACCTGGGCTACACCGATCACCTGATGTCCCTGAAGAAGGAGGGTCTGATTCAACACGCCGGAGTCTCGGTCTATACTCCGGAGCAGGCACTCCAGGCAATTGATACCCCCGGTATTGAGGTGATCCAGCATCCCCTCAGCCTATTGGATCAGAGGTTCGAAAGGAGCGGGGTCCTGCAGAGAGCAAGATCGAAAGGTATCGCGATCTTCGTGCGAAGCGTCTATCTGCAAGGGCTCTTGTTGCTGTCAGAGGAGCGGGTGCCTGAACGGTTGGCTGACGTCAAACCGGTGCGGAGACGGCTGGAAAGAACCGCGAAGGCTCTAGAGATATCGTTGCCGGAGCTGGCGCTTCGTTTCGCTGCGTCACACGAGGGAGTCACAGGCGTCGTCGTCGGGCTGGAAACCCTGGAGCAGCTGGAATCCAATCTGGCGATGCTCGCCAAGGGAAACCTGGCGGATAAGACCATCAGAGAAATCTCGGCCGTAGTGCCCGCCCTACCCGACGCGATCCTTTCACCCAATCTGTGGGGAACTCTCTGACCCTTGGGAGATTATCCTGCTCGCTCTCCCTCCGAGACCTGTTTTCAGGTCGCCGACGTTCCGCCCCTGGTGGGGGTGGCCTCCAGGCCGCCGTGCTTTCGAGCCAAATGGCTCGAAAGCGGAAGAGTTCGGCCTGGAGACCGAACCCACGTCCGCCACCCGCAGGAACCAAATCAAGCTTCAGCCTAGCGAAGCGGGATCTTCTTGCGGCCCAGGGATCGGCCCTCCGCGGTGAGGGTCGTTATGTGATTGACTCCGTTCTGCAGTAGATAGGATCGAGCTGGCTCGAGTCCGGCTCCGACATCAGCCGGCGAATGACTGTCGTCTCCGAAGCAGAAACCGATTCCCAGGAGCTGCGCACGCTTCACCAGCCACGGCGCCGGATAGGGAGCACCCAATCCCTTTCGGTAGCCGGCCGTGTTCAGGTCCAGGATGCAGTCGTGTCTTCGAATCACCTCAAGAGTCGAATCGGCTGCCGCGCGAACCGCCGAGGAGTCGAGTGGCCCGAAGCGTCGGCCATGTAGCTTGATCAGGTCCAGATGCCCTACTACTTCCGGTCGTAGCGACTCCACCATCTCCGAAACCGTGTCATAGTAGCGAACGGCCAGGCGCTCGAGCCCGGACAGACCCTCTAGCGCCCGTTCGAACTCATCCAGTTCCCCATCGATTGCGATCTCATCGACATAGTGCACCGATCCCACCATGTAGTCGAAATCGAAAATACTACGATATGCCCGCATTACCTCCGCATAGGACGCCGTGGGCACTACTTCTGCCTCGAATCCACGAAGGACTGAAAGCCGGCCGCGATACTCCGCTACCAGTGGCGGAAGAGCCGCGGCATAGCGCTCGAAGTCTTCCTTGAGACGGTCCACACTCCATCCCTTTTCGACCTCACCGGGGTATAGAAATCTTTCTTCGAGACGGGGTGCATGCTCGCTGACGCCGAAGGTCTGGTATCCGGCAGCTACTGCTGAATCGAGGATCTGGGGTAGGGTTCCCTGGGCGTGCTCACAATACTCGCCCGAGTGGCCACCGTGTAGTGACGCTTTCCAACTAGAAGGGTCGAGTTTGGAATACACGAGAGAAGACTATCACAGGGGTGATCTTATCTTCTCAGGTCCCACTGATCGGGGGAGGGGGTCAAAAAGGGCTGACTGACCAAACCGTTTTTCCAGAGGACTTTTGCCAGCACCGACTTGTCCACACCCATCTGCTTTGCAGCGCTTCCCAGGACGACGTCGACGGCCTGTTGAACCTGATGGACCAGTTCCCGCTCTTCCTGCTCAGCCAGGATCGAAGGGGTCCTCTTGTGATCTGAAGCAGGGGTAGTGGCGGGGTGCGTTTGGTTGGTTTTCACGTTTTGAGTTAGGACGCGCTGGCCTCGAGAACCTCGTTCCCTTGACCAGCGCTGTGCTGTATTTGCCAGGATCAGCTCCTGAGGATCGTATCGGCCGCGGGAGCACAAACTTTAGAGTATCCGGGTCAGACTGACCCAGCTGGCGGCTGGATCATGGTCTCGGCAAGCGCGAAGACACACGAACTTCGGGCGGCTCCGCCGATCGCCTCGCGCCAGATATCGCGGCGATAGGGGCGACCTGGAAACGGGATTCCGTCCCAGCGAATCTCTCCCTCCTCGGCGAAGAAGAGCAGGGTAAAGACAGGCCTCCTCTGCTGGATCTGCCGGTCTGAACGATAGACCATAACTGGCTCATCGAGCTGGCTCCAAGAAGCCTCGAGGAGATGTCCGGGAAGCTCGATACGCCAGGAAGGAGCGTCGATAACATCCCCAGCTCGCCGAAAGGTTGCATCTACGACCGCAAGTTCGCGGTCCAGGGAGGCATTCTTGCCTCGGATCATGGTTTCGATAATGAACTCCACAAGAGCTGGGTTGTCGGTGCACACCGCTTCCAGGGTCCCTGGGATGATGACAAAGGCGACGGTTCCCTCCCCGGCTGGGCTATAGCTGCTGTGATACAGGCTCAGCTGAGCACTATCGGAGTCCGCACCAGTGGGCCGCAGAAAGTTGATCCAGTGTTCTCCCGCCCAGATCAACTTCCCCTGGAGGGTAGGGTCGTGTGGAGACATTCAGACCTGTACTAACGGACCAGGCGATTGATGAAGGCCAGAACTTCTTCCTGGACCAGATCTCCCTTTTTCCCCGCTCCAACGATAATGTTCATATGGTTGCGGTCGGGAACATTGCGGGTGGTGGCCTTGCCTCCAGCTGCCTTCAGCGCCTTCTGAAATCGGCGGGCCTGGAAGTCGGCCGTGACATAGTCCTCTTCGGCATAGAGTAGCAGGAAGGGAGCGGGTCGAGTCCCTACCTGAGAGGTCGGGGAAGCCTTCCGCAACATCTGGCGCTCGGTGCCAAAGACCGACTGATACATCAACTGCCCCGTGACGCCCGTCAGTTCCAGATCATAGACTCCGCTGATCGCTACCACTCCCCGAACCACGTCTGGCTTCAGACCGTGCTCAGCCAGATAGCTGGGATCCACGGCTATCAGGGAAGACAAGTGTGCCCCCGCCGAATGTCCCATGAGGAAGATCTTCTTCTGGTGCCAGCCGTAGACGTTGGACTGCTTGTAAACCCAGGCCAGCGCTCGGGCAACATCGCGTGCGTGCTCGGGGTGGCGCACCTCGGGAGAAAGACGGTAATTGATAATTGCCACGCCAAGTCCGGCTCGCGCCAGACTCCGACCCAACTTTCCGTAGGCGCCGCCGTAAGCATCCTTATCTCCCCGCTGCCAAGATCCTCCGTGGACGAAGATCACAATCGGATGCTCCTTCCGATCCAGCGGAAGATAAAGGTTGAGAAGGTGCTTCTTCGAGTGGGCTCCCGACCCTTCGTAGTAACGCAGGTCCTGCTTCTCCTGGACGTCCGGAGACAACATCGTCAGAGCAAGAAGAAGGGAAAATGGGATCGAGGTCATGACCGGGATCATTACGCAAAAAGCGCGATCTTTCAAGGCCGTTCACCAGGCCCAATCCACAGGAACATACCTGATCAGCTCAATTCGTAGGCTTTTCCAAACTCCGATGAGGGAGCAGGCGAATGAGAAACACGTACTGGCAGTGGAAGTCCCAAATAGGTGACAATGGAGGAGACCGAGACCAGAAAAACGGCTGGTAAGACCAGAAAAACGGCTGGTTGGCGGACTGAATTGATGAGATCGAACGATTGATTGGACTTCGTGCTGAAAACTTGACCAGGAGTTACACCCTGGGCGGGAAAACCATCAACGCATTGAACGGGGTCTCCTTCGAGGTCCAGTCCGGAGAGTTCCTGGGTGTGGTGGGACGCTCCGGTTCGGGTAAATCGACCCTGCTGAATCTGCTGGCGGGACTCGATCGCCCCTCCTCAGGATTCCTGTGGGTGGATGATAAGAACCTGGCCAAGATGACGCCTCTTGAACTGGCCTGGCACCGGCAACGCACAGTAGGCATCGTGTTTCAGTCTTTTCACCTGGTGCCCACGATGAGCGCCAGGGAGAACGTTGAACTGGCGATGGCCTTCGCCGGAGTGGGAAGTAGTCAACGTGCCGCTCGGGCATCGGATCTACTGGATACCGTGAGTCTCGCTGACCGAGCCGATCATCTTCCGGCCGAGCTCTCAGGGGGTGAGCAGCAGCGGGTTGCAATCGCCAGAGCCCTCGCCAATAGCCCTGGGTTCCTGCTGGCTGATGAGCCGACGGGCAATCTGGATAGCTCCACCGCGGAGGAGATACTCGGAATCTTCCAGAATCTGCACGCTCAAGGAAATACCGTCATCTGCGTCACTCACGAGAAGGAGTTGCTCTCGACCTATGTTGACCGGTTCCTTCGCCTGAGCGATGGCAAGGTCGAATCTGAAGAGAGCCCACAGAACGACCACGGGGATGGGAGTGAGCTTCTCTAATGCTCTGGCGCGACGTCTTCCAGATAGCTTTTCGAAACGTAGGGCAGGCTCGCTTGCGCTTCACTCTGACTTGTCTGGGCGTCCTGATTGCCATCGCTACTCTGGTAGCAATGGTCAGCTTCGGCGCAGGTCTGCGTGAGCAGACCGTAGACAATCTCGAGGTCAGAGAGGTCTTCACCTCCTTCCAGATCCTGGGTTCCGGCCGGGCGCAAAGTCTAAGAGACTACCGTGAAGAAGAATCGAGTGAGGCGAAGAAAACCGAACGCCCGCCGCTGAACGTGGCCCTGGTCGAGCGTGTTTCAAAGTTGCCGGGCGTCGTCAGTGTCCAGGAGGATATCCGGTTTCCGGCTCGGCTGGAGCGCAATGGCAAGGGCTACCTCACCCGGATCCGAGGGGCCGGCCCACACGTAGCTCCGCTATCACCCTACTCCAAGATCACCCAGGGCCGATTCCTCAATGGGATTCAGGGGCGCGAAATCGTGCTGACCCATCGCGTCGCCCGCAGACTCGGATTCGATCCACCGGAGAAGTCCCTGGGCCAGACTATCGACGTGCTCACGGATCGTCTGCGCCGGGTCGAGTCGGAAGACGATCTCCCCCTCGAAACCGTCCGCATTCCCTTCAACGTGGTCGGTGTCCTGCCCCGCCTTCTGATCACCCAACGCAATCCCTTCTACCGGGGCGTCGTGATTCCGCTGGAGGAGGCCAGGCCGCTATGGAAGCAGAGCCTCAGCGGAAGGTCGGCCTTGGCGGCTGCACTCTCTCAGGATCAGGGAAGGGGTCGCGAGTTCGAAAGTGTGGACGTCCGAGTCGAGGACCTCCTGAGTCTGGAAGACGTCCGCAAGGAAGTAGAGTCATGGGGTCTGACGACCTTTGCGATCGCAGACGAGATGAAGCGAATTCAAGAGGCCTTTATGATCTTGGAGGTCATTCTCTCGGTGCTGGGCACGATCGCACTCGTGGTCGCGTCACTGGGCATCGCGAACGTCCTCGTGATGTCTGTCCTCGAGCGCAGAAAGGTCATCGGCATCATGAAGGCGATTGGGGGAACAGACGCCGACGTGCGACGAATCTTTCTGGTGGAGGCAAGCATCATTGGGCTGCTGGGAGGCCTGCTGGGACTTCTCGCAGGATGGGGGTTGACCCGGATAGCCTCAGTTTTTATTGTCCGCTATTTTGCGAGAAACGGTATTCTCGACGTCCCCGAACTCTTCGCTTATCCGGGATGGCTGCTGGCGGGTGCAATCACTTTCGCCGTGCTTTTCAGCCTTCTCTCTGGGGTCCTTCCCGCCAACCGTGCGGCCCGCGTCGATCCCGTCGAGGCCCTACGCCAGGGATAGCTCGCATTAGTGAGCAGTGAGCAGTGAGCAGTGAGCAATTCGAGAATAGCTTTATCCGCTAGCCCGGATCGAGCATAAGTTTTCGTAGCGAGGCTATGACAGTGCCGTCCAGGCTGGAAGTTTCAGGTCAGTCTCGCCCCCAGGAAGCACTGGCCCCATTCGAGAACGAAACTTCCGTCAGTGCTAGCTACGAACATCGAGAGCTGAGTGACGCTTGTAGCACGGGCACTCCTGCCCGTTGGTGTCCTCCACGGGCAAGAGTGCCCGTGCTACAGGTCACTGCTCTGTCAGATGCTGTCTCCTACACCTTCCCTCTGCCAAATGAAGTTTCAGCTTAGTCCCGCCCCCAGAAGCGCTGGCCCCATTCGAGAAGGAGACTTTTTCCCCGGCGTGGGACAAGTCCCGCTCACCGCGATGTTCTTAGAACAGAGACGTGCGACGTTCAGACGTTTCGACGTGCGACGTATTCTTGAAGTTTCAGCTTAGATCAGGGCAGGCGCCCCGCGGGAAAGGACGAGCGAACCGGCGGCGACGAAGGCCCGTCTTGTCGGTCTCTCTTTTCTGCTTCAGGGAGGCCTGCGCGCCCACGCCCTCTTGGAAGTCGAGAGACGGCGCGAGGTTGACGCGCGGGACGGTTTCCCCCAAGTGCCGTGGAAGCAGGTTGCGCTTCGGGCGACTTCTCGGCTTCACGACCAGTGTTGGTAGGCGTCGTTGAAGTCGAGATTACCGTGGTAGCCCCAGAACCGGGAGGAACCGGGGGGGGGGCGTCGTGGAGATCAGCAGGATCGCTTTCCTCAGCGGGAGAAGCTGGTTCTGCGGCCTGGTCTGGAACCTGGAGGGGCCCCTGTGAGTCCGCGCGACCCCGTCGAGAGCCCACACTCCGCCGCTCGGGGGCCGGCGGAAGCGAGCCGGTTGGCCTCGCGGAGCTACGGGGTTCACTCGACAGGCTCTGGATATTTAGATCTGCTTCTCCTTCGGGAGCCCAGATGGTCCTCGTCAAGGCGTACCCCACTACTAAGACCGAGAGACCCGCCAGCAGAATATTCAGTGGGTTGAGATACTTCATCTGACAGTCAAATCCATCCCACAGTGCAAGACTTCAACATCGGATGTACACCAGTTTCCTCCTGAAAGCTTAACGTAGATGGGCCTTTCCATTCAAACCGATGGCTGCTCTTGGCACCCTTTCATAAATACGGTAACGTCCTAAAGGCCCCTCTCTGTCCACAATCGAGCTTGTCTTTGACACTGCTTGGCTTTAGCATAATGAGCCCAGGCTCGCCTTCAGAGATGAGGTGTAACGTGAGAAAAATGGGTGTCTTCGTGCTTCTTTGGGCTTCGGTGGTTCAGGGCCTGTCTGCCCTCCCTCCGGAGAAAGACCAGAAGGATCAGGAGGAGTTCCAGGTTGAGAATATCCAGGTTCTCATGGAGTTGGAACACATTCAGGTCAGTTTTCTGGTTCGTGACTCGGCGGGAAACTTCATTCGCGATCTATCCATGGAAGACTTCGTCATCCTGGAGAACGGACAGCCTCAAAATATCGCGGTCCTGAAAGAGCAGGAGATCCCCATCAGCGCTGTCGTCATGCTGGACACCAGTTGGAGCATCGAAACCTATCTCGACGATGCCCTTGGGACAGCGCTGGACTTCTTCGGTGGATTGGAGCAGGAGCAAGCCGCTTTTGTGGCGTTCTCGAGAACTCCACGCGTCATTCTGGACTGGGAAGAAAAGCCTGCCAGCCTTTCATCCTACTTTGAGGAGTTGAAAACAGACGGACAGACCGCGTTGTACGATTCGGTCATCTGGGTCAGCCGGAACGTGCTCAAGGAACGGTCGGGAAAGAAACTGATCATCCTGATCACAGATGGGATTGACACCGTGAGCAAGGCGAACTTCGAGGACATGATTTCAGCAGCTCGCCAGGCAGGAATCACCATCTACCCCATCATCTACACCAACCGATTCATCGAGCGCTATCGGAAGAAGTTGGGAAAACGGGAGTCTCCGATCGGACGATCTGTCAGTCGCGAGTTCCACAAGTTCATCGTCCTCCAGAACCGCTTCGTAGATCAGACCATGCGCTTCGGCGGACGCACGATCTTCTCTCAGGAATTCAAGGACCTTAAAGAAATCTACTCCGATATCATCCGGGAGATGAAAAGCCACTATGTAATGTTCTACCAGGCAGGATCGGAAGATCGAGAGTCTACCCGAGAGGTGAAGATGTATACTCGACGAGTGCCGGGAAAAATCTTCATCGAGGTCAGCCACTAGGTGCTGCGCAAGAACATCTACTCCGGAAAGATCGTTGAACTCGTCGTCGATCAGATCGAAATCCAGGGCAAAGAGTGCCTTCGGGAAGTGGTTCGCCATCCGGGTGGCGTCGTCATCCTGGCCGAGCTCCCTGATGGCAGAATCCCCTTCGTTCGGCAACTCCGGTATCCTATGCAGAGGGAGCTGCTGGAGCTTCCAGCGGGCAAACTTGATGGCGGCGAGGAGCCAACGGCGGCGGCTGGGAGAGAACTCGAAGAAGAGACTGGGCTTCGTCCCCGGCAGCTGGAGCATCTCTTCAGCTTCTACTCGACGCCGGGCTTCTGCGACGAGATGCTGCATTTATACTATTGCAACCAGATGCAAGTGGTGGAACCCAACCCGGAGTTCGACGAAGACATATCCATCGAAATGCATCGGTTGGAGGAAGCAATTGAGCTGAGCCGGTCAGGTCAGATCGTGGATGCCAAGACGCTGGTGGCAATTTTTTGGCTGTACTGGAAAAGGAGTCGGAGTCTAGGAAATGGAACAAGCTGACAAGAACGCGATTCTGGACGTGCTGAAGAGCGTTCAAGATCCGGATCTGCATCGAGACATCGTCTCCCTCGGATTCGTCAAGGACGTCAAGATCTGCGGCGCCGCAGCGTCAGTTACGATCGAGCTGACGACCCCTGCCTGTCCTGTCAAGGACCAGCTGAAGGAGCAGGCACGCCAAGCCATCCTGTCCCTACCCCAGTTCGATCAGGTTGATGTGCAGATGACCGCACAGGTTCGCTCTACCATGAACCAGAAGGCAGCGGCGCTTCTTCCCGAGGTGAAGAACGTGGTCCCTGTCGCCAGTGGCAAAGGAGGCGTCGGGAAGTCAACGGTTAGCGCAAACCTGGCATTGGCACTGGCCCGCACCGGGGCCAGCGTCGGACTGATGGACGCGGATGTGTACGGCCCCAGTATTCCCACCCTCATGGGGATTTCTGATCAGCCCGTGATGGGCCCCAACAATCAGATGATTCCGGTGAACCGCTACGGTGTCAAGGTCATCTCGATGGGGTTCTTCCTACCCCAGGAAAAGGCTGTGATCTGGCGAGGACCGATGCTCGACAAGATGATCTCCCAGTTTCTGGGAGGGGTACAGTGGGGCAGTCTGGACTACTTGATCATCGACCTTCCCCCCGGAACCGGCGACATTCAGCTGAGCCTGTGCCAGAAGATCTCCCTCACGGGAGCCGTGGTCGTCTCGACTCCCCAGGATGTTGCGCTCAACGTAGCCCAGAAAGCCATTGCCATGTTCAACCAGCTGAACTGTCCCATTCTGGGTATGGTCGAGAACATGAGTTACTACACGTGTCCGCACTGCGGCGAGCGAGACGACGTCTTCGGCAGCGGTGGGACCCGCAGAGTGGCGGATCGACTGGAAACACCCTACCTTGGAGAGATCCCGCTCTCGACCGCTATCCGGGTCCGGTCCGACGAAGGAAAGCCCATCGTGCTGGCTGATCCCGAGTCGCAACAGGCCGAGGCGTTTCAAAGCGTGGCTGAGAATATGGCTGCCCAGATCAGCATTCGGAATATGTCGGGGCAAATCGATCAGGAAATCCAGATCTCTTTTTGAAACGGGTCGAATTGAAACGGGTCGAATTGAAACGGGTCGAACGCTTCTTCCTGACGCCAAGCCAGACAGCCAGTCACTCATAGCGGTTGGAGATGCCAGCGAGTCCCCAGAACAAACCAATCCCCAGGAAGGTCTCCCGGTCGGGCGAACGCGATGTTCACATCATTTGGAACGACGGCCACGAAAGCCTTTTCGAGGCTCGCTTTCTTCGTCTGCAATGTCCCTGTGCTGCCTGCGTAGACGAAATGACGGGCGAGCGAGTCCTACAGGCTGAACAGGTTTCAGAGACGGTCGGTCCCACCTCCGTCGAGTTGGTGGGAAGATACGCCATTCGGGTCTGGTGGGACGACGGCCACTCGAGTGGGATCTACACCTTCGAATTTCTCAGAGGCCTCTGCCCCTGTGCCAGCTGTCGCTCTAGTCGACTGTAATACCCCGGTCCTTTTGTTTCGCACCTACCCAGGCCATGATCCGTGTGCTCAGACCCGGGGAAAGGCGCTCGATCCCGCAGATCATCAACCCCAGAAGGGTCAGGTGAACTTCACGCTTGTCCCCCAGCACGGCCTTGACGATAACCTTGGCTACGTGTTCCGAGCTCTGGCCTTGAAAGGGTCGAGTTAGCTTCGACATGCTCCCGGTGCGGTGGGCAGCCTGGTGGAACTCCGTAGCGGTGAAACCAGGACAGACAACGCTGACTCCCACGCCACTACCCCTGAGCTCTCCCCAGAGAGCTTCGCCGAGCGCCACTTGAGCAAATTTGGTCACGCTGTAGGCCGCCGAGAAGGGCATCGCCTTCTTACCGAGCACACTGCTCACCATCACAATATGGCCTCGCTTCTGGCCGATCAGGTGTGGTAGGGCCGCGTGGATGGTCTCATAAGCAGACTGGAAGTTGACCTGCCAAATCCGAGACATGTCTTCTGGTGGAACTTCGACGACCGGCCCTATGATCCCATAACCGGCATTGCAGATTGCGACCTCAAGCCCGCCCAGAGCACCGAGGCAGTCGCTCACAATCGTAGCTCCGGCACCGGGAACACTTAAGTCGGCTTCCTTGCAAAGCGCCCGAGCGGCTCCACGTCTTTCACATTCTGCAGCCACCTCATCCAGGCGGTCACTTCTGCGCGCCACTAGAAACAGCTCGCAGCCCAGGTGCGAGAAAGCATGAGCTGCAGCTTCCCCGATCCCGGAAGATGCGCCGGTGATGAGAATCCTCTTGAAGTCGGGCATGTCGAACGGAGTCAGCCAGCTGATTGCGGATCAGGACTCCTCGCCACAAACATCATCGTATTTAGGGGTTCTATCGGTTGTCGAATCGAATTCGACTCATCTCTGCTGACCTTCGTCGTGGCGGTGGTCTCCAGGCCGCCGTTGGTCGAGCTAGGCTCGACCGCTACACTTCGGCCTGGAGACCGAAGCCACGTCAGAGACCGACTCTTCCGCTTTCAACTCTAGCTGCGCAGCGGGCGCATCTTGTTCCACTTGAAGATCACCCTACCGATGGCGACACTAAGGAGAGGCGTCTTCGAGAGCCAGATACCCGCGCCATTCCAGCGACTTCAACCGCTCCAGCTTGTACTCCAGGGGCGTTCCGACGAGATCACTGTCTGCAAGGGTCAGGGCCAATGGAATTTGTGTCCCGGGCTTGGGCTTGATCTTGAGCTCCCGCCAGGAAAGCAGGATCTCCAGGGTGGCTCCGTCCTCTCGATGGCGACCCGTGATCACCGGTGAGGTGCTGGCTCGCTCCATACCTTTCAAGCCTTCAAGCAAGCGGTGCCACTGGAAAGGTCCTCGATCATCTACTCGAGGGGTAAGCCAGAACGTAAAGTCGTAGTCGGATTCCCTGATATGGAACTTGAGGTAATCAAAGAAGAGCATCCGGTCGCGCCGGCGGCGGTCGGGAGTCACCCACACCGCCTCCCGCCGCGTCACCTGCTGGATATCCCAGGTGTTGTCCTGCCAATGAACGGCAATATAGAGATTGTCTTGATTCCACAGGCTTTTCAGCCTTACCACCACATCGTCGTCTTCAAATTCGCCCGTCATCTTCAGATTCGACGACCCCGGTGACAATGTCAGCGCCGGCACTCCCTGCCAATCGTCTATGAACCCGTCAATTTGGATGTCCCGTTCCTGGTTCGAGATTCTCCACACCTGCTGGGCCCCCAAGGGTTCCAGAAGGAGAAACACGCTGATAAATAGAAGAAGGTAGTGCATGTTCTAGCCTAGGGTAGCGAAAGTGGTCTGCCCTTGAGTCACAGCATCGTGGAGAGAGATCACGAACTCACGTAGCGTCTCTCCCACGCGCCTCCAGAATCGTCATGAACCTGTAAATTCTACCATCCCAGCCACTTTCTCTGCAGAAGTTACGCTTCCCCGATCCAGAGCAGCGTGATGTGTCTAGCGCCCTCCCTTGCCCCTGCCCGTGTCCGTGCCCTTGCCCGACTTCATCTTTTGGTTGCATCCAGGTCGTTGACCAACCCGTAGCACTAAAACGATCTCAGCCTCCCGGGCGAGGGCAAGGGCAAAGGCAAGGGAGCACGCTAAACACGTACGGGCGGCACCCGCGGGTGAGGCCTTCTGATTGACCGCTCTGGACAGCTGCGAATACCATCTTCGGAGCACGAGTCAAGAAAAACACTGCTTCTGTGGCGATCGGCGCTGCTGAGCACAAGGAGACCAGCATGGGAGTAAATCCACAGCCAATGCAACTCGGTATGTTTCTAATGCCCGTTCATGACCCCGGTAAGCCGCTAGCCCAATGCTATGACGAGGACCTGGAACTGGTCTGTCTGTGCGAGAGGCTTGGCTTTCGTGAGTTCTGGGTAGGGGAGCACCATTCGTCGACCTACGAAAACATCGTGATGCCGGAGATCTTCATAGCCAAGGCTCTTGGTATGACGGAAAGCATACGGCTCGGACCTGCTCCGGTTTGCCTGCAGTACCATCACCCTGCCCATGTAGCCAGCCGGCTGGCTTTCCTGGACCATCTGTCGCAGGGTCGACTCAACCTCTGCTTTGGCCCCGGAGCGATCCCTACCGATATGGAGATCTACGGAGTGGATCCGAAGGAAAGCGGGGGCCGCGTGTCAGAAGCCATCGAGGCCATCCTTCAGATCTGGACGAGCGATCCACCCTACGTGTTCGAGGGTGACTTCTGGAACTTTCATCTGCGCGACAATCTGGACCCGGAAATGGGCCTGGGGGCCCTGCACAAGCCTCTTCAAAGGCCCTATCCTCCGGTCATGGTCCCCTGCATTACTCGAGACTCCAGGGGCGTCATGAAGGCGGCCGCAAAAGGCTTCTTTCCTATCAGCCACCACATGGTCTCGACCGAGGTCCTGGCCAACCATTGGACTACCTACGAGGCAGGGGCCGCAGCGGCATCACGCCAGATCAGTAAGAGCGATTGGAGGGTTTCCCGCAATGTTTTCGTCGCTCAGACGACCGCTGAGGCCCGTGAGATTGCCCGCAGCAACTCGCTGGGTCAGTGCATCGATTACATTCTGGAGCTGAGTCGGCGAGGCCCAGGGCTGGAAATCTGGAAACGTGACGCACACATGACCGACGCTGAATGCAACCTGGACTACTTCATGGACGAGGTGGTCGTGGCGGGCGATCCTGAAGAAGTCACTCGGCAGCTTATCGCCCTGAGGCATCAACTGGGAGACTTTGGCACCTTGGTCCTGGTGGCTCATGACTGGGACGACAAGCAACGCTGGTTGGACAGCCTGGAGCTATTCGCGCATGAAGTCGTCCCAGCCGTAAACAGGCAACTCGGTGGACGGGAACACCTGAAGCGGTAGTGATTGAGTTGGCCATTCGAGCCCGAGGTCAAGGTGCGCTGTCACGGACAGTATTGTTATTCCCACTGCAAGAAGCCGAAGAGGCTAGGGAATGGACACATTTTTTCCAGGAACCGCGAGAGGAAACCGACTATAATTCCACGCTGGCTTGGAGCCGCAGTACCCTGACCCAGATATAGGGCCGGAGGCTCAAAGTGCGTTGAGGGTACGAGTCTAAATCTAGAACCTGTGACTGACATTCCGCTTATGTCAGGACCTTGGAAGGGAAAACGGGGTAAACCATGTTGTTCATCCGCGCGCGAAATCGGATCCTGGCCGGTCTGTTGATTTTCGTGGTCGGCTGTGGAAGCGACGTCAACAAGGATCTGGTCGAGGCGGTGGAAATGGGTGACGCTGCAGCAGTGCGGGATCTGATTGGGGACGGAGCCGATGCGAACCTGAAGGTCAAGGGAAACCGAAGCATTCTGATGGCAGCGGCGGGAAAAGGACACACTGAGGCGGTCAAGGAGCTGCTGACGGCCGGAGCCGATCCGAGGGCCGCGGATGCGGGGGGAGTGAACGCGCTCATGCTGGCAGCAGAAAATGGTCACACGGGGACGATCGAAGCCCTTCTGGCTGGGGGTGCCGAGATCGGATCCCAGGACAAGAGGGGCGGCAGCGCGCTGATCCTGGCCGCGGGGAACGGACACATCGCGACAATGAAACTGCTGCTGGACAAAGGGGCCGCACTCAAGGCCCAGGACAAGGGTGGAAAGACCGCATTGATGGAGGCTGCGGAGAAGGGACAGACTGAGGCCGTACTCAGCCTCTTGGAGCGGGGTGCCAGCGTCGAGACCAAGGACAGTAACGGAAGAACTGCACTGACCCGTGCAGCCGGCGGAGGCCACACCGAGACGGTCCGGACGCTCCTGAGCAGCGGATCTGCCGTCGGAGACCGCAGCGAGCTTGGCTGGACCGCTCTAATGGTGGCTTCGGGAGAGGGGCACACCGAAACCATGAAGCTCCTTTTGGCCCAGGGCGCAAAGTTGGACGCAAAGGACAACGAAGGCCGCGCTCCGCTTCTGTGGGCAGCTGGGAGAGGTAAGACTGGAGCCGTCGAGACGCTGATTGAGCAGGGTGCCAAGCTGGATCTGAAAGACCGCGAGGACCGCACGGCACTGTACCTGGCCTCGGCGCGTGGACACACGGAAACCGCGCGGGCTCTATTGGCGCTGGGCAAAAAACGGTGGCCGCTGTCCTCTCGCTACTGGTTGGACGGTTCGGATAAAGTAGGACGTACTCCTCTCATGGCTGCGGCGGAAAACGGACACAATGAGACGATGAAACTTCTCCTGGATGCGGGAGCCAGGCTGGAAGCGAAGACAAACAAGGGCTGGACGGCCCTCTTCCTGGCGGTCAAGGAAGGACACGTCGAGACAACAAAGACCCTCATCGCCAAGGGCTCGAAGATCAATACCAAGGCCAAAGACGGCCTCACACCCCTGATGATGGCAATCACCGAGAATCAGGCCGCTTCCGTCGGGGTTCTGCTCGAGGCTGGAGCTCAAGTCGACGTCAAGTACCAAGGCAATTGGACAGCGTTGATGCATGCAGCGTCGAAAGACCAGGCAGAAATTGTAAAACTGTTGCTTGTCCACAAAGCTGACGCCAATGCGAAGATTGGCGATGGATGGAATGCCCTGCTGCTGGCCGTCGTCGAGGGCCACGAGGACTGCGTGCAGATTCTGCTGGAGGCAGGGGCCAACACCGATGTCAGTACCAAAGACGGCAGGACAGCGCTGAAACTGGCACTCGATCAAGGGCACAACAAGGTCGCCCTGATTCTAAAAGGTGCAGGCGCTAAGTAGGCCAGCTCCGGACTATTCCTGAGTTGCAAGATACAAGATACAAACAACTTCCAAGCACCAAGCATCAATTCAGGACCCCGTCTGAAACGATTCCGGGACCGGTGATGCGCCCGTTTCGGTGTCAGGTTTCCTGCAAACCGTTGGACCGTTCTTCCCGTTGTGATTTGGTGCTTGAGATTTGTTTGTATCTTGTATCTTAGGATTTGAATCTCTTGCATCTTGGGATTTGAACGTCTTCTCTACTAGCTCATCTTACTGATCTCTTCCACCAGAGGCCAGAAGTTGAGTTGGTCCACCGCGTGTGCCCGGTACATACCCACGGAATCGGCACCGTTGTCCTTCGCTCGTCGGGCAGCCTCCAGCATCAACTTGGGATCCTGGAAGCTCCCCACGTGATAGCAGGACAACTCAACGATCAAAGGACATCGTCCCCGGACGAGATCGGCGACCTGACGTGTCTGCCGTCCGACTTCCACAGGATCCGAAACGGTTCGAAACCAAAGGAATAGTTCGTCAATGACCTTCTCGGCCAACCACGCCGCCGGTTGCTGGAAAAGCTTGAGGTAACGATCCCTGCCCCGGTTCATCATCTTCGCGGTGAACTCCCTGGCGATGATCGCCACCGACAAAGGGGCGCCAGGGTGCTGTTGCTTCAGCTTCTCTCGGATCTCGGCCAGAGTCTGGGTCACGTAGTCGGCCCTGAATATCAACCAGGACGTATGATCGCTCGGTGCGTCGAAGGGACTGCGACCGTACTTCTCTTGAAATCCCTTCGCCATGGCATCCTCATACCCGTAGATGCCCACCCCCCCTGGGTCCGTACTGGTGCTGACGAACTCGACCTGGCAACCGTTACCACCGCTTTTGTTAACAATTTCCAGATAGCGATCAACCTCGTAGGAGCGTACCTCGGGGATGGCGAGACTGAGGTTCAGCCTCTGTCCCGCTTCCAGAGTATCTCCGCCGCCCTTGGTCCGGGCCCAGTACTCCGGGTGCTTCTTGGCAAACTCAGTGAGGGAAACTGAGCTCTTGGGATGGCTCCAAATGGCGCGGTGACGACCTAGTTGCTCTCGACCGACAGGAGATCCCGGATCATTTATGTAGTTTACCGACCAGGCATATTGTTTCCGGTTGGCACCGTGGCTGTTGAAAGCAAGGTAGGGATGGACGTCGATCTTCTTCTCCCGAGCCGCCTCAACCAACATTCTCGATCCTCGGGTCGGGACCAGGTGGGTGACGCCATGCTGGGCACACTTCTCTACGAACGCAACCAGCTGGGCTTCGTCTGAAGGGTGCTCTGCGTTGATCAGCCCACCGGTGGCGCACCACAGGGTGAATCGCCTCTTTCCTTTCTCCTCCGTCCCGGGTGCCAGGGAAGCGGTCTGCGGCGCACCGATACTTGCCCGAGGAACCAGGGAGCCAGCAGCCAATCCGGCGCCGATAAAGCTCCTCCTGCTAATGTCGCTCGATTTTCGTGCCTTTTTGGCCATTATTGGTCCCTTTCTTTTTCTTTGCTGAGCAGAACAGTCGGCCAACCGGTCTCTTGGGGGAAAGCAGGACCCAACCGGCAGCAGAGCCTCAACTTTAGAGTAGGCACTACGTGCCGACGGCCCCTGGCCGTAAAAGGTAGTTTTGGGACGTGGCAGCCGAGGACGGAAAGGGAGGCTACTTGACACGCTTGCTGGTGGAGAGGAGCATCGCTGCCCATGAGCCGGTGGGGCGGTCCGATCGCCATCGCGGAGATCCTCTTGACGAGCAACAACTTCCAGCGCTACATCGCCTGGAAAGGGGGACAGGTGCGGCGGGCAGTCCACCACCATGTCTCCCGGATGCTGTCGTGCCGGACCGCGAAACTGGGGCTGCATTTGTTTGGGTGCTCCAACTGTCCTACCGTCAAGGTCGTACCCCACAGCTGCAAATCGGTCTTCTGTTCCAGCTGCGGGAAGGTCCGCACCGACCAGTGGTGCGACGAGCTCCTCTCGGATCTCCTGGAGGTGCCCTATCGGCACTTGGTCTTCACCCTGCCGTGGGAGCTGCGGCTGGTGATCCAGGACAACCGTCGGGTCCTGCTCAACGTGTTGTTTCGAGCCGCCGCGGATGCTGTCTTGAGTCTCAGCGGGCAGGGACCCACCCCACGAGGGCGCAAGAGCCAGCCCTGGCTGGCGGCCAGACGTCCAAGCCGGCGCTACTTGCCAGGCCTGATCATCGTCTTGCACACCTTCGGGTCCGACCTCAAATGGAACCCCCATCTCCATATGATCGTCACCGCCGGAGGGCTCAACGGCGCCGGCGATCGCTGGCAGGCCGCCCCCCAACGCTATCTCGTCCCGGCCCCCCTGCTGGCTACGGAGTGGAAGTTGAACGTCCTCCACGGAGTGCGCCGCGCTCACCAGTCCCAGCCCCTGGTGCGTCGCCGGCTTCGAAGCGACCCCCGACGCCGGATCGAGGTGGACAAGCTCTTGGGGCACATTCGCAAGAAGCGCTGGCATATCCTCATCGGTCCGTCGTTGAAAAGTGCCGACCAAGCCGTCCGTTACGCCTGCCGTTATACCAAGCGGCCCGTGATTGCCGAAGGGCGCATTATCAAGTTCGCTCAGGGCCACGTGACCTTTCGTTTCAAGGACTATCATCAGGACCGGAAGATCCGAGTCCGAAAACTCCCCGTGTTGACCTTCATTGACCGTTTGGTTCAACACCTGCCGGAGGTCGGGTTTCGACAAGTCCGTCACTATGGGTTATTCTCGAACATCAAACGCACCAAGCTCCTGAAGAGGGCTCGTCAACTTTTAGCCCAGAGGAAAAAACGCCGTTCCAAGCCCCAGACGTGGGAGCAGAGGCGCCAGGCAGCGGGGGACAGGAAGCCTCTTTCTTGCCCGCGATGTGGCCATCCGATGGAGCTTTGGTGCCTTTTATTCGGACCACCCCGTATGATCGCGCAACTGCTTGGGATCGAACCACAGACAAAGGTCCCTCCCAATCTCTTGCTGACTCGATCACAGGTCTTAGCTGTCATGATTTGACTATTACAGCTCGCTTCGCTTCGCTATCGAAATTCCGAGACTGTTAAGCACAACCGGACGGCAATCTCAACGATTTTCTTGACGTCTGGTCGGGTCCAACCGCTGAAGACGCGAAGAGCGCTTTGTAAAGAAACGTCAAGTTCCGAGCCGCTCAACTGAAGAACCCTTACAGAAGAATCGCTTAGGATTGACACACATTTTGCTGCTTCCTGCGTTTTAACTGACTAGGAAACAGCGAGTCCGAGGGCAGACGGAACACTGCGACTCAGCTGTGAAAGATGAACCAGTAAGAGAAAGGATCAAGAAGATGAAATGTCGATCCGTAGCGACCATTGCGTTGACGGGAATACTGCTGACCGGAACTGGGGTCTTTGGCCAGGGCGGTCCAGAACCAGGCGACGAGGGTTTCAGGAAGCCCGCAGGACACCATGGCGGCCCACCACGAGGCGGGCGGGGCCGGAGGGGGCTACCTCCCGATCGGGTGCTGAAACACAGGATCGGCCTCAGCGACGAACAACTCGCTCAGGTGAAACAGCTGAGGGAGGATTTCGAGGCCACCATGGATCCCCTTTTCGAGCAGGGACATGCGCTGCGTGAATCCCTGCGTACCGAGTTGGAATCGGACTCAGCGTCCGTCGAAACGGTGGGAAACCTGGTCATCTCAGGCCACGATGTGAGGAATCAGATCCAGGCAACTCGCCAGAACTTCAGGGAATCCTTCGAAGCCATTCTCACTCCGGAACAGATCGAGAAGTTAAGGGGATCCAGAGAGAGGGGACACCGCCGAGGCTTTGGCAGACGCGGATTCGGCCACGGACCGGGTGCCTTCTGATTGCGAGCTAGTGCCCGTCCGGAAATCCGTAAGTAATTGATAAGGAAGGGGAAAGAGGGCTTTTTCAAGCTCCGAAATTGTCAGGGTCGTTTGCTAGACTATCTGGTGTAAACAATTAGACTGAAACGACTTAGGACGATTTCAGGAGTTCGAAGATGCGTCAAAAGCGTGAAAAACAACGCCCCCTTTCCCCACCATGGCCCGATCACCAACTGGCCAATGAATTGAAGGTGATCTCGCGCATCCTGGACGACAATCCCCAGACGCTGGAGCTGATAGTACAAGATCTCTCTGACAGGGTCGATTCCAGTGTCGGCGCCCCCGGTTTGACGGCCGAGCAGGTGCTGCGTTGTGCCGTCATCAAACAGCTGCATCAGTTCAGCTATCGCAAGCTGGAGTTTCATCTGGTGGATTCGCAAAGCTGTCAGAGGTTCTGTCGCTTGCCCTATGGGGCGTCGATCAGCAAAGCCACCCTGGCGGAGAACCTGGGGAAGATTGAGCCGGGGACATGGAAGGCGATCAACGACCACTTGGTGCGCTGGGCGCAGGCTCGGGGTCTGGAAAAAGGCCAACGGATTCGGGTCGATGCCACGGCGGTCCAGACCAACGTCCACTATCCGCTCGACAGTGAGCTGTTGGACGACGGCATTCGAGTCGTCACCCGGTGGCTGGGGCGGCTGCGGGACTGGGAAGGGATCGGCTTCGTCGATCACACGCGACGGGCCAAGCGGCGCGTCCTGAACATCCGCAACCGCCGCGGCAAGAAGCGCCTGGAGAGTTACCGCGATCTGATCAAGGTGGCGTCCAAGACGGCCCACTATGCCGAGCAGGCGCTGGCCGCGTCGGCGCAGTGGAGCGATCCCCTCAGTCTGGCCGGGGCGGCGCAACTGGCCCACTATCTGGAGCTGTTGCACCAAGTCATCGAGCAGACTCAACGACGGGTCCTTTCGGGCGAGGCCGTCGCGGCCCAGGAGAAGATCTGTTCCCTCTTCGAAGAGCACACCGATATTATCAAGAAGAGCCCTCGGGAAACGGTTTTCGGCCACAAAGTGTTTGTCAGCACGGGGGCCTCGTCGCTGATCCTGGATTGTGTGGTGGAACGCGGGAATCCAGCCGATAGCAACTATGTGCAACCCTTCTTAGAGCGTCATCGACAGCTGTACGGGAAGGTCCCGCGCCAGAGCGCCTGGGATGGCGGTTTTGCCTCGGCGGCCAACCTGAGCTGGGCCAAAGAGCAGGGGGTACAGGACGTGGCCTTTTCCAAAAAGTGTGGGTTGACGGTCGAGAGCATGGTGCGTTCCAGTTGGGTCTACAAACAGCTCAAACGCTTCCGGGCCGGGATCGAGGGGTGCATTGGGACCCTCAAGCACACCTTTGGTCTCCACCGCTGTAGCTGGAAAGGCTGGCCTCACTTTCAAAGCTACGTCCATGCCAGCGTCCTGACCTATAACCTGGTCGTCCTGGCCCGACTCCTGTTGTAGTCTTTTGTGGCTGACCGTACTGCCTTGTGGCTCCGACTCAGGGAGAGGTCTGCGCCGAACCGGTGTTTTTTGGCCCGTGCGCCCTCGCTCGCTCGTCCTCGCTCTGGATCGAGCTGGGTCGAGTCGGTCTGTCAGCAGTCTCAGGTATAAAAAGTGGTTCCGATTCAACAGATTACAGTTCTGGGAACCCCGGTTTCCGGACGGGCACGAGCTAGAGAGAATCTGTTCTCGTCGTGTCGCTGTGGCAGGGAACTGCGCTGCGGCACGACGACCCTGCCCGATGTCCTCCCCGCTCGATAGAGGCGCATCCCACCTTCCCCAACCAGCTGCTCCCCTCCAAGCCTCTGGCCTGAAAGCAAGAGCTGTCCACCCATCGCCAGCGGACGCCAATCTAGAAACCTCTCTCTCCAGGTGAATCTTTGACGCGAATGACAGAAACTAGTGTAGCTCTAGGTGCGTCCACCTGGAAATCAAGAGACGTGAGAGAAAAGCATACACCAGACCCTAACCCTTCGAGTCAAAGCCCGCTGAGCGAGGTCTGGAGCATCGCCTGGCCCACCGTGCTGACGATGACCAGCTACACCGCGATGCAGTTCATCGACAAGCTCATGATTGGGCAAGTGGGTCCTCTCGAAGTGGCCGCTCAGGGCAACGGGGGGGTCTGGGCATTCAGCATCATCGCATTCGTCCTGGGTCTGCTCACCGTGGTCAACACCTACGTCAGCCAGAACCTGGGAGCCGGCAAACCGGAAAAAGGCACTGACTACGCCTGGGCCGCGATCTGGCTCTGCCTGGGAATCTGGATCGTGTTCGTCCTGCCCTACTCGGCTCTGATGGGGCCCGTTTTCGATCTGGTCCATGATGCCCAGCTGGATCGTCTGAAACACTGGCTGGCTGAAGCCTCAGGCACAGAATTGTTGCGCGCCCGGGCAGAGGAGGCCAGACTCTACAAACTCATCCTGCTCGAAACCCAGTACGCCCGGATCTTGTTGGTGGGGGCTCTGATCCTGATGGTCGGACGTGCCATTCACCACTTCTTCTTCGGGCTCGGTCGACCCAAAGTAGTCACGGTCGCTGCTATCTCCGGGAATCTGACCAATGTCCTCGTCAACTACGCCCTCATTTTCGGGGATCAGGGAATCCCTGCTTTGGGTGTCCCTGGGGTGCCCGGATTGGCTCCAATGGGTCTGGTGGGAGCGGCGCTCGGGACCATTGCAGGCACTTTTGTCGAGGCCGCTCTGCCGTTGGGGATCTTTCTGGGTTCGTCCCTGAACCGAGAACTCAATTCCCGGGCTCGATGGCGACCCCAGCTGGGGCCGATCAAGGATCTGGTCAAGATCGGTCTGCCCGCAGCGATCCAGACCGGCAACGAGATCCTCTGCTGGTCGATCTTCATGAGTCGTCTCATGGGCCTCTTTGGGACCTATCATCAAACTGCGGGTTGGATCGCCGTGACCTACATGCACCTGAGCTTCATGCCCGCGATCGGACTCTCCGTCGCGGTGACCACATTGGTGGGGAAGTACGTGGGCGCGGGCCAGCCGGACGTCGCCGTCGCCAGAGCGCGCTTGGGACTCATCCTGGCCGTGATCTACATGACGGCCTGTGGCCTGTTCTTCCTCCTCTTTCGTTATGAACTGGTGGGGGTATTCGTCGGGGGTGAGGATCTGAGCAGCAAGGACGCAGAGCAGATCCTCCAGATTGGGGCCACCCTCATGATCTGCGCGGCCTTCTTTCAGGCCTTCGATGCCTTCGGCATCATCTACACAGGCGCCTTGCGGGGCGCCGGCGACACCATCTGGCCAGGTATTGTCACCGTCATCTACAGCTGGGGCTTCATCCTGGGAGGAGGATGGTTCATGGGCACCTATTTCGCCGAACTGGAGTCGGCCGGTCCCTGGATTGCCGCCTGGGTCTACATTCTCTTTTTCGGCATGACCATGGCCTGGCGCTTCGAGTCGGGAGGCTGGCGCAACCTGAAACTGGTGGAATCGACTCAGCGCGACGCCGCCAGGCTAGCTCCCGTAGGCCCGGGTCTGCCCGAATCAGAGCCGGAAGCGACGATCAGGGATATCGCTCAGGAATTGGGCGAAGGCAGGGCACGTGAGCAGTGATGAAGTGGTGCAGTGGTGCGGTGATGCAGTAGTGCGGTGGTGCAGTAGTGCGGTGGTGCAGTGGTGCGGTGGTGCGGTGATGAAGTGAGCAGTGAGCAGTGAGCAGTACCGGAAACAGCTGCAGCGAACAGAACCGCGAACGACTGGTCAGCAATATATCCCCAGGCTCCGAGGAAGGAGCGGGACAACAGTAGAGTCTCTCTCCTATCCCCGACCCAAGTTTCCTTCTCGAATGTGGCCAGCGCTTCTGGGGGCAGGATTAGGCTGAACTTAAAGTGAACAGTGCTGCTTCCAATACTCCTCACTGCATCACTGCTCACTGCTCACTGCACCACTGCACCACTGCACCACTGCACCACTGCACCACTGTCAAACCCAGCGCCCGGCTTCAAGGAAACGACACACTCTCTCCATCGCCGGTTCCAGCACCGACTGGTCGGCCCCACAGCAGATTCGGAAGGAACCCTCACCACCGTTCCCGAAAGCACATCCAGGAGCTACGGCCACCTTGCATTCCTTGAGCAGTGAGAGTGCTAAAGCGAATGAGTCACTCATTCCCTCCACCGCGGGAAACACATAAAATGCCCCTTCCGGTTTCACTACCGAGACGGATGGGATTGCGGCCAGCGCCTCGAAACAGAAGCTCACTCGCTCATCGAACGCCTTTACCATGGAAGCGACGTCCTCCTCACCCTGCCTCAAGGCAATCTCGCCGGCTCGCTGCAGCATCGAAGGCGCATGGGACACGATGAATTCGTTGAGCTCAGTCGCTTTTCCTATCAGATCCCTGCGCGCCACCAGCCATCCCAATCGCCAACCCGTCATACAGTACGTCTTGGAAAAGGATTGGATAACTATGACCGGGTCTGTCCGGGAACAGATTCTCAAAATCGAGGGGGCCGGTCCACGACCGTAGTAGAGGCGCTCGTAGACCTCATCGGCGAGCAGCCACAAGCGGTGTCTCCTGCAAAACTCCAGGAGCTTCCATTGCTCCTCAGGGCTTGCTACCCACCCCAGCGGATTAGAGGGAGAGCTATAGATCAGCAAACGGGTTCTCGCCGTAACAGCCCGATCCAGGGCCTCGAAATCGATCGCAAACCGTTTCTCACCTCGCAGGAAAGGGATCTCCTTCTGGATACCTCCGAAGAGACTGACAATTGCCGAGGCGTTGGGCCAGTTCGGAGTCAACACGATGGCCTCGTCACCCGGATCGATCGCACAGCGGATGCCGACATTCAGTGCCTGGACTCCGGAAGCCGAGACCAGAATCTCGGAGTCAGGGTCGAGCTGGACTTGATGGAGCTCTGCACACTTTTCGGACAGCGCTTCTCGCAGCCCGGGTAAGCCCGCGTTTTCGGTGTAAAAAGTGTATCCTTCCTTCATTGCCTGCGCCGCCGCATCTTTGATGTACTGCGGGGTCGGCATGTTCGATTCCCCAAATTGGAGCTTCAAAACACCTTCCATGCCAAATGCGATATCGGCAACTTCCCGGATTCGAGACCGTTCAACTCTTTGAAGACTGGGGGCTAGCGGAGTATTCTCCATGGCTGATCGTTGATGGTACCACGGCCGGCGGACCGGACCCTGACGACCCTGACTAGCGGAGCCCTGTATCAACACCCTGGGGGCAATCGACGGCGAAAGATCGGCGAAGAATCGGCGAAAGATCGGGAAGGAATAGTGAGTCCTAGCGGCGAGCGGACGGATATTTTCCAGGTTTCGGATGCCTGCAGGCGACTGGGGCTCAGAGCCGGCGCCATTGTTTTCAGGGACGTTAAGATCGGGACCTCTGCACCCGTTTTGAATCACCTCATCGACCGCGAGATTCTGGAGGTACGAGACCGATTCATCACCCCGGCAGCACTTCGATCGACCCCAGAGATTGTGATGCTCCATTCCCTCTTTCGTGCGGTCGGAGTCAATCCCAGAAGAGTGCAACCGGCCTGTGAACGGCTCATCCAGATGGCGCAAAAACGAGGCCAGCTGGCTCAGATCAACAACCTGGTAGACGCCTATAACCTGATGAGCGTGCGCTCAATATGCTCGCTAGGCGCACATGACCTGGACAAGCTTGCCTTACCGATCCAACTTCGGCTGCTCGAGGGTGACGAGGAATTCATCCCCATGGGAAGCCATGAGAAGGAGGCGTGTGCGAAGGGAGAGTTCGCCTACGTGGACTCTGCCAGGCGTGTGATTTGCCGCTTGGACGTACACCAAGCTGAGTTCAGTAAGATCACCCCGAAATCCCACAGCGTGCTCCTGATCATCGGAGCTACCACGGCCCTGAGCTCTTCTCGACTGAAGGCGCTCTTCTCCGAAACCACCGATCTGATCACGAAGTATTGCGGCGGGACAGCCGAGACAGCCCATTTCCCGGGTGCTTGATAGCCACCTGGAAATGATCGGGAGAAGGGAAGCTGAAACATCGAGCCAAAGTCCGTCTCTTCCGATTGACGGCCGTCATGTTCTTCCTCCTGACATTGGAGGTAGCCGGCTATCTTTTCCTCTCTATCCAACAGCAGCGCCACCCGCGCCTATTCCAGCTCAACATCGATGGGTATCTGGCAAGCATCTCAGACGAAACACTCAAGGTTTCGGCCGAACTCTCGAGAAGCGGCAACTTCTATTCACCCGATCAGCAGCTGGGCTGGATCCGCCGAGAAAACTCGCAGCTCAGCTTTCCCAACGGCACCACTATCAGCACCGATTCGCTCGGCTCGCGGAGAATCCCCGGGGTATCGGGTCCGGCCGCTATCTCCAGCTTCGGGAACAGCTTTACCGAGGGTCTAGAGGTGGACGACGGCCAGACCTGGCAGGCCTATATCGCAAACTCGACGGGGAGGGCGGTACTCAATTTTGGGGTTTCCGGCTATGGACCCGACCAGGCGCTGTTGACGCTGGAAACCAGACTGCGCGCCGGGATCCGGACGCCGATCGTGATACTGGCCATGGTCAACGAAAACATGAACCGGATCATGAACGATTTTCGGCTCTTCTATACCTACCCGGTCGTCGACATGTTCCTCGCCTTCAAGCCAATGTTCGTCGAGGAAAACGACAACCACGAACTGGTAAACTTCAGACCCTCTGACATGACCAACCGAGATCAGCTGCGAACGGCGATGGTGGAGGCAAGCCGCCACGACGCATTCTACGCAGCGCGGACCGAGAGACTGTCCTTTCCTCACACGGTCAATGGCCTGCGCTTCCTGCTGCGCCACGGTATAGGTCCAACCGTTGCCTGGCCGGGAAACTCTGCTACCGCCAGGCGACGGATGAGCCACATCCTCTCCCGCTTTCTCCGGAATGCTCGCCGCTACGAATTCAAGCCGGTCTTTCTGCTCCTGCCAGAGAACACGCAAGAGCTTCGCCAAAGAAGGGGAAGCGAGCACCCCTTTCTGAAATCACTAGTCGAGAACGCCGAACTGGACGAACTTATCTACATCGACGCTGTCAGAGCCCTCTCAGGAGACAACCGCAACAGCTACGTTCCGGAGTTCGATTTCAACAAGTACAACCGGGAGACGCATCCTTCACCCTACGGAAACCAAGCCATCGCCGCGGTCGTCCTCCACGCTCTGGAAGCAGAACTGGCAGCGCTCGCAACAAGTCCAGCGCTCGGCAGCAGAACTCCCTAGCTGAAAATTCAAGAATACGTCGCACGTCTCTACTCTTCGAACAGCGCGGCGAACGGGACTTGTTACAGGGTACTAGCCTTCGGACGATAGGACCACGATGAGCTCCCCTGAAAAAACCCGTGGAGTGCAGCGAATCATCACGAGTATCCCTTCCTCAGGGCTGCGGACCTCTTCGAGCACCCTTCCCTCGGCGCTGCGCAGGACTCCAAGTAGATCGCCTTTGCGAACCTGGGCTCCGAGCTCCAAAGAGGTGAAGAAGAGTCCCCCCTGACTCGCCTTCATCGCTACATCGACATCGCCCGAACCGTGAAGTCGAAGGGGATGATAGGACTCTGGCAATCCGGCCTGAGGCAACTCGGCAATCTCCAGAAACCTGAGAAGGTTGGCAAGCCCCTGGGTATAACAGTCCACGTCCTGGGGTCGCGCCTGACCTCCCCCATAGGCTTCGGTATAGAGCGAGGGAATCCCTGCATCCAGGGCAGAGGTGAGCGTTCGTCCGGGCGAGACCGAGGGATGCGCCCAGATCACCGGAGCTCCGAAAGACTCGGCAGCAGGAGTTGCGATCCTCGCCTGGTCTCCTCCGGTGACGTAGCCGCACAGAGTGAGCATGTGGTAATTTCGCCCACCGCTGTGCAGGTCAATGTAAAGGCTGGCATGGCGCATGACGCGATCGAGAAGCATTGCGGCCAATCGTTCACTGAGGCTCCCCTGGGGCGAGCCGGGGAAGGTCCTTGCCATGTTACAGCCGTCCCACGGATTGGCTCGTGTACCCATCCAGAAAGCGGGAAACGTCGCTATCGGAACCGCCACAAAGGTTCCGTGCATTCGGGCCGGATCCAGGGAGTCGAATACCCTGAAAATGGCTTCCATTCCCTCGTATTCGTCACCGTGAATGCCCGCCGTGGCGACCAGGACGTCGCCTTCCTCCGCACCTCGCACCGCCAGGACTGGAATCCGTAGAACCCCATCTTGGAAGTACTTCTCAATCTCATCCCTAATGCTTTGAAGGGACACAGTGTTGTGGCAGGTTAGAAAGACCTCCTCCACGATGTCCTGTGCGTCCTCGACGCTGAGCGAGAGCTGCCAGATACCCCGGCTGGATGGACCCAGAGTTTCGAAATGGAATTCCTGTAATTCGTTCATTGGTTCACCTTAACGTAGATTCCAGGGTACAACTTAACGTAAATACAAAGGCACAAGATACAAGATACAAACAAGTTCCAAATCGCAAGCTCCAAACGAAGAGAACGGGAGATCCCAGGGTCCAGGCTTACCAACGATAGAGAAGCAAATTGGGCCGGATCACCCAAGTTCAAAGGTGCTGCCTGGTTTTCCTGGTCCCTTCGAGAATTGGTGCTTGGAACTTGTTTGTATCTTGTAGTATCTTGTATCTGGGAATTCCCCTGCTTCCAAGTTGACGCTTCTGGTCAACTCGCCTATGATTAGGGACTATTCTCAAGTATTGTCGCATGAGTCGAACTCTTACGGTCTTTATTCTCCTGCTGGGGTCTCCCGGTCTTCAGGCGAGCGGCTTGGAAGCAGGGGAGACAGCTGAAGCCGTCAGTTATACTCGGCAGATCTGGCCCACCATTCAACGCCAATGCCAAGGGTGTCATCAGCCCGCCGTGAAACAGGGTGGTCTTGACCTGACCCACTATGAGGGGTTCCAAGAGGGCGGTAAGAGCGGCCCTGCCTTCATCCCCTCTGACCCCGAAGGAAGCCTCGTCCTTGCTTTTCTGCTGGGTGAGGGCAAGCCTCGCATGCCCCTCGGACAGCCTGCACTGTCCGACGAGCAGATCGGCTGGTTCCGATCCTGGATTGCCGCTGGAGCCAAGAACGACACACCTGAGGCGCTGGGGCAGGTGACTGCGACCGATCAGCCGCATACCTACCGTCTACCCCCGGTAGTAACCGCCCTCAGCTACTCCCCAGACGGTGGGCTGCTGGCCGTGTCCGGGTACCGGGAAGTGCTCTTACACAAGACGGATGCGAGCGGGATCGAGGCCCGGCTGGTCGGGATCTCGGACCGGATCCAATCTCTGGAATTCTCCAATGACGGTCAAACCTTGATGGCGGCCGGAGGGGCACCCGCCCGCTTCGGTGAAATCCAGTTCTGGGATCTACCCACGAAGACACTCAAGCGATCGTTCACTTCCTGCCAGGATACAATCTTCGGCGCATCTCTGTCGCCCGATGGGTCCAAGGTTGCCTTCGGGTGCCCGGACCACACGGTCCGCGTTCTCGAGGCTGCAGGGGGCAATGAGCTATTGAAGTTGGGGCATCACGAGGACTGGGTCCTGGGAACCGTGTTTGGCATCGATGGGAAACGCATTCTATCGGTGGGGCGCGACCGAGCCGCCAAGCTGGTGGATGCTTCTACGGGATCCTTCATCGAAAACATCAACCTACTGAGGGGAAAGCTCTCAACCGTCGCACGTCATCCCAGCCGCGACGCCGTTGTCATCGGAGGCGAAGATCGCGTCGGCTACTACTATAAGATGGATCGCGGCAGAAAGATGCTGATCGCCGATGACTCGACCCTGATTCGACAGTTCGAGGTTCAGGAAGGAGAGATCTTCGCTCTCGCGTTTTCGCCCGATGGTGCGAAGATCGCCATGGCCGGTGCAGCCAGTGAGATCCCGATCTACGACTTGTCCACCGGAAACCGCTTCGTTACTTGCAAGGGAGACCACTCCGGGATCTACGCGATCGCCTTTCATCCCAACGGACAGGAGTTGGCTGCAGGAGGGTTCGACGGACTCGTCCGGATCTACTCAACCCAGTCGGGAGAACTCATTCGAGAGTTTTCTCCAGTACCTCTGGAAAAGGACCAACTCACTTCAAATCAGGAAAGCGGAAACCGCTTCCGGTAAAAGCCGTGAATAGAAATTCTTTCTTTAACTGTCTACTCATCGCCACACTCGCTCTGACGACCGCCGCCAAGAAGGATGGCGAAGCCACACTTGGCGTCGACCAGAATGACCTCGAAATCGAGCAACTGCTGGTTCAGCCTTCACCTCTTGTTTTTTCCTCGCTCAAAGACGGCAGGAAGATTCTCGTAACCGGGATCGCAACCAGTGGCGAGAGAGTGGACTTGACTCCTTCTGCCCGGCTGACCCCTCTTGATGGCTTCGTCAGAATCGGCGGGGACGGCTTTCTGCATGCTGAAAGGATTGGAAGCGGCTCGCTGCGTGTGGAGGCATCAGGCCATACCGTGAACTTACCCATCCGGGCGGATGGAGTCCTCCAAGATCGCGAGCCCACCTTTCTGAGAGACGTCGTGCCGGTCCTGAACAGGGTGGGTTGTACCGGGGGAACCTGTCACGGGTCCGCCAAGGGCAAGAATGGATTCAAGCTCTCGTTGCGCGGATACGACCCTGAGTTCGATTACCAGGCGCTGCTCTACGACATGTCGGGCAGGCGTTTCAATCGCGCCGATCCTGCGCGCAGCCTGATGCTTGCCAAGCCCACCCAACAAGTGGCTCACGGAGGCGGACTCAAGCTCGAAATCGGGACTCGCTACTACGACACCATCCTGGACTGGATTTCCTCCGGCGTTCCTTTTGGTGATAGCAAGGGGGACGGGGTGACCAGCCTGGAAGTCCTGCCCGTGGAAGTCTTCATGCACCAGCCGGGACGCAGGCAGAGCATCGTGGTGCTAGCTCACTATGCCGACGGCAGCACTCGCGACGTGACCAGAGAAGCACATATCGCCAGCAGCAACGTCGAGGACTTCAGTATCTCGGAGAGCGCCGAGATAACAGGCGTGCGTCGAGGAGAGGGTGCTCTACTGGTGCGCTACGAGGGGAAGTTCGTAACCCTCCCGATTACGGTCCTGAACCCCGAGCCAGGGTTCGAATGGGTGCAGCTTCCGCAGCACAACTACATTGACCAGCTCATCGATAGCAAGCTGCAAAGATTGAAGGTTCAACCGTCGCCACCCGCCGAAGACGACGAATTCCTGCGGCGCCTCTTTCTCGATCTGACGGGACAGCTACCCCAGCCTGAAGTGGCGCGAGCTTTTGTTGCCGACAGCAGCGCTCCCCAGGAAAAGCGCCTACGGATCATCGACCAACTGATGGGAAGCGATGGTTATGTCGATCACTGGAGCCTGAAATGGGGTGATCTGCTGCGGATAAACCGCAAGTTCCTGGGTGACAAGGGGATGTGGCGTTTTCGGGAATGGCTGCGGCAGTCGATCTCTGAAAACAAGCCCTATGATGACCTAGTACGGGAGCTCCTGACCTCCAAGGGAAGCACGGTCGAAGAACCAGCTGCGAACTTCTTCCGGGTCGCCCGGAATCCGAAGGAGGCCATGGAGACGACGACCCAGCTGTTCCTCGGGGTGCGCATGGTTTGCAGCCAATGTCACGATCACCCCTTCGAAAAATGGACCCAGAACCAGTACTTCGAAATGGCTGCCTTTTTTGGCTCCGTGGGCATCAGACCTGGCTTCAGGAGCGGCGAGGAAATCGTCTACGAGAAGCGCTTCGAGAACGAAGTCATGCATCCCAAGTCGGGGCGCCCAGTACGAGCCCAGTACCTGGTGTCCAGCTCCCACGCACCGCCTATTCCAGAAGGAGATTCGCGTGCGGCGTTGGCGGAATGGCTCACCTCGAAAGACAACGCTTTCTTTGCTCGGGCCGTTGCCAACCGGATGTGGAGCTACTTCTTCGGCCGAGGAATTATTGAACCGGTAGACGATATTCGAGCCTCGAATCCACCCGTCAACGAAGCTCTGCTCGCAGCCCTAGCCAAAGACCTGACCGAACACGACTTCGACTTGCAGCACCTGATCAGGACGATCGTGGAGTCTCGAACCTACCAGGCTTCCTTCCGAACAAACGAGTGGAGCCAGGCCGATCACATCAACTTCTCTCATCATTGGCCACGTCGGCTGACGGCGGAGCAACTGGCGGATGCCATCGCCATGGCAACCGGCTCTTCCTTCGATTTCCCAACCGTACCTGAGAACTTTCGGGCCTCCCAACTCCCCGATCCGCATGTGGGACGCGGAGGGTTCCTCGATCTGTTCGGTCGACCGCAGCGGGAACAGCCGTGTGAGTGCGAGAGAAGGTCGGAAATGAGCCTCCCACAGGCGCTAAATCTGGTGAACGGCAACACTCTGGCTCGAGCCGTGGCAGATCCCGAGGGCCGCGTTTCGACGCTGATAGTGTCCGGGGCGAGCAATCAGGAACTGGTAGAAGAGCTTTACCTGGCTACCCTGAGCCGCATTCCGACTGCGGCCGAGAATGAGTCGGCGGAGAAGGTCCTGAAGCAGGCGGACAGCCGTGCCCGAGCTGGCCAAGACCTGCTGTGGGCTCTGCTCAACAGCAACGGCTTCCTGTTCAATCGGTAGGCTGGCGTGATTGAATTGAAGAAGCCCGAGTCGGCAGCAAGAATTAGGGCAAGGGCAAAGGCGAAGGCAAAGGCAAAAGCAAGGGAGAGTACGCTGGACGGGTACATCTGAGGAGGGCGATATGTTAGTCATTCCGGGTAGTGCTGGTAATCTGTGCGACGGCCCGACGCGGCGAGAGTTCCTGCGTGTCGGTTCTGTAGGACTGTTCGGCCTGAGCTTGGCGAACTTCTTTTCCTGGGAAAGAGCGCAAGCGGCAGCGGCCGTCGATCTGGTCGGCATGAAGGGCTTCGGATCGGCCAAGTCTGTGATCATGCTGTTTCTTCAGGGGGGGCCCAGTCACATCGATATCTGGGATCCCAAGCCGGATGCGCCCTCGAATATCCGAGGCGAGTTCAAACCCATCAAGACCAAGGTTCCGGGTATCTGGCTCAGCGAGACCATGCCCAAGCTGGCGCAGCAGGTGGACAAGTGCACCTTGATTAGGTCGATGAGCTACACGCCGAAGGGACTCTTCAATCACACCGCCGCCATCTACCAGATGCTGACCGGGTATCCACCCGATCGAGTCTCACCTTCGGGTCAACTGGAGCCTCCTTCACCTGCAGACTTCCCCACTGCCGGCTCGCACCTCGCCAAGATGATCCCACCCGAGGGACCGGTGCTGCCCTTTGTGGAAATGCCTCGACCTCTTCAGGAATCCAATGTGATAGGGAAAGGCGGGGCAGCCGGATTTCTGGGTAAGGCCTATGACCCTTATCGCCTTTATCAGGATCCCAACAAACCCATCAAACTAGACGATCTGGCGCTGCGCGCAGAGGTGCCGCCCGAAAGACTGCGGGATCGCTTCAACCTGCTGAAGGGCATCAACGAATCGATGCCTGAACTGGAGAAGGCAGTCGGCCAGCATGCGCTGGACGAGTATTACGAAAGAGCCTTCGATCTCGTACTTTCCGGAAAGGCCCGTGATGCCTTTGATCTGGAACAGGAAACTACCAAGGTCCGTGAGCGCTACGGGCGCACCACGTTCGGCCAGGGAGCTCTGATGGCCCGCCGGCTGATCGAGGCCGGCACCCGTTTCGTGCAGCTGAACTGGCCCTCGGTGGCGAACGGAAATCCCGAAGTGGATGCCTGGGACACCCATGCGGCCAACTTCAAGCCGCTCAAAAACCTCCATTGCCCTGTCTTGGATCAGTCTCTGTCCGCGCTTCTGGAGGATATGCATGAGCGGGGTCTGCTCGACGAAACCCTGGTAGTCGCGGTAGGAGAATTTGGGAGGTCTCCACGCCTGGGCGTTAGTACTTCCGGTAACACCAACTCTCCGGATGGCCGAGACCATTGGCCCTACTGCTATACCGCCCTGGTGGCTGGCGCAGGGATTCCCGGAGGACATCTCTACGGCGAATCAGATGGCACGGCTTCCGCTCCCAAGGAGAAGCCGGTCCATCCAAACGATCTACTGGCGACCGTATACTATACCCTCGGCATCGATCCTGACATGGAGGTATTCAACCACCTGGGGCAGCCTCGAGAGTTGGTGAAGGGGACTCCCCTTTTCGACCTCTGGTCCTGATCTAAGGGTTCGATTGGCTGAATCAGGATTCGCCGGTTCACAGAGCCGTGACGGAAAGACGCTGGGCTCCCATCGCCTCGGATCGGGTGACACCACCTGAAGTTTTCTTCGAGAGGCGCAAGTTCCTATCCACAGTCGCTCTGGGCATGCTGGGCGCGGCTCCTCTCTTTGCGGGCGGCCGCAGCCCGGAAGGAAAGCAGGGAATTCTGGACGTCCCCCTGGAGCGCCCAGACGTTTTCCCCTCCACCCGAAACAAGTCTTTCTCGCTTCCCAAAGAGGTTGATCAGAGGCTGACGCCCCGGAAGGCGGCCGCGAGGCGGTTTCCTACTGGTTGGACACCGAAGAGGGATTCGTCACTCCCATCTTCAACGGGTATGGAAAGTACGTCGCTCAGCTATATCCCGATGCCCACCGACACCAACTTCCCAGACATACTTTCCGTGCCTCTTCTGGTCAAGCCCCCCCTGGGACGCTTTGCGCCCGGCGTCCGTGATCACCAGTTGGAGACCATCGATATCCTGCCAACCCTGGCCCAATATGTTGGGGTGCGCCTCCCTGTTGAAATCGATGGGGTTTCGGCTCTAGATCCTGAAAACCCAGGGAGGACCGACAAAACCATCTTTTTCGCGGGAGCTCTGCGGCGAGGTAGCTATCCATCGTAGCGGGTCATGGAGGGAATACGCCAGGCGGTGGCAAGAAAGCATCAGCTATTCGGATCACGAGATCAAAACCCTTTGACGACATCCGCCGACGGCTTCAGAATGGCGGGTCGGAGACCCGACGAGATTGGTGTCGGAGAACGTTCTCCAGACACCGCATGGCTCGATCTACCTGCTCTGTACGACGGGGTGGACCCGACCTCGGACTTCGTTCCTGCACAGATAACGGGCTACCTCCAGTCGCACCAACCAGGGCGGCCGGCGGCGGCCCTGGCCCTGGCCATAAACGGCATCGTCCGAGCCACAACCCGTGTTGAGTTCCAGCCTTCGGAGAGCACGAGCCCCTGGTCGGTCATTGTCTCTGAAGACTCTTTCCGTTCCGGCCGCAACTTGATCGAGATCTTCACGATTGAATCCATCCGGGGCACTCCCAGCCTCCGTCTGGCCTACCGGTCCAAGGGCAGCCCATCGCTGCCAAACTTTGGGGTGAAGACGATCGGCTCGATCTGGGGCCTGGAAGACTCCGGATTCTACAATCAAGAGCGTTGGGCAGGGAAGCTGGTCCGCTGGACGGATGGAAAGGCGAGCGTCACCGTGTCCCGAGAACGGCTTGGATTTACGCCGGCCTTCGTCGAAATCGGATTGCTCAAAGCGGGCCCGCGGGGCTCCAAGCTCACGGTTCTTTCCTGCGGAGAACCGATCTTTGAGGGGCGAGTCGGTCCAGGTGCGTGGCAAATGTCCCTGAAACTGCAACATTGTTCGCCTCAAGCGGAGGAAGTCGGGATTTGCATTCTCAGCGATACCTTCAACCCGAGCGAGGTCTCGCCCAATTCCACGGACACGCGGCAGCTTGGGGTGGCAGTAGAGTCGATCGTCTTTCTCCCTGATCAAGGTGGGAATGAAAGGTGAACGATCAGGCGCCCTTCCACTTCACCCGGGGAGTTTCCCGATGGACTTTTCGATCACGTCGAAACGAGATTAGTGGACAATAGGGTATGGAGCATAGCCTTCCAGTCTGAACATGGAGGTGAGAATGAGGAATCTATTTACCCTCATTGTAGTGATCAGTCTCTGCTTTTCTTCGATGGTTGCCGGTGATACCGAGATTGGTCAAGACAAAGCGGGGCTCGCCGAATATGACAGGGTTGTACGGAGCCAGTTGCTCAGGCTCGCGAAAGTTCCAATGTCAGCTTCCGTTCCCCAACCCAGATTTCCAGGATCTGCAGCGCCTCCGGTGTTTCATGTCAGCCCCCAGGGAATCGCAATGATCTCAATCGGTGGCGGACTATTGGTCCTGGGGATGGTTTTGGTGGCGAATTCGGGCTCAGCTCCGGGGATCTTTCAGCCGGAAGATCGACGAAACAAGGCCCAGCTATATGGTGGCGGCATTCTGGCCGGGGTTGGAGGGGCGATGCTTTGGCACGGTCTGTGCAAACTGAAGTAGGTGAAGGTCGAAGACTTCGGCCTGGAGACCGAAGCCACTTTTCGCTGGCACAGGCTTATTGAAGTTTCAGGTCAGCAAAACGTGGTTCAATGGAAACTTGGCGAACCGGCATGAAGAACTGGCCCTTCGACCCTGCAATAGAATCGTACGTCAACCTGGCAACCTTCCGGCGAAACGGAAAAGAAGTACGGACGCCGGTGTGGATTGCCGGAACAGACCGTCTATACTACGTCTTCAGCGCAGCTAGCGCCGGTAAGGTCAAGCGAATCCGTGCCAATGGTCGCGTGAAACTGGCAGCCTGTAACGCACGCGGTAAAATATCAAGCGAGTGGCTCGAGGGCCGGGGACGTATTGTGAGCGAGCCAGAGGTTATTCAAGGCGCGCATGAGATGCTTCGGCGAAAGTACCGCTGGGGGATGAGAATAGGAGATTTTTTTGCCAAACTCTCGGGGCGTGATCAGGAGCGCGCCTTTCTAGAGATTGAGATCGGATCCTAGCCTGGCCAGGAGGGCCGGGCAGCAAGGCCGAGGTTGCCGTATGCGGAGCCCCAGACTCATCCTCGTCTTGATCCTCTTCCCTATCGCGCCGTGCATCGAAGTGGCCGCCGAGGTCGTCCGGCCAGGCGTTCAATACCAGGGAGAAGCGCAGCTGGAATTCCCCGACTACGGTGCCTCGATCCTGTTACCTGCTGGATGGGCCGCCGTGCTTCCGAAAGATGGCGATGTCCTTCTCATGAGGAGCCAGACGTTTGAAGCATACGTATTCGCGACCATCGGGGAAATGACCATGCAGGGAGCGCAGGGCGCCATGAGTCAAGCCATTGCTGTGGGAAATGGAGTTGTGTTCCATCCCAAAGGACAAGTGCAGATCAAGGACTCGATCCTGACTGCTGACTACTCCGTCAGCGGTTCCCGGACTCCTCTGCTGGGACAGGTGACGACGGTCGTTGGCGAAAGCGGTCGAGGCGTGTCCTTTATGGCCGGAAGCGGGCCCCAGGATGCCGAAAGATTGCGTACAGCGCTGAGTAAGATAAGCGCCTCACTCTCGTTGGTCCAGCCGAAACCCAAATCCAGTGATTCCCAGGCTAAAGAAACTGGCTCCTGGATGGAGCAACTCAGCGGTCGTAAGCTGTCACGCTTTTTCACACGTAGCGGTTACACCGAAGAAGAGTATATCTGGCTGTGCCCGGAGGGACTCTTTTTCAGGAGCTCCCAATCCGGAGGCTTCGGCGGTGGAGCAAGTGGAGCCTTTCAAGCAGAAAACGCCGGGACATGGACGGTTTCGGGAAGTCTCGATGCAAGTGCGCTGCTACTGACCTACAACGACGGCAGCACCACCCAGTACAGCCTTACCCACGAAGGAACCAAGCTCTTTCTCGATGGCAAGCGCTATTTTCGTGAGACGATCGACTGTAATTGAGCTGATGCTTGAAAGAATTCGTCCGAACGTCTGAACGTCCGAACGTCTGAACGTCGCACGTCGCACGTCGCAGAGGAGGGCATTTATTGATCGAGAGCAAAACAAAGCCGCGAACAGGCGTGATCTCAGCCCGAGCAGGATTTGTAGGATTGGTACTGACGTTCCTTTGTTTTCTCCCCTTGATCCGGGGAGCCCCCCCGTCTCCACCGAGCTACGACTACGTCAGCTTGCCTACCGGAGAGCATCAACTCTTTCTGGACGACTTTCTGCTGGGGGCAATCTATCGCGTCGAGCGCCGGATCCAACGACCCACAAAATACGCGGGGAACCCAGTAGTCTCGGCCGACAGGCCCTGGGAAATCTCCTCTGGACCTAAACCCAACAAGCTAATTCAGATTCGAAGTGCTCCCTGCTGGGATCCAGAGGAGCAGGTGTGGAAGATGTGGTACACGTCCGATCACATGACCGCATTTGCGCGGTCTCGCGACGGAATCGAGTGGGAGAAACCGGAGTTGGGGCTGAGGGAGTTCCAGGGCTCTCGGGAAAACAACCTGCTACTGGTCAAAGAGGAACCGAAAGCCTACATCAAACACGTCCTTCGGGACCCCGATGCGTCTCCGGATCGCCGCTACAAGGGACTCATCGGCAGCCACAATCGCCAGCCGGCGGTCTCGAAGGACGGCTATCTGTTCACAAAACTGAATGTACCCCCGATTCCCAGCCAGGATGAATCCCATCTCAACTACGATGAGACAACCCAACGCTTCATTGCGACGGTAAAACACCGAGGGCCCTTCGGCCGCTCGGTGTTCCTCTCCTTGAGTGAGGACTTCGAGAACTGGACTTCACCCGAACTGATCTTTCACGCCGACGCCTATGACCAGAGACTGGGAGAGAAACGCATTCGAGAGCATCTAACAGACCCGAGTCTGCGAATGATGACTTACAACCAGCCAGAGCACTACAACACCGAGATCTACAACATGCCGGTCTTTCCCTACGAGGGAGTCTACATCGGCCTACCCAACTTCTTCGAGGCCAGTGGCCATTCGCCAAACCGGAACCAGGAGGGAGTCAACTCGGTGAAACTGGCTACCAGCCGAGATTTGAGGACGTGGGTGAAGGTAGGCGGGCGAGAGTCATTCATTCCGGTCTCACCGGAAGGAAATGGTGCCATTGATACGGGGCAAGTCCTGGCCGCCTCTCGACCCATGGTCCACGGTGACGAGCTCTGGTTCTACTACACAGGCATCAACCATAGGTTCCATCCCGAGGGACCCTACCTGGGTGGGATCCACCTGGCCAAGCTCAAACGGGACCGCTTTGTTTCCTTCGGCGCCGACGCGAAGGGAGGTTTCGTGGAGACTCGACCGATTCGTTTCGGAGGCAGCCACCTGTTTACAAATGTAGATGCTTCCAGAGGCGAGCTGCGGGTGGAGGTGGTAGACCGGCGCGGCCGCAAGGTGCTGGAAGGCTGGAGCCAGGATCAGTCCGAGAAGATCCAGGGAGATCACCTGCGGGCAGAGATCAAATGGCAAGGGCAAGCCGATCTCAGCTCTCTGCGGGACCAGTCTATCCGCTTCCGCTTCCGGCTCTACCAGGCCCGCCTTTTCTCCTTCTGGATCGAGCGCTGATCTCAACTGACGAACTGGAGCGAGTAGAGTGCCGCCGACCGGATCGCCAGCCGCAGTTGGACCGGCTTGCCTTCGAGCTGAGACACTTCCTTACCTTCCCAACTCATCTCCTGCCGCCCACTCTCCAGCAACGGTCTGGAATTCTCCAGAGTGAATCCCTCCAGGGTGCCCCCTGACTGATCCAACAGGGCCGCTCGGATCTCGCACTCGTCGTAGTTGCGGTAGCTCTTGGGCAGTTCCATGGGGAGAGAAGCATCGATGTCCAGCATCAATTTCGAGCCGGTAAAGGTGAAGGGCCGGGTCAGGATCGTTCCCTGGAAGGGACCTGCCAAGAGCCCTACCCAACGATCTTCGGGAAGGGTTGCGAGAGCAATCGAAAGGGTGTTCTTATCCCCCAATCTGCTGGTCCGATAACTGTGGGCCGCGCTGTAGGCCCCGTAGTAGAGCCATATCTTCCCGTCATGGAAAATGGGACTCGAGGGAGACATATAGCCTGCATCGTAGGTACCGACCTCTCCCCGACCCAGAAAAGGAAGCTTCCGATCCACCCAACTCCAGTGGAAACCATCCCGACTGGTCATCAAGAAGATATCCCACACCTGTTCGTGGGTCTCGTGCATCCAGAGAAACCCCACATAGATACCCGCCGTGATCCCTGCCGTGAAGCACATGTACTGGTAGTCCACCCGGTCTTCCCGATCGGGAGCCAGCATCAGCCGTGTGGGAGTCCAGTTGACGAAGTCGTCGCTCTCCGAATACCCCACGATTCGGATGTGGCGATGCACACCGTTTCCGCTTATCTCGTAGGCCAGGGGGTGGCCCGGCCGCGGATACAGGACGTACTTCTTTCGGAGATGATCCCAGCCGAGAATGGTCGGGGCATCTCCCAGGTTGGGGCCGTGATGAACGACCGGATTTCCTGACCAGGGATTCCAGTGGATACCGTCGGGTGAAAAGGCCACGGCTGCACCACCAGTGTGGTTGGGTATGGGGCCTTCCTGCTCGCCCAGGGCCTTGTAGAGACGTTGGGGATCGGGGTCCTGAGGATCCTTGAACACGTTGAAGTAGTGCGGATCTCGATAGTCCGCCAGGATGTTGTTATTCTTGGAACCCCTAAACTCGTAGATTCCCAGGTTCGGCTTCTCCCAACGGTAGCCATCCGAGGAAACCGCGTAGCACCAGGGCTGCTCGCCATCTTCGAGGGACCGGGGAAGATACCAGGTCTTGAAGATCTTCTCTTCTTCGTCGTAGATGACGGCCTGTCCGAAGATCTGAACTCCGGTGAAATATCCACCCTGAAGCCCCATCTCCCAGGGCCGATCGGCTTCGATGATGGGATTATCCGGGTGTTTCTCGGGACGGCACATAAAGCGGGAAATGCGGCTTGCGTCTTCGATCAGCCAGTCGTCGAGGAAGAGTTGCTTCTGGCCTCCCACTTCCAGGATCCCGGGTGCTGGTGTAGGGGCACTCTGAATCGGGCTCGCCGGCAAAGCCCGAGCTGATGCCATCAGAGGCAGACCCGTGGAGGCCTTCAGAAAGTCTCTTCGTTTCATCTCGTTCCTCCTGATGGGAAGGGTATGAATGGTGAGCAGTGAGCAGTGAGCAGTGAGCAGTATGAAGCAGTCCATACTGTTTTGGCGGTGGCCGAGAACCTACCCGACGTCTCCTGAAAATCTCGCTAAGGCGAGGGGGTAGAGGATAACAACGTCTCTATCAGTCTTCGACCCGGCTCACTGTCCCACCGACGGGGACCTGAACCACCGCAAATAACGCTGCCGTCTGCCCCGATAAGAAACGAGTTGGGAGTTCCTCTCACTCTATATCTCCACCTGGCTTCCTTCTTCAGATCAACCCCGACTGGGAATGAAATCCCATGCTTCTCCACGAACTGTTTGACTGTTTCCAATCCTGCCTGATCCAGAGAAACGCCAAAGACGGCGAATCCTCTATCTTTGAACTTTTCATGGACTTTGATCAGAGACGACCTCTCTGAAGTGCAATGGTGTCACCATGTAGCCCAGAAGTTCAGCAGTACGAGACGTCCCTTGAAAGCGCCCAGGGTTATTTCCTTGTTGTCGAGTCCAGTCACGGCGAAATCGGGAGCGTTGACAGTCTCCCCACTGAATCGCTGTAGGTCGAGCGCTGCGATCTGTGCGTCGAGATCGCTAGCCCCAACAACGCCAATAAGGTTCCACGAGAGCACGATCCACAAGCCTGTGACCCGTATGAGTCGAGCCACATCAGCAAAACTACCCATACATCATTCCCTTCACTTCGCAACTGGGTGACGCCCCCCACTGATACTCCTCTGCATACTGACTCATGCTACCAATCAGTCCAGGCATGGACACTATTATCGCCTGATCGGCTCTCGTCCACAACTTCGCTCGGCTGCCGGGGACTCACCCCTCACTGCTCACCGCTTACTCCTCACTGCTCACTGCTCACTTCTTCCCCAACGCCCGCTCCAGAACCAAGGGAAACGGTAGCTGCTCCAGGGCGCCGAACAGGGGGTGGGCGGCTAGTCGAGCTCGGGTGATGCTGGGGGATCTGAGTCCGGTGAGAAAGCGGCTGAACGCGCGCGGCTCGGCCAGTACCTCGGCATGTTCCTCCCTCGCCTGAATCGCTTGATTCCAGAGGTCGTCATCTAGGACCGGCTCTCGTCTTGGCAGCAAGCTCGCCGACTGCCGACCGCCCAGGCACCAGCCGCAGTGCCCGCAGTCTTCGGTCAAGGTTTCCCCAAAGTAGGAGCAGAGAGACCGGGTCTGGCAGCCATCGAGGGCGGCCAGGTCCAGGACTCGGCCTAGTCGCTCGATCTCACGACCTTCGTGCTCCAGCGTCCTGGCATGGAGTTCCGCCACGAGTTGATCCAGTTCAGCCGATCGCTGCAGCCAGCGGTAGCGTTGGCGAACCCCTCCGACCCGAAGCTCTAGCAACTCTTGCTCGGCCAGATAGTCGAGGGCTCGGACCAGACGATCGCGGGGAGCCCCCAGGGTCCGACTCACCTTGATCAAGTCGATATCGAACCAGATCTTGGCCTTCTTCGCCTGCTGAAATAGAGCCGCCAGGAAGACCCTTCGCTCCCCGCTGAACCGATCCAGAATCTCCTGGAAGGGTGTGAGAGGACGGAAGCGGTAGACGGAAAACGTCGGCGTGCGCCCCTCTAGAAGACCTTTCAGCTCCAGGTAGGTGAGAAGCGTGCGTACTACCAGGGGTCGAATGTCGTGGTGTCGAGAAAGTTCATTGAGATTCAGCTCGAATTCGTCCGGTGCTGCAGCCAGCTCCTCGACCAATCCCCGTATCCCTTCCAGTGCCGGCGTATCTCCAAAGGCAAAGTTTTCGAGGACCGTCATATCCTCGGGGCAGAAAAAGCTTTCGCAAATCGCGGCATGGCCGTCCCGACCCGCCCGACCGATCTCCTGGGAAAGGTTCTCGAGGCTCTTGGGAAGATTGTAGTGGTAGACATAGCGAACATCCGATTTATCAATCCCCATGCCGAAGGCGATCGTCGCCACCACGATCGAGCTTTTCGATGCCAGGAACCAATCCTGGACCCCGGCGCGCTCTTCGTCCTCCATTCCTGCGTGGTAGGCGCGGGCAGAGAAGCCCGCTGCCACCAGCCGTTCGGCAACTTGCTCGGAGGTACGCTGCAAAGTGACGTACACAATAGCGGAGCCCGGAGGACGTTCTTCGAGGCGTCGCACCAGCTTGGCGTCGCGGTCTTCGGAAGCTACAGGTGTGGTAACCAACTGAAGGTTGGGACGATGGAATCCCGTGCGGACGGCACACTCTGGAGAAACCTGGAAACCGCGGCAGATGTCGTCGAGCACCCGCGGAGTCGCGGTGGCGGTCAGGGCCAGTACGCGGTCCGCGCCATAGCGCCGAGCATAGTCGGACAGCTTCAGGTAATCGGGTCGAAAGTTATGACCCCATTCCGAAATGCAGTGGGCCTCGTCGACGGCGAAAAGCGGTAGATCGATGCGATTCAAGCTCTCCCGGAAGCGCTCGTTGTTGAATCTCTCCGGAGCGACATAGAGTAAGCGTAATCTCCCGTTACGAATCGCATCCATGGTGGCTCGGTACTCGGCCGCCGTGAGGGTGGAGTCCAGACGCTCGGCGGCGATGCCAAGCCTCTTGAGCTGGTCAATCTGATCTTTCATCAAGGCGATAAGTGGAGACACCACCAGCGTCAGCCCCGGAAGCAATAGCGCCGGAAGCTGGTAGCAGAGCGACTTCCCTCCGCCGGTGGGAAAGACAGCCGCAGTGGAGCGTCCTGCCATCAGACTCTCTATGACCCTCTCCTGGCCGGGCAGAAAATCGTCGAAACCAAAGGAGTTTTTTAACTGCTGTCTCAGAGATTTCGTGTTCATGGTCGCGGACGGCGGTCCTGATTTGCTATTGGGCACCTAACCAAACGTCCGGGACCGAGAATCTACGAGGCTACTTATGGTAATCGCCTTGAGTCGATTCTCCTGGGGAGAAAGCGCGGACTTTCAGGACCATTGGATCACGACGCCCACGAGTCCTTTGTCCCCCTGATCCAGGCGTCTGTATACATCGGGCAGCTCCTGCCAATCGAACCTGTCTGTGATCATGGGCGACACCAGGAGCTTTTCTTTCGACAGTAAATCAACCGTCAAGGCGTTGGATCGGCGTCGATCCCATCGTTGCCCATCCGGCTGGTAGCCGTACGAAGTCAGCAGGGCCAGGTCCTTTCCCAGGTAGGGATGGCCGACCGCACTGAAAGTGGGCTCATCGGTGTGGCGAGCGATGACAACCACACGGGCGCCGATGCGGGCGATCTGCATACCCGTCTCGATAGCGGGCCACACCGACGCGGCCTCCAAAACCAGGTCCGCACCTTCGCCACCGAAGAACTCGAGTATTCGGTCCGAGAAATCCTCTGCTTCAGGAGAGGCCATCAAATCGGCTCCCATTTCCCCAGCCAGATCCAGGCGTTTTCGTGCAAACTCAACGACAGCCGTACGAAAACCGAAGCTTCGACAGTAGGCCAGCGCCGACAAGCCGATAACACCCGCCCCGATGATGGCCACGTTTTCGCCCGGCTGCGGGCTTCCTTTCCTCAGGCCAATATGACCGACCTCCAGAATGTTCAGGAAAGCAGCAACTTCGTCGGAGATTTGAGCGGGCAGTTTGATGGCCTCGCCGGCGGAGACGGCCGCGTAGTGCCCGTGGGATGCCGTCACGAACACCCGATCTCCAACACCGAAACCCGAAACTTCGGCACCCACCTCGAGCACTTTGCCCACCATCGACTCGCCGTTTATATAGGGGTATTGGAAAGGAACGTACGTATGGAGGAAGCCCCCATCCTTGTCCACTGGGATCCCACGATAGACGCGGATCTCGGTTCCGGTACTCACCGCAGTGACCTTGGCACGAACCAGGAGGCCGTCATCGGGACATCCCGGAATGGGGACTTCCTCTAATTCCACCTGTCTCGGAGCCGTGACGATCAGTCTTTTGGGCATACGGTTGATCTTCTTCTTTGTGTCCGGTCCGATTCTAACGTGGCGACCGGGCAATGGGCCACTACTACCAAATCAAACCCCTATCGGCGACAATCATTGTGTTCACTAAGCTGAAACTTTATTGGCAGAGGGAAGGTGTAGGAGACAGCATCTGACAGAGCAGTGACCTGTAGCACGGGCACTCTTGCCCGTGGAGGACACCAACGGGCAGGAGTGGCCGTGCTACAAGCGTCACTCAGCTCTCGATGTTCGTAGCTAGCACTGACGGAAGTTTCGTTCTCGAATGGGGCCAGGGCTTCCTTGGGGGCGGGACTAGGCTAAAACTTCATTTTCCGGAATGCAGTTACAAGTTCTTGGGAGTACGTCCTTACGCCAAAGGCGTTACCGCGGGTAGCCCAGGGAGGACTCTATGAAACAGATTGAAGTAAACCGACGAGATTTCTTGAAAGGGTCGAGCGCGGCGGCGGCCACAGCGGTTGGCGGACTTTCCGCCGCACCGGCATTGGCCACTACGGCCAGTGCCAATGACCGTATACGAATCGGGGTAATCGGCTGCGGAGGCCAGGGGCGACGTTGGCACATCGAGCGCTTCCCAAAAGATGCGAACGCAGAAGTTGTCTCGGTGTGCGACCCGGACGAGGCCCGACGGGCCCAAGGCAGCGCCCTCGGCGGCGGGGCCAAACCGATCGACGATCTTCGGCGAATCCTCGACGACCCTTCCATCGACGCCGTGACCGTCGCCACCCCCGACCACTGGCACGCTCCGGCGGCTATTCTGGCGATGGAGGCCGGCAAGCACGTCTATGTAGAAAAGCCCTGCTCACACAATCTGCGTGAAGGCCGGCTGCTGGTCGAAGCGGCCCGCCGCAGCGGTAAGATCGTCCAGCACGGCACCCAGGCCCGGAGCAACCCCGGATTCCACGAGGCCATTCAGATGCTTCGCGATGGAGCAATCGGAGAAGTTTTGATCGCCAAGGCCTGGAATGTCCAGAAGCGCAAGAATATCGGCCATGAGCAACCCAGTAGACCACCGGATGGCTTCGACTATGACATCTGGGTGGGACCGGCACCCATGGTGCCGTTCCAGAAGAATCGTCACCACTATTCCTGGCACTGGTGGTACAACTTCGGCACCGGTGATCTGGGCAACGACGGCGTACACGAGTTCGACCTGGCCCGTCGGGGTCTGGGTCAGGAGACGCATCCCACGAACGTGGCCGTGGCCGGCGGCAAGTTCTACTTCGATGACGATCAGGAGTTTCCCGACACGGTTACGGCCACATTCGACTACCCGGGAAACGGAAGCGTTGGAAGCCGCAGACAGTTGATCTTCGAGATGCGAATCTGGACTGGCAATCAGCCCTATGGCCTGGACAGTGGCGTCGAGTTCCTTGGAACCAGGGGAAAGATGCTCCTCGGTCGCCGTGGTACATTCCAGCTCTGGGACGAAGAAGACAAGAAGCTTGACAGGCAACCGAGTCAGGCACCGAAGATGTTCGTTCCAGACAATTTCAGGGCTTGGCTGGCGGCGATTCGAGGCGATGCTGCTCCCACTGCTGACGCTGAGACGGCCCACCGATCGGCATCGCTCTGCCACCTCGCCAACATCGCCGTGCGCACCGGCAGACCATTCCGATTCGATCCGGAACAGGAGCAGATCATCGATGACAACGACGCCAGCCGGTTGCTTACCCGCACTTACCGGGAGAGCCATTGGGCGGTGCCCAAGGGCGTGTAGATCGCCTGTCGTGGGGGTGGCCTCCAGGCCGCCGTGGGTCGAGCCAAAGGCTCGAAAAGAAAATACGGCGGCCTGGAGGCCACCCCCACGACAGATAACCGTATCCCTATTGGAAAAATAGTATGGACTGGCTGAACCTACTCATCCCCATCGCGATCATCGGACTGATCGTTTTCTTCATCGTCCGGCGAGGCTTTCAAATGAAAGCGTTGGCCCATGAGGGTGTAGCGATTGAAGGCAAGGTGATCAAGAAATTCCGTCAGCCCGGATCAGGCACGAACGCCCCTTATCTCCGGTATGAATACACGACCCCAACGGGAGACCGGCACGAGAACAAGATCGCGGTGACTGAGGAGGTCTGGCAAAGCCACGAAGTTGGCGACGCCATCGAACTCGTCTACACACCCAAACAGCCTTCTGTCAGCGCGGCGAAGTATATGGTCAACCTGTCTCGCGAGGCCTTGAAGCTACCCCCCTTGTGAGGCGTCCCAGCGCCACCTTGCAACCTCTCCTGAAGGCGACGCTGTCTGCTACCGCTGAGTCAGCTAGGCTGCTTCACGACACGAATATACGAATTCACTGCGTTCCAGCCTTCGGGGAACATCTCCTTCGCGGCGTCATCCGAGACGGAAGGTACGATGATGACATCATCGCCACTGCTCCAGTTGGCCGGGGTTGCCACCTTGTGCTTGACGGTCAACTGCATGGAGTCCAGCACCCGCAGAATCTCATCGAAGTTACGACCCGTCGTCATCGGGTAGGTAAGCATGAGCTTGATCTTCTTGTCAGGCCCAACAATGAAGACGGAGCGCACAGTCGCGTTGGTCATGGCCGTACGGCCCTCGGAGGTGCCGGCTTCATGCGCGGGAAGCATGTTGTAGAGCTTCGATACCGCCAGGTCGGTGTCGCCGATCATGGGGTAATTGACCGCGTGGCCCTGGGTTTCCTCGATATCTTTCGACCATCCCCTGTGGCTGTCTACCGGGTCAACGCTGAGTCCGATGACCTTGCAGTTACGCTTGGCAAATTCAGGTGCCAAGCCCGCCATATATCCCAACTCGGTGGTGCAGACTGGCGTGAAGTCTTTCGGATGGGAAAACAAGATGGCCCAGCCATCACCTATCCACTCATGAAAATTTATGGAGCCCTGGGTCGTCTCGGCCGTAAAGTTGGGGGCTTCATCGTTGATTCTCAGTGACATCTCTATTCCTCCTTTGAAGTTGATGCAGCGAGCGTTGAGGCAGCCAGGATTGGCTGGACTGAAGTCTCCAGTTTCGGGCCAGCGGCCCCCTGATGTCAACCTGCCGGACCTGGTTCGACAGACTTCGCGAGATCGGACTCTTTCCAGCACCGAGCGAGTCCACGAATGGTGGATGTCCCCGGCGGACGCGAATGGAGTTGAAAAGGCGGCTTCCCATCGCTCATGATAAGGGCCATGACGAGAACAAACAGGTCCTTGCTCCGTCGGATCATCCCGGTTATCTGGGTCGGTCTCTACGCTTCCTGCAGTCAGGAGCCGGCCGACGGAGTTGAAGACCGCTTCAAGAAACTAGTAGATATCTCGCGCGACGAAGCCGCCCTGAAAGAGTACCTGAAGCCGGTACCGCCAACCGAGCCGGCCGACGCGATCAAGACATTCGAGACGGCCGACGGATTCCAAATGCAGTTGGTGGCCCATGAGCCCATGGTAAACGAACCGGTGGCCGCCACCTTCGATGAGAACGGTCGCATGTACGTGGCAGAGCTGAAGAGCTATCCCTATCAACCAGGAGAGGCCGAAGAACCTACTGGACGCGTCCGACTGCTGGAAGACAAGGACGGAGACGGAGTCTTCGACGTCAGTCATGTCTTTGCAGATGGGCTCGTCTGGCCTACCGGCGTGGCCGTCTTCAAGGGGGGCGTCTATATTTCCGCCCCGCCCAGCATCTTCTACATGAAAGACACCGACGGCGATGGGAAAGCCGACATTCGCAAGGTCGTTTACACCGGATTCGGGGTCACCAACGAACAGCAGATGGTGAACAATCTGATTTGGGGAGTCGACCACAAGATCTACGCTTCCACCGGTGGAGACGGCGGCTATATTCGCCCCGGCGACCAACCCAACGCTGAGCCGATCTCGGTCTACGATCGCGACTTCCGTTTCGATCCCGTCAGTGGAGCCTTCGAGCTCACCGGCCAGACCTTTCAGTTCGGGCACAGCTTCGATGATTGGTACAACCGCTTCGTCTGCACCGCTGGGTCATCGGGACGACACGTGGTGATGCCCGGAGGGTACCTGGAGCGCAACCCCTACCTCTTCTTCGACCTGCACGGTTTCCATTGGGAAGGACACGGCTCCCTCGAAGTCAACCCGCTGGTGCAGGGCAGCACACGGATCTACAAAATAAGCCCTATCGAACGCTGGCGTACCATCCGTGAGGCTCGCCGTGTCTTTGCCGGCCGTAGTAACAAGAGTGCAGGCGTCGGTCACAGCTACCAGACGGCCGGCGCTGGAGTGCAGGTCTACCGGGGACACGCCTACCCGGAAAAGTATCGGGGGAGCATTTTCATCGGAGCCAACACCGCCAACCTCTATCACCGAAGGGTTCTCGAGGAGGATGGGGTCACCTTCAAGTCAGTTCGTGGAGAACCCGATGAGACGGAATTTGTCCGCTCCACCGACAATTGGTTCCGCCCGGTCAACTCCATCAACGCTCCGGATGGCACTATGTACGTTCTGGACATGTACCGAGAGTTGATCGAGGCCGCCCATGTCCCCGAAAGAGTCGTGAAACACCTTGACTTCACCAGAGGTCAGGACCGCGGACGTATCTACCGCGTTGCCCCGCCTGGATTCAAGGTGCCTCCCGCACCCCGCCTGGGCGATGCCAGCATCGAGGAATTGATAGGCCATCTGGAGCACCCTGGCGGTTGGTGGAGAGAGACCGCCCACCGGCTGATCTACGAACGCCAGGACGCCGCAGCAGCCCCCTTGCTGAGAGGGCTCCTGAAGGAAAGCTCCAACCCGCTAGCCCGGATGCATGCTCTCTGGTCGCTCAAGGGCCTGGCCGCCCTGCAGGATGGGGATCTGTCCCGGGCCTTGTCCGACGCTTCGCCGGGTGTCCGGGCACACGCGGTCCGACTGGCCGAATCCAGATTGAACCGTTCACCGTCTCTCTTCCAGCAGGTATTGGCACTGGCCGAGGATGACGACCCCAAAGTCCGTTTTAGAGTGGCACTGACATTGGGAGAGGCAAAGAGTCGCCTAGCCTTTTCGGGCCTGGTCCAAATTGCCTTACGGGACTCGGCTGACCGCTGGACCCGGAATGCCGTCCTCAGCTCCAGCGCCAAGTTTTCCGACCGTTTGCTGGTGAAGCTGGTCGGTCTGGAGGGGTTTGTCGACAGGAAAGAGTCCGGCGAATGGCTGTCTCCCCTGGCCCGGGTCATCGGAGCGCGGAACAAGCGTCCTGAAGTCGATCGACTCACACAGACTGCGGCTCTGCACCCGGCCCTCAAGGAGAATGAGCACGCCCAGCAAATCATAGTTACCGCCCTGGCAGACGGTTTGGCCATTTCCGGGAAGAGTCTCGCTGGACTCCGTCATCTTTCTGCGGCGGCGCGGCGGATGATCCAGCACCTGATGGATCGATCGGAGACTCTGGCCAGAGATACCGATCTGGCCGAAGAGGAACGCGTGGCCGCTATTCGGCTTCTCGCACACGGCGGTTTCGACCGGGTGAGGAAGGCACTGACCGCCCTGATCGACTTCCGGCAGCCCCAGGCGGTACAGCTCGCCGGCATAGAAGCCCTCACCGGCTACGACAGTGCCGATATCCCTGCCTTGTTGCTGGAGTCGTGGGAAAGTCAGACCCCGGAGGTCCGGAACAAGGTCCTGATAGGACTCCTGTCACGCGAGCACTGGACGCGCTCCCTGCTGGAGACCATCGAGAAAGAGCAGATCTCCTCCAACCAGATCGATCCCAAGCGCCGTGAATTGTTGATGAGCCACAGAGACGAGGCGATCCGCGCTCGTGCCGTGACCCTCTTTGACTCCCAGGCTCCGAGTCCACGGCAGGAGGTCCTGGCCAACTATCAGGCCACTCTCACCCTCACCGGAGACAGAGCTCGAGGAGAGACCGTCTATCGGCGTGAATGCATAAAGTGTCACCGCCTGTCCTCCACTGAGCACCTGATCGGTCCGAACCTGATCATGGGATCCTACAAGGATCCCGAGCCTCTGCTCACCAATATTTTAGATCCCAACCGTTTCGTCGAGCCTCAATACCTGGAGTATGTCGTAACCGACAAGAAGCAAAGACTCTTCACCGGAATCTTGACCGACCAGACTGCGACGAGTGTCACCCTGCTGGAAGGAGAGGACCTTCAGAACACCGTCTTGCGAAAAGACATCCAGGAGATCAGGGCAACTGGCAAGTCGTTGATGCCGGAAGGCCTTGAAGAAAACGTCAATCACCAGGAAATGGCTGACCTGCTCAAGTTCATCCTCGACTATCAATACGTGATTGGAACCGAGAGCGCCGGATACGGACCGGGCGACGAGGTCTATGAGCCTCTCGCCACCCGTCGCTGGGGGAGTGACGATCGCAATCGCCGCTGAAGAGCGTAACACAGCCAGGACGGATGTTTGCGGCGACGCAGTAGACCAGCGATGAGAAATGCGGGTTAGGGGGTCGTGCAAGAGTTCATCGAACCGAGCCCTGACTGTTTGTAGGACGGGCCTCCTGCCCGTCGCCGTCCCTGTGACGGGCAGGAGTGCCAGTCCTACAAGCGACACCGTGCTATCCATGTCGGGCTAAGAGACAACCAAAGTTTCTGTCTCGAAGGGAGCCAGCACGTCCAGGTCAGGCGATGATGTCGTGGATTACTTTTCCGTGAACATCCGTCAGACGGTAGTCACGGCCCGAGTACCTGTAGGTGAGCTTCTCGTGGTCGAGGCCCATCAGATGCAGGATGGTGGCGTGTAGGTCGTGGACATGAACGGGGTTCTCTACCGCCGTCAAGCCGAACTGATCGGTGGCACCATAGCTGAATCCGGGCTTCACGCCTCCACCCGCCATCCAGACGGTGAACCCATAATGGTCATGGTCACGGCCCTTCTTTCCCTCTGACGTAGGAGCCCGGCCAAACTCTCCCCCCCAGATCACGAGTGTTTCATCTAGAAGCCCCCTCTGTTTGAGGTCTTTGATAAGGGCGGCGATCCCCTGATCGCATGCATCGGCCAGTGTCTTGTGACCACCGACAATATCCTTGTGTCCGGTATCCCAGGCGATGTCGTATTCGTCAATGGAATGGGACACCTGCACCATTCGGACACCCCGCTCGACGAGACGGCGCGCCAGTAGACATCCCTTGGCATACTCGCTATCTCCATAGAGTGCGAGGGTGGCTTTGCTCTCCTGGGAGAGATCGAACACCTCCGGCGCCGCGAACTGCATGCGGAACGCCATTTCCATCGCCTGGATGCTGCCTTCCAACAGCTGGTCTTGCTGCTGTCGCTGCAGATCGAGCCGATTGAGCCGGGTCAGGAATTCAACCTGCCTCTGCTGCTCGGCCTTGGGCAGCCAACTGTTCTCGAGATTCTTCAGGATCTCGCCGGTCTCCATCTCGTGGAGGTTGACGTAAGTCCCGGTGTAGGCACCGGGAAGGAAGGAATTCCCCCAGTTCGCCAGTTTGCCACGGGGCTGGGCTCGCGGACTCATGGCTACGAATCCGGGTAGATCCTGGTTTTCAGAACCCAGTCCGTAGACCATCCAGGAGCCCATGCTGGGCCGGCTGGGTTGGAGATGCCCCACATTCATCATCAGGATGGCGCCCGCGTGTTCGGGGATGTCCGTGTGCATGGAATGGATAAAGCAGATGTCATCCACGCACTCGCCGACATGCGGGAAGATGTCACTCACCCACTTTCCGGATTCGCCGTATTGCTCGAATCCAAAAGGTGAAGGGAACAATCCGTTCTTGGTGTCGCGAAGGGACTTCCGATCAACGAGGGCAGGACGCTGTCCCTCGTAGGCTTGGATATCTGGCTTGTAGTCGAAAGTGTCGACCTGAGAAGGACCTCCCGGCATGAAGAGTTGAATCACACGCTTTGCCTTGGGAGCAAAATGGGGAGCCTTGGGACCCAGGGAGGAGACAGCCGATAGAGGCGAAGCAGATATCGTCGACTGAGGACCTCCAAGCTCGGCCATGATACCCGCGAGTCCCAGGGTGCCGAACCCCGCACCGATACGGCGGAGCAGTTCGCGGCGAGTCAAGGGCGGTAGGGGATTGTCATGGAACATGGTCGTGTACTCCTCATCTACCAGGTCGAGTAGCCCTTATCTTACATACATAAACTCGTTGGAGCTCATGAGCACCTGGCCATACTGCTGCCAGGGTGATAACTCTGCACGGGACGAAGATCCCGATAGGAACCGGATCCCCATCTGCAATTCCTCCTCGCTCGGAGAGCGACTGAACAGGAGACGGTAGGCTCGTTCGATTCGCTCCCGGTCATTTGCTGCTTCGCGATGCAGTCTCTCAGAGAACGCCTTCGCCCGCTCCACCATGAAGGGACTGTTCATCAAGAAGAGAAACTGCTGAGGAACGATGCTGCTGGGACGCTTGGAGACCGTCGCCCTCATCGAGGGGAAATCGAACAAGCGCAAGAACTCGTCGGAACCGAATTCGCTACCGAGGCGGCTGACCTTGGCATAGAGCGTTCGCCTCTTGCTCTTGGTAATCTCCTCTACCGGCGGGCCACCCCTCTCTGCATCCAGCTCAGCGGTCACCGTCAACAGCGAATCCCGCAAAGATTCGACGTCCATTCGCCTCGGGTTCATTCGCCAGAGCAGCTCGTTGTCGCCGTCGACACTAAAAGCACCACTCTGAAAGCGGGTACTCATCTGATAGGTGGCTGAGCTCATGATCAGGCGGTGCAGAGACTTGATGGACCAGCCCGATTCGATGAAAGTCGCCGCCAGCCAGTCGAGCATCTCCGGATGAGTTGGTTTCAGGCCGAGTGTCCCAAAGTTGCTGGGCGAGCGTACCAAGGCCTTGCCGAAGTGGTGCATCCAAACCCGATTGACGATCACGCGTGCGGTCAGAGGATTCTCCGGGTTGACGACGGCCTCAGCCAACTCGATTCGGCCGCTTCCCTTGACGAACGGAGGAGGCTCCGCTCCAGTCACTATCCTCAAGAAGCGACGAGGGGCCACTTCTCCTGGCTTTCTGAGGTTGCCGCGAATCGCGACCGGCATGTCTTCGCTACCGGTATCAGCCAGGACGTGAGCAAAGTCGTACTTTGGCGGCGACGCTTTTTCCAGCTCCTTGACCTGCTCTTCCCACTGTTTGTGCTGCTGTTCCTCCTGGTCGGTCAGCTCGCGCTCTTCGTCCTTGGCCAGCTTCCTGAGGTCGCTTCTCTTCTTCTGGATGTCCGTGATCTTCTGCTGATGATCCTGGTAGACCTTGACCACATCCTCGGGTGCCAGCGGCAGCTCACTCGCCTCGGTATTGTTGAAAACACCGGCCAGCGAATAGTAGTCCCTCTGTGGAATCGGATCGAACTTATGATCGTGGCAGCGGGCACAGGAAACCGTGATGGCCATCAACCCGCGAGTCAGGGTGTCTATCCGGTCGTCAAGGGTCTCTCCGTCTGCCTGCGCAACGCTATCCGGGTCGCCCCCGTCTGAGTGGTATTTGGGCCCCAGGGCGAAGAAACCAGTTGCGAAGACATCTCGCCCCTCAGCGATCAGGTCACCGCTGATCTGTAGCTTGATAAACCGGTCATAGGGCAAGTCACGGTTCAAGGCTTCTACGACCCAATCCCGGTAGCGCCAAGCCTGCGAAAGCTCCTCGTTGCGGCGGTCCAGGAATCCCCCGAATCCGTCGCTGTAGCGAGCAACATCGAGCCAATACCTTCCCCAGCGCTCGCCATAATGGGGAGAATCCAACAGTTGATCAACGACTCTACCGATCGCGGCCTGCCTATTCTTTCGGGCTAACTCCACAAACTCCTCAACCTGCCGAGGCAGCGGCAGAAAGCCAACAAGATCGAGGTAGACTCGACGGACGAGAACGTGCAATTCAGCCGGAGGGACGGACTGCAAACCCGCTGCCGAAAGCCTCGACTGGACGAACCGATCGATGGGATTGAGAATCCGGACTGTGGCGGGAAAATCTGGCGGAACTGGCTTCTGGATCGGGCGCCAAGCCCAATGCCCCCTCCTGAGAGCTGGCCAATCGTAGCCCTCTCTCTTGGCTTGCGAGTCCGAAGCCTGCCGCATTTCGGGCCAGTGGGCTCCCATTTCGATCCACTTCACCAGGTCCGTGATCTCGCGCTCCTCGAGCCTGCCCCCCGGAGGCATCTTGAGTGACTGCCACCGCACCGCCTCAACCAACAGACTTTCTTCTGGCTTCCCCGGAACTATGGCTGGACCCCGGGAGCCTCCATGCAGCAGCCCTGCCCGACTGTCGATCCGCAGTTTGCCTTGCGGGATCTCGGTTTCAGCGCTGTGGCACTCGAAGCAGCGCTCGACAAGCAGCGGCCTCACTCGTCGCTCAAAAAACTCAATCTTGCTCCGCTGTCCGGATTCGGAGGCCAGAGTCAGGCCTTCGGGAACTAGGACCACCCCCACGACACAAGAGGCCGCAAAAGCCTGCCACCAAGAACTCTTCCCACGACGAAAATACATTGACAGGACCGCCTACGGGACGAGCCGTTCTCTGACCAGCCCCAGGATCACAGCAAAGGATCTCTGAAAATCGAGTTATCGAAAGGATACTCTTTTCGCTCCCAGACTGCGATCAGCCACCAAGCAAAGCATTGTTTGCCCTGCGTCGGACTGCTAGACTCTTATCCAGACCGGGCTCCAATCAGGGTCTCTCATGGGAATCGGCCCTTACATGCCGTGTCTCCCTTGGCACCTGAGCCTAGACATGATCAGTCGACGTCAAGCCCTAAAGGCCTTCGCTCAACTGCTGCTTTCTTCCCCGCTGCTGGCCGGACAGAAGCAGGCCGCTGAGACTGCCGAAATCGGTCCTGGCAGTGAAGAACAACTTCACAACCTCATCAACCTGTTCGACTTTGCCAAGCTGGCCCAGTCCAAGCTGGACCCCGTCGCCTGGGACTATATGGCCGAAGGATCACAGGACGAGATATCCCTGCGCGACAATCGGAAGGCATTCGAGCGCATCATCATCAGGCCGAAGATTCTTACCGATGTCCACAAGATCGACCTCTCTACCAACCTTCTGGGCCAGAAGCTCGACCACCCGATTTTCGTCTGCCCGGCCGGCGGTAAGAACTGTTTCTTTCCCAATGGCGAAGAGGAAGTGGCCAAGGGAGCCGCCCATTCCAAAACTCTCATGATAACCAATGGGGGAATCGACGACTACTTGACCTCGGGTCGCGGACCGTCCAACTGGTGGCAGGTCACCACGGGTGGTCAGTTTCGTAGCAAGAACACGATGCTCAACTTCGTGGAAAAGCTCGAAGACATGGGGGCTGCAGGCATCTGCTTCACAGTAGACAATATGCACGTCTCCCATCGGGAAAGGAGCATTCGCAACCGTCTGGTGCGGCGCTGGTGTGAGACTGGGGTCCCGCGGGATGCCGATGGCAACCTGATCTACAAGAAAGAGGACCGACCCTGGCGCACGGGTCGCTATCCGGAGCGTCCCTTCCCCACCCCCACCTGGGAGACCGTTCGTCAATTGCGGGACCTGACCGATCTGTCCATCGTGATCAAGGGCGTCCTCACCGCCGAGGACACTGAGAAGTGCGTGGAGTACGGCATGTCGGCCGTCGTGGTATCCAACCACGGGGCTAGACAGCAGGACCACCTGGGCGGCACCATCGAGGCTCTACCCGAGTGCGCTCGGGCAGCAGGAGGCAGGATTCCGGTTCTGGTGGACGGCGGCTTCAGGCGGGGAACGGATGTGTTGAAAGCACTATCCCTGGGCGCGACTGCCGTGGGGGTGGCACGCCCCTACCTGTGGGGATTGACCTGCTTCGGGCAGGAAGGGGTTTCCCGTGTTCTGGAGCTGCTTCGGGTGGAGCTGGCACTGGATATGGGCCTGGCCGGAGTTGCCAGGATTTCTGACATCGATGGGACACTGACTCGGATCCGCTAGAGCTCATGTTGAATCGCAGGGAGTTGTTGGAACTACTGCTGGCCGGTTCACTGGCGCCCAAGGATTACCTCATCCGGAGGCCCAGAGTAGAAGCACTGTGGAAGTCCCCGGATGCGTACCCCAACGCGCTCGAGGCCACTGACGATGGCCTGTGGGTAGGGGAACAACTCACCAACATCGCCTACCTGCTCGATTGGGAAACAGGCAAGGTCCTTCAGAAAGTCCCGACCGAGTCCACCAACACCAGCGGAATGGCCTTTGGGAACGGCTTCCTCTGGATGGCTGCCAACGGCCCTGCCCTTCGGCGCGAGCCTCGGCCCACCGACTCCAAGACCGGAATGGTGCTGAAGGTGGACCCCCAGACAGGCCAAACGCTTGCCCGCTACCTGATCCCAGGAGGAGGAGGTGTTCACGGCCTTACCTGGGCTGACAACTCTCTCTGGATCACGACGCTGGGACGAAAGAGCCTGACCCAGGTCGATGCCGGTTTCAAGGAGCTTCACAGCATTCCCGTGACCCTGGGACGAGCCCATGGCCTGGCCTGGGACTGGGACACGATCTGGTGCATGTTTTCCAACGATCGAGTCATTCATAGACTGGATGCGAAGGACGGCCGGATTCTCGAAGCAATCCAACTAGGATCGTCTGATCCGGATCCCCACGGCATGACCCTTCACAAGGGTACCTTCTACTACACCGACGCCGGTATTGCTCCCGGTGGTGGAGACAATGGGAGTCGCTACGCGGGATACATCTGCCGGCTCCATTTATGAAGAGCTTACTTGGGGTCCTGACCCTGACCCTGCTGTCGTCGAGCTCCGGCGACGAACAGGGCAAGATCCTTCGGCCTCAGGACGGCTCGGCTCTTACTTCAGAAGAGATCAGCATCGTGGCAACCGGTCCTGAGGGGAGATTGGAGTTGGACGGTGAGCAGATCCCCGCCCAGGAGCCTTTCCCCAACGTCTTGCACGCCAAGTTGAGACCCACTCCGGGAGAACATGTATTGGGGCTGACCTGGAAGGGAGGTCACCGCGAAATCCGATTCTTTGTGGGAGAGAATCCCCCGCCGACCTTTCGTGTCTTCAAGCAGCATCCTCCTGTTGCCACAGAATGCACCCACTGTCACGGACTGAGCCGGCGAGGACGATTCCGCTTCGAAGGAGGTTGTTTTGACTGTCATGACAAGGAAGCCTTCATCGAACCCCACGAGCATGCCCCCCACATCCTGGAAGACTGCGGGAGATGCCACAATGCCCACGGCTCAACAGCTGCCTTCCACCTAACCCTGCCGCGGGAGCAGGCCTGTCGACTCTGCCACAATTGATTGGGAGGACTACATGGCCGCAGAAAACCGAATCCCTGACAACCCAGTGACAACCGACTGGGACTCCCTCACCACTGCCCAGCGAATCAAACATCTCGAGATTGAAGGGTACGTCCTGATTCCGGATCTACTGTCTCGGGATCAGATAAAGATCATCAAAGAGGAGCTCGATCGACTTCCCACGACCGCAACCGACTACAGCGAGAACCAGCGAGGATGCTCTCACGTCCAGTGGACCGATTCCCCGAATGCGGTTGACGTGATTGCCCTTCCGGCGATGGTGGACTTCCTGACCACGCTCTTCGGAGACGAGATTCTTTGCACGTCCTGCGTCTTCGCCCTTTCCAGGCCGGGGCATCCCGGCATCGCCATCCACACCGATTCCCAACCCTACGGATCCGCGATACTGGGCTTGCAGGCCAGTGCTCCCAAGTTGGTTCGTGTGCTCTATTACCTCGACGATCTCACCCCCGAGCGATCGCCCCTGAAGATGATTCCGCACTCGCACCTGTCACTACATGCGGACGCCAACCCCTACAACCGATTCCTCAGCCACCCTGAAGAGGTGATGGTAACCTGTAAGGCAGGGGCGGCGGCTGTCATCAACCAGCAGGTCTTTCACGGCAACTATCCCAATCGCAGTCAGGAGGACCGACGCATGCTGGCCGTGGCCTATCGTCCGGCCTGGGCGGGTCCGGTCTTTGAAGTACCCGATTGGGATAAAGAAAAGGTAGCCGCTCTACCAGATCACATCAGGCCCTTTTTCAAGAGCCTCAATACACGGAAGATCGACTTCAACGTGGGGAATCGACCTCCGAATATGGCGGAAGAGGCCCCGGGAATCAATCCCAGCCGCTGGGATGTCTGAATCGGACCCTTGGAGGGCAAACTGCTGCTGAGTCGACGCCGAATTATCTGCTTTTGCCCTCGCTTACCACGAACAATCCTGGCCAGAGAAAGGCAAGATGATTGTGCGCACATCTGCGGGCACGGCAAAGGCAAGCGGTGAGGTTGCATCGGAGATTCGTTCGCAGTATCGGTGTAGGTTTGACGCCCACGAGGCCATGCATGTAGAGTACATGTATGGCTACCAAGACCATTTCCATCGATCTCCCAGCCTATGATCGCCTGGTTAGGGCACGCCGGCATCCAACCGAATCCTTCTCCCAGGTTCTGCACCGGGCCGAATGGTCTGAACAGGGGCGCACTTGTGGTGCGTTCCTGGAGATGATCGATAGCACCGAAGCTCTATCGGCAGCAGCCATCGCACGGCTAGAGAAAGCTCAACAAGTGGACCATCCACCCCAGGACTCATGGCAGACAGACTGAGCTTCGATACGTCCTTTCTCATCGATATTCAGAAAGAGAGGAAGTTGGGAGGTCAGGGACGCGCCCACGACTTTCTTCGCCACAATCAAGAGCGGATCATGCTCGTCAGCGCCATCGCAGTGGGAGAGTTTTCTGAGGGCTTTAGGGCGTCAAACGATCCCGCCCTGATCCGCATATTGAGTGCCTTTGAGGTGTTGGACGTGGACACCCAGGTCAGTCTGCTCTACGGCGAGAACGCTCGGCGTCTCCGCGAATCAGGCCAACTGATCGGGAGCAATGACCTCTGGATTGGTTGCTCCAGCGTTCGTCATGGCGTTCCTTTGGTGACTCGAAACGACCAGCATTTCAACAGGATTTCGGGTCTCGTAGTCCTCACCTACTGACCCGGATTTCTCATACGTTTCCTTGCGCTGATCCGACCGATTGTTGCGAGCCGATGAGGTTTTCCTGGGGGAATCAACTCTGACCGGCTCGGTAGGGCTCTCCGTAATACATCATCACGCTGCTCGCCGCGCCGTCTTCCCCGATTGTGACGATGTAGAGCCGGTCGAACTCACCCGCCTCGTTGATCGCGGAGTGCGGTTTGCCGCCGAGCAGCATGACCATCGACGGAGTGGTTGTGCTATGACCCACCACCAGGTGTCGGCCCCCTGTCTTGCGAAGTTCCCCGACCAGAGCGGGTAGATCTCGGGGATTGTACAGCCGCACTTCAAGGCCATACTGCGCAGCAGTGGGCGCGGCAGTCTCGCGCGTCCGGCTGTAGTCGGAACTATGGACATGCTCGATCTCTGCGTTGCGCAGGGTGTTGGCGAGTATAGCGGCCCGCTCGCGCCCGGCGGGAGACAACTCCGGATCTTTTCCGAGGTCGGCCTTTTCGCCATGGCGCACGAGGAATACCACCAGTGGCCCATTCGTCGACGCGGAAGAAACGGGTGTCGATGAAGAGCCGATCAGTGTTATCGTTAGGACTAGGGTGGCAACCCCGGCAGCAGTTCGTCTTATCATGCTCGTGTCTCCCTCAAAGCCAACAACTATGAGCCTGGCGATCTGACTCCGCAGGAGCCTACCACGGCATGGATCGCTTGCTATAGCGGCGTCCCTTCTCGGCAGCCTCCTGATTTCCTGAGCCAATCATCACGCCCTCATCGATCATGCGTTCCACCGTTTCCGAGGTCACTCCGTTGAGAAAGGGGATCCTGGCGACTTTACAGGCAGAAAAGACGCGCTCACGAGCTTCCTTCATCACCTTCGCGTAGTCGTCGCCCTGGCGTCCAGGGAATCCCCAGGACATGCCCATGTCGCTGGGGCCCCACTCGGCGAAACCTATTCCAGGAACCCTCACGCTCGACTCGGCGTTCTGGAGCGCGTGGCGATCTTCGATCTTGAGGCCCAGGAGGATCTCACCCTCGGGATTCAAGGGCCAGGGATCGGCGACCTCGAGGTACCGGTCGGCATCGATCCCCCAGATCTGGCCGGCAAAGCCCTGTCCACCGCTACCTCTCAAGCCCTCCCTGAGACCGTTTCCCACACGGTCTTTGTGGAAGGGGTATCGAGCTGCTTCTACGAAAACTCGAACCGCCTCCGGGGTGCGGGCATGGCAGAGCAGAATTCCATGCGCTCCTGCCGCGAGGACCTGCTGCACCATCCAGTAGTTGGCCTTCATCGTAGCCTCGTCGATCCCACCTACCGGCAACGTGCAGATCACCGCTGGAGTTCGATGTCCGCTGCGGGTGGGACCCCCATCTACCAGGCCCTGCATGAATCGCCGGAGGGAGGACACATCGTAGGCACCGTGCTCCATCTCGTAATTGATGTAATCGGCCCAGGTCTGCGCCAATCGCTTGCCTTCTTCGTAGCCACCGTGGCCACCCGTGTAGTAGATGGGCTGACCCCGCTCCAGGAGCTCAATCGCCTTGTTGACCCTCTTTGTCTTCGCGGATCCACCAGAGGGATTGACAGTCGAAAGGGCGGCGGCGTAGGTTGAGACAATCAGAACCAATAACAGTGTCGGCTTTTTCATGGATTCCTGCCTCGATTTGGGTGTGTACAATTTCAACGAAGGGAACTTCAGAGACGAGCTCCCGCGTCTTAGCAAGCTTACATCGAACAGGCGAATCCTTGAAGCAATAGCTTCAGAATTGCCAAGATCGGCAGTCCTGCGGCTTGGGGTTGGATCCCCACAAATACGTCATAATCTGTGATACAGCGTACTAGCAAAAGGAGAAAATCATGAAGCCTCTCCAGCGACTCGGGGTCTTCCTCTCGAGTACCATCATCGTCGTCACGATGTTCCCGGGTCCCCTGATGGCCTTGGACGTCAAAGTTCTTGTTTCCCCTGAGCAGAAGAGGCAGCTGGCGGAATTGGAACGGAGCCTGCCCAACCTGGAACTGGTCGCTGCGAAACCGGAGCAAGCACTGGATCTGATTGGCGACTGTGACGCCATCATCGGTCTCGGCTACGGCGGCCCTCGCTCCCGTCAGATCATTCAGGCGGGAAAGAAGCTGAGGTGGGTACACAGCACCAGCGCCGGCGTGGAAAACACCGTTTGGATACCCGAACTGAAGGACAGCGACATCGTCCTGACCAATGCCAAGATCTTCCAGGGTCCTGAGATCGCCGATCATGCCTTCGGCCTGCTGTTGACACTTACGCGTAACCTGAAACACTACAACCGGCGAATGGATGAAGGCTGGGAAAGGATCACCCCAGAGCTGCCTATCATCGAACTGCGACGCAAGACCATGCTGATCGTCGGTCTTGGAGGGATTGGGACTCAGATCGCGCAGCGTGCATCCGCCTTCGACATGCGAGTGCTGGCCGTCGATCCCAAGGACATTCCGCTGATGCACATCGTGGAGCGCGTCGTCAGGCCTGATCAGTTGCACGAGGTGCTCCCTCAGGCCGACGTCGTGGTCAGCTCGGTCCCAC
>CBDCUP010000006.1:0-670655 GCA_965222655.1 Acidobacteriota bacterium
CCGATGGCATCCCTCTGGTGGACATCTCTCTCCACAAACAGTTCGCCTTCGGCGAGGCAAAAGCCCTGGATTTTCGAGTGGACTTCTTCAACGCCTTCAACCATAGCATCTTCCATGCCCCTTTCGGCGATATTGCCAACGCCGCGGCAGGAAGGGTGTTCCGGGCGGGGACGGCTCGACAGATCCAGTTCGGGTTCCGCTTCTCGTTTTGATGAGAGGCGGGGAGTAGCGAGGCGCAGCTCTGATGATCGCTCTCTTTCGCGATCAGCATAGGAGATTTGAAAGATGAGACTCCAAAGGTTTCCTCTCTCGATAGCGTTGCTGATGGGTGGGCTGGTTGTTTCGTCATCCTGGTTGCAGGCACAGCAGCCTCCTTCAACCTGGTCCGATGCCGAGAAAGAGGCATTCCTTCTTCGGGCCAAGGTGAAGAAGACCAAGGGGGTCTCCACCGGCATCACCGGAACCCGGCGGGCCACCCTTTCCGATGGACAGCTCACCCATGATGCCAGCGTCCAGACTATTGATGTCTACAAGAGGTCCGCTCCCACGGCTCGCGGCATTGAGCTGAACTTCCGGGACTGCTACAAGTACAACGTTGCGGCTTACCGGCTAGACCGGCTCCTGAACCTCAACATGATTCCTGTCTCGGTCGAGCGAAAGATCAAAGGCAAGACGGGTGCCGTAACCTGGTGGGTTGAGGATGTTGAGATGATGGAGAAAGACCGTCGCCAGAAAAAAATTCGACCTCCTCGCCTGGCAGAGTGGATGGACCAGAGAATGCAAGCCCGGGTCTTCAACGAATTCGTCTACAACACCGATGCCAACCTCGGTAACCTGCTGATAACCAAGGATTGGAAGCTGATTTTGATCGACTTTTCCAGGAGTTTCCGGTGGCATGAAGAACTCCGCCAGCCCAAGAACCTGCAAAACGGAAAACTGGACAGGCGCTTATACGACGGGCTGCGCACCCTGCAGAAAAGCCAGGTGAAGAAGAGCCTGGGAGACATGCTAATTCAGCCGGAAATCGACGGACTCATGGCCCGGAGGGACAAGATCTTGGCTTACTTCGACGAACAGATCGCCAAGAAGGGCGAGATTTTTGGGTTCATCCGGTAAATGGGGAGGTGCCGCCAGTCAAAGGCAGGCCGCGGAAACTGCCGCACTATGCAAACCGTGGAAAAACAAGTAGTTCTGGAGGAGAACTGGCAAGTGCTCGCAGTTGTTTTTCCACCGTTCGCACAGCGCTTGGAAAACTCCGTATCACGGGCTTGCTGGCCCAGTTCGATATCGCTCGGAGTTTTCCACAGTTCCCACGGCCCCTGCTACTGCAGCCGACTATATTGACAAGCGAACGGGGAACCAGATTTGGGATCCGGAAAGCGCCGAACCACGTTCCACCTCCCCATTTACCGGATGACCCGATTTTTGTTCTTTGCAGTCTGACTGGACACTGATTCGCGGTCGCTGACCGGTCAGTTATGATAGATCAAGACTTCCCGTCCTGGCACTCGGAAACATAAAGCCACGGATGGGGTACACGTAAGATTGGGCTGCGGTCCGACTCTCTCCTCGACACTTGGGCTCATACTGCACACGATTCACGCCGTGCGCGGCTCTGTTGGATCGGCAATGCTCGGGCAAGGTTGGCAGATCGTTTGGAGTTTTGAGCTTGTGATTTTGGAGCTTGTTTGTATCTTGTACCTTGGGATTTCCAAGTTCCGCGTCAGTTCGTGGGCACCAGGCGCGTGAGTTCTTCAAACCAGTTGTGGACTACCGTTAATCTGCCTCCGAAATATTCCTCTTCGCGAATCGCCCCTGCGGTTTCATCAAATCGGATCATCAGGAAGCGCTGCCCGTCCGGCTTCACATCGTAGCCCCGGACGGGGCCGGCACTCGTGTAGGGTCCCTGGAACAGAAGAACCGGGATGCCGGCAATCAGGCGGCCGCCGCGGATTCTGATCTCGACAGCCATCATCTTGTACTTGCCTCCTTCCCGCACCTGGTAGAACAACTCTCTGCTGTTTCCCGCCCAAGCAGGGGCCCTTCCACCATCGATGGAAATCGTGACCCTGCTGCCTGGTTCCTGAAAGGGCTGAACGTAGACTTGCTGCTTCCCAGTCTCATTCGAGACGTAGGCAAGCCAGCGGCCATCCGGTGAAATCTCAGGATACTCTTCTCGAAACTTCGTCTGTGGAAAAGGCTCGGTCGACCCGGAGTCCTCCAGCGACAAAATCCTGATATCGCAATCTCCCGGGGATTCCTGCAAAAAGGCGAGGCGGGTTCCATCCAGGGCCCAGGAGGTCGGAAGCTGTTTGTACTCGCTTTCCGTCAACCGCTCCGCTTTGCCAGGCATGTCGACAAGCCTGCGAAACAGATTGTATTGACCTCCCACAAGCGAGCTAAACGCAAAGCCCGCGCCGTCTGGTGTCCACGTCGGAAGGTAATCCAATCTTTCGGAGGCCTGGAGAGACATAGAACCTCGATTGAGGTCGTAGATCCAGATGCTCCCCCCCTTGTAACGCTTGCTTAGGGCGACCTGGGAAGTATCTGGAGAAAGACGTACAGACAGGTACCATGCCGGATCGATGCCCGAGGGTTCAACTTGCCCTCCACGGTCCACCCACACCACCTGATGCTTGATCTCGGGCCAGACAGATCCACTGACATACGCCAGAGATCCAGATGTCGAGAAAGAGAACTGAGCGGCGCCAGTGTCATCATAAGAGGCACCCGCATACATGGCATGACTGACTCCCTCCTGGACGGGGACAGGGGCGCCAGTCAATGCGAGACTGGCCAGATCGAAGGGTGCCGCCATCAGGGTCGCCTCTCGGGCAAAGACAAGATGCCCAGTGGGGACGTAGCGAGCATCCGAGCCTCCTTTTTCCAAGACCCTTCTTTCTCCAGTCTCCAACGACTGAACCACTACCTGCGACTGACGCCAGTCCACGGGCAGGGTCTGGTCTTTGACTACCGTAAAAAGCACAGCTTTTCCGTCCGGGAGCACATGCGGGAGTCGATGGCTGACTTCTCCAGCTTCTTGGTCGAGCTCCGTGATCTCTTGCGGCTCCCCTCCTGAAGCGGACACGCTCCAGAGCCCACCAGATTCCGAGCACGTAAAGAGGATCGTGCCGTCGGAGCTCCAACTGGCACCGAAAGGTGTTGAGCAGTCGCAGATGGTCCTGGGTGGTCCCCCGTCAAGAGGGATCTTCTTCAGCTTTCCCTCGGGCTCATCTTCCGAACGCCAGTGAACACCCAGCCACTTTCCATCCGGAGAGAAGAAGGGCTGACGGGCGTCCCCGGCAACCTCAAGCTGAATCGTTGTCCACTGATCCAGTTGACGGAGGTAGATCTTATTCCTAAAAGGAGCCTTTCGGCTCCTGGCGACGAACGCAAGGTGTTTGCCATCGGGTGAAACAGCGACCCCGTGGCGAAATCGATTATTCAGAATCTCGTCTTTACCGACTTGGATCTGGAAACGTGAGACCGGCTTCCCTGGGAGCAGAGGGTCGGGCTTGGCGGCCCAGGCTAAAACCGCCAGCAGCGGGACTACTGCCCAGGGGGCCAGCCGCTGCCACAAGGGACGTGACGGTGGAGGAACAAGCATTTCCTCCGCCGTGATTGCGTCCCCGTCCAAGCACTCCTGAATCGCGATGCGAGCGTTCCCCATATCCCGGAGCCGCATCCTTGCATCTTTCCGAAGACATCGCCCCAGCAGCTGACGGATCTTCGAAGGCGTGTCCCAGGGTAGCCCCTTCAGACTCGGCTCCTCGTGAATGACCGCTGCCAGTGTCTCGGTGAGACCCTTCCCGGCGTACATGCCCTTGCCGGTCAGCATCTCGAACAGCACCAGGCCGAAAGACCAGATGTCGGTCCTCTTATCCAAGGCCTGCCCCCGAGCCTGCTCCGGACTCATGTAGGCCGCCGTCCCCAGGACGAGTCCCTCCTGGGTTGCCTCTATTGTCAACCGTGCGGAGTTCGCCAGCTCCGGCGGCACCAGTTCTGCCTCTGGCGCTTTAGCCAGGCCGAAGTCCAGGACTTTGACTTGGCCCTCGGGCGTGATCTTGACGTTGGCCGGTTTCAGATCCCGGTGAATGATCCCTTTCTCATGAGCTGTCTCCAGAGCCTGGGCAATCCCGAGCGCCATCCGCAGAAACTCTTTTTCCGGAATCGGACCTTTTTTGATCCGCTCCGCCAGCGTGGGGCCCTCGACCAGCTCCAACACCAACACCCGGATCTCTTCTTCCTCCTCCAATCCATGGATCATGCTGATGTGGGGATGATTGAGAGAGGCCAGAATTTCTGCTTCTCGCTGAAACCGACCCATTCGCTGCCGATCCCGGACGAACTGTTCGGGCAAGACCTTCAATGCCACCTCCCGACCCAAGAGAGTATCCGTCGCGCGGTAAACTACCCCCATTGCACCTTCGCCGAGCTTTGACGTTATCTTGTAGTGACTGACAGTCTGACCAATCATGGTGTTAATAAGGGCTCCATCCTACGCACTGGGTGAGATCGGTCTCAATAGTCCGGTCAGGATATCGACCAGAATCTTGATCACATCAGAACCGTGTCAACGATAGGATCGGAGCAGTGATAACCCAGCCAAACGGGCGTCAAATGGCGTGCGTTCGAGAGGCGTTCTTCTTCGCTGTGGGCTTCGAGCCCTACTAGGATCTGTCTCCGCTCAGAAACATACCGCTGCTACAGAAAGGCGCGTTTGTTGAACACGTAGGGCATCTTGGACGGATCACCGCCGTAGTTTTGCTCCAGGACGTCGATCACACCCTGGGCAGTGCGTCCAGCCATTCCCACGCTGGGGTCCGCGGAGAGGCGGGTGTCGCGACCGGCACTGGCGAAATGATGGAAGATTCGAAGTCGGTCCTCCAACTCGGGATCCTTCAGCGGTGAATCCGGTGGCAGCGGTTCTTGCTCGAACACGTCCAAGGCAGCTCCGGCAATCTTCTTTTGCTTGAGGGCACGATACAACGCGTCCCCGTCGACTACCGGACCCCGTGAGGTGTTGATCAGGTAGGCGGTGGACTTCATGGCATCCAGGGCAGCATCGTTGATCAGGTAGTGAGTCTCGGGTGTCAAGGGCACGTGTAGACTAATGTAGTCCGCTTCTGCGAATGCCTCCTGGAAGGACACCCAACGAATCGTGCTGGAGCGCTCGGTCAGACCTAATTGGCGTTTCTGGTTGAGGAGAGCTTGCACTCCCTCCACAAACTTCCGATCCTCGGGCACGACGTCGCAGCACAGAATGTCCATATCGAGGCCGGTGCACTTGCTCAGAAAGGCTCTTCCTATGCGCCCCACGCCCACTACGGCAACCGTCTTCCCGGTCACCTCATCACCCAGAAAAGGAAGATACGGATGCCAGGTAGTCCACTTTTCCTCCCGAACCAGACGCTCGCTGGGATAGAGCTTCCTCGAGACGCAACCCATGATAAAAAAGGCAAACTCAGCAGTCGCATGGGTCAGGACCTCGGCGGTGTGTGTGTAGGGGACTCGATGTCGCTTGGCCGACTCCTCATCGATATTGTCCACGCCCACGGCGATCTGGGAGATCACTTTCAGTGTGCCTTCTCCTGCCTGAAATATCTCCTCATCGATTGGATCGCGCAGTGTCGTTATCAGGGCATCGATCCCAGACGAGACGCGCTCCAAGATCAGGCTCTTCGGCGGGGGATCTACTTCAGGAAAGACTTCGACTTCATAGCCACGATCCCTCAACAGACCTAGGGCCGCCTCTCCGATATCGCAGGTAGCAAAGACGCGAAAGGTGGTCATGCTGTGTCCTCCAGATGTTGCTTGGGAAGCGGCTCCAGTGCCTCCGCAATTCGGGTAACTCCCGCTTCGAGCTGCTCCATTGAGGTGGCATACGAGAGCCTCAAATATCCCTCTCCGTACTGACCGAAGGAAGTCCCCGGAAGAAGCGCCACCCCGGCCTGACATAGCAAGTCGTCCGCCAATTGCGAGGACTTCAGGTTGAACGCTTTTACATTAGGAAAGACGTAGAACGCACCTCGCGGGAGGCGGCAGGAGACTCCCTCGATCTGGTTGAGAAGCTCGACGACGCGGTCCCTTCGCTGGCGAAAGGTCTCGACCATCGAGGTCACCGGACTCTGATCACCCTTGAGCGCCTGGATCCCCGCGAACTGTGTAAAGGCTGCCGTGCAAGAGTTTGAATTCACCATGAGCTTGGTGATCTGCTCGGCCAACTCTCGCTTCATGACGCCGTATCCCAACCTCCAACCGGTCATGGCATAGGTCTTGGAAAAGCCATCGAGAATGATCGTCTGATCCTTCATTCCCGGAAGCGAGGCGATGCTATGGTGTTCCCCCTCATAGAGGATTCGGTTGTACACCTCATCCGAGAGAAACAGGACTCCGCTTCCGGCGAACCTCTCGGCCAATTGGTCCAGATCGTCCTTCAGAAGCACTGATCCCGTGGGGTTGTTCGGGGAGTTCAGGATGATCAGACGGGTCCGATCGTTGGCCGCTTGAATCAGCTCCTGGACATCCATACGAAAATCCAGGGACTCCCTCAGCTGCACGGGCACCGGCCGGGCGCCGACGTATCGAATCATCGACTCGTAGATGGGAAACCCAGGATCGGGATAGATCACCTCGGACCCCTCTTCGGCAAGCGCCAGCAACGCAAAAAACATGATCGGCTTGGCACCTGGCGTCACCACCACCTCGTCAGGATCCACATCGATGTGCCGGGAACTGGAGATTTCTCCGGCGATCGCTTGCCGCAGAGGCAGGATTCCAGCCGAAGGTGTGTAGTGGTGCTGCCCATCCCGGAGAGCGCTTACGGCCGCGTCCACAATCGGTTCCACGGTATCGAAGTCCGGCTCTCCGATCTCCAGATGAACGATATCCTTGCCCTTTGCCTCTAGCGCCTTAGCCTTCGCCAGAACCTCGAAAGCTGTCTCTGTGCCCAGTCGCGACATTCGTTCCGCCAGAATCATGGCTCATATTGTCAGGGCTGACCCGTTACCCGTCAAGAGCGAGCGAGTACTCCTGCTCTATATGAGGTCTTTCCCGAGCACCCGTGTTCTGCAAGTGTCTTTGATATAATCCACGGGATCTCCTGCCTGCCAGACGGACAGGGGTTGGAGAAATCCATTGATACAACACCAGCACAGCCTCCCCGTTCGAATGGCCGAGACTCCCTCCGGCGACCTTCGGATTCAGGCACTGACCTCGATGCCTGATATGAAGGAAGTTGTTCGCTTGGAAGAGGAGATCTGGGGATACGGCCGCCCGGGTTCCGACGCTCCCTATCCGGCCCGCGCCCTGTTCGCTTTCTCGGAGAGCGGTGGGTTGGTAGCCGGTGCCTACTCCGAAGACAAGCTAGTGGCCTTCGCCGCGGCATGGCAGGGTGTTGAGAGGCAATCGGAAGACCGCTACCTGCACAGCCAACTGGTAGGAGTGCTAAGCACACACCGCCACCTGGGTATCGGGTTTCAGCTCAAGCTCTATCAGCGAGACTTTGCATTACTAGCAGGTTTGGATCTGATCAAATGGACCTTCGATCCCCTCCTGAGCACCAATGCCAACCTGAACCTGAGAAAGCTGGGTGCGGTGATCAGTGTCTATGCACCCAGTTACTATGGAGACCTGCAAAGTCAGTTCAGCGGAGGCCTGGCTTCAGACCGGGTCTGGGTTTCGTGGTACGTACGCTCCCCTCGGGTCCAGCAGCGTCTGAGGTCGCCCGCTTCCCCTCCCTCAGGCCCCGACCCACCCTTAATCACCAAGGTCGTATCCGTCTCGACCTCCGAGCCAGGGTTGGTGTCGTTGACTGACTACGAATTGGGACGCTCCGATCCTAGCCTGCTTCTGGAGATTCCGGGAGATTTTGGGAGAATCCGAAGTCAAGATCTGAGCCTGGCCCTCGATTGGCAGACGAAGATCCGGGACCTCTTTCTGCACTATTTTGGTCGAGGTTATATCGCCAGCGATTTCTTCATTTGCCCAGGGGAGCGGACTCGGACATCTTACCTGTTAACATGCTCCGATCTCGATCAGATCCTGGAATCGAATCACTGAGCCCCGCGGATCTGCCCCGATTCAGCCTGGAGTTTTGAGTCAATGGGATTCACGACCCTCGACTATGTTGTAGTGCTTCTCTACCTGGGGGGCAGCGCCGTCTTCGGGATCCTGGTGGGTCGGGGCCAGAGAAACATCAACGACTATTTTCTGGCTGGCAGAGCACTTCCCTGGTGGATGATCTGCTTTTCGATCGTCGCCACCGAGACCAGTACGCTGACCTTCATCGGCGCTCCGGCCCTATCCTACGCGGGCAACCTGACCTTCCTACAGGTCGTCTTCGGATACATGGTAGGGCGAGTCCTGGTAAGTGTTTTCCTCCTGCCCGCCTACTTCCGAGGCCAGATCCAGACTGCCTACCAGGTGCTGCTGGCGCGCTTCGGGAATCGGGTGAGAAGCTTCTCGGCGATTCTCTTTCTCATCACCCGTTCCCTGGCCGATGGGGTGCGGCTTTTCGCCACCGGTCTGGCTCTCTCAGAGGGCACCGGCATTCCCGACACCTGGGCGGTCTTGCTGATTGGCGCAATCACGGCCCTCTACACGTTCTACGGAGGCTTCCTGGCAGTCGTATGGAATGATGTGATCCAACTCGGCATCTATCTGGCTGGTGCCGTCATCGCATTCCAGCTCCTCCTGGGAAAACTACCGGGCGGGTGGTCTGATTTCCTGCTTTGGGCAGAGACCTCGGACAAGCTGCTATTCCTGGACTTCAACTTCAGCCTCAGCTCTCCCTACACCTTCTGGTCGGGCCTCATTGGAGGGGCCTTCCTGACCCTCGCGACGCACGGGACAGACCAGATGATGGTGCAGCGTTACCTGGCCAGCGGCTCGCTAGGTCGCAGCCAGATGGCGCTCATAGCCAGCGGAGTGGTTGTCTTCCTTCAGTTTTCGCTCTTTCTGGTCATCGGTGTGATGCTCTACAGGTTCTACCAACTATTTCCACTCGAGAGCCCTCTGGAACAGACGGACCGGATCTTTCTAACCTTCATCGTTCAGGAAATGCCGCCCGGAATCTCGGGACTCATCATCATCGCCGCCATCATCGCCGCGGCCATGTCGACACTCAGCAGCTCACTCAACTCGCTGGCTTCCTCGTCGATCCATGACTTGTACAAACCCTATGTCCAACGGGGAGGCTCGTCGGAACCTCTGCCCAGCGACGACAGCAGCACCTCGCGTGAGCTCAAGATGTCCCGGATCCTGACGCTGGGGTGGTGCGGGGTGCTGATTGCAATCTCACTGCTGGCCCGAAACTGGGGATCGGTGCTGGAAGTGGGGCTGACGATTACCGCCATTACCATGGGTAGTGTCCTGGGAATCTTTGCCCTCGGCGCCTGGTCCACACGAGTCAGACAGACTGGCGGTCTGATCGGCATGGTCTCAGGAATACTGGTGATGGCAGCGGTTCACAGCAGCGGCGCGATGGCCTGGCCCTGGTACGTCCTGGTGGGATCCTCAGTGACTTTCGCCGTGGGAATACTGTCGGCGACGGTGCGTCGCGCCTGGAGGTGACCTGGACCGTTTGGGGGAGGTCGCAGGTCACAAGTCGCAAGTCTCAGGACACGGGCTCCGGACGGCTCCCAAACGGCGCAAGAGCCAAGCACGAACTCACTCGAAAAGACGAGCGAGTTCTTCGTAACCCTCTGCCCGCAGTTGTTCTTTGGGAACAAAGCGAAGAGACGCGGAGTTGATGCAATACCTGAGACCCGTAGGCCGGGGTCCGTCGGGGAAGACATGTCCCAGATGAGAGTCTGCGTTCGTGCTACGGACCTCGGTTCGAACCGTGAAAAAGCTTCGGTCCTGCTTTTCCAGAACACCTTCTGGATCGATTGGTTTACTGAAGCTGGGCCAACCGGTACCAGAGTCGAATTTGTCTCGCGAACTGAAGAGTGGTTCACCGCTGACGACATCCACGTAGATGCCCTCTGCCTTGTTATCCCAGTATTCGTTTCGAAAGGCGGGTTCGGTGCCCTCCTTCTGTGTCACCCGGTACTGAATCTGGGTGAGGCTGGAGCGCAGGGTAGCATCGTCCGGCTTCTGATACTCAACTTGGGTCTCGGTGTCTGGATTCATTTTGGATACCTCGAATCGATTCTCGTTGTTTTTCCAGGCTTTTTCAAGAAACTGATCCCGTCCGGAACCGTATCGATAGTAGCGATAGCGAATCGAGTGGTTCTTGTAGTAGTCCTGGTGGTACTCTTCGGCCCGATAAAACTTCTTCAACGGGCTGATTTCGGTCACGATGGCTTTGTCGAATACACCAGATGCGGCCAGTTGTTTCTTGGACTTCTCCGCAAGCTGCTTCTGTGTCTCATCGTGGTAGAAGATTGCGCTTCGATACTGCGCCCCACGATCCACGAACTGTCCGCTCCCATCGGTGGGATCGATATGCTTCCAGAACACGTCGAGCAGCTGTGAATAGCTCACCTTGGCCGGATTGAAGATTACCTGGACCACCTCTGCATGACCCGTCCTGCCCGAAGAGACTTGTTTATAAGTTGGATCGATCTCTTCTCCTCCAGCGTAGCCCGAAATCGCATCAGAGACTCCCTCTACCTTTTCAAAATCCGCCTCAACGCACCAGAAACATCCTCCGGCAAACGTGGCAACCGACTTCTGGGAGGAATCAGCTCCCGGTGTGCGGGCCGCTGCCGTGTGCGTCAACCGATTCTGGGAGACAACAGCAACTAGTAGAAGAGAAGCAGTAATAAAAATGATGGGCCTCATTCGAACTCTCCTATTTTGCATCTGGTCAACCTCCTTCAGCTCATGATCCTTTCACGACATTCTGATGGAATAGTTCTGGATCCGGCTCATTTGTTACGTTCCGAATGCAGAAACCTCTCTTCAGAACCGTGCTCGTGGCAAGATCAAACATGAGCAACCAGAACTGGACAGGTCGCCCGCGATGAAGTGAACCGGATCCAGATAGTGGAGGCCGTGATAGATCAGCTTGCCACCGCCGGCTCTTTCCCGAGAAGCCATCCAGGTCTTCCAATAGGCAGGCTTTGTCAATCTGGTCTGATCTGCAACCAGGTGTACGGAGGTGCCGTACAACTTGCCGAGTAAACCTGATTTCACCAGCTCACGTGCTTTTCTGGCCGGGCGACTGACACGGTTGGTCAGGCCCAACATGACCTGAAGGCGTTTGGATCGAAAAGGACGCAAAACCGTGCACGTACCGACGCTAACGTCGATCGACTAGATTTCTCCGTGCCCGGAAATGACGAGACCGAGGATCAGTGTCCCTACCTTCTTCGCCACCATCCACTGGTCCATTTCATTGCGCATCAGCTTGGGTTCTGAGATCTCGTCGTACACGGGAAATAGGCTGAGCGCCGCTGGATGCTTCCCCTCTGACGCCTGGCTACTATGCTCGGCCAGCTCGTCGTGGCTATATTTCTGGTGAGGGTCAGTGTCGGATGCAGCAGGCGTCAAAAGCAGAAAATCTCGGTAAAGACTGACGCCCAGGTGATTCCCGTCGGCAGGCTGGATTCCGTAACGCAGGGTGTAGATCCCGGCCTCAACCCGGTTCTTCTTGTAGTCGAACCAGTCCAAGGGGTAATGAACCAGCCCTATCAGGGTCCCCTCCTTCAATTGTCCGAAACCAACGCCTAATTCGGTTGAAGCGGGCTCCTGCAGTGGCAGCTCAGGACGGAGCCAGAACTCTCCCATCACTTCAGCGCCATTCAGAACACGAAACCCTTTCTTATCCAATGTCGCGACAACGGTCTCTGAGACGCCCTCAGGCGGTGCGGCTTCGAACTGCTCCACCGTCAGGTCTGCTGCCTCCAGCCTCGGAACGATGTCCAGACTCGGGCCCCAGAAGGAAAGAATTCCCAGGGCCAGGACTCCAGACAAGCATCGACAACGACCGGCGAAATACAATCTACCCATAGTTACCTTCATCTCTGAAAACCCGGGCGGAGGATTGGACTCAGAACAGAACGAATTGAGCCAAAACGATAAACGAAGCCATTCCTGTCGAATAAAGGCTTGACGATGCTCGCGAGTCTCCTCGAGTACGAAACCTGCAGATCGGAGGCTAGCGAGAAAAGGTTCCGACGAAAGCGCCTCGGCTTCCAAAGCTGGACCAGCTCCCGTTGAGACCTTTCCCTTTGAACTGATGCATCAAGGTAAAAGCCGGCTTGACCTGGGTCACTTCGGTCAAAGGGGGATAGTAGACCACTTCGTTGCCACAGATATGGTCCCCATGATTCAAGGCGCGAGTCTTGAGCTCGACCACGTCTCCGGCTTTGAGGCTGGCGAAGGTCTGAGCCTTTCCGAACTGAATCTCGATTGGCGCTGTCTCGACCCGGACTACATCTTGCAGAAGATCACCGGCCTCGGCGTGAGCCAAATCGACCAGAGCGTCACGCTGTTCTGCGCTGGCTCGCTCGTCGACCACTATGACGGCCTTGGTCCTTCGATCGAGGGCGAACGGATCGCCAAAAGTCGCCTTGGACCTGACGACGGTGAGAACGCTCAAACCGTCGAGAGCCACTCCGCGCCAGCTGCCTTCCCGGACTCGCCATGCCAGCATGGCTTCCTTTCCAGTCAGGTTGACTTCGGCATTGGCGAAACAGGGACCGGTGCAGACATCTCCTGTACGGACTTCCAGATAGTCGCCACTGATCGTGGTGTCACGCGCCAACAAGGGCAGCGTCCAAAGCAAGCCGATTCCCAGTAGCACGATTCCCTTTTTCATAACGATGGACCCCCTTTAGCTAAGTCCCAAGATACAAGTGCCCAAATCCCAAGATAAGACCATCAATCCCACCCAAAAGGGCTATCATCGGTCTTGGGTTTTAGTCTACCAGATTCCGGTGATGAACAAAGGTGGCAGTCAGGCTCCGCCCGAGAGCCGCTTCGCACTCAAGGGATTCGGCTCAAAGCGGCTCGTAGCAGTGCCGGTCCGACTGGCATCCCTCTTCGTTGCAAACCTTGCCGTCAGGACCCAGGCAGTTCATGCTGTGCGTGCACCAGAAGAAAGCATCATTGCTGGGTGGAACCGTCGGGTCTGGAGCTGCGTCAACAAACATGCCCTTCCAGCGGAGACGCCGACACAGTTGAAACCTGATCTTTTCAAGACCTTGCATGGCTCAGATCTCCTCCATTCCTGCCGCGCGTAAAATAGCTCGCTTTACCGCAACTCGAGCGAGTTGGACCTTGTACCTGTTGCCACTGAGAGGCATGGCGCCCTCAACGGATGCTTCACCCGCCTGCATTGCGACATCTGCGCTGATGGACTTGCCTTTCAAGGCCTCTCCCGCTCCTTTGGCGATCCAGGGGGTCGGAGCTACGTGACCTAGTACGACCTCTGCCTCCTTGACCTTGCTGCCGCTCATACGAAGTGACACGGCCGCAGCAGCCAGAGGCCAATCGAGAGCTTCCTTCTCCCGCACCTCGTAAGTGGCATTCTTGTTGCCCTTGACAGGCGGCACCAGAATCTCCGTAAGGATTTCGTCTGCGGCCAGGACATTCTCGGTTTCTCCGTCCCCGGAAGGCGCCCGAAAAAAGCTTGCCAAGTCTATGGTCCGGCTACCTTTGGGCCCAAAGATATTCACCTTTGCGCCCAGTGCAATCAAGGCTGGAGCAAGACTGGAAGGGTTCACAAAGTAGGCAGGACCTGTACCCAGGATGGCATGGTAGCGGCTGTCGCCGTGAGGCACCATTGCCTTGCCCTTCCATTGGGCGAGAAGCCCAAAGCCGTTGCGGTAATACCAGCAGCGAGGATGCTGGCAGAGATCACCTCCAACCGTTCCCATCGAACGAATCTGAGGACTCCTGACGCCATCAACTGCTTGCTGGAGGGAGGGGTAGTCCTTTCGGACTCGGTCATTGGCTTCGAGCTCGTCCAGTTTCAGGAGAGCGCCGATCTTCAGACCGCCTTTGGAATAACTGATTCCGCCTAGTCCATTCACAGACTTGATGTTGACGACGCGGCCTGGAGTGACGATCTCATCCTTCATCAGGCTGAGCAGATCCGTACCCCCGGCCAGAACCGCCGTCTTTCCCGGGGTGCTACTCAGCAGTTTGACGGCCTCTTCCTTGCTTTCGGGGCTAGCATACTCGAAGGCTCGCATTAGGTTGCTCCTCCTTTCGACAAGGCGTCCAACACCCGGTTGGGCGTCAAGGGCAGGTAGGGGACACGAACGCCAATGGCATTTGCGACCGCATTGGAAATCGCGGCACCGGTGGAGATGACTGGAGGCTCTCCCAACCCGATCACGCCGCGCTTGTCGTGGCGCTCTCCGGTCATCATGTGGACCTCCAACTTTCCTACATCTCCAATACCGGGCAGCTTGTAGAACTCCATGTCGGCATTCAACATTCGTCCGCTGATGGGATCCAGGATCTTCTCTTCCATCAAGGCGTAGGCGGCACCCATGATCAAGGCACCATAGACCTGACTCTCCGCTGTCTTCAGATCGATGATGAGACCGCAATCCTGGACTGCCACGAGCCGGTTTATCTTGACGATGCCGGTCTCAACGTCCACCGAGACATCAGCCATCTGGACTCCACCGACGCCACTGTCGTTCAGTTTTCCCGGTCCTGGATTCTTGCCTGAAGCGGTAATCGGAGTAGGGCCGATTAGGGCGGCTGCCTTTCGCCAGGGGAGACTGCGATCCGGGTTGCCCTTGACTTGAATCGTCCCGTTTCCTATTTCCAACTGATCGGCTGGTGCGTCCAGCCCGGGTGCGACTTTCTCGAAAACCTGGTCCAGAGCATTCAGCGCCGCTCGCCGCGTGGAAGAGCTCACTCCGCCGACGGTGGTGCTGCCTCCTGAGCCGTTCGATGCGGGATAGCGGCTATCGCCAATATAGGCCTTGACGTCGTGAAGACCGAGGCCGAAGGTCTCGGCCAGCACCATCGCAATCACGGTTTTGGTACCGGTGCCGAGGTCCTGGGTGCCCAGCTTGGCCTCCACGTTCCCATCGGCATAGACGACCACCTCGCAGTTGCTCTGGTGGGCCCGGCCACCCCAGGTGTGGAGTCCCAGGCCCAGGCCCTGCTTGATCGGGCCCTTCCCTTCCCCGCGAGGATGCCATTTCTCCTTCCATCCGATCAGGTCAGCGCACTTCTTGAGTTCCGACTCGTAGATATCGGATCGCTCACCCATCAGATTGACGTTCTTCAAGAAAAACTCAAGGGATTCCATCTTGAGTTCTGCGGCCAGATCCTCCAACGCCGACATCGTCAGAAAGCAGCCCTGAGGATGATTGGGCGCTCTCCAGGCCCGCGCCGTGGCGGAGTTGGTCACGACCGAAATGTGCTTCTGACGCCGATTGGGAATTTCCAATACGTAGGGCAGCGGGGGGCTACCGCGGGATCCGGAAATCCCTCCTGATCCCCACGATTCTGACGACCAGTAGGTGAGCGTCCCGTCCTTCTTGGCACCCACTTCGATTTTAGCGTAGGCCGAGGGCCGGTCGCCAGCCACCGCCAGCTCAGCATTGCGCTCCAGAAAGAGCTTGACCGGAGCCTTCGCCTCTTTCGACATCTCGGCACAATCGATGCCCCAGCGGTCGGCACTGAACTTGCTGCCGAAACCGCCTCCCATATAGGGGGTAATCACCCGAACATTTGAGGTGGGGATTTCGAGTTTATCGCCAAACTGTCCCGGCAAGCCTGAAACCGCCTGGGTCGAACACCAGGCCGTGAGACGATCCTTATCCTCCCACTCGGTTACCTGTCCATGGGGTTCCATGCAACAGTGACTGATGGCCGGAAGGCCATAGTATCCCTCGATCTTGACCTCCGCAGCGGCTGCGGCGGCATCTGGATCGCCGGTCGACTCCTCCTTGGCAACTTCGGCGCTGGGAGCCTGGGCTTTTAGTTCTTCGGTGACGAAGTGGGGGTGCGGATCGTATTCGATCAGGATTGCCCGGATGGCGTCGTCCGCCACTTCCTCGCTGGTCGCTGCAACTGCCACTATCTCGTCCAGCTCCCACTGAATCTCGGTTCCCACGTCCTGGATCACTCGGACGGATTTAACACCGGCCATGCGCTTGGCGGCGGAAACGTCCAGCTTGGTAATCGTGGCATGAGCATGGGGACAGCGCAAGATCTTCGCAAAGAGCATTCCTGGCCGGTTGACGTCGTACGAGTACTTCGCGTGTCCCGTGGTCTTATCGGGCCCGTCGAGCCGTGAAGTACGGGTACCGATGTGTCTTCTCTTGTTGGGTTCTGGCCAGTTGTATTCAGGCATTCCTTGTGCCTCCCTTCAGAGCCTTCGCAGCGTCTAAAACGGCCGGACCGATCCCAGCGTAGGTGCCACAGCGGCAGAGGTTCCCTCCCAATCCCTTCTGAACCTCTTCGAGCGTGGGATCCGGATTTCCATCCAGGAAGGCCTTGCAGGCGACGACGAAACCCGGCGTGCAGAATCCACACTGCTGAGCATCGTTTGCGATGAAAGCCTCCTGCAATGGGTGGAGATGCTCGGGCGAGCCCAGCCCTTCGACCGTGACGATGTCCTGGCCCTGAGCTTCAATCGCCAGCACGCTGCAGGCGTAGACCGGCTTTGCATTGAGAAGCACGGTGCAGGCCCCGCAGGTGCCCCGATCGCAGACCCTTTTGGCTCCGGTCACGTCCAGCCGGTCACGCAGAGCGTCCAGCAGCGTCGTCCGGGGCTCAATTTTCAGGGGCTTTAGCTTTCCATTGATCTTCAACTGGATCGAGACGCTACCAGGCCCCACTACCTTCCCATAAGAAGAAGCTTCTGCCGGTCGTCCCATGGTAGTGATCACGCCAGTGGTCAGAGCACCCGTCGCTCCACCTCTCAAAAAGTCCCGTCTTGAGAGGTCAGACGCCGATTGCTCTCCTATCTTTTCTTTCGCCATAGCTCCTCCTTCACAAGCTGTAGTTGGCAGGAAACAATTCACTCACTATAGGGTTTGGCTGCACGCGTTTCAACCCCAAAAAGGTCAGCTCCGGGAAACCGCAGTCTCCCTGTCAGCGGCCTGCAACAATTCGGAGGGAACCACTACTCTTGATAAGCGGATTGGAGGAACACGGTCGAGCAACTGATCGGGAGGCTCAACAGAAAGCAGGTCGACCTAAAGGAGTGTCGAGCGTCTTGCCAGGTGCTGGCTACGCCTCGACGAACTCACGCCACTGCGAACCCGAGCCCTAGAATCAGTGCCGGACACGTCATCCCTACTCAGAAATGGAAGCCACCCTCCGAGCAGAGCCAGTTACTTCGAATGGGAATTCTTTCGAATCTGATGACGACGCTTTCGACGGAGCTTCCCCCGACGTTTCTTCTTCTTTTTGAGTACGCTACCCATCTTTCCATCCTTTGGGAAACCCGAACCGACGCTTATGGTAGCAGCAAATCGTCACTTTGTGAAGTCGTCCTATCCCGGCCCTCGCTTCTTTACTCCGGAGATCCTCATGCTCACGCCCGACCAGGCACCGTTTCGTCCCGTTATTCTTTGGACAGATGCCACCGCTATGGCTACAACTACCCGGGGCTCCTTTCGTCCCCCAGTCGAGGGAGTCGAGTAGTTCCCCTCACACTCAAGCAGGCTCAGTTCGAAGTTGCACTGGATTGGCCGTTCGAAAACCGGAGCAGCTCTTCCAAACCTTGACGAGGTGTTTTCCGGTCAATAGAATCCGAGTCTGGAATAACGATCTTGCTCACACCACTGCTATACCAGGCCAATTAGGAACACATTTGCGAAGCCGCGCCAAGATGAGGGACAGCTATGCTCTCCTGGGCCGGGCGGCTTCAGCCTTCAAGTGGCGGTTGCTACTTTGGCTCGACCGGCTGGCGCCGCGAGCGCAGAGGATCAGGCGTGGTCCAGCTGCAGGCTTGGTTATGTTCGCCCGTTTTCGCCATCGCCGTGGCTACTGCAGTGGAGCCAAAGAGGCGCATGTCATGAGCACTCTCAGCAAGTTGCTGAGCCCGGGCATGGTTGTTTGTGATGTGGGGAGTCACCTGGGCTACTACACCCTTGCCATGTCTAACCTGGTCGGTAGGTCAGGCCGTGTTTTCGCCTTCGAGCCCTTGCCCGAGCATGTCGTATCGCTGCGAGAAACCCTGCTCCTGAACCGGCTCGCACAGGTGACCGTTGTTCCCCAAGCCGTTGGTGAACAAATCGGTCTGGTCATGTTTGAAGAGCGCTTCAACGATTCCATGTCGTCTGTCAGCGGAGCAACACCCTCCCGCTTTGCCAAGCGCTGCCTGCCCCTACCCATGACCACTCTCGACCGGTGGTATCAGGAGACAGGCAGCTTGGATCGTCTCGACCTGATCAAGCTGGATGTTGAGGGACAGGAGCTGGCGGCCCTACACGGTGCTCAGGAGTTGTTGGCATGCTTTCGCCCCACTTTGATCTGTGAGATTCATCGTCGCGTAGATGTGCCCTACTATCCCGGTGAATTGATCGAGTGGTTGCAAACCGCGGGCTATGAGGTTAGCTTGATCCCTACAGATCAACGTCCGGCAGAAACGCTGGTCGGCGCTGTTGCACGCCTTGAGTCAGCGCGGTTGAAGCCCGGCTGGATGGCGGTCGCTCACATCCTGGCCGTCGCCTCCAGCTGACGGATCATCCCTACTCAGTGGGAGCATCAGGGTTCGCGGGTCATGGTGCCGGAAGACGTAGTAGTTCAAAAAAAGGGAATAACAGAAATGAATAGCTCAAAGCCAAAGAAGCGCTCATTGATCATGGCCGGCGGCGGTGTGAAGGTAGCCTTCCAGGCCGGGGTCCTCCAGGTCTGGCTCGATGAGGCAGGCCTTCGCTTCGATCATGCCGATGGAGCCAGTGGCGGAGTCTTCAACCTGGCTATGTATTGCCAGGGAATGAATGGTACGCAAATGGCCGACAACTGGCGCAACTTCGACCCCAATCTGGGAATCGAGTTCAACTGGCAACAGTACGCCAACCTCTTTTTCGCGGAGTCCATGTTCAAGCTGGATCGCTTCCGTGAGAACGTCTTTCCCGGGTGGGGCCTGGACTGGAAGCTGATCCGCGAGACCCAGCGAGAGGCCACCTTCAACGTCTACAACTTCAGCAAACACGAGCTGGAGGTGATCACCCCGGACCGGATGACGGAGGATTTCCTGGTTGCCTGCGTTTCCCTTCCGATGTGGTTTCCGCCGGTGATCATCAACGGTGAGACCTACATCGACTCGGTCTACATCAGTGATGCCAACATCCAGGAGGCGATCCGCCGGGGTGCAGACGAGCTCTGGATCGTCTGGACCGTCAGCGAGAGAAGCGAATGGCACGGCGGCTTTCTGGCCCAATACTTTCAAATCATTGAGACGGCCGCCAATGGGCACTTCAGACGGATCATCCGTCGCATCGAGGAAAACAATGCGGCTATAGCCGAGGGGCAAAGCGGTGAGTTTGGTCGCCATATCGAGCTCAAGATCCTGAAGTCGGAAGTGCCCCTGCACTACCTCTTGAATCTCAGTGCCGATCGGGTTGTGGAGGCTGTCAACCTGGGAGTTCTTCGCGGACGCGAGTGGTGCAAACAACAAGGGATAGCGTTGACGGACAGTCAAGCAGACTATTCCACGGATATCCATACAACGCCGACCAAGCTGAGCTTCAGCGAGGAGATGAAAGGCTACCTGGGCTTCGGAGAAACGGACTATCAACGCGGACACGAGGCGGGAAAGAGGAAGAAGTCCTACGTTTCCTTCAATCTCACAATTCGGGTAGACGGGGTCAACCGTTTCATCACGCGTCCTCTTCACGAGGCCGCCGCCGAAGGCTACGTCACCTGTGAGAGTCTGGGAGGGCAGCTGGCGGTGGAGCAAGGCATCTTCAACCTGTTCGTTGATGAGGCCGACCCCGACGAGAAGAAGATGCTGTATCGGCTTCACTTTCGGAATGCCGAGGGGGAACCGCTCACGCTGACGGGCTTCAAGGAGATCAAGGACGATCCGGGCCTGGATCTGTGGAGTGACACGACCACGCTTTACACTCGGATACTCAAGGGCCATCTAGCTCCGGACCAAGATGCCGATGCTGAGGTCCTGGCCTCGGGGATCCTCAGGATCCACCTACTCGATTTCCTGAAGCAGCTCAGTACCTTTCGAGTAGAGGCTCCCAGCCTTGCCGACAAAACCTCCGCGCTAGGCCGTTTCGGCAGACTCTTTCTGGGGAAGCTCTGGGATGTCTACGCTAAGGAGGTACTTTCCGTCAGCCCGTTCTGAGTCGAAGAAAGGGTCGCAGGTCCCAGGTCACAGGTCGCAAGTCACAGGTCGCTAAGGAAGAACCTCGAAAGATGCCTTTCCCCTCCATGTCGGAGGTGCGACGTTCAGACGAATTGTCTTCGGTCAGCCTCGCTCAACCCGGCCGTTGCGGTAGGCGAGGTTGGCCAGATGGGCGTCGGCAGCTACCTTTACGCCTACTTCCGCAGGAGCCCTGGGTCGGCTGCGGCTGCGGATGCAGTCCACCCAGTTCTGCAGGTGTAGCTGCGTCGAGGCAGGAGGGTTATAGAAATCGGCGCCTCGCGGCCCCCGACCCAGGATCATGTGGGAGGGCGCCAGCTTGCTTTCCTTTTCGGGCAGGACTTCATAGCGCCCCCGGTCCAGATAGAGGGTGGCTTCGGTCCCCATGAACTCGAGCATCGCGGCGTTTCGAGCGTTTACGAAAGTGCCCTCGAAGTAGACCTGCACCTTCTCCTTTTCGAAACGCAACAGGGTTTGGATGGTGTCGGGAGTTTCCCAGAGGCCAGCGGTGATAAAGTTGTCTCCTATGGTGGTCGCGTTTGTGGGATTACCGAGGTCGAGAAACCAGTTGGCGACGTCGTGATAGTGAACCATGAGATCGGTGAGGATCCCGCCACCGAAATCCCAGAACCAGCGCCAGTTGCGAAAACGGTACGGATCAAATGGCTGCTCTCTGGCCGATCCTAGAAACTGCTTCCAATTCAGGCTCGCGGGATCGATATCAGGGGCTCGCTTGCGCACCTTGTCGGAGTTGCGGTTCCAGGTCAAGTGGACTTTGTAAATCTTGCCCAGCACCCCTGATTGGATGATCTCATAAGCCTTCCGAAACTGGGGCATGCTTCGCTGCTGCATGCCCACCTGTACGATTCGACCAGACTCGTTCTGGGCACGAATGACCGCTTCTCCTTCGCTGGGCTCGTGGGTCAGGGGTTTCTCGACGTAGACGTCCTTCCCTGCCATGCAGGCATCGATCGTCATAGGGACATGCCAATGGTCGGGCGATCCGATGATCACGGCATCGATGTCTTTGTTCTCAAGAAGATCGTGGTAGTGCTTGCTGGTGAAAGCCTTTGGATCGGCAAGCTCTCGCCCCTTCTCCAGGTGATCGTCCCAGATGTCACAGACGGCGGCCAGCCTGACACCGGGCACTTTCTTGATGGTCCGCATCAGGGAACGACATCGCCCCCCCGTCCCGATACAGCCGATGTTCAGGATCTCATTGGCAGAATATGAACGCGTCGTCGACTTGGCTCCGACGCTCCACAGTCCCGCTGCACTCGCTCCCAGGCCGGTCAGAAACTTCCGACGGTCGCTCTGGCTAGACATCGTCCATCGCCTCCTCAAGCAACGTTTGAGACACCCGATCGTGGTCGGGACCGAAACGACAAGTGTCGGGGAACACGCGGAGACTAGTCGGTGACTTCGAAGATTGCCTCGACTTCAACCGGGATATTCTGCGGAAGCGACCCCATCCCGACGGCGCTGCGGCCTCCCTTTCCGGTCTCCTCTCCGAAGACTTCGACCATTAGGTCACTGAATCCATTGATGACCCGCGGCTGTTCCTGGAAATCCGTAGTGGCGTTGACGAATCCCAACACCTTGACGATTCTTACAACTTTATCCAGACTTCCCAGGGCCGAGCGGACCGTACTCAATACGTTGAGGCCAACCAGTTTAGCCGCCTCATATGCCTCCTCGACGTTGAGATCGACTCCCACCTTGCCCTGGATCACGCTGCCGTCGTGTCGAAACGGCCCTGTACCCGACACGTACAGTATGTTGCCCACGCGCACCGATGGACGGTAGGTTGCCATCGGACTAGGTGCTGGGGGTAGTTCAAGCTTGAGTTCTTCGAGACGCTCTTCTGGATTCATCGACTCTCCTTGCTTTTGCCAACTCCAAGAATCTGCCGGCCGCAGCTGACCGCTGCGATCCCGCAGCCGTCAAACCCGTGCAATAAATCTTCAGTTCGAATCAGTTCCGATCCACGGAAATCAGGTCGAAACTATAACTTCTAGACCGAGAACGTTTCAAGTCTGGGCGACGGACAGGTCTCCGCAAGTCCTTGACAGCCGAAACGGACGTATCCTATCGTAGCTCACCTAGATCCTTCGCAGGATCGTCCCCCACATGGCCATAACCTGAAGGGACTGGAAAGCTTGCGTCCGCATCCTCCGCCATCCTCCATCCTCGCTCGAAAACCTGAGGTCTTTCTCGCCTCCTTGTTCCTGTTGGTCTCAACTTCACTCGGACAAGAACGGATTGCGAACGCGCCCTCAACACCAGCCCCACGCACGGTCAACTTCCAAGCCGACGTAGAACCCATCCTGAGTGGAAAGTGCCATCGCTGCCACGGATCGGCCCTGCAATTGGGCGGCATGCGATTGGATCAGCGGAAGGCCGCAATGGCCGGGGGATATTCCGGGCCCGTGATCCTGCCGGGAAAGAGTTCCGAGAGCAAGCTGATCCACCTGGTTGCCGGCGAAATCGAGGGCAAGCTGATGCCATTGGACGGTCCGCGGCTCACTGAGCCAGAGATCCTCCTGCTACGGACATGGATCGACCAGGGTGCCGACTGGCCAGAGGCGGCTGCGCCGGCGACATCAGCAGCAACAGACGAAGCTCCAAAGCGGCAGACGCATTGGTCTTTGCTGCCGCCGGAGCGCCCCGAATTGCCCCATGTCATTCTCCGCTCCTGGCTTCGCAACCCCATTGACTCGTTTATCCTGGCTCGTCTCGAGAGCGAAGGGACTACTCCCTCACCGGAAGCCGAACGCTCCACCCTGATCCGCCGCCTCTACCTGGACCTGATAGGTCTTCCGCCAGCGCCAGCAGCACTCGAAGCCTTTCTCGCCGATCATCGTCCCGATGCTTACGAGCGGCTGGTCACAGATCTCCTTTCTTCGACCCACTACGGAGAAAAGTGGGCAAGGCACTGGCTGGACCTGGCCCGGTATGCGGATAGTGATGGGTACAATGACGGCCCCAGACCCTATGCCTGGCGCTATCGCCACTGGGTCATCCAGGCGCTCAACCGCAACTTGCCCTTCGATCAGTTCACGATTCAGCAGATGGCCGGCGATCTGCTGCCCAACGCCACCCTGGAGCAAAGGGTCGCCACCGGCTTTCACCGCAACACGCTGACCCAGCGTGAAACCGGAACCGACCGCGAGGAATTCCGAGTCAAGCAGATCGTCGATAGGGCAAACACAGTCGGAGCCGTCTGGCTCGGTCTGACCGTAGGCTGTGCTCAGTGCCACGATCACAAATACGATCCCATTACCCAAAAGGAGTACTACCAGCTTTACGCTTTCTTCAATGGAGACAAGGAGGTCAATATCGAGGCCCCCCTCCCCGGCGAGATGGGCCCCTACCTTCGACAGAAACCCGAATACCAGAGGCGCAGACGCGAGCTTCTGGATCAGGTCCCTGCCGTCGTCCTGCAAGCCGAGTGGGAAGCCAAGTTACTCGAGGCTGCCAGCGATTCGAAGGTGGATCTGATCTGGACACTGGCCTGGCGGAAGGTGGGATGGTTATTCGACGGTGGTCAGGAGATCCTTCGATTGGATCCCTCCCAACGAACTCAAGACCAGAAGGACCAACTGACAGACTACTTCGTTCGTTCCTACAATCATGTCGTCGACAAAGAACGTTATGAAGAACTGGAGCTCAAGAAGCTGAGCCAGGAGCTGGCTGAACTAAAGGCTGGGTTTCCGTCGCTGAGCAAAGCCCAGACGCTGATTTCCCATCCCAACCCACCCGTAACTCATCTGCAGTTGCGAGGTGACTTCCGCAATCCGGGAATCAAAGTTCGAGCCGGCACGCCTGCAGTGCTCCCCCCCCTACCCGTCCGCGCTAATCCGACTCGTCTGGAACTAGCCCAATGGCTGGTTTCCAAGGACAATCCACTGACGGCCCGAGTCACCGTGAACCGTATGTGGCAGGAGTTTTTTGGGGTCATCCGGTAAATGGGGAGGTGGGGACGTGGTTGGCACCTTCCGGATCCCAAATCTGCTCCCCGTTCGCTTGTCCATATAGTCGGCTGCAGTAGCAGAGGCCGTGGGAACTGTGGAAAACTCCGAGCGACATCGAACCGGGCCAGCAAGCCCGTGATACGGAGTTTTCCAAGCGCTGTGCGAACGGTGGAAAAACAACTGCGAGCACTTGCCAGTTCTCCTCTAGAACTACTTGTTTTTCCACGGTTTGCATAGTGCGGCAGTTTCCATGGCCTGCCTTTGACTGGCGGCACCTCCCCATTTACCGGATGAACCGTTTTTTGGCACCGGTCTGGTCGCCACGGCCGGGGACTTTGGAATCCGAGGTGAGCGACCCAGCCATCCCCGGCTGCTCGACTGGATAGCCACCGAATTCATGAGTTCGGGATGGGACGTCAAGCGACTGCATCGACTCATCGTGGAGTCAGCGACCTACCGGCAAGGCTCCGAGCAGAGGGACGATCTCCAGCAGCAAGATCCGGCCAATCGCCTCCTGGCTCGTCAATCTCGCCTGCGTCTTCCCGCGGAGCTGATTCGGGACGCGGCTCTCACAGCCAGCAATCTTCTCAACCCTGTGGTTGGCGGTGAGAGTGTCCTGCCCCCTCTTCCCCAGAACCTCGCTGACCTGGGACATCGTTTCCAGGGATTTGAAGAAAACGAGGGGAAGGAGCGCTATCGACGCGGCCTCTATGTCCTGGCCAAGCGGACTGCTCCCTATCCGCAGCTGATGGTGTTCGACGCGCCCGACGCTCAGGAATCGTGTACCCGCCGCGAGCGCTCGACCACTGCCCTTCAGGCCCTGAACCTGCTCAACGATCCCGTCTTTTTCGAGGCGGCTCAGGCGCTGGCGATTCGCCTGCTTGAGGAAGAATCCGGTGGAGTGCAGAAGCGGGTAGAATACGGCTTTCGGGTCTGCTTGGCTCGGGAGCCAGATCCCACTGAGAGGGATCGTCTCGTGGAATACTACGAACAGCAGCGGGAGATTTTGAGGCAGGAGCCGGCGTCGATCGCAAAGGTGCTTCCTCCGGAGATTCTCGACGAAAAGGACCCTGCCTCCGCCGCAGCCTGGGTCGGAGTTAGCAGCGTCTTGTTGAATCTGGAGGAATTCATTACCAGGGAGTAGAGGGTATGAATTTTCAGGAATTCACAGAAATCCAGACACGTCGGCACTTCTTCGAGCGCTGCGCGGGAGGAGTGGGCCTGGTCGCCCTCTGGAACCTGCTGGCCCAGGAGGGCCATGCTGCCAGACTTCCGAGAGAGCTTCCTGAGCTGAATCCCCTGCATCCGAGAGCTCCACACTTTCCGGCCAGCGCCAAGAATGTGATCTTCCTGTTCATGGCAGGAGCACCCAGTCAGGTCGATCTCTTCGATCCCAAGCCGGAGCTCAAGAAGTGGGAGGGATCTCCCCTTCCCCCGTCCATGACCAAAGACCTGAAGCTGGCTTTCATCAAGCCTACGGCCGAAATCTGGGCCAGTCAGCGAGAATTCCAGCGCCATGGAGAGTGTGGGATGGAATTCTCGGACCTGCTCCCGCACACCGCAAAATGCGCCGATGACATCTGCATGATCCGCTCCATGTACACGGAGCAATTCAACCACCACCCGGGCCAGTTGATGTTCAGCTGCGGGGCGCCACTAGCGGGGCGTCCGGCCATGGGCTCGTGGGTCACCTACGGTCTGGGCAGCGAATCCCAGAACCTGCCTGGCTTCGTCGTGTTGAGTTCGGGCGACCCCACCCATTCTGGGAGCAAGGCCTGGTCCAGTGGCTTTCTTCCTTCCAGCTTTCAGGGCGTGCCCTTCCGAAGCGGAGGAGATCCGGTTCTCTACCTCTCCAATCCGGAGGGAATCAGCGAGAACAGTCAGCGGGCCAGACTGGACGCGCTCCGCGACCTCAACCAGAAACACTTCGCCGACGTCGGCGACATCGAAATCGCCTCTCGAATTGCATCCTACGAACTTGCGTTTCGCATGCAAAGTGCGGCTCCAGAGCTCCTGGACCTTTCCCGAGAACCCGAACACATCCGGGACCTGTACGGTGTGAACAACCAGCCGGACTCGTATGCGACGGCCAGGAAGACGAATTCGAATCAGTTTGCAATCAATTGTCTCCTGGCACGCCGAATGGTTGAGCGGGGAGTCCGATTCGTACAGCTCAACCATTCGAGCTGGGACGATCACACCGAGCTCAACAAGAGATTGAAGAGTAACTGCGAGATGACCGACCAGCCCACCGCAGCACTCTTGAAGGATTTGAAGCAAAGAGGCCTACTCGACGAAACGCTGGTCATCTGGGGGGGCGAGTTTGGACGTACTCCCATGGTCGAACGCAGCAAGGTCGGCGACGGCGACACTCGAGGACGTGACCACCATCCTTTCGCCTTCTCCCTATGGATGGCAGGCGGGGGAATCCGGGGTGCACAGATCGTGGGGCAGACGGACGATCTCGGTCTGAACATCGTGAGAGACAAGATCCACGTTCATGACTTTCACGCCACTATTCTTCACTGCCTGGGTCTGGACCATGAGCGACTGACCTATCGTTACCAGGGTAGGGACTTCCGTCTGACAGACGTAGCAGGTAAAGTAGCCCACCAGCTCCTCGCTTGAGCACCCGTTGGCCGAAGGCCCGGCCTCCGGCGACTTCTAAGGGCTCTGTCAAGAATAACTTCACAGAGTTGGCGCTCAGATTTGCGCCAGATTTGGTCGCGAACGATTGAGCGAAACCGCAGGCGTAGCCGGGCCTACGTTGAGGATTTCGCGAATGAGGAGCGGCCAAAGATGGTGTGAAGATGAGATGCCAGAATGTGAAGTTATTTTTGACAGAGCCCTAAGGGCGCCAACGTCAAGATCCAGAGCTTTTCGCAAGGAGAACGGCAGAACGCATGTTTGGATTGCACTCGCTCGATCTTTTCACGCTCCTGATTTATCTCGTGGGTGTGACCGTTACCGGGCTCTGGGCCGCCCGCAAGGTCACCACCGTCGCCGACTATTTCATGGGTTCGAGAAAGTTCGGGAAGGCCTTCATTCTGATGCACGCCTTCGGGACGGGTACCCACACCGATCAAGCTGTCTCCGTTGCCGGCGCCTCTTACAAGCTGGGCATGGCTGGTATCTGGTACCAGTGGCTCTACCTCTTTACGACTCCTTTTTACTGGCTCATTGCCCCACTTCTTCGGCGGATGAGATATCTGACCACTGCCGATTTCTTCGAAGACCGCTTCAGTCAACCCCTGGCCATCTTCTACACGATCTACGGACTGCTCTATATTTCCCTGCAGATCGGTCTGATGCTGCTGGGGACCGGGAAGACGGCCAGTGCCATCACAGGAGGAGCGGTGAGTCCGGAGCTGGCGATTGCCGTCATGACCGCACTTTTTCTCGCCTATGGCCTGGCCGGAGGCCTGCCTGCAGCCATCATCACCGACTTCATTCAGGGTTTCTTCATCATCGTCCTCTCGTTCTTGCTGATCCCCTTTGTCCTGGCTGAGGTGGGAGGTTTCGGCGGCTTGCACCAACAGGTACCAGGCGAGATGTTCAGCTTGATCGCGCCGGGGGATCCTCCCCCTGGATACGACCGGGTGACGTTCTTCTACATCCTGATGATCGTCGTCAATGCACTCGTCGGGATCGTCTCTCAACCCCACCATATGGAGATAGCTGGCGCGGGTAAGACCGAGCTCGAAGGTCGAATCGGATTCACCTACGGCAACATGCTCAAACGTATCTGCACCCTGGCCTGGGCCTTCGTCGGTGTTGCCTGTGTGGCTCTCTATCCCAATCTCCAAGACCCCGAACATGCTTTCGGAGTGGCTTCCAGGCATCTGCTTCCCATTGGTCTCGTGGGGGTCATGCTCGCCTCTATGGTCGCGGCGGTGATGTCCACCTGCGATTCGCTCATGGTCGACGGCTCAGCCCTGGTGGTGAAAAATGTGTACAAGCGCTACCTGCGGCGTGCGGCGCCAGACTCCCACTATCTGAGCGTGGGCCGGTGGGTGGGACTGCTGGTCGTGGCCGGAGGAGTTCTGGTGACATTGACCGCCGATTCCGTCGTCGGCATCTTGAAGCTCACCTGGTCGCTAGGGGCGTTCTTCGGGATTGCATTCTGGGGAGGTGTCCTTTGGCGCCGCTGCAACGCAAAAGGAGCCTGGGCTGCGGTTCTGGTTTCCGGCTTCCTCTGGTATCTAGGCCGTTTTCTCTGGCACTGGGAGCTGGCGGACCAGTTTGCCCTCTATCTGAGTGGCGGTTTTCTCGCCATGATCGTCGTCAGCCTGTGGACGCTCCCACCCGACAAGAGTCGACTGGATCGGTTCTATACCGTCCTCCACACGGCGGTTGGAGACGAGCAGAAGCTACGAGACGCAGGGATCAAGGTGGAGCTGGAGTAACGGTCGGGCCAGTCTGGAGAAGTGGTTCGCCGGGAGATTCGACATGTGGGGTCTTGAAATCCGAAAACCTTCGAAGCAATCAGTGGTCGGTTTCGCGGTTGCCTGGTTGTGTGTCCTCGCTATTATCCTGCTTACCCTGGTCGTGGTCCGAATCGGCGCCTGAGACAGAGCCTCAAGGAAGCCAACAAAGGCAGGGGAGGGAGAAGGCTAGACAAGGGGACCCTCAATAGGCATGGGGCGGCAGATTGCCCTCGCCATAGTAACCAGGCGGAACGTGCTTGCGGGCTACGACGTTGGCCCCGGTCATGCAGCAGGACTCATCACTGGCCAGGAAAACCGCAATGGGGGCAATGTCCTCGGGTCGCATCAAGAGCTCAGGCTGATAGTCTCCCCCACCGCGTGCCGCCGCCAACTCATCCGCCATTTGGGTATGAGTCCTCCCCACCGCGATCGCATTGACATCGATATTGAAGGGCTTCATCTCCAGAGCCAGACACTCCGTGAACATGATCAGGCCCGCCTTGGAAACACTGTATGCAGAGAAGTTACGGGAGGCGACAGAGCCGGAACCGGCGGAGATATTGACGATCTTTCCACCCTTCTGGTGTTTCATCTGGGGGAGCACGGCCTGACAGGAAAGAAACACGGCCCGGAGGTTGATGTTCATCAGATGCTCCCACTCCTCCAGTGTTGTCTCCAGGACCGGACGTTGGAAGGCAATCCCTGCATTGTTGACCAGGATGTCTACCCTGCCGAATTCGGCAATAGTCCGATCCACCAGGTCTTGGATCTGAGCAGGCTGACTGACATCGGTGGGTATCGCCAGCGCCCGGGTTTTCAGGCTCTCTGCCACGGCCTCGATTTCGTCTCGACTGCGGGCGGCAAGGACCACGTCAGCACCTTCTTGGGAAAAGGCAACAGCGATGGCACGCCCAATGCCCCTGCCCGCACCGGTGATGATCGCAACTTTATCCTTGAGTCTGGTCATTGTGCTCAAGAGCCTCGCAGTTCCCCTGCGTGGAGTCAAGATGTGTGCTGCGGTGCTGACCCCATTCGCGAACAAAACTGGGTCATCCGGTAAATGGGGAGGTGGGGACGTGGTTGGCACCTTCCGGATCCCAAATCTGCTCCCCGTTCGCTTGTCCATATAGTCGGCTGCAGTAGCAGAGGCCGTGGGAACTGTGGAAAACTCCGAGCGACATCGAACCGGGCCAGCAAGCCCGTGATACGGAGTTTTCCAAGCGCTGTGCGAACGGTGGAAAAACAACTGCGAGCACTTGCCAGTTCTCCTCCAGAACTACTTGTTTTTCCACGGTTTGCATAGTGCGGCAGTTTCCATGGCCTACCTTTGACTGGCGGCACCTCCCCATTTACCGGATGAACCACAAAACTTTGGTTCGGGGGCGTGGCGGTGGTCTCCAGGCCGCCGTGGGTCGAGCCAACGGCTCGGCACAAAAATACTCTTCGGCCTGGAGACCGAAGCCACGTCAGCTTCGCTCAGTCCCGCCCCCATTGGCACTGGCCCCTTTACTTTGCACTCGAAACCAGGTTACGGGACAATCGCCTGAGTTCAGCTTAAATCCGAGCCTGGTAGGTATACAGCTGGTAGTACCGACCCTTCGCCGCAATCAGCTCGTCATGTCGCCCTTGCTCAACAATTTCACCGTTCTCCACCACCAGGATCTGGTCTGCGCGCCGAATTGTGCTCAGCCTGTGGGCGATGACAAAAGTTGTTCGGCCCTTCAGCAGCTGCTCCAGACTCTGCTGAATATAGAGCTCGCTTTCGGTGTCCAGATTTGAGGTGGCCTCATCCAGAATCAAGATCCGTGGATCGGCCAATAGGGCTCGGGCGATGGTGACCCGCTGTTTCTGTCCGCCCGAAAGCTTCACACCGCGCTCACCGATGAGGGTATCCAGCCCTTCGTCGAAGCGATCGGTGAACTCGCTCACATGGGCAGCAGCCACCGATTGACCCAACTCCGTGGCGCTTGCTTCCGACCTAGCGAACAGGATGTTTTCCCGGATCGTCCCCTCGTAGAGAAAATCATCCTGAAGGACGACGCCCAGCCTGGATCGATAGGAATCCAGCGTCACCTTGGAAAGGTCTTGTCCGTCAATCAGGATTGTTCCGCTGTTGGGCTTCAAGAAGGAAGCCGCCAGGCCGGCAATCGTGGTCTTCCCGGATCCGGAACTCCCCACCAGGGCCGTCACGCTACCGGCTGGAGCTTCGAAGCTAATGCCCGTCAGAACCGGATTTCCCTCTTCATAGGAGAAATCGACATTCTCGAAGCGGATATCTCCTCGCAGTTCGTCCAGCGCAATCGTCCTCGTCGACTCGGCGTGTTCGGGCTTCAGACTCAGTATCTCGTCGGTGCGATCGAGTCCGGCGAAGGCCTCCGTTATCTGACTCCCGATGTTGCCCATCTGCACGATGGGAGCGATCAGGAATCCCAGATATAGGGTGAAGGCAAAAAGGTCGCCCACGCTCAAGTCACCGCTCATGATCATCGACGCCCCGAGACCCATGATGCCGACACTGGCTAAACCCAGAAGCAGCGTAGACGAGCTGGTCACTAGGCTGGTGGCAGTCAGGGACCTCTTGACGTTGTTGAAGATCCGATCGACTCCTTGCTCGAAGACCCGGATCTCCTGCTTCTCGGCGTTGAACCCCTTGATGACCCGAATCCCGCCCAGCGACTCCGTAAGGCGCCCGGTGACTTCCGCGTTGATCTTCCCCCGCTCCCGAAAAATCGGACGAATGTAGCCAAACGCCTTCAGCGAGACCAAGCCAAAGAGGCCGAGAGGCACCAGGGTGTAGAGCGTCATCATGGCGTTTATCTTGAGCAGGAGTACCAGCGACGCGATGGCGGTCAGGACTCCCCCGAACATCTGCACAAAACCTGTACCCACCAGATTTCGCACCCCCTCGACGTCGATCATGATGCGAGAAACCAGCTCGCCTGACTTGGTGTTGTCGAAAAATCGAACCGGGAGGTAGAGGATATGGCGCTGTACCTGTGCCCGGAGCAGCGAAATCAGATGCTGCGCCTCCACACTCAGCAACCGAGTCAGGAAGAATGCCGTGAAAGACTGAACCAGGATGGCCAGGGTCACAACCTGCAAGAGCAGGTACAGCAGCTGTTCGTCATTCTCGGGGATGACCTGGTCCAGCAGGATCTTGCTGGAACCTGGCAAGATCAGGCCCGCGGCTCGATTGATGACGATCAGGAATAGACCCAGGAAAAGGAGGCGGCGGCGAGGCCAGATGATGTGGTGGAAGGCGTATCTGGCAGTCTGCCAGGACGGTTTCGGCTTCTTCTTAGCTAGTGCCCGTCCGAAAATCTGTAACTAATTGATAAGGAAGGGGAAAGAGGGCTTTTTCAAGCTCCGAAATTGTCAGGGTCGTTTGCTAGTCTATTCGGTGCAAACAACTAAACCGAAACGACTTACGACGATTTCAGGAGTTCGAAGATGCGTCAAAAGCGTGAAAAACAACGCCCTCTTTCCCCACAGTGGCCCGATCACCAACTGGCCCAAGAATTGAAGGTGATCTCGCGCATCCTGGACGACAATCCCCAGACGCTGGAGCGGATAGTACAAGATCTCTCTGACAGGGTCGATTCCGGTCTCGGCGCCCCCGGTTTGACGGCCGAGCAGGTGCTGCGTTGTGCCGTCGTCAAACAGCTGCATCAGTTCAGCTATCGCAAGCTGGCTTTTCATCTGGTGGATTCGCAAAGCTTTCAGAGGTTCTGTCGCTTGCCCTATGGGGCGTCGATCAGCAAAGCCACCCTGGCGGAAAACCTGGGGAAGATTCAGCCGGGTACGTGGAAGGCGATCAACGACCATTTGGTGTGCTGGGCCCAGTCGCAGGGTCTGGAAAAAGGCCAACGGATACGGGTCGATGCCACGGCGGTCCAGACGAATATCCACTATCCGCTCGACAGTGAGCTGTTGTACGACGGCATTCGAGTCGTCACCCAGTGGCTGGGGCGGCTGCGGGAGCGGGAAGGGATCGGCTTCGTCGATCATACGCGGCGGGCCAAGCGGCGCGGCCTGAACATCCGCAACCGCCGCGGCAAGAAGCGCCTGGACAGTTACCGCGATCTAATCAAGGTGGCGTCCAAGACGGCCCACTATGGCGAGCAGGCGCTGGCCGTCTCCGCGCAGTGGAGCGATCCCCTCAGTCTGGCCGGGGCGGCGCAACTGGCCCACTATCTGGAGCTGTTGCACAAAGTCATCGAACAGACCCAACGGCGGGTCCTTTCGGGCGAGGCCGTCGCGGCCCAGGACAAGATCTGTTCCCTCTTCGAAGAGCACACCGATATTATCAAGAAGAGCCCTCGGGAAACGGTTTTCGGCCACAAAGTGTTTGTCAGCACGGGGGCCTCGTCGCTGATCCTGGATTGTGTGGTGGAACGCGGGAATCCAGCCGATAGCAACTATGTGCAACCCTTCTTAGAGCGTCATCGACAGCTGTACGGGAAGGTCCCGCGCCAGAGCGCCTGGGATGGCGGTTTTGCCTCGGCGGCCAACCTGAGCTGGGCCAAAGAGCAGGGGGTACAGGACGTGGCCTTTTCCAAAAAGTGTGGGTTGACGGTCGAGAGCATGGTGCGTTCCAGTTGGGTCTACAAACAGCTCAAACGCTTCCGGGCCGGGATCGAGGGGTGCATTGGGACCCTCAAGCACACCTTTGGTCTCCACCGCTGTACCTGGAAAGGCTGGCCTCACTTTCAAAGCTACGTCCATGCCAGCGTCCTGACCTATAACCTGGTCGTCCTGGCCCGACTCCTGTTGTAGTCTTTTGTGGCTGACCGTACTGCCTTGTGGCTCCGACTCAGGGAGAGGTCTGCGCCGAACCGGTGTTTTTTGGCCCGTGCGCCCTCGCTCGCTCGTCCTCGCTCTGGATCGAGCTGGGTCGAGTCGGTCTGTCAGCAGTCTCAGGTATAAAAAGTGGTTCCGATTCAACAGATTACAGTTCTGGGAACCCCGGTTTCCGGACGGGCACTAGCTAGTGCCCGTCCGGAAATCCGTAAGTAATTGATAAGGAAGGGGAAAGAGGGCTTTTTCAAGCTCCGAAATTGTCAGGGTCGTTTGCTAGACTATCTGGTGTAAACAATTAGACTGAAACGACTTAGAACGATTTCAGGAGTTCGAAGATGCGTCAAAAGCGTGAAAAACAACGCCCTCTTTCCCCACCATGGCCCGATCACCAACTGGCCCATGAATTGAAGGTGATCTCGCGCATCCTGGACGACAATCCCCAGACGCTGGAGCTGATAGTACAAGATCTCTCTGACAGGGTCGATTCCAGTGTCGGCGCCCCCGGTTTGACGGCCGAGCAGGTGCTGCGTTGTGCCGTCATCAAACAGCTGCATCAGTTCAGCTATCGCAAGCTGGAGTTTCATCTGGTGGATTCGCAAAGCTGTCAGAGGTTCTGTCGCTTGCCCTATGGGGCGTCGATCAGCAAAGCCACCCTGGCGGAGAACCTGGGGAAGATTGAGCCGGGGACATGGAAGGCGATCAACGACCACTTGGTGCGCTGGGCGCAGGCTCGGGGTCTGGAAAAAGGCCAACGGATTCGGGTCGATGCCACGGCGGTCCAGACCAACGTCCACTATCCGCTCGACAGTGAGCTGTTGTACGACGGCATTCGAGTCGTCACCCGGTGGCTGGGGCGGCTGCGGGACTGGGAAGGGATCGGCTTCGTCGATCACACGCGACGGGCCAAGCGGCGCGTCCTGAACATCCGCAACCGCCGCGGCAAGAAGCGCCTGGAGAGTTACCGCGATCTGATCAAGGTGGCGTCCAAGACGGCCCACTATGCCGAGCAGGCGCTGGCCGCGTCGGCGCAGTGGAGCGATCCCCTCAGTCTGGCCGGGGCGGCGCAACTGGCCCACTATCTGGAGCTGTTGCACCAAGTCATCGAGCAGACTCAACGACGGGTCCTTTCGGGCGAGGCCGTCGCGGCCCAGGAGAAGATCTGTTGGGTCATCCGGTAAATGGGGAGGTGGGGACGTGGTTGGCACCTTCCGGATCCCAAATCCGCTCCCCGTTCGCTTGTCCATATAGTCGGCTGCAGTAGCAGAGGCCGTGGGAACTGTGGAAAACTCCGAGCGACATCGAACCGGGCCAGCAAGCCCGTGATACGGAGTTTTCCAAGCGCTGTGCGAACGGTGGAAAAACAACTGCGAGCACTTGCCAGTTCTCCTCCAGAACTACTTGTTTTTCCACGGTTTGCATAGTGCGGCAGTTTCCATGGCCTGCCTTTGACTGGCGGCACCTCCCCATTTACCGGATGAACCGATCTGTTCCCTCTTCGAAGAGCACACCGATATTATCAAGAAGAGCCCTCGGGAAACGGTTTTCGGCCACAAAGTGTTTGTCAGCACGGGGGCCTCGTCGCTGATCCTGGATTGTGTGGTGGAACGCGGGAATCCAGCCGATAGCAACTATGTGCAACCCTTCTTAGAGCGTCATCGACAGCTGTACGGGAAGGTCCCGCGCCAGAGCGCCTGGGATGGCGGTTTTGCCTCGGCGGCCAACCTGAGCTGGGCCAAAGAGCAGGGGGTACAGGACGTGGCCTTTTCCAAAAAGTGTGGGTTGACGGTCGAGAGCATGGTGCGTTCCAGTTGGGTCTACAAACAGCTCAAACGCTTCCGGGCCGGGATCGAGGGGTGCATTGGGACCCTCAAGCACACCTTTGGTCTCCACCGCTGTACCTGGAAAGGCTGGCCTCACTTTCAAAGCTACGTCCATGCCAGCGTCCTGACCTATAACCTGGTCGTCCTGGCCCGACTCCTGTTGTAGTCTTTTGTGGCTGACCGTACTGCCTTGTGGCTCCGACTCAGGGAGAGGTCTGCGCCGAACCGGTGTTTTTTGGCCCGTGCGTCCTCGCTCTGGATCGAGCTGGGTCGAGTCGGTCTGTCAGCAGTCTCAGGTATAAAAAGTGGTTCCGATTCAACAGATTACAGTTCTGGGAACCCCGGTTTCCGGACGGGCACTAGCTAGATGTTCCATTGCTCAATGCACACAGAAGACGGCCACACAACGATGCATGGGATCACTCAGAATGCTATCCCCCCTTCTCAAGGAAACTGCCCCGGCCGCTTCCCTGCCCAGGGTCGCCCCTCTTCGAAGACGGCCGAAGCCGCTATTATCGTCTCCTCGTCCCCCAACCGACCCACGATCTGTAGACCGATCGGCAAGCCATCTTCGCTGAAGCCGCAGGGCACACTGGCAGCGGGGTTGCCGGTCAGGTTGAAAAGAGGGGTAAAGGGGAAAAAGTCCCAGTTGGGATGAGGGCAGCGGCGCCCACTAATCTCCACGGGAGGCTTACCGATCGGAAAAGCGGGGACCGCTATTGTCGGCGTCAGGAGCAGATCGTATCGATCGAAGAAAGCCGACACATAGGCTCGATAGCGACCAATCTTGTTCAGGGCCGATATGAAATCGGCGGCCGACAGTGAGCGTCCGTGCTCCAGGCAAGAGCGAAAATAATCCGTGAGCTGATCCCGGCTTTCTGCTTCGTCGACGAGTGCGCCATAGGAGACATAACCGCGCGCGCAGAAGAAATCAAAAAAGGTCTGGAACTGATCCTCCGGATCGTCGACTTTGAAGTCGGCCTCCTCCAGAGCAGCGCCCTCCTCCTCCTCGAAAAACTGCGCGGCGCTCCGGACCTTCTCGACTACCTGTTGATCCACCGCCGCTCCTCCCAGGTCGACACTGAGAGCTATCTTCAGCCCTCGCACACCGCGGCCGATCGCCGCCTCGTAGTCCGGAGGCATCTCATCCAGCGTCCCATACTCGGCGTCGGAAGCGGGTCCTGCTAGACAACGCATTAGAACAGCTGCGTCGCGCACGGTCCGGGTCATGGGCCCGACCGAAGAATTGTTGATCGGGCTCCAGGATTGGGCATTGACATGTCTTCGGGGAATACGGCCCTGGGTAGCCTTGATTCCATAGATACCCGTGAAGGAACTGGGAATGCGCACGCTTCCTCCGCCGTCACTTCCCTGAGCGATGGGGGTGAGGCCGGCCGCCACGGCAGCAGCGGAACCCCCACTGGAACCTCCTGAAGTGCGCTCTGTGTTCCACGGGTTTCGGCAGGATCCGTAGACTCGATTCTCGGTCGTACCGGCATAGCCATACTCGGGCGTGTTGGTCTTGCCGATGATGATCCCTCCGGCAGCACGCACGCGCTCTACGCAGAGCGCGTCGGTCGTCCCTACTTCTTCGGCCGGAACGGATCCGTGAGTAAACCGAATCCCTCTGACACTTTCGAGATCCTTGATAGGTACTGGAATTCCATGCAGCGGACCCAGATCTTCGCCCCGCAGCACCGCCTGCTCCGCCTCCCGGGCCTGCTTCATCGCGAGATCGTGGCAAACCGTGATGAAAGCACCAAGGGGCTCATTGTATCGATCGATCCGATCGAGTGCCGCCTCCACCACCATCACCGGCGAGACTTCCTTCTTCACGATGTGACGCCGCAGCTCGCAGGCAGTCATGTAGGCCAATTCGGAGTGCCTCATGGTTTTCTATTCTGCGTGGAGTGGAACAGGAATTCAATCATCCCTCGAGTAACTTCGGCGACGGTGTCTGCAGCTCGAGGCCGATCAGACGGTCTTTCTGCTTGCTAGCCCGGATTTCTCGTCGCTTGTCGTAGCGAGGCGTCGCAAGGGCCGTCCTGGCAAGGCTTGCGCCCGAGACCACTCGTGGCGAGCCCCCGCAGTCGTACTCGTGCAGTACGTCGAGGAGGCCGACCGAGCGTAACGCAGCCAGGACGGATGTTTGCGGCGACACAGTAGACCAGCGATGAGAAATGCGGGCTGGAATGTGCGGGTGAATCCTGCAGACGCCTAGCCCGAATCTGGATACCCGCATCATAAAGATAGGCAGATTCTTCTAAGAAACAGGCTCCTGGTCCGTTAAAGCGGGTAGAGAGACCATGAACACCGAGGTGACAGAGTGATCCGAGACGACAAAGCAGACTGGATCCAGTCGGCGCTGGCTCGCTACCAGGGCACGCTCGTTCGCTATGCCACCCACATTACTGGCGATCTCGAAAAAGCCAGAGACGTCGTTCAGGACACCTTCATGAGGCTGTGTAAACAAAAGCCCAGTCAAATTGAAGATCACCTTGCCCAGTGGTTGTTCACGGTCTGTCGCAACCGAGCTTTGGACATTCAGAGAAAGGAGAATCGAATGGTGCCAATCACCGAGACCCAGTCGGATTCGCAAGCCAGCTCGGAACCAGGAGCCCTGAGATTACTGGAACAAGAGGAAGCGATGAGCCAAGTGATACAGGCTCTGGAGAAGCTTCCGCTCAACCAACAAGAAGTGATTCGGCTGAAGTTTCAAAACGACATGAGCTATCGAGAAATCAGCGGGGTCACCCAGCTTTCAGTCAGTAATGTTGGCTTCCTGATCCACACTGGACTCAAGACCATACGTCAGAAACTTGCCGCCCAGCCAGATCTGGGCTCAAGGGAAATAAGGAGGATCAAATGAAGCTCCACCCCAACGATCCAAAGTTAACCGACTACGCCCTGGGTGAAATCCAGGACGAGAATGAGCGCAAAGCTATCGAAGAGTTCCTGGAGCATTCGGAGGAGGCACGCCAGGAAGTCGATTCCATTCGAGAAGCAGCCACCTTACTAACCAGTGAGCTCCAGAGCGAGCCTGCGCCGCTGCTTTCAAACCAGCAACATCAGGAGATCGCAGCGAAGAGCCAGCGGCAATCCCACTCCTTCCTCATCCTGGCCCGCTCGCGCTGGGGACTGGTTGGAGGTCTGGCAGCCGCAGCCTGCCTGATCCTGGCAATCAACGTATCCCTATTGAATCCCGGACAAGAGGAACGGGTCGGGCAGTTGGCTCAACTGGAACGCCCTGCAAGTGTGACCACGAGCGGGTCTGAGCAAAGGACGGATTCCGCAGTCGGGGAGGTCGAGTCTGTCCTGACTCGCAATCGGAAGGTCAGCGAGAGCTCCTCGGTGCAGCCCAAGGAACGGAAGGCCGATCTCAATGAACGAGCTCAACGCCCTCAGCCGGTGCAGCCGGAAGAACGCGTGGTGGTCGATGCTTTCGCAAAGAAAGAGCCCATTGCGGGAAGGGTGTCACAGAATAGAGCCAAAACGAGCCCCCCGCCGCCGATTTCCAGATATGCGTATGAGTTGTCTTCTCTTTCCGCTTCTAGATTCCGCGGATCGACGGACCAGGCTTCACCAGCCGCGGGTATCCCCGGAGGTGCTGTCGGAGGTGTCGCAGGTGTTATCGGTGGTATTCACGTGATGTCGGGGCCTCCCCCGGGCTCAGCGCCGGTACCTCCGGACATTGCTCCGGGTCAGCCTAGAAGGAGCCAGGATTTCAACACGGAGGCCTACGATCAGATCGTCGACAACGCCTTCATGGAGGTGACTCAGAACCCTTTGTCTACTTTCTCCATAGATGTCGACACCGCCTCCTACGCCAACGTGCGACGCTTCCTGACGCGCGCCGTGTTACCACCCCGAGGCGCTGTCCGAATCGAGGAGATGGTCAACTACTTCTCCTATGACTACCCGGCTCCCTCCGGCTCGGATCCCTTCTCGGTGCAGGTAGAGATCGCTCAGGCACCCTGGAAGCCGGAGCATCGTCTGGTACGTGTCGGAATCAAGGGTAAGGACGTGAATCTGGCCAACCGCCCCTCCAGCAACCTGGTATTTCTGCTCGATGTCTCCGGATCCATGCGCCCGGAAAACAAGCTTCCACTCTTGAAGAAGGCCATGCGCCTGCTGGTGGAGAAGTTGGGTGAGAACGACCGGGTAGCGATTGCTGTCTACGCCGGCGCGTCGGGGCTGGTCCTGCCCTCGACCTCCTGCGACAAGAAGGAGCAGATTCTCGCATCGCTGGATCGACTGCAGGCCGGAGGATCAACCAATGGGGCCTCAGGCATTCAGTTGGCCTACGACACCGCCGTCTCCAACTTCATTGCCGGCGGCATCAACAGGGTGATCCTGGCCACGGATGGTGACTTCAATGTGGGTGTGACCAACCAGGGCGACCTCATCCGCATGATCGAAGAAAAGGCGAAAAGCGGTGTCTTCCTGAGCGTCCTCGGTTTCGGAGTGGGCAACTACAAGGACTCTACCATCGAGAAAATCGCCGACAAGGGAAACGGGAACTACGCCTATATCGACACCCTGAACGAAGCGCGCAAGGTCCTGGTGAGAGAGATGGGAGGGACCCTGATCACAATCGCGAAGGATGTGAAGATCCAGATCGAGTTCAATCCGGCCCAGGTCAAGGCCTATCGCCTCATCGGCTACGAGAACCGGATGCTGCGCGCCCAGGACTTCAACGACGACACCAAGGATGCCGGAGAGATCGGCGCTGGGCACACGGTCACCGCACTCTACGAGGTGATACCGGCAGGACAGTCGGTGGAAGTTCCCCAGGTGGACGCACTCAAGTACCAGAAGCCCAGGGAGGTGACCGGCGCCTCCGGAAGCAGTGAATTGCTCACCTTGAAGCTCCGCTACAAGGAACCGTCGGGACAGACCAGCAAGCCCATGGAGTTCCCGATCCGCGACGAGGCCAGACTGTACAGCCAGGCTTCGCTGGACTTCAAGTTTGCCGCGGCAGTCGCCTCCTTTGGCATGATCCTGCGGGACTCACCCCATAAGGGCAATGCTACCTTGGAGGGTGCCCTCGAGCTGGCGATCGAAGGTAAAGGAGAGGACACCCACGGCTACCGAGGGGAGTTTATTGAACTGGTGAAGAAAGCTGGCTCTATCCAGAAATAGCCTAACAGGCAACGGCGAACCCAAGAGAGCCGCGAGCGTCAGAGAGGGCGGGCAGCAGGGCAGCGCGAGACAATAACCATTACCCAGACACTCGGTGCTGCCGGCGACAACAGCTACCCGTTCGCTGGCGCTCGCGGCTCTCTTGGGAATTGGAGTGGCGGCGGTCTCCAGGCCGCCGTTTTCTTTCCTTCGAGCCTCTGGCTCGAAAACGGCGGCCTGGAGGCAACCGCCACGTATCGAGCCAAGGGCTCGGCACGAGAAGACTCTTCGGCCTGGAGACCGAAGCCACGTCAAGTTTCAGATTGGATTGCCTCGCTCCAGGTTCTTCGACTTCAGGACCGGCTGAGCTGTGGATTCTGAATCTCTGAGAGGTGTTTGCGCGTCGTCGCCAGATCTTCTCGCGTCGAGAAGAAACGCCTTCGAATCTGGCCCTCCAGCGATTCGGTGAACACTGGGTAGGGGTCCAGAAGTCCGTCTATTACCGCCTCCAGGAAAGAGCCGGGCTCGGGCAGCTCCGACTGGACACGTCGAGCCTCTTCCTGGAGGGCCTTGATCTGACTATAGCCGAGCCGAAAGAAGGACTGCAGATAGTGCTTGGCCAACCCTTCTTCAGCGACCCTCAGATTGCCCTCCGACCAGCAATCGAGGCCCAGATTGATTCCGTGAATCGCTTTCGAAATACCCTGCTTGACTGGCGAGGGATCATCGGGAGAGACGCGATCGGCGCAAAGCAACTTGTTGCAGACGAAGAAGAGCTCCTCCAGCAGTGACTCCATTTCCTGGGGACGAGTGAATCCGGCCAGAGCTGCAATAAGCAGCATCGACCCCGGCGTCAGCTCGGTGGCCGCGAGCGGAAGCTCACTTACCTCGCGGATCTTCTCCCAACTCTTCTGCGGAAGTTGGGCATCAAGGGGAAGCAGAGTATAGATCTCGATCGCGTCGTAATAATCCTGGAAGCCCATGTCCTCGACCCGACGCTTGCGGCTCTGGTAGGCATGTTCCTCGATCTCGCTCCAAGTCCGAAACTGAGACTCCTCCAACAAGAGCGCGGTGCCCTCACCGTCCAACTGGTAGAGCCTGAGAATCAAGGCTTTCAGAAAACTGGCTTCGTCGGCGTCCTCGGGGAGCTCGATCAGATAATGTTGATCAGGAGTCTCCAAGAGAGCACTTCCCTCTGCTTCGGGTGCCCCATCCTCGTCGAGCCGGTGAATCTTCAGGGGATTGAGAGCCAACTCCAATAGCTCAGGGTCAGTGGCGCGAATGAGCTTCCGGGCTACCGCATCCTCACTCTGCAAGATGGGTGACAGCCGGTAGAGAAACCGATTCAGACGAACACTGTCCTTCGACCAGAGATCCAGATCGAGAATGCCAGTCCACTGTTCCTCGGTGATGTGAGGGACCAGTCCTTGAATCTCAACTTCGTCAAGTTCTTTCAGGCTGAAGAAGAGCTGGGCCGGTGGCAAGCGCCGAATCTTGGACCTGGTCTCGGCACTCTGGAGAAGCTCGCGCAGATCGGCCCGGGCGTAGCAGATACGATAGACCACCTCTTCCGGGCGCAAAGCTGGAACTTCAGTGCGAGCATCGAGGTCTGTCGAAATTCGATCCTTTTCCGACGGCATAGCGCCATTATAGGGGATCTGTTTGCTTGTGGTGGGCTGCAAGATTGTGTGCCTGACGAATGGGCTCGGGTATGCGAAAACGAGGCGAACAGTCGAGTACCCAGCGGACACATGAATCAAGCGGCAGTCCATAGCCCACCGACACAAATATAGGTTTGACCCCAGTTCGGGTGCGCAGCACCTTGCCGATGATCTCCTCACGATGAGTCAGATAGCTGACTTCCCCCTTCTGGATTCCAGGTTCCGAAAACTGCCCGGACAGAAGCGACTTTCCGACACCGATCGTCGGAGATTGCAGCCAGAGACCCAGATGGCAAGCGATGCCGAAGCGACGTGGATGTGCTCGACCGTGGCCGTCGACCAGGATCAGATCCGGCAGCGCACTCAGTTGGCCGATAGCCTTCAGCAAGGGGGGAATCTCACGAAAACTCAGCAGGCCCGGCACGTAGGGGAAGGGCGTGGCACATCTGGCGACAGCGGATTCGACGACGCCAAGATCCGGATAAGACAGCACCACAACCGTGGCCACAGATTCTCCCAGTTCGCGGATGTACGCTACGTCGACTCCGGCAACTCGAGACACCGGCTTCGCGAGGAGATCCGTTCTCACCTCGCCCCGGAGCTGTTTTTGAAGCTCAACCGCCTGTTTCGGAGTCAGATCCCAAGAATGAGGGATCGGCATGCTTCTTCCCTTCTGACGACGGACACTGCGGAGCACAGTGTGGACCCGTGAACTCGCTCGGATCCGGATCCTGCGGCCGCAATGGTTCCGGACCGCTACCTGGTGTATCCTTTCCCAGACCTGACCCGGGAGTCCAATGAAAAGGGGATATCTACTCTTATTTCTGATCCTGGCAACGCCGACCCTGGTATTCGCGCAGTTCTTCCCCTACCCCGTAGGAAAAAAGACTCTTAAGAACCAGCTGGATGTAATAGTCATCGAAACCCCCGAGTTCAGACACGTCCTCTCCTATAACACGCTGGTTCTGGCAGGAGCCAGAAACGAAGTACAAGCTGGCAAGACAGGGCTTGCTCATCTGTTCGAACACATTCTTTTCCGCCACCGCTGGGAGGGTGAGACCAACGGCTACGACCGCGCCGTCAACCGCATTGGGGCTTTCAACAATGCCTGGACCGACTTCGATGTCACCTACTACCATCCTTTGACCTTCACCTCCAGATTGGGACCCCATCAAGGGGAGACAGGACTCCCACAACTGGAAGCGGACCGTTTTCAGAACCTGGACTTCGATGAGGGAATCTTCAAGACAGAAGCTGGCGCGGTTTTCGGAGAGTATCGTCGAGGTGCCTCGAATCCTGGCCTAAAGATCAGGGAGAAGCTGCTCGCTTTGATGTTTCCCAACCACTCCTACGGTCACACTACCATCGGATACCTCGAAGATGTCGAGGACATGCCCAATGAGTACGAGGCTGCACTGGAGTTCTACCGGACCTACTACCGCCCCAACAACGTGGTATTGATCGTGGCAGGAGACGTTCGCTCCGAGCAGATTTTTGCCTTGGCAGAAAAACTCTACGGGAATTGGGAACCGGCCCCGCTGCCGTCCATCCCGGTGCGCGGACCCACACCAGGACCCAGGAGAGAGCACGTGACCTGGCAGGCTGACGTTCCGCCTCACATCAGCTACGCCTATCGAATGCCGGCCTTCCAACCTGATTCCACCGAGGGAGCGGTGGGTCAGATTCTCCCTGAATTGCTGGCAGGCGAAACTTCGCCGCTCTACCAACTACTGCGCTACGAAAAGAAGACCGCCAGTCAGCTCTCGGTGAGCTCAGGGGGATACGAGAGCTTCGACCCACGTCACCTGGTCCTCTCCTCGACTCTGTTCAAGGATCAGTATCGGACGAAAGGGACCGCCTATCTGGACCAGGTTATCAGCGACATGGAGAGCGCCTTCGAGGCGCTGAAGAACTTCTCCAAAATTCCAGATGCTTCCAAGACTTTGGAAGAGCTGAAGGGCAAGTACCGGTACGATCTGCTGGCAATGCTCGATAGCCCTGCCAACATCGCCATGCAATTCGCCTGGTACTACCGATTCCAACGAAGTCCAAAGATCCTGGATCTTCTAGCGAACGCCGTTGAGGCACTACAACCCACTGACATCGAAGTCTTTGTCTCTCAACACTTCCTGGAAAAGAATCGCGTGATTGTGACGATGGCGCCGGCAGAGAAACAATGATCTTGACTGGATGGACCAAATCATTTCTGTCTGCTGCCCTGATTCTAGGGGTGGGGATTGTCTGCGTGGCAGCCCAGACACCAGGGAAGCCCGGAGGCATGACGGTGGTCACTACCTCGAGCGCCTCCCCTTTGATTCGGATCAGTCTCATGATTCGGGCCGGATCGGCCCACGATCCTCCGGGCAAGGACGGACTGGCCTACCTCACTGGCCGCACCCTGCTTGAAGGTGGGTTCGGTAGTCCTACGGACCCCGTCACCAAGGAGCAGTTGGCGCTGATCACGCGCCCCTGGGGACGCGGCGCCAAACCGTCGGTCCGGGTGGCCAAAGAAGTGACCACCTTCTATATCACGGTCCCTGAGGACGTACTTGAAGAGTATCTGAAGCGCGTCCTTGAACCCCTTCTCAGCCGCCCCCTGTTCGAGACCCGGGAACTCGACCGGATACGGATCGAAACAGTGGAAAGCATCTCGGGAGGGCAGCGCTACGAAGACATCGAGGGGCTCGGATTGAATGCCATAGACCACTTCATCTTCGAAGGCACCTCCTACGCCCATTTGTCCTCGGGAAGCGTTCAGGGTCTCGCCAAGATCTCCAGAGACGATCTTCTGGCATTCTATTCAACCCATTACCGGCCCGAACATACCATTCTGGCTCTCAACAAGGGAGATGATTCCTCGAGGGCACGAGTCAGCAAGGCTATAGAGCAGGTAGGCCAAGGGTTCGAGCAGGCTCAAGAACTCAGTCGCACAGCATTGAAGGGGCCTTTGAGCTTCCGGGGTAGACATGCTGTCATCGTCTCCCTCCCAAATGCGGACTCCAGCGGACTGCATGCGGCATTTCCCATCTCAGTAACCCGTCACAGCCGTGACTATTGGCCCTTGTACGTCGCCAACGTATTTTTCGGAGTCCACCGTGACGGCTTTTCCCATCTTTTTCGGGAAATCCGGCAGAAACGCGGATACAACTACGGAGACTATTCCTATATCGAACACTTCGCGTCGAGGCCGAGGTTTCTCTTTCCCCCCTTGAATACGCCTCGGAGCCGACAGTACTTCAGCATCTGGATCCGTCCCGTCGCTCATCGATACGCGCTCCACCTTCTCAAGGGCCTCACCTGGGAGCTGGAGAACTTCGTGCGTGAGGGACTTACCGAGGCACAAGTGACTGCCGCCAAGAACAAGGCCAAGGTGCTTTATCTCAACCTGGCTGAGACCGGATCGCGACTACTCAATGTCCGCCTCGACGATGCCTTCTATGGTCAGTCGGAGTCGGGCTATCTAAGCCACTATCTAAAACGACTTGACGCAGTCACGGTTGACCAGGTCAACTCGGCGATTCGAACACACCTCAAGCCGGAAAACATCAAGTACCTGGTGGTCACCCACAGCGACCAGGCAGAAAGCCTCGCGACCCAGATGTCAGCAGACCTGGCTGCCGCAGGAAAGAGCCTGGAGGAATATCAGATCTCCAACATCGAGCACGAGGGGAAGGAGGTTCACGCTATTTCTCCAGACAAGCTAGAGATCCTGCAGAAGGATGCAGTATGGGGCTCCTACAAGCTGCGCGTCCCCAGGAACCAGATTCGGATCGTCCCCGTCGATCGGATCTTCGAAACCGGTGCGTTCGTTGCACCCTGAGTCGCATTCCGAGACACAAGAGATACCCAATACCAGGGCGTCTTCACCTCGGCTGATGGCAGAGTCTGGCCAACGCTCGCGAGTCCACCCGTAGTGAGTCCAAAGTCGCAGCACCTTCACGGTGTCGCTTTCCTCAAGGACCTGGTACACGCCAATGACAGAGCCGTGACTGCAAAGGAGCGGTCCCGATCACCGATCGGGACATGCCATAAAAAAGGAGATGCAATCGGCCACCGTCTGTTTGGTCGGTTGTTTCCGGCATCCGTATGCCGGGACCGCTCCTTTGCAGTCACGGCTCTGTCATTGGCGACTCTTGGATGATCTCCTACCCAATGAAGTTTCAGCTTAGAGCTTCTTGAGTACCTCGGCAGCCTCCTTGGCCGCGGCATCGTTGCCAGCCGGATTCCAGTGAGGGTCCAGTCGGTGGTAAAGCACCGTTGTCTTTCCCAGCTCCCGGAACAAGGGTGTCAAGTCCATGCAGGGAACTCCGTGAAACTGAGCGCGCTTCTGGATCTGCCGGTAGCCATTCTCTTCGTTCTTGAGGTAGTCCACGCTGTCGGGAAAGAGCTTCCCGTATTCGCTCTTGTAGGTCGACTCTTTGGTAGGAAAAAGGAAAATGGCCAGCTTGACACCGTTTCGAGCAGAGATCTCCACGATGCGGTCTATCGAGCTCTGGACCCAATTCATGGCTTGCGGGTTTTCCAGGTAGTCCCGAGACGCCCCACGATACCGGAATAGGGTAAGGCCGTTGGAGGCTTCTTTCTGATCAGAATCCAAACGCCGGCCGTACTGGTCTGAGGCTGGGCCCTCCCCAGTTGTGATCCAACGGAACAGACTATAGGTGAGCGTCTTCCTGTGCTGTGGATAGGTCTCGTACCGCAACCAGCCCCTATAATACTGCTCGCCCGAGCCGGGCCTTCCCGGCTCCAGCCGACCGCGTTCTCTCAGGTCGTTGGGAAACACACCCAGAGCCGCGATCCGGGGCTTGTAGCGGGCCACGAAGTGCTCGAAGAGCACCTGGTAACGGAGAAAATCGTAACTGCCTACTCCCAGGTTGATGACCGGCTCACCAAGCTCGGCTTCTATCCTGGACACCATGGCCTCCTCCTGCGTCACCCAGGCACCCCACACAAAAGAATCTCCAATGAAGAAAATCTGAGCTTTGGAGTAGTCGCGGCCCAGGTTGCGAAAGCCCTGAGAGTCAGTGCTGTAGGTTGCCGAGATCTCATCCAGAGGCGCCGAGAGGGTCAAGTTCCTCAGATTGGGGCGTATCTTGTAAAGGAGGAGATCGTCCGGCTGGTAGTACTCGTAGTAGATCTTGTGAAAGGCCAGCCACTGCTCCGGAATCAAAAGGCTGGTAAGGGAAAACAGCACCTCGATTGATGCCAGGACAAGGAGGGTGACGAATGACCAGCTTATTCTTTTCATCGGCACTTACCGCCTTTTTGGGTCGAACGCCTGCGCCATGACAGGCTGCGCAACGACTTCATCAGGTCCCTAGAACCACTGCCAGCAAGAATCATCCATATCCCCCTCCCTGCATGAATAGGATTAGCCGAGTATACACTCACCTAATCGAAATCTCCCTCGTCTCTGGGCCGAATCAGGGACTCCCGGAATCGCCGATCGTAGTGCTCCTTCGTTTCATGGGTCGAGTCTACCCGCGGACATTGACAGAAATATGATGTCGGCATATGATTACGTCATGCGGACAATCGTCGAGATTCCAGAGGAACAGCTCGCAGAGCTCGCTGAGATTTGCCGCCGGGAGGGTATTTCCCGGGCCGAGGCCATTCGCCGTGCGGTTGGAATCTACACCCGCCGCCAAGTTGGCGAAGGATCACGCAATGCCTTCGGAATCTGGAAGAAGCGTGCTGTTGACGGACTGGACTTTGAAGACCGAGTTCGTAGCGAGTGGGCGCGCCGAGACGATTCGTGAAGGCGATTCTTGACACTAACATCCTGATCGACTACCTGAACGGTATCCAGCAGGCCCAGCAGGAACTCGACCTCTACGAAGAACCCTGCATCAGTCTCATCACCTGGATGGAGGTGCTGACGGGTTCCCAGCCTGAGGAAGAGGATACGATTCGAGAGTTCCTCATCCGATTTCGTGTGATCCCCATCGATAAGAAAATTGCCGAAGAAGCCGTGCGCATTCGGCGCGAAAGAAGGCTCCGCCTCCCAGATGCGATCATCTGGGCTACGGCTCGTGACGCGGGCTCAATCCTGGTCACCCGAAACACCAGGGACTTTCCTGACGACTTCCCCGGTATTCGTGTCCCCTACCGGCTCTGATGCGTTCCGTTTCCCGAAACGGACTTTGACGGCCTCTGAAAAGGTTGGCTCATCCGGGAGCTGACTCAGGGTACCTCCGGCAGGGCAAGATCGCGGTTTTCTCCGGTGTCTCTGTAATGGGACAGGCTCGACGCCAGTCGCATGAGTTGCTTGCGGATTCCAGGGTGGGTGATGCTGCGGGTCGAGGCCTCCAGTCGTGCCAGGATCTGGCCGCAGGCGTCATCGTCAAATGGCCTCTTTCCTCCGAGGTAGACGTAGACCGGGTTGGTATGGCTTTCGGTCCCTTCGTCACCATGGGCCCGGACTGCGAGCCAGCCGCTTTCTTCCACTCTGAGCCTCTCGGAAACCTCCCACCTGTCGCGTCCCTTCGGATCGAACTGCCGTGAAAGGACTCGGCCGTTCCAGATGAGATCAACGGATCGCACCGGGTAGAGCGGACTTAGCACTCGCACCGAGACCTCAAGCTCGGCCTTCCGTTCCCGGTTGAAGACGATCTTCTCGCCGGGACGCCGACCATTCACTTCCAAGAAAACCATGGGTCCACTGGTAGCGAAGCTTCGGCCCTCGACCAGGGCCTCCATGAACGATCGCACCGTCGGTTCTCCTTCCGAGTAGACGTAGGTCAGATTTCCACCCAATTCCCTCGAATAGGGAAAATCAGAAGCTCCTACCATCGCCCAGTGGTAACCAAGGTTCAGAAAATCGTACCAACCGTCCAACCCCAGACCACGGTAGCCTCCCAGCTGTAATAGCTCCAGGAAATCCGTCTTCCCAGATAGACCCAGGGCATCCGCCTCCATTCGGTAGTAGCCGCCATGATTCAAACCGATGAAGCCCGAGAGCTCATGGGACTGGTCGGCTATAACTCCCAGAGAAGGCCCCTGTTTCACGTCCTCGGTACGTCCAGACGCAGGGACGTAGTCCTTCGCTAACACCACGGTCACGTGCCCCAGAGAGCCTACTCGGTACTCCTGGCCGGAGGAGAGATGGTAGGGACCCTTCCGCCGAGTCGATTCTTCCCCAAGTCCCAGAGCCTGTCCCCAGGACTCAAACTCACGTCCCAGGGCATAGCCCGTGGTGTTCATTGAAAGACTGAAGGCATAGCGAATGTCTCGGGCGGAGGTCAATGTCAGCAGAGTCGCATCGTTGCTGCCTGTTCTCTCAAAGTGCAGGTGAGTGTCGCCGGAGTACCATCCTTCTTGAGGTGACCTCTCCACCGCCTGAAGGCGGTGGATTCGACCTGCGACTAAAGTCGCCTAAAGACCTCGCCTCCGATGCAGGCGACTCGCTTGATCGCCTGTCTCACTCGGCTCGGCGCCCACTTCCCTGACTCGCCCAGCAAGCCGTACTCTAGCCTCTTACCTTCCCTACGCACACCGGCTTGCTGTCACAAGCCTCCTGAAGGCTTCGCCTAAAGGCGAGGGGGTTCACCCATCCCCGAGTGGGACCCTAAGCCATGTCGATCCAGCGGGAAAGCGCGATCGTAGCTTCAATGACTTCATTCTTCTCAAGGTGGAACACCCGCTGTACCGGGTTGTATTCGTAGCCCCGACCGACGGCTACCCTACAGATTCCAGGGGGAACTCTTACCGAAAAAGTGCCATCGGTATAGAAATAGTAGTCGAGTTCTCGAAAACGGCTCGGCCCCTGGAGTTCGTTTCCGGCTTTTCTCAGAGAGTACTCTTGGTAAGGATCGTCTTCCGGCTCTTGCGCTCCCCTGTTCACGCTGGCGGTAGCGCTTATCTTCTCGCCGCTCTCCCGATCAACTATCGTCACACGGAGGGTCGCAGCATCTGGGCCTGGGTCCACCTTCGGCGTGGGGACCTCATAGCCTTCGCTTATCTCTGCTTTTCGCCGGATCTGCGAGGAATAGGCAAACGAGATGGCAAGGAGGAAAAGGAAAATCACCCTCAGCCTCTTGCCTTGGATCGAAGATCTGCGGCTCACGTGAAGCTCTCCTCGACCGCTGCTGAGGAGAGGGCAGCTCCGATTCCGGAGCCGTCCTTGACCAGCTTCAACTCAACCCGAGCGGCGCGTTTGCCAAGCAATTCTGTCAGAAGCGCTTTCATTGTTTCCGGGTAGCCAGGAGCATGCTCGAAGAGTGACCCATCGATGGTGATGACATGCTCCCTTTCCAAAGCCGAGTCCACGTATTCCAACAGCGCCATGACAACCAGGACACTGATCTGAGCCGAGCGCCTCATCACAATCGCGGCAATCGATATTGCCAGGTGACGAGTTTCAAGGTCTGCGCCCTGTATCCCGAGGCGCTCGAGAAAGGCTCCGGTTACAGGAAAGTCTTCGCGGTCTGCCAGCAAATGCGACAAGTCGTCACTGACAATGGCATCCGGAACCTGCAAGGACGATGCCCCGAAATGGGGAAGCATCAGACGACGCATCAACTCCCCCAGGTACCGACCTGAAACCATCTTTTCCAGTAGCTGCTCTCCCGGATTCTGCGAGTCGGAATCCAACTCCTGATCTACGACCGTCTGAACCCTTGGCTTCAGCGAGCCGAAATCGAAATTACCACACTCACAGTTGAATGCCATGTCCCCGAGCCAAGCCGCGAAGTTGGTCCCGGTTCCAAGAATTCCACCTGCCAGGGTATTTCGATCCTCGAAGTATCCAAGAACCAATGTTCCCACGGTATCGTTGAGAAGAACATTGACCTTGAGATGCGCGAGTCCGACTCTCAGGAGCGCCGATTCTAGAGCCGCTACCGGATCGGCGCCTACCAGATCCGGGACATCCCAGGTCTTGGTCCACTTGATCAGCAGACCACTGGAGACTCCAGTCATCCTGGTCGGGAATGCAAATGTGAAGCCCACCCGGATGCCTCTCCCCGACACACCCTCGTTCCCCAGGAACACCTTGATCTGGCTCGCGACGAAGTCAAACAGGGCTGCAGAGGTGGCGAAACTAGCCCCGGTTGCCTGCTTGAGTTCGGTTGGGATGCGAAACACCGCAATCGAGGGGTTTCTATCAACTTTCTGGCAGCTGTCGATGGATAGCAGAATGGCCCGAAAATTGGTGCCACTCAAATCGAGGCCCAGGTAGGTGCCCGACTTGAAAGCAGCCGTCTTGGGGATGAAGGCTTCGATCATCGCCAGTGACGATGGACTCTGATTGCGAAGACCTCTTCTCATCTGAGCCTTGAACTCCTCGACGAAGACCTTGGCGAAATCGGAGTCGGACAGGTCCCACTGGGTTTGAAGTGCCACTATTTGAGGCGGGAGTCGAGAGGTCGCCATGTGCTGATTCTGCCGAGGGACCATGATATCCCTCTCGATTGCCAAGACCAAGTAGACGCTTGCTCCCGATGACCTCTCCCTTACCCTTGCTTCAAGGCTTCCGACCACGATGCGGGGATTGCTGATGAACGTTCCAGTTCACTGGAAGGTGCGACGATGAGCGAAACAAAGTCACGGATGGGCGAGGGCACGGGCACGGGCAAAGGCTAGGGAAAAAACAAAGGCCAGGAGCAGGCGGTAGGAATCAGACAAGTGGACAAGACGGACTCGGCTCGAAACCGATCCTCAGGAAGAGGCGGAGCGATCCCTACTACGCTTTGACTCTGCCTTATCAACCCAGGACACCTGTCGGGAGGACTTCGATGCTAGTAGGACACCTCCTACCAAACCGCCGATCAAGCTGATCACCACGAGCGCCGAGGTCCAATCAATCTGCATCATCATGAGCTTCCACCTTCTTCCTTTTTCTGCACTATCTGATGCATTCCGGAAAGATTCGGTTCGGATTCGACCCTAATAGTCACTGTATCGACAGATTTGGCGTTAAGCGACAGCCCAAAGAGTCGATTCCAAACCGCTGCAGTAGAGTGCTTTTCGTGCCCGGCACTGAACAATCCGGAGTCTTCAACGATTCTCTCCATACTTGCTGCGCTCGGGTATTCGTGCTAAATTCCCCAGCGCATCGGAGGTGGCGAAGATGAACCAGCCTACCCCTAAGAATCCTTCAGAATTCAAGCCTTTCGTCCCGGCTCAAAGCGAGCTTCCCGAACTCACGATCAAGGCGGTCGTCCTGGGCGTGATCATGGCAATCTTGCTGGGAGCCGCAAATGCCTATCTGGGTATGAAAGCCGGGCTCACCGTGGCCGCCACTTTCCCAGCTGCGGTGGTCGCGATGGCAGCGCTGCGCACCTTCCGGGGATCGATACTCGAAGAAAATGTTGCCCGGACCACTGCGTCGGTGGGCGAAGCGCTGGTGGCCGGGGCGATCTTTACCTTACCGGCATTCGTGATCAGCGGCGTCTGGGACGAACTGCGTTACTGGGAATGTACACTGATCATGCTCATTGGAGGCGTCCTGGGAGTCCTCTTCATCATCGTGCTCAGACGGACGATGGTCGAAGAAGCCCACCTTCCCTTCCCTGAAAGCGTCGCGGCGGCCGAACTGGTCAAGGCTGGCCAAGGTGGCCAGACCGGCGCCGGCTATGTCTTCTCAGCCATGGGTCTTGCCGGCCTATGGGAACTGCTGAAGAACAGTAACGGGATACAAGTCGTCTCCGACTATACCCGCACCTTTATCACGTTGGGCAGCTCTCGCATCGAGATGATGGGAAAGAAGTTGACCTACGCCGGAGGGCTGCTGCTGGAGTCTCCCGCCGCCTCTCCCGCATTGGTCGGTGTCGGATTCATCGTCGGGCCTTCTATCTCGACCATCGTTTTTGCGGGAGCTCTCCTGGGATGGCTATTGCTGGTGCCTCTCGGCGTCTTCTTGAACCCGGACCTATCCACCGGAATCACCGGTTCCGATTCCTGGATTGGGCTAAGCGAGGAGGTCTGGTTGAAACAGGTCAGGCCACTGGCGGTGGGCACCATGATCGTGGCCTCTTTCCACACCCTCTTCAAGCTTAGGACCTCCCTCTTCCGTGGGATTCGACAGGCCGTCCAGGATCTGCAGGCTTCCAAGCAAGGCAGTGGCGAGAGCGACCGACTCAGCATCGACCTGGACTTCCGATGGATCGGCGCCGCGATTGCCTGCCTCTCGATACCCCTGTTCTTTCTTTATCTTCATTTCAGCGGCTCCGCTCTGGGATCGGTGCTCCTCACCGTGGTCATGATCGTCCTGGGCTTCCTGTTCGCCGCAGTGGCTGGCTACCTGGTGGGTCTGTTGGGAAGCTCCAACAACCCCATCAGTGGACTCACGCTGAGCACTCTGCTCATCTCAGCGATTCTGATGGTCATGATCGGAGTCACCGGAGAAGTGGGTATCATGGCAGTCCTGGGCGTGGCAGGCGTGGTTTGCTGCGCCGCCGGAATCGCCGGAGACATGATCCAGGACCTCAAGGTAGGCCACATCCTGGGAGGCACTCCCTGGAAGATGGAAGTGGCAGAGATGATCGGGGTCATTATTGCCGCCTTCGTGCTGGTCTGGCCGTTGATTGCGATGGATCGGGTCTACGGCATCGGCAGCCCCGAGCTACCCGCGCCCCAGGCGGGCTTGATGGCCTTGATGGCCAAAGGCATCGTCGGGGGTGAGATGGCCTGGCCCTTGGTGATCGCCGGCATCTTCTTCGCGGTTGCCCTGATCCTGATCAAGGCCCCGTCCCCGATGCTAATCGCGGTGGGTATGTATCTTCCTTTTCATTCCACGGCAGCCATCTTCGTTGGTGGGATCTTTCGCTGGATCCTGGACAGGAAGCTGGCCAAGAATGACGTCCCCACGGAGGGCCGCGCTCGGGCAGTCAACTCAGGGGTCCTCCTCTCTTCCGGCTTTATCGCCGGTGAGGCGCTGATGGCGGTGTTGTTGGCCTTCCTGGTCCTGGGCTCCGATGTTTTCGGCTGGGGCGACGTACTTCCCAGTATCTCAGAGAACCCTTGGCTGGGAATGTTGATCTTCCTGTTACTGCTGTACCTCCTGGTAAAAGTCCCGCTGGGCGCTTCTCAGAAGGAGGGTGGTCCCAGCATGACACTCGAATGATGAATCAGGACTCTGCCCTAGACTGCCGACCTCGCCGACTCCTCGCGTGGCAGGAAGACCACACGGGACAAGCGATACTCTTGCGACCCAAGTTGGGAAGATCTCGTTTGGCCAGCTGGTGCTCCAAGCACCTCCAAAACCCTGATTACCGGATTCGCCTCGATGATATTGGGACTCTGGTCTGGAAATCGTGCGACGGTAGCACAACGTTATCGTCGATACTTCAGTCCATGCGAGAGCACTTCGGGACCGGGGTAGAGCCTGCTGAAGAGCGACTCTGGCGTTTTCTTCAAACCATGCGACGTTCCCGCCTGATCGAACTGTCATGCCCGGAATCGAAGACCCGATAGCGAAACAGTCGCGGCCTAACGGGGTTCTTTCCGGCGTCCCTCTGGCACCACTGACCACGATGCGGGTGGGTGGCCAAAGCCGATGGTTTTGCGAGATTCGAGATCCACAAAGCCTGGCGGCGGCCTATCATTGGGCGAAGGGTCAGGGCCTCCCGATCTTCTTCCTGGGAGACGGGAGTAACGTGCTCTTCTCCGATGTGGAATTCCCGGGTCTGGTCCTGCGGAATCGCACCTCGGGAAGGGAGCGGAGTGGGAACCAGATTCTGGTTGCTAGCGGGGAGAATCTGGGCGAGCTGATTCGTTGGACCAACCAACAGCAACTCTCGGGAATGGAGCGGATGTACGGGATTCCGGGAACCGTTGCTGGTGCGCTGGTGGGCAACGCCGGAGCTTACGGCCAGGAGATCTGTGAATCCCTCACAGAGACCACGGTCTGGTCAGCTGAGGAAGGGATTCGCAAACTCTCACGATCCCAGCTCGAGTTCGGCTATCGGCACAGCGTTTTCAAAGGGCAAAAAGATTGGTTCATCCTCGACTGCACTATGGATCTGAAGAAAAGCCGGGAGAAGCTGCAAGAGATTTCCGATTCGATCCTGGAGACCCGACTGGCCAAGTATCCCAGTGGCTTGAAGTGTCCTGGAAGCTTCTTCAAGAACGTGTTGGCCAAAGAACTTTCGGATCAGGCCAGTCGAGTCATACCCGAGGACTTCATCCTGTTTGGTAAGATTCCGGCTGGAAGATTACTCGAGGCCGTAGGCGCAAAGGGGGCACACTCGGGCACGGCATCATTCGCCAAACATCACGCCAACCTGCTGATCAATGAGGGGAATGCCACCGCCAAAGACATCCTGAGTCTTGCCAACAAATATGCGGATCGGGTCCGCGAGCGCTTCCACCTTTCGTTGGAACCTGAGATATTCATAGTGGACGATCAAGAATGGCTACAACACTAGTGCCCTCGAGAAGAAGAACAAGCCGCAAATTTGTCATCACGGGAGGGAGCCGGCTGGCCGGGGAGTATCCAGTCCAGGGGAACAAGAACGCAGCCTTACCCCTGATCTGCGCGGCACTCCTGGCACGTGCTCCGGTGCTCCTGCGTCAAGTCCCCCAAATCGATGACGTGGACAACCTGCTGCTTCTGGTCCAGGCCCTTGGTGTCGAAGTCGAGTGGCAGGGTGAAGAGCTGATCCTCGACTCCAGCAAGCTCGAACCCAACGAGCTCCCGGCCCAACTGGTGGAGCGGCTGCGAGGAGCGATTCTTCTGCTTGGTCCACTGGCGGCAAGCTTCGACCACATCTCTTGTGCTCTCCCCGGAGGTTGTCCCATCGGACGCCGATCCTTCGAGGTTCACTGGAGAGTCTTCCAGGCGGCCGGCTACTCGGTGGACGAGGGCCCCGGAAAGATCGAGTTGAACAGGACGGCACAGGTCAGGGAACCCAGCGTCTACCTCGAGGAGTCGTCGGTAACGGCTACTGAGAATGCGCTCCTGCTCTTCAGCGCTTTGGGCGCGGGTACTATCGAGAATCCGGCCCGGGAGCCGCACGTCTTCAGCCTGATTGAGTTCCTCAATCTGATGGGCTGCGAGATCGAGTTACATCCACTTTACTTCCGGGTGGTTCGAGGCCTGAATCAGGGAGGACCAAAAATCACGTTCGATGTCCCCCCCGACTACGCCGATGCGGGGACCATTGCCATCGCCACCGCCGTCACCGGTGGAGACGTCCTGATCCGAGGAATCAGGAATCAGGAGATGATGGGCATCCAGTCCGTGCTTCGTCGTTTCGGCATCGAGCTCGAGTTCGTTACTGATACGGATCTGAGGGTAGGACCTTCGGCCTTGAGGAATCCCTCGCAAGTCACGGCTGGACCTTGGCCGCTATTTCCAACCGACCTGGTCAGCCTGGCCATCGTGTTGGCCACCCAGACCTCGGGATTGTGCCTGATTCACGACTGGATGTACGAGGCCCGAATGTTTTTCATCGATAAGCTGGTGCGCATGGGAGCCCGTATCACCATGTGCGACCCTCACCGAGTCCTGGTGGAAGGGCCTAGTCAGTTGCGAGGGAAACGCCTGGAATCTCCTGATATTCGGGCGGGTATGGCACTCCTTGTTGCCGGCCTGTGTGCTGAAGGCGAAACCGTTATCGAACATGGTGAAATGGTGCTCAGAGGCTACGAAAAGGTGGCGGAAAGACTGCGCAACATCGGGGCCCAGATCTCGGAGGAGTGAGGGCAAGACTGGTGAAAATGATCGGATCAGGCATACCCTTTCACTTCTCACTCTTCTCTCTGGGCGAGCTGATAAAATGCACGAGCATCGCCAGCTGTATCGCCCTGGCACTAGTGCTCCCACCCTTTAGCTACCTGATAATTCCCCACTATCAGTTCCGCTATCGCCGCGACGAGATCAGCCGCGTCGAATTCGATCACGAGTACTTCGGCGCTCACTGATGTGTAAACCAGACTCCGCCCCTTCAGAAACTGAAACTGAGAAGCTTGGCATCTTCGGGAGCTGGCGCCGGCTCTACCTCGCCGTGGCCGGGTATACCATTGTGATGATCTTCTTGCTCCACCTGCTGGGATCTGAAGCCTCGTGTTGATGACCATGAGAAATACTCTTCCCCAAACAAATTCGTGACCTGGATTGACTGGCTGATTTTTGGCATCTACCTGGCAGGAGTTGTCTTCTTCGGAATTGTCCAGAGCCGGAAGAGTTCGGGAATCGAGGGCTATTTTCTAGGAGGACGTGCTCTTCCCTGGGGAACTATCGGGCTCTCGGTAATGGCCACCCAGGCCAGTGCCATCACCTTTATCGGAACCACAGGACAGGCCTATGAGGAAGGCCTGGAATTCATCCAAGTCTATCTCGCCCAGCCCCTCGCCATGGTGGTGATCTGCGTTCTCTTCCTGCCCTTTTTCTACCGGGCAAAGGTCTACACCGCGTACGAGTTCCTGGAGCGGCGCTACGATGCCAAGACGCGATCTCTCACCAGTTTCTTGTTTCTCTTATCCCGGGTATCGGCAACCGGCATCGTGATGTACGCCCCCGCCGTGGTACTTTCGACTCTCATGGGCTGGGACGAGACCCTTACCATCCTGGTTATAGGGGGAATTACCATCCTTTACACAGTGGTGGGAGGCATCACAGCTGTCGTCTGGACCGACGTGCTTCAAATGATCCTGATGTTCGCGGGGATCGGGGTTGCAGTGTTCGTGGTCTTCCAGGAACTCCCTTCGCAGGTCGGAGTCGACGACGTCATCTACATCGGCGGTATCCACCAGATGTGGAAGAGCATCGACTGGTCCTGGGACCCAACCAACACCTACACTCTGTGGTCGGGCCTCATCGGAGGCTTTTTTCTTGCTCTGGCCTACTTCGGTTGTGATCAGAGCCAGGTGCAACGCTACCTCACGGCTCGCTCACTGACCCACAGCCGACTGGCTTTGATCTTCAACGCCTTTCTCAAGGTACCCATGCAGTTCCTGATCCTGGCTATCGGGGTTCTGCTTTTCGTCTTCTACCACTTCGAGCGCCCTCCTCTGATTTTCAATCCGGCCGAGGCCGATGCGCTCAGAACGGGTGTCTACCAGGAGACATACTCAAAGCTCGAGGGGGATTACCAGGTCCTTCACGCCAAGAGACGCAGCAGCACTCTGGATCTGTTGCGGGTGCGCTCCTCCGGCGCTGATCCCTCGGCCCAGAAGGCACAGATTCGGGAATACGATCTGGAGATGAGAGACCTGCGCAAGCGCTCCAAAGAGCTCGTCGTACGGAACCGAGGACGAGCTTCCAACGACGTGAACTATGTCTTCCCTGGCTATCTGCTCAACTATGTCCCTACCGGAATCCTGGGCCTGATGATCGCGGTGATCTTCGCCGCAGCGATGTCCACGTTGGACTCGGAACTAACGGCCCTTTCCAGCGTTACTGTGATCGACTTCTACCAACGTTATTGGGCTCCTGGGGCAAGCGATCGGCACTACCTTCTAGTGGCGCGCCTGGCGACCTTGCTCTGGGGCTTGCTAGCGACGGGAGTGGCCCTCTATGCAGGACAACTGGGCTCGCTGATCGTGGCCGTCAATCTGGTGGGCTCCTACTTCTATGGCTCGCTACTAGGCGTGTTCCTGTTGGCCTTCCTGGTGAAGAGATCTACTGCGAGAGGCGCCTTCTGGGGCTTGATCACGGGCATGTTGAGCGTCATCTTGTTCAGCATTTTCACCGACGTGTCCTGGCTCTACTACAACGTGGTGGGAGCGTTGGTAGTGCTGATGGTGGGATCGCTGCTGGGATCTGGGAAACATCACGAACCAGCATGATGGCATCCTCACTTACGCCGAAGGCGTTATTGCGCGTAGCCCAGGGTTGCAACGCGAAGCGAGCTACCCTGGGTTGAAGTCTCGCTGACTTTCTACGCTGAAAGCGTTGTTGCAAATGCGTTTCCGGTCGGCAATAACCCCTATGGGGTAGGGCATTTTCTTGACCGACCTAGACCCAGGGTAGCTCGCTTCGCATTGCAACCCTGGGCTACGCGCAATAACGCCTTCGGCGTAGAAACGTGTCTCAAACGCGCTCAATCCATTGCAACATCAATGAGTTACGTCCTTTCTTCCTCCAAGTCTGCAAATGAGATCAGCTCAGTCGATCGCTACTCCAACACAGGCACCTCATTGACCTTGACCTTCATCTCCTTGGCCAGCTCACTCCTCGGCGTGCGGGATCGGGTCATCAAGAACTCGTTTGCCGGTAGATGGGAGTAGATGTCGGGATGCAGCGTCTGGAACGATTCGGCGTAGGGGATCGAGGCGTGAAGCCCCATTCGACCGTTGGTGATCTCGACGCATTTTCGGGCCAGGTCGCCGGTATAGTATTGACTCTTCAGACAATCCATGGCTTGTACTTTTCGATCCATCACCGGGGTGATATCCACCAGGACATTCCCATGTCGCATCCCATCGGCGGTGAGCTGATTGGTGTGCCCGTACATGGCCAGAAAGAAGATCTGAACCGGGAAGGCCCCATCCTTTTTCTTCTGCAGAAACCACGGCGTGTTGGCCAGTCCAACTGCCTTCAACACGGCCTGGGCTGAATCGGTGTGCCCAAATCCAAGTTCTTCGGTCGGGTTGTGGATAATCAACAGATGGGGCTGTACCTCTGCGAGCTGCCTCGCAATCGCCTCTACTAATTCGCGAGTCACGCTGACAACGTCATCAGGGAACCGTAGAAAACGCGCATCTTTCACGCCCAGGACTTCGAGGCCTCGAACGACTTCTTGCTCCTTGCCTACTATGGCCTCTTCCAGCTCGGCTATATCGTCATCGCCCCGGCTGAGACTTTCATTACGAACCAGATCGTGGGTTTCGACGCCGTGGGTACAAACCACCATCGTCACTTCATCTCCACGCTCCGCGTGCAGGCAGAGCGTGCCTCCGGCGTGGTCGAGCGCATCTGCCGGATGACACACTATAGCCATTATTCTCAGCTGCTCACCCATAGACACCTCCCTCTTTCTAGACCATTCCCTCTCCGGAAACTCTCCTAGTCCCAAAACAAGTAGATGAAAGTGGATTAAGCCGCGTGTAAACACCTGACTGGGGTATCCATTTAACCGGACCCATCCGGGCCGGCAGTTCTCCAGGGGCGGTTCGCTGGAGGGCGATCCAGGCTCGGCGGGTGCCCGCGCGCCTGGGGCGGCGTGGGCGACACCGCCCGGGGCCGCTTGGTGGCGATAAGGTCCTGGTAGCGTAGCGGCTCGTGGGCAGCGGCGAGTTCGAGCACCCGGTAGAAGACCATCCCGCGGCTTCGGGAGCGTCGGCGGTTGAAGCGGAACACGAACTCATCCAGGTAGCTGGCCAGGTGGGCGGGCTCCACCGATCCTTGGTGGGTGCCCAGCAGCCACCGCTTGGCCAGTGAGGCGACACGGTGCACCGCGGGCAGTAGCTCGCCGGTATCCTCCCCGCGGGCCCGGGCCGCCCGCTGGCTGCGTCGAGCATGGACGTAGCCGAGCTTCTCCAGACCGTGGTAACCCTGCCAGCCGTCGGTGAAGACCGTCGCGCCCGGCTCAACGTGATCTGTCACGAACGGGTGCAGCGACGCGGCCGACGCATCAGCCAGCGGCAGCATGCGGCAGCGGCCAAGCCCTTTCGGCTCCCGGATCTCCACCGCGATGCCGGTCAGCACCTTCTTGCCCCTGGCCCGGCCACCTGCCAGCCCCGGCTGCTCACCGCCGATGTAGGTCTCATCCACCTCCACCATGCCGGCTAGTCGGTCGCGGCCCCGGCGCACCAGCACCGACCGCAGCCGATGCAGCATGGCCCACGCGGTCTGGTAGGAGCCGATCTCGAGCGTCCGCTTCAGGCTCAGCGCCGAGATCCCGTCTTTGCCCGTGGCGAACAGCCAGCAGGCATTGAACCATACCGTGAGCGGCGTGCGCGTCCGGTCAAAGATCGTGCCCGCAGTCACCGAACTACGGCCGCCGCACCCGGAGCACCTGAAGCGCCCATCGCCCAGCCGCCAGCCACCATCGTGGCCGCAGTCCGCGCAAGCGAAGCCAGCGGGCCATCGCAGCCACTCCAAGTAGTCCAGACAGTCCGCATCGGTGCGGAACCAGGCCTGGAACTCGCCCACGGACCTCGGATAGTGCGTGCCAGCACGAGGGTGATCCACCGCCTCAGCCTACATTCAGTCCGGTTAAATGGATACCCCAGTACACCTGAAATGCCAGACCTGACGGGTATTCTGGAGTTAACAAAGAAACCTCAGAGAGACCCGAAAGGAGGCATTTCAGGTGAAGAAAAAGCATAGCGCAATCATCCGAAAGCGGGAAGCAGAAGTTGCTGATCGGCTGAGCCCCAGTTGGAACGGTGAGGATCCGAAACCGGTCCTCTCGGCCGAAGGCATCAGCTACGAGGTCTCGGAGAAAATTCACGGCGTCAGTTACGGTGGGCTGGGGCTGCTGCGGCAGATCGTGAAGTGGAGCGGGCTGGGGAAAGCGATTGATCAGGGGGTGAAGTTGTTCAAACGCCACCAGCCGTACCACGAATCGGACCACGTGCTGAGCCTGATCTACAACGTGGCCACGGGCGGGACCCGCTATCAGGATATCGAAATGCGGCGTCAAAGTGTCAGCTTCCTGGAAGCGGTAGGAGCGGAGAAGATCCCCGCGCCCAGCACGGCCGGAGATTTTGTGCGCCGCTTCCAAGCGCCGGATGTGATCGATCTGATGGAAGCCGTCAATGAGAGCCGCCGCAAGGTCTGGGCCCAACAACCGGCGAGGTTCTTCGAACGGGCGGAGATCGACGTGGATGGCACGATTGCCCCCACCAGCGGGGAATGCAAGGAAGGGATGGAGATCAGCTACGACGGGCAGTGGGGCTATGCACCGTTGATCGTGACGCTGGCCCAGACGGGAGAGGTGCTCTATGCCGTCAACCGCTCGGGGAATCGCCCCTCTCATGAGGGAGCCCCCGAATGGCTGGATCGGAGTATCGAGTTGGTCCGAGAGGCGGGTTTTCGAACGGTGCGCCTGCGCGGGGACACGGATTTTTCGCTGACAGCTCATTTTGACCGCTGGACGGAAGCGGGCGTGGAATTTGACTTCGGGATGGATGCCCATCCGAGCTTCATCAAGTGGGCCGAGGCGTTGCCGCAAGCGAATTGGAAGGAGCTGGTGCGCCCCGGCAAGGAGAAAGGAAAAGGGAAAAAGCGGCGCAAGCGGCGCGACAAAGTGAAGCCGGAGATTGTCAAGGAGCGCGGGTTCAAGACCCTGAGGCTGGAACGGGAAGAGATCGTGGAGATCGACTACCGTCCGAGCAAAGCGAAGCGAACGTATCGGCTGGTGATCTTGCGCAAGACGATCCTGGTCGAGAAAGGCCAGAAGCGGCTTCTGCCGCAGACGCGCTATCACTTTTATGTCACGAATATCCCGGCGGCCCAGTTGGGAACGGCGGGAGTGGTTCGGGAAAACAACCGGCGCTGCAATCAAGAGAACGTCATTGAACAACTCAAGAACGGAGTCGAGGCCCTGCGGATGCCCTCGGATACGCTGGTGGCCAACTGGGCCTATCTGGTGATTGCGGCGCAGGCCTGGAATCTGAAGGCCTGGATGGGGTTGGTTCTGCCGGCTCGACTGCAGGCCAGACAGCTGGTGAAGATGGAATATCGCCGTTTCCTGCGAGAGATCATTGAAATGCCCTGCCAGATTCTGCGGAGGGGCCGACGGTTGGTCTATCGGCTGCTGGATGTCAATGGTTGGAGCCGTCTTCTCCTGGAAGGCAGTAGGTGGTTGAAACGCCGGCCAGCTACCTGAAACTGAAAGGAGATAAAGAAGCTCTGAGGGTCGCGAGAGCTGGGGAGTAGTGTCTCTGAAAACGCCGCTCAAGGGGGCAGAATCGCCCCGCATGAGCGATCGCCGTGCAGGAGTGCAGAACACGAGCCGAGGTCTAAGGGACTTAGCGGGAAAATCTAGAATTTAGGCCTCCAAAACGGCCCCCAGGAGCCGGGAAAGGGGTCTACTTTCCAACTTGCGCTTATTTTGGGCCTAGTTGAGCGTCATCGCGTAAACCTGCGCATTGTCGAGGTGAATCCGCAGCTTGTATCGGCCACCAGGAAGATCGCCGATCCCGCGATTCTTCCAGCCAACCCGGTGACTCAAGTGATCGCCCTGGATCACGTTCGCTTCCGCCTTGGACCAACCCTTGAGCCGATAGCCTGCCTCGTCCAGCAGCTCGACCCGGATCGAGCCCTGGGAAGCATCTGCGTTCAAGATCAGGTTGGAACCCGTACGAAGATCGAGTGGTTTCATCGTAATCTGTCCGATCCGGCCAATCGGCCTGACGCCGGCGAAACGATCCCGCGGCATGGTCGCGAGGCCGACTCCGGAGATCTGCTTGCGGTCATCGTCAATGTTCCATTGGTTGCTGTAGGCCCCATAGTAGAACCGAAACTCGCTCTCCAGGAATACGGGAGTCGCGTTGCTCCAGATAATGCTGGCATCGAACTGAGTCTTGTCCTCCAGTGGCGGGAGAAACAGGGTCTTTCGGAAGGGACGCTCCCACTGATAACCATCTTGGCTGAGAGCCAGCTCGATCGGCATGTTTCCGGTGGCGCCGGAGTCCAGTACCTGGAGCAGCGAAAAGTACATCCCGTTGTAGTAGAAGGCGGGCCCGCTGTGGAGTTGCTTCCCGTCGCTGCCCCCACCGCCGGCCGTGCGGGCCAGCTCAAGCTCATATCCACCCCAGCCATCGAGCTCATCCGGCGCCATCACCAGTCGGGGTTTGGACCAGTGAAGGAAGTCCCTGCTGTCGGTGCGGACTACCGCCCGCTTCCAGTGCATGGTTCCATCAGGTCCATCGAGCCAGGTTTTGGAGTAGATGGCAAAGGTATCGTTTCCCGGATCCCAGATCGGATCAGTGACGTCGCTAGTGGACAGCGGAGGCCCACCCAGTTTCCCGCTTTCAATCCCAGGATCACCCGCAAACGGTGGCGAGATGTAATCTCCGTGCGACCCCTTGAGCAGCGGAGCCTGGGGATGCTTGGTCCAATGAATTCCGTCGGGAGAGAAAGCGACCAGCAGACCCAGGTGTTCGGAACCCTCGAGCCTGCCGCTGCCCCAGTAGGCAAACTTGTAGCGGCGGGATGGGTCCGGATCTCTGGGATCGAACAGGACTCCGCCGCCGAAGCCGATATCCAGGAGGATGTTGGTGTCTCTCTCGCCCTCGTACTCGTGCAACCCCAGATTGGGCTTCACCCACTGGATGCCGTCCTTTGAGGTGGCGTAGCACAACTTTCCCCAGGCCTGGTACCAAAGCTGGTAGTGCCCGGTCTCCTGGTCGCGGTGCACGCTGCAGTAGGCAACCGTAAGCTCCCAGGGCTTGTCCGAAGGCAGCATCGGATTCTTGGGGTGCCGATCCAGGGGTCTCAACACCCGCTCGGTCCCCGAGCGGTAGAGCACCTGGGAATCGTCCACTAACAAGATCGTTCTCGGGTTCCCCGAGAGCGCCTCGCCCCCACTTGCCCAAGCGAGCATTTGCCCCGAACTGCAGATCAGGAACAGCACGAACAACCCAGTCATGACTCTCTCCACAGCCGACTGAAACGGCTAAATCGCTAGCGAAAGCCGCCCAGTGCCACCGACTGGATCTGGGCCGAGTGATGTCGTCCATGCCAGGCGTACAGGTTCAAGAGAAAATCCAGGTCCCTGACCTTCATCCTGGGATGATCGAAGGTACGGTGAAACTGATCCGGGGATAGCGAACGAAGCAGGAGCACCCAACGCCGATGCAAGCTGTCGAACAAGGCTAGCGCAGGCTCGATCGGGCCCGACTTCGAGTCCTCCAGATCGACCCACTCGTCCTGCCGGTAGGACGTCAGAGGGGGCTGTTCCTCGGTCAACGTCCGCTTGAAATTCAGGTAGCCGTTCAGATGGCTATCCCCAAGGTGTTGGACGACTTGTCGAACCGTCCAGCCTTCCGGGCGGTAAGACATCCCCAACTGATCGCCTGTCAACCCTGCAACCGCGTTGCGAAGCCTCTCGGGAGCCTCCTCCATATCATCGATCAAGACAACACGGTCCTCCTGGGTAAGGCTCTCTTCCCTGATCTGGAGCCTCCCCAACGGATAACGCAGATCCTTTTCCATTGCATGCCTCCTCTTTCGAGGGCAGCATACCACGCACTGCCTCCACGGGTAGAGCGAAAGTGTTGGCATCGTGCGGGTCGTGCCCTTGTGATACAAGCACACCTGAATCCGTCATGCGCAACCGTCAGGACCTCGCCTCCCGATATCTGGAGGAGCTCCCGTATGCTCCTTATCCTCTTCAGGAAGAAGCTCTCGACGCTTGGTTCCATTCTGATCAGGGAATCATGGTGTGCTCTCCAACCGGGACCGGAAAAACGCTGATTGCCGAAGGAGCGCTGTTCGAGGCACTCCACAGCGGGAAGAAGGCGTACTACACGACCCCGCTCATCGCCCTCACCGAACAAAAGTTCCACGAAATGCAGGACGCCGCAGTCCGTTGGGGATTCCGATCTGAAGACGTGGGCCTAGTGACGGGAAACCGACGGGTCAACCCAGGGGCCCGGGTCCTCGTAGTAGTAGCAGAGATCCTGCTGAACCGACTGCTGAATCCAGCCAACTTCGGCTTCGATGAGGTGGAGGTTGTCGTGAAGGATGAGTTCCATACCTTTTCGGATCCGGAGCGAGGCATTGTCTGGGAATTGTCGCTGGCGCTTCTGCCCAGTCACGTGCGGCTACTGCTCTTGTCGGCCACCGTGGGCAACCCCGGCGAGTTCATCGAGTGGCTCGCCCGCAGCCACGGACGACGGCTGGGGCTGGTAGAGAGCACAGAACGAAAAGTCCCGCTGACCTACCATTGGGTAGAAAACAAATTTCTGGGCGAACAGCTCTCCGCCATGGTACAGGGCGATGATAGGGCGCGCAGGACTCCTGCTCTCGTTTTCTGCTTCAACCGGCGCCAATGTTGGGCTGTTGCCGAACAGCTCAAGGGTCTTCGGCTTCTAAATCCGGCCCAGCGACTGAAGCTGTCGGCCAAGCTGGATCGTATGGATTGGACTCAGGGAGCGGGTCCCAGGCTAAAACAGGTCCTGTTGAGAGGCGTCGGCGTCCACCATGCCGGGATCCTCCCGAAGTACCGTCGGGTAGTGGAGGAACTCTTCCAGCAGCGACTGCTGGCTGCTGCCATCTGTACCGAGACGCTTTCCGCCGGGATCAACCTACCCGCCCGATCGATCGTCCTCACCACTCTGCTCAAGGGCCCTCCAGGCCAGCTGAGGCTGGTTGAGCCCAGCGCAGCCCACCAGATATTCGGCCGGGCAGGCAGGCCTCAATACGATCGCCGCGGCTTCGTGTTTGCACTCGCCCACCCCGATGATGTCCGAATCCTGCGCTGGAAGGAACAACACCAGGGTATTGCCCGGAGCCTGAGAGGTCCGAGAAACAGACGGACGAGAAGAGGCTTTGACAAGCGGATTCCCAGACGAAAAAAGACACGTCAATACTACGATCAGTCCCATTTCAGTAAGCTGCAGAGGGCGCGTCCAGGACCTCTTTCCAGCAGGGGGCCCGTGCCCTGGCGACTATTGGTCTATCTCTTGAACCTTTCGCCCGAAGTGGAGCGTGTCCGCTCCTTTATCCGAAGGCGCTTTCTGGGTCCAAAACGCCGTGAAGCTGCCAGGGAGGACCTCCATCGGATGATCCTGACGCTGTGGAAAGGGGGTTATGTCACTCTGGAACCGCAGCCACCCACTTCGGAAGATGTTCTGCAGCCAGAAAAACCTGGGACCGAGCCTTATCAACCCGTCCTCGCCACACCGACCAAAGAGCTGCCCCGACTGCAGCTCTTCCGCAGTATCAATCCACTCTACGGATCTTTCCTGGTCGAGCAGCTGGGTGGTGCCGATCGTAGTGAGCGGCTTCAGGCCATGGAAAGCGTGCTCAACCTACCTTGGTCGGTGGGACGTCTGCTGCCCGTACCCTCACAAGAGCTCCTGGCGCCGGGACGCTTGGCCAGCAACCACCTCGACGCCAAATTGATCAGACAGGGGCTGCTGCCGGATCCGGAATCCGACAAAGACGAAGAGGGAGCGAGGTATCACCCGCCCCCGTTCGCCGACAAGCTGCGGATGTTGTTCGAACTGGAGCTCCCCGGCGTAACACAGCTCTGGACCGAGCCAATCTGGGCGGCCGGAGAGTTGTTTGCTTTCCAGGGAGACTTCAACGAATACGTTACCCAGCGAAATCTTGTGAAAGAGGAGGGCATTCTGTTTAGGCACTTCCTGAGGCTGATCCTTCTTTGCGGTGAATTTGCAAGGCTCGAAGCTCCCAAGGCCTCGGTAGACGAATGGAGGCAAGACCTCAACGATATAGCCGACTGCCTGACCCAAAGTTGTCGACAGGTGGATCCTGCCAGCACAGACAAATTCATTGAGAAAATCGCATCCGAGAGCGCCACCGTTTGAACCATCCGCCAGCCTTTTCCAGTCCCTCCTTATAGGAATTGATAAGACTCTGGTACAGTAAACCGAAATCGGTCCTGTGAAGATGAGCAAGGAGTAGCCATGTGGAAACGAAGTCTCGCCCTGGTCTTGATGGTGGCCGTGTCCCCGGCGCTGTGGGCCCAGACCAAAGTCAAACCGGGATTCAACTTGGCGTCTTTGGAAGATGATGTGGAGATCGGCCGCCGGTCCGCCACCGAAATCGAACGGCAGCTTCCGATGCTTCGTGACGCCACCGTCAATCGCTATGTCAGCAAGGTGGGAAAGCGACTCGCAGCAGTAGTCCAGGGGCCCGATTTTCCCTACCAGTTCAAAGTGGCCAACCAGGCCGCAATCAATGCTTTTGCCCTTCCCGGCGGCTTCATGTATATCAATCGGGGCTTGATCGAGGCTGCCGAGAACGAAGCTGAACTCGCCGGAGTAATGGCTCATGAGATGGCACACGTTGCGCTGCGCCATGGAACCAATCGGGTCTCCAAGGCCCAGCTTGCCCAACTAGGGCTGGGAGCAGTGGGTGCAGTGCTGGGTGGCGGTGGCGGGACAGGCCTCCAGCAGGCCATCTCGGCTGCGGGTGGTTTCGGATTGAACGCCCTCTTCCTAAAGTACAGCCGCAAGGCCGAGACCCAATCCGATATCGTCGGAACCCAGATGCTGCACCGGTCAGGCTACGACCCGATCTCCATGGCCGACTTCTTCGAAACGCTTCGTCGGGAATCGGGCAAGGACCCGGGGAAGCTGGAACAGTTCTTCAGCAGCCATCCGGCTCCGAAGAATCGGGCGGCTCGAGTTCGGGAAGAGATCGAACTACTGGGAAGGCGCCGACGGAAGGCTCCAGTCGGCGGATTCGATGAGGTCCAAAACATTCTGCGGCGTCTACCCAAGGCGCCCGCACCCAAGCAGCAAGCAGCGAGCGCGACCTCTGCCCCTACCCCGAGAGATGAAGAAAAACAGCGACCCGCACAGGTGAGGATAGACCGTCCCTCTTCTCGGCTGCGATTGTTCGAGCAGCGAAACGGGTTCTTCCGGATTCGCTACCCAGAGAACTGGCGACCTCTCGAATCTCGTCAGGGCACAAGCACCACCCTGCTCCCGGAAGGGGGCATGCTGCAGGGGAGCCACGGCGAGCAAAGTGTGGTCTACGGCCTGATCGTGAACCACTTCGATCCTTCCCAGCAGGGCGCTGAGGGCTCGGCCCGTGGACCGTTTCGAGGACGAGATCCTCTGGAGCAAGCCAGCAACAATCTGATCCAGCTGCTGCTGGAGGGCAACCAGTACCTGCGTCAGGTTCGTCGATCGACCCATGAGGAGCTGATCGACGGCAGCCGAGGTCTCTCGGTAGCGCTGCGGGGCCGCTCCCCGGTGACCGGAGAGAACGAGCGCGTGACCATCTTCACCCGAGCTCTCCCCAATGAGCATCTGGTCTACATGCTCTTCATCGCACCTGAGCGACGCTATTCGGAGCTGAAGGACGTCATCGTGCGTATGCTCTCCAGTTTCAGCGTCAACGATGCCGCGCTACCGGGCTGAGGATCCTCTTTCCTGAGACTTGTACCAAATTGGAGTCGATGATAGTGGGTATGTGCCCGGAACATACCGGTAAAGATCCTACGCCGAAGGCGTTACTGCGCGTAGCCCAGGGTGGCAATGCGAAGCGAGCTACCCTGGGTTAGAGGTTGTCCGTGTGTTTCTTACGCTGAAAGCGTTATTGCTAGAACTTTGCTAGTCGGCAAGGTGTCGGCAACAACGCTTACAGCGTAGAAACTGAGGGGATGACTAGACCCAGGGTAGCTCGCTTCGCTTCGCATCGCCAACCCTGGGCTACTCGCAATAACACCTTCGGTGTAAACGACTAAGGCTGAAGATGGAACAAGGTTGCCTCCTCCGCGAAAGGTTGCACCCTAACACCGGATTACGATATTAGTGTTGCGGCCGTTTCCTGCGCCGAGCCGGAAGACAAGCCTTTGCAAATTAGCGTGGCTTTTCCACGAGCGAGACCTTCATGAAACGACGCGAACTCTTCAGACGCTCAGTACTGGGAACCCTCGGCGCTGCCTTGACCTCGTTGGCTTCCGGAAAGCCTGCATTGCCAAACCCGGAAGCCAGGGAATTCCCCTCCGGGCACGATGCCTCCAAAGAGTTGGCGCGAAGCGATTGGAAACCCACTTTTCTCGATGAGCACCAGAACCGGACCCTGACCGAGCTCGCGGATCACATCATTCCCGACACCGATTCACCCGGTGCCAGAGCAGCACAGGTCAACCGATTTATCGACCACCTCCTGGCGGCGGAATCAAGAGAGGTGCAAACTCAGTTCCTGGACAGTCTGGCGTACCTGGACGGAGGATGCATGGGGCGCTATGGATCAGCCTTCATTCACCTCGCGAGGGAAAACCAAGTAGAGTTCTTGAACCTGATTGCCTACCCTCATCGCTTGGTAAACTGGGGCGATAACCGCTCTGAGTTTCCGGGCCACACCCAATTCAACAACCTCAAGGACTGGATCAGTCGTGCCTACTACAATTCCGAGGTCGGCATGAAGGACCTGGGTTGGAGCGGAACATCCTTTCACGGGACCTTTTCAGGTTGTGAACATCCCGAGGGAACACACCGGTGAAAGCCCAAACCAAGACCATCTACGATGCTATCGTCGTGGGTTCAGGAGCCAGCGGCGGATGGGCAGCGAAGAAGCTCTCAGAGGCGGGCCTCAAGGTAGTGATTCTGGAAGCGGGACGCAAAGTGTCTCCCAGCGAGTTCACCGAGCACATGCCCGGCTACCAGCTCTCGTACCGAAACTCTTCTCCGGAGTTGGTTCGGACCCGACCCATCCAGAAGGCCTGCTACGCCTGCACCGAATATAACTACGACTGGTTCGTCAACGATTTGGAGAATCCCTATACCACACCCGAAGACAAACCATTCACTTGGCAGCGGCTTCGGGTCGTAGGCGGACGCACCATGGTGTGGGGAAGACAGAGCTATCGCCTCAGCGACCTGGACTTCAAAGCCGCGAGTCATGATGGGTACGGCGATGACTGGCCCTTATCCTATGCCGACGTCGCTCCCTACTACGACGAGGTCGAGAAATACGTTGGAATCAGCGGCAGCAACGAAGGCAACCCGGCACTACCGGATGGCCGGTTCCTTCCCCCCATGGCAATGACCTGTGGAGAAAAACTGCTTCGAAAACGGGTCAAGGAGAAGCTGGGACGCACCGTCACGATTGGAAGAACAGCCATCCTGACGCAGGCTCACAACGGACGCGCCCCCTGCCACTACTGCGGTCCTTGCGAGCGGGGATGCATCACGGCTTCCTACTTCAATAGTCCGGCAACAACGATCAAGGATGCGCTCGCCAGTGGTCACTGCGAACTCATTCCAAATGCTATCGTCAGCCAGGTCGAAATGGACGTGGGTGCCAACCAGGCTCGTGGGGTAACCTACGTGGACCGCAATAGCCGGAAGACCTATGAGGTCAGGGGTCGTAGCATCATCCTGTGCGCCCAGGCCCTCGAATCCACTCGAATTCTCTTCAATTCCGCAACCAGCGAGTATCCGAATGGGTTGGCTAACTCAAGCGGCGTGCTGGGAAGGTACCTGATGGATCACGCCGTGGGTGCCGGAGCCTCTGGTGAGGTGACCGACTTCGACTACAAGGCGTCGGCTAGCGATCCACGACGGCCCAACGGCATCTACATCATCAGATATCGAAATCTGAAGGGTGGCAGCCGGCACCCGCGCTTCATTCGTGGCTACGGGTTCCAAGGTGGAAGTGCTCCTAAATTCAACTTTGGGGCCGAAGGCTTCGGGCGCTCCTACAAAGAAGCAGTGAAATCAGGGCTCTACGGGATTCGACTTGGAGGCTTTGGCGAATCCCTGGCCCGCTGGGACAACTACTGCGAAATCGACTCTGTGAAAAAGGACGCCTGGGGCATTCCGTCCCTGCGAGTCCACATGACCCATGGCCCCAACGAGCTCGCGATGATGGAAGATGCCGCGTCCTCCGCTGCCGAAATGCTGGAGGCCACAGGAGCACGCAACATCGTCATGAACTCGCAGCTGGCCATGCCTGGCATGGCCATCCACGAAGTCGGAACCGCCCGCATGGGTAAGGATCCAAAGAAGTCCGTGCTGGATTCCTACAGCCGGACCCACGACATCGCGAATCTTTTCGTGATGGACGGAGCGGGTTTCGTCAGCTCTGGCTGTCAGAATCCAACCTTGACGATGATGGCCTTGACGGCGAGGTCCTGCGATCACCTGATCGAGCGCTTTCGACGGAGTGAAATCTAAGAGATGCGGAGTGAAATCTAAAAGATTTCGAATCCCAACGAACCCAAGGCACCAAATCACAGACAAATCCCAAGTTCCGAGCAACTGGAGAAGGAAGAGTGTCCGTTTCACAATCTGATTCGATAGACTTTGAAAAGCTGGGGGGCATTGTTCCGGTAATCGCTCAGGACGATGAGACCGGTGACGTGCTCATGATGGCCTACATGAATCGTGAGGCCTTCGACGAGACCCAGCGCACGGGCCGAGTCTGCTACTTCTCCCGAAGCCGGAATCGGCTCTGGAGGAAGGGAGAGGAGAGTGGCCACGTCCAGGAGCTGTTAAGCATGTACGTGGACTGTGACGCTGACACTCTACTGGTCCGAGTCAAGCAGATTGGGGGAGCTGCCTGCCACACGGGCTACCGCAGCTGCTTCTTCCGGCAGATCGAAGGAGATGAGTTCCGAGTGATTGCCAAACCGGTCTTCGACCCCAAGGCAGTCTACGAAAAAAAGGCATGAGAAGATCGAATGAGTAGAATATTACGTTTGGGAATCCCCGCAGGCAGCCTGCAAGAAGCAACTGCCCAACTGTTTCGCCAGGCAGGCTACCAGATCACGTTTCGCTCGCGTTCCTACTATCCGGAGATCGACGATCCCGAGATTGAGTGCATCCTGATTCGGGCTCAGGAGATGGCTCGCTACGTCCAGGACGGCGTCATGGATGCGGGACTCACCGGGCATGATTGGATCGTCGAGAATCGGGCCAAGGTGGTCGAGGTAGCCGAGTTGGTCTTCTCAAAGGTGAGCCGTCGGCCTGCCAGCTGGGTGCTGGCAGTACCCAACGATTCTCCGATTCAGGCCGCCAAGGACCTGGAGGGAAAGCACATCGCCACCGAGGCTGTAAACCTCACCACCGACTATCTGAAGCGTCACGGAGTGACGGCGCACGTCGAGTTCTCATGGGGCGCCACCGAGGTCAAGCCGCCCAAACTGGCGGATGCGATTGTCGAGATCACAGAGACCGGAAGCTCGCTGCGAGCGAACAACCTGAGAATCGTCGACACGATCCTGGAGAGCACCCCACGGTTCATCGCCAACGAGGACAGCTGGGCCGACCCCTGGAAAAGAAAGAAGGTCGAGGACATCGTCCTGATGCTGCAAGGAGCAATGGCCGCCGAAGGGAAAGTGGGGTTGATGATGAATGTCCCGCAGGATCGCCTGGAAAAGGTCATCGAGATCCTGCCCGCACTCCAGAAGCCGACCATCTCATCCCTCTCGGCCGACGGCTGGGCGGCTGTCAACACCGTCATCGAGGAGATCGTGGTGCGCGACATCATTCCGCAGCTCAAGGAAGCCGGTGCCCGCGGCATCGTCGAATATCAGCTCAGCAAGATCATCGAGTGACCTGAAATCTCATGCGTTTCCGATTCTGCACCCGTCAGCCGGCGGCCCCGCCACTCGAGTAGAGTTGGCTGGAACTCTCCTTGGAGTTCCAGGATGTTCTTGACTTGAGTCGGCTGCGGATATAATGATGGGTGCGAATGCCAGCAACACGGGACCCAGATATGGGATCTCGAGAATGTCCTCAAAACCTTTCATAAACCGGGAGATAGTCTCATGAGGAGAGCCTTCACGTTTACGGTCTGTGCTCTTGTTACCTTCTTCTTTCTTAACTCGGACACCTCGGCCAAGAAACTCAAGAAGGAGGAGCTGATCTCCCTCCACCTGAAGTCCATCGGGGAGAATCTGGCTCGCAAGACAAGGCTCGCCCAAGGTATTGGCACCATGGATATTCGAGTAGGCGGAAGCGGAAGACTGGGCGGCCCCGCGGTTTTCGTCTCCGAGGGAACCATGCTTCGTTCGAGCTTCAGGTTCGGTCACTCGACCTACGCTGAAGAAACGGCCATACGCAACGGAGACAAGGTTGAAGTCCGTCACATCACGCCAGGCCAGCGCTCCCAGCTGGGAGACGTCCTCTGGAACAACCTCCCCCGGCTGATGCAGGAAGGCCTTTACGGCGGCGTCCTGGGGACCGACTGGGCCCTGCTAGACGTGGAGGGGAAACGTTCGAAACTCAACTACAAAGGTCTAAAAGAGTTCGATGACAAGAAGGTCCACCAACTCCAGTACCGGATGCGCAAAGGCGTGGACTACAACATAACGCTCTACTTCGAACCGGAGACATATCGCCACATCGCTAGTCGTTACCGGTTGATCATTCCAGCGGGTATGGGCCGTCGGATAGAGCCCATTAGTGGGGGAACCGGAGCCGGCGCAGCAGGTGCGGCGGGGTCAGCGACTGCCCCAAGAATCGCAGATCCAGAGTCCCGAAGCCGGACCACGCTGGAAGAAAGATTTGAGGACTTCAAGGAAGTGGACGGCTTGACACTGCCTCACACCTATCGGCTCACAGTCAACCAGAGCCTGCAGCAGTCGAGCTTCGTGGGCCACTGGGAGATGAAGTTCAACAGCATCACTCATGACCGTGCTATTGACGCCAAGATCTTCAAAATCAAATGATAGGCGTCACCGCGGAAGCCCTTCAGCGAGACGTAGAGATTCATGACCCAAGGAGGATCAGCAGCCATGTCCAAATCTTCGATTAGTCGACGTTCTTTTCTTTCCCGCTCGACGGGCGCGGGAGCCGGTCTCGCCCTGGCCGGATTCCCGGGAACCATCCGAGCTCGTGACGTCAGCGATCGGATCAACGTTGGCATTGTCGGCCCAGGTGGTCGAGGGACTTCCATCCTGAAGGAATTCTTCCGTAGCAACAAGAATTTCAATGCGAACCTGACGGCGGTCTGCGACCTCTGGGACTATCGCCGTGACAAGGCAGTGGAAATGGTCAAGGAGAACCAGGGACAGGCTCCCAAGGTCTACCGTCACCACGAGGAAATCCTGAACGACAAGGATCTGGACGCTCTCATCATTGCCACCCCCGACCACGCTCACACCCAGATTCTGAAGCTGGCTGCAGAGGCGGGTAAGGATGCCTACTGCGAGAAACCCATGGGCAACGTCCTGGACGAGGTCAATGCGGCCTTTGACGCGGTCAAGAAGGCGGGCACCATCGTCCAGATCGGCACCCAGAGACGTGCCTATCCCAAATATCGCCAAGCCGCCAAGATGATTGCCGACGGTATTATCGGTGACATTGCCAAGGTAGACCTCTACTGGAGCTGGTACAGTCCCTATCGCTGGGCCAAGAAGGACAAGGATCTAGCCTGGATCAAGGAAAGCGATCTGGATTGGAACACCTGGCTCATGGGCAAAAAGCATCGTCCTTTCGATCCTCGTATGTTCCGCTGCTTTCGCCTTTTCAAGGACTTCTCCAGCGGTATCATCGACCAGTGGATGACCCACGGTATCGATCTGGCACACATGTTGACCGGAACCTCATACCCGCTCAATGCGGTCGCGCACGGCGGCATCTATGAATGGAAGGACTTCAGGGAGAATCCCGACACCATCGAGGTCTCGCTAGAGTATCAGAAGGGAGATCGGAAATTCCTGACCGTGTACTCCACAAATCTGATCAACGGCTACGGAAAAGCCACCCAGATTCACGGAACCCAGGGCAGCTTCGAGGCCGGAGGCTCAACCAGGCGCGCCGACTGGTCCGCCGGTACCGCCGAGTCCAGTGCTAATCCCGAAGTCGACTGGCAGTTCACGGGCAAGGGCGTCAACCGAGAGGATAAGACCGCCGACATGGTGCCGATCCCTGACGCACCCGGTGAGAAAAGCCACGTGGCCAACTGGTTGAGCTCCGTTCGCAGCCGGGACTCCAAGAGCCTCTACTGTCCGGTCGAAGCAGGCTACGGCCACTCCGTCGCCTGTATCATGGCAACCGACGCCTACTGGGGCGGCAAACGGATGGCCTTCGACCCGGCGAAGCGAACCATTCAGGCAGGCTGAACGCAGGCAGGCTGAACGGAGAGCGCGACCGGGGGCAGCACTGACTGGAAACTTAAATGAAACCAGTCTGCAGCTACAAGTTTCTCGGGACACGCTCATACGCCGAAGGCGTTATTGCGAGTAGCCCAGGGTTGCAATGCGAAGCGAGCTACCCTGGGTTTAAGTTGCCCCCTGCCTCTTCTACGCTGAAGGCGTTGTTGCCGCACGTTGTCGGTTGCAATAACCCCGTTGGGGTAAGGCATTTGAGATGATGACCGACCTAGACCCAGGGTAGCTCGCTTCGCATTGCAACCCTGGGCTACTCGCAGTAACGCCTGTGGCGTAGGCGATACGGCGTGAGTGAGGAAAAATTTCTGCCTGAATGATCCAGCGGAGGGCGGGACTGACCTGAAGCTTTACTTGGTTACAGCTTGCAGATCAAGGGCCGTTAATTGATCCGATGAAACCAAGAACTCACTTTCTACTTTTCCTATCCCTTGCTACTTTCCTCTTTACCTGGGAAGCCTCGGCGCGAAAGCTCAAGCCCAAGCAGCTGATCGCACTCCACCTGGAGGCAATCGGTGAAGACCCTGGCCGCCGGAACAGGATGGGGCAAGGCACGGGCAAACTGGACATCCGGGTGGGAGGCACAGGACAGATGTTCGGGCCGGCCGTCTGGGTCTCGGAGGGTGGGAAGGTCCGATCCAGTATCCGGTTCGGACACGTGCACTATCAGGAGGAGCTCCTGGTCTACGATGGTAAGCAGCTTGACGTTGCCCAAATCGCTCCAGGGGTCCGCTCCCAGTTAGGACAATCCATCTGGGCTCATTTTCAGGAGCTCATCCCCGAGGGTCTCTACGGCGGCGTGCTTTCCACCGACTGGGCTCTCCTGGGAGTGGAAGAACGACGCCCAAAGCTCAAATACAAGGGCCTCAAGAAGTTCGAAGACAAGAAAATGCACCAGCTCGAGTACAAACCCAAGAAAGGGGTCGACTACAAGATCGCGCTCTTCTTTGAGCCGGAAACCCACCGCCACCTGGCCAGCTCCTACCGGCTGATCCTCCCTTCCGGCAGGATGCGACCCATCAATAACTTGGGTAGGGGACCCGGATCCACCCCGCCAAGATCCCCAGCGGACGGCCCCACCGAAGACTTTCCGGAATCTCGGGACCGAATCACCCTGGTGGAAAGGTTCGAGGACTTCAAAGAGGTCGATGGTCTAAACTTGCCTCACACCTATCGAGTCACGATCAACTTCGATCAGTTCCGAGGGAGTTTCGTGGGTCACTGGGAAATGAAGTTCGACCGCATCCTCCACGACCAGAAGATCGATCCCAAGGTCTTTGCAATCAAGTGATCTGTCAGGGGAATCGCCAGGAGTCAATCCGGAGGGTTTGCCTTTTCCATGACTGCTCTTCGGTGGTCGAGAGCCGGTAGACGACGGCGTATCTCCTGCTGCCTCTCTCGATCGATTTGCGCCAGAATAATGGCCTCCCCATCCGGAGCCACCGCCAGCGGTGTTCCCCAGGGATCGATGATCGTCGACCGACCGTATGCTGTGAACTGGGGTGTGGGCTGGCCAAACTGGTTGGGTGCGATTACGAAAACCTGGTTCTCGATCGCCCGACTCCGTAACAGGACCTGCCAATGATCCTTCCCCGTAGCCAGCGCGAAGGCCGCGGGAACCATGAGCAGTTCGGCTCCGGCTTCGACCAACCTCCGGTAGAGTTCGGGAAAACGCAGATCGTAACAGATGGACAAGCCGAAACAACCCAGCTCGGTCCGAACAGAAATAACATCGTCTCCCGGACTCAGCCAGCTGGACTCCTGGTAGGTGACCTGTCCCGGCAGGTCGATATCGAAGAGGTGCATCTTCCTGTACCTGGCCTGCAGCTGCCCGGAGGAGTCGATCAATAGACAGGTATTGAACACCTTCCCAGCACCCGCATCCCGCTCGCAGATGCTCCCAGCCACCAGAACGATGCCAAGACGTCGAGCCAGTCCGCTCATGGCCTCACTGGTAGGCCCCGGAATCTCTTCGGCCTCTCGCAGCATTATTTCGGTTCGCCCCAGGCAATTGAAAAGCTCGGGTAGTGCGACCACCCGGGCACCCATCTGGGCAGCTTTCTCCACCTGTCCTGTGGCGGCTTTGAGGTTGGCCTCTTTGGACTCTCCCGAGCACATTTGAACGGCCGCGGCCAAATACGCCTCTGCCATTACCATCACCCCCGGTCGACCGAGCAGCGCCCGGCGACTCTCACTTCCCCTCCCAGGTTGCCTTACCCTGGGTGCGCTTCTCTCGGGGATCGTACTCGCAGGTCACCAGAAAGAAATGGGTCATCCGGTAAATGGGGAGGTGGGGACGTGGTTGGCACCTTCCGGATCCCAAATCTGCTCCCCGTTCGCTTGTCCATATAGTCGGCTGCAGTAGCAGAGGCCGTGGGAACTGTGGAAAACTCCGAGCGACATCGAACCGGGCCAGCAAGCCCGTGATACGGAGTTTTCCAAGCGCTGTGCGAACGGTGGAAAAACAACTGCGAGCACTTGCCAGTTCTCCTCCAGAACTACTTGTTTTTCCACGGTTTGCATAGTGCGGCAGTTTCCATGGCCTACCTTTGACTGGCGGCACCTCCCCATTTACCGGATGAACCAAAGAAATCCTCTTTCTTCGTTCTCTCAGGAGAAATGTTCACCTGCACATTGAAGAATCCGCGGGCGACCCAGCTTACGTACCCGTCTGATTCCGACCGATTCACCGGATGGCCATTGAGCCGCAGATCCAACAACTCTGCCTTGTGGTAGGGAATACGGAGACGGATGCAGAGACCGTTCTCGATCGAGGAGACTCGACCTGCCTCCAGACTGTCAGGACCCTGATCCATCCGATAGTATTTGGCCCCTCCCCCTTCTGTCAGAAAGGCCGCTGGCTTCTTGCCGTCCTCCCCAGGATGGAGCCTTACCAGCCGGAGGATCTCCTCAGTGCGAAATCCAGGGTGCTCCTTGATCCTCTCGGCCATGTCATTGAGCGTAGCATCCCCCAGCCACTTTCGGACCGCCGCCGGAGACGTCGCACAGAAGCAGAGGATCATTCCCTCCGTTTCAGGCCAATCAAAGCCAAAAGTGATCTGCCGAGTCTTGTTCCAGAGTTCGACCCGACTCTTTCGCCGTTGGGCCGCAGTGACTCCGTAAGCGGTCAACCGATGCAAGTCGTTGCCCATGATCACACGGGTGGGATACCCGGGGAAATACTCTCCCGGCCAGACTTCGTTGCCGATTTGTAAGAGTCGGCGATACCGCAACAGGGCACTGCGTTCCCAGGCATTCTCGTTGGCGGTGACGATCGAGTGATAGCGGTTGTAGCAGTAGATCGCCGCATACACGCGCGGGCGCCCCTTCCATACCTTGTCCCGGATCGAGTCCAACTCGGGTCCCCAGAAGATCCGCTCCGAATCCTCCTCCAACCAGTCTGCCGGGTACCCCTCCGCCAGAGCCGCCTCATTCATGAGACGCATGATCTCGTGGTGATAGGGACGGAGAGACACATTGGAGTAGGCGGCACTGGTGTCCGCGTGAATCGAACCCTGGAAGTCGAGAATGCTACCGTGCATATCGCCGTGGACCTCTGGCCGGAGCTCGTCCATGATCCGCTTGACCGCCATCGCCTCGGGATTCTTTTCGGGTTCCATGGGCCCATCCAAGGTCCAACTGTTGTAGGGATCCAGGTCGTTCTTGTTGTGAAAGCTTCCACTCACATAGCCATCCGGGTTTACGATCGGCAGACAGACGATCCTCTGCTTTCGCAGCATCTCCCTCGCCAGGGGGTGGCCGGAAAGAAGCCAGTCCATGAGATACAGTAGGGAGCTGGGCCCGATCCGCTCTATCCCCGAATGCAGTGTCGTCAGCAGCACGTGCTCTTTGGTCTCATCGCCCACCGAGGGATCCGTCAGGGTCGCGACCCAGAGAGACCTGCCCTCGACGCTCTTACCCAGCGCTGCGAGCTTCATCAGATTGGGGTGCTGCCGACCCATCTGCTGCAGCCGCTTCTCGAGTTCTTCAAGAGGAATCCACGCAGGTGGGCCATAGTCACGGGCCTGGGATAGCAGAGAGGGCGAAAGCGTGGAGAAACCGGTCAGGTAGGCTCCCAATCCACCCGCCACTTTGAGGAAACCCCTCCGGTTTCGCCGAACCCCACCTCGATCGGAAGAATTGTTCATCGTAGCACTCACCCTTCTTCAGAAGTCTGTGGAGATTATGCCACAGTTGCGACGGCCCACTGAACCTCACGGGGGCTGTGTTAAACTACGGCATTCTCGGCTCGTACCGAGCGAACCTACTTCAGCGAGGGAGACGAAATGGCACCTTTTCGATTGGCAATGCTGGGCATGTGGCACAGCCACGCGGGTGGGATCGTCACCAGAGTGGCCGACCATCCAAAGGAGTTCGAACTGGTCGGATTCTATGATCCCGATTCCAAGGTACTCCAGGAACGTCGGAGTGAGTGGGCACCAAAGCTACCTTATTTTAAGATTTTTCGGAGTTCCCAGGAGCTGCTGCAACAGGACATCGATGGGGTCGTGGTGGAGGGCCATATTCACGAGAACGTACCCTACGCTCGGCAGGCCCTCGAGGCAGGAAAACACGTGATGTTGGAAAAGCCTGCCGGAGATGACCTCAAGAAGCACCAGGATCTGATCGATCTAGCTCAGCGAAAGCATCTCCTGGTCCAGATGATCTACCTGTTTCGCTACAAGCCCAACGTGGCTGAAATGATCGAGAGGAGACGACAGGGCGAATTAGGTGATCCCTATATGTTCCGGGCTCGGATGCCCAAGCCCCTGGGCTCCTACGCCCGCTACAAGACTCTCTTCAGCCGCTTCCCAGGCGGCATCTTCTTCGAGATGGCCGGCCACGTGATCGACATGATGGTCTCGGTGATGGGTAAGCCCAGGAACGTGACCCTCTTCATGGGCAGCCACCATCCTGAGGCAGAGAACTTTGTGGACAACGGACTGGCCGTGTTCGAGTTCGACCGCGGCTGGGGAGTGATCGAAGTTCCCACGCTGGAGGTCTCTCCCAACACCCGGAGAATTGAGGTCTACGGGACCGGAGGCAGTCTCTACCTCGAACACCTGGGACACAATGATTTGTTTGTTCACCGGGCGGGAGGAGAGTGGCGCAAGATCGTCCACGCTCCGGTTCCCTTGCAGCTTCCCGACCTCCGAGAGTTCGCGGCGTGTGTCCGAAGAGAGAAGGAGCCCAACTACAGCTTCGACCACGACCTGGCGGTCCAGGAGGCCCACCTGCGGGCCTGCGGAGCGATCAAGATCTAAGCTTAACCCGCATTTCTCATCGCTTGTCGTAGCGAGGCGCTGCAAGGGCCGTCCTGGCAAGGCTCGCGACCGAGGCCCCCGCAGTCGTACTCGTGCAGTACGTCGAGGAGGCCGACGGAGCGAAACACAGCCAGGGCGGATGATTGCGGCGACGTAGTAGACCAGCGATGAGAAATTCGGGTTAAACTTGATTGGCTAGCAGGTCGTGCAAGAGTTCATCGAACCGAGCCGTAACTGTTTGTAGAACGGGCACTCCTGCCCGTCGCCGTCCTTGACGGGCAAGAGTGCCCGTCCTACAACCGACACGGTGCTATCGATGTCCCGGTAAGAGACAACCAAAGTTTCGTTCTCGACTGGGACAGCGCAACGGGGGCGGCCACTAACCTGACACTTCATTTTCATTTAGATAGGAGTAGGACGTAAGCAATTGATCTGGCTATGGATAAGGCGTACTTGTGGCAATCGCTCCTAAACCTGACTTCGAGTGCTAGTTCACGGGGCAGGGTTGATCTACGGGCTGAATTCGGATGCAGCTAGAAATTCCGTGCGAACGATATCCTACGCCGAAGGCATCCAGGGTTTCTGCAGGGGTTCTGGACCCTGAATTCATCCCATAGCGGCGCCGCCGTCGACGTTGATGGCCTGCCCGGTGATGTTGCGGGATTCCTCTGAAGCCAGAAAGGCCGCGAGATTGCCGATGTCATCCGGCGTCTGTTCTCGCTGTAGAGGGGTGTTGGCCTTTACCCAGGCATCGAACAGTTCTCGGGGTTCCTTGCCGGCATGAGATGGATCCTCTTTGACCACCAAGGGAGCCAGACGGTACCAGAATGAAGTCCAGAGCAGACCCGGACAGATCGCGTTGACGTTGATGTTGTAGGGACCCAGATCCTTGGCCACCACCCGGGTCAGTGTCAGCAGGGCGTTCTTGGCGGCTGCATAGTCCGGCAGGATCTGCGGATCGCGTTTGGCGGCGATCGATGAGATGTTGATGATCTTGCCGTAGCGGCGCTCCATCATGTGGCTGGCAGCCGCCTTACAGAGAAAGAAGGGACCTTTCACGTTGACGGCATAATTGTCATCCCAGTCCGCTTCCTCCTGGTTGGTGAAGGGCAGGCCCAGTCGCTCGCCAAAGTGACCGGCGTTGTTGACCAGGATGTCGATCTGACCAAAGGCTTTCAGGGTTTCCGCGACCAATGCCTTGCAGTTCCCTTCACTGGTGATATCAGACTGAACCGCTCGACCGCGCCGACCCGTCTTTTCGATCTCCTCAACCCGTTTTTTCGCCGCTTCCAGATTGATATCCGCGACTACAACGTCGGCCCCTTCGCGGGCCAGACACATACTGATTCCACCGCCAATGCCACCTCCACCACCGGTAACGATGGCAACACGGTCTTTCAGACGCATTCTAGGAAGTCCCCATTTCGCCCAGGACTTCGTCCACTGCTTTCAGCGTCAGCCGGACGTCCTCCTCGGTATGGACGGCCGAGACGAACCAGAGTCCCCGGCCAATGACACGAATGCCCTTCTGGAGCAGGCGGTAAGAGAAGTCTCCCAGCCTGTTCTGATCGTAGTTGGTACAGTCGCGAAAATTCCTGACCGCATCCACGCCGGTGAACCCGCTGTGTAACATGGGACCAGGACCTTGCGATAAAAGCGGTAGGCCATGCGCCTCGCCACTTCGGGAAAGCCCCTCCATCAACATTTGCCCCAGTCGGGTTATACGGGGGTAGAGGCTTGCCTGGTCCCTCGTCAGAACATCTACCGTAGCCAGCGCGGCGGCAATGCTGGCGATATTGGAGTTGAGGGTTCCGGCGTGGATCACGTGGCCCGAGGCAAGATGGCTCAGATGCTCCCGCTTGCCGGCGAGAACGCTGATGGGGAACCCGCCCGCTACGGCTTTGGCGTATACCGTCATGTCACTGCTAACCCCGAGGTACTCCTTGGCTCCGCCCAACGCCACCCGAAAGCCGGTGATAACCTCGTCCAGGATCAGAAGAGCTCCGAAGCTCTGACACAGGTCCTGGAGGCCTTCCAAGTAGCCCGCTGCGGGCGGGATGCAGCTATTGTTGCACATGATGGGCTCGGTTACGACGGCGGCAATATCCGGATCTGCCTCAAAGGCTTTCTGGACCACCGAAAGATCGTTCCAGGGGAGCAGCTTCACTTCCTCGAGTACTGAAGCAGACTGTCCCCCGCTCAGAAGGGCGGGTTCCCATCGAGATTCCCCGTCGTCGCCGACCGTGGGCTTGACGTCTATGAAAACATTGTCGAGCCAACCGTGGTAATGTCCCTCGAACTTGACGATCTTGCGTTTCCCGGTGATGCCCCGAGCCAGGCGAAAGGCAGTGTGAATCGCATCCGATCCACTGTTGGAGAAGCGGACGAGATCGGCCCCTGGTAGGATTTCGGTTAGTTTCCGCGCCAACTCGAGTTCGATCTCGGACTGGGCCGCGTACAATTGCCCCTTGGCCAATTCTCGATGGAGCCGGTCCAGCACTTCGGGATGGGAATGTCCCAACAGGAGGGGTCCCTGGCTCAGGGTGTAGTCGAGAAACTCATTTCCGTCCACGTCGCGGATCCTGGCTCCGTGTCCTTCGGTGAAGAACATCGGGTGGGGCTTGCCCATGGTGCGAAAGTGGCTGCTGACACCGCCTGCGAGATGACGCTGGGCTTCCTCGTAGAGTTGTAGTGAACGATCAAATTTATATTTTGTCATGTTTTGGGGATTCCTTCCGGGACGCGGGATTTTGCTGTTGTCCGGCTCTCTCCTCGGAACCTGGCCTCATATTGCAAGGATTTCAAGTCGTTTGCGGCTCTGCTGGATCGCCTACTATGGCCAATGATAATAAGTCGTTTGGAATCTGGTGCTTGTGATTTGGGACTTGTTTGTCTCTTGTATCTTGAAATTTCCAAGTTCCAGATCAGTTCATTCTAAAGACTTCCCCCAGCTCCGTGGGCAAGGACTTTCAGGGAAATCGGACCTGAGGAGTGTTGTACTGGGATGGAAGACGTGGTTTCGACTCGGCCGACTGCGAAAATGGGGTTCATCCGGTAAATGGGGAGGTGCCGCCAGTCAAAGGCAGGCCGTGGAAACTGCCGCACTATGCAAACCGTGGAAAAACAACTAGTTCTGGAGGAGAACTGGCAAGTGCTCGCAGTTGTTTTTCCACCGTTCGCACAGCGCTTGGAAAACTCCGTATCACGGGCTTGCTGGCCCAGTTCGATGTCGCTCGGAGTTTTCCACAGTTCCCACGGCCTCTGCTACTGCAGCCGACTATATTGACAAGCGAACGGGGAACCAGATTTGGGATCCGGAAAGCGCCGAACCACGTTCCCACCTCCCCATTTACCGGATGACCCGAAAATGGTCTGTTCCAGGGGCTTCACCCAGGGCTCCGCGTAGAGTGTGAAGGTGCGGCTGCTTTCCTCTTCGGTTACCAGGATTCCATTGAGTCCGACGTCCAGAACGCGGACGCCGTGGGGGAGATTCCTGATGTCGACCGGGACTCTCGACTTGAAACCCTCATGCCGGCTGATGTGGACCGTTACCTTCACCTCTGATCCGGGGGTGATCTTGACGCTGGGCAAGTCCACCGAAACCACCACGTCTGCGGGTCCTGACAAGGCAAGCAGAGTGGGATTGTGCCCTTCGTCCAATTGGTTTACGACCGTCCGTCCCCCGATCGTGCTCTTGCCCGTAAAGTGAACCTGAGTGGGTTCGAAGGCAGCGTCCTTGTTGGCTTGTAGCAGGACAACCGTGGAGCTGGCACCCGCGGGTATCAGACCCTTTGTGACCGATACACCGTTGGGCAGCCCTCCTACCGTTACTTCGATTTCACCGTCGAAACCGTCAAGCCTCAAGACGCTGACGTCGGCCGTGACCTGTCCCCCAGGCGGAAGGTTGAAGTGTTGCTGACGGGTTGCACCCATTATGATCCGTCCCCTGCTGCGCATCGGACTCGAAACCAACTCAAAGCCAGGTGTCTTTTCGCGAATGGTGAGCCTGTAAGGATAGCTTTTGCCCCCGAATCCCCTGACATCTCGAACCCTTATCAGGTAGGTCCCGTCCTCAGGCACCGTGAAATCCAGGCGGGAATCGACTCCGTACATCGGTCCGCCGTCGTCGTTTCTATAGTTGAGATGGAAAACGGGCATGCCGTTGGGTGGAAAAGTCGAGCCGGGAGGAAAGATCCTGACTTTGTAGACAGGATCTCCGAGGGCATGGGCTTCGGGTGTGGTGCCCAATAGAGTCAGGCGCCTGCCGAGGAACGTCTTGAAACGGACATCGTCATCGGGACCCCGTGGAAGTGCTGATATCTGGACGATCTCACTCCCGACCATCAGATAGTCGTCGATGGCCAGGTCCTCCCAGGACTGGAGCCGCATGGATCCGCCCTTCGTCTCCGAGTCCTTCAACACGATCTCGGTCTTGGCAAGACACCTGACGGTGGCCTGCGGCAGGGGTTGGCCCGTTGTATCCCAAATCTCGAGCACCGAATCCAAGGCCGATCCGAGCCGCTCGGCATCCACTTCGATCACCAGATTCTGGCCTGCCTTTGCCGAAAAGCGAAAGAGATCGACATCCTCCGCCGAGCCAACATCCTGACCGGCCGAACCCTGAATATGTCCGTTGAGGGTCAGCGGCCACTCGACGGTCTGACTCGCGGCCAGAGCGTCGTTGGGCTCCTGCTCGGACTCCTCCCTGTAAGTACCCACGGCAACTCGAATCTCATTCCAGGCGGGATCAACAGTGATCGCGTGCGTCTCTCCCCAACCGGTCTTCTGGGGTGCGACCTTGACCGAGCTAACGCCCGAGAGATTGGCTCCCGATATCCCGAGGGACGTTTCGCGACCGGCCTGCACGCCCAGAGCCGAGACCTCCTTGAGAAAGGCATACTCTCCCATCCTGAGACGATAGTGGTAGCTCTGCATCGCGCCACCCATGTTTTTGTCTCTGACTCCAATGGTATGGTCTCCATCTTCCTCGACCCGATAGATCAGGACCGCATCGAACCCGCTCTCGGAATGGCTTCGAGCCCGAACTCTTCCGTCACCATCCCTCAGAACCAGGGTTGAATTCAGAATCGACCCCAGGGGAGAGGCGAAGACCTCAAAGACAAGTTCTTGTCCCGTTCGAGCTTCGAAGCGAAACTGATCTACGTCTCCAGGATCTGAAATATCTCCTTCTACTGTTGCGGGCAGTCGGACTTCCTGAGCCTGATCCAGGCGGTTATTGACCTGGGTCTCGTTCACTTCCGGGAAGGGCCCTACGGCAAACGGCAAGGCATTGGTGACTCCCAGGTCGGTTTCGAGTCGGAAGGAGTACACGCCCGGCCTGAGGTCTCTATCAATACGAACCTCGACCGTCAAACGGTCCTTGGTGGACTTATCCAGAATCAGGGTACGGGTCTCCCCTTCCTCCAACTCCTGGACATTAGGCAGGGTATCCCGCTCGACAATCGACGCCTCAAAGCCGGACCGCTCGAACAAGATCCTCCTCGTTCCTCCGAGGTTGGTCCCGTCCAACAGAAGCGTAACGGTCTTGCCGCGCTGACCCCCGTGAGGCACTGCAGATTTCAGGGTAGGCGGAGCCTGCTGCCCCAGGACCGAAGTCGACGGGAGAATCAAAGCGAGGAAGATGCCCAGAAAAAGCCTCTTGGGGATCCTGTGTTGGACAGAGGAGTATTCAATCATGAGACTGTACCTCGTGAAAGACGACCGGTCCGTCGTAGCGACCCAGGGCCAGCTGCTTGCCATCAGGACTCACCGCCAAAGCCAGGACCCAGTCCGGCTGCGGTTCCAACGTCCTCTTTTCCTGTGACGTCTCGACATCCCAGAACTTTACCAGACGATCCGATCCGGCAGAGATCAGCGTCTGGCCATCGGGCGTGAACGCCAATCGTAACACCGAACTGCTGTGGGCAAAGAAGGAACTCTGCAGCTCTCCTCCCTGACCCTCGTGGAGCTTCCAGATCCGGATCATCTTGTCCTCGCCCGCAGCCGCCACCAGCTTACCCGACGGGTGCAAAGCCAGGCTGTAGAGCTCCGCCGAGGACTCGCCCAAAGGCCGGCCGAGCTGGCTTCCAGTCTCGACGTCCCAGATCTTTACGGTCCGGTCGGCAGAAGCAGAAAAAAGTCGTTTTCCTGCAAGATCAAAAACAACCGCATAGACGGCGTCGGCGTGGCCTTTGAGCGTGCGAAGCTCGCGGCCGCTGCCAACTTCCCACAGCTTGATCAGACGATCATAGCTAGACGTCGCCAGAAGGTCACCTCCGGGGTCAAGGGCAAGAGAGTAGATACAGTCGCTGTGCCCCTCCCAACTCCTCAAGAGGGTGCGTCCTTTGGTCTCCCAGATCTGAACTTCCCCATAGCGGGCCGGCATCCCTCCGGCGGCAGCTAGAATGGATCCATCGGGACTGAACACCACGGCACGCACGGCCTCGGGATGGCCCGGAAGACGATCAATGATCTTATGGGTTGCGGAGTCGAACAGCTGCACTTCGCCATAGGCGCCACCGGCCAAGAGGTCGCCGCTGGGATGGAAGGCCAGGCTGACGATCTCCGACTGGGCCGGCATTCGGAGCTCGATCTGAGGCAGATTCTCGAGCTGTATTCTGCCCAGGTCACCGGACCAGGGAGGAGCGCCCTCCGACACCCAGCTTCGGAGCAAGCCGATGTCCTCCTCGGAAAGGAAATCGTCTTCCGGCATGGTGGGTTCCAAAAGTCCTTCCACCATCAAGAGCATACGGCTCTCCTCGCTGTTTCCGGGAAGCAGAGCCGGGCCGTTTTCGCCGCCCTCCATGAGAGCAGCATAAGTGTGCATGCTCAGGCCACTCTCCTTCTTGACCTCGTTATGGCAGGAGTAGCAGTTAGTCGCCAGAATCCGCGCTGCTCGCTCTTCCACCGATGGGCTGGAAGCCTCCCCAGCCGGGCTAAAGAGCAGAACGGCGAGAGAACAAAAGGAAGAGAGCGTGCTCCGCCACATACTCAGTGGGTAAAAAGAAATTCTTTGCTGGTCAGGATCGCCCAGAATAGATCCTCTATGCCCTGCCGATCCAGGTTCTCGCCCAGGGAGACTCGCAGACTGTCCATTTCTCCCGAGGTTGGATCACGGGTCAACGCCATCCGATAGGCGTTCTGCACCAGCTCACGAGTGGAAAGCCGCTTTTCCAGAAGCCCCCCGATCATATTCCTGCTCCGCCGTAGCTTTCGATTGAGGGTGTCCCCGTTGATCAGGTGAAGGATCTGGGCCACATTGGATGACCTCTTGCGCTCGTTTGCGGCTCCGGTGAGCCGCTCTGGTCTGCCGAAGGAATCGAGAAAGTAGGATTCGATCTGGGTGTCCGGCAGCTGGAGGGCCCTTGTCCCCGGCGAGGATCCCTCGAACTCCTCAGACACGCCGGTCACCTGGGAGATGACATCCAGGACCACCTCTGCAGGCAGGCGTCGGCTCAGGTGGTGCGAATAATATTTGTCATCCTCGGCATTGGCGTCGTTGGTGTCGGAGGAAAGCTGGTAGGCCGCTGAGTTGACGATTTCTCGGATTAGCGCCTTGAGATCATATCCCCGCCTTACGAAATCCTCCGTAAGAGCATTAAATAGCTCTTCGTTGGAGGCTGGGTTGGTGGCTCGGAGATCATCTTCCGGATGGACTATTCCACGGCCCAGGAAATTGGCCCAGACCCGGTTGACTACTGTCCGCGCGAAGTGACGATTCTGGGTCAGCCACTCCGCCATGTGCTGGCGTCGATCCTTCGAGGTCTCCAAGGACAGGGCTTCTCCGTCCAGCGGTTGAGGAGGCATGGGTCTTCCCAAACGGGGATGGTTGACGTCTCCAGTGTGCCGGGAAATAACGGTGAATTCACCGGGTAGCCTTTCGGACTTCAAACTGACTCGAGAGACCAGGTTGGCCATGCCGTAGTACTGGTTCTGAGTCCACTTCTCGAGCGGGTGGTTGTGACAGCGGGCGCAGGTGAGAGAGATCCCTAGAAACGCCTGGGAAAGATTCTCACTGACGTCGATGGGTTTCTTGTGAATGACCCAATAATTGGCCGCTCCATTGGTCAGGGTATTGCCGCTGGCCGTCACCAACTCGTTGATGAACACATCCCACGGCTTGTTCTCCCGGACGCTCTGCCGGATCCAGTCATAGTAGGACCACATCGCACTGCGCTTCAACTTACGACTCGAGACCAACAGCAGATCCGACCATTTATAGCTCCAATAGTCGACGTACTCGGGGCGCTTCAACAGGTCTTCAAGCAGTCTGGCTCGCTTGTCCTTGCGGGAATCAGAGAGGAAGAGGGCCAGTTCCTCGACGGTTGGCAAGACGCCCAGCGTGTCCAGATAGAGGCGCCGGATGTAGGTACTGTCATCGCAGAGAGCCGAGGGAATGATCCGAAGCTGACTCAGCTTCTCCCGGATCCGCTGATCGATGAAGCTATCTGAGGCAAGCACTTCGAAGGCGTCTGCTTCCAGCTCCCGGGGAAAGGGGACGCTCACCATTGAAAAGGCAACCTTGCTCGAGTACCAGACCGATATCGCACCCTCGCCGTGCCCCCTGGTCGTCACGCTGCCACCCTCATCTACAGCCGCGACGCCGTCATTAGTGGCCGTGAACTTGGTCCATTGCGTCACATCCCTCTCTGTTCCGTCGGAGTAACGGGCCTTGACAGACAGCTGGAGCTTTTCCCCAGGCTTCTCCACCAGAACCCGGTCGGGGATGACGCGGAGCGTCTCTATCACCGGATCATCAGACTGGGGTGGAGGGGCACCAGAGGCGATCCAGTCGGCGATGATCTGGTACTGGGGAGAGCCGACTCGAAATCGTCTTCCGCCTCCGTGGGGGATGGTCGCGGTCGGCTTCAGCAAGATGAGACTATGTGCTGGAGCCGTTTTGACCACGCGACGCCCCAGGGCCACCCGGGTCAAGGCGCGATAGTCGGCGTCCGGATCGTAACCTCGAAGCGAGAGCTTGAAACCGTTCTTTCCAGCCAGTGCACCGTGGCAGGGGCCCGAGTTGCAGCCGGACTTGGAGAGAACAGGCAGGACGTCGTTGCGAAAACTGGGAGTGTCCGGAGCTGACCCAGCCCAGAGGGTGGAACAGACAAGCCAGAATGCAAGGACTAGCACAGCAGCGCCGTTGTCCGGACCGCGGACTGAGACTCGTTGAGGCACCTTCCAGTCCCCTGCTATCAGATGAGCTCCTGGATCGGATGGACGTTGTAGTCGACAACCGGCACTGGGCGTCCCTGGGGTCCCTCCAGTTCGGTCTCCAGGTCTATCCCCAGTAGGTGATACACGGTTGCCGCTACCTCGGCCGGTGACACCGGCCGATTCCTGGGGAGAGCGCCGATCTCGTCCGACTCACCCACGATCCTGCCGCCTTGAATCCCACCGCCGGCAAAGACGTTGGTCCAACAGCCCGGCCAGTGATCTCGACCGCCAGCCGGATTGATCTTGGGCGTGCGTCCAAACTCGCCCATCGCCACCACAATGGTATCGTCGAGCAAGCGTCGATCCTGAAGATCTTCCAGCAGCGAGCTGAAGGCATTGTCGAACATGGGGCCTACCAGATCGGTATAGCAGCTGATGGGGCTGAAAGGCGCGGAGCCATGGATGTCCCAGGTGATCTCGTTGAAGACTGTCTCGAACATATTGACGGTGACGAAGCGAACACCGCGTTCTACCAGACGGCGGGCAAGCAGACAGCTCTGCCCGAACTTGTTCCGGCCGTAGCGCTTTCGGAGGTCTTCCGGTTCCTTGCTGATGTCAAAGGCCTCGCGGGCCTCGCGGGAAGAGATGAGGGTGTAGGCCTGATGAAAATTCGAATCCAGCAGGCGCGCGTCGTCGCTCTTCTCGAACTTCCCCACCACTCCATCCACTATCTGGCGAAGATTGCGCCTTCGTTCGAGCCGCATGGTTGAGATGTAATCCGGCGGCAGCAGGTCACGAACCTGGAAATCGTCCCGGGACGGATCCGCATTCAAGACGAAGGGATCGTGAGCCCTGCCCAGGTACCCGGCGTCCTGACCGTGAGGCATATTGCCTCCGGTCTTGCCGATCGGGCGCGGCAGCAGAACATGGGGAGGCAAGGCACCGCGTGCCCCCCGCAGCTTTCCCATGACACAACCGATATTCGGATGCTCCAATCCTCCTTGAAACAGCCTGCCGGTCTGCATCATCTGGTGTCCAGTGTCGTGGACCGCGGTCGCATTGTGGTGGAGGCTCCGCACCAGAGAGTACTTATCGGCGTGCTTTGCCATGCGGGGGAAGATCTCGCTGATCTGGATCCCGTCCACGTTGGTGGGAATGGGCCGATAGGGGCCTCGGATCTCAGCCGGAGCATCGGGCTTCATGTCCCAGGTGTCCAGCTGGCTGGGCCCCCCGACCAGGAAGAGAAAGATACAGTTCTTCTTGTCGGATTTCGCCGCACCGGCCGCCCGAAGGCTACTCCAGTCGGCCAGGCTCAGGCCCAGGAATGAGAGCGAGCCGACGTGAAAGAAGTCACGACGGTTGAAGCCATCGCAGAATGAAACAGGCTTGTCGGCATCAAGGCGCAGCATGGAAGTTCCTCCGGGCTAGACTGTCGGTCGTGATGTCCTGGCTGAGAGCAGAACATTCTCTTATCAATGAGCAACTTATACCCCAACAACCCGACGAAAATCAACAAGGGAACACCGCCAAAGAAATAGATCTCCACTTTGCCGAGTGCTCCCTGAACACCTCCCTCATCGGCGTTGCCTCATTCAGATTGAAATCCTTGCTCCCTACACCCTGAAGGTCGTAGGCAATCCTTACAGTGCCTTATACTTTACAGTGCCTTGTACTTTATTTACGTCTTTATGTACACTTTATACGGAGATAACCATGGCGACCAAGACCATTTCGCTTACGGAGATGAGACCACGATTGTCAGAGCTACTGGCAAGAGTAAACGATCGATTTGAGCGGTTCGTGATAACGCGGCGAGGACGTGCCGAAGCCGTGCTGCTCTCATCGGACGAATTCGATGGCCTACTTGAGACGCTCGAGATTCTCTCCGACAAAGACCACGTAAAGAGGCTCGTCGAAGCCGATGAAGAGCTCACGGGCGGTGGCGGCCACACCTTGGAGGAAGTGCGGCAGGAGCTACTGGGTGACGACGGTTAAGCTTTCGAGCCATGCACGAAGGAACTATCTGAAACTCGCACGAAGCGATCGTCGACTCTTCGCACGAGTCGATCGGGTCTTGGAGCAGCTGCGTACCGATGCCACTTCGGGTAAACCATTGACAGGCCCGCTGTCGGGACACCGCTCGCTACGAGTCGGTTCCCTGAGAATCGTCTACCGCTTTGATGAGGCCCGCCGCCTTATCATGATCCTGGACATCGCCCAGCGGGGAGATGTGTATCGCTGAACCCTCTCCATGGCCCCCAGACCCTTGTTGTAGTTTGGTTTTTGCGTCCCGACTCGACGCGCCGGGACGACCAGTAAGCGTACGACAAGAAGCGGAGTACGATCCCCTGCTACTTTTCCCCTTTGTAGCTTTCCTCTTTGGGTTTGCGGAATGTCTTATGACAGCCGCGGCAGGTCTTGGCTGTGGCTTTCACCTGCGCGGCGATCGCCGCCATGTCGCCGGATTGCGTCACCTTGTCGAGCTTGCCACTCTCTTCGCCCATTTTTTTCGCGGCCGCTATGAATTTGTCCCAATCCTGCTAGCCCGAATTCTGCTGCCTGATTTCTTTAGTCAGATTGCACACTGGACGATCACCGATTCTGAGATGCCCTGCACTAGTACCCTAGTACCCTGCAACGCAGATTATGACGGGTTTGCAGATGGGGCTTGTGAGGCGAGATCAAGGCAGGAGGAGGAAAACGATGCTTGGCCATCTTCGACGACGACCAACGCAGAGATCGTCCACAACTCCGTCATAATCTGTGTTACAGGCACTAGTCCGCCCTCTGAATATGAATCAAGGCGGTTCCGGTACTGTTCTCCCCGGCGAAGAGCTTCTTCCAATCCTCTATGCGTATTTGACCGACTGCCTTGGAAGTTGGGACGGAGTCTATTGGAGTCGGGCCCAGTATCGCCCTAAATTCCATTTCATTTTTTCCTGAATCTGCAGTCAGTCTGCACGCATCGCCTTGTTTCACGAAGTAGGTGATAACTGAATTCTGACTATTAAGAAGTACCTCTCCCTGCTTTGGGAGGTTCCCGTGACTTAGCGCAACCTCGAAGTTGCGTCGAATGTGAGCGTTGTTGATACTTTGGAGACTTTCCGTAATCTGAAGCAGCCTATCAAACCCCGCTGTGAGGCTGTCGTGAGGGCTCAAATCCTTAACGTGCTCCTTCGTCAAGTATTCGTCAGCTTCCAATGAGACTAGGACGCTCTTCCGCATCGGGCGCTCCAACTTCGTGTCTACACTGACGAACCTACCCTCCTTTACTACGTCGCTCAGGTATCCCTCAGCTATGAGCTGTTCCTTGACTTCCGGCACGATGAATTTCTCAACCAGGATGTCCTTGAAAAGGAAGGCAAGGAAAGAGACACCCAAGAGAACCACAGTTCCCCAGAGGGCTTGCTTGAGTCCTTCAGGCATCTTTAAGAGCCCTCCAACAGCGAATTTGAGGTAGCATATTTTCCCCCTCGGACAGGATAATCGCTCACTATCACGGATGGTAGCGGAAATACTCTCCACAACCCCAGTCGAAAAACCGCTGCAGGCGGATCAGCACGGCCTACCAGGACTTTCACCAGGGGCTGCTAGAATACGCCGTCAGCGATGCCGAACCCCAGAAGACCTGGCTGCATTGCCTTTTCGGGACGAAGTCCTCGCGCTCTGCAGAGCAATTCACTGGTCCGCTTGCTGCACGAAAAGCGTCTCGCCGGCGTTCCCGTCATGGACTTGAGAGAACCAATCCCACCCGGGTCGGGATCGAGTATCCCCGCAGAAAGATTACGGCTTTCAGCAGGACGGCTTCATCGTGATTTCCCTGCTCCCGGCGTCCGACCAATTCGAGCAGGAGTGCAGCGGATTCTAGAGGCAGTGAGGAAGAGGACCTGAAGGGTCGGAACTCGCTGGAGGGTGACCGGCTGGCAACGGCTGTCCAAGATCAAGGCACGGATCAGTTCCAGCGGAACCATCGGAGAGCAAGCAGGAAGCTGATGCTGGCCCAGGCGCTCAGGATGACCAGCGCGCTGGCCTGCTCGCTCAGCGTCTGCCCTTCCAGGATCACGGCTCGCAGGGCGTTTATCAACTGGGTCAGCGGCAAAGCCTGGATAAAAGGCTGCATCCAGTCGGGAAAACGCTCGGCCGAGAAGAAGATCCCCGAACAGAGCCACATCGGTAACATCACCAGGTTCATGATGCCCGAGATCGACTCGATGCGTTGCGCCCGGGAGGCGGCAAGAAGCCCCAGACCGGCAAAGGCCATCGCACCGAGGAATGCCACCACCACGATCCCGGGAATGCTCCCCTGAATCGGCACTCCGAAAACCAAAGTAGCTACCAGCAGCAAAAAAAAAGCCTCAGGCATGAAGAAGACGACCCGCGTTCCCACGATCGAAAGCAGAAAGTGGGGACGCCTCATAGGTGTTCCCAGCAGGCGCTTGATCAGTTTCTTGATGCGCATGTCGACCAGCACGAATCCGATGCCCCACAGCCCACCACCCATGAGATTCATTCCCATGAGACCGGGCACCAGGAAATCGACATAGCGGGAACCGGGCGCGACCACCGTCTCATCCCGGATCGCGATCGGATTGACCCGACCCGCCGCAGCCTGCAGCGCATCATCCAGCCGCTCTCGGATCTGTCGAGCGCCTGGATTGCTGGGATCGAAATGGTAGCGCAAACCGTCTCCCTCGGAGGTAATCACGAGTACCAAGCGATTGGTCCGGAGCTTCCGGAGAGCGGTTTCCTGGTCGAGGATCTCGAAAGAATAACCCGGGTCGGATCCAACCGACTGCCCGACCCGCTCTGCGGCCGGGCCCGTCACGACCCCAAAGTGAACCGGGTTATCCGTGGTCGTACGAAAAGCCAGACCTAGTCCAATCATCATCAGGAGAGGAAATCCGTAGGTCCAGAAAATCGCCTCCGGTTCACGGATATAACTTCTCATATTGCTGAGAATCAGCTGGAACAGAGGGTTTCTCTCAAGCATCCCGCAAATGTCTCCCGGTCAGACTGACAAAGACATCCTCCAGATTCGCGTGACGGGTAGAAAGCCGCTTCAGTTCCAGGTTCCTTGCCGCCAGCCAACTCAGCAGCGAGGGAACCGCCCGGTGAGGCTGGTCCACATTGAGGAGATAGGCCTCTCCCTCCCGGGTCACGTGGGTGACCGAATCGATCACCGACAGTTCTTCTTCTGAAGGCCAACTGTCTTCCTGGCCTTCCAGAGAAACATCGATCACGTGTTCTCCACCCAGCTGAGAGATCAACTCCTGAGGGGAGCCCTCCGCGATCACCTTCCCATGATCGACCACGGCAAGATCGTCACAGAGCTTCTCCGCCTCGTCCATGTAATGCGTGGTCAGAAGAATCGTTCGCCCACGCTCTTTCAGGTTCGTGACGACCTCCCAGATCTGGCGTCGGGCCTGGGGATCCAGCCCCGTAGTTGGTTCGTCCAGAAAGAGGAGTTCGGGGTCGCCCACCAGGGCGGTGGCGACCGCTAGACGCTGCCTCTGGCCGCCGGACAGCTGGCGCACCCAGGCTTTCTCCTTCTCTTCGAGGGACACCTGCTCCAGAGCCTGGTCTATCGTCAAACCTTCTTCATAGAAACTGCGAAACAGAGTCAATACCTCCCTCACACTCAACTTTTCCTTAAACCGAGTCTCCTGTAGGGTCACACCGATCCTCTGTCGGAGCTGGTGGTCGCGCCCCCTGCCCCAGCGCTCTCCCAGCACCTCGACTCTACCCGACGTCGGCTCCAGGATTCCTTCCAGAATCTCCACCGTAGTCGTCTTGCCCGCCCCGTTGGGACCGAGTAGCCCGAAGCACTGTCCCGTCTCTACCTTGAGTTGGAGTCCGTTGACAGCATCCACTGAGAGCTTCTTGCTTTCGTACCGTTTGAACAGATTCTCACAGAGGATGGCCGCAGACATCAGTGTTCTCCCAAGGGCATGGATGGATCCTTCTGAGTTTCGGAGTTGAATCCCGCTCAAAGTAGAAGATCGATCTGAGCCCTCCCGATTAACAATCCGAAGACTTACGGTACGATTTCCCTTCTCAAGTCTACTACGTCGGGTGATGAGGAGTTCGGGCTAGCTTTCACCCTCCGGGAGGCTATCCCGGCGGAGCATCCTTATCGTTTTGTCATTCACGATCGGGACCGGATCTTCTCGAAGGAACTGGACGAGGCGGCGACCACCATGAGAGTTCGTGCGTCCTTCGAACACCTCGGTAGGAGCGCCTCATTGGAACGATTCGGCGCGAAGTACACCAGAACGACGCCATCGGTGCGGACGTCTTGCGGGAAAACCCGACGTGACCTCTTAGCCCGCAACGGCCCGGAAAACACGAAGAAAGTTACCGCTCAGAATCCTCTCCCTCGTGTGGCGGCTGTGGCCTTGCCGTTGCAGACCCTTGACGATGTTGCAGGTCTGGCTGATGTCGCCCAGGCCGGGTGGGCGGCTGCCGGTCTGATCCAGGAAGTCGGAGCCGAAGCCGACGTGGTCGGCGCCTACCAGCCCGATCATGTAGTCGATGTGGTCCAGCAACAGGTTCAGAGACGGCCTCTCTTCGGACGGTCCCAGAGGGAAGGGGCTGGGGCACACCAAGCCTCCGGTTTCGGCCACCGCCCGGATCTGCTCGTCTGTCAGGTAGCGCACCGTATCCCGCAGCGAGCGGGCATTCCCGTGGCTCACGATGACCGGCTGGGTTGTCGTCTCCAGAGTGTCCCAGAAAGCGGGTTCGATCATGTGGGTCACGTCCAGCAGCAGGCCTAGTAGATTCATCTCGTGGACAATCTGCCGGCCGGCCTTGCTCAGACCTCCACTGGGATCGACACTGGCGTCATGAAGCCGCATCGTCCCTCCCTCCCAGACCTGGGTTGCCGTAGCCAGAGCGTTTGGTCCTTCGTGCACCAGGCCGACATGCCGTAGGCCCCGACCATGGAGCTGTCGCAGGACCTTGGGATCGCCCTGGAGCGCGTCTCCCCCCTCCAGTCCCAGGACCAGGGCTACCTTGCCCTGACCCCTTGCCGTTTCGATGTCACCGGCGGTCCTGGCAAGCGCCACCTGCTCCCCAGCCTCTCCCTCCAGCTCCCGGTCCAGGTAGTCCAGCATTCGGTTGATGTCGTCGAGCGGCTGCTGACTGCCGTGTGGGCCACCGATGGCAACGTCCGGCATCCAGCAGGCGGTGAGCTGGGCCGCGACGCCTCCAGCGCGCAGCAGGGGAACGTCGGTCAGTCCGTCCAGAGATTGGTGAAGGTGCCTCCCCGACTTGAAGGCCAGATCGAGCGTATGCCCGTGGGCGTCGATGATCGAGGTTTCTGACCTGTGTTCCATCGAAGTCGGGCCCATTCTAGTTGGCATAGTTCATGAGCGTCCTGCTGCGGTAGCGCGCCTAACCCCGCCTAACCCACGCCTAACCCGCATTTCTCATCGCTGGTCTACTACGTCGCCGCAATCATCCGCCCTGGCTGTGTTTCGCTCCGTCGGCCTCCTCGACGTACTGCACGAGTACGACTGCGGGGGCCTCGGTCGCAAGCCTTGCCAGGACGGCCCTTGCGGCGCCTCGCTACGACAAGCGATGAGAAATCCGGGCTAATCGACCGTGAAGCTCTGCAGCGAAACCGGCGTTCGCTCGTCTCGAATGAACACCCGCCACCCAGTACACAGTCCCATGAAAATGTCCATACGGGTGTCCTTGTTGACATCGAGAAAGACAAAATCGTGGGGGTCAAGGTGAAAGTTCTGGCTACCGCTATCCCAAGGATCGAACACAAGTCCGTTGCCCGGGTTCTGCAATAGCGCGAAGGCGGGACTAGACGGCCCACAGTTGGCTACATCGACATCGATAGGGGCAACCCCAACATCGAGATCGCCATCGCCGTCTACATCAGCCATCTTCGTGTTGCCGCCAAACCCAAGCGTCCGAGGAGAGTCAGACAGCGCCGTCGTCGTGTAGGTCACGGGGCCGTCGGGTACCAGACTCTGGGCAATGGCGACCCGATCTTGATAGTCGCCTTCAAGAAATTGGTCGAGCATGCTGTCGTTGTTCAGATAGCCCACGCTGAACATATACGGCGCAAGGGCTGACAGGGGTTGGAAAGGAATATCCTTGAAAACCCCTGTGCCGTCGTTAAAGAGGATGAATTGGCCTACCCCGAAAGGGGCAACCGAATACAGCGTCGAGATCTTGATGATATCGCGATCCCCATCATTATCAACGTCATGCATTTCGACGCTTGTGCCAAAGGCCACGTTCGCATAACTCCCCAGTCTGGCAGTCGTCTGATTGGTAAAAGTGCCGCTCCCGTTGTTGATAAGGAGGACATCCTTGGTTCCTCCCGTCTTGATGTAGTTCGCGAGGTACAAGTCTTTCGCTCCATCACCAGTCACATCGCCACCCCAGACGGCACAGAAAGCGATCGACGCCACATCGTCGGGAACCGAAATGGTCGGGAGCCGCGTTGATTCGTCAACCAGGCCGAGCCAGTCCCCGTCGCTGTCCTCGGCAGCATTCCGGTAGAAGCTCGGCTGCTGCCCAAAGGTATTGGCAATCGCTACATCGAGCCAGTTATCGCCAGTGAAATCATCTATGAAGACGTCCCGCGCATCTGTAAGAGTGGTACCAAACCCCGGCGCCAGAACGGCTGTTCGGTCGGTCAAAACCCCGTTTTCGTTCATCAGTAGGATGTCCTGCCGGGCTCCTATATTGGAGAACGGCCGCTTGCGCACTACGACGACATCCATCCAGCCATCCTTATCGAGATCGCCGGTAGCAAGGTCCTTCTCTTGGCCATCCGCAAGCGGGTCGCCAGTTGGGTCATCGGCGAAGGGGCTGAGGGTCAGGCGAGCTCCAGTGGCATCCGAGAAGCCTATCCACTGCGCTGTCGCAGGCTGGACAAGAGCGAAGACCACACTCAAGCCCATCACAAAAACGATTCTTGCCGCCATTAACGAACCTCTTATAGCATCGGCTGCTCTGGCTTTCGCGGTCATTGATCAGTCTGAAGCTGGTGGTCTCTGCAGGGAGTGAAGGGCGATCTTGATCTTCTCCGGAGGGCAATCCTATCACCCTTTCCCACTGGTGACCAGAGGCTGGAGCGGGGCTACCAGCTATGAGAGTGCACAAGCCTCCCCCGGATGCCATGCTCATCGGGGATGCTCCATCGGGGGTGCCCCCGAAACCAGGATTGGAGCTACTGCTTCTTTTTCGACGCTTTTCCAGAAAAAGATCGCCAGCGAGCCCTGATGACTTGCTCCGGCTGGCCCCACTATAGTAGGAGTGGAGCTGATGAAACGCCTGCGCCTGACCCGAGTACAGTGGCTCATCTGCATCGTTGCAGCCATGGGCTTCGCTTTCGACATCTACGAGTTGCTGGTTCTGCCGCTCATCGCGCGGCCGGCCCTGTTGGAGCTGGGAGGCCTGGTCCCGGGAACACCCGAGTTCGGAATGTGGGTAGGTCGGCTTTTCTATGTGCCTGCCCTTGCGGGAGGAGTGTTCGGGCTTCTGGGGGGATATCTGACGGATCGCCTGGGCCGACGAAGGGTCCTGACCTGGAGCATCTTCCTCTACTCAGGCTCGGCATTTGGCGCCGGATTCTCCACCTCCCTCGAGATGCTCCTGTTTTTCCGGATCCTGACTTTCGTCGGGGTCTGTGTGGAATTCGTGGCTGCGGTGGCCTGGCTGGCGGAGCTCTTCGAGGATCCCAAACAGCGGGAGAAGGTGCTGGGCTACACCCAGGCATTTTCCTCAATTGGGGGGCTCATGGCGGCGGTGGCCAACGGCCTCTGTCTGACCTATGCCTCCGGCCTTCCTGCGCTCATCATCCCGGAATGGCTTCCCCTGGATCTAGGAGTCATCCAGGATTCCCACGGCGCCTGGCGCTACACCTTGATGTCCGGACTCATTCCCGCCCTACCCCTGGCGCTGATCCGACCCTTCCTTCCCGAATCGCCGAGCTGGCAGCGAAAGAAGCTTGCCGGGACGCTCAGGAGACCCCGGATCAGCGAGCTATTCGGGCCCGAGCTGCGCAAGGTGACGGTGGTGACCACCCTGATGTTTGCCTGCAGCTACGGGGCCGCCTTCGGGGCACTCCAGATGATCCCCCAGATCGTTCCGGGACTGTCCGATGTCAAGGAACAGACCGCCGGCAAGCCCATCGCCGAGCAGAAGCGAATCGAGCAGCAAGCGGCGGCGGGAATGACCAAGGTACAAGAGGTGGGCGGAATGTTCGGCCGCATCCTTCTGGCTCTCCTGGTCGCCCGGATCGTGAGCCGCAGGCGCCTGATACGCCTCTTCCAGGTGCCCGGTCTCCTGGTCATTCCGCTGGTTTTCGGCTACGCGGCCACGCAAAGCACGGGGTTGCTCTACCCAGGGGTCTTCCTGGCGGGACTGCTTACCGTCGGACAGTTCAGTTTCTGGGGCAATTATCTTCCCAGGGTCTTTCCCACCCATCTGCGGGGGACGGGGGAAAGTTTCGCCGCCAATATCGGCGGGCGCATGATCGGAACTTCGTTCGCCTGGGTGACCAGCACGCTTGCCGTCCAGGGGTTCGTTCCGGGTGCAGGGCCCTCGGCCCGCCTGGCCTACACCGCCGCTGCCGTAGGACTGTTCGTCTATGCAGCTGGGCTGGTGGCCAGCTTCTGGCTACCCGAACCCAAGCAGGAGGCACTGCCGGACTAGTCCGAGGGGAATTGGCCCCAGGACGCGCCGATTGCTGTCGTCGGGTCTATTTCAGTTTTCCTTCTTGCTTGAACTTCTGCAGATCCTCGGACGAGATCTCGATCTCAACCTGTTTCTTCCAGGCTTGCCGAAAGTGGTCCCGGGCCTCTTTGGAGGCGAGTTCCTCCAGAGTCAGCCGGGCTAGGGTAAGCAAGAATAGACCACGCTGCTGTGGGCTTGAGAGCTCACCCGAGAATTCCACCTCAATCTGCTCTAGATTCTGAGCCGCGTCTCTTACAAGCCGTTGCACGATCTGAAAAGCACCCTCCGAAAGCGGAGGCTCACCTCTATAGTTCTGGAGTCGCCCTCCTTCTCGGTAGTGGGGAAAGGCCTCCAGTCCCATGAAACTCAGGAACCATTCGGCTCGATAGCGTCCGGCGGCAGCTGCTATACCGGAATAGTCTGCGATCAACTCGTCGTGGGGGTGCTGATGCATCGCGCCCAGAAGACGGCGGCTCAGGTAGTGTGCACACTCGTGCTCTAGCCGAATCGTTAGAGAGAGGCGTCCCCACTCCTCCTGCTCGATTCCCATTGTCTCGGCCGGGACGTCGCTGTAAGGTCCCTCACTCAGGATAATGAAACGGTCTTGGTAGAGATCCTTCTTCGAGCGCAGACTGCGGAACTCCTCGGGCCAGTTTCCAAAGGGATTCTTGATTTCCCATTGCTGCCGGTAGGAGCGCACCCGGTCCCAGTTGTTGAATCCTGCAACCATGCACGCCCCCATCGAGTCGGGGACAGGTCCGGGATCGTTCCTCATGCTCAGAGCGCGAACCAACGCGACGAAGTCGGCGCGGTGTCCAGTTGTCAGCACCGGGATGGTCCCGGCCAGACTGGGGTGGATGATCAACCTGAGCTCTTCCGGACGTTCGTGGAGCAGGGCGGTGGCCGATTCCAGTTCGTCCATGCCAGTCCCTCTCCGCGTTGCGGCACGGTAGTCGGCGGTCTCGCTGATACCCTTTTCGATGGGAAAGTTGAGCTGGGGCAGTCGCTTCTTCAATACTTCCACCACGTCTCCCGTGCTGGCTTCGGCTGCGTACCTCTCCCAGGCTTCCAGATGCGGCTCAGGCGTCAGTGGGAATCGAATGGGTGAGGGGAGTCCCTCAAAATCGAAGCTGGTATCGTTGTACGTCAGCAGCTCCGCCGTCTGTTCGGCTGTGGCAGCATAACCTTCCAGGATACGAGTGCGGCGTACCTTTAGATTGTCCAAAGCTGACAGTAGCTCCTGGTCCTGATTCTCAGAGCCCTCTGAACTCAAAGTGCCTCATTGCAGTCTGCGAAGGTAGCGGCCGCTTTCAAAGTCGGTAAAGAACGAATCCAGAAGGGGGTGTTTGATAGGTTTCTGGAGCTCATCCGGCTCCAGGTTCCGTTCTGCGACATAGGTTGCGTGTTGAGCATCGTGCACGAGCACGTGGTACCAGGGTGCGTCCTTGGGTGGACAACTCGTCGCCATTTGTCGGTACCAGGAATCGGTCCCTTGAAAGGTGGCATCGACATCGACGATGACACCGCGGTAGTCGAAGCGCTGATGATGCACGAGCTGTCCGATCGAGAACTTGCAATCAGCATCGAGCATAACCGCAATCTTAGCCCAAACCGGCAGCACCTGCCTGTCCAGTCTCCAGGATTCTTCAATTCAGTCTGCGGGACCGTCTATGGAGTACGTTCGGACAGAGCCGCGTCGAGAATCCCCGTTTCGGGTGGGGAGATGTTCACGTTGACGAAGGGGGTCCTCTCAGGATGACGGGGGCGGTACGGATCTGTCCGGGACATTCCCTACCGAAAACGAAGGCGTCGTCAAACCTACGAGGTCAACCTCGAGCTTGTTCTCGACTGAGTTCCAAGTCCCTCCGGAGCGGCGGCGCTGGTGGTGAGCCTCGCCGTTGACACGACGATCAGTCGGCTGCTGTCTCGCACAGAAACCAGAGCGGCCTGACAGATCTCAACGGTAGGTCACCCAGATGGGAGAGGACCATGCCACCTGACCATTCTTCTGCAGGATCCTCGCGTAGTAGAAATGGGTGCCCTTCGACGGATCGGCGTCGGCGTACGTGAAGTCCACCCGAGCGGTCCCGGGGGACTGGGTATAGACGATCCGATTGTCTCGGATCACGACGGCTTCCTGGACCACATCGGTTCCTTGAGCATGCAGCTTCAGGACCGGGCGCGAGGAGGTCTCGAAAGCGTCGCCCATGATGTAGACTGACCCGCCGTCTCGCATCTGCAGGTCCAGTACGATGTTGTCAGTGGCCGCGTAGGCATGGCGCCGACGCATGGCGTCCATCAGGCCCTCCCGGTCCAGACGCTCCACCAGCAGACAGGCGTAGGAGAAGTGCATCGACCAGTGGTCCGAGCTCGCCTGGACACCCAGGCGGTAGCCTTTTTCCCAGGCCTTCCAGACGAAACCTTCCTCCAGATAGCCTCCCCGATGGGTCGAGGGATCGGCCGGGTCCCCCGCCAGAGGCGCTCCCGGATACTCGTAGGAGATGCGGTCTCCCTGGAAGATCTCGACCAGGGGCTCCACGTCGTCGGCATTGTCCCGCCAGTCCGTGCCCATGGTGGGAGTTCCCGAGGTATGAGGCATGGAGATCCCCCCATACTGGCGCAGGTGGTCATAGAGAATGGAACCGGTGGAGATCCGACCGTCATTCTCCTCCGGGGTCCGGGGGAGCACCGGCACGCCCCGCTTGGGGAAAACCAGATTACGGTGGCCGTTGGGATAACTCAGGTTGCGCTCGTAGGCCACCAGTGGAACGAAGCTGCCTGTCAGGTGAAAGCGATCGGTGGCCTTCTGGATCTGCCACCAGGCATAGTCCTCCGGAAAGTGATCCGTCACCGCCAGGAAATCCAGAGCCGCCGCGTCCAGGGCGTAGCGGTAGGTTTCGTCCAGGGAACTGTCGAGGGCACCGTCGCGGGAGAAGTCGGTGTGGCGGTGCATGTCCCCCCGGACGATCTGGAAACTGCGGTCTCCTGCCTGGATGCGGTAGTTTCGGATCCGGACCACATCCTGTTCCTCGTTGGGATGGTAGGACTCGATCGGTTCGATGGGGACGTTTCGCTCCTGGAGCAGCGGATCCCGATTCTCCCGAGGCGTCAGCCAGCGTCCCAAGACTACGTCCTCCTGCAGGGAGGCCAGTGAAGAGGTCTCGTGGGGCGAGCGGTGATCGGTGAGCCAGGCCAGCCAGAGAGGGCCGTCCTCCATAGCTGAGACGGACAGAGGCATATCCAGGCGGCCCAGACCAAGAGGAAGGGCCACCGGGTCGGACCAGGAATCCCCTTGATAGCTGGTGGCGTACAGCTCCCACACGGGACGATAGCTGGAGGTGTTGCCGGCTCCGGGAGCCTGGTGGCGAAAGAAGAGCCAGATACGCCCCTGACCATCGGCGGCGAGCCGAGGCAGTTCGTTGTCGTTTCGAAACCGCACGCTCCCCGCCCTCGGAGGCCGAGACAGGGAAAGACGCTTGTTCGTCTCGGAAGAAAAGTACTGCTCCAGGAATTCCGGCAGTGCTGTAACGGGCTCGCTCCAGCGGCCTCCCTGGTAGACTGCGAGCCGTATCGTCCGCTCCTGATTGAAGGTCGCCCGGGAGCGATCCACCCAGAATCCCGTATCCTTTCCCCAGTTGGAACCCGTCTCATTCCAGGCAACCCAGAGACGTCCCTGCCGGTCGCAGAGCAGGTCCGGGTAGGCCTCGAAACGCCGCGACTGAGCCACTGGGATCAGCGGACCAGGACCCTGCTCCGAGACTCGCCGCATGAAGATGTCATAGTCGCCCCGCTCGTAGCTGTCCCAGGCCACGTAGGCATTGCCTTCCCCGTCTACGGCCAGGGCCGGCCTCCAGTCGTTGGCCTGGGAGGGGCTGATGCGGGTTTCCCCGGCCGACCACTGCTCCCCGTCCAGCCGCTTGAGGAGGATATCCGACTGGCCCTCCCGGAAGCCCTGCCAGGCCAGCCAGGCGCCCCCCCCGTTGGAGGCGGCGCGGGGATACAGATCGGGCTGGGGATCCTCGGTCAGCCGGAGAACCGGGCCCAGTTCCTCTTGGCGGCTCCAGCGAGCATAGAGATCCCAGTTGTCCTCCCGCTGTTCACTCCAGATCCACCAGATGCGGTTGTCTGCGCCTGAGATGGCCTGAAGGGAGTCAAGATCCTGGGCCGCTCGGAGCTCTAGAGGTCTGCTCCAGCGCCCTCGCTGGAGCCGTCGAGCCAGGATCCGCTGTCCTTCATTCTGGTATTCGATCCATCCCACCTGGACCTCCCCGTCCGGCAGCGACAGCACGCAGGGAAAGTCGTCGAAGGTATCGGTTCCCGTCAGAAGCTGGTGGACGGGGACATCCTGTGCCTGGACGCGTCCGTTCAGGAGAAGACGGGGTTGTCCCGGAGAAAGGCTATCCCCCTGCAGCTCGAAATCGCCCTGGGCGGTTTCCACACGGAGGGCGGTGCCCCGGGCTGCCGTGATCACCAGCCCGGGAGCGATAAGGCGCGAGTAGGCCCGACTCGCCCCTATCAGTTCGTCGTCCTCGAAGGGGAGGTTTCGAGTCGGGTATTCATAGTAGCTGGGTATTCTGGGACCGTAGATGCGGCTGCGGGCGCTCCAGGAGTTCTCTGATAGGAGTTGATCTTCCTCGGAGAAGTGCCAGGGATCCAAGCGGAGGACGTTCCCGGTGGTTGATTGGAGACGCCCGCTCCAGTCGGCCGGCCTGGGGTCGGCGATGCCGAACTCCAGTCGAAAGGCCCTCGAGTCCTCGCCAATCTCCGATTCCAGTTCTGCGGACTGCTCGCCACTCTGGCAACCAGCCAGCAATGAAAAGAACAGCAAAATAAGGGTCGAGCCTCGAACAACCGGTCTTCGTCCAGGGATTTCAGATCGGAATGCGCGACAGCATGCCAGCATGAGAGAACCTCCTCCAGACTGATCCTCAGGGGCAGGTGGTGCAACGATTTGTTACACCGCGCGTTGTTGGACCTCCACCTGCACCGCTTTGTTTTGGACCTGCATCGATAACCCGTTTGGAAACGGCAAAGGCATCGTTGAATTCGACCCAACACATGCGCCAAAAGTGCTGAAAGTTGAAGTTGCCCACGCGAAATGCCTTTTTATGAAACTCCCACACGACGATGCATGTGCCCCAGTACAAGAATTTTTGCATGCCCATCGTAACCCATTGGAATTGCCATTTGCGGAGGCAGCGGAGTTTTCCCAGCTGTTCGGCTTGGAATTCGACGTGTTTCAATTCATCGCGAAGGATTTGCTTGCACAAAGTGTGTAGAACGGCAGATTTCGTAGCCTGTTGCAACGCGGCGTAATAGACCTTAGAGATGATTTCCGCAGTGATCAAAACCGCGATGGAGATTTCCAAGCCGCCAAATAGGTGTCGGAGTTTGCGAAAGACACGATCGGGAAAAGTGGTCTTGATTGTGGGTATGCCATTGAGTTCAAGAAAACGTGAGAGATCGCGGGCATGCCGTTGTTCTTCGGCAATGAAGAGCTTGATTGCAGCGACGTAATCGTAATCACCGGATTTCTCGGCGTACTTTTCAGAGTAGTGATAGAGGTGGCGTCCCTCGGAGCTTTCGCCAGCCTGAAAGCCTTGTACAGACCTGGCAATCGAGTTCCGTTCATCGTGGGTCAAGTCCCCTCCGACATCCCACGGAATATCGAGCAGCGATTCGGCGTTCTGTTCGTAGTATTCCCGCCATTCGAGGGATGTGTGCATGGAAAGTCTCTGTGAATGTAGCTACATAGTGGCCGCTGGATCAGCGGCCGCGCTCCTGGTCTTCAGTGGGCCAGGATGGACTCGGCGTAGCGAGGCGCCGGCCGTCCTGGCAAGGCTTGCGACCGAGACCACTCGTGGCGAGCCCCCGCAGTCGTACTCGTGCAGTCCGTCGAGGAGGCCGAGAGAGCGTAGACCGTCGCTGGGCTAGACTTATGCATGAAGTCCAAGGCTCAGGGCAGTCGTACGATGGACGGCCAGAGTTCGAATTGCCGATCGAAAGTGAGGATTCGATCAACCCTGTGGTGTTCCATGACCGACAAATGCAAACAGTCTCGGCCGGAAAGTCTCGCTTGCTGTAGGGCTATCTGATGGGCCCGGTCGACATCCGCTCGCTCGATAGAGTAAACAGCTTCGACTAACGAGTCCAGAACCTGAAACCCGTCGGCGATGGCCTCCCTACGGTCGATAGCAACGTAGCGGTGAATCAGTTCCTGATAGACCTCGACGCTGGTCACATAGGACTCATCAATATGCTGGCGCAGGTAACTGGTCAGAAGTTCCCGAAGTGGGTGGGGAGAACCCACCAGATACATGGGAACATTCGAGTCAACGAAGATCACGGCCCTCTTCGATCTGCCTCAGCATATCTTCTATGGAACCCGTGGGATGATGACACTCCTGAGCCCTGTCGATTGCGGCAAGCTTGGACGAAGTCGTAGCCCGAGGTTCTCTCTCGAGGGATTGTCGCAAGCATTCGCGCACCCACTCGCTGAGGGTTAGCTGACGACGAGCGGCCGCCCTCTTGTATTTCTCAGCCTCCTCCTCATCCATCACGACCTGGAGCCTTGTACTCATGTGTATGAGTATACTCAAGTCAGCGTCATACGGTCAAATTCAGAAGCGGAGGCGACCGTCGCCGGGAGGCGGCTGATCTTGCTTGGCCTCCCCCTGCGGATGCCAACCTGGGTGAGGTGTGTGTGCGACGCCCATTAGCAACTGCAGGGCTTCCACCAATCGTGGGTGTTCAGCAGAGATGTCATGGGCTTCTCCCAGGTCGCTGCTCAGGTCGTACAACTGGGTTCGGCCAGTGAAGAGGGGCATCCGGATCGCCTTCCACCGGCCCTGCCTCAACGCCTGTTTGCCTCCGCGTTCATAGAACTCCCAGTAGAGGTAGTCATGCTGACGCTGCCGTTCCGGTTGCCCGGTAATGCTGGGTAGAAGGCTGATGGAATCCAGATTTCCGGTCGGCTCGACTCCTGCCAGATCGGCGACCGTCGCCATCAGATCTCCGAAGTAGCCAATCTGATCGCTGACGCTTCCGGCGGGCGTTCTTCCGGGCCAACGGACAATCATCGGCACCCGAATGCCGCCCTCGTAGAGGTCACGCTTCATGCCTCTCAAGGGGCCGTTGGGATCGAAAGTCTCCGTGTTGTGTCCCCCTTCGTCGTGAGGGCCGTTGTCGCTGCTGAACATCACTACGGTGTCCTGGTCAAGACCCAGCTCCGCCAGTTTGTCCAGCAGCCTACCCACGTCACTGTCCATTCGACTGATCATGGCGGCCTGCCCCTTGTCCTGATCGCTCCAGGGCTTGTCGCGGTAGATGCCGTAGTCCGGGACCTCCTGCCCGTTGCCAGTGGCCCGAGTCCCCTCGTTGTTGGCGTGGGGAATCGTTAGGGCGAGGTAGAGGAAGAAGGGCTTATCCTGGTTGCGCTCCACGAAGTCCAGCGCTTCCTGGACGATCAGATCGTGACTGTAGTCGACTCGTTTGGTGGCGTAGCCGCCAAGGCCAGAGCCACCTTTACGACGGTATTCCTGAGCCTCACCTTGCTCTGGTTACGCCACAGAAACTCGGGATAGTAATTATGAGCGTGGCCCTGGTTCAGGTAGCCGTAGAAGTAGTCGAATCCTTGATTCAGCGGGAGGCCGGAGCGGGCTCCGAGAAGGTCCTCTCCCAGACCCCACTTGCCGCAGAGAGCGGTCTTGTAGCCAGCCTTCTTGAAAACCTCGGCGAGAGTGACATCCGAATCGGGAAGCGCCTGCAGACGCCGCTCGCGGGCGTTGCCCCTGACATGGGTATGACCCAGGTGCCGCCCGGTCATCAGGACGCTGCGCGAAGGAGCGCAGACGGTCGAGCCGGCGTAGAACTGTCGGAACCGCATCCCTTCCCGGGCCATCCTGTCCAATCGGGGAGTCTGGATCAGCTTCTGTCCGTAGCTGCCCAGGTCTCCGTAACCGAGGTCGTCGGCCAGGATGAAGATCAGGTTGGGAAGTCTCCGCGCCGCTACCGTACTGGAAAGGAAAAGAAAACAGAATCCGACCAGGAGCCTCGAAAAGGCTCTCGTGCCTATCTTCATTCTCCAGATCTCCGATCCTTCACGGCTACGTTGGCTTCGTTGTATCACATCGTGGTCACAGGCAACGTATTTGACAGTAAAAAGCGGCTTGAGCCATCATGCCTGGATCCTAAGAATTGAAGTCAGAGAAGGGAAACAATGATGGAAGTTAAACCGATTCCAGACGGATTCCACAGCGTCACACCATACCTGATCGTAGAGGGCGTGCCCGGCTTGATTGATTTCCTGAAAGCGGCCTTCGAAGCCAAGGAGATCCACCGGACAGAACTGCCCGACGGCCAGGTGATGCACGCCCAGCTCCAGATCGGGGATTCCATGGTCATGATGGGCGAGGCCATGGAAAGCTTCCCCGCGAAGCCTGCCTCGCTCTACCTCTACGTGCACGACGCAGACGCCGTCTACAAACAGGCGTTGGAGGCCGGGGCCGAGTCGCTCATGGAGCCAGCCGATCAGTTCTACGGAGACCGCAACGCCGGGGTCAAGGACCCGACCGGAAATACCTGGTGGATCGGGACTCATGTGGAAGACGTGGGTCAAGAGGAAGTCGTCCGCCGGGCCGCCGCTATGGGTAGAGGCTAGTCAGGCTTTGGATTTGAAGCATCATTTCCAGATTGGGATGGAAAAAGGACGTAGTCCATTGATTTAGAATTGGACAGGGCCAGAACCGTGGCGGTGGCCTCCGGGCCGCCGTTTTTCGAGCCATAGGCTCGAAGGAAAGAACACGGCGGCCCGGAGGCCACCGCCACGTCCCTCGACTGAGGTTTCGTTCTCGAATGGGGAGCGCAGCGGGGGGCGGGAATGATCTGACTCAGTGCTTGATGACGGTGCCGTCACGGCGTCGGATGACGCCCCAGCCTCCGTTGTATTCCTCTCTCTGACCCGATTCGAAGCTGCCGAACGGATACTTGAGGGCCGCTTTTTCATCTATTTCGATCCCCCACCCAGGATCTTCACTGGCCCAGAGATAACCGTCCTTGAAAACGGGGCATCCTCGGAAAACTTCCAGGAGACGGTCCGAGAAGCCCGGGAACTCCTGGATCCCGAAGTTATAACAGGCTAGATCTAAAGCCAGATTGGCGGCGTGCCCGATGGGAGAGACGTCTCCGGGTCCATGCCAGGCGGTGCGGACGCCATGAAGCTCACCGAGGGCCGCGATCTTTCGGCAGGGAGTCAGCCCTCCAGCCTGGGAGACATGGATGCGAATGTAGTCGATCAACCGTTCGGCCATCAGAGGGATCCACTCGTGTGGGCTATTGAACAGCTCACCCATCGCGATGGGCGTGGTCGAGTAGTTGCGGATGAGCCGGAAGTACGCAATATCTTCGGGCGAGACCGGATCCTCCAGAAAGAAGAGTCGAAATGCTTCAACGTCCTTGCAGAATTGAAGAGCCTGGGTCGGCGTGATGCGTTCATGAACATCGTGCAGCAGTTCGACTTCGTCGCCCAACTGACGCCGGCACTCCTCGAACAGAGCCAGGGTCCGCTTGATGTAGGCCGCCGGTTCGAACATAGAGTCGTCATGAAGCTTGCGCGGAGGAGTCCCGCCACCTCCACCGCCGTAGGCGGCCATTCCGGGAATCCCTACCTGGACCCGTATGTGGCGAACCCCCTGCTCCATGAAGTGGCGCGCTCTGTCGATGACCTCACCGAACTCTGATCCGCTGGCATGACGATAGCAGTCGGCCGCTTCCCTGCACTTCCCTCCCAGGAGTTGGTAGACGGGAAGACCGGCCTGCCGTCCTTTGATGTCCCAGAGTGCCAGGTCCACGCCGCTGATGGCGTTGTTGAGCACGGGTCCGTTACGCCAGTAGGAGCTGTTGTAACAGGCCTGCCAGGTATCATCGATGCGATCGGCGGGCTTCCCCAGCAAGAAGGGCTTCAGGTATTTCTCCACGGCCGGGACCACCAGATCGGCCCGCTGTGTGAAGGTGGCGCAGCCGTACCCGTACAGCCCATCCTGATCGGTCAGGATCTTCACAACCACCAAGCGCAGACCCTCGGGAGCCGTGGCGATGACCTGAATGTCCTTGATCTTCGGGGAGGGCATGCCCCGCCTGCTCTTCTGAACGGCTTCCGCTGCCGCTAACTCGCGGCCGGCAGCGATTCCGGAGAGGGATCCCATGGCACCCGTTCGCAATAGCGTCCGTCGATTCATCGTTCTTCCTCCTGGGTCAGCATTTCGCACCTGCCTGAACATTTCACTTCAACTGGGGCTCCGTGGCAAGTCCGGGGCTACGCAGGAAGGTGAATTGCAGGAACCGGCCGCTGCCGCTCGGGGACGGCGGGCTGAAAGGCCGAATCGATCGCGAGCTTGTTTTCCGTCCCTGTTTCTGATTAGGTGCTTATATCACTGAAACTAGATTCTTTGCTGCAGACTGAGGCGTCATGCCCTCCGACTTCAGTCGGAAGTCAACCCAAGGGAGATTCGATATGAACGTATCCAGAATGACAAGATCGTTGATGGTTGTGGGCTTCACCCTGATGCTGCTCTCAGTGCCGACGGGAGCCGCTTCGTCAGGGGACACCTTCAAGAAACCCATGACACCCCAGGAGTTCATGAATCAGCTGGAGGGCCCCATGTACTCGTTGGTAACCCCCTTCACTGCCGAGGGCAAGGTCGACCACGACTCGATTCGAAAGATGATCGCCGGGGCACTCAAATACGACATCAAGGTCTTCAATATGACCGGCGGCAACAGCAAGTACGAGTGGCTGTCCTACGAGGAGATCAAGGCCGTTACCCGCACCTTCGTCGAGGCAGTAGGTGATCGCGGGCTGACCATCACCTGCGCTCACAAGTTCTGGAACGCCCGCGCCATCGACTACGCCAAATACGCCGAGGGGTTGGGTGCGGATGCCGTCGAGGTCCTGACACCCAACATCCCCGAAGAGGATATGCCGGCTTATTTTCAGGCCATTGCGGACAACAGCAGGCTGGCGATCGCCTTGAAGAACGTGGGTCTGAAAGAGAAGACCATGCGCCGACTCCTGGAGATCGACGCCATCGTGGCCATGAAAGAGCACGTGATCGACGAGTACATCTTCTTGGAAGCCAAGTTCGCCGACCGCCTCCGCGTCTACGGTGGCGGGACCACCTATCGGTTTCTGGCGGCTGCGCCTTACGGGGCCAAAGCCTACTTCGACATCCAGGCGATCATCGCTCCCTGGATCGCAAAGGAGTTCTGGGAAGCCTATCAGGCGGGGAACTTGAAGAAATGCTACGGGATGGTGAAGAAGTACGATATCCCCATTGTTGATCACTTCAGTCTTCCGTTCTTCCATGGTGCGCTCGAATACTTCGGCCTGGGAACACGCCATTTGCGCGCCCCCTTGAAAACGGCCACAGACGAGGAGATGAAGGAGATCAAGGTATTCTTCGAGGGTCTTGGTCTCTATCCTCGGAAGTAGGCTGCAAGCACACCCTAACCCGGCTTTTGCAAATTGAGCCTTAACGGGGATGCCGGGTGGTTGGCGAAAGGCCAGTCGCTGGGCCGGTAGGAGAAGGCAAGCTCAGGGGTCAGGAATCGCTTTCCATTATTCGACAGACTGTGCATGAGACGATCGAGGATGCCGGTGGTGAGGAGCGTCCGCTCCACCGGATAGGGTGATTTTCCGGCATGGACCAAGTGCTCGATTGCCTTGACCAGATAGGCGAAGTGTAGATAGGGCTTCCCCTCCTGGAGCTGGAACCAGCTAACCACCGGATCGCGCCGGCCTTTGACCCTGAGCGCCACTGCGAAGTGCTTTGATACTCCGTTGGCCATCACGACGCTGCTTCTCAGGCCATCCTGGTGATCAATCAGATACCAGCCAGCATCCTTTGAGAGCGCGGCTTCCCATTTCCCTTCCGCGACGTCGGGAATGACGCCAAGTGCAGCTTCCAACAACTCCCGGGACCAGCGGCCATCCGCCTCCGCCTTCCACACCGCACCACCCCGCAGAGCCTGCACTGCCTTGACTCCACCTTCGCCCCCGTGCCGCCGCTCGAGCAGGGACTGGTGGGTTTCCAGGGCATGAAAACCGTAGGATTCGTAGCCACCGTAACCGATGGTCAAGGCATCTTCGATCTGGGTGCCGATCGGCAGGACGTCGGCCGGCCTCCGCCAGGTGAGTGGGAGAGAGGACCCCGCCAGGAGAGGGAAGTTCATTGCCCGAGCCGCTTCCACCATGTCGATGGCGTCGCGCCAACGATAGGACAAATGCTTGTCGTTGAAGACCGGGACCACCGAGCCGGTGCGCCGAAAGGTAGCAGAGATTTCGTCGAAGAATCTCCGTCGTGGGTACATGTGCTGTTTGGTATCAGTCGTGTAGGGATAACTACCGTGCTCACCAATGCTCAGCACACCAGCGACTTTGACCTCATCCGATCCCAACGTAATCGCTTCGTCGATCGTGCTTGCTATCGGAAAGCCGTACTTGGCAGCCAGTCCCCGGCTCATGTCGCCTTCGGGAACCTGATCGGTAAACAGCGACGCCAGGTACAGATCGGGTCCGGCACCGCCATCCTGCTGAAAACCCTCCAGGATCTTACCGACGATCACATCTGCATGGGAACGTTCGCGATACTCAGTCACTATGGCCGCGACCGGTAGCTTCCGGCGTGGGGTCAGGGCTCCCTCGAGGATTTCTCCCCGTAGAGCCAGGGCACCCGAAGCAAGCACTGTGGACTTTAGAAAGGAACGACGATCAAGAGAAGACATCGGTCTGCCTCCGAAAGAGAGATTCAGGGCTCGAGCCGAATCCTTGCCAGGTAGATGCTCGTATTACCCTCGTGCGAAGAATAGTAGCTTACCCAGAGCAGTCCCAGATGCCAGACCATCCCGGCATAGCTACTATCTCCCCCGCTAGGCAAGGTCAGAACTGGCTCGAAGCTGTTCCGGGTCAACTTCGCCAGGACCGTGTAGGGCTTACCCTTCCAGGGGCCGATCACCTGGGTCCCCGGCGGATAGCCTCGGGAGGTGGCCCACAAATCCCCGTTCGGGAGGCGAATGAAGTTCGGACCTCCAAGCCGATGCTTTAGCTTGTGATAGATCCATTCCTTGTAGGGAGGCTTACTGCTACCCACCCAGCCCGGCCGGATCAGAGCCAGCATCTCATCATTGGGAAGAAAGCGTAGGGTCGTCTCACTGGGGGCGGTCTGCCTCGCCTCGGGGGTCAGCCCGGGCAGTTTGAGTTCGGCGACCCAGTCCCAAGCAACCCCATCTTTGGTCTGGTACAGGAAGCATCGTCTTGGCTGGGGAGTCTCCCCCAGCTTCGATACGGCGTAGCCCATCCCTTTGTGCCAGGTGACTCGCCAGATCCAGTGGTCCTCGGCCAGGACGCGTTGCGGCAGTGTCCAGTCGCGCCCATCCGACGAAAAGGCCACTCGGGGCGCACGGGTCAGGTATTTGCCACTTTCGTAGAGGCTTCCGCCCATTACCAGCATCAGTCGGCCATCGGGGGTCTGGGAAAGCTTGGGGTCTCTCAAGTCCACACCAGCTTCCCTGAGAGCAGCAGCCGGATCCCAGCGCTCACCGTCGGACGAGACGATCACTCTTACCGTGCCGTCGTCGCCGCCTCCATGGCTCAGGGCTTCTCGGAAGGTGCAGAACCACTTCCCCTCGAAGCGGATCAGGTCGGTGAACGCGTTGTGAGTGCCTTGATCCCAGATCTTTTCAACAGAAACGATCTCCGGGGAACTCTCTGCGAGAGAGACTCCCGGCGAGCACCAGAGAAAAAAGGCACACACCCAGAGTCTCAGAACCATCCAGTAGTAGTTCATAATCCTCTCCCGACTGGGACGATAGTATTTAGTGTTGGTGAATCACGAGGGGGACGCCCGTGAGTCCTAGATGTCGGTCAGTCGACCAGCAGACCTTGATCTGCAGGGTCTTCATCAGGACTAGTCCGGCCACATCGGCCAGAGTGAGGTCTTGATCGGCAAAGCCTCGAAGCAAACGGATGGCATCCCGCTGCTGAGGCCCGCCAAAAGGCACCAATTCCAGCGGTGTCATGCTCTCGATCATCGCTAGAAACTCCAAAGCCCGGGTGCGGTCATAGCGCCTCAAGAACCAGCCATGACCTTCTGCAACCACTAGCGGCGTGGTCAGAAGAGCGGGGGGGTTCGAGAAAAGCCGCCTGAATAGTTGGTGGTAGGTATCAGATCGATCTGCGAACGAAATAAGCGCGGAAGTATCCACATAGGCCCTAGTCTTTGCTGCCATAGACAAGCTCGTCAATTCGCTGGCTGGAGGAGGAATCACCGGACTCCACCATTCCTGCAAAGCGCATCCAGGGCGGCTGACCCTCCTCCGGCAACAATGTCCTTAACGACCGGCGAAGCAACTCTGCGAGAGAAATACCCAGTCGCTTTGCCTCATCTTTGGCAGCCTCATACTCCTGCTCGCTCAGGCTCACTTGGGTTCTAATCATATGATAACAATATATCATATTGTGTTATCATCCCAATGAAGTTAGCCATCTTCGTAGCGGTGGGCTCCAGGCCGCCGTCCTTCGAGCCAAAGCCTCGACGGAAATCCTTCGGCCTGGAGGCCAAAGCTACGCCAGCGGAGGTACTCCATGTCCCACTTCAAAGTCAGCCGCCGTCGCGCCCTGGCTTCCCTGTCTGGAGCCGGTCTCTATACTGCCTCCTGTCAGGACGGCGGCGAAACTGACGTAGAGACGAAGATCACGCAGGAGATGCTGCACTATGCCCACCGAATGATTGGGTTGGAGTTCACCCGAGAAGAGCGGGAGTTGATGCGGAAGAGGGTCCACGACGACCTCGGGTTCTATCAGAAACTACGGGAGGTTTCGCTCGCGAATTCGGTAGCTCCCGCCCATCGCTTCGACCCCATCCCTCCGGGGGATACAATCTCCTCGGCACTACCTCAGGCAGATGTAGCGGGGGAAACCGACCCTTCTCAGGCGGTTGCGAAGCAGCTCCCTCCCTCAGATTCTCCACTCCGCTCTGAGGAGCTGGCCTACTGGCCGGTCACGCGGCTTGCTGGTGCTATCCGGAATCGCCGGGTGAGCTCCCTGGACTTGACCCGGATGTACCTGAAGCGTCTGGAAAAACATCACTCCCAACTCGAGTGTGTCATCTCCTTTACCCGGGAGATGGCTTTGGAGCAGGCTGAGCGTGCGGACGACGAGATCAGGCAAGGTAGGTACCGAGGTCCGCTTCACGGGATTCCCTGGGGAGCCAAGGATTTGCTGGCTGTGCAGGGTTACCGCACCACCTGGGGAGCCGCCTCACACCGGGACCAGGTCCTGGAAATGGATGCCACGGTGGTCCAGCGTCTGGAAGAATCGGGAGCAGTGCTGCTGGCGAAACTCAGCCTGGGAGCCCTGGCCGGAGAAGACGTCTGGTTCGGAGGAAAGACCCGTAATCCCTGGAAACTCGACGAAGGATCCCTGGGCTCCTCGGCGGGATCGGCGGCGACAACTGCTACCGGTCTGGTCGGCTTCTCCATCGGATCGGAGACGCTGGGCTCTATCGTCTTTCCCTCTACCACCTGCGGCGTCACCGGCCTCAGACCCACTTTCGGAAGGGTCAGCCGCCATGGAGCCATGGTTCTGAGCTGGAGTATGGACAAGATCGGGCCCATCTGCCGTAGCGCCGAGGACTGCGCCCTGGTATTCCAGACTATTCAGGGTCTTGACCCTCAGGATCGATCCACGGTTGATGTTCCCTTCCACTGGGATTTCAATCCGAATCTGGATCGTCTGCGGGTGGGATACGCGAAGCGTCTCTTCGAGGATCAGGAAGACGGGGCGATCAAGAGCAACGGCGAGAGGACTCTGGAGACCCTGAGCAAGATGGGAGTGGATCTGATCCCCATCGAACTGCCGAAACGTCATGTCGCTCCTGAGATCGTTCTGTATACCGAAGCGGCGGCCGCCTTCGAGAGGAGAAGACACGAAACGGAATTTAAGTAGGCACTTCGTGCCGACGGCCAAGGCCGTAAAAGGCTGTTTCGGGACACCCCGGCTGTGACGAAAGGGCGGTCTCAGAGAACAGCTCACTTGATTGAAATTCCGAGACTGTTAAAGGTTCATCCGGTAAATGGGGAGGTGCCGCCAGTCAAAGGTAGGCCATGGAAACTGCCGCACTATGCAAACCGTGGAAAAACAAGTAGTTCTGGAGGAGAACTGGCAAGTGCTCGCAGTTGTTTTTCCACCGTTCGCACAGCGCTTGGAAAACTCCGTATCACGGGCTTGCTGGCCCGGTTCGATGTCGCTCGGAGTTTTCCACAGTTCCCACGGCCTCTGCTACTGCAGCCGACTATATGGACAAGCGAACGGGGAGCAGATTTGGGATCCGGAAGGTGCCAACCACGTCCCCACCTCCCCATTTACCGGATGACCCAATTTAAAGCACGCTAAGCGGCTGCGGCGGAGTTATGTGCCCGGGTGCGGAGCGGCCGAAATTGATCTGGACCGAGGGTCGGCGATGTTTCCCAGTGGTAATCGCCGGTAAGATTGATGTGCTCCCAGCCGAGTGGCGACAAATGGGCCAGATCACCCGGTGCGGGATGTTGCCTTTGATCGCGTAGGTGATCGACGGCGCGTTGCAGGTAGGTCGTATTCCATAGAATGATGGCTGCGACGAGCAGGTTTAGACCGCTGGCGCGGTGGCGCTGGTTCTCATAGGAGCGGTCGCGGATTTCGCCGAGCCGGTTGAAGAATACGGCGCGGCGGAGTGCATTTTGCTGCTCACCCTTGTTGAGGCCGACGTGGCTACGACGACGCAGCTCGGGGTCCTGCAGCCATTGAAGCGTAAAGAAAGTCCGTTCCAACTTTCCCAGTTCGCGCAGCGCGAGGGCCAGGCTGTTCTGCCGGGGATAGGCCGCGAGCTTGCGCAGGATCACTGAGGCGGTGACCGTTCCCGTTTTGATCGACAGGGCGAGGCGCAGCAGTTCGAACCATTGATCACTGATGGCGCGAACATTGATGGCGCCCGCCACCAGAGAAGCGAACTCGGGCGGCACGGTCATGCCCGGCAATAGATAGAGTCGCTTTTCTTTCAGGGCGCGAATGCGCGGCGCAAAGCGGAAGCCCAGCAGACGGCACCTAGCAAACACGTGATCCGAGAAGCCTCCGGTGTCGGTGTAGTGCTCGTCAATGACGAGGCTGCTCTGGTGATAGAGCAATCCGTCGAGGACATGGGGCGCCTCGTTAGCGGTCGCGGCGATCACCTTGGTGTGAAAGGGCCCAAACTGATCAGATAGATGAGTGTAGAACTTGACGCCTGGGTCCTGACCGTCGTGCAGGTTCACCAGTGCCCTGACTTCGCCACGACCGCCAGCGCGAAAGAACTGAGCGTCCGAAGATGACGTGGTGCCGCTGCCCCAGTGCGCCGCCAGGGGCTGGCGATGCTGCGCATCGATCAGGCCGGCAAGGGCCTGCGCATAGCACTCCTCGCGCACATGCCAATCGGCCGTCCAGCAAAGCTGTCGCCAAGTCGTCGCGTGACAGGCCTCGGACATGCGCGTGAGCCCGAGATTAATGCCATCGGCCAATACCGCAGTGAGGAGAGCCTGCCTATTCTTGGGCGGCGCCTGGGTGCGGAGATGCAAGAACTGATCACCCCTACTCGTCCACTGATCGACCTCGGCTAGCAGTTCGGTAATCTTGACGTGAGGCATCAACGCATCTGCCTTTTCAGCGAAGACTTCTGCGGATTCAGGGGTGTTCTTGCGCAACGGGGTGATGCGCAGTTTCCCATCCGCGAGCGTGACATCGGGCAATGTCTTCTCTCGTGCCTTTGACGCAACCGTGCTCAGGTTGTCTTCGAGCCTCTGCCGGCACTCCGTCAGGGAGGACGGCAATTGCGTGTCGACGTCGAGGGGCAGGGGTTCCTTTTGCATCGCTTTGAAGGTCGCGGCTGGAATCAAATACGTTTCGAAATCCCGGTACTGGCGACTCCCCCGTCACCCAAATATCTCCGGCGCGTAGCCGGTCACGCAGTTCCCCGAGTGCGCACCGTTCGTAGAAGTGCCGATCCACTCCGCTGGATGGAAACACAGAGGGCCGCCAGCGCGGTTTCACAAAACCGGTCGGCACGTGCTCGGGCAGCGTGCGCTTGCCGCTGGCGTCCAGGTCGCGGAGCAGATCGAGAGCCTGCAGCAACTCGGCTGCGGCTGGTGCGGCATGAAATTCAAAATGCGCGAGCAGGAGCGGCGCGAACTTACGCACGCTACTGTAGCGATCGTCGAGCAGCGCAAGAAAGTCAAATGCTTCCGGCTGAGCGAGTGTCTGCGCTTCAGCCACGGTCGATTCAAACTTGGGCCCTGGCAACACGGCCTCGATAGCGGCAAATACATCGCCTCCGCTGAAACGCGCCTGGATGAGCGCTTGGCCTACCCGGGCGTAGAGCCGCACCTTCTCGTTGATTGATTTGCCGCTGGCGTGGAACTGCTCGGCGTGCGTGCGTTCCGATTTCTTGAACAGCTGCCCGACTAGATGCTCGAACATTCTGAGTGCCTCGTCGGTCAGTGTGGCCTTGAGTTCCAGCCCCAGGGCCGTGAGTGTGGCGTAGCGCCTCAGTGGCTCGAGCTCCGCCAAGTGCTGCACGGTACTCTGGCCGCCCTCGCGAGCGAGCTTAAGCCAGTAGTTCTGGTGAACCCGCGAGGCGCGCTCGGGCTCGATGCCGAGGGCGCGAACCAGGCTCAGTCGTTCGATCAGCTTTGGAAAATTGCCAGTCGTAGCTGCATAAGCGGTCTGCCGCAACCACGCCAGCGTGCTTTGTCCGCCCCCGACACGGACCTCGAGCAGTTGATCGAGTGATTGGCGCTGCTGATCGGTCAGTTCGTCGGCGAGCTGCCGCCACAGTGGTCGTTGCTTGCGGGCTCGAACCGAGCCAGCTAGCCGTTCGATGGCCGCCAGTGGTGGGCAGACGATGCGCCGCGCGCGCAGTTCCTCAAGCAAAGTGGCCACCAGCGTCGGCCCATGATCGGTGGCGAGCGCCGTCGGCAACAGCCACGCCGCGAGTTCCCGATACAGCCCGCGGGTCAATGGGCGAAGCCCCAGGGCATTTTCAATCTCAAGGACGTGCTCGCGGCGAGTTTGATCTCGTTTGGCGTCATCGCCGAATTGCGTCGCAGCGAGGCTCAGTTGCTCAGCGACGAAGGCGCATAGAGCAGCAGGTGGTTGCTCACCTGGTTGAAGTATCCGCCCTGGAAAACGCAGAGAACAAAGTATGAGCGCGAAGCCAAGACGATTGGGATCGCCGCGGCGACGATTGATCAGAGCTAGATCCTCGGAGCTCAGCGTGTAATGGCGCACCCTCCCGCGCTCATCGCTCGCGGGAGTTTGGAGACTGAGCCGCTGCGACTCGGTGAGCAGTTCTCGGTGGGGCATGGTCGTCCCTGTTGAAGTATAGTTTGAATGGACCAACGCTTGGCCCACGAAATGCCCTGTTCCGGGGTCTTTGGCGCGAAGGATTCCATGAGGGTTCAATTGGGACAGTCTGCAGCACTGTATTGCCGGGTCTCCACCGCCGACCAAACCTGCGCCCGCCAGGAGCGGGATCTACGCGCCTTCGCCAAAAAGGCGGGCTATAAAGTCGCTGGGGTCTGGAAGGAAACCGCGTCCGGGGCGAAGAATGAGCGCAGCGAGCGGAAGCAGGTTCTGGCGTTGGCGCAGGCCCGCAATATCGACGTCATCCTGGTCACTGAGTTGACCCGCTGGGGCCGCTCGATGCTCGATCTGGTCCATACCCTGCAGGATCTGCAAGCCTGGGGCATCTCGCGGGTCGCTCAGACCGGCTTGCAGTTCGATCTGCGCAGCGCGCAGGGCAAATTAATTGCCTCTCTGATGGCGGCGCTGGCGGAGTTCGAGCGGGATCTACTGCGGGAGCGGGTCCGGTCAGGAATCGCTGCGGCTCGCCAGCGCGGGGTGGTGTTCGGCCGCCGCCCCGGTCAGCGCGTCAAGGCGGACCGTTTCGCGCCCAAAGTGCTCAAGCTCGTCGCCGAAGGCCAGTCGTACCGGGAAATAAGCCACCGCCTCGGGCTGAGCAAGAATACGGTCCTGGATATCGTCAAGCGCAACCGCGCTCCTTAGCGTGCTTTAACAGTCTCGGAATTTCAATCAAGTGAGCTGTTCTCTGAGACCGCCCTTTCGTCACAGCCGGGGTGTCCCGAAACAGCCTTTTACGGCCTTGGCCGTCGGCACGAAGTGCCTACCTACTTAAACAGTCTCGGAATTTCGATAGCGAAGCGAAGCGAGCTGTAATAGTCAAATCATGACAGCTAAGACCTGTGATCGAGTCAGCAAGAGATTGGGAGGGACCTTTGTCTGTGGTTCGATCCCAAGCAGTTGCGCGATCATACGGGGTGGTCCGAATAAAAGGCACCAAAGCTCCATCGGATGGCCACATCGCGGGCAAGAAAGAGGCTTCCTGTCCCCCGCTGCCTGGCGCCTCTGCTCCCACGTCTGGGGCTTGGAACGGCGTTTTTTCCTCTGGGCTAAAAGTTGACGAGCCCTCTTCAGGAGCTTGGTGCGTTTGATGTTCGAGAATAACCCATAGTGACGGACTTGTCGAAACCCGACCTCCGGCAGGTGTTGAACCAAACGGTCAATGAAGGTCAACACGGGGAGTTTTCGGACTCGGATCTTCCGGTCCTGATGATAGTCCTTGAAACGAAAGGTCACGTGGCCCTGAGCGAACTTGATAATGCGCCCTTCGGCAATCACGGGCCGCTTGGTATAACGGCAGGCGTAACGGACGGCTTGGTCGGCACTTTTCAACGACGGACCGATGAGGATATGCCAGCGCTTCTTGCGAATGTGCCCCAAGAGCTTGTCCACCTCGATCCGGCGTCGGGGGTCGCTTCGAAGCCGGCGACGCACCAGGGGCTGGGACTGGTGAGCGCGGCGCACTCCGTGGAGGACGTTCAACTTCCACTCCGTAGCCAGCAGGGGGGCCGGGACGAGATAGCGTTGGGGGGCGGCCTGCCAGCGATCGCCGGCGCCGTTGAGCCCTCCGGCGGTGACGATCATATGGAGATGGGGGTTCCATTTGAGGTCGGACCCGAAGGTGTGCAAGACGATGATCAGGCCTGGCAAGTAGCGCCGGCTTGGACGTCTGGCCGCCAGCCAGGGCTGGCTCTTGCGCCCTCGTGGGGTGGGTCCCTGCCCGCTGAGACTCAAGACAGCATCCGCGGCGGCTCGAAACAACACGTTGAGCAGGACCCGACGGTTGTCCTGGATCACCAGCCGCAGCTCCCACGGCAGGGTGAAGACCAAGTGCCGATAGGGCACCTCCAGGAGATCCGAGAGGAGCTCGTCGCACCACTGGTCGGTGCGGACCTTCCCGCAGCTGGAACAGAAGACCGATTTGCAGCTGTGGGGTACGACCTTGACGGTAGGACAGTTGGAGCACCCAAACAAATGCAGCCCCAGTTTCGCGGTCCGGCACGACAGCATCCGGGAGACATGGTGGTGGACTGCCCGCCGCACCTGTCCCCCTTTCCAGGCGATGTAGCGCTGGAAGTTGTTGCTCGTCAAGAGGATCTCCGCGATGGCGATCGGACCGCCCCACCGGCTCATGGGCAGCGATGCTCCTCTCCACCAGCAAGCGTGTCAAGTAGCCTCCCTTTCCGTCCTCGGCTGCCACGTCCCAAAACTACCTTTTACGGCCAGGGGCCGTCGGCACGTAGTGCCTACTCTAAATTCCGTTTCGTGTCTTCTCCTCTTCGACGAGTTCACGCGCAGCAATCAGGACGATCTACTGGTGGAGCAAATGGAGAACAACTGGCCCAACATGCTGCGTCAAGCTCGCACGATCCCGGCGGTGGAATACATCCAGAACGACCGGCTGCGAGCCCTCCTGATGCAGGACATGGCAGAGCTGATGTCAGGATTCGACCTATACCTGGCACCCAGTTTCGGGGAGAACCTGAACCTCACGAACCTGACCGGCCACCCCTGCGTGAGCCTGCCCAACGGCTTCGATCCCGAGGGAAGGCCCACCAGCATCTCCTTCACCGGACGGCTCTATGGTGAAAACGAAATCCTGACTCTGGCGAAGGCCTATCAGGACACCACGGATTTTCACCTGAAGCAACCGCCGCTGTTCCAGATCGAGGCGTAAACATCCCACCATTCCGCCCGTTTCTTTTTTGGTCGCAGATGAAAGGACTTTCTCCAGGTGATTGTCCAAGAAACCGTGGGGGTGGCCTCGACTGAAGTTTCTTTCTCGAAGCGGGCCGGCGCTCCTGGGGGCAGGACTGTGCTGAAACTCGCAAATCACCGCGAAGACTACGGTGACGGCATTGTTGCATCTCGCCAATCGTCGCTGCGGAAGGGAGAAGCGGGCAGCCCCTCGGCATTGTACAGATTGCAGATGGGACTATCCTCCCAGCCATACCGGACCCCGACCGGGTTAGCCACCTGGGGACTCGAAACCACGACGGTGCTCCCATCGATCCGGGCCGACGCCGCCACGAACCGCTTATCGTCTCCGGAGATGACAAAACCCTTCAGGCCCTCCCCAGCCTTTGAATTCCGGGAGGCCAAAGCAGTCAGCGCCAGGTCAGGGTGCCGATCTGTAGAACCGTCTCGGTATTCAAGTTGAAGCCGTGAGCCGGTTCCCCACCGAATCCGTATACCTTGGAGCCCACCAGAACCCAAGGGGTCGTCGCCACACCATAGGGCATGACTCCGAGACTGGAATACTCGTCGCGCTCGACGTCATAGCAGAGAACGCGATCTCCGTAGCCTCTCCAGCGCGAGGACGACTCCCCTCCCCTGATCTCGACCCCTGGGTTGCTCTTGGATTTCCCCACCCGAAAGGTGGGATAGTCGGCACTGCCCATCAGGAGAATGTATCGGTCCCGGGCCACCACCGAATGGCCTCCCAACACTGGAAAGGGCAGATTGCGCAAGCGCGTCCAGGTATCTGTCTGGGGATCGTAGGAGTAGGAATCGCGCCGATTGGGCACTCCGTTGTAGGGAGTTCTGAGGCCATATTTCTTTGACAACTCGACGTGAGCCGAGCGCATTTCAGGAACCGTATGGGATCCGCCGAAAACGTACAGGCGACCTCCAACCAGAGCCGACTGCAGCACCCCTCTGGGCCCACCGGGGTAGGGGCTCGTCCGCTCCCATTGAGCGTCTGAACGGTCCAGGCGCAAACGATAGTCGACAAGTTGCGGCCGGATTCGATTCTCGTAGGAGGTCCCGGTGGGTGAACCTCCTACCAGGATCAACCACTTTCCGGGATCAATGCCCGCGGCGCCGACCCACCTTCCCTCGCCCTCTTCGGGAGGCAGCGGTGGCAGATCGGTCCATTCCCAGGATCCACTGGAATCCTGCGACAGCTTCAGGACCCGACTTCCGGAGCCGCGGCCGCCCACTACATACAGCGCCTCCTCATCACACGTTCCCTGGGTGTACTGAGGCCGGATGGGAGGGGGAGGCAGCTCCCGGTAGGTGCCCTTCTCCAGATGATAGGCCAGAGTTCGATTGAGCCTGCCTGGCATCCACAGTCCACCCGTCAGAATGATCTCCTCGCCGATCGGGCAGGCTACTCCTCCCTTCCAGGCCAGTGGGAGATCGCGCCCTACCGCCCAGTCCAATTCCAAGGGTGACTCGTCTACGACCCCTTCAAACTCCCAACTGAAGGGCATCAGACGATGGGCTCGGTTGAGCTTGCGCACCACCTCCAGATTGGTCGCATCGTCCCTCCAGATGGCCTTGCTCTCAGACTCTTGCTCGCCTCCAAATCCGACCAGGAGTGGCATCACCAGGATGGCTGCCACCGCCCTCCAATCAAACCGTGGGTCCAACATATCGTTCCCCTCTTCAGTATCTCGACGCTCCCTCGCCCTTCTTCACAAGCTGGACACACCCGAGCGAGCCACCTCAACCAGGACACACTCATCTATGCCCCGTCTAGGAGGCCGCTTCAGCGGCCTGGCGCGAAGCGTATTAGACCCGGTGTTCATGCCGGGGTAGGCCACTACTCCACCCCTCCTGAGGGCCGTTCACGGTCCTTCTCGAATAGCGGCTTTAGCCAGCGTCGACCCGGAGCCGGGCTGAAGCCTGTGTTCGAGAAGCCCGCTAAAGCAGGCTCCGACACCCGCTTGCCCTTTTACCCGGCCCTGAGAGGACCGGTCTACTACGCTTCGCGCCAGACCGCTGAAGCGGTCTCCTCACGGGCAATTGTTCACCAAAGTGGAAAACTTGACCAGTTTGTGAACTAGGAGCCCTAGCTGCCTATGGCGTGCTGGGCCTTCTCCAACAATTCGACAGCCTTGTTAACGATGGCGTCCCCGGCGGGCTGGGCAAAGGGAGGTCTGCGGGTATAGCGGTAGAAAGCCGACATGTACTCGCGGTCCCCAACGTCCTCGCTGGCCCCGATGTAGCCAAGCGAGCCGTTACTGTAGGCAGCCGGTATCGTCACCTGGAAGGGACTCTGCTTCCGGATCCGAATGCCGATGGAAGAGAAGGCCTCGCAGGGTATCGTTACGATGGCCGCCTCGCCCAGCGCCACCACCTGCAGCGGCACCGGAAGCGAGCCGGGGAGCACAGTTCCCTTCTCGTGCACCTCCAGGGCCCAATCCGTCCATCTCAGCAGTGGCTGTGCCAGGTTCCTGCGATACTTCATCTTCATGTAGGCTGAGAAGTTGTAACCCAGTACGCGCAGCGTATCCTCGTCTCCCGCTTCTGTCCTTCTCTGAAAATCCAACAACTCCTCACGCTGACGCTCGAGCTGCGCGACCGGGGGTAGAGCTCCGAAAGGAACCTGCGCAGTACCTCGCGCGAGCGCCAGGGCAGCGGTCCTCACTGCCGCTGTTTTGTCCGAGGCCTGGATGAAGCTGTGGCCTAGACGCGAGCCGGCTGCCCTTGCTCGTAAAGCGCCATCGAACATGCCCTTGGCACTGATGTCGCCCGCGCAGCCTTGTAGAAAGACTCCGACTGGCCGCTTTGGGTAAAAGGACTCCACCAGATCCATGATGGACCACCCCGAGTAGTCGGGATTGATGACCGGCTCCTCCAGGTTGTAGGAAACGACTGGATGACCCGTGAAGTGCCCGACTAGAAGCAGGGGATCCCCATTGGTCCGGTCGAAGCGCAGCAGCGTGGCAAGAGGATCGATGGCTCCCTCGAAGTCTCCCAGTTTGATGCGGTCTTCCTCCCGCATAAAGTAGGTAGAACCGTCCTGCCGCCGCCCTTTACGGTTATAGGTGATGGATCGCTGCTCTTCCATCGCCCAGGACAGGATAGCAGGCTCAAAACGGCTCTGAAGGGAACGTGCGGCCTGTCTGAAGTTTCGGAAGAATCGCGACCCGAACCCCCTGGCATTGCTGGAGAGGCCGCCGGCCGTGACAATCGAGTGATTGTGCGTCACTGAAACGACTGTTTGTTCCAGAGGCAGGTTCAAGGCTTCCGAAAGTAAGCGCCGGCCTGGACCCGCTACGTTGTAGTCGCTGTTGGCCCACCCGATCGTGAGGTTGCCCTGTCTAAACGCAAAGAGGCGGGTTTCCATGGGACCCTGGATCTGTCGGACCACCGGATTCAGGCCCAAGGTAGGTGACGGAACACCCAGGGGAGGCGTGCAGTCGAAGCGGGCTGCGGCAACCTCGAGGCGGCCCCGACCCACCATCACGTGATCCTCGTCTCCACTCCCCAGCGCGAACCCCCAAAGAGGCCAGGCCAGCGAGGATCCGAGCACCCGAAGGAAGCCACGGCGCGAGGCTTCAAGCTGCAGTCTGTTTCCCATTCGACTCAGAGAGCTCTCCTATCTCATCGACACGACTTGCAGCTATACTCCCACGACCTGTCGTGAATCAAGGCTGGCTTGCAGCGCCTTCAGGATAGGCGATAATGTCAAAATTCTCCATTCCAACAGAGCAAAAACAATCATCCACGGTACGCGATCTGAAAGAGCCATTTTCGAAACGAAACGGCGCCCGGTCTCGGCTCTGGCGGGACTACCGGTGCCACTCGTAGAGGAGTAAGCCAATGTCATCCTATCGTCGATCGTTCTTCAGGAAGCTGGGAATGCTGATGGGAGACTACTGGGGTGGGAGCTCCAACGCCGCCGCTGCAGCCGAACCCCACCTGCCGGCTATCGCTTCAGGCCCGCAGACCAGGTCCGAGGAACCCATCCGGGGCCAGTACGACTTGATCGTGGTCGGCGGAGGCATCTCGGGAACCGCAGCAGCCATCAGCGCGGCTCGCAACGGGGTGAAGGTGGCCCTGGTTCACGAGCGCTCCATGCTGGGAGGCAATTCCTCCAGCGAGGTCAAGCTGTTTCCCGAAAACAACCCGGCCATCCACCCCTGGATACGAGAGTCCGGGATCCACGACGAGTTTCACACCGAGGAGCGAAGCCGAAACCACTTCCACTTCCTGGAAGGCACCATGAACGCCCACTGGGACCTGGTTCTGTACGAGTGGGTCATCCGTGAGAAAAACATCACCCTCTTTCTGGACACGCACATGCACCGGGTCCAGATGAAAAACCCATCCCGCATCGAGTCCGTGTACTGCATCCAGCTGGGGACGGAGAAGAGTTTCCAACTGGGTGCCGACCTCTTTGTCGATGCCACCGGCACTGGAATTCTGGGACAGCGTGCGGGAGCCGATCTCCGTTTCGGCCGTGAGGCCAAGCACCAATATGGAGAGGCGCTTGCACCAGATCAGGCCGACGAAAAGGTCATGGGCAACACCCTTTTCTTCCGGGGACTGGACACCGGACGACCCGTTCCCTTTCGGCGACCCGCTTGGAGCGCAGAGTTCCCTTCCGAGGACGATCTCCCTTCCCGGGGCCACAGTTTCATTGACGGTGGCTATTGGTGGATCGAAGTGGGTGCCCCTCATCACCCCTTCCACGACAACGATCGGATCCGGCACGAGGGCCTGCGGCAGCTCCTGGGTGTCTGGGACCACATCAAGAACCGGGGAGATCACGGAGCTGAAAACTACGGACTGGAGTTCGTGGGGTTCTGGCCCTACAAGCGCGAATCGCGCCGCCTACTGGGCGATCACGTCGTAACCCAACACGAGGTGCAGGATCCGCAGCCTCTGGAGGACGCAGTGGCCTATGGTTGTTGGGGAATCGACATTCACGTTCAGGGCGGCATCCTGACGCGGGATGAGCCTCCCTTCCCCTCTCCCCGCACCGATGAGAACTGGGACAGCATGGGTTCACAGGTCTACAGCATCCCGCTTAGATCACTCTACTCCCGCAATGTGAAGAACCTGATGATGGCTGGACGGCCCATCAGCTGCTCCTACCTGGCCTTCTCCTCCTCGAGGGTGCTCTCGACCGGCTGTATCGTGGGTCAGGCGGTGGGAATAGCCGCAGCTCTCTGTGGCAAGTACCGGGTTGAGCCAGCCGAAATGGCCAGAAAACATGCGCGCGAGTGCCAGCAGATCATCCTGCGCCAGGACGGCCATATTCCCGGTGTTTCCAACCGGGATCCCAAGGACCTGGCGAGGAGTGCGACGGCTTCATCCAGCAGTGAGTGGGCCCTGGACTTTCCGGAGTCGGACCAGGGGGTAGAGCTCAAGTATCCCCACGCGCAGCTCTTTCCCGTCTCGGGGGACCGAATCGACCAGATTCAGCTGCTCCTGGAGTCGAAGCGAAGCGATCGCGTCGAGCTGCGAGTCGCGCTGCGTGCCGCCAGCCATGTCTGGGATTTTCGAGCATCCCAGGATCTGGCCGAGGCCCGAGCCAGCCTGGCTCCCGGATTCAGCGGATCGATCCCTTTCAAACTGGGAGCATCCGTGGACCCACGGAAACTATACTACCTCTACCTGGAGTCCAGCCCCGGGGTCTTCTGGAAGCTCTTTCGCGAGACGGATGGCCAGCCCAACCGATGTCCCGTCGGGACAACTGCCGCCGATCTACCGGGTTCCAGCCGTTGGCGACCCTTGACCCAGGGAAGAAGCCTTTGCCTCCAGGTGGACCCGCGTCCCCGACCCTATGCGGCGGAAAATGTCATCCAGGGAACCAACCGACCCGACAGCTGGACGAACATCTGGATCTCCGATCCCGAGAAGGGACTGCCGACCTGGTGGCAGCTTGACTGGCCCCAACCGGTTCGCTTCAACACCGTCGAGATCGTCTTCGACACGGACGCCAACCGCAAGGTCACTCTGCCCCTGTACCTCTACCCCGATTGTGTCAAGGATTATTCCCTGCAGGTCAAGCAGAGTGGATCCTGGCGCGATCTTCTGGAAGTTGAGGGAAACTATGTCCGCAAGCGGGTCCATACGTTCCCGGAAATCCAATCGAGCGGTCTGCGGCTGCGTGTAGACGCAACCAACGGAGCCCCCAGCGCCCGACTCTACGAGGTCAGGGTCTACCACGAGGCATAAGCTCTTCTGGTCCGTTTATTTACTCGGCGCCAAAGAGCAAGTCGGGGTGAACTCCAACTGGACCGAGTTCTTGCAGACCACGGGAGATACCATGATGAAAAAGCTTACAGCAGGCAGCCGCAGTTTCGTCGCCGCATGCGGGTCGCTGCTCCTCGACGAGGAGATCTCTGGCTGCCTGAGGGAACTCGGATATACTGGCGAGCTTTCCAGCAAGCCGAAGGGTGTGGCTTCTCACACTGCCGCGGATGAAGGCCCTCCTGGCTTCGAGGAGCTGGTTCAGATCGTCCGAGCCATCGCAACTGCGACGCCTTTGGAGTTCGTGCGGGTCGCTCTGGCTTCTTCAGAAGAGGTGCGGTTCATCGAAGTCACCGAGGGGCCTGAATTCCGGAGGGAGCTGGAAGCAGCCACCCGGGAGGATTTCCAGGCTCTGGGGATGCTGGGCTGGGAGCTTGGCGAGGAGAGGGTGCAGGCGAAGCGACTTCTGTTCCCCTGGCACGGGGACAACGAGAAGCTCGGTGGGCTGTTCGAGCGGCTCTGTGACGAAGGGGCCGAGAGCGTGGAGCGGGAATTAGACCGGCGGAGTATAGACTAGCCAGAAGAGAGGTCCCATGATGGCGCTGGGGCTCAGTCCAACCAAGGAAACGCCCCGAAAAGGAGGATGGATGATGGGCACAGCACTGCGTATTCTCTGTCTGCTGCTCTCCGTGGTGGCGGCATCGGCGAACCCAACCGAGACCACAAAGGTCCTGGACATCGGCTCCCGGCTGGAGCTTTTCGTGGACGATTACCTGATCGAGTCCATGGAGGGGGTCAGGCTGAAGCTGCACGAACCTCGGTCCGAGGGCAAGATCCTGGAATTCTCTCTCCCCTGGGAGGGGGTCACCAGCATTGGCATCAGTGTTCTCAAGGACGACGACGGTTTCAAGCTGTACTACCTGGGACGCAGTCGCCCCGATTTCACTCGGCAGTCAGCATTGAAACCTGGAGAAAAGGTGATCCCCGAGCACGAGGTCGTGGTCTGCTTGGCCGAGAGTCCCGATGGACGCACCTGGAGCAAACCGACCCTGAATCTGGTGGAGTACGACGGCAGTCGGGAAAACAACATCGTTGCCCTGAAGGGGGGCGTTCCCTTTCTGGATACCAACCCCGATGTTCCCAGGTCCGAGAGGTTCAAGTCACCGCGCATTCAACACGAGGAGGGTGTCTTCCAATTGGAGATGTCCGTCTCCCCCGATGGCAAACATTGGACGACCTGGCCCCAAGCCGTTGCTAGCTGGCGCGACATACGCGGCTTCGACTCTCCCAACCTCATGTTCTGGTCAAAAGTCGAGCAACAGTACGTTTTCTACTACCGACTGAATGTGGACTATCGGACCATTGCTCGCTCGACTGCGCCGCGCCTGGACTCATGGCCCGATGACGACGTGACGCGATTACGATTTCGAGACTCACCTCCCCAGCACCTCTACACCAACGCCGCCACCCCTTACTTTCGTGCTCCCCACATCTATGTGGCGTTTCCCAAGCGCCACCACCCCTGGAGGACGCGCTATCTTGACAGTCCCCATCCCGGACTTTCCGAATCGGTTTTCATGGCGAGCCGGAATGGAGTGGATTGGACCCGCTATCTGGATGCATTTATCCCACCGGGCAGAGACGAGCGCAATTGGGTCCACCGGGCCAACCTGATGCTGGTAGGTGTGCATCCCACTGCATCGGACGAGATTTCCCTGTACATCAACCGCCACTACACCTTTCCCACCGCCTACATCGAGCGCCTGACGCTTCGAAGCGATGGCTTCGTCTCGCTGCGTGCTGATTACCAAGGGGGTGAGGTAATCACGAAGCCTTTCATCTATGAGGGCGAGAAGCTGATCCTCAACTTCTCCACCTCCGCCTTTGGGAGCATCCAGGTGGAGGTCCAGGACCCCAGTGGGAACCCGTTTCCAGGGCTAACCCTTGCCGAATCGCCGCTGATCTTTGGAGACGAGGTCGCCTACCCAGTAACCTGGCAGCGGAAGGAGGGAGAAGGCCGGTGGCCGGGAAAGGGGCCTGCCCTGAAACGTCACTCCGGTCGCCCGGTTCGTCTGCGCTTCGTGATGAAGGACGCGGATCTCTACTCGCTGCGGTTCAAGTAGCGAACAATGGCCACAGGCTGTTCACTGACCGTCTCGATGGTCCGATTCCGGTCTTTGTTGGTTCCAGCCCGAGAGCGTTGGTGATCTCATCTGGATCGAGTTCTAGACCCATCAGACGGAAGGTGGCATAGGTTTTAAGGCAGTTCGGATTGTCGGTGGACGAGTTGCTCACGAGGTCATGTTAACAGAGCTGCCCCCTACGTCTCAGACCCCGGTAACCCTTCGATCAGATCCGGAGGAGAGCATCCCTTTAGGCCTCTGAGTGTTTACCTGAAGTCCTTTCAGCCACCTGAATCCACCTCTGAGTCACGTCCATCGTGTACACCCGGTTGGGCCATGCTTGTCCTCGACCAATCCCTTTTGAGGAGACCCAGCAAGACGGTGTCATGGAAGTTGCCGAGTTGATGCCATCGCTCTCGTAGATAGCCCTCTCTCTGGAATCCTTGGTGCTCGAGCACCTGGAGTGAGCGCTCATTCTTCGGACCGACGTCCGCTTCCAGTCGATGCAGGTCGAGCTTGTCGAACGCAAACTTGATCAGCACTTCAAGCGCTTCCGTCGCAAGACCGTGTCCCCATGCGTTTCGACCAAGCGCAAAGCCGACTTCGGCTCGTCGATTCCCGAGATCGACGTTGAAGAGCGTACAGGTTCCGAACACTTCGTCAGTTTCCCGCGAGCAGATACCCCACTGGAACAGTTTTCGCGATCGGAAGAGTTGATGGATCTCCTCGATTAGTTCCCTCGCTGAGTCGAGATTCCGTAGCGGTGGCGTGCTCCAGAACCGCATCACCTCCGCATCGCCGAAGATCGCAAGAATCTCAGGTGCGTCCTGCTGCGTGATCCAACGTAGATCCAGCCTGCAACCGGACAGTCTTGGAAGCTCATGGCTCCATTCAACGAAAGGAGTCAAGCATGTATTCGTTGTTTCAACAAACACCCAAGAAACTACCCTGGAACAAAGGCAAACTGGTGGGTCAGAAGCCTCCGCTGAAGCTTAAGGAGATTTGGGCGATACGGATCCACCTACAGATCGATGAGAACCATCGCGACTTGGCGCTGTTCAATCTGGCCATAGACAGTAAGCTCCGGGCCTCCGATCTTCTCAGATTGAGAGTATCTGATATCTCTCAGGGGAGCCAGGTGGCGTCCCGTGCAACGGTGATGCAACAGAAGACGGGGCGGGCTGTTCAGTTCGAGATCACTGAGCAAACCCGCCAAGCGGTCTCGGACTGGATTCGGCGCGCAAATCTCGGTTCATCAGATCATCTGTTCCCGAGTCGGTTACATCAGTCGCCCCACCTTTCCGCACGGCAGTACGCTCGCATCGTCGAATCCTGGGTAACCACAATTGGACTCGATCCAGCGGCCTATGAAACCCATTCACTGCGTAGAACCAAAGCATCCCTGGTCTACCGACGAACCAAGAATCTCAGGGCTGTGCAGCTTTTACTCGGGCACAAGAAGCTCGAAAGCACCGTTCGTTATTTGGGTATTGAGGTGGACGATGCGCTCGAAATAGCCGAACAGACGGAAGCATAGGGGGTAATGCCAACCGTCTCATGACGCCTATAAGCGGACTTACAGATCTTCCTGCGGCTACGTCGAATGAACGACCGCAAACGGGCCAGAAGCTGCCGGTCAATCTTTGAGAGACCACGTCCCGCCTGTCCGGCCAAGCTCGAAGATATGAGGATTCTGCATGGCTCGCCAGTTCTCCGGAACGCGCCCTCCATGTGGACGGACCTGTGACCTTCTCGATGTCCATAATAGTCTCGCCCGGCGGCTGTGGACCCCTTCCCGTTGGTGCTTCCACAGATCCTGTCTTGACTTGTCGGGGTCCGCTGTCAAGATCCCGGAGGAATGGACATCACCCTTGACGATCTCCTCGATGAAGGTATTTTGGAATCCGCTTACACCTGGCTGTGCAAACGACGGCGCAACTACCCTGACCATGCCGACGTGTGGAACTTCCGCCGACACTGGCGACGAGAGATAGACCGCCTCCGCCGGGAGCTGCTGGAGGGGAGCTATCGTCTGGAACTCCTGAGCCGGACGACACTCGCAAACGCGGAGGAAGTCGATCTGTTCTCGGCAAGAGATGCCCTGCTCTTCAAAGCGCCCTCGCTCTGGTGTTGGCAAGCCGACTGTCTTTCTCCAGAAACTGCACCCACCTGAAGGGGAATGGTGGGGGAAAAGGGGCGGTGCGTCGGGTGTGGCGCCAATTGAAGCGACACCGGTTCGTCATCCGGACCGATGTGAAATCCGACTACGCTTCCATCGACCATCAATGCTTGATCGAGCGGCTGTCCCGAGTCATCCACGACCGGCGTGTCCTGAATCTGATCGAGCAGTATCTGCGGCGGACCGCCGAGCGGGGTGGCCTCTTCTGGGAATCCGATCGGGGGATTCCCCTTGGCTGTCCCCTGAGTCCGATCATCGGCGCCTTCTTCTTGGCCGAGTTGGACCAGCGGCTGGAGCTGACCTGAAACTTCAATGTACATACGGGTTTCCGAACTCGAAAGTGCTTACGGTATTCCGTCAGGTCTTCACCCCAGTCTAAATTTCGCAGAAATTTTGACTTCCCTTGAACATTCAGACTTGAGCCTTCGATATTGGATCTTCTTGAGTCTAAAACTCTCGGCCAAACTATCTTCGGTGTTGGGATTTTTTTTCGAAATGAACGCACGACTGCGAACCTACAATTTTGGCCGCTCTGCCCCGGGCAGAGCGGTTTAGGAAGATGTCGATGGTGGAATCTGCCGCGAACCTTAACCGCAACCAAGATGAAAGACCGCACCGCAAAATCACAAAGCTAAGTACTCGAGTACTAAGGCCGACAGATTCCTATCGAAGAATCCGCTGATCACTCAAATCTTTGCCTCCCACCGATCGAGTCAGGGTGCCACCCAGAATTTCATAGACCTCGAGATCGGCGAAGGCATTGACCACATTGTATTGGGTGGGCAAGTCTTCCCATCTAGCCCGATTCCAGCTTATCATCCCTTTACCGACCAACTCTTCGATAACTTTCCTGTGGCTACCGGCCGAAGGGGTTATCACGGGATAAGCCACATCGGGCAATCCCCACTCGCCGGTCTTAGGAATGTACTTATAGTGAAGCACCCATCTACTGCTTCCTCTCCTCCCCCGGATGTCCCTTCATTCTCCTTACGAACGAGGTCGGTAACAGAAATATCGAGGAAGTTAAATCCCAACCATCCGGCCGTGCACTGCGCTTCATTTCCTGTGATCCTTGGTTCGGGTATTTCACAGTATATTTTTGAGAATCCCAATTCCTCCCTCCCGGTAATGATGGGATCCGTCAGATTTTCCCAAAGCACGCTGAGAAAGGGACCGCGGACATTGTCTTGGCTGCCTCTAAAAGTCGCGGGAAAGTCGACTCCGAGAACATTGTAGCCCCGTCCCGCGAGCCATTCGATCTCCTTCATATAGCTGGCCGAGACAGTGACGATCGGTTGTTCACCGAGTTCAAAGCAGTCCGGTAACAATCGCTTCGAGTTGCTCCGGATTGCTCAGAAAAGAGACGGAAAGGGAGAGAGTTTTGGGATTGTCGATGCATTCAAACTTGCGACCTTCCGGATGTTGACGTGGTCCCATGATCGGCCCGAAATGGGTCGGCATTCGATACATCTTTCCGGCGACGAAGGAATAGGCCATGAAAATCCTCCAGTTAACCGTCCCTCAGATTCTCAACCATCGATAAAGGACTGCCTGCTAACACGCCCGCGTCAACCGGGAGAACAACCCCGGAAACCCATCGCGCCTCGTCGCTGGCCAGATAGACAGCCGCCCAGGCGACATCCCAGGCGGTTCCTTCGGTGCCCAGAGGCGCAATCAGTCGACGGTGCTCTCTCTCCTCTTCAGAGAGACTGTTGACGAAGGTCGTATGGATATGACCGGGCGCGATGCAGTTAACCCTAACGTTCTCACGGCCGTGGTGAACGGCGGTGTGACGCGTGAGCGCGATAATACCACCCTTAGCGGCTCCGTAGGGTACGTTAGGACGGAATCCGGCCCGCATGCCGTCGATGGACGAAACGTTAATGATCGACCCGCCCCCGGATTCGGCCATTCGGGGGATCGCGTACTTGCACATAAAAGCCATGCCCTTCAAACCGATCGCCATCTGACGGTCCCAGATTTCCTCCTCAATCTCAGTGACTTTGCCCGACCCAAAGGTTCCCACGTTGTTGAACAAGATGTCCAATACGCCGAAACGTCCCATCGCCGCCTCCACCGCAGCGCTGCATTGGGAGGGCCGAGAAACGTCGGTCTCCACAACTTCTGCCTCGCCTCCTTCGTCTACAATCTTGATACGGGTTCTTTCTGCATTTTCACGATCAATGTCGGCCAACACCACTTTCGCTCCCTCTCGGGCAAAGAGCATCGCCGTCGCGCTGCCGGTTCCGTAAAGATCGCTTTCCTCAACCTCCCGTGTGCCCGCACCTGTGACTATGGCAACCTTGTCCTGAAGGCGGTTCATTACACAATCACCATTCAGACTCTTTAGGAAGCTAACGTCGATGGGCGGCAAGTTCCTAAACTGGTGGTCGCGCCTACACACAGTGGCTTCGTGCTCATAGGTCAAAGCCTTAATCCAGCTCTCTAGGCTTCTATGGTTCGCTTTCCGAATGGGGCCAGGGCCAAGCTGAAACTCCATCGAGTAGTGCCCATCCTACAACGGACTGTCTGCTACTGACGTGCGTGGCTTGAGACAAACTCTAGTTTCGTCCTCGAATGCGGCCAACAGCGCTAGGGACGGAATTAAGGGGCTCCCTCGTTGCGCCACCAACGGAACTCGTTCGCTCCCAGGGACACAGCAGCTATGTCCAATAGGCCGTTGCCGTCCAGATCGGCCAGGATGCACATGATGGCGTCCGGCCAGGAGGTCTTCAGAACATGTTGAGCCCAGACCGTTCTGGGATCGCCTGAGTTTTCCAACCAGACCACCTGCCCTGGATCTCCGGCGCCGGTGGCTGCTACATCCACATCTCCGTCCCCGTCCAGGTCCCCGGCTACCGCCTCGAAGGCATTGGGGAGTGGTCCAAAGATCAGGTGCCGGGACCAGGGTCCGTCGGCCGGCGTCCCATCGTTCTCGTACCAGACTACCTGATGGCCCTCGGCGGAATCCGTATTTCTTTCGCTGCCCAGGGCCAGGACCAGATCTGGATCGCCGTCCCGGTCCATGTCTACCGGATTCCCGTGCATGGGACGGAAAGCCGTGTCGATGACGTGGCGTATCCAGCCTCTTGCTTTGGGGTCGCCGCTGTTTTCATACCAGAGCACGAGTCCGGCGCTAGCTCCGGTTCCCATTAGATCTGCGTCCCCATCTCCGTCTACATCGGCAACTCGAATGCATCGGGTCTCGGCGACGCCGTCGTCTATCACGTGCTTGGCCCATTCCCGGCCTTCCTCATAGCGGAGTTGCGTGGGAGGCCCCAGGTCTAGAATCCCCGGATTCTCGAACCAGGCAAACTGGTTCCCCATTCTCCAGGAAGAGGCGGCCACGTCCAGGTCCCCGTCCGCATCGAGATCTGAAAGGTCCACGTTGTAGGCGCCGGCCAGACGGGTCGTGACCACATGTCGCTTCCACAGGTCTCTGATGCCCTCGGACCCAGGATTCTGGAACCAGAGGAGATGGCCGTAGAGGTTCTTCACGATGACAACATCCGGGCGAGTATCGTTGTTGACGTCACCCACCATATGCCTTTCAAGTCGCTCGGGGTCGTCCTTCTGGATGAAGTGGCGCTCGAAGTTTCCCGAGCCGTCGTTCTCAAACCAGTAGAGCTTGTTGTGAGGCCGATAGTCAGCGCTGGTCAGGTCGAGGTCGCCGTCCCCGTCCAGGTCGGCAGCCCAGATGCCGTAGGGGTAGGCATAGTTGTCCATGATGAGCTGTTCCGAGAAGCGGACCGGACCCGATGCTCTCGAAGGAACTTCAGGAGTCCCTCCCTTCTGGGTATCGCCGCTGGTACAACCCAACTGGCCGATAGGCAGTGTCAGCAGGACCCAGGTAGCGACCAGGATTCGCAGCATCAGTTTCTGAGCCTCGTCAGCTGTCTCGTCATGGCTCCTCCATCCCGGTTTCGAAGCTTGGTCTATGCTCACCAACAGCATAGCCATCAGGATTGGCAATACCAAGAACCAGTCGCAGAATTGCAGGCGGCAGCGCAACAATTTTTCTGTAATTTCAGGGTCGGTTGTGGGACAGGATCCTCCTCTCTTGGCTCTCGGGTGCAGAAAGCAGTGGCCCGTGAGCCGCTCGCTGTGAATCTCTCTAAGGCAACCAGCAGATCTATCAAAATGAGAGGCCGGAGCAGCTTGCACTACTCGCAGAGAGCGATTCAGCGCCCCCACCTCCTTCTCCAAGAAAAGAGGCCCTGTCAGAAGCCCTCAGAGCCACGATCGCGGGCTGCCCCTTACCGAGAACCCTCGCTGATCTGAGGGTCTCGGGTTTAGGGAAACGCTCTTCTAGGATGCCTCCTCTTCTTGCCAGCTCTCCAGGTTCAGATAGCAGCGGCCCGTGAGCCACTCGTCGTGAATCTCCGCCAGCACGGCTGAGATCAGTCGCAACGCCGAGTCGATATGGGGGAAGATTCCCACCACTCGAGTGCGGCGCCGGATCTGTTTGTTGAGATTCTCCACGCCGTTAATCGTCCGGATCTTCTTGTGCAGACTGCGGGGGAAGGCGTAGACCGTCAACCCCTCGCGCACGTTGTCTTCCATCCACTGGGCCAGTGCCTGGTTGGTTTCGGTGAACGCCTTGATCTTGCGTTTGAGCATGGCTTCGGCATCCTCGAGGGTGGGGCTGTTGAAGATGTCCCGCATCGCTTGGCCGATCTGGCCCCGCTCTTGGAGCCGACGGGCAAAGCGCTGAGCATTCTGGCTCAGATGAAACTGGCAGCGCTGCCAGGGAACCGCGGGAAACACCGCTCGTCGAGCGGCCTTCAGTCCCGCGTGGTCGTCACTGACGACGAGCTCCATTCCCTTGAGTCCCCGCCCGGCCAGATCCTCAAAAAACGCTCTCCAGTGGACCTCCGCCTCGCTCAGCCGGGCGCTCAGACCCAAGACCTCACGGTGACCGGAAGCCTGCACACCGACTGCCTTGAGGATGGCCAGGTCCTGAACTCGTCCATCGACACGGACTTTCTCGTAATGGGCGTCCAGGTAGACGAAGGGATACTCACCGCTCAGCGGCCGGCTACGGAACTTCTCCAGCTCCTCATCCAGCAGGGAGGCGACCCGTGAGACCTGGCTGGCGGAGATCTCCGTGCCACACAGCTGCTCGGTGATTTCCGTGACCTTGCGCGTGGAGACGCCCATGACATACATCTCGGCAATGGCCAACTTCAGCGCCTTTTCCGAGCGGCAGCCCTTCTCCAGCGATTGAGGGTAGAACGACAGCCCTCGCACCTGAGGGATCTTCAGTCGGAGCTCTCCCACACGCGTGGCGATCTTCTTGTCCTTGTAACCGTTGGCGTGGCCCCGTCGCTGGCTCGTTCTCTCGTAGGGCTCGGCTCCCAGAAACTCCGACCGTTCCAATCCCATGGCCAAGTTCAAGAGCTTCTCCAACACCTTGCGAAAGGCCTCCGTTCCTTCTTGGATCAACGCCTCTAGGATCTCTCGTGGTACTCTGTCTTCCAGGTCTGGGGCCATTGGATTCTCCTTTCATTTTGGATGAATGATTTAGAGAATCTTGTCCCAGACCTCTGACGGCTCAACCCTTCGGCTGACGGCCTTTGGCCCCCTTCCGGGGGGGCCCGGCGCGCCGCGCCGCACGGCTCAGGCTGCACTCGGCCTACAGCCTCCTTCCGCCTGAGCCGCGCCAGGTTCCTCGTCAACCCAATCCTCGGTATCCCGAGAAATTCCCTCTTAACGGGAAATTACAGAAAGAACGGTACACTCCTTTGCAGGCTACCTCGGAAATACACCCAGATGCTGGCTCAGGCCGGGACCGTATATAATCGCAGAGGCTCCTATGCACTCAAGTCAGAAGCTCCAGCCCCTCCTCCGAGCCGAGACCCTCGGTCAGAGCCTTCATTTGATGATCTTGTTCAACCTGGCGTTGGCTCAACCTCTCTACGATTTGACCTCAAGACAGGCCGAGTTCTACGTTGCCCACGAGACGCCGCCGGCCTGGCTGGTGCTTGGAGCTCTGTTGTTGTCGATTTGCCTCCCGGGCCTCCTCTCCCTGGTTTCCCCCTTGTTCGGGCTCTTTAGCCCCAAACTGGAGAAAAGTTCACGCTTCGCTCTCGTAGTTCTACTCAGTGCCCTGTTCATCCTCCCTGTCGTGAATCGGAGTGCGGACCTGTCAATAGCCCTCTTCATCGCCGCCGGTGTCCTCTTTGGCATGATCGTTGGTTTGGCCTACTCACGAAGTCGGATCTTCAGGATGTTTTTGACCTGTCTTTCACCAGGAATCGTGGTGTTTCCCTTTTTCTTTCTCTTCTTTTCCCCTGTGAGCCAGTTGGTCTTCAGCGGCGAAGAAGAGATTCCGGGCGTCGAGATTGCCAGGTCGAGGGCCCCGGTGTTTGTCATCGTCTTTGACGAGTTCTCGACGGTCTCCCTTCTCAAGCGGGACCTTCAGATCGATGAACGTCTTTATCCGAACTTTGCGCGGCTCGCCGCCGGGTCGCACTGGTTTCGAAACGCAACGACGGTGAGCCTGGAGACAGCCAAGGCCGTGTCCTCAATCGTGACAGGAACCTTTCCCAAGCCCGACACGCTCCCAACCGCATCCAACCATCCGGTCAACCTCTTTTCAAGTTCTCTTTCTCCTGGGATAGTCGGCACCTGATCTTACAGACAGCGTCCGATTTGATCGAAATCGAACGGCGGCTTTCGCCTACAACCGGTCATTCAGATTTCCCCCGCAGACGTTCGAATGAAGGGCCGCTAGCGGCTCAAAAGCAGTCATTCGACGCAGACCCAGCGGTCACGCGATCACGAAAAGCTTGTGGCTGAAAAATGTGCAGTGCCTTTTCGAGAAACAAGGACAAGGATGGCATTTTCAAGGCACTCGACAAGCTCGGTAGCGAACGACATTCCGGGTGTCAGCGGAAAAGGCGGATTGAATTCCGCCTATCCTTGCGATTTCTATATATGCCGTCCCCTGACATTGCCCTTCCAGACCCAAAGATCTAGTATTCGCTAGATAAGATAGGTTCCCTGTAGTCTGGAGTTCCCGACTGGATTCGCGTTTCGCCGAGCTTCTGAATTTGACTTTGAGCTAGAGAATTCTCAACCCGAGGCGGAAGAACCCTTGGTTGGAACTGGTAAAGTTCTTGATTGTGTACGCGACTTCTTTCGCCACAATGCCTGAATCGGAGCTTGAAGGTGTTGAGTGATCCAGTCTCGGATCCGGGAATGAGTTTCAGACAATAACAGGGCCAGATACAGCAACACCGCAAGACACATCAGGCTTACACACAAGCCGAGAAGAAGTAGCAAATAGACTTCGTAAATATCCAGCAGGGACTGCATCATTCGGTCGAAGATTTGCTCCAAATCGGACGTGTCAGGTTCGGACAATATGCCAATCTCTTTTGCAAAAAGATCGTCACTGGCAGTGCTCGCTGAATGGGTCAGAGAGCTGTGAGGAAAAGGCAAAGTTCCTGCAAAGTTTGCGATCGCATCTCTAATCCTTTTCCCCTTCGCCTTCGCGAATGTGCCCACTTAGGCTCTTCAGAAAAGTTTTCAGCGCCCGTTTTTCCCGTTGAGTAAGACGGAGAGGTTTTAAGTAGGCACTTCGTGCCGACGGCCAAGGCCGTAAAAGGCTGTTTCGGGACACCCCGGCTGTGACGAAAGGGCGGTCTCAGAGAACAGCTCACTTGATTGAAATTCCGAGACTGTTAAGTCCGGGTCGAGCGAGGGATTGGGGTTGCCGCCACGATCGTAGAACTTGATGACATCCTTGAGGCTCTTGAGGCTGCCGTCGTGCATGTAAGGAGAGGTGCGGGCGATCTCGCGCAGAGTGGGGGTTTTGAAGGCGCCCTGATCTTCTTCCTGGCCGCTCACCAGGAAGCGTCCGGGATCCGTGAGCTGGCCGTTTTTCCAGGCCACCCCCGTGTTGTGGAATCTCTCGTCGGTGAAGTTGGGGCCTACGTGGCAGGCCGTGCAGTTTCCCTTGCCTCGAAAGATTTCAAGTCCCTGGCGGGCGTCCTCCGATAGGGCCTCACGCTCGCCATTGAAGTAACGATCAAAGCGCGAATGACCCGACAGAAGGGTGCGAACGTAACTGGACAGGGCCTTGGCGACGCCCTCGGAGTTGACCTCGGTTCGGAAGGCTTCCCGAAACCCTTGGCGGTAATCTTCCTCTTTCTTTAATCTTGTCAGGATTTCCTCGACAGTCATATCCATCTCCTTGGAGTCCTGAATGGGTTGAAGCACCTGTTCTTCCAGGCTCGAGATGCGGCCATCCCAGAAGAAGGCACGCCCGTAGCCGCGATTGACCAGCGTGGGCACACTCCGAGTGCCTTTCCTCCCAAAAACGCCTTGGCTGATTGCCCGCCCATCGGCGAACGCCCGCTCGGGATCGTGGCAGCCGGCACAAGAGAGCGTCTGGTCCCGAGAAAGGAGGGGGTCAAAAAAGAGCTTGCGTCCTAACTCCACCTTCTCTCTCGTGAGAGGATTGTCTTCAGGCACGGGCAGATAGAGGTCGAGCCCCAGGGGAATTTTGGGCCGCCAGAGCTCCTCGGAGATCGGCGAGCTGGACAGAAAAGGGACGATGCTGGCGAGCACCACAGTCACTCCCGCGCGTAGGGTTCGCAAATTGAGGTGATCGCTCATCTTTGGCCTCCGAGGTCCAAGAGAGTCAAAGTTCTGAGGACACCGTTACCGAGGATCGGATGCGTTATGCTGACTTTCTTTGCCGCTCGTTCCTAGGTATTGGTGAAACTTCTGAAACCGGTTCAGAGAGGCCAGACTTTGGAGCCAAGCCGTGCGTCCGTTGATTGGCACAGGGGGAGGCCTCCTGAGATAGAGATAGGAGCAGAAGGGAATTCCTAGGCAGCCCAAGCCCGCCAAGAACCAAATCAATACGGCGAATAACTGCTCAACGAACTGGTCAAAAAAGCGGAGAGCGATTTCGGCATCCCATAGACCGTCCACGGTCTTAGCCTCCCCTTGAGTGAAAGGAGTGTTTCTTTTGACCTTCTAATTTATGTGTCAGCGTACTAGTTTCGAAGGAGAATCCGGTCCAGGAGTGGATAGGCCTTGATCCCGTTCCAACGATGGCCACCCTGGAAGCGATCCACCATTAGATTGCCGTCGGCACCGTAGGCTGAATAGGCTTTGCCAATGCGCTCCAGGCCCGCTTTCGCCCACTCAGGATCGATCAATCCATCCTCGGATCCTACCTCCCACAGGCAGGGCCGAGGAGCCAGGAGCGAGGCAATCTCCGGAACATCCCCGTACTCGAGCAGGCCGGGAATCACCTGAGCGCCGCAGCTGTAGCGAAGCTGTATCCGTTCCTGCATCAGGTTCAGGGCCCCTGAGATCACCGCTACCCTGAACCGCTTTTCCAGGGCGGCTGCCAGCATCGTCATCCTGCCGCCGTAGGAGAAGCCCACGCACCCGATTCTTTCCGGATCGACAACACTCTGCCGCCTCAAGAATTCAAAGGCCCAAAGAGCATCCCTCAAGTTCTGGGCCATCAGCACTCTTCCCAGGAGCTGCATCCTGACAAACGTCACCGCGCAGCTGTCCTTGGGATCCGTCCGTCTGCCGAAAGGCGTAAAGCAGGGAATCACGACGGCATAGCCGCGTCTTGCCAGCTGTCGCCCATAGTCGTAGTTCGCCGTCCGGATCGCCTGGGCGACTCCGGGATCGGAATCCTTCCCGGAAACCGGGTCGTAGCCGTAGGGGCCATGACCGTGGAGAGCGACGACTCCAGCAGTTCTTGAGAGACTGCTTGCCGGCTTCAGGTAATGAACCGGCAGCGAAGGGTGCTGATCGGCTTGGAGGATCAACTCTTCCCGGATGTGGTCAAGGTGCTCTACCGTACGCTCTCGGATCGTGCGCCATTCACGTGGCGGCTGGAAGGGACCCAGTAGGGAGCGCAGGATCTTCGCGAATCGCACCTGAAAGCGTTGAATATCCTCGAGGGACTCACCTTTGAAGAGGAGCTTCAAGGGCGCGTCGCGGGCCAGATCTACCAGGTGATCGTGGACAGTCGGCACCTCCTGACCCCAGGCCCTCGAGGCCGCAAGAATAGAGCACGCGGCTTGAATGAACCCACGCCGTGTCCATTGGGAATGCGGGATCGACATTTCCGTTTCTCCGCGAGTGTGCATCTAGCAGTCAATTCCTAGAGCTGAGCTCAGGCAGGAAGTTCTCCATTGCCCAGACTTCAACCTTCTGCGATCCGCTAGTAGCCTTAAAAGCGATCCGTCTCCCGTCGGGATGAACCCGCACGTTGCTCAGCAATTTCATTGGTGCCAGATCGACCCGGCCAGGTTTCCCCCCCTCAGCAGAAACTCGCCACAGCTGGCGGCCGCGAGGGTCGCGACCATACCTTGTGAAAAGCACTTGACTTCCGTCAGGCGTCCACACTAGATTTCTCATTTGCTCTGGGCCTTTCACCCTACACAGCTCACGGGCGTCTCCGCCGGCCACCGGCATGATCTTGAGCACCATGGATCGGGGCGCCTTCTCCAGCGCAATAAACGCTAGCCACCGGCCATCCGGCGAGACGGCGAATCTCCGAACGACGCGAACGAGCTCTTTTTCTCGGCCCGTCTTGAGGTCTCGCATCATCACGGCGGCGCCTTCTTCCATCGTAGAAGATCCCAAGTAGAAGATGGTCTTCCCGTCGGGAGACCACTCGGGGAGGATGACCCCCCCATCCGGCTTACTCTTCATGACCAGGGTCATCTTGCCTGTTTGAGCGTCGACTTGGTAAAGACCCGAGCGCTTCTTTCGATCGGCTGCAACGACCATAAAGGACCGCCCATCCGGGGACCAGCGGCCGTACGAACCCCCATAGTTGAGCCGAAGTGAGAGTTCCCGCTCTTCCCCTGTTTCGACGGAGCGGATAAAGAGGGCCGGAGAACGCCGCCCGAAGCCCCGCCGCGAGAGGTAGGCCAGGTATTGGCCATCGGGCGACCAGTCAAGTGGGACATTTGCGCCCATCCGCAGACGAAGCTTTGTCGGTTCCGCGAGCACTTTGCCTGTTGTCGGGTCGATGGTGGCGGTGTAAACATCCGAGATGTGCCCGCTCGAATGGAGGTAGTAATAGGTGCCGTTGCGGGTGAACCCCACCGGGTCGATTTCTCCGATTCCCAGCTTCACCAGGGCAGGAGCACCCTGAGGCTGCCCATCGGCGACCTCGATGGCCCAAGCATCCCAGCTGCCCCGGCGGTCGCTCGCAAAGAGAATCCATCTCCCATCCGGTGACCAGCCGAGCACGTAGTCATCAGCTGGATGCTCCACCAAGGGAATCTCGCGGCTCCCGTCGCTGGCGAGCACGAAAATGTCCCGCTGGGGAGATTCTTCCTTGGGTGGGACGTCGTAGACGATGGAGCGCCCGTCGGGCGAAAAGTTCATCTTACCGGGGTAACGCCAATCCAGCGATTTGAGGACCCGCAGCGAACCATCCGAAACGGAGACCAACCCGATCTGGTTGGTTCCACCCCCGGTAAATACCCCCAGAATATCCTTGCCATCCGGAGACCAAGCGGAAGGGACGATCCAGGTCACTTCGCTATTTTGATACAGGACCCGGGGCTTGGATTCGTCGAGCCCGACGATGCGCAGGTCGAAAAAGTTGTCTTTGTTGAACCAGATGTAAGCCACCTGCTTACTGTCGGGAGAGAAGATAGAACCCGAGACGTACTCTGCGGATCCCTTCCATCCATCAACCTTTTTCGTCAGACGACGCTTTTTCCCGGTGTCGAGTTCGCGGACTGCCAAGTCGCCTGTCTCCCAGGACCCTGGGAACCCTATGTAAGACAGGTAGTGGCCATCAGGGGAAAGCCCACTCATGAATGAGAACCATTCTCCAGCTCGGTCGCCCTTATCAACCTGTCGGAGAACCATGCCGGCTATGGGCTTGTCTTGAGCACCCTCAACAGACGCTGGGCCCGGCTCCTTTGCTGCGGCCGGGGTGAGGGTAGTCACCTCGGCTGGCCGGATAGCTGCCGCGGAGCCCCCCGAGGTGAATCGAATGGTAGCCAGCGGCAGAACCACCAAGCAGACCGTAACCAGGATCAGCCCTTGGGCACGGCCGCTCAGGACTCCGTGCGAGCGCCGTGAGTCCAGGACGGCCAGCAGCCGACCCTCCAGTTTCGACGCCCGAGCCATGGCCGGTGCCGCGTACCCGGTCAACCACTTGCCTTTCCCGCTCGAGGCGATCTGCAGCAGATGCTCGGCGTATTCGGAGGCCTTGGAGCCGGCACCTAGGACGAGATCGTCGCAGGATCGTTCCCGCTCGGCGACGATCCGACGCGAGGCCATCCACACCAGTGGGTTGAACCAGTACAGGGCGCAAACCACCTGCGTGATCAGCTGGCTCAGGTAGTCTTGACGCTTCACATGGGCCAGCTCGTGCAGCAGCGCCGCCCGGCGGCGATCGGCCGACCACTCCAGGGCCGCCTCCGGCAGCAAGAGCTTGGGCCGGAAGATGCCCCACGTCATGGGCATGCAACGCCGGCGACTGCAGACCAGCTGCACCGATCTCTCGACGTCCAGCTGGGTCGAGAGCTGTTCGAGCAACCGGATCCAAGACCCGTCGGTCACCCACCGGGCTCGACGGCCCACTCGCCGGAGGCTCAACAGGCCCAGACACAGGGAAGCAAGAGCCAGGGCAACCCCCGCCGCCCACACCCCCAGGATCCATGTCCCCAAAACAGGGGCTGATTCCTTCTGCAAGCTCTCGGTCGCGCCCGACTCAGCCCCACTTACCCGGGGCGCCGCCGGGGCGCTTGGGCTTGGAGCCCCGGTGCTCTGGATTGCCTTCGGGGGAAATGCCGCGCCGGACTCGGTAGGCAGGGGCAAGCTAGGCTGCTCGGGCAGCACCCCCTGCATCCCTCCGCTACTAGAGACGACCCTGCCGGCGAGCGGATCGATCCACCGCGGCAGGATCTGCCAGCCGGGCAACGCGAGTCCCAATAGCGGCAGCACCAACAAACCCACCAGCGCCAGCAGCCAGACCAGGTGACGTGCTGCTGCTGCGCATCGCCACATCAACAAAGTGGCGACACCCGCCAATGCCAGCACTGCCACCCCCTTGAATGCCACCTCGATCAGGAGGACTAGCCCCGTGGACATGAGAGTCGACATCCCTACGGTCTCCAGCCATCCAAACATGATCAGCCTCCCTTTTTTCTGGCCTTGAGGATGAGGTCGGCCAGGCGTCTTCGTTCCTCATCCGAGACGTCCGTCCGGGGATCGGACAGATGAACCGCTACCGCCTGCTCGAGGGAGCCATCGAAGAAGGTCTCGAGCACCCGCCTCAGGGCCGATTGGCCCACACGCCTTCGACGTCGGGTGGGATGGTAGATGAACTCTCGGCTCCTTTTCGTATGCTTGAGGTGTCCTTTTTCTTCCAGGATACGCATCGTTGTGCGGACGGACATTCGGGTCGGCGGGTCGGGAAGGTGACCCAGCACCTCGGTGACCGAAGCCTTGCTCAGGGTGTAGACGATGTCCATGATCTGCCGCTCCCGGCGGCTCAGGCGGGTTTGCTCATCCATGTGGGGTCCTTTTCCCATGACTTTCTCTCAGCCCAGGTGATCAACCGTAAACCAATAGTCAAAGTTTTAACCTTTTCCAGGAGGTTGTCAAGAGAAAAAGTGAATTTTTTAACATTTTTCTTCTCGGCTCCTGTCCAGCGGGACTTCAGGATTCCCAGGTCGAGTACTGGCAGCCAGTCAAATGGGTTGCAAAGCTACGAGCAAGCAGAACGGAGCAGAACCTCCGTTTTGGTGGTCTCAGGTCCAAGCTGAAGCGTCGGTCTTCGACCAAGGGGCTCGTGTCGGCAGTCCAGACTTGGAGCGAGAGCAGCCGCGATCTTAGGTCAAGGTGTTCGCGTGCCGAACGGCCCTCGCAAACCTGGGTGCTCGTCGGTTGCCAGCTGACTTAGATTGGGAATGACCGGTCTTGGCCGTTTGCGGTAGTTCGTTCGACGTTTCCGCTGAGAATCTGAATGTCCGCTTCTAGGCGAGGGTGTGTGAAAAGTCCAAAACCGCTTTGATTTAGGGGTCTCTTTACCCTTCCTTCGACGGAGATCGTGGCTTACACGCGATCCTATGAAGTCAAAATTTCAAATCCGAAATCATGAATGACTTTTCACACAGCCTCAGGCGAAAGCGGCCGGTCGATTTCGATCAGATCGGACGCTGTCTGTAAGATCGGGTGCCGACTTGACTGTAACCATTTTGTAACCGCGCCAACCCAAAACCACACAATTCCACCCAACTCCAGCCAAGATAGAGACTCGGTAACTAATTGATAAATATAGTGATTTCAGGTAGTTATGATTTGCCCTCGACGGACTTAAAATCCTGAGGAGGGTTACCTCCGTGTGGGTTCGAGTCCCACCCCGGGTACTTTGTTTTCAAGGGTTTACAGACATTCCTGCCCCCTGCACAGAGGCTCACAACGGCCAAATGTAACCGAAATTGTAACCGCGCCAGCCCAACTCCAGCCAACGCCAGCCAAGGGATTGGACTAGTTGGCCGAGTAAGCAGTTCTGTTTGGACGTGAAGATGAGGTGTAATAGCCCAGATCTGACCATACAGACAGTGTCAGAGTAGATCGCACCTGACCGGCGGCTTTCGCCTGCGGTTTCAACCGATCGACGCAACACATTGGTTAAATCGTTCGGCTGGTGTTTCGTAGTCTAACGTTTTTCTCGGTCGTTCGTTTAGCTGTCTTGCCACGGCATCCAGTCTGTTTTGGTCGACGTTTGAGAGATCCATTCCTTTCGGGAAGTATTGTCGGAGCAGTCCGTTGGTGTTTTCGTTTGAGCCGCGCTGCCAGGGGCTTCGGGGATCGCAGAAGTAGACCTTTATGTTCGTATCGAGACTGAAGCGTTTGTGATCGGCCATTTCCTTGCCCCGGTCCCAGGTGAGTGACTGGTACAGTTCCCGCGGTAACTTGCGCGCTTGTTTGATCAAGGCGTTGATCACCGTTTCGGTGTCTTGGCTGTTGACTTTGACCAACATCACGTAGCGCGTCTGACGTTCGACCAGGGTGGCGATTTGACTGCGCTTTGATCCGATCAGCAGATCCCCTTCCCAATGACCGGGTACGGCGCGCTCCTCCACCGAGGCGGGTCGCTCACGGATCGATACCGTGTCCTTGATCCGTCCGTGATCCTCCGTCTTCTGTGTATGGTGACGTGAGCGGCGCATCCCACGGGTACGCCGCAGATGCTGCAACAGCTCTTTCTTCAAAGCGCCGCGGGCCTGGATGAAGAGGCTTTTATAGATAGTCTCGTCTGACACCTGAAAGTCCTTGTGATCGGGATACGTGCGCTTAAGCCACCCGGCAATCTGCTCCGGCGACCAGAGCTTCTTCAGGTTCAAGGCCACGCTGTGCGCGAGTTCCCGATTCTGGACCAGCTTACAGATTTTCGGGCGGCGTGCCCGCTCCCAGGCAGCTTGATCGGCCCGGTTGGCACGGTAGCGTTCCCGGCCGCCGTTACGCCGTAGCTCGCGACTCACCGTCGACGGTGCGCGACCCAGCCTTCCTGCCATCGAACGGATCGAGCAGCCGACCACCACACCGCGCGAGATCTCCTCGCGTTCCGATAACCTCAGCGCAAGCCGCGATCGTCGCCGCGGCCGCGGCCGGATGCCACCGGTTTGTTTCAGAATCCCCTCAATTGAGGAATGGTGGCGGTCAAAGAGCCGCGCGATCGAGCTCAGGGACTCGCCTTTTTGCCAGCGGTCCCACATCAAGCTCTTCTGTGCTTCCGTGTAATAGATCCTCGTCCGATACTTCATTGGCAACATCCTCCTCTCTACAGCTTAGAGATTAGGGGTGTTGCATCGACCGATTGAATCCGCAGGCGAAAGCCGCCGGTCGATTGCGATTAAATCTGCCGCTGGCTGTGGGATCGGGTGCCGACCCTCAACCAAGCTTTTCCTCCTGTTTTCGGCTATCCAACTCAGCCTTTAGCTTCGAATCACGGCCCTTTAGAAAACCCTGTACAACTGCTTCCATCTGGGACGCTCCTGGTTTCGTTCGGTCTTTCTCCCAGTTGACGATCGTCCCTTGGTTGACGCCTAGAAGACGGGCCAGCTCAACCTGTTTGAGGCCCTGCTCTAGACGGCGCTTGCGGATCCGTTGACCGAGGGTCTTGGCGGGAAAGCGGGACACTCGGAACGTGATTTTCAAATGAATCCTTTGGCAGTCGTTGGCTGGAGTTGGGCTGGCGCGGTTACAATTTCGGTTACATTTGGCCGTTGTGAGCCTCTGTGCAGGGGGCAGGAATGTCTGTAAACCCTTGAAAAAAAAGTACCCGGGGTGGGACTCGCACCCACACGGAGGTGACCCTCCTCAGGATTTTAAGTCCTGGCGGGAAAGTTCCGAATCGTTAGGAAACGTTAGGAAAAACAAGCATTTAACTGGGTTTTCCGCCAATCAGAAAACCGAATCATTAGGAAAGATTAGGAACCGCAGTGGGAGACAAATGGGAGACAGCCTTTCGAGGCGATTGGGCGGTTGTCACACTCGCGCATTGCTGAACCCGAGGGTCGACTAGGCGAGAACCTAATCTCAGAAGGTACGCCACATTCAAAAGGTACGCCACATTCAAAAGGTAAACGAAAATGACAATATTAGACTTGACTGGAAAGAGATTCGACTTAACAGTCTCGGAATTTCAATCAAGTGAGCTGTTCTCTGAGACCGCCCTTTCGTCACAGCCGGGGTGTCCCGAAACAGCCTTTTACGGCCTTGGCCGTCGGCACGAAGTGCCTACTTAAACAACGGGAGTAGAACTGTGAAATCTCCCGGGCCTTCCCTTGCTGCTCTCCTTCATGGGGTTAGCTGGGCCTGCGGTCCAAAATCGATTGCGTTCGAACCGGGGCTGACACTCGGGCCGCTTAATAGAAGTGTTGAGGGACGCCTTTATAAGAGGCTCTGTGCGGTGACCGGAATAGACGACGGAGAACCTCTCGGATACGAGGTTTATGCACGATTTGACCCAACTGAAAAGCTCTTCTTGGACGATTGCGATGACCCACATTCGGTCGTGAATCGCTTCTACAATCTGCTAACCATCGCCATGGTAAGTCCCATTGGAATGTGTCGTGCTATCTGGTCCACAGATGGATTCGCTTCGGCTCTGCATACGGAGATTGCTTTTAACGCCTACGAGAAGACAGAGTTTCTCGTGAGGAACTGTCCATCTGTGACTCCTATAGTAGCTGGAGAACTTGCACGCGCCTGGGAGAACGAACAGAAGTGCTGGGAGCAGACCGAGTCAGGAGGTCGCCTCATCCGCGCGCTCGAGTACTTCTACTACGCTTGGCGCTCGCCCTACGCCGAGCAGATCTGCCTGAATCTGGGTATTGCCCTGCAGATTCTTTTTGGACCTCACGCGCACTCGTCGATAGCGAATCCGACCTGGGTCACCGCAAGCTGTTTCGCTTGTGAATCGTCTGCGGACGTGACGCGTGTTTGGTTATTGGTTCAGAGAGTCTGCAGATTGCAGGCCGAGATCGTGGATGGTGCAATGCCCGATGAGGATGAGCTTATCTCTGTCGTCGTCGAAGCCCTTCCGTTCGTAGCTGGAGTCCTTAAGAGGATCCTTCTTAATGAGAAGCTAGCCCATCAGTTCAACAGCTACTCAAAGAGCTGAGTCCCACACCTGACAATTGGGATTACCTGGGAAGCTCATTAATGACCAGCGTCGCCATAAGGAGTGGCAAGGGCAGCTTTTCGCTCCTTCGTTTGTTGGGCTCGGTTCAGACAAGAAGAATGCCCCCCAAGATCTTCGGGTTATGAGTTCAAGCCCCACCCGGAAAACCAGTACCTAGCGGCACGCACGGTCACATTGGGAAACGCTAGGTAGCGGTTGGGAAGCCTGGGTGATTCTTATTGGACCCATAACGGGCCAAACTCTCTGGTCTGCTTATCGTTGGTCAGGATACGCTGAGTCACCACTTGGTTTCGCTGACGACTCGGCTTCCGATGCACCAGATCCTAAATCTGTTGGGCAACGACATGAAATCTGACGAAAACTACCGAAAACTCAATTGGTTCCTGGGTTTTTGCCGCATCGATCAAGTGATTTCTGACGATATCCTATAGCTTTCTGACTGGACGATAACTGGACGACACTTCTCGGTCCGATTGCAAATGAACTCCATAGGCAACGAAGGCTGGCACGACTATCTGATCGGATAGGCTCGCTATCCCAAAGGATAGAGTCTCCGTCTCTGTTGCATTTTGATATCGTTCCAGCTACCCGAAGACTTCTTCTTTTACCTGAACAAGTTAAGAGCCAATCTGCACCCGGTAGATTAGACCTGCAGACTCTGGCACAGCTGTTGCTCTACTGCCTGTGGGAGGAGTTCTGTCGAGAATGCTTTGACCAGGGAAAGTGGACGAAGGTTGTTCAACCGTTTAGTATGAGCGCCAGATTCCACAGGAGTAGTAGCCCCAACCGGAGCTATCCTGACCCCGAGCCGATCGGGCATTTGCAGACACGGAATGGAGAGTTTGATGAGTGGATGTTGTCTCCGGTCGGAGGAACAGCTGAAGCCGCTGCGCAGCCTCACTCTAATGAGCGTTTGCAGACACTCTAAACGTCGCCCGGATGATCGTCAGCGATGACCGGGGTCCTGGACAGGCTGAAACCGAAGCAAGGGCCCGGAACAGGCCGCAAGGCCAAGCTAGGCGGAGCGAAGTTGGGGAGACGACCAGGCGTCAGCCCTCGAACCTGTTCTAGTGGCCCGCCCAATGAAGGTTCGATCGTGTCTGTAGTTTGTGGACCTGAAATCCGTCGCTATTGAGCACACAAACACGGACCCAGGAGGTCAATGTCATGCAACATTTCATTTCTGCCTTTGATCTGAACGCGACAGGCTTCCCCAACCTGTCTCCACCCAAAGCGAAGCACCCTCGCTCGGCGTCCAGGAAAACGCCAGTGGGAGGCAGATGTGCTGCCCCCTTGTTGGCCTGCACTCTGTTCGTTTCTTCATCCCAGGTGTGGTCACAGGAGAGTCCCGCTCCTCTTTCCAACTGGTCGGACGCCGACAAGGAATCATTCCTGATGAGGGCAGAGGTGGTGAAGATGAAGAAGGTCCACACGGGTGTGACCGGGACCAAGCGGGCCACGTTTTCCGATGGAGTTCACACTCACGATGCCAGCATCCAGTCGGTCGACGTGTCGAAGTCCTCCTATGCCACGGCTCGGGGAATGGAGGTCAACTTCCGGGACTCCTACAAGTACAACGTCGCCGCCTATCGTCTGGACCGGTTCTTGAACCTCCACATGATTCCCGTTTCGGTGGAGCGAAAGGTCAAGGGAAAGCGGGCGGCGGTGACCTGGTGGGTCGATGATGTGAAGATGATGGAGGGCGAGCGCTACCGAAAAAAGATTGCTCCTCCCAACCGAGCCAAATGGAACGATCAGATGTTCCAGGTCCGGATCTTCAACGAGCTGGTCTACAACACGGATGCCAATCTGGGCAACCTGCTGATCACCAATGACTGGGAACTGGTGATGATCGACTTTTCGCGAGGCTTCCGACGGCACAAAGACCTGATGGCCCCCAAGAACCTCCTGAACTGCAGACTGGATCGCAGGTTCTACGATGGGATGCGGGAACTGAAAGAGGATGGGGTGAATCGGCTTCTCGCCGACGTGCTGACCAAAGGTGAGAGGGGAGGTCTTATGGCACGTAAGGACAAGATTGTCTCCCACTTCGATGGGCTGATCGCGCAGAAAGGCGAGAATGGGGTCCTGTGCAGTCTCCCGGGACATTGATCTGAAACTTCGTTTCGTCGCAGGTTTCAGGTTTCGGGGGCCCTCAGCCGTCATTTGCTTGCTGCGGGGACGGTGCAGGACCAGTCTAAGAATAGGCAACGGAGACTAGGACGGCTATCCGGTCAGACAGCCGCACTTTCCCATGAGCTAGAGCTCTGGTCTCTGTTCCTTCTTGTGTGCTTCCACCGACTGCGAGGGGTTTTTCTTTGGGTGAGCGCGTTAGCGCAAATCGGCAGCCAAATGGTTCCGGTTTAAGGACTCTGGCATGACCAGTGCTACCGTCGCTGTGGGAAGAGTGCTAGGCAGCAGACCTCGACCAAAGGGGAAGTGGACGAAGGCTCGAACCCTTAGTATGAGCGACAAGATCCAGCTAGCTGGAGGGGTACAGCCCCAGTGTAGCTATCCACGCCCCCGAGCTGATCGAGTGTCCCCGGACACGGGAACGGAGGTTTGATGAGAGGAGATTGTGGCCAGTCGGAAATGTGGCTGTGGATGTTCCACAGACTTATTTCAGGGGGAACCTCCAGACACTCTCGCAGCGTTAGGACGGGTCTGTCAAGGGGTCAGTTCCTGGAGACGCTGGCCACCTGTCTCGGGGCACTAATCCTGGTCGCGGCGGTTCAGCTGTCGGCCTATGGTCAGTCCAGCTCCTATGCCCGCCTGGTCGGCAGCGTCAAGGACGAGACCGGAGCGGTCTTGCCTGGCGTGGAGGTCACGGCCACGGCGCAGGCAACCAATATTCCCAGAACGTCCATTGGCAACGATCGGGGTAATTACGTCGTCGACAAGCTGATACCAGGTCTATACGACATAACCGCCGAGCTGCCGCGATTCCAAACCGCTCTTTTCCTGGACTTCCGTCTCGAAGTTACCCAGGTGGCCCGGCTTGACATCACGCTCAAGATAGGGGAAATCACACTTAAGCCAGTAGTGGTCACCGGTCGTGCCCCTATCATCGACACGGACACTGCCGAGAAGGGAGCTGTAGTTGAGGAAAGGAAAATCCTAGACCTTCCCCTGCAGGGACGGGACCTCGTCAAGCTTGCCTACCTGACCACGGGAGGGAATCTATCCCGTGAGGGAGGACAATCCTACCAGCGCACAGACTGGTGGGGCGGCGGCTACCCCAGCTTCAACGGACTCTACTCCCATTCCAACCAGATTACCCTCGATGGCTCCACCAACCAGAGCGCTTACAGCCAGCGGCCGGTAGTGCAGGCCACCCCTGAGACGGTGCAGGAGTTCAAGATCATCACCAACAACTACTCGGCCGAGTACGGCCGCGTCGGCGGCGCCGTGATCAGTATGCTCTCCAAGAGCGGTAGCAACAAGTTCCACGGCCACGGCTGGTACTACTTTCGGAACGAGCGCTTCGATGCCGCCAACTTCTTCACCAACAAGCTGGGGGGAAAGAAGCTGCCCGTGGATTACCAGATATTCGGTGGGTCCCTGGGCGGACCCATCATCAAGGACCAGACCTTCTTTCACGCCCACTACGAGCGCTTCATCGACAATTTCCAGACGCCCGACTTCATGACCGTACCCTCCACGGTCATGACCCAGGGAGACTTCAGCGGTGCGGGACCACAAGGCCCGATTCCACAGCTCTACAACCCCTTCGACGTGGTGGACGGTCAACGCCAGCCCTTCGACGGAAACCAAATCCCGCAGCATCTGTGGAATCCGGTCTATCGGAGGGTGATGGAATTGATGCCTCCGCCGGCACCCAACGTTGCCGGGGTGACGGCTCGGAACTACAGCTACCCACGGACTGCGAACCAACGGATCAACAAGTACTCGATCCGAGGAGATCACCACCTGGTCAGTGGAGACACCCTCTTCGGCCGCTTCAGCTGGCAGAACGCACCGACCAGGAGGAACACGCGCCGTTATCCCTACCCGGGAGCGGACTTGAACGGGGCCCGCGAGGAATTCAGCGATGAGTTCCATGGCTGGCAAGCGGCCATGGGCTGGGTCAACCCCTGGGGACCCAACCTGGTGAGCGAGCTGAATCTCTCACTCTGGAAGTTCCCATGGCTCTTTTCGAGCCCGGTCGAAGACCGGGACTGGGGCCGGGAACTAGGCTACGACGACGCCCACTTGAATCCCGTCTATTCTCAGAATGGAACCCGAGCCTCGGGGGGGCTCTTGGGGCTTGCTTTCTCGGGCTATGACGGCTGGCGAGGAGCTAGCGACTGGACCGTCGGTGACACCGGTGTGGGTCTCAAGTACACGGTGTCCTGGCGGCGAGGCAACCACTATCTCAAGTTCGGCATCGAGCATACCCGCAATCTGGATGTAACCTCTGATGAAAAAGTTCCCTACGCTGGCGGCTTCGACTTCTACAACGGCCGTTCCGCCGGCCAAATCCTCCGCAACGATGAGGGCTCGATCGGCGGTGCTACTTTCGGCCAGCCCTGGGCCGACTTCCTGTTGGGCCTTCCTGCCGGGGTGGGCGGAAACAACCTCGGTCTCGGCACCAGGTACGCGCGATACAACCAGTCCCACTACAACGCGTTTGTCAACGATGACTGGAAAGTGGGTCCGAACCTGACCCTCAATCTCGGGCTGAGGTGGGAGCAACCGCGCCCGCCCACCTACGAGGGATCTCTCGATGGGAGTTTCGCAACCGATTACTACCTTTGTGCCTTCGACTACTCGCAGGCCAGCAACCGGATCGATCCGGTGCAGATGGTGCCCCAGGGCTTTGACATCTCTCAGTGGCAAGGACCTACGGGTCTGGCAGTTCCTTTCGCAAATTCGACCGGGCGGTCCTGCTACCAGACCCGGTGGCGCTACTTCTCGCCCCGAGTGGGCCTGGCCTGGCGCCTGTTCGGGAGCAACCGGACGGTGCTGCGCCTGGGGGGCGGTCTGAACTATGATCAGGAGTTCGGACATGTGAAGGCGCGGGCCCTGTTTCCGGCCCTGGGAAGAGTCGGCGTTAATGCGGTTCGGGGAGCTGAGACACCGAGCCTCTTCACCGGCCAGCGGCTCGAGCTCCCAGCCCAGGTGAACCTGAATGACTACTTTGTCAACTACCACTCAGAACTGGAGTGGCAGGAGGGACAGATCTACTCCTACAACCTCTCGATCCAGCACGAGATCTTCCGGGCGACCAAGTTGGAGATCGGTTACGTAGGCAACCAGGGACGGCACATTCGGGAGATCAGCCCCTTCAACGTAGCCATGCCGGAAGGTTATGTGGCGCCGCTGATCGACGGCAGCAGCGTCGTCCTTACCAGCGATCCCATCACCGCTGGACCCCGTCCCTGGATTCCGAGCGACACCGTCGATCGGGTTTGGTCAGGACAGAGGGCCGCCGACCCTATCCGCAGGTGATGCCCAACGTCATGACACGGCCGCATGGGAACATGTACTACAACTCGCTGCAGGCCAGGGTGGAGCGGCGCTTTCAGGATGGCGTGGCTCTGAACATGGGCTACACCTGGTCGAAAGCCATGGCCCTCAACTTCGTCGGACAGTGGGGCCAGTTTGGGGGAGCGACGGAGTACGAACGGCACAACCTGAAGGCCCCCATGCAACATGACCGGTCGCAGACCTTCTATACCTCCAGCATCTGGCAACTGCCCTTCTTCCGCAAATCCCCGGGTATGACCCGGACCCTTCTGGGAGGTTGGGAGGCCACCACCATCGTGACCTTGACCTCAGGTGCCCCCTATATCCTTTTCTGGGGCCGGGATCCGTTTGACCAGGGATTCCGGAGTGGACTGAGGATGGATCGGGTTGGCGATGGGTATCTGAGGGAGGACGAACGCAGCGTCGACCGCTGGTTCGATACCAGTGCCTTTGTCCCACCGGTTTACGACAGCAGTCTCTGCGAAGGAGCCGACATCTGCCACGAGGCGGCTCGTCGCGCTCTGGGGAATTCGTCCTTCTCCCCCCTGCGCTACGACGGTGTTCCGCTGGTGGACGTCTCCCTGCACAAGCAGTTCGCCTTCGGCGAGGCGAAGACCCTGGACTTCCGAGTGGATCTCTTCAACGCCTTCAACCACGCGATCTTCTCCAGCCCGCCTGAGAACATGGCTTCCGGCGCTGCCGGCCGGGTGACGGAAGCGGCCACACCACGCCAGATCCAGTTCGGCTTCCGGTTCTCGTTCTGACGGATTGAATCGGTTGACGATCTCCGAAGAAGGCGTTATTTGCAGGGTTCTGTGGGTCGATAGGGTCCAGATTTTCACTGCCCGAAACAACAGATCGCAAGACGAGCTGAGGAGTTTGTACTCTGCGTGCTCCCGGGCACTAGCCGGGTGGGGCCAGCCGTTTGAGTTCTTCAAACCAGTTGACAACCACGCTCACCTTGTCTCCAAAATACGCGTCACCCCTGGCCTCGTTTTCTTCGCCTCCGTATTGAATCATCCAAAAGCTCTGCCCGTCCGGCGTCACATCGTAGCTCCGACTCGGATTCATTTTCATGTATTTCCCGTCGAACAGGCGAACTGGTTTGGCCGGCTCCAAGCTACTCCCACTGACCTCGATCTTAGCCGCCATCATCGTGGTGGGATTGGAGGGAATAACGTAGAACAGCTCCCTACCGTCTCCTGACCAGGCTGGAGACCAGCCTCCAGTCGTGGAGACCTGTTTCCTTCTTCCTGGTCCCGGATAGGGTTGCACGTAGACTTCAAATCGACCGGATTCGTTGGAGGTATAGGCCAGCCAGCGCCCATTGGGTGAGAATGCCGGATGCAGCTCCTTGAAGCTCTTCTGCAAGAAGGGTGTGGCAGAGCGAGAACCCTCCATCGACAGAATCCAGATGTCGTAGCTCCAGCGGCTCCCCGTCTCCCACTGGACAAACGCGAGTTTGGTTCCATCAGGAGACCATGAACCTGGCACTCTATTGTGCGGGCTGGGGATCAGATGCTCAGCTTCAGCCTCGCTCTCGAGCGATCGCCAGTACAGATTCTGAGGACCGTTTCTCGAGGAACTGAAAACGAAGCCCGAACCGTCCGGCTTCCAAATCGGATTGGAATTGTGCGCTTCAAAGGTCTGCCTGGGCCGGGCCCCGGTTTTCAGGTCATGGATCCAGAGGTGCCCGGTCTTGTGACCGGTGCCCAGAAGCAACTGGGAGCGATCCGGAGAGAGACGGACCGATGCGTACTGAGCCTGCTCAACATCGATGGCTTTAGCTCCACCGCTGCGATCGACCGAGACCACTGGAAACTGGAATTCGGGGAAGGAAGACCCAGCTATATAAGCCAGCGACCCGGAATTGGAAAAATCAAACTGAGCAGCGCGTTTCTCGAGACCGCTGTTATAGAGGTGCATAGACTGGCTGACCCCCTCCAGGATCCGAACTTCAGGACCGGTGACCTTCAGACTCGTCAGGTCGAAGGGAGTCGCCATCAGAGTCGCTTCCCGGGCAAACACCAGATGCCCCGTGGGGACGTAGCGGGCGTCTGCACCGTCTTTGATCAAGACCCTCTTTTCTCCGGTCTCGAAGGACTGAACAACGATATCTGACCGGCCACTGCCAACATTGTGGCGCATCACCGTGAAGAGGACCGCTTCACCATTCGGGAGCACATGGGGGAGTCGGTGACTCACTTCCCCGGCGTTTCGGTCCAATTCCGTGAGCTGCTCCGGCTCCCCTCCCGATGCAGACACTCGGAACAGGCCTTCTTGGGCTCCGCAAGCCATGATGATGGTGTCGTCCGGGGACCAACTTGCACCGAAAGGTACCGGACAATCGCAAATCGTCATCGGTGGCCCTCCGTCGAGTGGATGTTTTTTCAGCACCTTGGCTATACGTTCGCCAGGATCCATGACGACTCCCAGCCAGTTTCCGTCAGGGGAAAAGAAGGGCATGGCCGCCTTGTCGGCGAGGGCAACGGCAGAGTCCCACTGATCCAATGATCGGATGTAGATTGTGGGGATGGCCTCCCCACTCACATCTGGCGCCGAGACAAAAGCAAGGCGGGTACCGTCCGGTGATAGAGCCACCCCCCGGAGAAAGAAATGGTTGAGCAATTGCCCTTTGCCAACTGGGATCTCCCAGCGTGAAACGAGCTTTTCGGGGACCGGGACGTCGGGCCTGAAAACCCCCGCCAGGATTACCAGAATCGGTACTGCTGCCCACGGAACAAGCCTTCGCCAGAGGGGCAGTAACGTCAAGGGAGCAAGGGGTTCCTCCAAGGCCGTCTCACCGCCCAAACACTCGCCGATCGTAATACGGGCGTCCCCCATGTCGCGCAGCCGCATTCTCTGATCTTTGCGCAGACATCGCTCCAGCAGGCCTCGAATCCTCTGGGGTGTGTCCTCGGGCAGCTGCTCCAGGCTGGGTTCCTGGTGAATCACCGCGGCGATCGTCTCGGTGAGGCTCTTCTCCGCATACATCCCCTTACCGGTCAGCATCTCGAACAACAGCAGCCCGAAGGACCAGATATCGGTGCGTTTGTCGACCACCTGACCCGTGCCTGCTCCGGACTCATGTAGGCTGCGGTCCCCAGAACGATCCCCTCCTGTGTGGCCTCCATGGTCAGCGTGGGGGAGCTCGCTAGTTCCTGGTCCGAAAGCTCCGTCTCCAACGCTTTGGCCAGGCCGAAGTCCAGGACCTTGACCGACCCTTCGGGTGTGATCTTCAGGTTGGACGGCTTCAGATCGCGGTGGATGATCCCCTTTTCGTGAGCTGCCTCCAGGGCCTGAGCGATCTCCAGAGCAATCCGGAGCGCCTCTTCCATAGGAATCGGACCCTCAGCGATTCGCTCGGTTAGTGTTGGACCCTCAACCAACTCCAGCACAAGCGCCCGCACCTCGCCCGACCCCTCCAGACCATGGATGATGCTGATATTGGGATGATTGAGAGCAGCCAAGACCTCGGCCTCTCGCTGAAACCGACCGATTCGCTGTCGATCCTTGACGAACTTCTCCGGCAGGATTTTCAGCGCTACCTGCCGGCCCAGGCGGGTATCGGTGGCCTGATAGACGGCACCCATACCCCCTTCGCCCAGCTTGGCAGTGATCTTGTAATGGGAAATGGTCTGGCCTATCAACGGCGCCTCCAGACTGCTGGGGAGTCTATGTGGCAATACTAGATCTTTGACTTTGGAAGGACAATGCCAGGGGACAGCATATATAGAAATCGGAAGGATAGGCGGAATTCAATCCGCCTTTTCCGCTGACACCCGGAATCTCCTTCGCTGCGAAGCTGGTCGTGTGCTTGAAACTTCCATCCTTGTCCCTATTTCTCGAAAAGACGACCCATTCTTTTCAACCACAAAGCTTTTCGTGGTCGCATGATCGCTTGGTCTGTGCGCAATGACTGCTCTTGGAGGTTTGCGGCCGTTCATTCGGCGCTTCCTGGGGAAAATCTGAATGTCCGCTTTTAGGCGAGGCCGTGTGAAAAGTCATTCATGATTTTGGATTTGAAATCTTGACTTCATAGGATCGCGTGCAAGCCACGATCTCCGTCGTAGGAAGGGTAAAGAGACCCCTAAATCAAAGAGGTTTTGGGCTTTTCACACAGCCTCAGGCGGAAGGGGCCTACGAGAGAGGATCAATCTGGCGCTGTCTGTACGGGTTCACGCCTGAACGTCTGAGCTGAAAACACCTCCTACCCCCCGGCTCGGGACCCAACCTGGCGACCCCGTAGTCGGGGCAGCTAGTTCCCGTCCGGCCGGATGAAGCAGACATACTCGTTGGTGTCCTGCCCCTTGTAGACGATGGCGTACACCGCCATCAGCTCATTGGGAACGTCGTCGTCGTACTTGTTAATGATGCAGTTCTGACTGTACCCGTCGGGGTGCCCTGTATCGCCTTGAGAGCGAATTGGCACCGATTCGAGGACGACGGATGGATTAGGCTGCCTGGTGGCTCTGACTTCGTAGACACCCGGCACGACAACGAGCTCGAATGATCCGTCGTTTCGAGTCGCTGAGCGAAACAGATTCGAGTCGTCAGGCATCTGATGCCCGATGAAGGTAATCTGCGCCCCGTCGACTGGACTGCCGAGGTGAGTTACGACCCTGCCACTGGCAATGATGGTCGGCTTCAACTCCACTTGCTTGCAGCCGAATGGGACTCGGTCAGGAATTTCAAGAGTTGTCTTGCTAGTCAAGTACCCCTCTTCTTCTACTTGAACGACATAAACCCTGGCAACACAAGGAACAATGCTTCGCCCGTCTTGCCTGAATCGGAGACACTTTGCTCTCCAGAGAATCTTCCAACAAGCCTTACCGTTGCTCCGTCAATCGGATCTCGTGACAGATAGTCGATTACTCCAACTCGTAGCTCGATTCCTTGATCGCTATCAGATCTTTGGGCGGTTTCCTGGACGGCCATCGAATTAGGTTTCTTGTCGCCGGTTGACCGGGAGTCGTCCAATGGGTGACAAAGCCCTACACCCTACTTGAACTGGAAGGAATAGAGCTTGGCGTTGCGGATCCAGAAGCGCAGCTGGATGGGGCGGCCCGCCAGCGCGCTGAGGTCGCTTCGGCCTTGCCAGCTGGCTTGTACTCTCCCCGTGGCTGTCAGGGGATCGGATTGGTCCAGGGAGAAGCCGGACAGGGGCTGAGTCTGATGATCCAGGATCTCCACCTTGATCTCGGCACGCCCTGCCCCATAGTTGTGGGCTGCGGCTTCCATGTTGACGGCGAGCGTCGTGCCTTCGAAGCTGAAGGTGTGGGTGAGCAGGACCCCGGGTCGAAGCTTTCCCGCATCGATGGAAACGAAGCCGTCCTCCGGGAGCGTGGCCAGTCCGGGTACGCGAAGCGCCGAGTCTCCGGCGAAAAAGAGCTGCTGGGGTCCTCTCCAGTTGGCACCCGTATAGTAGATCCAGACCTTGCCTCCAATCATGATCGCCTGCGAGCAGTAGATGCTAACTTCGTCGAAGCTGCCGTGATCCCCGTTTCGGACCAGGGGCTCACGGAATCTTCTCTCGTAGTGCACTCCGTCACGACTGAAGGCCAGGGTGGGGTAGTGGAGCGTGTTGGTGGTCCTGAAGACCCAGGGCAGGGCGATGTAGACTCCCTCGTAGGCGGTGACGGGGAAGTTGTAGAATTCGGTATCGATATAGTCCCGCTCGTCCGGCAGAAGGATGTTCTGGGGTAGGCTCCAGCTCTTCAAATCGGGGCTCTCGGCCCTTCCCACCATGCGCTTGCCCAAGGGACAGCTGCGGTGAAGACAGTTCTCGATATGAGCCGCGTACACTCGCCGGATGGGATCCCAGCCCATGTAGTGAGTGGGCCCCCAGCGGCCAGGCTCCGGTGTGGTATCCATCACCGGATTGTGCGGGTCGGGAGCCCACTCGAACCCGTTGCCCGAATAGTACAGGTGCAGCTGCATGCCCGGGGGGTCGATGGAGCGCGTCTGACCGATCGCCTTGTAGCGCTTGGCTGGGTCCTCTTCGTTGGTGTCGAAGAAGGTCGGCGCCAGGCTGCCTTCGGGCAGGATCTTGTTGGATCGGGAGCCGTTGAACTCCACCTTGCCGAGACTCGGTTTTTCCCAGCGGACTCCGTCACGAGAGGTAGCGTAGCAGAGGCGGTAGGCGTACTCGCTGGGGTTCCCCACGTAGCGATAGGCCGCTTCCACTTGTTCCCGGACCGCGCCCTTGTCCGTCCAGTGGTAATCGGTCAGCTCTCCACTCTCCTTACCGGCCTTGTAACCATCCGTCGTGGTGTACCACATCTTGAACAGGCCCTCCCTCTCGTCGTACAGGACCTTGGAAATAGGGTTGAGACCTCCCTCCCAGGGGCGATCGGGTCTGACTACGGGATTGTTACGTGCCTTAGTGGCCGGGTTAAGGACCTGCTGGGCGTCGGTGAGACTTTGGATCATGTAGTCGTCTATGAAAAGCTGCTTGCGCGTCCCGATCTCCAGCAGGCCAGGAAGGTCTGATGCCCCTTGAACATTCAGGACAGTCAGTACAAGCACACAGAGACTTCCTAGAGAAACACGAGTTCTCATTTCGATCCTCCTTCGCAGTCCGGACATACTGTCAAGAGATTCAGCCTCTTGGGGCTCGTGCAAGAATAACTTCACCTTCTGGCATCTCAGCTTCACACCATCTTCGGCATTCCAGCCGCATCGTTCATGAGTGGCGCAAAACGCCTAGAACCGGACACTCAGATCTTGCCCGGAAACGTCTGAACGAAGGACTGGTAACACCTAGAACCGGTCATTGAGGTTTTTCGCTTAACAGTCTCGGAATTTCAATCAAGTGAGCTGTTCTCTGAGACCGCCCTTTCGTCACAGCCGGGGTGTCCCGAAACAGCCTTTTACGGCCTTGGCCGTCGGCACGAAGTGCCTACTTAAAACTTCGAATCAATGTCCCAAGAAAACCAGAGGCTCCTTCCGCTCTCAAAATGTCTTCTTGCCAGCGCTTCTCCGGCAAGGACGTCCGAGTCACCAAGGACTGCCACAAGTCATCAAAGATCAGGGTAGATCTCGGCGCCCAACCGCTGAACTAACCGGCGCGGCGCCATGCGCAGCATGCGAACCGTCTGCAGAGCGGCGTCCGGTTGATTGGTTTGTTAGGTACGATTTTCGGCGACCGCCTTACAAACCCAACACTCTTTCCGGAAAGAAGCGATTGGGTATCCACATGTTTCACAATCACGGTTTGACCTTGTTGCGTCTCTGATAGCGCGCTGCTTTTCAAGCTCGACTAAATGCGTATAGAGGGCCTCTAAATTTGTCGAGACCACATCGGGCTTGCCCAACACCGAAAGCTGCAGTTCGGATTCGCTTACAACTTGCATCGCGATGCAGTGTCCCCGCTTGGCATGGGAGACCGCATCTTCATCAGTAGCGCAGTAGTACACGGATCTGTCGCAAACCGAACAATGCCGCACGACATCAGAATCGCCGCGAGTCAGGTTGTCCCACTTCAATGGGCAAGGCTCGGGAATCTGGACTTTCTGGCAATTTCGAATCTGTCGCTCGAGTTTCATGACATGCGCCTAATGAATACACGGGTTAGCACATTATCCCAGATATCCGCACAAGCCGGTGACAGAAACGCTCTTGCACGCATTTTGTGAGGGCGGACACGCAGGTGTAATAGCCCAGATTCTGACCCCACAAACCAGGCCACACCTGACTGACCGGTTCCGCCTAAAAGCGGTCATTCAAGATTCCCATTGATCGAGTGATTTCTGACGATTTCCCAAGGTTGGACTCGACGATAACTGGACGACATAGTTCCCGATCGAACAGCAGGAGATAGCCGCCTACTTGTGACCTGTCGGGGTTCGCTGCCAAGATCCCCAAGGAATGGAGATCACCCTTGACGACATCCTCGATGAAGGGATTCTGGAGTCTTCATACGCTTGGCTGTGCAAGCGACGACGGAACTACCCTGACCATGCAGACGTATGGAACTTTCGCCGACACTGGAAACGAGAGATTGTCCGCCTGCGCCGAGAGCTGCTGGAGGGGAGCTATCGTCTGGGACTGCTGAGCCGGACGACGCTCGACAACGGAGAGGAAGTCGATCTGTTCTCGGCGAGAGACGCCCTGGTCTTGAAAGCCGTTGCTCTGGTGTTGTCAAGGCGGCTGTCCTTTTCTAGGAACTGCACCCACCTGAAAGGGAACGGCGGGGGCAAGGCGGCAGTGCGTCGGGTGTGGCGGCACCTGAAGCAGCATCGCTTCGTGATCAGAACTGACGTGAGATCCTACTACGCTTCTATCGACCACCAGCGCTTGATCGAGCGTCTGGCGCGGGTCATCCCGGACCGTCGTGTCCTGAATCTGGTCGAGCAGTACCTGAGCCGGATCAGCGAGCGAGGTGGGTTGTTCTGGGAGTCTGACCGGGGGATTCCATTGGGCAGCCCCCTGAGCCCGATTATCGGTGCCTTCTTCTTGGCCGAGGTGGACCAGTGTTTGGAGAGGACAGGGCTGTTCTATGTCCGCTTCATGGATGACATCCTGGTGCTGGCTCCCACCCGTTGGAAGCTGCGTCGGGCCGTTCGAGTCCTGAACCAGGTGCTGTCCTCTCTAAAGCTGGAGAAACATCCCGAGAAGACCTTCATCGGGCGGATCGAAAAGGGCTTTGATTTCCTTGGCTATCATTTCAGCCGGACCCAGCTTGCAGTGGCAAGGACGACTTTGGAGAACTTCACAGCACGTGCTATCCGGCTTTATGAGCAAGAGCCATCTCGGCTTGGCGAGTACGTGCGGCGGTGGTCGGGGTGGGTGCGGGCTGGGTTGACGACGGTAGAGGACCTTGGTGGGTTACGGCTTGGGGCCAGTACTCTTCCCCCCGGGGGTGGCTTCCGCCTCTTGGCTTCCCTCGTTAGGGGCGCTAGAGGTCTCCTCGATGTAGAAGTCCATGAGTTCCACTGGTAAGCCGTCAGCGCCTGAGATGGTGACCTCGCAAGTCGGTGCAATTAGGATGGAGCCGCACAACCACGTCCAGCATCGGTGGATGTGGTGTGGTCGTGTATTGGGTGGCTGGAATTGGATAGTAGATCCTTTCCTTACGTGATCCGGTGGGCTGGCTCGTGGGGCGCGGTTTTTCTCTTGTGTGTGTGTCGCAGGGGCGGGTAATCGAACATGACTTAATGATTCAATTGAATGTGAATTGTTTTCGTCATTATTGTGGCATTCGGGTTCGCGCAACGGTCATGCAATAACTGGCGGACGACGGCCGTCTGGGTATTGTCGAGTTCTGTAGAATTCTTGAGTTTTGGAGGGGAAATCGGTCGACGCTTGGATGTAGAATCAACAACTTAGAGAGTGGCGAGGGCGCTGAGTAGGCACTCAAATTGGTTAACTTGACAGTACCATGAGCAGGCCGAGGTCCTCTACCAACGGACCCTCACTATCCGGGATATCTTCAGAAATCACTCGATCAATGAAAATGTGAACGTCCGCTTTTAGGTGCGAAGCCGCCGGTGGATTGCCATCAGATCGAACGGCGGCGTGATAGTGCAGGTCTGACTGTGGGAACGGTGTCAGAGTAGATCGCCCCTGACCGACTGGTTCCGCCTAAAACCGGTCATTCAGATCTTCCGCGCAGTGGAAGACAAAGCCTCTGAAGTCGAGGGTCTGAAACCCACGAAAACACAGGGGAATTCCCCTGGTTTGCGCTGGAAGAAACTTGTCAAACGCGGAACACCTCGTCAGCCCTTTTTTTCGGCGAGAGGGAAGTTAGGCCACGGGACGATGTGGCGGCGTAGGGTCGCAGCCTGCCACGGGCCACGTTTAGAAATCTTCCCCCCTTGCCAAGAACCTTGGGTCTCTCCACGATAGGGCACCGCTAGATAACACTGGAACCATGAATTGCCTGAAGAAACAATGAGCCCAATCAGGTTCATCCGGTAAATGGGGAGGTGCCGCCAGTCAAAGGCAGGCCATGGAAACTGCCGCACTATGCAAACCGTGGAAAAACAAGTAGTTCTGGAGGAGAACTGGCAAGTGCTCGCAGTTGTTTTTCCACCGTTCGCACAGCGCTTGGAAAACTCCGTATCACGGGCTTGCTGGCCCGGTTCGATGTCGCTCGGAGTTTTCCACAGTTCCCACGGCCTCTGCTACTGCAGCCGACTATATGGACAAGCGAACGGGGAGCAGATTTGGGATCCGGAAGGTGCCAACCACGTCCCCACCTCCCCATTTACCGGATGACCCAAAGCTTTTCGATAGAATTGATCACGACGCTCGCTGGCTTCGCGATAGTATCCGGTGATGCTGAACCCTGCTTCGTAGAGCAGCAATCGGTCGTGTTCCGTTGCGACCGAACTGACCAAGCGCTGCAACTGGTTGCTATGAATCTGTTTGAGCGCCTTTGCGACTTCGGCTACGGGCTTTTGCGCCGCTTCCGCGGCTTCACGCAGGCTCTTTCGGGCTTGGATGGCCGTATAGTAGTCCGCGACTCTCCGTAGGATCTCCGCCGCCGGACCGGTGACCAGGGCGCCGGCGCCCGCCAACGCTCCGAAGCCGTTGATCGACTCCGCTAGGGAGTCGGCAGCTTGGGCCCCGCCTTTGCCAGCCGCAGCTAGCTCGGCGAGCTTTTCGGAGTAGGAGACCGCTTGCTGCAAGACCGCGCCGAATGCCTGGCTTGAAGTCCCAAACTTTTCTTTGTTGGTCTCAAGACGGTCTCGAACTCCCTCCACGATCTCTCGGGGTTCTTGCGTTAGACGAAGCTTGGACTGCTTTAGAACTTCTTCAGCCAGCTCGATGGCTTCGTTGTATTGCGTGAGTATTGCTTGCGTTTCCCTGCCGTTGGCTTGATACAGGCCAGCGGTTTCAGTCGCGAAGGGGCGAATGTTGGGAATCTTGGGAGCACACGCCAGCGAGCTGGTGACAAGAAGCCACAGCGCGACACGCATGCTCTTTCGAAGCCGGGTCGTGGGATGTTTCCCGACAAGTCCTTTTTTCACTGACATTCTCGGATCCTCCTGCTTGCAACAATTTCCGCTACTAGCCTGAAAGTAGAATATTTTGGTGGCGGTTGAGCCAGTGTAAAAAGAGCAGAACTCAGAAAGAGTGTTAATCGACCTAGAAAAGTGTGCATGGTCGCGACTCCACTGCGACCAAAACGGCTGTCGGCTGGCTTACAGATATGATCCTATAGATACTAAACTCTAAGTGGAGATAATTGCCAGCAGAAAAACGTCAGCACATGCAAGATTACGATTATTTTCGCAGATTCCCGGTCTCCAACGTTATTAGCAGCATGGACCACTGGAAGAAACGCCTCGACCTGGAGATAGGCGACACGATCATCTGGCGCGGCGAGGGCCTGCGGAACGAGGAGAGCGTTACCCTGCTTGATACCGACCCAATAGGATAGGCAGTCACCAGAAGCGAGAATCTTCTAGCTCATGCAGCAAGGAGGGTCGGAATGCCGATAGCCCCCCTCTCTCCACTGGCTCGATTGGTCCGATTGGTCCGATTATGGAAGGGATACACAGGGGAAATGTATGCACTTTGGTAGCCCCCAGGCCAGTCCACAATGATCGGAAAGTCTCTCATATGCTGCCGGGCCGTCTGTTCCGCCACAATTTTCGATGCCGCAATAACCCGTCGCCCTTGCTGTTGCACTGCTTCTTGCTGCCGCGATCTGAAGTTGGAACAATAAAATAATACTATTGGGATAGCGTTACTTTCCTCACCTATTAGAACAGCGGAGGCAGCAATGCGGCAAACTGGACTGCGAGTTTGAGCACCCAGATGTTCGGCCAGTAACGGGCAGGATTTACCGGCTAGAGCAGAACTACTGCTACTGCTGGATCAAGGAAGATGGGCAGCGCAACAATTTTTCTGTAATTTCAGGGTCGGTTGTGGGACAGGATCCTCCTCTCTTGGCTCTCGGGTGCAGAAAGCAGTGGCCCGTGAGCCGCTCGCTGTGAATCTCTCTAAGGCAACCAGCAGATCTATCAAAATGAGAGGCCGGAGCAGCTTGCACTACTCGCAGAGAGCGATTCAGCGCCCCCACCTCCTTCTCCAAGAAAAGAGGCCCTGTCAGAAGCCCTCAGAGCCACGATCGCGGGCTGCCCCTTACCGAGAACCCTCGCTGATCTGAGGGTCTCGGGTTTAGGGAAACGCTCTTCTAGGATGCCTCCTCTTCTTGCCAGCTCTCCAGGTTCAGATAGCAGCGGCCCGTGAGCCACTCGTCGTGAATCTCCGCCAGCACGGCTGAGATCAGTCGCAACGCCGAGTCGATATGGGGGAAGATTCCCACCACTCGAGTGCGGCGCCGGATCTGTTTGTTGAGATTCTCCACGCCGTTAATCGTCCGGATCTTCTTGTGCAGACTGCGGGGGAAGGCGTAGACCGTCAACCCCTCGCGCACGTTGTCTTCCATCCACTGGGCCAGTGCCTGGCTCTTGGAGCCGACGGGCAAAGCGCTGAGCATTCTGGCTCAGATGAAACTGGCAGCGCTGCCAGGGAACCGCGGGAAACACCGCTCGTCGAGCGGCCTTCAGTCCCGCGTGGTCGTCACTGACGACGAGCTCCATTCCCTTGAGTCCCCGCCCGGCCAGATCCTCAAAAAACGCTCTCCAGTGGACCTCCGCCTCGCTCAGCCGGGCGCTCAGACCCAAGACCTCACGGTGACCGGAAGCCTGCACACCGACTGCCTTGAGGATGGCCAGGTCCTGAACTCGTCCATCGACACGGACTTTCTCGTAATGGGCGTCCAGGTAGACGAAGGGATACTCACCGCTCAGCGGCCGGCTACGGAACTTCTCCAGCTCCTCATCCAGCAGGGAGGCGACCCGTGAGACCTGGCTGGCGGAGATCTCCGTGCCACACAGCTGCTCGGTGATTTCCGTGACCTTGCGCGTGGAGACGCCCATGACATACATCTCGGCAATGGCCAACTTCAGCGCCTTTTCCGAGCGGCAGCCCTTCTCCAGCGATTGAGGGTAGAACGACAGCCCTCGCACCTGAGGGATCTTCAGTCGGAGCTCTCCCACACGCGTGGCGATCTTCTTGTCCTTGTAACCGTTGGCGTGGCCCCGTCGCTGGCTCGTTCTCTCGTAGGGCTCGGCTCCCAGAAACTCCGACCGTTCCAATCCCATGGCCAAGTTCAAGAGCTTCTCCAACACCTTGCGAAAGGCCTCCGTTCCTTCTTGGATCAACGCCTCTAGGATCTCTCGTGGTACTCTGTCTTCCAGGTCTGGGGCCATTGGATTCTCCTTTCATTTTGGATGAATGATTTAGAGAATCTTGTCCCAGACCTCTGACGGCTCAACCCTTCGGCTGACGGCCTTTGGCCCCCTTCCGGGGGGGCCCGGCGCGCAGCGCCGCGCGGCTCAGGCTGCACTCGGCCTACAGCCTCCTTCCGCCTGAGCCGCGCCAGGTTCCTCGTCAACCCAATCCTCGGTATCCCGAGAAATTCCCTCTTAACGGGAAATTACAGAAAGAACGGTACACTCCTAGCGGAGCCACACGGTTGCCGCCCCGATTGGTTCGATTGGATCGATTTTAGAAGAGATAGAGGGGTGTATAAGTGTACGAAGTACACATAAGGCTAGTCCTATTTAGTAGCAAGGCAGGGAGGGTTATTGTATGCCAAGTGGCTCAACAAGAAAGGATCTGCTTAGAAGCGCTCTCCGATGAGGGGGCGCGCGATCACCCGAAAGAAAACTTACTGTTAGAAACCAGAAATGCTTGGAGCATACCGTGGTGCAAGTGGTTCTTATAATTGTGAACATTTATCTTTAACTTGCTGCACTTGTTGCCGACTATGCCAACAATATCCCTGGTGTCTACTCCCAAAATCGGACCAATCGAGCCAATCGGACCACAAGAGAGGGTGACTACGTGGGAATCCAGCAGAGCTCATGTCAAGAGGTGTGTAAATAGACTCAGGCGGCTTTCTCCTTCGACTCCTGGTTGACCAGGACTCCATTCACATACTTGGCTCCCTGATAGACATCTCTCATGAGCTCTGGAGCTTTGAGACGACGGAATCGTTTCTCGGCCACCAAGAGCATCTTCCAGATCACCGCCTGGGCGTTGTTCACCTTCTTGAAGCGCTTGGCCGCATCGGTTCGCAGCCGAAGTCCGGCGAACGGGGACTCCACTGGATTCGTGGTGCGCAGGTGTTGCCACTGCTGCTTCGGGTAGTTGTAAAAGCTCACCATCCGATCCCAGTCCTGGTCCAACAGATCGGCCGCCGGAGCCAAGCCTCTGCTTCGGCACCACTCCTGGAAAACCCGTTTGAGGCGTTCCGCTTCCTGACGGCTCTCAGCATAGGGGATCTGGCGCAGAATCAATAAGGCCGTGGGCTGCTCGCGTTTGGGCACCTTGGCCAGGATATTGACGATGCGGTGATTCCAGCAACGCTGCTCTTCCGCCTCGGGGTAGACGTTGCACAAGGCCCCCCAGATGCCGAGGGGGCCGTCGGCGATGACCAGACGAGGAGCATTCATCCCCCGCCGCTTCAAGTCGCGTAACACCTCTGACCAACTTTCCGTCGATTCCCGATAACCGCTCGTCACCGAAACCACCACCTTGCTGCCATCACTGAGCGCCGCAAGGACCACCAGCAGGACGGCCTTTTCCTTCTCCAGACCCGCTTTGACGTAGATTCCATCCGCCCATAAATAAACGACTTCCAGTTCCTCCAGGGGACGACTTTGCCAGACGGCCCATTCTTCTTGCCACTTCTCTTTCAGTCGGGCCACCGTGTTGGCCGACAAGGCCGCTTCTTCCCCTAAAAGCCCTCTTAATGCCAAGTCGAAATCGCCCTGAGCCAGGCCCTGCAAATACAGCTCTGGAATCAGGTCTCGGACTTGCTGCGTCCGTTTGGCAAACAGCGGCAGTACCCGGCTTTCAAAACGCTCTTCTAGATCTCGGACTCGAGGCCGTCGCACGGTGATCGTCCCGCTACTGAGGGTCAGTCGTCTGGCCTTGCCATAGCCGTTGCGGTATCCCGACGCTGGGTCCACTTTGCCTCGACGCTCACTCTTGTCTCGTCCCAGCAGCTCGGTCACCTCCTCCTCTAGTAGCTCCTGGACCCAAGACTGGACCTTCTCCCGCACCCAATCTTCCAGCTCCTGGAAACAGACTCTTGACTCCACAGTCCCCTCAATGTTCTTCTCTTTCATGCGGTGTGTACTCCTTCCTTTATGGGCCTTCCGGCCCTGGGTTTAGGTCAACCCGGAAGGATACTCACCGCCTCTGCTATTTACACACCTTTTGATGGTAGCTCCCAGCAGGCCGCGAACTAATAAGGCAGCTGCCTACATCTCTGCCGCCTTCTGCTTGGCCTTCTCTCCGTCGATCATCCCGAGCAATCGGTCCGCAGACCCTGATCGGCTTGCATCGATGTTTACTCCCCTGGTTTGGTCAGGTCTACCATGCCGCTAAGCCGGTAGACTTCTGTCCAGGAAGTCTCACAGTCTAGGCATCTGACCTGTTGAGAGATTTCTCCGAACTGAAATTGTTCGAAGGAATCGGAGTCGAGATTGTTGCCTTTGCACTCTGGGCAGCCGTCTTGTGATGATTTCCACTTGCTCAGTTTCATGACTACGCTCCTATTCTTGACGGGGAGTCCTCCCGCGATGGAAAGCATGTGGTGGCGCTCCCATTGCGCCCGCTTTCGGTTGTCGAGGCGACGCGACCCTGAGCAGAAATAGCACGGTCCCTAACAGTCCCCACCGTAACAGTGAGTAAGACTATAGACACAATCCACTCAGTCATGATTTTTGTGGGTCATCCGGTAAATGGGGAGGTGGAACGTGGTTCGGCGCTTTCCGGATCCCAAATCTGGTTCCCCGTTCGCTTGTCAATATAGTCGGCTGCAGTAGCAGGGGCCGTGGGAACTGTGGAAAACTCCGAGCGATATCGAACTGGGCCAGCAAGCCCGTGATACGGAGTTTTCCAAGCGCTGTGCGAACGGTGGAAAAACAACTGCGAGCACTTGCCAGTTCTCCTCCAGAACTACTTGTTTTTCCACGGTTTGCATAGTGCGGCAGTTTCCGCGGCCTGCCTTTGACTGGCGGCACCTCCCCATTTACCGGATGAACCATTTTTGTTCCTGTTCTTCTTCCGCAATCCACGGGATTTGGTCAACCCAAGCTTGGAGCATTTCCACGGTCCGGAAGTAGGCGCCGGTTGGGTTCCCGTTCTCATAAACGAAATACCATTGCTCTCGACAGGAAGTGTGGAGCATTTGGCGAAGCGCGTGACGTTTCCAATGAATGCCCCGATAGACTCCCGTTTGGTTCATGATTCCCCCCCTTGCAATTTCCCCTCGTCGGCGAAACTGTAGTATCCGCCCCGTCCGATCACGACATGATCCAGCACCCGGATGCCGATCAGCTTTCCAACCTCAAAGAGTCGTTTGGTGATCTGGATATCCTCTTGACTCGGGTGTGGGTCTCCGCTCGGGTGGTTGTGAATCAGGATCAGTCCTGCGGTGAGGTTGGCGATCGCGGGCCTGAACACATCGCGTGGATGCACGAGGCTTGCTGTCATGCTCCCGATACTGCAGGTGGTCATGCCGACCATGCGGTTCTTGCCGTCCAGGTGCACCACCACGAAGGTCTCGACGGGCATCGATGCCAGATGCTGAAAAGCCTGATAGACCTGATTCGAGGATGTGTACTGGATGCCCACAAATGGCTGAATTTCAGCCGGGACTACGGGGGTGTCCCTGACCAGGAGCTGGAACTCCTTAATCGTGTAGTGGTCCGGGTTTGGGGACGGGGTCCCTTGGGATAGAATTGAAGTAGCCATTGCTCTACCTCCTACGTAGAGTGGTGGTCAGGGTCTGGGGGGTGTTATCAGCACCCTTCAGGCCCGCTCTCCACCGAGTGAATCTTGGCCCCCGATCAGGGGCAACTTCTACCTCAATTCTAGTCGGTGAGAACCTTCAGGTCAAGAAGAAAAAAGGGGATGTAACTCATTTAGTTTCACAGCGTTGTCCAAGGGGTACCCGTGGGGGGAGGCAATAACGGGAGCCGGGTACAGGCGGCTATTTCAAAGTTGAAAAAACGCATCGTGACAAGGAGTCAAGGGGGGCGTGGAGCGGTATTCGAACGGACAAGTAGGCTGGTTTCAGACGGCTATTTCAAGAAATTGAAAGTGGTGTTGACTGGGAGTCAATGGGGGGGCAGATGGGGGGTAAGGTGCGAACCTGGGCTAGGTGGAGACGGTTATGCAAGAGATCAGAATCAGGTTCTTGACTGTGAGTGCAAAAGTGAGGGCTAGATGCTGGCGTAGAAAAGTGCGCCTGAAAAATCAAGGGTTTAGCGGGACGGTTTCAGGAGGGTTTGTTACACCCTTTCAGGGGCGCCTTTGGCGAAAGAGGCGGGAGGTGCGCTGATTCTGGCTCAGGGGAAAAAGGTCGGTCGACGAGTGCTTCGTCGACAGGTGCGACGAATGAACTCGTAGCCATTATTGGACCCCTTGTATGGTGGCTAGAATCGACCCTACTTCTGCTACACGGACCTCTAAGATCCACCGCTTGGTTCGGATTGCCTTTAATTCCCTGTAAACCTATTGTTAAGAGAAGATTCGCGGCCTATGGTTGGTCCGATAGTCGGCCAGACGATTTCTCACGACAGAATCACGGCGGAGATGACATCCGGTGGAGGGGGAACATGAACAAGAGGCTCGTCACTGCTTTCCTGGCTCTGTTCGTTTTCTTTTCTTTCTTGGGCCGCGCGTCTGCACTGCAAAGTACTGATGCCAGTGCCCGAAAGGTCGAACGGCTTGTCCGGCTGTGCCAACTCTGGGCCGCGGTCAAGTATTTCCATCCTTACCTGGCTTATCGCGATGACATCGATTGGGATGCCGCGCTCGTTTCAGCTATTCCGAAGGTCACTAGCGCGGCGACTGACGAGGAATATGCGGCCTCAGTCGAGAGGATGTTGAGAGCGCTCAGGGATCCTGTCACCCGCGTAGTCTCTGAGACCTCCCCAACTACTCCCAATAGGGATGGAAGTCCGCCGTCCTTCCGTTGGACGGAAGACAAGATCCTTATAGTCCAAATGGACTATGCGGGTTTTATGGATTTCTTTACGACACGACAGAAACTAGTGGAAGTCAGTAGGGAGTTTGAAAAAGCCAAGAGCATCCTCTTTGATCTGCGTTCCGCAATTCCCCTGACGGGTGATAAAAAGTCTGCTGTGGGCTATGCCTTTAGTTCCCGGGGCATCGGCGCGCTCTCCTCCGTGCCTCTTTCGGCACCTGGCCAGCGTGGGCGTTTGCACATGGGCTTTGTGCCCCAGTCGGGGGGACCTACCGGCAGCTATTCATCTGCATTCATCACTTTCGACGTGAGTCCAATTCCGTCGTCTCCCGACTCACCAGATGTGCCAGTTGTTTTCCTCACCAATGCGAACTCGGCGATCCCTCCCGTTGCCCTGGCTCTTCAGACGTCTGGTCAGGGAGCGATTGTGGGTGAAGGGGACATCAGCGAGGCGTCAGTTGTCTCCACTCACTCGATCCCGCTGGGCGGTTTGACCCGAGCGGAGATCCGGCTAACCGAGGTGATCCATGAAGACGGTTCTGGTGGATTGCAAGCCGACGTTGTGGTTCCTGCCTCGGAAGCACCAGGAGAGGCCGATCCTGCGTTCGAGGCTGCATTGAGCTTGGTACGAGACTTCAAAACCAGAACCACTCCGCGCAGGCCTCTTCCCGCCCGCGCTGCACCGGCGGTGGACAAATCGTACGCTGACATGCAATACCCTGCCGTCGAGTACAGACTCCTAGGAGCCTTTCGGATCTGGGCCGTTATTAATTACTTTTTCCCGTACAAAGACTTGATGGGAGAAAACTGGGACGACGTGCTCCGCGAATTCATTCCCAAGATGGAAAAAGCCAAGAACGCACGTGAATATCACCTCGCGGTAGCGGAAATGGTTACCCACATTCATGACACCCACGGACGTGTACGCAGCCCGGTACTAGACGAATACTTTGGTTCGGCCCCTCCTCCCGTTCGCGTTCAGATCATCGAGGGACACCCTGTCGTGACACGCTTAGCCGACTCGCCGGAAGTCCAGGACTCGAAGATCGAGGTCGGTGACATTGTTCTTGCGGTAGACGGCGAGGAGGCAGGTGATCGAATAGCCCGCTATTCAAGATACTTAGCGGCTTCAACGCCGCAATCTTTGAGGAGTATTGTCGCTGTGCGATTGCTGGCGGGACCGGAGGACTCGACCGTCTCCCTCACATTGCGCAATCGAATGGGTGAGGTGAAACAGGTGAAGCTGCCACGGAAATACGAGTATCGGAGGAGGCTTACCCTGCGCACGGGAGAGATCACGAAAGTTCTGCCAGGCAATATTGCGTATGCCGATCTGGACCGACTCGAAGTGGTTCATCCGGTAAATGGGGAGGTGCCGCCAGTCAAAGGCAGGCCGTGGAAACTGCCGCACTATGCAAACCGTGGAAAAACAACTAGTTCTGGAGGAGAACTGGCAAGTGCTCGCAGTTGTTTTTCCACCGTTCGCACAGCGCTTGGAAAACTCCGTATCACGGGCTTGCTGGCCCAGTTCGATGTCGCTCGGAGTTTTCCACAGTTCCCACGGCCTCTGCTACTGCAGCCGACTATATTGACAAGCGAACGGGGAACCAGATTTGGGATCCGGAAAGCGCCGAACCACGTTCCCACCTCCCCATTTACCGGATGACCCCTCGAAGTGTCTATGGTCGACGAGATGTTCGAGAGATTCAAAGGAACTTCGGGCATCATTCTTGACATGCGTGGCTATCCGAAGGGCACGGCGTGGTCCATCGCACCTCGTTTGACGGAAGAGAATTCACCTGCCGCGGCATTATTCGAGCGCCCCACGGTTATGTACCCGGATGGCCCACAAGGTGAGCTGAAGAGCCAATCCACCATTTACCAGTTCGTCCAATCCATTCCAAGCACCGACAAGTGGCGATACAAGGGAAAGACGGTGATGCTCATTGATGGGAACACCATCAGCCAAGCTGAACACACTGGGCTGTTTTTCGAGGCGGCTAATGACACAAAGTTTGTTGGCAGCCACACAGCCGGTGCCAATGGCGATGTCACAAATTTCTGGGTTCCGGGTGGAATCCTGGTGCGTTTCAGTGGTCAAGCCGTTAAGCATGCGGACGGAAGACAGTTGCAGCGAATCGGTCTCGTACCGCATGTTGAAGCAAGACCAACCATCGAGGCCATTCAGAGTGGACGAGATGAAGTCCTGGAGAAAGCCCTGGAATACCTTCAGAAAGAACTGAGGTGACGGGGCTGAGCATCGTTGTCCTAGGTCAATGCATTAGGAGATAAAGTTGGGAGCCTACACGACTTGGGGCGATCCCTATTTCACCTCAGAGTGGCCTTGACGGAATCGTCACATGGGCGCTGGTGTCGCTTTCAGCTAGCAAGGGCGACACCGGCCTTTCGGCATCACCTTACCACTTGCTCCGGAATTCCCTCACCACGTCTTCTAGTGACAGGTTGAGGTAAATCTCAGTGGTCGTGATCATCCCTCAGGGTGCGCATTCCGGGCTCAGTTGTCCCCTGACTCCAATCGATGTTGCCGGGATCTGTCGTCTGAAGCTCCGCACACCCAGTCACTCAATCAACACTTGCTCGTAGTTACAATCCAGCTCCCCGGCCGAATCTATAAAGCAAGTTCTGGGGTATCCATTTAACCGGACCCATCCGGGCCGGCAGTTCTCCAGGGGCGGTTCGCTGGAGGGCGATCCAGGCTCGGCGGGTGCCCGCGCGCCTGGGGCGGCGTGGGCGACACCGCCCGGGGCCGCTTGGTGGCGATAAGGTCCTGGTAGCGTAGCGGCTCGTGGGCAGCGGCGAGTTCGAGCACCCGGTAGAAGACCATCCCGCGGCTTCGGGAGCGTCGGCGGTTGAAGCGGAACACGAACTCATCCAGGTAGCTGGCCAGGTGGGCGGGCTCCACCGATCCTTGGTGGGTGCCCAGCAGCCACCGCTTGGCCAGTGAGGCGACACGGTGCACCGCGGGCAGTAGCTCGCCGGTATCCTCCCCGCGGGCCCGGGCCGCCCGCTGGCTGCGTCGAGCATGGACGTAGCCGAGCTTCTCCAGACCGTGGTAACCCTGCCAGCCGTCGGTGAAGACCGTCGCGCCCGGCTCAACGTGATCTGTCACGAACGGGTGCAGCGACGCGGCCGACGCATCAGCCAGCGGCAGCATGCGGCAGCGGCCAAGCCCTTTCGGCTCCCGGACCTCCACCGCGATGCCGGTCAGCACCTTCTTGCCCCTGGCCCGGCCACCTGCCAGCCCCGGCTGCTCACCGCCGATGTAGGTCTCATCCACCTCCACCATGCCGGCTAGTCGGTCGCGGCCCCGGCGCACCAGCACCGACCGCAGCCGATGCAGCATGGCCCACGCGGTCTGGTAGGAGCCGATCTCGAGCGTCCGCTTCAGGCTCAGCGCCGAGATCCCGTCTTTGCCCGTGGCGAACAGCCAGCAGGCATTGAACCATACCGTGAGCGGCGTGCGCGTCCGGTCAAAGATCGTGCCCGCAGTCACCGAACTACGGCCGCCGCACCCGGAGCACCTGAAGCGCCCATCGCCCAGCCGCCAGCCACCATCGTGGCCGCAGTCCGCGCAAGCGAAGCCAGCGGGCCATCGCAGCCACTCCAAGTAGTCCAGACAGTCCGCATCGGTGCGGAACCAGGCCTGGAACTCGCCCACGGACCTCGGATAGTGCGTGCCAGCACGAGGGTGATCCACCGCCTCAGCCTACATTCAGTCCGGTTAAATGGATACCCCAGAAGCAAGTTATGTGATCCGTGTCGTTGGCGGAGTTCTGGTCGGTTCGGAGAACTACGCGGCTACCGTCCACGTAGCGCTCCACCACGGTCTCTCTCGGCAGATGGTGCTTGGTGCTGGCGGAGATAATGGCAAACCGGGGCGCAACCGCGTTGATGAATGCTTGCGTGCTGGCCGTTTCGCTTCCGTGATGGGGGACTTTCAGCACGTCGGCTCGCAATGTCCCCGCGTGCGTCTGCTCCAGCGCCAGCAACTCAGCTTCGATGTGGCCTGGCGTTCCGGGGCTGGCCTCGTTGCGCTCCTTGCCGCTGGCGTCGCCTGTAAAGAGGAACCGAAAGCCGTGGATCTCCACCATGAGCACGATGGAGGCGTTGTTTATGCGATAGCTGCAGTCGCCGTTGGATGCCTCAGGTGTGCTGTCGGTGTGGACGCAAGTCCATGATCGCCCCGCTGATCGCGCTGCCTTTCTGGACTGGAAGAAGGTCCTAGTCGAGTGCGGCGTGCGTATGCTTCTCTGCCCGCCGCCTTTTTTTGCGACGCGAGGGCTCTTCATTTCATCTTCTATTGATGGAGCAAGGGAGTAGTTTCATGTCAGCAGAAAACAAGGCGATCGTTCGGCGGCTGTTTCAGGAGGTTTGGAATCGAGGCAACCTTGAGGTAGCAGATGACATTGTCGCTCTTGACTATGTCGACCATACCCGTCCCGATAGGGAATTACCCACGGGACTCCGAGGATTCAAGCAACAGGTCAACTTGGTACGCGCCACATTTGCTGACTTCCGAATGACCCTGGAGGACCTCATCGCCGAAGAGGATAAGGTTGTGGCTCGCTGGAAGGCTGCTGGCAACATGGCTACGCTCACCGAGATTGGCATCTTTCGGATCGCTGACGGAAAGATCGTGGAAAGCTGGGTTACCTCTGATCAGTCAGTCAGTAGTTTCCTTCTGGATCAAACCAGCGAACAGCTTCGCAACCTACCGGCCGAGAAGGTTGCCGTGAACTACTAGCCTTACACCTGCCTTGATTGTCGTGGCGAGGACTTCCTGCCGCTCGTCTTCCCTTGACATGGTCCTTTTGATAGCAGATCCTAGCACCCGGAATCTTGGGTCGATTCCAATCCTAAAACCTGAAGTGCCGTCACGCGTTCGTGGGCTTCGAGCTGAACGCTGGACTCCGGATTAGCCCTGCGGATACAACCATGACCAAGGCCGACCTAGCCAATAGTCTATGAGGGTTCTAAGATGGCGAACGCAACACATACTCCGCTAACGCGACGAGAACTCGAAATCATCAAGATCGTCTGGAACCTACAGACCGCCACCGTCCGGGAAGTCTACGAGACCCTGAGAGAGCGGCGAAGAATCGCTTACACCACCGTGATGACCATGATGAGGATCATGGAAGGGAAGGGACAGCTTCTCAAGTGGTAAGAGGGACGAGCTTAATTTACAAGTCCACGCATCCCAAAAGGGCGGATCATCAAGAAGATGGTCAAAGAGTTTGTCGAACGGGTCTTTAACGGCGCACCCGAAGCCCTGCTAGCGCACTTGATTGACGATTCCGATCGCTCTTTAGAAGACCAGCAAAAGATCAAGCGGATGATCGGGGTTGCGGCTGGGTAGGCTCCTCTGTCCGTGGTCGCTTACGAGGCAATCTGGGAGGGTTTGGAGCAGGCTCTACCCGCCAACTATTGCTCGGGTTGTGCCATGCGTAGCTGCCTGGCCCACCCCCACAGCTCGATTGGTCTATGCCACGGTAGTGGATCAGTTTCCGGTAAGGCGATTAGAACGTCCAAGCGACCTGCCGATCCTGGCCAGGATCGTTCGATCGCGCTTCCCCTGAAAGCCGTACTGAGTCATTGGAGCAGACCGCACGGAAATGTGTTAGGTTCTAGCAAATCGGCCTCCAAAGACAACGGCTTGATGACGATGGGAACGATCCGCTACCACACGGTGAATTGCGCACTTGAGACGGGCGAAACCCATCCAAGACTCTCGGCCGCCAGGACCCTGCTTTCGGTACGCGAGGCACCTAACCCATCGAGTTTTCAACCAAGGCGTCTCGATCGGCTGCGGCCGGCCTTGCGCTCGCGCCATTACAGCCGATTGTCCCTGATTGCAGTCGGTGTGATCTTCAGGCCGCTCTCGCATATCTCAGCTCATCTGGCTCAGTACTCTAGGGCAATCCAGGAAGAAAGCGGAAGACTACAGCAGGTGTTCGGCCGTGTTGGGATTGTCCCAACACCAACAATGCGCACTCGCCTGGATCTGTCTTATCCAAAGGAGATGAGAGAGAATCAGACGCGCACGGTGAGTCTGCAGTAAAGCATGTTTGACGACCTTTCCTAGAGTATTGGACAAAACTCCTGTGGACCGATTGCCAAGAATCCCAACCCACGCGGGAGCAGTCACATTTCGCAAGAGCTGTCATCGAACGCTCTACCTCATTATCTCTTCGTCAGATGGCCTCCACTGGGTCCTGCCGAAAGGTCACATTGAGCCGGGCGAATCTCCCGAAGTTGCCGTTCTGCGAGAGCTGAAAGAGGAGGCGGGTGTCACGGGACAGATCATCGGCCCTCTGTCTGTACAACGTTTCGAAAGACCTGAGGAAGAGGTCATCGTCCAATACTTCTTGGTGCGTGAACTCAACTCAACAGAGGCTCTAGAGAAGCGATCGCTAGGTTGGGAAGAGGAGCAAGTGGCATTACAACAATTAACATTCGAGGATGCCCGGGAGGTCTTTCGGAGCGCTGTGGCGGCGGTGCACAACGGATTGGAGAACAGATAATGAAAACAGCTAAAGTCGCCATTGAACACGTGCTGGCGGGATTATTGGCGCTCTGTGCATTCGTATTGCCGCTCTTATCAGGGCTAGGTGACGATCAGAAACTGCCGCAAAGCGAAGCTCTTGTAGGCGTTCTGGGGATAGCCTATCTGTTCGGGATTGTTTTCGACAAACTCGCCGATACGGTCTTGAGTCCTATTGATAAGTGGTTGCGGCTTAACATGGCCGACGATCACCTTGAGAACAGCAGGACATGCTTCAATGGCGATCCATTTCCACAGGACGCTTTGGAGTTCAGTCTGCGCGGCGATCAGGACGGTCGTTTGGAGTGGATGGATTCGTTGCGCAGCCGAATCCGAACAAGTCGGGGCCTCGCTGTCCTCGGCCTTCCCGCTGCAGTGGGTATTGCGATCCATCAGAGCTTCGAGAAAGACCACCTTGTTTCTCTGAACTGGTTCGGGTGGCCCTACTCACCTGTACTCATCAATCTGCTTCTTATAGTTGGATCAATTTGGCTCTCATCCCGTCGGGGGTTCGAGCTTCCGAAAACATCTGACCTTTGTGAGGACGAGTGCAAAAGAAACAAGCAGATGATTGAGGCAAGAAAGAAGATGCTGGTCGGCATCTTTTTGTATGTCGTTCTGCTGATCGCTTGCGCGGTGACCGTGAGCACCATCGCTGTGACAGCGCATTCCAAGTCTGCAGTGATAGGGATTTTCGGCACCGTAGCCACCCTGGCTGGTCTGTGGACTTGGCGCAGCATCACCAAGACGTACATGAAGTTCGTCCAGCAAAAGCTTCCTGAACTCCTTGGCGAAAGAGGACGACAAGCCTCATAAAGGAAGTGTGGCCTAACAGGCGTGCTGGCCTCCAGCGTCGGTTCGGGCGTCGCTTCCGTTTCGAGCCGCACCTGGCGCCCAACGTTAGCTGTACACGACCAGCGCCAGCAACTTCAGCCACATGGACAGGTCGCAATTACCGGAAACTCGCTGTCGCTTGGCCTTGGCCGCGTGAAAGGGCTTTCTGTGAGACGATGCGTGGGTCGATGGCATCCAGGTGCGAGCACAAACTGACACAGCGATTGGAACAGCAGTGGGAGACATACGTGAGCGGATAACCGCAGGATACGCGCCTTCGATTCCAGGGCTATTCGAGGAATCTCCTAATCAAGACCCGCCACAGTTCGGATCTGGGTGATGCTTCTTCTTGTACTTCACGATCGGCTCTGCGCCGCTTCCACTTAGCTCGATCAATATGTCATCGTCACGGACGGGATCTTTGCAACCCTTCTGCGAGTTGCCATCCTTCCACTCATAGAGTTCGCCATCCCCACGATCCGTGCGGAAGATTTTGCTGTTGGATATGCCTTCTGCCTTGTAGCGACTCACTGCACGGTAAGACGGATGGTCGTGGTTGTTGCCCGCTGGGAAAACAACCCACCCAGGATCGACCTGTTTTATGAACTCTCGACAACTGCCATTCGAGGACCCATGGTGAGGTGCGATCAGAACATGTGATTGCAGGTTGAACTTCTCCTCCGCCTCCATCTCCACCAGACTACGGTCGGTCGCGATGCAACCATCCTCGTTATTTCCCCTGTGCCCAACAGCATCACCCGTGAAAAGAACAGTTTTGCCACGGTATTCCAGCTGAGCCACAAGGCTGATGGCATTACGGCGTCGGGACTCGCGCGTCCGGCTGTTGGTTGGGAAATCCGAATCCCAACTGGAAGGCGATTTATTAAGCCCGTGCAGCAGCGTGACCTTAGCTGTGTTCGGGCCTGTGCCGAGAACGAATGTGTCCTGGCCGGGCATCACTTCATAGTAGCGAAGATTGAAGTCCTTGTTTTTGGGCGGCGGCCAGTTTCCATCGTAGTTCACCCAAATCGGCCTACCAGTATCTTTGCACGATTCGAGGCGCTGCTTATAAATCGAATCGGCGTATTGCTGTGCCCCGTCGACTTTCACTTTGATCCAGTAGTCTGCTGAACACCACGCCTTTGTATCTCGACGATAGCCGCTACGGACAACTTGTTTTACCTTTCGAAGTTCCAACAGCCTGACTGCGTATTCCGGTGTTATGCCGTTTCCAATCTTATGCGGGGTGGTGCACGTGGACCGCACAGAATAGAGCCTTCTCTTCGGCTTCGACTCCGCATAAGAATCAACTCTGCTTGAGCAACGCGATGAGCTTGTCAGAAGGTTGGAAGGAACCGCGCCTCAGCAGCGGTGGGGTGATCGAGTTCATGGCTTCCAACCGTTCCGATGGGTCGGCCAGGAGGTAGATCTCGGTTGTTTGAAGGCTGCTATGCCCCAGCCAGAGCGAGACCTTGCGGATGTCTTTGGTGGCCTGAAGCATAGTCATCGCACAGCTGTGTCGCAAGACATGAGGTGAGATGCGTTTCCCCGCGAAGGTCGGACAGAGCTTGGTGGCGCTCTTGACGTGCTTTCGCAGGACATACTCGAAGCCGGAGCGGGTCATATGCGTTCCCCGAGCATTCAGGAAGAGTTCCGGTACCGGTGCCTGCCCCCGAAGCGCCAGCCAGGCCCGCAGGAGTCGTGTCGTCTCCTTGCACAGAGGCAAAGCCCGCTCCCGCCGCCCCTTCCCCAACACTTGAATGATCGGAGGGGGCTGTAGGGAGAGATCCTCCAAGCTAAGCCCCACCAGTTCGGACACTCGCAGACCCGCGCTGAAGGCCAGATGCAGCATGGCCCGATCTCGGATGCCGTTTCGGGTGTTCGGCTCGGGAACGTCGAGTAGAGTCTTCATTTCCTGCAGCGTGAGATGACAGACCAACGGCGTGTCGGTTTTCTTGGCTGGTATGGCCAGGATTTGTCGGATCTGATCCAGTGCCGAGGGTACGCGATGCTCCAGGAAGTGCATGAACGATTTGATGGCGGCCAGTCGGGTGTTTCGGCTGCTAGGGCTGTTGCCGCGGACGGTTTCGAGGTGGCCCAAGAAAGCGAGCACGAGTTCGGGGTCGATTTGTTCCAGGTAAAGGGCCGAAGGCGTGACCTTCAGTCGCTGGGCAGCGAAAGTGAAGAGCAACTGAAAGGCGTAGGCGTAGGAGTGACAAGTGTGTGGGCTGGCTCCTCGTTCAACCGGGAGTCGCTCTCGAAGGAACGCAGTGATGTGAGGGGCTATTGGAGTCATCGGCTTTCTCCTTTCACGAAGCTTTCCCAATCGGAGATCATCTGCGTCAACAGCTGGGGCGTGACCTGCAAGTACCAGTAGGTGTCGGCAACGTGAGCATGCCCGAGGTACGTAGACAGGGCCAGCATATGGCGAGCGATCTGATGCCGGTCGCGGGGAGAGGTTTCCAGTGCTCTGACGGCAAAACTGTGGCGCAGCCCATGGAGGTGAGGCGGCCGTTGCCAGGGACCGGACTGGAGCCCGGCTTTCTCCACCAGCGCATGGAACAGACTGCGGACCGTCTCATAGCACAACCCCCGTCCGCGCAAGGAGACAAACAGATGCTCATCGCTTCCAGAAACGTCTCGTCGCCGCTCCAAGTAACCCTCGATGCCGGCTACGACGGTTTCATGTAACGGCACCAAGCGGCTCTTTCGGAACTTGGTTTTCCGGATGACGAGACCCTCCGGTGTGAGGTCTTCCAGGTGCAGGGCCAGAGCCTCGGAGATCCGGAGTCCGGTGGCCGATAGTAGGGCGAACAAAGTGTAGTAGGTCAGGGGGCGCAGGGAACCATGGGGACCCAGAGACATTGCCTGTTTCAGAATCCGGCTCACATCAGCCGGGGTAAAAAGGAAGGGAAGACGGCGTTGTCGGTGCCGACCAAAGACACCGTCAGGTGGGATTTCGTGCCCACTATCCTCGGCGTGAACGTGTCGCGCGAAGCGGATCACGGTCTTTAGGCGGCGATCCCGACCCCCGGGAGAGGGTGCCCGCTGCGCCCAGTCGATGGCCGTCCGGGTCCGCACGTGGGTCTCATCCCGGGTGGAACTGAAGCGGGCGAAACGCCGCAAAAGACTGCCTGTATGCCTGAGGTCGAACCCGAGGGTGTGTCGAAGCTGCAGATACCTCTCGACGCTCTCGATCAACATGACGTCACCTCCGGCCAGGGTTGCACAACCTGCCGCAGAAGACAGAGATCTACTTTGGCGTAGTGCGCGGTCGATTCGAGACTCCGATGGCGGAGCACAATGCTGATCTCCGGCAGTGAGATGCCTTCTTGGAGCATCCTGGTCGCTGCCGAATGGCGCAGGACGTGTGCTCCGCGGAAGGGAGTATCAATACCGGCGCGAGCAAGAGCTCGTTTCACGATCTTGGACACCGCGGAGCTATTGGAGAAAGGTCGTCGAGGGGCAATCGACCGGAGAAACAGGCGATCGGAAGCGACCCGGGGCCGGCCCCGCTCAAGGTAGGCCAGGATGGCGTCGCCCGTGTCCTGGGGCAGGGGGAGATGCGCCTCGCGTCGGTTCTTTCCCAAGAGTCGGATGGTAGCCTTGGGCCAATCGATGTCCTCGAGTCGGAGGCCAACGACATCACCTGCTCGGAGACCTAGCCGAGCCATCAGAAGTACCACCGCCTGATCCCGGGAGCCCTTAGCCGTCGAGGGATCACACGCTGCGACCACCCGCTCCACGTCAGCAGCCGGCAGGTAACGCGGCAGACTCGACAGACGCCATTGAGCCACTGTAGGAATGGAGGTCGTCAGGCTTGGAGAGCACTTACCCGCAACGCTTAGGTAGCGCACGAACATGCGTACTGAAGTCGTGACCTGTTTGGGGTGTCTGCCAAGCTCTCGCGTCTGCTTCAGAACGAAAGAACGTATCCGGTCGACGGTAAGGCGAGCGGGTTGGCCCTCTACGCTGTTCACCAGATCCCGGATGACGAGGCTGTAGTAGTGGAGCGTAGCTTCTCTTACCCCACGGTGTTGGCCCATCCACTGGCGAAAGTCGCGGAGCAGCGGTAGCTCTTGGCGCTTCTTCTCCCCCACCATAGGTGTCGCAAGGGCAGAGACTTGACGAAGATAGCTCAAGAACAGCCGGATTGCCGCCGCCGCATGGCTGTCGTACTTGCCCGGATGGAGTGGGCACTTGCAGGTGGCAAGATGGTGCTGGAAGGTACGGCCGACCTCTTCGTCCCACTCTCGGGTGGAGATACCCTTGTCTTGGCCCCAGTGGCCCAAGTGAGCCCCGACACTGAGGTGAGCGCGGATCGTCTGGCGCGAGTAACCCGCCTTCTTGAGACTCTCGGCGAAGCCCTCAAGGAACGGTGCAGCCAGCCCGGAACGAAAGCGTTCCAGGGTCGAGGAAGAAAGGAAGTAGTTCGTCAACATAGCGTCCTCCTTTGGTGAGTGTTTGGGGATTCAATTCCCCGCTGGAGGACGCCACAGTTATGCGTTGTAGTCCAGGCTCAGAGATGGCCTATCTATTCACGGTTGCTTTGCTTCTCCCCAACCTCCTACCCATGACTCCGCATAAGATTGGAATCGGCATAACACCGGTCTTGGGTATCCATTTAACCGGACCCATCCGGGCCGGCAGTTCTCCAGGGGCGGTTCGCTGGAGGGCGATCCAGGCTCGGCGGGTGCCCGCGCGCCTGGGGCGGCGTGGGCGACACCGCCCGGGGCCGCTTGGTGGCGATAAGGTCCTGGTAGCGTAGCGGCTCGTGGGCAGCGGCGAGTTCGAGCACCCGGTAGAAGACCATCCCGCGGCTTCGGGAGCGTCGGCGGTTGAAGCGGAACACGAACTCATCCAGGTAGCTGGCCAGGTGGGCGGGCTCCACCGATCCTTGGTGGGTGCCCAGCAGCCACCGCTTGGCCAGTGAGGCGACACGGTGCACCGCGGGCAGTAGCTCGCCGGTATCCTCCCCGCGGGCCCGGGCCGCCCGCTGGCTGCGTCGAGCATGGACGTAGCCGAGCTTCTCCAGACCGTGGTAACCCTGCCAGCCGTCGGTGAAGACCGTCGCGCCCGGCTCAACGTGATCTGTCACGAACGGGTGCAGCGACGCGGCCGACGCATCAGCCAGCGGCAGCATGCGGCAGCGGCCAAGCCCTTTCGGCTCCCGGACCTCCACCGCGATGCCGGTCAGCACCTTCTTGCCCCTGGCCCGGCCACCTGCCAGCCCCGGCTGCTCACCGCCGATGTAGGTCTCATCCACCTCCACCATGCCGGCTAGTCGGTCGCGGCCCCGGCGCACCAGCACCGACCGCAGCCGATGCAGCATGGCCCACGCGGTCTGGTAGGAGCCGATCTCGAGCGTCCGCTTCAGGCTCAGCGCCGAGATCCCGTCTTTGCCCGTGGCGAACAGCCAGCAGGCATTGAACCATACCGTGAGCGGCGTGCGCGTCCGGTCAAAGATCGTGCCCGCAGTCACCGAACTACGGCCGCCGCACCCGGAGCACCTGAAGCGCCCATCGCCCAGCCGCCAGCCACCATCGTGGCCGCAGTCCGCGCAAGCGAAGCCAGCGGGCCATCGCAGCCACTCCAAGTAGTCCAGACAGTCCGCATCGGTGCGGAACCAGGCCTGGAACTCGCCCACGGACCTCGGATAGTGCGTGCCAGCACGAGGGTGATCCACCGCCTCAGCCTACATTCAGTCCGGTTAAATGGATACCCCAGAACACCGGCCACCGAATCCGGAGGAAACCGGCCGGGTCGGAGCGAAGCGACGCTGGAGGTTGATAATCATCTCCGAGGTGGCCGGTTTGAGTCAATCCACATGAGTTTCTTTGGTTGAGAACACATCATCTCGTCTCTCCTTTTCTGAGTGAGTTGCTGAGGCAAAGTTTGCTTCAGCAGAGTGTTGTTTCCATTGTTGCCTCAGAGTCTTGAGGCGACTCCTGAGATAATCCCAGTAGTGATCCGAGACCGGTTGTTTTCGCACTTCTTGGATCAGAGGTTCGAAGTAGCTTAGGGAGGTGATGGGGCCTCCGGTGTGGCCGTTGAGCCAGGCGACGTGCTTGCGGGCGCAGCCGAGAAGCAGGGCCTGCTCGATCTGCCGCAAGGACAGGCCCTGGCGGTAGAGGCGAGCGGCCAGCTGGCGATCGGCCGGGGAGAAGGAGCACTGAACACCAGGGGCCTCGAGCAGCCGACGGGCCACCTGATCGAGGTATTGGGATTCGGCCGCTTCGGGCTCTTGGACGAGGGATCTTCGGTAAGGCCAGAAGGCCTCGCTGATTTGGATGTGAGTGCGTTCGTGTTGATTGCGGGCGAGGCTGAGCTGAAGCAGACCTCGGGACTGGAGTTCTCCCAGGTAAGTCAACAGGGAGCGGCGAGACTTGCGTAAGGCCCGAGCCAACTGGGTAGGCGAGACACTCAGTTCGCCGGTGGAGCGATCCGCTTTCAAGCACAGATAGACAAAGAGTTTGAAGGCGCCGTCGCTGACACTGTCCATCGCCTGCAGCAAGGGTACCCCGGCGGCAAACCAGCCACCTTGGACTTTCAACTGCGGTGTTTGGCTCATGATTCGTCCTTTGCTTTGGAGGAACGATGACGATGCCGGCGCATGGAAGCTCCTTCGAGCTCAATGCGGTAGGCATTGTGGACCAGACGATCCAGGATGGAATCCGCGGTGGTCGGATCTCCGATCTGCTCATGCCAGTGGGTGACGGAAAGCTGGGAGGTCAGGATAGTGGATCGATTGTCATAGCGATCCTCGCAGATCTCGTAGAAGTCCCGTCGCTCGGTCTCGCTCAAGGGGTTCATGGCCCAGTCATCGACGATCAGCACATCGGTGCGAGCAATCTTACGAAGGAGGTTGTCCAGGGTCCCGTCGGCTCGAGCCACGGCCAGATCGCGAAAGAGTCGAGCGGCCCGAGTGTACAGAGCCGACCAACCGTCGCGCGCCGCTTTCTGAGCAAAGGCACAGGCCAAGAAGGTTTTCCCGACTCCACAAGGACCGATGATGATGAGATTGTGGTGGGTCTGGATCCAGCGGCAAGTGGCGAGGCTGGCGATCAGCGAGCGATCCAACCCCCGAGGTCGGCGGTAGTTGATATCTTCCAGAGCCGCCGAGAGCTTCAATCGGGCATTTTTCAGGCGACGGTCCAAGGCCCGATTCTCTCGCCAGGTCCACTGCCGATCCACCAGCAGGGAGAAGCGTTCTTCAAAGCTGAGTTGGGCCATCTCCGGATCGGAGAGTTGCTCGGTGAAGGCCTCAGCCATGGCTCTGAGTCGCATGGCGTGAAGTTTTTCGACGGTGGGATTAACCAACATGAGAGGCTCCTTTCTCGCCTTCGAAGTACTCGGCCCCTCGCACGTTGGCGTGCTCGATCGGAGGACGTTCCGGCAACGGTTGCGGTTCCGCTTCACGGTCCAGACCGTTCTTCAACATGGACTGGATACTCTTGTAGGAGCAGGCCTGAAGTCGCAGGGCCCGACGGCAAGCCTGCTCCAAACGGTCTTCTCCGAAGGTGGAACCCAGGCGCAGGATTCCCAAGCAGGAGCGATAGCTCTGCTCCGGATAGCGGCGGGACTGAAGGATCTTCTCGACCACCAACCCCGTTTGGGGCCCGACTTTCTGAGCCCAGTGGATCAGCCGTGAGGGAGACCACTCCAGATAGCGGCGATGGCATTCGGGCCGGTGCTGGTCCAAGGTCGTGGCCTTACCGGGTTGATAGGAGCGACGGTGAGAGGTCACGCGCCGACCCTGATGGAAGATCTCCACGGTGGTGACGGTGGTGCTCAGCTCGACCTTCTGACCCACCAGGACATAAGGGACGCTGTAGTAGTGGCGGTCGAACTCGATGTGGTAGTCGATGTTGACGCCGGCCTTCTTCCATTGGGCGAAGACGTAGCGCTGGGCTGGTAAGGGCCCCAGAGCCGGACGATCCAGGTCCTCGAAGCGCTTGCGTCGGTTGCCGGGGAGCTTACGAAAGGTCCGGGTGTTGAGGCGCACGAGCAGCTCGGCGATGGCTTCGTTGAGCTCTCCCAGGGAAAAGAAGGTCCGGTGACGTAAGGCCGCCAGGATCCAGCGCTCGACGACCAGCACGCCGGACTCCACCTTCGCTTTGTCTCGAGGACGGCGCACTCGAGCCGGGATCACCGCGACGCCGTAGTGCGCGGCCCAATCCGCATAGCTCGCGTTGAGATCCGGTTCATAGCGACAGGGGCGATGGACCGCATCTTTGGTGTTGTCTGGGACCACGACAGTGGGGCAACCCCCCAGGAACTCCAGAGCTCGGGTGTGGGCTGCGAGCCACGAGGGTAAGTCCTGCCGTCGGGAGGCTTCCGCATAGGTATAGTTGCTTGCCCCCAGCACGGCCACGAAGATCGAGGCGTCTTGGGTTTCCCCCGTATGGCGATCCACGATCGGGACGGTGTCGCCGGCATAGTCCACGAAGAGCTTCTCGCCAGCCCGGTGTTCCTGCCGCAGCACCAGATCCAGCTTGCCACGCCAGCGATGGTACAGATCACAGAACTGACTGTACTGATAGCCCTCCGGATACGCCTGTTTGTACTCGTCCCAGAGCAGCATCAAGGTCACATGTTTGTGCCGGCAGCGCTCCTCATGGACGGTGGCGAAGTCGGGGAGGGGGCGTGGGTCGGGGCGAGATTTACCCGTGGGAGGAAACAACTGGTTGTGAATCGCCCGGTCATCCCACCCCTCAGGGAATGGCCACCTCAGACCGGCTCGTTGGGCCCGGCGTACATACTCGGCCACGGTACTGCGCGCGAGGGCACAGCTACGGGCGATCTGCCGATTGGAAAGATGAAGCTGAAACTTCAGGCGTAGGACGTCTTTGTTATGGCTAGTACATGGTTATGGAGATCTAAGACCCTCTAGTTCCCCCTCAGAAGCATTTCCCCTTCAGTTTGCTGCCCATAATCTTGAGTCCTCCTACCTGAGAGTAGGTCACATTAACCCGAACCACGAGGAGGACATCATGACAACCATCCGCTATTCGTCCCGGCTCTTGGAGCAGCTGGACTCGGGTCTTGCTGGACCGTTCAGCCAGGGCTTCCGAGAGGAGCTTCTAAAGACGGGCTTCTCTCACCGAGTCGTTTGTCGTCATCTGCGCGCTTTAGCACACCTTGGCTGCTGGATGAAGGCTAAGGATCTTTCAATGCGCGAGCTGGACGAACGCTACGTAGAAGAGTTCTGCCAGCATCTTCCCCACTGCCGTTGTGCCGGGACGTACCGAGACAAGTTCCATACGGTGGCCTCAGCTCGCCGTTTCTTGGCCTACTTTAGGCCTAAGTTACCTTGTGGAAAAGTGAGGTGACTTATTGATAGGGTTGAGGTAAAGTTAGGAATCGGGTGCGTCGCTACTGGGTACAACTAGAGGCGAACACCGAGAAGATCCAGCGCACGCTGCTGAAGCGAAGTGGGACGGGTGATTTTGTCGAAGGCTGGAGAACCGGGCAGCTGCGGCTGGATCCGGTTTTTGGAGATCGTGGCCAAGTCGCTGAGCAAGGTCTGAAAGCTGTGCACGGGCTCCCCTTCTTCGGTGCGCTTGTGGTGAGCCTTATGCAGAGCCCCAGGAGAGCGCTGAGAAGGTGCCACCACCGAATCGCGAAGCTTCCTGCCGGTCTCTGGATCCTCGTCGTCGAAGAGGATCGGAGCTAACTTCTGTCGCAGGTGCCACTCGACATAGTAGGCGAGCATGCACAGAAAGACGTGAGCTCGGACTCGATCCTCCAAGTGGTGATAGATGGGGCGGACCTTCAAGTCGACACTCTTGCAGCTGCGGAAGGCCCGCTCGGCGACGGACAACCCCTTGTAGGCCGCCACGGTTTGTTGGGCATCCATTTGCTCAGGCGCCACGCTGGTGCGAATCACATAGATCCCGTCCAGTGCAGCCTCCTGATCGATGCGCTCCCGATGGCGCTGGTAGGCGAAGGACTCCTCCTCGATATCCAGCTGAAAATGCTTGCCGACTTGGTAGCGGTTGAGGACCTTCCCCACCCGCAGGGCGATGCGGTCCTTTCCTTTGAAGGGACGCTGGGGACGTCGCGTCGCCTGGACAATCTTCTCTAACTCGGCCTCGGTCGCCGCCAACAGCTCCTGGCGGGTCCGAGCCCGTTGGTCGGCCAACAGAGGATTGAGGCAGACGATGAGCCGCTCCTCGGGGTAATCGGGGCTCTGAATCTCGGCCAGGTCGCGCTCGTCAAAGAGGGACAGCTGCAGCGGACCGGCTGCAAAGAGTTTGCGGATCTGAGGGCTTCGCAGCGCCGTGATCCAGCCCATCCCAGGCAGCGGCTTCAGGTCCTCCCGAATCCGGGCTTCGGTGAGCATTCCCCGATCGGCCACCACGACCACCGAGCGCAGCCCGAAGCGAGAGTGGAGCTTCTGGATCTGACTCGCCACGGTCGTGGGGTCCGCTCGGTTGCCTTCGAAGACCTCGACGGCGACGGGGCACCCCTGACGGTCACACAGCAGGCCGAAGAGGATCTGCAGCTTGCCCCTTTTCCGGTCTCGGGAATATCCCCGTTTGGCCAAAGGGCAGGTCCACCCCTCGAAGTAGGTCGAGGTCACGTCGTACAGCACCAGGCAGCCGTCCTGTAGCCGCTCGCCAGCCAGCCGGTTTTCGATCTTCTGCTGTCGAGCCCCCAGCCAGTCCAAGGCGCCGTACAGATCGTCCGCGGAGGCCGACTCCACCTGTAAGAGCTCCCCCAAGCTGGAGGAGAGCGTCTGCGGGTCCCAACCCCGTACGGTGGCTAGCTTCGAACGGGGCTCCAGGATGCGAGCCACGATCAGGGCCACCACCAGGCGGCGCTCAAGGCTGTCGCGGGTGGCAAGGAAGCGCTCCAGACCGAGGTGGCGCAGAGTGCCCAAGACGGCGGCGACATGGCCATGGGGTCGAGTGCGCTGCACCTGAAAGGCTTCGCTCAAGTCCGAGACGACGTGGCCCCCCTTCAACAAGGCCCGCAGGCCTTCGACGATCTTCGAGGGCCATTGGCTGAGGTTGGCCAGGGTCCGCTTGCGCACTTTGCCGGCCTCTCGGTAGGACTCGCGCAGGAGAATGGCCGGGGGGGAGTTGCGATTGGGGACGGATTCGATGTACATGGGCACCATTATACCACACCAACCAGCACTATACCGGATATATTATAACTATTACATGGGTACACTTTGTCGTACAGAAAAATCTCCTACCTGATGTCCCGCAAGGGTTTACAGGTTGTTTTTCACCCAATTTTCAGGGTAACTTCGGTCTAGGAGGCCGCTTCAGCGGCCTGGCGCGAAGCGTAGTAGACCTGGTGTTTACGCCGGGGTAAGCCGGTCGCCTACCCCTCCTGAGGGCCGTTCACGGTCCTTCTCGAACGGCGGCTTTAGCCATGGTCGACCCGGAGCCTGGCTGAAGCCTGTCTTCGAGAAGCCCACTAACTAAAGCAGGCTCCAGCATCTGCTTGCCCGCCAACCCGGCCCTGAAGGACCGGTCTAATACGCGCGTGCCGGGCACGCGCGCTGTCTGGGAGGGTGCAAGTCCCTCCGCCAACCTGATGGAGGTGAAGGCTAGCGAAGCACAAGGGCGTCACCGCGAGGTGGGGTCTGAAGGAAGTGTGGAGCAAACGTACGAGCCGACGCACAGAAACTGGATAAGTAGGCGCCAAGGTCGGACGAGTCAGCGCGTGGTGACGAAGTCCATATCCATCAAGATCCGGAAGCGTAAATCCAGCGGTTGTGTACGGAAAGACAGCGTCCTTACCCCGGGAGGCCTGGGAGGCTGTCCCTTGAAGGACAGGTGGAATCGTAAGGTTTCATAGCGCCCTCCAGGAGTCCGCAGAGGGCATAGTAGGTGGGGAAACTCACGGAAGGCCCGAACGGTAGGGAGAGGTTAGTAGGTGTCCAATCTTAAGGGTGATCAACAGAGGCAGAGAAGTCCGAAGCGGACCTCAAACCGAACAGCTGGGGTGCGGCCCCAGGGAAGCGGGGAGACGGCGGATTCATCCTTAGCGAAAGGGCGAACCGAAGGCCCGATGTTTGGTGAGAACGTCATGGAGGAGATATGCGAGCGAAGTAATCTGGAAGCGGCGTTGAGACGAGTGCGAGCGAACCGAGGGGGTCCGGGAGTGGACGGGATGACCGTCGATGAACTGCCGGAGTACCTGAAGGCGAACTGGCGGTCGATCAAAGAACAGCTGCTGTGCGGGGAGTATCAACCGCGACCTGTCAAGGGGGTGGAGATTCCGAAACCGGGAAGGAAAGACAAGCGAAGACTCGGGATTCCGTGTGTGATCGATCGATTTATCGAGCAAGCGATGCTGCAAGTGCTGCAACGCAAGTGGGATCGCACGTTCTCAGAGTCCAGCTATGGCTATCGACCGGGGCGCAGGGCTCATCAGGCAGTGGCGCGTGCCCAAGACTACGTGAAAGCGGGCTACGGGACCGTGGTCGATCTCGATTTAGAAAAGTTTTTCGATCGAGTTCACCACGATCGTTTGCTGAGCCGGCTGGCGCGGGAGATTGGGGACAAGCGGGTACTGAAGTTGATCCGAGCGTATCTAAGCGCGGGGATTCTGCGGTACGGACTGGTGAGTGCGCCGACGGAAGGGACGCCGCAAGGCAGCCCCCTGTCCCCCTTTCTCTCGAACGTGGTTCTGGATGAGCTGGACGAGGAACTGGAGCGCCGGGGTCACCGTTTTGTCCGCTATGCCGATGACTGCAACATTTATGTGCGGAGTCGGCGGGCGGGGGAGCGAGTGATGGCGAGTGTGAGCCGGTTTGTGAGCCAGCGACTGAAACTGCGTGTCAATCGGGAGAAGAGTGCGGTGGATGAGCCCCAGAAGCGGAAGTTCTTAGGCTTCACGTTCACGGGAGGCCGATCGCCCAACCGGCGCAAGATTGCGCCGGAATCGATCCAGCGGTTTCGATCCCGGGTGCGTCGTTTAACGCGGCGTAACCGGGGGATCAGCCTGGAGCAGCGTGTGGACGAATTGTCCCGCTACCTCCGGGGCTGGATTGGATACTTTGGGTACGTCGAGAGCCCCTGGGTCCTGCGGGGTCTGGACAGCTGGATTCGTCGTCGCCTGCGCAGCGTCCAATGGAAACAGTGGAAGGTCTACCGGCGACGCCAGGCGGAGTTGATCCGGCTGGGCGTGAGTCGGGATATGGCCCAGCGGACCGCGTGGAGCGTCAAGGGCCCTTGGGCCCTCAGTCAAGCGCCCGGGGTCCGGATAGCGCTTCCGAATGCTTATTTCGATCGGTTAGGTCTTCCTCGGTTGGCTAATCATCAGCGCATTCAACCCTAGCGAACCGCCTTGGTACGGACCCGTATGCCTGGTGGTGTGGGAGGGGAAGGCCCGTGAGGGCTTCCCCTATCCCGAGTTCGCGCCAGACCGCTGAAGCGGTCTCTTTGGAAACTACATCACGCCGAAGCAGGAAGATTGACCAGTCTGTGAACTTTTCATCGACCAAGGAGCCTTAGAAACATGGAACTTGAGGTTGCTTGACTGGGCTCTCCTAACCCGGATTTCTCATCGCTTGTCGTAGCGAGGCGCTGCAAGGGCCGTCCTGGCAAGGCTTGCGACCGAGGCCACCGCAGTCGTACTTTGACAGTACGTCGAGGAGGCCGACCGAGCGTAACACAGCCAGGGCGGATGATTGCGGCGGCGCAGTAGACCAGCGATGAGAAATGCGGGCTAAGGCCGGGCTAAGGCATCACATCGATCGCGACTTCGTCGAGTACCGGTGTGCTGCCGCCGTTAGGAGTCGTCAGGACTGCTCGGTACTGCAGCCACCCTTCCCCGGCCGCGACTTCCAGTGCAGCGCCTGATTCCATATAGAAACCGCTGCTACCCCGGGGGCCCCGCCAGGACGCCTTTTCCAGGCCCGGCTTGGAAGACGCACTCCTGACCTGAAATTTGACCCCTGTCCCATGCGGCGTTTCCGCCTGCCAACGAATACGTCCGGGACGCTTTCCCCCGGGACACTCCAACGGAGCCGAAATGTACTCCTCCTGAAGCTTCCTGTCGTAGATGTTGCCGACGTCGCGCAGCCGGCCGAAATGCGGCCCGAAGGTCTGGAACCAGTGTCGTCGGGCGTAGGAATAACCGTCCTTCCCACCCCAGTAGATATTGCTTCCGACCGAGTGGTCTCCGCGCTCCAGGTGATTGATGATCACGAGATCCATCCAGGAGTCCTGATTCAGATCCGCCACCGTCAGAGCGCTGGACGACTCGGCAGGCAGACTGGTGCGGCGAGATTCGCTGTAGGAACCACCCGCGGCACCCCAATAGATGAAGGCCGGTAGGCTCCGGGTGTGATAGGCGTGATAGTTGGTCATGACGATGTCCAGGTTGCCGTCCTTGTCCAGATCCGCCACCGCTTGTTCCAGGGAGTCAAAATTCTCCAGCTGGGTGGTTCGGTCCGAGCTGAAGCCGTCCTTGCTTCCCCAGACAAGGATGGCCTGTTGGGTAGGACGTCCGAAGCGCTTGGGATCCCAGCCGCCGCCGAAGATCAGATCCAACCAACCGTCACCGTTGAGGTCTGCGATCTCCGGATTGGAGGTGGGTTGCACCTTCAGGACGGTGTGCTTCTTGCTACTGTAGTCCCCCCCGGCGGAACCCCAGAACAGATCGACGTGTTCCGAATCCACATCGCTGAAGATGAGGTCGAGATAGCCATCCCGGTTGAAATCGGCGATCCGGCTGGCCTGTCCGATCCGGATGCCCAGCTTCAGCTCGCTGCGGCGCGATTTGTCGTGACCCTGCTCACTGCCCCACAGAATCCATGCGGTTGGCGCAGGATCGCTGTAGGCGGACCCGAAGATGGTGACCAGATCCAGATAACCGTCCCGGTTCAGGTCCGCGACCGAGACCCCGTTGGCACCCTCGATCTCCAGGTTCCTTTCCAGCTGATAACCGTCCGCCCCACCAGCGAAGATGGAGCCCTGCGGAAAGATCAGATCTACCCAGCCGTCCTGGTTCAGGTCGGCCGTCGTCGCAAGCCCTCCGTCCCCTGGGACCACGCTCACCGAGGCAGGCGAGTATTGATGCCGGGCATTGCCCCAGTAGACGAGTGAGGGGATGCTGCGACCCTGGGCTCCGCTATTCTGGTTGATGATTACCAGATCCTGGTCGCCATCCCGATCCAGGTCTCCCGCTACCGTACTCACCGCCCCAAAGCTTTGTAATTCCCTGCGGTGGGCGCTGTGGAACCCTTCCGGACCGTTCCAATAGACATAAGAATTGACATCCGAAGTTTCTTTGTCGTGCTTGTTGGAAAACGTGACATCGACCCACCCATCGCCGTTGAAATCGGCCAGCGCCGCGTCGGTAGCGGCCATCGTCGGTAGTTCCGTGCGTCGATCGGCCGCGTAGCCCGTCCCGCTGCCCCAGTAGATATAGGACGAATCTGCCTTGCTATTGGGCACAACCACTTCCGGATGTCCGTCCCGGTTGAGATCCCCCAACTCGCTGTCCTCTGCACCCTTGGAAGGGAGCTCGACCCAAAGCTCTCGCGAGAGGCCCTGCCCGCTGCCCCGGTGAATCGTCAGCCGGTCGTCCTTGTGGGCCAGTACGAGGTCCAGATGCTTGTCCCCATCCAGGTCGGCCAAATTGGCCCCTATGGCGTCACCGATTTCCCATTCTTCGCCTGGTGTCTTGAAACCTTCGGCTCCACCCAGGTACAAGACCAGGCTTTGCTTCTGGGAGTTGTTGTTCAGGAAGAGGGCATCCCCATAGCCATCTTCGTTCACGTCTCCCGCGACTACGTCGGCGGCACTGGTCGTGGCCAGGACCGTGCGCCTTTCTTTGTCGAAGCCCCGCGGACCGTTCCAGTAGACATACGACTCCAGATGCATATCGAAGCCGAAGCGTTCTCCTCCCTCGATACCCCTATTCGAAAAGGCCAGGTCGACGAAGCCGTCGCCGTTGAAATCCGCTGCTGCCACACCACCCGCCAGAAGAGTAGGTAGCTCTGTCCGACGGTCTCGCTGGTAGCCTCTTTCGCTACCCCAGTAGACCAGCCCCATCATGTGGACGGAGTAGTTGTGGATGAAGTTGCAGAAGACGATTTCGGGATAGTCGTCTCCGTTGAGGTCTACGACGATGGAGCGGCCGCCGCCATCGCTAGGCAGGCGCGTTACCCCTTTGTCCCGCACCTTGATCTGGCGCAGCAGACGCGCCAGCGGCTGTTGTTCAGGCAAGGGAGGCAGGATCGACTCAGGTCCGCCCTGCTTGCCCCAGTAGACCAGCGCGTCGGTATTCTCCAAGGGGTTGTGATCCTGGATTACGAGAACGTCGAGGTAGCCGTCGTTGTTCAGGTCCCAACGGTAGATCATTTCCAGCCGGCCGGAGCGGGTGATGTAGAGGTTGGTCCCTCCGTCACCGATCCGACCCGCGGCAAAGTCCTCGTAGGTGGTGTGCTTGATCCAAGTCTCGTATTCGTCTCCAGCGATGGCCGTTGTCGCTAGGGCTGTCACGACCAGTAATACACCCAGTGTCTTTCTCATTTCTGATTCCCCTACCTTGGCTCCAATCAGCCAAGAAGATCGACGTTGCAACCAGGGAGCGCGGTCCACGACCTTCCCTCCGATCGTGGCTCTCAGCATTGAGCCGCTTCCTATTCTCGCAGATTTCGGGGCAGTAGCGTTTTGTATTCATTGGATCCAGGGATCCTCTCCTCCTTGGAAACTGGGCAGAGAGACGATCAAAAGGGTCCAAAGATCTAGTATTCGCGAGATAGGTTCCCCTGAAATCTGCGACAGAATCTTGTCGGAAACCGTTAGTTTCTTGACGCGTTTCGAGGAGACAACTAGTCATGATTGGACGAACAGGCAAAAACACTCGAACGGTAGGAATCTGGGCCGTCGCATGTATCGGTTTCTCGATCGCCTTGATGTTCCCCGCCTATGGGGGCGTGAGCAAAGGTCGGGACGGTGCGACTGGATCTGGCAGCAAGATCTCTCCCGCCCTACGGGCAGAGGTGGCCTTTCTGGCCCAGAATCCCGAGTATGACTATGCGGTCCCGGTAATCGTTCAAGTCGATCCGGAGTTCTTCCGGCGCCATCAGGCGTACCGTCGGGCTCGGGGCGCGGACTTCGACAACAGCCTCGCCCTCGTGCACGGCTATCGGTCCCGACTAACCGCCCCTCAGATTCGTGAGCTGATGGAGTCCAAACTGGTCGAGTATGTGACGGTGGACGCCCCCGTCCGATCCTTCGGAGATACTAGTTCCACCACTGACCCCAATGCCGTGCAGATGGACATCGTCCGACAGATTATCGGCTCCGATCAAGTGGAGGCCACCGGCGAATGCGTGGGTCTGGCTCTGTTCGATTCGGGCATCAACGAACACCAGGACATGAAGAAGTATGAGCGGACAGTGGTCTCCGTCGACTTCACCTCGGGGCAAGAGGTGCACCACCCTGTCGCCCAGGATACCGACGACTTCGGTCATGGCACTCACCTGGCCGGCTTGATCGGCGGCGCGGGCGGCTCCAACGGACATGGCAAGGGCGTCGCCGAGAAGGTCGAGTTCATCGACGTCAAGGTCATCGGTGTCGACGGATACGGCATGACCAGCGATCTGATTCAGGCCATCGACTGGGTCATTGCCAACAAGAATAACTACAACATTCGAGTGGCCAACCTCTCGCTGGGACATCCCCCGGTCGAGTCCTACACCGACGACCCGCTCTGCCTGGCAGTTCGCAACATGGTCGCTGCCGGCATTACCACCGTCGTCTCCGCCGGCAACCTTGGAAAGACGGAGGTGGAAGACAGGATCTGGGGCAGTATTACGAGTCCTGGCATAGAGCCTTCGGTGATCACGGTTGCGCCCTTGAACATGAGGGGCAGCTTGACGCACTCCGACGATATCGCCACCAGTTACGGCTCCCGCGGCCCCACCATCGACGGCCTGTTCAAACCGGATATTTCGGCTCCGGGCAACCGGCTCGCGGGTTTCGCGGCGCCCGGGACGACACTCTACAACGACCATCCGGAGCTGATCGTGGAAGAGCACTATTTCTCCCTCAGTGGCTCCAGCATCGCCACGGCTCTGGTCAGCGCCACCGCCGCCATGATGATCCAGGAGAATCCCGACCTGAACCCGCATCTAGTCAAGTTGATCCTGGGGCTCACGGCCATCAAGATGACCGAGCCCTCACTGTTGGAGCAGGGCAACGGCATGCTCAACACCTTGACTTCGGTGCAGATCGCCGAAGCCCTGGATGTGCCCGCGCGCCAGCTCCAGTGGGAGGTCCAGCCGATGTGGGACCTCAACAGCGAAGAGGTCTGGTCCGGGGGGGCGTTCGCCTACGGTGATCAGATCATCTACAGTGAGCTGGTACAGAATCACAACAACACTCCATACTAGGGCAGCGGCGTCTTCTGGTCCGACGGCGTCTTCTGGAGCGACGGTGTCTTCTGGAGCGACGGCGTCTTCTGGTCCGATGGCGTGTTCTGGAGCGATGCCGTGGCCTGGAGCAACGGGGTGTTCTGGAGTGATGGCGTTTTCTGGAGCGACGGTGTTTTCTGGAGTGACGGAGTGTTCTGGTCCGATGCCATCACGGTTGCGGATGGGCTGACCATACCCGCCGACGCCTGGGGCGGAGACGAGTGGGACGGCACGCCCAACGGGGCTCCTGCTGGCTCCGAGAAACTGACTGAGCCGCAGGATTCGGAGCCCACACCTGTAAGCGACACGGTCCAGATCACCAAGGCGGTCTACAAGAACGGCAAGGTGCGGATCTTTGCCACCTCGAGCGCAGCGCCAGACGCAAACCTGACGGTCTCTATCGAAGGGTTCGTTCAAAACGCACCCATGAAATACCAAGCCTCCAAGGGACGCTACAAGTACGTAAAGTCCACCGGGACCGATCTGGATGACCGGCAGACCACGGTGGTCTCAGATCAGGGAGGTACGGCCGGGGCACTGATCAAGTGATCAGACGAGCCTTGAGGCTAGCCGTGCTGGGCTGAACTTAGACAACAGGCGCGTCTATTCCTGAAGGTCCTCGGTCTCTCCGGCCCTCGAAGCTCGCCTGTTCAGCGTGCTGCGGTTGCGTGTTCCCTCGTTCTAAGCTGAAACTTCATTTGGCAGAGGGAAGGTGTAGGAGACAGCATCTGACAGAGCAGTGACCTGTAGCACGGGCACTCTTGCCCGTGGAGGACACCAACGGGCAGGAGTGCCCGTGCTACAAGCGTCACTCAGCTCGATGTTCGTAGCTAGCACTGACGGAAGTTTCGTTCTCGAATGGGGCCAGTGCTTCCTGGGAGCCGGACTAACCTGCTGCTAGAGTCCGAATCAGTTTTCCTGCCTCACTACCCATTCGGACAGGCCAACCGCTACCTGGTCGTCAGTTTCCTGGCCCCAGTCCTTGAGAGTGACCGCAAGCTCCTGCCGAATCCGGGTGTGTAGGGACGAACCGTACAAGTTGGTCCGCTCGCCCGGATCTTCTAGCAGATCGTAGAGCTCGCCCGGCCGGAAAGCGGCCCCGGAAGAGAACTTTCGCAGGATCAATTTGTAGCGTTCTGTCCTCAGCGCGCGCTCATCATATAGGGACCCGTCGATCGGCTCCTGGGGAATGTTCTGGATCACGATGGGTCGATCCCACCGATCCTGCGCCGAGGAAACACGTTCCAGCAGGCTTTCTCCCTGTAGGTTTAATCGCTTGGTGTAGGAGCGGACCCCCATTTCGGCCAGGATACCGGCAGCCTCGAGAAAAGTAGGCATCAAGTCCACCAGGCTCACCCCAGACTGCCACACCGCTCCCTGGGGTAAGAGCCTGGGATGGGCCATGAGCAGGGGAACCCGCGCCGATCCCTCGTAGGCAACACACAGACCTTCTTCGGTACCCGGCCGGTCGCCCCAGACACGTCCGTGATCCGAGGTAGCGACGATCAGGGTGTTGTCCAGGATCTCCAGACGACGTAGCGTCTCGACCAACCGGCCCACGTTCCAGTCCAGGTTGGACACCGTACCGTAATAGGCAGCTCGCTCGTCCCCTTCGTAATGCTCCAGAAACTGGCGGGGCGGATCCAGGGGCTCGTGGGGTGCATAGTAGGACTGATAGAGGAAGAAGGGCTCGTCCCTGTGCCTCTCCATGAAGCGCATTCCCTGCTCCGTGTGGACATCGGGACGATAGCGGGACTGGTGGGGTTCTCCGATCCAGTGACGCAGCAAGGAGTTGAAAGACTTCCAGTAGTCGAAGAAGCCTGGATTTGGGGGACCCAGATGCCACTTCCCGATGTGGGCGGTCGCATAGCCGGCATTGTCGAGCAAATAGGGGAAGTTGTCCCAGAGACGAAAACGCGGATCCCGAAAGGGATCGGCGATAGGCTCCTTGTAGTTGGAGTGGACCGAGGTAGTCGGGATCGGATAGACATTGCGGCGCAGACCGTGTGCGTGCGGATAGCTGCCGGTCAAAATGGACGCCCGTGCGGGACCACACAGTGCCTGTGGGGTGAAGCAATTGGCGAATCGAACTCCGCTCGCTGCAAGAGCATCCAGGTTCGGAGTGTGGACCTCCTTTTCTCCATAGCAGCCGACCGCATCCGTGCGGCATTTGTCAAAGAGGATAAAAAGGATGTTGGGGGGTCGGTCCCAGGCAGCTCCTGGATGCCTCGAATCGCTGTCGCTCATAGTGCCTTTTCCGCGATACTGCTCCGGAGTGCCGGGGACCAGAACGTCCCGCGACGATCGCTAGCGCCCTGCCAAGCGTATCTCGAATTGATCCATGGAGAGCTTTCCCGTCACCTCCTCCGAAAACCCCACGAAGGAGAAACCGTAGCTGGCGCTCTCCTTCAATAGCGAGTCCAGGGAGTGGCCGGAAGGAGCCCAGCTGCGGTGCCAAAGGGACTCGTCGGCCCAGACATAGCCGGAGTTCTCGAGTCCACCGGATTTCTCCCAGCTGGTGAGGAAGAAGACATTTTCGCCTCCACTGCCGCCGTTGTAGTCGTAGATTTGCCAACTCTCCCAGCCGCTGTCGAAGCTGTTGACTCTGCCGCTCGTTTGCATCTCGCTTCCTTTCCGGGGCTCAAGTCGAAAAGAGAAGAGGTCTCCATCCCAGGCCACGGAGACCGTTAGAAACGCCGCTGTCCAGAATCCGATTCTCATATTGCACCTTGGGAGCCGCTGGGGCCGAATCTCGGTCGGAAGCCAGGTTACCTCATCGGAGAGGCGAGAGGAACCCGTAGCTCGCCTGGAAGCAGCTTGGGGATCAGGCCACGCGATGCGGCTGTAGCACCTCGTAGTCGGGTTCCAGGCCCAGACCCGGAACCTGGGGTACCTGCACACAGCCATCCTTGTCCAGTGTCATCGCTTCTTTGAAAATCTTCCCGCGTAAAGGATCCACGGTCTCGCGATAGAATTCCAGGATCAGCCCGTTGGGGATAGCGGAGACCAGGTGGACGTGCACCTCCTGGGCGCCATGTGGAGCGATGCGCAAATCGTGGGCGGCTGCCTGGGCGGCGACGTTCATGAACTCCGTGATACCACCTAGGATCTGCGCATCGGCATTGAAGATGGCGGCAGAGTCGTGCTCGATCAGGTCCCGGAACCCGTAGCGAGTATATTCGTTCTCCCCGGTAGCAACAGGAATTGTGGTCGAACGCGCCACCTGAGCGTGTCCCCGGTAGTCGTCGGGAGCCACCGGCTCTTCGAACCAGAAGACATCGAAGGGCTCGATTTTGCGAGCGACCTCGATCGCCTCGTAGGCCACATAGGCGTTGTTGGCATCGACTAATAGTTTGATCTCGGGACCAATCGCCTCGCGGACCACCCGGACCCGTTCCACGTCCTCGGGGATGGACACGCCGCCGATCTTCATCTTGATGGCCTTGGCACCCAGCTCCAGGTTCTCTTCCATCTCCCGAACCAGTTCTTTCAGTCCTTTGCCCTCTTCGTAGTAGCCGCCCGCGATATAGGTGGGAATACGGTCGACGAAACCTCCCAGGAGTTTGTGCACCGACTTTCCGAGCGCCTTGCCCATGAGATCCCAGAGAGCGATATCGATGGTACTGATGACGTGGGTCGTCATGCCCCGTCGCCCCACGATCTTGGGCAACCACATGTTCTCCCAGATGCGTCGATAGTTGAAGGGATCCTCACCCACAAGGACCTGCTTGAAGTGCTCGACCAGAGCACTGGTTACCTGCCCGGGACGGCCCACGGCTCCGCCTCCAAAGCCCAGCCCCGTCACGCCCTCATCCGTCTCTATCTGGATCAGGTTCAGGACCACGTCGGTGTAGGTGTATTTTCCGTTGCTGATCGGTTTGGGCCGAGGCCAGGCATAACATTGAGCCGTCACATCCGTACTCTTCATTGCCACTCGCCTCTCTTCTACTTGACTCTGGTCAATTCAGCCACCGACCGCGCTGGATCGCCCCCAAAAAACGTCTCCATCGCCTACGCCGAAGGCGTTACTGCACGTAGCCCAGGGTTGCAAAGCGAAGCGAGCTACCCTGGGTCCAGGTCGTGAGAGCAGGCTACCCCAACCGGTTTGTTGCCGACCGGAAACGTGTTTGCAACAACGCTTTCAGCGTAGAAGAGACATGAGGACTCCTTACACCCAGGGTAGCTCGCTTCGCATTGCAACCCTGGGCTACGCGCAAGAACGCCTTCAGCGTAAGGACGTGTCCCAAAAGACTTATAGCTGCATAATCGCTTGACGCAAGTTTCCGGTCAGGGGCGACTACGTCCACTTGCCCGAATCCGAAGCGGTCCGTTGGCGCGGTGGCGGCTGGTCCGATAGGCCTGGATGCTGGGATTATCGACGTGATCTCTCTCGGCAGGATCACTGGAGCCAAACATATACGAGCCGTTGTCAGAGGTGAAGATCACGAGGGTGTTATCCGCAGCACCCGCCTCGTCCAAGGTACCCAGCACGCGTCCCACGGTCCAGTCCACCTGCGCCACGAAATCGCCGTATTCGCCCAGATCGGTACTTCCACGAAAACGATGGTGTGGCTGCGTCGGCTTGTGAGGCGCGGTCAAGGGAAAGTAGAGGAAGAACGGGCCACCCACTTCGGCCCCACCCACTTCGGCCCGCTTGCGGATGAAGTGCGGAAACGGCACCAGTTCCTGCTGAAGCACCGGGTGCGCAGTGTAGTGGTTGTTTCGGACGAACACATAGGGCGCCATGTCGAGAGAAGCGCTGACGCCGAAATAGCTATCGAAGCCCCGGGTGGTGGGAGCATCGGCGATCAGCTCTCCGAAGTTCACATCCGGATCGCCTTTCCAGAGGGATCTGTCAGCTTCTTCGGGCTCTGAAAACGAGGGGTTCATGCCCAGGTGCCATTTACCCACGGCTCCTGTATGATAGCCATACTGCTTCAGCATAGAGGCAACGGTCAGACGCCTCCGGTCGATCAACGGAGGACTATAGCCTCCCAGGACTCCCTGCTTGAGTCGCGTGCGCCAGCAGTAGTGGCCGGTGAGCAAACCGTACCGTGTCGGAGTACAGACGCTCGACGGTGCATGGGCATCGGTAAAGGTCATCCCGGCGGCGGCAAGCCCGTCGAGGTGGGGAGTGGATATTCTCGACTGAGGGTTGAGAGATTGGACGTCACCATAGCCCATGTCATCAGCGAGAAGAAGGACGATTTTGGGATTCTTGCCAGCGTCGGTAGGAGCTTCGGTCAGACACCCGACGCTCATCGCCAGAAGGGCGCAAGCCAGCGCGATCGAAGCCAATGTGCGGATCATGCCTAGCGGAGTCTAGCAGACGAAAATCAGAAACGACAAGGAGCAACGCTTGGGCCTCGAGACACCATCGTGAGGCAGCAAACAGCGTAGAGGTGAGAGTTTTTCGCCTCTTTCTGGAGTTTGATACTTGAGATTTGCTCCACCCAACAGCTAGGATTCTTGCTTGTAGTAACATAGGTAGCCAAGTTGGATATCAAGAGGGGACAAAGCCGGAGCGATGACGAAATGCTGACCATGCAAGAATGCTGTATCTGTGGACTTGGCTTGGAGTTGATCCAACCCCACCTGGAAAGCCGCCCCACCGGCCACAACGGAGAGGCGGAGGTCTGGGGCTACTGCTCAAAGTGCTGGGGTCACATGACGAGACTGCGACAGGGAAACGTGGATCTGGGGAGAATCTATTCGAAAGTCATCGTCCACACCGACGTCGCTCCCAAGAACGGCCACCAAGAAGTCGGGAACTGATCCCATCTCCCCGTTCTCCCGCCTGATCCGTGGGTATCATGGATGCTGCCTTGCCGACAATTCACGGATTTACCCTGATCGCCGTTGCTTCGACGCTTCTTGGTCTCCTGCAAGGGGCCTCCCCTGAAGAGCTTCCTCGCTACCGGATTCCCCGCAACATAACCCCTGCCTACCCCGACCCGGTTCGAGGTCAAGCCATCCGGCCCAAAGTCCTGGAGCTGCTGGGACTGGGAAAATTGCCCGCTGCCGTCACCTTCAAGAAAGAGACCTCAAAAACGACATCCGACGGACTTTCGGTGACGACTCTGAGCTTTCAGAACTCGTTGGGGGAGACGGTCCCTGGCATCTTGATCGCCCCAATCGGAGCCGCGACCGACTCGCTCCCTGGAGTCGTCTGCATGCCTGGCACCGGCGGTGACGCTGCGCGAATGACTGGGGCGCGCTTCTATCGCGAGGGTGCGGAGGAGAGTCCCCTGATGGGATGGGCTCGGGAGCTGGCTCGTCGCGGCTTTGCCACCCTGTCAATCACGCTCAAGGGCACAGTAGCGCGGAGACGGGTGTTCGAGGATTGGGATCGCGAGGCTCGTCTCCTGGCCCCTTACGGCCGACCTCAGATGGGATTTCTGGTAGAGGAAGCCCTCAGGGCTGCCCGGATACTGGCGTCCCAACCCATGGTCGATTCCCAGAGGATCGGGCTGACCGGCTTCTCACTCGGCGGATATGCTGCCTGGTGGGCGGCGGCTTGTGATCCCTCGATTGCTGCTGCGGTCCCCATGTGTGGCGGCCTCGGCAGTTTGGCGCGGGATATCCACGAAGGAGATCCCGATCGGCAGAGTTCCTTTCACTATGTTCCCGGTCTGCTTCGCTACTTCGATCACCCGGAGATCGTGGCCAGCTGCATCGCTCCGCGTCCCTTGATGGTTTTGGCACCGCTGCACGATCCGGATATGCCGGCCTCTGGTGTCGATCAGCTCCTTCGAGTGGCAAATCCAGCCTATCTGAAGGCTGGGCATCCAGAAAGATTCAAGGTCTACCGTCCTGATGACGGCCATGTTTTCCGAGTGAAGTACTTCGAGTGGACGGTCGAGTGGTTTCGTTCGGCACTGTTGAAATGACGTCTCTAAGAACTCTCGCCGCACTGTTCGGGATCGCCGCCATCGGTCTAGTCGCCTGGCTGCTCCTGAGAGCACCCCATTCTGCCTACGATCTGATCCAGCTGCCGGAGGGCTTCGAGCTGCAGATCGCGGCTGCTCCGCCTCTGGTCGAGCGCCCTATCGTGGCGGCCTTCGACGAACAGGGCCGTCTCTACGTCGCCGAGTCTTCCGGATCCAACGACAAGGTCGAGAAACAACTCCAGGAAAAGCCTCACAGCATCCTGAGACTGGAGGACACCGACGGCGACGGATACTTCGACAAACGGGTCGTCTTTGCCGACCGGATGATGTTTCCAGAGGGCACCATGTGGTTCGACGGTTCGCTCTACGTCGCCGCTCCGCCCAGCATCTGGAAACTGACTGATACCGATGATGACGGCGTCGCGGATCGACGGGAGGAGTGGTTTCAAGGAAAGACCCTGACCGGCTGCGCCAATGATCTTCACGGACCCTATTTAGGACTCGATGGATGGATCTACTGGTGCAAGGGGGCATTCGCGGAGCAAACCCACCCTCGTCCGGGCAAGGCCCCACTGGTTACCCGTGCTGCCCATATCTTCCGTCGCCGCCCCGGAGACACCTTTGTGGAATCGGTGATGACGGGCGGCATGGACAATCCGGTGGACGTCGTCTTCACTCCAGGCGGCGAGCGCATCGTCTCTGCCACCTTCGTCCGACAACCCGGCCAAGGGCGCCGGGATGGCCTGGTTCATGCCGTCTACGGTGGCGTCTACGGCAAGGCCCATGGCGTTACCGACGGACACAAGAAAACCGGGGAGCTGCTGCCTCCCATGACCCACTTCGGCCCCGGCGCACCCTGCGGCCTGGCCCGCTACCACTCAGACGTTTTCGGTCAGGAGTATCAGGACAATCTATTCACCTCCCTTTTCAACCTGCACAAGGTGACACGCCATGTGTTGGTTCCCAAGGGCGGCACTTTCGAGACCCAGGATAGCGATTTCCTGGTTTCCAGCGCCCAGGATTTTCACCCGACAGATGTTTTGGAAGACGCTGATGGCAGCCTGCTGGTGATCGACACCGGTGGCTGGTACAAACTCTGCTGTCCCACTTCGCAGCTGGCCAAACCCGATGTCCCAGGTGCCATCTACCGGATTCGCAAGAGCGGTGCACCGAGGATCCAGGATCCCCGAGGACGGCGCATTGATTGGGACGATCTGAAATCGGAGGAGCTGGCAGAGCTACTGGACGATGACCGACCTGCGGTAAGAAGCCAGGCCATCCACCGACTCTCGAGGCTGGGAGCCGGAACCTTCCCTGCCCTGGCTGAGACATTGATGAGTTCTCAATCCGTCAGAGCTCGCCGTGGAGCCGTCTGGGCTCTCACTCGCATCGAGGATTCGAGAGCTCGAGAGATGGTCAGGAAAGCCCTTTCAGACCAGGAGAACACGGTTCGCCAGGCTGCGCTGCACTCGGTCAGCGCCTGGCAGGATGCCGGCGCCCTCCCGCAGCTGACAGATCTCCTCGAGAGCGGCTCCAGCCACCTCCGGCGGACCGCTGCCGAAGCTCTTGGCCGGATCGGTGACAAATCAGCCGTTCCCCTCCTGTTGGCCCAGGCTGGGTCGGAAAACGACCGGGTCCTGGAGCACGCCCTGACCTATGCCCTGATCGAAATCGATGATCCGATCGGCACGGCTGAAGGTCTTCAGGCTTCCACATCTACAACCAGGAAGGCTGCCTTGATCGCCCTGGATCAGATGGACTCCGGCGAACTGCCTCCCGCAACGGTCACTGCCATGCTGTCCTCTGAGGACGCGCCGCTTCAGGACGCCGCCTGGTGGATCATCGGCCACCATCCCGACTGGGGTGCCGACCTGACCGGGTTCTTCCGACGACGTCTGGCTGACACAACCTTGACCCCCGAGAATCACCAGGGTCTCCAACGGCGGCTGGCGGAGCTCTCCACCGCTGCCGCCATCCAGGAGCTGCTGGCCAGTCTGGTCCAGGGAACCAGATCGACGGACGCCCGACTTGCAGCCCTGCGGTCGATGGCACAAGCTCCGCTGAGAGAGCTACCGATTACATGGACAACGGCCCTGGCCGGGGTACTATCTGAGAAAAATACGGAGCTGGTTCAAGAGGCAGTTTCGACAACCACCGCTCTGCCGGTTCCCGAGGAGGGAGCTGGCGATCTCAAGTCGGCACTCCTTAAAGTCGGCCGAGACGTGGGCCACGAGAAATCAGTCCGTCTGCAGGCACTGGCTGCAGTTCCAGAGGGACCAGGCAGTCTGGAACCCGATCTCTTCGAGGCGTTGATAGACAGCATCGAGCCCGACCAGCCCCTGACCCTTCGTAGCGCGGGATCCACGGCGCTGGGGAAAGCCCGGTTGGTTCGTGAGCAACTGCTGACCTTGACTGATTCCCTGCGGAGCGTAGGCCCCCTGGAACTGCCAAAGCTGCTGTCCGCCTTCTCAAACTCCGACGACGAGACGGTCGGCAACAAGCTCCTGGCCTCCCTCAGAGATTCTCACTCTCTAGGCAGTCTGCGCCCAGATCAGCTCCAGTCCTGTCTGCTCAACTTTCCCGATCCCGTGAGGAAACAGGGCCAGGAACTGCTGTCCTCGCTCGACCTGAACATCCCACAGCAGAAGGCCATTCTGGAGAAACTGCTGGAGAATTGTAAGGGAGGGGACGCGCGACGCGGCCAGTCTGTCTTCAATGGGTCCCGGGCGGCTTGTTCCTCTTGCCATGAGGTGGGTTACCTGGGTGGAGACCTCGGTCCCGACCTGTCCAAAATTGGCGAGATTCGAAGCGAAGAGGACCTGTTAGAGGCAATCGTCTTCCCCAGCGCCAGCTTCGTTCGCAGCTACGAACCCGTAGTGATCGAGACGAAATCAGGCGAGATACACAACGGAGTTCTGCGCGAAGACGGTCAGGACGAGGTGCTGTTGGTGACCGGGGCGGAAACCAGGGTTCGCCTGGCTCGAACCGAAATCGCCGAGATAAGGCCGGGCATGGTCTCGGTCATGCCCTCCGGTCTGGACCAGCTACTGTCGGAGCAGGAACTTGCCGATCTACTTGCCTTCCTGAAAGAGACCGCCATACGTCGACGCTAGCCATTCGAACCCACGCCCTGCCCGACCAGCTCGGAGTACCAGATTCCAAGCACCCGGGATTTCCAAGTCCCAGACTACTTCGAGAAACTGACCGGCATCGTGACAAACAGGATTTCTCCCCGGGTTTGAATCACGGTGGCAGCGACCTCTCCCTGGGGAATGGTCCCCTTGAGCAGTCCCTCGAAATCGCCGAAGTCCAGTGTTACATCGGGCTCCGGATTCCAGGCAATCTCGTCCACGAAAAGCGACCGATGCCCCATGCCTGCCAGAGTGATGGAGGCTGTGGCCAGCAATTGCCCCTCCAAACTCCGCAGCTCCAGGTCGATTGTCAGTGGATCGTCTCCCGGGCTCTGAAACGCAATACCGGTGTTTGTCGCGTCGTTCCGGACCATTGGGGCCGCGAAACCAGGAAGCCTTCGACTACTAGCCACGCCGGCGGCTCCGGCACTGCTGCTGAAGACGATCACACCGGCCAGTGGCTTGTCAGAGTTCACGGTCGCAGACCCAACCTGTAGAGGGCCCTCACCATCGGTGCGTAGGATGCGCATGCCGCAGGCGGGTATCGTGACGTCAAGAGTTCCATCGGCGAGTATCTGGCCGTCAAGATCAATGCCCGTCAGGGGCAGACCATCGTCATCTTTCAACTCAATTGTGGCTTGGGCGCTCATCGTCTTGCTCAAGTTGATCAGGATGACCTCGCTGGAAACACCCACTCCGCCGACCGCGCCATCACCAAACTGAGCAAAGAGAAGTTCAAGATTGCCCGACTCCCTTGGAGCCGACACTGGCATCGTCACGAATTCCTGAGGTCGGGTCTGAATCACTGTCGCGACAACGGCTCCTTCGGGTACGGTCGCCTTCACAGTTCCCTCGAACTCCATAAAGTTGATGCTCACACCCGGAGCCGGAGTCCAACCGATCTCGTCCACGAAAAGAGCCCGATGACCCATACCTGCCAGGGTGATGGAACCCGTGCCCAATAGCTCCCCGTCAGAATCTCGCAGCTCCAGAGTCACCAGTACCGGATCGTTCCCCGGATTCTGAAAGGCGATTCCCGTGTTGATCTCAGCGTTCTTGAGCATAGGAGCGACGAACGCCGGCAGTGCTGGGCTGGCGGCCACTCCGGCCGCTCCGACGCCGCTATTGAAAACCACCACGCCAGATAGTGCTCGTCCGAGGTGACCGTCGCAGATCCTGCTTGCAGGGGCCCTTCGCCATCAGTGCGCAGGATACGCATGCCACATGTAGGAATCGTCACATCGAGCTCTCCCTGCGGCAGAACAGCTCCATTCAGGTCGACGTTGTCCAGAAACACGCCATCATCGCCTTTGACCCCAATCGTAGCTTCGGCCTCAGAGGTCTTGTGCGGATTTACCAGAAAGAACTCACTGGAAAGCTGGAGCGTGCTTGCTCCCAGAGTCTCGGTGAGGCTTGCCACAGCGAGCTCTCCGTCACCAAACTGGGCGAAGTAGAGCGGCGAGACAGCGACGGTGGTACTAATGGTTTGACTGTTGTTCTCCTGCTCGTTGTCCTCCTCATCGGCAGATACCGTGGCCGTGTTCTGCAGCTGGCCACTTGTCGAGGGATCCACGATGATACGTAGGCCAATGTCGGGAGCCGACTCCGAGCCATTCAGGGAGCCTCGGGTACAGGTGACAGTGCCCGCCACCTCACCACAGTCCCAACCAGCGCCAACAGCCGAAACAAACGTGACACCCTCGGGCAGGGTGTCGACGACCATGACACCGGTCGCTTCAGAATCCCCGTTGTTCGTAACGCCTAGCGTGTAGGTCAGATCTCTTCCCGGGGCGACGGGATCCGGGTCGGCTATTTTGGTGATCGCCAGGTCCACGATCGTTTCCACACTCACGCTTGCCGACGCCTGATCATCTTCACTCGCGTCGCCGTTGCCCGGAGTCGAGTCAGCATCCATTTGATCCACGGCGATGAGCTCGGCTGTGTTAGTAATCGTTCCTCCGGAAGACGGTTCGCCTGTCAACGTGAGCATGGCAGTGGCGTCCCTCGCTAGACTGGGAACCGTCCAGATTCCGCTAGCTTGATCATAGCCGCTGGAAGCCACGATATCGGTCAGTCCACTGGGAACTGGATCACTGACTCGAATGTTCGTGGCCGTTTGGGGTCCCTTGTTCTCCAGAGTCACCGTAAACGTAACCGTCTCACCCACTTCAGCGATGGTCTTGTCCACCACCTTTTGCAGTTCCAGATCCGCACCAGGCACTGCGACACTCAGCCTCACCGAGCCTTGTATGACATCCCAAAATTGTCCCGGTGCCAGCGTTGGCAATCCGGCACAGGTCATTTCGGAAGGGGTACAGTTGGAGAAGCTACCTTCAGTTGGACCATCCACAATCAGAAAACTATTGCCCAGAACGGGCACGAATTCATCGATCAGTGAAACCGACAGGATCCCGTCCAGATTCGCGCTTTCGCCTGTCGCGGTCCCAACCTGCAACACATCGAAGCTGCTTGCGCCAGCCAACTCCATCCTCAGTTCCCCAGTTTCGAGCTGGTCGTATCCTCCGGTTACTGTGATGTTCCCGATAGAGTCTCCGACCTGGAAAACTCCGGCGTTTTGCACTTTCCCCTCGATCGTTCCTGATCCCGACAGCTCGCCCGATGCCTGGTTGACCAGTTGGGCATTGCCCTCCAGCAGGATCCTTGTCCCACCCAGATTGACGCTACCGGCATTGGTGAATTCAGCACCGCTCTGCACAGTCAGGGCAGGTGAGCCGTCGCCTGGCTCGCTGAGCGTCATTGTCCCCTGGTTTCTCAGGTTGGAATTGTCCCCCATATCGATGCTGCCACCATTCCAGATCGCACTTCCGGCAGCGTTGGAGCCGGTTGGGGTGCTCGACATGCCGCCGGACGGGACGGCCCCGGAGATCACCACAGTCAACTGACCCCGAACCTCCACCGGACCCGTCACGCTGGCTGAGGCCGATGCGTCGATCTGGACGGTCGCCGTGGTGGCTTGTTGCAGAAAGATAACTGCGTCGGACTCACCGCTGGGGGGGCCGTTCAGGGTCATTTCCAGATTGTGGCCATTCCCCTGATAGTGCAGGCTATCTTCGCTGTCCAATGAGAAGCTCCCACGGTTTTCCGAGGGCTTCATCAAATTGACCAGGCCGTTGATCTCGACATTGCCATCTGTCTCCAGTTCGACGTCAAGACTGGCCGAGGAAACGCTCAGCCGATCCGAATTCGTGATTCTCCCTGTGCCGGAAACGTCTCCTTGAATGATCAGCCTTCCGAAAGTGACTCCTTGGACATTCGAAGCCTGGGCAGCCGGTCCTTTGGAACCATTGATCAACTGCCCGTTGATCGTGCTGGCCTCTCTCAGGGTCAGGCTGCCGCCCTCAATCTTCAACGTCGAATTTGCACCCAGATCCAGGCTACGGATCTCCTGCGGTTGGGAAATGGTGATGATCCCAACATCCCCCGGTATCACCGCATCATGGTCGAGCCCGGGCACCAGCGGAGGATCCCAGTTGTCGGGATTGGAAAAAGCATCGTCGTCGCCTCCTCCTGTCCAGGTGACTGACCCCGAAGTGGGGAGGCAGCCAACGGTCAGGGGCAGCTCGATTTGCTGCACGAGAGGGTCGTTGCCTGGCGGGGAAGCCCTTCCGCTCGCGGCGTTATTAATCACTGTCCCATCAACAATGCCCTGGTCAATCCTTACCGAGAAGGAGATGGTATTGCTCAGCGGGAACACTGGCCCCCCAAGGACTCCCGTCCAGACGATCCTGTTGTTGGCGCTATCGAAGAAGGCGTTCTCGCTGACACTATCTGGAATATACTTGGTGCCCACTGGGATGGGATCCTCAATCGAGGCGGGTATGTTCACCGTCGGCTGAGGCGATTGATTGTTCAGAGTTATGGGTCATCCGGTAAATGGGGAGGTGGAACGTGGTTCGGCGCTTTCCGGATCCCAAATCTGGTTCCCCGTTCGCTTGTCAATATAGTCGGCTGCAGTAGCAGGGGCCGTGGGAACTGTGGAAAACTCCGAGCGATATCGAACTGGGCCAGCAAGCCCGTGATACGGAGTTTTCCAAGCGCTGTGCGAACGGTGGAAAAACAACTGCGAGCACTTGCCAGTTCTCCTCCAGAACTACTTGTTTTTCCACGGTTTGCATAGTGCGGCAGTTTCCGCGGCCTGCCTTTGACTGGCGGCACCTCCCCATTTACCGGATGAACCAGAGTTATCTCGTACGAGATGGCGCTGCCTGGACAGAGCGGCTCCGGAAACATCGCCGATTTTTCGATCGAGATTAGAAACAACGTGCCGAAACGAAAGGTGTCGCTATTAGAGACCCTTCGTAGGTCTGCGCCCAGCAGACCTGCAGAGAGTAAGCTGATCACGAACAACCGTTGTACCAAAACTTTCATGAGACAATTCCTACGAAAGCGGGTGCGTAATCGCTGCGAACCCTGGGCCGTCTTTCTCAAGGTCAGTCCAATCTGGCATCGCCCCATTCGTCCTCGCTTTTCGATGCTCGGTCGGAAACCTCCCTGAGCTGCCTCGAAGACGAGCGGTGATGAGAAACTCGGGCTAAAGGGGCGTGCCCAGTCCAGATTACTTGAAATGCTATGACAGAAGCGAACAAATCAACCAATCCCATCTGGTTTTCGCTTCAACAGATTTTCACTGCAAGCTCGTTTCTTGCCCTTGCCCGTGCCCGCCGTTGTCCTCTCATTTTTTCGGACCTGGCACGCTCGTAGTGAGTTCGGGCAAGATCCAGGGGAAAGGCAAAGGCAAGGGCAGGGGCAGGGGCAGGGGCAAGGGCAAGGGCAAGGGAGAAGGCGAGATCGACCCTGGCAGATCGTACTTTGCCAAGATTTTTCGCATCCGGTAGGCTAGGCGCTGCGCCTGTTCTCCAGGAGTTGCTATCCGTGTCACAAGAGATATTGCTTGGGGTCGTTGATCAGTCAGTGCTTCGCAAGGGTGCCAAGGCATCCGAGGCCCTGGTCGAGACGGTCCGGTTGGCGCAGGCCGTCGAGCAGTTCGGATACGCTCGGTACTGGGTGGCTGAGCACCATAACTCGACCTCCTTCACAGGCAACGCTCCGGAGATTCTGATAGGTCAGATAGCCGCTAGCACCGTGTCGATACAGGTCGGTAGCGGGGGCGTCATGCTTCCCCACTACTCCGCTCTCAAGGTAGCCGAACAGTTTCGGATGCTGGACGCTTTATATCCCGGACGAATCGAGTTGGGGATCGGCCGGGCTCCGGGGAGCGATCGGCTCACCGCGGCTGCTCTGGCATTTCCCCGGTCGCCGATCGACATCAATCTCTTTCCGCAGATGGTTACCCACCTTCTCGGCTTCCTCCACGGACGGCTGGAGAGCAGTCATCCCTTTGCAGAGATCAGGGTTCAGGCGGGTGCGCAGCCCGAGTCCGCGCCGGATGTGTGGGTGCTGGGTTCCAGCGATTTCAGCGCTCGACTTGCGGCGCTGCAGGGCCTCCCATTCTCATTTGCGGACTTCTTCGGGAACACCGGAGGCCATGGACCCTTGGTCGCCAATCTGTACCGCGAACAGTTCAAACCGTCGGAGTACCTTTCGGCGCCGAGAATGAGCGTAGCGGTCCAGGCCCTGTGCGCTCCGACCGAGGAGGAGGCTGAGTTCCTCGCCTCCAGTCGTAATCTCAACAAAGTCGCGCAACATCTGAACCTCAAGGAGGGACTCCTTCCCCCCGAGGAGGCGTCGCAGTTCGAGCTTTCTTCGGTCGCGCGACAGTACGTCGAGAGTCTCAGACCCTCCTACATCGACGGCGAGCCTGACCAGGTCAGCGATAAGATCCTCGAGCTGGCCAGGCGCTATGGCACCAATGAAGTCAGTGTCGTTACCACCTGCTACTCCTACCAGGACCGCGAGCGTTCCTACCGGCTGATAGCCGAAGCCCTTGGGGTGTGCGAGGTGACCTGAAGAGGTCCCGCCCCCGTCATCGAGAGCAGCAGGCTGGTGTTACTTGCAGCCGGTTGCATTGGAGAAGATAGCTCCATCCTCCTTTCTCTGGAACAGGGAAAAGGAGTAAACCTCTACGTCGCATTCGTATTGAATATTCCCCCCGAACGGGAGAGACAGCGTCTGAAGACCCGGGCTGTTGAGGGGAAAGTACTGAGTCTGCCCCGAAGCGCGGACTGTCGTGGTCCCGCTTCCGACAAAGACGCCCTCTGTGCCAGAGTAAATGGACCAGCTGCAGGTAGCGGTCTCATCTCCCATGTTGGATAGCGCTACTCCCGTGTCGAACTCGAGGTTTCGCCTGAGAGCGGCGACCGGCCTCCTGCAGGATCGAGAGGGAGCGACGCCAATCGGCGGAACTTTGCCGACACCCGGTATCGAGAGACTTATTATCTGTGTCACAACCACCCCTCGTCCTGCCGTAGCCTCAACATGTCCAACCTCAAGGGCATCCTCCCCACTGAAGGTTATGGACGCGGTTGAGTTTGGAGCCAGAATAACGGAATGGCTTTCTCGAACTTCGCCCTGCGGTGACCGGAAAACTGCGGAAGCAGACTCTTGCAGAATTGTAGTCGGAACCGCGGAGACCGCTGCTTGTAGGGTTGTAGTTGAGGTCTGCACGAAAACAAGTTCCGTGGAATTGGCACCTCCCCTGACCGCAATCGGAAAGTTGGATAGGAGATCTCCTTTACACTTGCCGGCCTCGCCAGACTCAACGATAGCCAGGATGTCCCTTTCCGTCAGAGCGCGGTGGTAGATGCTCATCTCATCCAGACTGCCGTTCATGAAGCCTCCGAAAGGCTCCAATGCTCGTCCAATCGTCAGGATGGCGTCGGGGTTGGGGGTCTCCGCGACGTTGATTCCCGCGCCAGTAAGCACTCCGTTCACATAGATCCGATAATCCGTTCCAGTCCGTGTGATCGCAATGTGATACCACGTACGAGGAACAGGGACGAAGGAAGCCTGAGGAGAGACAGTGGGGCCAATGCCAGGCGCGTTGACATGAAAACCAAGCTGCATACTGTCGAGTGCGAAAAACCACTTCCTTTGGTCAAACATCCCTTCATCATTGCTGATGAAGACGTCGCCCGGCTGTTCGAGTGAGCCGTCAGGGGGAACATCGAAGTTGACCCAGAACTCGATCGTGAAATCCCGCGTGCCGAATGCCCACAAGTCGCTGTCCCCCACCACGACATAGTCATCGAAACCGTCAAAGTGAAGTGCTCCATCGACCAGACCGGGACTGGCAACCGGCCCATGGATGTGCTGACCCTCGTTGGCTCCGATGATGTCGTGGCTAATTGTTCCGCTCACCTCATCGAATGGCCACCAAGCGACCATGTCTGGCGAAGGTTCCACACAGGTCTGCGCAACCACGTGACCACCAAGAAAAGCGAAAAGATGAAGAGACAGGGCCCATCTCCGCAAGGAATTCCTCGGACACCGATTCATGGTGCACCTCCAGAAAGGAAGGATGATGACAAAAATGAGGTACTGATCGAGTGGCCTCAGATTGAGGTCTGTGTCCTCTTTTGTCAACCGGCAAGTTGCCCGAGAGTCAGAGGATTGGCGAAATCCCTCATCCGAAGATCGCTCCGGGTCCGTCTCCTCGCCTGTGGGTGAGGCTGCCGTCGGTGACGGAAAAGATTGTCTTGGCTGACACCCCGGCGTATATTCTCAACTGCTGAAACCCGTTGGCTAGTTTTCAAGGACGTCCAGGGGCGTCTGACGAAGGAGAAGGACATGCCACTTTTCAAAACAACCCGCAGAGTAATCCTCCTGGGTATCTGCCTGGTCGCAACACATTCGGTCGAGGCGCAGAATCCATGCGCCCTGGCCTCAGACGAGGTTCTAAACGTTTTCTACGTGCCTCAGGTCGGGCACGGTACCGACACGGCGGGAAACCGCGTAGATACGGAGATCAGGATCCTGAATTTCCAGGGAGAAGAAACTTCCGCGGCCACGGTCGTCAGCTGCGGGGATGCCGGCGAGCTAGAGCTTCTGAGGTCGGATTCGGGGGAGTCTACGGCCCAGGTCGAGATCACTCTCGAACCGGGTGGAACCGCATCGATCCAAAGCCTCAATACCGACCCTGACAACGAACTTGCGGTTGGCTATGCGGGCATCATTACTTCGGATTCCCTGGGCATCAGCGTTCTGTTCAACATCGTTGACGCCATGGGCAACCTCACATCCACCGATGTGCGCCCCGCAGCCCTGGTGACTCGCGCCTCCTTTTTCGTGGAGGTCGGAGACGCAGTCGACACCGGAGTGGCCATCCTCCTCCCTCCCAACGCGCTGGGCAATAGCGAAGTCGGATTACGTGTTCGCGACTCCGACGGCAACATCACGGACAAGAGCTGCTTCACCATGGAACCAGGAGATCGGATTTCCAAGTTCGTGACTGAAATCGTTCCCGGACTGTCGGCTCTAGCAGTCCTCGGAGGCGGAGTGACGCTATCCGGCGCCATCGAGGTTTACTCCGACGAACCTGTGGCCTTGATGCCTCTGAGACAGGAGGGCATCGTGATCACGACTGAGACGGTGTTTCCACCCCGATTAGGGGTCAGCGCCGTCTGTCCCTGAACTTCGGCTGCAGCGGCGGGCCGTCAGTTTCAGTTCAACTCGTACACCACAAGTATTCAGCGCACTGCTACGATTGCTACCCGGAAGTGCCTGGAATCGGAATTCGCTTGCATCTTGTAGCTTGTTTCCTGACGCTTCCCTACCGAGTTCAGTGACGTTCGCGGACCGACGGACGAGTTCTGGACTCGTGGCCGCTATCTGTCTTTATTTCTCCGTAGCTGATTTCCTGCTCCAGGTAGGCTTGGGCATCGAAATCCTTGAAGCGATCGGGCGAGAATTCGGAAGCATCGATTCGCGTTTGTCCATCGACGATGAACTCCGCCATCAGGAGACCGGCAACGGGATGGTAGCCGAAGCCACCCGAGTTAAAATTGGTTGCCAGATAGAGTCCGGGCAGGGCTTCCACAGGACCAATGTTAGGCTGGAAATCGACCGAGTAGCTCACCAGACCCACTCGATGGTAGTCGAAGTCGACTTCCTGCAGCAGGGGCAAGCGGTCTCGCACCGCCTGCTGGATGAACGGTAGCGATTCCGTTGCCGGCTGGAGTAAATCGAGGCTGAAATCGGGCCCCGGCATCAGGACTTGCTGTGGCTCATGGGAGCCGGTGCCCAGCAGCAGGCGACTATCCTCGGTGGGACGATAGTAAACCCTTTTGGCGTCGTCGTTGGTGGCTGGGAGCCGGGGCGGCCGCTGGAGGGGTCGGGTAACATAACGCTCGTGGACAAAATTGCGCACTGGCAACGGTTGGCCCACTAGGAAGAGCAAGGAGTTGGCCCAGGCGTTCACCGTGCACACCACGGCGTCGGCCCTCATTTCGCCCGCCCCCCGCGTGCGAACCCCTTTGGATACGTCCTCCTTCGAAGAGGAACTCTTCAACCACCTGGCCCTCCTGGATCTGCACGCCCAGGTCCCTGACCTTGGCGGTGAGAGCGGGAATGTAGCGGTCCGGCTCGCTGTAGCCGCCACGTAGATCCAGGACTCCATACTCTTCTTCGGAGACCCTCAAGTCCGGGAAGCGTGCCTCAATGTCCGGTCGGCGAAGCACCTCGAACTGCGCTCCGGCGTCCCGCTGCATCTGGTGCAGCTGCTGGGCTGCATCGAACTGCGCCGGCGTGTAGAGGCAGAGACAGCCCTGGTGAAACGTATAGTCGTCCAAGAGGTCGTTGAAACGCTCGAAAATATCGAAGCTGATGCCCCTGGCCCGAGTTGCGGCCTCGGTCGACATGAGCATGTCGTTGACCGCAGCAGAGCGGCTGCTGGAACCGTCGCCTACCTGGCCCTTTTCCAGAAGGAAAAGACGGTTCAGGCCCTTTTCAGCCAAGTGGAAGGAGGCACTCAATCCGGCGAGATCAGCACCCACGACGATCACGGTACTGGGGTTTGTGGTCATTACTTAGAGGAAAGAACGTCCTGGGATGTAAAACTCGCGGTTCGGCTTTGCTCTTGCGTCAATCGATGCCTTCCCCCAGCACGTGTGACGCTCCGACGTGCCAACGAATTCTCACGAAGCGCTATCGCCCCGGAAACGGGTCTTCACGCTTGTAGCCTGAAGGGGGCTCAAAGGCGTCCGGGTCAATAGTTTGCCGCTTTGCCGAGCGAAGTACAGTTTCGCCCTCCAGAGATCCGTCGTCCCCAAATTCGCGGGTCACTACCGGAAAACCACCCAGCTCCTTCATATGCTCGAAGACAACATCTCCCGGGCCTCCCCCTCTACCAAGGCCTACACCGGCAGCACCCGAGAAGGAATCCATCATTTCCCTGAAGAAATCAGCCATACCTTCGAACGCACCGAAGACCTCGCTTCCGCCTTCCATATTGTCCCAGTCGGTTACCCAGAGCTCGCGAGTCTTGCGGCCATCGCGAAGCACTTCGTACTTCACGCACGGGTAACCGTTGTGAGTGGCTCGTTCGCTGGTTTTCTCCAGCTTGTCCTCGGAGCCCTTCGCGGCCTCTTGTGAGGGCATGCGCTGCTTCATCATCTGTTCTATCATCGCCCTCTTGTCTTCAGGCACGTTCTTGAGCGCTTCTTGCATCATCCGGTTTGCATCAGACAGCTGCCCTGCAACCCGATCCCTCGTTGCCTCGTCCATCACGTGGTAGCTGCGCTTTTCGTGATCGACCACAACCATCTCGCGGCGATCTCCAAGAAAGATCATCTCCCTTTGCTTGCCCTTCCCTTTCGAAGCGTTCCCCAACCTCAGACGGCGTCCTTCGACGGCCGCTTGAATGCTTTCGGACTTCGGAGGCGACTGTTCGTGATCCTTGACTTCAATCTCGTATACGACTCCGGCAAAGAGTGGACTCAGCATCAGCGTCATGGTCAAGCAAATAAACAGTTTGGTTTTCATCGGGAGATCTCTCCTTTTCTAGTCAAATCTAGTGGTTACAGGAGAAATTATAACAGACCAGGTTCGCCCCCTGGACCGTGTCGCTGGGCACACTTGTGGGAGACCTGCGCCGTCAATCCAACTGGTATTCTGGTCGGCGCAGGCTTATAGTCCCGAGAAGACTCAAAAAACTGGGGAGGTAAGCTTTGAGAAACATCCATCAGCCGTCTCGATCACCTGGCCGATCTCGTTTGTCCTGGTCAACCCTGCTCCTTCTGACCAGCATAACCTTGTCTCCGTCCTGTTCCTCGGAGCCAGAGCCCTCCGCTCCGGCCGAGAGGTTGGAGTGGCAGAAGCATCAGATCCATTCGGGGTTCGCCACGCTCACCGCAGTGGCAGGAGAATTCAGCGGTGACGATTTACCCGATGTCATCAGCAACAGTGAGGGCAAGACTCGCCTGTTCGTGGCTCCCGATTGGAAAGAGATCATCCTCGACGACAACGCAGAGAGAGACTGCATCCACAGCGAAGTCATGGACGTGGACGACGATGGCGACCTGGACTGGATCGGTGCCCGTTACCAACCCGGCCTCATCTTCTGGTTGGAGCAGCCAGAGAATCCCCTCTCAGAGTCCTGGACCTATCACCTGGTAGACGACCAGGTCGACGGAATCCATGGGCTCCTGACAGGCGACGTCGACCTCGACGGAAAATTGGATCTGCTCGCTACCAGCGCTCAACCCAAGGGACCTGTTGCGGACTCCCTGGTGTGGCTGCGTGTCCCCAAGGATCCCCATTCTGCTCCCAACTGGGACCGCCACGCCTTTGCAGCCGGGGATGCCCCCGGCCTGAGTCACTACCTGGGCTTCGGTGACGTCAATGGCGACGGCCGTCCTGACGCTGCCAGCGCGGCCAAGGGTGGCCCCAGCGACTCCACTGGCCTGGGCAACTGGTTTGCCTGGTGGGAGGCGCCTGAAGATCCTACACAGCCATGGACTAAACACCGCCTGGGAGGCGATGAGCCGGGCGCAACCAACATCCATCCGGCCGATGTAAACGGCGACGGAAAAACGGACTTCATTGCTTCTCGGGGACACGCCAATGGCGTCATCTGGTTCGAGGCTCCGGAGTGGAAGAGGCACGACATCAATCCCGAGATTCAGGAAGCCCACTCGCTCACCGTCGCGGATCTAGACGCGGATGGCGATATCGACGCCGCTACTTGCGCCTTCGGTTCCAAGCAGGCCGCCTGGTTCGAGAATGACGGTTCGGGTCAGTTCAAAACGCATATCCTGGACGAAAACCAGGAAGCCTATGATATCCGCTCCGTAGATCTGGACGCAGACACCGACTTGGACCTCCTGGTCGCAGGCAGACAGAGCAAGAACGTCGTATGGTACGAAAACCCGCTGAAATAGATCCCCTTAGCCTACCCGGATCGAAAGGGCTTTACCGCCACTTCATCTTGACCCTGCTTATGGCGGGACTGGCAGCTGCTTGCCAGTCGACGACGCCTCTGGTCCATCGGACTCTCGACCTGGGGACACGTCGCCAGCTTCTCTTCAACGATTCGCTGGTATCAGAACCCGGAGGGGGATTCCAGATCACCCCAAACCCCGCTCAGCGAACTGAGGGACCGGTGCTTTCACCCGAGGAGCCCTGGGAGAGATATGGACTGCACAGCGTCAGCGTGGTAGAGCACGATGGTCTCTACAGGCTCTGGTACGGCGCTCGCGGAGAGGACAAGATCGGCAGGCTCTGCTATGTCACGTCCAGCGACGGGATCCATTGGACCCGACCCAGCCTGGGACTGGTGGAGTATGAGGGGAGCAAGGAAAACAACATCGTCCTCGCAAGTGTCGGCAGCGTCTTCCTGGACCCATCGGCCAGCGACGAGAGGCGCTTCAAGCTCATCTGCGGCCGTGGCAAGTACACCTACGTCTCGTACTACGATGGGGGTGCCCGCTTCCGCTATGCTGAGACGCCCCCTGCTAGCTGGCACTATTCGGGTATTGGTGGAGCCTATTCACCCGACGGCGTCCACTGGACCTACACCGAGAAGGAGTCCATTCTCCCCTGGTATACGGACACCGCGAACGCAGCCTTCTGGGATGATCGGCTCCGCAAATACGTGGCCTTCGTGCGTTGGAACGAATTCCTGCGCGTCAAGGATGGGGAGCTGAGGGGCTCCTTCGACTACCGTGCCATCGCCCGTTCCGAGAGCGAGGACTTCGAGAACTTCCCGGAACCGGAGAAGATCCTGGAGCCCGATTTCGACCATCCCGAGGACAAGGATCTGTGGGGTGGCGGACTCTACGACTCGGCGGCCATCAAATACCCGTTCGCCCAAGAGGCCTATTTCATCTTTACCGCGGCCTTCCACCACAGCAGCGACACGCTGGACATCCAACTGGCCGCGAGCAGCGACGGCAAACACTTCAAGCGCTGGCGAGAACCCTTTGTCCGGCTGGGTCGCCGCGGGCAATTCGATTCGGGGATGATGTATATGGGAAGGGGTCTCGTGGCCCGAGGTGATGAGCTCTGGATGTACTACAGCGGCTACGACCGGCTGCACGATCAGTCGAAGGTGGAGACCTACAGTTCTTCAATTGGACGGATCCGGGTCCGACGCGACGGCTTCATCTCACGAGATGCATCGGCCAAGGGTGCAACCTTGACGACACACCCCTTCGAGCTGGCCGGCAACCGCCTGGAAGTGAACATGGATGCCAGCTCTCGTGGCTGGCTCAAGGCGGAGATTCTGGATGAGAGCGGGCAACCGATCCCCGGTTTCGGAGAAGAGGACGCCGACCGGCTCGATGCAAACGATGTCCACCGCTTGGTGACCTGGAAGGGAAAGGAGGATCTATCCTCGCTTTTCGGCAGGTCAATCCGACTGAGCTTCAGAGGCCAGTCCGTCAAACTCTATGCCTTTCAGTTCCTGGCTGGTGAATGAGGTCCAGTAGAACCCCAGCGATAGTCCTCTTCCTGCTCCTGGCCCTCGCGGCGGCTTCGGCGCAATCTGCAGATCCCATTGATCTGGGCTCCCGCCTCGAACCCCTGGTCGACCGATTTCTGATCCAGTCCTTGAAGGGAGAGGCTCGTCTTCAGCTGCACAAGCCTCAACGCCGGGAGGTCGTCCTGGTTCACGACGTTCCCTGGGAGGGAAATCTCACCGCCCACCACACCCTGTTCCGGGATGGGAACATCTACCGGATGTACTACGGTGGACGCCACTACGAGCCGGGAAAGCAGGTCCGACATCCACTGGTGAGCTACGCCGAGAGCAGGGACGGGCTCCGCTGGAGCAGACCCAAGCTGGGACTCTACGAATACGAAGGCTCCAAGGAAAACAACATCGTCTGGATGGACGATCCCTGGGCCAAGGGGGAGCAGAAGAACCCCATGGCGATCTTCAAGGACACCAACCCCCGCTGCGCTCCAGAGGCCCGGTATAAGTCAGTTGCCCGAGGCGATGACGGCGTCTATGCACTCAAATCGCCTGATGGAATCCACTGGTCTCTGCTTTCGCCCAGGCCGGTGATCCCCAAGGGGGAAATGGCCCTGGACTCCCAGAATCTGGCCTTCTGGGACGCCCTCAGAGGCCGCTATGTCTGCTACCTCAGAAGCAGCCACACCTACCCCCGTGGAGAGCGGGTTCGTGACGTGAAGACCGCGGTTTCCGTCGACTTCCTGAAGTGGACCGAGCCCCAGTTCCTCGAGTATCCAGGTGCGCCGGTGGAGCACCTCTACACCAACCAGATTCGACCCTATGCGCGGGCTCCCCACATTTATCTCGGTTTTCCCAAACGCTTCGTCCCCAGCAGAAACGCCGATCGCACGCACACTGGGGTTTCCGATGGAGTCTTCATGAGCAGCCGCGACGGCCTCCACTTCCACCGTTGGGGCGAGGCGATCGTCCGGCCCGGCCTTCAGAAGGAACGCTGGATTACCCGGAACAACATGGCGGGTTGGGGAATCCTGAGCCTTCCCTCGTCGGTCCCGGGGGAGCCTGAGGAGCTATCCCTCTACCTCACCGAGGGGTACTACTCCGGACGGGGCAGCCGGCTCCGGCGCTACACCTACCGCCAGGACGGATTCGTGTCGCTGCAGGCGCCCCTCGCCGGAGGTGAGATGATCACGCGACCGATCCGCCTCAGCGGCTCCCACCTGGCCATCAATTTCTCCACTTCGGCAGCCGGAAGCATCCGCGTCGAGATCCAGGACGAAGAGGGTCGTCCCATCGAGGGCTACTCGCTGGACGAGTGTCCTGAAATCTACGGAGATTCGATCCAGCAGGTGGTTTCCTGGAAGAAGGGCCACGACGTGAGTGCGCTTGAGGGAAGGACGGTCCGTCTCAGGTTCGTGGTCAAGGATGGAGATCTGTATTCCCTGCGATTCCTAAGTTGAAACTGCATCACTGCCCCCGCCTTCGGAGTTCGCATGTTCGGTGTTCTGCGGTTTGTGATTCAGCCTTTATCCTTGCTTCGGGAGAAGGCAACCGATGAATGCTAAACCGCAGAATATCGAACAAGCGAATTTCGAAGGACTCGGGCGATCGCTGCCATCTGTTGGTGCCACGGGCCAAGCTGAAACTCGACGTGGCTTCGGTCTCCAGGCCGAAGAGTCTTCTTTGCCGAGCCCTTGGCTCGACCCTCGGGGGCCCGGAGGCCACCGCCACGTCAGAAACTGTAGCGCTCGGCCACTTCAGGCCACCTCGCACTGAAGTCGCCAAAAACGACAGAGGGCGCCGAACGGTGAAACGCGCCTACGTCCAGGTCCACGTCTGCCATCCGCTCTGTCCCCGCAACACCCTCATTGAGCACGACCTGGAGATGGGGAGAACCACCGGTCTGACGGAAACTGTGGATCAAACCAAACTTGGCGTGGGTGTCGACTGCCTCCTTCTTATCTTGCTCAAAGCCAAGCTCTTCTGAGGTCAGTATGCCCTCGATATCATCCCGAACACTTTCATCCAGGACGACGTGCATGCGCCAACCGGTGGCTTCTCGAACCGTGCCGTCTGGAATATCGTCCTCGATCCTGGCTCCGCCAAGCTCTTTCACGCGGCTAACGAAGGAACTGATCGGCGCTCCCTCGAATCGGGTCTGGCTGAGGGCATAGCTGACCTGAAAGAAGGTGGCGCAGCGATTGTCATCGAGTGAATCCCAGGCACTCTCCCCGGCGGGACGGTAGGTTTCAAAGAGGCGCTGTTGCTCTGGTTCCAGTTAACCATAGGATGGAAGCACCTTACACGTGTGCTCCATCTCAACAGCAATCGTCTGCGGATCCTGATCAGTCTTGGGAAGTACCAGTTCATTCGTAAAGAAATTCTCGAAGTCGGAGACCTCGAGACTCAACTGATATTTCCCGGGCATGACATCGACTGTAAAACTCTTGTCGTCGGGCTTCAGGTTCCGCCCATTCCTGACCAACCCGGATTTCTCTGTTTCCAGAATGTAGACCATGACGGGATCCTTGATGGGCTTACCGCGCTGGCTCTGGAGTTCGAAACGATACTTCGGCATTTTCTGAATCCTTTCTCAGCATGACCCTGTAGGCTGCTGCTTGGAGACCTCGGGACTCAACTCCTTACTGAAAGCGTAATGAGTAAAGGTCCGCGTCCTTCATCAGGAACCGTAGCCGTACCGCTTTTCCGGAGACTCTCTTCAGCGGCTCCTCCGATGTGGCCTGGCTGTGGCTCCTCTTCCAGCGGACCGTGTGCTCGATCTCATCACCCCAGATCAGCGGGGACTCCGCCAGACTGAACCCAGGGAGCGGACTTCCGTCTTCATCCTGGATCTCGAGCCGAATGCTCCCCGCCGCCGACGTAGCGAAATTCAGGACCAGGTTGGCGCCCTCGAACTTGAACGGCCTCGTGAGGACCTCTCCCCCCGAGTATCGGGAGTGGACCGAGGCGAAACCGTCGGTGCGCAACGTCATGCGCTCCATGTGGATGCTGGGAGATTTGTAATTGCGAAGCACGTACAGCGAGATCTCATCCTCGCCTGTCTTCACCACACCCGTCGACGTCGCGTTGTTGCGATTGATCCAGTTCTTCCGATCCCGGCCCGGCCTGATGAAGGACTCCAGGAAGGTCCGATCCCAGTGCAAACCGTCCCGGCTGGTCATGAAGACCGTATCTGAAGACCCGTTCTCCGGCGCGTCCGAGATCCGGGTTCGCCAAGGGACGAAGCGCTTGGGGAAACCGAGGAAAATGTGGGGCGCGCGGAAGTACGGGGTGATTCCATTGGTATAGAAGTGGTCCCGGGGAGCCCCACCCAGATCGATGTCCTCCAGATCGCTCCAGTGCAAGAAATCGGGCGAGGTGGCACGGCCGATAGCGCGAATCGTTGGCCTGCGCCGGTTGTTGGGATCCTGCCAGCGGGACGGATACCAGACCCGAAGATAGGCTACGTATTCGCTCCGGGCGCTGTCCCACAGGAAAGCATCTCCGCCATAGTCGGTGGGGGGTTGCGTCAACAGAGCCTTCTCCCGAATGGGTTTCCAGTGGATTCCATCCGCCGAGACCATCCCCACCACCCGCTTCCGCGGCCGGTTGGGCGTTCCCGAGGCGAGAGCCTTGTAGCGCTGCTCGGCCGGGGCTGCCGGGTTGGTGTCGCGAAACACCATGAAGTTATGGGTGCCGAAGCCGTCCCAGATGATGTTGTTGTCCTTCGATCCCTGAAACTCCACGATCCCCAGGGAAGGCTTGGTCCAGGTCCGCCCATCGCGGCTCTCGGCGTAACAGGTCACTTCCTTGTGCTCGGGAACGACGGTCTCTCCCGAAGTGACCAGGGATGGTGCCATCGCCGAGGGCAAGCTGTGACCCCGGTAGTACATCCGATACAGTCCGTCTCCGTGCACCACCGACACATAGAAACAGCTGGTGCCCTCCCACGGCTTATAGAAGTCCAGGACCTTGCCTGCTGAGGAGGGGGTATGGAGTTTCAGATCAACCTCGCCGGTCATGGAATCGATCAGATAGTCGTCCACGAACAGTTCTAAACGCGTTCCGATATCCAGAGGTTCATCTGCGTCGTGGTGTTCGGCCGGCAGCAGCTGCCAGCTCAGCAGCAGCGTTAGGAACGGCAGTAGGATCCGGCAACGCATGTAGGTCTCTCCTTGTCTGATGAGCCAGGGGATCGGTCCCGGAGTCTATCCCCAGCAACCTTGCGGGTCAAGGAGGTTGGCCATGCAGTACAATCATGATCTGTGGCGTGCCACGAAACGCATCAACCTGAACAAGGTCGGCAAGCTCGGTACTGATGCCGCCTGACACGCCGCAATTGCGAAGTACTCACTCCGACCAACCGACGACTGACTTCGCGATTTCAAAACGAAGGAGTAGGGGATGAGCGGAATACGGGTTCTGGTAGGCACACAGAAAGGCGCCTTCATTCTGTCAGCCGATGGCAATCGTGAAACCTGGGAGGTCAGTGGGCCGCACTTCGGGGGCTGGGAGATCTTTCACGTCAAGGGCTCACCCGTCGACCCTAATCGAATCTATGTGTCGCAGTTCACCGAATGGTTCCGGCAGACGATCCAGCGATCCGATGACGGAGGAGTCACCTGGGAGCAGGGGGGCAACGAGTTCACCTACGACGGCGACCCCGGCACTCATCAGTGGTACGACGGCACGCCCCATCCCTGTGAATTCAAGCGTATCTGGCATCTCGAACCCTCCCATACCGATCCGGATACGGTCTACGCCGGGGCTGAAGACGCCGCCCTGTTCGTCACGAACGACGCAGGAAAGACGTGGCAGGAGCTCGCCGGACTCCGCCGCCACGATTCAGGCCCGAAATGGCAGCCCGGCGCCGGCGGCCTGTGTCTGCACACGATCCTTCTTGATCCGACCGATCCCGGACGGATATTCGTCGCCATTTCGGCTGCGGGCGCATTCCGATCCGAGGACGCCGGCAAGACCTGGCAGCCGATCAACCATGGACTGCGGTCCGAACACATCCCCGATCCGGACGCGGAGGTGGGCCACTGCGTGCACCGCATCGCCATGCACCCCTCACGTCCTGAGGTGCTCTTCATGCAGAAACACTGGGACGTCATGCGCAGCGACGACGGCGGCGACGAGTGGCGGGAGGTCAGTGGAAATCTGCCGAGCGACTTCGGGTTTCCGATCGAAGTGCACGCACACGAGCCCGAGACCATCTACGTGGTTCCGATCAAGAGCGATTCGGAGCATTTTCCGCCGGAGGGCAAGCTGCGGGTCTACCGCAGCCGGACGGGTGGAGACGAGTGGGAACCGCTCACCAACGGTCTGCCGCAAAGCGACTGCTACGTCAACGTGTTACGGGACGCGATGGCCGTCGACTCGCTCGATCCCTGTGGCATCTACTTTGGTACTACCGGCGGGCAGGTGTACGTCTCGGCCGACGGCGGCGACAGCTGGACCCCAATCGTCCATGACCTTCCCAGGGTCGTTTCTGTGGAGGTACAGACACTGGCGTGATTTGGCGCTGGCACGGACGCAGGCGCCCAGTGGCCGCGGTGGAGATGGGAAGCGGAGATGGTCCAAATCGTACTTCCCTATCATTTGCGAAGACTGGTCGAGGTCGACGGTGAGGTCGCGCTCGAAGTCGACGGTCCTCCGACCCAACGGGCCGTCCTGGACGCGCTGGAGGCTCGCTATCCCGCTCTCCGCGGGATGATTCGCGACCACGTCACACACGAGCGGCGGCCCTTCCTGAGGTTCTTCGCTTGCGAACAAGACCTCTCCCATGATCCACCCGATGCCCCCCTGCCAGAGGCGGTCGCCTCGGGAAAAGAGCCTTTTCTGATCATTGGCGCGATCGCTGGAGGGTAGGTGTGACGAGAGTTTCCTGGTCGAGAAAAAGTTCACAAACTTGGGTTTCCACCTCTTCCTCGGTTTTGTGAAACCGCCAGGGAGGAGAGAAACAAGAACACGAGCAGGCATGAAATTCCGACGAGACGGTTCATTCGGCCACTCTTCTCATCTATAGTCCGGGGAATGGACCCTAGCGATCCGGTGGTGTCTCTATCTTGCCCTTGCCTTTGCCCGCCAACCGTCTCGCGTTTTTCTGGCGTTGATGCAAATGAAAAGATGATGTCGGAGCACGGGCACGGGCAAAGGCAAGGGTTCGGATAAGAGATGCCCTACATCCACAGTGTCGGCTGCGCCTTGCCTGACAACTACTACGACCAGGAAACCTTGATCGAGGGTTTGCTCAAACAGTGGTCGCAGCGCTATTTCAATCCGGACCGAATCGCAGCCTTCCACCGCCATGTCCTGGTCGGTGGACGCCACCTGGCTTTGCCCATCGAGGACTATGAGAACCTTACCGGGCTGCAGGCGCGCAACGACGCCTGGCTCGAGGTTTCGCTGGATCTTGCCGAGAGAGCAGTCTCGGATTTACTGGAACGCAGTGGTATCCAGGCCTGGGACATTGGATTACTTGCCAGCTCCACCGTAACCGGCATCGCGGTACCCAGTCTGGAAGCGCGACTGATGAACCGACTGCCGTTTGCAGGCACTACGAAACGCCTGCCGATCTTTGGGCTGGGATGTCTGGCCGGAGTCGCAGGGATTCACAGGGCTGCCGATTATCTCCGCGGTTATCCCCAGGAAGCCGCTATATTTCTTACCGTTGAACTTTGCTCGCTGACGCTGCAGCGGGAAGATCTCAGCGTGGCGAACATCATTTCTTCGGGGCTCTTTGGAGACGGAGGTGCCGCTGTCCTGCTCCTGGGGGATGAGCATCCGCTGGCGGCCGAGGCTCCGATGGAGCTGCTGGCCTGGCAGTCGGCCTTCTTTCCCCAGACCGAGCGCATCATGGGATGGGATATCGTCGACACTGGGTTCAAGGTGGTCTTGAGTCCGGACGTCCCCAAGATTGCGGCCACCGAGATACCCGCTGCCACCGAGGCAGTCTGCCTGGCAGCGGGTGTCGACCCTCAGGATCTGGCGTTTGCGGTCGCCCATCCAGGGGGACCCAAGGTGTTGGAGGCGATGGAGGAAGCGCTTCCCCTCCCTCCGGGATCCTTTCAGAAAACCTGGGATAGTTTGGCGACCCATGGCAACATGAGCTCGGTGTCGGTATTGTTCGTCCTGGCCCAAACCTTGGAGCCGCCGCCGCAGGACGGTGCGCTGGGCCTGATGATCTCAATGGGACCGGCATTCTGCGCGGAACTGGGCATACTACGATGTCATCGAACTCAGCCTTCCTGATAGCCGACTTGCTGCCACTCGGCCTCTACCTCGGCCTGGTGAGCTTCATTGCTTGTCAACGCCTACTAGAGCTCAAGCGATCCCGGAATCACGAAGCCGCCCTGAGGGCTCGAGGCGGTCTGGAAATGGCACCCATCCAGTTTGCCTCCATGCGCCTGTTACACCTGTTTTGGCTCTGCGGCTGCATCGCAGAAGCCTGTTGGATCAGGGAGCCGCCACCACTCACCCTCGTTCTTCCCGCTGCAGCCCTGCTCCTGGTCGGGCAGATCCTTCGATTCGTCGCCATGTCGGCTTTGGGCGAGCGCTGGACGGTGCGCATCATTGCGTTGCCCGGAGTACCGCCGGTCAGGCGCGGAATCTACCGCTATATGCGACATCCGAACTACCTTGGCGTGATCCTGGAAATTGCTGCGTTGCCGATGATCTTCGGGTGTTGGATTACCGTCCTGGCAGGCAGCGCAGCCAACGCGCTGATCTTGTGGATTCGCGTCCGGGCGGAGGAGGCTGCATTAGAAGCGGTCAGCGACTACGAAGAGTCCTTCGGACCCACCCGGCGTTTCTTCCCTTCATCCCCATCCTAGAAACATGGGGAAAAACGACGAGGCTGACATCCAAGATCAACTGCTCCGGATTCTACTCGAGCACTGTCCGGTAGGAGAAAAGCACATCGATTCGAACACCAGGCTGCAGCAGGATCTGGACCTGGACAGCGTGGGCTTGTTGACCCTGGCGCTGGAAGTCGAGAATCGTTGGCGGATCTATCTGGGCGAGGCACCGGACAATCCTCCCCAGACGATCGGTGAATTGGTGACCCTGATCGAGACGCGACTGCGAGAGCAAAGCGACCGCAGCGAATGAGTTGTTGATGGATTCTACGCTGGGTGCCAAGTTGTTTCGTGCAGCGGAACTCGATGCCGGAGGGGTTGATTTCTGGCGTTCCCGAGGACAGGTCGAGCGTTGGAACTATGACCGACTCGTGACCGATGCCCTTCTCGTCGCAGGAGCTCTCCAACAACGCGGCCTCAGCCGAGGCGATCGCGTCGCGATTGTCCTGCCTACCCATCCCGACTTCTACCGAGCCTTTTTCGGCGTGATATTGGCCGGTGGGATCCCGTCGGCGCTCTATCCTCCGGTACGCCTCGGGAAAATCCAGGCGTGGAAAGAGCGAACTGGGAGCATGCTCCAGTCCCTGTCATGCAGAGCGGTGCTGACCGACCCGCGTCTTTTTCGGCTGCTGGGAGACCCCCTGGGCCAGGACTGTCCCGATCTGGGTTGCCTCACAGTGAAAGACTTGATCGATGAAGCACAGCCTGGCACCTATGTCGAAGGGCGGAGCGACGAACTGGCCATCGTACAGTTCAGTTCGGGCGCTACCGGAAGCCCCAAACCGATAGCACTGACGCACTCCAACGTCTTGAGCAATGCCGAGGCTATTCTGAGATCGTTTCCGGGAGATCTCTCAAGCCACAGTGGGCTCAGCTGGCTGCCGCTCTACCACGATATGGGATTGATCGGTTGCCTGGTGAGTGCGATGCTCGCACCCGGACCCATCACGCTCATCCCCCCCGAGCGATTCGTAGCACGACCCCGGATCTGGCTGGAAGCCTTGACGGACACCAAGGCTACGATTTCAGCTGCGCCCAATTTCGCCTTCGGTCTATGTGTGGACCGGATTTCCGCCGAGGACCGGGCAGATCTGGATCTCTCAAATTGGCGGATCGCATTCTGTGGAGCCGAAACCGTGCACGAGGAGACTCTGTCCGCCTTTACAGAGCACTTTGCGCCGGTTGGCTTCAGACGAGACGCCCTGACGCCTGTCTACGGGCTGGCAGAGGCAACCCTGGCGGTGACCATGTCGCAGATCGGCCAACCACCGCGAGCGACCGATTTCGTTCGCGAGGAGCTCGAAGTCAAGGGTCGGGCGGTCGAAGCAACCCGCGGAACCCGGTTGGTCTCCCTGGGGCAGCCTGTCGCGGATGTTGAGGTCGAGATTCGGGATGCCCATGGCCGCAGGCTTCCGTCCGCTCTGGTGGGAAAAATATGCGTTCGTAGTCCTGGCGTCATGCAGGGCTACCTCGATCGTCCGCTCGAGACCAGGGAGACGATGCCAGACGGCTGGCTCGATACCGGGGATCGCGGCTTTCTGTTTGAGGGCGATCTATACCTCTGCGGCCGGGACAAAGACATCATCATCATCCGAGGCCGAAACTACGACCCTGCACAGATCGAGCAGAGCATCGCAAGCATCAGCGGACTTCGGCCTGGCCGCGTCGTGGCTCTGGGCTGCCCGAATAGCGAGACTGGCACCGAGCACCTGCTCGTTCTAGCCGAATGCAGCGTCGGATTGTCGTCTCCAGAACAGTCGGATATCAGGGCCCAACTACTCGCGGTGGTTCTGGAGGACCATAATCTAAACGTTTCCGAAGTCGTGCTGCTCCCTCCCAATACGCTACCTCTCACTTCATCTGGAAAGATCCGTCGCTCCGAAGCCCTTCGCCTGTGGCGGCAAGGAGAGCTGCCATCCGCAGCCGGGGAAGGGCCTCGTACGACGGACCCCGCGAAGCCGGAAGAAGAGTGAGTTGAGCCCAACTGGTAAAGTCCTGGTGGTTGGAGGTGGACCTGCAGGCCTCGCTACTGCCATCACGCTGGCCGCAGCCGGTGTTGCCGTAGTTGTCGTCGAGAAGGGTTCCTGGCCGCTGGATAAGGTCTGTGGGGAAGGCATCTTGCCCACTGGCGTCGATTTTCTCAGGCGCTTTGAGGTTTTGCCCCGCCTGCCCGCCAACATGGTCCGCCCCTTCCGCGGCATCCGCTATCGCGACCCCGAGGGGGTACTCGTCGAAGCCGACTTCCTGGGCGGACATGGATTGGGTGTGCGACGGGTTGCGCTCAGTCGTGCACTGTTCGAATCGGTTCGCGGGAACCCCCTGGTGCAGCTGCTGCCCCACACCCGACTGGTCAATTTCAGCCAGGACAGCCGTGGCGTCGACGTAACTCTGGTCACCGAACCATCGTCCCAGCGCCAGGAGACCTTTAGCTTTCTCGTCGGCGCCGACGGACTTCGCTCGCGGGTCCGCAGGCTTTCAGGACTGACCGGCCAGGCCCCCGGGAAGCAGCAGCGCTGGGGTGCGCGCCAACATTTCGCAATCGCCCCTTGGAGCCGATACGTGGAAGTCTGGTGGCAACGAGGCATCGAGGCTTACATCACACCTTCCGGCCCCCGACAGGTGGAGATCGCTTTCCTCTGGGACAAAGCACAATTCTCTCCCGCCCGCAAACCGGGTATTTCCGCCTTCCTCTCACCGTTTCCAGAATTGGCAACCCGCATTCAAGAGGCGACTCCCCTGAGCCCTTTCAGCGGCCTCGGACCTCTGGCCGTCGCTTCCGCAAGTCCGATATCCGGACGCGTCGTTCTGATCGGAGATGCCTTGCTCTACCTCGACGGTGTGACCGGGGAAGGAATCTCGCTGAGCTTCGCCCAGTCGGAGCTGTTGGCTGAACACCTCCCCCGATGCCTGAAAGCGGACGAGCTATCCAACGAAAGCTTTCGCCCCCTGGCCCAGGCCCTCATCGGGAGCACGTTGGCGTATCTCAGAATGACGCACCTTGCGCTCTGCCTCACCAGACACCCTTGGCTCCGCACCCTGAGTCTGCGTGGATTATCGAGGTCCCCACGCTTCTTCCAACACTGTCTGGAGGCCACTATGGGCCGGACGGGATTCTGGCACCTACCGTTCACCGCCATCCCACAATTGGGATGGGGGATCCTGAACCCACGTCGAAGGCCTTTGTTGTAGAACTCCCTGCAGCCAATAGCCTTCTGCCTGAGCACGCCTCCCGGGTGCCCGAGGGATTGGGCAACGCAACTAAGCTGAAACTTCATTGGCGAGAAGATCATTCACGAGCCGCCATTTGACACAGCCGTGATCTTCGTAGGATGGGCACTCTTGCCCGTCGCTGTCATCGACGGCGAGGAGTGCCCGTCCTACAACAGACACGCTGCTACCGATGCTCGTGGCTAGAGACAACCGAAGTTTCTTTCTCGAATGGGGCCAGGGCTTCCTGACGGGCGGAACCAATCTCAAACTTCGTTGGCGAGAAGATCATCCAAGAGTCTCCATGACACAGCCGTGATCTTCGCCTCAACTAGCTGGGAGAAGCTTGATCAAATGAGCTGAAGCGACTATGGTTTGACAACAGGCTTGACGACCGGTTTCGGCACAACCACGCCCGAGTCGTACGACACAAGCCCTAACGTTGAGGCAATACGATCAGCTACCCTGGCTGCGGGCCGCTTCGTTGCCACTTCTGCCAGGAGAAGGTTCTAGCGCTGGTTTGACCATGGCGGGTATGAAGAATCGCGAGTAGTAGTTGTCGTCTCCCGAGGTCCCGATCCTGATGCAGAATCAAGCGGAGATCACGAAGATGCTTGGCGCCCTGCGCCGCGGCAACAGCGATGCCATGGACCTGCTCTTCTCGGCCGTCTACGACGAGCTGCACAGGATCGCCCACCGCAGACTCAATCGTCTTAGCCCCGGCAGCACGCTGAACACTACCGCATTGGTGCACGAAGCCTACCTCAAGCTGGTAGACCACGCCGGTATCTCCTGGCAGGATCGATCGCATTTTTTTGGGTCATCCGGTAAATGGGGAGGTGGAACGTGGTTCGGCGCTTTCCGGATCCCAAATCTGGTTCCCCGTTCGCTTGTCAATATAGTCGGCTGCAGTAGCAGGGGCCGTGGGAACTGTGGAAAACTCCGAGCGATATCGAACTGGGCCAGCAAGCCCGTGATACGGAGTTTTCCAAGCGCTGTGCGAACGGTGGAAAAACAACTGCGAGCACTTGCCAGTTCTCCTCCAGAACTACTTGTTTTTCCACGGTTTGCATAGTGCGGCAGTTTCCGCGGCCTGCCTTTGACTGGCGGCACCTCCCCATTTACCGGATGAACCATTTTTTTGCAGTGGCGGCCACGGCGATGAGGCAGATTCTGGTCGACTTTGCGCGAAAAAGACTGGCTCAGAAACGGGGCAGTGGCGAACAAACAATCGTTCTGGATGATTTACAGCTGGCGACGGGTGAGCGGGCAACCGAACTTATTGCGCTTGATGCTGCCTTGAGCGAGCTGGCTGTACTCGATGAGCGCCTCAGTAGAATCGTAGAGCTCCGCTTCTTCGGCGGGCTGTCGGTGGAGGAAACGGCAGAGGTGTTGTCACTCTCGGCTCGGACGGTCAAGCGCGATTGGCGCAAGGCACGAGCTCTCCTGTACCAGGCCCTGAAAGGGTCTTCGCGCTAGCCCGAATCTTAGCGGCTCCTTCTAGCAGACGACAACAAGTCGGAGTGTTCACGTGACCGGCACAAATCCTAACGACTGGCAGCGTCTCGAGGCGATTCTGGACCAGGTCCTCGAGGCAGCTCCTGAGGCTCGCGCGGCTCTCCTCGAAGAAATCTGCGGCAACGACTCCGAGCTGCGCGAAGAAGTGGAGGTGCTGCTGGCGGCCGATGCTCAGGCCGAGGCGGGAGGGTTTCTGGGGGCTCCCGCACCCGAGTACGCCGCCACCCTGATCAGGGAGGTTGGGGACGCATCGATTCCTCCGAAAGAGGATCGCCTGGAGGGGAAACGGATCGGTCCCTACCAGATTGTCCAGCAGATCGGCTCGGGCGGTATGGGCGCCGTATTCCTCGCCCAACGGGCGGATGGTCAATTCGATCAGCACGTTGCTCTCAAGATTGTCAGGCGTGACCTGGATACGCAGGAGCTTCTTCAACGCTTTCTCCAGGAACGCCAGATCCTCGCCCGCTTTGAACATCCCAACATAGCCCGTCTACTCGACGGTGGCGTCACCCAGAACGGCGTGCCGTACTTCGCAATGGAGTACGTCAAGGGCACCCAGATCACTCACTATGCCGATGCGAAACGCTTCAGCATCGACGAGCGCCTAAGGCTCTTTCTCGATGTTTGCGGAGCCGTCCACTACGCCCACCGAACCCTGATCGTCCATAGAGATCTCAAACCGTCAAACATCCTGGTTACCGAAGAGGGACAGATCAAACTGCTGGACTTCGGAATCGCTAAACCCCTGGGCCCTGAAGTAACAGAAGAATCTGCAAGCTTGACGCGGGCTGGGGAACGGGTCATGACACCGGCTTATGCCGCACCAGAACAGGTTCGCGGGGACCCGGTGACGACGGCTGCTGATGTCTACTCTCTCGGAGTGACGCTTTTCGAGTTACTGACGGGTCACCTCCCGGTGAATCTTGGCAGCAAGTCCGGTTCAATTGACCAGGCGATTCTGGAAGAGGAGCCGGTGAAGCCCTCATGGGCCGTGAAGCAACGGAAGGAAGCCCGAAAGGAGGGTGCGATAGCAGCGGTCACACCGGAGTCGGTGGGTCGAGCGCGTAACACCCAGGTCGAGCAGCTGCATCGCCGCCTTAAGGGTGACCTCGATAACATCCTGTTGATGGCGCTCCGAAAGGAGCCAGACCGACGCTATTCCTCAGCGGAGGCGTTCGCCGAGGACATAAGGAGAAACCTTGCCGGGTGGCCCGTAACAGCTCGAAAGGACACGCTGGGTTATCGAATGCACAAGTTCGTGCTTCGGAATTCCATCGGCGTAGCCGCGGGTAGCCTGATCCTGCTGTCCCTACTGCTTGGATTGGGTGGCACTGCCTGGCAAGCTCGAGTAGCCTCGCAGGAGGCGGGCAAGTTGGCTGAGGTCAAGGGTTTCCTGGTGAGTCTATTCGAAATTTCGGATCCGGATGAGTCCAAGGGCAAAACGATTACGGCTCGAGAGCTCCTGGATGCCGGCGCGGATCGGATCGAAAAAGAACTCGCGAGGCAGCCCGAGCTGAAGAGTGAAATGACCGATCTGCTGGCCGACGTTTACCAGAAGTTGGGTGCGTATGAGCGAGCTGAGACATTGTCGAGCCAGAGTCTAGCTATGTGGCGCAGCCTCTACGGAGAAGAGCATCCCAGGGTGGCTGAGAGCCTTAGTGACATCGGACTGGCCCTCCGGCACAGAGGCCAATATGATGAGGCCGAACGCCGATTCCGGGAAGCTCTGGAAATGCGTGGCAAACTGCTCGGTGAAGAGCATCCGGACTATGCGACCAGCCTCTTCCAATTGGGCTTGCTGCTCGAGGAAAAAGGTCAATATCAAGCCGCCGAACCTTTGCTTCAAAAGTCCTTGCTGCTGCGTCGCAAGCTGCTGGGGGACGAACATATAGATGTGGCGGCCAGCTTGAGCAGCCTGGCCTCCTTCCTGAACGAACGGGGAACCCACGCAAGGGCCGAAGAGCTGTTTCGCGAGTCTCTAAGGATACGCCGAAAGCTGTTGGGAAACGAGCATTCCGAGGTGGCGAAAGATCTCAACAACCTGGCCGAACTTCTCCGCGATAAGGATGATCTCGTAGGCGCCGAGGCGCTGGTTCGAGAAGCGCTTAAAATCTACCGGGGTCGCTTGGGAGAGGATCACCCCAACGTGATCATCACCCTCCAAAACCTGGCCTCCCTGCTGCACAGCAAGGGCAACTACGAGGAAGCCAAGCAGCTGTACCAGGAGGCGCTGGCGAGCTATAGCAAACTCCATGGCAAAGAACACCCGACCGCGATCACCGTTGTCTATAATCTGGCAAGCCTGGAGATGGACAAGCACAACCATGAAGAAGCGGTGGCTCTCTTTCGAGGAGCCTTGAAAACAGCCGAGGCATCGCTGGGAGACCAACATCCGATTGTCGCAGCGATCCGAAACAGGATCGGCATAGGATTGCTGGAGTTGTCCCGTCCCTTCGAAGCTCAGGTTTACCTCGAGAAAGCTCATAGTGCCTATCGGGTTCTCTATCCCGAGGGCGACCGGAGAACGATTCGTGTGCTGGCGGCTTTGGGCAGTTCGCTGCTGCAGCAAGGCAAGGCAGATAAAGCCGAGCCTCTCCTCTACCAGGCCCTCACGGGTCATCTGGAGAGGTTCGGGGCATCGGACAGAAGAACGGCCGAGCTCAAAATGCACTTGGGCGTGTGCCTGATGACCAACGGACGCCTGACGGATGCCCAGGGATTACTCCGAGAGGCTCACGCGGTCCTGGGGGAAAAACTGGGCCACGAACACCCACTTTCACGGAGAGCTAAAGAGGCCCTGACCGAAGTGCAGACCCGACAATCGAAAACGAGCCAGTCCAACCTCTTTCGGGAGTTGCCTATCACCCGGACATGCCCTGAGACGAGGGTTTAAGAATTTCCATTCAAAATGAAGGGGGACCCAATCAATGACAACAGAAAACGAGACAATCAAGGCCGTGATCACCCGGCACGGAGATCTTTATGTGATCGACCCCATCGAGGCTAAAGGAGGGGACACGATTATCTGGAGGGCCCCGGCTGACCTCGTCGTTCTCTTTCCCGATGAACCCGATGCCGGCGTCTTTGTCGATTCCAGTGGAAGACCCGTCGAAAGACTCAAGGTTCGCGCCGGAACAGAAGCCTGCGTTCAGGTCGCGACGAAGTACCCCGAAGCAACGACCTCCCAGTGCGAAGCAAGCGCTACAGAAGGGCATAGCCATGGCGAAGCGTCACAAGACGGCAGATCGGAAGAGTTTCCGTACGCGATCTATTTAAGTAACTGGGAGGATCCCCATTCGGCGTTTCTGATTGGAGGTTCGCATCCCCGAGTATTCATCATGTGGCCCGACTGAAAAGCGCCTCCACGCTACCTTGGAGAAGTCTTTTTCTACGGTTTGTGATTTAGCCTTTCTTACTTGCTCTGGAGTGTGGGGGTGCGCCTCCAGGCCGCCGTTTCTCGAGCGAAAGGCTCGAAGGAAAGAGCACGGCGGCCTGGAGGCCACCCCTACGTCCCTTCGACTTCATTCTTACCCCTGGTTGCTCTCACTGTAAAAAAAAGTTTGTTCCTCGAATGGCCCGCTTTGGGGCGGGTTTTCGTTTCTCTGGTTAGGAAGCGCCTTGATTGAAGACGCGCGATTCGAAAACGGATCGATCCCTGACCACCAACTTAGGGTCCCACTCGGGGATGGGTGAACCCCCTCGCCTTTAGGCGAAGCCTTCAGGAGGCTTGTGACAGCAAGCCGGTGTGCGTAGGGAAGGTAAGAGGCTAGAGTACGGCTTGCTGGGCGAGTCAGGGAAGTGGGCGCCGAGCCGAGTGAGACAGGCGATCAAGCGAGTCGCCTGCATCGGAGGCGAGGTCTTTAGGCGACTTTAGTCGCAGGTCGAATCCACCGCCTTCAGGCGGTGGAGAGGTCACCTCAAGAGGAACGAATCATGTGCAAGACACCGAATGGCGGAGACTTCCTGGAAGCGCTCCGGTTCATCAACGAAGCGCAAACTCCCGACGACCTCCTGGCGACCCTGAAGGACGCCGGGACGTCGGCCCAGGAAGAAGAGCTGGCAAGAAGCCTGCTGATCAAGCGGCAGGCACTGGGCGGAGTCTTCAGCAGCGTCGAGCAGGTCCAGGAAGCCGGCCTCGCGCTGGAAGACTTCACCCGGGTGAACGAGGCGGTTCTGAGGGCAATTGCAGAGTCCGCCACCGTGATGCCCGAGCGAGCCAACTTCCTGTCTCTCGTTCTCGAGAACCCCAACTACTTCGGGAATCTCGAAGATAGCCCTTTTGAGGCGATCCAAGTCATTCAGGGCAACACCAGTTTCGAAGAACTGAAGTGTGTCGGCCTGAACCCGCCCTTCGATCGCCTTGAAGCCGTGATCCAGGTCAAGAAGAATGCCGGGTACAGCGGCGGAATCTGCAGCAAAGGGTCCAGGGAGTATGTCCGTTTCTACGTTGACCTTCACGATGACAGGACCCTTCACGATGTAGGAGTGGGAAGTGTCAGTGTCTACGACATTTCGGGCCCCAAGCCGCTGTGCTACGCGGTCTATCTTGACTTCGACGCAATCCGCAAGCGCTGCCAGGTTGAAAACATCGTCAAGGTCCGGGCAATACTCTCATGGAATGTACCGCCCCCACCCAACGCTCCCAACCACACGCCCGTCTGGGGAAATCGGGTCGATGTGCAGGTTCAAATCCATCCCACATCCGTGATTGTCTTCGGCGACCTTCTGGGCGACCTTACCCTGGCCGAAGTGCAGATACCCGACCCGATCGGTCCAGTCGTCAAGTCGATCGATCCAGAGAGCCCACTCGAAATCATGCCCGAGCCGGAGCTGTCGGTGGCGGCCCGAAAGACTCTCTACCGGGACAGAGTGCCTGCGCACCGCTATGCGTTCGCGGAGGTACAAGAGTTGATTTCGGCGTCTTCCGCCGGAACCCAATTCGCCTCCCTTCCCGATCAGACCGCCCTGATGAATCTCGGACTCGAAGCTAGCGAGATCGGGGATCTTTTCAAGAACCTCACCCAGGTCGGCGACGGAAACACAAGCTTTGAGGAACTCGTCTGCATCGGACTCAAGCCTGAGCAGGACCTCCTGGAAGGAGTCATCACCCTCAAGAAAAAGAACGGATACTCTGGAGGCCTCTGCAGTCCTGGATCAACCGAGTTCGTGGCCTTCTGGATCGACTTCGGCGACGGTACAGGGTTCACCCACGTGGGAACTACGAGCGTCAAGGTCCATGATCTTCAAGAAGTTCCATCGAAGGGACTTCAATACGCCGTTTTCTTGAAAACAAATCTGGCCAATAAGCTGATCAAGTGCCAGCTGGGAGCACGTGTCGTCAGAGTGCGCGCGATTCTCTCCTGGCAGGTCGCGCCCCCACCCGGCAACCCGAACTGGATTCCGGTCTGGGGTAACCGCGAGGAGTGCAGGATTCAGCTGCGTCCGCGTCTGGTGGCCGGACACACACCACTGATCGAAACGGTAGGCGATGTTGGAACCAATGACATCAACCAGTTTACGGGAAGAGCAACCGGACAGATGGTGCTGGCAAGCGCCAGCCTGAATCAGGCGCCGTTTGGAAGGGGAATTGCCATTACCGGCCGCATTTGGAATCCGCCGGACAGCTTCGGAGCAGGCGCGGCGAACTTCAAATACAAGATCGAGGTGGCTCCTGAAGGGACCAACGCTTGGCAGCCCCTCGGCAACGAGATCACGGTGAAGAAGTCCGAGTTCATCAACGGTGTTCCGATCCAGTGCAGTCCGGGAGAGTTTGTCTGCGATGCGACGCTCACCCCCACCGACGACGGAGATGGTCTCGGTCCTGGCTGGTACCAGTACATCGAGGATCTAACTCCGCCGCATCAGAGGTTTCTGGTCGTGGACCTGCTGGGCCGCTGGGAAACCAACGCCAACATGGAAGGACTGTGGAAAATTCGGATCACTGCCAAGGATCCGGCCACGGCTACCGTCTTCCCTGGAGTTCAGATCGTCAAGGTCAGGGTGGACAACACCCGTCCAACAGTAGCGCTGGCCATCACCAGCGCCGAGTTCGGCGGAGCGTCCATTCCGGCAGTGGACTGTGGGAAGTTCCCGGTTGGAACCATCATCAAGGGAGACTTCTCGGTTCACGATCCTGGAACCGTCTCAGCCGCTTCGGCTTTCCAACACTACGGGAATACTCACTTCGAGGTTCTCCCAGTGGTCCCGGCCGGGGGTACCGCTCCGACGACCAATCCGCCGGTGCTAAGCTTCCCGACCCAGAGCACAACTGGAGTAAACGGCTTCTGGAAGTTGGATACGAACGGCATGAAGCCCTGTGGTTACGTGATTCGAATGGTCGGCGTGGATCGCACCAACGTCGACAGCCGTGGCAACCACTTCCGAACGCCAATCAGCGTCGGTTTCTGCCTGGAGGAACCGGAGTAGGCTAAGCGGCGATAAAAGTCTCTCCCCAAAGAAGGGTCAGGCTTGGCTTTGGCCAGCCTGACCCTTTCGCCGCTCATCGATCCCCCGACCACAGCACCTACCATTTCCTTCGGGATATCCTCTAACGGCAGATGTCTTTCCGCTGCCCGATCTTGAAGATGGAGGATAGAGGCCGGGTGGCCTCACTGCGAATCAACTTGAGGTCTTCGATGTCCTCAAGCTCTTCGAGCTTGTCAATCAAGGCCTCCTCGATGAACCTATTCATTTTCAGACCACGGGCTTCGCAAAGCTCTTCGACAGCGCGTTTTACCTGGACATCAATCCTGGTTGCGAGTTGCTCTCGGACTCCTGTCTTTCCCATAAAAAGTTAGTATATGCTAGCAAACGCTAACGAGCGACCTCATACCGCCGACATCAGAGAGGTCAACCCCAACGGGGTTAGGCGTACAGCCCAGGGTTTCCGAACCCTGGGTAAACAGCCATCCCTCGGGAGCTACACCTTTTGATCCCAACCCTGTAGGGGTTGTGGCCTCCTAATTCAACCCTGCGCGATTGCGCCCTGGTCCTCACCTTCCCCGGTATATGGCACGCGGGAGTTGATGACCAAACGCTGTTTGTGCGAGGGTGGCACCGGACGGCGTGACGTGACCGCGAAGAAAAGACCACCCCACACCATTCAGGGCCTCCAGAGGCTTATCCTACTGCTCCTGGCGGTGATCTGCTTGGCCAGCGGCTGCACGCTGCGCCTCCCCAAGGCTGAAGCCCTGCCAGTCGACATCGTCAAGTCCACTCCTGAACGTCTTGCTCGTGGCAAATACCTCGTAGAGCACGTGGCCGTCTGCGTGGATTGTCATTCAAAGCGCGACTGGGACAAATTCTCGGGCCCAATCGTCCCCGGAACCGAGGGACAGGGAGGTGAGGTCTTTGATTCTAGACAGGGGGTTCGCGGTGTTGTGTATGGAACCAACATTACCCCTGCAGGCATCGGGCACTGGAGCGAAAGCGAGTTGCTCAGAGCCATGACCATCGGCGTGAGCAAAGAGGGGAAGGTTCTCTTTCCAGTGATGCCCTACCGTAGCTATCAACATTTAACCAAGGCCGACGCAGGAGCAATCATCACCTATCTTCGAACCCTGAAGGCGATCGATCACAAGGTTCCTCCCAGACGGTTGAACCCACTCGTGGCGCTTTTTCTTCGTTCGTTCGTGCCCAAAAAGGTGCGTCTAGCAGATGGAATTGATCGAAGCGACTCGGTTCGATATGGTCAGTACCTCACCACCCTAGCCAACTGCGGAGATTGTCACACGCCCAGAAGCTTCACCGGCAAACCCAAGCAGGATCTCTATATGTCGGGCGGAGTTGAGTTCGAACTCCCTCAGGGAAAAGTGTTTGCGGCCAACATAACACCAGACCCGGAAACGGGCATCGCGCATTGGACGAAGGAGACATTCGTGGCCCGTTTCAAGGCCTTCGATGGACCCCGATCCCGTACGATTCCAGTCCGGGCGCGGCAGATGAATACCGTGATGCCCTGGACTCTGTACGGGGGCATGAGCGAGAGAGATCTAGGAGCGATCTACGACTTCCTGAGTCAGGTAAGACCGGTCCACAATCGGGTGAAGTCCTTCGTTCCGAACACCACCCCTTGACGGCGTTCACGTCGGGACCGGGGAAGGAAGTCCGACACCCGGGGTGGAGTGAAAAAATCGCCAGATAGGTTCATTCGAGCACTCCTCTCATTTATAGTCCGCCAATGGACTCTCACGATTCTGTGCGGAACTCCTTGAGGGGAGAAGCAACTCTCCTCTTAATCCTTGGATTCGCTACCGCTACCTGCCTTGGCGGGACCCCAGCCGCGCCGGAAAAAGCCGGAAGTGAGGAGAAGTCGCCCCAGCTTTACCGCGTCAAGGGAACCCGAGATGGCCCCAGTTTCTTTCCCGAGATTCGCTATCCGGAGGTACAGCCGCTCAAAGAAGGTGAACTGGATTTTCAGCACTACCCTACCTACGGAGAAATCCACACCTTTCTCGAAGAGTGGGCCCAGGAGTTCCCCCAGATACTGGAGCTCTACTCAGTAGGCAAGAGCTTCGAGGGTAGGGACATCTGGCAGGTCACGATCACCAACCAGCAGACAGGTCCCGACACAGACAAGCCGGGGATGTATGCCGAAGGCGGCCGTCACTCGGGCGAAGCGACCAGCTCCGTTTCGATCTTCTGGCTCATTCACCACCTCGTGAGCAACTACGGAAAAGACCCGGAGATCACCCATCTGGTAGATACCAAGACGCTGTACCTTCGTCCGGTGAACAATCCCGACGGTTTCGAGCTGTTTCTGCGGACGGCGCAGAGTAATCGAAGCTCTGTGCGTCCCCACGATACGGACCGGGATGGACTCCTGGACGAGGACCCGGGCGAGGATCTGGATGGCGACGGTGTGCTCTTCCAGATGCGCTGGCAAGTAGGTGAGGGCAAGGGGAACGCTATCTTGGATCCACGGGAGCCCAGCGGCAGGCTGATGAAAACAGTCCCAGATGGCGAGGGAGACTGGCAGCTTGTCGAGGAAGAGGGTCTAGATAACGACGGGGACGGCAAGTTTAACGAAGATGGGATCGGAGGCTTGGACCTGCACCGTAACTACCCCGAGAACTGGAGACCCGAACCCGGCCGTGATCTCACCGGCCGCGGACGGACTCAAGTTGGAGCGGGTGAGTACCCCCTCTCCGAACCGGAAACCCGTGCCGTCGTCCTCTTCCTGCTGACCCACCCCAACGTAGCCATCGGGCAATCGATGGACACCCCCATGGCCATGCACCTGCGTCCTCCTTCGACCAGTAGGAGCCATGAGTCCATGGCCCCTGAAGACCTGAAATGGTACCGCTACTTCGACCGTCAGGGTAAGAATCTCAGCGGCTACGCCTGGGCCGGGGATGTCTACCACGACTACCGAACCCTCTTTCCCCTCCACGTCATCACCGGCGAGCCTACGAAACCGATACCCCTGTTCGGCCACGGCCCTGATTTCGGCTACTTCTACTTCGGCTCGGTCTGGTACAACGACGAGCTCTGGAACGTGGGTCGGATGAAGGACTACAACGAGGACGGGATTCTGGACAACTACGATGCCCTGGCCTGGAACGATCGCGAACGCGACGGAAAGGTCTTCCATCCCTGGAAGACCCACCCTCATCCGCAACTGGGTGAGGTCGAAATCGGAGGACTCATCCCCAAGTTTGCCTACTGGAACCCACCGGTGGATCTGCTGCTGGAGTGGGCTCTGCGTAGCGCCCGTTTCAACCTCTTTCTGGCCCACCATCTTCCCCAGATCCAGATTAGAGACGTCAAGACTGAAAGCCCGGAGCCCGGCCTCTACTCGATCCAGCTCAGCTTTACCAATATCGGCCATCTGCCCACAGCCCTGAAGCAGGCCAGGTTGGTCAAGATCGTCAGGCCGGACACGGCCAAGATCGAGTTTCCAGAAGAGCTGGTAGAGGCCGGAAAGGTCGAGGTCGTAGAACCATCCCTGCGCAGCAAGGATATCGAGGCGGGTTGGCTGGAGCCGGGCCAGACACGGACGGTTGCCTGGAAGGTCCGGCTGAAGGATGTGGACCAGATCAAGGCGACGGTTTCCATCCACTCGACCCGAGGTGGAGTCGACCGGCGGGATATCACGATCACAGCCGATCAGGAATGAGCGAGAGAGCTGCTTCCTCGCACGAACCCCACGAACCCAAAGAAACCGAGATTAGGAATCCGCTTGAGGTAAGACACGTCATACACGTATGATTACGATATGCTCTCAATCAGGCTCGATCCCGACACAGAAAAGCGTCTAGAGGAGTTGGCCGCCAGAACCGGCCGGACGAAGTCCTACTACGCCCGCGAAGCCCTGCTGGAGCACCTGGACGAGATGGAAGCTCGGTACATCGCAATCGAGCGTCTGGAGAACCCCGCTAAGAAATGGAGCTTGGAAGAGCTGGAGCGGGAAGCTGATCTGGAGGGTTGAGATCGATGACCGGGCCCGACGCGAGCTGCGTCGACTGGACCGATCAATCCAGAACCGAATCCTCGCCTTTCTCAGAGACCGAATCACCACTCCCGAAAACCCGCGCCGCCTGGGGCATGCCCTGACGGCGTTACGAACAGGGCTCTGGCGCTATCGCGTCGGCGACTATCGATTGGTCTGCCGGATCGAGGACCAGAGGGTCGTCGTCCTGGTCCTCCTGATAGCTCATCGGAGCGAGGCCTACCGATAGGTCCACTGCCGAAGTCCCCTGGTGTCGCCCAACTGGGTCTTAGGCGCGACCGGTGAGGCAAGGACTCCCCCCTCCAAAAAAATCTGCTCCGTCGGCAACAAAAAGGTTGACCGCCGCCGCGCATTATCCGTATATTCGGATTTGTGGATGAAAGTCTCTTGTTTCGATCCTTCAGCGATTCCGGACGAAGGCAGATACTGCGTCTTCTGGGCGAGACGCCCCTGACGGTGGGCGAGATCACTGAGATCCTCGGGCTTCCTCAATCAACCGTCAGCCGACACCTGAAGACGCTTCGGAACACCGGTCTCCTGATGGATCGGCGTGAGGGCAGCCGCGTCTACATTGGGCTGATCGAACCTAACGGAAACGGAGACCAGGCACTGGGAGATCTTCTCAATTCCTGGCTCAGGAACCAGCCCCTCGAATCACGGCTCGAGAATCGCCTGGCCCAGGTGATTCGGGCGCGTGAGGGCGGCGAGGACGTCTTCGAGCGTCTAGCACACCAATGGGACGATCTCCGCTTCCATCACTTCGGCGGCGTCTTTCATCTGGAGGCACTTTGTGGGCTGCTGCCAAGCGAGTGGGAAGTGCTCGATATGGGAACGGGAACGGGATACCTTCTGCCCACGCTCGCACGGCAGTTTCGCCGGGTGCTGGCGGTAGATCCGTCGACCGCGATGCTGGGTTTGGCCCGGCAGCGTGCCCAGCGAGAGGGCCTGGACAACGTTGAGTTCAGGGCGGGCCGGCTGGAAGCGATTCCAGTAGCTGACAACTCGATCGATGCGGTCCTCGCTCTGCTGGTCTTTCGCCACTCGCCACAACAGGGGAACAGTGTTACCGAGATTGCCCGTGTGCTGAAGGGCGGAGGCCGGGCCTTGATCGTGGACCTCGAACCGCACGATCTGGCGAGCTTTCGTGAGGCCATGCACGAAGTTGTTCCGGGGATCGACCCCAAGGGCCTGGCCTCGCAGATGGCCCAGGCCGAGTTGGAGAACGTCAACTGGAGAAGACTGATCCGCACGGGTCGAGACAACCGCACGGGGCCGGATCGTCCGGCTCCTGAACTGTTTGTGATGACCGCACAAAAACCTTTGAATAGTGGAATTCATTAACCCAGAAGGAGAAAGCGAATGACGACTGCAGTGAAGACCGAATACAAGGTGGCCGATATCGGATTGGCTGCCTTTGGCCGCAAGGAGATCGAACTGGCCGAGCATGAGATGCCCGGTCTGATGGCCGTGCGTAAAGAGTACGCCGAAACCAGGCCTCTGGCAGGCGCCCGCATTACGGGATCGCTTCACATGACCATCCAGACAGCAGTTCTGATCGAGTCGCTGACGGCACTGGGCGCGGACGTCCGCTGGGCCAGCTGCAACATCTTCAGCACCCAGGATCATGCCGCAGCCGCGATTGCCGCCGCTGAAATCCCAGTCTTCGCCTGGAAGGGAGAGACCTTGAAGGAGTACTGGTGGTGCACGGATCAGGCTCTGAAGTTCCCTGAAGGTGGACCGCAAGTCCTGGTGGACGATGGCGGCGACGCTACCCTGCTCATCCACATGGGATGCGAGGCTGAGGACGCCTTCGCCAGCGACGGTTCCCTGCCCGATCCCGAGAGCACCGACGTCGAGGAGATGCAAATCATCCTGGCCCTTCTACGCAGCCGCCTGGCTGAGGATCCACAGTATTGGCATCGAATGGCGGACGACATCATCGGTGTGAGCGAGGAAACCACCACGGGAGTCCTCCGACTGGTCCAGCGACAGGAAGCTGGCACGCTCCTCTTTCCTGCCATCAATGTCAACGACAGCGTGACCAAGAGCAAGTTCGACAATGTCTACGGCTGCCGCCACTCGCTGCCCGACGCCATCATGCGTGCCACCGACGTGATGATCGGCGGAAAGACGGTGCTGGTCTGCGGCTACGGTGAAGTTGGCAAAGGCTGCACTCAATCGATGAAGGGACAGGGCGCACGCGTGCTGGTGACGGAGATCGATCCGATCTGCGCCCTTCAGGCCGCCATGGAGGGATACCAGGTGGTGCGCTTGGAAGATGTGGTCGGGGACGTCGACATCTTCGTGACCGCCACCGGCAACCGCGAGATCATCAAGGCCTCGCACATGGACCAGATGAAGGAAAAGGCCATCGTCTGCAACATCGGCCACTTCGACAACGAAATCGACATCGCCGGTCTGAAGAGCCTACCCGGAATCCGCCGCGAAGAGATCAAGCCCCAGGTACACCAGTGGCACTTCCCGGATGGGCACAGCATCATCGTCCTGGCGGAAGGCAGGCTCGTCAATCTGGGCTGCGCCACCGGCCACCCCAGCTTCGTGATGAGCAACAGCTTCGCCAACCAGGTGATCGCTCAGGTCGAGCTTTGGCAGAACCACGAACAGTACGAGAAGAAGGTCTACACCCTGCCCAAGCACCTGGACGAGAAGGTCGCACGACTTCACCTGGCGAAAGTCGGCGCCCAGCTCACGACCCTGACCGAAGAGCAGGCGGAGTATATCGGCGTCCCGGTCGACGGTCCCTACAAGGCCGACCACTACCGCTACTGAGCCGACACTTGAATAGTGAGCAGTGATGCAGTGAGCAGTCCCGGAAACAGCCGCAGTCCAATAGTGTTGCGAACGCTGCCAAATACGAGCAACATGAAGCCCCGAGGAGAGAGCTGTCAGAAGCACAATCCACCCTGTACTCAACCGAGGTTTCTTCTCCAATGAAGTCGGCACGACTGGGGGTGGGACTGAGCTTAAACTTCAACGCCTTGGACTGCAGCAAAGAACTAAAGTGATTGCGACAGGATCTACGCCGCAAGCGTTATTGCGTGTAGCCCAGACATCTGAGGTTTCAAGTCAAGTGTTTTTTCAAGTTTTTTTTCAGCCGGTTGCATTTTTTTCCACAGCTTGATTGCTCTCTACAAGAAGGCCAGCAAAGGGGCGTTGTTCGCCTTCAAAGAAGCCACATAAATGGCGTCGTCGTAGGGGACCCGGTTCTTCCAGCAGCGGTAGATTATGCGCAGCCACTTGAAGGCCAAAGAGCGCACCGCGACGTGATGATCTTTCCCTTGGCTGAGCTGCATCTGGTAGAACGCTTGCGCCCAGGGGCACCAGTGCCGGGAGTGAGCGGCGAATTCGTGAACGCCCTGGCGGACGAACTTGGGACAGGCCCAACGGTAAGACACGATGCGGGTCTTGCCACTGCTTCGCAGCAGGGGGGCGATGCCGGAGACGGTCTGTACCTCCGCGGCGCATTGGAAACGATCCCGATCCTCCCCAAAGAGAGTTAAGAGCCGCGGTCCCAGAGCCTTTCCAGAGCCGGGCAGACTGCTGAAAATGAAATGGTCGGGGTGGTGGTTGAAGAGTTCCTCGATTTTGGCATCAAACCGCTGGATGGACTCATTCAAGTGCAGGATCTGTCCCGCCAAGCTCTGAGTCATCAGGCTAGCCGCCGTCACAATGGCCGCATCGTGGGTCAGCGCCCGGGCCTGCTTGATCTCCTCCAGCTTGGAGTGCAACTTTTCGCTGCCCCCCACCCGATGGCTCTTGAGAAAGCGGCGAATCGTGGTCGGCTTGACCCGCTGCAAGGCCTCAAGGCTGGGCCAACGGTTCAGGAAATCACAGGCCGTCTTCCCGTTGAGCGGGCCGACCCATTTCAGGGCCTGAGGAAAGTAGTTCTTCAAGTTGGCGGTCCACTGATTGGTCAAGTCCGCGCGCAGATCGACCAGCTTGCGCCGTTGCTCGGACAACAGGCGCAGGGAGCGCACCTCCGGCGATTCGGGTTCCCACAATCGAATCCGTTCCCGATGCTTGAGCAGGTAGTCCAGCACCAGATCCGCATCCCTCGGGTCGTCTTTGCCTCCACTGGGATAGAAGGCTCCACGGTAGCGGCTCAAGGACTTCGGGTTGATCGGGTAGATCAACACAAAATCGTAATCCATCAGCGCATACAGCAGCGCTCCCCGGCTCTGTTCGACGGCGATCGCGACCCAGCCGCCTCCGCTCCTTTCTCTCAGCCCGTTGATCCAGCTCTGCAGGGCCTCCGGTGTTTGTTTGACGTCGCCGGTCTCGATTTCGCTCGAGCCCGACATCCGCAGCGCGTAGGCATGCTCTTGGTCGGCCCAGTCCAGGCCCACCCACACTCCAATGGTCTGCTCCTCAATCGGCTTCATGGCTCCTCTCCCCTTCTCTGGTGTTTCGTCGGACGCAAACCGGGGGCGGCGAATTCCTTATAGAAGTCCTCCTGAGCGGACAGCATCTGAGTATTCGTCCAAATCCGGCCCAGGGTCCGTCCGAAAGTCTGGGCTTAATCGTCCTCCCGATAAGGGTTGGCATTCGTGACGGACCCGAGCGTCCTGGGAGTCGACTATCGAGCTCCCGACTCCACACTTTTGCACACCATCCACACCTTCCACAAAGAAAGAAAAAAGTAGCAAAAAAGAAAGAAAGGCGGCTACGGCTACTTGCCGCTCCCATCTTCCCGATCTCAGTACCTTCCCAACTATAAGGGTTGAGAAACCCTGCCCTGAAACTCTGACGTGGCTTCGGTCTCCAGGCCGAAGTATTCTTCCGTCGAGCCGATGGCTCGACGCACGGCGGCCTGGAGACCGCCGCCACGCCAGTCTGCCCTAAGTTTCCCGCTGAATGATCCAGCGTCAGCTGGTGGCCGCTCTGGGCTGGATCCCACAATGCCGTTGGGATTGACTTTTGACTTAAGTCCTCTTTAAGGAAGCTAAACAGGGCGGGCTACCGAGCCAATCGGGTACAATCCTGACGGCCGGGAAAGGCTACTGCAACGGAATACCGATGATGGGAGTGAGGAAATTCGACCCGAACTCGAAATGTCGTTCGATTCCGGCCTGGGAGTTGAGGAAGGCGTCATCAAGCCCATCGAATACATGACCAACGTCAAAGCGTTTTCCCTGCCGTGGTAGCTGCCGGCGCCGGCTCGAACCTCCAAAACGCATGCCCCTCCAGCATGCGCTCCGCCCAGTGGCGAATGCTCCTGGCTACGATGTTCTGCTACCTCTTCTACTACACCGGGCGACAGACCTTCGGCTTTGCCATCCCTGGTATCGAAAAGGAGCTGGGTCTCTCCAAGGAGGTCTTGGGTTGGGTGAGCGCGGCGCTGCTCTGGAGCTATGCGATAGGCCAGGCGATCAACGGTAACCTGGGAGATCGTTTCGGGGGGCGCCGGATGATGAGCCTGGGCGCCCTGCTCTCCTGTGGGGCCAACTGGGTCGTCAGCTTCGCCACTGGGTTGGGAAGTCTGATCGCTCCCTGGGCCGTCAACGGGTACTGCCAGTCAATGGGCTGGGCCCCGGGAAGCCGCGTCATTTCCAATTGGTGGCCTCGTCGCGAGCGTGGCAAAGCATTCGGACTCTATGTCTTTGCGGCCGGCATGTCGTCCGTCCTTTCCTTCACTACGTCATTGCTGGTGTTGGAGGTGTTCCAGCTCAATTGGCGCTGGATCTTCCGGTTACCGGTGTTGCTCCTGCTGTTAGGTGGAGGAGTGTATTGCCTGGTGGCCCGCAATCGCCCCCAGGATCTGGGCTTCCCACCGATTGAACAAAATGGCGAGGACGAGATCGCAAACCCGGAGGTAGAGACCCAGGAGACATCGGCAGAGCGGTACCGTCACGTCTTGGGCAACTGGCGTTTCATGGTCGCCAGCCTGGCCATCGGCTTTCAGAACATGGCGCGTTACGGTCTCCTGGTCTGGGTGCCGGTCTATTTCCTGGGCCAACATTACCAGGACAGCCCGGGAGGCAGGTGGATCAGTATTGCCCTGCCGATTGGAATGGCGCTGGGCGCTCTGAGCAGTGGCTGGATTTCGGATCGTCTCTTCGGATCCAGGCGGTCGGGCATCATCACTACTTTCATGGTGATCGCCGCCGTCGCCTCCATGACCATGTTCTATGTGCCGCAGGGACATTGGGCTGGAGTACCGATTCTCTTCCTCTGCGGATTCTTTGCCTACGGTCCACAGTCGACCTTCTGGGCACTTGCACCTGACCTGCTCGGCACCCGACGAGCCGGAACTGGTGTCGGTGTCATGAACACATTTGCCTATGTGGTGGCCGGTCTCGGAGAACCCTTGATTGGAAGGATCATCGAAACAAACAACAACAATACGGCCCTGGTATTCCCCATCGTGGCGGCGGCATGTCTTGTCGGTGCCTTGACTGCACTGTTTGTTCGGAGATAAGAAAGCGGTACCAGATTGCCGATGTCAGATACCTCCAAAGCAGCATTGTTCACGGGTCCCGGCCAACCGTTGTCGATTCGATCTCTGCCCCTCCCAGAGCTTCGTGAGGGAGAAACACTCATCCGAGTGAGCTGCTGCACGCTCTGCGGAAGCGATCTGCACACCTATCAGGGCCATCGCTCGACTCCGACGCCAACCATCCTGGGGCATGAAATACTTGGACGGATCGAGTCCCTGGGTCCCGGCGCCCCAACCTTTGATTACGCGGGGCGCGCCCTGCAGGTAGGCGACAGAGTTACCTGGTCGGTTGCGTCGAGCTGCGGCAGTTGCTTCTTCTGTGAACGCGACCTTCCCCAGAAATGTGAAGGATTGTTCAAGTATGGACACCAACAACTCACCGGCGAGCACTCGCTCAGTGGAGGCCTAGCCGAGCACTGCCACCTGACAGCCGGATCCTCGCTGATTCGACTGCCGGATGAATTGTCTGACGAGGTGGCTTGTCCGGTGAACTGTGCCACCGCAACCGTAGCCGCGGCACTGCGTGTTGCCGGCAGCTGCCGGGACGCGGCAATCCTGATTCAGGGAGCGGGTATGCTGGGTTTGACCGCCTGCGCCATGGCCCGCAGCCACGGAGCACGCGAGGTCATCGCTTGCGATCTTGAGCCACAGCGCCTGGAGTTGGCCCGGCGGTTCGGAGCAACCCGATGCGTCCAGCTAGCCGATGACGTATCCGAGCTTCGCGAGACAGTCGAGCAGTTGACGTCAGGGCGTGGTGTCGATCTCGCGCTCGAGCTGTGCGGCGCCGCAAAAGCCGTGGAAACAGGACTGCCGCTGCTGAGGATTGGGGGACGCTATGTTCTGGTTGGAGCGGTATTCCCGGGCCCACCGTTTTCAGCCGCGGCCGAGATGATTGTGAGACGCCTGCTGACCATCCAGGGTATCCACAACTACGCTCCCCGGAACCTTGCCGAAGCGGTTGAGTTTCTGTCCCTGCACCAGCACCAGTACCCTTTCTCCGAGCTGGTGTCGGAGGCGTTTGCTCTGGCCCATGCCGAGGAGGCGTTCCAGTACGCGATCAATAGCCGATCGCTCCGAGTTGCGGTCAAGCCATAGAGGTCTGTGTTCGAAAACCGCAGAACACCGAACATGCGAACGCCGAAGTGTCGTGCGGACTGCATTGCCGCGGTGGAAGAAGCCCTTGGTTTCGCACCGTAGTAGACTGTTAGCAAGAAGACTGAGGAGATTCACCTATGACAAAACCTGCGATCCGTTTGGTAGTTTTCCTTGCAGCAAGCGCTGTACTCACCCTACACCTTGGGGCGGGAAGCTTAGACGTAGGACACCAGAAGCAGCTCTTCGTCGATCACCGCTTCATCGAATCCAGCGACGGCATTTCCCTCCGCATGAATCCGCCCCATCAGACCGGTGAGCGTCTGGTCGTGGCGGACCAGCCTTGGGAAAAAGGCGCCAACATTCACGTCTACGGGAGTGTGCTGAAAGAGGACGGGCCCGAAGGTCCCCGGATCCGGCTCTGGTACGACCTCTACACGGGCAAGGGACGACCAGGCGAGGGCTTTCGGGGCCTCTGCTACGCCGAGTCGCGGGACGGCATTCATTTCGAGAAGCCGATTCTCGGTCTGGTGGAGTTGAACGGCTCCCGGGAAAACAATCTGGTGATGCCCACCGATCTCTCGCTGATGACGGTGGGAGGTGGATCCGTAGCTCGGGACACCAACCCGAACTGCCCCCCTGAGAAGCGCTACAAGTCCTGGTCGAAGCTCTACACGGTGCCGGGCACGCGCAAAGGGGGCAACGCTTTCTGGTATTCGGCTGACGGGATCCGTTGGCATCTGGAAGAGACGGTTCCCACCGGACTCAGGGCCGCCGACACACAACCCAGCTGGTTCTGGGAACCCCGCATCGGCCGCTACCGTGGCTACAGCCGAGAGGTCCACCCTCGTATGGTGGGGTACAACGAATCGGATGACATGCTCCACTGGGAAAAATTCGAGTTGGTCCTCCGGCCCGATTCGCGCGACCTGGCTCCTTTGACAAACTTTCTTCCCAAACGTCTTCGTTCCAAGGCATCCGACGAGGCCCACCGGGTTGAGACCGTATTCGGTCCAGGCTACACCGTGGTCGGCCCATTGTCGCTGGACTTCTATGGCACCGGCGTCTTCCGCTATCAGGAAGCCCAGGACGCCTACTTTGCGATGCTCCCCATCTACTACCACTACAGACCCTCCTGGCCGGTCACCGCGGACGTGCAGCTCGCTATCAGCAGAGACGGAAAGAGCTTCAAGCGGGTGGGCGAGCGCCAGTCCTTCCTCCGTCTCGGTCATGCCGGAACCTTCGCCTCAAAGTGGGTATGGGGACTGCCCCATCCGATCAGGATGGGCAATGAGATCTGGATCTATTACGTGGGGACCAACTGGGACCACGCCAGCCGGGTGGATCCCCATCCCGGCGGAAAGCAGTCGGCGGTTTCCAGAGCCATCATGCGCCTGGACGGTTTCATCTCAGCGGACGCCGATTACCAGGGAGGCTGGTTGACGACGCCACAGATTCGCTTCGACGGCAAACGACTGGAATTGAACCTGGACACCAGTGCCGGCGGAGAAGCTCTGGTTGAGGTCCGGGACCAGGATGGAAACCCAATCGAAGGATTCAGCAGGGATGACTCCGATCCGCTGAGCGGTAACAACGTCGCCTTTCCGGTCTCCTGGAAGGGGAGCCAGGACGTTTCGTCGCTGGCCGGAAGGGATGTGAGTCTCCACTTCAGGCTGAGAAACTGCAAGCTTTATGCCTTTCAGTTCCAGGAGTAGATGAAGCTGGGCCTTGGACGTGGCAGTGGTCTCCGGACCGCCGGGCGTCGACCGAAGCCTCGGAAAAAGAAAACGGCGGCCTGGAGACCACCGCCACGATCCAACCTCATAACTTCCAGGGCAAGCGGTATTCTTTTCTGACGAGCCGGGCGGCCTCCTCATCGCCAACCACCTTCTCTGCTTCGATGTTCCACTCAACCCTACAGCCCACGCGAAAGGCGATGTTCCCCAGGTGGCAGGCAATCATGGAGTTGTGCCCAATCTCGACGTCCGCGTTGGGACGCTCTCTGGAGCGCATGCAGTCGACGAAGTTCTCGACGTGAGTCAGGTGGTAGGCGTAGGTCTTGATGTTGTGGCGGGGCTTTCCCAGCGAGCGAAATTCGCGCACGTCCTTGTCGATCTTGTCCGTTTCCGGATAGACCTCCCAGCCGTGCCGATCGACCACCAGCACCCCTTCGTTTCCGTGGAACTGGATCCCGTGCTCGCGGGCCTCGGGTCCCCTGCCCACACCCAGCGCATGCTCCCAGACCATGCTGAAGTCCTCGTCGAACCCCCAGATCACCTGCTGTGTATCAGGAGTCTCCATGGCATCCTGGGGATAGCCGAACTTGCCTCCGACGGAGACGGCTGATCGCGGCGCCTTGACGTCCATCGCCCAGTTGGCGATGTCGATCATATGGGCTCCCCAGTCAGTCATGAGACCGCCGGAGTAGTCCCAGTACCAGCGAAAGGAGAAGTGAAAGCGATTCGGGTTGAAGGGTTTTTCAACCGCGGGGCCGAGCCACAGATCATAGTCGACCCCTTCGGGAGGCGGACCGTCAGGTTGGACCGGCATCTCCCCCTTCCAGTCCAGGTAGGCCCAGGCCCGTACCAACCGGATCTTGCCCAGTTTGCCACTCTTGACGTACTCCACGGCATCCGAGAAGTGAGGAGCGCTGCGCTGTTGGGTCCCCATCTGGACCACCCGATTGTACTTGCGGGCGGCGTCGACCATGACCCGACCCTCGTGGATGGTCAACGCGAGTGGCTTTTCCACATACACGTCCTTGCCCGATTGGCAGGCCATGACAGTGGGGATGGCATGCCAGTGGTCAGGGGTGGCTACGATGACCGCATCCAGATCGGTCCGGTCCAGGAGCCGGCGAAAATCCTGTGTCTTTTGTTCTAGCTTTTGTTCGACCGGATCGAGGACCTCGACTTGCGTCTTCTCCCTCTGCGCGGTGTCCACATCGGAGAGGGCGACACACTGGATCCCGTCGATTTTCAAGAATTGTTTCAGATCGCCCGACCCCCTGCCTCCACAGCCGATCAAACCGATACGGATTCGATTGTTGGCTCCCAGGACACGGGATGAAGAAACGGCAGTGGCTGATACCGGCGCTCCCGCCGCAAGTGTAGCGCCGGTGGCCAGGCCCGCTGATCGTTTGAGGAATCCACGCCGACTCTGTGAGCTCATGTTTTCTCTCCTCTGTCTGGCTTGGGCTGATGTGGGCAAGATTACTCTACCCTGCGCCACCCACTCAAATTAGCCGATTTCAGTGCATGCTTGTTCTGGGCTTTCAGCCAGCCCAGCAGGATCTCTCCGGGGTCGGCGTCGGAATCTTCCCGATCCACCAAGGTCAGATCCTGGGCACGGACCAGCCGGCGAATCAGTTCGTCGCGATCGGGATCCCCACCTTGGGGATCGACAACGTCAGGATGGACAACGATGCAGTCCCATTCCTGAGTGCCGAAACTCAGAGACCAGTTGAGTATCCAGGTGTAGCTGCGAATGAACTCTTCTTCGCTGGCGGCTTTTGCACCGCGGGGAACCGACACCACCACCAGATCCGGCTCCAAGTCACGGACGCGGGCCTTGGCGTCGGCCTCCAGGTCCAGGAGCGACTTGCCCTCGGTCGGCCAGGGGATGATCTCGACCGGAGGAGCTGGATCTACTCGATCCAAAGGTGCCCTCAACCAGTGATCTGTGGGCGTCATCGCCAGGATCTTGAGAGGTGCTCGCTCAAAAATCAACTCCAGGGTGTGAGGGATGGCTGGCTGCGAAGGACCCACGTCTTCCAGACTAACCGAACCTCCACTGACGGCTCCCGCTAGCAATTCGGCGATTCTCTTGTGCCCCTCCAGGTTGGGGTGAATCTCGTCGCTCAGGAGCAGGCGCCATTCCCTGGAGTCGCGCTCTTGCATCCCCTCCAAGGCAGCATAGCAGTCCGCCAGAGCTACCTCCTGCTCAAGGCTCACCTGCCTTATGACCTCGCAGTACTGGATAAGCTTCGCGATGGGTCGGCGGGGGGTAGTGATCACGTTGTTGGGAGTGGAGAGGAGCACCTCTGCCCCGCTAGCCCTGCACCTCTTGATGATCTCCATGAGATTGGCCTTGAATTCGTCCAGTGGCACCTTGGTCATGTCATTGAGCCCAAACATCACCGTCACCAGGTCGGGCTTATGACTGAGGACATCCTCGGTGATTCGTGCCAGGGCATCTCGCGTATCGTTTCCGCTGACGCCGGCATTGATCGCGGTAATCGAGGCCTCGGGAAAGGATCGACGCAGTGCCAGACCCAGCAGATCGGTATAGGCGCGTCGCCCCCCGGTGTGGTAGTACAACCCGGTAACGCTGTCCCCGAAACAAACGATCTTCATCGGCAGGCCCTGCTCGAGTTTCGCCCGCACCACGGCCAACTGCCTGGGGGCCACCTCCTCGAAACTACATCCCATCCACAGCGTCAAAAACGGGAGAACAAACCCACAAAAGAAAGACCCTCTTATTCGCATCTCTCGATCTCCGCAACAAAGGTTTCTTGAAAGCCAGGCACTCTGATCCCAGCGAACTTGGAGAGGAGCATGCTGGCAATCGAATTCTCTGACATCAATAGAGGTCAATCCCAACGGGATTGCGGCCGATAGCCCAGGGTTTCCGAACCCTGGGTAACCCACATCCCCTCTCGATCCCAACCCTGTAGGGGTGCGATGAGCCGCAGTGGCTCGAACTAAGTCAAACCATGTTAGACAAACGGTGAGGCGTTTGGAAAGGAGGAAATAAAGCGATAAGAGAGGCAAGACGCCGAAGCCTACCTGTGCGAGTCCACGCTCGTACAGAACTTCCTGCTCGAACTCCGCGATTAACCAGCGGGGGTACGCAGCCAGGGCGCTCCCAACGGCTGGACCGGAAGAAGGGATCGTCACGAAGGGGCCAGGCAGGAAGACTTCGGGAGACGGCACTTCGGCCTAGAGCAAAGCGCCAACGACCGCCCTTGAGTGAAGCGTTGGCGAGGTTCCCTGACCTCGTCTCCAGAGAGAACAGGTGGTTATCTCTCTGGAACTGCTTTGGGTGATACCTGTCGCCGCCTGAGGAAAATGGTTCGAGTCATGACCGGTGAATGTCCCCCGCCGTCCCCTGTGGGTGAGTCCGCGCTATAAGCCCCCGGTGAAAGGCGACGGATGATGCGGTGGTGCGGAGAAGGCTTCCTGAGCCGCCTCCGCTTTAGGGATTGCCGCAGAGCCGGAGTACTCCAGTTTCGGCTGGAGGAAAGGTCAAACCGAAGACGAGGTGAGGAAGAATCCTGAGTCTGGGTAGTTAGCGTCTCGGCCGTGGCCCCCCAAATGGGTCGGCCCGTGCTCTTGTCCGGGTCAAACCGGGAAAACAGACCCCCCAGGGGCCTGGCTAAGAAACACCCGATAGATCTCCGATCCGCCTCACCTGATGATGCAACAGAACAGGAACACCATGGTGAAGAACAGAAAAGTGCACTCCTTGACCGGTCGCATCACGATCGAGCTCATGCGTGCCGCCTTTAAGAAAGTCAAGCGCAACCGAGGCGCCGCCGGGGTGGACAAGGTCAGCATCGGGATGTTCAAGGACAACCTCGAACAAAATCTTCTCGCGCTGATGAAAGATCTTAAATCAGGCGAGTTTCGACCCGTTCCGCTGCGCCGAGTCCATCTCTCCAAGGGGCCTCACACGAAGAAGACCCGGCCGCTCGGGATTCCCGGGGTCCGCGACCGCGTGGGCCAGGAAGTCCTGCGACGGCTGCTGGAACCTATCTTCGAGTCGCTCTTTCAGGAAGCCTCCTTCGGGTTTCGTCCCAAACGCAACTGTCATCAGGCGATCCAGTGGGTGTTGTCCCTTCACGACGCCGGCTACGGCTTCGTACTCGACGCCGACATTGAAGGCTTTTTCGACAACATTCCACAAGACGTCATTATGCAGTTGGTGGCCGACAAGGTTGCCGACGGTAATATCCTTCGCCTTCTTCAACGATTTCTCACTGCCGGAGTCATGGAGGACGGTGTCTTCAAGCCGACCACGGTCGGCACGCCACAAGGAGGGGTGATTTCCCCTCTTTTGGCTAACATTGTCCTTAATCAACTGGACTGGGCTCTCGACCGGGCGGGTTTTCAATTTGCCCGGTACGCCGACGACTTCGTCGTCCTGACCCGGTCCGAAAGGCAGGCGCAAGAGGCCTTGGCACTGGTCCAGCTGCTGCTGGCAACCCTTCAGCTAACGCTGAGTCCGGAGAAAACCCGGATCACGACGTTCGGAAAAGGCTATGAGTTTCTTGGCTTTTTCCTCTCGTCCCGTTCCCGGCGTATGCGCGACAAGTCCCAGCGGAAATTCAAGGATAAGGTGCGGGAATTAACCGTTCGCCACCATAACCTCGATGCCGAGGCGATCCTGAAATTGAACCGAGTGATCAGGGGGACGGCTCAGTACTTCGCCCCCGAGTTCGCGACCAATCGCTGGCTCTTCCAAAAGCTCGACTCCTGGGTCCGTCTGCGACTCCGGAGTATGAAGCTCAAGCGGAAGAACTACAACGACAATCGCAAACTCAGGGTGGGGTTCTTCTGCCGAAAACTCGGCTTGCTTACCCTTGAAAGCTTCTGCCTCTATCGCAACACCTATGGCCAAGTCTGTTACGTCGTTCCCCGTCTTGGGGCAACGTCTTTGGGGTCGCCCGGTGAGTGACCCTCACGCCGGTAAATATGAGGAATAGACCCCATCGCGACAACGGGGAGGGGCAGGCGGGAACCCCGCCTGTCTCTTACCCGCGTGCGTCGCGATCTATCGAGAGACGCTATTTCTCCAAGAGGTCACCTTTCTGGCCGTAACCCCTTCAGGGTTGAAATCCAGGGGTGGCGTCGTTCACCCAGGGTTCGGAAACCCTGGGCTGGATGACGCAATCCCGTTGGGATTGACCTCTCTTGATGTTCGCAGTTCAACGGGTCAGCACTTTCGGACAATACGCCAAAGACCTACGTGAGTGTACTCCCTCAATGCTAGAGTCGATTGACAACGGGCAAGACTACAATAAGGCGGCACCTCCCCAGGTGCATTTGGCATGACGAGCGACCCTGGAAACCCCGGATTTCTGAAGCAGCATCCACCAGGACGCCCCTTCGTCGGCATCACGGTGATGCCCGAGTACCTCCAATCCGAAACCGTGGACGGAGTGCTCGACAACCTGGTCGAGAAGGCCGGAGCCACTGCTGTCGCGACTTCGCCCTATTTGATGGAACCGGCCTCCGAGAGGGACGGCAGCCGGGAGCCGCCTGACGACGCTGGGGCCGGCAAGGTCAGGCTTCTGGACCGTCCCCTTTGGGGGAAACGGGACCTCTGGGTTCGTACGACGCCCAGCTTCGAGCCTTCGAAGACCCTCTATCGGGGGCTGCGTTACCAGCCGCCTTCGCCCTCGTCCCTTACTCGGAAACAGGGCCACCTACTGCACGAGTTCATTGAGAAATCGCGAGCGCGAGGTCTGCGGGTCTACCTACAGGTGCAGGCGGCCATTCCACCCGGTTATCGGGTTCAGTTCGGCGGACCCGAGGGAGACGACCGGCCTCTCTTGCCGGATGGCTCTCTCCCCACCCGGCGCCTCGCAAATAACGGGAGTCTTGCCAGTCCTCATATTCAGGGCTATCTCCAGGCCTTGATCCGGGACCTTTGTGAAAACTACCCGCAGATCGATGGGATACGCCTGGATTGGCCCGAGTATCCTCCCTATTTCCTGGATGACATCTTCCTCGACTTCAGCAATCACGCCGAGCAAGCAGCCCGGAGGCTGGGACTGGACTTTGATGGGATGCGCCGAACGGTCGGACACCTCTACCGCAAATTCCAGGGTCAGCTGGCAGACTCCGATCTGATCGCTTGGACAGGGCCTGAAAAAGGCAGTTCCCTGCTGCTTCGGTTTCTTTCCGAGCGAGCTGGAATCGGCGACTGGCTTCAGTTCAAGGCCATGCTGGTAGAGCAATTTCTCCAGAATGCCCGGCAAACCCTTACCGAGGCAGCTGGCAGCGACATGGAGCTCATGCCCAATGCCTTCCCTCCCCCCTGGAACCTGGCCTCGGGTATGGACTACCGCCGTGCCGGCGCTCACAGTACCGCCATCAGCGTCAAACTCTACACCATGCACTGGCCCATGATGCTCCGCTTCTACGCCGATAGCATTCGTCAGACCAACCCACAGGTGACAGACGCGCTACTCGTACGGGCCCTGGAGAGCTGGCTGGACCTGGTCGATGACGCAGGACTCGCCAGCTGCGACGCCTACCACTACCCTGAAACAGAGGAGCCGCACCCGGTGGGACACGAGGCCATGTCGCGCAAGATCCTTCGAGCCCAGGAAGAAGCTGCCCCGACGCCGATCCTGGTCCTGACACACGGCTACGGACCGCTCGAGGACTTCCGGAAAAGGCTGCTGGCAGGGCAGGCGGCGGGACGCTACGGCTTCTGGGTCAACCGCTACGGCTATCTGAGCGATCCGAAACTGGAAGCGATCCGAGAGGCGGTCCAGCTCAGGCGTTCATCCGGCTCTCCACCATGATGCATGCATTCGCCAGATAATTGAAAGTGTGTTGCTGCAAGAACTCCAGGGCCTCTGGACTTTCGGCGCCTGGCTGTAGCCAAACGTTCATCAGACCCATTTCCAGACACTGATCCAGGATGTTCAAAGTGACTTCGGGCGGGACAACGACGTTGACGATGGTCGGCCTCTGGGTAAGGTCCCGAAGATGATTGTAGGCTCGGTCCCCGTCCACGGTGGATCGACTGGGATTCACGGGGAACACGGTAAACCCCTTACGTTTCAAGTCGCGATAGATAACACTTCCGTATTTCGAGGGGTTGTCGGTGGCACCCACCACGGCCACGGTTGTATCAGGTTCGTCCAGAAGATCGACAATATTCGTCATAAGGCTTCCTGTGGTTGGTTTCTCCAGTAGGTTGTCCTTCGCCCTCGATAATTGTCCCAGATTCCGGATACTATTGCTCCCCGAAGAATAGGAAAGGACTTATGAACATGACGCTTTCAAACAGAACGACGTCACTCTGTTCGCTCCTCCTCCTGATCGGCTGCGCAGAGAGCGATGTAGGTACGGTCCCGCCGAAAGGGGAGAAGTCGCAGAAGGAGATCCAATTCACCGAGCACCTGATCATGGACGGGTACACCTACCCCTTCGGCATCGCCGCTGCCGATCTGGATGGGGACGGAGATCTGGATCTGACCAGTGCGGACGCCGAGACCCATAACAACCTGTACTGGTTCGAGAACGACGGATCAGGCAGCTTCAAACGAAACTTCATCCAGAAGAAGGATCCTGAACGTCTGGAGCGACATCGAATCGGCGACATCGATGGGGACGGGGATCCTGACGTGGCCATTGTGAAGAACAAGTTCGGAGACCTCCTCTGGTTCGAGAACAGCGGAACCCCGGGGAATGGCAAGTTGTGGGCTCGGCACATCATCGCTCAGGGCAACCTGCCCGGAGCGTATGATGTCGAACTGGTCGACCTGGATGGGGATGGCGACCTGGACGCAGCAGGCTCCGGTTGGCGTCTGGGCAACCAGTTTTCCTGGTTCGAGAATGATGGAACACCAGCGGAGGGCGAGTGGACGAAGCGCGCCATCGAGATCGATGTCGGAGAAACTCGGACCATCCGCGCCGCTGATTTCGACGGGGACGGAGACCCGGATCTATTGGGGACCAGCCGTACCGCGAACCAGATCATCTGGTACCAGAACCCGGGAAACCCGGCTTCCAAAGAATGGGTAAAACACGTCATCGAGGCAACCCATGCTCCCATTCACGGGGAGCCTGCAGATATGGACGGGGACGGGGACCTGGACGTCGTTATGGCGCTGGGAGCCTGGGGGTCCATGCATCAGGGAGACCAGGTGAAACCAGAGAGACGCGAGAACAGACCCGAGTTCACCCAGTCCTACAACCACCACATCGTCTGGTACGAAAACGATGGAGTTCACAAAAACGGTTGGACTCGACACCTCATCTCGGACCAGCTCAACGAGGCCTTCGAGGCCGTTGCCGGCGATCTTGACGGGGATGGAGACATGGACGTGGTGGCAAGCGGATTCTCCAGACCGGGTCAGGTCCTTTGGTACGAAAACAGCGGTGATCCCACCGGTCCCTGGACGGAACACATGCTGAAGGACAACTGGAAGAACGCCAACCAGGTGATACTGGCCGACCTGGATGGAGACTTGGATCTGGACATCGCAGCCTGCGCTGAGAGGGGCTCACTCGAGTTCCGCTGGTGGAGGAACGAAGGTCCCGCCTCCGAGTAATTTCCTATGTTCACACGATTCTTCGCTTTCTTGACAGTCGTCTTCCTGGTCTCTTTCCAGGGACTCCATTCGGAAGGCCAGAAGTCGCCCCACAAACCTGAGTCGAGTTCTCGATACGAGTACCGAGAAGACCATGACCCGCAGGGCATCGGCAAGTTCTACATGGGCCGGGAGATCTCTCATGTGATGGGTCACCAGGGCGCCAACTGGTTGGATCGTCCGGAACGCGAGCGGGAAGAGAAACCCTCGCTTACGATTGATGTCCTCAAGGTAAAGCCGGGCCACGTCGCAGCGGACATCGGGGCCGGGACCGGAGTCTTCACCTTCCTGCTCTCGGGAAAGGTTGGGCCAAAGGGTCGGGTCCTGGCGGTCGATATCCAGCCCGAGATGCTTCAGATCCTGGGGCAGCGGATCAAGGAACGTGGGGTCGGCAACGTCGAAATGATTCTGGGTGGGGAAAAGGATCCCAAGCTGCCCTCCGGATCACTCGATCTGGTTATCATGGTCGACGTCTACCATGAGTTTGCCTACCCCTGGGAGATGATCCAGTCGATCTGCCGAGGCCTGAAACCAGGCGGGCGAGTGGTATTCGTCGAGTATCGGGCGGAAGACCCCTCTGTACCAATCAAACGACTCCACAAGATGAGTGAGAGACAGGTCAAGTTGGAGATGGCTCCACAACCACTGCGCTGGGTCGAGACGATAGACCAGCTCCCACGCCAACACGTCATCATCTTTGAGAAAGACCGCGACTGATAGGGGTCGTGGCGGTGGCCTCCAGGCCGCCGTAAATCGAGCCAACGGCTCGAAAGAAAAAAGGGAGACTTCGGCCTGGAGGCCAAAGCTACGCTAGCAGCCGGGTGATAACGCTGTACACCGCGAAGGCCAACATCAGGCTGGAACAGACCCACAAGAGGACGTCGGTAAGCAGGCCGGGTTGCACCGCCGGGTCCGTGTGGCGGTAGCGGAGGTAGATGGTTGAGAAACCAATAACAGGCAGCATCGAGGCTTGGATGACCCCGCCGATGATGACCATGAAAACGGGCTGCTCGATCCAGGAGTGCAGAACGATGTAGAGGGTCAGCAACACGATAACAGTACCCCGACGCCAGACCCCGAGCCTTCGCTCGTCCTGAATCTTAGCAAGGCCCACCAGCCCGAAAAAATCGACAATCACCCGCGAGTTCGATGCGGCTCCCGCAAATAGTGTGGAAAAGAGAACAAAGAATGCTCCCAGGAGAAAAAGGTAGAAAGCCCAGTTCCCCAGGGTAGTGGTGTACATGCTGGAGAGCGTGCCTATCATCTCGTAGCCGGACGGGATCACTCCCATTCCGTAGAGCACCGCGGCCCCCAGGATGTAGAAAGCAACGGTCGCGGTCGTGTAGACCAGCATGGCCATGAGCACATCCGCCTTCATCACCCGAATCCATCCCTGAGCACGCGCTAGCCATTCGGCCGATCCGTCCTTCTGCCCCACGGAACGGGCATACCCCTTCTCCAGACACCAATAGGGATACATGATCAGTTCGGTGGCGCCCACACCTGTGATTCCAAAGGCCGCGAATGCGACCGCCAGACCGCCCTCAGGAAGAGAAAATTTCAGTCCCGCGATGATCTGCTCTGGGCGGACGGTATAGGGAGTCCAGAAAAGAAGAGCGACGCAAGCGATGGTGACGAAGGTGAAGCTGACGACCATGAAGGTGCAAGCACCTTCGACCAGGCTGTAACGCCCCCGAAACAGCGAGATTGCGACAATAGCCGCAGCCACGATCGTCCAGGCCTCCACGCTCAGCTGCGGCAGAATCAGATGGAACACCTGCCCCACGCCTCCGACGATTCCTCCGCTCTGAATGATCACGCCCAGGGTCATGATCCACCAGACCCACACCACCCAGGACACCCGCCAACGAGGACCGGGGATCCGATCTAGACCTCTCAGGGTTGTCTCCCCGGAGGAGACGACGTAGCGCCCCAACTCCTCCTGGACGATGACCTTGATCCCGCAGCTGATCAGGATCAACCAGAGCGCCTCGAAGCCCACTCTCGCACCCAAGGTGGTTGTTGCGATCAGTTCTCCAGAGCCCACGATGGAGCCGGAAATGATCAGACCCGGCCCCAGCTTCTTGAGAACGGGCCAGAAGCCCCGGGGCGCCAGCTGGCGTTCGTCGAGATCGGATGGCATCAGAGACCCTTTCCTTTACCGTTGCTGGCCTGGGCCTGGGCGAAGGCTCCAGCGATCTGAACAGCGTTGGCGGCCTCGAAGCGAAGCATCTCCTCCGCTCCCACCGCCTCGTAGACTCCTTTACACCATTGTTTGAGAGAGTCGTCCGTCGACCCGCAGAGCGTCAATCCACTCGGAGCCAGCATCGCCGCAGCCGTCCTGAAGTCACCGGCACGCCGCAGCAATGGGACGAAGAGACTCTTCAGGAAAAGGTCATCTGACTCGCTGGAGAATCCCTTGAGATCAACGATAGTACGACGCACCTCTGGCCCCGTAGCCCCTCCCAGCAGAGCCCAGGCTCCAGCTTCGTCCACTCCCACCAGATCGACGCTGAGAACATCGGGTCGCCGCAGGATTTTCTTCAGTGCCTGCCGAACCTGAGCGATACGGAGGGAGGCTACGGTGGGGTTGTAGGTAGTCCAATACTTCACGTTCTCAGGGGGCGAAAACTCATTTCCCTCTGGGTAGGGATTCAGGAGAAACGCAAGCCAGCCCCGCTCCCTGTAGCTCTCGGCAAGTCCCTGAGCCTGGGCCGCGCTGGTCTCAAGCCGAGGATGGACCACGAGAACGGCTCGGGCAGCCCGGGTCCTTGTCTCCGGGGCGAGGACCTGCAGTTTCAAGTCGACAGGATCCACACTCGCCTGCAAGGCGTGGTAGAGCGCCGTCCCGAAAGTTTTACGGAAACGAGACAGTCCGCTCCAACCGGAGGGTCGGTGCAATTCGACCTGGCCCTTCGCCTTCAGGGCAAAGTTCGCGAACAGCTCCTCCAGCGGAAGCGGGGGGCTTGGCAAAGAGACTCGCAAATCCGTCTCGGGCTCCACCTGAAAAGGCTCTTCCTGGCTCAACTCCTTCCCCTGGAGCCAGCGCGAAAACCAGCCATAGACGGCTTCTCTGGTGTCCTGATTGTAGTTATGTTCGTACTGAAAGTGGGCGTTGGCGACCCGATCTTCAGCATCGAAAAGACGGTAGATCGATCGGATAGCCGGAAACTCAATCGTCGGTGTCTTGCTGGTCCAGTCACCGCTCGTGGAGATCAACATCAGGGGTCGCGGAGCCATCAGCGCCCCGATTTCGACATTGTTGGCATCCAATCGGAGGAGCGGCGCGTTCTCGCAAATACAGCCCCCCTGAAAGTGGGCGGAGATCATGTTCACGGGTGCGGCGACCGTGACACGCTGATCGACGGCGGCCAGGAGAAAGGTCTGGGTGCCGCCACCCGAAGCGCCGGTCAGACCGATTCGATCGGGATCAACCTCGGGGAGCGAGACCACGAAATCCAAGGCCCGCACACTGTTCCAGAGCTGAAGCCCGAGCGGGCCGAATCCCCACAGCTCGTATTGGGGCACCTCGAATCGGTGGGGAAACAGGCCTTTGGTCTCGTTGTAGCCAATCATCGAATAGGAAAAGACGATTGACCCACGGCGCGCAAAGTTGATCGCGCGGCCCTGGACCGATGAGAGCGGAGCATTCTCGAAACGGCCGTTCTTCCAATGTCCATGAGGCGAAAGGATCGCTGGATAGGGCTGAGGCTGCCCGACTGGCCGGTAGAGGTTTCCAACCAGATAGAATCCAGGATGAGTCTCCAGCGACACATTCTGAACCGTATACCCCTGACGGCGCAGCGGCTCTGAGAGTCTGACGTTGAGTGGAGTCCGGGCCGGCAGGGGCCAGAGCCCAGAACTGATGAGAATACGAGTACGTAGCTCCTCTGCCCGACCCAACCACTCTTCCAGATTCGCATACGTCCTGGGAGTGTGGTCCTCATCGAGATGGCGATAGCCCTGAGCCAGAGGGATAGGCTGGGAAAACAGCCAAAGCAGGCCGATAACCAGGAGAACGCGGGGGACGAACATGAGACGGAATCATCCTACAGAACGATTCCCTGCGCAAGAAGGAAGCCGAGGCGATCCAGCACTGAAGCTTGAAAGCAACTTCATCGGCAAGAAGAATGCACAAGAACCAACATCTGACAAAACAGTCACCTGTAGGATGGGCACTCTTGCCCGTCGCTGTCCTCGACGGGCAGGAGTGCCCGTCCTACAACGGACACGGTGCTATCGATACTCGTGGCTCGAGCACGGCGCGGCCTGGAGACCACCGCCACTACCTCAGCGGATCGGTTCCTGTCCCTCGATGGCGGACAGGAATCTCTCCTGGTCATCTCCGAAGAGGGCAAAGGTCACGACCGGATGGGTACTCAGCACCTTGACGTGACCCTTGATCTGCTCGAACTGCGGACCAAAGAAAACCTGCTCGTTGAGGAGTCCCACCGTACGCTGGCCCGGATCCAGATTGAATTCTGTTTCGGCCGTCTTCACTCCGTCTTCGTCGAATGCCTGAACCGTCACCAGGCTACTCTCTTCACCGGGATTGAGAATGGCGAATCCGGTAAACATCTGGAGCTGGCTCGACTGGGATACCTGGAGGTAGAGGGTCTCGGTTTGACCCGCCTCGACCAGAGGCAAGCTCGAGCGAACCCTTCCGCTCTCGAGGTTGAAGCTCACGCTTCCGATCACGCGTGCGCCCTTCTTCAACGCCTGCCGAAGATCGTCAGGCACGACGTCAAGCAGCAGGTAGCCACTTGCTCTTTCTGGTGCTGAGGGAGAGAGGGCCTCGACCAATTCCCGGACACTCTCCACCCGAAGCTGTCCGGGATCGAGAAGCAGCTCATGGGTGGCCAGCAGTCCGCCGCCATCGCTCACAACTCTGACAGTAGCGGTGGCTTCGCCATGGTCCGTGTTCAGCAGATGAATCTCGGTGTCATCTCCATCGGGGCTGTAGAAAAAGTGCGGCGCTATCAGCTTCTTGAGGGGCGGGTTCGATCGTCCCGGCAGAGCGGAGATCGTCTCCGAATCCCCTCTGAAGGCGGCACCCTGGAGCGGAAGATCGGCCATGATCTCGACGTAGCCATCATTGACCCTCACTTCCCGGCCCAGGATGTCTTCCAAGCTGCCCAGAGCCGAACCCGATGGAGCCATCAGCAGCGAGGTCTCATCAAGGAGGTATCCTGAGGTATCGAACAGCTTGAAACTTGCCGCCGAACTCTCCTCCCGGGACGGGTTGAACAGGAAGAAGAGAGTAGCTCCGTCGCTACTCTGAACGACTGAAGAAAAGTACAGCTCTGCAGATCTTTCCAGTTGTCCTCCCAGACCATCAAGCTTCTCCATTTGGTAGTCGCCCAGCATGAAGAAACCTTGGATATTACCCTGCTCACCCTGGGCAATCAGAGCGCCCACCTCGTTATTCAAGTCGACGATTTGCTCCGTCCGCAGGGCGTTCTGTCCCAGAGTCGGAAGGGAGTTTCCGAACCCTCCGTTCTGAAGTGGAATCCCTTGAGCATCGCGAAGCTCGACGCTGACCGCGTTGACGTGGGATTGCGGATTCATCAGGGCCACACCCACAAACGTGCCCTCGAAGAATCGGTTCCCGAGATCCACCGATGCAGGAATGATCAGGGGAGCTACAATCTGCGCGTCCAGCTCGACCCGGTTATTGGAGGGGTTGGAATCCGGCTCCACGGCACTTACCTCGGCCACGTGACTCAAGACTCCGATCTCGCTGACTTCGAGCTCGATCTCCAAGCTGATCGAGTCGCCGGGAGCGAGATTACCCAGGCGGCACACGAAGCCGTCGGCCGATCCACTGCAGACGCTCTGAGAAATGCTGGAACCAGAAAAGCTGAGTCCCTCGTCCAGCCAATTCCGGAGCACCACCTCCTTGGCGGGCGCAGGACCAAAGTTGGCAACCGTAAAGCTGCAGGTCAAGCTCTCACCCACCTGCGCCGGGTGTCCAAAGCCTGTGGTCAGAAGAGCGAGGTCGGAGTGGGTCAAGAGGACCGGTCCCCCAGCGTCCCGGATCTTCCCGTTGGCACTCAAGTCATCATCTCCTAGTCCGCCATCTACGAAGTGGAGAACTGCCGAGCTGCCCTCGACCTCCGCACCGGTGCTCCCGTCGAAGTTGAAGGGGTACCAGTGGGTGCGCCTGGTTTCCAGGGTTGGTCCCAGTTTGTAGTAGCCGTTGATTGTTGTCCCTGAGTGAAGCAGGAGCCTGATCTCAACCTGACCTCCGCGAACGATGCCGCGGAGTGAGAAGTCAAGCAGGCCCAGGGGCAGCTGGACATTGGGTGGCAAAGCCGTTGCGGTAACCCCGAGTACCGCGCTATCCTCGAGCTCAAGACTCATCACGTCTGAAAAAGCGGTTCCCTCTGGAGAGACCAGAGTCACATAGGTTCCATCGACCGCATTGGGCAGAGAGACGATGTAGGGCTGCTGGCTGTCGGCAACGCCGTCAGCGTTGGCGTCGCCACCCCGAGGTGCTGCGTCTTCCAGCAGGTTGGTTACCCCATCGGAATCGCTGTCTTCATCCACTTCAGCATCCGCGGAGGTGGCATTGTTGGATAGATCTGGGTCTTCTTCTCCTCCTCTGACCGCTGCAGTGTTGGTGATGGTCCCCTGGGAGTCGGCAGCAACTCTTACAACCAGTTGAATGGTAACTTTCCCGCCGGCAGACAACTTACCCACGTCGCAGTGGAGGACCGTACCATCGCTGGAGCAGAATCCCTTGCTGGGTATAGCCGAAACCAGGGTTACTTCCGGGGGCAGTGAATCATCGAGCTTCACGCGGGTCGCTACGGAGTTACTCTGGTTCAGAATCTCCAGCGTGTAGACGAGAGTTCCACCAGCCGCCACCGAAGTTGAGGAGCAGGCTTGAGATATAGAAAGATCGACTTCCGTGTTGCCTCCCACCACGATATCGATGCTATCCAAATCATTGCTGGGATTCGGGTCCTCCTCTCGCAGGGATAACACACTGGCGATGTTCTGGATCCTCTGACCCTGTGTTTCACTGTCGACCACAGCCTCCAGAATCAAGCTGGCGGTCTTACCACTGATCAAGTTTCCGATCTCCCAAAGGTCGGACCCATCGTAGCTTCCCTGCGACGGGTTGACCGACGCCAAGGTCACTCCTGCAGGCAAGTGATCGCTTACCCTGACTTCGGAAGCATCTGCCGGCCCCAGATTGGTGACGGCGATTGAATACTTGATTCTCTGACCTTCCTCGGGGTTCCTGTCGTCCACCAGTTTCACGACGCTTAGATCGACCTTGGTGTTGTCGTCGTCGGTAATAGCGACAATGACAGCCGGAATGGAGAGGCGATCAAAGTTGGCATCACTGCTTCGCGATGAGTGACGAATCGTTGAAGTATGCTCCCCTTCGGTCAGATCGTCGTTGACGGCCATCACCGCAATTCTCTTGGGTGTGGACCATTGATTCGGGCCGAATAAAAGGATAAAAGGCACACCCGCTCCGTTGCCCAGATCCGTCTGATCGTCCGGGTCGACGGTAACCGAGACACTAGATGAGGGCCGCGCATTGAGCATGACGTCGTAGGCATAGGTCCCACCACCCTCAGTCGCACTGCCCGACCCATCAGAAGCGATCCTGACACCGGCTTCGTCATCATCCAGGGTCGTCACCTGGACCGCCTGGGCCGGCAGAGAATCGAAAAGATCGTCCGAGAGAGCAGCATCGACAACGATCGTCAAGAGCGTCGTCTTGTCTCCGTCGACCACATCGTCGTCGACGCCAATCACGGTGACGGTCTGCGTCTGAGCCCAGTTGGCCGGTCTGAAAGTGAGGAAGGGCATGCTGACGACCGCCTCGGTCAAGTCAGAGCTGCTTACCCGGAGTACCACCCGATCCACAGGCTCCCGGTTGAGAACAACGGTCAGCAAATCGGTACCGTTCGATTCTTCTACTTGGGTCCCGTCTCCGGACTCGGTGACGGTAAACCCGGCAGAGTCATTGTCTATTGTCGCCACCTCGATGGCCTTGTCGGACAGATGATGGAAGGAAGAATGGGATCTGGCATCGTCAATACTGAAGACCACGTCGCTTGTCTGGGTCCCATCGGCTTCCTGGTCGTCCACTCCGGTAACGGTCACAATCTGGGGTTCGGTCCAGTTGCTGGGCTCGAAGCTCAGCGCTGTCGGCGTCACGCTAGTCTCGGTGGGATCGGTACTGCGTACCAGAATAACGACCTCGTCCTGCGGATCAACATCCAGCCTGACGATCAAGGTATCCGTTGTCCCCGACTCCGAAACCCGAGTGAGTCCCTCCGATTCGGTTACCTTGAAGCCGGCGCTATCAACGTCCTCGGTCGTAATTTCAATTGTTTGCTGCGGGACACTGTCGAAGGCATCGTCGGACTCCGGGACATTCACACTCAGGGTCAACAAGGTGATCTGGTCGCCGTCAACTTCATCATCGGTCACACCCGTCACCCTGACGATCTGGGAACGGTTCCAATTGGTATTGCTAAAGGTTATGAAAGCCGGACTGACCTCTATTTCGGACGGGTCCTCAGTAACGAGATTGATGACCACCTGGGATTCAGGCCGTGCATCGAGCACCACGGTCATGATATCGGTGCTGCCCGATTCATCGACCTGGGTGGAACCGTTCGATTCGCGTACCGTGAAACCGGGCAGGTCGTTGTCGAGCACGATCACGTCGACTACTTGATCGGCGACTGGGTGGAAGCTGCTGGCCGAGAGTAGATCGTCCACGCTCAGGCTCAGCTGATGGGTTGTGTCGCCATCGATCTGGTCGTCGTTGAGGGCCCCCACGGTCACCTCTTGGGGAACGGACCAGTTGTCTGGTGTAAAGGTAAGGACATTGGGCGTTACCGTCAGTTCTGCTGGATCGCTGTTTGCGATCTTGATCACCACATTCGACTCGGGCCTGGCGTTGAGAACCACGGTAAAGCTGTCGGGGTCTTCCGACTCTTTGGCCTGGGTAAATCCACGGCTTTGGGTGACCGAGAAGCCGGCGGCATCATTGTCCTGGGACGACACGTCGAGCTTTTGATCGGGCAACGCGTCGAAGGGATCAGCAGAAGAACCGATGTTGACGCTGATAGTCACCAAAACGCTTTGCGAGCCGTCGACCAGGTCGTCATCAACGGAGCTCACTGTGACCTGCTGTGGCACGTCCCAGTTCGCGGTCGTGAAAACCAGTGAATCCTTGCTTACGGTCAATTCGGAACTGTCCGCACTGCTGACACTCAAAACGACGTCTGACTCCGGCTGCGCCTCCAGTACGACAGAGAATGAGTCGGTTACGCCGGATTCAACCGCTGCGGTTGAGCCCTCCGACTCCACCACCTGAAAACCCGCAATTTCGTCGTCAATCGTGGTCACGGTGACGGTCTGGTCGGGCAAGCCGCCGAATGCACTATCCGAGCTCGAGCCGTCGACCTTCACATAGACCGAGGTGTCTTTGTCTCCGTCAGCCAGAGTGTCATCGACGCCGATCAGGTTGACCCGCTGCGTCACATTCCAGTTGGCGGAGGTAAACGTGAGCGAAGTTGGACTGACCCGCACTTCGGTGAGATCTTCGCGCTCGATGGCCACCACCACGTCCGACTGGGGCTGGACCCGCAGAACTACGGTGAAGGTATCTCTGGTTCCAGACTCCTGCACCTCGGTGGAGCCCCCATTCTCGGAGACAATCAGACCGGCCTCGTCATCGTCGGTGACCGTCACGTTGATGCTTTGGTCGGGTAAGGAATCGAAGGCATCGTCGGAGTTGGCATCGTCGATCTTCAGGGTCACCACGGAGTTCTGAGTTCCATCCACGAGGTCGTCGTCGACGCCGGTGATGATGATGTCTTGTGGGATATTCCAGGTGGCCGGAGTGAAGGTCAGGGTGCCCGGATTGATCTCCGCCTCTCCCGGGTCGGAAGTACTGACCAGAACCACCACGTTTGAGCTCGGCTCAACCTTGAGCGTCACCGTCACTTTATCGGTCGTCTCGGACTCGTCCACTCGGGTGGACCCATCGCTCTGGGTAACGATCAAGCCCGCCGGGTCGTTATCCACGTTCTTGACGGAAACGGTTTGGTCGGAAAGATCATCCCAGGCGTCGTCGGAGCTAGCGTCGAGGACACTCAGCGTGATCTGAACCGTCTTGTCCTGGTCGGCAACCTGGTCGTCTACGCCGGTCAACTGGACCTCTTGGGAAGCCTGCCAGTTGCCGGGGCCGAAGGTCAGGCTGGCGGGGCTGACCGTCACCTCACCCGTATCCGCACTGCTCACCAAAATTACGACATCCGAAGTGGGCTCACTGGTGAGCTGGACCGTCAGGGTGTCGGTCTTCCCAGACTCGTCCACTTCGGTCGAGCCGCCGGACTCGACGACGGTAAAGCCCGCAGTGTCATCGTCAATGGTAGAGACGGAGATCGTCTGATCGGGCAGATCATCAAAGCTGTCAGCAGAATGCGCATCATCAATGCTGAAGGAGATATTGGTATTCTGATCCCCATCTACGAGATCGTCGTCAGCGCCGGTGACGGTGACGATCTGGGCAACGTTCCAGTTGGCCGGCGTAAAGGTCAGCGCCGGAGCATCCACACTCACCTCGCCTGCATCTGCGGGGACAACCAGAATCACCACGTTTGAAGGGGGCTCGGCATCCAGAACCAGGCTGACTGTGTCGGTGGTCCCGGATTCGTTCACAGAGGTTGATCCTGCCGTCTCCACCACCGTGAATCCGGCCAGGTCATCGTCGATAGTCGTGACGCTGACAGTCTGATCCGCCAACCCATCGAAGCTGTCGTTGGAGCCGGCAGCGTCAACACTCAGGGTAATGGTTGTGCTCTGGTCCCCGTCGCGGAGATCATCATCGGCACCGGTGAGGGTCACCACCTGCGCGACGTTCCAGTTCGCCGGTGTGAAGGTCAGAGTTGGCTTGTCTACGGTGGCCTCCCCGGGGTCCCCACTAATTACTCTTATCACGACATCGGAGATAGGCCCGGCCGTCAAGACTACGGTGAACGTATCCGTGGTTCCGGATTCGTCTACGGACGTCGATCCGTCCGTCTCCACCACCGTGAAACCGGCGGCGTCATCGTCTGTAGTTGTGGTGCTGACGGACTGATCTGCCAAGAGATCGAAGGTGTCATCCGAGTTGGCTGGATCAATCGTCAGCGTAACGAGTGTAGTCTGGTCGCCGTCCACGAGATCATCGTCGACGCCGGTCACCGTCACCACCTGAGGCGTGTTCCAGTTCCCCGGGGCAAACGTCAGCGTCGCCTGGTCCACCGTGGCTTCGCCTGTATCGGCACTGCTGATCAGGATCACCACGTTAAAGGCCGGCTCTGCCGTCAGAACCACCGTAAAGGTATCCGTCGTGCCCGACTCATCCACCGACGTCGATCCTGCCGTCTCCACCACCGTAAAGCCGGCGGCATCATCATCCGTGGTGGTGACAGTCACCGTCTGGTCGGCAAGGGGATCAAAGGCATCATCCGAGTTGGCCTCATCAATCGACAGCGTGACAAGCGTAGTCTGGTCGCCGTCCACGAGATCATCGTCGACGCCGGTCACTGTCGCTACCTGAGGCGTGTTCCAGTTCCCCGGTGCAAACGTCAGTATTGCCTGGTCCACCGTGGCTTCGCCGGTATCGGCACTGCTGACCGTGATCACCACGTTAGAGGCTGGCTCCGCCGTCAGAACCACGGTGAAGGTGTCCGTCGTTCCGGTTTCCGACACCGAGGTGGATCCGCCTGTCTCCGCCACCGTAAAGCCGGCGGCATCATCGTCCGTGGTCGTCACACTCACCGTCTGGTCGGCCAGGGGATCGAACGTATCATCCGAGTTGGCATCATCGATCGACAGCGTGACTAGTGTAGTCTGGTCGCCGTCTACGAGATCATCATCGACGCCCGTCACAGTGAGTATCTGAGGCGTGTTCCAGTTCCCCGGCGTGAACGTCAGCGTCGCCTGGTCCACCGTGGCTTCGCCCGTATCGGCACTGCTGACCAGGATCACCACGTTGGAGGCTGGCTCTGCCGTCAGAACCACGGTGAAGGTGTCCGTCGTTCCGGATTCCGACACCAAAGTGGATCCGCCTGTCTCCGCCACCGTAAAGCCGGCGGCATCATCGTCCGTGGTCGTCACACTCACGGTCTGGTCGGCCAGGGGATCGAAGGTGTCATCCGAGTTGGCATCATCGATCGCTAAGGTAATGTTGGTGGTCTGGTCCCCGTCCACGAGATCATCGTCGATGCCGGTCACCGTCACCACCTGAGGCGTGTTCCAGTTCCCCGGCGCGAACGTCAGTGACGATTGATCGACGGTCGCCTCTCCCGTATCCCCACTCGTCACCAGGATCACTACGTTGGAGGCTGGCTCCGCTGCCAGGACCACGCTGAAGGTGTCCATGGTACCCGACTCGCTTACCGATGTCGATCCTGCCGTCTCTAGCACCGTGAAGCCGGCCGCATCATCGTCCGTGGTCGTCACACTCACGGTCTGGTCGGCCAACGGATCGAAGGTATCATCTGAGTTCGCGTCATCCACGCTCAGCGTGACCAGCGTCGTCTGGTCGCCGTCGACGAGATCATCATCGACGCCGGTCACTGTCACCAACTGAGGCGTGTTCCAGCTCCCCGGTGCGAACGTCAGCGTTGCTTGGTCCGCTGTGGCTTCGCCCGTGTCGGCACTGCTGACCAGGATCACCACATTCGAGGCTGGCTCCGCAGCCAAGACCACGCTGAAGGTGTCCGTCGTTCCCGACTCGCTTACCGACGTCGATCCGCCTGTCTCCACTACAGTGAAGCCGGCCGCGTCATCGTCCGTAGTCGTCACACTCACCGTCTGGTCGCCTAGGGAATCGAAAGTGTCATCCGAATTGGCATCATCGACACTCAGGGTGATTAGCGTCGTCTGGTCGCCATCCACGAGATCATCATCGACGCCGGTCACCGTCACCACCTGAGGCGTGTTCCAGTTCCCTGGCGCGAACGTCAGCGTCGCTTGGTCCACCGTGGCTTCACCGGTATCCGCACTGCTGACCAGGATCACCACATTGGAGGCTGGTTCCGCAGCCAGCACTACCGTGAAGGTGTCCGTCGTTCCCGACTCGCTTACCGACGTCGATCCTGCCGTCTCCACCACCGTGAAGCCCGCGGCGTCATCGTCCGTAGTCGTCACACTCACCGTCTGGTCGCCCAGGGAATCGAAAGTGTCATCCGAATTGGCATCATCGACACTCAGGGTGATTAGCGTCGTCTGGTCGCCATCCACGAGATCATCATCGACGCCCGTCACTGTCACCACCTGAGGCGCGTTCCAGTTTCCCGGCGCGAACGTCAGCGTCGCTTGGTCCACTGTGGCTTCGCCCGTATCTGCACTGCTAACCAGGATCACCACATTGGAGGCTGGCTCCGCAGCCAGGGCTACGCTGAAGGTGTCCGTCGTTCCTGTTTCGCTTACCGACGTCGATCCACTCGACTCCACCACCGTGAAGCCAGCCGCATCATCATCCGTGGTGGTCGCAGTCACCGTCTGGTCGGCGAGGGGATCAAAGCTGTCATCCGAGTTGGCGTCATCGATCGCTAAGGTGATGTTTGTGGCCTGGTCGCCGTCCACAAGATCATCGTCGATGCCGGTCACCGTCACCACCTGAGGCGTGTTCCAGTTCCCCGGCGCGAATGTCAGCGTCGCTTGGTCCACCGTGGCTTCACCGGTATCCGCACTACTGACCAGGATCACTACATTGGAGGCCGGCTCCGCCGTGAGAACCACTGTGAAGGTATCCATGGTGCCTGACTCGCTTACCGACGTCGATCCTGCCGTCTCCACTACCGTGAAGCCGGCCGCGTCATCGTCCGTGGTCGTCACACTCACCGTCTGGTCAGCCAGGGGATCAAAGATGTCATCCGAATTGGCGTCATCAATCGACAGCGTGACTAGCGTACTCTGGTCGCCGTCGACGAGATCATCATCGACGCCGGTCACCGTCACCACCTGAGGCGTGTTCCAGTTCCCTGGCGCGAACGTCAGCGTCGCTTGGTCCACCGTGGCTTCACCGGTATCCGCGCTGCTGACCAGGATCACCACATTGGAGGCTGGCTCCGCAGCCAGCACCACCGTGAAGGTATCCGTCGTTCCCGACTCGCTTACCGACGTCGATCCTGCCGTCTCCACCACCGTGAAACCCGCGGCGTCATCATCCACCGTCGTAGCGCTTACCGTCTGGTCCGCCAAGGGATCGAAGGTGTCATCGGAGTTGGCGTCATCGATCGACAGCGTGACGAGTGTAGTCTGGTCACCATCCACAAGATCATCGTCGACTCCAGTCACCGTCACCACCTGGGGCGTGTTCCAGTTCCCCGGCGCGAACGTCAGTGACGATTGATCGACCGTCGCCTCTCCCGTATCCCCGCTCGTCACCGTGATCACTACGTTGGAGCCTGGCTCCGCCGTCAGCGCTACCGTGAACGTATCCGTCGTACCCGATTCATCCACCGAGGTCGATCCTGAGGACTCCACCACCGTGAATCCCGCGGCATCATCGTCGACCGTGGTGGCAGTCACCACCTGATCGGCCAAGGGATCGAAGCTGTCATCTGAATTGGCATCGTCGATGCTCAGCGTGATCAGCGTACTCTGGTCGCCGTCGTCCAGGTCGTCGTCCACTCCCGTGACCGTCACCGGCTGCGCGGTATCCCAGTTGGCGGGCGTAAACGTCAGCGAGGACACGTTCACTGTCGCTTCGCCAGTATCTGCGCTCGTTGCCCCGATCACTACGTTGGTGACGGGCTCCGATGTCAGCACAACCGTAAAGCTATCCGTCGTCCCCGATTCATTTACCGAAGTGGATCCACTCGACTCCACCACAGTGAAGCCGGAGGCGTCATCGTCCACCGTGGTGGCATTGACCGTCTGATCGGGTAGGGGATCGAACCCGTCATCCGAGTTGATGTCATCAATCGACAGCGTGATCAGTGTGCTCTGATCCCCGTCATCCAGATCGTCGTCTACACCCGTGACTGTCACCGGCTGCGCCGTATCCCAGTTGGCGGGCGTAAACGTCAGCAGGGAGAGATCGACCGTGGCCTCGCCTGTGTCCCCACTGCTGACCAGGATCACCACATTGGAGACCGGCTTCGCATCCAGCACCGCCGTGAACGTGTCCGTCGTGCCGGATTCATTGACTGAGGTCGATCCTAAGGATTCCAACACCGTGAAGCCGGACGCGTCATCATCCACCGTAGTTGCATTGACCGTTTGATCGGGCAAAGGATCGAAGCTGTCGTCGGAGTTGGCATCATCGATACTCAGCGTGATCAGCGTGCTCTGATCCCCGTCATCCAGGTCGTCATCCACACCCGTGACCGTCACCGCCTGCGCTGTATCCCAGTTGGCAGGGGTAAACGTCAGCGAGGGCTGGTTCACTGTCGCTTCGCCGGTGTCGGCGCTCGTTACCATGATCACCACGTTTGAGCCTGGCTCTGCGTTTAGCACTGCGGTGAACGTATCCGTCGTGCCAGACTCGTCTACCGAGGTCGATCCTGAGGACTCCACCACCGTGAAGCCGGCGGCGTCATCGTCCACCGTCGTAGCGCTCACCGTCTGGTCGGCCAAGGGATCGAAGCTATCATCGGAGTTGGCATCATCGACACTCAGCGTGATCAGTGTGCTCTGGTCGCCATCGTCCAGGTCGTCGTCCACTCCGGTGACCGTCACTATCTGAGCGGTATCCCAATTCGCCGGCGTGAAGGTCAGCAAGGAGACGTCGACCGTGGCCTCCCCGGTGTCGGCACTGCTGACCAGGATCACCACGTTTGAGCTTGGCTCTGCGTTTAGCACTGCGGTGAACGTATCCGTCGTACCGGACTCGTCTACCGAGGTCGATCCTGAGGACTCCACCACCGTGAAACCCGAAGCGTCATCATCCACCGTAATCGCATTGACCGTCTGATCCGGCAATGGATCGAAGCTGTCATCGGAGTTTGCGTCGTCGATCGACAGCGTGATCAGCGTATTCTGGTCCCCGTCGTCCAGGTCATCGTCCACTCCGGTGACCGTCACTATCTGAGCGGTATCCCAGTTCGCCGGCGTGAAGGTCAGCAAGGAGACGTCGACCGTGGCCTCCCCGGTGTCGGCACTGCTGACCAGGATCACCACATTGGTGACCGGCTCCGATGTCAGCACCGCCGTGAAGGTGTCCGTTGTGCCGGATTCATTCACTGAGGTGCCGCCGGACTCGACGATCGTGAAGCCGGAGGCGTCATCGTCCACCGTGGTGGCATTGACCGTCTGATCGGGTAGGGGATCGAACCCGTCATCCGAGTTGATGTCATCAATCGACAGCGTGATCAGTGTGCTCTGATCCCCGTCATCCAGATCGTCGTCTACACCCGTGACTGTCACCGGCTGCGCCGTATCCCAGTTGGCGGGCGTAAACGTCAGCAGGGAGAGATCGACCGTGGCCTCGCCTGTGTCCCCACTGCTGACCAGGATCACCACATTGGAGACCGGCTTCGCATCCAGCACCGCCGTGAACGTGTCCGTCGTGCCGGATTCATCTACCGAGGTCGATCCGCTGGATTCCACCACCGTGAAGCCGGCGGCGTCATCGTCCACCGTCGTAGCGCTCACCGTCTGGTCGGCCAAGGGATCGAAGCTGTCATCCGAGTTGGCGTCGTCGATCGACAACGTGATCAACGTGCTTTGGTCGCCGTCATCCAGGTCATCGTCGACACCCGTGACGGTGACCGTCTGAGCGGTATCCCAGTTGGCCGGCGTAAGGGTCAGCAAAGAGACGTCGACCGTCGCTTCCCCGGTGTCGGCACTACTGACCAGGATCACCACATTGGTGACTGGCTCGGCATCCAGCACCGCGGTGAAGGTATCCGTCGTCCCCGATTCATTGACCGAGGTGCCACCGGACTCGACGATCGTGAATCCCGAGGCGTCATCGTCCACCGTCGTGGCGCTCACGGTCTGGTCACTTGAGAAGGGTCCCACTCTCCACCGCCTGAAGGCGGTGGATTCGACATGCGACTGAAGTCGCCTAAAGACCTCGCTTCGCTCGCAGGCTGACTACTCAGTGACCCGAAAATCGTCGTCTCGGGTCTCGACATCTTGGGTTTCTATATACTCTGCAACCATCGTATCGCTCACATTCCCAGTCGTCGCCAAAACTCCTTGCGCAACTTGCGGTGATCTTGCAGTAGATGATGCGACGTTTTCCCTTTGATCGCCTGCATCACTCGGCGCGGCGCCAATCTCGGCGGCACATCCAACAACAAATGCACATGATCGGGTCGCACATGCCCCTTCACGATCTCGATATCCAACGATCGGCAAATCTCTCGCGTCAGATCCCGCACCTCTTTCCCGATCTCTCCTCGCAGAGCCGGCTTGCGGTACTTGGTGATGAACACAAAGTGATATCTCAGCCGATACACTGCATGCGAACTTTTCCGATACTCAGACACCTCCGCAGTGTACCCCCAAGCCTCCTGAAGGCTTCGCCTAAAGGCGAGGGGGTTCACCCATCCCAGAGTGGGACCCTAAGGGGTCGAAGGTATCGTCGGAATTGATGTCATCGATCGACAGCGTGATCAGCGTACTTTGGTCGCCATCGTCCAGGTCGTCATCCACTCCCGTGACCGTCACCGTCTGTGCGGTATCCCAGTTCGCGGGCGTAAAGGTCAGCAACGAGACGTCGACCGTGGCCTCCCCGGTGTCGGCACTGCTGACCAGGATCACCACATTAGATAGCGGCTCGGCATCCAGCACGGCCGAGAACGTATCCGTTGTCCCCGATTCATTTACTGAGGTGCCACCTGACTCGACGATCGTGAATCCCGAGGCGTCATCGTCCACTGTGGTGGCGCTCACCGTCTGGTCGGGCAAGGGGTCGAAACTGTCATCCGAGTTGGCGTCGTCGATCGACAGCGTGATCAGTGTGCTCTGATCGCCGTCGTCCAGGTCGTCATCCACCCCCGTCACCGTCACCGTTTGCGCCGTATCCCAGTTGGCCGGCGTAAACGTCAGCAACGAGACGTCGACCGTGGCTTCCCCGGTATCGGCGCTGCTGACCAGGATAACGACATTGGTGACCGGCTCGGCATCCAGCACCGTGGTGAAGGTATCCGTTGTCCCCGATTCATTCACTGAGGTGCCGCCGGACTCGACGATGGTGAAACCGGAAGTGTCATCATCCACTGTGGTGGCGTTAACCGTCTGATCGGGTAACGGATCGAAGGTATCGTCGGAGTTGATGTCGTCGATCGACAGCGTGATCAGCGTGCTCTGGTCACCGTCGTCCAGGTCGTCGTCTACGCCCGTGACTGTGACCGTTTGTGCGGTATCCCAGTTCGCGGGCGTAAAGGTCAGCAACGAGACGTCGACCGTGGCCTCCCCGGTGTCGGCACTGCTGACCAGGATCACCACATTGGAGGTTGGCTCCGCATCCAGCACCGCTGTGAACGTGTCCGTGGTCCCTGATTCATTGACTGAGGTGCCACCGGACTCGACAATCGTGAAGCCCGAGGCATCATCGTCCACTGTGGTGGCGCTGACCGTCTGATCGGGCAGCGGATCGAAGCTATCGTCGGAGTTGATGTCATCTATCGATAGCGTGATCAGCGTGCTCTGGTCGCCGTCGTCCAGGTCGTCATCCACTCCCGTGACCGTGACCGTCTGCGCCGTATCCCAGTTGGCCGGCGTAAAGGTCAGCAAGGAGACGTCGACCGTGGCCTCGCCCGTGTCAGCACTACTGACCAGGATCACCACATTGGAGGTCGGCTCCGCATCCAGGACCGCGGTGAAGGTATCCGTCGTCCCCGATTCATTCACTGATGTGCCACCGGACTCGACAATCGTGAAGCCCGAGGCATCATCGTCCACCGTGGTGGCGCTCACGGTCTGGTCACCTAAGGGGTCGAAGGTATCGTCGGAATTGATGTCATCGATCGACAGCGTGATCAGCGTACTTTGGTCGCCATCGTCCAGGTCGTCATCCACTCCCGTGACCGTCACCGTCTGTGCGGTATCCCAGTTCGCGGGCGTAAAGGTCAGCAACGAGACGTCGACCGTGGCCTCCCCGGTGTCGGCACTGCTGACCAGGATCACCACATTAGATAGCGGCTCGGCATCCAGCACGGCCGAGAACGTATCCGTTGTCCCCGATTCATTTACTGAGGTGCCACCTGACTCGACGATCGTGAATCCCGAGGCGTCATCGTCCACTGTGGTGGCGCTCACCGTCTGGTCGGGCAAGGGGTCGAAACTGTCATCCGAGTTGGCGTCGTCGATCGACAGCGTGATCAGTGTGCTCTGATCGCCGTCATCCAGGTCGTCATCCACTCCCGTGACGGTGACCGTCTGAGCGGTATCCCAGTTCGCCGGCGTGAAGGTCAGCAAGGAGACGTCGACCGTCGCTTCGCCGGTGTCGGCACTGCTGACCAGGATCACCACATTCGAGACCGGCTCTGCGTCCAGCACCGCCGTGAAAGTGTCCGTCGTCCCCGATTCATTCACTGAGGTGGATCCTGAAGATTCCACGATCGTGAAGCCCGAGGCATCATCATCCACTGTGGTGGCGTTAACCGTCTGATCGGGTAACGGATCGAAGGTATCGTCGGAGTTGATGTCGTCGATCGACAGCGTGATCAGCGTGCTCTGGTCACCGTCGTCCAGGTCGTCGTCTACGCCCGTCACCGTCACCGTTTGCGCCGTATCCCAGTTGGCCGGCGTAAACGTCAGCAACGAGACATCGACGGTGGCTTCCCCGGTGTCGGCGCTGCTCACCAGGATCACCACATTGGAGACCGGCTCGGCATCCAGCACTGCGGTGAAGGTGTCCGTCGTCCCTGATTCATTGACCGAGGTGCCACCGGACTCGACGATCGTGAAGCCCGAGGCGTCATCGTCCACCGTCGTGGCGTTGACCGTCTGGTCGGGCAAGGGGTCGAAACTGTCATCCGAGTTGGCGTCGTCGATCGACAGCGTGATCAGCGTGTTCTGGTCGCCGTCGTCCAGGTTGTCATCCACTCCCGTGACCGTGACCGTCTGTACCGTATCCCAGTTTGCGGGTGTAAACGTCAGCGAAGACACATTTACGGTCGCTTCGCCGGTATCGGCACTGCTGACGAGAACCACCACATTGGAGGTCGGCTCGGCGTCGAGCACTGCGGTGAAGGTGTCCGTCGTCCCTGACTCATTGACCGAGGTGCCACCGGACTCGACGATCGTAAAGCCCGAGGCGTCATCGTCCACCGTGGTGGCACTGACTGTCTGGTCGGCTAAGGGGTCGAAAGTGTCATCGGAGTTGGCGTCGTCTATCGACAGCGTGATCAAGGTACTTTGGTCGCCGTCGTCTAGATCGTCGTCCACTCCCGTGACCGTGACCGTCTGCGCCGTATCCCAGTTCGCGGGTGTAAACGTCAGAGAGGCGACGTTGACGGTGGCTTCCCCGGTGTCCGCACTGCTCACCAGGATCACCACATTGGAGGTCGGCTCAGCGTCGAGCACTGCGGTGAAGGTGTCCGTCGTCCCTGATTCATTGACTGAGGTGCCACCGGACTCGATGATCGTAAAGCCCGAGGCGTCATCGTCCACCGTGGTGGCGCTCACGGTCTGGTCGGCCAAGGGGTCGAAGGTGTCATCGGAGTTGGCGTCGTCTATAGAAAGGGTGATCAGCGTGTTCTGGTCGCCGTCGTCCAGGTCGTCGTCCACTCCCGTGACTGTGACCGTTTGTGCCGTATCCCAATCGGCCGGGGTAAAGGTCAGAGAGGCGACGTTGACCATGGCTTCGCCGGTATCGGCACTGCTGACGAGGATCACCACATTCGAGACCGGCTCTGCGTCCAGCACCGCCGTGAAAGTGTCCGTCGTCCCCGATTCATTCACTGAGGTGGATCCTGAAGATTCCAAGATCGTGAATCCTGAGGCATCATCGTCTACCGTAGTGGCATTGACCGTCTGATCGGGCAGCGGATCAAAGGTGTCATCGGAGTTGGCATCATCGATGCTCATCGTGATCAGCGTACTTTGGTCGCCGTCATCCAGGTCGTCATCTACTCCCGTGACCGTCACTGTCTGTGCGGTATCCCAGTTGGCCGGTGTAAACGTCAGAGAGGCAACGTTGACTGAGGCTTCCCCAGTATCGGCGCTGCTCACCAGAATCACGACATTGGTGACCGGTTCGGCATCCAGGACGGCCGTGAAGGTGTCCGTCGTCCCCAATTCATTCACTGAGGTGCCACCGGACTCGACGATCGTGAAACCGGAAGCGTCATCGTCCACCGTGGTGGCGCTGACGGTCTGGTCGGCTAAGGGGTCGAAGGAATCGTCGGAGTTGATGTCATCGATGCTCAGGGTGATCAACGTACTTTGGTCGCCATCGTCCAGGTCGTCATCCACTCCCGTGACCGTCACCGTCTGTGCGGTATCCCAGTTCGCGGGCGTAAAGGTCAGCAACGAGACGTCGACCGTGGCCTCCCCGGTGTCGGCACTGCTGACCAGGATCACCACATTAGATAGCGGCTCGGCATCCAGCACGGCCGAGAACGTGTCCGTGGTCCCCGATTCATTGACTGAGGTGCCACCGGACTCGACAATCGTGAAGCCCGAGGCATCATCGTCCACTGTGGTGGCGCTGACCGTCTGATCGGGCAGCGGATCGAAGCTATCGTCGGAGTTGATGTCATCTATCGATAGCGTGATCAGCGTGCTCTGGTCGCCGTCGTCCAGATCGTCGTCCACTCCAGTGACCGTCACTGTCTGAGCGGTATCCCAGTTCGCGGGTGTAAAGGTCAGTGAAGCGACGTTGACCGTGGCCTCCCCGGTGTCGGCACTGCTCACCAGGATCACCACATTCGAGACCGGCTCGGCATCCAGGACAGCCGTGAAGGTGTCCGTCGTCCCCGATTCATTGACCGAGGTGCCACCGGACTCGACGATCGTGAAGCCCGAGGCGTCATCGTCCACCGTCGTGGCGTTGACCGTCTGGTCGGGCAAGGGGTCGAAACTGTCATCCGAGTTGGCGTCGTCGATCGACAGCGTGATCAGCGTGTTCTGGTCGCCGTCGTCCAGGTCGTCATCCACTCCCGTGACCGTGACCGTCTGTACCGTATCCCAGTTTGCGGGTGTAAACGTCAGCGAAGACACATTTACGGTCGCTTCGCCGGTATCGGCACTGCTGACCAGGATCACCACATTGGTGACCGGCTCGGCATCCAGCACCGCGGTGAAGGTATCCGTCGTCCCCGATTCATTGACCGAGGTGCCGCCGGACTCGACGATCGTGAAGCCCGAGGCGTCATCGTCCACCGTGGTGGCACTGACTGTCTGGTCGGCTAACGGATCGAAGGTATCGTCAGAGTTTGGATCGTCTATAGAAAGGGTGATCAGCGTACTTTGGTCGCCGTCATCCAGGTCGTCGTCTACTCCCGTGACCGTGACCGTCTGCGCCGTATCCCAGTTGGCTGGCGTAAACGTCAAAGAAGCGACATTGACGGTGGCCTCCCCGGTGTCGGCGCTGCTGACCAGGATCACCACATTGGAGGTCGGCTCGGCGTCGAGCACTGTGGTGAACGTGTCCGTCGTCCCCGATTCATTCACCGAGGTGCCACCGGACTCGACGATCGTGAAGCCCGAGGCATCATCGTCCACCGTGGTAACGCTCACCGTCTGATCGGGTAAGGGATCGAAGGTATCGTCAGAGTTGATATCGTCGATCGACAGTGTGATCAGCGTGCTCTGGTCACCGTCGTCCAGGTCGTCGTCTACGCCCGTGACCGTCACTGTCTGTGCCGTATCCCAGTTGGCCGGTGTAAAGGTCAATGAGGCGACATTAACTGTGGCTTCCCCAGTGTCGGCACTGCTGACCAGAATCATGACATTGGAGGTTGGCTCGGCGTCGAGCACTGCGGTAAAGGTGTCCGTCGTCCCCGATTCATTCACTGAGGTGGATCCTGAAGATTCCACGATCGTGAAGCCCGAGGCATCATCGTCTACTGTGGTGGCATTGACCGTCTGATCGGGTAAGGGATCAAAGGTATCGTCGGAGTTGGCGTCGTCGATCGACAGCGTGATCAAGGTGCTTTGGTCGCCGTCATCCAGGTCGTCATCCACTCCCGCAACTGTCACTGTCTGTGCTGTGTCCCAGTTGGCCGGCGTAAACGTCAGAGAGGCGACGTTGACGGTAGCCTCACCGGTGTCGGCACTGCTGACGAGAACCACCACATTGGAGGTCGGCTCGGCGTCGAGCACGGCCGTGAACGTGTCCGTCGTCCCTGACTCATTGACCGAGGTGCCACCGGACTCGACGATCGTGAAGCCCGAGGCATCATCGTCCACCGTGGTGGCGCTCACCGTCTGATCGGGTAAGGGATCGAACGTGTCATCGGAGTTGGCGTCGTCGATCGACAGCGTGATCAAGGTACTTTGGTCGCCGTCGTCCAGATCGTCGTCCACTCCGGTGACCGTCACTGTCTGAGCGGTATCCCAGTTCGCTGGTGTAAAGGTCAGTGAAGCGACGTTGACCGTGGCCTCCCCGGTGTCGGCACTGCTCACCAGGATCACCACGTTGGAGACCGGCTCGGCATCCAGGACTGCCGTGAACGTGTCCGTTGTCCCTGATTCATTGACTGAGGTGCCGCCGGACTCGACGATCGTGAAACCGGAGGCGTCGTCGTCCACCGTGGTGGCGCTCACCGTCTGATCGGCTAGCGGATCGAAGGTATCGTCAGAGTTCGCATCGTCTATAGAAAGAGTGATCAGCGTACTTTGGTCGCCATCGTCCAGGTCGTCATCCACACCCGTGACTGTCACTGTCTGTGCGGTATCCCAGTTGGCCGGGGTAAACGTCAGCGAAGCCACGTTGACTGTGGCTTCCCCAGTGTCGGCACTGCTGACGAGGATCACCACATTGGAGACCGGTTCAGCGTCGAGCACGGCCGTGAACGTGTCGGTCGTCCCCGATTCATTCACCGAGGTGCCACCAGACTCGACGATCGTGAAGCCCGAGGCGTCATCGTCCACCGTGGTGGCACTGACTGTCTGGTCGGCTAAGGGGTCGAAAGTGTCATCGGAGTTGGCGTCGTCTATCGACAGCGTGATCAAGGTACTTTGGTCGCCGTCGTCTAGATCGTCGTCCACTCCCGTGACCGTGACCGTCTGCGCCGTATCCCAGTTCGCGGGTGTAAACGTCAGAGAGGCGACGTTGACGGTGGCTTCCCCGGTGTCCGCACTGCTCACCAGGATCACCACATTGGAGGTCGGCTCAGCGTCGAGCACTGCGGTGAAGGTGTCCGTCGTCCCTGATTCATTGACTGAGGTGCCACCGGACTCGACGATCGTGAAGCCCGAGGCGTCATCGTCCACCGTGGTGGCGCTCACCGTCTGGTCGGCTAAGGGGTCGAAGGTGTCGTCGGAGTTGGCATCATCGATACTCAGCGTGACGATGGTAACCTGGTCGCCGTCATCCAGGTCGTCATCCACTCCGGTGACCGTCACTGTCTGTGCGGTATCCCAGTTGGCGGTTGTGAAGGTCAGCAAGGAGACATCGACCGTGGCCTCCCCGGTGTCGGCACTACTGACCAGGATCACCACGTTGGAGGTGGGCTCCGCGTCCAGCACTGCGGTGAACGTATCCGTCGTTCCCGATTCATTGACCGAGGTGCCACCGGACTCGACGATCGTAAAGCCCGAGGCGTCATCGTCTACCGTGGTGGCGTTGACGGTCTGGTCCGCTAAGGGGTCGAAGGTGTCATCGGAGTTGGCATCATCGATCGACAGCGTGAGGATAGTGACCTGGTCGCCGTCATCCAGGTCGTCATCTACTCCCGTGACCGTCACTGTCTGGGCCGTATCCCAGTTGGCGGGTGTGAACGTCAGCAAGGAGACATCGACTGTTGCTTCCCCGGTGTCGGCACTGCTGACCAGGATCACCACATTCGAGACCGGCTCGGCATCCAGGACAGCCGTGAAGGTGTCCGTCGTCCCCGATTCATTGACTGAGGTGCCGCCGGACTCGACGATCGTGAAACCGGAAGCGTCATCGTCCACTGTGGTGGCGCTGACGGTCTGGTCAGCTAAGGGGTCGAAGGTATCGTCAGAGTTTGCATCGTCTATAGAGAGGGTGATCAGCGTACTTTGGTCGCCGTCGTCCAGGTCATCATCCACTCCCGTGACCGTCACTGTCTGTGCGGTATCCCAGTTGGCCGGGGTGAAGGTCAGCAAGGAGACGTCGACCGTGGCTTCCCCGGTGTCGGCACTGCTGACCAGGATCACCACATTGGAGGTCGGCTCGGCATCCAGGACGGCCGTGAACGTATCCGTTGTCCCTGATTCATTGACCGAGGTGCCACCGGACTCGACGATCGTGAAGCCCGAGGCATCATCGTCCACTGTGGTGGCGCTCACGGTCTGGTCAGCTAAGGGATCGAAGGTGTCATCGGAGTTGGCGTCGTCGATCGACAGCGTAATCAGTGTGCTCTGATCGCCGTCATCCAGGTCGTCATCCACGCCCGTGACGATGACCGTCTGAGCGGTATCCCAGTTTGCCGGCGTAAAGGTCAGCAAGGAGACGTCGACCGTGGCTTCCCCAGTGTCGGCACTGCTGACCAGGATCACCACATTGGAGGTCGGCTCGGCATCCAGCACCGCTGTAAAGGTGTCCGTCGTCCCCGATTCATTCACCGAGGTGCCACCGGACTCGACGATCGTGAAACCGGAAGCGTCATCGTCTACGGTGGTGGCGTTGACGGTCTGGTCCGCTAAGGGGTCGAAGGTGTCATCGGAGTTGGCATCATCGATCGACAGCGTGAGGATAGTGACCTGATCGCCGTCATCCAGGTCGTCGTCCACTCCCGTGACTGTGACCGTTTGTGCCGTATCCCAGTTAGCGGGTGTGAACGTCAGCAAGGAGACATCGACTGTTGCTTCCCCGGTGTCGGCACTGCTGACCAGGATCACCACATTCGAGACCGGCTCGGCATCCAGGACAGCCGTGAAGGTGTCCGTCGTCCCCGATTCATTGACTGAGGTGCCGCCGGACTCGACGATCGTGAAACCGGAAGCGTCATCGTCCACCGTGGTGGCGTTGACCGTCTGATCAGCCAAGGGATCGAAAGTGTCATCGGAGTTGATGTCGTCGATCGATAACGTGATCAGAGTACTTTGGTCGCCATCGTCCAGATCGTCGTCTACTCCGGTGACCGTCACCGTCTGCGCCGTATCCCAGTTCGCTGGTGTAAACGTCAGCGAGGCGACGTTGACCGTGGCCTCACCTGTGTCCGCACTACTGACCAGGATCACCACATTGGAAGTCGGCTCGGAATCCAGGACTGCCGTGAACGTATCCGTCGTCCCTGACTCATTGACCGAAGTGCCACCGGACTCGACGATCGTGAAGCCCGAGGCATCATCGTCCACCGTGGTGGCGCTCACCGTCTGATCCGCCAAGGGATCGAACGTGTCATCGGAGTTGGCGTCATCGATGCTCATCGTGATCAAGGTGCTTTGGTCGCCGTCGTCCAGGTCGTCATCCACTCCGGTGACCGTCACAGTCTGTGCGGTATCCCAGTTCGCCGGCGTAAACGTCAGAGAGGCGACGTTGACTGTGGCTTCCCCAGTGTCGGCACTGCTGACCAGGATCACCACATTGGAGGTCGGCTCGGCATCGAGCACTGCGGTGAAAGTGTCCGTCGTCCCCGATTCATTCACCGAGGTGCCACCGGACTCGACGATTGTGAAACCGGAAGCGTCATCGTCCACCGTGGTGGCGCTGACGGTCTGATCGGCTAAGGGGTCGAAGGTATCGTCAGAGTTGGCATCGTCTATAGAAAGAGTGATCAGCGTACTTTGGTCGCCATCGTCCAGGTCGTCATCCACACCCGTGACTGTCACTGTCTGTGCGGTATCCCAGTTGGCCGGGGTAAACGTCAGCGAAGCCACGTTGACTGTGGCTTCCCCGGTATCCGCACTGCTCACCAGGATCACCACATTGGAGGTCGGCTCGGCATCCAGCACTGCGGTGAAGGTGTCCGTCGTCCCTGATTCATTAACTGAGGTGCCACCGGACTCGACAATCGTGAAACCGGAGGCGTCGTCGTCCACTGTGGTGGCACTGACTGTCTGGTCGGCTAAGGGGTCGAAAGTATCGTCGGAGTTGGCATCATCGATCGACAGCGTGAGGATAGTGACCTGATCGCCGTCATCCAGGTCGTCGTCCACTCCCGTGACCGTCACCGTCTGCGCCGTATCCCAGTTGGCCGGAGTAAAGGTCAGAGAGGCGACGTTGACGGTAGCCTCACCGGTGTCGGCACTGCTCACCAGGATCACCACATTGGAGGTCGGCTCGGCGTCGAGCACCGCCGTGAAGGTGTCGGTCGTCCCCGATTCATTCACCGAGGTGCCACCGGACTCGACGATGGTGAAGCCGGAAGCGTCATCGTCCACCGTGGTGGCGCTCACGGTCTGATCAGCCAAGGGATCGAAAGTGTCATCGGAGTTGGCGTCGTCGATCGACAGCGTGATCAAGGTACTTTGGTCGCCGTCATCCAGGTCGTCGTCGACTCCCGTGACTGTGACCGTCTGCGCCGTATCCCAGTTGGCGGGCGTAAACGTCAGCGAGAACACATTCACCGTCGCCTCGCCCGTATCGGCACTCGTTGTCGTGATCACCACATTGGAAGTGGGCTCCGCGTCCAGCACCACCGTAAAGGTATCGGTGGTCCCCGATTCATTCACTGAAGTCCCACCCGACTCCACAATCGTGAATCCCGAGGCGTCATCGTCCACCGTCGTGGCGCTTACTGTCTGATTGGGTAAGGGATCGAAGGTGTCGTCGGAGTTGGCATCATCGACGCTCATCGTAATCAGCGTGTTCTGGTCGCCGTCATCCAAGTCGTCGTCGACTCCCGTTACCGTCACCGTCTGCGCCGTGTCCCAGTTGGCCGGCGTAAACGTCAGCGAGGACATATTCACCGTCGCCTCGCCCGTATCGGCACTCGTTGTCGTGATCACGACGTTGGAAGTGGGCTCCGCGTCCAGCACTACCGTGAAGGTATCGGTGGTCCCCGATTCATTCACCGAAGTCCCACCCGACTCCACGATCGTGAATCCGGAGGCGTCGTCATCCACCGTCGTGGCATTGACCGTCTGATCGGGCAAGGGATCGAAGGTGTCATCGGAGTTGGCGTCATCGATGCTCATCGTGATCAGGGTGTTCTGGTCGCCGTCGTCTAGGTCGTCGTCTACACCCGTGACCGTCACCGTCTGCGCCGTGTCCCAGTTGGCTGGCGTAAAGGTCAGCGAGAACACATTCACCGTCGCCTCGCCGGTATCTCCGCTCGTTGTCGTGATCACGACGTTGGAGGTTGGCTCCGCGTCCAGCACCACCGTGAACGTGTCGGTCGTCCCCGATTCATTCACTGAGGTGGAACCTGAAGATTCCACGATGGTGAAGCCCGAGGCGTCATCGTCCACTGTGGTGGCGCTGACCGTCTGGTCGGCCAAGGGATCGAACGTGTCATCGGAGTTGGCGTCGTCTATAGAAAGGGTGATCAGCGTACTCTGGTCGCCGTCATCCAGGTCGTCGTCCACTCCCGTGACCGTCACTGTCTGTGCGGTATCCCAGTTGGCCGGGGTAAAGGTCAGCGAAGCCACGTTGACTGTGGCTTCCCCGGTATCGGCGCTACTCACCAGGATGACCACATTCGAGACCGGCTCCGCATCCAGGACGGCCGTGAACGTATCCGTTGTCCCTGATTCATTCACCGAGGTGCCACCGGACTCGACGATCGTGAATCCCGAGGCGTCATCATCCACCGTGGTGGCATTGACGGTCTGGTCAGCTAAGGGGTCGAAGGTATCGTCGGAGTTGGCGTCATCGATGCTCAGGGTGATCAACGTATTCTGGTCGCCATCGTCCAGGTCGTCATCCACTCCCGTGACCGTCACTGTCTGTGCGGTATCCCAGTTGGCCGGTGTAAAGGTCATCGAAGCCACGTTGACGGTGGCTTCCCCCGTGTCGGCGCTGCTCACCAGGATCACCACATTGGAGGTCGGCTCAGCGTCGAGCACTGCCGTGAAGGTATCGGTGGTCCCTGATTCATTCACCGAGGTGCCACCGGACTCGACGATCGTGAAGCCCGAGGCATCATCGTCCACCGTGGTGGCGTTGACCGTTTGATCCGCCAAGGGGTCGAAGGTATCGTCAGAGTTCGCATCGTCTATAGAAAGGGTGATCAGCGTACTTTGGTCGCCATCGTCCAGGTCGTCGTCCACTCCGGTGACCGTCACTGTCTGTGCGGTATCCCAGTTGGCCGGGGTAAAGGTCAGTGAGGCCACGTTGACCGTGGCCTCCCCGGTATCGGCGCTGTTGACCAGGATCACCACATTGGAGACCGGCTCGGCATCCAGCACCGCCGTGAAGGTATCGGTCGTCCCCGACTCATTGACTGAGGTGCCACCGGACTCGACGATCGTGAAGCCGGAAGCGTCATCGTCCACTGTGGTGGCATTGACGGTCTGGTCAGCTAAGGGGTCGAAGGTATCGTCAGAGTTGGCGTCGTCTATCGATAACGTGATCAGCGTACTTTGGTCGCCGTCGTCCAAGTCGTCGTCCACTCCCGTGACCGTCACGGTCTGTGCGGTATCCCAGTTGGCGGGTGTAAACGTCAGTGAGGCGACATTGACTGTGGCCTCCCCAGTGTCGGCACTGCTGACCAGGATCACCACGTTAGAGAGCGGCTCCGCGTCCAGTACTGCGGTGAAGGTATCCGTCGTCCCTGATTCATTCACTGAGGTGCCACCGGACTCGACGATCGTGAAGCCCGCCACATCATCGTCCGTCGTGGTCGCACTGACTGTCTGATCCGAGAGGGGGTCGAAGTAGTCATCCGAGTTGGCATCGTCCACGCTGATGGTGAGGGTCGTGTTCTGGTTGCCATCATCGATGTCATCATCAACTCCCGTGACCGTCACCGTCTGAGCCGTACTCCAGTTGGCCGTCGTAAAGGTCAGCGAAGACACATTGACCGTCGCCTCACCGGTGTCTCCGCTGCTGACGTTGAAGACGACGTTGGAGTTTGGCTTCTCGTCCAGGACGACCGTAAAGGTGTCCGTCGTGCCGGACTCGGCGACCGACGTAGACCCACCCGACTCGGTAACCGTGTAGCCCGCCTGGTTGAACTCGACCACAAACCAGCCCAGGTCGGCAGTCGCGGAACCTGTAATCTCCCGGTCGATTTGGAGGTTGGTCGAGCTGGTGAGATCCAACGTAAACCAGCCTACTCCGGGATTGTCGTCTCCGTTGTAGGAGGACCTGCCGCCCCGGGCGTAATGGCCACCGGCCGCGATGGCTTCCGCCGTCTCCACGCTGCTGATGGTGACATTCTTCTGAGTCTCCGAAGTGGTGAAGCTCTGCGAGCCGTGCTGGGTTGTAGTCAGATCGGAGAACTCGACCAGGTACCAGGAGAGGTCTGCGATGTCTCCTGTGTTGTTCCGGTCGAATGTGAGCGTCGTGGAGTTGGTTAGACGCCCGCGGATCAGCTTCTGGCCAATGTCGGCCGCCGTGCCAGCCTCCGCCTTGTAGGTGTAGATGAGCCACGACTTGGAAGTGTCCACACTGGTTACGGTGTCGGTCTTCGAGCTGTCTCCAGATCCAAAGGACACATCCCCCTGCTGCACGGCCGAGTCGGTATACTCGACTACCTGCCATTTGCCAGAGCCCGTGCTGCAAAGGTAATAGCTATCGATCTCGAGATTCGTCGGCGTCGTGATCTTGGCCTTGTAGAAATCGTTGTCGTCGAAAGTGGTGCCGTCGCATGAATGGCTGATGATCGGGAAACTCTTGGCCGTGTTGACCGCTGTCAGAGTGACGTTCACAGGAACAGGGCTGAGACCCGTGGATCCTCGCTGCACCGAGACACCGCTTGAGAACTCCACTACGTGCCAGGTTATCGTCACGGTGTTTCCGGTGACATTTCTTTGGAATGTCAGGGTTGTCGCATTCGTGATCTCCCCGTTGATTTGACCCTTCTGCGGCTCGTTTTCGTTGACGTTGACTCCAAAGACCAGAAAGGCCTTGCTGGTATCGACCGATGTGATCGCGGCGGTCTGTGAGTTCCCGGTCATGGTGGTGGTACCGGACTGCACGGAATTCAGCTGGACGGGTCCCAGGTCATCGTCGGTGGTCAAAACGCTGACCTGTTGATCCGCCACCGGGTCGAAGGCGTCGTCCGAGTTGGCATCGTCGATGCTCAGCGTCACGTTGAAGTTTTGATGTCCGTCTTGAAGGGCATCGTCGACACCTGTGACGGTCACGGTTTGGGCCGTGTCCCAGTTGGCCGGGGTAAACGTCAGCGAGGATTGATTCACCGTCGCTTCGCCGGTATCTCCACTCGTCACCGTGATCACAACGTTGCTGAGGGGTTCGCCATCGAGCACCACGGTAAAGGTATCGGTCGTACCCGATTCGTCGACCGACGTATATCCACTCGATTCCACTACCGTGAATCCCGCCACCTCATCATCCGTGGTGGTCGCATTGACCGTCTGATCTGCCAAAGGATCGAAGTTATCATCCGAGTTCGCATCATCCACACTCAGAGTGATCGTCGTGACCTTGTTTCCGTCGAAAATGATGTCGTCCACGCCCGTCACCGTCACCGTTTGCGCGGTGTCCCAGTTGGCTGGCGTGAACGTCAGCGAGGAGACGTTTACTGTCGCCTCTCCGGTGTCGGCACTCGTGACCGTGATGACGACGTTGGTATCGGGTTCGGCATCCAGGACTGTCGTGAAGGTGTCCGTCGTGCCGGATTCCAACACCGAGGTCGATCCACCCGACTCCACTATCGTGAAACCGGCTACATCATCGTCGGTCGTCGTGGCATTGACGGTCTGATCTGCTAACGGATCGAAGTTGTCGTCAGAATTGACGTCGTCAATACTCAGCGTGATCAGCGTGTTCTGGTTGCCGTCGATAATGTCATCGTCGACGCCCGTGACAGTCACCGTCTGGGCCGTGTTCCAGTTGGCCGGCGTGAACGTCAGGGAGGAGACATTGACCGTCGCCTCTCCGGTATCGGCGCTCGTGACCGTGATGACGACGTTGGTATCGGGTTCAGCGTCCAGCACCGCCGTGAAGGTGTCCGTGGTCCCAGACTCCGCTACCGAGGTGGATCCGCCTGACTCCACTATCGTGAAGCCCGCTACATCATCGTCCGTCGTCGTCGCACTCACGGTCTGATCTGAGAGCGGATCGAAGTAGTCATCCGAGTTGGCATCGTCCACGCTGATGGTGAGGGTCGTGTTCTGGTTCCCGTCAATGATGTCGTCATCCACTCCCGTGACCGTCACCGTCTGCGCCGTGCTCCAGTTGGCAGTGGTAAACGTCAGCGAACTGACATTGACCGTCGCCTCACCCGTGTCTCCGCTGCTTACGTTGAAGACGACGTTTGAGTTTGGCTTCTCGTCCAGGACGACCGTGAACGTGTCTGTAGTGGCCGACTCGGCGACCGAAGTGGACCCACCCGACTCGGTAACCGTGAAGCCCGCCTGGTTGAACTCGACCACAAACCAGCCCAGGTCGGCAGTCGCCGAGCCTGTGAGCTCCCTATCAATCTGGAGGTTGGTCGAGCTGGTGAGATCCAACGTAAACCATCCAACGCCGGGGTTGTCCTCAACACTGTAGTTGGATCTGCCACCCCGAGCGTAGTAGCCACCAGCCGCGATGGATTCCGCCGTCTCTACGCTGGTAATGGTGACATTCTTCTGGGTTTCGCTGGTGGAGAAACTTTGCGAGTTGTGCTGGGTTGTCGTTAGATCCGTGAACTCGACCAGATACCACGAAAGGTCAGCAGCGACTCTCGTGTTGTTCCGGTCGAAAGTGAGCGTCGTGGAATTGGTTAGACGCCCACGGATCAGCTTCTGCCCAATGTCGCTTATGGTGCCAGTTTGCGTCATGTAGCTGTAGATGAGCCACGACTTGGAAGTATCCACACTGGTCAGGGTGTCGGTTTTCGAGGCGTCTCCGGATGCAAAGGATAGGTCGCCCTGCTGGACACTGGCGTCGCTATACTCGACCACTTGCCATTCGATGAATCCCACATCTGGATCGTTGTTGCTATTCATCTCCAGATTCGTCGGCGTCGTGATCTTGGCCTTCCAGAAATCATCGCTGTCGAAATCGGGGCCGTCGGTTCGATGGCTGAGGATTGGGAAGCTCTTGGCTGTGTTGACCGCAGTCAGAGTGGCGTTGGCCGGAAACCCGGTTCCGGAGATATCCGCGGCTCCTCGCTGTACGGATACACCGCTCGTGAACTCGACCACCTGCCAGGTGATCGTAACGGTATTTCCGGAAACGACTCGTTCGAATGTCAGGGTCGTCGCATTCGTGATCTGACCCGAGATCTGAGCCTTTGACGGTTCTTGTTCGGTAACGTTGACACCAAAGACGAGAAAGGCCTTGCTGGTATCGACGGAGGTGATCGTGACGGTCTTTGAGCCCCCCGTTATGGTGGTGGTGCCGGACTGGACGGAATTCAAGGTCGCAGCACCGGCGGGAGCCGTGCATAGAATGGTCAACAGAAAGAGAATCGGTAGGATCTTTAATCTACCAGGAGCCACGAGGTTCATGAGATTGATCCGAGACTGGCGTGCCGGTCCTGACCGGAACAGACTCTCGAGGGGTACTGGACCTCGATCTGTCGGTATCGCCAAAGTCGTACCGCGCGGCATCTCTGCGGGGGCATCGATCGATCAATCGGTTTGCTCCCAAACACCTTGGCCAAACTACCGCACAGTTGTTCTGTGGATAGCCTTTCACAATTAAGGCTTGGCGGCCGATCATCTAAATCCACCTTCAGCTTTGGTAACGGTCGAACACAGCCTGTTTCAGGTAATCTGAGTCGGTCCGCACCTCTTCCTTCGGGACAATATCCCCCCTAGCCCTGCTCTTTACCCGTAATAAAGGACTGGACAAAGAGTTTCGGGTCGTTCAAACTGAGCGGCATGCAGCTCCAGAATCAGATCAAGCGTACCCTGTCGAAGCCCGAGAGCATCGAGTATGTAAGCCGGCTGCTGGAAGAAGGGGATTTCTCTTCGCGAAGCGAGTTGGCCGGTTTTCTTTGCGATCAGTTGCGATTCTATGACCCCGGCGGGCGGCCCCAGCGGGGAGGTTGCCTGAAGGCGTTGCGGGAGCTGGAAGCGAAGGGCTGTTTTCGGCTGCCGCCCCCACGGATCCAGAAAGGGGCGCCCCGTCCGCGACGGTTGGCGGCTCCAGTGGAGGAGCCGATCGGGGTGCCCGAGCAGGTGGGGGAGGTGCGGGGGCTGGAGTTGATCGGGGTGGGCGAGCCGGGGCAGATGCGGATCTGGAACGAGCTGATGATCGAAGAGCATCCGCTGGGGGCTGGGCCCTTGGTGGGACGGCAGCTGCGCTATCTGCTCGGCTCCGAGCACGGCTGGCTGGGGGGCCTGGGCTTTGCCGCCGCGGCGTTGCAACTCGTGGACCGGGACCGCTGGATCGGTTGGGATGCGGAGCAAAGGCGCGCCCATCTGCACGGGGTCGTGTGCCTGAGCCGTTTTCTGATCCGACCCAGCGTGCAGTGTCAGAACCTGGCCTCGCGGGTGTTGAGCCTGAGCCTGCAGCGGCTGGCCGAAGACTTCGAGCAGCGCTATGGGTACCGTCCCTGGTTGGTCGAGAGTTTTGTAGACACGAGCCGGTTTTCGGGGGCATCCTATCGGGCAGCGAACTGGACCCGGGTGGGCCGAACCCAGGGTCGGGGTCGGCAGGATCGTTTCACCCAGCGGGAGGAAACGATCAAGGACATCTATGTGTATGCGCTGGAGCCGGAGTTCCGCGCCCGCCTGGGGTTGGCCGAGGGGGCCGGCTTGGGGCCGCTGGCTCCGGCCCAGGGGGTCGAGGCCGAGAGTTGGGCGGAAGAGGAGTTTGGCGGCGCGCCGCTGGGGGACGCGCGGCTGAGCCGAAGACTGGTGAACATTGTGGAGTCCAAGGCGCAGGAACCGGGTCGTGCCTTTAGCGGGGTGGCCCAGGGGGATTGGCCGGCGGTCAAGGCCTACTACCGATTGATCGACCACCCGGACGAGGCCGCGGTGAGCCTGCCCCAGATTCTGCAGCCTCACCGGCAACGCACCCTGCGGCGCATGCAGGGGCAGCGCACCGTGTTGTGCCTGCAGGACGGCACCGATCTGGACTATACGAGCCTGGCTCAGTGTGAAGGTCTGGGAGTGATCGGCAGCAACCAGACCGGCGCCCAGAGTCGGGGATTGCACCTGCATTCGACCTTGGCCGTGGCCCCCAATGGACTTCCGCTGGGGGTCTTGCGCGCCCAGTGTCTGGCGCCGCAGTTGAAATCGCCGCAAGAGAAGCGACCGAGCTGGGCCATCCCGATCGAGGAAAAACAGACCTTCTGCTGGATTCAAGCGCTGCGCGAGCTCGGAGAAGTGGCGGCCCAAATGCCCCAGACGCGACTGATCAACGTCTGCGACCGGGAAGCGGATATCTTCGAGCTGTTCGAGGAGCAACGCCGTTACCCGGGGGTCGACCTACTGGTGCGCGCCCAACACAACCGCGGCATCACGGAGGAGCCGTTCAAGCTTTTCGAAGCGCTCGTACAGGAGCCGGTACAGACCCAGGTCCGCGTCCAGGTGCCGCGCCAGAGCGCTCGGCCCAAGCTCAGTAAGCGAAAGGCCCGGCCCCAGAGGCCCCGCCGCCGGGCGGAGCTCTCGGTCCGCTATCGGCGGATCCAACTTCGCCCCCCGAAATATTACCCGGATAAGGAGCCCATCGAGATCTGGGTGATTCAGGCGCGGGAGGACTCTCCGCCTGCGGGAACCGAAGCCATCGAGTGGTTCCTTCTGACTACCGCCACTCTCGCCTCGCCCGAAGCGGCGGTTCAATGCCTACGCTGGTATTGCCTGCGTTGGCGCATTGAAGACTGGCACCGGGTGCTGAAGTCCGGCTGCCGCATCGAAGAGATCGCCCACCGAAGCGCCGAGCGCCTCAGCCGGGCGATTGCGATCAACCTGGTCATCGCCTGGCGGATTATGCTGATGACTCTGCTGGGCAGAGAAACCCCGGAACTGCCCGCCGAGGTGCTCTTCTCGGATCTTGAACTCCATGTCCTGGGGGCCTACGCCAAAAAAAAAGCTTGAACCCGCCCTCGCAGCTGGGTGAGGCGGTACGGCTGGTGGCGCGCATCGGAGGATACCTAGGACGCAACCAGGATGCGCCCCCGGGTCATGAGTTGATATGGCAGGGCTATTCACACCTCCGGCTCCTGTGTGAAGGCTTCGCTCTGGGAGACCCAGAAACATGACTTTGTCCTGTACCGAATTACGGGTAAAGGGCAGCCCTAGCCTCCATTAACTTATCGGTAGCGCAGGGTCGGGCTTTAGCACTCCACCGGCCCGAGGAGCACTACCCAGGACACCATCTCGGCCTTAGTCCGAAGGTACTAAAAAACACAGTTTTCATCAGACTCGGGTTTTCCATAAAAGGCGGTGAAAGCCAGTACCCTACGGCACTTGAAGTCCTCGGACTGTCCTGATCGACAAGATCCAAGGAGCACAAACCAATCTGCGTCGGGATTGAGGAAAAGAGTCGGTTGCCTAATCCCACCAGGAGCGGTGGGAGTTCCAGGCGCACCGTCGGAGGCACCGTGTCAAGGTTCGGAATCAATTGGGAATTTCGGCTTCAGAGACCCCCAGCCACTGCTGTGAGCAGATCACCTTATATGTCGGCTGAGCCACTGTCTCTCCAGCTCATTGACTACCTGGCGCAGCGTGTTGGACGAGGTAATCTCTCCCTCGTGTAAATCGAAGGGAAAGAAGAGGCCGTACAGTCGTCCATCCCGACGCCGCACGTCAGCCGGAAGCTTTACCTCATGCTCGTTCAGCCTCAGCTCCAGACCGACCCAGGCACCCACCTCGAGGTCGGGAGCCTTGTCCTTGGGAAACTCGATCAACATTCCCGTTAAACTGATGTCCACGGCTTCAGGGCGCCAGACCCTCTTATCCTCATCTACGACGCGAACAGACAAACTACTGTTACGACGAAGGGGAACACGCCACGCCGTTCTGCTCTCCCCGGTAGCTATGTCCGAAACCCTTGACAAAACCACGAGCGGACGGGTCGAGGCCTCTGGCTTGAAGCAGTCCTTCACCGTGGCCAGGAAAACCTTGCTTTGATTCCGTTGGCTGAAAACAACACAACATCTCGACAGCGGCCTACAGATCAGTTCCTCGTCGCCGAGGAAGAGATCAATAAGAACGTCTCGCGAAGAGACAGCTGCAAACTGGCCCTGGAGGACTCCCGTGCTGGACATGATCGTCACCGGGGCTTTCTCCTTGCAGGACTCGTATAGGGGATCCGCTATGTCGCTTTCCGGTTTATCCATCTCCTGCTCTGGATCGGCAGCCTGGGTCGTGTCCTTTAGAGTAGGCACTACGTGCCGACGGCCCCTGGCCGTAAAAGGCTGTTTAGGGACGCCCCGGCAGTGACGAAAAGAGGTTCATCCGGTAAATGGGGAGGTGCCGCCAGTCAAAGGCAGGCCGCGGAAACTGCCGCACTATGCAAACCGTGGAAAAACAAGTAGTTCTGGAGGAGAACTGGCAAGTGCTCGCAGTTGTTTTTCCACCGTTCGCACAGCGCTTGGAAAACTCCGTATCACGGGCTTGCTGGCCCAGTTCGATATCGCTCGGAGTTTTCCACAGTTCCCACGGCCCCTGCTACTGCAGCCGACTATATTGACAAGCGAACGGGGAACCAGATTTGGGATCCGGAAAGCGCCGAACCACGTTCCACCTCCCCATTTACCGGATGAACCTAAAGTTTTCTGTCGATCTGTCCGAAGAGACACCCTGTGTGGAAGGAAGTTTTCAAAACATCAAGTACAACTTTTTGCTGACCGCGTAGTCTTCGCAGCCACGCCGAAAGGGCCACCGGAGTGCGAAAGCCTCTGGCCGCAAAGCTGAGACCTACGTTGTCACCGCAATAGGGTCGATCAGTTGCCGAAGCTGGATTCGCGAAACCAGAGAGGTTTTGTGATGAAACAGCAGCTAGGTAGGAACCAATTCGCTCCGAAACTGATTCTAGCCGTCCTCGGTCTCCCTCTATTCTTCGCATTCTCCGTCGCTGAAAGAGGGCCTGGGTCTGAGTCGTCCGGGAAGATCTCCCCGATGCTCAAGCAGGAAGTGGACTTTACTCTAAGAAATCCACAGTACGGCTATCCCATTCCCGTCATCGTCCAGGTAAGACCAGACTTCTTTGCCCGCACTGAGTCGCTACAGCGGCAACGTGGACAGAGCGTCGACAACCTCATCTCAGGGGTCAACGGCTATAGCGCTCGGCTGACGGGTCAGCAGATAGAGCAGATCCTGAGATCGCCCCTGGTGGAATATGTCACGCTGGATGCAGTCATCCATCCGACGAACGACGGAAAACGACCCAACGAGATCAACTTCGCTCCGGTCGCTCTGAGCGCCATTGGTGCCGACCAGGTACATCAAGCGAAGTACCAGGGATCAGGAGTTACGGTCGCCGTCTTTGACTCGGGCGTAGCCAATCATCCGGACATGGACGGTCGCTCCTGGATAAAAGTTGCGATGGACTTCACCCAGGCAGGCCCTCCAAAGCTGACCGACAGCGTCGTCAGCGTCGGTACGTCCGACCTGGCTCCCAGTGATACGAAACCCGACAAGGATGGAGGGGCTTTCGGAGACGGGTACGGACACGGCACTCATGTGGCCGGCATTATTGCGGGAGACGGCCGCCAACACAAGGGCAGATATCGGGGAGTGGCTCCCCAGGCGAAGCTGGTTGTCCTGAAGGTGGTGGGCTCGGAAGGAACGGGGCTGACGAGTAACCTACTCAGAGCCATCGACTGGACCATCCACAACAAGAATGAGTACAACATCAACGTAGCCAATCTTGCTCTGGGTCACCCCCCGGTCGAGTCCTACAAGCGGGATCCGCTGTGCCGGGCGGTAGAGCGCATGGTAGCCGCCGGAATCGTGACAGTGGTCTCGGCCGGGAACCTGGGGAAAACGACTGAACATCCAAGGATCTGGGGAGGTATCACCAGTCCCGGCAACGATCCGGCAGTGATCACGGTTGCGCCTCTGAATACCATGGCTACTGCAACCCACTCCGACGATGTCGCCACCACCTACGGATCGCGTGGCGCTACCTATGTCGACGGACTCTTCAAACCCGATCTCTGCGCACCGGGGAATGCAATCGCGTCGTTTCTAGCGCCGGAAAGTTACATCGATCGACACTATCCAGAGCTGAGGATCGACGCCACCCACACAGCTTTGAGTGGTTCCAGCATGGCGACTGGCTACGTCAGCGGTACGGTCGCTCTCATGCTGAGTGCCAACCCCAGACTCACCCCCAGGTTGGTGAAGGCAATTCTGCTGGCCAGCGCCGTCAAACTGACCCAGCCCCATATACTGGAACAGGGCAACGGTCTGGTCAACGCCTTGACCTCCCTGCAGGTGGCTAAACAGATCAATGTGAGGTATCGGAAACTTCGAGAGGGGGTCCGTCCCTTCTGGTTCCTAAACGACGAGAAGGTGTGGGCGGGGGGAGCTTTTGCTTTTGCCGACCGGATCGTCTTCACGTCTCAGATCGACTCGGATCAGGTGGGCCTCTGGGGTGACGGAAGAGTGTGGTCCGATTCCATCCTCTGGTCGGATTCGATCCTGTGGTCGGACTCGGCCTTGAGAGGGGATCCGACGTGCCTGGCCGGCCGCTAAGAGTTGAAGAAACCTGCATCGCTCCTGGAGCGGTGCACTACTCTACGGCGCTGAGGGCCTGAGCTGGAATCCCTGGGATGCCCAGCGGCTCCATCGCCGGAGAAGACCAATATTGAGTGTGAAAATGAAGAAGCACAACACACCAACAACGAAGAAAAGCAGCGTACTATTCTTCAAGGATGCCATTCCGGTGCCAGCCAGGCTGTATATCCTGGCCGTCATGGGCGTGGGATTTGCGATCGCCCTGCACTGCTTCTCTCGGATTGCAGCTGAATCCTCCTGGCAGTGGCTCTACCTTGCAGGTCTGACTGTCGTGACCAGCAGTTTTGCCCTGAAGATTCCGCTGGTCCCACGCAAGAAGGGCTCACTGTCCATCAGCATCAGCGACTTCTGCGTCTTTGCTGGCCTCTTTCTGTTCGGGCCTCATGTCGCGGTTGCAATTGCTCTCATAGAGGGGACCATCAGTAGCGCCCGGGTCCGGATCAAGAGACTCTATAAGTATCTGTTCAATATGGCCCAGTTGGCAGTAGTTACTTTCACCGTCGGCAGACTCTTCGATCAGCTCCAGGGAGGAATCCTGTGGCAAGGTCAAACCTTGGATCTCGGCCTGTCTGGGCTGGTCGGAAAAGCGTTGCTCTGCGGTCTCCTCTACTTCACTCTCAATTCGTTCCTGGTGGCCACAGCGGTGGCATTGGTATCGATGCAGTCGCTCGTGGTTCTCTCGAAGACGAACTTTCTCTGGGCTTCGCCCACCAACTTCCTCAACGCCGCCTTGGCAGCCCTGTCCGCGCTGGTGACACCCCCATTCGGTTATGTCTTCCTATTAGCAGTAGTCCCACTGATTCTCTGCACTTTCTACGCCTACCGGATTGGTCTGAGCCGAAAACGCCAGCCCGCGATCTGTTGATCCCGTCAGTGGTCCTGGTTTCGCAGCATTCGAACCGTGGACTTTGGGTACGGTGATGCTGTTGTCCTACGCCGAAGGCGTTGCTGCGCGTAGCCCAGGGTTGCAACGCGAAGCGAGCTACCCTGGGTTCAAGTTGACCCTGTCTTTTCTACACTGAAAGTGTTATTGCCAAGACGTTCCTATGCGTCGGGAACTACATCGCGGCAATAACCCCGTTGGGGTAAGGCATTTTCTTTGACCGATCTAGACCCAGGGTAGCTCGCTTCGCATTGCAACCCTGGGCTACGCGCAATAACGCCTTCGGCGTAAGAGCGTGTCTGTATGTTTTGCTCTTGCGTCAATAGATACCTTCCTCAGCAACCTGCGACCTCTGACCTATGACCTGCGACCGATTCTAGAACAGGAACTTCACACCCAGCTGGATGCGGCGGGGGTCCTGGGCCGATAGGATCCTGCCGAAGGTGGGGGAGCCCATGAAGATATCGGGCAGGTCGAAATTGGAGCGATTGAAAAGATTGAAGGACTCTAGCCGGAACTGCAGCGCCAAGTTTTCATCCAGCTGAGCGGTCTTCAGCAGCGAGAGATTGGTGCTTTGAAAACCAGGACCGTCCAGAATATTCCTGCCGGAATTGCCAAAACTTCCAAAGCTGGGAAAGCTGAAGGCGCCGGCATCGAACCAGCGCTCCGGCGTGGGCTGGTCGACACTCCCATCCGCGAGGCGATGGGGGCGATCGTTGGCGCCGAAGCCCAAAATAGACCTTCCGGTGTTGCTGTTGTCAATCTCGGAGAGCAGTGCCACGGTAAAGGGGCGTCCGGTCTGAAAGGTCAGGATCCCAAAGGTCTGCCAATCTGCCAGAAAACTGGAGAACCAGCCATGACTCCCCAGGAGAGAGTGGCCTCTGCCAACCGGGAGCTGGTAGGAGTAGCTCAGGGACAAACGGTGTCTCAAGTCGAAGTTGGAACGGCCCTTCTCCGCCCGGACGTTGAAGCTGTCCTGGGGGAAGTTGGGATCACCGGCGCTGCTGAAGAAGTTGGAGGCGTCATCCAGCGACTTGGACCAAGTGTAGGAACCCAAAAACGAAAGCTGGGAGCTCAGCGTTCTGCGAAATCTCACCTGCAACGCGTGATAGGTAGAAGCCGCTCGGGATTCCAGCAAGTTGATATCGCCGAATCGGGGGTCGGGTCGAAGATTGAACTGCGCAGCAGAGGGCCGGGGCTGATTGATATCGCGGGCGGTCAGTAGCTTGCTTCCCTTCGAGCCTACATAACCCAACTCCAGTGTCTGCGCCTCGCCCAGCCTTTGCTGCAAGCTGAGACTCCAATGCTGCACATAGGCCGTCCGCAAATCGGGCTGAAACGCCAGGACCGATGAGGGCAAACTAAGCGGAAAGAAGGCTGGGAACGGGTCGTCCAGCGTCAACGGCAGACCAGGAAGAGAAAAGAAAAGCTTGAAGTCAAAGAAGGGAGGATTGAAGTAGAGCCCTTCCCCTGGAGCCAGAGCCGACTGATCGAAATAAACGCCGTACCCTGCCCGCAGGACTCGCTCGTCTCTCCCGTCCAATGACCAGGCTACACCCAGCCTGGGGCCCCAGTTGTCACGGTCGGACTGGTAGCCGCTGCGCGGAACACCATTGGTGCCGACTCCGACCAATTCCCGGCGCTCCAAATCGTAGACGTTGGCCCGATCTCCTGCATCCACCGGAGGCGAGTTGAACTCGTAGCGGATGCCTGCCGAGAGGGACAGATTCGAACGAACCCTGAACTGATCTTGGAAAAAGAAACTGTAGCTCTTCGTCCGAAGATGCTGGTGATTGTCCAGTCTGGCACCACCGGTCAGGGCTGGAAAACCCAGGAGCAGATCTGCCAGTGCGTTCCCGGTAAACGCCTGATCCAGGAAGTTCAGGAAGCCACGCGACTGCACGTCCCTGAACCCGTTCTGCTGAAGCGAACGAAAATCAGCTCCCAACTGGAACAGGTGGTCCCCTCGAGCCCAGGTCAACTGGTCCGAGATCTGGATTAGATTGGAGGCGCTGTGCTGAGGATTGTTGAACTCATCTCCCAGGGGTGAAAACCCGCCGATTGAAATGAAGCTCAAGCCGACGTCTCTAGGATTCTCGGAAAGCTCGGGCAAACCAACGCTCTGATTGATACTGTTCCCGAGATTCTCCTGGAAGGCCCCGGCCGCAACCCGATTGAATCCCAACCGCAACTGATTCAGCAGGGACGCCGAGAAAACGTGGGTCTCGCTCAACATCAGATTCTGGGCGCGGCGAGGGACGTCCGTTCCGTAACCCGGAACCGCCGAGAAAAGGGTGCCGGAAAAGGGCTCAAACAGATCCCTGTCGGCGAAGCTGTATCTCAGGCTCAAGTCCGAAGACTGCCCCAGAGCGTGGTCCAATCGAAAATCGAAATGGTCGTCTCGATCCCGAAGGATCGGCGAGGAGACAAAATTCTGGGCCGAGGAGGCGCGGTTGGGTAGCGGATAAAGTGCAGCCACAGCCGAGCCGATGGGGTGCAGCCGGGACGCCGGTATCTGGGCCCCGGGGAAAGGCTGACCGGTAAAGGGGTCTCTCGGAGGCCGCAGTGACTCGGAAAAGTCACCCCCGCGCTCCAACTGGGTCGGCACGGTGGTGGTCCGGGTCAGGCCCCGACGCTCACGCCGCCCCTCGTAGTCGACAAAGAAGAAGGTCCTATCTTTCACAAAAGGTCCGCCTACCGAGCCCCCGAATTGGTTGCGCCGGTGTTCGGGATCTGGTTCCCCTGCCGGCGCGAAGAAGTTCCGAGCGTCGAAGGCCGCGTTCCGAAAGAAGCCATAGACGGTCCCATGGACATCGTTGGTTCCCGATTTGAGAATGACGTTGATCTGGCCCCCCACACTCCGACCAAACGAGGCATCGTAGGAGTGGGTCACCACCTCAAACTCCTGAATGGCATCGACCGGTGGATTGATCCCGAAGGTGTTGAGCTTCGGATCGATATTGTAGACTCCGTCCAGCAGAAAACTGTTGGCGTCATCCCGAGCGCCACTGATATTCAAGGACAAGTCGCCTCTCGCCGAGCCGGCCGCTCCCGGTGCCGCGGGTGATACGCCGGGCAACAAGAGACTGAGTTCGTAGAAGTTCCGGCCATCGAGGGGCAGCCCGGTGATCTGGTGATTCTCGATCACGGCCCCGAGAGCCGCAGAATCTCGCTTCAACCCAACCCGGTCGGCCACCACCACGACCTCTTCATCCACATTTCCCCTCTGAAGGTGGATGTCAACATACGCTCGCTGGCTTACCCTTAGATCGAATCGCTGCACATGCTTCCTGAACCCCGCCAGCTCCACCGTCAGGCGGTAGGAGCCCGGTGGCAGCAAGGAAAAGAAAACCCTGCCCCTGGGGCCGCTGATCATGGAACGGGTTCGGTTCGTCCCCTCCTGGCTCAAGCTGACCATCGCTTTCGCCAGCGGCAGCTGCTGTGCGTCGCTGATTCGTCCTCCAACCGAGGCCCACACGTTCTGGCCTGAGGCCGACGCCTGAAGACACAGCAGGTTAACGAACAGGAGCAAAGCGATCGTCAGTCCGGGTTGCCCATTTGCAGCTAGAGAAACCCGACCTGGATTCGAGACAAAATTCATGGCGTTCCTGTAGGGAAGACACCGAATTCTAGCACACTGGTAGGTGTGAACCAACTGCTGTCGGGTGCTGCGTGAGCGCCGGCGCGAGGTCGCGAGGAAAAGTCCCGATTCAATTAGATATCGTGCTCGTCGTGTCGTTGTGGTAAGAAAAAGCATAACGGCCTGCCTTGCGGGTCAGGCCGACCGAGGTTGGAACCGTAATGAGAATCACCTACATCACGGCAGGTGCCGGGGGCATGTACTGCGGAGCGTGCATCCGGGACAACGCTCTGGCAACCGAACTGATGGCCCGCGGTCACCAGGTGGAACTACTCCCGCTGTACACACCTACCCTCAGTGACGAGCCCAACGTGAGCGAGGACGCGGTCTTCTTCGGAGGTATCAACGTCTACCTGCAACAGCACTTTTCCCTGTTTCGACACACACCGCGCTTCCTGGATCGAATCTGGGATTCCTCGCTGGTCCTCAATCTGGCCTCCCGATGGGCCCTAAAAACCAACCCAGAGGCTCTGGGAGACCTTACCGTCTCGGTCTTACGAGGCGAGGAGGGCCGTCAACGCAAGGAGCTGGTGAAACTGGTCGAGTGGCTTCGATCCCATCCCTCTCCCGACATCCTGAACCTGGGAAACAGCCTCTTTCTAGGACTCGCTCCCTCGCTGAAAGAGGCGACTGGCTGCCCCATCTGCTGCACCCTTCAGGGAGAGGACCTGTTCCTGCAGAGCCTTCCCCAACGCTATCAGAAACGAGCCCTGGAGCTGATCCGTTCCAACATCGGCTGCGTGGATGCCTTCATCGCGGTGAGCCGCTATCACGCCGACTTCATGTCCGACTACCTGGGCATTCCAGCCGACAAGATCCACGTGGTACCGCTGGGGATTCACTGGCGCGATTACAATGGACCCAGAAAACCGAAGACAGACCCTTTTACGATCGGCTATCTGGCCCGAATCGTCCCCGAGAAGGGACTGCACCTCCTGGGCGAAGCCTTTCGGACTCTGAGTCAGGGTGGACAGCTCGCGGGAGCACGACTGGAGGTGGCGGGCTATCTGGCTCCGGCCCAGAAGACCTACTTGAGGAAGGTGGAGAGGCAGATCCAAGGCTGGGGTCTTGCTCAGCAGTTCCGCTACCGGGGAATCCTGAGCCGTGCCGAAAAGGTCGAGTTTCTCAGCAACCTGGATGTCTTATCGGTACCGGCTTCCTATGACGAACCCAAGGGCATGTATCTACTAGAGGCCATGGCCAGTGGGGTCCCCGTGGTTCAGCCACGTCGGGGAGCCTACCCGGAGATCATCGAAAAGACCGGAGGCGGACTCCTGGTTGATCCAGACAGCCCCGACAGCATTGTCGAAGGCATTCTCTCGGTGGCAAAAGACCCGGCCCTGGCAGAGAAACTGAGCAAGAATGGGAAGCAGGGAATACGAGAACACTACAGCGCGGAGCTGATGGCTGAGCGCACGCTTGAGGTTTATGGGTCGTTGAGCTGAAACTTGAAAGAAAGGGTCGCAGGTCGCAGGTCGCAGGTCGCAGGTTTTTACGCCGATAGGTGTTATTGCGAGTAGCCTAGGGTTGGCGATGCGATGCGATGCGAGCTACCCTGGGTCAAGGTCGTTCCAAGAAGATGCCTTACCCCAAGGAGGTTATTGCCGACCGAAAACGCATGTGCAATAACGCTTTCAGCGTAGAGAATCAGGGCTACTTGAACCCAGGGTAGCTCGCTTCGCATTGCAACCCTGGGCTACGCGCAGTAACGCCTTCGGCGTAGGTGATGACCCCATGAAGTGAAAAGAAGTTGCGATCTCGAATGAGGCCAGGCTGCGGGGAGGGAATGATCAGACAGGATCAATCCGACGGAGACCCGAGACGGCCGATAATCGCTCCAGAGGAACGCTAATGGCTCTTCAAGCCAGTGATCTGGAAAAGGAATACACAACTCCCCGCGGGCCTCTTCGGATCCTTTCCGGGATCTCGCTGTCCCTGGCTCGTGGGAGCGCTGCCTCCATCATGGGTCCTTCCGGGAGCGGCAAGAGCACGTTACTCCACATACTCGGCGCCCTGGAGCCCCCATCCGGGGGTACGGTCTTCCTAGAGGGCCAGAATCCATTCGAAATGGAAGAGAAGGAACTGGCGGCCTTCAGGAATCGCCAGATCGGGTTCGTCTTCCAGGACCACTGCCTCCTGCCTCAGTGCACGGTCCTGGAAAACGTTCTGATCCCGACATTGGTACCTCAGGCTCCCAGGAGCGATGGCGGTTGGGAAGATCGAGCGCGCAGCCTTCTGGCCCAGATTGGCCTCTCCGACAGAACAGATCATCGTCCCGCCGAACTGTCGGGAGGAGAACGGCAGCGCGTCGCTCTGGCCCGAGCCCTGATCCAGGAACCCTTACTGCTGCTCTGTGATGAGCCGACCGGCAATCTGGACAGAGATTCCGCGCAAATCGTGAGCGATCTCCTTTTCGACCTGCACCGCAGCTTGCAGAATATCCTGATCGTGGTCACCCACAATGCTGAGTTGGGCCAACGGTTCACGCAGCGTTTCCAACTCAAGGGCGGCGAGCTTTTGCCAAACTGATGGAACTTCGGCAGCTTCTCCAGAAAAACCTGTTCTACTACTGGCGAATCAACCTGGTCGTGACGCTGGGAGTGGCGGTGGCTGCCGCGGTCCTGACCGGAGCCCTGATGGTGGGCGACTCGGTAAGAGGTAGCCTGCGCGCCCTGGTCTTGAGCCAGTTGGGAGAAGCGGATGACGTGATCTCTGCGCCCCACTTCTTCGACGAAGCTCTGGCAGGGAGACTACAGTCCCAGCCAGATTTCGAGAACCTGTTCCGGGTGGCCTGCCCCCTCATCGTACTGGAGGGTCTGGCGGTGGATCAGAACAGTGGCCGCCGCGCCTCCGGCATCCAGATCTACGGGGTGGACGATCGCTTCTGGAGCCTCCACCAAAGAACGGGAAAGCAGCTCGGGACTCGCAATGCCCTGATCAACCCGGGTCTGGCACAGGAACTCGGGAGCAACGTCGGGGATGCCGTCCTGATCACGGTCGAGCTTCCCAGCGAGACTCCCGTCGAAACCCTGCACGGACGGCGCGATGAGCCCGGGCACACCATGCGCTTGAGCTGCCAGGGAATCCTGGAGGAAGACCAGCTTGGGGAGTTCTCGATCCATCCGCGCCATGGATCCATCCGTTCTGTCTTCGTCCCCCTGAGTGAACTGCAGAAGAACCTGGAGCAGGAAGCTCGGGTAAACACGATCCTCCTCTCGCGTACCAGAGACGCCCGCAACTCCTTATCCGACGCCGGCGAGTTGGTCCATCGGCTACTACGCGAGTCCCACCTGCTGACGGACGTCGGCCTTCAGATCCGCAGCCTGGCCAGCCGCGGCAGTCTCTCCCTGGAGGGCAGCGGTGGTCTGCTCACCGAAGCGTTGGCCAAAACCGGAATCGAGGCGTCGCTGGCATCGGGGATGACTTCCCTGCCCGTCTTCAGCTACGTCGTCAACACCCTTCGTTCCGGAGAGGCGGAAATCCCCTATTCGGTTGTGACCGCCATCGACTTGAAGACCTACCTCGAAACGGTCGGGATGAAAGATACGAAGGGGATTGAGGTCTCAGCTGAGCCCGTGTCGACCTCCCCTGCCCCAGCCATCTGGCTGAATGGCTGGGCCGCCCGCGACCTGGGAAGCAGCCCGGGGGATGCCCTCTCGTTGGAGTACTTCATCTGGGACAGTCAGGAAGGTCTCTCGACCAGGACCAGCACCTTCCAGGTGGCAGGCATCGTCCCCCTCACGACAGCCACTACGGATCCCGATCTGGTGCCGAGTTATCGCGGAATCAGCGAGGCATCGAGCGTCTCAGATTGGGACCCACCGTTTCCCATCGACCTGTCGCGCGTGCGTCCCCAGGATGAGGAATACTGGGTCGATTTTCGGGCGACACCGAAGGCCTTTATTTCTCTGGACCAAGGCCAGGAGTTGTGGAGATCTCGTTTCGGAGCTTACACCTCGCTCAGGCTCTTTCCTGAAGAAGACTCCGATCTGGAGCAAGCCCGGACCGAGTACGAAAAGACCCTCAGAGCCCTGTTGGACCCCTGGCAACTGGGCTTTGCCCACCTCCCCATTCGACTTCAGGGTTTACAGGCCTCTCGAGGAGCTACCAACTTCGGAGAGTATTTTCTCTACTTCAGCTTTTTCCTGGTCGTCTCTGCGCTGCTCTTGACCGTTCTCTTTTTCAAACTGGGAGTGGAGCAGCGACTCCGGGAAGTCGGACTACTGCGTACCGTGGGGCTTCCTCTGCCCCGAATTCGACGCCTGTTTCTGGCTGAAGGCGCCCTGTTGGCGACTCTGGGAAGCATCCTGGGATTGGGGGGAGCGGTGGCCTACGGTTGGCTCATGATGTTGGGACTCCGCACCTGGTGGGTGGAGGCGGTGGGAACAACTCGCCTCACGCTCTACGTCACGCCCTTCTCACTAATAGTGGGTGGCCTCGCCAGCATCCTTGCCGCTCTGTTCTGCATCGTCTGGACGCTTCGGGTATTGGCCCGGATCTCACCCAGCCGCCTCTTGGCAGGCAGCCTGGAAGGGCAGGAGCCGCCCAAGCTACGTCAGGGTAGGATCCTGTTGCTATCCTACCTTTGTTTCGGCCTGGGAACCCTGCTGATCCTGGGTGCCTGGCAGCAGTGGATGGCCCAGGTCGGAGCCTTCTTTGGCGCCGGGATGTTACTGATGGTGGCCTTGCTAGGCTTCCTCTGGGTCGGTCTCTTTGCCAACCGGAGACAATTCGTCAGGGGCCAGGGAGTCCGGGCTCTGGCTCTGCTTGGTTTTCGAAACGCCAGTTATCGTCCCTCCCGCTCGATTCTCTGCATCGCCTTGATCGCCCTGGCTACCTTCATCATCGTGTCGGTGGACGTGTTCCGGCGGGAAGGGGAGCTCTCTTTGGATCGACAGTCTGGCGTTGGAGGCTTCGCCTTGCTGGCCGAGTCCTTGCTCCCTCTTTACTACAATCCCAATACACTCGCCGGCAAAAAGGGCCTGAACCTCTCTCAGGATCAGATCGGCAGCTTGGAAAAGGTGAAGTTTTCCCGCCTGCGCCTCCGGCCCGGTGACGACGCCAGCTGTTTGAACCTCTATCGGCCCCGAAACCCCAGAGTCCTGGGCGCCCCGGTTGATTTCGTCAAACAGGGCCGCTTCTCCTTTCAGTCCTCGCTTGCCGAGACTGATGAAGAAAGGAAGAATCCGTGGCTCCTGCTGGAATCCAACACCTCCGGGGGGGGTGTTCCTGCGATCGCCGACGCCACTTCAATGGCCTACGTGCTCCACCTGGGCCTGGGCGACGAGATCGTGCTCGATTCGAGCGGACAGGGTCCCGCCAGATTGAAGCTGGTCGCCGCGCTCTCCGACAGTGTTCTGCAAGGGGAACTTCTGATCTCGGAGCAGAACTTTCTGCGTCTCTTCCCGGACCAGGAGGGTTATCGTTTCTTCCTGCTGGATCTTCCTGAAACCATGATGGCCGGGGTATCTCGAGTGCTCGAGGACGGACTCGCGGACTATGGCTTCGACGTAGTTGGAAGCCGCGATCGTCTGGCGGGCTTTCACCGGGTCGAGAATACCTATCTTTCCACCTTCCAGACCCTCGGGGGACTCGGCCTGCTGCTGGGAACCCTGGGCCTGGGTGCCATCCTGCTTCGGAATGTCCTGGAACGAAAGAAGGAGCTGGCACTCATGCGGACGGTGGGATATAGGTCATCGCATCTCTCGGTTTCGGTACTGGCCGAGAACCTCCTGCTACTCTGCTGCGGATTGGGTGTAGGAGCCGGCTGTGCTCTGGTCGCGGTGGCGCCGGCACTGCTCATGCGCCCAGGGAGCTTCGCGCCCGCCTCCACCGGATTGATGCTGCTACTGGTCCTGGCAGCGGGTTTGATCGCGTCCCTGGCAGCCGTCTCCGCCGCCGTCCGATCCCCCCTGATTCCGGCTCTCCGTGCAGAGTAGGGCCATTGAAAAACCGGAAGTCAAAAGGGCATCAGCTGGCGCTGGATCATTCCAGTGGGAAACTTGTTTATCTCTAGCCACGAAAATTCACAACAGAAAGTCGGTTGTAGGACGGGCACTCTTGCCCGTCAAGGACGACGACGGGCAGGAGTGCCCGTCCTACAAACAGTCACGGCTCGGTTAGATGAGCTCTTGCACGACCTCCCAGCAAATGAAGTTTCATCTCAGAGTCCGTTTGCGGTGAAAAGACAGCAGTGGATTCAAAGCCCGCGAGCTGATAGGCTTTGATTATTCATCATGAAGAGTCCAGGCGAACTCGGACCTGGGGCAATATGAGGCGTGTCGGTTTTATTTCATTCGAAGGAGGATTTGGTCATGGCAACTAATAGAGGGGTCGCTTACATCAAGCCGGGGGTGGTGGAAATCCAGAGTATTGACTACCCCAAGTTAGCCCTGGGGAATCGGGCTTGTGATCATGGGGTGATCTTGAAGATCGTCTCTACCAACATCTGCGGCAGTGATCAGCATATGGTTCGAGGCCGGACTACAGCACCTGCGGGGCTGATCCTTGGCCATGAAATCACCGGGGAGGTGATTGAGGCCGGTCGAGATGTCGAGTTTATCAAAGTCGGTGATATCGTCTCAGTACCTTTCAATATCGCCTGTGGCCGATGCCGCAGCTGCAAGGAAGGGAAAACCGGTATCTGTTTGAATGTCAATCCGGCCCGGCCTGGGTCGGCTTACGGCTACGTCGACATGGGAGGCTGGGTCGGTGGACAAGCCGAGTATGTCATGTGTCCCTATGCCGACTTTAATTTGTTGAAGCTACCCGAAAAAGACGTGGCCATGGCCAAAATTGCGGATCTCACGCTCCTGTCAGACATCTTCCCGACGGGCTACCATGGCGCCGTTACAGCGGGGGTGGGACCAGGTTCGATCGTCTATATCGCCGGTGCTGGTCCGGTGGGATTGGCCTCCGCTGCTTCTTGTCATCTACTGGGAGCGGCCTGTGTCATCGTGGGAGATCTCATTCCCGAACGATTGGAGCAGGCGCGAAGTTTTGGCTGTGAGACCATCGATTTGAGGAAAGACGCCACCGCGGCGGAGCAAATTGAGCAAATCGTCGGGGAACCGGTAGTGGATGCCGCGGTGGACTGCGTGGGCTTTGAAGCGCGCGGGCATGGAAGCCAAACCGGCGAGGAACACCCGGCCACGGTACTGAACTCGGTCATGGAGCTTACCCGTGCCGGCGGCGGCATCGGCATTCCGGGACTTTACGTCACAGGTGACCCAGGGGCAGTCGATGATAATGCCAAGATAGGCATGCTCAGTATCCGGATCGGCCTGGGCTGGGCCAAATCCCATCATTTCACGACCGGCCAGTGTCCGGTCATGAAGTACCATCGGCAGTTGATGAACTGCATCCTCCACGACAAGATCCAGATCGCTAAAGCGGTGAATGTCCAAGTCATCTCGCTGGATGAAGCCGTGCAGGGCTATCAGGATTTTGATCGGGGTGCGGCGACAAAGTTCGTAATCGATCCGCATGGGCTGATCGCAGCCTAGCCGGCGTTTCGTTCGGAGGGGCCGACCCCAGGTCGGCCCCTTCCTTCCGTCGAGCGAGGGCTCATGAAACTGAAAACGACCGAGTCAAAGAGCTTGACCTCGGCTGAGGAAACTACCGCCAGCAATTATTTTATCGCCAACTATCCTCCCTTTTCCTTCTGGAGTCCCGATCGTGTTGGCGAAGCCCTCTCCGCGCTGGAGCGTCCTCCCAATCCAGCCACCCCGCTGGGGATGTACTTGCATATTCCCTTCTGCCGGAGGCGCTGTCATTTCTGCTACTTCCGCGTCTACACCGGCAAGAATTCCAGCGAGATCCAAGACTATCTGGATCTCCTGGTCCAGGAATTGAAATTGTATGCATCACGGCCTTTCATCGGGGACCGGGATCTGGACTTTATCTACTTCGGCGGAGGCACCCCCTCCTATCTCTCCGCCCGTCAGTTGCGCTCTCTGACCGAACGATTGAGCGAGATCCTTCCCTGGAAGCAGGCACAAGAAATTACCTTCGAGTGTGAGCCTGGCACCCTCACGGAAAGCAAGCTGCAAGTCATCCGTGATCTGGGCGTTACCCGGCTCAGCCTGGGAGTCGAAAACTTCGATGACCATATCTTGGAAATCAACGGGCGAGCTCACCGATCCAAGGAGATCTGGCGTGCCTACGAGTTCGCCCGATCGCTCGGTTTCCCCCAACTCAACATCGATCTGATCGCCGGGATGGTCGGTGAAACCGAAGAGAACTGGCAGGACTGTGTTGAGAAATGCCTTTCCCTCGAGCCCGACAGCGTCACCATTTATCAGATGGAGGTTCCCTACAACACGACTCTCTACAAGAACATGAGGGACGAGGGCAGCCCGGTCGCTCCGGTCGCAGATTGGCCCACCAAACGAAGGTGGGTCGACTTTGCCTTCTCCCAACTGGAACTGGCAGGCTATCACGTGGGCAGCGCCTACACGGCGGTCAAGGATCCAGCCAAGAGCCGATTCGTCTACCGGGATCAGTTGTGGTCGGGCGCCGACATGATCGCTCTGGGTGTCTCCTCCTTCTCTCACATCGGCGGAACCCATTTCCAGAACGAACACGATATCGGCCCCTATATGGCCAGAATCAAGCAGGGTGAACTGCCCATCCATCGAGCGCTCACACCGACCCGGGAAGAAGGCCTGATCAGGGAGCTCATCCTTCAGCTGAAACTGGGACAGGTGAGGAGGGCCTATTTCCAAGAGAAATTCCAGTCGGATATTCTGGAACGGTTCAGCACGCCTTTGAGGCATCTTCAGGAATCCGGATACCTCCGAGTTTCCAATGGGACGGTCCGTCTCACGCGGCAGGGCCTGCTGCAGGTAGATCGCCTCCTGCCTGAGTTTTTTCTCCCGGAGCATCGCAATGCGCGCTATGCGTGAGAAGTGATGACCGCTTCTGAAACCCGAGAACATCACGACGTCCTGGTGATTGGGGGCGGTCCGGCCGGCTCGACAGCGGCTGCTATCCTGGCGGAAAAAGGCAGGGACGTCCTGGTCCTGGAGCGGGAAAAATTCCCACGCTATAGCGTGGGTGAGTCCCTGATGCCCTACTGCTATTTCACCCTCGAGCGCCTGGGGGTGGTGGATCGGCTCAAGACCTCCCAGTTTCCAAAAAAGTACAGCGTTCAATTCGTTTCCCTCTCGGGAGAAGTCTCTCAGCCCTTCTACTTCTTTCAACACCTGAAGCACGAGGCCTCCACGACCTGGCAGGTGCTGCGAAGTGAGTTTGATCAGATGCTGCTCGACAATGCGCGCAGCAAAGGAGCCTCCGTGCTCGAGGAGACGACCGCAACGGGGCTCCTCTACCAGGATGGAGCCGTAACAGGGGTCCGGACCGTTGACAAATCGGGAGTGACTCGCGAATTCTCCTCTCCCATGACCGTCGATGCCACTGGGCGTGCGGCCTTCTCGGCCAACCAGAACCACTGGCGAATCCGGGACGAACACCTCAACAGGACTGCAATCTGGACCTACTACGAGGGAGCCCTTCGCGATCCTGGCCTGGATGAGGGTGCCACCACCATAGCGTATCTGCCCGAGAAGGGTTGGTTCTGGTACATCCCCCTGGCGAACAATGTGGTGAGCGTGGGGCTGGTCGCAGAGAAGCAATACCTCTTCAAACAAGAGCGGGAGCCCGCCGCAATCTTCGAGCGAGAGATCGGCAATAACCCCTGGATCAAGGAGCACCTGGCTGTCGGACAGCGCAGTGGTCCCTTTCGAGTCACCGGAGACTACTCCTATCGGTCGAGATACTCGGCAGCCGACGGTCTGATCCTGGTGGGCGATTCCTTTGCCTTCCTCGATCCGGTCTTCTCCTCCGGTGTTTTTCTCGCTCTGAAGAGTGGCGAATGGGCGGCTGATGCGGTAGATGAGGCCCTTCGGGCCAACGACTTCTCCGCGGCTCGGTTCCAACAGTATGGCGCCCACCTCTGCCAGGGAATCGAGGCCATGCGAAAACTGGTGTACGCGTTCTATGACAAGGAGTTCAGCTTCCGCCGACTCATGAAAACCCATCCCGATCTGAGGGGTGATCTAACGGACTGCCTCATCGGCAACCTGTTCAGAGACTTCGGCCGGCTCTTTCAGGCCACCGCAGAACTCGTGCCACTGCCCGATCCTCTGAGTCACGGTCAGGCCCTGCTGAGTCGAGGCGGAATGCGGCCACGGGCTGATTCGGCCTCGCAAGCCGAAACTGCAGCCGATCCCTCCCCAGTTTAGTGGTGTAAGGCATGGCATACGAGTTCAGGCTGGTGCGAGTGATTCAGTTCGTGGACACGGACATGGCGGGGATCGTCCACTTCGCCAATTTCTTCCGGTATATGGAGGAAACCGAGCATGCTTTCTATCGTTCGCTCGGCCTGGACGTCCACCCCAGAGACGGCAGCCGCAGACTGGGCTGGCCGCGAGTTCGTGCCGAGTGCGACTACAAACACCCTCTGCGCTTCGACGACCAGGTCGAGGTTCACCTCCTGGTTCAGGAGAAGAGGGAGAAATCGCTGAGCTACCTTTTTCTCTTCAACAAGCACACAGAGGAAGGAACTCAGGAAGTAGCCAGGGGCTCGCTTACCGTCGTCTGTGCCGACGTCACACAGCCAGGAGGCAAGATGGTTTCGGTTCCGATTCCAGCGCTGATTGCCGCGAAGATCGAAGTCGCACCCCAGCAGCGTCCGATTCGAAGCTGATCGCCCATGGGTACCGTCGACAAGGGCCCACCACCCTTTCCGAACAGGAGCAAGATTGAGGCCCAGCAGCTTTCGAAGCTCAATAGTCTGCTCTCTCTGCTGATCTCGGATAGTGTCTTTTACTCGGGCAAGATCAAACAGGCAGGACTCAGCCCTGGCTTGGGTAGTCTCCAGGACTTCTTCAGCCTCATGCCGTTTACCCTCAAAGAGGAGCTGGTTCGGGACCAGGCAACCCACCCGCCCTACGGAACGAATTTGACCTTCCCTCTGGAGCGATACAGCCGCTTATGTCAGACGAGCGGCACTACCGGCGCCCCACTGCGCTGGTTGGATACCCCGGAGAGCTGGCAGTGGATGTTGGACAACTGGGAAACGGTTTACCGAGCATCCGGCATCGGTCCATCCGATCGAATCTTTTTTGCCTTTTCCTTCGCTCCCTTCCTGGGCTTCTGGACCGCCTTCGACGCCGCTGCGCGGATGGGCTGTCTCTGCCTTCCAGGGGGTGGCATGAGCAGCACTGCCCGCTTACAGATCTTGCTGGATAACAAGGTCAGCGTCGTATGCTGTACGCCAACCTACGCCATAAGACTGGGTGAGATTGCGGCCAGCGAAGGGATCAAGCTGGAGCGAGCCGGAGTCAGAACCATTTTTGCTGCGGGCGAGCCGGGGGCAGGCATAGCAGCCACACGCACCCGAATCGAATCGCTCTGGCACGGTGCCCGCCTGGTAGACCAGCATGGAATGACAGAAGTGGGACCCGTGAGCTTTGGCTGTCCGCAGCAGGTCGGAGTCCTGCACATCATCGAGTCCGCCTATTTGCCGGAGGTCATCGATCCGGAGTCAGGAAACCCGGTCGGGCCAGGGGAACGAGGAGAGCTGGTGCTCACGACTCTAGGACGAACTGCCTCTCCCCTACTGCGCTATCGCACGGGTGACCTGGTAGAGAGGGCAAAGGACGCTCTCTGCGCCTGCGGGCGTTTCGACCTCGCCCTGCCCGGAGGAATCCTGGGGCGAACCGACGATATGGTGATCGTCCGAGGCGTGAACATCTTTCCCAGCGCCATCGAGGAAACACTCCGGGGAACTCCAGAAATAGCCGAGTATCGGGTCCAGGTGCGCCACGCGGATGGTCTCCACGATCTGGCCATTCAGGTCGAACCGGCGAAACCATCGTCCGACCCGGGCGAGCTGACAGCCCGCCTTCAAGAAAAACTCCGAGAAGTCCTATCCATCCGAATCCCGGTCTCGCTGGTGCCCCCGGGAACCCTGCCCAGGTTCGAGATGAAAGCCCGGCGCTGGGTTCGTCTGTGAGAGCCGCCATCTGACGGAGCCGTGATCTTCGTAGCGCGGGCACTCTTGCCCGTCGAGGACGCCGACGGGCAGGAGTGCCCGTCCTACATGCGTCATCTGGTAGAGATGATGGAAGTTTCATTCTCGAATGGGGCCAGCTTTTCTAGGGGCAGGATTGACCTGGAACTTCATCTTGCTTGCGGCTTCAGGATGTAGCCTTGGATTGCCTACTCGCTAGCGCCGAAGCAGTAGAGGATTCCGTCCTCTGATCCCAGGATCACGCGGCCTGCGGCCAGCGCCGGCGACGCCGAGATGGGACTCCCGGCCAGGAACTCCCAAAGCTTCTTCCCGGTCTCGAGATGGAGGACATAGAACCGCCCATCCTTGGAGCCCACGTAGACCCTGCCCGCGGCCACGGCTGGGGAAGAATCCACCCGCCCCTTCGTCGCAAAGGTCCAGAGGAGTTTCCCGGTCTCCGCTTCCAGACAGTGCACCGACTTGTCCCGTCCCCCCACCACCGCCTTACCCGCAGCCAAGGCCGCTGAAGAGTAGAAGGGAAACTTCTTCTCCGGGTGCTCATAGGACCAACGCACGCTCTTGAGCAGAAGGTCCACGCCCACCACGCGGTTCTCGAAGGTACCGAAGACGACCATGTTGTTGGCCAGGGCCGGAGACGCCCCGGTATAGGCGCCGATATCCACCGAAACCACCTGCTCCCCATCTGCGACTCGAACGCCCCGCAGCATGCCGTCACAGCCTGAGATATAGGCAATGCCGTCCGCGATTCCGGCAGTGCAGTTCAGCGGGCCATCGGTTTGGACTTGCCAGAGCAGCGCGCCATCCTGCGCCGAGAAACAGTAGAGCAGGCCATCGTAAGATCCGATCAGGACGCGATCACCTGAGACCACGGGAGAGGCCTTGAGCTCGCCCTCCGTCTCGTGGGTCCAGATACCCTTGCCATCCTGAACCGACACGGCGTGCACGCTTCCGGCAAGATCTCCTATATAGACAATCCCCTTCTCGACACAGGGAGAGGACTCCCCAATGGCGTCGGAGGCCTCGTACTTCCAGAGCAGAGCGCCCGACTCCACGTCCAGAGCAATAAGCTCACCGGAGACCGATCCAACGAATACTCTTCCCTCATGGACTGCTGCCGAAGACTGAATCGCCTCCCCGCAATCGTAGGTCCACTTCACTTTGAGCTGATCGGGGATGGAAGCAGAAGAGGTCCCGCTGAGCCCGGAGCTCCCTCTGAACTGAGGCCAGTCCTCGGCCGGCGCGGAGCCACCCGGATGGAGCAGGTAGGGCGCCAGGAGCAGAAAGAGGGTTAGAAGGCGCAACGGTACACCTCGAGTGCCCCGGAGACATCCAGGGGCCGCGGATTAAATTGCGAAGCCCAGTGTTGTGCGGCTTCCTCCGCCATCACGGGGAGATCCGATTCTCGAACTCCAAGCCCCCGCAGTCCTAACGGTAGGTTGCCGCAAGCGATCAGCTGCTCCAGACGCTGGGATAAAGAGATCACTCTAGGTTTGGACGAGTTCTGGCTCGAAAAGTTGAGGAGCTCGCTGTAGTCGTCCCCGGAGGCCGGCTGGTTCCAGCGCACGACGTGTGGAAGCAGGAGAGCGATGGCAACCCCGTGTGTGGTTCCGTAACGCGCCGAGAGAGGATTGGCGCAGGCATGAGCAGCGCCGACCATGGAGTTCTCGATGGCGCAGCCGGCGAAATAGGCTCCCAGCTGCATCGCACCTCGGGCTTCGATGTCGTCAGGATGGGACAGAACTCTCTCGTAGTTCGCTTCGAGCAGCCTCCAGGCCTCGCGAGAAAAACAAGCCGACAGTTCGGTCCGTTTCCTGCTGACATAGGTCTCGACTGCATGAGCAACGGCATCAAATCCGGAGACCGCAGTTACCTGGGCGGGCTGGGAGAGCGTCAAAGCCGGGTCGAGGATGGCGACGCGAAAAGCCGCTTTGGGGTCACCACACGCCATCTTGAGGTGCGTCTCTGAGTCCGAGATCACCGCATAGGACTGGGCTTCGCTCCCGGTTCCCGCCGTCGTGGGAATCCCGATCATCGGAAGCATCGGGCGCTGGGCGTGGCCATAACCCCGATAGTCCTTCATTTCGCCACCGTTGGTCAGGAGAAAATTGATCCCCTTGGCGCAATCCAACGAGCTGCCTCCTCCGAGACCTATGATGGAGTCGACCCCTAGAGGCTCAGCGAAGCGAAAACCCCGCTCTACCATGACCGAATCAGGGTCGGCTTCGAAGTCCTGGAACAGAGTGGCTTCAACTCCCGCCTCCACCAAGACGCCCATTGCCCCCTCGGCATGACCAACCTGGACTAGACCCGGGTCCGCTACCAGTAGAGTCCGTGTGAACTCGAACTCTCCGGCCAGCACCCCCAGATTGTTGAGCGCGCCCTCACCAAAGACCAATCGGGTTCGCGGCTCGAAAACGAAAGACTTCATGATTCCCCGCTGACTCGGCGTCGACCGCTCCAGAGCGGCCCCCACTCGGTAACTTTCAAGCCCCGTAGGTTAACATGAAACGACTCTCAAACCCGGCAGAAGGTACGAGGGAAACCCCACTTAGAGCTTGCGAGCAAGGCCTTCTATGTGTTGCAATTACAGTGGGTCGACAGAGCGACATGGGAGAATCGACGCGTAGACGGGCACTCTATTTCGTACTGATAGCTCTCTACCTGCTGCACAACGATCTTTGGCTTTGGAATAATCCGCGACTGCTGGTGGGAATACCGGTGGGCTTGGCTTACCACGTAGGTTTCTGTGTCGCCGCCTCATTATTGATGCTAGCCTTGGTACGTTATGCCTGGCCCCGTCATCTGGCAACCGAGCACGGGCAGGGTGATCCCGTCTGCGGTAGGGAGTTATCTTGAAGCTTGGGAAACTACTTTTTTGCTTCCTCTCTGTTTTGACCCTTACCAGCTTGGCCTCAACCCAGCGGCACCTCGTTCGAGATCGTGAATGTCTGGGTGGCGCTCGATAGTACCAGGATCGGACCGAAGTCATACGGTCGTGGTGTACTATTTCTGCCGTAGTAGTAGTCTAGGATGAGTCTGCTGACAGGCGCCCGCCATCGTCAGACGAAGATTGGCCTGTGATCATTGCTGTTATCTTCGTCTATCTCGCCGTAGTGCTCGCAATAGGCGCACTCAGTCACCGTCTGTTTCGTGGTACGGGCGAAGACTATTTCGTGGCGACTCGGACCATCGGCCCCTTCATCTTGCTGATGTCCCTCTTCGGCACCCACATGACGGCTTTCGCCTTGCTCGGAGCCTCGGGCGAGGCCTACCACGCGGGTATTGGGGTCTTTACCCTGATGGCGTCGTCTTCGGCTCTGATCATCCCCAGCGTCTTTTTCTTCATAGGTACTCGTCTCTGGTGGCTGGGCAAAAAGCACGGCTACATCACGCAGGTCCAATACTTCCGGGAACGCTGGGATTCCGACCGGCTGGGACTGGTTCTCTTCATCGTCCTGGTGGGCCTGATCATTCCCTATGTCTTGATCGGTGTGATGGCTGGGGGGCTGACTTTGAACCAGATCACAGAGGGTCAGATCCCGGAATGGCTGGGTGGCCTGGTTGTCTGTGGCGTGGTCCTCAGCTACGTCTCCTCCAGCGGCTTGAGGGCAACGGCTTGGGTCAACACCTTTCAGACCCTGGTCTTCATGCTGTTGGGAGCTGTGGCCTTCGTCTTCATCGTTCGAAAGCTGGGCGGCCTTTCCGCAGCGATGGCACTGGTCGCAGAGAGCCACCCGGAGTTGCTCATCAGAGGAGATCTGATCTCTCCCATGAAGCTCCTCACCTATACCTGCATTCCGCTCTCGGTTGGGATGTTCCCCCACATGTTCATGCACTGGCTGTCTGCCCGTCGAGCCGAGTCGTTTCGCTATCCGCTGGTCTTCTATCCCCTGTGTATTGCCGCAGTCTGGGTGCCCAGTGTCCTGTTGGGAATCATGGGGCGCATCGACTTCCCGGAACTGAAGGGTGCCGCCGCCAACTCGGTCCTGGTCAAGATGATTGGCCTCTACGCGCCAGAATTGCTGGTGGGCCTCCTGGGGGCGGGTGTCCTGGCCGCGGTGATGTCCTCATTGGACTCCCAGTTCCTGGCCCTGGGAAGCATGTTTACCCAAGATATCGTCAAGCACTACCGATTCCACAACCGCATGACGGAGAAGCAGCAAGTGCTCGCCGGCAGACTGTTTGTGATTGGGATCGTCCTTCTCATCTACGGGCTTTCGCTAGTAGCCGAGCGCTCCATCTTCAAGCTGGGAGTCTGGTCCTTTACGGGTTTTGCCTCTCTCTTTCCGGTGGTGGCAGCGGCCTTGTTCTGGAAACGGAGCACCAAATATGGCGCTCTCGGTTCCGTTCTCAGCGTCGTGGTTTTGTGGAGCTACTTCTTCATGCGCGGTTGGGAGTCACCTGGATACACTGTAGGAGACACCGGTGTCATGGCGGTCGCAGTCATCCTACCCATATCGGCGCTCGTCATGGTCGTTGTCTCCTTGCTGACCAATCCACCCAAACGCTCCATCATCGCGAGGTTCTTCCCGGAATAGTCCTCCTCGAGTTCCATGGACCTCTCACTTATTTGACGTCCAGCCGTACACTGGATATGGTTTTCATATGAAGACTACGCTCGTTATCCAACCTGACGCTTAACAGTCTCGGAATTTCAATCAAGTGAGCTGTTCTCTGAGACCGCCCTTTCGTCACAGCCGGGGTGTCCCGAAACAGCCTTTTACGGCCTTGGCCGTCGGCACGAAGTGCCTACTTAAATGAAACTGGAATGTAGTTACAAGTTCTTGGGAGTACGTCCTTACGCCAAGGGCGTTACTGCGAGTAGCCCAGGGTTGGCGATGCGGAGCGAAGCGAGCTACCCTGGGTCTAGGTCGCACGAAAAAAGTGCGCTACCCCAAAGGGGTTATTGCCGACCGGAAACGCTTTGGCAATAACACTTTCAGTGTAGAAGAGGCTGGCGCGTCTTAAACCCAGGGTAGCTCGCTTCGCTCCGCATCGCCAACCCTTATAGTTGGGAAGGTACTGAGATCGGGAAGATGGGAGCGGCAAGTAGCCGTAGCCGCCTTTCTTTCTTTTTTGCTACTTTTTTCTTTCTTTGTGGAAGGTGTGGATGGTGTGCAAAAGTGTGGAGTCGGGAGCTCGATAGTCGACTCCCAGGACGCTCGGGTCCGTCACGAATGCCAACCCTTATCGGGAGGACGATTAAGCCCAGACTTTCGGACGGACCCTGGGCCGGATTTGGACGAATACTCAGATGCTGTCCGCTCAGGAGGACTTCTATAAGGAATTCGCCGCCCCCGGTTTGCGTCCGACGAAACACCAGAGAAGGGGAGAGGAGCCATGAAGCCGATTGAGGAGCAGACCATTGGAGTGTGGGTGGGCCTGGACTGGGCCGACCAAGAGCATGCCTACGCGCTGCGGATGTCGGGCTCGAGCGAAATCGAGACCGGCGACGTCAAACAAACACCGGAGGCCCTGCAGAGCTGGATCAACGGGCTGAGAGAAAGGAGCGGAGGCGGCTGGGTCGCGATCGCCGTCGAACAGAGCCGGGGAGCGCTGCTGTATGCGCTGATGGATTACGATTTTGTGTTGATCTACCCGATCAACCCGAAGTCCTTGAGCCGCTACCGTGGAGCCTTCTATCCCAGTGGAGGCAAAGACGACCCGAGGGATGCGGATCTGGTGCTGGACTACCTGCTCAAGCATCGGGAACGGATTCGATTGTGGGAACCCGAATCGCCGGAGGTGCGCTCCCTGCGCCTGTTGTCCGAGCAACGGCGCAAGCTGGTCGATCTGCGCGCGGACTTGACCAATCAGTGGACCGCCAACTTGAAGAACTACTTTCCTCAGGCCCTGAAATGGGTCGGCCCGCTCAAAGGGAAGACGGCCTGTGATTTCCTGAACCGTTGGCCCAGCCTTGAGGCCTTGCAGCGGGTCAAGCCGACCACGATTCGCCGCTTTCTCAAGAGCCATCGGGTGGGGGGCAGCGAAAAGTTGCACTCCAAGCTGGAGGAGATCAAGCAGGCCCGGGCGCTGACCCACGATGCGGCCATTGTGACGGCGGCTAGCCTGATGACTCAGAGCTTGGCGGGACAGATCCTGCACTTGAATGAGTCCATCCAGCGGTTTGATGCCAAAATCGAGGAACTCTTCAACCACCACCCCGACCATTTCATTTTCAGCAGTCTGCCCGGCTCTGGAAAGGCTCTGGGACCGCGGCTCTTAACTCTCTTTGGGGAGGATCGGGATCGTTTCCAATGCGCCGCGGAGGTACAGACCGTCTCCGGCATCGCCCCCCTGCTGCGAAGCAGTGGCAAGACCCGCATCGTGTCTTACCGTTGGGCCTGTCCCAAGTTCGTCCGCCAGGGCGTTCACGAATTCGCCGCTCACTCCCGGCACTGGTGCCCCTGGGCGCAAGCGTTCTACCAGATGCAGCTCAGCCAAGGGAAAGATCATCACGTCGCGGTGCGCTCTTTGGCCTTCAAGTGGCTGCGCATAATCTACCGCTGCTGGAAGAACCGGGTCCCCTACGACGACGCCATTTATGTGGCTTCTTTGAAGGCGAACAACGCCCCTTTGCTGGCCTTCTTGTAGAGAGCAATCAAGCTGTGGAAAAAAATGCAACCGGCTGAAAAAAAAACTTGAAAAAACACTTGACTTGAAACCTCAGATGTCTGGGCTACGCGCAGTAACGCCTTCGGCGTAGGCGATGGACCTCCTGAGATGGACCTCCTGAATTGAGAAGAAGTTTCTTTCTCGAATGAGGCCAGCGCTTCTGGGGGCGGGACTCTAAGATGATGGGACCGGCATGACTCGGCATCTTTTTGAGTTTTTCTCCCAGCTGCGTTTCCCTTATTTGTTTGCGATCACGGCGATCGTATTCCTGCTGGACCTGTTCATTCCTGATCTGGTTCCGATGGCGGACGAAATTCTTCTGGGTCTGGGGGCCATGCTGCTGTCGCGAATCAGGAAGAAACAGGGAGACAATCAGGAGACCGGGGGAAAGCCTTCCTACGATGCGAAGGCGAGCAACTTTCCACGACAGGACTGACACACCCGGTAGGCTTCCTGTCTCTACGAGGGCGTCTCCCCTCCGGTGGAGTCCTTGCCTGCGGACTTCGTTTGGTGTACAACCGCCGTCTACAGATCACACGATTAAAAGGGGAATATTTCATGCGCCAGACTGCTTTGTTTCTGCCTTTGACCCTGGTCTTCTTCGTCGCCCTCGCTCACGCCTCCTCCCACATTGGCTGGAAAGCCTCCGGAAAGGGTGGTGCGGTGGCAGCCGGCCAAGGAGACGCCGTTGCTGCCGGGATTCGGCTGCTGGACGCCGGTGGCAATGCTGCCGATGCAGCCGCGGCAACGCTCCTGGCTCTGTCGGTAACCGACTATGGCATGTTCGCCATCGGAGGCGAGATCCCCTTTCTCATCTACGACGCCAAGAAGCAAGAGGTGAAGGTGCTCTCCGGCTTGGGACGAGCTCCTTTGGACGAGGCCGCCATCGACTGGTACAACACCAATGGGATCCCGGGCACGGGCAGCATGAAAGCTGCGCCCACCCCGGGTGCCGTGCACCTCTGCATCACCGCACTGGAGCTGTATGGGACACGATCCTTTGAAGAGGCGGTAACCCCGGCTCTTGAGCTCCTGGACGCAGGCTCAGAGAGTTGGCATGCGCCGCTGGCAGTGACGCTGCGAAAGCTGGTAGAGGCCGAAAAAAAGGCGACCGGAAGCCGAGAGGCAAAACTCATAGCGGCCCGGGACCGATTCTACAAGGGGGATGTGGCCGACGAACTGGAGGCCTGGTACATCTCCACCGGGTCTTTCCTGCGCAAGAAAGACCTGGCTGCCCACGTCACTCGCCTGGAGGATCCGGTATCGGTGGACTACCGCGGCTATACGGTCTACAAATGCCCCACCTGGACCCAGGGACCTTTCCTCTGCCAGTCCCTACGGCTGTTGGAGGGCTTCGACTTGAAGACGATGGGACACCTGTCAGCCAACTATATCCACACCGTAACCGAGGCTCTGAAGCTGGGCTTCGCTGACCGGGATGAATACTACGGAGATCCGCTTTTCGCCGAGGTCCCTTTGAAGGCGCTCCTTTCCCGCGAGTACGCCAAGATCCGTCGTACGCTGATCGACAAAGCCAAGGCTTCCCTGGAGCGTCGCCCCGGCGACCCCTATCACATGAGGCCTCTCAAAGGGATGATACGGGCAGAGAACCATCCGGACCGCTTCCCGGTCAGCGACACCACCACCTGCGTCGTGGCCGACCGCTGGGGCAACGTGGTGGCGGCGACACCCAGTTGCAATCTGTCCGGAAATCTGCCGGGTCCTTCGGGAGTCAACACCGGCAATCGGCTCCGGAGCCTGAACACGACACCCGGACATCCCAACCGGATTGAGGCGGGTAAGCGGCCCCGAATCACACTCACACCTACGCTGGTCACCAAGAATGGAAAGCCGGTGATAGCCATCAGCGTTGCCGGAGGAGATCTGCAGGATCAAACCACTTTGAACGTGCTCCTGAACCACGTGGAGTTCGGCATGCTACCTGAAAAGGCGGTCACGGCATCCCGCTTCAACACCGACCACCATCAGGATTCCTTCAACCCCGACCGTGACCGTGACAAGGCGTTCGTCAAGGCTGGAAGCCTGCAGGTCCACAGCGGCGTTTCCAAGCAGGCTCAAGAAGACTTGAAGAGTCGGGGACACCTGTTGACCACTACCGACAGCTACATCGCCCGTCCGGTCATGATCTTCGTGGACCAGGACAAAGGCATATTCCACGCTGCCGGCGACCCGGCAGCCGGTCGACATGCCGCCGCGATCGATTGAGGTTACAGGTTACAGGTTACAGGTTACAGGTTACAGGTTGAGAGTATAGCCCGCGTGGGGACTTTCAACTTGCGACCTGCGACCTCCCTCAATACGGATTAACGATCTGGGGACGTGCTTCACCTACCCGCTTCTCCGCTTCTGCCCCAAAAGAGCCGATGACCACGCCTGAGACTCCTTCGGTATCCAGGAGTCTGCTGTTTTCCTCGGGGTCGTGGACGGACCACATCCTGGCAACGTAGAGCTTGCACCCGTGCTCTTGGCAGAGCGGTGCATAGTCTTCTCGGATCGCCCCGTACAGACGATCCATGGCCTCCTGATACTCTGGAGAACCCTTGGGCAGAGGGATAGACCAGAACCTCCTGTCTTCGTAGCCAGATCCTCCCTTGATGCCATAGTGATCCTGGTCGTGGACCTGAAGTCCGTAGGCTCGATTCTTGGGCCACATCAGGTGCCAGAACGAAGGACAGCGAACCGCGATCTGATCAATCGTCAAAGAGTCTACGATCTTCTCCCGGATCCAGGTTCTCCAGTCCAGATGCAGGTTTCCCAGGGGTGGGCCGATGTAGTCCCCACGTGGGACCCCAACTCCCAGTTTCATCCCCCGCTCGGAGAGCTCTCCCTTGAGGTCACGGAAGAACCGGGTCACTGACTCTCCCCGCAGCCGTCGCCAGGCATCCAGGTCGAAGTTGCGCTCCAGGATGTTGATGCCGTAGCGCTTTTCGAACTCCTCGACCACAGGTGGGTTGAATCCAAATTGGTCCCCGTAGACCGCGGGCTTCGACTGCGAACGGGTACAGACAAAGACACCGTCGAAAGCGTAGCCCTCGAGACCGGCCAGGATACGGCGAATGGCATAGCGCCGCGCATCACCGTGACCGTATTCGAGAATGCCGTAGTGGGGCCTGCCCTCCTTGTCGGTCGCCAGACACTCGGGATTGGCCATCGAGAACTGGCTCTGCCAGCCGTAGATCCCGCCTTGCCAGCCCTCGCTCAAGGGGTAGCCCTCATCGAACATGGTGGCGTACATGTAAACCTCGTAGCCCATCTCCTTGAGCTCCGTGGTGATCAGCTCATGCTCGTCAAATCCCAGATTGTCATAGGTAGTGAACACCTCTCTGGGCGGCGACCCAGGAGCCGAGAAGCTCACCCGGAATCTCCGCATGGTCCTCATCTCGCGCCAGTAGATGGCGCCGGCGCCGTGAACCGATTTCCACTCCTCCGCACACCTGAGAATCTTTTCAGCCGAATCCAGCGCGGCATCGCCATCCCAGGCCTCCAGATGGTCTCCCCAGCTAACACTGATCACGTTTCTGCTCATATTTCCTCCTCGGGTTCATCGCTCTTCAAGCAGCGGCGCAGACGTTTCAGCGGGCAGACTAGCAGTTTGAGAGCGCCTGCAATAGCCCCAAGCTGAAACTTCATCGACAAGGGGAAGCTGCAAGAATCAGCATCTGACAGAGCAGTGACCTGTAGGATGGGCACTCTTGCCCGTCGGAGGACATCGACGGGCAGGAGTGCCCGTCCTACAAGCGTCACGCAGCTATCGATGTTCGTAGCTAGTGCCCGTCCGGAAACCGGGGTTCCCAGAACTGTAATCTGTTGAATCGGAACCACTTTTTATACCTGAGACTGCTGACAGACCGACTCGACCCAGCTCGATCCAGAGCGAGGACGAGCGAGCGAGGGCGCACGGGCCAAAAAACACCGGTTCGGCGCAGACCTCTCCCTGAGTCGGAGCCACAAGGCAGTACGGTCAGCCACAAAAGACTACAACAGGAGTCGGGCCAGGACGACCAGGTTATAGGTCAGGACGCTGGCATGGACGTAGCTTTGAAAGTGAGGCCAGCCTTTCCAGGTACAGCGGTGGAGACCAAAGGTGTGCTTGAGGGTCCCAATGCACCCCTCGATCCCGGCCCGGAAGCGTTTGAGCTGTTTGTAGACCCAACTGGAACGCACCATGCTCTCGACCGTCAACCCACACTTTTTGGAAAAGGCCACGTCCTGTACCCCCTGCTCTTTGGCCCAGCTCAGGTTGGCCGCCGAGGCAAAACCGCCATCCCAGGCGCTCTGGCGCGGGACCTTCCCGTACAGCTGTCGATGACGCTCTAAGAAGGGTTGCACATAGTTGCTATCGGCTGGATTCCCGCGTTCCACCACACAATCCAGGATCAGCGACGAGGCCCCCGTGCTGACAAACACTTTGTGGCCGAAAACCGTTTCCCGAGGGCTCTTCTTGATAATATCGGTGTGCTCTTCGAAGAGGGAACAGATCTTCTCCTGGGCCGCGACGGCCTCGCCCGAAAGGACCCGTCGTTGAGTCTGCTCGATGACTTGGTGCAACAGCTCCAGATAGTGGGCCAGTTGCGCCGCCCCGGCCAGACTGAGGGGATCGCTCCACTGCGCCGACGCGGCCAGCGCCTGCTCGGCATAGTGGGCCGTCTTGGACGCCACCTTGATCAGATCGCGGTAACTCTCCAGGCGCTTCTTGCCGCGGCGGTTGCGGATGTTCAGGACGCGCCGCTTGGCCCGTCGCGTGTGATCGACGAAGCCGATCCCTTCCCAGTCCCGCAGCCGCCCCAGCCACCGGGTGACGACTCGAATGCCGTCGTCCAACAGCTCACTGTCGAGCGGATAGTGGACGTTGGTCTGGACCGCCGTGGCATCGACCCGAATCCGTTGGCCTTTTTCCAGACCCCGAGCCTGCGCCCAGCGCACCAAGTGGTCGTTGATCGCCTTCCATGTCCCCGGCTCAATCTTCCCCAGGTTCTCCGCCAGGGTGGCTTTGCTGATCGACGCCCCATAGGGCAAGCGACAGAACCTCTGACAGCTTTGCGAATCCACCAGATGAAACTCCAGCTTGCGATAGCTGAACTGATGCAGCTGTTTGATGACGGCACAACGCAGCACCTGCTCGGCCGTCAAACCGGGGGCGCCGACGCTGGAATCGACCCTGTCAGAGAGATCTTGTACTATCAGCTCCAGCGTCTGGGGATTGTCGTCCAGGATACGCGAGATCAGCTTCAATTCCTGGGCCAGCTGGTGATCGGGCCATTGCGGGGAAAGAGGGCGTTGTTTTTCACGTGTTTTACGCATCGTCGAACTCCTGAAATCGTCCTAAGTCGTTTCAGTCTAATTGTTTACACCAGATAGTCTAGCAAACGACCCTGACAATTTCGGAGCTTGAAAAAGCCCTCTTTCCCCTTCCTTATCAATTACTTACGGATTTCCGGACGTAAATATTCGGTAAACCCATCCCTACGCTGACACCCTCAGATTTTGCTGGACACAGGATTTTCAGTCGTGTATATAAGGGGTCATGGGAGTCGCCCGAGGTCAAGCGGAGCAAGCCGGAGAGAATCGGGAGTCCTCGCACTGGGCGTCAACAGCCGGGGTTCAGATCCGGGTGGATAAGGAGGAGTACATCGATTTGCGGTGGGCGGCGGCGTACTGGAAGGCCCAGCACCGGGAAGCGGTCGGGCGGGAAGCGGATCTCAAGAGCGACAATGAAGAGTTGCGGGCTCGCGTTCGTGAGTTGGAAGGCCGTCTGTACGGCCGTCGAAGCGAGCGTCGGGTGGGCGAGGGCAAGAGTCCGTCGCGGGGACCGGTCTGGGCGCGCCCTCGCGGACAGCAGCCGGGGGTCCGGGGACATGGGCGAAGCAGCCTGGAGGGGTTGGAAGCCCGCGAGGAAGTGGCGGATCTGCCCGAAGAGCAGCAGAAGTGTCCCCGCTGCGGCCGGCGCCTGGATCCGTTTCCGGGGACCGACGAGGCCCAGGTGGTGGAGGTCGAGACCCGAGTCTGGCGTCGGGTGATCCAACGAAGGCGCTACCATCCCAGCTGTGATTGCGGGGTCTTGCCCGGCATCGTGACGGCGCCCTCACCCGCCCGTTTGATCCCGCGCGGCAAGCTGGGCATTTCGGTCTGGGTGAGGGTGATCTTGGACAAGTATCTTTATTCGCGTCCCAGTCACCGACTGCTGCAAGAGCTGGCCGACCAAGGGGTGAGGCTCTCGCCGGGAACGATCGCGGGAGGACTCAGGCAACTGCTCCCGCTGTTGGAGCCCGTGCGGGAGGCCATCCGCAGCCGACAACTGAGCGAGGATCGTTGGCAGGCGGACGAGACCGGCTGGCGCGTGTTCGTCGAGGTAGAGGGCAAGGCGAGTCAGGGCTGGCATCTGTGGGTGTTCCGATCCCCTTCGACGGTGCTCTTCACCCTGTCCCCCAGCCGTTCGGCCCAGGTGCCGGAGGCGCACTTCGCAGAGGATGTGGCCGGCATTCTGCTGAGCGACCGCTACGTCGTGTACAAGAAGTTGGCCCGACAACGCGAGGGTCTGGAACTGGCCTTTTGCTGGGCCCACGTGCGCCGCGACTTTTTCTCCTTGGCCAAGGCTTGGCCCGAACAAGAGGGCTGGGCGATGAGTTGGGTGGAAGGCATCGGGGGCCTGTTCGATCTGAACCGGCGTCGGCTGCAGGTCCGAAAGCAGCCCGAATCCTTTGCCGCCCGGGATCAGCAACTGCGCGGGGCGCTCTGGGGACTGGAGAGGCAGCGCGATGCGGAGCTGGGAAGCCCGACCCTGCCTAAAGCCTGCCAAAAGGTGTTGCGCAGTCTGCAGCGACATTGGGAAGGGTTGACCGTCTTTTTGGATCACCCTGAGGTGGCCATGGACAACAACGCCGCCGAACGCGCTTTACGAGGTCCGGTGGTGGGGCGCAAGAACTACTACGGTTCGGGCAGTCGGTGGAGCGCCCGCCTGGCCGCCGTGGTCTTCTCGATCCTGCAGACCTTGGAGTTGTGGGAGATCAACCCGCAACGCTGGCTGAGTGCCTATCTGCAATCCTGCGCCGAATCGGGCAACCGGGCGCCGCCGCAACTGAACCGATTCCTGCCCTGGGAGATGGATCCGGCCCGCAGAGAGGACTGGAGTCGAGCGCCCGGCCAGGAGGCGGCATGAAACGCTACTGTGGCCGCCGCTTCAGCGGCGAGGAGATCGGGCAACTGGGTGCCTTGATTGCCGACAATCCGGGCCGCACCCGCGCCCAGCTGTCTCGATTGGCGTGTCGACTGCTGCAGTGGCACAAAGCCGACGGGGGCCTCAAGGAGATGAGCTGCCGGGTGGCGATGCTGCGCATGCATCGTGAGGGGCTCCTGCAGCTGCCGCCCCCTCGCAACCGCAAAGGAGGCTCGAGCCGAATCGAGCACACCTTCTGGACGGCGCCGCAGCCGCTGCTGTCCCGACCGGTGCATGAGCTGCCCGGCGTGCATCTGGAGCCGGTCCTGAGCCGCCCGGACTCCGCTTTGTGGAATGAATACATCGACCGCTATCACTATCTGGGATACACGCCTCTGCCGGGGGCTCAGCTGCGCTACTTCGCTCGTTGGGAGGACCGCATCCTGGCCCTGCTTGGCTTTGGCGCCGCCGCTTGGAAAACCGCCCCGCGCGACCGCTTCATCGGCTGGCGTCCTGCGGAACGGGAGCGGAACCTTCAACTGATCGTCAACAACGCCCGTTTCTTGATCCTTCCCTGGGTCCAGTCCCAGAACCTGGCCTCCAAGCTGCTGGCCTTGGCCGCCCGTCAACTCCCCCAGGACTGGCACCACCGCTACGCCTACCGGCCCGTTCTGCTGGAAACCTTCGTCGACACCCAACGCTTCACCGGCGCCTGCTACAAGGCGGCCAACTGGATCCATGTCGGACAGACCCAAGGGCGCGGCAAACTGGACCGGGATCACCAGGCCGATCTGCCCACCAAAAGCATCTGGCTCTACCCCCTGAGCAAACTCTTTCGAAGATCGCTTCGCTCAACTTGAGTCCTCAAGAACATCTTCCGTCCGTCATTGCTCGATTATGGGTTTACCGAATATTTACTTTCGGACGGGCACTAGCTAGAGATGACGGAAGTTTCTTTCTCGTATGATCCAACGTGGCCCTCTGCGAAGTTTGGGTTTCGGATGCCCTGCCGCTATAATCGATCCGAATAGGCGACTTCCCGAAGAATCGAAGAATGAGACAGGAATTCCTTGGCAGACTGAGATTTCCCAGGATCAACTGCCTGGCGACGGTGGTTCTGTTTCTGGGCGCAGGCATAGGCGAGGCCGCTCAAGGGGCGCCGCGGACCGTCGACTTTTCCAGGGATGTCTACCCCATCTTCGAGAGGTCCTGCCACTCTTGCCACGGACCTGCACAACAGTTGGGAAAACTTCGACTTGATTCACGTCAGGCGGCGCTCGACGGAGGGCAATCGGGCAGAATCATCCAGCCTGGCAACGCGGCGCAGAGTTCCCTTTACCAAAGAGTGGCGGGTTTGAACGATCTGGCACGTATGCCCATGGGCGGTGAGCTGGCGGCCGATGAGATCGAGCTGCTCCGGGCGTGGATAGAAGAGGGCGCCCAGTGGCCTGAAGAGGCAGGCCTGAAAGAAAGGGACACCCGCGAACCGCATTGGGCCTTCGTTGCGCCGAAACGTCCATCTCTTCCGCAGATCGGGAAGAAGGCGTGGCTGGCCAATCCGATTGACCATTTCATCCTGGCTCGCCTGGAGCAAGAGGAGCTGTCCCCTTCCCCCGAAGCCGACAGGATCGCGCTGCTGCGACGGCTCTGTCTGGATTTGATCGGCCTCCCCCCCACGATCGAAGAGGTTGAAGAGTTCCTCGCCGACCAGCGCCCTGACGCCTACCAGAGGCAGGTAGAGCGACTGCTGGCCTCACCACACTACGGAGAGCGGTGGGGACGGCATTGGTTGGACGCGGCTCGATACGCCGACTCCGACGGTTTCGAAAAGGACAAACCGCGAAGGGTCTGGTTCTACCGCGACTGGGTTATCAACGCCCTCAACCGCGATTTACCTTATGACGACTTCATCATCCAGCAGTTGGCGGGAGACCTGTTGCCTGATGCGGGGCAGGACCAGATCGTAGCCACCGGCTTTCTACGAAATTCCATGATCAACGCGGAAGGCGGCATCGATCCGGAGCAGTTTCGGATGGAGGCTCTGTTCGATCGCATGGATGCCATCGGCAAGGGCATTCTGGGGATTACGATCCAGTGTGCTCAGTGCCACGATCACAAGTACGATCCGCTCAAGCAGAAAGAGTACTACCGCCTTTTCGCCTTCCTGAACAATACCCACGAGGCCAACCTGGCCGTCTATACCCCGGCCGAGCAGATGAAGCGTTCAGAGGTCTTTCGTCGGATCCGGGAGGTTGAGGAGAATCTCAAACACACTCAGCCTGATGGCGAACAGAAAATGGCGCGTTGGGAAGACCGGGTCCGCGATGACCAGCCGAATTGGACCGTCCTCCGACCCACGGTCGAGGACATCAGCAGCGGTGGGCAGAAATACCTGCCTCAGGCCGACGGCTCCTTCCTGGCCCAGGGCTATGCTCCCACCAAACACCGCGTGAAGATGTCCGTCGAGACCAAGCTCCAGAACGTGACTGCCTTCCGCCTGGAACTATTGAACGATCCCAACCTGCCCCTGGGAGGCCCCGGCCGCTCCCTGAAAGGGACAGGAGCGCTAACCGAGTTCGAGGTGGAAGCTGCCGCCGTAGCGTCTCCGGGACAGCTAGAGAAGATCGAAATCCGCGGGGCAACCGCAGACATCGCACTTCCAGAAACTCCGCTGGAAGCGATGTTCGATGACCAGAGCGACAAGCTACGTGTGACAGGACCGATTGCGTTTGCGATCGATGGAGACGAAAAGACGGCCTGGGGAATCGATGCCGGGCCGGCTCGACGCAATCTGCCCCGAAAGGCAGTCTTCACGGTCAAGACTCCGATCTCCCATCCCCAGGGGACGCTGTTGATCTTCCACATGAGCCAGAAGCACGGGGGCGCCAATAGCGACGACAACCAGAACCATAACCTGGGTCGCTTCCGGATCTCGGTCACGACCGGCGCCGAGGCAACCGCAGACCCCCTACCAGCAGGGCTGCGTGAAATCCTCTCGATCCCCCGTTCGGACAGGACTCCTTCGCAGGCCCAGGCCGTGTTCAGCTATTGGCGCACTACTGTCGCAGAATGGGATCAGGCGAACCGCGAAATCGAAGAACTCTGGCGCCAGCATCCTGAGGGCTCGGCTCAATTGGTGTTGGAGGAACGAGCTCGAAGCCGAGAAACCCACCTTCTGAATCGAGGAGACTTCCTGAGTCCCGGCAGGTCCGTCTCCTCTGGAGTCCCGGCTTTTCTCCACCCTTTTCCAGAGAATGCTCCTCCAAACCGTCTAGGCTTTGCCCGCTGGCTGGTGGACTCTGATTCGCCGACGACGGCACGTTCCCTGGTAAATCGTGTCTGGCAGGCCTATTTCGGAATCGGTCTGGTAGCCAGCAGCGAGAACCTGGGCAGGCAGAGTGAAGCACCCTCTCACCCAGGGCTGCTGGATTGGCTGGCAGTCGAGTTCATGGAGCGGGGCTGGAGCCTGAAGCAGCTTCACCGGCTGATCGTCTCCTCAGCCACCTATCGCCAGTCCTCGAAGCAGACTCCTGAGCTCCGAGAACGGGATCCCTACAATCGGCTGCTGGCGCGGGGACCACGTCTGCGGGTCGAAGCCGAAATCGTGCGGGACATTGCTCTGGCTGCCAGCGGGCTCCTCAATCCCAGCATTGGAGGGGCCAGCGTGTATCCTCCTGCTCCCAGATTCCTCTTCGTCCCTCCGGCCAGCTATGGGCCCAAGGTCTGGAAGGAAGAACAGGGAGAGAATCGGTACCGACGCAGCCTTTACACCTTCCGCTTCCGCTCGGTTCCCTATCCCATGCTGCAGGCTTTCGACGCCCCCAATGGAGACTCCTCATGTGTCCGTCGCTCCCGCTCCAATACTCCGCTTCAGGCCCTCACCACACTTAACGAACCTCTCTTTCTAGAAGCGGCTCAGGCCCTGGCGCTGAGGACTCTTCGAGAGGGGGGCGGGTCCGATGGCGACCGACTGGCCTACGCCTTCCGACGCTGTTTGACCCGGATGCCCACTCAGGCCGAGAAAGACGAGCTACTCGACCTGCTCGACAGGCAGCGAGGACGCCTGGCGCAGGGCTGGGTCAATCCCTGGGACATCGCCGGCTTCGACCAGGAGCTGAGATCCACCCTTCCTGGCGACGCCACCCCGGTTCAACTGGCAGCCTGGACAACGGTGGCTCGAGTTCTCCTGAATCTGGACGAGACCATCACCAAGGAATAGGGCGCGCAAAATGAACAGATCCAACCAACCCGACCAGAGCAACGATCCCCACTCGATCAACCGCCGCTGGTTTCTGCAGCAGTGCGGTGTCGGAGTGGGAGCCATGGCGCTAGGGGAACTCCTGACCCAGGCCGGATTCGCAGCCGGAGCACTCTCTTCGGATAGTCCCTTCTCCCCCAGGAAACCCCACTACGCCCCCAAAGCGAAGAACGTCATCTTTCTCTTCATGGCAGGAGCTCCCAGTCATCTGGAGCTTTTCGATCACAAGCCCCAATTGGCGAAATTTGACGGAACATTGCCACCCGAAGATCTGATCAAGAACTACCGAGCCGCCTTCATCAACCCCAGCTCCAAACTCCTGGGCCCCAAATTCAAGTTCGCCAGACACGGCCAATCAGGAGCTCAACTCTCCGAGTTGCTCCCCCATTTGACCGGAGTGGTAGATGACATCGCGATCGTCAAGTCGATGTCGACCGATGCCTTCAATCACGCCCCTGCGCAGCTCATGATGACCACCGGAACCCAACAGTTCGGCCGGCCCAGCCTGGGTGCCTGGGTAACCTACGGTCTAGGCAGCGAATCCCAGGACTTGCCCGCCTTCGTGGTCTTCAGTTCCGGGAAGAAGGGGCCAAGTTGCGGAGATTCCTGCTGGGGCAGCGGCTTTCTGCCTACCGTCTACCAGGGCGTTCAGTTTCGCAGCAGTGGAGACCCTGTCCTTTACCTTTCCAGTCCCAAAGGCATGGACGAGGAGTTGCAGCGGGATTCACTGGATTCCATCCGGCGCTTGAACCAGATGCACCTGGACCTGACGGGAGATCCAGAGATATCGACCCGCATCAACTCCTTCGAGATGGCGTTTCGGATGCAGGCCAGCGTTCCCGAACTGATGGATCTTTCGCAAGAGCCCCAACACATCCGGGATCTCTACGGTGCGGAGCCAGGAAAACCCTCCTTCGCCAACAACTGCCTATTGGCTCGAAGACTGGTGGAGCGGGGCGTACGCTTCGTTCAGCTCTACCATGAGTCCTGGGACCAGCACAGCTTTCTGGCTCGAGATATCAAGAAGAACTGCAAGGAGACAGACCAGGCCAGCGCTGCCCTGGTTCAGGATCTCAAGCAGCGAGGTATGCTGGAGGATACCCTGGTCCTTTGGGGCGGCGAGTTCGGACGGACTCCCATGGTGCAAGCGGGGACTGAGGACGGGCGCGACCATCACCCCAACGCCTTCAGCATGTGGATGGCCGGCGGGGGAATCAAACCCGGGATTACCCTGGGTGAGACCGACGAGTTCGGATTCAATGTGACGCAGGATGAGGTCCATGTCCACGACCTGCACGCTACCCTCTTGCACTTATTGGGCTTCGACCATAAGAAGCTGACCTATCGCTTCCAGGGACGAGACTTCCGGCTCACCGACGTCCACGGAAATCGAGTGGAGAAACTTCTGGTCTAGTTCTAGCGAGCAACCTCATACCGCCGACATCAGAGAGGTCAACCCCAACGGGGTTGCGGCGTACAGCCCAGGGTTTCTGAACCCTGGGTAAACAGCCATCCTTTTTGATCCCAACCCTGTATGGGTTGTGGCCTCCTACTTCAACTGGTGCGCGATTGCGCCGTGGGCATCACCTTCCGCAACCCCTACAGGGTTGACCCTTTGAGTCATCCCGCCATCCCAGGTTTCGACGAGAACATGATCACTAGTGACCAGATTCTCTTCGCTGGACAGGATAGCTTTCGCCCGGGAGTTGCTGATATCGCCTGCATCGGCAGCGGCATACCAGGCTGAGGTGTCGACAAACAGGCTCATCCTGGTCTTCTCTCAGTCAAGGTTCACGGCTTGGATGGCTTCTCCCAGCAAACGATCCTTTTCTCTCCCCACGTCCGTTCCACCGGAATGTCCCAGATCGAAGATGGCTGAGGGATTGGTCTGCGGACTTGGCTCACCCAGGTCCCGCTCCACCCGTCGCCGCATGTATTCAGCAAACGAGATGTCAAGTTCGGCAGCACGCAGCTGTGCCAGCTTCTGAGTCTCCGAATCCAAGACTATCTGGGTTCTCACCATCATTGTGACAGTAGAATGATGTATCGTCTCCGGATCAACTCCGCAGCTTGACTCTGCCGGGTTCTGAAACTACCATCTCGGGCCATCATGATAGTACAGTATCGAATTCGGCTATCCGCCTTGGTCTGGTTGCTAGCTGCTGGCACAGTCTTCGCACAATCGCCACGACTTCCGGTCAACTGGAAGGGTCTTCCCGAGCCCTACCACACCGAATCAGCCAGCAACGCCCCCCGCATCGTCCCCCGGCCGGCTGGGGCTCAACTGAGGGTCCCGGAGGGTTTTCGGGTCGAAGAATTCGCCTCCGGATTCACCAAGCCTCGCTTCATGCTGGTGGGGTCTGCAGGGGAAATCCTCCTTTCGGATAGCGGCGAAAGAGGATCCCCGAGCGGCGCCGTCTATGCCTTGAAGGGAGGAAACAAGAAGACCATCCTGCAGAACCTGGATCGGCCCTACGGTATGGCCCTCTACCAGGACTATCTCTATGTCGGGCAGCCGACTTCGATCAAGCGATACAAGTACAAGGATATGGCGATCTCGGGAGAGGGCGAGGAGGTTTTTTCCCTCGAAGACTTCGGGAAGGGGCACTGGACCCGCTCTCTACTCTTCGACCACCAGCAGGCGAAGCTATATGTCACCATCGGCTCGGGATCCGACCACAACAAGGGCGATCCTCCGCTGAGGGCCACCATCAACAGGATCAATCCCGATGGCGGGGCGCACGAAGTAATCGCGAGGGGACTGCGCAATACCGTCGGTCTCCGCTTGAGACCTGGAACCGACGAGCTCTGGGCAACGGTGCAGGAACGCGATGGACTCGGGGATGATCTGGTACCCGACTTCCTGATCCACGTTCAGCAGGGGGGCTTCTACGGCTGGCCCGATGCCTACACAGGTCCTCACAAAGAGCCCAGGCACGAGGAGACGAACCAGGAAATGGTCAATAAGACCCTCTATCCTGACGTAGTCCTCGGGGCTCACGTGGCGGTCATGGACATCCTGTTCTATGACGCCACGCAGTTTCCGGAAAAGTACAAGGGAGGCCTATTCCTCGCCTTTCGAGGCTCCTCGAACCGGGCCCGTCGAGTCGGTTACTCGATTACCTTCATCCCCTTCGAATCCGGCCGACCTGCCTCCGGTCCCACCGACTTCCTCACCGGTTGGATGATGGACCCCGATAAGCCCGAGGTCTGGGGACGACCGGTGGGGCTACTGCAGATGTCGGACGGGTCGATGATGATCTCGGAAGATGGCGCCGGGACGCTCTGGCATGTGTCGTACGGGAGTCCCTAGTAGAGCTGCGAGTTGACCCGAAGCTGGAGGATCCGGTCATACGTCTGCACGTCTGAACTCTCCGGTCCAGCTCTCGGTACATAGGAAATCCTACGCCGAAGGCGTTACTGCGCGTAGCCCAGACATCTGAGGTTTCAAGTCAAGTGTTTTTTCAAGTTTTTTTTTCAGCCGGTTGCATTTTTTTCCACAGCTTGATTGCTCTCTACAAGAAGGCCAGCAAAGGGGCGTTGTTCGCCTTCAAAGAAGCCACATAAATGGCGTCGTCGTAGGGGACCCGGTTCTTCCAGCAGCGGTAGATTATGCGCAGCCACTTGAAGGCCAAAGAGCGCACCGCGACGTGATGATCTTTCCCTTGGCTGAGCTGCATCTGGTAGAACGCTTGCGCCCAGGGGCACCAGTGCCGGGAGTGAGCGGCGAATTCGTGAACGCCCTGGCGGACGAACTTGGGACAGGCCCAACGGTAAGACACGATGCGGGTCTTGCCACTGCTTCGCAGCAGGGGGGCGATGCCGGAGACGGTCTGTACCTCCGCGGCGCATTGGAAACGATCCCGATCCTCCCCAAAGAGAGTTAAGAGCCGCGGTCCCAGAGCCTTTCCAGAGCCGGGCAGACTGCTGAAAATGAAATGGTCGGGGTGGTGGTTGAAGAGTTCCTCGATTTTGGCATCAAACCGCTGGATGGACTCATTCAAGTGCAGGATCTGTCCCGCCAAGCTCTGAGTCATCAGGCTAGCCGCCGTCACAATGGCCGCATCGTGGGTCAGCGCCCGGGCCTGCTTGATCTCCTCCAGCTTGGAGTGCAACTTTTCGCTGCCCCCCACCCGATGGCTCTTGAGAAAGCGGCGAATCGTGGTCGGCTTGACCCGCTGCAAGGCCTCAAGGCTGGGCCAACGGTTCAGGAAATCACAGGCCGTCTTCCCTTTGAGCGGGCCGACCCATTTCAGGGCCTGAGGAAAGTAGTTCTTCAAGTTGGCGGTCCACTGATTGGTCAAGTCCGCGCGCAGATCGACCAGCTTGCGCCGTTGCTCGGACAACAGGCGCAGGGAGCGCACCTCCGGCGATTCGGGTTCCCACAATCGAATCCGTTCCCGATGCTTGAGCAGGTAGTCCAGCACCAGATCCGCATCCCTCGGGTCGTCTTTGCCTCCACTGGGATAGAAGGCTCCACGGTAGCGGCTCAAGGACTTCGGGTTGATCGGGTAGATCAACACAAAATCGTAATCCATCAGCGCATACAGCAGCGCTCCCCGGCTCTGTTCGACGGCGATCGCGACCCAGCCGCCTCCGCTCCTTTCTCTCAGCCCGTTGATCCAGCTCTGCAGGGCCTCCGGTGTTTGTTTGACGTCGCCGGTCTCGATTTCGCTCGAGCCCGACATCCGCAGCGCGTAGGCATGCTCTTGGTCGGCCCAGTCCAGGCCCACCCACACTCCAATGGTCTGCTCCTCAATCGGCTTCATGGCTCCTCTCCCCTTCTCTGGTGTTTCGTCGGACGCAAACCGGGGGCGGCGAATTCCTTATAGAAGTCCTCCTGAGCGGACAGCATCTGAGTATTCGTCCAAATCCGGCCCAGGGTCCGTCCGAAAGTCTGGGCTTAATCGTCCTCCCGATAAGGGTTGGCATTCGTGACGGACCCGAGCGTCCTGGGAGTCGACTATCGAGCTCCCGACTCCACACTTTTGCACACCATCCACACCTTCCACAAAGAAAGAAAAAAGTAGCAAAAAAGAAAGAAAGGCGGCTACGGCTACTTGCCGCTCCCATCTTCCCGATCTCAGTACCTTCCCAACTATAAGGGTTGGCGATGCGAAGCGAGCTACCCTGGGTTCAGCATGCTTATGACTCTTCTACACTGAAAGTGTTATTGCCGAAACGTTGCCGGTCTGCAGTAACCCCGATGGGGTAAGGCATTTGGACGATTTGACCCAGGGTAGCTCGCTTCGCATTGCAACCCTGGGCTACACGCAATAACGCCTTCGGCGTAGATCGTGTTGCCATGACCTCATATTCGAATTCCATTTTCTCAGATCAGGAAGGCTCTAGGTCCTGCCTTTGAATGTCCCTCAGGTTGCTGCCCGCCGAGTCATTTCAACGGCTACATCTTTGAGCGCTCCTCTCAAAACTTCTGGGAACTTATAGGCCTTCACCTCGACCAGCGAAATCCTGTGGTCTCGGAGCACTGTGTTGCAGACAGCACCGGCGAGTGCTTCAAGCAGGGAATAGCTGCCCTGTGCGACGATCTCTCGAACCTCCTCGACCAGCTGCCGATAGTCCACGGTTTTTTCCAGGTCGTCGGTCTGCGCTGCCGGCTCCAGGTCCAGGTGCAGAATCAGGTCCAGCAGAATCCTCTGTGCAACTGTCCGCTCTTCCTCGGTGACTCCGATGTGTGCCTGACACGAAATCTCACGCAGGTGGATCTTATCCATTCTTGATGCCTTCTATGAAGTGCGCTACCCGACCCCAGTAGGGTTCCAGGTCAAACTTGTGGGTATCGTTGTGGCGTGCCCCCGAAATCCGATAAAAATACTTTTCACCCTGCAGCTCCTGGAATACTTTCTCACCCAGAACAAAGGGGACGATCTCGTCCTGGTCGCCGTGGATCACGAGAGCGGGGCAGGATAGCCCTTGCAGGAACTCGACGGTGGGAAAGCGATAGCGCGAAAGGACGCTGAGGGCACCCAGCACCGGATAGTGCTTGGCCAGGGAGGCCTTGTCGGGAAATGTCGACTCCAGGATCAGGCCGTCGGGTTGACGCAGCGTGGTCGCGTAGGATGCTGTCACGCCGCCCAGTGATCGTCCCCAGTAGACTACCGAGGTTTCCGGGGTGTGGCAGTGTTCCCAGAAGTGGTCGACTGCGGCTCGGGTGTCCTGGTAGAGCCCTGTCTCGTTGGGTGATCCGCTGCTTCGACCGTACCCGCGGTAGTCGAAGATAAAGACGGTCAAGGACCTGTGATACATCTCCGCAATCAGCCCCAGATAGATGGACAGGTTCCCGCCGTTGCCATGAAAGAAAAGAATTTCTGCTTGGGGGTGAGGATGCTTCAAGTGCCAGGAATGGATGGTTTCTCCGTCATCCGTCGTCAAGGAGACTGCCTCGAATGGGACGCCGACGTCATCCGGGGTTTGATGTTCCCCGCGCATGGGAAAGAAGGCGACGTGAGGCTCCAGATAGAGAACGAAGAGTTTGAGAAAGATCAGTCCGCCGACAACAAGGGCTCCCCAGAAGAGTAGTTTGTTCATGAGCTCTCAGGCCAATTTACTGGATTGGGAAGGTCGAGTATATTGGTGGCTGGAAAGGAGAGGCAAGAAATCATGGCAATGCTTCGAGACGTGACCATCCAGTATTTCGGACATTCGACGTTCCTGTTCACCACTCCCGGGGGCAACAGACTGCTGATCGATCCCTGGGTCGAAGGGAATCCGGCTTGCCCTCCTGAGCTGAAGAAGATTGAGTCGCTGGACACGATGCTGATCACCCACGGACACTTTGACCATATCCAGGACGCGGTTGCCCTGGCCCGCCAGCACCAGCCTCAGATTGGCTGCAATGTCGAGATAGGAGTTTGGTTGGAAGGCAAGGGTGTCGAGAATGTCAACGCCATGAACAAGGGCGGAACCCAGCAGCTCGATGATCTGCGGGTCACCATGGTGGATGCGCATCACAGCAGCGGCATTCAGGACGACGATGGCTCTATCATCTATGGGGGAGAGCCGGCCGGCTACGTGATCGAGTTCGAAAACGGATTTCGAGTCTACCACGCCGGAGACACCTGTGTTTTCGGCGACATGAAGATCATTGCGGAACTGTATCAGCCTGAACTCATTTTTTTTCCGATCGGAGACCATTTCACCATGGATCCAAGGGAGGCAGCGTATGCTTGTCATCTCATGAATGCCAAGAAGGTGGTCCCCATGCACTATGCCACTTTTCCCCTGCTGAGGGGGACACCCGAGGAGCTGCGGGAACTGACCCGGGATATCGGAACCCAGGTGCTGGCGATTGCCCCTGGGGAAACACTGGAATAGGACCACTGATGGATGCGCCAACACTCGCCCAATACGATGCCGTGGTTCATGGCGTCGGGCTGATCGATCTGTCAGATCGCAGCAAGCTCGAAGTCACCGGACCCGATCGAGTTTCCTTCCTTCACTCGATGATCAGCAACGACGTAGAAGGGCTTCCCGACTACGCGGGGCACTACGGAACCTTTCTGACGGCTCGTGGCAAGATCGTCTCCGATTTCTATTACTATCGCTTTCCCGAATTCCTCCTGCTGGACCTCGATCGATCTCTCCTGGACAAGACCTTGGGCGAGTTGGGAAGGTACATCATCATGGAAGAGGTCGACTTGTCCGATGCTTCGTCAGCGTACGGTCACTTCTCCTTGCAAGGTCCCCGGTCCGGAGAGTTGGTGCGGGATCTGTTTGGTGAAGCCGGGCCCCAGGAAGTCTACGGGATCCAAGCGGTAGGTCTGGGGGGCGAACAGGCTTGGCTGATTCGGCGTCCCGATCTTGCTGATGAGGGTTTCGAGTTGATTTTCCCGGCGGAGACGGGATCCGATTTGCGTGTTGCCATTCAGGAGAAAGGGGCCGCCCAGGGAATTCGGGAGCTGGAGGAGGAAGCCTGGAACGTGCTTAGAACGGAGGCTTGGATTCCCAGGTTTGGCATCGATATGGACGAGACCCGATATCCCATGGAGGCGCGTCTGGACCAGGCGATCAGCCTCACCAAGGGTTGCTACCTGGGCCAGGAAGTAGTCGCCAAGGCCACGAACATCGGTGGTGTCAACAATCTACTGATGGGATTGAAGTTGGAGGATGGCGCACCTCCGGCTCGGGGAGCTCGAGTCCTCAGTGAAGAGGGGAAGGAAATTGGGACCGTCACCAGTGCTGTCCTATCGCCCCGACTGGACTGCCCCATCGCCTTTGCCTACCTCAAGCGAGGGTTTGCGTCTTCGGGGAACCGATGCCGAGTCGAGATCGAAGCGAATGAGGCAGCGTCTGCAGAAATCGTAGAGCGGTTTCTCTAGCCGTAGATCACTGTCTTTATCGAGCGCAAGCACCAATAGAAAGTGAGAATCCGTAGATGAAGCGGAAGCTATCCGCCCAGGAAGAGCTGACCAGAATCGCGGGGATGGATCTCCAGGAGATCCAGGAGGAATTTGTGTCGTTGGCTGAGATGCAGCGGCACATCATGCCCGATCCAGAGCGTATGACGGTCTTCGGTGACTACGATATCTTCGGCATGACACTGCCGACCGCTGTGGTGGGAGGTGATTACTATGACTTCATCGATCTCGACGGGCGCTTTGACCTACAGGGGCGGATGGGTTTGGTGATTGCCGACGCCGCGGGGCATGGGCTGGCAGCGGCTATGCTCATCCGGGATTTCAACACCGCCCTCTATACGGCCATCTCCTTCGAATCCCACTATGCTCGGGATACAACTCGGCTGCTCTTCCCCAAGATCAACCGGCGAATGTTCTGGTCCTCCCAGCCCAATCAGTTCATCACGGCCTTCTATGGTGAGCTTCAGCTCGATGGCACATTGCGCTATACCAATGCCGGGCACCACAGCCCGCTCCTTTTCCAGAAGGGTGGGATCGTCCCACTGGATACCGGAGGCTTCGTCCTGGGTGCGTTCCGCTTTCCACCGGTGGACCACGAGGTAGGGGAGGTCCGCATGGAAGTGGATGATGTCCTGCTCTGCTACACGGACGGCATCATCGAGGCAGAGAACTCGCTGGGGCAGGACTATGGAAGTGAGAGATTGAAGCAGTTGGTCGATCGTGTTCGAGAGCGGACTTCCCGAGGGATCTTTGACACCATCGTTCGAGATCTAGGAGAGTTCAGCGAGGGTGTGGCACAGGTCGACGACCGGACACTGATCGTGATCAAGAGGGGGTGACCGCTCGATAGGATCCAAAGTCTCTTACCTTCGAAATTCGCTTGTTCGATATTCTGCGGTTTGTCATTTCCGCCGGTTGGCTTCTCCAGAACCAGGAAGAAAGGCTAAATCACGAACCGCAAAACGCCGAACATGCGAACTCCGAAGTTCTGAAGCAGCGCTGGCCTCATTCGAGGGAGAAACTTTCGGGTCAGGGCGTGGTGGCGGTCTCCAGGCCGCCGTCCTTCGAGCCCAAGGCTCGAAGGAACAAGACTTCGGCCTGGAGACCGAAGCCACGTCAAGTTTTAGCTTAGGCGAGAAGCTCTTCAACTGCCTTTCGGATCGCGTTGGCGCTGATGCCTTGCATCTCCATGAGCTCGCCGGAGGGGCCCGAACGGGAAAGCCTGTTAACCGCGAGTTTGCGAAACCTGGACTGCTCTCCGGCCAGCGCGTCCAGGACGGCATCACCCAGGCCGCCTTCCCGATAGTGATCCTCGACCGTCACCAAGGCGCCAGTCTCCTGGACGGCTTGTTTGAGGGTGTCCCCGTCGACCGGTTTAATGCTATACAGGTCGATCACCCGAACCGGGATGCCTCGGTCAAGGAGTTCCTCGTAGGCAGTCAGGGACTCGTGCAGCGTGATTCCTGCGGCTACGATCGTGGCCTGGTCACCTGGACTGGAGCGAAGGACTCGGGAGCCACCGACGATAAACTCATCCTCATTCGAATACAGAATAGGCGTACTGGGGCGAGTCGTTCGGATGTAGACGATTCCGGGAGTCTCAGCTGCCAGCGCCACCAGCCGCTCCGCCGATACCCCGTCGCTGGGGTAGAGAACGGTGGAGCCGGCGACTGCCCGCATCATCGCAAGGTCTTCTAAACCCATTTGTGAAGGGCCATCTTCACCAATGGAGACCCCTGCATGAGAGCCGCAGATTTTTATATTGGAACGGGAGATTGCTGCCATGCGGATCTGGTCGTAGGCGCGTGTCAGAAAGCAGGCGAACGTGGAGGCAAAGGGAACCTTTCCCACCGCACTCATTCCTACGGCGGCACCCACCATCGCCTGCTCGGCGATGAAGCACTCGACGAACCGCTCTGGGAAATCCTTCAGAAACTTCTCGGAATAGGTCGAGTTCTTGGTATCTCCATCGAGGACTACTACCCTGGGATTGCTGGCTCCCAGTTTCCTCAGCGCATTTCCGTAGGCCTGGCGTGTGGCTATCGTCTCGTCGGCCCCGTAGTCGGGCGGGGCAGGTGGGTCGCCGGTGATCGCTCCGGCGGAGGGGACAGAGGATGAGGGTTTGGCTACGCTCAAAGGCTCCTCGAGCTCCAGCTGATCACCTATTTCACTGAGGGCTTCCTTCAATTGCTCGCCGGCGGCACAGGGTTTGCCGTGCCATCCGTCTTTGTCCTCCATGAAGGAGACGCCTTTTCCCTTGAGGGTTCGAGCGACCAGGACGGAAGGCTGCCCTTTTACCGAAATCGCCGAAGTCAGGGCGGCGTTGATCTCCTCTACACTGTGACCGTCCACGATCTGAGTGTGCCAGCCAAAGGCGGAGAACCGTTGGGAATAGGTCTCTACATTGTGACCGTACATGGTGGCCTGGCTTTGTCCCAGACGATTCACGTCCAGCAGCGCGACCAGATTGTCGAGCTTGTAATAGCTCGCCATCGCCGCCGCCTCCCAGACCGAGCCCTCGGCGGCCTCCCCATCCCCAATCAGGACGAAGATGCGGTTGGTCAGCTCATCCCGTTTATGAGACAGGGCCATGCCCGTTCCGATGCTCAGACCCTGACCCAGAGAGCCGGTTGCGACGTCGACCCAGCGATTGCGCGGGGTGGGATGACCCTCCAAATCACTGTCCATTTTTCTCAGGGTCAGAAGCTTCTCAGTTGGGAATGCTCCGGCCTCAGCCAGGGCAGCCCATAGAACCGGAGCGGCATGGCCCTTTGAAAGAATAAAGCGATCGTTGTGGTGGCCTTCGGGGTTCTGGATGTCGAAACGGAGGAAACGAAAGAACAGGGTGGAGACGAGTTCAGCACTGGAGAGACAGGAACTGGGATGGCCAGAGCCCGCGGCTGTTGTCGACTCCAGAGAATGGCGACGAAGGCGGTTCGCCATGGCATAGAGCGACCGGATTGTTTCAGGTGTCATCACGGCCTTTCAGATGCTTCGGTCATGGAGGAAGAATTGTTGCTCTTTGCTTTGAGAGTCGTACTATAGGGGAGGGTTTCGATCCCTGTCAACAGAGTTCTCTGGGGAAAGCGGGGGAGGAACCGAGACGATGCCTATCAGGCTAGAGGAGGTCGTCCAGATGATGTTGAAGCCGGGCGATGTTGCCGTCGAATTCGAGTGTCTCTCGCTGACGAGAACACGAGGGGGCAATCCAGAAGACGAACAGCCGGACCTGGCTGTTGGCCGGTGGCGACTCGCGGACGGCTTGGCAAGAGGCCCCGTACTTTTGATGTTTGTGAAAGCCGGCTGTCCTACCTGTGAATATTCACTCCCTCTGATCGATCGGATCTACCGGAACTATCCGGAGTCGAGGGTCTCCATGGTAGCGCTTGCTCAGGAGCGAGAGAGTGGGGCACGGAGGCTGATCCGAGATGGCAACCTTCACCTCAAAGTGGGCCTGGACTCGAGCCCGCATTCCATTGGAGAGTCCTACGGCGTGTCCTATGTCCCGACATTCTTCTATATCCGACCAGATGGGATCATCGAGAACGTGATCGAGTCCTTTGCCCGGGAGGAGCTGAAGGAGATCAATGCTAGGATTGCTCAAGAGGATGGGGTTGCAGTTCTACCCTTCTTCTCACCCGATGAGGGCGTCCCCGGATTTCGACCCGGTTGAAGTAGCAGAAACGCAAGCTAGCCGGGCGCTAGCAAAGGAAACGCAGAAGGCGAGGATCATCCGCCCAGCGTGATCATTTCAATCTTTTCGTGGTCCTTTGGACGATAGCTATCACTCGACGCCAGCTGCTCCCAGCGCAGGTCGGAGTAGCGGTCGGCTCTCCCCGACCAGATCGAGGTAATCGCCTCCAGGATCTCCTCGTCCCCTGCTCCGCTCCGCAGCAGCGACTTCAAGTCATGGCCACGAGAGGCGAAAAGGCAGGTGACCAGCTTCCCGTCTGCGGTCAGACGGGCTCGTGTACAGCTCGAACAGAACGATTCGGTCACGGACCCGATCACTCCCACCTGCCCCTTTCCGTCGATGAATTCGTAGTCCACCGCTGGCGCCCGAAGTTCCTTTCGGCCGATTTCGCGCAGCGGAAAGTGCGAGTGGATCAAATCGAGGAGCTCCTTCTTGGTGACGGTCTTTTCCAGGCTCCAGGTGTTCGCGTTCCCCACGTCCATGTATTCGATGAAGCGGAGAAACAGACCCTTGTCTCTCGAGAACTTCACGAGCTCCAGGATCTCGTCGTCGTTGACCCCTCGAACTACGACGGCGTTCACCTTGACGGGCGTTAGACCGACACGCCTGGATGCCTCAATGCCTTCCAGGACTGCCTCGAGAGTACCTCTCTTGGTGATTTGCCTGAATCTCTCGGGATTCAGCGTATCCAGACTGACGTTGATCCGTGACAGCCCTGCTTTTTTCAGGGCCTCGGCCTTCTGGGCGAGAAAGGAGCCGTTGGTGGTCAGGCTCAGGTCCTTCAGGCCCGGCAACCCGGACAACTTGCCGATCAGCTGTTCGAGATCTTTTCGGACCAGGGGTTCCCCGCCGGTGATTCGAAGCTTCTCAACTCCCAGCCGAAGGAACAGGCCGGCCAGCCGGACGATCTCCTCGAACCGAAGTAGCTCTGCCTTTTCGATCCAGTCATACTCATCCAGGGGCATGCAGTACTGGCAGCGGTAGTTGCAGCGATCCGTCACAGAGATGCGGAGGTCCTTGAGGGGCCTGTGAAAGGTGTCCCCAAGATTCATGCGGGTATTATGCTCTGGGTGAGAAGGGTGTTCAACCGAGGAGCGTACCCTTCTCGGTTAGACCTGAAAGGATTCACCGCAGCCACAGCTGCCGGTCACGTTGGGATTGTTGAACCTGAAGCCGGCTGCTTGCAGCGTCTCGACGTAGTCAATCTCGGTGCCATCCAGATAGACCATACTCTGGGGATCGATCAATAGCTGGAATCCGTCGACCTGGACCACGTCGTCGCCTTCGCGGCTCGTGCGCTCCAGCTTGAGAGTGTATTGGAAGCCAGAGCAGCCTCCACCTTCAACCCCAACCCGGATGCCGACATAGGGCTCGGATTGTTCACTGATGACTTTCTTGACCTGGCCGATGGCATTCTCCGTCAACATAACCATAGGTCCAATCTCCTATCTTCTCCGAACGAGTTCTATTGTAAGGATCTACCCCGGCGAATTCAAACCCCGGCGAATTCAACCCCGGCGAATTCAAACGGCAATCAGCCCTCGAGGGTTGTCATGGCCCTGTTCCGTCAGGGTTACTATTCTGCTGCTTCAGACGGTCAAGAGTTTCTCCCAGCTTCCGTTGTTCTTCACCATAGGCAGCCCAGTTGCCCTGTCTCAAGTGCTGCTGACTACGCTGGTAGTGCTGTAGCGCGCGAACTCCCAGATCATCTGAACGCGATGTCGCCGGCGCTTGCTGGGTGTCGAAGGACCCGGTCTCCACGGCATAGGATGGATCGGCTCCCACTCTCTCCGGGGGCGCCATCAGCGCTGATCTCAGGGCCTGATCCAATGTTTCTCCTATGGCGACTCGGTTCTGATAGACGGTGATGACTCGTGTCAGCTCGGGAATCTGACTCTTTTCCGCTTGAAGGTAGAGTGGCTCCACATAGAGCAGGGAGTCTTCGATCGGAATCACGAGGAGGTTGCCTCGAATCACCTGGGAGCCCTTTTGGCTCCAAAGGGTGATGAGCTGTGAGATCCTCGGGTCCTGGTCGATGCGCGCTTCGATCTGCATGGGGCCATATCGTAGTTCCTGCTTCGGAAACTGGTAGAGCACAAGGCTGCCGTAGTGTTCCCCGTCGGAACGGGCAGCCAGCCAGGAGATCATGTTGTTCTTGTTACGAGGTGTGTAGGGCACCATCAGGATGAACTCTTCCTGCTGGGACCCGGGCAGGCTCATGATGACGTAGTAGCTCTCCATGGGCTGCTCGTTTCCCCGATAGATCTCGTTGGGGAGATCCCACAGGTCTTCCTTGTTGTAGAAGACGGTCGGGTCCACCATGTGATAGGTGCGAAACAATTCCCGTTGGACGTTGAAGAATCCCTCCGGATAGCGAACATGGGCGCGAAGCCCTTCTGGCATCTGGTCCAGGGGTTTGAAGAGGGTCGGAAAGATTGCCGCGTACACGCGAATCAGCGGATCTTCGGTATCGGAAATGTAGAAGTTCACGTCGCCCAGATAAGCGTCGACGACTATTTTGACTGAGTTGCGGATGTAGTTGAAACTGTTGCGGTAGGGCTCCGAGTAGGGATAGCGGTCCGTGAGCGTGTAAGCATCCTGAATCCAGAACAGGCGCCCTTCGTGGAGCACGATATAGGGATCACTGTCGTACTCTAGAAAAGGGGCGATGTTCTGGACCCGTTCCTGGATATTCCGATACATGAGGACGCGGCTGTCGTCAGTGAGGTTCTCGGTAAAGAGAATATTGAGGAGACTCCCCAGCTCCCAGGCGAACAGAAGCTTGCGAAGGAACGATCCGATGAGGACGCCCCGATCGGCCTCGTATCGCGTCATCGCATTCTGATCCCCAATGGGGTAATCGAACTCCTCCATCTTGGTCTTGATGAATACGGGGTGATCGGTGAGTTCACCGAAATAGATTTCGGGTCTGGTGACAGCCAGATCAACTGTTGCCTGGGGGGGGATATCCTTGATGAAGAACTCAGGAAGTCCCTCCGGGGTCACCTCGTTGACCGGACTCAAACACAGTCCGTAACCGTGAGTGTAGGTAAAGTACTGGTTGATGAAGGTCTGCGCCTGCTCCGAAATCTTGCTGAAGTCCAATTCTCGGACCGAAGCCATGAGCTGCCGATACTCCCCATTGATGACATAACGGTCCAGATCCACGCCATCGAACTCGTAATAGGGGCGGATCGACTGGAGCTGGCCGTAGGCGTCCTTCACCGGTTTCGCATCCCACAGACGGATATTTCGGATAGTCGTCTCGTTGTTGACTAGATCCTCCGGAGTCAGCTCTCCGATGCCCGGAAAATCGCGCACCTCGATTTTGTCCAGATTGTAGGCGCGCCGCGTGAGATCGATGTTGTGATTCAAGAAGGGTGTTTCTCGTTGAAGCTCGTTGGGTTCTACGACGAAAGTCTGTATGACGATCGGGTAGACGTTCAAGCCCAGGTAGGCAATCCCAAATCCAATCCCTGAAAAGGCGGCCATGCGGAGGGTGGTTCCGAAGAGGGAAAGACCGAAGGCCAGGGCGGTGATAATACACACACCGACCAGCACCAGGTAGCAGGGAAGCCGGGCGTTGATATCGGCGTACCCCGCCCCGAAAGTGACGCCATCAGTGGCGTAGAGAAGTTCGTAGCACTTCAGCCAGAACCGATAAGCTAGCAATCCGAACCCGACGACCACCAGCAGGGTCAGATGGGCGCGAGCGCCGTAGGTGAGTTGTAGTCTTTCAAGATAGGCAAGGTGGCCGTGAGTCACGTAGTTGACCGCAGACACGAGCAGCGAGAGCACCACCAGGGCCAGAGCGAAATGAACCAGAAAGCTCAGGACCGGGAGTGAGAAGAAGTAAAAGGAGATATCCTGTTCGAAAATAGGTTCCTTGAAGCCCGTCGGGATCTGGTGCTGGTATTGTAGGAACGTCATCCACCGTCCTTGGACTGCCATGCCAACGAATACCGATAGCACCAAAACCGCTATCCAGAAGAGGGAGGTGATCCCCTTCCTGGCGAGCGTCATCAGTTCCTCGCTCATCCAGTAGAGACCCAGCGAGCGTCTCGTTGCCAGCCACAGATTGGAGCCCAGAACCACGAAGCTGATGGCGAAACCCATCAGCCAGAAGGCGAACTTGGCCCCCCAGGTGGTTTGAAAGACCTCCAGATAGCCCACTGAGTCGAACCAGAGATAATCGATGTACAGACTGATTCCACCTGCCAATCCGCCCCATACAACGAGTACGAGCAAAAGCGGAATCGTCGTTTTCATGCGTCCCATGTAGTTTTTCCTAACTGTCTGAATACGTCTGAAGCTTCCTGCCGATTCTTGATCCGCAAGAGCGGCGTCGGTTTCTTCTCACAGATACGGTTCCGAAAGTCAAGTTCGTTTGCTCACTCTGGGTGCCGAATCTCGCGGATGTCGATACTCCGGTAGCCAAGCTCGCGGTAAAGGGATTGAGCCTCGGTACTCAGCACGTACTCGAGGAATCGGCGCGCCCAGGGATTGTCCTGCCCTATCAGACAGATGCCGTAGCGAATTGGGGCTCCAGAGACCTCCATGACAGACCCGGCACGATCTCCTCTCACGCGGAGAGATACCCGTGAATACAATTGAGCATAGCTGGGTTCCGAGAGTGAGACCTGAGCCGGTAGATCTACGAAGTCCAGTCCATTCTGCAGAGCGACCGACTTGTAGAGAAAGGCAAAGTCCACCGTCTTGTTCTTCAGGAGTTCAACCAGTTCGGAGGACCTGGGGCGCACCCAGCGCGGATCGAGTCCGTTGAGCAGTTGCCGGTAGAGCGCAGTTCGATTGTAGTGTAGTTCAGCGAGCTTCCACGACAGCTGTGTGTAGTAGCCTGCTGGGCCCTGATCGGGATCTGAGACTCCATAGGAGTGGCTTCCACCGATGAGGAGTTCGAACCAATGCTTGCGTCTTCGCGGTTGGCGCGTCAACGGCTCGAACAAGCGTCTTTCCGAGGCGGCAAGAACCAATTCATTCCCGAGAAACTCGTAGCCCACCTGGGCATGCTCCGGTATCAGAAGACGCGAGATCAGACGGTGATCTGAGATCGCCAGTAGATCACATGCCCTTCCCAGATCTGCGACCTTACCAATAGTCTCCAGGCTTTCGGCGGCCTCGCTGAGGATAGCGACGTCGGGATTATTGGCTTCGAACCTTCGGGACACGGTCTGGAGTAGCGGGGAAAGACTATCGGTGTGAAAGACAACGACATTGTGAGGTTGGCCCTGGCACGCGGCAAGCGCCAACAAAGCACCGAACCCCAGGAATTTTGGCAGTATCAAGGTACCGCCGAAAACGTATCTCCGCCGTGTCATCCTTTCACGCTTGCGGCGAAGTGTCCTCGCCATGAGACTCTGGGGTAGACACGATGGTGGCCGTATTTAACTCCCACCAGGGCGGTCGTTGCAAGCCCTACGGCTAGAAAAGCTCGTTGATTTGTTTTTCCAGACGTTGAGGGAAGTGGGAGAAAACAGGTTTCTTGCAGACCCGTCGCACCAGGTGAGGAGGAAGAATGCTACCTTGGTCGGTAATCGTGACTCCATCAGATTCCCCGTTTGCCACACGCTTCCACGAAGAGCTGAAGAAGACCCATCCAGACAGCGTGATCCTGACTCGAGTGGATCGCTACCAACTAATCCATCTGGATGCGCCAGGTCCGGATCTGGTTTCCCAGAGAGTCCGTGAGTTCACTCCGGAGGATCTGCAGGACAGCGACTGTGTCTTCTGTCAGGGGAGGCGAGGTGAAAGCGAGCCCGTTTCAGCGTAGCCCCGCCTCCGGCCGCGCCGGATCGTACAGGAAAGAAACTTTGCTCACCAACAGATGGCAGCGATCACCCGAGTTCTTCGAAATTCACTTGTTCGATATTCTGCGGTTCAGCCTTTAGCGGTTGCCTTCGCGAAAGCAAGGAACAAGGCTGAATCACAAACCGTAGAACACCGAACCCGCGAACTCCGAAGGCAGGAGCAGTCATGAAGTTTCAGCTTAGTCTCGCTCCCACCGAGTTGGCCTCATTCGAGAAAGAAACTTCCGTCATTTCTAGCTACGAACATCGAGTGCTGAGTGACGCTTGTAGGACGGGCACTCCTGCCCGTCGGTGTCCTCGACGGGCAAGAGTGCCCGTGCTACAGGTCACTGCTCAGTCAGATGCTCTTTCCTACACCTTCCTTCTGCCAATGAAGTTTCAGCTTAGTCCCGCCCCCGCTACGCTGCCCCATTCGAGAAAAGAAACTCCAGTCGGGGGACGTGGCGGCGGTCTCCAGGCCGCCGTGCTTCGAGCCGAGAGGCTCGAAAGTGGAAGACTTCGGCCTGGAGACCGAACCCACGTCCGCCAACCGCAGGAACCAATGATGTTTCAGCTTAGAAGTAACGCTATTGTGGGCTGGTGGGCCGCTGGGTCCAGTTTATCGAAGCTTCAAGTATACTGGCTCGACTCGTCCGATTGCGCTTGGGTTCGTGTGACGGATTCTTCCGGAACGTTACCAGAAGCGCGACGTGGGAACCGCTATCCGGGAACACGAGAGTCCCAAAAGATCTCAGTGCTGCAAGGGTTAGTGATGTGATTGACGACTGTGTGGAGACCTGGATGGAGGTGGCCCTTCAAGAAGCGCGGCAGGCCGCCAGCGAGGGCGAAGTGCCGATTGGTGCGGTCGCAGTCCAGAAGCAGGAGATCCTGTGCCGCGACCACAATCGGAGCATTCAGCTGAGCGATCCCACCGCCCATGCCGAGGTTCTGGTGCTCCGAGAGGCGGGGCGAAAGCTAGCCAACTACCGGCTGCCCGAGGTGAATCTCTACGTCACACTTGAGCCTTGCGCGATGTGCGCAGGTGCCTTGATCTGGGCCCGGGTCAATCGACTTGTCTTTGGGGTTCGAGATGAAAAATCTGGAGCCGTATTCTCCCGCGCCAGTCTGTTGGAGCCGGGGCGTTTCAATCATTCTGTCGACGTGATTGAGGGGGTCTTGCCCGAGGAGTCCAAACAGATGCTGCAGCAATTCTTTTCTAGCCGACGGTGATCTGGGAGGCCTTGGATAAGTAGTCTCGTTGGTGTTCAGCGTCCTCCCTTGCCCTTGCCCGTGCCTGTGCCCGACTTCATCTTCGCTTTCACTCAGGCTCTTGTCCAATCCGGTCAGCATTGACACGGTTTCCAAAGAAAGGCGAGAGGGTTGTGCAAACACTCCCGGGCAAGGGCAGAGGGGAGCAGCCGACAAGGCTGCAATCCAGCTGGAGAAAGTCCAGCCGTGTGAATTGTTCGTTCACACACGTAGCGATACCGCAGCTCGGGGCAGGTAACCAACCGAGAGATGCGCGGTGTAAACGGCCTGGCCGCCCTTCGAAGGAAGCGGCGGGAGCAACCTGGAGGCCTAGCGAGTCTGGGAGCCTGAACATGAGTGAATGACTGCAGCCCGGAAATAAGCCCCCCTGTGGAAGTTGCCATGCAGGGATTGTCTGGCGAGCCGAACCTGTCCTTTGTGAGGTGAGGCCGACGTCACCCGGGAAGAAACGAGCAAGTGCACCGGGAGATCGCCGCCGGGTAGGGGTCCAGGCACCTGGGCAAAGATTGCAGAGATAATGTCGGGAAGGGCCGGTTTGCAGCAGGGGCTCGCAGCAACCTGCGAAGACCGAGGGACCGAGCGAGAGCGAAGGCCCACGGAGCATCCCGGTCTGGCGCATGAGTCCGTAGGAGCGAAGACGGTCGGGTAACGCCGGCCCAAGCCGCCTGGAGGCGGCTCCTGGAAGGGTAATACCCGGAAAGGGCGAAGGGACTCTCGGCCATGACGGGCAAGGAAGCGCCCACCGCACAGGGCTCAGTACCTGGGTATGCGGTGACCGGGCAAGCTTTGTCGAGACCGGCGGCAAACCGGACCCGAGAGGGGTGAATGCGAGCGAGCGCTTAAGCCTCGTTGGGTAAGGGAAGGCCGTGGGAAGAAAGTCGTGGTCGCCAACCGGACTCGGGAAATCCGACCGTCCGGGATGACAAAGGGGGCTTGCGGAAACGTGAGCTAGGGTGGAACTAGGAACCCGCCGCACAACCGAAAGGGTGCGTGCCGGAAACTCTCCGCCTACGGCTGCGCGCGTCGTATTTCTACCTGACCAAAGGCAAGACCCCAAACACATACTTCCAGGCTGAGTTCGCACCCATGCTAGAATTGGCTCCAGCTACCAGATGGGGGGTGGATCTCTAGGTGCTAGTTGAACTTGCTTATGGAAAGAAGGGTCTCGTAGTAGACCTTCCCGAGAAGCGGACCCGAATCATTGAGCCCGTTTACGTCCCTGGTCTGCCCAGCGAGCAAGACACCCTCCTTCGAGTTCTGCGTAAGCCGACGGGTTCGCAGCCCCTTCGCCGGATTGCAAGCTCTGGGGATACTGTGGCCATCTCGGTGTGTGACATAACCCGACCGATGCCCAGTGCTCGGGTCCTTCCAGTGCTCCTGAGCGAGCTCAGTCACATCCCAAAGGATCAGATTACGATCCTGATTGCCACTGGCACTCATCGAGCGAATACCAGAGAAGAACTCGACGAGATGCTGGGGCCGGAGGTGGTGGCGAACTATCGGATAGTCAACCACAGTGCTTTCGACCCGGATCATCTCAGCCCGGCCGGAGAGACTTCCGAAGGCATCCCGATCAGTCTCAACACCGAATGGTTGGCGAGCGACATCCGGATCACTGCTGGCTTCGTGGAACCTCATTTTTTCGCCGGTTTCAGCGGTGGACCCAAGATGGTAGCGCCGGGGTTGGCGGCGGTCGAAACCATAATGCAGCTTCACAGTGCCCCTTTGATCGCTGATCCCAGTGCGACCTGGGGCATCACGGAGGGCAACCCGATCCACGGCGCCATCCGGCAGATCGCTGCTCAGACCGGAGTCAGTTTCGCTATTGATGTCACTCTCAATCGTGATCACGAGATCACCAGCGTCCATGCCGGTGAGCTCTTCGAATCGCACGCCTCTGCTTGTCGTTTCGCCCGGCGTACGGCCATGCAGTCGGTTTCCTCCCCTTTCGAAGTCGTCCTCACCACCAACAGCGGATATCCCCTCGACTTGAACCTGTACCAGTCCGTCAAGGGAATGTCGGCGGCGGCTCGGATCGTCCGTCAGGGCGGTGCGATCATTTGCGCGGCGGAGTGCTCGGACGGAATCCCCGATCACGGCGAGTATCGGCAGCTGCTGGCGTCCTCTTCCAGTCCGGAGTCTCTGTTGGAGCTGGTCCACAGTCCCGGTTTCGAGCGTCAAGACCAGTGGCAGGTCCAGATACAGGGCCAGATTCAATCGAAGGCCAGCGTCTACCTGAAATCCAGCTATCTGAAGCCGGAGCAGGTCCGAGAGGCGCACCTGGAGCCGATAGAGGACGTCGAAGCGACCGTGACTCGGCTTCTCGACGACTATGGTGCGGACGCCCGTCTCTGTGTCCTTCCCCAGGGTCCCCAGACGATTCCCTACCTTGAAGATTCCGATTCGGCTCTCGAATCCAACCCTATTTGATGAACCAGAATCAGCAGCAGCCATAGGAATGCAGGCGAAACGGTCCGAAGCCGGAATCATGTGGGTGCTCTGGATTACCTATGGTGCCTTCTACTTCTGCCGAAGCAATCTCTCCGCGGCTCTTCCAGGCATAGAGTCCGAGCTGGGTTACAGCAAGACACAGCTAGGGGCGATTCTGGGAGCCTTGAAACTTGCCTACGGCGTCGGACAGTTCCTCAATGGGCAATTAGCGGAGCGATACTCACCCAGACTGCTGCTGGCCCTGGGGATGTTTGGGTCGGCGGCATTGAACGTGATCTTCGGATGGGCCACCGGTCTGTATTTCATGCTGTTTGTGTGGGCCTGCAACGGTTATTTCCAGGCACTCGGCTGGACCCCCTGCATGCGCGTGGCGGCGAACTGGTTTCCTCTGAAAGGCCGGGGGAAGGCCGTAGGCATCATCGGTACCGGCTACCAGACGACGGGGGTACTGACATTTGTCATCGCGGGCTGGGCCGCACAGACCTACGGCTGGAGAGGGGCACTCTATATTCCAGCAGGCCTGTTGGCGCTGTCGGCCGTCCACATGCTGTTCTTTCTGCGCGAGACGCCGGACGAGTCCGGCCCTCCGCGACAAACGGTGGGGGCTCCGGCAGGCGAGCTCGATCCTGGCCCCCGCAGAGGGAAGGTTCGGCTCAGAGAGACGCTTCTAATCACCCTTTCCAATCCTTCCTTGTGGCTGCTTGCGCTGTCCCTGGGACTCTTGAATGCCTGCCGGTATGGATTCTTGGATTGGGGTATTTCACATCTCAAGGAGATCCAGCAGACTGGCGTTGCTTCGGCCGCTTTCAAATACGCTGTGCTTCCCGCCGGAGGGGTGCTTGGAGCCTACCTTTCCGGCTGGGCTACCGATCGATTTCTGGGCGGAAGACGAGCCCCGATGATCTGCTCTCTACTTGCCTGCCTGGGCGTTCTGACGCTGATCTACGATAGAGTGGTCCTCTCCGGATTCGAACTTACGATCGGAGTCCTTTTTCTAGTCGGTTTCTGCATTTATGGTGCTCAAGTGCTGTTGGTGGGAACCGCTCCCATGGATCTGGCCCGTCATGGGACCCCAGCTGCTGCGGTCGGCTTCGTCAATTTCATGGGTTATATGGGCGCCTTCGTCGGGGATCAGCTGACCGGCCATCTGGTAGACTCGCAGGGTTGGCAAACGGCAGTGATGGCGTGGGCGGGATTTGCCTTCGCTGCTGCTGCTGTGTCCGGCCTGCTATGGAACACCACTTCGCAAGGCGCGGAACATAGCCAAGAGTCCAAGACCTGAACTTCGTGGGGTTGCAGGTTGCAGGTTGTACCAAGAGAAACCCATGCGAGCGATTATCATCGGGGCCGGGCGGGGTGAGCGGCTCATGCCCACGACCGCAGATACTCCCAAGTGTTTTGCCGAAGTCAGGGGCAAGCGGATCCTGGACTGGATTGTAGAGGCTCTCCATTCCAATGGGATCAGTGACATCTGCTTCATCGGTGGATACCAGATCGACAAAGTAAAGGCGGAGTACCCTCAATTCACCTTTCGCCACAACACCGAATGGAAGCGCAACAACATTCTGCACTCGCTGATGTTTGCTGAAGATCTGATGGACGAGGGCTTCATCTGCTCCTATTCGGATATCCTCTACACCCCAAGGGTGATAGAACGCCTGCTCGGATTCTCCGACGAGATTGGTCTGGCAATCGATTCCTGTTGGCTTGAACGCTATCAAGATAGGACCGATCACCCTACGACTGATGCTGAGAAAGTCGTCGTCCAGGAGGGTTTGATCATGAGAATTCACCGAGAGCTGGATCCTTCGGAATCGGAGGGAGAGTACATTGGTGTTGCCAGGTTTGGCTTCGAGGGCTCCCGGCTCTTGCGCGAGTGTTTTCAGCGCTGCAAACAACTCTACGCGGGAAGGCCTTTTCGGGAGTCTCCTGTCTTCGAGAAGGCCTATCTCATCCATTTGCTCCAGGAGATGATCGAGAACGGCGTCGAAATGAAGCCCATCGATATTGCCGGAGAGTACATGGAGATCGACACCCAGCAGGATTTCGAACTGGCCTGTAAGTATTGGCAGAGTGAAGAATGAAGGTCCTGCCGACTTCCGTCGTGGGCTCGCTGCCCAGACCCGCCTGGGTCCGAGACTTGATCTCCAACCGGACACCCCTCTCCGATGAGCGAGCGGCGGCAGCGATGGATGCTGCGGTTCGGTACGCTGTGGCCCTTCAGGAGCAGGCCGGGCTGGACGTCATCAGCGATGGCGAGTGGAGGCGAAAGTCCTACATCGGGGTCATTGCCGATCTGGCTGAAGGATTCGAGCTCAGCCATCATCCCCAGGACGGAAGGCCGATGACGACGGTGGTGGGACGGTTGCAGGCCCGTAGTCCGGGCTTCATTGCCAGAGAGATCGAATTCCTCAGGAGCATCACGAGCCAGTCGGTGAAGGCCACACTGCCGGCTCCAGCCCTCCTGGGAGAGCGGCTGTGGGACCCGGCAAGCTCCTCGTCTGCCTATCCCAGTCGCGAAGACTTCGTACGCGATTGCATCCCTATTCTGCGTGAAGAGGTTCTCAGGATTCGAGACGCGGGTGCCGACGTTGTCCAGGTTGATGACCCTCACCTGTGCCTCTTCGTGGACGCCCAGATTCGGGAATCCTATCCTGATCCCGAAGAGGCTGCTGATTTCAGCGTCGAGACAGTCAATGCTCTGCTCGAGGGAGTCAAGGGCGTAAAGCTGGCGGTCCATCTGTGCCGTCGAGCCGGCGCCCGGGCTCGCGGCGAGTCGAGTCTCGAAGGGGGCTATGATCCGATCCTGGCACATCTGAACCGTCTCAAGGTGGACCACCTGACGTTGGAATTCAGCGGCGGAGCCGCAGGCGGTATGGAGGTATTGGGAAAGCTCCGTAAGGAGCTGGAGATAGGGCTGGGGTGCGTGGACGTAACCCCCGGCAAGATCGACTCGGTGGGGACGATCATGGCCCGGGTGGAGAGGGCACTGGAGTATCTTCCTCCTGAAAGAATCACCCTGAACCCGGACTGCGGTTTCGCCCCGGGTTCAGGGGCAGAGGTCAGTCTTGACGAGGCTTACGCCAAGCTCTGCAACCAGACGGAAGCGGCACGCCTGCTACGAGCTAAACTAGGAGCCACGCCTGCTGAAGCTAGTCTATGAGTGTGGCCTTCTTGATGTAGTCGAGCTTCGGATAGTCCTTCTTCAGGTATCGGTTCCCCAGCATCTTGATTCGCCCTTGATCGGGACCTTTGCCTCTCGGTGCACCTTCGCCATACCCCTTGTAGATGGTGTCGATGACCTCCATTCCTGAAATCACCCGACCAAACGGCGAAAAGCCCTGGGGATCGAGAGGGCTGTTGTCCCGATAATTGATGAAGAACTGTGTCGAGCGTGAGTTGGGTGCACCGGTCTTCGCAAAGGTAATGTACCCCCTGAGGTTCGACTCCTTGCCCGGATCGTCGTTGATGTTGGACTCACCCCAGCTCTGATTGACCTTGGGATCGCCGTGGATGCCGAACTGAGCCATGAAGCCGTCGATTACCCGGAAAAAGGCGATGTCCTGAAAATATCCGATCTTGACCAAGTTGTAGAACCGATCCGCGCCGAGTGGCGACCAGGAGCGAGTCACCTCGATCACGAGCTTTCCGTTGGTGGTGTCAAACTGCACCTTGAAGGTTGCGGGAGCCTTTCCCTCCGCCTGAGCGGGATCCAATAGCCCTGGATGCGGTCCGGGTTTGGCCTTGGGAGGATCGGCTTTGACAGGAGCCGGTTCGGGCTTTGGAGGCGTCTTGTCAGGTTCAGGGGACTTGGTTTCCATTTTCGTTGGTTCCTTGGTTGGGGGAGGTGCTGGTTTAGTCGGCGGTTCGTCGATCTTGTCGGTCGGTTTGGCGGTTCCTCCAGGGGCATCTGCCGGAGGTGTTTCCTCAGCGGGTGCTCCGCAGCCGACCACCAGGAAAGATGCTGCTGCGATCGTTAGAAGTCGTAGTTTCCAAGACATCTGAATCCGTCTCCATGTGTGTTTACGATTAAAGTCTCTTTTCTCGGCAAGCGGAAGATTATGGCGCCTGAACACTTCGGATTCAAGTACGGGGGGGCTTTGTGTTCTAGGCTCCGGCTCCCAGCTTCCTTTTGGGAGGAAGCAGGAAGGCACCCTCAATTGGTCACCGCCATCCCGGCCGAGGGCCGAGTCTACAGCGTAGCCCATCCGACTACGGCACTGCCGGCGATCAGGAGGGGTGTGCTGACCTTGAATCTCGTTGCAAGGACCGCGGAAGAGAGAGCGATAAGCCAGGTTTGCCAATCTACCAGGGTGGCTCTCCCAAGCTGAATGACGACCGCGGCCATGAGACCCAGGGCGCTGGCATTGACCGCATCCAGGAAGGAGGCCGTCCAGGCACTCTCTCGCAGTCTGGGAATCAGAGGGTTGAGTAGGAGGACAAAGACGAAGGAAGGCAGGAAAATTGCCACCGTTGCGGTGAGTGCTCCGCTCCAGCCTTTCAGTAGGAATCCCGTGAAGGTAGCCGTCGTCAAGACCGGACCGGGCGTCAGCTGTCCGGCAGCGATGGTATCCAGCAACTGCTGGCTTGTCAGCCATCCATAGTCGCGCACCAGGCCTCCTTCCAGGAATGCGAACAGGACATAGCCACTGCCGAAGAGGATGCTGCCGATCTTCAGGAAGAACAGGCCTATTTCTGTGAGCTGGGGCGACGCCGAAGCTGCTGGCGGGGGTGCGCCGGAGAATAGTGCCAATCCGGCGGGGAGCAACAGGGCGAACGGGAGGAGACTGCAAACGAACGTCTGAACTCGACGTTTCATCCAACTCAGCCAGAACATGCCCACGATCCCACCGGTGAAAATCAGCAGGATTTCGCTGACACCCGCCAGGGCAGCGGCCAGAACCCCGACGGCTACCACCCCCAACGGAACACTGGTGACAGCGGATCGCCCCAGCCGGACAACGGCAGCCAGGATGATAGCCACTACGCAAGCTTTGATCCCGGTGAGGAAGGGGTTGAGTTGGGGCAGCCGACCATATTCGAGATAGAACCAGGCCAGCGTCCCAGTTATCGAGGCTGCCGGCAGGATGAAGCAGATACCTGCGACCAGGAGACCCGAGAAACCCCGAACCGTGTAGCCAACGTGCAGGGCCATCTCGGTCGAGTTTGGTCCTGGGATGAGGTTAGTGGCTCCCAGGAGATCCATGAAGTGCTTCCGGCTGAACCAGGCCCGAATGGTCACCACTTCCTCTTCCATCATGGCAATGTGGGCTGCTGGTCCACCAAAGGCGACGAAGCCCAGCTTGAGGAACAGTCGTGAAAGTTGGACCAGTGTGGGGTTTGCCATACGCTGCAACCGGAGTGATTCTATCGTGGCCGATCGATCTGACAAGACAGGTTTACTGGGCTCAGTACCTTGGCGTCTCAGACCCAATCGAAAAAAAGAAACGTATCGTGATTTCGATTACCAAACTGCCCCCACCCAACAAGCTAGAATATGACCCGTGATCAGGAAGGCTGGAAGGAAGCAACCGTGAGTAACGGCGAGTTACGAACCGTAAGATTCAAAGTGGTTCTCTCGAGAACCGACGCTGAACAGCCAATTCATGGAACTTCAAGAAGCGTTCCTGCTCATTTGCTTTCATAACAGGTCTACCCCAGGGACACGGTGATCCCCCTCGCCCTATCCCTGAGTCGGTTCGCGGAGACTTAGTCGCGTGCTTCGCGGGCCGACAAACATGCCGTTTCGGGACGATCTGATGTAAGGCCTACGGAATGTGTTATCAGCGCCGTGGGTCCCTGTTAAGGCCACTGCAGCCGAGGTAGTTCCGGAGGATTACCGAGGACGCAGCAGCCCCTGGGCCCACGTCGCCGCAACCGCTTTAACCCATCCCCCTCAGGTTTTGTGATCCGCTCGTTTTGCGATCCACGGCTATTTAAGTAGGCACTTCGTGCCGACGGCCAAGGCCGTAAAAGGCTGTTTCGGGACACCCCGGCTGTGACGAAAGGGCGGTCTCAGAGAACAGCTCACTTGATTGAAATTCCGAGACTGTTAAGATCGTGGGGATTGGTCACTCTGAACACAATGGAGGCCACGGCTCCCCCGGCAAGAGGTCCTACCAGGTAGATCCAGATATTTCCGAGCGCGGAGGAGACGATGTTGTGACCCAGGGCGACCGCGGGATTGAACGCACCTCCCGAAATAGGTCCGACCGCGAGCGCTCCTGCCATAACCGTGAAGCCGATGGCTAGTCCGTAGAAGGAGTTGTCTGGGTGGTCCTTTGAGGTGGCAACGTTAAGGACGACTGAGGCCAGAGCGAATGTAAACAGGAACTCTGCTCCCACTGCCTGCATACTGCTGACGTTACCACCAGGAGCCACGGTGATGCTTTTTCCAACCAGAGCCGCAGAAGTAGCCGCGCCCGCAACCGCCCCGATCACCTGGCTCAGCATGTAGATTGCGGCATCCTTGCCTCCGATTGCCCCTCTCATCAAGCAGGCGAGCGTGACGGCAGGATTATAATGAGCTCCTGAGATGTGGCCGCCCATGTAGACCAGTACCACCAATATGGCTCCGATCGCAACGGCCGCCAGGGGATTCCCCTGACTCACGACCAGACCGATGACCAGAACCAGAAAGAATGTTCCGATGAACTCGACGATATAGTTTTTCATGCTTCCTCTCCTCCTCGACAGGCATTGGTATCTTGCGCGGATAGTAGCATCGGGTGGGGAGTCGGTCAATGAGGTGAATCGCCTCACCGAGTCAGGCCGCAAGGGCTGGTTGTGGTAGCATTTTTGGGAATGCAGGAGGTCCACACCAGGGGCGGCTCAAGCCGGCCAAGCCGAAGAAAGATGTTGAGAATGTTGGGCTACGGGGCGTTGGGGAGCAGCGTCCCCGTCCTGAGCTGTGTCTACGCCTCCCGCATCGAAACCGAATGGGTCCAACTGCAACAAGTGAAGATCCCCCTGGGGACTGCAGGCGCCGGTCTGGAAGGTTTCAAGATTGCTCTACTCAGTGACTTTCACCTCTACCCAACTACCCGGATAGAGCTGATTGAACGGGCCGTTGACCTGGCCAACCAGCTCAAGCCGGATCTGGTTGCCTTGGGCGGAGACTATGTTCAGGGCAGCGCCGACGCCATCTTCGACCTGGCTCCTGTCCTCGCTCGGCTTGATGCTACTTATGGAGTGTTTGCCATCCTGGGGAATCACGACCACTGGAAAGGCGATCAAGTGGTTGAGCAGGGACTGAGAGAATCGGGCCTGCGGCTGCTGAGAAATGAGGGCCTCACTCTCTCTATCGGTAGGAAGACAGTTTTTCTAGCCGGCCTCGACGATGGTTGGGTTGGCCGTCAGGATCTAAAGATCGGTCTCGAAAAGCAGCCCCCCGGGGTGCCCACGATTCTGCTGATGCACGAACCTGACTTCGTTGATTCCTTTGTTGGTCGCGGTAGGGTGGATCTGCAGCTGTCCGGTCACAGCCACGGGGGACAGGTGCGCTTTCCCTTCATAGGATCCCCCTTTTTGCCCCCCTATGGGCGAAAGTACGACAAGGGGCTTTATCGGGTTGCGAACACCTGGTTGTACACCACAGTGGGCCTCGGTGTGACGGCTCCGGTGCGATTCAACTGCCCTCCCGAAGTCACCGAGATTACGTTGGTGTGAATCAAGAGGTCGCAGGTCGCAGGTTGCAGGGGAAGACATCTGATGATGCAAGAGCGAAACACAGCCGCGCGTAGGGCCAAATGCAAACCCGGTTTTGAGGAGGGAGCGGGACTGAGGTTCTCACCTGAATATAGCCACGTGGCAGTTGGCGGAACTGACCCTAGCCCGGATTTCTCATCGCTGGTCTACTGCGTCGCCGCAAACATCTGTCCTGGCTGCGTTACGCTCTCTCGGCCTCCTCGACGTACTGCACGAGTACGACTGCGGGGGCTCGCCACGAGTGGTCTCGGTCGCAAGCCTTGCCAGGACGGCCCTTGCGGCGCCTCGCTACGACAAGCGATGAGAAATCCGGGCTAGACGGGGCCTTGAAGTGTCCATCGGAATGATCCGATGGCTCGAAAAAGTGTAAAGACAAGAGTAGGGGTGGCAGAGAATCACGCCAAACTGTCGAGGGGCACCCCTCAAACATCCATTTGGTAGTAATCTGGAGGGACCAGGACCTCTCGAGGTTTGCTGCCATCGGACGGTCCAACCAGGCCTTCATCTTCCATGATGTCCAGCAGCCGCGCCGCGCGTCCATATCCGATCCGGAAGCGGCGCTGAAGTAGTGAGGTAGAAGCTTTGCGGTTTTCCACGATGAAGCGGGCAGCTTCGTCGAAAAGCGTATCGTCTGCAGGTGATCCTCCGAGTGCTCCAGACTCCTTCTCCTCCTCGCCCTCCAGGATTTCCTCCTGGTAGTCAGGTTCGGCCTGAGCCTTCAGGAATGAGGTCACGCGGGCGATCTCCTCGATGCTGATGTAGGCGCCGTGCACCCTGATTAGACGGGAGGTCCCGGGGCCGAGAAAGAGCATATCGCCGAGGCCCAGTAGCTGTTCAGCGCCGTTGGCATCCAGGATGGTTCGGGAATCGATCTTGGAGGACACTCGGCAAGAGATGCGGGAAGGGAAGTTCGCCTTGATCAGACCCGTGATGACGTCCACCGAGGGACGTTGGGTTGCCAGAATCAGATGGATTCCAATCGCCCTCGCCATTTGGGCCAGTCGGGTGACCGCGGTCTCCACCTCTTTGCCGGCCGTCAGCATCAAGTCGGCTAGTTCATCGACGATGACGACGATATAGGGAAGGGGCTCCAGTGCTTCTCCCTCGAGCTGATCTGGGTTTTTTTCGACAAGTTCGTTGTATTGGTCGATACCCCTTACTCCGACCCGTGCCAGCTGTCGGTAGCGCTCTTCCATCTCATGAACGGCCCAATTCAATGCATTGGCCGCTTGCTTGGGATCCGTCACGATGGGTGTCAGCAGATGAGGGATGTCGCTGTAGACGCCCAGCTCCAGGCGTTTGGGATCGATCATGATAAAGCGGACTTTATCGGGCGTCGCTTTGTAGAGTATGGAGCAGACGATGCAATTCAGAGCGACGCTCTTCCCCGAACCGGTCGCGCCGGCTACCAACAGATGAGGCATTCGCTCCAGGTTGGCCATGTGGGTATTCCCATTGATCAATTTGCCCAGGCCCAGGGTCAGGAAGGAGGGGGCCTGCTGAAAGCCGGTCGATCCGAGGATTTCTCTGAGATAGATCGTCTGGCGGTCGAGGTTCGGGACTTCGATTCCTACCGTGTTCTTGCCGGGAATCCGTTCAATCCGAATTGACTCGGCCTTCAGTGCCAGACAAAGGTCATCTTCCAGGTTGGTGATGCGGTTGTATTTCACACCGGGATCGGGCTTGAACTCGAAGGTGGTTACGACCGGACCTGGATGGATTTGAAATACGTGTCCCAGGACACCGAACTCGGCGCACTTCACGGTCAGTAGTTCGGCCCTCTTGATCAGATCCTGCTCGTCCACATCGACATGGCTTAGTTGTTCCTGGAGGAATTCCAGAGGCGGGAGGGTATGTCTTCGGTCGCTGTTTCGGGAGGAGGCAACGGCCAGGGGCTGAAACTGGGTTTCCGCTCTCGAATCGTGAGCCTCGGTGATTTCGATTGTCCCAAGCGCCGGTCCGGATTCACCCCGCTGTGGCTCCAGAGCGGCCTTCTGGGGTAGCGTCTGAGTGACGATGGTCTCGTCGCGCTTCTTCCTGGAGGCAATGGCATGGCGATCTCTGCGCGATTCGAGTCGTCTTTGCGCGTCGGTCCAGATACCACTCCAGAAATTCCAGTTACGGCTGCCCAACCGGGTCAGAAGCTGATCCAGTGAAAAACGGGTGGTGAGGACCAGCGACAGAATCAGCGCCGTGGCGACCACGACCAGGGAACCTGGCCGGTTCAACAACATGACCAGCCGATCCGAGAGCAAGATACCCACGATGCCGCCAGGCGTGAAGTTGACCGTCTCTGAGCTGACAGGGGCCAGCAGAGCCAGGATCGTACTGAAGGAGACGATCAGGCAGGAGACGCCGAAGAACTTCAGGAAGGGCTCTACCCATGCTCTTCCGCGCATCCTCTTGTACCCCGCCAGGAAAAGAGGGATAGGAAGGCAATAGGCCGCCCATCCCAGAATCTGGAATAGCACGTCCGATGACCAGGCCCCGATCTTGCCCACATAGTTGGAGTGATGGGCGCTGCTCGAATCCATATTCAAGGAAGGATCGAAAGCACTGTAGGTGGCCAGTGACAGCAGCAACAATAGCGAGGTGGCGATGAAGAGCAGTCCGAACAGTTCCGAAGCTCTCTGCTTTGGATAGACACTCATAATGTCCCTCGAGTCCTCCTCAGTCAATTTGCTCGGCAGCGAACTCACTACGATAAGATCTTCTGATCTGGAAGCTGCCAAAGGCCGGCTCGGCCCCGGTCCAAGGCCCTGGTAGACGCAAGCCTCAAATCTTAATTGTAACAGGCAGAATCAGGGGCCTCTTACCTGTCTGCTTTCGTAGGAACTTCCTCAAGCCGTTGTGCAGAATCTCGCGAAATAGATCTTCGTCTCGCTTTTCTTCCAGAGGTGCCTCGGAAACGATGGTGGCGATGCGCTCTCGAGTCAGCTCCATGAGCTCTTCGGAGTCTTCCATCAGGACGAACCCCCTCGAGATCAGTTCCGGTTCTCCGATCAGCTCACCGCTCATGCCGTCCATCCGCAAGACGACTACCACGACGCCGTCTGCCGACAGATAGCGTCGATCTTTCAATACCACCTCGTGGACGGCCCCCAGAATGCCCTCGTCGATGAAGCGACGACCTACCGGAATCTTGTCCAGCAGCTTGGCGCCACTGGGCGCCAGGCCCAGGATCTCTCCGTTCTCAACGATGTGGATGTGGTCCTCAGGGATCCCCTGATCCAAGGCGAGCAAGGCATGATTCTTTAATTGCCGATACTCTCCATGGATGGGGATAAAGTACTTGGGGCGGGTCAGGTTGATCATCAATTTCAGGTCTTCTCGGAAGCCGTGGCCCGAGACATGTACATTCGAGTGTCTCGAGTCGAAGATCGTGGCTTCCCTTCGGTAGAAGTGGTTCACCAGGTTGGTGATCAGCTTTTCATTGCCCGGTATGATCCGTGCCGAGAGAATAACAATGTCCCCTTTTTCTACCTGGACCTGGGAGAATTCGTTGACCGCCAGGCGGCTGAGAGCCGACATCGGCTCCCCCTGACTGCCGGTCGCCAGCAGCACGGTTTGCTCCGGGGCCAGCTGTTTCAGGTCTTCGGCGGTGGCGATCTGATCCTCGGACACTCGGAGATAACCCAACCTGGAGGCTTCTTTGATGTTCGAAATCATGCTTCGACCCATCGGAAAGACCTTGCGGTCAAACTCCGCTGCCAGATCGAAAACGATCTGCATCCGGTGGAAGCTACTGGCAAAGCAGGAGAGGACAATTCTTCTGCGGGCTTCGTGAAAGAGCGTCCGCAGCGGGCCAATCACGGAGAATTCGGAAGGTGATAACCCCGGTACATCACTGTTGGTGCTATCCGAGAAAAGCGCAAGGACCCCCTCGTTCCCGTACTCTGAAAGACGCGCCAGATCGCTGAGCCGTCGGTCAATCGGGGTCTGGTCAAACTTGAAGTCGCCCGTCCAAATGACAGATCCCACCGGCGTCTTGATTCCCAGACTGAAGTTTTCGGGAAAAGAGTGGGTGGCATTCATGGCTTCAATCGTGAAGGCTCCCAGGTTAATGGGTTTGCGTGCCTCCAGGACGTTGAGATCGGCTTGCGACTCCAGCTTTCGCTCCCGCAATCGCGAGGACATCAGACCCAGGGCCAAGCGACTTCCGTAGATGGGAACTGGGATCTCGTTGATGACGTAGGCGATGCCGCCTGAGTGATCCTCGTGGCCGTGGGTCAGAACGATGGCTCGAAGCTGATCGCGGTGTTCCTTGAGAAAGGTGATGTCGGGGACGATCAGATCGACGCCGAGACTCGTCCCCAGATGCCGGCCCGGAAGGGTCATGCCGGCATCAATCAGGACCATGTCCCCATTGCAGCGGAGCGCGGCACAGTTCATCCCGAACTCGCCTAAGCCCCCGAGAGGGATAAGTTCTAGAAAGTCCACAATTAACGAATTATAACAGTCGCGCCAGACATACGTACTGCTCCAGGGAGAGTTCCTCTGCTCGGATCTGGTGCTCTAGCCGGGATGCCTCGAAGGCGGCCCTGAGTCCTTCGGAGGAGCGTCCCCCTGCCCGTATTAGGTTGTTCCAGAGGGTCTTCCTGCGGTGAGAGAAAGCGGTTCGTAGCAGGGAGAGGAAGCCCTCGTAGTCTGGGACTGGATCCGGGATCTTTCGAGGAATCAGCTTTATCACGGAGGATTGTACCCGGGGACGCGGGATAAAGACCGTAGGCGGAACTGCGAAGCCGGGGATCCGCTCAAAGTGATACTCCATGAGCAAGGTGAAGTAACCGTAGTCCTTGGTTGAAGGTCGCGCTAGGACGCGTGAAGCCACTTCCTTCTGCAGCATGCAAGTGAGGCTCTGAAACCGATCCTTCACTTCGGTCATCTTTGAGAGTGTTGGTGTAGAGATGTTGTAGGGGAGGTTCCCAACGATTTTGACAGGGCTCAGGGGTAACATGCGGAGCCAGTCGAGATCGAGAACACTACCTCGAATCAGCCTCAGTCCGGTGGACAGCTCCGGCGGGAGATTAGATTCGAGATAGGTGATCATCTCCCGGTCGAGTTCGATCGCGATCACCTCTCTCGCCGCGGCTAGGAGAGGCTGGGTAAGAGCGCCGGTTCCGGGACCGATCTCAACTACCGTGTCGCTTTTGTCGATTCCGGCAAAACAAACGATCCTGCGGCAAGTGTTGGGATCGGCGAGGAAGTGCTGTCCAAGTGCGCGCTTTGCCCTAGGTACTTTTTGAGTCAAGCCATTTTGAGTCAAGCCATTGCGTATGGTACCATGGCGATCCCGCTTTCCTTCGGTTCGGACTCCGCTCTGAGGAGGAAAGCGGTTGAAAATCAGGAGGTTAGAATGAGCGATAAGGTTCAGGATGTAACTGATCAGAACTTTGAAGAGGAAGTGCTAAATTCGAGCCAGCCGGTGCTGGTTGATTTTTGGGCTCAGTGGTGTGCGCCTTGCCGCATGCTAGCCCCGACCATCGATCAAGTTGCGGAAGATTTCGCCGGTCGGGCCAAGGTAGTCAAACTCAATGTCGATGACAATATGAGCACCTCGTCCAAGTACAACATCAGAGGCATCCCCACCTTGCTGCTGTTCAAGGATGGTCAGATCAAGGACCAGGTGACGGGTTCGACCTCGAGGGACAATATTACCCGACTGATCGAGGCTCAGCTCCAACAACCGGCTGACGCCTAAGGGCCCGCGCAGAAATAACTTGGTAGAATTGGCGCTCGGATTTGCGCCAGATTTGGCCGCGAACAATCGAGCGAAACCGCAGGCGTAGCCGGGTCTACGTTGAGGATTTCGCGATTGAGGAGCGGCCGAAGATGATGTGAATCCGAGATGCCAAAATGCCAAGTTATTTCTGCGCGGGCCCTAAGCGCAAAGTTGCGCCACCCTGAGTAGATCCTCTATCCCAGGCAGGGTACTTCCCTGCCTGATCTGGGGAACCAGGTCAGGCCTTCCTGGGTGGGCTCTGGTTTTACCCTGCTCGAATCATGGCAAACGTAGTTATCGTAGGGACACAGTGGGGGGACGAGGGCAAAGGCAAGATTGTCGACCTGATCACCCGTCATTTCGATGTGGTCGCCCGCTATCAAGGCGGACACAACGCCGGACATACGGTTAGCCTGAAGGGTGAGAAGTACGTTCTTCACCTCATCCCCTCAGGGATTCTCCATCCCGAAAAGCAGTGTGTTATTGGGAACGGCGTCGTGGTCGATCCCTTTGCTCTAGTTGAAGAGATCGAGGCTCTACAGGAGTTCGAGCTGGAAGGACGACTGTTCTTGAGCAATCGTGCCCACCTCATCATGCCCTACCACCGACAATTGGAAGAAGCCGAGGAAGCGAGGCTGGGTGAGGAGCGAATAGGCACCACCAGTCGAGGGATAGGGCCTTGTTACGAGGACAAGATGGCACGCCGTGGCATCCGGGTAGGGGACCTTTTCTCTCCTGATGTCCTCAAAGCAAAGGTCCAAGACAACGTCGATTTCAAGAACCAGATTCTGACGCGCGTCTATGGCACTGAACCGGTTGACTCTGATCTAGTTTACGATGCCTACCTGAAGATTGGAGCGCGGATTGGCGAATTCGTAACCGACACCTCCGAGTGCCTGAATCAAGCCATGGGAGAGCAGAAGAGCATCCTCTTCGAGGGAGCACAGGGTACCCTGCTGGATGTGGATCATGGGACCTATCCCTTCGTCACCTCTTCCAATGCGACGGCAGGTGGAGCTTGTACGGGTACGGGAGTAGGTCCCAATGCAATCGACGGTGTGATTGGAATCGCCAAAGCCTACACCACCCGGGTGGGGAGCGGTCCTTTTCCCACCGAGATGACAGGACAGGTGCTGGAAGACGTTCGCGAGAAGGGATCCGAGTACGGGGCCACCACGGGACGCCCGCGTCGATGCGGCTGGTTTGATGCCGTCGTCGTGCGCTATGCCTGTTTGATCAACCGGATAGATACCCTGGTGATAACCAAACTGGATGTGTTGGATGAGCTCTCCGAGATTCAGATTTGTACCGGATACAGCCGCAACGGACAGCCCCTGCAGTTTTTTCCATTCGATGGCCTGGCTCTTGACGAAGTAATTCCCACCTATGAGACCCATCCGGGCTGGATGCAGGACACCTCCGGGATTGAAGAGTATGAAGAGCTTCCCGAAAAAGCGAAACAATACTTGTCCCGTATCGCAGAACTGATCGACACGGATATCTCCATCATCTCTATCGGTCCCAACCGCTCCGAGACCATCATCCTGGAAGAAGATGTCCGCCTGCGACGATTGCTGGGTTCCTGAAGAATTCTGCTCCATCAATACGGAGATGTTTGGGGCGAGCGCGGCCGCTCTGGATCATTTCAGGACGAGGCTTTGGTTACCTCGGGCCACGAACATCGATAGCAGCGTTGCCCCTTGTAGGACGGGCACTCCTGCCCGTCAAGGTTAGCGACGGGCAGGAGTGCCCATCCTACACAGATGCAGATTCTTCTTTAACCACCTGTGACCTGCGACGAATCTGGGATACACTCCCCGGATGTCAACGGCACCCCCCTCTCACGCTGGCGTTGACGAGGTCTCCCCAGCCCTACTGACCCGGAATCCTCTGAAGTGGTTCAGCATTTTCGGGCCTGGAGCCATCATCGCCTCTCTTACGATAGGGACTGGTGAGCTCATCTTCTCCACTCGTGGAGGGGCCCTGTTCGGCTATCGGGTGCTGTTCTTGTTCGTTCTGATTTCCTTTCTCAAATGGGGCCTGGTGCTGGCGACTTCGCGGCACATGGTGCTCACCGGGGTACACCCCTACAAGCGAATGCTCGACTTGCCCGGACCGCGCGGCTGGTTCCTGCTGATGCTTTTTCTCCTGGCAGCCGTCTGCATACCGATCTGGGTCAGCTTTCACAGCACCGTGCTTGGCAATCTCACCTCCTGGGTCACGGGTACGCAGGGAGAGCTGGGCGGCGCTATTGATTATCTGTGGGGTGGAGGAATCCTGGCCGGAGTGCTGGTTTTGACCGCAAGCGGTGGCTACTCTGCCTTGGAACGCGTGCAGCTGGGAATCGTAACGGCGCTGATGTTCTGTGCCGTGATTTCGCTGATACTCTACAAACCGGATTGGCTTGCGCTCATTTCAGGAGCGGTTATTCCGAGGACTCTCGAGTACCCGGATTGGCTGAGCCGCTACGGAGAGTATCGGCAGATCGCCGAACAGCCAGTCTGGGTTGAGACCACTCGCTATGTCGGCGTCATTGGAGGCGCCGGGTTCGACTATCTAGCCTACACTTCCTTTCTCCGAGAGAAACGCTGGGGCCGCGCGGGCCTGACGCCGGCCACCCGATCAGAGCTGGAGGAGGTGGGTAGAAATCCTTCTCACCCTGCTCGACTGTGGGTTCGGGCTCCCATTATCGACAGCAGTATCAGCTTTCTTCTGGTAGTCGGTTTCAGTGCTGTCTTTGTTGCCTCGGGTGCGCTGATTCTGGGGCCCAATCACAAGGTCCCCGACGAGAACAATCTTCTGAACCTTCAGTCCGAGTTGGTTACCCACCTTCATCCCTGGTTATTGCCGCTCTACGTGGTGGGGGCTTTCCTGACGATGTTGGGTACCCTTTATGGCACTCTCGAGGTCGCCAACAGCTTCGTGAACGAGACGGCTCGTGTGGTTCGGCCGACGCTTCTGGCCAAATCCTTCAAGCGCCTCAAGCATCTGACGCTCGGATGGTGTGCGGCCGGTGCCTACCTGGTCCTTACCTGGACCTTCTTCTATCAAATGGCGGGAAAAGACCGGCCTCGAATCGTTATCGCGATTCTGACGCCGGCCAACCTGTTCACCGGCGTTCTTTTCTGCGGCATCATCTGTTTTCTGGTCCTCTGGATGGACCGCCGATTCTTGCCAAAATCTCTCCACATGGGGTTTCCTCTCATGTTTCTCAACCTGGCTTCCGGCGTGATCTTTGTGGGGCTCGGTCTGAAGGGGTATTGGGACGATCAAAGCCGTTGGGTTGCCATTGGAGCGATGCTGACCATGGCTGCCGTGAGCATTGTGGTGGCCTGGCTGCTGGGCAGGAGTGGACGGCTTCCGAGTCCCGAAACCAGATCAGACCCTCAATGATCATCCCGCCGGACCTTGTCATACAGCAGCCCCCCCTCATAGAATAATCGTGTCATGACGGCGATTGATCAGGTGCTGGAAAAGGTGTTCGAGGGAGAGCGCATCGGACCCGAAGCAGGGCTGACGCTGCTGCGCAGCCGAGAACTTCAAAAGGTGGGGCAGGCCGCCGATTCCGTACGTCGAAGGTATCACCCGCAAGGAGTAGTCTCCTTTCTAATTGATCGCAATATCAACTATACGAACGTGTGCGTCGCCCGCTGCACCTTTTGTAACTTCTATCGGCGGCCCGGCCATGAGGAGGGATACGTCCTTCCCCTGGAGTCGATCTTCAAGAAGATCGAGGAGACCATAGCGCTCGGAGGTACCGGCATACTGATGCAGGGCGGTATGCACCCCGACCTGAAAATTGACTACTACGAAAAGCTCCTGAGTTCGATCCGGGAGCGCTATCAGATCCATCTTCACTGCTTCTCGCCTCCAGAGATTGTGGTCCTGGCCAAGTTGAGCCGAATCAGTATCCGGGAGTCCATCCGGCGGCTGAAGGCGGCCGGGCTAGCCTCGATTCCAGGAGGAGGTGCTGAGATCCTGGTCGAACGCATGCGTCAGAGCATCAGTCCCGGGAAGTGCAGTGCCCAGGAGTGGTTGGAGGTTATGCGGGTGGCCCACGAGGAAGGCCTGTCTACCACGGCGACCATGATGATTGGCGGAGGCGAGACGCTCGAAGAACGTATTGAGCACCTGGATGCTATTCGGGAATTGCAGGACGAGACCGGCGGTTTCGTCGCGTTTATCCCTTGGAATGTACAGCTAGAGGGAACTCCCATGCAGAGCTCGATCCAGCGAGAGGTGGGCACGGTCGAGTATCTGATGCTGCTATCCGTGAGCCGAATCTACCTGGATAATATTCCGAATATTCAGGTGTCCTGGCTGACCCAGGGACTCAAGATTGCCCAGGTCGCACTCTACTTCGGCGCCAACGACGTAGGGAGCATCATGATCGAAGAGAACGTCATCAGCACCGCAGGCGCCAGTCATCGAGCCGATCAAGAAGCGTTGGTGCGCACGATAGAAGATGCCGGGTTCTCAGCAGGTCAGCGAGACTCGGTCTTTCGAATCTTCCGCAAGATCGCCTGAAGGACCTATCTGCAACTTCTCGTTCTTCCGTCTCCAGATCAGCTTTGCTCCCCAGGAACCCCTGGCCCCATTCGAGAACGAAACTTTGGTTGTCTCTTCCCGCGACATCGATAGCACCGTGTCGGTTGTAGGACGGGCACTCTTGCCCGTCAAGGACGACGACGGGCAGGAGTGCCCGTTCTACAAACAGTTGCGGCTCGGTTCGATGAACCCTTGCACGACCTCCTAGCTAGTGCCCGTCCGGAAACCGGGGTTCCCAGAACTGTAATCTGTTGAATCGGAACCACTTTTTATACCTGAGACTGCTGACAGACCGACTCGACCCAGCTCGATCCAGAGCGAGGACGCACGGGCCAAAAAACACCGGTTCGGCGCAGACCTCTCCCTGAGTCGGAGCCACAAGGCAGTACGGTCAGCCACAAAAGACTACAACAGGAGTCGGGCCAGGACGACCAGGTTATAGGTCAGGACGCTGGCATGGACGTAGCTTTGAAAGTGAGGCCAGCCTTTCCAGGTACAGCGGTGGAGACCAAAGGTGTGCTTGAGGGTCCCAATGCACCCCTCGATCCCGGCCCGGAAGCGTTTGAGCTGTTTGTAGACCCAACTGGAACGCACCATGCTCTCGACCGTCAACCCACACTTTTTGGAAAAGGCCACGTCCTGTACCCCCTGCTCTTTGGCCCAGCTCAGGTTGGCCGCCGAGGCAAAACCGCCATCCCAGGCGCTCTGGCGCGGGACCTTCCCGTACAGCTGTCGATGACGCTCTAAGAAGGGTTGCACATAGTTGCTATCGGCTGGATTCCCGCGTTCCACCACACAATCCAGGATCAGCGACGAGGCCCCCGTGCTGACAAACACTTTGTGGCCGAAAACCGTTTCCCGAGGGCTCTTCTTGATAATATCGGTGTGCTCTTCGAAGAGGGAACAGATCTTGTCCTGGGCCGCGACGGCCTCGCCCGAAAGGACCCGCCGTTGGGTCTGTTCGATGACTTTGTGCAACAGCTCCAGATAGTGGGCCAGTTGCGCCGCCCCGGCCAGACTGAGGGGATCGCTCCACTGCGCGGAGACGGCCAGCGCCTGCTCGCCATAGTGGGCCGTCTTGGACGCCACCTTGATTAGATCGCGGTAACTGTCCAGGCGCTTCTTGCCGCGGCGGTTGCGGATGTTCAGGCCGCGCCGCTTGGCCCGCCGCGTATGATCGACGAAGCCGATCCCTTCCCGCTCCCGCAGCCGCCCCAGCCACTGGGTGACGACTCGAATGCCGTCGTACAACAGCTCACTGTCGAGCGGATAGTGGATATTCGTCTGGACCGCCGTGGCATCGACCCGTATCCGTTGGCCTTTTTCCAGACCCTGCGACTGGGCCCAGCACACCAAATGGTCGTTGATCGCCTTCCACGTACCCGGCTGAATCTTCCCCAGGTTTTCCGCCAGGGTGGCTTTGCTGATCGACGCCCCATAGGGCAAGCGACAGAACCTCTGAAAGCTTTGCGAATCCACCAGATGAAAAGCCAGCTTGCGATAGCTGAACTGATGCAGCTGTTTGACGACGGCACAACGCAGCACCTGCTCGGCCGTCAAACCGGGGGCGCCGAGACCGGAATCGACCCTGTCAGAGAGATCTTGTACTATCCGCTCCAGCGTCTGGGGATTGTCGTCCAGGATGCGCGAGATCACCTTCAATTCATTGGCCAGTTGGTGATCGGGCCATGGTGGGGAAAGGGGGCGTTGTTTTTCACGCTTTTGACGCATCTTCGAACTCCTGAAATCGTCCTAAGTCGTTTCAGTCTAATTGTTTACACCAGATAGTCTAGCAAACGACCCTGACAATTTCGGAGCTTGAAAAAGCCCTCTTTCCCCTTCCTTATCAATTACTTACGGATTTCCGGACGGGCACTAGCTAATGAAGTTTCAGCTTAGTCTCGCCCCCAGGAAGCACTGGCCCCATTCGAGAACGAAACTTCGGTTGCGTCTGCCGTGATTGTCGCTACCGCCAATGACCGAGCCGTGACTGCAAAGGAGCGGTCCCGATCACCGATCGGGACATGCCATAAAAAAGGAGATGCAATCGGCCACCGTCTGTTTGGTCGGTTGTTTCCGGCATCCGTATGCCGGGACCGCTCCTTTGCAGTCACGGCTCTGTCATTGGCGACTCTTGGATGATCTCCTACCCAATGAAGTTTCAGCTTAGTCATAATTGGATCTTGACCCCAACCCTTCGTTCTGTATAAAATTTCGTATAAAGTTGCGAAAATGGATAAGAGGGAACGACAGCGGCAGATTGTTCAGCTGCTCCAGAGTGAGCGGATTTCGAGTCAGGAAGAGCTTCGTGGCAAGCTGGATACACTTGGAGTGACGGTTACTCAGGCGACCCTTTCGAGGGATTTGAAAGAGCTGAACGTCGTCAAGACAGTGACGGAACAGGGAAAGTATAAATATGCGGTCTTGGAAAGCTGGGTTGGATTGCCGATTCGGCTCTGCGAAGTAAGTGCCAATCTCCTGGTTGTGCACACCGACGCGGGGATGGCGCCGGCGGTGGCTTACAAGATCGATGAGATGGAGCTTGCAGGAGTCCTCGGAACCGTGGCTGGAGAGGACACCTTGTTGGCAGTAGTGGCGGAGGGATACGACGCTCGGCGCGTAAGGAAACAACTATGGGAGAAGGTTCAAGCACTGTGAAGAAGATCGTGCTCGCGTATTCAGGAGGGCTGGACACCTCGGCCATGCTGCATTGGTTGAAGCAGAAATACGGGTGTCCGGTGCTCGCGTTCATCGCGGACGTGGGTCAGGGAGAAGACCTGGTAGCGATCGAAAAGAAGGCCCATCAGACGGGAGCCGACGAGGTCGTCGTTTCAGATCTGCGGCAGACCTTTGTCGAAGAGTTTGTATTTCCGGCTGTTCAGGCCCACGCAGTCTACGAAGGGGAGTATTTGCTGGGCACCTCTCTCGCTCGGCCTGCTATCGCGAGGGAGCAAGCCCGTGTCGCCAAAGAATGGGGAGCCGACTGTGTGTCCCACGGCGCCACCGGTAAAGGAAACGACCAGGTGCGGTTCGAACTGACGTTCCATGCCCTGGCACCGGAGCTCAAGATCTTGGCGCCCTGGCGCAGTTGGGAATTTCGGGGACGCCGAGATCTGATCCGATATTCCAGGAGCCACGGAATTCCGATCACCTCTACCGAGGAGAAGCCCTACAGCATCGATCAAAATCTGATGCACACCTCCTACGAAGGGGGCATCCTGGAGGATCCCTGGAGTTCTCCTCCGGAAGACATTTTTCTGCGCACCGTGTCCCCTCTGGAGGCTCCGGATGAGCCTGTCGATCTTTTGATCGAGTTTGACCAGGGCAGACCGGTGAAGCTGGATGGGCGATCGCTGGATTCGGTCGCGCTGCTGGAGGAGCTCAACCGTCTGGGGGGTGCTCACGGGGTAGGACGGGTCGACCTGGTAGAGAATCGGATGGTGGGCATGAAGTCTCGCGGGGTCTACGAAACACCCGGCGTCACGATTCTCCACAAGGCGCATCGAGCTCTGGAGTCGCTGACGCAGGATCGGGAGGCAAATCATCTCAAGGATGAACTCATGACCCGACTAGCGTCGCTCATGTACAACGGATTCTGGTTTTCGCCCGAAATGAAGATGTTACTGAATCTGGTCCGCAGCTCTCAGGACCACGTTGCTGGGGAGGTGAAGGTGCAGCTGTACAAGGGGAATTGCGTGATTCAGGGACGGCGCTCGCCCTACAGCCTCTACGACCCTTCGTATGCGACCTTCGAGGAAGATGAAGTCTACAGTCAGGCGGACGCCGAGGGCTTCATCAGGCTTCAGGGACTCAGACTGAAGATTGCGTCCCTGGTGGCGAGCCGCAAGTCGAACTGACCGCGGGCAGGTAGTGCGCCCGCAAACAAGAACCAGGAATATATGTCTAAGCAGGATTCGACCAGTTCACCCTGGGGAGGGCGATTCAAGCAGAAGCTTGATTCCGTGGCGCAGTCCTATACCCGATCCCTGCACCTGGACCGGCGACTGGCCCCCTACGATCTCCGTGGCAGTCGCGTACATGCGGGCATGCTGGCGCAGCAGGGCATCATCAGTGGCGAGGACCGGGACCTGATCCTCCAGGGCCTGGAGCAGATCTCAGAAGAGATTGATTCGGGCCACTTCCCCTATCGGGATGAGCTGGAAGATATCCACATGAACATTGAGAGGCGCCTCCAGGAGCTGATCGGCGAGCCGGGCGGTCGCCTCCACACGGGGCGTAGTCGCAACGATCAGGTGGCACTTGACCTCAAGCTATTCTGCCTCGATACAGCGTCCGCCTGGCAAGCCTGGGTGCTGGAGCTTCATCGCTGCCTGCTGACGAGGTCGCGGCAGCTGAGAAGTGAGTTGTTCCCCGCCTGGACCCACCTCCAGTCGGCGCAACCGCTGTCCTGGGCTCACTACCTCCTTGCCTACTGTGAAATGTTCAAGCGGGATTTCCGACGCCTCGGTTTCTACCGGGAGCTTCACTCCAGCTCTCCCCTGGGAGCCGGGGCTTTGGCGGGAAGCACCCTGGCTCTGGATCCGGAGTGGACCGCCCGTGAACTCGGTTTTGACTCGAGCTTTGGCAACAGCTATGACGTAGTAGGGGATCGCGACTTCGTAGTGGAACTGCTGCAGATTGGCGCCCAGGTCATGTTGCATTTCAGCCGCCTGGCCGAAGACTTTATCTATTTCTCCAGCACCCCGGTGGGCTGGATCGATTTGCCTGACGCCCTGTGTACGGGAAGCAGCATGATGCCCCAGAAGAAGAACCCCGACATTCTGGAATTGGCGAGGGGCAAGACGGCATCTGTATTGGGCCACGTTACCGCCCTCTCGGTTCTGATTAAGGGTCTGCCCAGTTCCTATCAGCGCGACCTGCAGCAGGACAAGGAGCATCTCTTCCCGGCTGTGGATATCGTGACTGAGACTCTACAGATCCTGCCGGTTGTCGTGCGAGATTTCCAGATTGACAGTGTTCGCACTGAGGCTGCTCTCGGTTCTGGTTTCTTGATGGCGACAGACCTGGCAGAATACCTCGTTTCCAAAGGAGTCGCGTTCAGGCGCGCCCACGAACAGGTGGGACGCATGGTAGCCTACTGTTCGGAACAGGGGCTCAAACTAGAACAGTTGTCTCTCGAGAAGATCCAGGAACTCGCTCCCGGCAGCGATAAGGACGTCCGTGAGGTGCTTCAACCTCAGGGGGTACTTTCGCGGCGGGTACACAAAGGCAGTACGGGACTGGAGTCGATTGATCGTCAGATCCGGGATTGGGAGGACTGGATCCTGCAACAGCAGGATTCGGTTGTCCTCGGCGATGAGATAGGTGTTGGGACCGCCACCACGAGCGATGGAAAGGATCCAAAAGAATGGAGGGCTGCCAAGTCATGAGAGACTTCATCTCGTTGAAGGACTTCACTCCGGCTCAGTGGAAGCAGCTGCTCAGCTTGAGTCGAGAAGTCAAGGGTCGGGCCTCTAATTTTCGGCAGATGATCCCCGGTAAGAGCATTGTTCTTATCTTCGAAAAGCCCTCCCTACGTACTCGTCTGACCTTCGAACTGGGAGTCAGACAGCTGGGGGGAGACGCGGTTTATCTCGACTACCAGGAGGCCCGCTTGGGTGGGCGAGAGTCTCTGGGGGATGTGGCCAGGAATCTGGAGCGTTGGTTTGACTGCATCGTTGCTCGCACGTTCTCTCACGAAGTGGTGGTTGAGCTAGCCGAGCACGCCAAGATTTCGGTGATCAACGCTCTGAGCGATGAAGAGCACCCCTGTCAGGCCGTCGCCGACCTTTTTACGCTGAGTGAAAAGTGGGAGCACCTGGGAGACAAGATGTTGGCCTACATCGGGGATGGTAACAACGTCTGTGCCTCGCTGGTCCATGCGACGGCGTTGGCTGGCATGTCGTTTACCGCGATCACGCCCGGTTCACACCGCCCCTATGCGTCCTCGGAGGAGGACTTCACGCGCCTCTCGACGAACCCGAATGCGACCTTCACTTGTAGCGACTCCGTGGAAGGGATCAGGGGTGCCGACGTAGTCTATACCGACACCTGGGTCAGTATGGGCCAGGAAGGAGAAGCACAGGACCGGCTCGCAATGCTTCAGCCCTACCAGGTGACGCCGGAGCTGATGTCTCAGGCCGGGAAGCGAGCATTCTTCATGCACTGTCTTCCCGCCCACCGTAATCAGGAGGTCACCGACGAGGTCATGGACTCCCCTTCATCGCTGGTTTTCGAGCAGGCTGAAAACCGGCTCCATGTCCAGAAGGCGCTCCTGATGATGCTCCTAGCCCCCAAAGAACTGGACCGCTATCTCCACCTCGAAAAATGGGCAGCATGGAAATAAGGAGCCTCGCCCGCATTTCTCATCGCTTGTCGTAGCGAGGCGCCGCAAGGGCCGTCCTGGCAAGGCTTGCGACCGAGGCCCCCGCAGTCGTACTCGTGCAGTACGTCGAGGAGGCCGACGGAGCGAAACACAGCCAGGGCGGATGATTGCGGCGACGTAGTAGACCAACGATGAGAAATGCGGGCTAGTCCCAAGAGACCAACTCACAAGCAAAGAGACCTGATCGGATTCTGCTCGCCCACGTTGGATTCTGGGATTTCCTTGTGAGTTGGTCCCTTGGGACTTGGCTCCTTACTCTCAGGGGTTCATTAGAGAGTCCACTGCCTCGGTGGCAGCTTCTCTAACCACTTCGGAAGCATCCTCCTCCGCAACCCGTCTCAGGACCGGTAGGGCCGCCGGGTCCTCCAGACTCTCGAGGGCCAGGACCGCCTCTAGTCTGACCTCGTCCTCCTGATCTCCCAGAGCCTGAAAGCAAGCGGCAAGCACTTCGGGAGTTGGATCGAATAGGCCAAGCTCGCTGACCGCAAAGGCACGGTCGTCTGTCTCGGCGCCATGCAGTGACTCGAAGATCAACCCAGCGACCTCATCTTCCTCCGGAACCGGCCCCTCTCGCTTATCGTGTTTTTTCGTGGGGAGTCGACCCGGGCGGTCGTCCCGCGGGTCGTCCGGAGAAAGAGGATTCCGAGGCAACTGCCTCGGTGGGCTTGCCCCAGTCCGTGGAGCAGAGCCGATCGAATCGGGAGCACGCTCGCTGGAGCTACTTTCAGGGTCGCTTGGATTGGACTCCCCTCGAGAGGTCCAGTAGAGGATGAGGAGAAACGCAGCAAGGGCGAGAAGGATCGTCTTGATTGACATCGTACCTGTTAAATAGAGGACGCGGAGAAACCGCTCCTATCACCTGGACCTTACCCGCAGGCGTCAAGAGGTTATCACTATACAGCAGGTTCGCGTCTGGCTCAAGTGTTGGGCGCCGACCGGGATTGGGGCAGGCGGTCAACCTTTCTCTCTGGTAGAACGCTCCGGGTTCCCTGAAGCCAGATTGACACCGAATCCGTCGCTATGTTAGCGTTTGGCCCCCAAATAACTGGGTTCAAACTGACTTGAGGAGAGCGAATGCCACCAACAGGACGCAATGTGTTCACGTCTGAATCGGTTACTGAGGGTCACCCAGACAAGATCGCTGACCAGATTTCCGACGCGGTTTTGGATGCGGTACTCAGTGAGGATACAAAGGGTCGAGTTGCGTGTGAGACTCTAGTCACCACCGGGCTCGTCGTAGTTGCAGGAGAGATTACTACCACCTGCCATCTTGACTTTCCGGCTATTGTCCGGGAGACCATCCGCGAAGTGGGTTACACCCGCGCCAAGTATGGCTTTGACTGCGAGACTTGCGCGGTGGTTTGTTCCGTAGACACTCAGTCCCCGGACATCGCGCAAGGCGTCGATATCGGTGGCGCAGGCGATCAGGGCCTGATGTTTGGCTTTGCATGCAGGGAGACGGCTCAGCTCATGCCGATGCCCATCATGCTGGCACATCAGCTAACCCGACAGCTGTCCGAGCGCCGTCGTGATGGAACGCTCCCTTGGCTTCGTCCCGATGGTAAATCGCAGGTTACGATTGAGTATGACGGCCGTACGCCGGTTCGTGTCGATACGGTGGTCATCTCTACCCAGCACAGCCCCGATGTCAGTAATGACGAGCTTGCCGAGGGCATAAAGCGAGATATCATTCGACCCATCGTCCCAGCCGATCTGATGGATGAGAATACCAAGTTCCATATCAACCCCACCGGCCGTTTCGTGGTCGGCGGTCCTCAGGGAGACTGTGGCTTGACCGGTCGTAAAATCATCGTGGACACCTATGGGGGTGTGGGCAGTCACGGGGGTGGTGCTTTCTCTGGTAAGGATCCTTCCAAGGTCGACCGCTCGGCCTCTTACATGGCCCGTTACGTAGCCAAGAATTGCGTCGCGGCGGGATTGGCCGATCGTCTCGCCATCCAATTGGCCTACGCCATAGGCGTGCCCGAGCCGGTGTCCGTAGCCGTAGAGACCGAAGGAACGGGAAAGGTGAGCGATGATGTTCTCCGCGAACTGATCTTGTCTCACTTCAAGTTGACGCCCCGGGACATCATCGAGACGCTGGAGTTGAGGCAACCCATCTTTCGCAAGACGGCCAGCTTCGGTCACTTCGGCCGCGAGGACGAAGGATTCGCCTGGGAGAAGACCGATCGAGCCGATGCCCTGCGCCAGGCTGTCGGTCTATCTGAGACCAGCACTCAGAACGTTTTGGGATAGCCAGACACGGGACACGCGAGTTACAAGCTACCGGACTCTGCCTCTCAGGTCGATATCAAACTCCGCAGGGACCCCAGGAACGGCCGTTTTCTGCCAGCAATTCCGAGCAACTCGGGAGAAAGCTGCAGAGGCAGCATATTTGGCTCCAGATCCGGCGATAGCCGGCCGTTCTGTCCCGACGAAGCCCGCCTTTCACATCCAGGAGGATGATTCGTGCGTGCCCACACCCTTCTGCACATTCCATTCGAGGGTCTCGGCAGTATCGAGACCTGGCTACACAAGCCGCAGAACCCTTGTTAGCCGCGTTTCAATGTTGACCTCACTGTCTGGGAAAGAGAGACGTGCGACGTGCGACGTTCAGACGTGCGACGAATCGTTCAAGAGTCGCCTACTTCTTCGAAGATCCGGAAGGCCTCCAGAGCCAGCGCAGGGACTCGGGGAGAATCGCGCCGCCATGATTGCCGTCGTGAGCTCCCTCGCCGAACACGAATTTCAGGTCGTACTTCATGAACGAGAGGGCTGCGTTCATTTGTTGGTTGGCGAGCGGCCAATGACCGTGTTCATTGTCCAGGTCGTAGCGGCCACCCTGCAAGAAGATGCGGATCGGCTTGGGCTCCGTCTTGCGGATCAGCGCCGCATAGTTGTGTCCCCCTCGAATGTTGGTGAAACTCCCGACGTGGCTCAACACCTTGCGAAACTGATCGGGTCGTTCCCATGCCACGGTAAATGCACAGATGCCGCCACTGCTGATTCCTCCGATAGCACGCTGCTCGGGGTCCTTGGAAATTCGGTACGACTCTTCGATGTGAGGCAGGATTTCAGTCAGTAAGAGCTTGGAATAGGTATCGCTGAGAGTATCGTATTCCACGCTGCGGTTTTCAGGCCGTGGTCGCCAGCCTGGTTCGGGTGGTAACGAACCCCAGCGGCCAGGATCGATGAAGACTCCGATGGTTATGGGCATGTCGCCCTTGTGGATGAGATTGTCAAACACGGTCGGGACCCGGAAGTCACCGGATTCCGATACGTAGGCGTGTCCATCCTGGAACACCATCAATGCTGCTGGCTTGGACGCATCGTATTGTTTCGGGACGTAGACCCAGTATCGTCGGATGCTGCCGGGATAGACTTTCTCAGATCTCCAAACGGCCAGAGTCAAGTCACCGCGTCGCACTCCATCTTGTCTTTGCGAATCAATACCCAGTTCGTACCGCTTGGGTTCGACCTGGGCGAGGGCGGCTGTGGGGACGATCAAGGTGAGGGCGATTAGCGTCAGTCGCATGATTGTAGTCCTTGTCCGGTGTTCGAGATTCGTTGGGTAGCAGTCCTGCCTCGCCCGAGTGTCAAAGCAGGCGTGTTATGATCTGAGTTGTGAGTTACGGTTCCAGACCCTACGTTACCATGGGTCCCAATCTGACGACCATGGTGAAATACCTGGTCATCGCGAGCGCCGCTACCTTCGTACTCAAGTTCGGGGCTGGAGACGAGATGGTCCTTATCTTCGGGCTCACCCCCTATGTGGTCCTGGAAAAGCTTTTCGTCTGGCAACTCTTCACATATCTCTTTCTTCACGGAGACTTCTGGCACCTGTTCTTTAATATGTTCGCTCTCTGGATGTTTGGCAGCGAGCTGGAGCGCTATTGGGGAAGCCGGGAGTTTCTACGCTTTTTCCTCGTCACCGGAGTCGGCGCCGGAGTGCTGTCGATTCTGTTCGATCCCATGGGAGAGGTGCCAACCATCGGAGCCAGTGGATCGATCTACGGGATCCTCATGGCCTACGGAATGATGTTTCCAGACCGGCAGGTCTATCTCTACTTTCTGTTCCCGGTCAAGGTCAAATACTTCGTGGCCTTTCTCGGAGCGATCGCCTTCTTCTCCGCTCTCGGCTCTTCCGGCAGTACCATTGCCCACATGGCCCATCTGGGGGGCATGTTTTTCGCTTTCTTGTATCTGAAAGGGTGGTTGTCGTGGTCAGGTTTGCGCCAGAGCTATCATCGCTGGAGGATCAAGCGGATGAGAGCGCGTTTCAAGGTGTATGAGAAGAAGCCGCCGAGTAGAGAAGACGATTTCTGGATCCACTAGCTAGTAAGTAGCGAGCGACCTCATACCGCCGAGGAACGCTGACCTTCGGTGAATGTGTCCCGTTCAAGGAGGCCGCTTCAGCGGCCTGGCGCGAAGCGTATTAGACCGGTCCTTCAGGGCCGGGTGGGTGAGCAAGCAGATGCCGGAGCCTGCTTTAGCGGGCTTCTCGATTACAGGCTTCAGCCAGGCTCCGGGTCGAAGATGGCTAAAGCCGCGGTTCGAGAAGGACATTGAAAGGCCCTCCCGAGGGATGGCGGCGCAGCTGAACCCGGCCTGAAGGCCGGGTCTAATACGCGTTCGCGCCAGACCGCTGAAGCGGTCTCCTTGGCAACTACATCACGCCGAGGCAGGAAAGTTGACCAGTTTGTGAAGTTTTCATCAGGGTCTCAAATGGACTGTAACACTTACTTCGGTAATGGATGGGCGAGCCATTCGGGCCTGAGGTCAAGGCGCGCTCACCTAGCCCGGACTATACCGAAGAAGCGCAACGCGAGATCGAGGGCCGATCAGGCGCTAGCGAAGTAGGTATTACAGTCCACCCGGACTGTGTATCGCCCCGGGTCGTTGGGCAAGAAAACCAGCCGAGAATCGGTTCCGCACGGCCAACAGTTCAGCCAGAATGCTAACCGCAATCTGCTGTGGTCCCTCTGCGCCAATGTCCAGACCCATGGGGTTACGCAGGCGAGCCAATTGTTGGGGGGTGGCCTCGAAGCCCTCTTTTCCCAGGCCATCAAGCAACTTTCCGCAGCGCAACCGAGGACCCAACACTCCCACGTAAGGGGCGTCGCTCTCGAGCCCGAGACGCAGCGCCGCCTGGTCCCGTTCCAGTTGATGATTCATGATCGCGACATAGCTGCGCGGGCCGAGTCGTACTTTTTTGGCGTACTCCGATGGATGCGCTGGGATGATTTGGCAATCTGGAAAGCGCTCGGCATTGGCGAGATTCGGACGCGGATCCACGACGCTGACAACCAGCCCCAGGTTGACTGCCAAAGCGGCTACCGGAATGGCATCGTGGCCCGCTCCGAAGAGGACGATCTCGGTTGCTGGGAGATTCACGTCGAAGAGGACTTCGCATCCTCCAATGAGTTGAGTCTGTGAGCTGGGATCGTCCGAAGTCAGCATCGCCCGCGCGGTGGCGATCAGGGTTGCGGAGAGCTCATCTTCGACAGTTCCAGTGGCAGCGGAGCTTTCGGTCACGAATATCCAGCTTCCCACTGGACGCGAAGCCCCTGAGGAACCATGCACCACAGCTCTCACCGACGCTTCTCCGACCGACAAGGAGTGCAGCCAAGAGTCCCATGCCGGGTGCTCGTTTATCAGCTCGATCAGGACATCGACGGTGCCACCGCATCCCATCCCAAGTCCCCATAGGGCATCGTCGTCAAGGTCGAAGCGACGTAATTCGGGCGCGCCATTCCGAAGGACACGGGCGGCTGTGTTTGCTACCTCCGGTTCCAGACAGCCACCGGAAATCATCCCGGTAGCAGCGCCGGCTGCGTCGATTGCAAGCTTGGCGCCCTCTCGCCGATAGGCCGAGCCGCTGACTCGAACCACCGTCGCCAGTGCCGTCCGTCGACCCGATTTCCGGTTTGCCGATATTGCGGAGGCCAAAGCCGCTTCTTCACGCATGGTTTACGGGATGTTAGTTTACAGGGAAGAGGGGAAAGGTTACAGGTTGCTATGGCACCGCCTTCTTCATCCGGCGCTCCACCCTCTCCTTCGTCCGGACCCACCTCACTTGCTTTTGGACTAACCCTTGGTAGATGCTCCCTCTCAGGTCGATAGGAGATCGCCAGTAGGAGCCACGAGTTCATGGAAGACGAAACATTCGAGTGCTTGGATCTCGACCAGGTAACGCAGCAGATCAGTGTGACGCTTGGCGTTGCAACCGCTCGAGTTCCATCGTGATTTGCTGGTGACTGTTGACGACTGTTACAAGCGGTTGCTGCACCCGGCGGCCGAATCCGCGACCCTACAGGAGTTGAAAGAGCAGGCCGACGACGAGGCGATCCGAGTCTTTGCAGGCAATCTGCGAGAACTGCTGCTCGCGGCTCCCGCCGGACAGAAGGTAACGATCGGACTCGATCCCGGCTTTCGAACCGGATGCAAGGCAGCGGTCGTGGACGCCACGGGAAAACTCCTGGCCAATACGACGATCTATCCGACCCCGCCTCGTAACGATGTCGGGGGAGCGAAGCAGACACTTCGCGATTTGATCGCCGAGTACCACGTCGAGCTAATCGCGATTGGCAACGGAACGGCGTCGCGTGAGACTGATGCGTTCGTGACTGAATTGCTGCGGTCCGACGGTTTGACGATCACCAAGGTGATGGTTAGCGAATCGGGAGCATCGATCTATTCGGCGAGCGAACTGGCGGTACACGAGTATCCCGAACTCGACGTCACCGTCCGTGGAGCCATCAGCATCGCTCATCGCTTGCAAGACCCCCTCGCCGAACTCGTGCAGCTCGATCCAAAATCGATCGGCGTGGGCCAGTACCAGCACGATGTGAACCAAACGCTGCTCAAGAAGTCGCTTGATCGGGAAGTCGAATCGTGCGTGAACTCCGTTGGCGTCGACCTGAACCTGGCGAGCACCTCGCTGCTCACTCACGTGGCCGGCATCGGGCCAAAGCTGGCGGCGGGCATCGTCGAGTATCGTGATTTGAACGGTACGTTCGAGGCTCGCAAGCAGCTCATGAAAGTACCAAAGCTCGGCCAAAAAGTATTCGAACAGGCGGCAGGCTTCCTGCGGATTTGCGATGGTAAACAACCGCTCGATAACTCGGCAGTCCATCCCGAGAGCTATCATGTCGTCGAGCGTATGGCGGCCAAATTGGGTGTTTCGACGAGAGATCTGGTCGGAAACGCGACACTTGCTGGAAAGCTAGACGCCACGGATTATGTCGGCGACCGAGTTGGTCTTCCCACGGTTCAGGACATACTGGCTGAGCTAGCCAAACCGGGACGGGATCCTCGCAGCGAGTTCAAAGTGGCTCACTTTGCTGAAGGTGTCAATCAGTTGGAGGATTTGAAGGAGGGGATGGTGCTCGAAGGCGTCATCACGAACGTCACGCGCTTTGGCGCGTTTGTCGATCTGGGCGTGCATCAAGACGGACTCATTCACATCTCGCAGCTCGCGAATACTTTTGTAAAAGATCCAAGCGAGGTTGTCGCGGTTGGAGACGTTGTTCGCGTAAGGGTGTTGGAAGTCGACCTCGAGCGCCGCCGGATTGCTGTGTCGCGCAAACAAGTCGTTCCCTCGAGCTCCTAGGTGGAGAGAAAGGTCAAAGACTGGTCCAGTTTGCAGAGGAGATAATCTAGTTGTAGCGAGCGGCCTCATAGCGCCGAGCAACACCGACATCCGCTTGAATGTACTTCTTCTAGGAGGCCGCTTTAGCGCCCTGGCGCGAAGCGTAGTAGACCCGGTGTTTACGCCGGGGTAAGCCGCTCCCCTACCCCTCCTGAGGGCCGTTCACGGTCCTTCTCGAACGGCGGCTTTAGCCATGGTCGAACCGGAGCCTGCTTGAAGCCTGTGTTCGAGAAGCCCACTAAAGCAGGCTCCAGCATCTGCTTGCCCGCCCACCCGGCCCTGAAGGACCGGTCTAATACGCTTCGCGCCAGACCGCTGAAGCGGTCTCTTTGGAAACTACATCACGCCGAAGCAGGAAAATTGACCAGTCTGTGAACTTTCTCTCGACCAAGGGGTCTCTAGCCCGCATTTCTCATCGCTTGTCGTAGCGAGGCGCTGCAAGGGCCGTCCTGGCAAGGCTTGCGACCGAGGCCCCCGCAGTCGTACTCGTGCAGTACGTCGAGGAGGCCGACGGAGCGAAACACAGCCAGGGCGGATGATTGCGGCGACGTAGTAGACCAGCGATGAGAAATGCGGGCTAGTGCTGCTGGTTGCGAAGAGATGGTAGCGGAACTAACCAGATCTGCTGAGGTGTTCCCCCCCCAAGAGTGCCGTCTTTGGGCGAGGAATCTTCCTCTGGTCCCGGTCATTGTCGAAGATGCCGTCTCGCTGACTTGCTTGGTGTGAAGAAGCGACCCCTGCCAGATATACGCCGCTCCCTCTTCCGAATTCGCAATTGGCTGTTCCCAGAGAACCAGCTTGATCGATTAAACAGAAGGGACAGCCGACTATCACACTTTAACCTTTAACCTGCAGGCTGCAACCTGTAACCTGAAATCGTTTGACAGCCTACCTCGTGGCTTGAAGAATAGGGAGAGGTCGAGAGATGCGGATTGAAGGCACTCATACACTTCCCATGTCTCGGGATCGGGCTTGGCAGCTCCTCAACGACCCGGAGGTGTTGGCTCGTGTCACTCCCGGGGTCAAGGAGCTTGAGCCGGAGGGCCCCGATCGTTTCAAGGCAAAGCTCGAGCTGGCCGTGGGGCCTGTCCGAGGCAGTTTTGAGGGGCGTGTGGAGGTGCGGGACAAACAGGCTCCCAGCGACCTTACCCTTTATGTAGAAGGTCAAGGGCGGGCGGGGAACATCGTCGCGAAAGGTAGGATCAAGCTGGCCGAGGACGATGGCGAGACCCTGGTCGATTACGAAGGCGACGCCCAGATCACCGGCACCCTGGCAGCGGTGGGAAGTCGTTTGTTTTCTAGCGTCGCACGAAGGCTAGCGAACACCTTCTTCCAGAAGCTCGGGGAGGAGGGATCTTCTTAGTTTACTGGTGCGTAGAAGGAGGTAACTTGATATGCCAAAGATACCCATTGAAATCAGCGTAAACGGAGCCACTTATCAACGTGAGGTGGAGCCTCGTCTGCTTCTGGTCCATTTTCTCCGGGACGCGCTCGGCCTCACGGGAACGCATGTCGGCTGCGACACCTCTAACTGTGGAGCCTGCACGGTGATCCTCAACGGGATGGCGGTGAAGTCCTGCACGCTTTTCGCGGTCCAGGTCGATGGCGACGCCGTCACTACGGTTGAAGGTCTGGCAGTGGACGGGCAACTCCACCCTATCCAAGAGGCCTTCTGGGAAGAACATGGGCTCCAGTGCGGTTATTGTACGCCCGGCTTCATGCTGGCTGCCGTGCAGCTCCTGGAGCGGAACCCAGATGCAAACGAAGCGGAGATCCGACATGCCTTGGAGGGCAATCTCTGCCGCTGTACCGGATATCAGCACATCGTAAACGCAGTCCAGAGCGCAGCCGGCAAGATGCGGCAAGCTGCTGCGAGCTAGGAGGACCCGAGGATGGCAACGAAATTTTTTGGCACACGGGTTAAGCGCCGTGAGGATCCCCGGCTGATCACGGGCACAGCCACATACACGGACGACCTGAGTCCTACCGGAATGGTTTATGCAGCCTTCGTTCGCAGCCCCCACGCTCACGCACGAATCCGGTCGGTAGACCTGGAGGCTGCTTGGGTAGCTCCGGGTGTGGTGGCCGCCTTCTCGGGCAAGGACCTCGAGGACAAGGTCAATCCCCTGCCCACTGCCTGGCTGCTCCCGGACTGCAATCTGAAGACGCCGCCACATCCCGCCCTGGCTCTGGACACGGTCCGCTACGTCGGGGATGGCGTCGCCGTAATCGTGGCCGAGGACCGTTACCTGGCCGAGGACGCAGCCGAGCTGGTCAAGGTTGACTACGACTTCCTCGATCCGGTGGTAAACAGCGAAAAGGCAGTGCAGGAAGGTGCCCCGGTGGTTCACGAGGAGGCCCCGGACAACATCGCCTTCGATTGGCACCTGGGTGGAGGGGATCTGGACAAGGCGTTCGCCGACTCGGATGGAGTGTTCAAGATCCGGATGCTCAACCAGAGGCTCATTCCCAACGCGATTGAGCCCCGCGGCTGTGTGGCGGAGTACAACTCAGGGTCTGAGGCGCTGACCCTCCGTCTGACGAGCCAGAACCCTCACATTCACCGTCTCCTCCTGTCGGGGGTTTTGAATGTCCCCGAGCACAAGCTGCGCATTGCGACTCCGGAGATCGGGGGCGGCTTCGGAAGTAAGATAGCCGTCTATGCCGATGAGGCCGTGGTTGGATTCTGCGCAATGCAGACGGGCAGGGCCGTCAAGTGGATCGAGACTCGACGAGAGAACTACCTGAGTACTACTCACGGCCGGGACCACATCACTGATCTCGAGGTGGCCCATCGTCAGGATGGGAAGATCCTGGGACTGAAGGTCAAGACCTACGCCAACATGGGAGCCTATCTTTCTACGGCAGCGCCCGGGGTGCCGACCTGGCTCTATGGGCTGATGCTCTCAGGAGTCTATGACATTCCTGCCATTCAGTGTCAGGTTCTCGGGGTCTTGACCCACACCACCCCCACCGATGCCTATCGGGGCGCGGGTCGCCCGGAGGCTACCTATTTATTGGAGCGGATCATGGACCTCCTGGCGATTGAGCTGAAGCTTGACGTCGTGGAGATAAGAAGAAGGAACTTCATTCAAAAGGAGCAGTTCCCTCATACCGTGGCCATGGGCGTCAGCTATGACAGTGGAGACTACGAGCTGACACTGGGCCGTTGCCTCGAAAAGCTCGACTATGAAGCCTTTCGGGCGGAACAAACAGAGGCGAGAACAAACGGGCGCTATCTGGGAATGGGTCTGTCCACCTACGCCGAGATCTGCGGTCTCGGGCCCAGCCAGGTGGTAGGCAGCACCGGATTTCAGGGCGGACTCTGGGAGTCAGGCCAGGTGCGCGTCCATCCCACCGGAAAAGTGACGCTGATGACCGGGACCAATCCCCACGGTCAGGGTGAGGAGACCACCTTCGCGCAGATGGTCGGGGATCTGTTCGGGATCCCGATCGAGGATATTGAAGTGGTGCACGGGGATACCGACCTCATTCCCATGGGTATGGGAACCTATGGAAGCCGCGGGACCGCGGTTGGTGGTATTGCGCTCTACCAGGCGGCTCACAAGGTCATCGAGAAGGCTCGCAAGATTGCGGCTCACCAGATCGAGGCTCGAGAGGATGACCTGATTTTCGAGAACGGATCCTTCCAGGTGAAGGGGGCACCTGACAAGAGTCTTTCGTTTCAGGATGTAGCCTTGCAGGCGTATATGGCCTGGAACCTGCCCAAAGGGCTGGAGCCTGGCCTGGAGGCGCAGGCGTTCTACGATCCCAACAACTTTGTCTTCCCCTTCGGCGCACACGCCTGCATCGTGGAAGTGGACTCCGAAACCGGGCAGACCAAGATTCTGCGCTACGTAGCCATCGATGACTGCGGGCACGTAATCAACCCGCTTATTGTAGATGGCCAGATCCAGGGAGGGATCGCTCAGGGTATCGCCCAGGCGCTTTATGAATTCGCGTACTATGACGAATCAGGTCAGCTCTTGAGCGCCTCGATGATGGATTACGCGGTGCCCAAGGCGAGCCAGATCCCACGTTTCGAGCTGGACCGTACGGTGACGCCCTCACCCGTCAACCCACTTGGTATCAAGGGGATTGGCGAAGCAGGCACCATCGCGAGCACGGTGGCCGTGGTCAATGCGGTAGTCGATGCTCTCAGTCCCTATGGCATTACCCATATAGACATGCCGCTGACACCACCGCGGGTATGGCACGCCATCCAGCAGGCGGAGGGGAGGTAGACAGATGTATCCAGGGAATTTTACATATCACTCGCCCGAAACCATCGAAGAAGCCATCGACTTGCTCGAGCGTCATGGATCAGAAGCCAAGCTGCTGGCCGGCGGGCACAGTCTGGTCCCGATGATGAAGCTGCGATTGGTGGATTCCGCCCACCTCATCGATCTCAAGAAGCTCCGCTCCAGTCTCAGCTATATCAAAGAGGAAGGCGGTCGAGTAGCGATCGGTGCCCTGACCACCCATTACCAGGTTGAAACTTCAGAGCTGCTTCAGGCCAAGGCTCCCCTTCTGGCTGAGGCCGCTTCCGTGATTGGCGATGTTCAGGTGCGAAACATGGGCACCTTCGGCGGCAGCCTGGCACACGCCGATCCGGCCGCAGACCATCCCGCTCCCACACTGGCCCTCGAAGCTGAGCTTGTGGCTCAGGGCTCCGGAGGTCGCCGCACGGTTGCAGCGGAAGACTTCTTTCTGGGCCTGTTCGCCACCGCACTCGAGCCACCTGAGGTTCTGGTGGAAGTCGGTTTTCCAACACTCCCGATAGGAACCGGAAGTTGCTATCTCAAGTACCCCCATCCGGCCTCGGGATACGCCGTCTGCGGCGTTGCCGCCCTGATCACGGGTGACGGAAACGGCAACTGTAGCCGCTGCCGCATCGGGATCACCGGAGTCTCCGATGGACCCTACCGTGCCCGTGCAGTGGAGCAGCAGCTCGAGGGACAAGCGATCTCTTCTAAACTCATCGCCGAGGCCTCCCAGAAGGCGACAGACGGGATCGAGCCGCTGGAAGATTTCTTTGCCGATGCCGACTACCGCGTTGGCCTCGCCGCCACCTACGTCAGGCGAGCGCTCACCACAGCCTGGGAGCGAGCGGGGTAAGGCAGGTTGCAGGCCGGAACGTCGCACGTCCCAGATCAGGGATCCCCTGTGGTGAGTCTTCAAAGTTTCAGGTTTCCGCAGCTGTCAGTTCCGAAGCTGTCTGCTACCGGCCAAAGGACGTGCGACGTTCAGACGTTCAGACGTGCGACCTCTTAAGTTCCCCATGCACTCCGAAATCGAACAACTTACCCAGGATCTGCGACAGCGCCAATATATCGCCGAGCGCCCCGTTGTCACTGCGATTCACCTGGCCTCGAAGCTGGGTCGTCCCCTACTGGTCGAAGGCCCTAGCGGAGTGGGTAAGACCGAAGTTGCCAACGTGATGGCGCAGGTTCTGGGGACGGAGCTGATTCGGCTGCAGTGCTACGAGGGAATAGATACGAATGCAGCGCTTTACGAGTGGAACTACCAGAAACAGCTGCTTCATATTCGGCTCAGCGAGAGCCGAGGAACGACTGAGGAAGAGATCTTCGGTGAGTCCTATCTCCTGAAGCGTCCTTTGCTTCAAGCCATCACCCTGGACAAGTCACCTGTCCTGCTCTTGGACGAGATCGATCGCAGCGACGAAGAGTTCGAGGCCTTTCTCCTGGAGCTCCTCTCGGATTGGCAGGTGTCGATCCCGGAGTTGGGCACCGTCCGCGCCCGACAGAGACCCTATACCGTGCTGACCAGCAACCGGACCCGGGAGCTCTCCGACGCCTTGAGGCGGCGCTGTTTCTACCTCTGGATCGATTTCCCTTCGTTCGAAAAGGAGTTGGAGATCGTGCGAACCAAGGTGCCGCAGGCGAGCGAAGCCCTTCGCTCTGAGATCATCGCATTCGTGCAGATGCTTCGGCGCCTCTCTCTGGAGAAACCTCCCGGCATCTCGGAGACACTGGACTGGGCTACCGCCCTCGTTTATTTCGAGCGGGACCGGCTCTCGAGGGAACTCGTCGAGAGTACGCTGGGACTCATTCTCAAGCACGTCGAGGATCAGAATCGAATGAAGAGCAGCTATCTCAAGGCACTGCTCGGTGGGCTCGAAGTCTTCCCCACCGCTGGACTGGAGCGGGCCTTTCAGAGGGTCGAGGCGGCGCTGCAGGGGAGGTGATGCTCCCGTGATTGATCCTTGTTCCGGAACCCTCGAAGACAACCTGCTGAGCTTCGCCCGGCTGCTCCGATCGCAAGGCTTTACCCTCGGTCCGGGAGACGTAGCGGGCGGCATTGAGGCTCTCTCGGCCGTCGACCTCACCGACAAGGAAGACTTTCGGCTTGCTCTCCGATCTGCCTTCTCCAAGAGCCAGCGGGGACAGGAGATCTTTGACCAATGTTTTAAATGGTACTTCAGGGGTGGACCGCTGGACTCTGGAGCAGATTCAGACCACTTCCAGGAACCTGTTTCCAACGAACCCCTGTTACAGCCGAACCAGGGGCTGAGCCTTCTCTCCTGGAACCGAGGCCGGGATCCAGATGGAGAGACCGAGCTGCTCTCGTACAGCCCGCTCGAGGCTCTACTTCAAAAGGACTTCGGAAGGTTTGACGAAGAGGAGATGAGGCTTCTAGAGCCAGCGGTAAAGAGCCTGGTGCGCAGGATTGCCACCCGCGTTTCCCGGCGTTCGAAGCCAAAACGCCGTGGCCGCATACCCGACCTGAGGCGGAGCCTCCGACGGAACTTCGGAAGTGGTGGGGAATTGCTACACCTGCTTTACAAACGACGGCGCCTGAAGAAGATGAACCTGGTGTTGGTGCTGGATGTGAGCGGGTCGATGGAGCTGTACAGCCGCTTCCTTTTCCATTTTGCCTATCTGTTGGCAACCTCTGGGATACGAGGCAAGGTGGAGACGTTCGCCTTCAGCACAGAACTCTACCGACTCACCGGCGCACTGCGAAACAGAGGCGTTCGCGAGGCCCTGAGGGAAGTTCAGGTATCCATGCCTGGACGTCATGGGGGCACGCGAATCGGCTTTTGTTTGAAGTCCCTACTTGACCGTCACCGAGAGTCCCTGGACCCGAAGACGGCGATCGTCATCCTTAGCGATGGATGGGACACAGGCGAACTGGATGTACTGCGTGAGGCGATGTCAGGGTTGAAGCGGAGTGCGGGGCAGATCCTTTGGCTCAATCCTCTCGCCGGCAGCCCCGGCTACGAGCCCACCGCATCGGGAATGAAGACCGTCTTACCCTATCTGGACGTCTTTGTTCCCCTACATAACCTGCAAAGCCTGCAGGAGCTCGAGCGCTATCTGGCGGTGAGACAGCGATGATCGCAGCCCTTATACCGGCCGCTGGGAAGAGCCGCCGCATGGGTTTCGCAAAGCTCCTGCTTGAGGTCAGGGGGAAGAGTCTGCTGGCGAACGCGGTGGAGGCTGCCGCAATTACCAGCGAACTCGTCCTGGTAGTCGTAGGCGCCTATGCCGATGTCTACGCCCCGGTCGCCGAGGCGGCCGGGGCCGAAGTAGTCCTGAATCCCCAGTGGAAAGAGGGCATGGCCTCCTCTCTTCGGGCCGGGATCGTCGCGCTTCCGGTGGAGGTCGAAGCAGCCCTCATCGTACTCCCCGATCAGCCCTTCGTAGACGCAGCCCATCTTGCGACGCTGGTTCAGGTTTTTCGGAAGCAGAAAAGCCCTCTGACCCTGTCGAGATATGGTGGGATTCTGGGAGCCCCCGCCGTGGTCGGCCGCGAGCTATTTCCACAGCTACTCAAGCTCACAGGGGAGTCAGGTGCAAAGGCCCTTCTGGGCCGCGTTTCATCGGTTGGAGAAGTGGCCCTGGAAAAGCCCTTCGATGTGGACACCGTTGAACAGGCCGAGCGGCTCCGGCTTGCCGATGCCGCTGAAGGGATCCCGTAGAGTCTGGCGGATGATCCGGAGCAAGCGGAGTGCGGTCCTGCGATCGGTGCGGACCCAGTGGTCGATGTCTTCCAGGAAATGTGTCGAGAAGATGCCCGAGCGGTCAGCCATCGAGACCGAAGTGACTGCGGAGTTCTTCCACGGTCAACGCTGAACCCCTACCCGAGCCGACCTCTTCCAGGGATGCCAGAAGCCGCCGAGCGTTCTCCGGCGACCGTAGTAGATGCGCGGTCTCTTCCAGGCCAACCAACTCGTCCAGGCTGACCAATGCCACATGGGCTCCCCCACGCCGCTTGACGATCAGCGGTTCACCGGTTTCCGCTACGTTGTCGCAGTGACTTTTCAGATGGGCTCGCAGCTCGCTATATGTCGTCACTCGTGCCATGATTCAAGGTCAGCCGAAGTCGAATCAAGAGACTCAAGGGATTGGCACAACCTCAGTTTCGATTGCGGGTCAACAACGTGAGGGTGTTTTATGACGTCATTGACAGCCGGGTGGACATTCTGGCGATAGTCTCAAAGCCCGACGCCGCAGATTGGCTGGCCAATATGGGGAAGGAATCATGAAGAAAGTCGCTCTCTCTGAGGTAAAGGACGAGCTCTCGAAGTACTTGCGGCTCGCCGAGAAGGAGCAGGTCGTGATTACACGACATGGCAAGCCTGCCGGTATTCTCATTGGCTTCAAGAGCGAGGATGAATGGTTTGAGTACCGACTCCAGAACGATCCTAGGTTTCTTGCGCGAGTCGAAGCTGCCAGACAAAGCCTCCTAGACCGGAGAGGAACTCGTTTCGAGGACTTGGCCGATTGACTCACGGCGGCTAACAACGGCATCTTGTACCTGGTACACGGTTCCATCTAGTTCGTTGAAGACCCAGGAGACGCCGTATCAAAGCACCGTTAGCAATTGCGATTTCTATCCTTAGGGCTCGTGCAGAAATAACTTCACAGTTTTGGCGCTCAGGTTTGCGCCAGATTTGGTCGCGAACGATTGAGCGAAACCGCAGGCGTAGCCAGGCCCACGTTGAGGATTTCGCGATTGAGGAACGGCCGAAGATGGTGCGAAGATGAGATGCCAAAATGGGAAGTAATTTGGGTGCGGCTCTTTTAGAACAGGCGATTCTGGTGCCGTCGAACGCAAGATGGACCTCTCTTACTATGGGAGCGGCGAAGGCATTTTGGGGTTGGGTAGTTGGGTGGGGCAGAACAATCTGACACGGAAGACCGACCGATTGGACTTCTGGATCTTCTTACTTCACCCGCTTCAGGTGAGAGCGCGTGGGGCCGCGCACAGGGACCAGCTCGCCGTCCGCGTAGCGCGCGGCATGGTTTCTGAGCGACTCCTGCCGCTCGTGAAAGCGCCAATAGGCGTCGAAGTCTCCGCTGGCCTGCAGCGCACGCAGGCGTAAGACCGCCTCAGCCCCCGCCAGAGACCAGCGCGCCCCGGTCACCTCCATCCGATCTTTGACCAGGTAACGGCAGGCCCCCTCGATGACACCGGTGGCAATCGGGAACCCCCTCGCCAGATAGGTGTCATACTTCAGATACTCCGCATTTTTGAGCAGATAGTTGGCGCAGCGATCCACCGCTTCGCGCGCCTTGCCCGCCAGGCCCCGACGGGTCGCACTGCGACGGATTCCGCCCGCCACATAGCCACTGCGCCCGCGCAGAATACTCAGTAGGTGCTCGCCCACCCAGCCCTCCAGCTTCGGGTTGACTTCCCCGTGCAGAGCCATGCCGGCCTTCCACACGTACTCGCTCACGTGGATGAAGTCCAGCACGATCGTGGGCGCCGCCCTGGCGGATCGGTGCAAACACCGCAGCAGCGTCTTCAGCTGACTCCGATGGCCGTCGACCAGCACCACCCAACTCTTGCGCCCCGTGGGATCCCGCGAGCGGGCTTCTCCGAGGGCTTGCTCGATGACCTCTTCGGGACGCTTCTCCAAGCTCGCCCACAGCCGTTTGTGCTGGGGCCGCGGTCGCTTCCCTTCCTCCCGCTGCGGCTGCGGGGCCAGGATCCGCATCACCTCCTCCGGCCGCCGCACCTGAGGCGCGAGGGTGTACACCGCCGCGACCGTTGCCATCCGCTTGGCGTGGCGCTTTTCGCCCTTGCTCAACCGCTTCTGCAACTTGTGCTCGCTCGCTTCCGCCCGCTGCCGCGTCGCCTCCCGCAGATCCTCACGACGCAGCACCACTCCTTTGCCGTCCACCGAGATCGCCAAGATCGACCCCGACTCGCTCGGAGCCAACGCTCCCGCTTGTCGCTCCTGATAGAAGGCATCGAAGTCCTGGGCGGCACGGCCCACTAGCTCCTCCACCTGACGCTTGCCCACCTGCGCCCCCGTGGTTTTCGACAGCGCCTCCACGACTTTGTCGAACGACCCCTCGGCGGCTTCCTCCGCCGCCCGCCGCCGCACCTGGTGCGAGTACAACTCCGGCGGGAGGTTCAGATCCGCATCCAGTGGGTGCAGGCTCTGGAGCCCCTCTCCCCCGTAGCCGAGCCGCTCCACCCGAACCTCTCCAAAGACCGTTTCCAGCCCCCGTTGCTGCCGCCGGCGCTGTTGCCGCACCTGCCCTTCCGAATCCCGCACCGCAGCGGCCGCTTCACCCGGAGCCCGCAGCTCCAGGTGCGCCTGGTAGAACCGTCGCAGCAGCTCCCGCCCCTGCTGCTCCAGCTCTCGCTCCAACTCGCTGTGCGTCTTCCTATGGGCCTCGTCGGACATCAGAAAGGCCTCCATCTGGGCAAACTGCTCCCGCGCCGCCGCGAACTCATCCTCGGGCTGTAACTGGGCGGCTACCGCTCGCAACTTCTAGCCCTCCCGCAAGCGTCGGGCCGCCTCCGCCACCAGCGGATACACCAGCACCCGTTTCGGCGCTGCCGCCTCGCTCCGCGCCAGCCGATCCTCTCGCTTCCCGCCCCGCGTGCTCCCCAGCTCGATCCAGTTCGCCCCCCGATAGCAGCTGCCCCGGTAGCGCTCCGGATCCACCAACGTCTCCACCAAAAACACCTCGACCCCGTAGCTCCGGGGCCAGTCCAGCGCCAGCTGCCGCACGGCCCGCGATAAGATCCGGCTCGCCAGGTTCTTGACCTGGACCCAGGGCAACACTAAATAGCGACTGTTCGAGACCACGTGCACCAGCTGGCGCGTCCGCGCCTCCGCCTCCCATCCGATCCAGCGGTCGCGCGCCGCAATCCGCCAGGCCGCGCTCGAAAACTGCACGCAGGCCACCACCCGCCCCGCCGGCTCCGAGGCGTAGACCAGGTAGCGCAGATGCGCCCCGAACGGCACCCGGTGGCCTAGATAGTGGTAGCGCCCCACCAGCTCCCGGAACAGCCCTCGTTGCTCCGGCGTCCGAACCGGCTGCAGCTGAATCTCGCCCAGGTCCCGGGCCGTGCCCACCAGCCGGGGACCCGGCTCTCCCCGCGCCGTCACCGGTACCCCGGTCGCTTTCCCCGGCGGCCGCCCCAGCCGCTTGGGGGGCAACACCAGCCCCCCCTGGCTCTCCAGCTTCTCCAGAAACTCCCGGCTCTCCCGCGCTTTCAGCGACCCCGTGCGGCGCTTCCACCCCAGCAACTCGCACACGGTGGCGGCCAGTTCCATCCGGCTCAGACCCCCACACGTCCCCACGATCTCCCGGATCAGGGCCTGCTCCGCTTTGCCCACCTCATGACCTAGGAATCGCGGCGCTTTGCTCTCCACACCCTCTGCCACAAACCTACGCTAGCAAACCGACGCACAAATGTCCAGTGCTTTTTTCCCTCTTTCAATTTTTCATCGCACCGGGATTCCACCGACTCACAGCGGGCAGAGTCTCAGGCCCGGCCCGGCGGCTATCCGAGCGCACCGCAATCCGACGCGTTTTAGCCGACTTATGCCCTTCGCCAAGCCTTATCTCGCCCAAAAGCGCCACTCGCTACGATTCGGACCCGGCTAACCTATTGTCAATAAAGGATAATGGTTCGCTCTAAAAGAGCCGCACCCAAGTTATTTCTGCGCGAGCCCTTAGGCCTGCAAAGAGGCTCATCCGGATCGATGGCCTTGCAGGGTAAAGGCAGAGGGTCGGACCAGTGATATAAAGTGGTTATAAATAGTGACTAGATATATAGAATGTCTTGAGCTAGACTCCATCCATGAGTGCAAAAACTATCGGGGCCGCACAGTTCAAGGAGCGGTGCCTGGCGATTCTCGACGAGGTCGGGCCAGAGGGGGTGGTCGTGACCAAGCACGGCAAGCCGGTTGCGAAACTGATACCGATCGAGGTTGACTCCGCCGACCTCATTGGCAGCCTGAAAGACGAAATCGAGGTCAAAGGAGACATTCTCTCCACAGGCGTGAGTTGGAATGCTGAATCTTGATACCCACATTCTGGTTTTCGCTCTGGCTGGAGCGCTCGAAGAGAAAGAGCACACGCTTCTCTCGAGGCATCCCTGGAGCATCTCCGCCATTGTTCTGTGGGAGATCTCGAAACTGGTGCAGCTCGGCCGGATCGACGTTGACCTCCAACAAGCCAAGGTCGAAAGAGCTCTGAGGCGTATTCACACCTGGCCATTGACCCTGGAAGTCTGTCGCCAAAGCTGCAATCTGGATATCCGATCCGACCCCGCCGATGAGATCATCGCCGCGACAAGTATCGTCGAGGACGTTCCCCTGGTCACACGGGACCGCGCACTTCTCGCCTCGCAGATGATTCCATTTCCCGCTTAACCGGTTCCCCCTCAACCGGCGTTGCTGCAGGGTCCTTCCGGACTTGCGCTCCGTGGTCGGCACCAGCTGGGGCGAAGGCGGCCGTCACAAGGTCTACTTTTCGCTGGGTCGTCTGTTCTGATCGAGCCAAGTGACGCATGCACCACAATCTGCTCCGCGTGGTAGAACTCCAGGCCGACTATGCCGAGCGCGGCACAGGCCCTCCTCTTTGTCGTCGTCGTGCCCTGTCGGCAATAACCTCTTATAGGTAGTAAGCCCACATCTTGATATCAAGACATCAAAATATTAGTGTGCAGATGTCATGAGGACGACCCTGACCTTGGATCCGGATGTCGCGGCGATGCTTATGGAGTATCGGAAGTGCCATGACCTAGGTCTCAAGGAGGCCGTCAACGAGGCTCTGCGAAACGGTCTTCAGGCCACCCAGCGAGCTTTGGCAAAACGCAAGCCCTTCAAGACGACTGGGATCGATCACGGTAGGCCCTTGGTGCCCAATGTGGACGATGTCGGTGGTTTGGGAGACGGTGGATGAAAAGCCTCTGCGATAATCCTCGTCGACGCCAATTTACTGATCTACGCGCGATCGAACTCGTTTCCACAGCATGAAGCTGCGCGTTCGTGGCTTGACCAGGAGCTGAACCGGGGAAGGCGTGTTGCTCTGCCTTGGGAGAGCCTGCTCGCATCTATAAGGATCCTGTCCAATCCCCGTATCGTCGAGAGGCCTGAATCCATGGATTCACTCTGGGAGCAGATCGAAGCGTGGCGGGGTGTGGAAGCGGTTTGGATCCCTGTGATCACCGATCGTCACGCCTTGCTGTTGAAAAACTTGCTGCCCCATGTCTCGCGCTCAGACTTGGTATCCGACGCCCACCTGGCTGCACTGGCTATCTCGCACGGCCTGACCTTAATGAGCACGGACGGAGATTTCGCACGATTCCCAGAGCTACGCTAGGAGAATCCCCTGTTGTGAGCGATCACGCATTCCTCAGTTTCGCGCTCGACTGGTAGCAAATACGCCGACTCGATCTGGTAGCAAATACGCCGCCTCGATCGAATCAGTTCTTCCGCTTACCCAGGTTGGCCAGCTAACGAGCGACCTCATACCGTCGAGGCACACTCATCTGTGCCCAGTCTAGGAGGCCGCTTCAGCGGCCTGGCGCGAAGCGTATTAGACCCGACGTTTACGCCGGGGTAGAAGCCACACTCCGATTTCAAGACTGGCCGCAGCTCAAGTCAGAATCGCTCCCCCATGACACGTTGTAGGTCTTTGACTTCTGGGTCTTTGCCGGGTTTGGTTTCCGCCATGAAGGCGACTACCCGGCGGTGAAGCGCTTCCAAGTCGACGTCCTTGAGGCGGTCCTCAAAGAAAGCCAGAGCCTCTTCTTGCGCCACGCAGGCTGCTACTGTCGCATTGATGAAGTTATTCAACGAAACTCCCTGACGAAGTGCCAGATTCTTTGCCTTGCGTTTCAAATCATCCCGCATGCGAAGGGACAGGGTAGCCATGATTTCTCCTCTACAAATAGCGAACCACAAATTCCCGAGGTCGCATCAATCTCCATCCCAATCGCGGAGCGTCAGTCAAACGAAAGTGGCGCACGTTGTAGGTGACGATGATCGCTGCCCCATGGATCGCAGCCTCCAGGAATTTATTATCGCTCTCGTCACGCAGATTGGGCCGCCAACTGAAATGCAGCTGGACCTGCCGGGAGAGTGCAATAAGATCCGCCACCAGGTCAGCCGATTGGGAGTGGCTCAAGGTCGTTAGCGCAAGGACACGTGGCCGTTGCAAGACATCAAGATACTCCAGTGCGATCGAAGGTGTGAGCATCAACGGTATTTCTTTCTGGAGAATGCCCAACAGCACGCGGTACCCAGAGCTGGATTCGTTTCGGCAAGCTCCGGCAACCAAAACGTTGGTGTCCATGACAATCGGCGGCGACCTGAACGACTCAGCCAAAGCACTTTCCTTATGCTACAGAAATGATACCACATAGCGGTACAAAAGAGGGTTGCGAGAGTCGCGTGGGAAATAGTGAGTAGGGCTGCGCTCGATCCTCGGCTGCCCAGTTTGGTTTTGCCCGGTTTATCGGGCCCAGCGGCTTCTAGCTAGTGCCCGTCCGTAAACCGGGGTTTTCAGAACTGTAATGTGTTGAATCGTAACTAGTTATTGTACCTCAGACCGCTGACAGAGCGGCTCGACCCAGCCCGATCCAGAGCCCGGACCCCCGGGGGAGGGCGCTTCCCTTAAAATGCGCTGATTCGGTGCATACTTCTCCCCGCGTTGGAGCCAGAAACAATAGCGTCAGCCCGAACGGGCTAGGACAGGAGTCGGGCGAGGACGACCAGGTTATAGGTCAGGACGCTGGCATGGACGTAGCTTTGAAAGTGAGGCCAGCCTTTCCAGCTACAGCGGTGCAGCCCGAAGGTGTGCTTGAGGGTCCCAATGCACCCCTCGATCCCGGCCCGGAAGCGTTTGAGCTGTTTGTAGACCCAACTGGAACGCACCATGCTCTCGACCGTCAACCCACACTTTTTGGAAAAGGCCACATCCTGCACCCCCTGTTCTTTGGCCCAGCGCAGGTTGGCCGCCGAGGCAAAACCGCCATCCCAGGCGCTCTGGCGCGGGACCTTCCCGTACAGCTGTCGATGACGCTCTAAGAAGGGTTGCACATAGTTGCTATCGGCCGGATTCCCCCGTTCCACCACACAATCCAGGATCAGCGACGAGGCGCCCGTGCTGACAAACACCTTGTGGCCGAAGACCGTTTCCCGAGGGCTCTTCTTGATAATATCGGTGTGCTCTTCGAAGAGGGAACAGATCTTGTCCTGGGCCGCGACGGCCTCGCCCGAAAGGACCCGTCGTTGAGTCTGCTCGATGACTTGGTGCAACAGCTCCAGATAGTGGGCCAGTTGCGCCGCCCCGGCCAGACTGAGGGGATCGCTCCACTGTGCCGACGCGGCCAGCGCCTGCTCGGCATAGTGGGCCGTCTTGGACGCCACTTTGATCAGATCGCGGTAACTGTCCAGGCGCTTCTTGCCGCGGCGGTTGCGGATGTTCAGGACGCGCCGCTTGGCCCGCCGCGTGTGATCGACGAAGCCGATCCCTTCCCAGTCCCGCAGCCGCCCCAGCCACCGGGTGACGACTCGAATGCCGTCGTACAACAGCTCACTGTCGAGCGGATAGTGGACGTTGGTCTGGACCGCCGTGGCATCGACCCGAATCCGTTGGCCTTTTTCCAGACCCCGAGCCTGCGCCCAGCGCACCAAGTGGTCGTTGATCGCCTTCCATGTCCCCGGCTCAATCTTCCCCAGGTTCTCCGCCAGGGTGGCTTTGCTGATCGACGCCCCATAGGGCAAGCGACAGAACCTCTGACAGCTTTGCGAATCCACCAGATGAAACTCCAGCTTGCGATAGCTGAACTGATGCAGCTGTTTGATGACGGCACAACGCAGCACCTGCTCGGCCGTCAAACCGGGGGCGCCGACACTGGAATCGACCCTGTCAGAGAGATCTTGTACTATCAGCTCCAGCGTCTGGGGATTGTCGTCCAGGATGCGCGAGATCACCTTCAATTCATTGGCCAGCTGGTGATCGGGCCATGGTGGGGAAAGAGGGCGTTGTTTTTCACGTGTTTTACGCATCTTCGAACTCCTCAAATCGTCGTAAGTCGTTTCAGTTTAGTTGTTTGCACCAATAGACTAGCAAACGACCCTGACAATTTCGGAGCTTGAAAAAGCCCTCTTTCCTCTTCCTTATCAATTACTTACACATTTCCGGACGGGCACTAGCTAATCCCACATCAAGACATCAAAACATTTGTGGTTCATCCGGTAAATGGGGAGGTGCCGCCAGTCAAAGGCAGGCCATGGAAACTGCCGCACTATGCAAACCGTGGAAAAACAAGTAGTTCTGGAGGAGAACTGGCAAGTGCTCGCAGTTGTTTTTCCACCGTTCGCACAGCGCTTGGAAAACTCCGTATCACGGGCTTGCTGGCCCGGTTCGATGTCGCTCGGAGTTTTCCACAGTTCCCACGGCCTCTGCTACTGCAGCCGACTATATGGACAAGCGAACGGGGAGCAGATTTGGGATCCGGAAGGTGCCAACCACGTCCCCACCTCCCCATTTACCGGATGACCCACATTTGTGTACAGATGTCGGCCTAGACCCAACTTTGGACCTGTAGCCCTTTAAACTCAAGGAAGTGGGCTTGGTTGGCGGTGACGAGCACCAGGTCATTGACACTCGCGATCGCCGCGATCTGACCATCCACGAAGGATGGAGTCTTTCCGGCGGCCTCGAGTCTTGCCCTTTCGCGGGCGTGCCATTCGGCTGCGCTGCGATCGTAGTCCAGGATCGGGAAGCTCGCTTCCACGACTTCTTCCAGGTAGCGCTTGATGGCCGCTCGTCGACGCGACTCAACAAGCCGCTCAAATCCAAACTGCAGCTCGTGCCACACGATCGAGGCAATCGCCGTCTCTCCCTCGTGGCAGCGGAGTCTGCGCAATATTGCGGTGGCCGGCTTCGGCCTCAGCGGCTCCGACACGACGTTTGTGTCAAGTAGGTACTTCAGACTCACAGCTTGACCTCACGGCCCTGGAGATCGTCCCGAGCTCCGGCAAAAAGCTCATCGGGATCGAGGGCCAACTCCTCGAGATCGACTGCTCGCGCAAAGTCTTCATAGGCCTGCGAGAATCTGCGGTACTCTGACGTGAGTCGCTCATACTGCCGGCGACCGAGCAGGACAGCAACAGGCTCACCCCGCCGTGTCAGCTCGACTGTCTTTCCGGATTCGGCCTCCCGCACGAGGCTTGGAAGGCTATTGCGCGCCTCCGCGATTGAATGTTGTCTGGCCATGACTCAACCTCTTTATGTACACATAAATGTACATAATATCTCGTCCTACTGGCCTGTGCAAGTCGTTGCCTTCTCCGCATGTGGTTGGCAGGTCCGGCACCTGGGACGTAAGCGAGGACCTTGACAGGGTCTCCGGAGAGGGTGTTTGTCTGTAGGGAGGCGACAGCGAGGGCGGTCCGATTTCCGCCGGTGTTGTCTAACGTCAAGTGCGCCAGAACCCACAACTCCCGGCTAAGTCACCGTGGCAGGGGAACCATGTTACGATACAGAGAAGGTTTTCTGGGAGATTCGCGGTGGAAACGAGACAAGAGATCTTGAAGGCGATCCAAGAACTGCCAAACAACGCTACTGTCGAAGACGCGCTTGATAGACCCTTTCTGATTTACAAGATCGAGAGAGGTCTCGGCCAGGCGGACCGTGGGGACCTGATCACGCAGGAAGAGGCCCGCCGGCGCATGGGGAAATGGCTCAAGTAAAATGGACACCCCAGGCTCTCGATGTCTGCCTCTTCATTGCTCGGGACGCGCCCCAGATAGCGGCTGTGTTCGCCGACCGGGCATTCCAATGCACAGATCGACTCGCCAGCTATCCACTCTCAGGAAGAGTAGTGCCGGAGTGGTCGACGTGGATGCCGGGCAGATCGTTACAAGATAGGCGAGAAACAGGCTCCGCCCCAGTTCTCTGCACGCATGAGTCCGAAGGCGATCAGGTAGAGTAGCCTGGCACCATCCAATCCCACAACAGAACGTCGGCAGCAGTATTGAGGGATACAAGGAAGCGCGGCGAAGAAGCCGAGCGGCTGCTGGCTGAGGGCTCAAAATCCCGCTAGAAATCGACCTCTTCAGTCCAGCTCGACTTTGAAAGGGGAACTGGAGGGGCGGTCCCTGTCCTCCCCCAGGTTGATCAGGGCGCGTCTAGATTCACCGCCAATCTTCAGCGCGAAGCGTAACGACTTGACGTGTTTGTCTGGTTTGAAGTGCGGATTCAATCGGTCGATGCAACACCCCTAATCTCTAAGCTGTAGAGAGGAGGATGTTGCCAATGAAGTATCGGACGAGGATCTATTACACGGAAGCACAGAAGAGCTTGATGTGGGACCGCTGGCAAAAAGGCGAGTCCCTGAGCTCGATCGCGCGGCTCTTTGACCGCCACCATTCCTCAATTGAGGGGATTCTGAAACAAACCGGTGGCATCCGGCCGCGGCCGCGGCGACGATCGCGGCTTGCGCTGAGGTTATCGGAACGCGAGGAGATCTCGCGCGGTGTGGTGGTCGGCTGCTCGATCCGTTCGATGGCAGGAAGGCTGGGTCGCGCACCGTCGACGGTGAGTCGCGAGCTACGGCGTAACGGCGGCCGGGAACGCTACCGTGCCAACCGGGCCGATCAAGCTGCCTGGGAGCGGGCACGCCGCCCGAAAATCTGTAAGCTGGTCCAGAATCGGGAACTCGCGCACAGCGTGGCCTTGAACCTGAAGAAGCTCTGGTCGCCGGAGCAGATTGCCGGGTGGCTTAAGCGCACGTATCCCGATCACAAGGACTTTCAGGTGTCAGACGAGACTATCTATAAAAGCCTCTTCATCCAGGCCCGCGGCGCTTTGAAGAAAGAGCTGTTGCAGCATCTGCGGCGTACCCGTGGGATGCGCCGCTCACGTCACCATACACAGAAGACGGAGGATCACGGACGGATCAAGGACACGGTATCGATCCGTGAGCGACCCGCCTCGGTGGAGGAGCGCGCCGTACCCGGTCATTGGGAAGGGGATCTGCTGATCGGATCAAAGCGCAGTCAAATCGCCACCCTGGTCGAACGTCAGACGCGCTACGTGATGTTGGTCAAAGTCAACAGCCAAGACACCGAAACGGTGATCAACGCCTTGATCAAACAAGCGCGCAAGTTACCGCGGGAACTGTACCAGTCACTCACCTGGGACCGGGGCAAGGAAATGGCCGATCACAAACGCTTCAGTCTCGATACGAACATAAAGGTCTACTTCTGCGATCCCCGAAGCCCCTGGCAGCGCGGCTCAAACGAAAACACCAACGGACTGCTCCGACAATACTTCCCGAAAGGAATGGATCTCTCAAACGTCGACCAAAACAGACTGGATGCCGTGGCAAGACAGCTAAACGAACGACCGAGAAAAACGTTAGACTACGAAACACCAGCCGAACGATTTAACCAATGTGTTGCGTCGATCGGTTGAAACCGCAAGTCGAAGCCGTCAATGTCTGCATCTGTCTTCGAGTCGAACCAGATTTTTCGATCGCCATCCTTTTCGATCTTGTCCTGGGTTTTGGTTACAACGACTGGAGCCCGGCCTCGCCGGACGCGAGTTCCGCCGCGTGGGCCACGAACCACTCTGGTACGTCGGCCTTTGCGGACGACCTGAGACGTCTTCTCGACGTCAATTCTCTTGAGCGACTTGAGTTTTCCTGAGTCGGCGATGACCGTGCCATTGAAGTGTCGTTGCGCCCCCTTCGTGGTCCAGCGAACCTTCCAGGTGTCTCCGTCCTTCCAAACGAAATAGCCGAGGTCATAGCCTTGGCTAAAAGACGGTTCGCCATCGAACTTGGACTCTTTTTCGGCGGCTCTCAGAGGAGCCGTTCCCAGGAGCAAAAAAAGAGACACCACTACGAGCAGCGAATACTTTGTAGACTTCATCGGGTCATCCTCCCTCCGATTCGTGACTGGTACCGAAACTGTCAGGGTCGATTGATTATTAGCATACTGGATTTCGACAGAATCGCAACATTTCACGACAAGTACCGTGGCACGAGTCAGTCTGATGTCGCTCGTGCCCTGGGCAGTCTCGAAATCAGGAAAAGCGAGAAGAGGGCAGCCGATAGGGCGAAGATAAAGCTGGCCTCGAATCCAAAGTTGTCTGCAAGGGCTCCATGGGTAGTGGGCCAGATGAAGCTCAAGGTGCTGCCCAACATCAGGATCGACATGTTACGAGTGGACGTGGCTGCCGGGCAGATCGCAACCAGATAGGCAGGGAAATAAGCCCCACCCAGTTCCCCGGCGCCCATCAGGCCGAAGGCGATCAGGTAGAAGTAGCCCGGGACCATCCAACCCCACAACACAGACGTCGCCAGCAGCACCATCGAGGTATACAAGGAAGCGCGGAGTCCCCAGCGGATGGCAATGATGCCCATGGCGAAGCCTGCCAGGGACTTGAAGCCGAAACGGAATGCCATGACCCAACCGGAGAATTCCTTGGGATCCTGACCCAGAACCTCGCGGCCGTATAAGGAGAGCGTCGTCATGAGGGTGATGACGATGAACCACATGAAGAAGGCAAACCAGAGCATGACAAGAGTGGGATCTTTGAGATAGGTAGCGAAGCTTTGGGAAAAGTAGCGCCAGAAGGGGGGACTCGGGGTCTCGGGGACGTCGACCAGGCGATAGCGGCTGCATAAAAAGGCGGCAGCGCCCATACAGGGAGCTCCGATCATATAAAGGAGAGCGAAATCGTAGGGGTAGGGCAGCCAATCAATCCCACCACCCAGCACGAACTGAGCCCAGAGGGAGCCAGCCACTGCCAGTATGGGGCCCAGGGTAAAGGTCCACTTGAAGGCCCACGCGCTTCCCTGGGGAGTGGTACCTCGCTTGAGACACTGAAAGGTGTATACCTGGGAGGTGTAGGCCGAGAATCCCTGGATCAGACCCTGCCCTATGACCGCGGCTAAACGTACGGTATCGCTGACAGGGGAGAAGAGCAGAATGCAGACCACCCCCAGCAGCGTCGCTGTTACCACGTACGCCAGCACGGAAGTGGCGCGGACCAGTCGGTGAGGGAGAACAAAGGAGAAGATGAGTGGCGCTAGAGCTCCCAGAAGGTAGGCTGAGGCAGGAAGGTTGGCGACCATGGCGCTGGCCCCCAATTTATCCGCCAGGGCGGCCTGAACCACTCCCACGTAAACCACAGGTGCCGCAAAGTAGAGAAGGCCGTTGTGGGCTATGAAGATCAGGCCGTTCTTTCGATCTGTCTCGGGAGTGATCTGGCCTGTCGGCACTACAGTGTCAAGGGTGCTCATGGCTGGCGTGAATCATAGCAGGGGAAACCCCCTCTGCCTATTGGGACCGGATTGTGTCGACTAGCCCGGATAATTCACAAATTTTCTACTGCGGCGGCGCTATCATCCGCCCTGGCTGCGTTATGCTCCGTCGGCCTCCTCGACGTACTGCAGCGAGTACGACTGCGGGGGCCTCGGTCGCAAGCCTTGCCAGGACAGCGCTATCACCGCTTCGCTACGAAAACTTATGAATTATCCGGGCTAGAGAGTTTCCCATGATTTCCCTGGGATCAGGTTTTCGGGGTAGACCTGTCTCCAACGGCGCTGGACCATGTGGAGAGACTCCATCCGACTTGAGGGGGACACTCCCTACACCGAAGGTGTTGTTGCGCGTAGCCCAGGGTTGGCGACGCGGAGCGAAGCGAGCTACCCTGGGTCAAGGTCGTAGACTAAAAGGGCTTTACCCCAACGGGGTTATTGCCGCCCGGAAATGTTTTGGCAACAACGCCTTCAGCGTAGAAAAGACAGGGGAAAATCCAGACCCAGGGTAGCTCGCTTCGCTCCGCATCGCCAACCCTTATAGTTGGGAAGGTACTGAGATCGGGAAGATGGGAGCGGCAAGTAGCCGTAGCCGCCTTTCTTTCTTTTTTGCTACTTTTTTCTTTCTTTGTGGAAGGTGTGGATGGTGTGCAAAAGTGTGGAGTCGGGAGCTCGATAGTCGACTCCCAGGACGCTCGGGTCCGTCACGAATGCCAACCCTTATCGGGAGGACGATTAAGCCCAGACTTTCGGACGGACCCTGGGCCGGATTTGGACGAATACTCAGATGCTGTCCGCTCAGGAGGACTTCTATAAGGAATTCGCCGCCCCCGGTTTGCGTCCGACGAAACACCAGAGAAGGGGAGAGGAGCCATGAAGCCGATTGAGGAGCAGACCATTGGAGTGTGGGTGGGCCTGGACTGGGCCGACCAAGAGCATGCCTACGCGCTGCGGATGTCGGGCTCGAGCGAAATCGAGACCGGCGACGTCAAACAAACACCGGAGGCCCTGCAGAGCTGGATCAACGGGCTGAGAGAAAGGAGCGGAGGCGGCTGGGTCGCGATCGCCGTCGAACAGAGCCGGGGAGCGCTGCTGTATGCGCTGATGGATTACGATTTTGTGTTGATCTACCCGATCAACCCGAAGTCCTTGAGCCGCTACCGTGGAGCCTTCTATCCCAGTGGAGGCAAAGACGACCCGAGGGATGCGGATCTGGTGCTGGACTACCTGCTCAAGCATCGGGAACGGATTCGATTGTGGGAACCCGAATCGCCGGAGGTGCGCTCCCTGCGCCTGTTGTCCGAGCAACGGCGCAAGCTGGTCGATCTGCGCGCGGACTTGACCAATCAGTGGACCGCCAACTTGAAGAACTACTTTCCTCAGGCCCTGAAATGGGTCGGCCCGCTCAAAGGGAAGACGGCCTGTGATTTCCTGAACCGTTGGCCCAGCCTTGAGGCCTTGCAGCGGGTCAAGCCGACCACGATTCGCCGCTTTCTCAAGAGCCATCGGGTGGGGGGCAGCGAAAAGTTGCACTCCAAGCTGGAGGAGATCAAGCAGGCCCGGGCGCTGACCCACGATGCGGCCATTGTGACGGCGGCTAGCCTGATGACTCAGAGCTTGGCGGGACAGATCCTGCACTTGAATGAGTCCATCCAGCGGTTTGATGCCAAAATCGAGGAACTCTTCAACCACCACCCCGACCATTTCATTTTCAGCAGTCTGCCCGGCTCTGGAAAGGCTCTGGGACCGCGGCTCTTAACTCTCTTTGGGGAGGATCGGGATCGTTTCCAATGCGCCGCGGAGGTACAGACCGTCTCCGGCATCGCCCCCCTGCTGCGAAGCAGTGGCAAGACCCGCATCGTGTCTTACCGTTGGGCCTGTCCCAAGTTCGTCCGCCAGGGCGTTCACGAATTCGCCGCTCACTCCCGGCACTGGTGCCCCTGGGCGCAAGCGTTCTACCAGATGCAGCTCAGCCAAGGGAAAGATCATCACGTCGCGGTGCGCTCTTTGGCCTTCAAGTGGCTGCGCATAATCTACCGCTGCTGGAAGAACCGGGTCCCCTACGACGACGCCATTTATGTGGCTTCTTTGAAGGCGAACAACGCCCCTTTGCTGGCCTTCTTGTAGAGAGCAATCAAGCTGTGGAAAAAAATGCAACCGGCTGAAAAAAAACTTGAAAAAACACTTGACTTGAAACCTCAGATGTCTGGGCTACTCGCAATAACACCTTCGGTGTAGGCAATGCCTTGCAGTCAGGAAGTGGTTTCGGCTTGGTTGGTGGGTCGGGTAGGTGCCGAGAGCAAGGAGTAGGGTTATGCGCATTTATTTTCTTCTTCTGGCTTTTCTTTTTTCGAATCTACTCTGTCTTACCGGAATTGTCCTTGGCCAGGTGGTCGCTCCCGAATCCAAGGGAGATTTAGCTCTTTTCGACGGGCGCAGCTTCGCAGGCTGGGAAGGGAATCTCCAATGGTTCCGGATTGAGAACGAGGCGATCGTTGGCGGCTCACTTTCACGGAAGATCCCGCGCAATGAATTCCTCTGTACCCAAAGGGAATTCGGGGACTTCGACCTGAAGCTGAAGGTGAAACTGGAGGCAGGCAAGGGCAACGCAGGCATCCAGATTCGCAGCCGCCGTATTCCCGACCATCATGAGGTGATTGGCTATCAAGCGGACATGGGACAGGTCTACTGGGGAGCCCTCTACGACGAAACCCGACGCCGAGAAATCCTCGCTCAGCCTGACCCGGAGGAACTGAAGCGGATTCTGAAACAGAACGACTGGAATACCTACCACATCCGGGCCAAAGGAAACCGGATTTGGCTTTGGCTTAACGGGCATGCGACCGTCGACTATACGGAGAAGAAAACGGGAATCGAGCAAACCGGCGTGATCTGTCTGCAGATCCACAGCGGTCCGCCAAGTGAAGCCTGGTACCGCGATATCGTCCTTAGCGAATTGCCCTGATCAATCCCAGATGGAGGAAACAAGAAAGATGAAGCTAGAGCGCCTTGCGACCGTCGCAGTATTGACGTGTGGGGTGGTTCTGGGGTGGACAGCAACCCCAGGAAAGGATTCGAAGCAGTTTCTGAACCCGGGGGGAAAGAAACCCCCAGGCTACACCGAAGTAGTCTCCTCTCCTCCAGGTCGGATGATCTTCCTATCCGGCCAGGGCGGCACCGATTCAAAAGGGAATCTACCCTCGGACTTCGCCTCTCAAGCCAGAAATACCTTCCTCAACCTCCGGCGCGGTCTCAAGCTGGCAGGCGCCGAGTTCAAGGACGTCGTCAAGATCAACTACTACGTGACCGACATGGCACAGACGTCCAAGCTACGGGAAGTCCGGGCTCAATTTCTGAATATGGAAGCTCCTCCGGCATCGACACTGGTGCAGGTCAAATTGGGGGGCAAATGGCTACTGGAGATCGAGGCCATAGCGGTCGTTCCGGACTGAATTAGCCCTGGCCCGCATTTCTCATCGCTGGTCTACTGCGTCGCCGCAAACATCCGTCCTGGCTGCGTTACGCTACGACAAGCCATGAGAAATCCGGGCTAGTACTCCCGAGTCGTGGTGATACCCGGTTGCGGGATGGGGTACTTTCCGTCTGGTCCGAGCTCTAGTGGCGCCTTCGAGCTCAGCGTGAGCTGATCGACCTCGGGAGCGAACTCGTGGTCGCTGTTGAGGATATCATCCCAGGTCACGATCTGGCCGGTGTGCGCCGCCATTCGTCCCATGGACGTCACCAGACTGGCCTCGGCTCCACGTTTCACTTCGTTGAAGGGCTGGTCCTTGCGGATGGCCTCGATGAGATCATCCCATTCCAACTGGTAGGGATTCGGCTCTGGCTGGGGGAAGGACCAAACCGGGTCTTCGTCGGTTTGATTCTGGCCTTTGTAGATGCGGCACAACGCTGGAATATGGCCACTGGTTGATATGACGGCTGAACCCTTGCTTCCGTGAGCATAGCTGGCAAATTCGTTCCAGCATCTGGGTATGGTCCGGCCTTCCAGAAACAGCTTGGCACCATCGGCAAAAGTGTATTCCACTGAGTAGCTATCGAAGTTCTGATCGATCGAGTCACCGCGATAGTGGCGACCGCCGCTGGCCTTGGCCCGCACTGGCCAGGCGTCCTTCATCCAACAAGATTCATCGATGTTGTGAATCAGGAAATCGCTGTAACATCCTCCGCTGGCCCAGAGGAAGGAATGGAATCTCTTGATCTGGTAAAGCAGTTCGCTGATGCCTTCCGGCTTTGGACCCGAAACCGCCGACCCGGTTGGCCCGGCCACCCGGTAGGCCCGCAGTGCAATCACGTCACCGATTTCACCTCCCCTGATCCGATCGTAGAGTTCGCCACGGGCTCTGCAGTGGCGACACATCAGACCCACACCCACTTTGAGATTCTTGGCGACTGATTTCTGGCCGAGCTCCAACATTCGTCGAGTCGAGGGACCGTCGACCGTGACCGGCTTCTCCATGAAGACGTTGAGGTCCTTCTCGATGGCGTAGCCAAAATGCACCCAGCGAAACGCTGGAGGCGTCGTGAGGATTGCGATGTCGCCTGGCCGGAGCAGATCCATGGCCTTTCTATAGCCGTCGAACCCGATGAACCGGCGATCCTGAGGTACATCCACCAGATCTGTGAACTTTCTCCCATTGCCGGTCTTCGACTCCTCCCCGATCCTTCTTTCCAACGTCTTGTAGCTACTCGCCAACCGCTCAGCGAAGACATCCGCCATGGCCACCAACTTGGTCGGACCGTTCGGCACCGATAGAGCGTTCAGTGCAGCTCCGGTCCCCCGGCCGCCCGCACCCACCAAGGCGAGTCGAATGGTGTTGTCCTCGCCGGCATGGACATGAGGTATGGCAACTCCGGCGAGAGCGGAGGTGGCAGCAAAACCGCTGGTCCTCTTCAGAAAATCACGTCTCGATGTACTCTGCTTCGGTGGCTGGTTCATGGTTGTCCTCCGTTGCGAATCTGGCTGAGGTACTCCACGCTGTCGGCGATCAGCTCTCGGCTGGGCAAGGAGTAGAGCATTCCATCGTGGCCCATGGCGATTCCGTCATCGACGGCGATCGTGTTGAACTCGACTCCATAGCCACCACTGGCGTCGATGACCTGCTTGACCCTCTGGCCAACCTGGTGAAGGTGGACGTGCCCAGGGACGAACTGGGTGAAGGAATTGGCGATCGCGATGATGGGTTTCTGGAAATCCTCGGTGTTCATTCCGGTGGCCCGCCAGAGGGCCCGGGCTCCAGCCATGCGACGCCCCTGAGTCGTGATGCTACTGCGGAAAACTCGTTCTTGCATGGGCAGTTTCTCCTCGTCCTGATCCCCGTTTACTCTATCAGCTGTCCCCGATTTCCGGTACCGCCGAGGCCAAAGTCAAGGGTGCAGTATGACTTATTGATCTCTTCGGGTGCGTGTCTGGCTGCTGATCCCTTCGCTCGTTGGATTGAAACAGATTCATTCTCCGGCACTTACGGGGATACTCCCGGATTTGGAATCAAAGCTGCATTGATGGAGGGTCCCAAGTCTCCGACCTCGGGAGGGCTCGGCCGGGATCCTTAATATAAACTGCTCCGCAAGACTGCGGGGTGCAACTGATTCGGATTCCGGCCAGTCCTCCCGAAACAAGGCCCCCTTTAGATAAGATCCCAAGGTCCCAAGGCGCCAATTCCCAGACAAGCTTCGAATCCCAAGCACCAAGCAATTCTGACCCTGGAACCATAACCAAGGGTCAAGGTTCAGATCGGTCCAGGAACCCTGCAGACCGGAAAGCAGATGTTTTATGATAGGTCCTGCCGTGCTAGGTGGGGCGTTAGCGGTGCCCTGATTCCCCGAGAAATCGAGGATGACCCGCAATCCGCTATAGCGGGACTGAATGCTCTGCTAAGGATCTCCTGTCTCAGGACAATCCGGTTTGCGGGGTAATGCCGAAGGGTTGGGTCCTCCACAACGTGGGCCCGCGAATCTGGTCAGGTCCGGAAGGAAGCAGCCATAAGCGGGATCCCATGTGTGTAGGAGGAGCGCTCGGCCCCAGTTACCTCTCGGGGCGGACCCTGTTACGGGTATTCGAAGCAGAGTGCACGGCAGTGCGCGGACGCAGGGCCCCAAGTCCCAAGGTGAGTCCTTCGACAGTCCGAACTTCGCAGCCGACAGCTTGGTGCTTGGGATTTGGGTCTTAAGTGGGAATTGGGACCTTGCGTCTTCGCCTTGGGATCGAGAGGACGGTGGAGCGTTTTTTCGAAAAACAGAGCCCACACACTGGGTCTTATTTGGAAGGGAGTTATTTGGTGGGAGGCTCTGCCTCTCCGCTCCATCGCCCTCTCCATCCCTCCAACAGCTGGAGGCTGAAAAACCATTCTCCAATAGCACTCCTACGAGATAAAGAAGTTTTGGTATAACCAATTTTTTACCGATCTGGGTTCCGCCGATCTCCCTTGTGAAGTCGGAGCCGCAAGGGGACTTCTTTGCTCTCATTTCCCGGAAGGAGCCTCCTTTACGCAATCCAATAAGCTCTTTAAGTCTATACAGTTCAGCAACTTATAGCGCCTATCCTATCCTTGGACTCAAAGCTGCATCTAGATTGATTCCCAAGCCTCCAACCAAGGGATAGACCGGGCGGGGGCTGTAATCGAAAAAGCTCTGTTTAACAGAGTTGAAAGCGTGAGGAGTCCCTGCCCGTCTCTCCCGACCCACCGGACCCGACTGCAAACTACAAAAATTCCTAGCCGGTGGCTGAAGCTGCCTGAAACTAGTAAGCTGTAGAATAGTACTAAAATAGTTCGCGATAGGATTTGGTCCCTTGGACACTTGGGACCTTGCGTCCACGCCAAGAGACTACGCCATCACTGGAAGCTTCACCCTGACCGTCGTCCCTTTCCCTTCGCTACTCTCCAGAGACAAGCTCCCTCCGAGTTCCTCGATGCTTCGCTTGCTGACGGGCAAACCCATTCGCATTCCTACCCGCTGGCCCTTAGCCGCCAGCTCAAACCTGAAAACCTCGGCCAAACGGTCGGATGAGATGCCCCTTCCGGTGTCGGTGATCTCGACCTCAATGAAATCAGTGCTCTCGGATGCGCTGACTCGGATGATGCCTGTGCCTTCGATTGCCTGGATCGAGTTCTGCAGCAGATTCAGGAAGACCCGATTCAGTCTGGCGGGATAGCACAAGACGGGTTGAAGAGTGGCAGGATAGCTCCGCTTTACCTCGATCCGATCACCCAGGGAGTGCTCCAACAGACGGAGCGCGATATCCATGCTCCTACGGATGTCGTAAGGCTTGCGCTCTGCCTCGTCGAGACCCACGAATTGTCGCAGACTTTCGATGATGTTCGAGATTCGATCGCTACTCGTTCTCAGCAAGCCGAAAGCCTCCGCTGCGGGAAGCGGCTTCGAAGAATCGGGATCCGCTTTCGACTCAGACGAAGCCTCGCGATTGAGCGTCCTGACTATTAGATCTAAAGAGGAGCGAAGTGCCCCCAGTGGTGTATTGACCTCGTGCAGAAGCCCGGCCGTGACCCGGCTGAGTCGTGCCTGGTTCTCGGATTCGATCAGCTGTCCTTGCGTCTGCTTCAAGTTCTCCAGAGCCTCTGCCAGCTCTTGCGAGCGTTGGGCCAGCTTCTGCTCGGCAGCAACCGTGCCTGCGTGGGAGTAGAAAGATACGAAAGCGATCACCAGCGGTAGCAGAACCAGAGTGACGCCTCGGAATGACTGATGTATCCCCGAATCGAGGGACAGGAGGGGTACGATCCTGGACCCCAGTAAGGCCAGAAAGAGGAACACTGCCACCGCGAGAGCCGTCAGGATAACAGCGGTCCCTCGATGCCTGACGGGATAAACCAGGGGTATCGCGCCAATAAGGGGCAGTGTGAAGAAGTAGCTCAGAGAGTCAGTGCCATAGAGCCCGACCCAACTGAGAGGACTGATGCAGGCGAGGGCAAGGAAGGAGGTGGTCGCCAACCAGTATCGTTTCCTCTGATTGAGCCAGAGCGCCACGGCGCAAGAAACCAACGTGACCAGATTAGGAACAATGGCAAGCAATGAAATACCTACGCGGCTGAGGTTCAACAACAGATAGATCAGACCGAGAAAGAAAGCCACTCCCAGCACCGAGTTGACAAGGATGATGTATTGCGCCTCAAGCGGTGGAGTTTCGTCGTCCACCCCGAGGATCCTCAGTCGTTGGCAGGCATGCTTGAGATTCATACTGTCGAGCCTCCGGCTCGATTCGCTAAGTTCAACAATCGGATAGGACCCAGGGAACTCCGTAGTTCTGAGTATCTTGCCCAGGAGGCCCGGGGTCAAGGGGCAGAAGAGGATACCCAGTTTCTTCGCCTCCAACTCTTGACTCAAATGTTATATGCTCCGGTCATGTCTCGAGCGCCTTGGATACTACTCTCCCTCTTCTTGCTCGGCTGGCCGATTGCCTGCGAAAAAGCCGAACACCCTCCCACTGCGGAGCCGTTGATCCAGGCAGGAGAAGGTCTATTCGATCAGGATCAGGTTGGAAACCTGGGCTTGTCGGTGGTAGTCGGCGAGAACGCGACGCTCTATCGGGCTACCGCCGAAGGATATAAGTTCTGCCACCACGCGAACATTTCGGTTTTCAAAGATCGGCTCTACGCCATGTGGTCCAACGGTATCGAGCATGAGGACTACAATGGACAGCGCGTTCTCTACAGCACTTCGGAGAATGGCCTTGACTGGTCCAAGCCCAGCGTCCTGGCTCCCGATCCCGACGGTCTCGAGGGCCCAGGCAAGTGCGTGGCCACCGGATTTCTAGGGTGGGGTGAAGTGCTCATGGCCTACTACACCGTCGTAATTGGGGATCCGGGAAGCACTTCATTCAGGCTTTACGCCAGATCCTCGAAGGATGGAGTCGCCTGGAGCGAGGAGCGAGAGGTCGCTACAGGGTCTTTCCTTGAACCTCCCAGGGCCCTTCAATCAGGAGACCTGCTGCTCAACGGGCAATCCGACCTCAAGCAGCCTCGTCTGCTCTATTCCCAGAAGGGCGACGGTATTAGCGGTTGGCTGGACGGCAACCTGCCTGAAACCGCGGATCTCCGCTATCCCGAGCCCACCTGGTTTCAGCGTCGCGACGGCACCGTGGTGATGCTTTTTCGCAGTGAGAACAGCAACCCCTGGCTCTATGCCAGCACGAGTAGGGATGACGGACGCAGCTGGACGCTGCCGAGGCCAACTAACTTTGCCGATGCCACAGCCCGATCCTTTGCCGGCAACCTACCCGATGGGTCCGCCTTCATCCTCAACAACCCCAATCAAAGTCCTGGCTCGGTCTACGACTTCATTGGACGGCGCATTCCCCTGACGATCTCTCTGAGCAGGGACGGCATTAGCTTCGATCACGCGTTCGTCGTGCGCGGAGAGGACACCACCATGCGGTTTCCAGGAGAGAACAAGCTCCCAGGCTGGCAGTACCCGGGAGCCACTGTCTGGGGGGATCACCTCTACGTCGTTTACTCGATCAACAAGGAGGACGTGGGACTCACCCGGATCCGAATCAGCGATCTGACTTCCAGGAGAGATTGAGCCGGTTAGCCCGGATTTCTCATCGCTTGTCGTAGCGAGGCGCCGCAAGGGCCATCCTGGCAAGGCTTGCGACCGAGGCCCCCGCAGTCGTACTCGTGCAGCACGTCGAGGAGGCCGACAGAGCGTAACGCAGCCAGGACGGATGTTTGCGGCGACGCAGTCGACCAGCGATGAGAAATCCGGGTTAGCAGTGCTGACGGACATGGCGGTGGCCTCCAGGCCGCCGTGCTTCGAGCCAAGGCTCGAAAGAAGAGTACTTCGGCCTGGAGGCCAAAGCTACGTCCACTAGCCCTCGAACCACTCGATCGGGATGATCGATAGCTTGAAGTCTGTGAAGAAAAAGGTGGGATGCCCTTGATACCACTCGTAGTAGAGGAGGTAGAGCTTGTCTCCATAGACCCGGGCAGAGTGATAGGCCCAACACCGCCCTTCGGTTTCTTCAATTACCTTTCGAAATCGGAAGCTGTTGCCCTCGTCCTTGCTGACCGCGAAGGCGAGGGGACGACGCTCTGACCATTTGGCCTCGGCTCCCTTGGGATTGTTGTTGTAGATCATCGCGATATCGCCGGATCGGGGTAGGCGGAACAGGGTCTGGGGGGAAGTCGGCGCGACGATTTCCGAGATGGGAACCGGCTTGCTCCAGCTTTCTCCTCCATCCTCGGAGAGACTCTTGTAGGGGTGATTGAGGCGGGTCCGCATCACCATCAGGATCCGTTGATCTTTCAACTCGATCAGGCCAGGTTCCTGGAGCGTCAGTTGACGGTACTCTCTACCAGGCACATCCTGGGGGGTCAGCGTGCAGGCACCTCCTAGCTTCCAGTTGGCTCCCTGATCATCCGAATAGAAAGTGCGGCAGGACTGTTTGATCCAACCCAGTTCTTCCCCTGGATCTAGTGCGACTGCGGTGGGCAGCAGAATCCGTCCGCTCGAGAGCTGCAGTACTCGGGCGTTGTTGACGACGTAGTAGTGGTCATGATCGGAAATACGTCTGGGCCGTGAGAAGTGGGTACCATCATCGGAGAAACGCGCATACACAGCCGACCGAATCTTTCGATTGAAGTCCTCCTTCTCTGGCTCGGTCTCCTCCTTGCCCATATAGCTGAAGAAGATCCTTCCGCCAGAGGACAAACTCAACAGGCTGGCACTCATCAGGTTGGAGTTGGAGGCGTGCTCCGGTTCCGAGATCGAGGCGAAGGATTCGATCTTCCCCCAGCTGAGGCCGTCATCTTCACTATAGCGGCCCACCACTTCCGATTCGCCGTGATCGCTGCGGTTCTTGAAACGGGACCATATCGCCAGTAGCTTCCCATCTGCCAACCGCACCAGATCGCCCTCGGAGTGGCGGGGAAAAACTTCATCCGATCGGCCTAGAATCACCTCGTGGCCGGGAGCGCCGGAATCGCGGTCTCGTACCTGGAGTACAGCGGAGGTGGGATTCGGTCGCCGCGTGGAGGCTGCGGCAGTGGACCGGGACAGAGCGGCCAGCGGAGCAACCACTGCCGCCGCTCCCAACCCCCTGAAGGCGTGACGACGGGAGATTTCTGTTCTTTGATTCATGGTCCCAACCCCTTGGACTCAGACATCAGCAGGAACAGCTTTACCTATCAGGCATCTTCCAACGAACGACTCCCATGTGGTAGCGGCGGTGCTGGACAACCCCGTTGCTGTAGTAGGCAGTCACCAGAGTCCCATCGTCCAGTTGAAGGGTGGCGGGATAGCCGCCGTCTTTTGTCCCTTCCAGGTGAACCAAGTGCTCGGGGGCGTTCCAGGTTCGCCCCTGATCCTTGCTTACCCGATAGCCTATTCCATAATGGCCACGCTCCCGAATGCCGTAGGTCAACAGGACCCGCCCGTCACTCAGCTCCAGCAGATGGCCTGGATGCTGGCGGGGCAGGCTGACTGGGCCGGACAGAGACCAGCTTTTCCCCTCATCTTCGGAAGTGAACAGATCCATATGGGCATCTTCATGAGTACGGATCGCCGCCAGCCAGCGGCCACTCTTCAGTCGGACCAAAGCCGTTTCGTTGTAGTCGTCGGCCGCGATGGCGACGGCCTCACCCCAGGTCCTGCCATCGTCCCGACTGAAAATCAGGTAGGAAGTTGACTGGCGCGCAGCCTCCTGGGGAATCCGCCAGTCGTAGATGGAAGCCGCCAGCATTTTTCCGGGTCCCTGAACGATGTCTCCGAAGGGAATGATGTACTGAGTCCCGGCTGGTGCGGTCAAGGAGAAGGACTCTTGCCAGGTCTTTCCGCCATCGCTGGAACGAGACACCAACGGGTCCAGGATCCTCCCCCTCATATTGGGGCCACCCCAACCCGAGTTCAGCACCACCAGCGAGCCATCGTGAGCACGGCCGGCGGCTACATTCATGCGGACGGTGCCAGGCTTGTGAGAGGTGACGGCTCCCCGCAGCTTCCAGAAATGTCCTCCATCGGAACTGGCCCATAACTCGACGTCACCCTCACCCTTGCCGTGGTGAGGCCGATTGAAGATGGTCGCGGTCAGACTTCCGTCTTTGAGCTGCGTCAAGTTGGGCCAGGCACAGACGTTGTCGATGGCGACATAGCGCTCCATCTGCTCGGACAACAGCGGACAGACAGACAGGCAGACGAGTAAGGAACTGAACAGAATCCTTTGCATGGAGACCTCCCTTGGGCCTACCACAAAGCGATACTCACTTGGTCCAGGACCGGGTAGGCATCGCCATTTTTCGAGTAAAAGTCGACCTGGTACTGCAGATAACGATCCTGAGACTGGAGCTCGAAGGGGGTCGTTTTAGTCTCACGCCACGGCGCCGTCTCGACTGCCCCTTCTGAGGCAGCCGATCGAACTGAGAAGGACACCCGAGCACCGGTGGGGACGTCAGCCTTGAAATTCAAACGCCCGGATCCAAGGCTCCGATCCCAGTGGAAGAGCGACGACCGGTAGGTCTGCTCCCATTTGCGGTGATAGATATGCCCCACGTCTTGAGCCCACATCCAGTGAGGCCCATGGGTGGGAAGCAGGTCGGTCCGAGGCTCGGCGAAGCGATTCCCGTCGTTGTAAAACACTTTGGAAAAGGTATGGTGATCGCCGTTCTGGGTGTGGCAGGAAACCGCCAGATCGATTCGACCGTCCTGGTCGAAGTCGGCGGCCATCGCATCATGGCCCGAATCACACACGAGATTGGTTCGGCGGCTCGGGTCAAAGCCCTCGGGGCCACCCCAGTAGAGATAGCAGGGCAGCTGCTCCCGGGTGAGATCTGCTAGATAGTGAGGGTTGAAAACATCGAGGTAGCCGTCGCCATCGAAATCTGCCACGGCCGGTCCAATGGGAGTGGACCCCGGCAGCCACTGAGCGTTCCAGGATTGGAACCCGGAGGAGCCTCCCCAGAAGATGAGACTCCCGGTATCGTGGTGGCCGGCCATCCGATCGTAGTAGCTGCCTGAAATCAGGTCCAGGTAGCCGTCTGCGTTGAAGTCTGCGGTCTCTATTCCAATCGGATAAGGCATGTCCAGCTCCGACTGCCGCTCTTTGCTGAACCCCTGGGGAGCACCCCAGAAAACGCGCAGCCGATCGAGTAGGGTGGATGTCACCGCAATATCCAGCCATTGGTCTCGATTGAAGTCGGCAATGACACAACCGGTGGATCGGCCTTCCGAAAGGACGGCCACCCTCCGACTCCGATCGAGTCCTTCGGCACTACCGTAGTAGATAACCAGGTGTACTGGATCCTGAGAGGAGAAGGACTCGAAGGCACCCAGGACCAAATCCAGGTAGCCATCTCGATTCAAGTCAGCGACGTTGCTAGAGCCAAGGTGGTTCTCACTCAATACGGTCCGACGCCGATCCAGATCGAAGCCACCCTCCGCACCCCAGAAGATATTGGCTCCCAGGCTGGGGTCGGAACGAGCTGCCTGGCCGCCATGTCCCGAGTTGAGAGCGATGAGGTCTACGAATCCGTCTGCGTTGAGATCGGCTGCACTCGCCTCATAACCGCTTCTGAAGGGAATATCCCAGCGGCGGTCAGGCTCGAAGCCTCCGGCAGTACCCCAGTAGACGTGGAGAGGCACCTTTTCGTCGACGGTCCCCCCGGTTCGATTGCTGAAGACGATTCGAGCTGAAAAAGTACCCTCGGGCGGCACCACCAACGCATGGGCTGCGCCCACCGTCCGAACGCCCTGGGACAGCTCTTCGAACTTCCTGTCTCCGCGGCCCAGAAGGATGCGAGACTCGGACCGGAAACTCTCCTTCCCCTGAAAGACAGCTACCGCCAGGTCCTGGTGGCCATCCCCGTCCAGGTCTCCGATCCCGGCCGCCGACGCCTGCGGCACCTCGAGGGTGGTGGATCTCTGGCTGGAGAATCCGGAATCATCGCCCCAGAGAACGCGAACCAAGCCGTCGTCGTCCGTGCCGGCGCCCGCTACTTCACCTCCACCGGCCCGAGTGAGGGACAGGTGGCTGAGGACCAGGTCAACCTTCTTATCCCCGTCCAGGTCGCCCACGGTCAGGTGTGATGCCTTGAACCCTTTATGGCTTCGAGTATCGGACCACGATCGACCCGACTTTCCGGAAACTATATCCACGCGCTCGCGGCTGGTACCCATCAGCAGATCGGCATGACCATCCCGGTTCCAGTCCGCCGCAGTCACACAGGTGGCCTCGGTCCCTGGTAGCTCAATGTCGCTGGACTCGAGCGCTACCGGAGTCTCTTTCGAGGGATCAGACCAGAATACCCTGATGCTGCCTTCAGAAGTTAGGACGGCAACATCGTCCCCACCGTCACCGTCGAAGTCCGAAGCTGCCAGGTCGAAGGCATTGGCAACGCCCAGGTCCTGTCGGCGGTTCAAAAGGTAGCCCCGCTGGCCCCCCCAGAAGATACGAATAATCTGACCTTTGGGCTGCCCAGGCAGCCAGGCTTCGCTGTTGAGCACTACGAGATCGGGCCACTGATCGCGATTCAGGTCGGCTACAGCTAGCGCCATGGCCCCATGCACGGGAAGGACGCCGTTACTTCGATGGGACGGCCAGCCGTCCTCTCCACCCCAGATGATCGTAAGGAAACGCCGCCCGAACTGAAGTCCACTGTAGTTTGGACAGAAAGCCAGATCGGAATGGCCATCGCGGTTCAAGTCGGCCACGATCACCCGGATACTCCCCTGTACGGCCAGCGGCGCCTGCTGGATTCTCCGGTCGGACCCCATCGAGGCGACCGTTGCGGGAAGGTAGGACGAATTGTCGTGAGTACTGTTGAAAATGAGGTCCAGGAAACCGTCCTGGTTCAAGTCGAAACGATGAATGGTGCGGATCGTTCCGTCGCGAGCAACGTAGAGGTTCTGACCGGACGCATCCAACCGCCCATCGGCGAAGTCCTCGAAGGAGTCCTCAACCCACGAAGTCGGCGCCTGAGCTTCGGACTGCCCAATAAAAACAAGCAACACCACACACTGCTGCAGAATCGATCGCAGATTTCGCACCACCCCGGCCTCCTCTTCTCGATTGCTTATCAGGCTTGCTGAAGGAGTATAGACGGCGGGCGTCAGTTGTCAAGGTAGCCCGGGTGTGGTCGCCCTCTGCTAAGATCAGTCTTGAGCAGTGAGCAGTGAGCAGTGAGGAAGTGAGTCAGTGGAGAGTAGTGAGTCGTAGTGGGTAGAGGACAGTGGACCGTGAGTAGTAAACAGCGGAGAGTTAAGGCGGACCGACTGCTCACTGCTCACTGATTCACTGTTCACTGCTTAAACTGCTCACTGCAAAAGGGGGATTCATGAGACTCAAAGACAAAGTTGCTTTGGTGACAGGTGCTTCGGGAGGACTTGGGGCCGGCATGTGTGAGGCTTTTGCACGCGAGGGAGCCCACTGTATCGCCGTGTATCACAGTGACAAGAAAGGCGGAGAGGAGACAGCAGCTCGGGTCAGGGAGCTGGGGCAAGAAGCCTTGGCAATCCAGGCAGACATCGGTAGCGAAGAGCAGGTACGCGAGATGGTCCAGGCTGCCGATCGGACCTTCGGACGCCTGGACATCCTGGCAGCCAACGCTGGATACGGCATGTCCAAGCCGCTCCTCGAAACCACGGTCGCCGACTTTGAGAAACTGGTCCGGACCAACCTGATCGGAACCTACCTGACGGTGCGATACGGAGCCGAGCTGATGGCCCGCGCAAAACAAGGGAAGATCATCACCATGTCCTCCGTGCATGGGTTGGGAGGGACACACTATTGTTCGCTCTATGAGGCCACCAAGGGAGGTATCCTCAACTTCACCAAGGGCGCAGCCTTCGATCTGTCCGAGCACGGTATTCAAGTGAATTGCATCGCTCCGGGCGCGGTTCCAGTACCCAAGGATCCGCCACCGCCCGAGGGCTCGCCGCTACACGACGCCTGGATGCAGTACACGCCACTGGGAAGGTTCGGGACCCCTGCCGACGTCGCCGCAGCAGCGGTCTTTCTGGCTAGCAGCGACAGTGACTGGATTACCGGGCAGGTCATCAGCGTCGATGGCGGCATCAGCGCCGGACCACTCATCCCCTCATTCAAGTACTACGGAGCCAAGCCCCGGATGGAGTGAGGACTCTCTCTCGACCTTGCTGTGCCGCTAGCCGCCCTGGACCATTCAGAAGGAAACTTCGCGTCGTGGCAAAGAAACTCCGGCCTGACTGATGGTTCACACCTTAGATGCTACTCTTGAACCCAGCTTCTTCTCAGTGCTGGTCACCGGTTCACTAACGAGATACAAACAAGTCTCAAATTCCAAGTAGAAGAAACGGAGATGATCTAGAAATATCGGCAAATACCTGATTACCTTGGCTGATCTTCATATGATCAAACCCACAAAGACCTCAGTCGGAAGTGTCTTTTGTGATTTAGTGCTTGGGATTTGTTTGTAACTTGTCACTTGTATCTTGGTGGCTTGCATCTCCCTGCTTCCCCGGATTACCTCATTCTGGCCTCCAACATGCCAAGGTACGCTTGAAGATCGATTTGGCGGTGGGCCAGTCCCGACTTCATGGCCGCCTCAGCCACGGCGGGCGCGGCCCGCAGCAGGACTCTGGAGTCCAGAGGCTTGGGAAGGATGTATTCCGGGCCGAAGGCGAGGGAAACGTTCCCATACGCTTCACTCACATCTGCAGGAACATCCTCTTTCGCCAGGTCCGCCAGCGCCCGCGTAGCCGCGATCTTCATGTCCTCATTTATCCCGCTTGCTTGCACATCCAGAGCGCCTCGAAAGATAAAGGGGAATCCGAGGACATTATTGACCTGGTTGGGGTAGTCGGAGCGCCCTGTCGCCATGATCACGTCGGGACGGGCCGCCTTCGCTTCCTCCCAACTGATCTCTGGGTCAGGATTGGCCAAGGCCAATACAATGGGCTTGTCGGCCATGGATCGAACCATGGTGCCGCTAACCACTCCGGCCTTCGAGAGACCCAGAAGGACGTCGGCACCCTCCAGGGCCTGAGGCAGTGTTCGAGACGGGGTATCGATGGCAAACTCCTGCTTGAAGGAGTTCATGCCGGATTCCCGACCCCCGAAGATCACCCCCCGACTATCACAGAGGATCAGGTTCTGCTTGGCAATACCCAAGCTTCGGTAGAATCGTGCGCAGGCAATTGCCGCTGCTCCGGCACCATTGACCACCACCCTGGTTGACGTGATGTCTCTGCCCGTCAACTCCAGGGCATTCAGGAGTCCGGCACCAGAGATGACGGCGGTTCCGTGCTGGTCATCGTGGAAGACCGGAATCGAGAGCTCCCGCTTGAGGGTCTGCTCGATGTAGAAACACTCAGGCGCCTTGATATCTTCCAGATTGATGCCCCCAAAGGTGGGCTCCAACAGTTTACAGACCCGTATGACGTCCTCTGGATCCTCGGAGTCGATTTCCAGATCGAAGACATCGATGTCGGCAAAACGTTTGAAGAGGACGGCCTTTCCCTCCATCACTGGCTTGCCGGCCAGGGCCCCTATGTTGCCCAGCCCCAGGACTGCCGTCCCATTCGTGACCACGGCCACCAGGTTCCCGCGGGCGGTATATTCGAGCGCCGCCTCCGGATCCTTCTGGATCGCCAAGCAGGGCTCGGCTACACCCGGCGTATAGGCGAGAGACAGGTCCCTTTGCGTTTTGAACGGCTTGGTGGGAACTACTTCAATCTTTCCCTTTCGTCCCTTTCGGTGGTACTCGAGTGCGTCTTCCATAGTGCTTATGCTCCTTAGGGTCTGCGCAAAAATAACTTGCCATTTTGGCATCTCATCGTCACACCATCTTCGGCCGCTCCTCAATCGCGAAATCCTCAACGTAGACCCGGCTACGCCTGCGGTTTCGCTCAATCGTTCGCGGCCAAATCTGGTGCAAGTCTGAGCGCCAATTCTACCAAGTCATAACGTCCCCGCAGAGCGGGGAGCTTGGCGGTTGTGAGCCGCCCCAAGGGCGGCCAATCCTTAATCGTTAAAACAAGCCGTCGTCTTTGCCGTCGAGGTGATCTTGGTGGCGAATGTACTTGCGAATTTGCTTCTCCTCGAATCCAACTGTGGAGACCGCATAGCCGCACGCCCACAACTTCTCGCCGTTGAAGTTGCGCTTCCTGCCCCCAAATTGGCGCGCTACAGCAATCGCGCTTTTCCCCTTGAGGTAACCGATCACCTGAGCCACCGAATACTTTGGCGGGACCTGGATCAACATATGCACATGATCTACCACCATGTGCCCTTCCAGGATGTTGCTCTCCCTTTGCCTCGCCAATTCTCGGAAGACCGGGCCCAGAAACTCTCGAATCTTTCCGTACAGCACTTTCCTCCTCCCTTTGGGGACAAACACGATGTGGTATTTGCAGTCCCATCGGGTATGGCTTAAGCTCTCATATGACATACTTTATGCCTCCTTTGTGGGTACCGCCAAGCCCCAAAGGAGGCATCCTATTACTGAATCTAAATGTCAAACCTTTAAAGTCTCACTGGTCAAACCAGTGGCTTACCTGTCTTCGAGTTATTCTTGCGCAGACCCTTAGATCACGTCAGATCACGTCGCCTAGTGGTCGAGCCGAAAAAAAGCGGGGAGTCAGGGCGTATCCTCACCAGAAGGTTGCATCTTTAGCCTCACTCGTATGGCGCGTCCGTCGCGAACCTCGAGGACCTGGGCTTCAGCTCCTTCAAGTCGGAACACTTCTCCACCCTTCAGAAGACTGCCATGTTGATCGACCAGCAACCCCGAGAGAGTGTCCACGTGCTCCTGGTCCAGTTCAAGGTGGAGTTGTCGGTTGAGATGGCTCAGAGAAACCTGCCCCTCTACCAGGTAGGAATCGGGACCCTCAGGCACGATCTCCGAGGTCTCGACGTCAAACTCATCCAGGACTGATCCGACGATCTGCTCCAACACGTTCTCGAGCGTAATCATTCCAACGGTCGTCCCGTGCTCGTCCACCACCAGAGCCATGTGCTGTCCCTTGGTCTGCATTTCCCGCAGGAGCCTGCTCAAGGGCATGGTTTCAGGCACGAAGGTCAGAGGCTTGGCAACCGCTTTGAGATCCAAATCTCCCTGGAGAGGAATGCCAATCAGATCCTTGATGTGGATCAGACCGATCACGCTGTCTAGAGAGCCATGACAAAGGGGGTATCGTGTGTGCTGGGTTGCCCTGGCCAGCGCCAAACACTCTTCCAGCGAGCGATTGATATCGAAGAAAACCACATCCGGCCGGGGCAGCATGACCTGTCGGCAGGATAACTGGTCAAAACGGAATACGGCGTCCAGGAGACGGAGCTCGGTAGCTGTGAGTTCCCCAGATCGTGCGCCCAGTCGGATCATGGACAGGATCTCGGCTTCTGTAGCGGTGGCGGCTGGGCTCCCCCTGGTCAGCGAGTCGGTCAGCTTCTGGATGACCCAGATAAACGGATAAAAGACTCGCTGTAGTCCGGCAAGTGGAAAGACGATCAGGGGCCAGAGACGCCGCCAGTGCACCGCGCCGTAGGTCTTCGGAAAAATCTCCGACAGCAGCAGAATAGCCAGCGTGAGTGCGGCCGAAAAAGCGGGAACCCAAGCTGCTCCCAGGGTGGCGCTGGCATACATGCCGGAGAACGCTGCACCTCCGGTGTTGGCAACCGTATTCAGGATGAGAATGGCCGACGTCGGCACGGCGATTTCGCGCTTCATCGAAAGAAAGCGTTCTGCCTGTGAACGCCGCCTCTTGGAGGAGCGCACTGCCTCTAACGAGGCTACTCGGGTAGAGTACAGCGTTGCCTCGAAGAGCGAACACATGGCCGAAATGGACAGCGTTAACACAACGACGATAATAAGACCCGTCATCTAAATCTCCTTGCAGCTATCGTACCCGAAACTCCTGAGAGGACCAGAGACAAGGTGGAATTGAAGGAAGTAGAACCGGTCTACAGCGCTACAACTGGACCCGGGAGTGCCTCAAAATCGTCCCTACTAACACTGCTCAAGGCAATCTATTTTTGTCCTCCAAATACGCCGACTGGAAACATTTGCAGTGCAACAGGGGCGTCTTCTGTGGGATAATGGCGCGGTTTTACTGAGATTTTCTCGTAGACACATAGGGTCTGGGGACTCAAACGTACGTAGTTGAGGCGCGGGGGAAGGGACATCTTAGTGTGGATCTGTCAGAACTCCGAATCAACATAGTTTACATTCCTGGTACCGTATCCTACCTCTCTTGTTTCCCATTGAGCTTGATAGAATGGAGCGAAGAGTGTCGATTTCGACTGGTGTCCAACGGGTGCTCAGCGGACGAGGAAAACACCCTGAGTCAGTTGGCAGACTCCGATGGGAGACTCGAGTTCCTCTCACTTCAGTCCAACCAGGTGCTGAGTCACGGCGAGGCTCTAACAATCCTTCAACGCCAGGAGACAGACCGCTACTTCGCCTTTCTGGATTCCGACATCTTCGCCACAGGGGAGTTTCTTTCCGACTTCATCAAAGGCCTTGCTTCAGCTGATGCGGTCTTCTGCAGCCCATCGACCTGGGGCTACGGGGAAGAAACCGAAATGCCTTCCTGGCAAATGTGGGATTCGGGAGCCTATTCCACCTTGGCTGGCGGCACCTGCATTGGAACTACCCACTGTGCGGCCTACAGCAACGAGATGCTGGCGGAACTGATGGCGGAGTCGGGCATCGACTTGAGAAGTTACTACTGGCGAGAAATACCCAAGGCGATCCAGAAAGAGCTCACTCAAAGAAAGCAGGTCAAGGCTATATTCGACACCGGCAAACTGGCAAACATACTCCTCGGCAACCGGGGCAGGTCTCTGGAGTTGGCAACGGCGCCTACGCTCTCTCACCTCGGCGGAATCAGTGTTTCGGTTCACAGGATGGGTGCCAGTCTACCTTCAGCGCTGGTGCGATTGCTCGGAGGGACTCTGGGACGGTACATCTACTTCAGGGCGAAGTCTGGACAGTTCGTAAGTCTTCGAGAGGTAAAGCTGGTCCGGCACAGAGCCCGGGAACGGCGAGCCAGCTCGGAGATCCTCATGCGGTCCTTGAAAGCCCACTTCAATGGAACAATGACTCAAGAGGAGCACCAAACCGAGAGCACCGGGGCCTTCCACGAGCTCGACGCCCAGCTGGAGCAAGTCTACCAGAAATACCACGGTCGTCTCGAGTCCGTTGGCGCTCCTTTGCACCAAAGGGTCAGATGATAAGTGCTCCTGACAAGCCCTGACAAAAAGACTCCGGTTTCCAACCCAACCATTGTTCTCGGAATGCACAGCTCCGGGACCACCCTGTTGTCACGCATCCTCTCTGAATTGGGAGTGCTCATGGGTGAGGACCAATCGGCGTCGACGAGCGAATCTCGTTTCTTCCTCAATCTGAACGAGGAGCTCCTCCTGAAAACCGGAGCCAGCTGGTATCGGCCTGCCCCCTTCCTGCGCCAGATGGATCAACTGAAGCAATCCAGGAAGACCGTGGAATCCCTGCGGGCGGCCTGTCTCTCTCGGCGCTCAGAACGGTTCCTTGGGCGCCGGCGCTGGCGAGAATACGGAAGTATTCTCGATCAACCCTGTCACTGGGGCTGGAAGGAGCCCCGGACTTGTCTGACCTTGCCTCTCTGGTTGAAGGTCTTTCCTGCAGCCAAGATCGTTTTCATTGTCCGAAACGGAGTGGACGTGAGTGACAGTCTGGTGCGTCGAGAAAAGAGGATTATCGACCGGCACTGGTTCGGGCGTGCCCGCTATTACCTGCGTTCGATGACCTTGAGGCATCCCTCCGCCAACAGCCTGAGTGGATTCAACCATACGGAAGGTTTCGCCCTGTGGGAACAATACATTGAGGCTGCTTTGGACGCGATTGGCGAGCTTGATTGCGACCACCTGACGACCCTTCGCTTCGGATCTGGTCCACTCACCAGAACCTCACCTGCGGACTTTGGCCGAGTTCGTTGGGCTCGATCTGGACCGGAGTCGTATTCGCTCTGCCGCAGAGAAGATCAGTCCCGGAAGGGGCTGGGCCTTTGTGTCCAACCCATCCCTTCGCAACTTCTACCAAAGCAGGAACAAGCAACCTCTGATGAAACGCTTTGCCTACGATCGACTCCCGGTGAGTTCATTCCACTCGGATGGCAAACCGGACTAGCTCCGCCCCCGGCTGCCGAGCGTCAGACCAATCGAGAAAGAAACCTCCGTCATCTCAAGCTACGAACATCGAGAGCTGAGTGACGCTTGTAGCACGGGCACTCCTGCCCGTTGGTGTCCTCGACGGGCAAGAGTGCCCGTGCTACAGGTCACTGCTCTGTCAGATACTGTCTCCTACACCTTCCCTCTGCCGATGAAGTTTCAGCTTAGCGCCTCCGGAAAAGCCTCTGGTCCGGCGGCAGCCCAGCTACCGGTACAACGTCGAACTCATCGAGGATATGCTGCCAGACTAGAGGATGTGTCCTGGGGAACTGCCTTTCTTCCATTCCATCTATTCGCTGAGTGGAGATCAGCGCCCAGGCAAGATTCTTCTCCGTCAAGTCCTCGATCATTGCCCGTTGGAGCTTCTCTTCGGTCGGGAATAGCGGAAACGGATCCCAGATGGGGGAGGTTTTGCCCAGGACCGCATACAGGCCAGGCAAGTTTGGAGCGATCACAATGTTCTCGGTAGGACCTCCCTCTGAGGACAACACTTCCTTGATCTTCTGAAGATACTCGGACTTCTCGCGAGAGAGCCAGATCTGGTCATGACCGACCAAGGATCGTCTGAGTGAGGGCTCTGCCGTCGTCGCTGCTTTGATTTTTGCCCCTATCGGGTAGAGCTGCCAGGGAACCACGAGGACCGAAATCATCAGCAGAAAGGCGAACAGCACGGGAAGCAGCCGCCTCTGCTCCCCCAATCCAAAACCTGAGGATAAGGCCAGCAAGGCGAGCAGAAAAGGATGGGATACTTGTCCCAGGTGACCCAGGTCTGGGCGGGCGAAGACATGGTGCAGAAAAGGCAAGCCTACCACGGTGGCTGCAATGAGTAGTGATCTACTGGCCAGGGCTCCGGCTCGGGTCCGTAGCGCCTCCACAACAGCGATCAGATAGACAATTGGAAAGAAGACAAAGAGAAAGCTGGAACAGAATTGATGGAGCTCCTTGATGTCGAGCCCGGAGGGGAATCCGAGCATCCAGGGCCAGGCCACACTCTTGGGTAGAGTAGGGGATCCCGGCCCAAACAAGAGCAGAATCGACTGGATGAAACTAGAGAAGAAGCCCGGGACCAGCAGCAGCATCAGCAGCATGGGAGCATAGCCAACCGCAGTGCCCACAATTCCGGCTCCGAGACGCTTCCCCAAGGTCCCCAGCTTGCCCTTGCCTTTGAAGTGGAGGAACAGAGTCAGCGCCAGGGTAGCGAGAAAGCAGTAGAGGCCCAGGTTTCTTCCTACAAAGCCGGCGAGACCCGCCAGTACTCCACAGGCAAAGTGCCGGCTTGGCGAAGGGCGCTCCACCAGACGGAGGGCAAAGAAGATCGCGGCGACCGCCACCGTGTGCTCGTACACCTTGAAGCTGGGGAAGAACCAGAGATTCAAAACCAGTCCCACCAGGACCAGTCCCCATCGACTGCGAAGCACACGTCTTGCCGAGAGGAGTGCCAGGAACAGCCCTAACACCTGGAAGAGCGAGTTGGCGTGTCGGAGTCCCACGATGCCCGAGCCCAAAAAAGAGGCACAGCCGGCGGCCCACAGATATCGGCCTGGATCGTAGGAGCGAAAATCTCGGATGGGCACGCCACCTGCCGCCGTCTGCAAAGTGCAATACCATAAATGTCCCTCGTCACCCAGGTCCAGACCGACGTCACTCCTGGATACCGTGGTGAGACCTACGAGAACCAGGCTCAGAATCAGGAGGAAAAGAATCCCCTTCGCTTCCTCTCCTTCTCGCAGGGCTCGTGCAACGTTAGGCTCAATCTGTGGCATCTCATCTTCGCGCCCTCTTCGGCCGCTCCTCAATCGCGAAATCCTCACCGTAGACCCGGCTACGCCTGCGGTTTCGCTCAATCGTTCGGGGCCAGATCCGGTGCAAATCCGAGCACAAATTCTACCAAGTTCTTCTTGTGCAGACCCTTACTTGAGCGTTTCCCGAGTCTGTTCGTCTCAGAACCCTGGTAGTATAGTTTTTCCGGCCGCGGTTCCCACGATGAAAAGTTTCCTGACTTGGCTGAAAAAGCAGGCCGCAAGCCGGAGCTTTCTTTCCAATACCCTGATGCTCGCTGGGGGCACACTAGCCGGACAGGCTCTCCTGGCAGGAGTTCTTCCGATCCTGACGCGGCTTTATCCTCCTGCTGAGATCGGACTGTTCGGGATGTATCTCTCGTTCATTGCCCTCGCATCGGTGAGTACCACCTTGAAGCTCGGCTCTGCCATCGTCTCCGCCGAGGATTCCAGAGACGCCGCCTACCTGAGCCTCGCTGCAGTGACCCTCTCCATTCCCATAAGCCTACTATTTTCGCTGATCCTCTTTCTGCTGATTGACAATGCTCTCTTGGGATTTGAAGCCCTTCCCACATATTCTGTCGCGCTGGCGTTTCCAACCCTGCTTCTGGCTTCGGCGTCCAAGTCTCTCAGGTTCTGGTTCATCCGAGACGAGTCTTTCGGAGCCATATCGGCAGAGCCGCTGTTCCGAAATGTTGCCAAATCGCTCGTTCAGATTGTCCTGGGTTGGCTGAATCCGGTCGGGTTGGCCCTGATGGCCGGAGACACCGCGGGTCGCCTCTGTTCTGTCACGCAATTGTTCTACCGATTCCGTTTGACGACCTCAATCTCTGCGCTGGTGACCCCACTAGATTGGAGCCGCTTACTGCGGGTGCTGCGGAGAAACCGCAAGTTTCCCTTGATCTTATTGCCTTCATCCCTGATTGAAGCCCTTGCGCTCAGTCTCCCCGTCCCGCTGATCGCATACGGCTATGGCCTGGAAGCCGCTGGCTTCTTTAGTCTGGCTCAGCAAGTGGTAACGATTCCACTCGGATTCTTCGGCCGCAGCTTTGCCGATGCGTTCCACGCTCGGATCGCGGCCCAGGTGCGGGCAGATAGGGGAGGATTGCGGGGTACTCGCACTCCACGGGCCCTGACGCTGTTCGCGATCGGCGTCGGCCCATCGATTGTCTTTATGCTTGTCGGCGAGGAGCTATTCCGGCTGGTTTTCGGCACGATTTGGGCAAGAGCCGGTGTTCTCGCCGGCCTGATGGCTCCCTGGGCGCTGGCGCGATTGGTAGTCGTGCCCTTGAGTCGAGTCGTCCTGATTTTCAATCGACAAGAGCTAAAACTCCTCTATGACATATGCAGTCTGGTCGGTCTCGTCGTGGTCCTGGCTGTTGGGATCAAGCAAGCACCCTCCTTGCCCACAACAATAGCCTGGCTCAGCCTGACCCAGGCAGGACTTTGCGGCCTCTACTTTCTATTACTCCGCCGGACCGCTCCCCAAGAGGTAGAAATCGGCGCGTAGACTGACTTATTATCGAAAAGTCAAGGGATCCGAACACCACTTGGGCAAACTCACCGGTAGGGGAAGAGCTCGATGGCCAGAAGTTCCGCCGACGCCCCGGGATTGGGGTTGCTGAAGGAGATCCTGGCCGCGCAACTCAGTTTGGGAGAGAAACGACCTTCCCCACTGTCTCCTGAAAGACTCGAAATGCTAGGCTCTTTCGGGTCGTACAATGAGCGGGAACCAGGGCTGGGCTACAAGTTGGCGCTGAAGGAAGCGTCGAGGAGAATGGAGGCTTTGTTTGATGGGTACTTCCAAGCAGATCTTGAACTTTATTGATGGTGGCTGGCAGAGGTCATCAGTCACCACGGCGCTAAGCGTGACGAATCCGGCGACCACAGAGGAAATCGCGAAGGTCCCCCTCTCGGAAGCCGCCGAGGTAGGACAAGCGGCCGATTGTGCGGCGAAGGCCTTTCGGGACTGGCGCCGCACACCGCCGTCCGAACGAGTCCAATACCTTTTCAAGCTCAAGCGGCTGTTGGAGCAGAATTTCGACGAGGTGGCCGGGACCATCACCCAGGAGTGCGGGAAAACGCTCCAGGAGGCAAAGGGTGAACTGCAGCGCGGTATTGAGAACGTGGAGCTGGCCTGCGGTATTCCCTTGCTGCTTCAGGGGTACAACAGCGAGGACATCGCCTCGGGCATCGACGAAACCATGATTCGGCAGCCGGTTGGCGTTGTCGCTGCTATCACACCCTTCAACTTCCCGGCAATGATTCCCCTCTGGTTCACCCCCTACGCGATCGCTTGTGGGAACTGCATCATTCTCAAACCCAGTGAGAAAGTCCCACTCACCCTGCAGAAGATCCTGGAGCTGGTTGAGCAAACGGGACTACCAAAAGGCGTTATCCAGCTCGTAAACGGCTCCAAAGAGACGGTGGACGCGATTCTCGATCATCCCCTGATCCAGGCCATTAGTTTCGTGGGCTCAACCCAGATAGCCAGGTATGTCTACGGTCGAGCGGCAACTCAGGGAAAGCGCGTTCAGTGCCAGGGAGGAGCCAAGAATCCTCTGATCGTTCTCCAAGATGCGGATATGGAAGCGACTGCACGGATCGTCGGGGAATCGGCTTTCGGATGTGCCGGTCAACGTTGTCTGGCCGGCTCCATCGTAGCGACTGTGGGAGCGGCTCACCACCCCTTCCAGGAGGCCATCTCGGAGGTTGCACGATCCCGAAAACTGGGATTCGGCTTGGACGAAGGGGTTGAAATGGGTCCTGTCATTTCCGGCGAAAGCAAGGCGCGGATCGAAGCTTTGATCGGGCAGGGAGCAGATGACGGCGCCAGTCTCACGGTCGATGGACGTCACCCAGCGGTGCCGGGCTACGAAGCCGGCTACTTCGTGGGACCGACGATCCTCAGTGACATGCAACCGGACAGCAGCCTGGTTTCGACGGAGATTTTCGGGCCGGTGTTGAGTCTGCTACGCTTCGCACAGGTCGACGACGCCATCGAGTTCGTCAACGGCGGAAGATACGGCAATATGGCCTGTCTCTTCACCGGAAGTGGAGCTGCTGCTCGGAAGTTCCGTTATGAAGTGGAGGCGGGCAATATCGGGATCAATATCGGAGTCGCCGCGCCGGTGGCATCCTTTCCCTTCAGTGGCTGGAAGGACAGCTTTTTCGGTGACCTGCACGGACAGGGCCGAGACGCAGTCGACTTCTATACCCTGAAGAAGGTCGTAGTAGAACGCTGGCCGTCGGAATCCCAGTAGAAACGTCCAGACCACAGAGAATGAGTCGTCGGACTGCTGTGATGGCGCACACAACAGTCAGGAGCCAGACAGACCCGCCGGAAAATGACCCTCACAATTTCGCTTCCCACTTGGTTGTTTGCAGGGCAGAGTTGTACACTTGTCGCGGAGCTTATGGGACACTCGCCTTTGGCGACGACGAGGAGAAGTCTCTAAAGCATCCAACCGAGTGCCGCCAGACGCTTGATTCAGGACGTGCCGGAGTGGTGGAATTGGCAGACGCGCTGCGTTCAGGGCGCAGTGGGACATAGTCCCGTGGGAGTTCGAGTCTCCCCTCCGGCACCAGACCTTTGTCGTCTGCATTCGATGGGAGAGCATGCGCTCTTCAAAAGTCGCTGAACTCTAGACCCAAAGTCTTCGCGGATCCCTGAAAGACTTGCCGTCGTGGGGGCTGCGCCGTCGGCGCCGTTTTGAGTCGGCAGCAGCTGCCATCCGAGCTCCCTCCGGCCATCTGGATAATAAGGTCGTATCAGCTGTCAGATCGAATTGACCCACGTTTTCCTATCCACCATCTTTCCATTCACCGAACCCTCTCGCCAAGGATTGGATTATCCAGCTCGCGCTGGAGTTCGTAGATAACGCCGTCACCACTAGGGGGTATAGGCAGGCGCACTGGAGCGGCGACCATCCTCGGCTCTCGGGTGGACTCGCCGCGCAGAACGCCGGCAGTGAGGTCGGCCCAATCCGGTGTCGACATGAGCGGCCAGGCATCAGCGGCGCAATAGTCAACCAGAAAAAGACGACGAGGCAGATTATGGGTGTTGGGTGCAGAGGCATGTAGGGCCCGGACGTGATGAATTGAAATACCACCGGCTTTGACCTCGATCGGAACTGCGCCGCCCTGCCCAAACTCAGGCTCGGTAACAGCCCCGACGAAGTGACCGCGCTGATGGTGGTCATAGATGGGGCCTCGGTGAGAGCCGGGTATCACCATCAGTGCCCCGTTTCGGATGGTCATCTCGTCGATGGCCACCCCTACGGTCAGATAATCGTCGTTCGTGTGTGGATGGAAGGCCCAGTCCTGATGCCATTCAACCGCACTGCCAAAGGCCGCCGATTTCATATTCAGTTTGCAAGCACTATACCGAACGTTTGGCCCGACCAATTGAGCCACAATATCGAGAATTCGCTCATGGCGACGAACCTGGTCGTAGACGGAGTGCTGGACGACTGGATTCTTGATGCGGCGGAGGCGGGGTGCCTCGGGCGTATGGTCTGGCTCCAGATCAAACACATCCGTAGGCTCGGTGACTTGCCGGGATTTCTCAACGAATTCATCGGTGACACGCTGCAGTCCCGCCACCTCCTCAGCCGAAAGCACATTCTCAACACCGAGATAACCATTGGTGCGATAGAAATCGATCTGCGCCTGCGTCAACTTACCTCGCTCCTCTCCAATAGGAACACCGACGGAGTCCTTTGATGCCGTCCCGCTCAGCCGCACCATATACCAATTGCTCTTTCGGAGCCAAGTATCCAAGGAATCGCGCTTCGCAACAGCCCGGGACGCAGCGCTGAGACGTCGATGGGTCACCAGGGTTACAGGTTCTCGCCAATCGGGCGCCTGCCGATGGCACCACCAGCTGGAGGCTGCAATACCCTCGAGATCGGATTGAGTTGCAGCGCACGTCAATGCGACGAAAGATGCCAACCAAGGAGTCCTCCAGATTCAAGGACCTTGAAAAAAAGACGAGAAAATGCTATTATAGGCCGTCCCTTGGAAGGGGATTCTGAGAGAGTATTGGGCCTTTCATGAGCTGATTCCAGCAAGACTGAAGTTGTTGGCATTGCATTGCCCACAAGAGTAGACATTTTCGGCTCTCTGCGCCTCGGTCAACCTCGTGCCTTTCGACCGATGTAGGTTTTGTCTGTCTTACTCCTGCCCTTGGTTGTCAGGATATCCCCATCACTGAAAACGCGGCACGGAGGATTCCATGACAGTCAGTCGTTCACTACTCGCCATAGTACTCTCAGTCTCGTTCTTTTGGGGTGGAGCGCTCGCCCAGGAGTTCGAGCCAACCGATGTGTTCCTCATCGAGGGGGCACCTTCCTTACCCGGCAACCTCAAGAGATTGGTCAAGAAGGCTGGAGGCAAGCTGCTGCGTACCCACAGAGAAATCAATGTAGCCATCGTATAGTCAGATCGTCCCGACTTCCCCGAGCAGATTACTCGTTCTCGTCGCATCGCAACCTGTACCCGCGACGCCCTGATCCAGTGGACACCCCCTATAAAGACGATGGTATCGGGCAACCTCTTGGAAACCCCACCAAGCGCAAAACCTTCGGGCCATGGCAAGCACCTCCAAGTACCTGAAGCTATGTTCCGGCCGTGCCAGTGGAACTTGGACAGAATCGACGCTGACGGGGCCTTTGCCCAGGGTCATTTTGGCAAGAAAGCGTTGGTTGCGGACCTCGGGACCGGTGTCGATCCCTCTCACCAGGACTTGAAGGGGAAAATCAATTTACGCAGGAGTCGGAGCTTTGTGAGCCCGGGAACCTCGCCCTGTGGGCCGCTGGACGAGCTCCTGCCGACAGACTTCAATGGACACAACACGCTGGTGGCATCCGTCATCACCAGCAATGGAATCGGCGTGGCGGCTGTCGCACCCGGGTCCAGGGTGGTAGCGGTTAAAGTGCTCAATTGTGCCAACATGGGTTCGTTCGGCGACATCATTAGCGGGATCCTGTATGCCGCGAAACTGCGTAGGGTTGACGTCATCAATATGAGCCTTGGGGCCCTGCTGCCGGACATTCCCCCTCTGCAGCCCTGCATCCAGGCCATGATCCGAGCCGTTGAGTTTGCCACTGCCAAGGGGAAACTTGTGGTCACGTCCGCCGGCAACGATGGTGTCAACCTGGACACTGGCCTGCCGCCGGCACCGACCTGCCCCGTCCCACCCTGTATCCATCTTCCTTCGCAAGCACCCGGGACGGCTTCCATCGCAGCCACCGATATCCTGAACGGCTTGGCCAGCTATTCCAATCACGGACTCAGCGGAGCCCTGTTGGCGGCGCCGGGCGGAGACGTCCCCAACCCGGCCGCTCCACTGCCCGGCTGTGTCCTTCCGCCTCAATTCCAATCGCAAATAGTAGGACCTTGCGCCAGCGAGAGCGTCATTTTTCCTTGTGCCGGAGGAAACTTGTATTTGTCAGCGATCGGCACCAGCTTCGCAGCGCCGGCAGCGGCCGGAGTCGCCGCCCTACTCGAAGGGAATCGCGACCTCAGCCCCCGGCAGCTTCGAAGACTCCTTGCGGGGACCACGGTTGACCTGGGCGAGCCGGGCGAGGATCCTCTATTCAGTGCAGGTCTTCTGAACGCCAGCAATGCGGTTAGAGCGCTGCCAGACGACGATGATGATGACGACGATGACGACGATGATGATGATGATGATGATGACGATTAGGACCCAGAGGGGTGTCACCCCGGACTCAATCTGAACTACCTGGGGTGGTACCTCCTCTGAACACCCCCTTTCGTCGTGTCGTTGAGCCGGTGAAAGACAATGGCACGACGAGGATCATTCCTCCTACTCGAACCGAAATCTGCCCAAACAGTGACATAGGCGCCAAATTTCTGTCACTTGGCGTTAATTCCTTGACGGTGTTGTCCGTTCGGGCTAGGCTAATTGGTCCGTAGAATCAGAGCCCAAAACGGGCGAGAGCGTTGCCCGTTGGGACTCGGGGCTGATCTACGGATCGCGTCTCAGGGATGTATTCAGGATTGGCATTCGAAATGCATTACCTGGCGCGAGAGCCACTGATTCGGGCTTGGAGCGGATCAGCGGTGTGAGAGGGGGAGGAGATTTGTCTCCGTCTATTCGTCTAAGGACATACAGCCAGCCTCATTCTGCGCTCGGAAGGAGCGAAGCTCGAGACCGTAGTGCGTCGAGTGCTCCTCGATCCGGTGCCGACTCTACCAGGGGCCATTTCCCGGCTCCTCGCAAACTCCACTTCATAGGTTTTCGGGCGCCAGGCCAGGAGTACCCAAGACAGTACATGTCTCGGGGTGAGAGGAGGGCGCTGTAGTGGGAGGCCAAATCCAGCACCAACACAATAAGGTACAATTCCCTGCGAAGCTGTCTTTGCATAGCGTCGCCTTGGTTGTAGGTGCAACCGGAATCCTCATTTACGGCATCAATAGAGCTGTTGGTGGAGCCAGCCTGAGCTGGGTCTTCGTTTCGGGTGTCTTTCTTTTCACGACAGCCCTGGTGGTCAGAGTTCCGATCGCGCAAATACTCGCATCAGGGCTCAAGTCTGCCGAGGTCAGGCTCTTCGGGGAGGGTGTTCCCCAGTCGGCCAAACTCTACGTTAGCTCGGTGATCTTCGTCGGCTTCTCGGTTGCCTGCTACAGTCTCTCTCAGGCGCTCTTGAACCCTCAGCTTCAGTGGCTTTCTCTGGCGGCACTCACAGCCATCGTCGCCAGCTTCCCGGTCAAGATTCCGCTAGTGAAGGGTCAGAAACAATCCCTGTCAATCAGTATGGGGGATGTCTGCGTCTTCACGGCGATCCTGCTGTTCGGTCCCAACGTTGCCGTCGCGATTGGACTGATCGAGGCCGGGGTAATCACGGGTCGAGTGAAGGTCCGAGGCTATAAGCGTTTCTTCAACCTGGCTCAGCTGGCTGTCGTCTCGTTCGTCGTCGGTCACGTCTTCTATCGGCTGCACGGCACTGCCCCACCCCTGGACCGAAACCTGGTCGGAGATGACCCGGCCCGATTGCTGGTCGAGGCCGGCGTCTGCGGCTTACTCTACTTTGTTCTGAACACAGGCTTGGTGGGAAAAGCAGTCTCACTCAGCACCAGCAAACCCTTTTGGGAAGTGTGGAGGGTCAACTTCATCTGGTCTTCGATTACCCACTTTGCTGGGGCCTGCCTTGGGGCTATGATCTTCATCTGCTTCGAAAGCATCCAGTTCTACTCCATCGCAGTCGCCGCCCCCATCATTGCACTCGTGTACTACGCCTACAGGATGAACCAGGATCGAATTCAGCGTACCCAGGACTATCTCGACGAAGTACGCTTGATTCTAGCCGAGAAGCTGGAGGCAGAAAAAGAGTTACAGAAGGCGAAAGACGGGCTGGAGGTTCGCGTGCAGGCTCGAACCTCGGAATTACGGACGGCGAATCGGCTACTCCGAGGTGAGGTCAATGAGCGAAAGCAAGCGGAGGAGCGTCTGGCGGTAACCCTGACCAGTATTGGCGATGGTGTCATCACGACAGACACCGAAGGCTGCGTGGTAATGGTGAACAGGGTAGCGGAAGAAATCACCGGTTGGACACGCGCCGAAGCCAGAGGACGCCAGTTAGACGAGGTTTTCCGTGTCTTTCAGTACCAATCCGGGGAATCGGGTGAGAATCCTGCCGAGGTCGTATTGCGGACTGGAGAGACTTTCAAGGATCAGGCCAAGGGGGACGTCATCCTTGGTCGGGACGGCTCGCAGATTCGGATCTCTAATAGCGCTGCTCCCATTCTCGACGAGAAGGGCGAGATGTTGGGTGTCGTCCTTGTGTTCCGGGACATCACTGCCCAAATGAGAATGGAAGAGGAGCTCATGAAGGGGCAGAAGATGGAATCCCTGGGAGTCCTGGCGGGAGGAATCGCCCACGACTTCAACAACATTCTCTCGGGCGTCCTGCTCAAGGCACAACTGGCGCAGAGAGCCATGAAGAAGGGCAACGACCCCTCTAGATTCTTGAGCAGTATCGAAGACGCTACCCACACGGCAACGGGTTTGACTCAGCAGCTACTGACCTTTGCCAAAGGAGGGGCCCCGATCAGGAGCACCGTTTCGCTGAAACAGCTGGTAGAGGAATCGTCAACCTTCGCCTTGAGGGGCTCCGGGACGATCTGCAAGTTCGACATTCCCGACGACCTCTGGGCGGCGCACGTCGACACGGGCCAGATCAGCCAGGTCGTCAACAACCTCATCATCAACGCCGAAGAAGCCATGCCCGACGGAGGCACTATCAGCATTCGGGCCGAGAATGTAGAGATCCCCGAAAACGCCAGGATCGCTGGTCTGGAGCCTGGACCCTACGTCAAGACTTCGGTGACCGATGGCGGTAGCGGCATCGCAGCGGACGATCTTCCGCGGATTTTTGACCCCTACTTCACCAAGAAGGAGCGGGGAAGCGGCTTGGGCCTCACCAGCACCTATTCGATCATCAAGCGGCACCAAGGACAGATTACCGTACAGTCCGAGCCCGCTTTGGGTACTACCTTCACCTTCTATCTTCCGGCTTCTAGTAAGCCGATCGTCGAGAAGGAGGCGAAACAGCAGGAGTTGTTCAGCGGAGGCGGTCGAGTCCTGGTGATGGACGACGAACTCATCATCCGAGAATCCCTGGGAGAGCTCCTGGGCGAGCTTGGCTACGAGGCGGAGTTCGCCAGCGACGGCAAACAAGCGGTGGCAAGCTACAAGAACGCCTTCTCCTCGGGACGCCCCTTTGATTCCGTTATCATGGATCTGACTATCCCTGGCGGAATGGGCGGGAAAGAGGTCATCAAGGAGCTCCTCGTCTTCGACCCCGAGGTGACAGCCATCGTTTCCAGCGGCTATTCCAAGGATCCGGTGATGGCGAATTACCAGGAGTACGGCTTCAGCGCAGTCTTGGCTAAACCCCTGAGACTCGAGGAAGTTGCCAGAGTCGTCAACGATACAGTGAACTCCTCTTCTGACCGAAATCTATCCCTCTCGGCCTGACCAACCCGGACTATTCACAGGTTTTCTACTGCGGCTGCGCCATCATCCGACCTGGCTGCGTTTTGCTCTCATCTGTCTGGCAGTCGGGCACTTCTCGAAATACAGCCAGCCGCTGGGCTCAATCTTCCGGGCTGGCTGCATCGTGCTCGAACAAAGTCTCCAGTTTCTCCTGGAGTTCAGAAACCGTGTAGGGCTTTCGAAGGACCGACTGTCCTCCGGCTTCGTAGACATCCTCGAGCTGCCCTTCCATTGCCTCCGCCGTGATTGCAAGGATAGGCACATCCGCCAGCGAACCCGCTCGGAGGCCTCGGATCGCCTCGTATCCCCCACCGCTCGGAATCATCATATCGACGATGATGAGCCCGGGTTGAAACTCGGCAACCAGAGCCTGAAATGGGGTTGTCGATGAAAAGGAACGGACATCGTAGCCAAGGCTCTGAAGTATGAACTTCACAGAATAGATGTCATCGGCGATCTCTTCTATTACCGCGATGTGCTGGTCCTGCCGAGCCGCTCGTAGAGGCGAAGGTGTCTTCTTCACTGGCTCAACTTCTTTCTTAGCATCTGATTGACCAGCTTTGGATTCGCCTGGCCTCCCGTCTCCTTCATGATCTGTCCTACAAAGAAACCGATTAGACCCTCCTTACCATCGCGGTACCTCTGGACCTGAACCAGATTGGATCCGAGGACACTGTCTACCACTTCCTCGAGTTGAGCTGCATCACTGATCTGCGTCAGTCCCTCCTCCGCCACGATCTCCTCGGGACTCCCACCCGTCCGATACATCTGTTCGAAGACCTCTTTGGCCGTCTTACCGCTGATCGTCCCCTGATCCACAAGACGAACCAATTGGGCCAGATCCTGCGGCGAGATGCGGCACTCTCCCAAACCGACTTCGTCTCGCTTCAGATGGGCCGTGAGTGCTCCCATCATCCAATTGAAGATGGACCTGGGCTGGTGGTTGGACTGGACTGCTCGCTCGAAGTAATCGGCAAACTCGCGGCTATGCGTGATAAGAAGCGCGTCCTCCTGACTCAGCTCGTATTCCTCGACGAAACGTTCCGACCGGACATCGGGCAGCTCTGGGATCTCCCCTCTGGTTTGCTGTAGCCATTCCTCCGAGACTACAACCGGCATCAGGTCAGGATCTGGAAAATAGCGATAATCGTGTGCCTCTTCCTTCGTCCGCATCACGGATGTCCGCTGCAGGTCCTCATCCCATAGGCGTGTTTCCTGCTGCAACGCCCCACCCCCTTCGAGCACATCGACCTGCCGTCCAATCTCGAAGTCGACTGCCTTTTGCAGGAATCGAAAGGAATTCAGATTCTTGATCTCGACCTTGGTACCCAGGCGGCCGGACCCTACCTCGCGAACCGAGATGTTGGCGTCACAGCGGAGACTCCCTTCTTCCATGTTTCCATCGCAGATCCCGAGATAGAGGAGAACTCTCCTCAAGAACGAGAGGAAGTCGCTGGCCTCCTGGGAAGAGCAGATATCGGGATGGGTTACGATTTCAATCAAGGGGACCCCACAGCGATTCAGATTCACCTGCGTGTCACCGGCAGGCAGGTGAATCGACTTCCCAGCGTCCTCTTCCAGATGGACACGGATGATCCCGATACGCTTCTTCTCGGTTGTCCCTTCGTGGTTCGACGGATCCCCTTGGCCCAAAGGCAGTGTTACAGCACCATCCTCCGCCACGGGATGTTCGTACTGCGAAATCTGGTAGCCCTTTGGAAGATCCGGATAGAAATAGTTCTTCCTGGCCAATATCGAGTGCATGTTGATCCTGCAACCCAGCGCCAAACCGGCCTTCATTGCCATCCCCACAGCATCGCGGTTGGTCACCGGAAGCGAACCGGGCAGGCCCAGGCAGACAGGACAAGTATGCGAGTTTGGCGGTGCCCCAAAGCGGGTGCTGCAGCCGCAGAAGATCTTGCTCCTGGTCAGCAGCTGAGCATGAACTTCCAGTCCGATGACGGGTTCAAATCTCATGGTTCACAAACACTCCAGGGGATGATCGATTCCACCTTCAGATTGAGAATCCGGGCACCCTGGATTCTTGCCGGGGCAGTGGAGATCGATTCGGGTCTCTCCGAGCACTCCCCATCCCGGGACCATACTCTTGGTGGCAGACCCTTACCGCATTTCATGAATACGGTACTGAGCTCGATTCTACCAGCGCCAGCAACTGCTCTAACGCCTGCCGGCTCTCTCCCGGAAAATCAATCCAGCTGACTCCCGGCTCCTTTCGGAACCAGGTCATCTGACGCTTGGCGTATCTTCGGGTATCCCGACAGGTCAGCTCGATGGCTTCAGGCTGGCTCAACTCGCCCCGCAGCACACTTAGAACGTAACGGTAGCCGAGGGCCTGGAACGCCTTACAGTCATCACGATAGCCCTCATCGAGAAGCCTCCTGACCTCTTCCGTCAATCCCTCGTCGAACATGCGGGCGACGCGGCGGTTGATTCTACCATAGAGGATCTGGCGCGGTAAGTTTAGACCCAGCTTGAGAACCGAAAAACCCTGGAGCGGCTGCCTCTCGTCCTGAAGCTGACTGATGCGGGAGCCGGTAGAGAAATAGATTTCCAGTGCCCTGACTATCCGCATTTGATCTCTTACCTCAATGCTTTGTCCGGCTGCAGCATCCTTCCGGGAGAGGAGACGATGAAGGTACGGAATTCCTTTTTTCTCAGCTATCCGATCCAAGCGCTCGCGCATCGCCTCAGAACGGCCGGGTCCCCGAAAAATCCCTTCCAGCAGCACTCGCAGATAGAGCCCTGTACCTCCGACCACGAAAGCGATTGATCCCCGGTCCGCGATCCTCGAGCAAGCGCGGCGAGCATCCAGCATATATCGACCGGCGCTGTAGAAGTCTGCTGGCCCAATCAGGTCATACAGGTGGTGAGGAACCCTCTTACGCTCTTCCAGGGAGGGCTTGGCGGTACCTATGTCTAGTCCCCGATACACCTGGACTGCATCGCAGTTGACAATCTCGCCCCCCAGAATCTCGGCCGCGCGTAGAGCCAGGGAGCTCTTCCCCGAAGCAGTGGGCCCCACGACGGCCACGAGAAGCCTGGTTCCTGGTTTGATGGGACTTATCTCGGCCTCGTTGCTCATAGACATGGACCGGCTATGGTTAGACTGGCCCCATTCGAGAAAGAAACTTCCGTCATTTCTAGCTACGAACATCGAGAGCTGAGTGACGCTTGTAGCACGGGCACTCCTGCCCGTTGGTGTCCCCGACGGGCAAGAGTGCCCGTGCTACAGGTCACTGCTCTGTCAGATGCTGTTTCCTACACCTTCCTTCTGCCAAATGAAGTTTCAGCTTAGTACGCCCGCGTCAGCTCAACGCCGTGATAGTAGTGCTTCAGAATACGCTCATACGACCAGCCCCTGCGTGCCAACTCGACGGTACCCATCTGGCAAAGGCCGACGCCGTGTCCCCAACCACGACCTGTTACGTCGACTTCTACGATCTCGCCTTTCGCGCTACGGGGACGAAAATCGACTACCCAGTTGCTCCTCAAACCCAGGGTAAAGCGGAGCTCGTTTCCCCGCAGGACCTGCTCTCCCTTGCTGCCCGTCCAGACAAGCTCTAGCAGGCGGCCCTGGTCGCTGGTTCGCGACCTGACCAGCCTCTTCAGCTTGCCCAGTCGAGCCAGCGTCTTGGAATTCTTCAAGATGCGCGAGATGGGGATCCTTTCCTGCCAGCGATGATAGCGACTCTTTTGGTCGGGGCAGAGGGCTCCCCCCTTCAGGTAGGGTAGCGGTGGTCGATTGAAGATCGCATCATAGCTCTCGGTCTTTCCGCCACAGGTGGAAGAGTAGAGCGCCACAATCGGCTCCCCTTGATAGGTAACGATCAGGCCCCGCGTTCCGCCTATCGCCCGATCGGTGGTCGGATGCTCTCCCTTCAGGCCAGCATAGACTTGAGAGCGATGGTCTGCATAGAGATCGAATCCCTGTGGGGCCCTACTCCCCAGATGGGCAAGCGCAAAAGTGCGTGAGGCAACTGCCTGTGTCTTGAGCGCCTCGATTTGCGGATAGCTGTGAGGGCCCAGTTCTTGGGAGACTACGCCTCTGAGATAGTCCTCGACTCTCACCTCGTTTACCAGAACCGGCTTGCCCAGCGGATTGATGAAGGCTTCTAGTTCGCCTCGGTAGGCCGCACCGTCGAGGCTCAGCGATTTTCCAGCTGCAGGCTCGATCCGAAATCCAGATCCGGAGTCGAGAGGGACCCACTCTCCTTGCTTCTGGATCAACCTTCGAATGGATTCGGACTGCACTTCCAGCTTGATGCGGGATCCGAGCCGGGATCCCCCGATTTCAGCAGAGCGGAATCCTTCTAGCAGAAGGACCCTGGCCAGGGAGGAAGGCCTCCATTTCGCTACGGTTCCTGGCGTCGGTGGAACCGCATCGGATAGGGGTTTCGAGGGCAGCTTCTCGGCAGGTCGACTGGAAGCCTTTCCGGGAGTCTTCGAAGTCGTGGTAGGTGCGGGTGGGGGTGTACGCTTGGGACCGCAGCCAAGCAGCAGGGCAGAGGATAGAAGGACAATCGACCCGTATCGTCGGACGATCGACCCGTATTGTCTAACGCCGAGAGAACTCATGGCTGGCCTCACCCCGCCCTCGGGTGGGGCGAAGTCATTCTTGCGCTACGCTTATGGATCCGGGTCAACGGGAGCGGATGACATCGAGGACCTCCAGCGCAAGCGAGAGCGCCCGCCGGCCTTCTTCTGCGGAACAACCACGCTGCTGGTCTGGTTTCAGCACCTCGCCCGAAACAGCGCTCAGGAAGGCCTGGATCTCCAACTTGAGGGGTTCTTCTGGATGAACCTCAAGTTTTCGATCGATGACCTTCCCTGCCCCGCCCTCCTGGGAAAGGCTGAACATCTCGACCTGCTCTTTGTCGAAGTCAATCGAAACATAGTCGTGAGGCTGGAAGAAGCGTAGTTTTCGAACCTTTTCCCTGGAAACCCGGCTGGCGGTCAGATTGGCAACGCACCCATTCTCAAACTCGAGTCGAGCGTTGGCGATGTCCACCTGAGGAGTCACCACCGGGATCCCCACGGCGCGAATTTCTCCAACCGGCTCACCGACCAGGTGGAGGATCAAGTCAAGGTCGTGAATCATCAGATCCAGTACCACGTCGATATCCAGGCTTCTGGGCGTGAAGACCCCCAAACGGTGTGCCTCGAAAAACTGAGGAAGAGTCACCAGAGGCTCAATTGCCCTCAGGGCCGAATTGAAGCGCTCAGAGTGACCCACCTGCAGGACACAACCGCCCTGCAACTCGATCAGATCGTCAGCCTCACGAACAGTCTGCGTCATGGGTTTCTCCAACAAGACGTGCTTACCTTGCCGCAGAAAATCCATCCCGATCGAGGCATGATCCCCCGTGGGCGCCGCTATGCTAACAGCGTCGACTCGACCGATCATCTCTTCATGGCTGCGATACGACTCACAATGAAATCGGGCCGCAACCTCCTTGGCCCGATCTACCACGGGGTCGGCGACTGCGACTAGCTCAGCCTCGGGTAGATTGGAGTAGACGCGGGCGTGGTGCTGACCCAGCGCCCCGACGCCTACGACGCCTACTCTGATAGGAACTGACATCTTCACTCCGCCACAACTGCAATGCCCAAGCGATCGGCCCCTCGGACGAAGCTCGGCCGATCCATGATCAGCGTCTTCCCGGAGTCGATCGAGATCGCTGAGACATTACACTCTTCAATAATCTTCAGTGTCCCCAGGCCGATCACTGGAACGTCGAACCTCATGTCTTGAGACGGCCGGCTTGCCTTCACGACTCTCAAGGGCTGCCCGCTAACCAGTTGTGCCGCCCGACGAATCGTCTCATCCGTACCCTCCATCGCTTCCACTGCGACCACAGCACCGTCCTTCACCACAACGGTCTGACCCAGATCCAGGCGGGTCAACTCGGTCGCAACGCGCCGCCCGTAGGCCAGGTCCCTCTTTTCAGCCCGATTGGGGGAGCGCTGCGTGAGCACTCCTTGTTTCGGCACCAGAGAACCAAGTAGAAGTGTCGAATCCATGAACTCGACTCCCTCCTTCTGCAACACCTGGATGATTCCGTTGATCAGGGATGCCGTGTTGCGGTGCTCGAGCGAAGCCAGAAGGCGCAGCATCCTGAGATCCGGAAGCGCAGCTAGACGACCGGCAGGAGTCCTTCCTCCGGCTGCAAAGATCTGGACATGCTTAACCTGACCCGCCATGACGGCACGGTCGACGCCCGAGTTCTTGAAGATCTTGATGAGCTTCCCGAGTTGCCCCACACCCAACCAATGGACACTTGCCACACCCTCAGAGGCTTCGACAATCCCCTCGATTTCGGGAGAGGCCTCCTCACTGATCGCCGCCACCACGACCTCGATTCCCTGACGCAGCGCCTCTTCCAGAACCAACCTCGGAAACGAGCCGTTGCCTGCGATCAGCCCTAGCCTACCCATTTAGACGATCCTGCTCCTCTCTCTGAAGAACAGACCCTCAGCGGACAAAGCCCCTCTCGGATGTCTCGATAAAATCCAGAAGAACGGTAACATCCTCTGTAGTCGGGCCATCGTCTTCGATTTTTCGCCTGGCTTCGTTCAAGTTCAAACCCTTTCGGAACAACCACCGATAGGCCTGGTTCAGGGCCTCAATACGTTCCTTGGAGAAGCCTCGGCGCTGCAGACCCAGGCTGTTGATCCCATAGATACCGGCCTGATTCCGACTCCCCACAGTTTTGACGAAGGGCAGACCATCCCGGGTGAGAACCGAGTAGCCCCCGATAAAGGCATGTAGTCCCACACGGCAAAACTGGTGAATACCGGTGAAGGCCCCTACCGTACTGAAGTCTCCGATCTCCACATGACCTGCCAAGGTTGCCGAATTGGCCAGAATGGTCTGCTGGCCGATGTGGCAGTCATGAGCAATGTGAACGCCCGTCATGATCAGATTGTGACTCCCGATCGTGGTCCTTCCGCCTCCCCCGGCAGTTCCCCGGTTGATCGTGACAAACTCACGGACAACGTTCTCGTCACCAATCTCCAGGAAGGTCTCTTCCCCCTTGTACTTGAGATCCTGCGGAGGTGTTCCGATTGCGGCCTGTCCTTTGATGCGGTTGTTCTTCCCGACTACCGTCGGACCCTCTATAACGGTGTGGGGGCCCACCCAGGTTCCCTGCCCGATGACAACCCCATCACCAATAACGGCGTAGGGACCGATCTGAACTCCCTCGGCCAGCTCCACCTCGGGAGAAACCAGGGCGGTGGGGTGGATCTGCCTCTGACTCATGGGACAGCTACTTGGGGGAGGCCACCGAAGAACGGTCTACGAGAGAGAACATGATCTGCGCCTCGGCAACCAGCAACCCGTCGACGAAAGCCTTTCCCCCCAGTTTCCCAACCGGCCCTCGAATTCGGGAAACCAGCATCTCGATTTTCAGCTGATCCCCGGGTCGAACCGGTTTGCGAAAACGGGCCTTTTCAATCCCAACGAAGAGGACGAGTTTTTTCTCCCGCTCGGTCAGCGGCTTGAAAACCAGGAATCCCCCCGCTTGGGCCATCGACTCGATGATAAGGACTCCCGGCATGATAGGAGCACCGGGGAAATGGCCCTGAAAAAAAGGTTCATTGATGGTTACATTCTTGATCGCGACAATACGCTTGTTCTCCTCGTACTCGAGAATCCGGTCGATCAGGAGCAGAGGATAGCGATGAGGCAGGTAGCCCAGGATCTCCTGAATGTCGAACATCCGCCTATTCTACTGTATCCGGGTGACCGCCAATGCACCTGAGGATGATGCTGAGTGCCCCATCCGTAAATACGATGATGTATGCAGATGGGGCTCCTGAGGCGAGATCAAGGCAGGAGGAGGAAGACGACGCCTGGCCATCTTCGACGACGACGAACACAGAGATCAGCCACAACTCCCGACTGAAGGACGAAGGCTCCAAGCGTCAAGTCAGCTCGGCTGCTATTGACAGCCCAGGCGGACTGCACACCCTGAATTGCTCGCTCCCCACTACCACTTCAAGGACTACAGTCCACCTGGGAACTGGGAACCTTTCGATTACTGGGCGGGGGGAACGGCGGCGGCAGCTCCAGCAACGGGGTTCTGCTCGTTATAGATCCGCACTATTTCCTGAGTGACATCGAGACTCGGCTTGACGTAGGGCTGATTCTGTTCGCGCAAGAAGATCACGCTGTAGCCGTTCTTCTCGGCGTAGTCCCTGATGATCACCTGGATCTTGCTGCTCATCTTGTTTAGCAGCGCATCCCGCCTTTTTCCGACTTCGGCCTGGCTGTCCTCGGTATTACGACGCAGTTTCTTTTCGTTCTCTCCGATCTGTTGCTGCATCTGGGTGGCAGCGTCGGCACTCAGCACCCGAGCCTGCTCGCTGAGTTTGTTCTTGAGGTCATCAACCTGCTTTTGCAGACCCTGCAGCTCCTGCTGCTTGCCCTGGACGTATTTTTCCACTTCACCAATACCGGCCTTGCCTTCCTCCGTCCCTTGAAGCACTCCCAGAGAATCCACGAAGCCGATCTTGACCGCTTGGGATAAACCCATAGAAGTCGAAGCAGCCCAAAGACCTAACACCATCACCAATGAAAATCGAGCTTTGTTGCTCATCTCCCCCACTTTCCTTTTAGAACGTATAGCCAACGGTAAATTTCACAGTTTTTCGACGCTCAGTCAACGGGAAGCGAATTCCCCGTAACTCAGCGGTCGTGTTCATGACTAGAGGATTATACGCGAAGATCAGACGAAACGGTTGATTGACTACGGGCAAGAGGAACTGCAACTCGGCCCCCGTCGACGCCCGCCAGAGATTGTTGGTTTGTTCCTGAAGCTCAATCAGTTGATCGGGACCGAAAAGATTCAAGTTACCTTTCTTGAGAACGGTAACGGTTCCGAAGTCCACAAACGCATTCAGAGTCAGCGGTCCTATGATAGGCATCCGGTACTCGCCGGTTAGAATCAGGCTGGTATCTCCCCCTGTGGGAATGAGATTCTCGGAGATTGTCGGCAGACCGGTAAAAGGATCCACGATCGGGTTGTCGAGTGAATCCTGCGCCGGTTCTCGGGAGATCGCCCAGGGAGTGACGGATCGCAGATCGAATCCTCTAAAGTCGAACTCTCCCCCTCGGAAGATGCGCTCGAAGAAGGGTACCGTCATGGGACCGCCATTGGGGAGATTGCCGTAGGGGATCAGATGCTGGAATTGGGCGCGAAAGGCCAGGGTATGTCGTCCTCTACTCAGATACCGGTCTCGAAGAAATTTCTGGTACTCGACGTAAGGGCTGATGACGTTGTAATCGCCGCCCAAGGGACCACCTGCTATGGGAAGCTGTACTCTCAGCTGGGAGCCTCGAGTTGCCCCGAAGAGCGCATCCTTGGTGTTGTAGACCAGATTAGGGGTCACCTCACTTCGGATGATTCCTTCGGCCGCGCCCGATACATCGCCACCCGGAGTGAATCCGACCAACTGGTTGAAAGCAAAGTCGCCGAAACTCTCCTCCACGTCCGTGATTTTGGTCGACTGTAAGGAATAGCGCAGTCCCACCCGGGTCCAGCGCCACAGCGCATAGCCCCCCTGGACGCTGAACCCCGTGGTACCGCGAGTGAAGAGAGTGAGGTTGTCGTCGGGATTGATCAACCCGAAAAAGGCAGTAAAGGTGTCGAATCGGAAACGCTGCTGGAAAACCGAGAAACCCAGGGAGACCTTGCTGTCAAGGAAATAGGGCTCCCTGAAGGACAACATGTACTGGGATGTTCGAGTCCCTGTCAAGAGCTGAACGTCGATCTGCTGCCCCAGACCGCGGAAATTGTTGGTGGAATAATTGATGCCAAAGAAACCGCCGCTGATCCCGCTCACTCCGCCGGTCAGGCCAATCGACTGCTGGCTCCTCTCCTTGACGTTCAACACCACATCCACTTCAGCTACTTCGGGTCGCTTGATGACCTCATAGTCTTCTTCTTCGATCTTATCGAAGAAACCCAGCTGATTGATCCTCAGGACGGAGATATCGAGCATGTCGCCATTGAACATGCGCTGCTCCTCCATCAGGAACTCTCGACGAAGCACCTTGTCACGGGTCTTGGTATTGCCGAGGAAGTTGATCCGGTGAACCAGATACTGCTTACCTTCCTCGACCTGAATCTTGATGTCGACCGTCTTCTTGTCATGATCCGGCTTCATCTCAGGAATGGGCTCCATATCCAGATAGCCGAATCGGGAGTAGAGCTTCTTAAGCTCTTCGTTGGCCTTCTTGAGACCGGTGTAGTTGACAATTTCGCCTTCACGGATGTTGTAGGCTCGCTTGAGGACGTCTGACTTGAAGTTTTTGACCCCCTCCAACTCGAAAGTGCCATATCGAAACTGTTCGCCCTCCTCGATGGGGATGGTAATGTGGTACTGCTGCTTCGTCTTCCGAAAGCCAATCAGCATTCCCCTGGGAGCTTCTACTATCTCTACCTTGGCCTCGCCCGCTTTGACGAAGATGTATCCTCGTTCACGGTACTTGTCGAGCATATTGACGTGACTGTCGTACTCGACCTTCTCCTTGATGTACTTGTCCAGTCCCTTGAAAAGGGTGATCGGTCCTCGCTCTTTGGTCAGTTGGAGCGCCGCGCGCAATTCCCCGTCTGAAATGACGGTATTTCCCTCGAACATGATCTTGCCGACCCGAACTTTCGGACCTTCCTCGATTTCGAAAATCACCCTACTGGCTGAAGACGTAATCGGCTCGGTGCTGATCTCGACCCGTCCCAGAGGCCGGCCGTTGGCATCGAGAAGTGCCTTGATGGCCCGCCGCGCTTTAGGCAGCTTCGCCTCGTCCAAGGGAGAGTCCACTGTCATCCCTACCTTCATTTCGCGGAACTTTTCGAGGACGTCCGACTCCTTGAAGGACTTCATGTTCTTGTACTCGATGGCGCGAACCAGGGGACGCTCCTGGACCTCGAAGAGGATGATGGTCCCTGTTTCTCCCTTGAGCTTCTTGACCTTGGCGTCGACAAAAAAATTGGTGTTCAGCAGGCTCCGGTAGTCCCTTAGAACCTGGTCGTTGTTGTAGCGGTCGTTCTCCTTGCTCTGGATGTAGTAGCGGATTGTGCTCTCGGGGATACGGCGATTCCCCACAATCCGCACTTCTTCCAAACGCTCAGGAGGCTCCTCGGATTGGCCCAGAAGGACGTCGGAGAACAGGGTCAAAGAACTCCCAAGTAGAAGCGCCGTGGCGAGAACCAGGCGCGAGCGCCCAAGTACAAGAAGCTGGTTGCTGACGGCTGGAAGCATCGACATGATCAAGGAATTGTACCGAGCGCGCTAGGGCGAGAGCAAACGAGGGTTCTGGCAAGACCACAACTGCCGGTGCGACAACGGATCCTAAAAGGGGTACTCCTGCTCAACCCAAGAAGTGTGTTCCGAAAAACTAAGCCATATCGTAGGAAAGAGGCACCTCGCTCTTCGATCCTTTGGCGCGGTAGTAAAGCGCGCCGTCTTTGGCGTAGATAGACAAGGTCTCCTTCTCCTTCAGTTTCCCTTGGATAATGAGCTCTGACACGGGATCTTCAATATACTTCTGAATCGCCCTTCGCAGCGGACGCGCCCCGTACGAGCGGTCCGCACAGGTTTTATCAATAATCCAACCTTTGGCGTCGTCGCCCAGTCGGATAAGGATCTCCTTTTGTGACAGGTTCTCGTTTCCCTTCACGATGAGGAGGTCAACGATTTCGAGCAGGTCGTCCTCGGTCAAAGACTCGAACAAGACGATCTCATCCAATCGATTCACGAATTCGGGGTTGAAGACTCGCTTCACCTCCTTCATGATCACGTCTTCTACTTCTTCCCTCCCCTTGATCGCATCCGTTGTAAATCCGACCTGTGGCTTCTTGATCAGATATCGAGCTCCGATATTGGACGTCATAATGACGATCGTGTTCTTGAAATCGATCGTATTCCCAGAAGAATCGGTCAAATGCCCGTCCTCGAACACCTGCAGCAGCAGATTGAAGATATCGAAATGGGCCTTCTCAATCTCGTCCAGGAGAAGCACGCAATAGGGGCTACGTTTCACCTTCTCAGTCAGCTGGCCACCCTCTTCATGCCCGACGTACCCGGGCGGTGATCCAATCAACTTGGAGACAGAGTGCTTTTCCATGTACTCGGACATATCGAACCGGATCAGCGCCTTCTCACTCCCAAAGAGGAACTCCGCCAACGCTTTGCCAAGCTCCGTCTTACCGACACCGGTGGGCCCCAGAAAGAGGAAGGAACCAACCGGCCGGTTGGGACTTTTCATGCCGGCTCTACTGCGCCGAATAGCCCGCGCCAAGGCGGAGATTGCTCTTTGCTGGCTCACTATCCTCTGGTGGAGGGCCTCTTCCATGTTCAGAAGCTTCTGGGTCTCCTCCTCACGCAGCGAGCTCACGGGGACACCCGTCCAGCGGGAGACGACCTCCTCGATGTGTTCCTTGGTCACCATGGGAGGTACACGATTCTTTAATTTCCACCGCTCTTTGACGACCTGCAGGTTCTCCCGTTCCAGCATCTCTTGATCTTTCAGCTTCGCTGCCCGGTCGAACTCTTTTGCTGAGATGGCATCGTCCATCTTGTGCACGATGACCTTGATCTTCTTCTGGAGAGTCGTGACCTCGTTGGGAAAAGAGGTGTAGTCGAGCTTGACTCGGGCACCCGCCTCGTCGAGCACATCGATCGCCTTATCGGGAAGAAAACGGTCGGGGATGTACCGACTTGACTGGCTCACTGCCGTGTGGATCGACTCGTCTTCGTAGGCGACCTGGTGAAATGTCTCGTATCGCTCCTTGATCCCATAGATTATTTCGAGTGTTTCCTCTTCAGTCGGCGGCGCCACCTTGACTGCCTGAAAGCGACGTTCCAGGGCCCTGTCCTTTTCAATCGACCGTCGATACTCGTAGGGCGTGGTGGCACCGACACACTGGATCTCGCCGCGGGAAAGCGTGGGCTTGAGGATGTTCGCCGCATCCAGCGAGCCCTCGGCGGAACCGGCACCCACCAGCGTGTGGAGTTCATCGATGAAGATGATGAATTGGGGATTCTCAACCAACTCCTTCATGATTGCCTTGAGCCGCTCCTCGAACTGTCCACGGTACTTGGTCCCAGCGACAATCAGGGAAATATCCAGCGCCAGGATTCGCTTGTCCATAAGCATCGAAGGAACCTCGCCAGAGATGATCCTCTGAGCCAGACCTTCGACAATGGCGGTCTTACCGACACCGGGTTCTCCAATGAGCACCGGATTGTTCTTGGTGCGCCGACACAGGATCTGCGTTACCCGCTCAATCTCTCCTTCTCGACCAATCAGTGGATCCAGTTCACCACTCATGGCGGCTTCGGTCAGATCGCGGCTGAACTCAGTCAGAATCAGCGTGTCTTTCGTCTTGGCTGGCGCCGGTCGCTCCGAAGTCCCGGCCAACTCTTCCCTAACCCTCGAAAGGCGTAGACCCTTGTCCCCAAGGATCGCCGCTGCCATCGACTTTTCCTCTCGCAACAAGCCGAGCAGTATGTGTTCCGTTCCGATGTAGTTGCACAAGAGACGGTCGGCTTCCTCGGCCGCGTAGGTCAGCACCTTCTTGGATTCATCGCTGAGCGGTAGCTCCACCGAAGTAGACACCTTCTCCCGTCCCAGGGCGCTCCCTTCTATCTGCTTGCGAATTCCGTCCAGAGCCGCCTCGGCCCGAGGGAAAAACCGGCTGGTCAGGCCCTTGTCCTCGCGCAGCAAGCCCAGCAGGACGTGCTCTGTCTCGATCGATCGGGAACCCAATTGGCTGGCCTCGTATCGCGCAAAGAAAATTACGCGTCTGGCCTTTTCGGTGTATTTCTCAAACATAGCCAACTCGCACTAAAGTGCTGATCCTATTTAAGCAGAACCCAGAACCCTCGCGCAAATGCAGAGGAAGATCATTATACCCCTACCCCCAGAACAAAACTGTGCGCGTCATCCCAGATTAGGAAACCGGCATTCGTTCAAGGCCTCCTTGGTCAGGTAGAAATACGGCGCGCGCAGCCGTAGGCGGAGAGTTACCGGTACGCACCCTTTCGGTTGTGCGCCGGGTTCCTAGTTCCGCCATAGCTCACGTTTCCGCAAGCCCCCTTTGTCATCCCGGACGGTCGGATTTCCCGAGTCCGGTTGGCGACCACGACTTTCCTCCCACGGTCTTCCCTTACCCAACGAGGCTTAAGCGCTCGCTCGCATTCACCCCTCTCGGGTCCGGTTTGCCGCCGGTCTCGACAAAGCTTGCCCTGTCACCGCATTCTCAGGTACTGAGCCCTGGGCGGTGGGCGCTTCCTTGCCCGTCATGGCCGAGAGTCCCTTCGCCCTTTCCGGGTATTACCCTTCCAGGAGCCGCCTCCAGGCGGCTTGGGCCGGCGTTACCCGACCGTCTTCGCTCCTACGGACTCATGCGCCAGACCGGGATGCTCCGTGGGCCTTCGCTCTCGCTCGGTCCCTCGGTCTTCGCAGGTTGCTGCGAGCCCCTGCTGCAAACCGGCCCTTCCCGACATTATCTCTGCAATCCTTGCCCAGGTGCCTGGACCCCTACCCGGCGGCGATCTCCCGGTGCACTTGCTCGTTTCTTCCCGGGAGACGTCGGCCTCACCTCACAAAGGACAGGTTCGGCTCGCCAGACAATCCCTGCATGGCAACTTCCACAGGGGGGCTTATTTCCGGGCTGCAGTCATTCACTCATGTTCAGGCTCCCAGACTCGCTAGGCCTCCAGGTTGCTCCCGCCGCTTCCTTCGAAGGGCGGCCAGGCCGTTTACACCGCGCATCTCTCGGTTGGTTACCTGCCCCGAGCTGCGGTATCGCTACGTGTGTGAACGAACAATTCACACGGCTGGACTTTCTCCAGCTGGATTGCAGCCTTGTCGGCTGCTCCCCTTTGCCTCTGCCTCTGTCTTGCCTTTTCCCTCGTCCGAGTCCGGGACGATCCCGACCGACTTGTCAAAGTCCTTGATGCACCGAGAATCTGCCCCGGTCGGAAGCAATCAGGCGAAAAGGACAAGGCCGAAGGCAAAGGTAAGGGTAAGGGTGAAGGTGAGGGTGAGGGGGCGCGTTGGGGGCCGGCGGGATCACCCGGGAACCAGTTTCCCTTCCGAAATCCTTAGTCGGAGATCGCAACGGCTTGATAGCTCCGTATTGTGGGTTGCAATGAGCGACGTCAGCTGATGACGACGATGAACTTCGGCCAACAGGTCGTAGATTCTTTGCGAAGTATGGGGATCCAGATTTCCGGTGGGTTCATCTGCCAGCAGGAGACGGGGTCGACCCGAGAGAGCTCGCGCGATCGCGACCCTCTGTTGCTCTCCGCCCGACAACTCTCCGGGACGATGGTGTGCCCGAGCTTCAAGGCCGACCTCTTGCAGCAGCTGCCTCGCGGTTGAAGCCGCCTCTCGAAAGCTCAACCGTCGCAGCAAAAGTGGGAACATGACGTTCTCTTCAGCCGTGAACTCCGGCAGGAGGTAATGAAACTGAAATACGAAACCCGCCACTTCGTTCCTGTGAGCGGCCAGGGCTCGTCCCCGAAGCAGAGTCACATCGGTCCCCTCGAACAGAATCTCGCCCGCATCAGGCTTCTCCATCCCACCAACCAGATGCAGAAGTGTGCTCTTTCCACACCCGCTGGCGCCGGTAATGGCGATCATTGCCCCTTTCTGGACATCCAGATCGAGATCGACCAGGATGCGTAGCTGCTCCTGGCCTGACTGGAACGTCTTCGAGAGGGCTCGAATCTGGAGGGCACACCCGCTACTCATAGCGCAGAGCCTTCACTGGATCGAGGCGAGCCGCCGCCCTGGCCGGGTAAAGCGTCGCCAGAAAGCTGATCAGCACGGCGACGCAAGAAACCAAAACCACGTCAGGGATCCCCAGCTCGAAAGGAACGTAGGGAATCGAGTAGACCTCGGGCTCCAGGCGGAACACCTGATAGGTATCGAAGTACCAGACTGCCAGGCAGGCGAGAAGCCCTCCCAGCAGAGTTCCCGCCACCCCGATGATCAATCCCTGAAGAATAAAAATCACCATCACGGTGCGGGAAGTCCCCCCCATGGCCGTGATTATGGCGATGTCTCGTCCCTTCTCCATGACCATGAGGGTCAGCGTACTGACAATGTTCAAGGACGCCACCAGGACGATCAAACTGATGGCGATGAACAGCGCAAGCTTTTCCAATTCGAGTGCAGAGAAAAGAGGCCGATTCAGTTCTATCCAGGTGTTAGTGACGAAGCCATCCCCGGCAGCTTCTCGGATCCTTTCGGCTATCTCCCCCGCTGCGTAGATATCGTTGATTCGGAATTCCACCGCCGAGATCTCACTTCGGCCCAGAGAAAAAAACGATTGAGCCGCAGCCAGCGGAACCAGGCCCCAGTTCGCGTCGTACTGCCATAGCCCGGACTCGAAGATCGCCACCACCTCAAAAGCGCGCCTCCGCAGGGCACGACCAAAAGGGGTTAGCTCTCCAGTCGATCCAACGGCACGGATACGCTCGCCCACCGATACTCCCAAAGTCTGTGCCAGATCCTTCCCCAGCACGATGGCCGGCAAAGGAGCCTGCTGATGGAAGCGCTCCAGACTTCCCTCGATCAGTTTCGGCGTCAGGCCAGCGAGAGAATCCTCCGACTGGCCCGCTTCGACCCCTTTCAAGACCGCTGGGTGCTCCCGCAGATCACTACTGAGCAGCGCTTGACCGTAGACGGTTGGGGTGACCCTAGTAACCTCAGGTATGGAGTCGAACTGCGACAGAAGCTGACGGAAGTCTGGGATCGCCTTGGTCTCCATTCGGAGCAGATTGACATGGGACGTCGCACCCAGGATGCGGCTTTGAAATTCTCTCTGCAGCCCCGTGTTCAACGCCAAGGCGATGTTCAAGGCCAATACCCCTGCCATCACACCGAGGACCGATACCAGGGTAACTACAGAAACTACGGCCTGTTTGCGATGAGCGCGGAGATACCGAAAGGCAACGAAAAGCTCAAATCTCATACGCCGCGAGGCTTGAGGTGGGGAAAGAGAATGACCTCTCGAATCGAGGAAGAGTCGGTCAGAAGCATCACCAGCCGATCGATTCCAATTCCCTCACCCGCAGTAGGCGGCATTCCGTACTGGAGGGCCTGGATATAATCGTGATCCATCAAATGAGCCTCCTCATCTCCCCGCTCACGAGCTCCCCGCTGCTCCTCGAAGCGCTGCCTTTGCTCGGCCGGATCATTCAACTCGCTGTAGGCATTCCCAATCTCCAGCCCACCCACAAAGATCTCGAAGCGCTCCGCAAACCTGGGATCTTCGTCCTTCGTCTTCGACAGCGGAGAGAGCTCCGCCGGGAAATCGTAGATGAAGGTCGGCTGCACCAACTGCTCTTCGGCTACAGCCTCGAACAGCAGGCCCAACAGCTTCCCCCAACCGGCCCCGGGAGGCACGCCCACGCCTTTTCGCTGCAGCGCTGCCGTCACTCCTTCCTGGTCGCAGAGTTGGTCGGGCGAAGGAGAATCTTCCCCCTGCCAGAATTTCTGTACGGCCTCCACCATGGAATAGCGCTGGAAGCGCGAGAAATCGATCGTGGCCCCGCCAAATTCCAGCTCCAGGCCACCCGTCACCTCCTCAACCACCCGAGCCAACATTTCCTCTGTCAGATCCATCAAGTCCCAGTAGTCACTGTAGGCCTGATAGAACTCAAGCATAGTGAACTCTGGATTGTGCCGGGTCGAGATCCCCTCATTTCTGAAATTTCGGTTTATCTCAAAAACCCGGTCCATCCCGCCCACCACCAGCCGCTTCAGAAACAACTCGGGTGCGATTCTCAGGTACAGGGGGATTCCGAGAGCCTCGTGGAAAGTCTCGAAGGGCCGAGCCGCAGCTCCCCCAGCCAGGGTCTGCATCATGGGTGTCTCCACCTCGATGTACGCCCGCTCTTCCAGGAAGCGGCGGAGACACGAGATGATCGAGCTTCGCTTGCTGAAGATCTCGCGAACTCGAGGATTCGCCAACAGATCCAGGTAGCGCTGCCGGTAACGGGTTTCGACATCCGCCAGACCGTGCCACTTTTCGGGCAGGGAAAGCATCGACTTCGAGAGAAGGGTCAGTTGATCTACCAGGACCGTTAGCTCATCAGTTCGAGTTCGAAACAAGACTCCCTGAACCCCGATGATATCTCCAATATCCAAGAGCCGGAAGAGCTCGTATTGCTCTTCGCCGATCCGGTCCTGGCGGACATAGATCTGGAGACGTTCTCCACCCTCTGCCAGATGGGCGAAACTGGCTTTGCCGTGTCCCCGAACCGAGATGAGTCTCCCAGCTGTCTGAAGCTCGGGTTTGCTTGATTCGAGCTCCTCTGCCGAGCTCGACAGAAATGCTTCTCTGGCTTGGGTGATCCGCTGACTGAGAGAGTACTTGTGGGGATAGGGATCATATCCTCGGCTCCGGATCTCCTCCAGCTTTTCTTGACGCTGATCGATCGGATCAGCCTTTTGATTCATGGTGGCGTAGCTCCCCTGATTGGCTCTCCAGCTGGGTCCGAATCGTGTCCAGGATGCCGTTGACAAACTCCGAAGAGCGTTCCGTCCCATACTTCCTGGCAATCTCAACCGCCTCATCGATGACCACGGCCTTGGGCGTTTCTAGAAACAGAAACTCCGTCACGCCTAGACGGAGCACATTCCGATCCACTGCAGCGATGCGCTCCAAGCGCCAGTGATCTGCGTTCCGACTGATGAGGTCGTCGACGAAGGAGCGACTCTCGAAGGACTTGAGGAAAAGAAGGTCGGCAAACTGACGGAGTTTCTCCGGAGCCGTGTGCGACTTCCAGAACATCTCTTCCACTTTTGCTGCCGAGTCTTGAGTCAGATCCTGCTGAAACAACATTTGCAGAGCCAGCTCACGAGCTTTTCGTCGACTCATAAAAGATGAACTCAAGATACAAGATACAAAGAAATACCAAGCTCCAAATTCCAAGGAACAAACGAGTTTCAAGATCGGAAGTTATAGGTGGTCGAGGTTGGGATTATCTTGGTGCTTGGTGCTTGTTTGTATCTTGTTTCTTGTATCTTGGAATTTACTTGCTGATCTGGGTAGCCAGACTCATCATTTCCAGCAAGCTCAAAGCAGCATCCGCTCCCTTGTTCCCGTGTTTCAACCCGGCTCGATTGATCGCTTGCTGCTCGTTCTCCGCCGTGACCAGGCCATAGCTCACGGGGATATTAAACTTCAGACTGACCTCCCCAATAGCCCCTGTCACCTGACTGGCCAGGTACTCGTAGTGACCCGTTTCACCTCGAATCAAGGCGCCAACGCACACGATTCCCTCGTACCTTCCGGTTTGAGCCAGCAGCTGAGCGGCAAAGGGAAGCTCAAAGCTTCCGGGAACCTGGACCACCGTGATCTGGTCATCGTTCACTCCGGACCGAGCCAACCCGTCCAGGGCCCCCTGAAGCAGACGATCGGTTACCATCTGATTGAAGCGGCTGACTACGATTCCAATTTCCGATGCGCCGGCGTCCAGTCTACCTGTCAGTCTTTTCACCGCTGTCTCTCCCCTCGATCATCATCGAGTGTGTCCGTCCTTGCGGTTCTGCTCTCAGCAGCGGAACCGTCCATCACTGACCTTCGAAGCGGGCAGCCCTCTTTTCCACAAAGGCCTGGACCCCTTCTTTCATGTCTTCGCTGGCACAAGCCGTCCCGAACAAAGCCGATTCCAGAGACAGCCCAGCCTGTAGAGACATCTCCACACCCCGGTTCACCGCCTCAATAGCATAGCGTACCGCCAAAGGGGCATTGACACCAATCCTGGCCGCCAGTCGCCGACAAAACGGATCCAGATCAGCCGCCGCGACCACGTGGTTGACCAGGCCAATTCGATGCGCTTCGGCGGCATCGATCTGGTCCCCACACAATAACATCTCCAGGGCGCGCCCCGAACCCAATACGCGCGGCAGTCTTTGGGTCCCACCATAACCTGGGATCAGGCCGAGTTTGACCTCGGGGAGCCCGAACCGAGCATCCTCAGATGCCACTCGCAAGTGGCAAGCCAGGGCCAGCTCGCAGCCGCCTCCCAGACAGTACCCGCGGATCGACGCGATGACTGCCTTGGAGCCGTTCTCGATTTGATCGAAGACCGCCTGGCCACGTGAAGAGAAGGCAGCCCCCGAAGCAGCATCGAGCCGGTCAAGTTCTTTGATATCGGCCCCAGCCGAAAAGGCACGGTCTCCGGCGCCTCGGATGACGACCACCTTGACTTCTCGATCCTCCTGCAGCTGAACAAGGACTTCTCCCAGCTCAGCCAGGGTCTCCAGGTTCAGGACATTCATTCCCCGAGCCCGGTCGAGCGTCAGCAAGGCGATTCCTTCACTAAGCTCCAAACGCAGGTTCTGGTATTCCGGCAGCAACGATCCCTTCGGCTCCTATGCTCGCAAATGAACCAAACACGTATCTTATACCTTACCGGTGTGTTCCTGACCACACCGAACATCCTCCAGCCCCGGGACTTAGCCGTGTGACCCCTTCTTTACCCTCCTCAGCAGCTTGACGTAGGAATGAAGACAATCCAGCAAGAGGATGACGGAGAATATCGAGGAAACAAGGCTCAGATAGTTATGGTTGGAGAACACGAACACCAGGAAGGTAGCGTATGACAATCCAATCACCAGGTTCGGCAGAATGAGGAAGCCACCCGTCGATCTGAAATGCTCCCAGGACTCGAGCTCAGCCACTCGGTTGACCGTCCGAAGGCAGAAAGCGAGCGCAACCACATAGACATAAATCACGCCGATCAGACCACTGGCTAGCCGAGCGTAGACGATACCAACGATAAACAGTGTAAACCTGAGATTGTCACAAACGATGTCGGTCAGCTTACCTTCGTTGGAGTTCAGCCTCTGGTGCCTCGATAGAGGACCGTCGATCAGATCAACCAAGGTTCCCAGCGCCAGGCATGCTGCGGCAGCAATCAGATTTCTTGGGACAAAGAAAACAAAGAAAACGATCAGCAGGACCCCTAGATGGCTGAGCATCGTAGGCCCAATCCTGACGAAAGAGAGCATTTTCATGAGTGGCAAGAGCACGCGATCCCGGGTTCTTGCCCAGCGGTCGTAATGTCTTTGCCTGCGATCTTTGAAAGTACTCATCGCCTAAAAAAACAACCCGGTTAGTCGCTAGCTCACGAGAAGAAAAGAGACAATAGAGGCCTCCACTAACCCGCAGTCAAGAGATCAACGAGAACTCCCATTTACCCAGTCGGTGGACTGGGACTCCGCGCGGCCGAGTGAGAGGGATCCACAATCTTGCGGCCCTCTTCGATGGCCGCTCTCTATCGTTGTACACCTGCTCGGGAAGGTCAAGGAACAGGTTGCAGAAGCGTCTTGGCCAGACGTTCAGACGTTCAGACGAATTGAAAAGCCTGGCCGGCCCTTATCCCTGTAGCAGAGTTGCAGAGGCACTCTGGACAAGCGGCTGCAGATGCTTCAGCCGCCGATCCACGAACGCCTCGACGTCCTTGATTGTCGTCAACTCCAGCAGCTGATCCACCGTGTCTCTGGCCTCTTCGTAGCTGACGTTCCGAATAGCCTTCTTGAGCACGGGAATTGAGAAAGGATTCATGGATAGGTGTTGGAAGCCCATCCCGATCAGCAGGTAGGCATAGAGTGGCTGAGCGGCGATCTCACCGCAGACGAAGGTCGTCCTGCGGCTGGCCTCGGCCACCCTGGCAATACGCTCCAGGCTCTTGAGAACAGCCGGATGCAGGGGATTGAACAGATAGGACATCTCTTCGCTGGATCGGTCGGCCGCCAGCGTATATTGAATCAGGTCGTTGCTTCCTACCGCCAGGAGGTCAGCGTGGACACAGAGATCCTCGAGCGTTATGAGGGCTGAGGGAACTTCGATCATGATCCCCACCTCGACAGGCTCTTCCTGAGTCGAAGCACCCGCGGCCAGTTCTGCCTCCACCTCGCGGATCAACTCCTTGCCATCGATCAACTCGTCGACACTCGAAACCATGGGGAGAACGATCTTCAGGTGGCCGTGGGTGCGGGCTCTGAGAATGGCACGCACCTGGGTCTTGAAGATGTCGGGATGCTTGAGGCTGAGGCGAATACCCCGCAAACCCAAAAAGTCGTCCCCGGTGATCGGTGAACCCGACCGATCACACTCCCTACCCATATCGAGAGTTCGGACCAGAGCTGGTCGCTCTCCGGTCGTTTCTGCCAGGTTCTTGTAGATCTGAAACTGCTCCTCTTCGCTGGCGACACGTTCCTTACTCATCAAATGGATAAACTCAGAACGAAATAGACCAATCCCCTCCGCGCCGAGGCGCAGTGCCGTGGGAACTTCGCTATCCATCTCGGTGTTGGCATAGACCGAGATACCCTGCCCATCGGAGGTCACGCAGGGGAAGGTGTCCCCTTTCAAAATAAGGGTCTGCCTGCGCTCTTCCTCTCGACGAACTTCGAAGTCGCGCTTCTCACTCGGCGAGGGATGGACATAGGCTACGCCTTCGGTTCCATCCAGGATGACCGAATCACCCGTTCGAATCAGCTGCTCCAACCCTTCGATCCCCGAGACCACCGGTATCTGGTAGAAGCGGGAAATGATGGTGACATGGGAAGTGTGCCCTCCCCTGGTAGAGAGCAGCCCTTTGACTTTGCCGAGCGGATAGTCGGAGAGATTGGACAAACTGATCTCGGTTGCGACCAGGATCAGGTCCTCGGGCAGGTCCTCTTCTGGCCTCGCATCCAGCACCGCCAGGTTGGCTAGGACCCGATCGGCCACCTCATCCAGGTCCGAACCCCGTTCCCGAAAGAAGGGGTCGTGAAGTGAGCGGTAGACGGCAAGCCAATCCTCAGCCACCTCACGCACTGCTCTCTCCGGACTTTCCTGGAGACTGCGAATTTTCTCCTCCACCCGATCGACGAATTGACGGTCTTCCAGAATCAGAAGGTGAGCATCGATGACATTGGCGTGCTCCTGCCCGATCTGCTCTACAAAGCGACGTTTGATCCGGATCAGCTGCTGCTTGGAACTTTCCAGGGCCTCTTTCAGCCGGAGCAGTTCAGCTGGAACGTCGGCTACAGGAATGTGAAGTCGGTAAAAGGCAGGACCCTTCTGCTCCACTCTGTAGGCGGTCCCGATCGCAACCCCGGCCGAAAGACCGATCCCCGCCAATTCCTTTGAAGGTGTGTCTCTCAATTGCTATTCCCCAAACCTGCCCTCGACCAGATCCACGATTGCTTGCATCGCCTCTCCCTCATTTTTCCCGTCGGCGGTGATCTCTATCTGGGTCCCTTGAGAAGCGGCCAGCAGTAGTATCCCCAAGATGCTCTTGCCGTCCACCGTTCGCGACGGGTTCTGGGTCGAGAGCTTGATGTCGGCTTCGAACCGCGAAGTGAGGCGAACCAGTTTCGCGGCCGCGCGGGCGTGAAGCCCCAGGTCATTCGCTATCCGCACCACTTGTTGAATCACGCTCAAAAAACTCACTTGCCATCGAGATATGGCTTTTGCCTTGATCTTTGACCTTCGTCGCCAACTCCAAGAGCGAATCCTGCTCGGTCTGAGTTGCGAGACGAACGATCATGGGCAGATTAACACCGGTGACGATCTCCACTTTGTCCTTTTTCAACAAGGAGAGGGTGACGTTGGAAGGAGTTCCTCCGAACATATCCGTGCAAATGATGACTCCTTTTCCCATATCGACGGTCTGAACAGCTTCCTCTATATCCTTCTTCGACTGGTTGACATCGTCATGCCAGCCGATAGACACCGAGGCAATATGAGAGATTTCTCCCACAATCATCTCGGCAGCCGCGACCAACTCATGTCCCAGTTGGCCGTGGGTCACAATCAAACCTCCGATCAAAGGATGCGGGCTCATTTCGTCGCGTCTCCCTGGGCATTGGATCCCTTCCTCAGCCGGCCTTCGAGATCCTCGATTGCCTCTCGAGCCGGGTTGTATCCCCTTTTCTTCAACATCTGGATTCTAACAGCGACTTCAACCAGGGTTGCCAGATTTCGACCAGGGGCAACTGGCATCGTAATCAAGGGAAGATCGATCTCGAGGGAACGATAGCTCTTCTCTTCGAGCCCCAGGCGATCGTACTCTTCCTCTTTTTTCCAGCGCTTGAGCTGAATCACCAGATCGATGGCCTTCTCCGGACTAAGGACGGAGACTCCGAAGAGCTGGGTCAGGTTGATGATACCCAAACCTCGAAGCTCCATGTGAGGTTGCGCGTCTCTGGGGCCCGAACCCACGAGGGAGTCGGGACTGTACTTCTTCAGGATCACCAGATCATCGCTGATCAGACGATGCCCGCGGAGGATCAGGTCCAGGGCACATTCGCTCTTGCCAATCCCGGATTCACCCAGCAGTAGCACACCTACACCAAAGAGCTCCATCATGACTCCGTGGACGGTACTCGTGGGTGCCAGCAATTCCTGGAGATGGCTGGTCACCTTGGCGATGATTGTGGAACTCAACGCATCGGTTTGTAGGACCGGCACCTTGCTTGATTCGGCCTGTTCCAGAAGGGCGTCCGGGGGAGCCAGCCCTGAAGTGATGACAATGCAGCAAAGCCGATACGAGCTGATACTCTCGATTGCCTTCTGATACCGGGCGCTGGCTAAACCTTCCAGGTATTTGATTTCGGTTCGTCCGATCAGCTGCAGTCTTCCCTCCTTGAGGTATCCCGCGTAGCCAGCGAAGGCCAACCCCAGCTTCTGGATCCGGGGTGAAGTGATTCGGTTCTCGAGACCGTCCCCACCGGCAAGCAGCCGAAGACTCGGTCTGTCACCAAACGATGCGTGAAACTCCCGTACGGTTAGGCTGGGAGTGCTTTCACTCGAAGTTGAAACCATGGGTGAGTCGAAAAGAACGGCTCCAGACTAAGGGCTCGTTCAAGAGTAACTTCACATTCTGGCATCTCATCTTCACACCATCTTCGGCGGCTCCTCAATCGCGAAATCCTCAACGTAGGCCTGGCTACGCCTGCGGCTTCGCTCAATCGTTCGCGGCCAAATCTGGCGCAAATCTGAGCGCCAACTCTGTGAAGTTATTCTTGAACGAACCCTAAAAACCGTCTCTCAAGAGGCTAGAACTGGTTCGAAGCCTTTCGTTCTCTCGAACCTGGAACCTTCATTTGATCCCGGTACTTGGCAACGGTTCGGCGGGTGATCTGAATACCCTCTATATTCAGCATCTTGGATATCCTTTGATCAGAGAACGGCTTTTCTTGATTTTCCTGCTCAATGATCCGCCTGATCCTCTCCTTGACATGCACGCTCGAGACGTTCTCCCCATCGGCGCTTTCGACACCTACCGAAAAGAACTTGCGCAGCTCGATCACTCCCTGAGGAGTATAGGCATACTTGTTCGCTACGACCCGGCTAATCGTCGAGGGATGGACACCTAGCTCATCTGCGACATCCTTGATCAGCAGCGGCTTCAAATAGATCGCTCCCTGATCCAAGAATGGCCTCTGGTGCTCGACGATCACGGCGCATACTCGATAGATGGTTTTCTGCCGCTGATCCACGCTCCGCAAAAGCTCGACCGCCGACCGAAAGCGTTCCCGGATGAAGCTTTTGGTCTCCTTCGTGACGGTAGTCTCGTGCAACAGATTTCGATACGAGCGATTGAGCCTCAGTCGAGGCTGCCCGTCGTCGTTCAGAGCAAACTGAAACTCCTGATCATCCACCTTGTAGAAATGAACATCGGGCCGGACATATACCGGTTCTCGCGAACCGTATTTCTGTCCCGGTCGGGGGGAAAGCGTCTTGATCACGTTCAGGGCGTCGGTGAACTCCTCGGATTCACATCGGAGTAGCTTGATAACTTCCTTGTACTTTTTGGCTTGGATCAACTGAAGATGGTCCAGGATAAGAGTCTCTACCAGCGAACCGTCCAAGTCCAGGGCTCGCGCTTGAATCAGAAGACACTCCTGCAGGTCCTGACCGCCGACACCAACCGGATCCAGGTCCTGGACCGCTCGGAGGGCCTCTTCGACAACTGACAAAGGCGCCTGCACAGCCTCGGCGATTTCTTCCAGGCTGAGAGTGAGATAGCCGTCATCGTCCAGATTGCCAATAATAAAATAGGCGATTTCTTGTACCTCAGGAGGACTTCCTGAGAGATTCAACTGCCAGTTCAAATAGTCAGCGAGCGAAGTTGGCGAGGCCAGAAACTGGTCGAATGTGGGGCGATCGTCGGGAGCCTCGAACTCCTGCTTGGGTTGGCCGTTGGAACCAAGATACTCCCCGAAGAAGTTTTCATAGTCTTCGAAGTCCAGATCTTCGAAGCGGTCTTTTTCCTCGACGCTGTCTTTTTCCTCCCCCTCTGCCTCCTGAGTCTTGGTCTCGACCTCGATGGTTTCCGAGGCTTCCTCTTCCAACAACGGGTTCTCTTCAAGCTCCCGCTGAAGAAGGTCGGACAGCTCCAATTGATTCAGCGTCAAGAGCTCGATCTTCTGGAGCAGAGACGGCGTCATGGAGAGACGCTGGCTCAGGTTGACACTCAACATGGGACGAAGACCACCGCGTCTATTCATGATAGGTCTCGGAGAGACCGAGAGCTGCGCCTAGTATAGTCGGAAATCCTCACCCAGGTAAACCTTGCGGACTTCCGTGTCGGCCAACAGCCGGTCGGGCGTACCGGCCCGAAATATTTCTCCTTCTTTTATGATGTAGGCCCGGTCGGTGATCTTCAGGGTCTCGCGAACATTGTGATCGGTAATCAGGATACCGATATTCCTGGACCTCAGATCGCTCACGATCCGTTGGATGTCGAGCACAGCGAGAGGATCAATGCCCGCGAAGGGTTCGTCCAGAAGAATGAAAGCAGGTCTTATGACGAGGGCCCGAGCAATTTCGAGCCTTCTACGCTCGCCGCCCGATAGAGTGTAGGCTGGACTCCTTCTCAAGGCTGCAATCCCGAACTCTTCCAGCAGCTCGCTGACTGTCTGGTCGGCCATCCCTGGTGCGAGATCCAGGGTCTCGGCGATAGCATAGAGATTGTCTTCGACCGAAAGCTTTCGAAAAACCGAGGGATCCTGTGATAGATAGCTAATTCCCTTCCGGGCACGAATGTACATCGGGAAACGCGTTATATCCTCGCCATTGAGATGGACCTCTCCACTGTCGGGAGCCGTCAGACCCACGATCATATAGAACGTCGTCGTCTTTCCCGCACCGTTGGGCCCGAGCAGCCCTACAACCTCCCCGGAAGCGATACTCAGGCTGAGGTCGTCGACAACCCTACGACCGCGGTAGGATTTGTGCAGATTTCGAGTGTCCAGGGAAACGGTGGATTGAGGCTGTGTCATGGAGCTGAAGAAGGGGTGGAACTTTCGATGGACAGCATATCAGTACCCACATAGAAAGTAAACTTGTGCCCGCTAAATTTGCCCTCCTTGGGATCTCGGATCTGAGCCATATTACCCGTGAGCTCCAACCTCTGCTGCTGAAGATCGTAGACCGCTTTCTCACCCTGTCCGTGTCGCTGGCGTTCCCGCAGTTGCACCCCTCCCGAGGCAACTGCTCGCTGCAGGGCCTCTAGCGAGGACGACGCGAAGTGAAGATCCAGGAGCGGGGACTCCATCGATAGATCGTCGGTTGTCAACTGGACCTTTCCCTTGTAGGTTGCCCGCCGATGAGAGCGATCGTAGAGCAGGTGCTTCGAATTGATCTGGTAAGTTGTCTCTTGAGGAGCTTTCTCATCTACCAGAATACTTTCGACCTCGCCCTCTACCTCCAGCATTCCTTCGCTCTGGTTGAACCGAATCAGGCGACCGCTGATGAGGTTCCGATTCTGGACCAGACGGGGATGGCCGGAATAGGTGAGCCAACCCGACTTGGGATCCAATTCGAGACGGCCTGAGACCAGGGCTGCAGACTCTCCTCCAGCATTCTCGAAAATCGTGCTGACGCGACCCAAGGCCGCTATCGCGCCGGTGGCCCTGGAGATTTCGATTCGATCGGCCTTCGTGGTCGAATCACCTGCGGTCGACTGATCAGGATCCGCCCCGAAGTATCTGAGAATCGGCTGCTTCTGTCCCTGAACCTCTACCACCTGTGTTTGTTCTCGAAATGTCGCGCGCTCCGATTCCAGGATCATGCTGCCCGAATCCGTCTTGTCCTCGTAGTAGAAATTACCGGACTGAACGACTTCGACGATGCGCCCTTCCTGGTAGTCCAATATCAGGTCATCACTGCTGCTGGACGATTCTTTTTCGGCCAAGCGCCTGCTCCAGTGAACACCTCCATGGGCAACTATCTTCCTCAGACCATCCGGCTCGAACCATGCCTTCATTTCGGATGACTGGAGCTTGCTCTTCTCATCCTTCCTACTCTGTTTCAATACCGCGTTCTTCTTGGCAACAATCCGCTCCAATCCTCCACCGCGGTAAAAGACTTCGACCGAGTCCTCAGCATCCAATCTACGCTCTCCCTCAGATCCCCTCAGTTCTACAGTGGTTTTCCCAGATGCCAGGGCGTGGTCGAGATTGCCTTCAGCCTGGAACTGGACGACCAGTCGCTCTGAGCTTACCCGCTCCTCCACCCCAGTGTCCGGATGTCTGACGAGCGAGACGTTTCCGGTAAGATCAAGCTGCCTCTGCTTCTGGCCGAGTGGCTTGAGGACAAAGACATCAGCTCGTGATTTCTTGATACCCAGGGATGAGGAGCTGAAGCGTACCTCTCCGTAGGCGGTCAAATGTTCGAATCCGGATCCCGTCAGCGGCCCTGCGCCTGGCGAAGGGAGTACTTCGATCCGATCCCCTTCCAGATGATGCGAAGCTTCTTTGTAGGTCGCCCTGGGAACGCCGACACCGCCGTCGGCAAGCGGGCTACCCAGAACTCGGAACTGACGCAGCCTTCCCGTTTCCTGGTCAAAGAAAGCGTGGATCCGATCACCTGCAAACTCCTGCCCGGGACTCACGGTCAAAGACGCTTGCCCCGAAGCGAGCACTTTGTCGATTCCCTCTTCCTGGGTGAGATAGATGACGATCCGCTGGGCCAGCAGCAGCCGCTGCCCGTCTCGAATGCTGGCATTCCCCGAGCAGTCCATGAGTTGGTTTGCCACATCGTAGTGAACCCGATCTGAGTGCATCACAGCCTGCCGAGCTCCCTGAGGAATGGTGAGCCGGAACTGATCTGCAATCCGGACCGCCTTTTGTGGAATCTGGTAGAGCAAAGATCTCCCCTCGCCGGAGATCAGCTTTCGTCGAATTCGAAAACCCTCGTCTATGGCGATGGTTTCTCTCTCCAGGTTGGCTCGGACGCGATTGGAAAGAATTTCGGTACCATCGACCAGAAGGATCTTCACGTCGCCCAAGATGTCGACTTGCCGTTCTTGAATCTTGTAGGTGGCCTCTCTTCCCGAAACCCTCTCAGCTGGTTGTCCCTGGTCGTCATAGTGGATCAGCCGAATCTCGCTCAGCTGGTGAAGACCACCCAGGGTCTCGGTGCTCATTTGCGCCCGCACTTTGAAAAGAGGACGACCTTCTTTGTGCTCGGTGTACTCAAACTGGGTAGTCCGCTGCTTGATCTCAGAGGAGAGAAACTGCTCTTGGAGCACAGGCGTCGGTGCCTCCCTTCGAGAGAGGAAGTTCCAGGTGATTGCGGTGATTCCCAAGAGCAGCAGAGCGACCAGCGCGACTCTCAAGGCTTTCAGGACGACAGAATACATTTGCGGCTTCTTCCCAGGAGAGACTGCCAATGCTGGACCCTACACGCCCCGGGGGCGGACTTCTCAAGTACTTAACAGTCTCGGAATTTCAATCAAGTGAGCTGTTCTCTGAGACCGCCCTTTCGTCACAGCCGGGGTGTCCCGAAACAGCCTTTTACGGCCTTGGCCGTCGGCACGAAGTGCCTACTTAAAGAGGATACGTCGGCAGGCGCCTGGGCCGCAAGGATGGCGACGGCCCGCGTCCTTCAATCTCGCCCTCACTTACTGGGAGCGTTCCAGACCCTAAGCAGAAGTTAGCGGGGCCAGGCAGTCCAAATCCAAATCGAAATCGGTATCGGTATCGGTATCGGTATCGGTATCGAAATCGAACCGCTATGGTTTTAGGACACGGCAAGCCTTGAGCGTCCGCTTCCAGGCCTAAAGACGGGAGACGATCCGCGGGCACGGGCAAGGGCAGAGGAACACTGAAGAGGTACTAGGCCCAAAATAAGCGCAAGTTGGAAAGTAGACCCCTTTCCCGGCTCCTGGGGGCCGTTTTGGAGGCCTAAATTCTAGATTTTCCCGCTAAGTCCCTTAGACCTCGGCTCGTGTTCTGCACTCCTGCACGGCGATCGCTCATGCGGGGCGATTCTGCCCCCTTGAGCGGCGTTTTCAGAGACACTACTCCCCAGCTCTCGCGACCCTCAGAGCTTCTTTATCTCCTTTCAGTTTCAGGTAGCTGGCCGGCGTTTCAACCACCTACTGCCTTCCAGGAGAAGACGGCTCCAACCATTGACATCCAGCAGCCGATAGACCAACCGTCGGCCCCTCCGCAGAATCTGGCAGGGCATTTCAATGATCTCTCGCAGGAAACGGCGATATTCCATCTTCACCAGCTGTCTGGCCTGCAGTCGAGCCGGCAGAACCAACCCCATCCAGGCCTTCAGATTCCAGGCCTGCGCCGCAATCACCAGATAGGCCCAGTTGGCCACCAGCGTATCCGAGGGCATCCGCAGGGCCTCGACTCCGTTCTTGAGTTGTTCAATGACGTTCTCTTGATTGCAGCGCCGGTTGTTTTCCCGAACCACTCCCGCCGTTCCCAACTGGGCCGCCGGGATATTCGTGACATAAAAGTGATAGCGCGTCTGCGGCAGAAGCCGCTTCTGGCCTTTCTCGACCAGGATCGTCTTGCGCAAGATCACCAGCCGATACGTTCGCTTCGCTTTGCTCGGACGGTAGTCGATCTCCACGATCTCTTCCCGTTCCAGCCTCAGGGTCTTGAACCCGCGCTCCTTGACAATCTCCGGCTTCACTTTGTCGCGCCGCTTGCGCCGCTTTTTCCCTTTTCCTTTCTCCTTGCCGGGGCGCACCAGCTCCTTCCAATTCGCTTGCGGCAACGCCTCGGCCCACTTGATGAAGCTCGGATGGGCATCCATCCCGAAGTCAAATTCCACGCCCGCTTCCGTCCAGCGGTCAAAATGAGCTGTCAGCGAAAAATCCGTGTCCCCGCGCAGGCGCACCGTTCGAAAACCCGCCTCTCGGACCAACTCGATACTCCGATCCAGCCATTCGGGGGCTCCCTCATGAGAGGGGCGATTCCCCGAGCGGTTGACGGCATAGAGCACCTCTCCCGTCTGGGCCAGCGTCACGATCAACGGTGCATAGCCCCACTGCCCGTCGTAGCTGATCTCCATCCCTTCCTTGCATTCCCCGCTGGTGGGGGCAATCGTGCCATCCACGTCGATCTCCGCCCGTTCGAAGAACCTCGCCGGTTGTTGGGCCCAGACCTTGCGGCGGCTCTCATTGACGGCTTCCATCAGATCGATCACATCCGGCGCTTGGAAGCGGCGCACAAAATCTCCGGCCGTGCTGGGCGCGGGGATCTTCTCCGCTCCTACCGCTTCCAGGAAGCTGACACTTTGACGCCGCATTTCGATATCCTGATAGCGGGTCCCGCCCGTGGCCACGTTGTAGATCAGGCTCAGCACGTGGTCCGATTCGTGGTACGGCTGGTGGCGTTTGAACAACTTCACCCCCTGATCAATCGCTTTCCCCAGCCCGCTCCACTTCACGATCTGCCGCAGCAGCCCCAGCCCACCGTAACTGACGCCGTGAATTTTCTCCGAGACCTCGTAGCTGATGCCTTCGGCCGAGAGGACCGGTTTCGGATCCTCACCGTTCCAACTGGGGCTCAGCCGATCAGCAACTTCTGCTTCCCGCTTTCGGATGATTGCGCTATGCTTTTTCTTCACCTGAAATGCCTCCTTTCGGGTCTCTCTGAGGTTTCTTTGTTAACTCCAGAATACCCGTCAGGTCTGGCATTTCAGGTGTTTACACGCGGCTTAATCCACTTTCATCTACTTGTTTTGGGACTAGGCAGGAGAGGTGGTGGGACAGACACGCAGGTCCTGGATCGTGAGGAGCAGTTTCTCCGCGCCCTGATAGGTGTCCCGACTCAGCACGTATGCCAGGTCAACCCGCGATCCATGGTTGATACTGTCGGCCACCTGACCATTCTTCCACCAAATCGCATCCAATCCTGACCTGTCACCCTGCACCCGCAGTTTCAAATGCTTGTCCTTCAAAACCCTTGGACCAGCAACAACGTCCACTTCCTCAGATGCAAAGATGGGGACAGGGTTTCCCAGACCGAACGGCTCCAGCTGCTGAATCTCACGAAGAAGCGATAGGGACAGGTCTTTGACTGGCAGCACCGAATCGATCTGAATCGAGGGCTTCAACTCCTCAGGGCTCAGTTTCGAGGAGGCGTAGGTTCGCAGTCGCTGGGCGAGTTCGGATAGTCGCTCCTCCCGGCTGGCCTCTTCGTCCAGAGAACAACCCACGGCCTGAGCGTGGCCACCGTATCGAGTCAGCAGATCCCGACACTGGTCCAGTGCCTGAAGCAAGTGAAAACCGGGAATGCTACGTCCCGACCCCTGGGTGTCCGAGTCGCCAACCGAGAGCACGAGCACGGGACGATAGAAGCGTTCGACCATCCTGGAGGCCACGATACCGATCACGCCGCGGTGCCAGTCTTTTCCTTCAATGACCAGAAAGTCGTGCTGGAACGACTCCGGAGTACTGGCTATGCGCGCTTCGAGCTCGTCCAGGATCCCCTGCTCCTCGAGCCGACGCTGCGAGTTCTTGTGGTTCATTTCGTCGACGATCGCGCGAGCGCGAACAGGATCGACCACCGAGAACAGTTCCACCACCTCGGGTCCCCCACCCATGCGGGTGACGGCATTGATGCGTGGCGCAATCTTGAAGCTCACGTCCGTGAGGTTTACCTCACCGTTGATCCCGGCTCCCGAGAGGAGAGCCTGAAGGCCGAGGTTGCGAGGGTGGGCCAGACCCTCTAGACCGAACTTGACCAGAATCCGGTTCTCTCCCGTCAGGGGGACCATATCCGCTACGGTGCCGATTGCCGCTATCTTCAAGAAGTGGTGGGTGAGCTGAGATCGACCGGCACGATCGAAAAGGGCCTGGATCAATTTGAAGACGACACCGGCAGCGGCCAGGTTCTTGTCCGGATATCCACAGTCCTCTTGTTGTGGATTGAGAATCGCGTAGGCATCCGGCAGGCTCTCATCCGGCAGATGGTGATCCGTAACAATAAAGTCCAAACCCAGTTCACGAGCACGGGTGCAGGGTTCGAAGGCGCGGATTCCACTGTCCACACTGATCGCCAGCTGGCAACCCTCAGCCTGATAACGTTCCAAGACTTCCTGTCGGATACCGTAGCCCTCCTCCAAGCGCTTGGGGAGATAGAATTCAACCGAAGCACCGAGCATCTCGAGGGCTCTCTTCAAGCTCACTGTGGCCGTGATCCCGTCCACGTCGTAGTCACCGTAGATCAGGATTCTCTGCTTCTCACGTATCGCGGTTTGAAGGCGATCGACCACCCGTCCCATATCCTTCATGAGAAAGGGATCATGCATGTCTTTCAGGCTGGGGTTCAGGAATTGGGAAGCCGAATCGGGATCGAGAAGTCCCCGATGGTGAAGGAGTTTCGCTACCAGGGGTGTGACGCTCAGTTCCTGCGCCAGTTGTTGAATCTGCTCCTCGACCCCGTTGCGAACCGTCCACTGGAACTTCACCGGTCGATCTTAGCAACCTTCTCTGACCTGAAACTCGAGGAAAGAGGTCGCAGGTCTAAGCTGAGACTTCATTGGCGAGAAGGAAGGTGTAGGAAACAGCATCCAGAGCAGTGACCTGTAGCACGGGCACTCTTGCCCGTCGAGGACACCGACGGGCAGGAGTGCCCGTGCTACAAGCGTCACTCAGCTCTCGATGTTCGTAGCTAGAAATGACGGAAGTTTTTCTTTCTCGAATGGGGCAGCGCAGCGGGGGCGGGTCTCTCCTCCCAGAACAGTAACGCGAACCAGGCCCTTCAGCAACCTCCGACCATGTCCACACAGCGCCGAGCACGGATCTAGGAAATCTGCCTCGGTGATACAATCGCCCAGCAATGAGACCTCGTCTTCTTCTCCTGGGTCTGCTCCTGATTCTCGCCTCGATCACCCTGGTCTTCGCTGAGTTCTGGCTGCGCTCAAGCTATCTGGGAGAGGCAACTGAGAGTCGCGACCACGCCGAGGAGACCCCCTACCTGCCCGCCAGATTGAAGGCGAACTACCAGGGTACAATGTGGAATATCCCTTTCAGTACAAACCGACACGGCTTCAGGGACGAGGAGGACTTCGACTACAGACCAGACACCCAGGAGGTGCGAGTTCTATCCCTGGGAGATTCCATCGGTTTCGGTCTCGGTATCCCAGCCGCGGAGCACTACGGTAAGGTCCTGGAACGAGGGCTCGACGGAGGGGACGAGAGAGATCGGTTTCGCGTTATCAATGCTGCTGGACAGGGCTTCAGTCCCTCCGGTTACTCGGTCTATCTGCGTCGTGAAGGCCTCCGCTTCGAGCCCAGTTTGGTGATTGCCGAAATCGAACTCTGCAACGACGTGAGCGACGAGGCCTTCTTGTATTGGGAGTCCTCCGAGGACCAGCCCAACCAACCCACAGCTGTGCGCGGTGGACGCTACGTAGTCGGCTGGGACGGAAACCTGCTGGGAACCTGTTCGATGGGACCCTATGCGTTTGAGAAAACCTACACCTATACGGTTCTGCTGCGCCGGGTTCTGAATCTGCTCTACCGCATCGATCCCACCGAGCCCTTCCATAGCAACGCGGGTGTCACCTACTACATACTCGGATTCGAACGGTATCTACTCGACCAGCAGCGAATCGAAGCAGGTTGGAAGCGTCTTTTCGGAGCGGTCGAGGGGATAAATGAGGTCTTGGCGAAGCAAGACATTCCCTTCTTGCTGCTGGTCTTGCCTTCGCGGTACGTCTTCGAGAAGCACGCGCCTCAACATGCCCGCTTCGCCCGCGGACTGGTCCAACGAACACTGGAATGGGCAGAGTCCCACCAGATTCCCCACCTGGACTGCACCGATGTTCTTGGCCAGGGGGGAGGAGAACGCCTCTACTTCGACTTCGCTCATCTCACCGCAGAGGGAAATCGGGTTCTGGGTCAGGCTCTTCATGGAGAGGTTGTGCGTCGATTCCCTGATCTGGGCAGGTCGGGCGGGAAACACTGAAGCAAACCCGGTCCGGGCGGATCACTACCCTAGCTTTTTCGGGCACTTCTGCTCGTCGAGGACACCGACGGGCAAGAGTGCCCATCCTACACAGGTCACCGCTTGCCGATTCTTCCACCTTCGAGGAATGCTGCTAACGACGGTCTCCAGGCCGTCGTGGATCGAGCCAAAGGCTCGACGGAAGAACTTCGGCCTGGAGACCGAGGCACGTAACATTAGCACACGCGTATTGGAGATTCAGCCTATTCGCGACGAAGGCTTTCTATCTCATCGGCGGGGCGAATTGCTGAGTTCATCGCCCAGGCGGGATAGTAGTCATAGACCTGGGCACCGGGGTGAGGTACGCCCAGGGGCTGTGGGGGTAGCCGAAAGGGGGCCGGCATGCTGTCCAAATCCGTGAGAACCAGCCGCAGGCCCAGTGAACGCATGGTTCGGACGGAGGGAACGTTCCAGGGAGCGGATATAGCCAGGATAAGGCCTCCTTGTCGTAGAATCCATTCTCCGGCCGCACTGACCACCGCACGGCCGAGCCCTCGGCTCTTGGCCTTGGGCGACACGTCGACCCCGATCTCGAAGACCAGGTCGCCGAGCAATCGTGTGGTAGCCAGAGCCGCTAAGCGATTCTCTTCGAAGACAGCGTGAGCCACAACCGCCTGCTGGAGGGGACAATGCCAGAAAATGTTCGAGTCCACCGTTGTCTCCAAATCCTCCTTCGGGAGCTGGACCGGGCGAGCGTCACCGACTGGGGTGAAGGAGTCCCCATCAGCCGCCAGGTACCAGCTGGGACCGAAGACCGCCTTCCCTAGAGGGAGGGTCACTCGAGCAAGCTCATAGGCTCCGAACACGGTGAAGAGCTCATCAGACGACAGGGTACTGACAGCACTTTGCACCTGCTCTAACCATCCTTCGCGCACCGTAACAATGGCCTGCCCCTGGACCCGGACCGCCCACAAAGGCCTAGATCCCTCGGATCGGGGCTCAGTCGGCAGAACCGGCGCTGAGGGGCCGCCCAGCCGATCAATGGGGACACCCAGCTCTCTCTCAAGCCAGGGTTGAATCTTCTTCAAGAGACGATGATTCTTCACGGGAACCTCCCTTGGGTCTACGGTGCTGGAGTAGTTTCCAACGATCCGTCTTGGTACTCTAGTTCTCATCCCATCAGCTTGTAAACAGTTGATTCGTTTGGGAATGTCTTCGAATCGGGGAGGAATCAAAGATGAAACCACCTTCGGACAGCTTTGCTTCGGGAGCTTTTTGGGGAAGTCAGCTGCTGCTTCTTGTCATCTTGCTGGACACCCCCTCCATTTTCGCTCAAAGACCGATCCTCGGCGAGCAGCCCCAGACCGTGCAGGACGTCTATCTACCCAAGGTGGAGGGCGTTGAGGTCGAGACCTGGGTGGATAACCTGCGCATCCCCTGGGCTCTGCTGTTCCTACCCAACGGTGATGCTCTGGTGAGCGAACGTCCGGGACGGATCCTGCGTGTTCCCGAGGGCGAATCCGAACCCGTTACCTATCTCGAGATCAACGTCCACCAGGATGGAGACAGCGGTTTGATGGGGATGGCGCTCCATCCCGACTTCGAGCGTCACCCCTATGTCTACGTTATGTACAGCTACAGCGAGGACGGTCGCCAACAGGCACGCATCCAACGCCTGAAGCATCTGGGAACGCATGCGACACTCGACCAGGTCGTGCTAGATGGCCTTTCGGCTCTCCGTTATCATATCGGTGGTCGTATCGCCTTCGGTCCGGATGGCATGCTCTACATCGGGACCGGGGATGTGGGACGTCCGCCCGTTTCTCAGGATCTCAAGTCACTGGACGCGAAGATTCTCCGACTCCAGCCAGATGGGCAGATTCCTGAAGACAACCCTTTCCCCAACTCCCCCGTCTTCTCTTATGGACACCGCGTGGTTCAGGGGCTTGCCTGGGATCCGGAAACTGGTTCACTCTTCAACTCCGAGCACGGGCCCTCCGGTGCTGAGGTAGAGGGGAGAGCAAGACACCGGGATGAGATCAACCGTGTTGTAGCCGGAAGGAACTACGGATGGCCCAAGGTCGTTGGGGCTCCCGATCTTGACGAGTTTGAGGATCCGATCGTCATGTGGAAGAACCAATCGGTTCCGCCGGGCGGCATGACCTTCTACAAGGGAGATCTGTTCGTCGCGACCCTGGCCAGCCAAGCCCTGGTCCGCATCCGCTTTGGCAGAGACTACGAGGTTCGGCGGATTGAGCGCTGGTTTGCCCTCACACCCAGGTCGGGGATCTACGGTCGGCTCAGAGACGTTACGGTGGGTCCCGACGGACACCTCTATGTCTGTACCAGCAATACCGACGGACGTGCGGAGCTGCGACCCAACGACGATAAAATCTTGAGAATCAAGTTCGACTCATCTGAGTAAATCTTGGGAGAAAACGGGTCAGGGCTAGGTTGCTACCTCGCTCCGGACTCGAGATCCCTGGCTGCCTGGCTGAGGGCGCTCAGGTCTCCGGTCTCGAGATTTACCGACCAGACCAGGTGGAGCTGTTTCCCATCGGAGGATTCCGAGGCGAGAAGATCAATCCAGAACACGGGAGCACTGTTCTTCACCGCCCTCCACTCAACAAACTTGAACCGGGCATGCTTGCCCTCCTTCAACTCACGTACGACCGGCGATTTCTTGGAGAGGAGGTCATAGGCGGCAATGCTGTCCTTGGTCTTCTCCAGAATGACCTCGGGCTTCTTGCCTTCCAGCGGGGAGGACACTCCCCCTTCTCCATCGGCGTAGAGTACTTCCGATGCCTGCTCTCCTGCAGGCACCAAAACGGGAGGCGTGTGTACGGCAACCTCTCTCTCGATGACTCTTGGGGGTGGCGGAGGGAGCCGAAAGATCTCGGAACTGGAGGCACTGGCCGTCCATTCAGCGTACTGCTCGTGGAGCTTCGTGATCACGCTCTGCCGAACCGAGGAAAGACTCAACAAGATGATGACGCCAGCGAGGACCGTGAAGCACAGCAGCGTGTAACAGCTCCTCACTAGTAGGGATGATCCCCCGGCCCCGCCGCGAGAATCTTCTGTGCTGCTGATCGTACGAACAACTTGAGCTTGCGCCTTCAGATCGGCAGCCGAAGTCCCCGGCGGCTGTGTCTCAACACCTTCGCTACCAGCTGGGCTATCCTTCTTTGCTGAAGTGTCCATCCCCCCCACCAATCACCAGCCTTTCCAGTCTGCCCTTCTTCTGACTTCTCTGCTTCAAGAACGTCTCAATGAAGACATCGAGCTCACCGCCCAATATCGAGTCTACATCCCCTACCTCATGCTTGGTTCGATGGTCCTTCACCAATCGGTAGGGATGTAAGGTATAGGAGCGAATCTGGCTACCCCATCCTATCTCGGGCTTGGCATCTTCCTGAGCGTCGAGTTCTTCCCGCTTCTTCTCCATCTCGTGCTCATAGAGCTTCGAACGCAGGATCTTCAGCGCGGTCGCCTTGTTGCGATGTTGCGAGCGCTCGTTCTGGCACTGCACCACGATCCCGGTAGGCAAATGGGTAATCCGTACCGCGGAATCGGTCACGTTCACGTGCTGTCCTCCGGCGCCGGAGGCTCGGTAGGTATCGATCTTCAGATCCTTGTCATCGATCACCACTTCGATGTCATCTTCCAGCTCGGGTGTCACGAAGACTGAAGCGAAGGAAGTGTGGCGCCTGGCGGCAGAATCGAAAGGCGAGATCCGGACCAGCCGATGCACACCGATCTCAGCCGAAAGATACCCGTATCCGAACTCACCTTCCACCAGGAACGTCACCGATTTCACACCGGCTTCGTCACCTTCCTGAAAATCTGTGATCTCGGTCTTGTAATCATGCTTCTCCGACCATCTCAGATACATGCGAAGGAGCATCTCCACCCAATCCTGGCTTTCGGTGCCTCCGGCTCCGGGATGAATGGTCACGATCGCACTGTTGGCATCGTGTGCACCAGACAGAAGTGTGCTGATTTCGGTCTTGGCAACGCGGGTCTCGAGCGTCGAAATCTCCTCTGATAGCTCGTCCAGAACCTCCTCTCCCTCTTCGTGAAGCTGTATCAGAGCTTCCACATCCTGTAGAGCGCTCATGCACTCTTCGGCCAGAGTCAAGGTGCTCTGTAAACGGCTTCTGCGGCGGAGAACCTGCCGCGAGTCTTCAGACTTCCCCCAAAAATTCGGATCCGAGAGGACCTTTTCGATCTCCTCCAGCTCGGTCTTCTTGGCATCGACGTCAAAGATACCCCCAGAGATGTCCTATCTTCTCCTTCAGTTCCTTGTAGCGTTCCCGGAAATCTTCCACGACTTCTATTTCCTCCGAGTCTTACTCTCTCGCCTGAAGGCCGCGACACCCGTGACCAGCGCCAGTGCGACCAGGGATATATTAAGCCATTCGCCCACCCGAGAGTAAATCGAGCGGTAGGAAGACGCGCTGACCTCGGCAACCACGATGCCCTCCTCGAACAATCCCAGCTCCTGTTGAATCCTACCCAAAGGGTCGATTACGGCCGAATAACCACTGTTCGCACATCGCAACATCGGTTTGCGATTCTCTACTGCCCGGAAGGCTCCGAACTCCAGATGTTGCCTGGGTGCGGCGCTGCGACCGTACCAGGCATCGTTCGTGATATTGACGAGTAGCTCGGCCCCCCGTTGCACCACCTCCCGGGCCGATTCCGGGAAGATTCCTTCGAAACAGATCAAAGTCCCGAAGGAGACTCCACGGACATCGCCCACCACGGCGGTGGTTCCAGCCGAGAAGCCTGCAACCTCCTGCACCAGAGGTTGGACGAAGCTCAACCAATCCGCCGCAGGCACGTACTCCCCAAAGGGCACCAGATGAATCTTGTGGTAGCGGTATACGGGTTGTTCGCCAGGTCCGATCAAGAGTGCCCCGTTGTAGTAGCGGGTACTCGTCTCAGTTTCCACCGAGGTGCTATTCAATAGTATTGGCGCACCTGAAGTCCGAACCTGGCGCTGCCAGAAAGTTCGAAAATAGAAATCTGTGTCGTAGAAATAAGGATTAGGAGCCTCCGGAAACACGACCCAGGCGGCACCATCCGCAACGGCCTGCCGGTAGTACTCGGGCAACACTTCGAAGTATTTCTTGGCGTAGTGCTCAAGGGGTGCTGAAAGGGAAATGTTGGGCTGCACCAGGGCGGCTCTGATCGATTTTCCTGGGGGGACCTCCCAGACTTCGACCCGATACCAACCGTAGAGGTTGGCTCCCGCGAACAGAAGAGTGAAGATCGAGGGCAGAGCCCAGGTCCGATAACTCCGAAAGCGAAAAAGAGCCAACAGAGCACCGTTTCCGAGGACGATCAGAAACGAGATAAGGTAGACGCCGCCAACGTCAGCCAGCTGCCGCATCCACTCATAGGGGTACTGCGAATGCCCCAGCAGAGCCCAGGGAAACCCACCGACGGCATAGTAGTTCCTGAGCAGTTCGGAAAGCACCCAGAGGCCGGGAGCCGACCACAGGGCTGCTGCCCTCGACCGGGTGGAAACTGCGTGAGTCAAGACCGAAAAGGGGAGAAGAAAAAGGGAGAGCACTAGCAGCATCAAAAAGTAAATAGGGATTGAGATCCCCCAACTTAGCCCTCCATAGCCAATCAAAACCTTCGGAATCCAGTAGAGGACGCCGCCAAAATAAGCCAATCCCAGGACGAAGTTGCCCGCAACGATGGCTTTCCAAGATCGCTCCTGGGTCAGGAAGTACAGATACGGCGTCAAAGCCACCCAGCTCAAGAAAAAGAGGGAGTGAGCGGGAAAGGCAAGCCACAGAGCGATGCCTGAGATAAGAGGAAGTATCGTGAACGAAAGCATGAGTGCCCAGCAGATCAGGGGAAGGTGACGCGGAGATGCGGTTTATGAAATTCGGGAAGCCCGCGGCATCCAATCGACGCTTGAGCTGGGAGGCCTCTTCCCTGGTTGCGAATTCGCCGGCATAGACACGATAGAGAGGACTGTCAGGACCAGGCTTCTGGAGACGGCCCGAATAGCCTGCGTCTTCCAACTTCTTGAGCAGCCTTCGAGCATCCTTTTCCTTGCTCAGGGCCCCAAGTTGGATCGTATAGCGCCGCGGAAGTGGCTCCTTCGTAACTGAGGGGGATGCTGTTGCTACTGAGACTCTCTCCTCCCTTCCAGCGGCAGCCCTTACATCAGGTTTCGGCGTCGCGACCGGGGGCACAGCCCCTCGCTGAGGAGAGGGCTGTGTAAGCTCTTCATAGAATTCCAGGTCGGGTTTGACATCCGGAACAGGCAGGGGTGTCTGCGAGAGGTCTTGCCGAGGGGCGTCTGCTTCGACGAAATGGGCCTTGCCAACAAAGAGGCCCAGACCGAAGAAGAACCAGATGACGACCACTGCAATGCCGTAAAGGGCAAATGACTGTCGCGCACTAAGTTTCAGACTCACTCTTCGTCTGTTCCTTCACTCTTTTCATTCCCTCTACGAAGGGGGCGAACAAGTCCAGGGGTATGGGAAAGACGATGGTCGAGTTCTGCTCCACACCAATTTCAGTCAGGGTAGAGAGGTACCTCAACTGGAACGCAACCGGCTCCTTGGCTAGCATCTGCCCCGCCTCCAGCAGTCGCTCGGAAGCCTGGAACTCTCCCTCGGCATGGATGATCTTGGCCCGCCTCTCGCGCTCGGCCTCGGCCTGGCGCGCCATAGCCCGCTGCATTTCAGTGGGCAGGTCGACGGTCTTGATCTCGACCATGGTTACTTTGATCCCCCAGGGATCGGTGCTCTGATCCAGAATCGTCTGTAGTCTTTCGTTGAGTTCCTCTCGCTTGCTTAGAAGATCGTCCAATTCGACCTGTCCCAGGACCGATCTCAAGGTGGTCTGGGATAGTTGTGAGGTAGCGTAGAGAAAATTCTCGACCGAGACCACCGCGGAATTCGGTTCGACGACGCGGAAATAGACGATGGCGTTGACCTTGACCGACACATTGTCCCGTGTAATGACGTCCTGGGCGGGGACATCCATCGTCACCAGCCGGAGACTGATGCGCTCCATCCGATCAATTGGCCAGAACACCAGGATCAGTCCGGGCCCCTTGGACTTCGGCAGCAGGCGTCCGAGACGGAAAATGACGCCCCGCTCATATTCCCGCAAAACATTCACTACCGAAAGCAGATAGAGAAGAAGAATTCCGAAAAGCACCAAATAAGAAAGAGTCATGAAAACCTCCCGCCAGGAACCCGCCCAGCCTTCAGTGGCCACTACCACTGCCGGGACTCCGGCGCAGCAGTTGATCCGGTCTGGGTCAACGATACACCCGAACCATGGTATGCCTCAACGGCCATGACCAGGTTGGCTAACCGGACTACTCTGACCCGGCTTCCATTTGAAATGGGAAGCTCGGACACTGCCTGCCACCTCTCGCCCAGGACGAAGACCTGTCCCCCGTCCTGGTCGATGTCACTCCGAGCCACCCCAATGAGACCGACCATACCTGACTCACCCGTGGTCACTCTGGAACGATGAGACTTGATCACCAGACGAAGCAAAAACATGAAGATCAGACCAAAAGGAATGGCCACGAACAGAGCGAGTTCCAGACTGATGCGCAATTCCGGGTAGGGAGCATCGATCAGGAAGAGAATCCCCAGGATCATCGAAACAACTCCTCCCATTCCGAGAATACCAAACCCCTGAATTTTAACCTCTGCGATAAAAAGGCCCACTGCCAGAGCAATCAGAAGGACTCCGATCAAGTTGACCGGGAGGAGCGAGAACCCCAACAAGGCAAGGAGAAGAGAGATGGCTCCCAGGACTCCCGGCAGAATCAGTCCCGGGTGCGAAAACTCGAGATAGAGGCCCAGGGCACCCATCACACCTAGAACCAGGGAGAAATTGGGATCGGCAATCTTGGAGAGAATACGCTGCCGCAAAGTCATCTCGAGCAGCCGGACCTGATGCCCCTGGACCCGCAGTACCTGCTTCTCACCTGAAAAACGGGTGATTTCCCTGCCCTCGAGCTGCTCCAACAGCTGAACCTCACTGGAGGCGATCAGATCGATCAGCTTGCCCTCCAAGGCCTCCTGATCGGTATACGACGCGCTTTCGATCACGCCCTTCTCGGCCAGCTCATAGTTCCGGTTTCTCACCTCGACAATGGCCCGCAGACTCGCCAAGGCGTCGTTCTTGACCTTTTCCAGCATGATCTTGTTTTCCATCCCGAAGGGGAAAACCGGATGAGCGGCGCCGGTGTTGGTGCCAGGCGCCATTGCAGCGACGTCGGCCGAAAGCAGGATGAAGAAGCCGGCAGAGGCGGCGTGGGTCCCCTGCGGTTCCACGTAGCAAACGATCGGAACCTCGGAATTCAGGATGGTTTGGATGATCTCCTGCATCGAGATCCCGAGTCCGCCTGGAGTGGAAAGGCTAATCAGCAGGAACTCGGCATCCCTGTTTTCCGCCTCGCGGACCGCGGAAGTAATAAACTCCGAGGTAATGGGATCGATAACTCCATCGATCTTGACCTTGAGGATCTCACCGTGCAGGGGACCCGCGGTGAGCAAGAGCAGCAGGACAGCCCTTTTCATTTGAACTCCATGTTACACCATGTGCCGACCCCTCGCGGCCGCTATAATGAACCATGATGCTAAAGGTCATCTTCTTCGCTTCTCTGAAAGATCTGGTGGGGCGCTCTGAAGTCGAGTTGGATCTTACCGGTGAGGGGACTACGGTCCGCGACATCTTCAAGAGATTGGAGGCCCAGTTCCCGGAGTTGAAGCGCTACGAGTCGATCCTGTTGATCGCCGTCAACCAGGAATACACGGGCTGGGAACAGTCCGTCACAGCAGGTGACGAAATCGCGTTCTTTCCCCCAGTCAGCGGTGGGAGGTCATGATACGGATCGTCGAGGGCCCAATTGACCGAAACGCGGTGATCGAGGGAGCTAGTTCGTCGAAGGCGGGAGCAATGGTCACTTTCGATGGTGTCGTCCGCAACCATGCCCGCGGCAAGAAAGTGACTCACCTCTACTATGAGGCGTACCCCGAGATGGCAGAGAAAGAGATGAAGAAGATTCGGCAAGAGACGCTAGAGCGTTGGTCGCTGGAGGGGATGGCGATGGCGCATCGGACAGGCAGACTGGAGATCGGCGACAGCAGCGTCTTCATTGCGATTTCGGCCGCCCACAGGGCAGAGGCATTCGAGGCCTGTCGCTTCGCCATCGATTCCCTGAAGACGACGGTCCCAATCTGGAAAAAGGAGCACTACGAAGACGGCGAGATCTGGATCGAGGGATACGGCGCATGAAGGCAGCCGTAGTGACCATCAGTGACGGCTGCTACCACGGTCGACGCGAGGACCTCTCCGGTGCGGCCTTGTCAGAACTGCTGACGCAGCAAGGTTGGTCGGTGGACTCCCGGCGAATCGTACCGGACGATGTCGAGAGAATCAGGGCACAGATTGTCGAGCTCAGCGATCAGACTCTGAACCTGGTTGTAACTACGGGAGGGACCGGGTTGGGTCCCCGAGATGTCACACCAGAGGCGATTCGTCCGCTCCTGGAAAAGGAAGCGGAAGGGTTGGCAGAGCTGATGCGCTTGCGCGGACTCGAAAAGACGGATTTTGCCGCCCTCTCACGATCTCTGGCCGGCGTGAGAAAGGAAACACTCATCCTGGCGCTACCTGGGAGTCCCAAGGGAGCAACCGAGTCTCTGGAGGCGGTTATCAAGTTGCTGGCACATGCCATCGATTTGATCGAAGGTCGCACCAAGCACTGATATGCCGCTGCCGCATGGTCCCGCCGCTGGAGCGCGGCCTCGGCAGGCGCCTGATTCACTTGACTTTCCCTCACCGCTTTGGTCTCCTGCTCACTTACTAAACTTGTCAGACAGATGATCGGTCTGCCAGGCGGGAGAGGAGCGGTCCAGGACTGGCGAGACTAGCGTCACTCGAGAAACCGTTTCTATCCGGACGGGTTGTTCTGCAGAAGACCCTCGAAAGGCTGTTAGATCGGGATGGACGCCAACATGCCTGACTCTCTAGAATACTGGAAGGGAAAACGGGTTCTGCTGAGTGGGGGAGGGGGATTCCTCGGTTCTTTCGTGATTCGGAGACTCCAGCAGCTTTCCCCTGCCCAGATCTTTGCTCCTCGCAGCCGGGATTATGACCTGCGCGAGACCGAATCCGTGCGCAGGGTCCTGGCCGACACCCGGCCGGACATCATCATTCACATGGCCGCGCGGGTCGGTGGAATCGGGGCCAACCAGGCACATCCAGCTGAATTCTTCTATGACAACCTGCGTATGGGAGTAGAGTTTCTCCACGCTGCCTGGGAGCGCGGAGTCGAGAAATTCGTCACGGTTGGAACCGTATGTTCCTACCCAAAAATGACACCGGTCCCCTTCAAGGAGGAGGACCTCTGGGACGGCTATCCAGAGGAAACCAACGCGCCCTACGGGCTAGCCAAGAAGATGCTCCTGGTGCAGTCCATGGCTTATCGTCAGCAGTACGGTTTCAACTCCATCTTTCTTCTGCCTGCCAACCTCTATGGGCCTGGAGATAACTTCGCCCCGGATTCTTCTCACGTGATTCCGGCCCTGATTCGAAGAGTGATCGAAGCCAAAGAGCAGGGCGAAGAGGAACTCGTGGTCTGGGGAACGGGCAATCCCACTCGGGAATTTCTCTACGTCAGCGACGCCGCCGAAGGGATCTTACTTGCCACAGAGGGATACAATGAAAGCGAGCCCGTCAATCTCGGCGTGGGGTCAGAGATCAGTATCCGCGACCTGGCGTCCGTGATCGTCCGGCTCACCGGTTTCCAAGGATCCATCAGTTGGGATGAGAGCAAACCCGATGGCCAACCCCGAAGGAGCCTCGACACCAGCAAGGCGGAAAGACTCTTCGGTTTCCGGGCGAGTGTTCCCTTCGAGGAAGGGTTACGCAAAACTATTGAGTGGTTCAAGAAGCATCGCGCTCAGACGGTCAGTCAGGGCTGACCCTACAAAATGGTACTCTTAGGGTCTGCGCAAGAATAACTTGGTAGAATTGGCGCTCAGATTTGCACCAGATTTGGCCGCGAGCGATTGAGCGAAACCGCAGGCATAGCGGGGTCTACGTTGAGGATTTCGCGACTGAGGAGCGGCCGAAGATGGTGTGAAGATGAGATACCAAAATGCCAAGTTATTTTTGCGCAGACCCTTAGATCAGATCTCATGAAGAAAGCTCTTATCACAGGCATCACCGGCCAAGACGGTTCCTATCTTGCCGAGCTTCTCCTCTTCAAAGGCTATGAAGTACACGGCTTGATCCGGCGTGCGAGCACCTTCAACACCAGTCGTATCGATCATCTCTACGGTGACCCTCACAACGATACGCGCCTCTTCCTGCACTACGGCGATATCGGCAGTACAGGAAGCCTCCAGAACCTCATCTACGAGATCGAGCCCCAAGAAATCTACCATCTGGCAGCTCAGAGCCACGTGCGGGTCAGCTTCGACCTGCCGGACTACACGACGGACGTGACTGGCCTTGGAACCGTCCGTATTCTCGAGGCCGTGCGCCGAAGTGGAGTCCGGGCTCGCTTTTATCAGGCTTCCTCCAGTGAGATGTTCGGGAGCGCTCCATCTCCTCAGGACGAGAGCACACCCTTTCATCCCCAGAGTCCCTACGCTACGGCCAAGCTCTTCGGTTACTGGGCCTCAAGGAACTATCGCCAGGCCTATCAGATTTTTGCCTCCAACGGCATCCTGTTCAACCACGAGTCGCCCCGACGAGGGGAGACCTTTGTAACCCGCAAGATCACCCGTGCCTTGGCGGCAATCGTTGAAGGCCGGCAAAAGCACCTTTACCTGGGCAACCTGGATGCCAAGCGCGACTGGGGCTACGCTCCCGAGTACGTCGAAGCTATGGTGATGATGCTGCAGCAAGAGCAGCCCGATGACTTCGTGATCGGCACTGGCGAATCCCATACCGTGGGTGAGTTCCTGGCGGAGGCTTTTGGATACGTCGGCCTGAACTGGAGAGATCATGTGAAGATCGACTCGCGATACTACCGTCCCAACGAGGTTGAGTCTCTACAAGCCAACCCGGCAAAGGCGACAGAACAGCTGGGCTGGAAGCCGAAAGTTCGTTTCAGCGAGTTGGTGCGCATTATGGTAGACGCGGACCTCCAATTCGCCGGAGTCCCCTCACCTGGGGAGGGAAAACGGATCTTGAAAGAACACTTCGACAGCTGGCATCGCTGGGATGATCAGATTCCCAAATCCGAAGGGGCCCGACAAGTGCCATAGTTCGACTGGCTCTGATCGCGCTCGCTGTTACCTGTTTTCAGCTAAGGAGTCTCCCCTTGGGCGTGTAGCTCTGAAGTGTGTCGACAACACCCGAATCCTGTGCGAAGAATCCTTGAGGAGATCTGGGTCGAGCCGGCCGCGTGCCCAATCTCGCTTGGTGAGAGATTCGTAACCCATCAACCTCAAGTTTGAATGGCAGTCAGCTTGCAGAACCTGTGTCGTGTAGGTGCCGGGGGCGGAATCCTGCTAATCGCGGGGACAGCAGGGCTCTACTTCTCTCCGTGGGCGGTGCTGCTTATTCTCCTGGTCTCGGGTCTGACCTGGCTCCGTCCCGCTTGGGGTGTTTCACTTCTCTTCGTGGTGGTTTCGGTGGATCCCGCCGGTCCTGTTCTCGGGAACATCGTTGTCAACTTCTCAGAACTGCTGTTCGCCGGCTGTTTGATCGCCTGGGCTACAACGACACCGTAGGGTCAAAATATTGGGTCGTGCGGTGGATCCGTTAGAAAGAAGGCCTTCCGGGTGCCGGAGGATCGGAATCTCGGACGGCTTCCGTCGAGAATCGGACTCCAGGAAACGGGCTTCCTGTTGTAGAGGGTTTCGCTCCGACACGGCGGCGCTGGCTCGACCCGCTCCACAGTGGTCTATCAGGCACCTCCGATTAAGCAGCGTTTCGATAGTAGTACCGAAGCAGACCACCGAGCCGTTCTCGGCACTGGACTTCCCCCTGGGTCCGGCCTACTTCAGGCCCGGCATCGATGATTCGGTTCCCGAGTCCCTGGTGGTTGCGTTCGTGGTGAAAGTGCTCGCCGAACTCTCTGAGGGCTCGACGCAATGACGGCTCGCCGAAGAAGATCACACGATCCAGACACTCAGATTTCAGGGAGCGCATGAAGCGCTCTAAGTGAGCGTTGAGATTAGGACTCTTGGGCGGTAAAACGACTAACTCGATGTCGCTCGACTCCAAGATCTGACGCAACGGCAAGTGCTTCGTGTCACGGTCAAGGATAACGTGAGTTGAAAGGCGGAAAAAGCCGTCGACACAGTCGGTCAGGTTCCTTCCGACTTGCTGCATCCATTCGGAGTTGGGGTGAGGCGTCGCACCCGCGATTTCAATGCGCCGGGTCTTTAGATGCATCACGACCAAGATGTAGAAGGTGACCAATCCCGACCGGGTCCAGACTTCAACCGTGGTGAAGTCTGCAGCCGAGATCGAGTCCCAATGAGCCTTCAGGAAGGTACTCCATGTAGTGCGCCGCTCCCGGTCCGGAGCTGGCTCGATACCATGTGCTCTGAGGATATTGCCGACAGTGGTGTCACAGATGTAAAAGCCCACATTGGCCAAGGTCCCCTGGATGCGGTCGTAACCCCAAGTTGGGTTCTCTCGAGCCAGGCGTAGGGTGAGATCAACGATCTGCTGCCGAATGCGTGGCCGACCGACGGATTGCCGCTGGTCTGAGCGATCCCACTTGCGAGCGATGAGCTCTCGGTGCCAGCGCAGGAGCGTATCGGGCCTGACGATCCGGGCCAGTTTGTCGAGACTCTCGCGGCTGAGCACCTTGCCTTTGACGGCCAAGCGTCGACGCTGGTCGTCGTTGAGCAGAATCCGACGCTTGCCGAGCTTTTCTCTCAGCACCTGATTCTCAGTCAGCAGATACTCGATCGCGTCCTGCTGGTGTCGATTGATCCAGCCGGCCAAAATCAGGAGCAGCAGCTGCCAGGGTTTGAGCACGAAGTTCATAATTGACTAGATGACCTTCAGCTTGATGCAATCGAATCTCCAACGGGAGTGATTAGTTCGGCGGCCGGCAGGGTTGGTCCTTTTCGTAACGTTCCAGATTCACCTTGAGACTCTCCACCAGATCGCTTTTCTGGGCCTTTTCTGCTGCGGCGATCATCCGGCGCTGCCATTGGGCCGCTTCCTCACAGCGACCCAACTCTGCCAGGGCCATCGCCACCGTGACCCCGTGGCTGACCGACTTGCTGGCCTTGAAAACCAGCAGCTCCAGATCCAGGGCCCTCGCTCCGTCTCGCAGATCCAGATCGGGGGAGGATGCCAGGAAGAGCGCCAGGGTATGAGCCGTTCGGCCACGTGAGGGAAAACGCCGGTTGGCCTGCTCCAGCTGGTCTAGAGCCTCACGGAACCTTTTCTTGGCTACCAGCAGGTTGACCTGCTGCAATAGCGCTTCCTCGTTGGCGGGATCCGATTGCAGCACTCGAGAGAACTCAGCCAGCGCCTGCTCCAACTGCCCGGTATCACGAAACGCCTGGGCTAGAAGGAATCGCGCTCCTGAATCCTCCGGGTAGGCCCCGAGGGCCACCTGTAGATGGGGTAAGGCTTCAGCCGGCCGATTGGATCCCGCCAGTAGAAAGCCTAGATTGTAGTGTGCCGTCGGGTTCCCAGGATCCAATCGCAATACTTCCCGAAACTGCTCCACCGCTGCCTCGATCTTTCCCAACTGCGCCCAGGACGTGCCTAGATTGACACGCGCCGGGATGCTGGTCGGCCGGGCGGCGACCGCCTTGTCAAACTCGGCAGCGGCCTCGGAAAGGCGTCCGGCGGCGAAGGCCATGCGTCCCCGTATCAAATGAACCCGCTCCCCCCGCAACAGGTCCTTCAACCCGTCAACCAGATGATCCGCGACCCGAATACCCACGGTCCCCCGCTGTTTCAGATGGGTTTCTGCTCGTTCCATATCTCCCAGCCCTCGGTAGGCCAGGGCGAGGGAGTAGTGGATCCGGTTGGCTGCGGGAGCACTTGCCAGAGCCTTCTCGAAGTGTCCCACGGCATCGGCATGTTTCCCACTGGATAGGGCCAGCTGTCCCAGGCCGAAGTGGGCCGCGCCGCAGCTGGAGTCGATCTTCAGCGCCTGCTCAAACTGGACGGCCGCCTCCGTCGGACGATTCTGCTGCGCCAACACGTCTCCCAGGTGGACGGGGAGAGACAGAGATTCAGAACGCAGTCTCCTGGCATGAGCGTAGTAGACAGCAGCCTCCGACAGACGGCCCATTTTATGGTAGAGATACCCCAGGAGATAGATCCAGCGAAATTCCTGTGGGGCTATTCGATTGGCATTGAGGTAGCAGACTTCGGCCGCATCGCTCAAGGAATAGGCATGATATATCTGTCCCAGCTGTCCATAGGCTTCGCCCAACTCGGCTTCGGTCGTCTCCAGATTCCCGGCCAGGGCGGCCAGCTGCTTCTGGAAGAACTGGAGCTGCTCGCGAACGTCCGGATCCAGTGATTTCATCTCCGGATAGCGCAGAGAAAGCAGCCCCACCCTGGGAGCACTCAAGGTGGAGTCCGGTGATTGCTGCTGGGGAGCGCCGCCGGAGGCGATGCTCGATAGGCCGATTACGGCAACGGCCAGGGCATACAGCCAGGAATTCCTGGTTGGGGCAAAGCCCCTGGGCGAGTCCAATCCAGAATCGGTCATTTTCGTTTGGGAGATGTCCCCTCCTGAAGTGTTGTACAACAGCTGCCGCCGGTCCGGACCCGACGCCAGAGTACGGAATCATCGGGCAAGACGACCTCGACCCGTGCCTCCAGCATGTCTCGACGGCCTTCCCTGCCCAGCAGCCTCAATCCCAACCAGTGCCTCCGGCTTCCGACCTGGTTCAAGAGCAGCCGAGCCGGACCACTGTTGTTCACGACCAGGACGTCGGTGTCGCCGTCATTGTCCACATCCCCGAAAGCCGCTCCACGACTTACTTCCTTCAGCTGAAAGGAAGCTCCTGCCCCATCCGTAACGTCCCTGAACACAGGGCAGGGCCCTTAACAGTCTCGGAATTTCGATAGCGAAGCGAAGCGAGCTGTAATAGCAGTCTCGGAATTTCGATAGCGAAGCGAAGCGAGCTGTAATAGTCAAATCATGACAGCTAAGACCTGTGATCGAGTCAGCAAGAGATTGGGAGGGACCTTTGTCTGTGGTTCGATCCCAAGCAGTTGCGCGATCATACGGGGTGGTCCGAATAAAAGGCACCAAAGCTCCATCGGATGGCCACATCGCGGGCAAGAAAGAGGCTTCCTGTCCCCCGCTGCCTGGCGCCTCTGCTCCCACGTCTGGGGCTTGGAACGGCGTTTTTTCCTCTGGGCTAAAAGTTGACGAGCCCTCTTCAGGAGCTTGGTGCGTTTGATGTTCGAGAATAACCCATAGTGACGGACTTGTCGAAACCCGACCTCCGGCAGGTGTTGAACCAAACGGTCAATGAAGGTCAACACGGGGAGTTTTCGGACTCGGATCTTCCGGTCCTGATGATAGTCCTTGAAACGAAAGGTCACGTGGCCCTGAGCGAACTTGATAATGCGCCCTTCGGCAATCACGGGCCGCTTGGTATAACGGCAGGCGTAACGGACGGCTTGGTCGGCACTTTTCAACGACGGACCGATGAGGATATGCCAGCGCTTCTTGCGAATGTGCCCCAAGAGCTTGTCCACCTCGATCCGGCGTCGGGGGTCGCTTCGAAGCCGGCGACGCACCAGGGGCTGGGACTGGTGAGCGCGGCGCACTCCGTGGAGGACGTTCAACTTCCACTCCGTAGCCAGCAGGGGGGCCGGGACGAGATAGCGTTGGGGGGCGGCCTGCCAGCGATCGCCGGCGCCGTTGAGCCCTCCGGCGGTGACGATCATATGGAGATGGGGGTTCCATTTGAGGTCGGACCCGAAGGTGTGCAAGACGATGATCAGGCCTGGCAAGTAGCGCCGGCTTGGACGTCTGGCCGCCAGCCAGGGCTGGCTCTTGCGCCCTCGTGGGGTGGGTCCCTGCCCGCTGAGACTCAAGACAGCATCCGCGGCGGCTCGAAACAACACGTTGAGCAGGACCCGACGGTTGTCCTGGATCACCAGCCGCAGCTCCCACGGCAGGGTGAAGACCAAGTGCCGATAGGGCACCTCCAGGAGATCCGAGAGGAGCTCGTCGCACCACTGGTCGGTGCGGACCTTCCCGCAGCTGGAACAGAAGACCGATTTGCAGCTGTGGGGTACGACCTTGACGGTAGGACAGTTGGAGCACCCAAACAAATGCAGCCCCAGTTTCGCGGTCCGGCACGACAGCATCCGGGAGACATGGTGGTGGACTGCCCGCCGCACCTGTCCCCCTTTCCAGGCGATGTAGCGCTGGAAGTTGTTGCTCGTCAAGAGGATCTCCGCGATGGCGATCGGACCGCCCCACCGGCTCATGGGCAGCGATGCTCCTCTCCACCAGCAAGCGTGTCAAGTAGCCTCCCTTTCCGTCCTCGGCTGCCACGTCCCAAAACTACCTTTTACGGCCAGGGGCCGTCGGCACGTAGTGCCTACTCTAAAGGGAGGGCTGAAGCAATGACCAACTGGACTAGCACGTAGGACACGAGAGTAATCTGCATCGGCATCATCTTAGCGCAACCGGCAGGCTCAAGGTTCAAAGCACCAAGCACAGTTAGGCTTGCTCGATGACCGTCTGAGGAACAGTTGGGTTCATAGCCTCCGTCGGCGCCTGCCAAACGAGGGGAGAGCTCCCGTTCTTGCCGTAGTGCTTTTGCCAGGTTTCCCAAAGGACACCCTTCCGAGCATAAGGAGAGCTGAGACAGAGGAGAAGAGCCCTGGGATCGTTGCCATTCCGGGCCGAACCGCTGCCAAGATCTCCCGACCCGGATTGGCCGATTCTTCGCTTCTCCAGAAGGCTATCTCATCGATCGAGTAGCCTCTCACCGAGCGAAAGGATGCGGTGTGCACTTCGATCACGACCCGATTGGACAGCTCAATCGATTCCTTTGTCTGATTCTTCACCAGTGTGCTCAGCATCGGAACCTGCTCGAGGAACCCACTGATAAACCTCATGACGACCCGACCCGGTTGACGTTTCGAACTCGGAGACCAGCTTTACCTTCCAGGTTGAGAGTGCTGGTGACATATGTCCCCTTCACCCACCACCACCAGTGTGACCGTGAACAGCGCGAAGAGGCAGGCTGCAGTGCCACCAACTGGGCCGCTTGGGTCCCACTCCGGGAAATGTCTATGCCACTATTACGGAGGGTCTGGAGGAAATGGCACGAGCCTGCCACGATGTCTGGTATGCAGGGGCCAAAGGCGAGCCTCTTCGCCTTCATGACACTGGGGCCAGCGCAAGGGTGGCTGCACTCGGGCGGCCGGGCTAGATTGCAGCGCAAGGCCTGCCTCCATCAGATAGAGCGTCTCCCAGCGACCGCTGACCTGGGCCCCGAGGCCCCGAAGACCTTTGAGACGGCCGCCGGTTTCCAGATGGAGCTGATGGCTCACGAGCCCATGGTCGAAGAGCCGGTGGTCGCCACCTTCGATGAAAACGGGGTCATCCGGTAAATGGGGAGGTGGGGACGTGGTTGGCACCTTCCGGATCCCAAATCTGCTCCCCGTTCGCTTGTCCATATAGTCGGCTGCAGTAGCAGAGGCCGTGGGAACTGTGGAAAACTCCGAGCGACATCGAACCGGGCCAGCAAGCCCGTGATACGGAGTTTTCCAAGCGCTGTGCGAACGGTGGAAAAACAACTGCGAGCACTTGCCAGTTCTCCTCCAGAACTACTTGTTTTTCCACGGTTTGCATAGTGCGGCAGTTTCCATGGCCTGCCTTTGACTGGCGGCACCTCCCCATTTACCGGATGAACCTGAAAACGGCCGAATGTACGTGGCCGAGCTGCGGGGATATCCCTACCAGCCGGGGGAGGGCGAGGAGCCCACGGGACGGGTCCGGTTGCTGGAAGACCGGGACGGGGGTGGTCGCTTTGACGTGAGCCACATCTTCGCGGATCGGCTCATCTGGCCCACCGGCGCGGCGGTGTGGAAGGAGGAGGTCTTCGTTTGCGCTCCGCCCGATATCTTCTACATGAAGGATACGGACGGGGACGGTCGAGCCGACATCCGCGAGACGGTCTATACGGGATTTGGCGTCACCAACGAGCAGGCGATGGTCAACAACATCATGTGGGGAGTGGACCACAAGATCTATGCCTCCACGGGTGCGGATGGCGGCTACATTCGTCCCCGGAGAGGACCCCGAGGCAGAGCCCTTCTCCTTGAACGACCGGGATTTCCCGCTTCGATCCGGTGAGCAGGCGACTCGAGCTTACCACCCAGACCTTTCAGTTCGGCCATAGTTTCGACGAGTGCTACAATCGCTTCGTCTGTACCGCCAGTTCCTTCGGCAAGCAGGTGGTGATGCCCGCGGGCTACCTGGAACGCAATCCCTACCTGTTCTTCGATTCTCGTGGGTTCCAGTTCCATTGGGACGGTGGCAGTTCCGTGGAGGCGAACTCGCTGGAACAGGGGCGGACGCGAGTCTACAAGATCAGCCCCATCGAGCGCTGGCGCACTTTTATGCTTCAGTGTTTCAGACGCATCTGATATCCTCTCAGCTCCGCAGGACGGTTCGGGCGATTGAGCATTGAGGAGGTTTTGTGGTGAAAAGCAAGACGGGGCGAGAGTTTGTCTGTTCTCTTCTGGTTTTGGTTGCGATCGGGGCGGTCATCGTCCTCGTTCAGCCGACGTTGGCGCTGCTGGGGTCGGTGAATGCGCAAGGGGTTTCCAAGCCAATGGGGAACGGCTTTAGCCTCACCTTCTCCAAGGCCTTCTCGCCGTCCACAATCGGTTCCGGGACCCCTCCTAACGCGAGCACTAGTACTCTCACCTTCACCCTCACGAACCCGGAATCGACGCCGGCGTCGGACCTGGCGTTTACTGACACCCTGCCGTCCGGGATAACGATCGCCACTCCGGCCAGCGCCTTTACCGACTGCACCAACGCCACTCTCAGCGCTCCGGACGGGGGCACCACCATCACGTTCTCAGGCGGCACACTGGGAGCCGATCTCGATACGTGTACCGCCAGCGTCAACGTGGCGGGAACCATGACGGCGATGAACCCGCCGATTAGCCTCATGGGCACGATCGGCGGTGTGGGAGCCTCTGGAAGTTCGGCGACCGCCACCTTGACCGTGTCCGACGCGCGGCCCGGGTTCAGCAAGGCTTTCTCGCCCGACACAATCCCCCCGGGGGGCACCAGTACCCTGACGTTTACCATCGACAACAACGACGAAGTACTGAAGTCCTCTCTGAGCTTCACCGACCCCCTGCCGGCCGGGATGGTCATCGCCACACCCCCACCAACGCTGCTAACACCTGCGGCGGAACTCTCACCGCCGTCCCCGGAACGTCCGTCATCACCCTGGGTCTTGGCATTCTCACGGGGAGCTCGAGCTGTACCATCAGCGTCGACGTCACCACCACCACCACCGGCGTGTTCGTCAACACCACGCTAGATTTGACGAATGGCTCTCCGCCGATATCGAGCGGCTTCGCCACCGCAGCGCTCGACGTGCCGGTCGAGTTTCTCGACAAGGTCTTCCTCGATGACCCCGTGGGCCCAGGCAACAGCGTCACCCTCCAGTTCACCATTCAGAACCCGAGCCGCACCGAGGCGGCCACCAGCATCGCCTTCACCGACGACCTGACCTTCCTCATGGACCTCACCGCCGTCGGGCTGCCGCTGACAGAGGCCTGCGATCCGGACGGCCCGGCGGGGAGCCCCGGGACCGGCACGCTTTCGGGGACGACCTCCCTCAGCTTCGCCGGTGGCAGTCTCCCGGCCGAGGGATCGTGCACCTTCTCGGTCGCGCTCGACGTTCCCGGTGGCGCCACACCTGCCACCTACACCAACACCACGACCGCCATCACCGCCACGATCGATGGAGAGGTTGTCGTCGGCAATACAGCGACCGACGAGCTCGTGGTCACTCTCGCCCCAACACTCACCAAGGAGTTCCTGACCAACCCGGTGGGTGCCGGGGGAACGACGACCCTGCGTTTCACCATCACCAACAACAGCTCGACGTTGAGCCTCGAAGACATCGAATTCGAAGATGTCTTCGACGACGTGCTCCCAACGGCTTCGGACGTGCCGACCAATCCCGTCTGTGGGGGGACTGCCTCCTTTACGCCGTTCTTCGACGGCGGCGAGGATGTTGGCAACTTTCCGGCGAAGTTCACGCTCACCGGCGCCAGCCTCAGTGCCTCAGAATCCTGCACCATCGATGTTACTCTGGACGTCGTCACCAACGCGACGACAGGAACCTACCCCAACACCACCAGTCCGATCTCCGGTCTCCTCGACGGCGAAGAGTCGGTCGAAGGTTTTCCCGCATCGGACGATCTGATGGTGGTCGGCGGTCCGTCGCTGATCAAGGAGTTCACCGACGACCTGACCTTCCTCACCGACCTCACCGCCGTCGGGCTGCCGCTGACGGAGGCCTGCGATCCGGATGGCCCGGGAGGGAGCCCCGGCACGGGTACGCTGTCGGGTACCACCTTGCTGGACTTCTCCGGCGCCACGCTGGCCCCGGGAGAGTCGTGTACCTTCTCGGTCACGCTCGACGTTCCCGGGACCGCCCCCCCCGGACTTCACACCAATACCAGCGGCACCGTCACCGCCACGGAGGGCGGGATCGCCGTGACCGGGAACCCCGCCAGCGAGGACCTTCGCATCGTCGGCCTGACGCTGACCAAGGAGTTTCTCGACGACCCGGTCCTCCCCGGCGAGACGGTCACTCTCGAGTTCGTGATCGAGAACGTCAGCCCGACCGAGACCGCTACGGCCATCACGATCTACGACGACATGAGCACGATTCTCGGCCCGCCCGGCAGCCCGGGGGACGACATCACGGGGGACGGTGTGACAGTGTCGGATGTCTGCGGCTCGGGCAACGGCACCTTGACTTGGGCTTCCCTTGACACCTTCATGACCTTCAGCGGCGGGACCCTGGCGCCCGGTGAGATGTGCATGTTCAGCGTCGTTCTCGACGTCCCTGCCTCAGCCGTGTCGGGGACCTATCCCAACTCGACCGGCACCAAAACAGGTCCGGGTTTCTTCGCATTGATGCCCTCGCCTACATTTGTCGTCTTTGACGAAGCAACCGACGAGCTGATCGTCAACAATGAGCTGCTGTCCCTCACCAAGGAATTCACTGACGACCCGGTGGCTCCGGGTGGCACCGGCACCCTGAAGTTCACCCTCACCAACCTGGATTCCACCGAGATGGTGGAGGACATCGCGTTCACGGACGATCTCGACGCCGCCCTCGCGGGCCTCGTAGCGACGGGTCTGCCGCCCGCTGCGTGCGGCGGCACCGTGATCACACCCGATGGCGGCATGACGATCGAGCTCACCGGCGGCAGCTTGGCGGGAGGCGAGATGTGTATGTTCGACGTCTCGTTCGTGGTTCCGGCAACGGCTTTGTCTGGCACCATCGCCGTCAACACGACCGGCCCGGTCACCGGCACCACCGCCAATCCTGGCCTCGACGTCACCGGTGGCCCAGCAACCGGCGTGCTGCAGACCGGCAGCATGACCCTCACCAAGTCCTTCGACGGTCCGACGGAACCCGGCGGCACCCCGACGCTCACCTTCACCATCGAGAACCTGAGCGCCTCGACCGTCACCGATCTCGCCTTCGCCGACGACCTGACCTTCCTCACCGACCTCACCGCCGTCGGGCTGCCGCTGATGGAGGCCTGCGATCCGGATGGGCCGGGGGGAAGCCCCGGCACGGGCACGCTGTCGGGCACCACGTTGCTGAATTTCTCCGGCGCCACGCTGGCCCCGGGAGAGTCGTGCACGTTCGACATCGATCTGTTGGTCCCGGGGACGGATTTGGCCGGCAGCTTCGTCAACACGACCAGCAGCCTGACGGTCTTGGACGGCCTCCCGGTGGCCATCCCGGCGACCGCCAACTTGACCGTGAACCCGGTGGCGGACCTGTCGGTGACCAAGGGCGATGGGGTGACGACAGCGGTTCCCGGCCAAACGACGCTGATCTACACAATCATCGCGACGAACAGCGGCCCCAGCACTGATCCCTCGGTGACGCTCATGGACACCTTCCCCTCGGACCTCACCTGCACCTTCACGAGTGCGGCGGCGGGAGGCGCCACCGGCAACACCGCTTCCGGCTCCGGAAATCTGTCTGAGACGCTCAACATGCCGCCGGGCAGCATGGTGACCTACACGGTCATGTGCACCATCGATTCGGCCGCCACGGGAACCCTTTCCAATACGGCCACCATCTCTGGCTCGGTCACCGACAACACGTCAGGCAACGACAGCGCCACCGACAGCAACACCGTACTCACTCCTCAGACGGATTTGGCCATCGTCAAGGACGACGCGGGGGCGACCTTCGTACCCGGCAGCAACATCACCTATACGCTGACCGTGACCAACAACGGTCCATCGGACTCGACCGGCGGTACGGTTACCGACGTTCTGCCGGCCGGCGTCACCTTCGTCTCGTCGCCAACGGGCTGCACCGAGGCGGGCGGTACCGTCACCTGCACCGTCCCAGCACTCGCCAACACTGCCAACTTCGTCCACACCTTTATCGTAATGGTCGATGCCGGACAGACCGCGACCATCATCAACACCGCCACCGTTGCGGCCAACGAGACCGATCCGGTCGCCGCCAACGACAGTGCAAGCGAAGCCACTCCGCTTTTAGGGGTAGAGACGGATATGTCCATCAGCAAGGACGACGGCGTGATCTCGGTGGTACCCGGCACCAACTTGACCTACACCCTGACCGTGACCAACAACGGCCCATCGAACTCGACCGGCGGTACGGTCACCGACGTCCTGCCGGCCGGCGTCACCTTTGTTTCTTCGCCATCAGGATGCACTGAGGTGGGCGGTATGGTCACCTGCCCCGTCCCAGCGCTCACCAGCGGCGACAACGTCGCCCTGACCTTCGTGGTGATGGTCGCTTCGGGACAGTCTACCCCCATCACCAACACCGCCACCGTCGCGGCCAACGAGACCGATCCGACCGGCGCCAACGACAGTGACGCTCACCTGACGGCGCTAGCTCCGGCGGAGTCCGATCTGTCGATCGACAAGGACTCCGGCGGGAACTCGGTGATGCCCGGCGCACAGCTGACCTTCACCCTGACCGTCACCAACAACGGGCCCTCGGACTCCAGCGGTGGCACGGTCACCGACGTGCTGCCGGCCGGACTGACCTTCGTTTCCTCCGACTCGGGCTGCACTGAGGCGGGCGGTACGGTGAGCTGTCCCTTCGGCGCCATCGCGAACGGCGACAACGTCGCCCTGACCTTTGTGGTGATGGTCGCTGCGGAACACTCGACCCCTATCACCAACACCGCTACTGTCGCGGGCAACGAGAGCGATCCCGACAGTAGCAACAACAGCGCGACCGCTGGGGCGGTGAGCGTCGGCGTATCGGCCATTCCACTGCTGTCGGAGTGGGGAATCCTACTGCTGACCGCTCTGCTGGCGCTTCTAGCCTGCTGGAAGCTTCAGGCTGTAGACCTGACGCGGGGACACGGGAAACAGGACCCGGGAGACAGGAGACGGTAGACCAGGAGGCGAGAATCCGATAACCGAGCCGGCAATCAATAGGAAATTCCTTTTAGATTGCGTTCTTGGTGACGGGCCCGCGCCTCCTCCCTGGCGTCGTTTCCTGCGTGAGGCGCTGGCGTAACGGCCAGAATGGCGGACCCGGTGTTCGTTGCGATTGGGGATGTGAGAGCAGACCCGGGCAATCCAGTCCAGGGCATCTAGGGAACAGAGAAGGTTCAACGATACCTCGACATCACTGACAAGCCCGTCGTGGTTGAAATCGACGGCCACTCAACGGAAGAACTGATTCGGGTTGGCCCGAGTCTTCACTCCAGATGTCGGGTCAGATCATCCTGAAGATCCCCCTGTAGGGTGAAAGGCCTGGCTGCATTCCAGGCGGCTCGTGAAGTAGGCGTCGGCCCCGTAAGGTCAAAATATTAGGTCGTGCCGTGGATCCGTTAGGAAGAAGGCCTTCAGGGTGCCGGAGGATCGGAATCTCGGACGGCTTCCGTCGAGAATCGGACTCCAGGAAACGGGCTTCCTGTTGTAAAGGGTTTCGCTCCGACACGGCGGCGCTGGCTCGACCCGCTCCACAGTGGTATATCAGGCATCTAAGCAGCGTTTCGATAATAGTACCGAAGCAGACCACCGAGCCGTTCTCGGCACTGGACTTCCCCCTGGGTCCGGCCTACTTCAGTCCCGGCATCGATGATTCGGTTCCCGAGTCCCTGGTGGTGCGTTCCTGGTGAAAGTGCTCGCCGAACTCTCTTGAGGACTCGACGCAATGACGCCTCGCCGAAGAAGATCACACGATCCAGACACTCAGATTTCAGGGAGCGCATGAAGCGCTTAAAACGACTAACTTGATGTCGCTCGACTTCAAGATCTGACGCAACGGCAAGTGCTTCGTGTCACGGTCAAGGATAACGTGAGTTGAAAGGCGGAAGAAGCCGTCGACACAGTCGGTCAGGTTCCTTCCGACTTGCTGCATCCATTCGGAGTTGGGGTGAGGCGTCGCACCCGCGATTTCAATGCACCGGGTCTTTAGATGCATCACGACCAAGATGTAGAAGGTAACCAATCCCGACTGAGTCCAGACTTCAACCGTAGTGAAGTCTGCAGCCGAGATCGAGTCCCAATGAGCCTTCAAAAAGGTACTCCATGTTGTGCGCCGCTCCCGGTCCGGAGCTGGCTCGATGCCGTGGGCTTTGAGAATGTTGCCGACCGTGGTGTCAGAGATGTGATAGCCCACATTGGCCAAGGCACCTTGGATGCGGTCATAACCCCAAGTTGGGTTCTCTTGTGCGAAGCGAAGAGCCAAGTCGACGATCTGCTGCCGAATGCGTGGTCGACCGATTGATTGCCGCGTAATCGAATGATCCCACTTGCGTGCGATGAGTTCTCCGTGCCAGCGCAGGAGCGTATCGGGCCTCACGATCCCGGCGAGTTTGTCGAGACTCTTGCGGCCGAGCACGTTGCCTTTGACGGCCAAACGTCGACGCTGGTCGTCGTTGAGCAGAATCCGACGCTTGCCGAGCTTTTCTCTTAGCACCTGATTCTCAGTCAGCAGATACTCGATCGCGTCCTGCTGGTGTCGATTGATCCAGCTGGCCAAAATCAGGAGCAGCAGCTGCCAGGGTTTGAGCACGAAGTTCATAATTGACTAGATGACCTTCAGCTTGATGCAATCGAATCTCCAACGGGAGTGATTAGTTCGGCGGCCGGCAGGGTTGGTCCTTTTCGTAACGTTCCAGATTCACCTTGAGACTCTCCACCAGATCGCTTTTCTGGGCCTTTTCTGCTGCGGCGATCATCCGGCGCTGCCATTGGGCCGCTTCCTCACAGCGACCCAACTCTGCCAGGGCCATCGCCACCGTGACCCCGTGGCTGACCGACTTACTGGCCTTGAAAACCAGCAGCTCCAGGTCCAGGGCCCTGGCTCCGTCTCGCAGATCCAGATCGGGAGAGGAGGCCAGGAACAGTGCCAGGGTATGAGCCCGGCCACGTGAGGGAAAACGCCTGTTGGCCTGCTCCAGCTGGTCTAGAGCCTCGCGGAACCTTTTCTTGGCTACCAGCAGGTTGACCTGCTGCAATAGCGCTTCCTCGTTGGCGGGATCCGATTGAAGCAGTCGAGAGAACTCCGTCAGCGCCTGCTCCAACTGCCCGGTATCGCGAAACGCCTGTGCTAGAAGGAATCGCGCGCCTGAATCCTCCGGGTAGGCCCCGAGGGCCACCTGTAGATGGGGTACGGCTTCAGACGGGCGATTGGATCCCGCTAGCAAAAAGCCCAGATTGTAGTGTGCCGTCGGGTGCTCGGGATCCAATCGAAGTACTTCCCGAAACTGCTCCACCGCGGCCTCTATCTTTCCCAACTGCGCCCAGGAAGTACCCAGATTGACGCGTGCCGGGATGCTGGTCGGCTTGGCGGCGACCGCCTTGTCAAACTCGGCAGCGGCCTCGGAAAGGCGTCCGGCGGCGAAGGCCATGCGCCCCCTTATCAAATGAACCCGCTCGCCCCGCAGCAAATCCTTCAGCTCATCCAGCAGCGGATCAGCGACCCGAATACCAACGGTTCCCCGCTGCTTCAGATGGGTTTCTGCTCGTTCCAGATCTCCCAGCCCTCGGTAGGCCAGGGCGAGGGAGTAGTGGATCCGGTTGCCTGCGGGAGCGCTTGCCAAAGCCTTCTCGAAGTGTCCCACGGCATCGGCATATTTTCCACTGGATAGGGCCAGCTGTCCCAGGCCGAAGTGAGCCGCGCCGCAGTTGGAGTCGATCTTCAGCGCCTGCTCAAACTGGACGGCCGCCTCCGTCGGACGATTCTGCTGCACCAACACGTCTCCCAGGTGGACGGGGAGCGACAGAGATTCGGAACGCAGTTTCCTGGCATGGGTGTAGTAGACAGCAGCCTCCGACAGACGGCCCGTCTTGTGGTAGAGATACCCCAGGAGATAGATCCAGCGAAATTCCTGTGGGGCGATTCGATTGGCGTTGAGGTAGCAGACCTCGGCTGCATCGCTCAAGGAATAGGCATGATACATCTGTCCCAGCTGTCCATAGGCTTCGCCCAGCTCGGCTTCGGTCGTCTCCAGATTCCCAGCCAGGGCGGCCAGCTGCTTCTGGAAGAACTGGAGCTGCTCGCGTACGTCTGGATCCAGGTTTTCCATCTCTGGAAAGCGCAGAGAAAGCAGGCCCACCCTGGGAGCGCTCAAGCTGGCCTCAGAGGACTGTGATTGGGCCTGGACGTCGTAGATGCCGGTGGTCAGGCCGATCAGCACAACGGTTGAGACAGATAGACAGAAACGCCTTGTCAGTTCCGCTCGCAGCCGGCCTCCCTTATTCAGGAACACAATTCTCCTCCTCAGTTCAGGGTACCCTCGGTTTACGCCGAAGGCGTTACCGCGCGAAGCCCAGGGTTGGCGATGCGGAGCGAAGCGAGCTACCCTGGGGCAAGGATCGTTGTACCCTTACCCCAACGGGGTTATTGCCGACCCACGACGAGTTTGCAGCAACGCTTACAGCGTAGGAATCGACAAGACGACTTCAACCCAGGGTAGCTCGCTTCGCATCGCCAACCCTTATAGTTGGGAAGGTACTGAGATCGGGAAGATGGGAGCGGCAAGTAGCCGTAGCCGCCTTTCTTTCTTTTTTGCTACTTTTTTCTTTCTTTGTGGAAGGTGTGGATGGTGTGCAAAAGTGTGGAGTCGGGAGCTCGATAGTCGACTCCCAGGACGCTCGGGTCCGTCACGAATGCCAACCCTTATCGGGAGGACGATTAAGCCCAGACTTTCGGACGGACCCTGGGCCGGATTTGGACGAATACTCAGATGCTGTCCGCTCAGGAGGACTTCTATAAGGAATTCGCCGCCCCCGGTTTGCGTCCGACGAAACACCAGAGAAGGGGAGAGGAGCCATGAAGCCGATTGAGGAGCAGACCATTGGAGTGTGGGTGGGCCTGGACTGGGCCGACCAAGAGCATGCCTACGCGCTGCGGATGTCGGGCTCGAGCGAAATCGAGACCGGCGACGTCAAACAAACACCGGAGGCCCTGCAGAGCTGGATCAACGGGCTGAGAGAAAGGAGCGGAGGCGGCTGGGTCGCGATCGCCGTCGAACAGAGCCGGGGAGCGCTGCTGTATGCGCTGATGGATTACGATTTTGTGTTGATCTACCCGATCAACCCGAAGTCCTTGAGCCGCTACCGTGGAGCCTTCTATCCCAGTGGAGGCAAAGACGACCCGAGGGATGCGGATCTGGTGCTGGACTACCTGCTCAAGCATCGGGAACGGATTCGATTGTGGGAACCCGAATCGCCGGAGGTGCGCTCCCTGCGCCTGTTGTCCGAGCAACGGCGCAAGCTGGTCGATCTGCGCGCGGACTTGACCAATCAGTGGACCGCCAACTTGAAGAACTACTTTCCTCAGGCCCTGAAATGGGTCGGCCCGCTCAAAGGGAAGACGGCCTGTGATTTCCTGAACCGTTGGCCCAGCCTTGAGGCCTTGCAGCGGGTCAAGCCGACCACGATTCGCCGCTTTCTCAAGAGCCATCGGGTGGGGGGCAGCGAAAAGTTGCACTCCAAGCTGGAGGAGATCAAGCAGGCCCGGGCGCTGACCCACGATGCGGCCATTGTGACGGCGGCTAGCCTGATGACTCAGAGCTTGGCGGGACAGATCCTGCACTTGAATGAGTCCATCCAGCGGTTTGATGCCAAAATCGAGGAACTCTTCAACCACCACCCCGACCATTTCATTTTCAGCAGTCTGCCCGGCTCTGGAAAGGCTCTGGGACCGCGGCTCTTAACTCTCTTTGGGGAGGATCGGGATCGTTTCCAATGCGCCGCGGAGGTACAGACCGTCTCCGGCATCGCCCCCCTGCTGCGAAGCAGTGGCAAGACCCGCATCGTGTCTTACCGTTGGGCCTGTCCCAAGTTCGTCCGCCAGGGCGTTCACGAATTCGCCGCTCACTCCCGGCACTGGTGCCCCTGGGCGCAAGCGTTCTACCAGATGCAGCTCAGCCAAGGGAAAGATCATCACGTCGCGGTGCGCTCTTTGGCCTTCAAGTGGCTGCGCATAATCTACCGCTGCTGGAAGAACCGGGTCCCCTACGACGACGCCATTTATGTGGCTTCTTTGAAGGCGAACAACGCCCCTTTGCTGGCCTTCTTGTAGAGAGCAATCAAGCTGTGGAAAAAAATGCAACCGGCTGAAAAAAAACTTGAAAAAACACTTGACTTGAAACCTCAGATGTCTGGGCTACACGCAATAACGCCTTCGGCGTAGATCCCTTCCAACAATGCCAACAACCTCTACTGTCGGTAGCAGTCCAGTTCGGTCGAAGTTCCGGTCAGTAACGCCCCCAGCTGGGAGCGGGATCATTCGAGAAAGAAACTTCAGTCGAGGGACGTGGCGGTGGCCTCCGGGCCGCCGTGTTCTTTCCTTCGAGCCTTTGGCTCGAAAAACGGCGGCTTGGAAGCCACCGCCACGGTTGGCAGACAATCGCCTGAAGGATTCTCTATCCAATTCTAGATCAATGGGTTACGTCCTTTCCTAAACAAATCTTCAAATGAAGTTCGGTCAGTTTCCGTCCGGAGCCCTTCCCTCCTGAATCGTCGTATAGTGATCGAGCTTTAGATCTGGCCACTCTTCGGCCTGGCCCGAAGGCCAGTGCACACGAACCATCTTGACGGCGTCCCAGGGTCCCAGTCCGACCAGGACCCGCGGGTCCTGGGAAGAGCAATAGCTTCCCCCGGTTCGGACCCGACGCCAGAGCACGGAATCATTGGGCAAGAGGATCTCGACCCTGGTTTCCAGCATGTCTCGTCGTCCTGCTCTGTCCAGCAGCCGGAGTCCCAACCAGTGCCTGCGATTCCCGACCTGGTTCAAGAGAAGTCGAGCCGGACCGCTGTTGTTGACGACCAGGACGTCGGTGTCACCGTCATTGTCGACGTCTCCCAAGGCCGCTCCGCGGCTTACTTCCTTCAGCTGAAAGGAAGTTCCTGCCCGATCCGTGACGTCTCTGAACGACAGAGCACCCGTGTTCTGAAACAGCTGGTTGGACTGACCCAAGGGGTAGGGGTTCCCTTCCCGAGCCAGGTCGGACAATATCCGCACAGCTCCATTCAGGGCCAGCAGATCCAGCCAGCCATCGTTGTCGAAATCCAGCCAACCCGTTCCGAAGCCTGTGAAACTGAAACTGGGCATATGGAGACCCGTCTCGATGGTTCGGTCATCGAACACCCCATCACCCTGGTTGACGTAGAGGGTGTTGGTCTCCTCCGTCAGATGGGTGACAAAGAGGTCCTCGTCACCGTCACCATCAAAATCGGCCGCGTCCACACCCATGCCGGCTTCGGCCTGACCCACCCGATTCAGGGCGGCGCCTGACCAAAGTGCCTCGTTTCGGAAGCTGCCATCCTTCTGATTCATCCAGAGCTGATTGGGATCGCCGTCGTTGGCGACGTAGATGTCGGTCCAGCCATCGCCGTTGAAGTCGGCCGTGGCTACCCCCAGTCCCGCGCCAAACTCGCGGTAGATTCCAGAGGTGCTGGAGACGTCTTCGAAAATGCCCTCGCCTCGATTGCGGAAGAGACGGTCCGACACTGGCTGGTAGGCATCGGGCCCACAATAGTCGCGGGCGCTGCTGGTGGCGTAGCAAGTCGGATTCCTGGTGACGGAAAAGTCCACATAGTTAGTCAGGAAAAGGTCGAGTCTACCGTCTCGGTCGTAGTCGAGAAAGGCGGCGCTGGTACTCCAGCGCGGGTCATCGGTGCCGGATTTGGCGGTGACATCGGAGAAGGTCCCATCGCCCTGGTTGAGGAACATCTGGTTGGAACCCAGGTTGGTGACGTACAGGTCGAGCCAACCGTCATCGTTGATGTCGCCGACGGCTACGCCTATACCGTAGCCCTCTGCCAGGATGCCGCTCTCCTTGGTGACATTGGTAAACCTGAGCCGACGAACACCCTTGGCATCGGTTTGAAGATCGTTGCGGTAGAGTTGATCCCGAGGCGAGTCGGAACCCTGCCAGGGTAGGATCGCAGCCTTGAGACTCTTTCCCTCTCCAATCATCGCACCCTGGACCAGGTAGACATCCAGATCGCCATCGTTGTCATAGTCAAACAGTGCCGCACCCGAGCCCGTGATCTCGGGCAGATACAATTCCCCGGTCATTCCGTTGAAATGGCGGAAATCCAGTCCCGCCGACTCCTGAGCGTCCACGAAGACGGGTCCTGGTTCTCCCTTCTCTTTCGCTTCAGTCGGCAAACGACGCTCTTGCTCGGCCGAGCCAGGGCTTCCCTCCGCGGACTGCTCCATGGTCGCCAAAAGCAGGCTTCCTGTCAGCAGCGTCGCCGCCAGGAGCAAACAAAGCCTTCCGCTCACGTGCCCTTTCCGGTATACCGTATTGCCGCCAATCTGATACGCATCCATTGAGATTGTAATCGCCACCCTACCCTCTTGAGAAGGGATACATTGGGGTCTTCCGGGAAGCTGCTTCCGCGCGCAGCTGAGGCCGTGGTCGTAGGGGTGGCCTCCAGGCCGCCCTGCGTCGAGCTAGGCTCGACCGCCTTACTTCGGCCTGGAGGCCAAAGCTACGTCCACGTTCCCAAGAACGTCTCCCCTTTTTGATGTAATGTGAATTGGCCACAAATTAGATGAAATCAGAGATCCGGAAGCTCTATCTCTTCCATCTCTTCCTCTCCGTCTCCCTGGCGGTGGTCGCCTCCTTTCTATTCCTCGACCGGCTTTTTCTCCGCATGGGCCTGAGCATGTCTCAGTTCGGGGTGGTCAAGGGGTTGGCTTTCCTGATCCCGGTGACGGTGAACCTGCTGCTGTCTCCCTTTCTGGCCCGGCTTGGCAAGGATCGGGAAATCCTGGCGATCAGCTACGTGATACGAATTTTCCTGCCCTTTTCGTTTCTCCTACTCCCCTGGATGTGGAAGGACACTCGCATACTGACGCTAGGTTGTGGCGTCATCTTCCTGTTGACGATGGTCTTCCCGATGATTGCCCAGAGCAGCCTCTCGGCGATCATCAGGGCTCACTACCCTCCAGAGGAGCTGGGAAAGCACATCGCCAATAGTCTCTCGCTCACGATGGTTCCCGCGTTTCTGCTGGCCATCCCCTGCAGCTGGTACATCGATCGCCACTCCTCAGGAAGTGATGCAGAGTTCTACGGCGCCTTTCTCCACGTCATGCTTCCCACCGCTGTGTTTGTCTTCGCGGCGATGTGGATGATCATGAAAGTGAGTAATCCTGCGCGGGACGTAAGCCGTCGCCGGCAGCTGAACTTCGGCGCAATCCGCGAGCCCTTTCGCAACCGACCCTACCGCGTCTACCTCCACGCATCCTTCATGCTCAGCATGGTCAACATGATGATCATTGCCTTCATCAACCCCTATTTGTTGAAGGCCCAGGGACTCAGCATGCTGCAGATCAGCATCATCACTATTTGCGTGGCCTTCCTGGGAATCGGCTTGCGCCCCCTGTGGGGATACCTGTGTGACCGACATGGAGGGAAAAACGTCCTGCGCGTCTCGGTGGTAGGAGTAGCTCTGGGACTGTTCTGCCTTACTGGAGAGGGTCTGGTTCCGGTGCTGATCTTTGCGCTGTTGGCTTGGAATACCAACGAGGGTATCTTCGGCGTGGGCCTCCTCACCGGCCAGCAGTATTTGAGCCTGTCCTTGAGTGACGGGGAGCGGACCAGTATCTACATCGCCGCTGCCACCTTCGTCAACGGCGCCGGTATGTTCATCGGCTCTGTGGTCGGAGGATTCATGTTGGACTGGCTGGCCCAGCGGACCCATCCCGATCTGCCCAATGTCCACTATGGAATCTACTTCACCTACTGTGGCCTGGCCTACCTGGTGGTGGGCCACTTCGTCACGGCGCTCCGAGAGCGCCGCCGCAGGGTTTCCTCAACCGAACTGGCACTGAACATGTACCGAGTCCTTCGCTCCAGGATGCGGCGCTGACCTCGGGGGCCTGGAGCCAAGGGTCAGCCGCAGTATTCTTCCTCGATACGAGCGGCAAGCATAATTGACAGCCCTCCGTGCATCCAGCGGGGCTCCCTGCTATCATTGCTAGCGTCAGAAACCAGAGGGGGAACGGAAATGGCTAATTTGATCGTGAGAAAGCTCGATCCTCGGGTTGTGGACGCCCTCAAACGTCGGGCCGCGCGCCACGGTCGCAGCGCGGAGGCCGAGCACCGAGCCATTCTCGAAGAGACGCTCCTGGCCAAGCGCAAGAGCTTTACCGAGGTGTTGGCGGCAATGCCCAATGTCGGCAGGGATGAAGACTTTGAGCGTCGGGACGATGATCAGCCAAGCGACAATGTACTTGGTTGATACCAACGTCGTCAGCGAGGCGCGGAAACATGCCAAAGCCAACAATGGGGTCAAGGCTTTCTTCCAGCGAGCGCTGGAACGCCGCGCTCTCGTTTACATCTCGGTCATAACCCTGGGGGAGTTGCGCCGCGGAGTGGAGCTGATCCGGCACCGCGGTGACTCTGCCCAGGCGACGATTCTGGAAAGATGGCTGGGAGAGCTGATTGAGGAGTACCAGGATTTCATTCTGGACATCGATCTGGATATCGCTCAGCTTTGGGGTAGATTGCGGGTGCCGCACCCGGAACATCTACTGGACAAACAGCTCGCGGCCACAGCATTGATCTATGACCTGACCGTCATCACACGCAACGCCAGAGACTTTCAGGAGACCGGCGCCAAAGTCCTGAATCCTTTTGACGATTGAAGCGTCCATTCAGACTCGAGGCGCAGTGTTGGGAATTAGTGCCTTGGGCCTTGAAACCTTGGCATTTGGGATTTGTTTGTATCTTGTATCTTGTATCTTGGAAAATCTTGGAACTATCTCCCCTAGATATCCATCAACCCATCGATATCCGGATCCAGCTCGGGGGGAGGCGACAACAGCGAGATCCCCACGAACAGGGTCATGGATACGAGCAGAGACAGCGCTCCGCCATCGATTCCGTAGGGAATGTGGATGTTCAGGAGTTTGATGGAAAAATTGAGAACCAGGCTGGAGACTATGGCTACATTTGCCGCCAGCGCAGTAGCCCTCTTCCAATTGAAGCCGATGGCGACGGTGGGAACCAGGGCCGCGGCGAACGTTGCCCAGCCGAAGGCCCCCAGAAGGGCCACCAGATCATCCGAATAGAGTGCGAAAAGCGAAGCCACCACCGCAATCGCTATGGTCGCCAAGCGTGCCCACAAGAGTTCTCGAACCAGGGGTTTTTCACGCAGCGACTGGGGGATGTCCCGCACGACGGCCGCAGCGCCGATGTTCAAGAAACCATCCGCCGTCGACATGATAGCGGCGAACAGAGCTGCGAAGACCAGACCTGCCAGCAGCGGATCCACGTAGTGCTGAAGAAACTGTGAAGCTGCCGCATCGGCCCTCGGCAGCGTGGGATGGACTCCCCTGAGCACCAGCGTGCGCATTGCGAGTCCGATACTGATCCAAAGCAGGCCGGAAACTGCGTAGCCCAGGATGGAGACGGGCAAGATGTACTTGGCGTCTTCTACCCGCCGATTCATCATCAACTTGGTCACCACATGGGGCTGTCCAGCCACTCCCAGGGTGAACAGAAAGTACCAGGACAGACAGCCGAAGACTCCCAGCGTGCCCCAGGGTCCTATCGCCCCAGGATCGTCCTCCAGAAGCGTGCTTGCTATTCCACCCCAGCCTCCCGCCACCGCGCTTCCAGTGGCCAGAAAGACTAGAACCGCCGCCACCATCATCACCAGGCCCTGGACCAGGTCGGTATAAACCGAGGCGATAATGCCTCCCGTGACACAGTAGAAGACCAACACGGCACAGGAAATCGCGACGCAGGCTTCGAGACTGATCGCGCCTACCGCGGTATTTCCCAGAATATCCTTCAGCACGGTAGCCATTGCAAGAATCTGTGTCGCCAGATATCCCATGACTCCCAGAAGGATCGCAAGGGCCGAGAGAAACCGGCTCATCCGACTCCTATAGCGGGCCGATATCGCATCGGGCAGGGAGATCGGATCTCGCAATTCGGCGAAAAGGCGAATCCGCTTGGCCAGGAGAAAAAAGGTGAGACAATAGCCGATCGGAATGGCAATCACCATCCATACCGAGCTCATTCCCATGCGGTAGACCAGGCCCGGCCCGCCAACGAAGCCAAACCCACTCATGGTGCTGGAAAACACGGCCAGGCCTGTGACCATGATTCCCAGGTCACGACCGGCCATGAAGAAATCCCGGGTGGAGTGGGTGCGGCGCAGAGCCCAAAGGCCAACTACCACGCACAGGGCCAGGTAGGCCAGGACAAAACCAAGGATGACACTACTTCTCGAGGCTTCCATCAAGGGGCGTCTTCCGGAAGTGTCTGCGGCAGCTCCCGGAGTCTCTGGAATCGCCTTCGATCATCCGCTGTCAAGATCCAAGTATCGAATTTCAGAAAGTAGAGGAGGGACAGGAAGACAGGAATGACGGGCCACAGGCCTAACATCATCAGCACGGTAGGAGCGGGAAAAGAAAAGACCAGCAGCGGTGCTTGATCCGTCCCACCCTTCGAGAGAACGATCAACAGCGCATAGATCGTCAGGTGAAGCAGTGCCGCTGCCAGCAGAGGCACCTTCATTCTGCCGAGTCGTTCCCTCTTTCGGATTCCAAGCCCCAAGCAGAGCATAAAGAGGACGATCTCCACGCTTCCCAAAAGCCAGGCGGACCAGAGCCCTGATTGGTAGGATTGGGAGATCATCCCGCTCTGCCGCATCGCGGGGTTTTCAGCGTGCTCGCTCCCCCGACCGTAGTGCGTCTCGCCAAGCAGGATGAAGGCCAGTACCAGGCACATGGTCAGCAGTGCACCGAATAGGATCTGGGGAAGTTTCATCGGAGTGGAAGGGAGGGTTGGGGTTCCAGGATTTTGCGGGTTTCGTTTTCTTGTTGAGCCGGTCTGACCTTCGGCGTAGCGGTGGTCTCCAGGCCGCCGTCCGAGCCAGAGGCTCGGAAGAATAAGACTTCGGCCTGGAGGCCAAAGCTACGTCTGCGGGGATCTCTACTGAAGCTGCAACGAATGCGTTTCGGCGCTCGCTTCCTGGACCTCCCCTTGGGCAATAATGATCTCAACTCGGCGGTTCTTCTTTCTACCCTCAGAGGTCGAATTATCCGCAACCGGGCGCTCCATGCCGTATCCCACCGCCGTTATTCGCGTGCTCGCAATGCCCTCGGGAACAAGAAAATCGAACACTGAGTTGGCCCGCTTTTCCGACAGCGTCAGGTTGGTGGAGGCCGCACCCGTCGAGTCGGTGTGGCCTTCGATGCGGAGATTGAGGTCAGACATGATCAAAAGGATACCAGCCAACTTGGCGATGACCAGTTTTGCCTCGGGCTTCAAAGCGGCCTGCCCCACATCGAAGAGGATATCGGGTAGGTTGACGATCGTACCCCGAGCCGACTCGCGAGTGTCGGCCACGTGGGAAAGGGCCTGTTGCAGCCGTCCTTGTAGAGCGTTCTTCTCCTCCTGTAGTTTCTGCTGCTCCAGTTGGAGCCTCGTCATGGAAGCCTTCAAGTCCGCCTGCTCTCGACGCAGAGTTCCCAGGCTGGCCTCCATCTCCTTCCGTTGCTGCTGGATCGTCTCCAGTTCTCGCGAGGAAGCCTGTAGGGCCTTCTCAGCCTCTGCCTGCCGGGCTTCCAAGTCTGCCTTCTGATTCTGAAGATCGGCGACGAAGGCCTCGCTCGCCTTGGCGCTGGCCTCGGCCTCGGCTGCCCGCTTCTCCATCATTGCCATCTCAGCCTGGCGCGCCGCTATTTTCTCGTCCAACTCCTTTGCTTCCAGCTGGCGCAGGGTAACCCTGATGGCCTCGTTGCTGGAGGCTACCGAACGCCGGGCGTATTCCTGTGAACCCTTCCTCGCCCCGCCTCCCCTGGTCATGAACGTGGCCTGCTGTAGCGTCAACGTCGCTTCACGGTAGATGGCCGAAGCATGCTCATCGGCCCCCAGGCGCCCGGCGATCTCGTGGACCTTCTGTGCCTGGAGAAGATCCAAGGACGCCTTTCCGTCGTAGATAACCGCCTCGAGACTCTCCAGACCGTGTTCGGGCGCGGCTGCGAAATCCGAAAAACCGAGGGCTTGAGCGGGAGCCTGAAGGTCCCGACTGACATCGTTCCAGCTGATGATCAGCTCCGACGGTTGCCTCACCTGATAGTAGGGTTCCGCTGTAACCATCAGTGCGAAGGTTCTCAAGCCGGTCGAAAACTTCAAGGAGTCCTTGTCACGACGGGGACGCACCCACAGCTCCCCCAGATTCTCCACACCACCGTCTCTATTGACTACCCACAAAACGTAGCAGGTCACGTCACCGGCGAAGAGGACTGCCGGCTTCATCTCATCGTAAGAGAGTTCAATACGCGACTGCCCCTCTTCAAACTTCACCTTGGCCTTCATGCTGGCCCGAGGGATGCGCCGGGTAGGGAGCAAGGTCAATACGACATCCCTCCGCTCCGGAAAGCGAACGACTTGCAGTGTTACTTCTGTGGATGCAGCCTGGAGCATAGGGAACAACAGGCAACACTGCAGAAAAGCGCTGGTCCATATCGTTTTAGACATCACATTTCTCCTGGCTCCATTCATTTGCCAAAACCCGGTATGACTACAACCCAATGGGGCTATACGTATCGCGGTGAGTGTAGCAGAACCATTGTAAACCTGCGGCGAAACAGCACCAAGTGGGCCAGTGCAGGTCTTCAGGCCGCAGGCTGCAATTTCCGTTTCCGAGCATCCACCTAGTGTCAGGGATGTTGAAGTCGAGCTGTCCCGTATGCCAGAATGATCGGCTATAGCACAAGAGAGATTACATTAGCCAGCGGGAGTGTCTCCAATCATGAACATCCAAAATCGTCGAGAACCGTCAGCTTTGCATCCAAAATCCTTCTTGACACTCGAGGAATTCCTTCGCTTGAGCGCTAGCTTGCTGATTCTGATCGTTATTTCGGCGTCTGTTACTCACTTGGTTTTTCCTCAGGCTGAGACCTCGAGATTCCGAATCTCGCTGGCCGAATCGGGCGTCTATCGCGTGACTTTTGAGGATCTGGTCGAGGCTGGACTCGAGTCCAAGCAGAGGGAAAGTGCCAAGCTGAGTCTGTCCAATCAAGGCCAACCGGTACCCGTCTGGTTGGCCGATGGAGGAGACCAGCATTTCGGTCCCGGCGACTGGATCGAATTCGTCGGCACACACCTTGCAGGGAAAGCACAGCATTCCAACCCCTACTCGAACCGGAATGTCTATCTGCTGGATTGGGACGGCAACAAGATCCAGCGTATGATCGGAAGCCCACCACCCCCTGACCAACAGATAGCGACCGGCGATGCCTCGGGTCTCCGGGCCAGGCGCGATCAACACCTCGAGCACGACCGTTTCTTGATACGCCTTTCCAGTCACAAGGTGAAAGAGTTGGAGGAACCCGAGGTCTGGTTTTGGACCAAATTGACACACATCGATTCGGAGCCCTTCGAGGTGCCGCTCAATCTCAGCGATCTGGACCCTTCGGGAGGGGCAACGGTCTCGCTACGAATCCATTTCCGGGGCCTTTCCAACCGGTTTGGGGGTGCGAACGACAATGTGCCTGGCCACCGGGTAGAGATCTCCCTCAATGGCAGCTTAGTCGGTCCTGCCGAGTGGGACGGAAGATCCCTCCACCTGCAGGAGTTCCCCTCCCTCGACGCCGGCCGCTTTATCGTCGGTGACAACAAACTCGAGTTCGCCGTGCCGGCTCGCACTGTCGGCGATCAAAAGGATCCGATAGTCGATGCGGTGATGCTTGATTGGGTCGAAATAAGCTACACCCATAGCGGACTCCTGGCTGCCGACCAGGTAGAGCTCAACGTCTCGGCCGAATCACCGGGACTGATCCGGATGATCGCCGCAGATACCCGTGGTCTGGTGGCTTATGGCGACGGCGGCAAACGGGTTGAGGCACTGGAAAGGCCATCCCCGGCGCAAGCGGATCAACCAGCTTCCCTACTCTTCCAGCCTGAGGAAGGGGAAAAGTCGTATCACCTGGTGCGCGATGGGCAGTTCAAGCATCCTGATGGCATCGAGCTAGACTCGCGTTCCCATCTCAAGGACCGGCCTCAGCAGGCGGACTATCTGATGATCGCCCATCGGCGCCTGCTGGAAGCGGCCACTCCGCTGGCCGAGTACCACCGTTCTAAAGGGCTGAGAGTGGCGTTGATCGACGTCCAGGATCTCTACGACGAGTTCAACCATAGCATCGTCCACCCCATCGCCATTCGTGACTTTATCGCCCACGCCTACGAGAACTGGATGAAGCCGGCACCCCGGTTCGTCCTTTTGGTGGGAGATGCCAGCTGGGACACGAAGAACTCGACAATAGACGATGCCAACTACGCCAACTATCCTTACCGTGAGCACAACATGCTCTGGGGAGTCAACGCCCTGCGCTCGGCAGAAAACCCAGATCGATGGAGGGGATTTGTCCCCAAGGACAGCGCCGTCTACCCTGAGTCGAAAACTGCCACGCACCGCAATCTGATTCCAACCCAGAACTACCATTCCCCCGAAGGGCACTCGGCGAGCGACAATTGGTTCGTCGCGCTGAAGGAGAAGGACTTCCATCCAGTTATCGCAATCGGCCGCTTCCCGGTAGTCGAACCGGAGGAAGTGCGTGCAATCGTCGACAAGACCCTCCGCTACATGAAGCATTCTGATGTCGGTCCCTGGCGACGGAATTCGCTGTGGATCACCAACGAACAGAGGGGGTTTCACCAGGCTTCGGACCACCTTGCCGGAATGGCCTCGAAGCGCGGCCTGGGCGTGCAGAAAGTCTACCCTCTCCCCGAAGAAAAGGAGAATGCCGCTCATCAGTCCCGGCTCCGTGACGCTTTCGACGAGGGACAGCTGCTGGTTCACTTCTACGGGCACGGTGGCCGCTACATCTGGCGGACCGGTCCCCCCGATCTCAAAAAGAATCACGACCTGTTCACGCTGGACGATATCGAGAAGCTGAAGCCCAATGACCGGCTGCCGGTGGTGCTCAGCATGACCTGTTTTTCAGCTCCATTCGACCACCCCAACGCGGATTCGATCGGTGAGAAGTTCCTGCGCTTGCCCGACCGTGGAGCGGTGGCGGTGCTGGCTGCTTCCTGGCGAAATTCTCCTTCACAGCAATTCAGCCAGGAACTGGTGAATGAGCTGACCCAACCGGGCACTATTGGCGAGGCCATCCTGCGGGCCAAGCAGCGGATTCGTAACCGCGTCCTGGTGGAGCAGTACAATCTGCTGGGGGACCCTGCGGCTCCGATCGCGGTCCCAGAGCGGACAGTGAAGCTGACCGCTGTAAGGGGTGACGTCCCGGCCTTGAGTGTGAAGGCAGAAATCGAGTCGCCGGCCTTTCGAGGTCAAGCGATCATCGACTGGTTGGGCAAGAGTGGCGAAGTGACCGCCAGCCAGCAGCTGGAAGTTGCGGAGTCGCACTTCGAGGTCGCCTACCCGGGAGAGCAGGAACAGCTCAACGACGTTGAGGCGGTACGAGTCTACGTCTGGGATGAAAAAGGTAGCGTAGATGGGGTCGGGCGGCTGGACATCCCACCGCTAACCCCGGCCGCTTCGGCTGCCGTACAGCCACGCTAGTACCCTGTCAACCTGGAAGTTGTAGGTTTTGAACGGCCCTGGTTCAGGGATTTCCAAGGTCGGCGGACTCCTGGAGGGAGCATCCCGATAGGGCAGACTTCCCGACGAGGTGTCGGTGCAGACGTACCATATCCAACACGCTTACGGTACCGTCCCGATTCACGTCGGCGGAAGCCAGTGGGACTCCCAGTAGCTCGATTTCGCCTGTGAGCTGACGCCTTATGGCCACCATGTCCGACACATCCTGTCTTCCATCCTCATTGACGTCTCCCGGACAACTAAAGGGATAGACGTCCGCCCACAGTTCGTACTGGAACTCAGAGAAAGCAGCATTGGGCGGGACTCCCGCCGGAACTGGGACGGGATCCGGCGGCGATGAGATGAACGATTCCGTCCTGGAAACGACGGAGAAAAAGAGATTGCCGTCGGAAATGGTGTCGCCAACCGAGCGAGGCAGTTCGATGTCGATCTCATACCATCTTCGAGAGACGTTCTGGGGCACCGGAGGGAAGCGGCCGGCCAGGACCCCGTTGATATACACATCGGCTTGCTGGCTGCCCAGACCCGCGTCGAAACGGCGCCGCAATTTCCAAGAACGGGCTCGTGGGTCAGCGCGCAGAACAAACTGGGATCTTCCCATCGGTCGGTAGACGCCGCTTGCTTTCAGCTCCTCCGGCGGCTCGCCTTCGAAGAGTCCCTCCAGGCTCTGAGTCGTATGCTCCCCGATCACGGTGTATCCATGGGCGGCGCGGGATTCGGTGTCGCCCAGATCCAGCACGTCGCTACGGACCAATCGCGGCGTAGGGCGCTGGTAGTAATAGGCCACGATCCGAGGACGCATGGAGAAGTTACTTGTCGGCCCCACCTGAAGACCGGCAAAGAGGCTGCTGCTGAAGGATATCGAATCGGTCAGCATCAGGCGGTAGGCCGAAGTCACGTCCTCACCATTTTCCAGTCCCACATGATAGGGCGAGCCATGCAAAGGAGACAGAAAGGAGCCGTGATCGAAATAAAAACCGCCATTGTAGAAGTCCTCGACTCCCGTACCGTAGACGGCCGGATGAGGCGACTCATCAATGAAAACACGCTCGTCCCCTTCCAGGTATCCTCGGAAAGAGGTGGCAACTGATCCCATGTCTGCGAACAGGCCGACCCACTTCCCCTGGCCCCGCAAATTGAGAAAGGGGAAATCAAGCCTAAGTGGGGTTGCCTCCGAGTAGCTCAATTGGGCCCCGAAGAAGCCACTCTCGGACGACGGCTCCTCTCCCGCCACGCGGACGGCGTAGGATACGTCTACTGCGAGGGCTCCTTCGCTAGAGAGACTCCTGAGGCTGATTTCCGCGCCTTCGAAAAAGGGCATCGGGAAGTAGCAGTACAAGTAGCCTTCATCGTCTACGCCAATCAGCAGCGAGCGGGTCGGCTGCAATCCTTCTCGTCCCGCAGCAAAGAAGTCGTTCAACGGCATGCGGACCCGGTCCCGACCATCAAACCGGAGAATCAGTTCCAGTTCGGGCCAGGCTTGGGGCAAAGCTTGCAAGCGGAGGGAAGTGATCGAATCAGGTCCCGACGGGTTGGCGAGTCTTTCCTCCTTGCCAGGTTCAATCGAGACATTTCCTGCGAGTACAGAGGACGACAGAGCCGAGCCGTCTGAGACGATAGGCCAGGGATCTTCGCCATCCGCTGAGAGGAGGGTGGCCCAATCTCCCAGGTCTTCTTTTCCGGTGAAGGTGGTGACGTCTGCGCCCTCCACCAGGCGGTGGAAGTTGAATTGATACCAGAGATTCTTGGAATCGCTACCCTCCAGCGTCACGCGGCATCCCTGGCGATAGGGGATCGGGACGTAGCTAAAGTTCCCACCGCTCGAGATGGGGCGGTTTCCCACCAGCGGAAACAAGAAGGGAGGAGTGGAGCCATTGAAGAGGTCGGGCAGAGGAAGCTCGACAATCGGGACACTCTTTCCGTCCAGGTAGATACGAATGGTCACGGAAGGGTCCAGGTCCTTGCTTGTACCTTCCCCTGTCGTCATCCAGATGCGCGTGATGGCACCGGCTCCCGGCTCCTCGAAAATGACCCCTTGGTTCCCGTCTCTACGAATATAGCGCTCGCCGCTTCCCGAATGGCGATCGAAACGGCCGCCGGAGAGACAATGACTGCTCCTGAGCAAGACCTGGCTCCCGGCTTCGAGTTGGGGGAGACGGTGAAGATCGGTCCAGACTTCCCACGGATGGGGATCAGTTGAAGAAGCGCTACCGGCCTGCAGGGGTAGAAAGCCGATCAATACCAGGCACAGCAACAAGGAGCCCGCTGTGCTGCTCGATTTCCACTGGCGTGGCTTTGCAAAGTGCACGATTACCTTCTTGCCAGTTGAATTCTACACCGATTCGCAAGAATGGTATCGGTTGGATCCGGGGCACGAAGCACAGGTATGCAAGCGCTGCAATCTAAAACCTGCAGCCGGGCTACAAGTCCGCATCCGGCATGGTCGTCAGATCCGGATCCGTGATCCCCTGCGCCACCATCTCTGACAGGGCAGATATGGTGGCAATCGGATTGGCTCCCACCGCGGAGGGAGGCAGTGCCCCGTCAGCCACATACAGGCCTTTATAGTTGAAGACCTGGCCAAAGGTCTCCCTGTCGGCACTGGTCACACCTTTGGAGGCGTCATCGCCCAGGATGCACCCGCCCAGAGCGTGCACCGTGACGTTGTTGCGTGAGGGCCAAAGCCAGGTAGGCACCGGAATGCTGGCCTGGGCACCGATCCGGCGGGCAAACTCCTTGCTCGCCTTGAGAATGGCTCGATACAGGGGCATGCTGTCCTTGTAGGGCCAATCCAGATCCAGGCTGCCGTCTCGACCCAAGGCCATGACTCCATTGGACTTATCCACTCCCATGGAGAGGAGGACGGCGGTTCGGTAGGAAAGATCATCTGCGAGAAGTTCCCTGGCAGCGTAGCTCAAGGAGCCAAACCTTCTTCCCCGCAACAACCGCATCACGGTGCTGGTGATTGTTCTTATAATGGCTCCTCCCCAGAAGAACCGGGGCTTCAGTCCTTCCAGAAGCCAGGCCAGAAAAGCAGGATAGCTGGCGTCCTCAACCACGAATGCCCGATCCTTGTCGAAATCCTTGAGAAGGTTGAAGTCGATAGCTTGTGTGATGACCGGACCGTAGTTGGGACCAATCGGCTTACGGCTGCCCGGAGCAAACGTCAGAAAATCTCCATTGCCGGAGAAGGAGTGGCCCAGCTTGCTGCTGATGTTGGGCAGCGTCTTGAAATGATCCCGACACCGCAGCAGCAACTCAGTGGATCCCATCGCCCCGGCACTCAGGATCACCCTGCGGGTAGAAACATAGCTGAGTTCGCTCTCCTTGTCGGTCAGATCGCGATAATACAGCCTGTATCCGTGACTGCCGTCAGCACTGGGGTCCTCTATGTTCTGATCGTTCACGGGCACGATCCACTCCGCCAGGTGCTCCGTCCGGATCTCGGCGTGGTATTTGTGCTCGGCTACGAACAGATAATTGAGATCTACCGTGTTCTTGGAGTGATAGTTGCAGCCGATGTCACACTCGGCGCAATAGGTGCAGGAGGTCTGAAGGGCTCCATACCGGTTCCTATCCTGATGCCCAATCGGTAGAGGATTTTCGAAGTCGTTCCCGAAAAAGACGATCAAGTCCAGTAGGTGGGAATCTCTTCCCATCTTCTTGGCAGTCTCCTGGAAACGCTTGGTCCGAAGGATATACCTGCGGTCGTCCTTGCCGCTGTCCTGAGGAATGGGTCGGGCTCCCAGGACCTCCTTGGCAACCTTGTAGTAAGGCTTCAGCTGGTCCTTCTTACAGGTCGCAGGCCAGCGCTCGTCGAATACTTCCTCGGGCGGCTCCAGGAAGATGTTGGCATAGATGAGGGAACCGCCGCCAAAACCTGCGCAGACCAACGCATCCATTCCCCGGTAATTGCGGAGATCGAACATCCCATGAGATTCCTCCGGCTCGCGACAGTTGAGCGTCGGAATCATTTGGGTGCGGCTCTTTTAGAACAGGCGATTCTGGTGCCGTCGAACGCAAGATGGACCTCTCTTACTATGGGAGCGGCGAAGGCATTTTGGGGTTGGGTAGTTGGGTGGGGCAGAACAATCTGACACGGAAGACCGACCGATTGGACTTCTGGATCTTCTTACTTCACCCGCTTCAGGTGAGAGCGCGTGGGGCCGCGCACAGGGACCAGCTCGCCGTCCGCGTAGCGCGCGGCATGGTTTCTGAGCGACTCCTGCCGCTCGTGAAAGCGCCAATAGGCGTCGAAGTCTCCGCTGGCCTGCAGCGCACGCAGGCGTAAGACCGCCTCAGCCCCCGCCAGAGACCAGCGCGCCCCGGTCACCTCCATCCGATCTTTGACCAGGTAACGGCAGGCCCCCTCGATGACACCGGTGGCAATCGGGAACCCCCTCGCCAGATAGGTGTCATACTTCAGATACTCCGCATTTTTGAGCAGATAGTTGGCGCAGCGATCCACCGCTTCGCGCGCCTTGCCCGCCAGGCCCCGACGGGTCGCACTGCGACGGATTCCGCCCGCCACATAGCCACTGCGCCCGCGCAGAATACTCAGTAGGTGCTCGCCCACCCAGCCCTCCAGCTTCGGGTTGACTTCCCCGTGCAGAGCCATGCCGGCCTTCCACACGTACTCGCTCACGTGGATGAAGTCCAGCACGATCGTGGGCGCCGCCCTGGCGGATCGGTGCAAACACCGCAGCAGCGTCTTCAGCTGACTCCGATGGCCGTCGACCAGCACCACCCAACTCTTGCGCCCCGTGGGATCCCGCGAGCGGGCTTCTCCGAGGGCTTGCTCGATGACCTCTTCGGGACGCTTCTCCAAGCTCGCCCACAGCCGTTTGTGCTGGGGCCGCGGTCGCTTCCCTTCCTCCCGCTGCGGCTGCGGGGCCAGGACCCGCATCACCTCCTCCGGCCGCCGCACCTGAGGCGCGAGGGTGTACACCGCCGCGACCGTTGCCATCCGCTTGGCGTGGCGCTTTTCGCCCTTGCTCAACCGCTTCTGCAACTTGTGCTCGCTCGCTTCCGCCCGCTGCCGCGTCGCCTCCCGCAGATCCTCACGACGCAGCACCACTCCTTTGCCGTCCACCGAGATCGCCAAGATCGACCCCGACTCGCTCGGAGCCAACGCTCCCGCTTGTCGCTCCTGATAGAAGGCATCGAAGTCCTGGGCGGCACGGCCCACTAGCTCCTCCACCTGACGCTTGCCCACCTGCGCCCCCGTGGTTTTCGACAGCGCCTCCACGACTTTGTCGAACGACCCCTCGGCGGCTTCCTCCGCCGCCCGCCGCCGCACCTGGTGCGAGTACAACTCCGGCGGGAGGTTCAGATCCGCATCCAGTGGGTGCAGGCTCTGGAGCCCCTCTCCCCCGTAGCCGAGCCGCTCCACCCGAACCTCTCCAAAGACCGTTTCCAGCCCCCGTTGCTGCCGCCGGCGCTGTTGCCGCACCTGCCCTTCCGAATCCCGCACCGCAGCGGCCGCTTCACCCGGAGCCCGCAGCTCCAGGTGCGCCTGGTAGAACCGTCGCAGCAGCTCCCGCCCCTGCTGCTCCAGCTCTCGCTCCAACTCGCTGTGCGTCTTCCTATGGGCCTCGTCGGACATCAGAAAGGCCTCCATCTGGGCAAACTGCTCCCGCGCCGCCGCGAACTCATCCTCGGGCTGTAACTGGGCGGCTACCGCTCGCAACTTCTAGCCCTCCCGCAAGCGTCGGGCCGCCTCCGCCACCAGCGGATACACCAGCACCCGTTTCGGCGCTGCCGCCTCGCTCCGCGCCAGCCGATCCTCTCGCTTCCCGCCCCGCGTGCTCCCCAGCTCGATCCAGTTCGCCCCCCGATAGCAGCTGCCCCGGTAGCGCTCCGGATCCACCAACGTCTCCACCAAAAACACCTCGACCCCGTAGCTCCGGGGCCAGTCCAGCGCCAGCTGCCGCACGGCCCGCGATAAGATCCGGCTCGCCAGGTTCTTGACCTGGACCCAGGGCAACACTAAATAGCGACTGTTCGAGACCACGTGCACCAGCTGGCGCGTCCGCGCCTCCGCCTCCCATCCGATCCAGCGGTCGCGCGCCGCAATCCGCCAGGCCGCGCTCGAAAACTGCACGCAGGCCACCACCCGCCCCGCCGGCTCCGAGGCGTAGACCAGGTAGCGCAGATGCGCCCCGAACGGCACCCGGTGGCCTAGATAGTGGTAGCGCCCCACCAGCTCCCGGAACAGCCCTCGTTGCTCCGGCGTCCGAACCGGCTGCAGCTGAATCTCGCCCAGGTCCCGGGCCGTGCCCACCAGCCGGGGACCCGGCTCTCCCCGCGCCGTCACCGGTACCCCGGTCGCTTTCCCCGGCGGCCGCCCCAGCCGCTTGGGGGGCAACACCAGCCCCCCCTGGCTCTCCAGCTTCTCCAGAAACTCCCGGCACTCCCGCGCTTTCAGCGACCCCGTGCGGCGCTTCCACCCCAGCAACTCGCACACGGTGGCGGCCAGTTCCATCCGGCTCAGACCCCCACACGTCCCCACGATCTCCCGGATCAGGGCCTGCTCCGCTTTGCCCACCTCATGACCTAGGAATCGCGGCGCTTTGCTCTCCACACCCTCTGCCACAAACCTACGCTAGCAAACCGACGCACAAATGTCCAGTGCTTTTTTCCCTCTTTCAATTTTTCATCGCACCGGGATTCCACCGACTCACAGCGGGCAGAGTCTCAGGCCCGGCCCGGCGGCTATCCGAGCGCACCGCAATCCGACGCGTTTTAGCCGACTTATGCCCTTCGCCAAGCCTTATCTCGCCCAAAAGCGCCACTCGCTACGATTCGGACCCGGCTAACCTATTGTCAATAAAGGATAATGGTTCGCTCTAAAAGAGCCGCACCCGAATCATTTGAGTCGCCCGCTCGTTGGGTCGATACCAGAAATTACGTCCCAGATCCCGGGGTGTCCGGGGAAACGACCCCATCGGATATCGCTTGCCTCGTTCCATGATCAGAACCTTGTTTCCGAATTTCTTGGCAAGGCGGCAGCCGGTAATTGCACCTCCAAAGCCGCTGCCGATAATCACCGCTTCGTACTGCTCTTGCATGACCGGGTTCCCTTTCTATCCCACCTGACGAAAACTCTCGGGGCGCTCTCTTCCCTGCTCTCGCGGCCGCCGGCTACTGATTCTTCGGCGTTTCCGAATCGCCTGGCTCCATTTCGCGATCGTGAATCAACTGGAAAGCGACTCGCTCTGCCAGCGCCGAGATGGTCAGAGACGGGTTGACTGCCAAGGCCGTCGGAATAATGGCTCCGTCAGCCACGTACAAACCGGGATAACCCCACACCTCTCCGCGATCATTCACCACGCTGCTGTCGCGACCATCGCCCATGAAGCAGCCTCCCAGGGGATGGGCCGTGACGAGCTTTCTGAAGGGCCAGTTCCAGAGTACACTCCCGACGTACTTCCCATTTATCCCCCGACTCAAGCTCTCCATGGCCTCTTCCATTTCCCGAAACATCTGCCGGCTCCGCCGGTGGCTCCAATCGATGTCGACACTGCCGTTCTTGAGCCGCAGTCGACCATCGGCGGCATCGGTTCCCATCCCGAGATAAGGCAGGAGTCGAGTAGTAGCACCTCCGCGGAAAAGCCGATCGGCCTCGAAATCGATCTTCCCGGTGCCGATCCCCAGACTGTCCAGCAGATAACTCTTTCCTGCCCGCAGAAGGTTGCCCAGGCGATTCCGGTTGGGGATCATCCCCTCCAACATCCAGATAAAGGGATCTGGGAAGCCCAGGTCCTCAATGTATATCTTGTTGTTCCTGGTCGAGAATTCAGCTCCCGCCGTGATACTTGGACCCCGTGCCGGATCCACCTCTACTTCCGCGCCCACGGTCGCTGCCAGCAAGAAATCTCCGTTACCCGAAAACCGGCTTCCCAACATCGGACTCAGATCCGGCAGAGTCTTGTACTGATCTCTACAGCGCAGGAGCAACTCATTCGAGCCCAGCGTCCCTGCTGCTACCACGATCTTCTTGCCGACTACGGAGCCGGCTTCCCTTGATCCCGGTTGGTCCGGGTCGATGCGATCGAAGTGAACCCGGTAGCCCTGATCCCCCAAAGAATCCAACCTGGAAACCTCGTGGAGGGGAAACAAGTCGGCACCGTTACGCTTGGCGACCGGGATGTAGTTCAGGTCCAGGGTTCCCTTCGAATGGACAGCGCATCCCAGCATGCAATTGCCCGAGTAGTCACAGGCGCTTTGCGGAATGCCGCTGTGGGGATTGAGGCGATCGACCCCGGTATAGACACCAATAGGGACCAGTTCCGGATCCCTGCCGGCAGCCTTCGCCGCTTGCATGAAAGCCTTGGTTCGGGCAGGGAGTTCACGACCGGCCGGTGGGTTCAGCTTCTCAGAATCCAGCATGTCTTCCGCCACACCATAGTAGGGATCCATCACCTCTCTGCTAATGGAACCGGGCCAGTTGGGTAGAGAGAAGATCCCTGCGGGAGTCCTCAGGTGCACGTTGAAGTAATGGAGTGAACCCCCACCCACTCCACAACCTTGCACTACGTCGATGCGTTTGAATGCCTTATATTCGAGAAAACCCAGACTCTTGCCTTCCCTCCAGAAGGACTTGGAGACCTCTGCTGGAGATCTGGGAAAGTCAAGCTTATCCCACTGTCTTCCTCGCTCCAGAATGCAGACGGAACGCCCCGCCTGAGAAAGCCGACAAGCGGTGATCGCCCCCCCGAATCCTGAACCGATCACGACGACATCGTAAGACTCCTTCATACTCTCTTCTCACTCCTGACTGCTCAGTTGGGAAAGGGTTTCCATCAACACCAAGAGAGGTCAATCCCAACGGGATTGCGTATTCCAGCCCAGGGTTTCCCAACCCTGGGTAAGAGAGTCAACCCCTTAATAATCAACCCTGTAAGCGTTGCGTCCTGACCCAGTTGTAGCCCTTCTGTACGCAACCCATTCAGGGTTGAAATCCAGGCGTGCCGCCGTTGACCCAGGGTTCGGAAACCCTGGGCTGAAATACGGAATCCCTTCAGGATTCACGTCCCTCCTTTACACTGTTTCGCACTGTTCACTGCTCACTGCTCACTCTGAAACCTGTCCCTCGATTCAGACGCCCGGAGGATCGTAGACGGAGAAGGCCTTCTCGATCATCTTGTCGTAGTCACCGTCAAACCGGTCGATCTCGTAACAACCCAGGGGATGAGAGATGGCGTTCATGAGGCACTTGTTACAGTGAGTGCAAGGTCGCTCCGGCTCCTCCTTCCCCTGCTCGAAAGATCTCACCAGATCCGGATTGGCGACCAGAGCCCGGGCGATGGTTACCCCATCACAGTCCCCAGCCTCCAGCACCTGGCGGATATAAGAAGCCCTCTGAAAACCACCGGTGACCAGAACCGGAACATTGACGGCTTGCTTGATCCCTCTGGCGTCGGAAACGCTTATGCCTTCGATGTTGAGCCCCTTCTTGGGACGGTTCCAGAGCCAGCTGAAGATGGGCCGCAGTACGCGATAGCGGAAAAGAGCATAGTTGCGATGGGTCAGCACTCCGCTGGGCAGCATCGTAGGATACGACTTGAGGACGAAGTCAAAGGGGAACCCCCCGATCGGGTTGAGCGGATGGGGAAACATGCTTCCGGTCGAGACGTGGAACGCGTCCACACCAGCCTCCTCCAACCACTTGCACACCTGAATTGAGTCCTCCAGGGTATTTCCACCTGACCTGAATGGGTTCAGGACATTATCGTGGTCGACAGCGCTGATTTTCATCTGCAAATGAAAATCATCGCCCACCTCCTTACGGATCGCTCTCACGATGTCCAGAACGAAGCGCGCCCGGTTCTCCAAAGAGCCACCGTAATCATCCTCGCGATCGTTGATGGCAGAACTCAGGAACTGGGTAATCAGATAGCCGTTGGCACCATGCAGTTCCACCCCATCCAAACCCGCCTCGCGCGCCCGCCTGGCGCCGTTGGCAAAGAGCTGAGCCATCTCCTTGATCTCTTCGAGGGTCATGGCCCGGCACAGAATGCCATGGAAGGGATCCTTGGAATCGGTCGAGCTGACGACGACCCGGTTCATGTTGTCGATGCCGCCAATGTCCTGCTGCCTACCAGAATGACTGAGCTGTAGAATGAAATGGCAATCATGACGATGGACTGCCTCACCCACCTTCCTCCAGAAACCGATGCGTTCATCCCGATCGATGCAGGCGTAATTGGGCAGGATACGCCCCTTGGTGGTCACTGGTACGAAGGAGGAGATGATCGTCCCCACACCACCTCGGGCAAAACTCTCTTCCCAATTGATTCGAGCCTGGCTCCCCGATCCGTCGTAGTTGCCGAACCGGCCCGAAATATTGGAGCGAAAGACGCGATTCTTGACGGTAAGGTTCCGGAACTTCAGAGGACTGAAAATAATGTCGTCTGGCATCTCCACTTCCCTCCTTGGGAGCCGTTTAGCCTTCTTTTCTTCCCCTTGCCTCTGCCCGTGCCCTTGCCCTTGCCCGGACCGCTCCTCTGGTTGCATCAAGTCTCATGACCAGCCCCGTCAGCCATGAAGAACGTTCCAGACCAGAAAGACGGGCAAAGGCAAGGGCACGGGCAAAGGCAAGGGGCTGAAACCATATATCCCGCTGGGATTGACCGTAATGGCAATCAGAACACCCGCTAATCCTCTCGCTGCAGACACAGATAGGCTTTGATCAGGATCACGGCGAACACGATGTTGCCAGGGGGAGCTATGAACAAGCCCATCTTCCCGTACCAGGTCACGCTTTCAGCGAAATAGATGTAGGTCCAATCAGAAAACACCTCGGTCAATCGGATACCAGCGACCAGGGGCAACCAATAGGGCTGACTCGTCCACTTCAACAAGGCAATAAACTGGAACAGCGAGAAGGCCACCCAGAGTGCCCCAGTGCGGCGCAATAACCCCTGAGGGTCGACATAGTCGGCGCCATGAAAAAGCTGAAACCAGGTCTCTGGAGCGAAGAAACACAGGGAGGAAAGAACAACATCCAAAACCACCAGGGCAAATAGAAAAAGGTTCATCCCCAGCTTAAACTTGGCACTTATCTGGCTCATCATTTTCCCCCAACTCGATTCAAGTGAAACATCGAATCCTTCCCTGACTCCCGAACACTCTCCGGGCGACCCTTCTTCCCGCCCCATGCGGGAGCAAGCAAAAAGCCGCGAGGCTCTAGCGCACCAGAACTCATAGAGAAGCGAGTCGAGTTCCCGCCTGAAAATGGACGGGCATTTCATTTCGGAACTGCCCGGAAAACACGTAGCTACAGGGTCTTTCTGATCGGCAGAAACTTGAAACGGAGGTTAATTCCTGGTGTCACCAATTGCAAGCACTTTGTGTGGGAAAAACGAGTGCAGCAGGCCTGAACGGGTGGGGGAGAACCTCCTTGACAGGAGAATTACCGTATGCTGTACTCCCTCCAGAGCCTGATCCCGACCGGGAATCGAAGCGCATCCAACCCGGAGAAAGATTGGTATCGAGCCGAAGATGGGACTGGAATCCTGCGGTCAGGAACTGTCGAAGAGTCAGGGCCCGGACTTGTCGGGGTCCCGAGAGTATCCCCTCTCAGAAAAATGGCATCAGCGTCTCCCGATCGAGTCCGCTTTCCGATGGGCAGAGATGAAAAGGAGATGAGCGTCAGCCAGCAGAAGCATAGAGGACGGAGCTGGATCGTCCCGCTGATCATCCTCCTCGGGATCGGCTACTTCGCGTGGCGTTTCGGGCGCAACTCGCCGGTGATCCATTCCGACATCATCGAACACTACAAGTACGGCTCCCTGGGAAGCGAGGCGTTCTCTCCCCCGTTCTGGATCTGGAAGGCCCTACCGAAGGTTTTTCCGGAGCACCTACCCGGAAAGGGATACGCGTCACTGGGTTTCATCTTCGAGCTTGATAGGGATTTACCTATCGGCTTCTCCCAAAGACGCCTCAGCGGATTCGACGGGATTGGTCTCAACTGCGCCTTCTGTCACACCGGCACGGTGAGGGACTCAGCCGAGGCCAAACCGCGCATCTACGTTGGGATGCCGGCCCATGGCTTCGATATCATGGGTTACTTCCGCTTCCTCATCAACTGTGCCTTGGACCAGCGCTTCACCGGCGATCATCTGGTTCCTGTCATGGAGTCGCTGGGGGCGAACTTCGACTTCATCGACCGCTTTCTGTACAGCTACGTGCTGATCCCCCAGGTACAGGCAGGCTTGATTCGGCTGCGTGACCGTCTGAAGCCCCTGATCCTCAACCCCGAGGTCCCTGACTGGGGACTGGGACGGGTCGACACCTTCAATCCCTATAAGGCTTTGCAACTCAATTACCCGATGGACCAGATTCCCGTCGACGAGCTCACGGGTGCGGCCGATTATCCTCAGATCTGGAACCAGGGTCCGCGAGAGGGACACTATCTCCACTGGGACGGGAACAACAATTCAGTGGACGAGCGAAACCTGGGTGCCGCACTGGGCACCGGTGCAACCCCCACATCGCTTGACCTGGACGCCCTCGAACGCATCGGCACCTGGCTCCGGGATTTTCCACCTCCCAAGTATCCTTATGCAGCGGATCAACGCCTGGCCGCACAGGGAGGGGACATCTACCGGAAGAAGTGTGCCGACTGCCATGATTTCGGGGGGTCTCGCATCGGGACTGTCATCCCACTGAAGGCCATCCGCACCGATCCCTATCGCTTGCACAGCTACACCTACGACCTGACCGTGAATCAGGCGACGCTCTACTCGGGCTTTCCCTATCGCCTCAGCCACTGGCGCAAGACCAATGGCTACGCCTGTCAAGCCCTGGATGGGATCTGGGCCAGAGCCCCTTATCTGCACAACGGTTCTGTTCCCTCGCTACGGGATCTGTTGGAGCTTCCCCAGGATCGTCCCCAGATCTTCTACCGCGGCTATGATGTTTTCGAGCCGACAAAGGTGGGTTTTGTGTCTGACGTCGCTGAGGCCGATGGTCGCAGCTATTTCCGGCACGACACCCGCGTCCCCGGGAATAGCAACGACGGCCACCTCTACGGCACCAATCTCTCCCCGGAAGAGAAAGAGGCTCTGGTTGAGTACATGAAAACGCTCTAGTGAGCGGATGTGAGGAGGAGAAAGCCTATGGCGAGTCATAGCAGAAGATCAAAGTGGATTGCACTGGCGATTCTGATGATCGTGGTTGGGGCTGTGGCGTATGTGATCTGGGACGGTCTGTTGCGTGAGGAGCCGCTTCACTACGAGTCCGAACTAGAGCACTTCAAGTATGGATCGATTGGCACCGAGCGAGAAGGTCTAAGAGTGCCCTACTGGATCTGGCTCGTCCTGCCCCGGATCTTTCCCGAGTATCTCCCGGGACCGGGTGGATATGTTTCACTGGGCTTCGCCTGGGAAGAAGGCGGCGAGCTACCTATCGGGCTCACCAAGAAGGTGATCGGACAACCGCTGGTAGGGATCAATTGCGCTATCTGCCACACTGCGACCGTCCGCGAGAACCGTTTCGACAAGCCCACCATTTTCCTGGCAGCTCCCGCCCACCAGATCGATATACAGGGTTACTTTCGTTTTCTCTTCACCTGCGCCAGCGATCCCCGCTTCACCGCCACCAACATCCTCAACGCGATCGCACCGCTCTACAAACTCTCCTTCGTTGACCGACTTCTGTATCGGTTCATCCTGATTCCCCGGACCCGCAAGGGTCTACTTCAATTCAAGGAAGAGCTGGCCTGGATGGAGAGCCGACCGGACTGGGGTCGAGGCCGTATTGCCCCCTTCAATCCCGCCAAATTTCGCTACCTCGAGATACCCCAGGACGACACCATAGGAAACGCGGACAATGTCTCGGTGTGGAACATGAAGGCCCGGTCGGACATCGGCAGCGTCTACCACTGGGACGGTTTGCTCAAAGGCTCCCTACAGGAAGTCGTGCTCAGCTCGGCCCTGGGCGACTCGGTTACCCCTGAAACACTGCCCCTCGAAGATCTCAAGCGAATCGAAACCTGGCTTCTCTCGGCTCCGGTCCCTGAATATCCCTATAAGGTCGACCAGGAATTGGCCCAACAGGGCGCTCCCGTATTCGAGCAGGAATGCGCTTCCTGCCACTCCTTCGAAGGCAAGAAAACGGGCAGTGTCATTCCTATCGACGAGATCGGAACCGACCGACACCGGCTCGACATGTGGACCCAGGAGGCCACGGACGCCTACAACGCCTACGGCGACGAATACGACTGGGATTTTTCCAACTTTCAGAAAACCAACGGCTACGCGTCAGTACCCTTGGACGGAATCTGGCTCAGAGGTCCGTATCTACACAACGGCTCGGTCCCCTCTCTGACTGAGCTTTTGGAGCCGGTGGAGAATCGCCCCAAGCTCTTTTACCGTGGCTACGATGTCTACGACCAGGAAAAGGTCGGGTTTGTTTCCTCGGGAGGGGACGCCGAACGATTCGGTTTCCGATATGACACTGCCGTCCCCGGCAACAGCAACCAGGGACATGAGTATGGGACAGGCCTGGACCCCGAGTTGAAAAAGGCCCTTGTGGAGTATCTGAAAACCCAATGAGAAAAAGAAAGAAAAGCCTGTTACTGCTCATCCTTGTCCTCGTCGGACTGTGGCTGTTCCTTCAGCTGGGCGCCGATGAGCCGGTGGATTACGCTGACATCGAGGAGCACTTCAAGTACGGGTCCATCGGCAGCGAGCCCGGCGGGTCTCTGCTGAGCCCCCATGGCGGCGTCCTGCCCCCCTACTGGGTCATCAGGACCCTCCCCGAGATTTGCCCGGACCGACTGCCTGGGGGGTATGCCTCACTGGGTCTCATTTTCGAAGAGGGAAAGGACTTGCCGATCGGCTTCACGAAGCGCCAACGGCTGGGCCTCCAGAATGTAGGTCTGAACTGTGCCGTATGCCATACCGGAACCGTGCGGGAAACCCCAGAGAGCAAACCTCGAATCGTCTTGGGAATGCCGGCCCACCAGCTGGACCTACAGGGCCTCTTCCGCTTCGTCCTCGACTGTGCTCTGGATGATAAGCTCACAGCAGATAGCGTTCTGGGAACGGCAGAGAAACTGGGTGGCGACGTGGGGCTCGTCGAGAAGATGCTCTACCGGACGCTTGGCATTTCCCAAGTGAAATTGACCGTGCTATCGCTCCAAAGGAGTATCGCACCACTCTTGGCCAGCCAGGTGCCGGATTGGGGACGGGGACGAGTCGACACCTTCAATCCCTACAAAGCGATCCAATTTGGTTGGGCGCTTGAGAAACTGCCGCCAGATGAGATCATCGGAGCCTCAGACTTCCCTTCGCTCTGGAATCAGAAGCCTCGAGCCGAATCGCTCTCACAGGCACCAGAAGGGATGCACCTTCACTGGGATGGCAACAACAACTCGGTAGACGAGCGGAATCTCAGCGCGTCATTGGGTGCCGGCGTGACTCCCACCACCATCGACCACGATCGCCTTCAACGGGTCCGGGATTGGATCTGGACTCTGGAAGTCCCGAGATACCCCTACCGGATCGATGAAGAACTGGCTGCCCAGGGAGAGGTGCTCTATCGAGAGTACATCGACCCGACTTCGGGAGAAACCTGCCTGAACTGTCACGCCGATCACCGCTTCCGCGAGGGAGTCGTCGCGGGTACCCGGGTTGGAACTGTGGTCCCGATCGAACAGATCGACACGGATCCTCATCGCCTGAACTCCTATACCTATGAGTTTGCGGCCAACCAATACAACCTCTATCCCAGTACCGAGTACCGCTTCAGGCATTTCCGGAAGACTAACGGCTACGCCAACCATCCTCTGGATGGAATCTGGGCCCGTGCCCCCTACCTTCACAATGGATCTGTCCCCACGCTGCAGGACCTGCTCGAGCCGGAGGAGAACCGACCTACCCTCTTCTACCGAGGCTACGACGTCTTCGACCAGAAAAAGGTAGGATTCCTGTCTGACATTGCCACCGAAGGGAAACGCCAGTATTTTTTGTACGATACCAAGAAGCCCGGCAACAGTAACCGGGGCCATCGTTATGGACTCTCGCTCTCGGCCGAGCAGAAGGAGGCCCTTGTCGAGTACCTGAAGATGTTCTAGCCGGCTGGACCTTGAGGTGGCTTCGGTCTCCAGGCCGAAGGGTTTCCTCGCGCCGAGCCGTTGGCTCGACCCACGGCGGCCCGGAGGCCACCGCCACGTCCCCCGACTGGAGTTTCTTTCTCGAATCGTGCGGGCGCTTCTGGGGGCGGAACTAAGTACACTAAGGAGAAACACCACGTCCTACTATTACGATTTCGAATCCACAGGTCCCGTGCTCAGGCGAATGGGTGGACGCCTGCTCGATCTACGCCAGAAGCTCACCCGGGAAGTCCCTCCCAAGAACCTGCACGAGAGCCTCCTGTTAGCGACCTGGAACATCCGCGAATTCGACTCCACCAAGGGAGGCAGACGTACCGAGGAATCTTTCGCCTATATCGCCGAGATCGCCTCCCGCTTCGACCTGCTTGCGCTCCAGGAGGTTCGGGAAAATCTGAGCGCCCTGGAACACCTGCAAGGGATGCTGGGACCCTGGTGGGCCTATATCGTCACCGACGTCACCGAAGGACAACCCGGCAATCGTGAGCGGACAGCCTTCCTGTTCGACAAACGGAAGGTCCGATTCGCGGGGATTGCCGGGGAAGCAGTAATTCCCCCCAAGGCCGTGCGAACCACGCGAGCCGATGGAAAAAACACTACGATCTACGAGCCCTCCAAGCAGCTCTCCCGTACTCCTTTTCTAGCCGGATTTCAGGTCGGTTGGTTCAAGTTCATGCTGTGCACGGTCCACATCGCCTACGGAAGGGCAAAAGCCAGTCCCCCAAATCGCGTGGAGGAGGTGAAACTGATCGCCGAGTTCTTGTCGCGGCGAGCAGACGAATCGGGCAGTTGGTCGAACAACATGATCCTGCTGGGCGACTTCAACATCTTCCACAGCTCCAGCGAGACCATGCAAGCGATTCTCGACGCGGGATTCCAGGTACCCCAGGCGCTGCAGGAGGTTCCAGCCTCGAACGTCGGCAAAAAGAAGCGCCGCTACGACCAGATTGCTTTCAAGGTTCGAGACGATCAATTGACGCCCACTGGCCAGGCTGGCGTGTTCGACTTCTTCCAGACTGTGTACCTGGCCGAGGACGAAGACATCTACGCCGACAGCATGGGTCCTCGCTACCACACGACGACCGCAGGCGTGGTGAAGACCAGGCAAGAACAGAGCCGCTATTACCTGAGCAACTGGCGAACTCATCAGATGTCGGACCACCTCCCCATGTGGGTCGAGCTGAAGATCGACTTCGGCGCAGAGTATCTTTCAAAGCTGGCCAACTCGGTTTCGAAGCTGGCGGAATGAAACGAAATGCCTAACATAGAAGGGCCTCAGGCCTGCTCACCCGAAGATTTGCCCCAGGTCATCGCTCTGGTCGACTCCGCGATGCGGGAGGGCTCGGACCAGACAATGCTGACCGACTACCCGCTCGTCTACCTGCACTCGAACCTGGAGAATATCCGGATCATCAAGTCCGAAGGAAAAGTGGTCAGTGTGGTTCCCTTTCTACCCCGTCCTATACGGATCGATAATTGCGGTTTCAACATCGGCATTATTTCTCCCACCGCAACCTACCCTGAACACCGCAGAAAGGGATACGGCCTCGGCGGCTTGAACAGCTGCATCGAGCGAATGAACAGGGTCGGCTGCGAGTTGTCGATCCTGTGGACACAGGTTGCCACCTTCCCCTTCTATGAATGCGGCGCATACCAGGCTGTGCGTTACCAGGGGTGGACCTATGCCTGCCGCCGTGAGGATGCCCAGCTCTTTCAGGACAATGGGCAGAAGATCCTCTCCTACGATCCTGCAACCAAGCATTATCTGGAGGATATCGGAAGAATCCATCACCAGGACGTCTTCGGAGCGGAGCGAAGTCTCGACGAGCAGGTATTGCTTTTCGGACTACCCAAGACGACGACCCTGATCGCCCTCGAGCAAGACTTACCCGTGGCGTACCTCATCGTCAGCAGGGCCAGCAATAAGCACGGACTGATCGAGGCGGGCGGAGAGTCTTCCGCCCTCGAGACGCTGGTCCACCACACCCTCTCCGGGCTGGATCCAGCGGAGTCCATCGAGGCCTACGACAACTTGACCCAGACCCCATTGGGTTCCCTGCTTCAAAGCAGAATCTCAGATCGACGCCTTCTCTACGAAAAATCCATGATGATTCGAATCAATCAGCCCACCCGATTCCTCCGACAAATCGGATCCTGGATCGAGAAAAGAAACGCCGGCGCCAATCGGGAGTTCTCCCTCTATCTGACCGACGCGGAGGAGCAAATCAGCTTTCTCTTCACCGATGCCGGACTGCAGTTCGGCCAGGAACGCCTGAGCAACCATGTAGAGACGACCCGTCGAGAGCTGACCTCGTGGGTTTTTGGACCGCATCCTGCGCGTCCCTGCTCGCCTCCCGAGTTCTTGTCAGGACTCTTCCCCTTCTACTTCCCCATCTGGATCCTGGACCAGAGTTGAGCTGGAACTTCCATGACTGTTTGATAGGACGGGCACTCCTGCCCGTCGCCGTCCTTGACGGGCAGGAGTGCCCGTCCTACAACCGACACAGTGCTATCGATGTCGCGGTTAGAGACAACCAAAGTTTGACGGAACGAAATCGCTTGGACTAGCATGGGTCATTATTCGGTTCCAAAAAGCAGTTGTCAGACAGGTGATGGCGGCCTCGATTCTTCTGGGGGTGATCTTCATCCGCTGGACCCATGGCGGCGAAAACCTGCCTTCCCCTGCCGACAGAAACGTCGACTTCACAGAGCAGATCCTGCCCATTTTGAGCGACCGATGTCTTGGCTGCCATGGAAAGACGGTCCAGATGCACGGTCTGCGTCTGGACCAACGTCCTGGGGCCCTCAAGGGCGGTGAATCCGGTACGCCGGCCTTGATACCAGGGAACAGCGGTGGGAGCCGGCTAATACATTTTGTGTCCGGAGCAGACTCGGCGGTCGTGATGCCTCCCCAGGGTGACCGCCTTTCCGAGACCCAGATCAGCCTGCTGCGGACATGGATCGATCAAGGCGCTCATTACGCGGAGGAGACGTCCACGAACGAGGTTCAAGCGGGGCACTCGTCGCACTGGTCGTTTCAGCCGGTTGTTGCTCCCGCCATCCCCGAGGTGAGTAATCGGGACTGGGTCCGCAGTCCTATCGACGCCTTCGTCCTGGAAAAACTGGAGGCACGGGGTTGGAAGCCGTCGGCTCCGGCCAAGCCTGGAGCCCTTCTGCGGCGAATCCACCTGGACCTCATCGGGCTGCCCCCGACACTTGACGAACAGGATCAGATTCTGAACGATTCTTCACCTGAACATTTCGATGGGCTGGTCTCCGAACTCCTGAAACGCCCGGGCTACGGGGAGCGATGGGGCCGACATTGGCTCGATCTGGTCCGCTATGCGGAAACCAACGGATACGAACGGGACGCCACCAAGCCAAGCGTCTGGAAGTATCGCGACTACGTCATCCGATCCCTGAACCAGGACAAGCCCTACAACCGCTTCATTCTGGAGCAGCTGGCGGGGGACGAACTTCCCGATCGGTCGGCCGAGACCCACATCGCCACCGGCTTCGCCAGACTCGGCCCCTGGGACGACGAGCCCGCGGACTTCGAGCAGGATCGATTCGACCAGTTGGATGACATCGTCAGAACCACCTCAGAGGTCTTTCTGGGGATCACTCTGGGCTGTGCCCGCTGCCACGACCACAAGTTCGATCCCCTCACCCAGCGAGACTACTACAGCATGGTCGCCATCTTCGATGGCCTCGAGCGGCCGCGTGACGGCCGCCGGGAACTGGACACGCCGATTGGGACACGAGAGCAGTTGGAGCGACTGGCGACCCGCGATGCCGAGATTGCCCCCCTGGCCCAGGAGATCGAGCGTCTCCGCGAAGACTTCCGGAGCAGCTTCCTCAAGAGCGGACAGAGTAAGCTTCCCGAAGAAGCCCGGCAGGCGTTTCTGACCGATTCCAAGGAGCAAACAAACGAGCAGAAGGAGCTGGTCAGAAAACATTTCACAGAGTTGATAACGGAAGTGACGGCCGCGCTGCCTTCGAAGACCCTGGAGGGAATCCACCTCCTCGAAGAGAAGATCGACATTCTGCGTAAGGGGACTCCTGACCTGGAGCGCGGCTACTTCATGCACGAGCCCAAGCTGCCAGGTCCGACCCACCTCCTCTTTCGGGGCAGAGCCGCAACGCCCGGACCAGTAGTTCCGCCCAGGGTCCCAGTGATACTGGCCCATCCAGAGCCGGCTTTTCCGTCCCCTGCAGCTACCAGCCTCCGCCGTCTGACACTTGCACGTTGGATTGCCGATCGCGAGAACCCTCTGACCGCACGCGTGATCGTCAACCGTGTCTGGCAATTTCACTTCGGCGCGGGCCTGGTCCGCAGCCCCAATGATTTCGGCTCCATCGGCCAGAAACCGACTCATCCGGAGCTGCTGGATTGGCTGGCAAACTGGTTCATCGAGCAGGAGTGGTCGCTCAAGAAGCTGCACCAGCTCATCATGACCAGTAACAGCTACCGGATGAGCAGGAGCAATGTGCCTGCCTATCGGGAGCAGGACCCCGAGAACCGGCTGCTCTGGCGGTTTCCCTACACTCGCCTGGAGGTGGAGGTCATCCGTGACTCGGTTCTCGCCGTGAGTGGACGCCTGAACCGTAAGATGTTCGGTCCCAGCATGCTGCCGGAGGTTCCGCCGGCGGCGCTGGAAGGCCACCCCGACCCCGACAAAATCTGGAAGGCATCGGAGGAGGCAGAGGCATCGCGCCGTACCATCTACGCCTTCATCAAGCGGCTCATGATCATTCCGATGCTGGAAGTGCTGGACTTCTGTGATACCAGCCGCAGTTCTGCCAAACGGGCCGTGACCAGCATCGCTCCGCAGGCTCTGACACTCTTCAACAGCGATTTCATAACGCGCCAGTCCCACTACTTCACCGAACGTCTGATCAGCGAGGTAGGTCTCGATTTCGACAAGTTGATCGAGCGGGCCTACCGACTGACCCTGTGCCGTCCCCCGACCGGGTATGAGCTAGAGTCGATGCGGGACTTCCTCCGTCGGGAGATGGAGGCAAGTCTATGGGAATCAACCAAAGTCAACGATCGTGACGAAGTTCGACGCGCCGCTCTGCATCAGATGTGCCGGGTGATGTTCAATCTCAACGAGTTTGTCTACCCTGATTAGGTGAAGCATGTCACAAGAAAGCAGGCGCTATAGTCCCAATCACACCCCCTGCGGCCGCACCCGAAGGGAGTTCTTGTGGGAAGTAGGGGGAGGCTTTGCCGGTCTTGCCCTGATCGATCTGCTTTCCAGTGATGGATTCTTTCTTCAGTCGGCTCAGGCAGCAGGGGCAGAGAAGGCGCCTGAGATACTTCTTGCACCCAAACCCTCTCATTTCCCGGTCAAAGCCAAGCACGTCATCTTCTTCTTCATGAACGGGGGTCCAAGCCATATCGACCTCTTCGATCCCAAGCCCGCCTTGACCAAGCACAATGGCCAGCCCTACCAGGGCGAACTGTCCGTCGGCTCGAACAATCGTCCCATCGGCTATTTGATGCAGTCGCCCTTTCCCTTCAAAAAGCACGGTCAGAGCGGACTGGAAATCAGCAGCATCTACCCACACCTCTCTCGGCACGCCGATGACCTCTGCGTGGTCAGATCCCTGTACACGGACACCGCTGCCCATGCTTCAGGGGTGATGCAGATGAACACGGGCAGCGTCATCATCGGGAAGCCCAGCCTGGGCTCCTGGCTGAGCTACGGATTGGGTACGATGAGCGAAGACCTGCCCAGTTTCGTGGTGATGGCTGATCCCCGGGGAGGCCCCATCGGCGGCTCTGCGAGCTGGTCGGCGGGCTTCATGCCGGCCGCCTATCAGGGAACGTTGTTTCGTAGTAGGGGGAGTCCGCTCCTGGACCTGGCGACTCCCGATAACGTTAGCGAGCGCCGGCAGCGCCACTCCCTGGACCTGCTGAATCGCTTGAACCAAAAACATTTCAGCTCTCGGGAGCAGGAATCTGAATTGGCCGCACGCATCTACTCCTACGAATTGGCCTACCGTATGCAGACTTCGGCCGCCGAGGTCGTGGATATCGACAAGGAGGATGAGAAGACCAAAGACATGTACGGCCTCAACGACAACCTGACCAACGACTTCGGCCGCAAGTGTCTGATTGCTCGCCGTCTGGTCGAAAAGGGAGTGCGCTTCGTTCAGCTCTACTCAGGGGGAGGACACGGTCCCGAAACCTGGGATGGTCACGTCGACTGCATCGCCAACCACAAGCTTCATGGATACGAAACCGATCAGCCCATGGCGGCCCTGATTACGGATCTCAAGCGCAGCGGCCTCTGGGACGAAACCCTGATCATCTGGGGTGGCGAGTTCGGCCGGACCCCTACCAGTGAAGGTGTCGGCAAACCAGGTCGGGATCACAATTGGTATGGCTTCACCATGTGGCTGGCAGGTGCGGGTGTCAAGGGCGGACAGACGATCGGAGCCACCGATGAGTTGGGTTTCAAGGCCATCGAGGACCCCTATCACGTCTCCGATTTCCACGCCACCATCCTTCACCTCATGGGCCTCGACCACAAAAGGCTGACCTACTTCTACCACGGTTTGGAAGAGCGACTAACAGGCCAACGAGGCACCCTGATCCAGAAAGCGCTGGCCTGACCGGCTAGAATCCCAAGGCACAAGAAACAAGATACAAACAAACCCCAAATTACAAAGCACCAAGGTCCAAACGAACTGCCTACCCGCATCAACCCCCTGTCCGAGTTTCAGATCAGCTGCCAGACTTCGCTTTGTACGGGCAGTGTCGGCACCCGGACTCGCAGCAGTAGCCGCGACGCCTCAGGAATTCCGCGGTCATGACCATCAGGCCATTCTCCCAATAGAAATCGCGTCCTTCTATGATCTCCTTTGCGGAGACTTGAGTTCGCGCGCCGGTTTCTTCGGACTTCTGCGACATCCTACGAGCCGATGTCCTTAGTCTGCGTCTCTGTGGACCGTGTCGGGAGAAAAGGCGGGAAGACACACCGCAATGTATTCGGCCCCTTCCGGCGTGCTGTACCGCACCCACTCCCCTGGCGCCGTTACGACCGCCTGCCCCGCTTTGACTTCGAGCATGCCGTCGGCATGCTCTACCCGGACCAGCCCCTTCAACACCACCGTTATCTCTTCGAACTCGGGTGCCTGACCTGGCTCCTGCCAGCCAGCCGGAGATTGCATCCGCGCCACACTGACCTTCCCATGGTCCGACGCCCACCTTCCCGCGTACTCTTCGATTCTCTTGGGCTTGTTTCCGGCTCCTTCAATCACAATGGGCTGCTCAATCAGCGTAGGCATTTCCCAACATCCTTTCTTCGACTTCTCTATCTCGTTCGAGATAAGTCGCCTGGGATCGCCTACCTCAGCGATCGTTTTCCGGCAACTCATCGGCGTGCAGTCAGGACAGAGTAGAGAGTATCATCGAAGCCGAAGGTTCTCAGCCCGAAACAGCATGAAGTTATGAGGTCCCATTGATGAACATCGCAATCGCCTCCGACCACGCCGGATTCCGCTACAAGGAGCGAATCGCGGCGCTTCTGCAAGACAAAGGACACCAGGTACGTGATTTCGGAACTGACTCTACCGACCCGGTGGACTATCCAGAATTCGTTGGGGCGGCAGCTCGCGCCGTGGCCAACGGGGAATGCGACCGAGGTATCGTTCTCGGTGGCTCCGGTAACGGGGAAGCAATGGTCGCGAACCGCTACAAGGGCGTCCGATGCGCTCTCTGTTGGAACGTCGAATCAGCCCGATTGGCCCGCTCCCACAACGATGCCAATGTCCTGGCTCTGGGAGAGCGGCTGCTGACTGAGGCTCTGGCACTCGAGATCGTCGACGTCTGGCTGGCAACTGAGTTCGAGGGTGGACGGCACCTAAAGCGTATCAAGCAGATTGATGAAGTTGCCTAACGGCCACGACCGTCAGCGAGTGAGCTGTTCGGTATGTGCTGCTCTCCGCTCTCTCGTCGACAGATTGCTCCGTTTCCAGTTCTTAGCTGGTTTCGGGTCGTAGCGTCTGGCAACTCCAGCACTCAGCGAATTGAGCCTCGCTCTCTTCCCCGCACGTCGGGCAGATCCAGGGCGCCCCCTCCGGCTCCGGGAAATCCTTGGAAGAGATTGCAGCCAAAACGGCCTGCGATTCCTCGAGATCGGTCTGACTCACCGCCACTTTGACAGCGCCTACCCCGACAGCCGTGGCATACCCCATTGTTCTGATATGCTCATCGAGCAATACGGCCTTGATGTCAAAACTCTCGAGAACGTTCTTGGCCACAGTCGCGTTGAAAAACGAACCGGAAAAAACGATGACGAGAGCGTCCGAGTCAGCCATGGCTACCTTCTCTATGCTAACCCATGTCTACTCACAGGAGATGTTCTGGTTTGTCTTGAACGTCTGAAGAACAGGACTCGAGTGAGCCCAGAGGCTTGTGCGTGTAGGCACGATCTCGGGTTGAGGAGCACAGTCTTGAGATGGGTACTCCACTGAGCCAAACGTAGGGCTAGAATAGAGACCAGGCACCCAAATGAAACCGTCCCGCAAGAATACGCTGTTCTGGCTCCCCAGGGTTCTGGGCATCGTTTTCGCCACGTTCCAAGCAGACCTATCGAGCAATTTTTGAGCCGCACCGCGCAGAAAAATCACACTTCAGCGAGGAGGTAGAAAATGAAAAGCCAAACTTTTGTGAGTGTGATTATCTTGATGGTCCTATTGAGCACTGCCGGACAGGCGGGAGTGATACCGGGAAGGTGGGAAAAGGTCGATGCTCAATCGCGCACCGCGGGGCTGGAGGTCGTCCTCAACTCGGGCGAACGAATCAATTGCTTCTTCAAGGGCTCAGACTCAGACAGTCTGACCATTGCGGATCCCGTAGAGGGCGAGCGGCGACTTCCAAAATCAGCCGTTGCACGAATCGAAACAGCTCAGGATGGCCGCGATACCCTCGCAGATGGAACACTCATCGGATTTGGCGCTGGGGCTGGGGGTTACCTTGGCCTTCATGCAGCTGCTTGCTGCGCGCCCGATCAAGCCCATGACCTCTGGGCGGCCCTCACCTTTGGCGGAATCGGTGCCCTTGTGGGCTTCGCTCTTGACATCGTCAGCCGAAGGCCTGAAGTCCTGTACGTTGCCAGATAGGACTGCCCTACCCTCGTGTCTGACTCCCGTGTACGCAACCCCGTCAGGGGCCGCCGATAGGCATGCTCAACTTACCCGATCGCTCTAGTCCCAAAACAAGTAGATGAAAGTGGATTAAGCCGCGTGTAAACACCTGAAATGCCAGACCTGACGGGTATTCTGGAGTTAACAAAGAAACCTCAGAGAGACCCGAAAGGAGGCATTTCAGGTGAAGAAAAAGCATAGCGCAATCATCCGAAAGCGGGAAGCAGAAGTTGCTGATCGGCTGAGCCCCAGTTGGAACGGTGAGGATCCGAAACCGGTCCTCTCGGCCGAAGGCATCAGCTACGAGGTCTCGGAGAAAATTCACGGCGTCAGTTACGGTGGGCTGGGGCTGCTGCGGCAGATCGTGAAGTGGAGCGGGCTGGGGAAAGCGATTGATCAGGGGGTGAAGTTGTTCAAACGCCACCAGCCGTACCACGAATCGGACACGTGCTGAGCCTGATCTACAACGTGGCCACGGGCGGGACCCGCTATCAGGATATCGAAATGCGGCGTCAAAGTGTCAGCTTCCTGGAAGCGGTAGGAGCGGAGAAGATCCCCGCGCCCAGCACGGCCGGAGATTTTGTGCGCCGCTTCCAAGCGCCGGATGTGATCGATCTGATGGAAGCCGTCAATGAGAGCCGCCGCAAGGTCTGGGCCCAACAACCGGCGAGGTTCTTCGAACGGGCGGAGATCGACGTGGATGGCACGATTGCCCCCACCAGCGGGGAATGCAAGGAAGGGATGGAGATCAGCTACGACGGGCAGTGGGGCTATGCACCGTTGATCGTGACGCTGGCCCAGACGGGAGAGGTGCTCTATGCCGTCAACCGCTCGGGGAATCGCCCCTCTCATGAGGGAGCCCCCGAATGGCTGGATCGGAGTATCGAGTTGGTCCGAGAGGCGGGTTTTCGAACGGTGCGCCTGCGCGGGGACACGGATTTTTCGCTGACAGCTCATTTTGACCGCTGGACGGAAGCGGGCGTGGAATTTGACTTCGGGATGGATGCCCATCCGAGCTTCATCAAGTGGGCCGAGGCGTTGCCGCAAGCGAATTGGAAGGAGCTGGTGCGCCCCGGCAAGGAGAAAGGAAAAGGGAAAAAGCGGCGCAAGCGGCGCGACAAAGTGAAGCCGGAGATTGTCAAGGAGCGCGGGTTCAAGACCCTGAGGCTGGAACGGGAAGAGATCGTGGAGATCGACTACCGTCCGAGCAAAGCGAAGCGAACGTATCGGCTGGTGATCTTGCGCAAGACGATCCTGGTCGAGAAAGGCCAGAAGCGGCTTCTGCCGCAGACGCGCTATCACTTTTATGTCACGAATATCCCGGCGGCCCAGTTGGGAACGGCGGGAGTGGTTCGGGAAAACAACCGGCGCTGCAATCAAGAGAACGTCATTGAACAACTCAAGAACGGAGTCGAGGCCCTGCGGATGCCCTCGGATACGCTGGTGGCCAACTGGGCCTATCTGGTGATTGCGGCGCAGGCCTGGAATCTGAAGGCCTGGATGGGGTTGGTTCTGCCGGCTCGACTGCAGGCCAGACAGCTGGTGAAGATGGAATATCGCCGTTTCCTGCGAGAGATCATTGAAATGCCCTGCCAGATTCTGCGGAGGGGCCGACGGTTGGTCTATCGGCTGCTGGATGTCAATGGTTGGAGCCGTCTTCTCCTGGAAGGCAGTAGGTGGTTGAAACGCCGGCCAGCTACCTGAAACTGAAAGGAGATAAAGAAGCTCTGAGGGTCGCGAGAGCTGGGGAGTAGTGTCTCTGAAAACGCCGCTCAAGGGGGCAGAATCGCCCCGCATGAGCGATCGCCGTGCAGGAGTGCAGAACACGAGCCGAGGTCTAAGGGACTTAGCGGGAAAATCTAGAATTTAGGCCTCCAAAACGGCCCCCAGGAGCCGGGAAAGGGGTCTACTTTCCAACTTGCGCTTATTTTGGGTCTAGTAGGCGGCAACAGAGAAAAAGCCATCTTATTCGGTGACTCGGGGAAGATTATCCGGGAAGTGCTTCGCGGCTGTAACTTCAGACCGATTCGGGAGGTACCGCACAAGAATACGATAGAAATCGGCAGTGGTTGGTTCGTTGGCTCTAGTTCGTTTCGGAAGTTCAGTCTGATCGACAGCGTATTGTCAACGCGAAGCGCAATCACCACAAAGAGGGTGACATCCAGCAACAGGAAGGACAAATTCTTGTGCGCATTTGACCGAGCGACACCGATCATGCCAACTGTCGAGCGAGGAGCTATCGGACATTCGGCATCTTCTGGAAGACCTGGAAGGAGATTCCCACGAAAACAATTGATACCCTGGTTGCCCTTCCCCTCTTTCAGACTCTCGGCTGGACAATGATCCACTCTCTGTGGCAGGGAGCACTGGTGGCATTGTCCATGGCATCCGCGACCAGGGCAACCCCGACCTGCGCTCTCCCGGGAGAGCGGAAGCGGGGCTACCGGTCCAACGAAGTTCCAGCCGCGGTTCTCAGTCTTTCATTGGCGGTCAAGAGCTCGAGTCCATTGATCCGGCGCCGGGCCAGGACGAACGTGGCCAAGTGGAGAGCGTCGAGGGCTCGGAGGTTCTGAGTCGGTGCTACCGCTTGAGCCAGGTCACAGACCCGGGCCGAGACTTCCCAGACCTCACACTGTTGCCAGAAGGCAGAGAGCTGTCTTTCCTGGTCCGCCAAGGCACCCTCTGAGAACCGATCGGTTTTTCTGGCACGAAGCAGGGCTCGAGCGCATTCGACTATGCTAAGACGCGACGTCACCAGGATCTGAGCCTCCAGGATCTGCTTCTCGACTTCGGCGCTCGTTCCCTTCTCCAGGATTGCCCTCAGAAGCGCCGAGGTCTCAATGTAGATTGCTCGGGGCATGATTCACTTTGGAGGCCGAATTCTCCGATCGCCCCTGGACGCCTCGGTCGCAAGCCGTGCCAGTACAGGCTTTTAGCCAAGACCGACGATAGAAAACCAGGCTAGTGCTCAGCGCGGAGCTCATCCAGAATCTGGGTAGCCGTTCCTTCGGGCAAGCCCAGTCCATTCAGCTTGCCGAATCGATCTTTCTTGGCTCGCGAAGATCTCACCAATTCGCCCTGCGAAGCGAGTTCCTCCAGTATCTCCTCCAGAGAATCGACGGGCTGCGACAGCTTCCGAGCCGGCCTCAGTTCTGCGACAATCTGATTGTGATCGGTGACCAACACCACTTCGCCTGCCTGTGCTAGTCGAACAAACTGGGAGAGTTTCGCCTTCAACTCCTTGATGCCTACGGCCAACATGATAGCTAGTGTAACTACAAGTAGTCACAAAATCAATCCTCTCCTGTAGCGAATCTCCGCGGGGAGTTGTGCGACCTTCAGGTCGACAAACTCGCGGTCTATGATGTAATGCCTCAGATATCCCTTCACCCCGAAGGCGGCTCTTGCGGTAGCTCTCCTGTAGAGTCCTTGATGGTAGGTTGTCAATCCAACCGAGACCTGATCACCGGGATAGAGGGTGTCCAGCGAAGGTTCTGGGGTGACGCGAATAACCAGCTCCTGGCCCCATCGAGGGTCTTCCGGCTCTATTCGAACTCCCGCAAATAGGGAGGTCCCCAGAGCGAGCATTGCGACAAGATAAAACATCGCGTTTTAGGGTCTACTCGACCCGAACTCAGAACCCAATCGGTCATCGTACTTCCATGCGTTGATCATCCGTCCTCCTTGCCCTCTAATACGAAGCTCCCTTTCTTGGGTTCCAAACGTAACGCCGATGATTCGTCCCGTCAGGATTTGAGCCGTCAGGCTCAGACGTCAACTGATAGGGTTACTTCTTGGAATGCTAGGGGAGAAAGAAGACGTTCTCGATCCCTTCCCTCTTCAGGAACTGTACTATCTCTAATCCGTATTTCGAACGGGCTCTCCCATCAAACTGGATCACGATGTCTTTTCCAAAGCTTTTTGCCCTTTCGACGAGCTGGCTTCGGGACAGCTGAGTGTTTCCTTCCCAGAGGGTGCCTGACTCATCCATCCGAAGGTTAAGTCCGACAGCGAACACGAACTTGACCGTCGTAATGACTGGGACCGCTTGCCCTTTTAGGGTCGTCGGCTCATAGCGCCACTGCTTTACTGCGTCCACCGCAGCGTCCACCGCAGCCTCCTCCAGCTGGGGGGGACTGCGCAACACCTTGACATTCTGGACATGTCCTTCTGTGCCGATAGGGACCTGTAGAAACAGCAACCCCTCCCTGACCCCCTCTGGAAATGCTGGCTCAACATGGTGAATGAGTTTCGACTTCATCACCTGAGATCCCACCCGAATAGGCCCTTTCGAAGGAGCCGACTGGGCTTGCTCTACCGCACCGCCTCAAGGCATTGCCTCCGGAGTTAGGGAACGCAAGGAGCCTGCGGATTCTCAGTGTACGACAGAATAGGCTCGAGGGTTCGCTTCCCAAAGAGCTGGGCAATATTGAAAGTCTCGAAACACTGGAGCTACATCAGAATCGGCTTCCTGGATCGATTCCTCCCGAGTTGGGCAATATCGCGAACCTGGGGGGTTTGCTCCTAAGCCACAATCGGCTCAGTGGAGAAATTCCTCCGGAGCTGGCGCTCGCCAACCTAACAGGACTGGGACTTAGCAACAACAATCTCACCGGTCCTATCCCGAAGTCACTTGGCAGTGTCTCAACTCTCGGGGGACTGGAGCTATCCCACAACCAACTGAGCGGAAGCATTCCCCCAGAGTTAGGAAATATCCGAGAGCTCCACTACATCAACCTGTCATACAATCGCCTGACGGGCGTTATTCCACCTGAGCTTTCTCGCATCAACCTGGTTTCTCTCGACCTGCGTCACAACCGGCTCGAAGGGAGAATTCCCATCGAGCTCGACCCTCTCCCCCTGGGGGCGTTTTGGTTCGCCGGAAATCGATTGAAGGGAAAGGTCTCCAGGGGACTCATCCGACACGTGCCCCTCTCTAACCGACATTCGCTCCCGGGCAGTCTGGATCTGCGCTGGAACGCCCTCTATCCGGAGGATTCGGAGCTGCAGCGCTTTCTGGACGAGGCGCAGGTTGGAGGAGCCTTCGGGTCAACTCAAACCGTCCCTCCGACAGACCTTCCGGGGGCAGAAAGCCACGATTCGCGTTGCTCTGGTCAATCCCAATGATCATTCGATCGAGCTGCAGCTGACCCTCGTCAGTGACCAACTGAAGTTTCTCGTCGGAACGGAAACGCGGACTGCGGTCCGAAGGATCCCGCCGAAGGGAATGATCCTGGAGACGATCACCCAGCTGTTCGGAGTCCACGGTTTCTCCAATGCCTACTTGCGGGTGGACGTCTCAGAAGGAGAAGGGGCCGTGGGATTCCAGCTGGTTCAATTCGAGGAGGCCGAGACCCTGGTGGGTCTCAACGCGCTGACCCCGACCACAAAGGGCAAGCTATTTTCTGCTCAACTCGCTAGCGGACCGGGGGTCTTTACTAGTCTCAAGCTCATCAGTACCAGCAACGAAAACCGCAGGATCACGATGCGAGCCGTAGCCGATGATGGTAAGGATCTTGCCGAGCCTACAACTTTCGTTCTGCTGGCAGGGCGCGCGCACTTCATCGAGCGCGATCTTTCCGAGATCTACGATTTTCCTGACGGTCTCGTGGTAGGATCGCTCCGCATCGAGGCGGATGGTTCGGGACTTCTGGGAGATGTTCTTTTTGGAGACTCGACTTCCCTCAGCTACGCCACCGCCCTCCCCCTGCAAACGAGACCGTTTACCGAAGCAGTTTTCAGCCAAATGGCCGACACCGCGAGCTTGTTTACGGGTCTGGGTCTCTACAACCCGGGATCAGGGACGGCGAAAGTCACCATTGAGGTGTATTCAGCCTTGGGTATCCTGACCGGCACGGGGAACATCGAGCTTGGACCCGGCACCAGGACGGCAGAAATGGTCTCGGAGCTGGTCCCGGCGGCGGCGGGGCAGGAGGGAGGTTACATCGTGGTGCAATCGACCCAGCCGCTGGTAACCCAACAGCTTTTCGGAGCCTTCGATCAGAGCTTCCTGTCAGCAGTTCCACCCATGGTCCGAAAGAGAACCGAGGACTGAGAGCAGAGTCGATGCCTTCCTGTCTGTCGCCCAACGGCTTGGCAATCAGCTGGCGGCCGAAGGCTGGTCCGCTGCATTGGATTGTTGGGTAGCTCGTTCCCGAAGGCGCTCTAGAAAAGGATCATTGAGCTCCTGCGAGGCCAGCCAATTCAACTCTTCCTCTAGCCCGCATTTCTCATCGCTGGTCTACTACGTCGCCGCAATCATCCGCCCTGGCTGTGTTTCGCTCCGTCGGCCTCCTCGACGTACTGCACGAGTACGACTGCGGGGGCTCGCCACGAGTGGTCTCGGTCGCAAGCCTTGCCAGGACGGCCCTTGCGGCGCCTCGCTACGACAAGCGATGAGAAATGCGGGCTAGCGTCATACCTTCGATTTCTGCAGAAATTCTATCTCGAATCGATCGCATCATGGCGACTGCATCGAATCGCTTCTGGATTCTACTCATCAGACAACACCTCCCGTGGCGTGCGAATTTCGAGCATCGGATAGCCCCAGCGCAGGTTCACGGAGTTGTAGCCGTGGATCCGCCGCAAGTTGACGATATGCTTGAAATTCCAGCTCACCAGCACATCAACTCGGGCGACGGTCGCGATGGCGATATGTTGGGCGTCGGCCCGCATCTTGCCAGTGAGCACCCCTCTAGCAATATAGGCCTCTGCAAGTTCGCTCGCTTCAGCATCGAGCTGAAGAGTCTCGCTGTGCGCCCCAGATACTGTGCCAAGATGGACATCGGCCTATTCTACCGTTTTCGCAGTAGATCAGTTTCTGCCACGCAGACTCCTAGCCCGCAGTTGACGTCTTTGGAGCGGAACATCCGAGGAAGTTTGCAACATCAAGTTGAAGCCGCTCTAACTCTGAGTTAGAATCGAAACGTGTTCGAGTTGCGGCTCTCACAGACGGCTTTCCGGTCGTTGAGGAAGGCGCCTCGGAAGGTCGCGCAGCGGATCCGTCGAAGGCTGGATGAACTTGCGGTGGATCCGTTTCACATGCCCAAGGTGAAGAAGTTGACGGGACATCCCGGTTACAGGCTTAGGGTTGGGGACTGGAGGGTACTCTACCTGGTGGAGAGACGAATCCTGGTCATTCAGGTTATTGAGATTGGCCACCGCAGGGAGATCTATCGATGAGCGTGCAGATACTGGAACGTGACGGGCGCCCCGCCTTTGTCGTCATGCCGATCGAGGAGTACCAGCGTCTACTGGAAGCCCTCGAAGATGCCCATGATGTGACCGCGATCGAAGCGTTCCACCGTCGGCTCATCTCAGGCGAAGAAGAGACCCTGCCGATTTCCGTTCTAGACCGAATCTGGTCCGGTGAAAACGCGCTGCGGGTCTTGCGCGAGTACCGTACGCTGACGCTGCAGCAACTCGGGGATGCCTGCGGAGTGAGCAATTCACATATTTCCCAGATTGAGAGTGGGAAACGCTCGATGTCCACGCGAGTGCTGAAAAAGTTGGCCGAGGCTCTCCGGATTGACGTGGACCTGTTGTTGTGACGTGTTCGGACCGGCGACGCCCGACGCCCTTGTCAGAAGCGGGACCAACAGAAACAGGAACGGCTCTTCATGTTGGCGACGCAAACGTATCATCTCACTTCGCTCTCGAATAGCGATTACCTCACAACCGATCGCTCGTTGAATCCTCTTCGCCTTTGATCCGGAGGTATCAGTCCCTTTTCCGGCAGCAGATTCACACTTCAATGCCGCTCAGAGTTGCTGAAAGAACACTTGCGTTGTATCAACTTTCTCTCCCCACCAGCATCTCTCTGAGAAAGAAGTCGCCTGACCACCGAGGAACAGGGGACATGTCCTTCTTGAGCCTGACATGAGCGCCGCAAGAATAGTCTCAGACCTTGTCCCCTCGACGGCGGGGCAGGAGAGAGGCTACATCGTTCTTCGATTCACCGAGCCCCTGGTTGCCCAGCAGCTTTTCGGCGACTTCGATCAGAGCTTCCTGTCGGCGGTCCACCCACAATCCGAAGGGAGAACAACTGAGTTCTCGAAATCCTAGCGGTAAGCTCGAGACGAAGCGTTTCAAGGGGATATTGAGAATCCTGAACAGCCAGCCTGTGGCCGTTGCTGCTCTCCGAACTTCGGGTGGAGTCGCGATTTCAAGTCTTTCCTCAGGCAGCACACAGCGTTGAAAGGAAACATTCGTTGAGCCGTCGAATATTTGCATCCTGTGTGAGTCGTATCCCGAAGGTGATCGCCGTAGGGGGCCTTTCCCTGATGATCCTGCAGCTGCACGCTTCTGCTCCGAGCGACGTTCCGGTGAAGCCGTCCCACGGCATTCTTGGTTTCGGCGCCGATCCCAGCGACGGTAAGTTGCCTGCCGGGCCCTACGATCTCTTCCCTCTACTGTCGACAGGAGACTCGCTCCCTGGAACACCTAACCTGGTCATTGAACGGATCATTTCTCCGGCCGTCAATGACGCTGGACAGGTAGGCCTGGCGCTGGAATTGAATGATCGCACCACATCGGAGCGCGACTTCATCTTCGACCTGTTTGTCCACGACAGCAATGGATTGAACCGGATTGCGGGCACGGCAGGGGTCAAGGGCGACGGAGATTTCGCCCTCAATCAGAACGGGACGATGGCCTTTCGCGTAGAGGATTCCCTGATCGTGGCCGATTCTGAACGCGTCCTCTACAGAATCCAACCGGGAGATCCTACCCCGGTACCCTCAGCCTCGGAAGGGGGGGTGACACTGGGAAGGCTGCATACCCGGGAGCGTTTCTTCAACGACCGGGATGAGACCGTCTTCGTCTCCGAGCTGTCCGACGGTCGGTCTGGACTCTTCCAGGCGGACCTTGACAGCATCGAAGCAATGGCAATCGAGCTGGAACGGATCCCCGGATTGGCTGGACAACTCTACCCAATGGGCTCGTTGGAGAGGGCCGAGGGTGTTCTAGTCGATGGTCTGCTGGTGGTCCTCTTGAACCACGGCATCGATGGAATCCTACTTTTCACCGAGTCCGGAGTCGTTCCGCTTGCCTTTGAGGGGGACCGAATCCTCCCCGGCCTCACCGTCAGGACGCTGAAACTGCTGGACGCTGACGACGCAGGTCGGATCCTCTTGGTCGTCAATAGCGAGCACCTGTTACTCTGGACCGGTACAACATTCGAGCGGCTTCTGGGGCCCGGAACCGTGCTCCCAGGCCTGCCTGGACCGTCCCACAAAATCAGCTCAGGGTACATCATGTCCGAGGACGCCGTATTCTTCACACTCTTGCGGGAGCCGTTGGGAGGGATCTTTCTCTGGAAGTGCTCACAGATACACAAAATCGCCGTGGACGGTGACCCGTCACCTATGGGAGATCGCCTGCAACTTACCTTTTCGAACAGCCCCTTTCCGGGCCACGGCGGGCGCCTGTTGTATCCCTTCCCTCGTCCGGCCTCGACCGCAGAGGCAGTCTTTGAAGCCAGGATTCCGGAGAGGCCTTTTCGGGTTCCGATGGTATGGCAGAGGGGGACACTCTTGCCCATTGACCTAAGCCTTGAACCAGTGTCCAAAGATCCGGCAGGGTTGCTGCAAGGTCTGACTCCCCTGGGAACCGATGCGACCGGATCCATTCTGTTGCGGGGTAATCTATGTTGCCAGCACGAGAGTCTCTTCTGGGCCCGACCCGCCTCGCCGCGCACCTCCTACATTCCCTTCCTGGCCCATGGAACCGCGGGGACTCTACGGTACCAATCGACCCTGGAAATGCTCAATACCTCCCATTTCCCGGCCCTCGTCCGTGTCGAGTTCTTCAGTGCCGCGGGTACCCAGCTACAGGCCAGTACCGATGAGTTCCTGATACCTGTAGAAGGAACGTCGACCGTTTCGGTCCAGGAGCCGGAACTCTCCACCGGGTACGCCAAGTTGACCGTGGAGAATGGTGCCACGCTGCTACCTTCCCTCAAATTGAGAATTTTCGAGGGCGACTCCCTACTCGGCCGAAGCGTGATTTCCGCCGAGGTGCCTGCAACCCAGTGGGACCTGATCGTGGATGTCTCTTCCGGCTCCCCGCTGCCGCTTTCACTCACCAACCCCAACCGGGGCCCGCTGACATTCGAACTGGAACTCCGAGACCGCGAAGGTGTCGTAGTCGATCAGGCCGAGATGCGCGTGGACGAGGGACGGCAGGCCAGCTTCTACGTCAGTACTATTTTCCCCCTGCTGGCTTCTGGGGACTTCTCCGGGCGCCTCTCGCTCCGAAGCGGCCGGCCGTTTCTGATAGCGGCCTTCAGCCAATTGGGATTGAAGCTCTTCCCCGTTCCCCTGTTCAGCGAAGCCGAGCCGTCGCCGCAGTGGGGCTTTAAAACCCGTTTCCCACTGGAACGGAGCGGCGAGCGTTTTGGTCTCGTGCGCGCCAACCGTCAAGGAACTATAGCCTTCACCGTCGAGGCCGAGGATATCCCCACCCAGCTTTGGGTGCTCACGCCCCAAGACAGTCAGCAGCTACTGCCTGTTTCATCGTTTCCGCCATCCACACCTGGATTCCCGTACCAGGATGCTCAGGTTGCTGCAGTCAATGAGGCTGGACAGGTACTCTTTGCTCTTCAGAGAGCGGAGGATCAGATCTCGGAACTCTTCCTTTTTCGAGATGGGGAACAGCGAAAGATCTACGAGTGGGAGGGCGGTTTCACCACACCAATCGGGGCCGCGCTCAGTCCCAGCGGGCTGGTGGCGCTGAGAGGTGAGCAGCTCGTGCTGATCGACGCCGGCGCCCAGGTCCTAGTACGCTCGACCGACCTTCTCCCGGACGGCTCCGGCGATGTCTGGGGACGCATCGAAGTCACGAGTTTCAACCGGAACAGCGACCTCGTATTCGCCACTCCTCGGGGAGCCGGCTTATTTGCCGACGGCAAGGTGCGACTCCTGACTCGAACAGATCAGTTTCCTGGAGTACCCGACAATCCCGTCGATATTCTGGATGCCCGCCTCAATGACTCGGGTCAGACTTTCTTCCGGGCAGCCTGGAAGGAAGACGTTCTAACCACCAAGATCGGCCTGTTCGTTCATCACGAGGGACAAACCCGATCCGCGGTCCTGCCGGGAGACGTTCTACCGGATTCAGCCGACATCAGCGTCGTGCAGGTGGGGAGTTTCCAGCTGGACTCAGAGGGCCGGGCGGTGGCGGCTGTCTGGGTTCAAGAGGAAGAGTCCAGGGAATACATCGTCTTCCTGAGAGTGCCGGCGGACACGGGAGCAGCGGAGACATTGCTGAGACTCGATTCTCAACCCGGGATTAGTGAGATCTACGGCTTCGACGTCGCACCCGACGGGAGTCTCCTCATTCATGCTAGCGAGGGGGAGCCCCAGTCGGTTTGGTTGTGGAGCTCCGGGGTTCTGCGGAAGGTACTCGGGGGGGACCTCCCGGGCGAGTCCTCGATCACGCCAGCATTCGTCCGACGGGTCAACCCCGTCAAGATGCTCGAGTCGGGACAGATGGTGCTGGATCTGGAGGCCGAGGGGGGCCGAGGCGATGGCATCTATCTAGGACAGCTTCGCTACACCCGTAAGTACCTGCCCCTGATCGTTCAAGGTACCTTCGGCCCCAGCTCTTACGGATCCCGGCTGCTCCTGTCCAATCCGAGTCCGCAGGAGTCTACGGTCCGGATCCAACCCATGGCACCCGACGGAGCCCAAACCACTCCGACGGAGGTGGTCACATTGGCCGCCGGAGCAACGAGAGCCGTCGAGTTCGACCAAACGCCAGGGTTGCTGGGTTGGGCACAGTTGGAGAGCGAAGGAGCGATTCAGGCCTTACTTCGGATCACCCAGGCTCAAGACGGATCGATCGGCTCTGAGATTTTCACCAAAGCCTCTATCCTACGGCACCGAGCAACCCTTCGGGGCCACCTTTCTCGCAAAGAAGATACCGCCCTCTCACTTGTCAATCCCTATCCGAGAACAATGACCGTGGAGCTAGAACTCACTGGAAGAAGAGGATCGGTAACGCGCGAACTGGTGATCTCTGCCGGCGGGCAGTCAACCTGGCTCTCTTCGCAGGAATTCCTGCAGGGATCACCTCCCCTCCGAACCATCCGACTTCGCAGCGGACTACCCTTTCCGATACTGCCGCTCCAGCTGGAGGGGTTTTCACCAGTCGTCGCGCCGCTTCGCTAGTTTGAGAGGCGAAGCCGTCGCGGAATGGCCTTCAACGCTGCCCGATTTCTCCTGCACCGGGAAGGACTCAATGATGAAACAATCGAAATTCTTGGTGTGCTTAACCCGGATTTCTCATCGCTTGTCGTAGCGAGGCGCCGCAAGGGCCGTCCTGGCAAGGCTTGCGACCGAGACCACTCGTGGCGAGCCCCCGCAGTCGTACTCGTGCAGTACGTCGACGAGGCCGAGAGAGCGTAACGCAGCCAGGACGGATGTTTGCGGCGACGCAGTAGACCAGCGATGAGAAATGCGGGTTAATTATTCTCGGGGTCAACTCAGGAGCCCTGGCACAGGACCTCACAATCCAGAGGCTTGTCTAGTTTAGGCGGACTTTGTCCCTTAGCACACCAGGAAGAGCCGCGAAGTCATTCCTATTGGGAAGACCCGCAGTCAATTTGAAGATTATGAATGAAGTCACTACATACTACCTAGAAATGAAGTCCCCCTCTTCGCTGAAAGGCAAGAAGGCGTCCAAAGGGATGCGAATACAAGAATGTGAAATCAAACAGTTTCAGCCCAATAGATTCTTCTATCAGTTCGTAGGCGAAGCCTGGGAGTGGACGGATAGGCTCTCCTGGTCAGATCAAATATGGAAATCCTACGCGGAAAGCGACAACCTTAGAACGTGGATTGCTTACTACAAAGGCTCTCCTGCTGGATACTATGAGCTACAGCGACAAGACCGTGGCGATGTAGAGATCGCCTATTTCGGCTTGGCTCCCAGGTTCATCGGCCAAGGCTTTGGAGGGCACCTGCTGTCTCGAGCAATCGACTCGGCCTGGGAGTGGAAGGGAACAAAGAGGGTATGGGTCCACACCTGCAGCCTTGATCATCCAAGTGCCCTACAGAACTACAAAGCACGAGGCATGAAAGTCTATCGAGTTGAGACTACTAGCAAGGTGCCGGGGCGGACGCCGACAAGCAGCACCGCTGAGCCTTGACGTTGGCCGGAACATCATGGAAACGATTTACCTAGTTCGTCACGCTCAGAGCCACCCCAGGTCATCACAACACCACTCAGAGTGGAGGCTGAGTTCGAGGGGGCAAAGACAATCGGAACAGCTGACGGAATTGCTTGAACCACTTGGAATTGGGCAGATCTTCTCAAGCCCGTTCGTGCGCTGCCTGGAGACGATCGGACCATTCGCAAGAAAGTGTAGGATTCAGGTTGCTGTGGCTGACGATCTGCGCGAACGGCTCATTTCGAAAGAATTCATAGATGATTTTTACGAGCTCTGTTGCAGATCATGGGAGAATTTCGATTTTGCCTTGCCGGGATGCGAGACATCCGCTGAGGCCCAGAACAGGTTTGTGAAGGTCGTCACGGCTATAACGGATGGACACGACCAAAAACCGCTAGCCATGTGCACTCATGGGAACGTGATTGGACTATTCCTGAACTGGGTGGACAATAGTGCAGGACTAAAGGAATCCGAGCAGTTGAGGAATCCCGATGTGCTCAGGGTTGTGCGACGAGGTGGCATGTTTGCCTGGGATCGTAGTTGGGTCATCCGGTAAATGGGGAGGTGGAACGTGGTTCGGCGCTTTCCGGATCCCAAATCTGGTTCCCCGTTCGCTTGTCAATATAGTCGGCTGCAGTAGCAGGGGCCGTGGGAACTGTGGAAAACTCCGAGCGATATCGAACTGGGCCAGCAAGCCCGTGATACGGAGTTTTCCAAGCGCTGTGCGAACGGTGGAAAAACAACTGCGAGCACTTGCCAGTTCTCCTCCAGAACTACTTGTTTTTCCACGGTTTGCATAGTGCGGCAGTTTCCGCGGCCTGCCTTTGACTGGCGGCACCTCCCCATTTACCGGATGAACCTCGTAGTTTCCGTCTAAAGGGGCTGGACACCATAGCGACGGACAAGGGGAAACACCTATTGAGAGAGACTGATGATTGACCAACAGGCACTGCCCCGGAAATCAGACTCCCCTAAGCTCCGCAGAGTCCAGTGAGATTTGGTGTTGGGCCTTGATGTGGACAATCCCTGGCTGAAAGTCCCTGCTGCAGACTACCAGACCCACATGGAACATGAATCCGTACTATGTATCCTGTGATACCTAACCCTGCACTACAGCCTTGTCGTTATACCCTCGATGCAAGCCGATCAACAACCTCTCACTCGACAGCAAAGGTCTCGGGATCAATGGAGGAGTCATGGGCGATGTGATCGAACTGCATCTCCCAATGACCCACGAAATCCCCCTCGTTCCGATCGAGTTTGACGGTGACCCGATAGTTGTGCGGCAGGATCAGCTTGTCCACTGCTTTGAAGTCATCAAATCTCTCCTCCACAGTGATCTGGTATCGAGACGTGTCGCCGTCGACCTCAAGGTGTCGAGTGCCCCTCGCGGTCGGACCGGCTGCTCCTTGGGCGCCCTCGCCTAAGTCTACAGTGCGAGTCCTCATCGTTCCGGAAACAGTGGTGAGTTGGTAAGAGCTGGCAACATGGCGGTAGGTCTCGGGCTCGAAAAAAAGAGCGATTCGATAGTCCACACCCCCCTTTGGTTTGTACTCGAGCCGATGCAGCTTCTTCTCATGGAACTTCTTGAGCCCCTTATACCTGAGCTTGGGTCGTCTTCCCTTGAGATCGAGAAGAGGCCAGCCGGTGTTCAAAACACCTCCGTACAAACCTTCCCGGATGATGTGGTGGAAATCAGCCCAGAGGGATTCTCCCAGCTGGGAGCGGATTCCCGGCGAAATATAAGGAACATCCACTTTCTTGCCGTCGAAGATGGCCAGTTCCTCCGAATACTGTGGGTACCCGAAGCGAATACTCGAGCGAAGCTTCCGTCCCTCCGAAGTCAACCTGGCCGGCCCGGCCGCAAGTGCCCAGCCGCCAACCCGAATGTCCACGTTTCCACGACCTTGAGCAACTCGGCTCTTGCGGGCCGGGTTTTCTCCGATGGCTTTCAAGTGGAATTTAGTCAGCTCCTCCTTTTGGAGTTTCTTGGCAATGGCTTCGCCGGGCAAGAGGAGTGACGGGAGGAGAGAGACTACAAGGAAGCTCGCGATCGTTCTCATAGTCGACGTCCTTCTAAATGGACTCCTGGGGAGGAACCGGTCCAAAAAAACCTTCGATTCTGATTCTCCGCCCTGGCCTTCGCGAGCCTTGGACTTGAGACAACGGGTTCTTCCAAGTATATGGCAAGTCCTTGGGCCAAAGGGGGATGGCGGCAGTTACAGCGATGTCACTTGCGCCCCCGACACGCCGAGGCTACCTTGATGTGCCCTCTGTGATCCTCGCTGCCTGATTCGCCCCCCGCGGTCTCTGCCTGGTTGTGCCGATTCTCCCGCTGCATCCTCCACCAGCAGAGGAGGTATTGGGTGCAGCCCATGGAGGTAGCGGCAGGGACGAGCCAGAGGTGCCTGTTCAAATCCCCCGGCACACAGGAACGGGGCCAATAGTATGATAGTAACTAAGAGGATGGTGACTGCCCTTTGAGAAGAGCTTTGTCGCACGCGAGACGAGCGACGAAAACTGATGCCAATATTGTCCAACTCTCTCAACTGCAACTGCGGTGAACTTGTTTATGTGCAACCGCTCCTTTCCCATGTTCCCGCCTCCTGCCACCGCGATTCTGCTGGCCCTGGCTCTCACAGTGGGCATGGGCGATATCTTTGCCGGGAGGCGTTGGGAGCCGATCGGCCCGGGCGGAGGCAGCGTCACCGCGATCGTTATCCACCCGGAGAATCCGGAGATCTTGTATACGCTGGTCAGGACCGATGACTCCCCCACCCACAGGGTCTACCGCAGCTTCGATGAGGGGCTCTCCTGGAGCACTCACAATCGCGGATTGCCACCCGACCTTAGCCTGACCGCCATCGCGATCGACCCGGCTGCAGCCGATACAGCCTACCTGGGAACGGAATCGGAGGGCGTTTTTCGCAGCCGCAGCGGTACCGACTGGAATCCCGTAAACGTCGGCCTCACCAACCAGTCCGTAGCTGCGCTGGCCGTCGACCCGAATACCTCGACCGTCTACCTCTCCACGGTGGGCGACGGCATCTTCAGGAGCAATAATGGCGGTGAGGCTTGGGAAGCGTTCAGCTCGTTGCTTTCTGTGCAGTATCTCAAGGTGTTGGCAGTCAATCCGGCCACCTCTACCATCTATGCAGGCTCGTCTGGGCTGCTCGCGCGCCGTTACAAGGACGGGTCAGGCTGGGAAAACGTCAGTGACGTCAGTGGATCCCACGCGTTGGCCGTAGCTCCAGACGGATCGGCCGTCTACTCCGCTACCGGAGACGCCCTTCACCGGAGCCTCGACGACGGGGATACGTGGACCGCACTGCAGGACGAAGTGCTTTCCTCCCGTGTCGAAGTCCTGGCTACTGACCCTTCCTGGCCGAAGGTGCTCTACGCGGGCTGGTCGAACCGCTTCGTGCGAAGTGAAAATGGGGGCGATAGTTGGATCCCGCTGACTCTCCCCCGGTTTTGCGACATCACAGGGCTGGGTGTCGGCTCCGACTCGCCCGGCCAGGTCTATGTCGGCCTTCGCCAGGATGGGATCTTTCGAAGCGAGGACAGGGGCGAAAGCTGGACAGAGTCCAACACTGGATTGAGCACCCGTAGCATCTCATCTGTTCAGGTCGACCCGCAGGATCCGACAACCCTCTATGCCGTCGAACGGGCAGCGGGCGTATTCCGCAGTCGAGATGCCGGCATCAGTTGGAGCCATGAACAGCCGCCAGGCATTCCATATGGCCCGCTGAGGATCGACCCCACATCGTCCGCGACCCTGTACCTGGGGACTAGTAAAGGTCTCTACACGAGCATCGATGAGGGAGACACTTGGCGATCGATCACCGACGACCTCTGTTCGGGCCCTGAAATACACCTCCCGCCGAGCGGTACTCTCCGACGTTGTCCGGCAGTTTTCGACTTCGTCCTCGATCCGCTCCGGCCTCGGACAATCTACTTCCTGGGAGGTATGGGTATCTACCGCACCGACGACGGGGGACTCAACTGGGATCACTTCTCGGTGGGCAGCGACCTCGAACCGACAGTCCTTGCTATTGACCCGGTCACTCCTTCGACCCTATACGTTGGGGATTTCGGAGGGGAGCGGCTAGGCATCTTCAAGAGCACGGACAGAGGGGAGACCTGGCGGCGGATCAGCAACGGCCTTCCGGTTGGCTGGGTGAGTGCCCTGGCTGTTGATCCCCTTGTGCCTTCAACACTCTATGCCGCGATCGCCGACGCCGGACTGTTCAGCAGCGGAGACGGCGGGGAGCACTGGGGGGAGATCGGAAGTGTCCTGCCGACTGAGCGGGTCCTCGATATGCTCATCGATCCGATTACCCCGTCCACCCTCTACGTCTCCTCGCTTGATGACGGAATCTTTGAGGGTCTGGATGGCGGCAACAATTGGACCCCTTTGAACGACGGATTGTCCGGCCTGCCAGCTCTGACGTTCGCTTTGGACGCTGATTCCACCCATCTTTATGTGGGCACCGAAGCGGGCGGCATCTACAGGCTGCAGGAAGACTTCGCGATCTATTTCGCACAGTTCGGCAACGGAGAAGGCTTGACCTCGGAGGTAGTGCTGATCAATCCGTCGCGTTCCACGACCGCAAACGGCAACATTGAGTTCTTCGACGACGAGGGTGCCCCATTTTCGATAGTCCAGGCGGTTAGCAATACAGACGGCCCGTCTTCCCAGATCCTCACCGCGGTAACAGCAAGCACGTTCGAGTTCTCGATTGCACCACTGGGCACGGTTTCGATCGCGACAGATGGAAGGGGCGATCTGGCAGCTGGTTCGGCTTCTGTCACCTCTGAGACCCCAGTCTCGGGTGTGATCCGATTCTCGATTCCCGGCGTCGGGATCGCGGGAGTGGGCCCCAGTCAAGCCTTGACCGGTTTTGTCGTGCCGGTGCGTCGAAAGTCCGGGCTCATCAACACTGGGATCGCCATCCATAACGTCGGCTCGCAGGCTGTCGGACTCGAGCTCACGCTTCGGGACTCACAAGGCCAAGTGGTGGCTGAGACCAACACGGTTAATCTCACAGGCCGCGGGCATCTGGCCCGATTCATAGGGGGAACTGGCGACGCGTTCTTCGCTCAAGTAGACACCGATGACTTTGAAGGAACAATAGCAGTCAAGGTCAGGGGTGGCAAAGTGACAGCTACGTCACTTGAACTGGGGACACGACCGGGCGAGTTCACCACACTGCCCGTGACTCCATTGCAGTGAGAGCTCAGTCTAGCCAGCGTACACAGGCCACGCTGGTAGTCACCAAACTACAGGTTTCTTAGGCTATGTTCGGACTCAATCGGGCCGCACGACCTCCTTGATTCAGACGCAGCTCGACGCGCTGTTAGCCGGGCCATGGCCTTCCGCTGTATACTTGTGGAATATACGAGGAATATGATAGCGGAAGACGAACTACTCCGATGCACCGGTTTCGACTGGGATGACGCCAATGTCCTCAAGATCTGGCAGAAACACCAGGTGTCAGCCATGGAGTGCGAAGAGGTCTTCTTCAACCTGCCTCTGGTTGCGGGCCACGACGAGAAGCACTCGCACGACGAGAGGCGATACTACGTCCTTGGTCAGTCGGACGGGGGGCGTCGGCTCTTCGTCGTGGTCACGATCCGCGAAGGGTTGCTGCGTGTCATCTCAGCGCGGGACATGAACGCAAGGAACGAGAGGTTTACGAATCAGTATGAGCGCCAAAAAGAAAAAGAAGGTTCCGAAGCACAGCGGCGAGGATCAAGAGCGGGCATTTTGGGCGTCCGCGGATTCAACCGACTATGTGGACTGGAGCAAGGCTCGTCGTGTGACGTTTCCGGATCTGAAGCCATCGTTGAAGACGATCTCTCTGCGGCTTCCGGAAATGATGATTGCTGAGCTCAAAGCACTTGCCAACAAGCGCGACGTTCCTTACCAGTCGCTCCTGAAGATGTTCCTTGCTGAGCGTATCGCAGTGGAACTACAGGCTCTTTCCGAGAAGAGGGCCCGCTAGCAACGGCAGTCTGGCGACCGAAGGGCGTGGCTTCTCGAAGCTGCTGAATACCCCATGCCATGGGAGGATGGGACGTCGTCGAGAAATGATCCACCCTCCTTCGACCCTGTTCAAAAGACGACGAAAATATAGAGGAATGAGAAGCCGCCTCCAGGCACCGCTCCGAAAGAGGTTTCTTGCTGAACGAGGCCACCTTGCCTTAGTACACTAACCTAATGAACCGCGCAATCGAAGCCGCTACCAGCGGTCGAGCGAAGTGTCGGGGATGCGGCAGGAACATCGCCAAGGATGAGCTGCGTCTTGGAGAGCGCCTTCCCAATCCCTACGCGGAGGAAGGAGACATGGTGCTCTGGTTCCATCTGAACTGCGGCGCCTTCAAGCGGCCCGAAGTACTGCTGGAGGCTCTCCAGGCGACTGCGACGGAGGTCGAAGATCAACAGCGGCTGTCGGGAACGGCCCACCTTGGGATCGCCCATCGCCGTCTGACGCGAGTGGACGGAGCCCAACGTTCGCCGACGGGGCGTGCCCGCTGCCGTAGCTGTCGCGAATCCATCGGCAAGGGAACCTGGCGCATCGCCCTCGTCTATTACGAGGAAGGACGCTTCGACCCCGGCGGCTTCACTCACCTGACGTGCGCGGAGGAGTATCTCGGTACGAAGGACATCATGGATCGCCTGGCGCACTTCACGAATGAACCGAGCGCTGACGATCTCGCCGAGATACGAACCGTGCTGGAGTCATAGGGCAATCCGCACACGAGCGTTTTGGAATCCTCTGAGAACTGCCCGCAGTTCGGCCAGTCCATCACGAATTGGAAAGGCTTTTTCCGCGGCAAGCGTAGGGACCATCATCGATTACCGGCGCTCAGGGAATCAGGCGGCCGCGCTTGCCTTGGCCCGCTCGTAAAGCGTTTCAGGAGCGATGTCAGCACCATTCGGCCAAGCAACCGTTCCGCCGTCGAGAAAAAAGCGCTGAAAAAACCCTGGGTCTTTAAGCGGCTCAAATACAGGGCCTTCGAGCCATTCCTCAAAGTCGATCGTGGCTTCCAGCCCATCATTGAAGGTGAGGTGGAGGCGTTGTTCTCCGCGATACACGGCTCGGATTACGCAAGGTAGAAAATCCATTGGTACACCTCATTGGAGGGGTTCGATCCTCTCCAGGGCACGACCGCCAGGATATGGTCCCAGTTCGCTATCGTCAACGGCAGAGTCCCTCGGCCTCCCCTTCTTGCTGGGATTTGAGGTTAGGCAGCAAGTGTGCAGGATGGTATATTTGTTGAAATTCTGATCGTTCAATCCAAGGAGGTAGAGCTTGGCAGACGCGGAGCTGGAGGGAATCCAGCCTCTGAGAGAAGGAATTCCACATCCGAGCCAGCCCGGACACTCGCCTGACGCCGTCACGCGATCGGAAGAAGCTGCGGAGCCTGCCGGACTCTCAAGTTGGCAGTCGAGGCTCCTGCCGCTGATGACAGGCATGCTCGTTCTTCTCACCGCTTTCTTCATCATAGCCACTTTTGTCCAGGCCTTGAGCATGCAACGCCAGATCGGGCAAGCGGGATCGGAAGCTTCCCGCATTGGCCAGGAGCTCCTGCTTCAAAGTAAGGGCGAGTTGAAGCTCGACGAACTTCGATGGAACGCCGCTGTGCGTCTCGAGGAATACGCAATTCACCGCCGTTACTACCAGGCCAGCCTGATCCTCATGTCACGAGTCTGGATCATCTACCTGGGTTTTGTAACCGGCATGATCCTGGCCCTTGTCGGTGCCACCTTCATACTGGGTAAGGTAAGGGAGTCCCCGTCCCAGTTCGGGGCCGACAGCTCACTGTGGAAATTTTCGATCAGCACCGCTTCCCCGGGACTGATCCTGGCAGTCCTGGGTACGACGCTGATGATCACGACGATGATCATCCGCGCGGAAGTGACCGTCAACGATGTCCCTCTCTATGTTCGTCCCGAGGTTCGATTGGGCGGAAGCACTCAGCCGCCACCCAGGGAGATACCAGATTCGGCAGACACGTCGAAAAAGCCGACAGCCGACGATTCTTCTCTGGACGACTTGGACCGCAAGGCGAAATCACGATCCGGTGCCAATAAATAAAGAATCCGAGTTGGACAGTGCGACAAGGAGCGTATCGTTTATGCGGCCAAGGAAGTTATTAGCGGCCGGCGTACTGGCCGTTGTCCTAGGACTGGAAGCCCCAACGGTGATCGCGGGGAACCTCGAAGAATTGCGGGCGATGTGGCGAGCGGCGAGATACGAGGAGGCCTTCGATGGGCTAAAGGATTACCGGAAGGAACCTTATGGAAAGACCTTCGAGGTGTACTACATGGCGGGTACCAGTCTGTGTCACATCGCTGGCAATGCCGACCTGGGCTTGAAGTACCTTCAATGGATTCTGGACAACTTCTATCTCGACGAAGACGCCAGGCAGACCGTCGAAGCCGAGCTGTCGGTTTGTGGTGACACCGGATCCAACCTGCCCGTCGCGATCGCCTTCAACACGACTACTGTCACGGCAGGTGTCTCGGGGCGAACCAAGATGTTCTATTTCGTAGGCGGTGACAACGCGTTTCGCAGCGTCCCTGTCGAGGTAGTCGAAGAGATACCAGTCGAGTCGTTCCTCCAGAGACTCTTCTTGCCATCCGACGTGGAGAAGGCGGTGGAGAACGCAGCTGGACTGGCTGGCCAAGGAGCAAAAATGCAGGCGAGTGAGCACTTCGTCCTGGCCAGCCTGGCTGGACACTCGACCACGCAACTTCAAAATATGGGGAAGACTCTGGATCGGGTCCTCGACTTCTTCGTCTCGGAATACGGAATGCGGCCGCCCCGACACTTGATCACCGCCTATTTAGTTTCGAGTACCGACAAACTTCAGGAGCTCGCTCGGTCGCTGCACGGGATCAAGGTGGCCCGACAGAGCCTCGGCTATTCTTATCGGAACGACATGAGCATGGTCGGATTCGTTCCTGGAGGCGGTGCAGGAACGCTTCTTCACGAGCTGTTTCACCTGATGGTCCGGAATGACTTCGGGGACGTGCCTCCCTGGATGGACGAGGGAATGGCGGCCCTCTACGAAGTGGCGAAGATAACGGAAGACCAGGGTGTTCAGGGAATGCCGAACTGGCGGGGCAAGGTTCTAAAGACCTTGTCGAACCTTCAGCCACCGGTCGAGAAGCTCGTCAAGCTGAACTGGTTCCAGTTCAGCGGCGAGTACGACACCGCGCAGCAGGCAAGCAACCACGCCAAAGCACGTTACTTCATGCTGTACTTGCAGGAAAACGGTAGGCTGACGCCGGTATATAAGGCGTTCCAGGCGCGAGAAGTAGGCACCGACCCTGTGAAGCTGCTCGAATCTGCCCTGCAGGAGCAAGATCTGGACGATGTCGAAAAGTCCTTCCAGGAGTGGTTTCAAGGCCTCTGACCTGAAACTTCATTGGCAGAAGGAAGGTGTAGGAAAACAGCATCTGACAGAGCACTAACCTGTAGGACGGGCACTCTTGCCCGTCGAGGACACCGACGGGCAGGAGTGCCCGTCCTACAACAGACACGGTGCTATCGATGTCGCGGTAAGAGACAACCAAGGTTTCTTTCTCGAATGGGGCCAGGGCTTCCTGGGGGCGGGACTAACCTGAAACTTCATTTGCAGGTTTGGATGGAAAACGGACGTAACCCATTTATTTAGAATGGAATGGAGCATTCACCAAGTGATTTTCCGAAAACTGTGGCGGTGGCCCCAGGCCGCCGTTTTTCGAGCCAGAGGCTCGACGGAAAGAACACGGCGGCACGGAGGCCACCGCCACGTCCCTCGACTGAAGTGTCTTTTCTGAATAGGATGGCCGATATCCAGCGAGCCAGGAGCCTCCTCAGTAAAGAAAAAACATCACTATCACCGTCTTTCTTCCTTCTTGGCGTATTTCATCTCGCCCATCCGGACGATGATGAACCCGATAAGCGCGAAGACGAAGAAGACCAGGAGCAGCCAGGCGATTCCTTGTAGGGATTCGATCACGGTCCGGTAGACTTCCAGAATCCAGCGATCTACGTTAAGCACTAGTGGTGCTTGGGTCTCACTGCGAAGCACTCTGGGGTTGATGTACTTCTCGAGATCCCAGATACGCACGCCGCCGGAGATGCCCACCACGTAGATGGCGAAGAGGAAGATAGCGAACCCAGGCTACGGAGATGGGATCGGAGAGGATGCGCTCCAGGATGTTGCCGATGGCGGATCGGAACAGTTGCACAACCAGGAAGGAGACGGTCAACGAGATGACAAACGTGACGACCAAAAGGGTTAAGAACATGGCTCCAGCTCCCTGGAACCATTGTAAGTCTATCGCCAGAGACTATTCTACCCGGCAGCCGGGCTGCTAGTCGTTCGACATCTTACTGATTCGCAATGGGTTGTGATGAAGTGTCTGTCTCGACAGGCAAGGTGATTGTAAAAACGCTACCCTTGCCCAAGTCGCTTTCTACCTTGATCTGGCCGCCGTGTTTCTGAATGGTGTGATACGCACTGGGCAAACCCATAGCGACCTTGACTCGGCCGCCCCTCGTGGAGAAGTGTGGATCGAAAAGATGCTTCAGACGCTCGGGAGGGATGCCCCGGCCTGTGTCCGAGATCGCTATGAAGATCGCTCCGTCATCCACTGATGTGCTAACGGTTATCGTGCCATCCGTGTCAATGGCTTGGAAGGCGTTTGTTAGAAGTGTCATGAAGACCTGGTTTACTTCGCCAGGGTTGCAGTAGATCAATGGAAGTTTCGCAAACTCTCTCTGAACGCGAATCGTCTCCCTCAGGTTGTGCTGCAACAGAGTGAATGTTGCGTCGATGCCCATGTGCACATCCGTCCACTGGAACGTGGCCTGATCCAATTGAGCAAAGTTGGAGAGACTCACCACAGTCCTGCTGATTCTCTCGCTAGCCGCTGAGATCGTGAAATTGTTCTCCCGAAGAATCTCAAGCGTCTTCTTCAAGCTTGGACTCAGTTCGGTCTCACCCTTTAGGAGCTCCTCCCGGATCTTCTCGATACATCTGTCGGAGACATCCGCGGCACTGTTGATAGCGCCAACCGGATTGTTCACCTCATGAGCGACACCAGCGGCGAGCTTACCCAGAGTGGCCAGCTTCTCGGACTGGATCAGCTGGGCCTGGGCCGATTTGAGCTCTCCGAGCGCACGCGACAACTCGTCGTTCTTCAGACGAAGGGCCTCATGGGCCCCAGCCTGTTTGCACTCGAAAACGCCGCTCAGTTGGAATCCTACACTCCGCACGGCTGCCAGCATGAGCTGAGTGATGTCGGTGTAAATGGCGACCGTTCCCATATCTTTGATCCTGCGCTCAACTGATCTGGATCAAGCGACCCGCCTCTTTCAGGGTGCTTTGGTTCAGTTTTCAGGTTAGACGACTTTCCCTCCGAATCGCCTTCACACTGTAGGGGACTGAGGCTCGGGCCGAGCTTTCCAGGTTCGATAGGCTATTCCCAGTAGTGCGCCGAACCCCAGCAGCGTCAGGAGTACGTTAACGACGCCTCCGACGTAGGGCAGGCTAGTGGCGACGAAGACCAGAACCAGTCCTGCCAGAAGAGGCCCGGCCACTCCCGACGCCGCGATCGAGCCAGATCCCAGCAGGGCGCGCCCAATCAATTGCGCGATGACTACCTTTCCCAGGTACAGACCGAGGATCCAGGCGGCGAGGGCGGTCAGGGCCACGGGTAAACCGATCAGCGTGATGCCAACAAGAATAGCGGCAACCGGTGTTGCCACCGCTGCGAGAAATCCGATTCCCCCGGCACTTAGTAGTGCGCGTCCGTCGTCCAGGCTCACCTCCCGAGCAGGCGGAAAGATCCAGAACAGGACGAACCCAGCGAGGAACGCCCCCGCGAGTCGGATCAGCCATCCAACGTAAAACCCTAATGTCCAGAACTGGTTGGGTTCCACTTCACGCAACTCCAGGGTTGTGGGTCCCAGGATCGTAGCCCCTGGATCAATACGGAGGTTGTCTTTCTCGACAAGGTGCGCTTCGAGCTCCCCCTCGATTCGGGCCGGCGCCAGCACCGTGAGTGTCTCACCACCGAACAGGATGTTCCGACCCACAGCACCGGTAATACTCAGTGAACCTGCGCCGACGGTCAGGTCGCGACCGACAGACCCGTTGATGATACCGTCCTGCGCCCCGATGATGGCGTTGCCGACAACCCCAGCGTCGTCGCCCACAGTCACCGACTGTGCCGCAGCGTAGAGATTGCCCGCCGTCTCCCCTTCAAGCCGGACGTTTTGTGCAAATCCCAATACGTTGCCGCCAACCCGGCCCGTCACCTCGACGCGCTGCGCAAACGAAAAGACGCTGCCCTGGACCATTCCGCGCACAGTGATCTGACGCCCGAAGGCGATCAGGTCACCGGTCACGGTACCATCGACCGTGATGGACTCCCCAAAGAAGAGCAACGTGTCGTCCACCGTCTCCTCGGCCGCCACCGTCACGTTGTCGTCCCCGTGGCGTATATCGATGGCGTGGCTTGGGGAGGCCAGCAACGACAAGACGAGGATCATGAGCAGAGCACTCGAGCGCACCGACCGGGTGAACATCCGACCCAGCGCCGAGACGCACAGGATACTCAGCGCGGCAAAACTCGTGTTTCGGACTAGGGACGCCATTGTGGGACCTCCTTCGTTGACGGCGTAGACGATAGCGTTGACGAATAGATTCATTTGTCCTGACAGGGTGCGCGGATCCAGCCACTGCAGGACTGGTGGCGCTTGGATTCCGTATAGGAGGTCCAAGCCAACGCGGATAAAGGTGGCTGCGGCCAAAACGCCGGCTGCTAGCCGGAGCACTGATCCGCGTGCTCTCGTCGGCCGAGTGATCGGTTCCTCTGCGGAAGCATGAAGGTCCACGTCCTGCAGCCAATGGACCAGTAGATGGGTCTCTTCGGCCAGCGCGCCAGCCAGGTCCCGACAGCGTGGGCATGCGTCCCGGTGAAACGTCAGCCGCCGGGTTTCGTCAGGGCTCAACTCCCCGTCGACATACATGGACCAGGTCGATTCATTCGGACAAGCCACTTCGTCTCTCCCTTCTCATGTTTTGTCGTAGCCGTTGTTTGCCGCGGAAAATCAGAGTTCCGACGGTATTCCGCACCAAACCCAACATGGCTCCAATCTCGTCGTAGCCCAACTCGCTGTAGTAGGCCAGCACCAGCGGGACCCGGTACTGATCCGGCAGCGCGGCCAACGCGTCGCGCAGCTCCGCGCCCCGCTCGGAGCTCAGTAGCTGCCCGAGCGGGCTAGGGCCGGGTGACGCGGGCTTGAGGTCGTCCATCATGTCGGCCTCGAAAAGACGTCTTTCCAAAGTTCTCCGACGCAGCAGATCGATGCAGTAGTTGCTGGCGATCGCAGTCAACCAACTCGACAGGGGCCGCGACGGATCGTAGGCTGAAAACCGCTCCTGTGCTCGTAGGAACACCTCCTGAGTGGCATCCTGGGCCGTATCGGACGAACCCAACAGGTAGCGGCAGAGATTGAACACGCGCAGCCGATGTACCGTGTAGGCTTCCTCAAACTGCGGTGTCGCATCCGCCAGCGCTTCCACCGGGTCCATAACTGTTGTTACGAACCGGCGTGGGAGTAATTTCAAGATAAGGATTCGAAATAGTCCGGCTTGATCACCAGGTTGAGGAAGATTGAGTGAGTCCTGTTGGACCAAAAGGGCAGCGGGCTCATGTGGGGAGACAGAGAGCGCAGAGACGGGAGAGCCTTAGAAGTCTAGCTCAATCGCTCCTGAGCCAAAGAGGCCAGGATCGAAACCATCCCTGTCGTTGAGTTGCAGCTTGGGGACTTCGCCTGGTGGAAGCCTGCTTCGACGCCGTTGACATAGTGGACGGGTCTTCCAACGATTCGACCCTCCGGCGAGATTCCGTAGGGGATCGTTTCAATGTCTCCCGGCGAATCAAAGACGATCTGTCCATCTGCCAGTCGGTAAATCTCGCTTTCGGGGGAAGAGATCGAGAACACTTGATTCTGACACTGATCCTGCCCGTAGTAGCCGGTCACGGTGTCTGCATAGACCGTTCCGTTCCGAACGAACGCGCCTCGAACCAACACCATCTCGTCCGCCTTCGTTAACTTCCCGAAATCATACTCGTGCAGCAGGTCTCCGACGTAGGAATACTCGTATATGCTGTTTGTTGGCAGGCGCGGCACGACCACTACACTTTCGGGAGTCGAGAGCAAATTTGATGCATCTCCCCAGAGGAAACGAAAGGAGTCGATATACTGTCCTTGTCCAGAGAATCGATGAACTCCACCCGTTAGTCCGCGCCCGATACCGAAAATGAAGAGATCCCCGCTTGGAGTGATTGCCAGGGCATTCCCGACCAAGGCCCTGTCTAGTGCCTTGCTGGTGAAAGAGGCCACCCAAGTAACATAGGAACTTAACCTGCCATCAATCGACGTTGCACTCCAGAAGACAACAGGATCATTCCCCTGGACGGTGACGGCGTGCAAAGTGACCGGATCGAAATCCGGGTTTACTACGGTCTGGGCGAAGTTGATGCCAAGGTTACGGGGTACGGATGTCTGGGGATCCAAAACGTTGAGCGCCGCCTTCGTCAATATGTAGGCCGTCCCTCCAGACGACATCGTCCCACCCAGGAGAGGACACCCAATCGTAACTTGCTGACGCAAAGACTGTTCGGAGGACTGCACAGCGAAGGATACGGCCGTCGTGACAATACAAACGACGGTTAGGCCGGCTAGCCCTGCCCTTTACCCGTAATTCGGTACAGGACAAAGTCATGTTTCTGGGTCTCCCAGAGCGAAGCCTTCACACAGGAGCCGGAGGTGTGAATAGCCCTGCCATATCAACTCATGACCCGGGGGCGCATCCTGGTTGCGTCCTAGGTATCCTCCGATGCGCGCCACCAGCCGTACCGCCTCACCCAGCTGCGAGGGCGGGTTCAAGCTTTTTTTTTGGCGTAGGCCCCCAGGACATGGAGTTCAAGATCCGAGAAGAGCACCTCGGCGGGCAGTTCCGGGGTTTCTCTGCCCAGCAGAGTCATCAGCATAATCCGCCAGGCGATGACCAGGTTGATCGCAATCGCCCGGCTGAGGCGCTCGGCGCTTCGGTGGGCGATCTCTTCGATGCGGCAGCCGGACTTCAGCACCCGGTGCCAGTCTTCAATGCGCCAACGCAGGCAATACCAGCGTAGGCATTGAACCGCCGCTTCGGGCGAGGCGAGAGTGGCGGTAGTCAGAAGGAACCACTCGATGGCTTCGGTTCCCGCAGGCGGAGAGTCCTCCCGCGCCTGAATCACCCAGATCTCGATGGGCTCCTTATCCGGGTAATATTTCGGGGGGCGAAGTTGGATCCGCCGATAGCGGACCGAGAGCTCCGCCCGGCGGCGGGGCCTCTGGGGCCGGGCCTTTCGTTTACTGAGCTTGGGCCGAGCGCTCTGGCGCGGCACCTGGACGCGGACCTGGGTCTGTACCGGCTCCTGTACGAGCGCTTCGAAAAGCTTGAACGGCTCCTCCGTGATGCCGCGGTTGTGTTGGGCGCGCACCAGTAGGTCGACCCCCGGGTAACGGCGTTGCTCCTCGAACAGCTCGAAGATATCCGCTTCCCGGTCGCAGACGTTGATCAGTCGCGTCTGGGGCATTTGGGCCGCCACTTCTCCGAGCTCGCGCAGCGCTTGAATCCAGCAGAAGGTCTGTTTTTCCTCGATCGGGATGGCCCAGCTCGGTCGCTTCTCTTGCGGCGATTTCAACTGCGGCGCCAGACACTGGGCGCGCAAGACCCCCAGCGGAAGTCCATTGGGGGCCACGGCCAAGGTCGAATGCAGGTGCAATCCCCGACTCTGGGCGCCGGTCTGGTTGCTGCCGATCACTCCCAGACCTTCACACTGAGCCAGGCTCGTATAGTCCAGATCGGTGCCGTCCTGCAGGCACAACACGGTGCGCTGCCCCTGCATGCGCCGCAGGGTGCGTTGCCGGTGAGGCTGCAGAATCTGGGGCAGGCTCACCGCGGCCTCGTCCGGGTGGTCGATCAATCGGTAGTAGGCCTTGACCGCCGGCCAATCCCCCTGGGCCACCCCGCTAAAGGCACGACCCGGTTCCTGCGCCTTGGACTCCACAATGTTCACCAGTCTTCGGCTCAGCCGCGCGTCCCCCAGCGGCGCGCCGCCAAACTCCTCTTCCGCCCAACTCTCGGCCTCGACCCCCTGGGCCGGAGCCAGCGGCCCCAAGCCGGCCCCCTCGGCCAACCCCAGGCGGGCGCGGAACTCCGGCTCCAGCGCATACACATAGATGTCCTTGATCGTTTCCTCCCGCTGGGTGAAACGATCCTGCCGACCCCGACCCTGGGTTCGGCCCACCCGGGTCCAGTTCGCTGCCCGATAGGATGCCCCCGAAAACCGGCTCGTGTCTACAAAACTCTCGACCAACCAGGGACGGTACCCATAGCGCTGCTCGAAGTCTTCGGCCAGCCGCTGCAGGCTCAGGCTCAACACCCGCGAGGCCAGGTTCTGACACTGCACGCTGGGTCGGATCAGAAAACGGCTCAGGCACACGACCCCGTGCAGATGGGCGCGCCTTTGCTCCGCATCCCAACCGATCCAGCGGTCCCGGTCCACGAGTTGCAACGCCGCGGCGGCAAAGCCCAGGCCCCCCAGCCAGCCGTGCTCGGAGCCGAGCAGATAGCGCAGCTGCCGTCCCACCAAGGGCCCAGCCCCCAGCGGATGCTCTTCGATCATCAGCTCGTTCCAGATCCGCATCTGCCCCGGCTCGCCCACCCCGATCAACTCCAGCCCCCGCACCTCCCCCACCTGCTCGGGCACCCCGATCGGCTCCTCCACTGGAGCCGCCAACCGTCGCGGACGGGGCGCCCCTTTCTGGATCCGTGGGGGCGGCAGCCGAAAACAGCCCTTCGCTTCCAGCTCCCGCAACGCCTTCAGGCAACCTCCCCGCTGGGGCCGCCCGCCGGGGTCATAGAATCGCAACTGATCGCAAAGAAAACCGGCCAACTCGCTTCGCGAAGAGAAATCCCCTTCTTCCAGCAGCCGGCTTACATACTCGATGCTCTCGGGCTTCGACAGGGTACGCTTGATCTGATTCTGGAGCTGCATGCCGCTCAGTTTGAACGACCCGAAACTCTTTGTTCAGTCCTTTATTACGGGTAAAGGGCAGGGCTAGCCACCAAAGGGTCTGGTTCATAGTCTTCTAGCTCCTCAGGTTGTGGACTTGGAGGCTTGGTCAAAGAGCGAACCTCTCGCCTGCACAGATGCCGAACGGCTCGAAAAGTCCAGGATGGCTCTTGGCGCGATTGAGGAGCGGCCGAAGATCGTGCAAATCTGAGCGCCAATTCTAGTAAGGTATTCTTGCGCAGACCCTTGGCCTATAGCGTGGGTCTTCTGGCTTTATGGGCACGGCATGCCCTGAGAGGGTCGTCGGGCTTTGTATTCAGCCAAAAGCAACTCTCGAGTTCTAGCCCCAACTTTGACAGACGCTTTGTAGAATTCAGCAAATCCCATCCGTAATAGAGAACAAAGATAGACCCTTCGCCTTTCGGGTACACTATGGCCCGATTGCAAGTGGGGATGAAGATGTGGTGTGTACCGAGAGGCGGGCGGAGATTCAGGCACAAACCAGAGCATCGGCCGTTGCATGGGAAGGGGCCGGTGAGGCTCGAGCCAGTCGCTTCGTTGGAGTTCCATTCGTCGAGATTCGGGGAGTGACAGACGACGCCAACAGTACTGCCGCCGCAGATTACGACGCGAATCTCAAAGCAGCGATGGAAAACGTGGCGCAAGTCGTGGCCTCTCTGGATCGAAGAGATACCGGAGTGCCGGGCTTCTCTCATGTCCTCATACCCCAGCTATATCGAGGACATCCGGCGCGTTGACGTGCTCAGTGGAAGGACGAGCAGCGTCGAACTCCGAATGGTGGAAGTGGACAGTCTCTCATTTACCGTGGTGAACCGGAGAGGAGAACCCATTCCACTCGCTTCCGTGATGCGGCACGACGGACTGATGGCTAAAGGGGATCCGGTAGGCCTCGTTTCGTTCCCCCTGATTCCGAAATCCGAGCCTTTTGAGATCAAGCTGTGGGCCCCGCGGTACCTTTTCCGGAAGTTGTTGGTCGATCCCAGGCAGATTCCCTCGGAAGTCGTCTTGGAAGACGGATTTGAATTTTCCGGTCAAGTTCTCTCGGAAAGCGGTCTCCCCCTTTCCGGAGCCACAGTTTCGATCTGGGGGACGGAGCCTTCTCACGTGGGTTTTCCAGACTGGAGCACAGTGAGTGACCCTGGCCCCGTCAATGGGATCTTTGAGTTGTCCGTACAAACAAACGAGCAAGGCGAATTCTCCGCTCACTCGACAAGGCCTCCAATCCGTCAGATTCATGTCTCCCATCCCTGGTATCGCGAGAAATGGGTCGCCTTCAGGCAGGAGACTTCCTACGCAGCGGTGCACCTGGAGCCTGTAGAGACGGAGCTCGCTGGTCGCGTGGTAGACGCAAGAGGTCACCCAGTGCGTCATTTCATGGTGAGGGTTCGTGATCCGTCGGCGAGCTACAGGTGGGTGACATCCAAGACATTCAGCGACGCGAATGGAATCTTCTCAATGAGGGACCTGCCTGCTGGTCAATACCAACTCGACGTGCAAGGTGGACCTATGGGTGAGCAAGCTTCCATCACAGAAAGCAGAATCGTCTTCCTCGCTCCCGGAACCATTCAGAACATCGAGATGACCCTGAGAGAAAATCCCGCGAGAAGGTAGGCTATTGGATACAAAGGTTTGCGATTCGGTAAACACGTTTGAATGGCGGCTCCCAACCTGAAACTTCATCTGGTTTCTGCGGTTGGCGGACGTGGGTTCGGTCTCCAGGCCGAACTCTTCCACTTTCGAGCCTCTTGGCTCGAAGCAGGGCGGCCTGGAGACCGCCGCCACGTCCCTCGACTTAAGTTTTTTTGGTTCATCCGGTAAATGGGGAGGTGCCGCCAGTCAAAGGCAGGCCGTGGAAACTGCCGCACTATGCAAACCGTGGAAAAACAACTAGTTCTGGAGGAGAACTGGCAAGTGCTCGCAGTTGTTTTTCCACCGTTCGCACAGCGCTTGGAAAACTCCGTATCACGGGCTTGCTGGCCCAGTTCGATGTCGCTCGGAGTTTTCCACAGTTCCCACGGCCTCTGCTACTGCAGCCGACTATATTGACAAGCGAACGGGGAACCAGATTTGGGATCCGGAAAGCGCCGAACCACGTTCCCACCTCCCCATTTACCGGATGACCCGTTTTTTTCACGTACGATCCAGCGTAGCCGCCACAACGACTCAAACTTCCAAACCGACCGAACGCATCAGCTCGAGCGCGTTGCCCCGTTCGACCACACCGGGACGAAGTTTGTAGTCGAAAAAGATCCGTCCGTTTGCCAACCGATCAGTGAAGTGGGCATTCTCCGCTCGCCCTCCCAGGTCGGTCGCGATCTGGGTCAGTGCCAGGTCGTGAGTGGTGACCAATCCAACTGCTCCGCTATCAATCAGCGCCCGGACCACCGCGGCGGCACCGATCTGGCGATCCCGTGAATTGGTTCCGTGTAGGATCTCGTCGAGCAGAAAAAAGACCGGCACCTCGCCTCCAGACGCTCCGATGATGGCCCGCAGCCGCCTCAACTCGGCGTAGAAATGCGACACGCCCTGCTGCAGGGAATCCACGATACGCATCGCGGTTCCCAGGACCACTGGGGAAACTCTCAACTGCCGGGCGCGCACCGGAGCACCCGCCAGGGCCAGGACGACATTGACGCCGATCGTCCGAAGCAGCGTACTCTTGCCGGACATATTCGATCCACTGATCAAGAGAAGTCGCAGCTCCGATCCGATGGACAAATCATTACAAACGCTCTCAGATCGCGGAATCAAGGGATGTTCGAGCCCTATGGCCTCGAAGCATGGGCCGTCTTCGACGATCTCCGGAAAGGGATCCTCTGGATGTTCGTAGGCGTACCCGGACAAGGCCGACAGTGCCTCCATTGCCCCCAGTACTTCGAGCCACTGCGCTACGTTCGGACCAAACCGCAGGCGCCAACGTTCGAGCGCGAAAGTCAGCTGAGTGCCAGGCAGCAGCAAGCCCGCAATCGTTCGGAAGAATGGGTTCTTTCTCGACTGATCCGTCTGGATTAGCCGCACCAACCGTTTGAGGGTTCGTGAGGGCGTGCGCCCATCCGTGTCCAACCGCGCACGTAGATCACGCCATAGAGGCGCCTCGAACTCATCTCCCTCAACTCGCACAAAGATCAGGACGAGCGCCTCCAAATCCCGGGCAAGGGGATCCAGGTGGAGACGAACCTGACGAGCCGAGCGTAGAAACAAGGCCACGAGGCACACCGACAACAGACTCGACACCAGCAGCGGTAGGGTTCCATCGAGAAAATTGCCACGGCCTGACTCGGGTCCAAGAAAGAAGGCGATCAGGTGGATAGACCAGTAGGAGCAGCCAGCCAGATTCGCGAGTGCTAGAATAGCTGCCATCAAGGCAGGCCATAGGGCATTCAAGTTCGCACGCTCAGCGGCCCAGGTCCGGAACCCCTCGAAGTCCATCACCCTATCGATCCTGCCGCCAAGAATCGCCAGATCCTCACGGAGGTCCAGCTGATGGCGGAGTTCTTCGACCGTCCGCTGCCGCCGCCGAATCTCCTGGGGGTTGGCTGCCGAGCCCAGCCAGGTCGACAGCGTCCGCTGACCCTCTCTGGTCGGCGAGGTTGCCAGCAATTGGAAGAGCGAGCCCGAACCGTACAAATCCAGGTCCGAGGAATAGAGGTGGTCCGCTTCGGCAAAACGCTCGCCCTTAGGACCTTGGCCGGCCCAGACGTCGTCAATGCGATCCAGGCCCAATCGATAGTACACGGCGGCCACCTCAGCGTCGTTCCGACGGCGTTTGACCCGCTCGTGCAGGGCCGCGACGACCAGGAATGCGACGATCAACAGCAGAAGCCAGATTCCGTCCCACGAGAGTTCCACAACGGTTTTCCAAGCCGCCACTGCCGCAGCCACGGCGATTGCGAATCGCAGCCAGCTAAACCGTGAGGAAACAATGGACAACTGTCGGGCCAGGTTCTCGCGAGCCTCCAGCAAGCGGCTGTATTCCCCACGAGGCTCGGATTCGACGACGGGCATGGTGCCACTCTTACGTCCGTAATCAGGGATGTCAATAGATGTGCCGGATGGGACTGTTTGCAGCGCTTCCTAGTGCACAACGAGGAGGGTCTCGCCTTCTGGCACGCCCTGGGTTTCAGGAAACATGCGGTATCACTCCGAGCGCCGTAGCTACGCCGGCCTGGAGACCACCGCTTCGAGGGAAACCGGCACTGCCGAGTATTCTCCCTCTCTGCTATACTCGCGTCGACTAATCCAAGACAAACACGTTTCGGCGATTGTCACCCCAGACTATGTTTGTTTCTTCTATGGGCGTCGTCGGGACTGCCACCGAGGAGATGTGTTTTGACACGTTCTAAAGCAGCTACGAAAGAGCGGTCGGGCGAGTGGGAAAAGCGATACCGCACCCTCGTTGAGAAGGCCCCGCTGTGCATTCATGAAATTGACCTCACGGGACATCTGTTGGCCATGAATCCAGCTGGCCTCGAAACGATGGGCATAGCGGAGGAGTGTGACGTCGTTGGAGTTCGTTTCCTCGATGTTGTTGACGAGGGGGCTAGAGACACGGTCGAGAAGCTGCTCAATCGCGGTTTTCGGGGGGAAACAACCGTGGGTGAGTTCATAGCATCTACTGGCAGAGGACCGCGTCTATTCACGGTGACGTTCATTCCCGATCAGGACACTGAAGGAAACGTGGTCAAGCTGATCTGTTTCGCGCAAGACCTCACCGATCAGAGGCGTGCGGAGGCGGAGCTACGAGAGAGCGAGGAGCGTTTCCGGCTCATGAGCGATACGGCTCCCGTCTTGATCTGGATGTCGGGCATTGACAAGCTCTGTAACTACTTCAACAAGGCTTGGCTCGAGTTTCGTGGCCGCACGCAGGAGCAGGAAGAGGGCAACGGATGGACCGAGGGTGTTCACCCGGACGACTTGGAGAGTTGCTTCGAGACCTACTCCAAGGCGTTTGATGAGCGGGTGGAATTCCGCATGGAATATCGTCTCAAGCGCCATGACGGTGTATATCGTTGGATTTTGGATCGCGGCGTTCCGAGATTCCAGCCTGATGGGAGCTTTAAAGGCTACATTGGCTCCTGCATAGACATCGCCGAATTCAAACAGGCGGAGCAGGAACAGCAAGAGGCGCACGATGAATTGGATCAACGGGTCAGAGAACGAACCAGGGAGCTGGAAAATGCTCATGAGGCGCTAAAGGCCGAGGTCCAAGAGCGTCGCCGGGCCGAGGAGAATCTGCGAGCCGGCGAAGCTGACCACCTGGCAGTGCTCAATGCGATACCGGATTTAATCGTGACCTCTCCACCGCCTGAAGGCGGTGGATTCGACCTGCGACTAAAGTCGCCTAAAGACCTCGCCTCCGATGCAGGCGACTCGCTTGATCGCCTGTCTCACTCGGCTCGGCGCCCACTTCCCTGACTCGCCCAGCAAGCCGTACTCTAGCCTCTTACCTTCCCTACGCACACCGGCTTGCTGTCACAAGCCTCCTGAAGGCTTCGCCTAAAGGCGAGGGGGTTCACCCATCCCCGAGTGGGACCCTAAGGGTTGACCGCAAGGGACGTTTTCTAGACTTCATACCCGCAGAAAACTTCCCACTCGCTCCACCAAAAGATTTCCTGGGCAAGACCCTGTTCGATTGGCTGCCGCCCAGCGTGGCGCACCCGGGCATGGAGTGTCTGGAGCGGGCCTTGCAGTCTCACGAATCAGAAGTCTTTGAGTGTTCGCTGGACGTGGGCGGTAATTCCTTTCATTACGAGGCTCGGTTCGTGCCCTGTAGGCAACATGAAGTGCTGATTCTGGTTCGCGATATCACCGGGACCAAGCAAATGGAAGAAGAAAGGCAGCGACTTGAGGAACAGCTTCAGCACGCCCAGAAACTGGAGAGTCTGGGTGTCCTGGCCGGCGGAATCGCCCACGACTTCAACAACCTCTTGACGGGTGTTTTGGGCAACGCCGAGATCGCCTTGATGGATTTGCCGCCCGAGGTACCCGCCCGGACGCAGCTGCAAGCCATCTCGACTGCAGCTCAGCGGGCGGCCGAACTGACCAAGCAAATGCTTGCCTATTCCGGCAAGGGCCGATTTGTGGTCCAGCACCTGAACCTCTCGACGCTGGTAGAGGAGATGGCCAATCTGCTAGAGGTGTCAATTTCCAAAAAGGCGGTTGTGTCCTACGACTTTGCTCGGGACCTTCCCCCAATTGAGGCGGACGCAACGCAAATCCGTCAGATCATCATGAATCTCATGACCAACGCTTCGGAGGCTATCGGAAACACGAGTGGTGCCATTTCGGTAGGCACAGGTGTCATGGAGGCAGACCGTCCCTACCTGTCAGAAACCTATCTGGACGAGCAACTGCCCGAGGGGTTTTACGTCTACCTGGAAGTTTCCGACACCGGTTGCGGATTCGAAAAAGAGACAATGGAGAAACTTTTCGACCCTTTCTTCACCACGAAGTTTACGGGAAGAGGCCTGGGTTTAGCCGCTGTCTTGGGGATTGTGCGAGGACACGGGGGAGCAGTGAAGGTCTCCAGTGAACCGGCACGTGGGAGTACGTTCCGGGTCTTGTTCCCATGCTCGGAGGAAGCGGCTAAGGCTCCAACCCAGGCAACCGTTGGGGATGAGAGTTGGCGTGGGAGCGGCACGATTCTGGTCGTTGATGACGAAGAAATCGTCCGGCGCGTCACGAAGATGATGCTCGAGAGCCTTGGTTTCACGGTCCTGATGGCTCAGGACGGGCGCGAAGCGCTCGAGGTCTTTCGCCGCCGTGCAGACGAGATAGCGCTAGTAGTGCTGGACCTCACGATGCCGTACCTGGATGGGGAAGAAACGTTACGGGAACTGCTGCGCATCCGTCCGAATGTGAAGACAATTCTATCCAGCGGCTACAACGAACAGGACCTCACTGACCGTTTTGCCGGCAAAGGTCTATCTGCCTTCATCCAGAAACCCTACAGGCCCGACCAACTCAGGAAGCGGGTGCGCCAAGCGCTCGAGGGAAACTCCGGCAACGAGCCTACTTGACCCATCTATGAACTTTTCATCGACCCAGGGGCTCTAGCTGATGCATGACCGCCTCCTTGCCCTTTTTCTAAACCCACTGCGGTCGAACTGATCATTGGTACCCCGGAGCATGCCTCCGGCAGAGATTTCAGGAGGACGTGAGACGAGGCGGTCAAACCTAGCCCGCATTTCTCATCGCTGGTCTACTGCGTCGCCGCAATCATCCGCCCTGGCTGTGTTTCGCTCCGTCGGCCTCCTCGACGTACTGCACGAGTACGACTGCGGGGGCTCGCCACGAGTGGTCTCGGTCGCAAGCCTTACCAGGACGGCCCTTGCGGCGCCTCGCTACGACAAGCATGAGAAATCCGGGCTAGCTGAAGGGTGCGCTATACTGCCTTTCGCGAATCCGATACGAGGATGGACTGCGAGGAAACGAGCTCCCAGGCGTGACAATTAGCGAGTCTTCAATGGGCCTCCGGTTTCGTGCCTATGGCAGCGAAGGCCCCCTGGTCGTGCTCTTGCACGGCGGCCCTGGAGCCCCTGGATACATGGCCCCCGTGGGTCAGCGTCTGGCGGCAGCTTCCTTTCGAGTTTTCGAACCATTTCAACGGCGGAGCGGTGCGGCGGCGCTTGGCGTCCACCAGCACGTTTCCGATCTAGCCACATTCATCGATGCCGAGGGGCCTCAATCGCCTCCCGCTATTGTCGGTCATTCCTGGGGGGCAATGCTGGCTCTTTGCTTCGGATCCGAATTCCCGGAACTGGCCACTGCACTGGTCCTTATTGGTTGCGGTACCTTCGATGCAAGGTCACGAGCGGAGTACAAGACACGGGTCGCCGCCCGCACCCCTCCCGACTTCGAGTCCAAGCTCGAACACATTTCCACGGAGATTGAAGACCCGGATGAGCGCTTTCGGCGTCTCGGAAATCTCTTGCTGCCAGTCTACTCCCACACTCCGACCGTCCAAAGAATGCTGGAGCAGGAATCGACGTTTGCCGGGATCTGCTGCGACGCGGCCGGCAATCTGGAGAGCTGGAACGACATGCTTCGTCTCCAGGCGGAGGGAATTCTTCCAGCCCGATTCTCCGCGATCAAGGCCCCTGTGCTCATGCTCCACGGAGCGGACGATCCACACCCCGGCCCGATGATCTTCGCCAGCTTGGATCCCCACGTCCGCCATCTCGAGTACCACGAGATAGAGTCCTGTGGTCACTATCCCTGGCTCGAATCAAAGGCTGGGCCTGAGTTTGAAGACTCCCTGCTGAGCTGGCTCGGCCAACAGATCGTCACCTGAGCCGTAGGAAGCCCACCCGGGATGGCGAAAACCCCTCGCCATCGGGCAAAGAGAGCAAATCCGCGAAGCACCCGAAGTCCCGACAGGGGGGCGATAGTGGAAGCTCCGAGCAAAGGGAGAGGCGGTAGAGTCGATCGGGGACGTGGCTTTGGTCTCCAGGCCGAAGTAAAGCTGTCGGGCTGGCTCTAAGCACGGCGGCCTGGAGGCCACCGCCACGAACACGATGTGTCACACGATTCCCTCAACACCCGTAGCTGCGCGGCATTCTCAAGGGACCTGGAACGAGCCTGTGAACCGAAAGAGATGGCTCTGCCACTTCGAAAGGGGACTCCGTCCTGTTTGCTGAAAACGGACCAGCGCGGAGCGGGCATTCATGGACTTCTGATCTTCGACGGCAGGGTCCTGAAAGACGTACTCCAGCCCTCCCTTTGACTCTTCTTGAGCGTACAAGCGTAAGCATCCCAAAAGCACCGGTCGATCCAGGTCGAAGGGCACCCACTCCGTGCTTTCGAGAAGGCCTTCGTAGACAAACCCCGGGATTTCCTGACAAAGCCCGTGGACTCTCCGTTGTCCGTATTGGGAAGAGACACTGAGCAAGACAACCCCGTTCTCCACCAAGAACCTTCGACCCCCTCGGAGAACCTCCCTTCGGAATCCAAAGCCGTCATCCCCTTCGCTCGCTGGCGGGTTGGCAACGATGAAGTCGACTTTGCCCTCAAGATCATCCAGTTTCGCCGAGTCAGCATCGTCGATCGGGGAATAGGAATCCGAAAGCAGAACTTCGACCTTATCCCCAAGACCGTTCCTGGACACATTCTCGCGAGCTACGTCCACGTTTGCTTCGAGGATCTCCAAACCGATTACCCTTTCGACTCGTCTGATTCTGGCAGCAGCTATCGCAAGGCATCCGGTCCCAGGCCCCCAGTCGATACCCACGCCGCTGAGAAGATCTTGGTGCCGACAGATGCTTCTGAGCGCGAGCAAGCTCGCCGGCGTGAGCGAGAAGATCCCGGGTGGATGCAGAATTTCGATCCTGCCCAGACCCTGGGTTTCTTCGGCATCTAGAATGGTCCGGTCAGCTAGCATCCTGACCCCGAGTCATATACTTGTCGTGAATGGGCATGCTGACCCGTAACCGAACAATCTGAACGACGACCATACCAAGGCCGATCATGAACATACCCAGGGACCTCAGCATGACGGGCGGGTAGTCGGTACTTGAGAAAAGTGGATCGGCATCCAGTCCTGGTGCAAAGATGAGACCGATACCGCCCAGCCAGAGATAGGTCGCAAGATAGTAGAGACTGACCCTGGTCCTGTTCATGGCGCTCCCACCAATCCCTCTTCTCTGCGGCTGCGACGGCGTCCAGCAACTGCTGGAGTGCTCGAACGAGTTGTGGTTGCTCAGGCATCATTGAGGGTAAGCCCAGCCGTCTACTGGACTACTGGCAATCTAACGCTTGCGATTCTGCAGGTCCCTTGAAGTTGATCGGATCTTTCAGCGATGTCTGCCGAAACATGCCCGGCACTAGAAGTGACATTGGTATTGCCAGGAAGCCCTTGCCCCACTCTGGTTCAGATGCAACTAACTAGCCTATTGGGCATCCTCATATTGGTGGGAGAGTGAACTTGCTCTTACCTCCCAGGCTCGTGAGCTCGCCAAACTTCGGCGGGCTCACTGGTCTTTTGGCGGCGACCACCTGGCGCCATCCCCCGACACGTTAAACCATCCCATCGATCTTGACGTCGTCCCCGCTATTCGGGAAGAAAGTTCAGGAAGCGGAGCCTCGCATGACTGCCTTGCTGTTGCAGCGCTTGTCGTTGGGAAAAAATTAAACCAGTGAAATGGTCCCCCATTCCTATGTAGAACTCGTGCCGATATACACAACCTAGCTGGAGGAGTCCCCTCTGATACCGAACTGAGCCCCTACTCCGTCACATCGAAGTCGAGATAGACTTCATCTGGTCCCGGAGCCTACGCTGTCTTCTCTGGAGAAACAGGAGAAAGAGGAAAAGGAGCGCAAAAATAGCGACGTAGCCTGCGATAGCATACGCTGTCGTATCGGGAGTCTGGTTCTGAGCTAAAACCTGGCTAAACATTGTCATTCTCCAATCGGCGGCCGAAGGGTTCAGATGGGCCTTCTCCCAATTGCAGATCCGGTCCTACCGAATCTCACAGCCCGTTTCTAGCTTTCAGCGATAGGTTCGGGCAATTCGCTCATGCTCCTGGACCACGCAGCCAAGAACCAACCTGAGCAAAGCCTCCACAATTGTAAAACTGATCCCATGCTCGGTCGCCAGGAACATGGCTCGACCAAGCTGTTTTCGCTCTCTATCTGGATCCACCGCATCGAGATTGTTCTGTGCCTTGAAATGCCCGACTTCCCTGGTTACACAGAAACGCTTCACAAGATTCTCGGTGATCCCCCTATCCAGAGCTGCGATTTCTGAGCGCAGGGAGTCGATGCTCAGGTGTGAGGATGCTGCTCCCGGTGAGCCTTCCTGCTCGGATTTTGCGTGTTCGAATATCTCCGACATGAATCCGTCAAGGAAGTCAGGCTCAAGCTTGCCCGCTGACAGTGTAAGGACCCGAGATCGAAGCTCCTCCTCCCGAGCCAGGTCCTCGACCCGGAGGCCAATCGATCTCTTGATAGAGCCTATCAGTCTGGTTTTCCGAAACCGTTCGGACAGCAGCGAGATCAGCGCTCCATCCAGGGAGTCGATCTGGGATCGGAATCGTTCCAGTTCTAGCATGAACCCCGATGCGCCTTATTGTTCCAACTGCAGCGAGGCAAACACATCATAGGTCTGGCGCAATCGCTTCGGCGGCTTCTTCAGACGTTCTCACCGGGACGATCTCGAACTGGACCAGATCCTCCCAGCTATCCGTCCATTTCTTCAGCACCGCTTCGTCCTTGGCTTCCATTACCTGGAAGCACTGCCGAAAGCTCAGGTCCACCCAGCTTGAGATGTACCGCACACCCTCTGGAGCCGTCCTGCCCTCGTCGCGGAGACGACGATACACGTCAACGGCCCCCGCCGTACGGAAATGCTCGATTACCATGAATAGCATGATTCAAACTCTCTGGCGATCATCAGGGGCGTCTTTCCTGGGTAGGTCCTCCGGGCGGCCCAACACTCGAACGCCGGCTGCGCCTTGAGATCCCGCCCTTGGATTTCCTATATGAGCTTCTGATTCGGTACACCGGCGGGACCTCCTGGTCCCAATAGTCCTCGAAGCTCTCTTGCTCCAGGTTGAGCCGGTTAAACCCACTGAGTTCTTCTTTCGTCAGAGGCCAAGGCATCTTCCCTTCCGCTTCATCCTCCCCCCTCCCGCGAGCTATCACCAGCAGCTGGCCCTTCGATGCGACAAGATCGACGATCGCCTTCATAGCCTGAGGCCGGATTGTGGGAGGCAGAACCTGGAGCGTGTAGATCTCGACTACGAGATCGAATCGACTGTGCCATCCTGTAGGTAGATCGAATAGATCGGCGGTCCGATAGCTGACACGCGAACTCGGAAACCTTCTTTGGCACCACTGAATCGCTTCCGAAGCAATATCAAAAGCGGTTACCCTGAAGCCAACACCGGAGAGAAACTCGGCGTCGTCGCCAAGACCGCAGCCCACAACAACCGCCTGCTTCCCTCTTCCGTTGATCGAGCCGACCTCAATCCACTTCACCAGGTTCGGATTGGGAACGAGGTCCGCCCAGGGGATCTCCTGTACGTTATTGTGGGACTCAACGTAGAGAGCTTCAAACCAGCCGGTGGGGTCTCCTCGATCCAAGTAGGTACGAGCCAACTCGCGAGCGCGGATTCTGTTCACGGGAAATCGAGTATATCAACAAGCTGAGGAAGCTAATAACCAGCGGAGATGCTAGCCTCATGTCGAGAATATCTCAATGATTCTTACGCCACCTGGAGAACCTGACCGGCCAGCGATGCCAGCGAAGGCACATCAGCAGGCGGCAGGGGTGACCCGTCAAGGACTCGCCTGGGTTGGGGAAGCACGTCCATCTTGGTTTGAGGAAGTGCGCACCTGGGTGCACGAGAAGCTGTCCGTCCAGAATCTCACGCTGGACAGCTACTGACTCCGCTCGCAATCGACCCGCAGCGCGGCTGGATGTTACTGCCGCATCATCCGCTCCGGCCTTTTGTACACGCCCGGAGAATTACGGATATAGTGCCGGAAAAGGATCTGGACTTTTATCGGCGACAGATCTTCGGTTTCGAGTTCCTATTGCTGATGTCCGAAAGCAAAGGTGCCAATCACAAAGTGTCGGAACAAACGGAATAGCTCCTAGTAATAGGCTGTTCAAGACGGAGACCACGCATGGGAAAAGTCCATTCAGTGATCGATGATCGGTTGAAAACATTCGTCAATCGGCAACAGCTATTCTTCGTCGCCACTGCGCCGCTGAAATCCGACAGGCATATCAATTTGTCGCCAAAGGGGTTGGACTCGCTGCGCATCCTCGGTCCAAAAGAAATTGCGTACCTTGACTACATAGGAAGCGGCATCGAAACCATTGCCCATCTCCGAGAGAACGGCCGCATCGTAATCATGCTGTGTGCCTTTGAGGGCGCTCCCAAGATCGTCCGTCTACATGGAAAGGGCTACGTCGTCGAGCCTCAGGATGAAGGATTCGCTTCCCTGTTGACTCGCTTCGGAGAGCTGGGGCAGTGTCCGGGCGTGCGTTCAATTGTCCGAGTGGATCTGGAAAGAATCAGCGACTCATGTGGGTACGGCGTGCCTCTGTATGCTTATCAAGGTCAGCGTTCCCAGCTAACGGCCTGGGCTGAACAACAGGGAGAGGATGCGCTGCTAAGCTACCAGCGAGACAATAACTCCAGTATCGACGACTGGCATCGACTGCGAGATCCGCCTTTTCGAGGAGTCTACGCAGAGCACGCGCCGGCTGTCTTGTTTCGGGAATCGGAGCAGCCGTGGAAACCTCCGTGAGGGAGGAGGGTCTCTCGGTGATTCCGACGCTCAATTGACATGGCACAGGCCGGAAGATCCATGAGCCTCCGAACGTTTTGAACTTCTACCATCCCGGGCAGCAAGATGTGCTCACGGATGGCCTGGTCATCACCATTGAACCCCTGATCACTTCGGGATCAGGCCGAGTTTTCGAAGCGGCCGACGGCTGGACGGTCAAAACGGAAGATGGGGCGCCATCCGCTCATCATGAGAACACGATAGTGGTCACCCACGGCGATCCGATCGTGTTGACGCGATGAAGGCGGAGATCCTGCATGCGATCGCGCAGCCCCAACCCCACAGGTGAAACTGTCAGGCTTGGCCGATTTCGTCGTGAAAGGATCTGGATCCAGGTATATCACCCGGGTGGGGCTCTCCCTAATGTGGTTGCGCTAACAATCTGTATTTCAATACCATAAAGCCATGAATCTAACCGATGTTCTGAAGCAGGAAGCCGAGCACATGTACGTTGTCACCGAGAAGCTGTTCCAGCTTGTCGATGCCGGCAAACTAGACTGGAAACCATCGACGGGGAGCAACTGGATGACGGTGGGACAGCTGGTCCAGCATTGTACCAATGCCTGCGGGGACACCATTAAGGGTTTTGTCACCGGCGATTGGGGCCTGCCCGAAGGCATGTCGTTCGAGGACCTGCCTCCCGATCAGTTGCTGCAACCGGCGGAGAATCTGCCCACAGTGGACAATATCGAGCAAGCCCTCGAGCTCCTGGCGAAGGACAAGCAGGCGGCGTTCCACTACCTGGAGGAAGCCGGTGAGGAGAATCTGCTCTCCCAGAAGTCTTCCGCACCCTGGGCGGTCCCGAGGTCACCTTGTTTCAGCACTTGTACCAGATGATTGGACACCTCGGTCAACACAAGGGCCAGCTCTTTTACTACCTTAAGCTGCAAGGGAAAGACGTGAACACTTCAGACCTCTGGGGTGCTTAATGGTAGGTCGATGTCCTGGACCCGCTTCGACACAGAGACTCGCGGATGAGTGCAGGATGGCCGCGTCGGTAGCCGCGTGAGGCTCGAAGTCGGTAGAGCACTCACCGAGGATCGCGATGAATCGGGATATTCGTAACCCGGCCTTCGAGTCGTGCCTCTCAACCTGTCACCGTCGTTCGGTCGCCAGGTCTTTTCTGTAGAAGATGACCGAGTGGCCATCAGCTTCGCCTCTTCGAGTCAATCGATATCCTCTAGCCTCGTAGAGACGTTGAGCTTTCTCCTGGATGGCCAGCGTGCTGAGATGAAGATGTCGAATCCTCATCCGCCGGGCTGATTCTTCTAGCTCACAAAGTAAGGGTCAGGTAGAAATACGGCGCGCGCAGCCGTAGGCGGAGAGTTACCGGTACGCACCCTTTCGGTTGTGCGCCGGGTTCCTAGTTCCGCCATAGCTCACGTTTCCGCAAGCCCCCTTTGTCATCCCGGACGGTCGGATTTCCCGAGTCCGGTTGGCGACCACGACTTTCCTCCCACGGCCTTCCCTTACCCAACGAGGCTTAAGCGCTCGCTCGCATTCACCCCTCTCGGGTCCGGTTTGCCGCCGGTCTCGACAAAGCTTGCCCTGTCACCGCATTCTCAGGTACTGAGCCCTGGGCGGTGGGCGCTTCCTTGCCCGTCATGGCCGAGAGTCCCTTCGCCCTTTCCGGGTATTACCCTTCCAGGAGCCGCCTCCAGGCGGCTTGGGCCGGCGTTACCCGACCGTCTTCGCTCCTACGGACTCATGCGCCAGACCGGGATGCTCCGTGGGCCTTCGCTCTTGCTCGGTCCCTCGGTCTTCGCAGGTTGCTGCGAGCCCCTGCTGCAAACCGGCCCTTCCCGACATTATCTCTGCAATCCTTGCCCAGGTGCCTGGACCCCTACCCGGCGGCGATCTCCCGGTGCACTTGCTCGTTTCTTCCCGGGAGACGTCGGCCTCACCTCACAAAGGACAGGTTCGGCTCGCCAGACAATCCCTGCATGGCAACTTCCACAGGGGGGCTTATTTCCGGGCTGCAGTCATTCACTCATGTTCAGGCTCCCAGACTCGCTAGGCCTCCAGGTTGCTCCCGCCGCTTCCTTCGAAGGGCGGCCAGGCCGTTTACACCGCGCATCTCTCGGTTGGTTACCTGCCCCGAACTGCGGTATCGCTACGTGTGTGAACGAACAATTCAGGTTCATCCGGTAAATGGGGAGGTGCCGCCAGTCAAAGGTAGGCCATGGAAACTGCCGCACTATGCAAACCGTGGAAAAACAAGTAGTTCTGGAGGAGAACTGGCAAGTGCTCGCAGTTGTTTTTCCACCGTTCGCACAGCGCTTGGAAAACTCCGTATCACGGGCTTGCTGGCCCGGTTCGATGTCGCTCGGAGTTTTCCACAGTTCCCACGGCCTCTGCTACTGCAGCCGACTATATGGACAAGCGAACGGGGAGCAGATTTGGGATCCGGAAGGTGCCAACCACGTCCCCACCTCCCCATTTACCGGATGACCCACAATTCACACGGCTGGACTTTCTCCAGCTGGATTGCAGCCTTGTCGGCTGCTCCCCTTTGCTATACCCTGCCTCTGGTACTCAGGTCGTACGCGCATCCGCTTGATTTCGGCGGAATCCGAGGAGAGGCGAAGTAATCCCACCATGCCGACGATCCGTTCTTCGACTATGGCCACCAGGAAAGCGCCGTCCGGGAGATAGACCTCATCGATTCTGTCGAGGTCGGCGAAGTAGTCAGGGGGGGTGCTAACCTCGACTTCTTCGTGTGAAGAAGCATGCAACTCAAGAACACTGGCCTTGTCGGCAGAGGCATAGGGTCTAAGCTGAAACTTCATTGGGTAGGAGATCATCCAAGAGTCGCCAATGACAGAGCCGTGACTGCAAAGGAGCGGTCCCGGCATACGGATGCCGGAAACAACCGACCAAACAGACGGTGGCCGATTGCATCTCCTTTTTTATGGCATGTCCCGATCCTGATCGGGACCGCTCCTTTGCAGTCACGGCTCTGTGATTGGCGGTAGCGACAATCACGGCAGACGTAACCGAAGTTTCGTTCTCGAATGGGGCCAGTGCTTCCTGGGGGCGCGACTAAGCTGAAACTTCATTGTAAGAAGAGGGCGAAAAGGACCGCATCTAACAGAGCAGTGCCCCGTAGGATGGGCACTCTTGCCCGTCGAGCACACCGACGGGCAGGAGTGCCCGTCCTACAACCGACACGGTGCTATCGATCCTAGAAGTAGGAGACAACCGAAGTTTCTTTATTGAATGATCCAGCCAGGCCGGCGGTGGCGCTAATGAGCATCACTGTGTCTATGCTCGGGCCTTCGCTGCCACAAAGACTCCTGCACCAATCAACGAGGCACCCACGAGTTGGTCAACTCGCCTGGCAGCACCGCGACGAACAGCAAAGCGAGCCGTGCGAAGCGCGAGCACGGCGTAACCTCCTAGAACAACAAGAGATAACCCCGATACAAACGCAAGAACAAGGAATCTCACTCTCCGGAAAGAGCGAGGTATCTCAATCGATCCATTTTTCCAGCTCCTGCTCTAGCAGGCCTGGTTTGTATTTCAGTCCGATATCCAATTGGTGGTCCTGCATCCAGGAGGTGGGTTCCGGCGCTTTGTCTCGCCACTGCAACTGAGGTTTGTACACGATAAAGACGTTCCAGGCCGTTTCAGCACCAGTGTAGTGGAGCAGCTTGGTGTAGGTGTTCAGGCCAAAACTCCAAAGATCCCAGAAATGCTCAGCCCGGCGGTCTGGCAGGTAGGCGGTGGCTCTGGTGGCGGCCGGCTGCGAATCCCGCGGACTAATGGGTGACCACAGGGTGAAGACCTTGAGTTTGGCGTCCTTACGGCTCTTCAGTATCGCCTCGACTTCGGATGCCCCCCGAAGACAGTTGGGTCAGGTGGGGGAGAAAATCAGGACCAACCTGGTCCTATCTGCAGCTGCGTTGAAGGCGGCTATGAACTCCTTCCCATCGTAGGAAATTTGGGTAACCCCACGACTCGGCCCTTGCATCAGAGCAGATCGAAGCGATCCGATCTGAGTCAGTAGGAATGCGCAGAGTACCAGAACCCTCCTCATCTGACCTGCCTCCGATCCGAGTACCTCTCGGCTTGGGGTGATGAATGTCCAAAAGCTATCAGCCCCCGAACCTCGGGTCAAGGAATCTTTAGCCCTACCCACTGCCCCCCCTCACCATGCATTTGCGAGTTGGAGGAGAAAGGGACTCAGTGCTCTGCAGCCTACCGGTCCAGACGTTATAATCTGTGAATCTTCGTAGACGGCTACCCAATGGGGCCCCCTTCGGGCTGTTTGGCGCAATAGTTAGGTGAGTGACCGCTGACGCGGATCCGCTGATGGTGGTTGAGTCCAGTGAGGATGACGCCAGTGCCGACACTCTCTCGAGCCTATGCGATCGCAACAACAGAAGCTTAGAGACGGTCGGGTGCTTCTGATCCGCGAAGCGCAGGTTGAAGACGCGCGTGCCGTCCTCGATTTCGTCGAACTCATTGGCGGTGAATCCGACTTTCTCAGCTTCGGGACAGGCGAGTTCGGGGCCACCGAGGCGGAAGAAGGGAATACTCTTCGAGAGTATCAAGATTCGGAAAACCAACTCCACATACTCGGTCTGGTCGAGGATACGGTTGCTGGCAGCTTGACCTTTTCGGCAGGTCATCGCCCTCGCGTGCGACACACCGGTGAATTCGGAATGTCCGTACGCAGGAAATACTGGGGACTTGGAATCGGCTCTTTGATGCTGGACGTGCTAATTGACTGGGCTCGGAAGAGCGGATCCGTGAAGAAGATCAATCTGCGGGTGCGGACCGACAATACACGGGCTATTCAACTCTACGAACGCAAGGGTTTCGTCCACGAAGGAACAATCTCCAGAGAGGTAGTGTTGGACGACACCTACTTCGATCGTCACTGGATGGGCCTGGAGCTTTGACGAAGGCAGCCTCGTAGCCGGATCAACCGAGTCGGTCGTCTGTTGTGCGGGCCAAGGAGGAGATTGGCGTTGTACGCTCTACTGCTAACATGGGATCTTTCCAGCAACGACCCCGAAGTTTTCCAGGAGCTGCGGTCCTACATCGCTGCGGAATCCTGGCAGCGCTACCGCGGTGTCGAGGGACTGATCCAGAAGGTCTGGTTCTCGAATGAAGAAACTGGGGTATTCGGTGCATTCTATCTCTGGCAGAGCCGAGAGAGCCGGGAGCGGGAAACCGCTTCCATGTATCGCATCGAAGAGAAGACCGGGGTTAAGCCTGTTATTCGAAGATTCGAGATAGAGGCTATTCAGGAGGGCACCCACCACGTCGAAGAGCTTCTGGAACTGGGCAAGGCATGGGCAAGCGACCCCTCAGACGCGACTGACCCCAGGACCCAAGGCTTTCTCCCTTGAGGTAACGCATGAGCTCCAAACGGATCGTAGCAGCCGTACTATTCCACGACTTCGAGCTACTGGATGTCTTCGGACCGCTGGAGATGTACGGCAAGCTACCCGACGACTTCGAGATTCGTCTCGTCACGGAGAAAGGTGGCGAGGTGGTCAGTCGGCAGGGGCCGAGGTCTGTAAGCGACGATAGATTCGACGAGGGTCGCGAGTACGACATCCTGCTGGTACCAGGTGGAATGGGAACTCGCAGGGAGGTGAGAAATCAAATTCTCCTCGAATGGATAAGCGGACAGGCAAAGGCCACTGAATTCGTGACCTCCGTCTGCACTGGCAGCGCGATCCTGGCGCGAGCTGGGCTACTCGACGGACTGCGCGCCACGACAAACAAGATGGCATTCGAGTGGGCGACATCACAGGGGCCCAGGGTTGTGTGGGAGCGGAAGGCACGCTGGGTCGAGGACGGAAGGTTCTTTACGTCTTCCGGTGTATCGGCCGGAATGGACATGACTCTCGCGCTGATCGCGAGAATCCTCGGCCAGGCCGCTGCTACCGAGGTTGCCACCCGGACGGAGTATGCATGGCATGAGGATCCGGACTGGGATCCGTTCGCGAAAGTGGCTGGTCTTGTCTAGGACTAATGTTCTGAGAATCGGATCCGGAGAACGCTGTTGTGTCTAGTCAGGGGTACTGCGGAACTGCATAGAAGGTTGTCGGAGCTGGAACTCTTTTGACCCACCAGCGTACGAATTGCTGATCGGGCTCCGCAACTGAGTACGAATGCAAGCCATTCTCTTCGATTTCGACCTCACACTGGCAGATTCCTCCGAAGGGATCTTTGAATGCACCACTTATGCACTTGAGAAGCTCGAGCTTGAGATCGTCAGTCGGAGTGCCGTGGTGGAAACAATCGGCTCCCCTCTACCGGTCATTTTCGAGACGATTACTGCAGCGACCATCCAGAAGGATCGACATCGCTCGAAGAACGGGAAGGCTCTCGACTCAACCATGAAGTTTGGACGCGCATCGTCCAATTTTCCTGTTGTTCGGGAAATCCGGCCCTGTTTACCATCTCGCTCAAGAAGCATTTCGCGTGTAGACTGGCTTGCGTCCCAGTCATCAACACTCATAGAGTACAGCCGCCTCACAGGTCGTTATGCATATGCTCCAGTTCCTTGAGGCCTCGCGTGACCGCGCGCTTGCCCTTTCAGGGTCGTATGATGCCGTGCTGGTGGCCGTGTCTGTCTTGATGGCCTCACTCGCCTCCTATGCGGCGTTCGGACTTGCCGGACGGATCATTGCGGCAGAGACACGGCAAGCCAAGCGACTATGGCTCCTGGCCGGCGCTGCGGCGATGGGGGTTGGGATTTGGGCCATGCACTTTATTGGGATCCTGGCCTTCCGCCTGCCTATTCCCGTAGCCTACGACGTCGGCATTACTTTGGTCTCCGTCGCACCAGCCGTGGTTGCCAGTTATGTCGTGCTCTTCGTAACTGGCAAAGCAGAAATCCCGCAACTTCAACTCGTTCTCTGCGGCGCCTTCATGGGACTTGGCATTGGGACAATGCACTACACCGGCATGGCCGCGATGCGGCTAGAGGCCGAGATGTACTACGACACGGTTCTTTTTGTCGGCTCTATCGTGATCGCGGTCGTGCTCGCGACCGTCGCTCTGTATGCCCACTTCCGAGCAAGCTGCGGTGGAACAGGAGATGATCCGCGCAGACACGCGGCTGCGGCACTAATCATGGGAGTCGCCGTCGCTGGGATGCACTACACCGCCATGGGGGCGGCCTTCTTCTTTCCAACTGAGCGTCCAGCTGCCGTGGGGGCCGTCCTGGACCCGACGCTATTGGCAGTCCTCGTGAGCCTGGCAGCAGTCATCATCCTTTCCCTGGCGATCTTCGTCGTTGTCGTCGATTCCCGACTGAAGGCAGCGGCAGTCTCGGTGCGCACCAGCCGTGCCCACATGATTCAGGCCATCGAGAGTGTGTCAGAAGGCTTCTGTCTCTACGATTCCGAAGACCGGCTGGTGCTCTGCAATGGCCGTTATCGAGAGCTGCTCCAGTTGGGCGAAGATGAGGATGTCCTCGGAAAGCACTTCGAGGAGATCATTCGCGGGACAGTCGAGAGAGGACTAGTTCCCGAGGCAGATGGACGGATCGACGAGTGGGTCGCCGGGGTTGTGGCCGAACATCGTCAGCCCTCCGGACCCAAAATCTTCTACCAACCCAAGAAAGGACTATGGATTCAGATAAACGAGCAGCGAACCGAGGACGGCGGAACCGTCGCAATCGGCACCGACATCACTCCCCTCAAGGCGACGGAGATCCAGCTATCAGAGGCGCTCGAGAGTCTCAAGACCACACAGTCTCAGCTGGTCCAGAAAGAGAAGATGGCGGCACTGGGTCAATTGACCGCTGGGATTGCCCACGAGATGAATACTCCAATCGGAGTCGTTAACAGCAGCGCCGACAACTTCGAGCGCTGCGTCAATCGAATCCTCGGGGCGATCGAGAGTAGCCAATCGCTGGAGGAAGTCAGATCTGACAAGAGTTTCCAGTCTTCGATTCAAATCATTCGCGAGAGCAGCCATGTCATCTCGGAGGCCAGCGGGCGAATTGCCAAGATAGTTCAGGGTCTCAAGGCGTTCTCGGGCGAGGACTCTTTGGAGGGATCGGCCGATCTCCGGGAATGCGTCGAGAATACTCTAGCTCTGATCGCCCATCGGTTGGATGACGGGGTCAGTATCTCGAGAGAGTTGGCAGAGGGACTTAGCGTCGCCTGCAGTCCAGCCACAGTGAACCAGGTCTTGATGACACTTCTCACCAACGCGGTGCAAGCGATTCGGGGATCCGGGACGATAACGGTCGAGACCGGAAAGCAGAAAGACCGAGCCCACGTCCGAATTTCTGACACGGGCGTAGGGATTCCTGAGGACAAGCTGAAAGACCTTTTTGAATTCGGTTTTACGACCAAAGGAGCACGTGTTGGCGTCGGAATTGGACTGGCGAATGCCTACAGCTCGGTCCAAAGACACGGCGGAGAGCTAACCGTTTCCAGCGTCGTAGATGAAGGCTCGGTCTTCACTGTGACCCTGCCGGTTTCTAGAACCGGGTCCCACCCCTAGGAGCCTGTCTTCATTTGATGCCGGCGGCCAGATACCGGATGGGCCTCGCACAGATCAGAAACACCACGGCCGCAACCAGGGAGAAGGTGGCGACGGCGACGAACAGACCGTGCGGCGTCATCGTTTCCAGGCGTCCCGCCATCAACCCTGCAATCAGGTTTCCCAGGGCGGCTCCCATGAACCAGGTGCCCATCATCTGTCCCACGAGTCTATCCGGGGACAGTTTGGTGATGCTGCTCAGGCCTACCGGGCTCAGGCAGAGCTCTCCGACCGTGTGGAAAAAGTAGGTACAGACCAGCCACATCGGACTCACTCGCCCATCGACCACGTAGTTGGAACCCCATGCCATGACCAGAAAACCCACGCCCAGGAGAAGAAGTCCAAGCCCGAACTTGACTCCCAAAGACGGGTTTCGCCGTCCCAGCCCGACCCACAACATTCCCATCAGAGGAGCCAGCAGGACGATGAAAAGGGGATTGATCTGCTGCAGCCAACCCGCCGGGATCTCCCAGGAGAAGATCTCGAGGTTGGTATGATCCTTGGCAAAAAGGTTCATGGTCGAACCTGCCTGCTCGAAGCCCGACCAGAAAAGTGCCGCACCCACGAAGAGGACGAAGATCAACCCGACCCGCCTTCTTTCCAACCCATCCCGACAGGCGAAAATGATGACGTAGGCAAAGTACACGATCGCCAATACGCTGATCACATACCAGATAGCCTCGGCGAAGTTCGCGATGCTGAAAGAGACCATTCCACCCAGAGACACAGCCGCCAGGAGAGCGGCGAGCAACAAGACTACACCGATTCCGGTCCCAAGCTGACGTCGGGCATTGGCGAGGGCCTTCGGCTCCTGAGCCTCTGCCTTCAGGAGCCCTGCGGTGCCCAGGTGCTTGGCCCCACGGACGTACTGGATCACCGCGAGGGTCATGCCTACGCCGGCGACGCCGAAACCGAGATGCCAGTCAACCTTCTCGCCCAAAAGCGAGCAGATGCCCGGGCCGAAGAAGGCTCCCACATTGATGCCCATATAGAAGATTGAGAAACCGGCGTCCCGACGTGCATCCTTTTCGGGATACAAACCAGCGACCACGGCACTGACGTTTGGCTTCAGGAGCCCGGTGCCCATAGCTACCAGGACCAGACCCAGGTAGAAGGTCCACTCATCGGGAATCGCAAGGACGTAGTGCCCCAATGCGATGACAATACCGCCTATCAGGATTGCCCGACGCTGCCCTGTCAGCCGGTCGGCGATCCAGCCCCCGGGCAACGCCAGGGCATAGACCCCGAAGGTGTAGAGTCCGTAGATGGCTCCGGCCCGAGCAGTCCCCATGCCGAGTCCCCCGCTGATGGTGTCGGTCATATACAGAACCAGCAAGGCTCGCATACCGTAGTAGCTGAAACGCTCCCACATCTCGGTGAAGAACAGAGTCGAAAGTCCCCTGGGGTGTCCGAGGAAGGTCTTCTCCCCGGAAACAGCTGCGTTCATTTGTCCCATTCCAGTTCCCTTCCTGGGTAAACACTACTTTCGGCAAGCGGCGGCTTCCGGTAACCTGGGCACGTCCAGTGCAGCGTACTCGCACACGCGGTTCAAGAGCTGTTAAGAATGAATAAGGTTCAATCGCAAGTCAACCAAGCCATCCGACTCTGCCTTCTCCTTCTCTGTCTTGGAAACCAAGGCTTCGCTCAAGAATCTCCGACCAAAACTGAGAGTCTTGCTGAGAAGCGAGAAACCGTGTCCCAGGAGCTGGACTCGCTTCGGAGTTCTCTGGCGTTGGCGGATCGCCTCTCCGAACAGCAGGTCGCGGCGCTCACTCGAGAGATCGGAATTCTGGAGCAGACGGATCTGGTCTACGCCCAACTCGAATCGCAACAGCAGAAGATTGAGGAGTTGAAGCGGGCGAGACCGCGGCTGGAGGAAGAACGAGACCAACTGCGCCAGAGCGGACCATCTGAACCGGAAAGGGATACCTTCTCTTTCCTAGAATCGGTTCGTATCGATCTGCTGCGCGAAAAAGCTCGAGCGGCGAAGGTGACTGCAGCCCAGAGCGTCTTACAGGCGACTCTTGAGAACACCCGAGATGTTCTGGAGGCTCGGCAAAGAGAACGTCGTCGAATCAAAGAACTGGTAGAAACCGAACCGACGGATGAAAACAAGGACGATCTCCGTCTTACCGAACATCGGGAGGTTCTGGCGCGCGAACTACTGAGTCTCCGTTTGGCCGAAAGCGAAGCTCTATCGCTGACATTGGAAGCACAGCAGTTAAGCATTGCCAGCCTGGAGAAAAAGCTCGCCTGGACCCGGGAGAGAGTCCTGTTCACTGCTGAAGATCTCCAGCAGCAACTGGAGCAAGTGGCTTCCAGGAACGCCAAGACAAGGACCTCACTGGATGAAGCCAAAGGTAAGCTGGAAAGCGCCGACCAGAAGCTGGCCAAAGCGAGGATGAAGCTGGCCGGCTCGGAGACTCGTCCCCCCCTGCTCTTAGAAGAAGTGGAGTCACTGCGCCTGGCGAGAAAGAGCCTCCAGGTCCAGATATCGCTGTCGCTGGAACAGATGCAGTGGCTGGCGATGGAAAGGTCCGTTTGGGAAAAGCGCTATCAACATTCAGCCGGCGAGATGTCAGGCAATGCTACGGACCAGACTCAAACAGAACTGCGGCAGCTGCAGGCCTCCTCCCAGCGCCTGAGCGAAGAGCTGAATGCTCTCAGGAAAGATCTGGCTTCCCGCCGACAAAGTCTCGAAGGTTTCACCGGGCAGCGACGGTTGAGGAGGTGGATGCAGCAACAGCTGGATCAGCTCCGGACACAGACGGTTCTCTATGAGTCGGCGCTGCTGGATCTAGACACGCTGCGTGGACTGTATGGCATCTTCCTAGCCGAGCTGGAAACCGAGCCCTCCAGCTTGCTCCAGACCTGGTCCGATACATGGGACACCCTTGCGGCCATCTGGCACTTCGAGATCACCAACATCGACGATCGACCGATTACTGTCCAGAAGATTGTGTTGGGAGTCCTCCTGGTCCTGCTGGGCCTATTTATTTCCCGGCTTCTCAGTGGGGTATTCGCCAGGCGTGTCTTGCCAAGACTGGGCATGACCCAGGCAGGGGCGGCCGCGATAAGGTCAATAATTTTCTATATCCTGCTCTTTTCGTTCACTCTATTGGCCCTTCGCCTGGTCAACGTTCCCCTTACGGTCTTCACGCTGCTGGGTGGTGCTGCGGCCATCGGGCTCGGCTTTGGCAGCCAGAACATCGTCAACAACTTCATCAGCGGCCTCATCCTGCTGGCGGAACGGCCGATACGCATCGGAATCTGATCGAGGTTGAGGACCTCTACGGGACCGTTGAGGACATTGGCGCTCGAAGCACTCACGTCCGCAGCTCGGAGAATGTGGACATCATCGTTCCCAACAGCTCCTTCCTGGAGAAAAACGTCATCAACTGGACGCTTTCCGACGATCGCCACCGAGCTCAGATCGCGGTAGGAGTAGCCTATGGGTCGCCCACGGAGGAGGTGACGCGTCTGATCAGAAAGGCGGTCGAAGATCACCCTCGAATCCTGAAGCGACCAGACCCTATCATCTTGTTCGCAGACTTCGGCAATAATTCACTCGATTTCGAGGCACATTTCTGGATCCGCATGAGACGGCTGATGGATCGCCGCATCATTGCCAGCGATCTCCGCTATCGGATCGACGAAATGTTCAGAGAGGCCGGTATCGTGATCGCGTTCCCGTAGCGAGACGTCCACCTGGATAGCTCCCAGCCACTGGAGGTGCGGGTGCTGAACGAGAGTTGAAGAATGGTCGCAGGTTGAACCTCTGAACGTCGCCGTTGCTGAGGAAGGCATCTACTAGTGTAGGTGGCCGCTTTTGGGCACTAGTTCCGGGTTGCTCTACCACCAGCGATTGCTACCAGGAATAGCCGGGAGTAGGACGGGCACTCTTGCCCGTCAAAACCAACGACGGGCAGGAGTGCCCGTCCTACCAGCGTCAACGGCATTGACGTATTGATATCGCTGACTCCAAGGTAACTACCCTCCCGCAGTCACTCTCTGGATCGATCTCGCCTTTCCGCTTTCTTCATCGATGTCCAGTACGACCGAGGAAAGGACAGGGGATTCCTTGGCGGACTCGAACCGGGAGGGAATTCCAGTCAGGAATCGGGAAAGTGAGCCCTCCACTTTCATGCCGATGACGGAGTTATAAGATCCGGTCATTCCGACATCCGAGATGTAAGCGGTACCTTTCGGCAAGATCCGTTCGTCAGCAGTCGGAATGTGGGTGTGGGTGCCAATCACTGCAGAAACCTTGCCGTCCAAGAACCAGGAAAAGGCCATTTTTTCAGAGGTCGCCTCGGCGTGAAAATCGACGATGATGACCTGAGCTTGCCGTGACAACCGCTCGATCTGGGTCTCAGCCCGACGAAAGGGACAATCGATAATGGGCATGAAGACCCGGCCCTGAAGGTTGAGAACGGCTACCATGGCACCGATCGGTGTACTCGTAACGAAGCTGTCGCTGCCGGGTAGACCGGGAGGATAGTTACCGGGACGAAGCAGACGTGGCTCCTTGTCGAAGTACTGCATGACCTCTTTCTTGTCCCAGATGTGGTTTCCCGAGGTCATGACATCGACACCATAGCCGAGAATATCTCGAGCAATATCGGCCGTGATGCCGAAACCTCCCGCTGCGTTCTCTACATTGGCAACGGTGAAATCGATCTCGTGCTCCTGCTGAAGCTCGGGCAAATACTTTCGCAGAACTTTTCTTCCCGCGCTCCCCACAATATCTCCGACGAACAAGATTCTCATTTCGCGTAGTCAACCACTCGCATTTCACGAATCAGGGTCACCTTCACCTGACCCGGGTACTGCATCTCGTTCTCGATCTTCTTGGCGATATCCTTGGTAAGCCAGAAGGCCTGCTCATCAGACACTTCGCTACTTTCCACGATGATGCGGATCTCCCGGCCAGCCTGTAGAGCAAAGGTCTTGGCCACACCGGGAAAGGAGGAGGCAATCGTCTCCAGCGTCTCCAGACGCTTGATGTAGCTTTCCAACATCTCCCGCCGCGCACCTGGCCGAGCGGCCGAGGTAGCGTCGGCGGCCTGGACCAGAACCGCCTCCAGCGTCCGGAACTCGACATCGAAGTGGTGCGCTTCGATGGCATGGATGACTTCCTCGCTCTGATTATGTTTGCGTGCCAACTCGACGCCCAGCTGGAGATGAGTGCCTTCCATGTCTCGATCGACGGCCTTTCCGATGTCATGCATCAGACCGGCCCGTTTGCACACTTCGACATCGGCGCCTACCTCACGGGCCATGATGGCCGCCAGATACGCCACTTCCCGACTATGGCTGAGGACGTTCTGGCCATAGCTGGTGCGAAATCTGAGCCGTCCAAGATATCGAAGGATGTCTTCCGGAAAATCGTGTATGGCGAACTCGAAGGCGGCTTGCTCTCCTTCCTCGAACAACCTCTTGTCCATCTCCTTCTGGACTTGTCGCACGACCTCTTCGATGCGCGCCGGATGGATTCGGCCGTCGTGGATCAGGCGTTCTATCGCCATTTTGGCAATCTCGCGTCGAAAGGGATCGAAGGCGGAAAGAATCACCGCTTCCGGAGTGTCATCGACAATCAGCTCGACGCCCGTTGCCTGTTCCAGAGCTCGGATGTTGCGGCCTTCTCTACCGATGATCCGTCCCTTCATATCGTCGGACGGAAGATCTACAACGGACACCGTCGTCGAGACGACGTGTTCGCCCGCACAACGCTGAATCGCCTGGGTTATGATTTTGCGAGCCTCTTGTTCCGCTTTCTCGCGTGCTTGCTCCTCAATCCGCCGCGCCAGGTGAGCAGACTCCTTGAGGGCCTCCTGCTCCACTGAGCGGAGCAGCACCTGCTTAGCCTCTTGCGAACTCATTCCCGCAGCATTTTCCAATTGCTTTTGGGATTCCTTCGCCAACTCGTCTACTTTCGCTTCTGCCTCGGATAGCTTCTCTTCTCGTTTCTGGAACTCTTGAAGTCGCTGCTCCTGTTCCCGCCCGCTTCGCCGCAGCTCCCGTTCCTTTCCCTCCAGGTCATCTTCTTTTCGCGAGAGGCGACGCTCCGAGGTTTGGATCTCCTGTCTACGTCCCTGCAACTCCTTCTCGGCATCCGAGCGCCAATTGAAAATCTGGTCCTTGGCTTCCAGTAGCCTTTCTTTCTTTAGCCTCTCGGCCTCCTGCTTGGCGACACTCTGCCCCTCTTCGATGCGTTGCCTGGCCTCAGCGCTCTTCCGATCGAGCACCCGGATCTTCAAAACAAACCACAAACCTAGCAGCGCCGCCCCAACCAGGGCTAACGCAATGATGGTAGCGTCTAGCATATGATCTACTCCTCCAGGTTACTGTGGAGTCCAACGAGAGGGATGGAGACTGGCTTGTACCCCCGCTCGGCCGTGTAGTTCGCAAGATTGAACCTGCTAAGAGCAGGTGGGTAACCTACCCCCCACACTGCGCTCTGTTTCCAGAAGCGCTGGCGGGGGGACACGGATTCCCGTTATCGAGGTGTTGGCACAATCTCACTCACCATCACAAACCTCGCAGGGGTCGTGAAGTCATCGTAGAATCACTTTCGGGACCCTTCCTGAGAAAGGTGTGATTCCAGCAATTCGACTAGTTCGGTGCTCTTACGGCAGACTTGGTCTTCCGAAGCCTCAAGTCTCTTCTTGTTCGAGAGGTACTCATCGGCGATATTCAGCGCTGCCAAAATCGCTATCTTAAGTGTGTCCACCGTAGGAGTCTCTTCGGAAATCCTCAACATCTGCTCGTCCACGTGACGCGCCAGCTCTTCGAGGTACTCAACGTCGCCTCCCGTACGCAGCTGATAGGTACGGTGGTAGATCTTGACCGACGTAATCGTTTCCGAATCGATGTCCATTGTAAGCCTACAACCCGCCCTTCTCAGCTTTCTTCCAAGGCAGCGACCTTCTGAAGGATCCCTTCTACCCTGGCTCGCGTCGTCAGGCGCTCCCCTTTCAAACGCTTAATGGTTCCATTCTTTGCCTGAGTTTCTTTTGTCAGCTCCTCCAACCGTTTTTTCAGCTCTTCGTTTCGGTCTTTTAGTGAAGTGTTCTCGATCTGGACTCGCTCGAGGAGCTCGACGACTTCGACCGCAGATTTCTCCAGCCGTGCCAATGCCCGGTCACTCCCCGTCATCGGGTGACCTCCAGAGTCAATGAAGCACTCCGCTAGCGTCCCTCCGCGCCAAAATCTCGCTGCAACACTGAAAAGACCTGTTGGCTCTGCTGATTGACTTCAGGCAGAGTCAAGGTCCTTTCCGCATCCGCGAAAACCAGACGCAGAGTCAGACTTACCTTCTCTTTGGGAACCTTCGGGCCTTGGTAGAGATCGATGAGCTGGATTCTCCGCAATTGCGGAAGTTCCAGCGACTGAACAACCTCTACGAGTTTACCGTAATCCTGGTTCTTGTCAATGAGAAATGAAAGATCCTGCTCGATCGAGGGTAGTTTCTTCAACTCCACGTAGGTCGGATCGCTCAGACTGCCCGCATCCAAGTGACCGGCACGCAGCTCGGCCAGGAATACATCCTGACGAAACTTGTAGTGCTCCTGAAGTCGGGGATGGATCCTCCCTAGAAAGCCTACGGATTGATCGCCCAGAAGGAACTCGGCGGCGTAGCCAGGGTGCAGGAAGGGGAAAGCGCCAGTCTTTCGAAACGCGACCGGAGATCCAAAACTCTCCAGCAGGCTCTCGATCACACCCTTCAGATGGTAGAAGTTGAACTTTTCCTCGGAAGTATCCCAAAAAGGCCGATAGAAGTCTCCAGTCGCGGCCAAACCGAGACGAACTTCCTCTTTGACCTCCTCCAGGTTGCCCGACGCATCGGGGATGAACACGCTACCCATCTCATAGAGCCGGACATCCGGATTACCTTGATTGAGGTTGCGCTGGATCGATTCAACCAGCCCCGACGTCAGACTGTTGCGCAGGTGGGAGTCTTCTTCTGTCAGGGGGTTCGCAATCGGTAACAGCGAAGGGCCCTCGCCCCAGAAGCGCGCCTCCCGCTCTGGATTGGTGAAGGCATAGTTGATCGCCTCGAAAAAGCCAAATCCTTCAAGTATCGAAGAAAGCAACTGCTCCTTGCGCTGCGTAGATCGAAAAGCTCCGCTGATCTGAGGGGTGGGATAGGTGCTCGCGATCTGGTCGTAGCCATGGTGACGCGCAACTTCCTCGACCAGATCTTCCTCCAGCTCCACATCCCCACGGAAGCCGGGAACCAGGACTTGCAGATCGTGATTCTCCTGCTCCTCGACTTTGAACTCGAGACGTCCCAATACCGCGGCCACGAAGTCGGGGTCGATGGAGATCCCCAGAACGCGGCGAATCCGGTCGGCTCGAAGCTGGATTGTCCGCTGGGGCACAGGGCTCGGATTTTCGTCGACAACGGGGCCGACACAGCTCCCACCCGTAATCTCTTCAATCAACCGGCAAGCTCGATTGAGAGCCATCCTGGGCGCCTCCGGATCCGCGCCTCGCTCGAAGCGATAAGAAGCCTCCGTCCGCATTCCGAGCTGCTTCGCGGTTCGGCGAATCGACGCCGGCGCGAAGTAGGCACTCTCCAGCAGGATGGTCCTCGTACTCTCTGAGATTTCGCTATTACTTCCGCCCATGACCCCGCCCAGAGCGACCGGCTGGAGGGCGTCGCATATCATCACCATCGACGAGTCCAATTCCCGATCGACATCGTCGAGTGTCGTGAGGGACTCTCCCTTCCGTGGGGTCCGAACCACAATGCGGTTCTCGGCGAGCTTGTCGTAGTCAAAAGCGTGAAGAGGCTGGCCCATCTCAAATAGCACGTAGTTCGTGATGTCTACCAAGCTGTTGATGGGTCTTTGCCCCAATGCCTCGAGCCGCCTCCGCATCCAGGCCGGCGACTCACCCATGGTGACATCCGTTATGACCCTTGCGGTGTAGCGGGGACAGAGCTCAGGATTCTCGATGGTTATCGTGGTGTCAAAGGACTGAGAGCCGTTCGCTCCGGGTGATTCCGAGAAATCCGGCGGGCGCAGCTTGAGACTGAACTGAGCCGCGATCTCTCTCGCCACACCTAAGTGGTTGAGGCAATCCGGACGGTTCGCAGTCACCTCCAGCTCCAGGACACACTCCTCCCCTTCTCCTTCTATCCCCTCCACCGGCAACCCAATCATCGCCAGGGCGTCAGCGAGCTGGTCGAGGTCGAAAAGGTCGATGTCGACGAAATCCTGCAGCCAAAGGTAACTGATTTTCATCTGTGGAAGTGGCCTCCCGGCACGACACTAAGGGTCTGTAAGGAAATAACCGATACACTTTGCTGGGGTCCCCAGGTACGCTGGCTAGGCGCGAGCGACGCGCATACCCGCTGCGGTATGTAAGGAGCGAGTAACAACGCCAGCGTGCCTGCGGACCCCAGCCCGCAGGGGCGCGGCGGCGCAGGGGCATCTGCTTTGTTGCCGCTCCTGGAAGATGCGCAGCGGCATCGCCTGCGGCGCGGCGCCTCCCATCTGCCCCCACGGCGCTCGCGCCAAAGTGCATCGGTTATTTCCTTACAAGCCCTAACCCCGGATCCGGATCAGAACTGGCTCAGAAATCGTATGTCGTTCTCGAAGAAGAGGCGTAAATCGTTGACCTGGTACTTGAGGATCGCGATCCGATCGATTCCCATTCCCCAGGCAAAACCCGTATATCGTTCCGTGTCATAGCCGACCATGCCGAAGACGCGTGGGTGTACCATTCCGGCTCCCATGATCTCAATCCACCCTGTTCTCTTGCACACCCTACAGCCTCGCCCTTCGCAGAAGATACAGCTGATGTCTACCTCGGCACCAGGTTCGACAAACGGGAAATAACTGGGTCTGAAGCGCACTCCCAGGTCCGGCGAGAACAGTTCCCGGAGAAATCGCTCTAGAGTGCCCTTCAGATCGGCCATCGTAATACCCTCTCCCACCACTAGCCCTTCCATCTGGTGAAACATGGGACTGTGAGTAGCATCCACCGAATCCCGCCGGTAAACCCGGCCCGGCACCACGATACGGATGGGGGGCTGCTGCCCCTCCATGGTCCGGATCTGGACCGGTGAGGTGTGGGTTCTCAGCAGCAGATTTTCGGTGATGTAGAGGGTGTCCTGGGCATCCCTGGCCGGATGTCCCTTGGGTAGATTCAGGGCTTCAAAGTTATAGTAGTCCGACTCGAGTTCGGGTCCCGTTAGCACACTGAAACCCATGCGCACGGAGATCTCTTCCATCTCCTGCTGGACCCGCCGCAAGGGATGCGGACGCCCCTGACGAGAAATGTAGCCGGGCAGGGTGACGTCGATTCCCTCCCCCCCCAACTCGGCCCCATGCTCCTTCTTTGTGAGCTCCTCCCTAAACCGTTCTAGAGCCTCCTCGACTCGGACCTTGAGAAGATTTAGATCCTTTCCGGCCTGGGGACGCTCCTCGGCTGGCAGGGTGCCCAACTTGCGCAGTTGGAGGGTGAGCAGACCACGCTGGCGACTCAGGTATTTGTCCCTGAACTGGGCCAGATCGGCAACAGAGTCCACCGCTTCGAGCTCCTCTTTAAACTGCTCCCAGAGAGGCGCGACAAGGTCTGCGGCTGCGTTCATGTCTTCCCTATTCGATAGCGTGTCACTCCAAACCGTCGAGCGGAAATCGGAGCCATCCGTCCATGGCCTTTTTCTCTCCCCCTTCCCAGGGTTGGGAAACCCTGGGCTGGAAGCCACAATCCCGTTGGGATTGATCTGTCCTGCGGTGCGGACTTCGACCAGACGGAGTGCTGGGAGGCGATCTACTGGAGGGCGTTTCGAGCGACTTCGGCAACCTTTGCGAAGGCTTGTGGCTCCCGCACAGCCAAGTCCGCAAGCGTTTTCCGGCTCAGTTCCATCCCTGCTTTCCGCAGGCCATGGATGAACTGACTATACGAAAGATCATGGGATCGCGCCGCCGCGTTGACTCGAATAATCCAGAGGCTTCGAAAATCACGTTTCCTCTGTCGACGATCTCGGTAGGCGTAGGAAAGGGACTTCATCACCTGCTCCTTGGCAGAGCGGTGAAGCTTACTCTTGGTTCCCCAATAGCCCTTTGCTAAGCGAAGGATCTTCTTGCGCCTCTGAAGTCTCCGGTTTCCTCTCTTTACTCTTGGCATCTCGCGTCTTCCTTAGAGGTTGAGCATCTTCCGCACACGAGGGGTGTCCGCTGACGACACCTCTGACCAACTGTTCAGATTTCGCTTTCTCTTGCGGCTCTTCTTGGTAAGAATATGGCTATGATGGCTGCCTCTCTTCACGATCTTGCCACTTCCCGTAACCTTGAAGCGCTTCGCGGCAGCTCGATTCGTCTTCAGCTTCATGTTGTCACACTCCGGAATATGATTCTAACAGATCTCATCCCGCCAAACGTCCCAATGGACTATAACACGTGAAGCGCTAGCGGCGGAGCGGCCCCTCGAGCCCAATCTCTTCGTTAGGCTTCCTTGCAATCGTCCCGACTATGGCTGCGTCAGCGCGCCTCGACCTCGGGCCCACAGAACTCGATCATCGGGGTTCAGCTTCCAGGGGCCCCGGGCTGTTTCTTCGGCGTAAGAATCATCGTCATGGTATGTCCTTCGAGCCTCGGATGCCCATCTACATCCGCAAGCTCGCTGAGCTCGCCTTGAAGTCGATTCAAGATCTCTCGCCCCAGTTCGGAATGGGTGATTTCCCGGCCTCGGAAAATCACAGTCGCCTTGACTCTGGCCTCATCCTTGAGAAAGCGGATGATGTGATTTCGCTTGAACTCATAGTCATGCCGGTCGATCTTGGGTCGAAACTTGACCTCCTTCACTTGGATGATCTTCTGGTGCTTCCTTGCCTCCTGGGCTTTCTTCCCCTGCTGGTACAGGTATTTCCCATAATCCATGATCCGACAGACCGGAGGTCTAGCCGTCGGGGCAACTTCCACTAAGTCCAGGTCTTTATCTTGGGCTAGCTGACGTGCTTCCGAGGGGTCCATGACACCCAATTGAGCCCCGTCTTCGTCGATAACCCGGATTTCCTTTGCCCTGATTCTGAAGTTAACGCGTACCCTTTGTTGGATAAGTCAGCCTCCTGGTTGTGTGCGTGTGTCGATTCTCCGTCTACAGGGAACAGATGGCTTCCAACTACGGTTGGGTTGCCTTCTCCCTTATCAAGTCTTGAACCATCGTAGTGAAACTGTCAAGTCCCTTACTTCCTTGATCTCCTTCAAGTCGATTCCTCACCGAGACCGTTCCTGACTCTACTTCCCGATCGCCGACGATCAGCATATAGGGAATCTTGTTGATTTGAGCCGACCGAATCTTGTAGCCAAGCTTCTCGTTTCTCAGGTCCGCGTCGACCCGGAGAGATTCCAGTCTGAGCTTGTCGCGGACCTCTTCGGCGTAAGCCTGATGCTTTTCGCTCACCGGGAGAACCAGTGCTTGAACGGGTGCCAACCATATCGGAAAGGCGCCACCGTAGTGCTCTACCAGAATCCCCATGAAGCGCTCCATCGATCCCAGGAGAGCGCGGTGAAGCATGATCACATGCTGCTCCTTGGAGTCGGGCCCTACGTACGTAATGTTGAAGCGCGCGGGTAGGTTGAAATCGAACTGAAGCGTCGTCACCTGCCAGGATCGGCCCAGGGCGTCGACCAGGCTGATGTCAATCTTGGGACCATAGAAGGCAGCCTCCCCTTCGTGCCGCTCATAGTCCCAGCCCTTTTCCGTCAACGCTCGTAGCAAGACTGATTCAGCCCGTTCCCAGTCCTCGCGAGCTCCGGCGTAGTGCCCGGGGTCTTTGGGATCCCATACGGACAACATCACCTCCTGTCGCTCAAAGCCAAAGCTCTGGAGGATGTGCTCTGCCAGATCTAGAGTCTCTACTACCTCGGTAAAGACATGATCAGGATGGCAAAAAATGTGGGCGTCGTCCTGAGTAAAACCACGCACCCGCAACATCCCGTGGAGGGTTCCGGATTTCTCATAGCGGTAGACGGTTCCGAACTCGGCCAGTCGGACCGGCAGCTCACGATAGCTCCGCTTGGTCGACTGATAGATCAGAATGTGGCCGGGACAGTTCATCGGCTTGAGGACGTACTCCTCCTCAGCCATCGGGAGGGTATACATGTTCTCGAGGAAATAGTCGTAGTGTCCCGAGGTCTTCCAGAGATCACTCTTGGCGATATGCGGAGTATAGACAAAACTGTATCCGCGGTCCTCGTGTTCGATACGTAAGAATTCCTCTATCAGCGCACGTACCTTCGCCCCTTTCGGATGCCAGAAAATGAGACCTGGCGCCACCTGATCTTGGATCGAATACAGATCCAGGTCCCTTCCCAAGCGCCGATGATCCCGCTTTCGCGCCTCCTCCATCCTGCTCAAATAGTCATCCAGTTCCTCCTGAGTAAAAAAGGAGGTCCCGTAGATGCGCTGCAGCTGCTCCCGATGTTCGTCACCCTTCCAGTAGGATCCGGCAATGGACAGCAGCTTGAAGGCCCCCAGCTGAGAAGTGGAAACCACGTGCGGACCGGTGCAGAAATCGACCAGATGTCCCAATCGAAAGTGTGAAAGCACCTGCCCCGTTCGGTCTTGCACCAGCTCAGACTTCAATCGCTCGCCTTTAGCCTGGAAGAACGCCAGCGACTCCTCCTGTTCGACAATCTCAGGCTCGAACGCAATGTCCTGCTGTCTCAAAGCCTCCATCTTCTCCTCGATCTTTGCCAGATCGTCGTCGCTCAGGCGATGAGGCATATCGAAATCGTAGTAGAAGCCTTCACTGGTAGGAGGACCTATTCCAAGATGCACTTCGGGGTAGAGCTCTGTCACGGCCAGAGCCATCAAGTGGGAGGTGGAATGACGGAGGATTCCCAGGGCCTCGTCAGGATTCGGAACTTCTTGGACAGTTCCGTCTCTCTCGACGATTCGAAGACTTCTTACGGGGACCACTGTGATCTAAATTCCTGGCCTTTCATCGCTGTCGTCTGGAGCTGTCTACGCTTTCGTAACTCGCAATCTCAAGAAGACGAAAAAATGGTAGGTGCGAGCGGATTTGAACCGCTGACCCCTTCCGTGTCAGGGAAGTGCTCTCCCCCTGAGCTACGCACCTACACAAAGAAACAGATTTGCAGAACCTATCTCCCCGTCTCAGAATCTAAAAAAACAGACAGGGCGGCGACTCGGTTCTGCGGTTCGCCCTTTTTCGGATCATCGACACTTGCGCCGAGCCGTCGAAGAACGACCGTCGAGATCTATTGCACTCCATCTTTCAGAGCCTTGCCAGCCGCGAACTTCACTACCTTTTTGGCTGCAATCTGGATAGCGGCACCGGTCTGGGGGTTACGCCCGGTCCTGGCCTCTCTCTTGCTCGTTGAAAATGTACCGAAACCGACAACAGTGACCTTTTCCCCCTGCTTCAACGCACTCTGCACGTTGTCCACCAAGGAATCCAGCGAACTCTGGGCCTGAGTCTTGGTGATAGCAGCATCACGGGCGATCGCATCGATCAAGTCACCTTTGTTCATCTCTCTCCTCCTCTGGATTAGAAATCGTTCATGTGGTTTACGCCACCTTCTTCAGAAAGTGGCTTCGTAGTTGCTCAATTCCCCGGTCAAATTGCTTGGATCGAATCGCCTGGTTCAACCGCCTATAGAAGTCGGAGCTCAGCACTACATTCGGATCATCGGAGACATTCTCAAACAAGAAATTGGTAACGAACTCCTCACTGGGTGATTGGACATCGGGAACGATGCCGGAGTTTCTGATCGTCCGGTCCTGGATCGGCTTTCCGTTTGGCCTGAGATAGAGTTGCGTTGAAACGAAAACAACCGAACCGCCGTCGAGCCTGAACAGTTCCTGCAGCGACCCTCGGCCATCCGTCTTGCCACCGACAACCTCCGCAACCTCGTTATCCCGCAGCGCGGCCGTGAAAATCTCCGCCGCTCCACTGGTTCCGCCGTTCGTCAACACCACAATCGGAATCTGGGATATGACAGCAGCTACTTCCGAGCGAAACTCGACGGGCTCACTCTTCCGGTCCTTGAGCGTCGCGATGATCTTGTCCTTCTCTACCAGCAGATCTGCAACCCGAATCGCCTCCGGCATCTCTCCCTGAGCCGTACTTCTAACATCGACCAGAAGACCCTTGATCCCAGATGAGATCAGCATCCGGAGCTTCGACTCGACGGAGCTGCTAATCCCGGCTTCGAAGTGGGGTAGACGGATCACTCCGATTCCGGGCTCCTGGATTCGAGCCTGAACCTCACCCAACGCCTCCTCCTGGCGCACCAACTCGAGTGCCGCCGGCGATTTCCTGGCGCGAATGACGCGAAGCGCCACAGCAGTACCGGGTGCCCCACGCAGCCTCCGTCTTGCCTCCCACAGACTCATCTTAGTCGTGAGCCGCCCATCGATCGACTCAATCATATCGCCAGACCGCAGGCCGACCCGGTCAGCAGGACCCTCAGGCTGGCTGGAGACGATGTACACATAACTGTAGCGCTTGGACACTACCAAGCCGACCGATCCAGCCTCCTCGCGCACGCTCAGCTTCTCGTACTCTTCCCTGGGCACAAAACTGGAATAGGGATCGAGCGCCTCCATCATTCCGTGCAGGGCACCCAACATGGCGGTCTCCATATTGGGTGGCTCCACATAGTCTTCGCTGACCTTCGTCAAAACGTTGGTAAAGATAGCGAGGTTTTCATAAGAGCCATCTTTGGCCGAAACCTTGTCCATGATTCCGCCCACGAGGCCGTAGAGCACCACGAGCGCGGAAAGAAACAGGATCGTCAGCTTACCCTTCGCAAACACTACCATAGCTAATACTCTCAAGTTCTAAGTGCGCTAAGATTATAACCTAGGCGGAAGAGCGCTGGAAAGGAGAAAGTGTAAGGGCTAGAAGCCTGAACGGCAAGAATTAATTTACTAATCAAATAGTAAAATCTAGTAGGATCGTTCCAGGTTCCCCCGATTTTTTCGCTGATTGGACAGCCCTGCGCCTCGGAATCGAGAAAGTCTGGCTTCGATTCCCACTTTTTCACTTCAATCAGCCCTATTGAGCAGTCCCCGGAGCAATCTCCGGGCTGATTTCACATGAAGCGTTGGATGGCACTCGATGTTGGATCCAAGACCGTTGGCGTCGCCGTCACAGATCCGCTCAAACTGACTGCGCGTCCCCTGACGACCCTAAAAAGACGGGATCTTGAGGCGGATGTGGAAGCTCTGAGCGACCTCATGCAACGATACGCAGTAGAGCGACTGATCGTTGGTCTACCTCTTCACCTCAGCGGGGACAGGAGCCCGACCCTGGACAGCATCGAACCGCTCGTGAGTTGGCTGGAAAAGACCACTTCGGTCCTGGTCGAGTGGATGGACGAGCGATTGTCCAGCAAAGAGGCAGAACAGCTCATGAAGGAGCTGGGGATATCTCAAACGGAACGCCGTCAGAAAAGAAATGAGTTCGCGGCAGCTTTGATTCTGAAATGGTATCTGGACGAAAAGACCCCACAAAGGAGCCCCGCCATCCCAGGCTGAAGCTCCTTGTCTCAGGCCTTACCTTGAGCCTGGCATTGGGCCTGAGCCTGGGTTGGGTTCGCTTTCAGCTCTTGGAACCCTATCGTGGCTATGACACTTCGGAGTGCCTTGTCTCGATTCCCCGAGGCTCCACCGGCTCCAACATCGGGGGGTTGCTTCAGTCGCACAGGATCATTCGATCGCAGTCGCTTTTCGGGGCCTATGTGAGCTTCCGCTATCCAACCTCACTAAAGGCTGGCGAGTACCTTTTCAGCCAACCGCTGAGCCTGGTTGAAGTCGCCCAGAAACTCTTCCAGGGGGAGACTCACCAATACAGAGTAACCGTGCCCGAAGGTGAGATGATGCAGGAGATCCTGGAGCGGTTCAGGCAGAGGGGATTCGGGCGCGGAGAACGTTTCAGCGAGGCGGCACGGAAAACGGATTTCCTGTCAGATCTGGATCCGTTGGCAGACAACTTGGAAGGCTACCTTTTTCCAGACACCTACTATGTCACGCGGGCCATGGACGAAGACCAGATCGTTCAGGCCATGGTTCGCACGTTTCGGAGCAAGTGGACGGCCGAGCGGAGGGCACGGGCCAAGGAGCTCCACATGACCATCCGAGAGGTCATCACACTGGCTTCCCTGATTGAAAAGGAAGCCCGTCTTGCGGAAGAACGCCCCCTGGTATCGGCCGTTTTTCACAACCGCCTTGAAAAGAAGGTGAAGCTAGCCTGCGATCCAACTGTCATATATGCGGTCCAGTTGGTGAAGGAATACGACGGAATCATCCACCGGAGTGATCTGCAACTGGACTCACCCTATAACACCTACCTGTACCCCGGACTGCCGCCGGGCCCCATTGCGAATCCTGGCCTGGCCTCGATTGACGCGGCACTCTATCCGGCCCCGGTGGAGTACCTGTACTTCGTTTCCAGAAACGATGGCAGCCATGTTTTCTCGACTCACTACAGAGACCATTCACGGGCGGTTCGCCGCTACCAGCGATAGTCGTCCCTCCTCCTTGCCTATGCCCTGAGTCCATTGACGGCAGCCGTCAGTGCTAAGCTCAAACTTCAAGAATACGTCGCACGTCGAAACGTCTGAACGTCGCACGTCTCTGCTCTATGAACCACGCGGCGAACGGGACTTGTCCTACGCCGGAGAAAAAGTTTCTTTCTCGAATGGGGCCAGGGCTTTCTGGGGGCGGAACTAAGCTGAAACTTCATTTCCAGATTGGGATGGGAAAAGGACGTAACCCCTTGATTTAATGGTCTTTGCTGTGTATGGAAGACGATTGCGCCGAAATGGAGCAAAAACGCGATCTGCTCGGCGTGTTGGAGGGTAGGATGGGCACTCTTGCCCGTCGCTGTCATCGACGGGCAGGAGTGCCCGTCCTACAACGGACACACTGCTATCGATGCTCGTGGCTAAAGACAACCGAAGTTTCTTTCTCGAATGGGGCAGCGCAGCCGGGGGGCTACTAAGCTGAAACTTCATCGGCTAGGAGGTCGTGCAAAAGTTCATTGAACCGAGCCCGTCCTACAACCGACACCGTAATGGATTGGGCGTGTTTGAGACCCCTTCCTACGCCGAAGGCGTTATTGCGAGTAGCCCAGGGTTGCAATGTGAAGCGAGCTACCCTGGGTATAGTTCGGTCAAGAAAATGCCTTACCCCATAGGGGTTATTGCCGACCGGAAACGCATCTGCAACAACGCTTTCAGCGTAGAAAGTCAGCGCGACTTGAACCCAGGGTAGCTCGCTTCGCATTGCAACCCTGGGCTACTCGCAATAACGCCTTCGGCGTAGGTGATCTAATGAAGTGGGAAAAAGTTTCTTTCTCGAATGGGGCCAGTGCTTCCCGGGGGCAGGACTGACCTGATTCTAAGCTTTATGCTGTTGGAGGTTGACATCCACTGTGGCGTTCACAACCTCGCAGAGGCAGAGGCACTGAAGCGATGCGCACTGAGAAATGCGGGCTCGGGATGAATGTTTTAAACTAAAGGTCGGTGCGGCAGGCTTGAGAGTATGTACGGTAAAAGTTTTCGTCGTGAAGAGGGCCGGTTGCCGTTAAGAAAAAGCTCTGGGTGGAAGTCTGCACTCCCTTTCAACATGTCTCGCCACAGTTACCTTACAGTAGCGGTTTTCTTAGCACTCAGCGGAAGCCTCGTTTGCTTCAGCCATGCGAGGAAAGAAGAGAAGCGATTCGTCCCTCCTCTACGGGTACACATACCATTCGAAGCGGCCTGGGAAGGAATGCTGCGCGTCTTGAGGGAGGAAGGGTGGACAATTGCCCGAGAGGGACGAGCCAAGGGTGAAATCCAAACCGGGTCCCGGGAATACATCTCGGGGCCGTTGACCAACGATCATATGGACAAGATTGGCGAACGACCTCGCTTGTCAGGTGCCCAGTGGAAGCAGGTGAACTATCAATATGAAGTCGCTATCCAACTCGTCTCCGGACGAGAGACCCTGATCACACTAGACGCGAACATCACAGCTCTGAAGAGGACCTTTCTGGGAGAGGAAGATTGGGTTGCCATCCCATCCAACGGACGTTTGGAGGAGGGGCTGCTAACACGTTTTGGGCAATCCCTTTTCGGACAGACCTTTTCCCTGACCCAATCGAAGAAGGGATTCTGGGGTTGGCTTCCCGAAATCACAGGAGGACGAGCTCCCACAACCGATTCGAATCGGACTGAAACAGATTGAGTACCCAAAGCGAGCGGTGACGGATCCTAGCCAGTGTCCCTAGCGACGTTCCGACAAATTTCTTCAACCTGGTGCGCTGGATTTCGCGGTTTGCTTTAATCTTGTATCTTGGAACTTGCTCGAGGCGAGTAGGAGGCGAGCTTGATTATGGACGCGGCAACCCTGGAGATCATTGAAAGATCTCTTCTATATTCCCTCTGGGCTTTCTTGATTGTCTTTCTCCTATCGCTGCTGGTGATCCGACAGCGCCTGCGGTCACGGAGAAAGGGCCTTCAGGATCTCCGAGCGGATCTGGACCGAGAGTACCAGCAGAAATGGACGGGTCCAGCGCCAACGACTCCAACCAGCGAGCGCTTCGTTCTTTCCCAGGATGAGCCACGAATGGCGTTCCACGCCTTGTTGTTTTCCACCTGTCTCGCCACCGTTTGCTTCCTTTTTCTAACCCTGATCCCGCTTCCCTTCCTGGAAAACTTCGCAACCCTGGATCCCCGCAGCACCGTGCCGCTGCGAGTGACCGCCCTCAACTATGACCGATTCTATGAGGGCTTTTCCCTGAAGGGCGAGATTTGGAATCAGGAGGAGGAACCCCTGGGAGAACTGACGGCCGTCGTCAAGATCTGGGGAGCCGATGAGGAGCTCCTGGACGAGCTTTCGATCGACATCAAACCCAAGAGTTTGAAACCCAGATCCTCGGGAAACTTCAGTCTGAAATACGCCAAGAATTCCCCTTTCCTGTTTGGCTACGAGATCTACTTCCTCGACCAGGCGGGCGACGAAGTTCCTCACGTCAAGGGTTTCGATGTTCGGTGAGACTGGCAAGCTCAATCCCCAGAAATATTCACTGATAGCCCTGCTTCCCTACCTCAGGAAGTACCGCGGCAGAATCCTTTTGGGAGCGCTGATGGTGCTCCTGACGAATCTTGCCGTCGTCACCCTGCCGAAGGTTCTGGGAAGAGCGATCGATCACCTTTCGGGCAACACTGCCACCTCGTCTGACCTCTTTTTTTTTGCGGCCTTGATCCTGGCCCTCGGCGTCATTGAGGGCTTCTTTCGCTTCTGGATGCGGCGGGTCCTGATCGGGGTTTCACGCTATATCGAATACGATCTGCGCAACGACCTGTTCCGCCACCTTCAGCGCCTTACCCCCCGTTTTTACCAAGAACATTCAACCGGCGACGTCATGTCACGGTCGACCAACGACCTGAGCGCGGTGCGGATGGTCCTTGGCCCCGGCATCATGTATTCCTTCAATACTATCTCCATGACGGTCTTGACCATTGGGATCCTCCTCCAGATTGATGCCAGGCTGGCCTGCCTTAGCCTGATCCCTCTGCTACTGGTGTCCTACAGCGCTACCTATTTCGGAAGGAAGATCCATCAGAGATTCGAGAAAATCCAGGAGCAGTTCTCCACGATTACGACTCTGGCCCAGGAGAATGTGTCCGGTATCCGGGTGGTAAAGGCGTACGGCCAGGAACGAGCCTCTGTCCGGCGTTTTCAAGAAGCCAACCAGGAATACGTCAAGAGAAGTCTTGCTCTGGTCAGGATCTGGGGAGTCTTCTACCCCCTCCTCACGTTCCTCCTCGGGCTCTCCGGGATGTGCCTCCTGTGGTATGGGGGCCGCAGGGTGGTCTCCGGATCAATCTCCATAGGAGAGCTAGTTGCCTTCATGGTCTATGTGACCAGGCTTACCTGGCCCACGATCGCCCTCGGTTGGGTCATCAACGTGGTGGAGAGAGGCTCTGCCTCCATGAGTCGTATCAATCGCATCCTGGCGCAGGAGCCCGATGTTCGAGACGAGGCCACGGTCGCGGTCGAGAAGCTGAAGGGCAAGCTGGAGGTCCGGAATCTGAGCTTTTCCTACGGTGAGATCAACGTATTCAAGGACCTTAGCTTCAAGGTCGATCCCGGACAGACGGTTGCAATCGTTGGAAGCACGGGAAGTGGGAAGTCTACTCTGGTCCACCTGCTGTGTAGGCTCTATCCGGTTCCGCGGGAGACGGTGTTCATTGACGACATCGACATCAACGATCTTCCTTTGCAGAAACTTCGCTCTCGCATCGGTTGTGTCCCGCAGGACAGCTTCCTGTTTTCCGAGACGATTGGCCAGAACATATCCTTTGGCCGGCCCGACGCAGATCTGGAGCGGGTCCGCTTGGCAGCCTGGACCAGCAATATTCTAGATGATATCGAGGAGCTCCCCGAGCAAATGTCGACCTTTGTAGGCGAGCGGGGCATCACACTGTCCGGTGGTCAGAAACAACGAGTTGCCATCAGTCGGGCTCTGCTGCTGGAACCGGACATCCTGGTCCTGGACGATTCCCTTTCCAGCGTCGACACCCATACCGAGGAGCGTATCCTGGAGAGACTCTCGCAGGAACTGTCAAACCGGACTTCGATTCTCATTTCCCACCGCATTTCGACCGTCCAGAAATCTGATCTGATTCTGGTGTTCGAAGACGGCCAGATCATAGAGCGAGGCACCCATACGGAGCTGCTCGGGACCGGAGGCCCCTATGCCGAGCTCCACCAGAAACAGCTCCTCAGAGAAGAGCTGGAAAGCGAATGAGCGACTACCACGAAGAAGAAGTTCTCGGGAAGGCATACGACAGTCATCTGGCACGACGGCTGCTGAGCTATCTGCGTCCCTATCGTTGGATCGTGGCGATCTCGGTCTTCTTGCTGCTGCTGGTCTCGGGGCTCCAGCTGGTGGGGCCGCTGCTCACCGAGATCGCCATAGATGAGCATATTCGAAAGGGTGATCTGGGGGGATTGAACCGGATCGCCCTGATCTTTCTTGGCGTTCTGGTGCTGCAGTTCCTTCTTTCTTTCGCCCAGACCTATCTCATGAACTGGACCGGGCAGAAGATCATGCAGGATCTGCGACTCCAGATTTTCTCGCACATCCAGACCTTGAACGTGGCCTATTTCGACAAGAATCCGGTGGGGCGCATCATCACCCGAATAACCACCGACGTAGACGTTTTAAACGAGCTGTTCACCGCTGGAGTCGTGAGCATCTTTGGAGACATCTTCCTGCTCGCCGGCATCGTTGGCGTCATGCTCTGGCTGGATTGGAAGCTAGCCCTGGTCTGTTTTTCGGTACTACCGCTGCTGGCGCTGACGACGGCAGTCTTCAAGTTGAAAGTTCGGGGTTCCTACCGCTGGGTCCGAACCTGTATTGCCAAGATCAACGCGTTCCTGCAGGAGAACATCACGGGCATGTCCGTGGTTCAGCTCTTCGTCCAGGAGGAGCGGAAGTTCGACGAGTTTGAAGAGCGGAACCGCGACCACCTCAACGCCAACCTGAAGTCGATTCTCTACTATGCACTCTTCTACCCCGTCGTCAGCCTGATCGGATCCCTCGCAGTCGCTTTGATTCTCTGGTACGGAGGCGCTCAGATCATCCAGAACACACTCACCCTCGGCGTCCTGGTCGCCTTCATCCAGTATTCAGATCGTTTCTTCAAACCCATCAGCGACCTGAGTGAAAAGTTCAATATTCTGCTCAACGCCATGGTCAGCTCAGAGCGCATTTTCAGACTACTGGACACACAAACGACGGTACCTCCTCCAACACACCCACTTTCTCCGCCGATGGTTCAAGGCAAGATCGAATTCAAGGACATCAGCTTCTACTACAACGAAGGGACGCCCGTCCTGAGCAATGTGAACCTCACGATCGAGGCTGGAGAAAAGGTCGCAATCGTGGGACCGACAGGCTCCGGGAAGTCGACCCTTATCAACCTCCTCTGCCGCTTCTACGATGTCCAGTCGGGAGAAATCCTGATTGATGGAGTCGACGTGAGAAAGATGGATCTTGAAGCGCTGAGGCAGCTCACCTCAGTGGTTCTTCAAGATGTTTTTCTCTTCAGCGGAACCATAGAGGAAAACATCCGCCTGTGGCAGCACGACATCGATCGGCAACAGGTAGAGGCAGCAGCAAAGTTCGTCAATGCAAGCCGTTTCGTGGAGCGAATGCCGAATGGATTGGATTCCCACGTGGCGGAACGCGGCAGTTCGCTCTCGGTTGGTCAGAGGCAATTGCTGGCCTTTGCCCGTGCGGTGGCGCATGACCCCAAGATCCTGGTCCTGGACGAGGCCACTTCCTCGATCGACACAGACACCGAGCTGCTGATCCAGGACGCCCTCGACAAGCTCCTCAGGGACCGAACCGCCCTGATCATTGCTCACCGCCTGTCGACGATACAGAACTGCGATCGCATCGTCGTGTTGTCAAAGGGACGAATCAGGGAGGAAGGCTCTCACGACGAGCTGCTGAAACACCGGGGAATCTATTACATGCTCTACCAGCTTCAGTACAAGGAGCAGCTGGGACATCTGGCCCTCGCCCAGCAGGACGGGAACACCGAATCCAAAGCGCCTGATTTCAAGTAGCTCAGCTTAACTGCGAACATCGGTAGCCGTTTGACGCTTGTAGGATGGGCACTCCTGCCCGTCGATGTCCTCGATAAGAGTGCCCATCCTACAGGTCACTGCTCCAGGTCGATCAGCTCGCCCCTCTCCCCTTCAGGACCGCAGGTATGGTCTTGAGCAGGATCACTAGATCCAATCCCAACGACCACTGGTCAATGTAGCGCAGGTCCAGATCCATCCAGCGCTGGAAGTCGATCTCGTTGCGTCCGGAAACCTGCCAGAGACAGGTGATTCCGGGCTTTACACTGAGGCGACGCCGCTGCTTCAGGGAGTAGTACTTTACTTCCTCGGGGAGGGGCGCGCGTGGCCCCACCAGACTCATCTCTCCCTTGAGCACACTGGCGAGTTGAGGCAATTCATCAATACTGAATTTACGAAGAATTCGACCCAGGGGAGTCACCCGCGGATCGTTGCGCATCTTGAAAACGGGCCCATCCATCTCATTGAGGTGCTTGATCTCCCAGAGCTTATCTTCGGCTCCTTCGATCATGGTCCTGAACTTGGTCAAGGTGAACCGCCGGCCATAGAGACCGCAGCGGATCTGACTATAGAAGATGGATCCGGGCGAGGTGAACTTGATGAGCAGCATGACCACCAACATGAGCGGCATCGTGACCAGAAGAAGACATGCCGCCGCTGAGCAATCCAGCAGTCTTTTCGCCACCAGCGACAGACTGTGGTCTGGAACCGTCGAATAGGTGATCAGGGGCAATCCCTCCAGAAACTCGAGAGACGGCCGGGCACCTACCTTGGGGAAGCCATCCAGCGCCAGCCTTGTCTTGATCCCCAGATCCTCACACAGGCTCATCAACTCCTCAATACTCTCCGGGCGACACCCCTGCTCCTCGACGAAGATGATTTCGTCGGCTACTACTTCCTCCACCAGAAGCCGCGGAAGATCCTCCAGGCTACCCAGAACATTCAAACTGACTTCGGCAATGGCTTCAGCCCCGCAGCTCACATGTCCTACGACGTGATAACCATACTTCTGGGAATTCTCCAAGACTTCACCCACCTTCGTGGAACGGCTATCCGTCCCGACAACGACGATCTTGATCTGGTTGTGCTCGTTGATATTCCTGCTTCTGAGCACCCACTGAATGATCACGCGGTTGAGAGCAACAAAGCTGCTGCAGATCAAGACAAATCCGAAAAGAATGGGACGGCTCACCACCAGCTTCAGGGCGAAGGTGAAGAAGCCTGTGATCACAATGCCTGCCAGGGCAAAATGGAAGGCACGGGTAAACTGTTGTCGTAGAGGGAGGTACACCAGTTCAGAGTACCTTTGAGTGATCAGAAGAAGCAGCGCCCATAGCGGGAGTAGGGCCAGAAAATAGAGGAGGTATTGGCGAAAAGGAAGTAGCTCCGGGCTGAAGAAATCCCCGAAGCCGGAGGGTATCAGCTCGTTGGCGCGGCTCCGCAAGAAATAGGCGAGGTATAGCGCGGGCACTCCCACCGCCACATCGGCGACCAGAAGAAGATGGGAATACACCCGATACTGACGATCAAACACCAGTAAGCAATCTAACCAATCCGGGGTCTCAAAGTCCAGTGTTAGCAGTAGTGGAGTGGAGCACTGAGCAGTAGTGGGGTGAGCAGTGAGCAGTAGTGGAGTGAGCAGTGAGCAGTAGTGGGGTGAGCAGTGAGCAGTAGTGGAGTGAGCAGTGAGCAGTAGTGGAGTGGAGCACTGAGCAGTAGTGGGGTGAGCAGTGAGCAGTAGTGGAGTGAGTGGTCTTTTAGTGTAATAACCTAGATTTGACCGTACAATCAGTGTCAGAGTGGATCGCCCCCGACCGACCGCTTTCGCCGTAGTAGCGACGATAGAGACGGCCGTCCTTGATCACCGTGTTGTAGGCGCCCCGGAAGGTGCCGGGGGCCCGGGGAGTGATTTGGGGGAGTGGAGTTTCAGGGTGACGCCTTCCGGTTGGTCGATGACACCCGCCTGGGCCTCAGGGAGGCCGTTCAACATCAGGCAGATGGCTGTTGTGAAGAGAAATCGAGTCATGAACGTATTTGGAGTCTCCCAATCCGGACGCTGCTGAGCCAGCTGTTGGAGGAACATCCTTTTGCCAGATACCAGCGGAGGCGACTCTAGCCCGGATTTCTCATCGCTTGTCGTAGCGAGGCGCCGCAAGGGCCGTCCTGGCAAGGCTTGCGACCGAAGCCCCCGCAGTCGTACTCGTGCAGTACGTCGAGGAGGCCGAGAGAGCGTAACGCAGCCAGGACGGATGTTTGCGGCGACGCAGTAGACGAGCGATGAGAAATGCGGGCTAGGCAAGCCAACTCGCACCTGCATCAGTGTCCCCCTTCGGATCTCCCTCAGGAAGCAGGCCGGGCGTGACTGCCCAGCAGAGTTTTGGCATCATGGGGCCATGGAAGACCGAAGACGATTCCTCAAGAAAACAGCCGTCGCTGCCACTGCCACGACGCTCCTCCCAGGGTTATCGGGAACCGGCTGCAGCAAGGCCCAGATACCCTTAGACGCACCACCCAAAAGACGTCGTATTATCTGGAATAACGACGCCGACGACCTGGCCGGCGTTGCGCAGGGGATGGGCCGCTCGGGGTGGCCCTCCAAATACGACTCCGTCCAGCAGTACCTGTCGATGCGCATGGAGCCCCTTAGAGGCAGTCACGTGAACGGCCTGGCCCACTGCGGATTCACGACTATCCCCCACTGGGATCTCCCGAAGGAGAACATCGAGGTGCTTGGACCGGACCCGGTCCAGCACGCGGTGCGATTTGCCCACGACAACCGGATGGAGTTCTTCTTCTCCCTGCGCATGAACGACATCCACTGCGCCGTCTATCCGGGACTGGGGTACTGGTCGCCCTTCAAGTTGGAAAACCCACAGCTACTTCAGTCGAGGATCGATCCAGACCGATTTCAGGAGACCTTCCTACCCTGGATCAAGGGCGAGAGCACGGACCATCCCCACACAGCTCTGCTGGAGTACTGGGGCAATGGCGGAGAGCGCACCATCGACAAGTTCCGAAACAGCTCCATGGGGCCGATCTCCTTCTCTTGGCCTGCTTTCGACTATGCCCATCCCGAAGTGAGACAGCGGCTTCTGGGAGTCGTCGAAGAGGCGACTCGCCGCTACGACCTGGAAGGGATCGAACTGGACTGGTGCCGTCACCCTCTGATCTTCAAGTATGGACAGGAGCGCCGATACGTACCCGTCATGACCGATTTCATGCATCAGGTCCATCAGGTTCTCGAAGAGCGTGGAAAGCAGCGGGGACGGCCCATTCACCTGTCCATGCGAGTGCCGGACTCCCCCTCACTGGCCCTTGGGGTTGGCCTCGATGTCGAAGAGTGGGTTGCCCGCGGCTGGGTTGATTTCCTGATCGCAGGCTTCGGCTCACTGCCTTATTCCTTCCCGGTGGAAGAGTGGATCCGGCTGGGACATGATCACGGGATTCCGGTCTACGGTGGTCTCAGCTGGAAACATGTCTTTGACCACGTCGAGGCGGTCCGGGGAGCCGCATACCGCCTCTGGGACGAGGGCGTCGACGGTCTGCACACCTTCAACTTCCTCGACCCGGCCCGATTTCAGTCCCTCTCCGAGATCGGGGATCCCGAGGCATTGGCCAGAATGGACAAGATGTACCAGATCGATCTGGATCGTAAGCGGGTAGGGTACATGAACGAAACGCTTTGGCCGGGGCAGCTACCGCTGTCTTTCACCACCCAGTCCGGCTCGGCTCAGCACGACCTCGGTATGAAGATTGCCGATCGCCCTGAAAAAGCCTCCCGGATCACGGTCCAGACGCGCTGGGACCTGGCAAGCGAATCAGACCGGATCTCCTGGCGACTCAATGGTCAGAAACAGCCCCACCCCCGGGCTGCGACCGGGGATCAGGCTGGATGGTTGGAGTGGGAAACCCAGGACCTTCAGAAAGGAGAAAACACCTTCCAGGTCACCGTCCAGCCGCCCGAATCCGGGGACGCATCTAAACCAGTCTCCCTGGAGGAGTTGAGGGTCTGGATCCGCTATGGATGAGGTCCTGAGCCCAGCGGCGAGGAAGTAGAGGAAGTAATGGATAGAAGAGGATTCCTTAGATTCGGGCTGGCCGGTTCAGTGCTGGCTGTTGCTGGTGCTTCATTCGATCCATTGGCTCGCTCCCAGGCAGCAGAGCAAGCTCGATCCCTGAACCTCAAGACAACCGATCTGAAGACATTGGCGAGACCTGAAAGGGAAAACAGATCCCGTAGCGGCAGGTCTCCTTAGGAGGCACTGTAGTTGGGGTCGTGAGATTCGCTACCGTTCTGATCGTAAACCGGGAATTCATATCAGGTTCTCCTGCCGCAGACGCCACGAACCCAAGCGAGCTGCTTGACCAGTACCAAATCATCGGCGAGATCGGGTCGGCAACCGCGATAGGAGCGACCTTTCATGGGTGCTTGTCCGGTGCGAGACCCTGGCGCATACCTCACCGTATTTGTGGAACGCAACATTGGGATACGCCATCAGGTGACAGCCGTGATCGCCTTCTCGAGCGGAGGCGTAGAGGCCAGACACCAGCTTCAGGACTTGCAGGCATTCCGCCGCTGCAACCGGAGGCTCCCTCAGTCCCAGAGTGGCATCCACCACTGCCTGCATCAAGGCTTGAATTCCCGCTGTAGACTTCGGCTCTGGGTTATAGGGAAAGGTGTGAACCTCTTCCGGCCCTCCATCACGGGCCGAAGACCATTCGAGGTCACTCTCGAACGTTCCGCCACCGGCCAGCCTCAGCCACCCCTGGGAGCCCCAGATGACGATCTGGCTGTGATAGCCTCCGTCCAGGTAGTAGGCCGAGTGAAGGGTGCCCAGTGCGCCGTTCTCGAACTGAAGTGAGAGGACTGCAGAATCCTCGACGTCGATTGGCTGCCCTCCAATGTTGCCGGCAAAGCCACACAACCTTTGGATCTTGCGTCCGGTGATGAACTGAATCAGATCCAGGTAGTGGATGCCGAGCCAGGTGAGATGGCCTCCGCCGGCCTTCTCCTTGGAGGCGTACCAGGACTGCTGATACTCCGGGCTCTCGAGTCGAGTCTGATCGGCAATGGTGTGGATCGACGCCCCGTAGAAACCTCCCAGCGAATGCGACTGCACTAGCTGTCTAGCCTTCTGCACCTGCGGGAGAAGCCGGTTGCCGAAGACGAGCATGAGCATGCGGTTGTTCTTCTGGGCCACCCGTACCAGGCGTTCAAAGTCACTCAGCCGGACACAGGCAGGCTTCTCCGATAGAACGTGGCAGCCCGCCTCCAGCGCTTCTTCAATCGGTCCCGGAGCACGGTGAGCCTCCAGGCTCACATAGACGAGATCGGGTCGGAAATCCTCCAGCATCCGGGGAATGGCGTCGTACGTGGAAAGCGTCGCAGAGTGTTTTCCCAACCGTGCCCTGGCCTCTCCAAACGCCTGCCCGGTCGGGTCGGCTACCCCGACCCTTTGGACACGCTGGCAGTTGGCCAGAGAATTGAGACAGTACTCCACATGGGAAATGTCCATCGGCTCACTGATGATCCCGACTCGAATCCCCTCGCCTTTCATTGCGCTCTCTCTTTCAAGGAGCCGGTGGGGTCAGGACGGGACCACCGACTCGGATTCATCCCAGGGGCCTCTCGTGCCATGTTGGGCGATTTGTTCTCTATCTCGAAGGTCCAGTGCTGGGTGTTTCGATCGGCATAGAGGGCCCGGACCCTGTCAGGCAACCTGGCCAAGTCGGCAGGATCCCATGGCGGAACCTCCTGGATCGGCCCTCCCCATGCCGGTCGATAGGCAATCGCCAGCATTTCCCGGGGACGGTCGCCCGTGTTGGGACAATTGCCATGGAAAACGTGGGCGTTGATGAGCACGGCCGAGCCTGCCTTCACGGAAATCACCACTTCCTCCGGGTGAGCCTCGTATTTGTTGTACGGGTTCGCGTCGGCGTGCAGGCAGAGGTGGGATCCGGGTACGACTCGAAACGGTGAGACGTCCGCCGTCAGGTCATCCAGGTAGTAGAGGACCCGCACCATGATGGGCACACTTCCCTCATAACCATCGATGTTCGAGCCGTAAGGCTTCCCGTCCGTGTGGAGGCTGATTCCTGGGTGGCCTGGCTCGGAACGCCCATAGTGATAGGACATGATGAGAATCTCCTCGCCAAGGAGCTCTTTCAGGAACGCGATCGTGGGAGGGTGGGCGGCGAGCTCGGTGAGGGCCCCTCCGGCGAACTGGATGTTCTGGCGATACTGCTGGTGGACACTGTAGTCCACCGCCTGGGTTTCGAGCCGAACCGTCTCGGCCTTGAGGCGGGCCACCTGCTCCTGGGAGAGAACATCGGGAAGGACCAGGTAGCCTTCGACTTCGATCTGACGAATCCGATCGCCCAGAGTCAGCAGGGACCAGTCCCGGTCATCGAGTTGTGGAAAGCTCATAGCAGAATTCCTCCTAGGCTATGGTCTGGGTCACGCCTGTTTCGGCCGCCCGGTAGAGGCTGTAGATCGTTCTGAGAACATGCAGACATTCCCGGCCGGTCACTGGAGGGGGTACCTTGCCCGCCGCCGCCGCCACTGCAGCTTGAACGAATGCCTGATACCCCACCGTGGTCTCGGGCTCCGGCGTAAAGGGAAAGTCCTGAACGCCCTCTGGTGCGTCCGCGTGGCTCGAGTACCACTGGAGTGGAGTCTCGAAGAATCCCGTGTTGCCGGCGAACCGCAGCCAACCGCGCGAGCCCCAGATGATGAGCTGGGATTGATAGTAGTGCTGCAGGTAGTAACCCGAGTGGAGGGTGGCCATACAACCGTTTTCGAATCGCATGGCCACCGCTGCAGCGTCCTCGGTCTCCATCGGTGAGTCCGCCAGTCTGTGGGTGAATCCGCAGACCTGCTCGAGCCGGGTGCCGGTGATGAACTGGATCAGATCCAGGAGGTGGATGCCCAGCCAGATCAGGTGTCCACCTCCTGCCTGGTCTCTGAAACCGTACCAGGACTGTTGGTACTCTGGATCCTGGCGCCGTGTCTGATCCGCCATGGTGAAGAGATCCGCGCCGTACCATTTCCCGAGAAGGCCGGAACCCAGCAGTTCCCGGGCCTTGGCGACCGTCGGCAGAAGCCTGCAGGCAAAGGCCAGCATCAGGTGCCGCTCCCGGGACTCGGCCAGATGGACAAGCTCTTCGAAATCCTCCGCCCGGACGCAGGCCGGCTTTTCGGCCAGCACGTGGACGCCGGACTCCAGAACCGCTTGGATGGCTTCGGGAGCGTGGTGGGCCTCAAGGCTCACCAGGACCAGTTCGGGACGGAAGTCCTTGAGCATTTCCCGATAGTCTTCGAAAGTGACGAGGTCTGCTGCGAACCTGCCCAGCGAGGTTCGGGCCTCCCCGAAGGCCTGGCCGCTCTGGTCGGCAACTGCAACCTGTTCGATCCCCTGGCAGCCGGCAAGGGAATTGAACCAGTAACCGAGGTGGCCGGAGGTTATGGGTTCGGTGATGATTCCGACTCTCAAGTGGTCTTTGCTCATGTCTCATCTCCTTCTCTTATTGGGAGTTTCCTTTTTCTGAGGGGATTACCGGCAAGAGTATGTGAGAGGGGGAAGCTTCCTCATGATAGACCTTCTGACGAACGATCATGGTTTTGTCGCTCATCCCGAACGGCGCTCCCGTGTTTGGATTGCGGTCGAATAGGGGAAAGTGGCTGCTGGTGATGTCCACACGAATGCGATGTCCTGGTTGGAACAGGACACTGGTCCCAACCAGATCGATTTCGAATCGGTAGATCTTTCCTGGCTCGAGTAATTCCGGTTGGCTCAAGCTCTGGTGGTATCTCGCTCGGATGATCCCCTCGGCCATGTTGAAGGCCCTCCCATCAGGATACACGTCCACCAGCTTGGCGATGAAGTCTGTGTCCCGTCCTTCAGTAGAGGCGTACAAGACAACCTTCACAGGCCCTGTGACCTCGATCTCCTCCTCCAGGAAGTTGGAGGTGTAGACGAGTACGTCTGACCGCTTTTCGACGGGTCGCTGGTCGCGAGGACCGGTGGGAAAGGGTGTGCCACAACAGTGGTTTCCACCCAGGCTCGGCACTGGATTCGCGGGGTCATAGATGTACTCATCGGGCCGGGAGCCTGTCGGCGGAGACTGCCATGAGAGGTGGCCATCACCGTGGTAAGTGTTGGCCCGCCCTTCGCTCCAGAGGTACATTCGTCTGTAGTCAGTCCGGGCAAGTGGATACTCGCTTTCCTGCCTCCAGACGTCCTTGCCCATGACAAAAAGCTTCACCGGCAACTCCTGGCTAAGCCCATTGTCGATACCCTTGAGCCAGTAGTCATACCATCGCAGTTGAAGCGCCAGCTCATCTACGAAAGCGGTGACACCGAAATCGATATCACCAAAGGGCCGCTTCGGATCCACCGATCCTCGTGTGGGGCCATGTCCCCAAGGACCGATCACCATCTGGCTCTTCTCCCGAGCCGAGGGGGTTTTCGCGCGCTGAGCCATTCCAACGTAACCGTTTAGCGTGCCTTGACTGAAGAGATCGAACCAACCTCCAAGGGTCAGTACCGGAATATCGATTCTTTCAAACGCTTCCTCGACATTGATCTCCTTCCAGTAGTCGTCATAATCAGGATGAGCGATCCAGTCCTTGTAAAATGCCGGATTGCGGCCCAAATGCCGGGGCATATCGATTAGGGGTAGGGTCCACAGCGCTCTCTCGTAGCTGATTCCTTCCGGACCATCCTCCATCGAGTGGGGTACCATGTGCTGTATCACGCGAGACTCCTGGCCGGTCCCCCAGCCTAAATTGAACGACAGCCGCCAACCACCGTTGAGCGTGACCCAGTTGTGATAGAGACTGGTGGAAGCCACATTGGGAAGAATCGTTACCAGATGGGGTGGACTGGCCATGGCAGCCCGCCACTGCACGTGCCCTAGATAAGAGCGACCTTGCATGGCCACTTTGCCGTTGGACCAGGGCTGCTTTGCGGCCCACTCGATTGTGTCGTAACCATCCTCGATGTCGTTTCGGAAGGGCTCCCACCGTCCCTCGGACTCGTGTCTTCCTCGCACATCCTGGTACACAAACACGTAGCCCCGACTCGCGAAATAGAGGGGTCGGTCAACAATGGACGGATACTCGGTGCTGTAGGGGTTTCTCGAAACGAGTACCGGGTAGGACCCCTTTGGCGCCGGGCGATAGATATCGGCATAAAGAATGACTCCGTCACGCATGGGGATCGCCACCCGGTTTTCCATTCGGATATCGTTTCTTGGCGGCGGCGACTGTGGAGGAGACCACCCGTCTGACTTTCCTCCCAGCTCGCCACATAGCAACCAACTCACCCAACAGGTCCAGAGCAGAATCTTCTTGCTCCCACGTCTCATCATCTTTCTCCTTGTGACTAAGTGATCAACTCCTTGGCAATCAAGCCCAAAAACAGCACGACTTTCATCAAGGCGAGCCAGTACAGGCTAGCGACGCATCCTCGAGCGAAGAGACCGGTAGATCTGTAGGGCCAGCGCTCCCGAAGAGACCCGCCGCCGCCGTTCCCTGAGCGCGGTGACGAAGTGTCCCACCACCAGGTAGGCCAGGGCGCAGTAGGCGAAGTAGATCTCATAGTGTCCATAGGGGAGATCCGGATACATGCGCCCGGCGAGCCAGTCCAATATGAAGCCTCCCAGCAGGGAGCCGCAGAACATCCCGGTGCCGCTGACGAAGACGGCAGCAGCGATGTAGAGGTTGATTTTCTCCTCATCACCACGATCTCGCGGTCCCGACCCAGCCTGGCCAGGTAGGGAGCCAATATGAGGTTCAGGGTCACCGGAACCAGGAAGGCCAGCCCCTTGATGACGCCAAACTGGGACATGCTGAGACCCATGCGCAGAAGAAGCCGGTCGAGGAAGAGGAAGGAAGCCACGGCCGTTAGGGAGATGGAGAGAAAGAAGTGGAAGAGGTAGAGCTTCCCGATCTCTGAGTAGGCGCGGAAGAAGCGACGCGAATCCTGCTTCTCCGGGGTTGCAAGTCCTCTGGCGATAGAACCTGGAGGTTCGCCAGAGTCCTCCTCGCTGACAGGCCCGACATCTACCGAGACTACGTCTTGGTCTCGCATCGGAGTAACCGCTCCCGTCGCCCCCAAGCGAGACGCGATCGCAAACAAGCTTCCTTGTTTTAGCTACTACTCTCCGATTCGTTTCCAGTCAAGAGAAAAATCAACAACTTTGTTGCGAATCCGAGCTGACGATCAGAGATCCGCATCCTCTATGACGAAGCACAGCCGTGCTGGCTGGCCGGCAAGGTCGTTCAGCGTTTGCAGGAGCCGGACTGGATCATCCGAAGATAGGGAATCTGGACCGTGGGTGAGAAGAGGTGTGATCTCTTCCAAAGTCCCAAGCCTCCCATTCAGGTGGAGCCTCGACTTCGTCTTGCGGACGCGGTGGACAAGATCGTCCTGATCCTTCAACCATCGCGGCCAGAGTCGAATCGTCTCGACGCCTGCATCGGCAAACGGCTCGATGCTGTCTGGATTGGGGATCAAACCAAGTTGTCGAGCCTCCGGCAACAACTCCCGAATCTGCCGCGCCTGCGCGACGCTTCGGACTCCGACAATGGTCCGCGCCGGTTCACCGAACTCGCGGACTTCCGCCGCAACTTGTTTCGCGTACGCCTTGCCTTGCTCCTTCAGGTCGAGCACCGGAGCGATCTTGCGGCGACACGCAGTTAACGCCTCACGCAACGTCGGGATTCGCTCGTTTTCATAGTCTGGATCAAACCAGGAGCCTGCATCAAGCTGTTTCAACTCGGCGATCGTCATCGCAGCGGCATTCCCCTTGCCATCCGTCGTCCGTTCGAGCGTCGTGTCGTGCAGCAGGAAAAGAACGCCGTCCTTGCTTGTTCTCACGTCCATCTCGACCGCGGTCGCACCGACTTCGATGGCGCGACGGATCGCAGCGAGCGTGCACTCGGGCCGCTCGCTGCTCGCTCCTCGATGAGCAATGATCTGCTTAACGTTACGGGCCGACTTCGCCAACTCATCGGAAGTCAAGAAGGAACTCAAAGCCGCGAGCAGCAAGCCGAATGGCGCGATTCCGTAACACGTCCTCGTGGTGCTATTCATCGGCTTCTCCTCGTAGGTTGGGATCATCTTCACATGGCCAGATCACTGAAGCAAATCCAGTGTCAGTCTTGCCCGGACTAGATTCGGAGGCCCGAACGGCTTGACTATTCTGTAGAAACGAATCCCACGACGGAGGCAAGAGCTGGAGCCAGCCGATCGAAACCAACCAGCCTCTCGGGTGCGACGTGATGTCGACGCGTCCAACACCGGCACTCAGGTCAGTCGCTCCAGGTTCGTTTGAATCGGGAAAAAGAAAGCAGTTCCTCACACGAATGTATGCACGGTCTGGGGTAGAGGGAGGTCGCCCAGGTAGTGGTAGAGATTAAGGTACGCGACTTAGCTTGGACTCTTGAGAATCCAATCGAGACCCAGGCGTTACCCGTACTTCGGTGACTCGCAGAGCGGGGTAAGGACGAGCCGACCCGAAGCATTGTTTTAGACCTGATAGAGGCGATCGAGACCGAGACATAAATTCTGAGTTGTGATAGTCGGCACCCGATCTTACGGACAGCGTCCGATTTCATTGGGTTCATCCGGTAAATGGGGAGGTGCCGCCAGTCAAAGGCAGGCCGCGGAAACTGCCGCACTATGCAAACCGTGGAAAAACAAGTAGTTCTGGAGGAGAACTGGCAAGTGCTCGCAGTTGTTTTTCCACCGTTCGCACAGCGCTTGGAAAACTCCGTATCACGGGCTTGCTGGCCCAGTTCGATATCGCTCGGAGTTTTCCACAGTTCCCACGGCCCCTGCTACTGCAGCCGACTATATTGACAAGCGAACGGGGAACCAGATTTGGGATCCGGAAAGCGCCGAACCACGTTCCACCTCCCCATTTACCGGATGACCCTTTCATTGCGCAATCGAATGACCGGTTCGGCGAAAGCGGTCGTTCAGGGGTCATCTACTCTGACACTGTTTCTACGGTCAGATCTAGGCTACTACGAATCATGGTGTGTGAGTTTCATGGATACCCTGTAGGTCTGAGGTGCAGTGTAGCGGTTCGAGATGGTTTCCTCGTCGGCCCGGTCAGACCTCCTTCAACGCAAAGCTGAATTTGAGTCTGCCTGGAAGGCTCTGAGACGGGACCGGGGAAACCCGACGAAGGCGCTTCAAGCTGTTCACTCCGCCTTTCAGGCGGACTGCCACGAGTTGGTGTCGGATTATCTCTCCTCACCCGCTCTGATCGACGTTTCATCCCTACTTTTTTCCTGGTACCGGAAACGGGAGACTTTCGATACGGTAAGGAGATGGTCGGATTTCCTGATAACGCGCTTCCACCAGAAGGAGGCGATTCAGCTGCTTGAGGTGGCCCTCAGCACCGGTGCTTGCAAATAGCTGATATTTTCCTTGCCAGCGACGACAAGGTTGAGATCCCCTATCTGAGGAAGGTGGGGACACCTTGTACATCGAAAGGTCAGATAAGAAAAGGCCAGATAAGATTTTAAGTAGGCACTTCGTGCCGACGGCCAAGGCCGTAAAAGGCTGTTTCGGGACACCCCGGCTGTGACGAAAGGGCGGTCTCAGAGAACAGCTCACTTGATTGAAATTCCGAGACTGTTAAGGCCAGCGCCCTAAAGGTTACTTGGGGCCTTTTTTCTTGCCCCCTCGCCAACTACTATCGATTGCATGACCAAAGCCGACCTGGTGGCCGACGTTGCCAAGACAAACGGCCTGACCAGAATAGACGCCGAAGTGGTGGTTCAGACCGTTCTCGACAGCATCGTCGAGGCACTCAATTCTGGAGAGAAGGTGGAGCTCCGGGGGTTTGGCAGCTTTCGGCACCGGAAAAGAAATCCCCGCCAGGGCCGCAACCCAAAGACGGGTGAAGCCGTTCGTGTTCCGGCCAAACGGATTCCCTATTTCAGACCTGGCAAGGGGCTGAAGGAGCTGATCAATCCGTGATCGGCCTCAACCCGGACGACCAAGACCGAACCGGCGACGAGATCACCCTGGCTGCCCGCCCCGCCTACCGAAGGCGCGACCGCGGAGGTGGAACGGATTCTCTAGACTGTAATCCTTATCCGAGACCCCTGTATTTCTTACTGCCTCAATTTGACACCCGCCTTGACACCCGCCGAATGGGTGCGTCGGAACGATTCGCTTAACTCATTCGGCAAAAATGATTTGGGTGCGGCTCTTTTAGAACAGGCGATTCTGGTGCCGTCGAACGCAAGATGGACCTCTCTTACTATGGGAGCGGCGAAGGCATTTTGGGGTTGGGTAGTTGGGTGGGGCAGAACAATCTGACACGGAAGACCGACCGATTGGACTTCTGGATCTTCTTACTTCACCCGCTTCAGGTGAGAGCGCGTGGGGCCGCGCACAGGGACCAGCTCGCCGTCCGCGTAGCGCGCGGCATGGTTTCTGAGCGACTCCTGCCGCTCGTGAAAGCGCCAATAGGCGTCGAAGTCTCCGCTGGCCTGCAGCGCACGCAGGCGTAAGACCGCCTCAGCCCCCGCCAGAGACCAGCGCGCCCCGGTCACCTCCATCCGATCTTTGACCAGGTAACGGCAGGCCCCCTCGATGACACCGGTGGCAATCGGGAACCCCCTCGCCAGATAGGTGTCATACTTCAGATACTCCGCATTTTTGAGCAGATAGTTGGCGCAGCGATCCACCGCTTCGCGCGCCTTGCCCGCCAGGCCCCGACGGGTCGCACTGCGACGGATTCCGCCCGCCACATAGCCACTGCGCCCGCGCAGAATACTCAGTAGGTGCTCGCCCACCCAGCCCTCCAGCTTCGGGTTGACTTCCCCGTGCAGAGCCATGCCGGCCTTCCACACGTACTCGCTCACGTGGATGAAGTCCAGCACGATCGTGGGCGCCGCCCTGGCGGATCGGTGCAAACACCGCAGCAGCGTCTTCAGCTGACTCCGATGGCCGTCGACCAGCACCACCCAACTCTTGCGCCCCGTGGGATCCCGCGAGCGGGCTTCTCCGAGGGCTTGCTCGATGACCTCTTCGGGACGCTTCTCCAAGCTCGCCCACAGCCGTTTGTGCTGGGGCCGCGGTCGCTTCCCTTCCTCCCGCTGCGGCTGCGGGGCCAGGACCCGCATCACCTCCTCCGGCCGCCGCACCTGAGGCGCGAGGGTGTACACCGCCGCGACCGTTGCCATCCGCTTGGCGTGGCGCTTTTCGCCCTTGCTCAACCGCTTCTGCAACTTGTGCTCGCTCGCTTCCGCCCGCTGCCGCGTCGCCTCCCGCAGATCCTCACGACGCAGCACCACTCCTTTGCCGTCCACCGAGATCGCCAAGATCGACCCCGACTCGCTCGGAGCCAACGCTCCCGCTTGTCGCTCCTGATAGAAGGCATCGAAGTCCTGGGCGGCACGGCCCACTAGCTCCTCCACCTGACGCTTGCCCACCTGCGCCCCCGTGGTTTTCGACAGCGCCTCCACGACTTTGTCGAACGACCCCTCGGCGGCTTCCTCCGCCGCCCGCCGCCGCACCTGGTGCGAGTACAACTCCGGCGGGAGGTTCAGATCCGCATCCAGTGGGTGCAGGCTCTGGAGCCCCTCTCCCCCGTAGCCGAGCCGCTCCACCCGAACCTCTCCAAAGACCGTTTCCAGCCCCCGTTGCTGCCGCCGGCGCTGTTGCCGCACCTGCCCTTCCGAATCCCGCACCGCAGCGGCCGCTTCACCCGGAGCCCGCAGCTCCAGGTGCGCCTGGTAGAACCGTCGCAGCAGCTCCCGCCCCTGCTGCTCCAGCTCTCGCTCCAACTCGCTGTGCGTCTTCCTATGGGCCTCGTCGGACATCAGAAAGGCCTCCATCTGGGCAAACTGCTCCCGCGCCGCCGCGAACTCATCCTCGGGCTGTAACTGGGCGGCTACCGCTCGCAACTTCTAGCCCTCCCGCAAGCGTCGGGCCGCCTCCGCCACCAGCGGATACACCAGCACCCGTTTCGGCGCTGCCGCCTCGCTCCGCGCCAGCCGATCCTCTCGCTTCCCGCCCCGCGTGCTCCCCAGCTCGATCCAGTTCGCCCCCCGATAGCAGCTGCCCCGGTAGCGCTCCGGATCCACCAACGTCTCCACCAAAAACACCTCGACCCCGTAGCTCCGGGGCCAGTCCAGCGCCAGCTGCCGCACGGCCCGCGATAAGATCCGGCTCGCCAGGTTCTTGACCTGGACCCAGGGCAACACTAAATAGCGACTGTTCGAGACCACGTGCACCAGCTGGCGCGTCCGCGCCTCCGCCTCCCATCCGATCCAGCGGTCGCGCGCCGCAATCCGCCAGGCCGCGCTCGAAAACTGCACGCAGGCCACCACCCGCCCCGCCGGCTCCGAGGCGTAGACCAGGTAGCGCAGATGCGCCCCGAACGGCACCCGGTGGCCTAGATAGTGGTAGCGCCCCACCAGCTCCCGGAACAGCCCTCGTTGCTCCGGCGTCCGAACCGGCTGCAGCTGAATCTCGCCCAGGTCCCGGGCCGTGCCCACCAGCCGGGGACCCGGCTCTCCCCGCGCCGTCACCGGTACCCCGGTCGCTTTCCCCGGCGGCCGCCCCAGCCGCTTGGGGGGCAACACCAGCCCCCCCTGGCTCTCCAGCTTCTCCAGAAACTCCCGGCTCTCCCGCGCTTTCAGCGACCCCGTGCGGCGCTTCCACCCCAGCAACTCGCACACGGTGGCGGCCAGTTCCATCCGGCTCAGACCCCCACACGTCCCCACGATCTCCCGGATCAGGGCCTGCTCCGCTTTGCCCACCTCATGACCTAGGAATCGCGGCGCTTTGCTCTCCACACCCTCTGCCACAAACCTACGCTAGCAAACCGACGCACAAATGTCCAGTGCTTTTTTCCCTCTTTCAATTTTTCATCGCACCGGGATTCCACCGACTCACAGCGGGCAGAGTCTCAGGCCCGGCCCGGCGGCTATCCGAGCGCACCGCAATCCGACGCGTTTTAGCCGACTTATGCCCTTCGCCAAGCCTTATCTCGCCCAAAAGCGCCACTCGCTACGATTCGGACCCGGCTAACCTATTGTCAATAAAGGATAATGGTTCGCTCTAAAAGAGCCGCACCCAAATGATTTCCATCCTCCAACGGAAGAATGGAACCGTTTGGCCGCTATTGCGAAGCTCTTACTGCATGGAGATTAGGAGTTTCCGTCGGGGGCACCACAAAAACCCCAGCATCGAAAGAATCATTCGGGCCAAAACCGCAACCGCTTGAGGCCCGGGTGCAGCTCCCGGCGGGATCTTCTCTCCGATTCGAAGGTTGAGAGGGCGACGGAAGAGATAAAGCCCCACTGGGTCTATTTGGAAGGGAGTATTGGTAGGGAGACTTCAGCTCTCTACCCCATCGCCCTCTCAACCCCCACTTGCCTACCGCCAGGAGTTTCTTTCCTGCCCGGCCCGCCTCAGCAGATGAAAAGTGAGTTCTTATTATCTAAGATGCCCCTGACGTCACGTAGTTGATTCAATCGCGAAGTTCAGCGCGAAGAAGGCGGCGGGCTGGGTGGTCGTATATCAGCCCTGACCGATCGCGAAGTCGGCTCACTGAAAGAAGATGCGCTGAACCATCCAGTACGCCCCGGCTAGGGCGATGCAGATAGATCCGGGGACGACCACATACTTGCGGTAGCGATCCGGGTTACGCAGCCACAGCGTAGCGAGGAACGCCAGCACGATTACTGTCAATTGCCCCAGTTCGACTCCGACGTTAAAACCCAGCAGGGCCACCAGGAGGGGTGCCGTTGGCAATTCGAGCTCGCCCAGGGCTCCGGCGAAACCAAGGCCGTGAACCAGGCCGAAGACGAATACCACCAATAACCTCCAAGGCGAGTATTTTGGGTAGAAGATATTCTCCAGCGCGATCACCACGATGCTGGCGGCGATCACCGGTTCTACCACGGAGCCCGGAACGCGCACCACGCCTGTCGTGGCAAGGCCCAGGGTGATGGTGTGCGCGAGGGTGAAAGTAGTGACCTGCCAGAGTAGAGGGCGCCACTTTCGGCTGAGCAGAAAAAGACCCAGCACGAAGAGAATATGATCCAAGCCCAGCGGTGCAACATGCACGTAACCAGCACGGATGAAGCTGAGAAAAGTCTCCCAATCGTCCGATGAATAGACGCCCTCGATCAGCCCGAGGTCGGGATCCCCGATTTCCGCCTTCACCAAGCCTGTCAAGTCGAGCACGCGGCTGGTTTCGCCGGGGAAAAGCACCTGGATGCCCTTTAGTATCTCCTTCTTGTAGTAGTTGAGACACAGCACGCTCAGTTCGCCCTCCGGCAGGGCGCGAACCTGGTAGCCGGTGTGGCCGCCGAGATCGTCCAGACGCCAGGAGCCGGTCAACATGACAGGATCATCGGCTCGGCTTAGTGGACGGGATCGAAAAGTGGTGAACTCAAACGTCCAAATAGGTTGAACCACTCCTCCTGGATCCAAGGACAGCTCCACCGTGCGCTTGGCATACTCCTGTGCCTGTGACCGAAACCGATCGCGTTGTGCTTCTGACAAGCGCAGGTACTGCTCAACGAGCAGGTAGGGTTCGTTCACGGGATCCTCGCTGAAGCAACGGGTGTCGACTTCTATCTTGATGACGGCGCTGCCATCCGCTTCAAAATACGACCGCAGAGGGAGATCGGGAATTGGATGGGCGAGCGTAGGAGAAAGCGCGGCTGAGACCAGTGTCGCGATCAGGGCCAGACCCGGAGCTACTCGTCGGAATCGGGAGGAGAATCCGCACCTGACTTTCGGTCTTGCTTCATAGGCCCACCTGTGATTCACTAGAAAAGTAACGATGTGGCCAGACATACTGGCCAACTTTAGACTACCCATCAAAAAGGAGAAAGCCATGAGACTCATTCTCACTGCAATGCTTGTCTTCTCTCTGACAGTCGCTGCTCCCTTCGCCGGTTGTGGCAAGAAGGTGGCCAACGAGGGAACCCTGGAGAACGTGGATCAAAGCAACAAGACTATTAGGGTTAAGCAAGCAGATGGTACAGAGCTCACCTTCAAGCTGAACGCACAAAGCAAGTTCTTCAATGCAGCCGGCGAGGAAACCACTGCCGAAAGCTTAACGGGTAAGGAGATCGATACCAGCACCGAGCACGACGTGCTGCATACGGCCAAGGAAAAGAGCTAAGCCTGCTCTACGGTTCGAAATCCGTAGTGCGAATCTAAAGTCAGAGCTCGGCCTTGGCGTGCCATCCCGAGGGTTCCAAATCTGTGTGCTTCGCTGGCTAGGGAAGCGCCGAGCTACTGTGCTGCTTCGCCTTGATTTTCTGCCCCGGCTGACCCACTAGTGCGCTTTGTTGATGGCTGAACAGGCTCCCGATCCAGCTGTCCCCCCTAATTCTGTTCCGAACGATTTAACCAATGTGTTGCGTCGATCGGTTGAATCCACAGGCGAAAGCCGCCGGTCGATTTCGATCAAATCGGACGCTGTCTGTAAGATCGGGCGCCGACTATAACTCTTTTAGCCATCAGTCCCTGAGAACACATTCCCACAGTCCAGGGCACTCACTGCGCACTCCACTACTGCTCGCTAGCAACTCGACAGGTCTTCGACTTGAGGAGGACGAGAGAGGAGAAAACCCTCTGCGAAGTGGCAGCCGATCAGACTGCCCAGATGCATATGGAAGCTCTTGATCTGATCCAGAATACCAGGGCCGCTGAGGTAGGTCTCGAGCTCGCGGGAGCCGACCTTGTAGAACTGAGACGCAAAGGCACGTATCGCCTTTTCTTTGGTCTCATAGAATTCTGAGATGTCGACCAGAAGCTGAGGCGTTCTAGGTTGGTTGAACTGCATCCAGGACGCAATCTTTTCGGGACGAAATCGCTCTTGTCCGGTGTCAATGCGAGCCAGCCCCGCGTGGTGTACAGCGTCCTCAACGAGCTGCGCGGCCTGGCTGTGATCGGGGTGTCCCCAGCGAGAGTGGCTGACCACGAGGCGGGGCCGCGCCTGCCGCAGAATCCGAATCACTTTGAGCCGGTTTTCCGGAGTAGGCTGAATGTTTCCGTCTTCGAGTCCCAGGTTGCTACGGAACTCCAATCCCAGCACTTCCGCCGCAGCGGCAGCCTCCTTCTCCCTCAATTCTGCCGACCCCCGGGTCCCCAGCTCCCCCCGCGAAAGATCCAGTACCGCTATCCGTCGACCTTGAGATCGCAGCTTCAGAAGGGCTCCGGCACAACCGAGCTCGACATCGTCCGGATGCGCACCTATGGCAAGCACATCGACTCGTTCAGACATAGAAAACCTGGTGGCTGAGGCAGAAGGGCTGTCCCGCTTCCATGATGGAATTGATAAAGGCAGGACCTTCCTGGATCAAAAACTGGTTGAAATTGATGACTCTTTCCTGGAGCTGACCCTGGGGACACAGGCGATTTTGCAGGTAGTCCAGATGTTTTCCCACAGCCTCGTCTCGCTGACGATAGTTCGCCACAAATCTGCGCTGCAGTTTCTCGATATTGTAGATGATTCGATGCTCTGCGCGCACCACCATCTCGGCCATGCCCGGGTCGGAACGATTGATGTGCGACTTGAGTGAGGCCAGCTGTGACCTCAACTCCTGCTGCACTGACTCGAAGGTCTTGAGAACCTCCCCGGTCTCACCCTGGCTCAGGAGGTCCTGGACCGCCTGAACGGGGTCGGCGGATATCAGTTCACCCGCCTCCAGAGCGTACTTCTTGAGTAGGCGTTGGGCCTTGCGATCCACCACGGTAAGGCCCATACGCGGGAAAATGGAGGGCTCGATTCCCCAGAGCGAGCTGATCGCGCTGACCTGACTGAAATAAGCCACTTCCGAGGGACCTCCGACGTAGACGGCAGTCGGGAACAAGTGGTCCTGAAGGATCGGCCTCAAGAGGACGTTGGGTCCAAACCCCTCGGGATTTGACTCGATTCGGTGCAGCAGCTCCTCGAGGGAGTAGCCCAATTTCCTCTTCTTGGTGCGGTACTCCCCGTCCTGGTACACTAGTTTGTGGCGACTATTCCCCTCCAGGGAAAACAGAAGGGTCTCGGAGTCCTCGAGAGAAACCTGTGGGGTGAATCCGGCGGCACTGAGCTCCTGACCTCTCTGCTGCAGCGCTTGGATCGCTTCTGACCTCTTCTCCAGCAGCCCGGTGAAGACTCCTGTCAGTTCCGACTTGTAACCCGGCAGCAAGGAATCGAACAGCACCAGACCCTGGTCCCGAAAGAGGCCGGTCAACCATCGTCCGTGAGCGTGGCGAAAATCCTGCTCGGGCCGGTAGCTGGCTCCCAGGGTCTGCAGGGTTGAGTCCAAGAACTCTGCTCGTTGAGCCTGCTGCTGGAGTTGCTCCAGATTCTCTGAAATCCGTTCGAGACCGATCGTCCCTACCATGCGGCCGTCGCTCTGTGAGCCGGGATAGCGGATCTCCAGCAGCCGATCTGCCTGATCATAGAAAGAAGTCGAACGAACCTCCATGAAATCGGAATCATCCGCTGGAAGCCAGAAAACGGGCACCGCAGAATAGCCACGGTCCTCCAGCATCTGGCTCAGCTTCACTGCCGTGGCGGCCTTGTAGATAGCGAGGGCAGGCCCGCCGAAGAGACCCAGCTGCTGTCCTGTCACCACTGCAATCGTGTCTCGCCCCCTCAATTTCTGAATGTTTCTGTGGGCGGCTTCGCCCGCCCCAAGCAACGAATTGAAAGGATCCAGGAGTGAGACAAGATGCTCTCGTGAAAAGCGCAAAGGCTTCTTCGCGACCGCCTCGACGCGACGCTCCAGAGCCTCTATATCGAGCGGAGCCGGCGCTCCGGGTGCGTAGAAACCGCTCACTTCATCGAAGTGATAGAGGTATTTGAGAAAGAGGGAATTCTGTTCGGGAAGTGTTCGATAATCCAGGCAATCGACCTTCATAGACTTCCCAAACCTTCAACTCCAGCACTCAATCGGAAGGGCACTCGGGTTTTCCGAGCCACATTGTTTCCGTCATAGGGAGGGACGCTCAGCAGGACCTCGCCGATTCGCGGAAAAAGAGTCTTTCTCAATCGTTGCCGACTGGAAATCTAATTCATTTCCACGACACTTGCCAGGTAAGGCAGAGCTCAGCAGCAGATTACTCGGCTTAGCAGGAGAGTTGGGAGAGACTGGAAAGGGGTTGCTCCATTCCGGGATCGGACAGGCGGATCGTGGCGAATGAGGATCCAAGACGTTTCCAGGTTGAGTGTAGCCCTCTCCCGACACGTCTTGTTTCAAGGGGTTGAGCCAGAATGCCAAATCACGTTGCCCCGGAATGGAGCGCTACCGTCACTGACTGGATGAGGGACCACGGGCAGTGGACTGCCCCGCGGATCCGACCGAGATCCGGTCTTTCAGTTTCAGGAACTTCTTTTCACCGATGCCGCGCACGTTCATGAGATCTTCGATCCGCTCGAAGGGGCCGTTTTTCTCGCGAAACTCGAGAATGCGTTTTGCCGTAGACGTGCCGATTCCAGGCAACTCCTTCAAATCCTCCAGCGTTGCTTGGTTCAGGTCGATCTTGCGATCCTGCTCCGGCCCAGCACAAAGGGCTGAGACACAGCACAGAAAGGGCAAAACGCCCAACAACCAGGTAGAAACTTGTTTCTTCATTTGACTGTCCTCCTTTTTGCGTTTCTACCTGACTTAACGCTCCAACCCGAAAATCTGCGAAAGATTTTCTAGGACCCGCCCAAATACCATCGCAGCAGGAGATTTCCCCAGAGAGCGGCCATCATTGCTCCTACGGCCAGAAAGGTTCCAAAGGGCAGCGGATAGCGCCGTCCTTTCCCCAAGATCACGATGACGACGGTCCCTACCAGGGCGCCAAAGGCCGACCCCAGGAAGATAGCCAACAAAGCCAGCCGCCAACCCAGGAAGGCGCCCATCATGGCCAGCATCTTGACGTCACCGAAACCCATTCCCTCCACTCCGGTTGCCTTGTGATAGACGAAGGAGACCAGCCAGAGCAAGCCTCCGCCCACCAGGATTCCCAGAAGGGAAAACGGATAGTTGGTCCAGATCGGCAGCGAAGCAGAATCGGAAATGTTCCAGTGAAAGAAACCAGAAACCTGGAAAGGCGACACCATCAATCCCAGCAGCAAACCGCTGAAAGTCAGGACATCGGGGAGAATCCTGTGGAAGAGGTCGATAAAGGCAAGAACCAGGAGAAGACAAAAGAAGACCAGATTGATGAAGAAAGGCGGTGTCAGCCCGAAGTGATGCCATAGAAGCAAGAAGAGCACCGCCGTAGAGAGTTCCACAACGGGATAGACCCAGGAAATAGGGGCTCTGCAGTCGCGGCACTTTCCCCGCAGGAGCAGATAGCTCAAGACTGGAATATTGTCCCAGGCCCGAATCCGGCTCTCACACTGGGGACAGCTGGACCTGGGACGGACGACGGAACGACGCAGGGGAAGGCGCAGAATACAAACAGTCAGAAAGCTCCCCACCAGCAGGCCAGTCGTCCCGATCAGGACTAGGGTCCAATCCATGGGGCATTATAACCAGGTCAAGCGAAGAGGTCGCACGTCTGAACGTCTGAACGTCGCACGTCTCTTAGCTCGTAAAACTTTGGCGATCCTGCTCCGACACGCCTTCTGGGAACTCGCTGAAGAGGAGAGCTGACAAAACCCACTTCCAGAAGAACACAACTTGAGACGTGCGACGTTCAGACGTGCGGCCTCTTCGATTTTACGGCGCGTTGCCTTCCCTCTTCGCCATCACGATATCGTTGGCGTCGATGATCGTGTTCATCGCCTTTTCCAGATCGGTCAGGGTCAGTTGGTAGTCCAGCAGGGCCCTGAGCTCTCGGACCTGGGAGTCGGTCAGATCTCTCTGGTATCGCAGCACTTCAAAGTTCGTGGAAAGCCCTGCCTGAAAGCGCTTGTTCTCGCCTTCTAGCTGCTCCTCGGAAAGTTCCCGCGCCACCCGTGCCGCCTCCAGACGCTTCCTCTGAGTCGCGATGCTTTCGTAGGCGTTGCGCACCTCTACCATGATCAACTGCTGCTCGTTCCTGAGCATGCTCAGTAGACGTCGTTCCTGGATGCGAAGCGAGGCGCGCTCTCCCTCGTTGGCACGATTTCCGATCGGAATCTCTACATTCAAGGCAAGCTGATAGTTGATAAAATCGAAGCCGAATACCTGCCCCCAGGTATTGCCGAAATCACCGAAAAAGGGGCTGCTCGGGTTGGGAGAAGTTCCTGCTCTGGTATCGGGGACACCGTCCCCATCGGTATCGATAAACACGTCCTGCAGTACTTGACCCGCCTGTCCTACAGAAGTAAGACCGGCCTCAAGGTTGACCGCCGGTTTACCCTGCTTTCTGTAGAACTGCTGATTCACCTCGATCTTCTCCCGCTCCAATCGATTCTGCTCCAGTTCAGGACGCTTCCCGAGTGCTGTCTCTATCGCCTGGTCCAGAGAGAGAGCCAGGTCCCGGACCTCGGGACGATCGGTTGGGATCAAGATCAGATTCCAGATGCTCGCTCTCGGATCGGGAGCCAGGAGTTGCTTGAGGGCGTTTTGGGAGGTGATGATCTGCACCTCCGATTGAATCATATCCTGCTCTCGAGTCGCTACTTCGGCTCGGGAAGCCGTCACTTCGATCGGTGCCATCACACCAATCTGCACCCTTTTCCGGTTGTTGTCATGCTGGATGATCGCCAGCTTCATCGACTGGCGAATGGCCTCGTGATTCTCGATGGCAAAGACCAGCTCCCAATACTGATTCTGAACCTGCTGCAGGATCTCGGAGACTCGCTGCTTGAAGACACTGTCGCTAATGTCACGATCCAGGTTGTAGAGGCTCAGCTGGGTTTTGGTCTGCGTCTTCAAAAAACCTCGCCACAATGGCTGTCTGAAGAGGACTGCAAAATTAGATCCAAACGACGGGTTGATGAACTGAAACGTACTATTGGTGGCGAAACGGTTGTTATTGAAGCTCAGAGTCAGATCACTGCCGCCCGGGATGTTCTGGTTTACCGAAGAGCGGAAGAAAAAATTGTCGGTGTTCGTCACCGATCTTCCCTGCCCTGCATCGAGAACCGATCGGGAAGGGTTCTCCGTCGAGTTCCAACCCACACCGAGGCTAAGAACGGGATCGTAGTATCCCTTGGTCTTGACGATGTCCTCGCGATTCAGATCCTCATTGTAATCTTCAATGGCGATATCCAGGTTGTTCGTCAGCGCCAGCCGCATCGCGTCCTTGGCCGTCAGCTCCAACACGGTCCGCTCCCGCCGCATCCTCTCGGTCCAGGACTCGGGGGGAACAACCACCGGCGTTTCGGCCCTGCCTTGGACCGGCTTCTCTCCTTCTTCAGCAACCACCGGCCAGACAAAAAAAAGCAAGGACAGTCCCACCACACAGTTCGGGATTCTCATAACAACTCCTATTCCATCAACGACGTCGCCAAGATAATAGCTCGGTGTTGTGTACGTAGACTAGAGGAAGATTGTTTCAAGGAGGGAAGGGCAAGAAGGACAGGAGGCGTGATCTGGGACGAGGGATTCGAGGTTGCCTCAGATTCCCTACCATCCGCGAAAGAAGTGAAACGGGCATATAGAATGCAAAAGGGCTCGCCACCCAAAATAACCTGAGTGGCGAGCCCCAAGTGGCTATAGCCTGCTGTGCAAGCCGAGATCAGAACAAGGGTACCGACTACTCTTCAGACTGCGACTCGTCGGCCTCGGACTCGTCAGCCTCCGACTCTGCTTCTATCTCCTCCTGCTTCTTGAGCGTGGGCCGCTTGGACCGCTTGAGCGACGGCTTGTCACCCTTGAGAGTCGGCTTTTCCTTGTCGTCCCGCTGATTGGTCTTCCGCTTCAGGGTCGGTCGCGATGCCCCACCCTTTCCAGGAGCATCTCCGGGTCTGATCTGCTGACGGTCAATCTGAGCCAGACGCGTCTTGACTCTCTCGAACTCAGAACCGCTGAGCACGTATTCATCCTTGACTTCGAGATATCCGATCTCGCCGTTGACATTTTCGATCCGGCTCTCCATCGAGGGGTGCGTACGGAAGAAGCTGGAAAAGGCCCCAGGTTTCTTCTTCTCCTTTTCCTGGAGCTTTTCGAAAAAAGTGATAAAGCCCTGCGGATCGTAACCGGTGTTCCAGAGGTACTGGGTTCCCAACTGGTCCGCCTCAGCCTCGGATTTCCGTGTGATTCCCAAGACCGCCAACGACATGCCCATGCCCAGACCCTGATAGATAGCGTACTGTGTCCAGTAGCCTCCGATGAACATGGCGGGCAGCGACGCAAACTGAAGCAGCTGTGACTTGGTCATCCGCTCGGTGGCATGACGGGCGGTAACGTGGGCTATCTCGTGAGCCATTACCCCGGCCAGCTCCGACTCGTTCTCGGCCTCCATAATCAGCCCCTTGTTGACGTAGAAGTATCCACCAGGCAGGGCGAACGCATTGACCTCATCCGTATCTATCACCTTGATGACAAAGGGTACCTTCGCATCCGAGTTCTTCACGATCTCCTGACCCAGACGGTCCACGTACTCGCCCACCACAGGGTCTTCCACCAGCCGTGCCGTCTGTTCGATCATCTGGGCGTACTGGGCGCCCATCTGGATCTCTTTTTCCAGGGATATAAAATTAGGAAAGATCAGGCCGATCTTGCCGTTGATGCTTCGGTTGCCGATGTTTTCCACGTCTTTATGCTTTCTACCCGCATTGATGGGACTGGCAGTGAAAACGAGGACGAAAAGGGTTAGAACGGTGACAACTCTACTCTTTTTCATAGCATCTTCCCCTCTTGGCTGAAGTAAGTATCGAAGCTATTATAACCCATGGGTTGCTCCCTTTTCCAGGCATCCCTGCTGGTGCGTACCGGCTTCTCACTTTCATTTCACGCACCTCCTCTGCTAACTTCTATCTTTATCTGATGCGAGAAAACAGCCACAGGTTCACATTGGGGCAAATTGGCCTCTCCTCTGGTAGCAAAGCGGACAGCTCTCTGAAGGTTCTGAGCGCCCAACAGATGAAGCTGGTGGATCGGCTGACCACCGAAAAGTATGGTCTCCCCAGCCTTCTTCTGATGGAGAATGCCGGAATAAGTCTCTATCTGGCCTTGAGGGGCTACTTCGGGGAGGATCTCTCTAAACAGCGGACTGCCATCATCTGTGGCAAAGGGAACAACGGCGGCGACGGCCTTGTTCTGGCGAGACAACTGCGACAGCGAGAAATTGCTCCCGACGTGTTCCTACTGGCCCCTCCGGAGAAGGTTTCGGGGGATGCCCGCATCAACCTGGACATCTATCAGGCCATGGGCGGTCAGCTTCAGCCCGTTCTTACAGAGGAAGACTGGTCACGCCTCACTCCCTGCCTTGAGAGCTATGATCTGGTGGTCGACGCCATTCTCGGGACGGGTATCAGCAAACCCGTGGCAGGGCTCCATGCCCAGGTGGTAGAAGACGTGAATCGTCTCCGAGCCTTCGTCCTGTCCGTGGACTTCCCTTCAGGCATGGCTTCTGATGCCTTCCGTGGAGAAGGCCCAACGATTCGTGCCGACGCCACCGTGACCTTTACTGCACCTAAGATCGCACACGTCTTACATGAAGATCAGGAGTCGCTGGGTTCGCTCCACCTGTTCCCGATCGGGACCCCACCCGAGCTGCTCCAGACCCCCGACTACCCGACCGAGCTGATCACCCAACCCCTGGCAAGTACCTGCCTGCCGCAGCGCCGGGCCAGTTTCCACAAGGGGAGTTTCGGCCACACCGTGATCGTGGCAGGCAGCAGGGGCAAGTCAGGTGCCGCGGCCCTTGCTACCAGCGCGGCCCTCCGCTCTGGGTCCGGCCTGGTCACCGCGTGTATTCCAGAGGGAATACGAGGCCTGGTCGGCTCCTTCAGACCCGAGGTCATGACCGAAAGCCTGGCCTCCACCCAAGCGGGAACCTTTGCCTCGAGTGCTGGCAGCGACCTTCTGGAATTCCTGGAAGGCAAACAGGCCGCCGCCATCGGTCCGGGACTATCCACCAACAAGGACACTGTGGGTTTCGTTCACCAGGTGGTTCAGCAGGCCCGAATCCCTCTCGTGGTGGACGCCGATGCGCTGAATTGCTTCCAAGAACAGCGGCAAGAGCTCTTCAACAGCCACCACCAGCCTTTGGTTCTCACGCCTCATCCTGGGGAGTTTTCCAGGCTCATCGGGAGGCCGACGGCGGAGATTCTAGACGACAAGATCGAGCTGGCCCGACGATTTGCTCAGGATCAGCAACTGTGGCTGGTGCTGAAGGGGTTTCGCACCCTGATTGCCCTGCCTGACGGGAGGGTCTTCGTCTGTCCACTGGGCAACCCCGGAATGGCGACCGCAGGCAGCGGGGATGTGTTGACCGGAGTCATCGCCTCTTTCCTGGGCCAATACCAGGCCCAGGGCTTGAATGCGCCCCAGGAGACAACGCAGGCCGTCATTGCAGGGGTCTACCTTCACTCGCTGGCCGGAGACCTTGCCGAAGATCAAACGGGTGGAGCCGCACTCAATGCCGACAACATCATTGATCATCTTGGGGCGGCACGACTCGAACTGGACGCTTGATCCGGCTGTGGACTACTTCACCGAGTTGACCGAAATCCACCGATCTCGCAGCGAGGCCGAGACGCTTCGCATCGGTGAGCTCATTGGGCGCCGGCTACACCCGCCCTGCCTCATCCTGCTCCACGGGGAACTGGGAGCGGGAAAGACGACCTTGACCAGGGCCTTGGCTTTGGGCCTGGGTTTGGAGGATGCTTCGATCGTCCACAGTCCCTCCTTTACATTGGTGAACCAGTACCCCACCAAGGGAGAGAGCATCTACCACATCGATCTCTACCGCCTTGACGGCCTCTCTGATCTCTACTCCATCGGAATGGAAGAGATCCTGTCCCGGGAAGCAGTAATCATCGTCGAATGGGCGGAAAAACTGATCCTTGATGTCGAAGGAGCCGTTACCATTCGAATCCTGGTTGACCCCAACAGCGAAGAGCGCCGCATCCAGGTCGATTATCCCGACTGACGTAAAAGTTCATTTGTCTGCAGCTCGACGGACGGCGGCCTGGAGTCCACCGCTACGAATCGGTCAGGCAGATTCTTGTCGTAGATTATCGAGGACTTCCGTTACTTGATAGGGAAGTGCCGATGCGACGAGACTCGAACGCCGGATTTCAGCTGTTGGAAATGATGATTGTCTGCGCCCTGATCGGGCTGCTGGGAGCCATCGCCTGGGGGAACTTCCAACGCCTCCGAGAACACTACGAGTTGCGGATGGGATCCGCTCAATTCGTCTCCGTGCTAAGCCAGTGCCGTCTGCAGGCCCTCAGCAAAAGCCTCCCCCTGCAGGTCCGGATCCACAGGGACCGCAACCGCTTCACGATTACCCCCAAAAACGAGCCGCCACGATTGTGGAAGGCACTCCCACGAGGCATGAAGTTCGTCAGAATTCCCAAGAAGAGACTCACTTTCTACTCCCGCGGGACGGCCGCTCCAGCCGGCTCTTTTCTGTTGGAGAATCGGACCGGACAGGTGAAAGTGCTGATCACCCCGACAGGTAGGATACGATGGCAGCAAGCCGGCTAGTCGCAAACAGCACTGGGAACTGCTCTCGGAACCGCCTGGGTCGGCGGATGTGGTGCCTCTCCCGCAGCACCGACTCGCCCGCGTTCACCCTGCTGGAAACTCTTATCTCGATGATCATCCTGACCCTGGCTGTGGTCGGTCTGCTGCAAGCCCTGACGCTCGCACTGCGTGTCTATTCGCTGACCGACAAACATCGTATCGAAACCCTCCGACGGTGGAATCGCGCAGAGCAGATCCGAATGAGATCCGCAGCTGACAGAGAACCTGTGGTGGACATTCCGGTGGAGCGCAGTCCCTTTTTCAACTTGCCCGATCAGGAGGGTGGACACGAGGCTCAATGGGAGATCTCTGATGGGCTGTAGTCGCGGTACGACCCTGCTGGAAACACTGGTCGCTGTTGCGATATCAGGCATCCTGTTCGCCTCCTTCTTTACCGTCTTCGGCCAGACCCAGACGGTCATCTCCAACCTGAATCTGTTGTTGGAACGGGATCAGAATCTCATGCTGCTCCCGCTGCTGCTCAGCCGCTGGATTCCCTCAGCAGGAAACAACCGCTGGAACTTCAAGCGAACCGGTTGGTCCATAGAATCCGGACGCCTCTATCTGAACAGCGATACCGACGGCCCTTCCGGCTTTCCCGACGGCAAGCTTCGTGCTCCCTTCGAGGCTCTGGTCATCAAGTGCGAGAGAGGGAACCTGAAGGTGAAAAGTGGGCGTGGAGGTTTTCAGCCGGTTCTGAAAAACATCAGAGAGTGGCAACTCAGTTCGGAGAATGGAAAGATCCAGGTGCAGATATCAGCGGAGCTCGATCGTCCCTACATGAACTGGAAAACTGATGGCGTGGAGCAAGTTCACTTGAGCTTCTTCCTCCGCAACTATCGTCCCAGTCTCTTCGCAGAGAATCCCTGATGTTCAAAGCGAACCGCATGATCAACCCCGGCCAACCCGACAAAGAGAAAGCAGGCGGCTTCAGCCTCATTCTTGCCCTCCTGACGACGACCCTCATCACTTCACTGATGCTGATGTTGCACCTGCAGATCGCTGCCCGCTGGGACCTCGTCAACAGTGTCGATGCCCAACTGCACAGCTTCACCCTGGCCGAGAGCGGAATCGAGCGTGCCAGGGCCCTGATCCCCAGGGTCGATCTCGATTCGCTGCTCAAAGGGGCAGATGGAGCTCACTCCGGCACCGCTATTCCGGAGTGGAGGAATCCCATACCCCTGGGGAAGGCCCGAACCATCGAGCCGGGCTCTTGGACACCCGAACGAGACGATGGGATCCCTTCTCGGGGTGGCCACTCCGCCGCAGGGCGGGGCTATTTCTTCCTACGTTTCTCCAACAACCCCGAAGAAGATCCGGACCACGACGAGGACCAGGTCATCTTGCTGCGCAGCCTGGGCATTACGGCCCTTCCTCTTCCCGACCCCCTGCTCCCTGATATCCGCAACAGCATCACCTTGATAGAAGCGCGCTTTCGAAAGGAGACGACCTTTCTGCTACCGAGTCCCCTCACACTGTTCGGAGATTCAGGCAACTTCGAGTGGAAGGGAAACAGTTTTCAAGTCGCGGGGAACGCCGAACACGGGATTTCGATCGTTGAGACAGCAACACCGGGGCTCTATCAAGATCTGATGGCCTCACTCGCACCAGCTCAACGGTCACGAATCCGGGGGCAAGGAAACGATCCTTCCATCAGCGAAATCACGTCTGCATACGCCAGCGATCCTGTCTACCGGCGCCTCTTCGAGCCCGAGTTCTGGACGCATTTCGAGAAGGAGCTTCCGCGATTCAGTGCTGATCCGGCGGGAGGGATCCTGCTGCTCGCGCAGGGTGGAACGATCACGGGCAGCTTCGAGGGCGTCGTTGTCGCGCGGGGTGATCTCGTCCTGGGGAAAGACGTCGTGATTCGAGGCCTTCTGATTCACCTTGGGGCGGGACGGCTGGTTCTGCGCGAAAACAGTCAGGTGGAAGGAGGTATCTGGATGTCGAATCTTCTGCCTCAAGAAGATCAATTGGAGGCGCAGCCCCTGAAGCTCAGTCTTTCTGACGAGGCCACCATCACCTACAGTCTGGAGGCGATACGAAGCGGTCTGAGCCACTTCCCCCCCCACTCAGCTCGGCTGGAGATTGTTGTTTCCAGAAATGGACAACTGACCTGAAACTTCATTGGCAGAAGGAAGGTGTAGGAAACAGCATCTGACGGAGCAGTGACCTGTAGCACGGGCACTCTTGCCCGTCGAGAACACCGACGGGCAGGAGTGCCCGTGCTACAAGCGTCACTCAGCTCTCGATATTCGTAGCTAGAAATGACGGAAGTTTCTTTCTCGAATGAGGCCAACTCGGTGGGGGCGGGATTGATTTGAAACTCGCACGTGGCTTCGGTCTCCAGGCCGAAGTATTCTTCAGTCGAGCCGTTGGCTCGATGCACGGCGGCCTGGAGACCGCCGCCACACCAGATCGCCTGAAGTTTGGCCCGGACAGGTCAGCCCTTGCGAGCGCCGCGCTACGACAGGCGGTTCTTCTGCGCCAGATGCAAAGCAGCAACGCCTCCCGAGATCAGTCTATGACGGATCCCGGAGAAGCCGACCTCCTGCAGCAACCGCTCCAGCTCCTTGGGCTCAAGAAACTCCCTGACCGACCGTGAAAGGTAGGAATACGCCTGTCCATCACCCGAAATCCACCCTCCGAGCCTGGGCAGTAGATGGAGGAAGTAGAACAGATAGACCTCTCTGAAGACCGGAATCCGAGGCAGGGAAAACTCCAGGACGGCCAGAGTACCTCCCCGACGGAGGACACGAAGGATCTCACGCAATCCTTGATCATAGTCCTCCAGGTTCCTCAGACCGAAGGCAATCGTCACGGCATCGAAGGACCCCGACAGGAACGGAAGTCTGAGTGCGTCTCCTTCCACGAAGCGAATATGTTCCCCCGAGTGCCGGGCACGACGACTCTTTTCGAGTCCCAGCACCAGCATCGGATGACTGAAGTCGCAGCCCACAACGGTTCCCAGGGGGGCGAGCTGAAGGGTCAGGTCTCCGGTGCCGGCACAGAGGTCCAGAATCATCGGATCTGCTGGTAGAAGAGGTGCTAGGCTGCGACAGGTGAGCCGGCGCCAGTACCGATCGATCGACAATGAGAGCAGATGATTGGCGCGGTCGTAGCTGGGAGCAATCGCCCCGAACATCCGGCGGATCTTCCTGGACTCCTTCTGCTCCATCGGCCGCCGATCAGGGGGCGGGCTCGGACTTGATCCGATCCCACACCTGCCTCAGGTCATCCAGGGGGACATCGTCACGGATGACGGCCCGACCGATCTCTTCGAGAAGAATGACGACGGTACGATCCCCACGGCGCTTCTTGTCCAGCTTCATGGCATCGAGCACCTCTTGGGTTGGAACTGTATCGATCGAAGGAAGGTCTCCGATCCTGAGGATGGCTTCGACGATTCGTTGGCAAGAGGGAGCATCCAGCAAGCCCATGCGCTGTGAAAGGTGACTGGCAGCGATCATCCCGTAAGCTACTGCCTCTCCGTGTGTGACCCGCTGGAACTGGCAGGCCGCCTCCAGCCCGTGACCGAAAGTATGTCCCAGGTTGAGAATTCGGCGAAGATCCAACTCCTTCTCGTCCCGAGTAGTGACCTCGGACTTGATCTCACAGCAACGAGCTACGACTTTCTCCAGGACCTCCGGGACCCGACGCTGAATCTTCTCCAACTCTAGTTCCAGGAAAGCGAAAAACTCCGCATCGTAGATCAGCCCGTATTTGATGACCTCGAACAAACCAGAGCGGAACTCCCTTTCGGGCAGTGTCAGAAGCGTCTCGGGATCGATACACACCAGAGCCGGCTGATAGAACGCCCCGATCATGTTCTTGCCTGCCCGGTGGTTTACCCCCGTCTTGCCCCCCACGGAGCTATCGACCTGGGCCAGGAGCGTAGTGGGGATCTGCAGATAGGGGATTCCTCGCATGTAGGTGGCCGCGACGAAGCCTGCGATGTCACCCGTCACTCCGCCACCCAAGGCCACCACGGTGGATTGCCTATCCGCTCCGTGAGAACTCAAATCGGTGTAGGCTCGCTCCACCGTGTCGAGCGTCTTCGCTGTCTCTCCATCGGGAAGCAGAATCTCAGTGACGTCGAAACCCTGCGCCCGCAGCCGCTCCTGGAGTTTCTCACCGAACAGGTCGTAGACCAGCGGATTGGAGACCAGAAAAAGGCGGGAACTGACTCGGAGATCTTCCAGCTGCTGCGCGACCTGTGACAGAAGGCCGGACTGAATCAGAATATTATAGCTGCGTTCCCCAAGATCCACATGGACCGTTTTCATTGATACTCCAAGCTAGGACGGATTGAAACTCCAAGACACAAGATACAAACGAATCTCAAATTCCAAGCACCAAGTCACAAATGAATCCCATTTGGAGTTTGGTGCTTGGAGTTTGTTTGTATCTTGTATCTTGGGATTTGAGACTTGAACCCCAGTCAGGTCAATACCCCCTCAAGGGGACTACTAGCGGTTGCATAGAGTTTCTTGGGGATTCGACCTGACTGAAAGGCCAGACGACCAGCTTCCACCGCCAACCTCATACTCCTGGCCATGGAAATGGGATCTCTCGCCCCCGCGATGCCGGTATTCATGAGGACACCGTCGATACCGAGTTCCATTGCCAGGGCCGCATCCGAAGCTGTCCCTACCCCGGCGTCAACGATCACCGGTACGCTCATCGATTCCAAGATGATGCGAAGATTGTTCGCGTTCTGGATACCGAGTCCGGATCCGATGGGGGCACCCAGAGGCATCACGGCCGCGGCTCCTGCGTCCTCCAGTTTCTTGCACATGATCGGATCGTCGTTGGTGTAGGGAAGAACGACGAAGCCTTCCGGAACCAGGACCCGGGTGGCTTCCAGTAGGGCCTCATTGTCTGGAAACAGAGTTCGCTCGTCTCCGATGACTTCCAGTTTCACAAACTCAGATAGCCCCGCCTCCCGACCCAGGCGAGCATAGCGAATCGCGTCGGCAGCACTGTAGCAGCCGGCCGTGTTGGGAAGCAGCATGAACCGATCTCGATCAATATAGTCCAGGAGCGATTCCTTGCTCTTGTCCGAAAGATTCACGCGGCGGACTGCAACCGTGACCATGTCCGCTCCGCTGGCATCCAGGGCCTTCCGCATGATCTCGAACGTCTCGTACTTGCCTGTCCCGACAATCAGGCGGGAACGGAACTCTCGGCCAGCTATGGTTAGGGAATCCTTCATTACTCCTTACTCTCCTCCACCGACAAAGTGGACCAGCTCGACCTGGTCTCCATTCTGGAGCAGGTGTTCCACCCACCGATGTCTAGTCACAATCTGCAGATTCAGTTCGATGGCGATCCGGTCCCGCTCCAGACCCAGCTCTGAAACCAGATCTTCCAGAGACGACCTTGTCGGAACCTCTTTCTTTTCGCCGTTGAGGATTATCTCAATTTTCTGGGACATTGAACAATTCGGGATCTCGAATCCTGATCTCAAACGGAATCATAGCTTCGGCGTCCCGCCTCCGCAACTGACTCCGGCCACCGGCTCCGAGCCGGACCAGCGCAGCTTACTGCTCACTGCTTACTGCTCTGACTGCTCACCGCTCACTGGGGGCCACTCTCTGGGCTCAACGTCAGGGGACGGCCGTCGACCTCGGACGGGATCTCTACACCAAACAAGCGATACAGAGTGGGAGCAATGTCCAGAATATCAGGATGGTCTTCCTTGATAGGACGATTGCAGATGAAGACACCGGAAGTATCCGAAAAGTCAGAGGCAGAGTGATCACCGCTCCACTTTTTCATATTGGCAACCAGAACGTGGTTGGGGACGGCTCCCAGGGAGGTTTGCCAAGAGGTCCGATAGCCGCTCCTGAAACTCAGTTGCAGATCTCCGGCATGCTCGATCTGGTCCCCGGAGTAGATGTTCTCTGGGAGGTAGATATTCTGTACAACTGACCGGTTCGTCTCCGGATCCTGGTATTCCAGGATCTGGGTGCGGATTGCCTCTACCAACTCGCGGAACTCCTGGCCCGGCTCTACGATTCCCTGCCCTTCTCTACCCTTCAAGTTGATGTAGATATGACCGAGCCCCAATGCATAGGCCCTCGTTCTGCTCCAGTCGACATTGGGAAAGAAGCTGCCCCCCCGATCCGCCGCCTGCCCCGGTTCCGGGCCACCCTTCAGAGCCATGAATCCACTCTCCAACAACCAGGAATTGGTATTGAACTCCCGGCTCCAGCTGTGGAATCCATGATCCGACACTATCATCAGAATATCCTGCTCTCCCAGGACCTCCAGGACTCGACCAATAATAGAGTCCATTCTCTGATACACCCGTCGGATCGTGTTCCCGTAGCTCGCCACCAGGTCCTTCTGGTAACGGGGATGATCGGGATCAAGCAGCCGGTAGAACATGTGCGAAACGCTGTCCGTGGCGGTGAAGACAGCGGTAATCAAGGAGGCATCGTCCTGCTGCAGCGTCTCGAAAAGCATCCGCTCCAGCGAGTTCATATTACGGAACAGATCCTCCAGGAAAATCTGCTCTCCGATCTGCTCCTCGTTGAGCCCCCAGGTCTCGTGAACCCATCCCAGACTCTTATAGTTCCCAAGGGATGCAACCCAGGAAGCAGCGAAGTCTTCAGGGTAGGAAAGGGGGACGGAAGAGGCTACGGGATCAGGGCTGATGGGCATCAGATACAGACGTATCTCGGGAAATGTCTCGAGAACGTAGAAGCGGCTGATACCCCGTATCTTCATCAGGGGTCCCGCCTGGAACTGGAAATGAAACCAGTCGCTCCACTGGCCCTCCTGCACGCTTTCTTCCTGTCCCTGGACTCGAATACTAACCGCTGTCGAGCCCTCATTCAGCTCGACATCCACGTCAGCAGTGAGGCGCACGACACCGTCCTCCCGGGGATCGACCGGGCCGTCCAATCCAGCCCGGAACTTTCCGTCGCCGCCTTCCAGCTCAATCATCCGGCCCCCGAATTCGGTGTCGCCCAGATCCCATTGAGTGATGTCGGTGGCAAGGTAGAAAAAGGTTCCCCAGGTCCCACGAACGTCTGGAACACCCAAGCCGGAAAGGGTCTGACCGTGTGACAGCGGGCGTGGTGGGAACTCGACCGGGATCCTGAGATTGGTAGTTCGGAAACCAGCCTGGTCCAGATGCTCCCAGAAACTGATGCCTCGTCGATTGCTCTTGTACCTTGCCCATCGAATAGGGAGCAATCGGAACAGGAATCTGGGCTTCTCGACCTCGACCAGTCCTATGTCGGGGAAATAGGTGGAGGGATCACGACGGAGAAAATCAAAGATGCCATGCTTGCCCGGGTTCAGCCCGGTGGCGAAACTGGCCCAGGCCACCGGAGACTGGGGAGGATTGGTAGTGCCCAACGACGACAGGGCCCCGGTTTGGGACAGTTTCTGAATATTGGGAAGGTGCTCCATCCACTCCTGGATCAGGTCGGGGTCGACGCCATCGAAGCCGAGCACAATCACTCGGAAGTCGCTGGTGCGCGGAGTCGAACCACACGCCAGTCCCAAGAGCACTAAAGCCAGGGAGGCAATTGCCTTCATGCGCACGATTATAGGTGCTCCCAAGAATCGCTGCCTGTGTCAGATCTTTGTTCCTCGGCGTCAACTCCTTGACATCACGGGCCGCCCGGCCAGCCAACTTTCCCTCCGACTCACAGTAACCAACCAAGGAGCGTCGTTTTGGCATCAGTCTTGCTGACTAGCTGTAATCGTGAGGAAACCGATGCGACGTGTGGCTAACACGAGCAAACAATTCTACCAATCAATTTGAGACGTGCGAGCCAACGCATTGGCCAGGTGCTCTTAGTCGAGAGACCAGGTTGTCTATCGGTTGGCCCGACGGCGTTGAGCAAAGGGTTCGCTGAGAGGCAGATATGGCTTCCAAGGTTAGATCGCTCTTGATCACATTCATGCCGTTCTTTCTCCTGTCCTGGTCCACCCTGGCACAGACGGGGACCTTCACCGGACAAGTGAGCGATTCCACCCAGGCGGTGCTGCCGGGGACTGAAGTGACATTGGTCAACATCGATACCGGCGAGAGCAGGACGGTGATCACGGGAGACAATGGCTTCTACCGCGCCACCAATATGTCCCGTGCCAACTACGAATTGAGTGCCGCTCTAGATGGGTTCAAGACCCTGATCAGAAAGGATATCGAGCTCACGGTTGGTGAAATCAAACGAGTTGACTTCACCCTGGATCCCGGAGCGAAATCGATCCGCATCACTGTGTCGGGGGAGGCACCCATGGTCAATACCGAAGAAGGCAGAATCTCGACCTTGATCGCCGCGGACCAGATTGAGAATCTCCCACTGAACGGACGCAACGTCTTCATGCTGGCATTGACCCAGCCCGGTATGGTCGACGTCGCCGCTCTGGGCTTCCAGTCGGTCGCCTCCAGCTTCTCGGCTCAAGGCAATCGACATCGTGCCACCAATTTCATGCTGGACGGCACCGACATCAATCGTCCCGGCATAGGAGGAGAGCCCGCTCTGATCCCGGTTCAAGATGCCGTGGAGGAGTTCAGACTTTCCACCACCAACTTTTCACCCGAATTCGGACGGAATGCGGGAGCGGTAGTAAATGTGGTGACCAAATCCGGGAGCAACGAATTTCACGGTTCCGTCTGGGAATACCACAGGAACAGCGCCTTGGACGCGCGCGAATTCACTGACGGCGACAAAGCTGCCCCGCTGATCCAGAACTGGTTTGGTTTTACGGTGGGTGGTCCGGTCAAGAAGAACAAGGCATGGTTCTTCGGCTACTACGAGGGGCAACGGCACTCCTTTACGGAAACCCAATCCTTTCAAACGGAGGCACCTCAATTCGCCGCAGCTTTGATCGCAGACCCCATCCTGGGAGGCACCCAGGCGGCGGAGCTCTTGAGGTGACCTCTCCACCGCCTGAAGGCGGTGGATTCGACCTGCGACTAAAGTCGCCTAAAGACCTCGCCTCCGATGCAGGCGACTCGCTTGATCGCCTGTCTCACTCGGCTCGGCGCCCACTTCCCTGACTCGCCCAGCAAGCCGTACTCTAGCCTCTTACCTTCCCTACGCACACCGGCTTGCTGTCACAAGCCTCCTGAAGGCTTCGCCTAAAGGCGAGGGGGTTCACCCATCCCCGAGTGGGACCCTAAGAAGGCATCCCTCGCTGGCGCTTCCGAACAGCGTCTCGTTGACTTCCGGGCAGTTCGTCGACAACATCGCGGCCGAATTGGGACCAACCTTCGGCTCCGGATTCGGCGGGAACTGGTTCGCTGACTGGGATGGCGACGGAGATGTCGATCGTCAGGATACGGCTGTGGCTGCGGGCTTCTGGGAAGGCGCCCTCGGCTTGGCGCTCGCTCCCGGTCAAGTTGCTCGTATAGGAGACCGGACTGAGGCTTTCTGGCACCTGCTGAATAGCAATCCAGATCTTCCGCTATTGGGCAACGCCACCTTCGGCCCCAGGACTCGCGCCTCCAACGACCAGTACTCGCTGCGCATGGACACTGAATTCAACGAGGGGCGAGATCGCCTTTTCGGTCGCTGGACTCAGGAGCTGAACGGTCAGAACCTCTTCAACGACCTTCAAGCAGCGACACGGCGAGGAATCATGGACCCCCTCGACGGCGACGCTCACAACCTTGCCCTCGTTCACACCCACACTTTTTCTCCGCGTGTCATCAACGAAGCCCGAACCTCCTGGAGCAAGACCCGGGTGGACTTTCTAGCCGACCCCGACTCGCTCCCCGAGATCTTCATCGTGGGACCAGCCGAGATCAACCCCTTCGGCGCGAGTGCCGATTCTCCCCAGCTCTTCACAGAGCACACCTTTCAGCATGAGGACACGCTTTCGATCAACTGGGGATCTCACGGTCTGCAGATGGGAGGAGAAATCCGACGCAACGTCGAGAACGGGGTCTTCGATGTCTCCACCCGAGGCTCCTTCTATTTCTACGGGCTGGGTGAGTTCGTCCTGGATGAGCCCACCTTCCAGTTCAGCGCCTTCGACCCTCAGGCTTTGTCCGAGAGCCCGTCAGAATGTGTCCAGTCGGGTCTCAACTGCAACTGGGAGTTCCCCGACATGCATCGGGGATTTCGAAACTGGGAGCTCGGCTTCTTCCTTTCCGACGACTGGAAGGTAGCACCTCGCTTCACGCTCAATTGGGGATTCCGTTACGACCTCTACGGCGCTCCGACCGAGATTCAGGACCGTCTTTCGAACCTGATGTTTGGCTCCGGCAGCGACATCTTCGAGAGGGTTGCCAGCGCACCTCGCTTCGATCCCCTGGGGGTGAAAACGGGTCAAGTCCAATTCAATCCGGGGTTCGTTTCCTCCGTATTTGCCGGAGATCACAACAATTGGTCTCCACGGCTCGGCTTCGCCTGGGATCCCTTCGGAGATGGAAAAACTTCGGTACGAGGGGGGTACAGCGTAGGCTATGACCGGTTGTTCTTCAATATCACGAGCAATATTCGCTTCAATCCACCGACCCATGCCTTCGGGATCTTCGGCTCCTTCCTTGGCAACAACATCTCCCCTTCTTACGACATCGACGAAAAGACAAACCGTCTCCCGGGTGAGGGATCGCCGCCCAGCTTCTTCTCATCGTCGCGTATCTCGCTCCGAACGCCCGACCCCAATATCCGTACTTCCTATGTCCAGAACGGATTCTTCGGCATTCAACGCGAGGTTTGGGGCGACTTCATCCTGGATGCCAACTACGTCACCTCCCTGGGCCGCAAGTTGAGCTTGATCGAAGACTACAACCGCTTCGCCGGAGACCGTTTCGGGGCCACAGATCCGTTCGGGCTGGACAGACCTGGAGATCGATCGCAAACCCGACTCCATCCAGACTTTACGGCAATCAACTTCCGCGGAAACCATATCAACTCGGCCTACCATGCAGCCCAGTTCCAGATCAGGAAGCGATTCAGCCACGGCTATGCATTTCAAGCCTCTTACACTTTTTCGAAACTGATCGACTCGGACTCCGATGTTCTGGGAGCCCGGGGCGTGGACGACATCTATACGGTTGATGCGATGAAGAGCTTCCTCGATCGGGGCTTATCGGTCCTGGATGTTACGAACCGGTTTACGACAAATGGAGTTTGGGAGATCCCATTCTTCAAACAGCAGAAAGGGGTCCTGGGCAAGACCCTGGGAGGCTGGCAAGTCAACACCAGCCTGGTTCTTCAGGACGGCCGTCCTTTCTCCCCGCAGATCCCAGACAACCTCGGTAATGGCGACTTCGCCGGCAGGGCTACCAGGCCCAACGACCGGCCCAGTGGTTCCTTCGACCGGAGTCTCGGGGGAAACGACCGTGCTGAGTTTCAGCGGGATGCCGCCGGTCCTTCTCCCTGCAGTATTACCGTCTCTGGAACAAGTAGTATCGGAAGTGTCCAAACCATCAACCCGGGCTGCTCCGCGGGCCTCTTCCAGGGAATAGGATTCACTTCTGTTCTGGGCGAGAACGGGCAGATCGGGCGCAACACGTTCCGCGGCCCCGGGTTTGCGAACGTCGACTTCTCAGTGTTCAAGAATATCGCCGTCCAGGAGCAAGTTCGACTTCAAGTCCGCGCTGAGTTTTTCAATCTCTTCAATCGTGTCAACCTATCCCCAACTCCCGAGACGGAGGTGAACAATCCCTTCTTCGGGACCGTGGGATCCCAATTCGATGCCCGCGAAATCCAGTTCGCGTTGAAGCTTCTATTCTAGTGCAGGGGCACCGCAATTCATGGGTCCTGAGCATGTTAGGCCTTATAGCAGGAGTGATCGTCTGGGACAGGGCAGATTTAGACAACGTCACACCCAACGGCTAAGATTCGTACTCAGATTCTGAATCGTTGGAGTTGGTTGCCGACTTCAAGAGACGTTCAAGTGCAACCGAATCGACGACTTGAAATGACTATCAGTCAGTATTACGAGCCTTACTCGTAATCGAAGCGCGTGTGGTGACCACGATGCGGCTCGAGTCTGACCGAAGAGTTTCAGTTTCCTCGAGAGGACCGCGTGCGTACCACAGGGCGCACCTCGCACCTTGGTTTTTCCTCCTACTTTGCACCCCCCTCCTTGGGCAAAGCGGTACTTTCACCGGCTTGGTCAGCGACTCTACCGACGCCGTACTTCCAGGCGTCGAATTGACGATTACCAACCTGAATACGGGCGAAGAACGCACTGCCATAACTGGTGATAAGGGTCTGTACCGTGCCACCAATCTGCCTCGGGGCAAGTACGAACTTGCTGCGGCACTGGCTGGGTTCAAGACCCATGCCCACTCCGATGTGGAGCTTACCGTGGCAGAAATCAAACGCGTGGATTTCAGGCTCGAACCTGGAGAAATCACGACTCGGGTTACGGTCACTGGGAAGACTCCGGTGGTCAATACCGAGGAAGGACGCATCTCTACACTCGTCACCGAGGCCCAGATCAGCAGCCTTCCCTTGAACGGCCGCAATGTCTTCGCACTGGCCGTGACTCAACCCGGCGTGGTCTCGCTGGACGGTGTGGGGATGCAGTCCGTGAGTTCCAGCTTCTCGGCCCAGGGAAACCGACATCGCGCCACCAATTTCATACTCGATGGCACCGACTTGAACCGGCCGGGAATCGGCGGTGAACCCGCACTCATCCCGGTGCAGGACGCGGTGGAAGAATTCCGGCTCTCCACCACCAACTTCTCTCCCGAATTCGGCCGCAACGCAGGAGCGGTGGTCAATCTCGTAACCAAATCGGGTGGTAACGACCTCCACGGCTCGGTCTGGGAATTTCACAGAAACAGCGCCCTCGATGCACGTGAGTTCACGGACGGCGATGAGATCTCGCCCTTGATCCAGAACTGGTTCGGTTTCACTCTGGGGGGACCGATCAAGAAGGAGCGGGCCTGGTTTTTCGGCTACTACGAAGGCCAGCGCTTCCGTTTCACGGAGAACCAATCCTTTCAGACCGAATCCTCCCAGTTTGCTAATGCCCTACTGGCCGACCCTACGCTGAGCACAACTCAGGCTGCCGCCTTACTTAGCCGTCACCCTTCCCTGGCTCCAGAGGGGAGTGTGGCCCTGACCGCTGGTGGTCTGCTCTCAAATATCATTGCGGAGGGGGCACCGGCGCCCTTCGGGTCGATTTTCAGTGGAAACTGGTTCGCCGACTGGAACCAGGACGGCGCCATCAATAGTGCAGATACAGCAGAGGCAGCGAGTTTCTTTCAGAACGCTGTTGGGATGAATCTCGTCGCAGGTCAAATGGATCGGATCGGCCAACGGACCGAGGCCCTCGCAAATCTGTTGGCTGCCAACCCGGACCTTCCTCTTCTCGTCAACACCTCCTTCGGGCCCAGACAGCGATCCTCCAGTGACCAATATTCGTTTCGGCTGGACACCGATCTCAACGACGGTCGCGACCGTATCTTTGGTCGATGGACTCAGGGATTCCAGGATCAGAATGCACAGAATTTCTTTCAGCGAGCCACCCGCGCAGGAATACTTGACCCTACCGAAGGCTCAGCCAACAACCTCGCACTGGTCCATACCCACGTCTTCTCCCCAAACGTCATCAACGAGGCTCGAGCCGCCTGGACCAAGATTCGGGTCGACTTCCTGGCGGTGCCCGAGGCGATTCCCTCGCTTTCAATCCTCGGCCCCACGGAGATCAGCGCCTTCGGAGCGATTGCAGACGGACCCCAGCTCTTCACGGAACACACTTTTCAATATGAAGACACGCTGTCCATCAACGCCGGTTCCCACGGGATCCAAATTGGCGGAGAGGTTCGTCGGAACGTCGAGAATGGCTTATTCGACTTTAGCAGCCGTGGATCGTTCTATTTTTACGGACTTGGAGACTTTATTCTTGATGAACCCGCTGTCGAGGCCATCGCCTTCAGCCCTGAAGCACTCTCAACGAGTCCAGCCGAGTGTGCGACCAGTGGCGTGAACTGCAACTGGGAATTCCCGGACATGCATCGAGGTTTTCGAAACTGGGAGTTCGGAGTGTTTCTTTCGGACGATTGGAAGGTCTCCTCTAATTTCACGCTGAACTGGGGGTTCCGATACGATCTCTACGGAGTCCCCACCGAGATTCAAGACCGAACCACCAACCTGCTTTTCGGCTCCGGCTCGAACATCTTCGAACGCGTCGCCAGTGCACCTCGATTCGACCCCCTGGGCATCAAGACCGGTCAAGTACAATTCAATCCGAACCTGGTCACCGATATGTTCGAGGGGGATCACAACAACTGGTCACCTCGGCTGGGATTCGCCTGGGATCCTCTGGGTGATGGTAGAACCTCGATCCGAGGGGGCTACAGTGTCGGTTACGACCGACTTTTCTTCAATGTCACCGGCAACTCCCGCTTCAATCCTCCCGTCCACGCCCTTGGTATTTTCGGCTGGTTTTTCGGCAACAATGTGGGAGATTCATACGATATCGACAATAAGCTGAATCGACTGCCGGGGGAGGGCAGCCCACCTGTCACAACCACCTTGCCCATTTCCCTCCGGACCCTCTCTCCAGATATCCGGACGTCTTACGTACAGAACGGTTTTTTCGGCATTCAGCGCGAGTTCGCGTCAAATCTTGTAGTCGAGGCTAACTATGTGACCTCCCTGGGGAGGAAGCTGACCATCATCGAAGACTACAACAGGTTCGTGGGAGACCGATTCGGAGCTACAGACCCCTTCGGTCTGGGGAGGCCGGCTAATCGCGGACAGACCAGGCTTCACCCCGACTTCGCTGCCCTCAATCTGCGCGGCAACCTGGTCGGTTCTGCCTACCACGCCGGTCAGTTTCAGTTGAGAAAGCGATTCAGCCAGAACTACGCGTTCCAGGCTTCCTACACCTTCTCCAAACTGATTGACACAGACAGCGACGTCCTCGGCGCACGCGGTTTGGACGACATCTACACTATGGACGCGACCCAGTCCTTTCTGGACCGTGGGTTGTCTGTCTTGGACATCAACCACCGTGTCGCTGCCAATGCGGTCTGGCACCTTCCTTTCTTCCGGAGTGGATCCGGCGCCGCAGGCAAAATCTTGGGTGGATGGCAGCTCAACACAATCGTCGTCCTGCAATCGGGCAGACCCTTCTCGGCCTTGATTCCCGACACGCTTGGAAACGGCGACTTTTCTGGATCCTCGGGCCGGCCCCGGGATCGGCCCAGCGGCTCCTTCGACAGAAGTCTGGGAGGAACCTCTCGATCGGTGTTTCAGAGAGACATCGGCGGCCCCCCCCTTGTAGGGCTTCCCTCTCCGGAGAAAGCAGTCTGGGAAGCGTCCAAACGCTTGATCCCGGCTGCGTCTCTGGATTCTTCGCGGGAAAAGGATTTACCTCGGTCCTGGGCGGGAACGGGACAATCGGCAGGAATACCTTCAGGGGACCCGGATTCGCAAACGTAGACTTCTCGGTCTTCAAGAACATAGCGATTGCGGAGCGGCTCACGATCCAGCTGCGCGGCGAATTCTTCAATCTCTTCAATCGCGTAAACCTCCTGCCAACTCCTGAGCCACTCCTTACCAGCCCCTTTTTCGGAACTGTCGGCGCTGCCTTCGACGCCCGAGAGATCCAGTTCGCCCTCAAGATCTTCTTCTAGCTCTTTCCTAAGCTGAAACTTCATTTGGCTAGGAGATCATCCAAGAGTC
>CBDCUP010000007.1:0-96706 GCA_965222655.1 Acidobacteriota bacterium
CGGGTCAAGTGTTATCCGAACCAGCTCAACCAGGTATTCATGAATCTCCTGGTCAATGCCAGCCATGCCATCGAAGGGCAGGGCAGTATTGCCATCAGGACTCGGCAAGAGGGGGACCAGGTCCTGATTGAATTCAGGGACTCGGGTCGAGGGATTCCCCAGGAGAACCTCGAGCGAATCTTCGACCCGGGCTTCACCACCAAGGGTTCCGGAGTGGGCACCGGGCTCGGATTGTCGATTGTCTATCGGATCGTGCAGGACCATCGGGGCTCGATCCAGGCGGAAAGCGAGGTTGGAAAGGGAAGCACCTTCAAACTATTGTTGCCCATCCGGCGCGAGGAAGTGGAGCGTAGTGAAAACGGGGTCGCCGACCCTGAGTAGGCGGGGCGAAAGCCTCGGAGGGCACCTAGAACCCTCCTTGATAGGAGAGCCATGACAGACCCAGAAGAAACAAGCGTCGTTATGATTGTTGATGATGAAGAGATGGTACTGATGAGTATCCGCTCATTCCTGAACCTGGAAACTTCTTACGAAGTTCTGACCTTTACCTCTCCCGTCGAAGCACTGGACCACTTCGCAGGAAACGAGGTCGATCTGGTCATCTCGGACTATCTGATGCCGGAAATGGACGGCATCAGCTTTCTGGGTAAGGTCCGAGAGCTGAAGCCGGATGTACCCCGGATCATCCTCACTGGATACGCCGACAAGGAGAACGCCATCAAGGCGATCAATGAAGTGGGGTTGTTTCAGTACCTGGAAAAACCCTGGAACAACGAAGACCTTCAGATCATCCTGCGAAACGGGCTGGAGAAAAAGCATCTGATGTCGAAGCTGACCCAGAAGATCGCGGAGATCAACCATGCCCATGGAGAACTGCAAGGGCTCCATCGGGAAATCGTGAAAACCTTTGTCTAAGATGTAAGAGCTTGAAAGATACAAGATAACAAGATACAAACAAATTCCAAATCGCAAGCAGCAAAGTTCCAAACCACAGCAGGACTGAGAGCCGTCGCTTCGCCAGCATTTTCGGGTGACTGCAAGCTCTTGATGCTTGGAATTCGAGTTTTGTTTGTATCTTGTATCTTGGGATTTAAGCCTGATTTAAGCCAGAATATCCGTGACGACTTCACCATGGATATCGGTGAGGCGGAAGTCTCTCCCAGCGTAGCGGTAGGTCAGGCGGGTATGGTCGAGCCCGAGCAGGTGCAGGATGGTGGCGTGGAGGTCGTGCATGTGCACCTTGTTTTCGACTGAATAGTATCCGTAATCGTCGGTCGCTCCATACTGGAAACCGGGGCGGACACCCGCACCGGCGAACCAGATGGTGAAGCCCTCCGGATTGTGATCCCGTCCGTCCGATCCCTGTGCGACAGGCGTGCGGCCAAACTCTCCGCCCCAGAGGACCAGGGTATCTTCGAGCAGTCCCCGGCCTTTGAGATCCTGGATCAGGCCGGCAATCGGCTTGTCGACTTCGCGGGCGTTCTGAAGGTGGTCGCGCCGCAGCCGTTGGTGTTGATCCCATTTGTAGCTGTGGCTGACCTGAATGAAGCGGACGCCCGCTTCGGACAGACGCCGAGCCATCAGGCATTGGCGCCCGAAATCCTCTGTCATCCGGTCGTCCAGTCCGTAGAGCTGCTGGGTGGCAGCAGACTCTCCCGAAATATCCTGCAGTCCAGGCGCCTCCGTCTGCATCCGGAACGCCAGCTCGAAGGACGCGATGCGGCCCTCCAGATCAGCTTCCGGTCCGGTCGCCGCCAGGTGCTGTTGGTTCAGCTGCTGAATGAAGTCGAGTTCCATCCGCTGGATGTCGCGCGGGGTTTCGGAATTCGTAATAAAGGGGATCTGCGCCTCTTTTGCAGGAGTCCCCACAGCTCCCACAGCGGTTCCGGCATAGGGGGCCGGCAAGAAGGCCGAGCTGTAGTTGTTGGCGCCGCCGTGACCCAGGCTGGGACAAATAGTGATGAAGCCGGGCATGTTCTGGTTTTCGCTTCCTAGACCGTAAGTGATCCAGGAACCCATGCTGGGCCGGACGAAGGTGTCGCTGCCGGTATGCAGTTCCAGCAGAGCCGCACCGTGACGCGAGTTGGACGCGTGCATGGACTTGATGAAACAAAGATCGTCGACGATGCCTGCGACATTGGGGAACAACTCGCTGACCCAGGCTCCGCTCTCGCCGTACTGCTGAAACTCCCAGGGAGATTTGAGGAGATTGAAAGTTTCGCTGGAAACGACCTTTGGACGCTTGAAGGGAAGTGGTTTCCCGTGGTCGCGCTGCAGGAGGGGCTTGTAGTCGAAGGTGTCGACTTGAGAAGGCCCTCCGTGCATGAACAGAAAAATGACTCGCTTTGCCCGAGCAGGGAAGTGGGGTGCCTTCGGGGCCAATGGGTTGGAGCGGTTCAAGGCGGTGTCACCGATCGCCCCCCCGGCCTCCTCGCTCAGCAGAGCCGCGAGGGCCAGTCCGCCGAAGCCAGCGCTTCCCCTACGCAATATTTCACGGCGTGAAAACCGGCGGTGGGGGAAGAAGTCCCAGTGACTATTCATATGTCGCCCTATGGAAGTGAACGGGAGCATTATAAACCAAGTGGTCTTTGATCTGAAACTTGAACAGTTCGAGAAAGTCGCACGTCGGAACGTCTCAGGTGTAATAACCCAGATCTGACCCTACAAACAGTGTCAGAGTAGATGACCCTTGATAGGGCCGCTTCCGCCTGCCGATTCAACCGATCAACGCAACACCCGTATTAAGCCGTTCAGCTAGAACGCGTCAGCGTCGGAGGAGGCAAGTGGTTTGATGGCCCGAATCGCAACCGCGTAACTCGTTGTACCTCAATGGTATGCACATGGGAGCCAGGCGTCCTCGCCGCTTTCTCTTTGGTTTCAACCGTTTACGCTTCGCCTTCTTCCTCCGCGCAAGTGTTGCGTTGATCGGTTGAATCCACCCCCTAAAAGCGGACATTCAAGTATCCAGCAGTAACGTCGAATGAACTACCGCAAACGGCCAGGAGTCGACGTTCTATTTCGGGCGCTTCGAAAGGAGCTTTCAGTTTCTTTTTACGTCCAAGGTGGATTCCCTCCCACAACGTCTAAGTAGAGCCACTTGCCATGTTCTTTCTGTATTCGGCATAGAACGGCGTCAGTACTGACCATCTTGTCACTCTATCGCCCCAACGGTTGACGACATTCTCCCGAACTGGAAGAAAAACCCTGTGAAATCGAGGGCCTGAGACCCGGAGAGACATTGGGTCGATCTCGTTGGGTTACGCTGGAAAAAAAGAGAAGAGATTTTCCTCCAGCCTTATCCGCCATTGGTGATCTCGGTCGAGCCGCCCGAATAGTAAAGGGTTTGTAACACCATCCCGAGAGGTGTTACTGTAAAACCTCTACGATGGCGCGTGGACGGTCCGAAGGAGCAAAACGAAAGAACAAAAACTCTGGTAGCAGAAAGCGGCTCCGACAACTTTTTATTGGGTCATCCGGTAAATGGGGAGGTGGGGACGTGGTTGGCACCTTCCGGATCCCAAATCTGCTCCCCGTTCGCTTGTCCATATAGTCGGCTGCAGTAGCAGAGGCCGTGGGAACTGTGGAAAACTCCGAGCGACATCGAACCGGGCCAGCAAGCCCGTGATACGGAGTTTTCCAAGCGCTGTGCGAACGGTGGAAAAACAACTGCGAGCACTTGCCAGTTCTCCTCTAGAACTACTTGTTTTTCCACGGTTTGCATAGTGCGGCAGTTTCCATGGCCTGCCTTTGACTGGCGGCACCTCCCCATTTACCGGATGAACCTTTTTATTCTGGTGGTCGGAAGCTTCCTGCCGGTACCTGCCATGGCCGTCAATGATCATCTCCTTGTCTGCGAAGCGGTCGTAACACCAACTGCCAGCGAGTTTATCGAGATCTCCAACCCCACCGGCAGCGCTGTCACGCTCGACAACTACTACCTGTCTGATGACGAAGACTATGCTCTGCTTCCCGGCGCGTTTGGGGCTGGCCCAGCCCCGTCTATCGCGAGCTCGGACTTTATCGTCCAGTTTCCGCCCGGTGCCAGTATTCCGATCGATGGTGTGATAGTTATTGCCTTCGACGGCGCCGGATTTCTGATCGCGTTTGGCTCCCAGGCCGCATTTGAGCTCATCGGGACTGACGCCACAACTCCTGACATGATAGCCACCAATGTAGGTGGGACGGCAGGTCTTGACCAATAGCGGCGGGAATGCCGGGCTGTTCTTTTGGGACGGCAGCAGCGATCTGGTACAGGATGTTGATTTGGTCAACCTGGGGACGCCGTCTAGCACCAATGACATTGGGGACAAAACAGGCTTGTCGGTCGATGGGCCAGACGCAGGTACGGTTGCCTCGACCTACCTGCCCGATGCCTTTACGATGCCGCAGCAGGCGGGCGATCCTGGTCCCGGTCTACCGACCAAACGATTATCCGTCGAGGCCCCAAACGAGGTTACGGGGGGAGGCAACGGCATCAATAACGACGACTTGACCGCTGGGAATATCTTATTAACCAGGGATGCGCCCCGGTTCAGCGCCCCTGCGCCGGGTACCTGCAGCGGGGCCGTGCCCGTGTTTCTGCAATCCTTCCCTGTCAAATAAGCATCCGCGTTGCAGCCCCGCGCCCTGTCATTCACATGCCGCTGCGATGGCCTCGACGGCCTCCCCAACGAACCGCGAGTTATCACCCTCGAATCGGATCAAGCGCCACCGCCGTCGTTGAAAACGTAGAACCCGAAACCACCGACGAGAACCAAGCCGACTGAGACCACCCCCACGGGCAACCCCGCTCGCACCCACCGGAACCAGCGCTGCACGTACTCTCCAAGTCGGGAGGCGTCGAAACGCTCTCCCCGGCTCTTGCTCATAAAGCCGGAGCGTACCTACTTCTGTGATTATAGACGGCACCCCTGAAATTGACGGATTCCGGGGGTCTGTCGCCTTTTTGGACGAAAGGCGACAGCTTCCACAGGGAGGTTTTCTCCACATGGACGTAGATCTCCCTTGCCGGAGAAGTGCCTAGGGCTAGAAGGCATTTCTAGAGCGGAAGGAGCCTCTGGTTTTCTGCAATCTCAGCGTAGTTCATTCGACGTTACTGCTGGATACTTGAATGTCCGCTTTTAGGTGCGGAAGCTGCCGTCAGATTTGATCGCCATCGAGGGACCGGAAACGCCTAGAAGCAGCCGGTCGGTTCAGTGTGTAGTTCAAGTTTCTGACGGGCAGAAATCGACCAAAAGTGGACAGTCAAATTCGCATTGATCAAGTGATTTGTGACGATATCCTACAGCTTTCTGACTGGACGATTACCGGACTACATTCTCCACCCCTTCCCACTGGTACTTCCGCAGATCCTCTCTTGAATGGTTGTGCAAGCGAAGGCTCAACTACCCTGACCATGCCGCTGTGTGGAACTTCCGCCGAAACTGGCGACGAGAGATAACCCGCCTACGCGGGGAACTGCTGGAGAGGAGTCGGCTACTTCTTGCTGTAGTCCTTGGCGCGGACGGCCCAGCCGGTGATGTAGTTGTAGGCGTCAACGATCAGTTGAAAGGTCGAGTCCAGCTCCTCCATGGACTGAGGTGTGTAGAGGAGAACGAATCCCTCCCAACCTTCCTGGTCTGACATGGGGTGGGGTACGGCCCAGCCTGCCCGAACTGCTTCTCGGGCTCGCTGAAGCGGAAGGCTGATGTGGAGGCTCCCGTCCTCATGGATGTGGGCGAATTCCCGCCCCCGACGAATGATTTCGGGATGGACCAGGCTGATCCGGTTGCTCAACCAAAGGCCGCGTGCTCCAGGGAGAGAGAGTATGCTGGGACGGTTCTCGACTCCCAGCAGCGAAAAGGCCCGCCGGAACAACTCCTCATTCACTTCGGGTACCGGCTTGATGTCGATCTGTTGGTGGGGGATGTTCGGAGTCACTCTCGGAGCCGGACCGCTGCGCTTTGGCAGAGCCGGGTAGGGCGATCCACTGGCGGGACCGGCTCCTGTCGCTGCAAGGCTGGGAGCAAGACCGACGGCGAGGATGATTCCTGCGATCAACCCGCTGTGCATTCTGAAAGCCTTCGACGAAATGCCCAATCTCCGCGCCAAGAGAAGCCGATACGAAACGGATCCAATCATGAAGGATGCGCGTGTCTACTACGATCCTGGCTACAGATTACTCTGTTCTCCTGAGTGGCGTCAACAGGGAGGCATTCCCCAGGATCAGCAGTTTCTCAAACCGAGAGCGGGGGAGAAAGAGCTTCGATCGGTGTTGAAGGAGAAAAGAGGATGAAATACCCCGATGAAGACGTCGAGATCGAGAAAAGCCGATTCACTCGAAACTAACACATTCCTGTACGGCCTGCAGGAATCATCTACAAAGACGTTCAGTGGCTAGCGAGGCGATTGCGGTGTCTCACGATTCACGCATTCTCGGAGTTTGGGACTGGGCTGAACGTCGTCTTGGTTGCCCCTATCGCGGATCCCCAATTGATCAGTGCCAGCGGAAGCGTAGCCACAGTCACCGAGAACGGCACGCTGGCAGGAAAGGGCACCTTCAACTTCTCCGCGCTCTCCGGCGCTGACGCGTTCTAGCTGAACGGCTTAATACGGGTGTTGCGTTGATCGGTTGAATCGGCACCCCTAAAAGCGGTCATTCAAATTTTCCGCGGAAACGTCGAACGAACGACCGGTTGAATCCGCACCCCAAGAGCAGTCATTCCGCTCTGGAGATGCCTACTAGCTCCGGCACTTCTCCGGCAAGGGCGCTAGTCCAACGATGAAGCTCAGCGGTCGCCGCGAAGCAGCGATCCACAGCAGCGACTGGTTCGGCGGTTCATTCATTCCGCCCTAATCATTCCAAAATATGCCATCAAAGACGGTACCCGTTGAAGGCTCAGAGCCCTTTTGTCATTCGATAGAACTTCAATCCCGGTATAGCCAATCGCTTCGGCCACTGCGACTCGACGTTCATCCCGCGGCGCTCGTAGAATCGGCGAGCTCCCTCATTCTTAGCTGAAACGTCGAGGGATAGTCGAGTCGCTCCGCTCGCGGGAGCCCGCTCTTCAAAGGAGTCCATCAAGACGGAGCCGACGCCATCGCCGCGAAGTGCCTTGTCAACGGCGATGAACTGGAGGTAGAAGTCACCATCGGGAATTGAGTCGGTAATCCGCATGAGTGGAGCAAACAGTATCATCACGATCCTCATTCGTATATTACGCCTGCCTGCAGCCTGCTTCAGGGGTTGGCGTGAGGAACGGCGATGCTGCTCGGCGGTGTAGGCCGCGAACATCCCCACGATGACGTTGTCACGTTCTGCGAAAGTCACATGCTGGTAGGAGAGGTCGTGGTCGGGCTGGGCGAACGCGGTGGCGATTATGTGCCCGGCGCGGCGACCGAGCATAAAACGAAAGAACCCCTCGGCTGCTTCGTCAGCGTATCGGGCAAATACCAGACCTTCATCGAACGTGGGGTTGGCGGCCCTTAGGGTCCCACTCGGGGATGGGTGAACCCCCTCGCCTTTAGGCGAAGCCTTCAGGAGGCTTGCTCCAGCAAGCCGGTGTGCGTAGGGAATGCAGTCGGCTAGCGTGAGGGTTGCTCGACGAATCGGCGAAGTGGTCGCCGAGCCGACTGATGGAGGGGGTCAAGCGAGGTGCCTGGATCGGAGGCGTGGGCTTTAGGCGACTTTAGTCGCAGGTCGAATCCACCGCCTTTAGGCGGTGGAGAGGTAGCTCAAGACTACCGAATGCCGATCCACATTGTGGTCCTTCTATGCCCAATGCCGCACCAAACGACTTCTGCTAACACTACCATGACCGTCGGGTTTTGGCCGAACTGAGACCGTCAGGACTCGGTTGAGAAGTGTCCGCGCTGGGTCGGAAGTGGACTGCGCTTGGTTCATGCACGACGGTGGTCGTGCCACATAACAGCCGAATTGAGGGACTTGTGGTCGCAGGAATCCTGTCAATTGTTTCAACTGTTTCTCTCATTCTGTACCAATAGTGGCCGATAAGGTGGCGCACTGACCGGCACAGGGTTCTGCCCAGTTGCGCTTTTGGGAACAGTCGCCAGTGACGTAGCGCACTCGACCGGCTTTCGGAGAATCGGATGTTCTCGGGTTGGCTCTATTCATTCGAGATTCGAGGGCTGCTCGGCGAAGTCCACCCTTGCTACCTGGCCCTCCTCCAACAGGACATCATAGGCCTCGAAGCGTAGGGTCTTGGAGCCAGTAAGCTCCCCATTGATGTCGTAGCGGCCTGGGGTGAGCCTGCCCATGATGTAATTGCCCCCGTCATCCGTGACGACTGTCTTGGAGAGACCGCTGGCTCTTGCGGTGGCGGTGACCTCCACGCCACGAATCACATCTCCGTTCTGGTCCCAGACCGTGCCGACCACCCGAGCGTCGGTGCTGGACTGCGTACAGGCCCCCGTCGAGGTGAGGACAAGGAAGACCGGGAGAACGCCGAATAGTGTGTGCACTTTTCCCATGACTCCTCCCGTTAGTTATGCCGCTGCCAAGACGGGGTCGCTCATTGCCAGATTGGGCTCTCCGGGGTGCTCCTCACTCTGGGTCGAGGCACGTCGCATATCGTATTGCCTCGCGTTACAACTTCCCCCCCCCGACATCGAACGTACCAACCGCTTCAGGTCGGGTCAAGGACTCCACCACGCAGCCTGAAGCTGAGAAAGAGAAAATGCGGCGGCACAGCAGGATTCTGATCTTCAGGCGATCGGGCTAAGTTCTTTGAAAAGATGGCTCCCCAATCGTGATGTTTTACAAACCGTTTCAGTCTCGCTGCCAAGGCAATAGTAGTCACGCTGCAAGCCCCGATTCCGAGATCGCATCGCGCTTCAGGCCGAACCACCGAGGTTTGATAGTCGGCACCGGATCTTACATTTGATCGCAATCGAACGGCGGCTTCCGCACCCTAGAAGTGGACGTTCAAATTCTCCCCGGAAGCCGCGAACGAACACCGAAAACGGGCTTAACTGGAGATCCGCGTTGGTGGAGCATAGAATCCGTCAAGGAGCCTGGTAAAGCACCTCCGTTCCCTTGTGCCTTTTGTGGCTTTTGTGTGTCCGGTCGATTGCGAAGCCGATCCCTAACCCAGCCGCGGCTCCGATGGGTCCAAAAACTTCAAAGGCATCACTCAATGCCCAGTCACCCCCACCTGCCTTCATAGCGGCAAGCCAAGCCCAGCCGCCACCATAACCAATAGCCGCTCCGATCGCAGCGCCGTCCCAAGAGCTATCGCCTTTGACCAGAGAACGAACAACCTTCGCGACCTCTCTCTTAGGAATCTGTCTCTCCGAGCCATTGACCTCGACGACAAATAGGGCTTCGGCGTCGGGGTGGCGGAATGCGCCCTCCAGCCGATCGCCGGACTTCATCGTGATAATGATCTCGGCACCCTGTCCAAGAGTCTCCACTTTCTCCCAGCGTCCTGGAATCACTCCTGCCTGGAGGGAAGTGCTGAGTAGGACAACCAAGGCAATTCCACTGATGAAACTTTGGGTTTTCATTTTCTACCCCCCTTCATGGCGTGAATGTGCTTTTTCTTGCCCGTCCGGCTCAAAAAGATTGCGATGTGGAACTCCCCGGGGTGACTTCTCCCCTTTTCCTCTTGATACAAATGATTCGGCCGACGGCCCTGCCCTCGCAACTCGACTGCGTCTGGTCCCCAGAAAACTCGTTCGCCGCTGGGTTGAGTGTCGTTTCCCCTTCCACTGTGAGCAAGCAACCAACTACCTGGAGTTCTGCTCGATAGTTGAACTCGCGCCCTACTACCGAGCCGCTGAGCGGAGCTCGAATCTCATCTGGCCATCCTTCTGCAAAGACCACTTCCCCGGTTACTCCGAGCCAGATTGTCGTAAGGAGAAGACGATGCTATCTGTCTGCGAGTCTCCGACCCGACCTCCATCCGAACGCTCGATAATGGTCCCTTTGAACTGGCCGTCCCAATCTCCAGCAACGCTCAGTGCTGGCTCAACTGTAGCCCGACGAGGAATGGGAATGCGGTTCTCAGCATCGGTATGTGCGCTCGCAATGAGAATCAGCAAGAAAAAGAATCGCACTCTGAACATGACGAATCCCCTTTACAATGTTTCACAGTTAAAGATAACCGAGTAGTCGCTCTGACGAGTCTTCGATTTCTTGTTCTCTGCCTTCTTCACACACATCTAGAATCCGATGTCACTTGGTAAACTGGCTCACCGATTTCTGCTGTTTTCTTGAAGTGGCTGTCGGAAGGAGGTCCCTTAGGCAAACGGAGTTGGACTGGAGCCGCGGTAGCCACGACTCCTACAAAAAGGGATTTGACCCAACTACTGCAGGATCTTAAGGTGTAATAGCCCAGATCTGACCGTACAAACAGTGTCAGAATAGAGCTCCCCTGACCGGCTGCTTTCGCCTGAGGCTGTGTGAAAAGTCATTCATGATTTCGGATTTGAAATTTTGACTTCATAGGATCGCGTGCAAGCCACGATCTCCGTCGTAGGAAGGGTAAAGAGACCCCTAAATCAAAGAGGTTTTGGACTTTTCACACAGCCTCGCCTAAAAGCGGTCATTCAAGTTTCCCCGGAAATATCGAATGAACTACCGCAACGGCCAGGAGCCGACGTTCCATTTCGGGCGCTTCGAAAGGAGCTGTCAGTTTCTTTTTACGTCCAAGTGGATTCCTCCCCACAACGTCTAAGCAGAGCCACCTTGCCATGTTCTTTCTGTATTCTGCATAGAATGGCGTCAGTACTGACCCTCTTGTCACTCTATCGCCCAACGGTTGACGACATCCCCCGAACTGGAAGAAAAACCCTTTGAAATCGAGAGCCTGAGACCCGCGGAGACGTTGGGTTGATTTCGCCGGGTAACGCTGCAACAAGAAGAAGTGGTTTTCTTCCAGCTTACTTCTGTCAGGAGCGAGGACCTGGCCGGTACGTCTCAACGAGGTACGTGCTCCGGCGCACAGTCCCTCTGAGATTACCCTTCCAGACCCAAGGATCTAATATTCGTTAAGTAGGTTCCCGCTGGTCTTGAGTTCTCCGAGAGGGGATTCCAGCCGTGGATCTGATCGACATGAGGTATCGTTACTGGCATAGCCACGAAGACACCGTGGACAAACTTTCCGCCCGGAACCTGACACTACCCACGATTTCCAGACAGGAGTGACTTAGTATTCTCAAGTCGCCCACTCCGGAGAATAGGTCGAGAGTGCCATCTCGACGCTTTCTGGTACTTTGAGTATGAATATGGCAATGTGGACCGAACCTCATGCAAGATAAAGAACATCAACTCGCCCTCTTCCTCGATCTGGAAAACCTGGCTGTTGGTTTCGACAAGGGTCAGAGCCGCAAGAAGTTTCGCATCGACACGGTCCTTGAACGTCTGGTTGAAAAAGGCAAGATTCTAGTCAAGGAAGCCTATGCCGACTGGGATCGGTTTGTCGATTACAAAATGGAGCTGCATGAAGCAGCCTTCGAGTTGATCGATATTCCGCGGCGCAGCAAGACCGGAAAGAACTCGGCCGACATCCGCCTCTGCGTCGATGCCATGGATCTCTGCTACTCCAAAGAACACATCGATACCTTCGTCATCCTGTCGGGCGACAGCGATTTCTCGCCTCTCGTATCCAAGCTGAAGGAAAACGGCAAGTACGTGATCGGACTGGCGGGTCAGGGTTCCACTTCCCAGATGCTGGTGGACAACTGCGACGAGTTTATCTTCTACGAGGAACTGGAGGATGTTGCCACCCGACCCCCACGCCTGAGCCAGAAGATCCCCAAAGACAAACGTCCGGCCTTCCAGCTCATGATCGAATCCATCCAGGCCTTGAGGCGCGAGGACAAGGATGTGCTGTACTCATCCCTGGTCAAGCAGACGATGAAACGCAAACAGCCCGGCTTCAGCGAGACGCGTTTCGGCCACGATAGCTTCAGCAGCCTCCTGGAGGAAGCGCAGAAACTGGGGCTGGTCGTTCTGGATAAGGATAGCCGGAGTGGAACCTACGTCATCAGCGGTTTTGGGAAGACATCGATCTAATACGCCATAATCTGTGTTACAGCGTACTACTATTAGTTCTGGGTATCGCCAAGTCTCAAGCATGGCCGGTGTGGGAGCCGTCCTTGGGCCTCGTGGTGTGGAGATCGCTTCGGCACGGGATCCTCGGGAGGGAACTCTCTTCCGTTGCCCCACCAGACCGGTTGCTTTAGACTCAAGCCTGCCGATGAGGTCCGTTCTGCTCCTGCTCCCACTGCTGGCCTGCCTGGCCTGTACCGAGATCGACACGTCCAGCGAATCGACCAAGGTACCATCTAGAAACTCTCTCAACGCCCGAATCCTCTTCAACAGCGACGGAGGCAGCGGGGCTCTCTTTGCCCATGAGCCCCCGATCACGGCAGATCAGTTGTGCCGGGTCGTCAATGCCCTGAAGGGGACGCAGGTGGACGTCTTCATTCAGTCCATCTCCTTCGGGCCCTTCGTCCTGTACGGTACCCAGGTGGGTGAGATCTACGGGCAGAATGTCACGGATTTCGAGAACGAGAACTACCGTCGTTGGTCCCTCAATACGCTGGGCCTTCTGCGACAGGGACTGGATCCCTTGGACATCTGGGTCAGGCGCACCCACGAGCTGGGAATGCAGTTCTGGGCCAGCCTGCGGCTGAATGATATCCACAAAGACTGGGTGGATCGACGCCCCTCCCTTCGCAGCAAATGGGAAAGAACGAGGACCCATCTTCTCATCGGGAAAGGAGTATCAGACCGCTATTTCCGGATGTACCAACGCGACTATTCCTGGGCCTACGACTTCTCCCATCAGGAGGTGCGCGATCTTAAGTTCGCCCTCATCGAAGAGGTCTGTCTGAACTATGACGTGGACGGTTTCGAGCTGGACTTCCTGCGCCACCCCATGTTCTTCAAGAAAGGGGAGGTGGAAGAGGGACTGCCGCTAATGACCCGATTCATGACCAGGGTCCGGCAGCGGATCGACGAAATCTCGCGACAGAAAGGCGGTCGCATTCTCCTTGCCGCTCGAGTCCCGCCCACCTTCCGTCTCTGCGAGAGGATAGGCCTCGACGTCAGGACCTGGATTGGCGAAGGTCTGATAGACGTGTTGGCGCCCATGACCAACCAGAACCAGCTGGACATGAATGCCGACGTCCGAAGCTTCGTCGAGGCCGCAAGGGGGACCAGCTGCACCATCGCCGGTGGCTTGTCCGATGTCTACGTGCGCAAGCATCCCGCGAAAAAGAGCACCAGAGCTAGCATCGAGATGCTTCGGGCGGCTGCTCAGGGCTACTGGCAAGAGGGAGCCAGCCACATCTACCTGTTCAACTACGACGCCCACGCATCCAGCATTCGCAAAGGCAGGCCTGACGCCACCTGGCCCGGCTTAGGCGACCTGTTCAACCCCTCAGAACTGCAGGTACTGAAAGAGATCGGAGATCCACTGGAGATCGCCTCCAGGGACAAGCACTACTTCGTGGGCCGCAGCCCCAGGGACACTCCTCCAGAGGAGGGCGGTGAGATGCAGCTGCCCCGCCTCCTCCGAGGATCTGGCGAGGAGGTCCGACTTCGGTTCACCGTGGGAGATGATCTCCAATCGGCCAGAGAAGCCGGTACCCTGAAATCCACGGTCCTGAAGGTACACCTAGAAGGAACGGAGCACCTGGGAGACCGACTGCGATTCCAGCTCAACCAAAGAAGCTTGAAGGGACAGGGTGAGGCCGGTACCTTGGCCTTTACAGACCCGCCCCTCCAACCGGGACAGAACGAGCTCTCTATTTCGAGCCGCCGAAAGCACGGTCCGATGGTGATTCAGGGCGTGGAGGTCTTCGTCGACTACAAATAGAGGGTCTCTGCCGCAGAGAGTGGTGACTCCCTGCCCGGCTGGGCTTCCTAGCCGTTTGCCGTAGTGCATTCGACGTTTCCGCGGGAAACTTGAATGACCGCTTCTAGGCGAGGCTGTGTGAAAAGTCATTCATGATTTCGGATTTGAAATTTTGACTTCATAGGATCGCGTGTAAGCCACGATCTCCGTCGTAGGAAGGGTAGAGAGACCCCTAAATCAAAGAGGTTTTGGACTTTTCACACAGCCTCAGGCGGAACCGGTCACTCAGGGGCGATCTACTCTGACACCGTTCTTGCGGTCAAATCTACGCTATCAAACCGCCGTTTGATTTGATCGCAATCCACCGGCTGCTTCCGCCTAAAAGCGGACAGTCAGATTCTCGGTGGAAGCGTCGAATGCACGACGCTGAGATTGGAGAAAACCCAGAGGCTCCTTCCGCTCTCGCCAGGCACTTCTCCGGCAAGGGCGATAGTCCAACGTTCGAGCTAACCCGCTGGGAACAGGCTGGCGCGAACAACGTTGGTGTCAGGTCTCGCTCAACTCGCCGGCCTGTTCCTGGTCGGGTTCAGCGTCTTGTTGGGCAGCGGTTGCTGTGGAGCCGTGAACGGACACAGCCGAAGTTGAATTCGCGTTACCAGCCTGACCGTTTGGTCGGTGCCGTTTCTCCTTTCTTACCTTCGCCCACACAGCGAAGGAGCCAATGACAGGAAGAATAACTGTCAGTTTGAATCCCAGAAGTATCAAACCTGAAAGTTGATCCTTATAAGCGAAAGGCGGGTTCGGTGTGAGAATGGTCTCAGGGATTTTCAGCCCGGGGATTGAATCGAGAAAATGCCACAAGTAAAAGCCTTGAAGCCTATCAAAATGGGCATCCGAAAGCGCTGGTTCGAATACCGCATAGCCGCCATCGCTGAGCAAGGCAGATAGTGCGGCAAAACAGGGCAAAGAAAATGCCAGGAACGACAACGACAACAGCAAAGGCCATCTTAATCCACCCTTGTAGGCACTGAGGAAATAATGGGCTGCTCTTTGGCCAGTGATTAGGAAAGCCCAAGCAAGCAGAAGTGCGAAAAAAACGCAAATAACGGCGGACTGGGCTACGACATGAAGGTGATTGTGGGTCCACTGCAAGATCACCCATGCCACAACGCTGGGAAAGATCACGATCGCGACAAGACCGGCAATATACTGAAATACGGACTGAACCGATTCCAACACTTGTGCGACGATATTGAGTCTTTTCACGAGCTGCATCATGAGGCGACTCCGCTGCTCAACTTCTGTTTATATGGTTTCCAGACAAACCCATTTCCTGGTTTCATTTTCCAGATAACTCGCCGCTTTCGATTCCGCCTAAGCTCTTTGAAGTCCATTCATTGGAATCGCGCTTGCGATATTCCGAAGTCTTATCTCGTTTCCAAATGAGATTCAGCCGCATCCTTCATCACAGACTCTCCACCGCACTCTTCACGCCCCGGTCTCCACGATTCAAAAGGTGGGCGAAGATCATTGTGGTTCGAACATCCTTGTGACCCAAGGAGTTCGAAATCGGATTCGCTAAAACCTAACACATTCCCGTGCGACCTGCACCAATCACCTAGTACGGCTCTCAGGGGAAGCGCGACCGAACTGTCCTGGCCGGGTGTGGCAGGTCACTTGGACGTATGACTCGACGTTCCGCGGACGACCTGAACGTCCGCCTTTAGGTGCGGTTTGCGGTCGCTCGACGATCGGATCACCACCACCGAAATCTATATGCGCCTTTCGCCGGAGGATGCGATCCGCGACCAGGATGCTGGAACAGGCACGAGGATAGGAGGCCCCTCGGCCGTTCGATTGAGCAGATCTCACCGTACAAGCAGTGTCAGAGTAGATCGTCCCTCGTAGGCAGCTTCCGCCTAGAAGCCGCCATCCAGATTTCCCTGCGGAAACGCAGAATGAACGACCGCGAACGGCTCCAGGCTGTCATTCAGGGAAACGAGAACCATTAAGCCTTGATTGTCGCGGGAAGGCACCCTCGAATCCTACTGTTTTCGAAATTGGAAAGAGTAGAGGTCCGCGTCCTTGAGTTGAAATCGAATTCGTAGTGGCTTTCCGGCCCAACCACTAACGTCGGGCCCCTGCCTCCACGAAACGGTCCTGTCGATTTCGTCTCCGATGATCTCCATGCACTCGCTCAAGGCAAAACCGGGAATCGGCTCGCCGTCAGGGGTTTGTAGCTCAACCCGCAGGCTGCCCGCAGCAGAAGTTGATAGGTTGAGCACAAGTCGGTCGCCTTCATAGGTCAACGGTTTAGTAATCAATTCTCCACCGGAATATGGGGCATGCAAAGAAGCAAAACCGTCCAACCTCAGCGTGAGCTGTTCCAGATAGGCTGTCTCTTGAGCATAGTGGCGATTCACATAGATTGACATCTGGTCGTCACTGGCCGGTACGACTCCCAACGCCGCATAGTTGGATCGGGAAGTCCAATGACGAAGACCTTGGCCGGGACGAATGAAGGCCTCCATGAACACGCGGTCATATTGGTTGCCTCCCCGTGTGGTCATGAATCCAACATCAGAAACATCGTTCTTGCTCCAGGTGTTGACACCGTCTCTCCAGCTGACCTTCTCCAATCCAATCTGGGCTACCTGTTTATCGGTGAGTACCCTTTTCCCCGGAAAGTAACGCGCGGGAAGGGCGATATAGATATGGGGCGCCCGGAAGTAGGGCTGCGTCTGGTTCGTGTACAAATGCTGTGAGGGAGTCGGGGTCCCGGTATCGGAATACCTCATGAGAACCGCCGGCGTCCACTCCACGAAATCAGAAGAAGTCGTCCGAGCTACCGCCCGACGACCGCCGTGAGAATGCCGAAAGTAAGACACATAGCAATTCTCCGAAACTGACCAAAACACGCAGGTCATCGAATCGTGAGCATTCTTAAGATCGCTGGTATAGAGTGGCTCCTGCTTCAATCTGCGAAAGCGTTTGCCATCTTGAGAAACGTAGCAAACCAATGCCCGCCCCAACTGAGTTGAAACCACCAACTTGATCCGTTCATGGGCGGGGATACCAGGACGTCTGTCAAGGAAGACGGCTGCATTGCCACCCATGGTCTCCGAGGAATCAGGTGTGAATAGCGCGTTGTTAGCTGTGGATCCGTTAATCTCCAGCAATCCCAGAGACGGCCGGACCCAGCGTTTCCCATCCCTGCTTTCCGCGTAGCAGACATAATTGCGCTCTGCGCTAGGATTGTAGCCGCGATAGTACATCCGGTAGGTTTCACGATCCTTGAACACAGAAAAGTACGCGTTCTCCGCCCCTTCCCAGGGCTGATCGAATCGAAAGGCTATTCCCGCGGAAACGGGTGGATGCAAGCGGAGTTGTCCCCCATCGATCCGATCGATGAGAAATCTATCTACAAACAGTTCCCGCCGCGAACCGATCGGTATGACATCACCTCCTAGACTCTCGCCTACGGCAGAACCGGCCCAAAGAATCAAAATGAGCCAGGATAGATCCAGCCAGGATTCCTTTCTGTTGGATTGGTGAATGAGGCCTTTGAACATGAGTCGAACCTACCCTGTCGACTCGTCGGCGTCTAGTCCGTCGTCTTCATTCTGGAGCACCCGTTCTTCCCCAGGTCGATAATTAGCGTTTCGTGAATCTCAGAATTCCTGGCGTTCATTCGACTTTTCCGCAGACGATCTGAATGACGGCTTTTAGGTGTTACCGGTCCTTCGTTCAGACGTTTCCAGGCAAGATCTGAGTGTCCGGTTCTAGGCGGAACCGGCCGGTCAGGGGCGATCTACTCTGAGACCGTTTTTGCGGTCAGATCTGCGCTATCATACCGCCGCTCGATTTGATCGCAAGCCGAGGGCTGCTTTCGCCCATCCCCGCTCTCGGCGTAGCAGAGAAGATCAGGATGCTCGGGGATCACGACCTCACCTGGTTCCAAGGCCGACTGTTTCACATAGTCAGGGGCGCTCCGCCCCAGGTAGTACAGCCGATAGAGATCGCCGTCCTGGAAGACACTGAGCTGCCAGCTGACGTTGCCCTCCCAAGGCTGATCGAAGGCGAAGACCTTCCCGGCAGAGCGGGGCTTGTGCAGCTTCAGCCTTACGCCCTCCATGGACTCGATCAGGTAGTCGTCCACAAACAGCTCCAGGCGGGAGCCGATGTCCAGGGGCTCCTCTTCTGACGGAGCTGCTGTAGCCAGGGAGAGGATCAGGAACGCCACCGACGCAGCTAACATTCTTGTCTTCATTTGACATCCTCAAAGTCGAAGGGGATCGCCTTCTTCTGCTGATGAAGCTCACAACAAGAACGATATAGTGTATTTAAGTGACTTAAAATCAATAGCTTGACGGAGACTTGTGGTATAGTTCTTGTTGTTGTTTGGATCGGCTTCTGAGCTGGTCCGAAATAGAAACACCCCGGGTCCACCATCCGACGGAGAACCCGAGGTGTAATGAGAAAAATACTGCAGTAGATTTTAGTCCATATTCAGTCCAGCCTGAACGAATAGAGCCGTGCGTTGCCGATGAGGAACTTGAGCCGGACGGTCTTGTCGCCAACGCCGGAAAGGTCCGACTTCCCTTCCCAGGAAACTTGCTGATAGACATCGCCCTGCTTGCCGATCCGGTACCACGATCCTGGCTGGTACGCGTTGTTGTCCCGGATGGGTCGGCAGCTGGAAGCCTCATAGCCAGGGATGGCGTTCCCGTCGGCATCCTGGATTTCGACCCGGATGTAACCCTGGGCCGAAGGATTCTCCCTGAAGAGCTGGCTGTAGAGCTTCTTGCCTGAGTCCCGCTTGAAGTTGAGCCTGCCCTCGGTCAGGGAGGTCATGTTCACAGAGAGGGTGGAGCCAGTCAGCTTGACCGGTTTGGTCAGGACCGAGCCCTCGCTGGTGGCGTCCACGGACACGAACCCGTCCTGACGCAGAATCCCCAGACCGATCTTACCGTCGTGATCGAAAGACGGGGCGTTGTGAACATTGGTGAAGCCCGAGTAGTAGATCCAGATCCTGCCGTCTTTCACGATGGGATTGCTGGACGGGTAGACCATGCCGCTGTCGAAGGTATCGTTCTCGTAGCCTCCGTCGGGCGCAAGCCGCATGAAGCGGCGGCGGCCCACGGATCGCTCCCAGTGGATGCTGTCCCGGCTGGAGACCAGCTGGAAGTCCATGAACTGGGTGTAGGTGTGGTAGACCCAGAGGATTCCCAGGTACTGTCCGGCGTAGGGGAAGGCCGAGAGGCCGTAGAACTCGGTGTCGGGAGGATCGTACTTGTCCGGATGCAGGACCTGCTGGGAATTCCTCCAGTGCATGAAATCGTCACTCACCAGCCGAGACAGCTTCCGGATGGGTCTGCTGATGGTCTTGTGGTGCATGATGAACTGACCACTGTCGAGGGCTTGGGTCACCTGGAAGGTATCGCCCGTAGCCCAGCAGGGCACCACCGGGTTCTCGGGGTTGTTGGTCCACTTCTTACCGTCAGCCGAGAACGCCGCCCAGATCCCGCAGCTCTCCCGATCGTGGGTCATCCAGTAGGCCAGCTTGTAGCGGCGGTTGGGGTCGGGATCCTTCTTGTCCTTGACGACACAGTGGGTCCAGCCCGACCACTTCATGAAGATGTTGTTCTTGGTGGAGCCGGCGAACTCCACCTGTCCCAGGTCGGGCTTTTCCCACTTGATTCCGTCCCGGGAAGTCGCGTAACAGAGATAATCTTCAACGTAGGGTTTCTCGTGGGTGCCGATCGTGTTGTACCACATCTTGAAGATGTTCTCTTCGTCGTCCCAGATCACCGTTCCGGGCTGAAGCACCAGGTACGCGGGTAAGAGACAGGCGGGGTTCCCGCCTGCCCCTCCCCGTTGTCGCGATGGGGTCTATTCCTCATATTTACGGGTCATCCGGTAAATGGGGAGGTGGAACGTGGTTCGGCGCTTTCCGGATCCCAAATCTGGTTCCCCGTTCGCTTGTCAATATAGTCGGCTGCAGTAGCAGAGGCCGTGGGAACTGTGGAAAACTCCGAGCGATATCGAACTGGGCCAGCAAGCCCGTGATACGGAGTTTTCCAAGCGCTGTGCGAACGGTGGAAAAACAACTGCGAGCACTTGCCAGTTCTCCTCCAGAACTACTTGTTTTTCCACGGTTTGCATAGTGCGGCAGTTTCCGCGGCCTGCCTTTGACTGGCGGCACCTCCCCATTTACCGGATGAACCATATTTACCGGCGTGAGGGTCACTCACCGGGCGACCCCAAAGACGTTGCCCCAAGACGGGGAACGACGTAACAGACTTGGCCATAGGTGTTGCGATAGAGGCAGAAGCTTTCAAGGGTAAGCAAGCCGAGTTTTCGGCAGAAGAACCCCACCCTGAGTTTGCGATTGTCGTTGTAGTTCTTCCGCTTGAGCTTCATACTCCGGAGTCGCAGACGGACCCAGGAGTCGAGCTTTTGGAAGAGCCAGCGATTGGTCGCGAACTCGGGGGCGAAGTACTGAGCCGTCCCCCTGATCACTCGGTTCAATTTCAGGATCGCCTCGGCATCGAGGTTATGGTGGCGAACGGTTAATTCCCGCACCTTATCCTTGAATTTCCGCTGGGACTTGTCGCGCATACGCCGGGAACGGGACGAGAGGAAAAAGCCAAGAAACTCATAGCCTTTTCCGAACGTCGTGATCCGGGTTTTCTCCGGACTCAGCGTTAGCTGAAGGGTTGCCAGCAGCAGCTGGACCAGTGCCAAGGCCTCTTGCGCCTGCCTTTCGGACCGGGTCAGGACGACGAAGTCGTCGGCGTACCGGGCAAATTGAAAACCCGCCCGGTCGAGAGCCCAGTCCAGTTGATTAAGGACAATGTTAGCCAAAAGAGGGGAAATCACCCCTCCTTGTGGCGTGCCGACCGTGGTCGGCTTGAAGACACCGTCCTCCATGACTCCGGCAGTGAGAAATCGTTGAAGAAGGCGAAGGATATTACCGTCGGCAACCTTGTCGGCCACCAACTGCATAATGACGTCTTGTGGAATGTTGTCGAAAAAGCCTTCAATGTCGGCGTCGAGTACGAAGCCGTAGCCGGCGTCGTGAAGGGACAACACCCACTGGATCGCCTGATGACAGTTGCGTTTGGGACGAAACCCGAAGGAGGCTTCCTGAAAGAGCGACTCGAAGATAGGTTCCAGCAGCCGTCGCAGGACTTCCTGGCCCACGCGGTCGCGGACCCCGGGAATCCCGAGCGGCCGGGTCTTCTTCGTGTGAGGCCCCTTGGAGAGATGGACTCGGCGCAGCGGAACGGGTCGAAACTCGCCTGATTTAAGATCTTTCATCAGCGCGAGAAGATTTTGTTCGAGGTTGTCCTTGAACATCCCGATGCTGACCTTGTCCACCCCGGCGGCGCCTCGGTTGCGCTTGACTTTCTTAAAGGCGGCACGCATGAGCTCGATCGTGATGCGACCGGTCAAGGAGTGCACTTTTCTGTTCTTCACCATGGTGTTCCTGTTCTGTTGCATCATCAGGTGAGGCGGATCGGAGATCTATCGGGTGTTTCTTAGCCAGGCCCCTGGGGGGTCTGTTTTCCCGGTTTGACCCGGACAAGAGCACGGGCCGACCCATTTGGGGGGCCACGGCCGAGACGCTAACTACCCAGACTCAGGATTCTTCCTCACCTCGTCTTCGGTTTGACCTTTCCTCCAGCCGAAACTGGAGTACTCCGGCTCTGCGGCAATCCCTAAAGCGGAGGCGGCTCAGGAAGCCTTCTCCGCACCACCGCATCATCCGTCGCCTTTCACCGGGGGCTTATAGCGCGGACTCACCCACAGGGGACGGCGGGGGACATTCACCGGTCATGACTCGAACCATTTTCCTCAGGCGGCGACAGGTATCACCCAAAGCAGTTCCAGAGAGATAACCACCTGTTCTCTCTGGAGACGAGGTCAGGGAACCTCGCCAACGCTTCACTCAAGGGCGGTCGTTGGCGCTTTGCTCTAGGCCGAAGTGCCGTCTCCCGAAGTCTTCCTGCCTGGCCCCTTCGTGACGATCCCTTCTTCCGGTCCAGCCGTTGGGAGCGCCCTGGCTGCGTACCCCCGCTGGTTAATCGCGGAGTTCGAGCAGGAAGTTCTGTACGAGCGTGGACTCGCACAGGTAGGCTTCGGCGTCTTGCCTCTCTTATCGCTTTATTTCCTCCTTTCCAAACGCCTCACCGTTTGTCTAACATGGTTTGACTTAGTTCGAGCCACTGCGGCTCATCGCACCCTCCCAGGGCTTGTCTGGAACGATCAGCGGGTTCTCCCCATGCTTCTCAGGCCGGTTGAGGGTGCGCCAGACCTGCTCCATTTTGTCGACCACATGGTCATCTACGAAAAGGTGGGTTCCGGCACCGATGTTAATGATCTTTCCGTGGTGGGCTGGTGGTCGAACTGGATAAGCGAATGAGATTAGAAGGCCGACACAGAGTGACAGTATCAGAAGCTGCTTAAGCATATTCACCATGACTTTCTCAAGTTCTTCCCTGGACCGTCGAACGACAAAGGAAACTCCCTGTTGATATTTGCCGGCTGAGTTCATTTGCCCGAAACCGGTTCCAGGTGCCAGAACACGCCGCTTATAACCATATTACCCGAGCCGTCACGATGCGCATACGTCGTCAGAAAGTGGCTGGATGAGATCTCAACCGTCGGCGTCGTGTAGGAATGGCCCGGAGGCTGCGGAACCAGTTCGAACGTCGTCGATTGATTGTACTCTGACGTGCCGCCAACCGAACCATCAACCCATGTGTCGCCGCCGTCCAGACTAATCCTGGCCAACACTCTCACATCGGGACTTCCGGGGGTATGCTCGCCCGTGTGGGCGACCACCACCGTGTCATTCGCGGTCCACAGCGCTGTGCCACGAGTGTGACCAGCACCGAGCAGTCCGCCCGCGGCTTCGTGAAACGTATTGCCGCTGTCGTTTGACTCCAACAACATACCGTTCTTGTAAACCCAAGCAGCGCCGGCTGGCCAACCGGTAAGGCTCGTAACGGCAGCTCGATCCTCACCCGGCAAGAGCATCCGTTGCATTCGGGTCACTGCCAGGATATGGCTTGAGTCCTTAGGATCGATGACCAGGGATGTCTCGGCCACATGTTGATGCACGCTGGTAGGATCGCCCCAGGTCTTGCCACCGTCGGTTGTGCGTATCATCGTCTCATGGAAGCCCGGAATGGACTGGTCCGCCATTTGATACTTACCCCAATAGTCACCTCCAGCATCGTAGCGCAGCTCTATGGCCGTCATCATCGTCCCGTCAGAGAGCTCGACAAAGGTGTTGTAGTCGTTATCGGAGGTCGCGTAGGGTTTCTGCGGCCCGCCGGGCGCCAATAAATTGGCGTAGTCGATCTGAACAGTTGCCCATGTCTGCCCCTCGTCTGTTGAGGTGGAAATGAACAGTTGAGACCCGTGGCGCTGATGGAGCAGATATAACGTTCCCGAGCTGCTGACGCCCAGGCTGTGCAGCCTCTGGCCCGTCGGCACACTGGGATCAAAATTCACCGGCGACGCCGTCCATGTCTTACCATTGTCGGTGCTCTTATATAATCCCTGGTTCTGCGTATTCAGGTAGATCGTCCCGTCCGGATGGCGAACCATACCCAGCATGGCCCGAGTTTCTTTGATCGGCGGAACAATACTGATCCGCTCGTCGATTCTTACCTCGACTCGATGATCCTCAATGCTCGTCTCGGCCACTGCGGCACAGGCTGCAAGCAGGTACAACGTCATAGTGAACAGAACAGGTTCTCGAGTTCCAATCATGCCAATGCTCTTTTCACTGTGTGTCATGGTACATGATCCGATTGCTTAGGGTCCCACTCGGGGATGGGTGAACCCCCTCGCCTTTAGGCGAAGCCTTCAGGAGGCTTGTGACAGCAAGCCGGTGTGCGTAGGGAAGGTAAGAGGCTAGAGTACGGCTTGCTGGGCGAGTCAGGGAAGTGGGCGCCGAGCCGAGTGAGACAGGCGATCAAGCGAGTCGCCTGCATCGGAGGCGAGGTCTTTAGGCGACTTTAGTCGCAGGTCGAATCCACCGCCTTCAGGCGGTGGAGAGGTCACCTCAAGGGCTGTTTCAAAACCTCCTTGCGGCTTGACGAGCCACTGACGAAGCAAACGGGAAGAACTCTCTGATTCGGGCGATCGAGAAACTGGATCACCGCTCCTCGCTCGTCTCGGTGGCCTCGGCGATCGGCACGTCCATCCAGTCTTCGACCTCCACAGCCCGCCTGGTCCAATCGCCCATCACGTCCCACGCTCCGTAGTAGTGCATCGCCTCTAGGCCACGGCCACCGGACGCGGCGGTGTCGGAATCGATCTTGCCGGTCGCCAGCCGCACGTCCCACACGTACTGCCACTGGGCCCAGCCGTACGGCGGGCGGTAGGGCTCGTTCCATGTGTGGATCGACTGCCACGCCTGCCGCTTGAGGCCGGTACGCCTAGGCAGGATGTCCCCCGGGGGCAAGTCGGGGGCATCGGGGTTCATGAACCGCTGGCGAACACGCTCCAGGTACTTGCCCCGGATCGCGCCGTTGGTGCCTTCGGCGGCGCTCCGACCCCGCAATGGAACTTCCATGGTTTCGTCGATAGAGCGTCGTCCCGCTCAGCAGTCCCAGACGATAGTTCCCCTCCAACAGCTCCCGACGTAGTCGGTCCATCTCTCGTCGCCAGCATCGGCGGAAGTTCCACACGTCGGCGTGATCGGGGTAGTTCCGTCGTCGCTTGCACAGCCAGGTGTAAGCCGACTCCAGAATTCCTTCATCGAGGATCTCGTCGACGGTGATGTCCATCCCTTGGGGATCTTGGCAGCGAACCCCAACAGGTCACAAGGAGGCGACTACCTCCTGCTGTGTGATCGGGAACTATTTCGTCCAGTTATCGTCGAGTCCAACCTTAGGATATCGTCAGAAATCACTCAATCAAGGCAGATCTGAGTGACCGGTTTGAGGCGATTGCTGCCCGTCAGAAACTTGAACTACACACTGAAGCGACCGGCTGCTTATAGGGCGAAAGCGGTCGGTCAGGGGCGATCTACTCTGACACCGTTTTTGCGGGCAGATCTGTGCAATCACACCTTAAGGCACCGCGAAAGACGGAGACAATCTAAAGACGGATAAGGAAGGAACTCAGACCTCGTGGAGCCTCACTTCCCCATCCCTTAGAATCACTCCATGGTCCGTGAATACGGCCCCTTCAGAGAGCGCTTCGAGGAGTACATCCAGGAGCGCACAACCAACCATCCCTGCCTCTTAGGTTCCCAGCCCTGTACAATCCCCCCATGGTCCGCCCATTCGGCCACCTCCACGAGCGATTTGAGGAATACATCCTGGAACGCACCGCAGACTATCCATCAGTCGTTCCGATGATCATGATGCAGCGCGGCAAGGCCTCTTTTCGTCTAGCCTGCAAAGAGACGCTCAACCACAGCAGTTTCTCTTCCTGGTTTTGACGAAGCAAGCCTCTATGGTGGACCCGGGATGATGCAGTTGGACCACGCGATTGTGGTTTGTCTTGGGGAGTTGGAAGAAGACCGACGTAACGGGGTTTCCGTTCGGGAGTTACTGCGACGCGAAAAGGAGGATGGCGATCAGCAGCCCTAGCCAATGCTCAAGCTCGATCATGAGATTCTGGCGTGCTTGAGGGAGTTGGAGGTTGGGGAGTAAGCCTTCCCTGGCATGAAGGGCAAGGTGATCAAGCTCAGTGACGGTCTGGCACCCTATATTCTGGATGGCCGAGATACTGCCGTCCTACCTTGGGCTCTGGTGAAATTTGAGAATGGTCAGCTGGCCACTGTGGATATCGAGATGGAGTGGGAGAAGGTCCTTGATAATTGAGCAGAATCCGGTAGGATGCAATATCACCCCGCAACGAAATCAAGGAGGAAGTGACCAATGCCCAAGTATTTGATTGAGGCTTCGTACACAACAGAAGGCACAAAAGGGCTGATGAGCGAAGGAGGCATTACCCGCCGAGCTAGAGTTCAAAACATGGTGGAGGCTATGGGTGGAAAGCTCGAAGCCTTTTACTATGCCTTTGGAGATTCGGATGCCTTCGTGATAGTGGACGCTCCAGACAACGCGACGACTGCAGTAATATCTCTAGCTGTAAACTCTTCGGGTGCCGTGACTCTCAAGACTACTCCGCTTCTCACTCCTGAGGAAATTGACCAGGCTGCTCAGAAGACGGTTAGTTACCGTCCACCAGGAGCATAGAGCGGAGAAGCACCAGTTCTCAGGTCTGCAGCTCACTCAAGCGCTTAAGAAGGCAATCTCCCAGCGCTCGTCTGGATCATCGAACTTGACCTTCATGGGATCAAAGTTCTCAGGATCAAATGAGCCACCAGCCCAGGTGAGCATTTCTTGGCGGGTCTCAGAATCCGGGTCAAAGATCACATCCAAGAAATCTTCATAGCCTCCAATCCCGCCACAGTCCTCTGGTGGGCAGTGTCGCTCACCGGCTAGACAGACTGGCCTGTCAATCTCCTGGTCGAGGATCTTCTCCAGAACCACCTTATGCTCCCAGCTATCTCCGAAATCATACTCATACTCTGCCCGAGGATTCTGAGGTGAGAAGTAATCTGAAATCCACAACTCCCAGCCCGGAAGTATGTCGAGTTCTCCATCCTCGTCGGGGATGCCGATCTTCTCCAGGTTGCCGGTCTCAGGGTTCACTATCTGGAAGACATGGAGGTGGTAGTCGAGCCAACCCATCGCATCTTGGATGGCCACATGAAGGTCCCAAAAGCTGTAGTCGGCAGGGACCTGAATTCGTCGCCAGATAGGGGGTTCAATGCCCAGCAGGGAGATCTTGAATTGGTACACTTCGTCCAAAGAGCTACCAGCCCCCCAGGCCTGCGTCAAGCATAACCAAACCCAACTTCATCCCAGAAACATCCCAAGTACGTCCCAACTTAAAGCATTGATTCTATTGGGATATCCCGGGTATCCCAGGTCTTTCACGTTCCTAAGACAGAAATTACAATATTAGTAGGAGTATATAAGAGGTAGAAGAAGTAGTGTCAGAAACCCGGGATTCCTGGGATCGGCCTTATTTTTCACGAAGTTAAGACGGGATCAGGTTGGGATCTTGTTGGGATGAGTCTGGGATTCCAATGATCAAGAAAGACATCATTCTACGGAACGACAAGGAGGGCTGGTCTGCCCATCACTGCGAGACCATGGGTTTTGGTGGAGTTGGAGAATGGCCTCAGGAGGGCAGTGGACAGCAGCTTCGCACTTGAATCAACTAAGTGACGTCAGGCATATCTTACATAATGAGAACCCACTTTCCTTTGCTGAGGCGGGCAGGAAGGAAACTCCAGGCACGCGTGTAGGCAAGTGGGGGTTGAGAGGGCGATGGGGTAGAGAGATGAAGTCTTCCTACCAAATACTCCCTTCCAAATAAGACCCAGTGTGGGGCTTTATCTCTTGAGTATTCCGTCGCTCTCTCAACCTTTGGATCAGCGAGGAGATTCCGTCGAGAACTACACCCGGCCACAAGCCGTGGATTCTACGGGTCTTTGCCCGAGATGCACTCTCGACGTTGGATTCTTGTTCTGTTTTACAGTGCTCCCGACGGAAACTCCGCTCTCCATATCGGCGCTATAGCACCCTGTCTATAGCGGTGTTCTCCGATTCCCTTCTCCCATCTCTATCTCGCAAAGAAATTGTAGAGCCAACCCAACACCAGCCCTCCTACGAACCCATCTACAAGTCCGCTGAAAGTTCCCACAAGGACCTGGCCAAACGAGGCTGTACCTTGGTATCCCGGATAAACTGAAGCAAGCACTTCCAGGAACCCAGTGGCATAGGAGGGCCAGATCAAATTTGCGCTGCCAGTTATGAAGACGGCTCCTCCCCACAGCAAAGCAAGGCAGCGCAACAATTTTTCTGTAATTTCAGGGTCGGTTGTGGGACAGGATCCTCCTCTCTTGGCTCTCGGGTGCAGAAAGCAGTGGCCCGTGAGCCGCTCGCTGTGAATCTCTCTAAGGCAACCAGCAGATCTATCAAAATGAGAGGCCGGAGCAGCTTGCACTACTCGCAGAGAGCGATTCAGCGCCCCCACCTCCTTCTCCAAGAAAAGAGGCCCTGTCAGAAGCCCTCAGAGCCACGATCGCGGGCTGCCCCTTACCGAGAACCCTCGCTGATCTGAGGGTCTCGGGTTTAGGGAAACGCTCTTCTAGGATGCCTCCTCTTCTTGCCAGCTCTCCAGGTTCAGATAGCAGCGGCCCGTGAGCCACTCGTCGTGAATCTCCGCCAGCACGGCTGAGATCAGTCGCAACGCCGAGTCGATATGGGGGAAGATTCCCACCACTCGAGTGCGGCGCCGGATCTGTTTGTTGAGATTCTCCACGCCGTTAATCGTCCGGATCTTCTTGTGCAGACTGCGGGGGAAGGCGTAGACCGTCAACCCCTCGCGCACGTTGTCTTCCATCCACTGGGCCAGTGCCTGGTTGGTTTCGGTGAACGCCTTGATCTTGCGTTTGAGCATGGCTTCGGCATCCTCGAGGGTGGGGCTGTTGAAGATGTCCCGCATCGCTTGGCCGATCTGGCCCCGCTCTTGGAGCCGACGGGCAAAGCGCTGAGCATTCTGGCTCAGATGAAACTGGCAGCGCTGCCAGGGAACCGCGGGAAACACCGCTCGTCGAGCGGCCTTCAGTCCCGCGTGGTCGTCACTGACGACGAGCTCCATTCCCTTGAGTCCCCGCCCGGCCAGATCCTCAAAAAACGCTCTCCAGTGGACCTCCGCCTCGCTCAGCCGGGCGCTCAGACCCAAGACCTCACGGTGACCGGAAGCCTGCACACCGACTGCCTTGAGGATGGCCAGGTCCTGAACTCGTCCATCGACACGGACTTTCTCGTAATGGGCGTCCAGGTAGACGAAGGGATACTCACCGCTCAGCGGCCGGCTACGGAACTTCTCCAGCTCCTCATCCAGCAGGGAGGCGACCCGTGAGACCTGGCTGGCGGAGATCTCCGTGCCACACAGCTGCTCGGTGATTTCCGTGACCTTGCGCGTGGAGACGCCCATGACATACATCTCGGCAATGGCCAACTTCAGCGCCTTTTCCGAGCGGCAGCCCTTCTCCAGCGATTGAGGGTAGAACGACAGCCCTCGCACCTGAGGGATCTTCAGTCGGAGCTCTCCCACACGCGTGGCGATCTTCTTGTCCTTGTAACCGTTGGCGTGGCCCCGTCGCTGGCTCGTTCTCTCGTAGGGCTCGGCTCCCAGAAACTCCGACCGTTCCAATCCCATGGCCAAGTTCAAGAGCTTCTCCAACACCTTGCGAAAGGCCTCCGTTCCTTCTTGGATCAACGCCTCTAGGATCTCTCGTGGTACTCTGTCTTCCAGGTCTGGGGCCATTGGATTCTCCTTTCATTTTGGATGAATGATTTAGAGAATCTTGTCCCAGACCTCTGACGGCTCAACCCTTCGGCTGACGGCCTTTGGCCCCCTTCCGGGGGGGCCCGGCGCGCAGCGCCGCACGGCTCAGGCTGCACTCGGCCTACAGCCTCCTTCCGCCTGAGCCGCGCCAGGTTCCTCGTCAACCCAATCCTCGGTATCCCGAGAAATTCCCTCTTAACGGGAAATTACAGAAAGAACGGTACACTCCTCAAAGCAAAGCTGAAGCCCAATGCTCTCACGTCAACTTTCATAGTTGTTCCCTCCACTGGCTCGATTGGTCCGATTGGTCCGATTCTACAGGAGGTAGAGGGTCTTAGTTATTACAAAAAAGTGCAAAGCCCCGGCACTCTATGTCTACTAGCAAATAACGACTCTCTCCTATCTCCTAGAATCGGACCAATCGGACCACAGGAGGGAGTGATCAGATCACCAGTCGTCCCTGAAATGGATCGAACTGGCCTAGGCAAAAAAGGTGTGCAACTCTACCCTGAAAGTGCCCTAGATTTGCCTGAGAAGCCTCAGAATCAACGAAGTGAGTAGAAGTACTAGTAGACTCCTTGCATCCTCAATTCTATGCGCCTCGAAAGGGCATCTTTGGGGTCATCCGGTAAATGGGGAGGTGGGGACGTGGTTGGCACCTTCCGGATCCCAAATCTGCTCCCCGTTCGCTTGTCCATATAGTCGGCTGCAGTAGCAGAGGCCGTGGGAACTGTGGAAAACTCCGAGCGACATCGAACCGGGCCAGCAAGCCCGTGATACGGAGTTTTCCAAGCGCTGTGCGAACGGTGGAAAAACAACTGCGAGCACTTGCCAGTTCTCCTCCAGAACTACTTGTTTTTCCACGGTTTGCATAGTGCGGCAGTTTCCATGGCCTACCTTTGACTGGCGGCACCTCCCCATTTACCGGATGAACCCATCTTTGTTGGGGATATAGAGGGGCAGGATGCCATCTATTTCCGCGATATCCTGTGTCTTATCTCCCGAGCCATTAGATTGCTTTCTTTCGTACTAGAAAAATGCGAAGATCGAGTTGGGTCACCCACTGAAAACTGAAACGCCGGAATACCCGCCCCCGTTTCGGTCTGAAAGAGGAGCGATCCAGCGAATATTTGCGCCGCTGTTAAAACCCGCGTTCCATCTTGGGTTTGGCTGTAGTCGGCCCGAGAAGACCCTCACCCTCGCGCTATTGCTTCCCGGAGGAGGGCATGATCCTGATCTCCCCTGGGATGAAGGGGAAGGTGATCACGAGAAGTGAAAATCTTCTGGCTCACGCAGCAAGGAAGGCTGGGCTGCCCATTACGTCGGGGCCTTGGCTCTTGGTGGAGGCGGCCTCCCGTGATTGAGGGAGTGCCTTGGGCGGGTTTATTGTGTGTTCAGGAAGGTCGTGGACAGCAGGGCGAGATCTTAGAACTGGTACTGGGACAACTCGACCTTTGCCGCATCGGGGACGACCTTCAACGACCACTTTCCGCTGTCGTTCAAGATCACGATCGAGAGCAGAGACGATGATATGGACTTCTAGGCATTAGCCTGATCTGGGGTATCCATTTAACCGGACCCATCCGGGCCGGCAGTTCTCCAGGGGCGGTTCGCTGGAGGGCGATCCAGGCTCGGCGGGTGCCCGCGCGCCTGGGGCGGCGTGGGCGACACCGCCCGGGGCCGCTTGGTGGCGATAAGGTCCTGGTAGCGTAGCGGCTCGTGGGCAGCGGCGAGTTCGAGCACCCGGTAGAAGACCATCCCGCGGCTTCGGGAGCGTCGGCGGTTGAAGCGGAACACGAACTCATCCAGGTAGCTGGCCAGGTGGGCGGGCTCCACCGATCCTTGGTGGGTGCCCAGCAGCCACCGCTTGGCCAGTGAGGCGACACGGTGCACCGCGGGCAGTAGCTCGCCGGTATCCTCCCCGCGGGCCCGGGCCGCCCGCTGGCTGCGTCGAGCATGGACGTAGCCGAGCTTCTCCAGACCGTGGTAACCCTGCCAGCCGTCGGTGAAGACCGTCGCGCCCGGCTCAACGTGATCTGTCACGAACGGGTGCAGCGACGCGGCCGACGCATCAGCCAGCGGCAGCATGCGGCAGCGGCCAAGCCCTTTCGGCTCCCGGACCTCCACCGCGATGCCGGTCAGCACCTTCTTGCCCCTGGCCCGGCCACCTGCCAGCCCCGGCTGCTCACCGCCGATGTAGGTCTCATCCACCTCCACCATGCCGGCTAGTCGGTCGCGGCCCCGGCGCACCAGCACCGACCGCAGCCGATGCAGCATGGCCCACGCGGTCTGGTAGGAGCCGATCTCGAGCGTCCGCTTCAGGCTCAGCGCCGAGATCCCGTCTTTGCCCGTGGCGAACAGCCAGCAGGCATTGAACCATACCGTGAGCGGCGTGCGCGTCCGGTCAAAGATCGTGCCCGCAGTCACCGAACTACGGCCGCCGCACCCGGAGCACCTGAAGCGCCCATCGCCCAGCCGCCAGCCACCATCGTGGCCGCAGTCCGCGCAAGCGAAGCCAGCGGGCCATCGCAGCCACTCCAAGTAGTCCAGACAGTCCGCATCGGTGCGGAACCAGGCCTGGAACTCGCCCACGGACCTCGGATAGTGCGTGCCAGCACGAGGGTGATCCACCGCCTCAGCCTACATTCAGTCCGGTTAAATGGATACCCCAGAGCCTGATTATCTGAAACGGAAGCTGGAGAATCGAAAACGCTTGACTAAGTGGACATACCTCAACAAAGAAGTTTCAGGACTACTCGGCTTCATGTTGGTTTTTGGAGCCGGGGAAGTCTTGGGTCAAAACGACAACAGTCCATGGCAACGTCCTCCAGGGATTGAGCAAACCGTCTGTACCGCGCAGAACCGCCAGGGTCGCGTCGAACTGGTCGCACTGAGGCAACCTGAGAAAAGGGTCCGCGGAAGAGTCATCGGTGTTCGCGCTGATCCCTTCACCAGACTTGATTCGGAGCTCCAGCGGCTACTCAAAGCCTCCGCAATCCCACGGGGCGAGCGCATCGTAAACGGAGCGGATCTATACCGATCGCTGTCGGATCGCGAGTTAGCTGCGCTACTCAACCTTTGGACCAAGGCTCGGCATATCGCTGAAGAGAAAGATCCGGCTTTTCGACTCGATTTTCTGCACCGGCTGGTTCAGGTGGATCCACACCAGCTCTTTGCCGATGTGGATCCACGCCTTCTGGAGGGCCTGAAGAGTTCGACCCAGTTTAAGAAGGTGCAGGCGTGGCTACACCGAGAGGTCAAGTCCTGGACTGGAGAATGGAAGCGGATAGCCAGCTTCAAGTCCACGAACGGAACGAAACATCAGGTCGAGCCGGCGGGTAACCTCCAGCTCACCTTTTTCCAGAACGGAGAGCGCTGGCGAGTCAAGTTAGACATCGACTATTCGGGTGGGCTAGGGGTACTCGCCTACATCAAGCAGCCCGCAAATATCTGGGGGAGAAACCTGATGCGTGATCTGAGGCACTTCTTCGTAGAGACTCTTGGATTCTTCCTGATCCGCAAGAAGACCAATCCCTATACCGTTCATGAGATCCTGACCCGAAAACAAGGATTGAAGCTTCCCTACCGGGTTGTCAGAGAAGAAACGCGCTAGTAGGACAAGCACTTTCGAGTTGGTCTGCTCTTTGGTTATCGGCGTCGAAACGAATCGAACAACTCCCGTCTTCCGACTGCCTGGCTATAGTCGGGATTCTTGATCTTGATCCAGCTCGTCTTTTTGTCTGCTAAATAGGGTGCTTCTTTCCACTTCGCCACGATGCCTTCGAGGTCCATCTTGCAGACCGACTGGAACAGCTCGACGCCCTTTTCCTCTAGATGGTCAAGGTAGAGCAGGTAGGAAGGCTCGCCGGGAACAAGGCCCCTCAATAGCTCTTTGCGCTCAACTAAGGCGTGCTCCCTGAGGTCCCCCCCATCGAGCCAGAGTAGATCGAAGGCATAGTAGTAGATGGGCTCGCCATGGCGGTGAAGCAGATGCTTGAAAACCGACTTGCCCTGATCATCCAGGCAGACAATCTCCCCATCGAAAATAGCGTTCTTGACGGGTAGGTTCTGAGCGATCCAGTCACACAACTCGGAAAAGCGCTTGTAGATATTTCCTTTGCGGCTGACAAGCTGGCATTGGCCATCATCAACGTAGGCCAAGGCTCGGAAACCGTCGTACTTGATCTCGTAAATCCAGTCGGGGTGGTTGAACGCCTCCGAGCGTTCGACCAGGGGCATGGGCTTTACCTTCGGGAGTGGGTTGATCACCGAGACAGTATAGATCTGCGGACCGAGCCCCCGGAACCTCAGGGTCGAACTGATTCATCCCAGTCACTTGGGCTCCCCTCACCCATCCCACAGATCAAACTCGGGGTGCGCCGGACTGGGCAACAAAACCGCTAGGGACCACAGAGATCCTCCAGCCAAGGAGCCAAGGAGCCAAGGTGGGATTGGCAACACTTTCTCCATTGTCGAAGGAGTGATAGATTCCGATCAACTCGATCAAGAAGAGATCATATGGATTCACATCCAGTCCACGGGAGTAATCTCGGTTCAAAGGAGGCAACGCCAATGTACGTTCTTGACCAGGGCTTTAAGAAGTGGGCGAAAATCACCTGCCGAGCGGGACAGGTTCTAGCAATTGTTCTTGTTTGGCAAACGACACATACTGCGGCAGCCGACCAGTTTGGGAGTACTGTCCATAACTTCTCGCAGGTGGTCATCAACGGGGGTTCCACCACCTCGTTTACCATCCACAATCCGAACAGCGAAAAGACAATCGACGTCGATGTACAGCTGTATTCCCCGGCTGGAGGAAAACTGACGGATGGACAGGTGGAACTCGGTCCAGGGGAGACCGAGACCGTGTCGTTCGGAGATGCAAGTGCGCCATTGACGAGAGGATGGGCCGAGCTGAAGTCGGAGAGTGAGTTCATCGCTACCGAGTTCTTCCAGCTCTTTCTGGGCGGATTGAAGCCTCGGGTGGGGGTCTTACCGAGCCCTCTCGCCGAGGAGATTAAGTTCTTGGGGTTCATCAATGACGAGATAAAGTCGGGTTTGGCGGTCCACAACCCGAGTCCGACGGAGGCGACGGAGCTCACGCTTCGTCTCAAGGACAAGGGAGGACAACAACCCGTCACCGAGAAGACGCTGACGTTGAACCCACTTCAATCCGAAGCCGCCTTCTTGAATGAAGCCCTGCTTTTCGGACCGTCGCTCACCAGCTTCGAGGGGGTGGTGGAAATCACGGCCAACTCGCCCCCGGTAGCGGTGCTCTCCTTGATCCAGGAAGCCAGTGGGGACGTGGCGACCGTGGCCGTGGAAACTGCGAACTTCATCATCACTGACCCCACCAACACGGCCATCGGGCGAGGCGCACTCAGCTCCAACCCTGCCGGCATTAACAACACCGCCACGGGAGCCGGAGCTCTAATGAGAAACACCACGGGCTTCGGGAATACTGCGAGTGGGCACAATGCGCTCTCCTTCAACACCGAGGGCATCGGGAACACGGCGAGTGGGAACTCTGCACTCGCGGCCAACAACACCGGCGGCTCCAACACGGCAAGTGGGGCTGGTGCCCTCTTCCGCAACACCAGCGGCAGCGGCAACACGGCGAGTGGGCATGATGCGCTCTTCTCCAACACCACCGGCGGCTCCAACACAGCGATTGGGGACCAAGCGCTCCGGTCCAACACCGAAGGCAACGAAAACACGGCGGTTGGGGTCGCCGCGCTCACAGCCAACAATGTTGGGAGATCCAACGTGGCAACTGGAACCGATGCGCTGCGCAACAACACCACCGGGAGCTTCAACACCGCGAGTGGGCCAGGTGCCCTCTTCTCCAACATCGAAGGCAGCCACAACGCGGCGACTGGGAACCAAGCGCTTACCTCCAACAAAACCGGTAACAATAACACCGCGAATGGGAGCCAGGCGCTCAGATCCAACACCATCGGCTCCTCCAACATTGCCATCGGAAACAATGCGGGTTCTAATTTGGTGACCGGAAACAACAACATCTATGTGGGAAACACAGGTGCCGAAGAATCCAACATCATTCGTATTGGCAACTCAGACCACACGAACGCTTTCATGGCGGGTGTGCAGATCGTTGCTCCCTCCTCACGCGGGTTCAAGAAAGACATCCACGATATGGACGATGCGAGCGGCGATCTGATGAGACTGCGACCGGTCACCTTTCGCTACAAGAGGGACTTCGGCACGGGTGGCGCTCGGCTCCAATACGGACTCATTGCAGAGGAAGTGGCCGACGTCTACCCGGAGTTGATCGTAAATGACGAAACGGGCCAACCGCGAACGGTGGAGTATCAAAAGCTGAATGTGATGCTGCTGAATGAACTTCAGAAACAGAGCCGACAGATTCGCGTTCTCACAGAGCGACTAGCACACTTGGAGCGAGAGGAAACAGCCGAAGTGTCAGAAGTTCTGCACTAGCAGCCAGGTTTGAAAAGGACCCGAGATTATCCTTCGGTGGCCCTTTTCTTCATCCACGGAACTCACAAATCCGGTTCGACCTAGAGGACAAGGAGACTCTGATGCGAAGCTGTTGGTCTCTCTGGTTTGACGAAGGAGCCTGGATGGGCCGGGGACCCTCGACCCGGATCATGGGATATGGGTGCTCAAGGTGTTGGACTGCTGAAGGTGTATTAGCGCAGATCTGACCTTACAAACAATGTCAGAGTAGATCTCCACTGACCGGCGGCTTTCGCCTAGAACCGGTCATTCAAATTCTCTCCGGAAACGTCCAGTGAACTACCGCAAACGGTACTGGGTTCTCCCCTGCGCCCGATCGTCGGTGTGCGTTCTTTCTGGCCGAGTTGGACCAGCGCCTGGAAAGGGCCGGGTTGTTCTACGTCCGCTTCATGGACGACATCCTGGTGCTGGCACCCACCCGCTGGAAACTACGTCGGGCGGTTCGACTCCTGAACCAGGTCCTGTCCTCTCTAGAGCTGGAAAAGCATCCCGAGAAGACCTTCATCGGTCGGATCGAAAAAGGCTTTGATTTTCTCGGCTATCACTTCAGCCGAGCTGAGCTGACCGTGGCGAGGGCGACCCTGGAGAACTTCGCAGCACGTGCTCTCCGGCTTTATGAGCAGGAGCGGGGGAAGCAGGACGGCTTTCCCCGGCTTGGCGAGTACATACGGCGCGGGCGCGGGCTGGGTTGCCGACGGGGGATGATCGTGATGTGTCAGGGCTTGGGCGTAGTGCCGTCTTCGTCGATGGCGAAATCCAAGAGTTCGACAGGTAGGCCGTCAAGGGTGTTGATCGTGAAGGTGGTGAAGCGCGTGGGGGTAGCCGTGTGGCAGTAGCATCTCCACATGCATGATGGCATTCCCAGCCCGGTGGCGGTTGCGGAAAGGACAGAGGCAACCGGGGAACCCATGCCGGTCATAGCACTGGGAAAACAAAACATGGCACCGGGACTCGCAGTGAGCTTGCAACTGAAGATAGAGGGGGTGGGATTGAACGGCTTCAACACCTGTATAAAGCTGCTCAACACCGTAGGCGTCATGTACTGCATCACGACGGGGGGGCCGACGCTGCACTGCGCCGGCAACGGGCGGACCAGCAGGCAGCCGAGGATCAAGGCCGGGAGTAAGAATCGAGATCTTCGGATGTTCACATCGCTTCTCCTTCCAGGCGTCAGTGAGGAAGGGTCGGAAGGTTATCTGCCATTTTGTTGGTTGTCAAGGGTTTACGCGGCCCAGTGTCGCTAACATGTGGTCTGTCCGGTTCCGGTAGCAAGTGAAATGTCCGGTCCTACAGGCGTCGGTTTAGGATAGGTGCTTTTCGACTCGGAAAGGGGACTATATGGCACTGATATCCGAGCCGCGCATTGGAGCGGGCTGAGATTGCCCTCAACCGTGGTTTGGGAGATCCCAATTTCACTGCGCACCGATGTAGAATCACCTCATGGTCCGCGAATACGGCCCTTTCAGAGAGCGGTTCGAGGAATACATCCTAGAACGCACAGCCAAACTACAAACAACCGAAAGCTCTAAGAATCACCTTCCGAGTGTCCCGCTTTCCCGCCAAGACCCTCGGTCAACGGATCCGCAAGCGCCGTCTAGAGCAGGGCCTCAAACAGGTTGAGCTGGCCCGTCTTCTAGGCGTCAACCAAGGGACGATCGTCAACTGGGAGAAAGACCGAACGAAACCAGGAGCGTCCCAGATGGAAGCAGTTGTACAGGGTTTTCTAAAGGGCCGTGATTCGAAGCTAAAGGCTGAGTTGGATAGCCGAAAACAGGAGGAAAAGCTTGGTTGAGGGTCGGCACCCGATCCCACAGCCAGCGGCAGATTTGATCGCAATCGAACGACGGCAAACGCCTGAGGCTGTGTGAAAAGTCCAAAACCTCTTTGATTTAGGGGTCTCTTTACCCTTCCTACGACGGAGATCGTGGCTTGCACGCGATCCTATGAAGTCAAAATTTCAAATCCGAAATCATGAATGACTTTTCACACAGCCTCGCCTCGAGGCTGTGTGAAAACTCGATATTCAGCCTCAGCGACCTGATCAGACCGCATCAGACGACTTGTCTTGGGATTTGATCGGGCTTTGGTTTGGGCATGGATAGCCGGGGTTCGAGGTTCTTCAGCCTTCAGATGAAGTTGAAGTCGTTCTGATTTGCTGGGTTTAAGGCTTATAAAAGGGCTCTGGGGTATCCATTTAACCGGACCCATCCGGGCCGGCAGTTCTCCAGGGGCGGTTCGCTGGAGGGCGATCCAGGCTCGGCGGGTGCCCGCGCGCCTGGGGCGGCGTGGGCGACACCGCCCGGGGCCGCTTGGTGGCGATAAGGTCCTGGTAGCGTAGCGGCTCGTGGGCAGCGGCGAGTTCGAGCACCCGGTAGAAGACCATCCCGCGGCTTCGGGAGCGTCGGCGGTTGAAGCGGAACACGAACTCATCCAGGTAGCTGGCCAGGTGGGCGGGCTCCACCGATCCTTGGTGGGTGCCCAGCAGCCACCGCTTGGCCAGTGAGGCGACACGGTGCACCGCGGGCAGTAGCTCGCCGGTATCCTCCCCGCGGGCCCGGGCCGCCCGCTGGCTGCGTCGAGCATGGACGTAGCCGAGCTTCTCCAGACCGTGGTAACCCTGCCAGCCGTCGGTGAAGACCGTCGCGCCCGGCTCAACGTGATCTGTCACGAACGGGTGCAGCGACGCGGCCGACGCATCAGCCAGCGGCAGCATGCGGCAGCGGCCAAGCCCTTTCGGCTCCCGGACCTCCACCGCGATGCCGGTCAGCACCTTCTTGCCCCTGGCCCGGCCACCTGCCAGCCCCGGCTGCTCACCGCCGATGTAGGTCTCATCCACCTCCACCATGCCGGCTAGTCGGTCGCGGCCCCGGCGCACCAGCACCGACCGCAGCCGATGCAGCATGGCCCACGCGGTCTGGTAGGAGCCGATCTCGAGCGTCCGCTTCAGGCTCAGCGCCGAGATCCCGTCTTTGCCCGTGGCGAACAGCCAGCAGGCATTGAACCATACCGTGAGCGGCGTGCGCGTCCGGTCAAAGATCGTGCCCGCAGTCACCGAACTACGGCCGCCGCACCCGGAGCACCTGAAGCGCCCATCGCCCAGCCGCCAGCCACCATCGTGGCCGCAGTCCGCGCAAGCGAAGCCAGCGGGCCATCGCAGCCACTCCAAGTAGTCCAGACAGTCCGCATCGGTGCGGAACCAGGCCTGGAACTCGCCCACGGACCTCGGATAGTGCGTGCCAGCACGAGGGTGATCCACCGCCTCAGCCTACATTCAGTCCGGTTAAATGGATACCCCAGAAAAGGGCTTATTAGGCCCGGATCGCCTCGATCAGCGGTTTGGTGCCTACCAAGTTCATCATTCGTCTCAGGTTGTAGGCCAGCACGTGCAAGCTCATCTCGGTATTCACCCGTTCGAGGGTTTTCGTCAGGAAGTGGGTCGATCCCATCCAGGCTTTCAGAGTCCCGAACGGATGTTCCACCGTAGCCCGACGGGCTCTCATCGCCTCGGGGTTAGCAGCCAATCGTACTTGGGCTCGGTCCAGCACCTCTTCATGCTCCCAACGACTCATCTTGCGGTAAACGCCTGAAGTGCATTGCGCCCGGATGGGGCAGGATCGGCACTTGTAGGTCCAGTAAACGCGAAGGGTCCGCCCTTTATCCTGGGCGTTCATGTGCCACACCAGGCGCTCCCCTGCCGGGCATTCATATTCGTCGTCTTCAGCGACATAGCGAAAGGCGTCTCGCCCGAACTGGCCTTTGGCCCGGTTGCCTGAGGTCTGTGGCTTGGGGACGTAGGCGGTGATTCCGGCTTCCTCGCAGGCCTGGATCTCCTCACTGCGATAATAACCCCGATCCGCCACCACGCGGAGTTCCTCCACATCCAGGTCGGACTTGGCCTGTTTCGCCATCCGCGCCAGCTGGCGCCGGTCACTGCCCACATTGGTGACCTCATGCGCTACGATCAGGTGGTGATCGGTGTCCACGGCCGCTTGCACGTTGTAGCCCACCAGGGCACTTCCCCGGTGATTCATCGACCGGGCGTCCGGATCCGTCAGTGAGATCTGCTGACCCGCTGCCTTTAGCCTCCGGGCCTCGACTTCTCTTAGGCGCGCCATCTCCTTCTTCAGAGCCGCGATCTTGTCCTCCAATCGCTGGGTCTTATCCTCGGCCACTTCCTGGCGGTCGGCCTCGGCCAACTGCTGCAGGTAACGCTCGATCGTCGCATCCACTTGGGCGAGGCGCCGCTTCATCTTGGCCCGGGTGAAGTTCCGATAGGGGTTGTTGACCGCCTTGAACTTGCTGCCGTCGATGGCCACCCAAGCGTTGGCAAAGAGGTCGAGGTTGCGGCACACCATGACGAACTGGCGGCACACCAGACGAATGGCTGTCCCATTATCCTTGCGAAAGTCGGCGATGGTCTTGAAGTCCGGCGCTAGGCGGCCGGTCAGCCACATCAGTTCCACATTGCGCTGGGCTTCACGTTCCAGCCGGCGACTGGACTGCACGCGGTTCAGATAACCGTACACAAACAGCTTCAACATCGTTGCTGGATGGTAGGCCGGCCGACCGGTGTCCTTGGGCTGCGTCCGAAAACCGAGCCCAGAGAGGTCCAACTCGTCGATGAAGACATCGATCACGCGGACCGCGTTTTCTTCGGACACGTAATCGTCCAAGCGTTCGGGGAATAAGGTGGCTTGGGAGCGATTCTCACCCTGGATAAATCCCGTCATCGTTTGTCCTTCCGTGGGAAAGCCAGATTATATCTGGCCCATCCGACTCCAGTGCGACCGTTTTTCCGGGTTACTTCCCCTATATCCGGGTAGTTGCTCTTGGCGAGAGTCGCGAGTTTGAAACGCGATCGGTCGTAATCGGGGTGGCATAACGCTGGTGGCCACCGATGCGGAGTTTTCACACAGTCTCGGCCAAGAGCAGTCATTCCGCGCAGACCAAGCGGTCATGCGACCACGAAAAGCTTGTGGCTGAAAAGAATGGGTCGCCTTTTCGAGAAACAAGGACAAGGATGGCAGTTTCAAGCACACGACCAGCTTCGCAGCATTGCCCTTCCAGACCCAAAGATCTAGTATTGCCACATAGACTCCCCTGCAGTCTGGAGGCTCGTTGATAGGCCAGACCATCTCCCACTACAAGATCACCTCTAAGCTCGGCGAAGGCGGTATGGGAGAGGTGTATCGGGCCGAGGACACCACTCTGAAGCGGGAAGTCGCCATCAAGGTTCTCCCTGAGCGGTTCACCCAAAATACCGAGAGGCTAGCCCGGTTCGAGAGGGAGGCACAGCTTCTGGCTTCCCTGAATCACCCCAACATTGCCGCCATTCATGGATTGGAAGAATCGGACGGGATTCGCTTTCTGGTCCTGGAGCTGGTGGAAGGAAAGACCCTAGCGGAGAGAGTCAGCAAAGGCCCCCTCCCGGTGGAGGAGTCGCTAGAAGTCTGTCGCCAAGTTGCCGAGGGTCTGGAAGCTGCGCATGAGACCGGCGTGATCCACCGGGACCTGAAGCCCGCCAATGTCAATATCACTCCCGAGGGTAAGGTCAAGATTCTGGACTTTGGTCTGGCCAAGGCATTGGAGGGCGAGATCCCTGCTGCCGACATCTCCCACTCACCCACGCGAACGGACGGGATGACTTCGACGGGCGTGATTCTGGGAACCGCGCCCTACATGAGTCCGGAGCAGGCCCGGGGTAAGCCCGTAGACAAGAGGGTAGACATCTGGGCCTTCGGATGCGTCCTCTACGAGTGCTTGACGGGAACACAGCTCTTTGGGGGGGAGACAACCACCGATTGCATCGCCAAGGTTCTTCAAAAGGAGCCGGACTGGAAGGCACTCCCGGAGAAAACGCCTTGGAGAATGCGGGATTTATTGCGGAGGTGTCTTGAGAAAGACGCCCATGAGCGACTCCGCGACATTGGCGATGCCAGAATCGAGATCGAACACGTTCTCAGCGAGCCTTCTGATCATTCCCCTGAGGGAGTAGCAAGAGCGGCCCCAGTCTGGTGGCGACGGACAACCCCGTCAGCTGCCATTGGTCTGCTGATTCTCCTGATGGGTGTGCTCCTGGGCTTTGTCCTCTGGAATCGCGAGTACGACAGCCAGCCCCCACAATCCAAGGTCGCCCGATTCTCTATCACCCTCCCTGACGATGAAGCAATTCCTCCCCAGGCCCCTTTGGCGCTATCCCCCGATGGAACCCAGCTGGTCTACGCTGCCGTCCGAGACAATACCCGGCGGCTGTATTTGCGTGCCACAGATCAACTGGAGGCCAAGGCGATTCCCGGCACTGAAGGTGGCTGGGGCCCGTTTTTTTCTCCCGACGGGAAGTGGGTGGGCTTTTTTACTGGTGTAGGGGTTAAGGGCGATTTGAAGAAATGGTCCCTGCTCGGTGGAGAGCCGGCGACGATCTGCGAGGTGGGAGTGGGCCGGGGCGGGAGCTGGGGAGAGGATGGCACGATCGTTTTCGGAAGGCGAGACGGCCTCTGGCGAGTTTCGTCAAGCGGGGGCGTTCCGGAGCTAGTGGTCCCAGAAGGATTGTTGTTCCGCCCTCAGATTCTTCCCGGGGGCAGGGGAGTGATCTTCGACCGGCTCAAGCTCCTTGACGTAGGACCTGTGTGGAGCGTTGAGGTGCTCTCTTTAGACACTGGCCAACCAAGGGTTCTCGTGGATGGGGGCGTTAAAGGCCGCTACTTGCCCACAGGGCACCTGATTTACGGCCAGGGCGGCGCCCTATGGGCGGCACCTTTCGATCCGGAGTCCCTGGAGCTTCAAGGACCAGGGGTGCCAGTGGTGGATGGTGTGTGGATGATAAGTAGGTTCGAGGTCTCCGCGAGCGGATCGCTCGTGTATATACCCGGATCGGATGTGGAGCAGGAGGATGCGCTGGTCTGGGTGGATCGCCAGGGACGGAAGGAGCCGTTCCTCGAACCCCAGATGCAGCTGTATAATCCTCGGCTGTCCCCGGATGGTACGCGTCTGGCGGTTGTGGCAAGCGAAAGCAAAGAGCTAAACCCCAATATTTGGGGGTCATCCGGTAAATGGGGAGGTGGGAACGTGGTTCGGCGCTTTCCGGATCCCAAATCTGGTTCCCCGTTCGCTTGTCAATATAGTCGGCTGCAGTAGCAGAGGCCGTGGGAACTGTGGAAAACTCCGAGCGACATCGAACTGGGCCAGCAAGCCCGTGATACGGAGTTTTCCAAGCGCTGTGCGAACGGTGGAAAAACAACTGCGAGCACTTGCCAGTTCTCCTCCAGAACTAGTTGTTTTTCCACGGTTTGCATAGTGCGGCAGTTTCCACGGCCTGCCTTTGACTGGCGGCACCTCCCCATTTACCGGATGAACCTTATTTGTTTGGTCCTCAATTGACTCGTAAGATAGCAGCGCACATTACTTAGTCGCCTCACTATTCCAACAATATCCCTAGGTGTCTACTCCCAGAATCGGACCAATCGAGCCAATCGGACCACAGGAGAGGGTGAGAAACAATGTTCAGATCTGCATTCGCGCGCTCAATTTTCTATCGTCCTGCAAATGGATCGAACTGGCCTATTTGACTCGACTGTTCCGAGACAAAAAACGGCGGGCAACCTTGCCCAAAGAATGCCCTAGATTGCCCTGAGAAGCCCCAGGATCGACGAGGGGAGCGTGGTTGCTGTCGTGGCACGTTGCCGAGAAGGTCGGCTCTGGGTCGCTGTAGGCGCGCTTTTTCAACGCGCTAAAAGTCAGCAGTGGCAAGGGTTTCGCGGGAATTTAGGGGGAGAACCCAGTCGACGTTTTCGCGCTCTGGATTCACTATGGAACGAGGGTTCAGGGGCGGGCGAAGAGCGGTCCAATTTTCGGCAGCAGAATGGTCGCGGTTCAGTGCTTCTTCTGAGCTGATAACCCTGCCCCGATTGCTAAACCGGTAGCCACTCCAACGCCAACACCGACGCCTACCGCGCTCCCCATATTGCCCGACGCGGCTCCAATGCCAGCCCCGAGAGCGGAACCGATTCCGGCACCGAGAGCCAGACAAAGGCCAATTAGGTTGGACCTGTCCTGTGCCATAACAATCTCCGAACTCTCTTGGAAAACCTCTCTATCCCCCACCGCGCGGATCTTTGGCTACACTTGAAAGGGTATCGTTTGTAGCCGCTCCGCCGACGCCCGAAAAAGGGTAAAAGAGGCACTGATAGCGCCTAAAACACTCGCTTTGCGCCCGCTTTTTTGCTACAATCCTTATAGCCGCTCACGCCACAGGGAACCTTCCCGAGCAGCGATTGATCACCGAAAATTTGCGCGCAACAGAGCCGCTTCAGGGCGGCTGCTACGGGAGGATTGCAGATGGGAAAGCTCCTAGATTTTGGGTCGCAACGACCAGCGAAAGTGCCTGTAAAGAAGGGCCAAAAGCGCCGCAAGATGTTCACCCTGACCTGCTCCTATAGCGGCGCGCCAGGGATGGACTGGCATGCCTGCGTCCGGTTCATCGAGGAGAACCAGCGGTTCGAATACTGGGGCAACTATGACGCCGAAGAGCCTGAACGGCTTGTCGGCACCTGCGAGGAGCCACTCGATTGGCGAGCAGCGGCGGAAATGCTGGCTGAGTACGGCGACGGATCGATACCAGAGGACGCGCTGCCGAATGTCGAGGTGAGGGGTGTGAAAGGCTGGCAGGCCGAGATGCTGGCGCTTTGCTGGACGCGATTTGGCGAGGACCAGGACCGCGACTACTGCCCGGATTTTCTCAGCCTCAGTGACAGCGATTTGGCCGCGCTCGGGAAGGAGTATGGCAGCTTCATTTCAGTCTGGGGCGAGAAGTCGGCGTTCCTGGCAGCTTACGAAAAGATCATTGAGTACCGCCACTGTGAGCTGCTCTATATCGAAGGGCTCTCGCTAGCTGGTGCCCGTCCGGAAATCCGTAAGTAATTGATAAGGAAGGGGAAAGAGGGCTTTTTCAAGCTCCGAAATTGTCAGGGTCGTTTGCTAGACTATCTGGTGTAAACAATTAGACTGAAACGACTTAGGACGATTTCAGGAGTTCGAAGATGCGTCAAAAGCGTGAAAAACAACGCCCCCTTTCCCCACCATGGCCCGATCACCAACTGGCCCATGAATTGAAGGTGATCTCGCGCATCCTGGACGACAATCCCCAGACGCTGGAGCTGATAGTACAAGATCTCTCTGACAGGGTCGATTCCAGTGTCGGCGCCCCCGGTTTGACGGCCGAGCAGGTGCTGCGTTGTGCCGTCATCAAACAGCTGCATCAGTTCAGCTATCGCAAGCTGGAGTTTCATCTGGTGGATTCGCAAAGCTGTCAGAGGTTCTGTCGCTTGCCCTATGGGGCGTCGATCAGCAAAGCCACCCTGGCGGAGAACCTGGGGAAGATTGAGCCGGGGACATGGAAGGCGATCAACGACCACTTGGTGCGCTGGGCGCAGGCTCGGGGTCTGGAAAAAGGCCAACGGATTCGGGTCGATGCCACGGCGGTCCAGACCAACGTCCACTATCCGCTCGACAGTGAGCTGTTGTACGACGGCATTCGAGTCGTCACCCGGTGGCTGGGGCGGCTGCGGGACTGGGAAGGGATCGGCTTCGTCGATCACACGCGACGGGCCAAGCGGCGCGTCCTGAACATCCGCAACCGCCGCGGCAAGAAGCGCCTGGAGAGTTACCGCGATCTGATCAAGGTGGCGTCCAAGACGGCCCACTATGCCGAGCAGGCGCTGGCCGCGTCGGCGCAGTGGAGCGATCCCCTCAGTCTGGCCGGGGCGGCGCAACTGGCCCACTATCTGGAGCTGTTGCACCAAGTCATCGAGCAGACTCAACGACGGGTCCTTTCGGGCGAGGCCGTCGCGGCCCAGGAGAAGATCTGTTCCCTCTTCGAAGAGCACACCGATATTATCAAGAAGAGCCCTCGGGAAACGGTTTTCGGCCACAAAGTGTTTGTCAGCACGGGGGCCTCGTCGCTGATCCTGGATTGTGTGGTGGAACGCGGGAATCCAGCCGATAGCAACTATGTGCAACCCTTCTTAGAGCGTCATCGACAGCTGTACGGGAAGGTCCCGCGCCAGAGCGCCTGGGATGGCGGTTTTGCCTCGGCGGCCAACCTGAGCTGGGCCAAAGAGCAGGGGGTACAGGACGTGGCCTTTTCCAAAAAGTGTGGGTTGACGGTCGAGAGCATGGTGCGTTCCAGTTGGGTCTACAAACAGCTCAAACGCTTCCGGGCCGGGATCGAGGGGTGCATTGGGACCCTCAAGCACACCTTTGGTCTCCACCGCTGTACCTGGAAAGGCTGGCCTCACTTTCAAAGCTACGTCCATGCCAGCGTCCTGACCTATAACCTGGTCGTCCTGGCCCGACTCCTGTTGTAGTCTTTTGTGGCTGACCGTACTGCCTTGTGGCTCCGACTCAGGGAGAGGTCTGCGCCGAACCGGTGTTTTTTGGCCCGTGCGCCCTCGCTCGCTCGTCCTCGCTCTGGATCGAGCTGGGTCGAGTCGGTCTGTCAGCAGTCTCAGGTATAAAAAGTGGTTCCGATTCAACAGATTACAGTTCTGGGAACCCCGGTTTCCGGACGGGCACTAGCTGAACTGCTGCAACGTTTCGAGATTGTCCCCGGGGCTGGGATGCTGGAGAAGCTCAAAAACGCGCTGAGTGCCGAACAAGAGCGCCGAGAAAGCCAGATCGAGCTGTTCCAACACGAAATCGAGGCGGCTATTGGCGAGGTGCTAAAGGATGTTCCGGCGCCAAAAAACCGGAGCGCTGCCGTGGCGATTGGCATGAAGGTGCGGCCGCTGAGGGAGTATATCTATCGCCACCTGCGGGAATTCGGCGGGGTGCCGGAAGGCACCCATGAGGTGGACGGCGAGGAAGTCGATTTTGGTCGGCGGGAAGTTAGTGTGATGTGAGGTTGGACCTATTTTTCGGTCGACTCGGACCGCTTTAGATGCGCGATGAGGATCGTGGCGTTGATCCCCCTGCGGTACCTGAGCTGTTTGTCGCTCAAGTTTCACTTACGCCAGGTATCAAGGTAAAAGTCCTTATGCCAGCGAGAGATCCACCTCCTCTCAAACGCGTATTCGATTGTGGCAGGGTTGAGCGGCTTCTCTAGGTCTTCCATGACCCGATCGAGGGCGGCGAAGATCTTGCCGGACGGGAGCCCTAGGAACTTCTTGACGCAGAAGTTGCCGACCTTTGCTACGTTCCCATTTCGTTTGTTGCGGATGACACAGATCTCGTTGATGGGGAAGTGCCCGCAGAGACAGGTGTCCGGCTCTTTCTGGCGGAAGACCCCATCAAGCTCCCACTCACTCTTTGCTTTGCCCCACGTCGTGGCCTCGCTGAGACTAAGGATTTCTTCGGTCAGCTTATACTCGGACACTTACCTTCCCGCAGCGTGTGTCATTGCCCACCTTCGGCTCTTCGCTAACCATGCCAAGGTAGATTTCTTGTTACGATCAGGTTAGCAGCGACAGCCTCGTTGAAACAAGTACCTCCGGGCCAGCTGGGGCACGTCGTTTCGTACTGTGCCAATTGGATGGAAGGGACGCTGCAGCTGCTACTTCTTAAGAGTTGAAAATCTCTTCAATTCCTTGTGTGAGCTGGAGAGAAGATGATCTGACATTCAATAGTCCCGTCATTCAGAGGGGAAATCGATGCCAACCGAAGATATAGACAGCAAGGCCCGCCAGTTTGTCGAGAGAAAGCCGACTGAACCGACATGCAAGTGGTGCAAGCATCCCGATGAGAGGATTAAGGCCAGGGGACTTTGCTCTGCCTGCTATGGATTGGATCTCAGCTTCGAGAAGGCGAGAGCGTCGTTGAGGGAGTCGCGCCCAGAACATCAGCGGATCCTGAATGAGCATAGGTGTCGAGTCCTTGAGCTTTCAATCGAGAATGCGAAAGACGAGGGCGATACGCGAGATGAAATCAGAAAAGCAGAGGCCACTGGAATCGATGTCGAGTTTGCCTTTAGCCACCTCAGCCGACTGCTGGTTAAAAAGGATCTTTTCCACGGCCACGCCAACATGCTTGATGGGCACCTAGCTCCCGGCCAGAAGAAGTTTATCTACTACTATCTTAACAAGTTGATACTTGAATACCGGAGGCAGAATCGGCGCCAGTTTGCGAGAGCCAGGCATTCAAGAGAGCTTATCGCCGAAAGGAAATAGCCCCACCACACCGAACCAAGAAGCGGCGTCTTGTCCGACTGGGATCTCAGCTATTCCACTCTCCGTGAGCAGCTTCCTAAAGTTCCGCCTTCTTCAACAGCTCCGACAGCTCGATCTTCAAAACTGAAGCGGCTCCGTGCATGACCCCCAGCGTTGGATTCCTTTGCCCGCGCTCAATTCCGCCGATGTAAGTGATGTCCAGCCCGCAGGCATCTGCGAGTTGCTGCTGGCTCATCCCGTGCTCTAGTCGTAGTTCCCGCAGAGCTTGACCAAAGCGCTGTGCTCGTTGCTGCGGGCTTACCAGTAGACCGGCCTCACAATGACAAGCGGGAGGTGCTGTGAGCTAGAGTCGTTGCCTCCGAGCGGGTCGCATTGTTACTCCCGTTAAATTGAAAACCGAGCCTCTTCAGAAGATTAAGCGGGGGATCTGAGATCCAAAAATACGAATCCCGAATCTCGCGCACCCTTAGGTTGGAGAATTCCTTCTCCGTAAGGAGAGTCGAAACCTCTGGCCTGCTGTAGGCAGCTCCAACAAGCCCGACAGGCTCCCCATCACGAAAGGCAAGGTCGACTGCTCTTGGATAGGCCGGAAACCTGTCGGTGTCTGACCTCGATCGGGCAATTACTTCCTCCTTGCTTCTGAAAGTTATGTTCCATTGGACCATCGCATTTAGGCAATAGACATGTTGGACTCCCGCCGCCGAAATTTGCTCAATCAGTTCATCCAGGGCTTGCCTCTCCGGAACGGCTCCAAGCAAAGCTGGCGGTCTATCCGAACCAAGATCTGCCTCCGTAGCTGCGAATCCTCCAAGAATGATGAATACTGCTAACAGAGGCATGGGGAGCCAACCCCAACCGGTTGCATCCAAGGCGGCAAGTTCAATCGATAGGAAGAACGGCAAGAGGGTAATCAGAGGGAGGAAGTAGCGGAAGCTCACTAGATCGTTCTTGATGAACGTCGTGGCGATCGCTAACAGTAGAATTCCCGCAAGGCACGCCGCGCTGTTCTGCCATGTCGAGTCCTTAAGCTTTCGGCCGAAGAAGAGGACAGCTGCAACGACTGAGGCTCCAACCCATAGCCAGCACAAGATGGTCGTAGCGGGACCGGAATCAGTCTTGACATAAACATAGCTGCCACTGATCGCTGTAAAGATGCGGCCGGGAAGTAACCGAAACGCTTCAAGAAAATCGGGTTCTGATAGATAGTCTGGGGAAAAGAACGTGGACATTCTCCCCCCACTCAGTAGCCTAATTGTGATCAGTGATACTGCGAAACCGGCGACCGTAAAAAAAGCCCGCCGAGCGAAAGGCCCCTTCATCGACAGTACGACAAACGGCAAGGAGGCCACAAACCAGAGATGATTGGTCAAATACAACAGTCCGGTAGCAAGACCGCGCTGTAGGTCCAACCCAACTCTCCAACCACGTAATCTAGGTTTACTGAGGGTCGTCAGCCAGAGAACTAAAGAGAAGAGGAGAAAAGCTCCGACATGGTATCCTCTGGCTCGGAGAGACCAAGAAAACCATCCCGGCAGAAAAATGAGCAACAGACCGGCAAAAAGCCAGACCCTGCCGGGGAGGGAATTCTTCGCTGCGAGAACCATAAGTGCCCACGCCAGACTCCAAAGGAACAGGATAGATAGCTTCAGGCTCGTCTCTGAGACACCGAGGAGCAGAAAAAACAAGGCTCCTGCAACACATTCAACAACTGACAATCCGAAGCTTTGTCCATAGAAATATAGAGGGAAACCCTTGCCCTCGCTCAGATGCTTAGCCATCAGTCCGAGGATCGCCTCATCCCCGTCAATGAGATAGGGCGAACCCCAAAGGAGCATCGAGCGAGTCCCGATGATCAGGAATAGTCCAGCTAGGAGAATGGCTAGGAATCTGCGACGCGACACGGGTTCACACCGAGATTACCACTGTCACACTCCCACCTCCACTTTCGGCTGGGGAGGATGACGATTGGCGGGCCAGGTCAGCACGACCCGCTTACCCCAACCTCAAAGCGCACGCATTCGCGACCTCATCTAGCGCTGAAAGCCTTGTCCGGCGGGATTCTCCGCGATTGTCGTACCCGGTTAGTATAGCGTAATCGGGCTGCTTTTTCATCCCCTAAACGCAGTGAATTCAGTCACTTGCAATACTGCGGCGCCCGCGAAAAATGGACGCAACCGCGCAGCGCAACCGTGGTGTTGCGACCCCCTGGGGGGCAGGTTGAGCGCACCCGGTGGAGCTGTTGCGCGGCGCAAATAGCGCCTCTCTCTAATCGATTGTCGAAGGGGTGGGGGTAGGCGATTGGGGGAGGCGCGAGCGCTACCCGCCTACGCCAACCTCAGAGCGCAGCAATTCGCGAGCGTTGGTCGAGCTGAAAGCCTTGTCCGGCGGGGATCTGCGCGATTGGCGCGCACCTGTAGAGTCTTCTATTTTACCCCATTTCGGCGCCCTTTTCTACCTCTAACCTCAGTTGCTTCAGCAACATAAGCCCTTTTCGGTGGGCCGCGAAAAATGGCGGCGCAACCAGGCTGTTGCGACCCCCTGGGGGGCTAGTTACGCGCACCCGGTGGAGCTGTTGCACGGCTCGAATGTCCCCCTACCTAATCGATTGTCGAAGGGGTGGGGGTAGGCGATTGGGGAAGGCGCGGCACTCGCAGCCACAGAAATTTTTTAAAAAGTTTTGGCGGCGCAACAGGCACATCTAATACTACGCTTCCCGCTCTGGCGCGGTATAATCGCGGGTGAGAGCAGGCCAGCCGAGGTACGCAAATACCGCAGCTGGCCCTAACCGAAACGGCCTAGCGAGAGGCCACAGCGGCTGCTTGTTATTCTAGCCGATTAGCATCCTTCCGTTTGTGATCCCTCTCGCATAGGCCGTTCATTTGGAGGCACCTATGCGAAAGACGATCCTTGTCACTCTGTTGCTTCTCACATCCGTGTCCTGTGCGGGCCGGATCAACAAAATGATGGCCTCCTGGCCGGGGCATCATTATTCCAAGTTGATCCAAAAATGGGGGCCGCTCCAGCAGGAATCGAGCGACGGCAAAGGCGGCAAGGTGCTGGTCTATGTGGAGCGCACGGAATTTACCACTCCCGGCACCGCTACGAGCAACACCTCGGTCTATGGAAAATCGGCGACCACGACGACGGTCTATACCCCAGCGCAGACCCACGGGTGGGACTCGTATCGGATGTTCTATGTCGACGATGAGGGGATCATCCATAGGTGGCGCTGGAAAGGGCTGTAAGCGAGCGTAGGCGGCGCACAAGGGATCACGGTCTCAACCCAGCTGTGCGATAGACTGATCTATTCCATTGACCACTACTAAGGCACCGTGATTTCGATAACGTAAAAGTGACCCGTTTTTGGGGCGAGTGATCGAGCGAATGTGACCCACCCCAATCAGACCTCTGTTTTAGTCTGTTGTGATTGCTAAACGACAGGCGAAACGGAGGTTATAGGTGATTGGGATGGATCAGTATGAGCTTATCAGAACGGCATCGCGTGTGTATGGAAAGAGCATCCGGCAGATTCGACGAGAGACGGGACACCATCGAACGACGATTCGCAAAGCACTGGCCGGGACCGAACCCAGGTATCGTCGGCAGAAAGAGCCGAGGGCACCGGTGATGGATCCGGTCGCGAAGATCGTCGAGCGGTGGCTGCTGGGCGACCGCCAGCAGCCGCGCAAGCAAAGGCACACAGCTCGAAGGGTCTACACCCGGCTGGTGGAGGAGCATCAGTTTGCGGGAGCGGAGGTGAGCGTGCGGCGCTGGGTGCGGGAATGGAAAGCCGCTCACGGCTGGGGCCGGCGCGAGGCCGTGCTGCCGCTGGATCCGGAGGTGGCGCGGGAAGCCGAAGTGGACTGGGGCACGGCCTGGGTCCAGATGGCCGGCCAGCGCCGGCAGGTCAAGCTCTTTGTGATGCGCCCTCGCTACTCGGGCAAGCCCTTTGTTCGAGCGTATCCCTGGGAGCGTCAGGAGATGTTCTTCGACGGCCATATGCACGCCTTCTCCTACTACGGAGGCGTCTTCCGGGAACTGGTCTACGACAACCTCACGCAGGCGGTCCAACGGATCCTGCGGGGCAGGCAGCGCGTGGAGCAGGAACGGTTCGTGTCCTTTCGCAGCCACTACACCTTTGAGGCCCGATACTGCACGCCGGGACGAGGCCAGGAAAAGGATCAACCTGCATACTGCACCTCGTTGTTTCGTTTCGACGCACAGGGCGGATAGCGGCGACGATCCTTCAGGCGCTTACCGAGCTGGGTCTTCAGAGACGCAGGTGTGGAAGCGAATAGGATCTCATCTCTGTCGTTGACTCTCCGGGCTTCGAGCACGCCAGCGATAGCATAGCGTTTGGCTGTCTGGTAGTGAATCCCGAGATGGGCGGCCGCCTCTTTGGCCGTGAGCCACCCCTTCTTGCGCCAGTACTCGTACAGACTCTCAATCCTGTAGGCCCGGCGGATGCCTTTGATGGTTAGGCGTGTGAACTTGTTGTCCCGGCCCGAGCGCAGCCAGCGCCCGTTCAGAGTCCGGGCGATTTCCTTATCCGTCTGTTCGGTCGCCAGCGCTCGGACTTGCTCGACAATGTCTGCGGGGGTTCGGAACCGGTCCCCAGCGGCCGGCGGTACGGGTCGCTCGAGCGTTGTGGTGGCCCCGCCTTTCCAGCGAATCCCGATGCGAATCACCTGGTGTTCACGGATCAAAGTCACGTCCTCAACGAGCAACCGAAGCATACGCTTACGGTCGCGTGCCGGAGTGCGAGGATCCTTCCACACCCGCGGCAGGTCCGAGGTCAGGGCCAGGATCTGCTCGCGATCCTGGGCGCTGAGCTCCAGGCCGTGAGCCTTCCGGGTCTGAGCGTACTCCTCTTCCATTCGCGCTAGTTGGGTCAGTTTTTCATTCCATTGAGACTCCAGAGCATCAGCGACCAGTCGGTTTTCGGGTCGCACCAGCAGGTAGTGACGCTGGGCCAACTCGGCCTCCTGCCGGGCGCGTTCGACCTGACGACGCCGCTGCCGATCCGCCTCGGTTTTGCGTGCTCTCAGTTCCTCAAAGACTTCCAGCGCCACCTCCAGAGTCGCCGGGGTCACGGCCTCCAGGACCACTTCGGCAATGGCTTCATCCAAACCCGTTCCCGGAATCCTCTGGCAGGGGTCTTGGGCGGTCTCGATGCCCCGTCGCTGACACACGTAATCGGGAACAGGGTGCCCTTGGCGGACGTGATAACGAACTGTCATACGGCGACCGCAGAGGCCGCACACCACGACTCCTTGCAAAAGTGCCGTTCCTTCGCGCGGAGGACTTCGGCGGCGATCCGGACCATAGCCGTTGGCATTCTCCAGTAGCTTTGCCTGGTTGATCTCAAACTCCTGCCACGAGAGGTAGGCGGGGTGGGCATTGGGGAGGAAGACCTTCCACTGCTCCCGCGGCATTCGCCGATACCGAACGTGATGTCCCAGTTTCTTCTGACGGGTTCGCCCGTACACATAGGCTCCCGCATAGCGAGGATTGTGCAGGATATTCAGCGCTCGGCTGTGTTCAAGTTCGATCCAGATCACTTCCCCCGCTCGCACACCCCACGGAAGCCGGCGGGGGAAGAGGATGTCCTCCTCGTGAAAGTGGCGCACCACCTGTTGGGCTGAACCCAGTCGGCGAAAAGTCTCAAACAGCAGCCGCACCGCTCCCTGGATCTGCTCGTCCGGATCGAACTTCAGTCGATCGCTTTCGTCATGGACGTAGCCGATGGGAGCTCGGATCCAGAGTTCACCCCGCCGAGCCTTGTTGAGCTGGCCCCCCACCAGCCGGGCTCTTAAGACGTGCAGCTCGGCTTCGCTCATGGTCCCTTTCAGGCCGAGCAGCAAGCGGTCGTTAAAGTGAGAGGGATCGTACAGTCCATCTTCATCCAAAATCAGCGTGTCGGCCAACGCGCAGATCTCCAGCAGCCGATGCCAGTCACTGGAACTTCGGGCCAGACGTGACACTTCCAGGCCCATCACCAATCCGACGTGACCCAGGCCGACTTCGGCCACCAAACGCTGAAAGCCGTCTCGCCCCGCAGTGCTGGCCCCAGACGTTCCCTGATCCTCGTCGATGACGACAATCTGATCGCTCACCCATCCCAGAACCTGAGCCCGGCGCCTGAGATCGTATTGGCGAGCGGTGCTTTCACGATTCTCCTGCACTTGCCGCAGCGAAGACTGCCGGATGTACAGGTAGGCCTCTCGGCTCAGGTGTTCGGGCCGGACTTTGCTCGACTCATTCATGCGGCACCTCCCGAGTGCAGGCCAGCACCATACCTGCCAGAATCGTCCTCAGATCCGAGCCCATACCTAGGGTCAGTTCCGGGCAACGGCGTGAAGGACTCGGGCGGACCCGGCCGCCAGTAGCCACTCGTGGAGGGAGCAGGGCGGAGAGTGCCGCCATCCAGGCTGCCATCCCTTGCGCCAGAAACAGGGTCAGGCCGTGACCGCGCTCCAGGCCAGCGCGGCAACTGACGGCCTCCCGGCGCAGAGCTTCGTACTGCTGTTGGAAGTAAACGCGATGCTCCTCTCCAAAACGGCTCCTCATTGCTTTTCCTTCTGGGGCGGTTTTTTTTTGCGCCGGGCCAGAGCGCGGTCGATCGATCGCGGATGGATCTGGATTCCGAAACGCTGCTCGACCGCTTCGGCGACGGACTGCTCATGGGGGCCGCTCTGGCGCCAGCTCTCCGCAAAATCGAGCACCTCTGCCGTGCACTTATGGGCTCGCTTGGGACCGCGTCGGCGGGGGATCAATCCGGGCAGCCCCTCCTTCTCGAAGGCCGTTTCAGCCACATAGAACGCCTGCCGGCTCACCCCGAAACGCTGGGCCACCTCGCTGACGGGTCGACCCTCCAGGCGATGCCGGCGCAGCATCTCGTACTTGACCTGCACTCGATCGCGCGCATCCAGAAACTCCTCGCCTTGAAAAGCTTCATCTCGTACGGCTTCCGGCTGAGGATGCAGAGCTCCGTGTTGGCGCAAGGCTTTGATCTTCGTCTGATCGGAAGGTGTTGTCGGTTTCATAGTGTAAATATAATTATGTTCTCTTTGTGCAGACCTGTCAAGTGTTTTTAGTTCATGGCTACCCGTATCATCAAGGAATATAACACATCTTTGCACTGGAAACGAGGACATAAAGGCCCCATGCTGGACAGAAATTAGTTGACATTGTGTACGTAATTTACTTGACATGGTTGTCCTCTGGATCGGTTCGATCCTGGAGCCGCTCGGCCAGCTGAAGCAAATCCTCGACTCGGAATCTGGAGCGCCCTTGCCCCATCGTTAAGTAGGGCTCCGGTGGCGCTAGTTCGGTCCAACCAATCGGCAGCGAACAAAACCTTCCGTCGCCCATCTGCACGGTGACCCGCTGCTCTCCCCAGAGCAGCTTACTGACTACAAAAGAAAAGGAGGCGCCCCTCAGAGGATGGAAAGGATGAGTGACCCGCACCTTCTGCTCAGCAGGTGAACTGGGTGCATTTGATTGCTTTTGAGAAAGGAGGAGCCGAGGGGCTGATCGGTTTTGCCCGGCGCAACTTCCTGGTGCCGCTGCCTTCTGTCGAAGACTTCGAGGAACTGAACCAACTCCTGGCCCAGCGCTGTGAGCAGTATGGGAGCCACCGGATTGGAGGTCGGGAAGATGACCGTACGGTGGACGAACGCTTCGAAGCGGAACGCGGCTCTGCTGCCGCTTCCGGATCAACCCTTTGAGAACTTCAAGCCGGTCCGGGTCAAGGTGGATGCCTATCAGACTGCCCGAGTGGATCACAATCGGTACTCGGTGCCTCGAGCGTACGTCGGATGCTGGCTCTGGGCCCACGTGGGTTGCGAGCAGATTCGCTTGTACGCCTCCGATCGGAAGGTGAGCCAACACGATCGCCTCTTCTGGAAGAGCCAGTGGCAGATCGATCCGCTGCACTATCTAGACCTGATTTATGAGCGCGTCGGAGCGTTTGAAAGTGCTCGTGCCATCGTCCAGTGGCGGCGGCAGTGGCCGCTGGATTACGAAGTCCTGCTGCAGGCGCTGCGTCGCCGTCAGGGCGAGGGCCGGGGCACCCGCGAGTTTGTTCGGGTCTTGCAGCTGCATCGCCAGTACGAGAGCTCCCGGGTGGAAGCGGCTGTCCGATCGGTTCTGGACAAGGGCTGTCCCGGCTATGAATCGATCCGTCATCTGCTGCGGGCTCAGGAAGCCCCGCCGCTGTCGACGGAGCCCCTGCCCGCCGAGCTGATTCCCGGGGTGACCGATCAGCCGGTCCCAGTCAGTGATCCGAATGCTTTTAACGCCCTCTTACCGGCAGGTGCGCTATGAGTCAACTCAGCGACACCGTCCTGCTCGAGGACCATCTCAAACGCTTGCGTTTACCGGCGATGCTGCACGATTACCCGGAGTGTGCCCGCCAGGCCCGCGAGGGAGGCGAAAGCTATGAGGGCTTTCTGCTGGATCTGGCCACCCGAGAACTCACTCAGCGCCAGGCCAATCAACTCAAACGTCGGCTCAAAGAGGCGCGCTTTCCCGTGATGAAAACCCTGGAAGGGACGGACTTCAAGAAGTGGCCGGGTCTGGAGGCGCTGCAGGTCCGAGAACTCCTTCAGTGCGATTACATCCCGCGTCGAGAGAATCTGGCGTTTATCGGCCGCCATGGAACGGGAAAAAGTCATGCCGCCACGGTCCTGGGCGTGGAAGCCTGCCGCCAAGGCTACCGGGTGCTGTTCTGGACGGCGGCGGAGTTGGTCAACACCCTGGTCGAAGCGCGGGAAGAACGACAGCTGCAGCGGCTGCTCAAACGATTCGATCGCTTTGAGTTGGTCATCGTTGACGAGCTCGGCTACATCCCTCTCTCCCAGGAGGGAGCCCAGCTGCTGTTTCAAGTCTTCGCCAATCGCTACGAAAGGGCCTCGGTCCTGGTGACATCCAACCTGGCCTTCGCCGAATGGACCAAGGTCTTCGGCGACGCCGCTCTGACGGCAGCCCTGTTGGATCGACTGACCCATCACTGTCAGATCTATCCCTTCGACTGGGAAAGCATCCGGCTGACGGAGAGCCTCCAACGGCACGGCAAGAAGCGCCGAAAGCGCGCAGTGGCCGCCACTGCGCCCCCTGCGGGGGCTAATAAGGAAGCGGATCAAGAGGGGGCCCCAAACCCCTCTTGATCCTAACATCTATGGATTAGGAACTAGGGAAAACGACTTTAACCCCGGGTGGGTCACTTTTACTTGATCACGCCGGGTCACTTTTACCTTGTCATTACGAGCACCGGGTACCTTGTTGGTGCGCCATGACTAAGCCTGCTCTCCCCGACAAAGAAAACATCATGCGTGAGTTGCTCCGATTGGCTGCCGACGGGGAGGAGCATTCTCTGCAAGGAGCTTACAAGCGTGTAATGCAGGCTTTCGACTTGACCATCGTGGAGGTACGACCACCCGAGGAATCCGGCGCTGGCCCGGTCCTCCAAGCTTATATTGAATTGATGGAAGTGGGGCTATTGGAGTCAACAGGCTCCGAAGTTGATTTTCGCATCACGGAGCGGGGACTCGCCGTACTGCAGGACCCTAATATCAAGGCGAGGATCTTGAAGGAGGAACGTGAGAGCGATGATCCCCACGCTGGCGTACCACCGGAAGATCTGGCACCAGACATTGAAGAGCAACGGGAAAATTTTCGCGAGGACATAACTCGTCATTGTCGTAGCGAACTCGATTGCCTCAAGGCGAAAGGCTGCGACGAGGATAGGCTGCTGGATCTGCTTTGGCAGGTCAACCACCACAACTACCGTGCTGCCTATGAGGCATTGGTCTTCGATTCGCATGGCAGCTTGCATCAGAGCTTTGACGCAACGTTGAAGAATGTCCGAAAACTCGTTGACGAGATAACTCAGATCGCTCTCAACGTCCGGGGAGTCAACGTTTCTGTCATTGGTCCATTAACAGGAGAAGAACACTCGCTCCGCGATTTCTTCGGCCTCCCGGATCGTCTGGAAAAATATGCCGAAGTTTGTAGTCGCCTTGTTGCCAAAGGCAAAGATCGCTCGGCCTTGCTCGACAGCAACGCGGACACTATTCGTAGATGGTTGGACTGCAGGGTGATCGAATACGTGCGTAAGAGCACCGAAGGCAACCGCGATGACGCAGAATGGTTCTATTGCGAGATTGCCGCACTTGTGGCCGCCGCCAAATGGAAGCCTCTATCGCAGGACCCAGATAAACGGCTTACACAGGTCCAGAACTTCGAGACATTCCGGAAACGCAACTACGAGGGGTTCGCAGGCGTCGACCTGCTTTCGCTGATCACTGAAGATGCGCCAGCGAAGTCGGGAGGACCGGGAAGGCAATATCCGCCCGAGCTTCGATGCAAACTGGTAGAGCTGGTTGCCAGCGGCTGCAGTGCCGACGCCCTAGCCAGAGAGTATGAACCCTCAGCGCAAACGATTCGCAACTGGGTCAAGGCGGATCGCGATCAGGAAGAGTCTCAAGAGGGCTGAGAGTCCTCGTCGACCACGCTGAGCACCAGGCTAGCTCCTTCTATTACTCCTCCTTAGTGCCCTCCTTAGTGCCCTGCCTCGGCTCCCTCTGAAGCTTCAATCAGAGAAAGGCGACACCAATTGCTCCGACAGGATAAATTGGTGTAACCCTTTATTTTTCAGTGCTTTACAAATGCAACCTTTTCCATCGGCGGTACTCTATTAGAGTAGAAAGGTTTTTAGATCAGGGGGGTAAAACCGGCATGGTGCCGGGGCCCCCCTCGCGCAAAAAAGAAGAGTCAGGGTGATTCTTCAGCAACACAAACGGTTGGGCTAGGCGCGTGATGCCCAACCACAGGAGGTTTTATGAAGCAGGTCTGTTTTAAGTAGGCACTTCGTGCCGACGGCCAAGGCCGTAAAAGGCTGTTTCGGGACACCCCGGCTGTGACGAAAGGGCGGTCTCAGAGAACAGCTCACTTGATCGAAATTCCGAGACTGTTAAGTGTCTGATTGTCGCGGAGGGGAACCATGAAAAACGACGAAACTAAAGCCCTGGAGAACCTGAGCTACCTCAACGAGGGTTTGCTGTATGCCTCCGAGATTCTCGGCAATGAAACATACGCTGTCGTGGATCTGTGTGGCGGGGCCATGGACTTGAAGGATTGCCAGGTACTGCAATGGGTCGTGCGGGCCACTCTGGTCGATGAAATCGATTGCGACGTGCTGTGCTCCCATCACCTCGAACCCAATTTTTCGATCATCCAGGCTTTCCATTGCGCAATCGATCGGGAAATCAGCCTCGCGGAGAAAGCTCAGGATGAACGAGAAAAAACGGGAGCGGCAATCAGAGCTTCGCGAAGGCAGGCGGATCAACTAGAGGCGATGCAGTAAAAAAGCGAGCGCCACCGGCGCAGCAGAAGGTAAGGGTGAAGGAGGCAAGTTAGTGGCTTGCCCCCTTCGAAATCTCCTGGGTTGGAGACTTTAACGACAAGATCATCTTAGAGCTTCTCCATTTCCCAGGTCAAACGATTGCCTGCACCCCGTAGGTGCAGATGCGCTTTTGGAGACTTTTTAAATATGGGTTTTTCTTACGTTTCTCTGATCAATCAGCGGTCTCTTTCAGGGACCGTCAAGCGGCACGGTAGATTTTGGAAATGGACAGATTGGAGGGAGGTAATGATGAAAGAAGATAGTAACGATCTAAAAGGATTTGAAGCTCTTAAAGCGGAGCTTGAGAATGTACGAGACCGCCAACACGTCGACTTTCTCGTTCTGTGCGAGGACTTTGTAGAGAAACATCCTGATCTTCCCGCTGCGGCCCGAGGGCTGCTTTTGGAAGAAATCGTAGACCGCATCAAACACTGTGATCATCCACCGCCGAAGGAGTTCTTATCCGTGATGGCGGAGGTCCCCGCAAAGGGCCTGGAAGAGCTGATAGCAGATGTACCTGGCTCGCCCTCTGGGTCTAGGCTCGCCGTAACCAGGCAGCTCTGGCAGGTGGTGCTTCTTGGCGAGTATGAGCGCCGCAGGGACGAGGCGGAGAACAAGGGAGGAACTGCTACCCGACGCTTCATTGTCGACCGTGACGTGAACGAATTACCGCTCATCCGACGGTGGGCCACTCGCGGCTACTACTTTCACCCCGATCCTATGGAGAAAGGAGGGTGGAAAGAAGAAATCACATCCGAGGCCGACGTCAACTTCTTCGAGCGCATCGCAAACTACAGTGGCGGTTTTGACTTCGAGCGCTTCCTCGACCAGCTGAGCGGCGAGCTCAACCGAATTCCTGGCAGGGTCCGCGACACCGTGCGAACCGTTCTAGGCAACCTTTCTAAGGTCAGGCAGCTAACAAGGGAACTACCGGAGATTACCAGTAGGGGATCAGAAGGGGAAGAACGTCAAGAGGACTCGTTCGAGATACTACCTGACCCGCTGATCGATCGCAGTGCTGAGTCCGCCGAGAGCAGAGTGCTCCTGGAGCGTTGTTTCCAAAAGGCACGCAATTTGGATCGGCGTGACCAGGTCATCTTTGAGATGACCTACCAGGGTTCTACTCAGGACGAAATAGCAGCCAAGGTCGGTCTCACCCGCTCGGCTGTCTCCAAACGCAGAAAGGCTATCTTTGAGACGATCCGCTCCAAAGTCGAGTCAAACGGCAAAGCCGGTAAGGCTCCCGATCCCACCTCACAGAGATCAAAATCTGCGCCCGAGTCACCCAATTCACACTTTTCGGAGAAAGGCCCCATTAGATAAGTATGGAACAAGAAAATACAAAAACGAGTGTGCGGATTGAGCTCGACTCCAGCGGCGTTTGCCGTGTGCAGTTGTGGGGTCAATCTTGGGAAGATGAACCAGTAGCGGCAGCCATCTACGAGAAGGTTGCCTATCTGGTCCACGAGATGAACCGAGTGCTGCACAAGGCGGAGGTGAGCCAATGAGCACGAACGCCAAAAGCAGCATATGTGATCGAGCCGAACAGCTTACGGCTGCGGGCATATCTGTCATTCCGATCAAGAACGACGGCTCAAAGGCTGCTGCCGTTTCGTGGAAACCTTGCCAATCCGAGATCGCCGATCCAGCCACACTCAGCCAGTGGTTTGGCAATGGAGCCGACTGCGGTATCGGCGCTGTCGGCGGGAAAGTAAGCGGCAATCTGGAGGTCATGGACTTTGACGATCCAGAGTCGTATGAACGCTGGACAAAGCTGGTTGGAAGAGTTGCTCCAGAGCTGCTCGAACGCCTCGTGATAGTTCGCACCCCAACCGGTGGCTATCACGTATTCTACCGGTGCCGAGACGGTGTGGAGCGCAACCAGTACCTCGCCCGACGAAAGGTAAAAGGCAAAACGAAGGTCCTCATCGAGACGCGTGGAGAGGGTGGCTATGTCCTGCTGCCCGGGTCACCTCCGTCTTGCCATCACGCAAACAAGCGTTACGAGCTAATTCAAGGCGACTTCACCAAGATCCCAACCATCGACGCAGCCGAAAGAGACAGCCTCCTGCAATGCGCCCGGGCTCTGAATGAGTATGTGAAGCCCGCACGGGTGTTTGCCACGTCCACCAACGGCGACGGCCATCGACCAGGTGATGAGTTCAACCGAAAGGCAACCTGGGAAGAGACCCTGGAACCGCACGGCTGGGTGAAGGTCGGGCACAACGGAGAGACAGCGCACTGGCGTAGGCCGGACAAGGGTACCGATGTTTCTGCGACCACCAACTATGACTGCAGCGATTTGTTCTATGTCTTCAGCACGAATGCCGACCCGTTTGAAGCGCAACGAGCCTATGACAAGTTCGCTGCGTACACCTATCTCAACCACGATAAGGATTTCAGCGCAGCAGCAGCCGACCTCGCGGAACAAGGATATGGAAGCGAACCTGCCCCTTTTTCGCTTACTTCGCTTATTTCGCAACCCAATCTAGCTGGGTGGCCGCCGCCTCTAGGCGAAGATGCTTTCCAGGGCTTAGTCGGTGATTTCGTCCGAACGATTGAACCTCATACCGAAGCAGATCCTGCTGCTCTGCTGATCCAGTTTCATGTCGCGTTCGGCAACGTCATCGATCGTAAAGCGCACTACCTTGTAGAGGCCGACAAGCACTATATGAATCTGAACGCCTTGCTGGTCGGTGAAACCGCAAAGGGCAGGAAGGGTACATCTTGGGGACACATACGGCGAGTCTTTGAAGAGATCGATTACGAGTGGGCAGAAAAGAGAATCCAGGATGGGCTCTCTAGCGGAGAGGGCCTGATTTGGGCTGTTCGGGATACCTCCGACAATGAGTACGGCATCGAAGACAGCCGCCTGCTCATCGTACAAGGCGAGTTTGCGGGCGCTCTGAAGGTCCTCAGACGGGAGGGCAATACGCTCTCAGCCGTGATCAGGAATGCTTGGGATACAGGCAACCTGAATACGCTTGTCAAGCATGATGCTGCCAAGGCTACTGGTGCACACATCTCAATCATCGGCCACATTACCCGGCAGGAACTACTCAGGTATCTCGATGAGACGGAAACCGCCAACGGTTTCGGGAACCGTTTTCTGTTCGTATGTGTCAGCCGCTCGAAATCGCTGCAGGAGGGAGGCAATCTCAGCGACGAAGAGCTGAAGCCCCTGATTGTAAGGCTCAAGGTAGCAGTTGATTTTGCGCGCCGCGCGAAGCGATTCAGCTTCGACGAACAAGCCCGCAAGCTGTGGCACCAAGTGTACCCCCAGCTCTCCGAGGGCAAACCCGGCATGCTTGGGTCAATGACGGCACGGGGAGAAGCGCAGGTTGTGCGCCTGGCATCTGTCTATGCCCTTCTTGATGAATCAACGACCATTTGTGAACCACACCTGAAGGCCGCCCTCGAAGTGTGGCGCTACTGTGACGACTCGTGCCGGTACATCTTCGGTGTGTCACTTGGCGACCCCCCTGCCGACAAGCTAGGAGTGTACCGTTCTTTCTGTAATTTCCCGTTAAGAGGGAATTTCTCGGGATACCGAGGATTGGGTTGACGAGGAACCTGGCGCGGCTCAGGCGGAAGGAGGCTGTAGGCCGAGTGCAGCCTGAGCCGTGCGGCGCTGCGCGCCGGGCCCCCCCGGAAGGGGGCCAAAGGCCGTCAGCCGAAGGGTTGAGCCGTCAGAGGTCTGGGACAAGATTCTCTAAATCATTCATCCAAAATGAAAGGAGAATCCAATGGCCCCAGACCTGGAAGACAGAGTACCACGAGAGATCCTAGAGGCGTTGATCCAAGAAGGAACGGAGGCCTTTCGCAAGGTGTTGGAGAAGCTCTTGAACTTGGCCATGGGATTGGAACGGTCGGAGTTTCTGGGAGCCGAGCCCTACGAGAGAACGAGCCAGCGACGGGGCCACGCCAACGGTTACAAGGACAAGAAGATCGCCACGCGTGTGGGAGAGCTCCGACTGAAGATCCCTCAGGTGCGAGGGCTGTCGTTCTACCCTCAATCGCTGGAGAAGGGCTGCCGCTCGGAAAAGGCGCTGAAGTTGGCCATTGCCGAGATGTATGTCATGGGCGTCTCCACGCGCAAGGTCACGGAAATCACCGAGCAGCTGTGTGGCACGGAGATCTCCGCCAGCCAGGTCTCACGGGTCGCCTCCCTGCTGGATGAGGAGCTGGAGAAGTTCCGTAGCCGGCCGCTGAGCGGTGAGTATCCCTTCGTCTACCTGGACGCCCATTACGAGAAAGTCCGTGTCGATGGACGAGTTCAGGACCTGGCCATCCTCAAGGCAGTCGGTGTGCAGGCTTCCGGTCACCGTGAGGTCTTGGGTCTGAGCGCCCGGCTGAGCGAGGCGGAGGTCCACTGGAGAGCGTTTTTTGAGGATCTGGCCGGGCGGGGACTCAAGGGAATGGAGCTCGTCGTCAGTGACGACCACGCGGGACTGAAGGCCGCTCGACGAGCGGTGTTTCCCGCGGTTCCCTGGCAGCGCTGCCAGTTTCATCTGAGCCAGAATGCTCAGCGCTTTGCCCGTCGGCTCCAAGAGCGGGGCCAGATCGGCCAAGCGATGCGGGACATCTTCAACAGCCCCACCCTCGAGGATGCCGAAGCCATGCTCAAACGCAAGATCAAGGCGTTCACCGAAACCAACCAGGCACTGGCCCAGTGGATGGAAGACAACGTGCGCGAGGGGTTGACGGTCTACGCCTTCCCCCGCAGTCTGCACAAGAAGATCCGGACGATTAACGGCGTGGAGAATCTCAACAAACAGATCCGGCGCCGCACTCGAGTGGTGGGAATCTTCCCCCATATCGACTCGGCGTTGCGACTGATCTCAGCCGTGCTGGCGGAGATTCACGACGAGTGGCTCACGGGCCGCTGCTATCTGAACCTGGAGAGCTGGCAAGAAGAGGAGGCATCCTAGAAGAGCGTTTCCCTAAACCCGAGACCCTCAGATCAGCGAGGGTTCTCGGTAAGGGGCAGCCCGCGATCGTGGCTCTGAGGGCTTCTGACAGGGCCTCTTTTCTTGGAGAAGGAGGTGGGGGCGCTGAATCGCTCTCTGCGAGTAGTGCAAGCTGCTCCGGCCTCTCATTTTGATAGATCTGCTGGTTGCCTTAGAGAGATTCACAGCGAGCGGCTCACGGGCCACTGCTTTCTGCACCCGAGAGCCAAGAGAGGAGGATCCTGTCCCACAACCGACCCTGAAATTACAGAAAAATTGTTGCGCTGCCCAAGCTGATCTTGGAGCTTCGTCAGGCACCCGATGGTCTATCAAGGACAGAGATCCACCAGTTGTTCAATCGGCATCAAACTGCGACTCAGATCGACCGAGCACTCGCCCAACTGGAACAGACCGGCCGTGCTCGAAAGGAATCGAAGAAGACAGGAGGACGCCCCGCGGAAACCTGGTTCGCCGTTCAGGGTGCGAAAAAAGCGAAGAAGGCGAAAAAAGCCGCATGAACTACCTTGACCAACACGAAGAACGGCCCCTCAAGGCCCAAACATTCCAACATGGAGAATTCACTAATGAATGAACTAATAACACCCACAAAAACCGCCCTGCGAGCACTAAAGCCCCTCCAGCGCAAGTTTGAAGGGCACCTATTCCTTCCGGACCGTGACCTGATACCGACTGTAGTCGCCGCCCTTGTCGACCGGTTGACCCAGGTGCGAACTTTGATCGCTGCTGGAGTCGTTGAGAAGACACCGAACAAGCCGAGAACGAGCCAATGATGGGCAGAAAACCGATCGATTTGATCCAGATCCCCAATCAGCGGCTTTTCAGCAGCAAGGCCGCCGCATGCTATCTAGGCGTGTGCGCGGATAGCCTGCGCAAATATGCCGACCTGGGTTGGATCAAAGCACGTCAACTCGAAAAGCGTCGGGTCTTCGCCCTGGAGGATCTCGACAGCTTCATCTTAGGCTTGCCCGAATACACGCCCGCGCCATACACTCACCTTGGCGGAAAACCCGGTGGAAAGGAGATAGAAAATGGGAATTAACCGGGTTAACAAAAGAGACAAGGTACGTATTGAGGTGCGCAAGCGCTGGCCGGACGGGACAACCTTTCGGCGGTACTATCCGAACCTTACATCAGCGCAACGTACTCTGGCGCGCATTGAGTCGTCAATCATCGAGGGGAGGTGGAGAGAGCTCCGTGATGAGCTGACCCACGGAACGAGCAGTCAGATGCTAGTTCGAGACTACGCTGATTACTACCTTGAGGTCTACTGCAAGGTACACAACCGCTGTTGGCAGCGAAAGGAGTCCTGCCTCAAGCATATCAAGCGTCTTCTTGGTCGTCGCCAGTTGCGCCAAGTGCAGGTCCGAGATGTAAACCAGTTCGTTGCCAAACGTCTCAAAGAAGAGGTCAAGGCTGCGACCGTCAACCGCGATGTGACGGTCTTGAAACACATGTTTGAATTCGCTGTTACCGAGGGTGCCTTGAAGGACAATCCAATTGCACGTGCGAAAAAGCTAAAGGAGTTCCGTGAAGAACGACCTCGGGTATCCGAGGTCCTGTTGCAGCGCATTCTGAAGCAGCTTTCGTTCCCCGTGAGACAGATCGTCCTCTTCATTTACGAGACTGGTTGTCGCCCAAGTGAGGCCCTTCGACTGAAGTGGCAGCACGTGGACCTGGAAGGTCAGACGGCGATCTTCAATATCCGAAAGGCGGGCGACAACGCGCTCGTGGCCCTCACCTCACGCGCTGTCGAGGCGATCCAGCAAGTACCAAAACTGCCGAAGTGCCCATACGTCTTCTGGAATCCGAAAACTGAGACTCGCTACAAACAGATCAATCTGACATTCCAGCGTGCAAGAGAGAGGGCGGGACTTCCTGGAATTCAGCTGAAGGATTTCCGGCGCGAGTTGGGCATTGTCATCGCTGAAAGCGGTCAACCTCTGCATGTCGCTCAAACGCAACTGGGGCATTCTTCCATCCGGACAACCGAGAAGTATTACGCGCACTTTTCGCCGGAGTTTGCGGTTTCCCGAGCCAGGGAGGCAATGGAACGCCGTGGGAGACATGTGGGAGACACCGACCCCGAGCCGGAACCCTCACAAAAACCCATCACGGAAGGGGCCGCTAACCTCTTTCATTTCAGTGATTTCAAAGGATGAAGTGGAGGCGGCGACCGGACTCGAACCGGTGAATGGAGGTTTTGCAGACCTCTCCCTTAGCCACTTGGGTACGCCGCCACTGGGAGCCATTATAGATAAGTCCAACTCTCAAACTCAAACGCCTGGTGTGCGCCTCTCGAGCGAGCACGGTTCTAGGGATTCTTCTTCGGTCGTTGATTAGGACCGCCCCGTGGCAGTCACCGCTCTGCGTGGGGGTGGCCTCCAGGCCGCCGTGTTTCTTCCTTCGAGCCCTTGGCTCGAAGAACGGCGGCACGGAGGCCACCGCCACTTACGTCCGATCCACCTGGAACTCGGCCTCTGGGCTGCCTAGTGGTATGACACATAAATAGCGCTATACTTTCTTCCACTTAGAGGGTTTGGGATGTTCATTCAAGTATCCGATACCCCTGAGCAGTCCCTGCTCAATGTCGTCTGGGGTTTTATAGTCGGTGTTGTGGAGGGCCGTTCTGGCCAAGGTGGAAAAGTAGGACTCGATGAGATTGAGCCAAGAGCTGTTGGTGGGCAGCCAGTGAAAGAGGATTCGATCCGAATGTGCCTGTGCCCAGCTTGCCACCGGCTCTGCCTTGTGAGCGCTGAGGTTATCCAGAATCAGATGGATGCGACCTTGAGGCCAGTTGGGCAACACCATTTCCTCGAGAAAGGCGCGGCAGTTGACACTCTTCTTGCTGGGGGCTCGACGCCCGAGCGGCTGAGCTGTCTGAGGACAGAACGCTGCGAAGAATTGCAGGGGCCCAGACTTTCGAGTGTATCGGTTGGACCGACGCGCCGGGCGCCGTCCCCACCGTGGTCCCCCTCGCGGCACGGTCTGGAGTGGCCCCAACTCGTCGAAACAAATGACCGGACCATCGGAGGGAGGGTTCCGATACAGATGAATTATGGTGTTTTTTTTACGTCGAAGTCCGGATCCGTACTCTGGCACCAGGTTTGGCCCGTGAGAAACCGCAAGCCGTGCCGATGGAGGATGCGTCGAATCGTCTCTCGACTCAACGTGGGCAGGGCCTTCTCGACCTGTAGGTACTCCTCCAACTTGGCAAGGGACCAACTCGTAAATCCCAGTCCCAGCTCCCGGGGTCGCGAAGTCGCTGCTTCGATTACCACGGTCTCTGCCTGTGGATCGTACAGTCGTGGGCGCCCGCTTCGTCGCCGTCCCAACACGGTGGGGATTCCCTCCTCTTGGAAGCGTTTGATCCAAAGGTGCGCGTTGGTGTAGTGCAGCCCGGACAGATCGGAGGCTTCCCGCAGATTGAAGCCTGCTGCGAGATGCCAGATGAGCCGACAGCGACGGAACACGGCTGCGGGAGTCTTCTCGGCGCGCAGCAAACGCTGCAGCTCGAGCAACTCCTCGACCGAGAGCGATCGCAGCAAAAATGGTTTGTTCGCCATGGACTGGCATCATAGCACTCTCAGTCAAGAATATATAGTGTTATTTATGTGTCGTACCACTAGAGTCTTTGACTCTCAGACCGCGTGTCAGTAGAATCGCGGGTCCGTGACCGCGACTCTTGGTATCTCAGCCTTCTATCATGACTCTGCTGCTGCCCTCGTCGTGGACGGCAAGATCGTCGCGGCAGCTCAGGAAGAGCGCTTCACCCGCAAGAAGCACGATCCGGAGTTTCCCATCCACGCCATCGACTACTGCCTGGAGGAGGCCGGTCTCAAGCCGGAGACGATTGATTACGTCGGATTCTATGACAAGCCCTTCCTCAAATTTGAGCGCCTGCTGGAAACCTATCTCAGCTTTGCTCCCTCCGGATTCCGCTCTTTCACCCTGGCCATGCCGCTCTGGCTCAGACAGAAGCTGAGGCTTCCTCGGGAGATGAACAGAGGCCTTAAGCAGGGATACCGAAAACGCTATATCTTCTGCAAACACCACGAATCCCACGCCGCCAGCGCCTTCTTTCCCTCTCCCTTCGAGGAGGCAGCTATCCTCACCATGGACGGCGTTGGAGAATGGGCCACGACCACCCTGGGCAGCGGCCGCGGCAACCGGATTGAGCTCAGCCATGAACTGCGTTTCCCCCACTCCCTGGGACTGCTCTACTCAGCCTTCACCTACTTTACGGGCTTCCGAGTAAACAGCGGGGAGTACAAGCTCATGGGACTCGCTCCCTATGGTGAACCCAGGTACGTAGATCTGATTCTGGAAAAGCTGTTGGACCTCAAAGAGGATGGTTCCTTCCGGATGGACCTCTCCTACTTCAACTACTGCCAGGGCCTGACTATGACCTCCAAGAAGTTCGATCGGCTCTTCGGCAGGCCACCTCGTCAACCCGAGACTCCGGTGACCGAGAGTGATATGGACCTGGCCGCCTCGATCCAAAAGGTGACCGAGGAGATCATGCTGCGCTCGGCCTCGCATCTACATGAGCTGACGGGCTTGAAAAACCTCTGTTTGGCCGGAGGAGTGGCACTCAATTGCGTCGGCAACGGAAGAATCCAGCGCGAGGGTCCGTTCGAAAACGTCTGGATCCAGCCCGCTGCCGGCGATGCAGGTGGGGCCCTGGGTGTCGCCCTGCTGATTTGGCATCAGTTGCTGGACCACCCACGGGAAGTTGAGCAGCCGGACGGCCAGATGGGTTCGCTGCTGGGTCCGCGCTTCGGAGACCAACAAATCCGCCAGACTCTATCGGAGGCAGGAGCCGTCTACCACCACTTCGCCGACGAAGACGAGCTCTGCAGACAGGTGGCCGCGTTGCTGGATTCCCAGCAGGTCGTCGGCTGGATGCAGGGCCGGATGGAGTTTGGCCCACGCGCCCTCGGGGCCCGCAGCATCATCGGAGACGCTCGTGACCAGGAGATGCAGACCGTCATGAACGTCAAAATCAAATTCCGGGAGTCTTTTCGACCTTTCGCTCCATCGGTACTGGGGGAGCAAGCTGCTGCACACTTTGAAATGGAAACGGACCAAACAAGCCCCTACATGCTGTTGGTGGCTCCGGTACAGCCCTCACAGCGGCTGCAGCCAGGGGACGAGTCCAGGCAGCTCAAGGGATTAAAGAAGCTGAAGGGAACGCGCTCCCGGCTTCCCGCCATCACCCACGTAGACTATTCGGCCCGAGTCCAGACGGTGGACGAAACCAGAAACCCGCGCTATCACAAGCTGATTCAGGCGTTCGAGCAAAAGACGGGCTGTCCAGTCATCATCAATACCAGCTTCAACGTCCGGGGAGAGCCGATCGTCTGTACACCGGCCGAGGCCTACCACTGTTTCATGGGAACCCAGATGGACGTTCTGGTCGTCGGCAACTTCCTGCTGCACAAGAAGGAACAGCCGAAATCGGAACTCGTCCCAACGGAAAGCTACATCTCCCAGTTCGAGATGGACTGATCGGGTCGCAAAAATGGCTATCATCGAGATCAATAGAAACCCAAACCGCAAAGACCTGTTGGTCTTTGGATTACTGCTGGGCCTGTTCACGATCCTGGTCGGACTTCTGGCACGCTTCCAATGGCAGGCTCCTGCGGCTGCACGGATGGTCTGGTTGGTGGGCGCGGGCCTGACCGCCCTATACTTCGCCGTGCCACCACTACGCCGCCCGCTCTTCCTGGGGTGGATCTATGCTACCTTTCCCATTGGATGGACGATCTCGTCCCATTGGATGGACGATCTCGCATCTTCTGATGGGGATCGTCTACTATGGGGTCCTGACCCCGATTGGCTTGGTGCTGCGGCTGCTTGGGAAGGATCCCATCGAGAAGGACATTGATCCCAGGCGCTCTTCCTACTGGGTGGAGCACCCCACCAAGACCGAGGCCGGGCGCTATTTTCGCCAGTTCTGAGTCGGCCCCATTTCGGAAGGAAGCAGAATGAGTGAGACCAAGAGCCACGACACCAAGCGCGAGAGTTTCAGCCAACAGGCAGAGGAAACCTCACCTGGGATCCTGAGAGAGTTCCTCGACTTTCTGATGGAAAACAAAAAATGGTGGCTTGCCCCAATCATCATCGTATTGCTGCTGATGGGAGTCCTGATCCTGCTGGGAGGCAGCGCCGCAGCGCCGTTCATCTACACCTTGTTCTAGTGACCGGCCACCGTACCCAGCTTGACGCAGGACGGCTTTTTCTCTAGCTTTGTTAGCTGCGAAAGAGACCTTGAATCCATGTCCCTTGAATCCATGTGCAGTGAATCTTTTTCCGACAATCTGATCCGTCACGACTGGACCGACGAGGAGATCCGTGCGATCTACGATCTGCCCTTGCCGGATCTGCTCTTTCGGGCCCAACAGGTTCACCGCTGCTACCACGACCCCCGGAAGATCCAGCTGTGCACGCTGCTCAGTATCAAGACGGGAGGGTGTCCGGAAGACTGTGCCTACTGTCCCCAGAGCGCTCACTACGAGACCTCCGTCTCCTCGGAACAGCTGCTCGACGTGGAACATGTGGTTGGGATGGCTCGAAGGGCGCGAGAGGATGGATCGACCCGCTTCTGCATGGGCGCCGCCTGGCGAGAAGTTCGAAACGGCTCCCAGTTCGAGCAGATACTCGAGATGGTCCGCCAGGTGAGCGACCTGGGACTGGAAGTGTGCTGCACGCTTGGGATGCTTCAACCAGAGCAGGCCGAGCGTCTTGCCGAAGCCGGACTGACCGCCTACAACCACAATCTGGACACCGGTCCGGACTACTATTCCCAAATCATCACGACCCGCAGCTTCGACGATCGGCTGCGGACGATCGAGAGTGTTCGTAAAGCAGGCATCAGCGTGTGCTGCGGGGGGATCCTGGGTATGGGGGAGAGTCTGGCGGACCGGATGGCGCTGATACGCGTCCTGGCAGGGTTCGAACCCCATCCGGAAAGCGTTCCCGTCAATACCCTGGTACGGGTCGAAGGTACGCCACTGGAAGACGAGACGCCCGTCGATTCCCTGGATCTTGTCAGAATGATCGCCACCACCCGCATCGTCCTGCCGCGCAGCCGGGTCCGCCTCAGCGCCGGCCGCACCGAGATGTCCATCGAGACCCAGGCCCTCTGCTTCATTGCCGGTGCGAATTCGATTTTCTGCGGCGAGAAACTCCTGACCACGCCCAATCCGGATCAGGATCAGGACCAGGTCCTGTTGGGAAAACTCGGCCTCTCTGCGGTTTCAATGTCATGAGCTCCCTTCTCCAGGAAGTGGAGAGCCGTCTGGAAGAGCTCCGTCTCCAGGATCAATACCGCCAGCTCACGGTTGCATCCGGCCTGGATTTTTCATCCAACGACTATCTGGGGCTGTCCCAGGACCCCGCTTTCAGAGCAGCCATCCTGGGCAGGGTGAGCCGCTGCTCACCTCTGACTTCACCTTCCTCGCGGCTCCTGGCCGGCAATACTCACTCCCACCTGGAGCTTGAGCAAAGGCTGTGTCGGCTCAAGGGAAGCGAGGCCGCCTTGCTCTTCCCCAGCGGATACCAGGCCAACGTGGGATTGCTGAGCACCCTGATCAAGCCTGGAGATCGAGTCCTGTCGGATAGGCAGAACCACGCCAGTATCATTGACGGACTGCGGTTGAGCCGCTGCCAGAAAGCAATCTTCCCCCATCTGGACACCAAGGCGATCTCTGAAGCGCTGTCGATCCCGCACCCGCAGGGACGGACCTTCCTGGTTACCGAATCGCTCTTCAGCATGGACGGTGATATCGCTCCACTCGATGTGTACGCACGGATGGCCAAGCAATGGGAAGCTCACCTGATCGTCGACGATTCACATGCCCTGGGTGTCTTTGGGAAGGAGCGGGGCTCGGGCCTGACCGAACACTTTGGCATCGAAGGGAGCAGCGCCGCCATCGTTTCGACATTCGGGAAGGCCCTGGGGCTTTACGGTGCTTTCGTGGCCGCTCCCAGGCCGATCATCGAGTACCTCGTCAATACCTGCCGTTCCTTCATCTTCAGTACTGCGGTCCCTCCGCTGATGCTGTCGGCCATCCAGGCAGCCCTCGACATCCTGGAGCGTGAGCCAGAGCGGAGGGAGCGCGTTCTTTCGCTTGCCAACCGGCTACGTCGGCAGCTACGCGAGCACGGACTAGACACGCTCAAGAGCGCGGGACCAATCGTGCCAGTCATAGTGGGACAAAACCAGGAAGCAGTTGCCGCTGCCCAGAGACTGCAAGATCAGGGTCTTGACTTGCGCGCCATCCGCCCTCCAACCGTGGCTCCCGGCACTTCGAGACTGCGAATTTCGGTGCATGCCAACCACCGAGACGAAGACGTCGACCGACTAGGGGCGGCGCTGATCGAGGCAGTTCGCCCAGTGCTCGCAAGGAGCAAATAGCCGGTTTCTCACTCAGATTCTTCGGAGGGATGAGTGTCTCTAGTCGTGATCGGAACGGGCACCGAGATAGGAAAGACCATCGCTTGTGCGGTCCTGCTCGCCCGCTACAACGGTCACTGCAATCCTGCCTACTGGAAGCCCATCGCAACTGGATCCGCCGAGGGAAGGGATACCCACGTGATCCGGGAACTCTGCGGGGACTCGGTGGAAGTGCTGGAGGAGCGATATCTCTTTGATCCGCCGGTCTCGCCTCATCTGGCCGCCCGACACGCCCACGAGGTGATCCGTCCCGAGGAGGTACTCGAATCATTACAGACGTACCGGCGAGCGCATCGAGAGCGAGCTCTGCTGATCGAGGGCATCGGAGGATTGTTGGTTCCTCTCACCGATGAGGGCTACCTCCTCGCTGACCTGCTCCAGGAAATGGGACTGCCCTGTCTACTGGTGGCATCCAGCGCTCTGGGAACAATCAACCACACCCTCTTGACCCTGGAAGCGATGCGAAGGCGCCAGCTGACTTTGGCAGGCGTTATCCTGAATGGGGTCCCCAACCAGGAAAATCGCAGAGCCATCGAGAAATTCGGTGAAATCGAGGTGGTCTCAGAGATAGAGCCAATGGAAACACCCACGCCGGAGCGAGTGGCCAAGGCCGCGAAAAGATTCGACCAGGAAGGGGTCCTGGGACAATTCCTCGGGCGCTAAGCCGAAACTTCATTGACGAGAAGATCATTCAAGAGCCTCCAGTTGACAAAGCCGTGATCTTCGTAGGATGGGCACTCTTGCCCGTCGCTGTCATCGACGGGCAGGAGTGCCCGCCCTACAACGGACACGCCGCTATCGATGCTCGTGGCTAGAGACAAACGAAGTTTCTTTCTCGAATGGGGCAGCGCAGCCGGGGGGCCACTGACCTGACTCAAAAATACGTCTCACTTAGACGTTCGCTTGTTCGGCCTTCCACGGGTTGTGATTTAGCCTTTTTACTTCCTCTGGGGAGGCAAAGGATAAATGCCAAGCCGCAGAATATCCAACAAGTGAACGCCGAAGTAAAGACTCCAGACCTTCCGAAAATCGGCGAGTAACTCCCTTTTGCGATACCCTCTTGAACCGTGAGCAAGAAGGTAGACAGCTCCACCTCAGAACTGATCGCGGAAGATCTGCGCTGTGTCTGGCACCCCTACACCCAGATGCTCACCGCGCCTCCTCCCATTCCCGTGGATCGAGCCGAAGGTGTCTACCTCTACACCGCCGACGGCAGACGGATCCTCGACGGTATTTCCTCCTGGTGGGTAAACATCCATGGACACAACCACCCCCGACTCAATCAAGCTCTTGAACACCAGGCCTCTCAGTTCTCGCATATCATGTTCGGGGGATTCACTCATCGCCCTGCGGTTCGGTTGGCGGCGCAGCTGATCGACCGGACTCCCCCTAATCTCTCCCGCGTCTTCTTCTCCGACAATGGCTCCACAGCGATCGAGATCGCCCTGAAGATGTCCTTCCACTACTGGAGGAACCGTGGCGAACCCGAGCGTGACCTCTTCCTGGCGCTGGAGCATGCCTATCATGGCGATACCATCGGCGCGATGTCGGTGGGAGGCGTCAAGGCCTTTCACTCCAATTACGACCGACTGTTATTCGAGGTCCGACGCGCTCACGCCCCTTGCTGCTTCTCCTGTCCCGTTGGGCAAGTCCGCAGCCGCTGCGATATCGAATGCGCCCAGCAGCTGGAGCAGGTTCTCGAAGAGGAAGGCAACCGTATCGCAGCCGTCATCGTGGAGCCCATGGTGCAGGGGGCGGGAGGGATGATCGTCTGGCCGAGCGAGTTCCTGCTGCGAGTGAGAGAGGCCACTCGGCGCCATTCCATTCCCCTTATCGCCGACGAGATCTTCACCGGATTCGGCAGAACGGGCAAGATGTTCGCCTGCGAGCACGGACCGATTGAGCCCGATATCCTTTGCCTCTCCAAGGCCCTGACGGCTGGGTATCTACCTCTTGCTGCGACGATCACCTCGGATGAGATCTACCGCACTTTTCTGAGCCCGGAGCGCGATCGTACTTTCTTTCACGGCCACTCCTATACGGGCAACGCCCTGGCCTGTGCGGTAGCCCTGGAAAGCCTGGCGCTCTTCGACGATGAGAACCGGCTGCAGCGGGTCGGACAGCTGGAATGTCTCTTTCGGGAAAGATTGCAACGGCTCAGAGGACTCCCCGGCGTCGGCGACACTCGCGGATTGGGAGCCCTGGCAGTGGTGGAACTGGAACCAGAGAAGCAGGCTGGGTACCTGGACGAAAGGGGGCCCAAACTGGCGGAGAGCTTTCTGGCCAGGGGCCTGTTGCTTCGCCCGTTGGGGAACGTGCTCTACTTCCTGCCTCCCTACGTCATAACCGATGAACAAGCGCACTGGGCTTTTGACGTTCTCGAAGAGGTGATCCAAGGAGTGGGCACCGGGTCCTGAGTTCCCAACTGAGTTCCCCGTCTCTGAGGGCCTTTTGCCTTCTCATGGCTGGACTTCCTTCGTCAAGTCCAAGTTGATTCCGGCCAGCGTCTGTGCTAGTTTCAGCACTCTGGGTAGTTAGCACACCCCGATTGAAGGGCTAAGAGCACGCCTACAAAGCCCAACTGGCGCACGGTAACGGACGCTTGTCCAGGGAGAGAGATGGCTCGAAGACGACCTCAAAGGAGGAGGTTTTGGCGGGGGAGAAAGAAGAAGAAGAGTCCTCAGGCCATTGCCGCCCAAACCCAAGAGAAGAAGTCCGATGCGATAGAGGTGACTGGAGTAGTTGCCGAGCCGCTTCCAAACGCAATGTTCCGGGTGGAGCTCGAAAACGGACACGTGGTCCTGGCCCATATTTCAGGCAAGATGCGTCGCCACTTCATCAGGATCCTGAGAGGAGACAAGGTCACCGTAGAACTCTCTCCCTATGATCTGACACGAGGACGTCTCACTTACCGCTTCAAATAGTCCTGCGCTTTAGACGACTGGCATCAGGAGCTCTGTATGGCAACCCAGCCCTGGTATCGATCTCTGACCGCATTGCTGCTGTCGTCACTTTTGCTCCCACCCCTCGGCTTGATTCTGCTCTGGATCCGACCTGGCCTCGGATTTCTCAGGAAACTGGTCGGCACCGTTTTCCTGGCAGTGCTGTCGATCGCCCATCTGCACTTTTTCTTTGGTTTACAGCTCGAATTGGATGGCACGGGAATGCGTCCAATTCTGTCTTTTCATTCTCCCAACACACACTACGCCAAGCTGGAAGAACACCGGTTGGGGCAAGGAGACAGTCCCCAACAGACCGCTTCTCTGGCGGCGTCACCTGAGGTTGGAGCTGACCCTCTCGAGGCCCAGGCTGCTGAAATGCCGGAGAGCTCCACCCCTGAGGCCACCAGCCCAGCTTCCGACAATCATCCGAAGTCGGACTGGCCAGACTTTCGTGGACCCGCCCGGGATAGTCGATACGATGATGGAAGTATCCGGAGCCGATGGCCCAAGGAGGGTTTACCGCTACTCTGGCGCCAACCCTGCGGAGGCGGCTATGCCTCGTTTGTGGTCGCAGACGGTCTCGTTTTCACGATCGAGCAGCGACGACAACAAGAGGTCGCCGTGGCCTACGATCTAAAGACGGGGCGCGAGAAATGGGTCCAATCCTGGGATGCGGAATTCCGCGAAAGCATGGGAGGAGATGGCCCGCGCGCCACCCCTACCTGGGATGAAGGTCGGCTCTACGTCCTAGGTGCCACTGGCGAACTGTACTGTTTTGACGCAGCCAGCGGCCGCACCATCTGGCACCTGAACATTCTCGACGACAATAACGCGAAGAACCTGGAGTGGGGAATGTCCGCTGCCCCCCTTGTACTCGACGAAAAGCTGATTGTACTGCCCGGTGGCGGCTCCGGGAAATCGGTTGTGGCCTATCACAAGCTGACCGGAAAGCCGATCTGGAAATCTCTGAGTGACAAGCAGGCCTACACCTCTCCCATCAAGGCCGAGTTGGCTGGTCTGAAGCAGATCATCATCATCAGCGCAAAGCGCGTCGCTGGCCTCGGGATCAACGATGGGGCTCTCTTATGGGAGTACCCTTGGAAGACTCAGTACGATGTCAACGCTGCCGAGCCTCTTCTGATCGACGAAAACCGGATCTTCGTTTCCTCGGGATACGGACACGGGTCTGTACTCCTGAGAATTTCCCGGACCAACGGAGCATTCAAGGTAAGCCCGGTCTGGGAAAACAACCGCATGAAGAACAAGTTCAACGGCTCGGTGCTGGAAAAGGGGCATCTCTACGGCCTGGATGAAGGGATTCTGACGTGCCTGGATGTAGAAACAGGAGAGCGCAAGTGGAAAGGGGGCCGCTACGGCTACGGCCAGATCCTACTGGCCGGCGGAAACCTCATCGTCCTCACCGAGAAGGGCGATCTGGTGTTGGTCGAGGCCACTCCCGAAGAGCACCGTGAACTGGCCAGATTCTCGGCGATCCAGGGGAAGACCTGGAACTACCCGGCTATAACGGATGGTCGGCTCCTGGTCCGGAACACAACCGAGATGGCCTGCTTCGATCTCCGCTAGAAAGAGAAGAAAAACACCAAGATACAAGGGAGAAGATACAAGATACAAACAAGTCTCAAGTTCCAAGCATCAAATTCCAAAGGGATTTCGAGACAACCAGAGTCAGCTCCCCTCGAAGAAACGCGCCCTCGAAATCTGGTACTTGGTGATTGGAGTTTGAGACTTGAGATTTGTTTGTATCTTGTGTCTTGTACCTTGGGTTATACGTGAACTTCACGGTGGCCTCATAGTTTCCAGGGTGCCCGGTATTGTCTCCGCAGCCAGCTGTTTGCCTCGGCGTCGTCGATGATCTTTTCCTCATCCGCATTCCAGCGGATCTTCCTACCGGTGCGCAAAGAGATATTTCCCAGATGAGGCACGGAGGTCGAACGATGTCCGGTTTCCACGTCGGAAGCGGGTCTTTCCCGACTCTTGACGCAATCGAGAAAGTTGCGGACGTGGGAGTAGTGCTGATCCGACCCCTGGCCCTCGCGAAATTGGGTTCGGCCGATTCCTGGTTCCCGTTCCTTTTCCCAGGGCTCAACTGTGCGCTGGGATCGTTCAATGTTCCTTAGATGGCGGGGCATGGGCTCCTCGTCCTCGATCACAGTTTCCGGTTCGACACGATAACCACTGCGGTTCAGGGAGAGTGTGCCGTCGGTCCCAAAGAACTCGATCCCATAATTCCAACCAGGTCGGCTCGAGGAGTTCAGGACTCGATGGGAAAAGCTCACGAGGAATCCCGGGTATTCGTACAGCACCTCGAGTGTATCGGGAGTCTCCCGATTGTCCTGGATGTAGTACTTGGAACCCACGGCAAAGGCAGAAAGCGGCGCCCGGACGTTCATTGCCCACTGTACGATGTCCAGATGGTGGGTCCCCCAATCGGTGAGCATGCCTCCGGAGTAATCCCAGAACCAGCGAAAGTGGTGGATAAAGCGGCTGGGATTGAAAGAGACCTTGGGGGCTGGACCCAGATAGCGATCCCAGTCCAATCCCTCCGGAGGTTCCGAATCGGAGGGATTCCCGATGCCCAGCGGTGAGGCATTCTCGTAGTTCCAGCAGGTCACTCGGCTGATCTTTCCAATCGCGCCCTCTTGAATCAGGCGGACCGCTTCCTGGTAGTGCTTGCCCGATCGCTGCTGGGTCCCCATCTGGACCACGCGCTGATTCCGCCGTGCCGCCTCGACCATCTTTCGGCCTTCGTAAATGGTGAGTGAGAGGGGCTTCTCCACATAGACATCCTTGCCCGCCTCGCAGGCCCCGACGGTCGGCAAGGCGTGCCAATGGTCGGGGGTGGCGACGACTACGACATCGACATGCTTCAAATCCAGCACCCTGCGGAAGTCGTCGTAGGCCTCGGCTTTGCCGCTTTCCTGTTCTTCAGTCTTTGCCACCGCCTCTTCACGATTGTGCTTCCAGACATCACATACCGCGGCTACCGTGACGTCATCCATCCGCATGAAGTCACGCATATTGCTTTGCCCCATGCCGCCCACACCGACGAAGGCGCAGACGATTCGATCGTTGGCTCCGACCGCCCCAGCCTTTCCGATGCTCAAAGCCGGAGCGGCGAGCCCGGACGCAGTTGATACCATGAAGTTGCGACGATTGAATTTCATAATGGACCCCCCATGATTGCTCTAGTTGAATGACACTCTAACAGTCCGCCGGAACCGTGAAAAGCCGGCGCCCGTGGAACCGGTTGGCGAGTTTCGTTCTTCCACCACCCTCTGTTGTATAATCGTAGAGTTGTCGACCGACAGGGTCATCTGCTAACGAGGTATGGACTAGGAGCCTGCGCCTAGCCGGAGTTAAGCTTATGGATTTCGCGGAGTTTGAAGGACTTACCGACCAGGCCCGAGTTTGGATCTTTGGCCTCGAGCGCTCGTTGAACGATGGCGAGACGCAGAGGTTTGAAGAGGGGCTGACTCAATTCGCAGCCGGCTGGGATTCCCATAAAGTTCCGGTCAAGGCGGCCTTCAAGATCGCACTCAACCGTTTCGTGATAATCGCGGCGGAGTCCACCGATGGAGTGTCAGGATGCTCCATCGATTCTATGGTCCGCAATCTGAAGACACTTCAGGACTCGATGGGCCTGGGCGCACCGAGAGGCAATCTGATCTTCTTTGCGGATGAGGAAGGCAAGGTCCAGTCCACCGATCACCTCAGCTTCTACGACACTGTCGATTCAGGCCGGATCAAACCTGAGACCAAGGTGTTCGATACGCTGGTCCAGAATCTAGGTCAGCTGCGGGCCGGCGGTTTCGAGCCCTCCTTCGAAACTTCGTGGCACTCGAAAACCTTTCCCCTAGCGGTCTCCTGAGGATCCGGTGCTGTCTCGACGACCGTGGACCAGGAGATGACGGTCGCTGACGACGTTCACCTGGAGACTCGGAAGGCCAGCTTGCTTAAGCTGTTCCCGCACCTCTTCGGGACGATAAGCGGCGCGCAGGGACAGAAAGAAGTCCCGCTTCAGGTGCTCGGGCTCACTCGCGCAGTAGAGCTCGACCATCTCACGGGCGGCGGCGGTACTGGAGGGCCTCATCAGATCCATCACGAATATGGGTGCGCCGGGACGGGTGACTTCGGCCGCGGTCTCCCACAATACCCTGGCATCCTTGAGATGATGGAGGACGCTGTTGCTGACGACCGCATCGTAGCTTTCCCTGGGCAGGGCTGCTCCCGGCAGGTAGCCGTAAATCAGCCGTATACGGTGCTCCAGACCTTCGCGACGGACGGCTTCCAAGCCGTGGCTGAGCATCGCTTCAGAGCCGTCGATGCCGTCGACGAAACAGGCCGGATAGGCACGGGCCACGCGAAGACTGATGTCGCCGGGACCGCAGCCCAGGTCCAGGACCCAGGTACCCAGCGCCTCCTCAGAGAAGGTTTCCTTCAGAAGCTCCGCAAACCTGCTATGTGCCTCCTCGAAATCTGCTTCTGCATAGGCTCGCGCCTGTTCTTCTCCCAACATCAGTTCGGGTTCCGGTTGCCGTTCCATCAGTCTCTCACCGTAACAGAATGAAACTTCCATTTTCGGATCTTTCCTTCTGCGAGGCAATTTCGGTCGAAGCATGAAGATCCATCTGGTTGACGGCACCTATGAGCTGTTTCGGGCCTATTTCGGCGCTCCACCAAGGAAGAATCACAGCGGGACCGAGGTAGGCGCCATTAGCGGAATCTTGAGATCACTGCTTCTGCTGCTGAGGGACGAGGAGGTAACGCATGTTGCCTGTGCCTTCGATCACGTCATCGAGTCGTTTCGCAACGACCTGTTCGATGGCTACAAGAACAGTGACAATGTAGAGCCAGAGATCCTGGCGCAGTTCCCTCTGGCCGAGGAGGCCGCCCGAGCTCTGGGAATTACAGTTTGGCCCATGATCGAGTTTGAGGCCGACGATGCGATGGCCACAGGCGCAGCACTGTGGGCGGATCATCCCGGAGTCGATCAGGTAGTGCTTTGTTCTCCCGACAAGGATCTCGCCCAATGCGTCGTCGGAGACCGGGTGGTCTGCTTGGACCGAAGACGCGAACTGGTCCTGGATGACGCAGGCGTAGGCGTGAAGTTCGGGATCCAGCCCACCTCTATTCCTGACTGGCTGGCGCTGGTTGGAGACAGCGCCGACGGAATCCCAGGTGTCCCGCGCTGGGGAGCTCAGTCCACTTCGAAGGTACTCTCCCGCTATCCTCACCTGGAAGACATCCCGCGCTCAGAATTGGATTGGGAAGTCCAGGTGCGCGGGGCGAAGAGCCTCTGCAGCAGCCTTCTCGAGTCCTGGGAGAAAGCCCTCTTCTATCGACGCCTGACCACACTCAGGACCGATGTACCCCTTTCCGAGAATCTGGAAGATCTGGAATGGAGAGGCCCCAAGCGGCCCGAGCTCGAATCCCTCTGCCAGAAGATCGACGATCTGGAGTTCCTGCAGCGCATCCCCAGATGGGCCTGAGCTGAAACCTCATCAGCAAAAGGAACGTGCAAGAATCAGCATCTGACCGAGCAGTGGCCTGTAGGATGGGCACTCTTGCCCGTCGTTGTTCTTGACGGGCAAGAGTGCCCGTCCTACTACGGTCGCGGTGCTATCGATGTCCTGGTTGGAGACAACCAGAGTTTCTTCCTGAATGATCCAACGAGGCCCTGACCGGACTACCGTCTGTCCAATGTCAGAAAACTGTAGCGGTAGGGATTCTTCTGATCTGGACCGTGATCTTCCTTCTCGATGACGCGCCAGTCGGAGCTGTCGTAGGCCGGGAAGAAGGTGTCACCGTCAATCTCCTGGTGGAGCACGGTCAGATAGATCCGGTCGACCATTGGCAGGGCTTCTTGATAGATCCCGGCTCCCCCACCTACGAAGACTTCGTCAGCCCCGCGGCACAGATCCAGGGCGTCAGGGAGTGAGTGCGCCACCAGCACGCCCGGCGAAGAAAAGTCGCTCTGGCGGGTGATCACCACCATCTTGCGCCCGGGCAACGGACGCCCGATCGATTCAAAGGTCTTGCGGCCCAGGAGCAGATGATGGCCCATCGTCAAGGCCTTGAAACGCTTGAGATCGGCAGGAAGTCTCCAGGGAAGTTGATTGTCGCGGCCGATGACCCGCTTCTCCGACATCGCCACGATAATCGAGCATTTCATACCGCGATCGGAGCCTTGATATTGGGATCGGGATCGTATCCCTCCAGGGCGAAGTCTTCGTAGCTGAAATCGAAAATCGATGTGACGTCGGGATTGAGCTTCATCAGCGGAAGCCGCCGGGGCGTGCGTTCGAGTTGAGTTCGAGCTTGATCGTGGTGGTTGAGATAGAGATGGACATCGCCGAAAGTGTGGACGAATTCAGCTGGTCGGAGACCACAAACCTGGGCCACCATCAGAGTCAAGAGCGCATAGCTCGCTATATTGAAGGGCACACCAAGAAAGACGTCCGCGCTGCGTTGGTAGAGCTGGCAGGATAGAGCCCCGTCAACCACATAGAACTGAAACAATGTGTGGCAAGGTGGAAGCTTCATTTTTTCAACGTCGGCCACATTCCAAGCACAAACGATATGGGTGCGGCTCTTTTAGAACAGGCGATTCTGGTGCCGTCGAACGCAAGATGGACCTCTCTTACTATGGGAGCGGCGAAGGCATTTTGGGGTTGGGTAGTTGGGTGGGGCAGAACAATCTGACACGGAAGACCGACCGATTGGACTTCTGGATCTTCTTACTTCACCCGCTTCAGGTGAGAGCGCGTGGGGCCGCGCACAGGGACCAGCTCGCCGTCCGCGTAGCGCGCGGCATGGTTTCTGAGCGACTCCTGCCGCTCGTGAAAGCGCCAATAGGCGTCGAAGTCTCCGCTGGCCTGCAGCGCACGCAGGCGTAAGACCGCCTCAGCCCCCGCCAGAGACCAGCGCGCCCCGGTCACCTCCATCCGATCTTTGACCAGGTAACGGCAGGCCCCCTCGATGACACCGGTGGCAATCGGGAACCCCCTCGCCAGATAGGTGTCATACTTCAGATACTCCGCATTTTTGAGCAGATAGTTGGCGCAGCGATCCACCGCTTCGCGCGCCTTGCCCGCCAGGCCCCGACGGGTCGCACTGCGACGGATTCCGCCCGCCACATAGCCACTGCGCCCGCGCAGAATACTCAGTAGGTGCTCGCCCACCCAGCCCTCCAGCTTCGGGTTGACTTCCCCGTGCAGAGCCATGCCGGCCTTCCACACGTACTCGCTCACGTGGATGAAGTCCAGCACGATCGTGGGCGCCGCCCTGGCGGATCGGTGCAAACACCGCAGCAGCGTCTTCAGCTGACTCCGATGGCCGTCGACCAGCACCACCCAACTCTTGCGCCCCGTGGGATCCCGCGAGCGGGCTTCTCCGAGGGCTTGCTCGATGACCTCTTCGGGACGCTTCTCCAAGCTCGCCCACAGCCGTTTGTGCTGGGGCCGCGGTCGCTTCCCTTCCTCCCGCTGCGGCTGCGGGGCCAGGACCCGCATCACCTCCTCCGGCCGCCGCACCTGAGGCGCGAGGGTGTACACCGCCGCGACCGTTGCCATCCGCTTGGCGTGGCGCTTTTCGCCCTTGCTCAACCGCTTCTGCAACTTGTGCTCGCTCGCTTCCGCCCGCTGCCGCGTCGCCTCCCGCAGATCCTCACGACGCAGCACCACTCCTTTGCCGTCCACCGAGATCGCCAAGATCGACCCCGACTCGCTCGGAGCCAACGCTCCCGCTTGTCGCTCCTGATAGAAGGCATCGAAGTCCTGGGCGGCACGGCCCACTAGCTCCTCCACCTGACGCTTGCCCACCTGCGCCCCCGTGGTTTTCGACAGCGCCTCCACGACTTTGTCGAACGACCCCTCGGCGGCTTCCTCCGCCGCCCGCCGCCGCACCTGGTGCGAGTACAACTCCGGCGGGAGGTTCAGATCCGCATCCAGTGGGTGCAGGCTCTGGAGCCCCTCTCCCCCGTAGCCGAGCCGCTCCACCCGAACCTCTCCAAAGACCGTTTCCAGCCCCCGTTGCTGCCGCCGGCGCTGTTGCCGCACCTGCCCTTCCGAATCCCGCACCGCAGCGGCCGCTTCACCCGGAGCCCGCAGCTCCAGGTGCGCCTGGTAGAACCGTCGCAGCAGCTCCCGCCCCTGCTGCTCCAGCTCTCGCTCCAACTCGCTGTGCGTCTTCCTATGGGCCTCGTCGGACATCAGAAAGGCCTCCATCTGGGCAAACTGCTCCCGCGCCGCCGCGAACTCATCCTCGGGCTGTAACTGGGCGGCTACCGCTCGCAACTTCTAGCCCTCCCGCAAGCGTCGGGCCGCCTCCGCCACCAGCGGATACACCAGCACCCGTTTCGGCGCTGCCGCCTCGCTCCGCGCCAGCCGATCCTCTCGCTTCCCGCCCCGCGTGCTCCCCAGCTCGATCCAGTTCGCCCCCCGATAGCAGCTGCCCCGGTAGCGCTCCGGATCCACCAACGTCTCCACCAAAAACACCTCGACCCCGTAGCTCCGGGGCCAGTCCAGCGCCAGCTGCCGCACGGCCCGCGATAAGATCCGGCTCGCCAGGTTCTTGACCTGGACCCAGGGCAACACTAAATAGCGACTGTTCGAGACCACGTGCACCAGCTGGCGCGTCCGCGCCTCCGCCTCCCATCCGATCCAGCGGTCGCGCGCCGCAATCCGCCAGGCCGCGCTCGAAAACTGCACGCAGGCCACCACCCGCCCCGCCGGCTCCGAGGCGTAGACCAGGTAGCGCAGATGCGCCCCGAACGGCACCCGGTGGCCTAGATAGTGGTAGCGCCCCACCAGCTCCCGGAACAGCCCTCGTTGCTCCGGCGTCCGAACCGGCTGCAGCTGAATCTCGCCCAGGTCCCGGGCCGTGCCCACCAGCCGGGGACCCGGCTCTCCCCGCGCCGTCACCGGTACCCCGGTCGCTTTCCCCGGCGGCCGCCCCAGCCGCTTGGGGGGCAACACCAGCCCCCCCTGGCTCTCCAGCTTCTCCAGAAACTCCCGGCACTCCCGCGCTTTCAGCGACCCCGTGCGGCGCTTCCACCCCAGCAACTCGCACACGGTGGCGGCCAGTTCCATCCGGCTCAGACCCCCACACGTCCCCACGATCTCCCGGATCAGGGCCTGCTCCGCTTTGCCCACCTCATGACCTAGGAATCGCGGCGCTTTGCTCTCCACACCCTCTGCCACAAACCTACGCTAGCAAACCGACGCACAAATGTCCAGTGCTTTTTTCCCTCTTTCAATTTTTCATCGCACCGGGATTCCACCGACTCACAGCGGGCAGAGTCTCAGGCCCGGCCCGGCGGCTATCCGAGCGCACCGCAATCCGACGCGTTTTAGCCGACTTATGCCCTTCGCCAAGCCTTATCTCGCCCAAAAGCGCCACTCGCTACGATTCGGACCCGGCTAACCTATTGTCAATAAAGGATAATGGTTCGCTCTAAAAGAGCCGCACCCAAACGATATGACGACGGGAATCGGGATTCTTCTCGATCTGTTCCAGGACCTGGGAGATCTGATCGATGTGTCGCCCATCCGAGGTCGGCCAGGACCGCCACTGATAGCCGTAGATTGGACCCAGTTCACCCTCTGCGTTCGCCCAGGCATCCCAGATCTTGACCCCGTTCTGGTTCAGGTAGCGAATGTTGGTGTCCCCGGCAAGGAACCAAAGTAGTTCATGGATCACTGAGCGCAGATGCAGCGCCTTCGTAGTCATCAGCGGTAATCCCTGAGAGAGGTCGAAACGCATCTGGTATCCGAAAACGCTCCGGGTCCCAGTGCCAGTTCGATCGCCCTTGAGGTAACCGTGCTCCAGAATGTGCTCTAGCAAGTCAAGATACTGCTGCAATACCCACCCTCATTCTGTCGCTTCCAGAGCAGCGCCAGACCCTTCGAGAATACCACTTGACTACGACTTTTCGATGCCAAAATGAAGGGTTGTCGTTCGGTCTGGGCGAGGTCCTTGCTAGAATGGAAAGCCATGGAAAGAAGACGCTTCGGAAAAACCAACCTGCAAGTCTCGCCCCTCGGTTTCGGCGCTGCGCCAATCGGCTATCTCGACAAGGACATTGGCAGCGTGACCGATCTCCTGAACGGCCTACTCGACTCGGGACTGAACCTGATCGATACCGCAGCCTGCTATCCAGGCTCAGAACCCCTGGTGGGGAGGGCCATCGGACATCGCCGAGAGGACTACGTCCTGGTCACGAAATGTGGTCACGAAGTCGATGGCACTTCAGCCAAGGAATGGTCAGCGGATCTCATCACCCAGACGGTAGAGCGAGCGCTGAAGCGGCTTCAAACCGACCACATCGACGTCATGCTGCTGCACACCTGTAGCCTGGAAACACTGGAGCAGGGCGAGGTGATCGAGGCCCTGGTAGAGGCTCGTGAGGCCGGCAAGATTCGCTTTCTGGGTTACTCCGGCGACAACGAAGCAGCCGCCTTTGCCGCGGGCCTGAACGAGGTTTCCGTGATCCAGACTTCGGTCAACATCTGCGATCAGGTCAATATCGACAAGGTGCTGCCCAAGGCGAGAGAGAACGATATCGGTGTCCTGGCGAAGCGGCCGATCGCGAACGCCGCCTGGAAGGAGCTGTCCGAGCAAAAAGGCATCTACCAGAACTACGCCCGGAGCTATCGTGAGAGACTCCTCGCCAGCGGCCTCACTCCGGCTCAACTGGGCTTCGAAGGAGACCCGCAGCAGCTGTGGCCTCGAATCGCGCTTCGCTTCACTCTGTCGCAGCCGGGCGTTCACACCGCCATCGCCGGCACTACCAGCCTGGAAAACGCCAGGGCGAACTTGGCTGCGGTGGAAGAAGGGTCTCTTTCGGATGAGGTAAACGGACAGATCCGCCGAGCCTTTCAGGAAGCGCAGGCAAAGAGTGGAGAAGAGTGGGCGGGGCTAACGTAGGTTTGGGCTCCAGGCCGAACTCCTATTCTTTCGAGCCTTTGGCTCGACGGACGGCGGCCTGGAGGCCACCCCCACGCAGAAGCGAGGTAAGGGAATGCAGAGATTGAAGGATCAAGTCGCGATTGTGACCGGGGGGGCACAGGGTCTGGGCGGTGCGATCTCCAGGCGGTTGGCCGAGGAGGGCACCAGGGTCCTGATAGCCGATATCGACCTGGACACGGCCCAAGCCAACGCCGCTGGAATCCGTGAGGCCGGAGGCGTCGCCTTAGCTCTTCGCACGGATGTATCCCAAGGTTCGGACATCCGTCAGGCAGTTGAGAGTGCGGTCGAGCAATGGGACCGATTGGACATCCTTGTCAACAACGCCTTCGAGGTGAGCTCCTCGGGAAGTGGTGGTGCTCTGGAGGTCGAGGAAACAGTCTGGCAGCAGGGGATGGATATCCTGGTCAAGGCAATCTATCTAGGTGCCAAGTACGCCATCCCGGAAATGAAGAAAGTGGGTGGGGGCAGTATCGTCAATATCTCCTCGGTCCACGGACTATTGATGGCTCCCGGACTGATGGTCTACGAAACCGCCAAGGCGGCAGCCATCGGGATCACCCGGCAAATGGCGACTGAATTCGGACCCAATGGTATTCGTGTAAATGCGATTCTGCCGGGCCACATGGTCACAGAGCGGCTCAGGCCCAGGTGGGAGGAGAACCCTTCGGGGCTGCGTTTCCTGGCCGACCAGTACCCCTTGAGGCGGGTAGGCACGATGGTCGACATCGCTAATGGAGCCGTCTTTCTCTGCTCCGAGGAGGCCTCTTTCATCACGGGGCACTCTCTGGTCATCGATGGGGGGCTGTCGATCCAGCTCCAAGAGGATTTCGGGGTGCGCCAGGCGAATTACGTCCGACAGAACCCAGACCTGAAGATTCCTGACTGAGTCGTCACTGCAGAGGCAAGGGCGCGGGCAAGGGAGGAAAGCTCTAACCGAGTATCAGCAGGACGGCAGCCAACCACACCAGAATCGCGACCAGAATATGAGGATCACGGGGCAGGTCTGCGGCGGTATCTTCGCCGACATCTTGATGATGCAGAAGAAAGAGGTATCGAAACAAACCATAGGTGACTATGGGCACGGTATAGATCAGCGCCTCCGTCTGGTGGGATTGAACGGTCTCGGCGTCAACTGTATACATGGCATACGTGACCAGGGTGGCGGCGGCAGTGACGCTGATGAAGGCGTCGAGGGTTTCGGCCCGGTAGTGCAGTAGCGCCTGCCGGGAGAGATCCGGGGCATCCGTGATCCTCAAGAGCTCGGCCCGTCTCTTGGCAAAACCCAGGAACAACGCCAGCATGATGGCGCACAGCAAGAGCCACTTCGAGGGAGGAATGCCCACCCCTGTGGTTCCGACCAGAACCCGGAGCATGAAACCGGAAGCAATGGCGAAAACATCCAGAATGGCCACCTGCCTGAGCCGGTAGGTGTAGAGGACGTTCTGGCCGGCGTAGATTAGAAGCAGGCCCAAGATACTCCAGGAAACCCAGGCACCGAGAGCAAGTCCAGCAATGCCGGCTACGATCATCAAGGCAACAGCAGAACCAGGCTTGATGGTCCCGGCAGCCAAGGGTCTATCTCGCTTCCTCGGGTGGGCGCGGTCTCGGTCCCGATCGACCAGATCGTTGAGGATGTAGATACAGCTGGAAACCAGAGAGAAAGCCAGCGCAGCCAGGACCACCGAAAGTGTCAGGTTCGGATCATGCCAGGCCTTGGCGAACAAGAAGCCTACGAAGACGAATCCGTTCTTCACCCACTGGTGGGGACGCAGTAAGCGCAAGAACTCCTTCATTGGCTCTCGCTCGGCTCAGAAGCGACTGGTGCTAATTCGGCCATGCCATCCCGCTCACAGATCCATCCGGTTGAACAGCCGTTCAGGGATGAGTCTAATCATCAGCATGATGAAACGCCAAAACCCGGGAAGATAGTAGACGCCAGGCTTATTCCTGGTCGCATAAGCCAAACGCGCCACCTTCTCCGGAGAGGCCACCAGGAACAGGCCCTTCTTGCCATAGGTCATCGAGGTGTCCACGAAACCGACCTTCAGAGTCTGGACTCTCACCCCCTGCCGGTCCAGTCGATGCCTCAATCCCTCAAGATAGAGACTGAGTGCTCCTTTGGAGGCACCATAGGCATAATTGCTGCTACGCCCACGATCTCCCGCCACCGAGGAGATACCCATGACGAAGCCACGACCTTGCTCCTCGAAATAATTGGCGAGTGGAGCCAGTAGCGACACGGCAGAAGTGTAGTTGATCTCTACGATTCTGACGGCCAGCGCCGGGTCCCTGCTCTCGCCTGGTTGATCTCCGGTACGTCCAATCGCAAAGACCACCCCATCCAACTGCTCGAGCTGCTCCAGAACAGAATCTATAAAGGTGGGATGGGACTCGAAGTCCAGGGCGTTCAGATAGCCGACCTGGCAGTCAGTCCCGAAGCGGATTGTGATGTCGGCTGCCAGGCGTTGGATCTCCCCTTGATCGCGTCCCGCGAGGTAGAGCTCGTCACCGCGACTTGCAAACTCCCACGCTAGAGCCCTGGCGATAGGCGAAGTGGCTCCCAGGATGAGAATCCGACTCATGTTGATTCCTTGCTTCGTTCATCGCCGCTGAGGTCCATCGTCAAGCCGTCAACTCGAGTCTGCGCGATAAGTCAGAAGAGAACCGATTGGACGGATCCACCTCGCGCTTGATTTGTTGCCACCGGGGAAAATCGGAATACATCTGGCGAAACGATTGGGAAGACAGGCGCGCGTCCTTTGCCAGATAGACCCGCCCTCCATTGCGGATGACCAGATCGTCTATCTGCTCTAGACAGGTCAACAAACGCTCACCTCTCATAGGAAAATCCAGACTCAGTGTGAACCCCTGCAAGGGAAAGGAGAGGTAGCCGTTTCCACTGCCGAAGCGCTTGAGAACACCCAAAAAGGAAATACAACCGCTGCTCCGCAGCTGTTTCAAAACTGCGGTCAAAGCAGTCAGACTATTCTCGGCTGGAATTACACATTGGTATTGGAGAAAACCTCGGCTCCCATACATCCGATTCCACTGTCTGACGGTATCGAGGGGATAGAAAAAACGATCGTAGTCCAACACCATGCTGGCCTTCGCTCTGCTGGAGCGACCGAAGTAGAGGCTGTTGAAGACACGTAGGGAAAACGGATTGAGAATGAACGCCGGCAAGTCGACGGGGAGGTTCCAGCTCGATCGAGGTGGAAGACTCAGGGGTGCTGCAGCCAGCTCTGGTCGAAGCTCGCTTATGTCCGCGTGGTTGCCCCGGATGAGGACGCTTCTGCCCAGGGATTTACCTCCCGCCACGCAGTCCATCCAGGCCACCGAGTAGTCATAGCCGGTATCCCCTTCCTCTATCAGTCCCACGGCCTCTTCCAGATTGGCAGCTCGGTCGTAGTCCACTTTGATGTAGGCCGTCTCAATGGGCCGAAGGCGAAACTTGACGGCCACGATGAGACCCGTCATCCCCATGCCACCGATCGTGGCCCAGAACAGCTCGGGCTGTTCAACCCGGCTGCATCGCACCACTTCACCCTGGCTTTGGAGCAGCTCAATGACTTCAATCGAGTTCCCCAACGATCCATCTTTGTGGTGGTTCTTGCCGTGGACATCACAGGCGACGCAACCACCGATCGATGCAAACTTGGTCCCGGGTGTCACCGGAAGGAACCAACCTCTGGGGACAAAGACCCTCAGTATCTCCTCCAATGTGACGCCCGCCTCACACTCCAGGCAGCCCGTCGTCGGATCGAACGACAAGAAGCGGTTCAGCCGCTGAGTCAACAAGAGACCCTGGTCGAGATTCAGCGCTGCATCCCCATAGCTGCGGCCCTGCCCCCGGCCAACCAGAGAAAGTTGTTCTTGGGATTTGACGATGGAGGCGGCCAGAGCAAGTTTCTCCGGACGATAGACGCGCCCCTTGCTGGAGGAATACCTACCCCAACCGGTCAGCTTCTGCTCGACAAACAATGGAGACCTCGCTGGTGGCGAGCGACGACGTTCACCGGGAAATTCAGGCCTGACGAAATTGGCTATGCCAAGCCAGCTTCTACCGATCTGAGGTAATCGATGCTCTCGCGCGCGATTCGCTCGGGACCGGCTTCGAAGTCGAAGACCTCCAGTGAAACCCAGCCTTCGTAACCCCGATCCTTCATCAATTGAAGGACACGGGCAAAATCGATCTCTCCCGTACCCGGGTGCCGACCGTCTACTTCGTTGACGTGGACGTGTCGAATCTTCTGGAAATAACGTTCCGGCAGTGAGAGGAAGTCACCGCCCTGATCGGCGGCATTGTGAAAATCGAACATGGTCTGGACGTTGGGATGCCCTACCGAGTCGACGACCCTGACGGCCTCCTCCAGGGTGGTCACCACGTTGGTCTCCTGACTCGAAACGGCCTCCATGAGCAGCGTCACCTCACGCTCAGCCGCTCGAGGAGCCAGTCGTCCCAGTCCCTCGGCCAACCTGTCCAGAGCCCCTTCAACACTCTGCCCGTCTCGGGCATTGCGCTGATAGGGAGAACCCAGGATCATGACCGGCCCTCCCAGATCGCCACAAAAGTCGATGAGCCTTCCAAGATAGGACCAGCTCTTCTCTCGCAGCGCCGCATCCTCGGTTGTCAGGTGGAGTCCTTTGGGCGTCAGCAACAGCCAGTGGAGCCCAGAACAGACCAGGCCCTCTCCCTCAATGGTGCGACGAAACTCGGTACGGGCTCGAGGAGAAATACTGTCGACGGACTCGGCCCACATGAACGGGGCCACTTCGAAACCTGAGTACCCCAATGACTGCACCAGCTGACAGGCTTCTCGAAGACTCCAGTCCTTGAAAATCTCACTACAGATCGCGTATCGAAAAGCCATGCCTCGGTCCTGAGCAGCCAATATAGCAAACTTGCCTGAGTTCTTCTTGCGCTGCAGCCTTCCGCGGACTACGATCCTTGAAAAGGAGTCGCATCGGTGACAGAAACCCTCAGACTAATCCTCGTCCTGCTCCTGTTCGCAGGCTGCGGCGGCACGACTGGAGATCAAGCGTCCTCCGGAAATGAAGGTGCGGCTGCACAAATCCACTCAACCTCGAGAGGCACAATCGCGCTCTCGGTCATGACATTGACCAATCCCTTCTTCAAGGTGATCGCCGACAGCATGACCCGCGAAGCGGCGAAGTTCGGTTACGAGGTCCTGGTCACCAGTGGTGAATTCGACGTCGCCAAGCAGCAGAATCAAGTCAAGGACTTCATCGTCAAAAAGGTCAGTGCCATCGTCCTCTGCCCCTGCGATTCGAAGGCCATTGGTCCTGCTATCGAAGAAGCGACCAGGGCGGGAATTCCCGTGTTTACCGCAGACATCGCCTGTCTGGCTCCGGGTGTAAGGGTGGTCAGCCACATCGCAACCGACAACTACGGCGGAGGCAAACTTGCTGCCGAGGCAATGATCGAGGCCCTGGGTGAAGAAGGTGGCAAGGTAGTGGTTCTCGACTACAAAGAAGTCGAGTCCTGCATACTCCGGGTCAAGGGCTTCAAGGAGGTGCTCGAGACTCACAACCGCACACGAAAGTTCGGCAACCTCCGAATCGTTGCCGAGCTTCCCGGAGGTGGTGTAAAGGACAAAGGCTACAAGGCGGCCGAGGACGCCTTGCAGGCGCACCCTGACCTGGCCGGAATCTTTGCCATAAACGATCCCTCCGCACTGGGAGCTCGGGCAGCATTGGAAAAGGCGGGAAAACACGATCAGGTCAAGATCATCGGCTTCGACGGCCAACCAGAGGGAAAGAAGGCCATCGATGAGGGACACATCTACGCGGACCCGGTTCAGTTCCCGGACCGAATCGGTGCGGTAACGGTCCAGACCATCTTCAAACACTTCCGGGGAGAGCAGGTTCCGGCCGAGATCTTGATTCCGACTGCTCTCTATCGAAAAGGCGACTCCGGCCGATCCGCGAATTGATTCGGGAATTGGTCAGCACCCACCACGAGCGAGGATACCCTGTGAGCGCTACCATCGTCTCAGACGCAATCGAAGCCTATTTAAAACGGACAGAGCGCTCTGAGGATCCGATCCTCCTCGAAATGGAGGAACGCGCCCGGCGCGAGCACTTCCCCATCGTGGGTCCGCTGGTCGGTCGTATCCTCCACCAACTCACACGGATCAGCGGGGCCAGTCGGATCCTGGAACTGGGATCGGGTTTCGGCTACTCCGGGTATTGGTTTGCATCGGCCCTGGGGGACGACGGCCAGATCATCTTGACCGACTCCTCGGACCAGAATCTTGCGTCAGCGAAGGACCATTTCGAGCGAGGAGCCATACGCTGTCTGATGGAGTGCCGGAGCGGGGACGCTTTGGAAACAATGGACGCGCTGCCAGGCAGCTTCGACATCGTGTTCAACGATGTCGACAAACATGCTTATCCGCTGGTTTTTGAGAAGGCGGCTCAAAGACTCCGCCCCGGAGGCCTGCTCATCTCGGACAATGTACTGATCCGTGGCGAAGTACTCGACCCCTCCGACGATGAGAGCGTCCAGGGAATCCTGGAATACACCCGCCTTATTTTCAACAGCCCCGACTTTTTCTCCAGCATCATCCCGATTCGGGACGGCATTTCCATCAGTGTGAAATCCGATCGCTAAGTACTCCAGAATTCCCTTCGTTGATTCTTGAATCTGGCCGTTCCTAGAATGGGTGAACGACTCTTCTCCCGAATACCTCCCCGCTCGCCGCCTCTTTGAGGTGGAATGGAGCTCGCTTTCGGAGCTGGAGCTCCTGGCACTGATCCTGACGCCGGGAAGCTCGGACAGGGCGGCCTTGGCCCAGGCCCGGCGTGTGCTCGACACCCTGGACTCTTGTCGAGGACTAGGTTCTGCCAGATACCAGGATCTCCGGCGGACAGGTCTGGACCGAAGCCGCGCCCTTTCCTTGCTGGCGGCCGCGCACCTGTTCCATCGGATACGGCGCAGACCGCTTCAACCGGGCCAGTCATTCCGCTGTAGCAGGCAAGTCTTTGAACATTTTCAAATGCATGTCCAGGATCTCAAGAAAGAGTGCTTCTGGGCCGTTCTTCTGGACGGTAAGAACCGCATCCTCAAACTTGTCCGTATCTCAGAAGGGACGCTGACCTCCTCTCTGGTTCACCCGAGGGAAGTCTTCAGGCCCGCGATAGAAGAGGCCACCTCGGGAGTAATACTGGTGCACAACCACCCCAGCGGGGATCCGGCTCCAAGCGACGAAGACAGACGAATCACGCGGAGACTCGTCGAAACGGGCAACGTCGTCGGAATTCGCGTTTTGGATCACCTCATCATAGCGTCTGACAGCTACTTCAGCTTCGCCGACCAGAGCCTACTTTGAGCGATGCCTCGATCCCTGTGTCCCGCATCAACACTGGTGGCCCCTCCAATGCTTGGGGTATCCTAGCCTGTGTCGCATGGACATCAACGACTTGAGCTCGGTCTACTTCGACATTCATTGGCCCGAGGATCGCCCTTTTCAGGTGATCGGCCAGGGGATGGATGCGGTTGACTGGATTTGCGTCCTTCCCGGCTACCCAGATTACGCCTCCAGAGTGGAAATCGCAGAGATTCACAAGCTAGGCGGGGGACCCTGCGCCACAGCCACTGCCCTGTGTGCTCGATACGGACTCAAGGTTCGTTTTATCGGTCGCCTGGGAGATGACGACGCCGGACGATTCTCCCTCGCAGATCTCGAAAAAGAGCCAATGGATCTATCCTGCCTGCAGGTCGTCAGCGGAGCCGAAACACAACTGGGAATCATTCTTGTCGACGCCACCTCCGGGGAACGGACAGTGCTGTGGAAACGCGATCCGAGACTCATCTACCAAAAGGGTGAGCTCAAGCGCGGATGCATCGTGGCGGGACAATTGCTCCATCTGGACGGGCAAGATCAGACCGCGTCTATCGAGGCCGCCCGCTGGGCACGGGAGGCAGGCATGCAGGTCTCCCTGGACATCGATGGTCCACAGCCAGGCGTGGAGGAGCTACTCCAGTCGACGACTTTCCTGATCCCAAGCCTCGCCTTCGTGCGGAAATTCACGGGAAGGGAGGATTGGAGACAGGGACTTCTGGAGCTGGCTAAGCTGACCAACGCCTTCGTGGCGACGACACGGGGCAGCAAAGGATCAGCGGTGGTGTGGGAAGGGGAGATCATCGAGGTCCCACCTTTCCCTGTCGAAACCGTCGACACCACGGGCGCCGGAGACGTCTTTCATGGGGCGTTTGTGTATAGTCTCTTCCAGAAATGGAACGTAGCACGCTGCCTCCATTTTGCCAGCATTACCGCTGGCATGGCTTGCAGACGCCTGGGAGCGCGAAATGGAATTCCGACCCTTGAGGAGGTTGAGTCGGAGTCGACCAGGCACACTTGAGATCAACATCCGCGCGGCTTCTCCCAGCGCCAGGAGGACAGTTGAAGCCGGAGCGAAAGGGTTCACGGTAAAAGGAGACAGTGTAGAATAGATTGCGTCGATTACGGGACCCAGCGCCAAGAACAGATCCTTTTTCGAAGCAACTGCATCAAACGAACCATGAGAGAAGCACTTCGTCTGGCACTAATCGCAGGGGTTTTCCTTTCCGGGACAGCGGTTGAAGCGAAAACCAAACTGACTCCGCAGGAAATCATAAAACGGTTCTCTGAGAAGGAGTCTGAGTTCAAGAAGATCTTCGCCCAATATACCTATACTCAGCACATTCTGTTTCAGGTGCTGAGTCGCGCCGGACGGGTGCGTGAGCAAAGGGAGATGGTGGTCGAAATCTACTTCACCAAAGACGGCGACCGTGAAGAAGAAATTCTCCGGGATCGGGGGCGGCTCAAGTCGGTGAGAGTCAGCCAGGAAGACATCGAAGACGCCCTCAATGTCCAGCCCTTCGCCCTGACTGCCGAGGATGTTTCGAAATACAAGATCAAGTACAAAGGGGAGGAACGGGTGGATGAGTTGGACACCTATGTGTTCGAAGTCAAACCCAAGAAGATTCGCAAGAGGAGGCGATATTTCAAGGGGAAGATCTGGGTGGACGCTGAAGACCTGCAGATCGTCAGAACTATCGGCAAGGCGGTCCCGGACTACAGCAACAACAAGTTCCCGGAGTTCGAAACGCTTCGCGAACAGATCGATGGCGAGTACTGGTTTCCGACCTGGACCGAGGCCGACGATGTCTTGGAATTCCGAAATGGAGACGTCCGCGTCCGAGAGCTGATCACCTACCAGAAGTTCAAGAAATTCGAGGTCGGCACCTCTATCAAATACGGCCCGCCCGCCGAAGGGGAGGAGGGCGAAGCTGACAGCGAGGAAGGTGTGGACGGTGAGGAAGGTGAAGCCGAGGAGAACTCCGAAGACACCGATTCTGGTGAAGAGGAAAACTGACTGCGACGCCCAGACGCTTTACTAAGTGTCTGTCAGGAAGTAACCGATACACTTTGCTGGAGTCCCCAGCCCGTAGGGGCGCGGCGGCATCGCCTGCGTCGCGGCGCCTCCCATCTGCCCCCACGGCGCTCGCGCCAAAGTGCATCGGTTACTTCCTGACAGACCCTAAGCACATTGGAACGTGAATACGGTACTCAGGGAAGCCGGACATTCAAGGCCTTGGTCCTGTCGACTGGGATATCGACCTCGACCACCTTCTCTTCTCGCGAGGACGTGATACGCTCGCCGGAGTGAGTACACATCAGGACTGCCCTACCTGCAGGGAGCTCCAACTCAAGTAGCCCATCGGTTTCAAAGGGACTCTCGATAACCCCATCGGGCGCATAGTTGCGGCCATCCGATCCAGTTACCCGGAGGCGAGCCGAGACCACGCGATCGTCGCCGTCATGAATCCTGATCAGCAAGCGACCCGTGGGCGACACACAGAAACGCTGCTTCAGGGTGCGCCGATGCGTTCCCAACTTGAGAAGAAGATCCACTTCGATTTCTCCGGTCAAAAGGGGTACGGCCTCAAGCGTTGCGCGAAGCTGCGATTGGGGCTCGACAGCCGCTTTGAAGGGGACCAGACCGAAGACCCGCGAGGTCCCACTGATCTGCAGGGTCGATCGGTGCCCGGTCTGGTTGGCAATCTGCAAC
>CBDCUP010000008.1:0-51691 GCA_965222655.1 Acidobacteriota bacterium
TGATGAGCCAGGTCCTGGTGCCGTGGGCTCGGATATTGGCCGCCAACATCTCAGTGTACTTGATGGGATGCCAGACCAGGAAGGCCGCACCGAAACAAGCAGAGAAAGTGGCCTCGGGTTCAGTAATGCCGACTTCGGTGCCGGCGACCTTGGCCGTATAGCCACTGATGAAGTGGTACATCGCCTGAGCGGGAGTGAGCTTGCTGACCGGCGGCAGGACACCGTAGGCGTCGCAGGCCAACAAGATGATGTTCTGGGGATGGTTCCCGATACAGGGGACCTTGGCATTGGAAATGTGCTCGATAGGATAGGCCGCGCGCGTGTTTTCGGTAAGGGCGTCGCTGGAGTAGTCTACGCTGCGGCTGACTGGATCTTGAATCGTATTTTCGAGAATCGCACCAAAGCGTATCGCTTCATAGATTTCAGGCTCCCTCTCCTGCGACAGATCGATGCACTTCGCGTAACATCCTCCCTCGATGTTGAAGATGCCCTTATCGCTCCAACAATGCTCGTCATCACCGATGAGTTTCCGATTGGGATCGGCCGAGAGAGTTGTCTTGCCGGTCCCGGAAAGACCGAAGAAGAGAGAGACGTCGCCTTTTTCTCCTTCGTTCGCCGAGCAGTGCATCGAAAGGATCCCCTGCTTGGGCATCAGGTAGTGCATGATGGTGAAGACGCCCTTTTTCATTTCGCCGGCATACTGAGTCCCCAAGATGACGACTTCACCGGATTCGAAGTTGAGGCTCACGTTCGTGGTCGAAGCAACGTCCTCGATGCTGGAATCGGCCGGAACGCTTCCGGCGTTGACGATGACAAAATCGGGCTCGCCGAACGCAGCCAGTTCGTCATGGCTCGGCCGGATAAGCATGTTGTGCATGAACAGCGCGTGATAGGGCCTTGAGCAGATCACTCGCAGCTTGAGGCGGTAGGTCGGATCCCAACCGGCGTAGCCGTCCAGGACGTAGATGTGGCTGCAGCCATTGAGATATTCGATGGCACGGCGGCGATTGAGGCGGAACGACTCGGGGGAGATCCTCATATTCACGGAACCCCACCAGATATCGTCCCGGCTCTCCGAGTGCTCTACAATCCTCTTGTCTCGTGGGCTGCGCCCCGTTTTTTCGCCGGAATGGGTGGCGATCGCTCCCGAAGATGTAATCACCGATTCGTCCCGTATGACGGCGTGTTCGTAGAGCTCGGCTGGTGTGATGTTTCGATACACCGAGTCGGCCTGGATCCCGTAATCGATTAGATTGATTGAGCTTCTCATCATCGAGAGGATCTTTCCCGCAGGGACGGCCGGTCCGACAAGTATGGAGCACAAGACGGCGCTGATCAACTTGATCGCATATGACGTGGCTTCGGTCTCCAGGCCGAAGATCCCTTTCGGTGCCGAGCCGGTGGCTCGACTCACGGCGGCCTGGAGACCGAAGCCACGCCCCCCCACCGAAGTCTTTTGGAACGGCTACAATGATGTTCGGAAGGCGTCGGTCGGACTCGCTTCCACACGGTCCACTGCTGGGGGGTCTGCGCAAGAATAAGTTGGTAGAATTGGCGCTCAGATTTGCACCAGATGTGGCCGCGAAAAATTGAGCGAAACCGCAGGCGTAGCAGGGCCTACGTTGAGGATTTCGCTATTGAGGAGCGGCCGAAGATGGTGTGAAGATGAGATGCCAAAATGCCAAGTTATTTTTGGGCAGACCCTAAATCGAAGAGATGGAGGGCCTTGTTCTAAGAGCATAGAACAGTCCACAACGCGGGAGTTTTCATGTTTGGAAGATGTCGGCTAGTAACTCTGCTTGTTTGTCTGGGCGGAGGCGCAGAATCTCTGGGGCAGGAACTGCCGAGGCAACTCACGCTGGATCGAGCCATCGAGATTGCCCTGACTCGTCACGCCGACCTGGATTCAGCCAGTGCCGCCATTGATGCTCGAATAGGTGCCGAGAGACAGGCAGCGTATTCACCGAACCCGATCTTGTCCATCCAATCGGAGAACTGGCGCGCCTGGGGTCACCCTTCTTTCTCTGTTGCCAACCATCTGGATCTGTTTGTGTCTCTAAGCCAACCCCTCGAAACCGGGAGAAAGAAGTCGCATCGCGTGCGGCTGGCGGCCCGGGATCGTCGCATTGCCGAATTGCAGAGGCAAGCGGCAGCCTGGCGGATTCGCCAGTCGGTCAAGCTGGCCTATTGGGGGGTCCTCGCTGCTGAGAGGCGTCGAGAGTTGCTGAGTAAGAGCATTGAGACCTTTGGGCAGGTCATCGACTACCATGATGCCCGAGTTTCACTTGGAGCCGCGGCTGAGGCTGATCTGATCAAAGTACGGTTGGAAGGGGAGCGCTTTGAGATGGCGCATGCCAATGCTGTAATGCAAGCCGAGAGGGTCAAAGTTCAACTGGTCCGCTCTCTGGGATTGCCTCCAGGATACGCACCACTCGAGGTGACTCAGCTACCCATTCCCAGTGCGGATCTGGACTGGGAGAGGCCTTCTCTGCTAGATGGACTGATGCTGGCAGGACTGGACCATCACCCTGAAGCGCTCCTGGCCGAGGCCTACGTTCAACACGCCGAAGCGGCCACCTTGTTGGCGAAGGCCCGCAGCAAACCCAATCTGACTCCGTTCCTCGGTTACAAGCGGGCCTCGGGTTTCAATACCTTGATCGGGGGGATATCGGTGCCGCTGCCACTTCGGGACCGGAATGCCGGTCGCATTGCGGAGACGGTGGCGGAGGTGCGTCAGTCGAAGGCGCAGCTGCGAGCTGTGCAGGCGAGTCTTCAGGCGGAGGTTCGTGCCGCTCATCTGGGGGTTGCCCACCGAGCCGGCATGCTGAGGCGCATCGAAACTGATATGCTGGGACCGGCCGACGAGACCCTTCAGATTGCGGTCGCAGCCCACCAGGAAGGCGCTTCCGATCTGTTTCGATTGCTGGATGCCCAACGCGCGCGAATCGATGTGCAGTTGCTCCATAGCCAGACGGTCCACGGCTACGCCCTCAGCCTGGTCGAACTCGAATCTGCCGTGGGGAGCGAGTCACTACCACTACCAGAGGGGAAGGGTGTCGGTGCGAATTGAGGGTTCTTTACCGGTCTACTGGGTTGGCGCTTCGCAATTACATTTGAGGCCGCGCATGCCGAGGTTCACGCTCATCTTAGGTGTCTGCTCGGTCCTATTGGCTGGCTGTTCAGAGGCCCCGATCGCCGTCCAGGACGTCCCCCCTGTCCCCGACAGGACGGTCGCCACACCGCCACGGGAATCGATCCCCCCAGTCGTTCGTCTGGAGCCCATCGCAGCTGAGAGGGCCGGATTGTCGGTGGAGGCAGTCCGTCAGGTGGCTGCCACCCGTGTGCTCAAGGTTGAGGGGCGGGTAGCAGAAAACCAGGAGCGAACGGTCACGGTCGGCTCCTTTACCGAGGGGATCGTGGTCGAGTCATACGTGTTCGAGGGAAGCTCCGTAGCGGAAGGACAGGTACTGGCGCGGATTCACAGCCACGAGCTACACGAGGTTGAGGCCGAGTATCGCAAGGCCAACGCAGATCTGCAGCGGCGCCAGGCCGAACTCGACTATGCCCGGCAGGCGCAGCAGCGAGCGGAGCGGCTCCACCAGCTCAAGGCCGGGACCCTGCAACAACTCCAGCAAACCCAGACGGCCCTCCAGGCAGCCAAGTCTGCGGTGACCATGGCCGAGGCCGAAATCGAGAGTGCCCGGATTCACCTCAACTATCTGGGAGTCGAACCAGAGGATATTAATCACTCGGCTGCCCAGCCCGACGATCGAGGAGAGGATCCGCTGCATCTGGTCCAGGTACGCTCCCCTATACGCGGTACAGTGATTGCCCGCAATATCACCAAGGGAGGTGTCGCTGCAGCGGCAGAGCCACTCTACAGAATCAGCGATCTGAGTCGCCTTTGGGTCATTGCCCAGGTGCCCGAGGAGCATCTGGGTTTGGTGAAGAAGGGAATGCCGGTAGAGATCCAGGTGCGCGCCTACCCGGGTGAAAGTTTTCCCGGAAAGGTGCTCTGGGTTGGCGATTCATTGGATCGGCACACCCGAACCCTCCAAGTACGCTGTCAGGTCGGCAATTCCCAGAGACGCCTGAAGCTGGAGATGTACGCCGCTGTGCTGATTCGAGCCAACCAGGGAGAGTCGGCTATTGTGGTGCCGCCAGCCGCTGTTCAGGTGGTCGACACGACTTCGGTGGTCTTTGTTCAGGTGGCGGACCACTCCTTCCAGCCGCGCCTGGTCGAGCCGGGGCGGCAACTGGCCCAGGGACTGGAGATCGTGGCTGGAGTCGAGAAAGGTGAGCTGGTGGCGGTGGCGGGCGCGTTCGTTCTCAAGTCTGAACTGCTCAAGGACAGAATGATCGAAGAGGAATAGTGTGCGTTTGTCATCCCCGATTGGGTGGTGGTCCGCAGGCACGCTGGCGTTGTTACTCGCTCCTTACATACCGCAGCGGGTATGCGCGTCGCTCCCGCCTAGCCAGCGTCCCTGGGGACCCCAACAAAGTGTATCGGTTATTTCCTTACAGACCCCAACACTGGGCCGGTAATGCTAAAGCGGATCATCGATTTTCACTCAGATCATGCTGGCGTCGTTCTCTTCGGCCTGATCGTGCTGGTGCTAGCCGGACTGGGATCGCTGTCCAGGATACCGATTGACGCTTTCCCGGATCTTACCAACAACCAGGTAGTGGTATTGACCGATGCCCCTGGAATGGCGGCGGTCGAAATAGAACAACTGGTTACCTTCCCCATCGAGTCGGCCATGATGGGCTTGCCCCACACTCTGGAAGTGCGCTCCATCTCCAAGCTGGAGCTCTCGATTGTCACCATCGTTTTCGAGGACCACATCGATACCTACCTGGCCCGCCAGTTGGTCACGGAGCGGCTGGTGGAAGCGCGGGCGCGTGTTCCGGCTGGACTGGAGCCCACTCTGGGCCCCGTGGCCACCGCCTTTGGCGAGGTCTACCAGTACACCGTGGAAGGAGAAAACCACAACGCGATGGAGCTCAAGACCCTCCACGACTGGGACATCAAGTACCAGCTTCGTGCAGTACCAGGCGTAGCCGACATCAACACCTGGGGTGGCTTGACCCGTCAGTACGAGGTTCAGGTGGATCCCGGGAAACTGCGTGCCTACGACCTCAGTCTGCGTGACGTCTTCCACCGAATTTCCGAAAACAACGCCAATTTCGGGGGAGGCTTTGTCGAACATGCATCCGAGCAATACACGGTACGGGGACTCGGGCGCCTGAGTGGAGTCGAAGACCTGGGAAAGATAGTCATGTCCTCGCGCCAGGGAACGCCCATCTACCTGCAGGACATTGCCGAGATCAGGATCGGGGCCATGCCTCGGCAGGGGGCTGTGACCCGAGATGGGGTTGGCGAAAGTGTCTCTGGCATGGTGATCATGCTCAAAGGCCAGAATAGCAAGACGGTGATTGAGCGCGTCAAAAAGGCCCTGGAGAGGATTCGGGCTACGCTTCCCGAGGGGGTTCGGATTGTTCCCTTCTATGATCAGTCGGAAGTTATAGACGGCACCATCCAGACTGTGCGCGACAATCTGCTCCAAGGTGGGGCCCTGGTTGTCGCTGTACTGGTTCTGTTTCTCGGAGACTTCCGGGCTGCGCTGATCGTGGCGTCCGTGATTCCCCTGTCGATGTTGGTGGCTTTTCTGGGAATGGAGGTCTTCGGCATATCGGCCAACCTGATGAGCCTCGGGGCCATAGATTTCGGGATGGTCGTAGATGGCTCGGTGGTCATGGTCGAGAACTTTACACGGCGCTTGCGGGCCGCCCACCGGGGCCTCAGTGGGGAGGTGGACACAGCGGAGGAAATCCGGCTGGGTGCCCATGAAGTGGGCCGCCCGATATTGATCGGAGTAAGCATCATCATAGCGGTCTACCTCCCGATCCTCACTCTGGAAGGTCTAGAGGGACGCATGTACCGTCCCATGGCAGTCACCGTGGTTTCGGCTTTGCTGGGCTCCTTGATACTGACGCTGACCGTCGTTCCTGCTGCCTCCCGTCTTTTCCTGAGGGCTCGAATAAAGGAGCGGCGGAGCCCTCTGTTTGCGCGCTTTCGCAGCTACTACGAGCGATTTCTGGCCGTGCTTCAGGGCCATCCGGTCAAGGTGACGGCTCTCGCTACTGTGATCGTGTGCAGCGCATTGGCGTCGCTCTTCTTTATCGGTACCGAGTTCATGCCACGCCTGGACGAGGGATCAATGTTGATCGAGACCCGCAAGCTTCCCAGTATTTCACTGACCGAATCGGTGAAGTCCGGCCTTGAAGTTGAGCGCGTCCTCAAAGAATTCCCCGAAGTGACCGGAGTGGTTACGAAATCGGGACGGCCCGATCTCGCCACCGAGGCCATGGGCATCTATCAGGGCGACGTCTATGTCGACCTGAAGCCTCGGGACGAGTGGTCCACGGCCGTGACCAAGGAAGGACTGATCGAGGCCATGTCCGAAAAACTCGCTCTGATACCGGGGGTCGCCTATAACTTCACCCAGCCAATGGCCATGCGACTCGGCGAGACGATTTCCGGTGTCAAAGCGGACGTAGCGGTCAAGCTCTTCGGTCCCGACGAAGATCTCCTGGAGCAGAAAGCCGACGAAATCCTGTCTCTTTTATCCCGGGTTCGTGGCGCAGCTGACGTCCAGAGGGAGGTCTTTTCAGGTGCAGCTGAGTGGCAGGTACATATCAAACGAGAGGGATTGGCCCGATATGGCCTGGATGTCGCCGACGTTAGAGATCTGGTGGAGGCCGCAGTCGGCGGCAAAGTTGTTACCGAATTGATCGACGGTCGTCGGCGCTTCCAGGTCGTTGTTCGGTTCTCGGACCGGTATCGAAAGGATAGGCAGATGCTGGGTTCGCTAAGGCTGACTGCGCCAGGTGGGGAGCAGGTCCCTCTTTCGCAGGTCGCGGACATTCAGCGCTCTAGTGGCCCTGAAGTCGTCCAACGCGAGGACAGCCAGCGGCGCATCGTCGTCCAGGCAAATGTGCGGGGTAGAGACCTTGGGGGATTCGTCGAGGAAGCCCAGGCATTGATCGACGGCAATATCCAGCTTCCCTTTGGCTATCACATTGGTTGGGGAGGGGAGTTCGAGCATCAAGAAAGGGCGATGGCGCGGCTGGGTCTGGTCTTGCCGATCGTGCTGCTGATCGTGTTCTTCCTGCTCTTTTCGGCATTCGGTAACATAAGGCAGGCTCTACTGGTGCTGTTGATCGTCCCTTTCGCGACCGTGGGAGGAGTCGGCGTGCTGTGGCTGCGGGAAATGAATCTGAACGTCGCCGCATCGGTTGGTTTCATTGCCGTGTCGGGCGTGGCCATCCTGAACGGCGTGATCCTGGTTTCCACCATCAACCGTTTCCTGGGCGAGGGGCAGGAACTCAAACCGGCCATCCGGCGCGCTGCCGCGCTCCGCCTACGTCCCGTCCTCATGACCTCGCTGGTGGCTACCCTGGGATTCCTCCCCATGGCAACTGCTGCTTCTATCGGAGCCGAGATACAACGTCCCTTGGCGAGTGTAGTGATCGGAGGACTGTTGAGCTCGACTGTTCTTACTCTTCTGGTGCTACCCGTCATGTTTCCCTGGTTCCGGGGCAAGAGTTAGTTTCCGTCTCCTTGGAAACCGGGAATTCCAGGAAGATCGCACTGAAACCTGACTTCTAGTTCTAGTTCCCTGTCCATTTCCCAGGATGCGCTCTCACCTCTGGTTGGTCGAGCCGGTGGCCTCAGGCCGACGTCCGTCGGGCGCGGCTCCAAGAATGGCTCAAGTTGCTCAGATCGGTGCCGATATGCCACGAGAAGGGAGTTGCAATCGGGTGAATTTTGAGTTGTTGAAGAGGCTCGGCGAGTGCCAGCAGCTGCCTACCCTGCCGGGAGTCGTCTTTCAGCTTCTGGAACTGTGTCGTCAGGAAGAAGCTAGTCTGCAGGAAGCCGGAGACCTGATCGGCAGCGACCCCGCTCTGGCGGCCAGAGTAATCCAGGAAGGACTCAGGCATACCGATGTGGCCGCTCGTTACGGTGGAGAAGAATTTATAGCCCTTCTTCCTGCAACCCAGACCCGCGGCGTGGAGGCAATCAGCCGTCGGATCGTGAGACACGTCGCTGCCCAATCCTTTTCGGGACCAGCAGGCACTCCGGTCATGGTCACGATCTCGGCAGGTCATGCCACCTGCTTCAAACCAGACCAGTGCACTCCAGAGTCTCTTTTGCGAGTGGCGGACGAGTTTCTCTACGTGGCGAAGGGGCAGGGAGGAAACCAGGTTTTCCCGGCGACTCAGGGAGACCTGTTGGGATCCAACGCCCAGGTGTGTTCGGAAAGAATCCACTGATCGGAGCCGCCGTCCTTCCGTTTTCGTGTTCCAGCGTCTCCTGCTGCGCTATAGTATTTGGGTGCGGCTCTTTTAGAACAGGCGATTCTGGTGCCGTCGAACGCAAGATGGACCTCTCTTACTATGGGAGCGGCGAAGGCATTTTGGGGTTGGGTAGTTGGGTGGGGCAGAACAATCTGACACGGAAGACCGACCGATTGGACTTCTGGATCTTCTTACTTCACCCGCTTCAGGTGAGAGCGCGTGGGGCCGCGCACAGGGACCAGCTCGCCGTCCGCGTAGCGCGCGGCATGGTTTCTGAGCGACTCCTGCCGCTCGTGAAAGCGCCAATAGGCGTCGAAGTCTCCGCTGGCCTGCAGCGCACGCAGGCGTAAGACCGCCTCAGCCCCCGCCAGAGACCAGCGCGCCCCGGTCACCTCCATCCGATCTTTGACCAGGTAACGGCAGGCCCCCTCGATGACACCGGTGGCAATCGGGAACCCCCTCGCCAGATAGGTGTCATACTTCAGATACTCCGCATTTTTGAGCAGATAGTTGGCGCAGCGATCCACCGCTTCGCGCGCCTTGCCCGCCAGGCCCCGACGGGTCGCACTGCGACGGATTCCGCCCGCCACATAGCCACTGCGCCCGCGCAGAATACTCAGTAGGTGCTCGCCCACCCAGCCCTCCAGCTTCGGGTTGACTTCCCCGTGCAGAGCCATGCCGGCCTTCCACACGTACTCGCTCACGTGGATGAAGTCCAGCACGATCGTGGGCGCCGCCCTGGCGGATCGGTGCAAACACCGCAGCAGCGTCTTCAGCTGACTCCGATGGCCGTCGACCAGCACCACCCAACTCTTGCGCCCCGTGGGATCCCGCGAGCGGGCTTCTCCGAGGGCTTGCTCGATGACCTCTTCGGGACGCTTCTCCAAGCTCGCCCACAGCCGTTTGTGCTGGGGCCGCGGTCGCTTCCCTTCCTCCCGCTGCGGCTGCGGGGCCAGGATCCGCATCACCTCCTCCGGCCGCCGCACCTGAGGCGCGAGGGTGTACACCGCCGCGACCGTTGCCATCCGCTTGGCGTGGCGCTTTTCGCCCTTGCTCAACCGCTTCTGCAACTTGTGCTCGCTCGCTTCCGCCCGCTGCCGCGTCGCCTCCCGCAGATCCTCACGACGCAGCACCACTCCTTTGCCGTCCACCGAGATCGCCAAGATCGACCCCGACTCGCTCGGAGCCAACGCTCCCGCTTGTCGCTCCTGATAGAAGGCATCGAAGTCCTGGGCGGCACGGCCCACTAGCTCCTCCACCTGACGCTTGCCCACCTGCGCCCCCGTGGTTTTCGACAGCGCCTCCACGACTTTGTCGAACGACCCCTCGGCGGCTTCCTCCGCCGCCCGCCGCCGCACCTGGTGCGAGTACAACTCCGGCGGGAGGTTCAGATCCGCATCCAGTGGGTGCAGGCTCTGGAGCCCCTCTCCCCCGTAGCCGAGCCGCTCCACCCGAACCTCTCCAAAGACCGTTTCCAGCCCCCGTTGCTGCCGCCGGCGCTGTTGCCGCACCTGCCCTTCCGAATCCCGCACCGCAGCGGCCGCTTCACCCGGAGCCCGCAGCTCCAGGTGCGCCTGGTAGAACCGTCGCAGCAGCTCCCGCCCCTGCTGCTCCAGCTCTCGCTCCAACTCGCTGTGCGTCTTCCTATGGGCCTCGTCGGACATCAGAAAGGCCTCCATCTGGGCAAACTGCTCCCGCGCCGCCGCGAACTCATCCTCGGGCTGTAACTGGGCGGCTACCGCTCGCAACTTCTAGCCCTCCCGCAAGCGTCGGGCCGCCTCCGCCACCAGCGGATACACCAGCACCCGTTTCGGCGCTGCCGCCTCGCTCCGCGCCAGCCGATCCTCTCGCTTCCCGCCCCGCGTGCTCCCCAGCTCGATCCAGTTCGCCCCCCGATAGCAGCTGCCCCGGTAGCGCTCCGGATCCACCAACGTCTCCACCAAAAACACCTCGACCCCGTAGCTCCGGGGCCAGTCCAGCGCCAGCTGCCGCACGGCCCGCGATAAGATCCGGCTCGCCAGGTTCTTGACCTGGACCCAGGGCAACACTAAATAGCGACTGTTCGAGACCACGTGCACCAGCTGGCGCGTCCGCGCCTCCGCCTCCCATCCGATCCAGCGGTCGCGCGCCGCAATCCGCCAGGCCGCGCTCGAAAACTGCACGCAGGCCACCACCCGCCCCGCCGGCTCCGAGGCGTAGACCAGGTAGCGCAGATGCGCCCCGAACGGCACCCGGTGGCCTAGATAGTGGTAGCGCCCCACCAGCTCCCGGAACAGCCCTCGTTGCTCCGGCGTCCGAACCGGCTGCAGCTGAATCTCGCCCAGGTCCCGGGCCGTGCCCACCAGCCGGGGACCCGGCTCTCCCCGCGCCGTCACCGGTACCCCGGTCGCTTTCCCCGGCGGCCGCCCCAGCCGCTTGGGGGGCAACACCAGCCCCCCCTGGCTCTCCAGCTTCTCCAGAAACTCCCGGCTCTCCCGCGCTTTCAGCGACCCCGTGCGGCGCTTCCACCCCAGCAACTCGCACACGGTGGCGGCCAGTTCCATCCGGCTCAGACCCCCACACGTCCCCACGATCTCCCGGATCAGGGCCTGCTCCGCTTTGCCCACCTCATGACCTAGGAATCGCGGCGCTTTGCTCTCCACACCCTCTGCCACAAACCTACGCTAGCAAACCGACGCACAAATGTCCAGTGCTTTTTTCCCTCTTTCAATTTTTCATCGCACCGGGATTCCACCGACTCACAGCGGGCAGAGTCTCAGGCCCGGCCCGGCGGCTATCCGAGCGCACCGCAATCCGACGCGTTTTAGCCGACTTATGCCCTTCGCCAAGCCTTATCTCGCCCAAAAGCGCCACTCGCTACGATTCGGACCCGGCTAACCTATTGTCAATAAAGGATAATGGTTCGCTCTAAAAGAGCCGCACCCATAGTATTTGGCCAATGAGGACCAAATGCCAAAGCGACTCGTGATCGACGGTCCCCGGCAGGCGGCGTTCGAAGAAGTCCCCGTGCCCGAGTGTCCCCGCGATGGGATCCTGGTACGCGCTCGAACCACCGCCATCAGCACGGGAACTGAGTTGAGGGTCTACCGGGGAATCCCGGTCGATCCTGAGGGAAGATTCATTTTTCCCAATCAGCCCCTCGAGTTCCCTGTGGAGAATGGCTACTCCATGGTTGGTGATGTGATCGAGGTCGGATCGGATGTCAGCGAGCTTGGAAGAGGCGATCGCGTCTTCATACCCGAACCTCACAAGCAGATTGCAGTCTGCCAGGCCAGCCAGGCGACGCGCCTTCCTGAGGTCCTTCCGGACGACGTGGGACCGTTCCTGCACATCCTGGAGGTAGCTCACATTGCACTGCGCCGGGGACAACCTTCTCCGGGCGAGAATGTTGCCATCGTCGGTGCCGGCCTAATTGGATTATCGGCCCTGGCATACGCCCAGGCCTTCGGCTTGAGAACGGCTGTGGTCGACATCGATCGAAGCCGGTTGGCGATCGCGGCGTCCATGGGTGCCGATTGGACAGGGAGTCCGGAGGATGCCGGTTTTGAGGATCAGATAGTAGGCTTCTTCGACGGCGAAGGAGCCGATCTGGTACTAGAGGCGGCCTCGACCTGGGCCGCAATCGAGACAGGTCTTCGCATCGCGCGACCGGAGGCAAGAGTGGTCGTCGTGGCTCGGCACACCGACCAGCCGGCCTTCAGCGCCGTCGGCTATCCCTACTTGGCCAAGAACTTATCCATTCGTACCTCCTACGGGCATCCGCCTCCGGGGACGCGCTGGGACCGGGAGAGGTCAAAGGCTCTGACACTCGACCTGCTGGTCCGCTCCCGCTTGAATGTCCACCCCATCATCACTCATCGGTTCGATTGGCAAGAGCTTCCAGACGTCTACCGAAGAATGGATGCCTCAGCGCCGGAGATGATCGGAGTAGTCATCGACTGGTCCACCTAAGCTGAAACTTCAGGGTCATCCGGTAAATGGGGAGGTGGAACGTGGTTCGGCGCTTTCCGGATCCCAAATCTGGTTCCCCGTTCGCTTGTCAATATAGTGCGGCAGTTTCCGCGGCCTGCCTTTGACTGGCGGCACCTCCCCATTTACCGGATGAACCAAACTTCATTGGCAGAAGGAAGGTGTAGGAAACAGCATCTGACAGAGCAGTGACTTGTAGCACAAGCGTCACTCAGCTCTCGATGTTCGTAGCTAGAAATGACGGAAGTTTCCTTCTCGAATGGGGCAGCGCAGCCGGGGGCGGGACTGATCTGAAACTTCATTTGAGTGCAGTATTGTTGCGTCGAATCCCAAGCGAGACAATTGACTGTACTCGGAGCCTGCTTCAGCAGGCTGGCGCGAAGCGTACTAGACCGGTCCTTCAGGGCCGGGTATGGGGGTGAGGTAGACTTGAGCCCGCTTCAGCGGGCTTCTCGATCGAGGGCTTCAGCCAGAGTCCGTTCCGACAGTCCCGTACACCTCTTTTTAAAGTCGCCCCCAGAGAGTTTCGGGCGCCCTTTAGACTGAATTGAGTTTTTGTCGTGGAGATCAGAACGGATCCTGGCTAAAGCCTTTTCTCGAGAAGCCCGCTGAAGCGGGCTCCTGCATACCGTGACCAGCAATAGAATCCTCCGATCAGGCGATGATTCAGATTCAGGCGAAGTTTGTTTCACGATCGCGGCCAGGCGGCACAATCTCCCCCGCACTCAGCAAGAGCTGCTTTCCGAGTGAATCCAGCGCGGCTGGCGGCTAGTCCGAGATTGCGAAGATCAGGAAGTGTTGCCTGGGGAGGAAGTCGAACTCCTGTTTCAGACGGTAACCCGCCGCTGTCATCTCTGTCAGGATCTGGTCCCTTTCGACCCAATGTCCGAGTAGGCGTGTAATCCAGTGCGAACCGTCGAAGTCGACGATTGCCACGCGCCCACCTGGTTTCAGGCAGCGGCGAACCCGGGTGAAATACTTTGCTCGATCCTGGATATGGTGGTAGGTGTTAGAGCAGAAGATCAGATCAACTCCGGCTTCAGGAAGCAGCGGATCCTCCGGTTTTGCGGCAATGACTTGCACATTGCCATGGCCCCGAGATCGGGCCTCTTGCCTGATGTAGTCGTTCATCCCAGCATCTAAGTCGACTGCGAAGACGGTACCTCCAGGCCCAACTGGTTCTGCCAGTCGGAACGTGAAGTAGCCGCTGCCCGATCCGATGTCGGCAACCTGGCTTCCCTCTGGAATGCCGAGAGACTCTACAACTCGCCGGGGATGCTGCCATTCATCTCGATTCCATCCTTCATAGCCCAAACGTTTAAACGTGGTGCAGGCTGTTGCTGCCGTCAGGAATAGCAAGACCAGGTAGAGAGGCAACGGAGCTTCTGCTTTGATCATCGATTGTCCTCTATCCTCGCGAGCCTTGACCTGCGTCCATGGGGCGACTAGCGTTAGAAACATGGTAAGGGAAACGAGTTCTCGGAGGCGAGATCGGCGAAACTTTCTTCTGACCCCGCTGGTCATGTCGCTCGCCGGCATTGGTGGGGAATCGCTTCTCAGTTCTGCTGTGAGGGAGGTTGGACAGGATGAGCCCCGGATCCCCAGGGACGTCCAACCGGCCTATCCTCAAGATCTGACGCCGGAGAAAACGCGAGAGAAGTTGCTCGAGCTCCTGGGCGTCGAGCTCCCGCCCTCGAATGTGGAGTTCGACCAGGAAGGGCCATCCGAAACCACCAGCGATGGGCTCCAGATCACGCGGCTGCGTTATCGGAACTCATTAAGAGAGGAGGTGCCGGGAGCCTTGGTCCTGCCAAGCGATGCGGCGTCTACGTCACTTCCCGGAATTGTCTGTATGTCGGGAACCGGCGGGGATGTAGAGAGGTTGATTGAGCCCCGGTTCCAGCGGGATCAACCTGGCCAGGGCCCTTTGAGAGGTTGGGCAAGGGAGCTGGCGCGCCGAGGTTTTGCGACTCTCTCGATCACACTGCGAGGAACCGTGATCCGGCGCAGCAGCGTGAGTGACTGGGAGAGGCATATCCGATTCTTGATTCCCTATGGCCGCACCATCATGGGAGTGATGGTTGATGAAGCCCTGCGAGCAGCCAGGATCCTTGGCGCAAACCCGGCGGTGCAACCCAGTCGGATTGGGCTGACGGGGATGTCTCTGGGGGGGAATGTCAGCTGGTACGGGATGGCCTGCGATCCCTCGATTCGAGCCGCAGTCCCGGTTGCGGGCTCGGTGGCAAGTCTGGCGGCTCTGATCCATGACGGGGACACCGACCGGCACAGCTCCTACATCTACATTCCACACCTGCTCCGTTATTTCGACCATCCTCAGATCGTCGCGCGCTGTATCTGTCCTCGGCCGTTCATGGTGATCGCGCCCACTCGGGACGAGGATATGCCCCGACAGGGCGTTGACAAGATGGCCCGACTCGTACGCGCGGCCTATCGGGCAGCGGGTCACCCCAGGCGTTTCAAGATCTACCAGCCCGATTCGAATCACGTGTACAAGCGACAGTACTTTGAATGGATGGCGGCCTGGTTTGAGAAGCATTGCTGATGCGTCGCCGCTGTATCACTCGGCACGCTAGTTGATCCTGCGAGAAGACCATGCAAATTACCGACGTCGAATCTTTCGTAGTGGATGCTGGCTGGAGACCTTGGGTTTTCGTCAAGGTTCAAACCAATACCGGCCTGGTTGGATACGGAGAGTGCAGCGACGGCAAGAATCCCTGGGGTGTGGCGGGTACGATCCAGGATCTCAAACCGTTGCTCATCGGTGAGGACCCCAGGCCCTTCGAGATGAGGTTCTGGGAGATGATTCTGGGCTCGCGCCAGAGCCCTGGTGGGATTGCGGCCAAAGCGATCGCCGGGATCGAGCTGGCATTGCTGGACATAAAAGCCAAGGATCTGGGCATTTCGGTTGTCGAGCTTTTTGGGGGGCCGACGCGAGAGGCGGTCCGCCTCTACTGGTCTCACTGCGGGACCTCCCGGGCCGAGCACAGCCAATACCTGCAGACACCGCCCCTCCGGAGCATGGAAGATATCTCGCTTCTGGGTAAGGAGGTAGTGGAGCGAGGTTTCACGGCACTCAAAACAAACATTGTCTTCCCCGGCGAACCTGCCTTCGTCTACATGCCGGGTTTCAGTTCCGGACCAGGTGTCACTGACCAGGTCGTTACCCCTGATCTCCTGGAGCACATCGAAACCCTGATCGCGACCTTCAGGGAAGCTGTGGGGACAGACGTCGATATCAATCTCGATCTCAACTTCAACTTCAAGCCCGAGGCGTGCAAGAGAATTGCCAAGGTGCTGGAGCCCTATAATCTGCTTTGGCTCGAGATCGATATGTACGATCCCCGGGCCATACTCGAGATCAAGGAGTCCACCACAACCCGCATTTGTACTGGAGAGAATCTTTACTACGTGCGCGATTTCCTTCCTTATTTCGAGTGCAGAGCGGCTGACGTCTTCATGGTCGATGTCCCCTGGAACGGCTTTTCCCAATCAAAGAAGGTGGGGGACCTGGCGAGCGTCTACGAGCTGAATGTCGCGCCCCATAACTATTACAGCCACCTGGCGTCCTTCGTAAGTGCAAGCCTCTGTGGCGTATTGCCGAATGTTCGCATCATGGAGATCGACATCGACGATGTTCCCTGGAAGGACGACCTTGTCACCGTGCTTCCTCAGATCGAGGATGGGCACATGCGCATACCTGACGGACCTGGATGGGGTACCGAGCTCAATGAAGATGCACTCAGGAAACACCCCTGGGAAAGCAAACGATCGGCCTGGTAGTCAGCGGGTCCCGTCCGCACTCACTAGATGGTCCCAGTGTCGTCGGGCCTGCGTCACGATCTGAGGAATATCTTCGCTCAGCACATAGCCCTGGGTTGCCAGGGCCAGCGCCTCGTTCGTCACCAGACCCACATATGCCGCGCGGCTCTGGTAGCGTGCCGAAATCGGGCGGCGCGAGTCCCCTAGCCGCTGCCTCTCCTGTTCCGTGCGTGGAAAGGGAATATAGCAGCCCTGGAAGCTCGAGAGCCTGTTCGTTGGTCCGGAGGAGTCGTTGAAGAGATTCCAGCCCGTATAAGTCGCCAGTGGCACTGCCAGTTCTGGGAGACGAATACCGTCGATCTCGTTTCCGTCTTCGTCGACTGCAGGTACCAGGATCGGGAATGCGGCACCCACCCTCGGAGGTTGTAGCGTCACGATCCCCTCTCCACGAAACCTGGGGCCGAAGTCGATCCGGTAGGCCTTGTGGATACGTTCTGGGAAGCTGATGCCCGGCAGTTGGGGGAAGCTCAGTTTTTCAAAAGGGACCAGCGTTTTTCGATCGAGGCGGGGATAGCGGCTGGGAGGCGGTGGCGTGCCCGACGTCACCCAGCGATCCAGGGCCTTCAAGAGCGCTCGCAGCGACCATCTGTAGTCCATCGGATTACTGGGCTGCTGTCCCCTCGAGATAGTAGGCGGAAACGGTCCCGGCCCGTGCTGGCTTCCGGCCACGACATACATACGGACGTTGTCCTGCATAGGCGCGTCGCGCCGTCCATCGACGGTCGTATGGGTCAGTGAAGCCGCCCGGCCGAAGTACTCATAGGAAGAATTGGTGTAGAAGATCTTGGGTTGGAACTGAGCATCGGGGGAGTGTGTGAGTAGGCCATCCGTGATCCCGGTATCGGGGTCGGTCTGCTCTACATCTGTGAAGGGAAAAATGTCGGTTGGGTAGAAGAAGTTCGCGTAGGGCTGAGCGTCCCGCGAGGGCTGCGCGAAGCGATGGTTGAAACTGCCCCGACCAGCACCGGCGACGTGAGGGATGACACCGTCGAAGGCGGGTCTCCCTTCTTCATCCTGGTTGAGACCGTGGTAGAGATAGGTTCTCAAAAACCGACCGCTCTGGGAACTGCCGAACCCAAATGCCCGGTCGATAGTACCCCGGGGGATGGACAGAGCCTCGGAGCTGTGGTTCTTGAGGTGGGAGAGCATATCCCTGACGGCAACCATGCCCAGCCCGACCAGGGGAGGATTTTCGGAGAGGTAGACCACCTCGTAGATCTTGCCCGGCTCGAATCCGCCCTCGAGGGCAACGTGGCTGGCATCGGGACTCAGTCGGCCATCCCTGAAGCGCGCAAACTTCCAGCGGGAACGTGGAATCTCGCGGCGCTCGGATTCCACATCGTCTCTGACGGTCATCACGTTCTCTGAGGCTGCTGGATCGGCCGTAGCGTAGGGGATATGGTTGCGATCGGATAACAGGTGGTCCTGGACCGGTTTCGTCACCACAAAGTCACACCGGACCAGACCCCGAATCGGACGATTTTTCTGGCGAGCAATCGGGGGATAGAGTCGAATCCTACCATCGATTCGTGGGGTGTCGAACTGCCAGCCCAACCAGAGTACAGTGTACCCGTGGCGCATCAGGAACCCATCCCCAATCTCCGCCTCGCTGGTGAATTGGCCGCTCCTGCTGGCCCGATTGAAGTAGACCAATAGGGCCTTTCCACCGCGATTTGACACTTCGAAGAAGACAGCCCGATTGCCTCGTCGAATCTGTTTCGGTTTCAAGAGGAAAAAATCAGCCGAGAATTCAACTTCCCCCTCCTGATTTGTGGGCGCGTTGTCGATGTCGGCGACTCGTCGATTGGCTGGATGTCCCGGATCGATCGCGTAGAGGATTCTGCCGCTGATTTTTTCGTAGGGACCTGCGAGCCCGAACGGTTTTCCGCCGAGCAGATCCTCACGGGCAGTGACCTCGAAACCCGCAACCCGGGCGAAGAGAGGCGAAAAGAGCAACAAGAACACCAGGCAGGAGGAAAGCGATCGCAGCCACATCTGCCAATTAGAACGCCGAAATGATGGGAGAATCAAGTGGTGGAGTGGTGGAGTGGTGGAGTGGTGGAGTGGTGGTGGAGTAGTGGAGTGTCTGTAGGTTTGATTGCAGCCACTGCTCACCACACTACTGCACCACCTCACTACTGCACCACCACACTACTGCACCACCTCACTACTGCACCACTACTCTCCCGTTTGACTGTCGACTGGGCTCCTCGTAACATGAGCCGCCAGTTGCTTGGGAGTTCCAGTCCGTGATTCGCATTTGGATCCATACACCGGTCCTGGTCCTATTCTTCTCAGCCATCATTTCAGGCAGCGGGCAGCGATTCTCCCATCCCGTTCATCTGAAACGGGCAGGCCTCGAATGCAATGACTGTCATGCATCGGTCTCCGGCAGCAAGGCAGCAAGCGACAGTAACCTTCCCCGCGTCGAAAACTGTACTGAGTGTCATGATAGCACCAGAGCGATGGCAATCGACCTCGCGGCCTATGGCTGGAAGCCGGTCGAGCGGACCTTCCGTTTCGACCATCAGTTCCATCTAAGTTTGGGAAACCTTGCGCCCCTTCTGGCAAAGGCCATCGATTCCGGGAAATACCTGGGGCCAGAAGGCGGCATTCGCGAGCATCTCGCTACGGAGAACCATTGCGAGGCCTGTCATAGGCGTTTGGCCGAAAGCGACGACCACGGTATGCCGCAGATGGCCGACTGCCTTGTCTGCCATTCAGAGATCGACAACCCGTTCAGCTGTGCCACCTGCCATTTGGAGGGTGTACAGCTTCGTCCTCAGGATCACACCATGGAATTTGTCGATGGTCATGCCTCGAAGGAGTTCTTGTACGACAAGGCGACCTGCCTCCCTTGCCACGGGACCAATTTCGAGTGCAAAGGGTGCCACTAGCTCGAAAGCACATCTGCGACAACCCGTAGATTCCTAACACCCGCAGATTCCTGGGCAATTCAGACGATGATGCTCAGTTTATGTGATCGCTGTCACAAGAAGTAACAAAGAAGGGCGCTAGTATCAGGGACATCTGAGGCGCGGCCGGTTCGAAAGCGCTCTTCCATGCGGAAGGGCGAAGCGAGAGTTGAGCATGTCGGACAGATTACGAGAGAGCATAGCGTACCTCCCAATACTCCCTTCCATAAAGACCCAGTGTGTGTCGCTGTGTTCAACCAGAACTCGTGCCTGTACATGTGCTCGCCCTCGATCGAATCGGTCGCGCGACCCGATTCTGCTGGTCGCGAAGCTGACCTTCAAGAATCCGTGATGGGTCCAAACATCTCTCTTTTCCCGGACAGTGTCGCCCGTACCCGGGAGCTGCTAGTAAGACAATTTGGTTCCTGAGGTTGGTGGACGTGGGTTCGGTCTCCAGGCCGAAGAATCTTCTCGTGCCGATCCGTTGGCTTGACCTACGGCGGCCTGGAGACCGCCGCCACGCCTCCGGGCCCAAAGTTTTTTCTCGAATGGGCCAGCAAGGCTGGGAGCACTGAGCTAAAGCAGGAATTGCAGGATCGTCCGGGGCGGGGCTTCTCAGGCGCGGAGTCTGTCAGTCCTCCAGGTTGGTCGGCGTGGCTTCTTCATTGAATTTTGCCAAGGCCTCTTCCTCGTTCTCGTAAACATCCAAAAGAGGCAGGAGCTGACTCAGCGAGAGAACGTGCTTCACCCTGTCACCCACCCGCAGGAGTTTGACCGAACAGTTGAATCGTTTGGCCAGTTTGATGCCGGCTACCAACTCGCCGATCCCGGCGCTGTCGATCCAGGAAACGCCGGATAGATTAATCAGGACCTTTTGCCAGCCCTCGGCGAGAAGCTCGTTCATGATATCTCTGAGCAGCTGATCTCCCACCCCCACAACCAAGCGGCCTTCAAGGTCGACGATCACAACATCGCCCGATTTTCGAACATCGACATGCATCGAAGTCTCTCCTACAGAAACAAGACAGGATTCAGGCCACGCGGGGTGTCATGCTCTCCCGGTGTTTTTATCGGTGAAACGAGCGAGGCGAGTATAGCACGGCCGAAACCCTGCGTCTTCCCAGGCGGGAGCGGAGGCTAGTACCTTGTCAACATAGAAATTGTAGGTTCTGAACGGCCCTGGGGGCCGATCTCCGCGTTGCGCGCCCTCGACGTAAACCCGAGCTATGCCTGCGGGCGCGCGCCTTGACCTCGACCACCATTGCTCGTCCATAACCCACAATCTCTAAGTTGACAAGGTACTAGCGGCATTCGATACTCTTGGGTGGGGTGCGCGAGCAAGCCATTCCCTCGGTTCTAGTAGTGGCCAACAAGGCACAGGCAACGTCGGTAGCTGTTCTCTGGGCCTCTTCTCGTGTGGCTCCCGAGGCGGAACGGCAAAGAGTCCTACCCTTGAACTCGATGCACACGTCGCAGCTGAACACGTTCAAACTCATAGTCGAGTAGAGGAGATATCCGACAAAAGCCAGCGTGCCTGCAGCTGCCAAGGCCTTGTTTCGCGTTGACATGGGTTTCTATTGTATCAATCATCGAAACCAGCGTCGGAACCTTTGCCGGATTCGGCAGAGGCAATCGAGGCCCGCGATTGACATGGAGGGGCCGAAGTGATCCAATTCCGGTTCAAATCCGGTTCAAGATTCAACAATCGTGAGGTGCTCTAGATGCTAGTAGGCGACGGCGAATATCGGTACGAAGCCATCTCGGACTGGGCCAAATTGCCTCCGGGCTGGAGCTTGGGCTGGATTCCGGGGGTGGCAGTCGACAGCCAGGATCGGGTCTACGTGTACAGCAGGAGTGACCATCCTATGATGGTTTTCGATCGTGACGGGAACTTCCTGTCGTCCTGGGGCGACGACGTCCTGGAGAATGCCCACGGAATCTTTATCGATTCGGACGACAATATCTACTGCACGGAATGGAGTTCCCACTGCGTCCACAAGTTCAACCCCGACTGGAAGCTCCAGTGGACTTTGGGGACTCCGGGTGTGCCCAGGCCACCTGGGGTTCCTTTCAACCGACCGACCGATCTGGCCGTCGCTCCCGATGGCTGCCTCTTTGTGAGTGACGGGTACGGAAACTCGAAGGTGCACAAGTACTCCGCGGAAGGAGTCCTGCTCTACAGTTGGGGAGAGCCCGGGACTGGCCCAGGACAATTCAACCTCGTCCACAGCGTTTGGGTTGACTCCGACTATCAGGTCTATATCTGCGACCGGGAGAACAACCGCATCCAGATATTCGACGGAGACGGCCGATACCTGAGGGAATGGACTGGATTCCTGCAGCCTGACAAGTTGTGGTTCGATGAGAGTGAAACCATCTTCATGGCAGAGATTCGTCATCGCGTGACGATCCTCGATAGGCAAGGAGAGATCTTGGCGCAGTGGGGTGAGGCTGGGGACCAGCCCAATCAATTCCGTACCTACCCTCATGGCATCTGGGGAGACAGCAGGGGAGACATCTATGTCAGCGAGGTCGCCTCAGACGCGCAGTTGAAGAAGTTTGTTCGCCAGAGCCCTTAGGGTTCTGTCAAGAATAACTTCGCAGAGTTGGCGCTCAGATTTGCACCGGATTTGGTCGCGAAGGATTGAGCGAAACCGCAGGCGTAGCCGGGCCTCCGTTGAGGATTTCGCGATTGAGGAGCGGCCGAAGATGGTGTGAAGATGAGATGCCAGAATGTGAAAGTTGTTTTTGACAGAGCCTTTAGGGTTCGCGCAAGGGTGAGGGAGGCAAAGCCATGTATCGACGATCTCAAGTAACGGTGGTTCAGATTCTTGCCTTCTGTCTGCTCCTGATCCCAGCACAGAACTGTCGGGATGAAAGCGTAGAGATGACCGATGAGGAATTCCAGGAGGCGCTAAAGGACTCTGTCAAGGTAACGAACTCCTTGACGCCCGAGGAGCGAGCCGAGGGGTGGGAACTGCTTTTCGACGGCACCAGTCTTGACCATTGGCGTGGCTTCAAGCAGCAGGGCGTTCCCCAGGGCTGGTCGATCAGGGGCGGCGCCATTCACTTTTCGGGAGAAGCACCGGCAGGTGACATCATCACGCAAGAGCAGTACCAGGATTTTGAGCTGAAGCTGGAATGGCGGGTCTCCAAGGGTGGCAACAGCGGAATCTTTTTTCACGCGAGCGAGGATTTCGACCACGCCTGGGAATCGGCGCCGGAAATGCAGGTATTGGACGATGGCGGTCACCGAGATGGCGCCAACCCAAAGACGCGAGCGGGCACGAACTACGCCCTCCATCCACTTTCCAAAGACGTGATCAAACCGGCGGGGGAATGGAATCAGGTCGGTCTGGTGGTCAACGGAGCTCACGTCGAGCACTGGGTCAACGGTGAGAAAACTGTGGAATACGAACTGTGGAGCGATGACTGGAAAGCAAGGGTGGCCAAGAGCAAGTTTGCGGTCATGCCAGCCTATGGCCAGAGCAAGACGGGCCACATCGCATTACAGGATCATGGAGATCCAGTCTGGTTCCGAGGGATCAAGATCCGCCGTCTCAACGCGGAATGAATCGATTCAGCCTCTGCGCTCGCGCGGCTCCACGAAAGACAGCCCGCTCCAATCTACTCGGGTACTCTTCGGGGTCAGGACGCCATTTCCATGGGTGGTCTGCGCTTGGTCTGGAACAGATGGGCGTCTCTAACTTTCGAGGCCTCGTAGACGAGATCCCAGCACGTCCTGCAGTCATCCAGATGGAGCAGGAAGGTCAGTTCGTCGTCCAGGCTCAGCTTATCCTCCATGAAGGACTTAAGGAACTGTTGATCGCAATGCCGTCCGCGGGCAGCCGTTTGTCCTATCATAGCTGTTGGCCATATCGGTCAGCCGGTTTCGCCACTTTGTGCGATAGATCACCGGAAGCTCGGGGTGTACAGCGGGGTTGTCTCTAGCCTCCAACCTTTTCACCTGTAACCTGCAATCCAGAGTGGTAAGATGCTCCGTCTGGACTCCGCTGCATTATTTCCGCGCGAACCCTGAGGAGCTACGACAATGACCGAAGGCAGTCACGAAGCCGAGGGAGCTTCGAGCATAGACGATTCCGCAAGCGCATCTTCAGGCTCCCCGGGGTCTGAGGCTGGCCAGTCCAAGCAATTCGAGTCGCCTTATCCCGGCTCTAAGCAAATGCCTCGCTGGGAGACGGGTGAGCTGATCGATGCCCCCCGGTTTACCTGGCGGAATTGGTTCGCGCTCCTGGGACCTGGATTGGTTCTGGGTGGCGGAGCCATCGGAGGTGGAGAGTGGCTGCTGGGACCAGCCGTGACGGCCAAGTACGGGGGAACCCTGATGTGGCTGGCCACTCTCAGTATCGTGGGGCAGGTCTTCTATAACATAGAGATCAGCCGCTATACGCTCTACACGGGGGAGCCGATTTTCACCGGGAAGTTCCGGACTCTACCCGGTCCCAAGTTTTGGGTTTGCGCCTATCTGGTCCTGGATTTTGGAGCGGTATTCCCCTACCTGGCGGCCAATGCGGCCACACCATTGGCCGCTGTCCTGTTGGGAGGTGTGCTCCCCGACCCAATGAACAACGACATGCACTGGTGGCTGATGCGGCTCCTCGCTTATCTGATCTTTCTGCTAGCGATGGTGCCGCTGATCGTGGGAGGAAAAATCTACAATTCTCTGAAAGCCATCATGAGTTTCAAGATCGTCGTGGTTCTTGGATTTCTTTCAATTGTTGCGATTTTCCACTCCAGTCCCTCAACCTGGTTCGAGATCTTCGGAGGGTTCTTTCACTTCGGGTCACTTCCTACGGGTCCTAGCGAAACCACCAACGTGTTTGTTTCCGTCCTCAGCGGAAAGGGTGTGCCCGAGATCGACTTCAGCACCATTGCGCTGTTGGCAGCCTTCGCCGCAATTGCCGGAAGCGGTGGACTCTCCAACTCGGCGATCAGCAACTACACCCGCGATCAGGGATGGGGTATGGGGCACCATATAGGCGCAATTCCGAGCCTGGTCGGCGGGCGAAACATCTCCCTCTCCCACGTTGGGACCGTATTCGAAGTGACCACGGCCTCTCTCCCCAAATGGCGCAGGTGGTATCGGCACGTGGTCCGGGATCAGGTGGCGGTCTGGATGCCAGCTTGTTTCCTGGGGCTTGCGCTGCCGAGCATGCTCTCGGTTGAGTTCCTGCCTCGTGGAACCGAGGCGAGCAGCTGGCTGGCAGCCGGCATGACCGCGGATGGGGTGAGGCAGCATGTGGGAGCTGCCTGGGGAGCCGCTTCGGGGCAGCTTTTTTGGTACATGATTATGTTTTGTGGCTTCCTGGTCCTGGCGCCTTCGATGGCGACCAGTGCGGACGGAGTGGTTCGACGTTGGGTCGACGTCTTCTGGACATCGAGTGCTCGTCTTAGAAAGCTGGATCGCAGCAAGATCCGCTGGGTCTATTTCGGTGTCCTTGCCTGCTACGCGACCTTCGGTATGATCGTTCTCTCTATCGCTCCTCCCCTGGACCTGTTGAAGATTGCAGCCAATATCTTCAACTACGCTCTTGGTATCAGTTGTCTTCATACGCTCGTCGTCAACGTGACGCTGCTCCCACCAAGCTTGAGGCCGGGCTGGTTCATGCGGATCGGCCTCTTTTGTGGCGGATTCTTTTTTGTTGTGCTGGCGGTGATCACCACGCTGAATCTCTTCGGGGTTCTCACCTGAAGGGGAGGCTGACATTCAGATTTCTGGCGATGGAGTACTTGGCTCGAGGGCTCGGCGTTGAATAGACGGGGTGCAGAAGGAACAAGCCTGCCGAACCGCCGGCAATTCGGGGTTGGGATCGCGGCGGCCTTCCTTGCAGGGTCCATCCGTACGACTGGAATCAGCGCTGCAAGTCCAGCTTCCCGAATCAATCTTTGTGTCTTCTCGAAGCATCTGCAGTGGCTCGGCTACGAAGAGATGGCTCGGGCGGCAGCGGACCTCGGCTTTGACGGAATCGACTTGACCGTGCGACCTGGAGGGCATGTCGAGCCGGAGCAGGTGAAGAAGGACCTTCCCCGGGCGATAAAGGCGATCCAAGCTGTCGGTCTGAAGATCCCGATGATCACCACGGCGATTACGGATGCAGTAGATCCTGCTTCTGCCGCGATACTGAAAACAGCTGCTCGCCAGGGGATCGGTCACTACCGACTGGGATACTTCCGCTATGAACCAGAACAGAGTATTTCCGAAACCCTGGCTCTAGCGAGGAAGAAGTTGGAAGGACTCGAGGCGCTCAACCGACGCCTGGGCATATGTGGTGACTACCAGAACCATGCCGGGAGCCGGTACGTGGGGGCCTCGATCTGGGATCTGCGAGAGCTTCTTCGTGATCTGGACCCGCGCTGGCTGGGGTGCCAGTTCGATATTCGACATGCCACGGTCGAGGGTGGGCTGAGCTGGTCAACGGATTTCAGAGCTGTCGAGGCCCGAACCCACACCCTGGTACTGAAAGATTTCAGATGGAAGCGGAACGAGGGAAACTGGAGTCTGGAGAATTGCCCAATCGGGTCCGGAATGGTTCGTTTCAAAGAGTATTTCGAGCTCTTGAAGGCGTCCGGTTTCTCGGGACCCGCTTCGCTTCATTTCGAGTATCCCCTGGGCGGCGCCGATCATGGCGTCCACCAGCTCGAGGCTGACCCGGGAACAGTGCTTAGCACAATGCGCCGCGATGTGGGTGCCGTAAGGGAGCTTCTCAGACTAGTGGACTTGTGACATCTGAATCGCTAGCACCTGAGCGGCCCTCGAGCCCGATCTCTGCGTTGCGCTTCCTCGCATGCAGGCTATGCCTGCGTCAGCGCGCCTTGACCTGGAGCCCGAATGGCTCGCTCATCCACTAGCGATTCAAGTACTACAGTCCACTGAACTTATCTGCTTTTCGAAACCCTTCTGTCCCCAGTACGTGAAATAGGAATGACAGGGCGGGGGAGCTGTGCCTTCCCGCTATACTTCATCGGATACAAGTACTTGCTCCTGGAGGCGAGAAGGAAAGACAAGAATGAGCATCGATATCGAAGCACTTCACGAGAAGATTGAGCAGGAAAGCGGTTTCGTGGAAGCCCTAACTGCGGAGGTTGGAAAGGTCATTGTCGGACAAGACTACATGGTCCAGCGGCTGCTCGTTGGGCTGCTGTCGAATGGTCATGTTCTTCTGGAGGGAGTTCCGGGGCTGGCCAAGACGCTCACCGTGCGCACCCTCTCAGAGGCCATCCAGACCCGGTTTCAGCGGGTTCAGTTTACTCCGGATCTGCTTCCAGCCGACCTGCTCGGTACGCTGATCTACGATCAAAAGGACGGCACCTTCAAGACCAAGCAGGGTCCGATTTTCGCCAACCTGATACTTGCCGATGAGATCAACCGGGCTCCGGCCAAGGTGCAGTCCGCTCTGTTGGAAGCGATGCAGGAGCGGACGGTAACCCTGGGCGAGACGACTTTTACTCTAGACGATCCCTTTCTGGTTCTGGCCACCCAGAACCCCATTGAACAAGAGGGAACCTACCCCCTACCCGAAGCCCAGATCGACCGTTTCATGTTGAAGCTTGTTGTGGGCTATCCGTCCAAGGAGGAAGAGTTGGAGATCGTACGTCGGATGTCGGGAGGAAAGACACCTGAGGTCGAAGCAGTGGTCAAGCCGGAGGATATCGTCCGGGCAAGAAACACGGTAGAGGAAGTCTACGTTGATCCCAAGGTTGAGCAGTACATTATCGATGTCGTTTTTGCCACTCGAGGACCCAGGGACTACGGCCTGGCAGAGTTGGAGGACCTGATTTCCTATGGTGCGTCGCCACGTGCCTCCATCTATCTGGCCAAAGCGGCCAAAGCTCACGCTTTCTTGAAGCGCCGTGGCTATGTGACTCCAGAGGATGTCCGAGCCATTGGTCTGGACGTTCTGAGGCACCGAGTCATCGTGACCTACGAAGCTGAGGCGGAAGAAGTGACGTCCGAGGAGGTGGTGCAGAAGGTATTGAACACCGTGGAAGTACCGTGATGAATAGTGAGCAGTGAGGAACAGTGGGCAGTGAGATAGTAAGCAGTAAGATAGTAAGCAGTAAGATAGTAAGCAGTAAGATAGTGAGGAGTAAGATAGTGAGGAGTGGGGCGGTGATCAGTCAGTATCAGTTGCAAGCTGTGGTTGTTAACTGAGCACCGTTAGACCCGGAACTGTTCACTCTTTACTGTTCACTGCTCACTCACCCACTGCTCACTCACTCACGCACTGCTCACTGCTCACTTTTCCCACTGCTCACTCTTCCACTGGTCACCGATGGCAAGTTGTAGCAAATGATACCAAGAGAGATCCTGAAGAAAGTACGTCGTCTCGAGATCACGACCCGAGGTCTGGTCAATGAGGTTTTCTCGGGCGAGTATCACTCCGTCTTCAAGGGTCGAGGAATGAATTTCTCGGAAGTGCGGGAGTACCAGTTCGGCGATGACGTCAGGAGTATTGACTGGAATGTCACAGCCCGAATGGGACACCCCTTCGTCAAGGTGTTCGAGGAGGAAAGGGAACTCACAGTGATGCTGGTTGTCGACGCCAGCTCTTCCGGGGAATTCGGTTCGGGCGAGAGAATGAAGGGCGAAATCGCAGTCGAGATCTGTGCCCTTCTAGCGTTTTCAGCCATCAAGAACAACGACAAGGTTGGCCTCATCATCTTCACCGATCAAATTGAGAAGTTCGTGCCCCCCCGCAAGGGACGCGCCCACGTTCTGCGAGTCCTGAGAGAGCTCTTGTATTTCCAGCCAGGACACAAATCGACCGACATCGGCATGGCGCTCGAGTACTTGACTCATGTGACCAGACGAAGAAGCGTGGTCTTCCTGGTCTCTGACTTCTTGTCCAAGAACTTCGAACGGGCGCTTCGAGTGGCCAGCCGCCGGCATGACCTGGTCGCAATTCACGTCAGTGATCCTCGGGAGACGGATCTTCCCAACGTGGGATACATCGAGTTTGAGGATGCAGAGACGGGTGAGCGTCTCATCATGGATACGAGGGATCCTCAGGTCCGAGAAGACTTCGCTGCCACGGTACGTGAGGAGGATGCGAAGCGAGAGAAACTCTTCAAATCGATCAGTGTTGACAGCATCGACATTAGCACCGATCGCCCCTACGTTCAGTCTCTGATCCATTTCTTCCGCCTGAGAGCACGGAGGTTTCGATGAAGTCGAGACCCCTACTTCTGCTCTTGAGGTGACCTCTCCACCGCCTGAAGGCGGTGGATTCGACCTGCGACTAAAGTCGCCTAAAGACCTCGCCTCCGATGCAGGCGACTCGCTTGATCGCCTGTCTCACTCGGCTCGGCGCCCACTTCCCTGACTCGCCCAGCAAGCCGTACTCTAGCCTCTTACCTTCCCTACGCACACCGGCTTGCTGTCACAAGCCTCCTGAAGGCTTCGCCTAAAGGCGAGGGGGTTCACCCATCCCCGAGTGGGACCCTAAGCGGAGGGTTGTGTGGCTTCCTGCTGGCTTCCACTCTGACCGGTGCGGAGCAACAGCCGACCGTTTCCGCGAAGGTAGATCGATCGCGAATCACCGTGGGTGACGTGATTCGCTACACCGTGACCGTTTCGGCAGACGCTGGGATTCAGGTGGATCTTCCTCCGGAAACGGACGAGCTCGGAGACTTCGAGGTCAGGAGCTATCAAGCCACGGGACCTGTGACGAAGGAGGGGAAGAAGGTTTGGAATCTCGACTATGCGCTCGCTGTGTTTTCGACGGGAGAGTTCAAGATACCTCCTCCCAAGGTAACCTACCGTAGCGGGAATGAAGCCGCGGAAAACGAACTTTCCGCCGAGGCTATTGAGGTCATCGTCGAAAGCGTCAAACCCGCCGACGCCGAGGACATCCTTGACATCAAGGCGCCGGTTGCAATTCCCAGAAACTGGTGGTCATTGTGGCCCTGGTTTGCGCTCGCTGCTGGATTGATCGCCCTGGGAGCGCTTGCCTTGGTCTGGTACCGCCGACGGGACAGCAGCGAGGAGGGCATCGTTGCGCCGACGAAGGAGCAGCTTCCGCCCCACGAGGAGGCTTATCGAGCCCTTCGCCAACTGCGAGATGAGGGGTTGGTTAAGCAGCAGATGATCAAGTTGTACTACATCAAGATCTCAGAGATCATTCGCCGCTACATCGGGCGGCGGTTGCAGGTTGAGGCGATGGAGCTTACCTCGACGGAGGTTCTGGATCGTCTCCGAAGGGCGGGAATCGAGGTTGATGCTCAGCGACTCTTCCAGGAGTTCTTCAGCTTGTGTGACTTGGTAAAGTTTGCGAAATACAGGCCTTCCGAGGCTCAACACGGTCAGGTGATGAAAGTGGCGATCGACATTGTCGATGTGACGAAGAAGTCCGCTGAAGCCGTTGAAGAACAGGAACTTCCGGTGCCCGTTTCGGCCGGGAACGAACCGCTCGCTGGGGCTGTTGCAGAGGTCCCAAAGCAACTCATGCGAGATGTTTCTTAGATTCGCTGATCCCCACTATCTCTGGCTCCTCCTCCTGCTTCCGCTGCTGTACGTCTGGTACCTCAAGCGACACGCAGCCGGATCGCCTGCGGCGCGCTTCCCGCACCTTGGTTCGCTCAAGGTGGTGTACAAACCTTCCCCAGTTCGCGCCAGGTATCTTCTATTTGCGCTGCGTCTGTTGGTCCTTGCGGCCCTGATCCTGGTTTCGGCGCGACCCCAGTCAGGGGCCGCACAGGAAGAGATCCTCACGGAGGGCATCGACATGATTCTGGCACTGGATCTGTCGAGTTCCATGTTGGCCGAGGATATCGAGCCGAATCGGCTTGAGGCATCCAAGCAGGTGGCCGCCGATTTCATCAAGCAGCGCAAGAACGATCGGATTGGCCTGGTCGTGTTTGCCGCTCGCGGATACACCCAGTGTCCGCTGACCTTGGATTACGGTGTCCTACTCAACTTTCTCGAAGAGATCCGGGTGGGAGTCATCGACGACGGAACTGCCATTGGTATGGGTGTGGCAGCGGGCGTCAACCGTTTGCGAGATAGCCAGGCGAAGTCGAAGGTAATGATTCTGTTGACCGATGGACGCAACAACAGGGGCGAGGTCGATCCCATCACCGCAGCCCAGATGGCGGAAGCTTTAGGGATTCGCATCTACTCGATCGGTGCCGGTGCAAAAGGAGTGGCTCGCTATCCGGTTCAAGATCCACTTCTGGGTAAGCGGTATGCTCAGGTCCGAGTGGATATCGACGAAGATACCCTCAAGAAGGTTGCCGACATGACCGGTGGACGCTATTTCAGAGCCACCGATCGGGAGAGCCTGGAATCGACCTACGCCGAGATCGATCGTTTGGAGAAAACCGAAATCAAGGTCAAGGAGTACACCCGCTACGGGGAGTTGTTCGGCTACCCTCTCCTCCTGGCTGCCGTGCTGCTGCTGGCTGAGATTGGGCTAGCCAACACCCGCTTTCGGAAGATCCCATGATCTCCCTGAATACTCGGGATCTGGGACTTGCCTGGGAATTGGCACCTTGGGACTTGGTCCCTTGAAAAACAGGAGGATAGGTTGCTCCGATTCGCCGCAGTAGAACTCCTTTATCTCTTGAGCCTGGTCCCGCTCCTTTTCCTGTTTTTCCTGTGGTCCTTTCGCCAGAAGCGACGGGCTTTGCTGAGGTTCGGCGGCAGCGAACTTGCGGAGTATTTTGCAGGGTCGGCCAGCCGGCGCCGGCAGTGGCTGAAAGCGACGCTACTCCTGTTGGGGGTGGCTCTCCTGGTAGCAGCGCTGGCCCGGCCGCAGTTCGGCTCCAAGGTGGAGACTATCGAGCGTCAGGGGCAGGACATTGTAATTGCTCTGGACGTCTCTCTCTCCATGCTGGCCCGCGACATCCAACCGAATCGCCTGCAGAAGGCCAAACACGCGATGAGCTCTCTGATCGACATGTCGGAGGGGGACCGGATAGGGTTGATCGCCTTCGCCGGAGAGGCCTTCGTCCAGTGCCCTCTGACCCTGGACAAACGAGCGGCCACTATGCTCCTGAACGCGATGGGGCCCGATCTGATACCGGTTCCCGGGACCGCTTTGACGTCTGCGATGCAGAAATCGCTGACGCTGTTCCCCGAAAAGGAAGACAAACACAAGGTGCTCATACTCATGACCGATGGAGAGGGTCACATCGGAGAACCGCTAGAGACGGCGAAGCAGGCGGCCGACCAGGGAGTCCGGATCTATACGGTAGGCATCGGATCGACCCAGGGAACTCCCATTCCCCTCCAGGGGTCCGAGGAGAAACGGAAGGGATTCAAAAAGGACGGTGAGGGAGAAGTCGTGATGACCCGGCTCGATGAAGTCACGCTCAGGGAGGTAGCCGAACGAACCGGGGGGAAATACTATCGGGCTTCTGCGGGGGTGACTGAACTGGAAGAGCAGGAGTGTACCGTTCTTTCTGTAATTTCCCGTTAAGAGGGAATTTCTCGGGATACCGAGGATTGGGTTGACGAGGAACCTGGCGCGGCTCAGGCGGAAGGAGGCTGTAGGCCGAGTGCAGCCTGAGCCGCGCGGCGCTGCGCGCCGGGCCCCCCCGGAAGGGGGCCAAAGGCCGTCAGCCGAAGGGTTGAGCCGTCAGAGGTCTGGGACAAGATTCTCTAAATCATTCATCCAAAATGAAAGGAGAATCCAATGGCCCCAGACCTGGAAGACAGAGTACCACGAGAGATCCTAGAGGCGTTGATCCAAGAAGGAACGGAGGCCTTTCGCAAGGTGTTGGAGAAGCTCTTGAACTTGGCCATGGGATTGGAACGGTCGGAGTTTCTGGGAGCCGAGCCCTACGAGAGAACGAGCCAGCGACGGGGCCACGCCAACGGTTACAAGGACAAGAAGATCGCCACGCGTGTGGGAGAGCTCCGACTGAAGATCCCTCAGGTGCGAGGGCTGTCGTTCTACCCTCAATCGCTGGAGAAGGGCTGCCGCTCGGAAAAGGCGCTGAAGTTGGCCATTGCCGAGATGTATGTCATGGGCGTCTCCACGCGCAAGGTCACGGAAATCACCGAGCAGCTGTGTGGCACGGAGATCTCCGCCAGCCAGGTCTCACGGGTCGCCTCCCTGCTGGATGAGGAGCTGGAGAAGTTCCGTAGCCGGCCGCTGAGCGGTGAGTATCCCTTCGTCTACCTGGACGCCCATTACGAGAAAGTCCGTGTCGATGGACGAGTTCAGGACCTGGCCATCCTCAAGGCAGTCGGTGTGCAGGCTTCCGGTCACCGTGAGGTCTTGGGTCTGAGCGCCCGGCTGAGCGAGGCGGAGGTCCACTGGAGAGCGTTTTTTGAGGATCTGGCCGGGCGGGGACTCAAGGGAATGGAGCTCGTCGTCAGTGACGACCACGCGGGACTGAAGGCCGCTCGACGAGCGGTGTTTCCCGCGGTTCCCTGGCAGCGCTGCCAGTTTCATCTGAGCCAGAATGCTCAGCGCTTTGCCCGTCGGCTCCAAGAGCGGGGCCAGATCGGCCAAGCGATGCGGGACATCTTCAACAGCCCCACCCTCGAGGATGCCGAAGCCATGCTCAAACGCAAGATCAAGGCGTTCACCGAAACCAACCAGGCACTGGCCCAGTGGATGGAAGACAACGTGCGCGAGGGGTTGACGGTCTACGCCTTCCCCCGCAGTCTGCACAAGAAGATCCGGACGATTAACGGCGTGGAGAATCTCAACAAACAGATCCGGCGCCGCACTCGAGTGGTGGGAATCTTCCCCCATATCGACTCGGCGTTGCGACTGATCTCAGCCGTGCTGGCGGAGATTCACGACGAGTGGCTCACGGGCCGCTGCTATCTGAACCTGGAGAGCTGGCAAGAAGAGGAGGCATCCTAGAAGAGCGTTTCCCTAAACCCGAGACCCTCAGATCAGCGAGGGTTCTCGGTAAGGGGCAGCCCGCGATCGTGGCTCTGAGGGCTTCTGACAGGGCCTCTTTTCTTGGAGAAGGAGGTGGGGGCGCTGAATCGCTCTCTGCGAGTAGTGCAAGCTGCTCCGGCCTCTCATTTTGATAGATCTGCTGGTTGCCTTAGAGAGATTCACAGCGAGCGGCTCACGGGCCACTGCTTTCTGCACCCGAGAGCCAAGAGAGGAGGATCCTGTCCCACAACCGACCCTGAAATTACAGAAAAATTGTTGCGCTGCCCTCCTCTACAGATGGACGGCCATCGTGTAGTCGAACGGCACGGCTTGCGAAGAGAGGGAAGGTGCCGTCTTCCCGTGGATTCAGTGCAGAGGAGCGTAGCCTAGAAGAGACCAGTCAGTGATTAGGGGTGAGGCGTTTCTCCGACTATAAGAAGGGGGCGAGAATAGAACAGTGCCGCTAATGCTCTGTTTAATAAGGAATGGGGTTGGAGGTCAGTTTCTTACTAGTTTCGACCATTCGAAGCTTCGAATCCCGCTGCTTTTCGCCTCTGCCCAGCTGCCGAGGGTCCGACACTCCTTGACCAGGCTTTCCAAGCGGTGGCTCAATCCCTCACCGAAATCCTTGGCCAGCTTGTCTCCTAATCTTTTGAGCTTCTTGCGTGTCCTTGGACCGGACTGAGGGGCGAACAGAAGGGCAACGGTGGCCCCGGTCAATCCCGCCGACATCACCATGAGCGTCGTCTTGATCAAGTCATTTCTTTGACTCATTGGCATCCTCCTTGGGGCTTGCTTTGCTATTGGTGCTCACACCATCTGCTTGCGCCCGTTTAGGTTGGGTCTCGCTCCCACGAATCAGGCAGCTCGAGAAGTTTTCCCAGACCGGAGCTGATCTAAGCCCGCCTTCACAGCTTTGAGGAGTGCGGAAAGTTCGAGGACGGATTCAACTAGATTGTTCTGTATCACGTCACTTGTTTGCTCGAATCTGCTGGCGGTATGACTCACCACCGTATCCACCCTGGAAGCCTGTTCGTTTCCCACACGAATCATTTCGCCCACGAAGTGGTCTAGGTCTCTTGCTCGTCTCTGAAGGATCTCAAAGGGTGTCGTGACTTGGTCGAGGACTTGCACCATTTTGTCAGACATTCTTCCCAAAAGGCGGCCCGCCTTTTCTGACTTGGCTGTACATAACAGTGTTAGAGCCGCTCCGAAAGCGCCGCCTATTACCAAATAGGTTCTCTCGCGAGGGGAAGCCATCTTATCGTTCCCTCCTTTCTGCGGTTTCTACAATTATACAAAGAAGAGGCCTGCGCCTGTCGGTCCCGACCTACAAGACTCTGATATTGAGCAAGGATTGCCCTAGATAATCAAGGTAGACCACGGGGACTCAACGTCGTTGTTGAGGAAACAGTTAGAAGGGCAAGAACGTAAGCGAAAGGGTCAGGATTAATCAGCCGAAATCTGGGTCTGTAGTGTGTCCAGCTCGCCTTCGTATTCATCGCGTTGAGCCTTCACCACGTCCCCGACCGACAGGATGCCGACCAGCTCTCCTTTGTCCACTACCGGCAAGTGGCGAAACCTCTTTTCAGTCATTGTATGAGCCACAACCCAGACGTCATCTTGCGGTCTCGCGACGATAACATTTCGGGTCATGAGCTTATCGACGGTTTCGTCGCACACCTGCTCATTCTCACCGACACCGCGGACAATATCTCGCTCAGAGAGAATCCCAACTGGCTTACCCCCTGGGTCCACTACGACCACCGTGCCAATATTATGTTTGGCCAATAGGCTAACCGCCTCTCTGACAGATTGGCCCGGCCGAACGGTGATTACGCGCATGCCTTTTTTGGCCAGAATGCATGAAACGTTCATTTGACGCTGCCTGCACCTGTCTAAGAGGATAGTTCTTCTTACTATAAACCTTCCCCCATTGGACTTCAATCGCAGCGACTCTTCAGCGACTTCAAGCTATAGTTGGGCCCCATGGCCGCTATCTATAGGTTTTGGATGACCTGGATACAACTTGTGGGAACGAGGCTGTTGTAGAAAGAAGACGCTCGTTGTCTTACAAGCAAGGCGAAAAAAGATGAAGGGACATGTAACGTGAGAGTCTAAGCTTAGGCTAAGGCGAGGCAACCCACTGGCTTTCCATAACCGATATCCAGTGGACTTTAGGCCCTCGGGCTGTGTCGCAACACCGAGCCCGCATCATTCCTATCGATGGGTCACAGTCAAGCGTCCGACCACATCCCGTGATCAAGTCGATCTCTCTGTTACCCTTCGGAGTGCCAGTGGGCCACCTGGAAGCTGATGGGGGATTCTATCACGACCTCCTTTCTGACCATCAGTATCTATTTCCTAATATGACTCCCGCGATCGGTTTTTGTCAACCCACCCTGTGTCTCAGCTCATTCTCCGACTGTCAACTTCATTCTGTTTCCAACCGTCTACTGCCCTGCAGTTATGGTCGTAGTCTCTCCGTGTAGATTGGTGAAACCTACTACTTCCCATGAATCCACAAAAGCCGAAGGGGAGGAATGTCTTAGAGATTTCTGGGACTGAGTTAGGAGGTGAACAATCAGGGCGGCCCGGGGCGGGAGGCCGAAGGCAAGTAAGGAGAAGAAACCCCTGAAAGGCTCCCTCGTTCGGGCCGCCTTATCATCCATTGTACCTTCACAGAGAGCTTGGGGTTGAGAGGGTGACGGAGCGCATATTCAAGAGATAAAGTTCCCACTGGGTCTTCTTGGAAGGGAGTTTTGGAAGGAGGACCCTATCTCTCTTTACCCCATCACCCTCTCGGCCCTACGTGCCTTCACACCCGGCGTGTTTCCCATCCCACAACGCCTCAGTAAAGGGAAGTGATCTCTTGCTATCTCTTGCCTGTCAGATGTTCCTAACCAACCGTGAATTCGGGCGCAAAAAGGTAGTGGTAGAGCTGCCGGTCTGGGAGGAGGAGCAGGTTTTGGCGGCTTCGGCGGTCTGTCTTTCATCTACTTCCACTTACTCCTCAAGGGGAAGAGAGGAAACTCGATCAGCCGGGCGGCAATCCTCAGCCCGAGCAACGAGTTTCTAAGACTGCCGAGGACATTAGAAATTCGAGGCACCTTCCAGCCAGGTCCGCTCTCCCATGCTGGCCGCCGTTTCGCCGGCTGGCTGCTCGGCTGAGACCTTGTGTTTTACCACCAGAACCTGGCACGGGGATTCCCGTAGCAAGGCCTCGGCGGTGCTACCCATGAGCATCCGTACCAGTCCTCCACATCCGTGGGTCCCCACGACCACTATGTCGGCACCTCGGTCCAAGGCAAACTCGGCGATACGGTGGCTTGGAGAACCTACCAGCACTTCCAGCCGTACCGCAGCCTGCCTGCCCCAGTTCTCGGGAACCAGCTCCTTGAGAAGGGTCCCACTCTCCACCGCCTGAAGGCGGTGGATTCGACATGCGACTGAAGTCGCCTAAAGACCTCGCTTCGCTCGCAGGCTGACTACTCAGTGACCCGAAAATCGTCGTCTCGGGTCTCGACATCTTGGGTTTCTATATACTCTGCAACCATCGTATCGCTCACATTCCCAGTCGTCGCCACGAAGTACCCTCGTGCCCAAAGATGTCGTCCCCAAAACTCCTTGCGCAACTTGCGGTGATCTTGCAGTAGATGATGCGACGTTTTCCCTTTGATCGCCTGCATCACTCGGCTCGGCGCCAATCTCGGCGGCACATCCAACAACAAATGCACATGATCGGGTCGCACATGCCCCTTCACGATCTCGATATCCAACGATCGGCAAATCTCTCGCGTCAGATCCCGCACCTCTTTCCCGATCTCTCCTCGCAGAGCCGGCTTGCGGTACTTGGTGATGAACACAAAGTGATATCTCAGCCGATACACTGCATGCGAACTTTTCCGATACTCAGACACCTCCGCAGTGTACCCCCAAGCCTCCTGAAGGCTTCGCCTAAAGGCGAGGGGGTTCACCCATCCCAGAGTGGGACCGTGACCTCTCCACCGCCTGAAGGCGGTGGATTCGACCTGCGACTAAAGTCGCCTAAAGACCTCGCCTCCGATGCAGGCGACTCGCTTGATCGCCTGTCTCACTCGGCTCGGCGCCCACTTCCCTGACTCGCCCAGCAAGCCGTACTCTAGCCTCTTACCTTCCCTACGCACACCGGCTTGCTGTCACAAGCCTCCTGAAGGCTTCGCCTAAAGGCGAGGGGGTTCACCCATCCCCGAGTGGGACCCTAAGCTGAGAGAGAGCCTCCTGCCGCCACTCCTCCCAGGGAGTCGCGACTACTAGCCCAGTCAACGGATTGAAACCCGTATTGGGAACCTCTAGAACGTGTAGGAGGTAGAGGGTGGCGCCACTTTCCATCGCCAGATTCAAGGCGGTCTCAACGGCTACCACTGAGGCCTCCGAAAAGTCGGTTGCAGCGATGACTGTCTTGAGATTCATGTCACCTCCTGTCCTTGTCGAATTTCCTCTCTGCAACTGAAAGATCAAGCACCCCCGCTTGAACGTTTTCCATCGTTGCGGTTGAGTCTGTAAGCTATCACTTCAAACCTGGGCAAGGGGCCTAGGGGGACTGCCGAACTCCTCGCCCCACCTCCTGATCGTGGAGGGCTGCGCTCTCTGGCGGAGTGGTTGACGTCGCTTCGATGCCAGTGATCTATTCTCTGGATCGTCACCGTATAGTCCCTCCAGCCCCGCTACAGAAAACAGGTGGAAGAAGGTTGCGCTCCGTTCAGGAAGGTCGAACAACTGGGGTAGGCTTGTCGGTCCTGCATCCTCTCGTCGACCTGTCCCCTTCCTGGGCGCGCCGAGAGGCGACAATGAAGTTCTTCTACCTATGTCTGATGACCAGCTCGATAGATGGTTGCAATCAAAAGACCCCGATCCTTCTGCGATGTGGAGAGATGGAAGGTCGTGCTGGCCAAAGCTCTGAAATGTTAGAAGCCTTAGGAACGTTGAAAACACACCCATATTTTTCCGCCAAACTTATGGAGGCTTCGAACTGCACTATAAGCTGCTGAGGATACTCATGCACTGTGTTGATGCACTTTCTCAGTGCAAAGTGTTGGGAAGCTGCCCTGCTCTGTTTCTCCGTCGCCGGGCCACATTCTTTCCACATTTTTATGTGGATCTAGAGATGAGCACCCATTTGCTAAACGCCCACAACGACCACTCTCCTGTATGGGGCCTGGCCCCATTTATTCCTGATTTCTCGTATCTTCTTGTGATGTAACGAGTTCGCGATGATTGAATCAAGAACCACTTGACCGCGATGTCCACTGGGCTCACAATTACCAACGGTCCCAAGTGGCACATGGAAACTGGCGACGAGGTTGATCGAAAGGTCAGTTGAGATTTAAAGCTAGTGCCCTAAATGTTACTTGGGGCTTTTTTCTTGTCCTCCAAAATCCCCCCACCGTGTTCCTCGCGCAATAGTGAGTGTCTTGGCCTCTAGAACCAGGCTTGATAAGTTCGGGCTGAGCCTTGACGGACAAGAACCCGAGAACACCTTCTAGGTCTAGGCGGGCAACGAAGATAGCTGTGAAGAGGGGTGAAAGACCGATCTGCACGATGATTCTGCGAGAGGAGGGCCTGGGGTTATGACGAAATTCAGAACTGACGCTTCGATTGGGGAAAAACGTTTTCCCTCCGAGAGCTTAATGATGAGCTATGGTTACGACCCTCAACTCTCTGAGGGCAATCTGAAATGTCCCATCTTTCAGACTTCTACCTTCGTCTTCAAGAGTGCCGTGGTCCGCGAGGGGACTGGAATTGTGCAACAAGGCGGACAATTGTGGGTCATCCGGTAAATGGGGAGGTGGAACGTGGTTCGGCGCTTTCCGGATCCCAAATCTGGTTCCCCGTTCGCTTGTCAATATAGTCGGCTGCAGTAGCAGGGGCCGTGGGAACTGTGGAAAACTCCGAGCGATATCGAACTGGGCCAGCAAGCCCGTGATACGGAGTTTTCCAAGCGCTGTGCGAACGGTGGAAAAACAACTGCGAGCACTTGCCAGTTCTCCTCCAGAACTACTTGTTTTTCCACGGTTTGCATAGTGCGGCAGTTTCCGCGGCCTGCCTTTGACTGGCGGCACCTCCCCATTTACCGGATGAACCACAATTGTTCGGTCTTGATCTTTCTCCAGAGAGGAGCTAATCGGTCTAACTCATTGAAAAGATTGGCTCCTCAGGTAGGACTCGAACCTACAACCCTCCGGTTAACAGCCTGCAAAGCCACGGGGTTATCTCACTGCTACGGAATGCTACTGAGTGCTAAGAAGGGCTAAGTCAGGGGTTCCTGAGAGGGAGGCATTGAGACGGTTCTGCCACTGAGTACTACCAAGAGCGCTGGAGTTTTAACAAGTGTGGGCACAAAAATGGGCACAGCGGATTCATTTGTGACAGTGCGGCACAGCAAGGAAATGACGAGGCCCAATACAGGCTGGGCGTCGCGACACCCGATCTTACAGACAGCGTCCGATTTGATCGCAATCGACTGACCGGTTTCGCCTAAAAGCGGTCAGTCAAGTTTTCCGCGACAACGTCGAATGAACGACCGCTAACGGGCCAGAAGCTGCCGGTCAATGTTTGAGAGCCCAGGTCCCTCCTGCCCGAGCAAACTCGAAGATATGAGGATTCTGCCGATCTACAGGAGATGATTCTTAGCGGCGTCATCGGGCTCGGCGGTTCTCTGGACGTGATGCGCTCGACCCGGCGGGAATCGGGAAGGCGATTCTGGTTCCGATCCGAGCCGATGAAGGAGGAATGAGTCCGGCCTCGATTGCCTTTCCTGAGCCCTTGTACCTCCAGATCCTTGAATCGCCTTCTTGAAACCCCTGGCAAGCGACCAGCGTCTCTGTTGCTGTAGCACAAAAAGCTGAATCTGGAGGAGGACTAGTTGAAGGCAAGACTGTACGTAGCCAATTTGCCCACTTCATTGACGCAAGAGCAGTTGAGCGATCTGGCAAGGGCAATGCTCTCCAACTACGGTCAGGTCGAGGCTATTCAAGTGATGCCGGATAAACTGACCGGTCGACCTCGAGGTGTGGCTTATGTGGAAATGGACTCTCAACATAACGCTCTAGCGGCGATGGAGGCCCTAAACGGGTCCTCGGTCGAGGGGCGCACTCTGATCGTCAACAAGAACTGGGGAGAAAAAAGAGAGTCCATCCAAGCGATCGGTGGTCAGAGAGCTCTAAGAGAAGACTCCCTCCTCGTCGCAGTTTAGGATCTACTAGCCCGCCAGCAGGGAGTAGAGTAGCGTCCGCCTCCGCCAACGGGAACCGCCGCGGGATGAGATCGGATGGCTGTGCTTCTGCACGCAGTTCTGTCGTCGCGAGTCAACTTGAAACTTCAACAGCACAAATGCCAGCCAGGCAATGTCTCAGTGAACAAGAGGCCTAGTGGCGAACACCTCACAGCCCGCGTTGTCAGTCTACTGGCGTCGTCTCTTCTGCTGTCGGGGTGCGTCGCTTCGACTCTGGACAAAGATCGATATCAGGTCTCGGAGAGCTACCGGGTGATGGTGGTTCCCAAAGGCCAGACCCACGATTTCTGGCAGAGCGTTCGCGCCGGCGTTGAGGCTTACACCGACGACGCCGCTGCCGAGGGAATCGGACTCGAGATCTACTGGGAAGGTCCTCTGCACGAGAACGACGTAGCGGAGCAGAGCCGGATAGTCAGAAGCTGCATCCGACGTGGCATCGACGGTCTGGTTCTGGCGCCTCTGAATCAGCAGCTGCTGGTGGCCCCGGTGGAGGAGGTCAGTCGGGCAGGCATACCCGTCGTCATCATCGACTCGGGAATTGACACAGACGCTTTCGTGAGCTTCGTAGCCACCGACAATCGAAGAGGGGGTCAGCTGGCCGCTCAGAAGCTGGGTGATCTGTTGGCCGGTCGAGGTAGGGTCATGATGCTCCGTTACCAGCGGGAATCGGCCAGCACCCACAACCGGGAGGAGGGGTTTCTGGACGCCATGAGGTCTCTGCATCCCAATGTCCAGGTTATTGCCTCGGACGTCTACGGAGGTGCGACCCGTGAAAGCTGCAGGGTTGCAGCCCTGGACCTGCTAAGACGACTCGGCGGTACCGTCCAGGGTGTCTTCTGCCCCAACGAACCGACGACCCTGGGTATGCTTCTCAGTCTGGAAGAGCTGGAGATGATAGGAAACATCCACTTCGTGGGTTTCGATGCGACAGATCAGCTGGGCAGAGCTCTTGCCGAGGGCAAGCTGCAAGCCCTGGTAACCCAAGATCCCTTCGAGATCGGCTACGCTGGCTTGAAGGCGATGATCGATCACTTCCGAAAGAAACCGGTCCAGAACAGGATCAAGACTGGCGTTTCCATTTTATCTCCCGAGAGTGTCGATGCCCCCTAGGGGCTAGCTGCGGTACTGAGTACCCTCGGCTCTATGCCTGTATCCGTTTAGCGCTCCACCCTTGCACTCAAAACTTGCCTGTGTTTTTGGCTCGTCCCATCCCTAGCATGGACCGGCAGCTTCTGGCCGTTAGCGGTCCTTCGTTCGACATTTCCAGGGAAAATCTGAGTGGCTGCTTCTAGGCGGAACCGGTCACTCAGGGGCGATCTACTCTGACACCGTTCTTGCGGTCAAATCTACGCTATCAAACCGCCGTTTGATTTGATCGCAATCCACCGGCTGCTTCCGCCTAAAAGCGGTCATTCAAGTTTTCCGCGGAAGCGTCGAATGAACGACCGCTAACGGGCCAAGAGCAGTCATCCCGTGCAGGCCAAGCGGTCATGCGACCACGAAAAACTTGTGGCTGGAAAGAGTGGGCCGAGTGTCAGCGGAAAAGGCGGATTGAATTCCGCCTATCCTTCCGATTTCTATATATGCCGTCCCCTGGGATTGCCCTTCCAGGCGAGGCTTTGGGTATGGAAATAAGAGTTTCCGTCGGGAGCACTACAAAAAGCCCAGCATCGACACCATTCTGTTGAGAGCGTAGCCTCCTGGGGCTTCTCCTCTCCGAAAGCTCTTCCGCACCTTTCCCTAAAGTTTCTGCTCCTCCGTCCGAAAAGGATCGGTGAGGAAGGGAGTCTTGAAATCAGTATTCACAACTCCCAGTTAACAGTTTAGTTTTCGCAGCCCACAGCGAAAAGGCTACCTGAGCACGAAAGGCTCGGGGCGCAAAGCTGTGACCTAAGTCGCCACGGCGATAAGGTCGATCAGTTGCCGAAAGTGGATTCGCGAAACCCTAGGAGGGTATCGTTATGAAACCACTTTGCTTCCGACCCAGGATCAGTCCACTGTTTGTGGCTTTTCCCCTCATTTTTCTCTTAGTCACTTTTTCCTTCGCGGGTCCCATTCCCGAGCATGTGGCCCACAAGCTCCCTCCGGCTCTAGCCCAGGAGTTGGACTTACTTTTGGCCAATCCCGTCTACGACTATCCCATTCCGGTCCTGGTTCAACTGGATCCGGACTTCTTTGATCACGGCAAGGGGCTGAAAAAACGCCCTAATTCCATTCCCCTGGGACTCGTGCATGCCTATGCTACCCGGCTCCCCGCTCAGGCCATCTTCGGGGTTTTGCATTCCCCCTTCGTCCAGTATGTGACCGTGGATGCAGTCCTCCGGCCCCACTCCAATCCTCTCACCTCCACCATTGGTCTGGAGCAGGACCTCGTTGACGGAAGAGCACGCAACCAGTTGGGCTACCAAGGGGACGGACTAGCGGTAGCGGTCTTCGACTCTGGGATTAGGAAGCATAGCGACCTGAACGGGACATCCCGCAGCGTTGAGTCGCTGGATTTTACCTCAGGTGCGCCCGTCGTCCTCGATCCCGGAGTAACTACCGATGGGTATGGTCACGGAACTCATGTGAGCGGAATCATCGGCGGGAATGGTGTCAAAGCGAATGGAGATATCTCGGGGGTTGCTCCCCTGGCTGAATTTGTCCACGTCAAGGTTCTGGATGATGAGGGTCTGGGGCTGACAAGCAATCTGATAGCCGCCATTGATTGGGTGATACAAAACAAAGATCTCTACAACATCCGAGTGGCCAATCTGTCACTGGGTCATCCAGCCGTGGAATCCTACGTCACTGATCCCCTGTGCCAGGCGGTTCGGGCGATGGTGGAGGCTGGGATTGTCACGGTGGTTTCGGCGGGCAACCTTGGAAGGACAGCCGAGCATCCCGAAGTGTGGGGTGGAATCACCAGCCCCGGCACCGAGCCCACCGTGATCACCGTGGGTGCGGTCAACACCCAGGGTACCCTGACGCATTCCGACGATATTGCCGCCAGCTACAGTTCCCGCGGGTACACTGTGCCCGATGGACTGTTCAAACCAGATCTGGTCGCTCCCGGCAACGGGATTCCTTCTCTGCAGGCAAAGAACTGTTATATCGGGAGTGAATACCCTGAGCTAAAGATCGGCAAAGAATACCTGTCCCTGAGCGGCTCCAGTATGGCGACGGCCTTTGTGTCAGGCACCGCCGCCTTGATGCTGGAGGCCAATCCCGCCCTGCACCCCAATCTGGTGAAGGCGATCCTGCTGCTGACGGCCAGCAAGATGGACGACCTCCATCCCCTGGAGCAGGGCAATGGGTTCTTGAACGCCTACACGGCGGTCAAGTTGGCCGAAGTGGTGGATGTGGCAAGCAAGACGATACTAGCCAACGTTGATCCTCACTGGGTCCTCGAAGGCGAGAATGGACCGGAAGAGGTCTGGGCGGGAGGCGCCTTCGTCTTTGGCGATCGGGTTTTCTACAGCAACCTGGTCGCACCCGGTACGGGCCTTTGGGGCAACAGCATTCTGTGGTCCGATTCGATCCTCTGGTCCGATTCCATCTTGTGGTCGGACAGCATTCTCTGGTCGGACAGTATCCTCTGGTCCGATTCTATTCTGTGGTCGGACTCGATCCTCTGGAGCGACTCGATTCTGTGGTCAGACTCCATTCTCTGGAGCGATTCCATTCTCTGGTCGGACTCCATCCTCTGGTCGGACAGCATCCTCTGGTCGGATTTCGCGGCGGACAATTAGTCAGGATCAGGGAACGAACGATGCAAGGCACGTAGCGATTCACGAAACAAGACAATCGCCGCCGAGGTAAGAGCTCAGTGGACACAGATCCTCCGCATGGTTCCGGTAGGTCACAGATGAAGCAAAGCAATACAGTCTTCTTCAAAGATCCAATCCCCGGGTCGGCCAGACTCTACGTCCTGGCCGTCATCACCCTGGGATTTGCGGTCGCCCTGTATTGCCTTTCTCGGATTGCTGCTGAAGCGTCCTGGCAGTGGCTGTACCTGGCGGGCTTGACCGTTGTCACCAGTTGTTTTGCCATCAGAATTCCGTTGAACCTCGGCAGAAAGGGCTCGCTGTCAATCAGCATCAGCGATTTCTGTATCTTTGCTGCCCTCCTGCTCTTTGGCCCTTACATCGCCGTGGTCATTGCCATGATTGAAGCGATCATCAGCAGCCTGCGCGTCAAGATCAAGAGACTTTACAAGTACCTTTTCAATGTGGCCCAACTGGCACTGGTCGCCTTTGTGGTGGGGGAAGGTTTCTATCTGCTCCAGGGCGGGAGCATTCCGCTCGATTGGACTCAAGGGTTCGCTGTTCCCGTACTGCTCGTTAAGATCTTGTTCTGTAGCCTCCTGTACTTCGGCCTCAATTCAGTCTTGGTGGCGGTCGCGATAGCGCTCGTGACGAGGCAGTCCCTGACGCTCTTGTGGAAAAAGAACTTTCTCTGGGCCTCGCCCACCAACCTCTTCAACGCCTCGGTGGCAACAGCAGTGGCTTTCCTCACCACCCAACCCATCGCTTTTGCCTTCGTGTTGGCAGTCCTCCCGCTGATCCTGTGCACCTATTATGCGCACCGTGTCGACCTCTACCGCCAGCGGGCACCGGTAGCCAACTGATCCAATCCTCCAGGGATTGCCCTCTCTACATTCTTCTCAGTTCTTACTCGGCGGTACGAGGTGACTCGCTACTTCTAGCAACTAATGTGGCGCGATTCGGACATAATCGAGGGCATTAGCCAATGACCGCTTTTGGCCGTTCGTTCGACGTTTCCGTGGAGAATCTGAATGACCGCTTTTAGGCGGAAGCAGCCGGTCAGGGGAGCTCTATTCTGCCGCTGTTTGTACTGTCAGATCTGGTCTATTGCAGCACAACGGATTCATTGGATTGTCGTCGCCAGAGTGCTGGCCTGTCCAGGTTCTGGCATGGGCACCGGTTGAGTTGCTACGGCTTCCAGAGCCCGGCGTTTTGCCTCTGTTCGGATATGGGCGTATCGGCTCAGCATTCTGCGGCTGACGTGGCCAGCGATGGCCATGATCGTCTCATCGCCAGCGCCGCTCTCCGCCAGCTTGGTATCAGGGTGTGGCGCAAGTCGTGGAGCCGAATATGAACGTCTGAACGTTCTCGGATGTTGGTCCAAGCTGTCTTGAAAGTTACCATCGGGCGGGCGGGATCATAGCGTCGGCTCTTGCTCCAAGGAAAGACGTAATGATGAAGGGCTGGTCTGCCGACATTGGCCGCATACCACTCTTTGTACTCTACCAGGACCCGTAGCAACTCAGTATTGATGGGAATTGTCCGTCCCGTTCCTTCTTTCGTTTTCGATTTTCCAACGACGAGGATCTGCTTAAAGAAATCGACTTGTGGCCACGTGAGGTGTCTCATCTCCGAGTCTCGCATCCCCGTGTTCAGTGCGAGGACAACAGCGGGATAGATTGCTGAGGACTTCGATTTCCGCGCTTCAGCCAGAATTCGCCGTTCCTGGTCCGGTGTGAGAGCCTTGCCGCAATCGTCCTTCTCGGATAGCCGCAGTTTACCAACAGACTTTAACTTTATCCGAAGAAGATCGCCGGTCCGGCCCATGATCCGCAGTAGCGTGGCTACTTCCTCGTTGATCGTCTTACCAGAGGCTTTCTCTTGCAGCCGTACTCTTTGGTACTGCCCCACCGTCTGGTCGTTAACGTCGATCAGGATGGAGTCACCCAACAATCGCACAAGATGACGAATACAGTATCGAGCGTACCGTTGGAAGCTTCTCGGGTGCCTGACCTCGTAGTCGGTCGCATAATGTCTGGCTGCCTCCCGAAAAGGTTCCACACGAGAGCTGCGACCATCGTCGGTGATACCGTTATAGCCTTTTTCAAGTTCCCTACGCCGCTTCTTCTCGGCATCTTTCGCGACGGTCTTGGATGGGGTCTTGGCGCTCTCGCGGATGAGTCGGCCAACAAAGTAGAACTTGTACCACCAGACACCACCCCTACGGTAAACGCTCATTTTTCCCTCCTGACCCTTTGGCACTCTTCCGCGGTCTTCCACCTCGCTTGCCATTCTCACGGGACGCACGCGCCTTCTTTTCCGACTTGGCTTTGCCTCGGCAGACTGGACAGAAGCAGACCAGAGGAACATTGTGAATCGGACAACGCATATTGAAATTATAACCTAACGTGTTAGGATTATCAAATCATTTATTTGAGATTCACCACATTCCTCTCGATGAACTCTTCTAGGTCCGATGGGCGGTATCGAATCAGGCGACCAATCCTCACGAATGGCGGACCACGCCTCTCTAGTCGCCAGCGCCTCAGCGCAGACCTGGTGCAGTGCAGAATACGGGCAGCCTCAGCTTCATCGAGCAATCGCATAGTCTGACCTCGCTACTTGCCGCTTTGTAATCCATCCGTGCCCACTCATGGCCGTCAGTAGCGGTTCACGTTGGCTTGGCTTCATCACTGGGTAATCGTCTTCCTGACGTAACTGCCTGTCGCTGGATCGAACTCGTACACAGCCACAACCTGCCAATTGGCCTCCCCGGCCTCCACCAGGGCAATCAATCCCTTCTTGTTCTCGCGAATCTGTTGCCGGAGCTCATCATCCAGCTTCCCGCGCACCACCAAGTTTTGACGGTCGTGCGATAGGCTCAAACGGATGCCACGACGCTTCAACTGTTCCAGAAGATCGGTGGCTTCAAGGCTAAAGCACCTCAACCGAACCCCCTTGATCTCCTAGTCCCCCTTCTCCATCCGTTAGGTCCGTTAGGACGCCCTGTTCATGCGGGTTTCGGGGGTTTTCCCAACCGTTAGGCGACAAAGGTCCTAACGGTTCGTCCACAGAGCTCAAACCCTTATCGTTATTGACTCCTAACGGACCTAACACTTCGGAAGGGGGTATGTAGCGGGAGAAGGCGTCTTCAAGATCAGCACTGTCGTATCCTCGAGTCGTTTTCCCGTCTATCCACAGCAGGCTAGGTGATGAGCTCATGTCAAGAGGTGTGTAAATAGACTCAGGCGGCTTTCTCCTTCGACTCCTGGTTGACCAGGACTCCATTCACATACTTGGCTCCCTGATAGACATCTCTCATGAGCTCTGGAGCTTTGAGACGACGGAATCGTTTCTCGGCCACCAAGAGCATCTTCCAGATCACCGCCTGGGCGTTGTTCACCTTCTTGAAGCGCTTGGCCGCATCGGTTCGCAGCCGAAGTCCGGCGAACGGGGACTCCACTGGATTCGTGGTGCGCAGGTGTTGCCACTGCTGCTTCGGGTAGTTGTAAAAGCTCACCATCCGATCCCAGTCCTGGTCCAACAGATCGGCCGCCGGAGCCAAGCCTCTGCTTCGGCACCACTCCTGGAAAACCCGTTTGAGGCGTTCCGCTTCCTGACGGCTCTCAGCATAGGGGATCTGGCGCAGAATCAATAAGGCCGTGGGCTGCTCGCGTTTGGGCACCTTGGCCAGGATATTGACGATGCGGTGATTCCAGCAACGCTGCTCTTCCGCCTCGGGGTAGACGTTGCACAAGGCCCCCCAGATGCCGAGGGGGCCGTCGGCGATGACCAGACGAGGAGCATTCATCCCCCGCCGCTTCAAGTCGCGTAACACCTCTGACCAACTTTCCGTCGATTCCCGATAACCGCTCGTCACCGAAACCACCACCTTGCTGCCATCACTGAGCGCCGCAAGGACCACCAGCAGGACGGCCTTTTCCTTCTCCAGACCCGCTTTGACGTAGATTCCATCCGCCCATAAATAAACGACTTCCAGTTCCTCCAGGGGACGACTTTGCCAGACGGCCCATTCTTCTTGCCACTTCTCTTTCAGTCGGGCCACCGTGTTGGCCGACAAGGCCGCTTCTTCCCCTAAAAGCCCTCTTAATGCCAAGTCGAAATCGCCCTGAGCCAGGCCCTGCAAATACAGCTCTGGAATCAGGTCTCGGACTTGCTGCGTCCGTTTGGCAAACAGCGGCAGTACCCGGCTTTCAAAACGCTCTTCTAGATCTCGGACTCGAGGCCGTCGCACGGTGATCGTCCCGCTACTGAGGGTCAGTCGTCTGGCCTTGCCATAGCCGTTGCGGTATCCCGACGCTGGGTCCACTTTGCCTCGACGCTCACTCTTGTCTCGTCCCAGCAGCTCGGTCACCTCCTCCTCTAGTAGCTCCTGGACCCAAGACTGGACCTTCTCCCGCACCCAATCTTCCAGCTCCTGGAAACAGACTCTTGACTCCACAGTCCCCTCAATGTTCTTCTCTTTCATGCGGTGTGTACTCCTTCCTTTATGGGCCTTCCGGCCCTGGGTTTAGGTCAACCCGGAAGGATACTCACCGCCTCTGCTATTTACACACCTTTTGATGGTAGCTCTAGGTGATATCCCAAATGGCTTCAGAATACGGGCAAGCTGGCGCTTCGTGATGGGTTGGCCCCTTTGCCATTCGGGCCAAGGCCGCTCCTCCATCGCAACCAGAGCTTCAACGATTTCCGTGCTCGCGAGTCGCTCCGTTCCCTTTTCATCGAATAGCTCTTTGATGTCAGCAAGAAGCTGGACACCGGCGGCGGTGTCTTCCTCACTCACTGTGCCTGAAAGGGTCAAAGCCGCTTTCCGGGCCTTCTCTGGCCAACTTCCTTCAGCGAGATCAGCGATAGCGAAAAGGATTTGCCAGTTGTCGGCCTGGCGATCGTTCAATTCACTCGGGGTCTCTGGCTCTGACGCTGCAGCCTTGTCTCCGTTGTCCTTGGCCCAGCGGGCAGCTTTTTGCCGTAGCGGTTCGAGTTCTTTCTCTACATGCTCCGACCTGAAGCGTGCGACCTTTTCCTCTTTGGTCTTCCGACGCATTCTCAGGACTACCGAGCGGTCCAGGATGGTATCTGCTGGGTTCCCGATCATACCAATCGCCACGGCTCCAAACGTGGAGAAGATCCTTGGCTCGAAATCCTCCCCAGCGGTTCGGACGACCTGGGCGGTCGCCTTGCAGTGTCCTGAGTTCAGGATGCCCTTGAGGTCAGGGGACCCCTTCAGGAAGGTGTCCCCCTCGTCGATCAAGAGCGTAGGATCGTACTTCTCGACTGTTCGGAAGATGGCTGCTGCTGTGACGTTGGCAGTGGATATAGGTCTGGGGACGAGATACTGAAGGCATTCGATAACCGTGGTCTTTCCGCATCTCTTAGTCGGCGAGGTAATCACCAGGCGGGGAGTGATCCACAACCGTTCAACCAAGTACGTATGGAGAACCCATAACGCAGCGGCCACGCCCCCCCCAATCGGCAGGATCGCATAACGCTTGATAGACGTGCGAATGTCCTCAAGCAGAGAGGCGGCGTCTACAGGTTCCGGCCAAGGCTCTGGGTCTTTCAGGACCACGGAACGCCCTTGACGGTCATCCTTCGCAGGATCACCCAAAGGAGGCCTGCCCAAGGCCGCATCGGCAATCCGGGCCGCTCCCTTGACTCCAGAGGCCGTCAGGCGCTTTACAAGCTCCTCCCGGACCAGAGCTCGGGTAAGATCATCACAGTCACTGACCTGCCTCGCCAGATTACGGAGCATGCCTTCCAACATCTTGGGTGGAGCCTGTTCGTCCAGATAAGCGAAATCAGCGGCTTCAAGGATCTCCTCAACCGACCTCTCTTCGATCAAGATTTTCTCGCCCATCGTTCCCGCCGCTTTCTATCAACAAGTCTGCTTCGCTCCTGCCGCTCCTCCATCTCTTTCAGCGCGTCGTTGATTCCCTTCTCAAGGACCTTCTGACTGAAGAGGCTCACGACCTTAACTCCCTGTTCTAGCAAGCGATCGAATGTCTCTAAGCTTTGTTCCAATCTCTGATTCAGCCTCTCGGCACGATCTAGCGCCTCGTCGAGCTTCATCTCTCGATCCCCTCGCGGGAACCCTGCCGGACGATTCTGTCCACCTCGCTCTGAGGGACCCGAACCAGACGCCCCCCGACCTTCACTGAGGCGATCTTCCCGGAGCTGATCCAGTAGTACACGGTCCACCGGCTGATCGACAGCTGGTCCGCAATCCCCTGTGGGCTCAGCAACCTTTCCCCTGAACTACTTTGGATCTCTGTCATTTCGCCAAATCCTTTCTTTTAGATTTCCCCTCTACCCTAGTTGGGAAAAGATGGGATTTGGTCGAGTTCAGAGGTGGGTGGACTTCGTAAGTCTTTGGATCGATTGGAGAAGATCTAGGTCTACAGAATTAGATTTTGTAGACTAGAAAGTGACTTTGTAGATTTAGTATTGGGGGCGCTCGTCAGCCCCGTGTGAGATCGGCGGACCACTGGCCGTAGAAGCCTTTGCGATCATGCTTGAACCAACTGACCCAGCCGCAGTCTCCATAGATTTCCTGGAGTGCCTTAGAGGCTAGCGGCACTCCCAGCTCTTCGAGCTTTCGGCAGGCTATCTCTCCTTTGAGGCCCTCGCTTTTGAGGAGTTTGATCGCACTTCTCCTCGCCACAGACTGAGGTCTTGGGCCTCGTGGCCCACTTTTCCTACGACGGGGGCTCTTCTGGGCTTCTACCCCCTGGCGGCTTGGGGTCGGAGAGTCAATCTTGCGAAGGCGAACCTCCAGGAGCTTCCTCTCCTTTTCTAGCTCTGCTTTCCTCCGCTTGATTCTCTGGACGGCGACAAGGATGTTGACCGATGGAAGATCACCAAGCTCAATTGGAAACTCAACCAGGTCTGGCATAGGCTCCCTGGGTCTGCGGCTGGGGTTCTGTAGCCATTGCCTCACCTCACCACCAATCTTCGAGTCTTTGTTGGGTAGGGTCAGCCACCTTTCCAGTTCGTCTATGTTCTCTTCAATGTCCACGCCCGAAGTGTCAAACCACTGCAGGATCCGGGTCTTCTCTGGCTCCAATTCCAAGAGTCGCTTCTCAAGCTCCTCCTGCTCGGAACAGACAGCATCGTATCGGCGAGTTTGAGTGTGTGTCCACGGCTCAAGAAGCTCCTTTTTTGTCTTGGGTCTTTCCGGATCTCGCATCTGCCCCCACCGAGGGCACCGACGTTAGAGAGACAACCCGGAAGGCGTGGTGTCGGTGGAGCCACACTTTTCGCTGGCCAGAACTAGCCGAGGTCTCCCAGATTATAAACGGCGTATGGTCCGCTGTGGTGCACTCACTGAAGGAGCAGACTGAGCTGGTGCTGAAGGTACTTTGATTGCTGACCTTGCCCTTCTGAGCAGACTTTCGTTTTCCCGGTAAGTTCTAAAAGCCTTCTGTCTTCCTTCCCGATCAGTTGCTGGGAGTGAAAGTCGTGGGGCTTGCTGACACCCCGATTAAGGCCCCAGTAGCCCGCTTCTGAATCAAGCCAAGCATCGAGACCCCTTTTCCTGTTGCATGAACATTGAGGGTGCCCTTGAACATTCCGGCAGCGCAACAATTTTTCTGTAATTTCAGGGTCGGTTGTGGGACAGGATCCTCCTCTCTTGGCTCTCGGGTGCAGAAAGCAGTGGCCCGTGAGCCGCTCGCTGTGAATCTCTCTAAGGCAACCAGCAGATCT
>CBDCUP010000009.1:0-549125 GCA_965222655.1 Acidobacteriota bacterium
TGTGGCCTTTGAAGAGAATGTTGTCCTGCGAGAAGCCAAGTTCCTGGCCGGCCGCGACACGAATCTGCTCTTTGACCAGGTCGAGACCCGTCACCATTTCGGTGAGGGGGTGCTCTACCTGGATTCGGGTATTCATCTCGATGAAGAAATAGTTTCCCTCCCGGTCGAAGAGAAACTCCACCGTTCCCGCATTCGTGTACCCGAGCTGGCGAATGACTTCGACCACCTGGCCTCCCAGCTTAGCCCGGAACTCAGCGGAGACGGCCAGGCTGGGAGACTCCTCTATCAGCTTCTGGTGCCGGCGCTGGATCGAGCACTCACGCTCACCCAGGTGCACTACGTTGGCATGTTCGTCAGCGAGAACCTGGAACTCAATATGCCGGGGATTGTCGAGGTACCGCTCCAGATAGACTTCGGGACTGCCGAACGCTGCCTGGGCCTCTGACTGGGCGGCCGCGTGGGCAACGGCGAATTCGTCAGCGCTGCGAACGATTCGCATCCCCCTGCCTCCCCCCCCGGCAACAGCTTTAATGAGCAGAGGAAAACCGATCTGATCGAGTTTGTCCTCGAGCTGGTCATCCTCGCTGTCGATAGACCTGATCCCCGGAATGGTAGGTAACCCGAGCTGCCGAAAGGTCTCCACCGCGCGCGCCTTGTCCCCCATCAGTCTGATTGAATCTGCCGATGGCCCGATGAACTTGATTCCGCAAGTCTCACAGACCTCCGCGAAATGAGCGTTCTCCGCGAGGTAGCCATAGCCGGGATGAAGTGCGTCGACGTTGGTGATCTCGGCGGCACTGATGATGGCTGGGATGTTGAGATAGCTCTCGTAGCTGCGAGCCGGACCGATGCACACGGCTTCGTCGGCGAAGCGGACGTGAAGAAGGTCTCGATCGGCTTCCGAGTAGACTGCGACAGTCGGAATGTCCAGTTCCTTGCAAGCAGCAATGACGCGAAGGGCGATCTCGCCGCGGTTGGCGATCAGGATCTTTCTGAACATGGCTGGCTTGGCAATCAGGATCGCAGTCGGATTTCGAACAGGGGCTCACCGTACTCGACGGGCTGGCCGTTTTCGACGAGGATGCGCACGATCTCTCCAGCGACGTCGCTTTCGATCTGGTTGAAGATCTTCATGGCCTCGATGATGCACAGTACGCTGCCACTTTCCACTGAGTCGCCGATGTGAAGGAAGGGCTCTGCATCCGGTTTGGGAGAGTTATAGAAGGTGCCCACTATGGGGGCTCTGAAAAGGTGTAGGTCCTCGGGTTGAGTCGGGATTGGCTGGGGTTCGTCTTCCGAGTGAGGGATAGCGACATCCTCCCCCGCCTCTCCTGCCGGTTTCGTCCCGAGATGAGGTGCCGAGGAGCCCTTACGAATGCGAATCCGAACACCGGAGCGCTCCATCTCGAATTCTTCAATGTCAAACTGATCCACAAGCTCGAGCAGAGCCTGAATTTCTTTCGCGTTCATCGAATCTCCTAGACGCCGGCCAGTTGCAATCCACATTGTCGTTTGACCGGGCCGGCTAGTCAATAGCGCCGCCCCTGAAGAGGTCGCACGTCAAGAGGTCGCACGTCGGAACGTCGGAACGTCGCACGTCCCAGGCCGGTCTTCGGCTTGCTGAACCACTTTGATTGCTGCCAGCCTGACGAGTCCATCTGAAGTCTGGGGATTTGGGACGTGCGACATTCGGTCTTACCCGTACAGACAGTGTCAGAGTAGACGGCCGCTTTCGCCTGCGGTTTCTGCCGATCAGAAATTTGAATTCACTCTGAACTGAACGGCTGCTTTTTAGAAGCGGACGCTCAAGGCTTGCCGTGTCCTAAGACCATGGCGGTTCGATTTCGATACCGATTTCGATGCCGATACCGATACCGATACCGATTCGATTTGGATTGCCTGGCCCTCGCTAACCTCTGTTGATATGCGTACGGCCTGCACGAGATCAATCTACCGTAAATCTAAGGGTCAGTGCGACCGAGCTATTCAGGTCGACTGTGCAGGTCACTTGGACGTATCCCTCGACGTTCCGGGGAAAATTTGAACCGCACCTAGAAGCGGACATTCAGATTCTCCCCGGAAACGTCAAATGAACTACCGCAAACGCCCTCACGTTTCGCGACTCGCTCAATGTCTTGCTCGACTCCGGGCGACCCAGGTCTGACGCGATTTGGTTTTGGTTAATGTTAAGGGGAATTCTGGGCTACTGATCTTGTAAGAGGGGCAGCAAGGAGATCGAGAAACGATGATGTCAAGGCAAGTGTTCTGTGGGATTGTTGTGGTGATGGTCTGCAGCCCGGTTTCCGGCCTGGCTCAGAATCCCCAGGGCGCTGAGTTTCAGATCAACTCCTACACGACGAACGCTCAGAATACTCCGGAAGTAGCCACGGACAGCGGTGGTAACTCGGCCGGCTCGGATTCGTCCTCTGAAAGCGTCCAGGGGCAGCGCTTCGACAGCGGTGGAAATGTGTTGGGAAGTGAGTTCCAAATCAACTCGTACACCACTGATGTTCAGGAATCTCCCGGAAGGAACCTCCAGTTCTCTCCAATCTCAGCGTCGTTCATTCGACGTTTCCGGCCTGAAACTCGAACATCCGCTTCTAGGGGGTGCGGATTTACTCGGACACTGTTTGTACGGCCAAACCGAACGTCGCACGTCCCGAATCTCCCAGACTTCAGGTGGACTCGTCAGGCTGGCAGCAATCAAAGTGGTTCAGCAAGCCGAAAACTGGCCTGGGACGTGCGACGTTCAGACGTTCAGACGTGCGACCTCTTCGCTAGAAGTAGAATTTGATTGCCAACTGGAGTTGGCGGCCTGGTTGAGCGCTGCCCAGTGCACCGAAGTCTGATGTTCCGAACTCACCGGTTCTAGAGCTTCCCGTGAGAAGGAAGTTGGGATGGTTGGTGGCGTTGAAGGCCTCCAGACGCAGCTCCAGCCTTTGGGTGTCCTGGAAATGAAAACTGCGGCGCAGTGAAAGGTCCAGGTTGATCACGCCCGGTCCCTGGACAGAACTTCGGCCCGCATTTCCGTATTGGTGCGCCTCGGGGGAGCGAAAGGCTTCTGTGTCGAACCATCGGGAAGGAGTGCGCTGGGAATCGGGTAGGTTGGCATCTCGGATCCGGTCCGGCCACTGGGAGTGGTAGGAGCCGGTGTCCAGGGGATCTCCGGGCAAGTAGACGGTGAACCAGGCGCCGTCCTGGAGGTTGGCGATCCCTCGGAGCGACCAGCCGCCCAACACCCTTGAGATTGACCCCTGGGAAAGAAAGGTCCGTCCAGTTCCGAAGGGCAGATCGTAACCCAGAGTCACGACCAATCGTCTGGGTATGTGGAATTCGGAAAGAGCTCGATTCGCCGTCAGCGGCATGTTGCGGGATCGGAATCTGCGTCGGGAGGGTGGCCCCTGGTATCCGCCTCCGGTGTCGATCTGGCGGGACCAGTCAAAGCCCACCAGGGCCGACAGCCCCCACCGGACCGGCCTCTTCTCTACCTGGATCTGCATACCGTGGAACCAGGCATCGGCGTCCGCAAAGGGCATCTCGACAGTCTGTAGATCAGGGTAGGGACGCCGCTGCTTCCGATCCCCCGGCCCCGGAGTCGCATCGTTCAGGGAAACGGTCTCCAGGCGGTTGGACGTATGGGACCCCAGGTACCCCAGGTTGAGCAGCAGGTCTGAGGTCAGCTGCCGCTGAAGACTGAGTCCCCAGGAGTGGGTGGCTGCGAGAGGAAGCGGAGTCTCCAGGCCAGAGTGGTTCGGAGCTGCCGAGTCTGCCAGCTCCTCTGGAAAAGGCCTGGACAGGCTCAACGTCGCCTGGTCCAGAGGGGCCAGGAAGGTCAGCCGCTGGGCTCCCGGACGGGGATTCTTGGCCATCTCCTGAACCATGTTCAGATCGGGCTCGTTGGAATAGATCCCGTATCCACCTCTTAGTACCGTCCTGTCCGTGAGCCGAAGCGAAAGCCCCAGACGGGGCAGGAACGCCGATGCCCGGTTCCACCTGACCAATGGATACCCGGGCTCGAAGCGGCCGGTTTCGGGCGGTACGGGTTCCCCAACCAGCAGAGGGGGCACCAACCGTCCCCTTTCGGGGTCGAAGTTGGCCATGAAGCCCCGCTTGTCCCGCCAGGGTAGTCGCAGCTCGTAACGCAAACCCAGGGTGAGCGTCAGCCGCGGTGTCGTCCTCCAGACGTCCTTGGCGTAGAAGTAGAAGCTGTTCTGGTGGAAGTTGCCCCGGAAATCCTCCGTCCCCAGCTCCGTCCGAACCGGATGGCCCAGGAGAAAATCTGCGAAAGAGTTGCCGCTGTACCGGTCGAAGAACTCGAAACTGGAACGGCGTTCCATTACATAGAAGTTATAGTGCTGGCGGAATTCGATCCCACCTCCGAGCGTATGGTTGCCCTTGGACAGGGACAGGTCATCCTTGGCCTGCCAGTTGCCGAGGTTGGCATGGCCCAGAGCGCCGGAGTCGCCTATCCCCGTAAATCCCTGAATGTTTACCCTGGGAACGCCACTGCGATCCACTTCGCTTTGCAGGAGCTCGGGGATGCCCAGGTCACGGGCTAGCTCAGGCTTGGGATTGGAGGGGCCGGCGGTGTAGGGTCGGAAGAACCAATGGACGCTGGCCGCATTCGTCAGATGGCTTCCAAAGGTCCGGGTGTTGGAGAGGGACTGGCCGAAGGTGCGTAGGGGTTGGACTGCGGAAAAGGCGCTGAAGGTATGGGTGGCCACCTGGGGGCTGGAATCCCAGATAAAACGGCCGGCCCACCGACTACTCTCGGAGGTCTTGAGATCCAGACGTGAAATGAGCTGCGGATTGTCGAGATTCGCTGTCGAATCGGGACTGGTGTAGTTCAGGGGCCCCAGGGTATTGGGCGAAGGCCAGAAGGGGAGCAGTTTTCTCGCCACCGGATCCAAACGCTGGTCTGGCAGCCGGTTTTCCGGAAAATGTTCTCCCGTCGATGGATCCAGGATCGGGGACGAAAACTCGCCCCGCTTCTCGGCATCGGTGGGAACGATCCCGGTCAACGGTCTGGTTTCCCGAATCGAGCGAAACTGGTAGGAGACGAAGAACCATGCCCGGTCCCTGCCATCCAGCACACCGGGAATCAGGATGGGGCCGCCCAGGGTAGCTCCCAGCTGATTGCGCTTGAATTCAGCTTTCCGCTGTTCGAAGAAGTTCCGAGCGTCCAGATTGTCGTTCCGGTGAAACCAGTACAGGATGCCGTGGATCTCATTGCTGCCGCTTCGGGTCACCGCCGTGATCTGTCCTCCCGGACGGATCCCATACTCGGCGGAATAGTGACCAGTCTTCACGTCGAACTCCTGCAAGGCATCGGTGCTGACCTTGAACGAGGTCTCGCCGTCGCCGTGAGTGAAGAGGGTGCCATCGATGTAGGTGAGATTGTCCTTGAATCTCATGCCCATGACCTGGACATTGCCCCGGTTCGCCGCAGAGGGAGTAGCCCCCGCTGCCAGCCCTGCCAGTTTGGTGATGTCGCGGCTATTGACCGGGAGAGAGTCGAGTTTCTCCTGGTCTATGACCTGCCCCAAATCCGTTCTTCCTTCCCCCAGCAGAACCGCCTCAGCCTGGTTCACCGCCTCATCGGTGCTCGTCCCTTTCTGGAGCTGGAAATCCGCTCGTAGGGACTGGCCCACCAGAAGGATCAGATCTTGGAGGACTTCTGTCCGGAACCCCTCCAACAGGACCACGATTTGATACCTTCCCACCCGCAGTCCATCGCGCCGGAAATACCCTGTCTGGTTGGTAAGGAGCTCGACCGCTTCGTTGGTATCCATTCGCCGAATGGATACCTGGGCGTTCTCGACCGGCGATCCATCCTCCAGGGCGACCGCTCCCAGGATGGTGCCGGTGTCGATCTGGGCGTAAAGGAGGGGGCCTGCGAACAGAGAAAGTCCCAGCGAGGCCAGCACGGGAATTCTGTGGATGAGATTCATGGCTTCTGAAGGGGGAGCTTCTCCGGTCCCGCCGACCTGGATTCCGTGGTTTTACTTCTCAGGATCGGAGAGCAGAGAGTAGCCCTTCTCGGTGACAACAACCACGTCCTCGATCCGGACTCCATAGTGTCCGGGTAGATAGATTCCTGGTTCCACCGTAAACACCATTCCAGGCTCCAAGCGTTCTGTGCCTCGGGAGGAGATGGCAGGCAACTCGTGCACCTCCAGTCCTAGACCGTGGCCGGTACTGTGGCCGAAGCAATCTCCGTAGCCGTGCTGCGCGATGACCTGGCGAGCCGCGGCATCGATGTCGGAGGCGGAGACGCCGGGCCGAATCGTCTCTAGCGCGGTCTGCCCTGCTGCTTGAACGATGTCGTAGATGTCCGGCTTCGGTGTCTCTTCAGGGATACGGACTCGGGTCAGATCGCTGCTGTAGCCACCGTGGCGAATCCCGAAATCGCAGAGTAGGATCTCTTGCTCCTGCAGGACTCTTGAAGAGGCTACCCCGTGGGGTAGAGAAGAACGTGGGCCAGATGCCACGATTGTCTCGAACGAGATGCCCTCACCCCCGGCCTTGCGTAACTCGAACTCCAGGAGCCCTGCCAGCTGCACCTCCGAGTAGCCTGGTTTGACCTGATCCAGGAAACACCCGTATCCCGCTTGCGCGATCTCAAACGCTTTTCGCATCAAGCTCACCTCGTCCTCGGACTTGATCATACGCAGTTCCTCGACCAGGTCTGAGGACGGGACCCAATCAATCTGCAGTCCCCACGAATCTATCTCCAGGTAAGACTGGTGCGACAAGTGCTTTGCCTCCACCCCGATCCTGTTGCGATGGCGGAGCGAGGGGGTCCCCTCTAACAGATCCCTGAGGCTGGCCAGAGCCGACGAGGGGCTGAGCCGGACCTCGCAGTTGAGGGCGGATGTCTGAGCTTGCTCCAGATAGCGGGAGTCGACCAGGAGGATGGCCTCCTCGCGAAAGCAACATGCGAGTCCGCTGGTCCCAGCGAAGCTGAAGAGATAGTTGAGGTTGGGTGGGTGTGAGACGATCAATCCCTCGAGATCGAAGTCTTGGAGTTTCTTCAGAAAACGTTGGTAGCGCTGGGAAGAGTTATCCAATGGTTTCTTTGATTCTGGCAGTGATGAAAAACAAGATCTCCTGGGTTTCCCGCTGTTGAAAGCTTCTCCTGAACAATATCCCCATGATGGGAATATTGCTCAGCCCCGGCACCTTTTGATGTTGCTCGCGTTCCGTTTCCAAGAAGATACCTCCGATCACTGTGGTCCCTGCGTTGGGGAGTAGGACGACGGTCTGCGATTCGCTCGTCAGGATCGTCGGTATTCCCAGAACCGTGCGGGTGAAATCGGGAACATTATTCTCTACTCTGATCTTGAGAACAATTGTTTCCTTCCTTGTGACCGTGGGAGTGACCACGAGTCGCAGCGCCGCGGTTTCAAATCGCACAGTGGTGGTGAAGTTCTGCTGGACCGGGATCGGGATTCGGGCTCCCTGGGTGATGATGGCTTCTGCATTACTCTGCGCGCTCACCCTCGGCCTCGAGAGGATTCGCACTTCGCCCTTGGTCTCGGCAGCAGAAAGCATCGCGTCCAGAAGTGTCGTGTCGAGCATCCGCCCGATCGTGACTCCGGCGGTTCCCAGGGACTGCTGAGCCGGGATCGTGGCGTTTAGCGTCCCTCGAATGGCGCTCCCGGGAAAGCCCAGGGTCAGCCCCAACCTGGTGCCGAGCTCGCGAACGAAATTCGTGGTAGCTTGAATGATTCTTGCCTCGATTTCGACCTGGAGTTCCGGTAGATCGAGCCCCGCTGCCAGCTTTTCAATCTCTTCTACCTTATCCAGGATGTCCGTGATGATCAGCGTATTGGTCCGTTCGTCCAGGTGAAGCTGGCCTCGTTCCGAAAGCTGATTCTCCAGCGTGCTCATGATCTCCTTGCCGGAGCTGTAGTTCAGCTGGGTAGTTCGCGTGATCAGCTGCTGATCCAGCAACTCGGTCTTCTCGAGAAGGCGCTTGGCCTTGCTCTCGGCAGCTCGGGTTTCCCGCTTGGAAATACGCACGATTCTCCCTAGTTTGGTCTTCTGCAGTCCGTAGCTGCTCAGGACCGCCTTCAGTATCTGGGGCCAGGGTACCGATTGGACGTGTAGCGTCAGTGTTCCCGAAATATCGGGATCGATCAGGAGGTTCAGATTGCCCAGCTCAGAGATGACCCTGAAAAAGTCGGAGAGGGAGACCTCTACCAGTTTGAGAGAGATGAGCTCAGTAGTCGCCTCTGGCCCCAGGCGCTGCTGCCCCGCTCCGCCCTGCTCGTCGCTTGTTCGGGAGCGTGCGGGGCCAGTCATTGGTGGAGAAGGGCGCTCGCTCAGGGAGGACTGAGCGACCCGCTTGACGACTCTGTGATCGTCCTCGCGACGGATGAACGTCACCGAAGCGGGCGAGAGCTCCATGACATCTCCATCCCGGAGCCTGCTTCCGACGGGGGCCAGGTAGGTGCGGGGCCCACTCCCTTTGAGAATCGCCAATTTCCTGCGCCCACGGATGGCCAGGCCCGCAACGGAAATCTGTCCAATTGAAAGGGCCGCCAGGGTGTCCGGCGTCGCCTGAGGCAGAGCTTCGGGAGTGGGGCCTTGATGGGATCCTGTTTCAACCAGTATTCGAAGAAAGGGGTCCCTCTTCCCCAGGGAGTCGTATTTCTGAGCTCGAGCCGTCTCGGCACAGGCAAGAGACGCGCTGAGCAGCAGGATTATGAAGGGGCTCAATCTGTCTCCTCCTCTGGGGCAGATCCAGGATCTGGCAAGACAAAGGTCGAAGCGGTCATCCTGGCTTGGAGACTGATCCCTGGACTCGGATTTCCAGCCTCGCCTCTGATTACGATGTTCGTGACGTTGATGATTTGTTCGCAATTGCCCACCTCCTCAAGGAAGCGGCCCAGGTTGTGGAATCTCCCTTCCAGAGAGAGTCGGCAGGGACGTTCCTGATAGAAGCGGCCAGAGACTCGCTCGAGGGGGACGAAACTCTTGATCTCGAGATCCGAGTTTCTGGCCAGCTGTTGAATCTGATCCAATATGGAGGGGGCATCTCTCCGGGCCAGAGCAGTCTGAACCTGGCTCAACCTGGTCCGAGCCCGGTTGAGGCTCTGGATCGATTGGGATAGCGCCATGCTGTTGCTCCCTTTCTGAGAGAGGAGAGTATTCAGATCCCGTTCCTGTTTCCTCAGCGAGTCGAGTTCAGACTGGAGAGGCCAGATGCAAAGGAGATGGAACAGAACCGAGACCAGCCCGCTCAGCAGAATCAACCTGATAGGACGATCTCTTCGTTGTGAGCCGGGTTTGCGGCCAGCCTGCTCGCCCATGGGTCAGTATGAAATTTCAGACTCGGCTCGAAACCTAAGCGTCTTGCCGCTAGCTTCCCAACCCGACAGATCGACTCGTGTGAGAGCCGGGCTCTCGTTCAAGGTAGCTATGAAATCGATGATACTAGCGAGGTTGTGAGCCTCGCCCTCGATGCTCACAACTCGATCTTTTTCTTCGAGCGCCGTGAGCCAAAGAGTAGGGAGGCGAGGCAGGCTCTTGGTGATTGCGTTCAGCAGACCGAGTGGGGCCTTCTGCCGCGCCCTGAGATGCTCTACCGCCTCAAGTTGCTCTTCCAATTGACTCAGGCTGAGTTTGACCTGTGCCAGCCGGGACCGAGTCGCTTCAGCTTCTTTCTGTCGTCTCTCTAGCGCCTCTATCCTGGCCGAGGCTTGGGATTTTTGGTGGAGGAGGGACAGGTACTGCCAGCTGCTGTGTCCCAAGATCATCAAGACGAGCAGGGTTGCTACCTTCCTGGGACTGGGCCAGCCTGGGATTCTGGACCCTGCACTACCGGGATACCTGCGCAGTAGATTGATCTGAATCATCTTTCCCGGGCCGATCGCAGCGCCAGTCCCAAGGCCACAGCAGATTGACTTGCGTAGCGGGACAGGTGCTGGGAAGGGTAGGACCGTGGGTCTACCCGGATCTTCTTGAAGGGTTCCAGGAACTGGACCGGCAAGCGCAGCCTCTGCTGCAGCGAGTGCCGCAGTCCTCTACTTTTGGAGCCGCCGCCGCTGAGGAGCATTCGCTGGGGCGTGACTCCCTCCGAGCTTGCCTTGAAATAGTCGAGGGTCCTTTCGATTTCGAGAACAAGCAGATCGGAAACCGACTGGAGAATTGCAGCGGTCTGTCCCTGGATCGGTTCTTCGAGGCCGTCCAGGCCCAACTTGGACTGTTCAGCTGCTTCGTAGGAAAGGCCAAGTTGCTTTCTCAGGAAGTCGCTGTAGTAGCTTCCTCCGACGGCCATGTTTCGGGTGAAGAGAGGCTCACCGCCCTGCAGGAGGATCAGATGAGTGACGGAACAGCCCACGTCGAGAAGGGCTACGATATCAGTGGGACCTGGCTGGTAGTTGTACTCATAGGCGTTCAAGAGCGCGAAACAGTCGACGTCTAAGACCACCGGGATACGATCGGCCAGGGAAGCGAGTCTGATCCGTTCCGCAATCTTATCCCGCTTTGCCGCAACCAGGATGGTTTCCACCCCCTTGCCTTTCGGGTCTTCGCTCAGCACCTGATAGTCCAGGTGTACATCCGCTATATCGAAAGGAATTGAGCACTCCGCTTCCCATCGTATCCCTCGCGCCAGTTCTTGTTCGTCCCGGGCGGGTAGGGAGACTCTCTTGATGATCACGGAGCTCCCAGGAAGCGAGATTGCAATCCTGTTCTTGCGAACTCTGGCCTCCTGGAAGCTATACCGGATTGCGTTGACGACCTCGGATTCAGAACGCACCTCGCCCTCCACTATGCTTCCCTGGGGGAGAGGTTGCAGGGCCAGGGAGCTGAGTTGGTACCCTTTTGTCCCCAGGCGTCTGAGATCAACCAGTTTGATGGCTGAGGAACCGATATCTACTCCGACCAGGTTTGAGTTGGAGGATCCGAGCCACACCTGAGTTAACCAATGAGAATGGGTCTTGGAAGCGGGGCAGGATGCGGTGGCGTAAGACGATTGAACAGAAAAGACCGATAGTTTGTCAAGCCGATGCCAATTCGGGCAGTGGGATCTACTGAAGTAGCGCCATGAAGAAGCGTCATATAAGAGGTCGTGGATCTTGACAGGGGGAAGAAGTTTCGGTAACTTTGCAAGTTCTCGTTGGCCAGGAATGAGTATAGCTATGAGTGTAGCCATGACAACTAAGACGTTCTTGCCGAAGGCGGATGCAGAGAAGAAGTGGTTTATCGTCGATGCCCAGGAGCAGGTCCTGGGCCGCCTCGCAACAAGGATCGCGATGATCCTCATGGGCAAGAATAAGGCGTGGTATACTGCTTTCCTCGACACCGGTGACTTTGTCATCGTAGTGAACGCTGGCAAGATCAGCCTTACAGGTAGAAAGAGGACTCAGAAAACCTACTATTCACATAGCGGCTATCCGGGAGGGTTGAAAGAGACCTCGGCGCAAAAGGTTCTGGAACAGCGTCCTGAGCGCGTCATCAAATCTGCCGTCCGCGGCATGCTCCCAAAGAACAAACTGGGAAAGAAGATGCTCAGCAAGCTGAAGATCTATGCTGGCGCAGAGCATCCCCATGAAGCCCAGAAACCGGAAGCGCTAGCACTTTGAATTGGTGATCATGGAAAGTGGAGAGACCGTTCTAGAGAAGGTTCAATACTATGGTACCGGCAAGCGGAAGACGGCGACTGCACGGGTGTTCCTCATACCCGGCAGCGGCCAGATCGTCGTAAACCATGTAGACGTTCAAGAATATTTCAAGCACGCGACGCAGCGAACCATCGTCAGCCAACCCCTTCAGGAAACCGAGAATTCAGAAAAGTTTGACGTCTATGTAAACGTCAAAGGTGGAGGGTATACAGGGCAGGCAGGAGCCATTCGCCTGGGCATAGCTCGGGCCCTCCTCAGGTTCGACCCGGAGTTGCGTGCGGTCCTCAAGAAGCCTGGTTTTCTGAGGCGGGACGAGCGAATCAAGGAGCGAAAGAAGTATGGCCAACCAGGTGCACGCAAGCGATTCCAATTCTCCAAGCGATAGGCGAGAGGGGGTTGCTTGAGCACGATCTCGATTAGACAGTTGTTGGAAGCGGGTGTCCATTTCGGACACCAGACCCGCCGTTGGAATCCGAAGATGAAACCCTACATCTTTGGTCAGCGAAACGGAATCCATATCCTGGATCTCCAGACGACCCTCAAACTCTTCAAGGAGGCGGTAGAGTTTCTTACCGATATCTCGTCGCGGGGCAAGACCATCCTGTTTGTTGGAACCAAGAGGCAGGCTCAGGAATCGATCTCTGAAGAGGCCCTGCGCTGCGGGATGTACTATGTGAACAACCGCTGGCTGGGGGGGCTGCTCACGAACTTCGCGACCGTTCGAATCAGCATCAAGCGCTACAAGGATCTGGAAGAGAAGCGGGCCGATGGCTTCTATGAAAAGCTGTCGAAGAAGGAAGTTGCCCGGTTGGAGCGCGAGCGCAAGAAGCTGGAGAAGAACCTGCGTGGAATCAGGGACATGGATCGGTTGCCGGATGCACTTTTCGTGGTCGACTCGAACCGGGAGTTGATTGCGGTGCAGGAAGCTACCAAGCTGAATATTCCCATCATAGCCGTAGTCGATACCAACGGTGATCCCGACTATGTGGATTACATCATTCCAGGTAACGATGATGCCCTTCGATCGGTGAAGCTGTTCTCTAAAACCGCAGCCGATGCGGTGCTGGCAGGTCGAGGCGTTTTCGAGGCGGAGAAGGGCCAGGCGGAGGAGGCGGCCAAGGCCAAGGCAGAAGCGAAGGCGGCCGCCAAGGTCGCGGCGAAAGCGGAGGCTGAGGTAGCAGCGAAAGCGGCGCCCAAGGCAGAGGCGAAGGCGGAGGCTGAGGTAGCAGCGAAAGCGGCGCCCAAGGCAGAGGCGAAGGCGGAGGCTGAGGTAGCAGCGAAAGCGGCGCCCAAGGCGGAGACGAAACCCGAGGCTGAGGTAGAAGCGAAAGCGGCGCCCAAGGCGGAGACGAAAGCGGAAGCTGAGGTAGCAGCGAAAGCGGCGCCCAAGGCAGTGGCGAAAGCGGAAGCTGAGGTAGCAGCGAAAGCGGCGCCCAAGGCAGTGGCGAAAGCGGAAGCTGAGGTAGCAGCGAAAGCGGCGCCCAAGGCAGTGGCGAAACCGAAAGCCAAGGCAGTGGCGAAACCAGAGGCCAAGGCAAAGCCCGAGACAAAAGCCGCACCGAAGAAGGCGCCCAAGGCGGCCAAGACGGAAGCTACAACCACTTCTAGCAGTCCTGCGTCTGCCAAGACCAAAAAGCCGGCTCAGGCGAAGGGGAGTCCCTCCGCGAAAGCGTCCGCCACCAAGGCTCCCAAGAAGGCACCCGATGCCAAGGCAACCGAGACCAAAGGCTGAGGGGAAGTAGCGAGGGTTCATGGCGATTACAGCGGATCAGGTTAAATCTCTCAGGCAGAGAACCGGTGCAGGCATGATGGACTGCAAGAGAGCTTTGGCCGAAGCCGAGGGCGCCATTGACCGAGCCGTTTCGATTCTGCGAGAGAGGGGTTTAGCAGCGGCCCAGAAGAAGTCTGGCCGTGCGACCCATGAAGGTATCGTAGGGCACTATATCCACGCGGGGGGGAAGCTGGCCGTTCTGGTTGAGGTCAATTGCGAGACTGACTTTGTCGCCCGAACGGAAGATTTTCAGGGCCTGGTCAGAGATCTTGCCATGCAGGTGGCTGCATCGAATCCTTTCTATGTGCGTCGCGACGACATTGGGCAGGAGGAAGTCGACGCGGAAAAGGAAATCTATCGGAAGCAGGCGTCAAATAGCCGGCGACCCGAACACGTCATGGATAAGATCGTCGACGGTAAACTCCAGAAGTACTATTCGGAGGTTTGCCTCTACGAGCAGCCCTTTGTGAAAGACCCTTCGGTTTCGGTTGAAGATCTGATCAAGGCAAAGATTGCTACCCTGAAAGAGAACATCACTGTTAAACGTTTTTGCCGGTTCAAAGTTGGAGAGGAAGCGTACTAGCTTCTTTGGCTGACGGCAAAAGGCGTTCCACATCCGACTGGGCAAAACAGGAGGGGACTTGGCCCGGGAAAACAAGGTTCCTGAGGTTGAGCCGGTTGAGCTCCAGAGGCCGAGCTACGCCAGGATCTTGATCAAGCTCAGTGGTGAGGTCTTGGGGGGGCGCACCGAATTTGGCGTGGACCCCACGGCGATGGCGAATATCGCTCGTGAGATTAAGGACGTCCAACGTCTCGGTTCCGAGATCTCGATCGTTGTGGGGGGAGGCAACATCGTTCGAGGTGTTGCGGTCAGCGATGCCGGTTTTGACCGGGCGACGGGCGACTACATGGGGATGCTCGCCACGGTCATAAACGCTCTTGCCCTCCAGAGTGCGCTCGAACAGGAGGGTGTCGACACACGGGTGTTGAGCGCTATCCACATGGCCGAGGTTGCCGAGCCCTTCATCCGCAGGCGGGCCGTCCGGCACCTTGAAAAGAAACGTGTGGTCATCTTTGCCGCAGGCACAGGAAATCCCTACTTCTCTACCGACACTGCCGCTGCTTTGAGGGCGATGGAAATCAGAGCCGAGGTCATTCTCAAGGGGACCAAGGTAGACGGGGTCTATGACTCGGATCCTTCCCAGAACGATCAGGCCAAGCTTTTCGACCGTCTCACTTACTTCCAGGTGCTCGAGAAAGGGCTGAGGGTAATGGATACCACGGCCATTTCTCTGTGTATGGACCACGACCTCCCGATTATCGTGTTTAATCTGCGCCAGGAAGGGAATATCAAAAAGGCCGTCCTGGGGAAAAAGGTCGGGTCCATCATCACCCGTTAGCAGGCACTTGGAGAGCTACCCGGTTTGAGCAATCTTGCCAGCGATGTAGTTCAGATGGAGGTGACATGAGCCAAACAGTGATCTCTGAGGCGCGACAGAGAATGGACAAGACGATTGAGGACCTCTTGCGCGAGTTGACCACTATCCGCACCGGGCGTGCATCCGTACACATTCTGGATCAAATACAAGCCGACTATTACGGGACGCTCACGCCCCTGAATCAGCTGGCGACACTGCATGTTCCCGATCCAAGTCTGATCACGGTACAGCCCTGGGATCCGTCGCAGATAGAAAGTCTAGAACGGGCGGTTCGAGCCTCGGCTCTGGGACTCAATCCGTCGAATGACGGTCAAGTCATTCGGATTCCCATTCCTCCACTGACGGAAGAGAGGCGCAAAGAGTTGGCCAAACAGGTGGGGAAAATCGCGGAACAGCACAAGGTTGCGGTTCGCAATATCCGCAGAGATGCGAACGAACAGTTGAAAAAGCTAGTGAAAGCCAAGGAAATCTCGGAAGATGACGAGGCTCGGAGGCTGGAAGAGACACAAGCTCTGACCCACCAGTTTACTCAGAAGGTCGAGACCGTGGCCAAGCAGAAGGAGATGGAGATCCTCGAAGTCTGACCGTCCTTCCCACATCGTAGCCTTGGCTCTTGCAGGAGTTTCTTCCTGAGTGCTCCAGAGCCTCATTTTGCGTTTTCCTGCCTCTTCACTGGCCTGCTGGCGTGCCTCGTTCGGCCAGGGTCTGGTTGTCTTGGTTTTCTCAACTGTGGTATCAATTAGGTGGTGGCTGAGTTTCAGGAAGATCTAGACGATGCCTCTGTCTGGCCGAGGGGACGGAGGAGCGATTCCCACTCGGAATCCGTCACCCTGTCACAAGACGTAGCCCTGGATACGCTAGCAGAACACGAATTTTCGGGGGGGGATCCTCCGACCGAAACCCCGCGGCAGAGCCCGACCCGCGATTGGGGCTCCATTATCCAGGATCTCCAGGGCTGGGCCCGAGACATCTTTTTCGCCGCCCTGGCGGCAGTCCTGATAGTGATCTTCGTGGTCCAGCCGGTCAAGGTTGAGGGGACGAGCATGCAGCCCAACCTCGCCGACCAGGAGCGTATTTTCGTCAGTAAGTTCATCTACCATTTTTCTGATATCGACCGAGGAGACGTCATCGTTTTCTGGTATCCTAGTGACGTCAGTAAATCGTTCATCAAACGGGTTATCGGACTCCCTGGAGACAAGTTAGAGATCAGGAAGGGTGAAGTCTATATCAATGGAAAGCGGCTGGGTGAGCCCTATCTAGGACCCGAATATCGCGACGATAGCTTTCATCGTATCATCGAGGTCCCTCTCCACCAGTATTTTGTGCTTGGCGATCACCGCAGTTCGAGCAATGACAGTCGGAGCTGGGGGTTCGTCCCTGAAGCCCAGATATTTGGCAAGGCCGTCTTTCGTTACTGGCCTCTCTCGAAGCTAGGAACGATTGATTAGCCCGGATTTCTCGTGCCTGCCTGCTGCCAGGTGCTGCAGAGGCCTCCCGGTGCAAGGATTGCGACCGAGACCGTTGTAGTTAGCCCGTGCCTTGAGGTATTACAGTCCCCTAGCAGCCTGTCGGACTTAACTTACAGGCGTTTCTGAAATTTAAGTTTAAGGTTTGATTAAAAGTGTTGCATGACCAAGCACGAAAAGCGATGAGTCATCTGCTCTGCGGCGGTGATTTGGCCGCTGAAACGACGCGGCCCACCTCTTCAGAGGGTGGCACGGGCCATCGTCGGCTGGCGGCAGGAGAGGTTGTACATTCTTTTCAGATTCCAGGCGATGCTGGCCAGAGTCCACTCCCGGTCTGCTGCCTCCGTTCCTCTGAGAGAGAACTGCGTAAAGCCCATCACCGATTTGATGATCCCAAAGACGGGCTCCGGGACGGCTTTGCGTTGCCCGTAAATGGCTCGACCCGCGGGGGTCTTCAACCGGTATCTCATCTGCTCCACCGCATCGGCGTCTTGCCCGGGCGGCTCCGGTTGTTTCCAGCGTTCGGTCGGCCGCAAGTGGTGGGCTTCCCGCTCGACCGCAATATAGGGGACAATCGCGTGCTCGCCACAAAGCTCCACGTTGGGGCCACTGAAGTAGCCGCTGTCGGCCAGCAACTCCTGGGCCCGACCCAGCGACTCGGGCAGGGCTTGCAGCGCCGCCAGGGCCGGCTCCAATTCTTTCTTGTCGTTGGCGTTTTGCGTGACATGAGCCGCCACAATCAAGAAGCTGTCGTTATCGACCAAGGCCTGAGCGTTGTAGCATTGCTCAAATCCCCCGCCCGAGACCGGCATGATCCGAGACTCTTCATCCGTCAGATTGATCTGATCCTGGTCTCGAATTCCTCCTTGGGGCGGTTGGGGGGGGCGACCCCGCGGTTTGTTTCCCCGTTTCCTCTGGGCTTGCCGCTTGGCCACTTTGGCTTCATATTCGGCCTGCTCACCTGCCTGCCGCTCGGCCGCCCGCTGGGCCAGCTTCTGCTTTGCTTCCTCGATCGCTTTCAACCGTTCCTCCCGCCGCGCCAGCTCAGCCGGGATGTCCATCCCTTCCGTTTCTTCTCGTCCATCCGCTGCCTCGGCCAGCCGCATCAACTCTTCCACTTCTTCTCGCAGCCGCGCTTCCAGCTTCCGGATGTGCCCCCAACTCAACGCACTGTGCTTGGAGGCATTGGCTTTGACCTTCGTGCCATCCAAACTCACGCGGCCCAACTTCAGAAATCCCATCGCCTGGGCCAGCAGCAAGATCTCCACAAACAGCGGCTTCAGCTCTTGCAAAAATCGCTTCCGGAAATGGGCGAGGGTGTCGTGATCCGGATGCGTGTTGCCGGCGAGGTAGCGAAACGCCACCGAATCGTAGCTGGCTTGCTCCAACTTCCGACTCGAAAACACCCCCGTGGCATAGCCGTAAAACAACAACGCCAGCATCATGGCCGGATGGTAGCCTTCCGATCCCCGCTTCGTGTAGGAATCCTCCAGCTTCCTCAGCTCCAGCTTGCTCACAACCTCCACCACGAAGCGAGCCAGATGCGTCTCCGGCAGCCATTCCTGCACCGAAGGGGGAAACAGATAAGGAGTCTCTCGATCGACTACTTTAAATCGATTCGCCATCACTAATGATGCCTGTGGGGTATGACCTCGAAAGTCCGACAGGCTGCTAGTGTTATGTCCTGGAAGTTCGGTGCATAAGTCTGCGAGACATGGGCGCCGTATGCAAGGCGCGCTGACGCAGGCATAACTGGGGTATTTCGAGGAAGCGCAACACAGCAGACGGCGTTCAGGTCCGCAGAATTATGTGGTGAATTTCCAGGACATAGCACTATATCCAAGAGAAATCGGTTTCTTGAGCGGGGAGAATCGTCGTGCGGAAAGCAACCTTGTGTCTCGAAGATGGCACCTGTTTTGAAGGACTTGCCTTCGGAGCCGAGCAAGAGGGTTTAGGGGAGGTCGTCTTCAACACGTCGATGACGGGCTATCAAGAGGTCCTCACCGACCCCTCTTACGCCGGCCAGATCGTGGTGATGACTCAGCCCGAGATTGGGAATTATGGAACCAACCGTGACGACCAGGAATCCGCCAGACCCTTCGTTGAGGGTTTCGTCGTTCGCGAGTGTAGTCCTATCTTCTCGAACTGGAGAGGTGAGCAGACCCTGGACGGTTATCTTCGGGAACACGGCGTCGGTGGAATATCAGAAATCGATACCCGAGCCCTGGTCAGGCACATTCGCGAGCGAGGGGCAATGCGGGGCATCGTTTCCGCATCCGAGGCATCTCACGAACAGTTGGAAGCGAGAGTCCTGCAGCACCCGCCCATGGCTGGAAGCGATTATGTCCGGTCCGTCAGCACCGAGCGACGTTACGCCTGGCCCGTAGAGAGTCCCAGCTTCAAGGTCGTGGCCTACGACTTTGGCATCAAACATAATATTCTGCGCTGTCTGGCGGCTCGGGGATGCGATGTCACTGTCGTTCCGGCGACGACGCTGGCCGAAGATGTCCTGGGACTCGAGCCGGACGGCATCTTTCTGTCAAATGGACCGGGAGATCCGGAACCGCTGGGCTACATTGTCGAAAACCTGAAGAAGCTAATAGGGAAGCGACCGCTGTTCGGGATCTGTTTGGGCCACCAACTCCTGGGGCTGACCCTGGGGGGGAAGACCTATAAGCTCAAGTTCGGGCATCGAGGAGGGAACCAGCCGGTCAAGAACCTGATTTCGGGAAAGATCGAGATCACCTCTCATAACCACGGTTTTGCCGTGGATCCGGAGTCGCTGGACGATAGCCAGATCGAGCTCACTCATATGAACCTGAACGATCAAACGCTGGAGGGATTTCGCCATCGATCTCTGCCAGTTTTTTCTGTACAGTACCACCCAGAGGCTTCCCCTGGTCCTCACGACTCGCTCTATCTATTCGATCAATTTCTGGATGTCATGCGTGAGTATCGGAACCAGCCGCACCAGAGGAAAGACCCAGTCTAAGAGAAGGAGAGCCGGCACCCGTACGTGTTCCGGTTTCGAAGTGGGGACATGCCCAAGCGAGATGACCTGAAGAAAATCCTGATCATCGGATCGGGGCCAATCGTGATTGGCCAGGCCTGCGAGTTTGACTACTCCGGGACTCAGGCTTGCAAGGCCCTGTTGAGCGATGGATTTCAGGTCGTACTCGTCAACTCCAACCCCGCCACAATCATGACCGACCCCGAATTCGCGACTCGCACGTACGTTGAGCCGCTGACGGTGGAATACGTGTCCGAGATCATCAGGAGGGAGCGACCGGATGCTCTTCTGCCCACGGTGGGGGGACAGACAGGACTGAATCTTTCGGTTGAGCTCAGCGAGAGCGGGATTCTCCACGAGTACGGTGTGGAGATGATCGGGGCCAAGCTGAACGCAATTCGAGTCGCCGAGGACCGCAGGCGTTTTCGGGCGGCAATCGAGGAGATTGGGCTCGAGGTCCCGGCTTCTGGGTTTGCCAACGATCTCAAGGAGGCGGCTGCGATCCTGGAGCAGGTGGGGCTGCCCGCCGTCATCCGTCCTTCTTACACACTGGGAGGAACGGGTGGAGGCATCGCTTTCAACAATGAGGAGTTTGACGAGATCGTGGGTCGCGGTCTTCAACTCTCACCAATCCACGAGATTCTCATAGAAGAATCCATTCTGGGATGGAAGGAATTCGAACTCGAGGTCATGCGAGACCTCAACGACAATGTCGTGATCATCTGTTCGATCGAGAACTTCGATCCGATGGGGGTCCACACCGGCGACTCCATAACAGTTGCTCCCGCTCAGACGCTAACGGACAAGGAATACCAGCTGATGCGGGATGCGGCCATCCAGATCATCCGACGGGTGGGAGTGGAGACCGGAGGGTCGAACATCCAGTTTGCGGTCAATCCCGATGACGGTCGAATGGCCGTGATCGAGATGAATCCTCGTGTCAGTCGGAGCTCGGCTCTGGCGTCGAAAGCAACCGGATTTCCTATCGCCAAGATTGCTGCCAAGCTGGCTGTAGGCTATATGCTCGACGAGATCCCCAACGATATTACGCTCAAGACTCCTGCCTCCTTCGAGCCCACCCTCGACTATGTGGTCGTCAAGATCCCCCGCTGGAACTTTGAGAAGTTTCCGGAGGCGGACGAAATTCTGGGCACCCAGATGAAGTCAGTGGGGGAGGTGATGGCAATCGGCAGGACCTTCAGAGAGGCGCTGCTCAAGGGGTTGCGTTCCTTGGAAACAGGGAAGACTCTTGCCAGCGAAGCCACAGATCCCGAGCACATTAGGGAACATCTCACTCGGCCCAATCCATCCCGTCTCGCCTATCTCACTCTGGCGTTCCGCCAGGGTTATACCATCGAAGAGATCTTCAAGTTGACGACGATCGATCGCTGGTTTCTGGAACAGATCGAACGGGTGGTCAGCATGGGACAGGAGCTCGAAGGGGTGGAACTTTCAGACGTCAGTCGCGAGCAGTTGCTGCGGGTAAAGCGGGAGGGCGTCTCCGATCTCCGGCTTTCCCAGATCTTGAGTGGTGCCAAGGGGAATGGTCCGTCGGGAGAGCCCGAAGAAGGCCCCGCCTCCGGTAAGCTTCGAGAAGAAGATGTCTTCCGCTATCGAGAGAAAATGGGTGTCGCGCCGGTTTTCAAGAGAGTGGACACTTGTGCCGCCGAATTCGAATCCCACACGCCGTATCTTTACTCCACCTACGAGCGGGAAGACGAATCTGATCCGACCGACCGCAAGAAGATTGTGATCCTTGGTAGCGGTCCCAACCGAATTGGCCAGGGCATCGAGTTCGATTACTGCTGCTGCCATGCGGCTTTCGCCCTCAGGGAAGATGGCTATGAGGCCATCATGATCAATTGCAATCCTGAAACGGTATCGACTGACTACGATACTTCGGACCGGCTCTACTTCGAGCCCCTCACGTTTGAGGATGTGATGGCGGTGGTGAGAAAAGAAAACCCGTTTGGCGTGATTGTGCAGTTGGGAGGGCAAACTCCGTTGAAGCTTGCCCTGAGGCTCTTTGAGGCCGGAGTCTCCATCATCGGGACGTCTCCAAAATCCATCGATCTGGCCGAAGATCGAGAACAGTTCGAAGAGCTGCTCAAGGAGCTCGACATCCTGCGTCCTGACAACGGCTCGGCAATGTCAGTGGAAGAGGCCCGCAAGGTTGCCGACCGGATCGGCTACCCGATTCTGGTGAGGCCCTCCTATGTTCTGGGTGGACGGGCGATGGCGATCATCTACGACGACGATTCTCTCGAGAAGTACGTGAGCAATGCTGTGGATGTCTCCCCGGAGCACCCCGTGCTGATCGATAGATTCCTGGAGGATGCACGGGAGTATGACGTCGATGCCTTGGCGGACGGTGAGAATGTGATCATTGGTGGAATCATGGAGCACATCGAGGAGGCTGGTATCCACTCGGGAGACAGCACCTCGGTCCTTCCTCCCATGGTGATCGAGGAGGAACATCTGGAAACGATGAGGCATTACACCCGTCGACTGGGCAAGGCCCTCAACGTCATCGGCCTGATGAATGTCCAGTTTGCCGTGGTCGAGGACCGTGTCTATGTCCTGGAGGTCAACCCCCGAGCCAGTCGAACCACACCCTTCGTGAGCAAAGCCACGGGGGTACCACTGGCGAAAATGGGAGCCCGGCTCATGCTCGGAAAGACCCTCTCGGAGCTGGGACTCGACGAGGATCTGAAAGTGGCCAGCTGTTTCGTCAAGACCCCGGTTTTTCCATTTGCCAAGTTCCCCGGAGTCGATACGATTCTGGGTCCCGAGATGAAATCGACGGGGGAGGTCATGGGAGTCGCTGATAGTTTCGGGTACGCCTACGCCAAGGCCCAGATCAGCGCGGGTAATAACCTGCCCAAGGCAGGCGTTGTTTTCATGAGTGTCAACGAGCGGGACAAACGCTACGTCAGCGCTCTCTCCAGGGACTTTCAGGCACTCGGGTTTCAGTTGGTGGCCACCAGCGGAACGGCGTCTGTCCTTGCCCAGGCAGGCCTGGAAGTCGAGAGTGTCTACAAGGTCAACGAAGGCCGACCCAATGTCGTCGACCTCATCAAGAGCAACAAGATCCACCTGGTGGTCAACACCCCCCTGGGCCGGGAGTCCTTCTTTGACGAGAAGGCGATACGACGCTCCTGCACCCAGCACGGCACTCCCTGTATTACGACTCTCTCAGCCGCCGCCGCCGCCATCAGCGCTATTCGAGCCCTGCAAAGAGAAGAAGTCCAGGTCAAAAGTCTTCAGGAGTATCACGGTATTTCGGTAGAGGCTTGAGGAAAACGTCTGAACGTCGGAACGTCTGAACGTCGCACGTCTCAGGTCATGGTACACCGGTGATGGGTTTTCGAACCTTCAGGTTTCCGCCGCTTTAAGCTCCGAAGCTGTCTGCAACCGGTCAAGAGACGTGCGACGTTCAGACGTGCGACGTATTTGACGTACGACCTGACCTTTACTCCGGGTCGTTTCGTTTTCTTCTCCCTTTCCCCCAACCAGGTTTATTGATCTGCCGGCTTCGAGCGATCCCTAGACTCTGGGGCGGGACGTCTTCCGTGATCGAGGACCCTGCGGCGACGTAGGCTTCTTCTTGGACTCTGACCGGAGCTACCAGTTGAGTGCCACTTCCGATGAAAGCCCTGTCCTCGATCACCGTCTTATGCTTGTCTCGTCCGTCGTAGTTGCAGGTTATCGTCCCCGCTCCAATGTTGACTCCGCTCCCGGCCTCGGTGTCTCCCAGATAAGAGAGGTGAGCTGCCTTGCTGGAGTCACCGAAACGGGTATTCTTGAGTTCCACGAAGTTTCCGATTCGGCAGGATCCGGCCACGACCGTGTTCGCCCTCAGGTGAGCGAAAGGACCTACATGGCTGCCGTCACCGACCTCACTGTTTCTGACGACCGAGCAATGGTCGACGACGACGCCTTTCCCGATAGTGGCGTCGCTCAGGTGGGAGAAGCCGCGAATCGTGCAGCCCGGGCCAATCACCGTCTGTCCTTCCAGAATCACTCCAGGGTAAAGGACTGTGTCCCGCCCGATCGCAACCGTCGCCTCGATATAGACGGAAGACGGATCCAGCATGGTGACGCCTTCCAGCATCCAGCGACGAGCGATCTGACTTCTCATTTTTCCCTCCGCTACTGCCATCTCCTCCCTCGTGTTGATGCCCAGAAGGTCCTCGGGAGAGCTGCTTTCCAGAACGGCCACCTTCTTTCCGTTTTCGCGTAGAATGCGAAGCAGGTCGGTCAAGTAGTATTCCGCAGCGCTGTTGTTCTGCGACAACTGTGAGAGGCTGGCGAGTAGGCATTCGATCTCGAAGCAATTCAAGCCCGTGTTCACTTCCTTGATCAGCTTTTGCTCGGAAGTGGCATCTTCTTCCTCTACGATGTCGATCGCCTCACCCTGTTCATTTCTGAGAATACGGCCATAGCCAAAGGGGCTATCCAGGATTGCCGTCAAGAGGACTTGGTCGGCGTCCTCCTGCTCCCGAATCTGAAAGAGCCGTTCCAGTTCCTGCGCGCGGATCAACGGCATGTCTCCGTAGAGCACAAGAAGACTGCCGGAAAGCCCTTCGAGCTGGGACTTTGCGGCCATGATTGCATGGCCCGTTCCCAGCTGCTCGCGCTGCAGGACGATCTCGACCCCAAAGTCGGAAACTGCTTCTTCGACCTTTTCTGCCTGGTGGCCAAGGACGAGCAGAGTTGTCATGATGTCGAGGCTTTTGAGCTGCTCCAGGACGTGTTGGATCAGCGGTTTCCCGCCGATGCGGTGCAGCACCTTGGGCCGCTCCGACTTCATGCGGGTCCCTTTACCCGCAGCGAGGATGAGGATGTGACGATCAGGTCGCTTCTGGTTGCTGGGCATACCTACCCTGGCTAGCCTACTGTGCCCACACTGGGATCAGTAACAACGGCGAATTCGAGCTAAGGGCTCTGTCAATAATAACTTCTACATTCTGGCATCTCATCTTCACGCCATCTTCGGCCGCTCCTCAATCGCGAAATCCTCAATGTAGGCCCGGCTACGCCTGCGGTTTCGCTCAATCGTTCCCGACCAAATCTGGCGCAAATCTGAGCGCCAACTCTGCGAAGTTATTCTTGACAGAGCCCTAACCCGCATTTCTCATCGCTGGTCTACTGCATCGCCGCAAACATCCGTCCTGGCTGCGTTACGTTCTCTCGGCCTCCTCGACGTACTGCACGAGTACGACTGCGGGGGCCTCGGTCGCAAGCCTTGCAAGGACGGCCCTTGCGGCGCCTCGCTACGACAAGCGATGAGAAATCCGGGCTAACCCTCGGGCGAGACTACTTCTGTAAATTCCTTGTTCCTGGCCAAGGGCTCGAAGTCGGGATCGTTGAGGGCAAAGATCCGGTTCTGGGGGTTGCTCTTGATAGCGGATTTCAGGTTCTTGAGGGCGTTTTCAGTGTTCCCCAGAGAGGCCTCGGACGCGGCTATCGCGTAGTGGATGTGGTCCGTCTCCCCGTCGCCGAGCTTCTGGGCCTTCTCGAACAACTTCAAGGCGTCGTCGTAGAGGCCCTGATTGTGGTGAAAGACTCCGCGATCGTAGGCTTCATCGGAGGACACAGGGCCCTTGGTGGCCGCCGCGTCGATTCTCATCTCACAGATTTGCAAGTGAAGGTCCACCCGCGCCAGAACGTCCTTCTCAGTAGGGAAGTCCTGTTTGATTTGAGAGAGAAGCTTCTGCGTTTTCGGGTACTGCTTCTTGTTCAGCAATGCCAGAGCATCGGCATAGCGCTTATAAATATCAGCTTTCTTGCTGGTCTTCGCTACCATCAACTTCCTCCATTCTGATTTGAGCCGGAACCGAAAAACAAGGAGTACCATTAGGGTCATCCGGTAAATGGGGAGGTGGGGACGTGGTTGGCACCTTCCGGATCCCAAATCTGCTCCCCGTTCGCTTGTCCATATAGTCGGCTGCAGTAGCAGAGGCCGTGGGAACTGTGGAAAACTCCGAGCGACATCGAACCGGGCCAGCAAGCCCGTGATACGGAGTTTTCCAAGCGCTGTGCGAACGGTGGAAAAACAACTGCGAGCACTTGCCAGTTCTCCTCCAGAACTACTTGTTTTTCCACGGTTTGCATAGTGCGGCAGTTTCCATGGCCTACCTTTGACTGGCGGCACCTCCCCATTTACCGGATGAACCTACCATTATAGGGTGTAGGCAACCAAAAGACCAAGTAGATCCACAGCCGCCAACGGGACCGTGCCTGAGCCTGCCGGTCCTGCTTCCCATCCCCTCCTGCAATAGGACTCCTGCCGCCAAGAAGAGCGTGGGGTTAGCCCCGGGTTAGGTCCAGCAATGAATCATCGAGGCGGCTTTTGAGCAGCCTCTTGCAGATGGCGGCGAAGGCCCGTTTTTGGTATCTTGGCTGGCTATGGGAGAACGGTTGGAGCGGGTGCAGCAACTGACGGAGAAGTACTCCGATCTTCCGCACGAGGTGGTCGTCAAGGAGGACCTGCTCCGCACTGGAGTGGCGTTCTCGGCCGACGCCCTGCGGATGGCATCGGGTTTCAAGCCCAAGGCTTACTTCATCTTCTCCTTCGACCTGGTCCCTATTTCAGAAATGGCGCAACAGGAGAACCTCCATGCCCCCGAGGAAATCTGCTTGAAGGGCGGACCCGCGGACTTCCGTCGCACCATCGTCTCGGTGCGCCTGAACCCGAATTCACCCTATCGTATCGAGCTTTCGTCCGAAGGGCACCTGATGCTAGCGTTAGAAGGGACTGAACTCGCTGAGCTGGAGTTGCCGGAAGTTCCCGAGTACTACCGCCGAACGCTTGCCGGTGGTAAACCCATTACCGATATTGCCCCTACTATTGAATGGGGTTATCTCCTCTATCTCACCGTTTTTCGCATGTGCCAGTACTTCGGGCGGAAGATCGAGTGCCAGTTCTGCGATATCAATGAGAATTATCGACAGCAGAAAGATTCGGGCCGTTCCTACACCGCAGTCAAGGCGATCGACGAGATATTGGAGGCGCTCGAGATCATCCACGAGACCGATTCGGAGAGTCGCGCCTACACGGTGACTGGAGGGAGCATCACCTCGACTCTGGACGGCAAATCAGAGATCGACTTCTATGTTCAGTATCCAGAGGCGATTGAGAAGCGGTTTCCCGGTCGCTGGATCGGCAAAGCTGTGGTCCAGGCTCTGGCTCGAGACGAGGTGAAGCGGTTCCGTGATGCTGGCATCCAGATCTATCATCCCAACTACGAGGTCTGGGACCCGCGGCTGTTCGGCATTATCTGCCCGGGGAAGGACCGCTACATCGGACGGGACCGTTGGATTCAGCGAATTTTAGATGCCGCCGAGGTCTTCCCGCCGTCCCGGGTCATCCCGAACTTCGTTGCGGGCATCGAAATGGCGGGCCCCGAAGGTTTTAGCAACGTAGATGAAGCGCTGGCCTCCACCGGTGAGGGACTGGACTTTTTCATGTCCAGGGGAATCATCCCACGCTTCACCACCTGGTGCCCGGAACCCTTGAGCGTTCTAGGTAGACAGAATCCCAAAGGGGCTCCATTGGAATATCACGTGGGGCTTCTACGGGTCTGGAAGCAGACTCATGAGCGCTACGCTCTGAAGGCCCCTCCTGGGTACGGAACGGCAGGCATCGGTAACGCTGTCTTTTCCGTATCTTCGTTCATGGATGTGATCGAGGAGCAGAATGGTCGTAAGCTCCAAGATCAGGACTGAAACACACCGTGCTTGATGCACGGTGCTGAGGGACGTGTTACGATTCTGCCCATTCATTTTCTTTCCTGGGCTAGCATTTTCCCAGTCGCCGGCGGCTAACGTCTTGACAGCTGCCGCCACACAGAGTGGGTTGTTTACCGTAGAGTGCATCGAAAACGTGGGTCCCACCGCCTTCACGCTTAACCTGGACGACGCGTTCTTCGGGATAGGGCTGACTCCAGTCGAACTTCAGGGTTTTTCGGTCGAGTAGGATTCGAGCGCAGCGACTTGCTACTGTCGATGAGATTCCGGGTTAGTAAAGCTCCAGCCTCGCGGGATCATTCAGGAAGAAACTTTGGTTGTCTTTGACCGCGAACATCGATAATACCTTGTCCGTTGTAGGATGGGCACTCCTGCCCGTCGCCGTCATCAACGGGCAGGAGTGCCCATCCTACGAAGATCACGGCTCTGTCGGGTGGCGGCCGTTGAATGGTCTCCGAGCCAATGAAGCTTCAGCCTAGAGATCAATACTCCAACGCTCCATTTCCAGATACATGTTCAGAGCGACACCCTTCAGATAGTCGTAGCAGAAATAGTTGAGAACTCCGAGTGCTCCCAGGTCCGAAGGATCCCGAGCCGCGTCAGCCCAGTGTTGGATCCCGGTCTTGAGCTGGGCCAGAGCTCCCTCCAACATCTCGTGTGACCTGATGTGTCTCTCGAACGCCCGTAGATCCTTGTCCGCCCGGGCCTTCTGCGAGGCTTCGTACTCGACGCGAGACTTTCGCACCGCCTGGACCACAGCAATATAGTCCGTCCCAAACCTCAGTTGACCGAGGAGCTGCTGGAGATAGCTCTTGCCCTCGGGGCGGCTCTGCTGCAGTGCCGATTCCACTAAGGGGACAGCCCTCACGTAATATGTCGCCAGGGCGTCCCAACCGGCCACCGAACCGGAGAGGTCTTCCCAGTGCTTGCTCATCATGTTGGGGACTGGGAAGAGGAATCCCATTGCCACTTCATCACCCTTGAGTGTGGCCTCTTCCAGGATTCGATAGGCCTGCAACATCGGTGTCACCGACCCCTCGCCGCAAACCAGTTTCACTTGGTCCCTATAGACCAACTCCGGGGTCACTTCCGCGGACCAGGACGCTTTGGCCAGGTAGGCGGTGCCCGCTTCCAGCTTGGTGACCAGAAACTGGCGTCCAAAGAACCCGTCTACATCGTAGCGGTCCATGGCGTCGAGGATTTTGTGAAGAGGCTGTGTCGGCAGCTGCGGCAGGATCCCAACGTTGTCGTCGGCCAGCGTAGCCAGGGTCATGACTCTGGTCTCGGTCTTGGCGGCAAAGGAAAGCATCTCCGTGCGCTCGGCAGCCAGAGAGGTCAGGTAGTCCATCTGCACCATCAGCATCGCATTGGGAAAGATCCGTGGCATGACGGGGTAGAATTCGTCACTGAAGGTGCTGACGACGATGCTCGCGTCCGGGTTGATGGACTTAGCCAGGATGCGGTCTTCGTTGACGAGCTTGTCCAGGGTATAGGCGTTGGCGACGGCTCCCCTGAGCTCGTGCAGGGGCCGCTCGCCCTGCCTCACACCAAGCGGCAGCGTATTGGTTCTGGCGGATTCCTCCATTGTTTCCAGGCTGAACTCCGGCTCCAGCTCGTACTTGCGATTGAGTTGGTCCCACATCTGGCGGTACTGCTGACCGCCCACCGGCAACTCCGGCTGCGTCCAGCCGTAGAAATCGACCTCGGGATAGGTGTCGATGTGGGCTCGAATGATGGTCTTGTTCAGCTCCACCACTACCGGATTGTCTGGAGTCATATAGGGAAATGCCGTGGGATCGACCGCATATTCTGAGATCCCCAGCCTTGCACTTCGCTTCCCCTTCAGGGCAGAACGTGGGACGTATTCGCGGTCCGACCACTCCGGCAAACGCCAGTTGAACTCGTTGGTGAACTGGTTGATTCGGAAATTGAGCCCGGTTTGCATTCCCCGGCGCCGGGCGTAGGCAAACAGTTCCCGCAGCAGGTTCTGACCCGCCCGTAGTCGATCCCGATAGGTCTCGGCACCCACAAAATCAGGGTTGATCAGCTCCGACCGACCGCCGAAGAGATGGCGTCCGATGAAGGACAGGTGAATGGGAACCTTCCAACCGTAGTGGAGTACTCCCGTGACCTTTGGTTGGTCCCGGAATTGATAGTGGACAAACGGCTGGTGCGGATAGGTCTGGGCATAGAGGACGTTGAATTTCAACTTGGCCAACTGATCGATCAGGTGGCGGTAGTCCTTCATTCCGTAGAAGATCAGGGAGGTGGCCAGGTTGTTGATGGCCCTATAGGAACGAAAACGAAAGCGAGGCTCCAGGACGAGATCCAACTCGCCCGGCGGGAAGGGTTCAGGTTGCTGCGGGAGCACGTCTTTTTCCAGAAGAAAACGAACCCCGGCGCGTTCTACAAGTTCGTAGACTGCCCAAAGTGTGGCCTCCGGGCTGCCTCCGCCAATAACCAGCGCCGGCTTGCCGGCGACCGACACTCGCCTTAGCACCATTCCCTGGTCACTGACCTTGGGCCAACCCGCTTTCCCAAGGGTGCCCGCCACGGCCGGATTGGTTCCGGGACTGCCGAGCAGGATGTTCAAGTCCATGGCTGGATTGGGCGAACCGACTGAGCTGACCGAGGCGCCATACAGTTCGTAGAGATAGCGTTGCAGCTCTCGAGCAGCGAAACGCTCCAGCTCAGGGGCTCCAGGGGGCACCACAACCGCGACCCCTGAGTCTGGCCCCCGCTGGCTCGAGGAGGCAGCCTCAATCGCATTCCAGGCGAGGCTGCTGACAGCCATCCAGGAGACCACTACAGGGACGAGAGCGGAGCGACAAAGATGCGATCTCTCAGGCTTCATAAGGGCTTTCCTCAATTCTATTCTGGCAGGTCCAGCTTGTCCTCAATCTGAGACAACAACCACCGGATGAGATTCACGTCCTCGATCTCGAGTTGAGCCCTGCCTGCGATTCTCGCCAACCTTTTCAGCAGCCGTCCGGCCGAGACATGGGACTGTAGCTCGATCTTGGGTAGGAGTCGTTCCACCTGGCTCAGCAGTGCTCGGATCTGTTCCTGACTGGCATCGTGGAGAAAGCCTTGATCGGGCTGCTTTAGGGAGCTCACATGGAGTTCGTAGGCGATCACGGCTACGGCCTGGGCCAGATTCAGAGAGCTGGCTCCAGGTACCGTCGGAATCTCAACCATCCACTGACAGAGACGAAGTTCTGCACGCTCCAGTCCATTGCCTTCCGGCCCGAACGCGATGCCGATGGAAGAGTGGGGAAAGCGCCCGACGACTTGCTCCGCCAGCACCCGGCTGTTGAGGGTGTGTGCCCGTGGGGAGAGACGGCCGGTGGTTCCCAGAATCAGGTCGAGGGGTTTTGCCGCTTCTTCCAGCGAAGGAAAAAACGAGGCCTGGTCGAGGACCTCGGCGCCCTTCATTGCCAGCATCCGTGCTTCCGCACCGACCTCGCATTGGGGCTGCACCAGGACCAGCTTGGCAAAGCCCATATTCTTCATCACCCGGGCAGCTGCACCCAGGTTCGAGGCGAATTCGGTTCGCACCAGGATAAAGCAGATCCGCTCCTTCACGATCGTCTCCCAGGCAATCCCGCCGACAGGGAATCCCAAAGCCACGAACATATGCTCCGCAGCGCCAGATTGAAATAGGAAAAGGGTCTGGAGGCCCAGAAAAAGGAAGCCGATCGAGTCTCGCTAGCATCTTCTTTGCGAGCGCACCGTCTGTAAAGAAGGTGCGAGAGAGGTCGATGGAGTAGTAAGGCGTTTCTCAAATGCCTGAAAAGATACCAAAGACCGTTTGAGACGCTTGTTTTTGCTGCACAGACCGTCATTGTGTTTTGCTAAGATAGACGGGTTTTATTTTTATTGGGAATGCTGGCCTCGAGCAGGTAACAAGGAGACGGATGTGGTTACAATCGAGACCGAGTCTCAAGTCCCGGTTTTGGATGAGGAATCGCAAGCAGAAATCGTAAACGACCTATCCATACAAGTCGCTACCGTCAACGGATCGGGGAGCCAGAGTTCCAATAATGTTCTGATGCGATCGATATTCCGGATGGGAATACCGATCAGTGGAAAGAACCTTTTCCCCTCCAACATTGCGGGTCTGCCGACTTGGTTTACGATTCGGGCCTCGAAGCACGGGTACGTCGCTCGAAAGAGAGAGATCGATATCCTGCTCGCTCTCAACCCGGAAACGGCTCGAGATGACGTCGAATCCCTCGAACCCGGTCGGGTGGTCATCTACGAAGAGAAGCTCAATCTCTCCAGACTGCGTGACGATCTCGTTTTCTATCCCGTCCCTTTTTCCAAGATCGCCGCTGAGGTAGTAAGCAATCCCCGACTGCGCAAGCTAGTCGCCAATATGGCGTACGTGGGGAGCGTGGCCGAATTGCTTGGAATCGAGATGGCGGAAGTCGAGGCCGCCATCGGCAAGTGGTTCAAGACGAAACAGAAGGCGGTTGATCTCAATATCAAGGTCAGTCACCTGGGTGCCGAATACGTTCGGAAGCATGCGCCCAAGAGGGATCCCTACCGTCTCGAGCGAATGAACCAGACCCGAGGGAAGATCATCATCGACGGAAACTCTGCCTGTGCTCTGGGAGCGATGTTTGGTGGAGCGACGGTCGTCACCTGGTATCCCATCACCCCGGCGAGCAGTCTGTGCGAGTCCCTGTCCGATTACATGCATCGTTACCGAATGGATCCCAAGACCGGGAAGGCCACCTTTGCAATTGTCCAGGCAGAGGATGAGCTAGCCGCCTTGGGGATGGCGATAGGAGCCGGGTGGGCCGGCGCTCGGGCGATGACATCGACCTCCGGTCCCGGTATTTCGTTGATGGCTGAGTTCACCGGGCTAGCCCATTTTGCAGAGATCCCCTGCGTGATTTTCGATATCCAACGGGTTGGTCCTAGTACCGGATTGCCCACCAGGACCTCACAAGGCGACATCTTCTCCCTGCATTACCTGTCCCACGGAGACACCAAACACGTCCTTCTTTTACCCGCCAACATGAAGGAGTGCTTCGAGTTCTCCAGGGTAGCCTTCGATCTCGCAGAACGTTTTCAACAGCCGATCTTCGTCGCATCTGACCTCGATATCGGTATGAACAACTGGATGGCGGATCCCTTCGAATATCCCGAACAGCCGTATGACCGGGGGAAGGTGCTCACCGCCGAGGATTTGAATCGGTTGGGAGAGTTTGGCCGCTACCGGGATGTGGACGGAGACGGCATCCCCTATCGAACTCTGCCGGGTACCGAACATCCCTTGGCGGCATACTTTACCCGGGGCAGTGGGCACGATGAAGCGGCTCGCTACACCGAGAAGCCTGAGGAATACGAAAAGCTGATGGATCGGCTGGCCAAGAAGCTCGAGACGGCAAAGAGCTGGGTTCCACAGCCCGAGATCGAGTACGTCGATGGCGCCGAGGTCGGTCTGATCGCCTATGGATCAACCGATGTGGCCATCGGGGAGAGTCGGGATCAGCTTCGCAAGGAAAAGGGGATCGAGACGAATTACTTGAGGATCCGCGCGCTGCCCTTCACCTCACACCTGAGTGACTTCGTTTCTCGATGTAAGCGAGTCTACGTGGTGGAGCAGAATCGTGACGGTCAGCTGGGAGATCTATTGCGATTGGAGGTCGGGACCCAGACGCCTGGGATTGAGAAGATCCTCGCCTACTCGGGGCTTCCAATCGATGCGCGCTTCATCACGGAGCAGGTGCTGTCTTTGGAGGCTAAAGGGTCCATTCAAGAATAACTTCGCAGAGTTGGCGCTCAGCTTTGTAAAGAAGAGATGCCAAAATGTGAAGTTATTTTTGCATGAGCCCATGGGGGAATAACGGAATGGCGGTAGGTGAGCAGCAACCCAAGAAGAAAAATCTAAATCGGATCGGTCTGGCCCGATCCGATTACGCAGGACAGGTTTCAACCCTGTGTGCTGGATGCGGTCACGACGGCATCACCAACCAGATCACAAAAACCTTCTACGAGTTGGGTGTCAACCCCTACCAGGTTGCCAAGCTGAGTGGGATCGGCTGTTCGAGCAAGACCCCTGCCTACTTCATGAATACCTCTCACGGCTTGAACGGTGTTCATGGCCGGATGCCTTCACTGGCGACCGGCGCGATTCTGGCGAACCACAAGCTCATCTGCATTGGCGTCAGCGGAGATGGGGACACTGCGTCGATCGGGCTGGGGCAGTTCTGTCACCTGGTTCGAAGAAACGTCCCCATGATCTATATCATTGAGAACAATGGGGTCTATGGCCTGACCAAGGGTCAATTCTCGGCGACGGCAGATCAAGGATCCAAGCTCAAGACGGGAGTCAGCAACGAACTGCCGGCTATTGACTGCTGTTCACTCGCCATCGAGATGGGCTGCACTTTCGTGGGCCGCTCCTTTGCCGGGGATCCGAAGCAAGTGGTAGCGCTGCTAAAAGGGTGTCTCAGCCACAGCGGGACCAGCATGTTGGACATCATCAGTCCCTGTGTCACCTTCAACAATCATGACGGCTCTACCAAGAGCTACAAGTGGGCCAAGGAGCACGAGGAGCTCCTGCACCAGATCGACTTCATTCCCCACTTCGATCCGATCGAGACTGTCGATTATGCGGAAGGTGAATCCCAGGACGTGGAGATGCACGATGGATCGTACATCAGGCTGCGTAAGCTGGACCGAGACTATGACCCCATGAGTAAGATCGGAGCCATGCGCACCCTCCACGAGGCCGCCGCCGCCAACGAGTTTCTGACAGGCCTTCTGTACGTTGACCCCGTAGCAAAATCTTTCATAGACTCCCTGAATCTAGGTGACGTACCCCTCAAGGCCCTCACCCAGGAGCAGCTGCACCCCAGCCGGGAGGCTCTCGACGAGATGATGCGGGAATTGATGTAGTTTCTCCGCGAGAACCCGCCGATGGCGAGGGCAGCGGTGGTTGGAATTGCTCACCTTCCGTCGAACTTCTCACGTCGCACGTCTGAACGTCGCACGTCCCTTAGCCGTCGACTCATCGCTCTCGACCAAGATCTCAAGTTAACCGAGCAGCAGCCGTCCTTCAGCGCAGACTTGCGTGTTGAGAGACGTGCGACGTTCCGACTTGCACCGCGTGCTTTAATGTGCTAAAACGATAGCGTAATAGTACGGAAACATGGAAGAAGCTTTGGAGCAGAATCGGGCTCTTTGGAAGCTCTTTGAAGCGGCCGCCTGCTTGAAGGATCGTGAAGAGTGTGCACGCTTCCTCAGGGATCTTTGCACCCTGGGTGAGCTGGAGGCGATGGCTGAGCGCTGGGAAGTCGCGCAAATGGTGGCTCAGGAGATTCCCTACCGGAAGATTCATGAGCTGACGGGCGTCAGCAGCGCCACCATCACCCGAATCGCGCACTGGGTCAACCACGGCGAAGGGGGCTACCGGCTCATGCTGAAGCGCATGGGGCCGGGCTCGGTCCAGAGCCGGGAAAAGAAAGCAAAATCGGTGCAGGCATGAACTGCTATCGCCTTGACGAGCTCTCTGCGGATCGGATCCTGGAGCTCTGTACTCGGAACCCAGTCGAGGATCTCGCATTGCTGGAGACCTGTCGTGCCATTTTCGATGCGGTCGGCGCTCGGGGCGATGAAGCTGTGCGTGAGTACACGCTTCGTTTCGACGGCGCCAAGACGCCGGTTCTTCGGGTTGCTCCTGAGGAGTTCGCAAGGGCGGGCAGCCGCGTTTCAGAGAGTTCGGCCCGAGCGCTGCGCCGGGCTGCAGCCAATATTCGAACTTTCCACCAGGCTCAGGGAATCTCGCAAGAAGTGCACGAGGTCGAGCCCGGGATTCGCTGTTGGCGTGAGAGTCGGCCGATCGCCTCGGTTGGACTCTACGTGCCGGGGGGAACTGCGGTTCTTCCTTCGACAGTCCTCATGTTGGGAGTTCCGGCTCGAATCGCAGGCTGCTCACAGATCACTCTTTGTGTGCCTCCACGCCCGGATGGATCAGTAGCCCCGGAGGTCCTGGTGGCCGCTGAGATCGCGGGAATCTCGGATGTCCTGAGAATCGGAGGTGCCCAGGCGATTGCGGCCATGTGTGTTGGCACCGAGACGGTTTCCAGAGTGGACAAGATCCTGGGGCCGGGAAGTCGGATCGTACAATCGGCTAAACTCCTGGCCTCACTTCGAGGGACGGCTATTGACATGGTGGCGGGTCCCAGTGAGGTTCTGGTTGTGGCTGACGAGACGGCTGTGCCCGAGTTCGTGGCGTCAGACCTCATCGCTCAGGCGGAGCATGGAAGCGATAGCCAGGCGGTGCTTGTATCCACTTCAAAATCAACCCTGAACGAGGTGGACAGTCTTCTGGAGTCGATGACGCAAGATCTCCCCCGCAGGCGTTTTGCGGCCGATGCCCTGGAGCAGAGCTTTTCGGTCTTGGCCCCTTCGCTGGAAGCCGCTCTCGGATTTGCCAATTCCTATGCGCCTGAACACCTGATCCTGCATCTGCAGGATCCCCAACAGTGGGTCAGCGATATCGATTCAGCAGGATCGGTCTTCTTGGGACCGTGGTCTCCCGAGGTTGCAGGGGACTACGCATCGGGGACCAACCATACCCTGCCTACGTCAGGGTTGGCCAGGAGTTTCTCCGGAGTTTCGCTGGACAGCTATGTCAAGAAGATTACCTTTCAGGAGTTGAGTAAGGACGGGCTGAGAGCGCTGGCCCCGACCTTGGAGACCCTGTCCGAATTGGAGGAACTGGAAGGGCATCGACGGGCGGTTGAAGTACGTCTGGAACGTCTGAACGTCTGAACTTCGCGGGTCGCTGGGGAAGGCATGTAATGAGTATCAGTCAATTGGTGCGACCCAATATCAGGGATCTGGAACCCTACCACTCCGCCCGAGAGACGATTCAGGAAGGCATCTTGTTGGATGCCAACGAGAACCCCTTTCCTCAGCTCTGGGGTGGGATGCAGCTCAACCGCTACCCGGATCCGAATCAAACCGAGCTGCGCCAGGTCCTGGCCGAGTACCTTCGGGTGGCGCCCGAGAACGTGGTGGCTGGGGTCGGGTCGGATGAGGTCCTGGACTGGGTTTTCAAGGTCTTCTGTCAGCCCGCTCAGGATCAGGTGGCGGTGGCGGAGCCGACCTACGGCATGTACCGGGTTCTGGCTCAGATTTTTGGGGTGGAGATCTTTGAAGTTCGTCTCGATGAAAGCTTCGATTTCAACTCCGAGGACTTCCTGCGGCGGGTGCCTGCCGAGGTCAAGGTGCTCTTTCTCTGTTCACCGAACAACCCCACCGGTAATCTGCTGGATCCTGATGAGATCCTCCAGCTGTGTCGGAGTTGGGACAGGATCGTGGTCGTCGACGAAGCCTACATCGAGTTTTCGGAGTCCCCTTCACTGGTTTCCGAGTTAGCGGAGTATCCGAACCTGATTGTGGTAAGGACCTTGTCGAAGGCGTTTGGGCGGGCCGGTGTCAGGTTGGGTTATGCCGTTGCTGGGGCTGAGATCATCTCTCACTTCCTGAAGGTCAAGGCGCCCTATAATCTCGGCTTGCCGGCCATGAGGAGCGGTCTCGAGGTACTCCGAGACGCTCGATCCAAGAGGATCGAAATGCAACAGATTCGAGCCGAAAGGATTAGAGTGGCGGGCGCCCTCGCCAGGCTCTCGAATATCGGGACTGTGTACCCGTCGGAGGCGAACTTCCTGCTTTTCCGCTGTCCGCGGTCGCGGGAGGTGTGTCGTCAGTTATTGGGAAAGGGAATCGTGGTGCGAGATCGCAGCTCGCTTCCTGGATTGGAGGACTGCATACGGGTTACGATTGGCACGACGGATGAGAACGATCGCTTTCTCAGCGAGCTCGAGATTTGTAGCCTAGAAAGGGGAGAGGCAAGGTGAGCCGAATTGCATCAGTTTCCAGACAGACCAATGAGACCCAGATTGCTCTGGACCTGAACCTGGATGGGCAGGGCAATTTTTCAAGTGATGTCAAAGTGGGGTTTTTCGATCACATGCTTCACCTTCTGGCCCTGCATTCTTCGATCGACCTCGACTTGAAAGCTAGGGGCGATCTGGAAGTGGACGATCACCATCTTGTCGAAGATGTAGGACTCGTGCTGGGGCAGGCGCTGCGCGAAGCTCTAGGGGAGAAGGCTGGAATTGAACGCTATGGCTCCAGTCTCCTACCCATGGACGAAGTCCTGGTAGCCGTGGCACTCGATCTGGGAGGGCGCTTCACCTTTTGCAGTGACTACGCGCCGCAGCGAGAGAAAGTGGGGGATCTCTCAACCGAGATGGTTTCGCACTTCTTTCGCTCTCTGGCCGTAGAGGCTCGCGCCAATCTGCACTTTAGGCTTCTAAACCCAGGTGAAAACGAACACCATCGGATCGAAGCGATGTTCAAAGGGTTCGCACGAGCACTGCGGCAAGCCGTAGCCCTGAACGCGAAGTTGGGAAGCACCGTCCCTTCGACAAAGGGAAGCCTCTTATAAAAGAGGTCGCACGTCTGAACAAGAGGTCGCACGTCTGAACGTCTGAACGTCGCACGTCCCAGGTTGTGTACCGCCGGCGATGGGTCCTGAAAGTTTCAGGTTTCCGCCGCTATCAGTTCCGAAGCTGTCTGCTGCCGGCCAAAGGACGTGCGACGTTCAGACGTGCGACTTCTTGAGAGATAACCCATGACGGTAGTGATCGACTACAAAGCCGGGAATCTCTACAACGTCGGGAATGCCCTGAAATACCTGGGCGTGGACTTCGTGTTCTCCGGGGATCCCGAGGTGGTTGCGACGGCGAGCAGGGTTATTCTGCCAGGAGTCGGATCGGCGAGGCAGGCCATGGACTCCCTTTCCGAGCAGGGGCTGGTGCCGGTACTGAGGAACCTTAGGGTTCCCTTCCTGGGCATCTGCCTGGGACTTCAGGTACTCTACGACATGTCGGAGGAAGAGAATACGAGCTGCTTGGAGCTGCTGCCGGGCACGGTGCGGTGTTTCGACCGCTCCTCGGTCAAGGTGCCCCATATCGGTTGGAATCAGGTGCGTCGAGAGTCCAACCTGGCTATCGACTCCGGGGCCGGCAAGCTGTTGGAGGGGATTCCCGACGATAGCTACTTCTATTTTGTCCACAGCTATTTCGCTCCTGCCCTGGACTCGACCACGCTAGCCGTCACCGACTACGACGAGACCTTCGCCTCCATTGTGGCTCGCGATCGCTTCTGGGGGGTGCAGTTCCATCCTGAGCGCTCCGGAGAAGTGGGTCTTCGGCTGCTGAAAAACTTTATTGAAGCGAGTTGAACTGAAGCGAGTTGAACTGAAGCGAGTTGAACTGTGCAGGTGATTCCGGCGATTGATTTGGTCGAAGGTGAGTGTGTTCGTCTCTATCAGGGCGACTTTGAGCGAAAGACCGTCTACGCCAACGACCCAGTAGAACAGGCCCGGAGCTTCGCGAGCGCCGGATTCTCGAGAATCCATGTGGTCGATCTGGAGGGGGCGCGCGATGGGGGGGGGCGAAACCGCCCTTCCATTCATCGAATCCTGCAATCAATAGACATCCCGGTCCAGCTGGGAGGAGGGATCCGGGCGGCTGAGGATGTGGCCCAGCTATTGGATTGGGGAATCTCCTATATGATCCTGGGCACAGTCGTCCTGAGGCAACCTGAGGAAGTTGAAGAGTGGCTGGAGGAATGGGGGCCGGATCCCTTCATCGTGAGCCTGGACCTTCGGAAGGGGAGGCTGCAGAGCCAGGGGTGGCTGGAGGAGAGCCCCTTGGATCTGAAGCAGGTGGTAGAGCGACTCATGACCTGGGGGCTGAGCCAGGTAATCTGCACCGATGTGGAGAGAGATGGGACTCTGGAACACCCGAACTATGCCAGCTATTCCCAACTTCTGGAGATGCTTGCTTCTTCGACCAGCCTGATCGCCGCAGGGGGAATCAGCAAACCCGAGCACGTTGAACGTTTGCAGCAGATTGGTGTCGGAGGTGCCATCGTAGGGAAGGCCCTGTACGAAGGTAGCTTCTCCTTGGAGGAGTGGGCAAGTGCTGGCTAAGAGGATCATCCCCTGTCTGGACGTGGCTGAGGGAAGGGTGGTCAAGGGAGTCCACTTCGTGGATCTGCGTGATGCCGGAGATCCGGTGGCTCTGGGCCAACGCTACTACGAAGAGGGAGCCGACGAGCTGGTTTTTCTGGACATCACGGCTACCGTCGAGGATCGCAAGACGGTGCTGGATTGGGTCAGGCGCGTAGCGGACTCGATCTTTATTCCCTTCACCGTGGGTGGCGGAATTCGTTCTCTGGAACAGATCCAGGAGCTACTCCGAGCCGGGGCCGACAAGGTGTCAATCAACAGCGCTGCGGTCAAGGATCCCACACTCATACGTCGGGCCGCTCTCGAGTTCGGATCCCAGTGCATCGTATTGGCCGTCGACGTGAAGCGAACCAACGGTGTCTGGAAGGTCTTCGTCGGAGGGGGCCGCTTCGAGACCGATAGGGACGGACTTGATTGGATGAAAGAGGGTGCGGAACTCGGAGCCGGAGAGATTCTACTGACCTCGATGGATCGCGACGGCACGCAGTCAGGATATGATCTGGAACTGCTACAGAAGATCAGCGCCCTGGTCCGGATACCCGTCATAGCATCAGGTGGTGCGGGTTCGCCGGAAGATCTCTTGCAGGGACTTCAGGTGGGCCAGGCCGATGCGGTCCTGGCAGCCAGCATCTTCCACTATGATCAACATTCGATCGGCGAGGTAAAGGAACTGTTGGCCAAGAATGGCGTCCCGGTGCGCCGTTGATTTGAAGCGCCAGCGAGTCAGGCGGTCGCCAGGGATTCTTCTTCGTAGTGGCTTCCGGCGATAAAGGCTCGCACGTAGGGGGCTTGGGATGCGTGAAACTCGTCCAGCCCTCCCTCAAAATGGATTAATCCATCCTTGATCAGGATGATCCGGTCGGCAACCATCTCAATACACCTCAAGTCATGGGTCACGACGACCGAGGTTAAGTTATTCTGCTTGTTCAGCTTTCGAATCAGTCGATTGAGAGATTTCCCGATGATGGGATCGACCCCGGTGGTAGGCTCGTCATAGAGAATTGCTTCTGGGGCATTGGCGATCGCTCGCGCGATCGCAACCTGCTTTTTGGAACCCGCGCTAAGCTCGTCGAAGAGTTGATCCCCCATGCCCTCCAACTCGACGTCCGCAAGCAGTTCAGTTACTCGTCGGTCGATCGCCTCCTCATCCAGTATCCCTTGCTCACGTAGCGGATAGGCGACGTTTTCTTTGACATCGAGAGAATCGAAGAAGGCCCCACTTTGGAAGACGTAGGAAACACGCTTGCGTACTTCAAGCAGTTGGGGCTCTTCCATCATTGTGATGTCTTCGCCCTTGAACAGGATCCTTCCCTCGTCAGGCTCTAGAAGGCCCACGATGAGTTTGAGAAGGACGCTCTTTCCACTTCCACTCTTCCCCAACACGCCCAGGGTTTCACCTTGAAAGATTTTCAAGTTCGTCTGCTTGAGCACCGACTGCTCGTCGAAAGATTTGTCGACCTGTTCCAGCTCGATGAACACCCGCCCGGCTGCGTTTTCGACTTCGACGGGTGGTCTGGATATCCGCTTTCGGCTCCATTTGGGAAAGAAGCGGCGAACCAGGAGCAGGATGATAACTCCGATGTAGACTCCGAAGAGTGCAGTGAGAAAGAGCTTGAAGAACATATCCTTCAGATGGCAACGAGTCTCTTAGCGCGTCCAAATCTGGTACAGATCTGAGGCCAATTGTACCAAGATATTCTTGAGCAGATCCTTACACCTTCGGTGTAGCCGTTCCTGGATGATCCCCACTGGGTTGGAAGCCGCAATCCCGTTGGGATTGACCTCACTGGTTGGGTCCAAGATGAGAACCGGGATCGAGGGAAGGGACTGTTCAGTGACGGATCTGAAAGCGGGTCAGCTTACGTGCCATCTCTTTACGAACCCTCTGATCGCTTTTCTTGTAGAGGTGAAGCCACTCACGGAGCTCCTTGGGGTTCAGAGCGAGCACCTCGCACACCCAACAGAAGCTCCCTGGATGATTCTCGTCCGTAAAGAACCATTCCAAGGCATCGTTGCGCCAGAGTTCCCATTCCTTGTTGGAAGATTTCTTTGGTGCTACGATATCTCGAAAGGCCTGAAGTAGAATGCCCAGCGCGAGATTCCTCAGAGAGGGATCTGGCTTCTTGGTCTGGGGATAAAGGCCTTCGCTTTCGATAACTGAGCTTTTCATTTTCAAACTACACTTCTCAATTCAAATTTCTACGCAAAAATCTCTACGCAACTCTGATATATAACCCTTGTGATGCAGCAACTACGGAAAAGTTTCGTTTCCTTCCTCTCCCCGACAGATGGAGGCCGGCAGCCGAGCGAAGAAGAAAGATTCCGCCGGCAATCCAAACTGGCCACCCCCCTGGTTTCCTGGCCACCACGACTTCTGCCAAATCAGCCTTCCTTCATCCTTGGATGGCATCTCCGAAATAGGATACAATATGCCCCTGAATAAGGAGGGCGAATATGACAGTTGAACGATCCAATGCAGTTACTCTCAAGGGTACTCCCTTCACGCTGGTGGGCCCTGAACTACATGTTGGGGACTCTGCTCAAGACTTTGTGACAGTAGGAAGCGATCTGAAGCCTGTAACTCTTGCAGATACAAAGGGTTCAGTCAGAGTGTTTAGTGCGGTTCCTTCCCTGGATACCCCGGTCTGTGACGCTCAGACTCGCCGCTTCAATCAAGAAGCCACAGGTCTTCCGGGCGTAAAAATCTACACCATCAGTATGGATCTGCCTTTCGGCCAGAGTCGGTGGTGTGCAGCGGCCGGAGTCGAGAATCTGACGATGCTCTCAGATCACCGGGATGCCTCGTTTGGATCCAGCTATGGAACCCTGATCAAGGAATTGCGGCTGAGTTCCCGGGCTCTCTTCGTGGTTGACTCCGAAGGCACGCTTCGGCACGTCGAGTATGTGGGCGAGGTGGCTGACCATCCTGACTATGACGCGGCGCTCGAAGCGGTCCGGGCGTTGGCGTAACTGAAGAGGTCGCACGTCTGAACGTCGCACGTCCCTTATCGTGGGGCACCCGTGGTGGGTTTTTAGACTTTCAGTTACCGCAGCTTTCAGTTCTGAAGCGGTTTGCTGCCGGCTAAAGGACGTGCGACGTTCGGACGTGCGACTTGCGACTCTTCCCTGGCGTGCGACAGGGCCGGCGGTTGGGCTGCGTTGGCTGCGGTCCAGGCACTCACGAAAACCAGCCGAACGATCTTTTCCATTTTCCCGTAATTGATTTTGTCGGCCGTGTCTGTTGATCGGTGATAGTCGGGGTGCAACCCCGTGTGGAAGAAGGCCACAGGAATCCCACGATTGAGGAAGGGCCAGTGATCGCTGCGCCGCAGCAGGTCGAGTGAGTGGTTGTCGTAGCGGAACCTGAGAGCAAGGCCGATCCCGCGGTTGCTATCCTCGACCAGCCTGCGCACATCCGCACTGCGACTGTAGCCCAATACGTTGAGCGAGTTTCTGTTTTCTGCGGCGCTCTGCTCTTCTAGACCGCGGAAGCGGTGGTTGTCCGAATCAGGAACCTCCTCGTTTCGACCTATCATGTCCATCTGAAGCATCAGCTTGGTCTGGTCCAGCGGGAAAGAAGGAAGGCCGGTATAGTAGTAGGATCCGAGAAGGCCCCGTTCTTCGGCATTCCAAGCCGCAAAGAGAATCGATCGCTTCGGTCCTTGGGGGCTTGCGGAAAACGCCTCCGCGATCTCGAGAAGCCCGGCTATGCCGCTGGCGTCGTCGTCGGCTCCATTGTAGATGGTGCCATCTTTCCTGCCGACATGATCCAGGTGGGCACCGATGATGACCAGTTGTTTGCCAAGTTCGGAATCCGATCCTGGCAGCGAGGCCAGCACGTTTCTCGATCGCTCTTCTTTCTGGGTCAGCTTGGTTTCAAGCTGGGCCTGGACCTTGGGTAGCCGAAAGCTCTTGGCTCGGTATTCGTTGTCAATTTGCCTCTGAAGCGCTCCCAGGCTGATGGGGGTCTTTTCGAAGAAGTGGTTTGCCATCTCCTGGGAGATGTGCACGGCTGGTATCTCTATACTGTCCGTCCACACCTTCAGGTACAGCGGCGCTTTCGATTTATCCTTCGGCCAGGCGGAACGCATCCTTCGCGAGAACTTTTCGTCGCTGTCGTGGTTCTCAAGATCCTCCACCAGGATCACGGCCACGGCCCCGTGCCGCTGGGCGTTGAGCAGTTTATATCGGGGACGGCTGTAGTCGGAGCTGACCAATCCGTCGAAGGGGCTCTTGGGTTCCAGCTCGCCCGGTTCGTGTTCCAGGATCAGGACGATCTTGTGACGCACGTCGATCCCAGCGTAGTCATCGTACTGAAGTTCAGGTGCTGAAATCCCGTAACCCGCGAAGACAACCCCGGCGAATACCTTCCCGTTAGCCGAGAGAGGCGAGGGATAGAAGTCGTCCGTGAGCTGGCCGACGGTGGGGTTTGAAGAGCCCTGCTGGTGAATCTCGAAGCGATTGGGCTCCGAAAGGTCCGACTGGACCAGGTCAAAGTTCTGAAAGTAGGACCCGTCCTCACCCGCCGGCTTTAAACTCAGCCGCTCGAATCGATGGGCCAGGTAACGCGAAGCGATTTGGTTTTGGACGGAAGCTGTATCGCGACCGCCCATCTCATCGGAAGCCAGGAAATAGACATCGGACTTGAGATCGGAGGCGGTGATCCGCTCGACACTCGGTGGCTGAGAATCGACGGCAAGACCAGCGATCAGAAAAGAGAGAGCGGCCAGTGTGCCAAGGCCGGCGCCGGCGAGCTGGAGGAGTCCCTTTCCCACGACTGCTTATGCTGCCTTAGTACTTAGCCCACTGGGACATTAATACTGCCACCGATACGCTTGAACTCGTCGGCCTTCTCCTGCATCCCTGTCTCGATTGCCCTGCCTTCATCCAGCCCCTGACGGACTGCGTAGTCTCGCAGCTCCTGCGTAATCTGCATGGAACAAAAACGAGGTCCGCACATGGAACAAAAGTGGGCGACCTTGGCTCCATCGGCCGGCAGGGTCTCGTCGTGGTAGGACTTTGCGGTTTCCGGGTCGAGAGCCAGATTGAACTGATCTTCCCAGCGAAACTCGAACCGGGCCTGGGAAATGGCGTTGTCTCGGGCCTGTGCGCCTGGATGACCCTTGGCCAGATCGGCGGCATGAGCAGCGATCTTGTAGGCCATGACTCCTTCCTTGACATCTTCCCGATCAGGAAGGCCCAAATGCTCCTTGGGTGTGACGTAACACAACATGGCACAGCCATACCAACCGATCATGGCGGCTCCGATGGCCGAAGTGATGTGATCGTAGCCCGGTGCAATGTCGGTTGTCAGTGGCCCCAGAGTGTAGAACGGGGCTTCGAAGCACTCTTGCAATTCCTTTTCCATGTTGATCTTGATGAGCTGCATGGGAACGTGTCCGGGTCCCTCGATCATGACCTGGACATCATGGTTCCAAGCCACGCGGGTAAGCTCTCCCAGCGTCTTCAGTTCCCCGAACTGCGCGTCGTCGTTGGCGTCCGCGATCGATCCCGGCCGCAAGCCGTCGCCCAGACTGAAGGAGACGTTGTAGGCCTTCATGATCTCGCAGATCTCGTCGAAGTGGGTGTAGAGGAAGTTCTCCTGGTGGTGTGACAGACACCACTTGGCGAGGATGGAGCCTCCCCGGGAGACGATTCCGGTGACCCGGTTGGCCGTCAAGGGGATGTAGCGTAACAGTACTCCGGCGTGGATGGTGAAGTAGTCAACGCCCTGTTCCGCCTGCTCGATCAAGGTGTCGCGGTACATTTCCCAGGTCAAGTCTTCCGGCTGCCCCTCGACCTTTTCCAGGGCTTGATAGATGGGTACCGTGCCGATGGGGACGGGCGAGTTACGGATGATCCATTCCCGTGTCTCATGGATGTTAGCACCGGTAGAAAGGTCCATCACCGTGTCGGAGCCCCAATGGGTCGCCCACACCATCTTCTCCACTTCATCTTCGATTGAGGCTTTGACAGCGGAGTTGCCGATATTGGCGTTGATCTTGACCAGGAAGTTACGCCCGATAGCCATCGGTTCAACTTCCGGATGATTGATGTTCGAAGGGATGATGGCGCGGCCTCGGGCCACCTCGTCGCGGACGAACTCGGGCGTAATCGAGTCCGGGATCTCGGCGCCGAAGGACATTCCGGGATGTTGGTGGAACAAGCGCTGGTTGTTTCCTGACCCCGACTGCTGCTCTCGCTGCAGGTTCTCCCGGATCGCAACGTACTCCATCTCCGGCGTCACGATCCCCTTACGGGCGTAGTGCATCTGGCTGACATTGGCTCCGGGCTTGGCGCGCAAGGGCTTGCGAAGGAGAGAGAATTGGACTTCTTTCAAGTCGGGGTCCGCTTCCCGGTCCTTGCTGTACTCGGAACTGGACTGCGAAAGGTACTCGACGTCTTCTCGTTCGAGAATCCAGGGGAGGCACTGCGGTGAAAGCCCCTTGCGGATGTCTATGGAGACTTCCGGGTCTGTGTAGGGTCCGGAGGTATCGTACGCGAAAAAGCTAGAGGAGCCGCCGCTGCTTCCGTTGCCATTCTGGGAGTTGGACTTCAGGGAAATCTCGCGCATTGGAACGCGCACCCCTGGATGTCTGCCTTGAATGTGGGCCTTGGCAGAACCCGGGTAGGGTTTCATCGCAATCGATTCCGCTACTCTATCTTTCTTATCAGTTGTCGTCATTGCCCACTCCTTGATGGTTTCTCAGGCTCTTTCCTGCAGCGGAAGGAACTTGCGATCTGGCCGGAAGGGTAGAAAAGGACTGCTTTTGAAGGCTGCGCTTCCTACTCCGGCGTTAACCGTACAGGTTCAAGGGGTCGACGGATCTGATTCGATCCATCCTCTCAGCCTTTCCAACTCCCCCAGAGGCCTGTTACAGGGTGCCATGTTACCTGCTGGGACGGACTACTTTCAACTTACTCACTACTCACTGCTCACTGCTCACTGCTCACTGCTCACTGCTCACTGCTCACTGCACTACTGCACTACTGCTCACTATTCAAGTGCTCACTATTCAAGCCGGGCAGGGCTTTCAGGTTCGGAGGGTCGAAGTACCCGTTGCCGTCGGTGTCCACGAAGATCGGGTTGGTGAACGAGAACGATCTGAAGTTGGAGAAAGGGGGAGCCCAGGGACGCTCGGAGGTGGCAAGGAGCAGATACCAACTGTCCCGTCCTGGGTTGACCACGATGTCCTGGTCAAAGCGAATCGCCTCGGAGGCCTCCTTGGTCGGGTAGGAGGTCAGCACCCTTCCATTGGCTATAACTTCCACTTTGTCCACCGGAATCCAGGGAGCTGCCTCTACCTTTGCATGCAGGATCACGGAGCGATCGTTGGCCTTGATGGTCGATCCGACCGGGGCGCCGTCATTCGCTGACAGCCGGATGAAAGGGCCAAAAGAGGCCGTCGAAGCGCCCTCTTTGAGGGCGTCTACAACTCGGTACGGATCGATTTCCCAGGGGCGGTCCGTCTGCGAAAGGACATAGTTGCGAGGATACCCCGGAAGTTCCTTGGGATACTCGTGGGCATCCGTATTGGCGACCCCTGTCATGAAGATCCCACGGTTCAGCAGACTGAACCAATCTCTCAGGTTTTTATCCACCTCGGGAGTCCTTCCGAAATAGCCCGCTTTGCTAAACGCTCCTTCGGTGATCGCGTTGAAAACCTCTAGCTGATCGAAGGAGGCTTCGAAGAAGGGATAAACGATCTCCAACGTACTTGAGTCGAGTCTTCCGTTGAAATAGCCGTCTTTATGGGAGCCGAGCCGAGGATGGTTGATCTGAACGATCTCATCACCCGGGTTCTGTCGCAGCAGGCGAAGCATCTCGCCCGGAGTGTGGATCGATCGGCGAAAGGTCCTTTCTTCCCATGGGTTCACTGACATGGGAAAGCTGTTGAAGTGCCCGAACTCAGTATCCACCTCGTTCCCCACGACGGAGGTCATGAAGCGACCCAGATTCAACTCCGCTATGTAGGAAGAATAATCCTTGAGCACGTTGTGATCGGTTGCCGTCAACAGGTCCAGCCCTTCGGCGGCCGACACCATGGCGCCGTCTCTCATGGCGAATTGGAGATGGAGGTGAAAGTCCGCGGAGATGAACCCAGTGGTGTCGATGGCTCGGGACAGGGTTGAGTCCAGATAAGTCGTTTCTCCCTCAGAGATGCGAATCCGATGCTGGTCGAGGCTGTACTCCGTCCCCCGAGTCACATAGATATCGTAGTCCCCCACCGGAATCGTCTTGATCTCTTGTCCTGATGCGGTCACCAGAATATTCGCGAAGCGCCCTACGGTGGGCAACTCCTCTCTGCCGTCGGCGTAGGCGAAAAACAGTCGAGACGGAAGGTGGATTCCGGTTGTCTCCTCCAGCACTTTGAATGATAGCTTGCCTACGTGCTCGCTCGATTCCAGGACGAACCTTTCATCTGGATCGAGTGTGTCGGAGGCCAAAGAGGCGGTGGCCTCCGGCTGCTGCAGCAAAGCCCAGGCTGCCACCAGAAAGGTCACTAGACCCAGTCGTAACATCCAGTTAGCCAACGTATGTTTCCTCCAGGAGATTGCCTGGCAGTGCCCAGGTCGAGGGACATGAGCCGGACAGAACAGGCCTACAGACTAACAGATCAAACGATCCAGTGCTGCTCGGGGTAGCGAGCCTCCTCATAGCGCGGAGGAACGTTGACCTTCGGTGGATGTGTCCCGTTCAAGGAGGCCGCTTCAGCGGCCTGGCGCGAACTCGGGATAGGGGAAGCCCTCACGGGCCTTCCCCTCCCACACCACCAGGCATACGGGTCCGTACCAAGGCGGTTCGCTAGGGTTGAATGCGCTGATGATTAGCCAACCGAGGAAGACCTAACCGATCGAAATAAGCATTCGGAAGCGCTATCCGGACCCCGGGCGCTTGACTGAGGGCCCAAGGGCCCTTGACGCTCCACGCGGTCCGCTGGGCCATATCCCGACTCACGCCCAGCCGGATCAACTCCGCCTGGCGTCGCCGGTAGACCTTCCACTGTTTCCATTGGACGCTGCGCAGGCGACGACGAATCCAGCTGTCCAGACCCCGCAGGACCCAGGGGCTCTCGACGTACCCAAAGTATCCAATCCAGCCCCGGAGGTAGCGGGACAATTCGTCCACACGCTGCTCCAGGCTGATCCCCCGGTTACGCCGCGTTAAACGACGCACCCGGGATCGAAACCGCTGGATCGATTCCGGCGCAATCTTGCGCCGGTTGGGCGATCGGCCTCCTGTGAACGTGAAGCCTAAGAACTTCCGCTTCTGGGGCTCATCCACCGCACTCTTCTCCCGATTGACACGCAGTTTCAGTCGCTGGCTCACAAACCGGCTCACACTCGCCATCACTCGCTCCCCCGCCCGCCGACTCCGCACATAAATGTTGCAGTCATCGGCATAGCGGACAAAACGGTGACCCCGGCGCTCCAGTTCCTCGTCCAGCTCATCCAGAACCACGTTCGAGAGAAAGGGGGACAGGGGGCTGCCTTGCGGCGTCCCTTCCGTCGGCGCACTCACCAGTCCGTACCGCAGAATCCCCGCGCTTAGATACGCTCGGATCAACTTCAGTACCCGCTTGTCCCCAATCTCCCGCGCCAGCCGGCTCAGCAAACGATCGTGGTGAACTCGATCGAAAAACTTTTCTAAATCGAGATCGACCACGGTCCCGTAGCCCGCTTTCACGTAGTCTTGGGCACGCGCCACTGCCTGATGAGCCCTGCGCCCCGGTCGATAGCCATAGCTGGACTCTGAGAACGTGCGATCCCACTTGCGTTGCAGCACTTGCAGCATCGCTTGCTCGATAAATCGATCGATCACACACGGAATCCCGAGTCTTCGCTTGTCTTTCCTTCCCGGTTTCGGAATCTCCACCCCCTTGACAGGTCGCGGTTGATACTCCCCGCACAGCAGCTGTTCTTTGATCGACCGCCAGTTCGCCTTCAGGTACTCCGGCAGTTCATCGACGGTCATCCCGTCCACTCCCGGACCCCCTCGGTTCGCTCGCACTCGTCTCAACGCCGCTTCCAGATTACTTCGCTCGCATATCTCCTCCATGACGTTCTCACCAAACATCGGGCCTTCGGTTCGCCCTTTCGCTAAGGATGAATCCGCCGTCTCCCCGCTTCCCTGGGGCCGCACCCCAGCTGTTCGGTTTGAGGTCCGCTTCGGACTTCTCTGCCTCTGTTGATCACCCTTAAGATTGGACACCTACTAACCTCTCCCTACCGTTCGGGCCTTCCGTGAGTTTCCCCACCTACTATGCCCTCTGCGGACTCCTGGAGGGCGCTATGAAACCTTACGATTCCACCTGTCCTTCAAGGGACAGCCTCCCAGGCCTCCCGGGGTAAGGACGCTGTCTTTCCGTACACAACCGCTGGATTTACGCTTCCGGATCTTGATGGATATGGACTTCGTCACCACGCGCTGACTCGTCCGACCTTGGCGCCTACTTATCCAGTTTCTGTGCGTCGGCTCGTACGTTTGCTCCACACTTCCTTCAGACCCCACCTCGCGGTGACGCCCTTGTGCTTCGCTAGCCTTCACCTCCATCAGGTTGGCGGAGGGACTTGCACCCTCCCAGACAGCGCGCGTGCCCGGCACGCGCGTATTAGACCCGGCCTTCAGGCCGGGGACAGCTGCGGCGCCATCCCTCCGGAGGGCCTTTCAAGGTCCTTCGCCGCGGCTTTAGCCATCTTGGACCCGGAGTCTGGCTGAAGCCTGTTTTCGAGAAGCCCGCTAAAGCAGGCTCCCGCATCTGCTTGCTCGTCCACCCGGCCCTGGGGAAGACACTCGTCAAGAAGGATTCGCCCTCTCAAGCGCTGCCTCCGTGGCGAACTCAAGAAATGCCACAGCTTGGTCCCGACTCACGGTCGGAAACTGATCGAGAAAGTCGTCCAGACGATCCCCTGCCTCAAGGTAGTCCAGCATCGTCTGGACTGGAACCCTGGTGCCGGCGAACACCGGGGTCCCTCCCAGAATCCCCTGTGAACGTTGGACAACCTGATTCACATCGCGCATCTGATCTTGTTCACTAGATGATCGATTCCGAAATAGCATGGCAATTGCAGATGGGGCTTGCGTGGCGAGGTCAAGGCGGGAGGAGGAAGACGATGCCTTGCCATCTTCGACGACGACCAACGAAGAGATCGCGCGCAACCTCCGTCTGCCCAACGGGTTGCGCGACCGAGTATGAACCCAGCCTCTCTTCTGTGCAGACAAGCACCCCAGATACGTTCAGTTCGATTTATGGGCGCAACAATTGTCATGTTATTTCGGAATCGATCATCTAGTAGCAAGGTATCATACTATCGACCGAAGTCGTTCTTGCTGAGATCAAGGGAACTATTCCCCAATGGCGAAAACAACCGGCCCCCCACCAAAGCCCCCCAGCTAGGGACCTGTGACCTGCGACTTGCGACCTCTTATTCTTGACCTCCGACCCTTGCCACCGGTCCGACCGAAGACACCTCGCCTTCCCCCGCAAGGAAGTGCTATCCTTTTTGATATGAGGATCAAGGCGCGGGTCCGAGAGGGTCGACTTTTCGTCGACGAGCCGACGGATCTTCCAGATGGAACGGAAATAGACCTTCTACCGCTGGACCCGGGCGACTGGCTCGATGAAACCGACCGCGCAGCCCTCCATGAGGCTTTGCGCCAGTCGGACGCTGACGTCACTGCGGGGCGACTCGTCGACGCTGAAGAGATTCTCAAGGCAATAAGGTCGGGTTGAGGGAGCCTCGTGTCCAGTTCACAGCAACTGCGCAGCAGCACGTTAGGCACCAGGAAGCTTGGTGGCGTGACCACAGGATCTATACAGAGCTCTTCGCGACTGAACTCGAAACAGCTCTTCGAATTCTGACAGTTCTACCTGGGGCTGGCACGCCTTACCCCGAAGCGGAGGTGGTCGGTCTTCGTCGGTTGTATCTGCGGAAGATAGGCTGTCATGTCTACTACACTTTCGATGAGCACGAAGTCATCGTTCGTGCAGCGTGGGGTGCTCGTCGCCGCCGAGGACCGCAGATCAAAAGAGGCGGTTGAGCTTTGTCTGGAAGTCTCTGATGAGACTTCAAAACCGCTAGACTTTGTTGGGCTTCAGGGCTTTCGTCCTCTGAATGATCGACCGTAGTGCCCGGCCGAACCCCACGAGCATCGGCAACTGGCCATCTACCAAAGCCGCGAACCTAGAGACCTGCGACCTGCGACTTGCGACCTCTTGTTCTTGACCTGCGACCTCTTCAGACCGGTGTTCGAAGAAACCTTGATCGATTCCCCGAGGATTTTATGTTCCGGCTCAATGGTAAGGAGGTAGATGCACTGAACCGGTCACAGATTGTGACCGGTTCCCAAAGGCACCGGGATCCTCGCTATCCGCCTTACGCTTTCACCCAGGAGGGAGTGGCAATGCTCTCGGGTGTGCTCCGGAGCCAGCACGCCGTGCAGGTCAACATCTTGATCATGCGCGCCTTCGTCCGACTCCGTGAGGTCCTGGCTACCCACGAAGACCTGGCCCAGCAACTGGAGGAGCTCGAAAAGAAGGTGACGGGGCATGATAAGGAGATCAAGGCTTTGAAGCTATCCGTAGCCTCCTGGAACCAGGCGAGTTGCCCAAGCGCCAGCAGATTGTCCCGTTTTCCGCTCCGTTGCCATCGTGAGCGTAGTACCGATTGTAGTGCCGGGTTCCCGTAGGCCAGCTTGACATCGGAATTCGAAATTCTGGGATCGCGATTCGCGGTTGCTCTTGGGCCTGATAAGATAATCCTATGTCTACGACGATTCAAATCGATCAAATGACATTGGAAGAGAAGCTTCGTGCCATGGAAGCGCTGTGGGATGATCTTTGTCAGCGCGAGGAGGACGTACCGGTTCCACAATGGCACAAGGAGCTTCTTGACGAGCGCGAACGTTTGATCGAACGAGGCTCAGCTCAGTTCGCAGATTGGGAGACCGCCAAAAAGCGTATCTCTGAACGCACCTCATGAGGATCGAGATTCGCGATCAAGCTGAGGATGACTTGATCGAGGGATTTCACTTCTACGAAGCGCAACGGGCCGGTCGCGGTTCCTATTTTCTGGTCACTCTCTAAAAAGATATCGATTCTCTCCGCATCACTGGTGGAATCCATCGAAAGGCATACAAAGACTATCACCGTCTTTTGACCAGGCGGTTTCCGTTTGCTGTTTTCGACAAGCTTCCGGAAGACACTGTGTTCGTGCACGCAGTCGTGGACTGTCGTCGCGTTCCTGCCTGGGTTCGGAAACGATTGAAGTAAAAGCAGCAGCCTCCTTCTCTTTTCGTAGCGTGAAATCCGCAAACGTACTTTTTATGGGCTCCTCTTCTGAATCAGCAATCGGGAATTCGCAATCTGAGATCCTGGATCAATCCGCAATCCGCAATTCTATTCTTAAGGTAGGTAGGTCCGGCGAACGAGAATGTCAATCACCAGGGTATATCCCCCACCCCTTCACCAAGGTAATTCCCCCACTTTTGGAGTCAACATCATCTCGTCTCTTTGGCGCCTAATCGTGAGCCGCTCATTAGTGTCTCCATCGGGGATGGTGGAAACCCCGCCTTCAGGCGATGAGAAGGTCTCCGCAGTCCCCGAAGAAGGGACACTAGGGAAAGTTCCGAGTGAAGGGAAGCGGGGAGTCGGTCCAGGACGTAGCTTTGGCCTCCAGGCCGAAGTAAAGCGGTCGAGCCTAGCTCGACGCACGGCGGCTTCGAAGCCACCGCCACCACCAAGGCTAACCGCGAGTCGAATTCGATTCGACATCCTTCGAACCCGGCCTCAGTAGCAAGGTATTATGCTATCGTTTGGCAAGATAATGCCCAATTAGAGCATTATCAAGTCGACGGATTCGGGATGAGTAGCACCACCAATCGGCCCCTCCGCCAAAGCCGCCCAGCTAAGGACCTGCGACCTGCGACGTGCGACCTCTTGTTCTTGACCTGCGACTTCTTGTTCTTGACTTCCGATCTTTCTTTCGCCGTGATTAATCCTGCCCTAAGGTTTCCAATCTTGCGGCCACTTTGCTGCATGCATCTATGAGGTCACTAACGATGCGCGGGGTCAGGTCGAGGTTGCCTTCGTATTCACCAAGATTACGCAGCTGATGAAACTTGGCGAGCACACGCCACACCTCTGGGCCCAGACCCAGCGTATGAGACAGTACTTGGAAAACGATGTAGCGATTCCTCGGCCGGTAACCATGCCACCTCAAAGCCGCTAAACAGAGGCCGTGCGCGGCGTTATAGGCAAGAACGAAACGGCTTTCCAACGCATTGGCGGGGTTTTGCGCATCCCGAAGACGGACCAGCGCAGCGCGTTTCAGTTCGGCAAACTCGCGCTCATCGCGAGGCTCCTCGGCCAAGGGCTTGCCCGGCCCGCAGAGGTTTTCAAGCGGCGAGGTCATTTTCGTTACCGATCAGCCACAGCTTTGGCTGTTCCAGGACTCGCGTGATGAAGGCGCGGCCTTCGCGGATACGCCGGGAGAGTTCACTCCGAGAATAGACCGTAGGATTCACCGCCCTTCCCAGTCTTCTGCCGCTTTCTTCCAGAGCCGCGAACAGGTCTGCATAGGTCAGCTCTTCGCTGATGACCATGACATCTATATCACTCGTGACGGTGTCGCTCTTCTTTGCGACCGAGCCGAATACAAAGGCCATGCTAATCTGCCCCGCCAGCGGTTGGAGCGCTTCACGAAGGGGGCCAGCTAGGCCAAAGGTCTTCTGGACGATTCCGCAAAGCTCACCAAAGATCGGCGAAGCCGGATTGGCCTGGTAGTGTTTCTGGTTGCCCAAGCGGCTGACCGTGACCAGCCCACGGTCGGCCAGTCGCCCCAACTCTCGTTGCACGGCTCCGGACCCAGAGCCCGTCAACCTGATCAGTTCGTTGGCGAAAAAACTGCGCTGAGGCTGGCCGAACAGACAACCCAGCACCCGCTGTTGAGTAGTCGAAAACAAGGCATCCGCCAGACCAGCGGATGGTGAAGGAGAAGCCCGATTTCTTCCAATACCCATAATGGGCATGATAATGCCCAATACGGGCATTATCAAGTCGACGGGTACGGGGAACACCAGCACCAAAGATCCCCCAACCAAACAGCACCACCAACCGGCCCATCCACCAAAGCCGCCCAGCTAGTGCCCGTCCGGAAACCGGGGTTCCCAGAACTGTAATCTGTTGAATCGGAACCACTTTTTATACCTGAGACTGCTGACAGACCGACTCGACCCAGCTCGATCCAGAGCGAGGACGAGCGAGCGAGGGCGCACGGGCCAAAAAACACCGGTTCGGCGCAGACCTCTCCCTGAGTCGGAGCCACAAGGCAGTACGGTCAGCCACAAAAGACTACAACAGGAGTCGGGCCAGGACGACCAGGTTATAGGTCAGGACGCTGGCATGGACGTAGCTTTGAAAGTGAGGCCAGCCTTTCCAGGTACAGCGGTGGAGACCAAAGGTGTGCTTGAGGGTCCCAATGCACCCCTCGATCCCGGCCCGGAAGCGTTTGAGCTGTTTGTAGACCCAACTGGAACGCACCATGCTCTCGACCGTCAACCCACACTTTTTGGAAAAGGCCACGTCCTGTACCCCCTGCTCTTTGGCCCAGCTCAGGTTGGCCGCCGAGGCAAAACCGCCATCCCAGGCGCTCTGGCGCGGGACCTTCCCGTACAGCTGTCGATGACGCTCTAAGAAGGGTTGCACATAGTTGCTATCGGCTGGATTCCCGCGTTCCACCACACAATCCAGGATCAGCGACGAGGCCCCCGTGCTGACAAACACTTTGTGGCCGAAAACCGTTTCCCGAGGGCTCTTCTTGATAATATCGGTGTGCTCTTCGAAGAGGGAACAGATCTTCTCCTGGGCCGCGACGGCCTCGCCCGAAAGGACCCGTCGTTGAGTCTGCTCGATGACTTGGTGCAACAGCTCCAGATAGTGGGCCAGTTGCGCCGCCCCGGCCAGACTGAGGGGATCGCTCCACTGCGCCGACGCGGCCAGCGCCTGCTCGGCATAGTGGGCCGTCTTGGACGCCACCTTGATCAGATCGCGGTAACTCTCCAGGCGCTTCTTGCCGCGGCGGTTGCGGATGTTCAGGACGCGCCGCTTGGCCCGTCGCGTGTGATCGACGAAGCCGATCCCTTCCCAGTCCCGCAGCCGCCCCAGCCACCGGGTGACGACTCGAATGCCGTCGTACAACAGCTCACTGTCGAGCGGATAGTGGACGTTGGTCTGGACCGCCGTGGCATCGACCCGAATCCGTTGGCCTTTTTCCAGACCCCGAGCCTGCGCCCAGCGCACCAAGTGGTCGTTGATCGCCTTCCATGTCCCCGGCTCAATCTTCCCCAGGTTCTCCGCCAGGGTGGCTTTGCTGATCGACGCCCCATAGGGCAAGCGACAGAACCTCTGACAGCTTTGCGAATCCACCAGATGAAACTCCAGCTTGCGATAGCTGAACTGATGCAGCTGTTTGATGACGGCACAACGCAGCACCTGCTCGGCCGTCAAACCGGGGGCGCCGACACTGGAATCGACCCTGTCAGAGAGATCTTGTACTATCAGCTCCAGCGTCTGGGGATTGTCGTCCAGGATGCGCGAGATCACCTTCAATTCATGGGCCAGTTGGTGATCGGGCCATGGCGGGGAAAGGGGGCGGTGTTTTTCACGCTTTTGACGCATCTTCGAACTCCTGAAATCGTCGTAAGTCGTTTCAGCTTAATCGATTGTACCAAATAGCCTAGCAAACGACCCTGACAATTTAGGAGTCTGAAAAAGCCCTCTTTCCCCTTCCTTATCAATCAGTTAGAGATTTTCGGACGGGCACCAGCTAAGGACCTGTGACCTGCGACTTGCGACCTCTTATTCTAAGCGGTGATACAATTCCACTATGACTCAGGAGTTTGACGTGATTGTTGAGCGCGACGCGGACGGCTATTATGTTGCCTCGGTACCAGCCCTTCATGGCTGCTACACTCAGGCCAAATCTCTCGACGAGCTCATGGTCCGTATCAAAGAGGCGATTGAGCTTTGCCTGGAAGTCTCGGATGAGACTTCGGAACCGCTAGACTTTGTGGGGGTTCAACGGGTAAGTGTCGCGAGATGAGTCGTCTGTCCAGTCTTACAGGAAGACAGCTGATCTCTGCACTTGAAGCTCTTGGCTTTGGGGTGGTCCGAATCCGCGGGAGTCACCACTTCCTAAAGCATTCCGATGGTCGATCGACCGTCGTGCCCGTGCACAGTGGCGAGACGATTGGACGGGGTTTGATGGCAAAGATCCTTCGCGACACCGAAGTGACGAGAGAACAGCTGCGGAAGCACTCTTAAGGGCGGAGCACACTCTAACAAGCGAACCCTTGGTTCCTCGTCCCTCACGCAAAGACCTGCGCAGCGAGCGTTCAACCTGCAAGCGAAGGAATTGACCTTCAGGGTCATAGGGTTTGGATTCCCTCAACCCTACTGGCGACAACAACCGGCCATCCGCCCGGCCTGCCCAGTGAGGGACCTGCGACTTGCGACCTCGTCAGCCTGGTCACAGCGGGTCACCTAGTTCAACCAGAGCCTCACCACCCTCCAACAGAACTACAATTGTGTGGAATCGCTGTCCGATCACCTCGCGGAGGTGAGTATTGGACGTGTTCCCGATGGTGAGCCAGACGATCTGTGGTGGTGGGCCGAGCTGATCGAGAATCGTCACGAAATCACTGTCCTTCGTCATTACAACGGCCCCCGCCTCTCGAGCGGCAAGAAAGATCTCCTGATCCTTTGCGTCCCGCAGACCGAGATCACGGACAGGGTAGGCTTGTACGCCTTGCGTGGAGGTCAACCATAGAGCGAGTGCTGGAGATAGATGAGCGTCAAGCCATAGGATCAAGCGGCTACCACCGGGTGGTCAAGACGTCGGCTGGCGAACTTGAGCGCCGCACGTATGTCGTCGAACTCAAGATCCGGAAGTTCCTCCAGCACCTGTTCAGCCGACAGTCCCGCGGCCAGCAGATCGAGGATGTCTGTGACCCGGATACGCATTCCTCGAATGCAGGGGCGCCCCCCACACTGCTCTGAATCGACCGTGATCCGTTCTGCCAAATCTCCCATCGAGGGTCTCCTTAGAAACGGATTCTACCACTTTCATTACCTCACCGGATCTCCTATCCTCTCTTCAGGTTTCGGATTTCTCCGCGCTTTGCTTCTAACATCTATATCATCCCAAGCATGCATATCCGAGGCCCCAATTAGCGAGCCACCTAATACCGCCGAGAAAGCTGAAGGCTCGCTGAAGCGGCCCCTCAGGGGGGCATCGTGTCCAGTTCAAAGCAACCGCACATAGAGGTGAGCCATTCGAAGATAGGATTAGCAGAGTAGTGCGGGAGGAACGGGCCACCGCGCCAGCTTATGGACTGACCCAAAGAAGCGAACCCCATTAGCATCAACAACCGGCTGTCCACCAAAGCCGCCCAGCTAAGCCAGCCCGGGCTCTGCTGCCAGGTGACGACCAGTGTAGGCCGGTGCCGAAGAGAACCTGATATCAGGTCCGAAGTGTTTGAAGCAGTTCAGCGCTCGCCGAGAGTGCCACCACGAGGTCACAACGAGAGCGCGTTTCACACCATGGTTATGAAGGATTAGAATCGTAAACTCAGCGTTCTCTCTAGTGGTTCGAGATCTGCATTCCACCAAGATCCCCTTCTCTGGTACGCCGGTCAGAATCAAGCGTGTGCGGGCCTTCTGGCAGTCCCCACTGCCACTAACGACGACAATCGGTGCCATACCTCCATGAAACAATTCCGCCACTCGGAATACCCGGCGAGCCGATTCCCCTCCCAGAATAACAATGGCCTCCGCGAGTTCGCGTTCGTGCTCGACCGACTTCGGAACCGCTAGACTTTGTGGGGGTTCAACGGGTAAGTGTCGCGAGATGAGTCGTCTGCCCAGTCTTACGGGAAGACAGCTAATCTCTGCACTTGAAGCTCTCGGCTTTACGGTGGTCCGAATCCGCGGGAGTCACCACTTCCTAAAGCATTCCGATGGTCGATCGACCGTCGTGCCCGTACACAGCGGCGAAACGATTGGGCGGGGTTTGATGGCAAAGATCCTTCGCGACACCGAAGTGACGAGAGAACAGCTGCGGAAGCACTCTTAACGGCGGCGCACACTCGAACAAGCGAACGTCCACACTGAGGCAGAGTCTGTCGATTCGATCGCAGTCAAGCTCGACGAGGCCGGGCCAACAGTCTAGCCTTACCCTCAGTTCCTCGTCCCTCAGGCACAGACCTGCGAAATGAGTGTCGGAAGCCTGACACTTGCGGAGCAGGGTTTGGCGAGAAGATTGAGCGAGCGTTCAACCGGCAAGCGAAGGCAATGACCTTCAGGGTCATTAGACCTAATTAGGGGTTGCCATCCCCTCAACCCCACAGGCGACAACAACCGGCAATCCGCCCGGCCTGCCCAGTGAGGGACCTGCGACTTGCGACCTCTTATTCTTGACCTCCGACCCTTGCGATCGATCCGACAAACGATGCCTCCCGTTCCCCCGCAAGATCAAGGCGCGAGTCCGAGAAGGTCGACTTTTCGTCCGCCCTACGTGCTCGCCCTCACCAGCGAGCCGCGCCTGATGATCCCACCAATACAGCCGGTTCACTCGTGCGGCTCGTCTGGTGCAGCGTCTTGTTTGGCTGCCGATTCGTGCCCAAGTTCCAGGAATGTTGTTTCGTCTTGGTGAATAAAACGCAGAATGTCCACATGATGCTCCCGCAAGAGGCGGGCGATTTGCGCGGTTGTGCAGTTTCCGATCCGGATCCAGACAACCTTGGGCGGTGCACCCTGCAGCACGCTGAGACGGTGGAAGTCCTCGTCCTTCGTGACGAGCACGCAATCGCGCTCACGGGCGAGTTGCCAGACTCCTCTGTCTGCTGAGCCTCCGGCATCGATTTGCCTGACATGCAGGGAGTCGGGAAAGACATCGCTTAGCAGTGTCGACAGCGCTCTGACAGTTGCTCGTCGAAAAGCAGTCGCACGCTCTAGGCCGCAGGAATGCTCAGGACTCTGCGCTCGCGTTCAGCCGCATAGGCTAAGCATGCCCTGATGTCCTCGCGTGTGAGCTGCGGGAAGTCGGACAGTAGCTCGTCCTCAGACATTCCGCCCGCCAGGTAACCAAGGATGTCGCCTACCGTGATCCGAGTCCCACGAACACACGGTTTACCAAACCTGATCCCGGGATCGGCGCTGATACGATCGAGGAAGGTCATGAGCTCAGTCTACAGCAGTTGGCAGTGGTGCGGCAAAACGTATCCTGCCCAACATCTATATCACTAACGAGCCCCTAATACCGCCGAGAAAACTGAAGGCTCGCTGAAGCGGCCCCTCAGGGGGGCATCGTGTCCAGTTCAAAGCAACTGCACATAGAGGTGAGCCATTCGAAGATAGGATTAGCAGAGTAGTGCGGGAGGAACGGGCCACCGCGCCAGCTTATGGACTGACCCAAAGAAGCGAACCCCATTAGCATCAACAACCGGCTGTCCACCAAAGCCCCCCAGCTAAGGACCTGCGACCTGCGACGTGCGACCTGCGACCTCTTCAGCCCGACCTGCACAGCGACCGTGATATAGTGACGAGGGCGTCGCTGCCCCTCGGCTTGGCCGCTGTCAGAAAGCGAGGCAGCCAAGAGTTTTCTTACCGTGCATCGACACATGCGTGAAAAACCAACGGTGTATATCGAAACCACGGTGGTGAGTTATCTGGTGGCCAAACCCAGCCGTGATCTGATCGTAGCCGCGCATCAACGGACCACCCAGGATTGGTGGGAGCAGGCGCTGCCTCTACTTGAGCCGTTCGTGTCAGCCGTGGTCCTGGACGAAGTTGCCCGGGGAGATGAGCTGGCCGCTGCCGAAAGGTTAAGCCGCGTGGCCTCCTTATCCTGTGCTGGAAGTGGTCCCTGAGGTTCTCGAGCTTGCCGGAGTTTACTTCTCTGCGATCGACATACCCGAAAAGGCGCGTGCGGACTCGTTTCACCTAGCCCTCGCGGCCTGGCACGGAACGGACTTCGTCGTTTCCTGGAATTGCACTCACATCGTGAGCGACGCGTCAGAAGAACTTTGGAGCAAATCAACGCGGCACGGGAAATCCGTACTCCGATTATTTGTACTCCTGAGGAGTTGATGGAGATATAGGGATGTATCGAGACCCGATTGTTGAAGAAGTTCGAAAGGTGCGTCGGGAGATCGAAGCGGAATGTCAGCGTGACGAAGTTCGTTTTTACGAGCACTTGGTGCGGGTGCAGGCCAAGCATTCTGACCGGTTGGTCAGACGCCGGCTAAATCCATCGTACAAAGTGGATAAGACGGCATAACCGACCCCGTTTCTCCTAGATTCCTGCCCTCTCCGGTCAAGCTGCGGCTTTAGCCACCGTGATCCTGTAGCCCGGCTGAAGTCTCTATTTGAGAAGCCCGCTGAAGCTGGCTCCGGCATGAAGTCGCCGGAGTACCCGTCCCTAAAGCGGACGGCTGGTGGTCCGCATTAAAGAAGCGATTGAGCTTTGCCTGGAAGTCTCTGATGAGACTCCGGAACCGCTAAACTTTGTTGGAGGTCAACGGGTGAGTGTCCCGAGATGAGTCGTCTGCCCAGGAGTCACCACTTCTTAACAGTCTCGGAATTTCAATCAAGTGAGCTGTTCTCTGAGACCGCCCTTTCGTCACAGCCGGGGTGTCCCGAAACAGCCTTTTACGGCCTTGGCCGTCGGCACGAAGTGCCTACTTAAAGCATGCCGATGGTCGATCGACCGTCGTGCCCGTACACAGCGGCGAAACGATTGGGCGGGGTTTGATGGCAAAGATCCTTCGCGACACCGAAGTGACGAGAGAACAACTGCGGAAGCACTCTTAAGGGCGGAGCACATTCTAACAAGCGAACCCTTGGTCCTCGTCCCTCACGCACAGACCTGCGCAGCGAGCGTTCAACCTCCAAGCGAAGGAAATTACCTTCAGGGACATAGGGTTTGGATTCCCTCAACCCTACTGGCGACAACAACCGGCCATCCGCCCGGCCTGCCCAGTTAGGGACCTACGACTTGCGACCTGCGACTTGCGACCTCTTCAGCCCGACCTGCGACCTCTTCTCACTGCTGCAGTGCGAGAAGCTTTTTCTTGACAGCCGGTGGAAATTCGACAAACTCGAAATGGGTCTTGTCGTAAAGATAGTCCTCTCCACTTTCATCGACTATTCTCACCAGGTCATCCTTGGCCGCTACAGGGTCCTGGACAAGTGAGTACACCTTGCCGAGCACGAGCGATGCTTCATAATCGGTGTTTTCAACGCATAGAACAAAGATCGTTTTGGGTTTCTTCATAGCTCGCCTAGATAGCGCTTAATCTTGATGTTTCGGCGTCCGACGCCGTGCGCCTCGTACCAATGGAGTTCCACCGTCCGCAAAGCCCCATTTCTTAGCCGCAAGGTAGCAACTCCCTTCATTTTACGCCATCTTCCCCGTCCATACAGCTTGCGTAGCGACTGAAGAACTCGAATGCTTGTGCCGGCTGCGATGATCTCGACCTTCGAGATAGGGCCGACGATATCGAACTTCACTTAGCGATTCTGATCCCCAGCCGAGTAGAAGAGCAAACCCAGCTAACATCTATTCCACGCGTGACGGTATCGCGTCCGGGGATTCTCATCCGATCTAGCTCATTGACTTGCCCGAAAAGGGGGACTCCCCGAACCCCATTTAGCATCAACAACCGCCTCGCTACCAAAGCTTCCCACCGAGGGACCTGTGACCCTCTTTTACATGATGATCAAGGCGCCGCGGGTCCGAGAAGGTTGACTTTTCGCCGACGAGCCGACAGATCTTCCAGATGGAACGGAAAAAGACCTCCTACCACTGGACCCGGGGGATTGGCTCGATGAAACCGACCGCGCAGCCCTCCATCAGGCTTTGCGCCAGTCGGACGGTGACGTCACTGCGGGCGACTCGACGATGCAGAAGACATTCTGAAGGAAGGGAGCGTCGGGATTTACATCCGCGCCAGCTCAACGACCGACCCGGAAAAGGAAACTCCCCGAACCTCGCCAGCATCAACAACCGGCCCCCCACCAAAGCCCCCCAGCTAGGGACCTGTGACCTGCGACGTGCGACCTGCGACCTCTTATTCCCTGACCTGCGACTTGCGACCTCTTGTTCTAGGCTACGCATGCCCTGATGTCATCGCGTGTGAGCTGCGGGAAGTCGGACAGTAGCTCGTCCTCAGACATTCCGCCCGCCAGGTAGCCAAGGATGTCGCCTACCGTGATCCGAGTCCCACGAACATACGGTTTGCCAAACCTGACCCCGGGATCGGCGCTGATACGATCGAGGAAGTTCATGAGTTCAGTCTACAGCAGTTGGGTACGGCAAAACGTATCCCTGCCGGCCCAAAGTGTGTGGCTCAGCGGCCGCGCTTGGCGGTCCGCTGAAGCCGCTTGTTGGGGTGGACCTTGCTGACTAAAGGATAGCGTCCCGGATCTTCGATCGACTCGACCGTCAAGTCAACATCGAGATCAGGCCAATAAAGGTGATGGGGTTGGGGGAGCTGCACGTTGGTAAGTTCGCTAATGGCTGCCTCTTGAAACCAAGGAAACTCCTCAAAAGGCAGGAAGAGTTCCCGCTCGTGCAGTAGTAGCCAAAACCCGTGTTTGGATACGTTGGTGACCTCAACCTCCGAAGTGACGCTGCCATGTTGCCCTGATCTCATCTTCACGCTCCTCGATCAGCCTCACAGCCCTGTTGATCGTTGCATCGTTTAGACCGTGGTTCCTTGCCAGCTGGATCTGCGGCTCAATCCAGAACTTTGCCTCCCCGTCTGTCCGATCACATGGATGTGAATCCGCAGCTCTTCTCGCGAGAAGAAAAAGAACCGCAGACCCGCCGCTCGGAAGACCGTGGGGCTCATCTTGGTAGCTTAACACGTCCCTCTCCCGAGTCACCCTAACAACCGGCCGACAACCAAAGCTGCCCAGCTAAGGACCTGTGACCTGCGACTTGCGACCTGCGACCTCTTATTCTTGACCTGCGACCTCTTCAGAACGACCAGATCCCATATCTCAACCCGTACCAAGGAGTTTTGATGTACTCCATCAGGATCAGGACAAGCTCCTCCAGTTGGGGCTTCCCTGCCAGCCCACCACCATTGTAGGCCGGTGCGGAAAAGAACCTGATATCAGGTCCGAAGTGTTTGAAGCAGCTCAATGCACGGCGGGAGTGCCACCACGAGGTGACAACGAGCACACGTTTCACACCCTGCTCATGAAGGATTGGTATCGTAAACTCAGCATTCTCTTTGGTAGTTCGAGATCTGCATTCTAAGAAGATTCTCTTATCTGGTACGCCGGTCAGGATCAAGCGCGTGCGGGTCGTCTGGCAGTCTCCACTGCCACTCACGACGACGATCGGAGCCATACCGCCATGGAACAATTCCGCCGTTCGGAATACCCTGTTAGCTGATTCCCCTCCCAGAACAACAATGGCCTCCGCAACTTCGCGTCTGTGCTCGACCCGGAGCATCGTAGGTGCGAACGCAAACATGCCATACAAACAGAGAAGGACACCAATCAGAAGTCCTGTCCATACCTTAGCCCCAACAAACATTCTCAAATCTCATGTACAGCCCAGTTCTCCAATGGCGAAAACAACCGGCCCATCCCCCAAAGCCCCCCAGCTAAGGACCTGCGACCTGCGACGTGCGACTTGCGACCTCTTATTCTTGACTTGCGACCCTCAACGCCGAACCGCTTAGGGTCACCTCGCTTTCCCCCGCAAGAAAAAAAGTTCGCATTTCCCAGTTGATTTCCGTTTTCTTAACAGTCTCGGAATTTCAATCAAGTGAGCTGTTCTCTGAGACCGCCCTTTCGTCACAGCCGGGGTGTCCCGAAACAGCCTTTTACGGCCTTGGCCGTCGGCACGAAGTGCCTACTTAAACATGACGACATGAGATCCCGGCTATACGCAGCAAAGGACCCGGGCACCCGGCGCAGCACTGACCACGAACATGAGGAGCTTGCGTGGAACCTACTGAATCTAATGAGAGAATCATTCCTCTCGAGTCCATCCGGCAGCGGATCTACTTGATCCGTGGCCATAAGGTCATGATCGACGCTGATTTGGCTGATCTCTACGGGGTCACCACGGGACGTCTGAACGAGCAGGTACGACGGAATAAGGGGCGTTTCCCCGAAGACTTCATGTTTCAATTGACTGGAGAGGAGCACCAAGCTTTGAGATCGCAATTTGCGATCTCAAAGGGACGGGGTGGCCGCCGTTATGCTCCGCTCGTCTTCACTGAGCAGGGCGTAGCCATGCTTTCGAGCGTTCTCAACAGTGAGCGAGCAGTTCAGGTAAATATCGTCATCATGCGGGCGTTCGTCAGACTCCGGGAGGTTCTGGTGACACACAAGGACCTCGCCAAGAAGTTGGAACAGCTCGAGAAGACGGTCTCCCGGCACGATGAAGAGATCAAGGCCGTCTTCGAAGCGATCAGGGAACTCCTGGCGCCGGGCGAACCACCCCAGCGCCAGCAGATTGGGTTTCAGGCAGGAAAGGATCGTCGCTAACCCGCGGAGTAGGGCGCGCCGAGGCCCGGTGGTCTAGCCCCCTCCGGACAAGGCCAGGATCACAATTCGCCTGGATCACGACATCCTAGCCTTGGTTTCCGTCAAAAGCTGACACAGCAGTTGGTGAAGGATTCCGAGACGAGGCGCTGGAAGACAGGATCAGGAAAGTGGTGCGCGAGGAACTGACCGCATACGGCTCTCAGCAAATCGGCATCCACTGCAGCTAATCTCCCTACCAAAGAGGGACTCCTCCAACCCCACCAGCATCAACAGCTGGCCATCCACCAAAGCCGCCCAGCTAAGGACCTGCGACTTGCGACTTGCGACCTCTTCCGCTTCTGACCGGTCACACCGAGAACGACCAAATCCCATATCTCAACCCGTACCACGCGATTTTGACGTACTCAATCAGGACCAGGACAAACTCCTCCAGCCGAGGCTCTACCGCCGGGCGGAGACCCTTGTAGGCCGGAGCCGAATAGAACTTGATATCACGTCCGAAGTGTTTGAAGCAGCTCAGTGCTCGGCGAGAGTGCCACCAGGAGGTCACAACGAGCGCCTGCTTCACTCCTTGGTCATGAAGGATTGGTATCGTAAACTCTGCGTTCTCTTTGGTGTTTCGAGACCTGCATTCTACCAAGACTCTTTTCTCTGGTATACCCCTGAGGATCAAGTCTGTGCGGGCCGCCTGGAAGTCCCCATAGCCACTCAGTATCACAATAGGTGCCATACCGCTATGGAACAATTCCGCCCCTCGAAGTACCCTGCTACCTGATTCCCCTCCCAGAATAATAATGACCTCCGCGAGTTCGCCTTTGTGCTCGACGTGAAGGATCGCAGGTGCGAACGCAAACAAGGCATACGGACAGAGAAGGACACCAAGCAGAAGTGCGATCAATACCATAGCCCCGGAAGTCATGTTGCTAAATCTTGTGTGAGGCGCAGTCGCAGAGATCTTGCGTAACAACCACGGTGGCCTGAACCAACTGGAAAAGACACTCCAAACACCCAATTGGCATTGACAAGCGGCCGCCTACCAAAGCTGCCCAGCTAGGGACCTGCGACCTCTTCGGCCTGACCTGCGACCTCTTCAGTCCGACCTGCGACTCTTCCTGCCCTCGGCACAAACACCTCAACTTCAGTAGCCCGGCTCAATTGATCGGTCGCACCGAGCAGAAGCCCGAACAGCATCGCATTCGACGGAATATACAGATTGAAGTCAGAAAATGAATGCACGAGCAGGGCGACGACTCCGCCGACACCACCGGCGAGGAGTCCCATCCTCGTCGGATCGGTCGCAGCGACACACGCTTTTCCGGCCCTGAAGACGAGGAAGAAGATCACACCGAAGAAGACCACAGCTGCTGGAATTCCCCATTCCGCCGCTGCCTGAAGATAATCGTTGTGAGCGTAGTCGTAGAAGGTTCCCGGATTACGATCCTGGTGATGTTTGAAGACCCACCCGTGCATCCCGGCACCGACCCCGACCCAGGGATGCTCTGCGATGATTTGTGAAGTCACTTTCCAGATCCCGGCTCGATCGACGGCTGAGGGAGCGACCAGTTCAAAGCGCTCGATCACCGGCTCCATCCCGATCCAGAGGGCACCCAGGGTGAGGAGTACAGCCAGATTGAGAGCCAGGACCTTGGCGAAGGATTTTTCCCGTGTTTTGCGGCGCTGAAGGTTCAGAATCAGCAGCGAGCCACCCATGGACACACCTGCAAGAGCTGCCAGTGTTCCCCCGCGAGATAGGGAAAAGAGGATAGCCAAGAAAAGCAGGCCTCCCGCCAGCAGGAAGAGCCAAGCTTGGGCGATGCGATTGGAACGCTCGTCTCGGCGACGCCCGTGTGGCCGGAAGCCTTTCACTCTGTGCTCCTGATAGAGTCGGGCAAACCCGATCATGAAAAACACCGGAACCAGAATTTCCAGGAAGCCCGCGAAGTGGTTGCGGTTGTAGATGGTCCCCATGGGAACGGTTGGAATTGCCTGACCCGCAAAGCGGCCCAGCGACTGATATAAACCGAGAAGTGTTTCCCCAATCCCGACTAGCAGCAGTCCATAGATCATCCATCCGACGCCCGATCCGCCCATCTGGCGAGCGTGTGCGCCCACCATGATGGCCATCCAAAGCGCTACGAACTGCAGAACCTCAAGAGGATAAGAGCCATTGAGCGCCAGGGGAACCAGCGGTGCCAGCATAAGACAGTGGAGCACCCCCACCCGCAGTCCGGTGAAGGCCCCAATGACGAACAGCAGTGCCAGGCCGACAAACGCTGGATAGAACTGGATGGGTCTCACGCCACCGAGTTCTATTACCGTCCACGCCAACAAAACCGCAGGAGCAAGACCGTAGATCAGACGTGTAGGAGCCCAAGACATGGTTAGCGTCGACAATCGGTTCAGCGGCTCAAGACATGGTCGCGGGTAGTTTCAGGGGCACAATGAAGTCGTAAGTCGCAATTTACAAAAGAAAGCGTTGTCTCGTCGGCGAACCGTTGGGACATCTTGGTATGGCAGCATTCGGCCGGCGCCAGAGCTATCGCGAAGGCGCACGCTCAGCGCCATTGGTCTCGTTTCCACCCTGCGACCTTCTTTCTGCGTGAGCTTTTCAAGAGGTACGAATATAGATGAATCTAAATGAATTTGGTATCAGGGTGAACTGGCTATGACGACAAACGATTCTCACCCGGAGGAAACCGTTATGCCACGACTGGGTTCGATTCCCTGGGTGGAGTTCTTGTTGTCAGCTACGCCTGGCGCGCACGGCGCATGATAGAAACAACACAGATCTATCTCGAGGCCACCCTCGCCATGAAGGAGCAGGCGCTGGACAAGACCACACCGCCGAATGGCAGGGTCGGTCGTTACCGACCTGGTGGTCAGCTTCTCGGCTTCCTCGACAACCTGTAACGGCGACAAGACTATGCCGAGTCATGCCGAGTAAATTGGCCGCTCCATCTCCGCTTTTACGGGTCATCCGGTAAATGGGGAGGTGGGAACGTGGTTCGGCGCTTTCCGGATCCCAAATCTGGTTCCCCGTTCGCTTGTCAATATAGTCGGCTGCAGTAGCAGAGGCCGTGGGAACTGTGGAAAACTCCGAGCGACATCGAACTGGGCCAGCAAGCCCGTGATACGGAGTTTTCCAAGCGCTGTGCGAACGGTGGAAAAACAACTGCGAGCACTTGCCAGTTCTCCTCCAGAACTAGTTGTTTTTCCACGGTTTGCATAGTGCGGCAGTTTCCACGGCCTGCCTTTGACTGGCGGCACCTCCCCATTTACCGGATGAACCGCTTTTACCTTATATTCAAAGATCGGAATTCGAAATTCTGGGATCGCGATTCGCGATTGCTCTTGGCCTGATAAGATAATCCTATGTCTACGACGATTCAAATCGATCAAATGACATTGGAAGAGAAGCTTCGCGCCATGGAAGCGCTGTGGGATGATCTTTGTCAGCGCGAGGAGGACGTACCGGTTCTACAATGGCACAAGGAGCTTCTTGACGAGCGCGAACGTTTGATCGAGCAAGGCTCAGCTCAGTTCGCTGATTGGGAAACCGCCAAAAAGTGTATCTCTGAGCGAACCTCATGAGGATCGAGATTCTCGACCAAGCTGAGGATGACTTGATCGAGGAATTTCACTTCTAGGAAGCACAACGGCCCGGTCCTCGGTTCCTATTTTCTGGTCACTGGGGGTGTTGCATAAATGGCCCACCGGCAGGCTGCTACCATGTAGGGATGCCCAAATCTGAGTTCGTCTTCCGCTACCGGGTTCGCAACTGGCCGGAATACAACCGAGCCCTGATCCGTCAGGGGCAGCTGACTCTATGGTTCGACGAAGCGGCCATCGCTGCGTGGCAGCAAGCTGGGCACACGGGTAGACGCGGCCGACCTTGCGTCTACGCCGACGCTGCGATCGAGTGTGCTCTGGTTTGAAATCGGTCTTTCATCTGAGCTTGAGAGCGACCCAAGGATTTCTCGAGTCGATCACAGCAATGCTCAAGCTGGAGCTTCCGATTCCAGACTACAGCACGGTGAGTCGGCGACAAGCCGGGCTCAGTGTGAGGCTACGTCTGCAGAGGTGTCAGAGGGCTCGACATGTGGTGGTCGATGCCACGGGCTTGAAGGTCTACGGCGCTGGCGAGTGGCACGCCGGCAAATACGGCCGTCATCGGCGGAGAACCTGGCGGAAGCTGCATCTGGGCGTGGATGAGACCAGCAGGAAATCGTGGCCATGGACGTAACCACGAGTCGGGTCCACGACAGCCAGCAGTTGCCGACCTTGCTCTCCCAAGTTGGGGACCAGATTGCTCAGATATCGGGCGACCGAGGCTATGATACCCGTCTCTGTTACGAGTCGGTTCTGGGACGCGGTGCCGTGGCCACGATCGTACCTCGACGCAATGCCCGAGTAAGCCCGGAGGCAGACCCACCACCCTGGCGAGCGGCTCGCGACTCCACCTTACGAGCGATCCAGCTCCAGGGCCGGTATGACTGGCGAAAGACCAGTGGCTGCACTCGACAAAGTCTGGCAGAGAATGCGATGTCGAGATTCAAGACAGTCTTCGGAGGGCAACTCTCAGCCCGGGGCTTTCCGAATCAACAGGTCGAGGCCGCGATCAAGTGTTCCGTACTCAATCGTATGGCAGCACTCGGGCTGCCTACGTCCGAGAGAGTTCTTTAGAGCTGCAAGCCCATTGCCCCAGGTCCGGACCTTGGAGCAATATTGCAACAACCCCGTTGCGGGTTACCAGCTTTACCGTTATGACGAAGACCGACAGGAACTGGAACCTGCCACCGACCTGTCAGCTTTGGGTCATGTAAATCTGATGGCGATAGCAAGTATTGATTCGGTGCGGGAGCGCCTGAAAAAAGGCAAGATCAGATGGGACGGCAGGATTTGAACGCGCCGTGCAACGGATACGACCACGCACCGCTAATCGAATATAGAAATGGTCGGGACGCAGGATTTGAACCTACGACCACCACACCCCCAGTGTGGTGCGCTACCAGACTGCGCTACGTCCCGAAGAGAAGCGACATTCTACTCAAATGTCGCGGTAATTCTATTGGCATTCATGCCCCGAAGCCCAGGTTGGAAAGACACCAGACCGTGATCCACGGCGAGAGGCGATTCTACACCAATGCGATGAAAATCGCCCGCAGATCGTTATGATTGAACAATGGATAGAGACAGTAATGTACAGTTTGGTGCTGGCGATTGTGTGGGAGAGCACTGGCGAAATTTCGACGCGTCACTGACCCTTCGAATTCAGGCCATTCCAGTGCTCGGTGATCGATTGCTGGCGCTTTCCGGACGCACAGCGTTTCCCGACGGAATAGAGCATGGTGATATTCTAAAAGGACTTCCGCTGGTTCAGGAGAGCGTCGCCTGTATTTACTGTTCACACGTGCTTGAACATCTCAGTTACGAAGACGCGCGGGTCGCGCTGAAGAACACCTATCGAATACTTCAAAGGGGCGGTGTCTTCAGGCTCGTAGTGCCGGATCTTGAATACTATGTGAAATCATATGCGTCAGGTTCTTCATCTGCGTCCGAATTCCTGAGGGCCACAGGACTCGGGCGGGTCCATGGCCGCGGGAGTGTCATTGAAAGAATTATCTCGACGCTGGGAAGAAGCGAACACCTGTGGATGTGGGATTTTGAATCGCTGCGGGCTGAACTGTCTGAAATCGGATTTACCGAAATTCGAAGGGCGCAATTCGGCGACGGGGACGATCCGCTGTTTCTTGAAGTGGAAAGAGAGTCCCGCTGGCTTGACTGTCTGGGTATCGAATGCAGGAAATGATTGGTTGGGAAGCAAACTACCGATCTGTCCAGGCGCCAGAAAAGTAATCTGAGATGCGATTGTTGCTGACAGCAGAGAGCTTTGAACGGGAATATGGCGGCCCCGCAATCTCGGTAAGTGAGCTCGCAAGAGAGCTTGTTGAGTTGGGCACAACCGTGATCCTTTGGGCGGCGGATGGAAGTGCAGTACATTCCCCGGTAATCAGTGAGATTATCGATAGATCAGGATCAAGGGAGTTGCTGGTCCCCGTCAGGGGTGCGCTCGCAGAGGTTGTCTCTACCTACAAACCCAACATTATACACGACAACGGCCTCTGGCAGATGTTTCACCATGCACTTTCAACGTTGAGTCTGAAGCACGGGATCCCGCGTGTTGTCAGCTTGCGCGGCATGCTGGAACCGTGGGCGCTATCTCAGAAAAGCTGGCGCAAGAAAATGGCGATGGGACTTTATCAGCGAAATGATCTTGCCTGCGCGCAGATTGTTCACGCCACCTCACAGGAGGAAGCCGAAAATTTCAAACGCTTCGGTATCGATTCCAGGGTCTGTATTGTGCCGAATGGTGTAGATATCCCGGTTGATACAGATCGACGGGACAGGAATATGGACGGGTATCGAAGAATGCTCTTTATGAGCCGACTGCATCCGAAAAAGGGAATCCCTATACTGCTTGACGCGATGAGATGCGTTGATCTGACGGAGTGGAAGCTGAACATTGTAGGTCCCGATCAGCATGGACATCTGGCAGAGGTGCAACGGTTGATACAGCAGTATGGATTTGAGGACAAGGTCGAGGTGATGAGGCCGCTATACGGTCAGGAAAAAGAGGACATGTTTGCCGATGCGGAATTGTTTGTCTTGCCGACCCATTCGGAAAACTTCGGGATGGTAGTTGCGGAAGCGCTGGCACGATCATTGCCCGTGCTGACCACGACCGGGGCACCTTGGTCCGAGCTGAAGCAAAGAAACTGTGGCTGGTGGGTTGATCCAACGGTTGAAGGCGTTGCAAACGGTCTGAAGGAGGCGCTGGACCTGCCTCGGGATGCGCTACGCAGGATGGGTGCGAACGGTCGTGATTATGTGACTGAGTCCTTTGACTGGCCCGTCGTCGGGGAGAGGTGGCAGGTCATCTATGAATCGGTTGTCCGAACATGAGCAAGACCCGGAAGCAAACGCTAAAGAGTCAACTCGGTCGTGTATTGATACCGATGCTGCCCGTCAACCGACGAACTTTTGACATTCTTCGCTATGAGTTCAGTTCTATTGTTGTTCGGCTCATCAACTTCCTTAGTCCCCGGCATCGCCGGAAGGTCAGAGAGCTTCAGGTGGCGAAGGGTTTGTCGATAAATCTCGGTAGTGGTGGCAAAGGGCTTGATGGTTGGGTGAACGTGGAGATGAGACGATCAGTTGATACGGCACTGGTCCTTGATATACGCCGACCGCTTCCGTTTGCGAATGGCAGCGCCAGTCGTGTGCTGGCGGAGCATGTGCTGGAACATGTCGAATTTCGCGCGGAAGCACTGAACCTCGTCAAAGAGGTCTACCGGGTCCTGGAACCCGAGGGCACGTTTCGTGTGATCGTTCCAGACTGTGAGCGATTCCTCAAAGCCTACTCGGACGGTGACAAAGAGGCATGGCAAGTGTTGGGCTGGGACATGGATGCGTTATCGGATGATATCTATACACCGATGCACATTATCAATCATGTCATTCAGCAGGAGGGCGAGCACCTGTTTGGCTATGACTTTGAGACCTTAACCTGGCTGTTGCAGCGGGCGGGGTTTTCTCGAATCCAAAAGATGGGTTATCGGCAGTCATTGGACGAGGCGTTGGCAATAGATCAGCCGAACCACGCAAACTATTCACTCTATGTTGATGCGGTTCGTGAAAAATAACGAAGACATTCTTGCCCTCGTCACCGAAGCGCTGAATGGTTATGGTGGGATAGCCCAGTACAACTCTGACCTGGCCAGCGCGCTGGCAGACCAGCACTGGATAAGACGGCTCGAACTGCTTCCTCGGCTGGCGCAGCCGAACGGTGGCTTGCGGCGTGGCAAGTTGATTCAGCGTCGGGCGATTCATGATAAGCGATTGTATGCCGTGCGCGCCGCAGTCAGGACCGTGGCGATTCGTCCGGATCTGATTTTCTGCGGTCACCTGTTCCATGCGCCGTTGGCTGCACTATTGTCGCGATTCTCCGGTGCGCGGCTTGTCAATCAGCTGCATGGTACTGAAGTTTGGGGGGCTATGCCGGAGAGACTGGTTGATGCGTTAGAGCGATCCGACAGAATTCTCTGTGTCAGTGAGCACACAAAATCAGCACTGCTGGACAAAATTTCGTATCCGCCTGAGAAGATATTAGTGGTGCCAAATCGTGTGCGAGACGCATTCGCGCCACAAGATCGGCAAGTTGCCAGACAACGCGTCGGCGTAGGTGCAAATCCCGTTGTCCTAACGGTTGGACGCCTTGACGATCGCGGTGGCTATAAAGGTCATGACAGGATTCTTGCGCTGATCGGTCCACTTCGGGAAAAGGGTATCAGTTTTGACTACCTGATCTCGGGCGAAGGTGACGACCGTGCTCGTCTTGAAGCCATAGCCCGGTCGTTGGGCGTCGCAGATTCTGTGCGTTTTCTTGGCCGTGTCCCCAATGAGGACCTTCCCTACCTGTATTCAGCAGCTGACTTATTTGCCTTGCCATCAGCGGGCGAGGGTTTCGGAATTGTCTTCATTGAGTCGACCGCCTGCGGTACACCGGTAATCGGCATGGATGTCGGCGGAACGAAAGAAGCAATGAACTATGGAGAGCTCGGTGAGGCCGTTTCACCCGAGGATTTTGCAATGCGTTTTGAATCGGCACTGCGCCGTTCGTTGGAGCAGAACGATCAAGCGCGTGCTCGATTGTCGAAGCTTACGCATGATCGATTCGGTGCGGCTGTCTTCCAGCAGCGGGTCGCTGAAGCGCTAAGATTCGAATAATTATAAAGCCCCTGGTGAGACAACCGTGAGCGATGTAGCAGATGATAGGCAGCGGAAGCGAACTGCTCAGAACGCGAACGCATTATCCACTGGCCACCTGAGAGGTAGTCTGGGTAGCCAGGCTGCGGTGGGTGGAATGGTTGTTCTCGGCGCCCAGGGTTATCGGTTTGTTTTTCAGCTGCTCTCTTCCGCGTTCATGGCGAGGCTGCTCGTGCCGGAGGACTTTGGCCTGATGGCGATGTCCATGACGGTGACGGCGTTTGTCAGCATGTTTACCGATATGGGGCTCAGTTCCGCGACGGTGCAGCGACAGAAAATTGATCAGGATACTGTCAGTGGTCTGATGCTTGTCGGTATTCTCGTAGCGTTTGTGGTCATGCTGGCAGCCTTTGCGATTGCTCCACTGGCAGCAGCTTTGTTTGATGATGCGCGTGTGATGACACTCGTCATCGCGAGCGCCGCAGCAATCCCGGTGGGCGCTCTGTCAGCCCAGCATCTGGCTCTGATGTCGCGACGCATGGAATTTATGAAAATTCAGATGATCACCATGACGTCATTGTCCGCCGCCATGCTTATCGCGTTGACGCTGGCGTGGAAGACAGACATTGGTTATTGGGTGTTAGTGGTAAACAACTGGTTCAATACGGTTATCCTTGGCGTTCTGGTCTGGTTGTGGTCGCCCTGGCGGCCAAGTCGGGTTCGTTCCTGGACAGGCGTCAAGGAGTCACTGAACTTCGGCGCCTATCTGACGGGGTTTTCCATTGTCGAATACCTGCATCGACAGAGCGACAACGTGTTGATTGGCTGGAAATTTGGTGCCGAATCCCTGGGCTTTTATAGTCGAGCCTATGGTCTTTTCATGTTGCCGACCAGCGCACTTATCTACCCCTTCTTTGAGGTTGCCAAACCTGTGCTCAGTCGAGCGCTCGACGACCCCTCGGAATACCGAAGGTTATTCCATCGAATGCTATTCCCGCTCAACTTTCTCACCTGCGCGATGGCCGGCGTACTCTTTCTGATTGCACCTGCTGCGGTGACGCTGCTCTATGGCGACCAGTGGCATCAGACCATCCCATTGTTCCGTGCACTCAGCGTCTGTATGAGTGTTCAGGCTATGACGATTTCGCTGGGGTGGATCTACATATCCACGGGTCGCAGCAAGCAGATGTTTTATAGTCAAATACTGTCAGCGGTGTCTTTCTCTATAGCTTTTCTCGTTGCCGTATTTATAAGTCTTGAAACCGTAGCCGTAGCCTATTCCGGTGTATCGATTGGGTTGTTACTACCATTAGTCTGGCTTGCAGTAAGAAACTCGCCATTTGATTTCGCGGGTTACCTCAAGGTTCACTTGCCCCTGCCGATAGCATCTGCGGGGGCTGCGATGGGGACCTACCTGGTGGTAGATCTGGATAATGGCGGTTTACTCAGGTACCTGTGGAGTTGCCTGTTCTTTGGTGTGTTCTACCTGATATCAATTTGTGTTCTATCGGTCGTGTTGTCATCGTTCCGTGCGGTAATGATTGACCTGCTGGATATCGGACTAAAGAAGATAACGGAGCTATGGTCGAACAGATAGGCAGGGACGAACAGGAGGTCAAATTGACAGATGAGGGAATGGTATCGCGCGCAGCCTTCACCATTGCGGTGGGCAAACCGATATTCCTGCGCATGGCGGTGGCACTGGCGCGGTCGTTTTTCCTCTGGAACAGGGGCAACGGTATTGAGTTTGCTGTTATAACAGACAAACCCAGAACCACAGACAAACCCAGAACCGCCTGCCCCGATGACCTTGCAGATGTCATCACATGGGTGGAGGTACCGCCCGGTACTTATGGGACAGGTTTTACACCAAAGTTGTTTTTAGATGAGATGGCACCCGCCGAGCATTCTCTGTTTATCGATGCCGACTGTTTGTGCGTGAGATCCCTCGAATCCGTATTTGATCGATTCGAAGGCAGGCAGGTTTCTGTCGTCGGTACCAACTGGAGTGAGGGTGAATGGTTTGGTGATGTAGCGGCGATCTGCAAGACGCTCGATATACTGCACTATCCCTACTTGAATGGTGGCATCTATTACCTTGAGCCAGGTCCCGTGGCGACGAAAATATTCGAGAAGGCCCGGGCGCTGCGCGAAGACTACGATGAGATCGGCTTTGTGCGCTTACGTGATCGTGAAAATGATGAAGTGCTGATATCGGTTTCGATGGCGATATTTGGACAGGATCCACTGCCTGAGGATGGAACCATCATGAATACGGTGATGGATGCCCCCGGCGGTATGGAACTTGATGTGCTCAATGGCCGCGCGACGCTATACAATCCCGCCGACCACCCGCAAAAGGCCAGAGGGCATGAGGTCAGGGTATTGCGGCCGGCGATCATGCACCTTAATGATATGGATATTATTTACTATTTTTATAGTACTCAGATACTCATACTTGAGCTGGCCATGGGTAGAAGATGGCCGATAGTGGTGGCTCGATTGGTGTCGTTCGTCAGGTGCACCTTGCCAGCGGTGACGCTGCGAACGGCACGTCAGCTTCTCAGGCCTTTGCATCATGCGTTGTTCGGACCCCGCAGGGTCAGGCCAATGGTTCGATAACTAACGTACGAAGGACAGTGCAGGTGACTGACAGCAAGGCAGCAGAAATTCATGAACAGTTCGTACCGATAAAAACCTGGGCGAACCTGCCGGTTGATCCGTTGGTCGAGCCCTGGTATCGATTCAGTCGAGTGCTGGAGTATATCGATCCCCATGTGCCAAAAAACGAGAAGATCAGCTGGCTCGATACCGGCTGCCAGATGGGACAGTTTCTGACCCTGGTTCGCCAGCGATACGACTGTGATGCGTACGGCATAGATGACTTCGCGCAAGACAAGGTCGTGGAGGTGTGTAAGAAATACCTCTCCCTGGAAATTAATCATGCCGACGAGATCATGGAGGGGTGGAACTATACGCAACGCCAGATAGACAAGGACGGTATTTCTCTGGACAGGACCTTTCATGTTATTTCTGGCCTTGAGGTGATTGAACACATTATCGACACCGATGCCTTCCTGGCAGAGTGTCGGTTGCATCTGAAAGATAACGGCCTGCTGGTTTTTTCGACACCTAATTTCAACTCCCTCAGAAACAGGCTGACGGTACCGCTTGGATTTTATCCTACGGGCCCGGAATACCGCACCGTGATACATCATGTGCGTGTATACAAAGCCGATGCGCTGACGCAACACGTGGAGAGTTTTGGCTTTCGTCGTCTTGCGATCGGTGGTGTAACCTGGCTTCCGGTCAGGTGGTTGAAAACACCGTTTATGCGGACATTGGACAGGATGCTGGCCGATTCTTTGCCCAGTTTTGCCGGTAACCTGATTGCCGTGTTCCAAAAAGATGACTAAGTCATGATGAGCAATCTGTGTGCGAGTGTTTGCGACCCATGATCACGGTGGTTTACGACGGCAACCTGGGCAACAACCTGTTTCAGTATGTGTTTGGCCGGTTGCTTGCAGAACGGCTGGGTCTAGCTCTCGAAGCTGACCCCATCAGTGGTATTCCCGCAACCGGAGACGCTGTCGAGGGTGAAGTTTATAAGGGTGAGCCACTCGTGCTTCGGGGCCAGAAGCCTGACCTTGCTGTACTTCAGGCACATCCGCGCCAGCCCATACTGCTGACGGGCTATTTCCAGCGAGCTGAATACTACACCCCTTATCGAGACCGCATTCGTAAGTGGCTTACCATGGATATTGACTGCGGACCGGCACCCGGGGCGAATGACCTGGTGGTTGGCGTGCGCAGAGGTCAGGACTATATCCCGCGACATGGCATTCCCCTGTCCTACTACGACCGCGCCATTGAACATGTTGACCATGATCAGTTGCATATCTGTTCAGACTCATCTGACGATCCGTTCATTAAGACCCTTGCATCAAAATATGGCGGCATCGTTCGCGCACCGGGTGCGCTGGACAATCTTCGGTTTATCACTCAATTCCGACAAATGGTGATTTCCAACAGTTCGTTTCTCTGGTGGGCAGCGTTCCTGAGCGATGCGGACCCGGTGATTTACCCCCGCCCTGCGAACGGATTCTGGTCCCGGAATGATCCCTTGAGTCGAAATATCGAGCTGGAGGTGGATGACAGGCGTTACTGCTATCTGGATTGTGATCCCTATGTCAGTGAGTTTCCGTTGGAGATTGCTCGAATCAGATACGACGGGGCGAAGAACGCTGTGAAGGATTTCGTGCGTCCATTGTTGTGGTTCAAAAAGCCGGTTGCCCCGTCGAGTCCGTACCGGTTTCGAGAGGAGGATTAGGCGCTCTGCGAGGGTTGTATCAGGAGAAGCAGGATGATTATTTCGGGTCAGGGCGCCCAGAAATTTACAGCCATCTCCCCGATCATGTAAAAGCTGCACTGGACGTCGGTTGCGGTGATGGTGTTCTGCTGGGTGCGATGCGCAAGGAAAAACGATGTGATGAAGCCTGGGGTATCGAATTTGTGGAGGACGCAGCGGCCCGGGCGGATCAGGTGCTCGACAAGGTCCTGCGTATTGATCTGGATCAGGACGGGTTCGAACTACCGGATGGATACTTTGATCTGATTCTCTGCCTGGACGTGCTGGAGCATCTCAGCGATCCCTGGGGAATGTTGAAGAAACTGAATATGGCCCTGAAACCAGGAGGCAGGGTGATCGTGAGTCTGCCTAATCTGCGCTATTGGACGGTGCTGCGTGACCTCGTGCTGCGTGGCCGCTTTGAATATGAGGAATTCGGTATTCTGGATCGAACCCATTTGCGATTCTTTACCGTGTATTCCGCGCGAGTGCTCCTTGAGGGTGCAGGTCTTCACGGCGTCTGTGTACAGCAACATCCGACCAGGCCGTCGGGAAAACTCAGATTCCTCGATCTGATCACGTTTGGTCAAGTACGCGACATTTTCGCGTGGCAGTTGATCGTGACCGGCTATAAAAAATGAGCCAGCGACCTGTTCTGATTCAATACTGTGACCAGCCAAACAAATACTTCCCGGGCGAACGGCTAATCAGGAAGTGGCTTCGAACTGCCATGGGGCGAGGTAGCTCACACCTCAGCGGTGTCCGCCGTGTGGTAAGTAATTTTCTCACCGGCCTGGAAAGAAAAGGTGTGCCGTACCGCTATAACCCGCTACCGCTACTGCGCGGCCAGCAACCGGTGATATCTTTTGGCCTGGGCCAGATGGGACTCAAAGGCGTTTCGCCGAAAACACCGCTGATCGCGGCAGTCGGCTTTCCCTATCCCGCTGATTTTCCGGATTTGTGTGAGCGATACGACGTTCGATATTTTCTCCAGCATTCCAAATGGGTGCTGGACCTGCTGAAGTCGCCCGGTGTGTATGATCCTTCAGTGTTTGCTACCTGGCCGGCCGGCGTCGATACCGATGAATGGTCACCGATAAAAAGAGCGAAATCTGTTGATGTCATCGTTTATCAAAAAATTCACTGGGACAAAGCGGGGTGGGCAACGAGACTCGTTCAGCCCGTGCTTGATGCGCTGGTTTCAAGGGGGCTGTCATCCACGGAGGTGGTCTACGGTCAGTACACACCAGAGCAATATAAGGATCAGCTGAGTGAAGCCCGTGCACTTGTCTTCCTGTCTGCGCACGAAAGTCAGGGGCTCGCCTATCTGGAGGCCATGTCCTTTGGCTTGCCGGTCTTTGCCTGGGAACCCGGCTTCTGGCTTGATCCCGATCAAAAGCGACTCGGTTTGAGTCAGGTACCGGCAACGAGCGTGCCTTTTTTTGATGCGAGATGTGGCAGTACGTTCAAAGATGCTGTCGAATTTGAAGCAAACTTCGATGCCTTCTGGGAGGCCGTGCAGGCGAGTCACCTCGCGCCTCGGGATTATGTGCTTGAGAACGTATCGATTGAACGTTCAACAGAAGAGATGCTGGCCTACTATGATGATCTGTAAATGAATTCTCCCCTGCACATCGCACTAACCGCAGACTCGGAAATACCGGTGCCACCAAAACTCTATGGCGGCATCGAAAGAATCATCGATCTGCTGGCGCGGGGGCTGACCGATCGTGGACATGAGGTGACTCTGTTTGCGCACCCCGACTCGCGAACCGCCGGAAATCTGGTCCCGTGGCCCGGAGAAAGCAGCCAATCCATTGCCGCAACGGTTGGAAATGCATTGACCCTGAGGCGCGCGGTGAATGAGGGGCGGTTCGATATCGTGCACTCATTTTCCCGGGTGGCATATCTGTTGCCGCTCTTGCCTCGATCCATACCCAAGCTGATGACGTACCAGCGACCAATCAGTCCGCGGTCCATCCGTATGGGGCGATACCTGTCAAAAGGTTCGCTGGAATTCTCCGCCATCAGTGAATGGATGGTTGAACACGTCTCAGACCTGGCACCCTGGCACATTGTTCCTAACGGGGTGTCCCTGGCTGCCTACGACTTTAATCCGCAGGTCGAGCCGGACGCGCCGCTGGTTTTTCTGGGTCGAATTGAGGAAATCAAAGGACCACATCTCGCGATTGAACTCGCTCGGCGAACCGCCCGAAAACTGGTGATTGCCGGCAACATACCGCCTGAAAAACAGGCCTGGTTCGATGTTTACGTAGCGCCGCACATTGATGATGAGATGATTCGATACATTGGGCCCGTTGACGATGAACAGAAGAACGGGTTGCTCGGTAGTGCGGCGGCATTTCTGATGCCGATACTCTGGGACGAGCCCTTTGGTATTGTGATGGCAGAAGCCATGTGCTGCGGGACACCGGTGATCGGGTATTCCCGGGGCGCGGTACCGGAGGTCGTGGTTGACGGAGTCACGGGTTATGTCGGCAATAACCTCGATGACCTTGTTACCGCGGTTGGCAGGCTTGATATGATCGATCGTCAGGCCTGCAGGCATCGCGTCGAAGAGCACTATAGTGAAAGTGCCATCGTTGATGGCTATATCGATGTGTATCGGCAATTGTGTGCGAAACAATCGGTGGGGCCCTGAAAATGCGCTCACTGGTAGCCTTTCCAACTCCGGCTAACTTCAGCAACCAGGTGGCGCTGGCGTTTGAGGAGCGAGAGATGCTGGCAGCATTCTTCACGACCTTTGCGTATCACGAGGGTTCAACCCTGGCAAAATTCATTGCGACCCTGCCGGCAGGCCTAGGCCGTCGCATTGAGGCAGAGTTAAATCGGCGATCAGTCAGTGAACTATACAGCGAATCTGTTGAAACACGCCCGCTCCGGGAAATGCTTCGCACTCTGGCCGCCAGATCCGGCGTCAGTGAAGTACTGGTTGATCGAATCTGGGATTGGGAGATGCATGGTTTTACCCGAGCCGTGGGTCGACGACTTCACAGAGGGGATGTGGACGTACTGTATGCCTATGAGTATTCGGCCCTGGAAGCCTTTCGGGAGGCGAAGAAGCTGGGTATTGCGACCATACTCGATTTCCCCTCGCTTAATTCTCGCCAGTTTGAGTTGCTTCAAAGGGAACAAAAACGGTTCATCCGGTAAATGGGGAGGTGCCGCCAGTCAAAGGCAGGCCGCGGAAACTGCCGCACTATGCAAACCGTGGAAAAACAAGTAGTTCTGGAGGAGAACTGGCAAGTGCTCGCAGTTGTTTTTCCACCGTTCGCACAGCGCTTGGAAAACTCCGTATCACGGGCTTGCTGGCCCAGTTCGATATCGCTCGGAGTTTTCCACAGTTCCCACGGCCCCTGCTACTGCAGCCGACTATATTGACAAGCGAACGGGGAACCAGATTTGGGATCCGGAAAGCGCCGAACCACGTTCCACCTCCCCATTTACCGGATGACCCCCTTTTACGGCCAGGGGCCGTCGGCACGTAGTGCCTACTCTAAATCGAGAGAAGTTCCGATCTGGATGATTCAGCGCCGCCTGGCGGTGAGAAATCCGGGCTAAATCTCTATTCGGCGAGTTCGTAGTTCCTCTTGAGTTCGTCCGCCAGACGAAGCTCTTCTTGTCCCTCAGCCGTTCTTCCAATCTGTAGGTAGATCCTCCCTAGATACTCGTGAGCCTGTGCGTTTGCGGGCTTGATTCGGATCGCCTGCTGAAAGTTCGTTATCGCCTCTCCTTGGTTCCGATTCAGTAGATAAGCCAGGCCCAGATTCAGGTAAGAATCCGCCTGCTTGGGTTGAAGCCGAATGGCCTCCTTCAACTGCTGAATCGCCTGGCTGTATTTATCCTTTTCTATATAGGCGATCCCGAGGTTGTGATGTGTTGCGGCCTTGTGGGGATCGAGGTCCAGGGCTTGCCGGTAAGCGGCGATGGCTTCGTCTGTGCGTTTCAGCATTCTGTAGACTCGACCTATATTGAAAGCCGCCGTCGCCGACTTCGGATTTCCGTTGAGGATCCTTTGGTTCAAATCCAGGGCCTCTTGATGGCGGTTGGCGAGAAGATATCGATTGGTCAAGGCATTGACGGCAATGCTCACGTTGGGATCCGACTCGACCAGTCTTTCCAGGAGCTCGATTGCGGGCCTCTGGCCTTCAACCTCCGGGTTGTCTTCGGCCTCGATGTACTTCATATATAGGTTGAAGAGTTCGACCTTGCCTTTGGGGTCCGCAAGCCCGTCATAGTTGGCTCCAGCTCCCGCTGGGATCCCAGTGGCGTACGCAACATATCCCAGAGACCGCAGCCTTTCGGTGACCTCGCGATCCAGTTCAGTCTGCTGTCTTGCGGGGCCGGTTGTCGAATAACGCTGTTCGAACCGCCCCAGATCTGTGCTGAAGCGGTTTGCCAACGCCTTATGCCGCGAATGAAGATTCTTCAGTTCCAGAGGATCCTTCTCCAGATCGTACAACTCCGGCTGAGGGGCTTGGATGTATTTGTATTTGTTGGTCCTCAAACTTCGCAGCGGACTCCAGCCAAATGACGAAAGCGCATAGTAGCTTTCAGCGTGGGCATACGGTCTGGAGAGGTTGGAGGTCTTCCCCTCGATCAGGCTCCTCAAGCCGATACCCTGCACCTCCTGGGGCTTTCGGACCGAGAGGTACTGCAGAATGGTAGGCATGATGTCGATTGTCTGCACTTGAGTATCGATCGTTCTTCCACGGGGTGTCGACCCGGGCGCCTTGATGATTAGGGGCACTCTGAGGACGGAATCGTAGACAAAGAATCCATGCTGCGGTTCCTGATGCTCTCCCAGGCTCTCGCCATGGTCGGAGGTAAAGATGATGAGTGTGTCGTCGTAGAGACCGCTGCTCTCCAGAAAGTCGAGGATCTCTCCCACCAGGGAGTCCACGAAGGCGATTTCGCCGTCGTAAGGGTTCGCCGCATACTGAGAGCGAAACGGTTCCGGCGGGTCGTAGGGATGGTGGGGATCGTAGGGGTGAATCCAGAGGAAGCACTTTTTCTCCTGGTTGGCCCGCAGCCACTCAAGGGCTGCTCGGACGACCCGATCTCCCCTCCGCTCCTTCGTAACCCGGCGAACACCGGAGCTCACCATCGAGTCGAAATCTCCGTCGTAGAAATCAAAACCCTGATTCAGTCCGAAACGAGCGTCCAGTACGAAAGCCCCAAGAACAGCGCCGGTCGCATAACCCTGTGCCTTCAAGACTTCAGCCAGCGTGACGCTTTCTTCTCTCAAGAAACCGTAGGAGAAGTCTCGGACTCCATGGAACATGGGATAGGCACCGGTCATGATGGAACAAAAAGAGGGAAGGGTGAGGGGCACTTGGGCGATGGCGTTCTTGAAGAGCACTCCATCGCTGGCCAGGCGATTGATGTTTGGGGTCTTAATGGCCGCATAGCCATAGCATTCGAGACGATCCGCTCTGAGCGTATCTACTCCAATCAGGATGACGTTTCTTGGATGGACCGAGGGATTGGACGCGGTCGAAGCGACTCGGGCACAAGACCAGAGAGACAGCGCCAATAGAAAGGAGAGAAGCAGCATCGATCCGGCCCTGGGCAGAACGCCCTTGAAGAGGCGGCCCCATTCTTGCGACTTGACCGGTTTCATGAAGTCATTTTACATTGTGTTCATGAAAAAGGCCTTGCAAGTCTATGTCGATGGGGCGGAACTCGAGCGTCTGGAACGATGGGCAAGAGTGCGTGGTTGGACCAAGTCCCAGGCCGTGCGGGTTGCGCTGCGAGCCTTGCTGAGCACGGACGAGGAAGAGCCGCTGCTAATGGCCAGTGGGATGATCGAAGGACTGCCGCGAGACTGCGGCCAGCAATTCGACCGTTACCTGGAGGAGACCTTCGTTGCCGGGACCGAGGCGCCCTTCTCCAGAAAGTGACCTGCCGAAGCGCCTCTACGTCGACAGCGGCGGCTGGATCGCGCTGCTCAGCGCTCGCGACTAGCATCATTCGGAAGCAGATAGGCTCTTCAGGCTGGCCGCGAAACACCGCATCCCTCTTTTCACCTCCAACCTCGTCCTGGCCGAGGTTCACCGGCTCTTACTCTACAGGGCCGGCGCTCGCGCCGCCGCTGTGTCGTTACGCCGGGTCCTTTCCAGCCATCTGGTGCACTTGGAGTGCGCTACGCTGGCACATCATGAGGCCGGGCTGGAGTGGCTAGGCGATTAGTTTCGACCGTCACTTTTCGCTGGCGGGCTTTGCCCTCTGGCGTCTCCTCTGATGCGATCCGCGTTTTCGCAACGCGGAGCCCAAAAACGGGGATTTCTTATTGATTAGGTGTGAGTCCGAGACGCGCCTTGATCCGCAAAAGTTTTCTTGACAACGCAAGAGTTACGTGGCACTCTCCGTGACAGACTGAGGGGACGACTCCACCCCCCCCCCAGAAATGTACATGCATTGCCAGGCTCAAAACGTGAAGAAGGGGAAGTTTCAATGAGGAAGCATCATTTCTTTCAAATCTGTGTTGTCTTGATAGCTTGTACGCTAACGACGGTCGCGCCCGTCCTGGCGCAGGGCATCACGGGTTCCGTCACGGGCAGCGTCATGGATCCCACCGGTGGTGTTGTGCCCGGAGCGGAAGTGGTGGCGATTAACCCGGAGACCGGTATTCGCTATACGACGATCACCAATGACACCGGCATCTATCATATTCCAAAGCTGCCGCCAGCTACCTATAACGTCGAAGTAGAGATGCCCGGCTTCAAGAAAGCAGTGGTTTCGGGTCTGCGCGTAGAGGTGGACTCGGTGGTGAGGCGAGACGTCGACCTCGAAGTGGGTGAACTGGGTGAAGAGGTGACCGTCCAGGCAGAGGCCGTGCAGATCGAGACCAGCAATCCTGATCTGGGAGACGTGATGTCCTCGGAGGTGATCGAAGAGCTTCCCGTCCTCGATCGAGAATTCGTGGTCCTGGCCCGGCTCACCTCGGGAGCCCAGCGTCCCCCCAGTTTCGATAGCCATCAACACCGTATGGGCCGAGGAGAATCGAGCATCATCATTGCGGGTCAGCGGGAGATCTCGACCACCTATATGTTTGATGGGATTCCCAGCAATGAGAGTATTTACGGCTCCTCCGCCGCATTTCCCTCGCTGGATGCGATCAGCGAATTCAAGGTACAGCGGGCCTTCTTCTCCGGAGAGGCCCAGGGCACCGCAGTGATCAACGTGATCACCAAGTCGGGCACCAACAACATCCGCGGCTCGGCCTGGTGGTTTCACCGTAACGACAACGTGAACGCTCGCAGCTTTTTCGATAGCGGAAAACCCGAGTTTCTACGACACATGTACGGAATTCAGGTGGGAGGCCCGGTCGTCAGGGATAAGCTGCACTGGTTTTTCAATTACGAAAAGTACCAATCTCGAGAAGGGCGGACCGGACAGGGTACCGTTCCCGAGTCCAACCACTTGCGAGGCGATTTCTCCGATGTGGCTGAGACCATTATCGATCCTTTAACCGGGCAGGCGTTTCCCAACAATCAGATTCCGGAGTCCAGGTTTGATCCCTTCTCCAGAGAATACCTCGCTCAGGGTCTCATCCCGGCACCCAACAATCCGGGAGCGGCCTTGAACTTTGTCGCGCCGACTGATTTCTCCAGAATCGACGACAAGTATATTGTTCGCATGGATTATGCTCACTCGGACAAGGACAGGTTCTTTGGCCGTTATTCGCTCTTTGATTCATCCCTTCGAACCGGGAGCCTGTTTGGATTCTCGGACAGAAACCTGCCCATGAAAAGCAGCAATGCGATCGTGGATTGGGTGCATACCTTCTCACCGAATCTGATCGGAAATGCCAAAGCGGGCCTCAATCGCGTGGATATCGGCACCTTTCTGACCTTGGGGGCAGCCGACGACCCGGTTTGGCCGGAAGTCTTTGGAATCAGGAACATCAACGACGTCCCCATATGCAACAATGCGCCAAACGTGCGAATCCTGGGCTTTGACAACTTTGGAGGGAATAGTATCTGCTTTGCCCCCCTCCAAAATGATCTTCACTACATCTACAACATGAACTACACTACGGGCCGCCACAAAATGGGCTGGGGGATTGAGGTTCGAAACGTCAATTGGAAGCAGCTCTTCGCCATACGCGATAACGGAGCGGCTAGTTTTGGCCGGGCTTCTGGAGGGCCTTACAGCGGCAGTGCTCTTGCAGACTTTCTGTTGGGTCACCCCGATGAGTTTTCTGGCACGAAACCGGGAGCGGGGCCGGTCTACAACCACACTTATTATTTCAGCGGCTTTATGCACGATGAGATACAGCTGACCCAGAACTTCTCGTTGACGCTGGGTTTGCGTTATGAGCTCTTCCCCTTTTGGTATGAAGAGAAGAACTTTCAGTCACTCTTTGATAAAACGACGCAGCGTTTGCTACCGGCGACCGATGGGAATCGGCGCCTGGTTGCGACCAATACCAAGGATTTCGGTCCCCGATTTGGATTTGCCTGGACGCCGGGAGGCTCAGAAAGCTTCGTGATCCGCTCCAGCTACGGTCTTTTCTACGATCGAATGCAGTGCGACGACTGCACCTGGAAGACTCACGCGGATCCGCGCAACGTGAGCCAGCAGCAGTTAAGGAGTGACGCCAACCGTCCGACCGTCTCGATGCAGGGTCAATTTCCGGACCTTGCATTGACCGATCCGGCAACCCTTACTGGCGTCAGCCTCCTGGCCTGGACGGATCCGAATCGGCGAAATCCCTATCAGCAGATGTGGACCATGAGCCTGCAGAAGACCCTTCCCGGAGGCATGTTTGGCGAGGTGGCTTATCACGGGTCACATGGCATATTTCTGTCAAAGCGGATCGATGTGAATCGTCCCGTCGATCCCTTGCCTCTGAGCTGCGACTCTGCCTGTGTGGACTCCAATCGGCCCTACCCCGATTATGGCTGGATTCTGTCCACCGAAGCAGTGGGGCACTCCTACTATCACGCTCTTCAGAGCAACGTCCGCAAACCAGTGGGCGATAATCTAACCTTCATAGCGAATTACGCCTGGCAAAAAACGTTGGACTGGGACTCCTTTGACAGCACCGGGACTCGCAATGAAATCTGGAACAACCCGGACAAAGGTCGCGCCGCCTGGGACACCCCTCACCGCTTTTCGCTCGGACTGACCTACCACTTGCCCAGGTTTGCAGATATGGCCCCCATCGGTCGACATGTGCTGGGAGGATGGCAGTTAAGCGGTGTCACCACCCTGTCGTCGGGAAGCTTCACGACGCCTGACGGTGCTCTTGCCCGCACCAACACGGCGGCCGTATTCGAAACCAGGCCCGACCGGATCGCTGACGGCGATCTGCCGGGTAGCCAGCAAACGGTCCAGAAACATTTCGACACCGCAGCCTTCGTCAACCCGCAGCCGGCGGTGTGCGAGTCCAGCCCTGGGGGGAATTGCGACTTGGTTGACAACCCGGCGCCGCGTTATGGCAACTCCGGTCGAAACGTTGTCCAGACTACCCCTACATTCTTACAGGATCTGGGTTTGTACAAAAACTTTGATGTGTTCTGGTTTGGTGGGGAGACGGCCCAGTTTCAGTTCCGCACGGAATTCCATAACATTACCAATAATGCGAATTTCTCACGCCTAAGCGTGGGTACTAATAGCCCTTCTTTCGGTGCCTTTACACAAGCGCTCCCGGGAAGGCAGATCCAGTTGGGCTTGAGGCTCATCTGGTAGCAGCATTTTGACAATGGGCGCCGCAGGGCGCAAAAGGGTCCTTGAAGGGGCGAGCCAACGGCTCGCCCTTTCGTGTTTTACGCTGGTATTTCGACCTTTGCTTAGAGTTCCTCGAAGATGCTAAACAGTGAACGATGGCTCAGAGCCGAGGTGAGGGCTCAGTTTCGGTATCAGACCTCTTTCTTGGGGGCTACGGTAAACCAGGTCTTTCCCGTGACTTTCCTAGTCTGAATCCTGTCGTTGATCTCCAACTCCAAGGTGTACTTGCCGGGCTCTACATCCTCGAGTGTGAAGACCAGCGCAACCGCCACCCGGTCGCCCAGGACGGAAAGCATGTGCTGCATGGGAAGATCGATGCCCTGTTTAGCCTTCTGGCCTCGAATCTTGGGTACGATTTCCAGGTCAGGGAGCGAGGTGCTGCCATCTAGATCGAAGTTGTAGACTTCAAAGTAGAGCCCCAGCCGCTGTCCAGCACGGAAGTCACTGTTACTTGGGTATACCTTCCAGCCCAAGGGTGTCGCGAAAGGGGTGGGCAAGGGGGTGTCCGGAGATTTGATGATCAGATCAGAAAGGACGAGCGAGGACAGAGAGAGATCACCTGACATCCGAAGGGGAAGGTCCAACCTCTGCTGCACATGTCCTATCTTATTGCTGTTGAGGTCTTTGGCGACCAAGTCCAGTTTGTAGATGGCCGGCTGCAGACGGACAATCTTCTGGTAACGTCTGGCGCCGACCGCGGAGCGAGAGGAGTTCTGCGGCCGATCATCATAGATGGTTTCTTCGAACTCTTGAACGGTCCGCCCTCCCAAGTCCTTGATTGATCCGTAGAGGCTCACACTGGCCCGCACCGTTTGGTCTCCCAAGGGCTCATAGGCGAGTTCCTCCCGGGGTACGAAAACCGTGATCGGTACCAGCAACGATCCTTGGCTCAAGCGCAGATACGAATTGGCCGCCGAAAAAGGAAGTTCATCGTACCGGATGTCCACCGTCACTGCCTTCTTCAAGTCATTGAACTTGATCTGCGGTGGGCGCTGCAGGTCGAAATACCGCTCCAAGCGCATGAAGGAATTCACGCCAGCTTTGTGGTAGCTGTTATGTTCACCGCCCAGCGACCGCATGGCATCCATACTTTGTATGCGTCCCAGGCGTGACTCCACGCCCATGATCTCACCAAAGGTGCGCGCGCCGCCGACCATCAGAAGAGCATCCTTTTCTTCAGGGCGAAGAGCCAATCGAAATTCGCCCGTCATGGTGCGATCAACAAACTCGACCTCAATCCCAGCGCCGACGCCCTCGATGTGATCGTAATACCATTGCTCTGTCGGAAAGACCTTAGTCTTGCCTAACCCTTCTTCCATTTTCCGAACGTAGGTTGCGCCCGCAGCGTAAGTACTGACGCTTTGGGGAGGGCCGTACGTGATGTAAATGCGGCCTCGGTCACTTTTCCATCCACGGATACCGGCATTGGTGTAGTGTTCGTTGGCATAGGCCATACGGCGGTAGTGCTCCATTTTGAAGTCGTTGAATCCCGTGGAAGGATCCGGGTCCCGCCGGCGCCAGAACTGCTCGATGAAACTCTCTTTCTCCTCATCAGTGCCGAGTTCCTTGAAGACTGATCCTTCTTCAGAAGTAATGATGTAGACCACATCATTTAGCCAACCAGAATAAGGATCTGACTTTTCTTCCTTTTTCTGGAGCTCCTGGTCCTGCGGATTTTCCGGGAATATGAAGGTCGGTGAGAGGAGGAGTACAAGTGCAACTAGAATGGGCAGGAAACAGTTTCTGGTAGCTACAGTCTTGAGTAACATCCGTCTATAGCAAACCATTATGCGACGTCACCCGGCCACTCTTCAAGCACCGAGTGCTCGGCAACAGGGGGGAGCCGTACCAGGGCAATTGCGCAGAAGACCCGTTTCAGGGTATGTAATTAGCCTGTGACCAAGATCCTCAAGTTGTTCGCGATACTCTGCCCCACCTTTGCAATCTTTGGCTTTGGCTTCTGCCAGGGGCCAGGGGAAGTTCCTCAGAAGGCCTTACAACTTCTGAACCAGAATAGGCCGGCCGAGGCCGAGAAACTCTTTCGGAAGCACCTTGATACTTACCCGGACGATCCTCAGGCCCTGTACTACCTGGGCGTCAGTCTGCACTTCCAGTCTCAGTACAAAGCGGCGATCGAGGTTCTGGAACGGGTTCTGGCCCTTCGTCCCCAGGTGGATAATCCTCAACTCGAACCATCTCGGCTGCAATACTTTGTGAGCCTTCTCCACTTCCAGAGTGGAGATTTGGACTCAGCACAGCGCGGGCTTGGACCCCTGGTCGAGGAAGGGGCTGTCGCGCCCGCCTACCTTCTGCAAGGCCGGATTGATTTTGCCAAGCGGGATTACGAATCTGCCGAGCGTCACATCTCCAGGGCCTTGCAATTGGAGCTCGCTAATCCTGTGGAAGCCCACTATCAACTGGGGCTGGTCCATGCCATCCAAGGCAACCACAGCAAGGCTGCCGCTTCTTTCGAGACCGCGCTTGCTCAGCAGCCCTCCAATCCAGACATTCTTCTCAAGCTGGCCGACGCTTACTTTCAACTGCGAGAGATCCCACGGGTCGAAAAGCTGTCCCGCGATGTTCTGGACAAACATCCTGGCTCTGCCATGGCTCACTACAACCTGGGCCGCGCAGATTACGCGCGTGGCAATCTGGAGAAGGCGGGCGGGCATTTTTTTCGGGCGACAGAACTCGGGAAGCGTCCCGAGTTCTTTAATTCCCTGGCCCAGGTGCGAATCCAGTTGAAGCAGCCGCAGCAGGCAATAGCTGCACTAAAGGACAACCTGCGTCTGGATCCGAAGACGCTCTCTCCCCGGCTCCAATTGGCAGGACTCCTGTTCCAGGCTCTCGATATGAATGGGGCTGAAGAGGAATATCGAAACATCCTGGAGATCAGCCCCGAGAATATGCAGGCGCTCTTTGGATTGGCCTTTACGCTCGTCGCTCAAGGGAATGAGACGGTCGCCGTCGACACCTTTCGCAAGGCCTGGGCGACCAATCCCGATCTGCTCAAGGAGATGATCGTCTCCGCAGTAATATCGGCCCAGGAGCACCCCGGATACACTAAGATCGCCGGAAGGCTGCTGCGGGCGGTGGCTCCGCCGGCCGCCGAGAACAGCCTCGAGTTCATCGTGGCACGCCAGTATCTGACCGCGGGTCGAGGCGAAAAGTCCCTAGAGTGGATTGACCGCTACCTCTCAGACAGCGCACCCGACGCCAACGTCCACTTGCTCAGGGGCTCAGTCCTGAGAATGCTGGGCCGACGGGAGGAAGCCGAGAAAGAGCTGCTGGCCATCGATCTGGCCTCGCCCCTGGGCACACACGCGCTGTATCAACTCGCGGTCCTCGCAGCCCTCTACGAAGAAAATCGACAACGCCGGAAAGCTGACGAATATCTGGACCGAGCACTGGCGCTGGACCCGGATCATTTTCAGGCTCTGGTACTGAAAGCCAAACGTCAAATCAAAGATCTCAATCTTTCCCAGGCGGAGCAGTTGCTCCAGCGCGCCGTGAGGGTCCAGCCGGAACGGCCGGAAGCCTATTATGTCCTGTTTACGCTTTATCGACGGTCCGGAAAGAATCAAGAAGCAAAAGAAGCTCTCAATCAATACAACAGACTCAAGGCGGAAACCGCCCTCCCTCCGGAACTGCAGTATCCATAGTCTCGAGCCGAGGTGCTGATACACTAGCTTGACAAAGTAGCTTCCAGAAGCTACTTTCCCCTCATGCGTTCTGTGGGTCTCAAAAAAGCAACACACTACCCAAAAGGGGTTATTGCCGACCGGACACGCATGGGGAATAACGCTTTCAGCGTAGAAAAGTGGGCGACTTCAACCCAGGGTAGCTCGCTTCGCATCGCCAACCCTGGGCTACCCGCAATAACACCTTCGGTGTAGGCGATACCCCTGAAGTCAAACAAAGTTTTTCCTGAATGATCCAGCGCGACTGCTGGCGTAACTAGCCCCTGGGCACTGGATCTCGTTAGAATCGTAGGTGGCTCCCTGAGAAACACCCGTGAAAAGCCTTCTAGCCTGCAAGCTCATCCTGCTGTCGATTGTCTTGGTCAAGAGCTCAGAAGTGGAGATCGGATTTCGTTTTCAAGAGGTTGGCCAATCGGCTGGAATCGACCAGATGACCGTATCGGGTGGGGAAAAAACGAACCGGTATCTGCTGGAGGGAACCGGCTGCGGAGCCGCTTTCTTCGACTTCAATAACGACGGCTGGTTGGACATCTTTCTGGTGAACGGCTCCCGTCTGGAGGGATTTTCGAAGGGTTCGGAGCCGACCAATCATCTCTACCAAAACAATCGCAATGGGACTTTCGCCGATGTTACTCACAAGGCGGCCGTAGGGCGCAGCGGTTGGGGGCAGGCTGTATGTGTGGGTGACTACGATAACGATGGTTTTGAGGACCTCTTTGTCACCTACCGGGGACAGAATATTCTTCACCGCAATCGAGGCGACGGAAGCTTCGAAGACGTCACCCAGAAAGCGGGCCTGCTTCAGGACCGGAAACGGTGGAATTCCGGTTGTGCTTTTCTCGATTACGATCGAGACGGAGATCTCGACTTATTCGTCGCCAACTACGTCGACCAGAGTCTCGAAGCAACGCCAACCCCTGACTCCGGGCGTTGTCTGTATCAGGCCATCAAGGTGGCCTGTGGGCCAACCGGACTCAAAGGCGGCAAGAACATCCTATACCGGAACCAAGGCAATGGGACCTTTTCCGATGTCTCGGAGACGTCCGGAATAACCCGGGTGGATGGGACTTACGGTTTGGGGGTTCTCACGGCTGATTTCAACAATGACGGCTGGGTCGATGTTTACGTCGCCAACGACTCGAGTCCGAGCTCCCTCTATCGAAACAATAAGGACGGCACCTTTACCGACACAGGAGTCTGGGCGGGCGCTGCTTACGGCCAGAGCGGCAATGTTCAAGCCGGTATGGGAGTCTCAGCAGGTGATTTCGACCAGGACGGGAACCTGGACATTTTCAAGACAAATTTTTCCGAAGACACAGCCAATCTCTATCGAAATCTGGGCGATGGGTTCTTCGAAGAGGCGGCTTTCACCACCGGAATTGCAGTCAACACCCAGTTCCTGGGGTGGGGTTGTCAGTTCGTAGATTTTGACAAGGATGGGTGGCTGGATATTTTCCAAGTCAATGGGCATGTTTATCCCGAGATGGATCAGCGGCGAGGCGGGTCCCGATACAAGCAGCGTAAGATCGTCTACCGGAACCTCGGAACCGGCAAGTTCAGAGACGTCACGGAGCAGATTGGGGGATCGATTCTTGAACCCAAGGCGGGTCGAGGTGCGGCTTTTGGTGACTACGACAATGATGGTGATGTGGACGTTCTTGTCAACAATGTGAACGATCGACCCAACCTCTACCAAACCGTTTCCAGTGACGACAGCCATTGGATCTCGATTCGTCCCCGGGGAGTCAAATCGAATCGAAGCGGTATCGGGGTCCGAGTACGCTGCAAGGTAGGATCCCTGGAGCTCATCGACGAGGTGCGAAGCGGCGGAAGCTACTACTCGCAAAGCCAGCTGCGGGTCCATTTCGGATTGGGCCAGGCCAAGCAGGTCGATGTCCTTGAAGTGCACTGGCCCAGCGGCCAGGTGGACCGCTTCCAAAACATCCCGGCTGACCAGTTCCTGTATGTAAGAGAGGGGGTGGGGATTAGGGGTAGAGAATAAGGCGGGCGGAAAAAATCCGGCGTCCTTTTTCCTGATTCTAGTTCGGAGATTACTTGCCCCGCCAAAGCGGCGTGCGTTTCTCGACAAAGGCTGAAATTCCCTCGCGAGCATCATCGCTGGCCAGCATCAAATCGTGCTGGGGGTATTCAGCCTGATAAGCTTTTTCCAACGATGGAGCATCCAGCCCACTGTAGATCATCTGTTTGGTCGCTCTCAAAGCCAAAGGGGCGCATGCCAGGAGATCGTTCACCACACCTTCCCCCTCTGCCCGGAGAGATTGCGGATCGACCAGCTTGTTGATCAAACCGTATCGCAGAGCCGATTCGGCATCGAACGTTTTGCCGGTCAGGGCTATTTCCAAAGCGTGCTTCAGGGGGATCTGACGTGCCAACCGATATAACCCACCCCTTGCCGCCAGGCCGACTTTGGGTTCCGGCAAACCGAATCTTGCCGTGTTGACGGCAACGGCCAGATCACATGAAAGAACGATTTCCAGTCCGCCACCGATCGCGTCTCCATTGACGATCGCGACAACGGGTTTGGTAAGGTCGTATCGCTCCGTCAACCCGGCAAAACCCGTTTCCGGGATATCATCCCCGCCAGATTTTGCCCTGGCTTTCAGATCGGTCCCCACGCAGAATGCACGATTACCTGCTCCGGAAATCGTCGCGATGTGCAGCCGGTCATCGCTGGCAAAAGCATCGAACGCCGCTGCCAGCTCGAAATGGGCCTCGGGGTTCAGTGCGTTGAGGACTTCGGGACGGTTGATGGTCACACACATGACGGGACCATCACAGTCTAGTCTGATATGCTTCCACGTGCTCAAAGCTGAACCTCTACTCCTCGTTCGGCAGCATCGAAAACGGCCAGTACCGCGGCCAGGCTTCGAGCGGCGTCCGGGGCCGTGATCCGGGGCTGTTCCTGACCCGCGATCACCCTGCAGAAGTGGCCACACTGGGCCTCGAATGCATCGTCCAGTTGAGTGCCAATGGGCCGCGCCGTCATTTGATGGTTCCAGTCGGCAGCGCTGCCCTTGTGCTGCCACAAAACCAAGTTGGGAAAGTCCAGCGCTGCCTCCGAGCCGACAAAGCGGTAGACGTTCTCCCCAGACTTGGGGAAATTGGGATTCTCACCGGTTGCCTGCTCCCACGTCCATGGTGAGGGCGCTGTGTCCGAGAGCAGAAAGGTTCCAAGCGCACCGCATTCGAACTCCATCATCAATGCTGCGGTTTCCTCCTTGGGATGGCCCCGCATTCCGCTCTGGATTCTGGCAGAAAGAGAAACGATCTCTCCACAAACAAAACGCAATGTGTCGATTTCATGACTCAGGTTGATCATGACTGGCCCTGCCGTCCGCAGCTGTCGCCAGTCTACCTCGAAATAGGCATCTGCTTTTCGGACGGTCCACTGTCCGCATACTCCCACTAATCGACCCAGGGCTCCCTCCTGGATGAGCTGTCGGGTTTTTTGGATGGTCTCGTAATAGCGACGGTGATGGCCCACCAGAACGTGTCTAGAGACCCTTTCCGACACGTCGATGACGGCCCCTGCTTCATTCATCGTGGCAGTGATGGGCTTTTCCACGAGGACGTGTGCTCCCGCCTGAAGGGACTCGAGAACCGGCTGCAGATGGTGATCGGTTGGAGTGCTGACGATCACCCCGTCAGGTTCCAGACTTATCAACATTGCTTCCGTCGTGGCATAGAAGGGCACACCCCATTCGGCGGCGATTTCACCTCCCCGAGGATCCGTGTCGACCAGGGCCAGCAACTCCGCCTGTTCCACTTCGGTAATCGCCTTGAGGTGGCGCTTGCCGATGGCACCTACCCCGACCAGGGCCAGCTTCACCTTATCCATGATTCGGATCCATGAAGATTTGAGGATCCATGACAGCGGGTGGCTGCGGCATGATCGGCAGAAAATCCATCTGTTCGATGATGTCGTGTTGTACCTCAATGCCGGGTGCGATTTCGACCAGCAAGAGCCCCTCTTGGGTGAGGCGAAAAACAGCGCGCTCGGTGACGTACAGCACTTCCTGGTTCTGCAGAAGAGCCTGTGTTCCGGAAAAGGTAACCTGGTCGACTGCCTCAACGAATTTGCGCACCTTGCCCGGCTGCACGATCTCCAGTTTGCCCTGTCCGGTTCTGAATTTCGGTCCTTTCGCATCGAAAGTTCCGCAGAAAACGACCTTGCGGGCAGTCTGGGCGATGTCGATGAACCCGCCGGGGCCAACCGTGGTGCCATCGAGTTTGGAGACGTTGACGTTGCCCGCTCGATCGATCTGGCCGAAACCGAGAAAGGCGATATCCAATCCGCCTCCGGAGTAGAAATCGAACTGGGAGGGTGCGTCGATCATACACGTCGGATTCCTAGCGTAACCGAACAGGACTCCTGTGAGCAGGCTCCCTCCATAAGTCCCATGCTCGATCGTCTGGTAATAGCGATGTTGTTGGTCTTCGGCGGCAAGGATCGATGCCACTTGGTCAGGTATGCCGAAACCGAAGTTGATGACGGCTCCGTCCCGCAATTCGGCGAGGGCTCTCCGTGCAACGACCAGCCGAACGGAAAACTCCGGTTTGGCAGCTTGGAAGGATTCATCTCTTCGTTCTCCGGAAATGGAAGGATCGTAGACAAGATCATAGCTCTGCCGTTGTTCGGAATCGACCACCACGACATCGACGAGGGCTGATGGAATCCGAACTGATCTGGCCGGCAAAGCAGCGGCAGGGACCTTTCGCTTGACCTGGAAGATAGCGGTTCCCCCAGAGTTATGAGCGGCTGCTGCCATCGCATAGATGTCCAGATTGGCCGGTTCCTCATCCAGGCTGATGTTGCCGTCTTCGTCAGCGGTCGAACCCCTGAGAAGTGCCACGTCGATGGGGATGGGCAAATACCGGAGATAGTCCTTCCCGTCGATGGTGATTCGCTCGACCAGCGGTTCCCTGGCCGCCTCATTCATTCTTCCACCATCGAGCAGTGGATCCACAAAGGTACCGAGTCCCACGTGGGTGATCAGTCCCGGCCGTTTGGCCGCGACTTCGCGCATCAGCTGCATCATCACCCCGCCCGGGAGCACGTAGGCTTCGATTTTGTTCTCCCTCGCCAGCTGCTGCATGCGCGGTGACCATACCCAATGGCCGCCAATCACCCTGCGCACCATGCCTTCGTGGGCAAACCGGTTCATACCGCGTGCTTCCCGGTCCCCGATGCCGAGGGCATGAATACAGGTGAGCCTTTCCGGTTTGCCGGTGCTCAGGAATCGCTTTTCCATGTGCTCGTGCAGCAGTGAAGCCTCCACCAGACCGCCACCACCGCCGATAAGCCCAACGGTTGCTCCGTCCGGAACCATGGCTACCGCTGCTTCGGCATTGAGAAAGCGCATGCTCATTTAGAACTGCATCTCTGGTCCAAGGGAGAGTTCGAAACTAATCAGTAATACCCTTTGCTCCCCCCTCCATCCGCAGCGATTCCCGTTCCGTGAATATGCCGTGCCTTTGGACCGCACAAGAATGCAACCAGCTCCGAGATGTCCTCGGGTTTGCCCAAGCGGCGCAGTCCCTCGGCCACCACCGATTGTTCACGAATCTCTGCGACACTCTTGTCTTGCTGCTGGGCCCGGCCTTCGAAGATGCTTTCCAGGCGCTCGGTCTCCGTCAATCCCGGATGGATCCAGTTGACATTGACGTCGTCGGTCAATCCCTGGTTTGCCAATGCCTTGGAAAAATTGGCAAGGGTAGCATTGACGGCTCCCCCCACCATGAAATCCTTCGCCGGAGTGCGAGCAAATCCGCCGACGATGTTGATGACACAGCCATTGGCTTTCTTGAGTTCCGGCCAGAGCAACCGGGACAAGCGGACGGCGGAATGGAACTTCAGTGCGAAGCCATCCACCATGTCTTCGTCCGGCTGCTCGGGGAAGATCCCGCCCTTTGTGGCGCCTGCGGAATTGACCAGAATGTCGCAGCGGCCAAAGGTTCCGAGGACGGCTTCGGAAGCGGCCTTGCATCCTTCCAGCGTGCGCAGATCTGCCGCATGGAATCCAACCTGGACGCTCATTTTCTCTTGGATTGCTGCTGCGGCCCGGGACAGTCTTTCCGCGCTCGAGGCCGCCAGGAAGAGGTTGGCACCCCCGGAAGCGAGGCGCAGGGCGCAGGCAAACCCGATTCCCTTCGAACCTCCGGAGACAAACGCCGCCTTGCCTTCGAATGTTTCCATCAAGTATCTCCTGAAAAGGTGGTTTCAATGCCTCTGATCAAGGCATGCAGGACCTTCAATGTGGGGGTCTGGATTCCTTTTTGTTCGGCAATCCTGATTACGCTTCCGTAGATGTAGTCAACCTCCGTTTGTCGCTTATTCAGGAGGTCAATGAGCCGCCTTGGTGAATCGCCAGTCTGGATTCGTCAAGCACTGGTCGCCTCAGTAGGTAGCGCGGCCGCCCGAGAGATCGAACACAGCGCCCGTGCAGAATGTGCACTCGGGTCCGGCGATCCAGACCACCATGTCGGCGATTTCCTGAACGGTGCAGAGTCGGCCCATGGGAATCTTGGACTTCACCATGGCGATGTAGTCGTCGCTCATCTCCTTCAGTAGATCCGTCTCCGTCATCGCCGGCGTGACACAATTGACGAGTACACCGCTGTTCATCAAATCCTTCGCCAGGCTCTTCGTGAGGCCGATCACTCCGGCCTTCGCGGCGGAATAGGCCGCAGCCTTCGCGTTGCCTTCCTTGCCGACGACGGAGGCGACGTTCACGATGCGACCGCTGCCCCTCTCGCGCAGGTGAGGGATAACCGCCCGGCTGCAGATGAAGACACCGGTCAGATCAACCGCGAGCACCCGATCCCAGTCCGCGATCGGGTACTCCCAGGCGGGAACGGTCGGCCCGCTGACGCCCGCGTTGTTGACGAGTACGTCGATGCCTCCTAGAGCACTCAAAGTGCTTTCCAGCGCCTGCTCGACCGATTCAGGGCTGGAGACGTCAACCTCCATAGAATGCGGTTCATCCGGTAAATGGGGAGGTGCCGCCAGTCAAAGGCAGGCCGCGGAAACTGCCGCACTATGCAAACCGTGGAAAAACAAGTAGTTCTGGAGGAGAACTGGCAAGTGCTCGCAGTTGTTTTTCCACCGTTCGCACAGCGCTTGGAAAACTCCGTATCACGGGCTTGCTGGCCCAGTTCGATATCGCTCGGAGTTTTCCACAGTTCCCACGGCCCCTGCTACTGCAGCCGACTATATTGACAAGCGAACGGGGAACCAGATTTGGGATCCGGAAAGCGCCGAACCACGTTCCACCTCCCCATTTACCGGATGACCCTAGAATGCGCAAACGGTGGCTTATTTTCCAATGTCGACAGATCGATGTCCCAGGCAGCGACCTGGTACCCTTCTCGTTCGAAGCGCCGAGCGATGCCCAACCCGATGCCCCGCGCGGCCCCAGTGACAACGACACTCGGCACCGGCTCCGCTGATTCCTTTGTTCCCATGTTTGACCGAGGCGTAGAATAGCACGCATGTCTGATTTCCACGTGTCGGTTGGCCACAGTGCCACTTTTTCGAAAACCGTTAGCGAAAGCGACGTCTACCTGTTTGCGGGGATCACTGGAGATTTCTCGCCGAATCACGTAGATCAAAGCTACATGGATCGTTCGAAGTACGGACGATGCATGGCGCACGGGGCTCTACTGCTTGGTTTCATTTCGACTGCTTCGACAATGGCCATTGCGCACTGCCGCGACGACGAGTCCGAGACGCCAGTTGCCGTCGGCATGGACAAGGTTCGGTTCTTGAAGCCGGTTTTCCTCGGGGACACCGTTACGGTGCGCTACGAGATCGTGTCAGTCGAACTCGACCGACGACGCTCTGTGGCCAAAGTCCAGGTGAGCAACGATGGCGGCGAACTGGTCGCGGTCGCCGATCACATCTTGCAGTGGGTCCCCAACAGCTAAGCTGAAGCTTCAATTCAGCTGTTCCTGAGGCACCAGGGTGTAACCAATTGATTTGGCGATCTTTGCGGCGTGAGGTGAAACTTGACCCCTGAGCTTCACTTTGGATTTCGCTTGTTCGGTGTTTTGCGGTTCGTGATTTGGGCTTTCTAGCTTCCCCGAAGGCGAAACGGCTGAACGCTAAATCGCTGAATATCGAACACGCCAATTTCGAACGGAAGAGACTTTGAGATTCGCCTGTTGGAGGTTTAGCGGTTCGGCCATTTAGTCTTTGCCGACTCGAAAGACCCCGAAACCGCTAAATGATAGACAGCAAAATATCGAACAAGCGAATTTCGAAGGACAGATTCGAATGCCGATACGAGTTTTGTCGGGACACGCAGTAACTTCGGCGTAGGCGCCAGCCCCTACAGTCTTGCAAAGTTTCTTTCTCGAATGGGGCCAGCTCTCCTGGGGCCCCCACTGACCTGAAACTTAATCGGCGATACTTGTGCTTCAGGTGTCCACCGCTCAGGGCAGAATGCGCGCCTGGCGATACTCGTCAAGAATCGCGAAGAATCGCTCCTCGCTATCATCCCATTCGTGAAAGCCGAGACTGCGGGCCTTGTTGTGACTCAGGATCTCGTCCCAGTAGCGTTCGAGAGTGGCATCGGCATACGCCCAATTTGCCACCTGGTCCAAGGTCGTATGACGCAGGCCATGGCGATCACAGATCACTTGCCAGATTTCCCCCTTGTCTGCCATGACGTCCGCCAGACGTAGCGGACGCACCGATCCGCACGGGATTTGGAACGCCTCTGCAAGGCGCGGCCAAATCGTATTCCAGCGGAATAGATCCGTGTTCGTGATGTTGAACGCCTGATTGGCGCATCCCGGCTCGGTCGCCATCCACGCCATGCCTCGGGCCAGAACCTCGATCGTGGTGACCTGGGTCAGACTGGCGTAGGCCTGCGCCGGTCCCGCGAAGTCAAGGGCGGCCCCCGATTCGCGGCAGATGGCCGCTAGGACGCCCAAGGTGCTCACGAGATTGCGGGAAATGTCAGGCGAATAGTGCAGTAGCGTGTTCGGACGCGAAGCGGACCAAGCCCACTTTGCACTTTTCGAGCGGCTCCGCAGCAAATCCTCCTGATCGTAGTAGAAATTATCGACCACGAATCGCGGCTGGTTCTCCCGCGCAGGCGTTGGAAACGGACCTACATGGACCCCGTAGTATTTGCCTCCCTGGACCAGGTGAACGTGGCTCAGATCGGGCGAAGCTCCTTCGGCGGCATCCAGCACATTCTCGAGCAACAGCAGGTTGTCTTTCGCGTTTTCGAGCGTCTGCTCGGCGTGGGTCGCGCGGCCGCAGTAGAAAAGATGGGTGACGGCCGTTTGGGATTCTAGGGCTTGCATACATGCCGGTCGGTCACTCATGTCGACCTGCAGATGCGTGGTCCCCTCGACGGCGGCCTCAGGAGGTCTACGGGATAACCCGGTAACCCTCCACTCGCTGTGGGAGGCGAGCTCTCGCGCCAGAGCAGTGCCAACAGCTCCAGTCACTCCGGCGATCAGCGCAGTCAGTGAAGGCAGGGATGAACTCGTGGTTTCTTTCCTCGGTGAAAGGGTTGGTATAGGGCTCCCGGCTCCAGACCTCGCATGTTACTCTCTTACACCTCAGGATGACAACGGGACTTGGGGGGAAGGGCGCGGTTGTTGGCAGTGGCCGTGGGTGAGCCGGGAAGGCCATCCTACTCGAAAAGCCAATCGCTGACAGCCTCGACCGGGCGAGAGTGTGTCTGAAAGCGGTGGAAGATGCTCTAGTACCCTGTCAACCTAGAAATTGTAGGTTCTGGACGGCCCTGGCGGCCGATCTCTGTGTTGCGCGTCCTCGACGTAGCCCTGCTATGCCTGTGGCCGCGCGCCTTGACCTCGACCACCTTTGCTCGTCCATAACCCACGATCTCTAGATTGACAGAGTACTAGACTGGCGATGAGGAATTCGAGCTAGGGTTTCCAACCTCCGGCCAGTGTCTGGGCCTCGGCTATTTGTTCTGGCGTCATCCTTGAAGCCACGACATCACGCGCCTTCACGGCCGGCTCCCGTTCCTTCTCTGAGAACTTCGATGCTGCCAAGTGAATCCACATGTGTGCCTGAACAAGATCCTGCGGGACACCTTGCCCTGTGTAATACATGATGCCCAGATTGTATTGGGCCTGAGGATATCCCTGCCCAGACGCTTTCCGAAACCACTCAGCAGCCTGCTGATAGTCCTGCGTTACACCTTGCCCGGTGTCATACATGACGCCCAGCATGTGCTCGCCCTCGGCATCTCCTTGGTCGGCTGCTTTCCGATACCACTTGACAGCCTCCTTATAGTCCTGCTTCACACCTTGCGCGTCTCTGTACATCAGGGCTAGATTGCACTGGGCCCCGACGTGTTCCTGCTCAGCCGCTTTTCGATACCACTTGACAGCCTTCTTATAGTCCTGCTTCACATCTTGCCCTGTGAAATACATTGCGCCCAGATTGAATTGGGCCTCGGCATCTCCTTGCTTGGCTGCTTTCTCGACAGCCTTCTGATTCAGTTCTTTCTCAATTGATCCAAGGCGGCGAATGGACTGTTCTGTCTGATCGGGCGGCGGACCCGTTGCTGCCGGCGGCACCTGAGCCAGAGCCAGCGCCGAGAGCAATAAGACTGCAAGAGGAGCGACCAACTTGATTTTCCCATTCATGACTTGACTTTCCTCCTGTTCATGGCTCGACTTTCCTGGTGCGAAGCGAGCGCTGGAATTCGTGCTAGTTTATCAGCCCTTTGCTGGTTCAGCCAGGCTCTCGTTTACTGTCGCACGATCTTCCCAGCCCCAGCAACGATCCCTGTGAGCACTTAGCAGGGAAACCAAACTCCACCCCTGGATGGGCAACGCGAGGATGGTCTCTGTTTCCACGCACTATTCCGGCTCAGGCTTTCGTTCGGCCATCCGCCTTTGGGATCGAGGCACCGCCGTCGACGGCGAGCGCGGTTTTGGCCGCCGCGTAGGCGGAGAGATTGGGGATGCCGAAGAGCGAGGCCATCGAGGCGATAAAGAGGATGCTGCCCCGACCGCGTTTCATCATGCGCCGGTGATCAGGCCGACTTGGCCCGCGAGGCTGAAAGGGTCTTCGTTGTTTTCCGTCATGTGCTCTGCTCAGTAGTCTATTACGACCTTGATGGTCTGGGGTTGTAGGGCCGCCTCGAAACCGGCGACGAGGTCGGGGAAATCGTAGCACCCTGAGATAAGGGGAGCGATATTCAGCTGTCGCCGCGCCAAAAGGTCGAGGGCCGCGGCGAAGACGTGGGCGAAGCGGAAGGAGCCCCGAACGGTCAATTCCTTCTGCATGACCAGGTTGACCGGCAGTTCGATGCGACCGCCTTGGACGCCCAACTGGACGATGATGCCGCCGGCTTTGCAGTGCTCGTAGGCGGTCTCGAGCGCTGCCGGAGCGCCGGATGCCTCGATGACCACGTCGAATCCCTCTCCCGCCGCCTCGGAGACTGCGGTCGGTTGGTCGGCGCGCAGGGGTTGGTCGGCCCACAGCGAAGCTGCCAGATCGAGGGCGTCCTGGCGGATGTCGCTGACAGCCAGGTGGGCGGCGCCGTAGCGCCAGGCCACCAGGCCGATGAGCTGGCCGATGGGGCCGGCGCCGGTTATCAGCGCGGTCTTGCCGGCGATCGCGCCGGCCCGACCGATGCCGTGGACGGCGATGGAGAGGGGTTCGAGCAGGGCGGCCGTGCGGAAGTCCATGACTTCGGGGATGGGGTGGCAGTTCTCGGCGCGAATCTGGACGTATTCGCGAAACGAGCCATCCTGGGGCGGGCTGCAGGCGGCGGACCCGAAATAGCGCATGTTCGGGCAGAGGTTGTAGTCGCCCTTGCGGCAATCGGCGCAGGCGCGGCAGGGATGGGAGGGGTCGATGGCCACGCGGCTGCCGACGGGGAGCGCGTCGGCAAAAGCGCCGGAATCGACGATCTCCCCGGCCGACTCGTGGCCTAGGACGAAGGGGCGCTCGGGCACAAAGTCGCCGTTTTTGCCGTGCAGGTAGTAGTGCAGGTCCGAGCCGCAGATCCCGGTGGCACGGACGCGCACCAGGACTTCGTCGGGGTCGGGTTGCGGTGGGTCGATATCGGTCAGGCGCAGGTCGCGGGGGCCGTGTAGATAATAGGCTTGCACGAATCCTCTTTTTCGGTTACTTCAGGGGGCGAGCACCGTTTTCTAAAATACGCTAGACACTAGTGGATCCGAGAGTCTGGCTTGATCCTGAAGTGAGACCCTCGAAGACTAGCAGGGGGAAACCCGATGATCTTCTAGACGACCATTCTTTCTACGACATTGCCGGCGACGTCGGTCAACCGGAAATCTCGGCCCTGGTGGCGATAGGTCAGTCGCTCGTGCTCCAGCCCCAGGCAATGGAGGATGGTGGCGTGGAGGTCATGAACATGGACAGGTTCCTCGAGAATGTTGAAGGCAAGTTCATCGGTCTTGCCGATCACCTGTCCTCCCTTGATTCCTCCTCCAGCCATCCAGAGGCTGAAGGCCAGCCCATGGTGGTCTCGGCCCCATCCGTCCTCTCCCGTGCCGCTTCTTTCCTCGACGATCGGAGTTCTTCCAAACTCTCCGCCCCAGATCACGAGTGTGCTCTCCAACAAGCCACGCTGCTTCAGGTCTTTGAGAAGGGCAGCCGTGGGTGAATCCGTTGTCTCGCACGCCTTTTTGATGCCCTTGGTCAGCTCCCCGTGGTGGTCCCAACCGCTATGAATGAGCTGCACGAAGCGGACACCCCGTTCCACCATCCGGCGGGCCAACAGGCAGCTCAAACCGTACTTCTCGGTGGGCTCCTGGTTGACGCCGTACATCTCGAGAGTGCTCTTGGATTCGCCCGACAAGTCGAGTAGCCCGGGCGCGGCCATCTGCATTCTGAAAGCCAGCTCATAGGAAGCCATGCGAGAGGCGATCTCCACGTCCCCGGTTTCACGCTGGTGCTGCTGGTTGAGATCCCGGATCAGGTCGAGCTGAGAGCGTTGGGCTTTTCGGCTGACGCCCGGCGGATTGCTCAGGAAGAGGACCGGCTCCTCGCCACTTCGAAAGGGTACGCCCTGATAAACGGAGGGTAAAAAGCCGCTGGTCCAGTTCTGGCTTCCCGCACTGGCATCTCCCGATGAGCGAAGCACGACATAACCCGGCAGATCCTGGGATTCGCTTCCCAGACCGTAGGCCACCCAGGACCCCATGGTGGGACGTCCGGGGAGGGGTGAGCCGCAATTCATCATCAGCTGACCGGGATGGTGGTTGATCTGATCGGTCTGCATGGAGCGGATCATGCAAATCTCGTCGGCCCAGTTGGCCGTCTGAGGCATAAGATCGCAAAACTCCATTCCGCATTGCCCATGGCGTTTGAAGACGCGCGGGCTGGCCCAGATCTTGGCCGTAGGCTTGACGAAAGCCAGAGTTACCTTTTCCCTCATGGACTCGGGGAGGGTCTGTCCCTGCCACTTGACCATTTCTGGCTTGGGATCGAAAAGGTCCATCTGGCTGGGCCCTCCGGCCATGAAGAGGAAGATGACATTCTTGGCTTTGGGAGCGAAGTGTGATGCCTTGGGTGCGAGGGGATTGACACCGAGTGTTGCCTCGGGAAGGAGGCCGGCCCGGCCCTCGAGCCCCAGTAGGTGCGAGAGGGCGATCATGCCAATGCCGCCGGCGGACTCACTCAGGAAACGACGGCGACTCTTGAGGTTTGCGGATTTTCCGTAGTCCATGATCTATTCCCTGGTAATGAACTCGTCCAGGTTGAGCAGGGCCCGACTCAGACCCACCCAGACAGCTGCTTCAGACGGCTCCACTCCCTCCACTCCACGGGCCGGGAAATAGGAGAGGACTTGCTCATCGTTGCCTTCGGAGGCCTCCTTTTCCACACGGTAGTACTGAAGTAGGCGCTCTTTCTCCGCCGGGTGCGGACCTCGAGTCATACAGAGCCGGAAGGCGTAGTCAATCCGATCGCTTGGACTTCTACCCGGCTGCTCGCGCAGCACCCGAGCAGCCAATCCCCGAGCGGCCTCGAAGAACACGGGATCGTTGAGTAAATTCAGCGCCTGTAGAGGTGTGGTGGAACGATCTCGCTGGCTGCAGGCACTGAGAGAATCGGGTGCATCAAAATTCACCAGCTGCGGATAAGGATCGGTGCGCTGGAAGAAGGTGTAGAGCCCCCGCCGGTAACGATCGGCTCCCTGGCTTTCTTCCCACGTGTTCCAAGCGTCCCGCTGCTGGATGGCCGGATGCTGCGGCGGGTAGACGCTTTTGCCCCCGATGTTCGGACTCAGAAGGCCGCTGGTCGCCAAGGTCGCATCCCGGATCAGCTCCGCCGGCAGACGAAGGCGTTGCTGGTGTGCCACCAGCTTGTTGTCCGGGTCAAGTTGCTGCAAGTCTTCACGAATACCTGACGATTGCCGGTAGGTCGCCGAGGTGACGATCAGCTTGTGCATTTTCTTGACGTTCCAGCCATTGTCCATGAATTCAACCGCCAACCAATCCAGTAAGCTTGGATGAGTGGGTGCTTCCCCCCGGGTCCCGAAGTCTTCGGAGGTTTTCACCAAGCCCCGCCCAAAAAACGCCTGCCACATCCGGTTGACCGCGACCCGAGCCGTCAGCGGGTTGTCGCGGGAGACCAGCCAGTGGGCCAGAGCGAGCCGAGAAGGCTGGCCCCCAGCTTCGGGCAGGGGTGGCAAGACAGACAAAACGTTGGGCTGAACCTCGATACCAAGCCTACGGTAATCGCCGCGGAGGAGGAGGTGTGTCTTGGGAGGATCGGGATTCTGGGTGATGGTTTGGGCTTCGCTCAACGGGGGATACTCTCTCCTGAGCTCTCCCAGCTTTTTTCGGACTTCGGCGAGCTGCTCGTTCTTGTCCTTGTAGGGCAGCATTCCCCACTTCGCGAAGTGGTCCACCAAAAGATCCTGCAACTTTTGCGTCCGCTCAGCAGGAGGTGTCCTGAGATAGGGATAGCCCCCCTCGCGATCGTTGTCCACGTCAAACCCAATGTGGTCGTAGCCCAGTTTCCATTCGTCGGGGACCTTGTCGGCAAGCTCTTCCTGGCCGGACTGCAGCGCGGAGTCGACTTCGAGCATCTTCCGCTCCCACTCGCTGTACAGTTCGAACATCTTGTGCTCTTTGAGGAGTTCCTGACGCTTCTGATCGTACTCCGGCTTGCGGAGCAGGTAGGGACCCATCTCCCCCGGCAGCGGGGCCTCGATGTTGACTTCCCGGGTGGTGTTGAAGAAAGCGTAAAGTTGGTAGTAGTCCTTGTGGCTGATCGGATCGTATTTGTGGTCGTGACAGCGAGCGCAGCCCACCGTGAGTCCCAGCCACACGGTGCCCAGGGTCTCGGTGCGGTCCATCACCTGCTCGGTGCGCCTCAGCTCCAAGTTCATGCCCCCTTCGCGGTTGGTGAGCGTGTTGCGGTTGAATCCGGTGGCTACTCTTTGCTCCACGGTGGCGCCCGGCAGCAGATCCCCGGCGAGCTGCTCGATCGTGAACTGGTCAAAGGGCAGATTCCGATTCAGGGCTTCGATGACCCAGTGACGCCAACGCCAGGCATGGGGCCGCGGCCCATCATTCTCGTAGCCATCCGAATCCCCATAGCGGCCCAGGTCGAGCCAGTGACGGGCCCACTTTTCCCCGTAATGAGGAGAGGCGAGCAGACGATCTACCAGTCGCTCGTAGGCATCCGGACGATTGTCCCTCAGAAACTGGTCCACCTGGCTGGGAGTGGGAGGCAAACCGATCAAGTCCAGACTGAGGCGGCGGATCAGCGTGGTACGCTGCACCTGGGGTGAAGGGGAGATGCCATTCGCCTCCAGCTTGGCCAGTACGAAGGCGTCGACGGGATTCCTGACCCAGGCCTGCTCGCGAACCCGGGGCTCAGAGGCTCGCTCCGGCGAAATGAAGGCCCAGTGGCTGCTTGCGGGCCTGGGGCTATCGGTGGCCGAATCCTGGTCCACAGCTTCGGAAACAGACGCAACCGCCGTCTCGGGCCCGGGTGCACCCTGATCGATCCAGGCACGCAGCAAGCCGATTTCCTCCTCCGTGAGCCTCTCGCTGCCCATCGGCATCACCAGGCTCTCCTCCAGTCCGGCCACCAAGCGAATCAGCCGGCTCTGGGCGCTCTTTCCGGGCAGGATGACAGGACCCGAATTGCCGCCTTCCAGGGCAGCCTCGGGAGTGTCCAGCCGCAGGCCGCCCAGCTGCTGCTCCAGCCCATGGCACTGTTGGCAGCGGTCCCGTAAGATTGGCCGGATGTGCAGCGTAAAATCGATCTTGACCGCTGCAGGCGAGGGGAGCTCCGCCGGCTCGGAAGGCAACGCTCCCAATCCCAAAAGACCGGCCAAGCACCAGAACAGTACTCTTCTCAGCGAATTGCCAGGCATCGATTTCCCTACGTTGTTGCTACTCTGCCTGAGGAAATTTGTGTTCCCCCAAGTGAGAATTCGAGCTTGAAAACCCCTAGCCATCTATAGTTAGAAGTATACTCAGCTTCTTGTCCACCGACAAGGAGCCGTCGTCCTCCCGTCTGTCGTCTCTGGTGTAGAGAAGGGGGACAGTCATAGGGGACAGTCTACTAGAAGGCCCATGTCATACATACTCGCATTAGATCAAGGTACAACAAGTTCTCGCGCCATTGCGTTTGATAAACACGGCGGCATCCACGGCGTCGCCCAACAGGAGTTTGAACAAATCAGGTTCTTCCGGTAAATGGGGAGGTCAAGTGGCCAGGTCCTCATGGATGAAGTAGAGGTTAAGCTTGAAGTAGTCCATGTCTCTGAAGCCATAGGCTCGTCTTTTGAGGACCTTAATCTTGTTGTTGAGTCCTTCGAGGGGGCCGGTTGAGATGCGGTGCTTGAAGTAGTCGAGTAGTCCGGGGCGATGCCGGTGGAGGGTGCGGGCGAGCCGGGCGAAGAACTGGTTGCCGATGCTGTAAGCCTGCTCGATCCAGGCATCCAGGAAGGCGTTGCCGGCCGCTGAGTCGGGGAGGTTCCAAAAGTGGCGGATCTCCTCCTTGAGGAGGTAGGCCTGATAGAGTGGCTCATTGATTTCCATGAGTTGCATGAGGTGTTCCAGGGAGCGCTCGTTGAGGTTTTCCAGCCCTCGTAACAAGAGAAAGCGGGTTCCTTTGAGGAGCTGTTTGCGGCCCGTTTCCAGTTTGCGCATCATGGAGCGGCGGGTCTGGTCAATGGCCTGGTTGGCCAGTGCGACGACGTGGTAGGGGTCGTGCACGACATCGACCTTGCCGGCGAAGACCTGGCGAATGGCCTTGCGGTAGGCGTCGGACATGTCGATGGCAATGGCGCGCAGGGACTTGCAGCGGCCTTTGAGGTGGCGCAGGCAGGCCACCAGCGCCTGGGCGTCTTTGCCTTCGTGTAGGGAGACGATCTGGCCACTTTCCAGGTCCAGCACCACCGTCATGTAGAGGTGCCCGCTGTGGGTAGCGAACTCATCGATCGCCAGATAGCGCAGTTGAGACAGCTTGCGCTTCTTGAGGCGCTGCCCCAGATGCTCCTTATGGATCTCTTTGACGAGGTCCCAGCCCACGCCCAGCAAGCGGGCAACGGCTTTGATGGTGGCGATGCGGCACAGCTGGACCACGTACTGGGCGAAGGCGTTCGTGTAGCGCCGTTTGCCCTGAGCGAAGGCAATCGGCTCGCGAAGGGTCTGGTCGCACTGGCTGCAGGATTGCCGGTGGCCATGCAGGACCACGAACTGGTGGCGGGTCGCCACCGGTAGAGTGCGGATGCAGCGCTGGAAGCAGCCTTGCAGCTGAAGCCGGTTCCAGCGGGCACTGCAGTTGCGACACCGGCGCTTGTGCGGAGCCAGTTCGACGTGGTGAAATACGCCGCCGCCGCGATAGTCCGTGCGTTGGTGAACATAGCCCTTCAATCCGAGGGTGTGGTACAAGTAGCTAGTCGTCGCCATGATCGGTCCTCCGGGTTTGCCAAAATCGCCGAGGATGCCTGACATGGCGGCGCCGGTCAATCCCCATCGACCGGCTCTGCCTCGCCCTTGCAGCTTCGCAAGGCTCGTTACGGGAGCAGAGGTTGAGGTAGCGCTAACGCGCGATCCGGATTCTTTTGATCGAGGCTGAAGGCCGCCTCTTTCTGCCTGAACGGGGGAAGGCTATGGAAACTGCCGCGATGTGCAAACCGTGGAAAAACAACCAGCTCCAGCGCTAGGCCGAAAAGCGTCGCAATCGTTTTTCCACCGTTCGCACAACGCTTGGAAAACTCCGAATCACGGGGGTGCTGGCCCGGCTCGATGACTGCTCGGAGTTTTCCACAGTTCCCACAGCCTCTGCTGCTACTGATATATATCTTTTAGGAGAATTCCAGAGCAAAAATAGACCGGATTAGACCGGATCTCAATAGCAAGCGCACCACCCACCTCCCCATTTGCCGGATGACCCAGCTTTTTTCGGTCTCATGACCGCTTGGTCTGCGGGGAATGACTGCTCTTGGCCGAGGGTGTGGGAGAAGTCATTCATGATTTCGGATTTGGAATTTTGACTTCATAGGATCGCGTGCAAGCCACGATCTCCGTCGTAGGAAGGGTAAAGAGACCCCTAAATCAAAGAGGTTTTGGACTTTTCACACAGCCTCAGGCGAAAGCGGCCGTTCGATTTCGATCAAATCGGACGCCGTCTGTAAGATCGGGTGCCAGGGTGGCTGCCCTTGATGTTTCAACATCTTACGAAAGAAGCGTTTGGCGGCTCGACGATCTCGACGTCGCGTGACGAGAATGTCAATTACATCTCCACCTTGATCAACTGTCCGCCACAGGTAATGTCGCTGGCCGCGGATCGTGATGAAGAGTTCGTCAACGTGCCAGGTGTTGCCCAGTCGTCCCCTTCCGCTGCAGTGAGCGTGCGTACCTAGGACCAAACTTCAGACGCCAGTAACGAATCGCTTCATAGGAGACCAGAATACCGTGCTCGGCTAGCAGGTCTTCGACGTCGCGAAAGCTGAGAGTGAACCGATGGTACAGCCAGACTGTATGGCTGATGACTTCAGGCGGAAAACGATGGCCTCGGTAGAGTGAATTCATCTGGCAATTGTTGACGACCGCCGCTTAATTTGACAATGCTAGCTGGAGGGATGCTCGCCAGACTTCGAAAAAATTCTTTACACCGTACCACGGTACAGGGTGCATCCTATAAAAGGGAGCAGCACTATGACTCTCACCATCGGAAAACTTGCTCAGCGTGCCGGAGTTGGAATTGAGACCGTCCGTTTCTATGAGCGAAAGGGTCTGCTTCGTGAGCCGGCCCGCTCCGAGTCCGGCTATAGGCAATATCCCGAGGCAGTTGTTTCTCGCCTCCACTTTATCAAGCAGGGACAACGGCTTGGATTCTCACTTAAGCAAGTCGCGGAGCTGTTGGCTCTCCGAGTTGATGAAAGCGCCACGTGTGAAGACGTCAAAATCCGAGCCGAGGCAAAGATCATTGAAGTGGAGGGAAAGATCCTAGAACTTGAAAGAATCAGAAAGGCACTCGGAAAGTTGTCTGTTTCATGCACGGGTCACGGCCCAACTTCGGAGTGTCCTTTTCTCGAAGCACTCGATTCCACAGAAAAAGAGGATCGAGCACCGGACAAGTGAGTCCCTTATAGGCTGAGCATTAGTTGTCCAGAAGAGGTCATTATGGAAACTACGGGCAAGAGTGTTTGGTTGAACATCGGAACCGTTTTGGCAGCATTGGGAGCGTCTCTGTGCTGCATCGTGCCCGTGGCGGTTGCGTTGCTCGGCGTAGGTTCGGCAGCCTTAGGAGCACAACTGGAACCGCTCCGGCCTTATTTTGTGGGGCTGACAGTTCTACTTCTCGCAGTTGCTTTCTATCAGGCCTATAAGCCAAAGCAAGTGGAATGTGCCCCAGGCGAAAGTTGTGCTGTCCCGGCAAGCCAGAAGCGACATCGGATCGCCTTGTGGATCATTGCTGTGGCAGCGCTGGCGCTTGTGACTTTCCCTTACTACGTAAATTGGATCTTCTGAGGAGGTTGATATGAAAATCGTCTTGATTGCGATCTTAGCCGTGGGCGGTGTCTTCGGAGTTTGGACTCTTTGGGATTGCTGTGCAGTCGATTCGACGGCAAGCGAAGGTGAGATGAGCACTGCCGTCTTCGATGTCGTGGGCATGACCTGTGGGGGCTGCGAAGTCGGAGTGAAGATGGCCGTCAAGAAACTAGATGGAATTCAAGATGCCGAGGCTTCTTACGCGGAAAGCAATGCTCGGATTTCCTATGATCCGTCCAAGGTGAACCCTGAGGACATCAGAGCGGCGATCGAGAAACTCGGCTACGAGGCCAAACTTCAGCTGGAGCCCGGGGAGAAAAAGGCGAAACAGTAAGACCACAAGGAAACCCTGAAATGAAAAGCGTGAAGCTTCGACTTGGGGGAATGACGTGCGATCACTGCGAGGAGACCGTTCGCGAAGCCTTGCTTTCGGTACCGCGTGTGACGCAGGCCTTCCTATCCCAGAAGAGAAGCCACCGTGCACCTGCAGGAGGGGCCGAGACAAGCCAGCTCACGAAGGCCGTCAGTCAAGCCGGTTACAGCGCGGCGGTCTTGGAAGGCAATCCTGAAGAGGGAGGGGGAAAAGGTCTCATGGAAACGTTGGATGTTAACAAACTAAGGGAAGAGTTCAACCGTGCGAGTGAGTTCGTCAGGAGTATTACACTGCTTTCGCCGACCTGACCCGTGTGCCAGTACGGACAAGGTGTTGTCCGCGGACTTCTAGAGGAATTCGACGAAAGACTCAAAGGTTTTGTCGTCTGGCTCCCCACAATGCCGGGGGACAGTCTCGAGCTCGCGCGTAGGGAGGCGGCGACATTTGAAAAGTTTTCGGTGTCTCATGCCTGGGATCCGGAACGTCGACTTGGGGACCTGTACGCCAAACTGCTGAATCTTGGCAGTGTGGCATGGGACGTATATTTTCTCTACGCCCCAGGGGTCAAATGGGAGGGAGTCGAGCCGCCCCAACCCACTTTCTGGATGCATCAACTTCCTCCAGAGGTGGGGGTCGATGAGGATCTTTATTTAAACCCCACCAGAATGTTTCGAGAAATTCTAAAAATGCTTGGAGGGGAAGTTCTGCCAAGCCGCAGCGATCTGGGCCTTATGCTGCACGGCAAGGGTCTTTTTAATGTGACCAGGGAAAGAACTCAGTACAACCTGAGCGACATCCGCCAGGCCTTCGACGATTCAAAGGTTCAGTCTGATCCCGCAGAAAAACCACATCTGCTCATCGTCGGCGGGGGTTCGGCCGCTTTCGCGGCAACCCTGGAAGCTCACGAGTTGGGGGCTCGTGTGACTTTGATCAACGACGGACTCCCCACGGGTGGAACTTGTGTGAATGTTGGCTGCGTCCCCTCCAAGACCCTGATCCGAGCGGCTGAAGCCCACCACCACGCGGCACGTCACAATTTTGCTGGCATTGAATCCAGCAGCCGGGTTACCGACTTCAAAGCCATCATTTCCCAGAAGCGTCAACTGGTAGAGGGGTTGCGGCAAGCCAAGTATATTGATTTGCTTTCGGATCTCTCTGGGACTCAACTTATTAAAGGACGTGCTCGCCTCACCTCACCCAATTCCGTAGAGGTCAATGGGCAATCCATTACAGCAGATCGCCTCCTCATCGCCACGGGCGTGCGCCCCTTTATTCCCCCGGTACCTGGCTTAGAAGACTCAGGGTATCTCACGAATGAAAGCGCCTTTGAGTTGGAGGAACTCCCGGAATCCCTCATCGTTCTCGGTGGCCGCTATATCGCACTGGAAACCGCCCAGCTCTTCTCTCGCTTGGGCAGCCAGGTCACGATCTTGCAGCGCTCACCTCATATTCTGCCGACTGAAACCACCGATCTCACCGATGCCTTGACCGGCTATTTGAGCGAAGAAGGAATTCAAGTGGTCACCGGAGTTTCGATCGAAAGGGTCGATAGGGACCACGATGACGTGGTTGTACAAGCAACGGTCAATGGCACACCCCAGACCTTTCAGGCGGCACACATCCTGGTGGCTACAGGGCGTAAGCCCAACACAGATGAAATGGGGTTAGAGGACCTTGGCGTGAATCTGGATTCCCGTGGATTTCTTGAAGTGGACCAGACGCTGCAAACTAGCGTCGAGGGCATCTACGGAGCGGGCGATATTATCGGCGAGCCGATGTACGTCTACACCGCAGCCTATGAAGGGCAATAATATACTTGACAACTCAAACTAGGAAGGCAACGTCGGGCATACCCCTGATGGGGGGCAGGGAGTCAGGTAGGTTTCTTGGCCCGTTTCTTCTGCCGCTGCCGCTTCAGCCGGACCTCTTCCTTCACTAGCGCAGATTTAGGCACAGTCAGGGCAGTTCGGAACGCACGGTCTAGCCTCTGCCAAGGCGTGTCGCTGGGCTGAAGAGCTACGGACTGTTTGTGGTTTGACAAGATGATCTACTCGGATATTTGGATTGACATTAAGTGGACGTTCGTTTTATTAAACGTATAGTAGATGATCAATGGCGGGCTGTCAGAAAAATCACGCATCGGGAAAAACCATACATCTGACTGCCCAAGCTGAGTACCGGTCAGTGGGTACCGGCAGAGTGTCCACACAGCATCGAAGACAAAGTCATCGGCGCGAATGGCATCCGGTTCAATCTCACGTAGCTCACAGTCAAACCTATGGCCGTGGACCGCTGTCAGCACTGATGTCCCCTCCGCTCAACACGGACTGAGCTAATTCCTGAAGCTGTAGTCCAGCCATGATCTCACCATCATTAGGTTCACGGAACGAAGTCAGTGCAGTTTCATAAGGTATCGTTTCACCTTCCTCAGCCAACTGCCAACCAATGAAGAGATGCGACCTGTCGCTCATTTCTCTAGCTGTCTTGCCCTTGAAGTGATCGACCAATTCTCTCACGAGTTCAGATTCCTGCACGCTGAAAACGCTTGTGTCAGGTTGACGAAGAGCTAGCGGACGATACTGATTCCAGCCGTGGAAGGTGTCCTGGCGAACGCCGACATCTCGGTCGGGGCCGGGCGGGTTTCCCAGCGACGGAATGACGGGCAACAGCCGTCGTGGGGCTGGTCCATTCTTGAGTTTTTGGTACTCGTGCCCCGTGATCGGCTTTCCAAACTTCAAGTAGGCATTGAAATCCGCATAGAACAGAAGCTTGTTCAGCTTGACCTTGCCGAATGTGGCATCGCCCTCCGACAGTGTAGCCAAGTACAGCACAAGTTCGCGAAGCTTGATGTCGTCCGGCTCGTATTGTTTGGCAGAAGTCATCTTGGCAACCCTCCATTCCTACAGACGAACAAAATGCGAACACAATTCTGGTACGCTGTAATTCCGGTACGCTTCAAGTGTACCGGAATTGGCGGGATAAGTCAAGACCACATTTCGGACTAGCGCTTGCGAGGTCTACCCCGTGGCCGGTCACGTTTTCAGTCCACGACGGCGTTCCCGGTCAGTTGCTTGAACGTTACGCGCTTTCCGAGGATGCCAGCTACCGCGATGCTGAACCGCTCGCCGTCTCCTAGCTTTCGGCTGTTGAAACGGTACACTTGCTCGTCAAGATATCGAAACAAGTGGAACGGTTCTACACTCACATAAGTCCCATTGATGGAGCGCTTTAGCAGGCTCCAGAAGTTCTCCATGCCGTTCGTGTGGATCTTCCCATCGACGTACTTCTCGGCATGGTCGATCACGCCATGCTCGAACTCGTTGAGCCCCTCATAGGACTTCAGCGCGTCCGTGTAGAGCGCCGAGCCAGCCTCGACGTGCTTCCGTACTTCCGGTTGAAGAGCGCCCTTCTTGCGGCTTGGGACGACGGTTGCGCGGACCTTGCCTGCGCGCTCTAGGACTCCCAGCACAGCCGTCTTGTCCTTGCCGCCGGTGCCGGTGATCCTACGCGCTCGCTTGGCCGCACGCATGTTGCGTGCCTTGCCTCCGATGAACGTCTCATCCGCTTCGACTTCGCCGGATAGCTTCTCAACCGACCCCATCGTCAGCGCTAGGCGAATCCTGTGATCCATGAACCATGCCGTCTTTTGGGTCACTCCGATGGCCCGGTGAATCTCGTAGGATGAAACGCCATTCTTGCAGTTCACGACGAGCCACATGGCGCACAACCACTTGTCGAGGCCAAGCGGGGAGTCCTCGAAGATGGTCCCGGTCTTGACTGTGAATTGCCGCCGGTCATGCCGGGTGCTACACTGCCAGCGATTGTACTTCTCTTGGAACTTGACTTTCTGGTTTCCGCAACGTGGGCAGGTCACGCCACCGGGCCAGCGACGGACCACGACGTATTCCCGACACCGAACAGGATCAGAGAAGTACAGGATGGCGTCTTGGAGTGTTTTCGGTTCGCGTTCCATGGTTCAATGATACCCCAAAACGCGTGAGTTGTCAAGTATATTGTTGCCCTATGAAGGGGCACTTGTGGCCAAGAATGCAATCACCGGTGAAGCGACAACTCGGGATTACACGGCGCTACCTTGGGTCATCTTCACCGATCCCCAAGTGGCAGGGGTAGGGATGGGCGAACAGCAAGCTGCCCAAGAAGGAATTGAAGTAGACATTGCTAAGCTTCCCCTCTCCCAACTTCCCCGCTCTCTGGCTGCCCGTGACACCCGTGGGTTTATCAAGCTCATCCGTGACCGTGCCACAGACAAACTCGTTGGAGGGAGAATCCTGGCTCCGGAAGGCTCGGAACTCCTCATGGAAATCAGCCTGGCCATCAAGTTCGGCATCACCGTCAAGGAGCTCACTTCCTCATTCCACCCCTACCTGACCCTGTCCGAGGGAGTGAAGCTCGCCGCCATTGCGTTCGAGAAAGATGTCACCAAACTGAGTTGCTGCGCAGCTTGAGGTCACTGGGGGGAGAATGCGCAGCAAAAAACGGACCAAGATATTGGTTCTCCTCTTGGCGGGAGTGTTGCTCCTTATTGCTTACGTCGGAGTCAGGACGGTACCGAAAATCCTGAAATGGCGGCACCTCGATGCTAACTACGCAGAAGCCTTCCTCCCCCCTGCTGAAATCGCCCCAGGACTGGCCGGCAAGCGCGTACTCTTTCACGTCAAAACCGGACTCAATCAGGACGACAGTCAAATCTGTGTGGGCTTCAACGTGATCTTCGCTGCTCTTGAGGCGGGGTCAGAAGTGGACATCCTCTTCGATGCCGGAGCGCTGCTTGACTTGGTTGGGCAGCGCAGCAATCTTGAACGCACCGGAGTGCCCGTGCGGCTCAAGAAGGTCATCGCGGCCCAGATGAATCTCCCCTTGGAAGATATGCCCCAGGACTACGGTCAGTACTTGGTGCTACTCAACAAGCGGGGGGCCCGCGTCTTTGCCAATACGGCAATGAATATCGTTACCGGCAGCAGCGAGCAAGTGATGGCTCCCCTCCCCTCCTTCTCCTTTGTCCAACCAGCACCTTATGCACAGATCGCCCAGCTCATCGCTGCCGCCAATACGGTGGTGGTGTACTAGCCCCGCGCTCAACACCGCTCTCGGTCATCTCCGGAACTTTCCTCGCACCCAAATCTCCACCCTATCCAATCGGGTGCACAATTCCGAAAAGCTTCACCGATCTAAGCGAACCCCACCCCGGAGGCTAGTCGCAAAATTGACCTTCGGTCGAGAGTAATACTTCCTCTCTGGGGCGGGTTGTCTCGTTCACCCCACGGTTCTTCCGTCCCAAAATACGCCTTTTTCTCTTCCCCCATCACTCCTCAAGCCTTCGGATAGGGTGTCCGCTCCTCCAACCCAAAAACAAAAAAAATGAAAACACTTGACACCGTAGTATGGTACGGGGTGCATCATAACTTAGTAGGAGAAGAACAAAATGCCTTTAACCATTGGACAAGTAGCTCGGCGGGCCGGCATTGGTCTCGAAACGGTACGGTTTTACGAGCGCCAGGGTCTTATTGACGAGCCGCCTCGCAAAGAGTCTGGCTATCGGCAATACCCAGAGCAAGTGATCGAGCGCCTGCGCTTCATCAGGAGGGCTAAAGAGCTTGGATTCTCTCTGAAGGAGATCTCAGATCTTCTCGCTCTTCGCGTCGATGCCACGACCACCTGTGCTGACGTCAAGAACCGAGCTGAAGCCAAGATTACCGACATCCAAGAGAAGATTCGCGATCTCCAGCGAATGAAACGCGCCCTCGACAAGTTAACCGCCGCGTGTCGTGGTCAGGGACCAACCAGCGAATGCCCCATTTTAGAAGCCCTTGAAGAGGAGGCCTGAGGGCTTTTTCGGGGTCCACTGACAATGAGAAACAAATATCGCTATCTCCTCGGTACGGCAATTCTCCTACTGCTGGCGGTGTGGATCGCCTGGTTTTGGTTTCCCTCAGCGATGGAACCAGGCTACCGATTCGTTCGGGCCTGGGGAAGACCCGGAGATGCTCCCGGCGCCTTCGACAACCCGATTGGGATCACCTTTTCTGGGGATCGAATCTTTGTGAGTGACACGGGTAACAACCGAATTCAAGCCTTCGATCGCAACGGACAGTTTGTTCGACAATTCGGACAAGAAGGCAGCGACCTGGGCGAGCTCGCCCGCCCCATGCACTTGGCCATTCACCACGACAAGCTCTATGTCGCCGAGTACTTGAATGACCGAGTACAGATCTTCAGTTTCGAAGGCGAACCCCTCGGGATCGTTGGCTCCTCTGGCTCCGGGCCAGGACAATTTGATGCCCCGGCAGGGGTGGCCGTGGCGGCGGACGGCGGTCTGCACGTGGCCGACTTTTACAATCATCGTGTCCAAGTCTTGAGCCCGACTGGGAGGTTCATTCGACAGTACGGAGCCAGCGGCGAGAAGGGGATCTGGGCGGGCTACTTCAATTACCCCACGGATGTCGCCCTGCTTCCCAACGGCAATTTGGTGGTGGCTGACGCCTACAACAACCGGGTTCAGGTTTTCAGCTCCGAGGGCGAGTTCTTACGGAAGTGGGGCGGCCCTTTCGCCACCGGTATTTCCGGCAGCGGCCATGGCTGGTTCAAGACAGCGACCGCGGTTGCAGTCAACCCAGATGGAAACATCTTGGTGGCTGATTTCTACAACCACCGAATTCAGAAGTTTTCAGCGGAAGGCACGTTCCTGGTTGCCTTCGGCTCCCAGGGTGAGGGACCCGGACAGTTTGACCGGCCCACGGACCTCGCCGTCGATGATGAAGGGAACGTCTTCGTTGTGGACTTTGGTAACAGCCGGGTCCAAAAGTTCGAACCCCTCCAATAACAAGGAAGGAGATACGCATATGAAGCATCCTTTGCTGACGAGCCTGATTCTTTTGGTCTTGATCCCAATGGTTGGCTTTGCCCTGTCCGAGACTAAATACGTGATCGAAGTCAACGGCTTGACCTGTCCGTTCTGCGCCTACGGTCTTGAGAAAAAGTTGAAGAAGGTACCCGGCGTCCAGTCCGTCACGATCGATCTGAAGAACGACCAAGCCGTGATCCTCGCAAAAGCGGGTCAAGCCTTAGACGAGCAGGCTTTACGCAAGGCGGTCCGCAAAGCAGGTTTTACGGTTGCCTCTTTGAAAAAGGTTCAAGTGGACCCGAAGGGACAGGAGTCGCCTTTGAGGCCGACTGGAAATCGTGAGACCCAGAGATGACCCGCAGGAGAGCACTAGCAGCCGACCTGTTTTGTCTTGCACTCTCGTCGAGTTCAGCCTTGGGTCAAGTGCTGCCCTTTTTCACCAATACCGCTCAAACGGTGGGCTTTGAATCCAACGCCTTCCGAACCTTCTCTCGGGTTCTCATGCGGAATCAACTACAGATCGAGGGGCAAGAAGTACCCGATCCTGAAGATCGACGGGTCTTGGTGTTTGCCCAGGTCTTCGCTGTCCCCCTACGGATCAATCGAGACACCGTCTTTACGCTAGCGGCGCCGATCCTTCACAAAGAGCTTGCCTTCGACGGTTCCCCAGTCAAGACCAAGCTCTCCGGTCGGGGCTTGGCCGATCTCACCCTCTCGGTAAAGCGACGCTTCTATCAGAACGACTTCCTTGGAGGGGGCGTCCAAGCCGCTTTTCTCGGTGGCCTCAAACTACCCACTGGCGATAACGACCAGCGCGACGATCAAGGCAATCTTCTGCCGCGTGCGCTGCAATTAGGGACCGGCTCGCTCGACGTGCCGGTCGGTCTCGTCCTTACTGCCTTTAAAGGTCGTATGGGTTTTACCTCTGACTTTCTTTATCAATTCAACAACGAATCGGACGGGTTTCGTTTTGGGGACCAGACCAAAGTCGATCTCGCCGTCGGTTACCGTGTTTTCCCCAGAGAGTACGGTTCCTTTCAAGACAAGGTTCTCAATGCTTATCTAGAACTCAATGCCTCCGTGGACAAGCGGGCTTCGCTGAACGGGCAGGACCTCCTCAACACGGGTGGCACGACGGTCTTTCTCACGCCAGGAATTCAGTGGGTGCTCAGTCCTCGGTTCCTGGTTGAGGCGGCTTTCCAGATCCCTGTCGTCCAGAATCTAAACGGCACTCAGCTGGCGTTCGCTCTCACAGCAAACGGGGGAATTCGCATCCTATTCTAGGCACCGTCTCAGTGCGGCCCTCTCACCTCTCGTTTCCCCGGAAAATCTGAACGTCCGCTTTTAGGCGAGGCTGTGTGAAAAGTCATTCATGATTTCGGATTTGAAATTTTGACTTCATAGGATCGCGTGCAAGCCACGATCTCCGTCGTAGGAAGGGTAAAGAGACCCCTAAATCAAAGAGGTTTTGGACTTTTCACACAGCCTCAGGCGAAAGCGGTCGTTCGATTTTGATCAAATCGGACGCTAATTGACACCGTATCGACGGTTCTCTGGGTATCCCTTTCTACGCGATTCTCGCATCGGTGTATCCACTTTGTATCCACCTACAAACGGATGGAAACGGGCAGAAACGGATCAATTGAGGTGGCAACAATCCGTGTCATGTTTATGTTTTACCTAGGTTTGGGCAGATTCGGATCACCCACCCAACAGATTTAGGATCTGGTGGGTGAGAGCCCGTGGGGGTTCGAGTCCCCCCTTTCGCACCAATGAAATCAATCAGTTAAGGGAAGGTCGATCACCCGCCGCTTTCTGGGCCTTGCCGGTGGCTCGACCTCCTGAGACGCATCTCACCTTTGCCTGTTTCGGAGCAACTGCCGATTGAGGCGATCGCGAGCCCCATGATGATCACCAGCCGTCTGTTCATCTGTCCTCCTGGGAATGGGACTGCATTCCAGCCCCTTTTCTCTCTTGGGTCGCTCCCACCTTCCCTCCCGGAACTCGATCTAGAAGCCAAGGGTTTCCTATTTCCGATCCACACTCCTTCTGGGAGCCGTACGACATGGAAGCCGATCGGACCGAACGAGACAATCTGTCCCGCGACTTTCCGGTCAGAGTCCCAGAGATGATCGAATTGCACGAGAAGTGGGAGAAAAGAGTCCGGAGATAACAGGTCGAACCAAGCCTGCAGTGCGCGAATGCCGTTGCGGTATACTTTGACCGCCTCCATCCGGAACCAACCGGAGTCACCTATGATCTACGATGGCCATGCTTACGCATTCCCGGACTTACGCAGCGAGGTTGGGTTTGACGACACCAGGGAAATGCGTCGCCACCTCCAGCTTGCGATAGCAAGTCACTTTCAACCCGTTCGGAGGAAGCGGGATGGGGCCAGCGCCGACAACAGTGGCCTGATCGACGGCTCAAAGCCCAGGGGTCTCGAGGCCCTCAGGGAAGCAGACTTTCGGCCGACGTCCTTTGGACGGTTCGAATGGACCGTCGACGGCGAGGACTACGTCAAACAATATATGCCGCCGCTGGTTGCGGATATGTCCTTCCTTGCGGATAACCTGGTTGCGGAGATGGACCACGCCGGGGTCGACATGGCGCTAATTCACCGAACGCCCTACTTCGGCAACACCAACGCTTTCTACGCCGAATGTGTGCGCCGGTACCCAAACCGGCTTCAGGCCCTCGCCTATGTCGAGGAATGGAAGATTCAGACGGAGCCGGACCCGAGCATCTCGAAGCTGGATAGCGCGATCAAAGGGTTCGGACTCCGTGGGTTACAGCTGATGCCGGACCACCTCCCTCTCTATGGCCAAACCCAGCCTTGGGACTCGGAAGGGTTCCATCCCTTTTGGGACGCCTTTGCGGGCCTGGACGTGCCTCTCTTCGTCACACCGAGCTACGTCAGCCTCGCGTCCGAAGGTGACTCGCTGGAGACGTACCTCGAAGAGCTCAGGACGATTCGCAGATGGATGGACCGGTACCCCGAGGTCAAAGTCGTATTGACGCACGGGTTTGCCTGGCGATCGTTCATGCACAGCGACGGCATGAGCCTGCCAGATGAGGTCTTCGCCGCGGCGCCGTCGGACCATCCCAACTTCTACGTCCAGCTGCTGTTCCCGATTTTCTTCGGCGGTGTCTGGGACTATCCGATGCCGCAGATCCGGACCACCCTCGAGCAGGTCACGGAGAAGATCGGAGTCGACCGCCTCATCTGGGGCACCGACATTCCGATGGTGATGCGCTTCGTGACGTATCGCCAGAGCCTCGATGCTTTGAGGGTCAACCTCGACTTTCTCACAACTGACGAGATCGGCCGTATCGTCGGAGGAAACATGGCGCGATTGATGGGCGTCGAATGACAGTAAGGGTCTGTCAGGAAATAACCGACACACTTTGCTGGGGTCCCCAGGTACGCTGGCTAGGCGGGAGCGACGCGCATACCCGCTACGGTATGTAAGGAGCGAGTAACAACGCCAGCGTCTCTGCGGACCCCAGCCCGGAGGGGCGCGGCGGCGCGGGGGCATCTGCTTTGTTGCCGCGCCTGGAAGATGCGCAGCGGCATCGCCTGCGTCGCGACGCCTCGCATCTGCCCCCACGGCGCTCGCGCCAAAGTGCATCTGTTATTTCCTGACAGACCCTAACCCGGATTTCTCATCGCTTGTCGTAGCGAGGCGCCGCAAGCGCCGTCCTGGCAAGGCTTGCGACCGAGGCCGCCGCAGTCGTACTTTGACAGTACGTCGAGGCGGCCGACCAAGCGAAACACAGCCAGGGCGGATGATTGCGGCGACGCAGTAGACCAGCGATGAGAAATGCGGGCTAAGGAGAAGCCAATGCCAACCAGGACCGCCGACGATCTACGAAGGGCTCTCAAGAGTATCTTCGGGGCCGTAGGCACGCCTCCCGACACCGCGGAACTTCTGGCAGGTATTCCTGGTGCTCAAACCTTGCCGCACACGACTCGCACGGCATCCAACATCTTCCGCACTCCGGGCTTGGCTCCAATCGGTCGCCACAGGAAACTTCCTATTGGTACACTCCGCACGCTCGCTTCACCGACATACGATGTTGGATACATGAGATCAAGGGAGATCGAATGGCTGATATCAGCGTAGTCGTCGTGGGAGCGGGCATCGCCGGTCTGAGCGCGTCCTTTCACCTCGCGGAGAAGGGTGCGGGGCCGATCACTCTGATCGATAAGGGTCGGGTTGGGAGCGGATCGAGCAGCCGTGCCGGTGGCTTGAGCACCATGCTCATGGGCACCGAGGCGGCCTCCGTAGCTCGGGGCATCAGCCTCGATATCTTCGAACGCTTCGACAGAATCCTTGACGACTATACATTTCACCAGGTGGGTTATCTGGGCCTGTACGACCCCGAGCAGTTTCAGGCCGCTTCCCTGCTGCACGAGATGCACCGACGTTGCGGCGCCCGTTTCGAGGTCCTGCGCCGCCGGGAGCTCGAGGCGCGCTTCAACGATCTGAGGCTCGGAGACGACGAGTATGGGGTACTTGATCTGAGGGGCGGTTACAACGAACCGGACCGCTACATCCCGGCACTCACCGCCAAGGTTCGCGAATCAGGAGTGCAGATTCGCGAGCACTGCACCGTCGAGGATTTTCTGATCGAGCGCCATAGGGTGCAGGGCGTTCGCCTCCGAGGCGGCGAGGAGTTGAGAGCCCAGGCCACCGTCTGCACAGTCAATGCGTGGGCCAATTCCCTCCTCTCACTCGTTGGACAGCCACTTCCGGTGCGAAACTTCGTGCACGAGCGCTTCGTGACGCTTCCTTTCGCCGAGCCCCCGCGCCTGCCCGCCACCGTGGACGATGCGGAGGGCGTCTATTACCGTCCGACGGAGGACAACCGTATCCTCCTGGGCACCGAGTCCCTCAACCCCGTACAGATCGAAAAGCCCAGGCTCGACTTCGATCTGGTCGAGCTCGAACCCACAGCAGAGAGTCTTCCTTTCATTCGGCAAGCCGTGCGAGAGCGGTTGCCCAGGATGAAGAACGCCGACTTCGACTATCACCGCGTGGGCCTCATCAGCTACCCCATCGACATGGTGCCCAACATCGGCCCGGTCGGTGCCCTCCCCGGACTCTACCTGGGCACCAACTTCTGCTCGGGCGGATTCGGATACCATCCGGTGGCAGGCCTTCTGCTGTCGGAGTACATCGTCGACGGCCAGACGCAGATCGACGTCAGCACCTTCTCACCCGATCGCTTCAAAGACTTCGACACCGAGGCCTATCTGGCGCAGGAGATTTCGCACCAAGAAATGATCACCGCCCACGCGACTCGGAACCAAGGGGTCGTGCGAAAGCGACACTGAAGGCCGTTGGACGAACCGGAAGATTCGTCGGAACGTTGCACCTTGCTGAGACCTAAAGACGGAAAACCGAAGCCGCGCACGGGATGATGGTTTCCTCATCCCAGCGTCGGTAGCTCTCTATTTGCCAGGGCTGGCAGCCCGATGGACGTGTCATTCGAAAAGATGAAGTACTCGTGCTGGACAAGGCTGGCAATTCCGGCTGAATTCGTGTTTGCTTGAAGCATGACCGATTCCGCTGCAGGCGGGACCACGCGGTTCCGCAACTACCTCACCATCGTGGCGTTGATCATGGCAGGGGAAGCGGTGTTCTTCCTGCCTTATCTCACGGTCCGGCTGTTCCGGCCGACAGTTCTGCTGGTTTTCGAAATCACCAACCTGGAACTGGGGATCGCCTTTTCGCTCTACGGCGTCGTGGCCATGGTTTCCTATGCGCTGGGTGGCCCCCTGGCCGACCGTTACGCGGCCCGCACGCTGATGAGTGTTGCCCTGGCGGTCACCGCACTGGGCGGGCTGTACATGGCAACGATCCCGTCACTGCAGATGCTGACCCTGCTGTACGGCTTTTGGGGCCTGACATCCATCCTGTTGTTCTGGGCAGCGCTGCTGCGCGCCACTCGCGAATGGGGAGGTGAAGCAAACCTTGGAGGCGCCTTCGGCCTCCTGGACGGCGGCCGTGGGCTGTTTGCGGCACTGATGGGCGTGTTTGGCTATGCCCTGTTTTCTTCCCTGTTGCCGGAAGACTTGTCCACTGCGACATTCGAGCATCGCACACAGGCGGTTCGCCAGGTGATATTGCTGTTGACCAGCGCCACTTTCGCGGTTTCGCTGCTGGTCTGGTTCTCGTTGCCGTCCGGAATTGCCAGTAACGGCGGTGACTCGCGCAGCATTTCGCTGGGCGGCATTACCCGCGTGTTGCGTATGCCCGCCGTGTGGCTGCAGGCATTGATCATTCTCTGCGCCTACGTGAGTTACAAGTCCCTCGACGACTTTGCCCTTTATGCCCATCAGGTCATGGGCTTTGACGAAGTACGGTCGGCGGGCGTGATGTCGGGGGTGATGTGGCTGAGACCGGTGGCCTGCATCGTAGCAGGGCTGATCGCTGACCGAACCAGCACCATCAGGATGACCCTGTTGTGTTTTTTCCTGGTTATGGCAGGCAGCGCGGCGTTGGCTTCTGGCCTGGTGCAGCTGGCGCCGGCCGTGTTTTTCCTTGTGTCACTGTCCAGCGCAGCGGTGGGAATTTACGCCCTGCGTGGCCTGTACTTCGCCATCATGGGCCGCGCCAGGATACCGCTGGCCTACACCGGCACTGCGGTGGGTATCGTGTCCACGATAGGTTACACGCCGGACATTTTCATGGGGCCGCTGATGGGCTACCTGCTCGACTCCGCGCCCGGTGCACCGGGGCATTTCCATTTTTTCTGGGTGGTTTCCGGCTTTTCGCTCTTTGGGCTGCTCGCCACGGGCGTGTTCGCAAAGATCACCAACCGTTGAATCTCGCCCACCAATTGCAGCTTTTGCCACGTGGGAAACGACGTCAGCAGGAGAGAGCCGTCCACTGGCCCGGGTTCCGAGGACTGCCCCGCCCAGGAGGAGTCCCCGGCCGACCGGCGCCGGCGCAGCTGGGCTCGTCTGCTCCGCAAGATCTATGACGTCGATCCCTTGCGCTGTTGTTGCGGCGGCTCTCTGCGCGTGATCGCCCTCATCGAGCAGCCTCACGTGATCCGCCTAATTCTGGCGCATCTGAAGCAGGGGCGACGGCCACAACGGGCGCCCCCACTCCGGACCGAGCTTTCCTTTGAACTAGAATCACATCGCGTGCTCCTTTAAGCGGACAAGCACTGCACCACACCTCTATAGAATACAATTAGCCTCGATCTGCCCAGATCGTCAGGTCTCCATCCTCAGGACTCCTCTTCGACACGGTTCTCAGAATGAGACTGCAGAGATAGGAGGAAACGAGGCAACTCACCAGGGCGACGGGACCGTAGAAAATCCAGTGGACCTGGGCGAAGTGCTGCACATAGATGCAAAGAGGAAAGGTGACCGTCGCAGTGGCCACCAACCAGCCCAGAAAGTGTCCCTTCTGGGTCAGCACGCCCAGTAGAAAGAGGGCCGTGATGGGTGCTGCCGTGTAGCCGCCGACCTTGCTCATGGTTTCCAGAATACCCTGGGTATCGGACACCAGCAGGGCAGTGGCGGTCGCCAGCAGGCCCAGGCCCGCTGTCAGTCCCCGGGCTAGCGTCAGACTCTGACGCTCCGTCAGAGGCCGACGCCTCAGCGGCCGCACAAAATCCACCTGGATCAGGGTGGCTGCCGAGTGGATTCCGGAATCTACCGAGGACATGGTCGCGGCAAAGACGGCTGCGATGAGAAGACCTGACAGGCCCGCCGGCAGGGCATGGATGATGTAGAAGGGCAGAATGCGGTCCCCGGCGATTCCCTCGGCGAGCCTCTCGGGAAAAACCTGGAAGTAGGCGAACATCCCTAGACCAATCATCAGGAGAAGCGAGCCCAACAGGATTTCCAGCACCCGATCCAAAAGTAAGGCCCGAGCCATCTCGCGGAGACCTCTGGCAGCGAAAAGGCGCTGCATGACTACCTGGTTGCAGCCGTAATCGAAGGCCAGGATCAAATAGCATAGAACGACACCGAGAGCGGTCGGCTCGAAGAAGCTGAAGTGGGTGTCTCCCGGGCCGAGCTTTTCTGCGGCCAGGACGATTTCTTTGATCTGGTCCAGGCCGCCAGGAACACCCCAAATCAGCGAGATCGCCACCAGCACGGCTCCTGCCGTCAGGATCACGAACTGGATCACGTCGGTCCAGATCACGGCGGCCAGTCCTCCCAGGCAGGTGTAGCCCGTGGCAACCAATCCCATGAGAAGGATGGTCCGGTTTAACTCGACCCCGGCGACGGTAGAAAGAGCCAGGGCGGGAGCGAAGAGGGCGATTCCCATCCAACCCTGAATCTTGAGCACCGCCAGGGCCGAAGCGGCGTACCGTGCCTGAGTCCCAAAGCGCCTGTCGATATACTCGTAGACGCTGGTGACGTTGAGCCTCCGGTAGATGGGAAAAAAGAGAACGATGACCAGAGGTGTGGCCAGCAGCATTGCCGGACCGGCCAGAATCAGAGAGGCATTGTCCTTGTACGCCGCTGCCGGAGACCCCAGGTAGGAGAGGGCGCTGAGCATGCTCGCCACCATGCTCAAAGACACGGCCAGCCAGGGCATGCTCCGACCCGCCAGAAAATAGGATTCGGTGTCCCGTTGCCTGCCCGAGAGTACCAGGGCCAGCACGGTGACCAGCAGGAAGTAGGCCACCAGAACCGCGTAATTGAGGGTACCGAAGCTGGCTTGTTCCAAAGCGTTCAGCTGGCGGGGCGCACTCTACAGAGGCCTACCCCAGCAGTCCATTTTGGGCTCTGGCGGCATTGATATCGTACTGCCTTCATAGATCGACTGGGCCACCGCCTCGCAGAATTCCATGTACCGGACACCCTCGGCGAAGTCTAGAGACACCGGGGTGCCGCTTCGGATGGCCTCGATGAACTCGGCGTCCATGGTCCGATCTCGCTGCTCCTCAGGTGGGAGCTCGATGGGGTGCATCCCGGTTTCACCTTCGGTCATGCCGACCAGCTCCTCGTCCTCGACCAGGCCTCCTGGCTTTTCAACCAGCAGCCTGTATTCCAGCACACCGCGCGTCCCATAGATCTCGACAGAGTTTCCCACGCCCCGGGGGACCCGGAACGACATGTGAAAACTGGCGGTAGCTCCTCCCTGCAGCTTCGCGGAAATGGACAGCGACTGCGGTACGACGAGTACGTCCTCGCCGGTAGTCGCCGCTATCGATCTGGGAGGATCTATCCAACGGTAGACCACCTCCGCCAGGATGCCCAGCATCATCGTATTGACACCTACGACCTTGGGGTCCACTAGCCAGGCACCGGCCTCGGGCACGGCGGGGAGCAGAGACATGACCCGCACCTCCACGATATCTCCCAGGTAGCCTTCCTGGAGCAGCCTCCGCATCACCCTGTCCCCCTTTAACCCGAAACCCGCTGCGTAGAGCGAGGTGACCAGGTCCGTGGTCCTCGATGCCTCCAGCATCCGTCGGGCCTCGTGCAGGTTGCGGGCCATGCGGGCCTGGCAGAGGACGTGTTTGCCGGAATCCAGGGCTGCCAGGGTTGCCGGCAAATGGAGGTTCGGCGGCGTCGCGATCACGACGGCGTCGATCTCTTTTGACTCTACTATCCGCTCCCAGCGATCCACGACCTTCGGTATGCCGAACTTCTGGGCCGCCTCTCGAGCCGTCTCTGGGGTGCGTGACCAGGCCTGTGTGACCTCCACATCTGGAACCTTCTGAAGCAGTGGGATGTGCCTATTCTGGGCAATCTTGCCGGCCCCGATGATGCCTACTCTGATGATATCTGCCATGGCTTAGGGTCTGCGCAAAAATAACTTGGCATTTTGGCATCTCATCTTCACATCATCTTCGGCCGCTCCTCAATCGCGAAATCCTCAACGTAGACCCGGCTACGCCTGCGGTTTCGCTCAATCGTTCGCGGCCAAATCTGGCGCAAATCTGAGCGCCAATTCTACCAAGTTATTTCTGCGCAGACCCTTAGATCCACTCCCCCCTTTGACTTGCCTGGTGGGCCAGGATACGGAGCCTATCGCTCTCGTTCAGGTACGGCTCAAACTGTTTGAGGAACCGTTTCAGGGTCTCCTCCTGGGTCCCCTGGTCCGTTTCGATAGTGAACTTGTTGCGGATGGCCGATCTCTCGTACTCCGACTCGAACTCGTCCAACACCCGCTGGACATCGGCTTCCTGCAGAACAGCATCAGGGTGAGGACTCTCCCTCATTCGCCGTAGAATCGTCTCCGGAGACGCCTTCAGCAGAACCAATGGCATATCGGGAGCCAGGCTGACGATGCTCTCCTCAAAGTGATCGAGTATGGCCTCACGGGCCCATTCTCTTTCGCCCACGTAGTAGTCAAAGTACATCTGGGCGTAGATGGCATTCTCGATATGGAGACCGATTGAAAGATAGTCCGGGTTGCGCAGGGACCCGGGCGTGATGTGGTAGGTGATGCTATAGCGTTGGATCATCTCCTTGGCCTTGGGGGTCAGTGCCAGGATCTGCTGCTTCTCTTCCCTTGTGAACAGGTTCTCATCGTCGAGCCCTCGATGACCGCTAATATCCGGAATCTTCCAGTGGTCATGGTAGGCCCTTAGGCCTTTTCCCTCACCCATGACCTTGTGGCTCCACTTTTGAATCCCATCTGCCAGAGTGGTCGTCCCCACGTATTCACAACCGATCAAGAGCAGTCGCATTTCGCCTCCTCATGCGGTCAGTTCACTATCTCGTCCTGGATACCTGTCCCTGCCAGGGACTCTAACAAAAAGCGGCCTCACTGTAACCTGGATGCAGAACCGGATCGCTGTCCTGGCTGACTGGGCCACTCAGGAACATGTTGAGAGGCTGTTCGAACCTGGATGTTCTAAAGGCGTAAATGTCCGGATAGGTCAGGTCGAGGTCGCCGTCCCCATCGACGTCGACGGCAGCCAGCCCGAAGGTGTAGCGGTGCTCGTCCGCGAGCAAGTGCTCGGAAAAGCGGACTGGCTGACCTCAATAGGAATTTCCTTTTAGATTGAGTTGTAGGAAAGAGAGTGAAAACGACCGAAAGAGGGGCCGAAATAGGGTGGATGGTAAAAAATCGATGGGGATCTAGCAGTCCCGAAGGCTGGCCCAGGCGCAGCGGCAGAGCTCACCTAGGAGCTTACGGTCTTTGCAGAAGGCCGGACTCAGCACCTTGGGAATGCTCCACACCAGCTGCCGGTGGTCGACTTCCTCCAAGACCTCCTCCAGAGCCCGTGCCAGAAAAGCGGCTAACTGCTTGGCTTGGCAAACCGGACAAAAACAACGAGTCTTGCAGGAGGGCCCACAACTGCTCCCGTCGACAATCGGAGCAGCGCAGCTGCGCAAATCCGTGACGCAGGATCCCACATTGAAGGAAACGCTCGACGGTCTTCTCCACCACCGGACGCCAGGGCCCGTAGTCTCTTTCGTAGAAGTAGGGATAACTCTGCTTGAACTCGTCCATATAGGGGCCGTATTTTGAAAATTGAAATTCGGTGACACGACGGCCCAAGAATTCAAAATTCAAGGTACGGCCCCGAATCAGAGGCTTCCTTCATCTTGGCTTCCCTGGGTTGACCCGTAGCAGCAAACGGGAGAGTACCACCGGTGAGGAGGGGGCGGGACCGGCCCGGAGCGAAGCTTCGAGGAGGTTCTCACCCTGTTGAAGCTCGGGGGCGCCGACGGAGACCTGGACCTGGGATGTCGCCTCGCCGGTGTCGAGGATCAGCGGCTTTGTGACTTTCAGGGTGGTCCCATTGAGCCGGATTTCGAGTCCATCCTTGCGCAGCGGCCCTTCCAGCTCCAGGATCAGCTCGGCGGACCCGGGGGCACCGGCTCTGGGCAGGTGCTCAGGATTGTCGCCGACCGTCAGGCGAACTTGACGGGACACGCCTTGCTCCAGCTTCACGGGTAGGTCGGACATGCTGGAGATGAAGGCATAGGGGAACCAGACCGGTGCGCCCGCCGAGTAGAGCTTCTCCTTGCCGTGCAAGGCCTCGGGATCGCCGATACCGTCCAGAACCGCGAACACCTTCTGGAGCAGCTTGCGCCAGGCCGCGTCGTCCTCATACATGTCGTCCCAGGGCGAGGCCAGATTCCAGAAATAGATGCCGTCGGCGCCGGCGGCATACCAGTTCGTCGCCAGCGCCCGTGTCTTCTCCAGACCCCGACTTCCCATCACATCACTTCCCGGGTTGTTGATACAGGGATAGACCGGCACCTCATAGGAGTGTGCAACCCTCGTCAGCTCCTCCACCGGCAGGGTGAAAGGCGCGTACCCACCGCCGGCGATCAGAAGGTCCAGGAGTCCTTCCTGCATCCAGGTCTTCAGGTCCAGTCCAACGCCCAGGGAAAGCTCGAAATCGTCCGGCACACGCGCCGCCAGCACCAGCGGTCGGCCGCGGTCATCGCCGATTTCGTCCATGCGATCGCGGATTCGACGGATGAAACTGGTCATGAGGGTAGTCTCGTCAGCCGAGATGGGCCGGCCCTCGAAGGTGCTCTTGAACAGGACCGGGTGGCGGATGAAGTCCAGCTCCACCCCATCGATGTCATAGCGCTGGCACACCTCCTCGATGATCTCGAACCTCCGGTCCCGGACTTCCTGGTGAGAGAAATCCAGGGCCGAGGAATAGAGAGCGGCGATTCTGGAGCCGGGAAAGGCAGGTTCATCGATGTCCGAAAACTGGAGACCTCGGCGGCTGCTGACCCTCAGCTCGGGGTGCTCCCTCTTCCAGGGGTCCATGAGACCAGGCCAGAAGTTGTCATGTACGTCGTTCATGCGGATCGAGGCGAAGGCTTCCATCCCGTTGTCGTGCGCGAATTTCGTCAGGATCTTCAAAGGGCAGTTACCGGATTCAATCAAGGCTTTCAGATTAGGAAGGTACCGCTCATGGTCTTTGGGAGGCTCCTGGTGGACATCGATGAACCTGGGTTGGATCCTGCTGTCGTAGAGAGGCGCCCCTGCGTAGATGCACCAGCTGATGGTGGTAACGGGTGTCCCCAAGAGCGGCCGGAACCGCGGCGTCAGGAAGCCCTCTACCGTGTTTGCGTGCGGGTACAACAAGGCGCCCGAATCACCATTGAAGATCACCCGGTGTTTCCTGCCCGAGGGCGGTCTCGCTTCCCGCTCCGTTTCCCTGTCAACCCCGCAGCCCTGGCACACCCACAGGGCGATGAGCATCGTGCCCAGGCCCGCGCCCCGCATCCCCATGCCGACAACCTTCCTCATGACACACACCTCCTCATCGCGTTCGAAAGTCAAAGCAACCAGTCTCGCCTTCGTTGAGATCTATCACAACGCCGGAACGGGAGCCAGCCCGAGCGAATTTCGCAGGGTCCGCCGCCTGGAGGCCGATCTGGCGCTGATCCAGGTGAGGGTAGGAGCGATAGGCGATATTGTTTCCCTCGAAGATGAGAGGCCTGATGAGCAGCGCTCCCCCCTCATAACCGGCGTGGACTGAGACGAACCCGTCGGTCCGCAAGGTCATGCGCTCGACATGGACACTGGGTAAGGTGTAGTGACGCTGCAGCCAATATGGACTTGCCACTCGGACCTGAGCGTCGTACTCTCGGCGCAATCACCCAAGAAGCCAGACGGGTTAGGGAGAATCAACAATGAGACGGCGAGACTTCATCAAGACTGCCGGCTCCGCAGCCGCTCTCGGTGCGGTGTCTCACGCGGCCGCTTCGACCCACGAGGGAGAGGACACAGTATCGAGACTCAGGAGCTTGGAGCCCCGGCCTCTGAGTCCCTTCAACGTCGGACGGAGTGCACAGCTGTTCGTGGACCGGGTTCTGGTGAGACAGACCCGGGGAGTGGCTTTCACCCTCCATCCCGGGGAGAAGCACCCTGCCAATCCCCTGGTGGGCGCCGATCGACCCTGGGAGGGCTGGCGACTGGAGATCTACGGCAATGCCCTCTACGACTCGGATGAGAAGGTGTTCAAGATGTGGTACCTGGCCGAAGGGGGCGGCCACTTCCGTTTCGAGTACCCCTCTCTTTACGCTGTCAGCTCCGACGGGATCGCCTGGGGCGGCGGCACTCAACTGGCGAAGCTTCAAGGCGAGCCGATCAGTCTGAGATTCCAACTGGAGGATGCCCAGCTCTTTTCTTTCGCCTTTCGAAGAGCTGCAGGTGGAGGTGCGGCGTGAGACCATCCAGGCTCTTTTCTCTTTCGGGCGGCGTGGCTTTCTGGATCTGCCTGCTCTCGAGTCCCGCACCCGCCCTCCAGAGTGCGTCGGCATCGGGCGTCCCGCTGGACGCCTACCGCGAGGGCAAGGCGGCTCCGCCGGAGCCGGTCTCGGACTTCCGCCTGGTGTTCGAGGGAAAACTCGACCACGCCGTGGAATTCCGGTTGGGAGGGTCACCTGCACTTCTCGTTCAATGTGACCTCACCTTCCCGAATGGGGAATCCGCCCACCAGGAGCGTTTCGTCGAGGCGTCGGATGGATCACGGCAGGTAGCTTTCAGCCTCGGTCCCCTGCTGGGACACGGGCCTTACCTTCACCGCCCTCGCCAGTTCTACCCCGGGGAGTACACATTGAGGGTCGTAGGCCGGGATCCCAAGACCCACAAGGCCCTCTTCAAGACACTTTTTCGTCTGCCGCCCCAGGAATGGATCTGGGCCGACCTGGACCGTCTCCTGTACATTGACGATGCCCGGGCCGGCCTGGACTTGAGACTTCTACCTGGAGCGCTGGTGGACGAGATACCAGCTGTCGTGGATCTGGTGGAACCCACCACCGGACAGAACGTTGCGGATCCCCAGCAGATCACGCTGACCCGCCAGAATACCCAGGTCGTCTTTTCGCTGGAAGATTTACTGCCGGGCCTGTACCAGGCCCGGGTTCGCTTTCGCCTCTCGGGGAAGCTCTCCCCTGACGCGCTCGTGAGAACACTCCAGCTCTTTCGCAACGGCCCCCCACCGCAGGTAGAGGGTCCGGCCCGGATTGGAAATGGGCCTCAGCTGATGGTAGACGACTACCTGGTAGCCGAGTCCCGCGGTCTTCGCCAGGTCTTCCATCCGGCTCGGAAGCCCAGCTCCGAGCCGATTCTCTCCCCCGACCGACCCTACGAGGGCCACGCCCTGCTGGTGGAGAACTCCGCTCGCTACAACCAGGAGAAGAAGCGCTACGAGCTGGCCTACCGGCATGTCAACTACGACAAGACCCGCTATCGCTTGCTGGCTGTTTCCGAGGACCTGCTCAGCTGGGAGAAGCCGGATCTGGGCAGGGTGGAATTCGACGGTTCCCGATCCAACAACATCCTTTCCCGGTTGGACGTGACCAAACCGGGTGACCTCTTTCCGGTCTTCGCCGGAATCTGGGATTACAGTAGGCGAGGAAACCCCGATCTGCGACGGGCCCACTGGTGGCTCTTTACGGGCCAACAGACCAGCGACCGCTGGGCCTTCCGCCGTGGCTACTACCTGATCGTGTGGGACCAGGCTGGCAAGAGCTACGCGACCACTCCCACGCCGGTGCTCGGGTTGGGTCAGGGAGGCACTGAGACCATGACGGTCTCGGGCGATACCTCGGCGGCCCTTGGCTACGATGAACGCACCGGTGAGTTCGTGGTCTACACCTCTCCTGGCCCTCCCAACCGGGGGCGCGGGTCGATCCGCTACGACAACTCGACCAAGGCTCGGACCCTGGCCCGGCACGCCACCCGGGACGGTGTCAACTGGAGTGCTCGCTACATCTGGGTTCCGGAGGTCTCGGATCCCAATCTCCACAATTACGGATTCCGGGTTCGGAGGCTTGGCGGCCACTACCTGGGGTTCTTCCCCCGTTACAACGTCAGGACCCAACACCTGGACCTCCAGCTTTGGGTCAGCCGCAACGGAATCCACTGGGATCAACCCGGAGGAGAGCAGGCTTGGCTGGGAAACGGCCCTCCTGGGTCCTTCGACTGGGGTGAAGTCTACATGCCGACCGGCTGGCATCAGCAGGGAGAACGGACCCGCATCTTCTATCATGGGACCAACTATCTCCACTTCCACTTCTGGATTCGGGAAAAGCTGTCGGGACTCTATGGCGGCATGAGCGGGAAAGAGGCGGAGGGACTCCTGACTGGGGAGTCCTTCATGGAACGCGACTACCTGGCACCCCCCTCGACGGGCGGCCACACCTGGTCGCTGATGCCTTCGGGCTGGAGCTGGCGGGAGGGAGTCCACGGCACTGCCCAGGAGGCCAGAGCCCGATTCTGGGCGGAGCTTACTGCCAACACGGGTGAGACACCCGAGACCTTCATCTCCAGGGGAGCTGACTCCAAGATCTTCCCGGGACTGGCGGAGTTCCGCACCAACGGCTTTGTCTCGCGCCGCGCCGACCGAGATGTGGGTGTCCTGACCACCCATCCACTCCTCTTCCAGGGCAAGCACCTGAGTGTAAACGCCCAGGTGTCCGAAGGGGAACTCGGAGTAGAACTATTGGATGCCCGTGGCTCGCCGCTGGACGGCTACAGCCGCGAGGATTGTCTCCTCGGACGTTTCGACGACACGCATCAGCTTGTCCGTTGGAGGGATCGGAAGGATCTGGCGGATTTGGTGGGACGCCCGGTGCGCTTTCGGTTCTATCTAAGACAAGGCGACCTCTATGCCTTCCAGGTCCACCACATTGAGCCTGTCAAGGGAGATCTGATCGAGCCTTTTCCACCGTCCGGTTTCTCGTCGTTCTGAGCTGAGACTTCAGTGGTCCACCACGACTGAAGTTTCGGCTTAGCCCGCCACCGGCTGCGCCGGATCGTACAGGAAAGAAACTTGCGTTCCCTCTCCTATGACGGTATTGTCAAGTTAGGCCGGTGGCAGCGACAATCATCAGATGGAATCTCTATATCGAGGCCATCGTTTTCCGCCTGAAATTATCGGATATGCGGTCTGGTTGTGCCATCGATTCACGCTGAGCCTGCTCGCCGAGCGCGGTATCAACGTCTCCTACGAGGCGATTCGCTATTGGTGCCGCAAGTTCGGCCCCACCTTTGCTCGGTCTCTGCGACGGAAAAGAGGCCGACTTGGCGACGTCTGGTTTGTGGACGAAGTTTTCATCAAGATCCGCGGACAGCTTCACTATCTTTGGCGGGCTGTGGATCAGGATGGCGATGTTCTAGACATTCTGGTGACCAAGCGCCGGGATAAACGAGCTGCTAAACGGTTCTTTCGCAAGGTGTTGAAAGAACAAGGCCGCCCTCCCTGGCAACTCATCACTGACAAGCTCAAGACTTACCCGGCAGCACATCGCGAAGTGTTCCCCTCAGTTGAGCATAAGACTCTTCAATATGAGAACAACCGGGCTGAGGTTTCCCACCAACACACGCGAGAACAAGAGAGGCAGATGAGAGGGTTCAAATCAATCGAGCAGGCTCAACGATTTCTTTCTGTCCACGGTCCTGTTCAAAATCTGTTCCGGGTGGGTCGGAACCATCTCAGGGCAGTTCATCAGCGACTGCTTCGCGACAAAGCTTTTGCCTACTGGAGCGAGGCGACGTATGTCCGCTGAGGAGGAGCAGCGCTGGGGTGTATTCCGGCTAAGAATCGTCTGGCCAACATTAACTTGACAGCGCCCTTGTGAAGCCTTCGCACCGGAGTGTACCCTGACAGGAGAATTGGAGAGGGGATATCGAGTGCCTACCGTCCTAGCCGGGTCCCTACTGCCTGCGCTTTCCCGGCCGTGGTGGAGGTCGATCCAATTCCTACTGTTGCTTCTCACACTGGGAGCGACTCCGGTCACGGCTCAGAGCAAGGTCGTCCACCCCCTCTCCGCTGATGAGATTCCCAGCCGATTCGAACCTCCCAACGTCGTCAAATCCGAGGCACCCCTTCACATCGGTCAACAGCCTCAGTTGCTGGTCGACAGCCATGTTCTGGCAGATTGGTGGCGACTTCGGCGCGTTCAATACCGGGTCAGGAAGCACCCGACGAACCCTATCCTGGAACCGGATCAGCCCTGGGAGGAAACCGCCCGCAAGAGTGCGGGAAGCTTCCCCACCGCAGCTCTCTACGACCAGGAGGAAGGCCTCTTCAAGCTCTGGTACCAGATTGAGCAGGAAACCGGCGGGAACGTCATCGGATATGCCGAGAGCCGAGACGGTATCCACTTCGAGAAGCCCCATCTGGGACTGGTAGAGTACGGTGGAACGAGAGCCAATAATCTGTGTCGCGTCGAACCCTACGGCAAGCCAGTCTGGGGAGCGATTCATATCATCCAGGATCCGCGACCGCAGTCGCCGGAGCAGCGATTCTGGGCCGTAGGTCTACCCCACTGGCGAGACGGCAGCGCTCGGATTCGCAGATGGGCGGGTGTGGCCTACAGTGGCGATGGTAAGACCTGGCATATGGCTAAGGGCGGCATTCTTGAAGGCGCTGGTGGTGGCAATCCGGCTTGTCTCTGGGACCCCCGGCGAGAGCGCTATGTCCTCTTTCACCGCCAGCTATACGAAACCGCCGCCGGCGGACGCTACATCGTCCGCCAGGAGAGTCCCGACCTGATCCACTGGACGCCGCGCCAAACCGTTTTCAATCCCATGGCAGGTCGTTGGCCCGAGGTGGAGAGCATGATGACCTTCTATCATCGGGGCCTCTATTTCGGGCTGCCCCAGATGCTGGAGAACGAGCGCACGGGCGAGGTTGAGATCCATCTCATCACCAGCCGTGACGGGATCCGCTGGGAGCGTCCCTTCCCCGATGAGGCCTTCATCCCCCGGGGATCGCCTGGCGATTTCGATGATATGATCACCTGGTTTCCGCAGACAGTGGCCCAGGGCGATTGGATCTCCTTCTACTATGGCGGAGCCCGATACCCTCACAACGCGCGCCATTGGCAGCGACTCCCCTCCCAACGCAGGATGAACAAGGGCAATAATATACTTGACAACTCAAACTAGGAAGGCAACGTCGGGCATACCCCTGATGGGGGGCAGGGAGTCAGGTAGGTTTCTTGGCCCGTTTCTTCTGCCGCTGCCGCTTCAGCCGGACCTCTTCCTTCACTAGCGCAGATTTAGGCACAGTCAGGGCAGTTCGGAACGCACGGTCTAGCCTCTGCCAAGGCGTGTCGCTGGGCTGAAGAGCTACGGACTGTTTGTGGTTTGACAAGATGATCTACTCGGATATTTGGATTGACATTAAGTGGACGTTCGTTTTATTAAACGTATAGTAGATGATCAATGGCGGGCTGTCAGAAAAATCACGCATCGGGAAAAACCATACATCTGACTGCCCAAGCTGAGTACCGGTCAGTGGGTACCGGCAGAGTGTCCACACAGCATCGAAGACAAAGTCATCGGCGCGAATGGCATCCGGTTCAATCTCACGTAGCTCACAGTCAAACCTATGGCCGTGGACCGCTGTCAGCACTGATGTCCCCTCCGCTCAACACGGACTGAGCTAATTCCTGAAGCTGTAGTCCAGCCATGATCTCACCATCATTAGGTTCACGGAACGAAGTCAGTGCAGTTTCATAAGGTATCGTTTCACCTTCCTCAGCCAACTGCCAACCAATGAAGAGATGCGACCTGTCGCTCATTTCTCTAGCTGTCTTGCCCTTGAAGTGATCGACCAATTCTCTCACGAGTTCAGATTCCTGCACGCTGAAAACGCTTGTGTCAGGTTGACGAAGAGCTAGCGGACGATACTGATTCCAGCCGTGGAAGGTGTCCTGGCGAACGCCGACATCTCGGTCGGGGCCGGGCGGGTTTCCCAGCGACGGAATGACGGGCAACAGCCGTCGTGGGGCTGGTCCATTCTTGAGTTTTTTTGGTACTCGTGCCCCGTGATCGGCTTTCCAAACTTCAAGTAGGCATTGAAATCCGCATAGAACAGAAGCTTGTTCAGCTTGACCTTGCCGAATGTGGCATCGCCCTCCGACAGTGTAGCCAAGTACAGCACAAGTTCGCGAAGCTTGATGTCGTCCGGCTCGTATTGTTTGGCAGAAGTCATCTTGGCAACCCTCCATTCCTACAGACGAACAAAATGCGAACACAATTCTGGTACGCTGTAATTCCGGTACGCTTCAAGTGTACCGGAATTGGCGGGATAAGTCAAGACCACATTTCGGACTAGCGCTTGCGAGGTCTACCCCGTGGCCGGTCACGTTTTCAGTCCACGACGGCGTTCCCGGTCAGTTGCTTGAACGTTACGCGCTTTCCGAGGATGCCAGCTACCGCGATGCTGAACCGCTCGCCGTCTCCTAGCTTTCGGCTGTTGAAACGGTACACTTGCTCGTCAAGATATCGAAACAAGTGGAACGGTTCTACACTCACATAAGTCCCATTGATGGAGCGCTTTAGCAGGCTCCAGAAGTTCTCCATGCCGTTCGTGTGGATCTTCCCATCGACGTACTTCTCGGCATGGTCGATCACGCCATGCTCGAACTCGTTGAGCCCCTCATAGGACTTCAGCGCGTCCGTGTAGAGCGCCGAGCCAGCCTCGACGTGCTTCCGTACTTCCGGTTGAAGAGCGCCCTTCTTGCGGCTTGGGACGACGGTTGCGCGGACCTTGCCTGCGCGCTCTAGGACTCCCAGCACAGCCGTCTTGTCCTTGCCGCCGGTGCCGGTGATCCTACGCGCTCGCTTGGCCGCATGCATGTTGCGTGCCTTGCCTCCGATGAACGTCTCATCCGCTTCGACTTCGCCGGATAGCTTCTCAACCGACCCCATCGTCAGCGCTAGGCGAATCCTGTGATCCATGAACCATGCCGTCTTTTGGGTCACTCCGATGGCCCGGTGAATCTCGTAGGATGAAACGCCATTCTTGCAGTTCACGACGAGCCACATGGCGCACAACCACTTGTCGAGGCCAAGCGGGGAGTCCTCGAAGATGGTCCCGGTCTTGACTGTGAATTGCCGCCGGTCATGCCGGGTGCTACACTGCCAGCGATTGTACTTCTCTTGGAACTTGACTTTCTGGTTTCCGCAACGTGGGCAGGTCACGCCACCGGGCCAGCGACGGACCACGACGTATTCCCGACACCGAACAGGATCAGAGAAGTACAGGATGGCGTCTTGGAGTGTTTTCGGTTCGCGTTCCATGGTTCAATGATACCCCAAAACGCGTGAGTTGTCAAGTATATTGTTGCCTGAACAAGGTAGGTCTTGCCCGGGTGCCGATGGATCGATTGATGGGATTGCGTGCCGACCGGCCGGCTGGATCTTTCCTTACCCGACCCATCCTCGTCGAGGGAGAGGACCTGTTCGTCAACGCCGACATCTCTGATGAGTTGGTTGTCGAGGTGGTCCCCACCGACATTCCTCTGACCCTGAAAACGCTTCTAGATAAGGAGGGCAACGTTCGCTATCACGAGTACGAAGGAGAGCCCGGCCCCTTCTCCGGTTTTTCCTACGACGACTGCCAGCCCACCGCAGGGGATAGCAACCAACATCAGATCACCTGGAAGGGTGGCTCATTGGGCAGATTCAAGGGTCAATCCGTCCGTCTCCGTCTCCGCGCCCGGCAAGCAACTATCTTTGCCTTCCAGATTCGCTGATTGAAGGCCAATATCCCTTCACCCTCTGAGGTCAGTTCGTTCCCTGGCCTCGGGAAGTCAATTTCACACTTGGAGTAGCTGCTGGCTCGCGCATTCTGAGAATTGTGCTCTCACATTTGTCTGGAAGCTTGGGTTGGATGGGGATCATAATTCCGAAGGTTCACGAGCGGGTCCAGTGGGCCAAAAAACAGTTCCCGCTTTCGGCTCGGGCGGCGTGGCCCCCTGGGGTAAGTTGAGGGGTCGGTTAAGCAACCGTTTTTCTGTAATTTCCTTTAGGGCCCTTAGGGAAGGATTGCTCCACTTGTTTTTTCCAGCCGGCCAGGTTCAGGTATTGCCGGCCGGTTAACCACTCCTCGTGTATCTCTGCAAGCACAGCCGAGATGAGCCGCAGCGCCGACGCTTCGTGGGGAAAGATTCCCACCACCCGGGTTCGTCTCCGGATCTCCCGGTGCAGTCTCTCCAGTCCGTTGATGGTTCGGATCCTTCGCCACCAGCTCCGCGGAAAATCAAACACTGTCAGCCCTTCATCCACGTTGTCTTCCAGCCAGCTCACGAACTCCGGTGCAATCTTTTCGAACTTCTTGACGACTTTACCCTTGAGCTCCTCGGCATCTTCTCGAGACGGGGCATCGAAAATGTCCCGCATGGCCTGGGCGATGCGGGGCTTGTCCTCTTTGCGGCGAGCATATTGTTGGGCGTTTTTACTCAGGTGAAACTGACAACGGTTCCAGGGCACCGACGGATAAACTGCCCGCCTGGCCGCCTTCAGTCCTTCGTGATCGTCACTGACAAACAGCTCGACCCCTCTCAGTCCACGCTTGTGCAGATCTCCCAGAAACCCTCGCCAATGCACCTCCGCTTCACTGATCCTGGTGCTCAGACCCAACACCTCCCGCGTCCCGAAACGATTGACTCCTATGGCTTTCAGGATGGCCACGTCCTGCACCCTGCCGCCTCTTCGAACCTTCTCGTAGTGGGCATCCAGATACACGATCGGATACTCTCCCAGCTCCCGGCTTCGAAACTCTTCCAGCTCTTCGTCCAGCATCCCGGCCACTCTCGAGACCTGGGTGGCCGAGATCTCCAACCCACACAGCTGCTCCGTGATCTCGGTGACTTTCCTCGTCGAGACGCCCATCACATACATCTCGGCAATGGCCAGCTTCAGGGCCTTCTCCGAACGGCAACCCCTCTCCAGCGACTTGGGATAAAACCTCAACCCACGCACCTGTGGAATCTCCAAGTGCAGCTCTCCCACTCGAGTCTGAATCCGCTTGCCTTTGAATCCGTTTCGATAGCCTCGCCGACTGGCTGTTCTCTCGTACGCTTCCGCTCCCAGAAACTCGCTTCTTTCCAACTGCATGGCCACGTTGAACAGCTTCTCCAGGATTCCTCGAAAGGCTTCTGTTCCTTCCTCGATCAACTCCGCCAGGATCTCCCGTGGTACTCTCTTTTCCAGGTCTGGGTTCATTTGATTCTCCTTGCCAGATAGACGTTTCTGTTTTTGGAGAATCCTGTCCCAGACCTCTGTCTTTCCGACCCAGGCCTGACCAGAATTTACAGAAAAGAAGTTACGCTACTGAGGGGTCGCCTTTAGACGGTTCTATATCTTCAGCCTACAGCGATTTTCCCGCCCCTCCCTCGCGGGTATTGCCTAGATTACTTTTCTGGTTCCGGTTTGATGAAGAAGACGTATTCGTTTGTATCCATTTGGTGCCCAGGACTGCCCCGGGCACTCTTGTCCCATGTCATGATTTCATCGTACTCTGCACCATTGTAGAGGATGCTATATTCGATCATTAATTCGTTTGGAACATCGTCATTGTACTGGTTGATGATGCAGTTGTGACTGTATCCATCGGGGTGCTTCGTATCCCCACTGACGATAATACCATCCTGCCATTTGATGCCATCATCGGATTGATAGAGAACAAACCGATTGCTACCTTCTCCTACCTGTCCTGACCTGCCGTGCAAATAGTACTTACCACTGAGATAGGCTAGTTCGGGATCACGAATCATCTTGTCCACATAAGCACGCTCTTGTTCACTCCAAGTCTGGCCCTGATCCGTGCTGATGCAATAGTAGAAGTGGTGTTCATCTTTTTCGGTATAGGCTCCGGCTAGCAACCGACCATCTTCCATGACACACATCGTGCCGTACCATTTGTCATTGTCCAGTGTCAGCGTGCTTCTTTTTTCCCAGCTTTTCCCGTCATCTGTGCTCACATACAAAACATGGGGACCACGTGTAGTCGGCTCAGTGTCATCGAACATGACATAGTTGGTATTTCCAGTTACCGCCACTGCACATGGATAACCTGCAAAATCACCATCCAGAGACTCATAATCCGTCCAGGTGGAACCATTATTACTGCTTCTCATGATCCCGCTTTTGCTTCTGCCCTCATCTCCAATATGTGAGAGAAATAGCACGACGGTTCCATTTTGTGTGACCAGCCCTTCTTCGACAAATACGGGGCGCTTCGGGTTCTTCTTATACGCTTCAAAGGAATACTGGAACTTGTTGTACATCTTCCAGCCCTTTCCGCCATCCTTACTGACCGCGTATTCACTCCAGCCATCATTATTGTGGTCACTCGTATTCGTATTGAATGCCACGATCTGACCGTTGGGATACTCCATGCATACGGGCCCACCATGGGAGTTTCTGCCGGGGAAATCATGCTCCAGATCGGATATGAGTGTTCCGAAAACATCATCACCCAGTTTTGTTGAAGGGTCATGATCGTAGATCAAGGCACCATCAATGGATTCGTAGTCTTGAGAGAAAATGGTACCCGCGGTAAACCACAAGAGGCATAGAATAGCCACAGCCTGTTTGCTGATATTCATGTGTCACTCCCAGTGACAACCTATCACTGCGAGACCACCCCAGGGGTAGGGCCGACCCCGGCCCCGCGGGTATTGCCTGGATTACTTTTCTGGTTCCGGCTTGATAAAGAACACGTATTCGTTGGTGACTTTACCCTCGTAGTTGATACTGTATTCGACCATTAATTCGTTCGGTATATCGTCATTGTACTGGTTAATGATGCAGTTGCTACTGTATCCGTCAGCGTATTTAGTATCCCCGCTGACGATAATGCCATCCTGCCACTTGATGCCGTCATCAGATTGATAGAGAACAAAGCGATTGCCACCTTCCATACCTTTCACAGCCTGTCCTGACCTCCCGTGCAGGTAATATTTTCCACCGAGATAGGCTAGTTCTGGATCACGAATCCTCTTGTCCACGTAAGTACGCTCTTGTTCACTCCAAGTCCGGCCCTGATCTGTGCTGATGCAATAGTAGAAGTGGTGTTCGTCTTTTTCGGTATAGGCTCCAGCTAGCAAACGACCATCTTCCATGACACACATCGTGCCGTACCATTTGTCATTGTCTAGTGTCAGTGTGCTTCTTTTTTCCCAGCTATGCCCGTCATCTGTACTGACATACAAAACATGGGGACCGGCATTACTGTCGAACATGACATAGTTGGTACTTCCAGTTACCGCCACTGCACATGGATAACCTGCAAAATCACCATCCAGAGACTCATAATCCGTCCAGGTGGAACCATTATCACTGCTTCTCATGTTACCGCTGTTGATCCTGAACCCACCATGATCCTGCTGTTCCAGCTGTGAGAGGAACAGCACGACGGTTCCGCTCTGTGTAACTAAGCCTTGTTCGACCCAAAACGGCTGCTTCGGATTCTTCAAATACGATTCATAGGAATACTGGAACTTGTTGTACATCTTCCAGTTCTCGCCGCCATCTCGACTCACGGCATACTCACTCCAACCATCCAGATTATGGCTGCTTGTATTTGTATTGAACGCCACGATCTGACCGTTAGGATACTCCATGCATACGGGCCCACCATGGGAGTTTCTGCCGGGCGAATCATGCTCCAGATCGGATATGAGTGTTCCGAAAACATCATCACCCAGTTTTGTTGAAGGGTCATGATCGTAGATCAAGGCACCATCAATGGATTCGTAGTCTTGAGAGAAGATGGGCCCCAGGGCAAAGACAAAGAGGCAAAGAACGGCTACAACCTGTTTCTTGATATCCATATGTTACTCCCTTGTCTTTTTCCGATTGGAACCCGGTGTCTCAACTTTGCTTGGAGAGCATCACTCCCAGTGGCAACTGTTAAGCCCGAGGCTTAGGTTGTCGCGATCGACGATGACGTGATCACTCTTGCGGGCAACAGTCGAGTTTTGGACGGTGGTGGCGGGGGTGCTGTTGCTGGTGATCGACGCTGTGGTAAGTGACCTAATAAGACAGCGAATAAAGTAACCCGAAGCGTAAGCGAGGGCGGCATGAGTCCAGAACTCAGTCCTAGATGATCGATTCCGAAATAGCATGGCAATTGCAGATGGGGCTTGTGCGGCGAGGTCAAGGCAGGAGGAGGAAGACGATGCCTTGCCATCTTCGACGACGACCAACGAAGAGATCGCCCGCAACCTCCGTCTGCCCAACGGGTTGCGCGACCGAGCACGAACCCAGCCTCCCTTCTGTGCAGACGAGCACCCCAGATACGTTCAGTTCGATTTATGGGCGCAACAATTGTCATGTTATTTCGGAATCGATCATCTAGTAACAACACCCCATAGGAAACCTAAAAAAAACCTTCTGCCCCCGTTCCAGGAAAGCAACTGAATCAACCGGATATTCCACGCTGCACAGAATCCCGCGTTGATGCTCAGCATGGGCAACAAACTGTTTCTTCAATTCCTCGTCTCCAAACTCTCTAGCAATGGCGCGCCCCGTAAGACTACACCCCTTTTGCTGCAGATATTGAACCAATGTCGCAATGGGAGGTTGTGGCGGCGCAACGGCGTCTGCAGACGCGATGACAAAATGCGTGTAGAGGGGTACGTCGGAAATGCAATAGTCGGCCCCATCGTCTCGCCCGATGACAAGATTTGCGCCGAGAAGTTGGGGGGTAATTTCCACGTGGAGACGCTCGCTCAACAGATCACACTCGTGCGCTGAGACGGCGAATATCTGGCGCCGATTGACGATCGTCGAACCCTTTCTCTTGTACAGCGACTCCCGGCCCGTCGAAAGTCTTGTGAGACCGCGATGCCGATCGCCCTCAATGCCGTAGCAGTCAATCGCGAGCCGATCAACCGGCTGGGTAACCAAATGTCGGCCAGGATTGGCATCCCTACCCTGATTGTCGTTGGGCCCGAGAACATCGACTATGACGCCCACTTCGGGGATGCTTGCCCCTTCCAAGTCTTGGAGTTTCTCACTCTGTTTGGTGATGAATTCTGCTAGATCGTCATAGAAAAGCACAAGTCAAGTTCCTGGGCTACGAATGCCACGTGTGCATATACTTCAGGCGTTTACTTCAGATGCGCCCAATTCTAGCATTTTCTCTCTAATGGTCCATCTACCTCGCATTTGGACCACATGAGTTATCGTCCGCGGGAGGTCGCCCGCGGTCAGTCAAGTACGCTACAACAGGTGGGCTTGTACACCGCCGCATAATGAGTTGCACTTCGGCGCGGAGGGGGCGTCTTGTGCAGTGAAGCAACTCGGCGTTTCGCGCTTCCGTGATTTTTACCGAAGCAGCTATAAGAAGGCGGTGTGCTCGGGATGACGAGGCCGGTAGGTGCCAGCGAGGGGCATGCTCTACCGAAAACGCCTGGCGGGGCGAATCTACGAGGTTCAAACACAATCACGACCTACTATGCACTGTCCCAGCCTGGGGAAGGTCGAAGCCGCTCTCTTTACCCACCCTTCCAGGTTTGCGAGATGCTGAAGTATAGGAATCCCGTTTCGGCTCCATGCGTTCTTCTAAGCAGTCAGAGTATCGGCGGTTCCTGAGCCTCACCCTCGGATAGAGTGACCTCCAATGGCGGATTTCACCGCGTCCTTCCGGTGTATCATGGATGGTTGGTCCAGTCCTGGGAAGAAGCAAGAATATATCCCAGCCATACTCCCTGGGATGCAGATTCATGCTGACGCTCTATAGGGTCAACCCCCGCGAATCTGGGAGGCGAATCGACTCAGCACGTTTTCGGTGACGCGCGAGACATTGTTCTCGTAGCCGTTGTAGGGAAGGCCGCCGCACCAGCCGATAGACCCGACCGAGAAGACAGCTCCGCCACGGGGGGTCTCGAAATAGACCATATCTGCCCGGATCTTCGGGCTCTCACTGCCGAACATGGGCCCGCTCAAACTGAAGAGATCTTCCAGAGCGCACTGAAATCCATCCGAATGACCGAAGGATGAGGCCAGCAACAGAGTATGAGCCGGTGTGCCGAGGGCCAGATCGAAGCGGTCGATCTCGAACCCGGCCGCTCCCTGTTCCTGGACCAATGAAGGAAAGTCCCCGATGAGCTCGTCTGAGCCAATGCCCTCGAAGATGAAGGCCGCTCTGGGGTCGAAGCTGCCTGGCTGACGTCGGTAGGGACGGCCGGGTCCCGTCCCCAGGGATGTGAAGCCGACCTGGGTGGATTCGGACCATTGGGTCGAATCCCCTGGACTTCCTTGTGGGGTGTCGTGGGGAGGATCCAAGCCTGGAGAGTGAATCCCTCTGAAGTGTCCAGTGCTGCGGCTTCGGGCACAACAACAAACGAGCCGCGACGGAGCTCCTGCGTTCGTCCTTCGTATCGTCCGCTGACGGAGGTTGCCACGGGCTCATACTCCAAGCCGGAGCCCATGGGGTTGGGACCGCCCTGAATCAGGCGCACGATCTCCGCCTCGTAGGTGGGCAACTGGCTGCTCACCATGAACCGGATCCTCTGACGCGGCCGGACGCTGAAACGATCGGTGTAGCCCACGATCTTCATGCTGGTGTGTCCCTGAGAGTCCCCCTCCTATTTAATCACTTGAATGTCATACGCATACACGCTTCCCTCGATGTTTGTCTTGCCGAACTGCGTATTACCGTCGAATCGAGCTAGTTATTGGACAGCGCCACTTTGTCCCGACAACCCATCAAAGACTCGGAAGCCCTATGTTCCACGGATGCCAGTCCGAATGCTTTTCGCATACCGGTGTTGTAGGCCAGCGTAATCAATGGTCTCAACCAGCTAGGCGTGGGGCAGTGGAAAATGCAGCGCTACGGCGCGGCAGCTGCCCTACCAATTCCTGACCCACATCTAAACCACTATAAAAAAAGTGTTTCGTTGGGGCAGTGTGCAGGAGTCTTTCGACTCCTACGCATCAGATTTAGGATCCGCCTGCGGCGGGCCGAGATCAGCACCGGAACGCATGAAAAGCAGATTCAGAAGATACCTTGGCCGTTCCCCGGAAAGCCTTTCGGGCTCCCATTTTTTCTTGGCGTTGCAGTAGTGAGGAGTTCCCCCGCAATTAGAAACTCTCGGTCTCACTTGACGCGTGGCATAATTGCGCGAGATTTCCACCCAAACCGGTGCTATTCTCCTCCCATCAGGAAGAAGCAAACTACTATCAAACCTAGCCCGGATAATTCATAAATTTTCTGCTACGGCGGTGCAATCATCTGCCCTGGCTGTGTTATGCTCGGTCGGCCTCCTCGACGGACTGCACGAGTACGACTGCGGAGGCCTCGGTCGCAAGCCTTGCCAGGACGGCGCTTTCACCGCCTCGCTACGAAAACTTATGAATTATCCGGGCTAGGGAGCTGAGAGTTGAGCCTACACCACACCACAACCATCCGGCTTGTCGCCATTGCAGGACTTTGCTGGCTTGCGGGTCTCGTCCATGCCGCCCGTCTCGAAGCCGAAGAAAAGCCGGTTTCCATTCTGGCGGCTCGCATCAGCGGACACATTCATCCTTCCATCTGCCGAACGAGGGAAGGGACTTTGATCGTTGTCTACCGAGGGGCGAACGTCCTGAAGTGTGCTCGTTCGACAGACGGCGGAAGGACCTGGTCGAACGCCACACCGATCGCCACTTCGGCCAAGCGGCCGGACCTGATACGGGAAGTGAAGAAGTACGAGGTCTACCCCGGCACGACCGACGCGCTGCCTGACGGTCGCGTGCTGGTCACCTGGAACTACATTGCCGACGACAAAGAGAACGACGGGTATTACGAGCGGGCACTGCTTTACACACTCAGTTCGGATCAGGGGCTGAGCTGGAGCGAGCAGCAACTGATCGGGCCGATCGAGGGCAAGCATTTGGGGGCGGTGCGCCACAACGTGCTGCCGTGGCCCGATGGCCGCTGGTTGCTGCCGCTGCGCGACGGGCAGCCGCGGCTGTTCGATCCGCAGACCGGCAAGCTGACGATGTTTCCGGTGGTCGGATCCGACGGCATAGAACACGAGTATCAGCAGATTATACGGACGGCGAAGGACACCCTGCTGGCGATGGGGCCGGTGTTGCTGCACTCGCAGGATTCCGGCAGAAGTTGGAACTCGATCGAAGGATTTCCGGCGGTTCCCGACAGCCGCGACAACGCCGAAGGCCGCCACCTGACGGCGCTCTCCGACGGCCGAGTGCTGGTGACCTGGGGAATCGGGCGCGATAACAAGGGCCTGCGCTACAACCTTTCGCCGGATGGCGGCCGGACCTGGAACGCCGAGCGGACGGTGATACTCTTGCCCGACACAAACATCAAGGCTCGCTATTACTCGGCACGAACGCTGCAGCTCGACGCAGGGCACGTCGGGACCGCGTTCATGAACAGCGAGGGCGTCCACTTCTTGAGGGTGAGCTTGGATCGGCTGGCCAAATAGCCGCCCGAGGATCGGGGTCGGGTGTTCAGGAATACTCGTGTTGCAATCCAAGAGAGTTGGCCCAAAGACATCTTCCTCGGAAACCGGTCCCCCGAAACCCGTGATAGAATGCCCGTCGTGTCGGTAAACTGCCGGGTGAGATGCGCGAAGTCGAGATAACATCACAAGTCGGTAGCTGTCGAGGGTAAACGGATTTTCAGAAACAGGCGACTATTTCGCCTTTTCGCTGTTGCAATGCGTCACAAGAGGAAGAGCGGCAAATTGACGCGGCGTCGGGTTCTGACCCAGGCGACCGCCGCCGGGCTGGCGGGGTTGGCGGCCCCGTACTTGATCCCGTCCGGAGTGTTGGCCCGCGGCGGAAGGCCCGGCGCAAACGACCGGGTGGTGATCGCCGGCATCGGCATCAAACGCATGGGGGGCGCGCTGATTCGAGAAGGATTCGCCCGCTTCGAGGACGTCCGGGTGGCAGCCGTCGCCGACGTGGACCTGAGGAAGGCCAGAGCCATTTCCCAGCCGCAGGACAGGGACAAGGGGCTGTTTGGCATCCCCTTCACGCCCCCTTCGAAACCGGCGGATCTCCGGGAGGTCGAGATCTACCAGGACTATCGCAGAATCCTCGATCGCAACGACATCGACGCGGTAGTCGTGGGCACGCCCGAACACTGGCACGGCTTGATCTCGATCCACGCCGCCCAGGCGGGCAAGGACGTCTACTGCGAGAAGCCCGTGTCGCTGACGATCCGCGAAGGCCGGCTCATGGTCCAGGCGATGCGCAAGTATGACCGGGTGTTTCAGACCGGCACCCAGCGGCGCACGCAAGTGGAGTGGTCTGCCGCCTGTGCGATGGTCCGCCAGGGGCGCCTGGGCAAGGTCCAGCGCGTGATCGCAGGGAACTACGCATCTCCTTGGCAGCCTCCGGGACTGCCCGGTCAGAAGATTCCGGAGGAGCTGAATTGGGACCTGTGGAGCGGACCGGTTCAGCCGTATCCCTACCATCCGTCCCTAACTACCGGGAAGGGCGGGCCCAAGTGGGGCAGATACCGGGATTTTGCCGGCGGCAGCGTGACCAACTCGGGGTCCCATTGGCTCGATCTGGTCCAATGGGGGCTGGGGATGTGCGAAAGTGGCCCGATCGAGGTGTGGACCGAAGGAGAACCGTTTGATTCCCGAACCGGGCGAGGGCCGATTGTGAAGATGCGCTACCCGGGTGACATCATCCTGGATCTCACGGGGGACCACGTCCCGCGCTTCGTAGGCGAGAAGGGGACGTTGACGGTCGACCGCAAGGAAGCTCGCCTGGTTTCCGATCCACCGGAACTGGCGCGGGAACCGCTGGACGATGTGGACCCGCAGGCCCCCCGAGGCTCGAACCATTACGCGCACTGCCGGAGTTGGGTGGAGGCGATCAAGACCCGGCAAAAGCCGTCCGCGGATGTCGAGATCGGTCATCGCTCGGCTACCGTGTGCCACCTGATGAATATTGCACGCTTCGTGAGCGAGCGGACCGGACAGACCGGTGAGCGGATGCATTGGGACCCGCAGGCGGAGCGGTTCACCAACAGTGAATGGGGGAATTATTTTTTGGACCGGCCTCGCCGGCGCCCCTATCACTTGCCGGATCAGGTGTAGAGCCTTTCGACCCGTTACCGCCAACTCTCAATATTCTTGAGGATCTTCCCTGGATCCGGTGCGTGCCCACCAGATTCTCCGTCCACCTACGAAACTAAACAAAGCTCAACGAATCACCTCTTTGGATTGGCGAAAACCCGCGAGGCTTCAAGTTTTTCGTCGCTTTTCGTAGCTTTTCACTTCGGACGCGATCAGATTTAGGATCTGGTGGGTGAGAGCCCGTGGGGGTTCGAGTCCCCCCTTTCGCACCAATGGAGGTATCCCGAACACGAAGACTTTCAGGTGTCGTCCGCCTCCACATTGGGCGGATTCGGAATGACTTTCCGTTAGCAGGTCCCACCCGATTGACTATGGGCCGTCGCCGACTAACTGGCCTCACCGATGGGTAGTGGCACCTCAGATCTGAGCTAGGCAGCTGATTCCAGTCACGGCTCTGTTTTTGGCGGTTCTTGGGTGAGGTCCTAGCCAATGAAGTTTCAGGTCAGTCCCGCCCCCAGGAAGCCCTGGCCCCATTCGAGAACAAAACTTCCGTCAGTGCTAGCTACGAACATCGAGAGCTGAGTGACGCTTGTAGCACGGGCACTCCTGCCCGTTGGTGTCCTCCACGGGCAAGAGTGCCCGTGCTACAGGTCACTGCTCTGTCAGATGCTGTCTCCTACACCTTCCCTCTGCCAAATGAAGTTTCAGCTTAGTCTTACCCCCAGGAACCTGGCCCCATTCGAGAAAGAAACTTGGCTCACCCCTGCCATGATTGTCGCTACCGCTTTTGACAGAGCCGTGACCGTGAGGGAGCGGGATCCGGACAGCTAATCTAGACCCGTCGGCTGCGGTTTAACCCCGTTCGCAACAGGTATCCTAATCACCTATTCCCCTGCAAGTTGAAGCACCGGATCCCGCTCCCTCACGGTCACGGCTCTGTCATTTGGCGGGGCCTGCATGATCTCCTAGCCAAATGAAGTTTCAGCTTAGATCAGGATTAATCAGGATTCATGAATTGATCAGCTCTCTCAGTCCTTTACCGGGCTTGAAGTAGGCCACTTTCTTGGCGGGAATGCGAACCGTGTCGCCCGTTTTTGGATTCCGAACCTGACCTGCTCGCCGCTGGCGGAAACGAAAGCTCCCAAAACCCCGGAGTTCGACCTTCTCGCCCTCTTTCAAAGCATCGACGATACCCTCCAAGGTGGTCTCCACCACGGCCTCGGCTTCGGCCTTGGTCAGTCCGCAGTTGGAGGCAACAGTGCTCGCGAGGTCATCTCTTGTCATGGTGATGTCATCCGGTTCCACGACTGGGTGGCCCCGCTTCCTCCTTCTTTGTATCGTCCTCAAGAACTGGAGCAATTGCCATGCCAGTTGGCCTTCTTGGATGACCCTGGATGGATTCCACGAACTCGGTCGGTCGGCGCGAGCAACCTCTTGAGAAAGCCTGACCCAGAGACCCACACAGTAAGTCCTTCTCAGGCCTACGCTCCGGGGGAAAGCTGGGCAAAGCGACCGAGCCCACAGCAGGGGGAAATCAGCTGGTGGAAGCCGTGCTGGAGAGTCTCCACCGGCGATCGTGGTTGGAGAAGTCATCTGGAACCGGTAGGAACTACAGGACGAGCTTGAGTAAGAATTACAGGCCGATGGGGATGGTCGAGCGAGAGCCAAAGTCCTCGGGAAGTCACCGAGAAGGTATCCGCCGAGCGGTTTGCCCGATAGGATAGAAAGACCCCAAAGAGACAAGGAGATGCTCAGTGACTGACCGGAAAGACAAGGCTTGGAAGTCCCCAGCTCTGGCAGCAAGCTACGTTCAGCGTGTCAGGGTTGCCGTTCCGCTGGCTAACGAGCAGATAGAAACGATGATGAGATTGGTGATGGCAGGGAAAGACCCTGTGACATCACTCCTCGATCTTGGATGTGGCGACGGTATTCTGGCCGCGGCCCTCCTTGAGCAATACCCGAACTCGAAGGGTGTTCTTCTGGATTTCTCGCAGCCCATGATCCAGAGTGCGAAAACCAGGCTCCAGAAATATGGAAACAATCTGGTCTTCGAGATGGTCGACTATGGAGAAAGCGGCTGGATTCAGTCTGTAGCCCCGGCGCAACCTTTTGACATCGTGGTATCAGGATTCTCGATTCATCATCAGCCAGATGAGCGGAAACAACAACTGTACGCTGAGATTCATGACCTGTTAAAGCCTGGCGGATTGTTTGTAAACATTGAGCATGTTTCCTCACCGACGAAATGGATTGAACAGGTGTGGGACAACTATTTCATTGACTCTTTGTATGCTCTGACCTTGAAAGAGGGCATAGCGAAGACCCGTGACGATGTGGCACGCGAATTCTACTATCGCCCGGACAAGACCGCGAATATCCTAGCCCCCGTTGAGCTGCAATGTGACTGGCTTCGGGAAGCCGGCTATGTGGACGTGGATTGCTATTTCAAGGTGTTTGAACTCGCCGTTTTCGGTGGAAGACGCATCTGATGCGGCCTGCTTGATTCTGCACGCTCCCGGCTTACCCATTGAAGAAAGCGGGCTTGTGCGATTGACCGTCGAGATTTGGGATCGCCCTGCTAGATCTTTCCAAACACCTTCTTCAGCAAGTCCGTCACTCTAGCTGCTGGATTGGTGCGAATATTCTTTTCCTGTTCTCCCAGAACATGAAATAGACCCTTGAGGGCTTGCTCCACGACATACTTGTCGAGATCGAAGGCTCCCACCGTCATGAAGGGCATCGCCTGATAGCGTCCGACCATGTCCTTGTATTGTTGGGTCACTCCCAAGGAACTGGGCGTAGAGCCCGGCCAGGACGCTGAAACCCAGTCCGAGCCAGGGGCTCGGAAGAATAGAACTTCGGCCTGGAGGCCAAAACCACTGCGTGGGAGACAGAATTCTGTCGGTGACGTTGGTTTCTTGACGCTTTTCAAAGGACTCCCAGTAAGCCCTCCTTCTTCTCGTAAATCGCTCCGAGACCAATTTCCAACTGGGTTTGGGACGGATCCGACGTCTGGCAGCCAGGCCTGATTCGTCTCTAAACCATTGTGGCACGGTTACTGCAATAGCCTCCCTGGGTCTCATTTCTTAAAGCTTTTGGGAAAGTATCTGTAGAGGTTCTGTGTGAGGAACCCCGTAGAACAAACATCGACCGTTTTCTAGTGAGTGTGGTTTTCGAAACCGCAGCGAAAGAGCCACCTGAGAACGAAAGTCTCGGGGCGCAAAGCTGAAGCCTAAGTCGCCAGCGCGATAGGGTTGATCAGTTGCCGAAAGTGGATTCGCAAGACCGAATGGAGGTTTTGTGATGAGGAAGAATTTTTTTGGTCCGTCCACTGCATTTTTCATCAGTGTTGTGTGCCTTGCCTTGCTCTGGCTTCCTTCCTACGCCGGCGGGCCAGGGGGAGCGGATCCGACCCGAAGGATCTCCCCAGTGCTCGAGCAAGAAGTGGACTTCCTGGTGGACAATCCCAACTACGACTATGCCATCCCGGTCATCATCCAGGTCCAGCGTAACTTCTTTGCGCACACGGAGGCCAAAGAAACGAAAACTCCCTCTCAAGTATTCATGGCTACAAGGCCCGTCTGAACTCCCGCCAGATCAAGCAGCTCTTGAGATCACCCCTGGTGCACTACGTCACGCTGGATGCCGTCGTCCATCCCACCGATAGTGACAGCGATGCCGACAGTGACTCGGACAGAAGCCGTTCCCAGGGAACCCTGGCAGCCATTGGCGCGGATCAAGCCAACGCCGTGGGTTACGACGGTGAAGGCATCACCGTAGCCGTGTTCGATTCAGGAATCAAAAGTCATAAAGACCTGGACTACCGTCAACGCATTAAGGCCGTGGTGGAATTCACATCGGGGCAGCCCAGCGTCTGCGACGATGGAGACAGTGACAGCGAATGCAGGGACGACAAGTACGGTCATGGGACCCACGTGGCCGGAATCATCGGAGGCAACGGCAGCAAGTCCTACAAAAAGACTCTGGGAATCGCTCCCCAGGTTCAGTTCGTGGACGTCCGCGTCCTGGGGAGCCAGGGCTCGGGGATGACGAGCACCCTGATCCAGGCCATCGATTGGACCATCCAGCACAAGGATCAGTATGGGATCCAGGTGGCCAATCTTTCGCTGGGTCATGCACCACTGGATTCCTACACCCAGGACCCGCTTTGCCAGGCGGTGGAGCGTATGGTCCAGGCGGGCATCGTGACCGTCGTCTCTGCTGGAAATCTGGGCAAGACGCAAGGCTACCCCAAGATCTGGGGTGGCATCACGAGTCCCGGTAACGATCCCGAGGTGATCACCGTCTCGGCGATCAAGACCGGGGGGACGGCGACCCACGCCGATGATCAAGCTACCAGCTTTGGTTCCCGGGGACCGACCTACCTGGACCAGCTCTTCAAGCCCGATCTATGTGCGCCCGGCAATAAGATTCCGGGGTTGAAAAGTAGCAACACCTCCTGGATTGCGCAGCACCATGGAGGACTGTCTATCGATCCTGACTATATGTACCTGAGTGGCTCCAGCATGGCGACGGCGTTCGTCAGTGGCACCGCCGCTCTGGTGCTTCAGGCCAATCCCGGCCTGACGCCGCGCCTGGTCAAGACCGTGCTGTCCCTGAGCGCGATCAAGCTGCAGCAGCCGCATTTGTTGGAGCAGGGCAACGGGCTGATCAACGCCTTCACCGCCGTCAAGCTGGCGGAGCAGGTCGACCCGCCCAACCAGCGACTGATCAACCCGGTCTCGCCCACCTGGACTTTGGATGGGCAGGAGGTCTGGGCAGGAGGCGCATACGCCTTCGGTGATCGGGTCTACTATGGCGATTTGGTTGACGACACGGGAACGCCGGTCTGGGGCGATGCCAGCAATTGGCTGAACAGCATCCTATGGTCGGATAACTGGAACAACAGCATCGTGTGGTCGGACAGTGTCTTCGACTCGGATAGCTTCATCTGGAACAACAGCATCCTGTGGTCGGATAACTGGGGCCGGAGCATCATCTGGTCCGATCACTGGAGCAACAGCATTGTCTGGTCCGACAGCATCATCTGGTCGGACAGCATCATGTGGTCAGATAGCATCATCTGGTCGGACGCCGAAACGACCGGTAGCGCGACCGCATTTGAAGGAGACTGACTAACAGACTACAGCCAGTGACATCGAAGCTCTACCTGGCTCTATATCGACCGAAAGCAAAGAGAGTCTTAGTACACTGGCGAACACTGGCTCACAAATACGCTAACGTCTGCAGACGGGGCTTGCGTGGCGAGATCTCAAATTCGCCGTGGTTCTGACGTGGATTTGGCCTCCAGGCCGAAGTAAAGCGGTCGAGCTGAGCTCGACGCACGGCGGCCTGGAGGCCAAATCCACGACCAAAGCCAACCACTGGTCGAATTCGGATTCGACCTCTCTTCGAACTCCTCGGCTTGGAGCCGAGGGTAGGCCTCAGTGAACGGGAACGGTTCTCAACAGGGCTGCCGGGTTACAGGTCTGCCCTCCGCGAATCACAACTTCGATCTTACGAGTGTTTCGGATGTCCGCGGTTGGGTCCGCTGTAAGGATAACCAGGTCCGCAAACTTCCCGACTTCGATACTCCCCAGATGATCCTCCTGATTGAGAATTCGCGCGTTCTGGAGCGTCGCGGACTGGATTGCCGCTGAGGGTGTGAGACCTGATCCGACCAGCATCTCGAGCTCCTGGTGCAGCGAAAAGCCGGGTGCGACGTAGGGCTCCGGCGTATCGCTGCCGACCAGAATCGGTACGCCTCGACGGTAAAGAATCCCGGTCAGCTCCTGGTACTTGCGCACCTCCTGGCGGCGCAGTGCTCGTGTCTCGGGGGAGAGGTTGCTTTTGGCGCGGTACTCGTTCCAATATCGAAGTATGCGTCTCGGAACGTGCGCCAGGTCTGGATGTTGGTGGACTTCCTCCAGATCGTTCAGGAAGATCATGTTCCGGAACACCACCAGGGTCGGGTCCACGGCCACCCGAGATTCTGCGAGCGCGGTGACGAGCGCCTGACACTGGGGGTTGCCCAGGTCGAGATTCGCCCGATGGTTGGGTTGCTCCTTCACCGCTTCGGGGATGCAATAGTTGAAGACCGACCAGATATGCTCGAGGCAGTCGATTCCATCTAGCACCGCGTCCTGTGCAGAGTAGCGGCCCAGGTGCCCAGCGACCTTCAGGCCGCGCCGGTGTCCCTCTTTGATGACTTCCTGCCCGATGTTTCGTGGCGTCCCGACGTAGATCTTGAGAGTCGTGACGTTCCAGCTTGCCATGTCTTCGACGAAGTCGGCCACCTGCGCCGGATCGGTAAGAGCGTGACCTACATCGCGGTGCAGCGGCGGCTCGCGGTCGATCAGCGGACTGGCCAGGAATACACGTGGGCACAATTCTGGATGCGATGCCGCATAGTTCGCGACGCCCGCCTCGGCGACAATGGCGTCTCCGGCACTGCGTACGGCCGTCACCCCGTTAGCGAGAAAGAGCGGCAGGAACTCGTCGCCAGTGACGCGGCTGCGGTCGGCCAGGTGCACGAGATGCACGTGGGCGTCGATGAGGCCGGGAATCACATATTTGCCACGGGCGTCGATGCGCTGAGCCCCGGGCGGAATCGATAGCGGCCGCTCCCGACTTCCAATCGCCCGGATCCGTTCGCCTTCGATCAGGATGGTCCGCTCCCCCACCATCGTTCCCGACTCGGAGTCGAAGACGGCCGCTCCCTGGATCACGAGAGTCTCGACCTCAGCCAAGCCGACCGTTTGTGTGCCGAGCAGAAGGATCGCAGCCGACACGATCACCGAGTGCACGACACAAGCCCCTACTACGGGCATTAACCCTCGTGCGGTTGCAGCCACTGCTCGATCTCCTGGGATGCGGTCTCGATAACGCGTTCCAGTGTGCCCGCTTGGAGCAACGCGATTGACTCCTGGTAGATCCCCTTCCCGTACAGATCCCGGGGAGGGAGATATCCGGGTAGCCACCCTTCGATCAGGGTGGTGACCAGGATCGGGGTCTGGGGGAAACGGCGGCGCAGCTCTTGCTGGAGAAGACTGTAGGGTTCGCCCTCGATTGCAAGCCAGAAAGCGTCTCCCAGCTGCCACAGGACAATTCGGTAGGGGTACTCTCCGGCAGGAAGTTGTGATAGTCGGGCCTGTCGTCGCCGTGCCCGTTCGGCGTGGGCGCGCAGCTCCCGCTCCTTGATCGAGTCGCCGCTGTCCTGCGCCTGCTTCTCCGCCTCCTCTAAGCCAGCCAGCTCGGAATTCGAGCCATCAGAGCTCTCCAAGTCTTCCCGATAGGGCAGCCCGACGGTCCAGGAACGGCTTCGCCAGCGGCTCTTCTGAAGTCTCTCTGTCTCCCCCAGAGGCTCGTGGCACCATTCACCCAGAGTGGCTCCCGATTCCACCGGACCCCGATACTGCATCCGGGTAGCCGGGGGGGGCAGTGACTCCAGCGCGGAGAGTGCGGCATAACCAAGCTGGCGTCCGTTAGCATCCGCGACGGCTGGATCCCCGACGAATCCCACACGGGGACCCAGGTCCCCTGAGGCCCCCTGCAGGAACACGCAGGGCACGCCGGTAGCTGTTTCCAAGACTTCGCGCATCGCGCCAGGATAATCCGGGCTTATCTTGCTGTTCTCCCAGGCCAGAGTCGTGGGATGACAGGCATAGTTCACCAGGGTAGCCAGCAGGTCACCCTGGGTGTTGGTCACGCGAGCCAACCAGACTGTCGGATCGGCAGCCTGCTGGGGATTGAAGCCACAGACAAACCGGTTTCGCTCTTCGTCCCAAAAATCGCGGTGCGCCGCCAGGGAGCAGCTCCCCGCAGCGTAGGCGATGGTTGCGGCCTGCATCGAGACCAGAGCCTCGAGCGCGGCCTCTGTGACCCTTGCAATCAGAGTCTCCATATACGGAATCATCATCTCCCCTCCCGGAAGCTGATGCCGGTCGAGGTCGAGCAGGCCGGCTCCATGAGTGTGGGAGAAGGTCACTACCAGATCTCGCGGCGGGATGGATGCTTCCTGGGAAACTCGTTCCTTCAAGCGGGTCATCTCCGGCCCCATGAGAAGACAGTGATCAATCGCGATCAGGACGCAGCGGAAGGTCTCGTCCGCGAGTGGCTGGAGAGCCATTGCAGTGGTGGTCAACGGCCGGTGAATTCCAGTCGAGCGATCATGGGTCGCTGCACCCCACATCCGGTGGTACATCCCTACCGGTGGAGTGATGTCACGCCGAGCGATACCAAAGTGGCAGATCGTCTGGGGAGTGTCGAAGTGGGTCATGGCTCTGTCGGGGTCAGCTTCGACAACAACCCTGCCGCCTTCACGCGTTTGGCAGGATCGGGATCGCGAGCGAGGATCCGCTCCAGGATGGATCGCGAGTTCGGGTCGCCCTGGGAGGCAAGCTCGAGTCCCATCTGGTCTCGCCGTTCGAAATAGCTGGAATCGAAGGATTCGATCCGTAAATCCCATTGTCGCCAGTAGTATTTCAGGGGATCAGCAGCTGGCCAGCCGGCGTAGATCGCTTCCCAGGAATGTCTCCGGTCGTGGGGCTTCAGGCTGTCGGCAGTGATAGGATCGGTCACCCTCTGATAGCGTCCGTCGATCGAAAGACGGAGACGGTTGCTCCGGCTGGGAAGCCCCTTGTGTACCGCCATGCTGTGGAAGATGATTACGTCGCCCTGCTGGACAGGGCTGTATACCCACGCTTCTTCGAGCGGCTCCGTCACCGCCAATCCCCCGGCGCCCAGGGCAGGACGAAAGTCATAGACCCCTCCCCGATGAGACCCGGCCGCGATCTGAAGTCCCCCCATCTCAAGCGGCAGGCTGCTCAGGGGAATCCAGGCCGTGTAGGTCTCCTGAGTGCCCTGGATATTGATGAAGTCCTGGTGGGGCGGCGTCGTGTACTCGTCCCTCCGCGGAAAGATCACGCGCCCGATCAGCCGTGGATGGGGGATGACCGGCCCGCCCAGCATGCGTTCCAAAAGCCGTAGCACATTGGGATGCTGCTGCAGGGCGTGGAAGGAACGCAGCCGGTAGACCTCGTGGAGCACGTCCATGTAGGCGTCCTGGGGTTCGACGCAGAAGGCGTCCGGGTCGGCGATTCCGTCCGCTAGGGAAGTGTCCTTCCGGATCCAGCCCGCTACCTCGAGTTCGCCCAGCCATTCGGTTCGAAGGATCTCGAGGTCCTTTTTCGGAAGCAGGCCACGAACGAAAAGATAGCCGTCCCGTTGCACCCGCTGGTAGAGTTCCTCGCCGTCTGCCTGCAATTCGGTCGAGTCGAGAAACGGCTTCATTCCCCAGATTATAACCCGAATCACCCGCAATCGCTCTGCGTAGCTTTGGCCTCCAGGCCGAAGTCTTATCCTACCGCGGACGCGGTACCATCGACATTCGTGCAAGACACGACGAAAAAGCTTGCACTATCCTTGTGCCTGGAAGGACGAAGCATGGAGAACAGTCCGTTTACAGCCGTCGACTACATCGTCGTAGTGGTCTACCTGCTGCTGGTGGTAGTAGCGGGTAGCTGGATGGGAAAAGGGCAGTCCACGGTCTCGGAGTACTTCCTGGCGGGCAGGAACATGAACTGGCTGGTGGTCTGTATTTCCGTGGCGGCGACGGATCTCAGCGCCATCTCTTTCACGGGGGTTCCAGCCTGGCTGTATGCCAAAGATCTGAAGTACTCGATGGGCGTTTTCCTGCTGCCCTTCATCCTATTGTTTGTTCTCTTCTACTTCATGCGCGTCTTCCACCGGCTCAAAGTCTTCACGACCTATGAGTATCTGGAACACCGATTCCACCCCGTGGCCCGAACCATAACCTCAGTGCTTTTTCTGGGCCAGCGGGGGGCCTGGCTGGCCACGGCCATCTACGCGCCCTCTCTAGCGCTAGCCACCGTGAGCGGGTTTCCGGTCCTGGGCTGCATCGTCACAGTGGGGTTCCTGGCCACGCTCTACACCGTGTTGGGGGGCATGAAGGCCGTGGTGTGGACCGACTTTGTCCAGTTCATCGTGCTGGCGGGTGGACTGCTTCTGATGATCGGGCTCCTGATGTCCTTCTTCTCGTGGGACGCCGGGGCCGTCTGGAACCGTGCTGGAGAGTTGACGGCACCCGCCACCGGAGGTCCCCATACCCGCCTCTTCGACTGGTCCCTGGACCTGAGCACGGAGGCCACGGTGTGGTCTCTCCTCTTCTTCATGTCCGTGTACCTGGTGGGGACGCAAGGGACCGATCAGGTAACCGTTCAGCGATATCTCACCGTCGGCAGCTTTCGTTCCATGGCCAAGTCGGTCATAGGCTCGGGCTTCGTCATCATGGGCATGATCCTCCTGCTGGCCTGGCTGGGACTGCTGCTGGTGGTCTACTACGATCGGCATCCCGAGCTAGCCGCCCAGGTCACCCGACCCGACATGATCGTTCCCCATTTTGTGGCCAATGTCTTGCCGGTGGGTATTCGCGGTCTGATCCTGGCAGCGCTTCTGGCTGCCACCATGTCGAGCGTGGATTCGGCACTGAATTCCTTTGCCACGGTCGGCGTGATGGACCTGTACCGTAGACACTTTCCCAAGAGGGCTGACGAGGAGTCGCACCTGCTGCGTATGGGGCGTCTGATCACTCTGATAACGGGTGCCCTGGCCACCCTGGCGGCAGTCGGCGTGAGCAGTATGCAATCGACGGTGATCCAAACGGTACACAGCCTGGCTTCGACCTTTGTGGGGCCAATAACAGGAATATTCTTCCTGGGGGTCCTGACCAGTAGAGTCCGGGTACAGAGTATGTTGGTGGGTGCCTTTGTGGGGCTTGTGACCTCCGTCACGGTCGCCTGGACGCCTCTCGGCCAGGACATCAACTGGATGTGGACGGCTCCTTCCAGTTCGATCGTGACGTTTGTGACAGGCTACACCTTGAGCCTGGTTCTGGACCGACCTGGGCGAGCCCGCTGTTGATGGGTTCCTCCGGAAAAAAGGAAGAACCCAGTCCTGAGTGAAAAAAACGACCGCCGAAATTTTTGGCGCTAAGGGTCTGCGCAAAAATAACTTGGCATTTTGGCATCTCATCTTCACACCATCTTCGGCCGCTCCTCAGTCGCGAAATCCTCAACGTAGACCCGGCTATGCCTGCGGTTTCGCTCAAGCGTTCGCGGCCAGATCTGGTGCAAATCTGAGCGCCAATTCTACCAAGTTATTCTTGCGCAGACCCTAAGGGGCGTATCTACTTGTTAATCTTCTTTTCTTTCTTGACCTTTCGCTTTTCCTTCGGGCTAAGCTGGGCCTTTTTCTGGTGTTCCCTTTTGCCTTTGTCCTTGCTTCCCTTGTCACCCATATCTGTTTCTCCGTGATTGAAAAAGAATGTAGCTCTAAACCCTGTCAGGCCAGCCTGACGTTTTCGGCACCAGCGGAACCGTTAGATGCTACCGACCACCCGGCGAATGGACCCCCGACGCCTTTGAGACATTTCCGCAGGGTGGAGAGCAAGGCCAGAGTCGAATGTAACTCATCTCAACATAGAGTCGAAGTCAGCGTGGAACCGCACAAAGTATAGGTTGCCCTTCGTTTTGTCGAAACGAACTCACGAAGGGCGCGATTGACGGCTTCTGAATCGGGGAATCGCTTGTGTAGGTCCGGATCAATCAGAACGATGTTCGTGCCTGCGCGGTAACTCTTCGTGTACTTACCGCGGACACCGGATTTGATCAGGTCCTCCGGATATTCGTCTCTGAGGGTATCCCTGTCACCGCTCATAGGCTTTCCTCTCTCGTGGTGTCCTCTCTCGTGCCGAAATCAGCCGAATCCGATCACCACGTTGAGTATACGACACAACCAGGTACTTGCCACCCTTCGACAACCCGAAGATCAAATACCGATTCTCATGCTGGGAATGGTCGGGATCAGGGATAGTTGAAGAATTCTCGTCGTCAAACGCTAGACAACAAGAGGAAGCCAAGGTAAGACAGGCGCTATAATCGTTAAGAGGTTGGGGATGCGGAGCATGGATCTAGAGCTGGAAGAATGCACTTCGAGATCGTTGGCAAGATCGAGGAGGTCGAGACTATTGCCAAAGGTCCCTCGGTGCGGGAGCGCGCCCGACTAGATGATCGATTCCGAAATAGCATGGCAATTGCAGATGGGGCTTGCGTGGCGAGGTCAAGGCGGGAGGAGGAAGACGATGCCTTGCCATCTTCGACGACGACCAACGAAGAGATCGCCCGCAACCTCCGTCTGCCCAACGGGTTGCGCGACCGAGTATGAACCCAGCCTCTCTTCTGTGCAGACCAGCACCCCAGATACGTTCAGTTCGATTTATGGACGCAACAATTGTCATGTTATTTCGTTGAACACAAGAGCTTTTTTGCACACCACTTTTGCACCCAGCTTGCTCCCTGCGAAAACCGACGAGCTCGTCATCTCAAGTCAGCTGGAGTCAGGTCCCTACGGGCACAATTTGGGCACAGTCGGTGGTTTGTCGGCGAGTAGGTGCAATGTAGGGATGGCGCTAACTCGTTGAAAAAAAGTACGCGGGGGACTCGAACCCACACGGAGGTGACCCTCCTCAGGATTTTAAGTCTCAAGGCGGGTGGAATCCAGAGTTCCCCATAACTGGCTTTAAATGAAGAGGTTATAAAGACGTAGCCCAAACTATATCGGAGGGCCGAAGTCAGCCTGAGTCAGCTGGAGTCAGCCCGAATCGTCTCCCAGTGGGCACAGTTCTGGGCACAATCTGTGAAGGTCGTCTATACTTACAGTTGTAATAATTTGTCATAATGATTGTGTTTGATGCCTCGACCTTGATTCTGCTCACCAAGGCGGAGCTGCTGGAGAAGTTGCTGGCGAGCCTGGACCAGGATGTGCACGTCCCAGAAGCTGTGGAACAGGAATGCTGTGGTCGCAGGACCTCTCTGGATGCGCTCCAGATCCGGCAAGCCATTCAGGAGGGGAAGATCAGGGTCACAACGGTAGGGGACAACAAGCTTTATGAACAGCTATGTCGAGACTTCACGCTGGGAAGGGGAGAAGGGGAAGCAGTTACCCACGCGTTCGAGCAAAAGGCTCGGCTCGTCGGGATTGACGACAAGAAGGGGATCAATGCCTGCAAGCTGCTCCGCATTCCCTTCACGACTGCGATCGACATCCTGATAAGGATGCGAGAGAAGGGGCTGATAGAGCAGAAGGAGGAGGCGTTGAAGCTTCGAGCTCTGGTGAAGTATGGGCGCTACAAGGCAGCCATCGTGGGGGCCGCGCAGTCGAAACTGGAAGGGAAGAGATGAGCAAGACGATAAGCATACGGATAGATGAAGACAATTATGAATTTCTAAGTAGCCTGTCAAAGGATGAGAAGGCGGGGCTTTCCAGGGCGGTGCGAGAACTCGTCCACAAGGGCCGCCTGATGCTTGCAGTGGAGAGGTACAAGAATGGTGAGGCTTCTCTGGGAAAGGCGTCTGAACTTGCCGGTCTTCCGATAGGACGGATGATGACAGTGTTACAGGAGTATGGTGTCCAGAGCAACCTTGAAGAGGATGATTACATCGATGGCCTGGTAACCCTCAGGAAGGTATGGTGAGGGGAGAGTTGGTCCGACGTCGCGGGCACAATTTTGGGCACAGTCGGTTCTGCTTCCTCCATCTCAGCATTCCTACCCAGTGAGCTCATCTGGTATGTAAGTCGCAATAGTTACCGTCCGCAGAAACCGACACAGACTAGGACGGCCTCCGGGAAGCGAAATGGAAGACTCGAGAGGGAAGGAAAAACACGAAAGTGGAGAGGAGACGAAGGCAAGGTAAAGCTGGCGCTATAATGGGTAAACGATTGGGGGTTCGGTAAACTGACGGATTCCGGGAATCTGTTAAGCTATTAGGAAAAATGACCAAGGAAGTGACACAAGAAGAGCGCAGTTTTACCCTCCTTTTTGAGCCCGCCGTGGAGGGAGGCTATGTCGTGACATGTCCTGCCCTTCCGGGGCTAGTCACCGAGGGCGACACCCTCGAAGAATCCCGCGAGATGGCCAAAGACGCTATTCGCGGCTACATCGAAAGCCTGCAGAAAGACGGACAGCCCATCCCAGAGGATAAGAAACTTCCACTTGATCCGGTCAAGGAGGAAATAAGGATTGCCTTAGGGACCGGATGACCCCACGCCTGCCCTCTCTGAAGCCACGGAGAGTTCTCCGAGCGCTGCAGGGTGGAGGCTTTTTCATTCATCACACGACTGGTGCTCATCACATTCTCAAACACCCGGACAAGCCGACTCTCCGGGTGACTGTCCCCTATCACAACAAAGAGGGTCATCCGGTAAATGGGGAGGTGGGGACGTGGTTGGCACCTTCCGGATCCCAAATCTGCTCCCCGTTCGCTTGTCCATATAGTCGGCTGCAGTAGCAGAGGCCGTGGGAACTGTGGAAAACTCCGAGCGACATCGAACCGGGCCAGCAAGCCCGTGATACGGAGTTTTCCAAGCGCTGTGCGAACGGTGGAAAAACAACTGCGAGCACTTGCCAGTTCTCCTCCAGAACTACTTGTTTTTCCACGGTTTGCATAGTGCGTCAGTTTCCATGGCCTGCCTTTGACTGGCGGCACCTCCCCATTTACCGGATGAACCAACAAAGACCTCAAACGCCGCACCCTGGAGTCCATCGTCAAGCAATCCGGATTGACTCGCGACGAGTTCCAGGAGCTTCTCTAGCCTGGATTTCTCGTCGCCCGTCGCCCCGAGGCGGTTGAGACATCGCCAAAGGTCTTTCGGTGCGTGAACGTATCCCACCGGGTACGTCACAACCTGATCCGCTTGGTCTTGGAGATATCTCTCCCTTTGTAAACAAAGTACCCGGGGTGGGACTCGAACCCACACGGAGGTGACCCTCCTCAGGATTTTAAGTCTCAAGGCGGGTAAGATTCACAATCCAGCTAAATGGCTTTAAATGCGAAGGTTATAAGGACGTAACCCAAACTCTGACGAAGGACCGGAGTCAGCCTGAGTCAGCTGGAGTCAGCTGGGTTCGTCTCCCGGTGGGCACAATCTTGGGCACAGGCGATTCTCCACCGTCCATCTCAAAAGTCCTGCCGAAAGAGCCGATCCTCGGACCCCAATGGAGGGGCACTCACCATTCAGGTCAAGGTCTTCGATTTGGACGGCGCTACCGAGAGGGGGCAGGGAGCGCTGAACGTGGCCGCCGGAGGACACCAGGGGAAGTTCTCGGGAGAGCTGGTGGCGGGATTGCCGGACAGCTTCAAAGTCATAATGGAGTTGAGTGCCGATCAGACTTTCGTAGCGGTCACGTTGAGAACGCTGGTCAATGGGAGAGGCGACTTTCTGATCACCACCTTTCCCGTGGCCGATCTGGAGAGGACGGCTCCGGCTCGCATCATCTTTCCCCAGGTGGCTGGAGGAGCGGGCATTCTGACGGAGCTGATCTTCATCGCCGCCAAGGCCACAGCCGGGGTGACGGTGAACTACTTTGGGGACGGCGGAAGACCGATTTCTCTCGCCACTCAATAGCCACCCCAAGAGCCGATTCGCGTCCAGAACGAAAACTCGACGAGCAAACAGCTCCACTCGACACCTGGAACCCGATCTCAGGAAGAGACAGACGGTGTTCCAGCCAAAGGGGTCTTCAGACTTCGTTCATTGATCGGGAACGACCTTCGGAAGTATAGACAATGAGTGATCCAGCCAGCCGGAGCCAGCTCCCTACGTGCACAATTTGGGCACAATCAGTGGTTTCGCTAGCGATGGTCCCTGCTAGAAATGCCTTGGCATGTCCATCCGCTTGTGCAACACCCGTGCGATCACGACACTTTCGTCTTGCGGAGTGTAGAAGACGACGTGGGAATGATGCTCGAACCGTCTGAGATTCGGTGCAAGCCAGTCGGCCCTCCGCCCGAGCTCGACGTTCTCTGCAAGGCCCTGAAAACAGATTTCCAGCCCGTCCCGGTAGCGACGAGCTTGTTCGATACCGAACTGTTCAATGGTGTAACGGGCAATTCTGGCAACGTCATCGTCGGCACGGTTTGAAAGGCGATATCTGGGCTTAGCCATTTAGCGCTTCGGCTTCAGCCCAGATCTCGCCGACGGTGCGCTCGCTGATGCCGCTTTCGAGACCCTCCTGAATAGCGCCCTTCAATTTCTGGAGCTCTCTGCTCCGTTCCTGATCGCGGCGAACAAGGTCACGAAAGTACTCGCTGTCGCTCGTGTAGTCGCCACCTTCAATCTGCGCCTTGACCCACTCCTCCTGCTTGTCCGTCAGAGTGATGGTTTTTCGAATGGTTCCCACTTTGTACCTCAACTAGTAACGGTAAATCACACGATTGGTGCAGAATAGCACACTCAGAAGTTGGATGCTTTCCTCGCCGCGTCTTGTCAAATAATATGTTGGTCTTGGCATCCGGCTGACTTGAGCTGCAGTTAAACACAACCTATCTTGGCTGGAGTTGGGTGGAATGGTGTGGTTTTGGGTCGGCGCGGTTACAAAATGGTTACAGTCACTGGCGGTTCGCCAGATCGACTAAGCACCTGATCCTAGCCTTGGAGGAGTTCCGCAACCTGGGGATCGACTTCGTCAGCTGCCAGGAGAACAACGACACGAGTTCACCCCTGGGTGGAGCCATCTTCACGATCATCGGTGCGGTGACCCAAACTGGAGCGAGATATCATCGCTGAAAGGATCAAGGCGGGTCTCAGACGGACTAGGATCAATGGGAAGAGACTGGGAAGGCCAGAGGTCAGGGTAGACAGGGAAAGGCTCCTGGAACTACGTCAGGAGGGACTCAGCCTCAGACGGATTGGCGAGGAGATAAAAGCAGTGTTGCCAGGGTGCTTAGCGAGGAGAACTCTTTCACAGCCGACCGATGTCCTTAGCTGTAATAGTCCAGATCCAACCGTACTAAACAGTGTCAGAGTAGATCGCCCCTGACCGGCTGCTTTCGCCTGCGAAAGCGGTCGTTCGATTTCGATCAAATCGGACGCTGTCTGTAAGATCAGGTGCCGACTAACGCACCTTAGCCGCACAATCTTCCTCGGGTCTGAACTGACTGAAACTCTTAGTCACTAAGCACCACCATCTACGCTCGCGATGTTCACCTGCTTCTCGGCAATGTTCACCTGGACCGTCGGCACGACTGTAGTCTTATTCAGTCTGCGGTGGTTGTTAGCCCTCATGGACAGGTGGGCTTGAAATCGGGCGAATCCGGCTACTCTATCGTGAATGATTGGAGTACCACCGGCGTGGCCGGATTCCCCTGCTGCAAACAATACAGGTGTCGCGGAGCCACGCAGGTAGGGGTGGAAAAGCTCGACCATAGAAACGGTGCGCCCGCCGTCGAACCGATTCTGCCGGACGCCGCCGTTGTCGACCAGCCCGAGCAAAAGGGGCCCGACGCCGTGCCGGAGAAAATCGTCCCGGTCCATGCAAAGGCGGTAGTCGGCCCGCTTCCTGTTTCGTCCTGGTTGATGGGGGCGTCCAAGGTACCAGTCCCGTCTGTTAAATCCATATAGTCGTCGGCTACTTTTGTAGTCCCGTCGGGAAGGAAGTAGGGGATCGTTGCCTTAATGAAGGTTCATCCGGTAAATGGGGAGGTGCCGCCAGTCAAAGGCAGGCCGCGGAAACTGCCGCACTATGCAAACCGTGGAAAAACAAGTAGTTCTGGAGGAGAACTGGCAAGTGCTCGCAGTTGTTTTTCCACCGTTCGCACAGCGCTTGGAAAACTCCGTATCACGGGCTTGCTGGCCCAGTTCGATATCGCTCGGAGTTTTCCACAGTTCCCACGGCCCCTGCTACTGCAGCCGACTATATTGACAAGCGAACGGGGAACCAGATTTGGGATCCGGAAAGCGCCGAACCACGTTCCACCTCCCCATTTACCGGATGACCCTTAATGAAGACGTCGCCGTCGGCGTCGTTGATGAGGGAAACGGTGCTATCAGAAAGCCAGGCTCGCCACGGATCTGCCTGTGCTCCAGCAGGAATGATGGAGCCCGCTGACCGCGCTAAACGCTCGCAGATCGCGTTGGCCGCGACTCTTCCCGTGAGCACGTTCTCGGTGATTGCTCCGTCCGTCGTCTCACTGGTGAGGAATACGCACTTATTCTGCCCGAGTGCATAAGAGGTCAGCAGGACCACTGCAAGAGTCACCAGAGCTATATCTCTCGCCATAGAAGGTCCACCTTGTTCGTACATTTGGCCTCCTTTTCAACCGGAGTATCAGTCTTCCCTAACTCTCCGGCAAGACAACACCTGTGTCACGGTCTGGTGGACGATGGGGTCGGACACTTGGTTAGTTGTTCGTTAGCTATTTGGGTTGGGAAGTGAGCTAAGTCCTTTAGTGTCACCATCAAGCAAAATTGGTGAGCAATGAACTGAACACGAAGTGAAAGTCGCATAGATACGACTCTGACAGGACGTGATCTTCCTTGGCTGGGGTTGGCTGGAGTTGGGCTGGCGCGGTTACATTTCTGGTTCATCCGGTAAATGGGGAGGTGCCGCCAGTCAAAGGCAGGCCATGGAAACTGCCGCACTATGCAAACCGTGGAAAAACAAGTAGTTCTAGAGGAGAACTGGCAAGTGCTCGCAGTTGTTTTTCCACCGTTCGCACAGCGCTTGGAAAACTCCGTATCACGGGCTTGCTGGCCCGGTTCGATGTCGCTCGGAGTTTTCCACAGTTCCCACGGCCTCTGCTACTGCAGCCGACTATATGGACAAGCGAACGGGGAGCAGATTTGGGATCCGGAAGGTGCCAACCACGTCCCCACCTCCCCATTTACCGGATGACCCACATTTCTGGTTACAATCGGCGGTTTTACGCCTTTGCGGAGGGGGCACAAAGGTCTGTAAACCGTTGAAAATAACTTACCCGGGGTGGGACTCGCACCCACACGGAGGTGACCCTCCTCAGGATTTTAAGTCCTGTCCGGGAGAACGTGAAATCTAACGAAATCTAACGAAAACGTCTTTTGTTTGGTTCATCCGGTAAATGGGGAGGTGCCGCCAGTCAAAGGCAGGCCATGGAAACTGCCGCACTATGCAAACCGTGGAAAAACAAGTAGTTCTGGAGGAGAACTGGCAAGTGCTCGCAGTTGTTTTTCCACCGTTCGCACAGCGCTTGGAAAACTCCGTATCACGGGCTTGCTGGCCCGGTTCGATGTCGCTCGGAGTTTTCCACAGTTCCCACGGCCTCTGCTACTGCAGCCGACTATATGGACAAGCGAACGGGGAGCGGATTTGGGATCCGGAAGGTGCCAACCACGTCCCCACCTCCCCATTTACCGGATGACCCTTTTGTTTCTGGGTTTTCGCCGAACTGATCGAGTGATTTCTGACGATATCCTTTAGGTTTCTGACTGGACGATAACTGGACGACATACAGGCTGGCTCGTCTCAGTTATCGGTGGGCACTTTCTGTTTGAGTTCCTCAGCCCAGTTGAGGACGACGTGGATCGGTTCAACCTTCTCTTCCACCGGTTCAATGAGCAGAAATCTTTTGCCGTCGTTGGTACCTTTTGAGAGAGGAAGGGAGAAGGCCGGTCTCGAATGGGTCTGCTTTCAGGATCTCCGTCATTTCCGGGCCACTCACTGGCTAATGAGCGGCGTCGATGTGGACACGGTCAAGGAACTCTTGGGCCACTCCAGTATTCAGACGACCATGCGATATGTGCACTACGTCCAATCTCATGGGACACAGGTAGTCCTCGCAGCACAAAGGAGGGAGGCAGAAGCCTGGGAAAGCACCGCTTCGGTGGACGAAAACTGGACGACAGGACGGTAGCGTTCTGGATCCTGAACACGGAGCACGACCCTAAAGTATTGAAAAGAAAGTACCCGGGGTGGGACTCGAACCCACACGGAGGGGACCCTCCTCAGGATTTTAAGTCCTGTGCGTCTGCCAATTTCGCCACCCGGGCTCGGGAAGACGACCAGCTTACGGTCAACTGCCGAGCCCAGTCAACAACGGCCGCGTAGGGCAGCAGGTTCCATTCCCTTGTTTGGTGCTAACCCATTGAAACGAGGATGGCCTGGGCGAGCCGCACCCTGATGGCATGGATTCTCCCGAAGACTTTGAATCTGGGACAGTGCGGCTGAGCAGGCGCCCCAGACGGATCTGCAGCTCTTTCTGTTTGTTTAGGCTGCCGAGAGCTTCTCGACCTTGAGTCTGCGAAGCTTTCGAGTTGCTACCCAAAGGTCATATTGCAGCTGCTGGCTGAGCCAACTCTCGGCAGACGTATTGAACGCCTTCGAGAGTCGGATGGCCATCTCCGCGCTAATGCCTGCTCGACCGTTCACAATCGCCGAGAGTGTTTTTCGGCTCACACCTAAGGCCGTAGCGGCTCTAGTCACACTGATTCCGAGAGGCTCGAGACAAAGCTCCTTGAGAATCTCCCCTGGATGGGGCGGATTGTGCATCCTCATCTAAAGACCTCAGTGATAGTCCTCGTAGTCGATATCTGTTGCATCAAGCCTCTCGAATCTGAAGGTAATCCTCCAGTTTCCACTCACTCGAACCGACCAGAGGCCGCGCCGCTTGCCCTTGAGTTCATGTAGATATAGTCCGGGAAGATTCATGTCGGCGGCGCTCCTTGACGCTTGAAGTCGACCCAGAACCAAACGGATTCGCTTCACATGCTCAGGATGGATACCGGACTTTGAACCAGTCAGAAAAAAATGTGCAAGACCTCGATGCTTGAAGCCAAGTATCACTGTAGGATAGTGTAACGTATCCCGTTCCAGGTTACAATTTGGCTGGACGCACGACAGCGGTCAGTAACGGGCGGGTGGATGCCTCAAGCAGACTCGCTCACACTCGCTGAAACCCATCCACTTAACGCCATGGAGAGTCTAGCTACTGTAGGCCATAGTAGTTCAGCTGGCTCGCCTTCGATGTCAGTTGTGTCACGATGAGATCGGGCGATTCACTGCCGTCGTACAGGATGATTTCCTCCCCTTTCTGAGACCAATCTCCCACTCAGCTTCGCCTATGGGCTTGATCGGAATCTCTGCTGTCCCCGTCGTTTGCAGAGGAGCGAACAGATCTGCCTGCAATCGGCAGGGTTCACCGGCCAGACTTGCGATCCGAATGAAGCGAGTCTTGCCGCCTCTCCTCACGGCGCTCACCAGGAAGGCGCCCTCGGCTCTCAGGTTGTGGATGACGACATCTTTCCACTCGCCAGGAATGGCAGGGAAGACGCGGATCTTTCCGCCCCAGCTCTGGAGCAGCATGTCCTGTAGAGACTGGGCTGCGGAGAGAGGAGTTTCAATGACCGGTCCTGCCTCCTGGTAGAGGGTGTTCGGCTTGATGAACTCCCCGTAGTCGGGGTGAGATCCCTCGATCAGGCCTGTAAGGTATCGGTAGGCCTCGTCACCCTTCCCCATGGAAGCCAGAATGGAGGCCGCTCCAGTGAAAGAGTAGCCCTGGTGGGCGTCGTCCAGGCTGAGCCAGTGATTCAGTGATCTCTCAATCAGATCGCGACTCTGTGGCTGTTCCCAGTTGAGAAGATACAACGGATAGATCGCCAGCAGATGGGAGTAGTGGCGGTGTGAGCGCTCCAGGGGGACACCTCGGCCGATCATGAGACCGCTCTCGTCGGTGGGGTATTCTGCCAGTTTTTCCAGAGTTTTCCGCCAGGTGTCCAGCAGGGGATCGTCAATCTCGAGCCTACGGCATGCCTCGATCAAGGTTACACAGCCCCAGCGCAGGAGTGCCAGATCGAAGTTGGCGTCGGGGGCGCTGCCATACTCCGGCGAATAGGTCGAGGGGAGATGTCGCTTCCCCTCCTCGTCCTCTTCCAGGAAATGCAGGTAGTAGTTGATGCTGCGCCGTAGCAAGGGCAGAAGTCGATCGCGCAGCAGCTCGTCGTCCATGGAGTACCGATACTGGAGCCAGTAGCTATGACAGGCCCAGGTCAGCAGACCCACTTCAGGAACATCGAACTGGCCCCGATCGGTACGGCCCGGGACGCCCACCCTGCCAATGCAGTCCTGGGTGGTGACGCGACCGATGCCGGCCGAATCCTTCCGGTACTCCGGCTCGACGTTGTTGATCAAGTTCAGTAGGTTCCGATCCAGGGTTTGACCCAGTGATTCAGCCAGTTCCAAGCGGTTCGAGGTGTAGAGGGGGCTGTAGCTGAGCTGTACGTTCAGGTTCCACCAGGCGCCCGGCCAGGGAGTCTTTTGCAGCCAGGGTCCGTGGTTGTCGATCAGCGCCCGATCTCCCCGGGTCGCCGAGGCAAGCTTGTACATCTGGATCCAGTAGAAACCCTCGAGTCTGGTGTCCGGAACCGAGACGAAGCTGGCCGGGTAGTATTGGTGCCACCAGGATCGATGGCTTTCGAGCAGGTCTTGGAATCCAATTGCCGTCGCCTGTCGGATGGTTTTAGCCGCCTCCTGTTTCGCGGTGTCTTCGGGATAACTATGGGCGGCCGTAACGTAAAACGTCCTTTTTTCGTCGTCGAGTTCCTCCGACCAGGCGGTTGCCGTCTCCCCACCGACCAGAAGTGGTTGGACGCTCATGCGGACACCCTCGACCTCGTCCATCCGGTGCTTGGGATTGGGCTGATAGTCTTTCATCAGCCTCCAACCGCCATAGGCCTGCCGGGGACTCACGGCTCTGGACGGGTGCCATTGCCAGCGGCAGCCCTCTTCGCCTGGACTGGGATCCAGTTGGACCATGATTGCCATTTCATCGCTGTGTACGATGGCAACAAAGCCGATCCGACCGCTGTCCGTTGTCAGCTCACCCTGGAGCTCGGCGTTCCAGAGATCGAGACGCATGCTGGCTCCGGTAATCTTTCCGACCGGTTCCAGCGTGAAGTGTCCTATCGGCAGGCGCGGTCTGCTGTAGGGGGGGGAGCCATAGCTGTTGTCGCGATGATCCTGAACGTCGCTGCGGTGGATCTCGAGGCGGAGGCCTTTCCTGGGATCCTTGAGGATCATGGTCCCCATCATGCCGTTGCCGAGGAAAGGAGCCTCGTACCATTCCGTGGGGAGTCGATCCCACAACAGGTCGTGGCGGGCAAGGAAGTCTTGCCAATCGATTCGGTCCTCGAGTCCCCGGTGTACGCAGCCGACCGGGAATGGAATCAAGATGGTTAGCAGGAGAAATAAGCGCGCGACTCCTCGAATCTTCACATGTCTCTCCCAGTTCAGCCCCACCCCCGGTTGCGCCGGACCATTGGGGAGAAAACCTTGGTTGGGCTGGTGTGGCGGCGGTCTCCAGGCCGCCGTGGGTCGAGCCAACGGCTTGAGAACGAAGACTTCGGCCTGGAGACCGAAGCCACGTCGAACTGGGTTTTGTGTCGCCGGCATCCGACCCAGTACGCTCTTATATCAGGAGGTGAAAGGACGTCCTAAGGCAAGGCTTCACGTAGATACATCGGGACGAAGTTGCGGGGGTTGTTGCGCCACAGGATCATCTTGAGCTTGCGCACGCTGGCCCAGACCACCTCGCGGTCGCGGAGGCTGTCTCGGGTCAGTCGCAGCATCAGTTGAGGTCTGCCGTAGAATCGCAGGTAGGCCTGCCGCTGGAGTCGGAGTAGTTGCTTGCTAGAGACGTGATTCCGCTCGAAGGCGATCTGATCGCTGGTGTACTGATCCCAGTTGATCTCTTCTACTTTCAGTCTCCCCGCTTCCAGACACTCATCGAAGATTTCCGTACCGGGAATCGGGATCACCACGTTGAAGTTGGCTCGAACCAGGGGCAGGCTGGTGGCGAATTCTATCGTCTCCCGGATCTCCTCTTCAGTTTCATCCAAAAAGCCGATCATGAAGTAGCCGGTGATCTTGATGCCGCTGCAGCCGGCTATCATCTCCGCCCGTTCGCGGATCTTGGCGACGGTGGTGCGTTTCTTGATGATCTCCTGAATGCGTTCGCTTCCAGACTCGATCCCCACGGCCAGAGATTCGCAGCCAGCGGCCTCCATGAGCTGCAGCAGTTCTGGGTCCAGTGAATCGATCCTGACGCCGTTGGGGCAGTAGAACTTCAGGTCCAGGCCGGCGTCGATCATGGCCTCGCAGAACTCGATCGTGAACTTCCGGTGCAGCGTGAACTCATCGTCAATGATGCTGAAGCGCCGGGTCTGGTATTTCTGCTTGAGCATTGTCAGCTCTTCGATCAGACCGTCGACGCTGCGATGGCGTAGCTTGCGTCCGGAAAGATTAGGGGCATTGCAGTAGGTGCAGGGATAGGGGCAGCCTCTGGTGGTGTACACCGGGTAGTATTCGTCCCAGATGAAACCGGGATAGGTCTCGGGCTGGATCAGTTCCCATCGCGGCAGGCCAAACGCATCCAGATCCTTTCCAAGACTGACTGGATTGGCGACGATTTGATCCTCTTCGCGACTTCGCCAGACCAGGCCTGGGATCTTCTTCAGATCGGCTTCCGGCATCCGGAGTCCGTGCTGTCCGAACAGGGAGAGTAACTGAGGGAGCCCTTCCTCGGCTTCAGACCTCCAGGCGAAGTCGAGGTTCGACATTCCCGCCAGGACGAACTCAGGCAGCGCCGAAGGATGAGGACCTCCTACCAGGGTGAGGATGTTGGGATTTACATCCTTGGCGATGTTGAGATGATGATCGACGTAGTTGTGGTCCCGGCTGAAGCAGCGCAGGCCGACCATGTCGAACTCGTTCTCTTTGACGAAGGTCCGGAAGTCCTGGAAGCTGAAGCGTTCCTTGGGACAGTCCAGCAGCGTCACCTGGAAACCACTGGCCTCGAGGGCCGTTCCCAGATATAGGAGTCCCAGGTCGGGGGAGACCTGAAAATTGTTGCCCTCACGGATGGGCAGGGTTAGTAGAACCTTCATACTCATGGTTGAGGTGCTGATTGACTCATAACGTCGCCGGGATTGTCAAGGACGTGGCTTCGGTCTCCAGGCCGAAGCTGTCCTTGGTCGAGCCTTTGGCTCGACCGACGGCGGCCTGGAGGCCACCCCCACTACAGCCCATATACCTCGATGGCAGTTTCCCCCAGGATCCGAGCCTGCTCGGACTCGGAGAGGGGAGCGATAAATCTCGAGATGAGGTCGAACCAGGGCCCATACTCGCAGGCCAGGGAGCAGAGCGGCCAGTCCGACCCGAACATGAGACGTTGGGGACCGAAGGCGTCCAGGACGATGTCTAGATAGACTATCAAGTCCTTCTCCGACCAGGTTGCCCAGTCTGCTTCGGTTGCCATCCCCGAAATCTTGCAGTACAGGTGTTCTCGCTTTGAGAGTTCCTCAATGTTGGTCTTCCAGGGAGAGAGCAGCCCTTCCCCTATCCGGGGCTTGGCAATATGATCCAGGATGAAGATCTGGCGGGGGTGGCTGTCCACGAAGCGAATCGTCTGGGGTAGATGGCGTTCGAAGATCAAGATGTCATAGATGAGATCGAAGGATTCGAGCGCGTTGATCCCCCGATTGAAATCTTCCCGCAGTATGTAGTCATCATCCGGCTCATCCTGTAGCAGGTGGCGGACGCCCTTGAGCCGATCATCGGTGGAGAGCCGCTCCAGTTCCCGCTCCAGGGCAGAAGAAACCAGGGGAACCCAACCTACAACCCCCTTGATGAAACGGTTGGCGGTGGCCAGCCCCAGCAACCAATCCGTTTCCACCAGACTCTGGCGAGCCTGGACCGCGACTACACCGTCGATACCCACTGCAGAGATTTCCCGCTCCAGGTGATCGGGGAGGAAGTCTCGCCGAACCCGGTCCATCTCCTCGCCCATCCAGCCGTAGTCCTCCGGGTTGTACTGCCAGAAGTGCTGATGGCTGTCGATCTTCATTTCGATTCGGTGGTTCCCGGGAGCGGACGAATCAAGGAGAACCGGCGGTGTCCGGAAGCGGATACACTTCGCGGCCGAGGTGGCGGTACTTGAGATGCTCCGGACTGTGGACGCTGCTCTCGGAAACCACGAAGATCTGCTTCGACCAGGACTCGAATCCCGCCCGGAAGTGGGCCGCAGACTTGACCCCGATATAGCGCATCTTCTCCGGATACAGTCCCAGAGTGTGGAAAAAGGTGGTGTCGAAGGGCTGCTCTCGGGTGGTCACCAGGACCAGGTGAACCCCTCCCTCCCGGATATAAGCGGATGGACCCATGTTGCCGATCAAGCCGCTGTACATCGCTCCGCTATAGCGGAACTCGCCCTCGGAAAGCGCGACCACTTCGGCTTGCATCCTCACAGGTTCGCCCTGCAAGGGCGTAGATTTCGCCCCTATATCCAGTTTGAGGGTAGCTCCCACTCCGGCCTCGAAGCAGAGGGCAATCGCCGCTGGGTCGACGATGTAGAGGACGCAGGCGTCTTTGAGGCCGGCCTCGACGAACGTCCTCAGCACGCCGGTGCTGTCCCCCGGTGACCCGCCACCTGGATTGTCGTTGCGGTCGGCGAAGATTACTGGATAGCTTCCGATCATCTCGGCTTTCTTCAAGGCCTCACCAGTGCTGGGGGTCGGCAGCTGCCAGTCCGCCCGCCGCTCGAAGATCCAGGCGCCGAGCTCTGCCGCCAGGGCTTCGGCAAGGACCGAATCCCCGTCAGTGACGACGTAGGCAGAGGCACCCATTTCGGGGATATCTGCCAGGGGAAAGGATGTCGCGATTGAGGCGCAGATCACACCCGGCAGTGATTCGATTTCGTGCAGCCGCCCGATGGCCTGCTTCATCGGCGGATGGGCGGTGACCTGATTCATACCCCAGATCATGGGGAGCTGAAACAATCCCATGGTCGGTTTCAGGCCTTCCTTCAGGGTTCGAACCAGGACGTCGACGCACTCCCTGCCCCGCTCCGCCATGTCGACCTCGGGATAGGTCTCCCGTCCGATCAGCACATCGGCCGCCTCCACCATCAGTGGAGATACGTTGGAGTGGATATCCAGCTGGGCCACGATCGGAATGCTGTCCCCCACAAGCGCGCGCACCGCCCGCAGGATGTGTCCATCGGCATCGCTGATACCCTCTGCCACCATGGCGCCGTGGAGCTCCAATAGGACACCGTCTACTGGACCAGCCGCCTCCATCAAGCCCAGCATTTCGTTCAAGATGGAATCGAAGACCTCGCGGGGCGCAGGACCGCTGGGGTGGGCTTCGGCGAAGATAGTGGGAATCAGCTCGAAACCATGAGCCTCGGCGCCCGCGATGAAGCCGCCGGTGGGAATATTGGCGCCGCGGCAGGTGGGAATGATCTGATCAGGGGTGAGTTCGCCGAAACGATCTCCGAAGCTGGCTCGGGTGGTCGGGACGGGAGTAAAGGTGCTGCTTTCGTGACTGATGGATCCGGTTACGATTCTCATCCTGCTTGTCCCGATCGCCGCTCTGACGGTAATAGGAAAACACAACCCTCTTCCAAAAGCGAGCGCCTCACGGCCACGTTGACCGTCCTTGCTTCAAAGGATAGTATTCCTCGCTCACGCTAGGAAATTCCTTATGAATCAGACCCCCGCAGCCTACCCCGAGTTGACGCCTGGGCTCCGTGACCGGTCCTTGATGGGCATGCTGAAGCTCTTCGGTCCCGGCGCCATCATCGCTTCGGTCACCATTGGCAGCGGCGAAACCGTCTTTGCGTCCCGGGGAGGGGCTATCTTCGGATACTCGCTCTTCTGGTGCTTCCTGGTGGGCTCCCTGCTCAAGGGGCTTCAGGTCTATTCCGGCTGCCGCTTCATCACCCTGACTGGACGGCATCCGCTGGAGAGCTGGATGGAGCTGCCGGGCCCCAGGGGTTGGTTCGTGATCTTCATCTCGGCCATGACCATCGTCTGGATGCCGTTCTGGGTCGGCGGCGGACTGCCCAAGATGCTGGGGGAGTTCACCAACTGGGTCGTGGGTTTTCCGAGTCAAACCAACCAGGAGGATTTCGTCTTTTACGGTCGTCTCTGGGGCACCTTTTTCGTTGTCGTGGCCGTCGCGCTCACCTGGCTGCAAAGTTATGGCTTCCTGGAGAGGGTCCAGACAGTGCTGATTTCGATGCTGCTCTTCTGCATGGTGATGGCGGCGGTGGTCTCCAGTCCGGATTTGATTGCAGCACTGACTGGGACGCTGGTGCCGACCCGGCCGGTCTATGAACCCTGGCTGCTGGAAAAGTTCACCGAGTTTCGAGGACGGAGTCCGCTGGTAGAGGTGGTCACGTATCTGGGGGCCCTGGGAGGTGGTACCCAGGACTATCTTGGATATGTGGGGATGCTCAGAGAGAAGGGCTGGGGATTGTTGGGGTTGGGCAGTGGCTCAGATGAGGCTGAGCCGGCACCCATTCTGGAAACCAGGGAGAATCTGGAGCGGGGCCTGAGTTGGCTTCGGGCCCCTCGAATCGACGTTTCGGTGTCCTTCGCTTGCATTTTCGTGTTCACCATCTGTTTCGGAATCCTGGGAGCAACCGTGCTCTATCCCAGACAGCTGGTGCCGAGCGGATTCGATCTGTTGACGATGCAGTCTGAGTACCTGATCCGTCCCGATCAAAGCCACCTGGTTCAGACCTTGATGGATTTCATCTACAAGACCGGGATCTTCTTCGCTTTCTTCGGGACCATCTACGGGGCCTACGAGCTCTACACGCGAACCACCCGGGAATGCCTGGTGGCGCTCCTGCCCAGGCTCAAGAAGGTCCCTTTGAGAACTTTCCGGTTCTGGACTCTGCTATGGTGTGTGGTCCCAGGTCTGGGATTGCTCTGGTTCCTGGAACGGGATCCGGTGTTCATCATCACACCGGCAGCTCTGGTGGGGTCCGCTCTGACCTGCGGCTTGTGGTGTTTCGCCATGTTGTGGACGGATCGGGCACACCTGCCTGCCGAACTGCAGATGAGGCCACCCTTGCGAATCGGCATCCTGGTCGCGGGTATCGTCCTCACGGTGGTCCCAGCAATCGGGATCGTGAGGTACGTACAGGATATGATGGCCTAGTGAGGGTGATATCGAGAGCCCGGGGTTTATCCGGGGAATCTGTAGCTTTCGACACGAAGGTCGCAATGTGCACGGAACTCACCAGTTGAGGTCAACCCCAAAGGGGTTGCGGCCTCCAGCCCAGGGTTTCCGAACCCTGGGTCCGCGGCGACTTTAATCTGGGTCAACCCTGAAGGGGTTCTGTCCATCGAACGATTTCTGCCTCTTTTTGTCGTTCCGCAACCCTTTCAGGGTTGAAATTCGAGGGATGGCATCGTTGACCCAGGGTTCGGAAACCCTGGGCTGATAGACGCAATCCCGTTGGGATTGACCTCTATTAGATTCCCTGCTTGTTAAGATTCCTTGCTTCTCCTCGTTTGAGGCGGCAAAACGTTTATCCGGCTTTTCAGGCGCTCGCTAGTTCCCGGACGGCAGTTGGTATCCCGCCTTGTTGAGCCGGATTCTGTAGAGGCTCTTTCCTGCCGTAATGTAGAGCGTCTTGCTTTCGTTGCCACGCCCGAATCCTACGTTGGTAGGTAGCTCCGTCGGGATGTAGGCCAACTCGGCACCCTTGGGAGAATAGACCGCGATTCCAGGACGTGTCTCGTCGCGGACGGCGACGTAGAGATTGCCTTCGGCGTCCACCACCAATCCATCCGGCCCATCCTGAGGCGCATAGTCCACCAGGACCTTCCTGAAGCTGGCGCTACCGTCGTCGGCCAGATCGTAGGCCAGAAGCGCCATCCGGCCCTTGTGCGTGGACGCATTCTCGGGGAGCCGATCGAATCCGGTCGCGCCGTTGTTGTTGCTGACGACGTAGAGGGTCTTCTGATCCGGCGAAATCGCGACGCCATTGGGCTTTCCCGCGTCGGTAATGATTCGATGAATCGAGCCGTTCGGATCGATCCGATAGACGGCCATCACCGGCTGATCCAAGGGCTCATGACCCAGGTACCTGGGATCGCTGAAGTAGATGCGACCCTTCACATCGATGGTGATGTCGTTGGGGGAGTTGAAGGGGCGTCCATCGAAGAGTCCGGCGATGATGTAGCTCTTGCCGGTCTTCATGTCCGTACGAGTGACGCGGCGCCCGCCGTAGTCTGCGCCCTCCGCCACGATCATGTTCCCTGAGGCGTCGAACTTGATCCCGTTCGACATCCCGCTGGGCGAGCGGAAGATCGAGGTCTTTCCGGTCTTGGGATCGTACTGCCAGATGTGCCCGGCTTCCTTGACTCCGCTTTCATCCCGGCAGGCGGAGGTGAAGGTGATGTCGCTGAAGTAGATCGAGCCATCGGGTGCGGAAGCAGCCCCTTCACTGAGTATGCACCCGCCATCGAAGAGCTTCTCGAGCTTGGCACCGGTGGCGACGATGTCAGAGGCACCTACCGCATCGGCTCCGACAAGTATTGGTGCAACCATCAGGATCAGACAGTTGAGGTTATTCCAGCGCGACGATGAGCGCGACTTTGACGATATGTGAGCATTCCACATGCTTCGCTCCCTTTCCTGCAATTTGTCCAAAGGAACTCCAGGTCAGCTGCTGGCCAGCGGACAGATTTGCGACTGCAGCCTCGGTGATTAGCCTACCATCGATGGCCGTGCCCAGGATAGAATGCGGCGTTCAGTAGACTCATTCATTGAACAATCGTGAGGGAGATACCATGCCGATGATTCACAAAAAGACCCGAGTCTCGCTATTGCTGGCGCTGTTGGCGCTGGGAGTGAGTGTGGGTGCGGCCCTGGTTCGAAAGGTCCCGACCACGCGTCCCGATCAGGTGGTAGAAGTGGCGCCTGGGGTCTACTTTCGCCAGGGGAATATGAAGGAAAAGGGGCATTGCAACAACGGCTTCGTCATCTTCAAGGACTTCATTGTGGTGATCGATGCCAATTTTCCCAGCGGTGCCGAAGCCTGTCTGGCCGACATCCGCAAGGTGAGCAAAAAGCCGGTGCGATTGGTTTTCGATACCCATCACCACGGGGACCATGCCTACGGGAATCCGGTTTGGACGGCCAATGGAGCGATCCCGGTGGCCCACGAAAATGTGCTCCAGGAATTGAAGCGCTACGAGCCGCAGCGTTGGCAGGAGGCCTCCCAGGAACGAGAGGATGTTCGAAAGCTGGGCCTCAGCTCGGCTCAGCCTCCGGTTCTGACGTATCCGGATCGGATGGTCATCGACGATGGCACCCAGCGGATCGAACTGCTCCATTTCGGGACCGCCCACACACGAGGGGACGGCTTCGCCTACCTGCCGCAGCACAAGGCGCTCTTCACCGGTGATGCGGTGGTCAATGGGCCCTATAACTACATGGGGGATGGCGATACCCATTCCTGGATCAAGGTGATCACAGCGTTGGAAAAGCTGGATGTGGAGATGGTCCTGCCGGGACATGGTTCGCCCAGCGCCTCCACGCTTCTTGCCAAGCAGAAGGCATTCATCGTTGCCCTCCATGCCCAGGTGGATCAGGGGATCAAGTTGGGGAAGGGACTACAGCAGCTTCAGGGCTCAGTCAAGCTTCCGGACTCGGTCAGCCTCCACGTGGGAGAGAAGCTCCAGGAGCAGATCGAGAAGGTGTTTTCGGAGAAAACCAAGTAATTTCAAGTCCGGGATATTGCCGCTTGGGACGTCAAGGACACCCGTCATAGGGGATTGGCAGGTAGCCCAGGGCAGCCACGACTCCCAGGAAACATAGCAGCAATGGGAGGAGTACCTTCCTCATCACTATGCCAAGACAGCCACAGTCCTCTATCCAGATAGAAGGAGACAAGTCTTTCGGCCCTCACCTTGCCGGAGGTTGGAAAACACGTCTGCCCTTCCTGCTCGTGTTGCTGTGTTTCTTCCTGTCAGGTGTTGCCGGCCTGAGCTACCAAACGGCCTGGACCCGGCAGTTTGGGTTGGTGTTTGGTACTTCGGAGCTGGCGCTGGCTACGGTACTGGCAGCTTACATGGCGGGGCTGGCACTGGGGGCGGGCTGCGCTGGGCGCTGGATGGATCGGGTCCGACGTCCAGTCCTGGTTTATGCCGTACTTGAACTCGGCATTGGCCTCAGTGCGCTGGCAGTGCCACAGGCAATCAGTGCGGCACGGGCCCTCAACGTCGCGCTCCTGGGTGGCACCGAACTCCCTCTTGCGGGGTCCTTTGGATCGGGGCTGATTTATGGTGTTTCTTCGTTCGTCATCCTCCTGGTACCCACCGCGCTCATGGGAGCCACGCTGCCGCTCCTGGCTCGGTATGCCGTGCAGCGGGAGACGGAGATTGGCTCTCGGGTTGGGCTGCTGTACACCGCCAATACCGTCGGTGCCGCCGCTGGCACGCTGCTGACGGCGTTTGTGTTGCTGCCACGAATCGGTTTGGGGCAGACCATCCTGGTCGCAGTTGCGATCAACGTCATCGTCTTTGGCCTTGCCGCTCTGCTCGCCAGAGGCTTCGGTGCTTTGAAGACCGATCCACACGGTCTATCGAGCCAAGGGGTTGCCGCTTCCGCTCCCGAAACCTTGCGGCCGCGCGGGGAGAGGGCGGCTACCTTCGACTGGATTCTGCCCTTGATCCTGGTATCGGGTGTGGTCTCCTTCAGCTGGGAGATCTTGTGGACGCGGCTGTTGAGCAATCTGTTCGGCAGCAGTGTGTACGCCTTCGCCACCATGTTGGCAACCTTCCTGATTGGACTCGCCCTGGGATCGGCAGTCGCCGCCCGGCTGGCGTCCAGCCCCGCCCGGGCCTGGTCGGGATTCATCATCGCCCAGATTGCGATCGCCGGCCTCTCCCTGGGCGCCTTTGCCGCCGTCGAGCGGTTGCCAGCCATGGCTCAGGAGTTCGCCGCCAGCGGCGAGGGCTTTCTGGTCAGCGGCATCATGCTCGGCGCTATCACCCTGCTCCCGGGAGCGGTAGCCATGGGTGCGACCTTTCCCTTTGCGGTGCGCATTCTGGCTCGCAATGCCAACGACGCCGCTCGGGCTAGTGGTCGGGTGTTTGCCTGGAATACCTTCGGAGCGATCATCGGTGCCCTCGCGGCCGGCTACCTGGTCTTGCCCGTGCTCCGCTTTGCTGGCATGGCTGCAGCGGCAGGGGCGGTCAGCCTGGTCCTGGCGCTGATCGCCTCTCTCGTGGTGAGGCCAAAGCGCCGGCTATCCGCTCTGGTGGCCCTGGCAGGTCTTCTGGCTTTGGTCGTGGTCCAGCCCGCAATGCCGGAGGCCGTGCTGCGTTATAGCCCTCTCTCCTCGCGACAGCTAAGCGGAGAAATCGTTCACTATGGCGTTGGCAGGAGCGCAACCGTGCTACTGCTGGAAAGGCCGACCGCCTGGCAGCTTCTCACCAATGGCCTGCCGGAGTCGGCAATTGAGTCCCGCTGGGGACGCCCCAACCGCTATATCGTCACCCGCTGGCTCTCGCTCCTGCCGCTGACCGCTCGGCCTGAGACCCGCTCACTCCTGGTGGTTGGACTCGGGGCAGGCGTTACCGTCGAGGACGTCCCGCAGTCGGTCGAGGAGATCCGCGTAATAGAGATTGAGCCCGAGGTCCTGCGGGCGAACCAGCGGATGGCTGATCGCCGACACAAGGACCCGTTGGCAGACCCTCGGCTCCAGGTCCATCTCAACGACGCACGCGGGGCGCTACAGCTCACGAGTCGTCGCTTCGGCGCAATTGTCTCCCAACCTTCTCATCCCTGGACAGCGGGTGCTTCCCACCTGTTTACCCGTGAGTTTTTCATACAGGTCCGCGAGCACTTGACACCTGACGGTGTCTTCAGCCAATGGATGGGACTGCCCTTTGTCGACGAGGCACTACTCCGCTCCCTGGTTGCAACCAGGGTCGATGTGTTTCCTCACGTCGAACTGTACCAGCCCGCACTAGGCACCGTGCTCCTGCTGGCCTCGGTTGCTCCCCTTGATGTTTCGACAGCGACGTCCCCGAGCCTTGAGCCAGCCCATCGGGAGTGGGCGCAGATCGGGGTCTTGTGCCGCCAGGATATTGCGGTTGCGCGGATCCTGGACTCTGAGGGGGCTCGCCGCTTTGCGAAGGGCGCGGCGGTCAGCACAGATTTTCACAACCTGTTCCAGACTCGTTCTCCCCAGATCCTGAGCCGCCCGTTGGGTGCGGCAGGCGCTGAGCGAGTCCTGGGGCCGTTTGACCCGCTCCTGACCACACCTGAGCAGGCTGATCTGCTGTACTTCGTCCGACGCTTGATTCGTCGGGGTGAGGTCAAGCGTGCTGAGCGGCTGGCCAAAGTACTCACCGATCCGGTGAAGAGGCAAACGGCCGTCGGTCTGACAGACTTCGCGGCTGGACGCGCACGGGCAGCCGAGCTCGCACTGCAGCGGGCTTTCCGGCTGGACCCGCAGGCCGAAGAGACCCTCGCCGGATTGCTCACCCTTCATCAGCCGGGTCTCAGCCGGGGTCAGTCTTTTTCCTTCACCGCTCAGTTGGAGGGAAATCCGGCGGCCGCGGCAGTTATCGAGGGATGGCGGCTGGGCGGGGAATCCTGGCAGGGTGTCCAGCTTCTTGAAGCCCAACTGAGGGAGATTGAGGTTCGGCATCCACTGTTCGTTGCGGCAAGCCGCCTGCGGGTGAGCTGGCGGGTGGACAGTGGCGATGCCAAACTGGCTGAGGAAGCCCTCGCCCTGCTCAACTCTCTTCTAGCACCTCTCTACCAGCCGCAGGATCTGCTGCTGAAGGCCCGGGCCGCAGAGGCGGCCGCCAAGCCGCAACTTGCCCTGGCGGCGATCCGCGATGCCCTACCCAGGATTCAGCGTCAGCCCGCCCGATTGCGCCAAGCGCGCCAGGTCCTTCTCTCTTTAGGCTCGCTGAGTGTCGAAGACGGCACTGTGGAGTGGCGCAACGATCTCCTCTCGCAAGTCGATCGAGTGCTTCTGTGAGCGTGAGGCTGGGTCTGAAGAATACAGGCTGGTATTGCTCCCAGCTGGATCATTCGAGAAAGAAACTTCCGTCAGTGCTAGCTACGAACATCGAGAGCTGAGTGACGCTTGTAGCACGGGCACTCCTGCCCGTTGGTGTCCTCCACGGGCAAGAGTGCCCGTGCTACAGGTCACTGCTCTGTCAGATGCTGTCTCCTACACTTCCCTCTGCCAAATGAAGTTTCAGCTTAGTCCGGACCCATCGTCGCTTCGTCGGCCGGCGGGGCTTCATCGCCGGGCACCAGCAGGCGGCGGACCGTCTCCTCGTCGAAAGCGAACTCGGCGGCTTCCAGGCGGGACTTGATCACCTGGGCGGAGAGCTCCTGTTGGAAACGTAGGAGGTAGTCTTCCCGGACCTTTGCCTGGACCTCGTCGTAGGCCTGTGGCTGGGGCTCCTGGCGCTCCTCGAGCCACAGTAAGTGGAGTGCCTCGCCCTGCTGATAGGGGACGCTGAATCCGCTCGTCTTTACGTCAGCTGCTTGCTCGTCTACCTGGAGAAGGTACTTGAGGGCCTTGTCCGGGACGACCTCGGCCAGGGAATCAAAAGGAACCCAACCAAGGTCCCGGAACTCTCCACCCATTCGCGCAGCGGCGGCGGCCGGATCTAGCTCACCTTTCACCAGTGACTGGCGCAGCTGTTCCAGCTGCTTCAGCTGTGCTGGGGGATTATCGCCAAAAGGTAGATCGAGGATGTGGAGCTTGAAACGCAACGGACTCTGATAGTGGGGAAGGTTATCGTCATAGTAGAGCTTCAGGAGTGCCGGATCGCTGTCCACCAGCTGACCCATCTCAGTCCGGATCTGTTCATCAACCAATCGCAGGGTGCCGTCCGCACGCAGCTGATCTTCGGCCTCTTCCCGGAGCGTGGCATCGGCAGAGTCGAGCAGCTCCAGGAAAAGAAGATGGGGTGTTTGCAGTGCTTGATAGTTATCGAGCAAGGCCTGGTGGGCATCTTCGGCGAGACCATCGGCCCGTGCCGACGGAGCGAGTTGTAGGCGCTTTCGAAACTCTTTAGCCGTGATCTTCGTGTTGGCTATGGCGAGCACTATCTGGTCTTCATCCTCACTGTCGAGCGCGACAATGAGCTTCTCGGGAGCCAGGACCATCGCGTCGGCCGGCGGCTGGCGATCTGCAATACGCTGCTTGATTTGATCCTGTACCTTCTGGTTCAGAATCTCCTGTCGAATGCGTACCCGGACCTCATCCAGGTTGGGCGAACCTCCCTCGACTGATTGGCGGACGTGCAGCAGCACCGCTCCACCGGCCACGGGGACAGGCTCGCTGACTTCCCCATCAGCCAGGGCAAAGGCGATCTTTTCCAAGCGCGCCGGCAGCCGGCCTTCCTGAATCGTTCCCACCAGCCCGTCACGCAGTCGGGTCTCCGACTGCGAGTGCTCCCGCGCCAGAGCGGCGAAGGTCTCGCCGGCCAGGTATCGCTTCTTCAAGCTGCGCAGGAAGGCATGCGTCTGCTTCGGTTGTGCCGGATTCCCATGGCGTCGAAACAAATTCCATAAGGTGAGGGTCCGAGGACGGCGATAGCGCTCGCGATGAGTCTCAAAATGCGCGGCAATCTCCTCGTCGCTCACTTCAGTCTCCCGGGTAAGACGACGATTGAAGCTACTGATGTACGCGCGCTGCCGCAGCGCCTGGTAGGGTTCTCCCAGCCCTTCAATGGCTTTGTCAATGTCAGGGATCTCAGCTGCGACCAGTCGCTCGAACGCCAGCCGTTCGCCCATCTCGCGATAGCACGGAATGAGCCCATCAAGCGACCCTCCGCCTCGAGTCTGACGCGCCGTGCGGCAAGTTTGTGTCCGTGAACTCGACACCCGAGCTTCGAGGTCGGCTAACGACAGCTGGCCTCCTTCGTAGTGAGCGACGGGATCTTGGACCGTTGATTCAGCTGGCGAATCGCCCGGACTACAGCTGCAGGCAGTCATCAGTATCGCAATCATCAGACAGCAGTGCGCTCTCATTTAGACTCCATTGCCTCCATCAGCTTGGCAGCGCGGGTTCGGGTGTCTTGCTCTTGGCATTTCTGGCGCAGACTCTTCAAAGCGGCCTGCGCAGGCTCCGGCTGGTCCAGCTCAACCAGCAGCTCCAAATGTTCGAAGTGAGCCTCGCACCAAGCGGGAGCAAGACGCAGTACCCGCTCCAGTCGATTCAGGGCCTCCTTTGACCGAGCACTTGCCCGCAGCAGCCGGGCATAGCTCAAGTGGGCTAGGGCATTGATGGGGTGGGTCTTCAGCAGCAGCCGGAGCTCCTTTTCGGCACGGGCGAATTCCTTTTGCTCGGTGAAAGCTTTGGCTCGCTCAAGGCGGGCTGGCGCATGCTCTGGTTCGAGTGCGAGGATCCGCCTCAAGGCATCCTCAGAGGCGGCGCTATCCTTGAGCTCGGCAGCCATCTGGGCAATTTGGAACCAACCATCTGCTGTCTCCTCAGCCGCCACCAGGCGCCGCGCCATCTCGTGTCCGCGTGCCTGTTCGTCGACGTCAAACAGGACCCGCGCGACCCGCAGGAAGTCAGCAGCATTGGCCGCCGATATCGTCTTGCTCTCCTCCACCACCTGGGCTGCCTCTTCCGTCTGCCCCAACCCTAGATAGGCCGCGGCAAGCTTGCCTCTATAGAAGGGGTTGTCAGGAGCCAGGTTGAGCAACTGAAGCGCCGTTTGTTTGGCCAGCCCGAAGGCACCTCTAGCAAGCCCTTGCCTCAGGCGACTCACCAGGTTGATGTCACCGATCCGGTCTTGCGGGGCGAGACCGTCGGAGCGCAAGCTCTCGGTGATTGCGTCGGGCGCCTCGCCGGTGGTGGCCAGGTAGCCCAGGGCAGCCAATCGTCGCCGTGCCTCCGGGCTGGCCTCATAGGTGGCGTCGACTGCGCTCGCACTGGCGTGCGACTCGAGGAAGGTCTCGAGGGCAGCTTTGAGCTTAGCCTGCTCCTCGGGCTGGTCGGCCGACAGATCACGGCGCTCGGCCGGATCGTCGGCCAGGTTATACAGCTCTGGTCGCGGTCCATGAATATACTTGAACGGTCCCTGATAGAGCACCCGCAGCTCGCCAAAGCCGTGGGACAACCGCGGTGACAGACTTTCGGAGTAATAGACGGGGGGGTCTTTTTCAGGAGTCCGCTCTTCGAACATCAACGGAACCAGCGAACGGCCCTGGGCGGCGGCTGGGGGGCTGAAGCCCAACAGATCCAATACCGTGGGGACGATATCGACGGTTCCGACCTGCTGATTGATACGCCGTCCACCTGCTGCCTTCGGTACCCGCACGATCAAGGGCACCCGGAGCGTGGTGTTGAATGCCAGAAAGGCGTGGGTGTCTTCGTTGTGCTCGCCAAACCCTTCGCCGTGATCAGCCGTCATCACAACCAGCGTCCGTTCCATCACCTCGGCTTTTTCGAGCACCCGCAGAATCGTGCCCAGACTCTGATCGGCATAGGCGATCTCGCCTTGGTACAGGTCGTGGGCGAAGAGCTGGTTATAGGGCGGCGGAGGGATATGCGGATGGTGAGGGTCCCAGTAGTGGAGCCAGACAAAGAACGGAGAGTCCAGGTGCTGACGGAGCCATGGCAAGATAGCGTCGTTGACATGGCCAGCCGGTCGTTCGTCATACCACGACCGATGCCGTCCCTGAGCCGGGCGGCCGAGGAGGTCTTCGCGAGTGGCTGTCAGGTCGTCGTCATAGAAGTCGAATCCCTGGGCGGTACCAAACTCGGTCGTAAGCGGGAAGCCACCGACGGCGGCACCGGTGGCGTAGCCCTGCGCCGCCAGAATCTCGGCCAGGGTCTCGCTCTGGTCTGGTAGATGGAAGAGGCTATTGTCCCGGACGCCGTGAACCAACGGATAGGTCCCGGTCAGGATAGTCGAGTGCGAAGGCTGGGTCACAGGATTGCTGGCCGCCGTTTTCTCGAAGAGAAAACCCTTGGCGGCCAGCCGATCGAGGGTTGGAGTTTGGGCACTCTTTTTGCCATAACACCCGAGAAAGTCGGCTCGCGTGGTGTCGAAGGTGACCAACAGAACGTTCCAGGGACGACGGCTTTCACAAGCCGATAGCCACAGTGACAAGAGTATGAGTGGCACAAACCGCGCGTTCTTTATTCGCCGCATCTCATTCAATCCAAGGCGAGGACAAGCAAGAGTCTTCGGATCCCACACACCGAAGGCCCCCCCGCCTTCTAACACAGATCGATATCGGCGTGAAGGGTAGAAGTGGAGAGAAGGAAATTCAATGGAACTTGATCGACCGGAATTGGTGAAGCGCCTGCGAGCCTCTAGCGATCTAGCTCTGGTCTAGTGTCCCCATCTCAGGCGAAGAGAAGGTCCCCGAAGTCCCGCAGGGACGGAGGGTCATCTTCGACTAAAGTTGAAAGTAGAGTCGGTCTCTGACGTGGCTTCGGTCTCCAGGCCGAAGTCTAGCGGTCGAGCTTAGCTCGACCCACGGCTGCGCCGGATCGTACAGTAAAGAAAGTTCAGTCGAAGGACGTGGCGGTGGCCTCCAGGCCGCCGTTTTTCGAGCCAAAGGCTCGAAGGAAAAAACACGGCGGCTTGGAGAGGCTCCTAGGCCCGGAGATCCTGGTCGAGGTACCTGTCGAGGAGACGGGCGATCCAAGAGTCGGCGATTCGTCCAGGATCCACTTTTGGTGCCGTCTCGATTGGGCCGGTTACTGCCTCGTGCTTCTTGGGCTGATCGGTCTTCAACTCAAACCCTGAAGGATTCCCTCTATCGTTGTTGCCTTGGATTGCCCTGACAGGGTGTGCGGTCCGATCGTTCACAATCTCTGGAACTGGATCCGGACCTCGAGAGATCGGTCTGCGAAAGGCTAAGAAAGTCTGTTCTCCGCTGCCGGGACCTGGAGGTGGGAGCAGCGGTACCGGGTAGCTGTTGTTGGGATCAGGGTTGGAGGTGTAGGGCACCTGCATGGTTTCCAGTGTGTTCATATGGACCAGGTAGGGGATTCCGCCAAGTGTCCTGGTGAGCTTCCATCCCTGGGGGACCTCGTAGTTGGCGCCGGTGATGGAATCGTACCCGGGATGCTGAGATCCAGACACGGCGCTGATGAGCATCCCGTCTTTCAAGGGCAGGGTTGGTTTAGCGTTGGGATCATATTCTCTGAAGGAGCGGACCCAGGACAGGCCGCTCGATCGACCCTCGGAGTCCCCAACTGCCTGCGCCAACTGGGACTCGAAGTCGCCACCCTGGGGTTGCTGGGAGGACTGTCCTCTCGACGCTCCGGCTTGTGGGTTGGAGTAGGTAGAAACACTAGTATCGATAATGGTCATGATTCCGCTGTACCTCCAGTTGCAGCCTGTTTGCAAATCCCATGCCAAACCTCCGAAACCACGGAAACCGGTATGTGACGTGCCTGGAGTCCGAGCCGGTTAGCTAGTGCCCGTCCGGAAACCGGGGTTCCCAGAACTGTAATCTGTTGAATCGGAACCACTTTTTATACCTGAGACTGCTGACAGACCGGCTCGACCCAGCTCGATCCAGAGCGAGGACGCACGGGCCAAAAAACACCGGTTCGGCGCAGACCTCTCCCTGAGTCGGAGCCACAGGGAGTACGGTCAGCCACAAAAGACTACAACAGGAGTCGGGCCAGGACGACCAGGTTATAGGTCAGGACGCTGGCATGGACGTAGCTTTGAAAGTGAGGCCAGCCTTTCCAGCTACAGCGGTGCAGCCCGAAGGTGTGCTTGAGGGTCCCAATGCACCCCTCGATCCCGGCCCGGAAGCGTTTGAGCTGTTTGTAGACCCAACTGGAACGCACCATGCTCTCGACCGTCAACCCACACTTTTTGGAAAAGGCCACGTCCTGTACCCCCTGCTCTTTGGCCCAGCTCAGGTTGGCCGCCGAGGCAAAACCGCCATCCCAGGCGCTCTGGCGCGGGACCTTCCCGTACAGCTGTCGATGACGCTCTAAGAAGGGTTGCACATAGTTGCTATCGGCTGGATTCCCGCGTTCCACCACACAATCCAGGATCAGCGACGAGGCCCCCGTGCTGACAAACACTTTGTGGCCGAAAACCGTTTCCCGAGGGCTCTTCTTGATAATATCGGTGTGCTCTTCGAAGAGGGAACAGATCTTCTCCTGGGCCGCGACGGCCTCGCCCGAAAGGACCCGTCGTTGAGTCTGCTCGATGACTTTGTGCAACAGCTCCAGATAGTGGGCCAGTTGCGCCGCCCCGGCCAGACTGAGGGGATCGCTCCACTGTGCCGACGCGGCCAGCGCCTGCTCGGCATAGTGGGCCGTCTTGGACGCCACTTTGATCAGATCGCGGTAACTCTCCAGGCGCTTCTTGCCGCGGCGGTTGCGGATGTTCAGGACGCGCCGCTTGGCCCGCCGCGTGTGATCGACGAAGCCGATCCCTTCCCAGTCCCGCAGCCGCCCCAGCCACCGGGTGACGACTCGAATGCCGTCGTACAACAGCTCACTGTCGAGCGGATAGTGGACGTTGGTCTGGACCGCCGTGGCATCGACCCGAATCCGTTGGCCTTTTTCCAGACCCCGAGCCTGCGCCCAGCGCACCAAGTGGTCGTTGATCGCCTTCCATGTCCCCGGCTCAATCTTCCCCAGGTTCTCCGCCAGGGTGGCTTTGCTGATCGACGCCCCATAGGGCAAGCGACAGAACCTCTGACAGCTTTGCGAATCCACCAGATGAAACTCCAGCTTGCGATAGCTGAACTGATGCAGCTGTTTGATGACGGCACAACGCAGCACCTGCTCGGCCGTCAAACCGGGGGCGCCGACACTGGAATCGACCCTGTCAGAGAGATCTTGTACTATCCGCTCCAGCGTCTGGGGATTGTCGTCCAGGATGCGCGAGATCACCTTCAATTCTTGGGCCAGTTGGTGATCGGGCCATGGTGGGGAAAGGGGGCGTTGTTTTTCACGCTTTTGACGCATCTTCGAACTCCTGAAATCGTCCTAAGTCGTTTCAGTCTAATTGTTTACACCAGATAGTCTAGCAAACGACCCTGACAATTTCGGAGCTTGAAAAAGCCCTCTTTCCCCTTCCTTATCAATTAGTTACAGATTTCCGGACGGGCACTAGCTAGACTGGGCAGTAATTGCACTTGGGCTAGGCAATATCTGTCCCCCCGACACCCTGGTGGCAGATCCTACGAGTCTGCCTCGGATAGCGCATCAAGTTGGGGGTGGCGTGGTCCGCTCCGGGTGCGCTTCTGCTAGAATGTGGGCCGCTTCGAAGGGCCAATGAAGAAAATCCGCAGGCTTATCAATCGCGAGATCACGGGACCATCATTGATTGCGCTGGTTTTCATGACCTTTATTGTGTTCACGCGAGAATTCGGGCGCCTGGCCGAGATATTGATTCGCTCGGACGCCAGCTCCCTGAGCGTGATGCAGGCGGTGGTCTCTTTACTGCCCAGCATCCTGGCTTTCAGTATCCCTCTGTCGTTTCTGGTCGGCACCCTGATCGGGTTCAGCCGCCTCTCTAGCGACAGCGAGATAGTCGCGCTGCGTGCTTGCGGCGTCAGTATCAACCAGATGGTGAAGCACGCGCTCAAGCTGGGAGTTCTGGTTGGTCTCGTTACCTTCTCGATAACTCTGTTCCTGTTGCCGGCGGGAAACTGGAGCCTGCGCCAACTTCGCCATAACGAGGGACTGCGACCGGTTCGATCGGAGGTCAAGCCCAGGGTCTTCAATGAAGACCTTCCTGGAAGCGTTCTCTATGTTGCGGACAAGGATCTGCAGGGTTCCTCCTGGAAGGGCGTGTTCTTATCGGATACCAGCGACGACGGACAGCGGCGGATTGTTCTGGCTAAGCGGGGGCAGCTGTTGATCAGTCCTGATGGGAGCCAGTTGCAGCTTCACCTCGAGGAAGGAACCATCTACAGGATGGGGCTGGAGACTCCGGAGAGAAGAGACAGCATCAGTGAATTCCACACGCTTGACGTGCCGATTCGTTTTCCCACTACCGGACAGGCTTCAGCGGGTCCCAAGGGACCCGAAGATAAGCAGTTGCTGAGCTTGTTGGATGACCTTGGCCAGGGAGACTCGGAGGCCCAACGGGCGACCAATCTGGAGCTCAACAGACGTCTGGCAGTCCCTCTTTCTCCTCTCATCTTTGCCGTTCTGGGCGTCACGCTGGGCGCTAGAAGCCATCGTGGAGGGCGGGGCTACGGGTTCATCGTTAGCGTTCTGGTTGCTCTGATCTACTACGTGTCGTTTGCCACCGGGGTAGAGTTGTCCCGCAGCGGGGCTATTCCGGTTCTGGTTGGGGTCTGGGGAAGCAACTTCGTATTGGGGGTCTTCGCCTTTTTCAGCCTCCGCTATGCCACGCTCGACGCACCTGTCCGCAGCGCAACCAGCGACCGTGGCGGCGTGAGGCGGCTTCTTGGCGGTCTGCGAGAGCTCGCCCGGAGAATTGGTTTCCGGCTGCAGGCGATCTGGCGCCGGTTGACCGATCGAATTCACCTCCCCCGAGCCCGTCCTCGGGCAGCCCGGGTGATTGATCTCTATATGGTGAAGACTTTTATGCTCAACCTGCTGCTCACGCTGGGCATCTGTGTGGGGCTTTTCTATCTGTTCACCTTCTTCGAATTGATAGACGATGTTTTCAAGAACCAGACTCCCTACTCCCTCTTTCTGGACTACTTCTTCTACTTGCTCCCCCACATCCTGATGCTACTGGTGCCGCTCTGTATCCTGATGGCAACCCTGATCACCTTTGGGCTCCTGGACAAGACCGGCCAGATCGTGGCACTCAAGGCCTGTGGAGTGAGTATCTACCGGGCCGCGGCTTCCGTTCTGGTGATGACGCTGACCCTGAGCGCCCTCCTCTTCGTTGTGCAGGAGTACTTCCTGCCTTATGCCAACCAAAGGCAGGACAACCTTCGCAACACCATCAAGGGTAGACCTGTACAAACCTACTACCAGGCAGGACGGCGCTGGATTTTTGGTGAGGGAAATCGTCTCTATTACTACAATTACTTCGATACGGAACGCAATATCTTCGCCGAGATTTCGATCTACAGCTTGGATATCAATAGCGGCCGCTTCATGGAGCATGTCTATGCTCAGAGAGCAGACTGGGATGGGGCGTCGCGGGCCTGGATCCTCTCAAATGGGTGGAAGCACGATCTCGTCTCCAGTGACTTCGCGCGTTTCGACTCCCGCAGTTTCTCGTTTCCCGAAGAGCCCAGCTACTTTACCGGTCAGGTGAAGGAGTCGAGCAAAATGACCTATTTCGAGCTCGAGGCGTATATCCAGTACCTGCACCAGGGAGGGTTCGAGGTAGATCATCTGAAAACCGATCTGCACAAGAAGATTGCCCTTCCCCTGGTCAGTCTGATCATGGCTATTCTCGGCATCCCGTTCTCATTCACCATGGGGCGCAAGGGTGCTCTCTACGGAATCGCCGCAGGCGTGCTGATCGGAATCTTCTATTGGGGCACCTTCGGAGTGTTTGGTGCCCTGGGCGCAAACGGCCTGCTTTCTCCCTTATTGGCGGCCTGGGCCCCGAACCTTCTCTTCGCCGCAGGAGGGACACTGCTGCTTTCGACGGTGAGAACCTGAGATGAAGAAGTCGTCTGAACCTTTGAACGTCGCACGTCTCTCATACCTGGACGGGACCAATTCGAGAGTCGTTGTTTTCTTTCCTCACAATGGCTATGATTCGGCAGCCAAGGGTTCGTTCAAGAATAGCGGCCGAAGATGGTGTGAAGATGAGATGCTAGAATGTGAAGTTATTTTTGAACGAACCCTAAGTAATCTTGGCGGCCAGAAGTGAGCGTGGTGGGGATGACCTTGTCTGTAACGCGCCTTTCTGGAGGGGGGGCCGTCTCGAAAGATGAAGAAGCGCAGAAAGAAACCTGAAGGCTTTCAGGTTATTGCCCACGAGAAGACCTTCTTCAAGATCCTCGATCTTTTCGACGAACTGCCCAGAGGCAGGATCCTGGACCTCCCCTCGGGCGAGGGGGCACTGTCTCATTGCTTGAGAGAGATGGGTTTTGAGGTCGTCGCAGCGGATATCTATCCCCAGTTTTTCAAGGCCTCTGGCATCGAGTGCCTCCATATAGATATGGATCGGACATTTCCCCTGGAGGACGAGAGCTTCGACTATATTGCCTGCCTCGAAGGGATCGAACATCTGGAGCACCCCTTCCATTTCATCCGGGAGTGCCATCGAATTCTGAAGTGGAACGGTCGTCTCATCTTGTCCACTCCCAACATTCTGAACTCGGCCTCGCGCTTGAAGTACTTCTTATCCGGTTTCTACTCTCTCTGCCCCAGACCGCTGAACGAGTTTGCGCATACCCCTGTGTTTGACCATATCAATCCGATGACGACCTATCAGGTGCGCTATGCGCTTCACAGCAGCGGCTTCAAGATTCAGAGGACTACCACCGACCTCTGGCGAAGATCCGGTTACCCCTTGATGCTCTTCTACCCCCTGCAGCGTTTCTTCGCCATTCGAACCATGCGCAAGGAAACCGACGCTCGGCAGCGCGAGGCAAACAAGGAGATCCGGAAGGTGCTTCACAGCCCCGATATGCTGCTGGGCCGCACCCTGATTGTCGATGCCGCCAAGCAGGCGAAAGCAGGCATCGAGAAGATCGACGCCTCGGCGGTGTAAAAAAGAGGTCGCAGGTCAGAGAAAGAGGTCGCAAGTCGCAAGTCGCAGGTCGCAGGTTTCTCGTTCTGTTTCTTCTGGAGATGGCCTCTTAAATCAAGCCGACGAATATCGGGAGAACTTTCTTGACTCCTCAGACAAGAGGCCGCCTCAAGAAAATCAACCTGTGACCTGTGACCTCCGATTCCTGACTTGCGACTTGCGACTTGTGACCTCTTACTTAGACGTGACCTCTTACCTATTGGATATGCTACTATCTCGTTCATGGGCAGCCGGACTCTGGCCAGTCTTTCGATCGCCAGTCGCCTTCTCTTGAAGCGCGGTCTTCCCGTGAACCTGATCTTTTTCGTCACCTCCCGCTGCAACCTTCTGTGTACCCACTGCTTCTACTGGGAGGAGCTCAACAAGCGAAAGAACGAGCTGGAGCTGGACGAGATTGAACGGGTCAGTCGCTCCCTGCCCAATCTGTTGTCGGTTTCACTTACTGGAGGCGAGCCCTACCTGAGGCCCGACCTTCCGGATATAGCGGCCTGCTTTGAAAAACATTCGCAGGTCCGGAACATTCAGATTCCTTCCAATGGCCTGCTGGTCTCGCGAACCGTTACCGCGGTAGAGAGTCTGTTGCAGAAGGTGAGACAGGCGCGCGTTTGCACCGGAGTTTCGCTGGATGGTCCGGAAGAGGTTCACAACCGTATTCGCCAGAACCCCAAGAGCTTTGAACGCGCTCTGGAGACGCTCGCCGAGCTCAAGAAGCTGAAGCCTTCGTTCCCAAATCTCTCGGTGGGAGTTGCCCTGACCGTGTCGGCAGCGAATCAAGACAGACTCCCTGAGTTCTACCGATTCGTGGAGGAGAGTCTTAAGCCGGACGCCATCACCATCACCCTGGTGCGGGGTGATCCCCTGGACCCTTCCTTGAAGGCCGTCGATCTCGAAACCTACAGGGCCTTCTCCCGGGACGTGATTGCGTACAGGAGAGCCCACCAGATCGATGATGCCTGGATGGATCGATTGGTCATTGCCAAGGAAGAGGAGACCTATCGGCTTATTGGTGAGGCTGCCTCGGCGGTCGAGCGCATCTCGCCTTGCTATGCTGGCGACCTGATTGGCATTCTGAGCGAGACTGGAGAGGTTTACCTTTGCGAGACGCTGGATCAGCGCATGGGAAATGTCCGCGACTTCGACTGCGACTTCGGCAAACTCTGGAAGGCAGCCCAGGCACGGGAGGCCAGACGCTACCAGAAGGAACTGGGGTGTCAATGCACCTACGAGTGCGCCATGAGTGTCAATACCCTGTTCCAGCCCCGCCGTGCTCTCCGCATCGCGGCCAACTCCATTCGTTAACCCGGATTTCTCATCGCTTGTCGTAGCGAGGCGCCGCAAGGGCCGTCCTGGCAAGGCTTGCGCCCGAGACCACTCGTGGCGAGCCCCCGCAGTCGTACTCGTGCAGTACGTCGAGGAGGCCGACAGAGCGTAACGAAGCCAGGACGGATGTTTGCGGCGACGCAGTAGACCAGCGATGAGAAATCCGGGTTAGGTTGCGTCCAGGCTCCGCAGGTCGCGGTAGAAGGCAGCGGAAGTCGATGGTGCACGAGGACTTCTTTGCTTTCGCCAGCGGGCAAGCCGGTCGCACCTGACGACCTCTGATTTCCCTAAAGAACCTTTTTAGAAACACTTAGAGCCGCTTTGCTGAGTTGGCCCGAAAGCTGCTATGAGCCTGGTCCCAAGCCTCCGAGTTCGGGATGGGACGGGCGGGGTCTCTAATAGTAGGAAGCTCCGCAGGAACGTGGTGGGAAATTCGGCCCGAGTGAGATTCCTGCCTGTCCCTCCCGACTTGGTGGATTACCTCCCCTCTGCCTCTGGTTCATCTATTGGCCTGTGTCAAGGAACTCCACCAACCTTTTGAGCCCCAACACGACTTCAGAACCGTAGTCTGTTCGCCGGCTGTGGACAGCTATTCGGGTAGCGTTCAAACGTCGCAGGATTTCATGGGATAATTCTCAAAGGCAAAGGCAAAGGTCCTAGGCCAGCAGCTTGTTGACGACCTTGCCGGCGACATCGGTCAGACGGAAGTCGCGACCCTGAAAACGGTAGGTGAGGCCCAGATGGTCGAGACCGAAGAGATGAAGAGCGGTTGCGTGTAGATCGTTGACGGAAATGGGGTCCTCCACCACGTTCCAGCCGATGTCGTCGGTCTTGCCGATTACCTGGCCTCCCTTGATTCCGCCCCCGGCCATGAAGATGCTGAAGGCGTAGGGGTGGTGGTCACGACCCGTGTTGGAGTCTCGACCAACCCGGTTTTCCCCCAGGGGTGTTCGTCCAAACTCGGCTCCCCAGATGACCAGCGTTTCGTCCAGCATGCCTCGCTGCTTCAGATCCTTGAGTAGGGCCGCCACCGGTTGGTCAGCCATCCTGCAGTTGAAGGAAAGACCCTTGTCCAACTCGCTGTGATGATCCCAGGAGGCATGGTAGATGTTGACGAAGCGCACTCCACGCTCGACCAGGCGGCGCGCCAGCAGGCAATTGCGAGAGAAGGTCGAAAAGACCCCCTTCCGGTATCCACGTGTCTTGACCTCTTCCTCGGTGCGGTTGACTCCGTAGCTTTCCAGGGTCTTGTCGTCTTCGCCGGCTAGGTCGATCAGCTCCGGCGCTGCCGATTGCATCCGATAGGCCAGCTCGTAGGATGCAATTCGTGCCAGGATCTCAGGGTCCCGAGCCAGACGATGGTGTTCTTCGTTCAGCTGGCGCAGCGTGTCGAGGCTGTAGCGCTGACACTCGTGGGGCAAGCCTTCCGGGTTGGCCAGGTTGAGGACCGGATCGCCCTGATTGCGGAAGGGGACCCCCTGGTAGGTAGAAGGCAGGAATCCGCTCGACCAATTCGAGGCTCCGCCGCTGGCTCCCCGTCCAGCCGTCAATACGACATATCCGGGGAGATTCTCCGAAGTGCTGCCGAGCCCGTAATTGAGCCAGGAGCCCATCGAGGGACGGCCGAAAGTAGGCACACCCGTGTTCATCATGAGCTGTCCTGGATGGTGGTTGAAGGTTTCGGTATGCATCGACCGGATCAGCGCGATGTCGTCGGCGCAGGTCGCGATATGGGGGAGGTAGTCGGAGATCTCCATCCCACAGTCGCCGTACTTCTTGAATTTGACGCCGCTGCCCTTCAAGACAGCCGATTCCTTCTGGATGAAGGCGAAGCGTACCTTCTCCAACATCGATTCGGGCATGGGTTGCCCGTCCATTTCAAGTAGCTTGGGTTTGGGGTCGAACATGTCGATCTGGCTGGGAGCCCCCGCCATGAAAAGGAAGATGCAGGACTTGGCCTTGGGTGCGAAGTGAGGAGGTTTGGGAGCCAGCGGATTGACGATCGTCCCAGCGCCTGTCCCGGGGCCTGCGTACAGGCCACTCTGAGCCAGCAGGCCGCTCAGGGCAATGCCACCCAGACCACTGGCGGTACTGGTCAGGAAGTCGCGCCGGGACTGGATGATTCGCTCCTCAAAAGGGTCCATGCTACTTACTCCCGCGTCAGGAACTCATCAAGGTTCATCAGGGTGCGTGCGGCGACTATCCAGGCGGCCGCCGAGGCTGAATCCAGAACCGAGGGTTGATCGGAGCCGACGAATTTCTTGGCACTTTCTGTGTCTTGCTCGAAGAGTTCCTTCTGTTTGATCAGCATCTGGGACACTAGATCCGCCTCTCGATCGCTGGGGTTCCGGCCCAGAGCCAAGCGGAAGGCGTAGCGAATCCGTCCGATCTCGTCCCCGGGTCCTTTCTCGACTACTCGCTTGCCGAGGGCCCGAGCGCATTCCACGAAGGTAGGCTCGTTCAGCAAGGTAAGGGCTTGTAGCGGCGTGTTCGATCGGGTACGCCTGACACAGCTGGTATTCGAGTCGGGACTATCAAAGGTCATCAGCATCGGATAGGGCACGGTGCGTTGGAAGAAGATGTAGATTCCGCGCCGATACTTTTCGAGGCCCTGACTCTCGGACCACTTGACCGAGTTGGCGTAACCCAGATCGGAGATGTCGGAAGGTAATGGAGGTCGAACGCTGGGGCCTCCGATCCGCGGGTTCAGGAGCCCCCCTACGGACAAGTAGAGGTCACGGGTGATCTCGGACTCCACCCGGAAGCGTCCCTGGCGGGCCAGGAGGACATTCTTGGGATCGCGGTCGGCCAGCTCCTCCCGCACTCTCGAAGCTTGACGGTAGGTCGAGGAACCGACAATCAACCTGATCATCTCTTTGCGGCTCCAGCCTCGTCGCATGAACTCGGAAGCCAGCCAATCGAGCAGCTCAGGATGAGAAGGCCTTTCGCCCCGGGTGCCAAAATCCTCGCTGGTTGCCACCAGGCCCTGCCCGAAGAGCTGTTCCCAGATCCGGTTTACTTCGACTCGCGCGGTGAGAGGATGGCTCACACTCGTCATCCAGCGGGCTAGATCAAGGCGATTAGGCAGGGCTCCAAGCGAGGAGAGGCCGGGAAGCACCGCAGGGGTGCTGGGCTCAACCTCTTCACCCTTGCGTAGGAAGTTCCCCCGGATATGAATGTGAGTCTTGGGGGGCTCCGGATTCGCGGCAAGGACCTGACCCAGGGTATCGGGCGGCTTCGGCTCGGCCCTCTTGTGGCCTTCCACCAGAGCTAGAATCTCTCTCAGGCCTGGGTCCTGGTCGACAAAGTGGGAGAGGATCGCCGAACTCTGTTCTTCGGTGCGCTGCCCTGGTGCAGTGCCAAGGGCCTGTTCCACCTGGTCAGGTAAGACCTGGTCCAGGGATTTTCGGTCCGCCGTGGCAACGGAGATCTTGAAGGAACCGATATTCTGTCCCTGGCCTTGTCGATGTTCCAGGGTCAGAGTGAGGGTCGCGCCGCCCCTACGCCCCGCGTTCTGCTTCAAGATGAAAACGGCTTGGTGGTCTCGGTTGGGGCCTAACGGACCACCCACACTCCAGCCGGTTTTCGGGTCGTCGTCGATGGCTTTGGAGACATCGAAACTCTCCTGGGAATGGCTGGCCAGGGCTCTAGTGAAGGGTAGTTCCCGCACGCCCGCGGTCGGATCGGTCAAGCGAGTGTCCTGAATCTTCAACTCGGACAGGACAAAGTTTCCATCCTCGCCGCGACCGGGTCCCCGATCGGGCAGCGACTCATGGTTCAGCAAGTCGAGTCGGACCGCGGTGATGCCAGTCAGTTCCGTGTTAGCAACGATTGTGTAGATCTCGTTCTTCGGGTTGTTGCCGCCGACCAGGAGGGACGAATCGTCACCCTTGGTCAGATTGGCGCCTCCCGCCGAACTGAAGCTCGCCGGGTCCAGCAGCTTCCACTCGACTGGTTTGAAGTCGAGTTGCTCTTCCCACTCGGCCAATTTTCCTGAGCCTGACTCGGCAAGGGTCTTGGTCAGCTGCTCTCTGTATTTGACGGCGGTCGACTGGAGTTCCTGATGCCTGGCTCCCCAGACGGCCCTGGCACGATTGTAGGCAACGACTTCATCTTCGAGCGCCGCGGGGATATTCTCTTCTACCGCGGTATTGAAGAACGAAAAGAACTCGTAGTACTCGCGGTGGGACAGGGGATCGTACTTGTGAGAGTGACACTGGGCGCAGCCCACGGTGAGACCCATGAAGACAACACCGGTGGTATTGGTGCGGTCAATCACTTGCTCGATGCGGTACTCCTCCTGATCCACCCCACCCTCGGTGTTGGTCAGGGTATTGCGATGAAATCCGGTCGCGACTCTCTGCTCGATGCTGGCGTCAGGCAGCAGATCGCCGGCGAGCTGTTCCAGCAGAAACTGGTCGTAGGGCAAGTCACGGTTGTAGGCATTGATGACCCCGTCGCGATAGCGCCAGGCATGGGGCCTGACATTGTCCTTTTCGAAGCCATCACTGTCGGCATAGCGTGCCAGGTCCAGCCATTTTCCGACCCCAGCGTTCGCCGAAATGGGGGGAGGCCAACAATCGATTCACCTGTCCCTCGTAGGCGTATGGCCCAAGCTCATTCTCTGATTCGGACCCTGGCGTGGGAGTGGGAGGCAGTCCCAACAGGTCGAGGGAAAGGCGTCGATTCAGGGTCGCCCGATCGGCCTCGGCCGAGGGCTCGATTCCTTCCTGCTCCAGGCGTCCAAGAACGAATGCGTCGATGGGGTTTCGCACCCAGTCGGACCGCTCCACCTGGGGGACTCGGGGGCGCTCGATAGATTGAAACGACCAGTGCTTCGATCCGGTCTCCGGGGATTGACCGGCCCTTTCGCCATCGCTGACCGGCCACTCGAGACCCCGATCGATCCAGGAACGGAGGAGTCCCACCTGGGAAGCAGTAAGCGCCTCTCCCTGGAGCGGCATCTTCAGCTCGTCCAGCCCACCAACCATGTGAATCAGGCGGCTGCCAGCGCTGTTCCCAGGTTCCACAACCGGACCCTTATCTCCTCCTCTCAACAGATCCGCCCGGGTGTGCAGGCGGAGACCACCCATTGCCTTGGTCTCCCCGTGGCATTGGAGGCACTTCTCGACCAGCATCGGTTGGATGTCCTGGGTGAAATCTACTTCGCCGACAGCCGGACTCGGTAGGCTGGGTCGGCTCTCCTCGATGGGTCTACCCAGCGATGGAGACGAGGTAGGGGACAGAAGAAGCCCGAACAAAGTCAGAAAGCTGATGGCTCGTTGCCGACTCATCGCAAAACCTCTTGAGGGAATAGACCCTAAAATTCTAAACGATCCTACTTGTAAAGGGAATGTCCCCGCGGAGCCAGGTGTGTGGGACCAAGGTAGAGCTTGATCGGCGAGGAACGTAGCTTTGGCCTCCAGGCCGAAGTCTCCTTCTTTCGAGCCCTTGGATCGATACACGGCGGCCTGGAGGCCACCGCTACGCTGGACCTTCTCGAACGCTCAGTCCCGTCGTATCAGACTGGATGCCACGCAGAACGAGGCCCACAGCATCTCTATGAAGAGGAACAGGGAAGCCTTGAAAAAGAAGCTCCAGCCCAACCGCTTCCGGCAGTACCCCAGGAAACGGCGGTTGAAACCATAGAATAGGACCAGCAGCATGAGGGCCGCGACTGCCGAGGCCGGAACCCAGGGGCCCAGGCTACCCAGGAGCAGGATGGGAAGAGGCAGTGCGACGGACGCGATCCGGCTCCATCGATGTGCCCGGTAGTAGAATCGACGCTGTTCTTCCTTCGGTTTCGCTCTTCGCAGGTCCCGAATCCGCCGCTTGTCCTCCCACAGAATCTCTTTGAAGGAGTAACGCTTCAAATGCAAACCTTGAACTCGTCGGTCGATAACGAAGCGGTGGCCCGCCGTTCCCAGATTCAAGCCCAGCTGAAAGTCCTCGGCCGTTGCCAGGCCCGAGTCGAATCCGCCCGCCTCTTCTATCAACTCTTTGCGGATACAGAAGATAGGGGTGTGGACGAAGGGGCTTAGGGTCTCGGTGGTCCGGTACAGGAAACAGGTGGTCAGGTTCTTGAAGTTGGTCCAGAAGTCGGCGGCTGGGAGGTTCTCGTCATAGGTCCCCAAAACTCCCCCCACTTCGGGGCGGTGGGCATAAAGGTCGAGGCTATCCCGGATCCAGTCGAGACTCTTTTCGGGCAGCACGACATCGGCATCCAAGAAGAGCAGATAGGGATGATCGGCGGACTCCAGTCCTTCGTTGCGGGCGGCTCCCGGGCCACCTTGAGGATCGAGCCTAATACATTGGGCGGGGACATCAACAGCCGATAGAATGTCGAGTGCCGAGGAGGTCGCATCCGAGGATCCGTCGTCAACCAGAATTATCTGTGTCTCGGCAAGGTTGTTCTGGGCTAGCGCCTGCAGACACTGCGAAACCTCGGGCATCGCGTTGTGGGCGGGAATGATGATGGAAATCGGATAGGCTTGAGCCAGGGTGTCTACGCTACGCAAGCGATCCTCCTGCGCTTCAGCAGAGAACGGCTAGCGGGTGAAGGACATTCCTGGGCCGCGTAGCATCTCGGCGGCCCATTATATAGAATCGACTCCATGGGACGAGTGTTTCCGTTCAAAGGATATCGCTATGACTCCAGCCGGGTCGGACAACTGAAGGATGTGGTGACCCAGCCCTACGACAAAATCACCTCGTCGATGCTGGAAGAGTACCTGCGACGACATCCTCACAATATCGCCAGGGTAATCAAGAACGCCAACTACGAGGAGGCCGGAGAGCATCTTCTGAATTGGATTGGGGATGGAGTGCTGAAGCAGGACGGGGAGCCCTGCTTCTATCCCTACCAGCAGGTCTTCGAATTGGACGGCAGTCGTGTCTCCCGGCTGGGCTTCATCTGCCTTACCTCCCTTGGAGATTCCGACCTCACGGTAAGAGGGCACGAGAGAGTTCTGCAGGCTCCCCTGCAGGATCGGCTCGAGCTGATTCGGCAGACCCGTTCCAACGAAGGTCTCATCTTCATGCTTCACTCGCAGCCCTCGATGCGAGTGGACGAGATCCTGTCGCACGCCATTGACGGAGAGGAACCTGAGATTCAGGTTGTCGATGAGTATGGTGTTTCGCACCGCCTCTGGTGCCTGAAGGATCCGTCTATTCAGGATCAGGTCAGGGATGGTCTAGAGGAGAGTCGATTCTATATAGCCGATGGCCACCATCGCTTTCAGACCTCGGTCTTGTTTCAGCAGGAATGTCTGGAGAAGGGGTTGAAGGAAACGGCGCTGGAGAGTTTCGACAAGAGGATGATCGCCCTCTTCAACATGGAAAGCCCCTCGCTCAGGATTCTGGCAACGCACCGGGCCGTGAGGAACCTGCCGGACCTCGATGTGCGGAAACTGGTCGCTGATCTTTCCCAGGTCTTTCATGTCCAGCCGCTGGAGGATGTGGATGAGCTGGATGCAGAGATGGGGAAAGGGGGCCACTGTCTTGCCTTGGTGAGCGGTGCTGCCGGAAGTATTCATCTGCTGCGTTCGAGAGCGGAGATGGCAGACAGCAGATCCTTTATGCCCGACCTGGACGGCCCCGGCCGCGACTTGGATGTCAATATCTTGCATGAGGGAATCTTGAAGGCCTATCTGGGAATCGGCCCCGAGGAAGTGGCTAGTGGGAAATATGTCGATTATTTTCGCGATCGCCAGGAACTCATCAGCGGAGTTTGTCAGGGAAAGTATCAGGTGGGCTTTCTCTTGAATCCCACGCGGCTAGACCAGGTCCGTGAGGTCTCCGAGAGAGGCGAAAAAATGCCCCAGAAGTCGACTGATTTCTACCCCAAGCTGTTGACCGGACTGGTCTTGATGAAGATGGAATTCTGAGGAAAGATACAAGAAACAAGATACAAGTAAACTCCAAATTGCAAATCACAAGAACCAAACTAAGAGCGAGGCACGAGCCAACTGCCCATCTCACCTGCCTAACCCCAATACTGTTCATTTAAGGATCTTAACCTGGATTCTCGGACGGCCCGTCCGTCCTTGGATGCGACTGCGGACCGGAAAGCTGCTCATCTTCCTTTTCACCGCTCTTGGGTTGCAGCGCCCTCGGCTGGAGGACACCCGCTCTTCCAAGATCTCCTCCAAGACCGTCTCATGAAAGGCAATTCTCTCCTGAGGGGGGAAGAGACACCAAGCGAGGCAACTTGCGTCTGACCACCCGGAGCGAGTGGACAAAGGACAGGGTGTCCGGGTCCACGTGCGCCTTTAAGGCCGCCTCATGCATCAAACCCCGTAGCGCGAAATGAGCCAGCAGCAGACCATAGAACTCCTGCTCCACCAGCTCCGGTTTCTTGCTGCGCAAAACGATGCGTGCTCCCCGCAAGTGGGTCTTGAGTTCATCCAGTGCCGTCTCGATCTCCCAGCGCTCGTGATAGAGGGCGGCCAGTTCCTCGGCCGGACCCTCCTCGGGCTCCAAGGTCGTCATCAGACGATACCGTTCGTCGATTCCCTCCAGCCGATACTCGATGACCCGCACCGCGAGCCCCTCCTGGTCCCGCCTGCGAGCCTTGTCGCTGGGATAGATCTTGCTCCGATAGGAGCCATCGGCCAAACGCTCCAGACAGGGCAGCCTCAGGTTCTTTTTCACGCGCCACAACAGGTGGCTGCCGCCTTCTTGGGACCGCTTCCACAGAGCGTAGCTGAAAAAATTCCGGTCGGCCAAACACAGCATCTCCGGACCCAGCTCCGCCACCACCCCGTGGGCGAGCGTGCTCTCTCCCCGCCCATAGCCCCCCATCTCGGTGGCAAACAACACGTGGGTCCCGTTCTCCAGCAACGCCACAAATCGCAACTGCGGATAGCCACTGCGGCCCCGCGACGCTCCGGGTCGACCAAACGCGGCTTCATTGGCCGCGGTGTCTGCCAGATCCAGCGTGCTGCCGTCCAACGTCACCAGACGCCTCCCCCGATACCACGCCCCCTGCGTCTGTGGCGTCGCGATCGGGCTCACCACCTCCTGGTACAGCCGCTGCAGCGGCTCCTTCCCCAATCGGCTCCGGGCCTGAGTAATCGCCGACTTGGCCGTGCCCCGCAGCCGTCGCACGTTCAGCCCCAACCACTCCAGCCCTTCCAGCAGGCACCGCAGCACCTCTCCATAGGACACTTGCCCGTACAGCGCCAGTGCGATCACATAGTACACCACCACGTGCGCCGGCAAATTTCGCTCCCGCTTGCTCGCTCGCCCCGTTTCCTGCAGAATCCGGTCGATGGTCGTCCTCGGAAACTTCTCAGCAAGCACGCCCAGACTCACGAAATCCGTAATCCGGGCTCCCTTCGGTAACTCGGCCAAAGTGCGTGCCATGGCGTTCCTCCTTTTTTATAGCAGAAAGGATCGCTCATGACCCTGACACTTAAGTGAACAGTATTGTGCCTAACCCACATTTCTCATCGCTGGTCTACTACGTCGCCGCGATCATCCGCCCTGGCTGTGTTTCGCTCCGTCGGCCTCCTCGACGTACTGCACGAGTACGACTGCGGGGGCCTCGGTCGCAAGCCTTGCCAGGACGGCCCTTGCGGCGCCTCGCTACGACAAGCGATGAGAAATGCGGGCTAAGTCCCGTTTGTGATTTGATGCTTGGAATTTGAGACTTGTTTGTATCTAGTTTCTTGTATCTTGGTCCTTTCCCCTCATGGTTTCCTGATCCGCTTTGCCGACAGCTTGTGTCCTACCTGCGAGTACCACTCCATCTGACTCATAATGCCTCTGACAATCTTGACGTCTCGTGCGGTCAACTCCGCCTTTCCAAGAAAGCGTCTGATCGACTTCATGATCGGCTCAGGACTTGAGGAGCTCAGGAAGCCTATCCTGATCAGTACTTCTTCCATTTGGTGGAACATCTCCTCGCGCTGCTCCTGGCTTACGACCACGGGTTGGGAGGTGCGCTCGATCGGATCCAGTGTATAGACCTCGTAGGCCATCAGGAGGACCGTCTGGGCGACATTCAGAACCGGGAACTGGCCGTGAGAGGGAACCACCGCGAGATACTGACACAGAGCCAGTTGTTCATCGGTCAGCCCTCGGTTCTCCGGACCGAAGATGAGGGCGACCTTCTGTGCCTCTGCGTATTCTCGGATGATGGGTGCGATCTGTTTGGGAGTATAGGAACGCTGGTGTGTCTGACGATCTCTGGCTGATGTTGTGCCTACCAGTATCTGCTCTTCGCCGACGGCCTCGTCCAGGGTCTCGTAGACTCGAGCCTGCTCGACCAGATGGACGGCTCGGGTCGCCATCTTGAAGGCGTCTGGGGTGAGATGTTCCCTCGGTTTGACCAGCTTGAGGCGGCTGAGTCCCGTGTTCTGCATGGCACGGGCAGTAGAACCGATGTTGCCCGCGCTTCGGGTCCCCACCAGAACGATCGTGATGTGATCCAAGAACTTTGACATTGTTGCTGCTGTTGGTCACCAGGAGCTTCAGCCCGCTCCCCTATACAGGAGCCCGCTTCAGCGGGCTCGTCGAGATTGCGTCACCCTGATACCCGGCCCTGAAGGACCGGTCTATTACGCGCGTGCCGGGCACGCGCGCTGTCTGGGAGGGTGCAAGTCCCTCCGCCAACCTGATGGAGGTGAAGGCTAGCGAAGCACAAGGGCGTCACCGCGAGGTGGGGTCTGAAGGAAGTGTGGAGCAAACGTACGAGCCGACGCACAGAAACTGGATAAGTAGGCGCCAAGGTCGGACGAGTCAGCGCGTGGTGACGAAGTCCATATCCATCAAGATCCGGAAGCGTAAATCCAGCGGTTGTGTACGGAAAGACAGCGTCCTTACCCCGGGAGGCCTGGGAGGCTGTCCCTTGAAGGACAGGTGGAATCGTAAGGTTTCATAGCGCCCTCCAGGAGTCCGCAGAGGGCATAGTAGGTGGGGAAACTCACGGAAGGCCCGAACGGTAGGGAGAGGTTAGTAGGTGTCCAATCTTAAGGGTGATCAACAGAGGCAGAGAAGTCCGAAGCGGACCTCAAACCGAACAGCTGGGGTGCGGCCCCAGGGAAGCGGGGAGACGGCGGATTCATCCTTAGCGAAAGGGCGAACCGAAGGCCCGATGTTTGGTGAGAACGTCATGGAGGAGATATGCGAGCGAAGTAATCTGGAAGCGGCGTTGAGACGAGTGCGAGCGAACCGAGGGGGTCCGGGAGTGGACGGGATGACCGTCGATGAACTGCCGGAGTACCTGAAGGCGAACTGGCGGTCGATCAAAGAACAGCTGCTGTGCGGGGAGTATCAACCGCGACCTGTCAAGGGGGTGGAGATTCCGAAACCGGGAAGGAAAGACAAGCGAAGACTCGGGATTCCGTGTGTGATCGATCGATTTATCGAGCAAGCGATGCTGCAAGTGCTGCAACGCAAGTGGGATCGCACGTTCTCAGAGTCCAGCTATGGCTATCGACCGGGGCGCAGGGCTCATCAGGCAGTGGCGCGTGCCCAAGACTACGTGAAAGCGGGCTACGGGACCGTGGTCGATCTCGATTTAGAAAAGTTTTTCGATCGAGTTCACCACGATCGTTTGCTGAGCCGGCTGGCGCGGGAGATTGGGGACAAGCGGGTACTGAAGTTGATCCGAGCGTATCTAAGCGCGGGGATTCTGCGGTACGGACTGGTGAGTGCGCCGACGGAAGGGACGCCGCAAGGCAGCCCCCTGTCCCCCTTTCTCTCGAACGTGGTTCTGGATGAGCTGGACGAGGAACTGGAGCGCCGGGGTCACCGTTTTGTCCGCTATGCCGATGACTGCAACATTTATGTGCGGAGTCGGCGGGCGGGGGAGCGAGTGATGGCGAGTGTGAGCCGGTTTGTGAGCCAGCGACTGAAACTGCGTGTCAATCGGGAGAAGAGTGCGGTGGATGAGCCCCAGAAGCGGAAGTTCTTAGGCTTCACGTTCACGGGAGGCCGATCGCCCAACCGGCGCAAGATTGCGCCGGAATCGATCCAGCGGTTTCGATCCCGGGTGCGTCGTTTAACGCGGCGTAACCGGGGGATCAGCCTGGAGCAGCGTGTGGACGAATTGTCCCGCTACCTCCGGGGCTGGATTGGATACTTTGGGTACGTCGAGAGCCCCTGGGTCCTGCGGGGTCTGGACAGCTGGATTCGTCGTCGCCTGCGCAGCGTCCAATGGAAACAGTGGAAGGTCTACCGGCGACGCCAGGCGGAGTTGATCCGGCTGGGCGTGAGTCGGGATATGGCCCAGCGGACCGCGTGGAGCGTCAAGGGCCCTTGGGCCCTCAGTCAAGCGCCCGGGGTCCGGATAGCGCTTCCGAATGCTTATTTCGATCGGTTAGGTCTTCCTCGGTTGGCTAATCATCAGCGCATTCAACCCTAGCGAACCGCCTTGGTACGGACCCGTATGCCTGGTGGTGTGGGAGGGGAAGGCCCGTGAGGGCTTCCCCTATCCCGAGTTCGCGCCAGCCTGCTGAAGCAGGCTCCGACAACGGTCAGATCTCCAGACCAGGCCGCGACTGCTTCGAGCCAAGAGGCTCGAAAGTGGAAGACTTCGGCCTGGAGACCGAATCCACGTTCGCCAACCGTAGGAACCCACTGAAGTTTCAGCTTTGCCAAGTTACAAGCTACTCCTTACGCCTTGCAAGCGTGAAGCTGGATGATCCGTTTCTAGCGGCAGCGCAACAATTTTTCTGTAATTTCAAGGTGGGTTGTGGGACAGAATCCTCCCCTCTTGGCTCTCGGGTCCAGAAAGCCCTGGTCCGTGAGCTGCTCGTTGTGAATCTCCGCGTTTTCTAAGGCACCAGCAGATCTATCAAAATGAGAAGGCCGGAGCAGCATGCACTACCCGCAGCCAGCCGGTCCGTGAGAGCGATTCGGCGCCCCCACCTCCTTGGCCAAGAAAAGAGGCGCTGTCAGAAGCCCTCAGAGCCACGATCGCGGGCCGCCCCTTACCGAGAACCCTCGCTGATCTTAGGGTCTTGGGTTCAAGGAAACGCTCTTTAGGATGCCTCCTTTTGTTCCCGGCTCTCCAGGTTCAGATAGCAGCGGCCCGTGAGCCACTCGTCGTGAATCTCCGCCATGACGGCGGAGATCAGTCGCAAGGCCGAGTCGCTATGGGGGAAGATTCCCACCACACGCGTGCGGCGCCGGATCTGTTTGTTGAGATTCTCCACGCCGTTGACCGTCCGGATCTTCTTGTGGAGGCTGCGCGGGAAGGCGTAGACCGTCAGCCCCTCGCGCACGTTGTCTTCCATCCACTGGGCCAGTGCCTGGTTGGTTTCAGTGAACGTCTTGATCTTGCGTTTGAGCATGGCTTCGGCGTCCTCGAGGGTGGGACTGTTGAAGATGTCCCGCATCGCTTGGCCAATTTTGCCCCGCTCTTCGAGCCGACGGGCGAAACGCTGAGCGTTCTGGCTCAGATGAAACTGGCAGCGCTGCCAGGGCAGGGCGGGAAAAACTGCTCGTCGAGCGGCCTTCAGTCCGGCGTGGTCGTCGCTGATGAGCATCTCGATTCCTTTGAGGCCTCGCCCCGCCAGATCCTCCAGAAACGCTCTCCAGTGAACCTCCGCTTCGCTCAGCCGGGCGCTGAGACCCAAGACCTCACGGTGACCCGAAGCATGGACTCCCACCGCCTTCAGGAACGCCAGGTCCTGCACCCGCCCGTCGACACGGACCTTCTCGTAATGGGCGTCCAGGTAGACGAAGGGGTACTCGCCGCCCAGCGGCCGGCTGCGGAACTTCTCCAGCTCCTCATCCAGCAGGGAGGCGACCCGTGAGACCTGGCTGGCGGAGATCTCCGTGCCACACAGCTGCTCGGTGATTTCAGTGACCTTGCGCGTGGAGACGCCCATGACATACATCTCGGCGACGGCCAACTTCAGCGCCTTCTCTGAACGGCAGCCCTTTTCCAGCGATTGGGGGTAAAACGACAACCCTCGCACCTGAGGGATCTTCAGTCGGAGCTCTCCCACACGGGTGGCGATCTTCTTGTCCTTGTAACCGTTAGCGTGGCCCCGGCGCTGGTTCGTTCTCTCGTAGGGCTCAGCTCCCAGAAACTCCGACCGTTCCAATCCCATGGCCAAGTTCAAGAGCTTCTCCAACACCTTGCGAAAGGCCTCCGTTCCTTCTTGGATCAACGCCTCTAGGATCTCTCGTGGTACTCTGTCTTCCAGGTCTGGGGCCATTGGATTCTCCTTTCATTTTGGATGAATGATTTAGAGAATCTTGTCCCAGACCTCTGACGGCTCAACCCTTCGGCTGACGGCCTTTGGCCCCCTTCCACGGGGCCCGGCGCGGAGCGCCGCGCGGCTCAGGCTCCAGTCGGCCTACGGCCTCCCTCTGCCTGAGCCGCGCCAGGTTCCTCATCAACCGAATACTCGGTATCCCGAGAAATTCCCTCCTAACGGGAAATTACAGAAAGAACGGTACACTGCTTTTCTAGCGAGGCGACGCTCGACACAGGTACACTTACTTTGCATCCCCCAGGCTTGTTGGTGCTTGCACCAAGGAAAAGGAGTGCTGCATGAAGCGGAGATACCTAGGTCTTACTTTCTTTTCAGTTCTTTTCTTTTCGTTCACGGCTCTTCTCTGGTCTTTCTCCAGTGGGCCGCTGCCCAGTTTGACGGGGGGATTCCAAGAGCAGAGTTGTAACTCCTGTCACAGCAGTTTCGAACTGAACCAGGGACGAACCCTGGGTGGCGTTTTCCACCTGGCGGGGGTACCGAAGATCTACAGTCCGGGGATGACCTATCCCGTCACCGTGATCATTGGTCAGCCAAGTCAGTCGCGTTGGGGCTTTGAACTATCGACTCGATTCTCTGCTTCGGGACAGCAGGCCGGCGAGTTGGTCCCTGTCGACGCGACCACCCAGATCAAGGAATCGAATGGAGTTCAATACGTTGCGCACACCGCGGAAGGGACTGGAGCCGGGGTGTCAGATGGACCCTTCGAGTTTCATTTCAACTGGATCGCCCCGGAGCAATCCGCGGGTCCGGTTATGTTCAACGCCTCGGGAAACGCCGCCGACGGAGCCAATGCCAGCGCCGGAGATTACATCTATACAGCCGGAGCCTACTCCGGGGCAGCTGCGGGTAAGGAGCCTCTCGTCGCTTCCCAGGAGAAGACAAAACCTAAGCAGCGCCTGAATACCAGTTCTCGATTCGCTCACCTACCGGCTCCCATCGATCTCGAAAAAGGCAACATGGAAGTGCACATCGAACATCGCTTCTTGGGTTCGCTCGAGGAGGGCGGCATAGGCAACCTGTTCGGAGTCGACTTCGGAGCCAACATCAATCTCGGGATGACCTACGCTCTCACCGAGCGGATCGCGGTATCGGCTTCTCGTGCCCGTCTTGAATCCGATACCTTTACTCCTGTGATTGCCTTCAACGGAATCTACGAACTCCACAACAAAGAGAGCTCCTTCTGGAAGATGTCATTCGTAGGCGGCCTGGAGGGTCGCGACAACTTCCAACAGCAGTATTCGCCCTTTCTACAGTTGCCGACCTCTCTCGACTACGGGCGATTGCGGACCCATGTAGTTCCGACCATGATCTTCAACAGTCGAGAAGACGCGCTGGCGGCTTCCCGGGCTGGGATCAATCTGGAGGACAACCATACTTTCTCCTTGGGCCTGGGAGGCGACTTTGCCATCCATCCCCGCTTTTCCGTCATCGGAGAGTACGTTCCCAGACTCGCAGGCTTCGGCGGCTTCAGGAGCGACGATCCTGCGATATCAGGAGGTATCAAGGTCAGAACCTACGGTCACGTTTTTACCATCCTGGTGACGACCTCTCAGGATTTCACGCCGGGGCGCTACGGTGTGGATTCGACGGGAGAGTTCAGGTTGGGATTCAATATCTATCGAAGGCGATAGGGGTTCATGTACTGGGGGGCTGGAGCAGGTCTGGGTCCAGCCCCAGCCCCTTCAGGCACTGGCGCCACTCGGACCAGAATCGGTCCCGCGAAAAGCGCCTGGCGTTCTGGATCATTTTTTCTTCTTCAAGCGGGTTTTTCTCGAGAGCATCGACGGCCTCTCTGAGAGCATCGGCAGTACGATCCTGGAAGAATATTCCCGTGTCCCCGGCCACTACGCCTTCGGTCACGCCGCCCTTTCCATAGGCGACCACAGGACAACCACAGGCCTGGGCTTCCACGGGAACCAGGCCGAAGTCCTCGTGACCCGGAAAGACCAGGCCTCGTGCCGTTTGGTAAAGTCTACGAACTTCGTCGTCGGGCTGCCAGCCCAGAAACTGGACGTTGGGGCGGGCCATCCGTCGAAGTCGGCGAAGCAGGGGACCCGAGCCTACGATCCGCAGTGCTTTTCCGCTCCGGTTGAAAGCCTCCACGGCCAGGGAGATCCGCTTGTTGGGTACCAGCCCTGAGACGATCAGATAGAAATCCTCGCGGCGGGTGGCTGCGGGGCGAAAGAAGTCGAGGTCTACGAACGGGTAGATGACGCGGGACTCTCGACCGTAGGTTTTGAGAATCCGTCGTTGAACCGTTTCGGAGATAGCCACGAAGGAGTCCACCGACTGGTTCGTCTCGGTATCCCAACGCCTGAGGGGCCGGGATAGCAGCTTGAGCAGGGTTTTTTTCAGTGGACCCTTTAGATCGGGTTGATAGAGGCCAGGCTCCCACAGATAGCGCATGGGTGTCAGGCAATAACAGATGTGCGGAACTTCAGGGTCATGCGGAATGCCTTTCGCAACCGAGTGGCTGATGCTGATGAGAAGTTCTACGTCGCGCACCTGGAATTGCCGTATGGCCTGAGGGAAGAGAGGCAGTAAGTAGCGGTAATAGTTTCGAGGTGCGGGCAGCCTTCTGAGCGAGGACACATAGACCAGGTGTCGGTCCAGGGCCGATCCCAGGACGCCGGAGTCGAAGAACAGGGTGTAGATGGAGAGACTCGCGGGGTTTCTGCAGAACTCGGCCAGGACTCGCTCGGCACCTCGTTGGTTCAGGAGCCAGTCGTGGCAGATGGCAATTCGTGTGAGTTTCCGATTGAGCGCAGGGTTCCTGTTTTTCACTTTTCCATTTGCATCAAGAAATCGAGTTGTTCTAACCTTATCCGATGTTTCGCTACACCCTCATTCTAACGGTATTGTCTCTTTTTTCAGGGCTTGCCTTCCCAGGGGCCGCCTCAGAGGTGTTCTTCTTCCCTCAGATAGCTGATGGCACCGCCGGCGGCCTTACTCTGCAGACAGAGTTTATCTTCGTCAACACCGGAGAAGACACGACCGTCACACTAGAGTTCTTTGACGGTTCAGGCAACCCCCTCTCCCTCTTGTTGGGAACACTGGGACGCGACTCCATGTTCCAGATCCCGCTGTTGAAGGGCCAATCCACTTCGGAAAAGACTCCCGGTACCGGTGATGAGCAGGGAACGATCGTAGTGGGCTATGCCCGTGTAACCGCGGGTGCGGGAGTGGGGGCTACAGCAGTCTTCACGACCGTCGATGCGGCCACGGGAATCGTCCAGTCGGAAGCTGGGGTTCCCGCTACCACGCCTCTCAGCACTTTCACGCTGTTTGTCGACTCACTGGGCAATGTAGACACGGGCCTCGCAATGTTGAAGCCTCCCGCAACAGTTGTGGCGAATGCGCTGACGACGGGCGAAGACAGTGGGGATCTGACTCTGACCCTGTACGACACATCGTTCAACCCGATCTCCTCTGAGATCGGATCTTCGTCCTTCGGCGTAGATACCACGCCAATTGCCACGACCAACGTTCCCCTGGGAGTTGGACAGCACCTGCCACGGTTTGTCTCTCAGTTTTTCGCCGGCAATGCCGCAGTGGTGGCTCGAGCCCAGGAGATGCAAGGCACTCTTACCGTCAAGGTAGGTGGCGGCCAAACCGTGGCCGCCGTGACCTTGCGCCAGAAAGTGGCTCAACAAACCGGTGAAGTGACGACCTTGACGACGTTTCCCGTAGTGCCTGGTGCAGCTGACGTGGTTATAGCGGCAGCCACCTTCTCGGTGGTGGGTGAGGGAGAGGTTCTAGTTGATGTCGAGTCTCCCGCCGACAAGACGGTTGTCGGTGCGATCTATCGAGTCTATTCGGGGAACACCAGGTTGGGCGAGTTCGTTCGAAGTGTCGAGGGGACGGGCCCAATCAACGAGTTATTGGCGCTAGAGGACTCAGGCGATGGCGTCAGCCACGTCGAGGTCAGGCTCATCTTCGCCAGCGGAGAGACCAGTCCCGCAATCACCGCCACACCATAGGGTTCGTGCAAAAACAAGTTCGCAGAGTTGGTGCCAGCTTTGCGTGAGCACCTGAGTTGAACCTCAAGCTTCTGGTTCAGGCCTCACTCGTCTTTCTCCTCCCTCTGGCGGTCTACCACTCTGCACTCGACTATCCTTTCCAATTCGATGACCATCTCTTTCTTGAAGATGAGAATGTCCAGCTAGGCCGCTGGATCCACTTCATTTCGCCTCCGGTGCCCAGGTTTCTGACCTGGCTGACCTTCTTGACCCAATATCAGCTTCACGGGCTTTCCTCCGCTCCCTTCCATCTTTTCAACCTGCTGGTGCATGCGCTCAATGGGGTGCTCGTTTTCCTGTTCCTGCACCTGCTGTGCGTCTCACGGACTCGGCCTGGGGTGGCTCTGCGGTCCATCGACCCGGATCGACCTGGCGAGGACCAGATGCCCCGGGAAAGCGCAGCCAGACGCTATCTTTTCGTGCCACTGTTGGCGGCCCTGGTGTTTGTCGTACATCCGATTCAGACCGAGGCGATTCTGTATGTGTACCAGAGGTCCACTTTGCTGGCGACTCTGTTCGCCCTTCTGGCGCTGATCTCACATCTGAAGGGCCGACCCTTTTTCGTCTTACTCTTCTTTGCCCTCGGTGTGGCCTGCAAGGAGTTCATCATCGTCCTTCCCCTGATCCTTTGGGTTGGTGATGGGCTCCTGAAACGGGAGTGGAGACCGAGGAGTTGGCATCTGGTCTATCTGGCTGCGATCGTGGTGGTTGGTATCCCCTATTGGCTGTCTCCAGGGTGGGAAGACACCGGGTCCGGGATCGGGATCCTGGGTACCCTGGTCTACGCGGCAACGCAGGTAGAAGTGGTTTGGCAATATGTCCTGTTGACCCTTCTCCCAATGGGTCTCAATCTGGATCACCATGTGCTGCCGCGGATCGACTGGCTGGATCCGAGATGGTTGGCTCAGCTTTTCATGTGGGCGATCATGGTCTGGGGCTTCCTGAGGCTGGAGAGGTACGCCGCCGAGGCAGCCTTCTATGTCGCGCTCTTCTTCCTGTTTCTCTTGCCTACTTCCAGCCTGGTACCCAGGCTGGACCTTATGTTCGAACATCGTCTCTACGCTTCGATGCTTGGCTTTTCGGCCCTTCTGGTGTGGTGCATGCTATCCTTGCTGGCGTACGTCGAGGCTCATTGGACTTCCTCAGCAAGCAGGCGAATGCTGTCTGGCGGCATCCTCCTTTTGGTGCTTGGGATATTGGTCGAGCTACCATCAAAAGGTGTGTAAATAGCAGAGGCGGTGAGTATCCTTCCGGGTTGACCTAAACCCAGGGCCGGAAGGCCCATAAAGGAAGGAGTACACACCGCATGAAAGAGAAGAACATTGAGGGGACTGTGGAGTCAAGAGCCTGTTTCCAGGAGCTGGAAGATTGGGTGCGGGAGAAGGTCCAGTCTTGGGTCCAGGAGCTACTAGAGGAGGAGGTGACCGAGCTGCTGGGACGAGACAAGAGTGAGCGTCGAGGCAAAGTGGACCCAGCGTCGGGATACCGCAACGGCTATGGCAAGGCCAGACGACTGACCCTCAGTAGCGGGACGATCACCGTGCGACGGCCTCGAGTCCGAGATCTAGAAGAGCGTTTTGAAAGCCGGGTACTGCCGCTGTTTGCCAAACGGACGCAGCAAGTCCGAGACCTGATTCCAGAGCTGTATTTGCAGGGCCTGGCTCAGGGCGATTTCGACTTGGCATTAAGAGGGCTTTTAGGGGAAGAAGCGGCCTTGTCGGCCAACACGGTGGCCCGACTGAAAGAGAAGTGGCAAGAAGAATGGGCCGTCTGGCAAAGTCGTCCCCTGGAGGAACTGGAAGTCGTTTATTTATGGGCGGATGGAATCTACGTCAAAGCGGGTCTGGAGAAGGAAAAGGCCGTCCTGCTGGTGGTCCTTGCGGCGCTCAGTGATGGCAGCAAGGTGGTGGTTTCGGTGACGAGCGGTTATCGGGAATCGACGGAAAGTTGGTCAGAGGTGTTACGCGACTTGAAGCGGCGGGGGATGAATGCTCCTCGTCTGGTCATCGCCGACGGCCCCCTCGGCATCTGGGGGGCCTTGCATCTGGGGGGCCTTGTGCAACGTCTACCCCGAGGCGGAAGAGCAGCGTTGCTGGAATCACCGCATCGTCAATATCCTGGCCAAGGTGCCCAAACGCGAGCAGCCCACGGCCTTATTGATTCTGCGCCAGATCCCCTATGCTGAGAGCCGTCAGGAAGCGGAACGCCTCAAACGGGTTTTCCAGGAGTGGTGCCGAAGCAGAGGCTTGGCTCCGGCGGCCGATCTGTTGGACCAGGACTGGGATCGGATGGTGAGCTTTTACAACTACCCGAAGCAGCAGTGGCAACACCTGCGCACCACGAATCCAGTGGAGTCCCCGTTCGCCGGACTTCGGCTGCGAACCGATGCGGCCAAGCGCTTCAAGAAGGTGAACAACGCCCAGGCGGTGATCTGGAAGATGCTCTTGGTGGCCGAGAAACGATTCCGTCGTCTCAAAGCTCCAGAGCTCATGAGAGATGTCTATCAGGGAGCCAAGTATGTGAATGGAGTCCTGGTCAACCAGGAGTCGAAGGAGAAAGCCGCCTGAGTCTATTTACACACCTCTTGACATGAGCTCATATTGGTCTCCTATATTGGACTAGGACGCGAGCGAGCCAAAGTTTGGAGCGACGAAGAAGCGCTATGGCGCGATACGGTCATCAAGTCACCCCGAAAGTATCGCCCCAACTACAACCTGGGTGTCGTACTGATGCGCAGCGCTCCGAATGAGGCAGCCGCCTATCTGTCCCAAGCCATCGATATCGATCCCTCGAATCCCCGGGCACTAAAGGGTCTCGGTGAAGTCTATTTCGACCAGAGAGAAGTGGGGAAGGCGGAAGCGACCTGGAAGCGAGCTCTGGACCTGGACCCGGGAGATGCCGGCACTCACGCGTCTCTGGGGAGGCTCTACCTGGATCGTCGCGATTTCTTTCCATCAAGGGAACATCTCAGAATAGCTCAGCGTCTGGAGCCCTCGAAGTGGAGACCCTATTTCTATCTAGCTCGTCTCAATTTGCAATTCGGCTTCGTCAAAGAAGCTATCGCCGAATCTGAAAAGGGTCTCAACCGCCACCCTCAGAATGCCCAACTCGGTTTTCTTCTGGCGGATTCAGTTAGCCAGAATCGGAACTGGCCCCGCGCGATTGAACTCTACCTGGAGGGGCTAGAGACAGATCCGAAGAATGCCATGGTCTACTACAGGTTGGCACGGGCCTATTGGGAAGCGGGAAAGAGAGAGGCATCCTTCGACGCGATCCAGCAAGGCCTGCGATGGTCTCAAAGCGACGGCGAGATGGCAGTTGGCAACGAGCTGCTGGACCGATATCGTAGGCAGTCGATGCGTTAGGGTGCAGGTTGCACCTGCAACTCCCAAGACTTGATCCGTTGTAAGATTCGAGCGGGCCATGAACACCGTATTGCTCGGACAATCCTACTACCTCCGCTTCGACCCAAAGCTGTGGGAGGCGATGCAGCCGTACCCTCCGCTGGGGACGCTGTATGCTGCGAGCCATCTCAGAAGCAGGGGGTTCGAGGTTGCGCTTTTCGATGCCATGCTGGCCGAGTCGACCGACGGCTGGGCCGAGGCACTGGATCGCCACCGGCCCAGCTTCGCCGTCATCTATGAAGACAGTTTCAACTATCTGAGCAAGATGTGCCTGCTCCGAATGCGCGAGGCGGCCTGGAAGATGATCCAACAGGCGAAGGCCCAAGGTTGTACCGTGATCGTCTCGGGCTCGGATGCCACCGATCATCGGAAGGACTACTTCGAAAAGGGCGCGGATTACATCCTGATCGGCGAGGGCGAAATCGCTCTAGGTGACCTCATTGCGTCGCTCGGCGGACAGAGCCCGACCCCAGCTCAAGAGATCGAAGGTGTTGTCCCGGCGGGCACCTCGAATGGAAGCTTCGTCGCTCGCCAGCCTCTTAGAGATCTGGATCAGCTTCCCTTTCCGGCTTGGGATCTGGTGGATGCCGAGAAATATCGGGAGTTGTGGCAGAGCCGCCACGGATATTACTCGATCAACATGGTCACCACCCGAGGTTGCCCCTATCACTGTAACTGGTGTGCGAAACCCATCTACGGTCAGGGGTATCAGTCGCGAAGCCCCGAGAATGTAGTCGAAGAATTGAGGTGGTTGAAGGCGCGGCAGCAACCGGATCATGTCTGGTTCGCAGACGACATCTTCGGGCTGAAGCGCGGTTGGATCGAGCGATTCTCCGACCTGGTTTGTGACAATCAGCTCCAGACTCCTTTCAAATGTCTCTTGCGGACCGATCTTGTCAGTGAGCAGATAGCGGCGAAGCTGGCCGCCGCGGGATGTCGCACTGTCTGGATGGGAGCCGAGTCAGGGTCACAAAAGATTCTGGACGCGATGGACAAGGGGACTACGCTCGAGGACACCCATCGGGCTACCAAGCAATTGCAGCGGGTCGGAATCAAAGTCGGATTCTTTTTGCAGTTCGGCTACCCCGGCGAAGTCTGGGGTGATGTGCAACAGACAATGCGCATGGTTCGGGACTGTGGTCCGGATGAGATCGGAATCTCGGTTTCGTATCCCTTGCCCGGCACCAAATTCTACGACGTCGTACGGTCCCAGCTGGGAAGCAAGCAGAACTGGGTCGACAGCAGCGACCTGGCCATGCTCTACCAGGGACCTTTTTCTCACGCATTCTACCGAAGGCTACATGCCACCGTGCACAAACAACATCGTGCCCGCGGCGCCTGGCAGAGGTTGGCCCAGGGAGACTGGAAAGCGGTGGGAGCGCTGGGGCGTGCCCTGACTCTCCCCTGGGATCGACTTCAGCTCTACCGCCTTCGTGGCTGATTCGTAGCTTCGAATCGACAGTCCGCGTGACGCTTGTAGGACGGGCACTCTTGCCCGTTGGTGTCCTCGACGGGCAAGAGTGCCCATCCTACAGGCCACTGCTCAGTCGGATGCGGTTTCTTACACCTTCGGTCGAAGGACGTGGCGGCGGTCTTCAGGCCGCCGTGTATCGAGCCGACGGCTCGGCACAAGAAGACTCTTCGGCCTGGAGACCGAAGCCACGTCAAGGTTCGGATCAGCCGACCCTAGGAAGAAATCCGGTCTAACGCCGACGAGAGCTCCCGCTGAAATCTCTCCATTACCCAGTGTCGATGCGTTTCGGTATGCAGCTTGAGGTGGTCCCTTTCCAGAACTACCTGGTCGGGGGACGACCATCCACCGGATCGAGTGCGAAGGTATCGGGAATACGATTCCCGACTGACGAGCTCTAGCAGCTGCCGGATGCCAAGTGCGAAGAGGATCTCCAGCGCCGCTTTGGCCGACCGAAGGATCCGGACTGGACGGTAGCCGTCAAGGCAGCCCGGAAGGGGAAGCAGATTGGGATAGCGTTTCGCCACGAAGGAGTTCTCGGAGAGGAAACGAAGATAGGTCAGGTATCCTGTCAGCGGTTTCAGGTGGCCAATCTGATTGGCCGTGAACAGATCTTCCTGATCGATCTTCAATCGTGTCTCCGATAGAACCAGATTGCAACACACCGTCCGGCGATACCCGAGTATCTTGGTCAGAAGCAGAACGCTGACCGCGACCCCCCAGACACACCCTCTTCGAGTCACGATGAAAAGATCGATGTCGCTGTCCAGCTCGGCGTTCCCGTGGGCTGCGCTGCCAGAGAGGGCAACCAGCCGCGTGTTGGGGATGGCACAGACAAGCTTCAAGACCGAGCGATTTCGCTCCAGCAGGCTGTTGCTCGCAGTCTGTCGCTGTTGACGCTTCTCGACTAGACCGAAGCGGCCACGTGGGAAGAAAAAACCGTCCCGGAATTCGATGACTCTCTGCAGTGTTTCGCTGGATTCATATTCTGCGAGAATCGCGTCCCCTGTCAGGGTGGCCTCGAGCAGGCTGTAATGCAGTTCCTCCAGGGTCAGTGGATAGTCGAATAAGGAGGCATACACGACCGTTTTCAGAATGGCCAGCTCGTCATCCGACAGCACTCGCGTGGAGTCAGTAGACATCGCCCTTCCAGGAAAGTTGGAGCGGCTCGCTGAGGTTTTGTGAAGGTCCCTCGGACATCAGCACGAGGATGCAGCCTCCCCCCAGAAAGAGCTCGGTTCCGAGGGTTGACCAGGCAGCCCCGACTATTCCCCAGCTGGGAATGAGTGCCCAATTCAGGAGCAGATTCGTGACCAGGGATCCTCCACAGAGCCAGGCATAAGCCCGCTGTCGTTCCCAACCAATCAACTGGTGGGTGAGGGCATAGTTGAGGAAGAGCAGCGGAACGGCCCAGAGGAGGATGCGAAAGGCTCCCAGGCCCTGCCCGTAACTCTCCCCGTAGAAAAGACTGAGCCAGGATCCACCCTGCCAGCTTCCCACAGCCAGAGCCAGGAGACCTGTCACCGCCAGGCCCATCCCCGTAGCCGCCAGCGGCCGCAAGTTGCGAGAGCGACAGAGATAGGGAAAGACGACAGCAAGAACCGCCGCGGGGAACAACCGTAGAGCCTCTATCAGTCGAAACACGGCATTGTAGACGGCCACCGCCTCCGACCCCTTCCAGTATTCAATCAGAAATAGATCCATTCGAAAGTAAAGCGCTGACAACAGAATTCCCGCCCCAATCGGCGCGATCGTTCTGAACAGGTCCGCAGTCGAGATGCCGAGAAGTCCATCCCTGGAATCTATGGCTTCTACCGAAATCCGGCGGCTCAGGCGGAAGGCCAGAAACCAGGTGATGGCCAGTCCGGTCGCAGCCCCTACGATCATAGCGTAGGAGACAGCCAGCAGGGGACTCAGGGTCCTCGAGAGGAGAAGAACCAGGGTCAGGGTGAGACCTCTGTACACCAGGTTGATCGACGCTTCGATTTCGGCCCGCGACAGTCCCCGATAGAAGTGGCTGAAGAAGTCGATGAGGGAGCCGACGATTTGGGCCCCCACGATGAGCAAGAACGGCGCCGAAAATCGACCCCAGTCCGCGAAAACCATGACGGCACCGCCCCCAAGCAGCAGCACCCCACAGAGGGAGATCCGGATCCGCAGGAGCCTTTTCAAGATGATGGGAGCCTGGGATGGACATCGCGAAATCTGGCGGGTCAAAAAGATCTGGAGACCAAAGTCGGTCGCGATCGAAGTGATCCAGCCCAGGGCCCAGGCTAGCGAGACGATACCGAACTCTTCCTTGGATAGATTGCGGGCGGCCCAGATGATGATCAAAAAGAAGAAGAGTTTGCCGGCGAATTCCGAGAGCGTCTTGTAGCCAATGAGAAGTGTAGTTCGAATCACGATCGGTCCCCGGCCTGGACTTCCCGCCTCAAGCGAGGCCAAGAGTACGCTTGCTGCAGCCCGGGCTGCAAGTCACTTCGGCCTCCTTCATTCGAGATACAGCCGTTCTCTCTTTTGGGGTGGTAACTGCCGGATGATAAACCGCAGAATATCGAAGGCGAATCTCGAAGGCCGAAACAAGTTCCTTATGCTGGCGATGCGCCAGCTAGAGGAAACCCGGGCTGCTTCCCGAGCGATCCAGTGCGGCTGGTGGCTGAACCGCTATGCAAGTCTGCTTTGATGGAACCACTTTGAAAGAGGGACAGACGGGCGTTGGATACTACACTGAGCACCTGCTGCAGCACCTCCTAAGGGAGGCACCCAAAGACCGATTCGTCATTGTTTCCAATGCTCCTCCTTTCACCTCGAACAGTCTTCCCACTAGCGCACAGATCCATCCCCGACATCGGGTCCGCTTCCGCAGCCTGTGGATGCAGACGCTGGCTCTCTCGGCCCTGAATGAGGTCAATCCCGATCTGGCGCACTTCACGAACTCCGTTTCGCCCCTGGGGACGCGAGTTCCAACCGTGCTGACGATCCACGACATGAGCCTGAGCCTCTTCCCTCAATTTCACCCGATCCGGCGACGATTGACTCGCCCTCTGGTGCGACTATGTGCGGCCAAGGCGAAGGCTATCATCACAGTTTCGGAGAGCGCTCGCAGGGACATGATGCAGCTCTGGGGGATCTCCTCCGATGGGATTCACGTGGTTCCCGAAGCGCCGGCACCCGAATTCAGGCCGCTTGAGGAAACTGAGTTGCTGGAAGAGACCCGGCGGCGCTATGGTCTCGGCGAACGCGTCATTCTCTATGTCGGGACGATCGAACCACGAAAGAACCTCACTCGACTGCTGCACGCTTTCGCGGGGATGCGGAGGAGGCGGCACCTCGCTCATCAGCTGGTGCTGGCCGGATCACTGGGTTGGGGTTTCAAGGAGGTGATCGAGAGTGTCGACGCTCTGGGCCTGAATGACTCGGTGCGCTTGTTGGGCTACGTACCCTTCAGCGATCTTCCGGCACTCTACAATCTCAGCGAGTTTTTTGTCTTTCCATCTATCTACGAAGGTTTCGGTCTTCCGGTCGTCGAAGCCATGGCCTCTGGCACTCCCGTGATTTGCTCCAGGGAATCTTCACTGAATGAAGTGGGAGGAGAGGCCGTTGAGTTCATCGATCCGCGAAAGGTTGAGTCCATCGAGCAGGCCTGGCGACCGACGAGGAGTTGAGACGAGATCTTAGCGGCAGAGGACTCGCCAGGGCACGGCGTTTCTCCTGGCAGAACGCTGCTCAAGGGACCCTGGCTGTCTATCGGTCGGTACTCAAGGGCACCCGCGGCCCTGTTCGGAACATTGTTTGATGTTGCGGATGAAAGCCGTCCGCGACACTGCCTAGGGAGGAGAGGCCTGCGACCTCTTTATTTATCGTTCGACCTGGTGATGGGTAAGTTGCATTCCCAGTCGCCCGATCCTTGAATTGGCGAATGCCTTGAGTCTGGCTGTACCCTGCATGGGGCGATGTGTCATTTTCTGCTTGTGGAGCGCGAACTCTCCTGAGATCCATCGAATCGCGAACTGGTAGAAACGCCGAGAGTGGCGGCCTGCTATCTGGATGTCGCGATCGGTCGCGATGGCCCAGGGCTTTTGTTGGATCACGCGACTCGAGACCTCGTCGTGATAGGGTGTCCCTTTGATCGGGTAGGCCACAGTGAGCGTGAACACATCCGGGCTCGCGCATCTCAAGTGCTCCAATGTGGCCTCGATGTCCGCAGTCTCTTCTCCTTCGTAGCCGAGCATCAGAAACAGCCCTGCCTGGATTCCATGGCGCTGGAGCAGCCCCACCATCTCTCGCAAGCGAGGGGCGCTGGTGCGCCGCTGCATGGCATCAAGAATCGGCTGAGAACCGCTTTCTGATCCCAACCAGAGACGATGGCAGCCCATATCCGCAAGGCAGCCTACGATCTCCTCGTCGAGACGGTCTTCCCGGGAGATGGTCTCGAAGGGAACCCGGATCTCCCGCCTCTTCAGCTCCGCAGCGTACTGAAAGAGCCAGCGGGGGTTGATGGTAAACACGTCATCGGCATACCAGAGCAGATCGGGCCGATATCTCTCGAGGAGCCATTCGACCTCTTCGGCAACATGCTCAGGGGAGCGGGCGCGGTGGCTGTACCCGAAGACACTGTGGCTGCACCAGGTGCAGGTATAGGGGCATCCCCGGGAGGTAATGAGGGAGACGGCACCCATCCCATGGTGCTGACGCCACACTTCTACATATTTCTCGATATCGATCGCCTCCCTGTCCGGTAGAGGCTGGGCGTCCAGATCCTGGATGTGGGGGCGAGCTGGGGTGCGGATGACCTGTCCCTGCTCGTCTCTGTAGGCAAGTCCGGAAATGTGATCGAGCCTGGCAACGCCGTGTTGCAGCAGATGAGGGAGAAGCTCTCCCAGAGTCAGTTCTCCTTCGCCCACGACGACCACATCCGCTCCGTTTGCCAGATACTCCGGGACGTAGTTTGCCGGCTCAGGCCCACCGAGGACCGTTAGACAGCCCTCTTTTTGTGATAGCTTGGCCATCTCCAACACCTGCTTGCGGGTGGTGAGATTGCAGTACAGACCCACCACCGTAGGACGTTCCCTTCGCAGGTGTTCCTTGAAGGAAGCGAGATCCGAGAAGGTCGTGTCATAGACTCCCACCGAGAATCCCATTTGCTTCAGGTGTGCGGAGGCGTAGAGGATACCGAGTGGAGGATACGGCTTCATGATCTTCCGCTCGTGCCGATCCCGCTGCAGGAAGTAACCGTGGGTCAGAAGGATGTCCATGTACTTAGCCGAAAGAGCAGGGTGTCCGCTCAATCTCAGGGTTAAGACAGGGCACCTGTTGGAAGAGGGACGAGGCTCACTGAAGCGAAAGTCCAGTCCTTAGTTCTCGACGTGCGTGTTCCACATCATTCAGGACCTGAGAAGGGGCTTTCCCCGTGATCATGGCGACCTCGTCGGCAGCGAAGCCCTCGATAGCGAACAGAACGAAGGATTCTCTGATCGAGTCCGATAGCCGGGCCACCAGTTTGTGAACCAGCTGCTCCGCTTCCTCGCTCTCCATGAGTTCCTCTGGATTGGTGCTGCTTTCATCCACCAGTAGATCTTCAAGACGAAGACTCTCATCAGGTTGAAAGAAGTTGAAAGTCTCGTCGTCCCACTGGGAATCGATCTCCGAGGTTTCCTCGATGGAAAGATCCTCCTGGTGGCTTTGAAGGTCGTTCAAACGCTCCTTCAGTTTCCGGTGCGCCAGCTGAAACATCCACTGTTCCACACTCAGATCTTGAGGCTGTTCGGCCGCTCTGCCACTCACCTCGAGAAATACCTCGTCGACAAGAGCTGCTACCTCAATCAGACCGGGGGAGAGATTCATTTGGACTACTTGAGAGTAAAGCTCACGACGGATGTAGTTTTCCAGCTTACCCAGATTGTTGTTGATGGCTGTTTCCAGATCCAATAGGCGCTCGGTCGATAGGTTCTCGACCTTCCGGAGAGGCCGATGGTGACGGGTATGCTCGTGGCCCAGGTGGCTCTTGAATCTCTTGATGCGCCGGACCAGTTCGTGAAAGGCCCTCAGGATACTGGTGGAAGGATTCGCCTCTATCTCCTCGGTGCGAATGGAAGTTTGGGGAGTAGTGAGCACCAGGGCGGTTTCATACTGACTGCGGGGCTTCTTCTCGATCGTGACGTGCAAATACAGATCCTGGGGAGCAAAGGTCGGCAGGATCCTCCGCACTTTGGCGCACTGTTTCCCAATCAACCTCTGAAGGTTGGGGGAAAGGTGCATATTCCTTTTTTGGATCTTAACGTTCATCCAGAGTACACAGATTATATGTCGGAGCGTGGCTCAGGGCAAGCCGGCCCTTTTGGAGCGAGAATTGGGTTCTTTTCAGACCTTGGTGACCGATCGTCGATCCGGGCTAAGAGGGGCCACCAGGCTTCAGCTGGATCATTTTAGGGGGGAACTTCTCCATTGCCGACTACGCCGCTTGGATCCTGCCAAAACAAAGTGTCGTGGTTTCCTCCCAGGGATGTGCCAGGTTAGTGCTCCCCCAGGAAGCACTGGCCCCATTCGAGAACGAAACTTCCGTCAGTGCCAGCTACGAACATCGAGAGCTGAGTGACGCTTGTAGCACGGGCACTCCTGCCCGTTGTTGGTGTCCTCCACGGGCAAGAGTGCCCGTGCTACAGGTCACTGCTCTGTCAGATGCTGTCTCCTACACCTTCCCTCTGCCAAATGAAGTTTCAGCTTAGCGCCGCCCCCGGCTGCAGACCGCCGGATCGTACAGGAAAGAAACTTCAGTCGAGGGACAGCGTCGCCTCGATATCGCCGGTTCGGTCGCCAAGAGTCAACTGGAGAAGGGGTGCCTTGCCATCTTCCTCGATAACTTTCTTGGCACGAAGGAGGCAGTGAGAGCTGACCCGGTCTTTGTCTTTGAAGTCTCGGATGTACTTCATTTCGCCATCAATGAACTCAGACCCAGCTTGAGCCATTCGCGATGTCGGTGAGCGCTGATTTGCTGCGTGTTCCCGGCCCGTTCGATTCTCTGGATACCCAGATTCCGGTATTCATGGTCCCCACAAACCGCACAAATACAACACCTTGGCGCCTTCCATTCGCCAGAACCGCTCAGGCTGGTTCAGAATAGCACCGCCCACTGACAAGCAGGAGTTGGCGTCAACGGATTGATGGCAAACAGGTCAGGGTCTCCTTGCGAGCCAGCCGAAAACTAGTTTTGGAGGAGGCGCGTCCGATGCTAGAATGAGTATCCTGACGAAGCCGACTTCAGACGATTGACACGTTCCCTATTCAGGACGTCCAGGTATGCAGGTCGTACCTCTTTCAGAGGTCAAGATCGAGAGCGCTGCTGAGCTTTTCGAAGAAGAGATCCAGTGCTGGCGAAGCCAGCTGTTCTGGGATTATCAACCGGCTGTTTCTCTCATCTCGAAGTATATTGAATCGCGCACCTTGCCCGGTTATGGCCTGATCACAGCGACCGGCAGGGTGGTTGGTTACTCCTACTATGCCGTCAGCTATCCCATTGGCTACGTTGGCAACGTGTATGTTCGACAGAAATCTGCTTCCGCTCAAAGCTATGGGCAGTTGCTTGATCCCACGGTGAACTCCCTTCGATCCTGGGGCCGTGTACAAAGGATCGAATGTCAGGCCTTTTCCTTCAACTGCGATCTGTCTCCCCTTTTTACCCGGCAAGGCTTTGAGGCCTTGCCGCGACACTTTCTATGCCGGGACCTGACTACTGGGAAAGAGATGAGCCAGCAGCGTGATTCGGCTTCGCCATTTCGAATCGTGAACTGGGAGAGTCGCTATCTGGAACCTGCAGCACAGGTTGTGTTTGATAGCTACCAGTCCACCGCCGACTATCACATCTGTCGAGACTACCAGAGTCAGCAGGGCTGTTTGCGCTTTCTTCGGAATCTGGTCGATAGCCCAGGATGTGGAACTTTCTTCCCCGAAACCAGCTACCTTGCTCTGGACAGCTCGGGACGGGCTTGTGCTGTTCTCATCACCTCAAAGATCGGTGCGGAGACCGGAATGATTCCACAGATCTCTGTGCGTCGCGACTGTCAAGGAAAGGGAATCGGAAGCCAGCTCCTGGGAATCTATTTTCAGAGCGCCTACCGGCTGGGGCTGAAGCGGGTCGCGCTCTCAGTTACCAACAGCAACAAGGGTGCCTATCAGCTCTACTCCCGGCTCGGCTTCAGCACGACGAAGGATTTCCACGCCTTTATCTGGGATGCTTGAGGCAGTGAGCAGTGAGCAGTGAGCAGTGAGCAGTAAGCAGTAAGCAGTGAGCAGTCTCGGGGGATAAGGGTGGATCTAGCAGCCAACGTGGAAACCCCGGACTGGCCGAGAACTGCTGGGAGGGGACTCACTGCTCACTGACTCACTGTTCACTGCTCCCACCCGTTCTGGTATCATACGCCCCCCGGTGGGACTCAAAGCGTTGAATTATTTTCTCTATAGTTCACTAGATTCGTAGTTCAAGAAGGAGATCGAAAATGAGCCAAGAATGGAAGACCGATCGCTGGTTTGCCAGTCCCTGGAACTTCTCGGCAGAAGCTCGTCAAACGCTGAATTTTCAGGAGGGAATCAGGATTCACGACGTGACCTTGCGTGACGGCGAACAACAAACCGGGATCGTTTTTCGGCGCGAAGACAAGGTCGCCATCGCCAAGGCACTTGCCCGCGCCGGCGTCCATCGAATCGAGGCCGGCATGCCCGCGGTTTCGGACGAGGACGAGGCTGCGATCAAGGACATCGTTGCCCTGGACCTGGGTCCAGAGATTTTTTCCTTCGCACGCTGTATGCCCGCCGATGTGAAGCAGGCCAAAGACTGTGGGGTCGACGGAATCATCACGGAGATTCCTTCCAGTGATCACATCATCAAGCACGCCTACGGCAAGACCATGGAATGGGCTATTGAGTCCTCCATCGAAACCACGCTCGCTGCCAAGGAAGCGGGGCTCTATACCGTCTTCTTCACGATTGACAGCACCCGTTCAGATCTGGACCGCTATATGGATCTTATCGAAAGGGTCTCTACTGAAGGGCACATGGACTCCCTGACCCTTGCTGATTCCTTCGGCGTTTGTACTCCAGAAGGCATCGCCACGGTCCTCAGGAAGCTGCGAGCTCGCTTCAATCAACCCATCGAGATTCACTGCCACGAAGATTTCGGGCTGGGAGTTGCCAATACGATTGCTGCCCTCGCCAATGGCGCCTCGGTGGCCCATGTGACGGTTTCGGCCACAGGAGAGCGAGCCGGCAACGTGCCGCTCGAAGACACAGTCATGGCCCTGAAGGTTCTCTACGGACTCGACATCGGGATTAGAACCGAGGAACTGTACGGGCTCTCGAAGCTGGTGCAGGAGCTGGCCGGTTTGAAGCTTCCCCCCAATCGACCGATCGTCGGCGATTCCCTCTACTACATCGAGTCGGGTATCGTCTCCATGTTTCACCGACGCTGTAAGGACGTAGAGCCTCTGGAGTATATCCCCTTCCTGCCGGAATTGGTTGGACGTCCCGGGGTGGATATTGCCTTGGGCAAGGGAAGTGGCATCGCCAATATCGAGGAGCATCTGGACCGACTCGGTGTCGCAGCATCTGCGGACCAGGCCAAGGCCATCCTCGATGTGGTGAAACAGACGTCGATTGAAAGGAAAGCGCTGCTGACAGTCGAGGATTTTGAAGGCATCGTTCAATCTGTCATGGCGACTGCATAACCGGGAACTGGAGGCGGTAAGGGTGTTTCGTAACCTGGATGAACTAGTAGAGAACGCGACCGCCCGAGGTCCGACGCGGATTGCCGTCGCTGCAGGACACGACCCCGACGTCATCGAGGCTCTCAAACAGGCTCAGGAAATCGGTCTGGCCGAGGGCATCCTGATTGGTGATGGTAAGAAGATACGATCGATGACCCAGGAGATCGGGTTCGAGATCTCGGACCATCAGCTTATCGATGAGCCCGACGACGCCAGAGCGGCACGCAAGGCCATCGACCTGATCCGGCAGGGAGAAGCCAAGCTGCTGATGAAGGGGAAGATCAATACGGCAGCCCTGATCCGTGCGGTCTTGGATAGGGAGGCAGGACTGAGGACGGGACGACTTCTGAGTCAGGTCATCGTCTTTCAGGTGCCCAGCTTCGATCGTCTGATGATCATGACCGATGCGGCCATCAACGTTGCTCCCACACTGGCACAGAAGGCCGAGATCACGCGCAACGCGATCGAGGTGGCTCATGCTATCGGGATTCCAGCGCCCAACGTCGCCATCCTGTGCGCATTCGAGTTCGTCAACCAGGACATGCCTGCGACAGTGGATGCTGCCGGACTGACCCTGATGAATCAGCGCGGCCAGTTGACTGGAGGCTATGTTGAGGGGCCGATTGCCCTGGACGTTCCGCTTAGCCGGTTTGCGGCCAGCCGTAAGGGAATCGAGAGCCCGCTGGTAGAAAACACCGATGTTTTCATCGCCCCCGACATCGAGGCTGCCAATATCCTGTATCGTGCGATCCTCTATTTTGCCGGCGGCGAATCGGGTGGAATTGTGATGGGAGCCAAGGTTCCGCTCGTCCTACTATCTCGAGCGGAGTCCCCAGAAACCAAGATCTGCTCAATGGCGATCGGTACGTTGCTCGCCACGGCGTGATTCAAGGAGGCCTTAAGAGAAGTGAGAGTCCTGGTCGTCAACGCTGGATCTACCTCCCTCAAGTTCCGCCTGTTCGAAATGGTGGACGAGTCGGTAAGTGCCGTCGGAAGGATCGAACGAGTCGGAGGCGCCGGCTCGCCTTTCAGCTACCAGATGGGTTCTCAGCCCGAGCAGGAAGAGCAGATCGTATGCCCAGATATGAGGGCCGCGATTGAGTACGCGTTGAAGACCCTGACGGCTCCAGAAACGGGCGTGCTCAAGAGTCTGGAGGACTTGGATGCGATCGGTTTCAAGCCGGTGCACGCAAAGGATATTGCGGATGCCGTCCTGGTGACCGACGATGTCTTCGAGGCGATGGAAGCCTATATTCCTCTCGCCCCTGCCCACAATCCACCCTATATCGAGGCTTTCCGCATCTTTCAGGAACTCCTTCCCAGCAAACCCCTGGTCGGTGTTTTCGAGCCGGCGTTCCACCGGACCATCCCGGACTATGCTCGGACCTATGCCATCCCCTACGAATTGTCACAGAAGTACGCCATTCGTCGCTATGGATTTCACGGGGCCTCCCACCGCTATGTTTCCTACCGCGCTCCCCAACTCGTGAACTCGAAGCCAGAAGGTCTGCGAATCATCTCCTGTCACCTGGGCGGAAGTTCCAGCATGTGCGCGATCAAGGATGGTCAGTCCGTTGATACCAGCATGGGCTTTTCCCCTCAGGCGGGTCTTCCCCATGCCACCCGCAATGGTGACCTGGATCCCTTCATCATCCTCTATCTGATGGATAAGGAGGGGCTTTCGACGACTGAAATGACGGAGCTTCTCTCCAAGAACGGCGGGCTGAAAGGCATTTCAGGGGTCAGCGGTGACGTCCGGGATCTGGAGGAGGCGGCCGATGCCGGCAACGATCGTGCTGCCTTGGCAATCAATGTGTTGGTTCATGAAACCCGGAAGTACATCGGTGCCTACACGGCGGTCCTGGGAGGGCTGGATGTTCTAGCCTTCACCGGAGGGATCGGCGAGAACGGGATTCGGGTTCGCGAGGCAATCTGTCGAGGACTCGAGTGTTTCGGTGTGCACCTGGACGCTGACGCCAACTCGATTCGAGGTCAGGAAGGAGTCGTTTCCAAGCCGGATTCCCCTGCCCGGGTTGTCGTGGTCCTGGCCAATGAAGAACTGATCATTGCCCGAGAAACCGCACGTGTGTTGAGCCAGAGATGAAAGCACCAAGATACAAGGGACTAAAAGACCAAGATACAAGAAACAAGATACAAACAAATCTCAAATTACAAGCACTAAGCTCCAAAGTGGAATCTCAGGTTTGGTGCTTTTGATTTGGAATTTGTTTGTATCTTGTTTCTTGTATCTTGGAATTTAGACCTATTGTCCTGCTTGCCCGAGAGTACTTCGCGAGATCCTGGCCTGGGGTTTCACCTTGATGGCTTGTCCCGGGTGGATCACCTGCCTGCGCCTCAGATTGTTCCATCGAAGCAGGTCACTAAGACGGACGCCATAGATCCGGGCGATCTTGCCCAGAGTCTCGCCCCGGTGGACGATATGCTCGTCGGCTGATCCGGAACTCTTCCGAACCCCTCTGCCCCTGGCCGCAAGCGCGCCTCTAAGTGGGATGATCAGATCCTGACCAAGATGCAAGCGGTGAATGTTGCGGATTCGGTTTACGTCGGCGATGGCCTGGATGGAGGAGCCATAGCGACTTGCGATCAGCGAAAGTGTCTGTCCCGACTCGACTCTATGGTGACGGACCCTGATGCGCTTATCCGGGGGGAGTTTCGCCAAGCCAGCCTGGAGTGGACTGGCCATCCCGATGGGGACCTTCATCAGGTAGCCTGGATAGTCGAACGGTGTGATTCCACGCCGAAGCTCGGGGTTGTACTCCATCAGGAGCGAAGTGGGCACGTTGATCAGCTCTGCTGCTACCTCCAGATCCACCTGTTCCTTTATAGGCAGCATTTCGAATTCGATCTCGGGATCCCTGTCGACGCGAAAACCATACCGTTCCGGGCTCTTGAAGATGATCATCGAGGCCAGGATGGAAGGGACGTAGTTTCTGGTCTCGCGCGGGAGCAAGCGCCGCTTGACCATCTTCCAATAGTCCATCTGACCGTTACGTTTAAGAACCCTTGCCACCCTGCCGGCACCCGAATTGTAGGCTGCAAGCGCGAGGTACCAGTCCCCGAATCGGTCATGCAGATCCCTCAAGTGGCGGGCGGCTGCGCTGGTTGATTTGAGGATATCTGAGCGCTCGTCGATCCACCAGGTCTGCTTCAGGCCGTACACCTTTCCAGTGCCCCTGATGAACTGCCAGATGCCCTTGGCGCGGGCTCGGGACAAAGCACGAGGTTTGTACAGACTTTCTACGTGCGCCACATAGATCAGATCGAGCGGAACTCCCTCTTCCCGGAAGATTTTCCGAAACAATCCGAGGTATTTTCCGGATCGTTTCAGTCCTTCCGTCATGACTCTGCGTCCGCGGGTCCGGTAATAGCGCAGAAACTTCAGCACACTCTCGTTCAGAACGATAGGGATATCGAAGCGGGAATCGAGAAGGTCCTCGTGGGCGAGTTCCCTCAACGCCGGATCTACTTTGATCGTAAAGAGGTTGATGTGGGCAAGCTGGTCGATTGCACTCGGCTGGTCGTCAAAGCTGTCTTCCGGCGATCCCGTTAGAAACTCGAGTTCAAGCTCCTGGACCTGGCTGAGAAGGGCAAAATAGCCAGCCTCGAGCTCAGCCGGGGAGGAGCCCTCGGAGTCGTCCTTCAGGTGGTCGAGGGCCTGACGGAGGTAGCTTCGACCAGGCTCGACTTTTCCTGCTTCGAACAGCTGTCTTCCCTGTTCGAACAGCTGGCTGGCCTCTTGGAGGCGTTTCGCCAACATTTCCCGGTGGAGCAGCTCCTGGCGCTCAGCCTCGCTGGGTTGCTTGGCCTCCGGGATATCTGCGATCGGTGCCGCTGGGGGTGGGGCAACGGCCACTGGTTGGTGAACCTGGACCTTGCGCTGGTTGCCACAACCCGGCAGGAGCAAAAGGCACGAGAGTACAAGTACGTTGAGGGCTTTCCTGAACAGGTTTCACTCTCCCAGGTCCTAGGACAAGAGCCTGTCACGGGACATGTCAGGCGCCCAGCCCGGAATTATTGTATGGAGTCTGCCTGCTTTTTTGCAACTATATTCTCGAACAGCGCGCGGGCCTTCGGCAGGAGCTCAAGCGCTCGAAGAAGCTGTCGATCGATGTCCAACGAGGCTCTTTTCCCCGCCTCGTCGTCAAGAAGCTTGGCAAATAGCCTCTGCCTTAGAAGATTCTCGATCAGGTGGCGATCCTGGCTGAGGGTTTCCTCGGTGACCTCGACTTCGTTCTCCGTGAGGAGTTCCTGGAAGAGAGCAAGGGTCTGCTCGGAGATCACCAGCTCATCCCGCAATCTGGTCTTGTCTTCGCTGGTGAACTCGCCTCTTTCCTTAGGCGTGTAGTGGAAGCGGATGTCAGATTCAATCTCTCCGTCCGCCAATCTCTCGGCGAACTTCTGGAAAAGGCTCTTGCGCCTGATCTGCTGGAGGAGTTTGCTCAGTCGCTCAGCTTTGACCTTCTCATCTGGGGTGATTCCGCCCCCTCCAAACACCGTTCTACCGCTATCTGTGTGAGACACCGCCCGTTCACCGTCATTTGGCTCCTGGTTGCGGCCTCCCCAGAAATAGTCATAGAAACTCTCCGAGTAGTTGCGCTGGATCAGGCGATCGGAGGGGGTGTAATACTTGCCAGTGGTCAGGGCTAATCCCCTGTTTCTTTCCAGGGGATAGATCGTCTGTACCAGGGCCTTCCCGAAACTGGTTTCGCCCACGATCAGTGCCCGGTCATGGTCTTGGAGCGCCCCTGCCACGATCTCGCTGGCGCTGGCGCTGTTCTGGTTGATCAGGACCACCATTGGATAGTCATGGCGGCGACCGCGAGGGGCCAGATACTCGTGGCCCTTACCCCGGCGCATCCGTGTCTTTACGACCAGCTGCCCCTTTTCGATGAATCGGTCGGTCACCTCGATGGCTTGACTGAGCGCTCCCCCAGGATTGTCACGCAGATCTAGAACCAGAGCTTCGAGTTCGGATTCATTCAGCTTCTCCAGGGCCTCATCGAGCTCGTTGCTGGTGGTTTCGGAGAACTTCTCGATCTTGATGTAACCCGTCGTCGCGTCGAGATGGAACGCATACTTTATGGTGTAAAGCGGGATCTCGTCTCGCTCGACGCTCATCTCGATGGGTTCGGGTACGCCAGGCCGCTCGATTATGATGTTGACCATCGTCCCCTTGGGACCCTTCAGGTGGGGAATCACGTCTTCCATCAGGTCCCAGTCCTGAATCGACTCGCCCTCGATTTTCGCGATCACGTCACCGGCCCGGATCCCGACCTTGTAGGCAGGTGTTCCGGAGGCTGGCGGATCCACCACAACGACGCGGCCACTGCCTGGCGACTCAGCCCTTATGGTGATGCCCAGCCCGTAGTATTTTCCCTGTTGCTCTTCCCGCAGCCGCTTGTAATCGGTTCGGGAAAAGAAGGAACTGTGCGGGTCCAGAGATCTCAGCAGCCCTCGAATTGCACTCTCCAGCAGTTCCTCGGTGTCGGGCTCGTGAGCGAAATCCGATTCGACGATAGCCAGCGTCTCAGTGAAGCTTTTCAGGAGCTTCTGTGTCTCTTCTTCGAGAGGGGGTCCTGCGTTGACCCCTTCGCCAAACCATCCCCCAAAGATGGTCGCACTCAGTATGGCCAGTAGCAGAAGAAGCGTCAGCCGACTTCTCTTCTCATCGCCTCTGCGTCTCAAATGCTCACTCCTTCTTTGGTCTCAGTATCCAAGACTCCTAGTATAGCATTTCGAACAAGGCGCGCGAACGTGGCTACTCTCACCCAGATGGTTGACTTGCTTTTACCCCCTGGCATAGACTCATGGAGCAGGGGGGCAGTAGAGACTATGTGGAATTTGGGTTTTTCTGAGGTACTTGTCATCTTTGTCATCGCCTTGATCGTCTTTGGGCCTAGGAAACTTCCCGATCTAGGCAAGTCTCTCGGAAAAGGACTGGCCGAGTTCAAAAAGGCGTCGAACGAGCTCAAGCGAACCTGGGAAGAGGAAGTTCAAACCGAGGAAGAAGAGCTGAAGCGAATCCAAAGGGATATTGAGAGCTGAGTATCGGGGGACGCTCACATCGCCGCTGATGCAGAGGACCTGTCCCACCGTGCCCCACCACAGAGCAGCAGCTTATTTGCCAAATACTCCTAGCCGCCGATGATGGAATCCTCCGGCAATCCGCCGCTCGATCCTCCAGACGAGTTCGAGTCTCCCTCTTCTCCTTCCGAGGAGGAAAAGCCCGGAGGCGAGTTGGAGCCCTCCAGTCCAGGTCCGCCCCCGAGTGTTCCTCCTCCCGATATCGGTGACGACGAGCTTCCCGAAACCGAATCCTCCGGCAACCCGCCGCTCGATCCTCCAAATGATTTCGAATCTCCCTCTTCTCCTTCCGAGGAGGAAGAGCCCGGAGGCGCGATGGAGCCCGCCAGTCCAGGTCCGCCCCCCAGTGCTCCTCCCCCCGATATCGGCGACGATGAGTTTCCCGAGGAAAGGGAACTGGGTGCCAAGATGACCTTTCTGGAGCACCTGGACGAACTCCGGAAGCGCCTGCTGCACGCAGTGGTAGCGGTTGCGGTTACCTTTTGTTTTGCCTGGTTCTTTCGTGAGCCTATCTTCGAGTTTCTCGCAGAACCTATCAAGGGAGCGGTCGACAAGCTGGTCGTCATCAAGCCGACGGAGGCTTTTACCATCTACTTGAAAGTGTCCTTCCTCTGCTCGATCTTTGTGGCTGCACCCTACCTTCTATTCCAACTCTGGCTCTTCATTGCTCCCGGACTGTATCGCAAAGAGAAGGGCTATGTCTTTCCCTTCCTCAGCGCCTCCACCATTCTCTTCCTCCTGGGCGGCATGTTCGCCTACTACATCATTCTTCCCGTCGCACTCGACTTTCTGATCAACGAGTTCGGGAAGAACTTCGAGCCGATGATCAGTGCCGTCGAGTTTTTCAAGTTCGAAACCGTCATCATCCTGGGCATGGGAGTGATTTTTCAAATGCCGGTCCTGGTGGCATTTCTTTCCATCTTTGGAATCCTCACGCCACGGTTTCTCTGGAAGAACTTCCGCTACGCCTTCCTCCTGATCATGATTATTGCTGCCGTCGTCTCTCCTACAGCCGACGCCTTGAACCTGTTCTTCTGGGCCGTTCCCATGGTACTCCTCTACCTGATCAGCATCTGTGTCTCCTGGGTCTTCAAGCGCCGTCGCGACCGAGCCCTCGAAGACTAGCCCGGATTTCTCATCGTTGGTCTACTGCGTCGCTACGACAAGCGATGAGAAATCCGGGCTAGGTCAGGGCCAGGTCCCGTCTCCGCCTCCGCCTTCGCCTCTGCCCTTGCCAGGGAGGGGAATCAGTGGGATAGCCGATAGACCTCTATTCGCGTGTCCCCTGGCACCGGGGGAGCAATCTTTCGAGGTAGGTTCTCAAAGCCAAGATTGGGATCGAATCCCTGGTAGTAGAGCGGATCGTACATTCTCACCTCAAAACTACGCAGCAGACTGAGTGCAGGACGATGCCTCTCAACCCAGGCGTGCTCTTCCGTCAGCTTGTGGATGATGGGATCAACCGCTACAACGACCGATGCTGACCGCCCGATCAGAGCGTCCAGCTCATCGAGATCCTGCCAGCGGATTTCCAGAGAGGGGCTCTCCTCGTAGAAGTAGTAGTTCTTCTTCAGCTGCGTGATCAAAGGCTCCCGAAGCTCCTTCAAGTAGATCGCGGCGCGCCGATACACGTCGGTCTTGAGGTTGATTACGGGCAGAATCTGAAGCAGGTTCCAAATCAGAACGACTGCTGTTCCAAACGAAAGCAGTCCGATAGCTGGAGTCCGGGAAACTCTTCCACACATCGAAACCAGTGCATAGCCGCTGAGTAGGCAGATACCGGGAATCACCGGTAGGATCAGCCTCGGAAAGCTCAGATAGAACAGGATAGCCGTCGCCAGTAAGCCGCAGACAGTGGCCGTGAACAGCAAGGTTCTTTCCCGAGCGGAGAGGGCCAGGAGCAGACCGATCAACGCAAGCAAGAGAATCGGAGGAGAAACCCAGGAACTCAGATAGAACCACAGCGTCTGGGGTGTCGTGATGATCAAGGACCCCAGGCCCAGCGAATGGCTCAACTGCCCTTCCAGGATAGAACGATAGCCAACCGTCAGCTCGACGAACAGAAGCCAGGGGAGGTAGAGCAGCAGCGCAGCAGCGGATGCGAGCAGCAGGTCAGCCCAGCGGAAAGCCTGCGCCCGATCCGTCTGGGATCGGGCACGTAAGAAACGGGTTCCCAAAATGATAAGGAGCCAGACTCCGATTGCGAGCAAGGGAAAGAAGCCGTGGTACTTGGTGTTCCAGCAGAGGCCGGTCAACGTTCCCCCTAAAAGGAACCAACTTCTGCTCTGCACCCGGGTGGCGTGATACAGAGAGGCCAAGGCGGCCCAGAAGAGGAGTGTAAAGGTGGTGTCGGTGAGAGCCAGTCTGGAGTAGATCACATGATACTCACAGGTGGCGAGAAGCAGGGCAGACACTACTCCTACTCGGGGGCCGAGCCAGTAGGAGCCGAGAAAGCAAAAGAAGCCAACCGTCAAGCTTCCCGATAGCGCCGATACTGCGATCGCCGAGGAGTCGGAAATACCGAAAAGCCAGAAGAAGATCCCTACGAAGGTGGAAAAAAGTCCGGGAGAGTGTCCCGCCTGGTAGATCCAGCCCTGTTTCCCAAGCGTGGCCAGCCACTTGCCGGCCATGACGTACGATCCCTCGTCAAAGTGAGTCAGGCCGAGATCAGACAGACTCCAAAACCTTATCAAGGCCGCCACTGCTGTAGCACCCGCGGACAAGAGGATGTACTGTTTGAGAACTACTCGGTCCGCCATCAAGGGCCCGTTTCGCGCGACTGAAGGAAGACCCTGTAGATAGCGGCAGTCTCCAACCTCAGAATGACATCTACTTGATCCGGTTCCGTTCTGGGCAGATTGGCGAAGAAAATATCGGGGACCAGCCAGGGTTCGAAGTTTTCGAATACTACCAAATAGGCTACACCTGCTTCCCGCGCATACTCACCCAGTTTGGCGGGTTCATCGGATTGAAGAAGTCCGGCAGCCAGGACTCTATCCCGCCCCAGGCGAGACTGGGCTACCACGCGCTGATAGGCCAAAGGAGCGGCGTCCAAGAGGTCTCGCGAACGATCGGCCACAACCAGAACCTTCTCGTCTGCTTGCACCACGGCATCCAGGCGTTGGGCGATCAGAAAGGGATCGCGGAACTCAGCATTCCTGTCCAGGCTGGCCATGGGTATGGCTGCATAGACAATTAGCCCGGCAAAAAGCAAGACCAGCGCTACTGGACTCAATCGCCCCAACCAGTCGGGCTGCCTTTTCACCACCCAGTCCCTTGCCTTGCCCAGACCGACAACCGTTCCGACCAGGACGATGCTCAAGGGAATCGTGACAAACCGAAAAACGGTGTCGTGCTCCTTCCCAATGATGAACAGGAAAAAGACGAGGACCAGTGATCCGAACAGGATGAGCAGTCGCTGGGCAGGGTATGGCCGCTCCCCGTCAGAAATCCAACTGAAGAGGGCCCAAGCCGAGAAGAGAACAATGGGAGAGCCAAAAAGCCCGATCCAGTAGAGCATCCGCGCCAGGTACTCGACAATCCATATGAAATCAACATGAGGATTCCAGGCGTAAAAGGATTGATCCTGTGTCTGGAAGAGGAAGCCGTCCCATCTTCCCCAGTGGGTGAAGCTGAGAAGAAACCAGAGCAGGGGGGCCCAAGCAAAAAAGATCGTCGCTCGCAACAGCCCCATGAGTTTCTCCGAGAGAGGGCCACCGGAGTTTTCGATTCTGGCCTTCCATACTATGAGCAGTGGAATCAAGAACCAGCTCTCGTACCTTGTCAGGGAGGCCAGCCCATAGAGCAGGGAGCCGCCAGGGGACTGGAACAGGGGAGTCTTTCTCAAGAGAATGGCGAGGGAAGCGTAGAAGAGTCCTAGGAAGAGCACGTCCTGATAGGGCATCAGGGAGAGCATCACGTAGAGAGGATTGACCGAAAACAGAAGCCCCCCCAGGAGTGCCAGTCCTCGGTCGAGGAAGAGGCGCAAATAGAGATAGAAGCCGCAGGCTGCCAGAGAACCGCAAACGGCGAAGAGGAGCCGGATCGGCAGTATGCCCTCTGACAACTGAGCACCAAGCTGGACGATGAGCTGGGTCAGAGGCAGCCAGTGGGAGAGGAACAGCTGATCGCTGAAGAAAATCCTCCCGAAGCCATCATTGCCGTAGGGCACTGGGAACACCAGCAAGAGGACACAGCGGATCATCAGGGAGAAAAGAATCAGCTTGAGGAAGTCCGCAAAGGTGGCCCTGTTTCCGAAATCGACGCCGTATTCCTCTCGATCCAATGAGTGCTCTTTTACCACAACCACGCGCTGAGCACGATGCTTAGGTTCGATGAATCAAGGTCTCACCTCACTCGGAAGGGAGACAGGGCGTTCTCAGTAGAGGGCATGTCACAGTAGAATCACAGCGATGCGAGTTGCTCGTAATGATCCTGCTGCAGCTTGGATTCCCTACGCTGCGGTCCTGGCGATCCTCCTCAGTGCCCCTTTCGAACGGCTGCAGCCGGCACTGTCCTTTCCCGGACAAGAACTAAGCAATCTCGAGGCCGTGGTTATGGGGGCTCTCCTGGCCTGGATCGCCTGGGCAATCCTGGCAAGGCAGCCGCTCCAGCTGAAAACCGGTCTCAGCGCGCCCGTCCTCTGGCTGGTGGTCGTCATGCTTGTTTCTGCCCTGATGTCCCCCGAGCACACGACCCAATCCCTTCGTTTTGTCGGGCGTTTCCTGGTGGGATTCCTCGTGTTCCTACTCGTTGCCAACGCGGTCAACAGCCGTTTCCGCCTCAACGGAGCCCTGCTTGCCGTAGCTTTGGTTGGTACCTGTGTCAGCCTGCTGGGTCTTCTCGAGTACCAGCAGGTCGAGTGGGTAGAGCAGTGGCTTCGTCCCTTTCGCCCCAGCGATTCGTGGGCAGCTGGAGAGCCCCGAATCACGTCGACCCTTCCCTATCCAACCGTCACCTCCATGTATCTGGAAGTGTCCTTCGGGTTGACCCTTGCGCTTCTGCTACAAGTGGTTCGCGACCGAAGTTGGGGACGTGCCCTCCTGATTTTTACCGCCCTCGTATTGATCGGAAGCTGCACAATCTTCACCCTGACCCGAAGCGGTCTGGTGAGTCTCGGTGTGGTACTGATGGGCAGTGCCTGGCTCTGGTGGCGTGGCCGAGGCGTTCTTCGATCCCTTTGGGCGCTTCTCGGCGTGGCCTGGATCCTTGGCTGCGTTTTTGGATATCGGCTGCTTACCGATGAGGGTTCCTACTGGCTCAGGTTGACGACCCAGACGTCCCAGGACTGGTACCAGGTGGATTACCAGGTGCCCGAATCCCTGGAACTCAGGACTGGCCAAGTCCACCAGGTCGAGGTCGCGATCTCCAATAGCGGTCTCGCGGCCTGGGATCCGGCAGAGGTTGCGCCCACAAGGCTTGCATACCATTGGTTGGATCCAGAGTCGAGGGAGGTAGTTGAGTTCGAGGGCCTGAGAACGGACCTTGCAAGACCAGTGAAGCCGGGGCAGGATATTGCCTTGCAGGCACAGGTGCGCGCTCCCGCGATTCCTGGGCGGTACCTCCTGGCCTGGGATATGTTGCGAGAGGATCTCTTCTGGTTTAGCCTCGAGGGCTGTCCCAGCGCCTATACGTCTGTCGAGGTCAAAGGTCCGATGGGCCAGGATCTGCCCATCAGGCCGCTGGAAGAGATGCCCGAAACTCGGTTCGTTCTGAGCCGTTGGCAGCTCTGGTCGACGGCACTCGAGATGATTGCGGCGAATCCAATACTGGGAGTCGGCCCTGACAACTTTCGCTTACTCTACGGTCGCTACGCTGGGTTGGAAGTCTGGGATCGGAGCTACCACACGAACAATCTCTATCTAGAGTTTTTCGTCTGTACCGGTTTCTTGGGCGGCGGACTTTTCTTTTGGCTCCTGTGGAGGCTCTTCTTGATTTTGCGCCGCCAATGGAAACGCGCATCTCAGCAGACGCTGTCCCACATAGTCGGAATCTCAGCAGCCACGTCGGCAATTCTGGTGCACGGGTTCTTCGACTACTTTCTCGAATTCACTCCGACCTACCTGATGATCTGGTCGACCCTTGGACTTGCCGCCGCCGCTCTGCGCCTGGAAGAAGACTAGCCCACATTTCTCCTCACTGTTCCAGGAGGAGCATGTCTCGGGTGACTTGCAGCCGCTTCTGTAATTGCTCTGCCCGAGGCGAATCCGGATGGTAGCGGAGGAACTCTTCGATCTCAGCAGCGACTGCCCTGAAGTTTCTTCGACGACGATAGATTTCACCAAGCGTCAGTTGTGGGCTCGAAAAGTGTCCAGGATCCAGTTTCTTGACCAGCTTGAGCTGTTCCTCTGCGTCCTCCAGGCGGCCCAGTCGGAGATAGCAAAGGCCCAGTTGGCTCCGGGCCAGCGGCTCCTCAGCGCGGAGCCTGGCAGCCTGCTCATTGGTTTCGAGGGCCTCCTCCAGCTTCCCCAGTGCCAGCAGCACCGCCCCTAGATTGACCAACGCAGGATAGGAGTCCGGATCGTACTCGAGGGCCTTCCCGAAGTAGTGCCGCGCACGAGCATGCTGGCGGGACATGTAGGCAATGGTTCCCAGGTGATTCCAGGCAGCGGAATAGTGGGGCGAAATCTCGACCGCCTTCTCAAGATGCTTTATGGCGCCCGCGGAGTCCTCTTTCTCCAGCCGCTTCAGCGCCCGTACGTAGTGCTTCAAGGCGGCTGGTTTCACTGAAAGCTGTTTGGTCGAAACGGTAGCAGACGGGCCCGCTCGGCGGTCCGGCTCGAAGACGTAGCTGACATCGATTCTTCGTTTGGCGTCGGCGGCGCTGGGACCTACCTCCAAGGTACGCCTCATTTCTCCCCATCCCAGCGCAGAAATCGTCAGCTGGTAGGTGGTAGCCGGAATCTTCTTGAACGTGAAGGTCCCATCCCGCCTTGCCAGGGTCCTTCTGAGGAAGGGGAATCGGGTTCCTTCGAGACGGATCTCCGGTAGGATGCCCCGAACCGGTCTACCCTCAGCCAGCAACACCCGTCCTCTGAGCTCGAATCTCTCTTTTTCTTCTGCCCCGGACACGGTGACAACTACCAGGTAAAACCCCAGAAGGAACACCCTGAGCGGCACTATAGATTTCATGGTTGCTGCACATTTCTTATCACAGACCACCTCCTCTCCGCATCCGGAACGTCGGAACGCTGCAGGTCGCCGGGGATTAGGGGGGCTCACTCGTCAATGGTCACCCATCTGTTACGATTGCCGCGTGCATCCTGAGGGAAAACAGGGGATATGACGGTTCGTCTGCTATTGCTCTGGTCCGGCCTGGCCCTGCTGATTCCGCAGATCACGAACTATCAAGGGAAGCACGAGCGCCTGCCAATCACAGTGGCACCCCAGCCAGTGTCCTTCAACCATCTCGAGCACTCGTCCCTCGGACTGGGTTGCCAACAGTGTCATTCAGGAGCCAGTGAGGAGCGGGCTGGATTTCCTCCAATTGCTCAGTGCATGCTCTGTCACGAGACGTTAAAGAAAGGTGAACCCGAAATCCAGAAGCTGGCCCGGTTTCACCAGGAGGGGAAGGAGCCGTCCTGGGTTCGGGTCTACGAGCTCCCCGACTTCGTCTCCTTCAGCCACTCCAAGCACCTGAAGGCAAGCCTCGAATGTGCCACCTGCCATGGGCCGGTCGAGAAGCGGGAGATCCTGGCGAAAGAGGTCTCTACCAGCATGAAGGTCTGTATTGGCTGCCACCTGGAGAAGCAGGCCTCAATCGATTGCGATCTATGCCATGACCTGGAGCAATAGGAGGGTGTCGGTGGCTCTCACTAAACGAGCTCATACCGTCGAGCAACCCGACATCCGCTTGAATGTAGTTTTTCTAGGAGGCCGCTTCAGCGGCCTGGCGCGAAGCGTAGTAGACCCGGTGTTTACGCCGGGGTAAGCTGCTACCCTACCCTTCCTGAGGGCCGTTCACGGTCCTTCTCGAACGGCGGCTTTAGCCATCGTCGACCCGGAGCCTGGCTGCATCTGCTTGCCCGCCCACCCGGCCCTGAAGGACCGGTCTAATACGCGCGTGCCGGGCACGCGCGCTGTCTGGGAGGGTGCAAGTCCCTCCGCCAACCTGATGGAGGTGAAGGCTAGCGAAGCACAAGGGCGTCACCGCGAGGTGGGGTCTGAAGGAAGTGTGGAGCAAACGTACGAGCCGACGCACAGAAACTGGATAAGTAGGCGCCAAGGTCGGACGAGTCAGCGCGTGGTGACGAAGTCCATATCCATCAAGATCCGGAAGCGTAAATCCAGCGGTTGTGTACGGAAAGACAGCGTCCTTACCCCGGGAGGCCTGGGAGGCTGTCCCTTGAAGGACAGGTGGAATCGTAAGGTTTCATAGCGCCCTCCAGGAGTCCGCAGAGGGCATAGTAGGTGGGGAAACTCACGGAAGGCCCGAACGGTAGGGAGAGGTTAGTAGGTGTCCAATCTTAAGGGTGATCAACAGAGGCAGAGAAGTCCGAAGCGGACCTCAAACCGAACAGCTGGGGTGCGGCCCCAGGGAAGCGGGGAGACGGCGGATTCATCCTTAGCGAAAGGGCGAACCGAAGGCCCGATGTTTGGTGAGAACGTCATGGAGGAGATATGCGAGCGAAGTAATCTGGAAGCGGCGTTGAGACGAGTGCGAGCGAACCGAGGGGGTCCGGGAGTGGACGGGATGACCGTCGATGAACTGCCGGAGTACCTGAAGGCGAACTGGCGGTCGATCAAAGAACAGCTGCTGTGCGGGGAGTATCAACCGCGACCTGTCAAGGGGGTGGAGATTCCGAAACCGGGAAGGAAAGACAAGCGAAGACTCGGGATTCCGTGTGTGATCGATCGATTTATCGAGCAAGCGATGCTGCAAGTGCTGCAACGCAAGTGGGATCGCACGTTCTCAGAGTCCAGCTATGGCTATCGACCGGGGCGCAGGGCTCATCAGGCAGTGGCGCGTGCCCAAGACTACGTGAAAGCGGGCTACGGGACCGTGGTCGATCTCGATTTAGAAAAGTTTTTCGATCGAGTTCACCACGATCGTTTGCTGAGCCGGCTGGCGCGGGAGATTGGGGACAAGCGGGTACTGAAGTTGATCCGAGCGTATCTAAGCGCGGGGATTCTGCGGTACGGACTGGTGAGTGCGCCGACGGAAGGGACGCCGCAAGGCAGCCCCCTGTCCCCCTTTCTCTCGAACGTGGTTCTGGATGAGCTGGACGAGGAACTGGAGCGCCGGGGTCACCGTTTTGTCCGCTATGCCGATGACTGCAACATTTATGTGCGGAGTCGGCGGGCGGGGGAGCGAGTGATGGCGAGTGTGAGCCGGTTTGTGAGCCAGCGACTGAAACTGCGTGTCAATCGGGAGAAGAGTGCGGTGGATGAGCCCCAGAAGCGGAAGTTCTTAGGCTTCACGTTCACGGGAGGCCGATCGCCCAACCGGCGCAAGATTGCGCCGGAATCGATCCAGCGGTTTCGATCCCGGGTGCGTCGTTTAACGCGGCGTAACCGGGGGATCAGCCTGGAGCAGCGTGTGGACGAATTGTCCCGCTACCTCCGGGGCTGGATTGGATACTTTGGGTACGTCGAGAGCCCCTGGGTCCTGCGGGGTCTGGACAGCTGGATTCGTCGTCGCCTGCGCAGCGTCCAATGGAAACAGTGGAAGGTCTACCGGCGACGCCAGGCGGAGTTGATCCGGCTGGGCGTGAGTCGGGATATGGCCCAGCGGACCGCGTGGAGAGTCAAGGGCCCTTGGGCCCTCAGTCAAGCGCCCGGGGTCCGGATAGCGCTTCCGAATGCTTATTTCGATCGGTTAGGTCTTCCTCGGTTGGCTAATCATCAGCGCATTCAACCCTAGCGAACCGCCTTGGTACGGACCCGTATGCCTGGTGGTGTGGGAGGGGAAGGCCCGTGAGGGCTTCCCCTATCCCGAGTTCGCGCAAGCCCGCTGAAGCGGTCTCTTTGGAAACTACATCACGCCGAAGCAGGAAACTTGACCAGTCTGTGAACTTTCTCTCGACCAAGGAGTCTCTAGAAAGCCACGCCCAGCGCATCACAGATGAATTTGACGTAGTGGGCCGACGCTCGGAAGGCTTCGGCAGTCCGCTCCAGAAAACTCGGGTCCAACGCGTCCTGGACTGATAGCTCCTGAGCTGCGATGAAGTCCTTGCGTCTTAGATCATCAATCAGGGGATGGTCACTCGGATAGCCCTTGGGTGCAGTCTTGAGACTCTCTCCCGTCAGTTGGAACAGCTCCCGAAACCGCTTGTTGTTTCGAACTTTGAGCCAACCCTTGGGATCTAGATCGACCTTCTCTCGGATCTTTAGCAGGGAAGGTTGAGCGGGATGCCATACGCCTACTCCAAGGAAGATCTCCTCGGGGCTCAAATGGACGTAGAACCCGGGTGCGCTTATGTCACCGCTGGACTCGTGGGGAAATCGAATCCCCACATTGGTCTTGTAGGGTCGCTTGTCCTTGGAGAACCGAACATCGCGGTGCACCCGCATCAGCGAACCCCGGACCTTTCGGGCCTCGGCCACAAAGTGGGGTGAGATGGAATGAATTCGGGGCCTCATGGCCCGGATAAAGGAGAAAGCCGGTTCCAGGACCTCTTCCTGGTAGCGGCTCTCGTTAGCCTTGAACCAGTCTCGTCGGTTGTTTTGTGACAAGTCCTGCAAGAATTCAATGAGTCCAGGCGAGAATCCCCGGTGGCTTGTTTCTGGATCCATTATTGACTATGCCTTTCGAATATCGATAGCAGCGTGACCCTTGTGGGACGGGCACTCTTGCCCGTCGAGCACACCGACGGGCAAGAGTGCCCATCCTACAGGTTACTTCCCTGTCAGATGCTGATTCTTGCAGCTTCTTCTTGTCAGGGGAAGTTTCACCTTAGCCCGCATTTCTCATCGCTTGTCGTAGCGAGGCGCCACAAGGGCCGTCCTGGCAAGGCTTGCGACCGAGGCCACCGCAGTCGTACTTTGACAGTACGTCGAGGAGGCCGACCGAGCGTAACACAGCCAGGGCGGATGATTGCGGGGCCGCAGTAGACCAGCGATGAGAAATGCGGGTTAGTGCCTCCCAGAGCTGGCTCAGACAGCCTCGGCTAGTGGCCGTCGACGAGAGAACAGGCTGAAGATAGCGGCCGAGAGCAGCGTCACCACGCAGGCAATGGGTAGCACCCACATCCAGGAAATCGCCTTCACCTTTACCAGAATCCGGTTTTCTCCAATGCCAATCACATCGTCGAGACGTAGCCGTGCTTGAGTAGTCACGCGCTCGTTGACCTGAATCTCTGAGGCGTTGTCAGCACTCCGGACCTGCCAGCCGTCCTCTGTCAGCTCGATGGTGGCGTGTTGAGCAGCCACCTTCGGCCCCGGCAGTGCGAACCGGTTGGCCCGAGGATCTGATCCAATCAGATTGGGCTCGTCCAGAGAGGGTTCCCAACGCAGCTGTTCCGTCTGTGCCGCTCCTTCCACAAAAAGAAAGATCCTTGGATGCTCCAGAAACCAGTGCCCCAACCCGAGGTAGAAGCCCACCAACACTCCCAGGACCCCGGAAGCGATCATCATGTTCCCGGAACAGCGCAGCCTCAGGAAGGCGGCGAAGAACATGCCTCCCAGCGTACCCGTGATATAGCTGCTGATCCGAACCGTCATTTCATACAGGTTTCCACGGGTTTCTTCCGATATCGTGTTCAGGTAGAGGCAGAAGCCGATCGCGAACAGGCCTGCGGCCACCGTGATGAGACGGGCCAGACGCAGCTCCGCAACAGCGTCCATGGTCTGCTTCCGGAGCCGCCGAAAAAAGTCGACGGTGATGACCGTGGCAACGCCGTGCATCCCCGAATCCAGGCTCGACATGGCTGCCGAGAAAAGGGCGGCAACCACCAATCCGGCCAGTGCTCGTGGCATGGCGTGGGCGATAAAGTGGGGAAATGCCTGGTCCGGTGTGCCTGGAAGCTGTGCCAGGTAATAGGAGTAAAGCGCCATCCCGGTGACTCCGAGGGAGAGTGCAATACTCACATCGGCGCCGATGTTGGCCAGGAAGGACTTCCGGGCCCCCTTCAAGGAGCCGGTGGATAGATACCTTTGGATCGCCACCTGGTCCGAACCGGCGGTACAGGTCCACCAGAAAAGGCCGTATATGGCGGCGCCCATCAAGCTGACCCGAACGTAGGGATCGAACGCGAAGAAAGGCTGCGGCCGCGTTTCCACCTGCATCACATTGTGAAACCAGGTCAGTGGACCGGTCCCGGTTTCGATCAAGACGAACGTCATGGTGAATACCAGGCCGGCGAAGAGGATGAAGAACTGGGCCACATCGGTCCAGATCACCGCTCGCATGCCTCCCATGGTGGTGTAGACGATCGCTATAGAACCAATTCCCAGCATGAGCCAGTTGAAGGAGAGACCGGTCATCCGGGTCATTGCGAAGGTGGCGGTGTAGACGATCATCCCCATCCAGAAGAGACGAATGAGGAGGAACAATGTCGAGGCGAAGAGCCGGGTCCTGAGCCCGTACAGATCTTCCAGGTACTCGTAGGCGCTGGTCAGGCGCTCACGCATGAAGTAGGGGATCAGAATCAGGGTCACGATGGTGATGGTGAAGGGGATGTGCATCTGCATTCCCCAGATCCCCGGTCCATTCTTCATGAACTCCCCCGGAGTGGAGAGGTAACTCACCGTAGAGAGCAGGGTGGCAAACATGCTCAGTCCGACAACGAACCAGGGCATGCCGCGCCCGGCCATGAAGTACTCCTCTGTCGAGTTTTGCCGTTTGCTGAAGTAGTACCCCAGGCCGAGCATGGCAACAAAGTAGAGGACTATTGCGATATAGTCGATTGTAAAGAGGCCTTCAAATCGGTCCGGCCTTCCTGCTGCCGTAGCTAGTAACATTCACCCACTCCTTCCACTGGTTGGCGGCTCAATACTGCCGCCCAAGTCTCAAGAGGATAGACGAAGGTAGGTCGGATCGCAAACGCTTGCTACTGGTGTCTCACGCCCCGAACATCTGGTCCAGGTGGACCCTGTCCAATGGCTGTGTGAGCTTGGACACGCCCCAGGTGACGAGGACCGAGACAATCTCTCCCATTGCCGAGCAGGAGAAGGGATTGGGAGACTCGCCTTTCAACCAGGCGACGCCGTCGAAGAGAAGAGTGTCTGCGAACCATGCCGGCTCCAGAGCACCGGTGTGCAGAAGTACGAACGCTCCCATGCCGCAGACAAGTCCGCAGTAGGCGCCGGTCCGGGTCACGCCGCGCCAGAGCGCTCCCATCACCAGAGGGCCGGCGAAAGCAGCCATCATGCCGCCGGTTCCCATCCAGATGATCAGCCCGATGTTGGTCTCGATCAGAAACCAGGCCAGGGTGGCGCAAGCAACCAGAATCACTGCCGTGCTCCAGCGGCTGAGGACGAGGACGCGACGGTCGATCTCCTCATCCGGTGGTCGCGGACGAAGCCTTGGGATCAGGGTGCGGCGATACAGATCGTTGGCGACGATCTGAGAAGAGGACACCACCAGACCATCGGCAGTGGACATGATGGCGCAGAGAATTCCCACGCCGACCAGTGCCGCCAGCCAGGTCGGAAACAGTTCCAGGAATAGAAGCGGCAGTGCCTGATTGGGATTCGCTCCTTCTGCCAACAAGGCGTCGTCGAAGATTCCCCGGGCAAGGAGTCCAGAGAGACTCAGCATCCCCAACGTGATCCCAATGCCGAATGCCAATTTCACGAAGAGCAATCTGTCGCAGTCGTTCCGAAGCGCCCAGAGTTTGTTTCCGAGATGAGGGAGTAGGCCCAGCGGAATGTGGCTCAACAGCAGGGCGAGCAGCGACCACCAGGAATGGTAGATGGGTGTCGTCGGGTTGGTCCACCCAACGTTGTTCGGATCCGATGCCGCCACCCGATCGATCACCTCCCCAGGGCCGCCGTCGAATCCCACCCCGAACAAGAATAAGAAGATGACTACGATGGCAATGACGAGCATCAGAAAGCCCTGGATGCCATCGGTGAGTATGTCGGCGTGGGCCCCTCCCATCGTGACATAGACCAGTAGCACCAGAGCGGTGATCCCCAGGGCCCACTCCTGTGGCAGACCCAGCATGATCTCGAACATCACCAGACCCGACACCAGCTGCGCTGCGAGATAGAAGAACAGGATCAGAGAGAAGATCGAGACCAAGATGCGAATGCCGTCGGACTGGTAACGGTCCCCGAGGTATTCGGGGATGGAGCGATTCCCGAATTTGTTGCCGCTGGTGGCAATCAGGCGCATCGAGATGAGCACGCCGAAATAGGCCCCAATGGGATAGAGAATGCCTCCCCAGACAGCGGGCAATCCAAACTCATAGCCGAAACCAGGAAGGCCCAGAAAGGTGCCTCCACTGGCGATGGTGGCGGCGAAAGCAAAGGCGAGAAAAACTGGACCGTAGGAGCCTCGAGCGGTGGCAAAGTCGTCGGCGTCGCGAACCCGCTTGCTGGCGGCGTAGCCAACGCCCAGCATGACGCCGATGTAAAGGATCAGGAAGATCCAGGACCAGGTCGCGAGTTCCACTCGATCCCCTTGCTTTGAAGTCTCTGTCGAGCACCATCCCCGGGAATGGGGCGTCCATCCTAGCAGTGTTCCCTCTCTGGCTCTACGTAAGGCAAAGTTGGGCCCGGCGTGCCGGTGGTCTCCAGGCCGCCGTTCGAGCCAAGGGCTCGGAAGAATAAACCTTCAGCCTGGAGACCGAACCCACGTCCGGAAATGACGTTCGAGGCTGGTTGCCTGCGCGAGAGGCCAAACAACAGCGCCTTTGGTTGGCGGACGCGCTATGCTAATCTAACGGCCATTCGCTGACCGTACAGACATTTGCTAGATAGAGATTGGAGCTCCCCATGAAACATCCGATCGCGCCGCTGACTCTCAGCCTGGTAGTAAGCATTTTCACGGCCTGCACGCTTCCTGAAGAGGATGAGATGGCTTCGGTAGAGGTGGCCCAGGCAACGGCCTCACAGCGCGTTCACCCCGTCCTGATTCACCGGGAGCACAACGCCCTCACAGAGGTGGTGGTCGAGGTTGGACAGGACGGGATTCAGGCAACCCTGTTCAGGTTCTCGCTGGCCGGCACCGACGATCTGAGTGACATTGAGTCGTTACAGTTGTTCTATGCCGGTGGTCGAAGGATACAGGGTTTCGACGCCCTCCACAGCGGGATCAGTTTTTCGGAAGATCGAGATAGCGTTCTGGCTGAGTTCGTGGGAAATCCATTCGGGACCTTGGCTCAACCTGCCGCCGAGCTGACGTTTCTTGGCGATCAAGCGCTGGGGCCGGGCACTCACATCTTCTGGCTCTCCTGCAAGATCAGTCCCCAGGCCAACCTGACCCACAAAGTCGACGCTCTGTGCACGGCAATTGAGACTTCAGCGGGCAAAGTCGTGCCCCGAGATACCAGTCCAGGTGTGCGCAAGCGCATCGGGTTCGCCCTTCGCAAGGGCCATCAAGACGGCGTGCATACTACCCGGATCCCGGCCCTGACCGCGACTCCAAAAGGGACTCTGTTGAGCGTATACGACTTGCGGCGCCGGGAGCGGCGGGATTTGCAGGAAGACATTGACATCGGTTTGAGCCGTAGCACCGATGGCGGCCAGACCTGGGAGCCGACGCGCGTGATCATGGACATGGGTGAGTACGGCGGGCTGGGACAGGAGCTGAACGGCGTCAGCGATCCAGGAATCGTCGTGGATCAAAACACCGGCGAGATCTTCTGCGCCGCTGTCTGGATGTGGGGCAGACCAGGCAAGCATCAGTGGAGCGAAGGCGGCTCCGAGCCCGGGTATGAGATCGGCAAGAGCGCCCAATTCATGATGGTACGCTCCAAGGACGACGGTCTTACTTGGAGCAAGCCTGAGAACCTGACGCGCAAGCTGAAGAAGTCCGAGTGGATTCTCATCGCCCCGTCCCCCCAGGCAGGAATCACCCTACGAGACGGTACGCTGGTTCTGCCCGGCGAAGGCCGGGATGCGAAGGACCGCCTCTTTTCGACCCTGATCGTCAGCCGCGACCACGGCGCTAGCTGGACCGTCGGTTCACCCTCAGCGACCGGCAACAACGAGTGCGAGGTGGTGGAACTGGACGATGGATCGATCATGCTCAATAGTCGCACGGTGAGGCCCACCAAGTTCCGTTCGGTGTGGTTGACGGACGACCTGGGCAAGACCTGGCGGCCACACTCGACGCACCGAAATACGCTGATCGAACCCAACTGCAACGGCAGCCTGCTGCGCTTCGATTACGAGGTAGAAGGGAAGCCGAAACACGTCCTGTTGTTTGCCAACCCTCACTCACAAACCGGCCGCGACCACCACTCCATCCAAGTGAGCTTGGACGACGGCCTTACCTGGCCGGAAGAGTACCGGATCCTGCTGGACGAAGGCCGGGGCAACGGCTATCCAAGCATGACCCAGATCGATGCCTCTCATGTCGGCATCGTCTACGAAGGCAGCCAGGCTCACCTGGTCTTCGAGAAGCTGTCTTTGAACGAGCTGCTGAAGCGATAGAAATGATGGGTCCTTACTTAACAGTCTCGGAATTTCAATCAAGTGAGCTGTTCTCTGAGACCGCCCTTTCGTCACAGCCGGGGTGTCCCGAAACAGCCTTTTACGGCCTTGGCCGTCGGCACGAAGTGCCTACTTAAAGGTGAAGCTGTAGAGCTGAGCTCCGCCCTCCAGGCGAAACCGAAGCTGCAGCGATTTCGCACCGCCGGGCCAGGCCAGTTGCCTGCCCCCATAGGGCCAGAGGACGGGTAGCTCCACTCCATCTTCGACCAAAGCGCTACTTCGGCCCAGGACTTGACCCTCTTCCAGAAGCTCGACCAGAATCCGACCCTCGCCCCGACTCAGCCCTGCGGCATTGATCTCCAGCTGAAGGGGACTACCGGTGGATTGGAAGGGGATCGTGGTAGCCCAGCCAGCCTTGGATTCTCCATCGACGCTCAAACTAACGAATCCATCTCGTCGAATGGTGGCCAGGCCGGTCATCATGGGCGTGCTGTTCCACTGTACGAACGGCCCGATGGTGGTGGCGCTGCCTGAATAGTAGAACCAGGTTTCGTTTCCTATATCTAACGGAACGTTCACTGGCGATACCCAGCCTGCGTCCCACTCACCTTGCTTCCCCAGTTCGATCACCGGCTCACCATCGAAGACGTGGACGAAATTGACCCCGTCCCGGCTGGCAATGAGCTGCTGCGGCATCAGTTGATCGGGTCCCCAGATGTCGAACATTCCCAGATACATGCCGGCGTAGGGCCAGGCGGATGTCAGATGTTGTTCCACCTCGACTCCGGCTCGGGGAAGCATGTTGGGGTTGCGGGGATCGCTGGTCCAATGGAGCAGATCAGAGCTCCAATAGACACAGGTCGCGCGGACCCAACGATAGGTCTCGATTCCGCAGTGGGAAAAGACCTTCCAACGACGTTCGGGTTTCGGCTCCAGAATGTCATAAAAGAAGTTCCGCCGATCGCCAAACCTTCCCTTGACGCTGCCGCCTGAGGTCCAGTGGATGCCATCCGCAGAGTAGTGGAGGGTGTTGCCCCGCTGGGCTACGATCGCCTTGTAGCGGCGGTCAGGATCGGCTTCCCCCTCGTCCTTGACGATCATGGGCATGTAGGCACCCCTGCCCTGGTAGTCCAGATCCACGATGTTGTTGGTCGTCGAGCCCCGATACTCGACCTGGTTCAATGTCGGCTTGACCCAGTTCAGGCCGTCTTCGCTTTCGGCGTAGCCGACGTGGTGATTGGATCGCTGGGTCTCCGCAAAAGCCTGATCCAGACCGGAGTACCACATCCGGAACTTGCCCTGGTCGTACAGAACCTCACCATAGGCGTGGGCGCGGAGGTCGTCGAAGCTGCCCGGCGTTCCGGTCCGCAGGACCGGGTTGGAGGGATGCTTTTTCATCGGATGGAGGGTTTCCACCAGACCCTCGGTGGTGCTGACCTCGAGCATGTCGACGAAGAGCACTTTTCGGCCCGGTTCCGGTTTCAGGTCGGGGACCACCATCCGGTCGAAGTAGACGCCTCCCGAGGGACCTGTGCTGGAGACGGCCATTCCCAGGTATCCCGAGCCTGGAGACATCTCCTTCTGAACGCTGTGAAAGTCGCTCAGAATGGGGTGGGTGGTCGGTCTGTTGGGCCGAGTCACGACTCCTTTCTCGTGAGAAAAAGGGTCTCCGTAGAGGGTGCGGCACTCGTAGGGAGCACTGAAACGCGTTCCCAGCCAGCGCGAGTAGAAGGTATGTCCGCGGGCAGAATTGTTCCAGAAGACCCAGGCCACTCCATGCTCGTCCCGCGCCAGCTGAGGACGGTGGAGTTTATCTTGGCTGAAGTGCAGAGGTCTACGGGTCCATTCCTCACCGTCGAAGTGGGCGTACAGGATCACGTGTTCTGATTTCTCGAAGACCACCAGGGCCTGCTCACCCCAACCGACGACGCTGTAGTTCAGGTAGCCGGTTCCGCTCCAGGGCCCATGGGGTAGGATCTGGGTGAAATCCTGGTCTCGATCGAAGCCTGAGGCGAATTCAGGAAGCTGCAGATAGAAAAGGAACCAGGAGTCGTCTCGGGTAAAGGCCAGATGCAAGGTCCCGCCGGAATCGAGGTCCATCACGGGAGCGCGAAATGCTCCCGGTAGGGTCAGGCGCTTGCGTTTCCAGCCTGAATCCGACGGAGTCGCCACCCAGATCTCATCTTCTTCCTTCCGTCCTTGATGACGTTTGTATTCTTTGCCGTCCGCTTGGAGTAAGGAGTTGCCGTCTCCGGTAGCTGCCGCCTGGCTATAGGTTATCCACAGGCGTCCCCCGGCGCCGACGGACAAATCACCCATCCGAGCATCTTGGGCGTTGTCGTCTACTCTTTGAGCAGGGGACCAATGGTGACCCTCCCGGATGCGCTCCGCTGCCTGGGCGCCTTGAACGCTGCAGCGACTGTACCAGATACCCCGAGGATTGGAGCTTTGCCAAATCAGGTGTAGGACGTCGTTCTGGTCGATGACGAAGCTGGCGCCGAACGTTCGCCCGCCATGCCTCGAGATCAGAGCCTCACCCGATTCCCCGGCAACCGCCACGGGAGGGTGAAAGTCGCCGGCAAACTCGGGGTCATTGTCCTGCGAGGCCGCGAGGAAGATGGTCCTACCGTCTGCCCTCTTGCCATCATAGGCAACGAACCAGGTGCCGGTCTGGTTCCGTCCGATCTGGCGGCCGTTGGAGTGTGGAAAGGGGACTGCTCCGTTGCTCTTTCCTACCTCGAGGGTGACGACCGCCTGCAGGTCGTTGGTCCACAGGAACAGAAAAAGGACCAACGACAGCCGGCTCCGAAAAGCACAGAGACGAAGAAGAACTTTCTTGACCGCAACCGGGAACTTAGTCGCAGATTCGAGATGTATTTGTCGAAGCATGTGTAGTTCTCCAGGAATGGTACTGTGCTGCCGTCGACCACTGGACGAGGTTTTGCAAGCCTGCTTGTTGGCCGAGTCTCCAGCCTGACCTGAAACTTCATTGACGAGAAGATCATTCAAGAGTCTCCAGTTGACAAAGCCGTGATCTTCGTAGGATGGGCACTTTTTGCCCGTCGCTGTTATCGACGGGCAGGAGTGCCCGTCCTACAACGGACACGCTGCTATCGATGCTCGTGGCTAGAGACAACCGAAGTTTCTTTCTCGAATGGGGCAGCGCAGCCGGGGGGCTACTAAGCTGAAACTTCATTGGGTAGGAGATCATCCAAGAGTCGCCAATGACAGAGCCGTGACTGCAAAGGAGCGGTCCCGGCATACGGATGCCGGAAACAACCGACCAAACAGACGGTGGCCGATTGCATCTCCTTTTTTATGGCATGTCCCGATCGGTGATCGGGACCGCTCCTTTGCAGTCACGGCTCGGTCATTGGCGGTAGCGACAATCACGGCAGACGTAACCGAAGTTTCGTTCTCGAATGGGGCCAGTGCTTCCTGGGGGCGAGACTGACCTGAAACTTCAACCAAACTTAACAGCAGACATTCTCGGACACGATCTACACCGATAGCTCTTGAAGTCAAGTCAAGCTTCGACCGAATTACCCAGGCCGGCTGAGAGCAGGGCCGACTCTTTCGAGCAGTTGCCCGCGACGACTAGGCACCGCCGAGGTAGGATCGCAGCAGCGAGACGCCCTGCCCCAGCTGGATTTGTGTTTCTTTCAGCGAACGGGCTCGCTTCAGCCGCTTTCGGAGATACCGAAAGTTCAGATAGAAGCTGCCGATCGCCTCTTGTTTCATTGCAGCTACCTCGCTCTTACTGAGTGTCAAGGTCGGCATTGCCACGTCGCTACCAGACTGGTCCATGATCTCGAGATCGTCACCGATCAAGCCCAGTTCGAGTGCTGTTCGTCGAAGCGGGGTTCCCATTCTGGGGACGGCCACATTGAAAGAAGCGAAATCGGGGTCGAGCTGCTGCAGGAACGTCATGGTCTCCTCGAAGGTCTCAGGCGTTTCCTGAGGAAGTCCAAGGATGATGGTCGCCACCGTTTGAAGGCCCATTTCGGTGCAGAGACGGAACCCCTCTTTGACCGCGGCCTTGGAGTAGTCCTTCTTGGCGCTTTCGAGGATCGCTTCGCTGCCGCTCTCGACTCCCAGAATGACGGTGTGGCATCCTGCCTCCTTCATGAGGCTCACCAGTTCCTGGTCCAGGACATCGGGGCGACTGAAGCACACCCATCCGAACCCATAGCCTCGCTCCGACATCTCCGAAAGCAGCTGTCTAGCTCGTTCCTTCTGAATGCCGAAAGTCTGATCCAGGAAGAAGAGCTCACGGACGCCCAGCTGCGACAGATGATCCAGCTCTTCAAGGACGTTCTCCACTGGCCGGATCTTCCAACCCAGGGTGGACATGACACAGAAGTTGCAGCGATAAGGGCATCCGAATTCCGTCATCAGCGTAGCGAAACGGGATTCCCGTACGAACGGGTAGCGATAGCGATTTTTCAAGAACAAGCTGTGCTGGGGAATCGGCAGGTTCATTGATTCTGATCGAGCGCGAACGATCGGGGTTGCGTGGACTCCGTCCGAGCGCCGCAAGGTCATGTTTCGGACGGGAGAAGGCGCCGGGTTCAGTCCCAGGAATTCGGACAGGTCCGAAGTGCTGAAATCGTGGAGAAAGGCATCGACGAACGGCAGTTCCTCGAGTCTCTCCCGTCGGTGGTCGATCAAAACGTCGCCAATCAGGATCAGCTTTCCCCACGGGCTGGATCCTATTCCGCTACTGGACGCTTGTTCGAGTCGCTGGTTCAATTGTTCATAGAAGGGAACATCCTCATCGTAGGAGACAGAACCGATCAGCCCGACGACGGCATCGGGCCGAAGCTGTTCCACCCGGGTGAGGCAATCCGAAATGCCGAGTCTCTCGACGATAGCGTCGAGCAGGAACAGTTCGCAGGAATCTTTCAACTGACCGCTAAGGTAGACAAAGTCGATGGGGGCATTGATGTAGTTCGCCTGCGAGACCTTGCTGCAGAAATAATCTCTCAAGTAGAGGCGCCGCCCCGGAGGATTGAGAAGGACGACCCGGGGTTTCTTCCAGATTCCGCCAATCCCATCGGTTGAGTCAGTCACTGATCCAAAGGAGGTCATCATTGTTCCAGGGCCCGAAGAGTCTGGGGCAGCAGTGTGGACCGAGCCAGCAACTCGGTATCAATGAACCCCCTTACCTCCCGGATCGCTCTTTCGGTTTCGATCCCTTTCATGCAGGCCAATTGATTCACACAGTGAACGGTCTTCGCATTGTGGACACTCATGCAGGGACTGCACCATAAATCCTCGTACAAGACCCGACGTCGAGAGCTCAGAGGCCCATATCGGACCGGGGTCTCAGGCCCGTACAATCCCACCACTGGGACGTCGAAGGCGGATGCCAGGTGGATCGGCCCGCTGTCATTCGAAATCAGGACGAGGGCGTCCTTCAAGAGGCGTGCCAACTGCTTCAGATCGAGTCGGCCCGCCCAATTCCGCACGCGGCCGCTCGAGTGTCCTCGTTCCAGCTCCTGAGCCAGCGGGGCAACGTAGGCTGCCTCTGACGTCGAACCGATCAAAACCAGGTCGAAGGGGTAGGACTCCAGCAGTGCAGTCCCGAGTTGGGCAAACCGCTCCCGGGGCCAGCGTCTCTCCACTGCCAGCGGACTGGCATTGACGTTCATGACGGCATAGGTCCGACCTTCCAGGAGCGTCTGTAGGAAGGAGTCGCTGCTCTCGTCCAGAGCAAGCATGGGACGCAAGGAACGGGACTGTTCCTTCCCGTTCCCGCTCTGCCGAACCAGATTCAGGAATTGTTGGCAGGTATGAGCGTCTTCATGAAACGGGATAGAGACATCTTGTAACCGCGTCTTCGGGGCCGTCTCTCGAGCGAATCCAACTACCTGGGCAGGCGCAGACAGATGAGCAACCAACCCTGAGAAGTTGACGAAGAACTCGGCATCGAAAACCAGATCGTAGTCTTCTCGACGCAGGCGTCCCAACAATCTCGAAGTTTCCAGGAAGAAACTCCAGACTCCACCAAATGTCAGGGTGTGAAGGGTTTCAATCGCGGGTATGAGAGTAAAGAGGGCTCGATTCCTCTCGAGCGTCAGATAGTGGAGCTCTGCCTTCGGATACCTGCTCCTCAGCCAGCGTAGCGAGGGTTCTGAGAGAACGATGCTTCCGATTCCCCAGAACTTGATGAAGAGGATCTTGCGTACGTGGGCCTGATGGGACGGTCTTCTGGGAAGGAGCCCGGCAGCCAGGTAGACGAGCAAGGCGCCCAGATAGTTATCGGCGAATTTGGCCCATTTGATCCTGCGAGCTTCTCGATTCACAACAGTTACTCCGGAGCAGGGAGCCAGTAAAGAGTACTGAACCCCAGGCCTCGGCCTCGATCCGAGGTGAAGAGGATCCGGCCATTGATTCCATCCCAGACCGGCTCGGCGTCGGCTCCAAGATGAAACGTCAGTTGTCGGGTCTCCTGCGTCTGGGTGTCTATGACCCAGATATCCCGGTTGCCGGCACGATTCCAACAGAAGACAATCTTCTCCCCATCGGGGCTCCAGCCGGGGGCTTCGATCCGATCCGAGGAGGATAGCATCGTTCTTTCCTCTTTGGTTTCCAAGTCTAGAATTCCTAGAATTGTCCCTTCTTCACCATCTGCACAATAGGCAAGCCTGTTGCCCTGTGGAGAAAACAGGGCATCGCGGAAACTGCTTCCCGTCAGAAGCTGTTCCGTCCGAAGGTCTCGCATCCGGTGAGAGTGAACTCCTCCTCCTCGCTCAAAGACGAAGCCGGATCCGTCAGGTATCCAGCTGGGATTCTCTCCTTCTACCAGAGAGCGAGGGGGTTGCCCTCTTCCGGGGCTCAGGGAAATCCAGGCTTTCCCCGAGATTACTGTCTCGGCTAGCAGGCGCTGGTCGTCCCAGGCCAGATCAGGTTCATAGTAGTTGCCCAGCCCTGGTGGAGTCCAGCGAGAACCGTCCGCGCCGTAGATAGCGTAGCGCTCGTCCATAAGCTCGCAGTAGCTGAAGACGAGCTCTCGCCTGCCCAGATCGGGTGAGTCCAGAATCAGTCCCAGGTTGCGACTCAATTCCGGACCTTCCACCTCTAGCCATTGGGCGTTGTCCTGGGGCCGTCTGGCGTAGGCGGTGTACTCGGCCAGAGTGGTCAAACCCACCACCAGCGGAATGATGATGCCAGCCGTCGTGAGATGATTCGAACGCAACCGGATCGAGTGTCGGAAAATCCACAGGGAGGCGAGCAAGAAGAGCAGTAGAAGCCATAAACGAGAATAGGCTGCAGGTGTCCACCAGCCCTGGGCGAGCCATTCCAGTCTCAAGTAGTGGGGCAGATTCACAAGTACCAACCAGGCCGCCACAGCGGTTGCCGCCCTTGCTCGACCGAGGTCCAGAAGAATCCTGACGTAGAAGACCGCTGTGATGCACAGAAGCAGGAAATGGTAAGTGGCCCCGCCCGGCGAGAGCAGCAAGACGATTACGGGCAATAACCCCATTCTAAAGAGAAAACGGTGGCTTTCGCTGGAGAACCGAGTTCCAGCAAGCACCAGACCCGTGACCCCAGCCAGCATCCAGAAGGTGAGATTCTTGAAGAGGAACAGCAGAAAGGGGGCGTCAAGTGCTGCTTTCGGATTGAGCGTCGGCTCCGCGAGGAAGAGTCGGCGAAACAGACTGTTGAAGGATTGAAATCTGGTGGAGAAGGGATCTTGAATTTCGCCTCTCAGGTGTCGCGGTAGAACTTCGTTGAGAAAGGTGTCGAATGGTTGGGGGCCCTGGGCCCAGAGTGTCAGCAGCAAAAGTGCCAGAGTGGCCCCTGCAGCCCCCAGGAGCACCTTCCACTGACGCTGCCAGAGCAAGAGTGCTATCCAGGGCAGCGCCACATACTTGATCGGGAGCAGGGCTCCCAGGCAAAGGCCGGCAGCAACCGGGTATCCGGAGCGAAGCAGGTAGAGGCCCAGAAGAATCGATAGAAGCAGCAACAGATACAACTGTCCAAAGAGGAGGTTATTGATGAGGGCCGCTCCGCTGCTCATGAACAGGATGGCAGCAAGGAGCCAGTTCAGCCCGGAGAGCTTGGTCAGCAGAAGGATGATCAGCAGCGCGAAGACCAGGTTGAGAAGGGTCCAGGCGCGCTTGGCTGTCAGAGGATCCAGGAAGGTCAACGGCAAGAACAAAAGCGCCGTAGAAGGGGGATGAGGGATGAAACCGCCCACCTGGCGTTCGAACCCTTCGCGATCCATCTGCTTCTGAAACCAGCTGAAGTCACGATAGGCCGGTTCGATCGACCGACCTTCCCTCACGATCCGGGAGGCCGTGTAGTAGTTTGCGAAGTCTCCCCCTGAGTCCTTCAGCGCGGGGAGGATTCCCTTCGACAGCACCAGAAAGGAGAAGAGCAGCAGGATCCCCCACAGGCCGTATCGCGTCGATCTGATCACTGTGACCAATGCGCACTAGAACCGCGGTTCGGCGTGGAAGCCGGTCTTCAGCCGCTGAAGGGCCCAGTAGGCATAGACCTCCAAGGGGAAGGCGAATTGTTGGTACTGGACTCGCCAGCGGGAGGAGGGCTGGAAGAGATTCAGCATCAGACTGTGCCTCTTCGAATGAGGCTTCTCCCCGACGTTGACCTGGTGATAGCCGAACCTGAGGTATTGGCGGATCGCCTGGAGTCGTCTGTGTTGAGCCTGATCAAGCCAGGGCAGCTTCGTAATTCGAGGATAGAAATCTGCCCACTCTTCGAAGCGGGTCGGCGGCACGAATCCCTTCTCGATGCTGACCGGCCACAGGGGAGAGCCCGGATAAGGCGTAAAGATGTTGGTGTAGCAGTCCGCCCTGGGATTGGTGGAATAGATCAGATCGATCAGCTCGACGGTCTTGAGGAGATCTGTCTCCTCCTCCGCCGGAAGTCCGAAGATGAAGCCGAAGCTGGCCCGAATATCGGCTTCTCCGCAGCGTTCCAGAGCCACAACAGTCTTTTCGACGTCCGCTTTCTTCTCGATTGACAGCAGCACGTCGTCAGACTCCGATTCAGCCCCGAAGTGGATCCGGACCAGACCTGATCTGCGATAGAGTTGGGCCTGTTCCGTGGTGAGCCGGGACCAGCAGTCGACGCGATCCTGGATGTACCACTCGAACTTGAGTCCCGATCGCACGAAGCCCTCCGCCAGCTCCAGACAGCGGGGTCGGAAGGCGAAGAAGATATCGTCGATGATTCCCAACAGCTGGATGTTGTATTTCCGGACCAGGTACGTGACCTCGTCTATGACCTGCTCTACCGGGAGCAGGTCCAGGTTGCGTCCGTAGACCGAGGCGTTGGAGCAGTAACCACAGTTGTAGGGGCAACCGTGACTGGTGGAGTACATCACCCAGCGCAGCCCAGTCTGCCGGTGATACCGGTCATAGTCGATCAAGTCGTAACCTGGCATGCGACTGGGCAGTTCGCCCACCTTGGGATAGATTCGAGGTCGATTGCGCTGGAGGGTGCCGTTCTTTTTCCAGAGGATGCCGGCGACGTCGTCCAGGGAATCGCCTTCGCGCAGACGGTCCACGATGTCCAGCATCGTCATTTCGCCCTGTCTGAGGACGACCGCGTCCACGAACCCCGCTTCCAGTGACTGTTCCGGCAGGATTGAAGGATGCCATCCACCCAGGATGACGGGTGTCTCCGGGAACCGCTCCTTCACGGCGGGTCCTACCTCGATCGCCCCTTGGATCATGGGTCCCGTGATCAGTGAAATGCCCAGACAGAGGGCCCCCTCCATCTCGGCCAGGACGGCACCTACATAGTCCTCTTCCAGGACGGAGTCGATGATCCTCACATCGTAGCCACGCTCCACCAGGGGTGCGGCGATGGCGATCAGCGCCAGCGGAGGAGAAGCCTCCTTGCTGGCGTAGGAGGGAAAGAAGAAGACAACCTTGTTTCGATCTGACATCCGGTTACCGATCCTTCCATCCTAAAGAAGATTGGACGGATTTGGAAATCTCACTACGAGATTTCAGACCTATTTGTTCCTGAAAGTCTCTCGTCAGGGACGACGTATGGGGCAATGGGGGAGTGGGACGGGCACTCTTGCCCGTGAAGATACCAACGGGCAAGAGTGCCCATACTACTGTTATCAAACGTCCGCGCCTAGAACCCAGAAGTCTCCGGACGTCGATACGGAATCAGGCGATGAATCAGTGCCAGCTCCAACGGCAAGCCGTAGATTCGTAGGCGATACCGCCACGAGGAAAGGGCGCGCAGTAGGAAACGAATAGATCGAGTCAGCTTCAGATCGGTCGAGGTTGGGTAGTAGGCATTCAGAACCCGCTCGAAGTTCTGGATCCTTCTTCGCAGCGGATCCGTCGCCCAGGGCATCAGACTGCTGCGCCTTTGTGAGAACTCGAGCCATTCTGGTCCGATCCACTCCTCTAGAGTCTGGGGAAAACGGAACCCCTGAGATTTGGCCTCCTCGTAGAGGGTTCCCGCCAGAGGTACCGGTGTGTAGAAGTAGAGGATGATCTCGCTGGCCGGATTCACCCGTTTCAAGCTGCGGATGAACTCCAGCGTCTGATGAGCGTCGGCCTCTGGATCCGGCGGGTTTCCGAGGACGAAAGAGAATTCGGGAATGATCCCCTCCTGTGCCATCTTCTCGGCGATGGCCAGGGTCTTGTCCACCGATGCGGTGCCGCCCTTGTCCATTGCTCTCAGGGTTTCATCGGAGCCAGACTCCGCCCCCAGAAAAGCCATTTTCAGTCCGCTTTGCCGCATGAGTCTCCAGCTGGAGTCGGAATACTTCAGCAGCGTATCTATACGCGATTTGCCCCACCAGGAGACTCCCAGATCAGCGATTCGATCGGCGAACTCGGCTGTCCGTTCTTCGCTGACGAAGAAGTTGTTGTCGTGGAATTCGATGGCGTCGGCACCGAACTGAGTCGCCAGATAGCGTGTAGTGGAGGCCGTGCGCTCTGCCGATTGGGCGAACCAGCGGCCTTTTACCAGATTGACGACAGCGCAGAAATTGCAAAGAAAGGGGCAGCCGTAGCTGGAGTGTTGAGAAAGCGTCCGGTTTCCCAGGAAGGTCCGCCGATGGTAGCGCTGAATATCGACGCGATGATAGGGAAAGTCGGGGAGCCGATCCGGATGCGGAATCGGCGCGCGGCCGGTGAAGTTGACCGAATCCGAGCCAGACGATCGATAGGCCACTCCGGGAATCGTTCCGGAGTCCTTCCCCAGTTTGAGCGCATCCAGAAGGTCGATCAGGATCTGCTCGCCGTGACCCGCGATCACATAGTCCACGTACTCAGCGCGGAGGCAGACGTCGTAGTGTTGAGTCGGGAAGTATCCGCCCCAAATGATGGTGAGGTCAGGATGCCGTGCTTTGAGAAGCCGGCACTGGGGAACCGCGTGGCTGAGTTGTGGGCCCGGCATCACCGTCAGCGCCAGGATCTCAGCCCCTGTCTCCCGGATGGCTCGGTCGATGCTCCCAACCGGATCCGGTTCCAGATTGCCATCGATGATCAGGTAGTCGTGTTTTTCTTCCAGCAGCGCGCCCAGCGCCAGGAGCGACATCGGGAGAACCGGCTTCCGCTCAGAAGAGCTGGGGGGGTTGTAAAGAATCAGCATGTGCTGGGACCGTGCAATCGGTGTGTTCAAGCTGCAGTACTAGCCGTAAGGCGGTACAACTTCAATACCTCGTTGACCACATCTTGCTCCGCGACTAGCTCAATAGCCAGAGCATGGGAAGCGAATTCGTCCAGAAAAGCGTCCAACTCGCCATTGGAAGAGAGGACCACAAGGGCGGAGCCTCCAGGGGCAAGGTGTTCGGTCAGTCCTTCCGCGAATCGTGTCGCCACATCCTGGCTGCGGAAGGCTCGGTCCAGCCGGTCTTTGGGTTTCCCCCGAAAGAAGGGTGGATTGAACAGTACGGTGTCAAAACGTTCTCCCTCAACCGGCCCGAAGAGGTCTCCCTGACGGACCTCGATGCGATCCTCCAATTGGTGGATGTGTGCGTTGATACGGGCACAGCGCGCGGCGTCAGGGTCGATGTCCACAGCCACCACCCGGTTCCCCAGGGACGCAGCCACCACGGCACAAACGCCGGATCCGGTGCCCATGTCCAAGACACGTGAGCCGGACGGAATCGATTCTGAATCCAGCTGGCCGACGAGAAAGTCGCTGGTATAGAACAGTCGGGGATTAAAGACATGGGGCAGAACCACCAGCTCCAGATCACCCACTCGTTCCAGCACGATTCGACTCAAGCGGTTCTTGTGAAGAAGCCGGAACCGGATCCATACCAACAGGTGCCAGAATCTTCGCAGCCAATTTGGTTTTGTGCGAGTTGCCACCATCTGAAAGAGATTACTTTCTCGGGGTCCCCAGGATCAAAAAAAAACTTGCCGGCTCACGTCTTCCCGCCAATCTCGCCCGCCAGGGACGCAGCAACCAACGCAATCCGTAGTAGGGTCTGATGAACTCCCAGCTTAGCGAGAGGTGATGCCCAAGATCCTGGAGCCGATCATAGGTCAGGAAGTTTTCGTTGGGAAGCGAGTTTGAGGCGAATCCATACTCGTCGCGGAAGGTCGCCTCCCGTTCTCGCACCATTTCTTCTCCGCTGCTGCCGTTTCGATAGACCGGTGAATCCATGATGGCCACGCGTCCCCCCGATCCCAGCACGCGTAGGGCTTCACCCAGGGTGAGTTCGTAGTTGGTGGCGTAGTGAAAGGAGGCATTGAAGATGGCGAGCCCGAATTGGTTGGATTCGAAGGGAAGGTGATCGAACTCGGCCTGGACCGAGGTGAAGGCCGCCGGGTAGTGAACCTGGGCTCCCAGCCCGTCCTCTTTGTTGGTGAGTAGGTCAACGGCTATTGTCTGATAGCCGCGGGCGGCCAGACGGTGGGACAACCATCCGTTACCCGCTCCCAGATCGAGGATCCTCGGTGCCGCTCCTTCTTTCCACCTGTCCTGAGTCAGAATCCGCTCGATCAGTTTCTGATAGCTGATCGACCGAATCCGCCAGTCCTCGCTGTGCCGTCCCGAAAGATCCTGAACCGGGAGGGCGCGATAGAAGGTGCCGTCGGTAGAACCGCGGCCCTCTGCCCTTCTTACGTCCGTGTATTCTCGGATGAATTGAGCGAAGTGTCGGTCTCTAGCAGGAGGCAAGCAGCGCCAGATGTCCTCCACGCGCGGATAGGCAGTCTGGCAACCAGGACACCGTTTCTCTTCCGGTCCTGCCTGTTGAAGGCGCGCTTCGCAGCTTGGACAAATCCACACCAACGTCGGTGCAGTGAAGGCCCTCGGCTCGGTGTCTCTTGATTGCCGGATTTCAGGGCTCACAGAAGCGAGGTTCTAACCCTGGGATTCGGTGGGTTTGACGGTACCCAATCCTTCGACGTTGAACTGCTTGCGATACTCCGGGGCCACGTAGATATAGCTTTCACGGCGGAGTTCTTCCAGGAACTTCAAAACCTCGGGCTGGCCTTTCTTATCTTGTATTTTCCTCTGGATTTCAGGCCGCACTTCCGTCAGCGGTTTCTCGCGAGCAGGCTTTGCACTTAGGACTTTGACGATCTGATAGCCGAATTCGTCGTCCTCGATGATCTCGCTGAATGCATTCTCCTTGAGGTTGAAGGCAATCGCCTCCGTTTTCTCCGACATGGATCCACGCTTGAAGGTTCCGATTGCTCCTCCCTTGGATGCGCTGGGACCGTCGGAGAACTCCTTGGCGAGCTCCTCAAAAGGTGTCCCGGCCTTCAATTGGGAGAGGACTTTTTCGGCCTTGCTCCGGACGGTGGCCTCGTCCTTCCCTTCCGTAAGGAACAGGATCTCGGCCAGTTCAACTTCGGCGGGCTCCGTAAAGTCCTTGATGTTGGCGCTGTAGTATTCCTCAACCTCCTGAGTCATCACCGTCAATCGGGAATAAACCATTTGATAGACGAGAGTCTCCCCGATATATTTTTGCCTGGTTATGCGGCGGAGGTCGTTCAGGGAAGACCCCTGCCGGCGTAAGACTTGATCGAACATCTCCATATTGGGGATTCCCGACTCCTTGCGCATGTAGTCCAGGTAGGCTGAGACCTGGACATCTGCATTGGCTCCGATGCCCATTTCTTCCGCCTTCTGCATCATAAGACTGCTCTCGATCATCCCCCTGAGCGTACCCCGTTTCTGGATTTCGAAGCGCTTGGCTCGCTCCGTTGGATCCTCGATTCTCCCCAGGAGACCGGCTTTCAGGATCGCCAACTCTCCTTCCACATCGGTCCAGGTAATGATCTCTTCGTTCACCTTGGCTACGATTTCGTCGATTAGAATCGGCTCTTCTAGAACCGGCTCTTCCTGCGCTCGTAGAGGTGTCGAGACGAGAAACAAGAGCGAAAGTACAACGACCCGTGGAGTTCTCCCGAAACCGGATTCCCCCGGTATCCTGGACAGTTCAATATTTGGTCTCAGCATGCCTAGGTATCCCTTCAAAATTGAGTGCTTCATCGTAGATTTGAATCGAAGCGCTTTGGAGCAGCTCATCAAGGTACGCGTCCATGGCTGCGGTTTCCTTTTCGCTGACCAGCTTCTCGAAGATTCCCGCTTGCACCTCATAGAACTTTTGAGCATGACGAGGAATCTTCTCCTCCGCCATGAAAATATGATAGCCCTGGTGCGAGCGAACGATCCCGCTGAATCCACCTGCCTTCAGGGAGAAGACGACTTTCTCAAATTCCTGGGGCAGCTCGCCTCGCTCGAAGGAGCCCAGATGTCCTCCCCAGGCGGCCGTGGAACCTTGGGAGTGGAGCCGAGCCATCTCCTCAAACCTCCTGACATCATTTGGAACCAGGCGTTCCGCGATCTCTTCGGCCTCCTTCCGATCCCAGATCCTTATCTCCAGCACCCTTACGAGGTCCTTCACGACGAAATGCTCTTCGTTGTCGTCATAGTAGCTTCGCATCTCGGGAAAGGTGACGTTGATTTCCGGGCCGAGCTCCTTCTTCAATAACTTCTGGACCCTGAGAAAAGAACGTAGCCGATTGACCGCTTCGGGGTCCGAGGTGCCGCTTTCCTGGGCGTCTCCGATTTGTTCCTGCAGTTCGGCATCTGTGACGGTAATGCCCTTCTTTTCCGCGCGATCCAACAGGATTTGCTGGGTCAGAAAATCGCGAAACTGCTCCCGCCGGTCCGCAAGGGATTCCGTTTCCTCAGCCCTGCTGGGACCGAGATAAGCTTGAAACTCCTGATCGCTGACGGGCCGTCCGTCTACCAAAGCCAGCATTGTGATCTTTCGCTCGGAGGATGTTTCCTCCACGCCCAGCTTGCAAGCGCTCGCACACAAGATCGCCGAGAGCAGCAGGGCCGGGTGAGTAAGTGTGAAACCGGGTCCGATCTGGCTACTCTGAGGAAGGTTTGGAAGGCGAGCCATAAGCGTCCATTGTAGCATCAAGGGCATCTAGTCCGGCGTGCAGAGAGCCGAAGATCTGGGCGGGGAGCTGCGAAGCAAGATGAATCGTCATAACCCCTTTGGGATCCAGGGAAAGATCCTTTTTCTGGTGGATCAACTCAACCAGACGAAGCGGGTCGATGGGTGTGTCCTGTCGGAACTTCAGGAATACAGCTGTGCCTTTACGGTCCAGCGAAAGAATCTTCAGACGTTGGCAGCGCAGCCGAAGCTGTGCGTATTCCAACAGATTCGAAACGGATCGGGGATACTTTCCGAAACGGTCGATGATGTCTTCTTTCAAGTTCTCAAGGCCCTCGGTGTCGGTGAGCAGAGCGAGTTTCTTGTAGAGCCACAGCCTCAGAGTGGGATCGGCGATGTAGTGCTCTGGGATCTGAATGTCGAAGCGCAAATCGATGTTGGTCTGAATCTCCTCTTCGGGCTCCTTGCCCTTGAGTTCTTGGACGGTTTGATCCAGGAGCTTCACGTAGAGCTCGAAGCCCACCGCGTTGATGTGGCCATGCTGCTCACCTCCCAGCAGGTTTCCCGACCCACGAATCTCGAGGTCCAGGGCGGCGATGCGAAATCCGGAGCCCAGATCACTGAAATCCTTGATGGCCGCAAGTCGTTTCTGAGCGTCTGAGCTCAGCGTCTCTTCCGACGGAATCAACAGATAGGCGTAGGCGCGTCGGCTGGAACGTCCCACCCTTCCCCGTAGCTGATAGAGTTGAGCCAGGCCGAATCGATCCGCCCGGTTCACCAGTAAAGTATTGGCGCGCGGAATATCGAGTCCGTTCTCGATGATCGTGGTGCAGATCAGGACATCGTATCGGTACTCGAGGAAAGCGAGCATGACCTCTTCGAGTTGACTCTCCTTCATCTGGCCATGAGCCACAGCCACACGAGCCTTGGGAACGATCTCCTGGACCATCCCGGCGATCGAGTGGATGGTTTCCACCGAGTTGTGAAGGAAGAAGACCTGCCCCTGTCGCTTCAGCTCCAAGTCGATGGCACTCTCAATGATTCTGCGGCTGAACTTCATCACCGCCGTCTGGATTGCGAGCCGATTCTTGGGAGGCGTTTCGATTATTGATAGGTCCCGAACCCCGATCATCGACATGTTCAGGGTCCGAGGGATGGGTGTGGCCGACAGCGTAAGCACGTCTACCTGGGTTTTCAACTGCTTGAGCCTCTCTTTCTGAGCGACTCCGAAACGCTGTTCTTCGTCTACGATGATCACACCCAGATCGCGGAACTTGACGTCCTTGGAAAGGAGTCGGTGCGTTCCTATCAAGATGTCGACCATTCCCAAGGAGACTCGCTCCAGGATCTCCTTCTGCTCCTGTTTGTTGCGAAAGCGGCTGATCATGTCGACGTTGACCGGGAATCCTTTGAAGCGCTCTCGAAAGGTGTTGGAATGCTGGTATGCGAGCACTGTGGTCGGTGCCAGCACGGTGACCTGTTTGCCGTCATTGACCGCCTTGAAGGCGGCGCGCATGGCGACTTCCGTCTTGCCGTAGCCCACGTCTCCGCAAATCAGCCGGTCCATCGGCCGTTCCGAGTGCATATCGTTCTTGACATCTTGGATTGCAGCAACTTGATCAGGAGTCTCGACGTATTCGAACCCTTCCTCGAACTCCTTCGTGAGCGCGTCGTCCGCGGAAAAAGCGTGCCCCTTGGCAAGCTCTCGGCGAGCGTATAGCTTCAAGAGGTCTTCGGCCAGCCGCCGCATCGACTTCTTGATCCGTGATTTCGTCTTCGCCCAGGATGCTCCTCCCAGCCGGTCGACCTGGGCCTTGGACTCACCGGAGCTTCGGTATTTTTGGATCAGGTCCAGACGGTCAATCGGGACGTAGAGCTTGGCGTCCTTCTGGTAGCCGAGCACGACAAATTCCCGGATATCCTCGCCTACACCAATTCGTTTTAGACCGTGGAAGACTCCGACTCCATGGTCCATGTGGACCACATAGTCTCCCTCCTTGAGGTCCCTGAAGTCAGAGAGAAACGCTCGAGAGATCTTGGGTCCGGATTCCCGAGCCACAGATTTGGAGCGAGTCTCCTCGAAGAGATTGCTCTCGGTGAGGATATGAAGTTTCAAGTTGGGCGAGCAGAGACTCTCAGAAAGCTTGCCCCAGGTTACAGAAAGATCGTGCTCGATCGCCGTATGAAAGCCTTCCCCCAGCGCCAGCTCGAGCTCATACTCTCGAAAGATGTCGACGAGACGCTCGGCCATGCCATGCGTCGTCATCACGAAGAGTATCTTTTCTCCGTCTTGGCGCCACTTCTCGACGTCCACCAGTAGTTCCTTCATCTGGCCGTAGTACTTGCGCTCCGGACGGAAGTCGAACTGGTGTCCTGGCGAGGAATCGTGCCCCAGCGGTTCGAGTTGGAAGGTGGACTGGTCCTGGATCCAGTCCTGGGCTGAGTTCCGATCCACAAAAAGTTGGTTGGGAGGGAGGACCAGGTCACCCTCCTGGTGGCGCTCCTGATAGCTTCGATCCCATTCCAGGCGCAGGGAATCCCACTCTTCCCAGAGATTCTGGGGCGACGACAAGATGATGCTCGACGGTTGCTCGTTCTGGAAGGTGAGAAAATCGAATAGGTTGGCCGGTAGTGGATTGGTCAGAGCAAACAGATATTCGAAGCCGTTGAAGAGCTCTCCGCTTTCGGTAAACTGAAGTTTCTCCTGGAGTAATTCGGCAAAGCGGACCTCAGACCAGTACTTCGGAGCCTCCTCGTGCCACCTCGCGATCTCCTCGGCGGTGATCACGGTCTCCCTCATGGGGACGATCTCACAATGGGTCACCAGTGAGATCGATCGTTGGGTAGCGGGGTCGAACTCTCGGATGGATTCGACCTCGTCCCCGAAGAACTCGATGCGCACCGGTCTCTGTCGCGACACGGGAAATACGTCTACGATTCCACCGCGGAAGGAGCATTCCCCGGGTTCGCCAACCGGGTCCTCGCGCAGGTATCCGAGCTCACCGAGCTTACTCACCAGATGATCCATGGGGAAGAAACTTCCCACTTCAAGATGGAGGCAATGACTCAGGAAACCGCTGGGTGATGGAAGTCGGGCCGCTAGAGAAGCCAACGTGGTAATTACGAGGCCCTGATCTCTCTGCGCGAGCTTCCACAGTGCCGCCGCTCTCCTAGCGGCGATTCCAGGGTGAGGCGAGAGTCCACGGTAGGGATCCACTTCCGAACCCGGGATTACCAGGACTTCATCCTGGTTTTCCGGGGGCACAAAGAAGCGCACGTCTCGGGCGATCTCTTCCGCCTCGCGGTTATCCTTGCAAAGCCAGAGATAGGGGCCGGGGTGACTGCAGTAATGAGCAGCAATCACAAGGGCTGAATCGGCCTGGTGGAGTCCCTCGAGGATCCGGGTGGGCTGAAACTCCTGAGTGAGAGAGCGAAACAGGCGCGAGCGCTCCGTTGGTTCTTCCGTGATCTGATCTGAGGTTTCCAAGTGATCAGTTGTAGTCAGTTATCAGTGAGCAGCTCAGGGGGCTCGCCGCAATCGGCTTCAGCGTCCGCGACTGGTAAGTCCAACACATATTGAGTTTATCTCACCCTTCTTACTGGCGCCAAGGACCGAGGAGAAAGTTGTGCCTGACCGGAGGCAGGCGGCGAGGGGCTAGGGTGAAACTTAATTTGGTTTCTGCGGGTGGCGGACGTGGATTCGGTCTCCAGGCCGAAGTCTTCCGCTTTCGAGCCATTTGGCTCGAAGCAGGGCGGCCTGGAGACCGCCGCCACGTCCCTTGACTGAAGTTTCTTCCCTGTACGATCGGGCGCAGCCGGGGCCGGGGCTAAGGTGAAACTTCATTGGCGGTAGCGACAATCACGGCAGGCGTAACCGAAGTTTCCTTCTCGAATGATCCAACACCGTCATGGTTTCCATCGGTTTAGGTCTGTCTTTGTCGAAATTGAGAGGCGATGTCCTCGGCATGTTTCTCCACCTGGTCTTTCTCTTCCCCTTCGACCATGACTCTGACCAGAGGTTCGGTTCCGGAATATCGCACCAGGACACGCCCACGCTCTCCCAGGCTCCGTTCCGCCTCCTGGATCTCTCGCTGAATCTCCAGAACGGTGGTGAAGTCGAACTTTTGAACAACCGGAACAGCGCGCTGGATCTGGGGAAATGGCTCGAATCCGAAACTCAGCTTTTCCAGGTTCTTGCCCTCTTCGATAAGGATCTCGGCGATCTTCAGTGACGTCAGGATGCCATCGCCCGACTTTGCATGTCGCCGCAGAATGATGTGTCCTGATTGCTCGCCTCCGAGGTGGTGGTTTCCTCGCTCCATTTCCTCCAGGACATGTCGATCCCCCACCGGGGTTCGAAGCATCTTGATCCCTTTGTCTTCGAGGGCGAGCTGCAGCCCCAGATTGGCCATTACGGTGGTAACGACACAGCGAGTGGCAAGCTCGCTCCGCTTCAGCAATTGAATGCCCAGGATGTAGAGAAGGTGGTCTCCATCGAAGATCCGGCCGGTCTTGTCCGACATGATGCAGCGATCCGCATCCCCATCGAATGCGACCCCGAGATTTGCCCCACCGTCGACGACCGCTTTTGCCATCGCTTCGGGATGGACGGCGCCGCAGTTCTGGTTGATGTTGCGCCCATCGGGTTTGGTATTGCGACGGATGACGGTTGCGCCCATCCGTTCGAAAGCCTGTGGAGCCAATCCGGACGCTGCTCCGTTGGCACAGTCCAGCACGACCTTCAGGGGTGAGAAGGACTCGAGACGTGAAATCGACTGGAGTGAGTCGAGGTACCGGTCGAAGCACTCCCCATCGGAAGAGAGAGCCGCGCTTCTTTCGTTGAGGAGGCTCTCCTCCTGTTTCTTGAGATCTTGCGGAGGAGAGGGAGCCGCTTCTACCGCCTCCTCCAGGGACCGCTCCTCCTGATCGGTGAGCTTGGTCCCGGCTGAGCGAAAGATCTTGAGACCGTTGTCGCTGTAGACGTTGTGAGAAGCCGAGACGGCTATGCCAGCGTCACACCCCAGGTTCTGGCAAAGGAAGGAAACGCCGGGGGTAGTCATCACGCCGGCGTGCCGTACTTCGCCCCCCTGCCTCTCCAGGGCCTGGGTCAGTATCGACTCGATCCAGGGACCACTCTCTCGGGTATCCCTGCCGATGACCAGGAGGCGCATCCCCAGCTGAGCCAGGCAGGTCCCGACGCGCCATATGGTGTCGGCGTCAAGAGGATGCTGTCCTGCAACTCCCCGGATACCGTCAGTTCCGAATAGTCTTCCCATACGCCTGTTTCTTATACCCAGTCTACTCCGGCGACACCATCAACAAGATCCGACATGGCGGCCCTTGCATGATCCTCTAATCGATGAAGTTCCAGCTTAGCTTAGCCCCACCCGGGCTGCGAGCCGGATCGTTCTAGAAAGAAACTTCGGTCCCGGTCGTGGCGGCGGTCTCCAGGCCGCCGAGTATCGAGCCAAAGGCTCGAAAAAAGAATACTTCGGCCTGGAGACCGAACCCACGTCCGCCAATCCCAGGAACCAAATGAAGTTTCAGGTCAGTCTCGCCCCCAGGAAGCACTGGCCCCATTCGAGAACGAAACTTCGGTTACGTCTGCCGTGATTGTCGCTACCGCCAATGACAGAGCCGTGACTGCAAAGGAGCGGTCCCGATCACCGATCGGGACATGCCATAAAAAAGGAGATGCAATCGGCCACCGTCTGTTTGGTCGGTTGTTTCCGGCATCCGTATGCCGGGACCGCTCCTGCAGTCACGGCTCTGTCATTGGCGACTCTTGGATGATCTCCTACCCAATGAAGTTTCAGCTTAGTTCCGCCCCTGCTGCGCTGCCCCATTCGAGAAAAAACTTCAGTCGAGGGACGTGGCGGTGGCCTCCGTGCCGCCGTGTTCTTTCCTTGGAGCCTATGGATCGAAAGACGGCGGCTCGGAGGCCACCGCCACGGTTTCTTGGACAATTGCCTGGCAAAGGCCCTATCCAATTCTAAATCAATGGCTTACGTCCTTTTCCCATCCCAATCTGGAAATGAAGTTTCGGATCGGGGTTTCTGAACCCTGAGCCGTAAGCCAAAACCCGTCGGGATCGACCTCGATCTGCCTATCGGACTCTCACTTTCACCTTTTCAGGTTGGAGAGATTCCACTCGGAATAGTCCGATCTGAGGTGGGACTATCTCAGGGACCAGTTCATAGGGCTCGTCCCTGGGTTCGAGATCGCTGACATCTACCAGGACCCGGAAGTGCTCGGCTGCGAGTTTGCCCTCGAAAGAGAGCGGGACCGAACCCACCAGCTTCAGGGTTCGAGTCAGGAGCCGCACCCCGTCTTTCTTGGGTGCGACTTCGATCGCAACCCTGGCGAAACTCACCTCCCGTCTTTCCTCTTCGATGTCGATTTCTACCTCGACCGGGGTGCTCAGGTCGAGGCGCAAACGGGGGTCTTTGGGGTCGAGGGCAGCACTATTTGTGAAACTGGCTGTGCGGCCGCTGATGTCGATTGGGACGGTACGAGCGCTGGTCATCTTGTCGACACTGGACTCCGGTCCGGTAACGGTCACTTCGCTGGGCCAGGCTCGAACGCCGGCAAGCTGGTAGCCGGGGGCGGGTTCCCCCTGGATTTCGGGTTCTACTCGAACCGTCTTTTCGGTGATGCGCTCCAGTTCCAGTCGCAGCCGAGCGGGAATGATTTCGAGTACTTCGACTCCGGAAGGGCTATCGGTGATGTTTCGCTCCGCCAAAGGGACGATCTCCGTCCCCGGTTTTGCGTTCTTGAAATCGATGACGGCCGACATCTGCCCTACTGATTCGACCCTCCGCTGGGCGCGAATGATGACGTCCACCTCCCTGGCGTAGTCTCCAGTAATCTCCAGATCGGCCGGCAGGTTATAGAACTCCAGCGGCACCGAGACCGTCCTCTGAAAGTTCTGCTGGCTGCCTACCTGAAGCCACAACAGGAAGGCAAGAACCAGAGAGATCCCTTTCAAGCCCAGATTGTTCAGTAAGAGTCCGCGGAGGATGTTCATACTGCTTCCTGCTGGTGTCCGGACGAGACAACTGCATTTGGTTTCTTGCTGGCACGTGCCGTCCTTTGCAGGAACGCCAGCAAGCGGGGGCCGTCGAGGTTGTGGGTTATTTGTCCACGGGTGACCGCTGAGATTCGTCCGCTCTCCTCAGACACAATCACGACGAGGGCGTCTGATTCCTCAGAAATGCCGATTCCAGCACGGTGTCGACTCCCAGTTTCCTTGCTCAAGTAGGGGCTGGTGGTCAGCGGCAGAAAGCAGGCGGCCGCGGCGATCCGATTGCCCTGGATGACGATGGCGCCATCGTGGAGGGGACTCTTGGGGTTGAAGATTGTCACCAGTAGATCGTAGGACACGAGTGCGTCTAGCTGGATTCCAGTTTCGATGTAGTTCCTCAGGCCGATGCCACGCTCGATGACGATCAGGCCGCCGATCCGCCGTTCTGAAAGGGTGGTTGCCGCGAGCACGATCTCCTCGAATCCCGGGTTCTCCTTTTGGGAGAAGAGACGTCTGACGAACCTGCCCCTGCCAATAGCGGCTAGACCCCGTCTGATCTCCTGCTGGAAAATGACGATCAAAGCCAGGATGAAATAGGTGAGGAAGTTGGCGAACAGCCACTCCACCGTTCGCAGATCTAGGTAGCTGGTGAGGTAGTAGAAGAGAAAGATGGCGCTTACCCCGAGGGTGATCTGCCAGCCTCTTGTGCCTTTGATCAGCAGCAGCACGTGATAGATGAAGAAGGTGATGACCAGGATATCGAGGATTTCCAGGGGCCCCAGCTGGGACAGGGTAGAGAAGAGGTCGGGCATCAGGCCAGCTGCATCTCCGCCAGTATGGCATCAGCAGTCTGGACTGATAGTCTGATCTCCCCGACGTCGTGTACTCGGACGATGTGTGCACCCCGCGCGATTGCCATGACTACCGACGCTGCCGTTCCCGGAAGGACGCCCTCGCCATTCCAGTTCTGGTCGATCACAAGGCCCAGAATCTTGCCGAGGAATCTCTTTCTGGAAGTCCCGACGAGGATCGGAACCCCGAATTCACGGAGGAACGAAAGCCGATTAAGGATACTCAGATTGTCCTCGGCGGTCTTGCCGAATCCGATCCCTGGGTCGATGATGATTCTATCACGGGGGATTTGGTGCCCGCAGGCGGTCTGGAGTGCTGCCCTCAGGTCCTTCAGTATCTCGGCCAGAATATCAGGGCTGGGCGGCTGCTGCTGCATGGTTCGAGGAGTGCCTCTCGAGTGCATGAGGATGATGCCCGCCTGATGGGTGGCCACTACCGGGGCCATCTCTGGGTCCAGCTGAAGGGCCCCGACGTTGTTGATGATATCGGCGCCGGCCTGGAGAGCTTCCCGCGCGACACCTGCCTTATAGGTGTCGACCGAGATGAGCGCGCTGACCTTGCCGACCAGATCCCCGAGTACCGGAAGGACCCGGTCCAGCTCGACCGATTCAGCGATGGGTTCTCCCCCCGGTCGGGTGGATTCGCCTCCAATGTCGATGATGTCAGCGCCCTGTTCGACCAACTTCAGGCAGTGGTCAACGGCACTTGACCGATCCAGAAAGCGCCCGCCGTCCGAGAAGGAGTCTGGGGTCACGTTGACGACTCCCATGATCCGGGTGCGTCGCCCTAGCTCCAAGACCTTCTCACGAACGCGGAAAAGGTGGACGCTTCTGTCCATGGCGGCTCGCTTTAAGTTTCCGCTTTCAACTGTCTCCGCTTGCGCGGTGATTTGGGTTGGCAAGACGGGCCGCTCTTTGAGAAGCGGCGACCCGATCAGGCAGGAGCCGGTCTTTCGTTGGGTTTGACCAGAGAAGGCAGGGTCTTTTCCTCTTCCCGCTCCGACTTTTCCGGCTGAGCCTCGGGCACCTCGGGAGATGCTGGTTTGGGCTCCTCACGAGCCTTCATGGGTTCGCCTTTGACGACTGCCTCGATCTCTCTTCGATCCAGGGTCTCGTATTCCAGCAGAGCTTCTGCCAGACGAACCAGTGGTTCGCGGTTGGCCTTTAAAATTTCCTCGGCCTTGGAGTACCCTTCAAGAATCAGTTTCTTGACTTCCTGGTCTATTCTCACCGCGGTTTCTTCGCTGTAATCCTGGTGTTGAGCAATTTCACGACCCAGGAAGATCTGCTCTTCCTTCTTACCATAGGTCAGCGGGCCCAACTCTTTGCTCATACCCCACTCACATACCATCTTGCGGGCTAGATCCGTGGAGCGTTCCAGATCGTTGGATGCTCCTGTCGTACAGCTTCCCAGGAAAATCTGCTCGGCGGCTCGGCCACCCATGATGATGGCAATCGAACCCTCCATATATTCCTTGGTGTAGTTGTATTTGTCTTCCTCGGGCAGCTGCATGGTGATCCCTAGAGCCCGTCCTCTTGGAATGATGGTTACTTTGTGCAGAGGATCGCTCTCGGGCAGCATGTAGGCGACCAGAGCGTGGCCGGCCTCGTGGTAGGCCGTGTTCTTCTTTTCCTTTTCATTCATGACCATGGACTTGCGTTCTTTGCCCATGAGCACTTTGTCTTTCGCCTCCTCGAAGTCCAGCATCCTCACGTTCTTACGATCGTGGCTCGCGGCGTTCAATGCAGCTTCATTGACCATATTGGCGAGCTGCGCTCCCGAGAAACCGGGCGTTCCCCTCGCCAGGACCGAAAGCTCCACGTCTTCGGACAACGGGGTCTTTCTGGTGTGGACCTTCAGTATAGCGTCCCGGCCTTTGATGTCGGGAAGTGTCACGACCACCTGGCGGTCGAACCGCCCCGGGCGTAGCAGCGCGGGGTCCAGCACGTCCGGCCGGTTGGTGGCCGCAATCAGGATCACGCCTTCGTTCGATTCGAAACCATCCATCTCGACCAGAAGCTGGTTGAGGGTCTGTTCTCGCTCGTCATGACCTCCACCCAGGCCGGCCCCTCTATGGCGACCCACGGCGTCAATCTCATCGATGAAAACGATGCAAGGAGCGTTCTTTTTGCCCTGCTCGAACAAGTCCCGAACACGACTCGCGCCCACTCCGACGAACATTTCGACGAAATCGGAGCCGCTGATGCTGAAGAATGGGACACTCGCCTCACCCGCAATCGCGCGAGCCAGAAGGGTCTTTCCAGTTCCAGGGGGGCCCATTAGCAGCACGCCTTTGGGAATTCGCCCACCCAACTTCTGGAACTTCTGCGGCTCTTTCAAGAACTCTATGATCTCCTGGAGCTCTTCTTTCGCCTCCTCGACTCCGGCCACGTCGTTGAAAGTCACCTTCTTAGCCTGGTTGGAGGACAGACGCGCCCGGCTCTTTCCGAACGACAATGCCTTGTTGCCCCCGCTCTGCATCTGCCGCATGAGGAAGATCCAGAAGGCCACGAAGAGGATGATCGGGAACCAGGAGGTCAGTAGGACATAGATCCAAGAGCCCTGCTCATCGTCCGTGACCGTGACCCTGACGCCCTGGTCGTTGAGAGTAGTCGCGAACGTCTCTTCAGAGCCTTTGGGGATAACCGTTCGAAAGGTTCTTGAGGACTGGGGAGAGTCGCTGGGCCGATAGGCACCCTCGATCAAATTCCCCGTCAGGGTGATCCTTTCTATTTCTTTGTCCTGTACCTTCTGGGTGAACTCTGAATAGGTGAATTCCTCGTAGGTGCCGTCCTTGACCTGGCTCAGGAACTGCCAAAGCACGACTACCGCAACGATGATGACGATCCAAAGAAAAATGTTCTTGGCAGTTGTGTTCAAGCTAGAACCTCCACGACCGTATCATAGATAACCGATTGTCATTATACGAGAATTCGTAGTTGGTCGCCACCAGCCCGGCTTTTCGGGTCAAGCACGGTCGGATCACCGGTCTCGCCCACACTTGTCGTTTCGACCAACCGCGGGTTCCTCTTTACCGCTGGTTCCTCTTTAGGGCAGTCTCCTCATTGTTAGAGGGGATACCTCTTCCAAGGTTTCATCATAGACGCCGACCTCATAGACGCCGACCTCATAGCTGTTCTGGGGAGCCGGTTGCTGTCCATGTGGCTGATTGGCTGGGAATCCCTCGACCCATGCCAATCTGTCGTCCGCTTCAATCAGCACCAGCGAATCCCGGACGTTTTTCGGGATGCGGCCCTCAATCAGGATCTCTTTCAGCTTTCTCACAGATTCTCCCGGAAGCTGGTAGCGATCGCCAGGCAGCCGGCTTCTAACCCTGACCGAACTGCCTCGCAGGCGCATGATCGCTCCCGACTCCTTCACCTCCGGGCGGGGCGATCGTAGGACAACTCGCTTCCGGATCTCCGGGATATAGATTTCCCCAGGGATAGGCAGCTCGTAGTTGAAAGGCTGAACTTTCTTCCGCTCTCCAAAACGCAGATAGTCAAACTCACGAGAGACCTGGATGTTTCCCGGCAAGTGGACTTCCCTGCCGCTCTGTTTTCCGCACAGCGCGAGAACCTCGTCCACGTGACTCTGGCCAATTTCAAGAAGATCACCTTTGTGGAGGCTGAGACTCTGCAGAATAACCTGCTTCCTGAGAATCTTAGGGAGCTGGTTCAGGATTTTGACTCGAAGACTTATCGCCCTCGATTGTTCCTCCTTCTGAATCCTGCAGCGATCGAAAGCCTTTTCCCCTTCGCTCTTCAAGAATTCGCCAACCTCCTGAAATAACTGTGCCGTTCGGCCCAGGGTTTGAGGCAACCTGGGATTCAGTCGTTGGAGCAGCAAAGGGATCAGCTGCTGACGGATCCAGTTGCGTTCGAAGGCCAGGTCCTGGTTGCTGAGGTCAGTGCGAAAGGGTTGGTGCCGGCGGGACAGATAATCCAGGATTTCCCCGCGGCCCACCTCTAGAAGAGGCCGCACCACCGTGGTGGGTTCGGTGCCCGAGTCTGAGCGTGGATTCTCCCAAACGGCGAAGATGCCCGAGAGACCCGTGATCCCGGAGCCTCGAATCAACTTCATCAGAAAGGTCTCGGCTTGATCCTCTAGCGTATGGCCGGTGGCAACGACCGCCTTCCTGCGTCCCGCTACTTCAAAAAAGAAGGAGTAGCGAATCCTTCGCGCCCTATCCTGCAGGTTTCCCTGGTCGAGCCGAGTCATTGCGGAGTCCAGGTTCTGCACCTCGAGCGGAATGCTCAATCGGGCGCAAAGGTTGCGGACAAAGCTCTCGTCCTCGTCGGATTCCAGGCCTCTCAGTCCATAGTTGACATGGGCAGCGCTAAGGTCAAGAGACCAGTTCGGGCGCAGCTCCGCGAGCGCCAGAAGCAGGGCGACTGAATCCGGTCCTCCCGAAACTGCGACTACGATTGTCAGTCCTGGCCTCAAGAGGGAGTTCCTCTCGAGGCTACTTGCAGCTGCCTTGACCAATGGGTCCATTTTCGATTGCTTCCGAAAACGTCGTTTCCGATACCGTGGATCGGTAGAGTCTTTCGGTGTCCCTCCAGGGAGCCCCCTTCGAAAATCTCCTTGACATCTCGTTTAGGGCTCTGTCAAAAATACCTCCACTATTCTGGCATCTCATCTTCACACCATCTTCGGCCGCTCCTCAATCGCGAAATCCTCAACGTAGGCCCGGCTACGCCTGCGGTTTCGCTCAATCTTTCGCGACCAGATCTGGCGCAAATCTGAGCGCCAACTCAGGAAGTTATTCTTGACAGAGCCCTTAGGTTGACCGTATTATGCCACTTTGTGTTCCTTATCCAGAGTGGTGGAGGGATCGGGCCCTAAGATACCACGGCAACCGGCCCTTGAATGGCACGGTGCTAAGTCCCGCAGACGGGCTGGACGCTCAAGTCTGGAAGATAAAGGTTGTGACCCGACCGAGCTCTTTCCGTCTAGGAAAGGGCTTTTTTTGTTTTCAGGGAATCTCGGCTGTTCTGGATGGGCAGCTGAGACCAGAGAGGCGAGAGCATGAGCTATCTGAAAGGTTTGCGTTGCAAGGAGTGCGGTACAGAGTATCCCGCTGACCGTAGCTTTGTCTGTATGGAGTGCTTTGGTCCTTTGGAGGTGCAATACGATTTTGATGGGATCAAGGCCAATCTGAGTCCGGACATTATCGCCAAACGAGATCCCAATATTTGGCGCTACCGTGAACTACTGCCGCTCGCAGGGGAACCTCTGACGGGCTTTCATTCGGGCTTTACGCCACTGGTCAGGGCTGATCGACTCGCCAAGGAACTAGGTCTACGGAACCTCTACCTCAAAGACGATTCGGTCAATCATCCTACCTTCTCCTACAAGGATCGGGTGGTCTCGGTGGCACTGAGTAGGGGGGCTGAGTTGGGGTATGAAGTTTTTGCCTGCGCCTCGACCGGCAATCTGGGAAATTCTGTTTCCGCACACTGCGCTCGTACCGGTTATCCCTGTCTCATCTTCATTCCACGCGACACCGAGCCTGCCAAGATCTCGGGATCGCTCATCTACGGACCCAACGTGGTGGCGCTGGAGGGCAACTACGATGACGTCAATCGCCTGTGCGCGGAGATCGGAGACCACTACGGGTGGGGTTTCGTCAACGTGAACCTGCGTCCTTACTACACCGAAGGAGCGAAGACGCTGGGGTACGAGATTTGTGAGCAGCTGGGATGGAGGCTGCCCGACCATATGGTCCTACCCACCGCTGGGGGTACACTCCTGCCTCGAGTCGCAACCTCGTTCAAGGAGCTGAAGGCTCTGGGATGGGTGGAAGGAGAGTGTAAGATCCACTGTGCCCAGGCAGACGGCTGTGCTCCCGTCGTCAGGTCGCTCCATCAGGATCTGGACTACATCAATCCCGAGAAACCCAAGACCATTGCCAAGTCGATCGCTATCGGGGATCCGGCTGATGGGCGCTATGTCCTTGAGGAAATCCGGAGCTCAGGGGGTTGGGGGGACGTTGCCACGGACAAGGAAATCGTCGAGGCGATCGAGCTGTTGGCTGCAAAAGAGGGAATCTTCACGGAACCCGCTGGCGGGACCACCCTTGCAGTGGCGATCAAGCTCGTCAAACAGAAGCGGATCAAACCAGATGAGACCGTCGTCGTCGGAATCACCGGCAATGGCTACAAGAGCCAGGATCTCTTCGAGTCTCGCTTCGATGTCGATGCACTCTTGCGCCCCAATCTCCAGATCTTCCGCGACTGGTATGAGTCTCAGGAAGACCTCCTGGGAAAGACCTACTCGGTCAGCTGAGGATCCGTTCCCAATAACAGGTTCTCGGCAGCTCTAAGCAGGGCCTGCGTTGATCTGGTCTCTGTTGTTCAGTTATATTCAACCACTCTTTGTGGCGGTGTAGCTCAGAGGTTAGAGCAGGCGGCTCATATCCGCCGAGTCCGGGGTTCGAATCCCTGCACCGCCAGGCAACCTGAAGCTGCTCAAGTAGCTATTCGCATGATAAAGCCTCTCATTCGTCCTCGTCGCCTTCGAGAGCATCCGGGACTTCGAAGGATGGTTCGCGAGACCCGGATCAGCGTCGACCAGCTCGTCTATCCCATGTTCCTTCGTGACGGAGAGGGAGTTTGCGAGGAAATCGGTTCCATGCCCGGCCAATTCCGAGTTTCGGTAGATCGGTTGGCCGAGGAACTCGAACAAGTACGGGATCTGGGCATTCCTGCGGTGATGCTTTTCGGAATTCCAGGTGAAGACCAGAAGGACGCTGTCGGAACTCCTGCCTTCGCAGAGGAGGGGGTCATTTGTCGAGGCCTGCAGGAAGGGAAGCAAGAGGTCCCCGACCTGTTGCTCATCGCGGACGTGTGCCTCTGTGAATATACCGATCATGGCCACTGCGGGCTTATAAGCCAGACGCCCGGCGAAGTTCCCGGCGTGGACAACGATAAGACCCTGGAGGTCCTGGCTCGAACTGCGCTTGCCTATGCCAGGGCGGGTGCCGACGTGATCGCTCCCTCGGACATGATGGACGGTCGTGTGGCGGCGATTCGCCAGGCTCTGGACGCCGCGGAGCTCTATAAGATTCCGATCCTCTCCTACGCGGCCAAGTACGCCTCAGCCTACTACGGACCTTTTCGAGAGGCCGCCGGGTCGGCGCCACAGTTTGGAGACCGCAAGAGCTATCAGATGGATCCTGCAAACGCCCGAGAGGCCCTGAAAGAAGTTCGGCTCGACCTGGAGGAAGGTGCCGACATGGTCATGGTCAAACCTGCCCTTCCTTATCTGGATGTGATCACGCGGGTCCGGGAGATGACCACGGTTCCGATCGCCGCCTATCAGGTTAGCGGCGAATACAGCGCACTCTGTGCCGCTTTCGACCGCGGCTGGCTGCAGAAGGAAGCGACTGTTCGAGAGACGCTATTGGCCATCCGTCGGGCGGGCGCCGATTTCATCCTGACGTATTTCGCCAAGGACGTGGCAAAGATGATCCGGGAGGGGAATTGGGAATAAGCTCCGAGAGACCGGAGTCCTACTCCAGTCCCAAGGTTTCGTGCCAAGATAACTTCAGTCTCTGGCATCTCATCTTCATACCGCCCTTCGGCCGCTCCTCAATCACGAAATGCTCAACGGACTATTCTTATGAATAGTCCGGGCCGAGTACGAACCGCAGGCGAGAAGGACTGATTCCAATGAAAAGCCAACCGCATCCTCGAAGTATCGAACTCTTTGAGCGCGCCCAGAAGGTGATACCGGGAGGTGTCAACAGTCCAGTCCGTGCCCTCCGTGGGGTAGGAGAAAACCCCCGTTTTATCCGCCTGGCCCAAGGGGCCCAGGTTGAAGACGTGGACGGTAATCGCTACCTCGACTATCTTGGATCCTGGGGCCCTCTGATCCTGGGGCATGCGCATCCGGAGGTGGTCGAGGCGATTCAAGCGGCCGCGCAGTGGGGAAGTAGTTACGGAGCACCAACTGAGAACGAAGTGCTTCTGGCCGAGAAAATATGCAGTCTCTTTCCTTCGATTGAGAAGGTAAGGCTGGTCAACTCAGGTACAGAAGCGACGATGAGCGCCCTTCGATTGGCGCGCGCCTACACCGGGCGATCTCTGGTTGTTAAATTCGATGGGGGCTACCACGGCCACTCCGACAGTCTCCTGGTCCAGGCCGGGTCAGGTGTCGCGACCCTGGGGCTGCCAGATACCCCGGGGGTCCCGGCGCATCTGGTCGAGGGTACCGTGAGTGTCCCTTTCAACGATCTGCCCAGCCTTGAAGAAGCCTTCGAAAAATACTCAGATCAGATTGCCGCTGTGATCCTCGAGCCCATTCCGGGCAATATGGGAGTCGTTCTACCCCGGGAAGGATTTCTTCAAGATGTGTTGAAGCTGGGTGAGAAGCATGGAGCACTGGTAGTTTTCGATGAAGTCATCAGCGGCTTTCGCATCGGACCGGGCGGCGCCCAGCAGCGCTTTGCTGTCCAGGCACCCCTGACGTGTCTGGGTAAGATCGTAGGTGGTGGATTGCCCATAGGAGCCTATGGGGGCCGACGAGAGATAATGGAAATGATGGCGCCGGAGGGTCCGGTTTACCAGGCGGGCACTTTGTCGGGAAATCCGATTGCGGTTGCCGCAGGACTGAAAACCCTGGAAATCCTCGAGCGAGATCAACCCTTCGATCTACTGGAGCGTAAAGCCCTGGATCTTGGCCGAGGTCTGGAGGAAGTCGCTCAGCGTCATTCTGTCCCCCTTCGAGTACAGCGCTGCGGCTCGATGTTTACACCCTTTTTCAACCCCGAGCCCGTGACGGATTTTGTCTCGGCCAAGCGATCCAACACCGAGCGCTTCGGCCTCTTTTTCCGCCAGATGCTGGGTCGAGGGATCTATCTGGCACCTTCTCAATTCGAAGCCAACTTCGTTTCCACTGCCCACACCGCCGACGATATCCAGCGAACAATTCAGGCCGCCGACGAGGCCCTTGGCGAGACTGCGAGACTATAGAGCGTGGAAGCGCAAGGCAGAGATCGAACGCGAAGGCCGCTCAGGCGTCTGCGCTTCAGGTGTTAAGAATCAAGGGAGGATCAAGCCATCCTGGAACTGGCTTGCTCGCAAGAAGTAAGTAGGAATCCTTCTACTACCTCTCCGATATCTTCAGCGGTTTCGTCCTGGACTGTCGCTATCTCGGAAATAACCAGCTGCAAAGCGCGGTCATACATCTTCTTCTCCCGGAAGGACAGAGTCTTCTGGAAGTTGAGGCTGTAGAGATTCTTCAAGACCACAGCCACTTCGAAGATCGAACCGGTCTTCATCTTCTCGACGTTTTCCTTGTAACGGCTTTTCCAGTCGGGTTCAGGCTCATCACCGTCGCCCTTGAGGATCTCGAAAAGCGCTTCGAGTTGTTTCGCCGTGCACAGAAGGCGAAGTCCTACGTGGTCAGCGTTGGCTGTTGGCACCATTACAGTGGAGTTGTTGGCGCGGAGCTTCAGTAGATAGAATTCCGCCTGCTCTCCTGCAATTTGCTTTTGGCAAACGTCCTGAATGACCCCAACTCCCTGGTTGGGGTAGACAACTTTATCCCCGACATTAAACTGCATGAAACCTCCGGCACACAGTGAATAATGAATAAGTAGAGAGAGCCCCATTGTAGACGAGCGATTCCGAAAAGTCAAAGAACCCTGATGGCGTTCGGTGGCTGAGGAACGATCTCTATTGATGGAAGAGCGAAACACACCCGCAGGCGGCGCCAAATGCTAGCACCATCGAACCCAGTTCCGAGGGGAGGGCGGGACTGAAGTTTTCGCCGCAAGGATCCAACCTGGCCGCTGGCGCAACCGTGATCGGAGCCCACTTTTGTTCGGGCTCTCATACCTCAAATCGGGATACGATCAGGCAGTATAATAGGATAACCTAGGCCTTGATCCGCGTATTGCCCGGGACCGCGGCTTTCTCAGGCGTGTCCCTCACGCAGCAGGTTGGAGGACTGGAGAGGCATAAAATATGGAAGGGCTATTTGTCTTCCTTTTCAAGTATCGACCTTTCTTCTTTCGGGAAGGGGACTTCGCTTTTCAATGGCGTTGGGAGAATTGGCAGCTGCTTCTACTCCCCGTCTTGACGGTAGTCGGAAGCCTCCTGGTCTACCGCGGGTGGATAAAGGGGGGACACAAGGGGCGTTGGTTGCTGCCCTCCTTGCGGGCAGTTTCCCTTTCTATTCTGTTTCTCCTGATCATGCGTCCCAGCCTGGTCATCTCGACCTTGCTCCCCCGTGAAACCAAACTCGATATCCTGGTGGACAACTCACTCAGCATGGGGCTTCCACAGGGAGCCGAGCCTCGTGGGGAGGCGGTTCGAAAGCTACTGCAGCCCGCTGCCGAGTTTCTCGCTGCCCTCGAGGAGAAGTTCCGGGTTCGACTGATTCGCTTCGATTCCAGGGTTTCCGAACTCGATGCTGAGGTCGAGCTGGATTGGAAAGGGAACCGAACCGATATCGCGGCAGCCCTCGAGAAGTCACTAGCGGAAGCTTCGGGTGAGCCCCTGGGGGGAATCCTTCTCTTTACTGATGGCGCAGACAATGGTTTCAGCTCCTTCAGGGAGGTGCTCTCAGAGGCGAAAATGCGAAGGATTCCCATCCACACCATAGGAGTGGGACCCGAGGAAGTCACTCGTGACGTCGAGATCACCCAGGTCGCCGTGCCTCGTTTTCTGGTTCCGGAAACGGTTGCCGTTGCGAAGGTCACTTTGCGAAACCGGGGGTTCGCAGGGCAGCGTGGTCGGATCGAAGTCCATGAGGGGGAATCGCTGGTCCAGTCCAAGGAAGTCTACCTGCCTCTCGATGCTGAGACGGTGAACCTCGAGATTCCTCTCATCCCCAAGTCCAAAGGCATCAAGACCTACCGTTTTTCTCTGAAGCCATTCGAAGATGAGGAGATTCAGCAGAACAACGAGCGGACCACGATCGTGGAAGTGCGCGATTTGAAGCCCAGGGTCCTCTATGTCGAGGGACGTCCGAGGTGGGAGTACAAGTTCATCCGTAAGGCTATCCTGCAGGATCCGCATCTTCGCCTCGAGACGCTTTTGCGTACGGCGCTCAATAAGTTCTACCGGCAGGGCATCGAGGAGGAAACTACTCTGGCAGCAGGCTTTCCCACTGAGAGGGAAGAACTCTTCAAGTATCAGGGTATCGTCTTCGGCAGCGTCGAGTCCTCCTTTTTCACCTACCCCCAGATGGAGATGGTGAAGGACTTCGTGGCCAGACGAGGGGGCGGATTTCTGATGTTGGGTGGGGGTACGTCCTTCGCTGCGGGCAAGTTCCAGAACACTCCGATCGAGGAGATCCTTCCGGTGTGGACCCAGCCTCAGCGGGATGGCCAGGGGGAGCCTTCCTATGTCCAAGGGCAGAAGCGCGTGATCTTGACGGACTACGGTCATCAACACCCCATGCTACGGCTCTCTCTCGAAGAAGAAAAGAATCGCAGTCAATGGGAGACCATGCCCCAGCTCACGGATTGGAATGTGGTAGGAGCAACCAAGACCGGTGCGATCACACTCGCTCGGCTTGACGGACAGCAGAAAAGCAGTGGCAGTTCAGGGAGTCCCCTGCTGGTGTTCCATCGATATGGGAGGGGACTTTCCACTGCCTTCTTGACCGGCTCCAGCTGGCGTTGGCAGATGCTTCAGGACCACAAAGATCAGAGTCACGAGACCTTCTGGCGGCAGTTGCTGCGCTGGTTGGTCCACTCGGCAAGAGACCCGGTCTCGGTTGAGACCGAGCGTGAGAGCTACACCCAGGGCGAGCAAGTTCGAATCCGACTAGAGGTCCATGACGCCGATTTCAATCCGGTTAACGATGCCAAAGCAGATTTGACGGTTACAGCGCCCTCGGGGCAGAGCGATAAGATCGCTGTGGAATGGAGTCCCCAGGAGAACGGAGTCTACGAAGGAGTCTGGGTTCCGGGCGAAGAGGGTCTTCACCAGTTGAGCCTGGAGGCTGTCGGGAAGGGTGCCAAGGCGGACCAATCGTATGGTCGATCCAATGCGTTCTTTCTAACCGCTTCCGAGGGACGAGAGTACTTTGATGCTACTCAGAAGAAGGAGTTTCTGCAGCGGTTGTCGGAAGAGACAGGTGGGAATCACTACAGCATCGAGGACGTTGAAAAGCTACCCGAGGAGGCCCCTTATGTTGAGACCCATTCGTCCGTTATCGAGACACTCGACCTTTGGGATATGCCCATAAACCTCCTGTTGTTGTTGGGGCTCCTGGCCGGTGAATGGGTGCTCCGCAGGAGGTACGGTACTCTCTGATGGATCTTCCTGCAATGCCTGAAATGGGACTCGAATACACTACAAAGAAGCGCTTGGTCTGGAGGCCGAAGCGGGCTCTGGGTTGCATTGTGCTGCCGTTGTTGCTGTTCTGCGTGGTTGAGCCGGTAGGGGGAGCCCAGCTGGAACGGGTGAGTCTCATCATCCGTGGTCTTGCGGGGATGCCCGAGTACGAAGAGTCCTTTTCCGATTGGACCTCCAAACTCGGGACAATGCTCAGTGCTCAACCCGACAATCAAGTGACGATATTGGATGGCAGCAGGCAGAGACGAGAGGAGATTCTGGGTGCGGTGTCCGAGATCCTCTCGCTCCTGTCGCCCCAGGGAGAACTATGGATTCTTCTCGTAGGTCACGGGAGCTACGACGGCCGTGACTACAAGTTCAACATTACCGGGCCGGACATCACCGGAGACGATCTGGCGAAGATACTCGATCGAGGAGGGGAGGGGAGGACTTTTCTGATCGCGGGAACCAGTGCTAGCGGGATTCTCATACCCAAACTAAGTGGCGAGAACCGAGTCATCGTGACCGCCACCAAGAACCAGTTCGAGCGGCAACCTCCCCTGTTTCTGTCCTTTCTCGCCGAGGCCGGCGACTCGGCCGAAGCCGATCGCGACAAGAACGGCAAGGTATCCCTCCTCGAGGCCTTCCTGTTCTGCCGCAGAAGGGTCGAGGATTGGTTCCAGGAAAACGGGCGTCTCCAGACCGAACACGCTTTGTTGGATGACTCATCCAGGATTCGCCTGGGTGGGGAAGAAAAAGACGTCACCAATCAGGTTCGCACGGGTACCGGGCTCCTGGCCAGTATCGCCTATCTTTCAGGACCTCAGGAAGAGGTCCTGGCCGCGCCCGACGCTCGAGCTCTGACTCAACGAAGAAGCCAGCTGGAACGGGAAATTGATGAACTGAAGCTCCACAAGCAGGAACTCACCGAAGAGGATTACTACCAGCGCCTGCAGGTGCTCCTGGTGGAGTTGGCGGATGTGGGAGAGCGAATCGATGCCCTGAAGGAGAGCCAGTGAGGATCAGCCGACTCGTCTTCCCCCTGGGGGCGCTCTGTCTGGCAGCGGCTACTGCCTTCAGCCAGGAGGCGTCGACATCGGCCGTTCTTGACGAAGTTCTTGATCTGATGCAGGCGGGCGACTATGGGCAGGCGGTGGAACACTTACAGCAAAGCTCCCCGACAGATCCTCACGCGCTGAGGCTCCGGCTGGAACTGGCCCAACGAAGGGGAGCAGTGGATCGGGCCGAGGCCTATGCAGAACGCCTCCTGAGCCTCCATGGCTCGGGACAACTCCGTCTCTCGGGCGAAATCGGAGCGGCAGCATTCGCCGCCTGGCAGCTGGGGTCCTGGAAGCGGGCGAACGGACTCTTCATTGAAGCAGGCAAAAAGGATCCGGTGACGATCTCGGTTTATGTCGACTGGGGAAACCTCTATCTTGCAAAGTATAACGGAGCCGAGGCTGAAAGCATTTTTCAGGATGCACTGCGGTTGGAGGCAGAGAATCCCGAGTGGTCTCGTTGGAAAAAGGAATCAGCCTATGTCGGACTGGCCGAAGCCCTCCAGGCTCAGTTCAAAGGTGGCGTTGCCGATCTGCTGGAATCGGCCCTGAAGCTCAATCCGGACAATCTGGAGGTCCATGCCCTGCAGGGGTCCATGGCGATTGTGGAGGAAAACTGGAGCGAGGTGGCCAAGTGGATTGACCAGGGTCTCGAGAGAAATGCGCACTATCTCCCCCTGCTCGAGTTGAAAGCGGTTGAGCACCATTTCCGGGGCGAAGTAGAACCCTTCGAGAAGGTTTCTGAACGTATTTCGAGCATCAACCCCCACAGTGGTGACCTGCACGAGATACTGGGCGACCTTTCCGTCATGAAGCGGCGGCTGGAGGATGCAATCGGCTTCTACCGCGAGTCGATCCGGCGCAATCCGCGGCAATGGGCGGCTCTGGGATCGCTCGGAATCAACCTCCTTCGGCTGGGAAGGGAAGAGGAGGGAAAGCAGGTCTTGGAGCGGGCTTATGCCGACGATCCCTATAACATCTCGACCGTGAATACGCTGCGTCTGTTGGACAGCTTTGACCGCTTTCACAGCTTTCAGACGGAGCATTTCTCGGTTCGCCTGCATCAGAAAGAGGCAGCGGCATTGCGTCCCTATATAGAGGAACTGCTGGAGCGGAGCCTGACCACGCTGGAACGAAAGTACCGACATGAAATCTCCGGAAGGTACCTCTTTGAGATGTATCCCGACCACGAGGACTTCGCCGTGCGAACCCTGGGCCTGCCGGGCCTGGGTGCCCTGGGAGCAACGTTTGGGCGGATCCTGGCGATGGATTCGCCTTCGGCCAGAAAGAAGGGAAGCTTCCACTGGGGTTCGACGTTGTGGCATGAAATGGCCCATGTCGTGATTCTTTCCTTGAGCGCCAATCGGGTTCCCCGCTGGTTTACCGAAGGCATTTCGATGATGGAAGAGAAGTTGGCAGGAGCGGGATGGGGCGAGGATGTAACTCCAAGCTTTGTTCGTGCCTTCAAGGATGGCGAACTGCTGTCCCTGGGTGAGCTAAACTCTGGCTTTGAGCGACCCAAGAACCGGCGACAGCTCGAGATAAGTTATCTTCAGGCAGGCTGGGTCTGTGAGTTTCTGGGTTCCCGCTTCGGTGTGGACAAGCTTCGCGAGCTGGTGGTAGCGTTCGGTGAGGGAGAAACAATTGAAGTTGTCTTTCAGAGGGTGCTAGGCAAACCCATGGCCGAGATAGAAAAGCTTTTCCTGGACGAAGTGGAACAGACCTTGACACCCCTCGTCCATAGCTTGAAACGGCCCGAAGCTCCGACCCATAAGAAGGAAGAAGGCTCCGAGGGCGATGGCCTCGGGGACATGAGGACCGCTGTCGAGGAGGATCCGGAGAATTATTTCCTGAACTTGACCCTGGGAGAGAAGCTCCACGAGTCGGGAGACAGTCAGTCCGCCATCCCGTTCCTGGAAAAGGCGGTTGAATTGTTTCCCGCATACGCGGAAAAGGGGAGTGCTTACGACCTGCTGCTTCAGATCTATGAGGCTGGAGAGGATTCGCAGAAGGTGGAACATACGCTGCGTCGTTGGTGGAGTGTCGCACCCAAGTTCCCGCAGAATGCACTCAAGTTCGCCGAGGTCCTCCTGCAAAGGAATGCGGTAGACGAGGCAATAGAGTGCTTGGAGGAGGTGCCGTACGTGGATCCCCTCAGTCGAGAACTCCATCAGATGTTGGGTGATCTCTACCTGAAGATAGATCGTGCCGACGTTGCAGTGCGCGAGTTCCGGGTGCTTCTCGCCCTGCAACCCATTGACTCCTCAAAGGCTCACTTCCAGCTGGGCCAGGCCCTATTACAGGCGGGGGATCTGGAGGCAGCCAGACGTCAGGCACTGCTCTCCCTCGAGATTGCTCCCAGCTATCAGAAGGCCCAGAAGTTGCTGTTGGAGTTGGTACGCCAATGAGGGTCTTTACGACGGCCTTTTTGGGCGCTGTTGCTCTCGTCTGGATTCTGCGGCCTGTCCTCAGCCTCGACGTTCCTGTCCCTCGAGATCCAAAGGATCCCAGCCTTTTTCAATTCGTCCGGATCCGGTACAACGGCTATCTCGGTGGCTGGGGAGGCGGTCGCTGGGTGCCCCCCTGGATGCACGATTATCCGCGAGCCGAGCGGAATTTCCTGAGGATTTTGATGGAGTTGACCACCGCCGAGACCACAGCTGAATCGTATTTGATACTGGAGTTTGATGACCCTGAAATCATGAATTACCCGGTTTTATACGTCAGTGAGCCCGGCTATTGGAATGTGACCGACGCGGAGGCAAGCAACTTGAGGGAGTACCTTTTGCGCGGTGGCTTTGTCATCTTCGACGATTTCAGGGGAGCTAAGGAGTGGAGTAACTTCACAGAGTGCATGAAGAAGGTCCTACCGGAGCGAAGTTTCCAGGAGCTACCTCTGGAACATCCGGTTTTTCACTGTTTCTACGATATTGAGACCCTGGACATGATCCCTCCTTACGAGGTACCCGGAAAACCAGCTTTCTACGGTCTTTCCGACGAGGAGGGCCGACTGCTGTCCGTAGCCAACTTAAACAACGATATCGGGGACTACTGGGAGTGGTCGGACGACTCTCTGGTGCCCATCAACTTTTCCAACGAAGCCTACAGGTTCGGGATCAACTATGTCATCTATGCGCTCACTCATTAAATTGATAGTGAGCAGTAGTGAGCAGTAGTGAGCAGTAGTGAGCAGTAGTGAGCAGTAGTGGAGTAGTGGAGTAGTGGAGTGAGTAACAGGAAATGAAGTGCCGAGGAGAGAGCAGCCGCGAGCATGATCTCAACTTCAGTTCGGACGAGATCCCCACTGCACCACTGCACCACTGCACTACTGCACTACTGCACGACTGCTAACTGCTCACTGAACACGGAGTTGCCCTAATGGAAGAACTCGCCAAGACAGAAGAGGCGCCTGCCGAGGAGCTTATCAAGGCCCTGCTGGATTCCCAGAGACGCATTACGACTGAACTGCGTAAGGTGATCGTCGGACAGGACGAAGTAATCGAACAGGTTCTGATCTCCCTGTATGTGGGAGGCCATTCCCTGATAACGGGCCTTCCCGGCCTCGCCAAGACCCTTCTGGTAAGCAGCATCGCGGGCACGCTGGGCCTGTCCTTCAAGCGAATTCAGTTTACTCCCGACCTGATGCCCTCCGACATCACCGGAACCGAAATCATCGAAGAGGATCGATCCACCGGCAAGAGAGATCTCGAGTTCATGCGGGGCCCTGTTTTTGCCAATATCGTTCTGGCCGACGAGATCAACCGGACTCCTCCGAAAACACAGGCAGCCCTGCTCGAAGCCATGCAAGAGAGGCAGGTTACCGTTCGCGGGACCACCTATGATCTGGAGGCTCCCTTCTTCGTCCTCGCTACCCAGAATCCCATCGAGCTGGAGGGCACCTATCCTCTACCTGAAGCCCAGTTGGACCGTTTCATGTTCAATATCGTCATCGACTACCTGAACGAAGACGACGAAGTAGCTGTGGTTGAGAGAACGACGGCCGAACTCGGAGAGGACGTTGAGAAGGTGGTCTCTGGGGAGGATATTTTGCGCTACCAGCAGCTTGTGCGCAAGATTCCAGCGGATCAAGACGTGGTTCGGTATGCGGTCCAGTTGACCCGCAGCACCCGGCCAGAAGACGGGTTGGCCCCCGACTTTGTCCAGAAGTGGGTCAGCTATGGAGCCAGCCTTCGAGCCTCTCAATTCATGGTGTTGGGCGGAAGGGCTCGTGCCTTGATGAAAGGGCGTTACAACGTTTCCCACGACGACATCCGCGCCTTGGCCAGGTCCGTCTTCCGTCACCGGATTCTGACCAATTTTCATGCGGAATCTGAGAACGTGAGTCCAGACGATATCGTGGATCGTCTGTTGGAAGCTGTCGTACCGGCGGGATCGGGACTGTGAGGGAGTCCCCCTCCCTGAGGTTCATCGATCCCTTGGTTCTCTCACGCATCAGAGGGCTTCAGCTCATCGCCAAGACCGTGGTGGAAGGCTTCGTCACGGGCCTGCATCGATCTCCGTATCACGGCTTCAGCCTCAACTTTTCAGAATACCGGCAGTACGCTCCCGGGGACGACATCCGAAGCGTGGACTGGAAGGTCTTTGGCCGGACAGATCGCTTCTATGTGAAAAAGTACGAAGGGGACACCAACTGCCAGATGCATATTTTCCTGGACAACAGTGCCAGCATGGGCTACGCCAGTGGTGCTGTTTCCAAGATCGATTACGCGCGCTACCTGGCTGCCTCGCTGTCCTACCTTGCAGTCCGGCAGAGTGATGCCGCCGGACTGGCCGCCTTCGACTCCGGCGTCTTCAACCGCATTCCGCCGCGGGCTCAGTACCGACACTTCCTCACCATCCTTCACCGTCTCGAGCACCTCGAGCTCGGGTCTCGAAACAATATCGGCGATGCCCTGGAAGAGTTGGCACGTCTGATCCGAAAGCGGAGCATCGTTGTGCTCATCAGCGACTTCTATCACGACGTGGAGGAGCTATCGAAAACGCTTCGTTTCTTCCATCATCGAGGCAATGACGTCATCCTTTTTCATCTGCTAGATCCGGTAGAATTGAAGATGCCTCTGCCTGACAGCTGCACACTACAGGACATGGAAACGAGCGATTACCTTTCCTACGTTCCAGATCATTCCCGGGAAGGCTACCTCGAGCTCTTACAGCAACACATCGCCGGTCTCCAGCGGGAGTGCCGTGATGCTCACATTGACTACTCGCTCCTGAGCACTGACGAACCTCTGGACCGGGCTCTATACAGTTATCTGTCAACCCGACAGCGCAAGTACTGACAGTAGAACATGAAGAATTCGTCGCAGGTCTGAACGTCGCACGTCGCTGAGGAAGGCCTCTATTGATGGAAGAACAAACAGGGCTGTGCACGGGTGAAGCGCTCGGGGGGGGACCAAGCTGAAACTCAAGTGAACTTGGAATGCAGTTACAATCTTTTGGAGCACGTCCTTACGCCAAGGGCGTTAATGCGCGTAGCCCAGGGTTGGCGATGCGGAGCGAAGCGAGCTACCCTGGGTCAAGGTCGAACAAGAAAGTCGGCTACCCCGAAGGGGTTATTGCCGACCGGAAACGCTTTGGCAATAACACTTTCAGTGTAGAAAAGGCAGGGACATCTTAAACCCAGGGTAGCTCGCTTCGCTCCGCAACTCCAACCCTGGGCTACGCGCAGTAACGCCTTCGGCGTAGGTGATGGACCCCTGGAGTGAGAAGAAGGTTCCTTCTGAAAGGGGCCAGCGCTCCCGGGCGGGACTGATCTGAAAACTTGAGGCGACTCGATGGAATTCTTGAGTCCATTCTTCTGGCTAGGAGCCACCGCGCTGGCGGCTCCCATACTGCTTCACCTAGTTCGGAGACACCGTCGGGAACGGGTACCCTTCCCCTCGCTCATGTTCCTGCGCCAGATTCCCACCAAAGAACTCAGAAGAAAGAAGCTCACCCATCTATTACTGCTGTTCCTTCGCTGTTTGGGGCTGCTGCTGATCGTCGCGGCATTCTCACGTCCAATGGTGCTCGGGAGCTGGTTTGGAAGCCTCGCAATAGGAACTCCGAGCTCCGTCGTCGTGCTCATCGATTCCTCGATGAGCATGTCGCGAGAGCCCGTCTGGCAGAAGGCATCTGAAGTCGCCGAGCAGAGGATCCGCTCCCTGAGCGGAGCGGATGAGGGACTGATCGTACAGTTCGCTGAGACGGTTGAAGTTCTCTCCTCCTGGGAAGCCCAATCGGAGCGACTACTCAGCGTGCTGCAGAGCCGCTCTGGAACCTCGTTTGAGCGGACCTCCTATGGTGAAGCGCTCCGGGTTGCCTCTGAACAGTTCAAAGAGCAGCAGGCAAATAGCAGGAAGGAGATCGTTCTGATTTCGGATCTCCAACTCAGCGGGCTTCCGGAGAGCCAGAAGTGGAAGCTGCCGGATGACGTGCTTCTGACGATTGAGAGTGTTGGTGAGGAATCGGCCAACCTATTCGTCGAGGAGGTACGATTGGAGAGATTCAGTTTTGGCGAGCGACATCCCTACCCAATTGTTACTGTCCTGAGGTCCACGCCTCCTGAGCCTCTGCAGGGAGAACTGCAGTTGTTTCTGGAAGGCAAGCTGATCGATAGAAAGGGCTTTGAGCTGAACCAGGACGGCACGGGACAAGTCACTTTCCGACCCTTCGCATTGGAGGCAGGGCCTCGCAAGGGAAGGATCGTGGCCCAGGTCGAGGACGCCCTCCCCTCTGACAATGTCTTCTTCTTCGTTGTCGAGAGGCGCGAGTCCCGACCCATCACGGTGGTGTCGAGTCGCCCGTCTTCGATGGTCTATCTGAAGAGCGCTCTTTCGTCTGGGCAGAATCTGCCGTTTCGAGTGGAGGTGGTGGGGCCTCCGGGACCGGCTAGACTGATTCCGGAAGATAGGCCTGTCCTGATTCTGGACGACCTTGATCGACCGCCACGGCCGGACGCGCTCGAGTCCTATGTCTCGAACGGAGGCGGGTTGCTGGTCTCCTTGGGTAACAGCGTCCGCGCCCCGGCTTACAATCGGCTTTCAGCGGAGCTCTTTCCGGTCGAGTTGGATCAGCGCCGGTTCGTTCGGAGCCGCGACCGGAACTTCACTTCCATCACGGAAGTTGACTGGCAACATCCGGTTTTCTCGGTGTTTCGGGAGTCGCACCGGGCCGGCCTGGTGGGTGTTCAGTTCTACAGCTATTGGAAGCTTCGACCTCGGCAGGGTTCTAGCGTTCTGGCTAGATTCGACGATTCCAGTCCCGCCCTGGTGGAACGCAGCCTGGGGAGGGGAAAAGTCCTTGTCTTCGCCTCGTCTGTCGACCGCGTCTGGACGGACTTTCCCCTACGCAATGCCTATGTGCCTTTCTGGCACCGATTGGCCGGCTACGCCGGTGGCTGGTCGGCGTCGGCTGCGGCAATGACTGTCGGTGAGATTCTTGGCTCAGAGCAGGAAACGGCGAAGTCGGAAGCCGGGACCACGAGCAGCTGGAATATCGTGGATCCCAATGGCCAGCGAGTCGTTGGATTGGACCAGGAAACTCCGGATTTCGTCGAGTTGAAGTTTCCAGGACACTATGAAATAAGAAAGAACAAGAAGACCGATTGGGTAGCAGTCAACAGCGATCCGAGGGAATCGGATCTGGAGCGGGTGCCGGTCGAGAAACTCCTGGCCAGTTTCCGAGCGGAAGGGCCCACCAGGAGCTCCTCTCCCCAAGCGACGCCGGTTAGCCAGGACGAGCACCGTCAACCCGTGTGGTGGCTATTACTCCTGGCCGCCGCTCTGGTGCTGGGGATCGAGTCCCTGGTGGCGAACCATCGGCGAAGGGTAGTCGAGTAGGAGCTCCGCTTATGCGAGGTGGAATTTGATGTTGGGAGCGACAGGGAAACGGATTGAGTCAGTTCGGAGAAGACTGCGACAGGAACGCCTTCTCAAGGGACTCGCCATCGTGTTTTTGTTCCTGGTTTTAGGCTCGATCCTCTCGAGTTACGTCCTGGCTCGCTACAACTTCTCCGAGGAGGTACTAGTCTGGACCAGGATAGTCGGAGGGGCTCTCCTGCTGCTCCTTTTGTTGAAGGCGCTTGTTCCGGCTTTTCGCCGGTCCTCGATTCGGCAGGTCGCACGCTTTCTGGAAGAAAGGCATCCCCAGCTGCAAGAAGGCCTGTCGACGGCCGTGGGTCTGAGTAAAGCCAAGACAGTGGGGGACCCCCAGCTGCGAGTGCTGCTGGAGCGAGACGTCTGGGAGAAGCTGCGCAGAATCACACTCCCAACCTTCTATCGAGTCCGCAGCAGTCTTCTCTCGATACTGGCCGTTGTCGTTTCGGTCTTCCTTTTCGCCTACTTGTTCTTCGGCGGTCCCGAGGCCTTCCGCTACAGTCTCAGTAGGCTGCTCGGCAGCTGGGATAAACAGGCTGAGAGCCCGCTCTACGCGATCTCGGTTTCCCCGGGCAATACGACCGTGGCGAAACACGCAGACGTCGAGATCAGAGCCTCCCTGACCGGATTCTCCTCCGACAATGTCAGATTGCGGGCCCAGTACGAAAATGATCCCGCCTGGCAAGAGACCCTGATGCGACCGGATTTCGACAGTGGCGATCTTGTTTTTCTCTTCTTCGACGTCAGGGAGCCGATGGACTATTACGTCGAATCCGACGGCATCCGATCGGATACCTTCCGGATCTCGGTCTCGGAACTACCGAATATTGAAGAGCTGCGAGTCAATCTGGTCTTTCCCCGGTACACGGGCTTGAAAACAGCGACCCTGGAGGATGAAGGTGATATCGAGGCCGTCATCGGGACCCGGGCGGAACTGAGCATCCGGACCGATCAGCCGGTTGAAGGAGGTCTGATTCGACTGGAAGAGGGTGGCGATATTTCCCTTCAAAAGGTCGGTCCTCAGCAGCTCAAAGCCGACCTCAAAGTGGCTCGTGACGACTACTATCGAATTCATCTCCAGAATCAGGAGAAGGTCTGGTATCCCGCATCGGACGAATTTCTGATCCGGGCTCTCGAAGATCAACCCCCTTTGGTTTCCTTCAAGCAGCCAGGCCGGGATCAGAGAGTAAGCAACATCCAGGAGGTCTTCACCGAGGTAAAGGTGCAGGATGACTATGGCATCAGGAAGGCCCGCATCTACTTCTCGGTCAACGGGGATTCAGAGCAGGAAGTCGCGTTGAAGAAGCCTGCTGGTTCACGCTCCTTCGTCACATCTCACACCTTTTATCTGGAGGAATTCGGCCTGCTCCCAGGGGACTTCGTGTCCTACTACGCCCAGGCCGAAGACGCCATCTCGTCTTCCGTCACCGATATCTACTTCCTCGAGGTGGAGCCCTACGATCGGGAGTACTATCAATCGCAGAATCAAGGCATGTCCATTCCAGCCAGTGGCAACGAGGATCTCAAGCTTTCCAAGCGGCAGAAAGAGATTATTGTGGCCACTTTCAAGCTGCGTCGGGAACAGAATCGTCCTGTGCGTACGGGCTTCAAAGAGGACATCCAGACTGTCGCACTGGTACAGCAAAGGCTCCAAGGACAGACCCAGGCCCTGATCGATCGACTCGAGCTCAGGGGAACGGCCGCGGCCGACCCTCGCTTTCAGAAAATGGCCGATCACTTGAAGCAAGCCGTCCAACACATGGAGCCGGCCCACGATCATCTGAGCAAGTCTGCTCCAAAGAAGGCGCTGCCAGAGGAGCAGAAAGCCTTCCGGCAGCTTCTCCGGGCAGAGGCTTTGTTCAAGGAAATCCAGGTTTCCTTCTCTCAGAACCAGACAGGATCTGCTCCCTCAGCCCAGGAACTAGCAGATCTGGTCGATCTCGAGCTGGATCGTACCAAGAATCAGTACGAGACGATGCAGCAGAATCAGCAGTTCAAGCGTGAGGAAAAACTGGATGAGGCACTCGAGAAGCTGAAGGAATTGGCTCGCAGACAAGAACAACTGGCGGAGCGCAAGCGCCGACAGAGTAAACAGAGCTCGGCGATGGACAACATGTCCCAGCAGCAGCTGATGCAAGAGGCGGATCAGCTGGCGCGGCAGTTGGAGCGATTGTCTCGGCAGCAGAAAGAACAACAGCTTGCGGAGATCAGTCGCCGGCTCCGAGAGGCAGCCAAACAGATGCGGCAGGCTCAGTCCGGGAAGCAGTCATCGGAGCGGTCACAGATGCTTGCCCAGCGGGCGCTCGAAAGACTTCAGAAAGCAAAAGAAGCTTTGGGGCGGCAGCGACAGAATCAGCGTTCGGAAAGCGTTCAGAAGTTGAAGGAGGACGCCCAGCGGTTGGTGCGGGAACAGGAGGCCGTCCTCGACAAGCTCGACGACCTGAAACAGCGTTTCACATCCAGGAAGGTCGACCAGGAGACCATCCGCGAGCTTCGCCGGCTGCTTCGGGAAAAGTCTGAGCTGCAAGAGGATCTCTTCAGCCTGGAGAGTGAGCTGCACCAGTCGGCACGGCAGTTGGAATCGAAGGAGCCGGCGGCTTCGCGCAAGCTCAAGCAGGCAGGGAACTCGGTTCGCGACAACCGGATTCCAGAGAAGATGCAAGAGGGTTCGCGGCTGCTGTCCCGCGGCTGGGTGGATATGGCGAAGGATCGGGAAAAGGGGGTTGCCGAGGAAGTGGCCAAGCTCTCCGAGAAGGTGGGCGAGGCGGAGAAAGCCCTGGGATCCGAGGGCCAGCCTCAAGCCAAGGAAGGGCTTCGAGAGGCGCTGAGCCAGATCGGCGAGCTGGTCGAGGGCCTGTCTTCCCTACACCAGCGTGCCTCTCAGAGCGACTCGGAACAGGAGTCAGAACAGGAGTCAGGAAAGAAGTCGGAACAAGGCTCGGAACAACGGTCGGAGCAAGGGTCGGAACAAGAGTCGCAGCAGGCTTCCCAGGCGGGTAAGGGCTTCCAAGGCACCAAGGGAGAGGGCCAGAAGGGTGGCGAAGGCAAGAGCATGGGCGAGTCCGGAAAGGACGGGACACCCTCTTCTTCGATGCGCCAGGCGGGAGGACTTCCCAACACTACAGGTGTGAACCCGGGCCAGGTTCAGCGGGAGTGGCAGGAGCGGATGAGAGAAGCCAATTCCCTTCGAGGTCTTCTGAATCGGGAACCCTCCCTGAGACGAGACGTGGAGAGTCTGGTGAGGCGGATGAAGAAACTCGATCTGGAGCGACTGTTCTCTGACCCTGAAGAGGTTGACAAGCTGAAGGCCCAGATCATTGGCGGCTTTCACCAGCTGGAACTGGAGATCAATCAAGCCCTGGAGGATCAGTCTGGAAGGCTACGGTCGAGTTTCGACGAAGACGAAGTGCCGCCGTCCTTTCGGGATCAAGTAGAAGAGTACTACCGGAAGCTCTCCGGCGAGCGTCCGCGGTAGATATCGGAAGTCTGAACGTCGCAGGTCGCAGGTCTCTCTTTCCGGACAGTTGCCGTCAACGTTGGAAAGCCTGCTAATAAGACGCCGGGGTTGGGTAACGAGACACTTCGGAGTTCGCCTGTTCGGTGCGGTTCGTGATTTAGCCTTTCTTCCTTGTCCGGCAGAAATGACAAACCGCAGAATATCGAACCGGCGAATTTCGAAGGAAAGCCTCTTGACTCCTGTTCGCGCGGACCCGCAACCCAGCCAGCCCACTGATTGATTTTTTCGTAGGGATACTGCTCGGCTATTCCAACAAATCGAGGTGAAAGGAGCACGATGACATACGTAGTGCAAACTGACGAACTCAAGATGAAGAGGGCAGGCGAATCCGATCATCATGAGGGAGGTTCCGCGATCTCTATCCTGGGGTCCAAGGACGAATCCAAGATCTTCAACGCTCATCTCCAGTCCTACGCAGCGGGAGGTGCTACTCTTTCCCACCAGCACGACAATAGGGAGCAGTATTTCTATGTTCTGGAGGGCGAGGGGACCTTCATTGTTGAAGGAGAGGAGTTCCCAGTACGCCCGGGCTCCTTCGTATTCATACCGGCGAACACAGAGCACTCCTATCGCACTGGCCAGCAGGCGCTCAAGTTCCTGATGATGCAGGCGTTTTTCAGTGAGGACGAGATGAGAGCCGCCGGCGCACTGAGTCGCGCCGAATGGAATGAAGCTCGAACCGACTGACCAACCTTAACCCGCATTTCTCATCGCTGGTCTACTGCATCGCCGCAAACATCCGTCCTGGCTGTGTTACACTCCCTCGGCCTCCTCGACGTACTGCACGAGTACGACTGCGGGGGCTCGCCACGAGTGGTCTCGGTTGCAAGCCTTGTCCGGACGGCCCTTGCGGCGCCTCGCTACGACTGGGCGTGAGAAATCCGGGTTAATCGCTCAACTCAGGTCGTATTCAGTTCCCGGCAGAGGGTCTGATCGTGACGTTCACGCGGTCCCGGGTGCCACAATTCCTTGCGTCAAACGCACTGAGGCCGAGGACGATTGTGGTCTCCTCCGATACCTCTGGTGGGGTAAAGGAAACTGTTGCCCTTTCGACATCAAGAGCGATCGGCAAGCCTTGCGTGTCAAGGGCTTCCCAGAGGAAGGTAAGGCCGGTCTCGCTGACGGTTACCGTGGTCGCGGTGCAGCGAGGAATGTTGATGAAGTCGGTAGCGCAAAGCTGGAACCTCAGGACCGCGGGTTCATCAGGAGCGGTGAATCGGGGCATCTCAGTATCGCCACCTTCAAGGACAACCGTCACACCGGAGACCTGTGTCCAGACGATCGTCGTGGGATCGCCATCTGGATCAACCACCGACCCCTGGAGTACTACCTGCTGCCCAAAACCCACCGTCTGGTCTGCACCGGCGTCGATCGATGGGGCCCGATTCTGAGCGGTAGAAGAACGGACGAACCAGATCTCGATCAGGATGGAGTTGGAGTCATCGAAAAAGGTGCCTGGATCGGTGGCGTCAACGCCCAGGCTTACCCGGGCAACCATCGCTCGGGGCCTGTCCTGGGTGAGACGGGTCCAATTCAGTATGGTCATAGAGGGTCTTGGCCCGTTACAGCCTACGCAGAAGACGTCAAGTTGGTTGTGTTCGCGTGGAAATGCGGTTTGTGGATTAGCTGAATTGACGTTAACCGATCCGATAGCCCAGTCGGGATTGGCCCGATCGCCGATCTGGAAGGAGACGGCATTGACGTCTTGGACAACGATTGGAGTGGTTGAACTGCCGGGCTCGCCGTCGGGAAGACCCCATCGGCCTCCCACGGAAACGACGTCCGTTACACCACCGGGGGCGACCACTCTCACGATGGGACGAGGCCCGCTACTCCCCTGGAGGATTGCTAGACCGTTTTCTGGCGGAGTATTGTCCGGATCAAAGCCGGATCCCGTGATGAACACAGACTCCCCAGAGACGACGCTGATATCCGGCCCCGCACCTGCGACTGCCGGCTGATTGCCTAGTTGATTACAAAGGATCTCAGGGGGGTCGTTGCCACCGGCGCCGAGAGGGATCACCGTAACCGTCATGAGGTCACAAACCGGCGAGGAGATAGCGTCGCTGGCACAGAGCAAGAGGTTCACGAAGGTGGCAGTGTTCCCGGCGGTAACGGTCGGACTGAGCGAGGTAGAACCGTTGAGCGCGAGTCCAGGGTCGCCGGTGGTCGAGGACAGCAGAGTCCAAAACACCGCCGTATCATCTCCATCCGGATCGGAAACAGCCCCTTGCAGCCTTGCCGTCTCGGAGAACTCCAAGGTGCGATCGGGACCCGCGTTGACTTCAGGAGAGTGGTTCAATGCGCCCGAAGCCACCTGGATGGTCTCGGCGGCCTGGCAGCCGTTGGGATCTTCACCGCCGAAAGTGCAGCTCGCCAGGTTCGTGACGTTTGAGCCCTCCACTTCTGCCAGCACGTCGACGACGATCTGCAGTGACGCCGACTTCTGGCTATCCAGCGAATCCACCGTGCACTCGATAATCTGATCGTCGATCTCGCTGCAATCCGAACTCGATTTCTCCGAGTCGAAGCTCAGGCCATCCGGGAGGATGTCGGTCACCACAATATCCGCCGCGCTCCCTGGTCCGAAATTGGATACCCCTAGAGTGTAGGTCAACGTCCCGCCTACGAAGGCGGTACCAACCGAGGCCCTCTTGGTGAGGTGCAAGTCTGCTGTGTTCATCTCGACTTCTACCTCGATGCTGTCTTCGCAGCCGTCAGAATCAGGTAGATCGGAGTGGCAACTGGCGGTGTTGTCCAGCGTAGTCCCAGCTGCATCTGGCAGCACGTCCACCACGATATCGAAAAAGGCGTCACTCAGATCCTCCGTGTCTCCGTTGCCCAACACGTCGACCACGCACTCCACAGTGCCACTTTCCACCTCGCTACATTCGGGACTGGAGAGGTCGGAGTTAAAGCTGACGCCATCGGGAAGATTGTCCGTAACCGTAACTCCAGTGGCGATCCCCGGACCGAAGTTGAGCACTTCGAGGAAGTAGATAAGCTCACTGCCGACTGATACCGGGTCATCCGAGGCGTCCTTGAAGATGATCAGATCCGCCTCTGCAGCAACCCTGACTTCGGTGGCGTCGGCACAACTGTCAGGATCATCCTCATCTGATCGACATGATGCGGTGTTTATCAGAGTGGTCTCGTCGGCTTCCTGCAGCACCTCTACGGCGATATCGAAGCTGGTCTCGTCCTCGGCGTCCAGAAAGTCCAGTAAGCACTCTACAACGCCAATGCTGACTTCGCTGCAGTCTTCGCTGGAGCTATCGGGTAGGAAAGCAACCCCGCTCGGGAGCTCATCGGTAACGACGACGTTGGTAGCTTCTCTAGGTCCTGAGTTGCTTAGATCCAGGGTGTAGAACAATTCCGAGCCCACGGAAACAGTATCGTCCGAGGCGCTCTTGCTGATGGAGAGGTCGGCCACTCCAGCCGATACTTCGACGGTTACTCTGTGTTCACAGCCATCAAGGTCGACCACATCCGAGCTGCAAGAGGCGCTGTTTTCCACTGTGGTACCTCGGGCATCCTCCAGCACTTCGACAACGATCGAAAAATCGACGCTGGAAGGCCCCGAAGAATCGCTGTTGCCCAAAACCGCCACCTCACACTCAATAACTTGATCGTCGACCTCATCGCATTCGGGGCTGGAGAGGCTCGAGTCGAAACTGAGCTCATCCGGGAGCGTATCGACCGCAATCACGTTGGTCGCTTCCGTTGGCCCGGAGTTATTCACATGCAATGTATAGGTGAGTTGATCGCCCACGGAGACAGTAGCGTCCGAAGCCGTCTTGGTCATGGACAGGTTGGCCTGAGCGTTGCTGACTTCTATCTCGATGCTGTCCTCGCAGCCGTCAGGGTCGTTCAGGTCCGAAGAACAACTAGCGGTGTTTGTCAGGGTGGCGCCGAAGGCCTCCTCCAGGACCAGCACTGCGATCTCGAAGAAGGCATCGATGGGTTCAGACGAATCGCCGTTGCCCAGCACGGGCAGTGAACACTCGATGGTTTGACTCTCGACTTCGACACACTCGGGACTGGAGAGATCGGCGTCGAAAACGACTCCATCCGGAAGGGCATCGGTGACGACCACGCCGGCGGCTTCGTCTGGGCCGAAGTTGAGCAATTCCAACGAATAGATCAGTGTGTCGCCGACGGCGATCTCGTCGTCAAACACGTCCTTGGTGATGATCAGATCCGCTTCGGTACCCGCCGCTTGTGTGATATCTGTGTCGACGGCGTCAAAACATCCGTCCGGATCCGATTCTATAGAGCTGCAGCTGGCCTCATTCGTGATTGTGGTCTCGTTCGGTATCGTCTCGCTGGCGGTGGTTTTGATGCTGATCCTGGCTTCGTTGGCGGCCTGCTGGCCGTTTCCCAAGATCCCCAGCGAGCAGGCAATCTGAGTGCTCCCGCCGACGACTACCTGGTCGCAGCTCCCCTGGGTCGACGTGATCGAAACCAGCTCAATTCCCACTGGCAGCGTGTCTGTGACGACGACGTCGCTGGCGGTGGTGGGGCCATTGTTGATAACACTGAGCGAATAGGTTAGTGGATCTCCCGGTCTTACTCGACTGCGGCCGCTCTTGAAGATGGAAAGATCGCTTTCTGGCCCTCCGGAGTCAGTCAGCAGACGCGTCAGCGACATCCTGGAGTTGTCACTCTCATCGCAGTCATTGTTACCTGTCAGGGCGAAACTGCTCACTGCAGTCCTCCCAGCGATAGCCGCGTTGGGTGTGACGACGATCTCGACAGTGGCTTTGCCTCCTTCATTCAGCCCACCCAGTCGACACTCTAACTGAGTCACGAGTCCTTGGAGATCCTGGACCGGGAAGCAGAAAAATGAGCCGAGGCCTTCGATTCGCTCAATCACTTCGGCGGACGGAAAACTCACTTCGCTTATCCCAGTCAAGGGATCCACCGGGAGAACGGCCGTCAGCCGGACGTCCGTCACCCGAGAGGGTCCCTGGTTGGCCACGTTGAGGGTGTAAACGATGTCTTCGGGATCTTCGGCGTCGTAGAGTAGTTCGCTGGGGCTGTCTACGCTTAGCGACAGGTCGGCGCAGCCTCTGGGCCTGACGGCTGTGTGCACTTCCTGAGACCTGCACGGCTGCACTCCTAACGCATCCGAGCGGCAGCTCGCCGAGTTGGTAAGAATCGTATCCGGGGTTGTCTGGTCGACCGTCACCTCGACGGTGGCGCCCGCGCTCTCGCCCTTGGCCAAGGTTCCTACTGAGCATCTGACCTGGTTGAGCGTTCCCTCGATGGACGATTGGCAGCTTCCCTTCCCGGGAATCGCGGATACCAGGCTGACGCCAGGCGGAAGCGGATCGGTGATCTCAACAGAGGTCTCAGCCTCAGGACCGAAGTTCGTGACTTTCAGGCTGTAGACGAGCGTGTCGCCCGGACTTGCCTTTTTGGTGGAGACGCTTTTCTCCAGGAATAGTCCTTGACGCGGAGGGAGGATTCGAGTCGAGACGAAGTGAGTATTGTCGCTTAGTACGAAGTCCTTTGAGGTGGAGGACACCTCGACCCGGTTGCCTACAACTTGGCTTCGAGCAGACTCTGTGGGCTCCATCTCGATCAACACCGTAGCCACAGCGTCCTCCGCCAGGACTCCCAGCTCACAGTCGATCCTCTCGCCGTTCAGCGAGCAGTTGCCATGGTCAGATTCGACCGAAGCCACGGTGAGCAGGTCCCCGGAAGGCAGTGTGTCGACCAGGGTCGCAGCCTTGGCTACCGCCGGGCCGTGGTTGGTGACCTTGATCACGTAGGGGATCGGATCGGGGAAGTAAACCTGATTCGGGGCTTGCTTCGTCACCGCAAGATCAGCGCTGTCGGCGGGCCTTACCCGAGTATTGACAGTGGCTTGGCAGTCGTCGGGCTCGCCCTGGAAAGAGGAGCAGATGGCAGAGTTGGTCAGAATCGTACCGGCGGCGGAATGCTTGACGTTCACCTCGATTGTGACAACCGTTTGGCGATTCCTTCCCAGGTTCCCCAGATTGCAGGTAATCTGCTGCTGATCGTCGGGCCTCCCGCAGGAGCCCGAGGTGCTGGCAGCGGAGACGAAGGTGACGGTCTCCGGAAGCGCGTCGACCAACCGTAGGTTAGTAAGGGACCGATCAGTCGTGTTGTTGAGCGTCAGGGAATACGTCAATCGGTCACCCGCATTCACGGGATCGGGCGAGGCTGTCTTGGTCAAGAACCGGGTCGGGCTCGGGTCCCCAGCAATTGACGAGAGTGGACCCTTGATCGCTCGAATGCGGTGGTTGTTACGGTCTGCGATGAGCAGGTTTCCGTTGCTGTCGAGTCGAACGCTGCTCGGAAAATTCAGTCGAGCCTCTGATGCCTTCCCACCGTCGCCCGAGAATCCCAGAGTATCCCCGCCGACGATCGTCGAAATGATCCCAGCTTCCAATTGCACCACTCGAATGCGATGGTTGAAAGAGTCTGCGATGAGCAGATTCCTGTTTTCATCGATAAAAAGCCCCGTAGGGAAGTGCAGCTGTGCCTGGGGGGCTGGACCACCGTCGCCACCAAATCCAGGAGTCCCGTTTCCGGCCACGGTCGAGACGATGCCGTTAGCAGTGTCCACCTTACGGACTCGGTGGTTGAAGCTGTCAGCGATGTAGAGATTGCCCTCCAGGTCGACCTCAACTGCGTAGGGTGTGTCGAAGACGACGCTGGGGCCCGCGCCGATGTCGGGACCTACCCCCCGCTCTCCGGTCCCGGCAATCAAGAACAGATCCTGTTGGAGGAGGTCGGCTGACAGGATGCGGTGATTTCCAGTATCAGCCAGGAATAGCTCCCCAGCAACACCGAAGACGATCCCACGTGGGAAGCTGGGGTCGATCACACTCAACTCATCACCTTGGATTACCGTGCTGATGATCTGGCTCAAGCCATCCACCCGGCGTACCTTGTGATGGTCGGTGTCGGTGAAGAATAGATTTCCTAAAGCATCGAGGGCCAAACCTGCGGGTGAGGATAGGAGGGCCTGATCGGCGGTTTGTCCGTCTCCCGAATCACCTGCTTCCCCTGCTCCTACCGCCGTATTGATGAGGCGACTCGAGGCGTCCACCCTCCGGATGCGATGGTGGGCATAGTCGGAGATGTACGCGTTGTTGTCTGAATCCAGGGCAATGGCTGTGGAAAACCCCAAGGCGGCAGCGATGGCCGGATCGCTGTCCCCGACTTCGGTCGCCTCCCCACCCGCCAGAGTGGATATCTGTTGGGAACTCACCCTGCGTACGCGGTCGTTTCCCGTGTCCGTAACCCAAAGGTTCCCTGCCCCATCAACGGCGACGCCAGCAGGACGGTTGAGGTGGGTCTCCAGCGCCGCTCCGTCTTCCGAGAATCCGGCGATTCCCGTCCCCGCCACCGTCGAAATCGTTCCCAGGCGGGGATCGAATCGGCGGATTCGGTGATTGTCGGTGTCGGCGATGAGCAGGCGGCCGTCGTTGTCTACCCAGAGTCCTCGAGGCGATTGCAGAACCCCTCCCGTGGTGAAGGAGAACCCGTCATTCAGCAATTCGCTCACGCCGGGACCCACTACCGTGAAGATGGTGCCCTCCGAATCCACTTGACGTATCAGGTGGTTCAGACTGTCTGCGATATAGAGTTGGCCCCGATCTCCGAATACGGCCGTCGGCCCATTCAAGCTGGCCTCCAGGGCGGACCCCTCATCGCCGGAGAATCCAGGGACGCCGTTTCCCGCAACTGTACTGAGCAAACCCTGTTGGCTTACCTTTCGAATCAGATGGTTTCCGGTGTCAGCGATCAGGAGGTTGTCTTGACCGTCCAGCCAGATCCCACTGGGGGCTGCGAGGCGGCCCTCCGTGGCGGGGCCTCCATCTCCCAATCCCGCCGGGTCTAACTCGGTCGGAACGCTGTTTCCGCCACCGGCTACTGTTTCGATCAGTCCCGTCACCGCGTCCACCTTGCGGATCCGATCGTTAGCTTCATCAGCGAAATACAGGTTGCCGAAGGTGTCCAGGGCCAGACCCCGTGGTGCGCTCAAGAGGGCCGCCTTTGCGGGTCCTCCATCTCCGACTGGATTGGGTAGATCTGTGGCCAAACCGCCAGCGCCTGCCACTGTAGTCACGATCCCTGTGACGGCATCGATGCGGCGAATCTGCTGATGTTCTGTATCCGAGAAGAACAAGTGGCCATCTGGATCCAGAGTAGCCGCAGAGGGTCCGCGCAAGGCTGCCCGAGCAGCCAGGGTTCCATCTTCCAAGAAGGGTTTCCCCCCGGTAACCGTGGTGATCTCACCCTGAGCAAGTTCCGCCAGCGAAGGGGGTTTGATCAGCAGATGGCTTTGGGCCAGGCCGCCACGGTTGGCGACGGTCAGCGCCACCCTCCCGCTGGGCAGCCCGCTCGGTATCTCGACCCTGAGGGTCCGGGTATCCAGAACAGTCAGTTCATCTGCCTTCACCCCTGCTACTGTCACCCCTGTTTCGGGCGCGAAATTCTTTCCTCTGACCGTTACCCCACCTCCACCCAGGTCGACGTCGCCCTGGATCGATTCAATCTCGGGCTGTCCGTACCTGAGGCGGCGTACTGTGACGTCGTTATCGGTGACCACAACCGCTCCACTCTCGCTCACCAGCAGGCCGGCCGGCGCACTGAATGAGCCTGGGACTGCTGCCCTGACCAGAGTGCCATTCGAGAGCAGGGTCCAGACTTCCTCGCTTTGCTGGTCGCTGATGTACTGGTTGCCGAAGGGATCCACAGCCACTCCCAGTGGTGACTGAAATCCAGGAGCGATCCCGGTCAAAGAAACCGCCGGAATCCTCCCCAGATTGGTGGACGCAGCCACTTCGATCGTTTGCACTTGACCCTGCTCATCGATCCGTCGGAGGACCCCATTGCCAGTATCCGCCACAATTACGCTGATCGTGGACAACCCCTCTCCCGTCCCCCCCGGACCGCTGGCCGAACGAGTCTCGACCGTGATGCCGGTGGGCGTATTGAATTGGGCCTCCAGCCCCTGCCCATCCTGCAGTCCTGGGCTACCTGCCTGACCCGCCACGGTCTGCACTACCCGGGAGAGCAAGTGGACTTTTCGAATTACGTGGTTCCCTGAATCCACTACCCACAGGAAATCTCTGACTCGAGCGACGCCTTGCGGTTGATTGAACTCCGCCAGCACACCCGGTCCGTTGCGATGACCGGGCTGCCCCCGGCCTGCGAATGTCTGGACCCCTCCCCCTGCTCCTGGCTCCACCAGTCGAATACGGTGGTTGCCGGCATCGCTAACGTATAGCCGTCCCTGGCTGTGGTCATAGCTTAGGGTCCCACTCGGGGATGGGTGAACCCCCTCGCCTTTAGGCGAAGCCTTCAGGAGGCTTGTGACAGCAAGCCGGTGTGCGTAGGGAAGGTAAGAGGCTAGAGTACGGCTTGCTGGGCGAGTCAGGGAAGTGGGCGCCGAGCCGAGTGAGACAGGCGATCAAGCGAGTCGCCTGCATCGGAGGCGAGGTCTTTAGGCGACTTTAGTCGCAGGTCGAATCCACCGCCTTCAGGCGGTGGAGAGGTCACCTCAAGAATGCCGGTTGATCGAACTCCGAGTCGAGGCGAGGACCGTTCTGGAATCCCGGTTTGTTGTCGCTGCCGGCGTAGATCCGAGGAGATTCTACGAGGCTGTTGGAACGCAGAATCGTATGCCTGCCCTCTCCCACCAGGTAGAGTCGACCAGCTCCATCCTGCGCGACCCCACTCAGCCCCTGATTTTCACTGGCTGAGCCAGACGTAACCGAGACCACTTTGAGTACAGCTTCAATCTTTAGATCTCGGTGTGAGACTTCGAGATCGGCAAACCCTGACTCCGTTCCGTCGACTTGCCCCCAGACATCGACACTCCCGATGTCCGGGCTGAGCTTGTAGGTGAGGTTGAAGTCGTCTCTCCACTCTCCCGCAGAGTCCTTTACTTGTGCCAGGATCAGCATCTGTTGCCCCTGGTAGACCGACAACTCATTGCCAATCAGCGGTCCACAACCGAAGGGAAAATGACACTCCAGGAGTTCGATTGTTTCTACCGTGGCGCTGTTTCCGGGGCGCAGTTGCCGGCCCCCGGCCCGGCTTACCTGGTAGCTGAATTGGCCTCCGACCTCACCCGAAAGTGCCAGCTGCATCAAGGTACCGCTGGAGTGAGCGAAGAGCAGCTGGCCGGTAAGTTGCTCCTGCTCCAGCTCCAGGGTGCCCTCGAGCCAGCTGCTCAGAAGAATCAATCGGGTCGACAAGCCGGGTCCAAAGGCAAGTTGCGGAACGACACGCTCCAAACTCTGAGGTGGGCGCCTCAAATCTGCAATCGGAAGCGTGGTCAGAATCGAATCTCCACGACGGTTTTGACTTAACTTCAGTGTGATTGGGACGACCGGTACCAGACTGTGAATCTCCAGCACTCCGGTAAAGCCGGCAGGCGTGTCGAAGACCTCGTCCACAAACAGGGCCAGGTGTCCTTCCGCAGGAACCTCCCTCAGGGAGGAAGCCAGCAGGAATCCACTGCGGTCCCGCAGCTCCAGCCGCACTGTAGTGGCATCGTTACCGGCGCTGGCCAGGGCAACTCCAGTCCGGGTATCCACCGTGTCTACGAATAGCCGCGCCTTGTCAGTCGCTGCCCTTGCCCCCACTCCCGCTTCTGAGATCACGTTGCCAGACCCGTCTCTGAACTGGAAAATCGCAGTTCCTGAAGGCAAAAGATTGCCTTCTTCTACCGTCACCTGGGCATAGCCGGCCAAGGCAGATCCGGAACTCCTCAGCGTCCCCTTGAAAACCTGGTTCGGCCCCAGCTCATAGGGGAAATCTGAGTCCGTCGTGCCTTCCAATTCCAGCTGAAGAGGGGTTCCCTGGGAACTGGTCAGTCGGATCCGACCTTTGAGGGTTGCGGTCTCGCTGGGGTTGATGAGGATAATCTGGGTAGAAAGAGTCCTCAGCGCCGAGACTACTCCGGCCCCGATATGTGGAAAGACAAGAGAGGAGTCGCCGAGGGGCGGTTCGGCACCCACCTGCTGATCCAGATCCACCACCGGAAGTGTGGCAAAGATTGATTCACCATGTTCATTGGGGCTACCGCGCAGGGTAACAGCGGCAACGCGTCGCTGCGGGGGTTGGGTCCGGATTGTTAGACTACCCAACCGGTAATCAGGGGGTAGATCGCGGAAGAATTCGTCGATGAAACGGGGTAGCTGCTCCTGGGCCCCCAGCGGTACGGTGGTCTGCGCCACGAACAACCCATCGGCGTCCCTCAGTACCAGATCCAGCGTCAGTGGATCGAGAGATGCGTTGGCCAGGGCCACACCTGTCCGCGTGTCTCCCTGATCCACAAAGATCCGGCCCCAGCCAATGGGCTCGACAGCCTCGATGCCGGCTTCGGAGACGAGATCCCCTTCTTCGTTGCGAAATTGAAATATCGCGGAAGCGATTGGAAGCGGAGTCCCCTCTTCCGCCCTGATGACGGTGTAGCCTACCCCCACAGTCTCCTGTGAGTACGCCCAGTACGCCAGCAGCGCCCCAAGGACTAGACTAGCCAGGATAGGTAGGAGTCGAGGACTACGCATGGGTCGAACCAGAAAACGCCAGTCCGGGTCGAATAAAATTTACGGCACCCCAAAGGATTGGTTACTTGCTGTCCTTTGAGTCATGGTCGGACCCTACGTCTAGTGCGGAGTGGTAGCTTATACCTAAATAAGGGGCTTTTGTCAACCTACTATTCCCTGTCTGTTACTCTCATTGACGTTTCTGCCGAAGCCTTTAACGAGAGGTCAAGCCCGCAATAATCGTGTCGACATGCATCACGAATTCGAGGGCGTTATGAATGATGTTGCTTCTGTCCTCGCCTGAAGCCTGCGGTACCCAGTAACCATCAGAATGCTGCTGTGAGACGAACCAGTCACCCATTCGGTAGGTCCAGTCCCGATACTGGGTTTCCCCAGTGACCAGATACAGCAGCGAACTGCCCCAACCGCTCTTGCACACCGGATCGTATTTGAACTGGTGTTCGGTCGCTGCCATCGAGAATGTCTGGTAGCGTCTGGCCAGGGCAAGATACTCAGGCCTGGGTTCCGCCAGGTAGAGCCGGCACAGAAAACCAGCCGCGATTCCTCCCATCGTCCAGCGCTGATTGCGGTCGATCGAGTTCTCTACGACGTGCCAGAATTGATCCTTCTCAGAGAATGTAGTCGTGGGCTCCTGGCGGGCCCGAGACCAATCGTAGAAGAAGCGCCTGGGCAGGTCTTGTTGAGCGTCGTAGATGGTCTGAAGGAATCGGTAGACGGCACGAGCTTGCTCGAGATATCCGGTTGCGAGGCAGGCAAAACCGACCCCGGTAGTATAGGGGATGCTCATGCCGTCACTCATCGAGCCATCCTCCAATCGATCGTTGGGGAAGCCACCCGAGATCGGATCCTGTAGTCTCAGCAGCTCCGGCATCAGACCGTACGAGAGATCGTACTGGCCCGCCATATGGGCTCCCAGGATCAGGGCGGAATCACGATAGTTCCAGGCATCGTTGATAGTTCGGCAGGGACCCCCTATGGTCCCCTCCGAGGTCAGCATATGCTTGCGAACCCAACCACAAATGCCACTGGCTGCAGCGCTCTCGCCTACCAGTGAAAAGGTCCAGGGAGCCCGGTAGAAGAAATATCCACCCGAGGTCGCATCACCGATGGAACCGTCTGCGTTGATCTGATCCAGGAGCCAGGCTGTGGCCCTCTGGCGAGTGGCACGATAGGCAGTCAGTCGCTCCTTTCCAACGCCATTCTTCGTAGTGGTCATCATTGCCCCCTCAGAAAATTCTCCTCTTCACTCTTCACTACTCTTCACTACTCTTCTTCACTGCTCACTGCTCACTGCTCACCTCGACAAACACAAGTATCAACGCAGCGTCAGTCCTCCGTCCACCGGGATCACGGTCCCGGTTATGAAATCAGCCGCCGGGGAACACAGGTAGATGACCGCTCCCGCCAGATCCTCGACGGTAGCCAGACGGTTCAGTGGAATACGCGAAAGCAGATGATCCCTCATTCCAGGCCGATCCAGTGTCTGTCGGGCCAGCTCCGTTTCGATGAAGGTCGGGGCCACGGCGTTCACCGTGATCTGATGCGGGGCCCACTCCAGGGCCAGCACCCGGGTCAGCATCAGCAGCCCCGCCTTGCTTGAAGAGTAGGCCGCGCGCTCTTCCATTGGAATCAGGCCCGCCGCGGAGGACACGTTTATGATCTTGCCCCTTTTTCGAGCGATCATTCCTGACGCCACCTCCTTGGAGCAGAAAAAAGCCCCCTTCAGGTTGACATCAAGAATCTGGTCCCACTGTTCTTCGGTTACTTTAGTGGCAGGCCGAGGGATATTGATCCCGGCGTTGTTCACCAGGATATCGATCGGGCCAAGATCCTGCTCCACTGAAGCGACCGCCTCGCGAATGTTGGAGAGGTCAGTCACCTCCAATTCAATAGGGAGGCTCCGCCGACCCAAAGACTTGATACGGTCTGCGGTTTTCTCGAGGCTTTCGAGCCGGCGCGCAGTGATGGCTACGTCTGCTCCGGACTCGGCCAGTTTGACGGCGACACCTGCCCCGATCCCACGACTGGAGCCGGTGACCAAGGCCGTTTTCCCTTCTAACAACACAATGCTTTCTCGGTTGGATCGATTGAATCCCAAACCAGCAATCACCCAGGACTGCTAGCTTTTATCTGCGACCTCCGACCTGCGACGTGCGACCTCTTTGCTGCCTCATCCGCACCACCCGACAATCATCCGGGCCAGGACTCGAGCCGTCTCCAAGAGGCTCTCGAGCTCGACGTATTCGTCTGGCGCATGAAGGTTTGCTCCCACCGGACCATAGTAGACCGCCTGCTCCCCTTTCCTAGGGCTGAAATAGCGAGCGTCAGCGGTCCCTGGAAACACCCCCTGTTTCAGTCCCCGTCCGCGCACGGTTTGATGCGCCTCGGAAAGGGTCTGGATGAGACTGCCATCTCCCGCTTCGGAGTCCATTGCCCACCCCAAAGCTCTAAAACCAGGATAGCGAACGGTCGGTGGCTGCTCTGCCAGCCAGGGATCGCTCGACGCAGCGCGTTCCAGATGGGTCTCGACGAAGCTCCGGGCCTGCTCGAAGGACCAGCCGATCGGGAACGACATTCGGCAGGTAAAACGGCACTCCAGAGGGACGTTCGAAGGCCAGTCCCCGCCCAGGATCTTCCCTACGCTCAAGGTGAGAGGATTCTTGTAGGCTGCGAAGGCGGGATGGTCGAAGGCAGAGTTCAGAGCTTCGACAGCTTCCGGTTTGAGGCGTCCAATCAAGGAGGCCGCCGTTTCGATAGCGTTGACGTACTGGCCTGCCTTACCCACGTAGGCGGGCTTGCCGCGCACCGTGACCTCGAACCAGAGGACACCCGGAGTTGCGGTCCAGGCTTGCAGGCCGGTGGGCTCGGTGATGACGGCGCCGTCGACTTTCCCGCTGCGGATCCTGCTGGCCAGCATTCCGTTGCCGGTGCACTCCTCCTCGATCACGCTTTCGAAGATGACGGGGCCGCGAAGTTGGGCTCCACTGTCCATGATCGCCTGGATGGCGAGGAGCGCGGCCACAAGACCCGCCTTCATGTCCAGGCTGCCCCGACCGTACATCCGCCCATCGCTGACGGTCGCTCCCCAGGGATCGTAGCTCCACCAATCGACCGGCTCCGGACTGACCACGTCGACGTGTCCATTGAGGACCAGCGATCTACCCTCTCTTCCTGCAGGCTGGAGGATGCCACGGACGTTCGGTCTTCCCTGGTATTCCCAGTCCACCGGAGCAAAGGCAGAATGTGACGCCAGGTCTTCCAGGCTGAGATCCCACCTTTCGGCCTCCACACCCATGCCTTGCAGATGGTCGTACAGAATGTCCTGAGCAGGCCTTTCCGATCCCAACAGGCTAGGGCATCGGACCAGATCGCCAAGCAGCTGAAGGTAGTCGTCGCGGTGATGGTCTACCGCATCGGCGGCGGCGTTCTGCTGGTGATCCAGGGCCTCTTTCGCCATTCTCCCGTTGTTCATCTCCGTACCGGATCTTTCGAAAGCCTATTCAATAACAGAGCGCACATCCACCGCATCCCGCAAGCCGTCGCCGATGAAGTTCACGGCCAGAACGGTCATCGCGATCGCCAGGCCCGGGGACATCCAGAGCCAGGGGAGGCTGGAAAGCACAGCGGGTGATTGTGCTTCGTTGAGCATGCCGCCCCAGCTCGGGGTGGGAGGACGAACCCCGAGTCCCAGGAAGCTCAATGTTGCTTCCAAAAGGATCGCGTTGGCGACGCCAAAGGTCGAAAGGACCGTCAGAGGACCGAAGGCGTTGGGCAGGATGTGCCGAAGAATGATTCGGACGGTGTTGCTGCCGATAGCACGAGCTGCAGTGACAAACTCTTCTTCTCGAATCGCCAGGATCTGGCCCCGTATCAGACGACAGGTACGTGGCCATTGGAGCAGGCCGATCACCACAATCACAGAAGTCAGACTTGGCCCGATGATGGATACAAAGATCATCACCATCAAGAGGGCGGGGATGCTCAGCAAAGTGTCCGTCAGCCGCATGATGATCTGATCCACCAGACCTCCGAAGTAACCGGCCAGTGCGCCCAGAAAGGATCCGATCAAGGTATAGAGGGCAACCGCGAAGACACCTACGGTCAGGGAAACACGACTTCCGAACACGAGTCGGCTCCAGACATCCCGCCCGATCAGATCAGTGCCCAGCCAATGATCACGGCTGGGAGCCTGGCGCAGTGAATCCAGTCGAACTTCCAGGGGGTCGTGTCCAGTTACCAGCGGGGCGGCCAGGGACAAGAAGATGATGAGGAGCATGACGCCGGCCCCTGCTACTGCCAGGTGGTGCAGCATGAAGCGGCGCATCACCTGGCGAAGCAGCGACTCGTATTTGAATTCGTCAGTTACCTGAGCTTTCATTCTTGTCCGCTCACCCCTGGTTCTGGAGGATCACTCCCGGCCGACTCGGACTCTTGGATCGGCGGCCGCATAGGCAATGTCGGCAATGAGCCCGCTCAACAGGACTCCGGTTCCAACGACCAACACGACGCCCATCAAAAGAGAGGGGTCGCGATCGGCAGCTGCTCGGACCGCCATGAAACCCATCCCGGGCCAGGCAAAGATCTGTTCCGTCACAATTGCCCCAACCACCAACTCCGGGAGCAGTAGTCCGAGGATGCTGATGATCGGAATCAGCGCGTTGCGAAGCGCATGCCTCAAGAACACGGGCGGGTCCGGGAGCCCCTTCGCCCTGGCGGTGACGACGTATTCTCTGCGCAAGACCTCCAACATGCTGGCCCGTGTGTAACGCATGAGCTGGGCGGCGTTCGCCAGGCCCAGAATCCCTGCCGGGAGGACCAGATGGCTCAAGCGATCTGCCAGAGACGGGACTCCTCCCAGTGTGGCCATGCCGCTGGTAGGCAGGACCCGGAGGTAGACTCCAAAGACATAGATCGCCAGTAGGCCCAGAAAGAACGTAGGAGTGGAGATCATCGTCATGGTGAAACCCGTCAACACATAGTCCAGCTTTGAGTACTGCTTGATGGCAGAGATCACCCCGAAGGGGATACCCAGGAGGAGACCGATCAGCAGTGCCGTTCCCATCAGTTGCAGGGTGACCGGCAAACGCACGGCCAGCTCCTCCGAAATCGACCGGCGGGTGACGATCGAAAACCCGAAATCTCCTCGCAGCAGCCCCTCCAGCCAGCGTAGATATCGGACGGGAACGGGCTGGTCAAGTCCAAGCTCGCGTCGCTTTTCCTCGATCCACTCCGGCGATTGCTGAGCGAGTACGCTAGGATCCAAGCGAGCCAAGAGGGGGTCGCCCGGTGCCAGCGAGAGCGCCGCGAAAGCAATAAAGGTGATGCCCAGCAAGACGGGGATGGAGATTAATAGACGACGTATTATGAATTGGGTCACTTGCGGTTTTCTCTAGCTGCTAGTGAGTAGTGGTGCAGTAGTGGAGTGGTGCAGTAGTGGAGTGGTGCAGTAGTGCAGTAGTGCAGTAGTGCAGTAGTGCAGTTGTGCAGTTGTGAAGTGAACATCGGAGGATAGTGGACAGAAAACGGTAGTTAGTCAAGATGCCGCCTTGGGTTTGAGCAGCAGTAGACACATCACTCTTTTACTGATTACTGATCACTCTTCCCGCACCACTTCACAACTGCACCACTACACAACTGCACCACTACTCAGAAAGCGTCCAGGTCTCGATATTGGAGAACGTGCGTCTGGAGTCGCGGTAGACCTTGAACCCGCCTCCCAGTCGCTTGGTGGCCGCATGAAAGTCGTGGCGCGACCAGAGCGGCAGGATGGGTACATCCCGATTGAGGATCCTAGCCACTTCGTGGTAGACCTCGTCGCGTTCGTTGGGGTCGGTGATCCGACTAGCCTTGGCGAAGAGCTCATCGACTTCGCAGTTGAGGTACCCAGATTGCCATTCCTTTCTGTGGCAGTTGAAGTAGGTCGCCCACACGTGGGGACCTACTCCATAAGCTCCTCCGTTGGATCCGAACATCTCAAGCAGGTGCCGCTGTTCCATTATCCGAGAGATGAAGGCAGTCGAGTCCATGGCGTCGAGACGGACGTTGAGCCCAACCTGCCGCAGCTGATGCTCGAGGATCGGAAAGATCATGGGAGCACTGGGATAGGTTTGATCGTAGACGATGCGGAGGGGAGGCTCTAGATCGAACTTCGCCTCCCGCAGCAGGCGTCTCGATTTCTCCGGGTCGTAGTCGTAGGGATTCAAGTCAGCGTATCCGTCCAGAGCCGGGGCGGATCCCCGCAGCACCCGGGCGCGCCCTCGGAATACGTGCTCGACGATACTCTTCCGATCGATCGCATGGTAGACGGCCTGGCGAAGGCGTCTGTCCTGAAGGCGAGGGTCCTCACCTATGAAGTATAAAGCGGTCATCCCGACCCCAGGTCCGGAGATGATGTTGAGACCGTCAAGCCCGGTGAGCCGCTCGAATCCAAACAGCTTCAGGCGCAGGGCCAGGTCGAGCTCGCCGCTCTCGAGTTGGGCGAATGCCACCTCGGAACGGAGCCGTTTCATGAACACCTTCTCGATCTGGGGTTTACCTTTGAAGTAGTCCGGGTTGACATCGAATTCGGCCATCTGATCGGTCAGGTACCGGACAAACTTATAGGGGCCGGTGCCCACCGGTGAGGAAGAGGCAAACTTGGTCGATTCGGGGGCATCTGGAGGCGTGTCCTTCAGAACGTGTTCGGGGATCATGACGCAAGTGGGCTCGGTCAGGCGATGAAGAAAGAGAGCATCGGGAAGGCTCAGAGTCACGCGTATCGTGTGGCTATCCAGCAACTCGAGCCCCGAAATGCTGTTGGCCCTACCCTCTTTGTAGTCTTGTGCTCCGTCAACCGTTTCAAGGTATTTGACGTATCGGTAGGGCTCCAGCACCTGGCGTTCGAAGGAAAAGCGGACGTCCCCCGCGGTAAAGGGAGTTCCGTCATGCCAGCGGACATCGCGGCGCAGGTGGAATGTGTAGATCCTTGCATCCGGGCTGATGTCCCATTTTTCGGCCAGGTCTGGGATGATGGTCGTCAGATCCCTGTCTAGCTTTACCAAGGTGTTGAAAAGGAGGTAGAAGACTACGGCTTGGCTGAAGGTCTGGTAGGCGGCGGGGTGCCACAGAGGAGTGATGTCACCGATCCAGGCGAAACGGAGCGTCTTGGTCTCGGCGTCGGATCCTGCGTCTGATGGACTTGCCCCGCTTCCACCTCCCTCCGATGTGAGAGGGGTACAGCAGACGAGGGGGAGCATGAGAGCCGCCAGTCCGCAAGTCCGGAGCAGCGACTTCAGTTCTGGCATGGACCCCCTGCGGGAAGGGTGACCTCACGGGTCGATGGCGCCGTCTGGTCCTGGGGATGGGTGCTTTGAAGTCCAGGGGATCGAATCACTTCTCTCCTCCGGCGGCGAGATAGCGGTTGACTGCCTGGCCTCCCTCGCCGAACCACTGAAACGGGGGGCTTATGTCGAGATCCTCGATCGGGAAACGAACCTTGCAGCTGTCATGTTCGGAAGAGTAATGCGTCGCCAGAATCTGCTCCAGGGCGTGACGGGCGCTGCGTCCGTTTGACAGGGAATCGCGTCCGGTTTCCATAGCCTCGATCAGATCCTCCAGCAGATAGACCATGGGAGCGGTATATCTCATCACCTGGGGAAAAGGGTGTTGCAGCAGCTCCCGGAACTGGTTGTTCCGGTTCCGCTTCCACAACTGTGTATCATTGCCGCTCCAGCTTATGGCACCCTCGGTTCCGCAGATTTCGCTACGCGTAACGCTGTGGCCATCTCTACCGTTGAAGAAGACCCGGATCCCATTCTCGTAGACGGCGTAAGCGGTACCCCCAATGTCCACACCTCGCTGGGTGGGAACCACCGACATTTCGGCTGCGGGGTCTTCGGCATGGCCGATCAGCCAGCGGGTGGGAGTGTCGTCGACGAAGTAGTTTGCCAGATCGTAGAAATGCGTGCCACTCAGGAAAAGGCGACCGGCCCAGGTCATTGAGAGAGTTAGTATGTCTCCGATCTCACCCTGTTCGATCAGTTCCCTGGTGCGGATCACAAAAGGATCGCCACGGCGAGTGTGGTTGATCGAGAGTGCAACTCCGCCTGCCTCGCAGGCATTGATTATGGAATCAGCTTCGCCAAGCGTGGGACACAGCGGCTTCTCGCAGAAGATTCCCCGCACTCCAGCCTCGACGCAGTCCTGGATATGTTGAGCGTGGAGGGGGGGAGGGCTGGCAATGCTGACGATCTCGGGGCGCTCGGCTTCGAGCATTTGCCGGTGGTCGGAATAGAGCTGACTGACCTCCCAGCGCTCTCCGAAGTCCTGGAGTCGCTTCTGATCGGAATCCGCTCCCGCTACCAGTTGGGTTCGAGGATGGGTCTTCAGGACCTCGGAGTGGCCAAAGGGCAGGATCAACCGGCCTCTCAGGCCCGCGATCTCGTCCATGCAGTAGCTGCCCATCGACCCGCACCCGATGAGCGCGGCCCGGTAGACCTTGTCCCTCCTGGCAGTCGGCATAAGATCCAGTCCTCGGTTTTGGCGAAGAAGGCGACCAATAATAACATCCTGCGCGACGCTCGGGACTAGCGGGATTTGACTTCATCGATTTCTCGAAGGGAGACTGCTAAACTCCGAGATCATGAAAAGAAGAACCTTCCTGAAGAAGACGACCGGTGCCGGTGGAGTCGTGCTTTCCTCGCTGGCAATTGGGACTGGATTCTCCACCAGCGAATTGTTGTCCGCAAACCGATCCTCGGAGGCGTCCGATAAAGGAAAGAGTCCCATCAGAGTCGGGGTCATCACCCAAAAGGGCGGGCCTCACCTGAGTATCTACCTCAAGGCCCTGGCGGCGAGTGAAGGTTTGGCGGGGTTGGCCATTTCGGATGAGAGTGGTGCAACCTTCGAGCAGGCCGAGAGCTCGCTGGGCCAGCGGTTTCCGAATCTAGGGAAGTTTCGAGACTATCGCAACATGATCGAAAAGTTCAAGCCGCAGATGGTGCTCATCTCTCTGGAGGCACATCTCGCACCGGATCGAATCCGGCGGGCACTGGAAGGAAACTGCAGCGTCCTGGCCGAGAAGCCGGCTTGTGTGCGGGCGGAAGATTTCGAGCCTCTGGTAGAGCTGGCCGAATCCAGGAATCTACACCTGATGCTGGCTCTTCCCGGACGGCTGCATCCCTCGGCGATCAAGGCGAAGGAGTTGATCCGTTCTGGATTTTTGGGAAAGCTCTATGGCACCCAGGTATTCCAGGTCAAGGACCAGACGCGCTTGACCCGTGTCAGCTATCACGACTCCTGGTTCGCCTTCAAGAACAAGGCCGGAGGAGGGCATCTGATCTGGTTGGGAATACACAACTTGGATCTGATTCAGTACCTGGCCGACGATCCCATCGCCAAGGTGTCCGCAGTTTGCAGGAATGTAGGAGGTCAACCGGTCGAAATCGAGGACGCGGAAGCATTGGCGTTCCAGTTCAAGAGCGGAATGGTTGGCACCTTTCATGGTGGCTACTATCTCGAGCAGGGGGGGACCCAATCCGCACTGACCATTTGGGGCTCGAAGGGTTGGCTTCGAATGAGTGCTTCTCGACACAAATCCGAGTCGCAGCAGCGGTTGGATTGGCAGTCGACACACCCCGATGCGCCGGAAGGGATCCAAACGATCCCTCTCCCAACTGGCATCAACAGCTACCAACTCCTGGTGCAGGCAGCGATCAAGGCCTCGGCAGGGACGGAAGAGGCCCCTCTAACAGGTCGGGATTGCCTACAGGTGCTCCGAGTGATCTTCGGTGCCTATCGCTCCTCGGAGACCGGACGAGAGCAGAGCATCGGCTGATCGCCTGTGCCCTTTCGTCAGGAAAGCATTACGCTCTCTCCAACCGAAAGTTCTGTAAGATACTCCCCGGGCGCCCGTAGCTCAGCTGGATAGAGCAACGGACTTCTAATGAGAACCTTTGAGTTTCACAACCTCCTCAAAACCAACAAGTTGTTGAGATCAAGTAAGTTCCGTTTAGCAGATTTTTTACGACTTCCTCTATTTTGGTAGATTTTGGACGGATTTTCTCACACGGATTCTCACACAGATTAAGGGACATAGAGATCACCGTAAACATTTACCAGCATATTCATATTATTGGGACGGAAGTGGAATAACTTGGAGAAAATGCGAGAAAATTGTTAACTTTCCGTGGCGGTCTTTACGAAAGGCGCGAAGTCTCGACTCTTCCTCCCATGTGGGAAGCCTATATTTCCATGGAATCATGATACCTGATAATCATGATGAATAAGTGCGGGCTCACGGTGAGGATGCAGGCAGATGCGACAAGATTGATTAGGGGGACCCCCTCCGGAAAAAACTAAACCCCGGGCGCATACCGAGGGCAGAGGCGGGTCCGGGGCGTACATGCGCAATTATGACAGAACAGGACGGACACGTCAAAACCTTCTCTTACACGGAGGATGCCCTCGAAGAACTCAAGGCATCGCTCTCTCCCGAGCGCATGAGCACGTATCTTGGAGCGACGAGCGACGCGGGGGAACAACGAGAAGGCGTTTCGGCTCTACACTTGGAACACAGCGGTAAGCGGGGCGTTCTATGGGCCGCTACAAGCGCTGGAGGTGGCGTTGCGCAACGCCATGCACCGCCAACTTGCAAGGCGGTACGGTACGGCTTGGTACGACAACCCGGCCGCTGGGCTCGACGACGGCTGCCTGGCGCAGATTGCAAATGTGAAGATAAAACTAACATGCGGCGGCTACACGGCCGATCCACCCCGGATGGTGGCGACGTTGTCTTTCGGTTTCTGGGTCTCGCTGTTGGGTCCCGGAGGCCGCATCGAAGGCTCCGGGCACAGGGCAAACTATGAGATGACGCTGTGGCGTCCGGCGATGCGCGGAGCGTTCCCGTACCGCAAGACCTTGACGCGCCGACAGGCTCACAAACCGCTTAATTATCTGAGGACGCTGCGGAACCGGATCGCTCATCACGAACCGATCTTTGCCCGCCGCCTAAGGGAAGATCATCAGCGTACTCTCGATGTAACCGGTTGGATTTCACCCGGAACGCGGGGGTGGATTGAGTCCCATAGCCGAGTCCCAGATTTGCTTGAGGTCTCAAGAGATGAGACGGAAGTTCGTTTTTGACAACATCCTGAGTACTAAGGAGAGAGGACTGGGCCTGGCGAGCGGTGACCCGAGAGGACAGGGTGACGTGCCGATCAGCCTGGGAACGCCTCACGCCCACGGCACCTTCTCGACATCACCTACTGCTCCGGCGGTGATGCGATTCATGTACGCACCGTGATGGTTCAGCAAGTACAACAGCGCCAATTCCTGGTACTAAAGCGACAGCTGCCACGCCTATAATTGTGCCATATGGCGTGTTACTAGTAAATCTTGAGAAATAACAGATAAATCATTGTAAAGGCGGTGTTTGTGGGGTCTGGAAGGAGCCCGAAGGGCGACTGGAAGGCCCCACAAACACCGCGCGCCGGCCCGGCGCCGGGGGAGGAGCTGTGAGCAGGAGGGGAGATCGAGATCGGTGGGATCGGCTGCAGGCCAAGAGCCTCGACCAACAGTTCATCAGTGAGATGCGTGAAGGACTCAACTGCTCGCCGATCGAGGCTCGGGCGATTGCAGAGAAAGTCCATGAGATTTATGGCCCCCTATTCGAGGCCAGCGCCCACCCCCAACCGGGCCAGATTCAACTCGTGGTCGTCGACGCTTCTGTAGCTCCCAACGTCCCCCTGAGCCAAGCCACTCAGAAGCTCGTGAGGCTCACCCTGGATGCGGGTGAGGCCGATCGTCAAACGCGTCGCCAGGGTGGGGTGGCCCTGCTCCGACAACACCGTTTGGCTCGCCTGGCCGAGGAAGCCTTCCAGCAGGGAGGCTTGTTGACCCTGGAGGATCTGTCGCAACTCTTTAACTGTGGGATGCGCACCCTCAGCGCCGATCTCCAAGCCTTGCGACAGCAGCAGATCGTTCCCCCGCTTCGCTCCACCGTCAAGGATATGGGACGGGCTCTGAGCCATCGACGCCAGATTGTCGAGGGCTGGCTGCGCGGCCAAGAATACTCGGAGATCGCGCTCCAGAGCCACCACGTGGTGGCCTCCGTCTTCAACTATGTCGAGAAGTTCAAACGGTGTGTGGCTTTGTTCCGCGAGGGCTTCGACATTGCCACCACCGCTTTCCTGGTGCACCTGTCCCCTTCGCTCGCTCGGGAGTTTCACCAGATCGCCGAACAGGCACAACCCGCCGCACACCGGCAAAAGGAACTGGACGAGTTCTTTAAAAAAAGCCAGCGGCTCGAGCCCCTAAAACCGAGCACCCTAGGATCGGACCCACTCCCGCCCAGAAACGCTACGGATCGGCTCAGAAACGATTCTTGAAGGCGTCCCTTGCGGGCTTTTTTGAGCAGGAATTCCCGAAACTCTTTGGACCGGTCATGCGCGAAAAGATCGCTCAAGAAATCCTCGATCTGGTCGATCAGCAGCTCCCTGCCAAGGAACATCTTCGACCCGGACAAGCGCTTTGGAACGCCGTCTCGATTCGGACGCGCCCCGATCATCCCCGCTGTGAGCTTGTCCCCGTCATTCTCACTCTAATCGATCCTTCTGATATCCAGGCCCTCACCCAGGAGATGCCGAAGTCGCAGATCGTCTCCCAGGCGGTGGCCCGCCTCACCCAGGAAGCCTACCAACAGGGCGCTCTGCTCTCCATGCGAGACATCAGCTTGTTGCTCTGGCGAACAAATAGCGAGATCTCACGACGGAGGCTCGCCTGGGAGGCCCTCCACGATCAAATCCTCCCCCACGTCGGCAGCTTGCAGGATTTTGGCAGTTGCGTCAGCCACAAATCTCAGATCGTCCGAAAGGTCATTGTGGAGAAGAAAGATCCCCTCAAGGTGGCTCAGGAAACTCGACACTCGCAACGCGCGGTGGATCGCTACCTTAAGGACTACCATCGGGTGCGCACCTGTTTTGAACAGAACTCCGATCTCGAGTTCATCGCACGCGCCACTGGCCTCCGTAAAGACGTGATTCGACAATATCTGGAAATCATTGATGAAATGTAACTTAGGGGCTTGACACGCCATATGGCATAAACTCGAACGTTGCCAGATTCGACGCGCTCAAGACGACGTTGCGGCGCTTCTTGTTGGCGTGAACGTACCCATGACGGATCTCGGCCAAGGCCTCGGTTGCATCCGTCCAGCCATTGGCGGAAGCGAACGCTGCCAGGTTCGTGTGGTTCGGCGGGATCCCCGCAGAAACGCCGATAACTTGCAAGAGCTTGGCGAGCTTCGCAGCCGCCCTCAGCTTGTCGTACTTGCTCTCGCTCATCGTCGCCGTTCGATCAACCACGACGAGAGCACCGAGGAGGTCCAGAGCGGTCAGACCGAGGATGATCGCGCCCTCCATGCCGCCCGCGCGCGTATTGCACTTCTGATACCAGTGCAACGCCAAGCTGAAGGGCGGCCCCAGGTTCGGATCAAGAAGGGTCGTCGCGAAAGCTGGGAATGTCTCCGAAAGCAGATTGCCGTGAAGGTCATCGAACCAAGTCTGGCTGTGGCCCTTCCAGGGGTCAATGACGGGTGAACCCCACCTTTCCCACACGACCGTACCGCCATTGTCCACTCCCCAGCGCACAGGGAGGTTGCACACCGCGCCGCGAGCGAAGCACAAGAAACGTGTGAGCGCCTGGAGCACGTCTTCGGTGTCCTGCGCCGCAAACGCAGTCCCGTCGTGGCGCTCGAGTCGACCTAGGTGTGTGAACGCATAGCCTCCGATTTGGTTCAGGTTCTTGAACAGTGCGGTTGAATCTTCCACTGCCGTGAGCCTCACGCGCCAGATGTCGTAGTCAAGGTCGGCTATGTGCGGCGGATAGCCAAACACCGGCGCGGGCCTCGGACCCGGCGTTAGAAAGTCCGAGAAGTTCAGAACCTGAAAGCCGATCGACGCGAGAACCGTACCTGTGCCAGTCTCGAACGACTTGACCCTGCCCGAACTTGTGACCGACATGACGCCAGACTTCACGTCCATCTGGACTGCGGAGACCAGCACATCTGCAACGCCACCTGCAATTGCCGCCTTGACCTGCTCGCCTGGCTCCGGCGCGGCGACGTCGCATTCAAGCCGGAGGCCCGTCGTCGGGAACCAGCGCAGCACCAGTGTTCCGGTGCCTTGCGCCGTCCCTTTCGTATGCTGAAGCGTCACCGGTCCCTGATGCAGGGTCACGGGATCATTAGGCGACGCCTGTGGATGCCGGTACATTGGAACGATATGTGTGGTCATGGGCGGTCTTCGCTCACTCTGTGCGAGGGGGTTGCGCGTTCAAGCCGTCCGGACCCGTTGTTCAGCCGGACACATGGCCCTTCCAAGGATCGCCTGGTAGGAGCGCCAGCAATCTTTTAGTGACAAGGGCTGCGGCCACTTTCGGTTCCCATCGGTACTCCGTGGCCAGCAGCGGGTTGATGTCAGCGAGAAAGGCCGGGTCTTCCATCTTGAGCGCGAAGTTCTCCTCGAACTGCGCCCGGCTCACGTTGTGGCCTTCGTGGTCCATATAGCGCAGGAACGTCTCCACGACCCGCAGCGGGTCCGCCTCCCGGTTTTCGAGTGCGACCGCCAGGTCGAACAGATCACGCCCCTGTTTGCGCTGGTAGAGCGCGCGCAGCTTCGTGCCCAGCAACTCGTCAAGCTCGTAGTTCTGGATCTCGCAGGCATCTTCGAACCAGCGTGAGGCGACCCTGAAGTCGGACTTGCGCAGGCCATAAACCGAGAAGTGCTCCCGCGTATTGGTCTCGACCTTCAGGCGCAAGGGCACAGGCGGGGCATCTTCCGAATCAAACCGGTACAGGAACGTCACCCGGCCCTCCGTCTGTTTCCAGCGCGGCTTGCCAAGCCATGGATCGAGCACGGCGCGTAGCGCCTCCATCATTGGCCCTGCTCGCTCGGCTTTCGTCTGAACGAGGTCGATGTCCTCAGAGTAGCGGGCAGGCGGTTTCAGGTGCAGCTTGTAAAGCGCCGTCCCGCCACGGAAGGCAAGGGCCTCGTGCAGGACGGGCTCCGAGAAGATCGCCACCAGTGCGCGGCTGATAACGAGGTCCTGCTCAACCTGGAAGTCCTGCACCCAGGGCGCTTGAGCCCGCCATTCCGTGATGAAATCGCGCGGAATCACAGCTGGAGTTCCACTTCGGTGTTGATGTAGAGCTTCCAGTCACTATTGCGTTTCGCCTTCGCGCGGCGCGCGCGAGGCAGCAGCAGCGCAGACTCGTGCGCGTGCCCAAGAACGAAGGCCTTGAGCGGCGCAGCTTTCTCTGCAGCGCCGACATGCTCCAACAGATAGCCAAGGCGCTGAGCCCAGGGCATCGGGGCCGTCACAGCAGCGGCCGCGAGCTTCTCCGGGTCGACTTTCTCGGCGAGTTCGGCCAGCACGGTGGCCGCCTGGCCGAGCCCGCCCGCCTGATTGTGATAGCCCACCAGGTCGAGCGCCGTCGCCTCCGGCGTCGAGATGGTAAGAACCCCGCGGGGCGTATTGACCGTCTCAACGGGTACGTCGCCCAGCCGCTTGCGAACCATGAAGGCAACGCGCACCTTGCCACAGGAGATCGCGTGGCGGGTGCACGTCAGAAAGACCTGGAACTCCTGCGGGCGCTGGTGGGCGGCGCCGTGATACTGTGCTGCGGTCAGGAGGCCAGCATAGTAGGGTTGCCCACAGTCCTTCATCAGGGCCGGAACGAACTGCTCCGCGGGCAAGCAGCCAAGTGAGCGATACTCGGGCGGGACGATGACGTAAAATCCCCGCGCCGGCGAGGCGATAGCGCCCTGTTTGGCCAGGCGGTTCAGCGCAGCCGTGGCCGCGTGAGCCGAAACGCCCAGTGCCGCGCGCGCTTCAGCGGAGGTGAAGTGGTGACGGCCGCGGCTGGCAAGATTGTCGATGTGTTCGCGGGCTTTGGGAGCCCTTGATCCCGATTTCATTCACTTAAACTACCATTTATCGTTGATTTGAGCGAATGAAATCGGAGTCGCGTGGGTTAAAATCAGGAAGACGGCCAGAATTCCGGTGCTTCTTCAGGCAAGTGTTGTTGAGCCATTCCCCCTCCAGTGCCCAAACTGGACAGACCTGAGATCCAATCTAGGGTACCGTGCGACCATCACCATCAGGAAGAATAACAAGAACGCGGCCTGGCTTGTGAATACTTCCCGGAAGGAGAGCCTCTTGTTAGCCAGTCCAGCTTGCATGGCTGGAGTCCTTATCGTCTTGCCGAACTTCAAAGCGCTATGTGGTCGCAGGAAGTTGTAATACGCCATGAGCAGAGCCACCTGACCTTGCAAGGATTCCGTCCGTCGGGCGTGGCAAGGGGTGCGACGGCCAAGATAGGAACAGCCCTGGCGGATGGTCAGATTGTGGCGCTCGATGAAACTCGTGTTGAGAGTGCTGGAATCCTCGGAATGAAACAGTGCTTTCTCCAGTTCCGCGTGTGTTCCGAGAAGCAGTCTACGATCGACCCGCACCACCCGATTCTCGCGGCGCTTCTTAATAACTTGGCCGTAGATACAGACTCCCAAGAGCCGTCTTTTCGCCGCCCACTCGTACATCTCGAAACCGTCGGTGGTGAACAGGAAGCGGTGTTCAATACGGCCTCGCTGCAGGGCCTGGCGCATCACTCTCTTGATGTTCCGGAAGTTCCGTCGTCCGATCTCGAAGGAGATCCAGAGTCTGGACCATACTTCCAAAGTGGTCAGCACCCAGCTCACCCGCTTCTTCGCTCCGATGAATGTCTTGATCTCGTCGGCTTGAAGCTCGCGGATGAGGAAGCCTTTCAGCATCCGATCGTTGAACCGGGCAGCATATGTGGCCGCCGATTCAAGCCACCGGACGACGGTGCCCCAAGCCATCCCTTTGATCCTGGCCACAGTCGAAATCGCAAGACCGTGGACACCCATGCGGACGACTTCATCGAACAAAGACCTGGGTTTGTGTAGTCGATAATAAGGTGTGCCATAAGTGGAGGAGAAGGTTCGACCGCATTTCTTGCAGCGGTAGCGTCGTCGTCTGCCCTGCGTGGTGATGTAGAAAGAGTGTCGGATGATGTTGTCTTTGCCGGACTGTCCTCTCAAGGAGCAATCGGGGTTTGGACAGCAGCGAGATCGTCTTCTGCTGCGTTTCATACATGTTTGATGGCAGAATCCGACTCGGAAATCCAGGCAGGATCATGAGTTGCGGAACTCCGGGAGAAAGTTAACAACACTTCCCTGAAGAAGCACCGAACATCTCTGTTCCGGGAGGGGCGGGTGTGATTAGTTGCACGTGGGCCTGCGATCCTCTTTTCAATCTCGAGAAGGCCGGACCCCGGCGCATGGAGATGCGGGCGCGTATCGAGTTTTGACCTGGACAGTTGTATCTGAAATAATACAGATGGAATCGGTTGCGACGGACGGTTATGGTTAAGACTGCATCCCATCGACAGAGGGTGCTCTTGCAGGGCGCCCTTCTCTTTTCTGTCGCGATGGTCGTTCTGAACGCGACGGTCGCGTGGCCACAGGAATCCACGGCGGCCAAGGCGGCCGGACTGCCCCCGGCGGCGGCCAGGCACGTCGATTTCTCGCGTGATATTGCCCCCATCTTCGAGCAGAACTGCGTGGCCTGCCACGGTTCGGCGCAGCAGATGAACGGTCTCCGTTTAGACGGCCCGGAGCGGGCGGCGCAAGGCAGCTACTCGGGACCGGTAATCAAGCCGGGTGACAGCGCTGCAAGCAAGCTCATCCTGCTCGTCGCCGGTGTGCAGGCTCCGGGCCTCAAAGAAGGCCTCGTCATGCCGCCGATGGGCGAGCGGCTGAGCGCCGTGCAGGTCGGTTTGCTGCGGGCTTGGATCGATCAGGGTGCGCAGTGGCAGGAAGACGCAGTCATCCCGGTCGAGCAGGCCAAGGTCACCGACCGTGAGCAGACACCCGAGAAGAGTGATCACTGGGCCTTCATTCCCCCGCGACGGCGCTCGCTGCCTGCGGTCCGAAACCATGACTGGGTCAGGAACCCGATCGATAGGTTTGTCCTGGCTCGTCTCGATGCTGAGGGGATTGAGCCGTCCCGTGAGGCCGACCCGCCCACCCTGGTTCGGCGAGCGAACTTCGACCTGATTGGCCTTCCTCCAACCCCCGAGGAAGTGGCCGAATTCCTGGCGGATGATCGCCCGGAAGCCTACGAAGAGCTCGTCGATCGCCTGCTTGACTCGCCGCACTACGGGGAGAAGTGGGCGCGCCACTGGCTCGACCTGGCACGATACGCCGACAGCGACGGTTATGAGACGGACCAGCTCCGACCGAACGCATGGCGCTATCGCCATTGGGTCGTCGAGGTGCTGAACCGTGATATGCCATTCGATCAGTTCACGATCGAGCAGACCGCGGGCGACCTTTTGCCGGACTCGACCATCGAGCAAAAGGTCGCGACCGGGTTTCATCGAAACTCCCTCAGCAACCGGGAGGGCGGCGCTGACCTCGAGGAGTTCCGTACCGAGCAGACCGTCGATCGTGCCGGCACCCTCGGTACGGTCTGGCTGGGCTTGACGGTCGGCTGCGCCCGTTGCCACGACCACAAGTACGACCCGATCAGCCAGAAAGAGTTCTACCAACTCTACGCCTTCTTCAACAGTGCCGACGAACTGAACATCGATGCGCCGCTGCCGGGCGAAATGGGTCCCTACCTTGGCACGCGAGCAGAATACGAGCAGAAAAGACGGGAACTGCTTGCTCCCCTCCAGACCGAGGTCGCCGAGTTGCAGGCCGCTTGGGAAAAGAGGCTGCTTGAGACTGATGCTGACCCGGGTCAAGACCACCATTGGGACCGTGCTTGGGAGGTTCTGGGTCTCGTGTGGGGTGGCGGCCTAGGCGAAGGACAGCTCGAGGGACAGCGGATTGTCAAGCTCGACGCTTCTCAGCGAACCAAAGACCAAGCGGACCGGTTGCGCGACTATTTCATCAAACGGGGCTCCATCATCAACAAGGAGCGCTACGAGGAACTGTGTCTCAAGGAACTCAGCAAGAAACTCGACGAGCTTGCCAAGCCCTACCCGAAGCTGACGCGCGGGCCGACCCTCGTGGAGAATCTTGAAGGACGCCAATCCTACATCCACCTGCGCGGGAGCTTTCGCGACCGGGGGATCGATGTCGAACCCGGTACCCCGGCGGTGTTGCATCCCCTGCCCGCCGATGAGAAACCGAACCGTCTGACCCTGGCACGCTGGTTGGTCGCAGAGGACAACCCTCTGACCGCCCGCGTAACCGTGAACCGGGCTTGGCAGGAGCTGTTCGGCCGTGGCATCGTCTTCACTTCGGACGACTTCGGACGCCAAGGAGAAAAGCCCTCTCATCCGGAACTACTCGACTGGCTGGCCAAAGAATTCGTCCGGCAGGGCTGGAGTCTCAAAAAGCTCCACAAGCTGATCGTGATGTCGGCCACCTACCGGCAGTCGTCGGACGCACGTCCGGAATTACAGACGCGCGATCCCAACAACGTCTTGCTGGCGCGGCAGTCTCGTGTGCGCCTGCCGGCCGAGGCGGTTCGAGACGCCTCACTGGCTGTCAGCGGCTTGCTCAGCACCAAAGTCGGCGGCCCGGTCGTGCGCCCTCCCCAGCCGGAAAGCGTCATCAAGGAGTCGTTCGATATCCCCTGGGAGGTGAATGAAGGCCCCGATCGATATCGCCGCGGACTCTACACGTTCATTCAGCGCACCGCCCCGTTCGCCCAATCGGTGACGTTCGATCTGCCAGACCCGGGACGCACGTGCAGCCGGCGGGAGCGCTCGGACACACCGTTACAGTCGCTGACGTTGCTGAACGACCCGGTCTTCTTCGAGGCCGCTCAGGCGCTTGCGGCTCGTGTTCTGACCGAGAAGGAGGGTAGCCCGTCCGAGCGGATCGACCATGCCTTCCGGCTCTGCTTGGCGCGAGAGCCTGAAAGCGCCGAACGGGATCGTCTGGCAAGCTACCTGCACCACCAGAACGAGATTCTGGAGCAGGAACCGGACGCGCCCGCGGCTATGCTGCCGTTCGACCTGGAGGGGATTGATCGGAAGCAAGGGGCGGCATGGGTCGCGCTCAGCAGTGTGCTCTTGAATCTTGATGAGTTTATTACGCGGGAGTGATCATGGATTTTGAACAAATGGCAAACCTCCGATCCCGCCGGAACTTCCTCTGGGATTGCGCCTCCGGCGTGGGCATGATGGGACTGGCTCACCTGCTGGCACTCGAAGGTCGAGCTACCGAATCGCGGTCGTCTCTCTCCCCAATGGCGCCGTGTGACCCGCACTTCAAGCCCAGAGCCAAGAGCATCATCTACCTGTTCATGTCGGGCGCGCCGAGCCACCTGGACCTCTACGATCCCAAGCCGAAACTGAGGGAGTGGCACGGCAAGCCGGTGCCGGAATCGCTGCTGAAAGACCTGAACGACACCGTCATCAAGGGCGGCATGGCCATGGGGAGTCCGCGGGAATTCAAGCGCTATGGCGAGGTGGGCATGGAGTTCTCTGATTACGTCCCACACATCGCGCCGTGGGCGGACGATATCTGCATGATCCGCTCGATGTACACCGAGCACGCCAACCATCACCCGGCGCAGTTACTGATGAACTGCGGCGTTGCCCGCCATGGCCATCCGTCTCTGGGCTCGTGGCTCACGTATGGGTTAGGAAGCGAGTCGCAGAGCATGCCTGGCTTCGTTGTCCTGACATCCAGCTCGGGAAAGGGTATCGAGGGTGGCGCTTCTCTATGGTCGAACGGCTTTCTGCCGTCTACCTACCGTGGTGTGACGTTTCGCAGCCAGGGCGATCCGATCTTGCACGTTTCCAATCCCGACGGGATCAGCAATCGTACGCAGCGGGCGCGGCTCGACACCCTCAGAGACTTGAATGAGCACCACTACCTGCAAACTGGCGACGTTGAGATCAACTCACGAATCGCCGCCTACGAACTGGCGTTTCGTATGCAGGCGGCCACGCCGGAACTAACCGACTTCTCCAAGGAATCGAAGGACACGCTGGAGATGTACGGCACCAACAGCGAAACGACACGGTCGTTCGGTACGAACTGTCTCCTGGCGCGCCGGATGGTCGAGCGCGGCGTGCGGGTCGTCCAGCTCTATCATTCCACCTGGGACGATCACAGCGATCTGAACAAGAATCTGAAGAAAAACTGCGACATGACCGACCAGCCCGCGGCGGCGCTCCTCAAAGACCTCAAGCAGCGAGGCATGCTCGACGACACGCTGGTCGTCTGGGGAGGCGAGTTCGGCCGCACCCCCATGAACGAAGTTCGCCGTGGCAACACGCCCGGCAAAGAGGGCCGCGATCATCATCCCTATTGCTTCAGCTTGTGGCTGGCCGGCGGCGGCATCAAGGGGGGTCAGGTCGTTGGCAAGACGGATGAGTTCGGCTACCACATCGTGGAGGACAAGATTCACGTCCACGACTTCCAGGCTACGCTCCTGCACTGTCTCGGACTGGACCATACGAAGCTGACCTACCGCCACCAAGGGCGCGATTTCCGGCTCACCGATGTGGGCGGGAACGTCGTCCAGAAGCTACTGGCCTGAGCATCGCGGCCAGCATGCCCATCGGGAGTCGGATCGAATGGACAGCCTGCGGCTCATGAACCCCGAAGACTCTTCTCAAATCCAAACGCGCCGCCGCTTTCTCGAGGAGGGCGCCGGCGGCATCGGCCTGGTGGCGCTCTGGCATCTGATGGCGGGCGAGGGGCGCTCGGCCGATCTCTCGCGCGGCGCAAATCCGATGGAGCCCAGGGTGCCGCACTTCGCGCCCAAGGCCAAGAACGTCATCTTCTTCTTCATGGCCGGCGCCCCCAGCCAGCTCGATCTTTTCGATCCCAAGCCCGCCATGAAAAAGTGGCACGGTCAGGGGTTGCCGGAGTTGATGCAGGACGATTTGGTGGATAACTTCAAGAAGATCGCCAAGATCTGGGCCAGCCCACGGGAGTTCAAACGCTACGGACAATCCGGCATCGAGTTCTCCGACTTCGTGCCCCACATAGGGATTTGCGCCGACGATATCTGCATGGTGCGCTCGATGTACACCGACGTGACAAACCACCATCCGGGCCAGTTGCTCATGAACTGCGGGGTTCCGATGTTCGGCCGTCCCTCGATGGGCTCGTGGGTGACCTACGGGCTGGGCAGCGAGTCCCAGAACCTTCCTGGTTATGTAGTGCTGACATCAAGCTCCGGATTGGGCATTGAAGGAGGCACGTCAAACTGGTCCAGTGGGTTCCTACCCTCGACCTATCGCGGCGTCACGTTTCGAAGCACCGGTGACGCCGTGCTGCACCTTTCCAACCCCGGCGGTGTCAGCCGTCGCACGCAGCGAGCGCGGCTGGATGCCTTGCGCGATCTCAACCAGAAGCGCCGCCTCAAAACCGGGGACGCGGAAATTGCCTCCCGCATCGCTTCCTACGAGCTGGCGTTCCGGATGCAAGCGGCCGTTCCCGAACTGCAAGACTTCTCGAATGAGCCCCAGTACATCCGCCAAATGTACGGCGTCGACAACGAAAAGACTCGCGCCTTCGGTTCCAACTGCCTGTTGGCGCGGCGGATGGTGGAGCGAGGCGTGCGGTTCGTCCAGATCTATCATTCAAGCTGGGACGACCACAAAGACCTGATCAAGAACCACACCAAGAATTGCGAGATCATCGACCAGCCCACCGCAGCACTTCTAAAGGACCTGAAACAGCGCGGTCTGCTCGACTCAACCCTCGTTGTTTGGGGGGCCGAGTTTGGCCGTTCGCCCATGAACGAAGTGCGGCTGGCCAGTCCCGAACCGGGCCGCGAGGGCCGTGATCACCACGCGTTGGCTTTTACAACGTGGCTCGCCGGAGGCGGCGTCAAGGGGGGCCAGGTTATCGGCAAAACGGACGAGATCGGGTTTAACGTGGTGGAGGACAAGACTCACGTCCATGACCTACAGGCGACAATCCTGCATTGCCTCGGAATCGAACACACCCGCCTGACCTATCGCCATCAAGGCCGCGACTTCCGACTCACCGACGTCGGCGGACAAGTGGTGGAGAAACTGCTCGCCTAGACTAAAGTGTTACGTTGCGTGCCCAGTGGCACAGATATCACGTTCCCGTTGGGTAGATGTTGGCACGAAGATGGCGTGAGTTTGATTTGGTTGGCCGTCCCGATACCCTGCTTGCAACCCCTGCCTAAGCCTGGCTAAACAAACGAAGACCCTAGGCGGATGGACGCGCCTGGCGGGCGCCTGCCCGTGGTGGAAGACCCCAGGCAACTTCTCAGCTATAGTTGGAGCGGCTTCGCGCTGGTGGCAATGTTGTGAAGAATAGCCCACGGCTCCAGAGAAAGCCGTGGGCTTGAATCAGGCAATGCCGAGCCCCGACTGAAAACGGTTCGGCACTGCAGAGAATCGTCTTATAGAGTGCCACAAAACTCGCCCCCATGCACGCCGTCGCTCCTTTGTGATCTCGCCCTACCGGCCGGCCGCTGAAGGTAGACTGATCCCCGAGTTGCCCGGCCAGGGGCCCTGCGCCAGCTGGGATGAGCGGCCCTGCCAGCTTGCGAGCGACCACGATCGGGAGCGCAAGACCGGTCCTCGATTTCCGCTTCGGGTCTTGCGCTGCCGCACCCACGGCCATGGCTTGACCCTCTATCCACCGGGTCACTTCCCCTATGGCCGCAAGCGCTTGGCGCCGGTGGCCTTCGATGGCTCTTGGGAGCGGCAGGAGGGAGGCACGGGGGCCGAACGTTTCCGCAGCACCTACTTCGAGGCCGCGCTGGATGCGGCCCAAGGCAAAGCCTGGCCCCAGCACAGCTATGCGGGAAGCCTTCAAGAGCGCTTTCCCACCCAGAGGCGCCAATTGAGGCGAGCCGCTCGGCTCGTGGGCGTGTGGCCGGAGTTGGCCCCGAAAAAGCGGGAAGGGATCGCGGAGCTGCTAGCCGTGCCGGGTCAGCTGCTTCACGAGGGAACTCAAGGGCTAAATCGGGGCAGGGGCTACCAGCGATTGGGCCAGAGTGTATGCGAAGTCCTTCAAGCCCTGCCCGGCTGGAGCTCGCTGTTTGAGCGTCTGTGCGAGTGCGGATTTTGGGTGGGCGAGTGGCCCGCCCCTTACCGGTGCCCCGGCCCAGAGCAGGCTTTGCATCGGAGCCCGTTCCGGCTGGAGGGAACGCGCCCGCCTCCCGCCCCCCGATGAGGCCGGGATCCCTCCACGACTTTGTTGGATGCGTCCGGCGGCGCGGTCGTCTTACAGTCCTCCCGTCCACGGAGGATAGAAATGGCCCCCCACCAACCGCCTCAGGAGCCCTCGGTCGAAGCCTTGTTTCGCTATGCGGTGATCTCGCAAGTCTTGCTGCGCGAGCGGAGGGGAGAAGCCCGCCCGCACGCGGTGGCGGAGGTGGCGACCCTGGCCCACCTCACCCCCGAGGGCACGCTGCGTCAGGTCAGCCGGCGAACTCTCTACCGCTGGCTAGCCGCTTATCAAGCGCGCGGCTTTGCCGGCCTAACCGCACCCCGCATGAAGCGCTCGGAGGGAGGACGCCGCTGGAGCGCTTTCGAGCCGACCCGCGTCCCTTGCGCTTTGCCACCCGCCCCGAAGACCTGAGCCAGGCCTTCCTGGTGCATCTGGATCGGCGGGTCTCCTCCGATCATGTCGTCTCCATCGAGGGGGTGCCCTACGAAGTGCCCCGCGGCTATGCCGGGGCCCGCCTGACCCTGCATCGCCAGGTACTGGAGGGGTGGGTGGGACTGGTGCATGAGGGTCGTTTGCTGCGACTGGCTCCACTGGATCCTCACGACAACGGTCAAGTCTGGGTGAACTGGTAGCCGTCCGGAGCTACGGAATCATTGATCCCGACGAGGATTAGTTTTCGGTCATCGGCGCGAACGAAGGGAAACTGTGAGTTGACGGTTGCCGCCGCGTGCCAGGTACTGTGGAGTCAGTCGGGCCAATGTCGTCTTACCTAGGTGGAAAGGACATGGAAGGAAATGAAGGACTCAATCTGCTGGGTCGTTTTGGGGGAAGTACCAGTTGCGACTGGCCCAGCTACCAAAGGATCATGTCGAAGCCAACTCGACACTATTTTCTCACGCGATCACGGCCACCCGCTCCTACCAGGAGGGGTTGAACGCGGTGGTCCACCTGCTTCGGTTGACGGAGGCGAAGGGCGGGAAACTGAGCCGGGACGAATATCGGATCCATTCAACCTTCTTGAACTATTCTGTGCTGGACCTACTCGACCGAATGGATCGCTGGGAGGAGTATCTCGCGGTTTGGGAACGCCTTCGCAGGAGAACCAAAGTCGTCTCCATCTCCCCTGTTGAGATGACAGAGGCAGCCCCAGATGACGATGGTGTCTATGCTGACGTTTTGTTATTCACTCGTCACCGAATGGAACTTATTGAACGAAAGCTACAACGAAAGCAATCGGGCAAGAAGCTGGGTAACCTCCTGCACGCCCAGCCCCAGGAACTCTCGAAGGAAGAGATCTCGGAGCGTCTAGAGCGTATCCTGGGCTGGTGGCGCCGAGGAGAGCTCTGGATCTCGACCCTCCCCTGTTGATTCCTGTCTCAAGGGTTCCCCGCCCACGAGAAAGCCCAGCAGTTTGTGTGTTCGAAGAGGGATCGGCGAGAACTGATCAGCTCACTTGGAAATGACCGGCGGATTGGGGTAGGACCGGGAAATCGTCACGAAGCCGACCCCATGTCAGTGCGATGCCGAGAGGCCAGAATGGTAGATCCAACGGCCACGTTGATGAGATCATCCGCCCACTCGGTGGAAGGTCGATAGAATCCTTACCGCTGCGGCCTGTCTTCGCTTCCCGGTCAGATGCGTGCTCTTCGTCTTCTCTTCGCATCATGAACAACGAAAAAGGGAAACAGGCCTTTGTGACATCCCTCGGAAACGGTTTAACCTTAAACCAGCCCCTTTCGCCGCAATACCACAGGGTAGACTGATCAGAGTACACTCTTTCTGCACCCTATTCGGCGGCTATTTAGACCTCCGTTTGCTAGCTCTAAAGCCCCTATTTTTCAATCACTTCAGTTCTAGAGTGGAGAGAGGTTGTTTCGCCCATTATTCGACTTGGGCTCGCTGAATGAAATCTGAGGGCATAGTAGCGCAGGCGGTCGGTGTTGGCTCCGTGTTCAGCATCTACTTCGTCGATGGAACGCTCAAGAACCATCGCGACCTGGCCCGCAACGACGGAGCCAAAGCATTTCGTGTTTTCATGGCACTGTTGGAGGAAGGTTACTTCCTGGGCCATTCGCTGGGTATGTGCTGTCTCTCCCTTCCAATGGAGGAAAGCCACATCGACGGACTGATCGAGGCGACCAGGAAAGCCATCGAGAAAGCGGAGCGAGGCTGAATAAGGGTTTCTCGACCAGACGCAAATGACGCTCGTTCCAGTCAATCGCTGGAAGACCTAGTGCGCTCGCTGAATCCCATCATTCGTGGATGGATCAACTACTACAGCGCCTTACCAGCGATCCTGCTCATCTCCGTGCTGCGGCACATTGACCACCACTCAGTAAAGTGGGTCTCTGGCAGTGAAAGAGCTGTAGGGACCTGAAGAGCTGGGAGAGAATCAAGATAGAATCTTATTGCGTATAATACTTGGTTTGAACTCTGGAGGTTTGAACTCTGACGCTGGTAAGGCCAGAGAGAAAATCTGTCAAGGAGACGATTCGATAATGGAATGTAGCACGATGAGCGCGATTGTCGTAGGACAAGTGAAAGACGACATCCTTTCCGGCAAGCTCAGACCAGGAGTGAGACTCGACCAGGGGCAACTCACTGAGAAACTAGGCGTCAGTCTGAGCCCGCTGCGAGAGGCCTTCAGGCGGCTGGAGGCCCAGGGATATATTACGATCGTTCCTCATCGGGGCGCCTATGTAAAGGAGTTTTCGCAGGAGGAACTGGAAGACATTTATCTGGTGCGTCACAAGCTGGAGGGACTGGCTGCCGAGCTAGGAGCAGACAGGTTGACCGACGCAGATATCGAGAGGTTACGTGATTTGTTCGGAAAAATGGAGAGAGCGACCAGGCAGGAAAAGCACCGAGAGCTGATGAGACTAAATCGAGAATTTCACTTCACTATCTATAACGCCTGCGGAAGAAACCACCTCCTGGAAATCTTGGCGGACCTCTGGAATCGAAGCTCCCGCTATCGAAACCTTCAGGATCTAGTCCTTAGCCGTGCCGAAAAGTCACTCGAAGAGCACAAAGAGATCTTAGAGGAGTGTGCGAAGGGGAGCACGCGGCGTGTCGCCAAGGCAATCCGCTTCAACATTGAAGAGTGTCGGAAGTCCCTGACCAAATCGCAGTGATTTGAAGCTTCGTCGGCTCGAAGCTCAGAGACGTAAATATGCCCGCACTGGGTCGAAATATGGAAGATTAGTTCCGAGTAATCTGCATTCAAGTTACTGATTCATTAGATCTTAACGTCCTGGAGAGAGACAAAGAAACCAGGCGGATAGGGGCCAGATATAGGGGAGTTACCTCGAAATACGGTGCTTCGTCAGGGAAGTGTTGTTGACTCTCCCCAGCAGCCCCAGAAAGCATGATTTGACCTGAATTCCCGGGCTTTGTTGGGTCGTCAAACATGTGCGAAGCAAAGAACATTCCTGGCGGGAGCTACTCGAAGCAACTGTGCACGGGATTCAAGCAGTCTTGGTTGGGGGTTCTCCGCCCTCAACAACAGTTGCCTGAAGAAGCACCCGAATTCGAGTCCCATCAACCACTTACGATAAACAGCCCCCACTCTTCAGTGAGAGCACTCCATGAGGTAATGCATTATGTACCACAATGCCCCAAATGTGGCTCGACCCTCCACATCATCGCGGTGATTGAACAAATCCTCCAACACCTCGATCTCTGGGAGCAACCCCAACGCGCTCCCCCACCCCGACTCTTCCCCCACAAACTCCAAAGCTTCCTGGCTTCGCTTTCGCCCCAGCAGGCTCAAGCCGTCCGAGCCTCCAGCGGCAACGCGCTCTTCTGGGACGAGGTCCCGATTTGGGAAGACTGAGCCGCCCCGTCGCCCAGAGCGGATTCAAGATCCGTGTATCCCTTTCTGCCTTGATCGTCCCCTTTCTCCAACGAAAACTCGGTCTCGACGCCCCCCTCGGGGTATTTCATCCCGTTTTCTCCCTCACCTCCGACCGAAGCTCCCCCTCGTCCTTCCTCGACCCCTTTTTTCATCCCCAGTAAAGCAAGCATCGGCAACCAATAGCCGCCGCCCAAAAAAGCAAAGTCCTATCTCAATTTCCTGGCTGGTCAAGAGATCTTTGATCGGAATGCGCTACACTGAGGAACATGAGACCGTTCTATTGTATAGCCCACCGAGGTGCCGCTGGAAGCGCAACGCAGTCAGGGCGGATGTTTTCGCCGCTGCAGTAGAGAATTCATGTGTAATCCGGGCTAGATTTGCATTGCTCGTAAAAGTGAAAAACCTTAGAATGGAGAGGTCAAGTCTGCACCATCTGAAGAATCGGGGGCACCAGCCTGGAGCGCGAAGTGGCGATCAAACATGCGGCGTCCAGCTGGTTCGTGGTGCGTTCGAGTGTTTCCTCGCTCGCAGATGGAGAAACGGAACACCGGTGAGCAAGGACGTCTTCCACTATGACGAAACATACCACAGGTAGCGAAAGCAATTGGTGCCACCGTGTGTCCCCCGGTGATTCGCGATCTGTCTCTGCGCGTTGCTCACTTGGGTATTTCGTTTCCTGGGTTCTATGCTCGGCGATCACGCTGGCTGCAGCCGTGCAAGCGGAGGAGAAGGCTCGCTTTGTACTTCCAGTACCCGGTGCGGATGCCGCATCCCCAGCCGAGATGAAGGCGTATCGAGAAGTCATTGAACACTCGGAGGCAACGATCGACATGCTGCCTCTGCCCGGCGGCATGTTTCTCATGGGCAGTCCCGCTTCAGAAGCCGCTCGCCGGCCAGACGAGGGACCCCGGCACCAGGTCCAACTCGAACCGTTTTGGATGAGCAAGTGTGAAATTACTTGGGATGCATACGAAGTGTGGATGTTCGCCCTGGACGATCGTCGCCGACAGGTACGCAATCTCCCGGCGAATTGGCGCGACCAAATAGCTGATGCCGTTACTCGGCCCACCGAACCGTGGACCGATATGACGTTCGGAATGGGCAAAAAAGGTTATCCGGCCATCAGCATGACGCAATTGGCAGCGGCGATGTTTTGCCAATGGCTATCCGCCAAGACGGCCCGCTACTACCGGTTGCCCACCGAGGCAGAGTGGGAATTCGCGTGTCGGGCCGGCACAACCACAGCCTACTACTTTGGCGATGATCCGGCCGATCTGGACGAGTATGCCTGGTACTTCGAGAACAGTGACGAGCTGAAGTATCATCAAGTCGGCCAGAAGAAGCCAAACCCCTGGGGACTACACGACATGCATGGGAATGTCGCCGAGTGGGTGTTGGACCAGTACGTCGCCGACTTTTATTCGCAGCCGGTGGTGACGGCAAACCACAGTCCCTTGGCAGTGCCCACCAAGCGGTACCCGCGCGTCGTCCGCGGAGGCTCGTGGGAGGACGATCCGGATCGTCTGCGCAGTGCCGCTCGGGGCAAGTCCGACCCATCATGGAAGCAACAAGACCCCCAGATTCCCCAGAGCATTTGGTATCACACCGATGCCCTACACGTCGGATTTCGGATCGTTCGTCCCCTGCGCGAGCCGACGGGGCAGGAAAAGAGCGAAAAGTGGGACAAGGGATTTGTGGAGTAATGGAATGAAGCTAACACCATGCCTACAGCCAGGCCGTCAAGTCAGGCCAGTGGTTTTGAACGTGGTTCTCGTGGTCAGTGTGCTGTCCCACAATCCCACGTTTCTGTTCGCCGCAGAGACAGCCTCCCAGGGCGTATCCACCGCAGCGGCCGAGAACACCAGCCTGGATTTCGAAACCCCAGAGATGGAGGGAACGATTCGTCTGGAGGGACGATACCATGGAGTCTCCCGACTGGTGGACAAGCGCACCGGAAGGCAAGTGATCAATACCCCCTACTCGGCCCTGAATCTCTTCAAGCTGATGGCGGTCAACCAGGTCATGGGGCAGCCACGAGGCATGGAGCGGACCATGAAAACGGGGGACGATTGGGCGGAAGTGACGTGGGCTGCCACCGAGTCGCACCATGCTGAGCTCACCGCGCGCTGGGAGGTGGTGCAGCCCAACGCGATCGATCTGTCGGTAAAGGTGCAGTCGCAGGGGGCGTACCGTGGGTACGAACTTTTCCTGTCCAACTATTTCTTTCAACTATTTAAACCACACGTCTACCTGAGGGGGCGCGGCCGGAGCAGCTACGATTTGGTGGTCCCCACCTTCAGCGAGGTTTTCCGCGCTACGGTCCTGGTATTTCCTCGAGACGCGCACGCCGCCAGGTTGTGCGTCGATGGGCGCTGGATAACAAGTGTCCAGATGTGTCCGGTGCGGCATTACGCTCATTCGGTGGCCTTCATGGCGGACCCGGAGAAGCAGTTGGCGGTGGTTTTGATGTCCCGGCCTGGCGACTGCTACGCCATCAGCGCCCGCTATCACCCCGAGCAGGAAAGCGACCGGTTTGTGGACTACAGTGCTTTCGATCTATCCCTGTTTGGCAACGACTTCGTGCCGGGTGACGAGCGAACTGTCAAGGTCCGCCTGGCGTTGACGCCGCTGGACGACGAAATGTCGCAGCCCATGCAGCTTTACCAGGCCTTTATCCAAGAGGAAGGAGCCCCATGAAATCCAAGCAGGATTCCAAGACCTCACGTCGCAGATTTCTGCATTCATCCGCGGCCGCGGCAGTGGGAGGAACATTGGCCTCCAAGTTGGCGTCTCCAATGCTGGCAGCCAAAGCGAACAATAACGAGACGCTGCGCGTGGCCCTGATCGGCTGTGGGGGGCGGGGGACCGGTGCCGCCGTGCAGGCACTCAAGGCCGATGACAACGTGCAACTGTTCGCGATGGCAGACGTGCTGGAGGACCAACTGCAAAAAAGCCTGACGCTGCTGGGCAAGGAGCAACCGGAAAAACTGAACGTTGCCCCGGAGCGCTGCTTTGTCGGCTTCGATGCCTTCCAGAAGGTCATGGAGTGCGACGTGGACGTGGTGCTGCTGACGACGACGCCTGCTTTTCGCCCTCAGCACTTGAAAGCCGCGGTTGAAGCCGGGAAACACTCCTTTGTGGAAATCACCGCCGCCATCGATGCGCCGGGAGTGCGCAGCGTGCTCAAATCGGCCGAGGTGGCTCGCCGGAAAAACCTGGCTATCCTCTCCGGGTTTTGCTGGCGGTACGACGATGCGCTCCGCGCGGTCGTCGAGCAGCTTCGTGGGGGCGCGATTGGTGACATCCGCGCCATCTACGCCACCTTCTATCGTGGCAGTCTCGACCACAAATACCTGCGTCCTCGTGAGCCGCACATGAGCGACGTGGAATGGCAAATACGAGACTGGTACGGCTACCTTTGGCTTTCGGGCGACGTGACAATCCTGCTCTCCGGTGGCCACAGCGCAGACAAGATGGCGTGGTGGCTTGACGACGAAATGCCGATCAAGGCCGTGGCCGTAGGGAGCCGAGTATTCACCGTGGACGAGCAAAACACGTTCGACAACGGCTTCATCGTGTACGAGTATGCCAGCGGAATTCGCGGGTTTCTGGGCTGTCGCTCTCAAGCCGGCTGCCATAGTGAAAACTCCGACTACATCATCGGTTCCAAGGGCATCTGTACCAACGGTCGCGGTCGCATGCCCGCCATTGAGGGCGAAACCAATTGGCGCTACCGGGGCCCGCGCGCAAGCATGTATCAAAACGAACACGATCAGTTCTTCGCCTCGATCCGAGCAGGCAAACCGATCAACGACGGCACTCGCATGGCCCATACCACGTTGATGGCAATTATGGGCCGGATGGCCGCCTACACTGGTCAGGAGATCACCTGGGAGCAGGCACTGGGTTCTCAGCAGCGGCTCGTGCCCGAAGAGCTCAGTTGGGACACAAAACTCGACCCGCTGCCGCTCGCCGTGCCGGGTATCACGAGTTTAATCTGAGCATACAAATTGCCCCGCCGACGATTAGTAGTGCGGGTCACTTCCGCGATTCTCGCGATCGCCTCCGACTCCAAACCCTGGGCCGTGTGAAACCCCGATTCATCGTCGAACTGCACGTGCAGCCTCGAGATGACGCTCCGCCAGGCTGCGCATCCACCGCGCACCTATCTTCATTTGTGCAAACGAAAGCTTGGACTCGTAATCAATTTCGGAGTACGCCAAGTTAAGGATGGCGTCCACCGAGTTGTTAACAACCTTTGACAATCTAGCCCCAAGTTCAGTCCTTTGCGTCTTTGCGTTAAATCGAGAACGTCTTCAAATGTCTAAGTTATTTTTGAACAACTCCTAAAGGATGAGTGACGATGCGTGTGATCTTCGACGGTCACCTCGATCTTGCTTGGTCCGCGGTGTCCATGAACCGTGACCTGAACGAGCCGATAGGTTTGATTCGTTCGCGCGAGCAGGGCATGACCGATCAGCAGGGACGCGGCAACGCGACGGTGTCTCTGCCGACGATGCGCGAAGGCGGTGTGATGATGTGCCTGCCCACGGTGCTCGCGCGCGCCCGGCGCGACGAGCAGTCGTACCTGCGCGAGGATATGTCCTACGGCACAGCGGAAATCGCCTACGCGATCGGCCAGGCTCATCTGGCTTATTACCGTCTACTCGAACAGCAGCGGCACCTGCCCATGATCGGCAGCGCCGGGGAACTCGACGATCACTGGCAGCGCCTGCAAAACGGCGAGCGGCACACGATTGGCGGCATCCTCTCGATGGAAGGCGCCGATCCGATCGTCACGCCCGCGCGGGCCGAACAGTGGTTCGACGACGGTCTGCGCGTCGTTAGCCTGGTGCATTGTGGCAGCGGCCCGTACGCAGCGGGCACAACGGCGCAGGGCGGAGTCACGCCGGCCGGTTTTGAGTTGCTCAGCGAAATGCGGCGACTCGGCATGATCCTGGACGTGACCCATCTGACCGACGAAGCCTTCGGCGAGGCGCTCGGAGCGTACGACGGTCCGGTCATCGCGACCCACAGCAACTGTCGCGCGCTGGCGCCGCATCAACGCCAATGGGCCGACGAGCACATCAACCGATTACTCCAGCGCGGCGCCGTGATCGGCGCGGTGCTGGACATCTGGATGCTCAAGCCCTGGCCACAACACTTCTTCGCTCCGGATGGTTACAGGGCGATCGACTCCGTGCCACGCGATCAGGCGAAGCTGTCGCTGGTGGTCGATCACATCGATCACATCTGCCAACTGGCGGGAGATTGCGCGCACGTGGCGATCGGCACCGACCTGGACGGCGGCTTCGGCGCCGAACAGAGCCCGGGCGGCCTCGACACGATCGCCGACTTACAAAAACTCGACGCCTTGCTTGCGAAGCGCGGTTACAGCGACGCCGACATCGACGCCATCTGCCACGGCAACTGGCTGCGGTTTTTCCGTGATCACTTGCCGTCCTGACTATCCCTTAACCCGAGTAGATATGCGAATGAGAAAGCCCCGAAAACGTCAGTCAGCCAGCAACGGCAATTTCACCGGCTGACCGGTCTGGTAACACTGCTGCGCGGCAAAGACGATTTCGTGAGTTTTGACCGCGTCCTCCAGGTTGCAGTGAGACTCGACGTCGTTACGAATGCACTCCACGAAATGGTCCATCTGGCCTTGGAACGGGTGGTGGGCCACGTCGGCGCTATCAGGCAAGATAGCCGGGATTTCCACCCACGAGTTCTGCCTGGGAAACTTGTGTGACCAGATGCGATTGTCCTTCACCGTGCCTTTGTCACCGAAGATTTCGATCGGGAGCATGTAAGGCATGACGCAACCTTGGTTGACCGACACTTTGCCCAGCGCCCCATTGGCGAACTTGATCAAGGCGATTTCCAGGTCCTCGTACTCAAGCGGTGGAGCCTCGCGCCAGGTGTTGGCCAGATAGTCGAACTCCTGCGGCCGGCCCTTGCGCAATCCGCCGCAGTAGGCGAACACCTCGACCGGATCAGCGGCCTCGAACTGGCCCGGCGCCGCTAACCAGCGGACCGCGTCGATGGCGTGGCAACCGCCGGTCAGAAATGCGCTGACCCCGGTCGACTTCTTGCGAGCGTCTTCAAAGCCGCTCCACCAACTGGCAATATCGTGCTGGTAGTCCGCCTCGCTGAAATACACCTGGCCCAGGCAATCGTCGGCGATCAGCGTCTTGAGGGTCTCGAACAAGGGGTTCCAGCGTAGCACGAAGCTGACAACGGTCTTCACCCCGGCCTGCCGCACGCCGTCGCGCATCTGCCGCAGCTCTTGGAGGCTGTTGGCCACCGGCTTTTCGATGACCAGGTGTTTGCCCGTCTCCAGGGCTGCCAGCGTGTTCTCGCAGTGCACATGTTGGGGGGTGCAAATCGAGACGATGTCGACACCATCGTGTTGGAGCGCCTGCTGAAAGTCGTCGTAGAGCCCGATGTCCTGCAGGTTCGCCTCCTCGGCCCGGCGGCGCGCCGAGGCCAGCTTCCGACTGGAAATCGCCACTACCCGACTCTGCGGGTTCTTCTGGAAGGCGGCAATGTGCTGCCCGGAAACCCAGCCCGCCCCGTGGACCAGCACGCCCAGTTGCTCGTCAATCATCGTAGGATCTCGATCTCCTTGAACATCACCAGCATGACGTTGCCGGCGTGCATTTGCAATGCGAAATGCCCTTCGGGCCGGCTGGGATCATCCTTGAGCTCGGCCGTCTTGACGCCGTTGACGTGCACCACGATGTCCCCATGGTGCGCCGCAATCGTCATCTCGTTCCAATCACTGGCCTTGGCGAACTTCTTCTCTTGCTCGGGCGTCGGTTTGTCCAGCCAGGTGCGGCCATAGCTCTCGTAAATGCCGCCGGTGCCGCTACCGGGCTGACCGACTTGGACCTGGAGTCCGTGCGCCTCGTCGGGCTCTTTGATGATCGTGCGGATGTAGAATCCGCTGTCACCCGAGAGGCACTTGAATTTTAGCCTCACGGTGAAGTCCTTGAACTGCTTGTCGCTCACCAGCAGACCGTACAAGCGGGTCTTGTTGGCCCGACCGACGAACGTGCCGTCCTCGACGGTCCAATCCCCTTCTCCAACCTTGTGCCAGCCAGCGAAGGTCTTGCCGTCCATGAGAGGTTTCCAGGTCGGCTTTTTCTCTGCCGCCGCCAGGACGTTGGGATGCAAGAGGGCAGCGAAGAGCAACAGCAAGCCGGCAAAGGCGCCTTGGGGACACTTCATGGGATGCTCCTTGATCTAGGACAACCGCGGACCAAGCGCGGGGCGAGGTTGTTCTGGCCGCCGACATCGGTCAGGCGGTTATCGCGGCCCTCGTACTCGTCCGTTTCGCCATACGCCAGGCCCCCTCGAACACCACCGCCGGCCAGCCAAATCGTGTACCCTTCCGCAGGTATTGTCAAGTTAAGGGAAATTCCCGCGTTGTCGAGGCGAAAACGGTCTACTCTGGAACGAAGAATCAACAACTTAGAGACTGCCATGAAGTACTCACAGTGGGCTCAACCCGTTAACTTGATAATCATCTAGACGGCTCCCTCCGAGTCAGACCCAAAGGACATCCTAGGGATCTGACTCAGAATGAAAGTGTCATTTTTCAAGGGGGGAGCACGATGCAACTGTACGCTGGAATCGATCTGCACAGCAACAACTTGGTCCTGGCAAGTGTGGATGAGAAGGGACGACGCCTTTTCAAGCGGAGGTAGGCCAACGACCTGGGACTGTTGCTGAAGGTGTTGGAGCCCTATCGAGAGGAGCTGGTAGCCGTGGGAGTGGAATCGACCTACAACTGGTACTGGTTGGTGGACGGGCTGCAGGAAGCGGGCAACGAGGTCCAGCTGGTCAACACCGCGGCCATCCGGCAGTACGAGGGACTCAAACACCGCTCGGACGAGCATGAGGCTTTCTGGATCGCCCATTTGATGTCACTGGGAATTCTTCCCACAGGGTACATCTGCCCTCCCGGTATCCGGGCCGTACGAGATCTGCTGCGCAAACGTCTGCATCTGGTTCGCCACCGGACGTCGCATCTGTTGTCGGTTCAGAACCTGTACGCCCGTCATCGGGGTGAGAAAGTGAGCGGAGCGGCCATCAAGTCGATGGAGTTGGATCGAGCCAGCCAAGAGTTCTGCGATGCGCATCTGGTGCTGAGCCTGGAGAGCAGCCTGAGTACGATCGCGCATTTGGGCGAGTGGATCGAGCGGCTCGAGGGGCAGGTGGCCAAGAGTCTGCGGCTGCGACCGGAGTTCCGACTCTTACAAAGCGTCTATGGAGTGGGAAAGATCTTGGCGATGACGATTGCTCTGGAGACACACACCCTCGAGCGATTTCGCAAAGGAGGCGACTATGCCTCCTACTGTCGATGCGTCAAGAGTGAACGCTTCAGCAATGGCAAGAAAAAAGGAGGTTCATCCGGTAAATGGGGAGGTGCCGCCAGTCAAAGGTAGGCCATGGAAACTGCCGCACTATGCAAACCGTGGAAAAACAAGTAGTTCTGGAGGAGAACTGGCAAGTGCTCGCAGTTGTTTTTCCACGGTTTGCATAGTGCGGCAGTTTCCATGGCCTGCCTTTGACTGGCGGCACCTCCCCATTTACCGGATGAACCAGTTTTTCTGGGGCGTGCACGAGGCGCGCCTGGGGTGAAGACACTGAGCAGCGAGTCCTTATCGACCGCTGCAGTCTTCGCCTAGATCCTGATGGGTGACTGGTCCGGAGTCTACAACTCCTGAGGCCGCCACAAAGAAAAATACGGGTGCGGAGGCGAATCAGGCCGAACCTTGCCGGATCATCGATGGCCTAACGGCCATCGAACTGGGATTCTTATTGCCTGTTGACCGGGAGCCGTCTAATGGGTGATAGTACCTCTGGAAACGAGGAAGAATGGGGATCCAGAAATGGAGCCACTGAGGCATGAGAAACTCGTCCATGATGAAACGCAAATGACGCAGAATCGGCGGATATTCGCGGAATATTCTCGCGCAGAGGCGCGGAGGAGATTGAAAGTGAACGGCACAACAAATCGTCGCACATTTTCGAATCATATCCTCTTGATAACAGCAGCAGCAGCCATCCTACCGATGGTACCAGCTTTCGGGGGTCAGAAGAGCACGGATGAGGCCGTTCATATCGGGTCACGTCGCGAGTTGTTCCTGGACGACTTCATGATCGAGCAGCTCTCAGGCAAAACCAATCTTCGGCTACATCATCCGGTCTTTCGCGAGGTCGTGATCGAACATGACGCACCATGGGAAGGAACCGCCTGCGGATACCACACCGTACTACAAGATGGCGACACCTACCGCATGTACTATCGTGGTTGGAACTTCAACACCCTGCCGGGCAAACTCGAAGTCGACAGCAAACCGGTCGCCTGTTATGCCGAAAGCCAGGATGGAATTCACTGGGTCAAGCCGGACCTCGGCATCATCGAATACGAAGGATCGAAACAAAACAACACCATTGTGGATGGAATCGGCACTCACAATTTCATGCCTGTGATCGACGAGAACCCCGCATGCCCGAGGGAGGAACGCTACAAGGCATTGGCCGGCTACAAAGCGGAGGGTGGACTGTTTGCCTATAAGTCCCCGGATGGCATCCACTGGTCCTTGATGCAGGAAAAGCCCGTTATCACCAACGGGGCCTTTGATTCTGCCAACCTTGCCTTCTGGGATCCCAGCATGGGCAAGTACCGTGCCTATTGGCGAACCTTCACCGCCGGCGTCACCGAAAAGGACAATTGGAAACCGGCTGGATACCGAGCCATTCGAACCGCCACTTCTGCAGACTTCCTTCACTGGGACAACGAAGCTGATTTGACCTATGTCGATTCACCGGATGAGCATCTGTATATAAACAACGTGGCACCCTACTACCGAGCGCCCCACATCCTGGTCGGAACACCGGAACGATATATCGATCGAGGTTGGTCACCATCGATGAAAGCTCTTCCGGACCTCGAGAAACGAGAATTAAGAGCCAGCTCGGATCAACGCTATGGGACTGCTTTGACCGAAACCCTGATTATGGCAAGCCGTGATGGTGTGAAGTTCAAGCGCTGGAATGAAGCGTTTATTCGACCTGGCATTCAACGTGATGATTCGTGGTATTACGCTCACCAGGCAGTGGCCTGGAACATGCTGGAAACGAAATCGACCCAACCAGGAGCTCCGAATGAACTGTCTTTCTATGCGTCGTCGGGTTATTGGCACGGCAAAGGTGTAAAAATGAGCCGGTACACATTACGCCTTGATGGGTTTGTCTCGGCATCGGCACCCATGAAGGGTGGCGAGTTGGTGACCCGAGTTTTGACGTTTGAAGGAAGCAGGTTAAACGTGAATTTTGCCACGTCGGCGGCTGGCACCCTAAAGGTTGAAATACAGGATGCTAAAGGCAATCCAATCCCTGGCTACTCGCTGAAAGAAGCGGATGAGACCTTCGGGGATGAAATCGATCGAACGGTTTCGTGGAACGGTTCAACGGATGTCAGCGGGATTGTGGGTAAGCCTGTGCGTCTGCGGTTTACCTTGCAGGATGCCGATCTTTATGCGTTTCAGTTTATTGATTAGGAGCCCAATACCCCGAAGACCGTGAACTCCTCTCAGCCTTTGATGAGGGCGTTTATTCTGCCAGTCGCCATCCCGATTCGTCAGCGCTCAGGGCGGTGTGGCCCTTGTAGCGGTCATTCACGGCCTGCATTTCTTCGATGGTGTCAAAGTAGCCGACGACGAAGGCGGCGCTGAAGGATTCGCCGACCTTGATCGGCCGGTCGCCAAACTCCAGGATGAAGATCACGATCCCGGGCCGCTGGTTGCACCACGCCTCGTAGACGACCGAGGGTTGGAGAGCTAGCCGGGATAATGCATCAATCCTAATTTTCCCCTGGTTTTTTGTCGAGACAGGAAGATCGTCTTTGGAATTGGTTCGCATGGCGGTGTTGGGATGGCGATCGTCGGGAGTCCGAGCCAAGGGAGTCGATTTTTAGACACACTTGCACTGGGTTCGGCTTTCGATCGGACTGCGTCAAGCAGAACAGGAGGTCAGGTGGGGCACAATTGCTGCATCTGACTTCCGCTAGTGAATACTCTCAATGGTTTTGCGCAGAATCTTGGTCTGCCTGTTCGCCTCGTTCAAATCGACGTAGTTGGTCTTGAACTGCATTAGTTTTGGCTGAATCGACTCAGCCACCGGGCACAGCCCCGGACTGTAATCGCGGTATTGGCCCTTGTAGATGTCCGAATCGACTGGGAAAAAGCCGCCCAGGAACTGCCGGTCCTGGAACACCGGCTCGTTGTAGGTCAAACGCCATGCGGCGTATATGAAATCACCACCCAATTGGTAGAACCGCTGCCGAAACTCATCCCACGAACAGCCGGCTTTTTGCGCTTCGAATCGACACACGAATGTCCAATACGAATGCACGTACCCTTCCGGCGTGTAGGGGGGAATCAGCCAGGGACAGTCCGCCACCGCTTCAAGGTACATCTGTCCGATCTTGCTGCGCAACCCGACCAGCTCGTCGATTCGCTCGGTCTGTTCCAGTGCCACTGCGCCCTGCAAATCGGACATGCGGTAATTCCAGCCGAGAAAATCGTGACGGATGGAATCGGGCCGTCCGCGCTCCTGCTTGGGCACGGTGCCGCCCGTGGATGCACCGAGCCCCGGATTACCGAAGCTGCAAAACCTGCGGATCTTGCTCGCAAGCTCCCGGTCATCAGTGATCACCACTCCGCCATCGCCACAAGTGATGTGCTTAGACGCCTGTAAGCTGAAACTGGCCATGTGACCCGTGACGCCGGCCAAGCGTCCCCTGTACATAGCCAAAAAGCATTGGGCGTTGTCCTCGATCACGGCCAGATCGTATTCCTGTGCGATTTCCATAATCGGGTCCATGTCGGCACTCAAGCCATAAAGGCCGACCGGGATAATTGCACGGGTCAGCGGCGTCACGCGCTCACGCACGGACTCCGGGGCAATGTTGTAGGTGCGTGGGGCGATGTCGGCAAAAACCGGGATAGCGCCCTGATGTAAGACACAAAAGGCGGTCGCAGCGGCGGTCAGCGGCGTCACAATCACCTCGTCGCCGGGCTTCACTCCCGCTGCGGCCAGGCACGAATGCATGGTGGCGGTCCCGTTGCAGTGGCCGATGGCGTATCCAACGCCAAATCGCTTCGCAAACGCCTGCTCGAACCGCCTGGTCATCTGCGGGCCGGACGAATTGCCAAAGCCATATTCCACCACCTCACGTAGATACTCCAGTGCCTTGGAACTAACACGTCCTGGATGTTTCGGTTTCATGGCGGCTTACTCCATTTCAGTTCAATCGGACAAAGATCCCGGCTGGATTGGTCACGGTCATCTCACGGAGGGGCTCTTCTTGCACGCCCGCTTGCTTCCATCCAGGAAGGATGTTGGTAGACAGATAGTCGTAGTCCCGGGACCTGCTCCATCGAGCCATCTAATATTATGTAATATTAGCCAGGTGGGGACTCTGGAGCGACCAGTAGGCTTCACTAACACTCTTGACCACATCGTTCAGAAGCCTGTAGAAGCGCTGGTCGAGGGCGTCCATCTTTGCTTTCTGCATCACCTTAAGGACGGATTGCCGGTCAGTGTCGCTCCACTGCATGAGCTTGATGGAGAACTCCGCGAGATTGATGATATGGATTGCCCCCTCCGACTTCACATAACCCTTAAAATAAAAAGGAATTTGAGTGGTGGGAAATTTAAGATCGTGTGCCGGAACAACGCGGAAGAGAGTCAGTAGCAGGATCGACACAAGACAGATCACAGCAACAATCGCAGATCTCCTGATTTGCATCGGTACCGTCCTCCACTCATCGCCATCACTCAACCACCAGCCGTGCCCAGCGAAGGTGCATGACGAAATTACTGGTGCACCAAAAGCTAGCCAGAAACGTGCCGCCCGCTATGCTCACCACGTCCGGTTTGCCGAACGCAAACAAGCCTTCGTCATAAAGGCTGCGACTGCGGTTGTCCTCGTCAGCGCTTCCGATGATGTCTATGCCGCGCGCGTCCCAAAGCAGGGTATGGCCCTTGAGCGGCCAGGTCCTGGCGCCGTCTTCGGATATCGCTGCCCAGATCCCAGGCTTCTGTTCGTCGCGGCGGTTGTAGATGGCCATGACCTGTCCGCGGCCGACGTCGATTGTGCATCCCATCTGCCCGATGATCCCCGTATGGTAAGGGGCCACCCACCGCTGCCCCTCATCTTCCGACCAAGTCGCATGGATCGTTAAATCCTTTTCCTCCCAGGTGTCCTCGACCCAGTACATGACCAGGATCCGACTGTCTTCCAGTCGCGAGAACATTCCATTCCAATAGAGGATGCGGTGTTCCGGATCCATGGCAACCGTCACCTGCTCATTCCACGTCTGGCCGTCATCAGAGGAGAACAAGACCATGGATTGTTGTCTGACCGGGTGTGGATCGTCCCAGGCTTTCCAGGTTTCAATCGGCATCAGCAAACCCCCACTCTTGAGGGGAACGATGCGCCCCGAGGGATTGGCCATGGCAACTCCTTCCGGAGCAGGAACGACTTGAGGTGGACTCCAGGTGTGCCCAGCGTCTTTGGATCGAAACAGCAATGCTTGGCAAGGAACGGCCCCCAGCGTCACCGGATTGTAAATGTTGAAATCCTCGTCTGATTGGGAGCGATCCCACCGATATCCGGTCAGCAGGATTTCCCCACTGGCCAGGCGGACCGGGTAGCCGTATCCATAGCTGTAGAGCCGCTCGTCCTTACTTTTATCCCAGACGAGCCCCTCTTCGCTCCAAGTCTTTCCGCCGTCCGTCGAGCGGGCCTTCGCATAAACGGAATCCACGGAAATACTGGCCGATCCTCTCTTGTAGATGCACAGGATCTCAGTGGCGGAAATGCAGCACAGTCCGGGAAATTGCGCCTGGAGCGATTGGATGGACGGCAAAGGGTTCTGAAAAATCACTCCTGCGTCAATGATTCGAATCACCCTGTCACAACCGTTTGAAGACTTTGCTATCAGAATGAGATAGAATTACCCCTTGCCTCGCGCCACAGCGGGAGTTGGAAATGCTCCCAGTTTTTCCGCCTTTCTATTAGGGTACAAAGCGGAATGCGTAAAGATCGTGGATCGAGACACAAAATGCAAACCCACGGGCTTTCCTCTCAGGCTGGACAGGTCGCTCCTTCCATTCCAGGACACGATATGGTGAAGAAGATTGCCGTTGATCGGATCGCAATCCTGTAAGGTAAACCCTGGGATCTTTTCCTCGGTCTCGTCCAGGATTTCGACCCGGGCCACCCCCATCGCAGAAGTGCCCTTCCAGTGGATCCCGTCTGCCGAATAGCAGATGCATATGCTTTCATCCGTTCCTCTTGAGTCCTCCCATCGGGGATCAGGGCGCACACTGCCGACATACTTGTAGCGCTGCTTTAGCCCGGCCACCGGGTCAATGAAGACAGTTCCCTCCGAAACACCAGCCATCACGATGTTATTTTCTCTAGAGCCCTGGTACTCAACAATCCCGAGGGAAGACTTCTCCTAGCGGATGCCGTCGCTGGAGGTCGCATAGCACAGAAACTAGCCGACGCTACGCTTGCTCTTCGGATCCCAATCCCATGCATGGTACCATAATTTGTAGGTGCCCTGGTCCTCGATTACCGTGCCGTAGTAGCCCCCATTTTCTTCCCAAGGGCCCTCGAAAGTGAGGATTTCTTCTTCCGGTAGCAAGGGCCTGTTGATTTTCAGCCTGATGTTCTCAGACCTCTCGATAAAGCGGTGGTCAATGAACAATTGGGCCTCTATGCCCACCTCCACAGCGGAGAGCGACTCGGGGGAAGCCCAGCGGAAAAGGGCCGTGGCGAAGATTGCAGTGTGCATAGGACGATCAGGATCGAACGTCTCCTGCTTTGCATGGTTAACTTCCCGCGCTCAATTCGTTGAGCAGGGGTTGACCCGCCAGATAGCGCTCCATGTTCTGGACAAAGATGTCCCAGAGTTGATTTCACACGGAAAGCGATGACCTTTGTAGAGCATGTTCATTTGACCATTCTCGCCAATCACCTCTCAACTTGACAGTACCGGCGAATGGCACCCCGGAGAAATCTCCGGAACCAAGACCGCTACATTCCACGCCAGTCAGGCGGGTCCACACCTTCACTCAGCCTTGGATTGCGTCGAGGAGGGATGGTGGCAACAGCCTCCCGGTCCAGTATCGACTGATAGCAGGCTCTCGTGTCATAGGCCCCGTCGCCGGAGACTTGACCGATCCGACTGGGAATCTGAGAGAGCAATGTAGGTAGCATCCTGCTGTTCCGGTTGCCATCCTCAATGCCCAGTTCTGATCGGGGTGATCAGGCCAGCTGCTCGGTCGCCTTCAGAGGGACTTGGAACTCCACGGAAGATTGACCTCGTAGGTTTGACGGCGCCTTCGTTTCCGGTAGGGAATGTCCCAAACCGCTGCCTACCGGCCCCGCCATCCCCAGAGTACCACCTGCTACCAGTGCTTCGAGGATTATTGGGACGAATTCAAGCAGTCTTACCCCTATTTCTATGAAGCCGAGTATGGACCCTTGCGCCCGGTGCTGGAGAAGACCGTGGCCCGCTTTTTGGAGTGTGGCGTCTTGCGCCATGGTTTCGCTCGCCTGAAATGTGAAGGATGTGCGCACGAGACGCTCTTAGCATTTTCCTGCAAATGTCCCTCATGCCAAGCCAAGCGGGTGGCCGCCTTTGTCGAGTGGGTCACCGAAGAAGTCCTGGAGGCGGTCGATCATCGTCAGTACGTCTGGACCATCCCCCGAGTCCTCCGCCCCGCCTTTCGAAAAGATCGCCGGTTGCTGGGCCGCCTCAGTCGCTGTGCCTGGATCAGCCTGCGCCAATACGCCCAAGCGGCGCTCGGCGACGGCTTCGTGCCGGGGGTGGTGGTGGCGATCCAGACCTACGGGGATGAGCTCAATTGTCACGAACACATCCATCTGCTCGCCAGCGATTCTGCTTGGAGACCGGATGGGGGTTGCGACTCGATGGGCGAGGTGGATTGTGAGGTCCTCACTCGCCTCTTCCAACATCAGGTCCTGGAGGCGATGGTGGCCGAGCGGCGTCTCAGTCGCGACTTTGCCCAGAAGCTGCGCGCCTGGCACCCAAGCGGCTTTGGCGTCTACCGCGGCCGGCCCATCGACCCCGACGACCGTCCCGCTCTGGAGCGTCTGGCCGCCTACCTCCTCCGTCCCAGTTTCGCCGCCAGCCGACTGCACTACGACCCCGAGCAGGGTCGGATCGAATACCGCACCGCCAAAGGCGTCCGCCGCACCCTGGATGCCCTGGACTGGATCGCCTTGGTGACCTCCCCTATCCCAGACCCGGGAGAACAGATGACCCGTTATTACCATTACTCCAATGCCTCGCGGGGAAAGCGGCGCCAGGTCTCCAGCCGAGCCACTGTCGACGGGGCCTGCCCGGCGTCGGACTCGGAAGAGCCCTCAGCCGCCGAGCAGTTCTCCCAGCAGCGGCGGCGCAGCTGGGCCAGGTTGCTACGCAAGGTGTATGAAGTTGACCCCTTGGAATGCCCCAAATGTGGCTCGACCCTCCACATCATCGCGGCGATCGAACAACGCAGCGTGATTGAACAAATCCTCCAACACCTCGATCTCTGGCAGGAGCCCCAACGGGCTCCCCCACCCCGGCTCTTCCCCCACAAACTTGAAAGCTTCCTGGCTTCGCTTTCGCCCCAGCAGGCTCAAGCCGTCCGAGCTTCCAGCGACGCGCTCTTCTGGGACGAGGTCCCGATTTGGGAAGACTGAGCCGCTCCGGCGCCCAGAGCGGATTCAAGATCCGTGTATCCCTTTCTGCCTTGATCGTCCCCTTTCTCCAACGAAAACTCGGTCTCGACGCCCCCCTCGGGATATTTCATCCCGTTTTCTCCTGCACCTCCGACCGAAGCTCCCCCTCGTCCTTCCTCGACCCCTTTTTTCATCCCTAGTAAAGCAAGCATCGGCAACCAATACCCGCCGCCCAAAAAAGCAAAGTCCTATCTCATTCCTCCCAAAACTCAAAAGGGCTGGAAGATCTGGACAGTGGGGGATGATATTGCGTGGATCAAGTTTGGCCAGGACGGACGCCTCTATGCCATCAACCCTGAGTCGGGCTTCTTTGGAGTTGTCCCTGGAACATCCACCCAGACCAATTCCAACGCCATGGCCACGATCCAGAACAACACGATCTACACCAATGTCGGGGTATCAGAAGATGGCGTTGCTTGGTGGGAAGGAAAGGATGGCGCTCCACCGAAACATTTGACCGACTGGCAAGGCAAGTCTTGGACACCAGATTCGCCGAATCCGGCTGCCCATCCCAACTCCCGCTTTACGACGTCAATCCGGCAGTGCCCTTCGATTAGTCCGGAGTTTGACAATCCCCAAGGGGTTCCCCTTTCCGCTATTGTTTTCGGGGGGCGCAGGGCAAAGGTTCCCCCCCTGGTCCATCAGTCTTTCGATTGGAACCACGGGGTTTGGATGGGAGCCACAATGGGATCGGAGACGACGGCCGCCGCAGCGGGACAGGTTGGGGTCCTCCGACACGATCCAATGGCCATGCGACCATTCTGCGGTTACAACATGGCAGATTATTGGGGACACTGGCTAACGATGCGGTGCAAGAGCGATAAAGTGCCCAAAATCTTCCATCTCAATTGTTTCCGTGAAGACGACCAGGGAAACTACCTCTGGCCAGGTTTTGGAGAGAATCTTCGTATCCTGAAGTGGATTATCCAACGGGTAAAAGGGGAAGGAAAAGCGATTCAAACTCCGATTGGATACGTTCCGACTCCGGACGGGCTCGATTTATCCGGCTTGGATCTGACTACTGAGGTGATGAATCAGCTCTTGAAAGTGGATCGAGATGCCTGGAGAGAAGAGGTAGGCAGCCAGGAGGAGTTTTTTGCTCAGTTTGGAGATCGAATTCCCTCTGAATTGGCCGAAGAGCAAAGGAAGATGCGCCAGCGTTTGGCATAGCACCTACTGACGTTGACCTGCCGCGGGGCCCGTTGGGGAGCTAATTCTTTCTTCCCCGTTGGTTAGGATCTGAACCAGAATCGCTTTCCCGATTGCCGTCGGGTAGTGCGAACTACGTCCAGAGAAACGGCGAGGACGATGACGCTGCCAAAGATGATCTCCTGAAGGTAGTTTGGCCACCCCATCTGCTGACATCCGTTTCGCAACAGAGCCATGGTCAGGGCCCCGACCATCGACCCCAGGATGCCACCTTGTCCCCCGCTGAGGCTACCTCCCCCGATGACAACCGCAGCGATGATGTCCAATTCCGTGCCGACGGCCACGGTGGGGTCCCCTTGGCGCAACCGGGACATCTGAGTCACCCCTGCCAACCCGAAAAACAATCCGGAGAGACTGTAGATCCAGGCTTTCAAGCGGCGCGTCTGGAGACCGCTGGCACGGGCGGCCTCCTCGTTCGACCCCAACGCGAAAACCCTCCTCCCAAAGACGGTGTGGTTGAGGACGATGGCCATGAGCACCGCCAAAGCTAGAGTGGTCCAGACGGCGGGAGCAACGATGATCCAGGACGGCTCAGGGAATGTCACTGCCAGCTTGTCGACCCAGGTGGGGGGAACGTTGACTGTCTGTTCGTCTCCCAGCCACTTGGCCAGACCACGAGCCACCCCGAGCATCCCCAGCGTGGCAACGAAGGGCACTACCCTGAGTCGGGTGATGACCAGGGAGTTGACGAACCCCACCAGCAATCCGCTGGCAATCCCAAGACAAACTGCGAGTTCGGGAGGCAGTCCCCCGCGAATCCCCAGCGCCGCAATCACTCCGGAGAGAGCGATGACGGATCCCACCGAGAGGTCGATTCCTCCGGTGATGATGATGACCGTCATGCCCAGGGCCCCCAGCGCGACGATCACTGTCTGGGACAGGACGATCCTCAGGTTGCGGACAGAAAGGTACTGGCCGGGAGAGTCACTGAGCAGAGAGAAGGCTACGATCACCAGAAGAAGACCCAATGCTGGGCCCGCTCGGGCCAGGAAGTGGTTCCTAGAGCCTGGCATCGTCTTCTCCGGAGAATTCCGATCGACCCGTTCCCAGAGCAGCCTCCAGGACCGATTCGGAGGTCCATTCCTTCACCGGTCGGGCTGGGCCCAGGTGCCCACGTGTCATTACAGCCAATCGGTGGCACAGGCCAAAGAGCTCCGGGAGGTCGGAGCTGACCATCAAGATCGCCTTGCCGGAGGCTGCAAGCTCGTTAATGATCCGGTAGATCTCAACCTTGCTGCCAATGTCGATCCCGCGAGTGGGTTCGTCCAAAAGCAAGATGTCCGCCCCCTGATGGAGCAACCGGGCAAAGACCAGCTTCTGTTGATTCCCGCCGGAAAGGCTCCAGGTGGTGTCCTCCGGGGCTCCCCCTTTGACCCCGACACGGTCCATCTGCTCGCGGGCGTGACGGCGCTGGGCACCCTCCCTGAGCCAACCGAAGCTTGTACAAGGTCCGAGACGAGTCAGGGTGACATTGTCGGCGGAAGTGAGGGTCAGGGCCAAGCCTTCCTCTTTTCGATCTTCACTCAGGTATCCGATTCCGGTTCGAATTGATTTCAAGGGGGTGAACCCGTCCAGAGACCGTTTCTTGCCTCGAACCAGCAGCTCCCCCGAGTGCGGGGGTTCGAGACCGAAAAGAGCGCGGACCATGTCGGTCCTCCCTGAGCCTGTCAGCCCTGCTATCCCCAGTATCTCTCCCCGGTGCAGCTGGAAACTGGCATCGCTGAGAGTCGGAGGTATCCTGAGATTCCTGACTTCCAAAATCAACTCGTCGGATCCTCCGGACGTGCGCGGAGGAAAGAGATTCTGAACCGGTCTTCCCACCATCAAGGTGATCAAGGTCTCCTCAGGGGTCGAGGTCAGATCGCCAGTGGACATGCTCCGTCCATCTCTCAGAACCGTGTACCGATCTGCGACCTCGCGCACCTCGTTGAGAAAGTGGCTGATGTAGATGATGCTGATACCCTCATTGCTCAGCCTGCGAATGAGGCTGAACAGGCGATCTACGTCTGAGCGTTGCAGCGAGCTGGTGGGCTCATCCATCAGGATGATCCTGGCTTCAAGAGCCAGGGCACGGCATATTTCCACCACCTGCCGCGCTCCAATTGGCAGTTCTAGTAAAGGCCGATCCAGCTCGATCTCGGGGTGTCGAAAGTTCCCGAGGAATTCTCGGGCTCGACGCCGACATGATTCCTTGTCCAGCCATCCCCAACGGGCGGTCTCGATGCCTATGAGGACGTTTTCCCAGACGGTCAGGTGTGGAAACAGCGACAGCTCCTGATGGATGAAGGCGACACCCTGACGGCGTGCGTAGCGGGGAGAGGAGGGCCGGTAGGGTACACCGGCGAGCTCCATTCCGCCTGAGTCTGGAGGAAACGCGCCGGCGACCACATTCATCAACGTGCTCTTACCGGCTCCGTTCTCTCCAATCAGCGCGTGGACTTCACCCGGCCGCAGGTCCAGGTCCACTCCCGCCAGAGCTACAGTGGCACCAAACCGCTTATGAATGTCGGATAGCCGAAGAACGGGTGTCACAGGGCTTACCTCCTCCGTCCCAGTTTCGCCGCCAGCCGACTGCACTACGACCCCGAGCAGGGTCGGATCGAATACCGCACCGCCAAAGGCGTCCGCCGCACCCTGGATGCCCTGGACTGGATCGCCTTGGTGACCTCCCCTATCCCAGACCCGGGAGAACAGATGACCCGTTATTACCATTACTCCAATGCCTCGCGGGGAAAGCGGCGCCAGGTCTCCAGCCGAGCCACTGTCGACGGGGCCTGCCCGGCGTCGGACTCGGAAGAGCCCTCAGCCGCCGAGCAGTTCTCCCAGCAGCGGCGGCGCAGCTGGGCCAGGTTGCTACGCAAGGTGTATGAAGTTGACCCCTTGGAATGCCCCAAATGTGGCTCGACCCTCCACATCATCGCGGCGATCGAACAACGCAGCGTGATTGAACAAATCCTCCAACACCTCGATCTCTGGCAGGAGCCCCAACGGGCTCCCCCACCCCGGCTCTTCCCCCACAAACTTGAAAGCTTCCTGGCTTCGCTTTCGCCCCAGCAGGCTCAAGCCGTCCGAGCTTCCAGCGACGCGCTCTTCTGGGACGAGGTCCCGATTTGGGAAGACTGAGCCGCTCCGGCGCCCAGAGCGGATTCAAGATCCGTGTATCCCTTTCTGCCTTGATCGTCCCCTTTCTCCAACGAAAACTCGGTCTCGACGCCCCCCTCGGGATATTTCATCCCGTTTTCTCCTGCACCTCCGACCGAAGCTCCCCCTCGTCCTTCCTCGACCCCTTTTTTTCATCCCTAGTAAAGCAAGCATCGGCAACCAATACCCGCCGCCCAAAAAAGCAAAGTCCTATCTCACTACGTGTAAGGGTTCAGGCAAACAGCAGAAAACAATATCGGGATGCCAGGCCATCAGATAGTTCGCCAAATGTCAAGACACCAAGCGTCTTAACAGTCTCGGAATTTCAATCAAGTGAGCTGTTCTCTGAGACCGCCCTTTCGTCACAGCCGGGGTGTCCCGAAACAGCCTTTTACGGCCTTGGCCGTCGGCACGAAGTGCCTACTTAAACTCTTCCCGCGGGTCAACTCTACAATCGACCCTGCGGATGTGCTCAACGTCAATCTTGTTAGCCTTGAAGCAACGAACACGACGTTTCCCCATCGATGCCGCAACCCACAATGAGTACTTTCATCTAAAGCTCCAAAGTAGGCCTAATCGATCTGTAGTTTAATCCAACGCAAATGACGGACAAAGGCGACAGTAACCCAAAAACCAATATAGACCTGCCCATTAGGCAGCAGAACAGCATCTGGTTTACCAAAGGCAAACAACCCCTCGTCATAGATACTTGTATATTCACGGTTGCGGTCACCCAGAATATCGCGGCCACGCGCGTCCCATATCAGAGCATGCTCTTCAAAGGCCGGCCAGGCTTTTCCGCCATCCTCTGAAATGCTCACATAAATACCAGGTCCTTCTAAATCACGCCTGTTATAAACACCTAAGACACGGTTGCGGCCTATATCAATAGAACTGCCCATCTGGCCCGCAATACCCGTGTCATAGGGCTCCTGCCAGGTCCGGCCCTCGTCATGTGACCAGGTAGCTTTTATATTATAATCCTGACCGCTATGGTAATCCTTGGCCCAGTACATAACAAAAATACGCTTGTCCTGTAAGCGCGTGAACATACCATTCCAATACCACTAGTGTCCGGTTTGATGTTGTTGATTCCAAAGGACTTAAAGCTCGCTTAATTGTAAGAGTATAGTCACTCTAATCCTATCCCCCTACAAACAAAGGCTTTAGCCGTCTTCCGAACAAGTTCCGCTGTCTCCACTTTTGTGCCCCTTTTGGCCCGTTTTTCGCCTCCCAGGCCAACACCTGACCCAGAGCCAGGTACTCCAGGGCCGTGACCTGTAAGCGCTTGAAAATCTCGTACAGGCGCCCGGGGGGCCGCAGCAGAAACTTCACGTAGGCCACCAGCAGGTACACACACAGCGCCACCCAGACCTGGGTCATCACCGCATTGGCCGTGGTCCCCAGAAAGCTCTTGATCTTCAGGTGCTGCTTGACCCATTTGAAGAACAGCTCGATTTGCCAGCGCGCCTTATAGATCGCGGCCACCTCCGCCGCCGTGAGATGAAACAAGTTGGTCAAAAAGACATAGAACTGTCTCGTCTCCGGGTCCCGGTAGCCAATCCGGCGCAGGGGAGTGCTCAGGCACTGGGCCGCCTTCCCGGTCAGACGAATGACTTGATCCGAGGTGACCCCCGGCTGGGGGACTACCGACCGCCGCTCCAGCACCCGGTAACGCGCGTTGCGCTTCTGCCGGGTCACGAAGTACACCCCCTGGCGGTGGAGCTGGTCAAACCAGTGGTAGTCCACGTAGGCCCGGTCAAAGCTCAGGATGCTGTCCGGTTCGTAGCGCTGGCCTCGCGCCACCTCGATCTCGTGCTCCCGGCCTGGGGTCATCACGCAAAAGCTGGGGATGTGCCCCCCGTGATCCAAGATCAGATGTAACTTGATCGCCCCTTTTCGCTTGCGAAACTTCGCCCAGTCAAAGACTTTCAGGCACAGATCGATCACCGTCGCATCCAGACTGTACACCCGATGCCGGAAGCCGAAACGCTGCCCGGGAGCCTGACGCCGACAGCGCTGGTACAGGCAGCCAAACAGCTCCCCGAAGATTTCCTGGGGCCGTTTGCGGTTCGCATCGGCCAGCGTGGAGCGGCTCACCGCTCCCAGCCCCACTTGCTGCAGCTTCTTTCTCCCTGCATCTAAAGTGGTTATCAGATCCCTCAAACTATGCTGTCCGGTTAACTGTCCAAAAAAAAGGGCCACGAACTGCCCCCAGCACGACAGCTTCCGCACCCCCTTGTCTCCTTGGTGGCGCCCCACGATGGCTCGAAATTCATCCCGGGGGACATGACGGAGCAACTGATGCAGGACTGACGTATACTTGGCCATGGGATCTCCTCGGTCTCCTTATTTCTTGGTTTCTTGACACAACCAAAGAGTCTAACCAAGGCAGGTCCCCTTCCCAAATCAGGTCCAGCAGCTTCAGGGCCCAAAACAACCCCCTTCTTTCACCATCGCCCCAAAGCCCCGTTACATAAGGCTTTCAGCTATACCTCGAAAAATAGACCGGACAGCAGTGTTCCAATACACAATATGACCTGTCTGATCATGCGCTGCGACGGAATAATCATTCCAGGTCTGGCCCTTATCAGAGGAACAAAGCACCACAGAAGACTGCATAGCGGGTTCAGGATCATCCTGACCTGCCCCCACGAGTGGTACCACCCTCTAAGTTAGACCTGGGACCATTTGAAGTCCACTCCATGGGATAGAACTCTGGGCCTGGGACCTGGGGAATCTGGCCTCCGGCGCCGGCGGCCGATAGGCCAAGGCGCTGTGAGGCCGTCGCTGATTGTACTCCCTGCGCCATCTCTCGGCCAACACCTTCGCCTCCCACAACGTGTCGAAGACTTCTACGTTCAGCAGTTCATCCCGCAGTTTTCCGTTGAAGCTCTCCACATATCCATTCTCCCAGGGGCTGCCGGGCTCGATGTATAAGGTCCTCACCCCAACAGCCTTCAGCCAGTCCCGAACCGCCTGAGCCGTAAACTCCGACCCGTTATCGGACCGAATGTATTCAGGCACTCCCCGATCCACGAACAACTCCGCCAATCGATCCAACACGTCCTGGTGATTCATCTGTCGTTGGACCTCAATGGCCAGACACTCCCGGGTGTATTCATCCAGTAGGGTTAATAATCGAAAGGCCCTTCCGTCATGGGTTCGCTCATGCACGAAGTCATAGCTCCAGACGTGATCCTTGTGAGCCGCTCGTAACCGAACGCAGGATCCATCATGAAGCCACAGTCTCCTTCGTTTCGGCTGTCTGGACGGGACTTTCAGCCCCTCCTGTCTCCACAACCTCTCCACCCGCTTGTGATTCACTTTCCACCCTTCCCAGCGAAGCATGGCCGTGATCCGTCGGTAGCCGTATCGCCCGTAGTGCGTGGCCAACTCCACCATCTCAGCCACCAATCGAGCCTCATCATCGGGGATATGCCTTTCCCTTCGCTGGGTCGATCGAGCCTGTCCCAGCACTTGGCAGGCCCGACGTTCGGAAACGCGCTCTGCTCCCAATCTCTCCCTCACCCACACCACTGCGCGTCTCCTCTTCGCCGGGCCTAGAAGTTTCCCGAGGAAACTTCCTTTAGGATCTGCTTGTCCAAAGACAGCTCTGCCACTAGCTTCTTCAACCGGGCATTCTCCTTCTCCAACACCTTCAACCGCTTGGCCTGATTCAGTCGAAGCCCTCCGTACTCCTTGCGCCACCGGTAGTAGGTCTGCTCGGTCACCCCAATCTGTTTGCACACCTGGCCCACCGTCTGTCCTTGGGCTAGACCCACCTCTGCCTCACGCAACTTGATGATGATCTGTTCTGCACTAAATCGCTTCCCTGCCATCTCTTGCCTCCTTCCTCAAACCGAAAATCCTAACATTCAACTTGGACTCGTTTTAGGGGGCAAGGTCGCCTTACTCCGTTTGGTTTGTTCATCACGGCACGCAAATCGGCGTCCCGGATAATTGCGTCATGCACGTGAAGACTCCCCAATCTCGACGTTGTTGACAAACACTGATTTTATATCATCCGGCAGGGCCTCGAAAACCTCGGCCTTGACGCGCGTGAACCCGTCGGTGCGGCCTTTTTCGCCCAACATGCTCATCCGCTCGGGCGTGCCGTTGATTTGCGGGTTGCTGTTGAGCCACCAGGGTATGTAGCGTGCGACGATGGCGACGCGCGGCTCGCCGCTGCGGTTCGACGCGATGGCGTGCCACGCCCGCGTGTCCCAGACCAATGCGCTGCCTGCCTCGCCCTCGACCTGCACCTCATCGGGGTGCAGGGAAAACGGGTCGAAACCTTCCCGGTGGTTCGGGCTGTCGCCCCAGCGATGACTGCCCGGAATGATGCGTGTGCCCCCGCTCATGCTGTTGAACGGCGTCAGCATCCACAGCGTCGACAGGTGCATCGTTATGTCCGGGTAAGGGGTGGGCATGTAATCGGAAAATTCGACGCTGTAAGGCCAGTCCGTGTGCCAGTCACCCTGTTCGTTGCCGGGATAGCTGACCAGCGCGGACGCGGAGTTGACCCGCGGGAGCGGCCCGAGCAACGCCTTGATCACCGCGATCAACGGCGGGCTTACCAGAAACGGCGCGAAGACCTGCGAACTGTTGATCAGGTCCTGCGCCACCGCGATGCCACCCAACTCGGGCCGGTAACGCTTGTCTTTGTGCGTCACGCGGATCGCATCGTCACGCACCCGGTCCAGATCGGCCGCACCGATCATGCCCTCGACGACGCAATATCCATCGCGCCTGATCTGCTCGACATACTTGTCGGTCTGGCTTCGCTTCACTGACAGGGTTTGTGATTTGGGCATGAGATTAAGCCGCTCCTTGGAATCCTTAATTGCAAGCCGTCTTGGTATGTTTCATTCCGCCGCTGACACTTTTTTCGGCAATTGCTGAAAAAGACCGCGGTCTTCGCTATCAGTAGGAGAAGGCCACGGGAATCTCGTTCATTCGGATGGTTAACGGCGGACGTAGACCATCATTACATCTTAACGATTGCGCTGAAATCAGCATATTCGATTCCTTCGTGAAAAACTCCTGAAGCGACCCCCGCAAGCCCACGAAAGGTAGGACGTTCCGATCTTTTGGCGTAACAGCCAATCAGCGTTACCCGATACTTGATCGACTCAGGCCGACGCACCGGCGCACGAAACACCGGGCGGTTGTTTGACTGGGCCAAGGACTGTCGACAGCGAGTGGGCCAATTCCAGCGTGATCCACCCGCGCTCGCGTCGGAGGACCCGCAGAGACAGGCAACGTCACGAAACTCGCGTAACGACGGGTCGCAGATGCGCGAAGCAGAAACAAACTCCCATAAAGCCCCTGGTGATTATAAGGCCACGCTGGTACAATATGGCTCAGCGCGATGCACCGTCGCCACACCGAATGGAGAACGCTAGTCTCCGCTAATCTTCGCTGATTTCGATTAGCGGAGATGTAACTGTTTAGGATCGGCGCATCATAAGTGTCGCATAGTCGTGGTTCGCTCCGCGAACAAAGCGTTGGGTTTGCGGAGCGAACCACGACACTTATTGATGTGCCGTTCCTTAGCCGTCTTAAGCAACAACAGGTGGGACCCAAACATGGACAAACCGCACTGCACGACCAACCGCCGGGCTTTTCTCGGTCAGACCTTCGTTGCCACGATGACTGGAGTCCTTGGCAGCCCTGTCGTCATTCTGGCTGCCGGGGATGAAACCAAGATTGGATCGCGGCGGGAATTGTTCGTTGATGATTTCATCATCGATTGCCTGGGGGGCGAAGCGGAGCTGCGACTCCATCATCCGAGTCGCCGCGAAGTGGTCATAAAACACGACTCGCCCTGGGAAGGCACAGCGTCCGGTAATCATACCGTGTTCCAGGATAAGGACATCTATCGGATGTATTATCGAGGATTGGACTTTGAAGTAACGCCAGGGAAGCTATCCGAGGTACATCCAGCCGTGACCTGCTATGCCGAGAGCAACGACGGTATCCACTGGACCAAACCGAATCTCGGCATCATCGAATACCGCGGCTCAAAACAAAACAACATCATTCTCGATGGGATCGGCACGCGCAACTTCATGCCCATGGTTGATGAGAATCCCGAGTGTTCTGGCGAGGCACGTTACAAGGCACTAGCCGGCATCAAGCGAGAGGGTGGTTTGTTCGCTTTCAAATCCGCAGATGCCGTCCATTGGTCAAGGATGAGCGAAGAGCCGGTCATTACCAATGGAGCCTTTGACTCCGGAAACCTCGCGTTCTGGGACCAGAACATCCAGCAGTACCGGGCCTATTGGAGAACGTTTACCGCCGGCGTGACGGAAAAAGATAATTGGAGACCTGCAGGCTATCGCGCCATTCGGACCGCTACGTCACGCGATTTCCTGCGATGGGAAAACGAAGCCGATTTAACCTATGTCGATTCACCTGCAGAACATCTGTATGAGAATCAGATCAGGCCCTATTATCGTGCACCACAGATCCTCATCGGTTTCCCAACACGTTACGTCGAGCGAGGGTGGTCGCCTTCGATGCGCGCACTCCCGGATCTGGAGAAACGTGAACTCCGGGCGAGTTCGGTTGAACGCTACGGCACCGCCTTGACCGAAGGCTTGATGATGGCGAGCCGAGACGGTGTAAGGTTCAAACGTTGGAACGAAGCTTTTCTGCGACCCGGCATCCAGCGACCAGGCAGTTGGAACTACTCCCACCAGTTTATTTGTCACGTGGTTGAGACAAAGTCATCGACACCGGGTGCACCCAATGAATTGTCGCTTTACGCCCTGGGCGGATACTGGCACGGCGACGGCTGCCAAATGACCCGCTACACGCTACGGCTGGATGGGTTTGTTTCTGTCTCCGCACCCATGAAAGGCGGTGAACTGGTCACGAAAGTCCTGACGTTTTCGGGTAGCAAACTAAGCGTCAACTTCTCGACCTCCGCGGCAGGCAACCTGCGTGTTGAGATTCAGGACCCCGAGCAAAGACCGCTCGGAGGCTATTCAATCAACGAAGCCCACGAGACATTCGGTGATGAAGTGGAGCGCACGATCCATTGGAAAAACGGCGCCGACGTGAGCAAACTCGCCGGGAAACCGGTGCGACTGCGTTTCGTTCTCAACGATGCAGATCTGTACGCGTTTCGATTCGCACGGGGCTGAGATTTGCGCGGCATGCGCGCATCTTTCGATGTGACCCGACACTTTGCCTAGGTCACCCTGACCCGATTCTGCAGCAGATCTCCGACAACGCGGGCCTGCGTCACGCGTGCATCGGTCAGTTGAAGGATCAATATTCACTAGTTTGGCCATGTCGGGAATCGAGTACGCGGTTATGGATTTTTCACCAGCTTCGAGAAGTGGAACTCCTTAAACAGCTTATCCACGGGGTCATACTGACCGAGTAGGAAATCGAGAATCTTTCGGTGGGGATAATGAAGCTCTTTGTCAACCCGCACTCTTTCGGAGACTGAAGCGAGAAGCCTTGCCGTGCTGTCTTCTCCGAGCAGTCTCCTCCGGTAGCTGGTCAGCCCTTCGTTGAATAGCTGGAATACTGGCTGCCCAGCAGCCAATTGGTTTTCGATACGCTGCAAGCGCTCCTTGACGGATCCATCAATTTCCTGAACCCGCTGCAGGATCATCCGTGTCAAGTCTTCTCTCATAGTGGTCACCCCCTTTTTCGACGGAGTGACAGAAATAGGAAGTCGGACTTTATAAAGCCCACCATGCAAATCGGCTCCACTCTGACAGGTGGGCTTTAAATATTCCGGTCTGCCCTTTCTGGCCAGGTGAATTCGAATCTCAGGACTTGAAAAGAAGATCAAAGCGGAGCCGGGCCTTGCCTACACGGTAATCACAGAGCGAATCATTGAAAAACTCGAACAAGGCACCCTGCCCTGGCACCAACCCTGGTCAACAGAATTGCCCAAAAACCTGACAACCGGAAACGACTACAGAGGGATCAACGTGTTTGTCCTGGAGTCGATGGGTTACACAAACCCGTACTGGCTCACCTATAACCAGGCAAAGAAACTAGGCGGTTACATCAGGAGGGGCGAGAGATCAACCCCAGAGGTGTTTTGGAAACGCCTCGAGTCTGCGCGTGAGAATCCGAATACAGGGCAAGTAGCAACAATCGAAACTCCTCTGCTCAGGTACTACAGAGTCTTCAATGTTCATCAGTGCGAGGGACTTGACGGAAAGATTCCGCCTCTCGCGTTTAGACAATTCCACGCGATTGAGCGGGCAGAGAAAATTGTGCAAAGCATGCCTCAGCCCCCAGCTATTGAGCATGGAGCAAGAGCCTCCTATCGCCCTTCGACCGACGTGGTCATGGTGCCACCCCCTGAAGTGTTCAACTCGGATGAGCAGTTTTACTCCACCTTGTTCCATGAACTCCTGCACAGCAGCGGCCACCCATCACGATTAAACAGGTTTCCCAAGAATTACCCTGCCTTTGCTTCTCCTGACTACAGCCGAGAGGAGCTTGTTGCTGAAATGGGGGCCGCGTTTCTCTGCGGATACTGCGCAATCCTAAACACGACGATTGACAATTCTGCTGCCTACATCTCCGCCTGGCTGAGCAAGCTCAGAAATGACGAGCGGCTGGTAGTCGTGGCTGGCGGCCGGGCTCAGAGAGCAGCCGACTTCATACGAGGTACGGGTGATGTGAATCGAGCTCGATGAAATAGTTGTCGTGTGGGAAGAGAAGAAGAAGCAGCTTGGCAACAGAATTAGGAAACTGACGGGTAGAAGCGAAATCGTAGAAGATCTTCTCCAAGAGATCTTTGTGAAGTTCTATCCGAAGGCTGAGAGACTGGAAAGGAGTTATGCCGGCCGGTATCTCATGCGATCGGCTACGAATATTGCCATAGATTACTTGAGGCGACAGCGGCAGACATGCGAGTTTTCGGAGTGGTGGGCAGAACGGCGGACACCCTATCATGTTTACGAGGAAGCAGAACGTGAGCAGTTCTATGTCTCAGAGGTTGTGCCTGCTCTGGAATCTTTGAGTCATGAAGAGCAGGAGGCCATCGGGTTGTATATGACGGACAGGAAGCGGGCACCCTGCGGCTCGTGATTTAGGAATTCCGGTGGAAACCCTGTACAGCAGGCAAATGAAAGCGATCAAGAAGTTGAGGCGGAAGTTGGGTGTTCGCAGAGACCGCTGTTGATGTCCTCGGTTGAAAGGCACACACTCTCATTCGGCTATGCCAGCTAATTTATCTAGAACCCATTTAGAATCAACCAGAAAGATCATTTTATGGGCCATTCTCCCTACCATATGGAGCCGGGATTCACTCCCTTGTTAGCACCAGTCGCTTGAGTTCTTCAACCCAGTTGAGGACAATTTTCCCTGTTCCGGAAGTGCTACTTCGCGTCTCCCGCAGCCCTGTCTGCCTCCACCAATTGGATCATCAGGAAACTCTGCCCGTCCGGTGTCTCGTCCTATCTCCGGGTCGCCATGCTGCGAACATAACTTCCGCCAATCCAGGAGTACCGGGTTGTCCGCCGTCAAGTTGCCCCTGGACGGTGATCTTGACCGCCACCACCTTTATACTCCTTACGCAGCAGGTAATCATCTTACTGATCCAGCCCAGGTGCTTCGATAAATGGTGCACCCCTCACTACAACCCTTAAAAACTAAACCCTCTCTTGTTCTTGCATGGTTATGATTCGCACTATCCAGGTCAGAATGACAAGAGATCAGTACGAGAGAATCAAGAACAATTCGCGGATCAAAGGCTTCAACTCCCTCTCCTCTTACATGCGTTACGTGGCTCTGGATCAGGACTTTGTCCTTCAGAGCAAGATTGCCGAAATCCACCGGCATCTGCTCAGCGATGAGCCTCGAAAGAGAAAGAAAGAGATCCGGCCGTATCCCTTGTAATCCTTCCCTTTTCATGGAGCTCTATGTATCCCTAGATTCAATCCTAGACTATTCTCCGCAGACCGCAGGCTATCCCAGGCTCCGGAAAACCGGTGAGAAGAGGGGCTCCCTTGAAGGCCTGCTGAATGAGAAGGTCCAGACCCTTGTCGACATTCTTGATGGGCTTTCTGTAGGAATTCCTCTACCAGCATGGCCTTGAACCGGAGCTTCCCAGCCCCAGAAGCGCTGGCCCCATTCGAGAAAACAACTTTGGTTGTCTCTGGCCACGAACATCGATAGCAGCCACGCGAAATGCGCTGGAAGCAGCGAATTGAATTGAATTGAATGGGTCTGTAGCGTAGAGTAACCTTGTCCACATCAGACCGAATCAGAAAAGGAGACGAAGTATGAGTTCACAGAGCCGTCGTGGATTCCTGAAACGGTCGGCGGGCCTGGCCAGCGGCGCTACACTTGCGGCGGGAGCGCCGGCCTCAGCCACTGCCATTTCTTCATCCCGCGTCCTGGGAGCCAATAATCGAATTCGAATCGGTTTGATCGGCTGCGGAGGCCAGGGGGCGGGCGACCTGAAACAATTTCTGAAGATCGACGGAATCCAGTGCGTCGCCCTCTCGGATGTGGATACAGCGCAGATGGAGAAGACACAATCCGAAGCCCTCGATCCGGTCGAACAAAAGGCCGAGCAGCAGACACAGGATTTTCGTCGGCTCCTGGACCGGACCGATCTGGATGCGGTTATCGTAGCCACTCCCGATCACTGGCATGCCATCCCTACCGTCATGGCCTGCCAATCGGGCAAGGACGTGTATGTGGAGAAGCCACTTGCACTGACCATCCACGAGGGTCGGGTCATGGTCGACGCCGCCCGCAAGTACGATCGGGTGGTCCAGATAGGGACCCAGCAGCGGAGCGCCCCCCACTTTTCGGATGCCGTGGAGTACGTCAAGAGTGGCAAGCTGGGCAAGATCCGTCTGGTACGGTCCTGGGCCTACCTGGACTCGAAAGGGGAAATGCCGGTCCAACCCGACGGTCCGCCGCCCGAAGGAGTGGACTACGACCTGTGGCTGGGACCTGCGGCGGAAAAACCCTTCAACCCGAATCGTTTCCACTTCTCCTTTCGCTGGTACTGGGACTACTCCGGCGGTCTCATGACCGACTGGGGAGCCCATATGATCGACATCGCCAACTGGGCAATGGACGTCAAAGCCCCGCGTTCAGCGGTCTCCGTCGGGGGCAAGTTCGGCTATCCCCAGGATGCCATGGAGACTCCGGACACCCAGCAGGTGATCTGGGGGTTCGACGAGGACTTCAGCATGGTCTGGGAGCATGCCCTGGGTGTGGGCCGGGGACCCGAGGCCCGCGAGCACGGGGTTCAGTTCCATGGAAATGAGGGGGTGTTGGTGGTTGATCGGCATGGCTGGGAGGTCCACCCGGAGACCGACAAGATCGACAAGGACGTGCGCGAATTTCGCACGCTGGGAAAGCCTCGCCACAACATCAAGGCCTATGCCTACCACTTGACGCATGTTGAGAACTTCGTCGACTGCATGCGTTCCAGGGAGCGTCCCAACGCCGACGTCGAGATTGGTCACAACTCCATGATCGCCTGTCACTTGGGCAACATCGCCTTCCGAGTGGGCCGTAGGGTGGAGTGGGATCCCGACGGCGAAAAGGTCGTCGGCGATCGTGAGGCCGCTCGGCTGGTAAAGCAGGAGTACCGGTCCCCCTGGAAGTTGTGAGGGGTCGGGTCCCCAGCCTCGCTCGACGCCAGATTCGGTTCAGGGGCAGGGACTCCCCCAGCCATGGAAACCTGAAGCGCGAGCGAGGGGTTGGGGACCAGCACAGATGTTCCCGACTCCTCTGCGTGCCTTCGGTTCAGAGCCCGTTTGTCGACGTATGGCGCTGTGGCCCAACCCCTCGCTTGCGCTTCAGGCTTCCATGACCTGTCGCAATGACGGCGAATCTGCTGTCTAAGTTTCCAGTCAGGCAATCCTACTCCTGGAACTGGAAGGCGTAGAGTTTGCAATTCCTTAGCTTGAAGTGGAGCTTGACGTCCTTTCCAGCGAGGCTGGATACATCCTGGCTTCCCTTCCAGGAGACGGGAAAGGCGACATTGTTGCCACCGAGGTGATCGGAATCCTCCAGGCTGAATCCGTCGATTGGGTTGCCTTGGAGGTCCCGAATCTCTACGAAGGCTTCGCCGCCTGCGCTCGTGTCCAGGTTCAGCGTTAGCCGCTTGCCCTCAAAGCGGATCGAAGGCGTCGTTAGCCTGTCGTTCGCCAAAACCTCGTCGCTCGTGTTGCTAGATCTCTTTTCTCAATCTCCACTTGACAGACCGCCTTCTGCGCTTAAGTCCGCAGGAGGTATGTCGATTTGACCTGTTGAGAAGCGGGCCGGAAGTCGGTCACCAGAATCGACGCGTCAGCGAGCGTCCGCAGGTCTTTGGCCCGCATAGCCAACGAGAACAAAAGAAGCGGAGCGTCCGCTACGCGGCTTTACGCTCATACCGATAGTGAAGCCCACCGACCTGCGAGATCTCAATGATCTCGCCTGCACCGTCCTGCTTAACTCGTGTCTCAGGGGAGTCTTTGGCAAGGGACAAGTGGGTTCTTGACCGATGATAATAGTCAAAATAACTAGCCAGAATCCTCCGTAGATGGCGTTCCCCGATGACAATCACGTGGTCAAGACACTCTCTTCGAATGGAGCCAATCAGCCTCTCGACAAAGCCATTCTCAAAAGCAATCAAATGCACCCAGTTCACCTGCTGAGCAGAAGGTGCGGGTCACTCATCCTTTCCATCCTCTGAGGGGCGCCTCCTTTTCTTTTGTAGTCAGTAAGCTGCTCTGGGGAGAGCAGCGGGTCACCGTGCAGATGGGCGACGGAAGGTTTTGTTCGCTGCCGATTGGTTGGACCGAACTAGCGCCACCGGAGCCCTACTTAACGATGGGGCAAGGGCGCTCCAGATTCCGAGTCGAGGATTTGCTTCAGCTGGCCGAGCGGCTCCAGGATCGAACCGATCCAGAGGACAACCATGTCAAGTAAATTACGTACACAATGTCAACTAATTTCTGTCCAGCATGGGGCCTTTATGTCCTCGTTTCCAGTGCAAAGATGTGTTATATTCCTTGATGATACGGGTAGCCATGAACTAAAAACACTTGACAGGTCTGCACAAAGAGAACATAATTATATTTACACTATGAAACCGACAACACCTTCCGATCAGACGAAGATCAAAGCCTTGCGCCAACACGGAGCTCTGCATCCTCAGCCGGAAGCCGTACGAGATGAAGCTTTTCAAGGCGAGGAGTTTCTGGATGCGCGCGATCGAGTGCAGGTCAAGTACGAGATGCTGCGCCGGCATCGCCTGGAGGGTCGACCCGTCAGCGAGGTGGCCCAGCGTTTCGGGGTGAGCCGGCAGGCGTTCTATGTGGCTGAAACGGCCTTCGAGAAGGAGGGGCTGCCCGGATTGATCCCCCGCCGACGCGGTCCCAAGCGAGCCCATAAGTGCACGGCAGAGGTGCTCGATTTTGCGGAGAGCTGGCGCCAGAGCGGCCCCCATGAGCAGTCCGTCGCCGAAGCGGTCGAGCAGCGTTTCGGAATCCAGATCCATCCGCGATCGATCGACCGCGCTCTGGCCCGGCGCAAAAAAAAACCGCCCCAGAAGGAAAAGCAATGAGGAGCCGTTTTGGAGAGGAGCATCGCGTTTACTTCCAACAGCAGTACGAAGCTCTGCGCCGGGAGGCCGTCAGTTGCCGCGCTGGCCTGGAGCGCGGTCACGGCCTGACCCTGTTTCTGGCGCAAGGGATGGCAGCCTGGATGGCGGCACTCTCCGCCCTGCTCCCTCCACGAGTGGCTACTGGCGGCCGGGTCCGCCCGAGTCCTTCACGCCGTTGCCCGGAACTGACCCTAGGTATGGGCTCGGATCTGAGGACGATTCTGGCAGGTATGGTGCTGGCCTGCACTCGGGAGGTGCCGCATGAATGAGTCGAGCAAAGTCCGGCCCGAACACCTGAGCCGAGAGGCCTACCTGTACATCCGGCAGTCTTCGCTGCGGTAAGTGCAGGAGAATCGTGAAAGCACCGCTCGCCAATACGATCTCAGGCGCCGGGCTCAGGTTCTGGGATGGGTGAGCGATCAGATTGTCGTCATCGACGAGGATCAGGGAACGTCTGGGGCCAGCACTGCGGGGCGAGACGGCTTTCAGCGTTTGGTGGCCGAAGTCGGCCTGGGTCACGTCGGATTGGTGATGGGCCTGGAAGTGTCACGTCTGGCCCGAAGTTCCAGTGACTGGCATCGGCTGCTGGAGATCTGCGCGTTGGCCGACACGCTGATTTTGGATGAAGATGGACTGTACGATCCCTCTCACTTTAACGACCGCTTGCTGCTCGGCCTGAAAGGGACCATGAGCGAAGCCGAGCTGCACGTCTTAAGAGCCCGGCTGGTGGGGGGCCAGCTCAACAAGGCTCGGCGGGGTGAACTCTGGATCCGAGCTCCCATCGGCTACGTCCATGACGAAAGCGATCGACTGAAGTTCGATCCGGACGAGCAGATCCAGGGAGCGGTGCGGCTGCTGTTTGAGACTTTTCGCCGACTGGGTTCAGCCCAACAGGTGGTGCGCCACTTTCACGAGGAGGACATCCTCTTCCCCCGCCGGCTTCCGTGGGGTGTGCGAGCGGGGGAAGTGATCTGGATCGAACTTGAACACAGCCGAGCGCTGAATATCCTGCACAATCCTCGCTATGCGGGAGCCTATGTGTACGGGCGAACCCGTCAGAAGAAACTGGGACATCACGTTCGGTATCGGCGAATGCCGCGGGAGCAGTGGAAGGTCTTCCTCCCCAATGCCCACCCCGCCTACCTCTCGTGGCAGGAGTTTGAGATCAACCAGGCAAAGCTACTGGAGAATGCCAACGGCTATGGTCCGGATCGCCGCCGAAGTCCTCCGCGCGAAGGAACGGCACTTTTGCAAGGAGTCGTGGTGTGCGGCCTCTGCGGTCGCCGTATGACAGTTCGTTATCACGTCCGCCAAGGGCACCCTGTTCCCGATTACGTGTGTCAGCGACGGGGCATCGAGACCGCCCAAGACCCCTGCCAGAGGATTCCGGGAACGGGTTTGGATGAAGCCATTGCCGAAGTGGTCCTGGAGGCCGTGACCCCGGCGACTCTGGAGGTGGCGCTGGAAGTCTTTGAGGAACTGAGAGCACGCAAAACCGAGGCGGATCGGCAGCGGCGTCGTCAGGTCGAACGCGCCCGGCAGGAGGCCGAGTTGGCCCAGCGTCACTACCTGCTGGTGCGACCCGAAAACCGACTGGTCGCTGATGCTCTGGAGTCTCAATGGAATGAAAAACTGACCCAACTAGCGCGAATGGAAGAGGAGTACGCTCAGACCCGGAAGGCTCACGGCCTGGAGCTCAGCGCCCAGGATCGCGAGCAGATCCTGGCCCTGACCTCGGACCTGCCGCGGGTGTGGAAGGATCCTCGCACTCCGGCACGCGACCGTAAGCGTATGCTTCGGTTGCTCGTTGAGGACGTGACTTTGATCCGTGAACACCAGGTGATTCGCATCGGGATTCGCTGGAAAGGCGGGGCCACCACAACGCTCGAGCGACCCGTACCGCCGGCCGCTGGGGACCGGTTCCGAACCCCCGCAGACATTGTCGAGCAAGTCCGAGCGCTGGCGACCGAACAGACGGATAAGGAAATCGCCCGGACTCTGAACGGGCGCTGGCTGCGCTCGGGCCGGGACAACAAGTTCACACGCCTAACCATCAAAGGCATCCGCCGGGCCTACAGGATTGAGAGTCTGTACGAGTACTGGCGCAAGAAGGGGTGGCTCACGGCCAAAGAGGCGGCCGCCCATCTCGGGATTCACTACCAGACAGCCAAACGCTATGCTATCGCTGGCGTGCTCGAAGCCCGGAGAGTCAACGACAGAGATGAGATCCTATTCGCTTCCACACCTGCGTCTCTGAAGACCCAGCTCGGTAAGCGCCTGAAGGATCGTCGCCGCTATCCGCCCTGTGCGTCGAAACGAAACAACGAGGTGCAGTATGCAGGTTGATCCTTCTGCCACGGGCTTCTTGGAGCAGTCAGCACTTCCTCGATACCCATGCTTTTCACGCAGCCCTGGAAGCAGTGGCCATAAACTCCGTCCCGATCCCGGACGAGAAAGCGAGGTGCAGAATCCTCGGGAAAAGCTTCCAGCATTTGTTGGGCTGCCCAGCGGGCAGTCGGATATTCGGTGACATTAAAGTGAGCCACCCTACGTCGGTGGTGAGCCAAGACAATGAAGACAAATAGGATCTTGAATTTGATCGTCGGTACAATAAAGAAGTCGATGGAAACCAGCTCATGGGCATGATTGGCCAAGAAACTCCGCCAGGTGGATGACGGATCTTTCGGCCGTTTCGGCATCAGCCGGGAGACTGTCCGCTCGGAAATCTCGATGCCGAGCTTGAGCAATTCCCCGTGAATCCTGGGTGCACCCCACAAAGGATTGGCCTTTGCCATCCGTCGGATCAGATCCTTCACCTCCTTATTGACTCCAGCCCTCCCTCCTCTCGGTTTGGAGAGTCTGGTCCAGTAGAGTCGAAACCGCTTCCGATGCCATCCAATCACTGTTCTGGGCTGGACGATCACGAGAGACCGCTTCCAACCTGACCAGACGCGAGACAATGTTGCCCAGAACAGTCGATCCAGATTGGTCAATCGAGGCCTGGGCTTCTTCCGATTAAGAACGAGCAACTGGTGTCGAAGCGCGAGATTCTCGACGACGAGCGGTCTCTGATTCGGAAGGATCAGGTTGGAGAGGAGTCGAGCCCAAGAAATGAACCATCTCATCGTGCCTTCATTGTCCAACAAGGCCCTGGCAGGAATTAAACCCGTCGCGTCGTAAGAGACTGAATTCACGCGGTTACGAGGTTTTGTCGAGGGACACCGGGCACACGACCCCACGGAATAGCCTGGGACAGCGGTTACCTCTGGTGTGTCGAAAGCAATGACCGCGCCATCCACAAGATGGACCCCAAGGATGGAAAACTCCTGGCCAAGATTCAGCTGAGCGAGAACGATCCCGAACCGCACGGCATGACCATGCACCAGGGTGTTGTCTGGTACAGCGATGCGGTCAGCGGCTGGGTGTGCCGGCTGGTGTAAGGACGCTAAGAAAGCTTTTCAGGCCCGCAAATCACGCCTATCTCGCCTGATTCGCGGCCCGAAGCGGGCTAGCGTATCGGTTTGATTTTGATCTTGCGGTACCAGACACGGTGGCCTCCGCGGCCGTGAATGCCCTGAAACCCGACGGGTCCGCTCCGCGCATAATCTTTCAAGGCTCTGGCGAACTTGTTTCGGGTCCCATCGGGATTCTTGTGTGGTTCCGTCCACTGATCGAGATCCATATCGATCACCTGCTTACTATTGAAAACCAGATAAATCTTGTTGTCGTCACAGGTAATCGTATAGCGATTCCACTCCCCGGCCGGTTTGGCCATATTCTTTCTTGGTAGCAGGAGATCGTAAATCGCTCCCACCACGCCAAGGGGCTTGCCGTCCCCGGTCTCATGGACCTGCACTTCGATGGCCGACAGCGCGTCCTTGATATCTCCGGCGCGAAGAAAGACCCCGCTGTTGGCATCCTTCTCCACCTTGAACTCCAGATCCAGGATGAAATCTCCATACTTCTCCCTCGTCCAAATCGTGCCCCGGTCCTCCCCATACAGGACCCCATCCTCCATGACCCAAGTCCCCGGCTCGTAAAGGGCATTGGAAAGGTCCGTCCTGAAAAGATCCTTCCATCCATCGGTGACGGGATGGTGGGTCGTGGGAAGTCCCTGGCTTAAGACCGCTCCCTGGGACAAGCATAGGACTGCAACGAAAACACTCAAAATCCGTTTCTTTGACATGGGAAACCTCCCTGGCGACTCACGATTGTACCCCTTGTGAGGGTTATCCCCAAGTTCAACTCCGGTGCGGCGGTCCAGGAGGCCTAGATCAAGGCCGCAGGGAGCGAGGTGAGGAGGCGTACGGGTCGCGTACGTCGACGAAGCCGAGCGAACGAGAACGCAGAGATTGGCTCTCTTGGACCGTCGCGTTAGTTCTCATCGTTGAAATGTTCCACCTTATGGCGTATCACCTCCCCCTCCACCATGAAGACGACGTCCTCGGCGATATTGGTGGCCAAGTCGGCGATTCGCTCCAGATGACGCACGGGTTGTAGGGATCGGAAACAACCGGGTCGCGCTCATCGTAGGCCAGGACGATTGGCAGTTGGGTGGTCAGGGCTGGCAGTCTCTTTTGTCCCCACAGATGGAAGGGTTTGACTGTTTTGTCGTAAGGCCACGGCCGGGTGATATCCTCCACCTCCACGCGAGAAACGGTGCGCAGGGGATTCCAGGATCGCAGATAGGCGACATACTTTTGGACCCGCGCATCCCAGAAGGCTTGGTTTTGCGTATCGCAATAAAAGGGAAGCACCGGCTCTTGCACCCGGTTCCAGTGGATACCGTCTGCCGAATAGAAAACAAAGATGCTCTCGTCTTCTACTTTGGACCCGGCCCACCGTGGATCGGCACGCGCAAAGCCAACGTATTTATAGCGCTCTTCGGGTCTGGCCACCGGGTCGATGAAAACAGTTCCGCCAGACACCCCGGCCATTACGATGTTGTTCTCTGTAGAGCCCTCGTACTCAACAATTCCAAGAGAGGGCTTCTCTCCCAATGAATCCCGTCTCTGGAGGTGGCACAGCACTGAAACAAGCCAACGCTTTTGTTTTTAGTACTGGATAACACGTAGGTGGTGGGTTCAGAAGTAAAAAGCGGGGGCTGAGAACGAAAAAAGGTGTACCCAGGCAAGAAAATCGGTCTAACGCTTGAGGGTGGCAACCACTGACAGAATATGCGATCAAATGCTGTACAATAGCAGACGCTGTTTTCTTTGGATTGCATCTATCGAATGCCATAGAGTATATCGCTTCGTTGGCGAGGTGCTGTGTAGATTTTGGCCGTTGCAAATTCATCGTAAAGTAGGAATCTTGCCGATACAAGGAGGGACCATGCGGATTGCGCGCCCTAGCTTCTTTCTTCTTTTCCTTTTGGTTCCTGCTGTGACCTTCCAGGGAACCGGATTTTGCTGGGGAAAGGACTTGACGATTTTAAAGACAAGTTTGCGAGTCTTCTCTCCGACTTCCCCGGAAGAATGGTACCAATACCTCGACTTCGTCGTTCCGGAAGAGACAAGGGAAATTGTCATTTCGCTCGAGTATCCGGAAGGGGGGCCCGAAGTTGAGGAGTCGGGGCCCGTGGATGTGGCGCTTTTTGGACCTCAGGACTCTTTCCGAGGCTGGAGTGGGGGCAGGCGTGAGACGATTGTTTTGGGGGAAGAGGTGGCCACCCCGGGTTATCTACCCGGGCCAATCACCGCCGGGACGTGGCGCTTGCTTTTCGTCCGACACGTCCGACACCCCCCTGGGCTCGACAAGCAAGGTGTCCTATGTGATATAGAGGTCATTGCCCGGATGGGACCACCACTTCCAGCCCAGGGCCGCCAGTGGTTCCGAGGCGACTTCCATATTCACAACGAACATGAGGACGCTGTTTTTTCAATTTCCACGTTGGTCAGCCGCTTCCGCGCTGCTAAGCTCGATTTCGGCGTAATCGCAGAATCGAGATGCTGCCAGGGTAGGGAGCACCCCTACTCCTTTGACCTAAGTGAGATAGCGGCTTTGGCGCCTCGAGTTCCTTTGCTGATGCTCTTTGCGGAGGTGGGCAATACTTTCGGTCATTTTAACGTGTTAGGGGTTCCACCAGGCGCGTGGATTGACTTGCGCTTTGATGGGTCTCAGGCCAGCCTGGAAAACGTTATTAATCAGACCCACCAAGCGGGAGCTCTCTTCTCGGTCAATCATCCTTTTCTCACCAGCCGGAATTTTCCCGACAGGTGTTGCCTCTGGAAAATGGGAGCTCGTGAGGGCATTGACTGCATCGAGGTCTGGAACGGTGGAGACAACGATGAGCTTTGGGGTCGTTCTGACGAAAAAGCAGTCGCCTGGTGGGATTCGCTGTTGGCCAAGGGTCGGACCATTACCGCCATTGGAGGCAGTGACGCTCACTTCACTGCCGGCGTGAAGTGGGTAGGTAGGGAGGATAGGGGCAGACCGGGCAGGCCCACTACCTGGGTGCTGGCGGACTCTCTGGAGACCTCTTCTATCCTGGAAGCGGTGCGCAGCGGTCGCGTGTTCATCACGGCTCGACCAGATGTTTCTCCGGTCACCCTTACCCTGAGGGATTCAGAGTCGGGCCAAGAGGTCGGCATCGGGGACACCCTTCAGGTGAGCGGAGAGAAGATGGAGATGGAGGTTCAATTCAATCATCCGTCGCCGGTCAAGATAAGAGCCATTGGCCAAGGCAAAGTGCTGGCGGAACAAGTGCGGGCTCCCGGGGCGCCGTCACTGAAAATTTCCCTGCCCCCCGCCGGCTCCTATGTGAGGCTGGAGATCCGCGAGCATGAGACAGGGACCATGCTGGCCTTGACTAACCCCATCCGGATCCAGAACCGGACCAGCAAGACGCAGGGGAATCTTACCGGTACAAGGAGGAGTCATGCAGCCCGTTAGAGTGAGCCTGCTTCTCTTCTCATTTACGTTTCTCACCGGTTTCCACGGGACTTGGCTTTGTTGGGGAAGCGATTCGATGGTCCTGAAGAAGACCTTGCGACTCTCCGAAGAGCCCTTGCACCTGGATTTTGTCGTTCCGGAAGGCGCGCGGGAGATTGCGATCTGGCTCGAATACCCGGAAGGCGGCCACGAACTCGAGGAATGGGGGGCGACCTCAGCAAGACTTGTCGCTCCTAACGACGCATTCCGAGGCAGGAGCACAGGGTGGGCTGAACCAATTTTCCTGAGTGAGGAGGAGGCAAGTCCTGGGTTTATCCCAGGATCTCTCACCTCCGGGACCTGGCGGCTGGTTCTCTCTAACAGGACCAAGGTAGACGTCCGTTGTGATATAGAGGTGAGGCTGCGAATTGGTCAAGCACTCCCACCTCGAGGTGCGCGCTGGTTACGCGGGGACTTCCATACTCACAACGAGCATGCCGACGGCGCTTTTTCGCTCTCCACCTTGGTCAGCCGCTTTCGCGCGGCAAAACTCGACTTCGCTGTAATCACCGAGCACAACACCTCTAGTCACCATCGTGAGATAGCAGCTTTGCCATTCAAGACGTTTTTGCTGATCATGGGTGAGGAGATCACCACTCCTTTCGGCCACGCCAATGCGCTGGGACTTGCTCAAGGCGCCTGGATCGATTTTCGCATCGATGGTTCTCCGGCCAGCCTGGAAAATATCATCAACCAGACCCATCAGGCGGGAGCCCTTTTCTCTATCAATCATCCTTATTTGCCAACCCGTTATCCCGAGAGCTGTTGTCTCTGGAAGATGGAAACCCCTGAGGGGATTGACTGCATCGAGGTGTGGAACGGTGGAGACAACGATGAGTCTGACGAAAAAGCACTCGCCTGGTGGGATTCGCTGCTGGCCAAAGGTCGGACCATTACAGCCATTGGAGGCAGTGACGCCCACTTCCGTGCTGGCGTGAAATGGATCGGCAAGGAGGATAGGGGAAGATCGGGCCGGCCCACCACCTGGGTACTGGCGGACTCTCTGGAGACCTCTTCTATCCTGGAAGCGGTGCGCAGCGGTCGCGTGTTCATTGCGGCTCGACCAGATGTTTCTCCGCTCACCTTCACCCTAACGGATTCAGAGTCGGGCCAACAGGCCGGCATCGGGGACACCCTTCACGTGAGCGGAGAGAAGATGGAGTTGGAGGTTCAATTCAATCATCCTTCGCCCGTCAAGATAAGAGCCATTGGCCAGGGCAAAGTGCTGGCGGAGCAAGTGCGCACTCCCGGGGCGCCGTCACTGAAAATTTCCCTGCCCCCCACCGGCTCCTATGTGAGGGTGGAGATAGTCGAGCATGGTACAGGGACCATGCTGGTCCTGACTAACCCCATCCGGATCCAGACGCGCCAGGGCAGGTAAAAACCCCAATTTTAGGAGGCGACCATGATAAATAGGAAGCCGGGTAGTTTTTCCTTGTTGGTTCTGTTCCTGTAACTTTGGACTCCGGGATGCTCTGATATCTCGACGCATCAAATCGATACGCCATCCCACCGGATACAAGCCGAAGAGGGAGATCTGGTTTTCTTTTCCTTTGACGACTACTCCATTCCCTGGCGAGATAATCTCAAGCTGACCTTGGAGAAGCCTAAGAGGCATCCTGGGAACCCGGTCTTTCGGCCTGGCCCTGCCGGATCCGTTGATGACTGGGGAGTCTTGCATGACTTGCCGTGCGCCACCGGGGAAACCAATCCTTTTCCTCCCAGATCAGCCCGGGCTTGAAATCCTCCTCCTCCGCATCCGGCCAAGCGTAGGAGAGCCCCTTTTTGGGTTCATCCGGTAAATGGGGAGGTGCCGCCAGTCAAAGGCAGGCCATGGAAACTGCCGCACTATGCAAACCGTGGAAAAACAAGTAGTTCTGGAGGAGAACTGGCAAGTGCTCGCAGTTGTTTTTCCACCGTTCGCACAGCGCTTGGAAAACTCCGTATCACGGGCTTGCTGGCCCGGTTCGATGTCGCTCGGAGTTTTCCACAGTTCCCACGGCCTCTGCTACTGCAGCCGACTATATGGACAAGCGAACGGGGAGCAGATTTGGGATCCGGAAGGTGCCAACCACGTCCCCACCTCCCCATTTACCGGATGACCCCCTTTTTGTCGATGGGGGCGGAGTGCCACTCGAGGGATTCTCGTTCGTGTCGATAGTCGAACTGTCCGCTGAACATCTGGATATCCACCTCGATACACTTCTCATAGAACGTCTTCCAGAAATTTTTCTCCGGTGCCAGCTTCGTCAGCCATCGAAGGAGAAATCGATGCTTCCATGCCGAAAACATCTTCCTGCCGGAGCATTCATACCATTGCTCCTCCCACAGCCGCACGTAATCATCGTAGTACGTCCTGTCCCCCGACACGTTGTAAGCCCACAGGAGACAGGGCAGGTAATAGCTGAGCGAATGTCCCAGGTCCCGCATGTCGTCGCCCCGGGACCCGTGGACGAAGATTTTGTAATACAGATACGAGTAGTCCTGTCTTCTGTACCATTCCAACGTCCTGTTTTGCGGAGCGATAGTTTGTAACCCACGTCGGGGGTCTTCACTAACTTTTCCCCCAATATATTGCCCTCGTACTCCCGGGTTCTGAGGTTCGTCCAACACGGGTGGCCGATCGACGCCTCCTTTCGCTTGATCCAGAAATGGTTGAAGGCGGGAGTCTCGGAAGACGGTCAGTGGTCGCAGACGAAGAAAGGGACTCCGCAAGGGGCGGTGGTTTCACCCCTGGTCGCGAACATCTACCTGCATTATGTGTTCGACCTGTGGGTACACGCCTGGCGGCGGAAAGTGGCGCGTGGTGCCGTAGTGGTGGTGCGCTACGCCGACGACCTGGTGGTGGGGTTTCAGTATCGGCACGACGCTGAGCGATTCGGTCAGGAGTTGGCCGATCGACTGGCGAAGTTCGGACTGGAACTGAACGTGGACAAGACGCGACTGGTCGAGTTCGGCCGTTGGGCCGAGCGAGGTCGGAGGCGGCGGGGGGAAGGAAAACCGGAGACCTTCGATTTTCTGGGGTTTACGCATTATTGCGGCAAGCACCGGAAGGGCTACTTCTGTGTCTGGCGGAAGACGACTCGAAAACGCCTGGTGCCCAAGCTGAAGCAGATCAAGCAGCAGCTTCGCGTGCGCCGGCACGAGAACTACGAATCTATGGAGAGAAGAACTGGAAAGCCCAGGGCTCGACGAACCCTTAATGGAGGAAGTATAGATCGGATGCTGCGCTGGCTGCTGGTGCAGTCGGCGGTGGCGGCGACGCGATACGACCATTCTTTTCTCTCTTTGGATAACGCTGGAAACCCGACAGTAAGGGTAAGATCCGAAACTCGACGGTCCTATGTCTACAGAATTGACGGCGACACTTTCGCGGAAGGTCATGGGCTTCTGATCGATGACGGTAGGTCCCCCGCACTAGTGATTTGGAACCGCGTGAAGGAAAAGTAATCGTTCCGGAGACAGCATACGCCCAATCTGGACACCACCGGATCGTTCGCTGCATCGGCTTTGAGGTTCTTCTCTACAAACGTGACCTTTTCCGATCTGTTCGGGGTGGATCTATGTTCAAAATCTGTCTACTGAGCAGGGGGGCGAACACATCGGGACACCGAGGCTTCCCCAATTTGTGCTGTGTGTCTGCGTCCGCTGAGGAGTAGTAACCGAATTTTTGCATGGCTCCGACACGGAGCGGACTATGAATTTATAAATTGGGCAATTGGCCATCATCTCCTGCTTCAAGGCCTGACGGTAATCTCCTGGTTTACCTCTATGTTCTCCAATCGGGTCACTCCTCCTCCAGGCCAGTGAACTTCGATCAAATCGACTGATTTTCGATTCCCCAATCCGAAATGGACTCTCAGATCGTTCTGGGAAATGTAACTCCCACCTGAGCGGATTTCCGATTTCTGCGCCAAATCACCGGCCACGACCCTGATTCGAGCGCCGATACCGAATCGATTCTTTGTAGGACTTTGGGCTTTGATTCGAATCCAGTTCCTGCGGTTGCCTCCTTCATTTCGCAAAACCATGGGTGCTCCATCCAGATCATTGATCACGACGTCCACATCGCCGTCATTGTCCAAATCTCCAAAGGCGGTTCCACGACTCGCTCGCTTCTCTAAAAGTGCAGCCCCGGCTTGAGAGGAGATCTCCGAAAAGGTCCCGTCACGGTTGTTGCGATAGAGGAGTTTACGCTGCGCATAGCTTGTCCCGACGGAGGCGTTATCGACTTGCGGGTAAACGTGCCCGTTGACCAGCAGCAGATCAACCCACCCGTCATTGTCGTAATCGAAAAACTCCGTACCCCATCCCACATAGGGAAAGCTAGATTCCGCAATTCGGCTAACGAAAGACATGTCAGTGTAGGTGAATTGCCCGTCGTGATGGTACAGAGCGTTGTACTCGTCGGCAAAATTGGTGACAAAAAAATCGATACGACCATCGTGATCATAATCACCCAAAGCGATTCCCATCGAACCCTGCTCGATTCCATCCTCGCTAGCCGCTGTCCCAGACAAGAAACCCAGTTCGGTGAAAGTGCCATTTCCGTTGTTTTGATACAGAAAGTTGGGCCGCGAGTCATTGGCCACGAACAGATCTATAAGACCGTCTCCGTTGACATCAGTCCATACCGCGCCCAAACCGTAGTACCCATCCGGATCATGCACGCCTGCGTTTTTGGCCATATCTGTGAAAGTTCCATCCCCGTTGTTGCGATAGAGTGCATCACCTGCCCCTGGAAGTCCACGGGGACCACATTGCACGGGGATTCCCCGATACTGGCACAGGTTACCCTTTCCAAACTCGGGAAGATCGTCCAGTTTGAAATCGACGTAGTTGGAGACGAACAGATCCAAATCGCCATCATTGTCGTAGTCACCAAAGGCGCAGCCGGTCGACCACCTCCCTTCAGCCACGCCCGTTTTGTGAGCGACTTCTGTGAAGGTGCCGTCACCGTTGTTATGATAGAGCTTGTTCGTCCCCAGACAGGTGACGTAAAGATCTAACCAAGCGTCGTCATCATAGTCTCCTACGGCGGCCCCCATGCCCCAACCTGGATATCCAACTCCTGCTTGGTCCGTCACGTCGGTAAAAGTTCCATCGCGATTGTTCCGATATAGGTGGCTCTTTGAACTTCGAGGAGAATCCGCGCTGTCCACCGTGAGCGAATTGACAAAATAAATGTCCAGCCAGCCATCGTTGTCATAGTCAAAGAGGACTACGCCTCCACTCATCGATTCAACGATGTACTTTTTCTCGGGAGATGAACGGTGCGAAAAGGTGATCTCGGTGTCTTTGGTGATGTCGATAAACTGGACGGAATTGGCCAGTACGGCTGAGGTCAAAGAAAGGAATGCCCAAAATAACCCGCCCGGAAAAATCATTCTCGGTAGATTCTCTGCTTGCCACTCCCCCAGGGGGCAGCCCCGATCATAATCGGCTGAGGTTTGACATCTTCGAGCTAGTCTCAGTAAAAACAACCTTCAACAACTCTATTGGTCCCGTTTCTTAGTCTACTGTTTTATCAAAGTTCCAGCATCAAAGCCGGCACCAAGGTTCCCCTCGTAACCACTTTGCGACATGGTTGGCTGAAGAATAGGAATTTGTTTTCTTCCGGAGCTATTATATGGTGGAGGAGAAAAAGGGCTCAAGGAGTGTTAAACCTGTATGTACTCTTTGCGCTGTACCTCCAATTGGTGCCCGGCCTGGGCCGCCAGCGTTTCCTGGATGACTTTCTCCCAAAAATAGAGGTCTACGTTTTTGCCAGGAATCCCAGAGAAAGGGCCTTCGCACTCGAACTGGGAGCAATCTGGGCAGGAGATACGGCCGACCGATCCCCACGAAGCCTCGATGCCATCATCGATACCACACCGGTCTGGAAACCGGTCGTGGAGGCGCTCGCCAACTTGCGCCCAGGGGGAAGGCTCGTCATCAACGCCATCCGAAAAGAAGAAGTCGATAAGAGCTACCTGATGAACCTGAGCTTTCGTGAACACCTCTGGCTGGAGAAAGAAATCAAGTCCGTTGCCAACATCACTCACCGGGACATCGCTGAGTTTCTACCCCTTGCCGCCGAGATACCGTTGCGACCCGAAACCGAGGCATATCCACTGGAAAAGGCAAACCAGGCGCTGATGGATCTCAGAGAAGGTGGTGTTCGAGGCGCCAAGGTCTTGCTGCTGGATTGATCGGGCGCGAAGAGTGGGTCAGCCGGTGCCCAGCCCTAGGGTACTAGCGTCTCGGCCTTGTAACCCCCACGCGACCTGAAGTAGAAGATCAGGATCAGATAGGAAGCGAGCATGATGATCGGCAAGAGCGCAACCCTTGTGAGTGCACCTCGCTTGGCTCCCTCTTGCAGCCCCATGATTACCTGCTTTTCGGAGCTGGTAGCCGCCTGCATCTTCTGTGAATCGATGCTCCGATAGCCACCAAAAACGCTGAGCTTCTCGACGCCAGTCACTCTTTCGTGCAGAGACGGATCTTTCGCCAGAAGCTGCTGGTCGATCTCGCGGTCCTGGACATTCCCCAGTAGGGCGGCGCCCACGACACCAACGCCAAGCACTCCGACCGCACCGATCGTGTTCAGCGTCAGGGCACCGCCCCTGGGGAACTGTTCCGATACCACCCCCAGCATGGTTGGCCAGAAGAAGGTCTTCCCGAAACCGTAGAGGGTCGCTGCCAGCAAGACCATGAAACCCGTCGACTTGGAGAGGGCAATGAGGCCAACTGCGGCGATCAGGCTGCTGACAGCCAATAGTCCGAGCGGCGAGATCCTGTGAACGATCGGCCCGGCGAAGAAGCGAAGTACCAACATGATCAGGGAGGTGTAGACCAAAACCCAGCCGGCCTGCAGCCCGAGACGCTCCATCTCCGGGGTCAGCAGGGAAGTAATCCAGCTGTCCGTGCCTAACTCGGTCGTTGCCAATGGGATCATCACAAGCAGCAGGAACAGGAACATGGGGCGGCCCCAGGATCGAGTGTAGAGGCCGTAGGCTAGCACCACAGCTCCACCCGTCAGCCAAAGAACGCCCGCCGACAGCTCGGCGACCCGACCCACCTCTAGCAGAATTAGCCCGACCACCAAAACGCATCCCAGGATTCCCGCTTCCTGCAGCATCGCTCTATAGGAAACGCCGGCCGCCACGCGCTCCTGCACCGGGAAGTGCGCCCGAATCATCATGACTCCGTAAACCAGCGTGGGAAGGAAGATTAGAGCTACCTTCCAACGCCAGTCCACTGCGGGTCCGAGCAGGAGTCCAATCAGGCCTCCCAAAACCAGCCCACCAGGCCAACCGGCGTGGAGGATGTTCAACCATTTCGTCTTTTCCCGGGGAAAGATCGTCGCTACCACGGGATTGATTACCGCCTCCACAGTCCCATTGCCCAGAGCCACGATGAAGGTGCCGATGTAGAGTCCCCAGTAACCATTTGCTGTGATTGTGACAATGGCTGAGGAGACGTGACAGGCGAATGCAAAGAGCATTGCCTTGGAGTAGCCAACACGATCTACAACCAGACTGAACAGGACAATGCTGATTGCAAACGGCCACAGACCAACTCCGAAGATCTCGCCCTTCTGTGTCTCGGTCAGATTGAACTGCTCGCCCCAGGTATCGATGACCTGGGTTCGTACGATGAATCCGAAGGCGGTGGCAATGAGAGAGATAAAACAGGCCCAGAAGAGCCACCTCTCCTTTTGACCAAGATTGGCTTCTCTCATCTAGGGGAAGCTAACATTTTCAGTGGTCCGATAAATGGGGGCTGGACAACAATTAAAACTCCCGGTCGGAAAAAAATAATTGACGCTGGACACTACGCGCCTTTCGCAAGCCCTGCCGCCTTTCCTCCGCCAGCTGGGCCGGTGACCCCACGGATCGCCGAATTACTGCACGACCGTTTCAATCCTTGGTTAATCATTTCCACTATCCAAGTGCTTCTGAAGCTGTGCCTCATGCTGTCGAACCTTTTCTGCGTCTCCCAGCTTTTTGTAAATCGCGATCAAAAGACGATGGTATTTAGGATTCCTGGAATCCAGCTCCTCAGCGCGAATGGCAGCCACCTCCGCCTCGCGCAAATGTTTTTGGTACAACCGACAAACAGCGGTCAAATAATGTCCTAGAGGGGAATCGGGATTCAACGCAGTTACCTGCTGAGCTAACTCGAGTGCCCTCACGAGCCGCCCTTGCCGAATTTCGAGATCAGAGAGAGAAGACAAGAGCTCCAGATCTGGGGGACAGATGGTTAGGGCTTTTTCGAGCGCGCGCACAGCGGATGAGTATTTCTTCTGCTGTTTCTGGGCTAGGCCTAGGAGCCGGTAAGCCTCGCACGTAGGATGATTGCTCGCTATGAAACTCAGCAGATAGTCCTCGGCATCAGAGTAATGGCCACCATAAAATGCTATTTTTGCACGTACCAGCTCGATGACAGGAGTCCCCGGCCCCCTTCGTTCTGCCTCCTTCAGAAGATTCACGGCTTCCTCCATATCTCCTACCTGCAAGGAAACATTCGCAAGCTCTGCAAAAACCTGGGCTTCCGCGGTTGGCGAAGCAGCCATATGCCTAAGCGTCTTGAGACGATCCCGGACATGGACTCTCTTTTGATGGAATTCCAATAATCTCCGCCCCTCAGCGCTTCTGCCTTGCAGTACCAAAGTCCGACCCAGGTTAAATAGCGCACCATCATGACCCGGTTCAATTGCCAGAGCCGCTAGGAAATACTGTTCTGCCTCCTGATAGCGGCCTTCTCTGAGAAAGATTCGCCCAAGATAGTAGAAAGCAGTAACATCTTTCCCCCTCATCTTCAGGACTCGTTCAAACTGACGGCGGGAGTTGGGCCATTCGCCCAGATAGAAATAAACCATCCCGAGGCTGGCAAACAACTCCGCATCCTCCAGCCCGTTCTCCTTTGCCCTCAAAAAATCGTCGAGTGCCTGAGGGTAATTTCCTAAGGCGGTATGGCACACTCCCATCTGAAAGTAGACAATAGAAAGATTCTCTTCTCTGCTGGCCAGTTGCTCGAGATCGGCCAAAGCGCTTGCATAATCTCTCACTTCCATTTTCGCTGCAATCCTATCCAGTTGGCCGAAGGACAACCGGAGGCCCAGGATAAGTATCAATGCAAAGAAAGAAGTCTTGACACACATGTCATCGCTCAATTAGACGAACTGTTCGGCTCAATTAGATGAACTGTTCGGTCCAACCGCCTGGGGGGCACAACCAACTGCCTTCTGCCACACGGCCACGTAATTTCAAGAGAGTCTATTTGTTTTCGGTGTCCCAGCCCAAAGTGTAATCGTAAGTCGCTCTGGCTCAAATAACTGTTACCGGCCCTAACCTCCTGCCTAAGCTGATGATCTCCAGCTTTCAGAGTCACTCTGGTTCCGATGCCAGATCGGTTACAATGCGTCCCCTGAACGTGTACGTTAAGCCAATGGTTGGTGGTGGATGTGCAGTTTTGAAGTAAATGAGAAGGTCCATTATTATTGTTTATGAGAATGTCGGTCTTGCCATCGTTGTTGAAGTCCCCAGTTGCTGACCCTCGAGACACTGCTTTTATTCCAAAGCCACCTTCTCCCTTTCCGGCTAGCTCGATGAACTTACCACCTCCGAGATTTCGAAATAACTGATTACGTTGACTGTATTCCGCACTTGGATTCAGGTGTTCCGCATTGTCCAGGACATGCCCGTTGGCTACCAAAAGGTCCAATATTCCGTCATTGTCGTAATCAAAGAAGTTAACTCCAAAACCAAGTGGAACTAAACTAAGAGAGTGTAGTCCAGAATCAACACCGCGCTCAATGAATTTGCCCCCTTCGTTCCAATACAACGCATTGGGCTCAAAAGAGAAGTTGGTGACAACGAGACTAAAGTAACCGTTTCCTAAATCTGCGGCATCTACACCCATTCCTGCTTGAGGCATTCCAGCATCGCTGAAGGCAGTTCCGGACAGCAAGGAAATGTCCTTGAATGACCCGTCGCCTGCATTTTCAAACAGGTAATTGGCTGTTGTATCATTGGTAACGTACAGATCTGGGTCGTCATCCAAATCCATATCGAACCATATGACACCAAGACTTTTGCTGTACTCTGACCTTTGTGCCAGCCCAGCTCTTGACGTCACGTCCTCAAACACCGTACCCCCCACGTTCCTATAAAGAACATTAGAGGCACCTTCATAACTGTGAGGATAACAATAGATGGGTAGACCTCGCTCAAAGCAGGGCCGATGAGAATCAAGAGAGAAGTCCAAGTAGTTACAAACATAAAGATCTACATAGCCGTCCCGGTCATAGTCAGCAAAAGCGGCACTTGTGCTCCAGCGCCCATCCCCCACCCCTGCTCGGCCTGTCACATCCGCAAATGTCCCATCCCCATTATTATAGTAGAGCACGTTCGGACCCAGGTTGGTGATATACATATCTACGAATCCATCGTTATCCACGTCAGCAAAAGCGCAACCCATTCCGTAAGAATTGCCTTCGACTCCCGCTTCGCGTGTCACGTCGGTGAAGGTTCCATCTTGATTGTTTCGATAGAGTCTATTGATGGGCCGCTGCTTTGAAGCTATTTTCAGAGATCCACCAGGGATTAGGTATATGTCAAGCCATCCGTCATTGTTATAGTCCAAAAAACCTCCACCGGATCCCATCGTCTCCACGATGTATTTTTCAGGGCTCGCATTACTCTCGTGCACGAACTTAACGCCGACTTCTCGACTCACGTCACGGAAAGGAGGAGCGAAAGTGAAGTGCGAGATACTAGATCCTGTGATGAACGTCAAACAAACACCCAGCAATGCTAATGCGAACAAACGATAAAATAGTGTGGAACGACCATCGGACATAATCAACCACCCGTCAGATGCCCGACCAACCGCATTCGACATTCCCCCAAGGAATTCTGTTTCTAGACGGCGGCCCGACTGATCCCTTACGCCCGACTGATCCCTTACGCGCATTATTCCCAGATCGGCTCGTCCTGGACACGAGGATATAGCCGATCAAAGGCTCCGCTCCCATCATCATCCAATACTTCCAGTCTCATCCCGGGCAAGTAGCCTTGATCCTCTCCCCGTAAAAATCAACGCTCCAGATCCCGTTCGTCGGCGGCATAGAAGTGACGCCGACCATCGGCAAAGCAAACGGCGAAGATCTGGCGTCGTTCGTTTTGCGGCAATACCCTACTGTGACGGAGGATTTCAGTTTCGTCCAACGAAACTCCCAGGCCAGGAGCTGTAGGAACATTCACAAAACCGGCCGCTACCGAAAATGACTCCTTCACGAGAGTAGACTCAAAGATGAGGTGAAGGGTAATGGCAGGCAATGTCGCCGTTGGTATCACCGATGCCAAGTGCAGTGTGAACGCAGTCTTAGGTCCCATGCCCACAAGTTGCAAAAAACAGGGAAGGTTGAGCTGTTGGAGCAAGCACCCAACCTTGATCATCTGCCCAATTGTCCCACTAAGAACGAATCCGTCCACTAAGCTCTCTCCTAACCCAGGTCCTTCCGGTATTAAGGCAACTCCATTCTGAACTTGGATGGATTCAACCAAAAGATCACTGACGCGCAGGTTCTGATTGATGGTAGCAGGTAAGTCAGCGGAAGGTAACACGGCCATTAGATGAAGAGCAACGGCCGCTTGGAAGCCGCAGCCAACAGCTTCGATGCTACAGGGCAAGTTGAACAACTCACAGATCGCTCCCACGTTAAGCATTTCACCGATCGTGCTCCTCAGAACAAATCCGTCGGCCGCTCTACTCAGCACTGCTTCCATTCCACTCTGGCGTCCACGCGGGGAGCATCCTGTGGGGCTAAGCCAGTGGAGTAAGATAGGAAAATCAACCAGCCTGCGCAGCTGGCTTAATCCACGCAAGTCAAACCCGAGGATCGGCTGCTCGATCCGGATGAGTTTCGGAAACCCTTCTAGACGTCGCAGGACCGGCAAAGCTTTTTGGACAGACCTCAGGTGACGATCCAGATCTATCTCGATCGTGTAATCGGGTGGCGACACCTCCGAAATAGCCGCGACTTGGGCTACTGGATCAAACCAGGGTCGCCCTTTGATCTTAATCAAGAGATAACCCATGCGAAGGCTATGTCTCACCTCCTCTGCTAACCCATGCGGATCGAAATCATGTACAAAATATCCAACTTTGCCGTGATTTCGCACCTTTGGTCCTAGCAACTTGTAGGCAGCGACATCTAAATATTTCCCCATCAGGTCATACATCGCAATCCCCAGAGTCAGATCATGTGGATCGCGGATGAAATCGAAGGGATTGCGACCTGAACTTGGAGCGGACATCCTCATATCCATCGCTGTAACCGACAAGTCCCGTATCAGTGGTAACTCGGTAGAGAAATATGCGATTAGTGTGATCGAAACGCTGTAGATCGTGAGCCCTCCGCTGCGGCAGCCACGTCTTTCAGAAAAGGTACAATGTCACCATCACGTACTTCCATCCAAAATGGAAAGGCGACCTGGATCGCATTCGCTCCCAATTCTCGAGCGTAGGCGGCTCGACGTATTACCCCGAGAGTATAGGTCGAACTGCAACCGATCATCACGGGCTTACCCCATTTTTTGCACTCGTCGACGGTCGCCCGCGCGACGGCCTTGAACTCGTCCAACTCCATCGCGTAAAATTCGCCGGTGGTTCCTCCAGTGTAGACTCCGGGTACATTCACCTTACAGCAATTCGCTACGTTGATACGGTAAGCTTTCTCATCGAATGTATCGTCATCGCTCCACGCGACCGGCAAGCCGGCCCACGGCCCGGTCATGGTCTCTCGAGTCAGCATACTGATTTTTTCATCTTAACAGTCTCGGAATTTCAATCAAGTGAGCTGTTCTCTGAGACCGCCCTTTCGTCACAGCCGGGGTGTCCCGAAACAGCCTTTTACGGCCTTGGCCGTCGGCACGAAGTGCCTACTTAAAGCAGGGGGGGAAGCAATTGTCCAAACCGTGTAGGCCTGGGAAGCCTGCCTTTCCACTTTTCCATCAGGCCCAATTTTTCTTTCTTTTTTGTTTCTTTTTTTGTAACTACTCAGGTAGCACCACCATGATGCTGCCTGCGAATCAAGAGTAGCTTACCCCCCCCGAAAGCAACAGAAAAAAACCGAGTTTTTTCGCTGGACTCGGACGGGGTTCGTGGGGTATGGTGTGAACCATGGCAGGCGTCATGGTCACGCAAGGACGGGAACTGCGCGCCGCAGACATCGACCTGATCCAAGGTCTGATGGCGGAACATCCGGACTGGGGCAGAACCCGGCTGAGCGAGGAACTCTGCCGGCGGTGGGACTGGCGCAACGCCCAGGGCCGCTTCAAGGATATGGCGGCCCGCACGCTGCTGCTGAAGTTGGAACGTGGCGGCCTCATCCGACTGCCGAGGCGCCAGCGACCTTCGTCCAACGGGTTGCGGAACCGCCAGGCGCCCCTGGTGGCTCATGCGACCGAACCGATCCGTGACGCGTTGGGCGACCTACGACCGCTGAGGCTGAGCGTGGTGGAGTCGGGCTCCGCAGACCTGCAGCTGTTCAACTGCCTGCTCCGCCGCTACCACTACCTCGGCCACCGCAACACGGTGGGCGAGAACCTCCGCTATCTGGCACGCGACCGCGCCGGCCGGGCGTTGGGCTGCGCGCTGTTCGGATCGGCCGCGTGGAAGTGAGCCGCGCGCGATGCCTTCATCGGATGGGAACGCCGGGCGCGGGAACACAACCTCTCGCGCTTGACCAACAACACGCGCTTTCTGGTCTTGCCCTGGGTCACGGTGCCGCACCTGGCCAGCCACCTGCTCGGGTCTATCGGCCGACAGATTCGCGCCGACTGGCAGAGCAAGTATGGCCATCCGGTTGATGCGCTGGAAACCTTCGTGGATCGCAGCCGCTTCCGGGGAACCTGCTACCGGGCGGCCAACTGGGTGCCCCTCGGCGCGACGCAGGGGCGGAGCCGCAACGACCGGGACCATGGCATCCGCGTCTCCATCAAGGAGGTCTACCTCTACCCCTTGATCCAGGACTTCCGCCGGGAGTTGTGCGCATGCTGACGCGCGAAGAGGCACTGGCCATCTACCAGGCGGGGCCACAGACCGTGGTGCGGGTGTTCTTGGAGATGGACGCGCGTATCCACGCGCTGGAGCAACGCGTCGAGGAGTTGCAGGCGCAAGTCCAGCCGCTTCAAGATCAACTGGCCCAGAACTCGCGCAACAGCAGCAAGCCGCCCTCCAGCGATGGGCTCCACAAACCTTCGCCCAAGAGCCTTCGCCAGAAAGGCCGTCGCCAATCGGGCGGACAGCCCGGACATAAGGGGCACACGCTCCAGAGGGTCGAGAAGCCTGATCGTACCGAAGTCCACCGCGTGGACGCGTGCGAGTGCTGCGGTCGTCCGCTGGGCGATCAGCCACCCGAGCAGGTCGAGAAACGACAAGTCCACGACCTGCCCCCCAGGCAGAGGGTGGTCACCGAGCATCAGGCCGAAATCAAACTCTGCTCCTGCGGCCACCGGAACCAAGGGGCCTTCCCCGCCGGGGTCAACGCCCCGGTGCAATACGGTCCCTGCGCCCGGGCCGCGGCCGTCTATTTGAACAACTCTCAGTTCCTGCCCTATGAGCGCACCTGCCAGCTGCTGGACGATCTGTTCGCCTGCCCCATGAGCGAAGGAACCCTGGCCAACCTCATTGCCGAGTGCCAGCAGCGGCTGGAAGATCCCGTGGCTCGAATCAAGCAGCAGATCGCACAGGCCCCGGTCGCGCATTTTGATGAGAGCGGCTCACGGGTGGAGGGCAAACTCTGGTGGTTGCATGCGGCCTCCACACCCAACGCCCCCTATTACGCGATCCATCGCAAACGCGGCTCGGAAGCTCTCGATGCCATCCACATCCTGCCCCAGTTCCTCGGACGAGCCCTTCACGACTCTTGGAAACCCTACTTCGGCTACTCCTGTCTGCATGGATTGTGCAACGCTCACCATCTGCGCGAGTTGATCTTCGTGCACGAGCAGCACCAACAGGACTGGGCCGATCAGATGATCGACTGCCTTCTGGATATCAAACAGGCGGTCGATCAGGCCGCACCGACCGCTGACCGTCTCCCTGAAAAACAGATCCAGGCATGGGAAGCCCGTTATCAGCAGATCCTGGAGGAAGGCTTTGCTCACAACCCGTTGTCACCGCGACCTGCCAACGCCCAGAAGAAACGAGGAAGGCGCAAAAAAACCAAACCTCGCAACCTGCTCGAACGCCTGGACCAACACCGCCAAGAAGCCTTGGCCTTCATGTACGATTTCAACGTCCCCTTCGATAACAACCTGGTCGAAAGGGACATTCGCATGATGAAGGTGCAACAGAAGATTTCCGGCACATTCCGAAGCGAAGCCGGCGCGAAGGCTTTCTGTACTATTCGAAGCTACCTCTCCACCGCCCGCAAGAACGCCGTGGGCGCCATTGACGCTCTGGCCCGCGTCTTCAGCGGCGACCCGTTCGTGCCGACCCTCGACTCCTCGTAGCCGACCCTGCTCGTGCCCCATCAGACCGGCTCCGCCTGGATGCGCGATTATGAGTTCGAATAGGAATAGGTAACCGGAAACCGCCTTGCACAAATCCTGTTCATCCTGTAAATCCTGTCAGCCATTGACCTGAGTAGTTACCTTTTTTTAAGCATTTAGACTTTCCCACAGGTCCTTACGCGGCCTGGTGGCTTTGCCGATTCAAAAGATTACCCTTCTGGTCATAGCGCCCCAGAAGATGCGGTCCATAGTGCAGGCTCAAAGTACCGTCCAAGTGCTCGCAGACCAGGACCCGGCAACCTCCCATGCTGTAGCGAAACTTCTGAGGCTCAATCTGCAAGGTATGCTTGTAGTAGGTCACGGTGTTGTCGTGATCCACCACCCGCTGCTCGTGCCGAGAGAAGATCTTTTCCAGATCCGCCCCGTCAGCAGGGACGAAAGCCGTTCCTGGCTGCTCGGCCGGCACGGTAAATCGTTTATTGTGAAACGGGATCCAATAATCGTGAAGAAACGGTTGGCTTCCTCTAACGTTGGTAAGATCGTTCAAGCGCAGTTCCTGGGGCAGCCTCCCTTGCCAGGTTCCATACAGCCGCTCGCAGCGGCCTCGGGCTTGAGGGGAGTTGGCGACAATCAGCTCGATGCCCAGCTGCTCCAGGGCTCTGGCGATCTGGGTTCGGTGGCTACGATCCGGTGGACCTCCCGCTTTCGGAGTGTAGACCAGATGAGAGGCCCGATCCCCATTGGTGCAGCGCCGTCAACGCCTGGTTCCATTTCGTTTCCAGCTCGCCCCGCTTTGCCTTCGAGAGCGCTCCTTGTAAAGGAGGTGGTCAAGAAAAAAGGCATCTTCTGTCAGCGAGGTCTTGATCCGCCGCTCCTCTCGGCCAGAGTGTCCCAGCCTCGGCTCTGCGGATTCACCAGCAAACGCGAGAGCCGCACCTTCGCCTCCACCTTCCCTTTCTCTTGCGCCTGGCCCGCCCGGCAGGCATCAATGTGAAACCCGACCGAGCGGGCGTAGGCCCGGTACAGCGGATGGATCACTCCCCAGGGCCCGCTTCCGGACACCACGGCCGTCTTGACGTTGTCAATCCGGTTGACCGCCGCTACCCCCTTCAAACGGCGGAAGCTCTCGTTGTGGCAGTGCAGCCAGGAGAGTTGATCCTGCCGCCGGCTCCACACAATGGCTGGCCAGCGGCTGTGAGAGAGGACCATGACAAAGGCCGACAGGGACTCGAACTCTCCACCGATCACCACCGATGGATACTCGGCCCAATCGGTTTGGCTCTGGGCTCCCGCTGGCGTCTCCACCCGTCGCCAGGTCCTCACTTTGGGCCTCGGCCAATGCCGACGCACATAGCGCAGGACCGATCGATAGGATCCGTCATAAGCCCACTCGTAAAGCAGATGCTCGTACAACTCCCGCACGTTGACGGGACGTTTCCGTCCTTGACGCCCTTCCATCCAGCACCCGATCACTCTCTCCATCGCCTCGGCCTTGAAGGGCTTGTCCTCTCGCCCGTCCCTGCACCCGGCTGCGGCTCGCTTCAGGTGGTAGCGCACGGTCCCTTCACTCACTCCCAGGGTCCGAGCGATCTCACAGTGATTCTTTCCCTTGGACGCTAAAACTCCAATCGTCACCACTTCCTCCTCACTGAGGCGTACCGGCATCCCTGACCTCCCTTCAATCAGGGAGCATCGGGGATGACTCTGACGCCTCCTTTGGGGAAGGGTCGTAAGACTTCGCGTCCCCTAAGAAATCAATTGGGTGCGGCTCTTTTAGAACAGGCGATTCTGGTGCCGTCGAACGCAAGATGGACCTCTCTTACTATGGGAGCGGCGAAGGCATTTTGGGGTTGGGTAGTTGGGTGGGGCAGAACAATCTGACACGGAAGACCGACCGATTGGACTTCTGGATCTTCTTACTTCACCCGCTTCAGGTGAGAGCGCGTGGGGCCGCGCACAGGGACCAGCTCGCCGTCCGCGTAGCGCGCGGCATGGTTTCTGAGCGACTCCTGCCGCTCGTGAAAGCGCCAATAGGCGTCGAAGTCTCCGCTGGCCTGCAGCGCACGCAGGCGTAAGACCGCCTCAGCCCCCGCCAGAGACCAGCGCGCCCCGGTCACCTCCATCCGATCTTTGACCAGGTAACGGCAGGCCCCCTCGATGACACCGGTGGCAATCGGGAACCCCCTCGCCAGATAGGTGTCATACTTCAGATACTCCGCATTTTTGAGCAGATAGTTGGCGCAGCGATCCACCGCTTCGCGCGCCTTGCCCGCCAGGCCCCGACGGGTCGCACTGCGACGGATTCCGCCCGCCACATAGCCACTGCGCCCGCGCAGAATACTCAGTAGGTGCTCGCCCACCCAGCCCTCCAGCTTCGGGTTGACTTCCCCGTGCAGAGCCATGCCGGCCTTCCACACGTACTCGCTCACGTGGATGAAGTCCAGCACGATCGTGGGCGCCGCCCTGGCGGATCGGTGCAAACACCGCAGCAGCGTCTTCAGCTGACTCCGATGGCCGTCGACCAGCACCACCCAACTCTTGCGCCCCGTGGGATCCCGCGAGCGGGCTTCTCCGAGGGCTTGCTCGATGACCTCTTCGGGACGCTTCTCCAAGCTCGCCCACAGCCGTTTGTGCTGGGGCCGCGGTCGCTTCCCTTCCTCCCGCTGCGGCTGCGGGGCCAGGACCCGCATCACCTCCTCCGGCCGCCGCACCTGAGGCGCGAGGGTGTACACCGCCGCGACCGTTGCCATCCGCTTGGCGTGGCGCTTTTCGCCCTTGCTCAACCGCTTCTGCAACTTGTGCTCGCTCGCTTCCGCCCGCTGCCGCGTCGCCTCCCGCAGATCCTCACGACGCAGCACCACTCCTTTGCCGTCCACCGAGATCGCCAAGATCGACCCCGACTCGCTCGGAGCCAACGCTCCCGCTTGTCGCTCCTGATAGAAGGCATCGAAGTCCTGGGCGGCACGGCCCACTAGCTCCTCCACCTGACGCTTGCCCACCTGCGCCCCCGTGGTTTTCGACAGCGCCTCCACGACTTTGTCGAACGACCCCTCGGCGGCTTCCTCCGCCGCCCGCCGCCGCACCTGGTGCGAGTACAACTCCGGCGGGAGGTTCAGATCCGCATCCAGTGGGTGCAGGCTCTGGAGCCCCTCTCCCCCGTAGCCGAGCCGCTCCACCCGAACCTCTCCAAAGACCGTTTCCAGCCCCCGTTGCTGCCGCCGGCGCTGTTGCCGCACCTGCCCTTCCGAATCCCGCACCGCAGCGGCCGCTTCACCCGGAGCCCGCAGCTCCAGGTGCGCCTGGTAGAACCGTCGCAGCAGCTCCCGCCCCTGCTGCTCCAGCTCTCGCTCCAACTCGCTGTGCGTCTTCCTATGGGCCTCGTCGGACATCAGAAAGGCCTCCATCTGGGCAAACTGCTCCCGCGCCGCCGCGAACTCATCCTCGGGCTGTAACTGGGCGGCTACCGCTCGCAACTTCTAGCCCTCCCGCAAGCGTCGGGCCGCCTCCGCCACCAGCGGATACACCAGCACCCGTTTCGGCGCTGCCGCCTCGCTCCGCGCCAGCCGATCCTCTCGCTTCCCGCCCCGCGTGCTCCCCAGCTCGATCCAGTTCGCCCCCCGATAGCAGCTGCCCCGGTAGCGCTCCGGATCCACCAACGTCTCCACCAAAAACACCTCGACCCCGTAGCTCCGGGGCCAGTCCAGCGCCAGCTGCCGCACGGCCCGCGATAAGATCCGGCTCGCCAGGTTCTTGACCTGGACCCAGGGCAACACTAAATAGCGACTGTTCGAGACCACGTGCACCAGCTGGCGCGTCCGCGCCTCCGCCTCCCATCCGATCCAGCGGTCGCGCGCCGCAATCCGCCAGGCCGCGCTCGAAAACTGCACGCAGGCCACCACCCGCCCCGCCGGCTCCGAGGCGTAGACCAGGTAGCGCAGATGCGCCCCGAACGGCACCCGGTGGCCTAGATAGTGGTAGCGCCCCACCAGCTCCCGGAACAGCCCTCGTTGCTCCGGCGTCCGAACCGGCTGCAGCTGAATCTCGCCCAGGTCCCGGGCCGTGCCCACCAGCCGGGGACCCGGCTCTCCCCGCGCCGTCACCGGTACCCCGGTCGCTTTCCCCGGCGGCCGCCCCAGCCGCTTGGGGGGCAACACCAGCCCCCCCTGGCTCTCCAGCTTCTCCAGAAACTCCCGGCTCTCCCGCGCTTTCAGCGACCCCGTGCGGCGCTTCCACCCCAGCAACTCGCACACGGTGGCGGCCAGTTCCATCCGGCTCAGACCCCCACACGTCCCCACGATCTCCCGGATCAGGGCCTGCTCCGCTTTGCCCACCTCATGACCTAGGAATCGCGGCGCTTTGCTCTCCACACCCTCTGCCACAAACCTACGCTAGCAAACCGACGCACAAATGTCCAGTGCTTTTTTCCCTCTTTCAATTTTTCATCGCACCGGGATTCCACCGACTCACAGCGGGCAGAGTCTCAGGCCCGGCCCGGCGGCTATCCGAGCGCACCGCAATCCGACGCGTTTTAGCCGACTTATGCCCTTCGCCAAGCCTTATCTCGCCCAAAAGCGCCACTCGCTACGATTCGGACCCGGCTAACCTATTGTCAATAAAGGATAATGGTTCGCTCTAAAAGAGCCGCACCCAAATCAATTAGCAGGTTCCGTCACAGCATCGTCGAAAACCATGATCAGGTCCTGTTGGCCTCGCCCGGGGAGCCAGGAGTGTTTGCTGGCGTCCACATGCAAGAGGATCCCGGGCAAAAGGGGCCGCCTGGGCCGCCGTTTGCGGTGCTTGCCTCGCTTGGAGGCCTTCTTGACTAAGCCGGCCTCTTGCAGGGCTTTCTTGACCCAACTGTAGCTCAAGTGAATATCGTGCTCGTGGTGGAGCTTGTCCACGAAATGCCTGACGTTGAAGTCAAAGTACTTGTCGCGATAAAGCTCAAGCACCTTCTCCACGGTTTTCAGTGGAACGCGCTTGGGACTGGGGCGTTTCAATCACCGGTCGTATAGGCCATCGTAGCCGTACTTCTCATAACGGTGTCTCCAACGCCTCATCGTTCGCGGTGAGACCCCAATGATCTCGGCTGCCTGAATCCAGGTAATCTGTTTACTCATGGCTCTTAGAATCACTTCTTGAATCTTCATTGCCCGTCTCCTTGCTCGGGCCGGGTAAACTCTTCCGGAGAATGCCTCAACTCGTCCCTCCTTTCTAAGCTGAGGCCTCATCCTAACCGGGCTGCTCGGACCGGACACTTCACATGCTACGACGACCGGACATTTCACATGTTACCGACACAAGACAAGACATTTTTTCACTTGACGTCATCGGATAATTCCACAAAAATCAGAACTGCCGGATTTCTGGAGAAACCTCGGAACTAGCGGGTCAGTTAGAAGAATTGTTTCCACGATCAAGCGCTTGAGAGCTTCGGAATTGGGGCTCAATTCTTTTACATACGCTTGGATAACGGTGATTACATTTTGATGTTTCCTTATGATCGGATTACCATCTTTTCTTATGATCACCCTTGCCTGCAAAAGGATAGCCAAGAGGCTGTGGTTTGTTCCCTTTTTAGTTTGCACCATTGTTGCCCAGGAAAATCTCACCGAGCTGTCTGAGTGCACTCTGCGGCAAGCTGAGATTTATTTAAGAGAGGGACAAGTAAACCAGGCCGAACAAGAACTACAAAAGCTGTTGGCACTCTTACCTCCTGTACACACTTCCTATCGCACAGCCGCATATCGAAATTTAGGTCTCATCTATCTTCGGCAAGAGAAAGCGGATCAAGCCATTTCTGTTTTTCAAAAGGCATTGAGCCTGGACCCCACACAAGGAGATCTTCATAACTATCTTGGTGTATCCCTCACGCACAAAGAGCGACATCAGGAGGCAATTGTCCATTTTAAGAGGGCTTACTCACTGGGCCTGAAACACGCACCAATTTTATTAGACTTAGCCCGGGCAGAATTCACTACTGGCCAAATTTCTCGGGCTTTAAAAAGAATTGATGAGATCAGGACGATCTATCCATCAGAAGCTCATATTCTCCGTGAGACCGGGCTTCTACTATTTCAGAACCTCTTTTATGAGCGGGCGCAACAGGTATTACATGCTGCTCTAATCTTGGAGCCGAGCTCTTATGAGATCGCCTTTTATCTGGCGCTCGTCAACTTTGTCATGGAAGAGTTCGTTGCTAGCAGAGAGCTTCTCGAAGAATCGGTGGAAAAAGGAATGGTATCTGTGGATCTCTACAATCTTCTTGGCTCTGTGTACGCGAAGCTCGGGCAATTCGAAAAATCTATTGCATCATTCCAAGTTGCCATGCAGCACGATGCGGATCGAGCGGATGCTTACCTAAACCTCGCTCTCGTCTACCTGGAGTTGAGGGAAGTCGATCAGGTGGAAGAATTACTGCAGCAGTTGATCCCGCTCGCAAATAACCGGGAACTCAAAATTTTTTACAGCCTAACAGGTGCTTCCTGCGAGAATTTACAGCATCAGGAGCAGGAAAAGAGCTCCCTTGTACAAAGTGATCACGCCAAAGCCGACTATTATTTGAAAGTGGCCACACTTTTTCAGGATCGATACCATTACACGACGGCACTTGAGCTATTGAAAATAGCCCGAAAGTATGAACCCTCCTCGGCGCGTATCTCCTTTGCTCTAGGACTGAGCTGTTTCAACTTGAAACCTTGGTCTACTGGGGCTCGTGACATGTTTCAAAAAGCGGTTGAACTCCAACCCGATTTTGATAAAGCACACTATTTTTTGGGAGAAGCTTATGCGTACTCAGGAAAGCACGTAGCGGCTACGGAGGCCTATATGAAGGCGATCGAGCTAAATCCACGATCCGCTCCTTACTATTATGGTCTTGCTAAAGTGCTGATCAAACAAAACCGGTCCGGCTTTGCTATGAACTTGCTGAGGAAAGCCGTCGAACTGAATCCAAGCCACGCTCCATCGTACCACGAATGGGGCAGAATTTACCTCAGACTTGGCGATTACCAAAGGGCCATTGACAAGCTGGAAAAGGCCGTCAAATGTGAGCCTGAGTTCTTCACATCGTACTATCTATTAGGACGGGCGTACGATAGGATCGGACAAAGAAAAAAGGCAAAAGAGTTACTTAGAGTGTTCGAGACCAAGAAAAAACTTGCGGGCGAGCGCCCGCATCGACGGGGGCTTACCACGGTAAGCGAATAGCTTCCTACAAAGCCATGTCTAGTCTGGATTCCGGCATGGCTTCCATTTCCACAGTAGTGACTGTGGATTTCTTCCGGCGCCTGAGATCACACCCGCGCTCCCGTTTGCAGGAGCTTCGGTTGGTGCGTGCGGTTACTGTCGCGACCGGAGTTCTGGCCGTTTTGGTTAGTTTTTGGCTGATGGATATTCCGGAAGAGAAGCGAGGTAATATCACCGACCTGTCCTCTCGCATTGGCTTCATAATGCTTGGACCTATGGGTGGCCTGTTTTTGGTGGTCATTGTCATCAAGGGTTGTATAGGCCCTGTCACTACTGTCCGGTTGAGGGACTCACAAAATCCTCTAAGGTATTTTGTGTCAATAAGTTGCAGTCTAAAATGGGTGTGAGCGCTTTGAATTTTCGACCACTTATTCCGTACCAGATCCGAGCGTCAAGATCTTGAGGGATGAAGCAAGAGAAACTGTATCCCCATGTTTTGATTGTATTTACGGGCTCAGCTAACCTTGGAACAGGCGTTCATGCCCCTCCATAATCCTCACAGTATTGTGCAGGTTTCGAGCGTGACTCTATTCGAGAAAGTGACGATTTATCAACTACTTACGAGAGCTCCTTGCAGGACTCTTGTGACGCTAGCTCTAAATGATTGAATCTATGGGACTTTTGACCGGACGGTAGTGAGGCCCTGTATCAATTCTCAGTACCCTACTTGGACTAGCTGCCGCTTTCATATTGGCGCTAGGTCACCTCTTTTTGGACCTGGGTACGCACGCAGGCGGACACCTCCGCTCTTTTTCCTGGATGTGGGTCCTGCCCACTGGATGCTCGGTTTCCTCCGGATTCGGTGGCCGGTTTGCCCGGAATACGCAGTCAAGTCGAGATTGAGATTCACTCGATTCACTTTAGTCGTTGTTAATGAAGTCATGCTAAAATGAGAGTTGAAAAAACAGGGTCATCCGGTAAATGGGGAGGTGGAACGTGGTTCGGCGCTTTCCGGATCCCAAATCTGGTTCCCCGTTCGCTTGTCAATATAGTCGGCTGCAGTAGCAGGGGCCGTGGGAACTGTGGAAAACTCCGAGCGATATCGAACTGGGCCAGCAAGCCCGTGATACGGAGTTTTCCAAGCGCTGTGCGAACGGTGGAAAAACAACTGCGAGCACTTGCCAGTTCTCCTCCAGAACTACTTGTTTTTCCACGGTTTGCATAGTGCGGCAGTTTCCGCGGCCTGCCTTTGACTGGCGGCACCTCCCCATTTACCGGATGAACCAAAAAACATCCCTCGGAGCATCCCAAACATCCCAAACAGCAGAGGACAGCAGAGGGCGGAGGATTGCCTAGCAGTGTACCGTTCTTTCTGTAATTTCCCGTTAGGAGGGAATTTCTCGGGATACCGAGTATTCGGTTGATGAGGAACCTGGCGCGGCTCAGGCAGAGGGAGGCCGTAGGCCGACTGGAGCCTGAGCCGCGCGGCGCTCCGCGCCGGGCCCCGTGGAAGGGGGCCAAAGGCCGTCAGCCGAAGGGTTGAGCCGTCAGAGGTCTGGGACAAGATTCTCTAAATCATTCATCCAAAATGAAAGGAGAATCCAATGGCCCCAGACCTGGAAGACAGAGTACCACGAGAGATCCTAGAGGCGTTGATCCAAGAAGGAACGGAGGCCTTTCGCAAGGTGTTGGAGAAGCTCTTGAACTTGGCCATGGGATTGGAACGGTCGGAGTTTCTGGGAGCTGAGCCCTACGAGAGAACGAACCAGCGCCGGGGCCACGCTAACGGTTACAAGGACAAGAAGATCGCCACCCGTGTGGGAGAGCTCCGACTGAAGATCCCTCAGGTGCGAGGGTTGTCGTTTTACCCCCAATCGCTGGAAAAGGGCTGCCGTTCAGAGAAGGCGCTGAAGTTGGCCGTCGCCGAGATGTATGTCATGGGCGTCTCCACGCGCAAGGTCACTGAAATCACCGAGCAGCTGTGTGGCACGGAGATCTCCGCCAGCCAGGTCTCACGGGTCGCCTCCCTGCTGGATGAGGAGCTGGAGAAGTTCCGCAGCCGGCCGCTGGGCGGCGAGTACCCCTTCGTCTACCTGGACGCCCATTACGAGAAGGTCCGTGTCGACGGGCGGGTGCAGGACCTGGCGTTCCTGAAGGCGGTGGGAGTCCATGCTTCGGGTCACCGTGAGGTCTTGGGTCTCAGCGCCCGGCTGAGCGAAGCGGAGGTTCACTGGAGAGCGTTTCTGGAGGATCTGGCGGGGCGAGGCCTCAAAGGAATCGAGATGCTCATCAGCGACGACCACGCCGGACTGAAGGCCGCTCGACGAGCAGTTTTTCCCGCCCTGCCCTGGCAGCGCTGCCAGTTTCATCTGAGCCAGAACGCTCAGCGTTTCGCCCGTCGGCTCGAAGAGCGGGGCAAAATTGGCCAAGCGATGCGGGACATCTTCAACAGTCCCACCCTCGAGGACGCCGAAGCCATGCTCAAACGCAAGATCAAGACGTTCACTGAAACCAACCAGGCACTGGCCCAGTGGATGGAAGACAACGTGCGCGAGGGGCTGACGGTCTACGCCTTCCCGCGCAGCCTCCACAAGAAGATCCGGACGGTCAACGGCGTGGAGAATCTCAACAAACAGATCCGGCGCCGCACGCGTGTGGTGGGAATCTTCCCCCATAGCGACTCGGCCTTGCGACTGATCTCCGCCGTCATGGCGGAGATTCACGACGAGTGGCTCACGGGCCGCTGCTATCTGAACCTGGAGAGCCGGGAACAAAAGGAGGCATCCTAAAGAGCGTTTCCTTGAACCCAAGACCCTAAGATCAGCGAGGGTTCTCGGTAAGGGGCGGCCCGCGATCGTGGCTCTGAGGGCTTCTGACAGCGCCTCTTTTCTTGGCCAAGGAGGTGGGGGCGCCGAATCGCTCTCACGGACCGGCTGGCTGCGGGTAGTGCATGCTGCTCCGGCCTTCTCATTTTGATAGATCTGCTGGTGCCTTAGAAAACGCGGAGATTCACAACGAGCAGCTCACGGACCAGGGCTTTCTGGACCCGAGAGCCAAGAGGGGAGGATTCTGTCCCACAACCCACCTTGAAATTACAGAAAAATTGTTACGCTGCCGATTGCCTTCGACTTTACACGCATGTTATGCTTCTAGCGAATCAATGTCTGGTGGCCAGTGTATCGCCCTTCTGTACATATTTACATCGTTCTCGATCTTCTTACCTGAAGAAGATCGAGATAAGCAGGAGAAAATGCGGCGTGAGGAGGCGGCGAATCACTACGAGAATTGGCTCAAGACGGATGTCGTCTACATCATAACAGATGAAGAGCGGGCCGTCTTTAACAAGCTGAGTACAGACGAAGAAAGGGATGCTTTCATTGAACAGTTCTGGCGTCGCCGTGATCCGGACCCGGGTACCTTCAACGAATTCAAGGAGGAGCATTATCGGCGTATAGCGTACGCGAACGAGCATTTCACGTCAGGAATTGAGGGCTGGGCGACAGACCGCGGACGCGTTTACATTAGGTTTGGTCGCCCGACGAGTATTGAAGATCACTTGGGAGGACCTTATCGCCGTCGGCCGGAAGAAGGGGGGGGGGTCACCAGCACTTATGCTTTCCAGCGCTGGTTTTATAACTACATTCCGGGCGTGGGTTCTGGCATTGAAATTGAGTTCGTAGATAGCAGCAAAACTGGTGAATATCGGATCGCTCTTCGCCCTTCCGAAAAGGACGCCCTCTGGATGAGTGGCGGGGGGTTTACCACCCACGAACGATTGGGACAGGCGTCTCGAGAACGGCTCGTAACCTCTGACCTGCTCATGCGTAACTTAGGGCTTCCCGGCGAGGCGAATTTCTCACGTGGGTCGCGACTTTTTGACCGGCTTCGTGAGTATTTTGCACTGGCCAAGCCACCGGAACTGAAGTTCAAGGATTTGCGCACGCAAGTCGACACGCGAACCATCTACAATCCAATACCGCTCAAGGTGTCCGCCGGTGCCTACCGGGTCGCCGACAATGCGTTGCTTGTGCCCCTGACGATTGAAATTCCCGCACGCGAACTAACTTATAAACCATTTGGGAGTTCTGTTCGACGTGCCGTGATTGCTCTGTACGGTAAGGTGGAAGACCTAGTCGGCAGGACGGTATACGAATTTGAGGATCTGCTTGCGGCCGACAGTACCAGTCACGCCTCCCTGAAAGACGGTACCCACTTTCTTTACCAGAAGCAGTTGCCATTGGGACCGGGCAGATATAAGGTGACCATCGTTGCGCAAGAACAGGATACTAAGCGTATCGCGAGCACGACCGTTTCGGTTCTCGCTCCTGCTGTCGAAGTGAACGTCTTGGACACAAGCCCACTGGTTCTGGCTAACAGATTTACCTCATCCTCTCCGAGCCAGACGCTTTCCGATCCTTTTGTTACGCCCAGTGGACTCAAAGTGTATCCCAATGTCACCGGTGAGTTTGCCGCAGAGTCGACGCTCCATTTCTATGTCGAAGTGTACGAGGTTGCGGTTGATCAGGCGAGCCAGCGTCCCGCCGTAGAAGCTCTACTCACTCTTTCTTGTGAGGGGAAACCGCTTAGAACGGAAGAGCCTAAGTTACTGCAACTGGCCGATCGAATTGTATTGCTTAGAAAGCTCGATCTAAAGGGGTTGCCTACAGGCTCATTCCAACTGATTTTGCAGTTACATGACCGCATCTCGGGGCAGCGCCGGGTCAGACACGCAGCCTTCAAGGTTAAATAGACTGAGCTGATCAAGACCGTCACGAGAGGCTTTTATCTAAATTGCAATGAGTAAAGTTTGGTCCGTTTGAGCAGAAATTTCAGACGGACAGGCTGCCTAATTAGTTCTGGAAGACTTGTCTTTCCTTGCCAGCTCACCGTATGGTGAATCGAGTTACCTGAGAAAGGATCACAAGCCGAGGCCTCGTAACCTGGAATCACCCTCCCTTCGCGGTCCTGCAGTTCAACTCGGACATAACCGGCTTTAGAAGCGAATTGCGAATCAGCATTGATGATGATCAGCCTTTCACCATCAAACACGAGGGGCTTGGTCAGCAGCATTCCCTCTGTTGCACCCGAATCAATCGATACGAATCCGTCTAGGCGAAGCTTGCCAAGACCAATGGCGACAAGTCTCTTTTGCCCATCAAAAGTCTGTCCTAGCGTTTCTAACGACTCGAAAGTATGTCGAACGTTCATTCCTGTGTAGTAAATCCAGATCTCATTGCCAACAACAACCGGAGCTGTTGGGTAAATCTGGGCTTCATCCCAACTGCCCTTAATGCCAACACCCAGAAAAGTCCGTCTGTCCCCTGCGCGTTCCCACCGGTGTCCATCACGGCTAAAGGCTAGCTGGACGTCCATGCGCTGTTGTAAGCCGGTCAGTTGATCATCGGTGATCGTTTTGTCTTTGGGCCACGGCCAAGGCGGGTCATTGTGATAGATCCAAAGGAGGCCAACGTAGGTACCTTGGTAGGCCGAAACTGACATGGAATACAGTTCCATGTCTTTTGAGTCCTGCTCATCCGGGCGCAGCACTATCTCAGGAAGGGACCAGTTAACGAAGTCATCACTCTCCGATCGACCGATCGTTCGTCGCCCGGCTCCCTCAACGGGGCCCGGCCCCTTGCCTCTGACTATCGTCCTACCAGGCCGTGGGTACGCCACATAATTTCGATGCCGTGGGTCCCAACCCAGCAAAGTGTGGGTATCTCCAACAATACCGCCGGCAGCACTCAAGTGGGGGTTCTTGGGATGAGGAGCCCAGTGAATTCCGTCAGGGGAAAAGGCAACACAAAACCCCCGCTCCTTATTTTCCGATCCCTCGTCATAATAGACCGCCTTATAGCGCCTTGAAGGATCGGGATCGCGGAGATCTTTGATGATGTTTGGCCCGGCGATGTAGCGATTGCCAAAAAGCACAATGTTGTTGTCCTTCGAGCCTTCGTACTCTATGAGGCCGATGGTAGGCCTCGTCCATCGAATCCCGTCTTTCGAAGTGGCATAGCACAAGGTGTATTCCGAACCCCGCTGGGACATCCGGAACGTTTCGTACCACATCTTGAACATCTGTTCCTGATCGTCAAAGAGGGGAGGGCCCTGCCCCGCTTGGATCGCAAAGTATTCCCAGGGCATTTCTGCCTTCAGAATCGGATTGAGAGGGTATTTCTCAGCGGGATTGAGCACCCGGCGAAGATTCTGCATCTCATCAACGAGATGATTATCAATGAAGACTTGACGGTGCTCGGAAATCGAAATAGGTTCCCTAGAAGTCGGGGAAGGTTTTGAGGCGAGAGAAGCTTGCAGCATCGCCAAAAATAGCGAAAGCAGCAAGAGATTTGACATTCATTTGAATTGTAATCACTCTACCCTTCAAGCTACGACGAGAGGAACACGACCGGGCTTCCAGCCGTGTTCCTCTCGAAGTTTCGCCGAAGGGCGATGATCAACGGGTCACGTCGCTCAGAATGCGAACCTCAAGGCCAGCTGAATCTGGCGGCCTGTGGAAGCGGAGTTCACCACGCCAGCACCAGCGACGTCAATAGCTGTGCCTGGCGTGCCAAAGGTGGGATGGTTGAACGCATTAAACAACTCAACCCGGAACTCGATTTCCCTCGCCTCTCCCAGAGCGACAGCCTTGTGAAAGGCGAGGTCAACATTCGCAATTCCATCTGTAACAAGAGGGTACATCGCAGAATTGCCGAACTTTCCGTCAGCTCGATTAGGAACCTCAAAGGCACTCACATCATAGAACCTGTCGACGGTTCTTTGGCCTTCCGGAAGCAGCCCTTCACCTACTCGATTCGGGAGCACTAACCTACGACCGCTAATGTCGAAAATATTTTCGCGGACGTTCAGGCCATAAGGACTACCAGACGACATAGTTACGATTGACGTAACTTCCCAACCTCCGAAAAGGGTCCGAGCTAGAGGGCTACCGTTTTTCGAAAAAGGAAGCTCCCATATTACCGAAGCGAAATAAGTATGAGGTCGGTCCCACACAGCTGGACCGCGGATCGCGCTTCTATCAAACTCGTTTTGCACCTCTCGTTGGATAAATCCCGGAAAGTTCAAGGCAAAAACTCGCCCCCAGGTCCAACCCGTCGAAAAGCCGATTCCGTCTGCAAAACGCCGTTCTAGTTTGGTCTGCAAGGAGTTATAGTATGTGTTGCCGTCACTATGCGGCATCAGATGCGTTTGAACATTGGGGTACCACCTGCGCTCCTTCTCGGTCCCTGCAGCGATGACCCTCTCTCCTGTCATCAAGATTATTTCACTACCCGCAGGCTCTGACTTATTCCAAGCACGGATATTGGATAAGTGGCGAGCTTGGCTTCCCACATATGCAACTTCCAGTCTTGTGCTCGGTAGAATTTCGTGTTGAAATGAGAGGTTATAGCTGTGTATGTCAGCTTCTTGCCAATTGGGATCTATACTTTCGTAAAGCCGTTGTTCTTGCTGAGCTGCTACCGAGTCCAAAGTCAAGAACTCTCCAAAGTTGAGTGCTGGAGATGCGTCACGTGTCTGAACTTGGACAGTCTGGAGTCCCGTATAGGGTCCAACGAACCCAGTGGCGGCAATCATAATCCCGAACCACTGGTCATAGGAAACCCCGTACCCTGCACGTATTGCGGTGCGGTTGTTCCCTGTGGGTCTCCAGGCTATGCCCAAGCGAGGAGCAAAGTTTTTGTACTGTGTCGACACACAGCTCCGACTATCCCTTTCGCGATGGGGAATAGACAACTTCGATGGATCCCCACCAGTGAAGGCCTGTATGGGGAACCCTTGGGGTACAACTTGAACCGGGTTGAAACGCCCCTGGCTGCCGTCAATGTGACAACTGGCCCGATTGTTCTGGAAGGTAACAGGAAGATTCAGTTCGTACCGTAAGCCTAGGTTCAAGGTCACGTTGGGTTTGATCCTCCAGTCGTCATTGATAAAGAAGTTGTAGTTGGTCTTATCATAAGACGTGAGCGCAGCGATACCGGAGGTCTCAGGCTCCCACAGGTTGACGTTCGCCCTACTTGGGGTTCCCAAGAGAAAATCGGCAAATGGCTGCCCTATACTGCCGGCTATTTGCGAAGTCCCAAATCCGTTAAAGCGTGTATCACTAGCGCTCATCGGAACCCAGCGCTGATTAACTTCATAGTAGCGTAGCATGTCGAAACCGAGCTTCACGTAATGGTTCCCTCGATTCCAGGCTACAGTCTCTTTGATCCCTAATCCCTTGTCTCCCTCTATAAGATCCGACTGGCCGCGGTATCGTGCATAGCCGGTAATTCTCATACTCGGAAGTCCGGCCGGACCCGGTCCACCGTCCGGAAGTGTCTCCAGAACCTGGTCTCCGTAGTCAAAGCCGAATTCTTTCTCCCAGTTGATTGGGTCGATGGCTTGCTGGTCCCGGTACTTCCAATGAAAACCCACGTTTATCTCATTGATTAGGTTGGTACCGAAAGGCTTGATCCAGCCAACTGCCGTCTGCCAGCCTTTCTCTGAGTCGAAAGCGCCCTGGTAGACCCCATTGGGAGAACCCGGCGGCCCCGGATAAGGCCCATCCTTAATTTCAGGAGCATTCTGCCAAGTAAATCTCCCAAAGAGCGAATTGTCCGATGAAATCTCGTGGTCGATGCGAGCTGAGGCTTTGTTTCTATCCAGGATGCTGGTAGAGGCATAGGAATAATTGGGAAAACCCTCCACGTTTGGTTGCGGAAAGGGAAATTGTTGATTGATTGCACTAGCTATCGGGTGGATTCTATTCGCCGGAATCTTATTTCCGGGAAACTGCATTCTTTCGCCATCGACTACATTAAAAGGGTCATAAATGTTGCCCCCCGGAAACGCTGCTCCACCCCCGCTAAAGTCTCCCTGCCTTTCCGCCAAGCTCGGTACCGCTATTAGGCCGGGCCGGGAGACAGTGTTGCGAAACCCTTCGTAGGCTCCGAAGAAAAAGGTGCGATCCCTCTGAATTGGACCACCTACAGCTATCCCAAAATCATGCTGACTTAGGGGAAGTTTGCCCTGGCCGCGGCGATTAGAAAAAAAGTTATTCGCATCGAAGCGCTCTTTGCGTAAGTACTCCCAAGCCGTTCCGTGGAATTCGTTTGTGCCACTTTTGCTCACGATGTTGATAACCGCGCCAGCCACTCTGCCGTACTCCGCTGAATAGTTCGCTGTGATGATCTTAAATTCCTGAACGGTCTCAGGAGTCGGACGGACGACAGGTTGCGCCCGGTTAACCGCTGTACTGGTGGCGCCATCATAGGTGATCTGATTGGAGTTTGGGGGCTGGCCGTTAAATGAGGGCAGACCTCCGCCAATTCCCCCCCAAGCGGGTTGCTCAGTGGCCCCGGGCACCAGTACCACCAGTTGAAACAAGTCCCTGTCTGTCGTAGGCAGATCGACGATCTGTTGGTGCTCCACAACCGCCCCGATTTCCGCGCTTTGAGTGTCAATGACCAGAGACTCGCCCGTGACAACTATGCTGTCTGCAATTTCGCCGGGAGTGAGCAGGAAATCGAGACGAGCTTTTTGATAGACCTCAAGACGGACACCCGAATGTACCTGCTGCTTAAATCCTGGGAGTCCTGCAGTCACGTCATAAATCCCCGGGATCAATTTGTCAACGATATACATTCCGGCTGGACCGGTTAGTACTTCGTGGACAATATTCGTCGCCTGGTTCCTCACCTTGATTTCCACACCGGGCACTACACCTCCGGTTGCGTCTGTCACAGTGCCCACTAAGCGGGCAAAAGTAGTAGATTGCCCCCACAGTAATTTGGGCTGAGTGAAAACAAACAGCAAAACCACAGCCCACAAGGCCAAAATTCGAGCCCTAGTAGACTGCCTCTTACTCTTAGTGAATACTAATCCTTTACTCGTACTCGTCAATCCTCTACTCATGACCGAAACCCCCGTTGCAATACCATAGTATAGCAAAATGCTTGTAAATTATAATTTGTAACATACTACATGGCAAATTTTCAGCCTGTCAAGACCTAATGAACATATTCTTGTTCTTGCTGCACGCCATATAAACCGCCTAATTGTGCCCCTATGCTCTTGGCGCACCCCCCCCTCAAACCCAGTGTTTATGCGGTTCTCTCATTGCGGCAGGGTCAAAAAGTGGCAAACATGGGCTAGGGCAACAGGTGCGGAGAATACGACGCAGGAAAGGGTTGACGCAAGTTATACATGCTGGATAATTCTGTCCGGAGGAATAAGCTGCACGTGGCCGTCTGTGAACAGATCAGCACGATTGATCTCAGGGTTGAGATTATCGGTCAGCTGTTTGACCCGCTTCTTTTCAACATCGTAGACGAACACATTGGCCGGCGCGTCATCGTTGACGACCCGAAAACGCATCAGATCCTCGCTGCGGCTAATCGTTGAGCAAGAAGGACAGACGGATCTGTCAGCCTCGTCCGCGTGCGGATGAAAAGGCTGCCGGAGGCGAGGGCGGGGGTGGCGAGGATGGATTCGGCCATGTCCTTTTTTTGCGAGGACTTTGAGGTCCGGGCCGCTTTCGAGGACGACGACCACGTCCAGCATCTACAAGGTCCATCCCTCGCGGTAGTCGGCGCGGACGTATCTGTTCGCATCAGGTACGTTGGTCACCTTCATGGCCTGCGAGTCCCATTGCAACTTCTTGCCAGTTCGGATGGCGATGACGCCCAGGAGTACGGTTTCGGTCAGAGGGTCGGCGTAGTCAAAGCTGCTCAGCGGCGTTGGGCCGCCTTTGCAGGCGTCGATCCATTCGCGGTGCTGCAGGGATATTGACAACGCGTCAGGACCTCTCGTCTGAATCCTTACGCGTGGCAAGGACGGCTCCGGACGCGGGAAGTCTCTGAAGCGCGATTCCGGCAGCAGCCGGAGACGGCCGCCGAAGCCGGCCAGCAACTTGCCCTGTTCACCGATGCAAAGCACACCCTGACCCGGCAGGTTCTGTCCGTCGTGCAGCTCCGCCGGCCGGGGCGGTTTCAAACCGCCGTCGTACCAGGTCAGCTTCACCGGCGGCATGCCGTGACCGGCGGGAAACTCGTAATGAACCATCGATGCCACCGGCGCGGTTTCCGACGTGACCCGGCTCGAAGTGGCTTCAACACTCGTCGGATGCCTCAACTCTAGCGCCCAGTAGACGGGGTCGATGATGTGACAGCCCATATCGCCCAGTGACCCGGAACCGAAAGCCCACCAGCCACGCCATTTGAAGGGCAGGTAGGCGGGATGATACGGTCGGTACGGTGCGGGGCCAAGCCACAGGTCCCAGTCGAGCCCGTCCGGCACCGACGGCGTATCCGCGGGGCGATCTCGACCGGGAGCCCATGCCGTGCCGGCCGCTGCCCAGCGCCGCTGCCTGACCGGAGACCATGGGCCGTGCCAACCCGTGTCGGCACACCAAGCATGTACCTCGTGTACCGGGCCGATCGCCCCGGACCGCAAGACTTCGACCTGAAGCCGGAGATGGTCGTGAGCATGGAACTGGTTGCCCATCTGAGTGGCGAGCTTGGCCGCGCCAGCCACCTCAGCCAGCTTGCGGGCCTCGTCGATCGTATGGGTCAGCGGTTTTTCGCAGTAAACGTGCTTGCCCATCTTGAGTGCCTGCATGGCGACGACGGCGTGCGAGTGGTCCGGCGTCGCCACCACCACCGCCTCGATGCCCTTCTCTTCTTCGAGCATCTCGCGAAAGTCGCGGTAGGCGGCACAGCCCTTGTACGTGCCGCTCCGTTTTTGCTGGGCGTAATGGTTTTCGACCATCCGCCGCGCCGGCTCGCGCCCTGCGACACCACCCTTGTAGTCAAAGTAGTCCCTGCCTTCCCGGTTCACATCGCAGACGGCGACCACCTGAACGTCCGCTTGATTTGCCAGCAACGACGTGACATGCCTTAGGCCGTGACAGCCGGTACCGATCACCGCCAGATTCACTTTTTCGCTTGGCGGGGCGTGAACGCCCGCTCCGAGCACATGTCGAGGAACAATGGTAAAGGCCGCCGCGGCCGCAAGCGCACCGCTGCAAAGATCACGCCGAGACAGCTCCGCCGCCTTGGATGGATGTTTCTCGGTCCGTGTATTGCCCGATGATCCGGAGTCGTTGCCCGCGCTTAACCTTGGTCCTTTCGGGGATTTCCTGCTTCGCCTTTCGGTCGTCTTTCTCCGATCTTCCACCTTAGCTCTCCCGTATTTTTCGTTGCGACTGCTTGCTTCATCAGTGCATTTGTTCCTAACCCCTCTTTTTGGGGTCATCCGGTAAATGGGGAGGTGGGGACGTGGTTGGCACCTTCCGGATCCCAAATCTGCTCCCCGTTCGCTTGTCCATATAGTCGGCTGCAGTAGCAGAGGCCGTGGGAACTGTGGAAAACTCCGAGCGACATCGAACCGGGCCAGCAAGCCCGTGATACGGAGTTTTCCAAGCGCTGTGCGAACGGTGGAAAAACAACTGCGAGCACTTGCCAGTTCTCCTCCAGAACTACTTGTTTTTCCACGGTTTGCATAGTGCGGCAGTTTCCATGGCCTGCCTTTGACTGGCGGCACCTCCCCATTTACCGGATGAACCTCTTTTTGTTCAATCCGCCAGCTGTACGAACTCGATGAGCATCCCGTCAGGTCCCTTGGCACAGATGACATGCTTGGCGTCTGGCGCAGAAAGAGGTTCCGACACGAACTCGACTCCCGCGGCCTTGAGTCGGGCGACGCAAGCGGGAACGTCTTCAATAATCAAGGTCAACCAACGCACCCCCGCCTGAAAGTCGAACGTTCGCTCTTCAGGAGGTGATTCGATTTCCATGAGCTTCAGCAGCGTGTCGCCGGCCTTCAGGCGTACCTGTCTGAACTTCCTTGGAGCCAGACCGAGTTCTTTGGCGAGATCTCCGGCAACCTGGATCTCATGCACGACTTTCAGACCGATCAGGTCGCGATAAAAGTGCAACGACTCATCAAAGTCGCTACAAACAATTCCGAGGTCGATCACCGGATGCCTCAACGTGCACATGGGTTGATCTGTTGCCTGAGACGCTTCATTAACCGAAGCGATGGGGCGGCCTGATTCGCTCGATCCATTACTACGTTCTTGCACAGCCTGTGTTTCGCTGCCAACGTCTGACTTTGTCGCTCCCGGGCCAGCATCCTGTGGGGCACCGCATCCGGGCAGCACGGAACATAGACTCATACCCAAGAGAATTCGAAAACAGGGCTTCATCGAGAGTCCCTCCTGTGATTCATATCAAGTGGTCACGTCAAATCCTTTCGAATCTTAATGTTCTTCCACCGACACTTCGCTCCCTTTGGCCAAACGCCTCCACCGTGGACTTGCAGGGCGATGCTCCCCTCGGCGCCGATTGTTTTGAAGATCTCCTCTTTCTTGTAGTCTTTGTTGCTGGATGTGTGGCCGTTGAAAACACAGACCCTTTGGCCGTTGATCCAGGTCGTGATGCGTGGATACTTGCCCTCCACACGGACGCGGGCGGTGTTCCAGTCATTGAGCTTCCAGGCTTTGACCCATTCGTCCGGGGTGCACGAATACTCCAGCCCGACGCTCTGGGCCGACTTATGTTTGGCTGTTTTCAGCCCAATGAGATTCCGGTCTTTATCGTATCTTCCGTTGATATCGAACGTGCGCGTGTAGAAGTCACTACCGGTGGCTTCGCCGGTAGCGTGCCCCAGGAACAAGCCGGAACAAACGCCCCAATCGGGCTTCATATCAATCAACAGTTCAAAGTCGCGAAACTTCTGGTCGGTGAGCAGGATGCCACCATTCCCCGAACCGGGCGGGTCCTGCTCTCCCGTGATCGTTCCGTCTTCCACTGCCCATCGTCCCCCGCTGCCATGCCTGATCCTCCGCGGATTCTTGTGCCATCCTTCAAGCGTCTTGCCATCGAACAGGCTGATCCATTCACGTTTGCAGCCGCTACCAATCACCCCCAACGCAAGCCGGTTGCTGGCGCATGATCTGGCCTCCCTTGCCAGGGCCGAGCTGGTCATCACGCAGGGGACAAGAATCGGCACCGCCGCGGTTCCGGCAAGAAAGCTGCGGCGAGTGATCGGTTGGTCTGGAAGCATGGCATAATCTCCACGATTGCGTGTTCGTATTGTAGTTTGTGCCAACCCGATCGACGATAATCACAGACTGCTCCGATAAAATTTTTGTACTTGATTACCGCGTCGCGATTGGCCTTTCCTTGCACAGGGTTTGCTGTAGGGTTTCGCTCATCAGTGTCCCTCTCAGACGCCCCAATTCAGTGGCCTTGATCGAGAGGCTGACAGCAAGTCAACGTAGTTGAGTCCTAGTCTTACTCTAGCCCGGATTTCTCAAGGATAAGAAAAAGCAGTCAGCTCTCCCAGAACCTCTCGCTTGCCCCAACGCTTCACTCCCAGGGCTTTGAGGATGGCCAGATCCTGGATCGCACCGTTGACTCTCACCTTCTCGTAGTGGGCATCCAGGTAGAGCACCCGGCACTCCCCCAGTTCCCGTTCCCGAAACTGCTCCAGTTCTTCGTCCAGCATCTTCGCGATCCTCGAGACCTGAGTGGCCGAGATCTCGGTTCCACACAACTGCTCCGTAATCTGGCTCACCTTCCGGGTCGAAACTCCCTTCACGTACATCTCGGCAATTGCCAGCTTCAGGGCCTTTTCCGATCGGCATCCTCGCTCCAGCGACTTCGGGTAAAACGACAAGTGCCTCACCTGGGGGATCTTCAGCTTCAGCCGTCCCACCCGAGTCGCCACCGTCTTGCCTTTGAAGCCATTGGCATGATCGCGCCGCTCGCTCGTCCTTTGGTACGGCTCCGCTCCTAAAAACTCGGATCTCTCCAGCTCCATCGCCAGGTTAAACAGCTTCTCCAGCACGTTGCGAAAGGCCTCGGCGCCTTCCTCCATTAATTCTTCCAAAATCTCTAGTGGTAAGCTCTCTCTCGGGTCTGGGTTCATCGATTCTCCTTTCAAAACTTGCTTGTTTCGTTTGGAGAATCCTGTCCCAGACCCCTGTCCCCTTGGGCGGTGGCCGGGTTCGGCTCCGATCGGCCCTCCGGGCCTCCCTTCGCCCAACCCCTCTCCACTCCGGGGTAGAACTCAAATTACAGAAAGAAAGTTACACGGCCTGACGTTAAACCTCGCCGCGCAGCGGTTTTGAATAGGGGTCGTCGGAAGGGTCGCTTGGTTTGATCCTCTCGACGCCGTGCGCCTTGAAGTCTTTCCATAGCTCTTTGAAAGCTGGGGTCCCTTCGACCAACTCCCCGCCCTCGATCCTACCAACAACCTCTCCAGCCCTTCATCCGGGTTAACCACACACGAAAGGGCCATATTGGAAAAGACGTGGGCCTCAGGCGCGCTCGAGTTACTGAAACACGCTTATTCCCACATCGAGCTCAACTCCGCCTTCGACAAGCGAATGGCCTTCATCAGCAGCAATACCTGCGTGGAGAGGGGCTAATATAGCTGGACGATGCCCACATGGAGTTCCCCGGAATCGGGAGAAGAAATATCTCCTAGGAGTGTGCGCAATAGAACGGTTTTGGGAGAGTCCATTGGACCAAGATGGCAACAAAACATCAAATTACGCGTGTTGATAGGTCCAAAAGACTCAAAATACATTGACACCTAAATTGAGCGATTCTACTCATTTTAGCGAAAATGAAGGTCGCACAGATGCGAGTTCCGACGGCAGAGGGTTCCGGGTGAGTTCAGAAGGGTGGAGGGTGGCGATTTTCCCTCGCGAAAGGGAGCAGCGACCCTGAGCCGAGGCGATAGCGGGCACACGGGGGCCCTGAGGCTGGAAGGAGGCTTTGGTTTTTTGAGATTTAGACCCAGGCGAAAGGCGGCGGGTGGGCGCTCTTGCGCCAGAGCCGGTCGATTTGAAGCTGCTTCCAGGTGGCGGCCGTTACTTTCAGCAGGATCTGGCCGGCATGGCGGACGATTTTCCCCGCCACGTCGATGATCCGCCGACGTAAGGTCGTGGGGTAGCAGTTGAGCGGCACCACCGGCTGGCACACATCTTCCTTGAAACACTCGTAAAGGAAAAAGGCCACCAGCAACGTGTAGTAATAGGCCGCGTTGGCAGCAAAGCGTTTAAACGGAAGAGTCTGTGAGGTAAAGTCCTTCAGGGCTCGATGCACTAACTCATCGGCTCCCCGTCCCTGATAGCCTTGCAGGATCGCCTCGGCTTGAAGCCAACGCTCGAGCCCCGCTTGCTGGAGCTGCTCGTCCACGGCGGAGCCGCAACCGAGATTGGTGTACAGGATCTGATCGGGACGGGCAAAGGCCAAAAGGCGCTGCTGATCCTCATAAGCCGGTCGGCAGAACAGGGCCCGGCGGAACTTCTCCCAGCTACCCCGCCGGTTTCCCAGTTCCACATAGTGCCACTCCTGATCGCCGTTGCGAGAGACTCCCCAGGCCGTTTCCTCCAGCTGCAAGATGTACTGTTGCACATCGCCATAGAGCTTGCCGGCGACGATGTAGCCGACCTGGAGTTCTTCCAAGACCTTCAGCAGCTTCTGATCGAAAAAGCCGCTGTCCAGGCGCACGATGATGGGTACCTCGGAGCGGTACTTTCGGCGAATCTTCCGGATCAGATGACTCAGGGTCTTCGGGGCCGTGTCGGCGTGGTTGGAGTGCTTGTCTCCTCCCCGAAAGACGGCATCGATGAGCAAGCGGCCCCAGGTGACCTGAAGCGGCTGAAACCCTTTGACTCGTTTGTAGGTCGGCGCCACGCCGTGGCGCTGGGGGGCCTCGTCGTTGTCCATCACCATGGTATCCATCCCCAGCAGAATCAGGGGCGGCTGTTGCAATCGCAGCCGCCACAGGAACAGCTGCTGCAGGAGTCGGCGAAAGAGCCAGATGCGCCACATGGAAAAGCGGCCGAAAAAGCGCTTGACCGCGTGAGAGGACAGCAAGGCCTCGGGCTTCGTCTCGATCGCTGCTCCATAGCCCGGATCCTCCTTCAAGGCTTCGAAGGACACCAAATGGCGACTCGATCCGTCTAGGAAGAAGCACCACAGCTGTTTGAAGATCTCCGTCACCGGCTGTCCTTTGCGGCTTTTGCGCAAGGAGCCAAACAGCCGATCCAGATCAGGGTCCAGACCCAAGCTCCGCACATAGCGGACAAACAGGCTCAGCCCGGCGCGTCCGGTCAAGGTCTCCGAGGTGGGTTGCACGTCGTCTATCCTTCGGGAAACAGACGCCTCAGAATGACGGGGAAGGGTGCTATAGTGGCTCACAGTTGTTTTACCTTCTGGGTTAGGAGCTTTTCGGTAGCCCATCTACCGCTAACTCCTAGCCCAGCAACATCTTAACTCAAAGATGTGACATCCCTAGGCCCATCAATCGCTCAATTTAGGTGACAATAAACGTAAAAATGGTCTGCTGCTCCTACAAATTTTCCTGCCGCGCAGGCTCCTAGCACGCACCATAAGGTGCCCTGATCGACCCAGCGGATCTGTCGAACTCCGAAATCCCGGGCCTCCTTAGAGGAAGAGCGAGCCGGGATGTCATTTGTCGGTGTTTCAAGTAATGGAATGGGTTCGTGTTAGAATCGAAACGATCACCGGAAAACATGAAATACCTAGCGGGGGCAAGCCTTTGCCTCATCATTTCAGCTCCTGCGGCGATTGCCGCAGGCTGTGAGAACTGGAACTCGGTCGAGTTTTTCGAAACCGCCACGGTTGAAGAGGTGAGTTACTGCTTAGGAGCAACCCCTAACGTAGTGGACAATGATGGCATCCCCGCCCTACTCTGGGCGGTGAGGTCGGGAGCGGATGTGGAGGTCATCGAGGCCCTACTTGAGGCGGGTGCCGACCCCAACCGATACGACAATGGCAGTACAACCCCTCTGCTCCGGGCGGTGCGGTGGAACGCGGATCCGGCGGTCATCGTGGCCCTGCTTGAGGGGGGCGCCGACCCCAACGCGCACAAAAGCGGCAGAACTCCCTTGTTCTGGGCAGCGGTAGGAAAGGCAAATCTTGAAGTCATCGAAGCCCTGCTTGAGGCGGGCGCCGATCCTAACCTAGCCAACAATAGCGGTGAAACCCCCTTGAGGCAGGCGGCAGGAATGGCAAATCTTGAAGTCATCGAAGCCCTACTTGAGGTGGGCGCCGATCCTAACCTAGCCAACAATAGCGGTGAAACCCCCTTGTGGTGGGTGGCAGAAAAGAAAAATCTTGAAGTCATCGAAGCCCTGCTTGGGGGGGGCGCCGATCCCAACCGAACGCCCAATGACGGTGAAACCCCGCTGCTCCGGATGATGCGGTGGTACGTCCCTCCGGCGGCGGTGATCGAAGCCCTACTTGATGCGGGCGCCGACCCCAACCTAGCGGACAATGACGGTGAAACCCCGCTACTACTGGCGGCACAACAGAAAAATCTTGAAGTCACCGAAGCCCTGCTTGAAGCGGGTGCCAACCCGACTGCGGCGGTTTTGCATGGAGCGTTGCAGTCGAAAGCAGATCCGGCGGTCATCAAAGCCCTGCTTGAGGCGGGCGCGGACCCGATTGGAGTGGATTTGTTTCAAGCCGTGCAAGTGAAGGCGGACCCCAGGCTCCACCTGGAAGGGAGCACTGGTGCGAGCTTCCAGGTCGACCATTGTGAGGCCGCCCGCGGTGACTCCCACCACGCGGCGGCCATCCGGGCTCAAGTCAAAGGTGTCAAATAGGGTTCATCCGGTAAATGGGGAGGTGCCGCCAGTCAAAGGCAGGCCATGGAAACTGCCGCACTATGCAAACCGTGGAAAAACAAGTAGTTCTGGAGGAGAACTGGCAAGTGCTCGCAGTTGTTTTTCCACCGTTCGCACAGCGCTTGGAAAACTCCGTATCACGGGCTTGCTGGCCCGGTTCGATGTCGCTCGGAGTTTTCCACAGTTCCCACGGCCTCTGCTACTGCAGCCGACTATATGGACAAGCGAACGGGGAGCAGATTTGGGATCCGGAAGGTGCCAACCACGTCCCCACCTCCCCATTTACCGGATGACCCTCAAATAGTTGCTCGGCAACGGAGCAGATCATAAAGCGACAACTCAATCCGGTGATACTTCTCTCCACATGGCAGTCGAGAACGACAATCTGCCCGTCATTGAAGCACTCCTAACCGAAGGGGCAGACTCGAACGCCCTGAACACATACGGCGTTGCTCCTTTGCATATAGCCGTTCAGAACGAAAACCTGGCCGCTGTTATACACAGCGCCTTAAGTAATTGCGCATAGTCTCCGTAGCGTGTCATTTCCCTTGGCCCAAGTTGAGAAGAGTTCGTCTACCGCATTGATGACCTCTTCCAGCTTCGGAAAGTAGCGATTATGCACGCAGGTTCGGCGGGTCAGTTTCCAGACTCGCTCGATCGGGTTCAGGTCGGGGCTGTACGGCGGTAGGTAATCCAGGGCAAATCTCTGGCTGGCCCTCTCCCTCCAGGGCTGGTGCAATTTGGCGTGATGATAGCTGGCGTTGTCGGCCAGGACGACCACGGGAGACGGGGACCGTGCCGTGATCCGCCGCAGTCGCTTAAAGAAGACGTAGAAGCTCTCTCCGTTGAACCGCCCCGTTTGCCGATGGGAGACAAACTTGCCGTCCCGCAGCCGGACCGCCCCGAAGTAGCCCACGCTCTTGCGGCCCGGATGGTGCAGCAAGATCGGATCTTGGGTCTCCGGAGGAACCCACATCCGACAGCGGGAACCGTACGGCTGGAAATGCACTTCGTCCAGAGACCACACGTCCTTCTCCCCCGTGCTCATCCAGCTTCGGAGTTTTTTTTGTACGCCTCTTGCCGTTGGGCATCGGCGCGGGCGATCACGGGCCGAGGTTTGCGTAAACGAAAACCCAGACGCCGAAACAGACGCTGGCATTGCCGGACCCCAACCGGGACCTCATAGCGCTCTTGGATAAACGCCGACAAGGTCTTTCCGTCCCACAGGTTCGTTTTCAGTCCCACCGCCGTTGGGGGCTCTCGAAGGACGGCAGCGATCTCCTCCAACTGCGCTTCGCTCAAACGCGTCGGTCGACCGAGACGCTCTCCCTCCACCAGTCCCGACAGCCCCTCCTTTTCGAATCGCTGTACCCAGTATTCCACCGTCCGTGGGGCGTCCCCTAGCAAATGGGCCACCAAAAGCACCCCGTGCAGACGGTGATCATAGCGGGCCTCCCCAGAGCGTCGGATCTCGTCCTGTAAACCCAGGATAACGGTCTCGGCATCTTTAATTGTAAGCGGCTTCATGCCGCTAGCAGATCACAACTGGCATCTATACGCAATCACTTATGACGCTGTGTATAAAGCACTACTAACCAAGGGGGCGGACTCGAACACCCCGACCAAATCCCGCATCACTCCTTTGCATATGGCAGTTCAAGAGAACAACTTGAACCTTGCCGAAGTATTGTTAGCAGCTGGGGCGGACCCGAAGGAGCGGGACCTATCCGTAGCGGCCGGAAACGAGAACTTGGCCATCGTTAAGGGGCTATTGAAAGCTGGTATCGACCCAGTTTACCTGGGTACGGCTTTGGATACGGCTTCATGGAAGGATAATCTTGCCATCGTCGAAGTACTTCTGGAAGCCGATGTGGACCTTAATAGGTGGATTTCGTATGGTATTAGCCCCCTCTTTCCGGCAGCCCGGGGCGCCGGCGCGGCGGTCATCAAAGCATTCCTCAAGGCCGGAGCCGATCCCGGTGTGCGGACCTCGAAAACCAAGGTGCACGGCGGTGCGACCCCTCTGCATGTGGCGGCTCAGTTCAACCACAACCCAGCCGCGATCGAAGCGCTGGTGGAAGCGGGGATCGATCCGAACGCAGGCGATGAACACGGCCATACGCCCCTACAAATGGCGATCAGAAGAGAAGTTTCCGCAAACCTAGCGGTCATTCAGACACTGCTCAAGGTTGGAGCCGATCCCAATGTTCAGTCTAGAGATGGCGCTACCCCTTTGCATTGGGCCGCGAGAAGCTACAGAGTACACGTTATTGAGGCCCTGCCAGCAATCATTGAGGCTCTGCTGGAAGCAGGGGCAGATCCGAAGATCAGAGACAATATGGGTAAAATCCCGTGAGACTACGCCCAGGAGAACAAGAACATCCAGGGATCGGATGCTTATCGGCAGCTGAGAGAAAAGCGGTTCTGATGACTCGTGCCTGGGGGCAGGCCACTAGCCGGGGCCTCCTGGACAATGGGGCATCCTCAATACCCGTTCTCTCCACTGCGACCTCGATCACCTGACTGAAGTCTCCGGCTCGCATGGCTGGCTGCAGCCCCCGGGCCAGGATTCTCCGACTAAAGTCATCCAACACCGAGATCAGGTAATACCAGAAGTAGCGCAAGCTAGAGATCAGGGGCACTTCAGGATGGTTCAGCAGAGCAATGTGCTTGCGTATCCGTTCCTTTGTGCAAGCAGTCCCCGATGCAGTTCCCCTTTTCCCTCATAGCGCATGATTCCAGATCGGTCCTCGCCGTCAAGGGTCCGCTTTGCCGCTTCGCGCCCTGCGGACGGCTCCGGGCCGATCCGAAGGGATGGCGGTTTACGAGGAAAAAAGGGGAGCTGTTCTTGCCGGTGACGTGGTTTCTCTCAGAGGGACATCAGCCCCGCTCCGTCTGCAATTCGAGTTTTCCTCCAAGCCACTTCTTGCCGTTTAATTCGCTCGATTCGAGTTGGAGCGTGATGTTGCTTATGTCGCCGATGTTCATGGTTAGCGGTCCCGACGAACCGCTGTTCATTGCGAACCTGAATTCTCGTTGATAGCTGTGGTCTTTTTGCTTCCGGAACGCGGCTTCCTCGTCAGGGAAATTTCCGTGAAACGTCTCCGGATCATAGTATTCAACCAGACCCCATTTGATTCCGGGGTAGTTCTTCGCCCGTGCGAAAGATCTCATGCGGTTGATGAACTCAGGTACGTTTATAACAACGACCGCATACTTCCCAAGACACAAGCACTTTTTGGGTATCGTCAGCTCTTGTCGAAGGGCCTCGACGTTGTCGTTGGAGAGACTCGTCAAATCCAAGTCTCCGCTATGCGCAGCGTGGAGGCAAAAGACGTTGAGATCGCCCACCCAGTCCATCTGTACCTGAAGCGGCCCGGCAAGATCGTCTGATATGTCCATGTCGTTGATCTTTAGGCTACATTTACCCGGTTGCAGCAAAGCAGTCGTACCCTCATTCCGATCCATACGCCCAGACTCGTTGCTATCCTCGGCTTGTTTGAACTCGGACAGCTTCCTGGCGAAGATTTCACCGTGGACGAATTTCTTGGCGTGGATTTCTTTTTCGAAGAACTTGACGAGGAAGAAAATCGTTTCCATGCGGTGGATGGTACTAAATTGCGGTCTCCGCTGGTTCCGGGATCCGGTTTTGATCCGGTTGGTTTATCCACAGATTCGTCGCTCCTACTACTTGTAAGTCTTCTATTTGATGCCGCTGTGGAATCGGCGACCGAAGAGGCCGGAAATAGCGCCGCAACCGGCCTCGCTCAGGCCTCTACCCGCTCGCCTCGGGCAGGGCCGGAGCCCACGCGCATCCTGGTGGTGGACGACGACCCGCAGGCGCTCCGCTACGTTCGGAACGCTCTTTCAGCGGCCAACTACGCCCCGGCCGTAACGGGCGACCCGCAGGAGGTGGCCCGCCTCCTCAAGACGAAGAAGCCCCAGTTGGTCCTGCTGGACCTGCTGCTGCCCGGGACCGACGGAATCGAGTTGATGCAACGCGTCCCCGCGATGGCCGATCTGCCGGTCATCTTCATCTCCGGCTATGGAAGGGACGAGACGATCGCTCGGGCCCTGGAGACCGGAGCCGACGATTACATCGTCAAGCCCTTCTCGCCGACCGAGCTGGTCGCACGAGTCCAGGCGGCCCTGCGCCGGCGGGCCGGGCCCGAACCCTTCCTGCTGGGGGACCTGGGCATCCACTACGAGCAACGCCGGGTGAGCATGGCCGGCCGGCCGGCGCAGCTGACGGCCACCGAATACGAGCTGCTCCGCGTGCTCTCGCTCAGCGCGGGACGGGTAGTGACCTACGATGCCCTCCTGCGCCAGGCGTGGAGCGGGCGGGAGTCCGGCGGCCCGAAGGTGGTGCGCGCCTTCGTGAAGACGCTCCGCCGCAAGCTGGGCGATGACGCGGCCCGGCCCGCCTACATCTTCAACGAGCGCGGGGTCGGCTACCGTATGGCCGAACCCGGCGGCCGGTGAGGGCCCGCCTGGAAATTCATCAGCACGCATCCCGAGACGGAACACCATCAAAATAGCAAGTAGCTCCCCGCTCATGCTTCCTCTCAATCCGTTCTCTCCATTCTGTCACGCCCCCTAATTCCAGGTCGGTATCCCCAGCGTCTCCGCCAACCCTGCAAGGTTCACAGGCGGCTATGGAATCGTGCGGGGTATGGCCCGCGAAATGGCATGGGTCCAGTTGTTTTGCCGAGGGTCGGGTTGCGGAGTGATGTTCTACATCTGCGGGAGCTGCTACCGGGGGCAGGTCTACTGCGGAGAGAGGTGCCGCCGCCGGATGAGACGCAACCAGATGCGGATTGCCAACCGGAAACACCAGGACAGCCCGGAAGGACGGCTCGATCACCGGGACCGGCAACGGGTCTACCGGGCAAAGCGCCGTCTCCGGCGCGTGACGGATCATACTTCCGCCCGCCGCCCCCGATCCGTCAACATCAAGGAACCATGGACAAAAACGCGAAGAAGGCCGCCCTTTGGGGAGGAATTTCAGCCTCGGCGGCGATTGAAGCGGCCCCAAGCCGCCATCCGGGCCGTTTGCATCGTGTGTGGCCGCATGCGGTGGTGATCGGCCCAGAGAGGGAGAAACGATGTTTTGGAAAAAGAAGAAGGACAAGGCGAAGGATGAATTGGTTTCAGTCGAGACGGAGGCGGAATTTCACGCGACGCTCAATAGCGGCGCTGACGTGGAACTCACGCATGAACTCGCTGAGAAAATCGGCTTGATGGTTGAGGATGTGGGAACCCTCGAAGATATCAAGGCCGCGAAATTCGATCCCTACAACTGAGGCAACCGGAGGGAGGCGACATGGCAAAACGGCCACCGAAGCAAACCTACCGTCAGCGAAGCGAAGAATACGCCAAGCAGGTGAGTAGCGAAATCATCGAGCAGATCAAAAAAGGCACCGCCCCCTGGCAAAAACCTTGGAAGCCGGGGGAACAAAGCTCCCCGTCGAATATAGAGACCGGGAAAGCCTACACCGGAGGGAACAGCCTGTATCTCATGAGCCGCCAGATCAGCGAGGGCCGGGGAGACAACAGGTGGGGAACCTACCGGCAGATCGAGGCGGCGGGCGGGCAGGTGCGGCGGGGAGAGAAGGGAACGAAAGTCCTGTTCTACCAGAACCGGACGGAGCGACCGGCGAAGGACGAGGAAGGGAAGATCCGCAAGGACAAGGACGGCAAAACGATCTATGAGGAAACGGAGCGGGCGAGGGCAGTAATGCGCCAGTACACCGTTTTCAATGTGGAGCAGACCGATGGGTTGAAGTTGCCGCCCCGGGAAGCCGAGGCAACGCCGGAATGGGACGCGCACCGGGAGGCCGACAAAGTGCTCCGCGCCAGCGGCGCGAAGCTGCAGCACGTCCCCGGTGGAGATCGGGCTTCCTACTCGCCCACCGAGGACAAGATCGTGCTCCCGGACCCCTCACAATTCGCTTCCCGTAATGGCTACTACCAGACGGCGCTGCACGAGGCGGGTCATTCGACCGGCCATCACGACCGCATGAACCGCGACACCCTCAAAGAAGGCATGGCGGCGGGCTTTGGGAGCCCGGAGTATGCCCGCGAGGAATTGCGGGCAGAGATCAGCGCCATGATGACCGGAGAGCAGGTGGGGGTGGGACACGACCCGCAACGCGGCGCGGCCTACGTTGAGAATTGGGTGGCGGTGCTGGAAAAAGACCCGCATGAGATCCGCCGGGCGGCGGGGGACGCGCAGAAGATGACGAATTACCTCATGGACCGGGCGATCACCCAGGAGCGGGAGCACCCGACCAAGACCAAGGCCGAGCTGACGCAAGAGTTTTCCCACGCCAGGGGGCCGCAGATCGGCCAGACACCGAAGCAGCCGGTGGCGGCGCTCACGCAGACGCAAGAGCGCGACGTGGGACCGAGCCGATAAGGAGACGCCGTGTTTGATCCGCGAGACATAAGCAGCGATCCCCGGACACGGACCCCGGAGCGGCCCAAGCGCGATTACCTGAAAGAGCGCCAGGACCGGAGACGCACCGGGAGCCGGGCCGAGTTCGATCCGCGCACCGGAGGCGAGGATTTCACCAGCCGCACCGAGCGGGCCGTGGCGGAGATCGGCATGTATCGGACGGTAGCCTACAAGGATCTATCGGAGGCGCATTTTAATGGACACCCCTACACCACACGCCGGGCGGTGGACCGGATGATTCAACAGGGCGACGTCGAGGAGCATACCGCCAAGGGTCCGCAGGGTGGCACCTACAAGGTGCTGACGCTCACCGGGAACGGAGTCCACCGGGCCGAAGTAGCGGCCCAGGACCGAGGGCTTGACAGCGAACAGAAGGCGTGGAGCGGCATGGTCAAATCGGGAGAGCTACAGCATGACACGGCGGTATTCCGGGCGGCGCGGGTGGAGCAAGGGAAGCTCATCGAAAAGGGAGCCGTGTTACGGCGGGTCCGAATTGACGCCGAATTGAAGCGCGAGGTTGCCAGGGCGTCAGAGACGGCCAGGATGAAGGGCGGTAAAGAGGCGGCGGACGCGGCGCGGGTGGAGAAAGCGGCGGAGCTGGGTCTGCCCGTCAAAGCCGGTAAAGTCGAGTACCCGGACGCTCAACTTGAGTATGACCTTGATGGACGCGGCGGCAGGGTGAATGTGGAGATTGCGACTGAGCACTACAGCACCAAGAGTATCGGCGCGAAAGCGGCAGCTGGCTTCGCCGTGCATGGCTCCAATGGCCGGGCCGCGTTGCGCGTTGCGCGGGCGCTTGGCCGGGACGATGGTGGACACGGCGGCGGAGGCGGTAAACCCCGCGATCCCGCCTCATTTGAACTCTAAGGAGGACTCATGCAGCCCTGGAAAATCAGCGTGGGATTGACGGCGATCTTCTGCGCCGGAGGCTTGATGCTCGCCGGCGAGGGATTCTCATGGATCAGCCCCTACTTTTGGACGGTCCTCACCGATTTCTGGTTTCCCGTCTCATGGTACGCAGGGCTGGCCCTGGTCACGCTGATGTTTTCGATCTACTCCGGTGCACGGCTCCTGGGCCTTGCCGACATGGGCCGGAAAGTGGATCTGATGGAGCGATCCATCCGGCGCGGTGAAGCCGGGCAAACTGACCTTGCCGAGAAACTGGAACAGGAAGAACGAGGCGAGTATCCGGGAGCCTAGCCCCGGATCGAGCTTTCAAACCACAAAGGAGAAACCAGATGAAAAAGACCTTACCTTACACCGGCGCTGCAAAGCGCGGAATCCTGATCGTGGCGCTGATCGTGGCGTCGTCTACGGAACTACTCGCCCAGGGTACAAGCCCCTGGCTCCAAGCCATCGACGTGTTGCAAGCCGCGTTCACCGGGCCGATAGCACGAGGCTTGAGTCTGATTGCCATCGTAGTAGGCGGCTTGATGTTTGCCTTTGGTGAAGGCGGCAGCAAGAAGGCGCTGGCCGGGATCGTCTTCGGGCTTGGCATGGCAATGGGCGCGGCCAACTTCATGGCTTGGCTGTTCTGATGGAGCGCGGAAAGGGGTGGCGCGGATACCCGGCGCTCAGTAAGCCCCTCACCATCATGGGAGTCGAGCGCCGCTGGTTCCTCTTGAGTGCCACTTTGGGACTCGCTATGTGGAACGCCATTAACTCCATTGTGACCGGAGGGTTGATCTTCGCGGTGTTGTACGCCGTGGGATTTTGGGCCTGGAAGCAAGACCCTAATATGCTTGAAATCTTGCGGGCGTCGGCCAAGTTTCGCGCCCGCTACGATCCCGGTAAATGGGCGGTGGCTCCCTGGACGCTTCTCATTCGGAGGTGAGCCTATCGGGGCGGGTTGTCATCGGTTGCGCCGAGGCCCGGCCTCCAGCGCGGCGCTTGAATTGAGTTTTTCCGGGCGGGCCGCAGATTGGGCTGGTGGTGGATCTGATGGAGCGGCGTTGCCCGGAAGGTGGCTTATGAACATAGACACCGAACTGCCTTATTGGGGGTGGCTTGACAAGGTGCATTGCGGAGACTGTTTGACGCTCATGGGAAAGATGCCCGCCGCTTCTATCGGCCTGATCGTAACGAGTCCCCCCTACAATTTGAGGAACAGCACCGGAAACGGATTGAAGGACGGGCGAGGCGGGAAGTGGCCGCGAGCCGCATTGATCCACGGCTACCACGGCCATGCTGACAACCTTCCCTCTGAGACGTACATTCAGTGGCAGCGTCATTGCCTGACGGCCATGATGCGAGTCCTACGCGAAGACGGAGCGATTTTCTACAACCACAAGTGGCGCGTCCAAGGCGGGCTTCTCCAAGACCGGAGTGAGATCGTCGCCGGTTTTCCGGTCCGGCAAATCATCATCTGGAAACGCGATGGTGGAATCAATTTCAACCCCGGCTATTTCCTTCCCACTTACGAGGTTATCTACCTGATCGCCCAGCCCTCGTTTCGCCTTCGGGCCAAGGCGAACGCCATAGGCGATGTTTGGCACATTTCCCAAGAGAGCCGGAACCCTCACCCCGCAGCTTTCCCGGTGGAACTGGCTCAAAGGTGCATCCAAGCGACCCATGTCGAGACCGTGCTTGATCCCTTTCTAGGATCGGGCACCACGGCCATTGCCGCGCAAGCCTGTGATCGGAAGTGGATCGGGATTGACGCTTCCCCGAACTACTGTGAAATGGCGCGTCAACGGATTGCAGAGAGTCGATAGCGTATGAATATAGACACCGAACTGCAAGATTACGAGGCGGCGGGATCGCTGGCCGAGGAACTGCCTTATTGGGGGTGGCTTGACGATGAGCGGTCCTGTCTCACGCGGGCCGGGGAGTTGATGAGCTTGGCCCGCATTTCTCCTTTTGTCCTGGACGGCCAAACGGCCCGGCAGCTAGACCGGGTGATTGACCGCTGGCAGCGGATGTTAAGCGGCCTGAACGCCCGCACCCGATTTTACTTCTATCTCTTGAGGCGTCCCATTCGCTTCCCAGAAGTGCCGCCTAGCGGCGCGTCCAAGGTGGTGACGCTCGGCCAACGAAAGCGGCGGGAATTTCTCACAGAGCGAGTGCAGGACGTGTCGGCCTATGTTGCATGGGCTTACGATCCGGGCCTATCCACCGTGGCATCCGTGAGGCCCGGTGGACCCTGGTGGATAACCTACGCGAAGAACTGGATGGCGAGGCGGCGGAACGCGCAGAGGTCCGTTTACCTCCATTCCTCGATAGAAGCGGCGGCGGCGGGCTTTCGGCAAACGGTCGATGCCAGCCGGGCGCTTGTGGATGACCTCACGCCCTTGCGGTTGCTCCAAGCGCACGAGGCCAGCGTGATTTTGAGCGAACTCACCAACCGGCCCGGAACGCCGTGGGACGGCGCGACCGGCAGCGGCATGAATTGGAGGTTGGCCGTCTCCGAACTCGAAGCGGAGCGGCGCAACCTTCGCCTGGACGGGGAGCCCGTTGTGCTCTACTCGCTGCTCTCTCCCCCAGGCTCGGCCCGGAGCAATCTGTTGTCCGATCTTTACCGCCTCGATGCGACCCTGACGGTCACGCTCGAATGGCGACCGCAGCGCCTTGATGCCGCCCGGCGAAAGATCCGGGGAGCGCAGCGTCATTACTTCTCAAAGCGGTACTCAATGAGCGCCCACGTGCAGGAGACGGAGGGGAGCGCCGCGGCTATGGTGGACACAGCGGCGGCGGCGGAGTCCGACCGTTTAGGGGATGCCCTGGTCGAGCTTGAGACGGACGGCGTTGCTTACGGCGACCTTGCCCTGACGATTGCGATTCACGGCCCTTTAGAGCACTCCGAGAGCCTGGACGGGGATATCCGGCGCATCTTCGCCAGCCACGACGCCAAGGTGATCCGCGAGGGATACGGCCAACTCCCCGCTTGGTTTTCGCGGATGCCAGGGCAACCCCGGAGGCGGCAGGTACGATCCGTGTTTGTCTCGGCAGGTGTGACCGCTTGCATGGCCCCGATCTTCGGTCCACCTGTGGGAACTCCCCAGAGCGGCCACTTGCGGGCCCCAGCCCTGGCAATCCTTGAGACCCAATGGCGGACCCCTTACCACTACGATCTATTTGCTGGCGACGTGGGACATACGCTGGTGTTGGGCGCAACCGGCGCGGGCAAAAGTTTCGCGCTCAATTTCCTGTTGGTCCAAGCCCTCCAATACGATCCGCGCATCCTGATTCTCGATCTAGGCGGTTCTTACCGCTGGCTCACCCAATTCTTGGGCGGAGGATACATGGAGCTATCCCCGGCAGCGGCAGACGGTGAAGGTGTCCAGCTACGCCCCTTCTCTTTACCGGCAGGAGAGCGGACCTACCAATTCCTGACGGGTTGGATTTCCCGGCTGCTTCGCATCGGCGGATGGAACTTGAGCGGTTCCGATCCGAGCGAGATCCGCGCCCGCGTGGAAGACCTCTATGCTTTCGCGCCAGCGGAGCGGACCCTTGGAACGCTGGTCCACTCTTTGCCCTCAAAAATGTGGCCCGCGCTGGGCCGCTGGCACGGCGACGGCGCATGGGGCCGCTACTTCGATAACCCGGCAGACGGGGACGACCTGGAATTTCAAGACTGGCAGGTGATCGACATGGCCGGCGCCGCGGAGCATGACGACTTATGCGAGGCGGCGCTGTTCTACCTTTTGGAGCGGTTGCGCCTCGCCCTGGAGAACCCCGACGAGACCGCCCGCGTCAAGCTCATGGTGGTAGACGAGGCGTGGCGCTACCTTCAAGATCCCGCCGTCCTTTCCTATCTCGCAGAGGCCGCCAAAACCTGGCGCAAGAAGAACGCGGCGCTGATCGTGGCGACTCAAAGCGCCGTGGACGTGACGGGAACGGCGGGCGCGGAGGCGTTGCTTGAATCCATGCCGACCAAGCTCTTCCTTGCCAACCCGGACCTGCCTGAGAAGGCCGCAGAAACCTTCCGGTTGAACCCCTCGGAAATGAACACCATTCGAGGCTTGATCCCGAAGCGAGAGCTTTACTTGAGACGCCCCGACGCGGCGGGGATCTTACGCCTTGAAGTCGATCCGGCCAGCTATTGGCTTTACACCTCTTCGCCGGTGGATGCGGCGAAGCGGGCCGCAGCCGTCGAAGAACACGGTTTAGAACTGGCCCTTGAACACTTATCAAAACGGAGGTAATTCAAATGTTGAAATTGATTCCACTTTTGACGGCGGCGCTCCTGGTTCAGGGGCCGGTGCTGGCTCAGGACGCGGGCGCGGTGTTGCGGATCATCGAAACCCAGGATCAGATTGTGAGGATTCAGGCCAAGACGCGGCACACCACTGTAATCGTGTTGCCCGCGTCCGAGGACATTCTTGATTTCGTAGTGGGGGATTCCGAGTATTGGCACCTGACCGGCGCGGCCAATCTCGCTTTCCTGAAACCGATTGCGGAAGGTGTCACAACGAACGTGGCCTTGGTCTGTGAATCCGGGCGGATCTATTCGTTCCTGGTGACGGAAGGTAGCACCGGGGAACCGCATCTAATCGTCCGGGTGGAGCACCCGGAGATTGACGATCCCCGCATCTCGCCGGGTGTAAACACCCCGGCCTTTGTCCGACGATCCCAGGTCACGGCCTATCAGGAAATGGCGGAAACCGCCATGAAGACCGTCGCCACAGTTCAGGAGGAAGCCGAGGTCCGGGTTGCCGAGGCGAAGGCCTTGGCCGAGGGTGAGACTGAGGCTTTCCGGTCGGACTATCCCACCCGGTTGAACTTCCCTTACCGCTTGGAGGACAAAGCGATCAAGTGGCCGTTCCTGGTCGAGGGAATGTGGAATGACGGCCAGTTTACCTATCTCCGTTCCAACGCCCAGGAGACGCCCGCGCTGTACGAAGAAAAGGACGGCAAACCGGCTTTGGTTGCCTACGATCTTGAAGAAGACGGCCTGTATATCGCCCGTCATGTTTTAGGCAACGGCTGGTTGCAGATCGGCAAAGAAAAAGCCAAGTGGCGATTCACCGCGCCGAAGGTGGCACCGTGACGGACTGGAAGCGCCTTTACCCCAAACCAGCCGGGAGCTTGCCGGGAGGCATTGTCACTCAATGGGGCGTGGCGCTTATTACGGTGTTGATCCTTGTGTTTGTGGCGATATGGCTTGCCACCGGCGGATCGGAGCCAGCAGAAACCGACTCCATAGGGGGAGAAGTCACCGGCCCGGCGCGGAACTTCGCCGGGCGGATGGCCGCGCAGGTCGAAGCCGAGTCCCTACGGGCCGAGACGCGGCGATCAGCGGCGGAACGGACCCTACAGGCGCAGCAGCGCCAGGAGGCGCGGGCGTCCGCAACGGGCGCGATCGGAGGCGGGCAGGTGACGATGGACGAAGCGTTGTTACTGGCCGGGCCGAGTCCTGAAACCGGCGAAGCGTACACGCAGCAGGAATTTGAACTCCGGGAGCGGTTGCGCCTTGAAGCCCTGGAGCGGCGGAGCCGGTCCCTTCGCAGTTCGCCGGTGGCTCAGACCTACCGGCAATTCGACCGCGCCGGTTCAGTGACGGAAGGGGGAGCAGCCCCCGGCCCGGTCGAAGCGATCCGCGCCGAGGGAGCGGCGGCGCTCTCTCAGGCCCTTGGGAAGTTCGAGGGTGTGACGGGGAGCCTGGAAGATGACATTGCGGCGGAGGCGGAAGCGGATCGGGCTTTCCTTGCGGCGCTCACCGGAGCACAGCAGGGCGGTGGAGCGGACCCGGCCCAGGCCGTTCCTCCTGGACCGGCAGCGCCCGCGCCTAATTCGCTAGGCTTTCCCGGGGCGGCGGCGCAACCGGCCCGCGATTATGCCAACCCGCCGCGTCTTGAGGGCGGCGGCGATCCGCCAGGGTGGGAACGGATCTATGAGGGATCTTTCCTTGAGGCCGTCCTGGTCACCCAACTGTCCGGTGACTTCCCCGGCCCGGTCCTGGCCCAGGTTGCCGTGCCGTTTTACTCCGCTGACCGGCAGCGGATTTTAGTCCCGCGTGGAGCGCGGGTGGTCGGAACCGCGTCGGCAGTTCAGGGGCAAGATCAAGAGCGCCTAGCTGTCAGTTTCCATCGGTTGATCTACCCGGACGGTCGATGGGTGACACTGGACTTTCACGGCCTCAACCAAGTGGGAGAAGGCGCGTTGAAAGATCAGGTGAACCGTCACTATTTCTCGATGTTTGCCGCTGTCGGTGCGGTTGGCATCATTAGCGGCCTCACCTTGCAGAACTCGAACCCTTACGGCGGCGGGGCTCAAGCGTTCCGGGCCGGGGCCGGGCAAGGACTCGGCCAAGCCGCCGAGCAAATCTTACAGCGTTTCTTGAACCGTTTACCCAATATCACAATCCGGGCCGGGCATCGGCTTCGCATCTGGTTTACGTCCGATGTTCTGGTCCCCCGAAACCTAAAAGGAGAATGAAAATGAAACACCGAATCGTGAGCGGCCTTGTCTTGGTTCCCCTCATGATCGTCCTGAGCACCACGCCCGCCTACGCCATCTTTGGCGGGATCCTTGCGGCGATCCAGCGGGCGCAGATGATCGTCAATCAGGGGGTCCAAATCTACAACGATGCCATGGAGAAGATCACGATGAACGGCCAGCTAACGGAACTGACCGATCAATTCTCGCACCTGAAAGAGCAAGCCCTTGGCACGGTCGGGGCGCTGACCCAACCCTTCACCGATCTTAGCTCGATCCCGACTGAATTTATCGGCGTGGGCCTTTCCTGGAAGAACGACTTTACCGGCGTCGCCGGGGAGTTGGCCGGAGCGGTGGAGCAACTAGGAGAATCGGGAACCAGTTTCACCGACGCATGGCGGGATCGCTTGACGGCCAGTAACACCATATCGGAGAGCGATTTTCTGAGCCTCTACGCGGACCAGAGCCCGGAGGTCGGAGCGGCGGCGTCCCGGGTCTACCTAGCGGCAGCAGAGGCCGGGGACAAGAAGCTCGTCATGGCTCACGCTCAAAGCGATGCGGCCAAGAATCTGATGGTGGCCGCGAAGGAGGCGGTTTCGTCCTATGAAGGATTGCGAAACAACACGAACACGAGCAACACCGCGCTACAGCAAGCGATGGTTGCCGGGACCGTGACCCAGGGCAACCTTACCGCTGCGATGGCGCAGTTGATGGTTTATCAGGCGTCCAAGGAGTCCGCGAGAGAGTACGAACAGGAGATAGCGCGGCGCGAAGAACTGGCCCGTTTCGTGGAGGCCGAGCGCGAAGCGCAGATTGCTTTTGACGCGCAGCAAGCCGGGATCGCGGCGCGGGTGGATTCGATGCGCGAGGGGTTGCTTTTCAGAGTCCCGGCGCTCTACGGAGGCCCCGGCCAGTAGGCACACGCCGATGCAGCTTCAGATTGACCCGAATATCCCCTCCAATCTCCCCGACGAGGAACTGAGGGATTTCCAATCTTTCATTCAGACCGCGCTTGACGGTCTGACAGATGCGGCGGGGGGAGAGGTGATGGCCCTTGGAACTGGCCTGCTTACCGGGCTTGCGTTGATTGTCATCGTGATCGCCGGGGTCAAGATCGCCTTTAGCGGAAATATCCAACCGTGGGAGCTGGTGCGCCTCGTCATTGGAATATGGATTCCGTGGGTGATGATGCAGTTCTACACGACCACGATTCCCGGCATGTCCCACACCTTTCCGGGGATGATTGCCGAGGGGGGGAACTTTCTACACGAACTGTTGCTAGGCGACATCATTAGCTCGATGCAAACCGAACTCGGCGACATGGTGAGGGCCATAGCCGCGAACATGCAAACGCAAGCGGCCCAGGGGAACGTGGTGGGGATCTTAACGGGTGGCGCCCACGCCTTCATTACCGCCGTCGCCGGGAGCATCATCATGGCGTTTTTGATTCTCATGCTCATTGTCTTATTCGCTGTCACTTACGCTCAGGTGATCTGGGCTCAAATCGCGCTGGCGATCCTCATCATTTTAGGGCCGATCTTTATCCCGTTTCTGGTGTTCGAGCCGCTGGCCTTTCTCTTTTGGAGCTGGTTCAAAGGGATGCTCACCTATTCGCTCTATGCCGTGATCGCCGGGTGTGTGTTGCGAGTGTTCAGCGCCGTGGGGATTGCGTATATCACGACGCTGGGCGGCGCGAACCTTGACACCCAATCCATGACGCAAGTGGGCCTATGGACGCTGGCCGTCATTCCTCTTTTCATTGCCGGGATTCTCTCATCGCTCAAATGCGGGGAACTGGCCTCGATGCTCGTTACCGGAGGCGGAGCGGGAGGGAGCGGACTCATGGGTATGGCGACAACGGCAGGGATGGCTGCGGCCAGCGGCGGAGCGGCGGCGGCGAAGACAGCGGCATCGGGAGGGATCAAGTGAGCCAAGATAAGACGCCCCCGGCGAAAGACGCGGGCGGGGAGTATGCCGAGATATGGGGCGAGGCGATCCACACCAACCGTCACCTTCGGACGATCACGGTGGGGCTTGGTATTGCGGTGGTCCTTCTCATTGTCGTCGTGCTTCGGATTGCAACGGTCGATCCACCACGGCCCATCGTCGTGAGGGTTGACGAAGTGGGCCGGGCGGAGGCCGTCGCTTATGACGTGATGGAGGCCCAGGCCGACCCGCTGGACCCGACGACCAAATACTTTCTCAATCGTTTCGTCTATGACTTCTATTCCCGTCGCCGGGCGACGGTCGAAGAAAACTGGTCCCGCAGTCTCCGGTTTCTCACGACCGATCTAGCCAACGCATCCTTCCGGGCCGAAAGTCAGAATATCGCCCTCCTAGCGGCGGGCGCGGCCCGCGATGAGTTGCAGGTGGATCGTGTCGTTTTGAGGATTCAAGCCAACCCCCAGGAGCCCCACAGCGCGACGGCCGATTTTGACCTCGTGCGCCTTGTCGCCGAGGGCGAAGTGGACCGGGAGCGGTGGAGCTTATCGCTTCAATTCCTGTTCCTCGCTGAGATCCCCCCCGATCTGATTGTTCACAATCCTATGGGGATCGTCATCACCTACCTGCAAGGAGATCGGGCCGTGGTGACGGGCGACCGATGATCGAGCATTTGAAGGGCCGGGAACAGGCGCTTGCGCCCCTTGGATGGACCGGGCGGGAGGCGGAATGGATTGCGCTGGTTTGTCTGCACAGCGGAGTTTTCACGCGGACGCAGTTCTGTTGCTACTTCAATACCTACCGGAAACAGGCGCACCGTTTCGTGAAGGCATTGATCGAACAACGGGCAGCGGTCGAAACCGATGTAATTGCCTTCAACGGCGGCGGAAAGACGTGCCGGATTTCAAGCAAGCCGCTTTACCGGGCGCTCGGAGTCGAGAATATCCGTCACCGGCGGAAAGCGGGAGCGCCGGTCGTCATGCGGCGGCTTCTCTCGCTTGATTTTATCCTGGAACATCCGGGCATGAACTGGCTTCCGACCGAGGGGGAAAAGGTCGAATTTATTGAAGGGCTAGGGGTCCGTTCCAACCTCATTCCCCGGCGGATTTACTACGGCGCGGTGGCCGCTCAGAAACGCTATTTTGCGCTCAAGCTCCCCGTTGCCGGAGGCGATAAAACCGTCACCTTCGCCTATGTCGATCCTGGCCGGGAGAGCACCGGCGAACTCAACTCATGGGGAGCGGCGCATGGACCGCTTTGGGATGCGATCCGCGCCAAGGGTCGGCGGGTGGAGGTGATCGCCATCGGCGCGGAACTGGACGCGGTTTTGCGGGCGGATCGGGTGCTACAGCTTTGGGCGTCGGCGGAGCCGGGGAAGGTGGCAACGGGGTTGACGGTGAAGCAGGAGATCAGGGCGATTAGTGATGCAATCGACAATCGAGACATGGGATTTTTGGCACAGTACGGCGGGATGGGCGAGGCCGGGAAGCGGTACATGGCGCTTCAAAAACTTCCCGAAGCGGAGCTTGCGGAAGGGGTGTCGATTGACGACTATTCGACGTTCCGGGCAACCCGGTTTGCGGATCTGGCTTGAGGGGCCAAATCCGGGGTGTTTTTCATGCCCCAAAGGACCGCTTATTTTTTGCCCCAGGGACAAAGGGGGGGGTGGGGCATAAAAAAGCGTGGGGGTGGGGCATCCATACACTCCTTGAACCGTTTTGTGTTCAGTGGTTTGCCCCTACTATTCGGCTTCCATAATGACGATACAGAAAAATCCGGGAAGACGATAGCGCCCCCCCCCGAAACGGGGGTTCCTACCGGCCCCGATAGCGGTCCTGCGGGGCAGTCCCCCTATCCGGCCCCAGGGGGTCGCTATCGTCGGTATTTATCCCTGCGGGAAGGCTCGGAAAAGACGCCCGACAGCGGCGGGCATTAAGCGGAGAATGGACCTATGGAATTGCGGAAGAACTGCCGGACACTGATCACGGCCTTGAACCGGTTTTGGCACCGGGAGGCCGGGCCGATGAACTGGAAAAACCCCGTCCGCGTGGTGGCCTATATCGGCTGGGAAATTTTCAACGTCATGGCCTTCTTGGTGGGTGAATGGGTCCGGTACGGCGTCCGGGCCAGTCAGATTGTCCTGGCCATTCCCCCTACCGTGATCCTCTTTTCCGGGGGGGTTTGGTTCGCCGTTTGGAGCTTTGTCCGGCGTCCTTTTCCGGCGCTTGAGACGGTCCCTTTGCTCGATCTTTTGGAGTATCACAACCCGAATGTTTACAGTGCCGTGGTGATCTGGTACTACCTTTCTCCGCTGGTGGCGGTGATGCTGGCCGGATCTATTTCCCTGTCTATTTGGAAGGTTTGGATTGAGGCGCGAAAGCGCGATTTACTTCCCTTTGGGGCGCTCCCCGCTTGGCCTCTTTCCCCGAAGCAGCCCGGCCCCGAAATCGTCATCGGGGAAGTGCATCATCCGGTCGAAGCCAGGGAGATTTTCAACCCCGGATGGCTCACCATCCCGGAGCGCGGACTGTATACCGGCATTGCCATTTTTGGAGCGGTGGGGAGCGGCAAAACTTCGGCCTGTATGCACCCCTTCGCCAAGCAGCTACTCGGCTGGCAAGCGGACGATCCGGAGCGGAGGCCAGCGGCGCTCATGCTCGAAGTGAAGGGAGATTTTTGCCATGACATTCGCTCGATCCTGGATAACGCGGGCCGGGGAGACGACTACCTGGAGATCGGAATGGGCGGCGTCTGGAAATGGAACCCCCTCTCCGCGTGGTGGCTCGATTCATACTCGCTGGCCTACACCGTTGCCAGCCTTCTCAATCAGCTTTTCGGCAAGGGCAAGGAGCCTTTTTGGCAGCAAGCCTATACCAATCTGGTGCGCTGGATTATCGAGCTTCACCGGGTGCTGCCGGAGCAGTGGGTGACATTGCAGCAGGTCTATCAATGCGCCATTGACCCGGATCTTTTCGCGGCCAAGATCAAACAGGCCGAGGCATGGAGCGCGGAGCTAAACACCGGGGAGGTTTTCATTCCGTCCGAAATCTGGAAACCAAAAATGTACGATCTAGCCGATTGGGACATGAAGGCCACACCGGACGGGAAGGAAATGCAGACCGTCTACACCGTGGACCTGGCTCATAAGCTAGAGGAATTGGAGATCAAGCCTCGTATCGTTTGGGAGCCCGGAGCCGGGGACGATGTGAGAGAGCGGGTGGCCACTGTGAAGCGGTGGTTTGACAACGACTGGCAAAAGCTGGACAACAAAATCAAATCCTCGATTGTCGAAGGCGTTTCCGTATTCCTGTCAATGTTCGATATGCCGGACGTGGCGGCGGTGTTCTGTCCCCCGCCCCCGGAAGTGTCCGACGATCCCCGGCGCATCGGCCCGAAGGCCAGGGCCGCGATGCTGGCCGAGGCAAAGGCCCAGGCCAAGGGCCGGGGGGAGGCAAGCGGCGAGAAGAAGGGCAAGGAGGACCGGCAATGGCCCGCCCATACCATTGCCGAAAGGCCGCGCTATTTACCCCCGCTCTATGAATTGATCGAGGGCGGCAAGGTGCTGGCCTTGAACATGCCAGCCGGGAGCAACCCGGCGCTGGCCCGCGCCATCGGCGTGATGCTCAAAAACGCATGGCTCCAAGCCTTGCTCATGCGACCGGCTCAGATGAAGGAATCCCCCACGGCCTACTTTCGGCCAGCGGTCTTTATCTGTGACGAGTACCAATCCTTCGCATCGGTGGGCGAGGACGATCCGACCGGCGATGAGAAATCCTTTGCCTTAACGCGGCAATGCCGCTGCATCCCGATTGTTGCGACCCAATCCATATCCTCATTGCGGGCCGTGCTTGGCAGTTCGGAGGCGTGGCGGGCGCTCTTGCAGACGCTTCGCACCCGGATCTTCCTATCCTTGAGCGACGACGCCAGCGCCAAGATTGCATCGGAATTGTGCGGGCAGGTTGCCAAGATCAAAGGATCGTACACGATCAGCGAGACCTCGAAGCGGGCGGGCGTGTCCCCGCTCTCAGGCCGCGCCGGTGGATCGGGCGGCGGGAGCATCGGCGCAACCAAGTCTTTCCAGGAGCGCCGGGAGGCCGTCTTTCACCCGCGAGACTTCGCCTTGCTTGGAAACTGTCAGGCTATTTGCTTGCCCTATGACGGGGCGCAATCGCTGGAACCCAGGAGGGTTTATCTCAAACCTCATTACCTTCCCCTGGAACATTCTTATTGGAGAGCGAAGGAGGCCGGAGAGATATGAGCAACGCGGCCAGTGGGCTGGCACACCTGAAACCTTTTTTGCCGGGGCTTGAACCCCTGCTGGAAGACGCGGAAGTGTCCGAGATCATGATTAACGGTCCCGGCAATGTTTGGATCGAGGCTAAGGGCCGGTTAACGGCTCATGCAGCGCCAGGGCTGGACGAATCGGCCTTGTTACGGGCGGCTATTCACATCGCCCGGCCTTTGGGCCTGGACCCCGCTTCAAATCCGATCATAGACGCCCGCCTGGATGATGGTTCCCGCGTGGCGATCTGTGTTCCCCCGGCCAGCCCCCACGTTGCCATCACCATCCGGCGATTCGGCAAGCGGACCTTCAGCGCGGCGGATCTGGTCGAACAGAAAGCCCTACCGGAAAACGTCTTGAAAGCGGCGGAGCAGGTGTTGATGTCCCGCCGCAACATTCTGGTTTCCGGTGGGACCGGATCAGGCAAGACCACCTTGCTCAATGCCCTCATAGAACTACTACCCGTTGACGAGCGCATTGTGGCCATCGAGGACACGCTGGAGCTTCGCATCGGCCACTCGAATTGTGTCCGGTTTGAGGCCAGGGGCCTACAAGAGGGCGCGGTGACGATCCGCGATCTAGTACGCCATGCCTTGAGGCATCGACCGGATCATATCGTGGTGGGCGAGGTTCGAGGCGGCGAGGCGGCGGATCTACTGCAAGCTCTCAATACCGGACACGGTGGCTCACTCACGACCGTACACGCCAACAACGCGGAGAGCGCCCTGTCACGGCTTGCCAGTTGCGCCATGCAGGGCGGCGGGGAGTTGCCGTGGGAGGTGACTTGCCGGGGCGTGGTGGATGGGATTGCGATGGTAATTCACATGACGCGCCGGGAGGGACGGCGCTTTGTCGAGGAAGCCGCTTTTGTCAGTGGCTACGATGCGGGCCAGAACCAATGGGACATTGAGAGAATCACGGAGCGGGAGCTTCAACAATGAAAATACACTCCACAGGTAAGCTGATCGGGTTGGGCATTTTGATCGCCGGGATCGCGTCGTTTATCACGAGCGCCCAAATCGATCCGATCACGGCCCGCGTCGAGCGCGTGATTGATGGAGATACCATTCAGGTTCGTTTCGAGGGTAACAGCTACACCGTGCGGCTCATCGGAGTGGACACCCCGGAGACGAAACACCCCACCCAAACGGTCGAGTACTTCGGGCGCGAGGCCAGCGCCTTCACCAAGGCGCATCTCGAAGGCAAGACAGTTGCTCTCGTAAGGGATCGCACCGGGGATACCGCCGACCGCTACGGTCGCTGGCTCCGCTACGTCTACCTGGACGGAGACAACTTCAACGCCCGGCTCATCCGCGAGGGCTCCGAGAGGGCGAATCTTAGAAATATAGATGATTTTAGTAGAAAACCCAAACACTAAGCCAGAGGCGTTTGACAGTGCTTCTCGGGCGGGCATAATGACTGTTGAGGAGGTCGCTCAGTTTCTGCATATGAGCCCGGGTTGGGTTTACAAACACTCGCATGAACTGGGCGCTGTGAAACTCGGGGGTTCTCTATTTTTCCCGAATAAGGAGGACCTCTATGAGTGTTTATTCAATAAAGGGCAAAGGCTGGAGGTACGATTTCACCCTCAAGGGCGAGAGGTACACTCAGGCTTGGTTCCCAACCAAAACGAAGGCCAAACAGGCAGAAGCAGAAACAAGAAAGGAGGTATTAGCACCACAGAAGAAAACTCAGACCCCAACCGACATGAACTTCTTGGAGTTGGTAAATCGGAAACTTGATGATGTAGAGGCTCGAAACAGCCTCAGATACTACAAGGACTTTCAATACATGGCGAGGCGATGGGCTCAGCTTTGGGGCGAGTTGAACTGTAGGCAGATAACCCGGGAAATGATCGAGCAGTTTGTCAAAAGACGGAAAAAGCAGGTTTCAGCACGCACCGCAAATAAGGAAATCCGCTATCTACGCTCAGTCTTTAACTTCGGGAAGAAAAAAAGTTGGCTGAGCACCAGCCCGGTTGATGGGATTGACTTCTTCTCGGTGGACAAACAGATACGGTACATCCCGACTGCTGAAGATGTGGAGAAAATCATCCTCCACGCTCGATCTGACAAGTGGTTGATGGCGCGGTATCCTGATGCTCCTGATTATCTTGAGACTTTGAGAGACACACTGGGACGCATAAGTGAGATCAATAGGTTGAAATGGGACGACGTGAACCTGGAAGAGAGATACTTAATCCTCTACACTCGCAAGATAGACGGGGGGCTTTCTCCCAGGAAGATCCCAATGACTCAAAGGCTGGACGAGATTCTTTCACTAAGGTATGCGCACAGAGACCCCAAAAAGCCTTGGGTGTTCTGGAATCCCCGTACGGGCCTACCCTACAGAGATCGCAAGAGCATCATGAAGCGACTGTGTAAAGAAGCCAGAGTGCCGTACTTTCGTTTCCATTCACTGCGACATTCAAGTGCATCCCTCATGGACAACAGCAACGTCCCAACGGGTGCGATCCAGAGAATCTTAGGCCATAGAAATCGGACCACGACGGAAATCTATCTGCACAGTCTGGGGGAAGGGGAAAGAGAAGCCATCGAAGCGTTCGAGGCCGTGAGAGAGGAAAAAGTCTCACACAGATCCACACACAGCGGTATGATGATTCCCCTGAAACCCTTGATGCGCCCGTAGCTCAGCCAGGATAGAGCAACGGACTTCTAATCCGTAGGTCGCAGGTTCGAATCCTGCCGGGCGTACCAGATTTTTCAACGGGTTAGAGCAATCACCCTAACCGCCCCACGAGCCCATCACCCGCTTTTCACCCGCTCGGTGTTCATGAACTCGCCCTCCTCTAGTCGCTGCGCGTCCCGGACGCTTCTTACAGCGTGATCCGAGACAAAGAGGGCGTAGCGCATGGTGGTCTGGATGTCTCGGTGACCAAGGAGATCCTTGACGGTCCGAACATCGACGCCAAGGCGAAGCCAGTGGGTGGCTCGGAATCGGCGCAGATCGTGGAAGCCTACCCAATTCAGTCCGGCTCTCACGGCTCCGCGCTTGAACGCCTTCTCGGGATTGACCCAGCGCTGATTCGTCTGCGAACCGACAAAGACATAAGGGCAGTGGAGGTGCCGAACAAGACGTTGAAGCCAGTCCAGTGCGAACTCCGACAAGGGGATGTGACGGACCCGTTGGTTCTTGGTCCGTCCCACACTCAAGATCCGCTCGGGCACACTGATGCTATCCCATTCGAGAAATAGTGCCTCACTCTTCCGAATTCCCGTCTCCCCCATGACTGCCACTAGCGCCGCAATCTCCAGCCGATCCATCGACTGCACGAGCAGGTGAAATTCCTCAACCGTAAGGATACGTCTTGGCACTTCTTGAACCTTGAGCATAGGAAAGCGAACCAGGGGATGGTAATCGATGACTCCCACCTCAAGAGCAAAGCTGAACATCTTCCGCAGAGCCGCAACGTCGCGGTTAACTGTGTTTGGAGAGACGTGCTTCACCCGACGCCGAACGTAACGATGCAGGTGGTGGCGGCGGAAGTCGACAAGAAGGATTCCCCCCAGTTCTCGGTTGAGGCTTCCGAAGGACAGTGCGTACCGATCCCAGGACCTCATCCGTACCTTGGCGTATTCTTCAAGAAAGGTGGCCGAAAAGTCGGACACGGTTGCGGCGTCTCTGGGACTCGATCCCGTTAACGTTTCTCGAAGTTTGCGCCATGTGCCCTCGATGATGGCGGCCTCGATACGAGAGAGAGTCCGCTTGGCTACTTTGGGGTTGGGATAGAATCGCCTGAACTCCTTTCCGTCCGGCCAGCGCTTCCTCACCTCGATCTTGGGAGCGCCCTTGCGATATTTGACCCGGTTAATTGCCATGTTCCCTCCTTTCCTGACCGGGTCCTCCGTCCGGGTCAGGATACCACTCGTCCAGGGTGTCGATAAAACCGTTCAAGTCTTCCAAAGTGAAGACACGGTGGTTTTCCAGTCGACGGGCTCTGATCATGTTCAGATCGGCATATTTTCTTAGCGTTTGTTCGTGAACGCCCAGATAGCGGGCGGCGGCCTTGCTGCTGAACAGCCGCTGGTTGGGAACTTGGATCAGCGCAACTGGTTTCCCGATCATCGTTTACTGGTCCCGACCTACGCTTTGTCGTGTGATGAGGCCCTCTGTCTCTGCCAGTCCTGCAGCATCACAGCCCCCCTATCCCTCTAAATCGAAATCTAGGAGTCTCACAACGGGGGCTCTCCCTGGGTGTCGAGTAACTGAAACCAAACCCCTGCTCTCAAGCTGTGACAAGGCTCGATAACTCGAATGTCTGCTGACGCCGAAAAGATCCAAGGTCGCGTGAGTGAGACGGACACTCTTTGACTTCGTAAGCCCCGACAAAAAACTCAGGGCGATCGCGACATGAAGCGACTTTCCGGGAAGTTTGGCCGCTGCCACCAACCAATCCAACTGGATTGGCCCCTTAAGGAACCTTCCCGTATTGCGCCGTATCCTCGAAGGAGATCTTCTCTTGGATTCCAGAGTCGTCTCAGACGTGAGCCGGAGAGAGTCCAGGTTGATCTGAGTCGACATTATTATTAAGACTTCCTAAAGAGATACATATATAAGATGAGACGGGGGTGCACTGGTGCACAGGTATCGTTGCACCAGCGCTCAGGTCACCTGTGCGCTCATGCACACCTTCTTTCTAAACTAGTTCCTTCATGATCTCCCAGACGGTCGTCCACATCTCCCTGCCCCGCTCGTCCATATAGCGCTCCGGATAACGGATCACCTTTGCCTCTGTCTGGATCTGAAAGCCATCAAGAACAGCCTCGCTCGCTTCTGTCATGGCCATCTGAGCTGCCGCAACGGCATCCTCCAATTCCGGCAGCGGAGCCTCGATCAAGATCGCATCATGAATAGGAGCGCAGACCCGTATGCCTCGCTCCGTTGCCAGGCAGCAAGCTAGACGTAGCATCTCCGCCCCGTTGGCCTGCATGGGGAAGTTCTGGAGAAACCGAGGATTCACTTCGTTTCCGACATGAATCTCCCAACCAAAGACGGTCCATAGCTTGCCGTGTAACATGGCGTAGTCGACCGCCGCTTCTGACCATCGCCAGAAAACGGGATAGGTCTGCCGGTGCATTTGCAGCAGCTCCCGTGCCTCGATCTCGGGCCGATCGATTTTCTGGGCCAAGGATTTGGCCCCCATTCCATATTGGACGGCAAGGACGCACTCTTTGAACATCTCCCGTTCCCAAGGGTGGCTTTCCTTGGTCGCATCAGGCGGCGCAACTCCTACCTGCTTAGCCAAGGCTAGGTACGGATCTCCCGAAGTCGCGGCTTGTAGCATCGCCGGGTCACCCGAGAGCGCAGCTGCAATGCAATATTCCTGCTGAGCAAAATCAATGTGGGCCAGACCCCAGCCCGGTTCAGGCCGTATCAATCCGCGCAACCAGATCGCAGGACCAAAAATGAACTTGCTGTTGCTCGGTTGATTTCGCCCTGTGCGGGCCTGGAAGGCGGAGAGAAGACACCGATTGCGGCCGTCCTGCCCAATGGCTAGCTCCGACAGCCGCATCCGCGAAAGTGAGATTCGAAGTTCTCGCAAAGGTGCAACTTCAGGATTGCTGCGAGCCATCTCACGGAAGATGTCGTCCTTGAGTGCCAGCCGACCGGATTTTAGCCTGGGCCACGGCACCGCGTGTTTTTCAAGCCACTTTTCGAATCGATCGACCTTGAAGCTCAGGCCTTCGTATACCCCATATCTGGCGTCGATACGTCGGATCAACTTTTCTTGGATATGAGGCCAGTGCTCCCGCAGTGCCGAGTATGCTTCTGTGTCAATAGGAACCCCGCAGTGCTCCATGTGCGCAGCCGCCTTCATGTAGCGTCCCCGAAGAAGTGCCCTTGGAACATCCAGATGAGGGCTCATTCGATGCAGCAACTTATGAACTGCGACCACATCGCTCTCACAATAGTCTGTGAGCTGTTTACGCTCCGATAGGCTCCAAGGACCTCCCCGTAGTGCCAGCTCACGCATATGCTCCTTCTCAGACGCTTCGATTCCGTCCAGACCAAAGGCCGTCAGAGCGCCGAGAAGGCCAAACCCGCACGGTGGAGTTTTGCCATTGACGAGGTTTCTGAATTCACAGAAGAGATCCAGTACATTAGCGGGGTGGGACCAGCCCAGAGCAAGGTGACAACCTAACTCAGCTGAGTCGTAGTAAGCGACAAGAAGGGAGTCCGGACCAACCGAGTATGGGGGTGCTGCAGAAGTGCTCAGATCGTCCTGCCAAAGTCGTATAGTCCGTCCGCTCCGTTCCTCCCTGGCCACAACACAGATCGGAGTGGGTTGCTCACCAGGCGGTGCGGAAAACTCAAAGTCTACGCACCAGATTTCTTTGAATGCACTCAAAGGGGACAAGCTCAACGTACTCCTCTCAACTTCTGGATTGCTAAGTGATCCATGGATTGGATGAACTTGTCTTTGAAGGCGATCTCCAAGATCTGGCCCAAGCTCAAATCGGGCCATTCCGGTTCGGGGAGGTCTCCTGTGGCCGTAAACACCTCATAGGCCCCCAGCCGCATGTTGGCTACGATGCGTACCCAGTCTTTCATCGCGACCTGAGCGGCCTCCAGAGCCGACCGATGCCACTCGAGCTGACGTCCATCCGCACCGGGCAGCCTTACGGGATAGAGGAAGACAATCCCCTGCCGGTTAATGGCGGTGAAAAGGCACATGGGAACAATTTCTCCTGGCAGCTCCGACCATAAAGTGGGGTCTACGAGATATGTCTCTCGGTCCTCCTTAAGCTCGAGGACTGCCGTTTCCAGCCGATAGGATTCGTCTGGTTGAACTCTGATAAACCATTGTCTGTCTGGCTTGCGAACCGGGATGGTGATGATCTTTTTCTTGACTCCAGCCGTTTCTGCAAAGTTCTGGGAGAGTCGGAGTTTCTCGATGTCAGGAATCCCTTCCTGCTCATCGCGGATACTCCGCTGTCTGTCTCGATCGTCGCCCCCGTCGGGCGTCGGAGTGGTTGCGGTTTTCTTACCCTTGTTGGTCATGTTGTTTCTCCTTGAGTGCGGGTCGTTCAATGATTAGGTTTTCTAGATCGCCCGACGGCAACCAAGCACCTTGAAACTCCGTTCAATTCAGATCCTTCCAAGGCCATAAGCCCGGCCTTCTTGACTTCCTGAATCCCTTTACGCGTTCCATCAGACTCGTCCGGAAACATTGCCAGCATCTCTTTCTCAAACTCGGACAGCATCGGCAATCTGCTGTTTCTCTTTCGGGGGATCAGGCAGATCGTACTCCTTCAGGGAACCTTCTAGACGTGTGTCTACTTGAGAAATCGATCCAATCGATCCAATCGAGCCGCCAGCATGTAGGTACAGGAAGTTGCCGTCGATCTTGCGCCAGCCGATATGGGTGTAGACGTGCTGGGTTGGCACGTCGCCGGAAAGGTGTTGAATTGCCTCTCTCGCTCGATCCTTGGCTCCATAACCGGCGGAAACAATGGCTCCCGCGCCAAGATTCTCCACGACCCATTGCATACCGGAAAACTGGTTGGCCGGGATAGTGAAGCGGCAAGGCTTGCCTCTCAACACAGCTTCGATCTCAAAGGATTGCCTGGTCTCTTCACCGTCGTCCTCCACCACGTCCCTGGCTATGCACGCTGTGAAGTTGGTTAGGACCACGGGTTTGACCCCATCATTTGTGGACTTGTTCCAGATGAGACCGTGATCCTTCACTCCGTAGATTGTATTCAGCGGATCACCGAACCCCTTACTGACAAGGGCAGCAGCAGCAGCGCTGAAATTGCGAGAGTGGTTGAGATAGGTGTGGGCAGCAAACTTGTTATAGGCTCGCCCGGCTTCGAACGGATCGGCATTCGTGCTGAAAACATAAAGCAGATCACTTCCACCAAAGTTAGTGGTCGCTGAGACACCGGCGTCCTTACCTGGCCTGCGCCAGTACGTGGCTTCTCCGTTGTGCCCTACCTTCGCCCAGCCGAGCGGTTCCAGCACCTCTTCCCAGGTTGCCTTTCGGTTGAACGCATCACCCGGTCGGTTGCCGTTACGAGTGGAAGGGCCAGTGATGAGCCGCGCTGGCTCGACGTGCTCATTGAGGGCACGAGCACATTGCAGAAGAAGTTCTCTCTCAGCCGCACTGATGTTTGGAATACGTGTCAGATTCCCCTGGTCTAACACGTATGGCTTGTTCGAGGGATGACAGGCTTCAGGGGAGCCTGGAAGGAGAACATAGCCGCCCTCTCCCCTCGTCTCGATCAGTACGACTGCTTTGCCATCCTCACCGGCCTGCCCTGCCAACTTTTGGTTCCGCTGCACACCATCTGGACATCTGTAGAAGGCGTGGCATCCCCCCCTCGGTGTCGAAACGAGTACCAGCCTGTCGAGAAGCTTTTCTTGCCCCTGCTCAAGGACCAGATAGAGCCACTTGGGAAACGCAGCACCACCAGCATCAAAATCAAGGATTTCGAGGTTGCCGCTGACGCCTCCGGCAACTGTTCCAATCCCATTGCTACTGCCATTGCCAAACCAGTTTTTGAGCTCCTCATCAGTTGGCAAGTTCGATTGGTATGGTTTCCAAGGGATGAGAGGAGCTTTGCTGCCATCTGCTTTGATCGGAATCACTGACAGACCAGCGTCTACGAGTTGGCGTGCGAAAGAGAGCAGATCCGTGGTTTCGGTATGGGGAGTTTCATCCACAGTCGTCTGCCGCGAATCAACACTTTCCGAGATAGCTCCGGCCTTTAGGGACCACCGGGCTGATTCCCGAGGTGGAGACTCCTGCGGTGGGAACAGGTCGCTCATGTTCTTCTTCTCCCGAGAGTGAACTCGTCCCTCTTTCCCCGCAATCGAAGGTCGATCGTACACGCGCCATCTCGATCAAGAACCGCCGCCGCCTCGTCTTCCGTCACTTCCTCCTGCAGTTCTTCAGGACGGAGCCTCAGCGCCTGTCCCAGCTTTTGACTCTGCCCTGGATAAGGACGCATCCGAAGAGTTTCAATCCGTGAGACGTCAGCCATGCCGACATGCGCAATCACGGCCAGCTCCTGCTGACTCCATCGCCGCTTCAGGCGTTCCAGCTTCATTCGTGAAATCTTGTTCATGCTCATACCCTAGGTTAGTATTTAACAGAACTACTTTTCAGGACGTTAAGAATGAACCAAACAGAATTGGAACAAAATTTGAGAATGACCCTCCCTCTGAACGACATGAAATTCTTGAAGGATGCCTTAAGTGAGTATTTAAAAGGTTCCTGCAAGTACGAATTCAGTGAGGAGGACGTGCGGCAGGTACGGGTACTGGCGGCAAGAAAATCTGCCGCTCCAACCAAAGAAACCAAGGAAACTGGGGAAGAGGTGATCTTTTTCGGTCCACCCGGCGTCCGACAGGAGATCCTGAGCAAGAGGATATGCGAGGCGTACGAAGGGCAGGTTGAGAGAGTCAGAACAATGGCATGCCGCTTAACCCGTACCTTGTCCCGGCAAGAGAGTGTAGACTGGCTTGACCAACAACAAAAACGTGATCGCCAAAGTGCAGACGACGAATATCCGCTCTCGATGAGCGAAGTGTCAGAGGAGCTTCCGCCGCCTCTTGTCGTCTATAACTTGCCAGGATCAGACGGAAAGCGTCTGCCTTGGCGGATCCAGCCAATCGCTCTAGGTTCGATCCTGGCAGATCTATCCCGGCAGGTTGAATTGCTGTTTTTGCAGACAGGTTTCGAGCGAGAAGACATTGCCAGATGGATTCTAGAAGGGGAAAGACCGACTATCTACCGTCATCGAACTATCGGGCATCAACGGTACCCATTGGGAGCCGGAGGACGGATGGCGTGGGTCACGCTTGAGCTCAGAGCTTCGGACATTACCTGGAAGGAACTTTGGGAAGTCTACAGAGAGATCAGATCTGCGACCTATACAAGACGACAACCACCAAGTGACCTCCACGTCCGAATCTATGAGATTGTCGAAGAGTGGGGTGGCATTCCAGCGAAGGGGAAGGGAAAGTTTTGGAACAAGGTAAGAGCCCGACTCCTCCAGGAGAAACAGTTCAGAAGAATCCCTAAATGGCAAGGAATCAGAAGGGCATACCACAACCTCATCGATTCAGTTCCGTGAGTCCAATCTTGACGCTCTCGTCGGCGAGTTCCCAGATCCTTTTGGCAGCGATAATTCATCTGATGAGTGTTGCAGCACTCGTCTCTCTAGCGTCTTGTCTGTCAGGCTCTGGCAGCAGCCTGCCTATGCCACGCCCGATCGCATGTAGCGTCTTCTGCTCTTTGATGTTCTCTCTGAGCACCGCGAGGATGCCCCCAACGAGCGTCGAGATCTCTGCAGCGCTGACCATCATTTCGCTATCTTGCATACGCTTGTTCTCGCTCTCGACGAGACTCTTCTTGCGATCCATCCACTCACCGAGATTGTGCCAGATGTCTTGCTCGTCGTGGATCTCAGCGAGCAGGTGCTCGAACTGATTGAGCACGTCGAGAAAGCCGTCGCTGTCGAGTCCCTTCGCTACAGCGGCTTTGGCGTTGCGAACGCTCTTGGCCGAAGGGAGACTGCTAAACTCCGAGATCATGAAAAGAAGAACCTTCCTGAAGAAGACGACCGGTGCCGGTGGAGTCGTGCTTTCCTCGCTGGCAATTGGGACTGGATTCTCCACCAGCGAATTGTTGTCCGCAAACCGATCCTCGGAGGCGTCCGATAAAGGAAAGAGTCCCATCAGAGTCGGGGTCATCACCCAAAAGGGCGGGCCTCACCTGAGTATCTACCTCAAGGCCCTGGCGGCGAGTGAAGGTTTGGCGGGGTTGGCCATTTCGGATGAGAGTGGTGCAACCTTCGAGCAGGCCGAGAGCTCGCTGGGCCAGCGGTTTCCGAATCTAGGGAAGTTTCGAGACTATCGCAACATGATCGAAAAGTTCAAGCCGCAGATGGTGCTCATCTCTCTGGAGGCACATCTCGCACCGGATCGAATCCGGCGGGCACTGGAAGGAAACTGCAGCGTCCTGGCCGAGAAGCCGGCTTGTGTGCGGGCGGAAGATTTCGAGCCTCTGGTAGAGCTGGCCGAATCCAGGAATCTACACCTGATGCTGGCTCTTCCCGGACGGCTGCATCCCTCGGCGATCAAGGCGAAGGAGTTGATCCGTTCTGGATTTTTGGGAAAGCTCTATGGCACCCAGGTATTCCAGGTCAAGGACCAGACGCGCTTGACCCGTGTCAGCTATCACGACTCCTGGTTCGCCTTCAAGAACAAGGCCGGAGGAGGGCATCTGATCTGGTTGGGAATACACAACTTGGATCTGATTCAGTACCTGGCCGACGATCCCATCGCCAAGGTGTCCGCAGTTTGCAGGAATGTAGGAGGTCAACCGGTCGAAATCGAGGACGCGGAAGCATTGGCGTTCCAGTTCAAGAGCGGAATGGTTGGCACCTTTCATGGTGGCTACTATCTCGAGCAGGGGGGGACCCAATCCGCACTGACCATTTGGGGCTCGAAGGGTTGGCTTCGAATGAGTGCTTCTCGACACAAATCCGAGTCGCAGCAGCGGTTGGATTGGCAGTCGACACACCCCGATGCGCCGGAAGGGATCCAAACGATCCCTCTCCCAACTGGCATCAACAGCTACCAACTCCTGGTGCAGGCAGCGATCAAGGCCTCGGCAGGGACGGAAGAGGCCCCTCTAACAGGTCGGGATTGCCTACAGGTGCTCCGAGTGATCTTCGGTGCCTATCGCTCCTCGGAGACCGGACGAGAGCAGAGCATCGGCTGATCGCCTGTGCCCTTTCGTCAGGAAAGCATTACGCTCTCTCCAACCGAAAGTTCTGTAAGATACTCCCCGGGCGCCCGTAGCTCAGCTGGATAGAGCAACGGACTTCTAATGAGAACCTTTGAGTTTCACAACCTCCTCAAAACCAACAAGTTGTTGAGATCAAGTAAGTTCCGTTTAGCAGATTTTTTACGACTTCCTCTATTTTGGTAGATTTTGGACGGATTTTCTCACACGGATTCTCACACAGAATTGCTCAATTTGGCTTGCCCTCTCCTTTGAAATTCTTGAGTCTCTCGGTAGTCTTCTCCCCAATCTCCCGGTCGATCATACTGGTGGGTGCATCCATAGCTCTTTTGATGTCCTGGCCCAGCCGAGTCTGTGGCTGCTTTACCGGTTTAGGCTTGACCCTTTCTCGCTCCGCCTCCACAGCATTCTCGATCATTTGCTCCTGCTCAGGAGTCCTGCTGCCTTGTAGCTCAAAGCCAGGATCATCCTCAAGAATCTGATCTACCGTCTGATCCAGTATCGGGTAAGCTTGCCGAAGAGCTTCCTCGGTTGCCTCTCCAAAGCCCTCAAAATCAAACGTCCCATCCTCCGCCAGCCGAAAGTGCACCATGAAATCTTTCAGGACCGAGAGAGGACAACCCTCTGCATTGTCCACTTCATCCAGAGCTTCTACTGCGGCTTCTTTACTGGTTGCTGAGACAAATGAAGAATCCCCGTTTGGCCAGCGGCAGATATAAAGAGGCATGATCAGTCCTCACTTATTTGATGGGTCGTCCTGTTAACAGGAGAGAGGTAGAAAGGGGACGGCCAGGTATCAGGAGCCATTCGACCTTCACGATTATGTTGTCTTTCCCCCTTCGTCTACAAGCTGCGCGAAGAGCTTTTTAACTGTAGGCCAAGGATTGGTTCTAAGGTGAGAGGCCTCCTATAATCCCAAAGTGCAAATCTTCACCATCGGTCACTCCTCCCGCAGCTTTGAAGAGTTCACTCAACTGCTTCAAGAACATGACATTGAGCGGCTGGTAGATGTTCGATCATTCCCCACCTCTCGCAAATTCCCGCACTTCAGCCAGGACAGACTCAGCGATGCCCTCCTGAAGATAAACATTTCCTACTACCACCTCAGGGCCTTGGGAGGCTTTCGTAAGTCACATCTGAAGGACTCACCAAACCAGAGCCCTGGTTTTCGTGCCTATGCCGACCACATGCTCACTGATGAGTTCCACCAGGCTCTGGAGGCCTTAGTAGAGATCGCCTCTGAAGCGAGGACAACAATCATGTGTGCAGAGGCCATACCTCAGAAATGCCACCGTCAATTGATTTGGGTGCGGCTCTTTTAGAGCGAACCATTATCCTTTATTGACAATAGGTTAGCCGGGTCCGAATCGTAGCGAGTGGCGCTTTTGGGCGAGATAAGGCTTGGCGAAGGGCATAAGTCGGCTAAAACGCGTCGGATTGCGGTGCGCTCGGATAGCCGCCGGGCCGGGCCTGAGACTCTGCCCGCTGTGAGTCGGTGGAATCCCGGTGCGATGAAAAATTGAAAGAGGGAAAAAAGCACTGGACATTTGTGCGTCGGTTTGCTAGCGTAGGTTTGTGGCAGAGGGTGTGGAGAGCAAAGCGCCGCGATTCCTAGGTCATGAGGTGGGCAAAGCGGAGCAGGCCCTGATCCGGGAGATCGTGGGGACGTGTGGGGGTCTGAGCCGGATGGAACTGGCCGCCACCGTGTGCGAGTTGCTGGGGTGGAAGCGCCGCACGGGGTCGCTGAAAGCGCGGGAGTGCCGGGAGTTTCTGGAGAAGCTGGAGAGCCAGGGGGGGCTGGTGTTGCCCCCCAAGCGGCTGGGGCGGCCGCCGGGGAAAGCGACCGGGGTACCGGTGACGGCGCGGGGAGAGCCGGGTCCCCGGCTGGTGGGCACGGCCCGGGACCTGGGCGAGATTCAGCTGCAGCCGGTTCGGACGCCGGAGCAACGAGGGCTGTTCCGGGAGCTGGTGGGGCGCTACCACTATCTAGGCCACCGGGTGCCGTTCGGGGCGCATCTGCGCTACCTGGTCTACGCCTCGGAGCCGGCGGGGCGGGTGGTGGCCTGCGTGCAGTTTTCGAGCGCGGCCTGGCGGATTGCGGCGCGCGACCGCTGGATCGGATGGGAGGCGGAGGCGCGGACGCGCCAGCTGGTGCACGTGGTCTCGAACAGTCGCTATTTAGTGTTGCCCTGGGTCCAGGTCAAGAACCTGGCGAGCCGGATCTTATCGCGGGCCGTGCGGCAGCTGGCGCTGGACTGGCCCCGGAGCTACGGGGTCGAGGTGTTTTTGGTGGAGACGTTGGTGGATCCGGAGCGCTACCGGGGCAGCTGCTATCGGGGGGCGAACTGGATCGAGCTGGGGAGCACGCGGGGCGGGAAGCGAGAGGATCGGCTGGCGCGGAGCGAGGCGGCAGCGCCGAAACGGGTGCTGGTGTATCCGCTGGTGGCGGAGGCGGCCCGACGCTTGCGGGAGGGCTAGAAGTTGCGAGCGGTAGCCGCCCAGTTACAGCCCGAGGATGAGTTCGCGGCGGCGCGGGAGCAGTTTGCCCAGATGGAGGCCTTTCTGATGTCCGACGAGGCCCATAGGAAGACGCACAGCGAGTTGGAGCGAGAGCTGGAGCAGCAGGGGCGGGAGCTGCTGCGACGGTTCTACCAGGCGCACCTGGAGCTGCGGGCTCCGGGTGAAGCGGCCGCTGCGGTGCGGGATTCGGAAGGGCAGGTGCGGCAACAGCGCCGGCGGCAGCAACGGGGGCTGGAAACGGTCTTTGGAGAGGTTCGGGTGGAGCGGCTCGGCTACGGGGGAGAGGGGCTCCAGAGCCTGCACCCACTGGATGCGGATCTGAACCTCCCGCCGGAGTTGTACTCGCACCAGGTGCGGCGGCGGGCGGCGGAGGAAGCCGCCGAGGGGTCGTTCGACAAAGTCGTGGAGGCGCTGTCGAAAACCACGGGGGCGCAGGTGGGCAAGCGTCAGGTGGAGGAGCTAGTGGGCCGTGCCGCCCAGGACTTCGATGCCTTCTATCAGGAGCGACAAGCGGGAGCGTTGGCTCCGAGCGAGTCGGGGTCGATCTTGGCGATCTCGGTGGACGGCAAAGGAGTGGTGCTGCGTCGTGAGGATCTGCGGGAGGCGACGCGGCAGCGGGCGGAAGCGAGCGAGCACAAGTTGCAGAAGCGGTTGAGCAAGGGCGAAAAGCGCCACGCCAAGCGGATGGCAACGGTCGCGGCGGTGTACACCCTCGCGCCTCAGGTGCGGCGGCCGGAGGAGGTGATGCGGATCCTGGCCCCGCAGCCGCAGCGGGAGGAAGGGAAGCGACCGCGGCCCCAGCACAAACGGCTGTGGGCGAGCTTGGAGAAGCGTCCCGAAGAGGTCATCGAGCAAGCCCTCGGAGAAGCCCGCTCGCGGGATCCCACGGGGCGCAAGAGTTGGGTGGTGCTGGTCGACGGCCATCGGAGTCAGCTGAAGACGCTGCTGCGGTGTTTGCACCGATCCGCCAGGGCGGCGCCCACGATCGTGCTGGACTTCATCCACGTGAGCGAGTACGTGTGGAAGGCCGGCATGGCTCTGCACGGGGAAGTCAACCCGAAGCTGGAGGGCTGGGTGGGCGAGCACCTACTGAGTATTCTGCGCGGGCGCAGTGGCTATGTGGCGGGCGGAATCCGTCGCAGTGCGACCCGTCGGGGCCTGGCGGGCAAGGCGCGCGAAGCGGTGGATCGCTGCGCCAACTATCTGCTCAAAAATGCGGAGTATCTGAAGTATGACACCTATCTGGCGAGGGGGTTCCCGATTGCCACCGGTGTCATCGAGGGGGCCTGCCGTTACCTGGTCAAAGATCGGATGGAGGTGACCGGGGCGCGCTGGTCTCTGGCGGGGGCTGAGGCGGTCTTACGCCTGCGTGCGCTGCAGGCCAGCGGAGACTTCGACGCCTATTGGCGCTTTCACGAGCGGCAGGAGTCGCTCAGAAACCATGCCGCGCGCTACGCGGACGGCGAGCTGGTCCCTGTGCGCGGCCCCACGCGCTCTCACCTGAAGCGGGTGAAGTAAGAAGATCCAGAAGTCCAATCGGTCGGTCTTCCGTGTCAGATTGTTCTGCCCCACCCAACTACCCAACCCCAAAATGCCTTCGCCGCTCCCATAGTAAGAGAGGTCCATCTTGCGTTCGACGGCACCAGAATCGCCTGTTCTAAAAGAGCCGCACCCAATTGATTTCTGATGCTCTCGTGGGTCTGAGGAGCATCCCCGTCGTGCACACTGTGCCGGGGGGCCTGAACGAGCATCAACTAAACCAGGCTGCGAGGATTGAAGATGGAGGGCTTGTCTATCCGGAGCCGCAGGGATCACTCTTTGGCTGAATTACAGAGCACTTGCAGCCACATCAATAATTCGGGCCATGTGTCGCGAGTGTGTCGATATCAGCCTCGTACTTACCCCAACACTCTGTCTTGATCTGCGTGGCCAGAAGTGCGGTCGGAATTAGATCACGCAGCCGCCTCCCTCCCCAGACAAATAACGAGCTTGAGAGCCGCATCATCCACAGTTGACACACTGACTGCTTCTGTCGCGGTAAGTCATGAAAGCGTGACGACCGAAAAGGGACAAAGTGGGCTATTAGAGATTGGGACATGAGATCGGCATGACTCCCGGCAAGGTTGAAGCAAGTCAAACTGTGATAGTCGGCACCCGATCTTACAGACAGCGTCCAATTTTGACCACAATCCACCGGCCGCTTTCGCCTGAGGCTGTGTGAAAAGTCATTCATGATTTCGGATTTGAAATTTTGACTTCATAGGATCGCGTGCAAGCCACGATCTCCGTCGTAGGAAGGGTAAAGAGACCCCTAAATCAAAGAGGTTTTGGACTTTTCACACAGCCTCGCCTAAAAGCGGTCATTCAGATTCGCATTGATCGAGTGATTTTTGACGATGTCCTAAAGTTGGACTGGACGATAACTGGACGACACTTCTTGGAGTGTCCTCAGGTTTCGCCCCGGGAGAGAGGCCGTGTGGTGATCCAGATTTCTCCCTGAACGTCAGCCAGCTAACGGCACCTGCTGTCGGTACAGGCTGACGCGGTGAGCATAATAGGTGCACAGGACCAGCGGGAGGACTCCCAACACGAAGGCAAAAGCGATGGGCTGAGTGGTGAGGAAAGCCATGCTTACTGCCACCGAGGCGTTGAAGCAGTTGATGGGCGAAGCCCAGAGAAAGTTCTTTTTCCACAAGAGCGCCAGGGACTGCCTCGTCACGAGCGCCACCGCCCCGGCCACCAGGGCTGAATTGAGGACGAAATACAGGAGACTGCAGAACAAGATCTTCACGAGGAGTGCGGGAACAGCGAGCCCTTGAGTCCAATCTGGCGGCATGCTCCTGCCCTGGAGCTGATAGAAGATCTCATCAACGACATAGGCGACCAGTGCCAGTTGGGCCAGATTGAAAAGGTACTTGTAAAGTCTCTTGATCTTGACTCGAAGGCTGCTGATGATTGCTTCAATCATGGCAATGACCACGGCGACGTAAGGGCCGAACAGCAACAAGGCAGCAAAGATACAGAAGTCGCTGATGCTGATGGTCAGCGAGCCCTTTCTGCCCCGTGCCAGGGGAATCTTGATGGCAAAACAGCTGATCACGACGGTCAAGCCCGCCAGGTAAAGCCACTGCCAGGAGGCCTCAGCCACGATCCGAGAGAGGCAGTGCAGGGCGATCCCGAACCCCAGGCCAATGACCGCCAGGATATACAGGCGGGCGGGCAGGGGAAGGGCATCTCTGAAGAAGAGTGGGTTGCCTTTTTTCATTTCCTTACTCCGTGCTAGTCGTCTTTCCAAGGCGATGCGACGGCTTCTTCACCGCTAGTTGTTATCCCCTGCGAAGCTCGCCCCCAGCGTGAAGTCCGACCAGAGGATGGAATCGGACCACATGATGGAGTCCGACCACATGATGGAGTCCGACCACATAATCGAGTCGGACCACATGATGGAGTCCGACCACAGAATGCTATCCGGAGCAAAGAGTCCGTCCGACCACAGAATGGAATCGGACCAGACCCTTCCTTCTCCCCAGAAGCCGGCCTGCGCCGATTCGACCTGAGAGGTGAAGACGATTCGGTCGGAGAAAGCAAACGCTCCTCCAGCCCACACCTTCTCGCCGTTGAGATACCAGTAGGGAGAGACCCCCTTATAGAGTCTCTTTCTCCCCACATTCATGCGCTTGGCTACCTGCACAGAGGTCAAGGTATTGACCAGACCGTTGCCCTGTTCCAGCATATGAGGCTGCGTGAGTTTGATGGCGCTCGCCAGTAGAATCGCCTTCACCAGCCGGCGCGTGAGTCTGGAGTTCGCACTGAGCATGAGAGCGACGGTGCCGCTGACGTAGCCGGTGGCCATGCTGGAGCCGCTCAAGGCCACGTGGGTAGAGTCGATCTTCAGCTCGGGATAATTGAGATCGATATAGCTTCCCCGTACCAGAAACGAGGCGATCGCGTTACCGGGGGCGCAGAGATCGGGTTTGAAGAGACCGTCGACGTAGCTGGAGCCCCGCGATCCGTAGCTGGTGGCGGTATCATCGCCATGGGTCGCGGTGGCGTGGATGTTCACGGGCGAGACCGTGATCACGGCCGGATCGTTGCCGGGGCTGGTGATGGCGCCCCAGATCTGGGAGTGCTGCCCGGTTTTTCCCAGATTCCCGGCGGAGACGACGGTGGCGATTCCAGCGGCCACCAGACGCTCGACCGCCTGACACAGGGGATCCTGGGTATAGGACTCGACCGGGGCGTGGCCCAGGGCGAGATTGGCGACCTTGATCTGGTACTTTCTCTTGTTGGCAATGGCCCAGTCGATGGCTTTGATCAGGTTGCTGGTAAAGCCGGTACCATCCGAATCCAGGACCTTTAGGACCACCAACTTGGCACGAGGAGCGACCCCTCGATACTTACCCCACTGTTTGCGGCCGTCGCCGGAGATGATGCCGGCCACATGGGTTCCATGTCCGTAGGCGTCCTGAGAAGCCGTTCCGCTGGATCGGGACTCCTCATCGGAATCGGAATCGGAATCGGAGTCTTCGTCGTTGCCAGTAAAGATGGTGGGTTCGCTGTTAGAACCTCCCCCGGTGAAGTCCACAGAAGTCTTGATCCAGTAGCGGCCTTTCATGTCGGGGTGCTTCTCGACCCCAGAGTCGAAGACGGCGACCGTAACTCCATATCCCTTGTATCCCTGTTGGTGCGCCTGATCGGCGCCGATGGTGCTCAGGGAGACCGGAGCGTAGGAGATATTGTTCGGACTCTGTCCCCGGTTTGTGGGATGGATGACGGCATCCAGCGTGACGTACTCCACCAGGGGAGACCGCAACAGATACTGGATCTGCTTACCGGTCAACCGAGCGGTGTAGCCGTTGACGCCTGAAAGCAGGTTCTCGGTGCCCTGTCCGCGCTCTCGCCGCAGGGTCTGATTGCGGGCAAAGAAGTCCGGACGGACCTGGACGATGACGGGAATGGAATACTCGTATTGGGGATGCCGAACGATGAAGTCCACTTCCTGTTTGAGCATCCGGGAGATCTTCCCAGAGGACCCAGATCCAGGCCCTGCTGTGGCGAAGGCTGGACCTCTCGCAGCGAGCGAGAAAGCAAAGAAAAGAGGGAGACTGACAATGGAAAGAATCAGTCTCGGAGTCAGTCGGTGGCTACACAGATGCTGTTTCATCACAAAACCTCCTGGGGTTTCGCGAATCCACTTTCGGCAACTGATCGACCTTATCGCCGTGGCGACTTAGGTCACAGCTTTGCGCCCCGAGCCTTTCGTGCTCAGGTAGCCTTTTCGCTGTGGGCTGCGAAAACTAAATTGTTAACTGGGAGTTGTGAATACCTGATTACTCCCTTCCTCACCGATCCTTTTCGGACACAGGAAGGGAAACTTTAGGGGAAGATGAAACTTTCTTTCCGAAGGAACGAGGTGATAGGGGGAGTAGGCGACACGCTTAGCATGGACCTGGACCTTCTTGCCAGTCTTTGGGTTGCACCCCTGCCGCGGACATCATTGGTGCAGACGGAAACTGCCGGATCCTCTCAGCTCAACCTTCTCGCCAGAGTTTTAAAGACCCGATGATTACTGGCGAGGACGATTTAGACCGTGAGTTCAGCATCTATCTTGGTTGATCCGGAGTGCTCAGCGACAGCATCAGCCAGCTCTACCTCTCCTAGTGAGTCGCGACACGGAAAAGGGTGGGAGCGGTATACAGCCTCGCTCACGTAGTGCCGATAAGATGTTACGGAACCTTCATCACTACTGATTGAAGGATTTCCTACCTCTACACAGGGGGCTTCGGCCCCCTGTGTTTTATCCAGACCGGCCGAATCCTGGAGCTTTTTCGTCGGCGAAATCGTTACTCGCCGTGCAGGTTGATGTGCTTCCAGGCCACGACCAGGGAGAGCCGAGCTCGGCAAGTCCATGTCGCTCTCAGCATAGAAAGACAACAGGATGACGACTCAGCAGGAGGTCGCATCTGGCCCGGTGTTAGTGGATGGGTCTAGAAGGGCAATCTCAGAGAATGGTTTCGACAGCCAAGGACCTAGCCTAGTGCCTGAGACAGCACGGCCAGGTCCTCGCTGTTGACAAAAGGAGACTGGAAGAAAAACATTTGTTTTTCTTCCAGCGCAAACCAGGGGAATTCCCCCTGTGTTTATGTGGGCTTCAGACCCTCGAATGCAGAGGCTTTGTCTTCCACCGCGCGGAAAACTTGAATGTCCGCTTTTAGGGGTGGATTCAACCGATCGACGCAACACTTGCGCGGAGGAAGAAGGCGAAGCGTAAACGGTTGAAACCAAAGAGAAAGCGGCGAGGACGCCTGGCTCCCATGTGCATGCCATTGAGGTACAATGAGTTACGCGGTTGCGATTCGGGCCATCAAACCACTTGCCTCCTCCGACGCTGACGCGTTCTAGCTGAACGGCTTAATACGGGTGTTGCGTTGACCGGTTGAATCGGCAGGCGAAAGCAGCCTGTCAGGGGCGATCTACCCTGACGCTGTTTGTACGGCCAGATCTGGGCTATTACGCCGCCGTTCGATTTGATCACAATCGAAAAAGTGGACGTTCAAACAACCCCGAAATGCACTGCCGCGAAGGGCGCAAGACGGCCATAAGCTGCGTAGACCGGGAGGTGCTGCAGCGTCGTCGCCACTCGCTCTCCCCGACGGCTCCTCTACCCAGCGCATGTGCACACCGGCTGACCGGCCAGCGTACCGCCGGTCATCGCCGCGTGGATGTTTGCAGGTAGAACGGCCACGAGAAACGGTCGCCGAGAAACGCGACGACGTCCTAATCGGTCCGGCCCTCGGTCCCGGCGTCCACCAGCACCGCCTTGCCGGTAGGAGAGATGATCGAGGGGCTGCTGCCCTGTTCAATGTCGGGGTAGACGACAAGCAGGTTCTGGCCTACCAGCGTCTGGGTGGCCAGGGCCAACCAGAGCACCAGTGCAGTTAGGATCCTGCTCATGACCACCTGTGACGTGTTCCTTCCGCCCCCAGAAAACCCGTCAATGCGGGGAATGCTCGGGGTCGCGGTAGGAGGGTAGCCCGGCGGAGAGGATGACCACCGGGATCTCCCGGCGAGTTCTGGCCTGGTAGACCTCGTAATCCCCGTACATGGAGACAAATTCCGGCCAGAGGGTTGACCTCTCCTCTTTCGTGGCGCACCGGGCCACCATCTTCCGCCGATGTCGGCCTCTCTGCACCTCGACCTGAGAATTCGCCTTTAGATTGAGGTACCACGCTGGATGCCTGGGCATTCCCGCCTTCGAGGCCACCACTGCCAGGTCCTTGCCGACCCTTAGGTACAGTAGCGGCGAGGTGCGCCGCTGGCCGGATCGGCGTCCGATGGTGGTGAGCAGGAGTACCGGGACCCCACCTGGTAAGCGACCTCCAAGTCGGCCACCAGTCAGGCGGAAGACCCAGACATTGGTTGCGGAAATGATTCGGATCAGCCTGCTTCCGATCCTCTCCTGAAGGTGCGTCCAAGGCGCAGTCCGCATCTCTCCTTCTCCGTTGGAGGGCCTTCGCACGGTCCGTCAACCCTCCGCCACCAGGGGAAAGGGCTACGAGTGGAGCGGGTCCGCCTTCCGTTTGGGCCGCAGGGATCGACAGGGAATCGTACCACTTCAGATCCCAATCTTCTCCACCTCATCCAGCACGATCTGAGCCCTAGTCGTCGAGCTTCGTCGTCCCCGTCCCCCGTGCCGTGCCAGCCACTCCTTCCGCTGCTCGAGTCGGGCATGCTGCGCCCACCCGTCGCCAGAACTCAGGCGGGGAGGCAAACGGCTATTTCAAAAAATTAAAAGTGGTGTTGACTGGGAGTCAAGGGGGGGTTAAGTGGCTACCTTGAGAATCCAGATTGTCTCGATGGCTCTTTGGTGCAAGATTTCGGCTGGTATCAACACAGACGGCGTAAACAGTGATCGGTTCCGGGGTTCCTGGGGGACTTCATTCCTTCTGCTGCCAGGAGCCGTCGGGCATCTGAATCCAATCGTCACGCCGGGCCTTCTGACGAAGAGTGGTGGCGTAGGTGGAGCGGATCTTCGGCAACTGCGAAAGATCGGTGCCGGTGGCAGCAGCGATCGCCTTGAACATCCGCTCTCGGTCGGCGTTCTCGGCTCGGACGAGTTGCTTCACGCCCCCACGCTCGGACGTTGGCAGGGCGTCGAGCTGGCGGACCTCGACCAAGGCTTTATTGTTTTCGCCGAGAGCACCGGACGCCTTGAACCTGTTGAGGGCCCTCACTCGCCCGGCACGAGATTGGATTATCTTGCGAATCGCCGGGTTGGTGATCTCCGGTGCGGCGACCTCGTCTGTTTGGGCAAGAGTCCTCGGTACGCAGACCAAGAGGAGTAAGCCGGCTAGCACCGCCAAGCAATTATGGTTCGCTATCATTGTCTGTATTCCCCCAGGTTAGCTCAACAACTCCGGTACTGTTCGGATTCCCAGTGTGGACTACGCACAACTCTCACCTCTACGAGCGAGTGTACCAAGTCCAAGAGATGGGTTCAGGGGAGTATTTCAAGAATTGTTGGAGGGGGTATGACAAGGAGTCAGCCGGGCGGCTCAGGTGTAATAGCCCAGATCTAACCCTACAAACAGCGTCCGATTTGATCGCAATCGACTGACCGGTTTCAGGGCGGAACCGGTCATTCAGGGGCGATCTACTCTGGCACTGTTTGTAAGGTCAGATCTGCGCTAATACACCTTCAGCAGTCCAACACTTTGAGCACCCATATCCCATGATCCGGGTCGAGGATCCCCGGCCCATCCAAGGCTCCTTCATCGAACCAGGGAGACCACACCCGCCACGCATCCGAGTCTCTTTGTCCGCTAGGTCAAACCGGATTTGTGAGTTCCGGTGCATGAAGATGGGGACCACCGAAGGACAGGCCCCGGGTAACTTCCCCTCGGTTTCATCGTTGGCCTGGACAGCGTGAATGAATACGGCCCCAACCGACGCTTGATTACATGGCTATGCCACAACGATAGCCTTTATGAGGGTGGGCCACTTTGAACCAGCGGGGGAACACTTTTACGTGATTTCTCCGGGTCATGACCGTGTCATCACGAGGAAGGGAACCAACTGGCCCTTGCACTTGGATCGTGGTACGTTGGCCGTTGATGTGAAGGGATAAACCGACCTAGCTTTCGTCTGATAAGTAGGAGGGAAATGTCCGTGGCAACGCGAGTACTGATGATCCAGGATGGGGCGATCGACGAACTGATGTCCGTAGCCCTGGTACTGACAATGCGAGATGTCGATCTTCGCGGTATCGTTGTCGTCAACGCGGATTGTCTGGCCGAGCCAACGGTTGAAGTAACGCGTAAGATCCTAGCGTTGATGGGGAGGTTGGATGTGCCCGTGGGCATCAGCGCGGCGCGGGCTGTAAACGCGTTTCCCTGGGTCTATCGCCAGTACTCGATGATGGTCAATCTGCTTCCCATGTTGAATGTGGACGGATCTCCTGAAGGATCAACTGAGCAACGGAACGGCGAGCAGATGATCATTGATGCAGTCCGCGAAGCGCAGGCATTGGACGAGCAAATCACCCTCCTGATTCTGAGCCCATTGACACCGTTATCTGCCGCCATCGAGCAAGATCCGTCGATTTGCCCAGGGATTGAGTCCGTTGTCTGGATGGGTGGAGCTGTTGGCATTACAGGAAACGTTGACCCGGGCTTGTCGCCAGGCGCAAACGCCGCCGCCGAGTGGAACGCTTACTGGGACCCAGTGGCAGTAGAAGACGTTTTCGCCTCAGGGTTGCGAATCGAGATGTTTCCTCTTAACGCTACAAACGGGGTGATGCTCTCTGCGGACCAAGTGCTGTCATTTGCCCCCGACAGTGGCCGCTATCCCTTGTACGCACTCGCCGGCCAAATGTATGCGATGGTCGCGTTTGAGGCGGGTTACGCGTTTTGGGACACTGTGACCACAGCATATCTGGCGGACCCGACGCTCTTCACGCTTGAGCAACAACGACTCGGTATCGTCACGACGGGTCCAAACCAGGGAACGATTTCGGTCGACGACGCCGGTGACGCAGTTGACGTCGCTCAGCCTATGACCAAGGAAAACCTGGCTCGGTTCTACAAATATCTGAAGCAACAGTGGAAGATTCCTGCTGAGCAACTTGGCTCATGAGGTGATCCTGCGGGATGAAGCAGCCGAGGTAGGAGGTTCCGAGGACTCGGTTCGGAGATCTATACTCTCCCAGTGATCAACCAACTCCCCAAGGTCAAGCCCATGCCCCTGGTCGAACGCTCGGAGCCGTTCAACCACCCCGAGTGGATCTACGAGATCAAGTACGACGGCTTCCGAGCCTTGGCCTACATTGATTCTGGCCAATACCAGCTGGCTAGCCCTGCCCTTTACCCGTAATAAAGGACTGGACAAAGAGTTTCGGGTCGTTCAAACTGAGCGGCATGCAGCTCCAGAATCAGATCAAGCGTACCCTGTCGAAGCCCGAGAGCATCGAGTATGTAAGCCGGCTGCTGGAAGAAGGGGATTTCTCTTCGCGAAGCGAGTTGGCCGGTTTTCTTTGCGATCAGTTGCGATTCTATGACCCCGGCGGGCGGCCCCAGCGGGGAGGTTGCCTGAAGGCGTTGCGGGAGCTGGAAGCGAAGGGCTGTTTTCGGCTGCCGCCCCCACGGATCCAGAAAGGGGCGCCCCGTCCGCGACGGTTGGCGGCTCCAGTGGAGGAGCCGATCGGGGTGCCCGAGCAGGTGGGGGAGGTGCGGGGGCTGGAGTTGATCGGGGTGGGCGAGCCGGGGCAGATGCGGATCTGGAACGAGCTGATGATCGAAGAGCATCCGCTGGGGGCTGGGCCCTTGGTGGGACGGCAGCTGCGCTATCTGCTCGGCTCCGAGCACGGCTGGCTGGGGGGCCTGGGCTTTGCCGCCGCGGCGTTGCAACTCGTGGACCGGGACCGCTGGATCGGTTGGGATGCGGAGCAAAGGCGCGCCCATCTGCACGGGGTCGTGTGCCTGAGCCGTTTTCTGATCCGACCCAGCGTGCAGTGTCAGAACCTGGCCTCGCGGGTGTTGAGCCTGAGCCTGCAGCGGCTGGCCGAAGACTTCGAGCAGCGCTATGGGTACCGTCCCTGGTTGGTCGAGAGTTTTGTAGACACGAGCCGGTTTTCGGGGGCATCCTATCGGGCAGCGAACTGGACCCGGGTGGGCCGAACCCAGGGTCGGGGTCGGCAGGATCGTTTCACCCAGCGGGAGGAAACGATCAAGGACATCTATGTGTATGCGCTGGAGCCGGAGTTCCGCGCCCGCCTGGGGTTGGCCGAGGGGGCCGGCTTGGGGCCGCTGGCTCCGGCCCAGGGGGTCGAGGCCGAGAGTTGGGCGGAAGAGGAGTTTGGCGGCGCGCCGCTGGGGGACGCGCGGCTGAGCCGAAGACTGGTGAACATTGTGGAGTCCAAGGCGCAGGAACCGGGTCGTGCCTTTAGCGGGGTGGCCCAGGGGGATTGGCCGGCGGTCAAGGCCTACTACCGATTGATCGACCACCCGGACGAGGCCGCGGTGAGCCTGCCCCAGATTCTGCAGCCTCACCGGCAACGCACCCTGCGGCGCATGCAGGGGCAGCGCACCGTGTTGTGCCTGCAGGACGGCACCGATCTGGACTATACGAGCCTGGCTCAGTGTGAAGGTCTGGGAGTGATCGGCAGCAACCAGACCGGCGCCCAGAGTCGGGGATTGCACCTGCATTCGACCTTGGCCGTGGCCCCCAATGGACTTCCGCTGGGGGTCTTGCGCGCCCAGTGTCTGGCGCCGCAGTTGAAATCGCCGCAAGAGAAGCGACCGAGCTGGGCCATCCCGATCGAGGAAAAACAGACCTTCTGCTGGATTCAAGCGCTGCGCGAGCTCGGAGAAGTGGCGGCCCAAATGCCCCAGACGCGACTGATCAACGTCTGCGACCGGGAAGCGGATATCTTCGAGCTGTTCGAGGAGCAACGCCGTTACCCGGGGGTCGACCTACTGGTGCGCGCCCAACACAACCGCGGCATCACGGAGGAGCCGTTCAAGCTTTTCGAAGCGCTCGTACAGGAGCCGGTACAGACCCAGGTCCGCGTCCAGGTGCCGCGCCAGAGCGCTCGGCCCAAGCTCAGTAAGCGAAAGGCCCGGCCCCAGAGGCCCCGCCGCCGGGCGGAGCTCTCGGTCCGCTATCGGCGGATCCAACTTCGCCCCCCGAAATATTACCCGGATAAGGAGCCCATCGAGATCTGGGTGATTCAGGCGCGGGAGGACTCTCCGCCTGCGGGAACCGAAGCCATCGAGTGGTTCCTTCTGACTACCGCCACTCTCGCCTCGCCCGAAGCGGCGGTTCAATGCCTACGCTGGTATTGCCTGCGTTGGCGCATTGAAGACTGGCACCGGGTGCTGAAGTCCGGCTGCCGCATCGAAGAGATCGCCCACCGAAGCGCCGAGCGCCTCAGCCGGGCGATTGCGATCAACCTGGTCATCGCCTGGCGGATTATGCTGATGACTCTGCTGGGCAGAGAAACCCCGGAACTGCCCGCCGAGGTGCTCTTCTCGGATCTTGAACTCCATGTCCTGGGGGCCTACGCCAAAAAAAAAGCTTGAACCCGCCCTCGCAGCTGGGTGAGGCGGTACGGCTGGTGGCGCGCATCGGAGGATACCTAGGACGCAACCAGGATGCGCCCCCGGGTCATGAGTTGATATGGCAGGGCTATTCACACCTCCGGCTCCTGTGTGAAGGCTTCGCTCTGGGAGACCCAGAAACATGACTTTGTTCTGTACCGAATTACGGGTAAAGGGCAGGGCTAGCCCGCATTTCTCATCGCTTGTCGTAGCGAGGCGCCGCAAGGGCCGTCCTGGCAAGGCTTGCGATCGAGGGTCGAGCCAACCGCATCGGTACAAGAAGACTCTTCGGCCTGGAGACCGAAGCCACGTCAAAGTTTCACCTTAGATTTCAAGTTTCTTGACCAGCGGTAGCCGATCCAATAGAGTTGTGCACCTGAAACGCCAAGCGGTGTGCTGCCAACTCGTCTCAGACTCTTCCGTTCAACCAACGAGTCGCCATTCCCCATGAACGAAATCAGATTGCCTTCTTTGGACGAGCTGCGTGGCTCGAGTCAACCTCTTCGTGAGACTCGGATGACGGGCGAGGCCACGCCCGGGAAACTCCCGATGACGGAGGAGATGCTGCTTAAAGAACCCAGCGGCAATCTCTTTGGAATGACTCAGAACGTAGGCATGGGATGGAGGCCTGACGAAGTTGGGCGAGACCCCTATCTTATTCTGAGTACCCTGGGAGGTCTTCGGGGGACCGATGGTGAGCCGGTCGCTTTGGGATACCACACCGGACACTGGGAAGTCGGCTTACTGGTACGGGAGGCCGCCCTGACGTTGCGCGAGCGAGGCGCTCTTCCCTTCGCTGCCTACTGCAGCGATCCCTGCGACGGACGCAGTCAGGGAACCGATGGAATGATGGACAGCCTGCCCTATCGGAATGATGCCGCAATTGTGCTGCGCCGGCTGATTCGATCGCTGCCTACTCGAAAGGGGGTCATGGGCATCGGTACCTGCGATAAAGGGCTGCCCGCAGTGATGCTGGCTTTGGCTGGTTGTACCGATTTGCCGGGGATACTGGTTCCGGGAGGGGTGACGCTGCCGGCGGCAGATGCCGAGGATGCCGGCACCGTGCAGACCATCGGAGCCCGGTTCTCACATGGCCTCATCAACCTGGACTACGCGGCGACGATGGGCTGCCGGGCTTGTGGCTCGGCAGGGGGAGGATGCCAGTTTCTGGGCACAGCTGCGACGGCACAGGTGGTTGCAGAAGCGCTGGGATTGGCACTGCCACACAGTGCCCTGAGTCCTTCAGGTCAACCCGTTTGGACCGATATGGCACGGCGTTCGGCCCTCGCCCTTCTGCACCTTTGCGCTGAGCAGATTCCGCTTTCGAAGATACTGACCCAGGGAGCATTCGAAAACGCTATGTTGGTCCACGCCGCATTCGGCGGATCGACCAACCTGTTGCTTCACCTTCCAGCTATCGCTCATGCAGCTGGTCTTCCCTTGCCCACCGTGGAGGACTGGAGTCGCGTTAATCGGAGTACTCCACGATTGGTGGACGTGCTGCCCAACGGCCCCCGAAACCATCCTACCGTTCAAGTGTTCATGGCAGGCGGAGTCCCCGAGGTCATGCTCCATCTCCGGAAACTTGGCTTGTTGGACACGGATGTAGTGACTGCTTCCGGGGAGAAGCTCTCAGAGGTGCTCGACTGGTGGGGGGAAAGTGATCGTCGCCGGGAGGCTCGCAGCACGCTGGCGAGTGGGGGAGAAGTCGATCCCGATCTGGTGATCATGAATCCCGATCAGGCTCGCAAGAACGGTCTGTCCAGCACTCTGGTCTTCCCATCTGGGAACATTGCTCCTGAAGGTTCGGTGATCAAGGCCACCGCAATCGATCCAACACTGGTCGACGATCAGAACGTCTATCGCCAGCAGGGCCCGGCTCGAATCTTTACCTCGGAACGGGCGGCGGTCGAGGCGATCAAAGGGCTGAGTGATCGTCCCTTGAAGGCTGGAGACGTCCTGGTTCTGATCGGCGGCGGACCTTCGGGTTCGGGAATGGAGGAAACCTACCAGGTGACATCTGCCCTCAAATTCATCCCCTGGGGGAAGACCGTTGCCGTCATCACAGACGCCCGCTTCTCAGGCGTCTCGACCGGGGCATGTGTGGGGCACGTGGGGCCGGAAGCACTGGCAGGAGGCCCGATCGGTCGTTTGCGTGATGGGGATATGCTCGAAATCATGGTCGATCGGAAGAGACTAGAGGGCAGCATCAATCTGGTCGGCAGCGGAGGCACCGTCCACTCGGAGGCAGAAAGCGACGAGCTCCTGAAATCGCGCGCTCCCTATCCCGGACTGCAGGCGCATCCTCGTTTGCCAGATGACACGAGATTGTGGGCCGCCCTACAGTCCGTCAGCGGGGGCACCTGGAATGGATGCGTCTACGATGTGGATCAGATCATCCGTGTGCTGGAGGCAGGTACCGAGGCCCTGCGGGCTAAGGGTGGAGACGAACACAATGAAGCTTGACCCCACCAGACTCGAGGATTGGGAAATCGCGCAGGCGGCCGAGCAAGACATGAAGTCTCCGGCTCAACTGGCCCGGGATCTAGGACTGCAGGATGACGAGCTCATTCCCATGGGGAGGAACCTGGCCAAGATCGATCAGGCTTTGGTTATGAAACGGCTCGAGCAGGCGCCGACGGGCCACTACATCGACGTCGCGGGCATCACCCCGACTCCCTTGGGCGAGGGAAAGACCACGACTTGCATGGGCCTGGCCCAAGGACTGGGCTATATCGGCAAGCGGGCCGCCGCAACCATACGCCAGCCCAGCGGAGGTCCCACCTTCAACATCAAGGGTTCCGGTGCTGGAGGTGGGCTGGCCCAGTGTATTCCGCTTGCTCCACTTTCAGTACGACTCACCGGGGACATCGATTCGATAACAAACGCTCACAACCTGGCGTTGGTGGCGCTGACAGCGCGTATGCAGTACGAGCGCAACTACGACGACGAGCGGTTGAGACAACTCCAATTGAAGCGATTGGACATCGATCCCGCAAGGGTCTCAATGAACTGGGCCATCGACTATTGTGCTCAGGCTTTGAGACACATAACGATCGGCAAGGGCAGCAAGACCGACGGGGTCGAGATCGAATCAGGCTTCCTGATCACCGCCGCCAGCGAGGTCATGGCCATCCTTTCGATCGCGACAGACCTCTCCGATTTACGTAAGAGGATGGCAAAGATCGTGGTCGCCTATGATAGACACGGCGGCGAAATTACGACCGCCGATCTGGAAGTCGATGGTGCCATGTGCGCCTGGATGACAGAAGCGATCAACCCTAATCTGCTGCAAACGATCGAGGGGCAACCCGTTCTTGTCCACGCCGGCCCCTTTGCCAATATTGCTTTAGGACAAAGCTCAATCATCGCGGATCGGATCGGAACTCGTTTAGTCGACTATCTGGTGACGGAGAGCGGGTTTGGCGCCGACATCGGATACGAAAAGTTCTGGAATCTGAAATGCCGCGTCTCGGGACTCAGACCCAGCGCGGTCGTCATCGTCGCCACCATGCGGGCGCTGAAGACTCACGGAGGCGGCCCCGCAGTCCGACCGGGAATGCCTCTGGACGAGGTCTATTCCAGAGAGCATCTGGGCCTGCTCGAGAAAGGATGCAGTAACCTGATCGCCCATATCGAGGTGGTCAAGAGGAGCGGGATCCGACCCGTTGTGTGCCTGAACTCCTTCGTCACCGATTCAAAAGATGAACTCTCCCTGGTCCGCCGGGCGGCCGAGTCTGCGGGGGCCTACTTCGCAGTATCCGACCATTGGTCAAAGGGGGGCGAGGGATCCGTCGAGCTCGCCGAGGTAGTCGTCTCGGCCTGTTCGGAGCAGAGTGATTTCAACTTTCTCTACGGGCTTGAGACTTCGCTGACCGAGCGAGTCGAAATGGTCGCCCGGGAGGTTTACGGTGCTCGCGGTGTCAGCTACTCTCCAAAGGCCCTGGAGATCATGAAAAGGCTTGAGTCCGAGCCCGAGTCCCGGCAGTTGGGCACTTGCATCGCCAAGACCCACCTCAGCCTTTCGCACGACCCGAATCTGAAAGGCCGCCCAACCGGATGGGAACTGCCTATCGAGGACGTCTGTATCTACAAGGGTGCAGGTCTGGTGGTCCCAGTGGCGGGCGAGGTTAAGCTATTACCGGGAACCGGCTCGCGCCCGACGTTTCGAAGAATCGACGTCGACACGAAGACGGGGGCGATCACGGGGCTATCTTGACGAAAATTCCAAGGTACAAGAAACAAGATACAAACAAATTCCAAATTACAAGCACCAAACTCCAAACGATCTGGGCAACGGTGCTGGTGCGAGTCCGGTTGAGGCTTGGAATTTCGGATTTGTTTGTATCTTGTTTCTTGAAGTCTACGTCAACTCAGCAGTGCAGACAACGGAACTCGGTGAAAACCTGCTCTTCGTCTGCTTGAACCTTGGCGTAGTCCAGGAGAACCCTCAGGGCCTTGTGCTCATCGGGAAGGCTGTGCTTTTCCGCCATCTTCTTCAGCCAGTCTACATGATCCGAATTGAGCTCGAAGCTGTGATCGATCTTTTCTCCGCCCATTTCTGTTTTCTCTCCTACAACGCTTGCCGCGTCCGTCTTTACAGATTCACTATAGATTCGCTGCCATCGCTACCGGCTCCTGCGTCACGATGGGTCCTGGAAGATCGCCGGTATCCTCTCTGATGTACTGCTGTTGATTGGGCTTTATAGTCTCCAACAGTTCGGCTCGGGTCTTGAGGTTCATGGGTTTCCCTGGGTAGAGTTTGCCCATTCGGTACATCAATTTTTGGGGGAGCGCGCTGGCAAAATCGAACATAGGCCAGGTGAAATTCGGGCCGTTGGTCTTGCGCAGGCGCACGGCCCAAACCGCGAGGGCACCTAACCTGAAGGCGCTGGGTCCCCACCAACTGTACAGCCCGGGCCGAAGATTGAGCTTCCAACATCTCATCATCAGCTGCCACTGAAGCTTGGAAAGGTCGCGAGTCTTGGCCACTCCCTTACCTTTCTCCATCTTGGTCCCGGCTAGAGGCGTGAATACCGAGGGTATCAAGAACCCGAAAAGCCCTCGTCGCTCCATTTCGTAGATCAGGTCAAGGGTTGCCTCGACATCCGCATCCGTTTCACCTGGATTTCCGACCATCAGCGTCAACATGGGAAACCAGTTGTTCTTGTTGAGGATCTCCAACCCGCTCAGGACCACACTCGGCCAATCGTTGATGTGGAAGGGCACACCCTTACTGGGCATCACTTGCTTGGCCATGCGAACCGAGCCGGTCTCGAGCCCGATCAGGGGAACCAGCGCTCTCTTCTCCGGGTGCGAGCTAAGGTTGGGAAGCCGAATAGGACTCTTGTCCAGAAGGATCTCTGACAATCCGCGGATCAGCTCCGGGTCCACCACTGCAGGGGCCATGGTAGAGTGACTGAGCACGAACTCCTCAACTCCCGGGTAGGTAGATACATCCCGGTAAAGATCGAACAGAGCCTCTCTATTGGGAAAGAAAAACGGCGTCTTGCTGCCCACCTGCCCCCAGATGAACATGTCTTCGGTGGCCAATGAGATCTGCTTGTTACCATTGGCCACGTTCGCCTCGACCGCCGCCATCATCCTGTCTCTCGGCAAGGCGATCTGGGGGTTGAGATCGGGCACGCAGAACTGGCAACGACGTCCACAACCGGTGGTCATCTCGACCACCCCGAATGTTGTTGCCTTCTCCGGAAAAAGGATCGCGTCCGCCGTGGGGTGGGCAACCTCCACCTGCGCCTCCAACGGTTCACCCTGAATGGCCTTTCGAAAGAGCTCCATTGTGCCAACGGACTCACTGCGTCCCTCGACCACGCAATCCACACCCAAACTCTCCGCAGAACCGGTCTGGTTGATCTGCCAGCCACCAGACCCGCCCACGATAACTCTGTAGTTCGACCGATGAGGATTGTTCCTGATTATCTCGAACATAAGATCCGAGTAGAAGGAGTTGATGGGCTGCTTGGAACTTCCAAAGATGGACGTATAGACTCCGGCAGCAAAGGTGACTCCGTGGGGATTGTGCGTAGAGACGGCCACGATTCTGGTGGCGGGTCCAATGAAGTTTTCGAGATCCTCGGGGTAGCAAACGACCACGTTTTCGGGTCCGAACTCCGTCCCCATCACCTTCTCGAGAATCCGAAGTCCCGCTGGAGCGGCCTGGGCAGTCCCGTCGCTGGCCCGTTTGGCCTGCTTCCACGCAGGGTACTTCCGGTTCAGCACTCCTTCCATCCATACCGGCAAAGAAGCCATCGCCATCTGGATGAAGTAGCCAGCGTGGTCAATCATCTCGGTTAGAGGTGCCGTCAATACGATGAGTTTTCCGTCCTTCATATGTAGCTCCAAGTCACTTGGCGTCCGTTTTCTTCGTCAAGAAGGCGCTAAGTATAGCAAGTCGTGAACGAATTTGAGAGACATTGTCAGCAGCCGCGATCGGTCGTCCATAGTGGCACCCGATCAGCTGCAAGCAGGATCAGTTCGCCGTGAACGACGCCGACGCCCTGAGAGTCCCCCAGCTCATGGAGAACTTACCCTCGGGTAAGAGCTCAATGGTGAACTGTTCCACGCTCTCCGTTCCCTCCTCGACTATGAGAAGGACCGAGCCAAGGTCCTTGCCGGCATCGCGCTGGGTCCCCCACTGGCCGGTCTGCGTGTTGATGATCAAATCCCACGTTTCGGCACCTGTCTTCTTGGCGAAAAGGCTATAAGAACCTGGGGGCACATCGAGGGCGCCGAAATTGAGAGCGCCCGCGGTGGTGAGGGTGGTAGCCTGGTTCATCCCCAGCCTCCAGACGTGACCTACTCCAATCAGCTGATTGGGGTCCCTCCCCCTGAGAGTCGGCCGACCATAGTCGATCGAAACTGAGTGCCCTCCCAAGGTAATCTCGGTCGTGGCTCGGTCTTCAGCTAAGAGCGACGATCCGCTCAGGAGTAGAACCGTTGCAACCAGCAACACCTGGGGCTTGAATGAAATCTGCATTCTAGATCCCCCGAATCTACTCAGACTGTCCTGATGTAAGTCTTGGTTTTGGGAATTGTCGTGCTTGGGACCTGGGACTTACCCTCTTGGGTCTATCCTCCTGGTCCGTCTGCCAGGAAGTAGGATTCCAGCGAATTCAGTTGGTCCGCCAGTTCCTCCACATGATGCTGCAGCAGATTCCGAATAGAAATGAGTCCTGTCAAACTTCCCTGACTGTCAAGAATAGGAAGATGGCGAACGTGGTTGGAAACCATGAGTTCGAGGGCGTCGCCAGCATCGTGATCTTCGCGGACGGACTTAACTGGTGAGGTCATGACCTGACGAACCTGGGTTGCCGCAGCATCTCTCTGGGCTGCTACTACCCGCAACATCACATCGCGCTCTGAGAAAATACCCACAAGCTGATCGTCCTCAAGAACCGCCGTTGCACCGGTCCGAGCGTTCTGCATACTCCACACTGCTTCGAGAACGGTCGCGTCCACCGTCACGGTGGGCGAAGGCACCTGGGCGATTTTGATCACTTTCATAAGATCGAGCTCCTAAGCTGCGAGGTGGGTGAAGGGCAGTATAGCACACGCGTCTCTGGAAATCTTTGGGTGGTTTGTCTTTTCAATTCAGTCACGGCTCTGTCAGCTGGGGCCTGCTGCATGATCTCACGGCCAAATGGAGTTTCAGGTTAGTGGCCCCCCAGCGGTGCTGCCCCATTCGAGAACGAAACTTCCGTCAGTGGTAGCTACGAACATCGAGAGCTGAGTGACGCTTGTAGCACGGGCACTCCTGCCCGTTGGTGTCCTCCACGGGCAAGAGTGCCCGTGCTACAGGTCACTGCTCTGTCAGATGCTGTCTCCTACACCTTCCCTCTGCCCAATGAAGTTTCAGCTCAGCCCGCGATCACGTGATCACGGCCGGGAGTCCGGCGTCACGAACCAGCTGATTGAAAGCCGGTACCTCTTGCTCTATGAGCTCCTGGAGGTGCTGAAGTTGAGCATCGACTCTTTCACAGAGATGCTCGAATACATCGTATGTTTGTTGGGGTGGGGCGGCGTCGGCACTCGAAACAACGCTGGTCAAAGCCGCCAGCTTGTAGTTCAGGCGGGCGGGCAAACGTAGCCAGTCAGCGGCCGTCTCCGCATCGACCTGGATCAGCTCCCGCTCTACTGCTACCAGCTTCTCGCGCAGGTCTCCGGCAGCCTTCCCCACTGACTGGGAGGGCTCGGAGCTGGAGGAACCCTCCAGACGGTTCTCCCATTCGTTTAGCTGGGCGGTGATCTTCCTGAGTTGATTGATGTGCTTGTGCGTATCGGAGAGTTTGTCTCGAATCCGGCTCCAGAGAGCGAACTGGGCGTCGAGGTCCTCCTGGTTGGCTGATACCCTGGGATCTTTGAGGATCTCGAAGGAGCAGCTCGAGGTTAGATCACCAACCTGAAGCTGTACCTGGTAGGTTCCGGGAGCCGCCAGCGGGCCGGTCTCCATCTTTTCGGTGATGAGGTCCTCAGGCACCTTCTCAGCGTTGGGATAACGCATGTCCCAGACGAAACGGTTCAAACCTACCTCAGTCGGCGGGAAGGGTCCGCTATTCTTCTCGTCCGACAGCTGCGATTCAGGCTGCTCCTTCGATCGCACAGGCCGGCTTGCTATGGCCTTGATCAGAGCTCCCTGGGGGTCCAGGAAAGAAAGGGTCACGGGTTTATCAGGAACCTCGCTGAACGAGTAATAGACAATGACTCCCTGCGGAGGGTTCTCGCCCACATCAAGCCCCCTGAGACCTGGCTGACCCTCCGCTGATTTCGTCTCATAGAATGCGCCCGCGGCTCCCAGTGCCAACATGTAGCATTTCCCCGGACCCCGCTGGATCCCGACACCCCACTGGAGCCAGCGCCGATAGGAAGGACAGGGTGAGAACAGGTGGGCAGAAGCCTCCGCCACTTCCTCTGACAGCTCGCGAAGGGGCGTCAGGTCGTCCAGGATCCAGAACGAGCGGCCATGAGTCGCCGCCACCAGATCATCATCCTTGATTTTCAGGTCGTAGACCGGAACCACGGGTAGGTTGGATTCGAGAGAGAACCAGCTATCACCTTCGTCGAGGGAGATGCAGATTCCGGTTTCGGTTCCCACAAACAGCAGTCCTTGTCGTACCGGATCCTGGCGGATTACCCGGCTGATCTCACCCTTCGGAAATCCCCCACTAAGAGCTTGCCAGGTCTCCCCGTAGTCGGCTGTCCGGTAGAGATAGGCCTGGTAGTCGTCCAACTTGTAGCGGGTGGCGGCAACAAAGGCGGTCCCGGGAGCATGGAACGAAGCTTCGATCGAGCCAACCCAGGACCATTCGGGTAGATCGGGTGGGGTGACGTCGTGCCAGTCGTGCCCCCCGTCTCGGGAAACCTGAACCAGGCCGTCATCGGTGCCGGCCCACAGCAGACCCTGTTCCAGGGGCGATTCAGCAAACGCAACAATGGTGGCGTATTGCTCGGCACCGCTGGAATCGCTGGTAACGGGCCCCCCGGATATTCCGAGCTTGGACTCATCGTGCCGTGTGAGGTCGGGGCTGATCGCCTCCCAATGGGTCCCCTCGTCCAGAGTGCGAAAAAGGCGATTTCCCGCTGCGTAGACGACGTTCGGATCGTGTGGAGAAAAGGCGATCGGAAAGGTCCAGTTGAAACGATACTTGTGGTACTTCGAAGCCCAGCCCTGATCGGTCTCGGGCCACACGGTCACCAATCGAATCTGCCGAGTGCGGTGATCGTAGTGTTGCAGGGCCCCGCCTCCCCCCGGTGAGCTACCCACCGCCCCGATGTAGGCGATGTCAGGATCGGATGGGTGTACCGCAATGTGCCCACTTTCGCCGGTACCGACGGCATAGCACTCGGTCCAGGGAATGGCGCCATACTCGGTGGCACTGGGGACACTGATACTGGAGTTGTCCTGTTGAGTTGCGTAGACGCGGTAGGGGAAACGGCTGTCGACGTCGACGCGGTAAAACTGGGAGGTGAGCTGGTTATAGATACTGGACCAGGTCTCCCCTCTGTTAAACGAGACGCAGGCTCCCCCGTCGTTTCCCTCGATCATCCGACGTGGATCACGAGGGTCGATCCAGAGGTCATGGTTGTTTCCGTGGGGCGTCGTAATCTGGGTGTAGCTGCTCCCTCCATCGGTAGACTTCCACATGTTCAAGTTGGTGACGTAGACGGTGTCGGCATGTTGAGAATCGGCAAAGATATGACAGTAGTACCAGGGACGATTGAGCAGATCCCGCTTGTTCGTCAGCAGCTCCCAGGTCTCGCCTCCATCGTCGGAGCGATAGACGCCCGCCTCTTCCGCTTCAATGATCGCCCAGACTCGGCCCGAACGAGCCGGCGAGACGGTGATCCCCATCTTTCCCTTGAGGCCGGCCGGGAGACCAGCTGCGTCGGTGATCTCCGACCAGGTGTCCCCCCCATCTGTAGATCTATAGAGGCTGCTGTCGGGGCCGCCGCTGGAGAGGGTCCAGAAGTTCCGATAGGCCTCCCAGATAGCGGCGTAGAGAATGCTGGGATTGTGCGGATCCATAGCCAGGTCCACGGCCCCCGCCTTCTCACTCCGAAAAAGGATCTTTTCCCAATGCTCGCCGCCGTCTGTGGACCGAAAGACACCGCGATCCTGGTTGGGTCCAAAGGCGTGGCCCAGGGCTGCCACATACACCAGAGAGGGGTTCTGGGGATGAATGCGAATCTTGCCGATATGACGGGTATCGGCCAATCCCACATGTCGCCAGGTCTGGCCGCCATCCGTGGACTTGTAGACGCCGTCGCCGTAGGAGACGTCGGACCGGATAGTGGTCTCGCCGGTTCCCGCATAGAGCACATTCGGATCCGACTCTGCCACTGCAAGGGCTCCGATGGCCGACGAATTGAAGAAACCATCAGAGACATTTTCCCAGTAGGTTCCGCCGTCGGTGGTCTTCCAGACACCTCCTCCACAGGCTCCGAAGTAGAAGACCATTGGGTCAGAGGGATGGCCGGCTACCGCAACAACTCGGCCACCCCGGGGTGGTCCGATGCAGCGCCACCTGAGACCCTTCAGCATGCTTGAGTTCACGTTAGAGCTGTGCATTTTGGATTCCCCCGCTGATTTCTGGCTCCTCTGGATCGGTCACTGATACAGGTCTTGAACGTGTCTTCTCGGGAGCATAGAATTCTATGCGAAACTGGGTGGGGTTGGATAATCGATTCTCTATTAGAATAGGGCCTATGGGGGTCATCCGGTAAATGGGGAGGTGGGAACGTGGTTCGGCGCTTTCCGGATCCCAAATCTGGTTCCCCGTTCGCTTGTCAATATAGTCGGCTGCAGTAGCAGAGGCCGTGGGAACTGTGGAAAACTCCGAGCGACATCGAACTGGGCCAGCAAGCCCGTGATACGGAGTTTTCCAAGCGCTGTGCGAACGGTGGAAAAACAACTGCGAGCACTTGCCAGTTCTCCTCCAGAACTAGTTGTTTTTCCACGGTTTGCATAGTGCGGCAGTTTCCACGGCCTGCCTTTGACTGGCGGCACCTCCCCATTTACCGGATGAACCGCCTATGGCTCGTTGGTGATAAACAGGGGGACATGATGAGAAAGCTTTCCTTCATAGCACTGCTGGTCTTGACCTCAGAGCTGGCGCTGGCACAGATCACTCTCAGCGTGCCGGACGTCAACGCGGCTCCCGGATCCAACGTGATCGTTCCGGTATCGATCAGCGACGGAGAGGGCATTACCGCGATCCAGTTTGCGCTGACCTTCAATACCACTCACCTCTCCATCCCCGCCGAAGGTTCGGTACTGGGCGGCAGCGCCCTGACCGATCACAGTGTGGGGTCCAACCTGGAGGACGGAAAACTCACAATTGTGATCTTTTCGGGCTCTCTGGCATCGATGGCGGCAGGACCGGGCACGGTGGTCAGCATCGTCTTTGAGGTTGCAGCAGATGCGCCCCTGAGCACCTCGATCGAGCTGCAACCTTCAGAGATTCAAGCCTCAAATACGAACGGAGACGCCATACCGGTGGTTGCTAGTACGGGAACGATGACCATCAGCGATCTGGGAAACACTCCCTCCGAGGGGGAGAATCGGTTGATCTTCTCGCAGGTTGCCAACGGCACCTTCGAGGGCGGCAGCTTCGTGGTCACACTCATTTTCGTCAATCGGACCGCAGCGGCCTCAAACGGGAGGGTGCGTTTTTTCAAGTCCGATGGCACGCCGTTCGTGGTGACTCTCACCGATGGCACCAGTGACTCGAGTTTCGAGTTCACGGTGCAGGCTGGTGGATCGGCTTTCCTCAGGACAGACGGAAGCGGAGACATTTCGCCCGGGTACGCGGTGCTGGACGCCACCGGTCCGCTGGGTGGCACTCTAATCTTTACGCAGCGGGACGGGGGCGGGAATGTCACCAGTGAGGCCGGTGTTGGGGCTTCACCCGTTGCCACCCGATTCTCCATCCCGGTCTTGTTCAACCAGCAAGGGACCAACACCGGAATTGCCTTCGTCAACTCTTCGTCTCAGACGGTGCAGATCACGCTCATCCGTAGGGACGAGGCGGGAATGGAGCTTGAACAGGAGATGATCACTCTCGAGCCGGGACAGCATTCGCCACAGTTCGCCGACGAGCTGTTCGATCAGCTCGCGGGAGAATTTCAAGGCTCGATCGAGATCACGTCGTCTGCTCCCATCTCGGCCGTAGCGTTGAAGGTGCAGGGACTGTTGTTGACCACGTTCCCCGTCATCATCCTCATTTGATGGACCGCCGAACCACAAATGCGAAGCCGGATCATCGAGGCATTGAATCTGGAAACTCTCAGATTCGAGATTCCCATCGTCTCTCCTCGATGATCCACCGGGGGAAAGCCAAGGGAATCAGCACCAGGTGCCGGGGAAATTCCGATGAGCAAACACGTCGTCTCAACCATCCAGGCAATTCCTCCTGGATCGCGGAAGGTCGTCGAGGTTGAGGGACGCTCGATCGGAGTATTCAATATTGAGGGGGAGTTCTTCGCCCTACGGAACCGCTGCCCCCACCAGGGGGGGCCGTTGTGCTTCGGTAGACTCTCAGGTTTTCCTACCGCGAGAGTTCCTGGCGAATATCACTACACTCGAAAGGGTGAGATCTTGCGTTGTCCCTGGCATGGATGGGAGTTCGACGTCAAGACCGGAAGGTCTTGGGCCGACCCGGAACGTGTCCGAACCCGAAGCTACCCAGTCAAGGTGGAGGCCGGTGCCGCCATCTACGGATCCGAGGATTGTGTTTCTGAAGAAACGCCCACGGGCCACTTGATCGAAGGACCCTACACGGCCGAAACCTACCCAGTATCCCTGGAACGGCAGTATGTCGTAGTTGAGGTCCCAGGTACCGGATAGGTAGAAAAGTCCGACTCGATCTCGGCTTTACGGCCCAACTCAAGGCCAACTATCATGTAATCCGTCGATCGAGTCGGCAGGCGGGCACACATGTCTCTATTTGGATAAAGGAGAGGAGTCGGCTGTGTTTCAGATGGCCATCATCGGTGTCGGGATGATCTCAACCAAGGCCATGATCCCCGCGATTCGGGGGGCCAAGACCGCCAATCTCTATGCGCTTGGGAGCAGCTCCCCCGACAAGGCGGCGAAACTCTGGCACGCCGCGGAGCGAGTCTATCCCAGCTACCAGAGAGTCCTCGACGATCCGGCCGTCGACGGTGTCTATATTGGTCTTCCCAATCATCTCCACAAAGAGTGGACACTGAAGGCTCTGGCTTGCGGAAAGCACGTACTCTGCGACAAACCGTTGGCCATGGATCTCGAGGAAACCAGAGAGATGAATGCCGCGGCCGAATCCGCAGGCCGAGTACTGATGGAGGGCTTCATGTACCGCTTCCATCCCCAGCACACGAAGGTCAAGGAGCTGATCGCGTCCGGCACGATTGGAAGAGTGCGCCTGTTCGAGGCCCACTTCCACTACTTTCTGGAAGATCTGAACAACATCCGGATGCAGCCTGAGACCGGAGGCGGCGGACTCTACGATATCGGATGCTATGGAATCGATAGCGCTCGTTACCTCTTGTCAGGAGAACCCACTTCCTGCAGTGGTCACTGGAGCATCCGTTCGGACAGCGGAACCGATGAGTTCTGCCATTTTACTCTCAATTTTTCCGAAGACCGAGTCGCCGCCATCACCTGCAGTACCCACTTACAACGGGAGCAAACCTACTCAATCTATGGGGATCTTGGCGTCATCAGGCTACCGATGGCCTATGTTCCCAAGGCCAGCAAGAGCAATAGGGTCTTGGTCTCGACAGAAGAGGGGGAAAAACAGCACACCGTGTCTCCGACGGATCAGTATGCCGTCGAAGTCGATGCTTTCGTGGCTGCCTGCCGGGGCGATCGCGACCCCAGGATCGAAAGCGGTCTAGAAAACATGCCCATCCTGGACGCAGTCCGCCGGGCCTGCCAGACGGGTCGGGTCGAAACTATCTAAGAGGGAACGGGAATCAGATTCTAAGATGCAAGATACCTTGTGTCTTGGTGCTTCGAAAAATGGTGCATCTAAGAAGGGAACCCTGTGGCGAAACTTCATTACGTTCCTGATGGCAAGGACATAGAGGTCCGCGAGGGGAAGACGATTCTTCAGACCTCGCTTCAGGCCGGGATTCCCCACGCACACGTCTGTTTCGGGCGAACGCGTTGTACGACTTGCCGCGTCCTGATCCTCGAGGGTCTGGAGCACTGCAACCAGAGAAATCCCAAAGAGGACACGGTAGCGCATCAGTTTCACTACCAACCGGAGACCCGACTGGCCTGCCAGACCACGGTCAGCGGAGATGTGAAGCTGCGCCGACTGGTTACCGACGAACACGATCTCGCCTTGACCAGCCAGCTCATCGTGGAGCGGGTGCGAGCCGAGGTCCAGAGCATGCGTCGTCCGGAGGACCTGCTCAAGGTTGCGGGGGTCATGTGGGAGGGCCTCCACGATGTAGGACTGTCCACAGATTACTGCGCTATCGAGATCTTCGACGAGGACCGGACCCAGTGTGAAACCTATGCAGTCACGACGGGATGGCTGGAAGAGCAATACGGAGTGGCACCCTCCATTCGTGACCTCCTTCCCGCGTGAACGTCTACTCCACCCAGTGCCGGCTGGACGAGTCCGCAGAAGTAAGCCCGGAAGCCAGAGTCTTGACGGCAGAAAGCTCGGCGGAGGAATGGGGTCAACATCAGGAGTTTCTGAGACGATCCTGGGATCTGAGCGGAATCGAAGAGGTCAGGGTTCCGACCTCGTGGGCGGTGGTCCCTTTTGCCTATGGCCGCCTCAGCCTGCAGAGCTTCGCCAAGAACGAGCTGCCGCCACAGACGCTGAAGACCCTGGAAGTCTATGCCGATGCGATTTCCCTCGCTTATGCACGGTTTCTGGACATCCGGAGTCTGGAAGGGCGCAACCAGGAACTCCAGACTGCTTACCAGAAGCTCCAGGAGACCCAGGCTCAGTTGGTTCATTCCGCGAATATGGCGGCGATGGGACAACTCGTTGCCGGCGTCGCCCATGAGCTGAATACCCCCCTGGGAGCGCTCAAGAGCAATGTCGACCTGTTTCAGCGGGGTCTTATCAAGCTTGGAAGTTCCCTGGAAGAGCAGGCTGAGGAGACCGGCGAGAGCGAGTCCAGCCGAATCGTCCAGCGCCTTGAAAAGCTGGCTGGTTTCAGCGCTATCGCTGTGGAACGAGCTGGGACAATCGTGACCGATCTCCGCAGGTTCGCCCGTCTGGACGAGGCAGAGTTTGGCCGCGTTGACCTCCACGAGTGCCTCGATAGGACACTGTCCCTGCTGGCGCGGCAGCTGGGCAGTAGCGTTCAGATCCACAAAGAGTATGGGGACCTGCCACTCGTCGATTGCTATCCCAAACAGCTGAACCAGGCCTTCATGAACCTGCTGATGAACGCAGCACAAGCGATAGAAGAAGAAACAGGTGAGATCCTCATCAAGACTGCTTGCCAGAAGGATCAGGTGCTGGTTGAGATTCGCGATACCGGTAAGGGAATACCGGAGGAACAACTCGAGAAGATCTTCGACCCGGGATTCACGACCAAGGGTGTCGGTGTGGGAACAGGTCTCGGCCTATCGATCGTGTACCAGATCATCGAGAGACACCAGGGGCGAATCGAGGTAAAGAGCCAGGTTGGACGAGGTGCCAGCTTCACGGTCTGGTTGCCTGTGGCAGGGGGGAAGTCTGGGAGCTGATCTGAAACTTCATTTTCAGATTGGAGTGGGAAAAGGACATAATCCATTGATTTAGAACTGGATAGGGCCTTTCCCAGGCGATTGTCCAAGAAACCGTGGCGGTGGCCTCCGAGCCGCCGTCTTTCGAGCCATAGGCTCGAAGGAAAGAACCCGGCGGCACGGAGGCCACCGCCACGTCCCTCGACTGAAGTTTCGTTCTCGAATGGGGCAGCGCAGCGGGGGCAGGACTAAGCCGAAACTTCATTTGGCAGAGGGAAGGTGTAGGAGACAGCATCTGACAGAGCAGTGACCTGTAGCACAAGCGTCACTCAGCTCTCGATGTTCGTAGCTAGCACTGACGGAAGTTTCGTTCTCGAATGGGGCCAGTGCTTCCTGGGGGCGGGACTGACCTGAAACTTGATTCTCAGGTTGGGATGAAGAAAGTATGTAAACCATTGATTTAGAGTTGGATAGGGACTTCTCCAAGGGATTTATCTGAAAACTGTGACGGTGGCCACATCACTCGACTGAAGTTTCTCTTTCGAAAAGGGGCCAGGGAAGATCGCGACAACGTCAGCTGTTTCGACGATCTATGGCAGGTTCGTGTGAGTCTACTCCATGATCGGCGAAACGCAGGGACACAGAGAACTCGCCACCATTCGCGGACGCGGCGATGCTGTACCCCAGCACACCGGCCAGGGTCTTGCAGAGTGAGAGCCCCAATCCTGCGTGCCGGCCGGTTTCCCCCCGGGAGGCATCGCCACGCCAGAAGCGCTCAAAGACGTGTTTCACGCTCCCTGTTGGAAGTTGGGTCCCGGTATTGCGGACCGTGATGTACTCCTGGCCTTCTTCTGTTCTCGCCTCGATCGCGATCTCGCCCTCTGCGCCGGTGTAGGTTACAGCGTTGTCGAAGAGATTGGTCAAGATCAGACGCAGCTTCTGGCGATCGGTGAGAATAGACTTCCCGTCGACAACATCCCAATGAACGGTGAATCCCATTGATCGCGCTCGTTCCGCATAAGCCGTCCAGGCCTCCGGAAGCAATTCGCCCAACTTCACCTCTTCCCGACGGACCTCACACTGACCCGCATCGAGACGAGCCAGCGCCAGCAGATTCTCGACGATAACTTGTGTCTGGACACAGATCTCGGAGCAGTCGACAAGGACACGCTCGTACTCTTCGGGTCCACGCGGCTTGGAGAGAGCAACCTCTATCGAGCTTCGCAAGCCCGCCAGTGGGGTACGCAACTCGTGGGCAACGTTGGCTGAGAACGACCGTTCCCGCTGAAATGCCTCTTCCAGATGCTCCAGCAGCCCGTTCAGGCAATCGATGACTGACCTCACCTCTGTCGGAGCATTCGTCGGATCGAGTCGGGACCCCAGCGTCTTGCTGTCGAGCCGCTGAATCTCCGAGGAAGTCGCGGCCAGGGGGTTGAGCCCCAATCGTACGATGGGTGCGGCCACCAGTAGTGAAAGGACGAGAGCTACTGCGAACACGCCAGCGATCAAGAGCTTGACGCTTCCCAGGGTTCGCTCCAGCTGCAGAGTGTCACGCGCCAGAACCAGCGTAACGGGTTTTCGGGAACCAGACGACTGCGATTGGCCCTTCCTGCGCTCGTAGTATTCTTCTTCGTCATCCAGTTGGGGAGGAAACTCGACGCCGACAGTTCGTCCGGGCCGTCCGTCCGGTAATATCGCGAACCGAAACTCGGGTTGGTCCAGCGTCCCCGCGATCAGTTCGAGATCAGCACTTCCCAAACGAGTTGAGCGCTCGATCACCCGGCCGTCGTCAAACCACAACTGGTAATACTCGGGCCGTTCAGCCCGTTCAAATCGCTCGAACCTCTTTTCCGCCATCTCGGTTTCGATGTACCTTCCATCCTGCTCTACCAGCGCTGCCAGCGTCCGCACCTCGGTAGCCAGATTCACGTCGAATTCGGCAACCAGGGCCGACCGGACCAGAGAGTAGAGAACCAGTCCCGAAGCTACCAGCACAATCGCAGAGCCGGCGGCGACACCCAACAGCAGCCGATTCCTCAGAGAACTTGTCACGAGGCCTCACCTAAGACGTAACCGTGCCCGCGCCTCGTGTGGATGAGCTTCGCCAGGCCAGGACCTTCGATTTTCCTTCTCAGGTAACCGATGTAGACATCTACCACGTTGCTCTGTGAGTCGGACAGGAAATCGTAGATATGCTCCCAGATGTCGGTTCTTGTGACTACCTGATCGGCACGCACGGCCAGATATTCCAGCAGGGCATACTCACGAAAAGTGAGTGCAATCGTGCGCTCACCTCGCTTCACGGTCCTTGAGGCTGTGTCGATCTCCAGATCTCCAACTCGGATCAGAGGATCTTGGACATCGTACCTACGGCGGACCAGAGTCCGGACGCGTGCCAGGAGCTCTTCGAAGGCGAAGGGCTTGACAAGATAGTCGTCGGCGCCACTGTTGAGTCCGTTGACTCGATCCTCCAGCTGATCTTTGGCGGTAAGCACCAGAACACAGGTTCGAGAACCGCAGGTCCTCAGCTTTTTCAGAACGGTCAGACCGTCTATCTCGGGCAGCATAAGGTCGAGCACGATCACGTCGTAGTCGTTCGATTCCGCATACCACAATCCTTCCGAGCCGTCAGCAGCCTTGTCCACAGCAAAACCTGCCTCCTGAAGGCCCTGGCTTACCGAATTCCGAATGGGAGAGTAGTCTTCGACGATCAGTACCCGCATACCTTCATGAGTTCCATTTCGGATGTGATGAAGCACTCAGATAGAGGCCACGTTCACTTCTTCCTTTACCACTCGGTGTTTATAACGTTGTCCCATCACAGTCACAATCTGTATAGACATCTCCTCGGGCGTCAAGACGACCCAGGTGAACCCCGCCACAGCAGCAGCATAGAGCGTCGAATCAACCCAGTCTACCCGTCTCACCTTACAACCGGCGCCGCTGACCAACTGGAGCCAACCGTCCTCTGAGGCGTGTAGTTGAAGATCGTGATCATGCCCCGACATGTAGAGATCGACTTTGTATTCACGGAAGATCGGTCGCAGTGCCGCCGATACGCTCTCACTGCCACCATGGGCTCCGCCCGAGAGAATGGGATGATGCCCGGCGACAATCTTCCAGTTGGCCTGGGACTCAACGAGACTTTCCCGCAGCCACTGGATCTGGGCTTCTTGAGATCCCGGATCCGTATGGATGGGCAAAGTATCAAGCACAAAGAACTCGGCAAAGCAGCCTTCCGCTAACGGCTTCACAAAGGAATGGTAACTATGTGGCATGCGCCAGCGAGGATTCAAACGAGAGTAGTCGATCTGCGCCTGGATACTGCCTTTATGATCGTGGTTTCCGAGCGCCGCGTAGAAAGGCACTCGTAGTTCCGGCTCCCCGAAAGGCCTCTCGAATTCTCGCTGCCAAAGCCTGTCGTTGACCGATCTGACACCAGATTCGTAGAAGTTGTCGCCCAGAAGCATGACGAAATCCAGCCGCGTTCGACTCGCTTGATCCACCATTCCGCGGACCACGCGGCGTCTACGGGAGGTGGACTTTCCGGTGTCTCCCAGCGCGAAGAAGCTGATGAACTGTGGGTCACCCGACAGTACCATCGGCGGCGACGATGGCAGAGCCCCGGCACCAATGTTTCCGATTGGACGCTCCGCGCCTATCAAGAGGAACGCAGTCAGAGTACCCCAAAGCACGTTGAGCACAACCGACGCTACCAGAGCCAGGTTCCCAGTTCGTCTCATTGGCGAGTCCCTTGTTTGGCTGACCTGGGTTGTGCGAACCCAACCCGACCACTGCCCAGGCGAATGATCCTTCTGGCCAACAACTTCTGGAGCTTTCCGAAGCAGCCCAGAGGACGCCCGAGTGTACGAATGTCAACATTAGAATCTGATGAGAGCTGGACAGGGACCTGGGCTGGGGCGGACGATTGGGGCTGGGTTCTAGACTGGGGCTGATGAGCGCGAGGTTTCTCCAGAGGAACGATTTTCTATAGAATCGCCAGATGGAAACCTGGCTCTCATGACATTCTCATTCTCGTATCGTTACTCTGGAGAAAGCCAACCGGAGTTGGCAAACCCCAGGCTCTCTGTGATGTTGTTTGTCTCCGTCTCGACAGCCGGGTCAAACAGCTCCCAAGGAGGTTTCTCATGCACAAATGGACTATTGCGTTGTTGGTTGTCAGATTGGCTAGTGCCTTAACGTTCGGAGTCCCGGCGGGCGAGCACAAGGAGGTGCTGGCCTCACTCGACAAACTCCCAGCTGCCGTAAAAGAGGCTGTCCTCAAGATGACGAAAGGGGCGAAAATTGAAGAAATCGAGCGCGAGAGGGAGAAAGGAAAAACCGTCTACGAGATCGAAGCCTCTTGCAAGGGAATAGAGTTCGAGTTGGTCTTCGCGGTAGATGGATCTCTGGTCGATTTCGAGGTCGAGGATGACGAGGACGACGGGGATGATGAAAACGACGGAAAAGACGACGAGAAGGAATCCTCCGGGAAACGCGGCTCGGTACGCCCTGTCGGATTGTCGGAGGTCGGTATCTCCAACTTCTGCACAGGCGCCAAGTTGTGAAGCGTCGGCGCACTCGGACCTCACGCTCCCTTCGCTGCGAGTATCGAGATGTAGCTCCCGATTCATAGGTAACAATATCTCCCGGGCACATAGGTAACACTTTTGGAGTCTTGGAGTTTCATTCTTCGGTTGGTGTATCTCGTCGTAGAAGCGGTGGTAACTGTGGGAAACTCCGTCCGGAGGAGTTTTCCAAGCGCTGTGGGAACGGTGGAAAAACTCGACGCCTGGAGTCGTCTTCTCGAGGGTGCCGTTTTTCCACGGTTTCCACAGCGCGGCAGTTTCCACGGCTTCCGGGTCGTGTCTGTTCACGGTTGCTGACCTTCTGTCGTGGGTTTGCGTCGCAATCGTTTGGCCGGAAGCACCCGGCCCTTGCGTTCATCGAAGAGGCCGAGCTCCAGGTGCTCAAAGTAAACGGCCCACTGTCCCTCTGCCACCGGCTTTAAGCCAATCTGCTGACCCCAGAGGGTCTCCGTCAAGCGAATGTCCTGGTTTTTCCATTTGATTTGACCGCCCTTACGCACCACTCGTTTCTCCCACTCATCGGGATACCCTCTTGGCTCCGGCAAGCGGGAAGGATACTCCCGAGCCGCCGGCTGGTAGAAGAGCGCTGGCGGCCTCTGACCCAACGATTCATGGGGACGCTCCTCGTTGTATTCCCGACAAAAGGCTTCAAAGGCCCTCTGCTGGGCGGCGAGATTCGCTCGCGGTGGCTGGGCCGTGGCTTCCTTCAGGGTCCGATGCATCCGTTCATGGCGGCCGTTCTGTTGCGGGCAACCCGGTTCGATGCGTTGCAATTCAATCCCCAAGCGGACCCACCACACCGCCAGTGCACTGAGCCCTCCTAGGGCCGTCGTCGCAAACGGCGGTCCCTTGTCCGTGCGCATCGACTCGGGCAGCCCATACTCTCGGAAGGCCTTGATAAACAGCGGTTTGACCGTGAGGAATCCCGTCGCGCCCCCCAGCCCTTGGCAGCACAACAAGTAGCGGCTGTGGGCATCACTGATCGTCAAGGGCGTGCACTTGCGGCCGTTGCTGGTCCGAAACCAGCCCTTGAAATCCGCACACCACACGGCATTGGCCTCTCGACAATCCTTGAAGGGCTGCTCCGTCGGCACCGCTCGCCGTCGTCTTTTGGCCACCTCACTCAAACCGTGGCGTCTGAGCATCCCGCTCACCGTGCTCTCGGCCGGGCACCGATCCGCTCCCACCGCCTCCTGGAGTTTGACCCACAACTTCGGCGCTCCCCACAAGGGCCAACGGGCCTTCAACTCTAAAAGCTTCCTCTCGATCTTTTCTTCCACCGCGTTGGGATGGCTGTGGGGCGCACGCGACCGATCCTCCAGCCCCGACCACCCTTCTATTTCGTATCGCCTAATCCACTTGTACACCGTCCCCCGACTCACCCCATAGGCCTGCGATAACTCCGTAATTCCATAGTCTCCCCCTAGATGTTCCGTCACCAGTTTCACTCGTTCGTTCATCACACAGGTCTCTTTCCATGGCATGACTCCTCTTGTAACCTATGTGCCTGGGAGAAAATGTTACCCATGTGCCCGGAACATACCTGTACGCCGCAACCCCGTTGGGGTTGACCTCTCTGATGTTGGCGGATGAGAGACACTAACGATTCAGGTGTCCCAGTCCACTAGCAGGAGCAGCCTGAATGATGGCTAATTCAGGCGCTGCCTAAGACTGCTGGACAGGCATCAGAGCCGAATCGCTTCCATCTATCCACGCCTTTTTCTTTCCGGGTTCTGGCCACCTCGGACCCGGATCGGTATCACCCCTCAAATCACGCAACAGATCAGAGTCAGCCAAACGACTTCAGAGACTCGATTCTCATCGGACTCTCATATGCGGGCTGGTAGGTTGCGATTTCGTGTTCATCATTCATGGCTCGCAGGACGGTGTACCCGTCCCCGATAGCATTTTCAGAGATCAAGGAACGGCTGGGCACCGGCGTCGGTTGCAGGCGGGATGCGCACGGTTCGGAAAAACGGGAGCAAGAGTGTGCCCGCAAACGGGCGAAGGGCCATTGTCCGCCGCAAGACAAATAGCCGAGGAGCCCAGACTTGAATACATCGTCCAGCGAGATCTGCCGTGTTAAGAGAACTGCCGTGTTGACCGAAAAGAGAGCGAATCTCGTTTACGAACTTCAACCGGAAGTTCCCCGCAGGAAAGGCGAGGTGCTCGTCCACGAGATGAGCGCTCCAGCAGCGGGCTTGAAAAGCTCAATCGAAGTCAATTTGTCCAAGCTCAGCGAACCGGTGAACTACCATCGACTTCTTGCCGGTTCCCTGGAACTCTGGACGCAAACCCTGGGGCTGGTCGACAATCTTCTGGCGCTGGCCCGCGTCGACTCGGGTAGCGGCCCGATCCCTTGCGAGTCGATTCGACTCGAGCCCTTCCTGCGTGACGTATGGGCTCCATTGGCGGAGCATGCACAGTCACGGAACCTCAAAGTTACCTGGCATATTCGCCAGGACGTTACCGTCAACTCAGATCCACAAAAGCTTCGGCTCATCGTTCAGAACCTCTTTCAAAGTGCTATCGACAACGCCGATCAGGGGCGAGAGATCAGGATTACCGATGGTTCCCAAAACGGCTATCTGAACATCAGCATCAGCCACCTCCAGACCGATCCTTTATCCGAACAGGTCCAAGGCGGCTTCCCGTTCAGCGAAGGGGCTCCCACCGAGTCCGCTACAAGGGGATCCCGATTGCCGCTGCCTGGAAAGTTGAGTCCTCTATTCTGGAAGTGGGTCACCAAGCTCCGTTCGGCTGTGCTCCACAGAGCAACCGCATGGGTACTATTGCTCGCCCTCATTCTTGGTCTCGGCTGGAGCACGGTGTACAGGTCAGGCCCTCACACGATCAACAGCGAGCAGTGGGGTTCGAAGTTTCACCGAACGGATTTTACCGTCTATCCTTTGCCGCCAACATCCTTTCCCTGATCGTGCCATCTCTGTTTACCCTCGGTGCGTTCCTCTTCGGCGCCGCGGCAATCTGGATGAGCTTTGCCTGGAAGCTTGCGCCCTGGAGTGCCATCACCAACCTGCGCAGCCTGCCCTCGGTTGCTTCTCGAAGCTTTTACTAATCACTTTGGAAAGATGGACAAGGCTCTTGCTTCACTCTCCCAACCTTCTAAACACCTGCAACCGCACCATCTCCTTCTTCTAGTCTGCCTCGCTCTACTTCTACGTCTTATTACTTTGTCGGCATACCCTCTGTTGGATCCGACTGAGGCCCGCTACGCCGAGATCGCCCGAGAGATGGTTGCAACCGACAACTGGGTCACTCCTCAACTTGATCCGGGAAAGCCCTTCTGGGCCAAGCCGCCCCTATCCATCTGGGCAACGGCATTGTGTTATAAGCTCCTTGGCATCTCCGAACTTTCGGCCAGACTACCCTCCTTCGTCTTCTCGGTCCTCAGCCTCTTGTTGACATTTCTGGTCGCAAACGACCTCAAGGGACGCAGCTTTTCTCTCCTGGCGACTCTGGTCCTGAGCACAACTGGCCTGTTCTGTTTCATGCTCGGCGGTGTGATGACTGATCCCAGCTTCCTTTTCGCAATCACCCTCGCCATGACTTCCTTCTTACTCAGCTGCCGCTCCAGAAGAGCCCACTCGAGGCAGCTCTGGGGACATCTCTTTTTCTTCGCCATTGGATTGAGCATCCTGGCCAAGGGTCCTCTTGGACTGATGCTCACTGTCTTGCCAATCGTCCTCTGGACCGCTCGTTTTAGACGCTGGACGACAGTGCGCTCCGAGCTCCCCTGGCTAACGGGCATCCTCCTCCTGCTGGTGACCGCCCTTCCCTGGCATGTCTTGGCCGAACTCAGAACTCCAGGATTCTTGAGGTACTATCTACTTGGCGAACACCTAGAACGCTTCCTGTTCTCCGGCTGGGGGGGAGACCTATACGGAGCCGCTCACCCCCAACCGAGGGGCATGATCTGGTTGTTCCTTGTTCCGGCCTCGCTACCCTGGTCCATTGTATTCCTGGCTCGGCTGTACCGGGTCGTCAGGTCCGGGCTGCTCCCTGCCGTCATCAAGGACGAGTGGATCTCGTACCTATTGATGTGGTTTCTCGCTCCCTTTGTACTCTTCACGCTCGCGGGCAACATCTTGATAACTTACGTATTGCCCGGCCTTCCGGCATTCGCCCTACTCACCGCCTGTTTCATCGGCATGGACAAGGTTCCGGGAACAACCTCACAGAGGAGCTGGAATATGGGATCCAATTCATTGGTCGCCCTGGGACTATTTGTTCCGCTGCTGTCGACCCTGACGTTCTTCCTGATCCTTCCGGAGATAGGTGCGAAGGAATCACACAAACAGGTCGGAGAATACTTTTTCCGGGCAAGGCGGAACGACTCGGCGAGACTGATCTACACGAGACCAATGCCGCAGTCCGCGGACTTTTATGCAGAGGGCTGGGCCCTCGAGCTGCAGAAGTTGGCGAATACCGAAGAAATACTTCCGTACCTGCATGACAAAATCGAAGACTGGTATGTCATTTATGAAGAGGATGTACCGCGCCTGGCAGGCGAAATATTCTTGTCCCTTCAGAAAGCACGCGATTTTGGAGAGTATTCTCTATACCGTGAAACAGAATACTCGAAGCACGTCCGTCTGGAGTAGGGTAGGCAATCGGCCAGGTGCCAATACTATCAACGAGAGGATGGACAAGACCCTCACTCGATACTCGTCTTTCGACGTGTCCCGATAAGGTCCGCCCGGACCACCTACAATCTCCGCAACCTTGGTGCTACGCTTAACCAATGGGTCGCTACGCTCAAAAAATGGGGAGTCGACCCCGTTGGAATTGATCTGGAATCCAGTGCTTGGGATTTCTTTGGGAATTGGGCACCTGTGACCTGGTGTCCCTATTCGATCGGAGGTGTGTCCATGAGTCCTTTTGTAACTTCAGTACTCGGTGTAGTCTTCGTCATCGTAGCCGCCGTCCAGGTCGGGCTGATGCTCGAAGTAGTCGGGCGGGAAAAGCCCAGATTCAACCCTGACCTCCTGAGCCGTATCCACCGAATCAACGGCTACTTGTTCGCCGCTCTCTACCTGATGTTTCTCTACTTCATGATCAAGAAGGTGGCCGGCGCAAACGCCCCCTTGGACACCAAGACGATCATTCACATGACCCTGGCCATATCGATCCTCCCCATCCTGGTGATCAAGATTCTGATCGTTCGGTTCTACCCCAATCTCTTCGATACGATCGTGCCCCTGTTGGGGATCGGAGTTCTGACGCTGACAACATCGCTCGTCGCCATCACCGGTGGCTACTACCTCGTAAAGAGTGCCTCCACAAAGTACGTCAGCACCTTCGACCCTTCCCTGACCTACCTGGACGCGGACGTAGGCCGCCAGATGCTGATCAACAAATGCAACCGGTGTCACGATCTGACCCGAGTCTTTACCATGGTCAAAACGCCGGACGAGTGGAAGGGCACCGTGAATCGAATGGCGGAGAGGGATCCAACCTGGATTGACCCGGGACAGATCGACCAGATCGTCTACTTCCTGAGCGAGCGGCAGAATATCAATCAGACTGAGCAGATCCTTACGGTCCAGATCGAGACTCTCATGGACACCAAGTGTTCCCGATGTCACAACATTGAACGGGTGTTTGCGTAGCGCCGCTCACGCCAGGAATGGCGAAGGCTGGTCACCAGGATGAGCAATCGGCATCGCAGTTGGATTACGGACACGGAGGCGAACCTGATTGGGAACTATCTGATCGAAGTCTACGGAGTCAAAGAGGAGACCCAGATCCGGATGGCGGCACTGGTGCCATCCCCAGTCAAGCCCGAGATCGACTTCGCCCCCCTTTCCAAGAAGCTGGGGTGCGTGTTCTGCCACGGAGAACAGGGATACGGTGAAGGACCCGGAACCCCCGACTGGACCAGTGCGCAGTGGCAGGATGAGCGAAGCGATGCGGACCTGACCGAGTCAATTTCGAAGGGAAAGGCACAGATGCCGAAGTTTGAGGGTAAACTAACTACTGATGAGATTAACGTAGCGGTGAGATTCGTCCGATCTTTCAGGAATAAGAAGTAGGACCAGGACAAAGCACCGTAGAGCCAAGCACCAAGATACAAAAGACAAGATACGAACAAGTTCCGATTTCAAACCGCGTAGGACCCGCGAGGCCGGAGAACATCAGCTTCTGCTGCGAGACGGGGACACGCTGCTCACGGGCCGTCCGCTTCGGCGAGCGGCAAAAAACGCACGACCCCCTTTGGCGAACCCAACCATGACCAATCCCACAACCATACCCATACGCAACATCGCCTTGATCGCACACGTGGATCATGGCAAGACGACCCTCGTGGACGGCATGCTCCGGCAAAGCGGCCTGTTCCGCAGCAACCAGGTCGTCCAGGACTGCATCATGGATTCCGAGGACCTGGAGCGGGAACGCGGTATCACGATTCTGGCCAAGAATTGCGCGCTGATCTACCGCGACACCAAGATCAATATCATCGATACACCCGGGCACGCGGATTTCGGTGGCGAAGTCGAACGGGTGCTCAGCATGGCCGATGGCGTCCTACTGCTGGTGGACGCCTTTGAAGGGCCCATGCCCCAGACACGATTTGTGTTGCGCAAGGCGCTGGAACACGGGCTGATTCCGATTGTGGTGATCAACAAGATCGACCGAACCGATCAGCGCGCCACGGCCGTGCTGGATGAAATCCTGGACCTCTTCATCGACCTGGACGCGGACGACAGTCAGCTCGATTTCCCAGTCCTGTATGCCTCCGGCCGAGGCGGGTACGCGTCCCTCGAGCCCAATGCGGATGGGGGAACACTGGTACCGCTGTTCGATACCATCCTCGAATCCATTCCCCCTCCTAGCGGTGACAACGATGCCATCTTGCAGATGCAGGTGGCCAACATCGCTTACAACGAATTTGTGGGCCGGATGGGCATCGGCCGGATCTACAACGGATACCTGGAAAGCGGACAGACCGTGTGGTTGGACAAGGGTGCTTCGGACAGCCATGCGGGAAAAATCAGGAGGTTGGAAGTGTTCGACGGTCTGGGAAAATCGGTCCGAGACCGGGTGGAATCCGGCGACATCGCCGTGGTGACCGGGCTGGAAGACATTGCGATAGGCGATACCTTGACCGATTCAGACCAACCGAAACCGATGCACCGAATCACTATTGAAGAACCGACCATCACCATGAATTTCCTGATCAACACTTCGCCCTTCGCTGGCAAAGAAGGCAAGTACGTCACCAGCCGCCAGTTGGGTCAACGCCTGGAGCGAGAGCTACGCTCCAACCTGGCGCTTTCGGTGGAAGTCACCGAACTGGCCGACTGCTGGAAAGTGTCCGGCCGCGGCCTCTTGCATCTGAGCATCCTGATTGAAACCATGCGCCGAGAAGGCTATGAGCTGGCCGTCTCCAAGCCCAAAGTGATCATGAAGACGATCGATGGCAAAACCTGCGAACCGGTGGAAGAGGTGGTGATCGACTGCCAAGAAGAGTACGCAGGGCGTGTCATCGAACTGTTGGGTCAGAGACGGGGCATTCTGGAAAGCATGGCCACCCGTGGACAGTCTGCCCATCTGGAATTCAAATGCCCGTCCCGGGGCCTGATCGGGCTGCGCAACCAACTCCTCAACGGCACCAAGGGGACGGCGACCTTCACTCACCTCTTCAATGGGTACGAACCGTTCCGCGGCGAGATTCGGCACCGCAACCGGGGGGTCTGTGTCGCTTCCGATCCGGGCAGGGTCACCGAATTCGCGCTGTTCAACCTGCAAGATCGCGGCAGGTTCGTGGTCAAGCCTGGCGAAACTATCTATCCCGGCCAAATCGTGGGCGAGCACTGCCACGAGAGCGACATCGACGTCAATGCTTCCAAAGCCAAACACCTGACCAACATGCGGTCGTCAAACAAGGACTTCTCGGTTCGGCTGATGAGCACCCAGACCTACTCACTCGAAGAGGCCCTCGAGTACATCGACGACGACGAGTTGGTAGAAGTGACGCCAGTCGCCATCCGCATGCGCAAGATTGAATTAGACCCAAAGCAACGCAAGCGACAGAAACGCGACCGCAGCAAAGAACCGGTACCGGTGTGATCCCCGAAGTACCCTCCCCACAGAGCTGCCTCCTCGGGCCGCGAGTACCAAGAGAAGTCAACTCCAAGGGGGTTGCTGCAAACGTATCAGTATCCTTCCATCTAGTCTACTGATTGCCGTAGGAGTGGCGATTCTCGTCAGCACATTCTATAGTTGGTGAGAGCGGTTCGGGACATTGACCTCCGAAAACTGGGCGGGGGGAGACGACCGGCCCTGACATTGAGAGGACTAAGGCCGCAACCGCCGCTCCCGGACACAGAAGAACCATGAGAACGGTTGACAAACAACGACGCCTCTTCGCGACTGTGGCTTACGTGGCCCTGGGCACGTTGGGTATTGTGTGCCTGTTCCAGCTGCTTCCCGAACCGGTGGCGCCAGACGGCTCAGTGGTCTCGGCGGGGATACGACAAGCCCAATACCTATCGCGATACCTACCGGCTCAGCAACAGCAGCGGCAGTTGGACCTGGGCAAAACTGGAGACCTGCAGGCTGCCCTGGCCCGTCTACGGTGCTGCCGGCAGCACGGCGGTTCTGGGAGGTAAGATCTATCTCCTCGCCGCGGCGGACTTCTTTCCGGCAGCGGGAGCGGATGCCGCGGATTTCCATTCGGAGGCCGGTCGTCAGGACTCGCCGGTGAGCAAGGCCTTACTGGTCCTGGACACGAAGGACCTGGAGTCCGGCTGGAGGCGACTGGCTGATTGCCCCGGCCTACCCCAGTTCGACTCAGGCGTGGCGGCTGCGGACGGGAAGATCTGGCGTCTCGGTGGCATCTATGCTCCCCTGGCGAAACCAGGCGGCCCGCTGGGGAAATACAACTATTACAATGCTGTCGACAGCTGGGTCTACGATCCCGCCACCGAAAAATGGTCCCGCCTGCGCGACATGCCTGACGGCAGCAACCGGCGAGCATTGACCTGGAGGGATCGCTACATCGTCCTCATCGCCGGTTACACCTACCCGGTGACCTGGCACCTGGGAGGGACTCGAACCGAGGCACATACGAGCCAGGATAAGAACAAGGCCTGGCAGAGCTTTTTCCAGGATACCGTTCTGGTCTATGACACCAAAACCGGACAGTTGGGCAGCGCCGATTCCCTCCTCGAACGGACCTCCTATCCCAGCTCGGCAATCGTCGGAGACACCATCTACTGCCTGGGAGGCGAGGGAGGCCCACGGCTCTGGCATCCGGCGACCCTCCAGATCGGGAAGATCTCGGGACCGGTCCGCTAGCCCGGATTTCTCATCGCTTGTCGAAGCGAGGCGCCGCAAGGGCCGTCCTGGCAAGGCTTGCGACCGAGACCACTCGTGGCGAGCCCCCGCAGTCGTACTCGCGCAGTACGTCGACGAGGCCGAGAGAGCGGAACGCAGCCAGGACGGATGTTTGCGGCGACGCAGTAGACCAGCGATGAGAAATGCGGGCCAGGAGCCTGTGCGGCAGAAATTGAGATCTACCGGGTTTTCGGAGGAGCTAGACGGCTCCGGGGAGGAGTGACCGATAAACAATACCGACCACCGTGCTACTGGGTCGTGAAGCTGAACTCCGCTGACCTGATTCTGTTGCCGCAATCATTGTTGGTTCGGACTCGCCAGTAATAGGTTGTCCCCGCGGCCAATGCAGTGTTTGGAACGTAATGGGTACGGGTTAGTCCGGTAGCCGTCTCAAGAGCATTCGCCAAAGTCGCCGGTGTTGACGCAGAGATCAAGATGTCGTAGCTGACGACGGCGGACACGGCCGTCCACTCCAGTAGCGGTTCCAGTTCCACTCCAGTCGATGCGTCTGTCGGGCTGATGACTCTGGCAACTCGTGGTGTCCCACACAACGCGTTGGCTTCGTACGATCCGATATCGCAGATGCTGCTGCCGGTGCCGCCATCGGCGGGTCGGTCGAGGCCCCGCTGATCGAACCGCCCACATGCGTTTCCAGCATCGATCGCCGGACTTCCTGCCAAGAGAGCGTGGGTGCTTCTCAACCCGCCATTATCCTGTAGGGGACCCAACAAAGGGTCAACCACGGGCGCGGCTCCACCCCCTTTAATATCTCCGAGAGGGGAGCTCCACCCGCTGCAAATAGCTCCGCTAGCGATGTTGCCCACCAGGTTGTGGCCCAGCGTATTGATGGGGCCCCAGCAGTCGACGTCGCTGTATACCGAACCTCCTGGGTAAGGATAGGTGAGGGGGCCGGTATTGCCGGCGACAATACTGTTGCCTACGGTTACCGTTTGACCGGCAAGAATGCCATGTCCACCATTCTCGGTGATAGTGACATACTCGAGCGTCGTATCACTGGCGCCGAAGCTGCCGGCTGGATAGGCCACACCGTCGTCGTCATTGCCGCTGATGGTGGAGGTCTTTATGTTGAGGGTTCCTCCATAATTGAGAATAGCGACGCACCGATTGTCGTTGACGGTGCATTGAATCATTCTGACGGTGCCCCACATTTCGATTCCAAGAGCTGAACCGCTCAGACCATCGTTGCCTGTCATCTCGGTGCCGATAATGACAGTTTCATTGGTGGCACTGACATGTACACCACCACCGTATCCTTGTAGTGATATCGACTCGTTGGCCGTATTGTCACTGATCACACTGTTGGCGATGGTGACGTCCTCGTCGGTGCAGTTGATGCTGATACCACCGCCGTGTAGGTCCGAAGAGTTGCTGCGAATCTCACTGTCCGTGATGACCATTTTACCGAAGGTCCGGATCCCGCCACCCCGGCCTTGACCTCCAACACCAGGGTCATTCCCCATGTAGACTCGATTGCCGGTAATCTCTGATCCATCAATGTACAGGTGACCGTCAGTGGAGTTGTAGATACCGCCGCCGAAGCGGGCCTCGTTTCCATCGAAGATACTGTTGTAGATCCGGACCACTGGAGTTATGAGTGAATTCGCGATGTAGAGTCCCCCACCCCATCCCTCGACGAGGTTCGCGGGATCGGCCGTATTATCGGAAACGGTGACCCCATCAAGCAGCAGGTCACCTGTGGTGTAGATTCCGCCTCCGGCCTGTGACGCGAATCCGCCCGTAACCACAGCGTTCCGGATCGTAAGATCTCCCTGGTTGTAGACTCCTGCTCCGAAGGGCGTAAACGTATTCGGACTCCCTTGAATCTTCAGCTGCCTGATTTCCACGGTCACACCATAAGCCACCGTGATCGCCGTGATAGAACCGACGATGGTGGTAGTTGTCGAATCAACGCCCTCGATTTCGATCGACTTGGCAACGGTCAAGTCCTCCGTGTAGGTTCCCGCTGCAACCGTGATCAGGTCCCCAGCCACGGCGGCATCGATTGCCGTTTGGATGCTGCTATAGCTGCAGCCCGAAGGACAGACATCCAACGTGGTAGCCCTGACCTCCCCATGGAACACCAAGAGCGTGAACAGGGGCAACCCAAGCCCGAAAGCTACAAGACGACAACATCCGACAAGGCACCGAAGGACGCAGCCCAGCAGCTCGAAACCCTTTGGAGGGACTCTCATTTCTTATCTCCTGTTCTTGTTCTGGCAAGGGACAACAACTCAATCCTCGCAGAGTCTGCGTCGATTGCGGTGTTGGTGATGGCCTGGAGTTCCAGAACCTGCCAGGCACGGGAACAGAGGCTTTGGGAATCCAATTTTCTGGTCCTGAATCACTCCGATGGGCAGTACCTCGAGGTCGCAGTCGATCGTCATACTGTCAAGGAATCAACGGAGGAGCGTCGATGAACTGGAAAGTTGACCTCGAAGACCGAGTCCCAAGAGACCGGAGTTCCGAGCCTGGTTGTCACGATACGTGATTCAACTTGGCAACGGTTACCACAGGGACACTCCCGGATGCAAACATCGCTCGGGCTAACCATCTTGCATTGGGCAGTCACGAGGAGCTAGGAGTCAGCCGACCCGGTAAAGCCTGATAACGCCCAGAGTTTGACGCTTTCTTCAATTCCTTGACGCCCCCTGAGTCTGCTCTCCTGACGATCTCGGGAGAAGTACCCTTGTTTTGTCAATCGCTTAGCAGGTAGTACGCGAGGTATCCGAGGTCTGGCACCGAACTTGCTGACATCGGTACCCAGATATCTCCAGAATGGTGAGTCCTCAGGACTGAGCCGCGCTGGGGGAAGTCATCCACCCTCCTGCTGCGACTTCCAACTAAACCCTTTGGCTCGCTTAAGGCAGTGTTCGGATGTTCTCAAAGCATTGCCGATCGGCGCAGTCAGATCTGGAAGAATGGAGAGGAGAGCATGGAACAGAGATTGTACGTTGCCAACTTGCCCTTTACCCTGACGGAAAAGGAAATAGCGGAAATCTTCTCGGCCTACGGGACTGTCAAATCGGTCCTTATCATGCCCTGCAGGCTGACGGGTCAGCGGTCTCGGGGTGTCGCCTACGTGACGATGGATTCTCGGGACAACGCTCTGCAGGCGATGGCGTCCCTGGACGGGGGCCGGGTTGACGGACACAATCTTGTCGTCAACCAGAACTGGGGAACTCCGGTGGAAGAATGCCTGCCTGTCGCAGTCTAGGGACGCTGACCCCTTTGCAAAACCAAGTCGAGTAGAGGAAGAAACACCGCCGAAGCTGCTACGAGCCCGAGTTCCTCCTCAACAACCACCCAGCCCTCCACCGGGTCCCCCACGAAACCTCCCTCTAGAGCGACTGCAGAAACGCCAACAGGTCCAGCCTCTCTTCTTCGGTGAGATCCTCATAGAGCAGCCGACTGCGCTCTGCCTCTGCGGAATGGAACTCGATGGCCTGCTCGATGTTGGCGGCCCTCCCGTCATGGAGAAAAGGGGCCCTTGCACCTAGACCCCACAACGGCATGGTTCGAATTTCCTTTGGGGTAGCATCGCCGTCCTGGATTCCGTCGCCCGTACCTATGTCGTGAAGCAGAAAATCGCCGTAAGGCAAAAAGCGCTTACCGCTGAGGGCGGAGATGGGGCTCGACCCAGTGGTCAGAGAGGGAACGTGACAGGCGGTGCAACGCATTTCTGCGAACACCGCTTCACCGCTCTGGGTCTGGGCATTCTGCTCGCCCCGGGGAGGAGGACCTAGAAGGCGCAGGAAGCTGGCAAAGTTGTCGATGCCTCTCAAACCGGTAGACCGGTCCGGCCCGTCTTCGGGATCGGGAACGGGGTCCACAATCTCGATGATTTCGCAGTCTCCGCCGGGGCACATTTCGTTGGGAAAGAGTTCACTCGTAATCCCCATCTCGTTGCGGTAGGCCTCGGCGCCAAAAGTAAAGAGCGAAGACTGCTGGGCCTTCCAGCCGAATTTGCCCGCTCGGAGCTGCCCGGTCTCCTTGTCAGTTACCCAATGGACACGTCCGCTGATACCATCTTCATCTAGATCTTCCGGATCCTCCAAGGCCACCAGGACTGCGTCTGGAACCGCCTCCACCAGACCATCCCCAAATAGCGGCAGAGGTCTCCTCCTCGCCACCACGTTGACCCCTGGAGGAATGGCCGCCTGGGTCTCGTGAGGAGGAATCGAGAAGAGATGGATCAGGGTGCCGCCTTCGGGCTCCTCAAAAGAGCCATCCGGGTTGAGGGTACCGGCACGGAACTCGCTGATGGTACTGATGCCACCGATCCGTGGAGTGGCATGGCACTCGGCACAAGAACGGCCATTGAAGATCGGGCCCAGCCCTTCTTCGGCATCTTCCACCTCCAGGAAATCCTCCAGGCCCAGCCGGAACCTCTCGAACTCGCTTCCCTGGATGCCCTGGATGGGTTCGCCGTAAAAGGTGCCCGATACTGTTGGTTCTTTCTGGGCTCGCTGACGCTTCAGCGGGCTCATCCCCAAGACCAGCACAGCCGCTGTAAGCAGGCAAATGGATCGCAAAGCCGCTCGCATAATCTCTCCTTAGAGCGATGTCAGATCACTTTGGGGCTCGTTACTCGACAATGATCACGCCTCGCATCATGGTGTGGCCGGCGCCACAAGGCCGCGAACACTCAAAAGGGTACTTCCCGGGCTTTCTGGCGTCAAAAAGGACCTTGATGCTGTCCCGTCGTCGGGCCGGAATAGTAACGTTGATGTTGGCTTTGGGCAGTCGAAAGCCGTGAAAAGTATCGTCACTGCTGAGTTCGAGCTCAAGCAGGGTCCCCTGTGCTACTCGGATGGTGGAGGGAGTGAAGGAGAAGCGCTCTGCAACGATCTTGATCTTCTTCTTTTCCGCCGACTTCCCAGCCACCTGGGACGGACCTCCACCAGCCATGGCAACCGAGAAAAGAAGTGCTGTCAGCGCAGTTCGTCTGAATCTCATCTATTACTCCTTGCTTCTGTCTTCTATCTCTTGAGTATCAGAACCACCAGCCGATTCCAAAGTTCCAACGGTTGAAGGCCTCGATCAAGTCGCTGGCATTCCCCATCACGTTGTAATCGACCTTGAACGCAATATCAGGATGAGGAAAGTAGGTGAGCCCCAGGACATGAGCCGCACGGTCGAACTGCTCCAGAGAGAAGAACCCCTGAGGCATACGATATTGGGTATCGAAGCTCTCGTAGCGGTAGAAAGCAACCAGATCGTGGGGAAAAGTCGAAGGAACCAGGCTCGACGCTCCTTCGAGATAGAAGCCCCGCATTTCGCGCGCGATGTTAGGGTTGACGCCGACCTGGCGACGAATCGCCTGATTGATCTCCGCTGCATCGCCTAGACGAGTCGTGACGAACTGCCCACGACCCTCGAACCTACCGACCCGGTAGCGGCCGTCGAATTCGAACATTTTCAGGCGACCATCCAGGTCCCTAAAACTGAATCCGGTTTCGCCCGTCCAAAAGCTAGCACCCAGGTTGAGCCCAGGCCGGGGGCGGTATTCGAGACGGCCGGTCCAGGCCAGGTTTCGCCCGTTTTCCAAAAAGCCCTTCTGTCGGCCATCACGGAACCCTTCCTCGGCCGAGAAAAAGGAGCTATCGAGGGATCCCATGACGTAGGTCTTGTAATGCAGACCGTTGCCCAGATCCCCTACAAAGCCGGCCCCGGTCCCAAACCAGGTAGAGGGAATGATGACCGTGTCCACGAAGGGACGCTCCACTCCGTGGAAGGCCGGAGGCTCGTGCCGCTCGTTGATGATCCCAATCGGCGTCAATACCATTCCTGCACGAAAGTTGAATTTGGGATTGATGAGAAAATCCAGATAGGCCTGCTCCAGCTCCAGCTCACCACTCGCTTCCCCCCCCTCGACGAAGGCATGCTCCAGCTCCAACTCCGACCAGAACCGGATCCGCTCACCGAAGCCGTGTCCAAACAGAAGAACGAATCGGTGGAAGTCCAAGGTGGTGGGATTGATCTGGTCGTGGTTGATATGCATCTCCATGTAGCCCGAGTAGGGCACATTGATGATTTCGTCGGCTGGGTCAACAGGCACCGAGTCCACCGCAGGCGGCCCCAGTACCGCGGCGACCTCCTTCGGGGCTTCCGCGGCCTCGGTTGGAACTTCTGCCCTTACTGCCTGGACATCCTCGGAAAGGGAGCGGAGCTGGGTGCGGGCCTCTTGCGAGGGCTCGCCCTCGGATTGAGTAACGAGCACATCGATCAATCGCTCTAGATTGGATTCTAGCCGAGCCAGTCTCTCTTCAAGCCGCTTGAGCCTGTCCTTGTCTTCGTGCGCTTCGGCCCACAACGGTTGCACCTGACCGGCTAGCAAGAAACAGGAAAGAATCCATGGAATCACTTGACTACTACGGCACATCGTTCGGCTTCCCCCTGGATGATTTCTATCGACAAAATAAATATTTAGCCTAATCTAAATTTGAAGTCAAGGGGAAGACTCTTTCGGGGGCAACAAATCAATCAGGGAGGAGCTTCGGTCAGAGCGTCTGCCCACCTAGCTGGCGTGGCAAAAATGGCGAGCTGTTTCCGGTAAGTACCTCCAGCGGCCATGCTGGATCATTCCGGCGGAAACTTTCAGGTCGAGTACAAGGGAGATTCTGCTGTTGTCCAGCTCGCTCCCGCCTTCGTCGTCCTCGACGGCCGGAATTTGGCCTCATATTGCCGAAGATTCAAGTCGTTCGCGGCTCTGTTGGATCGCCAGGGTTGGGGGATGATAGTCGATCGCTTGGAATTTGGTGCTTGTGATTTGGAGCTTGTTTGTACCTTGTATCTTGTACCTTGGGATTTCAAAGTTTCAGTCCCGCTTCAAAGCTCGAGCTCGCCGCGGTAGACCATATCCTTTAGCTTGAACTTCTTGGAGATCTTTCTTTCCATCAACCGGGTTACGAACTCGACGTTCTTCTCCTTGAGCGTGATCTCGTTCTCCTTGGAGAAGAAGACGTAGACCTCGAAGCCTGCCTGACCGGTCTTGGCATCCAGCAATTGCGTCTGATCGCTTCCAAAGGCGACATTCTGGGCTGGAATCGGGTCACGCCCCTTGATCTTCAGCACGGTTTCTTTCTTGATTTGCTCGTAGAGAAAGCGCTGGCGCCCCTGGTCCATTTGTGCCATCCGCGCAGGAAGCCCAGACACGCCGATCACGTAATGTGTCAGCTCTGGTTCCAATAGTTTGAGAGCCTCGGGGGCTGAGTTTGCCGCATCCCCAAAACGGGCTCTGGCCACCGCCTTCTTTACCGGTTGGGCGCTATACCAACGGATCGTCAGCGTCATGGAGGGAGGGAAACCGGGGCCGCTACCACCGCTACGACCACCACCGCTACGGCCACCGCCACCACCGCCGCCACCACCGCCGCCGATACCGCCGACGCGAGCTCTGGCGCCCCTACGTCCGGTTCCAAGCGTGGTTCCAGTCGGGCCACCGGCCGACCGAACACTGATCGAGACCTGGCGTGCCCAGGGAGATTTGTTGAGCATTTTGATCACGTCTTTCTCGGTCCATTCGAGAAAATCGCCTTCCTCCCAGAATTTCCCTGCCCAGGTGGGCGTCAACGCCAGCAGCGAAATCGCTGCCACTCCCAACGCTACTTTCTTCATTGGCTTCACCTCAGTTTTCAGGAAGACCAAACTCGCCTCGACAAACGGCCAGGCCACCTTTTCTATTGTACGCGCCTGGCCACCTTGTGTTTCAGTATCTCCAATCCCGGGTCTCTAGTCCATTTCTCGTTAACTTCAGGTAGAATCAGGAAACGAAGAACTCAGGCTACTTGATCATGTTTCTTGCCCAGATTCCACGAGTCCTGGTTGTGTCGGCTCTGGTGTCTTCCCACCCGACCATCTTGCTCGGAAAGAGCGACACAGATCCTCGCTTCGAGACCGAAATTGCTCCCATTCTCGAGGCGAATTGCCTGGCTTGCCACGGTAAGGCCCAGCTGCAGGCCAACCTGGACCTACGGTCTCGCGATAGTATCCTGAAGGGTGGGAAATCCGGTCCAGCAGTGGTCCCCGGGGAGCCGCTCCGAAGCCTGTTGTTGGAGAAGGTCAGCTCCGGATCTATGCCGCCTGGGGACGGCAATCTGACCTCAGACCAAAACCATCTTATCCGACGCTGGATCGAAACCGGGGCCTTGCGGCAGGGAGAGAAGCTAGAGTCGAGTCCCAAGATCGGGACACACGCGGAGGTCAGCGGACGCGAAATTGCGGTCACCATTTTGAACGTCAAATGCCTCCTCTGCCATGGCAGGCGAAAGCAAGAGGGGGGGGCTTGACCTCCGATCTCGTGCTTCGCTGTTGAAGGGGGGGAATTCCGGACCTGCCATTGTCCCGGGTAAACCTGACGAAAGCCTACTCATCAAGCGCGTCCTGTCCGAGGAAATGCCACCTCTGAAGGACCAGGCACGGGTTTCAGTGCGACCAGTGACTTCAGGGGAACTCGAGAAACTGCGCGGCTGGATCATGGGGGGCGCCACGTTCGAAGACGAGGAACCGGAGCCATTTGATCCCCAGGAAGATCCGCTCGTCAATGAGGAGGACCGCCGTTTCTGGTCGTTCCAACCGCCTCGACGCCCTCAGGTCCCAGAGGTTGGCCTGCGGGACGACGGTCTCACTCCGATAGACGCGTTTCTGCTGAGAGGATTGGAGGAGAAAGGCCTCTCCTTTTCATCGGAAGCCGAACCCTTGGCCCTGATGCGACGCGCCCACTTCGATGTGACGGGACTACCTCCAAGCCCGGAGGAGGTGCTAGCCTACCGCGAGGACAGCGCCCCTGGGGCTTATCAGCGCTTGGTCGACCGTTTGCTGGACTCGCCGGGATACGGCGAGCACTGGGGGCGCCACTGGTTGGACGCAGTGGGGTACGCGGACTCGGAGGGCCAGGTGTCGGCAGATGCACCTCGCCCCAATGCCTGGCGATATCGCGACTACGTAGTGCGCTCTCTCAATACCGACAAACCCTACGATCAGTTCTTGCTCGAACAGATCGCCGGGGACGAACTCTTTGACTACAGGAAGAGCAACCCACTCACGCTCGAGGAGCGGGAAAAACTGGTGGCTACGGGATTTTTGCGCATGGGTCCGGACGGCACCTATAGCACCTCCCAGGCTTTCGTCCCCGAGCGTCTGCAGGTAGTGGCGGACCAGGTTCAAATCCTGACTTCGACCGTTCTGGGATTGACCGTAGCCTGCGCACGCTGCCATGACCACAAATACGACCCCATCCCGCAGCGCGATTACTACCGGCTGAGCGCCATTCTGCGCTCGGCCTATGATCCTTTCGACTGGCTCTCTCCTAGTGAGACAGAAGTTGGTCCAGAGGCTCAATGGGATGGAACCAATACCCGTTTTCTGAGCGGCATCTTGGAAGAGGAGGCTCGGGAAGTCGAAGAGCATAACGCACCCATCCTGGAGAAGATCAAACGACTGGAGCAGGAACTCGAAGACAAGGCCCCGCCCTTGCGGGAACAGCTGCTGGAGGAAAAGTGGGGCAACATTCCCGAAGCGGTCCGGAAAGATGTTCGCACTGCCTTCGATACTCCTGGCGAGCAGCGCACCAGCGCTCAGAACTATCTTGTGGAAAGGCTGGGATCTAGTCTCACAGTACGTCCTGGCGAACTCGAGAAAAGATTCGAGTCATTTCAGCAAGCGTCTCTCGAGACCAAAGAAGCCATCGCCGCAACCAAGAAAGAACTTTCACCCATTCCCAGGATTCGGGCCTTGTTCGACATGGGTGACCCAGTGAGTCCGGTCCACATCCTTCACCGAGGTCTCGCCAGCAGTCCTGGAAGCCAGGTCGAGCCTGGCGTCCCTTCCGTGTTGACCTCGGGACTCCGGGACTACAGAGTTGAGAAGCCGCCCTGGACAACCAACACCAGCGGCCGGCGCCTTGCGCTGGCGAAATGGCTCATCCAACCCAACCATCCCCTCACAGCAAGGGTAGTGGTGAACAGGATCTGGCAGCGCTACTTCAGGGTGGGGCTGGTAAGAAGCGAGGGGAATTTTGGTCGGGCGGGGACACCTCCATCCCACCCTGAGCTCCTGGATTGGCTCGCCACCGAGCTGGTTCGGCGCCAGTGGAGCCTCAAGGCGCTGCACCGTCTGATCCTGACGTCTCGTGCCTATCGTCAGCGCTCTTATGTGGGACCCGAAGCAAAGAGGGCAGATCCCGACAACATCCTGCTTTCCCGATTCCCGATGCGCCGTCTCGATGGGGATGCCATCCGAGATTCCGTCCTGAAGGCCTCCGGGCTGCTGGATTCGAGAGCCTTTGGGCCACCCGACCAGGTGGAGGTGAAATCGGATGGTGAGGTCGTGGCGAAGGGGACCGGCAAAGGCTATCGTCGAAGCATTTACGTGACGCAGCGTCGCTCCACGCCGGTGACGATGCTCGACACCTTCGACGCTCCTCAGCTTCGGCCTAATTGCCTCCGCCGAACCCATTCCACGGTCTCTTCCCAGGCACTGCAGATGATGAACAGCGAAATGATCCGTAAGAGTTCCCGTTACATGGCGGGACGCGTTATCGATGCTGTCGGAGAGGATATCGCCAAACAAGTGGAAAGGGTGTATCTGGCGGCTCTGAGCCGCCTTCCTTCGGCGCAGGAATCGGGACGTGCCGAAGCGACCCTTCGAAACCTCACGATGGAGTGGAGGAAGCATCTGGAGAAGGAAATGCCCGCCGAACCCAGACACGCGCAGAGCCGGTGGCTGGCACTAGCAACCTTTTCTCATACGGTCTTGAACTCGGCTGAATTCCTTTATATTGATTGAGCGAGCATGGACATGAAGCTTGACAGTGTCATTCCCCATGAAAACGGACCGGGAACACGACGAACGTTCTTCTCACGAGTGGGGGACGGTCTCTATGGGGCCGCGCTCGCCTACCTGCTGGGAGGCGAACTCTTCTCGAGCAATCCCGCTATGGCGGCTTCCGCGGAAAGCGTCCATGACCTGCGGCCACGTGATCCTCACTCAAGGCCGAAGGCCACCTCCGTCATTCAGTTCTTCATGAACGGCGGTCCCAGTCAGGTGGACCTGTTCGACCCCAAGCCTGCACTCGAGAAATACGCAGGAAAACCCCCGGGCCGAGACCTGGCCAACGACATCGAGTTCATCAACGAGGCAGGTGGCTTTATGCCATCACCCTTCAAGTTCGCCCCGTATGGAAACTCGGGCGTTGAAATCTCGGACGCGATGCCCCATCTAGCCCAACACGTCGACGACATCGCGCTGATTCGGTCGATGTTCACGCCCCACTTCAACCATGAGCCCAGCATCTTCAGAATGCAGAGCGGTAGGCAGTTTTCGAGCCGCCCCACACTCGGATCTTGGGTCGTCTATGGTCTGGGAAGCGAGAACCAGAACCTGCCCGCTTACGTCGTTCTGGACGACCCCAAGGGACTGCCCGTCAACCATATCCAGAATTGGCAATCGGGTTGGCTACCGCCGGTCTACCAGGGCACTCGGGTACGCTCGGAAGGCTCGCCGCTGCTGAACCTGAACGCCAAGCAGGAATTCCCGACTCCGGTACTGGACCTGGCACGCTCCCTGCTTTCCCGGATGGATCACGACCATCAAGGTGAGCGCCCCGCTCAACCCGACCTGGGTGCCCGCATCACCAACTACGAGCTGGCAGCTCGCATGCAGCTCGCCGCCAGCGACGCCCTGGATCTTTCGCAGGAAAGCCCAGCCACGCAGGAGATGTATGGCCTCAACCAGGAGCACACGGCATCCTATGGGCGTCGCTGCCTCATGGCCCGACGACTCATCGAACGGGGCGTGCGAGTGGTGCAGCTCTACATCGAGGGTCAGATCTGGGACAACCACAGTAATCTGGTAGAGGACCTCAAATACGCCTGCGGAAAGACTGACCAGCCGGTAGCAGCGCTCATCCAAGACCTCAAGCAGCGGGGGCTGCTCGATTCGACCTTGCTGGTCTGGGGAGGTGAGTTCGGTCGACTCCCACTGGCGCAGTCCAGGATCGGGTCCAATTCGGGACGGGATCACGGCCCAACCGGCTTCACGGTTTGGTTGGCTGGGGGTGGAGTGAAGGGCGGCACTGTCTTTGGCTCCACCGACGATATCGGGTACAAGGCAGTCGAAAACCGGGTCAGCGTCCACGACTTCCATGCCACCATCCTTCACCAACTGGGCATGAACCATCGGGAACTGGTCTACAAACGCGAAGGCCGCAACGAGAGGCTGACCGACGAGTTCCCAGCTCGGGTCGTGAAGGAGATCCTGGCTTAGTACACTGGAACCAATGCGACCTGGGATTGGTATACTGGAATCGTCGAGGTTCTAGATGGCTAAGCTGAAACTTCATTTGTTGTTCCACGAAATGCGATACCCCAACGGGTTATTGCCGACCGGAAACGGATGGGCAACAACGCTTTCAGCGTAGAAGAGGCAGGCGACTTGAACCCAGGGTAGCTCGCTTCGCATTGCAACCCTGGGCTACGCGCAATAACGCCTTCGGCGTAGGTGATGGATCTTCTGAAGTGGGAAGAAGTTTCTTTCTCGAATGGGGCACGGGATGAATGGGAGATTTTCTCGACTCGCCTTTGTGACCTCGAGAGCCCGCCTCCCAGTATCGCTTGCGCTGAGCGCAGCACTGGCGCTGCCTCTGGCCGGGTCTGAGGTCGAACGTCAGCCTTCCCTTCCAAACAGCACATCTCAGGACTCCGATTCCAGCCACACCCACCACAAGCCCAAAGACGCGGCTCAAAAGCCCTCCGGAACTGGATCTCGCAAGGCCGGCCCCGGACATCAACGGATGCTCCAGGTCCTCCAGGAAATCTCCATACGGAGTGCGGAAGACCATCCCTATATGGGAGCGGGTCTAGTCCGCAGCCTGAGCAAGGAGCTGTCGGAACTGGAAGCACGCTCCTCCGAAGTGACGACTCCGGAATACTGGGGCGACCTCAGCCTCTGGAAAGTCCTGCTCGAACTCGGCATCCTCGAACTGCGCCTGGGCAGGGAGCAAGCCGGGATAGACCACCTCCTGGCCGCCTACCAGCTCCTGCCCAAGATCCGACCCTATATTCAGAAAAAGAAGGTCAACGAGACCATCTTCGAACTTGGGGTTGGATACATGCGTCTCGGCGAGACCCAGAACTGCGCTCTCCAGCACAACGCCGAGAGCTGTATCCTCCCGCTCCGTGGCGGAGGAATCCACAGGCTACGCGAGGGTTCTACCGAGGCAGCCCAATACTTTACGGAAATCCTGGAAGGTAACCCCCCGAAAGCTCTCACCGGGTCCAATCTCCCGGCCCTCTGGCTCTTGAACATCGCCCACATGACGCTGGGGCAATATCCCGATCAGGTCCCAGAGCAGTATCGGATACCGGCGTCAACTTTCGAGTCCAAGGCACCCTTTCCACACTTTCCCAACGTGGCCATGAAGCTGAAGCTGGACACTTTCAACCTGGCTGGGGGGGCGATCATTGATGACTTCGATGGCGACGGCGACCTGGATATCGTTACCTCCACCTGGGACAGTTCAGGGCCTATGCACCTGTTCATCAACAACGCGGATGGCACCTTCTCAGATAACACCCAGCAGGCAGGTCTGGAAGGTCTGCTGGGAGGACTGAACCTCTTGCAGGCCGACTATGACAACGACGGAAACACGGACATCCTGGTGCTGCGGGGTGCCTGGGCGGGTAAGTACGGCCAGGATCCGAACTCGCTCTTGCGAAATCGGGGCGACGGCACTTTCGAGGATGTGACCTTCGACGCAGGGTTGGCCGACGTCTCCTATCCCACTCAAACAGCGGACTGGGCCGACTACGATAACGATGGCGACCTGGACCTTTTCATCGGGAACGAGTCCGACAACAAATTCCAGGCTCCCTGGCAGCTGTTCCAGAATCAGGGCGACCATACCTTCCGAGACGTTGCCTCGGAGGCCGGGGTGAAAGGCTACGCTTTCACCAAAGGGGTCTCCTGGGGAGACTACGACGGGGATCGTTTCCCCGATCTGTATGTCTCCAATTATCTGGACGCAAACCGTCTCTTCCGGAATCGGGGAGACGGGACCTTCGAAGACGTCACCACGCGATTGGGCGTGGCCAACCCGAAAAACAGCTTCCCGGTCTGGTTCTGGGACTACAATAACGATGGGGCCCTCGATCTGTTCGTGTCCAGCTACGAAGGACACCTCGTGCATCAAGCAGCCTACAGTCTGGGAATTCCTCCCCGCTACGAGAAAGCCTGTCTCTACGAAGGAGACGGTGAGGGGGGCTTTCGTGAGGTGGCCGAAGAGCGTGGTCTGGGCGGACCGATGCAGCCTATGGGTTCCAACTTTGGAGATCTGGACAACGATGGTTACCTCGATTTCTATCTTGGGACCGGCGATCCCTCCTACGCTAGTATCGTTCCCAATCTCATGTTCTTGAACCAAGCCGGCAAGAAATTCGCCGATGTCTCCGCAGTAGGAGGCTTTGCTCACCTGCAGAAGGGCCACGGCATCGCCTTTGCTGACCTGGACAATGACGGGGATCTGGATGTCTTCGAAGAGATGGGGGGGGCCTTTCCTGGAGACGCCTTCAGCGACGCCCTCTATGAGAATCCGGGAATGGGTAACAACTGGATGGGCGTCCAGTTGGTGGGGCAGCAGTCCAATCGATCCGCGATCGGGGCCCGGATCCGGGTGCAGATCGAGGAGGACGGTGTAACGCGATCGATCTACCGCCACGTCAATAGCGGCGGCAGCTTCGGAGCCAACCCTTTTCGACAGACAGTCGGGCTGGGAAAGGCAGAATCTGCAAAGCTGCTTGAGGTGTTCTGGCCTCGGACGGGCAAGACTCAGATCCTGAAAAACCCGCCTTCTGCCCAGGTCATTGAGATCGTCGAAGGCAAAGAAGGCTACACGAAGTTGCCCCTGAAGCGCGTTGAGTTCTAAGCTGAAACTTCATTTGGCAGAGGGAAGGTGTAGGAGACAGCATCTGACAGAGCAGTGACCTGTAGCACGGGCACTCTTGCCCGTGGAGGACACCAACGGGCAGGAGTGCCCGTGCTACAAGCGTCACTCAGCTCTCGAGTCGTAGCCAGCACTGACGGAAGTTTCGTTCTCGAATGGGGCCAGTGCTTCCTGGGGGTGGGACTAAGCTGAAACTTCAAGAATACGTCGCACGTCGAGCGCACCCGAAGAACGAAGAAACCCTGATACGAAATGGACCTTGTGCCGATCGGCACCACCGCTAGTGAGCTAAAGTTCAAGCCCAGCCATACCGAAAAAGATAGCAGGGAGAAATAGGGGTCGCACTACTACGCCTGGATACTTATGCACGGGTGTAAGGGCCGCCCCTAACTTGCGCCGGCTCTGATCTGGCGCGAGACGGCACAGGACTGAGCGCGGCGGACCATGAAATTTTTTGTTGACCCCCTGCCTCTCAGAGCCAAGATCTACATCGTGGCAGTGGTGCTGACGGGTATACCTCTCATCGCCGTCTGCCTGACCCACGCCCTCCTCCATCCCGATCTAAACTGGATCCTCCTGGCAGCCGTTGCAGCCTGGGGGAGTTACTTTCCCGTCGTCATCCCTCTCGTCAAAGGGAAGAAGGAGTCCCTGTCGGTCACCGTCAGCGACGTCTTCATCTTCGCAGCAATCCTCCTCTATGGACCCGAGATTGCCGTGGTCGTTGGTCTCTGTGAAGGAGTAACTACCAACTTCAGGGCGAAGGTCAAACACGCCTACAAACAGCTCTTCAACACCAGCCAACTAGCTCTGGTTGCTTTCGCTGTTGGCTCCGGCTTCTATTTTTTCGAGGGCAAGACCGCACCCCTGGACCCGAACCATATTCTGGATGTTCCCCTCTTGATGGTAAAGGTTGGAGCTGCCGGACTGGCCTACTTCGTCCTCAATACCTCCTTGGTCGCCGTGGCAATCTCTTCCGTGACCAGACAACCCTTGCTGGACGTGTGGAAGCACAACTTCGTCTGGGCTTCACTAACCCACGTGGCAGGTGCCTGCCTGGGAGGCCTTGTCTTTGTCTACTTTGGACGCTTCGAGCTGTACGGGCTCGCCATCGCTTCGCCTATAATCTTGCTGCTCTATTACGCCTACAAGATGAATCGGGAGCGCATCAGCCGGACTCAACAACACCTCGACGAAGTCAACCAGCTCTTGGAAAAGAAGATTGTGGCTGAGAAAGCCCTCCAGAAAGCCAAGGAGGAACTGGAAACGAGGGTTGAGGAGCGCACCAACGAGCTGGCCGAAGAGAAGGAGCGTCTCACGGTCACACTGCGTAGTATCGGAGATGGTGTAATCACCACGGATACTTCGGGAAAGATCTCGCTCTTGAACCAGGTAGCAGAGGAGCTCACCGGCTGGGGACAGGTGAAGGCCGCCGGTCAGCCGCTTCGAGGAGTTTTCCGCTTGATCAACGGCAAGACGCTCCAGCCCTGCGATGACCCGGTGGCACAGGTCCTCAAAGAGGGAGTGGTTCTGTCCCTTGACGCCGAGGAGATGACCATCGTTTCCAACGACGGGATCAGGAGACGCATCTCCCTGACGGGAGCTCCGATCCGTGATCAGCGTGGAACAACTCTCGGAGTCGTACTCGTGTTTAGAGATATTACCGACCAGCTCAGCATGGAAGAAGAGCTGCTGAAGGGGCAGAAACTGGAATCGCTTGGCATCCTGGCTGGAGGCATCGCACACGACTTCAACAACATTCTGACCGGCATCGTCCTGAAGACCCAATTGGCCCGACGCAATTCGGCACGGGGCGATGACCCCTCCCAGTACTTCACCAGCATTGAGGAAGCCACTCAATTGGCCACCACGCTAACCCACCAACTCCTCACATTTGCCAAGGGAGGAGCACCGATCACAAAATCGGCCTCGATCAGGCAGCTTTTGGAAGAGTCCACCCGTTTTGTATTGCGGGGCTCGAAAATCAAGTGCAACTGCCTGATCGAAGACGACCTCTGGATAGCCGAGATCGATCCGGGCCAGATCAACCAGGTCATCAACAATCTCGTCATCAACGCAGAGCAAGCCATGCCCAGAGGAGGCACCATCACGCTTCTCGCAGGGAACGTTCAGATGACCAGTGAGAACAGGGTGGGAGAGTTGGCCGCAGGACGCTATGTCAAAATCTCTGTGGAAGACGAAGGCATTGGGATCCCTCCCGAGAACCTTCCGCGTATCTTCGATCCCTACTTCACGACCAAGCCAGAGGGACACGGGCTGGGACTTGCCGGCACCTATTCCATTATTCACCGTCACGGGGGATACATTTCGGTGGAAAGTGAAGTAGACGCCGGGACCATCTTCACGTTCTACGTTCCCGCGTCTGAAAACCCGGTTGTCGAGATCGAAGAGGCGCGGCCGCTCCCCAATACAGAAGAGCTGGGGCCGGTCGGAAATGGCCGCATTCTGGTGATGGATGACGAGGAAATGATCAGGGAGGCCCTGGGGGAGCTGTTGAAGGAGCTCGGCTACGACGTGGCCTTCGCCAAGGACGGAGTAGAGGCAATTGCCACCTACCGGGAAGCGCTGGGACAGGATCTCGGTTTCGACGTAGTCATCATGGATCTGACGATTCCCGGAGGCATGGGAGGAAAGGAAGCAATTCAGGAACTGCTGGTGGTGGATCCCACCGTCAAGGCCATTGTGTCCAGTGGCTATTCCAGTGACCCCGTGATGGCCAGGTATGAGGACTATGGCTTCAGCGCCGTGTTGACGAAACCTCTCATGCTGGACGATGTTATCCAGGTATTGGAAAAACTGCGTTGGCTCCGCAAAGACCCTCCGATCTCGAAGATTCCCAAAGACCCCAACCTACCTTCATCACACCAGATCGCTAGCCTCTGATGTGAACCCGCCTGGGCGACAAACCTCAAGTTTCGGACAAGAGTACCCCGCCAAAACAGTCCGGGGCGGTCGTGAGACGGCATCGCCTGCGGCGCGGCGCCTCCCATCTGCCCCCACGGCGCTCGCGCCAAAGTGCATCGGTTATTTCCTTACAGGCCCTTACTCCGGACCGTCAAAAACTGGCCCGCATATCGGTCAAATCGATGAAAAAAACAATTGTGGAGCGGCAACCAAAGATCGTTGGAAGAGCGCTCTGCAGGCGAGTGTGGAAGGAATTGTGGAAAAACTGTGACTGTAACTCGCGAATGAATTGTCCCACCGATAGATCGCCCTAATGCTCGCCTTTGCACAGAATTCATGCACGGAATTTTTCTGCTTTTTCTCCTTGTTCCAGCTCGCCAGCGGGATACAATCTTAATCGTCCCAAGGGGTAAACACAGTGGACATCCCGGGGTGACACCGGGTGTTTGCAAGAGGCTGCTGAGGGGCTTCGGCCAAGAAGCGGCGGACGGCGAGCACGGGGCGGGTTCAAAGTACTCGCGTGAGCGGGTGCTCGGCTCCTTAACGGGGAACAGACAGAGTAGATGGTGCCTTCGGGTGTGGCTACTAGGTCTGTGACTCGGTTGCTTCGGGACAAGCGGTTGTCGATCGGGCGAATTCTCTGGGCAAGGCAAGACGTTTATTCGGGGAGCTTCGCAAAGGGATGAGCCAGATCGGTCAGGAACCTCATGCTTTGGGAGAAGTAAGCGCTCTTCGGAGGGCAAGCGGATTCTGGAGTAATTGAGATTCACCCCCACGAGTGAAAGGAACTGATCCTATTCGGGTCGGAGGAAGTTGCTTGAGGGGGTGCGCGGGAAGCTGTGAATATCACTTGGGACATTTTTTTGCTTCGGCCCCAAGGTCGAGGGCGAAAACGCTAATTTCTCTCACCGATACATCCTCAAACCCAGCCAGCATAGAAACCGGCTGCCTTCCATAGACGGCGCCCCCGATGTTATAGTCGCGTGTTCCAAAAGGGGGGCATAGATCGCCTTTCCTTCCCCTTTGGTTGCCGGGAGTTTCGCGTGAACGGGTTGAGCTCCTGGGCAAGAACCGAGCCAAGAGGTGAATTGTGAACAAGATACCGGTAGGCGTTTTGGGAGCTACTGGAGCAGTAGGCCAGAAATTCGTAACACTGCTTGCCCACCATCCCTGGTTCGAGCTTCGGGAACTTGCGGCGTCCGAGCGGTCGGCGGGTCACCGCTACGGGGATATCGTTTCCTGGAAGCAGGCAGGTTCCTTACCTGAGGCGGCCTCCGCGCTCGAGGTAAAGACGTGTGAAGCCGACATGGACTGTCCCATAGTTTTCTCCGGCTTGGATTCTTCGGTCGCGGGCGAAGTCGAGACCGAGTTTGCAAGTAGAGGACACTGGGTCTTCTCGAATGCAAAGAATCACCGCATGGATCCCGATGTTCCCCTGCTCGTCCCGGAGCTGAATACCAGTCACCTGGACATCGTTCCCTGGCAGCGTAAGAACCGCAACTGGAGCGGCGCCCTCGTCACCAACGCCAACTGTTCTTCTATCGTACTCGCCCTGAGCCTTGGCCCGCTGCACCGGCGGTTCGGACTCGAGCTGGTCCAGGTGGTCACCTTTCAGGCAATCTCCGGGGCTGGCTATCCCGGCGTTCCTTCGCTCGACATCCTGGGGAATGTACTCCCTTTCATCTCGGGAGAGGAAGACAAGATAGAGACGGAAACCCAGAAGATGCTGGGAGCTCTGGAGAATGACTCATTCAGTTTCGCGCAGTTCACGGTGAGCGCCCAGGCCAACCGGGTATCTGTTGAGGAAGGTCATCTCGAGTGCGTTTCCCTACGCCTCAAAACCAAGGCCTCGGTAGAGGATGTCATCGCGACCTGGGAAGAGTTCAAAGGCCCTCCGCAGGAGCTCAATCTGCCTTCGGCTCCTCGGGATCCGGTCGTTGTATTTCGAGACGAGAACCGTCCACAGCCTCGGCTGGACGTCTGGAAGTATGGAGGCATGAGCTCCCTGGTAGGTCGCACCCGCCCCTGCCCAGTCCTGGACATCAAGTACGTTGTCCTGGGACACAATACGATTCGGGGGGCGGCCGGAGCCTCGATTCTCAACGCCGAACTCGTGCGCCAGAAAGGTCTACTCAACTAGTGGTTTCAGATCCGGAACAGCTAGGGTGGAACGTCATTTGCAAAAAGACGGTCAAGGGAAACAACATCTAACCGAGCAGTGACCTGTAGGATGGGCACTCTTGCCCGTCGAGGACGGCGACGGGCAGGAGTGCCCGTCCTACAACCAACACGGTGTTATCGATCTTCACGGTAAGAGACAACCAAAGTTTCTTTCTCGAATGATCCGGCTCGCAGCCGAGGGCGGCTTCGGTTCATCATGATTGTAATGAAGTTCGGTGGGACGTCCCTACAGGACGCCGCCGCTATCCAGCGTTGTATTGAAGCGGTATCGCTTCAGGGCAGGCAGCCGACTGTGGTAGTCCTCTCCGCGATGGGCAAGTCGACGAACCGGCTTCTGGAGATCGCCCAACTGGCTTCCTCACGGAAAGCTGAGGGCGCCGAGCGAGTCAGACAGGAACTCCACGACTACCACCTGGGCGTCGCGGGAGACCTGATTTCGGGTCCTCGCCTGGAGCAGGTAAGGGTAGGACTCGGGGTTCTTTTCGGGGAGCTCTCGGACCTTGTCAAGGCGACTATAGAAACGGAAGAGTGCCCCCCTCGAATCCTGGACGGGGTTGCCTCTTTGGGAGAGCGCATGAGTACCCTGGTCTTCGCTGCCGCGCTGGGTGAATCGGGAAGCCAGGACGCGCTAGTGGACTCCAGAGACTTCGTTCGTACGGATGATCAGTTCACCCAGGCCAGGGTCCTGCACCAGATCACGGAAGAATCCATACGTCGCCAGCTCGAACCCGTGCTGGCTGAAGGCAAGACGGTCGTGGCCCAAGGATTCATCGGATCCACAATTGACGGTGTCACTACCACCATCGGGCGGGGGGGATCAGACTATACGGCGTCTCTCCTGGGAGCTGCGCTGAAAGCGACAGACATTCAGATCTGGACAGACGTTCCGGGAGTGCTGACGGCCGATCCGCGCATTGTTCCAGAAGCGTTCAAAATGAAAGCCGTTTCCTTTTCCGAAGCCGCAGAGCTGGCCTACTTCGGAGCCAAGGTACTTCACCCCAGTACTCTGCTGCCGGCCATCGCCGAGAACATCCCGGTCCACGTATGCAGCTCTCGTCAAATCCATCAGCCCGGCACGCTCATATCGACCGATTCGATTCCCTCCGAGACGACCGTCAAATCGATTGCGTGTAAGAAGGGCATCGCCATCGTCAACATACAGTCGTACCGAATGCTGCTGGCCCATGGCTTCCTCAGACGGATCTTCGAAGTCTTCGATAGACACGAGAAAGTCGTGGACGCCGTGGCCACGACGGAAGTGAGCGTTTCGCTCACGGTCGACTCAACCGACAAGCTGGACGCCATCATTAAAGATCTGCAAGAACTTGGCGACGTCGGAGACGTCGAGGTTCAGCCGAACAAGGGCATCATCTGCGTCGTTGGAGACAACTTGAGGTATAGACCGGGGATCGCCTCAAGAATCTTCCGTTCGCTAGATGACATCAACATAGAGATGATCTCCCAGGGAGCATCTCAAATCAGCGTGACTTTCCTGGTTCAGGAAGACAAAATGGAGGAAGCTGTCCGGCGCCTGCACAACGAGTTTTTCGTAGAACCTGATCCGAAGCTGTTCGAACCTGTCGGTCAGCTGGACCCTTGATGTTTGATTCCGACCTGGTGCAATCATGAGAATCGCACTCCTTGGCTATGGGAAGATGGGCAAAACAGTCGAGCGAATTGCCCTGGAGCAGAACCACCAGATCAGCGAGGCCATGGACATCGGTGAGAACCCGATGACAGATGGGTTTTCCGGCTCCTGGATGGAGCAGACTGATGTTCTGATCGACTTCTCGGTGGCGGAAGCGGTACCGACAAATGTTGGAAACGCAGTCCGCTCGGGACTTCCCATAGTAATCGGCACTACCGGATGGTACGACGAGATTCCCCAGGTCAGGACCCTGGTCGAGGATGGCCAGGGCTCCTGTATCTACTCCGGCAATTTCAGCCTCGGCGTGCAGGTCTTGTTTCGGCTGACTCGGGAGGCAGGAAAGATCCTCTCTCGGTTCAAGGAGTTCGAGCCGTTCCTGGTCGAGAGCCACCACTCTCAAAAAGTGGATGCCCCCTCCGGGACTGCGGTCACCATGCAGAACATCCTGGAGGAATCGTATGGGAGGCGTCTTCCGGTAGCGAGCATTCGAGCTGGATCCAATCCCGGGGTGCATACGGCGGGGTTTGATTCGCCCGTGGATACGATAACCCTTGAGCATAGGGCTCGAAGTCGGGATGGATTCGCCCGCGGAGCCATCCTGGCAGGACAATGGATCCAGGGAAAGAAGGGCTTCCATCAATTCGACGACGTTATCTTTGGAGAGGACCATGACTGAGATCAAAGGCTGTGGAACGGCGTTGGTGACTCCGTTTACGACGGACAACAAAGTCGACTTCGAAGCGTATCAGCGACTGGTTGAGTGGCAGATCGGATCAGGAATCGACTTTCTGGTTCCCTGCGGCACGACTGGAGAGAGTGTCACGCTGTCGGAAGAGGAGTATCTCAAGGTAATCCGTACCTGCGTCGAAACTGCCTCCAAGGCCGTTCCGGTTGTGGCTGGAGCGGGAACGAACAGTACCGAACACGCGATCCATCTGGCTCGAGCGGCTCAGGACGCGGGAGCAGACGCGATTCTCTCCGTCACCCCTTATTACAACAAGCCAACCCAGGAAGGGATCTTCCAGCACTTTCGAGCGATCGCTCAGGCGCTCTCGATCCCCGTGGTGTTCTACAACGTTCCGGGACGAACCGGGACCAACATCGCTACCGAAACCCAGCATCGACTGGCACAAGAAGACGGCATCCTCGGGGTCAAGGAGGCGAGCGGCAGCCTGGACCAGATCATGGAGGTGCTGGCGGGCCGGCCCTCGAACTTCCTGGTGCTTTCGGGGGACGATAGCATTGCTTTCGCCGTGGCCAGCCTCGGAGGGGAAGGGGTGATCTCAGTCGCCAGCAATCTGATCCCAGCAGAGATGACACAAATGATTTCGCTTGTCTCCCAGGGCAGACTCGGGGAAGCTCGCGCTCTGCACTTCCGCTATCTGAACCTGATGAATCTGAACTTCATCGAATCGAATCCGATACCGGTCAAGTATGCCCTTTCCAAAATGGGCAGGATGGAAGAGATCTACCGGCTGCCCCTATGTTCGATGGCGGACAGCAACAAAGAGAAGATGAATCGAGAATTGGAACGACTGGACCTCGTCGGGACTCATGCCTGAGCCAATAGAAGACCTCTTCGAGAAGACCGAGTTCACTGCCGAGGATCGCAAGGTTCTGGAATCCTTTCTGGACGATCTGGATTCGGGTAGGGTGCGGGCTGCCGTTCGGGTCGAGGGTCGATGGCAAGTAAACAGCTGGGTGAAGAAGGGCATCCTGGTAGGCTTCCGAATGGGAGTTCTCAGCGACCAGTCAATTGATGAGAGGTTCCGCTACTTCGACAAGGACACCTACCCGCTCAAAGATCTGAATCTGAACTCGGGGGTTCGAGTCGTCCCTGGGGGTTCCTCCATACGGAGAGGATCGTTCGTAGGAAGTGGGGTCACCTGCATGCCACCCATGTACATCAATACGGGTGCCTATGTGGATCAAGACACGATGGTGGATTCACACGCCCTTGTGGGATCCTGCGCTCAGATCGGCAAACGGGTTCATCTGAGTGCTGCCTCCCAGATTGGGGGTGTTCTGGAGCCGGTTGGGGCGCTGCCGGTGATCGTCGAGGACGATGTTCTGGTGGGAGGAAACTGCGGCGTCTACGAAGGAACCATCGTCCGTTCTGCCGCGGTGCTGGCGGCGGGCGTTGTTCTGACGCGATCCACCCCAGTTTATGATCTGGTTCGAGAAACCGTTTATCGGGGAAGCTCCGAGGGTCCCCTGGAGATTCCCGAAGGAGCGGTGGTGGTGTCGGGCAGCCGCCCCATCCAGGCCGGCTACGGCAAGAAGCTCGATCTCTCCGTCTACACTCCTATCATCGTCAAGTATCGGGACTCGAAGACGGAGCAGTCGATCCAGCTGGAAGATCTCCTCCGTTGAAGTTCTCTCCGCGGATGGACGGCATCGAGATCTCGATGATCCGTCAGATCATGTCCAGGGCCCAGGGTTGCGTGAATCTGGGGTTGGGCGAGCCTGGCTTTCCGTTTCCCGCAGTTGTCGTCGACGAGGTTCACCGGATCCTCGCAGAAGGCCAACTCGGCTACACACCCAATGCGGGACTTCCTGCACTCTGTCGCCAGATTCGGGACTATCATGGGGGGCGAGAAACCCAGAAGGTCTGCGTCACGAGCGGAAGCCAGGAAGCGCTTTTCGACGTCCTATTCACCCTGGTCGGACCCGGAGACGAGGTCCTGGTGCCAAACCCCGGATACGTCTCCTACCCCACCGTGACTCGGCTGGCGGGCGGAGTCCCGATCTCCTACTCCTTGAAGGGGAGCGATGACTTTGCCTTCTCGCCTGCGGCGCTGGAGGAGTGCATTACGCCACGCACCCGAGTCATTATCTTGAGCACACCCTCGAATCCGACCGGCCGTTGTTTAACACTGCAACAGCTTGAGGAAGTGAGCCGGATCGCACGGGAGAGAAACCTGGTTCTGGTCAGTGACGAGATCTACCGGGAGATCTACTACGCGAAGAAGCCGCCACCTTCCCTGACGGAGGCCAGCGACGATGCTGTCGTCCTCTCCGGCGTGTCCAAGATGGCCAGCATGACGGGTTGGCGTGTGGGTTGGGTCCTTGGTCCAGCTGAATTGGTGGACCGGGTAACGGTGATGCACCAGTGCACCTCGATTTGCGCCTCTACGCTTTCTCAGAGAGCCACTATGAAGCTGTTTACTCCCGAGGGAAGACGAGAAGTAGAGGACCAAAGAAAGCGACATTCAGCCAACTTTGGATTCGTAACCGACTGGCTGGACCAACATCTGGAGCAGCCCTACGTCCGGCCTGAAGGCGCTTTCTATTTGATGCTTTCGGTGAAGTCTCTCGACCGCCAGAGCCTCGATGTGAGCCTTGAGCTTCTCGAAGACGGCGTGGCGACGATTCCGGGGTCTGCTTTCGGCTCCGAGGGAGAAGGCTATCTGCGAATCTCGTTTGCGGGCGAGCGGTCCAGCGTCGAGGATGGCCTCTCACGGCTGAAGAAGGGTCTGGGCAGGTTGCGGCGGCGAAAGAGCGTCTCTGTCACCGGCGGACCGGCTGACCCTCGTCGGACTACCTGATTCCTCTGCTCCTGGTGCCTTGCATGAGCGCAGATCCGATTATTACTTTCACCAGCGATTTTGGCCGCCGCGAATACTACGTTGGGGCTGTCCACGGGGCGATTCTGAGCGTTTGCCCCCGGGCTCGAATCGTCGATATCAGCCACGAGCTCACCCCTCACGCAATCCTGGAGGGCGCTTTTACGCTGCTTGGCGCCTACGCTTGTTATCCGGCCGACACGGTACACCTTGCGGTGGTAGATCCAGGCGTGGGTTCAACGCGGAGGGGCATCATCGTGTGTACCGACCGCTACCGTCTGGTCGGACCCGACAACGGGATCTTCTCGTTGATCTACCAGCGAGAAAAGGTGCGGAAGGTAGTTTCGATCGAGTCGGAGGCGTATTTCCGGAAGCCGGTCTCCCCGACGTTTCATGGCCGAGATATCTTCGGTCCAGTAGCCGCCCGGCTGGCATGCGGAACTGATGTCAGCGAATTCGGTCCCGAGGTACAGGATTATCAGCGGATCGAAATCCCGTCGCCTCGCAAGGTTGGAAAAACCAGGCTGGAGGGAGCAATCCTCAGGATCGACCGCTTCGGGAATGCCATCACCAACATCTCTCCCGACGATATCCGGAGACTGTTTGCCGGCGAGACGCGACCTCGCAGTTTCTTTGCCGGAGGCCAGGAGATTACGGCCCACTACCGCTATTACGCCGAGGCCGAGGTAGATGAGGTCTTCTCTTTGTTGGGAAGTAGCGGATACTACGAGATAGCTGCCCAGGGAAAGTCAGCGGCCCGTCTCTTGAATCTGGCGGAAGCAGCGAAGGTCGAACTCGAGATCATCTGACTTCGTTGAAGCTGCCTCGCTTCGTCAGCTCAAGCTCTCAGCGCCTTCTCCAGGACTTCGGCGGCCAGGTTGGCTCCGTGGAGTTTGTGTCGGGGAAGACCCTCCAGGAAGTCCAGGATCGTTTCCGATGTGATTTGGCGGCAGACTGCCAATGACTTCCCTTCGCAAAGCAGAGTCAAGGCGGCTGATGCGGCGATCGCGGCTGGACAGCCATAGGTTTGAAAGCGGCAGGCGACCACGACGTCATCCTCTACTTTGAGATAGAGATGGGTAATGTCTCCACAAACAGGATTCTCCGCCTGGGCCGTGTGGGTGGCATCTTGGAGTTTCCCCCGATTGGGGAGCTCTACGATAAGCCGCTGCGCGGTTTCGCTATACACCCCTAACCTTCCCGGTAAAGGGGAGAGAGTTCCCGCATCCGCTCGACTGTCTGTGGAACGACCTCGAGGGCATAGTCGATATCTTCCTCTGAGGTCATACGACTCAGGCTGAATCGGATCGCGCTGTTGACGCGACCGGAACTGATCTTCATTGCCCTCAGCACGTGTGACGGTTCCAAGGAGCCTGAGGCACAGGCAGCCCCCGTCGAAACTGCAATTCCCTGGAGATCGAGGGAGATCAACAGGGCTTCACCTTCGATACCCTGAAAGCTGATGTTTGAAACGTGAGGCATTCGGTGGCTGAGCGAACCGTTGACCAGGGTATCCGGCACGGTTTCCACGATTCCGGCCTCGAGCTTGTCTCGTAGCTTCCGCACTCTCAGGTCGAAGTCCTCCAAGCCCTCCCGGGCCAACTCGCAGGCCTTGCCCAGGCCGACCGCACCGGGCACATTCTCGGTCCCGCCACGTCGGCTTCGCTCCTGGGCACCGCCGTGGAGAAGGGCGTCCATGGCAACGCTCTGCCGGACGTAGAGCGCACCCACTCCCTTGGGAGCGTGGAGTTTGTGCCCCGAAAGAGAAAGCAGATCTACCCCCAGTCGATCGACCTCCAGCGGAATCTTGCCCACGGACTGAACCGCATCGGTGTGAAAGATGATGCCCTTTTCACGGGCAATCGTACTGATCTCCTCGACCGGCTGGATCGTTCCGACCTCGTTGTTGGCGTGCATCACCGAGATCAGGATGGTCTCGTCCCCGACCGCCGCCCGAAGCTGCTCCATTTGAACCAGACCCTCTCGGTCCACCGGGACATAGCTGACACGAAACCCTTCACTCTCCAACTGCTCACAGCTCCGCAGGATTGCCGGATGCTCTACAGTGGTGGTGACGATGTGGTTGCCGCGGGAGCGATGAAAGCTGCAGACGCCTCGTATGGCCGTGTTATCAGACTCAGTCCCGCCGCTGGTGAAAACGACTTCCTTGGGCTCGGCCCCGATCAAGCCAGCGACTTGCCGACGCGCTTCTTCTATAGAAGCCCGAGCCTTCTGACCATACTCGTGAATGGACGAAGCATTGCCGAAACTTTCGAGGTAATGAGGCAGGACAGCCTCAAGAACCTGAGAATCCACCCGAGTCGTTGCGTTGTTGTCGAGATAGATGCGCCGCACCCTGAAGGATGCTATCACTCGGGATCGAGCGAGAGCAACTGACCCTCAGCTGAACCTCATCTCGATTGAACGACAAGGATTGTCTCGTGGCCTATCCGGCCCTCCCTTTTCTTGACTCTTTCCGCGCCTTTTCATAATAACGCTAGATGGCATGAACGCCATGCGTTAATATATAAACGTGATCAAGGGGTTCCGTTGCAAGGATACTGAAAAGCTCTTCAATCGTCGGTTGCAACGGAAGTTTCCCTCAACTCTGAAGAGGGCGGCTGAGCGGAAACTGGAAGTCCTGGAAGCGGCGCGATCCCTCAGAGACTTGAGAAACCCTCCCTCCAACCGATTGGAAGCACTTTCAGGAGACAGGAAGGGTCGGCACAGCATTAGGATAAACAAACAGTGGAGGGTCTGCTTCCGCTGGGACGACGGAGATGCTTATGACGTTGAAATAGTGGATTACCACGACTAGCTAGATCCTCCCGTGTGTCTTTAGAAAGGGGGCCAGGTGCACAGGAGCTCACCCAGTTCGCTAGTTTTCTCCCGGGTCCCTCCCCTGAAAAAAGAAGGAAAAGACAAATGAATGAAAGAGATCAGAGAGACCCTGACTTGAATCCCATCCACCCAGGAGAGATTCTGCGCGAGGAGTTCATGAAGCCGTTGGGACTTAGCCAGTATCGGCTAGCCAAGGATATCTCGGTACCCCCGCGGCGGATCAATGAGATCTATCACGAAAAGCGGGCAATTACGGCGGACACGGCACTGCGACTAGGCCGTTACTTTGGGATGACACCCCAGTTCTGGATGAATCTGCAGTCTCGCTACGAGCTGGAGATAGCAAAGGACGCACTCGAGGACCGCCTCGAGGTAGAAGTGACACCGCGGGACGATGTGGCAGCGTGATCGCCACGGCCTATTGGCTCTGGTCGGGAGCTGAGTAAGAACCTGCTTCTTCACGGGTTGGATGCTGTTCCGTCTTCGAGGGTGCTGTCTTCCGTCTCGTGGGCACTTCAAATAGGCGTGGGCCAAACGTCGTTGGCACCTCAACCCGAACTTGACAGCACCCGGGACCAGTCTTATCTAAACTCCGTGCGCACAATGAAACAAGAGTTGAAAAAATCCAAGAACCGTAGGCTAGGAGGCAACCAAAACCATGAATATCGTAAGAGTACATCCCTTTGGAGGAATTGAGAGAGCGTTCAGATCCATGGACCGATTCTTTGACGAGCCGCTGCTTCGAGTCTTTGGAGATTCGGACGCGGAAGCCCCGGTAAGCCGTTGGGCGCCCGTAGTCGACATCTATCAGACCGAAGACGAGCTGGTTTTCAAGGCCGAGCTTCCCGGGTTCGACAAGAAGGACATCGAGATCTCGGTCAACGACGGCCACCTGCTGATAAAGGGTGAGCGCAAGTTCGAGGAAAAAGAGGGTCACACCTACCATCAGGTCCGCAGGCACTACGGAGAGTTCTACGGCAGCTTTCGTCTGCCGGCGAAGGTAGACAGCGAGAAGATCTCGGCCGGCCTGGACAAGGGTTTGTTGACCATCACCCTTCGGTGAAGCAGGAAGCCAAACCTAAACTGATTGAAGTCAAGGTCCAGTAATTCTGTTCCGTGATCCCGCAGGGGGTCTCTCCCTCTGGGGCCCGGCGGCGCAGGCAGCGCCGTCGGGCCTCCACTGATTTCCAGGATTCCGTCCATCTCCCCACTTCCAGGCAGAATCCGAGACTGAACCCGACCTTTTGCCGAAGCGCACGATATACTAGTGCCCTTGGTCAAGAGGAAGTTCACAAACTGATAAAGTTGTGGAATACAAGAGAAAGTCTCGGGACCTTGAGAGAACACTGGTAGAGGTCGTGCTGACGCCTGGGGCTGCGAGTATCAAGAGAATTCAACCCCAAGGGGGTTGCGTCTTATAGCCCAGACATCTGAGGTTTCAAGTCAAGTGTTTTTTCAAGTTTTTTTTCAGCCGGGTGCATTTTTTTCCACAGCTTGATTGCTCTCTACAAGAAGGCCAGCAAAGGGGCGTTGTTCGCCTTCAAAGAAGCCACATAAATGGCGTCGTCGTAGGGGACCCGGTTCTTCCAGCAGCGGTAGATTATGCGCAGCCACTTGAAGGCCAAAGAGCGCACCGCGACGTGATGATCTTTCCCTTGGCTGAGCTGCATCTGGTAGAACGCTTGCGCCCAGGGGCACCAGTGCCGGGAGTGAGCGGCGAATTCGTGAACGCCCTGGCGGACGAACTTGGGACAGGCCCAACGGTAAGACACGATGCGGGTCTTGCCACTGCTTCGCAGCAGGGGGGCGATGCCGGAGACGGTCTGTACCTCCGCGGCGCATTGGAAACGATCCCGATCCTCCCCAAAGAGAGTTAAGAGCCGCGGTCCCAGAGCCTTTCCAGAGCCGGGCAGACTGCTGAAAATGAAATGGTCGGGGTGGTGGTTGAAGAGTTCCTCGATTTTGGCATCAAACCGCTGGATGGACTCATTCAAGTGCAGGATCTGTCCCGCCAAGCTCTGAGTCATCAGGCTAGCCGCCGTCACAATGGCCGCATCGTGGGTCAGCGCCCGGGCCTGCTTGATCTCCTCCAGCTTGGAGTGCAACTTTTCGCTGCCCCCCACCCGATGGCTCTTGAGAAAGCGGCGAATCGTGGTCGGCTTGACCCGCTGCAAGACCTCAAGGCTGGGCCAACGGTTCAGGAAATCACAGGCCGTCTTCCCGTTGAGCGGGCCGACCCATTTCAGGGCCTGAGGAAAGTAGTTCTTCAAGTTGGCGGTCCACTGATTGGTCAAGTCTGCGCGCAGATCGACCAGCTTGCGCCGTTGCTCGGACAACAGGCGCAGGGAGCGCACCTCCGGCGATTCGGGTTCCCACAATCGAATCCGTTCCCGATGCTTGAGCAGGTAGTCCAGCACCAGATCCGCATCCCTCGGGTCGTCTTTGCCTCCACTGGGATAGAAGGCTCCACGGTAGCGGCTCAAGGACTTCGGGTTGATCGGGTAGATCAACACAAAATCGTAATCCATCAGCGCATACAGCAGCGCTCCCCGGCTCTGTTCGACGGCGATCGCGACCCAGCCGCCTCCGCTCCTTTCTCTCAGCCCGTTGATCCAGCTCTGCAGGGCCTCCGGTGTTTGTTTGACGTCGCCGGTCTCGATTTCGCTCGAGCCCGACATCCGCAGCGCGTAGGCATGCTCTTGGTCGGCCCAGTCCAGGCCCACCCACACTCCAATGGTCTGCTCCTCAATCGGCTTCATGGCTCCTCTCCCCTTCTCTGGTGTTTCGTCGGACGCAAACCGGGGGCGGCGAATTCCTTATAGAAGTCCTCCTGAGCGGACAGCATCTGAGTATTCGTCCAAATCCGGCCCAGGGTCCGTCCGAAAGTCTGGGCTTAATCGTCCTCCCGATAAGGGTTGGCATTCGTGACGGACCCGAGCGTCCTGGGAGTCGACTATCGAGCTCCCGACTCCACACTTTTGCACACCATCCACACCTTCCACAAAGAAAGAAAAAAGTAGCAAAAAAGAAAGAAAGGCGGCTACGGCTACTTGCCGCTCCCATCTTCCCGATCTCAGTACCTTCCCAACTATAAGGGTTTCCGAACCCTGGGTCAAGCCCGGGATGACTCAAGAGATCAACCCTGTAGGGGTTGCGGAAGGTGAGGACTACGGCGTAATCGCGCACTGGTTGAAGTAGGAGGCCACCACAACCCCTACAGGGTTGGATCAAAAGGGATGGCTGTTTACCCAGGGTTCAGAAACCCTGGGCTGTAACCCCGTTGGGGTTGACCTCTCTGATGTCGGCGGTATGAGGTTGCTCGCTACGAACTAGGTTGGATCTTCAGGTCGGATCTTCGAGATGCCGAACGAAATCGTAGCCCGTATTCAGCAACTGGGCATCATTCCCGTGATCGTGATCGACCAGACGGAATCTGCCTCGGATCTGGGAGAGGCCCTGATCAAGGGCGGACTGCCCTGTGCTGAGATCACGTTCCGCACGGATGCTGCCGCCGAAGCCATCCAGCGCTTGAGCCGGGAGCGGCCCGAGATCCTCCTCGGGGCCGGTACTGTTCTCAGCGAGGATCAAGCCCGCAAGGCACACGACTCCGGAGCCCAGTTCATCGTCTCTCCGGGTCTCAACATGCGGATCGTCGACTTCTGCAGGGATAGGGAAATCGACGTCTTCCCGGGCGTCTGCACCCCGACAGAGATCGATGCTGCCCGGAACAGGGGGCTAAAAGTTGTCAAGTTCTTCCCGGCTGAACCCATTGGAGGCGTGACTTACCTCAAAGCAATTGCCGCGCCCTATGGCGATGTTTCGTATATCCCCACCGGCGGCATCGGCCTGACTCAACTTCCAGAATACCTTGGATTTCCCAAGGTGCTCGCATGTGGAGGCTCCTGGCTGGTCCGCAAGGACTGGTTGGCATCGGGACAGTTCGATCGGGTCACCCAGGCAGCGGCCGAGGCGGTGCGTTTGGTCAAGGAAACACGGGAAGCCACAGAGTAGATGCCCCCAAGAGTCATAACCTTCGGCGAAATCATGCTCCGTCTCAAGCCGCCTGGAAAGGAGCGTCTACTCCAGTCACCCCTGCTGGAGGCAACCTTTGGCGGGGGCGAGGCTAACGTGGCACTAGCCCTGGCCCAGTTTGGGATCGACGTTTGTCTAGTAACGGCTTTGCCCGACAACAGCCTCGGAGAGGCTTGTGTGGGTGAGTTGCGGCGCTGGGGAGTCGACACCTCTAGAATCCTCAGGGGTGGGTCTCGGATGGGAATCTACTTCTTGGAAGAAGGGGCCAACCAGCGATCCTCACGCGTGATCTATGACCGAGAACACTCTTCCCTGGCCACACTGAAATCGGACGACTTGAACTGGGACTCGATTCTGGACGGGGCCAACTGGCTTCACATCACCGGCATCACACCCGCCCTGAGTCAGGATCTGGCCGATATCTGTTTGACCGCCTTCAAGAAGGCGAGAGAAAAGGGGATCACGGTTTCATGCGACTACAACTATCGAAAGAAACTGTGGAACTACGGACGCCCTGCCCCCGAGGTCATGAGGGGCCTGGTTGAGCAGGTGGACATCGGCATCGCCAACGAGGAAGATTGCCAGAAATCCCTGGGGATTGACATCGACGTGGACGTCGAAAAGGGCCGTCTCGAGACGGATCGATACGGGACCATTGCAGAACGGGTTTTGAAGACTTTTCCCAACCTGCAAGAACAGGCGATCACGCTGAGAGAGAGTCACAGCGCCAGCCACAATAGCTGGTCCGCGGTCCTGCATGACGGCAATCGGCTTCTAGAGAGCAGAAAGTACGAGATCACGGACATCGTGGACAGGGTGGGCGGCGGCGATGCATTCGCAGCGGGCCTGATCTACGGCCTCTTGACCTATAAGGATAATGCCCGTGCCCTGGAGTTCGCGACCGCCTGCTCTTGTCTGAAACATTCCATCGCCGGGGACTATAACCGCACCAACGTTCAGGAGGTCGAAGCCCTGATAGAAGGCAGCGGGAGTGGCAGGGTCCAGCGCTGATCGCCCACCCTTCCGCCGAGCCTTGCGAGGCATCTCATTTCTGGTAGAATACGATCTTTCCAGACCTGAGCCGGGGTAGCTCAGTCGGTAGAGCAGCGGACTGAAAATCCGCGTGTCGGCAGTTCGATTCTGCCCCCCGGCATCCCTTTTATCAACAAGTTAGCGGTAGAACCAACCGGGACTGCGCCTATACTGTGTGAGAGTTCATGTGAGAGTTCTCAGTCGCCCGCTCAAAAACAGCAATCGCTTCCCGCTCCGCCTCACCTATACCGTGCAGGCCCTCAGGAGGGTAGCGTGATGAAGCACACCAAGTTGGAATTTTCGTTAGTTATTGTTCTGGCGGTTGTCGCCTACTTCGTCTTTATTCTCTTCTTTCCACATGCGTCGACCTCTGAGCCGCAGGATGAGAGCTCCAACCTCTCGTCCACAGGACCGGAAGAGTCCACACAACTTCTCCCCGTGGTTCGAAGCAGCGAGAAACGCGAGCTGGGGAAGGTTGATCGGACCCTGGACCGGCTGATCGGCACACGGATTGGTCGAGCCGCTCCCAACCCGACCAACCTCACCAGATGGTCCACTGGTCCGCGGTCTAATAGCGCGGCCACCAGCGCCAAGGTTGGCAGCTTCGTCTGGGGGAGCAGTGCCCATGACACTGGCAGCAACATCGAGAGGCCCAGAGCGAAAGTCGCCCTGGACAAAAAGATCTCACCGGTCCTTAAGCAGGAAGTGGACCTCCTGCTGGAAAACCCCCGCTTCGACTATCCCATTCCCCTGATTGTTCAGGTCCAAAGCGACTTCTTTGAGCGCCACCGGGGCATTAGCCGGGCAGGGGGACACCGAAGCGAGAACATGCTTTCAGGGGTCCATGCCTATACAGCAAACCTGACCGCCGCTCAGCTCACGCATCTCCTGAGATCTCCCTTGGTGAAATACGTTACCCTGGATGCGGTGCTCCGCCCTAGTAGTGACGACGGCGATGATGATGACGATGACGACGACAATGATGGGTACGACAATGACGGCGATGATGACGACGATGATGAAGAGAGCGGTGGCGAATCAAATGACCTTGCCGGCAGCAGCAATCAGACCGATCACGACGATCATGTCCTGGCAAGCGTCGGGATAGAGTCGCTTGTAGCCGAGGGCGTGTTGGCGTCGACCTCTGCCGAAGGTGCGATCGCTGTATTCGATTCCGGGATCGCCGCGCATGCCGACATCGATCCTACAGACAATCGCGTCGTGGCATCGGCCGATTTCACATTCGGATCTCAATCCAGCTCCGATGCACTCTACGACGATGGATACGGCCACGGCACCCATGTCGCCGGCATCATTGGCGGTGACGACGACTTCGACGACGACAACGACGGAGTCAACCCCCACGCCAAGTTCGTCAGCGTCAAGGTCATTGGGGATGATGGCACCGGATCGACCAGCCAGCTGATTCAGGCCATCGACTGGGTGATCCAGAACAAGGACGTCTACGACATTCGAATCGCCAATCTCTCTGTGGGCCATCCGCCACTGGAGTCCTATAAGAGCGATCCTCTGTGTTAGGCTGTCCGCAAGATGGTAGCGGCCGGCATCGTGACTATCGTCTCCGCGGGCAATCTGGGCAAGACAGACCAGTACCCCAAGATCTGGGGAGGGATCACCAGCCCCGGCACCGAACCCACGGTCATCACCGTGGGAGCGGTCAACACCCGAGGCACCCTCACCCATGCCGACGACATCGCCACCAGCTACAGCTCGCGCGGATACACGGTCCACGATGGACTGTTCAAACCTGACCTGGTGGCCCCCGGCAACAAGATCACCTCGCTGCGGCTCAATGGAGGAACCCTGGATAAGGCTTATCCCGATTGGGCGCTAGATGAGGAGTATACGTCCTTGAGCGGCTCCAGCATGGCCACGGCCTTTGTTAGCGGCGTGGCGGCTTTGATGCTGGAGGCCAATCCGGATCTGAACCCCAATCTGACCAAGGCCATTCTGCTGCTGACCGCTACCAAGATGACCAACGTCCATCCCCTGGAACAAGGCAACGGCATGGTCAACGGCTACACAGCCTACAAACTGGCTAAAGAGCTGGACGTCGCCACTCGGACCGTTGAGGGTAACGTCAATCCCAGATGGATCCTGAACGGTGAGAATGGCCCGGAAGAGATCTGGGCCGGCGGGGCTTTTGCTTACGGCGATCGGATCATCTACAGCGATCTGGTCGCGCCTGGAGCGAGCCTGTGGGGTGAGGGCAACACCTGGTCCGATTCTCTGTTCTGGAGCAGTTCCATTCTCTGGAGCGATGCCTTCTTCACACCCGAGAGCATCTTGTGGTCAGACTCCATCCTGTGGTCGGACAGCATCCTGTGGTCGGACAGCATTCTGTGGTCCGATTCGATTCTCTGGTCAGACTCCATTCTCTGGTCGGATAGCATCTTGTGGTCAGACAGTATTCTCTGGTCGGATCACAGCTTGGGATCGGATTTCGCAGGGGATTAGTTAGGATGAAGCGGCGAATGATGGAAAGCACGAAGCTATTCACGAAATAGGATGATCGCAGCCGAGGTGAGAGCTCAGTGGGCACAGATCCTCGGCATGGTTTTCCGGTAGGCCACAGATGAAACAGGGCAAAAGACTCTTCTTCAAAGATCTAATTCCCGTGCCGGCCAGACTCTACGTGCTGGCGGTCCTGGTGCTGGGATTTGGGGTGGGGCTGTACTGCCTTTCAGAGGTCGTCGCCGAGGCGTCCTGGCGATGGCTGTACCTGGCGGTTTTGACCGGGGTGACCAGTTGCTTTTCGATCCGTGTTCCCCTGCTCCGTGGCACCAAGACTTCGTTGTCGATCGGCGTGAGTGACTTCTGCATCTTTGCGGCCCTGTTGCTGTTCAGCCCGGCCGTCGCCGTCCTCATTGCCATGATCGAAGGGGCGATCAGCAGCCTGCGCGTCAAGATCAAGAGAGTCTACAAGTACCTGCTTCAATGTGGCCCAGCTGGCCCTGGTCGCTTTTGTCGTGGGTGAAGTCTTCTGTTGGCTTCCGGGCGGGAGCCTTCCGCCGGAGGGGAGTTCAGGGATCGCTGTTCCCACACTGCTCACGACGGTCTTGCTCTGTAGTCTCCTCTACTTCATTCTCAATTCAGCCCTGGTGGCGATGGCGGTCGCACTGGTGTCGAGACGCTCCCTGGCGGTCCTGTGGAAAAAGAACTTTCTATGGGCCTCACCCACCAATCTGTTCAACGCCTCGGCCGCAGCAGCGGTGGCTTTCCTGACGACTCAGCCCATCGTCTTTGCCTTCCTGTTGGCCGTCCTGCCGCTGATCCTGTGCACCTACTATGCGCACCGATTCAACGTCTGCCGCGAGCCGGCGCTGGCCGCCGACTGAGGAGAAACCTGAGTCAAGACCCAGTCTCTCCTTGTGGCCGCGGTTTCATTTCTGAATGCAAGAGTGCCGTTCAGCTCGATCGGCCTGTTACTCGCCCGCCCAAGAAACAGGGTGGCTAAAAAAACCTCTTGAGGCTACCTCTCCACCGCCTAAAGGCGGTGGATTCGACCTGCGACTAAAGTCGCCTAAAGACCTCGCCTCCGATCCAGGCGACTCCCTTGAGCACCTCCAACAGTCGGCTCGGCGCCCACTTCGTCGAGTCGTCGAGCAACCCAGACGCTAGCCGGCTACCTTCCCTACGCACACCGGCTTGCTGGAGCAAGCCTCCTGAAGGCTTCGCCTAAAGGCGAGGGGGTTCACCCATCCCCGAATGGGACCCTAAGACCATCCCGCTAAACCCTTGATTTTTCAGAGGGTGTTTTGTTCCGGTTTTGGCCGTTTGCGGTCGTTCGTTCGACGCTTCCGCTGGAAAATTTGAGTGTCCGCTTTTAGGTGAGGCTGTGTGAAAAGTCATTCATGATTTCGGATTTGAAATTTTGACTTCATAGGATCGCGTGCAAGCCACGATCTCCGTCGTAGGAAGGGTAAAGAGACCCCTAAATCAAAGAGGTTTTGGACTTTTCACACAGCCTCAGGTGAAAGCGGTCGGTCAGGGGCGATCTACTCTGACTGTCTGTACGGTCAGATCTGGGCTATTCCAGATCAGCCTATTGCGTCGCGAAATTTTTTAAAAATTTTCAGCTGTGGCTGTGAGTCCGGCGACATCCACCACAGCGCGGGCAGCCCCTTTCGACAATCGATTCGCCAGGGGGCCATTTGAGCGGGCGCACACCCCCGCCGGGTCTGCGAGAGACCCCTCCAGGGGGTCGCAACACCTCGGTTTCGCGCCATTATTTTCGGCCCAGCGAAAAGGGTCTAAATGGTTGAAGCAACTAGGATTAACAGGTAGAAAAACGCGGCCCAATGGGGTAAAATAGAACATCCTTACCGGGTACGACAATCGCGGAGATCCCCGCCGGACAAGGCTTTCAGCGCTAGCTGAGGTCGCGAATCGTGCGTTTTGAGGTCGCGGTGAGTGGTTGGTGCCGCGCGCCTTCCTCATCACGCCGACCCCACCCCTTCGACAATCGATTCGCCAGGGGGCCATTCGAGCGGCGCAACCTCCCCACCGGGTCTGCTCGAGACACCTCCCAGGGGGCAAAAAGGCGTGATTATTCGCCATTCTGGCGGCGCAGCCATTTTGGGGTTAAGTGATTGATACAACTTGGGTTACAGAATAGTGGACATAATGGAGGTCTGGGGTATCCATTTAACCGGACTGAATGTAGGCTGAGGCGGTGGATCACCCTCGTGCTGGCACGCACTATCCGAGGTCCGTGGGCGAGTTCCAGGCCTGGTTCCGCACCGATGCGGACTGTCTGGACTACTTGGAGTGGCTGCGATGGCCCGCTGGCTTCGCTTGCGCGGACTGCGGCCACGATGGTGGCTGGCGGCTGGGCGATGGGCGCTTCAGGTGCTCCGGGTGCGGCGGCCGTAGTTCGGTGACTGCGGGCACGATCTTTGACCGGACGCGCACGCCGCTCACGGTATGGTTCAATGCCTGCTGGCTGTTCGCCACGGGCAAAGACGGGATCTCGGCGCTGAGCCTGAAGCGGACGCTCGAGATCGGCTCCTACCAGACCGCGTGGGCCATGCTGCATCGGCTGCGGTCGGTGCTGGTGCGCCGGGGCCGCGACCGACTAGCCGGCATGGTGGAGGTGGATGAGACCTACATCGGCGGTGAGCAGCCGGGGCTGGCAGGTGGCCGGGCCAGGGGCAAGAAGGTGCTGACCGGCATCGCGGTGGAGGTCCGGGAGCCGAAAGGGCTTGGCCGCTGCCGCATGCTGCCGCTGGCTGATGCGTCGGCCGCGTCGCTGCACCCGTTCGTGACAGATCACGTTGAGCCGGGCGCGACGGTCTTCACCGACGGCTGGCAGGGTTACCACGGTCTGGAGAAGCTCGGCTACGTCCATGCTCGACGCAGCCAGCGGGCGGCCCGGGCCCGCGGGGAGGATACCGGCGAGCTACTGCCCGCGGTGCACCGTGTCGCCTCACTGGCCAAGCGGTGGCTGCTGGGCACCCACCAAGGATCGGTGGAGCCCGCCCACCTGGCCAGCTACCTGGATGAGTTCGTGTTCCGCTTCAACCGCCGACGCTCCCGAAGCCGCGGGATGGTCTTCTACCGGGTGCTCGAACTCGCCGCTGCCCACGAGCCGCTACGCTACCAGGACCTTATCGCCACCAAGCGGCCCCGGGCGGTGTCGCCCACGCCGCCCCAGGCGCGCGGGCACCCGCCGAGCCTGGATCGCCCTCCAGCGAACCGCCCCTGGAGAACTGCCGGCCCGGATGGGTCCGGTTAAATGGATACCCCAGATGGAGGTTATGCGACGATATTACGCTATCTAGTTGCAACCAATGTGCTTAACCTCGGTGACAATCCTGATCGAGTAGAGTATACTGGAAGGCAACACCGGGCCTCTAGACGATCGATCATCCCTATTTGACAGCCTCTTAGCTCGACCTGAGCTCGCGAATCGTGCGTTTTGAGGTTGGGGTGAGTGGGTGGTGCCGCTTCTGAGGTTTCCTTTTTTCAACAAAATTAGCTAGTGCCCGTCCGGAAACCGGGGTTCCCAGAACTGTAATCTGTTGAATCGGAACCACTTTTTATACCTGAGACTGCTGACAGACCGACTCGACCCAGCTCGATCCAGAGCGAGGACGCACGGGCCAAAAAACACCGGTTCGGCGCAGACCTCTCCCTGAGTCGGAGCCACAAGGCAGTACGGTCAGCCACAAAAGACTACAACAGGAGTCGGGCCAGGACGACCAGGTTATAGGTCAGGACGCTGGCATGGACGTAGCTTTGAAAGTGAGGCCAGCCTTTCCAGGTACAGCGGTGGAGACCAAAGGTGTGCTTGAGGGTCCCAATGCACCCCTCGATCCCGGCCCGGAAGCGTTTGAGCTGTTTGTAGACCCAACTGGAACGCACCATGCTCTCGACCGTCAACCCACACTTTTTGGAAAAGGCCACGTCCTGTACCCCCTGCTCTTTGGCCCAGCTCAGGTTGGCCGCCGAGGCAAAACCGCCATCCCAGGCGCTCTGGCGCGGGACCTTCCCGTACAGCTGTCGATGACGCTCTAAGAAGGGTTGCACATAGTTGCTATCGGCTGGATTCCCGCGTTCCACCACACAATCCAGGATCAGCGACGAGGCCCCCGTGCTGACAAACACTTTGTGGCCGAAAACCGTTTCCCGAGGGCTCTTCTTGATAATATCGGTGTGCTCTTCGAAGAGGGAACAGATCTTCTCCTGGGCCGCGACGGCCTCGCCCGAAAGGACCCGTCGTTGAGTCTGCTCGATGACTTGGTGCAACAGCTCCAGATAGTGGGCCAGTTGCGCCGCCCCGGCCAGACTGAGGGGATCGCTCCACTGCGCCGACGCGGCCAGCGCCTGCTCGGCATAGTGGGCCGTCTTGGACGCCACCTTGATCAGATCGCGGTAACTCTCCAGGCGCTTCTTGCCGCGGCGGTTGCGGATGTTCAGGACGCGCCGCTTGGCCCGTCGCGTGTGATCGACGAAGCCGATCCCTTCCCAGTCCCGCAGCCGCCCCAGCCACCGGGTGACGACTCGAATGCCGTCGTCCAACAGCTCACTGTCGAGCGGATAGTGGACGTTGGTCTGGACCGCCGTGGCATCGACCCGAATCCGTTGGCCTTTTTCCAGACCCCGAGCCTGCGCCCAGCGCACCAAGTGGTCGTTGATCGCCTTCCATGTCCCCGGCTCAATCTTCCCCAGGTTCTCCGCCAGGGTGGCTTTGCTGATCGACGCCCCATAGGGCAAGCGACAGAACCTCTGACAGCTTTGCGAATCCACCAGATGAAACTCCAGCTTGCGATAGCTGAACTGATGCAGCTGTTTGATGACGGCACAACGCAGCACCTGCTCGGCCGTCAAACCGGGGGCGCCGACACTGGAATCGACCCTGTCAGAGAGATCTTGTACTATCAGCTCCAGCGTCTGGGGATTGTCGTCCAGGATGCGCGAGATCACCTTCAATTCATGGGCCAGTTGGTGATCGGGCCATGGTGGGGAAAGAGGGCGTTGTTTTTCACGCTTTTGACGCATCTTCGAACTCCTGAAATCGTCCTAAGTCGTTTCAGTCTAATTGTTTACACCAGATAGTCTAGCAAACGACCCTGACAATTTCGGAGCTTGAAAAAGCCCTCTTTCCCCTTCCTTATCAATTACTTACGGATTTCCGGACGGGCACTAGCTAGGGGTCATGACCCCCCCCTAGGCCCAGATGGCACCTGAAGCACAGCTTCGGTACCACTGGGGCCAATGGAGGTCCGTGATGAAACGTCTTCCTCTTAATCGGCATTAGGTGAGCGGGAGTTTATACTGTTAGTACTTTGGGTGCGAGAATCATTGGAAGAGAGAACTTACGCTCCGCCTTCTTGAGCAGAAGATCCACGAAGACAGTGTGCCCGTGTTCTCTGGCCAACCCTCACTGCTGGGCGCCAGCTTGCTTCAGTAACTCAACGATCATCGAGAGCCACTCCTGGCAATGTCGGTAAAGTCCGGCAGGACTGGATGCGCTCGATCAGCTGGGTGTTCATCCCACTCGTCTCTCCTTGCATCATTAAACTTCGCTTACCTCAGAGTCGCACGGTGTCCTCGGCCCACTGCACGGCTGGCAGATAGGATTCGGCGACCTCAGACTCGGACAACCCTAGATCCTTTGCGCATGTAGAAAAAACATCCCACTCTCCTTTTTCATACGCTAGCACCGTGTTCCAGAGGTCACCCAAGGGACCTCTCCGGTGTAGAAGTGCGGATGTGACGTCCTCAGGGAGGGGAACGTGGGACAGGGCCTCGGAGAGAGGCAGATCCAGCACGGCGTCGATCATCGAGAACAAGCCCAGCAGGAAAAGGTCGAACTTGCGCCCCTCGAAGCCCGAAGTATCCGCCAAAGACTCACAGAGGTTGGCCCGGATCAACGAGGCTGCGAGTAGTTCCTGGGGTTTGTCTTCAACCGCGGAGGAAAGGACCACCAGAGAGACGAGCTTTCTGAGGTTGTCGTGACCCAAGAGGGTCAGCGCGTGTCTGATCGACTCAATCTCCCTGACGAAGCCAAAGCCGAATCGGTTGATATAGCGCAATAATTGTTGGGTGAGGGAGAGGTCGCTTTTGATAATCCTCTCGAGCTCTGCGAAGTCAATCTCAGGGCGACGGACGGATTGCAGGATCTGGATATAAGGTACTTCGAAGCCCGGAATCCCTCGTTGTGAGACCACCACCGGCTTGCTGAAGAAGTAGCCCTGAAAGTAGGTATAGCCCAGCCGCACCGCTTCTTCAAAATCCTCCTGGGTCTCCACTTTTTCGGCCAGCAGGGTGATCCTTTGGTCCGTGAGCTGTTGGCTCTTCTCACATCTTTCCTTCGAAGTGGTGGACAGGAAATCTACCTTGATCAGGTCAGCAAGTTTCAGCAGCGACTCGTAGTTCCTCTCGAAACAAAAATCGTCGAGTGCCAGAGAGTAGCCTGCCTGCTTCAACCTCCTGCAGGAGTCGAGCACCTCTTCGTCTGGCTCCACGTTTTCGAGGATCTCGACGACGAGCTGTTCGCTCGGAAAGAGCAGCGCCATTTCGTCCACTAACAGATCCCGGGTAAAATTCACAAACGCCCTCTTTCCTCCGGTGAGAGTTTCCAAGCCGATTCCGAGAAAACTGTTCGTCATGACTTGGGACGAAGCTTGGTCCCCGTTTACGTTGCCGAAGGCATTTTCAAATCCGGAACGGAAGAGAAGTTCGTAAGCATAGACCTCCCGATGCTGGTTAAAAATCGGTTGTCTTGCCACAAAAATATCCACCAGATTACTCTTCGCTGGATGCTCTCCCCATTAATGAGAGGCGGAGATGCATGGCTTCTGGCGGCGGATGTTGCCACCTCCCGAGGTTGGTGATAACGCTGAAAGGGCTACTCATTAGGTCTTCCCTCCGTGAATTGGTTCTAGGGCATCCTTGCCCTTGGTAACTCCCGGATATCGAGAGCCGTCATGATCCTGATCGGCCTCTCTGGCTTCGGGATGTAGTGCTATCCACTAAGAAAGTAAAGATCGGTTGGCGTAGGACGATACGGACCTTGAGAGAAAGGAGATATCGGAAGGAGAAGCAAGCACATGCGTAATGGACGCCACAAGAGCCTCCAGGAACAACCCGATGCTCTCTTCAAGGCCGCCGAGGTCATTAGGCGGATGCCTATTACCACAGCCCCCGGTACGCCCGGTTTCGTCTCTGGTGTGATCCATCACCCAGGGCGAGAGATCCCGATTGTGGACGTTCGATTGACGCTTGGTAAGGAAGCCTGCGCATTCTCGATCGTCCCGCCATTCTCGAGGTACGCCGTGATGCCGGTCGATCGCCGCACATGAGTCGCCGAGAACAACCAAAGCAGGGTCGGAACCTCAGGTCCTCAACTCGTAGTCGAGCTGCTGATCCCGACGCCCCTAGCCAATTAAAGGTTTTCTTCTGTTCGCCGAAGAGAGAATTGAGTGAGGAAGAGCTTTGTGAGAACCATCAACAGACTCGGTATCGCTTCCACCACGTAAGGGCTAGCTGAGTATCGAAAGACTCGGGGCGCAAAGCTGAGGCCTACGTTGCTGCAGCAATAGGGTCGATCAGCCTCACGCTTTGAGCCAGAAAGGACGAAGCGTCACATGATCCGGTTACAAAGCGAGCGGGGTCAAATCATAGTCACCTTGGCATTGCTGCTACCCATGATCTGTGGATGCCTGGGACTGATCCTGGATGTGGGTAGCCTGTACCACCGCAAGCGCGTCATGCAAACGGCAGCCGACGCCGGCGCCATGGCCGCCGCCCAGGAACTCAGACGGAAAAGGTTCAGTGAAGTCACCCTGTCCGGGAGGAGTGAGTCAGCCGAGAATGGCTTCGATCAGACCAACAGCACCGTCACCGTGAACAACCCTCCTCAGAGCGGACCCTTCGCAGGCGACGTCGATTTTGTGGAGGTCACGGTCGATCATCAGGCGGACAACTTCTTTATGCCGGCGCTTGGCTTTGATGACACCACCATCTCCGTTCGGGCCGTGGCCGGTCTCATCCCCGGAGGGCCGGGTTGCATCTACGTTCTCGATGGCAGCAGCAGCAAGGCATTGGACATCTCCAGTGGTTCCAGCGTCCAGGGCGAGGACTGCTGTGTGCAGGTGAACTCGAGCAACAGTGAAGCGCTTTCGGTGACGAGCTCGTCCACCTTGACGGCCCAGTGCGTCGGAGTTGTGGGAAACTACGACGACGGGGGCGGCACGATTGATCCCGAGCCCGAGACGGGCGTCTCCCCGGCGAGTGATCCGCTGGCGGATATTCCTCCGCCGGATGATACGGGCCCGTGCGATTTTAACGAACTCAAAATCGAGAGCCAGGTGACGACGCTCTCCCCCGGTATCTACTGCGGCGGCATTTCCGTCGAGAGTGGCTCCCAGGTCACCTTTCAAGAAGGAACCTACATCATTCGCGGAGGCGGCCTGAGGGTGACGAGCGGCTCCAGCATCGAAGGGACTGGCGTGGGGTTCTACAACACCAGCGGGGGTGGAAACGGTTACGCACCGATCGAGATCCAGAGTGGCAGTGACGCGCGCCTGTCAGCCCCCACGTCGGGGCCGATGGAGGGTTTTCTGTTTTTTCAGGACCGGGATGCCCCGACGGGTAGCCTCAACAATATCCAGAGTGACTCGGGTTCTTACTTTGAAGGAACGCTCTACTTCCCTACTCAGCAACTCAGGTTTCATAGCAACGCCACCGGATCCCAGGGGGCTGCCTGGTCCTTGGTCGTGGCGAGGACCCTGGAGGTTTCCAGTGGATCGAATCTCCAAATCGGCTCCGACTTTGGCAACAGTGCCGTCCCCTCCCCCATCAAGAGGGCGGCCCTGGTGGAGTGAGGGTGACCAAAAAGAGTGGGAAGAAAAGCCTGCCCAAGGACAAGGTTCGGAGCCTTGAACACATGAAGAGAGAACCAGCGAACCGTCGAAACATTTGGATCCAGCTGACTCGGAGGTGTCCGGGGAACGTTGTCATGGAGCTGGCCGTCGCTCTGCCGTTACTCACGATGGTCCTGTGTGGGGCACTAGACTTTGGCCGTTTTCTCAATGAAGCGATCACTGCGGCCAATGCCGCTAGCGCTGGCGCAGTCTACGGCTCCCGTAGTGTGTTGGCAGCTGGCAATACTCAAGGAATGAAAGCCGTTGCGGAGCAAGCGGCTGGGAATCTGCAGGGCCTGACAGCAAGCGCTCAGCAATTTTGCCAGTGTGCCGATGGTTCCCCGATGGCCTGCGACGATGCTTGTGCCGAAGGGAGTCCCCAGATGTATGTTCAGGTGGACGTAAACGCGACTTTCCACCCCTTGTTCCCCTATCCGGGTATTCCCCAATCGGTGGATCTGTCGCGATTAGCAGTCATGCGAGCCCGATAGATATGACAGGTGGAATCATGGAGAGACATTTGGCTGCAGGTCGAAGAAAGGAGCGGGGCAGCACCGTGGTGGAGTTGGCGCTTGGGTTGCTGTTCTTTCTCACCTTCATCTGCGGCATCATGGACTTCGGGCGCGCCATCTGGACCTACAACACCCTGGCCTACGCCGCGGGGGAAGGGGCACGGTATGCCATCGTTCACGGTGCAGAGAGTGACTACCCCGCCACGGCGACCCAGATCGAAGGGATCGTGGAAAGCTGGGCCGTAGGGTTGAATCCAGCTTATGTGGACGTGGTCACGACTTGGGTGCCCGACAACACTCCCGGCAACATCGTGCAAGTGACGGCCAGCCAGAATTTCAGCTCGATCGTGCCCTTACTTCCCAGTGGAATCATGCTCACCAGCACCTCCCGAATGACCATCCACCACTAGGGGCCTGCCGCCCGAGCTGTTGGGTCATTCGGCTTCGCGTCGGCGGCATTACCGACTTGCTGAGCCGCGTACTAAGCAGATTGCTGCGATTTTTCACGCTAAGCAAGCTATTTTAAAAAGCGACCCGTTGGAAGCGTGCCCTTAAGTCTTATATTGTCAGTAGTGTAAGTCAATTATTGGGTGACACTGGTCCCGTGAGCAAAGTCTCAGAACTGGAGGCCAAATGGGTTTTGGTATCTCTGGGCTGGGAAGATATAAGGCAAGCTATTTCATGCAGTTGCGTCAAGTAGCCGCCCCTTAGCGTGAGAAATTACAAGAATCTGGTCGGTACCCTTAGCTCGCTGTCTCGGATTTCTTTGCCCGGTTTAAAACGGACGGTTTTTCCTGGCGGGATAGGGACCTCGAGCCCCGTTCTGGGGTTTCTCCCCACGCCGGTTTTGCGGGGCTTGATGGTGAAGACGCCGAACCCTCGGAGTTCGATCCGCTCCCCGTTGTGCATGGCCGCTTTCAGAACTTGAAAAACGGAATCCACAGCCAGCTCCGCCTTTACTTTTGGGATTCCCATCTTCATCGAGACGCGGGTCACGATGTCCTGCTTGATCACCAGGTGGCTCCTCTATATTCAATCGACATTCTGCTCCGAGTTTCTCTGACCTCCCCGTGATGAGGGATCAAAACCTATCTGCCCTCCAACCTTGTGTCAACCATTCTCTTGTCATATTTTCGGCTGCAAAGGGCGCTGCTCCCGCCAGTGGTCGGCGCTTAGCGTGGATTCCTGTTCCATTGCTACTCGGACCCCATTTCCCGAAAGATAAAGGAGATATTGTAAGTAGCCGATTAAGACTGCAGAGCACCGCAGCTCACCGAGGTTCTCGAGAAGGGACCCGAACCTCTGGTTGAGCCAAGAGGAACAATTTGCAGTCTGTGTTTAAGAAGGAGTTCAGAATCAGAAAGAGGTCGACATGGATGTAAATCTCGATGAAATGACAGAGGAGATCAACGAAAGAATTGCGAAGCTGGAATCAAAGAAGATTCGTATCCGGGAACGGCTCAAAGCCATTGAGACCAAGTCGGAGGCCTTGACGAGTCGTTGGGAGGAACAGCTCGAAGCTATCAAGGCGGTGAAGCTTGTGGCAACTGACTTGGAGAATCGAAAGGGGGGGTCCAGGACGTCTCCAGTTGAGGTGTCCCAGGACGCGGAAATATCGAGGGTCAATGAAGACCCCGATCTGAAGGAGTTTCCGCAGAGCTTGAATGTGCAATCCGGCACAAGGGCGTTGCAAGAGGCATACGGAAGCGATTCACTCGGTTCTTTAAAAGAGCAACTACTAGATGCTGCTGAGAGGTCTGCGGCGGACCCACTGCCCAGCCTGGATGAGGATGAGGACGTCGATTTGAGAATCTTCGCCAGCGCGGAGGCGGGGTCAATTCTCGTTGTTGACGATGAAGAGGCAGTGCGCACAGTGCTGGCAGAGGTCCTAGAATTGGAAGGCTATAGGGTCGACCTTGCTCGGAATGGCGCGGAAGGATTGGCTAAACTGTCCGAGCAACCCTATGGTGTAACGTTTTTGGATCTGCGAATGCCCGGCGAATCCGGTATCGACATTCTGAAGACCATCAAAACGACGTCACCCCAAATGCCAGTCATCGTGGTGAGTGGGATAGCTCACGGGCACGAGCTCGAAGCGGCTCGCAGGCAAGGCGCTTTTGCCTGTGTCAAGAAACCATGGGATACGGCCGAGCTGCTCCGACTAATTCGCACCGCGATTTCTAGCTCGAACCAGAAGATCACAGAATCTTAAATCCGCAACTGCCACAGGGCAGCGGCGGGGAGCGAAGTGGTAATGGCCGGCCAGCTCCAGGATGCGGCGGTGGTCGTGAATCCCCTCTTAGTACTCTCATCCCTAGCCTCTGTAAAAATCAAGCGTTTCCCACGGTGATCGGCTCAACACGTGCGTACCGAGCCCAGATCGAAAAATGGGCGAAACAACCCCTCTCGACTTTAGAGCCGGCGAACGGCGCTCTGGATAAACACCCGATAGGGTACGAAAAGAGCGTTCTTTGATCAGGTTATCTCTGCTATGGCGGCGAGATAGGCTGGTCTAAGGTCAAACCGTTTACTGGGAGTGGCAGGTTAGTTGGCCGCATGACTCCCGACTTGGAAACTGACAGCTCCTTTCGAAGCGCCCGAAATGGAACCGATTGCGGTAGTTCATTCGACGTTTCCGGAGAAAATTTGAATGACCGCTTTTAGGCGAGGGTGTGTGAAAAGTCCAAAACCTCTTTGATTTAGGGGTCTCTTTACCCTTCCTACGACGGAGATCGTGGCTTGCACGCGATCCTACGAAGTCAAAATTTAAAATCCGAAATCATGAATGACTTGGGTGCGGCTCTTTTAGAGCGAACCATTATCCTTTATTGACAATAGGTTAGCCGGGTCCGAATCGTAGCGAGTGGCGCTTTTGGGCGAGATAAGGCTTGGCGAAGGGCATAAGTCGGCTAAAACGCGTCGGATTGCGGTGCGCTCGGATAGCCGCCGGGCCGGGCCTGAGACTCTGCCCGCTGTGAGTCGGTGGAATCCCGGTGCGATGAAAAATTGAAAGAGGGAAAAAAGCACTGGACATTTGTGCGTCGGTTTGCTAGCGTAGGTTTGTGGCAGAGGGTGTGGAGAGCAAAGCGCCGCGATTCCTAGGTCATGAGGTGGGCAAAGCGGAGCAGGCCCTGATCCGGGAGATCGTGGGGACGTGTGGGGGTCTGAGCCGGATGGAACTGGCCGCCACCGTGTGCGAGTTGCTGGGGTGGAAGCGCCGCACGGGGTCGCTGAAAGCGCGGGAGTGCCGGGAGTTTCTGGAGAAGCTGGAGAGCCAGGGGGGGCTGGTGTTGCCCCCCAAGCGGCTGGGGCGGCCGCCGGGGAAAGCGACCGGGGTACCGGTGACGGCGCGGGGAGAGCCGGGTCCCCGGCTGGTGGGCACGGCCCGGGACCTGGGCGAGATTCAGCTGCAGCCGGTTCGGACGCCGGAGCAACGAGGGCTGTTCCGGGAGCTGGTGGGGCGCTACCACTATCTAGGCCACCGGGTGCCGTTCGGGGCGCATCTGCGCTACCTGGTCTACGCCTCGGAGCCGGCGGGGCGGGTGGTGGCCTGCGTGCAGTTTTCGAGCGCGGCCTGGCGGATTGCGGCGCGCGACCGCTGGATCGGATGGGAGGCGGAGGCGCGGACGCGCCAGCTGGTGCACGTGGTCTCGAACAGTCGCTATTTAGTGTTGCCCTGGGTCCAGGTCAAGAACCTGGCGAGCCGGATCTTATCGCGGGCCGTGCGGCAGCTGGCGCTGGACTGGCCCCGGAG
>CBDCUP010000010.1:0-483276 GCA_965222655.1 Acidobacteriota bacterium
AAACAACCAGCCCACCCATCAGCAACGCTATCGAGAGAGGAAACCTTTGGAGTCTCATCTTTCAAATCTCCTATGCTGATCGCGAAAGAGAGCGATCATCAGAGCTGCGCCTCGCTACTCCCCGCCTCTCATCAAAACGAGAAGCGGAACCCGAACTGGATCTGTCGAGCCGTCCCCGCCCGGAACACCCTTCCTGCCGCGGCGTTGGCAATATCGCCGAAAGGGGCATGGAAGATGCTATGGTTGAAGGCGTTGAAGAAGTCCACTCGAAAATCCAGGGCTTTTGCCTCGCCGAAGGCGAACTGTTTGTGGAGAGAGATGTCCACCAGAGGGATGCCATCGGAGCGCAACGGGAACGACGCAGAGTTACCCAGCGCCCGACGGGCTGCTTCGTGGCAGATGTCGGTGCCCTGACACAGGCTGCTATCGTAAACCGGTGCCACAAAAGCGCTCGTATCGAACCAGCGGTCGACGCTCCGCTCGCCTTCCCCCAGATAGCCGTCGGCGATTCGATCCGGGTTCAGGATTCGGTTCGGTCCCTGATTCCATAGATCCATACCGTACCATACCTCATAGGGAGCACCCGTGGTCAGTGTGATGCTGGTAGTACCTTCCCAGCCCCCTAGTAGGGTTCGGGTCCTACCGCTGGACTTGCGGAAGAAGGGCAGCTCCCAGACGGTGGAGTTGTAGAAGGTCTGGGACCGGTCGTGCAGCATGGGAGTCTTGAGGGTGTGCTGCTCGTACTGCCGGTTTCCAGCCCTGTTTCGCCAGAAGCCTGCGTAGTTGAGTGCCATGGCCTTCGACCAGGTGTAACCCAGCGTCAGGGCCAGCCCGTCCTGAAAGCGCCGCTCCAGCTTGATCTGCAGTGAGTTGTAGTTCGTGTTGCCCTGCGACCGAGCCATGGGTCCAGGCACCACCTGGGGATAGGGACGGCGGGCCCGCTGTCCTGACCAGGCACGATCGGCCGTGTCGCCGGGAATCCAGGAGCGGGTTCCCGCCGTGATGGGATCGTCGGTCAGAGTGATCGTCCCACCCCCGATCAGAGGGGCGACATAGCCTTCGGGAAAAGCCACGTTGAAGGGCATCAAGCCACGGATGTGACGTCCCTGATTGCCCACGTAACCGATATCCAGCTTGGTACCCTGGAAGACCTCGTGCTGGATTGACAGGTTGTATGCGTACACCTGGCCTTCCTCCCACTCCAGTTCCTTGAAATTACAGGTGAAGTAATCTCCCTGCGCTACCTGAGCCGGCAGCTCCAACCGTTTACCGGTGATCACGCTCGGGTTTTCGGTTCCTCGGGGGTTGAAATTGTTGAGGCGGCCCAGAGCCGGAATCATCCTAGGGGTGTTCTGAAATCCGGTAGACTGATCGTAGTTCAAACCGGCCCCCAGGCGCAGTACCGTCCGGTTGCCTCCAAACAGGCGCCAGGCCAGGCCGAAGCGGGGGGCGAAGTAACGCCACTTGGCCTCATAACAGCCCCGCCGCGACAGCTTGGCAAAGGGAATCGCCAGACCCGTGGGTCCCTGCCACTGCTCGATGTCGAAGTCTCGGGGCATCATCTGCACGGGATCGATTCGCCCGTTGGTCTGACTGTAATCGATGGCACAGTAGTGGTAGTCGGTAGAAAACCTCCCATCCGGAGACCCTTCATAGTAGGGCGGCCGTGGCTGCTCCCATCGGAGACCCAGGTTCAGGGTGAGATTCGGGCCCACCTTCCAGTCATCGTTGACGAACCCGCTGTAGTGGGACTGGTTGAAGCGCGCCGACTGGGCGTCCAGACCCAGGTTGTTCCCGGAGACCCCAAAGGGAACTCCCAGGGTAAAATCGGCCCAGGCCTCACCGCGGCTGGCGCCCCCTGATCTGCCCCGCATCGTTGCGTTGGATCTGGCCCGTGGCACGGCCATCAAAGAAATCACCACCGCCACCGTAGGCACTGACCAACCGATTGAATACGTCCAGTTCCCGTGTGTGTTCGAAACCGAACTTCAGGTAGTGATCTCCTTTGCGCCAGGAGGAGGTGTACTTGAGACCCAGGCCGGTATCCCCGAGGGGTGCATCTCCCCAAGCGCTCCAGCCCTGGTAGCCGTTCAGGAGGATTCGAGGCAGGCCCCCCGAGGCGCGGCTGCCGTCCGGGAAATAGACGGGATGCAGGTGAGCGTCGTCGTAGCCCAGCTCCTGGGCCCAGTCACGGTCCTCCAGGGGGCGAGCAAACTGGATCAGGAGTTTCCAGATGGAGAGGTTGAACTCGTTGACCAGATTCGACCCCATGGGGTTGACCCACCCGATGGCGGTCTGCCAGCCGTGGTGTCCGTCAAAGAATCCAATCATGCCACCGTGCAGTTCCGCTCCCGGAATACCATAGCTTCCGCTGGGACTGGTGTAGGGCGTGTTCTGCCAACTGAAGCGGCCGAACAAGGTGCCACCGCTCGCGAGGTGATGATCCCCCCGGATCGAGTACTTGTTAGGCCGACCATGCTCGGTGAAGGGATAGGTATAATTGTTAGAGGACACTCCGTCGATATTGGGAGTCGGTGGAGGCAGCAGCTCCATGACCTTTCTGTAGACCGGATTCCAGAGGCTGCGAGGGATTCGGTTTCCATCGAAGGGCTGACGCTGACCGTCGACCACATCGAAGGGGTTGTAGAGCTGGGCAATCCGCCCGAAAGGACCCGAACCGCTGAAATCTCCCTCTCTAATGGCAAGGGAGGGCACGGTGAAAAACTCAGGATGCGCCCGATCGTCGATGAAGCGCTCGTAGTGGGCATGAAAGAAGGTCTTTTCCTTGACGATGGGACCGCCTATGGATCCCCCGAAGATCCGGTAATCCAACGGCTCCTGCTCCCTTCCGAACCTGTTGGTGAAAAAGTTCGCGGCGTCGAAGCGCTCATCCCTGACATAGTACCAGCCGTGCCCATGGAACTCATTGCCGCCGCTCTTGGAGAGCATGCTTATGACGGCGCCGCCGGAGCGGCCGTACTCCGCCGAGTAGTTGTTGGTGATGACCTTGAACTCCTGTACCGTCTCGGGTGTGGCCCACACGATGGGCTCGTGAGTGAGGGCACTGGTGTTGCTGGAACCGTCTAGGCTGAACTGGTTGGAGGTGGAGTAGAGGCCGTTGAAGCTCGGCCAGCCACGACCTTCGGCTAAATAGCGATCATCAGTGTCCGGAGTCCGGTCCCGGGTGGATCCTGTTGTGAGGTGGGCCAGCGACAACAGATCTCGATCTTGCAGTGGGAGATCCAGGATGGTCTTTTCCTCGACCACCGTTCCCACCTCCACGGAGTCGGTGTCGATGATCGGGGCGTAGCCCGAAACCGTCACCGTGAAGTGAGCGATATCTCCCGGCTCCAGGGTAAAGTCGAGTCGGGCCACCTGGCTCACCTCCAGACGAATATCCGACACTACTCGAGTCTCAAAGCCTGGTTGCTCAACCCTGACCTCGTAGCGGCCCGGTATGAGCTTGTCGATGAGGTAGTCTCCCCGGTCATTGGTGGGGGCCGTCCTCGTCACATTGGTGGCTAACGCGGTGGCCGTAATGTCAGCCCCAGTTAGCGCCGCTCCGGACTGGTCCTTGACGGTTCCGACTAGGCGCGCATAGGTGGTGGACTGCCCATAGGCTGCCGAGTATGCAACCAGGAAGCAGGTGGATACCCAGGCGAAAGTGGCTGGCATCCAGAACGACCGAATCGTCCCCCTCCACAGAGGGACGCTATCAGTTGTGTGTCCGGAAGGCTTCATTGCAGTGAGTCTCTGCGAAGCCTGGTGCAATTCCCCCGACTGGACACAATCTCCACTCATCGACCCTCCGTTCCTGTGCCTTGGCACCCACCCGTCAGCTCGCGAGTGGGGATACGCCTGGGATGCAGACTTTTGCTATCTGAATTCTTGTGGTTCATATTAGATGTTCGAGCCATCGCCGTCCAGCTTCGACCCAGATCGCTGTCTGCCGGACCGAACTCTTGCCACAGCGCTCGTAGCAACCGTCGTGCCAGAGTCAACCAGATTCAGCTATCCGACCGTAGATGCTCTTAACTTGTTCACGAGAAAGAAGAAGTCCTCTGGCGGCTGGAGCGGCGACCAGGTGGAGTCGGGACTGGAGCTCTATCTTTCTTGATAGGGAATCTATCCGGTCGGATAGTCCTTCTTGGAGCTGGAGCGGGAATACCTCGACCTCGACGGCTATCGGTTCAGCTGGAAGAAGTAAGCAGGCAGATGATCAAACCGTGAGCTGCTTGAGCTTGGACTTCGTGATCTTACCCATGGCGTTTCGGGGGAGGGAATCCAGAAAAGAGATGGCCCGAGGGCGCTTGAAGGAAGCGAGGAACTCCTCGCAGTAGGTCTTTAGCTCGGCTTCGGTGGTGCCGTCCTCGGCGACGACGAAGGCTACGACCTTCTCCCCCAGGTCAACATCGGGTAGTCCGACGACTGCGGCTTCGTGGACCGACGGGTACCGGAGTAAAACCTCCTCGATTTCGCGGGCCCCGATCCGATATCCGCCTGATTTGATCATATCCAGGCTGAGTCGGCCGAGGAGGTGGTAGTAACCTTCCTCATCTCTATAGCCGACGTCACCAGTGCGAAACCATCCCTCACAGAAGGCCTGCCGGGTTGCTTCAGGGTCCTTCCAGTAACCGGAGAAGACGTTGGGTCCCTGGACACAGACTTCGCCAACCTGATTGGGCTGCTTCAACTCGGCGAGTTCTTCATCCAGGAGGCGGATGTTGACGGACGGCAAGGGAAGACCTACGGATCCGGGCTTTCGCTTCTCGAAGGGATTCGACGTGTTCATGATCGTCTCGGTCAGGCCGTAGCGTTCCAAGACAGGCTGACCTAGAAGTGCCTGACAGCGCTGGTGCAGTTCTACAGACATCGGCGCCGATCCGCTGATTGCAAGTCGCAAAGAGGAGAAGTTTTCGGCTTTGCATTCGGCGCTTGCCAACATGCGGTGATACATCGTGGGAACGCCCATGAAAAGCGTACATTGACGTTCCGCCACGAGATCGAGGACCTGTATCGGGTCGAACTTCCGGGTCAGGACTAGCGAACAGCCCGTGAGGGCCCATCCGTGGAGACCCAGGACCAGGCCGTGGACATGGAAAAGGGGTAGGGTCAACAGGAGTCGATCCCGTTTGGACCACCTCCACACCTGGATGAGGTCTCGAAGGTTGCTGCGCAGATTGGCATGTGTGAGGATCACTCCCTTGGGACGAGCGGTCGTGCCGGATGTGAAGCAGAGCAGGGCGGGAGCATTGGCGTCTCGGTTCTCAGGAATCTCCTCGGCAGCCTGGGGCAGCTCTCGAAGCTCCTGGGGGCGAAGCGTGAGCTTCAGGGGAACGGGGGAGTCGGCGGAGGAGATCAATGCGGAGAGCTCGGCCTTCTCGGCTACATAGCAAAACTCTGCCTGCGGCGTCTTGGGATTGATGGGAACCGTCACCAGTCCCAGGAGATGATTCCCGAAAAGCGCCACGATCAGTTCGGCGGAATTGCTCAGGTAGAGACCCACTCGGTCGCCCTGCTGCAGGCCCGAGCGGTGGAGTTTCGAGGCATAGCGCTGGATCCAGCTGTTGAGTGCATCGAAACCGAAGCAGGCCGGCTCGGAGTTGGGTTCGGAAAAGAATTCTAGCGCCGTTGTGGTCGTTGACTGGGGCGGCAGATACTGCATGGGGTAGCAGATCAGTAGATGCAGTCGACGTACATTCCCAGAACCTCACGGCAGCGCTTGCACTTGAGTGTCTGTGGAATCTCGGCGAAGCGGGGCACCGTTTCCCAAATCTCCAGGTGGTCCGGGCGGGCTTCTTCATCCTGACTGGTGACGAGTTCCTCGCGCCGTCTGACCTGCTGCACCTGATACTTGTAGAAGCCGGAAAAGTCACAGCGAGAACAGACGATCTTCTTGAAGCAGGTACCCAGTTCGACCTCATGAAATCGGTCCTGATAAAGGACCCCACCAGGGCGAGAACGTATTCCACGGACATCGAATACCATCGCCTTAGGATAGCCAATACGCCTGCCTAGTTTCAAGGAGAGACTGCAGCAGGAGCCGCTCGAGGATGGACTGCAATTCATGCAGCCTACCCAAGGCTTCGAGTCCGTGCTTGCGGGGAATAGAAAAACTTGCACTGCACTGTCCCGAAACGTATACTGCATTGTTCCCCAGACGAAGGTCTGCGGGGAGATCTTTGACAACTAGGCAGGACGGGACCTTGGAAAGAACTTGAGAGTTTGATCCTGGCTCAGAATGAACGCTGGCGGCGCGCCTAACACATGCAAGTCGAACGCGAAAGTTTTCTTCGGAAGATGATTAGCGTGGCGGACGGGTGAGTAACGCGTGGGTGACCTACCCTTTGGAGGGGGATAAGCCGGGGAAACCCGGTCCAAAACCGCATAAGGCCCTTTGGGGGAACCTGAAGGGGGAAAGCTTGGCCGACTTCGGTTGGTCTGGCGCCGAAGGAGGGGCCCGCGTCCGATTAGCTAGTTGGTGAGGTAACGGCTTACCAAGGCAACGATCGGTAACCGGTCTGAGAGGATGGACGGTCACACTGGGACTGAGACACGGCCCAGACTCCTACGGGAGGCAGCAGTGGGGAATCTTGGGCAATGGGCGAAAGCCTGACCCAGCGACGCCGCGTGGAGGACGAAGGCCCTCGGGTCGTAAACTCCTGTTCTTGGGGAAGAGAATGACGGTACCCAAGGAGCAAGCCCCGGCTAACTCCGTGCCAGCAGCCGCGGTAATACGGGGGGGGCAAGCGTTGTTCGGAATTACTGGGCGTAAAGGGTGCGTAGGCGGCCTAGGCAGTCTGAGGTGAAAGTCCCCGGCTCAACCGGGGGAGGACCTCAGAAACCCGTAGGCTAGAGAGCTGGAGAGGGAAGCGGAATTCCCGGTGGAGCGGTGAAATGCGTAGATATCGGGAGGAACATCGGAGGCGAAGGCGGCTTCCTGGACAGCATCTGACGCTGAGGCACGAAAGCTAGGGGAGCGAACGGGATTAGATACCCCGGTAGTCCTAGCCGTAAACGATGGGTACTTGGTGTGGGGGAGACAGTCCTCCGTGCCGGAGATAACTCGATAAGTACCCCGCCTGGGGAGTACGGCCGCAAGGCTGAAACTCAAAGGAATTGACGGGGGCCCGCACAAGCGGTGGAGCATGTGGTTTAATTCGACGCAACGCGAAGAACCTTACCGGGGTTTGAACTGGTGGAGAAGGCCCCAGAGATGGGGAGATACCCTTCGGGGACTGCATCAGAGGTGCTGCATGGCTGTCGTCAGCTCGTGTCGTGAGATGTTGGGTTAAGTCCCGCAACGAGCGCAACCCTTGCTTGCAGTTGCCATCAGGTTAAGCTGGGCACTCTGCGAGGACTGCCGGCGAAAAGCCGGAGGAAGGTGGGGATGACGTCAAGTCCTCATGGCCTTTATGTCCCGGGCTACACACGTGCTACAATGGGCGGTACAGAGGGCAGCGAACCGGCGACGGTAAGCGAATCCCAGAAAACCGCTCTCAGTTCGGATCGCAGTCTGCAACTCGACTGCGTGAAGTTGGAATCGCTAGTAATCGCGGATCAGCATGCCGCGGTGAATACGTTCCCGGGCCTTGTACACACCGCCCGTCACATCACGAAAGCGGGCTGTACTAGAAGTCGCTGGGCGAACCTCTTCGGAGGACGCAGGCGCCGACGGTATGGCTCGTGATTGGGGTGAAGTCGTAACAAGGTAGCTGTAGGAGAACCTGTGGCTGGATCACCTCCTTTCTAACGGAAGAACAATACGGTATACGTTTTACCTGTCCCCCCTGCCTAGTTGTCCAAGCTCTTGCGAGATGTGCTTTCGAATCGGCCATTGACAAGCGTCAGGCCGTTCGCGTAGAATCTGGTGTTTTGAGGCTCCTTGGGGAGCTGTGTTCTTTGACAATTTGGGAAAGAGGGCAACCACAAGCGAAGCTGGGATTTTTTGAGCCACAAAAAATTCTAGGTCAAGCTACTAAGGGTAAACGGTGGATGCCTAGGCGCGGAGAGGCGATGAAGGACGTGGCAAGCTGCGAAAAGCCCCGGTAAGCTGCTAGCAAGCGAAGACCCGGGGATGTCCGAATGGGGGAACCCGTTCCCGAGCAATCGGGATCATCCGTTTCTGAATTCATAGGAGGCGGAAGCGAACCCAGGGAAGTGAAACATCTTAGTACCTGGAGGAAGAGAAAGAAATTCGATTTCCTGAGTAGCGGCGAGCGAAAGGGAAACAGCCTAAACCCGGCTAACCTCTTCGGAGGTCGGCTGGGGGTTGCGGGACCCGGCATAAAGTTTTCTGAAACCTAGTCGAATCGTGCTGGAAAGCCGACTCAGAGAAGGTGATAAGCCTGTAGACGAAAGGGGAAGGAAAACGCTGGGGATCCCAAGTACCACGGGACACGAGAAATCTTGTGGGAATCTGCGAGGACCATCTCGTAAGGCTAAATACTCCTCCGCGACCGATAGTGAACCAGTACCGTGAGGGAAAGGTGAAAAGTACTCCTGCGAGGAGAGTGAAATAGTACCTGAAACCGTTTACTTACAAGCAGTCGGAGCCTCATTTCGATGGGGTGACGGCGTGCCTTTTGCATAATGAGCCGGCTAGTTATTCTAGGCAGCAAGGTTAACCTGCAAATAAGGGGAAGCCGAAGGGAAACCGAGTCTGAATAGGGCGTACAGTTGTCTGGAATAGACGCGAAGCTGAGTGATCTACCCTTGGCCAGGGTGAAGGCAGGGTAACACCTGTTGAAGGCCCGAACCAGTGTCGGTTGAAAACGGCTTGGATGAGCCGAGGGTGGGGGTGAAAGGCTAATCAAACTCAGTGATAGCTCGTTCTCCCCGAAATAGCTTTAGGGCTAGCCTTGGGTGTTGCGTTCTGGAGGTAGAGCACTGAATGGACTAGGGCCCTTCACCGGGTACTGACTCCAATCAAACTCCGAATGCCAGAAACGCCAGCCCAGGAGTCAGACTATGGGGGCTAAGCTCCATGGTCGAGAGGGAAACAGCCCAGATCGCCAGCTAAGGTCCCGAAGTGTGTGCTAAGTGGGAAAGGAAGTGAAGTTGCAGAGACAGCCAGGAGGTTGGCTTAGAAGCAGCCATCCTTTGAAGAAAGCGTAACAGCTCACTGGTCAAGCGACTTTGCGCCGACAATGTAACGGGGCTCAAGCACACCACCGAAGCTGCGAAGCGGCCGCCTTTGGCGGTCGTTGGTAGGGGAGCATTGTCTGGGCAGTGAAGTGGATCTGTAAGGATCCGTGGAGCGTAGACAAGAGACTCTGCCGGCATAAGTAGCGATAAAACTTGTGGGAATCAAGTTCGCCGTAAGTCCAAGGTTTCCTGGGGAAGGTTCGTCCGCCCAGGGTTAGTCGGTCCCTAAGGCGAGACCGAAAGGTGTAGTCGATGGGAAACAGGTTAATATTCCTGTACCACTAAAAGTCCGTTTTAAGTGATGGGGGGACGCAGAAGGATAGGCGGTCCGGGTGTTTGGATGTCCCGGTCCAAGCGTGTAGGCAGGTTCCGTAGGTAAATCCGCGGGGCTATTAATGCTGAGGCGCAATGGGGATTTCCGTAAGGAATGCAAACCCGCTAATTCCACACTGCCAAGAAAAGCCTCTAGCAAGGACATAGGTGACCGTACCGCAAACCGACACAGGTAGACTGGGAGAGTATCCTAAGGCGCGTGAGAGAACTCTCGTTCAGGAACTCGGCAAATTGCCACCGTAACTTCGGGAGAAGGTGGGCCTCCATTAGGTGAAATTCTTCGCGAGTCGAGCCGAAGGGGGTTGCAGAGAATAGGCCCAGGCGACTGTTTACTAAAAACATAGGACTCTGCAAAGTCAACAAAACGACGTATAGGGTCTGACGCCTGCCCGGTGCTGGAAGGTTAAGGGGAGAGGTTAGCTCTTCGGAGCGAAGCTTTGAACCGAAGCCCCAGTGAACGGCGGCCGTAACTATAACGGTCCTAAGGTAGCGAAATTCCTTGTCGGGTAAGTTCCGACCTGCACGAATGGCGTAACGATCTGGGCGCTGTCTTGACGAGAGACTCAGCGAATTTGTAGTACCGGTGAAGATGCCGGTTGCCCGCGGCAAGACGGAAAGACCCCGTGCACCTTTACTACACCCTAGCCTTGGTGTCCGGTCCAATTTGTGCAGCATAGGTGGGAGGCTTTGAAGCCGGACCGTCAGGTTCGGTGGAGCCAACAGTGAGATACCACCCTTTTTGTATTGAGCATCTAACCTCCTTCCCTGAATCGGGGGGAGAGACCGGGTTAGGCGGGTAGTTTGACTGGGGCGGTCGCCTCCTAAAGAGTAACGGAGGCGCGCAATGGTGGGCTCAGGCTGTTTGGAAATCAGCCGTAGAGTGTAAAGGTAGAAGCCTGCCTGACTGCGAGACAAACACGTCGAGCAGGGACGAAAGTCGGCCTTAGTGATCCGGTGGTTCCGCATGGAAGGGCCATCGCTCAACGGATAAAAGGTACGCCGGGGATAACAGGCTTATCTTGGCCAAGAGTTCATATCGACGCCAAGGTTTGGCACCTCGATGTCGGCTCATCGCATCCTGGAGCTGAAGAAGGTTCCAAGGGTTCGGCTGTTCGCCGATTAAAGCGGTACGTGAGCTGGGTTTAGAACGTCGTGAGACAGTTCGGTCCCTATCTGCCGTGGGCGCAGGAGATTTGAGGAGGCCTGACCTCAGTACGAGAGGACCGGGTTGGGTGTACCTCTGATGTACCGGTTGTTCCGCCAGGAGCACCGCCGGGTAGTCACGTACATTAGAGATAAACGCTGAAGGCATCTAAGCGTGAAACTCGCTCCAAGATGAGATCTCCCTTCCGAGTAATCGGAACTGAAGGCTCCTCGGAGATTACGAGGTAGATAGGCAGGAAGTGGAAGTCCGGTAACGGATGTAGCTGACCTGTACTAATCGGCCGTGAGGCTTGACCTAGGATTTTTTGTTGCTCAAAACCAGCACTTGCTCAAACCAGCTGGGGTTGTCCTTTTCCCAAATTCAATCTCGACTTTCCGGCGACTACGGCGGAGGGGCCACACCTGTTCTCATCCCGAACACAGAAGTTAAGCCCTCCAGCGCCGATGATACTGCATGGGCGACTGTGTGGGAAAGTAGGTCGTCGCCGGGATCTTTACAAGAAAGGCCCCCCGCAATTTGCGGGAGGCTTTTTTTGTTTCGATCCCAGGTCCCAAGGTTCCAAGGGACCAATTCCCAGGGTTTAAAGAGGGACGGCGCTACGGCTGGACGCAGGATTCTTTGGGGTCACAGCGCTGATCTCGGATCTTAGAATGAAAGAGCCTCCTGAAGAACTCAGGAGGCTCCTTTTGTTTCGATGACAAACTCCCAATTCCCCATGAGCGAGCCAATTTAAGAATTGGGGCCTTGGTCCTTGGGTCCTTGAGCCCTTGGCTCTTCTACGGAAGTGTTGGTTCTTCAGTCTTGTAGCTGACGCTCAATTCCCGTAGGAAGGCCAGAAGGTCTTGTTTTTCTTCCTCTGAGAGCTCCGCTTCCTTGGTTTCGCGGAGGTTTTCCTCGTCGAGCCACTGGTTGGGATTGCCGCCGTCGAGCATTTGATCGACCGCTTCTTCTAGAGTGGCTGTGCTGCCATTGTGGAAATAGGGTGCCGAATCGGCGATGCCCAGGAGCGTGGGTGTCTTGAAGGCGCCTGTGTCCTTTTCGTCACCACTCACTTTGGCCCGACCGATGTCGGGCTTCTCGGCGTCCATGCCAATGCCGACGTTGTGATACTGCAGATCAGTCAGCAGCAGGCCGTCGTGGCAATTGGAGCACTTGGCCTTTTCATCGAAGACCTTGTAGCCCCGACGAGCGGCCTCGCTCAGTGCGGATTCGTCGCCGGCGCGGAAGCGGACCCAGGCGGAGTCGTCAGCGACAATCGTGCGCATGAACGAGGCCACGGCCTGAGCCACGTTGTCCGGATTGGCGTCGGAGCTGAAGATCTTCTGGAACTGCTTCTGATAGCCCGGGATCTGGTTCAGATTTGCACAGATGTCGTCCATGCTGGGAGCATCATTCTTGCCCGAGGCGCCCATGTTCCCGCCCTTCCAGGCTCCCTTGACCTGAGCCTCAAGGCCCTTGGTTCGACCGTCCCAGTAGAGCTCCGAGTGGTAGCCGATGTTCCATAGAGTGGGACTGGATCGGGTGAGAGTCTTGTCGAAAGCGCCAATGGCGAGAGGTTTTCCATCCGTCAGGCCATTTTCCTTGAGGTGGCAGCCATAGCAGGAGCGAGCTCCGTCACCGCTGAGTCGCTGGTCGTAGTAGAGTTGCCTTCCCAGCTCGACCTTGTCAGCGGTCATTGGATTGTCCGCTGGAATCGCCATGGCCTCATAGCCCGCCAGGGATGGCCATTCAGGCGCCTGGACTTCTTCCGCAGGCGGCGGCGCTTTTCCGCACGCCGCCAGGCCCACCAGCAGAGCCGCTGCCAATGTCCATGTGAAGCTGCTTCCGTTTGTATCAGAACCTCGGGGTCGACTCATGGCTCATCCTCCTGTGGGTTTTCTGTGAAGCTTCATTCTAGCCTCCGATCAAGCGGGCCGCAACAAGCGAGATGAGGCCTGGCTCGCATTTCTCATCGCTGGTCTACCCTGGCGCCGCAATCATTCGCCCTGCCAGCGCCTCGCTACGACAGGCGTCAACCAAAACCTCCCCTGAATTGTCGAAGAGGCAGTTGCCCGCGGCCCATTGCTTCGCCACGCCCATGGCGGCTACACTCTTGGTATGAGTGATCGGGAACCCTGGTACAAAGACGGGCTTTGCTTCAACTGCACGCAGTGTGGCGACTGTTGCAGCGGTGATCCTGGAGTGGTGTGGGTCGAAGAACAGGAGATTCAGGAAATCGCCGACTATCTTGGGAAGTCTCCTATCCAGGTGAGAAGTCTCCATGCCCGTCCTGTTGGCGACCGACTTTCCCTGACTGAACAGAGCGACGGAGATTGTACCTTTCTGGACGCAGAAACGCGCCGCTGCGGTATCTACCCGGTGCGCCCCCGCCAATGCCAAACCTGGCCCTTCTGGAAATCGAATCTCGAGAGTCCGGCAACCTGGCGGGAAACTGAAAGTATTTGCCCCGGCGCGGGCAGAGGCGCACTGGTGAGCCTCGAAGAGATCAAGGTAAAGGTGGAATCGATCGATATCTGACGGAGCGCTCATGGCATCAGACCAACAACAGGAGATCGTTCAAAGATGAGTAGAGACAGCAGAGGGAAGAGAATCGTAACTTTCGTTTCCGTTCTGGCGCTGTTCCAGACGGTACCCGCTCTCCTCAGGGGCCAGCAGTTTCCCATCGTCTCGCCCGAGCACAAGGAACTATTTGTTGATGACCACCTCATTGGAAAGCTCGTGAATCTGGAGCGAACCCTTCACCAACCCGTCAAACATGGGCCCATGTTGCTGCCTCAGAAGCCCTGGGAAAATCTGGCGGTACAAACGCGGAATGTCCCCTTCTGGGTACCGGACGAGAAGGTATGGAAACTCTACTACATGGCCTTCGCCCGGAAAGGGGAGAAGGAGCAGTACACTACTTCACTCGCGATCTCGAAAGATGGACTGCACTGGGAAAAGCCAGTCTTGAATCTGGTGGAATGGGATGGGTCCAAAGCCAACAACCTGGTCGCGCGCCATGAGAGCAACGACCAATTCCTCTATCACGCTCTCTACGATCCGGCGGATGTGCCGGAGCGCCGTTACAAGGCTCTCTTCGGCATCGGCAAGCGGCAGCCTGCGGTCTCTGCCGACGGACTCCACTGGAACCTGTTGCCGACGCCGGCCGTTCCCAGTGCCGATGAATCTCAGCTAATCTACGATGAGTTGGGCAAACAGTTTCTGAGTACCGTCAAGCATACCGGTCCCTATGGCCGCTCCGTCTATATCAGCACCAGCAAGAATTTCAACGAGTGGACGGAACCCAAACTCATCTTTCACGCCGACGGCTTTGACCAGGAACGGGGTCGCAAAAGACTGGCTGACCGGATGTCGGATCCCCGCTGGGTGCCGCTGACTGTCAACCAGCCCTCACACTACAACATCGACATCTATAACATGCCGGTCTTTCCCTACGAAGGACTCTACATCGGTCTTCCCATGAAGTTTCACCAGAGTGGGCCCACACCGATAGGAAACCAGGATGGCTTTCACCTGGTCGAGATGGTCTCGAGTCGAGATCTGCACCGCTGGTCTCCAGTAGCAGGTCGGCGCGCTTTCATTCCTCCCTCTTTTGCTGGGCCCGGAGTCTATGACACGGGTACCGTCGTTCCGCCTACGCGGCCTGTGGTCAGGGAGGGAGAGCTTTGGTTCTACTACACAGGACTGAAGCGGCGTTTCCAAGAGGCCAACATAGCCACGATGCCGGATGGGAGTCGCCGCTACCGGTCGGTTCCCGATATCGGGGCTGTCCTGCTCGCCAAGCTGCGTCTGGACGGATTCGTTTCAATGGATGCCGGGAAGCTGAAGGGAAGTCTTCTAACGGTGCCGATCGAGCTCGAGGGACGACGACTGTTCGTCAATGTCGAGGCCCCTGCTGGCGAAGTCACGGCCGAAATTCTCGATTCGAGGGGCAGGGAAGCGCTGGGTTCGTTTTCACTGGCGAAGAGTGGGGCTGTCCGTGGGGATCACCTCAAGGCAGAACTGAAGTGGAACGGCGGAGCTGACCTCGCAACTCTCAAAGGAAAGCGCGTGCGGATCCGCTTTCACCTCCGAGAGGCACGCCTCTATTCTTTTTGGGTGACTGATTGAGGTGGGGCTACTTGGTGATGGACTGGGACTCCGCAGGCTTCGAGGACCGGTCGCAGGTCACAAGTCGCAGGTCGCACGTCTCTGGACCTGGACATCACCGGCGACTATTCGACACTGCTGCTTGACGGGGAAAACCTCAGGTCCGGGATAGGGGAGATTCTGTTGTTGTCCAGCTGTGAGATCGGAAATGTGGGACCTGCGACCTGTGACCTGCGACTTGTGACCTCTTCTGATCTGACCTGCAACCGATTCAGATCCGCTTGAAGCCTCGGAGCACGTCTTCGATATTCACGCGCAAGATAATGGGCCTGCCATGCGGACAGGTGTAGGGATTTTCACAGGCGAACAGCTCATCCAGCAGCCACTGGATCTTCTCTCTAGTCAGTGAGGTGTTGATTTTGATCGCGGCTCGACAGGAGAGACTGATCGCAATCTTCTCACGCCGACGCCTGACGCTGTTTTCACCCGGTAACAAAGGGGAGTCCGCGTCCTGAAATCGGTCCAGAATCTCCTGCAGGACCTTGCGCCCGTCGCAATTCGAGGCGATAGCCGGCACTCCTCGGATCACAGCCGTGCTCTCGCCAAACCAGTCCACCAGGAAGCCGTTGGCGTTCAGCTCATCCAGGAGGTCGTCCATGACCGACTTCTGTTGGGCCGTAAGCTCGAGCGTCACAGGCTCCAGAAGCCGCTGCACTGGCCAGGTCTGTCCCTCTTCGAAGCTGCGTAGGGCCCGATCGTAGAGAATCCGCTCGTGGGCAACGTGCTGGTCGATGAGGAGAACTCCCTCCCGGTCTGCCGCTACGATGAAGCTCTCCACAAACTGACCCAGTACGACCGGCGTCGGGCTCAGATGATAGGTCTCAGGAATGTTCTGGAGATGGGGGTCATTGCTCTGGATTTCCCTGGACAGACGAGGGGAGGAAAGGAACTGGCCGCCCAGGTTGCGCGGTGAGAAAGCGTGCCCGCCGGCATCCATAGGAGCCGAAAAAAAGGGGTTCGCCGTCTCTGACAAGGAGGTGTCAGCGGCCCGCCCAGGCTCGGCCGACTTGATGAAGGTTGCAGGGATGTCGCGGGCAACACTCCGAAGATTCAGACTCGATTTGAGCAGAGCCTCCTCTATTCCGTGGTAGACAGCGGTGTGAACCGAATGGGTATCCTTGAAACGAATCTCGGTCTTCGCCGGATGGACGTTGACGTCAATCTGCTGGGGATCGATCTCCAGAAACAGGAGAATCACGGGATAGGTCCTCGACGGAATCAGATCCCGATAGGCAAGGTGGATCGCGTGGGTGATGACTCGGTCACGGACCATGCGTCGATTGACAAAGAGGAACTGGGAACTCGCATTGCTGCGCTGCTCATGGGGCAGGGAGGCCAACCCGCGCACCTGGACCCCTTCCTTCTGGTAGTCTACCGGCACCAGATGGCTCAAGAACGCATCACCCAGCACCTGGAACACCCTTTCCTTCAGGGTTTCAACCGCTGCCGCTTCCAGCAGCGTCCGTCCGCCGTGCTGAAAGACGAACTTCACCTCCGGATGGGCCAGAGCGTAGTGCGTGATCTGACGAGTGATGTGGCCCAGTTCGGTGCTGGTGGTCTTCAGGAATTTTCGTCGGGCTGGGACGTTGAAGAAGAGGTCTCGCACCTCGACTTCGGTGCCCCGAGGCCAGGCAATTGGCCGGACGTCTCGGAGCTCACCCCCTTCGTATTGAACCTCGGTCCCGGGTGCGTTAGTGGTTCCCTTTCCTGGGGCCTCCACGGTTCGCAGGCGAAGGCGTGAGATGGAGGCAATCGAGGGTAGCGCCTCGCCCCGGAAACCGAGGGTCTGGATACAGCTGAGATCCTCAAAGGTCTGCAGCTTGCTGGTGGCGTGGTGCTGGAAGGCCAAGCGAGCGTCCTCGGGACTCATCCCGATTCCATCGTCCCGAATCGATATCAGATGCTGGCCTCCTACGTCTGCCTTCACTGAAACCGAGGTGGCCTCTGCATCCAATGCGTTCTCCAGGAGTTCTTTGACGACTGATGCGGGACGCTCGACGATCTCGCCAGCTGCGATCTTGTGAGCCAGGATTTCAGGAAGCAGGCGGACCCTACCCATAGGTATCAGTATAGCTTCGGCTGCTGACGCTGGGGGAGTGAGTCAGTGAGTAGTAAATTAGTGAGCAGTAAATCAGTGAATAATGAAGAGGCAAAGGGCCTGATAGAGCGGATCGTATGAGAATGGAGAGAAGAAGCAAGAGAGATGAGAACTCGTCACTGAGGCCTGATACTATTCGGGTGCGGCTCTTTTAGAGCGAACCATTATCCTTTATTGACAATAGGTTAGCCGGGTCCGAATCGTAGCGAGTGGCGCTTTTGGGCGAGATAAGGCTTGGCGAAGGGCATAAGTCGGCTAAAACGCGTCGGATTGCGGTGCGCTCGGATAGCCGCCGGGCCGGGCCTGAGACTCTGCCCGCTGTGAGTCGGTGGAATCCCGGTGCGATGAAAAATTGAAAGAGGGAAAAAAGCACTGGACATTTGTGCGTCGGTTTGCTAGCGTAGGTTTGTGGCAGAGGGTGTGGAGAGCAAAGCGCCGCGATTCCTAGGTCATGAGGTGGGCAAAGCGGAGCAGGCCCTGATCCGGGAGATCGTGGGGACGTGTGGGGGTCTGAGCCGGATGGAACTGGCCGCCACCGTGTGCGAGTTGCTGGGGTGGAAGCGCCGCACGGGGTCGCTGAAAGCGCGGGAGAGCCGGGAGTTTCTGGAGAAGCTGGAGAGCCAGGGGGGGCTGGTGTTGCCCCCCAAGCGGCTGGGGCGGCCGCCGGGGAAAGCGACCGGGGTACCGGTGACGGCGCGGGGAGAGCCGGGTCCCCGGCTGGTGGGCACGGCCCGGGACCTGGGCGAGATTCAGCTGCAGCCGGTTCGGACGCCGGAGCAACGAGGGCTGTTCCGGGAGCTGGTGGGGCGCTACCACTATCTAGGCCACCGGGTGCCGTTCGGGGCGCATCTGCGCTACCTGGTCTACGCCTCGGAGCCGGCGGGGCGGGTGGTGGCCTGCGTGCAGTTTTCGAGCGCGGCCTGGCGGATTGCGGCGCGCGACCGCTGGATCGGATGGGAGGCGGAGGCGCGGACGCGCCAGCTGGTGCACGTGGTCTCGAACAGTCGCTATTTAGTGTTGCCCTGGGTCCAGGTCAAGAACCTGGCGAGCCGGATCTTATCGCGGGCCGTGCGGCAGCTGGCGCTGGACTGGCCCCGGAGCTACGGGGTCGAGGTGTTTTTGGTGGAGACGTTGGTGGATCCGGAGCGCTACCGGGGCAGCTGCTATCGGGGGGCGAACTGGATCGAGCTGGGGAGCACGCGGGGCGGGAAGCGAGAGGATCGGCTGGCGCGGAGCGAGGCGGCAGCGCCGAAACGGGTGCTGGTGTATCCGCTGGTGGCGGAGGCGGCCCGACGCTTGCGGGAGGGCTAGAAGTTGCGAGCGGTAGCCGCCCAGTTACAGCCCGAGGATGAGTTCGCGGCGGCGCGGGAGCAGTTTGCCCAGATGGAGGCCTTTCTGATGTCCGACGAGGCCCATAGGAAGACGCACAGCGAGTTGGAGCGAGAGCTGGAGCAGCAGGGGCGGGAGCTGCTGCGACGGTTCTACCAGGCGCACCTGGAGCTGCGGGCTCCGGGTGAAGCGGCCGCTGCGGTGCGGGATTCGGAAGGGCAGGTGCGGCAACAGCGCCGGCGGCAGCAACGGGGGCTGGAAACGGTCTTTGGAGAGGTTCGGGTGGAGCGGCTCGGCTACGGGGGAGAGGGGCTCCAGAGCCTGCACCCACTGGATGCGGATCTGAACCTCCCGCCGGAGTTGTACTCGCACCAGGTGCGGCGGCGGGCGGCGGAGGAAGCCGCCGAGGGGTCGTTCGACAAAGTCGTGGAGGCGCTGTCGAAAACCACGGGGGCGCAGGTGGGCAAGCGTCAGGTGGAGGAGCTAGTGGGCCGTGCCGCCCAGGACTTCGATGCCTTCTATCAGGAGCGACAAGCGGGAGCGTTGGCTCCGAGCGAGTCGGGGTCGATCTTGGCGATCTCGGTGGACGGCAAAGGAGTGGTGCTGCGTCGTGAGGATCTGCGGGAGGCGACGCGGCAGCGGGCGGAAGCGAGCGAGCACAAGTTGCAGAAGCGGTTGAGCAAGGGCGAAAAGCGCCACGCCAAGCGGATGGCAACGGTCGCGGCGGTGTACACCCTCGCGCCTCAGGTGCGGCGGCCGGAGGAGGTGATGCGGGTCCTGGCCCCGCAGCCGCAGCGGGAGGAAGGGAAGCGACCGCGGCCCCAGCACAAACGGCTGTGGGCGAGCTTGGAGAAGCGTCCCGAAGAGGTCATCGAGCAAGCCCTCGGAGAAGCCCGCTCGCGGGATCCCACGGGGCGCAAGAGTTGGGTGGTGCTGGTCGACGGCCATCGGAGTCAGCTGAAGACGCTGCTGCGGTGTTTGCACCGATCCGCCAGGGCGGCGCCCACGATCGTGCTGGACTTCATCCACGTGAGCGAGTACGTGTGGAAGGCCGGCATGGCTCTGCACGGGGAAGTCAACCCGAAGCTGGAGGGCTGGGTGGGCGAGCACCTACTGAGTATTCTGCGCGGGCGCAGTGGCTATGTGGCGGGCGGAATCCGTCGCAGTGCGACCCGTCGGGGCCTGGCGGGCAAGGCGCGCGAAGCGGTGGATCGCTGCGCCAACTATCTGCTCAAAAATGCGGAGTATCTGAAGTATGACACCTATCTGGCGAGGGGGTTCCCGATTGCCACCGGTGTCATCGAGGGGGCCTGCCGTTACCTGGTCAAAGATCGGATGGAGGTGACCGGGGCGCGCTGGTCTCTGGCGGGGGCTGAGGCGGTCTTACGCCTGCGTGCGCTGCAGGCCAGCGGAGACTTCGACGCCTATTGGCGCTTTCACGAGCGGCAGGAGTCGCTCAGAAACCATGCCGCGCGCTACGCGGACGGCGAGCTGGTCCCTGTGCGCGGCCCCACGCGCTCTCACCTGAAGCGGGTGAAGTAAGAAGATCCAGAAGTCCAATCGGTCGGTCTTCCGTGTCAGATTGTTCTGCCCCACCCAACTACCCAACCCCAAAATGCCTTCGCCGCTCCCATAGTAAGAGAGGTCCATCTTGCGTTCGACGGCACCAGAATCGCCTGTTCTAAAAGAGCCGCACCCATACTATTCTTCACTGTTCACTGTTCACTGTTCACTGTTCACTTGCGCTACTCTCGGCAGTCACTCCTTGACCTGGATATGCAACTCGCGCTGCTGGTGAGGACTGACCGTTGAGGGAGAACCTGACATGAGGTCCACGGCCCGGGCCGTCTTTGGAAAGGAGATCACGTCCCGCAGGGAGCGCCCTCCTGCGAGCAGCATCACGATGCGGTCCAGACCGAGCGCAATGCCTCCGTGAGGGGGAGCGCCGAAGCGCAGAGCCTCAAGGAAGAAGCCAAACTTTTGATCGGCTTCGTCGGGCCGAATGCCGAGTGCCTCAAAAACGCGTGTCTGAAGCTCTTGCTGGTGGATTCGGATCGAGCCCCCCCCAATTTCGGTTCCGTCTAGAACGACATCATAGGCCTTTGCTCGGACCGCTCCCGGGTCGGTCTTCAGCAGCTCGACGTCCTCATCATGGGGTGAGGTAAAGGGGTGATGGCAAGCCAGGAAGCGTCCTTCCTCCTCGTTCCATTCGAGTAAGGGGAAGTCGTAAACCCAGAGACACTGATGCACACCCTCGGGAATGAGATTCCCGGCCCTACCCAGATGGAGCCGTAGCTGCGACAGGGCTTCGTTGCCGGTTGCAGCGGGGCCGGCGACCATCAACAGAATGTCTCCCTCCCGAAGGCCAGCCCGATTGGCCGCCTGCTCCAGGGAGGCCGCCTCCACGACCTTGGGAAGGGAGCTCCTCATGCCTTCGGCTGTGGACTTGATCCACGCCAGACCACTAGCTCCCGCCTCGATCATCCTGGCCGTGAGATCGTCCAGCTCTTTGCGGGAGTAGCTTGCTCCTCCTGGAACTGGGATTCCCCGAATCTGTCCTCCCTGCTCCAGAATCTGGCGGAAAACCTCGAAGGCGCTGTCACTGAAGGCGTCACCCACGTCAACTATTTGCAGACCGAAGCGGATGTCGGGTCGATCGGTCCCATAGCGGCTGACGGCCTCTTCGTACTTCAAGCGGGGAAAAGGGAGAGCTAGATCCAGGCCCGCGACCTGAAAGACGCGTGCCAGGAGCGACTCGACCAGTCCAAAGACATCCTCACTGCGAACGAAGGACATTTCGATGTCGATCTGGGTGAACTCGGGCTGACGATCTGCGCGCAGATCCTCGTCGCGGAAGCAGCGGACAATTTGAAAGTAGCGATCGAACCCCGCCACCATCAGCAGCTGTTTGAAGAGTTGGGGAGACTGGGGAAGGGCATAGAACTGCCCTGGATGGATCCGGCTCGGAACCAGATAGTCGCGAGCTCCCTCTGGAGTCGATTTGGTCAGGAACGGCGTCTCGATTTCAGAGAAGCCCTGGCTATCGAGAAAGTTCCGAACCTCCAGACTAATCTGGTGGCGCAATCGCAGGTTGCTCTGAAGCCGGGGACGGCGGAGGTCCAGATAGCGATATCTGAGTCGTCTCTCTTCGGCCGTGCCCTCTCCATCCGTGATCGGGAACGGCGGAGTCAAGGAGGCGTTCAGGAGTCGGATCTCCTCTGCCTGCACCTCGAGGCGGCCAGTTGGTAACTGAGGGTTGACCGTCTCTTCGGAGCGCTCCACCACACGGCCAACAACCGCGATCACATCTTCGGAGCGGATCTCCTTGGACTTCTTGTGGGCCTTGGAGCACTCGGGATCGGCGACAATCTGAAGCACGCCTTCGCGGTCCCTCAAATCGAGAAAGACCAGGTTGCCAAGGTCACGGGAGCGGTCCACCCATCCCATCACCGTGACTCTCTGATTGATATGCTCGGCGGTGATCTCGCCGCAATAGCAGGTGCGGCTTAGATCGCCCAGAGTCTCGATGGTAAAGTGACTTCGACTCGTGGTCCCGGTCTGTTCTGATGATGCCACTTGCTTTACATCCTTCCACGCTCCGGCCAGGAATCCTCCTGGCAGAGCCAGCTCTAAATCCCTTGTCTTACGTAGTCTGCGATGGCGTCTCTGGCAACCTTCTGCTGGAGACCATCCGACATTCTTTTCACGGAAAATTCGCCACTGTCCATCTCTTCCTCGCCTACCACGCAAACAAACAGCGCCTGAAGCCGATTGGCAAGACGCATCTGGGATTTCAAGCTTCGTTCGTCGAAATCGACATAGACAAAAACTCCATCTTGTCGAAGCTGACGTGCCAGCAGCAGAGCCGCTCCCAGGGTCCCTCTGTCCAAGTAGGCTAAAAACAGCTCAGGCTCGGGAGGCACATAGGGACTCTCCAGATCCTGTTGCTTCGATAGCAGAAGCACCAGTCGCTCTATTCCAAGTGCAAAGCCGAATCCCTGCGTGGGAGGACCATTCAGTAGTTCTGAGAGACCATCATACCGGCCTCCTCCCAGGAGGGCATTCTGGGTCGGACCCAGCCTGTCAGTGATGATCTCAAAGGTGGTCCTGACGTAGTAGTCCAGACCTCGAACCAGGCGTGGCGCAACCTCGTAGGCAATGCCTGCCAGGTCCAGATACTCAATAAAGTGTGCGAAGTGCTCGGCACAGGTCTGGCAAAGATGGTCCTGAATCGACGGAAGGCGATCGATAATCGGTTGGCAAGAAGGGACCTTGCAATCGAGAACACGCAGTGTATTCGTCTCCATCCGATGCAAGCACTCGGGACATAGGGAAGAAGCATTCTCGCCGAGTGCTTCGCGTAGCTTCTGCACATAGCCGGGGCGACACTCGGGACAGCCTACTGAGTTGACCAGCAGCCGAATATCCTCGACGCCGAGTTCCTCAAGCAGGCGCGTCAGCATCTCGATCACCTCGGCCTCGATGGCTGGATTGTCTGATCCCAGCACCTCGGCACCCAGCTGGTGAAACTGGCGGTAGCGTCCCTTCTGGGGGCGTTCCCGCCGAAACATAGGGCCAATGTAGTAGAGCTTGCTCAGGAGCTGCTCCCGATCTAGACGGTGCTCAATATAGGCACGAACGACCGAAGCGGTGCCCTCTGGCCGCAAGGTGATGGGCTTTCCCCTGTGACCGGGGAAGGTATACATCTCCTTCTGGACAATGTCGGTTTCCTGGCCGATGCTGCGAGAGAAGAGTTCTTGCTCTTCCAGGATGGGAGTTCGTATTTCTGCGTAGCCATAGAGCCGGAACAGCGAGCGGGTAGCAGCCTCGATCTTCTGCCACAGCTCGACCGATCCGGGCAGGATGTCATGCATGCCCTGTATGGAGCGAATCTTCATAGTCCACAACCGAATCGAGGATTGTAACATGCTGCTGACAGCCAGTGTCGCCTAGTGATTCAAATAGTTATTAAGTCAGGAGTTATGTCGATTCACAGAAAGCGTCGATATAGCTATTCTGCCCCTTTGCAGTCACCGACGAGATCGATTCCGGGGCAATGAGGATTCCGCTGCGAGTAGAATAATCGAAAGAATCCCGGCAGAAACTTGTGGGCCTCGGAAGTACGTGACTTACAAGCTGAGAAGCTGCCTTCCGAAACTCTGATTCCTTCGAGGATAAGCTGACATGGATGAGGAACTTCAGGAGCGTGAGGAGAAGTTGAAGCAGTTCGGATTCGAGATCAAACCGTTTCGCTCGGTTTGGAAGATCACCCGCATTGACGGGCACGACATTCCAAGAGCACCAGGATTCGCGTCCAAGGAAGAAGCACTCTAATCATACCTGAAGGCCAATCAGGACTGATGGGCGTTGAAACTGAGAAACTCCACTGTCAGGACAAATTTCTAACCTATAGGAGCTTTGCTAGGGCTGCAGGCGAAGAACCCGTTCTTTCCCTGGCACAGGGGCAACGAGACACCCCCTCACTTGTTCGATCGGCTCTGTGAAGAGGGTGTTGATAGCGTGGAGCAGATTGCAGAAAGGGTCAAGGCGGGTCTCAGACGGGCTAGGAGCAATGGGAAGCGGTTGGGTAGGCCCCAGGGTAGCGGGCTCGATAGCAAGCGGATTTGAGGGCTCAAAATGGAAGGGTTGAGCCTTCGTGAGATTGCGCAGGAACTGAACACTTCCAAAACCAGTGTGGCCCGAGTCCTTCAGAGTTTCTGAGCACCTCTCGTGAATCTGGAGAATAGTGTTGTAGGTCTTGTACTTTCATCTCTAGCAGCGAGGATCTCCAGACTAGGGGGGAACCGAGCTAGCAAATACTAGCCCGGATTTCTCATGGAGAAAGCCGAAAGGGCGATTTTAGTCGATTTCTTGACGCCGGTCTGGGTCAAAGTCACAGGTGAGGGCGGTGCGGAGTGCGACAGTCGTCGTGAGGCCTGTCTCCAGAGCGGAAACCCGGTTTTTCAGACACAACTCAGGCGCCTCAGTGGCAGAGGGCTGGGATTTTGGATTTTCTTAGGGTCCCACTCGGGGATGGGTGAACCCCCTCGCCTTTAGGCGAAGCCTTCAGGAGGCTTGCTCCAGCAAGCCGGTGTGCGTAGGGAATGCAGTCGGCTAGCGTGAGGGTTGCTCGACGAATCGGCGAAGTGGTCGCCGAGCCGACTGATGGAGGGGGTCAAGCGAGGTGCCTGGATCGGAGGCGTGGGCTTTAGGCGACTTTAGTCGCAGGTCGAATCCACCGCCTTTAGGCGGTGGAGAGGTAGCTCAAGCTCAACTAGGCTTAACCGAGCTGTTGAAGCTGGGTCAAGGCTTGGGCATAGAGCTGTTGGTAAGGATAACCCTCGCTCAAGGACAGACTCACCCGCCGGACACTGACCCGAATCTGCCCCCCAATCTTCAACAGTTTGAGGCGAATCGTCTGGCATTGCGCCTTGGCCCACTGGGTCCCCTTCAAAGCGACGCACCTGAGCGTGTGCAGCAGATTGTAAGCCACCGAGGAAAACCAGAGGCGCAGCTGATTGCTCTTCATGTGGTGCGTCGAGGTCCGATCGGCAAACAGCTCCAGCTGCTGTTCCTTGATCCGATTCTCCGCCTCCCCTCGCGCGCAGTACAGCTGCTCGTACAGCTTTGGGGCGGGCCACCGCCTCGCTCCCAGCGAGGTCACGACAAAGCGGGGATTGGATCCCTTGCCCGTGTACTCGGCCTTGCCCACTACTCGCCGCTCTCGACTCCAGCTCTCCTGCGTCTGGTAAGGAAAGTCCTTATAGACTCGAGCGCTGTTGCCGCTCACTTGCTGAAGCGCCTGGGCCTGTTCTAGCTCGGACTCCAGGGCCCGCTCTAGTCGCTTATTTCGAGCCAGCCCAAAGACGTAATCCACTCGATGCTCCTCACACCATTTCATCAACCCTTCACGCGCAAAGCTGCTGTCCGCCCGCAGGGTAATGCGGACCTTCGGCCACTTCGCCCGCAGTGGTCCCACGATCCGCTCCATCTCCTGGACCGCTCCTTCGGACCCATCCAGATTCGACACCCGCAGCTTGGCCCCCAGCACAGACCCCTCGCAAAACACATACAGCGGCAGGTAGCAGTAACACCGGTAGTAGCCATGGTAGAAACGACCCTCCTGCTCTCCGTGCAGCGGATCATCCGTCGCATCCAGGTCCAACACCAGCTCCTTCGGTTTCCCGCCTCGCACCCGAATGAACTGCTCCACCAGAAACGCTTCGACCGCGGCTTCATCCACCGGCGTCTTGCGATATTTATCCTGCCTCACCGAGGACAGCTCCAAACGATTGAGGGTGCTCTTGCCCGCACACGCCTTGCCCCGATCCGCTTCCGACCGCCGATCCCTCCCCAAGGGATCTTCCTTGCCCACCAGCACCGCCATCAGCGGATCCGCCCGCAGCTCCTCATGATCGTTGACATCCTCATAGCCCAGCGCCAGTCCGTAAATGCGCTGTCCCACCAGCTCCTCGACACTGAACTCGGTGAAGCGAGGATCCCGCCGATCCCCAAAGCAGGCGGCCAAGCCGCGAATGAACCCATAGCGGCTCTCCACCTCCCGTAACAGCAACCCTCCGGCGTCTGAGGTGATCTGTCCCCCGTTGAATTCTGCCTCGACTCGGCGCCCCTCCAGCCCTTGAAACTCCAGCTTGGAAGCGATACACTCTGTCCTCATAGTAGTCAGCTCCTTGTGGTTATTAAGTAACTGTTAACAAAGACTTTATACCACATTGAGCTGACTGCTTTTTCTTGTCCTTGAGAAATCCGGGCTAGATCTTTGGATCTGGAAGGGCAATCTCTGAGAATGACGTATATGGGAATCGGAAGGATAGATGATCCAGATGATCCCTATTTCCGGGAAAAGAGTGCAATTAAGTTCGCAGTTTCTCAGTTGCCATCGTTATTAGCAGTATGGACCCCTGGAAGGACCTCCTGGACCTTGAAATCGGCCGCACTATCATCTGGCGAGGTGAAGGCATGCGAATGCGTAACGACAAGGAGGGCATGATCCTGATCTCCCCTGGTATGAAGGGTAGGGTGATCACCAGAAGTGAGAATCTTCCGGCTGATGCAGCAAGGAAGGAAGGCCTGCCCATCACTGCGGCCATGGGTGCTGGAACTCCGATTCCTTCCAGGAGAAGCTAATCATGGATGACGAACTACAAAGACGTGAGGAGAAGTTGAAGAAGTTCGGATTCGAAATCACGCAGTTTCGCTCAGTATGGACGATCACCAGCATAGACGGTACTGATATTCCGAAGGAGCAGGATTCGCTTCCAAAGAAGAAGCGCTCCAATCAGAACAGGCTGATGTGCTTCTTCGAGCGGCTAGCCTTCTCCAAAGGAACATCTGGTTGGGTGACTGGAGGCTGTGACGGTGCCGTGGCTAACAAGATGCCCGCAAGAAGGAAAGAATTGTAAGAGCCTAGATCTAACCGCACAAACAGTGTCAGAGCAGACCGCGATCGAACGACCGCTTTCGCCTGCGATTTCAACCGGTCAACGCAACACCCGTATTCAGCCCTTCAGATCGGACGCTGTCTGTAAGATCGGGTGCCGCCTATCACAACTGTCCCTCACTCTTTCCAACCTTGCCCGACTATCCACCACCAGCCGGAACCCATTCTCAAACTCCACAAGTGCCCCGGCCCCGCCGTGACAGGTAGCCCCGCCCTCCTTGCAGCACGAGCCAGGAGATTCTCACTCCAAGTCACGATTTTCCCTTTCAGTCCGGGGGCAAGCAGGATCTCGCCCCCTCGTTGCTTACCCCTTCGCCTCGCTAGGTGATGGTGTCGCCGATTTCCAGGTCTAGGGGTTCCCTCCAGTCGTCCATACTAATCATACAACCAGTAACGTTCGAGGCTGGGAATCTGCGAGATTGATTGCAATCCCCTGATTCCTGGGAATATGATAGCCATATTAATCTCTGATTCTCAGAGGAGTCCTTAGCCGGCGATGGCAACCATTCTTATTAGCTAGTGCCCGTCCGTAAACCGGGGTTTTCAGAACTGTAATATGTTGAATCGTAACTAGTTATTGTACCTCAGACCGCTGACAGAGCGGCTCGACCCAGCCCGATCCAGAGCCCGGACCCCCGGGGGAGGGCGCTTCCCTTAAAATGCGCTGATTCGGTGCATACTTCTCCCCGCGTTGGAGCCAGAAACAATAGCGTCAGCCCGAACGGGCTAGGACAGGAGTCGGGCGAGGACGACCAGGTTATAGGTCAGGACGCTGGCATGGACGTAGCTTTGAAAGTGAGGCCAGCCTTTCCAGCTACAGCGGTGCAGCCCGAAGGTGTGCTTGAGGGTCCCAATGCACCCCTCGATCCCGGCCCGGAAGCGTTTGAGCTGTTTGTAGACCCAACTGGAACGCACCATGCTCTCGACCGTCAACCCACACTTTTTGGAAAAGGCCACATCCTGCACCCCCTGTTCTTTGGCCCAGCGCAGGTTGGCCGCCGAGGCAAAACCGCCATCCCAGGCGCTCTGGCGCGGGACCTTCCCGTACAGCTGTCGATGACGCTCTAAGAAGGGTTGCACATAGTTGCTATCGGCCGGATTCCCCCGTTCCACCACACAATCCAGGATCAGCGACGAGGCGCCCGTGCTGACAAACACCTTGTGGCCGAAGACCGTTTCCCGAGGGCTCTTCTTGATAATATCGGTGTGCTCTTCGAAGAGGGAACAGATCTTGTCCTGGGCCGCGACGGCCTCGCCCGAAAGGACCCGTCGTTGAGTCTGCTCGATGACTTTGTGCAACAGCTCCAGATAGTGGGCCAGTTGCGCCGCCCCGGCCAGACTGAGGGGATCGCTCCACTGTGCCGACGCGGCCAGCGCCTGCTCGGCATAGTGGGCCGTCTTGGACGCCACTTTGATCAGATCGCGGTAACTGTCCAGGCGCTTCTTGCCGCGGCGGTTGCGGATGTTCAGGACGCGCCGCTTGGCCCGCCGCGTGTGATCGACGAAGCCGATCCCTTCCCAGTCCCGCAGCCGCCCCAGCCACCGGGTGACGACTCGAATGCCGTCGTCCAACAGCTCACTGTCGAGCGGATAGTGGACGTTGGTCTGGACCGCCGTGGCATCGACCCGAATCCGTTGGCCTTTTTCCAGACCCCGAGCCTGCGCCCAGCGCACCAAGTGGTCGTTGATCGCCTTCCATGTCCCCGGCTCAATCTTCCCCAGGTTCTCCGCCAGGGTGGCTTTGCTGATCGACGCCCCATAGGGCAAGCGACAGAACCTCTGACAGCTTTGCGAATCCACCAGATGAAACTCCAGCTTGCGATAGCTGAACTGATGCAGCTGTTTGATGACGGCACAACGCAGCACCTGCTCGGCCGTCAAACCGGGGGCGCCGACACTGGAATCGACCCTGTCAGAGAGATCTTGTACTATCAGCTCCAGCGTCTGGGGATTGTCGTCCAGGATGCGCGAGATCACCTTCAATTCATTGGCCAGCTGGTGATCGGGCCATGGTGGGGAAAGAGGGCGTTGTTTTTCACGTGTTTTACGCATCTTCGAACTCCTCAAATCGTCGTAAGTCGTTTCAGTTTAGTTGTTTGCACCAATAGACTAGCAAACGACCCTGACAATTTCGGAGCTTTAAAAAGCCCTCTTTCCTCTTCCTTATCAATTACTTACACATTTCCGGACGGGCACTAGCTACAGTCGAAACAGTGCAGCTACCGTGGAAACCCTGGCCGCCGACATCGAAGCCTTGGGCCATACCGTCTGGTTCGATCAGGAGCTGAGTGGCTTACAGGCATGGTGGGACCAGATCCTCGAACAGGTACGCCGCTGCGATTTGTTTGTCTTCGCGCTGGCACCGGAGGCTCTCAACTCCGAAGCCTGTACGCGTGAGTATCAGTATGCCGCCGATCTGGGTAAACCGATATTGCCTGTTCTCGTGGCTGAGGGAGTTGCCACAACCCTGCTGCCTCCCGCTCTCGCAGCGATTCAGTTTGTAGACTACCGACAGCGTGATCCCGATACGACCATCCGCCTGGCCAGGGCCCTCAATACCGTTCCCTCCGCTGGGTCTCTCCCTGAGCCCTTACCGCCCCCGCCGGAAGTTCCTATCTCCTATCTCGGTGGCCTTGCGGAGAAGGTCGAGGCGACGGCTCCGCTGGGTTCGGAGGAACAAAGCAACCTTTTGTTTAAGCTCAGAAGGAGTTTGCGTGAACCCGAGAACGCCGATGATGCGCGCACGCTACTCGAAAGCCTAAGAAAACGCCACGATCTCCTTGTGGCGATAGCGGCGGAGATTGACGAGCTTCTCAGCCAGCAGTCAGTGCAGTCAGAAAAGGCTGTTCCGGCGCGCCACTGGATCGACTTCATCAAGGCACGGACGTTGAGATATGGATTAGTCCTGGTCCTTCTGGTAACCGCTCTTGCTGCCTATCAATATCTTCGAGAACCCGACGATCCACATACTCAAAATGACTGTCAGTCCGGTCGCCGATTGGCATCGAGTGCTCTTGACGGCAACGCCGACGACTGGACAATGGGCGGCGATGGGATGAACTTCAAAGTAGAGGACGGTTTCATCTCCGCGGAAGACCAGCAAAAGGGAGAGGGCTGGTACTTCAATGCCCCAGCCAAGTTCCTAGGAGACAAGAGTGGTGCGTACGGCCATATGATCGAATTCGAATTGATCAAGCTCAATAATCCTAACGGGAAGTTCATCTTCGGTCTCCTAAGTATCTTCGGTGAGCGAACGAACCTCTATTACGACCCCCCAGATCCCCAAGGGCACGGGTGGACGCAGTTTAGAGTCTGCTTCCACGAGTCCGATTGGTGGTTCAACAGTAAGACCGGTAAGAGGGCGACGGGCGAGGAACTCCAGGAGGTTCTTCGTAATCTGACAGCGCTCACCATTGGTGGTGAGCAAGAAATCGGATACGATAAGGGCGGCTTGCGCAACGTCATCATGTACGGAGGTTCATGGTGGCGGGATATCATCAGCAGCCCATTGTACAAATTGGACAACCGCCGTGTTTACCCCTCAATACGTCACCGGGCTAACCAACAACAAATTTGGGGTCATCCGGTAAATGGGGAGGTGGAACGTGGTTCGGCGCTTTCCGGATCCCAAATCTGGTTCCCCGTTCGCTTGTCAATATAGTCGGCTGCAGTAGCAGGGGCCGTGGGAACTGTGGAAAACTCCGAGCGATATCGAACTGGGCCAGCAAGCCCGTGATACGGAGTTTTCCAAGCGCTGTGCGAACGGTGGAAAAACAACTGCGAGCACTTGCCAGTTCTCCTCCAGAACTACTTGTTTTTCCACGGTTTGCATAGTGCGGCAGTTTCCGCGGCCTGCCTTTGACTGGGGCACCTCCCCATTTACCGGATGAACCCAAATTTGATTGGACTTTTGGCGCCTTGGACATCGAGAGTGCGCCGTTCTCCTCTAGCCCCGCACGCACCCAAGGAACCAAGCGTTGCACGTACTCTCCGAGTCGGGAGGAGCCCAATGGCTCCCCCGGCTCCTGCTCATAAAGCCGGATCGCACGTACTGCGAAGTTCTCCAGGGTCGCCCTTGCGACGGTAAAATCGGCTCGGCTGAAGTGATAGCCCAGAAAATCAAAGCCCCTTTCGATCCGACCGATGAAGGTCTTCTCGGGATGTTTCTCCAGCGCTAGAGAGGACAGCATCACCGCGTGGAGGCTTCGGGCCGAGAAGGCACGATCCATTTGCCGCGATGGGGTAGCTCGCTGCTAGTCAGAATCCTCCATGTGCCGGTGAATCGCGAAATTTGAATGACCGCTTTTAGGTGCGGTTTCAACCGATCGACGCAACACATTGGTTAAATCGTTCGGCTGGTGTTTCGTAGTCTAACGTTTTTCTCGGTCGTTCGTTTAACTGTCTTGCCACATCATCCAGTCTGTTTTGGTCGACGTTTGAGAGATCCATTCCTTTCGGGAAGTATTGTCTGAGCAGTCCGTTGGTGTTTTCGTTTGAGCCGCGCTGCCAGGGGCTTCGGGGATCGCAGAAATAGACCTTTATGTTGGTATCGAGACTGAAGCGTTTGTGATCGGCCATTTCCTTTCCCCGGTCCCAGGTGAGTGACTTGTACAGTTCCCGCGGTAACTTGCGCGCTTGTTGGGTCAAGGCGTTGATCACCGTTTCGGTGTCTTGGCTGTTGACTTTGACCAACATCACGTAGCGCGTCTGACGTTCGACCAGGGTGGCGATTTGGCTGCGCTTTGATCCGATCAGGAGGTCCCCTTCCCAGTGACCGGGTACGGCGCGCTCTTCGACCGAGGCGGGTCGCTCACGGATCGATACCGTGTCCTTGATCCGTCCGTGATCCTTCGTCTTCTGCGTATGGTGGCGCGAGCGGCGCATCCCACGGGTCCGCCTCAAATGCTGCAACAACTCTTTCTTTAAGGCGCCCCGCGCCTGGATGAAGAGGCTTTTATAGAGGGTCTCGTCTGACACCTGAAAGTCCTTGTGATCGGGATACGTGCGCTTGAGCCACCCGGCAATCTGCTCGGGCGACCAGAGCTTCTTCAGGTTCAAGGCCACGCTGTGCGCGAGTTCCCGGTTCTGGACCAGTTTACAGATTTTCGGCCGGAGTGCCCGCTCCCAAGCCGCTTGATCGGCCCGGTTGGCACGGTAGCGTTCCCGGCCGCCGTTACGCCGTAGCTCGCGACTCACCGTCGACGGTGCGCGACCCAGCCTTCCTGCCATCGAACGGATCGAGCAGCCGGCGACCACACCGCGCGAGATCTCCTCGCGTTGCGATAACGTCAGCGCCAGCCGCGATCGTCGCTGCGGCCGCGGCCGGATGCCACCGGTTTGTTTCAGAATCCCCTCAATTGAGGAATGGTGGCGGTCAAAGAGCCGCGCGATCGAGCTCAGGGACTCGCCTTTTTGCCAGCGGTCCCACATCAAGCTCTTCTGTGCTTCCGTGTAATAGATCCTCGTCCGATACTTCATTGGCAACATCCTCCTCTCTACAGCTTAGAGATTAGGGGTGTTGCGTCGACCGATTGAATCCGCAGTCGATTTCTGCCGGTCAGAAACTTGAATTACACTCTGAACCGACCGGCTGCTTCTAGGCGAAAGCGGTCGTTCGATTGCGATCAAATCGGACGCCTGTCTGCAGATCGGGTGCCGACTTGACTGTAACCATTTTGTAACCGCGCCGATCCAAGACCACACCATTCCACCCTACTCCAGCCAAGATAGAGACTCGGTAAGTAATTGATAAATATAGTCTTTTCAGGTAGTTATGATTTGCCCTTTACGGACTTAAAATCCTGTGCATGCGATCGCCCGTCCACAACATCAGCTCGGCACGCTCTACAGGGCTGTCCACGCAGGCCAGAACGAGATTGATTTGGAGGAGCTGGTTTACAGGAGTCCTTTCCATCTCAGTGAGTCGTCCATCTCCGAACGATCTGCGTTTTGGCAGAGCGAGCTGGAGAAGGCTGAGGCGACGTACAAGGCCAATGTAGCGCCTCTAGAAAAGCGACAGAACGAGGCAATGGCCGAGCTAGCGGCGTCGCCACAATACCAAGCCTTTAGGCAAGACAGACGAAGTTTGAGGAGTTGCCGGAGCTTGCTGAAGAAGAGCAGGTCAAAGCTGACTTTTGACTTTTATTATGTCATTCTATCTTGTAAAATTACAATATGACGATCAAATTGATCGAATCGTCCATCACAACTCGGGGCCAGACAGTCGTGCCGGCGCCAATCCGGCGGCGTCACCACATTCAGGCGGGTGACCGCTTGGTCTGGCTAGACGACGGACAGATGATTCGAATCGTTCCAGTGGCACGATCACCTCTCTCCCCCCTGCGTGGGAGCGGGCGCGGAGAGCCGCTCATCGATGCCCTGCTGAAGAGTCGGAAAAGAGATCGGGGGCGTGATTCCTAAGCGCTATCTGCTCGATACATCGGCGCTCCTGACGCTGATCGGGGACGAAGAGGGGGCAGATCGAGTGCAGGAGATCATCGAAGCTGACGAAGCTGTGGTCCCATGGATGGCCCTGCTGGAGGTGCACTACATCACTCGACAGGGGCGGGGCCTCCGAGAAGCCGACCTCAGGTATGCCCAGATCCAGCAGCTGCCGGTTCGCTTGTTGCTCGAAATGGATGAGCCTACGCTGCTAACTGCTAGCCGATTCAAGGCTGAATATCCACTTTCTCTGGCCGACGCGCTGATCGCCGCTTCGGCCTCCCTACACGACTGTGTTCTGCTACACAAAGATCCGGAGTACGAGTCCCTTTCCGAGCAGATCGAGCAGGAATTGCTCCCCTACAAACAGGAGCCTGAAAACGAATAACCCGTTGAACCGGGCAATTCGAGGTATACCTGCCTGGAGTTGGCGCGACTCCAGGAATTCAGACCGAACCAGGTAAGAGCGGTGCCAGACGTTCCAGTATGTGGTCACGATGGGTCCCGGCCCAATAGACCCGGCGGCAGGTCGGGCAACTGCTGAAGGGGGATTGGGTCTCGAAGACGTAAGCCGGAACGCGGTCGCGGACGGCCTCTTTGTTCACGACCCGGATCCGGTCATTGCACTCGACGCAGCGTGAGAGCAAGCGCTCCGGATCCACCTGCTCTCCGACGTAGGCCAGGACTTCTTGAAGCTGGACCAGGAGGCGATCGTCGCCGATCAGGACGGCCTGCTGGAGCCGGCGGCGCTGCACCAGCCTGACATCGCGGGTCAACGCGATGCGGCCCTCCTCGGTGCAGCGGCAAATCAGAGCATCGTCATCAATCTGGTTGTCGTAGAGCGTGTCGTAGCCCAGGATGCGCAGCCATTTTGCCAGCGTCCCCAGCATCACATCGGCCAGGAATCTAGGCGAGTTCGGGCGGTCCCGGCTCGCGCTTTCGGAATCTCTAGGTTGGGTTGATGTCCTCAATGAACTGGCCCATGTGTCGGAACTTCTCGTAGCGCTTGGTCAGAAGATCTTCGGACGCGAGACCCTCGAGATCGTCCAGGTGTCGAAGTAGAGCGCTCTTCAGGTCACTTGCCATCTGATCCCAATCGGCGTGTGCGCCTGGCCGAGGCTCAGGCAGGATTTCATCGATGATGCCGAGGTGCATCAAGTCGTTGGAGGTGAGCTTCAGACTCTCTGCTGCCTCGCGCACGTGATCCTGGTCCCTCCATAGGATGGCCGAACAGCTCTCCGGTGAGATGACTGAATAGATCGAGTTTTCCAGCATCATCACCCGGTCACCCAGCGCTATGGCCAGGGCTCCGCCACTCCCGCCCTCTCCCAGGATGGTCACAACGACGGGAGTCTTGAGACATGCCATCGAGCGGAGATTGTGGGCGATAGCTTGGGCCTGACCTCGTTCTTCGGCGCCCAATCCTGGATAGGCACCCGGCGTATCGACGAAGCTGAGGACGGGCCGATTGAATTTTTCAGCCAGCTGCATCAGGCGCAGGGCCTTTCGATATCCTTCAGGCCTGGGCATCCCATAGTTTCGGTGAAGACGTTCCCGTGTGTTGCGTCCCTTCTGATGCCCCAGAACCAAAACGGGACGGCCCTCCAGAAGCGCCGTCCCCCCGACGATAGCGGGGTCGTCAGCATATCTCCGGTCCCCGTGAAGGGGCCGGAACGAATCGAAAATACGCTCGATATAGTCGAGCGTGTAGGGCCGAGACTCATGGCGTGAAAGTTGAACCCGATCCCAAGCAGAGACGTCCTGCTGTATTTCCTCTTCCAAGCGGGCGATGCTCTGTTGTAGGGAGACGACTTCCGCCTCCGCCTCCGCTGGAAGCTCTTCAATCCGCTCCCTAAGGGCTGCTAACTGCTCTGATTTACTCACAATAAACCTGACCCAGGATCGACGATCAAGTCACTTCAATCCAGGCTCAAGTATACAGTGTCACCGAGCTTTCGCCAAAGAGGTGCTCGACCTCCGAGATGAAGGCGGGGATTGGATTGATAGCGAGATTGTCCAGAGGAATGACACGAATGCGGTAGGCTTGATTGTTGACCAGCTCGAAGTGCAGTGGGCAATCTCCGGGGTGCCGGTGGAGGAGGGACTCCAGCTGTTCTGCCTTTTCCTCGTCCAAGCTGGGCAACGGGATGGTTATACTGGCTTTTTGTACGGAGTTGCTCCAGAGGGTCTCGAGGGGCTTGATCTCAGAGCAGAGCAGCTTCAGCTGGCCTTTGGCGTCCGCTTCACAGCGCCCCTTCAGCAGCACGGGAGCGTCCGATTCCAGAAGGGAACGGTAGCGTTCGTAGCCATTCGGCCAGAGCAATGCCTCTACAGATCCCGAAAGATCCTCGAGGACGAAGCTGGCCATCTGGTTCCCCTTTCGGGTCTGGATGAGTTTGACTCCGGTAATCAGCCCTCCAATGGTGATTTCCTTGCCTGAAAGTTCCTCGGTCAGTTCATGGGAGTGTATCTGGCTGAATTGTTCCAGCTCAGCTTGGTACTGCTGGAGGGGATGACCTGTGAGGTAGAAGCCAAGTATCTCCTTCTCGTAGCACCAACGGATCGCGTCGGGCCACTCTTCAGAGCTCTCGGAATCGACAGCAGCTTCGGAGGGCACGGATGGAACGGCCTGGAAGAGACCCTTCTGGCCACTGAGCCGATCGCGCTGAGCCTTCTGACCCCGCTCAATGCTCCGATCGAGCCCATCTGTCAAGGACCGGCGGGAGGAGCCCATGGAATCGAAGGTCCCGGCCTTTATGAGAGCTTCGAGGACACGCCGGTTGACCGTCCTCAGATCCACCCTCTCGCAGAACTCGTCGAGGCTCGAGAAGAGACCGGCTTCCGATCGGCAACCGAGAATTGCTCCGATGGCCGATTCACCTACATTGCGGATCGCCGCCAAGCCGAACTGGATGTCCTTGCCGCGGGCCAGGAAATGGAGGTCTCCGCTGTTGATGTCCGGTGGTAGGACACGGATGCCCATTTCTCGGCACTCGTTCAGGTATTGGACGATCTTGTCTGTGTTCGAGGTTTCACTGGTGAGCTGGGCTGCCAGGAACTGGACCGGATGATGCACCTTCAAATACGCCGTCTGGTAGGCGAGCAGGGCGTAGGCGGCGGAGTGACTCTTATTGAACCCATACCCGGCAAACTGTTCCATCAGGTCGAAGATCTTCTCGGCCTTGCGCTTGTCGATGTTGCGCTCTTTCGAGCCCTGTAGGAACTTCTTCTTTTGCGCCTGCATCACACTCTTCTTCTTCTTTCCCATGGCCCGGCGCAGCAGATCGGCTTCCCCCAGCGAAAAGCCTCCCAGTTTGCTGGCGATCTGCATCACCTGTTCCTGGTAGACGATGACGCCGTAGGTCTCCTGCAGAATATCCTCAAGCTCGGGCAACTCATACTGGATCTCGACCTTGCCGTGTCTACGATCGATGAAGTCATCGATCATGCCGCCCTGGATGGGGCCGGGACGGTAGAGGGCATTCAGAGCGATCAAGTCTTCGAAACGACTGGGCTGCAGCCTTCGCAGGATTTCCCGCATCCCCTGGGACTCAAACTGGAAGATACCCGTGGTTCTTCCATCACAGAAGAGCTCGAATGTCTTCTCATCCTGAAGATCAATCTCCGACAGTTCGAGAGCCTCCTGCTGGCCCTCGATCTGCGCTAGTGTCTGCTCGATCACGGTAAGCGTGGTCAAGGCGAGAAAGTCCATCTTGAGCATTCCCAGCCGCTCCAGGTCGTTCATGCTGTACTGGGTGGTGATTTCGTCTTTGTTGCTTTTGTAGAGGGGAATTAGCTCGATCAAGGGCTGAGGAGCGATGACGACACCCGCTGCATGGGTGGAAGCATGGCGGGCCAGGCCCTCCAACCGTTGTGCTACCTGGATCAACTGCTCGTAGCGCGGATCACTCTGGGACAGCTCGCGCAGCTCCTTGACGCCTTGCAGGGACTTCTCCAGGGTGACATCGGGACCTGAAGGTACCAGGCGCGCCAGGTGATCGACTTCTCCATAGGGAATATTCAGGCCCCGCCCCACGTCACGAATGGCTCCCCGAGCGGCCATCGTCCCGAAGGTAATGATCTGACTGACATTGTCACGCCCATACTTTTCGGTGACATAGTCGATAACCTCGCTGCGCCGGTGCATGCAGAAGTCGATGTCGATGTCGGGGGGGGTCACGCGCTCTGGGTTCAAGAAGCGCTCGAAGAGCAAGTCATAGTGGAGTGGGTCGACATCGGTGATCCGCATGGCGTAGGAAACCAGACTGCCCGCCACCGATCCTCGCCCAGGTCCTACCGGAATCCCCTGATCGCGCGCGTGGCGAATGAAGTCCCAGACAATCAGGAAGTAAGCGGAAAAGTTCATCTCCTGGATCATATCCAGCTCCCGCTCCAGTCTCGGCAGGTACTCTTCGACCGAGTGACGAAGTTTCCCCTGTTCTTCTTTCTTCTTGAGCTGGGGCAGCCGATCCTCGAAGCCGGCCCGAACCACCTTCTCGAAGTAGGAGTCGGCACTGTAGCCGGAAGGGACGTCGAAATCGGGAAAGACAGACTCGTCTTCCTTGAACTTGAATTCGCAGCACTCGGCTATTTTGAGGGTATTGGTGAGGGCGTCGGGCATGTTCCCGAAGAGGACGGCCATTTCCTCCTCGGTCTTGAAGAAGAACTGGTCGGTTCGATAGGAAAGACGGTTTTCGTCCTGGACGGTCTTGCCGGTCTGGATGCAGAGCAAGACATCATGGGGAAAAGAATCCTCCTGGGACAGGTAGTGGCAGTCGTTGCTCGCCACCAGCGGCAGACTCAATTCCCGGGAGAGCTGCAGAATCCCAACATTGACCTTTTTCTGCTCCTCCAGCCCATGATCTTGAACCTCGAGATAGAAGTTATCCTTCCCGAAGATCTCTGAAAGAATGCCTGCCTGTTCACGGGCTTCCGAATAGCGTTCCTGCATCAGATTCCAGGCGACACTGCCTTTCAAACAGGCAGAGAGAGCGATGAGGCCCTCAGAATGCTGCTCGAGCAACTCCCGGTCGATCCGGGGACGATAGTAGAAACCCTCCAGATAGCCCAGCGAGACGAGCTTGACCAGATTTTGATAGCCCTTTTCATTCTTGACCAGCAGGACCAGGTGATTACTCTGGTCAGAGCGTCCCTGCTTGAGCTTGCGACCTTCGCGAGCCACGTAGACTTCACACCCGATGATCGGCTTCACGCCGTGCTTGTATCCAGCGTCGTGAAACTGGACAGCTCCAAACAGATTGCCGTGATCGGTCAGGGCGATGGCGGGCATCCCCAACTCGGCAGCCCTTTGAACTACGGCATCGATCTTGTTGGCTCCGTCGAGCAGGCTGAAATGGCTATGAAGGTGCAGATGGGCGAACTTGGATTGGTTCATGCTTATTCCCACTCGATCGTGCCTGGCGGCTTGGAAGTAATGTCGTAGACGACGCGATTGATGCCCCGAACCTCGTTCACGATCCGGCTCGAAATCTGGCCCAGAACCTCCGTGGGCAGCGGCACCCAGTCGGCGGTCATTCCATCGACGCTGTGGACGGCTCTGACGGCGATGACGTCCTCGTAGGTGCGACCATCTCCCATCACACCGACACTTTTTACCGGAAGCAATACGGCAAAGGACTGCCAGATCTTGTCGTAGAGTCCGGCGGCTCGGATCTCCTGATCGACAATAGAATCGGCCTCCTGGAGTAGGGTCACGCGCTCTTCGGTGACCGCACCCAGGATCCGGACGGCCAGACCCGGACCCGGAAAGGGTTGTCTCCCGATGAACTCCGCTGGAAGTTCCAGTTCACGACCCACTGCGCGAACCTCGTCCTTGAAAAGCTCCCGAAGAGGCTCGATCAGCTTCAGGTCCATCTTCTCGGGCAGCCCGCCTACGTTGTGGTGACTCTTGATCACGGCGGAAGGTCCTCTCACCGAAACCGACTCAATAACATCGGGGTAGAGCGTGCCTTGTACCAAAAAGCGCACCTCACCGAGTTTTCGAGCTTCGACTTCGAAGACGCGGATAAACTCCTCGCCGATGATCTTACGTTTGCGCTCAGGATCTTCCACGTCCTGGAGGCGTCGGAGAAAGCGATCGCCTGCCTGCACACCCACCACATGCAGACCCAGACGTTCTCGGGCTGTGGTCAGGACCTGATCGAATTCCCCTTTGCGCAGCAGACCGTTGTCCACGAAGATGCAGGTGAGTCTGGCTCCAATGGCGTGGTCGATCAGAGAAGCCGCCACCGTTGAGTCGACACCACCGGAAAGACCACAAAGGGCCCGTTCTTCGCCAACCTGGAGCCGAACTTCACGTACGGTCTCCTCCACAAAGGAAGCCGGAGTCCAATCTCTCCGACAACCACAGACATCCACGAAATTCTCCAGGATCTTGTCGCCCTGCGGTGTGTGGACAACCTCGGGATGAAACTGGAGACCGTAACGTCCTCGCTCAGCGTCGTCCATGGCCCCTAGAGCATTGGGCGTCGAGGCCGTCAGCCGAAAACCGGCCGGCAGCTCTTCGATTTTGTCTCCGTGGCTCATCCAGACCTGCATGTTAGAGGGGAGTCCCCGAAAGAGTCCCTCAGGGCGAACGGCTTCGAGATGTACCTTGCCGTACTCTCTCTCGCTCGCCGGCTGGACTCGCCCACCGAAGTGATAGGCCAAGAGCTGCATTCCGTAGCAGATTCCCAGCAGGGGAACGGGGAGATCGTAAACTCGCTTGTCGGGATGGGGAGCATCCTCATCGAAAACGGACCGGGGTCCCCCCGAGAGGATCACCCCTTTGGGATGCCGCTTTTCGATTTCAGACCAGGCTGCATGGTAGGGCAGGATCTCGGAAAAGACTCGCGTTTCCCGGATCCGTCTCGCAATCAGCTGGGTATACTGAGACCCGAAATCCAGGATGAGGATGACTTCTCGATCGCTCACCGATGCCTCAACAGTCAGGGGTGAAAATGCCGGGATTGGGTCGGAAGTACTGCTCCCTTTTGCGACCCCGCTCCGAAATCGGAGTATAGCATGTTCGACCGACGAAGCTGCCCTCGGCGGGCCCCTGCCGTATGGGGCATTGATGTTGGGAAATTCAGGTCCAACAAGGGTCGCAGGTCGCAGGTCGCCGAGGAACGACATCTGTTGATATAAGAGCAAAACACAGCCGCGCGTGGGGCCAAATGCTAGCACCAATGATGCCAGTTCTGAGGAGAAAACGGAGACTGAAGCCTTCTCCGCGATGATCCAAGTTGGCCGGTGGCAAGCCCTACCTAGCCCTGGATCCACATCAAGCAACCATCTAGGACGTAGCCGACGGAAGCTTCTCTCTCGAATGGGACCAGTGCTTCCTGGGGTCTGGCTAAGCTGAAACTTGAATAGTGAACAGTAGTGCAGTGGTCAGTGGACAGTACCTACTGCAGCCAGCGGTGCCGCGAACGTGGCTTCGGTCTCCAGGCCGAAGTATTCTGATTTCGAGCCCTAGGATCGACGGCGGCCTGGAGACCACCGCTACGGCGTTCCCGACCAAAGTTTCCACCTGAATGGGGCCGCCAGCGGGGGGGACACTAACCTGAAACTTGGCTTAGCTATTGGTCGGCGACAAGATACTTCGGATGTTCCTGTATTCGACCCAGAGACGGGATTAGTCGGGAACACACTCAACCCGGAAAGTCCTTGACTCTTGATGGGCCAGATCTGACCATGAGGCGCCATGTTGAATGATCAGCCGCTGCAGGGCGCCTTTCTTGGACTCCTCCAGGGCCTTACCGAGTTCCTTCCCATCAGCAGCTCGGCGCACCTCATGGTAGTCCCCTGGATGATGGGTTGGTCTCCCCTGGGACTCAGGTTCGATGTCATGCTTCACCTCGGAACGCTGTTGGCGGTGCTCATGTTTTTTCGAAGGGATTGGTGGAGGCTGATCAGACACTACGCTGCTCCCTTCCTGGGAGGACCAAGGCGGTCGGCAGAGCCCCTCTCAGTTGCTCTTCTGGTGGGCACCTTGCCCTGCGTTTTGGTGGGTCATTTTTTCTTCCCCGTCATCGAGGAATCCCTAAGGAGCCCTCTGGTTGCGGCGACGGCCTTGGCCGTCTTCGGGTTGATTCTATTCTGGGCCGATCGCAGGAGAGGGAAGGATCGTTCTCTGGAAGGGATTCGGTGGCGGGACGCCCTGCTTATAGGGATTGCTCAGACGCTGGCGTTCATACCCGGGGTCAGTCGCTCCGGGGTGACGCTCACTGCAGCTCTCCTGCTGGGCCTGAAGCGACCCGAAGCTGCGCGGTTTTCCTTCCTGCTTTCCGCTCCCGTGATCGCTTTGGCCGGGGCCTCGCAGCTCTACTCATTGGCGGCGGCGGAACCGGTGTCCGGCAATGGTGGCCTGACCTTCCTGCTTGGTGTATCATGTTCTTTCATCAGTGGCTTCTTATGCATCAAGTACTTTTTGCGCTTTCTCGAAAGGCGCACGCTACTCGCATTCGTAGCCTATCGACTGCTGCTTTCTGCATTTATCTTTGCGCTAGCGGCCTGAGCGCCGAGAATACGACTGCGGATGCGGAATCCGAGACGAAGGCAGCTGTCGCCCGCCAGAACCCGATTCTTCGAAGGCACTTTCGGAGACAATTCGCCACAACCTTTGACTCGATCAGCCGTGGTCCTGATGATCCCTTCATGGATCGCTACATCGATGCTCAGATCGACCACTATCTCAAGAACGTCAGGATCAAGCTACTTCGAATGAAAGTGGGATATAGCACTGTCCGGGAAACCATCAATGTGATTGCCGATGACTCGAAATACGAACTTTCTGCAGTGAAGCGAGAGCGTGTGCAGAATGCCTTGAAGCAGTTGGCGAACGCTGCCAAGGGGCTGCGCTCCATGATTGAAAACATCCTACTCGGGGAACTCGAGGGAAAGGGCGATCTCAAGCCAAAGGTGGGGCCCAGTGGCCGGGAGACGGCCTTCGCCTCAGAAATAAAGTTTCTGGAGGACGAGATCGGCTTGGCCGAGGACCGGATACGCGGTTACTTCTTTACTCGAAATCACACGGTCGAGGTCGACGAGATTCGAAATCAGAATATGCTGGTCCATCTGTATCGCGTGCGTGAGATGGCCAAGAAGCTGAGGAAGGCACTCTAGTGCAGCACGCCACAAGTTTTGGACCAGGGCTCAACAGTCTCTCGTCGCCGCTGGTATTGTTGCGCTCGCTCGACATTCGGAACGTTTCCAGAATCGGTCTTTCGGGAGGGAACTCATGACTCTTTTTCTACTACTGGCGCTGGCTGTCCCAACTGGGATGGGGGTGGTAATCGAGCCTATCCATCATGGATCTCTGGTGCTGAAATATCGGGATATGGTCATCCATGTAGACCCGTGGAGCCGTGGAAAATACGACGGCGTTGCCAAGGCCGACCTGGTCCTGGTCACTGACATCCATTCCGACCATATGGACCCGGAGCAGATCCAGGCAGTGACGAAAAAGGGAAGCGTTATCATCGCTCCCGAGGCCGTCCAAAAGACGGTCACAGAGGCCCGGGTCCTGCGAAACGGTGAGACCACCGAGGTGCTTGGTATCCGCATCGAAGCTATTCCCATGTACAACTTGAAGCGAGGGCCAGGCCCGGGAAAGCTGTACCACACGAAGGGCAGGGGAAACGGATATCTCCTGACTTTGGGACAAGAGCGAGTCTATATTTCAGGGGACACCGAATGTGTCCCTGAGATCAGGACTCTCAAGAATGTCGACGTCGCATTCATCTGCATGAACCTGCCCTATACCATGACGCCCCAGGAAGCGGCGGGCTGCGTCAACGGCTTCAAGCCCCGAGTGGTCTATCCTTACCACCACCGGGGGTCGAAGCTAGAAGAGTTCAAGAGTGGTGTCACGGCAGCAGACACCGAGGTACGCATCCTTGACTGGTACGGTGAATAGCTGTCTGCGTTGAGCGATTCTAGCGGATTTCCATTGGCTGCGCAGACCCTTAGCGCCGTCGAGAATCGCTCAGATCGGGTAGTACAGGGGCGGCCTATTCCGACGACTTCAGATCTTGAGGCTCAAGCTCGCTCAATCCCAAGGGCTTGCGGCTTTCTTTCGACTCGGCGCTCCCCCGGCTGAGGGCGAGGCATCCGGTGCGATGGATATCTCGGATGCCGTAGAGCCGCATATTTTGAAGGAAACCGTCTATCTTCTCCGGCTTGCCCGTAATCTCGAAAATATAGCTACGGGGACCGACGTCGACCACACGAGCTCTGAAAACCTCAGAAAGGGCAAGTATCTCGGCGCGATTGTCATCCTTGACACCCACCCTGACCAAGGCCATATCCCGGAGGATCTGGGTGGACAAGTCGTAGGGCACGACCTTGATCACATCGATCAACTTGTTCAGCTGCTTCACCAACTGTTCTATTTCGCTAGTGTCAGTGGAGGTGGACAGGGTGATGACCGACATACTCGGCTCTTGAGTCGGAGCGACGTTGAGAGTCTCGATGTTATAACCTCGCTGGCTAAACAACCCCACCACGCTTGCCAACACGCCTGCTCTGTTCTCAACCAGCAGGGTAAGCACTTGAGCCATTACGATTTCCTCTGTCAGCGTGCCTTGACTTCGAGCCCCGAAATGGCTCAGTAATCCACTAGTAGTTAGTAGCGAGCGACCTCAAACCGCCGAACGCTGACCTTCGGGGGATGTGTCCCGTTCAAGGAGGCCGCTTCAGCGGCCTGGCGCGAAGCGTACTAGACCCGGCGTTCACGCCGGGATAGGCCGCTACTCCACCCCTCTTGAGGGCCGTTCACGGTCCTTCTCGAATAGCGGCTTTAGCCAACGTCGACCTGGAGCCGGGCTAAAGCCTTTCCTCGAGAAGCCCGCTGAAGCGGGCTCGACTTCCACCTCATCCGAATACCCGGTCCTGAAGGACCGGTCTACTACGCTTCGCGCTAGACCGCTGAAGCGGTCTCCTCAGGGGCTATTGTTCACCAAAGTGGAAAACTTGACCAGTTTGTGAACTTTTCCTCGGGGGTCCCTAGTCAGGATAAGAAGTCTTCCCTCCGGAGTCAACGTTGACCCAACCAGCGGTTTCGGGGCACTCCGAAGTCTTAGGCAGCTGCCTGGCATCGTTTTAAAGCGGCCTTTTCATTTATGATGAAATCATGACGTCGGGCACCGTGTCGACAGCAGCACTCAAGAGAAGCTACGGCCAAACCAGGCTCGGCATCGAGCGACGCTTTCTGGAACGGAAGAATCCGGAAGTAGCCCTGGCAAAGCTGGCTCAGGCAGTCGATGACCTGGTCGTCCAGGTTGCGGAGCCGTTTCAGCGGCAGAGTGACTTCAGCTTGATTGCCTTGGGGGGCTACGGACGCCGCGAGATGTATCCCCACTCAGACGTCGATTTGCTCATCCTCCTTCGGGAAGGGAAGCGGGACGCCGTCGAGGGCAGCGTTACCCAAATGCTCCATCAACTGTGGGACCTGGGGCTGGACCTGGGACATCAGGTCTGGTCGATTGATCAGATGAAAGGTGCCCTGGAACCGATCGAGTTCGGCCTGGCCCTGCTCGATGCCAGACTGCTTGCGAACGGTCGAGGTCCGGGACAAACCCTTTTGGATTCGGTGCTTCCCGGTCTTCTTGACCAGAATCGATCCAAACTCGTAGAGAAGATTATTTCGTTCGCCGAAGAGAGACATCGCAACTTCCGGGACACCATCTACCAGTTGGAGCCCGATCTGAAAGAGGCCCCCGGGGGGCTGAGAGACTACCTGACAGGCAAATGGCTGTTGCAGTTAGGCGGGACTCGCCCCTTCCTGACCCAGAGCCAGGCCGAGATCGAAGACGCCGCTAGCTTCATGAGAAGAGCCAGGATCTGGCTGCACTTCACCAGTGGTCGAAATCAGAATCGTCTCAGACACCCACTACAAGAGGCCTTGGCTCTAACCCTGTACGGTTCGAAGAGCGAGGTCCATCCGGATGTCGAAACCTTGATGAAGCAGTATTTCTTGAATGCCCGCATCTTGGGCAGTTTTTGCGACAAGCTGATGGAAACCCAAAGACCGGTGTCGCCAGTTCCGGCGATTGCAGTCTCCGAGATTGCGTCCCAGGACAATACGATGGCCGTACTTCGGATCTTTCTTCAATCCATCCACGAGTCGCGTCCTTTGAGCGATGCCACCCGCAGTGCGATTGTCCGAACTCTTCCCGGCTTCAGGGCAAGCGTGGGTTGCTCTCCGCTGAGGAATCTACTCCGCAGTCTGTTCCAGCCTCGTCCGGGACTCTATCGAACCCTTTCCGAGATGTACGCGTTGGGTGTCTTGGAATCTTTGTTCCCGGAGTTTGGCGCCGTCAAAGCACGTGTCATTCGAGACGACTATCATCAGTTCACGGTAGACGAACATAGTCTGCTTGCCATCAAGCATATAGAGCGGCTGCTGGGCGATGAGAATGGAATAGACCAGCGCTTTGCGGGACTCCTGAAAGAGACGCCCGAGTCCGAGCTCCTGACGCTGGCACTGCTCCTTCACGACGTCGGCAAGAGTGACGAGGAAGGGCACGCTCTTCGGAGTGCCGAGATGGCTGTGACGGCTCTTGAGCGGCTGAAGTTCAGTTCAGAAACGATCGATACAATCGTCTTCTTGATCCGAAATCACCTGGCGATGTCGTCCGTCATGTTCCGTCGGGATCTGGATGATCCGAGCGTCATCAACACATTTTCCGATCTGGTACAAGGCCCGACACGGCTGCGTCTGTTGACCTTGCTGACCTATGCCGACATCAAGGCCGTCGCTCCCGGTACCTTGAAGCAGTGGAAACGCGATCTGCTGTGGCAGCTTTACGTAGAAAGCTACCGTAAGTTGACTTACGGCTTCGGCGAAGAGCGAGTGAAGGAGGAGGATGTCGAGGAACGCCTCCTCGCCGATTTACCCGATGACCTGGAGACGGAAGGATTCGAGCGATTCCTCGAAGGGTTTCCCTTGAGCTACGTGAAAACGACGTCCGCGACCGAAGTTTATCAGCACTATCGTTTGGCTCGCCGCTGCACTCAAGACGATCCGGTTCAGCTGGACTTGACCCGTGACGGCACCTACTACCGGCTCTGCGTGGTGGCTCCCGACCGATCCTATCTCTTTGCCAAGATTGCCGGCGTACTCTCCTACTTCGACATGAACATCTTTCGAGGTTACGGATTCGCCAACCAGCAGGGTACTGCACTGGATCTTTTCCGTTTCTCAGATACCCGAAAGGTTTTTTCCCTCAACCCGACAGAAAAGGAACGGTTTCTTCAACTGCTGCACGAGGTTCTCAAAGGGGAAGTCCCGGTCGAGGGCCTCCTGCGAGGCAAAGAGACAAGCCTGGTCCATCGACGGCACTTTGGGAGCATCCAAGAACCAGTACTCCACTTTGACAACGATGCCTCGGAGGGCTACACGATCACGGAGATCCTGGCGCCCGACTCGATTGGTCTGCTCTATCGAATCAGCCAAGAGATCGCAGGGGTGGAGTGCAACATCGAGCTTCTGCTTATCAACACAGAAGGCAGCAGGGCGGTGGACGTCTTCTATTTGACGCATAAGGGACGTAAACTCAGCCCTGAGTTGCAAGAACAATTGAAAGAACGGATCATCGATTCCATATCCATTCCATGAGGATGTTGCTATGAAAATCATTGTAGCTATTGTCCGTCCCAGCAAGGTTGAGGAGATCAAGGATGCCCTGAGCGGGCTCAAGGTCGCCGGCATGACGATTTCTGAGGTGCGAGGCCACGGCCGACAGAAGGGACACACAGCCATCTATCGAGGCAAAGAGTACAGCGTCAGTCTGTTGCCCAAGATGAAGGTGGAAATCGTCCTACCCGATGAACGGGTGGAAGAGACAATCGAGACCATCATCCAGACCGCCAGGACCGGGGAGATCGGAGACGGCCGTGTCTTTGTGCTGCCCGTGGAGCAAGCCTACAATATTCGAACCGGGGAGAAAGACGTTCCGTGAAGCTCCAAGATCATCGTATTTATAGGACGGAGCACTGACCTGAAACTTCATTGGGTAGGAGATCATCCAAGAGTCGCCAATGACAGAGCCGTGACTGCAAAGGAGCGGTCCCGGCATACGGATGCCGGAAACAACCGACCAAACAGACGGTGGCCGATTGCATCTCCTTTTTTATGGCATGTCCCGATCGGTGATCGGGACCGCTCCTTTGCAGTCACGGCTCTGTCATTGGCGGTAGCGACAATCACGGCAGACGTAACCGAAGTTTCGTTCTCGAATGGGGCCAGTGCTTCCTGGGGGCGAGACTGACCTGAAACTTGATTGGTAGACTCGGATGGCAGAAGGACGTAACGCGTTGATTTGTGATGGATTGAGTGTGCTTGAGATAGTCTTCTACGCCGAAGGCGTTATTGCGCGTAGCCCTGGGTTGGCGATGCGGAGCGAAGCGAGCTACCCTGGGTCAAGATCGTTGGAAAAAATGCGCTACCCCGAAGGGGTTATTGCCGACCGAAAACGCGTTGGCAACAACGCTTTCAGCGTAGAAGAGCCAGGTGGCTTGAACCCAGGGTAGCTCGCTTCGCATTGCAACCCTGGGCTACGCGCAGTAACGCCTTCGGCGTAGGGGATGCCTATCTATCGGGAACTACAGCCTCCTGTAGTTGGAAGAAGTTTCTTTCTCGAATGATCCGGCTCCCAGCCGGGGGCGGCGCTAAGCAGAAGCAGATTGCGGCGAAACTCCTCCCTGTTAAGAGCTCCATTAAGTGGGCCTGTGTCACCGTTTCCGTTTAAATCGTCAGGCGCCGTCCAACGGTTCCGAGTCCTCTATCTCCTACCCCTTCCCGGACCGCCGGGAGCTCCAGGACCGGGTGGTACTTCAGGGTGAGGTGGCGGTGAGCCCAACCACGCCCGGGTCGGCGAAGTAATCGAGGTTACGATTGGAACTGCGACGGCAGCCGCTCGTCCAAGCTTTTTCAGCATCGGTCGACGCTGCAGGGAAGAGCTTTTTCCTGGCCTTTCCAACGGGCCCTCCAAGAGCTTTGCCTCGACTAGCTGCTCAAGGGCCACCCATACCACTTCTTCCTTGTCACTGGCCGGCGATCGGTCCTGCAGCAGCAGTGCCAGGTCGGCGACGCTCAGCTTGCCATCGCAGTGCTTCCAGACAATGCCGGCTACTTGGTTCAAGCAGTGGGCTTTGTGGCGTTCGAGATCATAGATGAGTGTTTCATTCCCAAAGTCACGGACAATCAACCCTTTGCTCCTGGCACGAGGTACCTGGAGAAGCAAATTCGGCATGTGATCCTCCTTCCCAATCACACGATCGGTTCGCTACTCAAGCTGGAACAAGACCCAGCGGAAACATACAACAATCGAGACGAATACGCCAGCCCCGTTGGCAGCAAACGAAAGCGAGGAACAGGCGGGTATCCCAACACACATACCCGATCGCTTTGTCCGTTATTCGCAAAGACGGCATCCGGGTTGGCATCGCCATTGACCGCGCCAGCCGATCCGGTGCTCATATCAAAGTCCGACTCATTCAACATAACCGAGCGCTCGCAGTGTCCTGAGGGTTTCATCGTCTGTGTCGATTGCATCGCCGGACCGTCGCGCTCGTGCCAGGGCGCGCGACCAAACCTCCTCCGGATCGCCCTCGATCAATTCCCGAAGCAGCTCACGTGCCTGCTCGGCTTCGGCGGGCCTCTGATCTATCAGGTTTTCCCTCTCCCCAGCCTGGCTCAGATCATAGAAAGACTCGGTTCCATCGGACGACCAAACGAATTTTGACCGTCTCTGCCGCACCGAAAGCATTCGGCGGTCGAGGAAGGAGGCGTCATAACCAGGGTATTGGGCCCAGAGCCCGCGAATCATCCCCACGGCTCTCGCGTAAGAGGAGATTCCCTGAGTCCGAGGCGTATCTGCCAGTAGAGAGTGACCTCCACGCGGCCCCAAGGCCGAGCCCCCTTGATCTGCCGGAGCCCGATCGATGTGTCCAGCGGCCGCCAGCTCCAAAGCCGTCGGATGCAGATCGTGCAGATACACAAGACGATCGGAAACGCGGGACAGCGTTTGATTCGCGGGAAACTTGACGACCATGGGGATTCTCAGCATCTCCTCTCGAAGGTCGAAGCCGGTCCCGAAACATCGGTCTTTGCCAAACAACAAACCGTGGTCCGAGGTGACTGCGATCATCGCATTCTCGAACCGCCCGCGCTCTTTCAGGGCGTCGAGGATACGGACAAGATGGCGATCCATATACGCGATCTCCCCCTGATACAGTGCCCTCAGGACGGCTCGATCGTCCCTGTCGAGAGTGACTTGTCCTGTGAGGATCGCCTTCCAGTCCTGCGAGATGTTTTGGGGAACGATGCCTTTGTCGGTTAGATCGGGGGAGATGAATCGAGTGCCGTCCTGCCCCGGCGCCATCAAAGTGGGATGTGCTTCGATGAGGTTGATGAAGAGAAAGAGCGGAACCTCCGGGTCCAGGTGATGAATCATGCGCTCGCCAACCCGTGCCGCTTGTCTGGACCCTTTGTCCCTTCTTGGGTTGTCGGTTGTGAGCCAGCCGAGATCCTCCAACGGCTGGGTCAACTGCCATGACAAGGGCAATGACTTCCGAGACTTGCCGCGCCAAAGCTCGAAATATTGGTCGAAGCCTTGATCAAACCCGCGACTCCTCGATAGCCACGCATTGGCAGTCAAGCCTACGGTGTAGTATCCCTCCTCCCGTAGCCGTTCCGCCAACGTGACCAGATCGCGACGAAGCACAGGAAATTCCTCGACGGCACCATGATCAAGAGGAGAAAGCCCCGTGAACAGAGATGCGTGGGAAGGGACCGTCCAGGGAGCCGGAGCAACTGCGTTGCGGTACAAAACGGCGTCTTCTGACAAGGCCCTCAGGTTGGGACTCCAATGCGGAATCGATCCGTCGGCGTCAGCCAGGAAATCCGCTCTCACAGCATCATAAACGACGATGACGATGTCCGGCGGTCGCGGACGGTCACTGGGGGTAACTACACTTCTGCTTTCTGTGGCGGGATCGTTTCGGGCCAGGTGTAACCAGAACAGGGCAAACATCAGCCCCAGAACAAGGATTGTAATCCACGTTAACTTGCCGAAGGTGATCAAGGCAAGACGTTGAACGAGGGCGAAGAATAAAGCGGCCAGGATGCCGGCCACTGCGCCTGCCAGCAGGAACAACGGGAAATCGATGTATCCGTGAAAACCCCAGATCGAAAGAGAAGGCAGGCCCGGCGAGGAAGTGCTGTACAAGGCCCGGGCAATGGCCATCAACCCGCCGGCAAGAAGCCCAATGCACAGCATGATCGGCGTGATCGAGTTGCGCTTTCCTATGATGTCGTCCTTTACCTTGATATCGTCCTTGACCCGATCCATTTTAATCTCGAACCCTCGACAGGGCCAGTGAATCGGCCTTCGAGATCTACAACTGCTCCCGGCCAAAGAAGTGCTGGTAGACCTCTCGAGCCGAGTCCGTCACTGATCGATATTGATCCAGTAGGGTGCTAGCTGAATCGAAGCCGAGAAGTCGGGCCAAGCTGGCGGACTCGACGGGCTCCTGGGGAAGGGTGTTGGTGGCGCGTTCGTGGAGCAGGCGCTGCATCGCCTCGACTACGAACAGGAATTGGAGCGCGGTCTCCAGGACGGCGCTGTCGGTTCGGTCGAGATACCCTTTTTTCGCCAGCGTCTGGATCGCCTCCAAGGTACTCCGCTCCCGGACCTGGTGCTGGACTTGCAGGTACTGGACAACGAACTGGATGTCCATCAGTCCCCCCCTTCCGACCTTGAAATCGTGACATCCCAACCCTTTCTCCTTCCCGATCTCCAGTTCCTTGCGGAGTCGGATTCGAGCCAGTTCGGAACACTCGGCGGTCGAAAACGGCCTTTTCCAGATCAACGAGTCCAGCGGAAATGGCGAACCAAAGGACAGGATCGGACGGAGCTTGACATAGGCCAGCCTTTCCCAGGGTTGAGCCCGCTCCTCGAAATACTGCTCCAGGGAACCGAAGTCAACCGCCAGCGCGCTGAGGCCACCCTCGGGACGGAGACGGAAATCCAATGGGTAGGCCTGGCCCAACTCCGTATAGGCCTCCATTTCATGGCGAAGCTTCTTCAGCAGGCGTGCGAACCGTTCGCCGAGCTCTGTCGACTGTCGACTCTCGAAAACCAACAGCAGATCGAGATCGGAGTGGTAGGTCAGTTCCTGGCCACCCAGTTTGCCCAATGCCAGCAAGGTGAAGCGCTCACTGCGTAGCTCGGGCGACTCCTTCAACAGTTCCTCGAAACAGTGGCTCAAGCAAACGTCTGCCAGTTGGCTTAGCGCACTTCGAGTGTTGCGCTGGCCCGGTTCGAATAGATCTCCCAGAGCCAGCTTGAACTCTTCACGGCGCTTGAACAGCCGTAGAGTGTCCCGAAATGGCTCACCCTTCATCCGGCCCTGCTCTTCGAGCCTGGAAAGAGCGCCTGGATCGGCCTCGGAGGGAGCAGGCGTCGAAATGGCATCGAGAAGCTCCGGTCTGCTGATCAGAGTCTCCGAAAGGAAGTCACTGCTGCTCAGGAGCGTCAGGAGACGCTCACGTAAGGTTGGATTCTCGATGAGCTCGGTATAGAGACTGGCCCGCGAGCCCAGGCTATTGCAGAATCGATCCAGTCGACTGAAGAGGAGGTTGGGTTCAGTGGTCAAGCGGCAAATGACGATTAGGTGAGGGACCAGGTTGGCCAAGAGGTTGCGCAACCGACTAGGCGAGTAGGGAAAGGCAGATGCGCTCTTCAACATCTGGATCCCCTCCAGGATGGGCAGGGGATTCTCGATTCCATGGGTCTCCAGAATGGCGCTGCCCTCCTCCTGACTCAGAACTGGATTGAGAACCAACTCCTCCAGGCCTCGTTTCTTCGAAGTCGTCTCGAACAGGGTCTCAAAGATCCTTCGAACTCCTTGCTGGTGGGCCTCCAGGTGCCGCCGGAAGCGTCCCACCGGATCTTCTTCATCTGGTCCCTTTCGGAACCCCAGTCGATGGGCGCAGCGCGCCAATTCCGCGTCCAGGTTTGGCAGCTCGTGGGTTTGCAGGTCTTCGACCAGTTGAAGCTTGTGTTCCAGATCACGCAGAAAGAGATAGGCTTCTCGCAGGACCTGATAGTCATTCCTCTCAATGAACCCGTACTCCAGTAGCCGGTCCAGTGCCGAGAGGGTTTGAGGGGTCCGAATCTCAGGGTTGGAACCCCCGTAGAGCAGCTGGAAGGTCTGGACAAAGAACTCGATTTCACGGATTCCACCCGGGCCCAACTTGATGTTCCGTTCACTGGTTTCCTGTCGTCCCAATTCCCGATCGATTCGTCTCTTGAGCCAGCGGATCTCCTCGACGGCACCCTGGTCGAGGTACTTCTTGTACACGAAGTCGCTTGTGGATTGCAGAAATTGCTTTCCCAGCTCCGCGTCACCGGCCACATATCGACATTTCAGGAGAGCCAAACGATCCAAGGTATCCGCCCAGGTTTCGATGAAGGTCTTGTAGGCTTCCAGAGAATAGATGATCTCTCCCGAGCTACCCATGGGGCGCAGCCGCAAATCTACACGGTAGAGTCGTCCTTCCCCAGCGAAGGCTCCTACGGTCTGGGTAAAAGTGCGTGCGAACCTGACCATGAGTTGGGGGTCGGTATCGTCTGCCCGGAGATAGATGAGATCGATATCCGAACTGAAGTTGAGCTCTCTGCCACCCAACTTGCCCAGCGCCAGGACAGCAAAGCCGGTAGGGGAGGGAAGAAGCTCCTCAGCCAGGATCAGCAAGAGTTGCTGTAGCAGCGACTCCGCGAGATAGGATAGCTGAAGTGCGGTGGCAGCGGGACTACTGTCGTCTCCAATATCCCGGGCTGCGATCCTGAGTGACTCTCGCCGCTGATAGCGCCTCAGGGCATCAATGGCCAACTCATGGGACTCGAAGGGAGCGATCGCCTCTCTGGCATGATCCTGGAAGTAGCTTAGCCCCTCCACACGGTTGAGCCGATCCTCCGCCAAGAGCCAGTAGAAATACTCGGGATTGCGCAGGAGAAGTTGGGTCAGATGGGAGGACGTCCCCAGGATCTGGATCAGGATCTCCAGTGCCTGGGGCTGCGCCTGCAAGAACGCCAGCAAGCCCAGGGGATTGGGAATTCTCTCAACCAGTGTTTCCAGCCGCAGCAGCGCCGCGTCCGGATCTGGCGTCTTCGCCGCCTGCTCCAGAAGAGGGTCGGCAATCTGAGCCAGGAGCTCACGATCTCTGACGCGATCTGCGATTTGCTGCAGCTGGCGATCGCTCTGTTCCGGCTGCTGGAAACCGTATCCTGTCAGGAAGGTGCGAACCTGCTCGGCGGAAAGCTGGGGAGAAAGAAGAAGGTCCCGAGCATGCATCCCAGCTCATTCTAGCATGCGCAGAGGTCCTGGCAGGTACCCGGTCTCTTTGCTAAGGATGGTCTCCAGGCGTCCTACCGCGAGCTGCAAGGCTCGGCGGAAATACTTCGGCCTGGAGACCAAAGCTACGTACTGACACGAATTCTAAATGTCGAAGTAGAGCGCGAACTCGTGCGGGTGAGGCCGCAGGCGAATAGCATCCACCTCATGAGCACGTTTGTACTTGATCCAGTTCTCGATGACGTCTGGAGTGAATACGTCACCCTTCAAAAGAAACTGGTGGTCAGCCTCCAGGGCATCCAGCACTTCCTCCAGGCTTCCAGGCGTCGACTTTACCTTCGCAAACTCCTCCGGCGGCAGATCGTAGAGGTCTCTGTCCATTGGATCAGGCGGCATGATCTTGTTCTGGACACCGTCCAGTCCTGCCATGAGCATGGCGGTGAAGGCCAGATAGCCGTTGCAGGATGGATCGGGCGGACGAAACTCAATTCGCTTGGACTTCTCGCTCCTCGAGTACGCCGGGATCCGAACACAGGCACTGCGATTGCGCATGGAGTAGATCAGGTTGATCGGTGCCTCGTAGCCGGGAACGAGCCGGCGATAGGAGTTGGTCGTCGGAGCCCCGAAAGCCAGAACAGCCGCAGCATGCTTGAGCAGCCCCCCGATGTAGTAGACAGCGGTCTCGCTCAGGTCTGCATAGGTGCCAGGTCCGTAGAAGAGATTCTTCCCATTCTTCCAAATACTCTGATGAACGTGCATGCCCGAACCGTTGTCCATGAAAATGGGCTTCGGCATCAGGGTCACGGTCTTATCGTAGCGACGGGCGACGTTCTTGATGATGTACTTGAACTTGAGGAGCTTGTCGCCCATCGAGGTCAACGAGTCGAATCTCATATCGATCTCACACTGGCCGCCAGTCGCCACCTCGTGATGGTGAACCTCAACTTCGATTCCCGCCTGCTCCAGGGTGAGAACCATCTCGGTGCGAAGATCCTGGAGTGAGTCCATCGGAGGCACCGGAAAGTAGCCCTCTTTGTAGCGAGGCTTGTAGCCCAGGTTGGGATTCTCCTCACGGCCGCTGTTCCAGAAGCCTTCGACCGAGTCGACGTAGTAGTATCCGTGGTTGTAGGACTGGGAGAAGCGCACGTCATCGAAGACGAAAAATTCGGGTTCAGCACCAAAATAAGCGGTGTCTCCAATCCCGGTGGAGGCCAGATATTTTTCGCCCTTCTGAGCAATGTAGCGAGGGTCCCGAGAATAGGGTTCGCCGGTGATGGGATCCACCACGTTACAGATCATGTCAAGCGTCCTGGCTTTGGTGAATGGATCCTCGAAGCAGGAGCTCGGGTCCGGAATCAGCAGCATGTCGCTCTCCTGGATCTCCTGAAACCCGCGGATGCTGGAGCCGTCAAACCCGAAACCTTCCTGGAAGCTTTCCTCGGTCATCTGCCCCGGCGTCAGCGTAAAATGCTGCCACAGACCTGGCAGGTCGCAAAAGCGCAAATCAACGGCCTGAATCTCGCGATCTTGGATCAACTTGATGACTTCTCTGGCATCCATGAACTTCTCTCCTCCTAACTCCTGAATTCTTCTCACTACACCTAGACTTGGAATCTCAAAGGACCCCGTCGCGAACAGCAGCTATTTTGGACAGTCCGAGGGGGTCGCTGCAAGCCCCATTTCAAAAAAACTGATCCAAGATTCAGCCGCTCAGCGCAGAAGGGAACTCCGGTCTATCCCATCTAGCTTGGCCGGTGCCGAAATGCCGAGCAGGGAAGCCAGCGTGGGGGCCAGGTCCACCGTTCGGACTCGTGGTTGCGGTATCTTTTTGGCCGCCATCCCGGGCACCCGAATTAGCAGGGGAACATGGGTGTCGTACTCGTAGGGAGAGCCGTGGGAGGTCCCTGTCCCGCCGTGCCCCAGGAGGTGATACTTCTTGACCTGCAGAAAGAGATCCCCGCTGCGTTCCGGATGGAAACTGTGGGAGAACAGCTGCAGAAAGGGATCTTGGCTTGGCGTCGCGGACTCGACCTGACTGCGTGTCCAGACCTTTTCCACGATGGAGCAGGATTCGAGCAGCGCTGCGATCTCGCTCTCGACGTTCTGACGGAGCAGGTTTCGGCGGCCCAGGGTCGCGTAGTTGAGGTAGAACTGGGAGGTCCACCAGATATCCCGACCAAATTTCTTCTCAAATCGTCTCATCGTGCTCTGGAAGCAGACGACATCGTTCGCGTCGCCGCGCCCTCCCGGTTGCTGTTTCATCGACAGATACTCGGGAAGCGTCAGGACGCCGTGATCGGCACTTAGAGAAATCAGGACTCGATCCATGCCGACCTTCTGGTCCAGATAATCGAACAGTTCTCCGAGCCCCTCATCCAGCCGGATCCAGGTATCGAGCACCTCACGGCTGTTGGGCCCGTAACGATGTCCGACCGAATCCATGACGGAAAGGCCTACGCCGACATAGTCCACATCGTTATCTCGACCCAACTCTTCGGCTTCGATCAGGTCCCGAACAAACGCCAACAGATAATCCTCGAAATAGGGCGAGGATCCGAAGCCACCATAGAACCTAGCATCCGGTCGTAGTGAAGCTCCTCCAAGAGGGTGCGGAAATCCCCGCGTGAAAAGTCCCTCGTCCACCTCTTCGATGGCAAGGCGTTTCAGGGTCTCGCTGTCCACAGGTCTTGGCTTCCAGGTCTGGCCAAAGTAACTGTCCGGAATCTTGCGATCGAGGAAGTCCCGCATCCACTGAGGGTACCGCTCCAGATAGTAACGGCTCGTGATCAGATCTCCGTTCCCTCCGTCGTACCAGAAAGCGCCATCCGCTTGCTTACCTCCCAGCAGAACCGCGGAGCGGTCTTTACGGCTCACGCCGAACGCTTTGGAGCGGGGATTGGCCTGCTTCAGCCAGTCGGGCAGTGCAGTACCGAGCAGATTTCTGGGAGATCGGCCTGATGAAGACTTCGCCGGGTTCGAAACAGAGGGCTCCATCTCGGTTGGAAGTAATGGTGACGCTTCGTCCTCCACACAATACATCCGTCGATCCTGTTGCCGATCGAACCAGGCGTTGCCTACGATTCCTGAGTGTGAAGGAAAGAGGCCGGTCGCGAGCGAAGCGTGACCCGGTCCGGTACTGGTCATGGCATGGTCTTGGTGGGCATCGGTAAACTGGATCCCCTCGTCCAGGAGCCGCTTCATGCCTCGTTTGAAAATCGGCCGCAGGCGTTCCAGGTATTCCACGCGTGCCTGATCAATCACCAAAAGCAGGACCAAACGCACTGGCTTGGCCGGCTTGGCCTGGGCGCCGCTCTCCGTCGTCCAACAGGGTAGGAGAAGGAAAGCGATCAACAGCAGCAGGCCCCGCTGCCTCTTTCTACAGAATCTCCCCAGCCACCTGGGTTCAGTTCTGCTCACCCTCTCCTCCTCATCACGACTTTGATGCCCGTCCTTCCGGCTCCCCATCTTCCATGAAGTAGTAGCTCACCAGGTGCAGAATCAGGAAATGGGCCTCCTCGATATGCCCCATGTGTGAGGACTCAACGAAAATCGGGTAGCGGGCAATCCTGCCCAATCTGCCGCCCGGTTGTCCCGTCACTCCTACCGTCAAAACCTCTTCCTTCTCCGCCCATTCCACAGCCTTAATGATGTTGGGAGAGTTGCCGCTGCCGCTGAAGGCAATCAAGAGATCGCCGGGACGGGCGAAGTTTCTCAGCTGCTCCACAAAAATCTCGGCATAAGTCGAGTCGTTGGCAAGCGCCGTTATCCAGGGAATGTTGTCCGTAAGCGCAAGCACCCGAAATCTCAGACTCCGTCCGACAGAGGCGCCTTTTCCCAGATCATTCGCCAGATGGGACGCAGAGGCGGCGCTGCCTCCGTTGCCACAGACGAAGATCTGTCGACCTTCTCGACGAACCTGGGCAAGAAGCTCAACCAGAGTTGCGATTTGCTCTTCCGGAATCGTTTCCATCGTCGCCAGGGCGCGCGCCTTATAGGAAGCGATATAAGCTGAGGCCTCTTCCATGATTGCCGTCCTCGTTTCGACCGCCAAACAGTCTACTTCCAGTCCTTCTCCGATGATAGGGAATTGGCAGCCTCATCTAAACTTTTCCCTCTTACCTCATGCTGTGTGGTGGTTGGGGGCCCTTCATCAATCCGAGATCGTCGATTCTAGAGCTTCTGAAGGCAATTTCCTGATCCACACCATGGGTGAGGGTAAGCGCAAGGAACTTTTTCGTTGCCTCTGGGCTTCGTGGCGTGCATGATGTTTGGGACGTCAGGCTAGAAATGTGCAACCTAAGTCTATGGAGGAAAGCGGATCATGCAGGAAGCCATCTCCGAGATGGAAAAGGGTTTTAGTGAGAAGATCGTCTTCAGTTTCAGCACGTTTCGTGGAAAAGACTACGCTGACATTCGCGTTTATTACGAGGACGATGAGGGAGAATGGAAGCCCACGAAGAAGGGTGTCGCAATAGCAGTAGACCGATTCTCAGAATTCAAGGAACGCCTCGGCGAGCTTGAATCCTATCTGGAGAGCAACGGTCATCTCTCCGCGTCTGCGGATACCACCCCAAAAAAATAGACCTCGACCAGAACGGGAAGAGCTGACTGGTTTCGAGCAAAGAGTCCGGCTGGATGCCGTATTAAAATAAGGTCGTATAATAAATATTATGTAAACTTTATAGCCTGGGATTCCTTTTACTAATCGAGTTAAATCGTCTTAGCTGAAGCCTATTTAGGGGATGGAATCTAAGGCAGTGTAGCCAAATGGATTTGACCGTGTGTACCCGGCTATCAAGTTACATCTTGTACTTACCAAGATCTTCAGGGCTCAGGTTCTCCAACCACTTCCGGACTTCCTCGGGATCCAGATTCTCTTTGTCCAGCGTGATGTTACGGCTGTTGCTGATGACGTCTTCGGTGACGAAAATAGGCGCATCCGCTCGGAGGGCCAAGGCGATGGCGTCACTGGGCCGGCTGTCGATCGTCATCTCCTCACCTTCCAGGGTGAGATGGATGAGAGCGTAGAAGGTATTGTCCTTAAGCTCCGTCACCACGACTTTTTCGATGTCGGCGTTCATGTGAAGGAGAATATTCTTGATCAGATCGTGGGTCATGGGCCGTGGGGTGTCGATCCTCTCGACCTGAAGAGCAATCGCGTTGGCTTCGAATATGCCTACCCAGATTGGAAGCAGCGTGTTCTTTTCTACATCCTGAAGGATGACGATGGGAGAGTTGGTAATCGGATCCATCATCAGACCGCGAATCTTGAATTCTCGCTCTATCATAGGCTCCCTTCCAGAACATCTGTTTGAGCCCGACTTCGGGACTGAAGCCCTACCTTTTGACCTACCAGGCTGTTGGGTCCGATGTCTGTGACGCGAACTTGAACGAATGAACCGGCCGAATCGTCGCCGCTGAAGTTCACGATTTTGTTGGTGGTGGTGCGTCCGAATCGTTGCTTCCCGTCCCTGGCAACTCCTTCGCAAAGGACTTCGAAGGTCTTGCCTAGATAGCGTTCCCGGTGAAGCCGCAGTTGGATTTCCCGCTGCAGCTGCTGGAGTTGCATCAGCCTTCGATTTTTCTCGCTTTCTGGGACCTCATCTTCCCAGGATTCCGCTTCGGTAGAGGGCCGCTGCGAGTACTTGAAGGAAAACATCGACTCAAACCCGACTTCTCTGACGAGGCTCAGGGTCTGTTCGAAGTCCTCATCGGTTTCTCCGGGAAAGCCCACGATGACGTCGGTGGAGAACGTAATAGGGCGGCTACAGCGTCGGAATTTTTCTACAATTCCCAGGTACCCTTCACGTGTATATTGCCGCCGCATCCGGCGGAGCACCGGGCTAGAACCACTTTGAAGCGGCAGGTGGACCTGATTGCAGATACTCGGAAACCGATTGATGACGGCCACTGTTTCGTCGTCGAATTCGCGTGGATGCGGTGACGTGAATCGTACCCTCCGAATACCCGGCAGGCTTGCCACTCGAGCCAGAAGATGGGCGAACTTGATGCTTCGGTCTTCGGGATCCCGGTAGCTGTTGACGGTCTGTCCCAGCAGCAGCAGCTCAACATAGCCTGCGTCGATTGCCAAACGTGCCTCCTGCAGAATAGCCCCTGAGGTTCGGTTGCGTTCCTTTCCTCGGGTAAAGGGAACGATACAGAAGCTGCAATGCTTGTTGCATCCCTCCATGATCGTGATCTGGGCTCGAAAAGGGTTACGACGAAGCACCGGAGCAATCTCCACCGGCGCAGGTTCTTTCAAAAAGTCGGTATAGGATCGAGATTTCACCTGTCCTGGCGACTGGCTGTCCAGTTCATCCAAGATGTCCGGCAGCGTGTGATACAGGTGGGTGCCAACGACCAGGTCGACGAATGGAGCCCTTTTCAGCATGGCTTGGCCCTCTTGCTGAGCAACACAGCCCACTACTCCAATCTTGAAGTTGGCTTCCTTCTGCTTCCTGGCCTTGACCTTCCCTAGACGGCTATATACCTTCTGTGCCGCCTTTTCCCGGACGCTACAGGTGTTGAGCAAGAACAGATCCGCCTCCTCCAGCGAGGACACGGGAATCATGCCACGATGCACCAGCAGACCGGAGATCTTCTCCGAGTCGTGCTCGTTCATCTGGCAGCCAAAGGTTTCTATATAAAATCTCTTGCTCATCTCAGCGCGGCCATTCTATCCGAATTCAAAAAGGCGGACAAGCAGTTCTGAGGGCGGTCTCAGGTCTGGGAAGCGGGTGCCAGCGGGGCTCCAGTCCGGGTCGTCGCAGCCGTCTCCGGGTGAGCCCTGGCCAGGAGTTCACGGGCCTGTTCGCGCGTCGTTTCGGTAGTGGCATCACCTGCCATCATACGGGCCAACTCATTGACTCGGTCCGAGTGTTTCAGGGACTTGATCTCGACGACCGTCCGTTGGTCTTCCGTTTTCTTTGCAACGTGGAAGTGTCGGGCCGCGTACGAGGCTAACTGGGGCCAGTGGGTCACACAGAACACCTGGTCCTGGCTGGCGATTCCTGCCAGCTTCGCTCCCACCGTTGTCGCTACACGGCCACCGATTCCGGCATCGACCTCGTCGAAGACCAGCGTCTTGGGATAACTCTCGACCGAGACGATCGACTTGAGAGCGAGAATAATCCGGGAGAGCTCGCCGCCTGAAGCGACCTTCGCCAGAGGCTTAGGGGATTCTCCGGGATTGGGGCTGATGAGAAACTGCGCCAGATCGATTCCCTGCTCTGACTGATGTTCATCGCCGCTTTCGAGACCAACCTTGAAAACTGTTTTTTCCATAGCAAGGTCTGCTAACTCGTTCTCCACCCGGCGGCTCAGACTTTCGGCATCGCGGTGGCGCTTCTGGGACAAACGCCGGGCCATTTTCAGGAAGTTCGCCTCAAGTGATTGCTTCTGTTGGGCAAGTTCTTCGGCCTGCTGCTCCGAGTCGGCGATGCGGGTCTCTTCCGCTCGAATCTCCTCGAGGTAGGAAAGAATCTCTTCCACAGTCGCGCCGTACTTGCGCCGAGCCTTCTGGATCTCGACCAATCGTTCCTCCACGCTATCCAGACGCCGGGGATCCCACTGCACCCCATCGACATAGTCACGCATGGCGTAGGCGATCTCCTCCAGCTGGTAGCGCAGGTCCAGCAGTTTGGAAGCCTTGGTTTGAAAGTCCGGATCCAGGGTCGCTAGCTCTTCCAGGCTCTTCTGCGCCTGATCCACCAGGCTGAGCCCACTGCTTTCATCCTCGTACAGAAGTTTGTATCCGAGCGCAGCCAGTTGCTGACGCTTTTCGGCGCTGGCCAACAGAGCTCGCTCCTCTTCGAGTTGCTGCTGAATTCCAGGGCTGAGCTGCAGTCCCTCGATCTCGGCGATTTGGAATTGGAGGGTGTCCAGCTTCTGAAGTCGCTCGCTCTCACTTTGATGGAGCCTGCCCAGGAGCTGTTTCACCGATTGTAGTTCCCGAAAGGCGTGGCCCACCTGCTGGCAGAGCGTGTTGTTCTGGCCGAAGGCATCCAAGTACTGGAGATGGGTTGCGGGGCTCAGGAGAGTCTGCTGGTCGTGCTGCCCGTGGATATCGGCTACCAAACGTCCGATTTCAGAGAGGAATCCCAGTGTGGACAGGTGACCGTTGATGTAGACCTTATTGCTTCCCGAGCGCGAAATCTCGCGCCGGATGACGACATCCCCCTCAGAAACCTCGATTCCTGCCTCGAGAAGACGGTCCCAGGCCGGATTCTCCCGCTGCAAGTGGAACACACCTTCGACGGAGGCTCGGTCGAAGCCCTCGCGCACCATTTCCTGGGAAGCTCGTTCACCCACCAGCAGCGCCACGGAGTCCACCAGGATGGACTTGCCCGAGCCGGTTTCTCCTGTAATCAGGTTGAGACCGTCCTCGAATTCGACTTCCAGATGGTTGATCAGAGCGAAGCTGTCAATGGAAAGGACTCTCAGCATAGACTTTTGTATTCGGCTAACATCATTGTCTTCGGAGCGAATTTGACCAAGTATGCCAGGGGTTCATTATAGGCTAGAAGAAGGGCTTATAGCCCGGATTTCTCATCGCTTGTCGTAGCGAGGCGCCGCAAGGGCCGTCCTGGCAAGGCTTGCGACCGAGGCCCCCGCAGTCGTACTCGTGCAGTACGTCGAGGAGGCCGAGGGAGCGAAACACAGCCAGGACAGATGTTTGCGGCGACGCAGTAGACCAGCGATGAGAAATCCGGGATAGGGAGGGTCAGACGATGACAGCGCCCCCGTTGCTCGTTTACAATCGGCCCCGAAGGGAGATAGATTGGCAACCTTATTAGTGATGCAGTCCGGATTCGGTGGTTTTTGGTCGCTTATAGCCCAGAGTGGGCCCATCGCCCTGTTGGTGCTATTGGTTCTTCTTTTCTTCTCTATTTTTTCCTGGACCATCATTTACTCCAAGGTACGTGCGTACCGCAGGGTGGGCCAACAGTCTCTGGAGTTCTATGACCTGTTCCGGCGCAGTGCGAGCCTATCCGAGATTCACCGCAGTTGCGAGAACTATCCGCTGTCGCCACTGGCCGGGATCTTCAAACGCGGATATCGGGAATTGGAACACTGGATTCAGGCCAAGGAAGAAGGTCAGGCCTCGGGCCCATCGGGACAGCCGTTCAAGGGCCTGGCTGGTTTGGAGAGAACCCTCTACAAAGCAGCGACCGCCGAGATGACATCGCTCGAACATTCCCTGAACTGGCTCGCAACCACGGGTTCAGTGGCGCCGTTTATCGGGCTTTTTGGTACCGTGATTGGGATCATCAACGCTTTTCAAGGATTGGGACAGGGAGGGACTACGACGATTCAGGCAGTTGCACCCGGCATTAGCGAGGCCCTGGTGGCGACGGCGGCGGGTCTATTCGCCGCCATCCCGGCTGTCATCGCCTACAATCATTTCCTCAGCCAATTGAAGGTCTTCGGCGTGGAGATGGATGATTTCACCGTAGAACTGCTCAATCTGATCGAGAGGAGCTTCTCCTAGGAGGGTCTGATGGCCTTTGGCAATCTGGGTCACACGCGACCCTCGATGTCTGAGATCAATGTCACTCCCCTGGTGGATGTCGTGTTGGTCTTGCTGATCATTTTCATGGTCACGGCGCCAATCTTGCAAACAGGAATCGAAGTCAATCTGCCCCAAACGCGAACAGTGGCGAGCGTGGATCCGGAGCAGCGGGCAGTGATTACGATTGGGCGTGATGAAAATCTTTTCTATCGTTCCTCTCCGCTAAACTTTAACGAGCTGGGGGATGTACTGCGCCGTGAAATAGGTGACTCCAAACTCCCCATTTTTCTCCAGGCCGATGAGGATGTGCGCTGGAAAACCATGGTGACGGTCGTGGACGAAATCCGGATCGCCGGCTACGAGCGAATAAACCTCGTCACGAAGCCCTACACTAAGAAGCGGCGTTAGCAAATGACTCGCAAGTCCATTCTTGCCCCACATGTGCAGAAGGAGAGCTTGAGATCACCGCTCCTGATTTCGGTTCTTGGCCACGCCTTGCTGGCCATCGTGTGTCTGATCACAGTGGATCTCTTCCCCCAGGCGGAGGTCATAACCATCGGCACTGGACCAGGAGGAGGCCAGGGCGGTGATTTTGTTTCGGTGGCCCTGGCTGAGGACTCCAGTGGCGGAGAAGGAATGTACAAGCCGGCAATCACGACCCGGCCAGCCGCCGCACCTCCACCTCCGGAGAAGAAGCCTGAGGTGATCCCAGAACAGCCTAGCAAGGAGGTCTTTCAGGAAAAGTCCTCGCTCAAGAAGAAAAAGAAGAAAACGACCAAGCCCGCACAGCGCGCAGACTCCCGCAAAAAGAAGAAAGCTCCCAGTTCATCCCAGATACCGCGCAAGCCAGATCCTGGCAGCGGTGGCCCAGGAGGGGCAAGTAGCGGTCTAGGCGGGGGCTTTGGCGGAGGACAGGGAGTCCGCATCGGGGCTGGAAGCGGAGAAGGACAAGTTGACTCTTGGTACGCGCGCCAGGTCGAACAGCGGATCGGCAACAACTGGCTGAGGACGTCGTTGGGACAAACGACACGCAGCGTGGAGACGGTCATCAGCTTTGAAATTCAAGCCGACGGGCGAATCGAAGAGGTTCAGCTGGAAAAAGGAAGTGGGATTCGAACCGTGGATATTGCGGCCGAACGCGCCATCCGGGCCAGCAGTCCCCTGCCCCCTCTGCCTCGAAGCTTCGGGGGCCGACGAGTCAGATTCGTGACCCACTTCAGGTATCCCCCTCGCTAGGTCTTCCGGTTCATAACTTACTTGATATAACTACTGGAATGGAATCAAGCGGAATGGAATCAAGGAAAGGAAGCCGATGAAGTTTCCGATAGTGGCTCTGAAAGTCCTGGTTTTGAGTTCCGGCCTGCTGGCCGCTCAGAGCCCCGACGTAGTGATTTATCCAAAGCCCAGGGAAGCAACGCGTCTGGCCGCAACCGACTTCGTGGCCCGCAGTGTGTCCACGCCGCAGACGGAAACCGCGGCCAAGGTCTTCAACGACGTCCTTTGGGGAGACCTGAAGTTCTCGGCATTCTTCGATATGCCTTCCAAGAGTTTTTACCCGCTGAAGCCCCTGCGCACTCCTCTGGACGTGGACTTCGATCCCTGGCAGGTTCCCCCGATCGACGTCGATTTCCTGGTCTTCGGCAACCTGCAGGTGGAGACCGGTGGGGTGGTGGTCGAGGCCTACCTCTATGACGTGAAGACGAAAGGCCAGGTCCTGGGGAAGCGCTATTCGGTCGGAGACAGCACCCTGGTGCGGAAGATCGCTCACGAGTTTGCCGACCAGATCGTCTACCAGCTCTCGGCAGGGACCAGCCGCGGGATAGCCAGCACCCAGATTGCGTTCAGCTCTTTGAAAGGTGACAGCAAAGAAGTCTACATAGCCGACTACGATGGCTCCAACTCGCGCACGGTGACAGCTAACGGCGGCATCAACAAGTTCCCGGGCTGGTCAGCCGACAATGCCGAGTTGGCATTCGTTACGATTCTGTCTGGAAAGAGCCGCTGGGAGCTGTGGATTCAAAACCTACAGGGCGGTCGCCGGGTTCTCTCGATGCCGACCTCCTACGTCTCTTCCCCCAGCTTTTCAAGCGACGGTAAGCGAATCGCTTTTTCTACACGGGCAAAAGGCTCTTCCAATCCTGATATCTACGCTGCCGGGACCGACGGTTCGAACCGAACCAATTTGAGCAGCCACCCGGCTATTGACACTTCCCCGACCTGGAGCCCGACCTCGCGCCAGATCGCCTTCATTTCCGATCGTTCTGGCACACCCCAGGTCTGGGCAGTCGACTCCGACGGATCCAACCTCCAGCGGCTGGTAACTGAGGGTGGCCACTGCGACAGCCCCGACTGGTCACCTGACGGACGCCTCATCGCCTACTCCTGGCAGGCGCCCAAGCGCTGGGACCACGACATCTACGTCGTAGAGGTAGCCAGCAAGAAAATTTTCCAGCTCACGTCAGGCCGAGGCAGCAAGGAGAATCCCCACTGGTCCCCGGACGGACGGCACCTTACTTTTCAGAGCAGCCGGACCGGGACAAAGCAGATCTTCATCATGAACGCAGACGGTGAGAATCAGAAACAGATTACTGCTTATGGTATAAACGAGGGTCCCGCCTGGTCGGGTTACCTTGGCCAACCTTGATTTGTCCAGGAGACTAACGGAGGAATTCGAATGAAACGCGGTTTAGTAATCGGCCTGAACCTGGTCCTGTGCCTAGGCCTGCTCTTGGTCTCATCCAGTTGCAAGAAGAGGACCCAGTCCTCGGCACGACCTCCGGCGCCGCCGGCTCCACACCTCGCTGACCTTCCCACGACTACGAAGTCGGCACCTACAATCGAGCTCAAGGCCTCACCCAGCACGATCGAGAGAGGCGATCAGACCACTCTGAGCTGGGCTTCGACCAATGCCAACTCCGTCTTGATTGACGGTGGGATCGGAAACGTGGCCGAGACCGGCACTTTGGTGCTCTCTCCACGGGAATCCACTACCTACACCGCCATTGCCAAAGGGAGCGACAGCGACACTCGTGCCAGCACCCGCGTCACCGTCGTCGACCGAAGCGATCGCAGTGTGGTGTCCGGCGATCTCGAAGGTTTGCAGCGGGCCATCGAAGAGGGAAAGGTGCGCCCGGTCTTCTTTCAGTATGATCTTGCAGAATTAAGTGCCGAAGGCAAGAGCATCCTGACCGAGAACGCTCGCTGGATCAGCCAATTCCCGTCGGCTGTCGCGATTATTGAGGGACATTGTGACGAACGGGGCACCGAAGAATACAATCTGGCATTGGGCGACCGTCGAGCTCAGGTAGCGCGCGACTATCTTCTCGGCTTAGGTGTCGCCGCGGGGCAATTGGAGGCTCTCTCTTTCGGGGAGGAGCGTCCCTTCTCAACTTGTCACGAGGAGTCCTGCTGGAAGCGAAACCGAAGAGCCCATTTCGTAGTCAAGCGCTAGTGCAGCTCTCCATAAGTTCTGAGCCCTGGTTCAAGACTGTGGCGCGCTGCACTAGAGGTTCTTGGGTTCCAGCTTTACAGCGGTTTGCCTGAAAACCGTGGCCGGCCTTCCAGGCCATGATTGTGGGGCCTCTCGCTCCACTGGCGAACAGCGGTTTGATCGACGTGCCTGGTTGTAAGTACAATGCCACCACAACAAGGGGGCCCTGAATGAGAGTGTTTCCAGTAATCCTTTTGGTCATGAGTCTGTCCTCACCCCTGTCAATATTGGCCGGGACCAAGGAGGAAATCATCCGCTTGCAGAGCGACGTGCTGCAGCTACAGAACCAGATCAGAATGCTCCAAAAGAGTGTTGACGACAGTGGATCCGTCTTTCGGTCTCTCCTGGAACAGCTCAACGATCAAGTAGCCAAGGCGACCCTGAGCATGGACGGCTTGAATCGCTCGCTGAAGGAGCAAAAGGCCGGAGTGAGCAGCTCCGTCGACGGGGTGCGTGAGGAACTCCAAAACCTGAGTATCAAGTTGGACGACACCAATACCCGGATCTCGGCACTTCAGCAGAAGACCGAAGAAAACCAGCTCAAGATCAAAACGTTGCGCACACTGCCAACTGCAGTGGGGGGAGAAGTCGAACCGGATCAGGCGTATAGCGCTGCCTACAACGATTTCCTGATGGGAAACTATGACCTTGCGATCTCTGGTTTTCAGGATTTTCTGAACACCTATCCCGATAGTGAATACGCCGACAATGCCATCTATTATCTGGGGACCTGTTATTCGGAGCAAGGTCGCCGGGAACAGGCAATCCAAACCTTCGACCAGGTCATCAACCTTTACCCCAAGGGTGACAAAAGCCCGGTGGCCTACTTCAAGAAGGCCCTCGCTTATCAGCAGCTCGAAAGAAACACGGAAGCCATCGATGCCTTCAAACGACTGATTACAACTTATCCCGAATCTCAGGAGGCGATCAGAGCGAAGCAAGAACTACAGCAGCTGGGAGTCGAATTCGATCCCCAGCCGTCTCGGCGTCAATAGCCTCATCCGGCTCCATTGTTCAGATCAGCCTCAATCATCTCAATTGAATATGTCTTCTGACCTTTCCACCAAGAGGAAGAATCGGACACTCTGTATCTGCTTCTGCGCCTGCGCTCTCTTGAGCCAGACGTTGGTGGCTCAGCTGGTTCCAGGACTTCGCCTCGACTTCAAAAAGCGCACCGTCGAGTTTCGGATTCAGGCCAAGGACCTGCAGTCTGCCTACCAGGTCACGCCCTCCGGCGGCATACAGATGCTCCCTCCTTCGAAGACGACCGTGGTTGTCGACGAAACCGTGAAGATCCATGTCGAAGAGGGTCCTGAGGGAAATGGACGACTGAGGCTCGAACGGGCTGGCTCCAGCTACCAGATGCTTCTGCGCCCCGACAACGGATTGGCTGGAGCAACAATGGTGACCGGTCTGCCTTTCGGCTACCACTTTCTGCCGAAAGAAGGTCAAGCTAAGTCTGGTGAAAGCTGGACCCAGGAGTTTCCAGCACCTGACGCCAGTGCGGGTCTGCGGGTTCGAACCACCTACCGCTATACCCTGATCGGGGGACGAAAGGTTCCTGGCTGTGAGTTCTGTGCCATGATTCAGATCGAGGGTACACGGCGTTTCCTTCCGGGTTCGGGTCTGGATCGAGCCCTGGCAGATGTTCCCGAAGTAGAGTCGGCCGAATTCTACACTGAGGACCGGACCTTCGCGGTAGGTATGGTCCTATTCGATCGAAAAGAGCGCTTCATCTACCGCTTTGAACTGAACGCAAACACTTCGCTCATGACGCTACTCCCGATCCCGGGACTGATGCGACAGATCACTCTGGAATATCCGGAAATACCCTTGGAACAATGAGAAGCACCGCCCTGAGTAGATGTCTGACATCCCTTCTCCTTCTGGTCTCGAGTCTCTTCTTCTGCGGCTGCCCTCCAACAACATTCACGCAATTGGTCGAAGCTCACTTTGGTGACTTTACGGGGCTTCCGATCGCGTTGGATCGAGAGTACGTTGTTGGCCTCCAGGAGGCTCCCGACTTTTCGAACTTCCATTGCTGCTGGGTGGGAGATCGCACGGGGTGGCAGGAGATCTCGGGAGGTTGGAGTTCAGATCAGCAGACGGAGTTGGCGGCGGGCTCTCTGGCGCTGTTTCAGGGCTTTTCCTCGGAAATCTCTTCGCAGGATGTCAGCTATGTTGAAGTCAAGGCAGAAAGCTTCTTCGAGGACCAGCTTCTCAACCTCCGTCACTTTGAGCGAGAGCACTGCGCCCAGCATTCCGCCCTACCCTGCTCTTCCGAAATTTGCACTCATGCCCTCAAGCTGGGGAGGCTTTCGGTCTCCGCACTGACGAAACTGGTGCAGCCGGGCAGCTCGACAGAGAGCCGCAATCTGGAAACAGTCGAGTTGGAGGGTACGGTCTACGCCAAGGATTCCCTCAGCGCAACCGATATCATCGTCGGCTACAGGATGACGAAAACCCTCTGTGGCGAACAGATTGGCTGGGGAGAGGATCACAGTCCGAGTTCGAAGCTGCTACAGGTCGAGGTTGATGGCAGTGGCAGGACAGAGACCTATGAGGACCACTTCGCTGGTTTCCAGGAGAAAATGGAGACGAGAAACCAAGCTCGTTCCTACGACTTCCGTCTTCCGAAAGAGCCTCCTCTGATTCTTCCTCGTCTACAGGCCGCGGCAACAGCCGTATTCGGTCCCCTTGCGGATCAGGTCAATTCAGGCCAGCCTATTCGCTTGACTGCGGTCAACCAGAACTTTCGGCCCAGCCCTGCCAGAGAAGGACTTTTGGTCATTGAGATCGACGAACAGGGAGCAACCGAGACACGCCCGGTCCAGACCGACCTCAGGGCCGGCGCCTGGATCATGGTCGGCGCCCACACAAAGACGCTGAAGATCCATCTCGAGGGAAAGGAAGTTTACTCCCGCGAAACCCGTCAGATGCCTGGTCTCTCCCAGAAACAACCGGAGATAGATGTTGTCACACCCTTCCAGAGTGCAGGTCCTAAGGGAATGGTGGAGAGCGGATCTCTAGCCCAGATCTCGGGGAGCAATCTGGGCACCGCAACCCAGCTTCTGGTCGAGGGTAGACCTCAGGTTCCTAAGGTGGCCGGCACGGACTACCTTGTCGGTTTCCTCGAGGGAGTTGGCCCTACTCGTATCGCCGTCAGGAACGCGCAGGGTTTGACGAGCCCCGAGAAGTTGATCACCCTGGTTCGAATATCCACAGAACAAGTCCCTCCATCGCTATTCAAACGGGGACAGAAGGCTGAGATCATTCTTCGGATCGAGGGAACAGAGGACGCGATTCCAATTGACTTTGCTATCGACTCCAAGACGATGTACTTTCTCGACGGAAACCAGTACACCACGACCAGCAGTAGTGGTGGCGATCCAAACACGGTTAGTGTCACCATCCTGGCGCAGGGAGCCGGACCCTATCGAATCAATTTTCGGCTGGCCGATCCGAACAAGAAACCGTGATAAGAGTAACTCTCACCGTAGCGATTCCTTTCACACAGTGGAACCCTGAGCGGTAGGCTACGTATTAGATAGCAAGAGCACATTCCACGCTCTTACCTCCCAACTTGAAACGAGCCCAGCCGATTTCGGCTGGGCTCACCAGACTGGTAAATCTCCCATCTCAGGCTCTCTTCCCGACTTGATTTCCTGCCGAGAAGAAACATCTATCAAAGCAGCGCACCTTTGGACCGGAGTCTCGGGTCAGAAGGGAATGTCGTCGTCACTGATCTCGACATCTCCTTGACTGCCAGATTCTTGTTGACTGCCAGATTCCTGGCTAACAGGCCCTTGGCTCTCGGATCCTGCAGCCGGCGCTGATTGGGACATGCCCTGTTCCTCCATGCGGGAGCCCAGCATGCGCATGTCCGAGGCCACTACTTCAGTAGTTCGGCGCTTATTCCCATCCCGGTCGTCCCACTCTCGAGTTTGGAGCCGGCCCTCGATAAACACCAGCTTGCCTTTGTTGAGGTACTGACTGCAGATTTCAGCCAGTTTGCCCCAGACCACAATCTGATGCCACTCGGTGCGGGTCTGTCGTTCACCATTCTGATCCTTCCAGCGCTCGTCCGTGGCGAGGGAGAAATTGGCGACCGGAGTGCCCGAAGAGGTGAATCTTTGCTCCGGATCTCTGCCTAATCTTCCTACCAGGAAGACTCGATTGACCATTGTCGTAGACCTCCCATTTTTGAAATTATTGAGTGTTCCACTTCGAAACACTGGGTGGTCATCACCCCTTGCTGCGTGGAATGGACCACTCAGTCACTATAACGCGCACCCCCGAAAAAAAAGGAAGGAAACTGCACGAACTCGTACCGAGGCTCGCACTCCCAGAGCCCTATTGGGAAGCCGCCTCGGAGTGTTGTCCAGACTCTAAAAACGCATCTTTCCAGCTGGTTTATGACCTACTAGTTCAATGTCTTTCTCAATTCTATCGGCTCCCCGATACCAGATGGCCGAAATGCTACCCTCAGGACGCTTCGCCTCGAGTATCCGATCGATGTCCTCTTTCGATTCGACCGCTTCGCCGTCCAATTCCAGCAGTACGTCCCCACCGATGATCACAGAGAAATTTCTCAAAAGGACTCGGCGATCGCCTCCCCGTATACCGGCACGGGCCGCCGTGCTTCCCCGCTCTACCTGCTCGACCAGGAACCCTTTCTCGACGGATAGGTTCAAAACCTGGGCGAGTCTTGGTCTCAGAGGTCGTCCGTGGACCCCAAACCAGGGCCGCAAGACGCGACCATGCGTCACCAGGTCCGGAAGGACTCGGTTGAGGATATTCACGGGGACTGCGAAACCGATGCCGGCGCTCTCACCCGTTCGAGAGTAGATCGCGGTGTTGATGCCGATGAGTTCACCACTGGTGTTCAGGAGGGGCCCGCCGCTATTGCCGGGGTTGATGGCGGCGTCACTCTGAATCACGTTCTCGACGACTCCGTAGTCCGTCTTGAGGCTTCGGGCCAGAGACGAAATAATCCCAGTCGTCAGGGTCCTCTCCAGCCCGAAGGGATTGCCTATAGCCAGCACTTTCTGACCCACCTTCAGGTCATCACTGCTTCCCAACTCGATCGGATGGAGCTTTTCGGCCGGACAATCGATCTGAAGAACGGCCAGGTCATTGAAGGGATCCTGACCCAGAATCTTTGCCTCGTAGGTGTTGTTATCAAAAAGCGTAACCTGGAGTAGGTCAGCGTTCTGGATCACGTGAAAGTTGGTGACGATTCGGCCCTCGTTATCGACAACGACTCCGCTCCCAACCCCCTGTTGTGGGACGACATTGAACCAGAAGTTCAATTCCAGAGTGGTGCTGGTAACATTGACGACGCCCAGACTCTGCCTGTCATAGACCTCGATATTGATCTGTTCGTCGATAGTGAGAGCAGTCTTTGGACCCGCAGTCGCTGGAGGCGTGAATTCGGCGCGACTCGTAGGAGCCGTGGGCCAACGCAGGAGAAAAGCGGTCAGACCGGCCGAAATAAGGCTACTGACCAGGACGATCTTCCAGAAATCTTTTCGGTTCATTTCTGGTCCCATTATACAGCCTCAGCCCGCGAATCGAGGGTCAAGGCGATCCCTTTCTGTTTCGCCCTGACATCGGTCGAGACTCTTTTCATCAACGGATGTCTTCCACAGCAACCCGCAACTTGCAACCTACGGCCCTTTTAAGTAGGCACTTCGTGCCGACGGCCAAGGCCGTAAAAGGCTGTTTCGGGACACCCCGGCTGTGACGAAAGGGCGGTCTCAGAGAACAGCTCACTTGATTGAAATTCCGAGACTGTTAAACCGGCTCTCGAATTGCCCTGAAGAAGAGCAGGCTGCTGGCCACCGCGCTCAGCGCCACCAGCGCCGTGACGCCGCCGAATCCGAGTTGGCGGTTGAGACTCCCCGCGACCAGGACAAAGACGGCAATACCCAGCTGAGAAGCGGAGTTGCGGAGTGCCAGGTAGGCGCCACGGCGCTGCTCCGACACCAGCTCAGTCTGCAGCGTGTGGAGAGCAGTCTGTCGAAAACTGACACAGAGGCTGATGAAGAAGAAGAGCAGCATCAGGGCGACACCCCAGGCAAACTGGTGGATCCCCAGGAGAGCCAGGGCAAACAGAGAATTGAAAACCAGGAAAACGCGCCTCTTGCTCCACCGGTCAGAGGCCCAACCTGAGATCAGACTTCCCAGGAAAGCAGCAATACCTGCGGTCAGGAATACCCAGGAGATCTGAAACGGACTCAGTCCGAAACTCTGGTTAAGGTAGTTGGAGAGAAAAACCAGAAAGGCCAGGGTGCCTCCGGCCACCACGAAAGAAACGACCAGGGCTGCACGAGTATCGCCTCGTCTCAAGAAATCCAGATAGATCTTGAAGTGCACCCCTTCCGATCGATTCGACTCCGCTTGGCGCGGCAGTCCCAGCGAGACCAGCATCAGTGCACAGGCCAGCGTGCCAGAGCAGAAGAACACCGTCCTCCAGTGCCATCCCTCAGCTATCCAGGTGCCCAGGGGAAGCCCCAGGATCAGAGCCGCGAAGTAGGAACTGAGGACGATACCCATGATTCGCCCTCTTCGTTGATAGGGAAAGAGATCTCCTACGAGGCCAGCTGTGCAGGTCGAGAGCAATCCAGAGGCGATGCCGGTGCCGGCCCGCAGCCACAACAGATCACCGTAATTGGAGGCATGGTACGTAGCAAAGGCCAACACGCTGAAAGCAACGAGACCTAGTTTGAGAAAAAGCACTCGTCCCCAGCGGTCCGTTAGAGGGCCCAGAAGAAGATTGAAAACACTGGCCGAGATTGCGTAGATGCTGAAGACCCATGCAACTTTTTCCGCTGCTACATTGAAGTCGCTGCTCAGAGCAGGCAGTAGAGGGATCAGCATTTGATTGTCTGCCGAGGCCAGAAAGAGAACCAGGAAAAGCGTCGATACCAGGAAGACCAGTCTGACTTGACTCATGTGATCCTTCGAGGAGAACTGTCTCAGGGAAGCTTGATTGTGGCGTCCGAGGGCCTGAGATAGTTGGCTCGGATTCTCTCTCCCGAGAGGGTGGTTCCCTCGATTGCACGTCGGTGTGCCAGTAGGCAGAGTTCGTTGAGGATGCAGTTGTCCGTGGTGATCAGCCGAGCTTCTGGGTGCAGCGCCGTGATCGCGGACCGGCAATGGGCTACTCCGTCACCCACGAATTGGTAGGGTCCCGGCTCCAGTTGCTGGAGCCAATCTGAGGGAGTGGCAACTTCTTCCGACCGCTGGATTGACAGAGTAGAATTCTCGACTTGGTAGACTGCCGCATAGATCTGCCGCCGCCGGGCATCGATCAGGGGCACGATGGATCCTCCCAGATATCGGAAGCGAAAGGCCAGGGCCTCCAGTGTCGAAATTCCCGCCACCGGTTTTTCCAGCTGCTGACAAAAGGCCTTGACCGTAGCCAGGCCTACCCGAAGCCCGGTAAAGGAACCTGGACCCGTTGCCACAGCGAAGCAATCGACTTGCGTGATATCCAGCTGATGTTGGTGCAGCAAGAAATCCACGTAGCTCAGAATGCCCTCAGCATAGCGAAGGGGAGTCTTGAGCATGATCAGTCCGATCACTTCTCCGTTTCGCCCCAGGGCTGCCCCTCCGCTGTTGGTGGCTGTGTCGATAGCGAGAATGTACATGGTAGAAGCCGAAGACGCTGCTGCGGAGTGCTACTCTAACACGTCCGAGCAGCCATGATTTAGAACTTTTTATTTCACCCTGGACTGGTAAAGTAGAGGCTGTGGAACGCCTCAGTCCGATGATGAAACAGTACCATGAGATCAAGCGCCAAAACCCCGGCGCTTTGCTCTTTTTTCGACTCGGTGATTTCTATGAAATGTTCTTTGAAGACGCTATTTTAGCGAGCCGTGCCTTAGAGATCACACTAACTTCGAGAAACAATGACGGCAAGGGAAAACCTATCCCCATGTGTGGAGTGCCCCATCATTCGGTCAAGAACTATCTGGCCCGCCTGATCCGACAGGGACACAAAGTGGCTCTCTGTGAGCAGGTTGAGGATCCTCGCCTGGTCAAAGGGATCGTCCGGCGTGAGGTGATGCGCGTGGTGACCCCAGGCACGGTAATTGACGAGGAGCTTCTTGAATCCAAAGAGAACAATTTCCTGGCCAGCCTCTACATGATGGAGGGTCGAACGGCAGCTTCTTTTCTGGACGTATCCACCGGAGAGTTCTGGGTCAGCGAGTTTTCTGGACCTCAGGCCTGGAGCCAGCTTGAGGAGGAGTTGTGCCACTTCCGACCACGGGAAATCATCCTGCCACAAGGGTCCGAAACGGAGTTGATGGGCCATCTCTCCGAGGAAACAAGGCAGTCTGCAGTACGGACGCCTCGGGAGGACTGGATCTTCGACGCGGAGTACTCTCGCCGGATTCTGATGGAGCACTTTGGCGTGTCGACGCTGGAGGGCTTTGGCCTCAATGGCCAGAGCGCCGCCGTTTCCTCCGGGGGAGCACTGCTTTCCTACGTGAAAGAGACGCAGCGGGCATCGCTGGAACACATCACCGAAATGCGTCTGATCAGGAAGGACGACTACCTCCAGCTGGACGAGACCACGGTTCGAAACCTCGAGTTGATCAGAGCTCAGGACGGAAGCCGACGCTGGACCCTGCTCTCCGCCTTGGATCATACCAAGACCTCGATGGGTGGCCGATTGCTTCGCCATTGGCTGCTCCGGCCGCTGCTGAATCTGGAAGCGATCGACGAGCGTCTCGACGCCGTGGCAGAACTACAGTCGTCGGTTCTGCAAATGGACACACTGGGCAAGGTGCTGAGCTCGATCCAGGACCTGGAAAGATTGCTTAGCCGGGTGATATTGGGGACGGCAAACGCCCGAGATCTGTTGGCTCTCAAGGCATCGCTCCGCGTCCTTCCCGAACTGTCCGCCACCTTGGCGGAGTGCCGTAGCGAACTGTTGCGGCCCCCGACAGACCTCCTCGACGAGCTTGTCCAGCTTCTCGAGCGAGCTATTTCCGAGACGGCTCCAGTGATCCTGAGTGAAGGGGGCCTGATCGCTTCAGGCTTTGATGCCGCCCTGGACGAGCTGCGCCAGATCTCCAGCTCGGGAAAGTCCTTCATCGCCAGCCTGGAGTCTCGAGAGCGGGAGAGGACCGGCATCAGTTCGCTCAAGGTCAAATACAACCGGGTTTTCGGCTACTTCATCGAAGTGACCAAGGCACATCTGGAATCCGTACCCGAGGATTACACTCGTCGCCAGACATTGGTGGGTGCCGAACGCTTTGTGACTCCCGAGCTCAAAGCCTACGAAGAGAAGGTACTGACCGCAGAGGAGCAGATCTTCGAGCTGGAGAAAGAGTTGTTTTTGAAGGTGCGCCAGAGTGTTGCGGGAGAGGCTCAGCGCATTCAGCAGGCGGCGCGAGCCGTGGCACGCCTCGATGTGCTGCTTTCCCTGAGCACGGTGGCTCGGCACCACAAATACGTCCGCCCTGAGTTGGACCAGAGCAGTGATCTTGACATCCAGGACGGGCGTCATCCGGTACTGGAGCTGCAAGGAGGAGAGCCCTTTGTCCCCAACGCCCTCTTCTGCAACACCAGCTCGGATCAGCTTCTGATTCTGACGGGACCCAACATGGGCGGCAAGAGCACCTACCTGCGCCAGAACGCCCTGATTGTGATCCTGGCACAGATCGGTTCCTTTGTGCCGGCGGCCAAGGCTCATGTTGGCCTGGTGGATCGCATCTTTACCCGTGTCGGCGCCAGCGATAACCTGGCCCGCGGCCAATCCACTTTCATGGTGGAAATGATCGAAACCGCAAACATCCTCAACAGCGCCACCGATCGTAGCCTGATCTTGCTCGACGAAGTCGGCCGGGGCACGGCTACCTTCGATGGCCTCTCCATTGCCTGGGCGGTTGCCGAGTTCCTGCTGACGGAGTCCTCGCGTCGAGCCCGCACGCTGTTCGCAACCCACTATCAGGAGTTGACTCAGCTAGACCGATTTTTCGAAGGCGTGAAGAACTATCAGGTCACGATTCGGGAGTCGAATGGGCAGATTCTCTTCTTTCACCGGGTGATGCCGGGTGTGGCCAGCAAAAGCTACGGTATCGAGGTGGCGCGGCTCGCCGGTCTCCCAGCTCAGGTCGTGGGACGGGCTCGGGAAATCCTTTTGCGCCTGGAGCGAAAGCAACTGAATCTTTCCGGAGGGTCCCAGAGTCGGCCTGAGGCTGAGGTCTGCGACGAGTTCCAGAAGACTCTCTTTTGAAGGCGGGTACTGCAGCAAGGCATCCCGACCGACTAAGTACACTGGAACGTCAATACTGCAGCCCAGGTCCCAAATTCCAAGGCTCAAAACCGGTGATTTGCGATCTGATCGAGCAATTCTTTCTGCCGTTCGACTATGAGGAGGCCCCATGAGGGCGCGCAGTGTGGGGACTCTGCTCCTCCTGGCTCTACCGTTTTTCACATCCCTTGGAGCCCCTTCGGTCTGGGATTCAAACGAGGCCTACTACGTTCAGACCCCCCGTGAGATGGTTGAGAGAGGTGACTGGATTGTTCCCTACTTCAACGGTGAGCCCCGGCTGAACAAACCGCCCCTGGCCTACTGGGTGGTGGCAGCGTTCTATCGTTGCTTCGGCACATCGTTCTGGTGGGAAAGGCTGGTGATGGCAACGCTTGCCTACGCCTGTCTCTGGATCATCTTCTGGATGGGCCGTATGCTGTTCTCGGAGCCGACTGCTCTTTTGGCAGCAGGCATGTTTGCTACCTCCTTCCGATTTCTCATGCTCTCCCGGAGACTCCTGATAGACGTACTTCTCCTGTTCTGTGTATTGGCCGCTATAGCCTGCTTCCTGCACTGGTGGAAGAAAGGGGACAGGAAGGCCTTGCTCTTCTCTTCCCTGTTCTTCGGATTGGGCTTTCTGGCCAAAGGCCCGGTGGCCCTCCTGCCGGCCATTGCCTTGTTTTTGTATCTCCTGCTATCAGGTCAGCGGGCACGTCTCAAGTCGGCACCCTGGCTGCTGTCAATCCTCCTCTTCCTTTCCATCTCCTCCTCCTGGTTTCTGGTTCTTGGATTTCAACTGGGCTGGGAGTCCGTCGCTAATTTCTTGTGGACCGAGAATCTGGGTCGCTTCACCCACATCCAGTTTGGACCCGAGCGAGGCCCCCTGTTCTACGTGGGTGCCTTTTTCGTGGACTACTTTCCCTGGTCGTTCTTGTTCGTGGGTGCAGTGCTCGATTGGTTCCGTTCTCGGCGCCGGCCGGATCCGAATGCAGAGGGCGTCCAGGGCGCTGCGGTGGCCAGCTCCGAAGCCCAGGTCACCGGGCCCTCAGGCCCCAGTGCATCGATTGCCTTGCTGGGATGCTGGATCCTGATCTACCTTCTGGTCTTTTCCTTTTCCCAGAACAAGCAGGAATACTACATACTTCCAGTCTACCCGGCAGCCTCTCTGTGGCTGGCCCACTACCTGAGACAAGCCCGTCTCGGCCTTACGGTTCGGCTTCTGATCGCTGCAATCAGCGCGCCTCTGGGAATCCTGCTTTTTGTCCTGGCCCACAGTCTGTTTTCGGAGGCGTGGGGCTGGTGGATACCGTTTGTTCCCTTCGCGATCTTTATCGGACTGGCTGTTCGTGGCCAGGCAGAAAAGATGATGTGGGCTCTGTGCCTTTTCTACTTCGGCGTCTTCACTCTTCACCTCGGTCCTCTGGACAAGTATCGCCCGGTCCACCATCTGGCTCGGGCGATCCAGGAGAAGACCTCCCCGGACGGTACCTTCCTGGCGGGATACTACCGCTATTCGGCACCCAGCCTGGCCTATTACCTGAATCGTCCCATTCTGGAGACCTATCGCTACCAGGAGACCGTCGACACCTTGCGCCGCGACTCACCGGTCTACTTGATCATGGGAAGTGACGACTATGAGGAGCTTCGGAAAGCCCTTGGCGAGCGACTCAGAATTGTGGAAGTCCGACCCAACCTGTATACTAACGGGCGAGAACTCATTGCAGGATTGATAAGTGGGCGAAAGATCAGCACCGATACTTGGACCCGCCCAATCTACCTCGTCAGCAACCAGGGCGAGTGAGTTGCCAGTCGACCTTTCTATCGTACTCCCCGTTTTCAACGAAAGGGACAACCTCGAACCTCTGAGCCAGAATCTCCTCCGTGTCCTGGAAGGGATCGAGCTCAACTATGAGGTTCTATTCGTGGACGATGGCAGCCGCGACGGAAGCCGCGAGCTGTTGCAGGAGCTGGCCCGCTCCAATCCACGATTTGGACTGCTGACGTTTGTCCGGAACTTCGGCCAGACGGCCGCCATGGCTGCAGGCTTTGAGCACGCACGTGGTCAAATCGTCATTTCGCTGGACGCCGACCTCCAGAACGATCCGGAGGATATCCCTCGGATCTTGGAGAAGTTGGCCGAAGGCTACGACGTCGTCAGCTGTTGGCGAAAGGACCGGCAGGATCCCTGGCTGACGCGAGTATTGCCTTCCCGGCTTGCCAATCGCTTGATCAGCTGGATCAGCGGGGTCCGCCTGCGAGACTATGGATGCACGCTGAAGGGCTATCGCCGTGAGGTGATTCAACACATCCGGCTCTACGGGGAGATGCACCGTTTCATCCCGGTATTTGCTGAATGGGTCGGTGCGCGGGTGGCTGAGATTCCGGTGCAACACCACCGACGCCAGCATGGAGAATCAAAGTACGGACTCTTCCGGACCTTCAAGGTGCTGCTCGACCTCATGACCGTCAAGTTCCTGGTGAGCTACTCCACCAAGCCGATGTACCTGTTCGGCGGACTGGGGCTTCTGTCGTTTCTGGGAGGCGGTCTCTTGAGCGCCCTCACGCTCTATCAAAAGTTTTTCTTCGGTGTCAAAGCGCACCGTAATCCCGTGCTTCTCTTGTCGATTTTCCTGTTTATCGTGGGCCTTCAGTTCATCCTTTTCGGTCTGGTGGCCGAGCTGATCATAAGAACCTACCATGAATCCCAGGGTAAGCCGACCTACATCCTCAGGGACAAACAACTGGCGGAATCACCCGGCTCCAGCCCCCCCGCTGACTGAATCATGACTTGCGTCTTTCCTGGCTGACGTCTAGCCTACTTCCACCTATGAAACTGATCCTTGATGGGCTCTTCGAGGCCAGCACCTTGATCGCGGGTTGGATCTGGGGACTTCCCATGGTGGTCCTCCTCTTTGGCACTGGCCTACTGCTCACCTGGACGACCCGTTTCGTGCAGGTCCGCCACCTGGGACGGTCCATCCGTCTGGTGCTCCGGGGAGCCGCTCACAAGGACGACCCAGAGCAGCCAGGTGAAGGCGATATCACACCCTTCCAGGCGCTGATGACCGCGTTGTCGGCAACTGTAGGAAACGGGAACATCGCCGGAGTGGCTACGGCGATCGCAGCCGGCGGCCCGGGTGCCGCTTTCTGGATGTGGATCACGGCCATCTTCGGGATGGCGACCAAGTACTCGGAGGCGGTACTGGCGATACTTTTCCGGCAACGCATGGACGACGGGACCATGGCCGGCGGTCCCATGTACTACTGCCGCGACGGTATCCCCCAGAAGCGCTTGGGCAAGTTTCTAGGGCTCATGTTTGCCATCTGTGGTGCGGCTACCGCTCTGATCGGCACTGGCAACATGTTCCAGTCACAGTCAATGGCTCTAGCTGTCCGAGAACAGTTCGGTGCCCCGCCCTGGCTGACCGGACTGGTCATCAGCACCCTGGTCGGTCTGGTGATTCTGGGGGGCATCCATCGAATCGGAGCCGTGGCGGAACGCCTGGTTCCGACCATGATCCTGTTCTACTTCGCGGGAGCCATGTTGGTCATCTTGACCCACATCGGCGAGGTACCCCAGGCACTCTGGCTGATCGTCACTTCGGCCTTTAGTCCCGAGGCCGCCCTGGGTGGTGCCGTGGGTATTGGCATCCAACAGGCGATTCGTTTTGGCGTGGCGAGGGGCATCCTGTCGAATGAGTCGGGGCTGGGAAGCGCGGCCATTGCTCACGGGGCGGCCCGGACCCGCGATCCCGTAGCCCAGGGGGGTATTGCCATGATGGGGACCTTCATCGACACCATCATAGTTTGCACCCTCACTGCGCTGACCATCACGCTATCGGGAGCCTACCAAAGCGCGACCTTCATGGTGGAAGGAATCGGCCTGTCCGGAGCCGATCTGACGGTGACGGCTTTCAATACCGGGATGCCCGAATCCGTGGCTGGCTGGGGCGGGACCATTGTAGTCCTGTCCTCACTGGTTTTTGGTTTTACCACGCTGATTGGATGGTCCTACTATGGTCAGATTTGCATGGAGTTTCTCTTCGGAATCAAGGTCGTGGGTCCCTACCGTATCGTCTTCGTGATCCTGCTATTCCTGGGCGCTCTGCTCACGGGTCGCTACGCCCCAATCATCACGAACCTGGGAGACATCTGCAACGCAGCCATGGCGTTTCCCAATCTGATCGCATTGATCCTGCTGAACGGACACGTTGCCCGAGCCACACGGGAAGACAAGAGCTAAGGGTCTGTGCTGGAATAACTTGGTAGAATTGGCGCTCAGATTTGCACCAGATTCGGCCGCGAACGATTGAGCGAAACCGCAGGCATAGACCGGGCCTACGTTGAGGATTTCGCGACTGAGGAGCGGCCGAAGATGGTGTGAAGATGGGATGTGCAAACGTTGCCGTATTTACGTTCCAGTGTACTTGGTCTGACTATGCTCTTTTGCCAACGCCTGATTGCTCCCGGACTGTGCATCCTCTTAGCGTGGCTGCCTCTGTCCGCTTCTCAAAGTGCCCGAAAGGAGTCGCGGTCTCAGGCAAGCCAGTCGTCCGCCCGGGTGGTCTTCAGCAACCACACCTACCAGTACCTTGCGAACGCCGAGATTGCCTGGGAAGCTGCCCGGTCAGGCGCGGCCTCCATGGTGCTCAACGGCTGTGGAAGAGGACACCTCGTGACGATTACGTCGAAGTCGGAGAACGACTTCGTGACAGAGATCATCAACCAAACCGCGATCCGTCGGGTCTGGCTGGGTCTCTATCAACCCGATCCTATGAGCCCCCCGGCCGAGGGCTGGGAGTGGGTCAGCGGCGAGCCCTTTGAGTACGAGAACTGGGCCGCAAACGAGCCGAATGATGAAGGAATTCTTGCAGATTTCGGCGCGATGTGGGGACCTGCAGGGATCGCTCCACTGGGCACCTGGGGAGACAAAAGCGGCAGCGAGCTCATGGACGGCTACCTCGTCGAGTGGGACTGTGAGGAGATAGTTCAAGTCTTCGAATTTCCAACTGCGGTGACGGGCGCCGGGAATTCCACAGAGATTACCTTGGTGCAAAGTGCCACAATGCTTCCGGAAACTTCTGCCTCTGTGGATTTCAGGTCGCCTCTCGGTGCGGATCTCGACCGCCGCGGAGCGCTGCTGATACCCAACTCCACTGCCTCGGTCGACTTCGAGGGTGGCGATACGCTTGAGGTCGGACATGTTGCCGTTCAGGTAGGCCCCGGAGTGGCGGCAACGGAGATCATAAGGCTCTCCAGCCTCGACGGCGAAAGCAGCTCATTGATTGGAGTGGGCCCGTCCCCATCCTGCGAGAAGCCGGTCGTAGCCCTCAAACGGAACCCAGAGTTCACCACGGCAGTGGCCTTGTCCAATACCTCACAGGAAACCGTGACCTGTGGTTGGACGATCTACTCTGGCACCGAAGGTACTCTGCGCCGAGAAGGTACTACGATTCTACCTCCGCTGGGGCAGATTCAGCTTTTTCCTCTCGATGTCGTTCCCGCCTTTTCCCCTTTCCTTTTCGAGGGGAATATCCAATACGAATGCGACATACCCCTTCATGCCTTCTCCCTTTTTCAGAGACAGGACGGAGCCCTGGTTTCCAATGCAGCGGGTTGCCTCGATCGGCAAGACGTTGACGAGTCCACTTCCCGCACGGGTCAGGCGGCGACGGGACTTTCGCTAGACGAGCGGTCGTCGATCCCGCAGAAAGTCCGGGAGACCGCCCTCCTGACGATCGATCCGGCACTCTTTGGAGAGGTGGCAACGCTCAATGTCTCGGATGGAGCTCGGAATGATGAGTTCGGCGACTCCGTGGGAGTCAGCGAAGATACCGTAATTGTGGGATCTCCGAGTGATGATGACGCCGGGTCCAATTCGGGCTCGGCCTACATCTTCGACCGTAATCAGGGAGGGGATGGCAACTGGGGGCAGATCGTGAAGCTCACCCTGTCGGATGAGGGAGACGGTTTCGGAGCCGCGGTTGCGATCAGCGGGGGTACCATCGTCGTAGGGGCTCGGTTGGATGATGACGGAGGGTCGAATTCTGGCTCGGTTTACATCTTTGAAAGCAACGGGGGAGGGACAGACAACTGGGGCCAGGTCAAGAAGCTCGCCGCTTCGGACGCCGAGGCGGGCGACCGTTTCGGGATCTCGGTGGCAATCAACGGAGACACCCTCGTAGTGGGCGCGGGCTTCGAGGATCACGCTGGCTCCAATTCCGGCTCGGCCTATGTCTTTGACCGCAACCAGGGAGGGGCAGACAACTGGGGTCAGGTCAAGAAGCTGATTGCCAGCGACGGGGCGGCGGAAGACCGCTTTGGCGAGTCCGTGGCGATCAGCGGTGACTACGTGGTGATAGGCGCCCGCCTGGATGATAGCATCGGAAATGCTTCCGGCTCAGCCTACCTGTTCGAGCGCAACCGGGAAGGGACAAACAGCTGGGGGCAGATCGCCAAGCTCACGGCTTCGGATGCGGCCACCGATGACCTGTTCGGAGCATCGGTGGCGATCAGTGATGACACGGTGGTTGTGGGTGCTTTCGGTGATGATGACGCCGGCGCCAGTTCCGGTTCCGCCTATCTCTTCGATCGCAACCAGGGAGGAGCAGATAGCTGGGGCCAGATCACGAAGTTGAGCGCGGTGGACGCAGACGGGAACGACTTCTTCGGAATCTCGGTGGCGATCAGTGATGACACCGTATTAGTGGGTGCTCTCTTCGCTGCTGATGCTGCCGGCTCGGTCTACCGGTTCGAGCGCAACCACGGAGGAGTGAACAGCTGGGGTCAGTTTCAGAAGTTCACTGCCTCCGGGGGAAAGGCAGGAGATCGTTTTGGCTCGTCGGCGGCGCTCCACGGAGACGCGGTTGTCGTGGGTTCACCCTTCGATGATGATAAGGGACCCTTGTCCGGTTCGGCCAACGTCTTTGTAGAAGTGACCCTCTTCACCTGGATACTCCAGGGTACCGCTCAGGGTGGAGCAGTTTCAGCCACCATCAACGGCTGCTCCATCGGTATTACCACCGTTGCAGGCCAATCCGCCTCCATAGTAGCAGCGAACTTCGTGGCCTCAGCCAACAGCAATGAATGCTCAGAGTCGGAGGGGATTACAGGAGAGGCAGTCGGGAGCGAGCTAACTATTGCCGGTCCGGCAGTCAGGGTCAGCGAGATCACTACTACGGATCCAGGGCTGCAGTACTTTATTCCGACAACCGTCGACTTTCCCACGGCAGTAGCAGGAGCCGGCAATTCCACAGAGATCACCTTCGTACAAGGTGCAAACGCACCCCTGGAGACCCCTGTTTCCGCGTTTTTCCGGTCCTTGCTTGGTGAGATCAAGGAGACACGGACCGTGCTGCTGACTCCCAACTCCACTGCCTCGGTCAGATTCGTAGGCGACGACGCGATCGAGGTCGGACATATTGAACTCGGAGTCGGCCCAGGGGTGATCGCGACGGAGGTAATACGACTTTCGACCAGTGGTGATGGCGATATCTCGTTGATCGGGGTTGGCCCGTCCCCTTCCTGTAAGAGACCGGTCGTGGCCCTGAAACGGAATCTTGAGCTCAACACTGGCGTGGCTCTATCCAACACAAGACACAAGACCGTCAACTGTGACTGGTCGATTCACTCCGGCTCAGAGAGCACTCTAGTCCTGAGGGGGAGGACTGCCGTACCCCCACTTAGGCAGATTCAGTCTTTCCCTCTTGGTGCTGTCCCCAATCTTCCCCCAGCTGAGCCCTTCGAGGGAAATATTCAGTATGACTGCGAGCTACCCCTCCACGCCTTTTCCCTCTTTCAGAGAGCGGACGGAGCCCTCGTCTCAAACACCTCAGGTTGCTTCGATGAACAGAGCGAGCGTTAAAAAGGGACGGACTTCGAGAACGGTTTCGACGTGATCCTGCTCGAGGATCTTTCTGCTTGGCACCTCTTTGTATCTAGCCCGGATTTCTCATCGCTTGTCGTAGCGAGGCGCCGCAAGGGCCGTCCTGGCAAGGCTTGCGACCGAGACCACTCGTGGCGAGCCCCCGCAGTCGTACTCGCGCAGTACGTCGAGGAGGCCGACGGAGCGCAACACAGCCAGGGCGGATGATTGCGGCGACGTAGTAGACCAGCGATGAGAAATGCGGGCTAGGACTTCCATCAAGTAGCCCGAGCACCCGGCAATAGACCCGCATCCTCGATGATCTCGGCTACCAGTTCTTCCTGGCGGTAGGCCATGACGTGAACTCCGCTGACACCGGGGATCTCGCGCACCTGCTGGATCATCTCGATGCAGAGGCGCCTGCCTTCCGCCTTTTGCTTGTCTGCCGGAACACCTCGAAGGCGCCGAATGACCTCATCCGGAATTACGATGCCGGGAATCTTACTTCTCATGAACTCCGCTGCCTTCGCTGAGCGGAGGGGCCCGACCCCAACCAGGATGAAAACCCGCTCTGCCAGACCTTGGTCCCGGACCGCGGCCATGAAGGTCTCCAGACACGGTAGGTCGAAGCAATACTGGGTTTGAATGAAGTCGGCGCCTGCCTCTACCTTTTTGGCGAGGCGAAAAGGTCGGAAGTCCAAAGGTGGAACGAAGGGGTTGGCGGCTGCCCCCAGGAAGAGCTTCGGCGGTGATTCCAGCTTGCGCCCACTCAAGAATTCTTCCCGGTCCCGGAGGATCCGGGCGGTTTGCAGCAGCGAGATCGAATCGAGGTCGAAGACCGGCTTGGCGTCGGGTTGGTCTCCTACCTGCACCCCGTCGCCCGTCAGGCAGAGCACGTTGTGAACGCCCAGCGCCGACGCTCCCAGGAGATCCCCTTGAATGGCTATGCGATTCCGGTCACGGCAGGAAACCTGCATGACAGGCTCGTAACCGGCCCGGGTCAGGAGCGCGCACACTGCCACACTGGACATGTGCACATGAGCGCCAGAGGCATCGGTAGCATTGATGGCGTCGCAGACGGTTGACAAGACCAAAGCTCGATCGTAGACGGCCTGGGGATCTGCGCTGTCGGGAGGGTTCAGTTCAGCGGTAACCGCGAAGCGGCCCGACCGCAAAACCCGCTCCAGTCTCGAACCGGCCTTCATCGATCTTCGGTGGGTTCCTGCCAGCCCTTTGGACCTTCATCCGTTCTGGCAAAGTGGTGGATCCAGGCGGAATTGCCGCTGTGGCTCTGATCCAGCGGTGGAAGTACTTTATGGATCTCCGAGCCGTAGAGAGGCATGCTTTGCGAACGCTCCCAGGCTTGGACCCAAATACATGCTTTCTCGGGCAGCACTTCACAGTTGCCGTCCGGTCTTACTCCGCCGCAGGGTCCGTTGCGGAGGTTTTTCGGACAAGTCATGGGACAGGTCATACCAGTGCTGTGGAGGACGCACTGGCCGCACATCCGGCAGTCAAAGATAGATCCCTTGGTCAATCGCTCAGCTTGAATCAGCAGACGCTCCACCAAGCCTCCGCGCTTCAACCAGCGGCGGAAGGGCCGCAGGAAGCGCTCTGCCGCCGTATAGGTCCGCTCCAGTAGGTGGGGATAGCGCTGAATCCAGCTCAAGACGAGTCTCCTCTAAAGTCAGAATAACAGAGTGTAGACCCTTAGGGGATCACTGGCGCTTGCATGGGCTCGAGCATGCAGCCTTCCACGAAGATTTCGAAGAAGTCGCTGGTCGTCTCCAACTCGACGTGTTCGATCTTGGCCATCATCTCTTCGATCGTGCGCCGCATCTTGGCTGAGAGTAGCATCAAGGTGGCACCCTCCAGCGAGGCATTGCCTACTTTTTCAATCCGCTCCAAAGCCAGGTCTGGGATGAAACCGATGGCCACCGCGTTCTCCACCTTGATGTAGTTGGCAAAGCCACCAGCCAGATAGAGCTTGTGGAGTTGTGAGACCGGCACACCGAAGCGGCGAAGTAGGATCCATTGGCCGCTGTAGTTGGCAGCCTTGGCCTGAGCCAAGGCACTGATGTCGGCTCGGGATAGGGACATTCCTCTCTCGGGCACGAAGAAGAATTCCCTGCTTCCATCGTTCAGAACACCTAGTTTGTTCATCCTTTGGCTGCGGCGCAGTTCCGCCAGGAGATCGATCAGCCCGGATCCACAGATGCCCTGGGGCTCCTGCTCCCCAATTGTGCGCCAACGTACCTGGCCGTTTTCCAGCTCTACCGACTCCACAGCCCCCTCGTAACCCGGCATGCCGTAAAGGACCTCACCTCCTTCGAACGCCGGACCCGCCGGACAGGAGGCAGCCAACATTCTGTGGCGGTTGCCCAGGACGACCTCAGTGTTGGTTCCGACGTCCACCATCATGACCACGGATTCCTCTTGATCCATTTCGATCGCCAGCAGGTCGGCAGCGATGTCAGCGCCTACGTGGGAGCCGATGATCGGTCCCCCATAAACGTTGGCGCCAGGAAAAACGTTCAAGCCCAGTTCGCCGGCATTGAAGTTGAGGACTGTCGTTAGACGCTCGCCCCGTTCCATCTCCAGCTGGGTCAAGGACTGGTAAGGTCGTTCCCCGATAGACTGGACGTCGAAACCAAAGAAAAGATCGCGCATGGCCGCGTTGCCAACGACTACCACTTCATAGATCTGCTTCCTCGGAACCCGGATCCGCTGGCACATATCGCGAATTTCGTAGTTCAAGCCGGCAATTACCGCCTGCTGCAGCTCTCCCTTGAATTCTCCGCCATCGTAGGAGATCCGATGGATGACGTCGCTGCCGCCAAATCTCTGGGGGTTTTCGAAGGAGCCGGTGTGAACGACTCGACCATCTTCCAGATCTACCAGATTGAAGACGATCGTGGTCGTACCCAGGTCGACAGCCAGACCATAGATGTTCGCTCGAGCGTCGTCGATCCTTTTGTCGAGGAAATAGACCCCACCATCCTGGCGGCTCGTCATTGGATCGAGGGGAACGCTGCGCTGAACGGAGTGCTGCAGAATCTTGGGTTGCCGACGAAGCAGGGAAAAATCGATCGCGGCGCTGCTATCGATGACCCGAGCCTGGCAAGCGAGACGATAGTTGTCTCTCAGAAACCCTTCCGTCTCCGAGGGTTCGCTCAATGCCTCCATGCCACGGCAGATCTCGACAATGCACTCGTGACATTCACCACTGCGCCGACAAGAGGTAGGCACACGGACCTGAAGACTATCGGCGTAGTCGAAGATGGTCTGGCCCGCAGTGAGCTTCAGCTCCTGGTCGCCATAGTAGAGAGGAGCCATTGCCGTAAGACCTCTATTTTTTCAGCTGGGGGAGACCCGGGTCAGGCCCGAGTATCGGGGCTACACGTCTTCCCAGGCATCGCGGTAGTTGAGTTTATCGCTTCCGGTGCACAGGGGTGACTCATGATCGGCGTCCCGGGCTTGGTGACGACACCCAAATTTGGCGGTACAACGGTCGTTACGATCCTTGTAGGGACAGCGCCAGGTGGAGACCTGGGTAGCCACTTCTCCGATTTCACGGTAGATGTCGAAAAGGCGATCCATGCTGGCCTTGAGCCGTTCCCTGTCGACCTTGCCGAGTGGCGCGTAGTCCTTCTTCGTAGTGGACGTCTCTTGAGTCATTGGCTTTCTGGGAAAATCAGGAGGAAGACGTTATCCCGATTCCGAAGCAGTAGATGCGGCAGCAGGCTGCTCCTCTTCCGCCCGCTCGCCAATACCGAGCAGTTCCTTGGCCTTCTCGACACAGGCTATGGCGTCTTTGCCATAACCATCGGCTCCCATGTCATCTGCGAACTCCTGCGTGACCGGAGCGCCACCCACCATCATCTTTACCTGATCTCGAAGCCCGGACTCTTCGAATATTTGAATGGTCTTTCCCATGTTGGGCATGGTGGTGGTCAGGAGTGCGGACATACCGACGATCTGCGCCTCGTGCTCGATCACGGCATCCATGAATTCATCGGGTTTGGTGTCTACCCCCAGGTCATGAACGATGAAACCGGAACCTCTCAGCATCATGATGCAAAGGTTCTTTCCGATGTCGTGGAGATCTCCCTTTACGGTTCCCATGATGACCGTTCCAGGCGGCGGAATATCCGACGCCGACAGAATCGGTTCCAGGTGTGCCATGCCCGCCTTCATGGCTCTTGCCGAGATCAACACTTCCGGAACGAAGATGATCGCATCGCGAAACTTGATGCCGACAATGGCCATTCCAGCGATCAGTCCATCGTCCATGATCGTGTTGGCCGAGAAGCCGGATTCCAGGGCCTGCTTGGTGAGACGATCCACCGCGTGCTGATCCCCGGTAATGAGACCGTGGCTGATGTCCTGCATCAGGGGATCTACTCGCTCGAAGAGCTTGGTCAAACGATCCAACTCGTCGCGACGAGTGACATACTCCAGTTCCTTCTTCACTCCCTCGTTGACTATGGGCATCGGAGCACTTCACTCTCTTGTTGCGCAAGTAGTAAGAACGAGCCCAATTATTGCTGTTCACGCCCGGATTTGTCAAACCTGAAGGGGAAGATCGGGTACCTCCACAAGGTCACCCTATTCCTGAAAACCGTGGAATTTCGGAGGCTGGCAGCACTCAGATGCCAGTCGGGATGTTTCCATCTTCGGGGCTTGGATTCTTTTCAGAACAGCCTCACTGACGTCCGTCAGGACAGCAGTCCTCCGCGCCAGGCCTGGATATAGTTTGCGCAGTAGTCATCGTGTCCCAGGAGCATCTCTTGGGCCAGACGCACTGGCTCCCGGTCGGTGTCCAGCTCCAGTATTGCTCCAATGTTGCTCTGCACCGGGTCGATGATTCCCGTGTCAATCCCGGCTGCGATGGACAACTTGATGAAGGTGTCGTTGATCAGCTTGCGGCTCGGTAGTCCGAAAGAGACATTGCTGAGTCCACCCGTGATATGAACCTCGGATCCATAGGTTTTCCTTACTTCCTTGACCGCATCGAGGAAGTGGAGGCCATACTCCCCAGCCACCGAAATAGGAAAGACCAGACAATCGATCGTGACGTCGCTCAGGGGAAGGTCGTGGGCACGCACTGCCTCCATCACGGCATTGACGTTGACCACGCGCTCTGCATCGTCTTGCGGCATGCCTTCGGCGCCCGAAGCTGTAACGATCACCCGCGCATTGTTTGACTTGACCAGTTCCAGCGTCTCCAAACGCTCCAGGGCCACCGAGTTGATCAGAGGTCGTCCTGGGCGTCCATCGTACACTTCCAGACCCGCGGCTATGATGTCAGGGTTCGACGAATCAATGCTGGGAGGAATGGGTGACACCTCCTGGACCGTTCGAACCAGCCAAGCCATGGCTGGCTTCTGAATCTCGAGGTCATAAGACACCTCGTCCACATTGAGGTCGAGAAAGTGGGCTCCGGCCTCACATTGACGCCTGATCTCAAAGTGAATGTAGTCCCGACCCAGGGCTCTCTCCTCTGGATCGTCATCGAGACCCTTGAGGACAGCGATCATGAAGTGTTTGAGTTGGCCCTGCTCGTAGGCCTGGGTCTTCTTGAAACTCTCCGGTACCCGCAGGTAACGGGTCTGGCCCTCCTCATCCGTGAAGACCACGGCCTCGGTCCCGTCTTCGAGAGTAGTGGCACGCTTGCCGTTGCGAAGAACCACTCGCGTTGCATGAATGTTCTCACCAATGATTGTGAAATCTTCTGGACGCTTGATCATAGTGTTAATCGATGCTCAAGATTGATTGAATGCAAAAGGAGTCAGTCGGGGGCGCCCAGATCGATGCTCCATGGAATGCGGGGCCGTCCCGCTCAGTTGGCGTTGTCCCGGCACCAATCCTTGACCGCCTTGGGAATCTCCAGGAGATTCTCCAACTTGGTAGCCAGGGGAATAGCACACTCTGGCGCAATCAGATCAACACCCGCCTCCATACAGGCGTAGACCGCCTGGCGAACCTCCTCAGGACCTCGGGCATAGAGGAGTTCGGGGTTGTTCAGATTGCCGACCAGCCGAATCCGTCCATCCGCGATCTCCATCGCCTTCTTGGGATCGTTCTTCGAGTCAAAATGGAAGCAGGCCATGCCGGTCTGGGCAATGTAGTCCAGACGATCCAGAGTGGCGCCGCAGATGTGGAGGATCAAAGGACAGGGAATGCGCTCCACCATCTCTTTGTGTAGTTCGAGCAAGAACTTCCGGTAATACTCGCCGCTGACTAGGTCACCGGTTGCGTGGTCAGGAAAGGTAAGAGCGTCCGCTCCGGCATCGATCTGAGCCTTGGAAAAAACGACCGAAATCTCCTTGAGACGGTCCAAGCATCGCATGGTTTTTGCCGGGTCGTCGATCGACATGAGCAGAAAGGCCTCCACGCCGAAGACGTGATAGGCCAGTGTCCAGGGACCCATGGCTTTACCAATGATGGCGACCTCATCGCCGTACTCTTTCCTCAGGCTTTCCAGGGCCTTCAAAACACAGAGATTGTCCGGATGAGTCAGGAAGTCCTTGGGAATGTGGACGTCCTCTGGTTCCTGCCAGATGGGACGGTACATCCGTACGGTGGGCCAATTATCCTTGACTTCCCACTGCATTTCGCAGCCCAGCGCGGACGATTCCTGGATGATGGTGAAGACGGGCATGATGCTGTCGTATCCGAGTTCGGTGTAGCCGGTGGCGGCCAGCCGGGCGTTCAACTCGGGGTCTCGGCAAGCATCCGGAAAAGGGGCATCCACCAGGTCCATCAACTCGACGGTGGCGACGTTGGTCGGATTCGAAACCGGAGGGCGGTCCACAGGTTTCCCGGCCAGGGCATTCAACACTCTTTCTCTGGGCTTCATGGTCTCAACAAAAGCCATCCGTCTCTCCTCTGAAGCGTGGGCTCTAGATAGGCGAGAACCCTGCCGTCCCGGTAGTGAGCTGCCCCCGCATTGCGGAAGCCTCCAGCATATCTTCTACCGCTGAAACATTGCGTGCATAAGGAAGCAGAACCCGAAGCAATGCGTCGTGCCGCTGGCCACAGGGGAACGACACCGAGTTATCGCCCACCTTCTCCATTTCTCCGTAGCGAACGAAACCAGCAACTATGGCGCGGAGGCGCAGGGGGACATTGGGAGCTTCTCCTGTCGCCGACACCTCGTAGACCCATCGATCTTCCACCTGTTGACCAGAGACCTTCAAAGTCAGCTTCGTCTTGGTGTCCTTTATCGCCATCTCGCCAGACGGCAAAGTGTGGTCAGGCGGTTTCTCCACTGCCAGGGAACATACAAACTTCACCGGTCTGGCGTGCAGATGGCCGCAAGGGAAACGGACCTGATTATGACTGGACTCAACGGCCACCAATCCTCCGAGTCGAACCAGTTGGTCCCGAATGCTCTGGATGCGGTCCTCAACACCTGCCTTGCGGCTAAAGGTCCACACCGTGATGATATCGTCCTTAACGAAAAGTGACACGGTGATGGAATGGAAGTGAGGATCCATCGGCACCAGTTCCAGACAGCGTCCGTACTCTTCGATCACAGCAGTGATAGGGGGCGTGTCGCCTGATCCATTTTCTAACATGCTATAGGCCCCTTTCTTGGTACTTGACTGCTGGGGATTGCCTGGCAAACGCAACATCAGACTACACCAGGGAAGGTTGACTGTAAAGATCCGCGGAGTGTAACGGGGGCACAGGTCGAGGACGAAGAGGTTGCAAGTCGCAAGTCGCAGGTCGCAGGTCAAGAAATAAGAGGTCACGGGTCGCACCGATTCGAACGGAAAGAAGTTCTTCATCAGTCACGAGTCTTTCCTACACAAACGCGGGAAAAGAGGGGCTGCGCCATCAACCGTGTGACAGGACCGGAGACCTGTGACCTGCGACTTGCGATCTCTTTGTCTTGGCCCTGCGACCTTGACTTGAAACTGACCCCTTCTGCACAATGCTTTCTATGGACGTTTACGAGGAAGTGGTTCGGGTTCGGAAACAGGGTGAAAGAGCCGCCCTGGCCACGATCGTCCGCCGCCTCGGCAGTACGCCCCGAAAAGACCATGCCAAGATGCTTATCCACGAGGACGGATCCTTCGTCGGTACCGTCGGCGGTGGATGTGTCGAGGCAGAGGTCTGGGAAGCGGCCAAACGGGTCATGGACAGCGGCACTGCCGCTTTGCTGAACTACGAACTCACACAGGAGGACGCCGAAAGCGAGGGCCTCATCTGTGGAGGAACGGTCGAGATCTTCGTGGAACCGATCCTCCCTGATCCCAAGGTCGTGCTGATGGGGGCCGGTCATGTCGGCCAAGCCATCGCTGAAGCTGCCCATCGAGTTGGATTTCAGGTCGCTGTTCTCGATGACCGCGAAGCATTTGCCAATGCCGAACGCTTTCCCGATGCCCAGGAAACCATCGTGAGCCCCTACGAATCAGGCCTCGAGCAGATCCAGATAGGCCCGATGGATTTCGTTCTGGTGGTCACACGAGGACACAGCCACGATCAGATCGCTCTGGAACAGGCGATTCAGACGAAAGCGCGGTACGTAGGCCTGGTGGGCAGCCGCCGGAAGATTCAACTTCTCGTCAAGAACCTGCTTGAAAAAGGATATGCTCCGGAAGCATTCGATCGGCTTTATGCTCCAATTGGTCTGGCGATCGGATCGGAGACTCCCGAGGAAATTGGGGTCAGTGTCGTCGCCGAGTTAATCGCCATCCGAAAAGGTGTTCACCAGCGAAGCGAAAAGCAGCTCTTCATCGTGAAGGTTCTTGACAAGGTAGAGCAGCAGTCCCTCCCGACCGACCCACCTTCCCAAAACGCGACCGAGGGCAGGTAGGTTAGTAGGCTTCCAGCTGCGAGCCGGATCGTGCAGGAAAGAAACTTTTTCCTCGGTGTGGGACAAGTCCCGTTCACCGCGATGTTCGTAGAGCAGAGACGTGTGACGTTCAGACGTTTCGACGTGCGACGTATTCTTGAAGCTTCAGCTTAGTCCAGGCTGATTAGCCCGCATTTCTCATCGCTTGTCGTAGCGAGGCGCTGCAAGGCCGTCTTGGCAAGGCTTGCGACCGAGGCCCCCGCAGTCGTACTCGTGCAGTACGTCGAGGAGGTCGACGGAGCGAAACACAGCCAGGGCGGATGATTGCGGCGACGTAGTAGAGCAGCGATGAGAAATGCGGGTTAGTCAAGCCTCAGTAGACCTCGAACCTTCTCGGCCAAGCGCCCTTCTCGTACTATTTTGGGCGGTTCGGTACAGAGGTCCACGACGGTCGACGCTTGAGCCCTGCCCATTTCGGCCGTCTCCAGGACTAAGTCCACATGCTTCCCAAACAGTGCGACGAGTTCTTCAAAGGACTCGGGTAAGGGGTGGCCCGAAATGTTGGCACTGGTTGACACCAGGGGTGCTCCGATGACCTCCATCCACGATCGTAGATAGGGAAGCTCGGGCTGCCTGAGTCCCACCTTGCCCTCGCCACCAGCGATCAAGGCCGGGAGTTGCGGACTGGCCGGCAGCAGGAATGTAACAGGGCCGGGCCAAAGCGCTTCCGCAAGCGGGAAAAAGCTTTCTGGAACAGAGTGGGCGCAGCGCTCTACCCAGGCCAGTTCCGGGATGAGCAGCAGAACCCCCCGATCCGGAGGGCGCTGCTTCAACTCGAAAAGTCTCGTCACGGCGTCTACCCTGAGGCCTGAGCAGCCCAGGCCATAGACGGTATCGGTCGGGTAGAGCACGATGCCGCCTGCGCGAACTACCCCGGCGGCCGCTTCGATCTGAAGCGGGTCGGAGCTGAAGCGGTCAATGTGAACCCGTCTGGAGCCTCCTTCCGATCGCTTCATGTTCGCCCCGAGTTCACCACCGGGAAAGCCATTTTCATGTTGTTGCCCTGCTTGCCGACCATGTTAGAATAACACCGTCGTGCCTTCTCGCCCTGCGGTGATTCAAAGCCGCGATAACAAAAGATTTAGACAGTGGAGCAGATTTGCTGACAGGCCTCAGGAACGGGACTGCCCCTGGCTCTTTACCGAAGGATGGAAGTTGGTCGAAGACCTGTCCCAGGACCATCAGATCAAGCTGCTCCTGTTCTCGGAGAAGCTCACCCAGAACCCAAATGGGCGTCTTGAACGCCTTTGTCAAAAGAGCCAGGAGTCCATTTCCCTCAGCGAGGCCCTCTTGAAGTCTCTTTCCGGTGTCGAGACTCCCCAGGGGGTTCTTGCCTTCTTCGAAAAACCAACCTGGAGTTGGGATGATCTCGGGCCCTATCTGCTCTATGCCCACGAGATTCAGGATCCCGGCAACCTGGGGACACTGCTGCGAACTGCCGCCGCCACCGGGCTATTCAGCTTGCTAGCTAGTCCCGGAACCGTGTCCTGCTTCAACACGAAGGTCATCCGGGCCTCCGCAGGGGCAATCCTTCGGGTGCCACTTCTGGAAGGAATCGACTGGACGCAGCTCAAATCCCGAGGCATCTGCCTCTGGCTGGCAACACCTCGGCACGGTCAGTCCTTGTTTCAGGCGCAGTTTCGGCCCCCGTTGGCCATCGCCATCGGCAGCGAAGGATCCGGGCCGGACAGCTCTCTGCTGAAGGAGGCCGACCAGCTGCTTCAGATTCCCATGAAGGCGAGGGCCGAGAGCCTCAATGCCGGAGTCGCAGGCGCAGTCATCCTCTACGAGGTTTATCGCCAACAGGACATCCATGGATAGATCTCTTTTTCCCGATCAAGATCCTGTCGAAGCGACCACCTCATCTTCGGCACCTCTGGCAGACCGCATGCGACCCCAAAATCTGGACGAGGTGGTCGGCCAGGAGCACCTCTTGGGACCGGAGCGGGTCCTCCGTGACATCATTCGCTCAGGAGAAATCCCTTCGATGATCTTCTGGGGCCCTCCCGGAGTGGGCAAGACCACCCTGGCCTATCTTCTCGCCCGAGAGACCGACTGTCGGTTCGCCTCGTTGAGCGCTGTACTTTCGGGCGTCAAGAACGTCAAGAAGGTAGTAGAAGAGGCTGAGATCGAGCGCAGAAGCGACCAGCGGCCCACCGTCCTTTTCGTAGACGAGATCCACCGCTTCAACAAGGCGCAGCAGGACGCCTTTCTGCCTCACGTCGAGCGAGGTACCATTATTCTGGTCGGGGCCACTACCGAAAATCCCTCGTTCGAGGTCATCGCCCCTCTGCTCTCGCGGAGCCGGGTACTGGTCCTCAGAGCACTGACGGACGAGCACATCCTCCAGATCCTCGAGCGGACCATTCAAGACCGCGAACGGGGTCTCGGAAACTGGAACCTCTCGACGGATCCCAAGATCCTGCTTCAGATCGCCGGCTTTGCCAATGGAGATGCCCGAGTCGCACTGAACTCGCTGGAGCTGGCGGCCCAGCTTGCCCGCACCCGGAGCTTCAAGCGTCCCAATATCACGGCAGAGATTCTTGAGGAGGCGCTTCAGAAGCGGACCTTGCTTTACGACAAGGCAGGAGAAGAGCACTTCAATCTCATCTCCGCGCTGCACAAGTCCCTGCGCAACAGCGATGCCGATGCCTCCCTCTACTGGATGGGACGCATGTTGGAAGCGGGAGAAGATCCCATGTACATTGCCCGACGACTGGTCCGTTTCGCTTCCGAGGACGTGGGCATGGCGGATCCATCCGCCCTGGGGTATGCCATGGATGCCATGCAAGCCGTCCACTTCATTGGTCTTCCCGAAGGAAAACTGGCGCTGGGGCAGATCACCGTCTATCTAGCTCAGGCGCCCAAGTCCAACGCGCTTTACCAGGCCTATGCCGAGGTTGCCGAGGACGTGGCCAAAACCCGAAACGAACCGGTCCCGCTCCAGCTTCGCAACGCCTCGACTCGGTTGATGAAGGATCTGGACTACGGAAAGGGTTATCGCTACGCCCATCAAAAGCCCGATCGTGTAGCCGATATGCAGTGCCTTCCCGAAAATCTGGCAGACCGCCGCTACTACCGGCCGACTGAGGAAGGCTTCGAGAAGGATGTTGGGGAGCGGCTGCGGACCCTGGAGCGGCTCAAGAACAAGCAACAATCCTAGGGCGTAGCTTTGGCCTCGAGGCCGAAGTACATCCGCCGAGCCTGGCTCGACGCATGGCGGCCCGGAGGCCACCGCCACGCTCAGCGTTCTACCGGCTCCACAAAGCTCAAGGCCTCAGCCGGATTCCGGACCAGGATTCGATGGATATTTTCCTCGGTGAAGCCCCGGGCTCTCATCCTTGGCAGGATATGAAGGAGGATATAAAAATATCCATGTCCACCGTATTTAAGTAGCTTGTCTTTAGAAGCTACATCATGTGATATCAAGATCTTCTCGCCGAAGCCCTCCCCGATCATCCGGGCAATCAGTTCCATTCTTCCGGCATCACTGGGCAGGTCGACTCGTGGATTGTTGGGAAAGTAGGACCGCTCATAGGCGAAATGGTCCCACTGCAGATAGCAGCCCCGATTCGCAATGTCCCGTAGCCGACTCCACTCGAAGACGGTGCGCTCCAGGTGACCGATGATGGTGCGCTGCAGATTCCCTCCTGCCTTCTCAAGGACCTCCAGGACTTCCTCAGGCGAGCGTTCATCGCGACCCGGATGGATGGTAATAGCGGCTCCGGTTTGTCTCTGAGCTTTTGCAGAAGCTCGCAGAACCTTACGCTCATTACTGGTCAGAGGCCAGGAACAGCCGACCTCCCCGATGATTCCGGAGCGGATATCACTGGAGCCGACTCCGTTCACTACATCCTGGAGAATCTCATCTGCGATCTCAGTTTCCGAGCGACTGTCCATATCGGGTGGATGTGCAGCATCGACGTAATACGAGGAGCCCATGATGATGTGAACCCCGGTAGCCCTGGAGATCCGAGCCAGGCCCACAGGGTCCCGGCCGAGTCCCAGGCTCGAGACCTCGACCACCGAGGATCCTCCATACTGGCGGTACAGGTTGAGCTCCTCGATCGCCGTTGGAATATCGCTCAGCCGCATACTGTCTGCGTTGGGCCGGGAGTAGAATCTCACCAGACCGACGTTGGAGTGGCTCAGCGGCTGGTAGAAGAGCTCGCGCTCGCTGGCCTCACTTGGAGGTGCAGCGATCTGCGAAAGATCCGACAAAATGTGCTCGTGCATGAGGGTAGTGCCCAGTTCCTCGGGTGGAACCAGTCCCAGCACGGTTTGAACCGATCCTAGCTGCGCAGGACGCTCCAAAAGACTCCTCCTGTTCTCATTTGAAGTCGAGTCGACCCAGGATTTCCTTCAGCGATCTCCCCACCCATTGATGATCGTCTCCCTCAGATCGAAACCGAAGGCGCGGGCAGAGACGGCGATTATGGGTGCTCCCTGAAGACGTTTGTAAACAGAGACATTAAGCGATCGGTAGAGTTGTCGAGACAGCTGCCCAAAGCTCTCCTCGTCGTACTTGTCGTAAACAGAGCCACCCTGAGATGAGTATCTAGTCGGACTGAGTTGTTTACTCTGGAACTGATCCACCAGATCCCGAGGGCTCAGTCCTCTCTCTACGAAGTCGCTGATCATGGGACCCACGACATCGTAGTCGAAGGGGTCGGTCTGATCGGCCTTCAGCTCGGCCGAAGGCGGCATCGAAAACACCTCTTCCGGAATCATGGTCCGCTCCCATCTTCGGTTGACGTAGCGGGCCAGCCGATAGACGTCTGGCTTGGGCAGATCTCCTATGACGGAGAGGCCTCCGACCATGTCTCCATAGAGGGTCGCATAGCCAAGAGCGATCTCCGTTTCGTTGCCGTTGGTCAGAAGCAGCGCCTCCTGGTCGTTGGATTCGGCCATCATGATGAGGCCCCGTACGCGTGCCTGTAGATTCTCCCTCGTCACCGACTGATCTAGCGGGTGGAGATGGCGTTCGAAGTCCCGCACGATCGAATCGACCATGGATTGAATCGGTACTTCGTGGTAGTCGAGCTGGAAATTCCGTGCGAGTTGGCGAGCTGCCTCCAACGTCTGCGTCGAGTTGTACTTGGAGGGCAGGCTGTAGACGGAGAGGAGCTCTTCTCCCATGGCTTCGTAGGCGATGGCCGTCCCCAGGGAGGAGTCGATTCCCCCGGAAATCGCCTCCAGCACACGCTTGAAGATGCCCACCTTGTCGAAGTAGTCCCGTACGCTCATGACCAGGGCTCCGTAGATCTCCCCTTCCCGGTCGAAAGGCGGAATCCGGACGGCTTCAGACTGTCCCTGGTCGAAATCCACGGACTGCTGTTCCTCTTTGAACTGGCTCAGAACACGGGTCGGGTTTCCTTCCCGATCGAAGGCAAGACTCATTCCGTCGAAGGGGATGATATTCTTGCCGTTGTCGCCTACTCCTACGGTATTGACGTAGATAATGGGAATCCCGTGACGGCGGATCTGCTCTCGTATGATCCGCTCGCGGACGAAGCGCTTGCCGTCCTTTTCTCCCGGACCGCTTCCGACGAAGGGACTTGCATTGATACAGAACATGTACTCGGTGCCCTTGTCCCGAAGCAGTTGGCAAGGACTGAAGTCGTATCCGTGTTCCCAGAGGTCTTCGCAGATGAGCACTCCAATGGACACTGCCCGGTCCCCTGCCCTGACCCTGACCGGTTCGACTTCTCGGCCTGGCTGGAAGTAGCGTTTGTCTTCAAAATAGCGGTAGGCCGGCAGCAGGCGCTTGTGGACGATCTGAAGCAGCTCCCCGTCTCCCAGGACAGCCGCGGCGTTGTGCCTTAGCACCCGCTGATCGGGGCCCAGCTGCTTCTCGTCGAAATCCAGGAAGCCGACGATAGCCGCAATCCCCTGGCAGGCAGGCCGGATCTCCTCCAGCAGAATACGCTTGTTCTCCCGAAGAAACTGGAGATTGATCAGGAGCTTCTCATCCAGACAGTATCCGGTCAGGCACATCTCGGGAAAGACCACGATGTCGCAGCCGTCCTCGCGAGCACGGGCGATGCCTTCCAGGACCTTGCGGGCATTGCCCCCAAGGTCCCCGGTCTTGGGATTGATCTGAGCGAGCGAGATCCTGAAACTCATCTTCCCCTTTTTCTCGTGCCCCTTGCAGCTAGCCGTGCGTCATTCCTATGGCGGAAAGCTTCATGAAAGCACAAACGTCGATAGCCTGTCCACGGCTGCTTCTTAGCTTCTACCCTGGGCTACCCAGCCTGTGGTATCGTTTAGGGAGTATCCGATGTTGCGGACTCACCAGGGCGTGAGTTCGAAGTGCCGCCGACAGAGAGCGACTTGATTCGAAAGGGTTTAGAAATGGGTCATCCGGTAAATGGGGAGGTGGAACGTGGTTCGGCGCTTTCCGGATCCCAAATCTGGTTCCCCGTTCGCTTGTCAATATAGTCGGCTGCAGTAGCAGGGGCCGTGGGAACTGTGGAAAACTCCGAGCGATATCGAACTGGGCCAGCAAGCCCGTGATACGGAGTTTTCCAAGCGCTGTGCGAACGGTGGAAAAACAACTGCGAGCACTTGCCAGTTCTCCTCCAGAACTACTTGTTTTTAGGGGTGTACCGTTCTTTCTGTAATTTGAGGAAGGTGAGCTAAAAGGATCAGAGGTCTGGGGCAGGATTTCTCCAAAAAAACTCAAGACAAGAGCAAGGAGGATCCGAATGACCCCAGACCCAGAACAGAGGCTACCACGAGAATTGTTGAAAGAACTGATCGAAGAAGGCAGCGACGCGTTTCGAGGAGTGTTGGAGAAACTGCTCAACACCGCCATGCAGATGGAACGAGAAGAGTTTCTGGGAGCTCGACGCTGGGAGCGGAGCGAGCAGCGTCGAGACCACGCCAACGGGTACAAGGCCAAGACGCTGTCAACTCGAGTGGGACAGCTTCAAATCCGGATTCCACAAGTACGTCACCTGGACTTCTATCCCCGATCCCTGGAGCGAGGGTGCCGCTCGGAGAAAGCCCTGAAGCTGGCCATCGCCGAGATGTACGTGATGGGCGTGTCGACGCGCAAGGTCACTGAGATTACCGAGCAGCTGTGCGGCACCGAGATCTCCGCCAGCCAGGTCTCAAGAATCTCCAAGCTGCTGGACGACGAACTCGAGCAGTTTCGCAACCGCCCTTTGGGCAGCTATCCAGTTGTGTACCTGGATGCCCACTACGAGAAGGTCCGTCGCCAGGGCAGCATTCAGGATGTGGCCGTCTTGAAAGCGACCGGAGTCAACTGCTGGGGCAAGCGGGAGGTGATTGGGGTCAGCTGCCGACTCAGCGAGGCGGAGGTCCACTGGCGAGAGTTTCTGCAGCAGCTTCAAAAGCGTGGTCTGGAGGGTGTGCAGCTGATTGTCAGCGATGACCACTCAGGACTACGAGCTGCCAGAAGAGCTGTCTTTCCTTCAGTGCCCTGGCAACGCTGTCAGTTTCACCTGAGCCAGAATGCTCAGCGATACGCCCGCCGATCCGACCAACGTGCCGCCATCGCCACTGACATTCGAGACATCTTCAATGCCCCGTCTGGAGACGAAGCTGAGGCGATGCTTCGGGCCAGAGTCGAGCAATACCACGACCGCAACCCGGAGCTGGCCGATTGGATGGAGACCAATCTGCCGGAAGGCTTTACGGTCTTTCGTTTTGCACGTTCTACCTGGCGGCGCATTCGCACCAACAACGGGCTGGAGAACCTAAACCGTCAGATTCGCCGGCGTACCCGGGTCGTCGGTATCTTTCCAAACACCGAGTCCGCACTACGACTCATCACCGCTGTCGTCGAGGAGATTCACGAAGACTGGCTGATCGGGAAACAGTACCTCAGCCTGGTCGATTTCAAACCACAGGAGAATCCGATCTCAGATCACTCTCAGTCAAATTACAGAAAAACAGTTGCTTAGCCTTGTTTTTCCACGGTTTGCATAGTGCGGCAGTTTCCGCGGCCTGCCTTTGACTGGCGGCACCTCCCCATTTACCGGATGAACCTTAGAAATGCGTTATCTCATGAGCTTGGGAGTAACTTGTTTGCTCCTGAACCTATCTTTGTTTGCCGACTCCCAGGATGTGAAAGAACGACTGCAAAACGCTGCCGTCGTCCTGCAGGCAATCCTCGATACCCCAGACGAGGGGATACCGAGCGACCTGTTGAACAAGGCGGAGTGCGTCCTGGTCTTTCCCGGCGTCAAGAAGGGCGCTTTCTTCTTCGGAGCAAGCTATGGCAAGGGCGGCATGGTGTGTCGCTCTAAGATCGACTTCTCCGGTCCCTGGGGCGCACCGGCTATGCACCGGTTGGCGTCCGGCAGTATTGGTTTCCAGATCGGGGGCAGTTCGACCGACTACGTCCTGCTGGTCATGAACCCGACAGGTGTGAATTCTCTACTGAAAAGCAAGGTCAAGCTGGGTGCGGACGCTACCGCCGCAGCCGGGCCCAAGGGTCGGTCCGCCGAGGCGGCAACCGATGCTGCCATGGGTGCTGAAATCCTTGCCTATGCCCGTTCGAAGGGTCTGTTCGCTGGAATCTCCTTGAAAGGTGGCACTCTGCGCCAGGACAACGGAGCCAACAAGGACCTGTATGGCCAGAAGATTTCGGCCAGGGAGATCGTGGTCGAGGGAAAGGTAGCGGTTCCCAAATCCGGCAAGCCTCTTGTGGATCTCCTCAGGCAGGCCTCACCCAAGAATCTTTCCAAATAGGCAGAAGAGAAACCGACTTCGCGCGGTGACCAGGCGGCCAACGGGCAAAGCGCCCGAATTCGGACCTGATCCAAATCAATCTGGTGACCAGGAACCTACGGGATCCATGCAATTACCTGGCTCCATGCCGGTCACTGCTCCGGAAAGACGGTCCAAGTCAGACAGCGACTTCGGTGTCATCGACTGCGATGTCCACCACTGGCTGAGGAACCTTGACGATCTAATCCCCTACCTTTCAGCCTCCTTCCAACGACAAGTCAAGGAACAGGGATTCCTCTTCCCCGGATCAGGCTACTTCAATGCTCCTCGGCAGGCAGTCCGAACCGATCTGGCGGAAGACTTCAACCGGGAGGACTACAACGGACATGAAGAGGGCTGGAATCTGGAGCGTCTTCGAAAGGACCACCTCGACCGCTGGCATATCGACTATGCGGTCCTCAATAGTGGGGTTGTCTATACCTCTTCGATGATACCTGACTGCGACTACGCCTCCGCTATTTGCAGAGCCTTCAACGACTGGTCGCTCGAGCAGTGGATTGCACAGGAGCCTCGTCTCAAGTTGGCCATGTCGATCAGCACTTCAGATCCTCAGTTGGCCGCGGCGGAGATTGATCGCATCGGCGATGATCCCAATGTGGTGGCTGTCCTTGTGCCCACCGGAGCGAGGCGACCCTATGGGAACCGTATCTACGATCCCATCTGGGAGGCCTGTCAGCGAAACGCCCTTGTGGCCTTCGTCCACCCAGGCTGCGAGGGTGCGGGAATGGCAGGCGCCCCAACCGGCGTCGGCTACCCCACCTACTATCTGGAAACTCGGTTGGCCCGCTCCCAGATGGCGATGGCTCATTTTGCCTCGTTGATCTCGGAGGGAACCTTTGAGAAATTCCCGGATTTTCGTGTGGCCCTGCTGGAGGTCGACCAATACTGGGTTGCCGGTCTGTGTTGGAAGTTGGATGCAGACTGGAAGTCTTTGCGCGATCAGACGCCCTGGCTCAAGCAGCCTCCCAGCGAGTATTTCCGCAAGCACATCAGGATCGGATCCCAGCCCATGATGGAGCCGGAGCAGCCCGGTCACCTTCTCCGACTGCTGCAATCCATGAAAGCCGAAGACACCCTGATCTACTGTTCCGATTGGCCCCACTTCGACTGGAACGATCCGGTGACAGCTCTACCCGGAATTCCCAAGCCGCTGAAGCAGCGCATTCTTTCCGAGAATGCTCGGGAGTTGCTCGGTTTGTGATGGGAGCTGAAGAAGTCCGTCATCTGGCGCACTGAGAAATGCGCGCTAGCCGTCGATCTTTCTTTCGATAACAGAAACACGGCGATCCAGTTCGGTGTGTGAAAACTCTAGCATTGACTTGACCTCCGAAAACCCCGCCACCATCTCCTCTCGGAGACCTTTGAGTCCCCCGTGAAGACGTCCCTCAAGATCAGCCACACCCTCGGCAACCTGACGGATTTCGCCGCGCAGGGACTCGCCCACCACATCGAAATGTCGACGAGTTTCCGTCAGTCGATCGACCAGGTCTCGGTATTGTTGATCCATCATTTCCTCCATCTTAGTCAGCAAGTCGTCCTGGGACAAGCAGTAACCCGCATTTCTCATCGCTTGTCGTAGCGAGGCGCCGCAAGGGCCGTCCTGGCAAGGCTTGCGACCGAGGCCCCCGCAGTCGTACTCATGCTGTACGTCGAGGAGGCCGCGAGAGCGTAACGTAGCCAGGACGGATGTTTGCGGCGACGCAGTAGACCAGCGATGAGAAATGCGGGGTAAGGTCTCCGAGGCTATAACGACCAGGGGAGAAGATCGACGAGACGCTTTTCTTAGAAGTCGGAATCGCTGGCGAGGTGTTGGGTTTTCAAGGACTGATCGGCAGCGTAGAAGCAGTAGATCGAAACATTTCTTCCGTCTCAGAGTTGAGCAGAACCCAAAGCCCATAGATTCCCACCGCCGTCCCGATGGGTATGTTGAATAGATGGAAAGCGGAAACCACAATGGCCAGGATCCTGGCCCAGGGCCGGAGGTCGAGTAGGCCGATCCCCGCGACCAGTCCCGGAACCGAGCACACCAGGATGATGGCGAAGAGCACGACCCCCACAACAAAAATGACCGGAGCTGCCAAGAGCGCCTCCGGGTCGTTGTCTGCAGTGATCCGGACCATAGTTCCACCGAAGGTAAAAACTCCGAGGATCACGACAGCACCCAGAGAGCCCATGGCGCCCAAGGCAATGTGCAGGAAAGCTAGAACTTTGACATGGTCGCGCACGAAGGTACCTCGTGTTGCCCATTCTACTCATCTTGGCCGCAAAGAGGAATCAGCAGCAACCGATGGCGCGTGCCTCTAGGGGCATACACGATTCCCTACCCCGACCTGCTTCTGGTAAACTGCACGGACATTCGGTGCGCTCGTAGCTCAGTTGGATAGAGCGCTGGTCTACGAAACCAGAGGTCGCAGGTTCGAATCCTGCCGGGCGCGCTTTTTTTCCAAATGATTTGGGTGCGGCTCTTTTAGAGCGAACCATTATCCTTTATTGACAATAGGTTAGCCGGGTCCGAATCGTAGCGAGTGGCGCTTTTGGGCGAGATAAGGCTTGGCGAAGGGCATAAGTCGGCTAAAACGCGTCGGATTGCGGTGCGCTCGGATAGCCGCCGGGCCGGGCCTGAGACTCTGCCCGCTGTGAGTCGGTGGAATCCCGGTGCGATGAAAAATTGAAAGAGGGAAAAAAGCACTGGACATTTGTGCGTCGGTTTGCTAGCGTAGGTTTGTGGCAGAGGGTGTGGAGAGCAAAGCGCCGCGATTCCTAGGTCATGAGGTGGGCAAAGCGGAGCAGGCCCTGATCCGGGAGATCGTGGGGACGTGTGGGGGTCTGAGCCGGATGGAACTGGCCGCCACCGTGTGCGAGTTGCTGGGGTGGAAGCGCCGCACGGGGTCGCTGAAAGCGCGGGAGAGCCGGGAGTTTCTGGAGAAGCTGGAGAGCCAGGGGGGGCTGGTGTTGCCCCCCAAGCGGCTGGGGCGGCCGCCGGGGAAAGCGACCGGGGTACCGGTGACGGCGCGGGGAGAGCCGGGTCCCCGGCTGGTGGGCACGGCCCGGGACCTGGGCGAGATTCAGCTGCAGCCGGTTCGGACGCCGGAGCAACGAGGGCTGTTCCGGGAGCTGGTGGGGCGCTACCACTATCTAGGCCACCGGGTGCCGTTCGGGGCGCATCTGCGCTACCTGGTCTACGCCTCGGAGCCGGCGGGGCGGGTGGTGGCCTGCGTGCAGTTTTCGAGCGCGGCCTGGCGGATTGCGGCGCGCGACCGCTGGATCGGATGGGAGGCGGAGGCGCGGACGCGCCAGCTGGTGCACGTGGTCTCGAACAGTCGCTATTTAGTGTTGCCCTGGGTCCAGGTCAAGAACCTGGCGAGCCGGATCTTATCGCGGGCCGTGCGGCAGCTGGCGCTGGACTGGCCCCGGAGCTACGGGGTCGAGGTGTTTTTGGTGGAGACGTTGGTGGATCCGGAGCGCTACCGGGGCAGCTGCTATCGGGGGGCGAACTGGATCGAGCTGGGGAGCACGCGGGGCGGGAAGCGAGAGGATCGGCTGGCGCGGAGCGAGGCGGCAGCGCCGAAACGGGTGCTGGTGTATCCGCTGGTGGCGGAGGCGGCCCGACGCTTGCGGGAGGGCTAGAAGTTGCGAGCGGTAGCCGCCCAGTTACAGCCCGAGGATGAGTTCGCGGCGGCGCGGGAGCAGTTTGCCCAGATGGAGGCCTTTCTGATGTCCGACGAGGCCCATAGGAAGACGCACAGCGAGTTGGAGCGAGAGCTGGAGCAGCAGGGGCGGGAGCTGCTGCGACGGTTCTACCAGGCGCACCTGGAGCTGCGGGCTCCGGGTGAAGCGGCCGCTGCGGTGCGGGATTCGGAAGGGCAGGTGCGGCAACAGCGCCGGCGGCAGCAACGGGGGCTGGAAACGGTCTTTGGAGAGGTTCGGGTGGAGCGGCTCGGCTACGGGGGAGAGGGGCTCCAGAGCCTGCACCCACTGGATGCGGATCTGAACCTCCCGCCGGAGTTGTACTCGCACCAGGTGCGGCGGCGGGCGGCGGAGGAAGCCGCCGAGGGGTCGTTCGACAAAGTCGTGGAGGCGCTGTCGAAAACCACGGGGGCGCAGGTGGGCAAGCGTCAGGTGGAGGAGCTAGTGGGCCGTGCCGCCCAGGACTTCGATGCCTTCTATCAGGAGCGACAAGCGGGAGCGTTGGCTCCGAGCGAGTCGGGGTCGATCTTGGCGATCTCGGTGGACGGCAAAGGAGTGGTGCTGCGTCGTGAGGATCTGCGGGAGGCGACGCGGCAGCGGGCGGAAGCGAGCGAGCACAAGTTGCAGAAGCGGTTGAGCAAGGGCGAAAAGCGCCACGCCAAGCGGATGGCAACGGTCGCGGCGGTGTACACCCTCGCGCCTCAGGTGCGGCGGCCGGAGGAGGTGATGCGGGTCCTGGCCCCGCAGCCGCAGCGGGAGGAAGGGAAGCGACCGCGGCCCCAGCACAAACGGCTGTGGGCGAGCTTGGAGAAGCGTCCCGAAGAGGTCATCGAGCAAGCCCTCGGAGAAGCCCGCTCGCGGGATCCCACGGGGCGCAAGAGTTGGGTGGTGCTGGTCGACGGCCATCGGAGTCAGCTGAAGACGCTGCTGCGGTGTTTGCACCGATCCGCCAGGGCGGCGCCCACGATCGTGCTGGACTTCATCCACGTGAGCGAGTACGTGTGGAAGGCCGGCATGGCTCTGCACGGGGAAGTCAACCCGAAGCTGGAGGGCTGGGTGGGCGAGCACCTACTGAGTATTCTGCGCGGGCGCAGTGGCTATGTGGCGGGCGGAATCCGTCGCAGTGCGACCCGTCGGGGCCTGGCGGGCAAGGCGCGCGAAGCGGTGGATCGCTGCGCCAACTATCTGCTCAAAAATGCGGAGTATCTGAAGTATGACACCTATCTGGCGAGGGGGTTCCCGATTGCCACCGGTGTCATCGAGGGGGCCTGCCGTTACCTGGTCAAAGATCGGATGGAGGTGACCGGGGCGCGCTGGTCTCTGGCGGGGGCTGAGGCGGTCTTACGCCTGCGTGCGCTGCAGGCCAGCGGAGACTTCGACGCCTATTGGCGCTTTCACGAGCGGCAGGAGTCGCTCAGAAACCATGCCGCGCGCTACGCGGACGGCGAGCTGGTCCCTGTGCGCGGCCCCACGCGCTCTCACCTGAAGCGGGTGAAGTAAGAAGATCCAGAAGTCCAATCGGTCGGTCTTCCGTGTCAGATTGTTCTGCCCCACCCAACTACCCAACCCCAAAATGCCTTCGCCGCTCCCATAGTAAGAGAGGTCCATCTTGCGTTCGACGGCACCAGAATCGCCTGTTCTAAAAGAGCCGCACCCAAATGATTTGCCTAGGCTTGTAGCCGCGAGACGGCCTGGCGCCCATTCCGAGAGTGTTTGCTCCGCCTCAAAAGTCTCTCGAACCGCCTCGAACGAGGGATCCAGGTGCTTCAGATTGTGGGCTCCGGGTTCCGGTGACCCAGGAGCTTCTGGATCATCGGGATCGGAACACCCGTGACGCGCCCACTGACAGGCACGAAAGCGACGCAGGTCGTAGATCTGAAGCTGGGGAACACCTGCCAGCCTGGCGGCGATCGGGTTTGCGGATAGCTGTGGCAGCGCATCTTGGAGAATTCTTTGCTTGCCCCAGAACTCCGCAGGCCCCTACATTGGGAGGTCCGCTCTATACTAACGAGGTGTGTCCGCATGAAGACCAAACGAGCTACGATTAAACGGCTTGAGGTAGCGTCTCCAGCGAGACAGCTCGCTGAACTGGAACATCTCTATCGCACAGCACCGGTCGGGCTGTGCTTTGTCGACCGCGATCTCCGTTACTTGCATATCAACGAACGGATGGCCGCGATGAATGGCAAGCCTGCCTCGGAGCACATAGGTCGCACCGTTCAAGAAGTCATACCTGGAGTTGCTTTGGAGGTGGCCAACATCTACCGGCGCGTTATCGAAACTGGTGAGCCCGCGCTCGACTTCGAAGTTAGCGGCACGACGCCAGGGTGGAGTGGGACTGCACTGGTAAGCTTTTACCCTCTGACGCTCGAAGACGGGGCGGTCCAGGGAGTGAGTACGGTCGTTCAGGACATCACCGAGCGCATGCAGGCGGAGGAGAGGCTGCAGCAAGCGCACGAGGAATTAGAAGCCCGCGTCGAGGAGCGCTCCCGGCAGCTGGCGGAAGCCAACGCCGAGCTAAGGAAAGAGATCACTGAGCGCAAGCGAGCCGGAGAGGCGCTGCGAAAAAGCGAAGAGCAGCTTCGTCTCGTCACCGATGCCTTGCCTGTATGCATTGCCTATGCGGATTCGGAACAGCGGTATCAATTCAATAACAGGACCTACGAAGACTGGTTCGGCCTTGGACACGAGGAACTAAGGGGTCGGCGCATCAAAGAAGTCTTGGGCTCCCTCGCCTACGAGGCAATCCGCGGATACATAGAAACGGTATTGTCCGGAAAGGCGGTAAGTTATGAAACCACTTTGGTCCTCGGAGGGCGCGAGCGACATGTGCGCGCCGAGTACGCTCCCCACCTGGGCGAGCAAGGAGAAACGAAGGGGTATGTCGCACTAGTTACGGACATCACCGCGCACAGACAGGCCGAAGAGGAGAAAAGGAAGCTCGAAGCCCAAATCCAACATGCCCAGAAACTGGAAAGCCTGGGGGTCCTGGCCGGCGGCGTCGCTCATGATTTCAACAATTTGCTGGTGGGCGTAATGGGCAACGCCGAGTTGGCCCTGATGGACATGTCCGCCGAAGCTCCGTCGAAACCCTATATTCAAGCCGTCGTGAAGGCTGCCGAGCGCGCATCGCAACTGACGAAACAGATGTTGGCCTACTCCGGCAAAGGGCGTTTTGTCGTCGAATCAGTGGACTTTTCCAGGCTCGTCGACGAGATGACACGCCTGTTGGAGGTGTCGATCTCTAAGAAAGTCGTCCTCAAATACGAACTCAGCGAGACCCTGCCGCCCATCGAGGCCGATGCGACACAGCTACGACAGGTGGTGATGAACCTGGTGACCAACGCTGCTGAAGCAATTGGGGAGCGAACCGGACTTCTCGCGATCCGCACAGGCGTAATGGAAGCCGATCACACTTACCTTTCTGAGACGTATTTGGATGAGGACCTTCCCGAGGGCTACTACGCGTACGTTGAGATAGCCGATACTGGGTGCGGGATGGACCCGTCCACGCAAGAGAGAATCTTCGATCCGTTCTTCACTACGAAATTCACCGGCCGCGGCCTGGGCTTAGCCGCGACCCTGGGGATCGTCAGAGGACACAAGGGAGCGATCAAGATCTACAGTCAACCGGGGCAGGGTACGACGTTCCGCGTTCTCCTGCCGTGTTCCACAAAAGAAGTCGGGGATTCTCGGTCCACCGCACCAGCTTCGGAGAGCTGGTCGGGCAGCGGATTGGTTCTTGTCGTGGACGACGAAGAGACTGTGCGCACTTTCGTCAAGAGGCTGCTGGAAAGACACGGCTTCAGCGTAGTGACGGCGAAGGACGGGCAGGCGGCGATGGAGGTATTTCAGGCGCGGCGTGCCGAGATCGTCGTTGTCGTGCTCGACCTCACGATGCCACAGATGGGCGGAGAAGAGACGTTTCGGGAATTGCGCCAACTCAGTTCGGACGTGAAAGTCATTCTGACGAGCGGATACAACGAGCAGGAGGTGATCAATCGGTTCGCGGGGAAGGGGCTGGCCGGGTTCGTGGAGAAACCGTTCTCGCCCGGAAAACTGATCAGCATGGTTCGTCAGGTGCTGGCAGCAGGCGCGGGGTAGTATCCGACCTGAGGAGTATAGGAGAGTTGACGGATTTCGCCGTTTGGAGCAAATGAGCCTCGATCCTCTAGAATCACCTCCATGGTCCGCGAATCCGATCCCTTCAGAGAGCGATTCCAGGAGTACATCCTTGGGCGAGCTGTTGATCACCTGAGGGTCATTTGGCGAATATTGACCTTGGAGACCCTTCTGGTTCGATAAGGCCTTGCATTCACTCGCGACAGCGAAGCCGACTTCGATTAGCGGTCTTGTTGAGTTAGGATAGGACCTGCTCCGAGCGAGTCCCGAGACCCTATCTGACCGATATCGAGGTTGCGGCCTCTTTCCTTTACAGTCTCGCAGTCTCGGAATTTCAATCAAGTGAGCTGTTCTCTGAGACCGCCCTTTCGTCACAGCCGGGGTGTCCCGAAACAGCCTTTTACGGCCTTGGCCGTCGGCACGAAGTGCCTACTTAACAGTCTCGGAATTTCAATCAAGTGAGCTGTTCTCTGAGACCGCCCTTTCGTCACAGCCGGGGTGTCCCGAAACAGCCTTTTACGGCCTTGGCCGTCGGCACGAAGTGCCTACTTAAAGTCTACATGGAACCACGATGGAACGATCGAGACGAATCCTAGCAGTCTCTAAGCGACTCCTTGTATTCACAGGCGTCAGCCTACTTCTAACCGCCGTCTTGTTCCTGGTAGCGTTCTACTTCCAGCGATTCCCGGTGTCGTGGTTCTGCTTCGAATGCGGAATCATAGGTGGTTCATCCGGTAAATGGGGAGGTGCCGCCAGTCAAAGGCAGGCCGTGGAAACTGCCGCACTATGCAAACCGTGGAAAAACAACTAGTTCTGGAGGAGAACTGGCAAGTGCTCGCAGTTGTTTTTCCACCGTTCGCACAGCGCTTGGAAAACTCCGTATCACGGGCTTGCTGGCCCAGTTCGATGTCGCTCGGAGTTTTCCACAGTTCCCACGGCCTCTGCTACTGCAGCCGACTATATTGACAAGCGAACGGGGAACCAGATTTGGGATCCGGAAAGCGCCGAACCACGTTCCCACCTCCCCATTTACCGGATGACCCTCATAGGTGGCTTTGTGAGCATTCAACAGCGATTAAAGGAAGTCGGCGATGAAGAACTCGAATACCTGGGTCAGTCCTGGACAGCCATCTTGATGATCCCGGTTTTCGGCGGAGTGTTCTCTTTGGTCCTCTATCTACTCTTTCTCTCAGGAATAGTCGCAAGCGCCCTTTTCCCGGACTTCGCGATCCCCGAATTTGAAGGCTATCCGATACCTACAGTAGACGACTTGCGACGCTTTTTCGTAGAAACATACCCAGCCTCCGGTGAGGACTTTGCGAAGTTGGGCTTCTGGTCCTTTGTGGCGGGCTTCTCGGAGAGATTCGTGCCCCAGATCATTCACAGCGTCGCAGGAGAAGAAAGCAAATAGAAGCCTCGAAGGCTACAGGCGTGGTTGGTTACGGACGAATACTGCTGCCACTAGAGCTCATACTTTTGTATTTGCTCTTTCCCTCTTTAATCCTATTCGGATTGGCAAGCCTTGAGGATCGCTGGGTCCTCTGGTTCCTGACCGGGGTATATGTTCTTGCCACGCTGCTTGTGGTGCGACCCCGAAAGCAGGATCTCGGCCTCTCGCGACCGCACATCCTCGGACGAGTGCTGCTCATTGCCGCTTCAATCGGAGCTGTTGGCGCCTTGTGGTGGAACTGGCTACATTCCACAAACGACCACGAGGGACTATTCACTGCAGCACTGGTGTTCGTCTTCTATCCGGGTCTCTCAGTACCCCTCCAGGAGTTCTTTTTCAGGTCATTTTTCTTTCAGAGGTATGCGGATTTGCTGCCGCCCGGTCTTCTGGGACTTCTCAACGCCTTTTTGTTTTCTTTCTATCACGTCATCTATGGACACTTGTTTCCGGCTCTGGCTGCACTACTCGCAGGATTTCTACTTGCGTTCTTGTACTTGCGCTACCGGGACCTGACACTATGCTGGGCAGTGCACTACCTTGGTGGGTTGGGATTGTATCTGGCAGGATTCGGCCATCTTTTCACTACTAATTCACGGTTTACCAACTAGCCGATCTCCCGACGCGACAAGGACCGGAATGCGATAGTGTGATAGCAGCCTTTGCTGCCCGTGAAAACGTCGAGGTGCCGAGCTGTCTCCCCGGCAACCGTACCGCCAAACGTCGCACCATGATGGTTAGAAGACGGAGGATTCGGTGAAAAGCCCCGCTCATAGAAGCTTCCCTGGCAGAGCCAGACCCCGGGCGTTTCCCGTGTCGCGGTAACGTTGGAGATGCTCTTTGAGCTCTCGCAACCTTGCTTGGATTTCCCGATTGGGAATGCCTCGGATCGAACTCTCCAGCCGTGCCAGGATCTGGCCACAGGCGTCATCAGCAAAGGGCAGCTTCCCTTTCAGGTAAACGTAGACCGGGTTGGTGTGGGCATCTGATCCGGCGTCCTCATAGGCTCGGACAGCCACCCACCCACTGCGATCGGCCTTGAGCCTTTCCGAGATCTCCCATCGAGAGCGGCCTTTTGGGTCGAACTGTCGTGAAACCACCCGTCCGTTCCAGATGATGTCAACGTATCGCACTGGGTAGAGAGGACTCAGTACACTTACTTCCACCTCCAATGGGATCGCTGCGTCCTCTGAGGTGATCAGCTCGCCCGGCCCTTTTCCGTTCACCCCCAGGAAGATCATGGGACCACTGGTCGCGAAACTGCGACCCCCGGCCAGCGCTCTCGAGAACTCCCTGACGGTGGGTTCCTTGTCAGCCTGGACGTAGGTCACACAGTCTCCCAGTTCCCGGGTATAGGGGAAATCTGAGGCTCCAACGATCGGCCAGCGGTATCCAAGGTTCAAGAAGTCATACCAACCGTCCAGTCCCAGGCCGCGGTATCCTCCGAACTGCAGCAACTCCAGAAAATCCATCTTTCCGGTCAGGGCCAAGGCATCCGCTTCGCGTCGGTAGGAGCCTCCATGCGCGAACCCGATAACCCCGGACAGTTGGTGGGCCTGATCGGCAATGACCCCAAGCGAAGGCGCCTCGTCTACGTCATCAATCGAAGGGCCCGCGCCAGGGACATAGTCCTCCGCTAGGACAGTCACGTGCCCCAGGGAGCCAGCCCGGTACTCCTGGCCGGAGATCAGGTGGTAAGGCCCCTTTTTTCGAATCGACTTCTCCCCTAGCCCATAGGCCTGTCCCCAGGACTCAAACTCCCGGCCCAGCGCGTAACCGGTGGTGTTCATCGACAGGCTGAAGGCGTAGCGAATATCGCGGGCCGAAGTCAACGTCAGCAGCGTGTCATCGTTGCTGCCGGTTCGCTCGAAATGGATATGGGTGTCTCCCGAATACCATCCCTGCTTCGCCATATCGATCCAGCGCTTCAGATAGATCGTCGCCTTCACGGTCTGGTTCTTCTGCAGGCGAAAGGTCTGCTGGGTCGGAGTGTATTCGTAACCCCGGCGGACCTCCACCGTGCAGGTCCCGGAGGGGACTCTCACCGAAAAGGATCCGTCGGTGAAGAAATAGTAGTTCAGCTCGCGGAACCGTATCGGGCCCTTGTGCCGGTTGGCGGACATCCGAAGGGAGTAGGACTCGTAGGGATCGTTCTCCGGCTCCTGATCTCCACGGTTGACGCTGACCGTAGCACTCAACCGCTCTCCGGTATCTCGATCCAGGACAATCAAGTCGAGGGTTGCCGCATCAGGGCCCGGGTCGACTTTTGGAGGCGGGAGGGGAGGTCCCTCAAAGCCCTGTCCCGGGTCGACCCCGCCGACCGGGAACTCCTCGATCATGCGATGGCGCTCGAGTTGCGCTGAATAGACGAAAGACAGGCCCAGCAGCAGGAGAAAGAGAGCCCTCAGAATTCGGATCGAGATAAAGAAACGGGACATTACTCAAGCCTCCCATGACGTTGGGGCGTTTATAATGCGTAGAACCAAACGATGTGAAACATTTTATGACGACGTTTGAGAAGCTCAACCGGACAACAGAGCGGTTAAGATCGTCGAACAGGGCATGAGTTCAGAATCCAACCTGACGAGACGCCACTTTCTCAGATCTGCTGGTCTGGGCACGGTTCTACTGGGCGGCTCCGCCAGTCGCTCCGCCCTCGGGCCCCAGCACGGGCCGGAGCACCGGCAAGCTACTGTTGATACCACAAAGCGGATGTTGTTTTTCGACGATGCCATGATCGAGAGCTTGAAAAGCACACGTTTTGCGCTGAACCCTGCCGTCAAGGTTTCGAACAACCCGGTGATCATAAGCGACCGTCCCTGGGAGGGGAAGACCATTGCTGAAGCAACCGTGTTCTACGACGAAGACCTGAAGCTTTTCAGAATGTGGTATCCGGTCTACGACTATCACCCCCCCACTCCACCGGTAGAACAACCGGTATCGCAAAACGAGTTGGGAGTCGCCGATATCGCAAGGGCGAGGAAGCGGTGCACCGCCTGCTATGCCATCTCAGAGGATGGATACCATTGGGAGAAGCCCTCGTTGGGACTCGTCGAGTTCCAGGGTTCGAAGGCAAACAACATCCTGATGGCGAGCAGCATGAAGAGCCGAGCCCACTTCAGTACTGGCCATCTCTTCCGGGATCCTGTGGAAGAAGATCCTGACAAGAAATACAAAGGGCTGAAATCGAACATGCTTCGGGGTCAGGACGGACAGGAACGGATGACCCTTGACCTTTTCTACTCCGGCGATGGTTTCAATTGGACACCCTACGAGGGGAACCCTGTCTATGATCTGAAAAGACCCGGGACTTGGGGGCCCACTTCATTCATGGGGTGGGATCCGATTGGAAAGGTCTATGCCGTCTACATGGAGAACTGTGGCCACCAGAAATGTCCCGTGGGGAAACGGCTCATCGGTCGGGCTGAAAGCCCTGATATGATCCACTGGAGCCAATCTGAGACGATCCTGGTTCCAGACGAGGAAGACGGTCCTGATACGGAGTTGTACGCCATGCATCCCTGTGTCTACGAGGAGTTCTACGTGGGCATGCTCTGGATGTTCAACAAAACTCAACAGACGCACTATCCACAGTTCGTCTTCGGCCGCGACGGGATCCGTTTCGACCGACGCTACAGAGAGCCTTTCATCCTTCCCGGACCCACTCCCGAGTTCGACTCGAATTCGATCCTTCCCCTGAAGCCGATCGTTTACAAGGATGAGATCTTCGTCTACTACATCGGAGCCAACTACAGAACCCGGCAGCAGTTCGACGTCCTGGGCGAAGAGAAGGCCCAGTGGTCGATCGGATTGGCAGTTCTTCCCAGAGACCGTTTCGTGTGTCTCGAAGGCGAAGAGGGTAAGAGAGGAGAGATCGTCACCCACACCTTGAGGTTGTCGGGAAGCAGACTGCACGTGAATATGGAAGTGGTGGGCGCTGCTCCTGGGGACTTGAAAGTAGAGGTCGTGGATCCAGCGTATTTTCCGCTGCCTGGACACACGTTGAAGGACGCTGACGCACTTCCAAGATCCGGTCTCGACAACGTTGTAACGTGGAATGGGAACCCTGACGTCAGCGGGCTTGCCGGGAGGCCAATCAAGCTGAGGTTCTACCTCAGGAACGTCAGGCTCTTCTCTTTTCGGGTTCTTTCCGCCGAAAGGGAGTAATCTATGAAAAAAATCCCAGTCGTTCTCATTGCGCTCACGGTTTTCCTCCTGCTCGAATGGTCTCCGGGGGCACTTGCCGAGCAGGGCTATCGGATCATTGTCCACCCTGACAATCCAACAAACACGATCTCCAAGAAGAAGGTCTCTCGTCTGCTGCTCAAGGAGATCTCGAGATGGGAGCATGGAGTGGCCGCCCAACCCATGGACCTGGGCAGCAACTCACCCGTGCGGGAGGCGCTCTCGCGCAACGTCCACGGTCGGTCAGCAGCATCAAGAATTACTGGCAACGCCAGATCTTTTCCGGCAAGGAGTCCCCTCCTCCTGAAGTCGGTAGTGATGCTGCGGTCATCTCCTTTATCAAGTCGCATCCGGGTGGCATCGGCTACGTATCCTCCAAGGCTCCGCTTGACAGCGTCAAAGTACTCAGTCTGACTGAGTGAGCGTTGATCGGGGTCGTTGATCTATCCTGGGGGAATACAGACAAAGGATAGTGGACCATAGATGGGGCGAGTCGGAGCAATTGACAAGGCAATCGCCTTTTCGTCAATCGCAGAGCTGGTCGAAGAGTTCACAGGGCGGCTTTTTGGACGGTTTTGTGCGCGGGCTGGTATTGGGCTGGATCTACCCTCCCTCTGCGAGGTAGAGATAGGAGACCCGAAGGGCCTTGCTCCGAAGGGGTTCGGCAGAACACTCCTATCGCGATGGTGCGGTCGTACCGATATAGAGAACGGAGTTTCCGTCGGGAGCACTGTAAAACAGAACAAGAATCCAACGTCAAAGTGCATCTCGGGCAAAGACCCGTAGAATCCATGGCCAGTGGCCGGGTGTCGCTCCCGACGGAATTTCTCCGCTCGATTGAAGACGGTGGCGTGTGTTCGGAGGGACAGATCAAGCCACATACTGAGTCTGAGGTAGGAGACCCTAGCTTTCCACTCCATCGCCCTGCCGTGGCCACATCGACTTTGCTTCTACTTGAACCTCAGGGAGTAGAGATCCGCATCCTTCATGACGAAGCGGAGGCGGACCGGCTTCCCCGCAATCCTCGCCAGGGGTTTGTCTGAAGTCGCCTTGGCATGAGTCCGTTCCCACGTCACCGTTTGTTCGATCTGATCTCCCCAGATCAGTGGTGAGTCTTCTAAGCCGAATCCAGGCAAGGGGTTGCCCTCGACATCCTGGATCTCCACGCGGATGCTTCCTGCTGCCGAGGTAGCAAAGTTGAGAATCAGGTTCTCTCCCTGAAAGATCAAGGGCCGGGTCCTCAGCTCACCTCCGGCGTAGTCGGCATGGACGGACACGAACCCATCCGTCCGAATCACCATTCGCTCCAGATGGTTGCTGGGGAAAGTGTAGTGACGCTCAACGAAAAGGGAGATCTCATCGGGTGCGGTGGCCAGCAGACCCCAGGCGGGTGTGTTGGAGCGGTGGGACCAGTTGCGCACGTCTGGGCCTGGGCGGATGAAGGCCTCCAGGTACCGATTCCAGTGGACCGTATCTCGACTGGACATGAAGATGGCATCGGAGCAGCCTCCGGCATGGGCCTGGTTGAAGGGCCCCATGGTCTTCCAGGGATGGAAGCGCCTGGGAAAAGCGAGGTAGATGTGGGGGGCCCGAAAGTAGGGCCGGGTGGCATTGGTGTAGAGATGCTCGCTGGGGGCATCGCCGAACTCGCCCCACTGGCCTGGGGTCCAGTTCCTGAAATCCGACGACGTGGCGATTTTGATGGTGCGGACCCCGTTGATGAAGTCCCGGTAGACACAGACATAGCGCTGCTGGACAGTGTCCCAGAAAGCCAGGTTGGGAGAATCGAAGGCGCCGTCGGTGATGATGGGTTTCTCTTGCATCTCCTGCCAGTGGATGGCGTCCGGAGAAACGAAGGCGTACAACGCCCCACTGTCGGGACCTACCGCCTTGTACCGCTCCTGGGCTGAGGCCGCGGGATTGGGATCCTTGAAGGGGAGAAAAGCGCCGGCACCCCTTCCCGTCCAGACAATGTTGTTGTCCTTGGAGCCCTGGAACTCCACGAGTCCCAGGGAGGGACGGGTCCAGTGAATGCCGTCCCGGCTTTCAGCATAGCAGGCGCCGTAGGGGTGCTCGGCAATGACTTTTTCACCCGGCTGCAGGAGGGACTCCAGAGCATAGCCGGCATGGCTGCTGCCCCGGTAGTACATGCGGTAGATCTCGCCGTCCTGGAAGACGCCCACGGAGTTGCCACTGGTGACCCCCTCCCAGGGCTTATCGAAGGCCAAGACCGTTCCAGCAGACCGGGGAGAGTGAAGCTTGTGCTCCACTCCCTCCAGCGTGTCCACCAGGAAGTCGTCGACGAAAAGCTCCAGTCGCGATCCGATGTCCAGGGGTGTCTCGTAGCTGGTATGCTCGGCCGCAGGAGCTTCCGCCGCCAGCAAAAGGGCCAGAGAAATCGACTGAAGGGTGTAGAGTCCTCTCTTTATCCACATGGCCACAGCCTATAGAGAAGGACGAGGAGGATCAATGCCACGTCTGATCTCGCTCCTCCCCTTGGCTATTGACAAGAAACCTCAGGGTCTTCGAAGCCAGTGTTCAGCGTGAACTCCTCGCATCGCGGAATGCTCAGTATCTCTCCGCCCTCAGTAGACCCCGTGGTAGTGATGCGCGTAGATCTCTTCGCATTGAGCCCGCAGGGTCTGATCCGCTGAATACTCGTCGCCAAAACGGTCGGCGCTGAGGACGGATGGATCGATCCATGGCGGGCGGCCGCTGACGATATCGGCTACCATGCGGCCGGCTCCCGGAGAACGGTCAATACCGCCTACCCCACAGGCAGAGAGAACGACGAGCCCGCGCAGCCCGGCCGGTTCAGAAACAATCATATTGCCGTCAGGCGAGATCGTAGGCAGGCCGCGCCGCTCCTGGACGACGACGGCGCCGCCGAGAGACGGAAAGAACTTTGTCGCCGCCGCAGCCAGTTGCTGATAGTAAACCGGGTCCGCCTCGAGTGAGGAAACCTCGAATCCTCCATCAAATTCGTTCATGTCGAAACTCATCGGTCGGTAGCCGTAACCACCAACCAGCAGACCACCGGCCTCGTGCCGAACGTAGATCTGCGGCTCGGTGATACGAACGATCGGTTGGCGCGGCCGCACTCCGGCCAGGCGACCCGTCACGAACGCCTGATGACGGACCGGCACTGTTCGAAGGTTCAATCCGACTTGCTGACCGAATTGCCGCACCCACGCTCCCGCCGCCAAGACAACTGATCGGGCTGCGATGGCTCCCTCGCGTGTCCGGACACCCGTCACCCGTCCATCATCGATTTGCAAACCGGTTGCCTCGACTCGTGTTTCAATGGAAACACCGCGGTCCTTAGCCGCCGCAGCATAGGCTACGGCTACTGATTTCGGCTCAACATATCCGTCGCGAGGAATCAGAAGGATCCCGCAGTCCTCGGGCGGATCGAAAGTGGGTACGAGTTCCCGCGCCTGCGACGGCGTAAGAAACTCGACATCCTGGCCGAGCTCGCGTGCCGCCGTATAGCGCGCCTCGAGGTCCTTGCGAAACGGTTCTGTCAGGGCGACTCGCAGACTGCCGCACTGGCAAAAGTCGATGGCATGGCCGGTACGCTGCTCGAAGTTCTCGAAGAACTCAATGCAGTAGGTCCCGAACTTCAGAGCGAAACGATCGACGTTCAAGTAGCCTGTCTGGCCGGCGGCCTGCGGTGTGGTCGCGCTCGCAATCGGTCCCCGGTCGATCAGCAGGACCTCATCCTGGCCGGCCTCCGCCAGATGAAACGCGGCGCTAGTGCCAAGCACTCCACCGCCGATCACCACAACATTCACTGACTTCGGTAACATCGCTCACTCCGTCCCGGATGGCCTGAGATAGTGCCGGCCGAGCAGCAATAGTACTGCCACTACTGCGACCAGGGAAAAATAGTGTAGTACTGTCAGTAGTAGCGTCGGGATCACTTCATCTCCTCCTGGTCGTTCGGTTGAAAAAGCGGGGAAATCGTCCAACCTCGGGTTAAAGGGAGGGCCAGCAGGAAAGCGACTGACGCCGCCGCGAAACCGAAGAGGGCCGGCCCGATATCGCCGGGTGATCCCAATCCAAAACGCCACACAACGGTAGCGATACCGCCTACGATCATCGAGATAACAACGGCATGAATGCGCGACCGATCATACCAAAACACCGCCACCAGAAAGGGCACAATCATCGTCGGTGCCCAGAAGTCATAGATGAATGCAAGGATGTCAGCGACGTTACTGAAGAAGAAGGCGCACACAGCCGCCGCCCCCCTTGCCAGCAGCGTCGTTGCTCGCGCCACCCCCAACAGTTGGCGGTCCGTTGCTTGTCTGTTGACATGCCGGCGGTAGTTATCTTCCATTACAACAGTGGCAAAGCACGACAAACAGCTATCGGCCGAGGAAATAACCGATGCACTTTGGCGCGAGCGCCGTGGGGCAGATGGGAGGCGCCGCGCCACAGGAGATGCCGCTGCATATCTTCCAGGAGCGGCAACAAAGCAGATGCCCCGTGCTGCCGCGCCCCTGCGGGCTGGGGTCCGCAGGCACGCTGGCGTTGTTACTCGCTGCTTACATACGGTGAAGTCCTCAACCTGGACGCCCTCCTAGGAATAGGCCCCGCCTGGGTTGTCGGCTTCGTGTGGGGACGCTACAATCCATCGCGAAGCCCATGCGCCTCGCCATTTTTCACGGCTACGAGCTCACCGGATCGGGTAGCAACGAGTACACGCGCTACCTGTCTCGAGCGCTCGCGAGGCAGGGTCATGAGGTCCATGTTCTGTGTCGCGACCCGCACCCGGAGACCACTGCGCACGTCGCCCGTGCGTTTGCCTGGAACACATCTGCGGAGCGGCGAACGCTCTTCGAACGCCCTGTGCCCTCCGGCGGCATCGTAGTACATCAGCTCCCCGATGCAGCCGTTCGTCCCGTCTACATCACGGACAAACAGCGCTCCGGCAACGTGAAGTCCTTCGAGGTCCTCACCGATGAGGAGCTTCTTGGCTACCATGAGCTGAGCGTTCGGGTTGTGCGGCGCGTGCTCCAAGAGCACCCGGTCGACCTCGTGCACGCGAACCACCTTATCTGGCAGCCGTGCGTGCTCGCTGATCTTGGGGACGCGATGCCGCCATTCGTCGTTTTCCCCCATGGTAGTGCGATCGAGTACACAATCCGCCGCGACGGACGTTACCTCGTGCGTGCCGCCGAGGCACTGCGCGCCACGAGGGGTCTCATCTGCGGTAACCAGGAGGTGCTCGACCGCATCCTGACCCTCTATCCGAACGAGCGCAGTGTACTCCAGTCGAAAAGTGCCATCGTCGGCGTGGGCGTAGATACCTCGCTGTTCCAGCCTGTCGAACGATCCGAACGCCGGCAGTCCGTCTCGGAAGTGGAGGGACCAGCCGGGGGCAAGTCGGTTGCTCAGTCCCGCGAGCTCGTGGAAAGACTCGATCGGGGTGAGCTTGAGGCCATAACGCAGTATCGTGGCTCCTACGACGAGAGTATCCCCGACGCCGAGCTCCGCCAAAAGATCGCCCGCATCCCTTGGGAGAAGGGGCGTGTCTTGCTGTTCGTCGGTTCGCTCACGGCGGGAAAAGGCATCCAGACGCTCTTGTGCGCCTTTCCGGCAATTCTTCGCGAACACCCGTCGACCCATCTCGTCGTCGTGGGAAGCGGTGCCTACCGCGAGGTTCTGGAAGCACTCGTTCACGCAATCGCGAGCGGCAACCAGAAGCTCTTCGGGCATCTTGTTGCGCACGGCTTCGATCTCGACCGTAGCGAGCTTAGCGGTGGCTGGGAGGGCATTGATGGGCTCGTCCCGACGCACCCCGGCTTTGATGATCACGTGCATTTCCTGGGCCGTCTTCCGCACGATTTACTGCGGCATATCTTTCCCTGTGCAGATCTCGCCGTCTTTCCATCGGTGGTGCCCGAGGCTTATCCACTCGTCCTGATGGAGTCGCTGGCGAACGGCGTTCTTTCCCTGGTCACGGATTTCAGTGGTTTCGCCGATGGGCTGGATCAGCTCGAGGCCCTTTTGGGCAAGGAGCTGGTCGCCCCGCTACGGCTCCCGTTTGCGCCCGAGCGACGCGTCGAGGGCCTGGTGCGGAAAGCAAACAAGCTGCTCCGGGAATTGCCGGACGAAGCAACTCGTGCGAGGCTGCGTTCCGTTGCCGTCGAGCACTTCGACTGGGACGTTCGTGCTCGAGAGATGACCGAGGCGTACCGACGATTCGCTCTCGTTTAGCAGAGACAAGGAGGCCGCGCGATGGGAGGATGTACCGTCTTTATATTCGCTATCTACTTACTCGCCCAGTGCGTCTTTGCGCAGGAAGCCTTCGTCATGGACGAGTTGGAAGCCGAGCGGGTGATCGTGGCCCCTGGAGGATACTTCCCCCGCCTGGAAATTCTGAAGAATGGCGATCTGCTGGCCTCCGTGAAGGCGGGGGCAGCCCACGTGGGCAAATCGGGGAGGGCGGATGTGGTGCGATCCCGGGATGGCGGCAGGACCTGGGGGGAACAGGTCACCGTCTTCGATCTACCGGGTCGTGACGATGCCATCGACGCCTTGGGCTCACTCTCGGATGGGACCCTTATCGCAGGCGTGGTGTCCTACACCTGGGCCGGCGAGCGCTATACCGGAGAGGGATGGAGCGCCGACACCTATATCCTGCGTTCTCAGGACCACGGCCTGACCTGGAGCAAACCGATCCTATTGGAGACCACTCCCCTGGGATGGCTCTATCCCTTCGGCCGTCCCGTGGAGTTGGAAGATGGGACCGTGCTGATGTCGGGCCACGGTGCCCCCTCGCCTCGGGAACCGAATCAGGCCATGACCTCCTTCGTCGTCCGCTCTCGGGACGGAGGGAGATCCTGGGGGAAGTACGCGGAGATCGCTCGCCATTTCAACGAGACCTGTATGGCTCGCCTGCCCTCGGGAAAGCTCGCTGCAGCCTTGCGAAAGGATGGGGGTTCCACTTCCCTGTCCTTCTCCTCGGATGGCGGGAAGACCTGGAGCCAGCCGGCTCAAGTCACCGAAAAAGGGGAGCATCCGAGCGACTTGCTCGTGCTGGCCGATGGACGCCTCCTCCTGACCCACGGAGTTCGGCACCAGCCCTACGGGGTCCAGGCCATGATCAGTCGGGACGAGGGGAGGACCTGGGAAAAGCAGAAGAAGATCCTCCTGGAATGGGACGGTGATCATGGGGATCTGGGCTATCCCACCTCTATCCAGAGGCCCGACGGCCGAATCGTCACGATCTACTACATCGTCTATGGCGAAAAAGATCCCTGGGGTGATAAGGGTGTCGCGCTGAATAATTCCTACACCAAGGCAGTCATCTGGTCTTTGCCCAAGTGAGCTGTCCGGCCATCAAGGACTTCCCTTCCCAACAAGCTGGAATTCTTTCTCGGTTCTGAGGACGCCCGCGAGGACGCAACAGGCTCGAAGTTGTAACAGACGATCAGGTTATGCCGCGAGGCTGGCGGGGCTCGTGAAGGGCTCTTTTGCCCCATATTGTTCTGCTGCTCCTCAGACTCACCCATTCTGACGCGGAAGCCCAGCGAAGGAATCAGGGCCGCGCCCTGTTTTTCGCATGGGAGAAAGTCCCATGGCGGGTATTGCGGTGGACTGACTTCTGGGACAGGTGATGCTGGACTCTTTCGAGTTGACGTGCGAAGCGGGCCGTTGGGCAGCCTTTCCGTCTGTGGAATGAAGTTGAGGACAAAACAATCGGCGGGCTCAACCTCACGCTGCTACATGGTCGTAACGATCGTGCAGCCCGCCGCAGACGGGAAACGAGATCAACCTGACTATCCCGGGTACGGCACTCCAAAAGGCGTCCTCCGCTGCCTGGACGACTGACGACGGCCTGGAGTGTTGCTTGGAGGCGCGATGGTAGGGTCCTGGCGGCCGCAGGCTCAGACGGGTCGATCGGTCTGTGGAATATGGAGATCGGCCAGCTGGTGAGTAGCTTGAGTGGACACGAGGACGAGGTCAGCAGTCTCGCCTGGAGCCCCAATAGCAAGATCCTGGCTTCCGCCGGCTGGGATCAAGTCACCCAGCTTTGGGATGGCGAGAGTGGACGATCCATTCGCACCCTGGCGGGTCATGAGGACGAGGTGAACTCGGTCGCATGGAGCCCGGACGGAAGCACCCTGGCGACCGGTAGCGTCGATCAAACCGTCAGATTGTGGGCCGCTCGGACCGGTGAGCACATCCGAACGTTGAGTGGCCACGATGGGATAGTCAACTGCGTCGCCTGGAACCGCAACGGAGAGATACTAGCCAGCGGAGGCGCCGATCGCACTGTGCGGCTCTGGGATCCTACCTCGGGACAACTCATCCGAATCCTGGAAGAGCACCAGCAGGAAGTCACCGGACTCTCCTGGTACCCCAGCTTTGCGAGGTTGGCCAGCAGCAGTCGTGACCGGACCATCAAGGTTTGGGACGCCGGAACCGGGAAGCTCCTGGTGACGCTGAACGGACACGACGAAGTCGTCAATCAGGTAGCCTGGAGCCCAAATCCTGAGGACAACAGATTGGCTTCCGCGGGCCTTGGCGGAAAGGTCAAAGTCTGGGAACTGGCTGAGCAGCGCTGGCTCGACCGCGCCCGGAATGTGGTCAGCCGCAACCTCAGCCTGGCGGGTCGATCTCCCGCCGCCGCTAGGGTCAAACTCTGAGAGGGTTCCGGGATCCTCTGTCCAGCCACCTCCCCTCCGGCACACCCTAGAACCGTTATTCCGAGGAGGGCGAGGGACTGGATCTGCGTGGCCATTGGTTTCATACCGACCTCCGTGGTTGCCAGGGTAAAGTGGGAATGACCAGATCACTCTCCTCGCAAGAGTTGTTTTTCCAGCTGCGCTCAACCTGGTGAGAGTCACAAAAGGGACAATGGTTCCCGGACCCCGAAGATGGGCTTGGCCTGGTGACGTATCCCGCGGCTGGACCGGCGCATATTGCGACTGTCCCTTCACCGAGATAGCATGGGTTCCAGTGGCAATCTTGATTCCATACAATTCGGAGGATAGGCGATGAAGACGAGCGTGCCGGCCATTTCGGTTGCTTCCCTACTGTTTTCCCTGGCTCTGGCGGCTCCAACGGCGAAGCCAGACCCGTCACAGGAATCCCTGGACATCGGTTCCCGTCGGGAGTTGTTCGTGGACGACTATCTCATTGACTCGATGAAGGGCACGGCGCTGCGTCTGGCTCGTCCTCAGTCGGCTGAAGTGATACTGAAGGCAGATCGCCCCTGGGAAGGGGCCTTCAACTTTGGGAACAACGTGATCCTGCATGAGGGCCTCTACCGTCTTTACTACCGCGGCCTGGACACCGAGGTCGGGAAATCATTCCTCTGTTACGCCACCAGTAGGGACGGCATTTCCTGGGAGAAGCCCAATCTGGGACATTTCGAGTTTCAGGGTTCCCGAGAAAACAACGTGATTGTCGATGAGAAGGGGCAGCCCATCTCCCCCAACGTTTTTCTGGACACCCGTCCAGGGGTACCGGAGAAGGAGAGGTTCAAGGGAATCGTGCAGGATGACCGTCGAGGACCGGGACACACGCCTCATGTCATCGGCTACACCTCAGCCGATGGAGTCCGTTTTACCCGAATGCCGCGACAGCCCGAGTTGACGTGCACGATGCACAACTGCTTCGACGGCGATTTTGCGGCGTTCTGGTCCGAGGTGGAGAATTCTTATGTGGCCTACTTTCGCTTCATGGACCCATGGCGGAGCATGTTGCGCAGCACTTCCAAGGATTTGATCTATTGGACGCCCCTGAAGGTCATGAGCTACGGAGACACCACCCGGGAACACCTCTACGTGAACCGGACAATTCCCTATTTTCGAGCTCCTCAAATTTATGTGGCGTTGCCGGCTCGCTTCATGTACCAGCGGAGAGTCGTGACCGATGAGCAGCTTTCTCGTATGGAAGTGGTTGGCTACCAAGGACACGTCTACTACAACGACTGCTCCGAAACCGTCTTCATGACGACCCGGCCAGGGACGACCCGCTATGACCGCACCTTCATGGAGGGTTTTGTAACCCCGGGTCGAGGCGCTGAAAACTGGGTCTCCCGCACCAATTACGCCTTACAGGGCGTCTTCCAGACGGGGCAAGCCGAGATGTCTTTCTACGTGAACCGGCACTACGCCCAGAAGTCCTGGCACATCGAGCGGCAGACGCTGCGCCTGGACGGTTTCTCCTCGCTCAATGCACCCTACGAGGGCGGTGAAATGGTGACCAGTCCCTTCCGATTCTCAGGCAAGGAATTGAAGATCAACTATTCCACGTCGGCCGCAGGAAGCGTACAGGTTGAGATTCAGGACGGTGAGGGGACTGTGATCCCTGGCTTTACGGCTTCGGACTGTCCGGAGATCATAGGGGATGAGATCGAAAGGGTGGTTTCCTGGAAGGGAGGCAGTGATCTCAGCCGGATTGCAGGTCAGACCATTCGTCTGCGCTTCGTCATGAAGGACGCGGACCTGTATTCCCTCAATTTCGAATGACGCACCGGACGCGGGATTGTCTCGAATATCTTCCCAGGCACGCCCCAGGCCTTCCCGAGAGAGGAGATCCAGATGACTTGGAAGCTGAAGTTGCTAGCGATTCTGATCACTTCAATTTTGTGTCTCTCCGGCCGTGCCAACCTGTTACTGGCCGTCGACGACCATCGGGTCGTGCTCAAGGTAGATCGGAAGATAACGATCGCTCCGGCCGGGACGCCAAAGCGCGGGATGATGAGCATGGTGCGGCATCCGGATGCGACAATCTACCTGAATTTCCAGACCCGGTCTCCAACACTGCACAGGAGTCGCGACAACGGCGAGAGCTGGACAGCCCTACCGGTCGGGCTGGCGCAGCCCTTTCAGGTGGTGCAGGGGCTGGGCGTGAACCACAAAGGCCGCCTGTTTCTGGTCCACCAGACCGCCGGTGACCAACCGCCCAATGTCCCGAAGAAGCTCTACGGTCAGGACTTGTTCGTTTCCTACTCGGACGACGATGGACAGACCTGGAAAACCTCACCCACGGACTTTGGTCGGATCCCTCCCGAGATCCCCAATATGCAGTTTCACGAGGACGGAATCCGCACGTTTGTAGAGCAGCCAGACGGGACGATCCTGTTCACTACGACTCTCGTTCCCGCACCGGACTATGCCAAACAGCACGGAGCATACAAGCAACCCTACAAGCAGCCGAATTACCAGTTTGCGGGCAGACCTCGCGACTTCTTCAGCGACATCGTTCTGCGCAGCAGGGATGGAGGCGAGACCTGGGGAGATCCGACCCGGGTCTACCCGCAGTTCAGTCCCCACGAGTCGGCTCTGGCAATTGATCCAGACGATGGCAACCACATCCTGCTCATGACACGGATCCAGACGGCCGAGAAATGGCACACCGAGTCTCAGCAGAAAGAGTTGATGACGAAGACTGGCAACCCGAGACCCCACTACAAGAACGGAGCCTTGTTCGAATCAACCGATGGCGGTCGGACCTTTGCTTTGGCCCAAGGTGGCATGACCGACTGGTATGGCCACCGGGGCACGATCTACTGGTCCAGGAGCAATGTGGTGATCGTGACACACTCCAGAGGCGGTCGCGATTCGCGGAAAGTCGCGCGGATCAGTCTCGATGGTGGCAAGAGCTGGGTCGACGACACGAAGACAGGTACGCCCTTCATGAATCGATCGACCAGGTTCGAGGTCGATCCCGAGACGTCGTTTTCCTGCCCGACGGTTGAACGCGACAAAGACCATTTCTTCTCAGCTGTCTGGCACTACGTTGAAACCGGCGGAGAAATTCTTGGAGTCTTTTGGCAGTTGGAGAGACCCTACCAGGAGTGGGCGCAGCCGTAGGCCGGCTTGATGTCCATGAAAAACACCTTCTTCTTGCGATTAGCCCAGGTAGCTCACTCCGATTCAGCGACCTACAATACTTCAGGTACTTTCTAAGGACATACCATAGAAGTCAGTTATTTAAAGTCTGTTTATCTGATCTGCTATAACCCATCTTACGCATGGTTCGCAGACTTGAGAAGCGGTCTTGGGCTTCTGGTCATGGCCCTCGTTCGAGCATTCAGCTGGGAGTCGAGGTGGCGCTCAGGATTCGCCACTTTCCCTCGGCATCACAGGCCTCGTAGAAAAGGCGGTGGCGGCCGTCGTCCAGATCGATGACACACGGCTCCGAAGCATGGGTCTGATCCCAGGGTCCGCCGATGTCCAGGCAGGGTTCGGGATGCTTGCTCCAGTTGAAAGCGTCGCGCGAGACGGCAGTGAAGAGTCGGCCGTGCATGGGCTCATGGGTCCAGGCGGCGTAGTACATTCTGTAGGTCCCATCCCCAAGCCGGATGACCTCGGGTGCATAGACCGCGTAGTCCTCGAACCTGGTCTCCTGCGGGATCCGGACACCCGGCTCCGGTCTAAAGTCGAGGCCATTGTCGGAAATGGCGCTCACGATGTGGTTCTGGGATTCCAGACCGGGCTTCAAAGGATAGGAGTAGTGGTGGCAGTAGAGCCGATAGCGGAGAGTTCCCGCCTTGCCACCCTCAATGTAGAGACAGCGGGGAGTGCCGTAGGACCACGTGTCATCTCCGAAGCGAATCCCCGCTTCGGGCTCCCAGTCGAGGCCATCCTTGGAGACGGCGCTCAGCACGGTCGTGGGGCCCTCGGAGGTCCGGGCCTCGTAGTACATTCGATAGCCCCCGTCCGCCAAGGGAATCACGTCGGGACACAGCACCCGCCGGGTAGCATGGGGAGCGTGCACATCCAGCCGGATCCCCGGATCCTTCGTCCAGACGGCTGCGTCCTCGGAGAAGGCACTGAGGATGTAGCCTTGCGCATCAACCGCGGGTCGGCCTGGTCCCAGACCGGTGTAATACATGCGATATCCGCCGTCGGGAAGACGGATGACGTTGGGGGTCAAGATCTTGGTGGAGTCCAGCGGCGTGTCCTGATCCAGGGCGATTCGAGAATCCTTGACCCATTCCCTTCCCGGGTCATTCTCGGCGTAGTGCACCGACCGAATACCGGAGAAGCGCTGGCTCATGCTGGCATCCTCCGGCTCCCTCTCGGCTCCTGAAGAAGCGTTCCTGGAAATCGATGGAGAGGCACAGCCTGCAGCCAGAAAAGAGCCTCCAGCCAACAGCAATCTGCGGCGTGTGAGACCGTTCTCTTCATGTTCCTTTGATCTGTCCGTCACCGTGCTCTATCTGGGACGTGGCCGCGGTCTCCAGAAACCCTTGCACCATTCGAGAAAGAAACTCTGGCGACATTGATAGCGCCGTGTCGGTTGTAGGACGGGCACTCCTGCCCGTCAAGGACGGCGACGGGCACTCCTGCCCGTCCTACAAACAGTCATGGAAGTTTCCGCTCATTCCTGGAACTTCCAAGCCGGGACCGGCTTTCCCGCCGCGTGGACTTCCTCTACGTAGGTTCCCGACTGAGGAGCAGGGCCCAGTTGCCGGATGATCTCTCCCAGTTCCACCACCCGCATCACCAGGGCATTGTGCCAACGGCCGTCCCGTAGTCGCAGGTTGGTGGCGACGGGATGGTCCGCGTTCCAGTTGGAGCCTCCAGGAGGAAAACCGAATTCGGAGCGGCAGTCCCGGGCAATGATGGGTGTTTCCAAACCCGTGCGATCCTGCTTCAAGGGCCAGAGAGCCAGGGTTTCGCGGAGCCAGCCTCCTCCCCTCGGATTCCCCTGGCGATCCCGGGGCAAGGTATAGGTGTGGGGTCTGGGGTGGAGCAGCACCTGATACACATTGGAGGCCACGTAGAGAGATCCGTCGCCAGCCTGATTCAGACAGATGGGAGTCGTTCCAACGATCCCCCGGACATGGATGATCTTCTTCCAGCTGCGGCCTGTGTCCTTCGACTGCCAGATGCGGACATCATTGTTGTCGGGCTCACGTCCTCCTCTTACACAGAAAAGCAACGATCCATCGCGATCACGGACCACACTCGGCTCGAAGGAACCGTCGATGGGGGAAACGGGTGTGATCTGGATAGCAGTCCAGCGTCCCTCTTGACGCCGCCATCGTACCAGAACCGCTCCGGAGTCCGGCTCTCCGCCAGACTTCCCCTGGTCCAGGTTGCCTGCTCTTGATCTTCCCGCCACCATACCCATGATCAGATCTTGGCCGTCGGGAATGGCCGGCCCCAACCCTCGGTTCCCTATCCGCCATCCAGGCAGTAGTTCGGTCGCACCAACCTTGCGGTTTTCGGTGACCTTGAACTCCTTCCCATCATATTGATACTGCTGTACTTCAAAGTAGTTATGGGACTCATCTCCCATGAAGGGACCGATCCCGCGCGGATCAGTAGTCCACCAAACCTCACCTCGGATCTGGTCTGCGACTGCCGCAGGCCAGGATATGGCGCTGGCGACTCCAAACCCGGTACTGGCGTGCGGGTGGGGTGACCCATCTTCCCCCAGTGCGCCCAAGGGGACGAACCCTGGCTGAACCGGGTACTTGACCATGATCGACGGCTTTCCCGGAGGCTTCGAGTTGGGATTGGGCTCCTCGTGATTGCGGGAAAGAACCACGGCTCTCTTCGCGCTGATGTCGGAAAGGTCATCGAAAAGGATCACATCCGTTCCGATCTCGAAGTCGATTCCAGGCCCGTACTCCCGGCGGATGTTGCAGAACAGTCCCGCCTCAGTGGGTCCGATCTGGAGGGCAAAACCCAGACCATATCGCCAGGTTCGGTCCTTCGGCTGGCTTGGAGGGACCTTGAGATCGGCACCACCCCGCGTAATTCCGATGATCCCGACTCGTCCTTCAGGCGACCTGGACTCAGCGTCTCCGATTCCAGCCAGCAGGATCAGGAGTCCCGTGCCGCAGGATAGAATTCCTCTCATCTTCTGCATCTCGATACCCTCTCTTTCCCGGAGCTAGATCAGAGATTGATCTGCTTCTCACTTCAAAAGGAACTTCGAAACGCGCCAGTTGTGGATCTCCGAGACGTAGAGTTCGTTCCCGGTTCCCAGAGCGACATGGTGCGCATAGCGGAACTCCCCCGCCGCTCTTCCGGACCGGCCGAAGGTGGCCATCACCCGTCCCTCCCGATCCAGCTTGGAGAGACGCTCGTTGTGGCCATCAGACATGTAGAAGTACCCGTCTCTGCTCAGGGCAAGGCCCCAGGGCGAGCCTGCTCCGGCCCACTGGTTGAGGAACTTCCCTTCCCGATCGAAGATCTGGATCCGGTAGTTTTCGCGATCGCCCACAATGAGCCGCTCCTGCTCGTCCACCAATACCGTGTGAGGCGTGTTGAACTGACCGGGTCCCGTCCCCTTGGTCCCCCAGGCCTTCAGATAACGCCCCTCCTTGGAGAATTTGACGATGCGGGAGTTCCCGTAGCCGTCGGCCACGTAGATTTCCCCACCGGAACCGAAGGCAACGTGGGTCGGACGGTTGAACTGGGTCTCGGTCTCACCCGCCGCATCCTTCTCGCCCAGGACCATCAAGGCTCTTCCCTTGGGGCTGAACTTGATCACCACCTGGGCGCCCATGTCTGTGACCCAGACATTGTCCTCGGCATCCACGGCGAGGCCATGGGATGTCTTGATGATCCCGTCTCCCCAGGAGCGGACGAATTTGCCGCCGGCCTCAAAACACATGATGGGATGAGGTCCCCGGTGGAAGATGTAGACGCGGTTCTGGGAGTCCACATCGACGCCCGAAATCTGACCAAAGTTCCATCCCTCAGGCAGATCCGGCCAGTTGAGCACGGGTTCAAGCTTCAGCTGGGAAGGGTTGGTGGGTGCGCTCAGTCCCAGGACCAGGAGTCCGGCCAGCGTCACCAGAAGCAGGGCCATCTGGGATCGATGCATGAGATCCTCCTTCCGGTACCGGAGAAGCGGGTACCATGAAAACCATTGGATGTACTGGTCAGGTATCGTAGCACGCGGATGGATCCTTTTCAGGGAGCAAGAAAGTAGTCTGGATTTCCAGGATGGCTGGTCCCAGGCCGTGCGCCGTCGGGAGACATTCAGAAACCGTGCTGCTTCATCCAATCCAGGTAGCGGCGCGCGCACAGATCCAGGTTCTCGAGGCTCCCCCCACCTCTCAGGGGTGAGCACATTTCGTAGGTGGCAATGCCGTCGAAGCCCCCTTCCAGAAGCCCCCGGAAGAAGTTCTGGTAGTCGATGAATCCATCGCCGAAAGGAACGGCCCGCACCAGATCCGGCTCTTGGGCGCGATAGTTCACCAGCTCAGGCTCATAGCGAAAGCGGGGCAGCCTGAGGTAGTCGGCGTTGGTGGTGATGGCGGTATAGGGGGCTGCTTTCCGAGCAGCTTCGTGTAGGTCCTCGCCTCTAAGTGCAGGAGACCACGCATCGAAGGCCAACTTGCAGTTGGGCCGGTCGATTTCTTTCAGGAGTTCCAGCAGGGCGTCGGTATGGACTCCCACATCGTGGTGGTTCTGGACTGCCAGAGCAACATCGTGAAATGCCGCTCGGTCGCAGCACTCTCTCAGGCTGTCCACTACGCGGTTCCAGACCGCACCGATGCCAATAGCTTCGTTCTCATACGCAGTAAACACACGGATGAGCTCCGCTCCCAGCTCAGAAGCGAGTCGCGCCAGGGATTCGACGTAGGCAATCTGGATCTCTAGAAATGGGACATCGGCAGCTCCGGCCCCTGAAAAGTTGGTGTAAGCCGCCAATACCGGGCAGTCGACTCCCTCTCGTTTCAGATGATTCCTGAGCGTGAGGAGCATTTCGGGAGTGGCGTCCAGTGGGGCCAGATGAGGTCGCTTGCCTGCGATCATTACCCCCTGGTATCCCAGGCGCGCTGCTCGGCTGATGAAGGCTTCCAACGCAACGGCTTCTTGACCCCAAAGGCCGGCGTAGCTGATCGAGAAAAGGCAGTGCTTCATACCGGGTTCGCCTCGCTTCTTTCGCCATTGTGGCCCACTGCTCTTCCTGCTTCAACCGTACCTGGATTGCTCTGGCCGAATCGGGAGCCGTAGATTCAAGAGGGCGAGAGCAGATTGCAAGTTGACGGTGGCTTGGCTAGTCTCCTTCAGGGAATCATCCCAAGTCTCCTTCCGGGAGCCGTCACAGTAGGAGTGAGAGTATGGAAGAGGTACGGTACGAACGACTGCGGCCCGCCCAGATCGTGAAGCTCCGCCAGGCCTTCCCGCTTGCTTATCTACCTCTGGGCGTCATCGAGTGGCACGGTCTTCAGAACCCCCTGGGGTTGGATGGCCTCAAGGTCCACGGCGTGGCCACGCGTGCTGCCCAACGTGGTGGTGGCCTGGTCTTCCCTGTCCCCTGGTACGGCGCCCACCGGGAATCCCATCTGCTGGAGTTCAGTGCACCCAGTCGGGAAGCAGTGGCGGAGGCGTTGGAGCTATCCCCCGGGAGCTTCAGTCCGGGCTACATGGGAGGCGAGACGGTGAGCTCCCAGGCTTTCCTTTATCAGCAGCTCCTCTTTCACATTTATCATGAAATCAAGAGCTACGGTTTCGAAGCCATTTTCGTACTCTCGGGCCACGGACCTCTCAAGCCCTACGCGGTCCTCACCTCTCAGATCTTCGAACGCCAGACTGGTGTCAAGATGGAGGTCGTCTGGGCGGCTGAGCTGGTGGCGGGATACCAGGAGGACCATGCAGGCCGCTTTGAAACAGGGGTGATGATGGCGCTGGAGCCTGATTTGGTAGATCTGGGAACCTTGACGGAGGAGCCCTCCACACTGACCGGAATCGGAGGACGAGACCCTCGAGAGGGGTCGTCCGAGCTTGGGGAAGCCTTTCTGGAGTTGGCCGTGGACGAACTCGTCAGCCGGTCGCAACGGCTGCTGCAGCGGCCCCCCTCCGACGGAGCCATGAAGATCGAATAGGACGCGGCGAGCCTCTTGTCGCCTTCAACCGGGTTTCGGCTTCGCCCAGAGACTCCAGGCCAAGCGCCTACCCGCCAAACAATGATTCCCTCGGTGCCTGATAGGCAATATCGAGCTCTGGCGTCTCAAGACGGCGATGTCCGGCAACCTTCGAATCGAGACACCGGTCGAGCATGGCGCTGGCAATCTGGGTGCGTTCCACCGGGTAGGGCGCTCGGCCAGAGACGATCATCTCTTCGATCTGGGCCACCAGGCAGGCGGAATAGGTGACATTTGGCGTGGGGGGAAGGAAGAATTGGGTAGAGACTATCTCGCCTGTTCCAAGGCGAGCCGCGAAGGTGTAATCCCTCATCGCGCCGTTGAGCATCAGGAGCGTGGTGCGAAGTCCGTCGCTGCGCTCGATGAAATAGGCGGCCGGGTCCGTCACCAATTTCGGTAACTGTCCATTGTTTGCCAGATCCTGGGGGCGGGAGTCCAGCTGGGAGTCGCCCTGGAGTGAGTCTGAGCGCGAGAGTGCCGCCTCCAGTAGGCGTTTCGACCAACGGCCCTCCTCGCCTGCCTTCCAGACGGCGGTGCCCTCCAGCATCTGAACCGACCGAATACCCGTCTCACCTCCCTTTCGTCGCTCAACCATGCACTGCATCGCCTCAAGCGCGTGGTAGTCCATCGCGTCCGAACCACCCACCCCCAACATCAACGCCTCTTCCACCTTCACCCCATAGGGGATCTCGACGGGCGGCAATCGCCAGGTCACCGGTAGGGATGACCCGGCGAGGAAGGGAAACCCGAGACGCTTCGAATCCGATACCATCTTTCGTGCCTTCTTCCAGCTATAGGAAAGGTGCTTGTCGTTGAATACGGGCACCGATCGTCGACTCTGCTCGAAAACGCGCATTACCTGTTGGAAGAACTTGTAGCGCGGATAGAGCTTCTGGCCTTTCTCATTAGAAGGGTAGCTGCCGTGTTCCCCGATGATCACAACGGCGTCGACGGCCAACTCATCGCCGCCACAGCGCAGGGTCTCCGCGATACTAGGATAGATCTTGAAGCCGTGCGCGGCAGCGCGCTGAAAGCTCAGATCCCCCTCTGGTTTCTGGTCGACGTACAGGGAGACCACAGTTAGCGGTGGCTCATGCCACCTGCCGTGCCGTGGGTAGCCCACCAGGAAGCGGTCTCCCATGTGCTGCGCATGGGACAAATACGTCCAGATGGTGGTGATGATGGCGACTCGCTTGGGGGCTGACTTCACAGCCAGGCTGGGCCGGGTCGATACGAGGGTTGCGCCGCCGACTGCTTCGAGAAAGGTTCGTCGAGTAAGCATCTAGGTTCTCCAGAAAGTCGATTCTCTCGTGGCCTCGTAGCGGATCGCCAGGTGGGGCGTCTCCAGCCGCTTCTGCTTCTGGTAGAGCGACTCGATGCCGGCCGCAGTCATTCCGGTTGTGAGCAGAGTACGCTCCAGGGGATAGGGCGCCTTACCCGTGAGAAACAGCGATTCGATGTGGTGAACTTGCGGGCTGAAGAAGTTACGCATCGAATAGTAGGGAAGGTAGAACAGGACGGAAAAGACCTCCCCTCCCTTGAGCCTTGCGGCAACGTTGCAGTCGCCTACCACACCGCCGCCTTCTTGCTTTGGCGCAGCCCGGAACTGGATGATGCTGGCCCTCAGACCGTCGGCGTATTCAAAGCGGTAGGCGTACGCGTCCGGAGCCAGACGACGCAGCTCCTGAGTGGTGGGAAAGACGTTGCTGTAGGTGGCGCGTGCCGGATTCAGTTGGTTGCTGCGGCAAAGGGCCGCTTCCAGCAGCTGCCGGTCCCAGCCACCCGCCTCCCAGGAGCCGGCTTCCAGGGCTTGCCAGAATCGCTCGCCCCGCACTGCCTGGACTGCACGCACACCGGTCTCACCTCCGCGGCGGCGTTCGACAATCGACTGTAGGGCCTCGATCGCATGGATATCCCCGCCGTCGATGCCGCCAGCCCAGATCCCCACCGCCTCCTCAACTTCCGAGGCCCAGGGTAGATCGATGGACGGCTGCCGCCAGGTGACCGGCAGCGAGGACCCGGCCATGAATCCGAAGCCCATCTGCTTGGCCGTGTCCGCCATCTCGCGGGCATGGTTCCAGTTCCAGGACAGGTGCTTGTCGTTGAACAGCGGTGCGGTTTTGCCAGTCTGACGATACACTTCCACTACCTGTTGGAAGTACTCGTAGCGGGGATAGAGTTTCTGCCCCTTTTCATTGACCGGGTACTTGCCGTGCTCCCCGATAAGCAGCACCGCATCCACGGCCAACTGGCTGCCACCCTGTGTCAGGGCATCGGCGATGGTAGGGTAGATCTTCATCTCGGGGTGCCGTCCGGAGCGTTCGCGGCTCAGGTCGTTCTCCCCAACCTGCTCCACATAGAGAGCGACAACATCCATGGGAGGACGGTGGTGACGACTCTCCCAACCATATCCATCGAGAAACCGATCTATGATGTGCTGGGAGTGGGAATACTTGTGGTAGATCGTCGTCAGCGCGGCGATTCGGGGTCGGCGTCCCGGCGCCGACAGGGCCTCTCCCGGCGGTACGGTCGCCCCCATCCGCAGCAGAAAATCGCGTCGCGAGCCCGGCATGATGCGGCCCTCCTGTGCGTCCGAGGCTAGTCTTTGGATCCGTTGCTTGGAGACAATTAAACTTGGTGCCGACCTGAAACTCAACGGTTGGATCGAATTGACTCAACCTCAACGACGGTAAGGCCGCATGTTAATGGAAGGCTGCCTGCAGCGCACGGTCGTACGTCTTCACTCTGGTGACACCTCGTCTCTTGCAGCAGGACACGTGAAGTAAATCTCGAGCGATGAGTCCAGGCAGCGTATCTACGAGGCTCCGCGCAAGAGCCACGTCTTCCGGTTCCAGAGCCCATACTTCGTCGACGCAGGACTCGGCTAGGCGAAAGGCAGCATCCAATGTCACCAATCGTTCGACCGGCAAATAGACGTGGAGTAGTTCCTGCAGTACTTCGGCAGAGGTATAGAGGCGAATCGATGGGTCACTCAATGCTCTTGAGAAAAACTCTCGGGCGTCACTCTGAAGCGGATGAGGCCGTCCAACAGCGTACATGAACACGTTGGTATCGACAAAGGTCATGTGCCCGAATCTGCTACCGTCACGGAATCCGTCAATACCTTCAAGTGATCTTCCCAGTCTGGCTCGGGTCCCTGATTGCTCTCGCTGTCATCACATGCCTGGAAGAACGCATGCAGCTCGCTCAGACTAGAGATCCGTCGTGACTCTCTTCCCCGGACGAGCCGATCGCGCCCAGCCTCTCGAAACCAGGCACTCAGAGACAAGTTCTCGAGATTGGCCTGACGTCGGAACCGTTCACGCTCCTCCTGATCCAAAACTACTTGAACTCTGGGACTCATCGATGGCACCTAGCTAGAGGTTACTATTACACACTCATCGTACCTACTTTCCGGAAAAACGGCAACTGCTCGGAGGCTTGTGATGCCTTGGCACCGGAGTGCAAGCTGGCAGAAGCATAGGAGGTGTGATCGAATTGCTGCCCCGAGTGGAGTCCCTTCCCGGTAAGACGCCGATCGCCCCTGTGGCCGTCGTTTTCCAGACCCGGTCCGCTGGATGGACTGCAACGATTATCCCACCTATAATCAACTGTTTCCGCCGTTCATCCAGGCGGTCATCATTCTTGATCTTATGTTTTGCGAGGGGCCGAGAGAACCACTCTATTTGAGGAGTTTTCAGCCATGGAGCCTTCGAGATAGGTCGGGACCATGAAGCATCACAGCCAGGTCGAGATCGAGGTCCTTTTCCGGCGTGAATCTGGCCGCCTGATCTCTGTGCTCACGCGCATCTTCGGGCCGCAGAATCTAGGGTTGGCGGAGGATGTGGTTCAGGAGTCTTTTGTGGTCGCCCTGAGCGCCTGGTCCGAACGGGGAATCCCCGACAATCCAGCCGCCTGGCTCCTAACTACCGCCCGCAATCGAGCAATTGACGCTATTCGTCGAGAGCGGACTCGTACCACGTTTGCCAGCGACCTTGCAAAATACCTCGACAGCGACTGGACCCTCACCTCTACCGTGGATGAAGCCTTTGAAGAGTCCTGGATTCACGACGACCAATTGCGCATGATCTTCCTCTGCTGTCACAAGTCGCTCACGCCTGAGAGCCAGGTGACCTTGATCCTGAAGACCATGTGTGGCCTCAGCGTACCTGCTATCGCCCGAGCACTGCTTACCACCGAAACCACGATCAATAAGCGGCTCTACCGAACCCGACGCAAGTTGCGAGGTGCGGAGTTCGTCCTCCCCACGCCCGAGGAGCTGCCGGCGGCGCGGAAAATCTTGCACACGGGGCTGTATCTACTGTTCAGTGAGGGATACCAGTCCACCACCGAGAAGCCCATTCTGCTGGACCTGTGCCGAGAGGCCATGAGGCTGACCACGCTCGTCGCAAACGAGCCGACTCTGTCGAGCAGCGAGACCGCCGCAATCCTGGCGTTGATGTGCTTCAATGCAGCGCGCATCGAATCCCGAATTGACCAGGCGGGGCGGCTGATTCCGCTTGATCTGCAGAATCGCTCACTCTGGGACCGCAGTCTGATCAACCAGGGATTTGGCTGTCTGAGAGCCTCATCGAAAATGGAGACAGTGGGGGTCATCCGGTAAATGGGGAGGTGGAACGTGGTTCGGCGCTTTCCGGATCCCAAATCTGGTTCCCCGTTCGCTTGTCAATATAGTCGGCTGCAGTAGCAGGGGCCGTGGGAACTGTGGAAAACTCCGAGCGATATCGAACTGGGCCAGCAAGCCCGTGATACGGAGTTTTCCAAGCGCTGTGCGAACGGTGGAAAAACAACTGCGAGCACTTGCCAGTTCTCCTCCAGAACTACTTGTTTTTCCACGGTTTGCATAGTGCGGCAGTTTCCGCGGCCTGCCTTTGACTGGCGGCACCTCCCCATTTACCGGATGAACCGACAGTGGCGGCAGGCCGCTATCACCTTGAAGCGGCGATCGCGGCCCGCCATTGCTCTGCGGAAACCTTCTCGGAGACGGATTGGGACTCGATCTGCAGCCTTTATGATCGGCTGCTAGACGTGACTTCTTCGCCGATCGTACAGCTCAACCGTGCCGTCGCTATTTCGTATCGCACCGCTGCGGTCGAAGCCATCCCCCTGGTAGAGGCGCTACACCGTGAGAACATGCTCCCGCACACTCCGGAGGTCGCAGCCGTTCTCGCCAACCTTTACACGCGCGCGGGTTCTTCAGAACGGGCCCAACCTTTTCTGGACGAAGCGCGGGCCCAGGCACGGACTGAGCACGAGCGTGAGTTGATCGAGCTCCAGATCCGAAGGTCCGGAAGCAACTAGCTGTCCCTGGCGAGCAGGGCAACGGTGCAAAGCTTGACGATCGGGTGTCGTTTGGGCTCAGTCCCGGATAAGCTGGTACGCAGAACTTTGAAAGGAATGCCGCTATGAGAGATCTAACGCGCTGGGTCATCTCGGTTCTTGTTTGTCTAGCGGGACTCATCTCGTTCGGTTGCCAAGACCACTTGACTCCAGTGGGATTCGAGCTGGGAACAATAGATTTCCCCACCTCCGGCTCACCCGAGGCGCAGGAGCACTTCATCCAGGGTACGTTGCTGCTGCACAGCTTCGAGTTCGAAGATGCTGCCGAGGCTTTTCAACGGGCACAACAGATCGAACCTGACTTCGCCATGGCCTATTGGGGCGAGGCGTTGACGCACAACCACCCTCTCTGGGAGCAGCAGGACGCCGAGGCCGCCCGCGAGGTGCTGGGGCGGCTGGCGCCGACACCCGAGGAGCGCCTGGCCAAGGCACCCACCGAGCGCGAAAGAGATTACCTGCACGCGGTCGAGGTTCTCTACGGGGAAGGCACCAAGGAAGAACGCGACTTCGCCTACCTGGAAGCCATTCGCCAGATCTCCGAGAGGTATCCCGATGATCTCGAAGCCGCCTCCCTTCATGCTCTTGCCACTCTCGGTACCTCCCACGACGGACGCGATTTCCGCATCTACATGCGTGCGGCCGCGCTTGCCGAGGACGTCTTCGCCAAGAACCCTCTCCACCCCGGTGCTGTACATTATCTGGTCCACTCTTACGACGACCCGATCCACGCTCCGATCGGTCTGCGGGCGGCCCGCGTTTACGCCAAGATCGCTCCGGCGGCGGCGCACGCGCTGCACATGCCATCCCACGTCTTCGTTTCACTCGGCATGTGGGACGAGGCCGTCGCGTCGAACGAAGATTCCTGGCAAGCCGGCGAAGCTCGCGTCGAGCGCAAGAAACTAGGCATTGACGAGCGTGAGTATCACTCCCTGTGGTGGCTCGAATATTCCTACTTGCAGCAAGGACGTTACCGCGAGGTCCGCAAACTGCTCGACATCATCGAAGCGGACGCCGCCAAAAGCGGCTCGAAACTGACTCGTCATCACCTCGTCGCTCTACGCTCGCACTACCGCGTCGAGAGCCGCCGATGGCAGGCTGATTCGATCGAAATCGATACCTCAGGCCTGCGGACGGCGGCGGAGGCGAAGGACCTGTTCGTCCGCGGAATGAGTGCGGTCAAGACTGCTGATCTTACGGTGGGCAGAATGCTGCTGGCGAAGCTACGCTCCTATCTGGACGACGAGCGTGAGCGAGCCAAGCAGGAATCGGGTGCCGGCGGGATGGCCTACGTCGCCCCTTTGCGCGGCGCGGAGGTGATGGCGTTGGAGCTGGAGGCACTGCTCCCATTGGCGGAAGGGAAAGCTGCCGTCGCAACGCAGGTCATGCAGTCGGCCGTCGCCGCCGAGGACGAGTTGAGCCTAAGCTACGGCCCACCGTATCCGGTTAAACCGGCGCACGAGTTATTTGGCGAGATGCTGCTCGAGTTGGACCGGCCCAAAGAGGCGCGAGAGCAGTTCTAACGAGCGCTTGACCGGGCGCCGCGCAGAGCTTTGTCATTGCTGGGTTTGGCCCGGGCGGCGGCCCAGGCCGGCGACACCCAAAAGGCGACGGACACCTATGTCGAGCTACTAGGCATCTGGCACAGCGCAGACGACGACCTGCCGGAACTCACCGAAGTGCGGCAGGCCGCACGCACCGCTCCGTGAGGCTGTAACTTCCCCACCGCGGAAAACTTCGGGTCGGCGTGGCGGTGGCCTCCAGGCCGGCGTGCGAGCCAAAGGCTCGTAGATAAGACTTCGGCCTGGAGACCGAAGCCACGTCCGAGGTTTCAGCTTCGCGCCCCCACCGGCCGGGCCGGATCGTCCCGAAAAGAAACTTCAGTCGAGGGACGTAGCGGTGGCCTCCGTGCCGCCGTGTTCTTTCCGTCGAGCCTCTGGCTCGAAAAACGGCGGCAGGGGCCACCGCTACAGTTTTCGAAAAATCACTTGGTGAATGCTCTATTCCACTCTAGATCAATGGGTTACGTCCGTTCTCCAGTAAATATTCGGTAAACCCATAATCGAGCAATGACGGACGGAAGATGTTCTTGAGGACTCAAGTTGAGCGAAGCGATCTTCGAAAGAGTTTGCTCAGGGGGTAGAGCCAGATGCTTTTGGTGGGCAGATCGGCCTGGTGATCCCGGTCCAGTTTGCCGCGCCCTTGGGTCTGTCCGACATGGATCCAGTTGGCCGCCTTGTAGCAGGCGCCGGTGAAGCGTTGGGTGTCGACGAAGGTTTCCAGCAGAACGGGCCGGTAGGCGTAGCGGTGGTGCCAGTCCTGGGGGAGTTGACGGGCGGCCAAGGCCAGCAGCTTGGAGGCCAGGTTCTGGGACTGGACCCAGGGAAGGATCAAGAAACGGGCGTTGTTGACGATCAGTTGAAGGTTCCGCTCCCGTTCCGCAGGACGCCAGCCGATGAAGCGGTCGCGCGGGGCGGTTTTCCAAGCGGCGGCGCCAAAGCCAAGCAGGGCCAGGATGCGGTCCTCCCAACGAGCGAAGTAGCGCAGCTGAGCCCCCGGCAGAGGCGTGTATCCCAGATAGTGATAGCGGTCGATGTATTCATTCCACAAAGCGGAGTCCGGGCGGCTCAGGACCGGCTCCAGATGCACGCCGGGCAGCTCATGCACCGGTCGGGACAGCAGCGGCTGCGGCGCCGTCCAGAAGGTGTGCTCGATTCGGCTCGAGCCTCCTTTGCGGTTGCGAGGGGGCGGCAGCTGCAGGAGCCCCTCACGATGCATGCGCAGCATCGCCACCCGGCAGCTCATCTCCTTGAGGCCCCCGTCGGCTTTGTGCCACTGCAGCAGTCGACACGCCAATCGAGACAGCTGGGCGCGGGTGCGGCCCGGATTGTCGGCAATCAAGGCACCCAGTTGCCCGATCTCCTCGCCGCTGAAGCGGCGGCCACAGTAGCGTTTCATGCCGCCTCCTGGCCGGGCGCTCGACTCCAGTCCTCTCTGCGGGCCGGATCCATCTCCCAGGGCAGGAATCGGTTCAGTTGCGGCGGCGCCCGGTTGCCCGATTCGGCGCAGGATTGCAGATAGGCACTCAGCCAGCGTTGCGGGTTGATCTCCCACAACTCCAAGGTCTGCAGGATCGAGAAGACCACGGCGGCCAGGCGGGCGCTCCACCGACTGCCCGAACCGTAGTAGTTCTTGCGCCCCACCACCGGACCTCGTAAAGCGCGTTCGGCGGCGTTGTTGTCCATGGCCACCTCAGGGTGATCCAAAAAGACGGTCAACCCTTCCCAATGTCGCTGCAGACTGCGCAACACCTTTTGGCAGGCTTTAGGCAGGGTCGGGCTTCCCAGCTCCGCATCGCGCTGCCTCTCCAGTCCCCAGAGCGCCCCGCGCAGTTGCTGATCCCGGGCGGCAAAGGATTCGGGCTGCTTTCGGACCTGCAGCCGACGCCGGTTCAGATCGAACAGGCCCCCGATGCCTTCCACCCAACTCATCGCCCAGCCCTCTTGTTCGGGCCAAGCCTTGGCCAAGGAGAAAAAGTCGCGGCGCACGTGGGCCCAGCAAAAGGCCAGTTCCAGACCCTCGCGTTGTCGGGCCAACTTCTTGTACACGACGTAGCGGTCGCTCAGCAGAATGCCGGCCACATCCTCTGCGAAGTGCGCCTCCGGCACCTGGGCCGAACGGCTGGGGGACAGGGTGAAGAGCACCGTCGAAGGGGATCGGAACACCCACAGATGCCAGCCCTGACCCGCCTTGCCCTCTACCTCGACGAACACGCGCCAGCCGGTCTCGTCCGCCTGCCAACGATCCTCGCTCAGTTGTCGGCTGCGGATGGCCTCCCGCACGGGCTCCAACAGCGGGAGCAGTTGCCTGAGTCCTCCCGCGATCGTTCCCGGCGAGAGCCTCACCCCTTGGTCGGCCAGCTCTTGCAGCAGTCGGTGACTGGGACGCGAATAAAGATACTTGTCCAAGATCACCCTCACCCAGACCGAAATGCCCAGCTTGCCGCGCGGGATCAAACGGGCGGGTGAGGGCGCCGTCACGATGCCGGGCAAGACCCCGCAATCACAGCTGGGATGGTAGCGCCTTCGTTGGATCACCCGACGCCAGACTCGGGTCTCGACCTCCACCACCTGGGCCTCGTCGGTCCCCGGAAACGGATCCAGGCGCCGGCCGCAGCGGGGACACTTCTGCTGCTCTTCGGGCAGATCCGCCACTTCCTCGCGGGCTTCCAACCCCTCCAGGCTGCTTCGCCCATGTCCCCGGACCCCCGGCTGCTGTCCGCGAGGGCGCGCCCAGACCGGTCCCCGCGACGGACTCTTGCCCTCGCCCACCCGACGCTCGCTTCGACGGCCGTACAGACGGCCTTCCAACTCACGAACGCGAGCCCGCAACTCTTCATTGTCGCTCTTGAGATCCGCTTCCCGCCCGACCGCTTCCCGGTGCTGGGCCTTCCAGTACGCCGCCGCCCACCGCAAATCGATGTACTCCTCCTTATCCACCCGGATCTGAACCCCGGCTGTTGACGCCCAGTGCGAGGACTCCCGATTCTCTCCGGCTTGCTCCGCTTGACCTCGGGCGACTCCCATGACCCCTTATATACACGACTGAAAATCCTGTGTCCAGCAAAATCTGAGGGTGTCAGCGTAGGGATGGGTTTACCGAATATTTACGTTCTCCATCCTAACCAGAAAATGAAGTTTCAGGTTAGTCTCGCCCCCAGGAAGCACTGGCCCCATTCGAGAACGAAACTTCGGTTACGTCTGCCGTGATTGTCGCTACCGCCAATGACAGAGCCGTGACTGCAAAGGAGCGGTCCCGATCACCGATCGGGACATGCCATAAAAAAGGAGATGCAATCGGCCACCGTCTGTTTGGTCGGTTGTTTCCGGCATCCGTATGCCGGGACCGCTCCTTTGCAGTCACGGCTCTGTCATTGGCGACTCTTGGATGATCTCCTACCCAATGAAGTTTCAGCTTAGTCCCGCCCCCAGAAGGGCGGGCCCGATTCGAGAAAAGAAACTTCTTCTCGGAACAGAGTGCCCTCCTACTCCCATTCATTCCAAACCTGACTCAAAGAGTCACCAAGAACCTCATACGAACCTTCTTGGTCCTATAGGTGGTCGGCTTCAGTGGGAGGATCTATAATCGCGCGAAGTCCTTTTCGCCCCGCGGAACTGAGTTCAACGAAGGACCTGAGAGGAGAGGAGATTCACATGGACTATGAGGTTGCTCTGCTGATTTTTGGAATATTGCTGCTGCTTCTGGGATTGGTGGGTCAAGTAAAGGCCAAGGAGATTGAGGTCGGAACCAGCAATAGCGTGGTGCGAATCGTTGCGACGCTAGTTGGGGTCCTCTTCATAGTTCTATCTTTTGATCCGGACTTACCAAGATCCTTCCTGTCCGGCTTCAAGAAAACGGAAGAAAAGCCGGTAGGCACTGGCAAAGAAGGTTCAGAGAAAGAACCGACACCGGCTCCTCCAGCCGCTACGCCAACACCGAGCCCGAAGAAGACCCCGACCCCGTCGCGCACTCCCGAGCAAGTCTGCCATGATTCGATTCAGAACAGAGTCCCCTGGGACTACGAAGGGCGCAAACAATGGAGCCAAGTAAATATAGACCGACTGTGCAAAGGCACCGTTGATGGCACCCAGCCAGCGCTCTGTTTCGGTCGAGTGATGTTCAGACAGATCAGTTGGGGAGGCGGAACCCGCTGGCAGCTGACCAACGCAATTGACCTGTGCGAAGGCACCAGCGATGCGGTCAAGACCATTACTTGCTTTCGAAACGAGATCCGAAAGGGTACGGCCTGGCCACAGGCAACTAGGGCTTGCGAGACAAGGTAGGTGTGTTCGTGGGCAAGGGCACGGGAGGAACGTACCCTGATTTCGTCAGCCCCGTTGCGAGGTAGGAAATCGAATACTGAACTCAGTACCCGGCTGCCGGTTGGCCACATCTACATGGGCATCCATGGCATCCGCGAGCATCTTCACCAGAGCCAGGCCGATTCCTGTTCCGCGAGTGGTACGGGTCATCTCGTTGTCGATGCGATAGAATTTTTCGAAAATCTTCTTCAGTTTTCTCCGCTGGATCCCGGGGCCGAAGTCGCGGACCCGAATATAGCAGTCCGAGCCTAGCTGGCTAACCGTCAAGATGATCTTCTTGACCTCGGCGTCTTTCGAAAACTTGATGGCATTGTCGATCAGATTGATGAGAATCTGAGTCAGGGCGTCGCCGTCCACCTGAATCGGCTTCAGCTTCCCTTCCGCCTCCGTGGCAATCTCAAACCCCGCGCGCTTGACCTGATTACTCAAGCGCTCGCTGACACCCCTGATGAATTCCGCCGGATCGTGATCCTTCAGGTCAGTTTGCCACTCCTTTCGCTCCAGTTGGGCCAGGGTGAGAACGTTCTGAATCAACCGGGTGAGCCGCTCACTCTCGTCATGGATATGCTGGTAGTAACGCTCCTTTTTCTTTTCCTCCACCCACCCTTCGGCGAGCATTTCCCCGTACATGCGAATGGAGGTCAGCGGAGTTTTCAATTCGTGGCTGACCGCCGAGACGAAGTCGCTCTTTTGTTGGGACAGCTCCATCTGAGTGGCCGTCAGCCGATAAATTCCAAGCAGGCCGCCGACAAACAATAATGAAAGGAAGATGGCCAGAAAATTCACCACCCGATAACCGGGACTCACCGGCAAGTGGGCAACCGTGATGGCCAGGTGAAAGTCGCTCAAGGGATACGGCATGGCGGAACTGTAGAGCAACAAAGGTCTGGAGTCCGAATAGCCGTCCTCGGACTCCAGGATCTCTCCTCGATGAAGAACCAGGTAAGAGGCCGTGTCCGGCAGTGCTGAGTTCAGGAAAGCGGCGTCCAGGTGAGCCTTCAGAAATTCCGTCAGGTCCGCTGTAAATCCCTGGATATAACGGCGATCCCCGGACCACACCTTACGGTAGAAGACCAGCCATTTCCCGTTGACGAGTTCACTCCGAAAGGGGTCCACTTCCACCACCACTTCCGGCCCCACCGTCTCATCCCCATCCTGAGTCTCCTTGTCTCCCAGATCCTGGGCCGTGTCATCCTTTCTTCCCGCGGCCCGATCGAGTAGATCCAGCTGTTGAGGTGCGGTGCTTTCCTTTGCCTGGGTTGGCTGGTCGGAGTTGCTTTCCCCAATCTGAGAGTCGAAGACCTGAGCCTGAGTCGATGAGGCCTTCTGGACGCGGCGTTTGGCACTTTCAGGGCTTTCCTGATCCTTGCTGCGCAGTCTGGGAAGATAGTCTGAAGCCCCCGGCTCGGCTTCTCCCTTATAAGCCTCCTCGAGACGGACATCCACCTTCGATTCCAGGTTGCTCTTGAGTTTCGACAAGGTGCTCTCCGGCGAGACCCTGTTTTCCTCCTGTTCGAGACCCTGGGTGGACGTGCGAAAACCGGCCGAGGACGAGAACGACTGTCCCTCCAGAAGAGAGGCTAGTTGGTCCCTGAGCCGCTCGCGCGCTTCCCGATCCGAAACTGACACGCCCTCCCCCGTAGTTTCGTCGGGCAACAAGGGAGTGTTAAAACTTCCGTTCGGATCAATCTGCCAGTATCCCAAGATCCCTGGGGTTTCTGATTGAACAGGAAAACTGGCCAGGGGTGACAGGTTTAACCCTTCCTGCTGCGGGACCGGCTGATCGGCCACGTGAATGTAGCGGTAGTGGGTATAGGGGCGCTGTTCCTCGCCTGCCAGGCTCACCGCCAGTTGCTGGTGAACCGCCGACACCACACCCTCGGCGCTCCTGCGATAGAAGAAAAACGATTCCTCTTCCAGATTGGAATAGGTATGGCTCAAGAGAACGACAATGGGAATCGTCAGCAGGACGAAGAAAAGACCGAAATAGAGACGCAGCTTTCTCACGGTATCAGCTTCAATTGATAGCCCTCACCACGAACCGTCACCAGGAGCTCCGGCTGACTCGAATCTCTCTCGATCTTGCGCCGCAGCTTGGCGATATGAATGTCGACGGTTCGGGTTTCCAGGAAATCGACATTCGCGTAACCCCACACTTCCCTCAACAACTCCTGCCGAGAGACCGGCCGAACGGTATGCTGGTTCAGGTAGACCAGGATTTCCAGCTCGCGCTGGGTAAAGGGGATTTCCTCCCCATCCCGGGTCCCCATCAGCTGCTGCGGGTGGACCACCAGATCACCCAGGTTGAGCGCGTTCATATCTCTGTGGAGCTTCCCCGAGCGCCGCAGCACGGCCTCCACACGAGCCAGCAGCTGGGCTACGGAGAAGGGCTTGGGGACGTAATCGTCGGCACCCAGCTTGAGGCCTTTCACAATATCCTCTTCGGAGGTCTTGGCGGTCAGCATGATGATAGGCAGGTGTCGATCTACCTCGCGAATCTTGTCGCAAACGCTGAACCCGTCCAGGCCGGGCATCATGATATCCAGAAGAACCAGGTGATAACCGCCGGCCAGGGCCATCTCCAGTCCTGACTTGCCCTCCGTGGCAGTCTCCACCTCGTACCCGTTGTAGACGAAGACATCGGCCAATCCCTCGAGGATCGCCTCGTCATCTTCGATGATCAACAGCCTGGGTTTCGCCGGCTTCATGCCTTCCATTGTAATTCCCTTTCGCCAAAGGCGTTGTAAACGAATTGTAAAAACCGGCTCTCCTCTTTTTACCGAAAGCTGTCTGGGAACAGGGTGGTCTCGGACGTAACCTGGATATCAGAGCGGCGGCGTTGTTGCCGCTGCCACAACAACGTTTGGAAAGGAGAATAACAATGAACCTATTCGCAAGATTCAGAACATTCGGAAGATCCAGGAGAGGCGGGCTACTGATCCTATTGCTGGGTATGCTGACGACCGTCATCTGGCTGCAAGTTCAAGGAGGGGCCTTCACAGGTTACGGCCACGTGAATGGATCCGGAGGCCAGGTCTCGGTGCACCCCCAGACCGGCGTCAAGTTTCAGGCCTCCCTCTCCAACCCCATGATTGTTCAGGGGACCGATGGGATGGTTTATCTGAACCTGTCCGTGACGACGCCGAGGATCGACCATCGGGATAGCGCAAAGCTGCCCACCGACTTGATCGTGGTCCTGGACCGCAGCGGCTCCATGGCAGAAGACAACAAGTGGCACTACGCCACCCAGGCCGCCCATCAGCTGTTGGACCGTCTCGCAGCGGATGACCGCATTGCGCTCGTTACCTTCGACAGCACCGCCCAGGTCCAGTCTCGACTGGTCACGGCCAACGCAGAGAACATCCAGCGCTTTCGAACCATCGTCAACAGCTTGAGACCTGGGGCCTCTACGAACATGGGTGAAGGACTCCTGCGCGCCGAGGAACTTGCCTCGAGGCTCATGGCCTCCAAACGACGGGCACGCGTCCTTCTTCTTTCCGATGGCCATGCCAACGCCGGCATCGTCGAACCGTTGCAACTGGGTGGCCTCGTGAGACGGATTGCCAATCAGGGTGGAGTTGTCTCCAGCATCGGCATGGGACTCGGGTTCAATGAGACGCTGATGGCTTCGCTTGCCGATCAGGGCATGGGCAGCTTCAGTTATCTGGAACATCTGGAGTCTTTAGGGACCATCCTTGCCAGGGAATTGTCCGATTCACGAGAACTCTACGCCGATGCCTCCGAGATGCGTATCGACCTCCCCAATGGCGTGGAACTCATCGATGCCGCCGGGTATCCCTTTGTCCGGGAGGGGAAAACGACCGTCATCCGGACGGGCCAGCTTTTCCAGGATCGTGTGAAAAGCTTCATAGCCACCCTCAGAATACCCAATCACGTGGCCGCCGAATACAGCTTTTGCAACATCGATCTGAGTTATCGGGTCGACGGTCGTTCCCACCGGCAAGAGGTCGAGTCGTCGGGATTGACCATGGCTTGTGTGGTCCCTGAGCGAGAGGAAGAAGCGGTTGCCTTTATCAACAAGGAGCTCTACCAGGACGCCTGGATCAAGAACAATCTGGGCTCGGTCATGAAGGACGTGGCTGATTTCGTTCGCAGTGGAGACAGAGTCAAAGCCGAGGAAGTGGTGCAGTCCTATCGAAGGCGCCTGGAAGATGCGGATGCGAAAGTCCCCGGTCTGAAAAAGGATGCAGGCAAGGAGTTGGACGAGTTGGAAGCGCGAGTGGACGAGGTCTTTGACGGTCCTGATCAGCAGATCAAGCAGAACCGGGCCGCCAAATCGATGTTGGCTGCGAGTCAACAGCTGCAAAGACAAGTTGACAAAAACAGCAACTGAGGAGAAGTACCATGGCTATCGCAAACCGTATTACACGTCTTTTTCGGGCTGACGTCCATGCCGTCCTCGACATCATTGAGGAGCCTGAGGCGATCCTGAAGCAGGCCATCCGGGAAATGCAGGAGGCCCTCGACCTGAAGCGAGCTCGGCTCGCCCGGGATCAAAAAACCCTGAATGCGCTCGACGGGACTCGATCCTACGTGAAGGAACAGCTCGCCAAGGTCCAGAAAGATCTGAAGCTGTGCCTGAAGGAAGGCAATGAGGAGCTGGCGCGTAAGATCGTAGGTCGTAAACTGGCTCACGAAAAGCACGCGGCGGCCGTCGAGCAGCGGATCGTCAACCTGGAGAAGGCCATCGAACAGCAGACCCAGGAAATCGAGCTTCAGCAGGGCCAGTTGGAGTCCATTGTGGAAAAAGCCAAGATGTTCGTGTCCACAGCCGAGGAGGATTCCCCCTTCTCCGTTGCCGAATCGCTTCTCTCTGTGGCCGAGGCCGGCCGAGGTTTCACGGGTGTGGGCGGCATGAAGGTAAGCGAAGAAGAAGTCGAGCTGGAATGGATCCGCCTTCGCGAGAGCTTGGCCGAAGGAGGTGCCTCATGAAGCGCCCCACGATGCTTGCCGGGATCGCCTTCGCCTTCGTGGTTGCGGTCTTTGCCGCGCCCGCGTGGTGGGGACTGAGCCTGGCACTGCCAGCCGCAATCGCCTTCCGGCTGGTTGTCCTGGGTGGATACTTGGCCTACTGCGTCTATTTGCTAAAGACCGCCAAGACCCGCGTCGGGGCCCTCAGCCTAGGCGCGTCCAATCTGGTGGTAGGCCTGGGCCTCGCGTTCCTGCCCATCTCCACCACGGCCGTGGTTGGGGCTCTGGCCATCCTGCTCAGCGTGAACCGATCCCTGCTTTTTCAGCGCAGTCTGATCGCCACCGCCATGGACGGCGTTACATCCGTGGCGGGACTGGCATTCGCAGGTTATCTGTTCAACCAGACAGGAAGCATGCCGATCGCCCTCTGGAGTTTCTTCCTGGCCCAGTCGGTGTTCGTCGTGATTCCGCCGCGCTTTCCCAAAGAGTCGGGCTTGTCGTCTAGTACAGAAACCGAAGGCGTGGATCCTTTCGTCCACGGTCAACGGCAGGCCGAGGCGGCGCTGGAGCGAATTGTTCAGATCGTCGTGGAGTAAAGAAACGACTTCTTTCCCGCCAGACAGTGGAACACCTGCTCACCAACAACAAGCGACGGATGGCTCAATATCCGAGCCGTCCGTCCTTCCGTTGTCTTGGCTGAAACTTCATTGACGAGAAGATTATTCAAGAGCCTTCAGTTGACACAGCTGTGATCTTCGTAGGATGGGCACTCTTGCCCGTCGCTGTCATCGACGGGCAGGAGTGCCCGTCCTACAACGGACACGCTGCTATCGATGCGTGTGGCTAGAGACAACCCGTTTCTTTCTCGAATGGGGCAGCGCAGCGGGGGCGGGACTAAACGGAAACTTCACTCAAGTTTTTTTGCCGGGTCGATAGAAAGTGCGAGTTTTTCGAGATTGCGACAACCATACCAAAAGAGGTCAACCCCGACAGCACGAAGCAGAGGGGTCGGTCCCCCATCATTGTTGGGGTCATCCGGTAAATGGGGAGGTGGAACGTGGTTCGGCGCTTTCCGGATCCCAAATCTGGTTCCCCGTTCGCTTGTCAATATAGTCGGCTGCAGTAGCAGGGGCCGTGGGAACTGTGGAAAACTCCGAGCGATATCGAACTGGGCCAGCAAGCCCGTGATACGGAGTTTTCCCAGCGCTGTGCGAACGGTGGAAAAACAACTGCGAGCACTTGCCAGTTCTCCTCCAGAACTACTTGTTTTTCCACGGTTTGCATAGTGCGGCAGTTTCCGCGGCCTGCCTTTGACTGGCGGCACCTCCCCATTTACCGGATGAACCCATTGTTGTCTTCCGAGGCTGGGTCAGATCTTCTCGGGGCTAACTAGTGCCCGTCCGGAAATCCGTAAGTAATTGATAAGGAAGGGGAAAGAGGGCTTTTTCAAGCTCCGAAATTGTCAGGGTCGTTTGCTAGACTATCTGGTGTAAACAATTAGACTGAAACGACTTAGGACGATTTCAGGAGTTCGAAGATGCGTCAAAAGCGTGAAAAACAACGCCCTCTTTCCCCACCATGGCCCGATCACCAACTGGCCCATGAATTGAAGGTGATCTCGCGCATCCTGGACGACAATCCCCAGACGCTGGAGCTGATAGTACAAGATCTCTCTGACAGGGTCGATTCCAGTGTCGGCGCCCCCGGTTTGACGGCCGAGCAGGTGCTGCGTTGTGCCGTCATCAAACAGCTGCATCAGTTCAGCTATCGCAAGCTGGAGTTTCATCTGGTGGATTCGCAAAGCTGTCAGAGGTTCTGTCGCTTGCCCTATGGGGCGTCGATCAGCAAAGCCACCCTGGCGGAGAACCTGGGGAAGATTGAGCCGGGGACATGGAAGGCGATCAACGACCACTTGGTGCGCTGGGCGCAGGCTCGGGGTCTGGAAAAAGGCCAACGGATTCGGGTCGATGCCACGGCGGTCCAGACCAACGTCCACTATCCGCTCGACAGTGAGCTGTTGTACGACGGCATTCGAGTCGTCACCCGGTGGCTGGGGCGGCTGCGGGACTGGGAAGGGATCGGCTTCGTCGATCACACGCGACGGGCCAAGCGGCGCGTCCTGAACATCCGCAACCGCCGCGGCAAGAAGCGCCTGGAGAGTTACCGCGATCTGATCAAGGTGGCGTCCAAGACGGCCCACTATGCCGAGCAGGCGCTGGCCGCGTCGGCGCAGTGGAGCGATCCCCTCAGTCTGGCCGGGGCGGCGCAACTGGCCCACTATCTGGAGCTGTTGCACCAAGTCATCGAGCAGACTCAACGACGGGTCCTTTCGGGCGAGGCCGTCGCGGCCCAGGAGAAGATCTGTTCCCTCTTCGAAGAGCACACCGATATTATCAAGAAGAGCCCTCGGGAAACGGTTTTCGGCCACAAAGTGTTTGTCAGCACGGGGGCCTCGTCGCTGATCCTGGATTGTGTGGTGGAACGCGGGAATCCAGCCGATAGCAACTATGTGCAACCCTTCTTAGAGCGTCATCGACAGCTGTACGGGAAGGTCCCGCGCCAGAGCGCCTGGGATGGCGGTTTTGCCTCGGCGGCCAACCTGAGCTGGGCCAAAGAACAGGGGGTGCAGGACGTGGCCTTTTCCAAAAAGTGTGGGTTGACGGTCGAGAGCATGGTGCGTTCCAGTTGGGTCTACAAACAGCTCAAACGCTTCCGGGCCGGGATCGAGGGGTGCATTGGGACCCTCAAGCACACCTTTGGTCTCCACCGCTGTACCTGGAAAGGCTGGCCTCACTTTCAAAGCTACGTCCATGCCAGCGTCCTGACCTATAACCTGGTCGTCCTGGCCCGACTCCTGTTGTAGTCTTTTGTGGCTGACCGTACTGCCTTGTGGCTCCGACTCAGGGAGAGGTCTGCGCCGAACCGGTGTTTTTTGGCCCGTGCGTCCTCGCTCTGGATCGAGCTGGGTCGAGTCGGTCTGTCAGCAGTCTCAGGTATAAAAAGTGGTTCCGATTCAACAGATTACAGTTCTGGGAACCCCGGTTTCCGGACGGGCACTAACTAGCCATCCATGGCGAGCACGGGCCGGACAAGAATATTGCCGCTGGGATTGTGCCGCAAGAAGGGCCCTCCCTTGGCAATAACGGTCGCTTCCTCAAGGGTCGCTGCCTGAATTACCGAGTAGCCCCCGACAAGCTCCTTTACCTCGGACATGGTAGTGTCCGTTTCGATTCCATTTCCCGTCTGGGAAAGCACCGCACCCCCTGGTGCAAGTGCGGCCCCAGGGTTGCGCAGGTTACCTGAAGCCTCCAGCTCTTTGAACCAGACGTGCCACTCTTGCATATGCGCCTGGATCTCTTCGGGTCCAGCCTTTTCCATCCACTCAGGGTCACCACCTTGATAGAGAAGTAGAAAGTCCGTCATATCATTCCTCCTGATAGTACCCTGTCAACCTTGAAATTGTAGGTTCTGAACGGCCCTGGCGGCCGATCTCTGCGTTGCGCGCCCTGGACGTAGACCAAGCTATGCCTACGGTCGCGTGCCTTGACCTCGACCACCATGACTCGCCCATAACCTACAATCTCAAGGTTGACAGGGTACTAGTTTGATGTTGAGAACTTCATTGCTCTCATCCGTAATGACGGATGGGCCGAGCAGAATGAGACCCGGCGGGAAGCTTTTTTTAGTACTGCTGCCTGGAAAGACGGTAGAGTCTGGACTCCTGGCTATTGAAACCGAAGCGAGTAGAGATCAGCATCCTTCAACTCGAACTTGAGTCGTAGCGGCCGTCCCGAGAGCTGCTTCAGATCAGAACCTCCCTTCCAAGTCACGATTCGCTCGACTTGGTCTCCGTAGATGACAACGCAGTCCTCAAGACCGTAGCCGGATAACGCCTTCCCGCTCCCATCCTGGATCTCGACCCGGATGCTTCCCGCCGCTGAGGTCGCGTAGTTGAGCAGGAGCCGGCTGCCGGAAAACTCGAGGGCACGGGTTAGCATGCTGCCGCCTTGATAAGGAGCGTTAAGGGAAACGAACCCGTCCAGTCTCAAGACTCCCCGCCGGATTACCAGCTTGGCAGTCTTGGCGTGCTCGATGAAATAGAGAGACATTTCCTTATCGCCTGTGGGAACCAGGCCGCTACCTACCTGAATGGACCTCTCATGCCAGGCCTCGAGGTGCCTTCCTGGACGCATGAAGGCCTCCATGAATCGCCGATCGAAGTTCAGACCGTCTCGGCTGAACAAGAAGACAATGTCGGAGAGGCCGATGTCCTTCCAGTCGGGATCGAATTTCCGAGTGGGGAGGAAGCGCTTCGGAAACATGAGGATCGTGCTGGGATCCCGGAAATAGGGCGTCGCGGAGTTCTTGTACAAGTGCTCGAGTGGCTCCGGTCCAAAGCCGATGTATTCCTGGGGGGACCAGTTTCGATAGTCAGTCGAGGTGTAGCGTCGAATGTCGCGGATATGAGTGAACTTGCGCTCCTCTCCCGAGGGTAACTTCATGGTGATTTCGTCCACCTCCCGGTCGACGCGCTTGGACCCCGGTGGAGGGACACCCCGGCGGAACCAGCCACGGGCATAGATCGTGTAGTGCTTCCGCGCCGCGTCCCAGAGAGCGATATTGTGGGAGTCGTACTGCGAGTCCTCCGGTACTGCCCTCAACATCGGTTCCTTTTGAAGGTGGCTCCAGCGCAGACCATCCGGAGAAGCCAGTCCAAAAATAACTCCCTGACGCACACCCGAAGCCGTTTTCTCGTAGAGGTTGGTAATGGCCTTGTAGCGGGAGTCTGGGTCGGCCGCTGGGTTCTCGTCCTTGAAAACCGAGAAGGATCTGCCGTCAGCTCCAGGAATCGGCCAGACGATATTGTTGTCCTTGGAACCCTCGAACTCGATCAACCCCAGATTGGGCTTGACCCAGTGGATGCCGTCCAGGCTCTCGGCGTAGGCGGTGTAAAAAGGCCGTTCCACGTATTTGGAGCGATACCACATTCGATAGCGGTGGCCGTCTTTGATAACGACCGGGTTGTAGACGAAGATGTCTTCCCAGGGCCGGTCCTTTCGAATTGCCGCCTCACGCCGCTCGGGACTATGGAGGACCGGCCGGACGTTTTCCATCGACTGGATGAGCCAATCATCCAGGAAAAGCTGTAGCTTGCTCCCTACCGCACGGACGTCGGCTGCGAACGTCTGCGGAAGGGCGGCCATGAAAAATACCACCGCCACCAGCGCCTTGGGCAAGAGTCGTTGAGTCATTTAGCTCTCCCTTGAGTGTCCTGCTCAGGAGTCATACCAAGAGTGTAAAAAGTCGGTTCTTGGCAGTCCTACTGAAGGGCTGCGAGTAATGGAAGACCTGACAGTTCTCGGGATCTTCCTTGAGGGGCGCCGGCTGCTCCACCACAAAATCAGCGAAATCAGGCGCATTGAAAACGACAAAGGCCAGACTCAAGGTACCGATCTCAGGGTCGTGCCGCCGGGAAAGATCGGGATAGGCGACCGGTCCCGTGTCGACCTGGTACACCCTTTTCGTCTGGCTGATGTTCAAGGTCTTCGTCGGACACTCGATAATCGCTCGCAGTCCCTGCTCCGCGTTCCAGAGCTCCGTCTGGGTCACTATGGGCGTGGCTGCCGCGGTAGCCTGGTGAACCTGATCGTAGCCGACCAGTTCCTTCAATCGATCAGCCTGCTTGAGCACCAACCTCGGAGGTCCCCAAAGAATGTCTTCCGAGGAAGTAATGGTGCGGTAGCGCTGATCTACGAAGGCATGACGACGGAAGATCAATACCTGGCCGTCGCCGAAGATGGGGAGAAAATCGTAGTTGTCTTCTACGAGGAGGTTCTTTTCAGCAAAGGTATCTTCGCTCTTGCAGGAACCGCACTGGTAGTAGTCGGTAGAGCTACCGGTTTTCTCATCAAGAACCCGGGTGCGGCTCTCGATCCAGAAGCGCACGGAGTTCTCCGGCGCTTCGTGACAGATAAAGGAGCGCCCGTAGTCCAGAGGAATCATCTGAGGGCCAGATTCTTGAGACAGCTGACTTTCCTCGGATCCGCAGCCAGCGACCGACAAGGTAGACAGGGCCAGGGCCGATCCGGCACCGCTCTTGAGCCACTCACGCCGCGTTTCTTTCATGACAAAGACTCCCAAATCGCCAAATCTACCTCTTCCCTACCCCAATCACAATTCAATTCCCATCGCAAGATACGCTGACACACTCCGGCACATGGTTCTAGGCCGACCCTTCATTTCCTGCGGTCAGCAGACGTGGCTTCGGTCTCCAGGCCGAAGTCTTCCACTTTCGAACCTCTGGCTCGAAGCACGGCGGCCTGGAGGCCACCGCCACGTCCTAAACACCGCCCCCGGGGAGTCCCGTGCCACGGTAGGATTCTGAAGCGTCATTGTGCTGGGATTTGGAGGTTCTCCAAGCGGAAACTGTGACGGAAGGAGCAAGGTTGTAGTACCTTAGAACCTTCGAGAATCTTGAAGTGAGAGAAATGATATTCATTCAATGAAGAACCGTATCGCTTTGGTTACGGGGGCAGGTCGGGGGATCGGAAGGGCAATCGCCTTGGCATTTGCCCAGCAGGGCGCTCGTGTGGCCATCACGGCCCGCAGTCAGGACCAACTGAGCAGTCTGGCCCAGGAGATCCAGAGCATGGGCGGAGAGAGCCTGCTCGTCGCGGATGACCTATCCGACCAATCGGCTCCGGCTCGCATTGTCGAGCAGGTCACGAAGGGTTGGGGTCCGATTGAGATCCTTGTCAACAATGCCGGTATTGGCAGCAGCCAAAATCCCAAGCCCCTGGTGGACTTCAGTGACGACTTCTGGAACTTGACTCTTCGGGTCAATCTGACGGCACCCTATCTCCTCACCAAATTGGTTCTTCCGGCGATGATCGAGCAGCGTTGGGGAAGGATTCTCAACGTAGCCTCTATTGCGGGCAAAGTGGCCGGTTTCCACAGCGCCGCCTACTCAGCCAGCAAACATGCCCTGATCGGTCTGACCAAGTCGACCGCCACCGAGGTGGCGTCCGAGGGCGTCACAGCCAATGCCATCTGTCCCGGAGTCACGCGCTCGGAGATGAACGACCAGCGCCTGCAATATGACGCAGTCCGGCTTGGGGTAAGCTTCGAGAAACTCGAAGAAACGTCGACGCCGCTCGGACGACGGCTCGAACCCGAGGAAGTGGCCACCCTGGCAGTCTATCTTGCGCAAGACGATGCGCGTGGCGTGAACGGTCAGTCCATCAACGTCTGTGGCGGAGCCGTCCTGTTCTGATGTCGAGCAGGATCAGCATACGGACGGTCTATGTCAGTAGGTGCCTACTCCTCCTGATCCAGGCGGGACTCCTGAACACTCTGTCGGCGGCCCCGATCGGGGAGCCCGAAGCATCGGTTGGCTCCCGTGTGGACTACCTGGGTGACGTCACGCCGATTCTGAAAAAGAACTGCTATCACTGTCACGGAGCTCAGCTCCAGACCAATGGTCTCCGTCTGGACTCGAGACAGCATGTCCTGCGCGGCGGAGACTCGGGTAGAACCCTGATCGTACCGGGAAAGAGCAGCGAGAGCTTGTTGTTTCAGGTGTTGTCCGCCACGGCGTCGGACAACTTCAAGCGTATGCCTCCCTCCCCCAGCCCACTTGAGGATGGGGATATCGATCTGATCCGTCGCTGGATCGATGAGGGGGCTGAATGGCCCGAGGAGGCCCGATCTTTGCAGCATTGGGCCTTTACAAAACCAGTGCGACCCAGCCTGCCCAAGCTCGGGGATCAGGCATGGATTCGCAATCCGATTGACACCTTCGTTCTCTCGCGTCTTGTTACCGAGGGTCTCACTCCTTCAGCGGAAGCTCCCAGGGAGGTCCTTGCCCGGCGCCTCTATCTGGACTTGATCGGACTTCCTCCCACCTTACAGGAATTGGACGCCTTTCTCCAAGACCGTGACCCGGGAGCCTACGAGAAGTTGGTAGACCGACTTCTGTCCTCTCCCCACTATGGTGAGCGCTGGGCCAGGCCCTGGCTGGATGCCGCCCGCTACGCAGACACCAATGGATATGAAAAGGATCGAGCCCGGTCCATTTGGCCCTATCGGGATTGGGTCATCAATGCCCTCAACCGTAATCTGCCCTTTGACCAGTTCACAGTGGAGCAGCTGGCGGGCGATATGCTCCCACAAGCCACTCGGGAGCAGATCATCGCGACTGGCTTCCATCGGAACACCATGCTCAATGAGGAGGGTGGTGTCGACGTCGAGGAGTTCCGCTTCGCTTCGATCGTCGATCGGGTCAACACCACTGCCACCGTTTTCCTGGGCCTGACCCTCAGCTGCGCGCAGTGCCATGACCATAAATACGATCCCCTGTCGCAGCAGGAGTACTATCAGTTCTTCTCCTTCCTCAACAACGCGGACGAGCCAGAGTTTGAGATCCCTGATCCGGACATAACGGCAAAGCAGGACGTCATTGCGAACAAGATCCTGAAGCTTGAATCGGAATTGGCTTCGAAGTTTCCCCCGCACGGTACAAAGACGGTATGGTCAGTCGTCAGACCGGAAGGACTCTTGTCTGCCGAAGGCGCGTCCTTTTCCCAAGGAGACGACGGATCGATCACCGTGACCGGACCCAATGCCGAAAGTGATACCTACCAAGTCACGTTCCAGCCGGAGACCCAAGTGTTCGATCGCCTCCGAATCGAGCTCCTACGGGATCCTGATCTCCCTGGGCAGGGACCGGGACGACATCAGGATGGAGAGGTGGTTCTTTCCGAGCTGAATCTCGTAATGAGGGATCGCGGGGATGGAGCCGAACGCAGTTTGCTCCTGCTCGATCCCAGAGCTACTCTCTCCAAGAAGGATTTCGAAATCGGGAAGGCGCTGGACGGTGATCCTGAAACGGGATGGGGCATCTTCAAGACCTACGGGGACCACCACGCCGTGTTCAAGCTAGATGGGTCGATTCAGAGCGCTCCTCGGAAGTCCCTGCTGCTGACCCTCAAGCAGTTGTCGGGCGTGGGAAAGAACATCGGCCGATTCCGTATTTCGACGGGGATCGAGGAGAGAACCCATTATCAGCCTGAGATTCCTGAACCACTCCAGCGGCGAAAACATCTAGAGGCGAAGTATCAGTCCTGGAAGGAAGGCAAGAGGCATGTCAGCCGTCGTTGGACTGTCCAGCGGCCGCAGCAGCTGGCATCAGAGAACCACGCCACGCTGTCATTGCTGGAGGACGATTCCGTTCTCGCCGGCGGCGACCGACCGGACCGGGATACCTATTCCTTTGAGCTCCATCCGAAGCTTGATTCAATCTCTGGACTGCGCCTCGAGTTCCTCAAGCATCCCAGCCTGCCGGGAGGGGGGCCCGGAAGAGGAACGGTCCTGGAAGAGGGCAACTTCATGCTTAGCGAGATCGTAGTGCAGTCGATTTCTTCGACCGGCACAAGGCCCTCAGAACCCCATCCCATAGTCAGGGCGAGCGCAGATTCCTTCCACCAGCACCTCCATCCGGGCCTGGCCACCGACGGAGATCGCGAAACGGGCTGGTCGATCCAGTTGAACAAAGGGGATCCGCAGAGCGCTGTTTTCGAGTTCCAGCATCGGATTCGGCTGGCCGAGGGTGAAAGGCTCAAGGTCACACTGGTTCAAAACCATATCCACACCCACACCATAGGACGGTTTAGAGTCTCACTGACCGCAGATAGCCCTCGCATCCATGCCTCAGGCCTGACGGCGCAGCTCGAGGACCTCTTGCTCAAATCCAGGGCCACGTTTGATGGCGACGAAGAAGAGCTGCTCAAGCGGTTTTTCCTGTCCCAGGCCCCGGATCTGGAAACACAGAATCTCGAGATTGAAGAACTGAATGCTTCCCTGCCCCGTCACCCGAACAGCCTGGTGATGGAGGAGCGCAAAGTTCCTCGGGTTACCCACATTCATCATCGCGGGGACTTCTTGAGCCCGACCGAGAAGGTATCCCCTGCGGTGCCTCGGATACTACATCCCTGGCCCGAGGGTCAGCCACGAAACCGCTTGTCGTTCGCCCGTTGGCTGGTAAGCAGGGACAACCCCCTGATGTCTCGGGTAACGATGAATCGCCTCTGGTCCCGCTACTTCGGTCGTGGAATCGTATCCAGTCCAGATGACTTCGGAATGCGCAGCGACCCACCCACACATCCCAAGCTGCTGGATTGGTTGGCGGTTGAATTCATGGACCGTGGCTGGGATCTGAAGTCCATGCACAAACTGATCGTGATGTCGGCCAGCTACCGTCAGACCTCAAGGGTTCCCCCAGAGTTGCTGGATCGAGACCCGGACAACTCGCTCTACGCCAGGGGTCCTCGCTTTCGCGTAGACGCGGAGACGATTCGAGACATCGCCTTGACCGTCAGCGGCCTCTTGAATCGAAAGCTGGGAGGTCCAAGCGTCTTCCCGCCACAACCTCAGGATTTCACCAAGCTCGCTTTTGGCACCGTGGACTGGCAAGTCAGCGAGGACCAGGAGCGCTACCGCCGGGGACTCTACACCTTCTGGAAAAGAACCACACCTTATCCGTCGTTCACCACATTTGACGCCCCTTCGGCCGACACCACCTGTGTGCGTAGAAATCGTTCCAATACGCCGCTGCAGGCGCTGACGTTGTTAAACGATCCGGTTTTCGTAGAAGCAGCACAAGCCTTTGCGCTTGGGATTCTGCAGGAAGCTCCTGGCTCGACCCTCGATCGGATCCGTTACGCTTTTCGACGTTGCGTCTCCCGACGTCCCGACCCGGCCGAGGCGCAGGCGGTTGAGTTGTATTACGATAAGCAGATGGCAAGAATCCGAGCGGCTGAGGTCGACCCTGAGAAGCTCATCTCGATGGCGACTCCCCTGCCCCCTGAAGTCGACCGCGACCAACTGCTGGCCTGGACCACAGTTGCACGGGTTCTCCTCAATCTAGACCGGACGATTTCCAAAGACTAGCCGTTCAGGGAGATTGCTGTGAACGAACGGTGGCTGAGAGAAACAACCAGAAGGCATTTTTTCCAAGACTGCGGAGTGGGCCTAGGCAAAATTGCTCTGGCCTCGCTTTTTGCCGGGCCCAATGTTTTTTCCGCGCTCTCGGAGAAGGCGAGCTCTCTTCGCCTCCGGCAGCCACACTATCCGCCCCAGGTGGACCGCGTCATCTTCCTCTTCATGGCAGGCGCTCCCAGTCAGCTCGATCTGTTTGACTACAAACCCATGCTCCGCAGGTATGACGGAAAGCCGGTCCCTGCCGAGGTCGTCAAAGACCAACGCTACGCGTTCATCGAGCGAGATGCCAATCTGATGGCTTCACGCTTTTCCTTCGATCGATGGGGCCAATCCGGCACCGAACTTTCGGAGATCATTCCCCATATCAGAGAGATCGTCGATGACATCGTCCTCATCAAGTCGATGACGACGGAAGTCTTCAACCACGCTCCGGCCCAGATTTTCATGAATAGCGGTTCGCCGCGGTTGGGCCGACCCAGCATGGGTTCCTGGGTGACTTACGGTCTGGGGAGTGAGTCGGAGGACCTACCGGGCTTTGTCGTTCTGAGTTCAGGATCGGGTACCAGTGGAGGTCAGGCGAATTGGGGATGCGGCTTCCTCCCCACCGTCTATCAGGGCGTCCCCTTCCGCTCTCAGGGAGAACCCATTCTCAACCTCAGCAACCCGGCCGGGTTCGATGATCGGTTACAGCGGGACTCGTTGGATCTGCTCCGGGAGCTCAATCAATACCACGCTGACACGGTTGGCGATCCCGAGATTTCAACCCGCATCAGTGCCTACGAAATGGCCTATCAGATGCAGAGCAGCGCTCCGGACCTACTGGATCTTTCAGGAGAAGACCGGGGAACGCTAGAGATGTACGGCGTCGAACCGGGGGAAGCCTCATTCGCCACCAACTGCTTGATGGCACGCCGGCTGATCGAGCGGGGTGTCCGCTTTGTGAATATCTATCACAGTGGCTGGGATCACCACAGCGACGTGTATGGCGGACTTCAGAAACAGTGCGGCATTACGGATCGGGCGACCGCAGCATTGGTCAAAGACCTGAAGCAGCGAGGTCTTCTGGATCGGACCCTGGTCATCTGGGGAGGCGAGTTCGGGCGCACCCCCATGGTCGAGAGCAACCCTTCGCTGGGCAGGAAGATGGGCCGAGACCATCATCCTCAGGCCTTCACGATGTGGCTGACCGGGGGTGGGCTCAGGCGCGGCCAGACCATCGGCCGCACCGACGAACTCGGTTTCCACGTGGTCGAACAACCGATTCATGTACACGATCTCCAGGCCACCATTCTCCATCTGCTGGGACTCGATCACACCCGGCTGACCTTCCGCCATAAGGGACGAGACTTTCGCCTGACCGACGTCTCTGGCAACGTGATCCGGGAAATCCTCGCCTAGGAGCCTGTCCCAGCGACTATGACGTTGCCTGGGAAACCTACTCAGCCGTCGCCACCAGGAACAGACCCAATAACATCACGGCGGCAACGATAAGCCTGAAGCCCCCGCGCCTCTCCCTGAGCCAGAGCCACCCAACCAGCACCGCAATCAGCATGCTGGACTGTCTGAGCGTGACGACGTAGCTCACCTTCTCGGTCTGCATTACATGGAGGATCAGACTATAGGAGGCCAGTGCTCCGATCGCGGCCAGAATAGCCTTCGGAAGCTGCTCTCTGGCCATGACGCGGATGCTGGACCCCGCCTGCCACCAGATATAGATGGCGTAGAGTGAGCAGGAAATCACGCTCTCGATCAGGAAATAGACCGGCCCCCGCATCACAGGTTGCACGGCATCCACCTGGGCAAAGACCACCATGGCCGCCTTGTCGACCAGTGAATACGAAACCACAGATGCCAACGTCAAAAGGGCCCATCGAACACCGGCGAGGTGCCGAGATCTGGCCTCGGAGTCACTCTCAGCCGGCCTCAAGTGGAGCAGCACAATACAGCTGGCCACCAGCCCGATCCCCAGGACTCCCCTGCTGGAAATACCTTCCCCCAGAGCCAGGTAAGCCGCCATCGCGACGAAGGCCGGAGAAGATCGTGCTATCGGGTAGACAATCGATAGGTCGCCAGTCCGGTAGGCACTGCTAAGAGCCAGGATGTAGACCGCATGAATCAGGCCCGACAAGATGGCGTAGAACCAAAGCTCTTTGGGAAGACTGGCAAGCGGTACAGCAGGCAAAACAGCAACGCCGATGGCGGCGATGATCAGGCCTTTGACGGCGCTAAAGGCGCGTGGATCTCTACTCGACTTGACCAGCAGATTCCACCCCACATGGATCGCGGCAGAGAGCAGAATCAGGAGGATGGTGGTGGTTGCCATGGGCAGAGGCCAAGCCGAGGGTTTCGTCCCAAGACGAAACTTTGGGAGCGAGAATGCCGTGACACGCTTGGGGGGGCACTCCTATACGCCGCAGGCGTTATTGCGAGTAGCCCAGACATCTGAGGTTTCAAGTCAAGTGTTTTTTCAAGTTTTTTTTCAGCCGGTTGCATTTTTTTCCACAGCTTGATTGCTCTCTACAAGAAGGCCAGCAAAGGGGCGTTGTTCGCCTTCAAAGAAGCCACATAAATGGCGTCGTCGTAGGGGACCCGGTTCTTCCAGCAGCGGTAGATTATGCGCAGCCACTTGAAGGCCAAAGAGCGCACCGCGACGTGATGATCTTTCCCTTGGCTGAGCTGCATCTGGTAGAACGCTTGCGCCCAGGGGCACCAGTGCCGGGAGTGAGCGGCGAATTCGTGAACGCCCTGGCGGACGAACTTGGGACAGGCCCAACGGTAAGACACGATGCGGGTCTTGCCACTGCTTCGCAGCAGGGGGGCGATGCCGGAGACGGTCTGTACCTCCGCGGCGCATTGGAAACGATCCCGATCCTCCCCAAAGAGAGTTAAGAGCCGCGGTCCCAGAGCCTTTCCAGAGCCGGGCAGACTGCTGAAAATGAAATGGTCGGGGTGGTGGTTGAAGAGTTCCTCGATTTTGGCATCAAACCGCTGGATGGACTCATTCAAGTGCAGGATCTGTCCCGCCAAGCTCTGAGTCATCAGGCTAGCCGCCGTCACAATGGCCGCATCGTGGGTCAGCGCCCGGGCCTGCTTGATCTCCTCCAGCTTGGAGTGCAACTTTTCGCTGCCCCCCACCCGATGGCTCTTGAGAAAGCGGCGAATCGTGGTCGGCTTGACCCGCTGCAAGGCCTCAAGGCTGGGCCAACGGTTCAGGAAATCACAGGCCGTCTTCCCTTTGAGCGGGCCGACCCATTTCAGGGCCTGAGGAAAGTAGTTCTTCAAGTTGGCGGTCCACTGATTGGTCAAGTCCGCGCGCAGATCGACCAGCTTGCGCCGTTGCTCGGACAACAGGCGCAGGGAGCGCACCTCCGGCGATTCGGGTTCCCACAATCGAATCCGTTCCCGATGCTTGAGCAGGTAGTCCAGCACCAGATCCGCATCCCTCGGGTCGTCTTTGCCTCCACTGGGATAGAAGGCTCCACGGTAGCGGCTCAAGGACTTCGGGTTGATCGGGTAGATCAACACAAAATCGTAATCCATCAGCGCATACAGCAGCGCTCCCCGGCTCTGTTCGACGGCGATCGCGACCCAGCCGCCTCCGCTCCTTTCTCTCAGCCCGTTGATCCAGCTCTGCAGGGCCTCCGGTGTTTGTTTGACGTCGCCGGTCTCGATTTCGCTCGAGCCCGACATCCGCAGCGCGTAGGCATGCTCTTGGTCGGCCCAGTCCAGGCCCACCCACACTCCAATGGTCTGCTCCTCAATCGGCTTCATGGCTCCTCTCCCCTTCTCTGGTGTTTCGTCGGACGCAAACCGGGGGCGGCGAATTCCTTATAGAAGTCCTCCTGAGCGGACAGCATCTGAGTATTCGTCCAAATCCGGCCCAGGGTCCGTCCGAAAGTCTGGGCTTAATCGTCCTCCCGATAAGGGTTGGCATTCGTGACGGACCCGAGCGTCCTGGGAGTCGACTATCGAGCTCCCGACTCCACACTTTTGCACACCATCCACACCTTCCACAAAGAAAGAAAAAAGTAGCAAAAAAGAAAGAAAGGCGGCTACGGCTACTTGCCGCTCCCATCTTCCCGATCTCAGTACCTTCCCAACTATAAGGGTTGGCGATGCGGAGCGAAGCGAGCTACCCTGGGTTCAAGTGACCCCTGTCTTTTCTACACTGAAAGTGTTATTGCAAAACCTTCCCTATTTGTCGGAGGTTACATTGCGGCAACAACCCCGTTGGGGTAGGACATTTTCTTGAACTTCCTAGACCCAGGGTAGCTCGCTTCGCATTGCAACCCTGGGCTACGCGCAATAACGCCTTCGGCGTATGGGACCGTCTGAGATGAGGCGAACTTTCAATCTGAACGACCCAACGCTGCTTTGTCAGGATCAAGGATGATTCAAGGTGAATGCCGGAGTCGAAGCGGTGCCACCATGAAAGTTCTCAGCTGTAGCTACGAAGCCGGCAGTCACACTATCGAAGGTCAGATCACCGGTACAGAAATTCTTGAAGTCATCGACTTGGAGGGTGAGGTTGGTGAAACGGCGATCGCTTGCCGTGTCACCGGGACCGATCTCCGGATCCTCAGGATTGTTGGCAATATAGTGCACCGAGATCGCCTGGCCGAACTCGCCACCGCTACAGGAGACCGTCGCCGCACCGTTGATCCGGATGTCCTTGACGCCGCCGTCGGTATCTGTCCCCGTAGCAAGGAGCACGACCTCGGCCCCTGCCGGCGCGCTCCGAGTTACCGGCCCTGTGTCGGAATTGACCGGCACTGGATCGCCCAGACCGAAGACCGTCATCCCTACGCTGGGAGGCGTCGGATCGGCCGCCGGAACGGTCAGTTGGCAACCCGATAGAAAGACAACAGCACACAGCCCAAGGCAGGACAAGATGAGTGAGTAGTGTCGACGATACATAAGCGATCCTCCTTGTCTAGATCGGTCAGAGCAGGGCGCCGCCTTCCAGTCGACGATCTACAGCAAGAACCAGCTCAACAAAAGCAGACTGCAGAGCCAGTGAAAAAGTAGTGCGGCGACAATGCTTTCCGAGCGTTCGCGTGCCATTGCACAACAGATCCCGAAGAGCAGGGTTCCTGCCAACTCGAGGCCGACGACAGCCATGCCCTGAGGTTGCCACCACTGCTGCCACAGGTGCGAGAAGACGTCCAGACGCGGCACCAGCCCGGTGATTGACGCAGCAGAGTAGAGTGCGGCTGAGCCTAGGGCTGGCCAGGAGAGAAACCATCGTCCACCTCGCCCCTGAGGGCGTAGCTCGTCGGTCAGCACTCCGTGTGCGACCGAGCGGAAAAGAACCTCGGCCGCCCCTGCAAGCAACAAGGGCCAGAGCAGCAACTCCAAACCAAGCTCTGTATTGTCCCCCAGACGCTCGATCCGACCGGCCGGAAACCAGGTTCCGCCCAGCGCACCGCCCACAAGCGCGCCCGGAAGAAGCAGCAGCCAATCTCGACTCACGGGAAGACGAAGTCCATAGAGCCGCGGGTACTGGCGTGCAAAAACGAAGAGTAGAAGGACGCTGGTCACAATCAGGCTCGTTGAGAAGGCCTCGATCCGGCTGTCCCAAAAGTGCGTGGCTACCCAACTCGCGAGCAGACCTACGAAGACCATTGACAGGGCCATGAGCGCCGCTGAGAGGACCTCTACAGGCGTTGGCCTATGAAAGGCGCGGAGCAGGGCGTCTCCAATCTGGCGTACCATGAGACGGGTTCCCCCGCCTCGAGGAGAGCCACCGATATCGTCGGAACCGCCCCATCGATCGTCGCCCTTAGCCCCGGGATCGATCAGGTTCAGCTGGGAATAGACTCGCTGCAGATTCATGGGCAGAAACAGGTTTACCTGGCGCAGCGTGTATTCGCCCTGGTCCTTCTGGAGGACGATGATTCCGAGGCGATCCTGATGGACTTCCATCAGCTGCTTCTCCACTTCGTAGATTCCGGCTTGCGAGTGACAGATTACGGCGATGTGGGCTTCGGTGATCTTCACCCGTGCGATCTCATCAATGATCTTGAAAGCATCGAAATGGAAGGGGGAGTAAACCATGGAGTCGATCTGGCGTAGCCGCTCTACCGTATACTCGGCAAAGCTGATCTCGGCCCACTCTCCACCCTTCTTGAGTGCTATCTCCTGTTCCATCAACTGTCTTATCTGAGCGCTCGCTTCGTCCTGTTTCTCGGGAGCAAGACAGGCCAGCTCCTGCATTTCCAGCCCGTGGACATCGATGACTCCTTCGAGTCGAATCAGAGGCAGGATCTTGCTGCGAATCTCACCCGCTTCATCGTTGAGTCGGGGGTGATTGAGGATGATCCAGATCGCCAGGACCGTGTCCAGATCCGGCTCGTTGGCGTGAATTCTCCAGTCGCGCTCGCGCAGCTGAAGTCCTTTTCTAACCATGATGTAGGCCTGCTCGCAGCTTGACAGAGTGAAGGACCGGACACAGCCCTCGTGGTGATCGAAATTGTAGATGTGTTTTTCGGTATCCAGAAAAGGCGGCCCTTGAGCGGTACCGTCCAGGAAGATCGCTCCTGGATCCATCTTGCGAAGGTTCGCGGTCGAGACGGTCAGCCCCCGCTCAACCTGCACCATGATGTTGGGAGTTTCGCGGCAGCTGAGGACCACTTGACCTGATTCGGTGGTCTGCGCGACGTAGCGATCTGGCAGAAGTGACGAAGTCTCGCCATCGGCTGAGGCATGGGTTTGGAGCTCTTCCGACTCCGGCTCTCCCGCAGGCTGGGACGACAGAGAAGCGTCCCCGGGAACGCCGTCGGCTTCGAGGGGCTCTTCGACCGACGCCTCAGGAACCAGCGTCATCCCGGACGACTCGTCCCTCGCCCTGTTCGCTGCCATGGAGCGATCATAGCAGGAAATAACGAAACGTAGAATTCACTCAAACCACAAGCTGCACATAGCGTTGGTGGATGACGTGGTCCAGTTGGGTGGCGTGAAAGTCACCAGGATGGAGCCGTCATCCAGAAGGACGGGATCCGGTACTCCGAAGTCCCGGGTAAACATCTCAGCCATACAGCTTCCCTCCCAGGCCCTGGGCTGGCCCGACCGGGCCAATGCCCCGCTGATCCGACGTCCTTCCTGATCCCAAAGCACCCGCGCCTGACCCAGATCCCAACTCCTGCCCCCGTCCTCGCTGAGAGCGCAGTGAATCCCCTCAGGGCTGCGCCTGTAGTTGTAGACGGCAAATAGCCTACCGTCGGGTAGAGCTAGAGAAAGCGTGGGAAATCCCCAGAGAGCTCGACAGGGTCCGGCTGGAGAAGACGTGGTCTAAGAGGTCTGGTTGTGGTAAGACAAGGGCTGGGGTAAGGAGAGCAGAAAGGGACCGTCATCATGGATTCGCTACGCCTCCGCCAAATGGTGAGGGATGATCAATCAGAGGTCTCGGAACTGATCTACGCCTCGATCAACGCTTGGTACGGCCTGCGGGGAATGGGTCAGCCATTTCAGGGCTCTCCACAGGTAGCCGAGGTATTTTATCAGGTCTACAACGGCATCGGGACGAGCCGATGTGTGGTCGCCGAGAATACCCGCACCTCCCGCTTGGTGGGTTCCTGCTTCTACCATCCGCGGCATTCTCACGTGGGCCTCGGCATCATGACGGTCCATCCCAACTATTTTGGTCATGGGGCGGGTAGAGAAATGCTCAAGTACATCTGTGACTTCACAGATCGGGAGGGGTACAAGGCGCTACGGCTCACCCAGAGCGCCCTCAATCTGGACTCATTCTCACTGTACAATCGGTCCGGATTCGTGCCCTACCAGGCCTACCAGGACATGACGCTGCGGGTGCCTGACCTCGGTCTCAAGCACCCGCCACCTGGCCTGGAGCGGGTGCGCCAGGCCAGTTTGGAAGACATCCCCGCCATGGCAGACTTAGAGCTGCGGATAAGCGGCGTCACCCGGGAGGAAGACTACCGATTCTGCATCGAGAACTCTCTCGGGTTCTGGCACGTTTCGGTCTACGAAAGCTCTCCCGGAATGATCGAAGGGTTCCTCGCTTCCGCTGCCCACCCTGCCTTCAACATGCTTGGGCCCGGAGTCATGCAGACCGAGGAAGTGGCCGCGCCCCTCATCTTCAGTGAGCTTGACGTGCACCGGGGAAAATCTCCCATCCTGATCCTACCCGTCGACCGGTCCCAGCTGGTCCACATGATGTACAGCTGGGGCGCCCGCAACTGCGAGCTTCACTTCTGTCAGGTACGTGGGAAATTTCAGTCCTATCAGGGCATCAACATGCCGACGTTTCTCCTGGAAACAGCGTAGTCTCAGAGTCGACACTGCATTTCCAGTTTTGAAGGGAATAAGGACGTAACCGATTGATTTGGTGATGGATAGGGCGTACTTTGGGCGATCGCTCCTGAACCTGGCGTCGAATGCCATTCACGAGGGCAGGATTGATCTACAAACTGAATCGGGATGCCGCCAGGAATTCTCCGGGACATCTCCTACGCCGAAGGCGTAAGCGATGCCTTCTAGAATCAGGCAAAGTTTCTTTCTGGAATGGAGTCAAACCGGACAACGAGCTAGCTTGATATAGCGACCACCGATGAGCCATTCGGAGACGTAGAGGTTCCCCTCGTTGTCCACTACGAGACCGTGAGGACTGTTGAACTTCCCCGGTTCGAGACGATCACTGGGAACGATCTGGCCTTGCCCATCCAGGGTGTTGGGCCAGCCATCCAGATAGGAAACGGCCTCGTTGTCACCCAGGTAACCCAGTAACCGGTCGTCGATATCCAGCAGGGTAAGCCGGGCACGCAGCTCGGCAACCACCATGACATCCTGGTACGTGACCATGGCGCTGGGTGTGGTCAGGAATTCGGATCCGAAGACCCGTTTGAACCCTCCCTCCAGGTCGTAGACCTGAAAGCGAGCATTGCTGCGATCGGCGACGTAGAGCTCCGGCTCCGCTTTTCTGCGGTCGATGAAGATCCCATGTGGACAATCGAAACGGCCCGCACCCTCCTCACCGCTGAGTGAAGAGAGGTAGTGACCTTCCCGATCGAATCGGTGAACCAGATAGGCTCCATAGCCGTCCGCCACCCAGACATCACCGTTGCCACCATGGACTTCCTCATTGACCGCCACCGCCGTGGGCGAGAACCGGGTTCCCTCGTAGATAGACAGGAGTGGCCTCTGCAGCTGAGACAAGGCCTGACCGTCCAGGGAAAACTTAACGACCCGCCCCGAGATCTGATCGTTGCCCGGTGGATAATCATACCCATGACACTTGAGCTTCTTGCTTCCACTGTCCGCGATCCAAAGGCGTTCCTCCCCCGCTTCATGAAAGAGAGTCAACCCGTGTCCTTCCGTCAGATCTGTGGACCAGCTCCTGACTAGACCCCCTTGCTGATCGAAAACCAAAACAGAGGACTTTCCCGGATGAAAACCGATCAGGGTATTCTCGGCCGTGGAGACCAGTCCATGGTGAGACCACCCCTCCCTACGGGCAGCATCATCTGGAATACGCGCCCAATCCTCGATCCATTCGTAGCTGTGCGAATCGAATCCGATCCTCATGTAGGAACTCCTACTCTCCGCCTGGCATCGCCTGTGCTAATTCTTGGCTCTGTTGCGCTACAGATCTCGTGACCCGCTGACGGTTCGAATCAGAAAAGTACGCTGACACGGTTGGGAATCAGGCCAGAATTTCTTCTACGACCCTCGCCGGATACTGATCGGTGAGCCGTTCCTCCAGGCCGTGACGATGGTAAACCAGCTTGCGGTGGTCCAGGCCCATCTGGTTCAAGAAGGTAGCGTGAAAGTCGTGTACGCTGACCCGGTCCTGGGCGGCCTTGTGTCCGATGTCGTCGGTAGCGCCGTGGATGTAACCTGCCTTGATGCCCCCACCGGCCATCCACATGCTGAAGCCATCTGGTCCATGGTCTCGGCCTACGTCGGCGCCAGCCCGGACCTGGGAGATGGGCATACGGCCAAACTCGCCTCCCCAGATCACGAGCGTGTTCTCCAGTAACCCCCGCTGTTTCAGGTCCTGAACCAGCGCGGCTGAAGGCTGGTCCGTCTTGCCGCAGCAGTATTCCAGGTTCTTTTTCAGGTCGCTGTGGTTATCCCAGATCTGATACTCGATGAAGATCTGAACAAAGCGGACGCCTCGCTCTACCAGCCGACGCGCCATCAGACAGCGTCTACCATAGGAGGCGGTGACCTGGTTATTGAGGCCATACATCTCCTTGGTGGCCTCGCTCTCCTTGGACAGGTCCAGTGCATCACTAGCAGCCAGCTGCATACGAGCGGCCAGTTCATAGGAGGAGATACGGGCATCCAGATCCGGCTGCCAGGGACGGTCCCTGCGGTGCGTCTGGTCCAGGCTTCGCAGCAGCGAGCGCTCTGCTTCGATCAGAGGATTGGGAAGTTCTTGCTTGGGGCTCAGGTTTAGCACCGCCGGGTGCTTTTCGCGGAAACGAGTGCCTTGAAAAACCGGAGGCAGCCAACCCGACTGCCAGTTCTGGATTCCATTGACGGGAAGATTCTTGTCGTCAAGGACCACGTACCCTGGAAGGTTTTGATTCTCGGTACCCAATGCGTAGGTCGCCCAGGCACCCAGCGTCGGACGACCCGAGATGAGGCGGCCGGTGTGAAAGAGATTGATGGAGGGCTCGTGGTTGAAATGCTCTCCGTACATGGAACGAATCAGCGTAATGTCGTCAACGACTTTGGCGGTATGGGGGAGGAGCTCCGAGAGCTCCATGGCGCACTTCCCATGTCGGGAAAACTTATAGGGCGAAGGCATGAGGGTCCCCGCCTGATCCATGTTCTCGATCTGGTTCAGGAGGTCCCTGGGTGCAGCGGATCCCGCCATGCGATCCAGCGTCGGCTTCGGGTCGAAGAGGTCCACCTGGCTGGGACCCCCGTTCATGAAAAGGTGAATCACCGACTGAGCCTTGGGCTCGAAGTGGGGAGAACGCGGCTTCAGGTCAAATCGGGGAGCAGCCTGGTCAGGCTTTGTCGAGGCGAGAAGATCCTGCTGTAAGAGGTAGGCTAGGGCTGCTCCATGGAGACCATCCCCAATTCGGGAGAAGAAGTCACGCCTTGTACCTAGGACCCGGGAAGTCATTTCACACCTCGTTCAGTCAATATACAGGAACTCCGCCGAGTTGAGCAGGGTCAAAGCCACCGAACTCAGTGCCGACCACTGCGCCATTGGACCTCTGGGACCAGCCTCGTTCTTCTGCTCCAGATGAGCCTTCCATTCTCCAGCAAGAGTTTCCAGGGACGCCAGGACACGCTGCTTCTCGTCGGCTCTGGGATAGCGGGTCAGTACCTGCAGGTAGAGGTCTTCAACCTGCTTCTCAGGATCCCCCGAAGCCTGATCCATGAGGCGGCCAGCCAGATAGCTCGCGTGGTTCCGCATCAGCTCGCTGTTCATCAGCTGGAGCGCCTGGACGACGACGGTGGAGCGGCGACGCTCATCGCAATTTGGCATCATCACCGGATAGTCAAAGGCCTCCAGGGCGGACACCGGCATTCGGCGCCTCTTGAGTAGATAGATAGCCCGCCTCCAGCCCTTCTTCGTCGCCTCGGCGACGACCTCACCACTGGGCTTCTGTTCCACCGCGACCGGGATTCCGAAGGGAGTCGTGTCCAGGCGACCCGTGACCCGAAGGACGGAATCGTGAACAGCTTCGGCGTCCAGACGTCGTAGGGGCATTCGCGACAGAAGCAGGTTTTCGGGATCGGCCTCGCGTGCACGCGGACTCACCCGGGAACTCTGTCGGTAGGCCCTGGATGTCATGATCAGGCGGTGCATCGTCTTCTGGCTCCAGCCCCGAGCCACGAACTCGGTGGCTAGCCAGTCCAAAAGCTGGGGATGAGACGGCTTCGATCCTATTCGGCCAAAATTCCCAGGCGAAGTCACCAGCGCGCGGCCGAAGTGATGCGACCAGATCCGGTTGACCTTCACGCGCGTCGTCAGTGGATGATTGGGCTGGGTCAACCAACGGGCCAGTCCCAGGCGATTTCCACTGGTATCCCTTCCCGGCACCTTGACGCGACGATAGGGCTCGAGACCGGCTCGATTGAGGACAGCCGGGACGCTCGGATACACACGTTCACCGACCGATTGAGCCTGGCCACGTTTCAAAAGATAAGCGGGAGAGGGCTCACCTCCCATATCGTACAGGGCTCGAATTCCGGGCTTGAGCAGGAACTTCGTCTTGTCCTTGAAGTTGGTCTCAGAGCCGTACTTCACATTCTTGATATGTTCGATCGATTTTTGCGGTTCGGCGGCGGCCTCCTTGAACTCTGGAAATCGGTCCCCCAATGCGGCGTAGGAAGGGTCGACTGCATCTTTGAACTTCCGCGCCAGATATCGCTGGAGCCCGGTCCGCTTTTCCTTTGGTGTCGCCGTCACCGCTTTGAGATCTTCTCGGACATCTTCGGGCAGGGCGGCCAAGGCCTCTTTCAGAAACTTTTCCTTGAAAGGACGGGCCTTTTCCTCCAGCTCAGTCTCCAGCGTCTGGAGCTGGGTCTTGAGGGGAGCGTTGTGCGACTCGACGGCTTTCAGCTCCGCCTCCAAAGCCGTAGGGAGTACCCGCTCGGTGGGAGGACGCCAGTCATAGGGATCCAGGGCAGTCTGGAAGATTGCGCTGAGGCTGTAGTACTCCCGCTGGGTCAAGGGATCGTATTTGTGGTCATGGCAACGTGCGCAGCCCACCGTAAGACCCAGTATCGACGAACCCAGGACCTGCATTTCATCGGCGATGACGTCCATCTTGTCTTGCAGGGATCGGTTGGGTTGGGCATAGGTGCCATCGGTCGTGAGCCGGAGGAATCCAGTCGCTGCCAGGGTGTCTATCAAATCCTGTGTGACCTTCTCTTCCTTCTTGTAGTCGACCAGTTCATCGCCCGCCAGCTGCTCTGTGAGAAATCGGTCGTAGGGAGTATCGCGGTTGAGAGCCCGGATCACGTAGTCGCGATAGCGCCAGGCATGAGGACGGACCTTGTCTTCGTCGACGATTCCCTCGGAGTCGGTGTAGCCAGCGAGGTCCAGCCAGTATTGAGCCCAGCGCTCACCATAGTGCCGAGAATCCAGAAGGCGATCGATCAGTCGTTCATAGGCTGACGGTCCCTGATCCTCCAGATACGCTCGCGTCTCAGCGGCTGTGGGAGGCATGCCCGTCAGGTCAAGGTGGGCCCGGCGCAGCAGGACGAGAGGCTCGGCCTCCGTTGAGAAGCTCAGATCCTTGGACTCCAGCTGCCGCAGCAGGAAAGCGTCGATGGGATTGCTCACCAGCTCCTGTTGGCCCACGGTGGGAACTTCGGGACGCTGAGGAGGGCGAAAGGACCAGAAATCACGGTCTTCCTGGCTGAGTGAGGGCTCCTCGAGGTCAACAGGGGAAGCCGGCTCGGTAGGAGCACCGGCCTCGATCCAGTGGCGGAGGGCTTCCACCTCCGCCGTTGTCGGCGGACGAATCTCATCCAATGGAGGCATCTCTCGGGCGAGAACCCGTGTGTAGAGCAGACTCTTGCCAGGCTTTCCAGGAATGAGGGCTGGACCCGAGTCGCCCCCCTTGAGGCGGCTTCCTTGGGTCCTCAAATCGAGTCCCGCCTCCTGCTTTGTCTTTCCGTGGCAGTTGACGCAGTGCATCTGAAAGATGGGAAGAACGTCCTTCTCGGTAACGCTCGCCCTACTGGTCTGGGTCCCCTGGCGATCGATCCAGAGCCTGATCAGGGAGATCTCCTGGTCCGATAGACGGGCATCCCCAGGAGGCATGGAACCGGAGGTTACTTTACTCACGAGAAGACTCTCGCTTGAGGCGCCTGGAACCAGGGCGGAGCCCGACTTACCCCCTGCCAGAGCGGTCTCGGGGGTCCGTAGATCCAGCTGCGCCTGGAGAGCCGATTCGCCGTGACACTGGAGGCAGTTCTTCTCCAGGATGGGCAGGACGTCATTCTCGAAATCCGGGGATGGCAGCTCGCCGGCTACGAGCGTAATCCAAAGCGTGGAGAAGAAAAAAGATGTCAAATAGAATCTACACCACATCAAGCTGCCTCTTCCAAGTCCCAATTATACTTTAGAAAATTCGGATCTCAGAAACACAAGAAGGGAGAAGGAAAACACGTAGCTTCATGCCTTCTCGCGACTTGACCTCAACAGCCATCTCACGATACTCCTGCAGATTCCTCGCCCCCTTCTCCAGCCTCGCCCTCGCCAGCTTCTCCTTCAGCTTCATGGCCTTCCCCTTCACCTTCCTCCCCTTCTTCTGCGTCTGCTCCTGCTTCTGTCGCTGTTTCCGCTGCTGCTTCCGCCGCTGACGATGCTGCTGCTGGTTCGCCTGGTGCTGGCTGCTTTGCGCCTGGCTCCTCCCCCGAAGCACATCCAGCGATGGATAGGAACGAGGCTAGAAAACAAATGATTAGCAGGCTTTCGAGGGTTCTCGATCGCATAGCAACCTCCCTTAGGTTGGAAAGATAGACCCGTATACAAGATAAGAAATGGAGGCTCACACCGGGGCGCTTTGACTGATATCGCATTGATTGGTGCGGTTCTGGAAAGTTGCTTTCCAGAGTCTGCTCCTCCGGAAACGATAGCATGCGCAAGAAAGGGCGGCAAGGATGCTCGATCCATCGGTGGACCTCAGGAATCTCGCAATAGAGCGACGAGACAACGCGCCAGTAGCCTGGCGGCCCTCAATCAGTTGACTCGCATCACCAGCGTGACCCGGGTACCTGCTTTCACTTGGGTCCCGGGCGAGGGTGACTGCCGGTGGACCCTCTCACCATTGTTGCTGACAACAGGAACCAGACCCACTTCCTTGAGGGTTTCAACCGCTCTGCCTGCGCTCATTCCCCTGACGTCCGGGACCTGAACCAGGGAGCTTCGCTGCTGTGCTGCCACAACCAGATCTATCGAGGAGCCACTCCGGACCTGGATGCCAGGCGAGGGGTGCTGACCAATAACAGTTCCTGGCCGAGACTGGCGGGTGTGTTCTTCGGTGACCCTTCCCACACGAAGCCGGCCTCGGGTTGTCTTCGGGATGACTTCGGCCGCCTGTTCGAGCTGCATACCAATCAGGTTCGGGACCACCACGACTTCCTGCTGAATGGGCCCTCTTTCAGACGCCCTCGCGACGACAATGTGTACCGGGGTTCCGCGCCGGACCTGGGCACCGGGCGAGGGATCCTGCCTGATGATCTGGCCGACCCTCGTCCTGCTTTCGACGTAGTTGACACTCCCCAGGCGAAACTCTGCAAAGATACCCTTGAGGTCGCTGTAGCGCTCACGCGCGGCTTCCTCTGTCATTCCGATGAGAGAGGGTACCGTCACCAGAGCGGCTGCTCTGGAAATGACCAGTTCGACCGGGCAACCCCGAGCGAGCATGGTTCCGTCGCTAGGCCGCTGACTGAGGACCGTCCCTGCGGGGACCTGATCCTGTTCCCGTTCCTGGACTCTACCCAGTTCCAGACCGGCGCGCCGAAGGTGGTCCTGTGCCGAGCGTAGGTCCAAGCCTTTGAGCCTGGGAACATTGACCGGAGTTCGTCCTACATCAGCGACGACAAGGTCGACCGACCGCCCGGCCAGAAGCTTCGTATTTGGCTCGGGGATCTGACCCAACACCTTTCCAGGCGTCTCGCAGCTGACCTGGAGACGAAACTGTCCAACTACCAACTTCTTCTTGACTATCTCCTTGATTGCCTTGTTCTGATCCTTCCCGATGAACTTTCCCACCTTTACCCATTCCTTCTTGGGGATGGCCACCCGGAGATCGATCCTGCTACCTAGGTCCACTTTCTTTCGGCCACCCGGCTTCTGATCAACCACGGTTCCTGGAGTCTTGCCGCTCTCTTTCTCGGTCACCTGTCCGACGGCAAAACCGGCCTCTTCGATGGCCCGGATCGCGGCCTCCCGAGTCATTTTCTCAACCTTCGGAACACGGACGCGTTCGGATCCCCCAGAAGCCACCAGATCGACGCGGCTTCGAGACTTCACTCGAACCCCGGCTCGGGGTTGCTGAAACAGCACAGTTCCCTTCATCTCGGAACTCGTCCGAATCTCCACCTGCCCCACCTGGAGCTGCTTGCGTGAAAGCGTGCTGCGCGCTTTCTCCAGCTGCGTACCCATCAGGTTTGGAACCTCCACTTGTCCCAGTTGCGGATCTGTTGCTTTCGGTCGTGGAGTCCTCTTTTTCAGGATCTGGTAGCTCTTGTCATATTGAGCTGCCAGAGTCGAATCTTCATCCTTCAGCAGGCTACCGAGACGTGCGTAGGGAGCGGCGTACTGGGCCCGAGCCACCAAGGCCCGCTTGTAGTTGCCGATAGCCTGCTGCTTGTCTCCCTGCTGTTCATAGAGGCTGCCCAGGGCCGTGTAGGCTGGAGCCATGTCAGGATGGGCTTCAATTACCTGTCGGTAGTTCTCGTGTGCGTGCTCGAAGACCCGTCTGGCAACGGCCGGGTTCCTGCTGCGCTCGGCAAGCTCTCCCAGTGCCTGGTAGGCCTGGCCGAGTCTCACGCCTGCGTAGGCATAGTCGGGTTTGGTGGATTTGGCGGTACGGAAGGTCTTCAGCGCGGTTTCCAGGTGCCCTTCAGCTTCACTCGCTTTTCCTTCTTGTAAGGCCATCTGCCCAAGTATCAGCTGGACGTCGCCCTGGTTGGCCAGCAGGACGCTTTTCTGATTTGCCCCGCCCTGATCCCGATCCGAAAGCTCGGAAGATCTGGCAAAGGCACCGGCCGCTTTCGCCAATAGGGCACGAGCCGCCTCTGAATTACCTCGGGAACGCTCCAGCTTGGCTTGATCGAGGTAAGTGCCTCCCAGTTCGTTCAAGCCTCTGGTCCGCTCGGGATCCTGCTGTACTGCCTGCTCCAGAATCTCCCTGGCTTCTTCCAGTTGTCCCGTCAGACGAAAGGCACGACCTAACCTAGCCTTGAACCAGCTTTTCTCCCCACGGACCTTGTCGAGCTGCTTGGCGCTCTCGTAAGCGGCCAACCCCCAGGCGCCTTCTCCCCAGTCGCAGTAGACATCTCCGAGGAGTTCGAAACTCTCAGGCCGACCCTCCCAAACGGCGCCGAAACGCGCCTCCACAAATGCACTACTGGCCTCATCCGGCGACGAGAGCCAGGGTATAGAGGTGGCCCCCGCATACGATGGTCGGGTCGCAACCGCGACGTCGCTGGTCCAACCGAGAACGGAGCGAACAGATCTTGAATCCATGGCAGCAGACTCTCTTGGCATCGACTCGCTGGACCAGCTGAACTCCTCCAGTCTGCCTACATTCAAGTCCGCTTCGACTCTGCCTTCAAGTAGCTTCGACTCAACCTGGATATTGACTTGGAAGGGCTGCTCCCAGGCATCTTCGCAGCCGCGCTCGCGAGCACAGCTCTTGCACAGAAGCATGGCCTCAGCGACATAGCGACCGTGCAGAACATCGGTAGCGTCGATCTCGATTCCCATTTCGACGGTGGTTCTTTGGCCTGAATCGAGATCGATTCGCAGACTCCCCAGGAGCCGCACCCAAGAGAGGCTGGTGGATCGACCCATCTCGAAAACGTGGGACTTGAGACAGTGGTTCGTGAGACCGATCTTTCGACTGATTCGGGTTTTCCCACCAGAGGGTATGTTCACCACCTGGGGCGCAACAGGCGACTGGGCTCTGGACGATTCTCGAGCGGACGCAGCCTGTTCCTCCTCGGTGACCCCCCTGAGGCGGCGCCCACTGGGTCTCTCCGCAGTCACGCCAACGGTCCCGTCCAGCACGAGCAGGTTGGCACGCCCCTGGTTCGAGACTTCCACCTGAAACTCCGTCCCCAGCGCTCCCAACATGACCCTCTGCAACCTCACGTCAAGTTTGCCCTTGAGCTGCGCGAACAGTCGGCCGAGTGAGAGGAAGACGGAACTCTCCCCCTCAACCTGCATCAGCGAATTGGCATCAATGGTTATCTCCTTCGTTGCCTCGGCATCACTCAGGAAAAAGATCACCACCTGAGTGCCGTCGCCAGTCCTGATCTGGTCACCTGAGAAGAGAGCCAGCCCAGCCTCGCCCTCCAGAGTTTCCCCGCCCTGGGATCGCACTACCTGTACTTCGGCTTGGCCTTGAGCGGGTCCCACGATGGATTTGATGCGGGCCAGGAAGTCGCCTGATGACTGCAAACCCCATGCCGGGACGGTTGCGGCCAGGACCAGGAAGAGAGCCAAGCTTCCCCTCGAGATCCGTGTAGGCGCTGCACCTCGCCCTCTCCCAGATAGAACAGAAGGCAACATCAATTGCATCCGGCGCTCCTTTACGAACCAGCCTCGACGGCAGGGCTCTCCACTACGGAGGCGGCCTCGGGCGATTCCTGGTCCGAAGACCCTCGACTCAGTACACCGACAATCCAGTAGGCCAGGAACAAAGCAGAGACGTCGTAGTTAAAAGCGATAACAACTCTCTGCAGCTGATAGGCCGCAGATACGAAAACGAAGTAAATCAGCAAGACCAGAATCAAGTTGAGGGGTATCGGAGTTTCCTTGATGAAAGGAGGAACAAAGGGGACACTGCCGACGATGCGCTCCAGGGAGAATCGCCTCCCGGTCCAACCGCCTGGCCAGAGCCGAAGCGAGGCGCCGACGAGACCCATCACGAGGATCACCAGGAATTGTGACAGCGGCCGCAAAGAGGTGATGTGGATACCCTGTAGAAGATTCGAGACTGCGCTCGCCTGGATTTCTACCCCTCGCAGGGTTGTGTCTTCACCGACCGAATGCTCGTCGCTCTTCTCGGGGCCGATCAGGACAATCTTGTCTCGGAATCTCTCCATGAACTCCTGGTCGTGTCGCTTTTCATAAACCCTATCATAAGGGTAGGGATTCAGTTCATTTCCCTCTACCAGTTCCACAATACATTGGAGATCCTCGTCGATTGGGATCTCGATCGGCTTTGCCCTATCTGGGACGCGAACACGCAGCTTGCCGGCGCTGAAGATGGTCTCGGTCTTGCGCCCTTGTGTGCGCGCGCTGAGAAAGGTCTGTAGGACTAGAGACGGGATCAGATCCAACCTTTGAATCCTGCTTTTGGGATCGGTTGGGAAGCGCACCGCCAGTTGCAGTTTTCCCAACGCCTCGTGCGCTTTGCTGGGCACCCTCCAGACATCGATCAGGCCCCAGTTCTTCCTCTCCAGGCCCGCCCCCAAAACTGATGATCCAGTGACGGTTGGCTGGACAGCGACCTCGGGATTGAAGAGGGCTCCAACCACAACAGTCGTACCGGGAACCCTCTCCTGGGCCCGCTTGATTGCCTGGACGAAGGCGGGGTCGTGCTCCGAGGACGACTGCTTGAAGTGGAGGTCGAAGGCGATGACCCTGGCCTGCACCGCCGCCAGCGCATCCACCAGCTCAGCATGCTTGCGGCGGAGACCGACAGAAAGTTCGCCCGCGCGGGGATCTTCCTCAGTCTCCGGGACCATGATGATCTCGATCTCCGGGCTGAACGGTTCCTTTTCAAAGGGTGTGATGTAGTTGAGAAACTTGGCCTCCAGCAGAGAGTCAAGACCGAGACGTCCAAACAGCCCAGTATATGATGCTAGGAAGACTCCCAAACTCACAGGCACAACAAGCGCGAAGCTGAGAAGCTTCTGGTAAGATCTCGCGCCTCCGTGAGATTCCACTTCGGTTGCGCCTTTCCCTCTAGGACAAGGAGCCTCTGAAACTGGGTTTGACATCGCCCTCTCAGCTCGAGAACCTGGTCGAAATCGCTCCCCTGGTCTATTATCGATTAGAGAGCCGAATCAGCAGGCTTCGAGCCTGAGTCACGGGCTGATTCAGTCTTTTCTGAGAGATGGCCTGCGCCTCGCGCCCTGAGCTTGACTATAAACCAGGGTAGCCGCGAGAGTGCTGGAAAGTCAAGGCGGACCACGTCCGAAAGGGATCTCGGCGTTCCTGCCAATTGAGCGCCCTGCGGCCACGGCGGGCAGCATCAATTGTCCATCGGCTCAAGGCCCGGATGATGCAATTTGAAAGAGAATTGCAAACGACGAAACGTTCCGCAGATGGTGCCTAAAGAATCCAACAACAGCGTAGCCGGGCCACCAACCTAGACGTCGGACAGGTGTTCGACCTGCCCGGTGCTATCGCCGATGCTCTCCACCGGCACGCCTAGCTGGTTCAGCACTGTCATGTACAGATTCGTGAGCGGAGTGTCCTGTGGATAACTGAGGTGGCGCCCCCCCTTTATCTGGCCCGCGCCCCCACCCGCCAGTAGCATTGGAAGGTTGTGGGCATCGTGCAGGTCGCTGTCGCTCATACCGCTGCCGTAAAGGAGGGTCACATGGTCCAGCAAGGAGCCGTCTCCATCGGGGGTCGATCGCAGCCTCTCCAGGTAGTAGGCGAACATTTGCATGTGGAGGATGCTGACTCTCGCCAGCTTCTCCAACTTCTCGACATCGCCCTGGTGGTGTGACAATGGGTGGTGCGGATCTGGGACACCGATCTCGGGATAGGTCCGTTGGCTGAGTTCCCTACCCATCATGAAGGTAATGACCCGAGTGAGGTCAGACTGGTAGGCCAGGACCTGCAAGTCCAGCATCAGCTTTGCGTGCTCCTCGAAGCCAGAAGGAATGCCACCAGGCCGTTCCACAACCATCGCCTTCCTCTCACCCTGGGCCTCCGCGACCTGGATACGCCGCTCTACATCCCGCACCGCCTCCAGGTATTCCGTAAGCTTGGTGCGATCACCCCTGCCAATCTTCCCCTGCAGCTCGAACACCCGTTGAGTTACCGAGTCGAGAATGCTCCGCTTGGCGCGGATGCGACCCAGCCTCGTAGCTGGATCGGTACTGTCCTGGTCCCCGAAGAGCCGTTCGAAAACCGCGCGTGGGTTGTTCTCGGTTGGCAAGGGAGTGGTCGAACTGCGCCAGGAGAGCGTATTGATGTATGAGCAGCTGTATCCGACGTCACAGGCCCCTGCAAGATCGGTCACCTCCAATGCGAGCTCGAGGGACGCGAGCTGGGTCTGTTGACCCAATTTGGCTGCCGCAATCTGGTCGGCCGAGATACCGGCTTGTACGTTGGCACCCTCCGTCGGCTTCACGTGCACACCCGTGAGGAAGGCTCCACCGATTCGCCCGTGGCCACCCGCGGGTTCGCCCGGCAGAGCAACCCCGGGTTCGTTACTAAGGCCGCTCAGCACCAACAGATCGTCTCTAAACGGAGTCAGCGGCTCCAGAATTGGAGTGAAGTCGAAACCGGTTCCCGTTGCGACGGGCGTCCATTTCTCCATCACGGCTCCATGCGGCACATAAACCACTCCCAGCCGGCGAGCCGGCTGGGCCACCGTCTTGCGCGTGGCGGCCATGGCAGGCACCATGCTGTCGAGTAGCGGCAATCCAATGGATGCACCGAGGCCGCGCAGAAATGTGCGGCGAGGCAGGTACTTTCTACTGATAACCCTCATGGCCTTTAACCCTCATGGCCTTGACCTCTTCATCTGAAACGGCAGGCTCTTGGAAATACCCAGAATGATCGACGACCAGCGGTAATCGCTGGCTGCCGCCTCCCGCATGATCGCACGGACGGCTGGTAGATCATAATACTCGGTTCCCCGTCCGATGGCATAAGTGAGGAGCTTTCTGGTCACGGTCGCGACGAATTCATGACGGCGACTCAGCAACAGGTGCCTCAGCTCTAGCGGGCCCTCAAACGTCGTCCCGTCGGGCAGGGTTCCCGACGTTCGGATCGGATTGTCGTCTTCGTCGGTGGTCCGCCATCTGCCGATAGCATCGAAACTTTCGAGCGCGAAGCCGAGCGGATCCATCCTCGTGTGGCAACTCGCACAGGCGGGGTTCTTGGTGTGCTGCTCCAGCCGGTCTCTCAGAGAAGCCGGTTTGCCATGCCCAGGGCTCTCCACAAGCTCGGGTACATCAGCAGGCGGGGGAGGCACTGCAGTTCCGAGGATGTTCTCGAGCAACCATTTACCCCGCAGCACCGGCGAGGTTCGATTGGCATACGAGGTCACGGTCAGGATACTGCCCTGACCCAACAGGCCTCCACGCCTCCCTTCGCTGAAACTCACCCGCCGAAAACGCTCCCCGTAAACGTTGGGAATGCCGTAGTGCCGGGCCAATCGCTCGTTGACAAATGTGTCGCTGGAGTCCAGCAAGTCCACCATACTGCGATCCTGGCGCAGATGGTTGTCCAGGAACAGCTCCGTCTCACGCTGGAGCGACCGGCGCAGGTTGTCGTCCCACTCGGGATATCGGTTCACATCCGGGGTAACCGCGCGTAGGTTGCGCAGGTGCAACCATTGGGCCGCGAAGTTACTCACTAGCGCATTCGACCGGGCGTCGGCCAGCATCCGCCGAACCTGGTATTCCAGGACTGCTGGATCCCTGAGCTTGCCGTCCTCGGCGACCGCGAGCAACTCGTCATCGGGGATGCTGCTCCAGAGAAAGAATGAGAGGCGCGAGGCCAGTTCCACATCCCTGAGGTAAAAGGGGGTAGAGGGTGCTGCACTCGCCGGCTCGCGCTCGATGCGGAACAGGAACTCCGGATCGACCAGGATTCTCTCGACCGCCAATTGGACACCTGTTTCGAAATTCCCTTGGCTCCGGCCCATTCTGTAGAACTCGAGAAGCGTCAGGACATCGTCGTTAGTGACCGGACGGCGATACGCCCGGCGGGCAAGTGTCGACAAGATTTGCCGGGCGCACATCAACTCGGTTTCAACCTCGTTGCTGGCCGGTCGGCAGATGAAGATCCGTTGGCGACTCGGCGTCTCACCAGGTCCCTGGGCGCGGTAGGGACCATCGATCTGAACGCTGCTCACGCCCCAGTCGGTGAACCCTCCTCTGAGGCTTCCTACAGGCACGCGCACCGGACGCACACCTTCAGGCACCGACGCGCTCGAAAGAAATGAAACCCCTACTATCCGCGTCCCCGCCCCTGCGGAAAAGCGGACTTGCGGATCCTCCGCCACAGGCTGCCCGTAAGCCGAGCTCCGATCCCCGCCCTCGAATTTGATCAACTTGATGCGCCTGCCGTCCAAGCGGATGTCGAGCTGCCGGCGCTGGCGCACCCTTCGTCGTTGAAGCCTGACCTGCAGGACATATTCACCATCGAGAGGAAAGTGGTGACGAATCGCCAGTCCGCCCGCTGACCCGAAGGGAAGTTCGTCACTCATCCGCCCGTCCTGAACCAGAAGCGGCGAAACCTCATAGGTTTCAAGAGCCGGCGCAATGCTCGGATCGCCAACGGCAAGCCGACTGATCTTCTTCGCCGCGGCCAGATATCGCTCCAGCAGCAAGGGAGAAAACGAGAGGGTATCGGCGATGTTGTCAAAGCCGTAGCCCAGATCGTCGGCGGGCAACAGCGATCGGCTGTCAATCTCCAGCGCCAACAGATCTCGGATCGCGTTGGCATATTCGGTACGGTTTAGGCGATGAACCGCGGGCCTGCCTGGATTGGGACTGGCCACGGCTGCGGAGTCGAGGACACCCTCCAACCAGGATCTGAGAGTTGCATAGGTAGCTTTGTCAGGCCGCTCCGCTCCGGGAGGTGGCATCGCTCTGGTCCGGAGTTTCTCCACCACCTTTTCCCACATTTCTGCGTTACCACCAACCTCAACGATATCGATCGAGTCGAGCTCGAGTCCCGCCGTCTGCTGTACCTGATTGTGGCAACCAACACAGTAACGATTCAGCAACGCGCGATAACTGGAGAGAGGCCGCGACATGAGAGCAGACTGAGGCCTGGGAGCAGCCGCAACACTCATCACGGCGCCTGCACCTACGGCTTGGACATAGACGACGCCAGCCAACACGCTTCCCATCCAGCCTAAAACAGTCTTGGAGTCCATTGATTCCCAATCGGCGGTATTCCCAGGTATTATGGCACCCCCTATGAAAAGGGTGCAATCAAGCCTAACCTGAAACTTCATTAGCTAAAGCTAAACTAGGAGGTCGTGCAAAAGTTCATCGAACCGAGCCGTAACTGTTTGTAGGAAGGGCACTCCTGCCCGTCGCCGTCCTTGACGGGCAAGAGTGCCCGCCCTACAACCGACACGGTGCTATCGATATCGCGGTAAGAGACAACCAAAGTTTCGTTCTCGAATGGGGCAGGCTATACCTTGAGCTGGGACTAAAGAGAAAATGAGAATGTGTCCTGATCTTAAGCTCCAGGCAAGCAGTTGGATCGTTCTGGGTCTGGTGTTGGGCTACCTGATAGCTTCCACGAATGTGACCTGCGCGGCGGGAGAGCGAGAGATCCAAAGCCTGCCCTCCCTGGATCGCGTAGTGTCGACAGCCAAGCACCAGGAGAAGGCGCTACTGCGAAGTCTGCTGGACGGGCAGGCCGATGTAAATGCGTCCCAGCCCGACGGTGCAACGGCCCTGCATTGGGCGGCCTACTGGGATGATCTGGAAATGGCAGTCTGGCTCATCGACGCCGGCGCCCGCGTGAACGCCACCAACGATCTCGGTGTTACGCCGCTCTCGCTGGCCTGTAACAACGGTAACTTCTCCCTGATAGACACTCTGTTAGAGGCTGGAGCCGATCCCAACGCCACCCCTTCCAGCGGCGAGACTCCGTTGATGGCGGCAGCGCGCAGCGGCAGCACCGGGGCCGTGAAGGCTCTACTGGCCCATGGTGCCGACGTCGACACCAAGACACCTGTCAGCGAACAGACAGCGTTGATGTGGGCGCTCTCGGAGAAGCACCTGGACGTCGCTCGGACGTTGATCCAGCAGGGGGCAGATATCTCAGCCCGTTCGCGAGATGGCTTCACACCGCTGCTGTTTGCAGCCCGTGAGGGCCATCTTGAGGGAGTCCGAATCCTGTTGGACGCGGGTGCGGACGTGAATCACACTTCCCCGCACGGAAGCGCGCTGCTGATAGCAACCATACGCGGCCACGTACCACTGGCAATCTTTCTATTGGACCGGGGAGCCAACCCCAATGCCGCCGACACCGGTTATACGGCGCTCCACTGGGCCGCTGGCTCCTGGGAGACCGAGATGACTGGTCCCAACGGCATCGTGGCACCAGTCAATCGCGAATGGCGAATGATGGTTGGCCTGCAAGAGGGTAAGCTGGAACTGGTGAAGACTCTTCTGAAACAAGGCGCAGATCCCAACGCTCGACTCCAGAAGCAACCTCCTCGGATCGGCTATAGCAAGGAGAATGAAGTGCCGATCGGCGCCACGCCCTTCTTGTTGGCGGCGATGGCTGGAGACGCTAGTGTCATGCGCGTCCTCGTGGACGGTGGCGCTTCTCCCCTGCTGATGTCCAAGGACAAAACGGCGCCGCTGATGATGGCAGCCGGCGTCCGCCGAGACCTATCCGAGAGCCGGGCCAGCGAGACGAGTTCGTTGGAAGCCGTGAAACTGGCGCTGGAGCTAGGTGCTGACGTGAATGCGAGCAATGTTGAGGGAGATACTGCGCTGCATGGCGCTGCCCGCATCAAGTCCGATGCAATTGTTCGGCTACTCGTGGAGCACGGCGCCAGAGTGAATGTCCAGAACCAGCAGGGACAGACTCCGCTTTTCATCGCCGAGCGCTACTTCCATCCCGGCTCCCCGCCGCTCCTCGTCCAAACCAGCACCGCCGCTCTGCTGCGTCGGTTGAGCAGACGCGAAGAAATCTCAGAAACGATTCGGGAGTAACGGGCCCACGGGCCTCAAGTCAGGAGAGACATAAATGGGCAGCGCTTTGCTTCGGTCTTCTTTCAGTCTGGTTCTTCTCGCTTGTTCCAGTTTTCCAGGTTTGGCGGAAAACGGCCATCAATGGACTATAAAAGGCTCGTATGCGATCGTGCCGACCAAGCCACTCGAGATTGGAAGTCAACGTCAGCTCCTACTGGACAACTACGTCGTCGAAGATGTCCGCGCCTGTCGCAGAAAGGTCCACCAGCCGACCAAACATCGCTCGAATCCGCTGTTCTCAACCGGACCTGATGGGCTCAACCCAGACTGGACCGCACCCTATCTCAGTGTGATCCGCGATGACGACACCGGCTTGTATCGGCTTTGGGTTGCCAGCAACATCCTCGTCGAGCAACCGACCCCACCTGGGTTCTATTGGTTGAGTCGAGGGCGCTACTTTGAGTCCTCGGACGGTCTACAGTGGCGAGCTCCCAGCCTGGGGCTGGTGGAATCGGACGGGAGCAAGGCCAATAATATTTTTCTGGGTGGTCAAGAATTCACCTACGACAGCCTTGGCGTCAGCCAGTCCCCTGCAAAATGGCGCCAGCATGGCCGTTACTTGATGCTCTACAACCGAGGCCCCGCTGGTCGCGATCCACATCCAGAGTTGATTGCCGGCGGCCAGGAGCTTCGGCTGGCCTTCAGCGACGACGGGGTCCGTTGGACCGACCAGAAAGAGAACCCGATTTTCAGAGGCCAGAGCGACACCTCGAACAACGTGACCTACAACCACGAGCGCGGTGTGCTGATGTCCTATCGGCGTCCGCCGATCAATGCCGGTGAGATCCGTCGCATCGCCTATTCCGAGAGCGCCGATCTGGTCCACTGGAGCCAGCCCGAGCAGGCTGTGGTTCCGGATGAATTGGACCCCTATTCACTCTACTGCATGCCGGTCATGCGCTATCAGGGCGTTTATCTTGGCTTTCTGCACATGTTCTACCATCGACCGCCCTTCGACCGGAAGGCTCCCCGTCCGAAGGATATGAAGATTGATGTTCAGCTCACCTGGAGCCGTGACGGCAGGCATTGGGAACGCCATCCGCAGCGACCAATATTCCTGGCAACCGGGCCCCAGGGGTCCTACGACGAGGGCCGAGTCTACGCAGGTAAAGGACTCATCGAGCGCGAAGATCGCGTCGATATCTACTACACAGGGCACGAGAGCCGGCATATTTCGAAAGAAGTGGAACCCGGTGACAACCACCTCTGCCTGGCCAGCCTGCGCCGTGATGGTTTCGTTTCCCTGGAAGCACCTGATGAAGGGAATATTCTAACCAAACCCATCGCCTATCCTGGAGGTAGTCTGCATATCAACGCCAGGACTTCCGCGGGCGGTTCGGTGCGTGTTGCCATTCGCCGAGCCGATGGTGAGTTCGATGGCTTACCCCTGCCCTCCTGGAGCTACGAGCGGTGCAATGTCTTCAGCGCTGATTCGATCGATCACACGGTCGAGTGGAATCAGCAGGAGAACCTGAGCAGCCTAAAGGGAAAAGCCATCCGTCTGGAGTTCAGCCTGAAGCAGGCGGAGCTGTTTTCCTTCTGGTTCGAATAGGGCCATAACGAAAGGGGACGTCTACCTCTGATCAAAGGCAGCCACTCCAACAGCACCGCGGGTTGCCTCTTGCCAGTCATCGAACTGCTTCAGGACAGGGCATTTGCCGATTGCCGCGAGGCGACGTCTGTCTGCCGCGTTCAGCGAATCGGAAAAGGTTCTTTGGGCCGAGTACTGGGCGCCAATCGCTAACCTGAAACTTGATTTGGCTAGGAGATCATGCAGGCCCCGCCAAATGACAGAGCCGTGACCGTGAGGGAGCGGGATCCGGTGCTTCAACTTGCTGGGAAATAGGTGATTAGGATACCTGTTGCGAACGGGCTTAAACCGCAGCCGACGGGTCTAGATTAGCTGTCCCGATCGGTGATCGGGACCGCTCCTTTGCAGTCACGGCTCTGTCATTGGCGGTAGCGACAATCACGGCAGACGTAACCGAAGTTTCGTTCTCGAATGGGGCCAGTGCTTCCTGGGGGCGAGACTGACCTGAAACTTCGATAAGCCTGTGCCAGTGCAACGTGGCTTCGGTCTCCAGGCCGAAGTTTTCCGCTTTCGAGCCTCTTGGCTCGAAAGCACGGCGGCACGGAGGCCACCGCCACGTCCCTCGACTGAAGTTTCTTTCCCAAATGGGGCCAGCGCTACCTAGAGTGGACTAATCTGAAGATGCCCTGCTGTCCGTTGTGGTCATCTGTTACCATCTGAGGAATCGGCGAGGAGAGAGCCATGAGTACCGTGCAGATCAGCGCTAGCGGCGATCCAAATTCGAAGGCGGCCACCAAGGACTCTTACGCACTAGGATGGCGTGGAGGCGACGATTGAAGCCGGTTCACCTCGCGTTTCTCGGATGCGGCTTCATCACGCAGGTTCATAGTCGGCACCTGCACAAGATGCGGGGCGACATCGTCTGTAGCTATGCCAGCCGAGACCCGGCGCGAGCAGCCGAGTATCAGCGTCGCTTCGGCGGTGAGGGCCACTATGCGGGCTACGACGAGGCGCTTCGTGATCCTGCTGTCGACGCCGTCGTGGTTGCGGTGCCGACGCGCTATCACCTCGAGCTCGCACTGCAGGCGCTCGCAATGGACAAGCACGTCCTGGTGGAAAAGCCCGCGTTTCCGCTACTCAACGATTATCAAACCGTCATCGAGTCACGCGCTCGGGCCGGTCGCGTGGTGCTCGTCGGCGAAAACGATCACTACAAGCCGCTTTGCGTCGAGCTTCGCCGACTCTTGTCCAGTGGCGTGATTGGAGAGTTGGTGTTCGGGCACTTCGTGACGATCCTGAAGAAGCCCAAATCGGCCGACGACTGGCGCAACGATGAGGAGATGGCCGGCGGAGACGCGTTCTTCGAGGAAGGAATTCACTGGCTGCACATGGCTGGAAGCCTGGGGCCCGAGATCCGCTCCATCCAAGGCTACCGGCCGCCACCGTCCAGGAAGGGACCGCTGGAGGGTGACGCGCGGCGCAAGAGCATGCTCGTAGCCTTCCGTTACGACAACGGCGCGGTGGGCACCCTGTATTACTCCCGCGAGATTCCCTCGCTGCTGCGCGGGCTTCGCTTGTCGAAGCTCTTTGGCCGCGAAGGCGTCATCACCTTCGAGTCCAACGGAGTGTTCATTCTGGTGCGCGGCGGGCGTCTGCCCCGATTCAGCCTGCTGCCGGGCTTCCGCGACATCCGCGGATATCGCGCCATGTATCGCGACTTTGTCAGCGCGATCAGGAACGGGCACACGCCGGAGATGAGCCTGGAGCGAGCGCGGGAAGACCACAGGTTGATGGACGCGGTGTGCGCGAGCACCGATTCCATGGAGCCCGCCCGCCCGTGACCGAACGCTTCGACATCGTCATCATCGGTAGCGGCATGGGTGGTGGCACGCTGGCATACGCCCTGGCGGACACGGGGGCTCGTATCCTCATCGTCGAGCGCGGCGACTTCATTCCCCAGGAGGACGAAAACTGGAGTCCGCACGCGGTTTGGGGCGAGCTCCGCTATCGAACCTCCGAGCGCTGGATTGACGGGCGTGGCAAGGAGTTCCTTCCCTACACACACTATTGTGTCGGCGGCAACTCGAAATTCTGGGGGGCTGTGTTGTACCGCCTACGGCGCGAGGACTTCGGCGAGCTCCAGCACCTGGGTGGAGTCTCTCCAGCATGGCCCATTACGTATGAGACGCTCGCCCCCTTCTATGATCGTGCCGAACGGCTCTATCATGTGCACGGCGAGGACGGGTCGGACCCGACCGAACCGCCGCGGCAACCGTTCCCGCACCCACCAGTTCAGCACCAGGGGCGTATTGCCCTGATCGTCGAACGGCTCCGCGGGCTCGGGTTGCACCCGTCACACCTACCCCTCGGGTTACTGCGCCCGGGCGAACCCGACGGCTGCATCCTCTGCGACACGTGCAATTCGTATCCCTGCAAGATACGGGCGAAGAGCGACGCCGATGTCTGCACAGTATCACCCGCACTCGAGCACGACACCGTCACGCTGTGGACCAACGCCTATACACAGCGCCTCGTCACCAACGGAAGCGGCGACAAGGTTCTTGCGGCCGAGATTATCCGCGATGGAAAGCTGGTGCGCGTCGAGGCGCCGCTTTTCGTCGTTGCGTGTGGCGCGGTGAATTCCGCCGCACTTCTTCTGCGCTCGACGAACAACGTGCATCGCGAAGGACTGGCGAATTCGTCGGGCCTGGTTGGGCGCAACTACATGGCGCACCTCGTCACCATGCTGGGCGCGCTGATGCCGCCCCGCCATGATACGGTGTTTCAGAAGACCGTCGCGGTCAACGACTTCTACCTGCCCGGTCCCCAGGCCGACTATCCCCTCGGACAGATTCAGTCACAGGGACGTTCGCACGCCGCCATAGCCAAGGCTGCCGGCCCTCCGGGGTCTCGCAGGGTGCCCACCTGCGTGTACGAGGCCTGGTTTGCCCGCGGCGTCGAGTGGCTGGCGATGAGCGAGGACTTGCCCGGACGCGACAATCGCGTAACGCTCACCAACGACGGGCGCATTCAGCTTCAGCGGGAGGTGTCCAACGCGGAGACGCACCGCGCACTCGTCACCGTGACCCGGCGCTTGCTCCGCAAAGTTGGAGCCTGGTACGTCGCGAGGATCCCCCTGGGTATCTTCAATACCACGCACCAGTGCGGCACCGCCGTCTTCGGTACCGACCCGAAGACTTCGGTGCTCGATACCTGGTGCCGATCCCACGATGTCGACAATCTCTTCGTTGTCGATGCCTCATTTTTTCCGTCGTCGGCCTCGGTAAACCCGGCCCTCACCATCGCAGCGCAGGCGCTGCGCGCGGCGGATCATATCAAGGAAACTCATCTGAGATAGGCAGGAACGTATGAAGGCACGATCGTTCAGTCACACAGGCATCACGGTGGTCGACTTCGACAGGTTCGTTCAGTTCTACGCTGAGCACTTCGGTTGCCGACTCGTTGGCGTCGGAGACAGCGAACCGTCGCGAGTCCGGGCGTTCTTTGGCGTTGACGCCGAAGAGCCGCAGTGCAGGATCGGCTGGCTGCGAACACCGGGTGGAGGCATGCTCGAGATCTTCGAGTTCACTCCACAGCAACCGGCGGAGAAAGTAGCGTGGAGTCGCGTGGGCTTGACGCACATCAGCCTCGACGTGAAGAATTCCTACAAATGGCACGCTGCTTTGGCGAAGAAGGGCGTAGAGATCGTCAGTGAGGTCGAGGAGTCCAAGCACGGGCACACGTTTTTCTTCGCCAGGGACTGTGACGGGAACCTGATCGAGCTGATCGACTTGAAGTACCGCTACCCGCTGCTCAGATACCTGGGCTGGTTAGGAGGCTGGCTTTTCCGCCGCGGGATGTACAAGAAACACTACGGGTCGGCAGCGTAGCAAGGCTGGGCTTGAGCGAGAGAGCCCTGGTATGGGTTGAGGATAAACCCCGAAAGTAGCTTCTACCCAGAGCGTCGTTCCAGTGTACTCCTGCGCCCGGTATCACGATCGCCTGCAGCAGTCACGGCCGAGCTGAGCCGTCGCTCGTGGAGAAGGTAGCAAAGCTGGCCGCGAGCGACACCGAGCTAGTCGTCCGTGTTTGAGTAGGAAAGCAATCTCAATCAGTCGATTCAGCCTGCTGAAACCGCTGTCTTATAGGGGTAGGTTCGGCCAACCCCAGCAGATGGTCCAGATCGAAAGCTGGAAGGAGGCCGAGGCAGAACAGCTCTGGTGCCTGCACATAGCGGACCGGTTCCTTCAGCAGATCTCTGAGGCTTTTCATCCCCTCTTCCACCTGGATTTCTGAGAAGAAGTGCGGCTTCAATGCAGCGGCGACAAGGGCAACAACCTGGCTACGCCGACCCCTGGATTCGATTCGTAGCTGCGAGGAACCGTGATGCTTCTTGAGCCAACGGGCCAGGGCCAGAAGGTGAGAAGCGCGGATGCCCAGGGCACGATCGCCGATAGTGGCCAGGAGCTGGGGATATCGGTACGCGGTAGAACTCGCCTCCATCGGCTGCGCCGCAGCATCCCCGGTCAAGATCAGGTCCGTCACCAGCACCTGCTCGCCGCGGTTGATCCGGTCCGAGGCGGTGGACGCTCCCGAAACCCGCCCCATGTCCGAGAGAATGATGGAAGCAGACGCATCTCCGCTGGTTCTGATCGCCTTACCCCAGAGTCCCGACGCCACCAGGCCATCGCTGAAATGGAACCGATAGGATCGCGTTTCCAGGCCTTGGTTCTTGGTATTGTGAAGAGCCCAGGCGTGTTTGACGTCCACCGGGCGAAAGCGAACCACTGATCTAAGCTGCGATCTCCGGTCGTCGGCCCCCTTTTGAAGATTTGCCGTGTCTGGGACAGCTTCAGGCGGAGCCTTGGCCGCCAGTACCCGGGCTACCCCAAGGATGGTAAGGTTGTCTTCCGGCAGACCCACGACCAGTGCCTCATAGCTCTGGACCTCTCGATCCGCAGAAGACTCCTGGTTCCATTCCCCAAGACCGAAGTGCCGCGCCAGAAAAGCATAGGCCTGGAGTCGATTGTCCAGCTGGTAGTTATGGGTCGAGGGATCGGTGTTTTCGTGCCAGTTCAGATTCTCTTCCTTTCCGAAGAGCCGAAAGAAGGGCTTTACGTCGTCGAAAATGTAAGGTTTCACCAGGGGCGCTCTGAAGCAGCAATTGTCTTCGGCGTTGTAGATCAAGAGTGTCGGACGCGGAGCCCGCATGGCCGTCAGGGTTGAGTAGTCCTGGCCCTGGAGCAAGTCGGTGGCGTTCTGCTCGATATCCCCGATATCCTGAGGACGTTCGAGTCGTGAGATCAGTGCCGAATACCCGGCCACGGGGACCGTCACAGCAACCCTCTCGTCCAGCGAGCTGAGAACGATGGTCTGCCAGCCACCGCCGGACAGTCCTGTGACGGCTAGACGCCCACTGTCGGCCCGCGGATGCTGCTCCAGGTAGTCCAGGCCCTTGCGCATAGCCAGATAGAAAAGACCCATCGCATTGGCTCCTACCAGATCCAGATGCCCCCCGAACCAGTGCGCGTTCTGTGGATGAGCGAGCTCACCATAGGCAAACCATTCCAGATTCAGGGCCAGCAGCCCTCGACGGGCAAGACTGATGCACCGCTTCTGTTTGTACTCGATGGCCTTTCCTCGAGGGCCAACGTGACCGTTCACGTTGAGGACGGCCGGCAGCGAGTCCTTCTCGCCCAACGGTTCGTAGAGAAGGGCGGGGATCTGTAAACCGGGGAGAATGTCGAGAAGAAGCTTCTGGAGGCGATACCCATTGCGCTGCTGAGCACCGCCCACTTTTCTGAAACTGAGTGGTGCCTCCACCCATTCTCGGGGCCAGCCCTTATAGACCACCTCCCGCAACAGTTTCTGTCGGGTCTGTTCGGCTTGACTCGTCCACTCGTCGGCCTGGCTGGGAACCGCTGGTAGCCGGGGAGAACGCTCCTTCAGGTACGTCTCCAGGCGATGTCGAACCAGATCCGGTCCCAGAGTCTCGCGTTCCAGAAGTGCTTCAAGCTGGCCGCTCGTACTCTGGCCCTCCAGGAAGAGTATCCAGGGTAGGCATAGGCAGAGTCTTAGAATGGAGCTCCTGATCATTGTCATGCGATGTTCCCCATAAATCAGTGAGCAGTAAGCAGTAAGCAGTGCCGGAGGCAGGCGCGGTCCAATTGTGTCGCAACATCAAACTCAGTGCCGGAGAGAGCGGACAGCGCACCCCCTGCCGGGTACTCGACCAAGCATCCAAGAAGCCGTCTGCTATGGCCGCAGCTCAATCTGGTCCAAACGCTGCCTGAGCGCACTTTCCTGCTCCTGAAAGGACTCGAGATCGGTCTCGGCAATGAGGATGTGACCGCCGCGGGTCACTTGCTGACCTGGCTCTAAGTCCCCAAACCAGAGGAGCAGGTCGGTGCAGGGAGCGTTTTGATTGGCTAGCACCGCCAGGGAGTCGTTTGATAGGTGGGCTGTGAGGAGATGGCCTTTATTGGTGATATTCCAACAAACCACGCCGGGAAAGCTCACTGCAGGAGCCACCATCGATCCAGGGCGAACCCTGGAGTACTCCTCTTCCCTTCCCTCTATTGGCAAGAAAGTACCCGGGCCGACATTCGGGATCTTCTGGTACTCCGTCCATGAAGATCCGATCTTGAGGTAGGGTCGATACCCTGTAACCGGCGTGTGGAAGTGGTCCAGGCAGATCCAGGTGTATACGTCTCTCCAAGTCTCATCCGAGCCATTGGTAACCTCTACGCTGTAGTGGGCTCCCATCGAATCCGCGTAGATGCTGGCAGCCTGCTGACCGAGGACCGACTTCTGCTCTGCAGCCGGATCGAGAGAGAAACCCTCGTTTGGATCCTGCTTCCAAAGGCCGTTCAGATCCTTCACGGGACTTCCGAAGTAAGACCATCGCATCCCTTCCAATTTCCATTCCATCCCCACCTGGTAGTGGAGCTTTTTCCCATTGATATAGATCTGTTCCGGAAGCCTCACGATCCAGGAGGCCTTGGCAGGCCGATCCTCCCAGCCGATGCGTTCCAAGCCATCCACGGTTATGACCACGACCTGGGGGGCCAGGCCGTCATGGTAGCGACGGTAGGTAGGGTAGGAAGAATGAACCTGTGGCTCTACCTTCAGCCGGTGGAACTTCATGTCCACCGAAGCGGGCGTCTCCATCTGCTGAGAGCAGGCCTGGAGGAGGAGTATCGCCAAAAACAAGAGATGTATATAGCTCACAAATCGTCCCTGCCTCCCCCCTCGGCCGCATGACTTGTATTTCGTCCCAAGCCCGACTGGTCGAGTCTAGCAAACGGAGCGTCACCGAAACCGAAGAGAGTATAGATCGGCGTCCTTCATGACGAAGCGAAGTCGTACGGGCGTGCCTGCCAGTGGGCCCAGTTGGGCTCCGCTCTTCCACTCCACCAGTCGATCCAGCTGATCCCCAAAGATCTCGAAGGAATCTGCAAGCGCGAAGCCTTCCAGCGCGTTCCCAGCAGAATCCTGCACTTCGATCCGGATGCTTCCGGCTGCCGAACTGGCAAAGTTGATCTCGAGGGTATCTCCGGAAAAAATCAGGGGACGCGTTAGCAGCTCGCCTCCCTTCATAGGTGCTGCGACCGAGACGAAGCCATCTACCCTGAGGGTGTAGCGCCGTAGTCGGTCGCTCTTACCGGTCCAGTAACTCTCGGTCGCGTAGAGAGAAATCTCTCTGGGAGCGCCCGGAATGGCAGAAGCGGTCTCCACCGTATGCCAGGCCATATAGTTGGTTCATCCGGTAAATGGGGAGGTGCCGCCAGTCAAAGGCAGGCCGTGGAAACTGCCGCACTATGCAAACCGTGGAAAAACAACTAGTTCTGGAGGAGAACTGGCAAGTGCTCGCAGTTGTTTTTCCACCGTTCGCACAGCGCTTGGAAAACTCCGTATCACGGGCTTGCTGGCCCAGTTCGATGTCGCTCGGAGTTTTCCACAGTTCCCACGGCCTCTGCTACTGCAGCCGACTATATTGACAAGCGAACGGGGAACCAGATTTGGGATCCGGAAAGCGCCGAACCACGTTCCCACCTCCCCATTTACCGGATGACCCATATAGTTGTCACCATAGGCCCAGTTATTGGGGTGCTGCGGACCTGGCCTCAGGAAGGACTCCCCCCACCGTTTGAAGCTTTGACCATCACGGCTGGACATGAAAAGCGTGTCGGTGACGGCGCTGCCATAACGAACATGGCCCTCGGTACGTCCTTTGCGATGCTGGTATTGAGGCAGGTTCTTGTAGTGATCGTCCCAGGCTCTCTCGCTGTAGCGCACTGGAAATCCGATGAAGAGGTGAGGCGCCCGATAGTAGGGTGCGACCTGATTCGTGTAAAGGGGCTCGTCGGGAACGTCAGGAAAGTCGACCATCACGGGCTCGGTCCAGTGGATGAAGTCCTTGGAAGTGGATGTCCTGACATCGCGGATCCTCTCTCCAGTCGACGCGTGTGGGTGAAAATCGCGGATGTAGGCGCGGTATTCCCGGCGCAGCGTGTCCCAGAAGGCGATGTTCTGAGTGTCGAATGCGCCCTTCGTCATGACCGCTTTGCCACCATCCATGAAGGACCATCGGATGGCGTCTGGAGATCGAAAGGCCCGTAGTCCCTTGGAGGCTTGCCAGGCCCAGGCCAAAGCCTTGTATTTTTGTTCCGGGGTGGCGGCAGGGTTGGTATCGATAAAGGGCGTCAGATCGTGTCCCTCGTAGCCAGCCCCATCCCAAACGATGTTGTTCCTCTTCGAACCCTGAAATTCGATAAGACCCAACTCCGGCTTCACCCAGTGGATCCCGTCCAGACTCTCGGCGTAACAGGCCACCGGAATGTGAGGCCGGGTCAGTTCCTTGCCCTCGACCTGGATCTGCCAACCACGGTAGTAGAGCCGGTAGCGACCTTCGTCCTGAAAGATGTGGTGGTAGCCACAACCACTTCCCTCCCAGGGTTGATCGTGGACCAGGACCACTTCTCTGGGAATAGGGTGGTGGAGCTCAAGCCTGGCACCGGTCATGCGCTCGATGAGGAAGTCGTCGACGAACAGCTCCCGGCGTGAACCTATGTCGACGGCATCGGCCTCTCGGGCCCAACCGACGATCGAGAATAGAGACAAAAGAACAACTGTGAAAAGGCTGTGGCCAATCAACATTAGATCTCCTCCTGCGCAACCATTCTAGAGGAATACCCCTGAGGCACAAGGGTTCGACCAGAGTCCGGTGCTATTCAAAAACCCGGACCGAGCTGTAACTTGAGCCACCTCTCCACCGCCTAAAGGCGGTGGATTCGACCTGCGACTAAAGTCGCCTAAAGACCTCGCCTCCGATCCAGGCGACTCACTTAACCACCTCCAACAGTCGGCTCGGCGCCCACTTCGTCGAGTCGTCGAGCAACCCACACGCTAGCCGGCTACCTTCCTTACGCACACCGGCTTGCTGGAGCAAGCCTCCTGAAGGCTTCGCCTAAAGGCGAGGGGGTTCACCCATCCCCGAGTGAGACCCTAAGCCCTTTCCAACAAGGGTGACATATAATCGTGCGAATGCAGCCTCCCAGGATTGGCAGGGGAAAGAAGCTGGTCTTCTATGCTCTGCTGATCGCAATGGTCTATTTCTGCACTGAGCTGTTGGCGTTCTTTGGATATATGATTTGGAGGGGATCCTCCTTTTCCTGGGAAGCAACCGAGGCCAGACGAGGGGTAATCAGCATATCTTCCGAAGGCTCCCTCGAAGATCATGATGGAGGGAATCTCGTTTCTCCTGCAGTGGATCCCCACGTCTTGGAGGAGGTCATCCACCCCTATCTTGGGTACGTCCTCGATCCGACCGCGCGGAGCGGCATTTCCAACCATGGTTTTCCGACCGAAGAGTCGTTTACCCCAGCTGCCGCGGAAAATAGCCAGAAGATAGTTATTGGTATTTTCGGGGGATCTTTCGCCATGGGCACCTCGAAACTAGCCCGCAGCGTGCTTCTGGAGCAGCTTCAGCGAATTCCAAGATTTCGCGACAAAGATTACGTCGTTCATACCCTTGCCCTGCCCGGCTACAAGCAACCTCAACAGCTGATTGCTCTCAGTTATTTCCTTTCGCTCGGCGCTCATTTCGACATCGTGATCAACCTCGACGGTTTCAATGAGGTAGCTCTACCCGCCTCTGAGAACATGGCCAACCAGGTCTTCCCTTTCTTTCCCCGCGATTGGTTTGGAAGAGTACATACCTTGAGGCGTCCCGAGTTGCTGGCAATGATCGGCCAATCAGCGCTCCTCCAAAAAAGGCGGAAAAGCTGGTCGCGTATCGGTTCCCGCGTTCCCTTCCGCTACCATATTTTGAGCAATGTTCTTTGGGAGTATTACGACGACAGGTTGGCCAGGCAGCGCTCGGACGTTCAGTTGGCTTTGGATCAGTACGAGGTCAAATCCAAGGACCAACTCAACTATCTGGTGACGGGACCTTCATTTGATTACCAAGACGAAGCTGCTTTGTATCGGGATCTAGCAAACGTTTGGCAAAGATCTTCGATCCAGATGCACAATCTGTGTGCAGCCAACGACGTGGAGTACTTCCATTTCCTCCAACCCAACCAGTACCTCGTGGGTTCAAAGATCATGACGCAAGAGGAGCGGAGTGTGGCCATTTCGGAGAATCAGCCTTACAGGAGGGGGGTCGGCCCAGGCTATCCCCGTCTGATTGAAGCGGGCGAAGAACTCAGACGGCGAGGGATCAGTTTCCACGATCTAACCATGCTCTTTGCGAACAACGATGAGACACTCTACATCGACACCTGTTGTCACCTGAACGAGAGAGGTTATGGGATGATCGCCGAGGCGATCGGGAAGGTGCTCTACGAAGAAGTGCGCTAGGAGACGTTGATGCCTACATCCGTGAACCAGATCGACCTGAATTCGGTCTTAGTAGAGACGTGGAACTGAATCAACGTCCCTTACCAAGTCGCCCTTCCAGTCCACGCCTGCTGCGCTTTCGGTGCTGGACGAGCATCGGCTGTCTCTCCTGGTTTCTGTTTTCAGGAGCACTCGGGGAAAAGGTAGCCGAACCAACCACCCCTCTTCCAGCGGTCGAAGAGCTGGTGGAGAAAGTACGGGTGAACCTTCACAGCGACCGTTTCCTTCTGCGCCAATACACCTACAACGAGACACAAGAAGTCATCGAGCTGAACAAGCAGGGAGAGTCCCAGAAGACGAGGGTCAGGAGCTACGAGGTCTTCCCCTCCACGGTCGAGGAATTGATCTATCGCCGCCTGATTTCCAAGGACGGGAAACCGGTCGAGCAAAAGGAGCTTAGAAAACAGGACAAGAAGTACAACAAGCGGGTCCAGAAGTACGCCAAGAAGGGTAGAAAGAGGGGTCTACAGGCGGGTTCCGAGTATGAGGCTGGAGAGGCCGAGGCACTGAGAGAAGAGAAGCAGTTAATCGAGGAAATGCTTCGACTCTACCGCTTTGAAATCCATGGACGGGAGGTGCTGGAGGGGTACTCTACCCTGATAGTCAGGTTTACTCCGCGCCCTGGGTTCAAGAGCAAACTTAAGGACATCAAGATACTCCGCAAGGTCCAGGGCCGAGTCTGGGTCAGCGAACAGGACTATCAGCCGGTGAAAGTGGAGGCCGAGACCCTCGAGAGCCTCAAGTTCGGCTGGGGTATCGTCGCCAAGCTCAACAAGGGGGCGCAGATGGTCTTCCAGCGGCACAAAGTCAACGACGAAATCTGGCTACCCGCTCGGGCCTCTTTTCGAGGATCGGGGCGCATGCTGCTCTTCAAGGGATTTCGTTTCCAGGCCAACAGCCAATACGCGGACTACAAGAAATTCACGGTTGCCAGCAAGGTCTCATTCGCGCCTATGAGTCAATCGGCACCGGCCGCTGTCGAATAGTCATAACGTCCCCGCGAAGCGGGGAGCTTGGCGGTTGTGAGCCGCCCCAAGGGCGGCCAATCTCTACTCGTTAAAACAAGCCGTCGTCCTTACCGTCGAGGTGATCTTGATGGCGGATGTATTTGCGAATCTGCTTCTCCTCGAATCCAACCGTCGAGACCGCATAGCCGCGCGCCCACAACTTTTCGCCGTTGAAGTTGCGCTTCCTGCCCCCGAATTGGCGTGCCACGGCAATCGCGCTTTTCCCCTTGAGGTAACCGATCACCTGAGCCACCGAATACTTTGGCGGGACCTGGATCAACATATGCACATGATCTACCACCATGTGCCCTTCCAGGATATTGCTCTCCCTTTGCCTCGCCAATTCTCGGAAGACCGGGCCCAGAAACTCTCGAATCTTTCCGTACAGCACTTTCCTTCTCCCTTTGGGAACAAACACGATGTGGTATTTGCAGTCCCATCGGGTATGGCTTAAGCTCTCATATGACATGCTTTATGCCTCCTTTGTGGGTACCGCCAAGCTCCAAAGGAGGCATCCTATTACTGGATCTAAATGTCAAACCTGGAAAGTCTCACTGGTCAAACCAGTGGCTTACCTGTCTTCGAGTTATCGGGCACGTGAAAGGTGTAAGACGCCGCTACAGGGAAAGCCGTCCCCGCGACAGGACCACCTCGGGACCTTGTCCACTGCTTTGAGTCCAGGACACATACACCCTGCCCTGCCCACCTGAAGCAATGAAGGGATAGGTAACCGAGGATCCACTCCCCGGAACCGCTAAGGGAGTCGAGGCTTTCCCATTGGCATCGATGCCTACAAAGTAGGGCTGCGCCGGCCCCCAAGCTTGCTCGATTTCAGGATCTCGCCCCTGGAAGATCAGCAGGACCTGCCCCTCTTCAGATAGCGCAAGGTGGGGATGGTTGGCGTCGACCACCCGCTCCGAAACATTGATCGCAGGCTGGTAGTTAGCACCACCGTCATCAGACCAACTGAGCCGGATTCCGGGAGGCCCCTGATCAGGATCTGAAAACCAGGCGACATAGAGTCGTTGTCCGGTGTAAAGGAGGCTGGCACCGGAATGGGGACACCCCGCAATGGTCCAGTTATCCTGGGAAACCCGCACGGGTTCGGAAAAGTTCTCACCGCCGTCCCGGGAGACAGCAATGACCATGTCCCTAACCTGGGCTTCGAAGACATGTCTCCAACTCACGAAGATCTCACCTTCCGAGCCGAAAGCCAGGACGGTCCGGCAGCAGGGACAAACTCCAGCAAAGACTTGCCTATTCGGCCCGAAACTGGCTCCCTGATCGTCGGAGCGAGACAGATAGACAGAGGACATACCCCTTCCCCGAACCTCTTTGTCCCTCCCGTCGAGCCAGACGACGTAGGGGTCCCCGTTGGGCGCTACGGCCAGCGAGGAAAACGCATTGCTGGAGGGCTCGACTTTGTCCGTTACCTTCACCGGCGGATCGAAGTGATGTCCAAATCGGAGCGATCGGGATACCACGAGATCCGTCCCTCCTCGGGCTTTTTTCCGCTCCCACAAGGCATAGACTTCGGTCCGGCCGAAGGCGAGTGTGGGGCTGTTCTCGCCATGGGAACTTACCGCGCTGCCTTCCTGACTCACACGTACCGGCGGAGCGAAGTGGTCGCCGCCATCATTGGAAATAAACAGTCCCAGCTCCAAGTCGGAGGTACCTCGGTAGGGTGCCAACAAATAGACTGCGCCGGAGGCTCGGATTGCCAGCTTGGGATCGCGCGAAGCCTGAATCATGGGCAGGCTCAGGACGCTTCTCGGATGCTCTTCGAATCTGATCTGACTCTGGGGAGTCGGCACTGCAGGTTCGCTAGTCCCGCAGCCGGCACAAGGCAGTAGGACCAGAGCCGCAACGCGGCCGAACTTCACTTGACTCATATCGACCTCCTAGAAGAAGACGCGAAGCGCCAGCTGGACTCGGCGAGGCTGAAAAGTCGTCAGATACCTGCCGAAACTGGGAGAAGTGGCGATGTTGTCAACCTCGTCGAAATTGGACACGTTGAAGGCATTGAACACCTCTCCTCGGAACTGTGCCCGAACTACCTCCGACAGGGCGAAATCCTTACTGAGTGAGAAATTCCAATCGACGAGGCCATCGCGCCGCTCGGTATTGCGGCCCAACGTCCCCAGTGTACCGGCTTCAGGAATCAAGTCCGAGCGGAAAAAACCCGGGAGCAGACGCAGGGCAGTAGCTGAGGAAGGCGTTCTCTGGAGACTTCCGGCTATATCGTTGATCCGATTGTTGTTTGATCCAGTGGGGATGTCGGTCCCGCTGTAGACGGTGTAGGGCCTGCCCGACTGAAGACTGGCAATGGTCGAAACGCTCCATCCTCCCAGCCAGCGATTTCTTTTGAAAAAGGGAAGACGATAGAGGCTACTCAAGGTCAAGATGTGGGGGATATCGAAGTCGGATGGTCCCCAATCCAGCAATAGATTGTCCTCATCCAGGGGGATGAGACCCGGGTCCAATCGAGTATTCGTGGTGGGTATCTCCGACACATCATCCAGGAACCGCGAATAGGTATAGGCGACGCGCAGGTTCAGGTCCTGGGTCATCTGTTGACGCAGCGCCACCTGTAGGGCGTGATAGGTCGACGAGGCCGAACTCTCGAGGCGATTTACAACTCCAACTGATGGATCCGGCCGGTCCGCCTGTCCGAGATTTTCCCCGCCATTGGGGCGTCGATTACGGGTGAGATGCCGCCCCAGGGTGCCTACATAGGCCACCGAGGCTGTGGACTGCGGATTCCAAAGCTGTCGCTCGACGGTCAGGTTGAGGTGCTGAGCGTAGGGTGTTGTCGTCCCCGGATCGGGCAGCACCAGTCCACTCGGCAAATCTTTACGGGCTCGGTCCAACAGATCTGGGAAAGTGGGACGAAAGACCGAAAAGGTCTCCAGCAGAGGAGGATTGAAACGGGTCAGTCCCAGGAAGGCCATCTCGACGGCGTTGTAGAAGATACCGTAGCCGCCTCGAATGACGGTCGCTGAGAAAGGAGACCAGGCGAAACCCAAGCGGGGAGCGAAGTTGTTGCGATCCTCGCGAAAGCGGAGGCTCTTCGTAATCCGATCTGCCGCTTCGGTGGGCGAAGTGTTCAATTCGTAACGGAGTCCCAGGTTCAGGGTAAAGTTCCTGGCCAACTTCCAGTCATCCTGGAGATAGCCGTGCCATTCCCAGCGTCTCAGTCCGATCTGCGGGTTACCCTGGATCTGGCTGTAGGATAGAGGCTGCCCTGCTAGAAAGGCATCGATAGTGGGGAAGAAAATGGATCCCAGAAAGGCATTGCTGAGGGTGCCGCCATTGACCTGGACCCGGCGCAGTGAGGTCCCGAACTTCAGGACATGGTTGTTCAGCACCCAGGAAACGTCATCGCCCAACTGGTAGTTATTCTGCGTCTGATTTCGCCCCAGAAATGCCAGAGGCCCGGCCAGACTCAAGCCCGGAACGATCATGAATCCGATGCTGCCGTTGGTGGCCGGGTCTCCGAGCAGGATGGGATCCTCGAAGTTACTGTCCTGCTGAATCAGGCGCATGTACCCGAAACGGAGCTCATTGAACAAACTGGGACTAGCGGTGTAGCTGTGGTGCAGGGCCATGCCTCGGGTCTTGTTCCTGATGATCACGTCGCTGGCCACGGTATCGCCAATGGCCGTCGAGTCGGAGATGCCTCGCGTGAAGCTGGTGCGGATCGCCAGTTTCTGCCGCTCGGTCAATTCAAGATCGCCTCGAAGCAGGTAGGTGAGTCCGTCGACCGAGCGAGGGACTCCCTGGGTGAAGACGCGAGAGCCCGTCGGCGAAGAGGGATAGAGGGCGGCAAGCGAACGAATCGATGGTACCGCCCGGGCTTTCTGGTCCGCGGTCAGCGTCCGGAAGCTTGCGAGCGTGGTGCCGCGGGGCCGAAAGATCTCGTAGTTTCCGAAGAGGTAGACTTTGTTCTTCTTGACCGGACCTCCCAGCGTAAACCCCGCCATATTCGATAAGTACGGGCTCTTCTCCGATTCCAGGGGGCTGCGAGCACTCAGCGCGGAATTGCCGTGGTACCAGTAGCCGCTCCCATGGACCTGGTCGGTACCGGACTTGGTCACGAGGCTGACGATGCTGCCTGAATTGCGTCCAAACTCGGCCTTGTAGTTGTGGCTGATGATCTCGAAACTCTGGACGGCTTCCTGACTGATCAGCTGTTCCGTGACGCCGCGCCCCGCGATGTATCCTGAATCGGCATCGTTCATCTCGACGGAGTCGACCATGTAGTTGTTGTTCCGAGGCCGTTGCCCACTGACCGCAAAAGGACGATGAGCCAGGGTGGAGAGGGCCACGCCGGGAGCTGTCCGAGCCTGGGCATAGAAGTTACGGCCCTGGCCACCCGCCTCAACCGGCAGATCGTTCATTTCCTGAGTGTCGAACCCTTGGGCCTGCTTGTTCTCATCCAACTGCAGAACCTGGGCCGAGACATCGACGACGGTGTCCACTCCGGACGGACTGAGTTGGATTTCCAGACGCAGGACCTCGCCCACTTCCAGGTTCAGCTCTTCACTTCGATAGGACTTGAAACCAGGCAGCCCGGCCGAGACCTGGTAGACTCCCGGGTCCAGGCCGGCCTGATGGAAGAGGCCACCGGAGTCCGAGACCAGGGTGCGCGTGGATTCCCGCTGCAGATTCCGGACGGCGATCTCCGCTCCGGGCAGGACGCGCTGACTGGAGTCCTGAATCAGCCCCGTGATGGTGCCCTTGATATTCTGGCCTCGAGACCAGGGCCCCGCCGCCAGGGACAGGGACAGGGCAAGAAACCAGCTGATTTTGTACGACTTCACCTTTTGCAACCTCCTGATTGCCAACCTGACGGCGACATTTCCAGTTCAGGAGCTACGGCTGGTATCCGTCTGACGGAAGACAAAGGAGTCCGTCGCCTGGTATGTCGATATTAAGGAAGGGATCGATCAGGAGAGTCGTGGAGGATGACTTATACGGGAGGAGTAAGCTGGGGTTCCCGGAACGAGGAGTGCATCGAGCTTCTCTTGGAAGAGACACGGCCCTTCCCAACGGAATCTTTCTGATGGGAGATAGGCGCGAGAAAAGACTGCCTGCACCGCTTTCTCCTCATCGGAGCAGGATGCTTTGATACTGCAGTCCGACTGCTTCATTGTGTCTCTTGGATCCAGTTGTGCGGGCTCCTCTTCATCGGGTTGATGGCACATGGCCCCTTGAGGTACGAAGTCGGGATCGAGGGCGCAGACTTCGGGGCAGGAGCAGTCCGCGCCATGACGTTCACACAGAGCCACGCCCTTCGGCCAAATCAACGCCACCGGCTGAGACAGCCAAAGCAGCCCGACGACAAGAACAATGAGTCGAGACATTCTACCCACAAGCAATATACTGAATCTGTGAGTCTAGCAGAACGACCCAGACTTGCACAGTCGGAAAGGTTACGAAAACCTGGGCAACAGGGGAAATCCTTTAGGATTCACAGAACTTCCTCGATCCTTGAGCCAGGTCGAAGGCTGCTTCCTCAAGAAATCAACGCCCCTTCCAGTGCCGGTAGTGAGCCAATCCGACCAGGGCGTTGCAGGTCGTGTTCAGGCGAAGGTCCAGCGACTGGTCTTTGCCCTCTCCTCCCACCACTGTCCATCGGACTGTTGGTGCTGGATCAGATAAGAGGCAATACGTCTGCCTGCCTCTCGATAGCGGTCATCAGGAATCACCTGGTACAACTCTGTCAGGCCCCAGAGGAACTTGTGGCCTTCCACACAGTCGTAGATTCCATCTCGCCCCGTCAGGATGACGTCCGTGTACTTCCTGGCAGCCTCGAGATAGTCGTCCCCCTTTGTCAGGCGATAGAGCCGAACCAGCAGCACCTGAACCGGTCCCAGGCGGGCAGGCCGCTGTTTGAGGCCACCCCTGTCCACGTAGTCGGCGCTGGTCCGCTCCAGCAGCAGCTTGCGGGTTCCATCCGATTCGCACTCCAGGGCCAGATAGATACCCTCCTCGGCGTGGGGCTGAAGCTCCAGCAGGTCGATGAGAAAGGCGGCCGTCTTCCGGGCTTCTGCGAGGTGCCGGGTGGCCAGAAGACCGAGACCTGCGAATCCAGCAGTCATGGCATGCTGGATGCCTTGCCCACTGCTGAGAGCAGCTTCTGTGTCCAGGAAACCACCTGTTTCGGGATCCTGATAGCTGAGGATGTCCTCGGCCAGGGGGAAGGCAATATCGTATCGGCCGCACATCTGGGCGCTCCAGGCCAGCCAGCCCCGGTCGTAGGTGTTGGTCCGGCGGGATGCTTCCTGTTCCGCTGGAATCGCCAGCTGGCCTTGGTCTCCCAGGAATCGGGATGCGATCCAGGTGAGACTGGATGACGCCGACCCGAACGCTCCGTTGATGGCGAAACTTGCCGGAACCTTGTAGTAAAGCGAAGCCTCGTCCGAGCCTTGAATGCTTCCCTGCTCATCCATCAAGGATCTGACCCAGCTGCATCCCGCCTCCAGGCTCTCAGACAATTCCTCATCGGCAGGGACACGGCCTTGTTCTGTCACTGACATGGAGTTTCTCCCTCTCTGTAGGGATCCGTCTCTAGTAGCTCTGTGATGGGATCATACACCAGCTGGGACACTGCTTCCGGACCTGGGGTTTGGAAGACTCGTTAACGAGCAAGGCGCAAGCGAGGGAGATCCAACTGTTGGTCAGGGCACGCGCAGAGACAACATCACGATGACACTCGCTCGCTCGCTCTTCAGGCGCCATGTATTGGCAAGTTTCCTGCTGAATGATCTGGTGTGCAGCAACTCTCTCAGGTCCATTGAGCTTTCAGTGGCCCTACCTCATCGGCGTTCTGGTGACCCTCACCACGGGCTATGTGGCCAGTCGGATTCTGCCGCCTCCAGAGACCAGTGATACTCCCCTGACCTGGAGGCGCGTGATGAGCATGCCGGCTTCCGATTAGGCACACCGGATGCTCTATTTGCGCCCCAGCCCGAACTCGTTTCCCATTTCGACAACTTGTCCGCGACGAAAGTGGATCTCGATGAACTTTGAGCTGGCGACGGGCCTGCCGTTTTGATCTTTCAGCGTGGCTAGCAGCTTCTTGGTTTTTTTGGTCGAATACATCAGGCGTGTGCGAGTAGACATACTTTCCGTCCAGGCTGTGGGTGACCCATCCGTGGCCCCCCATGGACAGATCCACAGAACCCATCTGCTTGGGAGGTGTTTGCGTGGCGTCAAAGTAGAACAACCTTTTGCTCTGCTGATCAGTGATCCACAACTCCGTCTCATCGGGGGTCAGGCCGGCACCGTGGGTCCGATGTCCGATCGGGTCGTCAGGGTTGGCCAATACGCGATGCAGGCGTTTCCCCTCCTTCAGATCCACGACGTCGAAGCCAACGTGGCTACCGAGGCACACATAGGCAGTACGGTTGTCGCTGGTAACGGTAAAGGGAAATATCCCGCTTTCCCCTACATCTTTGATCTGGCTGACGATGCTGTCGTCCTTGGTATCTAACATTGTCAACGTAGTTGTGGTGGAGAGGAACACGTATCGGTCGTCCAGACTCACAAGGCTATTGTGGGCCTTGAAACCGACATCGATCCGCTTGATGAGTTCGCCGTTTTCAGCATTGATAATGAGAAAACCTCCAATAGCATCCTCGTTCCATTGTCCTGTCGGGGCGTAGATCTTCTTGCCGTCCAAGGTGATCGAGGAACGGTCACAACCCGATTCATAGGTCTTTTCCCAGATGATCTTTTCGCTTTCCACGTCGAAGGCTCCCAGGCGGGCATTGGTTGTGGAGTAATAGACTGCATGGTTCTCGAGACTTCCGGCGAAGCCTCGAATGCCTTCTCCGAAAATCGGCAAATCGATGCGCTTGACGAACTTGTGTCCGTTGTCGATGTCGAAGATAAGAATGCCGTTGCCGGAGCGGCCCTGCTGCTGGGCTCCGTCCGGCGTGCTGAGGAAGAGATAGCGTCCGTCCAGGGCGTTTCCGAAGGTAGGAGTGATAGTCCAGGAAAGGATCAAAAACAAGACTGGTAAGTAAATCATGTACCAGATTTTACAGACCTGCCTGGGCTGCAAGCAACCGATAGGACTCCGTTCTTCTGCTGCTCTGTCCAGCTCTGCCGCAGGGCAAAATACTCCTGAGCAATACGATAAGCGAAAGCACGAGCTTCGTAGTAAGAAGGCTATTCAGAATGGCAGCGATGGGATAGTTTCCATCGGGTTGCAAAGTTCCCACTTGTTCACAATCTTCGGACACGCTTTGCAATCCGCTCGCAATCGGTTCGGAGGTCCGCCTTGCTTCAGGCCGGAGCCTCTATAAGGGAAAAACCAGCGTGGTATAATCCGCGCGGATTTGGTGAAACAAAGGACAGCCTATGGCCACATCAAAAATCACGTGGACAAAGATTGATGAAGCACCCGCACTGGCAACCTATGCCTTACTACCGATCGTCCAGGCTTATACATACTCGTCTGGCATTGAGGTGGAGACAAGTGACATCTCTCTTGCCGGCAGAATCATTGCCAACTTTCCCGACAAATTGACTGAGGAGCAAAGAATTCCCGATTGTCTGACCCAACTGGGTAAACTGGCCAAGACGCCACAGGCCAATATCCTCAAACTTCCGAATATCAGTGCGTCCATTCCGCAGCTGAAAGAGGCGATCAAGGAGCTGCAAGCCAAGGGCTACGATATCCCTGACTATCCGGAGGAACCCAAAACCGACGCAGACAGAGTCCTGCAAGCGCGATTCTCCACTGTTCTCGGTTCAGCGGTCAATCCCGTCCTGCGGGAAGGCAACTCTGATCGCAGAGCAGCGGCTTCGGTCAAGAAGTTTGCCCAGAAGAATCCGCACAAAATGATGCAGGACTGGCCAGAGAGCGGCTCCAAAGCCCGCGTCGCCCACATGGATGGCAGGGATTTCTTTGAGAGCGAGAAATCGACCACGATGGCAAAAGCAGGTGATGTCAGGATTGAATTCGTGGGTCAAGATGGATCAGGTGGGCAGGTCACCGTCTTGAAAGACAAGCTGTCTCTCCTGGAGGGCGAAGTCATCGATACGTCGGTCATGAACATGAAAGCCTTGCGCACGTTCTATGCTGAACAGATGGACGCGGCCAAGAGGGATGGCGTGCTGCTGTCTCTGCACCTCAAAGCGACCATGATGAAAGTCTCTGACCCAATCATGTTCGGTCACTGTGTGTCGGTGTACTACCAGGACGCGCTGGACAAACACGCCGATGTCCTTAAACAGATCGGGGCGAATGTCAACAACGGTCTGGCTGATGTATTGGCCAAACTCGATCGCCTGCCCGCTGATAAAAAGGCCGAGATCGAATCGGATATCGCGGCGGTGTATGAAAAGCGTCCAGCGCTGGCGATGGTCGATTCGAGAAGAGGCATCACCAACCTGCATGTGCCAAATGACATTATCGTCGATGCGTCCATGCCGAATGTGGTGCGTGACGGTGGTCGGATGTGGAATACGGTCGACGAGTTGCAGGACACGATCGCTCTGGTGCCAGATCGGTGTTATGCCACGATGTATAAGGAAATTCTCGAAGACGCGAAAGAGCATGGCCAATTTGATCCGGCGACGATGGGCAGCGTCTCCAACGTCGGGCTTATGGCCCAGAAGGCTGAAGAGTACGGTTCGCATGACAAGACCTTTGAGGCACCGGCTGACGGAACGATTCGCGTCGCTGATGCTGACGGGACCATCCTGCTTGAGCAGACGGTACAAGTCGGCGATATCTTCAGAATGTGCCAGACGAAAGATGCGCCGATTCGGGATTGGGTCCGCCTGGCGGTATCGAGAGCAAAAGCGACTGGCGCACCGACGGTTTTCTGGCTGGACGAGCGTCGAGGACACGATGCCGAAATCATCAAGAAAGTGAAGCAATATCTTCGGGAGCATGAAACGGCTGGTCTGGACATTCGCATCATGAGGCCGCAGGAGGCGATGCGGTTTTCACTGGAACGTATCCGCAGGGGAGAGGATACGATTGCGGTGACGGGTAACGTGCTGCGTGACTACCTGACCGATCTGTTCCCGATTCTCGAACTGGGAACCAGCGCCCGGATGCTGTCGATTGTGCCGCTGATGAACGGCGGTGGACTGTTCGAGACTGGAGCTGGAGGCTCAGCTCCCAAGCATGTGCAGCAGTTCCTGAAAGAAGGACACCTGCGCTGGGATTCGCTGGGTGAGTACTGCGCCCTTGTCCCTTCCTTTGAGCTGATAGCCGAAAACACTGGGAATCAAAAAGCGACGATTTTGGCACAGACACTTGATCAGGCAGTCAGTAGATACTTTGAAAATGCCAGGTCGCCTTCCCGCAAGGTGAATGAGATCGACAACCGAGGCAGTACCTTCTATCTGGCCATGTACTGGGCCCAGGAGCTGGCGGCCCAGACCGAAGATCCGGCCATGCAGGCGCGTTTTGCCAGGGTGGCAAAAGCTCTTCAGGAGAATGAAGCCAAGGTCACCGAAGAAATGATCGCCGCCCAAGGCGAACCGGCTGATATGGGCGGTTACTATGTTCCCGATCCAGTCAAGACAGAACAGGCGATGCGTCCCAGCCCGACCTTTAACGCCATTATTGATGGGATATAGGCGGTAAGACACACAGTGTGACTGCCATTCGACTCGGGAGGTCGTGGCACGACTTTGGCCGTTACTGTAGTTGGGACACGCCACATCCAGCCAGCCGTCCTGTGCCTCGACTGAACTTTTGAGCTGGCAATGCCATTTCTGCAGTTCACTTTCATCTTCCAGGCCGGGCAATAGCGCGAGAGGATCTGTTGCCAGCTGGGCAAGGTAACGTGTACCATGTCAGCTCTAGACATCACCGAAAGAGTGGTAATGCTGGACAAGCAAATAGCGACTTTCCTTCTGGCTTTGATGCTGCCTCGAAGTATCTTCACACGCTTTTTAGTTGCTCCCCTGGCCTTTCTCATGGGGTTGTTCCTGGTCGGCACCTCATCCAGCGCAGCCTCGGAGGATGCGGTCGACTTCCAACGCCAGGTACGGCCGATTCTCTCCGACAACTGCTTCAGTTGCCACGGCCCTGATGCTCAGACCCGCTTGGCGGCCTTGAGGCTCGATACCCGGGAAGGGGCCTTTGCCGCAAACATCCGCGGCAGGGTCATCGCACCGGGTGACCCCGAAGCCAGCTTGTTATATCAGCGCGTCACCACCGAAAAAATTGGACGGCTCATGCCGCCACCCTGGTCGGCCAAGGTGTTGACAGAGGAGCAGATCGACCTGCTCAAACGTTGGATCGAACAGGGCGCTTCCTGGAATCAGCACTGGTCCTTCAAGGCGATCCAGCCCCATGAACCTCCCGCAGTCAAGAACGAAAGTTGGATTCGAAGCCCGCTCGACCGCTTTATTCTCGCTCGGCTCGAGAAGGAAGGGCTGGAGCCGACAGCGGAAGCCGACAAACGCACCCTTGCGCGGCGGGTCGCTCTGGATCTGACGGGGCTGCCTCCCGACCCCGGCGCTCTGGAGAGCCATCTGAAGGATAGCTCGGCTAACTCATACGAAAAGTTGGTCGACAAGCTACTGTCATCCAAGCACTGGGGTGAGCATCGAGCTCGCTATTGGCTTGACGCCGCGCGCTACGCGGACACCCACGGGATCCACATCGACAACTACCGCGAGATGTGGCCTTACCGCGACTGGGTCATCCGAGCTCTCAATGAGAACAAGCCATTCGACGAGTTCACGATCGAGCAAATCGCAGGAGATCTACTGGAGAGCCCGACCCTCGACCAGCTGGTTGCCACCGGCTTTCACCGGTGCAACATAACGACCAACGAAGGCGGTGTGATCCCCGAGGAATACGAAGCCATCTACGCCAAGGACCGGGCCGATACGACCGGCACCGTCTTTCTGGGGCTGACGGTTGGATGTGCCACTTGCCACGACCACAAGTTCGACCCGATCGCGCAGAGTGAGTTCTACTCCCTGACGGCCTTTTTCAGAAACACCACCCAGTACGTCATGGACGGTAACATATCGGATCCACCACCCACCCTGGTCGTGCCCAACGACCAGGATCGCGAGCTCTGGCGCGATCTACGCCAGGAAGCAGCTGAGCTCGAGATAGAGATCGCCGCGCATGCAAAGTCGGTTGACGAGCCCTTCGCTGCATGGCTTGCCGCCGAGCATCATCGTTCTCTGTCGAGCCCGCTCGAAAAGTCGGCAGAATTGCTGACTCTTCTCCTCGAAGAGAAACCCGTTGTCGAGATCGAGGGAGGCCGAAAAGAGATCGTCTTGAATCAGGGAGCAGTGGTGGCAGAGGGCCCCCACCCAAACCAACCAGGGCTGCGGTTCGAGGAAGAATCATGGGCCGAGCTCCCACCCTTGAAACTCGATACCGACACCCCATTCTCCATGGCCCTTTGGGTCTACCAGCCCAAAGTGGTCGGAAACTTCACAGTTATCGCCCAGGACGATCCCGAGGATCATTCCCGCGGATGGACGCTCAGTATCCAGCAACGACAGCTCACCTTTGCCCTGACCGGTGAGAAACCAGCGGGAGACAAGAGTGCGTCGTCGGTGAAGATACTGCCCATCAACACCAAGCGGATGCCCCCGGGCCTCTGGACGCATATCGTAGTCACGCATGACGGCTCGGGCGAACGAGGCGGCTTGCGTCTCTACAGGAACGGGGATCTGGTCGAGGCCCAGGGGAGTGAGTTTTTTGCCAGGGTCGAGGGAAGCATTCGGACACAGCGCCCTCTGGAGCTGGGTAGAGGAATCGGCAAGAGCAACGATCGGGAAGAGGCCAAAGTACGCCACTTCTCAGGCGGTGGGATAGCCGATCTTCGATTCTTCAACCGCCCGATCACGGTTGAGGAGGCCAGGGTCGTTTCGCTTTGGCATGTTCTTCGGAGCGCCGGCGACCAGGATGCCGAGCATTTGAATGATGGGCAGCGGGAAGCGCTGCGTTTGTACTACCTCAGCGTCGAGGACTCGAACTACGGCCGGCTGCTGGCGCGCAGGCAAGCAATCGGTCGAGAGTGGCGCGAAGTTCGGCGGCGCGGAGGCGTCACCCACGTCATGCAGGAAGTCCGGAATACCAAACCCGAGGCGTACGTGTTACACCGCGGCATGTACGACCAACCTCGCCAGCGTGTTGCTGCGAACACTCCTGCGGCCTTACATCCGATGCCGGCGTCGTTTCCACGCAACCGACTGGGGCTTGCAAGGTGGCTGGTTGATGACGCGAATCCGCTGACAAGCCGCGTGATCGTGAACCGCTACTGGCAGCAAGTCTTCGGGACCGGCCTGGTCAGAACCAGTGACGACTTCGGCTCACAAGGGGAGCCGCCCTCTCACCCAGAGCTCATCGATTGGTTGGCGCTCGATTTTCGACGATCAGGCTGGGACATCAAGCGCTTCTTCCGCCAGCTCGTTACCTCGTCCACTTATCGTCAGTCCTCACGGGCCACCCCGGAAAAGCTCGAAAAGGACCCCGAGAATCGCCTACTGTCGCGGGGTGGGGTTTTCCGGATGGACGGCGAGATGATTCGGGACTATGCGTTGGCGGCAAGCGGTTTGTTGGTTCGCAAGATCGGCGGCCCCAGCGTGAAACCCTACCAGCCGCCAGGGGTCTGGAAAACGGTGGCAATGCCCAGCAGCAATACCCAGATCTACCAGCAGGACTCCGGCAGCAAACTCTATCGGCGCAGCATGTACACCTTCTGGAAACGCTCAGCTCCACCGGCCTCCATGGATATCTTCAATGCCCCCACACGGGAACACGCCACTGTGAGGCGGGAGCGAACCAACACCCCGATGCAAGCGCTCGTCACGATGAACGATACACAGTTCGTCGAAGCTTCACGCTACCTTGCGCAGCGCGCCATGCGCGAAGCCGGGGACGGCTTCGATCAGCGCCTGGACTTCGTCACCACCCGCCTGCTGGCACGTCCCTTCGACGACAGAGAACGCGCCGTCGCCAAACGGACATACGAGGGCTTCCTCGGCTTCTACGGCTCCAATACCGGGGATGCAAAGAAACTCCTTTCCACTGGCGAGACGCCCCCCGATGAGGCTCTGTCGCCGACAGAGTCGGCTGCCTGGACCATGCTGGCGAGCCAGGTCATGAACCTGGACGAGGTGTTGAACCGATAAAGGCCCTGCCCGTGGCGGGGTCTTTCGTCTCCCGGAGAGATTGATCATGCATCCACATGAAGAGGCAGTTCTGGCAGAAACCAGGCGACAGTTTTTCGCCCGCGGAGCCAAGGGTATCGCTGGGATTGCACTGGCAAACCTCATGTCCGACAGCAGCCTGGGCTCGATCCTGGGGGACAAATCGGTTGGCGGCTTACCCAACCTGCCCCATTTTGCCCCCAGAGCAAAACGATGCATCTACCTTCACATGATGGGTGCACCACCGCAGATGGATCTGCTCGACTACAAGCCCAAGATGAAGGAACGGTACGATCAGGACCTGCCAGAGTCGGTGCGCCAGGGCCAGCGTCTCACGACCATGACGTCCGGCCAGGCGCGCTTCCCGATCGCTCCATCCGTCTTTCAATTCAAACAACACGGTCAAAACGGCACCTGGATTTCCGAGCTGCTGCCCTATACCGCGAAGATGATCGATGAGATTGCCATTATTCGTTCGATGAACACCGATGCGATCAATCATGAGCCGGCGATTACCTTCATCCAGACTGGTCAACAAGTAGCGGGTCGGCCCTGCATCGGATCCTGGATTGCCTATGGACTCGGAAGCATGAACCAGGACCTGCCCACGTTCGTTGTGATGAACGCCGAGAAGAGTCATCCCAAGTCGGGCGTGCAAGCGATCTCGGCCAAGCTCTGGAGCTCCGGATTCCTTTCCCCCAAGTACGCCGGCGCAGGGCTGCGTGCGGGAAGCGACCCGGTCCTGTACCTCAGCGATCCGGACGGCGTCTCCAGAGAGGTCCGACGCAAGATGCTGGACGGCCTCAGCGAGCTGAATCAGATCCGGCACGAGAAGATCGCCAACCCTGAGACACTGGCAAGGATCGAGCAGTACGAGATGGCGTTTCGGATGCAGGCTTCGGTCCCGGAGATGGCGGATCTTTCGAGCGAACCGGAAAGCACCTTCAAACGCTGGGGCGAAGAGGCGAAAGAGCCGGGCAAGTTCCAGAACGCGGCGCTCATGGCCCGACGGTTGGTCGAGCGCGGGGTACGCTTCGTCCAGATCTATCACCGTGGCTGGGACGTCCACAGCTCCGCTCCCGAAGTCCTGCCGGCACAAGCCCGAGACGTCGACCGCGCCGCCTGGTCCCTGATCCAGGATCTCAAAGAGCGTGGCCTCTTCGAGGAAACCTTGGTCATCTGGGGCGGTGAGTTCGGACGCACCATCTACTCGCAGGGCACTCTGACACCCACCGACTATGGACGCGACCACCATCCGCGTTGCTACAGCCTGTGGATGGCCGGCGGTGGCATCAAAGGCGGCGTCGTTCACGGCGAAACCGACGACTTCTCCTACAACATCGTCAAGGACCCGGTCCACATTCGAGATTACCAGGCCACCATCCTGCACCTGTTTGGCATCGACCACGAACGCTTTACCCACAAGCACCAGGGGTTGGACGCCAAACTGACGGGCGTGGAAGCGGCACATGTGGTGAAAGAGATTCTAGCCTGAAACTTTGACGTGGGTTCGGTCTCCAGGCCGAAGTTTTTCTTGTTCTTTCGAGCCTTTGGCTCGAGGCACGGCGGCCTGGAGACCGCCGCCACAAACCCCTATGCATCGCCGTAAGTTCTTACAGGCAGGCTTGATGAGTTCGATTAGCGCTGCCGCTCTCCGGGCCCAGAAAAAGGAAGATGTTATGCCAACAACTCCTTCGCCGCCGTTCTCCCAGGAGCGAAGCAAGCTGAAGATCACCGGTGTTCGTATGGTTCGTCCCAGGCCAAAACGGCCGCTTCCCACCTATGAGCCAGCTCCTGGATCGTGGTCGACGGGCAACGTCGAAGTGGCGAATCCGATGTCCGTCTATCCTGAATACAAGGCCCGTCGATCGCTTTTCATGGCCCCCGACCTGGGGCCTTCGGCAGTAGAAATCACGACGGACAAGGGAGTTCGAGGAATCGGCTACGGCGGCCCGGGTGCGGGTTTTGTGATCGAAAAACACTTGACCCAACTGCTGATCGGTGAGGATCCGTTCAACCTCGAGCGGCTTTGGGACATCATGTGGCGCTCGACCCTTTATTACGGTCGGAAGGGTTTGGTGGTGCACGCCATCAGCGCGGTCGACAACGCCCTTTGGGATCTGCTGGGCAACGCCCTCAAGCTGCCCGTGTACCAGCTCCTGGGAGGCGAGACCAAGTCCCGCATTCCGGGCTACTGCACCGGCAACGATCTGGAGCAGCACATCGAATTTGGCTACACCAAGCTCAAGCTCGCCGTCCCCCACGGACCGGCGGACGGCCTTGAGGGAATGAAGAAGAACCTGGAACTGGTAGAACGAGCGCGCAAGCTCCTGGGTCCCGATGGCGAAATCATGTTGGATTGTTGGATGGCTCTTACCGAACGTTATACTCTCGAGTTCGCCCAAGCCCTGGAGCCCTATCGCGTGTACTGGATGGAGGAGTGCCTACCGCCAGATAACTACGCCGGCTTCGGACGCCTCAACGCGCAGATCAGCTCGACGCGGATGGCGACCGGCGAACACGAATACACTCGCTACGGCTTCCGTCAGCTTCTGGACTGCAAGGGCGCCGACATCTGGCAGCCGGATATGAACTGGTGTGGGGGGCTGACCGAATTGCGTCGAATCGGCGCCCTGGCTGCGAGCCATGACATTCCTGTCATTCTTCACGGTGGCTGGCGCGGAGGCGGTCCCCACTACATCATGGCCACACCGAACAGCCCCTGGTGTGAGATGTTCCTTCCCCCGCCCGGAGGCCCTGAGGAGGTTTACAAAGGATTCGAGGAAGAGAACAACATCAGCCGTGGCCCTGAAGGAATCTATATGCGACCCTCAGATCGCCCGGGTTTCGGATGGGACCTGGTTGTGGATTGAGACAGCAGCCAGCACGGACAATAATAACGATCTGCTCCTGTCGACGACTCGTTTTGCTTTCCGTCGTGCTTTTCTTTCCCAATCTTTTCTCCTGGGATCAGGTGGGCACAAGGGAAGCCCCGAAATTCTGGTCTCCGCTGCTGGCATTCGGTCCAGAAAGTCCGGAATTCCAATCCAATTGAACGAGTTCTATACTTCAACTGGACGGAGCAGTGATATGGGTCTTGGACCAGCGGGTACGAGAAGACATCCGAGCGATGACGATCGTCTGAAATCGAGCAGATTCGATCCCTCGACTGAGTCAGAGGTTGGGAACCAGTCCTCCCTCTCAGACAACATGGCGGAAAGGGTTCGGTCGGGCGCCGGCCGGGGCTGGTTACTACGCGCTTTATTGATCTTCTCGGGCAGCGTAGCAGTGGCACTGGGCATCGCCGGAATCTTTCTGCCATTGCTGCCCACCACCCCTTTTCTTCTTTTGGCGGCCTCCTGTTACCTCCGCAGTTCCGACCGGTTATACCTCTGGCTCGTCGGCAACCGATGGACCGGGGAGTACGTCCGGAACTATCGCGAGGGAAAGGGACTTCCACGAAGGAGCAAGGCGTTCACGGTTCTTCTGCTCTGGGGGACCCTGGCCTGCTCTGCTATCCTGGTGAAGGCGACTTTGGCCCGTCTTCTGCTTGTCCTGGTGGCCTTGATCGTCCCCATCTTCATTCTCAGATTGCCGACGCGAGAGCCTTGAGAAATCGCACTGAGCTGATCCGCACCACTCGCGTCCGGCTTGCTTCCGCGCCGCGCCTGAGGCAGCATGACGCTCCGCCGTCCTCTTGGCCTACTTTAGGGCCACGAGGGCCCGCCTGGCTCTCGCGACTCCAGCAGAGACGCCTGATCCGAGACCTGGTAGGATCAGAAGAGAGGGTGCTTTTGACAATGCTATGGCGACTATTCGGTTGGAACGGAGGCTCCTTGAATCTTGGCCTGGAGCCTTTCCGCCCGACCTGTCACAGCAGTGGCCCTGGTATCGACAGAAGCACTGTTCGGGTCAATCATCAACCTCTAGCTCAATCAGGAGATCAACCATGCCATTCTCAAAGGAAAAAACAGTCGAAATGCTCGAGACGGCCTACTCCATGGAATTGGAGACCGTCATTAACTACCTCTCCAACAGCGTCAATCTGGACGGTGTTCGGGCCGAGGAAATCAAGAAATCTCTGGACGCCGACATCGCGGAAGAGTTGCTTCATGCCCAACAACTGGCCCGACGGATCAAGCAGCTCGGTGGCTTCGTTCCTGGTTCCGCTTCAGTAAAGGTGGGGAACCAGATGCAGCCATCCTCCGAAACCACCGACGTGGTCCACGCCATCAAGGCCGTCATCGATGCCGAACAGACAGCCTGTGAACACTACAAGAACATCATCAGGGCCACAGACGGCGAAGACTTTGTTACCCAGGACCTGTGTATTCGATTACTGGCGGACGAGGAGGAGCACCTGGTTCTGTTTCAAGGATTCCTCAAGGAATATGACAAAGAAGTGACCTGATCAGGTTCGTGGCCTACTTCGGTTCCATCTACTCGTTGGTAGTGGAACCTTTAGTAACTCCCCGGGCTGGGAGCCGGATCATTCACAAGAAGACTTTGGGTCCGGCGTAGCGGTGGGCTCCAGGCCGCCGTCCCAGTCGAAGACCCGGAAGAAAAACTCTTCGGCCTGGAGGCCAAGGTTACGCTCGCAAATGAAGTTGCAGTCAGAACTCTGGAATCCAGGAACGCCTCTAGAATGAAGCCACCAGCGGCGGCCGACCAAGTCGACTTGACCAGACCGATTGTGGTTACCAGCAAGTGTCTCGGTTTTGAATCCTGCCGCTACAACGGTGACATGGTATCTGCTCCCCTTGTCCAGAGCCTGGCAGCACATGTCAACTTCCAAGCTGTCTGTCCCGAAGTGGAGATCGGCCTGGGAACACCACGAGATCCGATCCGCCTGGTTCTAGAGGACGGAAATGAGCGATTGATGCAGCCTACCACAGGAAAGGATCTGACGAGGAAGATGGAGCAGTTCAGCCAGAAGTATCTGGGATCCCTTCCTGCAGTGGACGGCTTCATATTGAAGAATCGCTCACCCAGCTGCGCCGTCAAGGACTCCAAGATCCACCTTTCGGTTGTTAAGGGCGCTGTTGCCGGAAAGGGACCGGGGCTATTTGCCCGCAGCGTTCTGGAGCGTTTCCCCCATGCTGCTATCGGGGATGAAAGACGACTAACCAATCCCTCGATCCGAGATCATTTCTTGACCAAGCTCTACGTCCAAGCACGCTATCGGGTCCTTCGCCAGGCACCCAACATTCAGAAGCTGATCCATTTCCAATCACAGAACAAGCTTCTGCTAATGGCCCACAACCAGACCAAGATGCGACTCATGGGACGGATCGTAGCCGGCTACGATGGGAACAACCTCTACGACTTGCTGGACCGGTATGCTGAGCAGCTTGGCGCAGCCTTCGCCCGTGCTCCCAGATTCACCTCCAACATCAATGTTCTAATGCACGCTTTCGGCTACTTTTCTGATAGGCTGGCCAGCCGGGAAAAGGCCTATTTCCTGCACGCGCTCGAGTCCTATCGGGGGGGACGCATTCGGCTGCCCTCTGTGATCGCGGTGCTGCAGGCCTGGATTGCGCGTTTTGAAAACCCGTACCTGAAAAGCCAGTCCTTCTTTGAACCCTATCCCCGAGAGTTGGTCGAGCTGCCCTTGGGAGGACGGTAAGGAAGGGACTTGAACGGCATCTACGAGAGATAGTCTGGTCAGTTGCTACCCGGGAATACCGACTCGCGGTTCGTCGGAATCTCCAACTGAAAACCACCACCATGGAACAGGTTCATACGCTTCAACCGGTGCTCCTCCTGCTCTTCGTCGGCATCGTAGCAGTCTTCCTGGTGCGTCCCCTGCGCATGAGCCCAATTGTGGGTTATCTGATAGCTGGGGTGCTGGTTGGGCCCTACGGTCTGAGCATCTTAGAGGAGAGCAAGACGACTCATCTTCTGGCCGAGCTCGGCGTAGTATTTCTGCTCTTTGATATCGGTCTACACTTTTCCCTAACACGGCTCTGGGAAGCGCGTCGGGATATCCTTGGCCTGGGGCCCCTTCAGATGGCCCTGTGTACGTTGGCGCTCAGCCTCGTCTTGCTGAAGGGAGCCGGACTCACCACCGAGCTGGCAATCCTGCTCGGAGCTACTCTCGCCTTGTCCTCGACTGCGGTCGCCTCCGAGACGGTCAAGGAGTACAGCCAACAGGCCTGTCCGGTGGGTCAATCGGCCACCGCAGTGCTCATCTTTCAAGACGTCTGCGCCATCTTCTTGCTGATCCTGGCTGCCTCGATGGGCAGCGACGAACCCTCCCTGGCCCTCGATCTTGGATCGGCTCTACTCAAGGCTGCGCTCGCGTTCGTTGGAGCTATCGTCATCGGACGCTTTTTGGTCGGACCTCTCTTCGCCTTCCTGTCTAGATCCAAATACGAAGAAATCTTTACTGCCACGACGCTTCTCATCGTCCTGGCAACGGGCGCCGCTACCGCCGCGGCCGGTCTGTCGCTGACTCTGGGCGCCTTTCTGAGTGGAATGATCATTTCGGAAACACCCTATCGTCATGTCATTCAGACGGAAGTCAAACCCTTTCGCGGTCTGCTGCTGGGTTTCTTTTTCATCACGGTGGGAATGTCACTCGATCTCCAGGTACTGGGACTGCACTGGCCCAAGGTCTTACTGGCACTGGGGCTCTTACTCCTGGTCAAGACCGTGTTTGTCTACCTCTCAGCCTGGGTGGTCCGCATGCCCTCGTTCATCTCGATTCAGATCGGCTTTCTGCTTTCGCAAGGAAGTGAATTCGCCTTCGTAATCCTGGCCTTGCCCCTGCTCAGTGGCGCGATCACAGCCGAACTATCGTCGATTCTGATTGCCGCAGTGGCCGCAAGCATGGCGCTGACGCCATCCCTCTCCGCTTTGGGTCATCGCCTTACAGCGCGTCTGGCTAACGAGGCCTGGAAGGAGCATGCCGGCGAGCTTACCGAGGAACGGGAGGGATCCGCCGAGGTCGTGATCATTGGAATGAGCGCGGTGGGCCGACAACTCACGCATGCCTTGGACGATCACGGCATCGCCTACAAAGCCTTTGACTTCGACCATGATAGATTCGTGACCGCCAGGATCGACGGCTATGCTGTGGCCTTCGGAGATCTGGCGGATCTACGGTTGGCAGAAACCATCCAGATGGCGGAGGCGAAAATCCTGGCGATTGCAGTTCCCCGCGAGCAAGTAGCGGCTGAGGTGGGACCCACAATTTCGGTTCGCTACCCCAACCTGACACGCTTTGTCTCCGCTACTACTGGTGCGGAGGCGAAGAGGTTTGAAGCCTTGGGTGCAACCCCCATCGTGTCCTACAGCTTTCCCGAAGGTGTGGATCTGGCGAGTGCCGTCCTGCGGGCTTTGGGCATCTCCAGTGACAGAATCGAGAAGTGGATACGGCGTCAACAGGAGCGTGCCCTTGAAATTAATCCAGAGATCCAAATCACAGAGTCCGCCGCTTGATGTCCCCTGCGGGGAGGGGGAGTGGGAGCTGCTTTCTGGCGTAGGGTTTGGCCCAGGCCGAAGTATTCTTTCGAGCCTAGCTCGACTCACGGCAGCCAACGAGGATGATCTGCTCCCTGGTCATTCAGCCCGTCGGTGAGGTGCCTTGGCTTGGCACCGTTCTCTTCCCTCAACCAGATTCCCGGCATCTTGCCGACTTCCGCTCGGCAGAAGAGGATGGTATGCCCATCTGGTGATTCGGCCGCCCGAAAATCCCAGACAGGCGGATCGCTTTGTGTCAGTCGCTGCACTTCAGCACTGAGGGGATCTACTCGACAGATTTCGGTACCACCCCGTGCCAACTCAGGTTTGTAGTCTCGGTTGAAATGATCTGTGTCGGGACGAAGCGCTTGGAATTCCCAGGCGACTTTGCTGTGCGGCAGCTTTCGAGAGAACAAAATCGATCCCGCCCGCGTCCAGCTCAACATATTGGAGCCGCTGCCCCGACGCTTTGGACTACCATAGCTGGCACCAAACCAGTGCGGCCGGTTCCGGGTAAGGACTCGCTGCTCGGATCCATCAGGACGGCTGACGCAGACATCGGACCAGTCATGACCTGGATCCTCTCGAGGGTAGCAATCCTGGTAAGCAAGCCAATCTCCATCTGGGGACCAGCAGGGCCCGAAGTAGAGGTGGTCTTGACGACCCGCCACCAGGGTGCGGTTCCGACCTTCGAAATCGCTGGTCCAGATCTGATAGCCCGAAGGAGTGGCCAGGTGAAAGGCGACGCCCTTGGCCCCCGGGTTGAGGTCGAAACCGTAGGGCAGACCTTCGCCGGCACCCGTGAACTCTCGGGCATCGCTACCATCGAGGTTCATGCTGAAGACTTGTCCAACCTTTTCACGCACCACTTGCACCAGCATGCGTCCGTCGCCGAGCAGCAACTGCGGGGCGTAGAAGACTGCCATCCGCTTCTTCGTGGCAATCTCGGTCAAGCTCTCATCCTCGAGATCGTAGATCCAGATATGGGTAGGTGTCTGGGTGTAGTACTCGCTGAAGGGGCGACCCGGCCCATCCCGCCGAGCTTCCATGCTCAGGAACAGGACTCTTTTACCATCGGCGAAGAAACCCGCGGGCTGCCAGGTCACCTGCTCTGGCTCCTTGAAATCAAACACACGCAGACCGGTGCCGTCGGCGTTCATCAGGACAGCCCTGCCCTGGCTGACGAAAAAGAAGCGAGCCGTGGGCTGGGATTCGAGGCTGGAAGTCGGCTTCGGTTCCCTGCAGGAAAGCAAAGCCAGACTAGAGCCACCGGTCAACGAGGCCACGAACTTCCGACGTGTAAGGTGGGGCTTCAGAGGCGACTCATGTCCTTTCAATCTACCCGTCTGACGACGCCGTCTTTCGACGAGTCCAGATGGTCAAGTTGGTCAAGTCCTTGTCGGACCGTCCCGGCAGGAAAAAACTGATCGCGTATCCCAATCCCAGCAGCGCCAGATTGGCAAGAACAATGATCCAGAATCGGTCGGGGAACAATCGACTGACCGAAGGCAATAAGCGAGCACCCGCTTCGCCGCCAACAAAGACCCAGAGACAGACCGTGCCCAAGACGGTCAGCGTGGCGGCCAGGGCGGCCCGGCTGTCGACCCGACGGGTCAAAAAGCCCAACAGGAAGAGACCCAACAGTCCCCCGCTCAAAATGGACATGATCAGGCTCTGAAGGTCCATCAGCGTCTCGGTCCGAGTGAAGTAGATGAGCAGCGCCGCACCGATCATGATTGCCCCGAAGAACACCGACAGCCAACGGCCCACGGTCACATAGTGTCGCTCCTCCCGGTCCGGGGCGAAGAGACGCCGGTAAAAATCGGTGGTCACGGTGGCAGCAGAGGCATTGATACTCGAGTCCAGGGTGGACATGGCGGCTGCCAGCAGCCCCGAGATTATGAGACCGGCCAATCCAGCCGGCATTTGCGTCAGGATGAAATAGGGGAAAACCTGCTCGGGCTGAATACCCTCCAGTGCAGGTGTGGGAAAGTGGTTGTAGAAAACGTACAGTGCGGTCCCTACAAAGGTGAAGTAGAGCCACACTCCAACCGTCGAGAAGGCCCCTATGATGACTCCCTTGCGGGCATCTCGGTCCGTCTTCATCGCCGAGTAGCGCTGGACCGTCATCTGGTCAGTGCTCATGATCTGCAGGAAAAGGAAGAAATAGAGAAGCGTATTGACCCACAAGGTCTTTTCGGTCCAGGAGAAAGAGGTACTTCCCACCGAGAACTTTCCGGCAGCCCGGGCCTCAACCAGAATTTGATCGAGTCCCCCGGGCAGCAGCCCGGCCAGGATCGGCAGGCATAGGAGTCCTCCACCGACCAGTGCACAACCCTGCAGCACGTCGGTCCAGATCACTGCCTCGAGACCACCGGCGGTAGTGTAAAACGCGACCAGCACACCGAACGCAATGATGATCCAGGGGAGGGGGAGTCCACTCAGGGTTTGGATGGCTAGAGAGACGGCATAGAGAATTACCCCCAGACGGAACATCTGGAACAGGATGAATCCAGTCGCGGCGTATACCCTCGCCCACGGTCCGAAGCGGCGTTCGAGATACTCGTAGGCAGAGCTGAAACGCCCGGCACGGAAGAAGGGCAGGAACAAGAAAAGGGCTGCCGCGTTGGCGACGAGATAGGTCATATGACCTGGGATGTAGCGCCAATCCTGCTGAAAGGCAAAACCCGGCATCGCCAGAAAGGTCATGGAACTGATGATTGTCGCCATCAGTGAGATCCCGACTACCCAACCAGGCATGCTTCGATTGGCAAGAAAATAGGCTTCCGGCGACTTGCTCTTGCGGGAAGTGTGCACCCCGATGGCGATCATCACCCCGAGGTTGAGAGCGATCACGCAAAAGTCGATCCAACTGAGTTGATCGAGCATGAACTATTTCTCCAGTAAAGGAGAGCACTCTACTAGAAACGAGGACCGGGGGCCAACGCCGATCTACGCTCAGATCGCAGAGTACAGCTCAAGGAGTCGACTCGCAGTTCCCCTGTTCGTGGCGGTGGCCTCCAGGCCGCCGCGCGTCGAGCTAACCTCGAGCGCCTTACTTCGGCTTAGGGTACCGACCAGATCGATGTAAGAATGTACGCTAAGCGATTGCGGGCACCCTAGCCCGGATTTCTCATGGAGAAAGCCGAAAGGGCGATTTTAGTCGATTTCTTGACGCCGGTCTGGGTCAAAGTCACAGGTGAGGGCGGTGCGGAGTGCGACAGTCGTCGTGAGGCCTGTCTCCAGAGCGGAAACCCGGTTTTTCAGACACAACTCAGACACAACTCAGGCGCCTCAGTGGCAGAGGGCTGGGATTTTGGATTTTCTTAGGCTCAACTAGGCTTAACCGAGCTGTTGAAGCTGGGTCAAGGCTTGGGCATAGAGCTGTTGGTAAGGATAACCCTCGCTCAAGGACAGACTCACCCGCCGGACACTGACCCGAATCTGCCCCCCAATCTTCAACAGTTTGAGGCGAATCGTCTGGCATTGCGCCTTGGCCCACTGGGTCCCCTTCAAAGCGACGCACCTGAGCGTGTGCAGCAGATTGTAAGCCACCGAGGAAAACCAGAGGCGCAGCTGATTGCTCTTCATGTGGTGCGTCGAGGTCCGATCGGCAAACAGCTCCAGCTGCTGTTCCTTGATCCGATTCTCCGCCTCCCCTCGCGCGCAGTACAGCTGCTCGTACAGCTTTGGGGCGGGCCACCGCCTCGCTCCCAGCGAGGTCACGACAAAGCGGGGATTGGATCCCTTGCCCGTGTACTCGGCCTTGCCCACTACTCGCCGCTCTCGACTCCAGCTCTCCTGCGTCTGGTAAGGAAAGTCCTTATAGACTCGAGCGCTGTTGCCGCTCACTTGCTGAAGCGCCTGGGCCTGTTCTAGCTCGGACTCCAGGGCCCGCTCTAGTCGCTTATTTCGAGCCAGCCCAAAGACGTAATCCACTCGATGCTCCTCACACCATTTCATCAACCCTTCACGCGCAAAGCTGCTGTCCGCCCGCAGGGTAATGCGGACCTTCGGCCACTTCGCCCTCAGTTGTCCCACGATCCGCTCCATCTCCTGGACCGCTCCTTCGGACCCATCCAGATTCGACACCCGCAGCCTGGCCCCCAGCACATACCCCTCACAAAACACATACAGCGGCAGGTAGCAGTAACACCGGTAATATCCATGGTAGAAACGACCCTCCTGCTCTCCGTGCAGCGGATCATCCGTCGCATCCAGGTCCAACACCAGCTCCTTCGGTTTGCCGCCTCGCACCCGAATGAACTGCTCCACCAGAAACGCTTCGACTGCGGCTTCATCCACCGGCGTCTTGCGATATTTATCCTGCCTCACCGAGGACAGCTCCAAACGATTGAGGGTGCTCTTGCCCGCACACGCCTTGCCCCGATCCGCTTCCGACCGCCGATCCCTCCCCAAGGGATCTTCCTTGCCCACCAGCACCGCCATCAGCGGATCCGCCCGCAGCTCCTCATGATCGTTGACATCCTCATAGCCCAGCGCCAGTCCGTAAATGCGCTGTCCCACCAGCTCCTCGACACTGAACTCGGTGAAGCGAGGATCCCGCCGATCCCCAAAGCAGGCGGCCAAGCCGCGAATGAACCCATAGCGGCTCTCCACCTCCCGTAACAGCAACCCTCCGGCGTCTGAGGTGATCTGTCCCCCGTTGAATTCTGCCTCGACTCGGCGCCCCTCCAGCCCTTGAAACTCCAGCTTGGAAGCGATACACTCTGTCCTCATAGTAGTCAGCTCCTTGTGGTTATTAAGTAACTGTTAACAAAGACTTTATACCACATTGAGCTGACTGCTTTTTCTTGTCCTTGAGAAATCCGGGCTAGACACTTTCACCGTGGGCGGCCGCCCTCACGGGCTGGCCTTCGATGGTGCCAATATCTGGGTGACGAACAACACTGGTAACACGGTGACTAAGCTGCGGGCCAGCGACGGGATGTCGTTAGGCACCTTCCTCGTGGGCAATGCCGGCAATGGCGTAGCCTTCGATGGAGCCAACATCTGGGTGGCGAATCTGGCTGACGATACGGTGAGCAAGCTGAGGGCCAGCGACGGGATGCTACTGGGGACCTTCCTCGTGGGCAATGCCCCTCATTCCGTAGTCTTCGACGGGGCCAACATCTGGGTTACGAATCTTTCTAGCGACACGGTGAGCAAGCGCTAGACGCAGAGACAGTTCTTTCGGCTTGACGCGCCCTGAGAACGAATTTAAGCCAATAGAATCGAGCCCCCCGCACAATTTTGACCGCCTCTCCAAGTCGGGAGGAGCCCAATGGCTCCCCCGGCTCTTGCTCATAAAGCCGGAGCGTACGCTTCTGCGATTTTAGACGGGACCCTAGATGGACCAGCGGGAGCATTTGAACGAAAACCTACGGTTTCGAACTCGGTGTGGACTTCCTGCTCGGCAAGCGGAAGCTGTAAACGTACCAGAACTGGCGGTTGCCCTCTCCGCTCGGGTTTCCTCTGGAGCTGTCGCTTTTCGTCCAAGATAGCGACATCTCGACCCCTGTGCCACTTTCTAGGAGATTCGGAATCTTCACCCTAAGGGGAATCAATTAGCTCTTACCTCCCCTGTGGATGAGCCCCCGACCCCCGATCGGGGGCTCTTTATTTTGGACCATGGATGGGATGTTTGGCGCTGTCCGTCCAAAAGGTCAACACCGGGTGCAATTAAACAAAGGTACCACATCCGTCATAGCGAACATGGCTAACCTTCGTTTCCACTAGCGTTTGTGCCGAAATCCGTACTCCCAGTTTTAGCCCACCTCGAGCTGACGGATTTTGGGCACCTCTAGACCGACCGAATCTTGCAGCTTCTCGGCCGCGAAGTCGTACTCGCCGTGCAGGTTGATGTGCTGCCAGGCAACGACCGATCCGGCTCCGATGGCGGCGACTAAGGCCTGCCGCCGTTCCCTATCCTTTTCGTCGAGGATTCGTTGCGAGAGGTAGAGGTAGTTCCAACAGATGATGGCGTTCTTGACCTAAGCGGTCCCGTTGGAAGGATGGTAGCCAGCGTCATGTTCGGGCTGGCAGAAATCGAACTTGAGTATCGCCGAGAGCGCCAACAAGCAGGAATCGCTGTGGCCAAAAACCGAGGGGTTTATCGCGGCAGACAGAAAGGTACCACCAAATCAAAGCCCCCCCGGGCGCGGCAGCTCAGGAAGCAGGGATTGACGATTCCGGAGATTGCAAATGCACTCGCTGTCAGCGAAAGGACCGTATTCCGATATTTGACCTAGGTACCCCACTCCAAGTGGAGCGGAAAGTTTGTGTCATGGCACGCCTTTCCAGTCCAGCAGCCTATCGAGCAATCTCTGAGCCGGACCGTAAGGAAAAAGCGGTTCATCCGGTAAATGGGGAGGTGCCGCCAGTCAAAGGCAGGCCGCGGAAACTGCCGCACTATGCAAACCGTGGAAAAACAAGTAGTTCTGGAGGAGAACTGGCAAGTGCTCGCAGTTGTTTTTCCACCGTTCGCACAGCGCTTGGAAAACTCCGTATCACGGGCTTGCTGGCCCAGTTCGATATCGCTCGGAGTTTTCCACAGTTCCCACGGCCCCTGCTACTGCAGCCGACTATATTGACAAGCGAACGGGGAACCAGATTTGGGATCCGGAAAGCGCCGAACCACGTTCCACCTCCCCATTTACCGGATGACCCGAAAAAGCGCATTTTAATTGTGAAAGGGGCAGAAAATGAAAACCCAAAGTTTCATCAGTGCAATTACCTTGGTTGTCCTGCTCACCACTTCCCTTCAGGCAGGAGTGGTTCCAGGCCGATGGGAGAAACTGGGGTAGCGACCAGATTGCTGTAAAAATACAACATAAGGACCCGTTCCTAGCGGACCAGGGCGCGATCGAGCACGTACTGGCCGTAGAGGATGACGTTATCCCATTCGATCGGGCTAACGTGCTGCAGCAGCCTCGCATCGATGCCTGCCTCTGCGGCATCCGCAGAGAGCGCCCTCCGCGTGATCTGCTTGGCCTGCCAATAGATGATGCAAGCCAGAATCAGCGTCAAGCAGCTACAGGAGTTCATCTGCTCGTGTAGCTCGCGAGCGTTGATCCGACCGCGGCGTCCGTAGTAGACGTCCCGCGCTAAGGCGTGCAACTGCTCGACCTTCAGCAGCCCGCGCCGGATGCGGGCCCGGAGTTGTGGTTCGGAGAGGTAGCTCAGCAGAAACTCCGTCTTGAAGACCCTACCCAGATCCCGGTTGGCGCGGTAGAAGCGATTCTTGGCCGAGCAAGCAACCAAGCGTTTCAGCGCAACGGACGCGGTCGTGTGGCCGGTGGCCAGCGAGCTGTAGAACTGGCCCATGCGCTCCCACTGTTCCTGAATGACCCCTATATCTATCGTCCGATCGGCTCGCGCCACCAGGTCCGTCAAGACGCCATAGTCGCGGTCGCGGTCAATCCGGTAGAGCCGCTGGTGCTGGACGCCACGGATGCGCGGACAGAAGCGTCGACCGAGCATGGCGAAGGCCGCGAAGTTGATCTCGGTGTAGCCGTGGGTATCCGTGTAGTGCTCGTCCAGCTCCAGATCGTTCTCGTTATATAAGAGGCCATCGAGCACGAACGCGGCATCCCGGTCGGTGCACTCAATCGGCGTGCTGTAGAAGGGGGCGTAGTTGTCGGCGATGAAGGAATAGAACTCCAACGCATAGTCGCTGAAGCGGGTGCTGAAGGTCTGTTGCAGCACCTTGCGAGGCATGGCGAAGCGCTGTCCGTCGCTGGCTGAGGTGCGGCCTTCACCCCAATGCAAGGTCGCGTCGAGGCGCGAGATCGCACCGACCAGCTCCGCCAATGCTTGCCGCTGCGCTTCTTCGGTCAACTGCCAGTCGCTCACCCGTTTCAGCTGCTTGTAGGAGATGCCCGGGGTGAGCTGGGCCATGGTGTGCAAGCCAATGTTGCAGCCATGAGCCAGCACCGTGGCCAGCTGCAAACAGACGTCGTCCGCCTTGCGGTCAGCTCGTTGGCTCGGAGGAAGGAAGTGGTTCGTGAAGCGCAGGTCGTTGTCGACCTCGATCAGCAGGTCCGGCAGCCGGATGGTGGGCATGTGACGGGCCAGCCAGCCTTTCAGGCGATGCAGCCGGGCTTCCGCGTCCGGGGCCAAGCGCTCTGAGGGGTCCGCGGAAAGGCGCCAGCGACCGTCCTCGGCAGTAGCGTACTTGTTCCCGGGCTCCGTCCGCAGAAACACGTCGTAGGCTTTGTTCAAGCGGTCCTTCAGGTAGGCTGGGACCTTGTTACGATCAGCCGGTAGACCCGACCGGAGGAAGAACGACTCCCGCGCCGCGTCCCACTGCTGATCGGAAATGAAATAGTCCTTCAGCCGGCCAAACCGCTTGCTGTGACGGACGGCCAGGTTCCCTGACCGCAGTTCTTCCTGGAGCTTGACCAGGACCGCGCACTCCCAGGACCGCAGGTCAGGACTGCCGCCGTTGACCACCAGCGGCAGCAGTCGCTTCGGGATGAAGTCGATTGGCGCGGTTTTCGGGAGCTTCCGTTTCTGGTTGTCGTTGAGCTCTCGAAGAAGCTGCACCGCCGGCCAACAGGGTGGTTCCGCATCCTCAGAGTCGGGAAAGAACTCCAGTGTCCGAAGCACAACCGGCGAGAACTGCCGCAGGTAGGAGAAGCGTTTGACGACTCCGTAGAACACGTCGCTTTTGCTCCCCGTCACCCAATCGGACAACTGCTCCATTTGCGCCGACAGTTCCTGGCGGGACACCGTTTGGAACACGCGCTGCCGAAGCTGTGCGTCCGTGATCGTGTCATCCAGGATGAGCTGGCCCACAGAGCGCAGAGACCGAAGCGCGGAGCGAATGGTCCGGCGCTGTTCGCGCAGATGCTGGTCCAGCTCGCGCTCGGCATGCCCGAAGGTCCGGGTCAGCAGCTTGTCGAACATGTCCACAGCCTGATCCACAGCATCGCGGTAGCTCTGCCGCAGGAAGCAGACCAGCGCCGTCCGGCGGCGCGGGAGCGCCAGCTCGCGCAACCGGTGGGCCGAACACTTGCGGACGTAGTGAAACAGAGCCCGCTGGTAGTTTCTGTTGAGCCATTCCAGGTCAATGCTAAGCACTCCTGTCGTCTCGATCACCGCCAGTTTCTCGGCGAGCCGCCGCATCGCAGCTGCCGATGGCTTGGCGGGGTTTTTCTTGATCCACTGGAGCCTGGATACACTCTCGTCCGTGTCCACTTCCAACAGCTCGTCGAGCGCCTGAGAGACCTCCCGCGGAAGCGCTTCCGCCACCCTTGTGGCGATCGCTTCTCGCGCCTTCCTGCGCTGTTCTCCGATGATCCGGGCAAGCCCAGACTCGGCCGGGAACAGAGTTCCTTCTTGTTTGAGATACTCCCGCGCTCTGGCGAGCAAGGCGGCGGTCTGTTCCAGCCGCCACGACTCTTCGTGGAGGAATTGCTCCAAGCCTCGTGCTTGGTCGGGATCAAAGCTCCGCAGCCCGAGATACTCTCGGATTCGGATCTGGTGTCTGGAGACCGTTTGCTGCCAGGATGCGTAGTCGCTCAAACGGTCGCCGTCGATGCCGGTCTGCAGCGCGATGAAGCTCAGCAGCTCTTCGCAGATCTCGAACGGCTGCTGAGCTGGGAAACGCTGGAAGACCCGCACAAAGCCGAGCTGATACGCAAAGCCCAAGCGGTGCGGCTCCCCGCGACGCTTGGAGATTTCCAGCTGGTCTGTCCTGGTCAGGGACGAGTCGCGGATCAACTGGCTTCGAGACGGAAGAATCATGGCCAGGTGTCTAGAAAAACGGGCGTATTACTCGACGCTATATGACTAGACAATGATCTGAATAGTATAATCGTTATCCGTCGAGAAAAAATCCTTTTCGCCTTTGCTTGGACGCCACCTTGAAAACCGTCGCCTACCTCCGTGTCTCAACTGGTTCACAGGATCTGGCAACCCAGAAGCTGGCGATCCTCGACTTCACCCAGAAACGCCGCTTCACGGTCGACGCATTCATCGAGTCCAAGATCTCGTCGCGAAAGAGTCCGATCGAGCGCCGCATCGAGGAGATGTTGGGAACGCTTCAGAGCGGCGATCGCCTGCTGGTCAGCGAGCTGTCGCGGCTCGGCCGCAGCCTCGGTCAGGTGCTGCAGATCGTGGCCACGCTAATCGAACGTAAGATCCGCTTCATCGCGATCAAGGAGGCGATCGAGGTCGAGGGCAAGCAGGACCTGCGGACCAAGGTCATGATCGCCATGTTCGGGTTGTTCGCGGAGGTCGAGCGGGATCTGATCTCAGAACGGACCAAGGAAGGACTCGCCGCCGCCAAAGCCAAAGGGAAGCGGCTCGGCCGGCCCAAGGGTGCCTTAGGAAAATCCAAGCTGGACGGCAAGGAGGAAGACATCCGGATACTATTGGGCAAGGAAGTCTCGAAGGCCTCAATTGCCAAGATCCTGGACGTCTCCCGTTCCGCCCTTTACCACTTCATCGAGACGCGCAAGATCGGGCCAGGCTGACGAGAAGGCCCGCTTGGGACAGCCCGGGCCTTATGTTGTATTTAAACAGGCAATCTGGTCGCTACCCCCATTCCGTCTCGTTTTCGTTGTTCGGCCGGGACCCTCAGCTATCCGCTGCAGAAGACGACGAGAGAGAGATTCCTCAATAAACCCGGGGCTGGTGCAGACTGACACCAAGTCAGGCTGGGGCCACCTGGAGTCGAGGCGTGACACCGAACGCCATCTGGCGCGCACCGACTCCCAGGCCTCTTCCGATAGCCACATAGCTGGGTGATCGATAGGTTCCTTGGTCAACCAACACACGTGACAATGGCTCCACTTCTGCATTACGAAGTACATAAAGTTTCCCAAATTCATCGGCAGCTGTTCGCCGAGCATATCGTGGTGCTCATCAATGTGAAGGATAAACGTCGGAGTCCCGATGATGCCTTCGCTTATTGCCGTCTCCCAGCGTTCTACTACCTCGTGGTGATGGTCCACGATAAAGTCCACGGGGCGCCCCGCACATTTCAGGACTTGGTCGAGCCGTCTCAGGGGGGCCTTGAACAGGCGGAAATAGTCGAGATCAATGTCCACAATGAAAGACATGCGTGTCCGTGAGTCTGGCTGAGTGAGTCAGTGAGCGCCACAACATTTCTTGTACTTCTTGCCGCTGCCGCACGGGCAGGGCTCGTTGCGCCCCGCATTTGGCCCGGTCCGGCGGATTGGTTGTTGGCGTTGAAACAGGCTGGATGCGGCCACATCGACCAGCGGAGCAGTGTCGTGGTCGGCCTTCGAGCCGTACTTCTGATCGAAGCACGCCCACCACTTCATCGAGGCTCGCAAGATGTGCCAGGTTGACGAGAAAGGCCCGCTTGGGCCAGCCCAGGCCTTATGTTGTATTTTTACAGCAATCTGGTCGCTACCCCTATGGGCATCTCGAGCACGCTTATAAGAAGCGATAGCGACATCGCGTCACGACAAATCGCGACATCGCGACACCTGTCGCCATTCCCTCCAAAAATCGCTTCGTGAGAAGCCCGACAATCCCCGATCGTTCCCCGCTGCGACCTCTAGCATCCCCTCAAATTGACGGATCCTTGGGTTTTGCTACGATACAGGTACACCCTTAATCCCTTCTCCATGACCCAACTCACCAAAGAGCACCTCGACCAACAGCTCAAGAAGCTGGCCACCAAAGACGACTTGAAACCCCTTGCTACCAAAAAAGCTTTGGAAGAGCAGACCGAGCAACTTGCCACCATCATCAACACCGCCTTCCAGGAGCAAAAGGACCACATGGACCAGAAGTTTGTCCATGTCGACGAGCAGTTCGAAAAGGTCAACGATCGCCTCCAGGTGGTTGAGACCAAGCTCGATCGGGCCCTCTACGAGGAGCTTGCTCACCTCGAAGCCAGGGTCACACGTCTAGAGAAACGAATCGAACCCGTGCAGGCGAAGGGCCAGAACGTGTGACCGCGAGCGCAATGACCCTCAACTGCAAAAACCGGGCCCTCCGTGTTACAGTCCCCTATCACAACAAGGATCTTAGACGCCGTACCTCTATCGTCAGACAAGCTGGCTTGACGCGCGAGGAGTTCCACGAGTTCCTCGTAGGAAAAAGAAAACGATGAAAGAAATACCACTTGGAAAAGAAGCCGAGAAGCTAGGGCGGTTGCTTGAATCGGCGGAGAAAGCCACCCCATCTTTGTGGCGTGCAATGGCCGTGTCCATCGCCACAGCCGAGGTGGCTACACACTCTGTTGCCCTGCCCCTCTCAAAGAGCACGAAGCGCTTTACGGGGGCTAAGTCCTCGCTGGTGGAGGAAGAAGCGTGACCGATGCGACAAACGCCATAACCTGGCTATCAACTAAGGAGGAGTTGAACGTTTGCCGCCTGCCCAACGGTAATACGGTAATATAGATCACGACCGGTATCGGCGGGGCAAACTGGAGGCTGTGGAACAGTACACGAGTGTCCCACTCGTGGTCTACGCAACGGACTTCCTCAATGAGCGGAAGGTGCGCGACTGTCAGGGGCAGGTAGACATAGACCTTACCGATTTACAAGGCTTCGACGAAGTGACTAAGGATCTTCCCGCCGGCCCCCTTGACGTGCTCATACACTCACCCGGCGGATCTCCCGAGGCCGCAGAATCGATTGTGAAACTGCTGCGGCAACGATTTGATCCTATACGGTTCATCGTTCCCGTTGTCGCAAAAAGCGCAGCCACCATGCTTGCTCTATCCGGCAACGAGATCCTCATGCCGGCGAGTGCTGAACTTGGCCCGATAGATCCCCAATTCCGGCTTTCCGACGGGGCCGGCGGGGTGGTGCTTACTCCAGCGCAGGTACTCATCGACCAGTTCCGTCAAGCGCAGACCGAGATCTCAAAAGATCAGTCACTGGCAGCCGCATGGGCTCCCGTTCTTCAACGCTATGGTGTGGGTCTCTTCCAGATGAGCCTGAACGCGATCCAACTCTCGAAAGATTTAGTCAGGCAGTGGATGGGGGCATATATGTTCGGTGGTGATCCCGATGCTTCCAAAATCGTTGAGCCGCTCGTTGACTTTCTAGCCGACCACAACGCGTTCAAATCTCACTCGCGCCGCGTCGACCTTGAGGAGCTGCAGAATCGTAAAGTTCGTGCCCACGACCTCCGACAATTTGATGGCCTACTCTACCAGCGAGTCGAGGAGGCTTGGTACAGCATCCAGCACACGTTCGAGGGAACAGGCACATTCAAATTATTTGAGAATTCACGTCGTCGAACGTTTGTCCGGATGGTTCAAGTAGTGCTACAGGTTGGCTCCAACCCGAGCACGACCTGACCTTTTTCGGGCCGGCGGTTTCATGTCGCCTTCTATGCACAAAGGCGACATCTCCGCGTTCTGCCGCGCTCCCCTCGCCGAGGGTTGCAAGAACCTTCCAACTCCAGGCGGTGTCTTAATTTGACCCGGGTCAGCTTCGGCGATTCCTTGAATTTGGCCTCTAGTAGGGTAGTGGGGCTACCGATGCGGTCGTGTGTCCGCTCTCCAGTGAAGCGTAGAACTGGCCCATGCGGTCCCACTGCTCGCTGATCCAGTCGAGGTGAATCATGCGATCGCTAGCGTACAGAAATTCCCCTTTCGTGTCATGACCCCCGGTAGCCCATTCTACTTCTCGGAAATGGCCTTCCTGACATCCTCTCTCACTGATTCCGGTGTGCTGATGCCACAAGAGCCATGCGAGGATCGATAGTAGGTGAAAATCTTGAAGTGTCGCACTTCGCCAGTGGAGGTTTCGTAATCAACTCTCCACCGCTGACTGGGCGGGCGCATCCGGACCAATGGGCGTTGGAAGGGAAAGGCGGCCCGGCCAAATCCATCGAAAATCGTATATAACCAATCCCTACTCACGCGGATCGGCTTATTCCCACTTTCCCGAACGGCCGAGAACATGATTTCTTCAAGGGCGGACCGGGAGAGGCTCCGAGTCATTGCCATCATTTTCTTCTTAATCCTTCGACTCGCCGATGGCGAAGCCTACCGCCACCTCGCACCCACCGGAACCAGCGCTGCACGTACTCTCCAAGCCGGGAGGAGTACAAGGACTCCCCCGGTTCTTGCTCATAAAGCCGGAGCGTACACGCTTCTGTGATTATAGACGGGACCCCTTGAAAAGGGGAGACTGGGGTATCCATTTAACCGGACCCATCCGGGCCGGCAGTTCTCCAGGGGCGGTTCGCTGGAGGGCGATCCAGGCTCGGCGGGTGCCCGCGCGCCTGGGGCGGCGTGGGCGACACCGCCCGGGGCCGCTTGGTGGCGATAAGGTCCTGGTAGCGTAGCGGCTCGTGGGCAGCGGCGAGTTCGAGCACCCGGTAGAAGACCATCCCGCGGCTTCGGGAGCGTCGGCGGTTGAAGCGGAACACGAACTCATCCAGGTAGCTGGCCAGGTGGGCGGGCTCCACCGATCCTTGGTGGGTGCCCAGCAGCCACCGCTTGGCCAGTGAGGCGACACGGTGCACCGCGGGCAGTAGCTCGCCGGTATCCTCCCCGCGGGCCCGGGCCGCCCGCTGGCTGCGTCGAGCATGGACGTAGCCGAGCTTCTCCAGACCGTGGTAACCCTGCCAGCCGTCGGTGAAGACCGTCGCGCCCGGCTCAACGTGATCTGTCACGAACGGGTGCAGCGACGCGGCCGACGCATCAGCCAGCGGCAGCATGCGGCAGCGGCCAAGCCCTTTCGGCTCCCGGACCTCCACCGCGATGCCGGTCAGCACCTTCTTGCCCCTGGCCCGGCCACCTGCCAGCCCCGGCTGCTCACCGCCGATGTAGGTCTCATCCACCTCCACCATGCCGGCTAGTCGGTCGCGGCCCCGGCGCACCAGCACCGACCGCAGCCGATGCAGCATGGCCCACGCGGTCTGGTAGGAGCCGATCTCGAGCGTCCGCTTCAGGCTCAGCGCCGAGATCCCGTCTTTGCCCGTGGCGAACAGCCAGCAGGCATTGAACCATACCGTGAGCGGCGTGCGCGTCCGGTCAAAGATCGTGCCCGCAGTCACCGAACTACGGCCGCCGCACCCGGAGCACCTGAAGCGCCCATCGCCCAGCCGCCAGCCACCATCGTGGCCGCAGTCCGCGCAAGCGAAGCCAGCGGGCCATCGCAGCCACTCCAAGTAGTCCAGACAGTCCGCATCGGTGCGGAACCAGGCCTGGAACTCGCCCACGGACCTCGGATAGTGCGTGCCAGCACGAGGGTGATCCACCGCCTCAGCCTACATTCAGTCCGGTTAAATGGATACCCCAGAAGGGGAGAAATCCGGGTGTCTAACAAACCCTCCTGAAACCGTCCCGTTAAACCCTTGATTTTTCAGGGGTATTTTCCTACGCTTAAGGTGTCTAGCAGACTATAGTCAGATAGACACTCCTCTCTCCTACAATCACCGAGCTCGCCTGCAATGTCGTTCAAAGCCCACCCTCGTGCTCTCCTTCGCCGGCCCCGTCTCGGCCGTCGGACGCGAGCACCTGGGTGACGGCGCTCTCGCGTGAGAAGAGGGCCTCCCTATTCACGGCGACGACCAGTGCCGCTAGGAGAGCGAAGACCCCGGTGTCCCATGGCTGCGCGTCGGGCCAAGCCGGACCGTTGCACTGGAAATGGAAGAGGACAGGGATGAGGAGGCTCCCGCGGGCCGCGTTGAACATCGGAGTGACGATCACCGAGAGCGCGACTACGCCGAAGAAGAAGGCAGGAAAAGACCAGGTACTTTGCGGCACGCCGCTGAGGAAGAAGGCCGGGATGTGCCAGACAGCCCAGATGACGCCGAGTACCGTGCCAGCCGCGAAGGGTGTGAGGCGGCGTTGGAGTAGAGGCAGGGCGAGGCCCCGCCAGCCGAACTCCTCGATGGGCCCGATGAAGAGAGCGAGGGCGAGCGCCGGAAGAACGCCGTGCCAGGGCGAGAAGGAAAACGGCTCGCCGAGGTTGCCCTTGATCGCGGCACCCAGATAGAAGGCACCAGGGATGCCCAGCAGGAGGAGGAGCCACCATCCCGCAGGCATGCGCACTAGGGTCAGACGACGGAAGAAGGACGCGACTCCCTCGAGGCCATGGTGCCACCAGACGAGGAAGACCCCGGCGAAGCCGGGCGAGTAGACGGCAAGGATGAACAGCGGATTCGTGTATCCGAGTTCGCCGAAGAGCTCCTCGACCTGTTCCGTGAAGAGGATGAGCAAGGCGGCAATCCCCCAGGTCAGCCCGAACGCCAGGATGAAGAACAGTCCGAGCATTCGCTGCGTCATCGCCTCTCGATCGCGATTATTCATCTTCACTGGCTCCGGCTGCTGGTTGAAGTCGTCCGCTCCAGGACTTCGGCGGCGGCGGCGATCCTCGCCGCGTAGTTCTCGCTCGCTCGATCGAGACGCTCGGTCTCCGATCTTGCCTGTCCGGGGGTCGAGGAACAATGGAACGAAAACGCACGCTAAGGAGGGTAGCGACCAGATTGGTGTTGAAATACAACATAAGGGGAGACGGGTCCTACCGACTCTCCCCCTTCCATCCACCTGTTGCTCTGCTGGTTTGGATGCATGATAAAATCTGTTATCTTGCGCCAAATAGCCCCATCTGCTAGACTGAAACCATCTCTTAACACCCTCGAACCCATGGCTCACAAATGGACTCAACTCGTTTCCAGACGCTTCCCTACTCCGGAGCTGCCCCCGATCTTGGCCGGCTCCGCGACGCCGGCCGTCCGGCAGAACGTCGGCCGCTTCTATGCGTCGGTGGCGGAGATCTTTGAAGCTTGGGTGGCTCGGCGCAGTAGCCAGCACACCCAGCGGGCTTACCGATCGGACGTGATTAGCTTTGTTCGCTTCTTGGAGATCCAGTGGCCCCAGCAAGCTCCTGATCTTCTGCGAGTGTCGATCAAGGATGTGCAGGCCTTTCGCGATCGGCTCGAAGAAGGCGGCGCAGCCCCCAAGACCTTGAATCGTCGGATCTCGTCTGTCTCAAGCTTTTACAAGTACCTGGCTGGTGCTGCAGCAGAGCTCCGCTTGCCGATCACCGTCCCCAATCCGGCTCATGCCCAGTTTATCTCCCGCGCATCTTCAGATCCTCGGGAGGAAACCCGATCGCTTTCGGGAACCCGGGCCCGGCAGCTGATGGGTTTGCCGGCCGGCGACACTCTCATCGACTTTCGCGATCGGGCTATCTTGAAGTTCTACCTCTACTCGGGAGCACGACTGGGTACGGGCTGCCGGCTTCGAGTCAGTGATTTTCACCAAGACGGCGAGCAAGCCACGATTCGCATTCATGAGAAAGGAGATAAGCGCCGGACCATTGGTCTGCACTTTACGGCCGCTGAAGCCATCAGCGAGTACACCACCAAAGCTGAGATCACCAGCGGTCCCCTCTTCCGGCCGAGAGCGAGCTCGAGAAGCAGAAAGCTGTCGGACCGGGCCATGGACCCGGCGACGATGTATCGCTTGATCCTGGCCTATCTGGAGCTCTTACCAGGCTCAACACGGGAGGTCCAAGGCCCGGATGGTGCCACCCGCCGCGAGGGCATCTACTCTCCCCACTCTCTCCGAGCCACGACGGCGACGCTAACTTTGGAGGCCAAGGTGGATATTCGAAAGGTCCAGGAGCTCCTGGGTCACCGGCACATCACCACGACGCAGGGTTATGACAAACGCCAGCGGTCGACGGCGGAGAGTGCGTCGCATGACGTGCCGATATAACCCTCTCCCCCGAGGATGCGATCCGGGAATTTCAGAGCAAGTGGTGAAATAATGACCGCCGGAGGAAGATTATGCGTGAGCGGATCCAGAAGATCGTCCAGGAGTTTGCTAGCCCTTTTGGGTCTCGCAAAAGCCTTTTCTAGGGCGGCACTAGTAAACTACTCCTCTCTTAATCAACTAGGAGAGAATTCTGTCCGACTGACGACAAAGGGCCTAAGCGAACCAATCCGATAAAATTAGTCTTTGGCTGTTTCCAGCAGCGACTTTAGAGCAACCACCAGGACAGCAGGCGCAATAAAGACAACCACATTCGAAACAATGTGGGTAACCGTATCTCCCACATACGGGATTGACTGAACAGAGGCCGCGGAGAGCATCAAGCCGATGGCGGCTAAAAGGAAACTGCGCGTCTCCTCACTGGTGATGTTTAGGAACCCTACCACCAAGCCGAGGAGGGCCAATACCCAGGCTACCCAGTTGAACTGGGTTACAACGGCGGCAATAACAGCGATCACCAAGCCCAAAATAAAGGCATACTTTCCAAACGTTTGCATACTCTATCCTCCTCCGAAGTACGTCAGTTTTCCTGGTTTTGATGGGGGTATGCTAACTACTCTGCCAGCGGAAGTACAGTAGTTTGGTGATTGAGTTGGTGACCCGTCGAGTTGGCCTTTTCGGTCCGTCTTTGACAAGGCTGCTTCCCCTCTGGCAGCTCCAGTCCCTTTTGCAAAATATCTGGCGTAAGACTTTGCGCGCTATGGAAGTCGTGGCCCCCACCAGGGAAGGCGCCAGGAGGTCGCATCCGCTTTCCTTGCTCGGGTTCTTACGATTTGGCTATCTGCAGGAACTTGTCTCGACAGTCCTCGGAGCAGAAGTGCAGAGTCTGATCTTTACGCCTTGCGGTAATGGCAAGGTCGGTGGCGACATACATGCCGCACTGTGGGTCCTTGACCATGTGTCCCTCGATCGTGCGGTTGGTCTTTGCCGAGCGTGTCGAAGGTCGGGGTCGGCGCTGGTTGCCTACGGAGAAAAGCCTGGCGATCAGACTTCTCACCAGGATCAACAGGAGCAGAAAAAGGAGTAGTCGAATAAGCCAAGTCATCGTTCAGGAGCGCTCCTCCTGCAGGTGCTTTCCGAGTTGCTTCTTGATCTCTGTGGATACTCAGGGTGGCTGCTCAACGTTGCCGATGGAGAAGTAGGCGATTCCGAGATTCTGCAAAGTCTGAGTGCGGGGCGCTCTAAAGAAAGCAACGAGGGTGGGGAGCCGCTCTCGTTTTTTTGAAAGCGGTAATGAGGCACGTGCAGATGGGTGTCACGATAAGGCAGGGGATAGGCAGAATCACGAGGATGATCCACCAACGCGGGATCCAGAACGACCAGGCTAGGATCGCGGCTTCGTCCCTTCTTGGGGCTCGTCACTCTTTTTGGACTCTTGCGGCTGTTGTTTCTCTTCCTCGTAGGTCTGCCGTCCGGCTTGGACCGCAGCGGCGACTTTTTCTTTCTGCCTAATCAAGGTGTCGCGACCTTGGTCAATCGCTTCGCTGGCGCGATCCGCTAACCCCCTGGACTTGTCAACAGCCGTTTCCCTTCCCGAACGAAAGGTCTCGCCAATCCGCTCGGTTCCTTCCCGATAGCGATCTCCCAACAGATCTCGGGTCTCCTCTCCTGATCTCGGCGCTAGCAGAAGGGCGACTGAAGCGCCGACAACACCACCCAGGAGAAAATAGATCAGATTATCTCTACTTGAGGCCATGAATCGTCATTCCGAAATCTAAACCGGATGAATGATCAAAATCTATCAGCTCTCCAACCCTTGAGTCAACGCCACAGGAACCTCCTCGCTACTAATTTGACATTACGGCAAAAAAAACCGCCTCCCCTAGAGGGGTCCGAGTAGCAATGGAACGAAAACCTTGTGTTTTCGTGTCGTTCCGGGGGCAATTATAGCTCCTGAATTGTGTCTCGCGGGTCTCTGAGGGCTCGGAGCTGCCGTTCGTTCGTGGAAGCCACGTACGACCGCCCTCGAGCGCACGACCCTGTTTTCTTCCTTGCGACTGGCCGCAACCGTTTGGTGAGCGGCTGTTGCCCAGCTCGATGCTGATGTGGCTCTCGGAAACCCACGGTTTCGGGGCAGCGCTGAGGCTCAAAACCGTAGGTTTTCGTTCAAATGCTCCCGCTGGTCCGAACAGGAGGTAAGACCTTCGGCCAGCAATCCACCAAGGGGGAAGGAGCTAAGGGGAATCTAGGGGTCGGGCACGAATCTCTCCCGTGTCCTTGAGGGCCACCCGAAAGCCTTCGAAGATGGACGGGATACGGTCGAGTGCTGGGGTTCTCCGTGCGACCAAGACCGTAATGCAAGGCGCCCCCTCGCATTCACTGATCCCGGTCCCGACCACGCCGGGAAGGGACATGACTCGATCGGTGAGCTGTCTCTGCGCGGCTTCGATGCTCGGGCCTATGGGAGTGGTCTCCTCCTGATCAAGGGGCATTTTCTCCGTCCTAAAGCCCGCGCAGGATCCCACGCTCACCGAGAGCCCGACAAGACAGAGCGTGAGCACGAATGCCATTGGCTCTCATTCCAGAGATCACTGCTAACAGGTAGGACCCGAAAGGGACAAAGGACCCTCCCCGCTACTCGGCTTCGCCGTCGACCGCCACGCCAAAGCGCGTGAGCACGTCGGCGATTGGGTTGGCCACCGTGATAGAGGGGCTACCGGCGAACAGCAAGCCGACGGGTTTCCTGTCGTCTGTTTTGTTCTTTCCTTTGCCGTCACCGACGATCAGCGATCCCGAATCACCGCCTGCACTAAAGCTGCCGGGCGTTATGATAATTTGGTCCACAAAGCGGGCGACGCCCAAGTCGTAGCCTACATTGACGGTGGCATTGATGGCGAAGACTTGCCCCTTGGTTTGAGAGGTGGTTCGCCCGTACTTCTTCACTTTTTTGTTGACAATAGCCGCCATGGTGGTCGACTTGGGTGTACCGTAGCCATCCCCTGGCGTCGCGTTGCCCAGTAATGAGGTCGAAGACACGGCAATGGCGGCGTCGATGGTGTTGTCAGAGCCGTCAAACTTAATGGGCTCAAAATCGAAAAGGGTCCCGATATCGTCAGCTCCCGTATCGCCCCCCCCATCATAGGTGCCAGGCTGGATCACGGCGTCACCGATCGAAGCCAGGTTCTCATGCGCGTAGACGTGGTTGTTGCTGAGGGCATAGACGTTGGGACCATCGGTGACCCTGCACCCGATGGTCCCGGCGGTAATATCGGGGTGGCCCGTTGAAACCCCAATGGGCACGGGACGATCAAACCTAGCGGTAGGATCGACGTCTTCCTGTGAGTCCTTTGGCGGCGGCTTTCCCTTGAGGGCAATAATCTCACCCGTCACGTGCGTGACGACGGGTATCCCGTCCAGGGTGCCTTGCAGTCCCGAGAGTTGTCCCCTCTTCACGAACACCCTGATCACCGCCTGGCCATTTGTGGTTCATCCGGTAAATGGGGAGGTGCCGCCAGTCAAAGGCAGGCCGCGGAAACTGCCGCACTATGCAAACCGTGGAAAAACAAGTAGTTCTGGAGGAGAACTGGCAAGTGCTCGCAGTTGTTTTTCCACCGTTCGCACAGCGCTTGGAAAACTCCGTATCACGGGCTTGCTGGCCCAGTTCGATATCGCTCGGAGTTTTCCACAGTTCCCACGGCCCCTGCTACTGCAGCCGACTATATTGACAAGCGAACGGGGAACCAGATTTGGGATCCGGAAAGCGCCGAACCACGTTCCACCTCCCCATTTACCGGATGACCCCCATTTGTTCCCACTCCGACCCCCGTGCCCACCACCTCCGGATCGGCCATTAGGGCGCGGGTGTGCCGTTTCTGGACCGCAATGGCTTGGCCGAGCTCAGCTCGGGAAACTAGCGGCGGCTGTGCGAAGATGCCTGTGGCCAAGAAAAAGAGTACAAGGCTCACCACAATCAAGAATCTATTAGTGTGTCTCATTGAAAACTCCTTCCAAAATAGATGACAAATTATACCAGATGATGTGCTGCCTATCTCGTTCTTGCGAAGCCGCCCCACTTCCTCCGAACCAAAAAATCCCTCTCTCAGCAGCCCCCCATCGCCGATCTCGACCTGCTGCCTCTCCTCGGACATTTGGCCCTCACCACAACTCTTAGTATCGGCCTGGCGCGGGGCAGCCTGTAATTCTCGACTCCCCCCTGTGACAACCCGCCTTGACGCGTCAGCCATATAATGTAGAATAAAGGATGTTATTCTGCATTATTAAGACCCCCAAGGGATTTCTCATCTATGGGCTCAAATCTCGTTCTCGCTTCTAAGGCTGGCCTCGTCAAGGGCGAAGCGCTGCCGCCGATCTTGGACGCGGCCGGCAAGGCGGCGCGCTTTGCCTATCAGGAATTTTTCTATGGCGAGATTCGCAATCCTCACACGCGCCTGGCCTACCATCGCGCGGTGAAGAAGTTTTTGATGTGGTGCCAAGACCAGGACCTGGAGCTCCAGCAGATCTCGCCAGGAGCGGTCGGACACTACCTCGACCAGCTGAAGGTCACTACCTCAGATGGGCAACAACACGCAGCGGCCATTTCCACCAAGAAGCTGGTGCTGGCTGCACTTCGACACTTCTTCGACGCGTTAGTGACCCGCCACGTGGTCATACTCAACCCGGCTGCCTCAGTCCGGGGAGAACGTTACCAGGTGGTGGAGGGCAAAACTCCTGAGATTACTGTTCCCCAGGCCAGAAAGCTCTTGGAATCGATCGGCACCTCGCACGTGGTGGGCCTTCGCGACCGCGCCGTCATCGCGACGATGATTTACACCACGGCTCGAGGAGGAGCCGTGGCCAAGCTCCGACGTCGAGACTTCTACTTTGTCGGGGAGCAGTGGTCCCTGCGCTTTCACGAAAAAGGCGGCAAGTCTCGAGAGATCCTGGTCCGGCACGATCTGCAAGGTTACTTGTCGGAGTATCTCGATGCCGCCGGCTTACGCGATGCCCCCAAGAACAGTCCCCTCTTCCGCACCGCCGTCCGCAAAGAGAAGCGGCTGACCCCGACGGCTCTGACAACCAATGACGTGTATCGGATGATCAAACGGCGGACTAGCGACGTCGGCCTTCCGCCCGAGCTCTCGAGTCATTCGCTTCGTGTCGCCGGCATTACCGACCTGCTGAGCCAGGGCGTCCCCATGGAAGATGTCCAGTATTTGGCCGGCCATGCGGATCCGCGCACGACGCGGCTTTACGATCGCCGCCGGCGACGGGTGACACGGAATATCGTGGAGCGGATTTCCGTTTGAGGTGCAGGACTCGCCTACTCCACACCCTCCACCCCCCTCCCACTTGCCATTCAACCTGTTTTTTTATAAGACCCAAAGGGAACTGGAAAGTGACACGAAGGGTGGGTGCAATTGAACAAAGGTACCAAATCCGTCATAGCGAGCACGGCTTAACCCTCGTTGCCGCTAGCGTTTTTGCCGAAAGAGGGTAGCGCCCAGATTGGTGTTGAAATACAACATAAGCTTTGGGCGAACCTTCTCGCCAGCCCTTTGCCGTCGGGTTTGGACATTCCTCAGGGCCCCTTTGCGCGGCCGAGCAGCGACAGTTCGTTGACCAGCAGGCCATCGCCGGGCTGAAGCGTCCCCATCAACTCCTCGATGGGCGCTCAAGCGGACAAGAGACTAGACTAGCTTCCACGTGACGTCCAAGAGAAGGCGAAACACGGCCTATTTCGACGATTTTTGACTGTAGTATCCAGAACATTGTGTAGTCGGATAGCGTCGAGCAAGACGGTCGTTTTTTTCGACACCCAGCCCGCCGCGGGGAGCCGAAGACGGTGCGCTCTGCCGATGCCGCCTAGGAAGGCAGGCGTCAACCGGACGCTGCTGCAGCACGTGAGGAGCCGATCGAATGGGACAACGTCGTTCTCTACGGCCAGTACGGCCCCGATCGCGCCCTGGTCCGCTAGTTTGTGCGGCCGCGTTTCCTCACCGCACCAGCCCACCGCCGATCTGGACCTTCTCATTTCGGATCGCTGCGCTTGATTTGAGAACCTTAACAGTCTCGGAATTTCAATCAAGTGAGCTGTTCTCTGAGACCGCCCTTTCGTCACAGCCGGGGTGTCCCGAAACAGCCTTTTACGGCCTTGGCCGTCGGCACGAAGTGCCTACTTAAATAGCACATACGACGCAAGCAGGCCCCCAACTAACAAAACAACAAAGATCACTAAAGGCTCTCGGAAGCTCTCGGAGTAAAATCATCTGGACCCTCCGCGCTTCCGGGATCTGGGTCGCATCTTTAAAACCGAGTTCATACTCGAATACATGTCCCAGCCGGAGCTGCGCAGTAGAGTCCGCCGCGGGATCTTGAAAATCGAGGAGCTGCACGCCATGGCCAGAGATGTCTACTACGGCAGAAGGGGCAGGATCAATGCGCGCGAACTCCACGAACAGATGAACTCGTGCAGCTGCCTGACTCTCATCCTCGCCTGCATCATCTACTGGCAGGCCAAGGAGATCTCGGCAGTTTTGAGCCGCTGCAACCCGGAAAGAAATCATGTGGATGTCTCTTTTCTGAAGCACGTCAGCCCCATTGAGTGGGACAACGTCGCCCTCTACGGACAATACATCCTCGACCGGAAGCTCATCCGTTAGCCCAGCCTGCCCTAGCGTACATTTTTACACCGACCTGGTCGGTACCCCGGCCTGGAGGCCAAACCCAGGTCCCAATCCAACTCTACTGCATCTTCCTTCACTCGGAACTCCCCCTATCGGCCCTCTTTGAGGACTGCCGGGGACCTTCTCTTTGCCTGAAAGCGAGGGGTTCCAACATCCCCGATGGAGACACAAACAGGCCTGGGGGATCGTGGAATTCTCAGGTTGCGTTGCTCAAGGCGCGGCTACTCCGGGCGGACCGGCCGGTACGCGTCGCACGTAGGTATGAAAGCCGGCCGATTCCAGCCGTTTCTGCGTCTTCGAGGCTGCTTCGACGCTTTCGTAGCTGCCAATCCAGACGAGGTAATACTTATTCGCTCCAGCAGGCTCCTGGATCCTTGCATCGTAGCCACTGTCCCTCAATCGAGAAGTGAGTTTTTGAGCCGACTGGCTGAGTTCAAAGGCTCCAACCTGAACGGTATAACCGCCTCGAGTCTGACGGCTTGGACGAGTCGGAGACTCCGACCGCCGCAGCGCTCCAGGGGTCGCCCCCTGGCGAGGAGTCGACGTGCCGGAACCGCGTGTGCTTGCCCTTCCACCGTCAGGACCTTTCTGGGGAGCCGCTTCAGGAGGGAGAGACGAAGAGCCCTGTTCCTTGACTGTCGGACCCACCAACTTGCCCTCATCTGGACTCCCGGGCTCCTTCGCGTCCGGCAAATCAGTAGCTTCATTGCCACTTTCCAAACCCCCAGGGACGGAAGCAGACTGGACATCCTCTCGTACTTGGGCACCGATGCGTTCCCTGACGTACCGCGGCCATTGCCAAAAAAGTAGTGCCGCCAGTATCAGCAGAACCAAGACTACCAATCCAGCGATCCTCCGCCGCTTTCCGGTGGATGCTGGGACCGGCTCTTCGGAGGCTTCTTCATCTCTCCCTGCCAACGGCGGCTGCTTTTTCGCTCGCAAATCGGCAAGCGCATCATCGTTCGTCTCTGCTGGCGGAACCTCTCCCCCCAGAAGCTGACCGAGGATCTCCTTGACGGTTTTCGGGCGCTGGGAGCTATCCCTACTGAGACAACTGAGAATGAGCGAGTTCAGACCAGCCGATATGCCGGCTACGGGCAAAAGAGCCTTCTCCTGGTCGGCCTCGGACAAATCCTGGTCTGCCTCGGAGGACTCCGATCCACCCCCGAGCATTTCGCGAAACAGCTTGCCCAGCGAGTAGATATCGATTGAAATTGAGCGTTCTGCATCCATCCCCGTAGAGGAGAGTTTCCTATTGGCCCAGGAGAGCTTCTTTTGAGCTTCCGGAAGCGACTCATCGATAATCGCATCGATCCCGAAGTCCAGGATCCTGATCCGGTCATCTGGAGTGAGCAGGACGTTATCAGACGTCAAGTCGCGGTGTGTGATCCCACGTCGATGTGCATAATCGACGGCGGATAGGATCTGTTCGGCGAGAGCCCGAAAACGGTTCTCTTCACGAAAGGACTCCGGGTTGTCCGAGAGCAGCTCACGCAGGGTCTGGCCCTCGACGTGCTCACTGACGAGGAAGGCTGCACCCGGGTCCCGGAGCAAGCAGAAGTCGTACCAGGAGACAATTCCTTCATGCTGCAATCCGTTCAACCCAGCGGTTTCCTTCGCCAGTCTCTCAATCGTAGCCGTATCTGTGATGATCTCGGGAGGCAGGGTCCTGAGCACAACTTCGCCTCCGGAAACCTCGTCTCTGGCCAGAGACATAGGTCCAATCTTGTCTTCTCCAAGGGGGTGAAGGATTTTGTATCGCTCGCCAATCAGAGTTGGCTTTTCAGTATTCAAGGCTGCGCCGATTGGAAAGGAATGGAGGCACTCATCAGACTAAGGGCTCTGTCAAAAATAACTTCACACTCTGGCATCTCATCTTCACACCATCTTCGGCCGCTCCTCAATCGCGAAATCCTCAAAGTAGGCCCGGCTACACCTGCGGTTTCGCTCAATGGTTCGCGACCAAATCTGGCGCAAATCTGAGCGCCAACTCTGCGAAGCTATTCTTGACAGAACCCTAAGTTCGATTCTAGCAGATGTACCTTTGTCAGGCCAGGTCGCTCCCGTCGATGGGCAACGTATCCGAGCAAAGCCATATCACTACATCAGCAACTTCTTCGGAGATGCCAATTGAGCTCCCACTACCCGAGTTCACTCCGGTGTCACGTAGGCAGAGGTAATGCCTCCGTCAGACAGAAACGTGCTCCCTGTGACATAGGAGGATTCGTCGGAAGCCAGAAAAAGAGCCGCTCGGGCCATCTCACTGGCCTCCCCGAAACGCCCCATGGGGATGTGCACAAGCCGGCGCTGTCTCTTTTCCTCGGTGTCGAGGACCTTCATCAGCAGCTCCGTCCGCAGCGGACCGGGACAAAGGGCGTTGACCCGAATTCCCTCCTGGGCGTGGACCACGGCCAGCTCCCGAGTCATGGCTACCACGCCACCCTTGCTTGCTGTGTAGGCGATCTGGGGAGTAGCCGCCCCCATGACTGCAACGAAGGAGGCCGTGTTGACAATGGAGCCGCCTCCGGCTCTGCGCAGGGCAGGAATCCCAAACTTGCAACCCAGGAAAACACCCTTCAAGTTCACGGCAAGGGTCCTCTCCCACACCTCGTCCTCTGTGCTCACCGCATCCCCGTCTGCGGCATCCATAATGCCGGCATTGTTGAACAGGACGTCGAGCTTGCCATAGGTAGTCTCAGTTTCCGCTACCATCGCCTGGCAATCTTCCGCTCTAGAGACGTCGGCCTGAACGAAATTGGCATTACCTCCCTGCTCTTGCACGATTTCTACCGTCTGTCTTCCCCCCTCCACATCCAGATCAACCACGACGACGCTGGCTCCCTCTCGAGCGAACAGCAGCGCCGACTCGCGGCCGATCCCACTGGCGGATCCCGTGATCAGGGCGACCTTATTCTTCAATCTCAGGCTTCACCTCCTTCATCACAGGCGGCCTCTACGAGACGATCGAATAGCAACTGCTGCGCGTCCTGGGCCGCCGACAGCTCCGGATGCCACTGGACGCCAATCAGCCAGGGATGAAGCGGCATCTCCACCGCTTCAATGGTTCCGTCGGGGGCATGAGCTACCACCTCCAGGGAATCAGCGGGAGTCTGGATCGCCTGATGGTGCCAGGAAACCGGACTGCAGTCAGAGCAAGACAATACGTCCGACAGTAGGGTGCCCGGCCGTACCGTAACCGGATGCGGTGTGGGAAGGCGGGGTGGCAAACGATGTTTGATCGTATCGCCGACAATGTCGGGAAGATGGGGGTACAACGATCCGCCCAGAGCGACATTCAGAACTTGAATACCGCGGCAGATGGCGAGTACCGGAAGCTCCTGGCGAAGCGCCTCCAGAATGAGGGCAGTCTCACTACGATCTCGCTCTCCATCTACCATATAGATCGATTCGTGGGATTCACCACCATAGAGTTCCGGATCCAGATCGCCTCCTCCCGCCAGGATCAAACCGTCGCACCGATCGATCCAGTGCCTCGCCTCCAGCCGGCCATGCGGGATCAGGACGGGGATTCCATCGGCCCTCTCTATCGCCTCCACATATTCGGCAGGGAGATGAAACTCATTCTCCTTGTCTCGAGCATAGGTAGTGATGCCGATCAGCGGTGGCGTCATATGCGCTCGAAGTACCTCTTCCGTTCCCAATCGGAGACGGCGCGATCGTACGCCTCCTGCTCGGTCCGACAGAAATGGGCGTAGTGATCGACCACCTCATCCCCGAAGGCTTCCCGTGTAAAGGAGCTCTCCGCAAATAGCTCGACAGCCTCTCGGAGACTGCCGGGTACCCTTTGACGGTCCGGGCTCGTGTAGACATTCCCCTCCGTGATTTCGGGAGGCTCGAGCTTCCGTGCAAGACCGTCCAACCCTGATGCCAGAGATGCCGCATAGGCAAGGTAGGGGTTACAGTCGGCTCCCGGCACACGACACTCGATGCGAAGGCCAGATCCCGATCCTATTACCCGAAAACCGGAGGTTCGATTGTCATGGCTCCAGGCGACCCTCGTGGGTGCCCATGATCCCGACTGGTAACGCTTGTAGGAATTGACGTTCGGGGCGTAGCACACCATGAACTCCGGAAGGTGTGCCATCCATCCTCCCAAGAACCAGCGGAAGGTATCCGAACATTGAAGCGGACCCAGCGAGGTGTCGCCTGGAAAAACATTCGTCTCACCCCGCCACAGGCTCAGGTGCAGATGGCAGCTCGACCCTGCTCTTTCGGAGTCGAACTTGGCCATGAAGGAGACGCTGGAACCCATCTGATCGGCGACCTCCTTGAGGCACTGCTTGTAGAGACAATGTCGGTCCGCCGTGGTTAGAACGTCGGCATAGCGTATATTGACCTCGTGCTGACCCAAACCCCACTCTCCCTTTGAGCTCTCCACAGGAATCCCAGAGTCGTTCAGGTGTCGGCGGACCGCACCGTTGAAGTCCTCTTCCCTGCTCCCTTGCAAAAGGTTGTAATCCTCCAGGTACCAGCCCGCCGGCTCCAGGCCGGAGTAGCCCTTGGCAGCCGCTTCGCGGTAGCTGTTGCGGAACAAGTAGTATTCGAGTTCTGATCCGGCCATCACCTGGTACCCTGCTTGCTGGGCGACTTTCAGTTGCTGCCCCAGAATGGAGCGGGGAGCCGGCGCGACTGGACCACCCATCTTGTCGTCCTGGACGTCACAGATGACCAGGGCCGTCTTATCCAACCAGCTCACCCTGCGCAGTGTGGCCAGGTCCGGAAGCAGCCGAAAATCCCCATAGCCCTTCTCCCAGTTCGCGAACCGATATCCTGGAACCGGTTCCATTTCCATATCGACGGCTAGCAGATAGTCGCAGGCGTGGACGCCGTGATCGGAGACTCCCTCCAGGAAGAAATGGCCATCGAGCCGCTTCCCCATGAGCCTCCCATAGAGATCCGTGAAGGCCACGATCACGGTATCGATCTCGTCGGCCTCTACCAGGCGGTGAAGACCTTCCAGATCCAGCATGCCTCGTGTATTGCTTTTGGGCATTGCAGAAGAATGTCCTCCAATCTGCACTTGCCGCCCGGGTCGGACGTAGCTTTGACCTCCGGGCCAAAGTCTTCTCCTATCGAGCCTTCTGGCTCGATCCACGGCGGCCTGGAGGCCAGCGTTACGACTCCTGCTAATCCATCAACGAGGCAGCGACCAGATAACGGCCTTGGTGGAGGAATTCTTCATCGCCACGCCCTTGTCACCGCGTGTGTCCTGCTCACCGTAGACGATGTAGTAGACGGTAACGATCTTTCCATCCGCGCGCTGGATAGACACCGGATAACCCAGGTCTCCATGATCGCCGTCCCAGGCCAGGAGGAACTTTTTCTTCCGCTCCCAACTGGCCCCCTCATCCCGGCTGAGCATGGCCTGAACTCCATAAGGCTGGTGACGCACCCCGTAGGACATCAGCAGATTCCCATTCGAAAGGACCAGAAGATCTGCGGGATGCTCCGCTCTACCCGTGACCTGATCGGGCTTACTCCAGGTCCGGCCATCGTCCTTGGAAAAAGCAAGAAAGATGGAACCCGAGTCTCCCCGCAGGGCTGCGACCAGTTTTCCCGATGGCAGCCGAGACAAACAAACCTCATTGAAGCGCCGAGCAATCTCGGTGTATCCGCTCCAGGTCTTGCCTCCATCCCGCGAGCGGACGACGAAGGCGGTATGGCCTCTGGCATCGACCTTCTTCTGGTTCATCCGGTAAATGGGGAGGTGCCGCCAGTCAAAGGCAGGCCGCGGAAACTGCCGCACTATGCAAACCGTGGAAAAACAAGTAGTTCTGGAGGAGAACTGGCAAGTGCTCGCAGTTGTTTTTCCACCGTTCGCACAGCGCTTGGAAAACTCCGTATCACGGGCTTGCTGGCCCAGTTCGATATCGCTCGGAGTTTTCCACAGTTCCCACGGCCCCTGCTACTGCAGCCGACTATATTGACAAGCGAACGGGGAACCAGATTTGGGATCCGGAAAGCGCCGAACCACGTTCCACCTCCCCATTTACCGGATGACCCCTTCTTCTTCCCCGGCCGATCCAAATAGGCTCCATAACCCGCTAACAGAACGCTTCCATCCCCGAGCTCTACCGGACGGCCGAAGGGATAGAGCCAATCGAAGGGTGTCGTGTCCAACTTCCTGGGTTCGCTCCAGGTCTTCCCCTGGTCCTCAGAGCGGAATACATAGGTGTCCGCTTCCCAGCCCTCACCACCGTAGGTCTCGCCGCTCCAGGTGTAGGATACAGCGGCCGCGATGATGGTCCCGTCGGAGAGCCGTCCCAGCAGATCGATGGCGTCATCCCGACCAGGAAGATCAAACACAGTAACGGGCTCGCTCCAGGTCCTACCACCATCATGGGAACGAACGATATCTGCCTTTCCCGACTTACCCACATGAGCGGCGCCGGACTTGACGGCCACCAACAGATCCCCGTTCTTGAGCAGCTCCATGCGGGGAAAGTAGCCACCCGAGGCCACCACGCCACGGCTCGCCTCGAGTTCGTGCAGGACAAACGCTTCCTGCCCCGATGCACCTTGGCCAGCTAGCAGGAACAGGGCAAGGAGGGTACTGCTGATTCTGATCCTATTTTCACTCATGACTATTCTCGCTCTGACGCTATGCTGGGCTGGCCTTTTCATGCCGCCAGCCTAGTAGAAACACATCATGGAAACAAGCTGCCGGCAGCGATGTCGTGGGCCACCTGACTGGACTCCTCACACAGTCGCTACTCCGGAACCGTAAACGTCCGGATGGGTCCGAAGCGCGTGCCCTCTCCATTGATGCCAACCAACCGGTAGCGGTAGGTAGCTGCGGGCTCCAGTTCACTTAGCCTCGCGAACACCGTCCGAGGAGTGATCTCAGTTCCAGCGTAGGCCAGTCGTGTCCTCTGTCCAAGAGCGGGGCCCAGTCCGTAGTCAAAGTAATAGTAGCAGGGAAGTCCCATGGGGCAGATCCTTCCTTGAAGCTGAGCGGAACCCGCGTTCATGCGCCCCACTTCCCCGGTAAGAAGCTGGGGGCTTCGGTCGGCGGAGATCGTCACGCTACGATTCTGCCCAAGGTGCACACTACCCTTACTCCTGGCCACCAAACGGTAGTGATAAGTCTCGCCTGGCGACAAGCTCCAGACATCCTGGTTCACCTGGTATAAATCGTCGTCGGGAAGCATGGTAGCTCCATCACCGAAGACCTCGATCTCACCCAATCCCCAGTGCTGGGATTCGTAACCTGAAAGAAGGATCACTTTCAAGTGTCTTGCCTGCACCTGGAAATCCTTGGCCAGATGGAAGGCAAAGTTATCGTTGGGCTCGCCCTTTCGGGGCAAAGTCGCCTCGAAGAGAGGTGTGTAGGACTCCCCGTCCAGCGAGGTAGACACCTCGATCTGCTGCGCCGGCCAGGAGGGATTCTGGTGGAGCTGCACCGATCGTACCGTGACCTCATTCTCGAATTCGTATACCAATTCCTGGGGCCCTCTGGGGCTCGCTCCGCTGTGCCACATCTTTCCTGCACCATGTCGCCAGCCATCGGTCAGCGTGGTTGGATCCTGATCCGAGTCCGAGGGCCAGACCGTCAGGCTCCCGCCATTGCTGGGGAATAGGAGAGACTCATTCCGATAGGCAAGCTCGAACTCATCGAAATCAATGGACCCGACCGGCAGATCGTGCGGATCCACGAAGGCCAACAGGTGAAAGAAGTTGTTGTTCACATGGCCAAGAGATTGGTCGATAAGCCAATACTCGTACCTCCTGGCGTGTCTTCCCTGCCCTATATTCTTTCCCCCGTAAGTCCACAGATTGGTGTTGTTTTGGAGGCGATACTGGACCCGGTGCCATTCTCCATCCAGTAGATATTCCGTGAGATTGTGACCGCTATAGGCCCAATTGGCGCGCCGCCATCCCGGGTTGTCGTGCAGTCTTTGGTTGCTCTGGCTCTGCAGCCACCAGATCAGCTGCGAGCCTCTCGGCTCCCATTCATGCCCGCGCACCCCGATCGAAACCCTTGCCCCTCGAAGATCCGGATCTCCTCCACCTAGAACGGTATTCCCTTCCTCCTGCCACTGACCCAGCAGACCCGTCCTCAGAAACGTGGTCAGATGCAGAATATCTGCCATCACGTGGTTGAAATCGTTTCTGGCAGCGGGCTCCTTCCACTCGATGTACCCTGCCGAAATCCCACCGGAGGGATGGTGGATCTCAGGCTGCTCCCAACTCCCCCAGCCCCCGGTGCCCTCGTCCCAGGTCTCGCGATAATAGGCAGCCAGCCTTGGAGGAAGTGGTACTTCCTCGGTTCGGGAACCGTACGACTCAGTTTCTCCATACTCGAAATAATAGGTGGTGTAGACTCCCCCGGGATGGATGCTTCCGTTCAGGCTCAGAGCTCCCAGACCCAGAGGTGTCACGCCTCCCGTCGTGACCGATGGACCGCCGCCGCAAGCGCCAAAGACCATCGCAAGCAGGACTCCTGATCTAGCCCACCAGCCCTTCGACAGGCATCGCATCATTCAGTTTCCGAGACGGTGAAAGAGTAGAGTTTGGTATTGGTCATCAACAACTTGACCTTGATTGGTTCTCCCTGAAGCGAAGAGAGATCCGGCTTCCCCTGCCAACTCGCGACGTGACGAAGTGAATCACCCCGAAATACCTCCGAATCGGAGGCAGCGAGGCCTCTCAAGGGATGACCCTGAGAATCCTGGATCTCGACACGGAATCTACCCATTGATGCGTCCGCGTTGATCAACAGCTTAGGGCCGCGAAGAGTAAAGGGTTTGGTCACCAGTACTCCCAGGGGAGAGCCGCTATCCAGAGAGATGAACCCGTCCCGACGGGAGATGGCCAGTCCCCCAAAGCCGCGGCGTCGCTCCAGCCAGCTCTGTTCGGACAAGGATTCAGGGGGGTTCGCAGGTGGGTGGGTCAGCAGTGGCAGATCCTGACGCGTCAGGGCGTGGGCTTCACTCTCTGCGGCATAGTAGACCCGGATCTCGTCCCCCACTATCAGGGGCTTCAGACCCAACAGCATGTGGGAATCGAACTCATGCGGAAGACCGTAGGTAAGGACAGGGTGCCGTCGACCCAGACGCCGCCAACCCACCCCATTGCGGCTGAATGCCAATTGCACATCCATCATCAAGGAGTTGGGATGGTAGACCCACAACAGACCAAGATAGATACCGTGATCCCGAGCAACTGACATGCCATAGAACTGGGTCCCAGGTGGGTCGAGCTCGTCCGGGACCAATACCGGAGTAGGCAGCCTCCAATCCGTGAAGTCGGAACTCTCGGATCGACCGATGTCCCTGAAACGGCTGCTGGGCCGCATATAGGCAACGTAGCGGCCCCAGTATTCGTCCCAACCCAGAATGGTATGGGTATCTCCGATACCGGGGTGGGTACCCCCTCCTCGAGGTTGACTCAGAAGCGGGTTGTCGGGGTGCGGGGTCCAGGTAAGACCATCGGCCGAAAAGCGGATCAGGAGTCCTCCTGGTGCTCCTTCTTGCACTCTGCCGTAACCCACGGACTTGAAGCGCCGGGACGGCTCAGACTCTCGGGTATCCAGAAAGACACGACCGACAGCATCAGGGAGCAAATTGTTCTGGCGAGAACCCTGGTAGCTGGTCAGGCTCAGTTGGGGCCGTTCCCAGACGATCCCGTCGTGAGAAATGGCGTAGGCCGATCGGGACTCACGGCTGTGGGGATTCCAGCGCTCCTCCAGACACGAATACCACATCTTGTAGAGTCCGTCGGAGTCATCGTAGAGGACTGTGCTTGGGAGCGTGTACTGCCCTTCCCAGGGGCGTTCCGGGCGTAACAGCGGGTTTGACTCATGCTTGCTCAAGGGATTTAGATTGCGCTCCAGGGCCTGGGTCGACTCCAACACGAAGTCGTCCATCAGGAGCTGGGTCTGGGTTCCGATTTCCACGACCTCCGCAGCTGGAGACTCGCTCTGGGAGCAGGACGAAAAGACGAGGATTGCGTAGCCACTGAAAGCGGCGATCAAGGGCAACCAGCTTGCTTTGGAATCGAAGAAAAGTAGCATTTCAAGTCAGCCTACCATCAGAGCCCCTGGAGAGATACGGTCTCACGTCCACCGGGGAGCAAGTTCTTCAGCTCCGCAAGAGGAACCTATGTATCGGGAGCTACCAGGACACACCTACGCCGAAGGCGTAGCCCAGACATCTGAGGTTTCAAGTCAAGTGTTTTTTCAAGTTTTTTTTCAGCCGGTTGCATTTTTTTCCACAGCTTGATTGCTCTCTACAAGAAGGCCAGCAAAGGGGCGTTGTTCGCCTTCAAAGAAGCCACATAAATGGCGTCGTCGTAGGGGACCCGGTTCTTCCAGCAGCGGTAGATTATGCGCAGCCACTTGAAGGCCAAAGAGCGCACCGCGACGTGATGATCTTTCCCTTGGCTGAGCTGCATCTGGTAGAACGCTTGCGCCCAGGGGCACCAGTGCCGGGAGTGAGCGGCGAATTCGTGAACGCCCTGGCGGACGAACTTGGGACAGGCCCAACGGTAAGACACGATGCGGGTCTTGCCACTGCTTCGCAGCAGGGGGGCGATGCCGGAGACGGTCTGTACCTCCGCGGCGCATTGGAAACGATCCCGATCCTCCCCAAAGAGAGTTAAGAGCCGCGGTCCCAGAGCCTTTCCAGAGCCGGGCAGACTGCTGAAAATGAAATGGTCGGGGTGGTGGTTGAAGAGTTCCTCGATTTTGGCATCAAACCGCTGGATGGACTCATTCAAGTGCAGGATCTGTCCCGCCAAGCTCTGAGTCATCAGGCTAGCCGCCGTCACAATGGCCGCATCGTGGGTCAGCGCCCGGGCCTGCTTGATCTCCTCCAGCTTGGAGTGCAACTTTTCGCTGCCCCCCACCCGATGGCTCTTGAGAAAGCGGCGAATCGTGGTCGGCTTGACCCGCTGCAAGGCCTCAAGGCTGGGCCAACGGTTCAGGAAATCACAGGCCGTCTTCCCGTTGAGCGGGCCGACCCATTTCAGGGCCTGAGGAAAGTAGTTCTTCAAGTTGGCGGTCCACTGATTGGTCAAGTCCGCGCGCAGATCGACCAGCTTGCGCCGTTGCTCGGACAACAGGCGCAGGGAGCGCACCTCCGGCGATTCGGGTTCCCACAATCGAATCCGTTCCCGATGCTTGAGCAGGTAGTCCAGCACCAGATCCGCATCCCTCGGGTCGTCTTTGCCTCCACTGGGATAGAAGGCTCCACGGTAGCGGCTCAAGGACTTCGGGTTGATCGGGTAGATCAACACAAAATCGTAATCCATCAGCGCATACAGCAGCGCTCCCCGGCTCTGTTCGACGGCGATCGCGACCCAGCCGCCTCCGCTCCTTTCTCTCAGCCCGTTGATCCAGCTCTGCAGGGCCTCCGGTGTTTGTTTGACGTCGCCGGTCTCGATTTCGCTCGAGCCCGACATCCGCAGCGCGTAGGCATGCTCTTGGTCGGCCCAGTCCAGGCCCACCCACACTCCAATGGTCTGCTCCTCAATCGGCTTCATGGCTCCTCTCCCCTTCTCTGGTGTTTCGTCGGACGCAAACCGGGGGCGGCGAATTCCTTATAGAAGTCCTCCTGAGCGGACAGCATCTGAGTATTCGTCCAAATCCGGCCCAGGGTCCGTCCGAAAGTCTGGGCTTAATCGTCCTCCCGATAAGGGTTGGCATTCGTGACGGACCCGAGCGTCCTGGGAGTCGACTATCGAGCTCCCGACTCCACACTTTTGCACACCATCCACACCTTCCACAAAGAAAGAAAAAAGTAGCAAAAAAGAAAGAAAGGCGGCTACGGCTACTTGCCGCTCCCATCTTCCCGATCTCAGTACCTTCCCAACTATAAGGGTTGGAATGCGAAGCGAGCGACCCTGGGTTCAGGGTTGACCCTGTCTCTTCTATGCTGAAAGTGTTACTGCCTAAACTTTACCTCTGTCGAAGGCTGCATTGTGGCAATAACCCCGTTAGGGTAAGATATTCTCTTGGCCGACCTTGACCCAGGGTAGCTCGCTTCGCATTGCAACCCTGGGCTACACGCAGTAACGCCTTCGGCGTAGAAACGGATCTCAAGCACGCCCAATCCGTCCCTAAACCAATGGGTTACGTCCTTCTTCCATCCGAATCTAGTGTTAAGTTTCAGGTCAGTCTCGCCCCCACCGAGTTGGCCTCATTCGAGAAAGAAACTTTCGTCATTTCTAGCTACGAACATCGAGAGCTGAGTGACGCTTGTAGCACGGGCACTCCTGCCCGTCGGTGTCCTCGACGGGCAAGAGTGCCCGTGCTACAGGTCACTGCTCTGTCAGATGCTGTTTCCTACACCTTCCTTCTGCCGATGAAGTTTCAGCTTAGCGATTTGGACCCTGTCCATGCTGCCAGACAGGAACGGAGTCCTGCTCCATGAAGTCGAAGAAACGCTCTCATTCAATCTGCCCAGTCTTGATCACTGTGCTCGTCCTCATCACCTCCTTGCCCGCTTTGGCTCAGGCCAACAAGAGTGCTGGCAACGACACTTCACTGCTTCGACTCAGCCGGTCTCTGGAAGAACTGGCTCAGCGCGTTGGCCCCTCCGTAGTACAGGTTTTCGCAACCAGCTTCTCGCCGATCGAAGGGGGGGAGCTTCTAAGCGCCACCAGTTTGTCCAAACAGCATACCGTCGGCTCCGGAGTGGTTCTGGATGCGGCGGGCTATATTGTAACCAACGCTCATGTGGTGGAAAGAGCACGACTGGTCGAAGTGCTCCTCGCCACGCCAATGGCCGACGGTGGCCCGGCACGCTCCATCCTGAAACCCAAGGGAAGGCGAATCAGGGCTTCTATCGTCGGTAGGGACGAGGAGACGGATCTGGCGGTGCTGAAAATCAACAGGCAGGACCTGTCGGCACTGCCGCTGGCAGACTCTGATCTGCTCAGGCCGGGCCAGATCGTCATCGCTTTCGGAAGTCCCCTGGGTCTGAGAAACTCGGCGTCTCTAGGGGTGATCAGTGCCACCGCCAGGCAGCTTCATTCTGACGATCCCATGATCTACATACAAACTGACGCATCTATCAATCCTGGCAGCAGCGGAGGCCCTCTCCTGAACGCTGCCGGAGAGGTAGTGGGCATCAACACTCTGATCTTTTCCCAGTCGGGAGGGAGTGAGGGTATTGGCTTCGCCGCCCCCAGTAACATCGTACGGCATGTGTTCGACGAGATTCGCGGCAAGGGACGGGTCAGGCGTGGCCAACTTGGTATTCAGGTCCAAACCATCACGCCCGCTCTTGCCGATGGACTAGGACTGGCCCAGGAGTGGGGTGTCATCGTCTCAGATGTCCCCCCGGAAAGTCTGGCGACTCTCTCGGATCTCAAAATCGGCGATGTCGTCCTCACGTTGAACGGAAAGGTAATGGAAAATGCCCGCCAGTTCGAGGTCAACATCTATCGAAGCCCCCTGGGTGAGCTGGTTTCCATGGAGCTGCTTCGCGGCTCTGAAAAGCACACCGCGAGAGTCCCGGTGACTGAGCGCCAGGATCAGCAGGATCGCTTTCTGGATTTGAAGACACCTAAACACAATCTGATTCCGCAACTGGGGATTTTCGCCGTCGATCTCACAGACGAGGTTCGAAGAATGCTGCCTTTCCTACGCAAGAACGCAGGAGTCGTGGTGGCGGCCATGGTGCAGGATGGACCAGCCTGGGGTGAGCGCTTCCTTCCCGGAGACGTGATCTATTCTGTCAACAACCAGCCTGTAGCCAACCTCGCCGCTCTCCGAGTAATCGCGAGGGAGCTGGAAGCCGGTTCGGCCGTCGCCTTCCAGGTGCAAAGGCAAACCGGCTTGATCTTTGTCACCCTGGAGATTCGGGGTATCGCCTGAGTCCAGTGGTTTTTTCAGGGTCGAACTCGATCCTCATCGTGCCCGGTTTGACTCCTCGCCAGCCGAGTCGTACCCTTCTCCTCGAGTTCAGCAAAAAGGAGGAACCCGTGCACCAAACAGCCTCTAGAGTCGTTGCCATCCTTCTTCTCTTAAGCGCGGTTTTACTGATTGGCTGCGGTGAACCGAAACCTGCCGGTTCTGCCAGCGAAACCTTCCAGCTGTCCGGCGTTCCGCACCCCGTAGAACGAGAAGCCCTCCTCCTTGGAATCGACAATCACCTCCTGCCGATCAAACGAAACCTCTCCCTCTATTACTCGAAACCCAAGGTCAGGCTGAAGCCGGTCCTCACTCCCAGCCGTGACGATCCCAACAAGCCGGACTATATCGCCACTCACTTCTACGGGACCGTCCTTTACGATGAGGGCAGGTTCCGGATGTGGTACTACGGCGTGGGTAAGTTGGAAACCGAACAGCGCATCCTCCTAGGGCCCACCTGTTATGCCGAGAGTAGGGACGGCATCGAATGGATCAAGCCCAATCTCAACCAGGTCATGTACAAAGGCAGTCGTAACAACAACGCCTTCGATCTCCCGGGTGAGCAGATGTATGGGGGACACGTGATCAAAGACGAGGAAGAGCCAGACCGCCAGCGCCGTTACAAGATGATCTACAACTTGCACAACGGCACGACCTGGGTGTTCCGTTCCGCTACCAGCCCCGACGGCCTCAGGTGGAAGGTGAGCGAGAAGGACTCGGTCGACAAGTTCATCGAGATCTCCGGCTTCTTCAAACAGGGTGGAATGTACTATGTGCACGGACAGGCGTCGGGACACAAATCCCCATGGACGTCAGGGCTACGCCGCCCTGTCCGCCAATTTCGATGATTGGGTTTCTGGCTTTGGCGAGGCCTTTCACATTCGAGAACCCGCGAATCCTGAGGATCGGGGCGGGCGAAAGCCCTACGACCAGGTTCATCTGGGTGTCGGTCCCGCCAGCTTCGGCACCGTAGCGATCGGTCTTTTCGGTCTGTGGCACAACTTCCCGGGCGACGAAACCCGAAACATACCAGCAGCCTGGTTTGGTCACGGCTAGATCTCGGCCGACTTTGGCTTGACCATCAGCAACGACGGGCTCCACTTCCGTGAGCCTGTCAAGGGACACGTCTACCTGGACCGCCGTGATTCTTCCGTGACCAATGAGAAGGGGAAAAACTACCCCACCATTCTCTGTCAGTCGGGCAACGGGATCCTCAACGTAGGTGACGAGACCCGGATCTATCACGGCCGTTGGAGAAACGCAGAGTACGGCGAGGAATACTATGCCGAGGTAGCACTGGCCACACTGCCCCGAGACCGCTGGGGCGCCCTGGGACTTTATCCCGAGGGATCCACCCGCCTGGACAAGTCCGAAGGCTGGGTCTGGTCTACTGCTGTGACCCTTCCAACAGCAGGATGGCGAGTCGTTCTGAACGCCGACCACCCCGAGCTGATGCGGGTAGAGATATCCGACGCCGGCTTCGAGCTGCTGCCCGAATATTCCGATTCCAAAAGCGGCACTCCACAGAACGGGAGCCTGGACTGCGAAGTAGACTGGCCCTCCGGCGATCTTTCAACCCTGGGCGGCAAGCAGGTCCGGATCCGAGTCCATATGCGCAGAGAAGGCACCTCGGAACCTCGGCTCTATGCGATCTATCTCAGATCTGGAAGCTGAGGCTTCAGAAGCCGTCGAAAGGCCAAGAAAGAGTGAATACAATACAACGCTGCAGTCTCTCGATTCTCCTCATCGCCCTGGGCGGCTCCGGCTGCCAACCCACGCCCGAGATCGACTCACCGGGGAAGCCCCAGCAGGCTCAACTGGACGTCGGAGACCTCATCACCCTTCCGGAGCCGGACAAGCCCGGTCTCTTCTCCGGAGAATACCTTCTGAGCCTACCCGGTTTGAGTCTACCCGGTGGAAAGCTGATCCTGGCCTGTGGAAAGATCTCACTCCGCTCGCAGGACTCAGGGGCGACCTGGCAAACCGGCCCGGGCCTTCTCTACGGTAAATCCATGGCCGGAGGTACTGAACCCTCCGGACGTCTGCTCCGACTATCAGATGGCTCCTTCATCGCCCTCGCAGGACGGGCCCAGAAAGGAGCGACGCCAGGTCTGTTTTCAGGCAAATGGGCACACTTCGGCTCGTTCGAAGATCTGACCTCCGCCAACCAGGATTCCTGGCAGAAGACATCGGTCAAGGTCGAGCGTTGGAGCGCCCTGACAGCGGACGACGACACCGAGGTTACCGAGCTTCAGATAACCGGACCGATGCTCCAATTGGAGGATGGGTCCCTGCTGGCGGCCACCTACGGAAACTTCCAGAGCGATACCGTCCCCATGGTGGGATTCGTGGCCAACAAAGGTCAAAAGTGGTTCAAGTACCGAACCTATCTCCTCGAATCCAGAGACGGAGGGGAAAGCTGGCAATACCTGTCGACCATAGCCTACGACGGGGACACCGGGCAGGAGAGTTTCTGCGAGCCTGCGCTGGTCGACCTGGGATCCGGTGAGCTACTGGCGATCATGAGAACCGGCCGCTTTGCGCCCCTGCACCAGGCACGCTCCCTTGATGGCGGAAAGACCTGGGGAAAGCCCGAGTCCAGCCACATCCTGGGACTCGCCCCACAGATGGTCCTGCTCGAGAATGGAGCCCTCGTCTGCAGCTTTGGTTGGAGACCAATGAAAGTCGCCTACGGTCTGGCCATGACAGACGAAGAAGGCCCCTACCCTGCCGCTGCCCGCGACTACGAGAAGCGCTACCGTGACGATGTAGGCATCGAAGACCCTTCGGCTGAGGCTGGCGACTACGTGATGGTGAGCTATGACAAGGGAAAAACGTGGTCCGAGCGGCGCCGCATCGCCGATCCCCTGACCATCGGATACACCCTATTGGCGGCCACCGGTCCGGATAGTTGTCTGGTCATCTCCCGCAGAATACAGATTCCAGGAGAGTCGGCAGAGAGCGTCGCACAGAAGTGGCGAGATGAATGGCCGAAATGGCAGGACAAATCTCACGTCGCCCTGGAGGCTCGCCAGATCCGCGTGGGTTCGCTGCCTGAGGGTTACTAGAAATGCTCCGGTCGGTCTCAGAGTTCGTCACGGGTTCGTAACCCGTGGCGGGAGAGAAGCCTTCAGGCCCTGTGAGATCCCCTGAAGTCAATCTCAAGGCGGTTCACCATCGGCTGCTTCGTGACCGCGGATTCGCTGATTGGCTCGATTCCCAGCGGACTGATTACCAAGGGGTCTTCCAGTTCAGGCCAGGAAACCGGGCAAAGCCACGATCCAGTGTAATCCACTCGCAACCAGCCTCGATGGCGAGCGCTGCAAACCAGGCATCTGGCACCAGGTTGCCTCGTGCGTCCGCCTGGTTACACAAGTGAGTGAATATCTGCCAGTGTCGCACACCAGGTCGGATGATCACCGAGTGCGGTAGGAACAGAAGCACATTACAGAACGCAAGCGTCTCTTCGAGCGTGCTTGGCTCTGCAAAGACTCGGGGATGGGTGGCGATGCGAATCACTCCACTCAAGACTTGAGGTGCCATCCCATAGCGGGAATCACCGTTGACCACTTGATCCAGCCAATCCCGGGACCGCACGTGGTCTGTGGAATCCCGACGGAAGGCGTGGAGCAGGACGTTGACATCGGGCAAGATCATCGTCCATCCATCACGTCCAACAGCGACGCGGAGTTGTTTATATCAACTCCCGGCAAGATACCGCTCGATGCCTTGGAGACCGGCAGCACCGTTCGTTGCCGCTCATCTTGTTCTGGTTCCGCCAGAATGATCATGAGCCCTTCTTCAACCAGGGAGGTGAGTGTTCGACCTTCTTCGGCCGCCTTACGTTTTGCCTGCTCTAGAAGCTTGTCCTGAAGACGGATTGTAGTTCTCATGACATCAAATCATATGGGTGCTGCATCAGTATGTCAATCTGTCCATCGCTGTGCCCGGGAAAGCGGCCGGAAAACCAGCTCTAGGTGATTGCAACAATCAGGTTCAGCGAAACGGTGATTACCACTGCACCGATGCAGGTGAAGAAGGCCACCAGGAAGGGTCTGTCGACCGGGACTCCCCTGCGGACTTCCCATTCCTCCTGCACGGTGACCATCCATCCCCAGCAGCGCTCGGAAACCAGGGTGTCCAGGGTCAAGCTGGCCAGGCCGCTGGTGTTCACGACCAACACAGCAGGAAGATCAACAGGCCTCCGACCACCGGAGCGGGGATGTTGAACCTCACCAGAAAATGGATCCGACGCACAAGAATCTGTCCCAAAAGTAGGACCAGGATGGAAAGAGCGAGGACGATCCAGGGGTTGATTTGCATGGAATCTACCAGTTCTTCCGCAGCTCGGTGATCCTCGACACTCCTTAGCGCTTCTGATTCGATGACAAGGGCGCTATGATACTCAACATGATTGGCGATTCAACCGTTCCAGAAAATCGCACGAGCCCTAGTCCTTGGTCAGAAAGGTGAATTCATGTATCAGAACCTCTCAGTTAACATCCTTTTAACATTGACAAAAGTTATTTTTCTCTCATTCTTTCTGAACTCGCTGGCCGCTGCCGAGGCAAGGACCTGGACGACCTCAACCTTCCTGGACCTGGTTGATGGAACGTTTAGCGATGGAGGAGCCAATACCTACGTTACAGCCTCCGGAGAGGTGGTTCTGATCAATCGCACGAACCTCAACCGCGATGGTCACGCCGACATCGTGTTTCCCAATGATCATGATCCCAATGAAAAAGAGGATCTTCTCATCTACTGGGGAGGTGACGGGTTCTCGTCCGAGAATCGCCAGCAACTGCCCACCGATGGCGGAAGCGATGGGCTCGTCGCCGATCTGAACCAGGACGGTTTCTCCGATCTGATTGTCGCCAACAACTTCAACGGAACCAAGACGGACCTAGACTCTTACATCTATTGGGGCAGTAAGACCGGTCTGGACGCCTCCCGACGGAGTGGACTGCCCACCATGGGAGCCCGGGCGGTAGCCGTAGCGGACCTCAACCAGGATGACCATCCCGACATCGTCTTCGCCAACAGCGGACTCGGCTATCACGTCACCGTGGATCGGGACAATCGGTCTTTCATCTACTGGGGTTCCTCTAAAGGGTATTCCGCAGAGCGCCGTCTTGTGATCAAGACCGTCAATTGCCGCGATGTAACAATCGCCGACGTGAACGGGGACCGCCATCCTGATCTGATCTTCGCCAACGAGGGCAATACCGACGAGGAAGGTGGGGCTCTGATCTATTGGGGAACAGCCGACGGAGCCTATAACCAGACCGCCAGCACCCACCTGCCCGGCGAACGCAGCTCGGCCGTCGCTGTGGCGGATCTGAACCGGGATGGTTTTCCGGAAATTGCCCTGGCCAATTCCTACCGCTTGAAGACACGCGAGATGGGGATGTACAACATCGTCGATACGGTCTCCATAAATTCCTACATCTACTGGGGTTCGAAGAATGGCTACTCGGTGGAATCGAGGACTTTGCTGCCCACCATAGAAGCCTCCGACGTGGAGGCATCGGATCTGAACCAGGACAGTTACCCGGAACTCATCTTTGCAAACAAGTCGGGGAACCTTTCCTACATCTACTGGGGCAGCGCTGCAGGATACCGTCCCCACCGGCGCAGCGCCCTGCCTACACACCATCCAAGTCGCTGCATCGTAGAAGACCTGGATCAGGACGGCCATAAGGACCTGGTCTTCGCCCAGCGAGAGGCCGAGCCCTATCAGAGACCTGAAGCCTACATCTATTGGGGAAGCGAGAACGGCTATGGTATCGACTCGCGTTCGGAGCTGCCCACCTCGGAGGCAACCGGTGTCCAGACCGGCGACCTCAACGGAGACGGTGCCCTGGACCTGGTATTTATCAACGCCGCCGACACCAACCGGCCTGACCCCACCTATATCTACATGGCCGATAAGGAGGGGAAGTTCGATGCCAAACGACGCCGGGTCCTGCCCAGCGGTGGAAGCTTCTGCTCCACCACTGACATCGACAATGATGGTGACATAGACCTGCTGTTCGCCTCCATCGCTGATGAGGAGAATGGCCCGGGAATCTACTGGGGGGAACACGGATTCTCTTCCCGCAACCGAACCATCCTATCGGATCGGCAGGCCTTTTCCTCCCGGGTTGCCGATTTCAACCGAGACGGCTATCTCGACATCTCCCTCACCCAGTGGGCACCGGGCCAGGAAGCGACAGATCTCTACTGGGGTGGTCCCTCCGGGTTCTCGGGCCAGAACAAGTTCGTCTTTCCCATCGGTAGTCTCCGCGGCCACGCTATCGGAGACCTCAACCGAGACGATTGGCTCGACGTTGTCTTCAGCACCACCAACAACCAGGTCGTCATCTACTGGAACAGCCCTTTGGGCTTCGACAAAGACCGCAAGACCGTGCTGCCCTCCAGAGTCGCCGTTTCCACCGAGGTGGCGGATCTCAATCGGGATGGTTTCCTGGACGTCATCGTCGCCAATCTCTGGGACGCCGTTCCGGCTCCCGGCAAACCCCAGTCTTTCGGAGGCTCGCCGCAAGGGGACACCTTCATCTACTGGGGCGGCGCCCAGGGGTATGACGCCTCCCATCCGACGATCCTTCCCTCGACAGGGAACTCCGACGTAGGTGTGGCGGACTTGAACGGCAACGGCCTGCTTGACATGGTCCTCACCAGCTACCACGCTGGCTATACCCGTAGCCATCCGTCCACCATCTACTGGAACAGCGCCCAAGGGTTTGACGCCTCCCGAACTCAAGAGCTGCCGACCAACTCGGCTTCAGGAGTCCACATCAATGACTTCAATCGCGATGGTCACGCAGACATTGTCTTTGCCTGTCACTCCAAGGATGGAAACCACCGCAACGATGCCTTCCTCTACTGGGGAAGCAAGGACGGATTCTCGACTGATCGCAGGACCCTGTTGCCGGTATTAGGCCCCCACCATATGACCTCCGACGCAGGTCATATCTACGATCGGGGAGATCGTTACGACTATGTTTCCCCAGCCTTCGACTCAGGAGCGAAGACACGGCTGGAGAGTATCAGTTGGCAGGGAGAGACGCCCTTCGAAACCGGCCTGGAGTTCCAGGTCCGCTCGGCCGAAAACAGAGACGCCCTGGGATCGGCTCCCTGGAAGGGACCTGAGGGGCCAAAGAGCTACTACACAGGGTCCGGTGCCAGCCTGACGGCGGGTAGTTCAGGGGGACGCTGGATCCAGTACAAAGCCTCTCTCATCAGTCCTGGCTCGGCCAATTCGCCGGTTCTTAGATCGGTGTCGATTGGTTACCAGTCGGTCGAATAACCATTCTTCTTAGGTGGCGGCGGTCTCCAGGCCGCCGTTCGTCGAGCCACCAGGCTCGACACAAACACCCCGGCCTGGAGATCGCAGCTGCGCGGGAAACCCAGCTTCTACCAGCCTCTCGACTCATTAGGAGGCTACTCTACCGTCCCTCGCCGGAGCTGACCGACCGTCGGTCAATGCCGATCACGACAGGCTGCTCCTTGTTGCAGATGAACACTAGAACCTCCTCCGGCTTCCCTCGGCTACCCTCTCCGATGGACCGGATCTGCACAACGAGATATTGAGTAGAGCCCTGGAGTATGGGGATCGAAGTAGTTACGGTCGACTGCCAATCGATCACCGGACTCATCGTCCCTTGCTGATTATCGAAAGTGGACCAGATATACTCGTATCGAGTTGCCGGAGGGATTCCGGCCTGAGGGCCCAGATCAACAAACTCCAATCGCGACTCACCAGGAGTCTGTTTTACGTGGAAATCGCCAAGAGGATCGATCTGGTTCAGATAGTGCCGAACGATCTTGTCTCGGCGCTTGATGAGCGTCTCAACCAGGTAGTTCTCAGCTGAAGGGTCTGCTAGCCGTCCGGTCTTCACGATGGCGCTGATCGCCTCATCATTGAACCGCATCATGATCCTGACAGCCCAGAAGGCATCTCCCCGCTGCATTCGCTGGAAGGCGGGGTTGGGGTACTCCGGCCTCCAGCGGGCGGGGTGAAAGTAATCGGCCTCGAATCGACCTATCGATCCGTATTTCGGATAGGCAACCCCACGCCAGGAGCGGTCCCAGATGCCCAGCGTGAAAGCCGACTTCAGGATCGGTCCCCACTCGGCCAGATATTCGTTGCCTGCCCGACGGCTCTGAATCTTGATGGTGCCGCTGCCCAGACAGGAACCAAAGTCGATCAGATGGTGCTTCACGTAGCCGGTCTCCCCCTGACGTAGATACATATCGAGCGTGTTGATGCTGGGGGCGTCATCGTGATTCAGCCAGGCAGCGAAGAGGCGTAGCCCCCTCAGCTCACGCCGCTGCTGGTGGGGAAAAATGTCGTTGGCATCATCGCTTCGAGTGCCCCGATACTGGAACGGACCCAACGGTTCTCCAGGAAGGCGCCGGCTGGCCAGCGCCTGCACACTTCCGTCGGCCAGGCGCGGAACCTTGAGGAAGATAGCCTCCAGATCTCTGAAGACCATTTTTCTCTTTAGACCCTTCTCATCGGTAATTCGAGCCTTGGGCCCGATTTCGAGATCCTGCAGTCTTATTCGAGCGATATGGTTCTCTGGGACGTGATAGCCGAAGGCGTGAAAAAACTTGGTGCAGATCACCTCAGCGGATGTGGCAAGCTGGGCGTGTCCCAACGGATCGAACTTGACGAAGTACATTTCTCCAGTGTGATCGCGAATCGTGAACCCTGGCGTGATTCCCTCGGACTTGGCGGAGATGACGGTCCAGGGATGAAAGGTGTCAGGACCGTCCGTCTGATTGGGGCCTCTCAGTAGTTCGGACACGCTCATCGCCCTTTTGCTCATTCGATTGGTGAACCAGCTGGAATCCGGAACCTCTCCCAGGGTGTTGATGTTTTCCGCCGGAGTCATATCCCCCGAACTTGGGCCGGGACGCATCGAGTTACGCATGAAATCCGAGATCTGACTGCCTTTTCGAGCACGTGGTTTGGGAATCGGCAGGCGATCCTCGTCGACCAGAACGGGATCGTCGGGTAGGAATCTCTGTGCCTCGGAAAAGGAGGTTGCAGCCAGGATTAGAAGGCTCACCAGGCAGACTCTCATAGGGATCTCAAAAGGAGGGTCCGATCGTGACATGGGTCCGTGTGTCTTCCCGACTTTTCGCAAAGTCGAATCTCACGAGGACCCTTTTATGGTTCTTCAAGCGGATTCCCCAACCGATACTCTTCTCCATTCCGGAGAATCCGAAGTCAGACTGAAGCTTGAACACCTTGCCCGCATCGTAGAAGACTGCCAGTTCAAGGGCCGGAGCCACTTCCCAGCGGTACTCGCCCGACAAATAGATCAAACCGTTGTCGCGGAAACGCTGGTCTTGAAAACCTCGCAGCGTGTTTGCACCACCCAAAGCCCGCTGCAGATAGAAGGGCACGCTGCTCCCGCTTGCTGCGTCGTCATGAGAGGTGAAGAAGCGAAAAGCCAGCACCCGCTGAACTGAACCGAGGGAAAGATAATGCCGCGCATCCAGGGCAAAGCTGTTGAACTCAGACTGCCGGCTGTCCCATTGGTCAAAACGGGAGAAAGAGAATCCCACAAAACCTCCGGCGTGTGGATTGCCCGGACGGTCCCGACTGTCCAACCGAAGATCGGCTCTCAGACGGAAGAAATCGGGCTGCTGGGAAAGGCCCGGGGCGGAGGCATCGTCGAACAGCTGCTCCACGCCGGAGGAGAAGCGGTCGTTGCTGGGCCCTGGGTCCACTTGGACAAGACCCAACCTCACCTCGGCCGAGAGCAGACGTGAAGGACGGAAGACACTCACAGCATCGTAGGAAAGCTGCTGCAGACGGAACGTAGAAAACCTGGACACCGAGGACCCAGAACCGACACCGAAGAAGTACTCCTGAGGACGGTCGCGGTAGGCCAGATCGGCGTAGAGGGAGAATCGGTACGAGGTTCTGACGAGTTCTCGCGGCGAGAGGCTAAACGGATCGGATGCCTCCATTGCGATCTCAGGATACGCTTGTGTTACCTTTCCCAGCTGGAGATTGTAGTCCTGATAACCGCGGTTGGAATAAGCAGCCGATCCTTGGACATTCAACCAATTGCTGCTTTTGTGGGAATGCCAGGTGCGCACCCCCAGAGCGAACGCCGATCGTTGAGCAAGATTGCCCATTCGAAGAAAGACGCCTCCGTAGTTCATTTTCTGGACTTGCTCCAGTCCCCTCCGCTCAATCCACAGAAAGCTCTTTCCAAAGATGGTGGGACCTTCAGGTGTCGCTGTCTTCTGCTTCTGAAAACGACGCTGCTTCCAGAGCCCAGCCCTGGTGTCTGGGCCTTGGGAGGACCGTGCAAGCGAGAGCTTCGACGGTTGGGCTGCTTCCTTCTCGGAGTCCTCGGCTGCGTGAAGTGATGGGGGGAAGAACAGATTCCAAGATACAAGATACAAGATACAAACAAATCTCAAGCTCCAAGTCTTAAATCCGGAGCTCGACACACCGAACAGCAGGTTGCATCTGTGGATTCGGAGGTTTACAGCCATAGTGATGGCCAAACGAACAGCTTTCTAAAATACCGTTTGCAACTTGGAGCTTGGGATTTGAAACTTGTTTGTATCTTGTATCTTGGAATTTCAAAAAGGGACACTACCCAGACGGATTTTACAGGAAAGCACACGCGACAGTCGGGCTCGGATGGCCCCGCCACCCTGGCCCAGGGAGAACTCAGAGAGCCATGCTATTTGAACTCAGACAGTATCGGACCAAACCCGGCCAACGCGAGCGATGGGTGCAATTCATGGAAGAGGTCATCATTCCCTTCCAGATTGCAAAGGGAGTAGTGATCGTAGGCAGCTTCGTAGGTGAGGAGGAGGACGACCTCTATGTCTGGATCCGGCGGTTCGACAGCGAGGCCGAGCGGGAGAGAATCTACGAAGCGGTCTATGAAAGCGATCGCTGGAAACAGAACATACTGCCCCAGGTAGTTGAAATGCTTGAGCGCGAGAAGTCAGTGATTACGCGTCTCGAAGCCACGCCTAAGTCGGTTATTCGGTGATCTTGCGTGGCGCTGGCCTCCAGGCCGCCGTGTTCTTTTTCTTCGAGACTTCCGCTCGAAAACTTCGAGCCTTCCGTTCGAAAGTGGAAGACTTCGGCCTGGAGACCGAACCCACGTCCGCCAACCGCAGGAACCAAATGAAGTTTCAGGTCAGTCCCGCCCCCGGCTGCGCTGCCCCATTCGAGAAAGAAACTTCCGTCATTTCTAGCTACGAACATCGAGAGCTGAGTGACTTGTAGCACGGGCACTCCTGCCCGTCGGTGTCCTCGACGGGCAAGAGTGCCCGTGCTACAAGTCACTGCTCTGTCAGATGCTGTTTCCTACACCTTCCTTCTGCCAATGAAGTTTCAGCTTAGTCCTGCCCCAGAAAGCACTGGCCCAATTCGAGAGAGAAACTTTTCCCCGGCGCAGGACAAGTCCCGTTCGCCGCGATGTTCGTAGAGCAGAGACGTGCGACGTTCAGACGTTTCGACGTGCGACGTATTTCTTGAAGTTTCAGCCTGGGATAAATTCCTGGTACCGCTCGGAGATACGGGCCTCGTCGGCGTCGCCGTCGTGGACGACTATCCGCAGAGCGAACTCCAGATCCTGCCCGGGCGTCAAGGAGTAGGCTCTGTCGGCGAATGGATTCACATTCAGCACTCCCCAGTCGGTGGCGTGCCAGGGATGGCCCGCTGCCGAGGCGTAGGGAAACAAGGCGACGCCCGCACGTACGCCAGACCCAAGCGTGCCGGAACAGTCCAGCCAGTCTGATACCCGTCCATTGACGGAGGCGGTTCCCTGATGTTCGGGATCCCGCAGAACGGCCCCGTGCCTTGCGGTGAGCGCCTCGGTCATCCTTACACCAAAGAAGGCGTGCCGCGTGGGTCCCAGCTCCAATGGCCACTCCGTCGCGGATAGGCTGGATCGAATATCGATGAGATTGACCCTCTCACCGGGACGGATATCCAGGGTCCTGGTTTCTTCAATGAGGATTCTGCCCTCAGGGGCCGCCCACTCCTGAGGTCCCTTCCAGGCCAGATTCTGGGTAATCCTCAGGTGCTCAGGGGTGATCTCCTCTTGCCTCAGGGCGTTAGCGAGAATCTGGCCTGCCGCTCTGCCCTGAAAGGTATCGTTGACGTAGAAGTTGTAGTTCCCTTCCTCGGTTTCGCTCTTGCCAAAGGGAAAACCACAGCGTACCCGGTCGGATGCGATCCAGATGGAGTTGTGATGGGGGTGATCTGCCGGACTCTCGGAGGTAACGGCGAATCCCTTCGGTGTAAAGACCGGAAACAGGTAGGATCGGTGCGATCCCTGACTTATCGAAAAGAGACGTCTTCCCCGCCAACAAACGCCGACGCGATGCGTTCCCGCCCATGCCCCTCGGGGCAGATCGACCTCTTCCTGGCGGACAACAAACGCTTCCACTAACGGAATCCCTCAGTGCCGGGTTTACAACTGAGCACACCCAGTCCAGAATGGCGATTCGGCCTCAGACCTGCCCTGTCGTACAACCGGGAATCAATCATGCCTGAGACAATATCGGAAATCCAAACCGACCACCAGCTGCTACAACAGGCCAGGGCCCAGGGACGACCCGCTACTCTAAAGGCCTACATCAAGCTCTCCGGGCCCGGCTGGCTGCAAAGCGCACTGACGTTAGGGGGCGGATCCCTCGCCAGCAGCCTCTACCTGGGGATTCTCTCCGGTTTCGCTCTCCTCTGGCTCCAGCCGCTGGCGATGCTTCTCGGCATTGTCATGTTGAGTGCCATCAGTTACGTAACACTCTCGACAGGAGAGCACCCTTTCCAGGCCATCAATCGGCACGTGAGCCCACTTCTCGGCTGGGCTTGGGCAATCGCCACCCTTATGGCAAACATGGTCTGGTGCCTCCCCCAATTCAGCCTGGCTACCAGCGCGCTGCAACAGAACCTGCTCCCCGGACTCGTAGGACCCGAGGGACTCTTCGGCGATCTTGGAGGCAAGGCAATCGTCTGCGGCGTCATCCTCGCCATCACGGTTTCCTTCACCTGGCTGTATGGCCGAGGTGGTCTGGGGGTAAAGCTGTATGAAACGACTCTGAAGGTGGTGGTCGCTCTGATCGTGCTGTGCTTCGTTGGCGTGGTCCTTCGGCTAAGCCTTTCTGAAGAGGGACTCGACTGGGGATCGATCTTCTCTGGCTTCATTCCTGACCTGAGTACCCTGTTCGAGCCCGCAGCCACTTATGGACCGTTCCTGCAGGCGGTGGACGAAACTTCCCGAGAATTCTGGCGGAGCAGGATCCTTGGAATGCAGCGGGATGTCATGATCAGCGCCAGCGCAACCGCGGTCGGCATCAACATGACCTTCCTACTGGGCTACTCACTGATCTCCCGAGGCTGGAATCGCGATTTTCGGAGTCTGGCCATCTTCGATCTCTCGACCGGGATGCTGATCCCCTTCCTGCTCGCCACCAGCTGTGTCGTTATCGCCTCGGCAAGCCAGTTTCACACCCGTCCCGCCCAGGGCCTGCGGGTCCAGGATGGGGCGCCGCCGCCGGCCAATCTGGTGGCGGGCTACCACCGCCTTTTGTCTGACCGGGTCAAAACAACGTCGCCACGATTGGGCGATGAAGAAATCAAAGCGGCCGCGGAGAAGCTCCCAGAGGCCGAAAAAAGCCTGGCCGCGATGCTGGTCAAGCGGGATGCATTCAATCTGGCCCAGTCACTGAAACCGCTGACTGGCAGTGTATTTGCCAATGTCGTTTTCGGAATCGGCGTGGTTGGAATGGCGATGTCCAGTATCGCCATCCTGATGCTTATCTCCGGCTTCGTCGTCTGCGAGATGCTTGGACTGCCCATCGGAGGGCAAGCGTTCCGACTGGGATCGCTGGCTGCCGCAGTAGGCGCCCTCGGTCCTTTTTTCTGGAAGGATGCCCAGTTCTGGCTCGCTGTTCCGACCTCGATCTTCGGCATGGCTCTGCTGCCGATCGCCTATGTCTCGTTCTTTCTTCTGATGAACCAGAGAAAACTTCTGGGGGAGAATCTCCCGCGAGGCCGGGCGCGGATCCTTTGGAACCTCTTGATGGTGTTTGCGACGAGCTTCGCCGGCTTCGGATGCCTCTACAGTATCTGGTCGCGGACAGGCACCATCGGCCTGGGCGCGACGGGGGTATTCGTACTGCTGGCAGTCCTCACGCATTTCCGGCGTCGAGCCCCCTCGACTGCTGCCTGAATAGCCCAGGCGTGCGGCCGTCCTCCGCGCCAACCTGACGCAACAGCCATTGGCCGACTCTATTCAGCTCCATCACGAGGACTCAATCCCAACTGGGTTGCCGGACCATGAGCGATTTGACGTCAGGCATTTTCGGTTACAATGGCCTCGGAGGTTGATCCGGCCCGCCATCGTTCAGGCGCGGAAAATACAGCCAAATGCGAGACCAAGACCAGGATTCGGATCGGATCTCGGGCTCCAAGAAAAGCAGCAAGCCTTCAAAGGCCGGTGCGCGTCTCTGGGTTCGCGTGGCGCTTCCTCTTCTCCTGATCATTATCTGTATCCTCGCGCTAATCCTCGGCTACGGCTGGTGGGAACAACTCCAGCTTCGCGAATCCACCGATGACGCCTACGTTCGCGGTGACACTCCTCTCATCAGCCCTCGAGTCCCCGGAAGCGTAACTGAGGTTCTGGTGGAAGAGAACCAGTATGTGCAAAGGGGCGAATGCCTCCTCCGTCTGGACTCGGCAGAGGCCAAGGTGGCTATCAGCCAGGCGGAGACTGCCATTGATATAGCGGCGGCGCGGCTAGAGGCGGCTCGGGTCTCGGTGCGCTACAGCCGTGATCACACCGACGCCCAGGTAGACGAAAAACAGGCTCTCCTCCGCACCCTTCGTCAGCGGATCCAATCGGATCAGGCTCTGCTGGAGCAGCGGCGAAAGGAAGTCCAGGGATCGGTCGCGGCTGAAGAAAAGTCGCAGCAGCGCCTATCGAGGATGAAGTCACTGCACGAGACCGGAGTGGTACCGCGGGCAGCGCTGGATGACGCCATTGCGGAAGAGCGGATGTCCAGGGCCAACCGGGAGCGCTCCGAGGCTGCGCAGTTGGCCATGGAAGAAACCGCTAAGGAGACGATTCGGCAGATGGACGAGGTCCAGGCTCAGGTCGCCCAGGCAAAAACAGGTTTTCTATCCACGGAAATACGCTCGATCGAGCTCCGCTCACTGGCTTCGGCGTTGGAACGCGCTCAAGCCGATCTGGGGAAGGCCCACTTGAGGCTCTCCTACACCGAGATCTTCGCCCCCACCAGCGGATTTGTCAGCAAAAAGAACGTGTATGTCGGCAACAATGTGCAACCAGGCAGAGCCCTCATGTCGATTGTCCCTCTGAGAAATGTCTGGATTAGCGCCAACTTCAAGGAAGACCAGCTTGAAGGGCTCCGAATCGGACAGCCGGTCGAGATCGTAGCCGATGCTTATGACGACGAGCCCTATCGAGGTAGGGTTCACAGCATCAGCTCGGGCACCGGGGATGCCTTTTCCCTCCTCCCCCCAGAGAACGCCACCGGCAACTGGGTCAAGATCACGCGCAGGATTCCTGTCAAGATCGTCTTGGATGAGCCCCCTCCCGAGGAATTTCCCCTCCGCATCGGTATGTCCGTCGAAGTGACGGTGGACACCCATGACCGCTCCGGCCCCCGCCTGACGGGACAGAAGTTCCGAGCCAAGAAGAACTCCAACTGAGACCAGGACTCATGTCTCGATCTACTGGGAGTGTTCGCTGAAACTCAGTCGGTAAAAGTCCCCTGGATGCTCAACCAGCATGCGGGGCTGCGCTGGCCTGTTTACGGGCAACGACTATCAGATCTTGGGATTGGCTTGGTGCGAAGGGCCCAGCTTCCATGTCGCCGTAGATCTCCTCGACACCTAATCCGACGCTTTCCAAAAGGGGTAAGAGATGCTTCTGCCTCCAGCCTCTCAGCTCGACGATTCGCGAGCGTACAACCCGGAGAGGAGGATCTAACTCGGGATCGTACTTCAGGGTGCTGGGACAGAAACGGACTCGATCGTCCTCCAAAGGCTCCATGAGTCTCAGGAAGATCGCTTGTCCCCCTTCTTTCTCTGGACGGAAGTTGAGAGGCAGGTGGCGAACCGTACCCTCGAAGACCGGCTCGTAGTTCAGGATCTGGAAAAGCAGGACGCCGTTGTCCTCGAGGATCTTTGCGACGCCGGCGACTGCACGGCGCAGATCCTCCTCTTCGGTTAAATGCACCAGGGTGTTGCCCAGGCAGATGGCCGCTCCGAAGCGGTTCTCGACCACAGTGCTCAGGTCCTGAAGGTCGCCGCGGAGAAACTGCAGATTCAGTGGCAGCGGCTGTTCGCTTGCCTTCGCCAGCATCGAATCGGACCGATCCAGGCCCACCACCGAGTATCCTTCCGCAGCCAGAAAGCGGCTGTGCTCTCCGCTGCCACATCCCAGATCGATCACGGATCGAATCGGGATGTCGGCCAGGACTTGACGCAAAAAGGGAGATTCCCTCTTGATCCGACGAGGCCAGGCCACCATCCTCCTGTAATCCACGCGAGAGTAGGGATCGTCCTCGGGTCTGGTTTCGCACGGCGATGAGGGTGGACGAGCTTCTTTGTCGTTATTCTTCTGCTCTTCGCTCATTGGTAACCTTGGCTGTTTCCAGGCCTGTTCAGGGTTCGATCCAGAAGGAGAACAGGTGGGCTTCTTTTAGATGGAAACGGAAGCGGACGTGCTTCCCCTTGAGGTCTTGAATGCCCTTCTGTCCCTGCCAGGATAGCTCCACCCGAAGATGGTCTGAATCGAGCGTCCGGGAAAGATCCTTGCTCCATCCTTCCAGGACCGTCCGTCCTCGCTCGTCTATTACCTCTGCACGGAGCTCTCCTTTTGAAGCATCAGCGTTGACGAAAAGTCGATTTCCTTCGAATTGTAAGGCACGCGTCTCGACGAAGCCACCAGGCTCGCCAGCCCAAAAGGAAACGAAGCCATCTCGCCGCAGCCGTGCTAGATGGATGGCTCCCTTGTAGGCCCCCTGCACTGGATAGCGAACGTCGAGGCCACTGTAATAGATCCAGAGCTCGTCTCCCTTGCGGATCGGCCGCGATAGCGGAAGCACCTGTGCGGTATCGATCACCCCTTCGCCCAACTCCGAGACCGGGAGAAAGACATCACGGTTTCCCACCTTGACCCAGCTCCGAAGGTCGCGGCTGGTTGCCAGCTTGGCCGAGTTTACCCCGTCCTGGTTGTTGTGATGAGGTGGGGTGATTCCACTCGACTCGAAGTAGTTGGGGAATCCGATGTAGATCCCCTCGTAGGGAAATATGGGCATCTTGTAGATCTCAGTGTTGTACTGCGAAGGTTCGTTGAAAAGCGGGGTGTAGAGCTTGGGATTGACCATGTGCTCACGAATCCGCTGCTCGCCCAGTTGCTGATCCAGGGCATCGGCGTGAAAGATCAGTTCGGGCTCGGTCCAGTTCCTGAAATCCTGGCTGAGGCTGAGGAAGACCGAACGGCCGAAAGGGCCCCGATGCTTGACCGTAAGGATGTACTGCTTCCCCATCTCGTCGAAGGTCAGCTGGGAAGTATCCTGGCTGGGGATGAGCGGGACCTCCAGGACTGTGAACTCGTAGCCGTCGGCCGACACCACAGGCTTGCGTCCGCTGGGTCCCGTCAGAAGCCCTTTATAGCGATTCTTCCTGCTCCCCATGGGGTCCCAGATCACATGCGGCACGGAGGACTTGGGTTCGCCCTTGACTACAATCAGATTATTTTCTCGAGATCCCTGAAATTCCTTCTTGCCCAGGTTCGGCTTTTCCCAGACGATGCCATCCCGGGAGCGGGCGAATCCGGTACCACTACTGCTGCCGTACCAGATCTTCCAGACCTTCTCCTCCGGATCCCAGATAGGTGCGCTGGTAGCCTGGATGTGCTCGCTCTGGGCGGCTGTCTTACCCGGAGCGGCATACCGTCCAGGCTCCTTCTCCCACGGCTTGTCGGCCAGTATCACTGGATTCCCCTCATACTTGTGAGGCTGGTGAATCTTGCGCTTCACCTGATAGAGGGCCCCCAGATTGAAGTCGTCCAGGAAGAGTTGCCGGACACCGGGCTCTAGAAAGAGATAGCGTCGGGAGTTCTTGTCGATCGATTCCTGGCCAATCAGGGAAAACTGGCAACACAACATGATCAGAAGAATTTGGAGCCTGCCTTGCGCGGAAGGAGGTAATAACATGGGAGCCATTCTAGTCACGATGCCGACAACTGCAAAGTTACCAGGCCGGCTGAAAGGTCCGAAAAAACCGCCGCTAAGTTGGAGAGAGGGGATTCTTGAGAGCTAGGCGAGCGGCCTCATACCGCAGACATCGGAGAGGTCAACCCCAACGGGGTTGCGGCGTACAGCCCTTGGGCAGCTGGGCCCAGTCCTCAACGCGGGACCAAGGGTCCTCTCCGGCAAAGGAGCTGGCGCTCAAAATGATCAGAATCGTCGCGGTCCAAAGGAAAGAACTCATGACCTCGACACCTTGAGCGAAGTCAAAAGACCTAGCAGATTGCGGATCCCTCGTCGGGAACCGTTTAGATCTTCGCACGGATTGAAAAACGACGGGAAGGCGGATGCCCCCCCGTCGAGTTTCCTACAAACCTTCTTTCAGGCCGGGTGCGGCTTTGAAACCTACGGCCTTGCTCGCCTTGATCTGAATGGCGGCACCTGTCTGTGGGTTACGACCCGTACGAGCCGCGCGCTCACGCACGGTCCAGGTGCCGAAGCCAGCCAACGAAAAGCGCCCATCCTTTTTGATGGCGCCGGCAATCACGCCGAACACCGTATCGACGATGTTCCCCGTCGCCTTGGCGCTCAGATCCAGGCCGGATCCCTGCTGCACCGCATCAATCATCTCTGCTTTGTTCATGGGTTTGTCTCCTGTACTTATGACCTAAAGCCAAGTCTCACACTGTGTCTGTCCCGTCTCGAGTACTGGGACTGGCTGCGTAGGATACACCGTTGGTATGACGTTGGCACCTTGTTTACAGCGTGTCCGCTGCAGTTGCCCCAAAAAAAGCCGGTCTATGGGCTTCATCAAGAACGGCCGTTGGAATCATCGGGAGGAACAGCCAGTATGATAATCTTCCCTCGAGGAACCCTTTTTCATGCCGCAACTTAGCGTCATCATTCCTTGTTACAACGGCGAAAAATACATTTCCCAGGCAATCCAGAGCGTCCTGGACTCGACCCATCAGGACTTCGAGATCATCGTAACCAACGACGGTTCTACAGATGGCAGTGTCAGTCGGATCGAAGCCTTTGACGATTCCCGGATTCTGCTCTTTAACTTCGACAGAAACCGTGGAGTTGCAGCAGCCACAAACAACTGCATAGAACAAGCCAGAGGAAAGTATGTAGCCATCCTGGACGCCGACAATGTCTATCTCCCCAGCAAACTGGAGACCCAGATCCAATTTCTGGAGAATCATCCGGAAATTGGCGCCGTATTCACCTGGGTTGAGCTCATCGACGATAGCGGCAGAAAGCTCGAGGAGACAGGTCATCCCTACCACACCCTGTTCGAGCAGCCTAACCACACCCGCCAAGAATGGTTGAGCCAGTTCTTCTACCGAAACAACTTCCTCTGTCACCCCACTGCAATGATCCGGAAGGAATGCTACGAGGCCGTCGGGCACTACGATACCCGTCTCTCCCAGCTATTGGATTTCGACCTCTGGATCAGACTTTGTAGACACTACGAGATCTTCATCATCCCCGAAGAGCTGTTGAAGTTCCGGATTCACGATGACGATTCGAACCTGAGCGGACAAAGCCTGGGAGCCCAGTCGCGGCACGACTGGCAAGCCAGCCAGATCCTCAACAACTACCTTGAAATCTCCAGCACCGATGAGTTGCTGGAGATCTTTCCCGAGGTCTCCAGGTTCGGTCCCCAGTTGGACGGAGAACTGGTCCCCTACTACCTCTCGATGCTGGCATTCGATGGTGACTATGCATCGGCAAAGCTGTGGGCCCTGAACACGCTGTATGCAATGCTGGGCAATCCTGCAGAGAAGAAGAAACTGAGAGAAGCCGCAGGGTTCGAGGAGATTGATCTCATCCGGATGACCTCTGATCCGGATGTGTTCGACCTCGCCAGAAGAGTGCGTCTGCAAAGGATCCAGCTTCACGAACAGGAAAGGATCGGCCACCAACAAACCCATCTGATTCAGCAGCAACAGCGGAAAATCGAATCTATGGAGAGCAGCTGGTCATGGAAGCTGACCGGACCACTTCGAGGGATCCAGGAGCAGTGGCGCAGTCTTTCCCGCGGCAAGAGATCGATCCAGAACATCCGGCTGGAATGCGACAGGATGAGCTACTCTTCCCGGTCCATTGACCTGTCGGGCTGGGCCTTATCGGAAAAGGGCATCGATCGGGTTGAGGTGCATCTCGACGGAATGTTCCTGGCAAACGCAGATTACGGGATCGCGAGAGAAGATATTCAAGAGGCCTACCCCTCGATTGAGGGTAGCCTCCATTCTGGTTTTCATCTGCACCTGGAACTCTCGGGCCTGGCCTCCTCAGATGTCCCGAAGCAGAAGGCCGTGATACGGGCATATGATGGCAGAGGCGAGTATCGTGAGCTCTCGATGGTTCTGCACTAGACGGGCCCAGCCCAGCTAGCGGCACGATCCCGAGGAGCGTGGACATGCCGCCCAGGGAAGGGCTGGCCCCATTCGGGGAAAGAGACTTCTTCCCACTTTAGAAGATCACTTACGCCGAAGGCGTTATTGCGAGTAGCCCAGGGTTGCAATGCGAAGCGAGCTACCCTGGGTTTAAGTCGCGTTGAGTTTCTACGCTGGAGGCGTTGTTGCGAATTGGTTTTCGGTCGGCAATAACCCCTATGGGGTAAGGCATTTTCTTAGGCGACCTAGACCCAGGGTAGCTCGCTTCGCATTGCAACCCTGGGCTATGCGCACTAACGCCTTTGGCGTAGGAACGTGTCTGGAACACCCCCAATGAAGTTTGAGCTTCGCCTTGATTCTACAGAACGCTGGCCTGTTACAATTGGAACAGATTCCAAACGACCTTCAAGGCGGTGCTCCATGAAAAGGCTGCTGACCTGTCTAACACTTTTCTGCATATCGACTACTTCTCTGCTTGCGCTCACCGAAAGAACGTCCACGGCAGAGACCGGCTGGTGGTGGTTCTACGGCGTCTCAGAGAAGCATCAACCAGGAAGTCAAGAAGAATGGCGCACGACTCATCGATATTGAGGTGGTCAAAGCCTCCCCTCCCCGCTTCAACGTCTCCATGGTCAAGAACGCCGGTGTTCACAAGAAAGGTTCGTGGTGGTACTACGGGCTTACCGAAAAAAAGGTAAATGCCCTGACCAAAGCAAAGAAAGCCCGAATCCTGGACGTGGAGAGATATCGGGTGAGTGGCAAGACCCGCTTTGCGGTGGTCCTGATTGCCAACAAGGGCTCCGATAAACGAGATTGGTGGTGGCAGTACGGGGCCTCAGCCAACAAGGTCAAGAGCCTGATCAGCAAGAACAAAGCCAAACTCATCGATCTGGACGTCGAATCTACCTCTCCCCTGCGCTTCACCGTGGTCATGGTCAGGGAGTCGGGTGGCGGGTGGTGGTACTACGGCAAGTCCGAGAAGGAGTTGAATGCTCTGCTCGGATCCAAGAAAGCGAAGCTCATCGATATCGAGCGGTACAAATCGGGCGGTAAGACCCGCTTCGCCGCCGTCATGCGACCTCGAAAGGGCTTCTGGTGGTGGTACCACGGTCTGACTACCGGTCAGGTGACGCATTTATACAGGCGCAATGGTGCCAGGCTGGTAGATGTGGAATCGAGCGGGGGCAAGTACTCTGTGGTGATGGTCGACAACGGCATCAAGAAATCGGGCAAGAGCGTTGCTTCCCTCAAGCCGATTGAAGACCGCCTGATCGCGACGATGAAGCGGTACAGTATTCCAGGAGCGGGCCTGGCTGTGGTCAAGTCGGGACGCCTCGTCCTGTCACGAGGCTATGGATACGCGAATATCGGCAACCGAAAGGTGGTTCAACCGAACAGCCTTTTTCGAATTGCGAGTGTTTCAAAGCCCGTTACCCGATCTGCCATCTTCAAGCTGCGGGATCAGAACAAACTGATGTTGGGCGACAGGGTATTCGTAAAGCACCTCGCCAACCTGAAACCTTCCAAGTTGGTCGACAAACGCTACAACGACGTGACCATCCAACACCTGATGGACCACAAGGGAGGATGGGACATCGACAAGCTGGGATTCGATCCCCAGTTCTATTCGAACCAGATTGCCAGCAAAATGGGCACTTCCAAACCCACCAGCGCCACCAACATCATTCGATACATGCTGAAGTACAGGAAGCTGAACACCAAGCCGGGAGCCGCCAGTGCCTACTCCAACTTCGGGTACAACATTCTGGGTCGAGTGATTGCGAAAGCTTCTGGGATGTCCTATGAGGCCTATCTCAGGAAGCAGATCCTGGCCCCTGCAGGTATTAGCAGGATGGTAGTGGGCAAAACCAAAAAATCCGGCACCGCTAAGGGCGAGGTGCTTTACTACATGGCGCCGTTTGCATCGAAGATAACCAGCGTGCTCGCCTCGGGACCAAAGACGGTTGCAGCGCCCTATGGCGGTTTCTATGTGAGGTCTTTTGATGCCCATGGAGGATGGATTGCCTCGGCGGTAGATCTGGTCCGTTTCGCCAAGAATGCCAAGCCCGCTCCCTACTCAGGAGACTGGAGCTTCAACGGCTCCATGTGGGGAACCCGCAGCCGAGTGACGAGGAAAAGCAGCGGGGATCTGATCATGGCAGTGGTGTTCAACTGTCGTCCCAATGGTGACAAGGCGTTCGGAGACGCCGTTGCCCAGGCCCTCGACAAAGGGAGTGCCGCCGTCAAGAAGTGGCCCAGCCACAATCTCTTTCGCGGGGTCAAGAAGTCAACGATGGTCCCAGGACGGGCTAAGAAAAAAGCTCAGAAGAAAGCGAAGAGAAAGAAACGGCAGTAGGAGACAGATCCTGCGGCCGGTGATCGCTCGCACATCAGATTTCGCAGGATCGGTATAGCATCGACCTCCCAGCCAACTGAACCAGTACGGTTCCGTTTGGAATGCACTCCGGGTCTATTGCCAAAGGATCAGAAACTATGTCGTCTGCTTGGAACGTCTGCTCGTCCCTCTGCACATTTTTCCTCTTCACCGCCTTGGTTTCAGCTCAACCTTCCCCGATTTTTGAAACCTGGAAGGACGATCCCGGGACTTATCATCAGCCCGGCTACCCTCTGATATTCATCGCCAGCTTCAGGGACGCCCAGATCGGCAACGGGGGAAATTTCGGCACAGACGTGCTGGAGGCGGGCGCACCCAGCCGCGGGCAGGAACTCTGGATGTTGCTTTCCGACGGCACCACCGAACAACTCTTTCCCCTGGCCGGCGTACACGACGGTCTGATTGACTATCCGCTGGGTCCCACCAACGGGCGCATCAATGGATCTGTGACCGAGCCCAGCGTCTCGATCGATGGCCGACGCGTCTACTTCTCCTATTTCCACGACGCCCTGCACTTTCCACCCTACTGCTGCGGGACAACCGGGCACAGCAACTTCGACGGTTGGCCCCTGGGAGGAGATCTCTATGCCATCGACATCGGCCCCAAGATCGATGATCCGAGTTTTCCAGCCGATCAACTCCGAGTCTCGCGGCTGACCCAGACGACCGATTGGTACGCAGATGCCATGAATCCATCGGTCACTTCCACCACCGAACTACACACCGGTGGAGTCGTCCACACTGGCGCGATCGAGGTCGACACTGAGCTCGGCCGACAACTGGTCTTCGCGAGCGATCGAAAACAGCTTCGCAACTCTAATCAAGGACAGGGAAAGAAGAACAAGAACTTCAATATCTTTACCGCCAGGGTGGCCGACAACGGTACCAGTCTCAGGCTGCTCAGCATCAGGCAGCACCAGTATTACACCACCACCTCAGCCCTGAGCCCGAATCGCCTACGAGTTGGCTACGCACTTTCCTATCAGGCAACTACCGAGGAGCCGAGACAGTGGCACATCCAGGAAGTGAGAGGAAGCAAGTGGGGACCACTTTACGGTTACGGCATCGTGGCCGAAGCCGCCCATCTGGCTAGCTTCTGCGTCAAGTCCAATCCTGGTGCCCTTCCTCCCGGCGACTACGAGGTAATCACCCAGTATTACAACGCGAACAACAATGGCATGGGCTTCATCGCGGCGCAGGACATGTCGCAGTTGGGTTTGAACACCTACAACAACTTCTCCAGCGCAGGTGTGGGCTATATTCCCAAGCAAGTCGGTTCCTACAATCTGACACCGGGCGTAAAGAAAGGGGACTACCCCAGTCCCGTGGGGAAGTTTACGGCACCCGCCTGTGGAGGGCCTGACGAGCTCTACATGACGTACGATCCGGGCGTGTCCAATCATCGAAATAGTCCTTATCCCTACCATCCCCGGATCGTCTACACCGATCTGGAGCCGGGTAATCCGGCGAACCCGGGCAACTATACGCCAGTGATCGCTTCGACCGATCCAGAGTGGGGAGCCCTGTGGGCCAAACCCGTGATCGATTGGAATTATCGCCTCAAGGGATTTCCTCATCCGACGGGAAAAGCCAGACAACAGAGGCCCAAGAGCGTGACCGACAAGGGCAGCCCCATCTCAGCCGGTGCACCCTACGCCGTATTCGGGACTTCATCTCTTGCCAACACCGATGTCAAACCAGTCGACTGCAAGGATGTACACGGTTACTACAATCCCTATGAGGCGGGTAACACAATCGATCAGATTTTCAAGAATATCGACAGCCTCTCGCGGGTCATGGTCGACGCTCCGGGGAATATCAATCTCCAGACTGGCTCCTGCAGCAAGCCGACGGAAACGGACATCTTCGGGATCGCAATCTATCTCACCAGCAACAAGATCAACAACAACCACGTCAAGCCCGGCTATTCCACCGGCGGATCCAAGATGAAGGAAAGCAAGCGCCTGCTTGGAACGTTTCAGGTAGGCATGAACGGAGAGTCTGACAGCTCCTTCAAGGCAGTCGTTCCAGCCAATGCGCCGGTGGACTTCCACCTGCTGGATCGCAACGGATTGAAGCTCGCCGACGTCCGCACCTGGCATAGTTTGAAGCCGCGCGAAACCCGCAATGACTGTGGTGGCTGCCACAACCATCGTCCCGGAGAGGCGGTGCCCTGGTCGAGCAGCGATTCCTCAGATCCGGATCTGGCGCCCCTCGACATGGTGACCCAGACCACACACGTCAGTTACGACGCCAGCTGTCAGCCCGTCCTGCAGACCAGCACCGATGCAGTTCTGGTGCCGCCAGTATGGCAGGACCTTTCGGCCGACTTTCACCTCTACTGCGGATCGTGCCATGCTCAGAACGGAGGCAGCACCACTGCCAACTCACTGAACGCCCTAAGCTATGACCCCAGTAAACTCAACGGTCAGGGGCCAGGTTCACCTGTAAAGAAGATGCTGGACAAGAAATACATCGATAAGTTCAGCGCAAACGGAAGTCGGCTCTTCTGGGCGGCCTATGGAGCCAAAACGGATGGAAGAGACAATGGCCGGAGCCAGTACCAGCCTTCACCCCCAGACTATAGCGCTTGCGGCAGCAGCGGGACCAATCTGACGACCTGCGGCTACAAATTCAGTTCCGTCCATCAGAATCTGAGCCTCTGCGATGGAAGCAATCCTGATGCCTCCACTTGGGTGTACCGACTGGGGCAGTGGATCGACAACCATGCGCCAGTCAATACGGGCAACAACTACGAGCACGGCTACGATCGATACCATCCCACTGTGGACGGGGCCTTCGATGGCGGACCCGATTGCCTGCACCCGCAGTGGTTCAACATCGGCTACTGGGACGACAGCGGCGGTCTCAGCGAACTTGCCATTGATGTCAACGACACTCGCTGGAGAACCCTGACCAATCCAGCGACCCTGCAGAACGGCACCTACGCCATTTCCCTTGGCAAAGCCGACATGACCCCGATTCTCGGTGTGAGGGTGAAGGTCACCGCAACCGATTCCTCAGGAAATACCCAGCGATATGAAAAATCGATTGCCGAGGTAGCGCTTGAGTGTATCGCTGCGGGTGGCAGACGGCCTACAGTCGCCGAGCCTACACCCAGTGCGAAGCCGATCCGCAGTGCTTCCCGACGTTGATTCGGCTGGTTTCTGCCTCCCGCACGGATCCTGAATCCGGGCCTAGCCCCAATACTGTTCACTTAAGTGTCAGGGTCATGAGCGATCCTTTCTGCTATAAAAAAGGAGGAACGCCATGGCACGCACTTTGGCCGAGTTACCGAAGGGAGCCCGGATTACGGATTTCGTGAGTCTGGGCGTGCTTGCTGAGAAGTTTCCGAGGACGACCATCGACCGGATTCTGCAGGAAACGGGGCGAGCGAGCAAGCGGGAGCGAAATTTGCCGGCGCACGTGGTGGTGTACTATGTGATCGCACTGGCGCTGTACGGGCAAGTGTCCTATGGAGAGGTGCTGCGGTGCCTGCTGGAAGGGCTGGAGTGGTTGGGGCTGAACGTGCGACGGCTGCGGGGCACGGCCAAGTCGGCGATTACTCAGGCCCGGAGCCGATTGGGGAAGGAGCCGCTGCAGCGGCTGTACCAGGAGGTGGTGAGCCCGATCGCGACGCCACAGACGCAGGGGGCGTGGTATCGGGGGAGGCGTCTGGTGACGTTGGACGGCAGCACGCTGGATCTGGCAGACACCGCGGCCAATGAAGCCGCGTTTGGTCGACCCGGAGCGTCGCGGGGCCGCAGTGGCTATCCGCAGTTGCGATTTGTGGCGTTGCTGGAGAACGGGACCCACGTGTTGTTTGCCACCGAGATGGGGGGCTATGGGCGGGGAGAGAGCACGCTCGCCCACGGGGTGGTGGCGGAGCTGGGTCCGGAGATGCTGTGTTTGGCCGACCGGAATTTTTTCAGCTACGCTCTGTGGAAGCGGTCCCAAGAAGGCGGCAGCCACCTGTTGTGGCGCGTGAAAAAGAACCTGAGGCTGCCCTGTCTGGAGCGTTTGGCCGATGGCTCCTATCGGAGCAAGATCTATCCCAGCGACAAGGCTCGCAGGCGGGACCAGGAGGGGCTCGCGGTGCGGGTCATCGAGTATCGGCTGGAGGGAATCGACGAACGGTATCGTCTGATGACGACCTTGGAGCCCGAGGAGGGTCCGGCCGAGGAACTGGCCGCCCTCTATCACGAGCGCTGGGAGATCGAGACGGCACTGGATGAACTCAAGACCCACTTGCGGGGAGCACGCATCGTTTTGCGCAGCAAGAAACCGGAGCTGGTGGAGCAGGAGTTCTATGGTCTGCTGCTGGCTCATTTCGCGCTACGGGGTTTGATGCATGAGGCGGCCTTAAAGGCGCACGTGGACCCGGACACCCTGTCCTTTGTCCACTCGCTCCGGGTGGTCAGACGCAAGTTGCCTCGCTTGGTGTCTCTTCCCCCCTCAGGAGAGAATTGCCTTTCATGAGACGGTCTTGGAGGAGATCTTGGAAGAGCGGGTGTCCTCCAGCCGAGGGCGCTGCAACCCAAGAGCGGTGAAAAGGAAGATGAGCAGCTTTCCGGTCCGCAGTCGCATCCAAGGACGGACGGGCCGTCCGAGAATCCAGGTTAAGATCCTTAAATGAACAGTATTGGGCCTAGCCCGGATTTCTCATCGCTTTTCGTAGCGAGGCGCCGCAAGGGCCGTCCTGGCAAGGCTTGCGACCGAGGCCCCCGCAGTTGTACTCGTGCAGTACGTCGAGGAGGCCGACCGAGCGTAACACAGCCAGGACGGATGTTTGCGGCGACGCAGAAGACCAGCGATGAGAAATGCGGGCTAGGAGCCTGACCTGCTCACGGCAGCGGCACGGACACAGAGCACCGGCTATGGTACCTTGATCGTCGAAAGACGTGTCGATACGAACCTATCTGCTCTTGCTCCTGCCCATCCTGACGTCCCTGGCCTGCGGACGCCCGGAAAGCGGCTTGCCCGACAGCGATCCTCCCGAGGCCCCTTGGGAAATCGTCGACCGCGTCGTGCCGGTCGAGGGCGCGAATGGCGTGGTCGTGAGCGGACATCCGCTCGCCTCGAACGCCGGGGCGCAAGTGCTCCGAAGGGGCGGCAACGCCATCGATGCGGCGGTGGCGGTAGGACTCGCACTCGCCGTAGTGGCGCCCGATGCCGGCAATCTGGGAGGAGGGGGTTTTCTGGTCTACCGGGACACCGATGGCAAAATCGAAACCCTCGACTATCGGGAGACGGCACCCGGAGCGGTCACTCCGGACATGTACCTGGACGACGAGGGGAATCCGACCGAAGCAAGCCTCGTCGGCCATCTCGCCGCTGGGGTTCCTGGATCCGTAGCCGGGCTGTATGAGATGCATCAGCGGCACGGGAGCTTAGGCTGGCCCGCAGTCGTCACGCCGGCGATCGAGTTGGCTCGAGGGCACATCCTTGACTCGGCAAGGAGTTTTCAGCTCGCTGAGTCGGCTGAGAAGCTCCGAAGATTCCCCGCTTCCAGAGAGACTTTTCTGGTTGCCGGGGAACCTCCAGGTGAAGGCACTCACTGGGAGCAGCCCGAGCTGGCGGCCACCCTGACCCTGATTTCTGAGCGAGGTGCAGATGCCTTCTATCGAGGAAGAATTGCCTAACTGATTGCTGCGGAGATGGAACGAGGCCAAGGGCTCATTACCCTGGAGGATCTGCGCACCTACCGTCCGGTCTGGAGAGATCCGATTGAGATCTCCTACCGAGGTTACACTATCTACTCGATGCCACCTCCCTCGTCGGGCGGCGTCACCCTTGCACAGATTCTGAACATCCTGGAGGGCTTCGAGAAATTGCCTCCTGTGGGAAGCTCGGATTTGATACATCTACAGGCCGAGGCGATGCGCTGGTCCTTTCGTGATCGCAACCGCCACCTGGGTGACCCCGACTTCGTTGCGATTCCACTGGATCGACTCCTCTCGAAGGACTATGCAGCCAGCCTCCGCTCGCGGATCGATCCTCGACGTGCATCCTCTACGCCTCCCTCTGTCAACGCAACTCCGGAGGGCGACCACACTACCCACTACTCAGTCGTAGACAGCCAAGGTCGAGCCGCCGCGATTACGACTACCCTGAACGGCCTCTTTGGCTGCGGCGTGACCGTCGCTGGAGCCGGTTTTCTTCTCAACAACGAAATGGATGACTTCACCACTGCCCCCAATCGGCCGAATCAATTTGGCCTCGTTCAGGGCGACGTCAACTCCATCTCTCCAGTCAGGCGCATGCTCTCGTCCATGACTCCAACCATCGTCGTCAACCCTGCGGGCGAGCTCGAAATGGTCCTCGGAACCCGTGGAGGGCCTCGGATCATCAGCAGCGTCTTCCAGGTAGTCAGCAACCTTATCGATCAGGGGATGGAGGTCGCAGAAGCAGTGGGCGCTCCTCGAGTCCATCATCAAGCGCTCCCCAATGAGATCCTCTACGAGCCTGCTGGCCTCTCGGAGGCTCAGAAGACCGCGCTCCGGAATATGGGTCACCGCTTGCGGCGCAATTCCTTTACCTTCGGCGACGTCAACACCATTTTTAAGAACGGAGACTCCTGGATAGGCATCGCCGACCCTCGACGCTCCGGGGGCGCTGTTGCCTACTAAGGGTCTGCGCAAAAATAAGGGTCATCCGGTAAATGGGGAGGTGGGAACGTGGTTCGGCGCTTTCCGGATCCCAAATCTGGTTCCCCGTTCGCTTGTCAATATAGTCGGCTGCAGTAGCAGAGGCCGTGGGAACTGTGGAAAACTCCGAGCGACATCGAACTGGGCCAGCAAGCCCGTGATACGGAGTTTTCCAAGCGCTGTGCGAACGGTGGAAAAACAACTGCGAGCACTTGCCAGTTCTCCTCCAGAACTAGTTGTTTTTCCACGGTTTGCATAGTGCGGCAGTTTCCACGGCCTGCCTTTGACTGGCGGCACCTCCCCATTTACCGGATGAACCAAAAATAACTTGGCATTTTGGCATCTCATCTTCACACCATCTTCGGCCGCTCCTCAGTCGCGAAATCCTCAACGTAGACCCGGCTATGCCTGCGGTTTCGCTCAAGCGTTCGCGGCCAAATCTGGCGCAAATCTGAGCGCCAATTCTACCAAGTTATTCTTGCGCAGACCCTAAGCTAAAACTTCAAGAATTCGTCGCACGTCGAAACGTCTGAACGTCGCACGTCTCTACTCTACGAACAACGCGGCGAACGGGACTTGTCCTACGCCGGAGAAAAAGTTTCGTTCTCGAATGGGGCCAGCGCTTCTGGGGGCTGGGCTAAGCTGAAACTTCATTGGGTAGGAGATCATCCAAGAGTCGCCAATGACAGAGCCGTGACTGAGCGGTCCCGGCATACGGATGCCGGAAACAACCGACCAAACAGACGGTGGCCGATTGCATCTCCTTTTTTATGGCATGTCCCGATCGGTGATCGGGACCGCTCCTTTGCAGTCACGGCTCTGTCATTGGCGGTAGCGACAATCACGGCAGACGTAACCGAAGTTTCGTTCTCGGATGGGGCCAGGGCTTCCTGGGGGCCCGACTAAGCTGAAACTTCATTGACGAGAAGATCATTCAAGAGCCTCCCGTTGACACAGCCGTGATCTTCGTAGGATGGGCACTCTTGCCCGTCGATGGCAGCGACGGGCAGGAGTGCCCGTCCTACAACGGATACGCTGCTATCGATGCTCGTGGCAGGGGCTCCAGCTGGAGTTGCCGGCCAGGTTCGCCCGTCGTTCTTCACTGCGGCGATCCCGGTATTGCCTGCCCTGCTACCTAGACATCCAGGTCTTCCGCCACCCGGCAGATGCTTTCTCTGAGGACATCGACGATCTGATTTACTTCATCCTCACTCACGGTGAAGGGGGGGCTAATGGCTATGTGATCGCCCCTCGCTCCGTCGACTAGACCTGGAGCTCCAGGCATCACCAGCACACCTCTTTCGAAGGCTCGATCGACTACCATCGACGTCACACCTCGGTTCGGATCAAAGGTAGCCCGTGTGGCTCTGTCGGCCACGAACTCTATGCCGATCAGGAGTCCCTTTCCTCGCACCTCTCCGATGATCGGGAGCTCTTCCAGGGTCTTCAGTTTTCTCAGCAGCAGCTCGCCCCGTTGGGCACATCTGGTCACCAGATCGTGAGCCTCGATGTATTGTTGAACCGCCAAGGCTGTGGCGCACGATAGCGGATTACCGCCGTAAGTGTGTCCGTGGCTGAAGGAGGTGGACGATTTGAAGATGGCCTCGTAGATCTTCTCCTGGGCGATCGTGGCCGCAATCGGAGTGTACCCGCTGCTCAAGCCTTTTCCGGTCGTCATGATGTCGGGAACTACCCCCCAGTGGTCCATGGCAAAGGGGAGTCCGGTGCGTCCGAATCCGGTCACGACCTCATCGGCGATCAGGAGAATATTGTGGCGATCGCAGATCTCCCTGATGGTCGGGAAGTAGTCGGGAGGAGGAACGACCCCCGCTGCCGACGTTCCCAGCACGGGTTCGGCGATGAAGGCTGAGATGTACTCGCTTCCCTCCTGCTGAATCACCCGCTCCAGATCAGTCGCACAGGCCAATTGGCATTCGGGATAGGTCTTATCGTAAGGACATCGATAGCAATAGGGTGGAGGGATATGGGGGCAGTCCAGAAGATAGGGGACGTAGTCCTGGCGCCAGGAGGTCCGTCCCGACATGGACAGCGCACCGATGGTATTTCCGTGCCAGCTTTGCCAGCGCGAGATGACCTTGTACTTCTTCGGATTGCCGGTCTCGATGTGGTATTTGCGTGCCATCTTGAGGGCAGCTTCGGTCGCCTCGGATCCACCTGAAATGAAGAACACGCGGGATAGCCCCTGGGGCGCCATCTCGACGATCTTCTCTGCCAGGTCAAGCTGGGGCTGGGTCAGGAAGCGACTGTAGGTGAAGCTGACCTTGCGTGCCTGATCCCGCATCGCCTCGGCGATCTCCGGCACACCATGACCGATGCTCACGACGTGGACGCCGGCACACGCATCCAGATAACTGCGACCTTCGGAGTCGAATAGATAGACTCCTTCTCCATGCGTGATTTGCCGCCATTTTTCGCTGAGACTACGATGAAACAAGCTATCCTGCCCGCCTACACCCTCCATGCTCACTCCTTCTTGAAAACATCAGATCTCAAAGCACCACACCACAAAACCAGTTCTGAATTCCAACCCTGCGCGTCTTGCCGCAGCCCCTTCCTACTCGTTGAAATAGATCCTCTCCATCATCGACCAGGACTTCTGTCCAGCCAAGGGAATCTGCAGCGCGTTGCAGACCTTGATCCACTGCTTGTTTCGGGGCTCCGCCGACAGCCGTCTGAGGTCGCCCTCGCGGTCCTTTCCGGTGTACTCGTAGTAGGCGAATTCGTACGACTTGCCTTCGATCTCTTGAAGGAAGATCGAGAAATTGCGGATGTTGTACTTTCGAAGCAAGTCACGGACGCCGAGATTGGCATCCGCATGCAGTTCCTTGTACTGCTCTATTGTGTCTGGTTTGAGTCCGATTACCATTCCAAAGCGCTGGACCCGAGGTGTCTCACAACCCAGGACCAGGACTGCGACAATCGCAAGCATCATAAAACCCAACCTTGAGGACCGCATCATACTTATCCCTCCGGGGCGTCAGATGACTCCGTTCTTCTTCAGCGTGGCCAGATCGCTCTCGTCCAGGTCCAGCCAATCACGATAGACTTCGGCGTTATCCTCTCCAAGAGCCCGGCCCAGGTGCCGGATCCTCCCGGGGGTTTCGGACAAGCGGGGAACGACACCCGGAACCGCCAGATCGCCAATTCGTTCATCCTTCACCCGAGTCAGCGTCTCACGCAGCCAGAACTGCTCTTCCTGGAAAATCTCAGCGATACTGTTGATGGGACCACAGGGTACCTCCCCGGTGCTGCAGAGCTCTATTACTTCCTGGCGGGTATGCTTCAACGTCCAGGCAGAGACGAGTTGATTGACTTGCTCGCGCTCGGCCAACCTATTGGAGATTCGGCCGAAGCGGTCGGGTTGCGCCAGCTCCGGCTGAGCCATGACTGTCGCCAGGCGCTCGAACATCCGGTCGTTGCTACATGCGATCGCCACCCACTTGCCGTCCTGGGTAGGATAGTGGCTGTGTGGGGCCGAACTTGGAGCCTCTGTCCCCATTCTCTCCCGAACCGTTCCCTGTTTGTCATAAACCGATGCAATCTCATCGAGAAAACGGAAGATCCCGTCGTGCAGACCAATGTCGATGTACTGGCCTCGGCCGCTCCGATCCCGTACCCGCAACGCAATCAGAATCCCGTAGGCACCATAGAGTCCACTCAGATAGTCCGCCAGGGTGGTCGACCCCGCGACCAGTGGAGGCGTTTCTGGAGTGCCGACCAGATAGCTCAGCCCAGCGTAGGCCTGGGCGATTCTTGCAAAGCCGGGTAATTGGTTCTTGGGACCGATTTCTCCGTAGGCTGACAACCGCAGCATGACCAGCCCGGAATTGAGTGCGATCAGGTCGGAGAAGCCGAGGCCCCACTTCTCCAGCGTCCCCGGCCGAAAGTTCTCGATCACGACGTCTGCTTTCGACGCCATTCTTCGAAAAAGCTCCGCCCCCTCAGCCTTCTTCAAGTCCAGGGTGATGCATTTCTTGTTACGGGCTTCGCTCAGCCAGAAGTAGGAATCGCCGGTCTGACTCGGTGTCCCCAACTGGCGGAGAGAATCCCCCACACCGGGTCTCTCGATCTTGAGTACTTCGGCACCAAACTCAGCAAGACAGGCAGCAGCAAACGGCGCACCGACAAAGGTGGAGATGTCGAGGACTCGGAGATCTCCGAGGGGGGGCGTTGTACTCATCAAGGATTCGGTCTCGGGCTCAATCGGAGTAGTGACTAGCGACCTTTCTAACGGCGGCAATCTGGTCTTCTACATTCTGATCGGTGTGAAACTCGCTGACTACCAATCTCGCCGAGGTCGCCAGGATGGACTCAGCCATCGGACAAAGTCCGGTGCCGTAGTCCACTTCGGCTAGCGGCCAACTGGTACCCGGAAAGACCTGCTTCTTCGCCAGCATGTCCCACTGGTAGATACACTCCTTGATGTAACCGGGAAGACACGGTACCCCCTCTGCGGAAACTGCCTCGGCAAACCGCTGGTTGTCGACGCCGAGGACGGCAGGGTCGATTCGAAACAGATAAAACCAGTAACTGGACTGGGCCCCCTGCGGGGCCAGCATCGGATACAGACCCGGAATCCCGGCGAGTCCTTCGGTCAGTCGCTCACCCTGCGCGACTCTGCGCTCGACGATGTTGTCCAGCTTCTCGAGTTGGGCCAGGGACACCGCCGCCTGAAGCTCCGTCATCCGGTAGTTTGCACCGAGGAAGGCTGGAGAGATAAGCACCTCCGCCTCACGATCATAGAACTTGTCGGCAAAAAGCCGCGCTCCCCTGGCAAGCTCGTCTGAATCCGCCACTACCAGTCCGCCATCGCCACAGGAGATTTGTTTGCTCTCGTTCAAGCTGAAAGTTCCGAGATCCCCCAGCGAACCCACCGGACGCCCCTTGTAGGTCGCACCCCAGGCTTGAGCACAGTCCTCGATCACAAGACAGCCACGCTCCCGTGCAATTCCCAGGATATCGTCCATCGGCCCCGGGGTTCCGCCGAGATGTACCGGCATGACTACCCGAGTCTTCTCGTCAATGGTATCGGCCAGCGAATCCAAATCGAAGGAGTAGGTGTGGGGCTCGAGATCGGCAAAGAGGGGCACCGCTCCCTGGAAGAGAATACCGATCACGGTTCCGGCATCGCTGATGGGGGAGGTCACTACGTGATCTCCGGGACGAACACCGGCCGCCGCCAGGGCACTGTGGACGGCCGCGGTTCCACTGCTGACGGCAGTCGCATGTCGAACCCCCAAGCGTGCTGCCACTTGCTGGCAGAGGGCAGCAACTTTCGTTCCGCCCGAATAGAAAAGGGTCTGCTGTGCCAAGGCTTGACTCAGTTGCTGCATTTCCGCTTCACCATACCGTTGACCAGAACCGAAGGGATCCTTCTTGACCCTGGGTCCGCCGTCTATGGCCAGTGCACTATCTAGTCTGGTTCTAGTCATGCTTCTTCCTCCCCGATCGAACCTCGCCCGAATGACAACTCCGCGGGGAGGCAAGCCGGCATATTACACCCACGATTCGATTTCGAACAACTGAACTCAGCCCTCATTCCCGCAGCAGCACAGGAGAAACTCTGGGCTGCGAACCTTCTACCTGCGCCGATCGCTCTCTCCGAAACTGCTCACCAGAACGAACGCAAGGACATTGGGAATGAGGCCCCACGCGGTGGCGTGGAGAGGCACCCACCCCTTACAGATATTGACCAGATCCAATAGCCCCAACAGAATCGGCTCAATCACAGAGCCCCCTGCAGCCGAGGCCAACGAAGCAAAGAGCGAAGTAAAACAGAAGGCGACCACGAGGCCCGTCGAGAGGCCAGCCACGGCTCCACCGGATGTCCCTCTGTGAAGGTACAGAACGTCTATCGTCAAGGGCAGGAGCTGGATGCTAAAGGCGGCTGCAAACAGTCCCAAACCAACGATCATCTCCATGATGCCCGCCAGCGAGCTACCCTCCTCCCGTCCCGCCAGCACCAATGCGAGCGCAACCCCGGTCGCTCCCAGAATGACCAGACGGCCCACCCAGACCCTTTCCCGCTCGCCTGCTTCAGGCCTCACGAACCGATCGTAGACGTCACGTGTCATCAGGGCACTCAAGGCGTGCAGACTACTGTCTGCAGTGCTCATGGCGGCAGCCATGATCGCCACGATCATCAGGCTGGCAAAGAGGAGGCCCAATGCTGGTCCGAGCAGCTCCGGCAGCGTCCTCTGAATCACCGCGACCAGAATCTGATCGTAGCTACCCACTTCAGGATGGGGGCGGACGCCCTCTGCCCCATCCAGCTCGAGGGGGAACAGGACCTGGCCACCAAGCCCCACCAGCATGATGCCGAACAGGAAACACCCGGTTAGCAAGATGACGAAGATCAGCGCGCTACGCCGCAGCGTCTCCAGATCACGGGCTGCGTAGAAGCGCATCCACTGAGCGGGTTGAATGATTCCCCCTATTGGCATCAGGAAAGAGACCGTGAACAAGGTTGAAATGCTCCAGAAGCCGGTATTTCCAGGGACGGTGAGAGAGCTCCTGGGCAGCTGACTGATCGCCAGCGCAAAGGCGGACAGGCCACCGAAAAAACTTACCAGAGCCACCCCCGACAGTAGCATGCCTGACACCAGGAGCACACACTGCAAGGCATCGGTCCAAGCCACGCTGCGCATTCCTCCGATCATGATATACAGCGTGGTAATTGCCGCAAGAACGACTGCGCCCAGGCCAAAGGCACCCGTGTAGGAATCGAACATGACGGCCGCCAACTCGCCTCCAGCTTTGAGTTGCATCATCACGTAGGGAATCGTGAACAGGATGCCGACCAGCACTACCAGTAGGCGCAAGACCACGCGACTTCCATAGTAGTCGCAGATCATGTCGGCAGGGGTGACATAGCCGTGGACCCTACCAGCCTTCCAGATTCTGCTCCCCAGCAGGTACACACAATAGCCGGCAACCGGAACGTTCAAGCTGACCAGGGCGAAGACCACCCCCTCTCGATACACCATTCCAGGGGCACCCAGAAGCGCAAAGGAGCTGAAAAAGGTAGCCATGATGGTCAGAGAGGTAATAACCCATCCCTGACTGCGCCCGGCCAGATAGTAATCTTCCTCACCGATCTGGCTTCTACGATAGCCCCGCCACCCCAATCCCAGAAGAGTCACCAGATAGACGGCAAGCACAACATAGGGTATGAATGCCAGACTCGGTTCCTGCGGCCAATTCGGGGACATCACTCCCACTCCCGATCACGACGATCACGATCGGGAGGCTGGCGCCATAGAAAGCGGTAGGCAGTGACAACAATCACGACGTGGACGGCGTACCAGAGGAGGCTCCAGGTGTAGATTCTGGGTAGCCCAAGGAGGGTGTCCGGACAATTCACCAGAAGCACACCGGGACCCACCCCCATGATCATCGCCAGGGCGAATAGCAGTCCCAGGAAAAGCCCCAGAGGCCGACGGAATTTTTGGTGTGTAGCCATGACCGGATCACCGGCAGAATATACCCTCCCGAGAAGAAATCCAATAAGTAAGGATAATGGCGTTCGCTGTGGATGCGCCCCTTGTAGTTCCTCCACCCTGCGGCTACCATCTCAGCTTCGACCGACCCTGCTCGCTCGCGGCGTGGGGAGCTTTCGAACCGTGAGGGTTGATGCTATGAAGAACGTGAAACTATTGCCTTTGTGGCTTGCGTTGCTCGCAGGTTGCTCTGTCGAAGACCGAACTCTTCCGTTGTCCGCCGAGGAGACCGTCAAGACCTTCCAGATCAGCGAAGACTTTCGGGTAGAAGTCTTCGCTGCCGAGCCTGACGTCACCGATCCGGTGGAGCTGGTGTTCGACGAGCAGGGGCGTGCCTGGGTGGCAGAGATGCGGGACTACCCCTACGATCCCCCCAAAGGGGCCCCCTACAAGAGCCGGGTCCGAGTACTGGAAGACCGCGATGGCGATGGACGCATCGACCACTCCACCATCTTTGCCGAGGAGCTGCCTCACGTGAAGAGCGTCCTTCCCTGGAACGGAGGACTCCTGGTGAGCTCGGCGCCCGACATTCTGTATTTGAAAGACACTGATGGGGATCTGAAAGCGGATGAAAAGACCGTTCTGTTCACGGGTTTCACAACCCTGGTAGATCCCGAAGGCCGCGTCAACAACCTGCGCTTCGGAATCGACAATTGGATCTACGTCTCAAACGATAGTCAGGCAGGTGAAATCGAGTTCTCACGAAAACCTGGGGTAGATCCTGTTTCTGTTTTGGGCACGGACTTTCGCTTCCGTCTGGATCGGGATCTGTTCGAATCCGCGTCCGGTGCTACCCGCTTCGGGCAGACCTTTGACATCTGGGGCCACCGCTTCTTTTCGCAGGCAGGAAGAGATGTCAACCACGTGGTAATGGCCAGGCGCTACCTGCAGCGCAACCCCTTTCTGACCGCACCCGAGGTATCCCTTCACATCTCGCAGCACGATCAACGGATCTTTCAACTCACCCCACCGGAACCCTGGCGTGAGACCCGTACCCGCATGCGGCAGCGCCGCTACAAAGAAATCGGAATGGAACGGGAGCTGCAGTCGAGCGGCTTTTTCACCGGGGCGACCGGCGCTACCGTCTACACCGGCGACACTTTCCCGGAAGCCTATCGGGGCAATGTGTTCACGGGCGAAGTCGCCGGCAATCTGATTCACCGGGACATCCTTTCGCCCGAGGGCGTCACCTTCACCGCCAACCGCCCCCAGGAAGAACAGGACAAAGAGTTCCTGGCTTCCACCCACCGCTGGTTCAGACCTGCCAACTTCACAGTCGGACCCGACGGAAACCTGTACGTTGTGGATATCTGTCGCGAGTTTGTTGAAACCCCAGCCTCGATCCCGGAACCGATCAAGAAGGGCAAGAACTTCTTCAGTGGCACAGATCTCGGCCGTATCTATCGAATCGTCCCCAAAGGTCATCCCTCCGGATCCATGACCTGGCCGGCTCTTCATCAGGCCGAGATCGCTGGGCTGGTCGAGAATCTGGCCCATGCCAACCAGTGGTGGCGGCTCACCTCCCAGCGGCTACTGCTGGAGCGACAGGATCCGTCTGCCATACCCCTTCTCAAAGAGATGATAGTCCGCCGACCCAACCCCTTGGCTCGCCTTCATGCTCTCTACGCTCTGGAGGGTGCCAACGCTTTGGACGCTTCCCTGGTCTTGCTGGCACTCGACGACTCGGAAGCGGGCGTTCGAGAACATGCCATCATGCTCGCAGAGGACTTTTCTGAGCTACTGCCGAAATTGACCTCGTTGGTCTCGGATCCGTCGCCCCGGGTCCTCTTTCAGCTCGCACTCAGTCTGGGCCAATTCCAGGGCAAACAGGTCCATCAGGCCTTTCGGCGCCTGATCGAGCAGAACGGAGAGGACAAGTGGCAGCGCACCGCTATCCTCAGCTCCGAGCCGGGTTCTTCTCTGGATCTGTTGGAATCGATGGCTAGGGAGCCTGCGTATTTTGAGTCCGACAGCGCTGGCAAGGCCAGTTTCCTCGAGGAGCTGGCGGCGGTCATTGGTGCGCGGAATCGGGAGCACGAGTCTCAACGGTTGATAGGGCTGATCGCTCACAATGGCGCGCTCAAGAAAGAGTCCTGGCAGGTTCCAGCCCTGAGAGGATTCGGCCGGGGTTTGGAGCTGGGTCACGTACGCCGATTGGGAGGCCACGGAGCGGAGCGTGCTCTGAAGGCTTTGTTGTCGAGTTCCTCTGGAACCGTCCGAGAGGCGGCCGCTGGGGTTGTACAACATTTTCGGATTCCCTCGCTGCTTGCGGCGGCGAGAAAACAGGTACTGCGGAAAGAGGTAGCAACACCCGACCGATCCACCGCAATTCGAACCCTGGCTGGAGCGCGATTCCAGGAAGTCCAGAAGCTCTTTGACCGACTCCTGGCCTCTTCTCTAGAGCCCGAACTGAGGCAGGTCACACTGAAAACACTGACACACTTCGACCATCCTCAGGTCAGTCAGCTGATCCTAGCCCACTGGAGCACCTTCTCACCCGAAGAGCGAAGGCAGACTCTTGGCATCCTCCTCAACCACAGCGTCAGAGTCATCCATCTTCTCGATGCCCTCGAGGAAGGAAAGATCGCAAGGGCTGCTCTGGATCATCAGCAGCAGGAAATCCTCAGACAGCACCCTGACCCCAAAGTACGAAAGCGGGCTCTCCAGCTCCTACGGCGGGAAGCCAGCGATCGAGAGGCAGTGATTGAAAGCTACAGCTCGGCCTTAGCTCTGGAGCCGGATCCCCTGAATGGCAGGGAGCTGTACAACGAAGAATGTGCCGGCTGCCACAACCTGAAGGCGGGCATACGAGTGGGTCCCGCCCTCCAGGGATCGGTTCAAGGACACACCCGAAAGCAGCTGCTCTTCGACATCCTGAACCCCAGCGGAAACATCCTGTCCCTCTACAGCAGCTATATCGTAACCACGAAGGACGGAGGAGTCTTTGGGGGCATCATCGCCGGAGAAACCCCGGGGACCTTGACCATTCGCAGCGGCCCCGGTGAAGAGGAGACGATCCTGCGCGGCCGAATCGCTGAGATCCGAGCCTCAGACGTCTCGCTGATGCCCGAAGGCTTTGAAGACAATCTCAGCCGTCAGGAGATCGCCGACGTGATTGCCTTCATGCAGGCCGGGTACTTGATTGAGGACGGCCAGGAGACGGATTCAGAGACCCCTTGATACCACTAAGCTGAAACTTCATTTGGGTCCTGCGGTTGGCGGACGTGGGTTCGGTCTCCAGGCCGAAGTCTTCTTCTTTCGAGCCTTTGGCTCGATACACCGCGGCCTGAGACCACTGCCACGACCGGGCCGCCATGCCGTTGGGCTGCTTCGCAACCCAACGGCACGACGAGTACCACACCTTGGCTTGCCGATTAGAAGCTGAAGTTGAAGTTCAGTTCCCTTCCCGGCATGACGTAGATTTTTGCTATCTTGACGCGACCATCGGGGGCCACAATTCGAACATTGTGCGTACCCGGCGTCAGCACTGCGGTGCTACCGAAGAAGCCTCCATTGTAGTCATCCACGATACCAATGTAGGCACCATCCACAAACACCTGCGACTCCTTGGGCTTCACGTTGAAATCGACTCGACCCCTGGGACCGCCATAGTGGTGAGCTCCCCCATAGTAGCCAAATCCGTAGGGTGCGTATCCCCTATATCCGCCATAGGCGAAGTAGACCGGAGCCCGTCGAACCGATGCCCTGAACCTACCTCCGCCTCGGCCTCTGGCATAGGCCAGGGGCGCCAAGGATGTGACTAGGATAGTCGAGGCCAACAATACCGTTGTGAACCACTTTCTTCTTGCCATTTCACGATCTCCCTTTCCAGCTTCCACAGCTCCCTAATCACGTCCTATACTGATGAATATTTCCACGGGAAGGTTCAATTAGCCAGGCCTCTCTCCAAGCCGAGAAGAGACAATTCTCGCCGCAAGCATCTCTTGATATTGGGCTTCCGTGTTTGGCATGACCGCTGCCCGAGGCTCAGGGATCTTTTTCGTATAATTATTCATGTTTAGAAACAATCAACCTGAGCCAGGCCGCTACTCCTCTCCATCCTGGTTGAATCTCTCCAAGGCCACAGATACAATCCTGACTCTTCTGGGAAAGCACAATCTAAATCTGGAGGTCACCTATGTTTGACTACCGAGCACACTTCCTGTTTCTGACCATTCTTGGCTTCCTCCGGGGGTGAACACCGGAGTTGCCGTGATGGGCCTGGGGGTACCCCAGAAACTGAAGCTGGAATTATTCGATGCTGACGGAGTGTCCGTGGCAAAGGCAGAGTTCGAGTTTGTCACTGGAGAGGAACAGGATGCCCGCTTCGTAGATCAGTTCACCTGGGACAAGGCCGTTGATTTCACGGACTTCACGGGGTCTCTGGTAATCTGCGGCGAGTCTGAATTCGGCGCGGTCTCCATCCTGCTGCGCCCCGGGCAGTTTGCGACGCTACCGGTTTCGCAGAAGCCTGCAGTGACTCCTTGATTGGCCACCCGGGATTGGCCACCCGGATTTGTAGGAATCAGTAGCAGTTTCAAAAGAGCGGAGAATCTGGATGGTCCGCTAGACCAGCTACTCCAGTCCCAGTCGATGAGTAGAGGCGGCTATCTTCCCGGAAAGCTTCTGACGTAAGACCACCACCAGATCGTAGCTACCCTCGGGCGCCGGCTTTTCGGCGACCGGGGAAAAATCGCGGTAGGTCAGGAACTTATCCAGTTCCGTCTGGTTGAATTCGAGGTCGATCCTCTCGGCGAAGAAAAAGCTGTCTCCGACCCACTTCCCAGAGCCGTCAAAGATGGCACCAAACATCTCCACGACGCAACGCCGTTGGTCCCCTTCTGATCTGAAAGTGACCGCGTTGGTTGGAATCCGTGCCAGCACCTTCAGCTTTCCTTCCTCAGTCGAGACCTGGGTCTTGATCGGAAAGTCTCTGAAGAGATCGGGGAACTTGAAGGCGTTGGCCAAATCGATGGTGACCGCCAGGTTCGGATCCTCTTCGGTATAGCCCTTCCGATGTCGAAGTCTGAGACGCCCTTTCTGTTTCAGCTTGATCTTGATTTTGTGGAACTTGCCCACCCTTCTCTCGGTGTTGGGCACATATCCAATCAGGTAATATTCCCGACCATCGAGGTAGGCCTTACTAATTGGCCGATTCAGATCGTTGTCGTCGGCGAACCAGAGGCCTCCGGTCTGGAGCGAGAGAGAGGACAGAAATTCATGCGGTGCCGTGATGTCCTCGGTAGAGTAGGTAGCATTCAGTGGGCTGGCGGCTCCTCTGATGCTGGCCAAGCCGGTTGAAGGAGCCATCAGCCCGCGCGGGTCGATGCTGTAGATCGAAACGTGGGATCGATTGGCTTGACTGACCGCGCTGCTAAGCCTTCTGTGTAGCGCGCTACTACGTCCTGTCCCCAGCATGAAATTATTCACGGCTATGTGGATCAGCGTAATCTGGGCAGGGGAATAGGCCATTGCCCGTTGCTTGATGATCCGGCTCAGGGTCTGTTTGGCGCTCAGCGGATAGCCGTTGGAGAGATAGATAAGATGCTTGCGCCCTGGCAGCGAGCGCAGATGGCGTGAAAGTGCTCCAATTGCGCTGCAGGTGAAGTCTACCCTCAGCTCCAGACTCACCAGCATCTCACGGGCAATGGACGCAGCCTGGGAAATCGTCCCCTCGAGAGCAGGGTCCAGCCTTGCCGGGGCTCCACCTGCACCGCCTGCACCGCCCGGATCAAAGGTGTCGAGGGCAATTCCCTCGAGGAGCGAAAAGAGCTGCTCAACGGATTCCACGAATCGAGAAATACTGGTGTCTGCATGCGCCCTGAAGCTCAGTGTCTCCAGGGCACTCTCCATCAGCGAAGGGTCGCTGCTGAACGGAAGGTACACACGAAAACTTGGCTCTATCGTAGCCACCATTACCTGATCTGTCGGCGCCAGCTGGGAGTTGATGAAAGTACGGATCGAATCCTTTGCCCTCTGCAGTCCGTGGAAATCCATGGCCTGCATATCGAAAAGGAAAACGAAGTACCCCTGGTCAACCGGAGAGGTAGGAAGTGCATGCCGGTCAAAGGAAAGATCGGAAATCGGGGAAGCACCCACCGCCCCTTCAGAGATCAGCTCCTCCTTCGACCCTGCCCTCTTGCGAAGATCGAAGAAAACGATATTCTGGCGCTTGCCATCCTCGAAAACCTCAATATCCTCGGGCTTCAGATCCTGGACGATATTTCCCTTCTTGTCACTGATTACCAGGTCGACCAAAACCAGCTCGGACTGGGCCCGGAACACTGGCATTTCCTCTTCCTGGCCTGCTCTCACCATAAGGGTGAAACACGCCAGTACAAAGGCACCGGGTAGGTACTGATTTCCTCTTCTCAGAAGATCCTCACTTCCTTCTGGCTCTTCTCTACGCTCCGCTCTCGAGCGGAAGGGATACTTGATTCACTACTGCCGCCAGATTCTATCAGTTCGTCGCGGAAGGTGAAAGGCCGGACGATCTCAGACACCTGGCGATAGAGTCACGCACCGGTCGCTCTGGAAACAAGCATCGGTCAACTTTATACTGGCGACTCATGGTTTGGGAAGTTGGCAGGCACGGCTCCTCATGCAGAAAAGTTACGATTATCACTTCGTCACTCACTGGCGAGTCCAGGCGACTGCACAAGAAGTCACCGACATTCTAGATAACGCCCTCGATCTAGTGCGCTGGTGGCCCGACGTCTATCTAAGAGTGGAAGAGCTCCAGAAAGGCGATGACGACGGCATCGGTCAAGTCTACAGCCTCTGCACCAAGGGTTGGCTACCCTATCGTCTGCGCTGGAGTTTCCGGGTGGTGGAGTCGAGGAAACCCTTCGGTTGGACCCTCGAAGCCTGGGGTGACTTCGTGGGGCGGGGCCTCTGGACTTTCGAAGAAGACGGATCCTGGGTCAACATCACCTATGATTGGAGGATTCGGGCTGAAAAGCCGTTGCTACGTTTCCTTTCATTCCTCCTGAAGCCGATCTTTGCGGCCAATCACGGTTGGGCTATGGCCCGGGGAGAAGAGAGCTTGAAGGGAGAGCTTATCCTCCGAAGAGAGACCTAAGCTGAAACTTCATTTCCAGATTGGGATGGAAAAAGGACGTAATCCATTGATTTAGAATTGGATAGGGCCAGAACCGTGGCGGTGGCCTCCGTGCCGCCGTTTTTCGAGCCATAGGCTCGAAGGAAAGAACACGGCGGCACGGAGGCCACCGCCACGTCCCTCGACTGAAGTTTCGTTCTCGAATGGGCCAGTGCTTCCTGGGGGCGGGACTGATCTGAGCACGGCCCTACGCTTGCTTCGTATAGTATATTGGGGTACGGAGAGGCTAAAGAAGAGGAGATCCTTGGGCGGCAGCTAGCGGAACCCTATCGGGTCGGGATTGTAAAACGACGATGGACATCGAAAACGCGTATCGCATCCTTGAACTAACCGCCGGAGCGAGCTTCAAAGAGGTAGCAGAGGCCCGTGACGACCTGTTGATTCTGTGGGACACCGAGCGCCTCGCCCACCATCCCCGACTTCGCTCCAGGTCGGCGGGGAAAATTCAACAAATCAATCAGGCCTACGAAACTTTGATGGAGCACCTGGGTCGCTCCGAGGTGGGCCGAGGATCGCGGCCACTTCCCGATGCAGTCCCGACTCGGGGCCGGATTCCAAGCCACTCCGCTCAGAGTTCCGGATCCCCTGAAACAGAACAGCCTTCAACCTCGCTTTTCGAAGAGGTCTTCTCCGGGGGCGAGCCTCAGCAAAGCCGACGAATTCCGGTTTGGCTGATCGTCATCCTGATCACTACGGCCGCTTTGGCTATCGGTTATGTCGCGCAGTCCACTCGAGGGGAAAAACAGCAAACCGAAGAGAAGACAGATTCGCACCTGGTACCGCAGCCCTTGGAAAATTTCGGACCCACCGATGATTTGGGTGTCGAGATCCCGTCCGGGGATCGAGAAAACCCAGATCAGCCAGGAGCCGCTCCTGCTCCTGGCTCGAGTGAGAATGAGTCCACCGAAACCGAAAGGCCTGTCCTCCAAAAACGCTCGTCCCTTTCACCCAACGAAACGAAGGCAAAGCAACCTGCCTCCAGATCTTCCAAGCCGGCTACGCCAGCGAAACCTGCACCGAAAACACTACCCAAGAAAGAGGGTGTGGGAACTCGCCCTAGTAAAACAGGCCGCCCCGTCCTGGTTCGGCAAAAGACAGATTCCGATGCCCAGGCGTCGGCCGCCCAGCTGGAAGAGGACGCGGCCAAGGAATCAAAACGGAAGGAAGAAGCCGACACTGCCTACAATGTGTTGATGATCAAGGCAGTCGACGCCAAGAAACTGGTCGCTGGAGAGTCCGGGCGGCGCTTCGTGGAGTGGAAGGTAATCAAGCACGAGACGCCAGAGATCTGGATCGATATCATTGCCAAGGAGGTCGGCGAGGAGTTGCTGCACTTCGTCTGGTCCGTGAACCTCAAGACCGACGCCGTCCGGCCCCTGAGCGAAGCGGCTCGCAACCTGGGAAGAAGCCAATGACCACTTCTACGGCAGTTCATGAACCTATCCTCGAGCAGGCGCTTGCGCGCCTCAAACTTCAGGGATGGTGTGTTCTGGCAGGTGTTATCCCTAGCGACAAGGTAGCCTTGATTCGTCAACGGGTCGAGTCGGCGGTTCACAACCACGGGACAATCGACGAACTGAAGAGACAGGGCACCAGAAAGGGTTTGATCGCGTACGAGCAGTCCTTTGCGCCTTATTTGGCTGATCCGCGAATCTTGGGCGTGGCACACTCTCTTTTTGGACCTCAGGTCCGGATCTCATTTAGCAGTGCCCACATCAGCTATCCCGGTTGTGCCCGGGGCCCTTTGCATGCAGACTGGCCCTTCAATCAGAACAATGCGGGACATGTTCCGGCTCCCTACCCTGATTCGGTCATGCACATGACGACGCTCTGGATGCTCTCCAAGTTTGCTGCTGAAACCGGCGCCACGGCGATCGTCCCAGGGAGTCACCGCTCGGCCAACAATCCAACGGGAAACAATGGAGTCGATCCTTCGCAGCCCTATCCAGGTGAAATTCGCGCTATTGGGGAGGCGGGAAGTGTCCTTGTCTTCGACAGCCGTCTCTGGCATGCCTCCACTCCCAACCTGAGTGATGAGGCCCGGGTGGGAATGGCAGTGCGCTACGCCCCCTGGTGGCTCAATCTGGACACTCTGATGCCGGGTTCGCCTGAGCGGGTTCGGATGGTAGAAGAGACCGGCAAAACGGAGAACGATGTGGTTCCCGTACCGCCGGATGTCTACGCGGCGCTTCCTGAGAACGTCAAGCCCCTTTTTAGGCACTGGGTGAGGCCCTGTCCTAAGTGATCCGAACGGTCTGCGACGAGATATCAAGGGATCAACTCGGCCCCACGCTGGCGCACGAGCACCTCTGCTGCGACATTTCCCACACTTCGGGCAGGGCCGATAACTGCATGCTTGACTGGGAGCTCATCGTCCAGGAGCTCGAGTTCTTCAAGAAGGCTGGAGGACGCGGCATTCTCGAGGTAACCCCGGTCGATCTCAATGCGGACCCGGGAGCCCTGCGTCGAATCGGGAAAGCCTCCGGAGTCCACCTTGTCCGCGGGATCAGCTTCTATCAGGAGGCTTGCTATCCAGAGTGGCTCCGCTCCGCCAGCGTCGACCAGATCACCGATTTTTTTGTCCGCGAGATAGAGGACGCTCCGGAGGGCGTTCCGGCGGGTTTCATCGGTGAGATTGGAACGCACAATCAGCCGGACCCGGACCCGGCGGGTTATCGACTCAGCGAGGCGGAAACGAGAGTCTTCCAGGCGGCCGCGCGAGCTCAGAAAAGCACTGGCGTACTTATCTCAACTCATGCCAGCCTGGGAAGAGCCGGCCACGCCCAGTTGGACGTCCTGGAGGAAGCCGGAGCCGATCTCTCGAAGGTCGTCATCGGCCACTGCGACACCCACATATTGGGAGAGGAACAGGAAGATCTGGATTACTATCTGCCAATCCTGGACAGAGGCGCCTACGTTGAGTTCGATCTGATCAGCTGGAATCGTGAGTGGCTGGGTGGGATGACGGATGCAGAAAGAGCCCAACGTCTGTCCACGCTGATTAGATTGGGTTACGGTAAGAGGCTCCTGATAGCTACCGACACCTGCCGCTTGTCCCAGCTTCACCACAACGGCGGTCGAGGCTACGACTACATCTGGACACACTTCCTGCCTCTGCTTCGCGCCGAGGGGGTCAGTGAAGAGTCCATCGATGACATTCTGATCGAGAATCCCAGCCGAGCGGTGGATATTCCCTGAGACGGGCTGGAGCTGGCTCCCTTCGAAAAGGAAACTCCTGCTCGAGGATGTGGCGGCGGTCTCCAGGCCGCCGTGGGTCGAGCCAACGGCTCGGCGCAAGAAGACTCTTCGGCCTGGAGACCGAAGCCACGTCAAGTTTCAGGTCAGTCTCGCCCCCAGGAAGCACTGGCCCCATTCGAGAACGAAACTTCGGTTACGTCTGCCGTGATTGTCGCTACCGCCAATGACAGAGCCGTGACTGCAAAGGAGCGGTCCCGATCACCGATCGGGACATGCCATAAAAAAGGAGATGCAATCGGCCACCGTCTGTTTGGTCGGTTGTTTCCGGCATCCGTATGCCGGGACCGCTCCTTTGCAGTCACGGCTCTGTCATTGGCGACTCTTGGATGATCTCCTACCCAATGAAGTTTCAGCTTAGTCCCGCCCCCAGGAAGCACTGGCCCCATTCGAGAACGAAACTTCCGTCAGTGCTAGCTACGACTCGAGAGCTGAGTGACGCTTGTAGCACGGGCACTCCTGCCCGTTGGTGTCCTCCACGGGCAAGAGTGCCCGTGCTACAGGTCACTGCTCTGTCAGATGCTGTCTCCTACACCTTCCCTCTGCCAAATGAAGTTTCAGCTTAGGGTCCCACTCGGGGATGGGTGAACCCCCTCGCCTTTAGGCGAAGCCTTCAGGAGGCTTGTGACAGCAAGCCGGTGTGCGTAGGGAAGGTAAGAGGCTAGAGTACGGCTTGCTGGGCGAGTCAGGGAAGTGGGCGCCGAGCCGAGTGAGACAGGCGATCAAGCGAGTCGCCTGCATCGGAGGCGAGGTCTTTAGGCGACTTTAGTCGCAGGTCGAATCCACCGCCTTCAGGCGGTGGAGAGGTCACCTCAAGACTCCTCTCCTCCTGCAGCTACTACCCTGGGTTCTAGAATGAGCGGTTCTCGCTCGTTTCGCAGTTGGTCTCTCAATCGGCCGGTCGACTCCAGATCCAGTTCGTGTGTTGTCGGGTCGATGACAACACCGTATTGAGCTTGGGCCAGCTCGGGGCTGACCTTCTCTTGAACAACGTCGTGAAGAACTGCATCCGGATCGCGCTCCAGCGGATCCCCGTAGCCTCCGGCGCCCGCCTGAACCAGGCGGTAGACGTCGCCCTTGGTCAGCTGCTTCAGGAACTTGGAGGGAAGAACCTGATTCTGGGTGTCTGGGTTCAGGATGCTGTAGGTGCGCGTACCCGGACCTCCACCTTGCGCTCCCCAGGGAAGAAATCGGGTGCGATCTGAGCGAATCTGGACAGTGGCCTCATCAGCCAGGAGCTCGAACTCGCGCTCCATCGCCAGTCCTCCCCGGTACTTACCGGCTCCAGCCGTGTCGGAGACGAATCCATAACGCCTGATCAGCAGGGGCTGCTCGGCTTCGATACTCTCGATGGGCGTGTTCGCCATATTTGTAATCGGTGCGGCCGCTCCATCGGCACCGTCAAAATAGGGTCCTCCACCTCGGGGACCGTCGTTGTTGAATTCCAGAAAAACAAACGGTTTCCCGTCCGGAAAGTATCCGCCGAAGCTCACCCCTATTTCTCCTCCACCCCAGGCAGCAGGCACTAGATGAGGCAGAGCCATCGCCATCGCCCCGAAAACAGCGTGACCGATTCGAAATCCTCCCAAGCCTCTCGCCGCCACCGCTGCGGGATGCTGGGGGTTCACATAACAGCCGGCAGGCGCTCGCACGGTGATGGGGCGAAAGAAGCCGGAGTTGGCGTTGATGTCGGGATCAGTCAGGCACTTTACCACGGCATAAACCGTCGACTTGGTGTAGGCGAGATTGGGGTTGATGGAACCCTTGGCCTGTGGTGAGGTGCCGGTGAAATCGACCAGCATTTCGTCGCCTTCGATCACCACTCTTACCCGTATGGCGATGGGATCGGGCGTGATACCATCGTCGTCGATGTAGTCGGTGAACTCCCACTCGCCATTGGGAAGTCGCTCGATCTCGGCCCGCGTGAGCCGTTCCGTATGATCGATAATCTCCGTCATGTAGTGGCGAAGTTCGTCCAGACCGTAGTCCTCCACGAGCCGAAGCAGATCACGCTCTCCCTGTCGCAGGGCTGAGGTCTGGGCCAGAACGTCACCCTGAACCATGGAAGGAACTCGGACATTCTTCCCCAGGATTCGCCAGACGGCACTATTCAGAACGCCCCCGTCGTACAGCTTGATTGGCGGAATCCGGAGACCCTCTTGATAGATCTCGGTGTTGTCACAGGCGTTCCCACCGGCCACCCGGCCACCGATGTCGGTCTGATGGGCAATCACGCAGGTCCAACCCACTAGAGTCCTCGCCTGAAAAGCGGGCTTGAACAGGAAGATGTCTGGAAGATGGCTGGCTCCTTCGTAGGGATCGTTGTTGGCGAAGATGTCTCCAGCTCGGACATCGTCTCCGAAGGTATCGATCACGGCGTCCAGCGCCGGCTTCATGGCCCCTACGTGGAAGGGTAGTGTCAGCCCCTGGGCAACTTGCTCTGCAGACTCATTGAAGATGGCTGTCGAAAAGTCCATGCCATCCTTGACCACCGCCGAACAGGCAGTCCGGACCACGGTCAACGCCATGGTATCGGCGGCGCTGTAGAGATAGTTCTTGATGATTTCTCGTGTCACCGGGTCGGTTGCCTGAGATCCTGTCATGGGCATTCCTTTAATCTGGCTAAACGCATTCCAGGGTAATGTTATTGAATGAGTCCAGAGCGGCGCGCCAACCGGGCGGGATGAGGGTGGTTGAATCGTATTCCTCGACAACCAGTGGTCCGTCGGTCGAACTTCCATCGAGGCTCGACCGGCTCACAACCGGCGTCAACAACCATTCATGGGGCGAGCCAAAAAACACCTGGCGTTGGCTGGGACCCGACTTGTTCCCGGGGGCGATGGGGTTGACGGATTCCGGGACCCTTGACTCCAACGAAATCCCTCTCGCCACGATCTTGAGTCCGCACAGCTGAAAAGGCGCATCGAGACGATAGCCGTAGGTTCGCTCATGCTCCTGCTGGAAGCTTTCGCCCAGCTGTAACAGCGAATTGGAATCAAACCCTTCTTGGAGCAGTTTCACGCTCAGGTGGGAGGTCTGCCCCAGATACTTCATGTCAACCAGGGAAACAATCTCCTGGCGTTCCTGCGGGAACCCCTCGGCCAGCAGTAACTCCCGGCCCTGATCGACTAGATCTTTCAATACCTGATTGGCCCGTCCCAGATCGAGGTCCGAGAATTCCTTCAGGTAGCTGCGGGAAAAGTGGTGCTCGACGTCCGCAAACAAGAGGCCCAAGGCGCTGAAAACGCCGGGAGAAGGAGGGATGATGATTCTAACGATACCCAGGGTGCGAGCCAAACCAGCCGCGTGAACGGGTCCCCCTCCACCAAAAGCGACCAGTGTAAAACGGCGTGGATCCCGCCCCCGCTCCTGGGAGACGGCGCTAACAGCACGTGCCATGTTGGAATTGACGAGTCGATGAACACCGTAGGCAGACTGGGTGGCATCCATCCCCAGAGCTCTCCCCACGTTGTCCAGAAGCGCCCGTTCTGCCCCCGATCGGTTGAGCCGGAAATCTCCACCTAGCAGGTAGTCCGGGTTTAGATATCCCAGAAGAGCGTTGGCGTCTGTGACCGTCGGCTCGGAGCCGCCTTTGTCGTAGCAGACTGGCCCGGGTACGGCTCCTGCGCTTTGGGGTCCGACTTGCAGCGCCCCCCCCTTGTCGACCCAGGCTACGCTGCCGCCTCCTGCGCTCACCTCCGCTAGATCGATGGTGGGCACTCGAAGGATGTATCCACTGCCCTTGAGCAGACGATGGCCGACGCTCATGCCTCCTCCAACCTCGTACTCCGGGGCCCGGAGCATCTCCCCACCTTCAATGATCGAGGCCTTTGCCGTGGTGCCACCCATGTCGAACGTGATCATGTCGCTGAGGCCAAGGCGGTGACCCAGATGAAGAGCAGCTACTACGCCGGCCGCCGGTCCCGATTCAACACAGTACATCGGCTTCTCGGCAGCTAACTCCACCGGGACCAGACCACCGCTGGACTGCATAACGGTCAGGGGAACCCGGACTCCTATTTGCTGGATCTTCCGTGCGAGCTCGGTCAAATAACTGGAGACGACCGGGCGTACGTAGGCGTTTATTACAGTCGTGCTGGTTCGCTCATATTCACCCATCTCTGGCAGAAGGGAGCTTGAGACGGAGAGGCTCAAACCTGGAATCTTACTCTTCAGGAAAGCTGCGATCCGGTTTTCGTGATCCGGATTGGCGTAGGCATGGATCAAGGAGATCGCAACCGATCGGATCCCCTCCCTGAGGAGAAACTCAGCGGCGCGTCCTACGTCGTCCATTTCTAGAGGGGAAAGCACCTCACCCTGGAAATTCACCCGCTCTCTCACTTCGAGCCGGAGACGCCGTTCGACCAGCGGAACAGGTTTGCGGTAATACAGATCATAAAGCCGGGGAGTTCGGATGCGAGCCAGTTCCAGGACGTCCCTGAACCCCTCAGTCGTGATCAGGGCAGTTCTCTCGCCCTTGCGTTCCAGGATGGCATTGCTGGCAACCGTAAAGCCATGACTGACCTCGGTGACCGCTTCCGGCTTGATATCAAGCTTCCCAAAAGCCTGAGAGAGCGCATCAACGACTCCCTGGCTATAGTCGTCCGGCGTGCTGGCAATCTTCGTAACCAGCACCTCGCCCTCGTGACCTATGACCACGACATCGGTGAATGTACCGCCGATATCGACTGCTGCCCTGACCGATTTCATGGCGCTGAGAATACCATTTGTGGTGGGCCAGTACTCAGCCCAAAAACACCTCTCGCTTCGTCGAACTCAGCAGACACAAGTCGCCTTGCGCCAATCAGCGAATGCGCGGTCACGAAGCAGTCGATGGTGAAACGGCTTGTTGGCGCCAACTACCAGAGGTTGAGAGCAAATCCGATTGCATTGGCGACAGTGCTCATCTTGTCTGCCGACAGAGCTGTGATGCGGGAGCCGAGCCTCCCTTTGGCAACGGTTTGAATGTGGTCGCAGTTCACGGCGCAACGTCGAGACATACCGTCTTCCTTTGCCAGAGCGACTTCACTTGGAATATCACGAATGGTGGAGGTTACCGGGGCAACCGTGACTTCCCCAAGGTACTCAAGAATGGAATCCCTGGTCAGAATCAAGACGGGGCGTTTCTTGTCCGGGTGGGCGAACTTATACCATCTGATCTCGCCCCGCTTCATTCATCACCCCACGCCTGCTCCTCCTCCCACACACCAGACTCCCGTTGGTTGACGGGGTAGATCTCATAGCCTCTGCGATGCTGCTTCTCGAGGCGGGAAACGTTGAATTTTTTGAGTGCATCGCGCAGGGCGTCTCTCGTGAATGCCGAACGTGTCGTATGGATCTTCTTGACGACACAATCGACTGATCGCACCAAGTCCTCGTCAAGTGTCATTTGTACTGTTTTCACTCTGCACCTCTGTTATCAATGTGGATACCAATAGCTATATTATTCCACATTGCGCGCGGTCAACGGAGATTGTGGCATAAATGGCCTGACGACCGGCTGCCACTATGCCGAGAGGATGGAGAGACTTGACCGGAGCCCTTATCTTCCACGTCTCGCAAGCTCAAGGCAAATCGAGGGTACAACCCGAGCGCGTGACTGATGATTTCAGGCAGGAAGCGATGAACTCTATATAATGAATTCATCCAGCAATTCCCGCCGAGCGGCGCTTAATTTGGACAAAGCCCTGGCGGAACCACAATCAGAATAGCGGAGTCATCGATCAGCTGGACAGCAGCAACGATCCCATTGAAGGTGACTTTCAGGTCAGTCCCGCCCCCAGGAAGCACTGGCCCCATCCGAGAAACCGTCACGAACGTTCCGGGCAGCGTTTCTCGACTAGCGCGCAAACACCGGCTGCACCCACGCCGTGTCGCCGGTCGAAGCCATCACCTTCGCGCGCACATAGCGGTCGCCGGGCTTCAGCGTGTACTCGGCCCGCAACTCGGTGCTGCGGCCGAGAACCTTGCCGTCGAGGCCAATGAAATCCGTGACGTACTTGGTGGTGCCCTCGGGCTTGATCATCAGGCTGATCGCGTCGGCGCTGCGCTGCATGTCTTCTAGCTCGACGCCGGTGGAGGCATAGAACTCCCCGCGATCCAGGGCCTGTGTCACGGCCTGAGTCGATAGCTCCGTCGCCTTCACCGAAATCCAGCCACGTCCGGGATTCGACTCCGCAGGTCCAAAACGTTTGAACACGTGCGCGTCGTCGACCGCAATGCCGTACACCACTCGACCGGCGCTCAGCACGACATCCCACATCTCGTCGAGGCTCGGATGCCCGCCGCCGCCCAGGTCGTTGGTGTCTTTGATGCCGTTGTAGACCTCGAAGAGCTTCAAGTTGTTGACCTGTGTCAGCTCGTCCGGCGTGATCGACCACTTGTAGTTAGGATGGTTGAGCGACGGCATACCGCCCGCCTTCCGTATCGCATCGACATTCTTCTGTATCGTGTCGACGACACTGTTCCCCAACACGGGCGGAACGACGTCTTGCAAGGGATAGCCGTTGACGTGGATCGACTTGTCTTCGTAGTTTGATGTCACCTCTTCACCCGGGATTAATAGGAACTTATCCTTGGCCCCGATCATCGAATTCAGGCCTTGGGGGTTGGTGAGATAGTTGTGGTCGGTGAGCACCAGGAAGTTGTAGTGGTGTTCCCGGTACCAGCGTGCGACGACATCGGGCGAACTGTCACCGTCACTGTTGATCGTGTGGGTGTGAAGGTTGCCCTTATACCACTTCATCTCCTCCGCCGCGGGCGACGGGGCCGTGCTGGCGAAGGGCAGCGTGATCCACGCCAGGGCCAACACCCCCAGGAACGAGAGGCGCAGTGGGAGAGTCCGTTTGAATATTGTCATACTAGCGTATGTTGCCAGATCCGGATTGCAAAGTCATTGCCTAGCTGCCCCGTTGATCGAACGAGATATTCTGGTCGAGGGCCTGTAAGGGCCGCCCGCTGTGTCGACTCGGCGGGTTTGGGTTCCCGTGGTCGCGCGGGACGGGGACGGTAGTTCATCCTTGCAACGCGCCACCTGGGGCCACAACCTGCCGACCCTCGGCGATGAGTATACCTTCGAAAATTCGCGTGTGGGCTTCCACTTCCTTTGATTCGGCGCGATCTCTCCAACGTCGCTCGCTTCTGTCGTGGGAACCGATTTCGGGAAAACCGGCCATCATTCCAGAAATCCTGTTTCGGGTGGCCGGTTTTGCCCGGAATACGCAGAGACAGAGGTCTTTCACATGGACTGATGACGGCAGCCCAACGGAGACGGTTGCGACGTCTTCTGAAGTCTCAACTCAAAGGAACGGATTGACGATTGCCAACTCCCTGATCGTCTGCCCGTGTTGCAAATCCTCGGTCATCAGGATCGTGCAGTTTGCCTCCAGGGCGGCAGCGATGATCAGTGAATCGTAAAAGCCGTATTGCCACCGATCGGCGATTTCGAGGGCGGAATTATAGAGATCGATGCTTGGGTAGATCCGGCACAAAGGATCCAAGATCAAGTTCAAGTACTCCTGGGCGTCCGACCTGGAAAGTGGGCGGGCGAACTTGCGGGTTGCGACATTCAGCAGCTCCTGTACGACTTGCCAGCTGATCACCCCCTCACCCGTAGTCAACGCCTGCTCGATCAGTCGAGCTGCCCGAGACTGTTTCTCGATGTCCTCCCTCAGAAACGAATAAACAAATACATTGGTGTCCAGGAAGAATCTATCGGGCATTCAAGTCTTCTCTGGAAAAGCGTTTCCCCGCCGAGACGTAGGACAGGCGCTGCATCACCTCTGCAAAACGTAGTCCAGCCTCTTCCTGAATCGAATACTGGCGCAGCCAACGTCGAAATAACTGATTCAGGGTCGTTTGTTCTCGCAGCGCCCGCCTGCGAGCCTTCTCAATCAGAGTCTCATCCGCACTAAGGGTAATGTTCTTGACCATGATTCACACGAATTCAGTGTACACGAATGCAGTGTTCACGACAAGCTTCGGGTTCGAGGTCCCGGGGGAAACGGCGCCAGCAGGAGACAGCCGGGGCTAGATCCCGGCGAAGTTCGGCTGGAGCTTCCGAAACCCCTGCTGCTGTGCCCAGATGTCAAGCGGAAGCGCGGTCAGCTCGTCGACGTCCGGAACGGCGGTAATCTCACGGGACAGGTCAATGCTGTGAAGGTAGGTTCGGCAGGCCTCACACGCGTCAACCTGAATGTGATCGAAGCCGGAAGCCGCATAGTGGGACCTCCTCTTCTCATCATCCTCCCCACAGGCGGCACATCTTCCTCGGGGAAACGACCACTCATGCAGGCAGAGAGAGCAAACCAGCGTCAGGGCCTTGCCGTGGCCTTGAGGCCTCAAGACCGAGACCTGAGGCCGGTGCCCGCACCGGGGACACAGCTCGGGAGAGAGAGAATCAGAAGGTGGTTGCGGATCCCGCTTGATGGTGTGGACTTGCAGCAGCACCCTCGCGAAGAGGCTGTCGGGCGAGCAGGTGTCCACTTGAGTCCAGTAATCTTCGAGGGCCCTGCGCAGACCGGACTCATCCAATCTCGACGCCCTATCCTGCATCGGCTTGGGACCGATTCTGGAAATCAGACCGATCAGTCGGGCATGAAAGCCAGCGAGCGTCGCTCTTTCTCCAACCTCCTCGAAGACACCTCGCTGAAACGAAATCAGTTCGGCGAAAAAGTCCAGGACCTCCTGGGAGGACGGGTAAAGGCCCGAAAGAAATGTCGCTCGAGCTATCCGGCCGGCACTCAGCGCTTCGAAGTCTCTCGATACCATTTGGATGATGGGAAGCGGCCCAACGAGGGGCAACCCATCCACGGATCATACCGCGAAAGGCGCCAGGTACAGCGGCGGTACCCATATAGATGTGCACGATGATGGCGAGCAGGGAAAGCACGGCGACTGCCGGATGAAGCAGAATAGCCACCAAGCTGAGGGATCGTGGCATGAAGGCCGGCCACCAGAGAACAACTCCACTGGCGAACAAGAGCAGGGTAACAACGCACTGAGTCCAGAAGAGCATCTTTTGACCCGCGTTGAAGCGCCCCGCCTCCGGAAGACCTGATTCGTCGTGGACGGCATAGCGATGGGCCTGGCGGAGCCACCTCTTGTCTTCCCTGTCCAACTTCATCTGGCGGGCCCAGTTGCGGAACATCAACCCCAGGATCAGGCTGAAGACAATTCCTCCCCAGGGATGCCAGGCACGCACGGTAGTCCCTCCACCAAACACCGTGGAGAGCCAGTAGAGACGATGCGACCACAGGGCGAGCCCCGTCAACCCGGCATAAAGAAAGCTCAGTGCCGCCATCCAATGAACGGCGCGCTCCGAAAAACTGAAGCGTTCGATCCTCTTCGATTTACTCTTCGGCATCGGAATATTCCTTGGGACCATAGCGCAGATAGTGAAAAAAGGTTCCCAACAAGCCTCCTACAAGTGCGGCGTTTCCCAACCACTTCAACGGACCTTTCCAGAGTGCAACCGTCCAGGGGATCTGTGGATCCCTGGGGAGGCCGTAGGCCTCGACCCGGTCCGCCTGAGCCAATACATAAAGCACGTTGGTCCCTCCGACCCCTGCCGGATTGTAGACGCCGGCCTGTTCGATGCCATCGGCTCGAAGAGTCTCGACGCGGCTCTCCGCTTTAGCCAGAAGGTCTTCCCTGCTCCCGAAAGTCAGACAGTTGGTGGGACAAGCCTTGATACAAGCCGGCTCCAGTCCCACCGAGGTGCGGTCGGAACAGAGGGTGCATTTGTAGACCTTTTCGGTTTTCGGACTGATTCGCGGCACATCGAAGGGACAGCCGGTAATGCAGTAGCCGCAGCCAATACAGAGATCGTGATCGAAGTCCACGATCCCGTTGTCCCGGACGAAGATGGCACCAGGAGCCGGACAGGCGGCCAGGCAACCGGGATCCGCGCAGTGCATACACTGGTACTTGGACATGAACCACGATATCTGACCGTCCCGCTCTTCTTCATTGAACTTGATCAGATTCCAGAACTCGTGCTCCAGATCCGGTTTGGTCTGATAGGTCCCAGGAAGATCGCTTAGAGTGAACTCGTGATCATTCCATTCCTGGCAAGCGACTTCGCAAGCCTTGCAGCCGATGCAGGTGGTCGTATCGATGAGCTTGGCAACGATCTGGGATCCACTCAACGGCTCATACCTTTTCCAGATTCACCAGGAACCCCTTGTATTCGGGTGTTCCCGAGTTGGGATCCATGGCTGAGGGACTGAGGTTGTTCACCAGGGGACCGGTCACACGACCCAGGAAACCCCAGTGAATCGGTAGTCCCACGTGATAGACCGTCTGCCCGTCAACCTTGAGCCCCCGCATCCTGAGGGTCACTAGAGCCCGGCCCTCCACCGCACCTCGTGCTGAAGTAACGCGGACCAGATCACCGCTGGCGATACCCTTTTCATCCGCAAGCGCCTGCGGCAACTCGACGAAGAAGCTCGGCTGGAGCTGGGAAGTGGCGTCGACGTTCTTGGTCCAGTAGTGAAAATGCTCGGTCAGGCGGTAGGTAATCGCTACAAAAGGAAAATGCTCTCGGGTTCCCAGCTTGTCCAGGTCGCTCTTGAAGATGAGAGCCGTTGGGTTGCTACTGACCCTGGGATGCATCGGGTTGTCGACCGGCGACTCGACCGGTTCGTAGTGTTCAGGGAAAGGGCCCTCGACGAAATCAGGGGCAAAGAGCTTGGCCGCACCCTCGCGCAGCATGATGAAGGATCCGAACGAGTCGGGAGAGGCATCACTCTTGTAGTCGGGAACATCCCCCTTCCAGTGCTTTCCGTCCCATCTGATTCCAGGCCGGGTTGGATCCCAGGGCTGCCCCTTCTCATCGGCCGAAGCGCGGTTGTACAAAACCCTCCGGTTGGCAGGCCAGCTCCAGGCCCACTCATGATGAAATCCCAAGCCACTGGGGTCCTGCCTACTCCGCCGTGCCATCTGGTTGCCGGCCTCGGTGAAGGATCCCGAATAGAGCCAATTGCCACAGAGGGTGGAACCGTCGTCCTTCAGCTGTCCAAACCCATCTACCTGCTTGCCAGCGTCGACATAGCCCCCACTGATCTCCTTGGCCACCTCCACAAGCGAGGGAGAGATCTGGTTGGCGTAGTCCCAGGTCATGTTGAGCAGGGGCTCAGGTGAGGTGCCTCCCTCGGTGCGATAAAGTTCCCTCAACCTCAGGAAAACCCTGGCGATGATCTCCTGGTCCCTCTTGGCCTCACCCGGTGGATCCAGGGCGGCCTCCTTCCACTGAAGCCAGCGGGAAGAATTGACGAAGGTGCCATCCTTCTCGGCAAAACACCCTGCCGGCAGCAGAAGCACCTCGGTTTTGATATCCTCCGGATCCAACTTGGACGAATAGTACTCTGCGGCCAACTGGCTGGCCTTCCAGAAGGACGAGGTCTCGGTTTCAAAACACTCGGAAACGATGAGCCATTTCAGCTTGCCTAATGCTGAGATCATCTTTCCAGTATTGGGGCCTCCTGCCACCGGATTCATACCGAAGGAGATAAGCCCCTCAATCTTGCCCGCGTACATCTTGTCGAAGATATGGCCCCAGCTGTGATTGTCCTCGGGCCCGATCTTGGGCAGGTTGTGGTAGCCAAAGTCGTTGCCCTTGGTGGCGGCGGGGCCATAGTAGGCCTTCAGCAGGCTCACCATGAACTTCGAGGTATTCGACCAATAGTTCATCGCGTCCGGACGCAGCGGCCGGGGCGAGTTCTCCCCGTTGTATTTCCGAAGCGAGGTCTGGGACGCCTTCGGAACCTTGAGGTATCCAGGCAGCATGTTCCAGGCACCCAGATCGGTGGCACCCTGGATGTTGGAATGGCCTCGCTGGGCATTGACACCACCTCCTGGAACGCCGATGTTCCCCAGGAGTAACTGCAGCATCGCAGCGGCATGGATGAGCTGGACCGAGTGGCTGTGCTGAGTCCAACCTAGCGCGTAGAGCACCGTTCCTCTCCGGTCCGGCTTGCCACTGGAACAGATGATCTCGGCGGCGCCCAGAAACTCCTCGGCAGTGCAACCACAGATGGATGCCACCTTCTCGGGGGTATAGCGGGAGTAGTGTTTCTTCATCAGTTGAAACACGCTACGGGGATGCACCAACTTGGGATCCGTCTTTGCATATCCCCGGGAGTCCAGCTGGTACTGCCAGGTCGACTTGTCGTAACTCTCCTCCTGGGCATCCCAGCCACTGAAGAGTCCATCGGCAAAGTCGAAGTCCTCGTGGACCAGGAAGGGCGCATTCGTGTGCAAGCGCACATAGTCCTCATGGTACAGACCGTGCTCCAGCGAATACCGGATCAGGCCGCCCAGAAAGGCAATATCGCTTCCGGCGCGGATTTGGGCGTAATAGTCCGAAACGGCTGCAGTTCGGTTGAAGCGCGGATCGATGCAGACCAGCTTGGCCTTCCGCTTCTTCTTGGCCTCGATGGCGAAGCGAAAGCCCACCGGATGGTTCTCAGCTGGATTCCCACCCATGACCAGAACCACGTCGCAGTTGGCAACGTCGGTCCAGCCGTTGGTCATGGCTCCGCGACCAAAGGTGGCGGCCAGACTGGCCACCGTGGGACCGTGTCAAAGTCGGGCCTGGTTTTCGTAAGCCTGAATTCCGAGACCGAAGCGGAGTTTGCCCAGCAGATAGTTGATTTCGTTGGTATCGGTGCAACCGCCGATCAGGGCCAGATTGGGGAGCCTATTGACGGTCCTTCCCTCAGGGTCCTGTGCCTCGAAGCCCTTGTCCCGGGTGTCCTTGATGAGGCGAGCCATCCGATCAACCGCTTCCTCCCAGGAGATGGTCTTCCATTCCTTGGCACCGGGGGCCCGGTAGAGAGGCCGGGTGAGACGCCGGTCATTCACGATGAACTGCTTCAGCGAGATTCCCTTGGGGCAGAGGGTGCCGCGATTGATGGGACTGTCGGGATCACCTTCGACGTGAACCACCGTCGGCTCCACGTTCTTGGACTTATCCCCCAGCGTGTGGATGACCACGCTGCAGCCCACCGCACAGTAGGGACAGACACTGTGAGTCTGCGTGGTTCGGGATATCTTCAGCTCCCTGACCTGTGCGGAAGCCCGCGCGAGGTCGAAACCAAAGCCCGTAACCGTGAGAGCCGCGCCCGATTTGAGGAAGCCGCGTCTGGAAATAGATGACGACAATTCGGTCACTGCGTTGCTCTACTCCGGTGGCTAGAAATAGTCGCCTGACGAGGCGACGGACTGCAGATTCATTCTAGAGGGCACGACACGTTTGTCAAGCAGTCCCGGCCACCGCGATTGGTACGGAGGAAGAAGCTAGCTTCCGAGTCCTGGAAGTCCTCGCGTGTTGAGCTCCCGATCCGCTCCGAGGACCCGATTCCGTGTTAACATTCTGGCGATGGTCAACCCCAGCGACGAGGAGCTCGTCGAGCATTGGTTGGATGAGCCAGCTCCGTTACTTCCACTACTGCACGCCTTCCACGATCGGGACGGCTATCTTTCTTCCGAGACAATAAAGGCCGTTTCAAGAGGACTCAAGATTCCGCTGGCCGACCTCTGGGGTACTATTACCTTCTACCACCACTTCTCACGCACCTCGCCTGGCCAGAAACTTCCTCGGGTCTGCACCGGTCCCATCTGTAAATACCACGGCGCCGACCAACTCCTTCAAAGCTTAGAGGGAGCGACCCCGATGCCCTGCGCCGGACTCTGCGACCATCCAATCCCGGTCATCCAGGGGGATCAGGTTTTGGTAGGCCTCACAGGCGATGCCCTGCGTCAGCAGCCGACCCCGATGCCAGTGGCCAACCCGGGAGGCCTGGAGGAGTGTGTTTTCGCGGCTATCCGCGAGCCCAATCGACAGATCCTGGCAGGGTATCGCGACACTGGAGGTTACGAAGGTCTGGTTCAGGCCTTGAACGAAGGGACTCCCTCGCAGGTGCTCGACCAGATCCACGAGAGTGGACTGGCTGGACGCGGAGGCGCCGGCTTTCCGACTGGTCGCAAATGGCAGGCGGTATCGGATGCACAAGGCACGCCGAAAACCATCGTCTGCAACGCCGACGAAGGTGAGCCTGGCTGCTTCAAAGACCGGGCCATCATGGACTACGATCCGCACGCCGTGATCGAGGGCATGCTGATTGCCGGCTATGCCACCGGCGCCAGCCGCGGCTTTATCTATCTGCGCTACGAATACCCCGAGACCGCCCGGACGCTCTCGAGGGCCCTGGTCGAGGCACAGGAAGCCAACCTGTTGGGAGAGAACATCCAAGGGAGTGGCTTCTCGTTCCACATCTATTTGCGCCGTGGTGCCGGGGCCTACATCTGTGGTGAGGAAACATCGCTGCTGAACAGCCTCGAAGGAAAGCATCCCTATCCGCGCAATCGTCCGCCCTATCCTGTAACCCATGGCTTCGAAGACCTTCCTACGGCTGTGAACAACGTCGAAACCCTGGTCTCCGTGCCCCAGATTCTGCGCCGGGGAGCCGAATGGTACCAAGGCCTGGGCCAGAACGGGCAGACTGGCACCAAGGTCATCAGCCTCTCGGGTGACATTCAAGAGCCGGGCAACTATGAGGTTCCCCTTGGCCTGCCCTTGAACACCCTGCTCCATGACTGGGCCGGAGGGCCGCCTCCCGGTCGCTCTATCCAGGCGGTCACCATGGCAGGACTCTCAGGCGGTTTCCTCGCAGGGGGTGACCTGGACGTCACTTTGGACGAGCCAGGGATTCGCAACAGGGGCTCCTTCCTGGGAGCCGGCGGTATCATGGTATTTGACGACACCCGCAACATGGTCGAGGTGGCACACCAGGCCATGGAGTTCTTCGCAGAGGAATCCTGTGGTAAATGCTTTCCCTGCCGAATTGGAACCCAGCGTCTGACCGAGCGACTCGGGGGATCTCACGGACCAGGGGACCCGAGCGCCTGGATGAGCGAAGTCTCGGACCTGGGCCGCACCATGAAATCCATCAGCGCTTGCGGCCTGGGGATGGCGGCACCTCTGATCACCGAGAGCCTGATGAAGTACTTTCCGGAGCAGGTCATAGAACACGTGGAGCAGAGAGGAAAAACCGGGTGGGGAACAACCGGCTGGGGAACATCCGTATGAGCAACGATGCCGGCAGCCCTCTGCCCACGATCGAGCTGGACGGCGAGAAGGTCTCTTTCGCCGAGGGAGAAACCCTCTACGAGATTGCCTCTCGCAGTGGTCGAGAGATCCCAACTCTCTGCTACGATCCTCGTTTGAAGGCTTTCGGGAGCTGCCGTCTCTGTGTGGTCGAGGTGGAAGGTATCCGCAACCCGTTAGCTTCCTGTACCACCCAGGCAACCAAGGGCATGGTGGTACAAACGAAGACCGAGACGGTGGAGGCTCTGCGAAAGATCCTGCTGGAAATGGTGGTGTCCGAGAACCGGGAGCTCGAGGTCCATCCCCTGCGCGGCTATGCCTCCCAAGAACTGCATCAACTGGTAGAACGGTACGAGGCACGAACCGGACGCTTCTCGGGGGAACAGTCAGGCGCGAGCTTCCTGGAGGACGACAACCCGTTCATCCTGCGAGACTACGACCTCTGTATTTCCTGCAATCGCTGCGTCCGGGTGTGCGCTGAGCGGGAGGGCGACTACGCCATCAGCATCATGAACCGTGGCTTCCAGACCCGAATTACGACTGAATTCAACGGAACCCTGAGAGACTCGGCTTGCACCTTTTGCGGGCAGTGTGTTCAGACCTGCCCCACCGGTGCTCTTGCCGATCGCAAGGCGCAGGCTTTCTTGGAAGAGAGCCCCCCTCGTGAAAAGGAATCAGCACCATGACGCTAGCTGCATTGGGTATTGAGAAAACTCGTTCGATCTGCCCCTACTGCGGGGTTGGCTGTTCGGTTGATCTTCTGAGCAAGGATGATCGCCTTATCGGCATCCAGCCAGCCATGGACGGACCGGCCAATGAAGGGGCCCTGTGCGTCAAAGGACAGTTCGCCTACGATTTCGTCCAACACCCCGATCGCCTGCGTACCCCGCTCATACGAGGCGCAGATGGGCAACTCCACCCAGCCGACTGGGACACGGCCTTGGACCGAGCCGCTCAGGGCTTTCAGCAGGCGGAGGCTGAACACGGGCGACACAGCATCTACGGCATCGCCTCCGGGCGTACACCCAGCGAAGCCAACTACATGATGCAAAAGTTTATTCGGGTGGGATACGGCAGCAACTATATCGATAACTGCAGCCGTGCTTGACACGCCCCCACGGTTGCCGGTCTGGCAGCCACCATCGGTCGCGGCGCCATGTCGAACCCCCTGGCCGATATGGAAAAGCCGGATGTAATCTTCTGCATCGGCACCAACATGACCGAGTGCCACCCGGTCGCCGCCACCCGACTGAAAAGGGCACTGGATCGGGGGGCAAAGATGATTGTCGCCGATCCCCGAAGGATCCAGCTGGCCGAGCTGGCGCACGTGTACCTCCCTTTGCGGGTAGGATCCGACGTCGCGCTCCTGCTAGCCATGGCCCATGTCATCGGCCGCGAAGGGCTGGTCGATCGTGAGTTCGTCGAAGATCGTACCAGCGGTGGCGCCGAGTTTCTGGAGCACGTGAAGGATTTTCCACCTTCGTGGGCGACGACGATCACTGGACTACCCGAGGAAGATATCGAAGCAGCCGCCTTGCTCTATGGAAAGGCGGACCGAGGGGCTATCTACTACACACTCGGCATTACCGAGCACATCTGCGGAGTCGACAACGTCAAGAGCCTCTGTAACCTGGCTCTGATGACCGGGAACCTGGGTCGGGAAGGCACTGGAATCAACCCCATGCGGGGCCAGAACAATATTCAGGGAGCCGGCGACGCTGGCGCGCTGCCCAACAACTACCCAGGATTTCAGGCGGTAACCGAGCCCGCCCACCAGGAGAAGTTCGCCAAGCTCTACGGACGGGAGATCGATCTGGAAAAAGGTATTACCAAGGTCAGGGCACTGGAGACGGCCGGAGACCAGATCCGGGCCATGCTGATCGACGGCGAAAACTCGCTGGTCTCCGATCCGGACCGAACCCATTGCGAGCACGCCTTGAGGAGCCTGGACCACCTGGTGGTGATCGATATCTTCCTGACTGAGACGGCGGAACTGGCCGATGTGGTACTGCCCGCAACCTCCTGGGGTGAAACCGACGGCTCCTTTGCCAACACCGAGCGACGGGTCCAGCGAGTTCGCGCAGCCGTTTCCCCTCAGGGCGCAGCCGAACCCGATTGGTGGGTGATCAGCCGGCTCGCCCAGCGCATGGGCTTCAAGGGGTTTGAGTACGACAGTGCCAGCGAAGTCTTCAACGAGCTCTGCAGCGTCTCCCCGATCTACGCCGGTTTGGATTGGGATCTTATCGCAACCGGCAAATACCAATGGCCGGTGCCCTACAAAGGACATCCCGGTACGCCCATCCTGCATCGGGACGAGTTCCTCAACGGGCGAGGATTGTTTTCGGTCTTGAACTATCGCGATCCTGCGGAAACCATTGACGCCGATTTCCCGGTCTGGCTGACCACCGGCCGGCGTCTGCAGGCCTACCATACCCGTACCCAGACAGGGCGGGCTCAAGGCATCGACTATCTGCTGGCCGAGGAGTCCCTGGAGGTCCATCCGGATGATCTGGTCGAGTGGCGGCTCCAGGATGGGGACTGGTGTCAACTGTCGAGCCGCCGGGGCTCAGTTCGAATCAAGATCAGATCGACACGCAAGTCGCCTCGAGGCACTGTTTTTTCCAGCTTCAGTTTCAACGACGTCCCCATCAACGTCCTGACAGGGTCAGGCTACGATCCCGTTACAGAGACCGCGGAACTGAAGGTATGTCCGGTCCGGGTCGAGCCTTTTGAAAAAAGGGTCGCAGGTCACAAGTCGCAAGTCGCAGGTCGCTGAGGAACGACGTCTAACGACGTCTATTGATATAAGAGCAAAACACAGCCTACGCGGGGCTGACTGATAGCACCATCAAACCCAGTTCTGAGGAGAGAGCAAACAACAGCGCGATCTCCCCTAGCTCCAGGTTTCCCCTGGATGATCCGGCGGATCCGTCAGGCGGAGCAATGCAACTGGCAGGCCTGCCAGTTTGTTAGAATCAAAGCGTGTCAAAGAAAGTCACTCTGATCTACGGCGATGGAATCGGACCCGAGGTCATCGGCGCCGCCGCGCACGTTATAGAAGGCGCTGGAGTGACGATCGACTGGGAGCTGAGGACGGCGGGCATTGAAGCGCTTGAGAAATATGGCAAGCCCTTGCCAACTCAGGTGATTACCTCAATCAAGAAGAATAAAGTTGCCCTGAAGGGCCCCCTCACTACCGCCGTCGCCGAAGGGCTCCCGAGCGTGAACGTTGGACTTCGCCGAGGGATGGATCTCTACGCCAATGTCCGGCCGGTCAAGAACGTTCCTGGCATTGCTTCCCCCTTCTCCCAGGTAGACCTGGTCGTCATCCGGGAAAATACGGAAGACCTTTACTCCGGCATCGAACATACCGTGGCTCCCGGGGTCACGCAAAGTCTCAAGGTGATCACCGCGCGCGCCTCCAAGCGAATTGCGCAGTTTGCGTTCGAGTACGCCCAGAGGGAGGGGAGAAACAAAGTCTCAGCCGGTCACAAGGCCAACATCATGAAGGTCAGCGACGGACTCTTTCTGGCGACCTGCCGCGGGGTCGCCAAACGGTTTCCAGAGATTGAATACGAGGAAATCATCGTCGACAATCTGGCGATGCAGCTCACCCTGAGACCGGAGAGATTAAGCCTGCTCCTGTTGACCAATATGTACGGGGACATCATCTCCGACCTCTGTGCTGGACTCGTGGGCGGGTTGGGTCTGGTTCCCGGAGCCAACCTCGGAAAGCGCTGTGCCGTCTTCGAATCCGTACATGGAAGCGCACCCGATATCGCCGGAAAGAACCTCGCAAATCCAATTGCGGCGATTCTGTCAGCCGTCATGATGCTGCGCCACCTGGACTTGAACCCAGCCGCGGACAGAATCGAACGAGCTTTGTTTGTGGTCACAACCGAAGGAAGGGTCCTCACGCCTGACCTGGGAGGATCGGCTACCACCACAGAAATGACCGAGGAGATCATCAAAAGACTAGACTGATCCAGGATCCTCGCAGTCCCAACCAAGCAGCGATCAAATCAATCGACGGCGGTCACGGGCAAGACGGCGAAATGCCCCGGCTCAGAACGGATGGCCATGCCGTTGATCGGCGCGTCTGCCTCGACCATCAAACCGCCTTTAAAACTGGACAGGTCGATGCCCCGGTCGGCATAGATTTCGTTCGGAAAACGGGCGATCTGTCCCTTCGCCGGCAACGTCATCATGGCACCGCCATTGGGGACCGGCGTGCCAGCAGTGGTGAGCAAAGTCAAAGTTGCATCGGTCGCGGTCGACTGCGGGTTGGAAAGCCCCACTCCGGTGTTCAGGTCATTCGCACTGTCCAGGTCAAGGGGCAGCACGAACCTGGTCAAAGGCTGAACGGCTCCCACGCCGGCTACCCCGAAGCTACCGGCAAACAGGATTGTGGCTCCCACCCGAGTCGTCGTCGTCACCTCGGCCGAACCCACCATCAGATCACCAATTCCATCGGTTGCAAAAAAGGCGGTGCCCAGAGGAGGTATGTTGAAGGAAAAACTCCCCTCCTGTACCTCTCCGTTGATATCAACCGCAAGCGGATTCCCCTCAGGGTCGTAAATCCTGGCTGTCCCTTCAGCGGGTTCGGTAGACGACGAGTTGGAGAAAATCAGCGTCGAGGAGACACCGTCGCCGTCTCCAAACTGGGCAAAGAAGAAGTTGAAGATGTTTGAAATCCTGGCGAAGAAGGCATCCAATCGACCACCTATCGTGGGCTGCAGAGCGTTCGATATTGGGAGGTCTACAGAACCGGTAAACCCGGTGATGTAGACGTTGTCTAGAGAATCAACCGCCACCCCGCGCGCCATGTCGAAGGCGCTTCCACCCAGATAAGTTGAGTGGACTAACTCCACACCCAAAGCGCCCACCTCGGTCAAGAAAGCATCTGATAAGCCGCCCAACTCTGCCTGGATGGGATCCTTTGTCGGAAAATTGTCTGAGAAAGTACCCCCGACGACATGGGCCTCTCCGGAACCATCTACTGCGATTCCAAGTCCGCTGTCGTCGTCGCTTCCACCGAGGTATGTAGAATAGAGGAGGATAGAACCACTAGGAGCAAAGCTCGCTACAATCGCGTCTTGATTACCCGACAGAGCAGGCTGAAAGGCTGCCACCATGGGAAAATCGGTGGAGTCCGTGGACCCAACCACATAGAACTGCTTCGAAGGCGTCACATCGATTGCTCTTCCGAAGTCGTCTCCTGTTCCGCCCAGGTAAGTCGAATAGATCAAAGGTGTGCCAGTGTCATCCAGCTTGGTAACAAACAGGTCACGCCCACCTGCATTCGCGGCTTGCAGCGGAATCATTGTTGGGAAATCGAGCGAGACCGTCTCGCCCACCAGGTAGACATCACCCATCGCGTCGATATCTACTCCATAGGCCCCGTCGTAGCCCGTACCTCTAGGTTGAGAAAACAATGTCGCCGGCCGCGTTGAGGCAGGTTATGAAGGCATCAGTGTCCCCCGCCATCGCCCCTTGCAGTGCAGCAACGGTCGGGAAATCAGGTGAATTGGTCTCTCCCACTACACAAGCCATGCCATCGGGTCCCAGGGCAATACGTCGAGCCCGGTCAACTCGAGCCCCCCCCAGATAGCCCGAAAATTCAAGGGCATCGCCCGCCGGAGTCAGTTTCACGATGAAGGCATCGGTTCCACCTTGGTTGAAGACGTCGATCGGATTCACAGCCGGAAAATCGCTTGAGCTGGTGATGCCACAGAGGTAGGCACTCCCCAGGTCGTCGACCGCAAGACCCCCTATCTCGGAGACGGTGTCCGTCCCGGTCCCTCCCAGATAGGTGGAGTAGAGCAGAGATTTGCCATCGCTGCTCACCTTGGTAACAAAGATATCCTCTGGCTGAACCGTATCTTTGACGCCGCCCAGAACGGGAAAATCCAACGAGGAGGTCACGCCCATGTAGTAGCTGTTGCGCGAGCTGTCCAGCGCGACCGCAATACCTGAATCGTCCAATCCTCCGCCTAAAAAGGAAGCGTATCTCAATACCGGGTCGATCGTCAGAGGTCTGCTGCGATCGTACTCACCCACTTCAAAACCTACTCTGCCAGGTCCACGGAGGACCCAACTCCCGGTGACCGGCTCGGTCCCACTTTGCGTCTGCTGATAGAGCGTCGGCCGATTCTGCTGCACGAGCCCATCCGCCAACTGAAGTAGAAGATCTCCTTGCTCCGAAAGTGCAATCTTCTCGGCCCCTTCGAACCTCAGCTCAATGATGCTAGGGTCAACCTCTGGACTGATAATAAAATCGTATTCGAAGCTAGCTTGGTTCCCGTAGGCGACAAGATCGACGCCAGGGTAGACACCCCGATACTTGACTCGGGCGAAATGAGGTACGCCGGTCCGCCATTCCTCAGGTCGATTCCCGGTAAGGTAGTGGCTTCTGCCGGGCAGCGGCTCCAAGCCCTGCAGTTGCGTATCCTTATTGGCTCCCACCAACAGCAACTCCAATACCGTAGGGTTGGGGGGCTTGTTTGCTGCGGTCGGGTCCGAGGGATCGGCCTGACGGGACCGGTTCATCACCAAAATGATCTTCGACGGGGCCAGAAGCAGAGCATAACCGCTACCACGAGCGAGGAATCTGGCCTGGCTGTCGCTCTGACCTCGATTGGCTTCGAAGGCCAGCGGTAGCCTTCGATAATCCTCCGCCCGCCGTGTCTCGTTTGTCTGATCCGGAGCCACAGAAGCAGCAAACGCGCCTCCCGAATGGAAGATGACCGAAGCAACCAACAGAAATCTCTTAGAAAATTCCCAGAACATTCCCCCTCCTCGCCTTCCGTCGATCTTCACTCGGGTTTCCAAAGGCCTAGAAGCCTCCAGTGTAGCTCACACCACTGTCGTAGATTCAGAACACTTCCTTTGCGTCAGAGGGCTCAGATGACCGTTAGCCTGACCGAAGCTGGATACGCAGATCCCTGGGTAGAACTTCGATGCGAGCGCTCAACGACAGGCAGCTCTCCCGTTAGGAGGAAACTCTCTTCTCTAGTGCTTTTCGTGCCCAGGCGGGTCACATAGACAGTGACCGCCACCGTGGCCAGAAGGCCCACCAGATACAGGGCCCACTCGGCAGGAGTGCGGGATCTGCCATCGCTACCCAGTGCGGCCAGGTCACCCGCCAGAGAGCCGATGTAGACATACATGACCGTACCCGGGAGCATGCCGACCCAGGAAGCGAGAAAATAGTCCCGTACCGAGACTTGGGTAATGCCAAACGCATAGTTCAGGAGGTTGAACGGAAAGATGGGAGAAAGACGGGTCAAACCGACTATCTTCCAGCCTTCACGGGCAACCGCCTCATCGACCGGCTGGAACTTCTCGTGGCTCTGCATCTTCTTCGCCACCCAGTCTCGAGCCACATAACGCCCGATGAGAAAGGAGCAAGTCGCCCCCAGGATTGATGAGATGGAGACGAGGATCGAACCCCATACTACCCCGAAAAGGAACCCCGCCCCCAGGGTCAGGATGAATCCAGGTAGCAGGAGCACGGTGGCAGCGATATAAACAGTGATGAATGCAACCGGGGCCCACGCCCCCAACGAGGAAATTGCTTCGAGTAGGTCTTTCAGGATCTGTTGGATATCGTAGTACCGGAGCAGAAGTAACAAGGCCAGCACCACGACGCTGACCAATAGAGGCTTCAGCAAAAGCTTTAGTTTCGAGCTCGACCTCTTCCGATCCGATTCCCCAACCATCCCTCTTCCTCTCCAGCCAGCGCAATGAGCTCGGCACTCGAGACACTCAGGCGGTCTACTGTTCGCGAATGCCCCGCCGCTTCAGGAGAGAGATACGGTCTGGCTGAGTTGAACACGGTGGGCACCCGTGTAGATATTGAACCGGTCATCCCGAACAAAGCCCATGAGCGTCATCCCGTACTGGCGAGCCAAATCAACGGCGAGACTCGAGGGGGCGCTGACGGCAGCTACCATCGGGATTCCTGCCATCATCGCCTTCTGCATGATCTCAAAGCTGGACCGGCCGCTGACCATCATCAAGTACTCGTTCAAGGGAACTTTCCGGGCCAGAAGCTGCTCACCTATCAGTTTGTCCACCGCATTGTGACGCCCTACGTCCTCGTGCAGGCCAATCAGCTCTCCTTCCGCGTCGAAGAGGCCGGCAGCATGCAGGCCTCCGGTCTTATCGAACACGGACTGTTTCTGTCTCAACTTTCGAGCCAGGAGCCGAATAACATCGTCTCCGACCAGGGGAAGGTCTTTGGGAATCACGGGACACTTCTGCACTCGAAGAGCTTCCAGGGAGGCCTTCCCACACACCCCACAACTGGAGGTGCTATAGAAATGTCGAGTGAGCTTCACAGGATCAAACTTCACGTTGGACTTCAATTCGACGACCAGGGTGTTACAGCTGTCGTGACTTGCGCGAAGCTTCTTTGCGGGCCGTATGCCGGCAAAATCTTCCTGGCCCTCGACGATGCCTTCGGTTAGCAGAAAACCCGCTGCCAACTCGGTGTCGTTACCCGGCGTGCGCATGGTGATTGAGAGGCTCTGCTCGACCATTCGGCCCTGGCTTTGGAATTTGAGTCGGATCTCAAGCGGCTCTTCTACGGCCAGAAAATCCTTCTGGGAGCCCCATTGATCCGCTTCCACTCGTTGCACACGTGCAAACTTTGTCGCAGCTTTTGCCATACCGCCCCAATCACCCTGAATTTCTTGGAAAACACTACCTAATCGGGCGTATCTTTTTATATTCCAAAGGTTTTCTACCACAAACTACCTCCGCTTTCCAGCCAGCCGGCGACGCTGGGGCCGGCACTCCGTCGGCTTGTGGTAAAAAAGAGAAGGAATGACAGGCAGGTTGCCGAAGTGAAGCTTCGTCTGGACAAATGGCTCTTTTCAGCCCGGATCTTCAAGACCCGGACCCAGGCTACCCGTGCCTGCTCCCTGGGACGCGTGCAGGTGAACGGACAAGTCGCCAAAGCTCACCGGGCTCTCAGTCCCGAAGATCAAATCGAAGTGCGCAGTCGCCGTGGGATACGGATTCTGCGAGTAAAGGAGCTCCACGACAAACCACTCCCCAAGATCGAAGCGCAGAAACTCTATGAAGATCTGACTCCAGCGCAGCCTAGAGATCCGATCGGCAGGGCAATGAAAGAAGCTTCCGTAGGCCGCGAGAAAGGAAGCGGGCGTCCCAGCAAGAGAGAGCGCCGTGAGCTCGAGCGCTGGGAAGACGGTGATTCCTGGTGATTAAGGGTCTGTCAGGAAGTAACCGATGCACTGCCCCGTTTATCCCGAAGGCTGGAATCCGGCCACCCATTCCACCGCTGCCCAGGCAGTCATGAAGGAAAGCAGCAGTAGCCAGGACAGCCGCAGCCCGCGTCTGGAATTTCTCCGTCCAGGTCCCGTCCATTGAAGATCCGCCCTTTGCCAATGCCGCATGAAGTTCTCACGCAAGCCCAGAACGAGGGCGAATGCCAAGGCATAGAACAGGGCGAAACCGAAGGTGACCAGGACGACCAGACCCCAATAGCGTATCCAGGTCACGGTTTCCCTTCCGCCAGCGGCGGAACGAGGCCGGAGATCATTCTACCCAGGCTGAGGTCAGGTTCATCGAGGCGATGAATGGCAAGTCTCGATATCGATCTCGGTAGTCCAGTCCGTATCCGATCAGGAACTCACGGCTTACCTGAAAACCGACATAATTGATAGGGATCTCTGCGAGACGCAGATCCGGTCGATCCAGCAGTGTACACAACCCAAGCGACGCCGGTTTTCTCCCTGACAAGAAGCGGTACAGGTAGTTTGCGGTCAGGCCGGTGTCAACAATGTCCTCTACCAGCAGGACGTGTCTACCGGCAATGTCTTCCTTCAGGTCCTTCACGATCCGCACCTTCCCTGTTCGGCGCTGGGCGCTGTATCGACTGGTCGCGATGAAATCAAGATGCAACGGGATCTGCAACTCCCGTACAAGGTCACAGGTGAAAACCAAAGCCCCCTTCAAGATCCCAACAACCAGGAGTTCCCTGCCCGCATAGTCGGCACTGATGTCGAGCCCCAGTTGTGCCACCCGGGCGCGAATAGTCCTCTCATCGTAGATAACTTCACTGCCAACGCAATCCGCCCCCGTCTTGCGATAGTTGGACGCCAGGAGACTCACAGTATGACTCCGAACTTGAAGAGAAGCTTCCGGTAGTCTCGCCCGTAGAGAATCTTGACCTTGATCTCGGGGTAGAGAATGCGCATCTTGCGAATCTTGCCATTCTTCTTGGTGACCAGACTCTGCTTCATGGTGGTCAGTTCGACATACAGTTCGAACTCGGGAAGATAGAAATCGGGGGTGAAGCTTTCGAGCACACGACCATCGGACCTGCGTTCCAGAGCAAAGGACACAGGCTCGTAACGCCATTCCACTCGATAGAAATCCAGGAAGCGCGCAAGCTCCGCTTCACTTTCGTGAGCGAAAGGCATGGATGGAACCGCAGTCTGGCCACTAGCCCGCATTTCTATAGCCGGTTTACTGGGAACCGTATCAGCAGCACTCGGAAGGCTCGCTACGAGCCATATCGGTTCCAAGCCTTGCCAGGACGGCGCCTGTATCACCTCACTACAGCGGCCCTTGAACAAGCCTGGGCTAGCCGCATTGAGGCTCACCCAATCTACCAAAGCGATCTGACAGGTGCCGCCGGGAACGGGGAGCGAGGAGCAGGACCAGGGAGGGAGGCCGTCTGATCAGAGGGGCTGCTATTCTTGAACCACGGGAGGCACTGCCGAGAGGAAATCCATCCCATGATTGCCGAAGAGTTCTTGCGCAACCACACCCTCAGAGGCGTCCAGAATGATGTACCCGCCGTTGAGGCCGGCGCTCTCAGGAATCAGAGTTTCAAGGATATCTGACAGCCGCCCATGCTTCGCCAAGACAAACTCCGTTTCACCTCTTCCAAGGCCTTCTGAGTTGAAGACTCGAAGCACGACTTGCACTGGCCCGTCGTTGGGATTGAAGACTGCAATTCCAGAGAACATGTCACTAGCCAGGTCCAGTGGGTCGACCGCCCCGTTCGCGACCTGACTGAAGACGGCTTTGGTATAGAGTGCCTGCTGCAACGGCAGGGCCGCCGCGAAGTTGATCCTCTTCGGATCCCCAAAAACCACATCACCCAGGATACCCGGTCCGTCAAGCTGAACCTCGATCGATCCAACCGTCAAACTTCCCACGCTGGGACCCAGAGGGAAAAGCTGGTTGGCATCTCTTTGAAATGCCTGACGAGGAGCCAGCGTCAGCGGACCAGCGATCCCAACGATCACACCGTCCTCTCGATACGCAATCACGGTGGCTGTCCGAGGCTGGTCCGAGATATTGAGAAGCTCCACACTCGTAAAAAAAGTGGTCCCGGAGCTCAGGTCGCGACCGTTGGCCAGCTGGGCCGAATAGAGACGTGTCGCATCGGCTTTCATCGTGGCGTTGAGGCCGAGGATCGTGTCTGACAACTCGATCAATTCGAATCCAATCGCTCCCGGTCCCGACACAACCTCCACCATGACCGAACCGTCAGAGACTGGAAGCTGCAGGCCGAACAGCGTGGCCACGGAATCAAACAGGAGACCGTTTGGAGGTAGCTGTCGCGTCAGCGAGTCACCCACGGGCTGCCCCGTCGGATCGAAAAAAGTCAGCGTCAGGGTAATCCCCTCTTCATTGGGATTGGCAATGCTCAGGAAGGTTTGGGCGTCTTGCGCGTCTTCCACAGCTGGAAAACTATCGGGACCCGCGTAAACTCGAGTGAAATAGAAGAGTTTCGATTGCTCCCTCCACGCAATAGAGCCATCCAGCTTCGTCAGAGGACCTGAAAGCCCGTTTCCAAACTGGAAGAAACTGGTGAGTTCAGGCGTGGAAGATCGCATCCGAATCCACCCTTCCTGGCGGGCGGAAGAGGAGACTCCGAAAAACTCGCTTCCCAGTTTTGCCAACTGCTGATTCCGACCCACCGCCTCAATGTGAGGATTCCCTGGAAAGAGCAGAGGTTCCCCAGCCGGAGAGAAGCCCTCCACCAGGACGACCCCGTCCGAGGGCGAGAGGTTGGCGACGGCATAACCGGAGAACCGTTCGTGATCGGCGCGATACAGCGGAAAGAGCAGCTCCTGACTCGAGGCCTGAAAGAGGAGGGGCTTTCCTTGCAGGTCGAAGGTGTCGTCAGTAAACACTTCGTAGACTCCCTCACCCCCAAAAACGACGGCAGATGAGCCCGAAGAAAGATCGCTCACGTCGCTGGGCCCTTCCTGCCCCGGCGTAATCCCGACGATGGCCTGCACCCCATCGGGGTCGGCGATCAAGTCGACGGCCTCGTATTCGAACAGAACATCTCCATTCGAAAACAGCGTGACCGAAAAGCGGTTTCCGGGACGTTCTTCTGAGCTTGAGTATTCAGGAACGGACTCCCAGGTCAGCCTGACACTTCCCGTTCCGAAAGAGGCCTCGATCTGTCCTCCCTGCTCCGGGTTCAGGTCGGTAAACAGGGGTGCGATTCGGGGGGGACCGGAAAGAAATCGGCCTTCGCTTCTGGCGAGCCCAGGCTGGCCGTCGCCAGCTGAGAAGGTGAGGTTCCCATCGCTGTTCACAACCACTTCTGTATAGCTCTTACCCCAGAAGGGAAACGAGAACCCTTCCGGGAAGACAAAGAGCATCTCGCCATCGTCCTCCAGCAGCTCGAGTTGGTTAACGGGCTCGTTGAGGATCAGGTCGATCCCTGTGACGGTCTCTCCTGCCCCGACACCCATGGCAACCATCAGGGTAGGATCATCCTCGAGAAAACCGGACTCTCCCTCCCCGTTGTAATAGTCCTTTGGAAAATTGGTAACGCGAGTGTCGAAAGGACCGACCGAGCTACCGCCCACAAAAGCCGGCTCCAGGGGTTCTATGAAGACAACGTACTGACCTGGCGTCAGTCCGGGCAGTTCATAGCTTCCGTCGCCGTTGATCAGGAAATCGGAGACCACAGATACCATCTCCTCGGAAGACTCGACAAGCGATTCCCCGCCTCCCGGGGAAACCTGAACGGCAACGACGTTCGCGCCCTCTAGCGGCGTCCCTGTCGGGCGAGAGATCGTGCCTTTGATGGCGCCGGTCGTGGCACCGAAATCTTCTTCCGGATAGAGCCAGGAAAACCAGGCGACATCGTCGCGCAGTGGAGCATCGGGACCAAACAGCTGGGCGAACGGATACATCACCGGAACGAGCCTGTTATCGGCAAGGATGCCCCCGGCCATCGCCCCACCCGCCTGGGTATGGTCCAATCCCAACAGGTGACCGATTTCGTGTAGTGTGACGCTCGCAAAACGCGCCGCTTGCCCGGTCTGAAGCCCATTCAGAAGCGCAAACCCATAGAGATAGCTCAACGTCTGTGGGTCGGACGATCTGATACCGGCAAAACCCAGCACCGTATCACTGGCCCCTGCGCCCAGCAGGCTATCGATGATGGTCCCATCCGCGTCGAAAACAATAGGGTTCTCTGGGCGCGGCAGATTCGTGACGCTGCCGAAGTTCGATGCCGTTACATCTTCATCGAGAAAGCCAGGAGCAGGATTCTCAATTCTCAATGAAGCCGTCGAAACTTGTTCCCACTTTGAAAACGACTGCCGGACGATATCGGCAACCCCAGCCCACTCCGGATCGGACAAATCTTTATCCATCCGATATCTGACAGGCTCGGCTGGATTCCAACGAAAGACTCTTCCTTCAGGCAGCAGAGTGCGGGGTCCCCCTCCTATCAGGAGAGGGATCAGAAACCAAAGAATAGAGAGCGGGAAAAGAGACCCGAGCCAGCTGCATCTACGTAAACCGATCCACCTCCGGCTGTCCCTGGCACACCAAGACGCAGGAGAGGGCACTGACTCACCTTCGGGGGAAATTCTCATTGCGTCGAATGACTACTGCCCGACCAATAGTTCTGGATCTTTTCGATCAGGGACACGAACCTTGACAGTGGAATCGGGTTCGCTTTCTCCAGCGCCCCCTGCTCGTGGTCAGTGAGGCCGGAGCTAACGGTCAGTTCGGCTGAGACGTTATAGGCTAGATTCCGGTTGCCCAGGCTGTTGCTCACCGCCAGGTAATCTTGAATCTTCTCGATCTGGAATACTCCCTGAGAGAGGCCCACCGGACTGGTCAGCCCGATTCGGCTGTCGGCATGGAGAAAGAGCAAGGCCTCTTGTCCCTTGTGATATTGCGGGAGGCCGGGAATCCCAAACCCCTTCTGCCCTTGGCTGATCTGCCGAAAAACTATCGTTTCACCGGCGTTTACTCCTTTGATCCCTTCTTTGACAGTGAACGTATACGCGGTAACCAGAAAGCCGGTAGCCGCATCCAGCTCTGTTTTCATCTCCAGGCAGGTGCCCCAGAAGACTCGATCCGCCAACCTGACCATCTCAAACAGGTTGACGGTCTGAACTGTGGTTGCCCCCAGCTGCGTTCCCGAAAGAATCAGAAACCAGAGGCAGGCTCCACACCCGGCGCGACGCCAAGACATCATCAATCCTCCCTACTAAGGGTCTGCGCAAGAATAACTTGGCATTTTGGCACCTCATCTTCACACCATCTTCGGCCGCTCCTCAATCGCGAAATCCTCAACGTAGGCCCGGCTACGCCTGCGGTTTCGCTCAATCGTTCGCGGCCAAATCTGGTGCAAATCTGAGCGCCAATTCTACCAACTTATTCTTGCGCAGACCCTAAGTACCGCACTTCATAAATACGGTACTAAGGTCCACTGCAACAGCCCTCGGTGCGAACATGGGGACCTCTCAATGCAAGCGCACCACGAAGCGGCTTGACCCCCTAGCCTACCTTTCCTATTCTAACGGGTGTAAAGGCTCGGAGTTAGATGAGATTCTTTCCCTTCTTCTTTATCTCCCGTCTAGTTTTTACTTATTGATGCGCTTCAACAGCTTCCGTTGCAACAAGAGCTTCCATGGCAAGCCCGAATGAAGGCTCCCACCCTGAAGGAAGTCGCTTCACGGATTTTTGATCCAGAATACCCCGAGGCAAAAAAGGCCTGGATAGACTACTGGGAAAAGAGTCCAGAACGAGCCCGAGATCTCCTTCGGACATTCGAGCCCCTCACCTGGTTCGATTTCCGCGGCAAGCGCGTGCTCGACATCGGATGTGGCATCGGAAGCCTCTCGCAAATCCTCGCTGATCGAGGTGCAATATACATCGGCGGTGACTACACCTTCCACGTGTTGCAATTCGCTACTCCCTCTCCCGCGACTTCTTATGTTCAATGCAATGGCGTCGAGCTTCCCTTCGGCGACAGCTGCTTCGACTACGTCTGCGCCTTCGACGTCATCGAGCATCTGGTTGGTGGGACCGCCTGGCAACTGCAGTTTCTCCACGAGCTGCGCCGGGTGCTGCGGCCCCTGGGGATGATCCTCCTGACCACGCCAAACTGGTGGTATCCTTACGAGGCGCACTCAGACCTTTTCTTCCCCCAGTATCTTCCCCCACCGCTGCGCGATCCCTATCTCTCATGGCGCAATCCGGCGTTCCTCCGAGAACACGGCTCATTCTCGCAGATTCGCTTGATGAAACCGCTCACCCTGCGTCGGTGCTTGCGCGAGAGCGGCCTGAGCTTTCTGCACTCCTTTCCCTGTGGTCTGGACAAACACGATTATACAAAGCTTTTTCCTCTTCGCAGCCTGCTCGCCAGGCTGGGTCTGGGCTGGCATCTGCACGCTGAATTCTGGGGAATTCTGGCTCGTGAAGAAGCACGCGAGAGTCTTCGGTTGAAGCTGAAGAATCGGAAGCTCCATGGTCAAAGTGAGGCCTGGGACGATTCCCAGGCAGATTTCTCCTCTGTCATCGATTTTGACCAGGGGACTTTCGCCAACCAGCTGGGCCCGGGGTGGTACGTACGAGAGGACGCTCGTCCCTCCCTGCGTTGGACCAAGAGAGAAGCCGTCTGCTACCTGGAGACACGCGAAGCCGCTCCCTACTTCCATCTTCATGGCTACAGCCCTCGAGAAAACCACCTCGAAATCCTGCTGGACGAAAGACGCATCGGCGAGCATTACATCGAGCCTGATTCGGACTTTCAGCTCCGCTTCCTGCTTCCCTTCGAAAGGACCGAGGACCGTATCTTTCGGGTGAGCCTACGCTGCGACAACGCCTTCCGATCATCCGATACGAGGGATGAGAGAGAATTGGGCGTGATCGTCTTTTCTGCCGGACTGAAGCGATGATCCCAAGGCTGATCTTCTGGATCCTGTTTCTGCCGGTGCAGATCATCATTGCCCTGACCTTGGGCCTCTCTGAGATTCTCCGGTCCCTCAGGACCCTCCTCCTCCGATCCGACACAGGAAGTGATCCAGGGGAACAGCCGCTTGAACACGCCCTTTGTTCCATCGTGATACTGAATTGGAACGGTCGCCACTTGCTGCAAGAGAGTCTCCCGGCAGTGGAGCGGGCTGTTGCCTTCAGCCGGGCAGAGCACGAAATCATCCTGGTGGACAACGGGAGCTCCGATGACAGCCTGGAATGGCTCAAGACCCACCATCCCAGCGTCAGAATTGTCCCCCTGGAGAAAAACATCGGCTTCGGTGAAGGAAACAATCGAGGAGTCGAGGAGGCTCGCCACAAGATCGTGGTTCTTCTCAACAACGACATGATTGTGGCAGAGGATTTTCTTGCTCCGCTGCTCGAGCCCTTTTCCGACGCACGCGTCTTTGCAGTCGCCAGCCAGATTGTCTTCCCCGAGGGCAAACGGAGAGAGGAGACTGGCAATACCCAAGGCCGGCTCAGACGGGGATTTCTTCATCTGTCCCACGAACCCCTGTTGCCCTGTCACTCGACGCGACGATTCCTTCCGGTACTTTGGCCAGGGGGGGGATCCTCCGCCTTTCACCGGCAGCGTTTCATGGAGCTGGGCGGCTTCTCCACCCTCTTCTCGCCTTGCTATGTCGAGGACACGGATATCGGCTACCGTGCCTGGCGACGGGGCTGGAGGGTGCTGCTGGCGGCCGAGAGTACCGTCCTGCACAAGCATCGCGGCACGAGCGCTCGAGTCTACACTGAAAGGCAGATCAAACAACTCATCGAAGAGCGGAAACTCTGGTATCTATGGAAGAACTTCCAGTGGCGCACCCTGGTGTCTCACTTTCTCCTCTTTCCGATTCACCTGACGGGAGAGATGAGCCTCAGAGGCTACCTTCGAGCACTTCGAAAAATCCCGCGAATCCTCTATCTCCGAATGACGGAGACTCGACGCGCCTTGAGTGATTCGACGATTCTGGAATGGACCACCAGACCCCTCTCCTACTTACAGCAAGCGGGTTCAAGTGCCCTGCTCTTCCCGGCCCAGGCCGGGAGGCTAAGAATCCTGGTGGTGAGTGCCTATCTTCCCCATCTGGGCTACCACGGAGGGGCCGGTCGAGTCTTCCAATTGATCCGTCAGGTTTCCCGGAAACACGATGTTACGCTTCTCACTTTCGTCGAGAGCGACAAGGAGCGAGAACACTTTTCACAGATTACCCCCTACTGCCAACGAATGGAGCACGTCTACCGCCGCGCCTATTCCCCTGTCTCTTCCTTTCCTTACGAGCCCTTCGAGGAGTTCAATTGCCTGGACCTACGATTGAAGATGGAGGAGATTCTGGCGGAAGAGGATTTCGACGTGGTTCATTTCGAATGGGCCCAAATGGTCCAGTACGAGGACCTCGTTCCCGCCGAAACCAAGCGCCTTCTCACCGAAATCGAGGTCAACTACGCGGCTCACTTCACCCGGATCAAAGTGGAACGACGCGCGGCTGTCAAGCTAAAGAAATTCTATGACACGCTGCAAACCCTCTATCGAGAGCTCGAACTTTGCCGAAGGGTTGATCACGTCATCTGTGTGACAGACCTGGATCGGGACTATCTTCGCGGGTTCCTGCCCGCGAAACAACTCGAGGTCATAAACACGGGTGTGGACACCGCATATTTTTCCTACGGCGGATCCGAGATCGAACCAAACAGCCTCGTTTTCGTAGGCGCCTTCCGGCACGATCCCAATCTTGATGCCATGGCTTACTTTTCCGAGGAAATACTCCCAAGGGTCCTCAAGAGTCAGCCCGACGCCCATCTCTACATCGTTGGCTCTTCCCCGCCGCCCTCAATCCAAGACCTGGCCGACCACCCACAGATCACCGTTACTGGCTTCGTACCCGACATTCGAGACTACTACCGCAAAGCTCAGGTGGTTGTGGTCCCCCTCCGCACCGGCGTGGGAATCCGGGGAAAGATCCTGGAGGCCTGGTCAGTGGGGAAAGCGGTGGTCGCAACGTCACTGGCCTGTCAAGGCATTCGAGCCGTTCATGGAAAGAACGTTCTTGTCGCCGACCAGGCTGCCGACTTTAGCGACTGGACAACCGCACTGCTCCGTCAACCAGATTTCGCGGCGGAACTGGGTCGCGCCGGCAGAAAAACCGTCGAGGAACTCTACGACTGGGAAGCGATTGGAGAGCAGATGAGTCACTTATACGAATCGATCGCCCCCAGGAGGTCACAAAATGCAAGTCGCAAGTCTCAGATCGCTGAGGAAAGCGTCCTCGGATAGTGAGCCTACAGAGGAACAGAGAAGCGTACGAAATGCGGTACTTAGGGTCTGCGCAAGAATAACTTGGTAGAATTGGCGCTCAGATTTGCACCAGATTTGGCCCTGAACGATTGAGCGAAACCGTAGGCGTAGCCGGGTCTACGTTGAGGATTTCGCAATTGAGGAGCGGCCGAAGATGGTGTGAGGATGAGATGCCAAATTGCCAAGGTATTCTTGCGCAGGCCCTTAGATCCGCGAATGCCCTACTATTCCTCTGGGTCCGTGGAGGAGTGGAGATGGGCTAGCTTCCACTCTCCATCAACCCGGTGATAGATCTCAGTCCAACGACCGGTTTGCCGCAGGTACTCATCCTTCATCTGGTAGGTCATGAGGTACTGGGAGGTGATCCAACCGACATCCGTTTCAATTTCAATCTGTATGTTCTCTGTAAACAGCGACAATTCCTGTATCTGGGAAAAATACTGCTGCAGAGTGTTCTCGAAGGTCTTGAAGTCTGAGAAGCGGGGAGGCGGAACCGTATTGAAGACCACAACCTCCTCCGAGTAGAGCCTCCTCAGGTTGCCCAGGCTCCGCTGTTGCCAAGCCTTTACATGTTCGCGGTGTAAGTTCAGTAGGAGTTCTCTCGGATTGTTGCGCATGAGTCAAGTGCATTCAAGCACACCGCAGGATACCAGGAATCTGCCCCGGATTCCAGCCTGAACTAGACCATCCTTCTTCTTCCGCGCAGGCATGGGTGGCCCAGAAGACGTCCAATCCTTAGAGTCGTGTCTCGGCTGGACGGTAGCATGGGACCGTAATCTCGGCCTCGCGTTTGCGGGCACGGGCGATGTCGTAGGACGCCTGACTGCTTATGGCGGCCGTTTGCGGTGGTTCATTCTAGGTTTCCGCGGGGAAACATGGGCGCAGATTGGCAGCACAGAGCTGCTGGCTGATATCGAGACCAAGCTGGGTGAGCTCTATGGAGATGTGAGCTCTGATCCTTTCGGTTCGAATGATCTCCACCAGCGACGTTTAGGCCGCGATTGAGAAAGACCCGGACGTGATCGATATCCTGCTGATACTTCGTCGAGATCGCCGAACAACGGTCCTTGGTCAGGAAGAAAGGTGATAGAATTCTGAGCACTCATCACAGGGAGACCAGACGAATTCATGGTCGCACTCACGAAGAAGAATCTCGGGAACAGCCTCAATATCGGATTTCTAGTCCTGGCAGCACTGTTGCTGTCGTGCGCGCCTGGGTTGTTGAGAGCCGGCGTAGCGCTGCAGGGGCCGGAAACGCGGACGATCTTGTTGGTGGACGACCACGACCTGCTCTATCGTGCGGGAACAGAACGAGTGCTGAGGCCCCTGGATCGCGCCGCCGAGAATCCCGTGGTCGCTGTAGACAAGCCTTGGGAAACCCTCATTGCCTATTGCAGCGTCTACCGGGATCCTGCTACCGGTCACTACCAGCTCTGGTATCAAGCGTGCCCCGGCTGCTACCTTTGCTATGCCACCTCCCGGGACGGGATCCACTGGACCAAGCCGGCCCTGGGCTTGGTCGAGTTCCAGGGCGACAAGCACAACAACATCCTGATGCAGTGGGGCTACGGGGCGTCAGTGCTGGTCGATCGCCATAGTTCCGATCCAGCTCGCCGCTACAAGGCGGCCTTCTGGACCAGAGGCAAGAAGATCGATGGCCGGAGTATTCCCGGCACCGGCGTCGCCTTCTCTCCAGATGGGATCCACTGGTCCGAGTACTCCGGGAATCCCGTTATCAGAGGATCTCAAGGTCATTACATACAGCCCCCCTTTGCCGGCGATCCGAGAATTCGGACCGGCGAGCTGGGAGGACCGCCGCTTTCCACCAGCGACGTGACCGATGCCATCTGGGATCCAAAGCGGGAGACCTTCGCCATCTACGCCAAGACCTGGCTGGATGGACCCGATGGCACCATGCACTGGAAGCGTGCCGTGGTTCGAACTGAGAGCAAGGATTTTCTCAACTGGTCCAGACCCGAACTCATAATGGCGCCTGACGAGTTCGACGGCTGGGATGGCGATGCCAAAGAAGTCGAACGGGTCTCCGTGGGAGGAGGCAGTGGAGGCGTCCAGCTCCACAGCGGGCCGGCGTTCTTCTACAGCGATGTCTACTTCTCGTTGCTTCAGGTCATGGATGCCCGCCAGACTGGCCTTCAACCCATCGAGCTGGCCCTCAGCCGCGATGGTCTGGACTGGGAACGTCCTTTCAGGAAGGGAGACCCCTTCCTGCCCACCAGTCCTGGAGAAGGTTTTGACGCCGGCCGGATCTGGAGTAATGCGACGCCCGTCATCCTGCCCGATGAGATCCACTTCTACTACGGCGGCTACCGCGGACGGTGGAACCAGAAAGGGGCCCGGGATCGTCAGCACCGACCCACGGGCATCGGCCTGGCTCGGATGCCACGAGACCGGTTCGCCGGGGTTCGGCCCTTGGAGAAGATCGGGCAGATCACCCTGAAGGCCATGGAACTGAGCTCGTACCAAGGACTCACCCTGAACGCCGATGCCAGGAAGGGAATCATCAGAGTTGAGCTCCTCGACGACCGCGGTTACCGCGTCCGTGGCTACTCGAAGGAGGACGCCGTCCCCATCGTAGGAGACCATCTCAGCCATCCCGTTCGCTGGGTGGATAGGGAAATTGCAGATCTGGAGGCGGGTCGCTACCGGCTCCGAATTCATCTCGACCATGCAGTCGTCTACGCCGTCACCCTGACTGGCCGCTGAAGAGACGGGAACGAAGCCTCGACGGTTCCTCTACCCCAAGAGTCGGGTGCTTCTTCAGGCAACTGTAGTTGCGTCTGGCGTCGTTCTTCAGAGGCCGGAAATCTTGGGTATTCAGATGCTGGTGCCGTTGAGCACCAGCCCGCCGGTGATGCTGGTGGTCATGGTCACGATGTCGACGATGCGGGAGGACGCTTCATTCGGTCACTTGCCGAAAGACGCGCAGGAAGTTCTCGCCCAGCAGCTTCCGGATCTCCTCCTCATCGTAACCCCGCCGGAGCAGGGCTTCCGTCACCTGGGGGAACCGGGAGGCGTCTTCGAAGCCCTGTAACTCTCCTCCCCCATCGAAATCGGTGCCGATCGCCACGTGATCGATACCCGCCACCTTTACCGCGTGGTCCAGATGCTCGAGCATCCGCTCAAGCGCCACCGGCGGAGCCGGAGCGGCACTCCCCGGGTCTGACCGACTCCTCTCCAGGGCTCTACGTCGGGTCTCCCGGACCCAGTCGAAGGGACGGTCCTTGTACGCGGCGGCAAGGGAAAGGTGGCTCTGGAGTATCTGGTCGAAGCTGTCCCCCTCGATGCGGCTTTTCAGAAGCTCCGCGTCCAGCATGCCCTGATCGGCAACGATCCCCACGACCCCCCCGTTGCGGGCCAGCGACCGAAGCTCATCATCCGTGAGATTGCGCTGGATCGGAGACAGGCTGTAGCAGCCACCATGAGAGGCCAGAACCGGCTTTCGGGTCACGGCAAGGGTATCCCGGAAGGTCTCCTCCGAGGCGTGGGAGACATCTACGATCACCCCCAGGCGGTTGCACTCCTGGACGACGGCGCGGCCAAAATCGTTCAGGCCGGCGGCGGCGGGCAGCTCCCGGTCCGAGCTGGCCCAGCCCAGCGAGTCCCCATGGCAGAGGGCCAGGACCCGCAGTCCCAGCCGGTGGTAGGACCGGAGCACGGCCAGGTCCGAGTCGAACCAGCCGTGGTGAAGGGTCACACCTACATTTCCAGGAAGGACTCCCCTGCCCCATCCGTCAAAGGCCTGGATTTTCCAACCATTCTGTGCCAGGGCACTGGCATCTTGAATGTGGGAGAGGAGACGCGCATCTACCACGGGCGCTGGCGCAACGCCGGCACAGCGGGCCAGACCTCACACAGTCGTCTGCGATGCCGCTGGAGAGAACACACGGGGGCTACCGCGTGACGAGCAGGCTTCTCAGGCTGATATGGTAAAATGCTCGCCGACATCAAAGGAGGTCCACCGTGCCAGGACTCTGGTCAGGATCGATTACGTTCGGCTTGGTTTCGATTCCGGTAAGACTCGAGGTTTCACAGCGCAGACGGAATCTTGGATTCAACCTGCTGCACCAGGACTGCCTCCAGAGGATCAATCAAAAATACCACTGCCCCAGCTGTGAGACAGAAGTCGAGCGCACTGATTTGGTGAAGGGCTACGAGTACGAGAAGGATCGCTACACTGTGGTCGATCCTGCCGATTTCGAAGCGGCCGACGGAGAAGCGTCTCGGCAGATCGAAGTGGTTGCTTTCGTCGACCACTCAGACCTCAGAGCTGAGCACCAGAACCGTACCTACTACCTGGTACCTGAAGAAGGAAGCGAAAAAAGCTACGTCCTGTTGCTACAGGCCATGCAGGAGATGGATAGAGTTGCCCTGGCGCGCTTCATCATGAGGGGTAAGGAGTACGTCTCGGCGGTGGCCCCGGCAGAGGGCGGCTTGATGCTTCACATTCTTTTTCACCAGGGCGAGTTCAAGCACATAACCGACGTGGTGCACCTTCCTCCTGTAGAGCTCAAGGAAAAGGAACTGGATCTGGCAAGGCAGATCGTCGACAATCTTACCGAAGAGTTCTCCGAGGATCTCCTGGTCGACCAGTACCGCGAGCGATTGCTGGAGATCATTCGTTCCAAGGTCGAAGGCCAGGAGGTCACCACGATTCAGCAGCGGAAACCGGCAAAGGTCATTGATCTCATGGACGCTTTGAAGCGCAGCCTGGAGGCCACCGCTTCCAAGAGGCCGGCCGCCCGGATGCAGGCCAAAGCTCGGCCTGCACGTGTGAAAGCTGGAGGCGCAAAGCAATCCTAGTACGCTGTGGCTCGTGAATACGATGATGTTTTCAGATGGGGCTCGTCAGGATGCTTCGCTACTTTAGCGAAAAAGAAGTTAGCCATATTCTGGGCATCAAACCCAGTCGTCTGAAATACTGGAAACAAATCGGCCTGGTAACGCCGTCCCGACGCAGGGGTGCCGTCAGCTACGATTTCCAGGACCTGATCTATCTGAAAACCACCCAGGGTCTGATCGCTGGCGGTCTGCCCGCCACTTCTGTAAAGCAGAGCCTCGAGTCGCTGAAGAGAAAGATCCCGGATATCGGAGGGAATTTCAATAGCCGGCGAATCCAGGCCTTCGGCAACCGGGTTCTGGTTCGTCACCGAAACCGGCTAATGGACTCCCGCTCGGGTCAGCTCGTCTTCGAGTTTGATGTCAAAGACGTTCCCGCAACGGATTCGGAGAAGGTGGTGAACTTCAGTTCCTCGAAAACAGCCGAAGAGTGGTTCGAACACGGACTTCGGCACGATGTACCCGAGGGAGACTTCGAGCTTGCGCTCGGAGCGTATGAATCGGCAATCCAGGTCAATCCCAATTATGTTGATGCCTACGTCAACATAGGCACGCTGTATTACGATAGGCAACAGTTCGAAAAGGCTCAACGCTACTATCGCCAGGCGCTAGCTCGGGACCCTCAGCACGCCAAGGCCTACTTTAATCTAGGCAACGTGATGGACGAACTCAGCTGCTCCGATAAGGCGATTGAACTCTACGAAAAGGCCATTCAGGTTGACTCGGGTTTCTCAGACGCTTTCTTCAATCTGGCCGCAGCCTGCGAAAAGCTGGGTATTCAAGATACGGCAATCAAGCACTGGACCAGCTATCTCAAACTGGACCCTGACAGCCGGCACGCCGATCTGGCAAGGAGACGACTGAAGCTTCTTCGGTCGTTGTCTCTGACTTCCTAGCCGTCGCCGTCCCAAAGGAGATCATGGAGTCCAGGCTGTCTTTCATGACAAACTCCTTCGGTCCCTGTCTCGAAGGTGGAGCAGGGGTTCGTGGCTAAAAAAATGGCTGATCCAGGGGACACTCCTATGGTGGCGAAGAGACCGCGGGCGATCAGCCGAGCAATGGAAGACTACCTGAAGACGATCTACCAGCAGGTGAGTCACGATGGCAGGATCTCGACTTCGAAGCTGGCCGGAGCCATGGCCTGTTCTCCCGCTAGCGTGACCAACATGCTGCAAAAGCTCTCGGATATGACACTGGTGGAATACACTCCCTACCAGGGTGTCAGCATGACGCCTGCCGGGGCAAGGATCGCACTCGAGATCATTCGTCATCATCGCCTTATCGAGCTCTATCTCTCTGAAATACTCGGTTACACCTGGGACAAGGTTCACGCCGAAGCTGATCGGCTAGAACACGTTATTTCAGAGGAGTTCGAAGAAAAAATCGACGAGGCCCTGGGGCGGCCGAGTAAAGACCCGCACGGACATCCCATCCCGACCAAGGACGGCAAAATCGACGTCGAGCACCTATCTACCCTCTGGGAAGTGCTGCCGGGTCAGACTGTATTGGTGCAAAGAGTGAGCGATCGCGATCCTAAAGTCCTTCGCTATCTTGCCTCGATCGGGATCTATCCGGAAGTCACCCTCGAGGTCACCAAACGATCTCCATTCAACGGTCCAATCTACGTTCAGTTCGAGGGGACAGAGCACGGGCTGAGTGAGGAACTGGCGCAGCAGATCCATGTGGCCACCCCATGAAGGTTCCGCTCACGCCGATCCGCTTTCTGTACCGGGCACGGGCACAGTTCGGTAGCAAGATAGCGGTCATCGATGGAGAGGACTCCTGGACCTATTCTCAATTTGCTGATCGTTGCCATCGGCTGGCCGCCCTGCTGCTTTCCTGGGGGATTCCCAAAGGGGCACGCGTTGCCTTCTTGTCCTACAACTCGCACGCCCTACTAGAGGCCTACTATGGAGTGCTTTTGGCAGAGGCAGTCCTGCTCCCTCTGAATGTCCGCCTCACCGCCAACGATTTCCGCCTGATTCTCAATGATGCAGAAGCTGATGTCCTCTTCTTGGATCCAGACTTCCTGCCTCTGATCGAGGAGATCCGAAAGGACCTGGAGACCGTCAGCGGATTCGTTCTGCTTGAACCGGGATCCCACCGAGATTGGATCGAGCCACATGCCTATGATGAGCTGATCCAGCATCAGTCTGCCGCTCCCGATAAGGACGTCCTACCGATTGACGAAGATGGCCTGGCCGAACTCTTTTATACCTCGGGAACATCCGGTCAGCCCAAAGGAGTCATGCTGACCCACCGAAATCTCTACCTCCATGCATTGCAGGTGGCCTTGATGCTGGGCACTCGTGATGACGACGTCCAGCTGCACACCATTCCCCTTTTTCACGCCAACGGCTGGGGCGCTCCACAGTTCCTTACCTGCGTGGGAGGGCGCCACGTCCTGATGCGGAAGTTCGAGCCACAAACAGCCTTTCACCTGATCCAGAAGCACCGCGTGACCTTTTTCTGTGCGGTCCCAACGATGGCCCTGTCCCTCCTGAGCTACTTAGAAGGGGCGACCTATGACCTTTCGTCGATACGCCTTCTCAACCTCGGAGGTGCCGCATCAACCCCGGATCTCGTGGGGCGGCTGGAAGAGGCCTTCTCATGCCAGTGTGTTGCCGGGTACGGACTGACGGAAACCTCGCCCGTAGTCACACTAGCCTTCCCCAAAGCACATCTCGGCGAAACCGGAGAAAAACTACTCCAAACGAAGGCGATGACAGGCTATCCGATTCCCGGAGTCGAGTTGGGGATCCTGGATCATGACGAGCAGTTGCTTCCCTGGGATGGAGCGATGTCCGGCGAGCTCGTGGTGCGAGGCGACTCTGTCATGAAGGGCTATTGGAAAGAGAAGCAGGACGAACTGGAGAACTCCAAAGGCTGGTTCCGTACCGGTGACCTGGCAACGATCAACCCAAACGGCTACGTCAGGATCGTCGACCGCAAGAAGGACGTGATCATCAGCGGTGGCGAGAACATTTCCAGCCTGGAGCTGGAGAAGACGTTGCTCGCCCATCCCGCGGTTCTGGAGTGTGCCGTGATCGCCGTCCCCAACAGTCGTTGGGGGGAAGTTCCCAAAGCCTTGGTCGTTTTGAGTGGGGGGAAAACCACCACCGAAAAGGAACTCCTGGCACACTGCAAGCAGCAGTTGGCGAGGTTCAAGGTTCCGCGGAGTATTCAGTTGGTCGACAGCCTGCCCAAGGGAGGTACGGGGAAGATCCTCAAGCAGAAGCTGCGCGAGGGCTATTGGGACTCATAGAACCCAGCTGAGCTGGCCCCATTCAGAAGGAAACTTTTTCCTCGACCCTGGACAGGTTCCGTTCGCCGTGCTGTTCGTAGAGCAGAGACGTGCGACGTATTCTTGAAGTTCCAGCTTAGCTCCCAGCTCTAGATCTGAGGGCTGCCATGCTATACTCCGGCTTGAAAGCATCCCCCCAAGGAGTACTGAAATGATTGTGGTCATGAAGTCCGACGCCACTCCCGACCAGGTCGAGAAGGCGATGAAACGGATCGAGTCTCTCGGCCTGAAGCCTCACCCGATCCATGGGGTCGAAAGAACCGTCATTGGTGCCGTGGGTGACGAACGTGGCAAAAGTGCCTTCGAGAGTCTGATCGAAATCGAGGGGGTCGAGAATGTGATCCCGATCCTCAAGCCTTTCAAGCTGGCTTCGCGGGAACTGAAGTCCGCACCGAGCGAATTCAAAGTTGGTCCAGTAAAGATCGGAGGCAAGGGATTTGCGCTGATCGCGGGTCCCTGCTCGGTGGAGAGTGAGGAGCAGATACTGGAGGTCGCACGAGAGGTCAAAGCCAAAGGCGCCAACATGCTTCGAGGAGGTGCTTTCAAACCGCGCACCTCTCCCTACAGCTTTCAGGGGCTGGAAGACGAAGGGTTGAAACTGCTAGCCAAGGCCAGGGAGGAAACCGGACTCCCCATTGTGACCGAGGTCCTCTCATCCGGGGACGTCGAGCGGGTAGCTGAGTTCACCGACGTCTTGCAGGTGGGCGCTCGCAACATGCAGAACTACTCGCTCTTGAAGAAACTCGGAAAGGCAGACCGTGCTGTCTTGCTCAAACGAGGAATGATGTGCACCATCAAGGAAACCCTGATGGCAGCAGAATATATCCTGACCGGTGGCAATCCCAACGTGATGCTGTGTGAACGCGGAATCCGGACTTTCGAAGATTCTACCCGCAACACCCTCGACCTGGCAGCGGTTGCCCTGATGAAAGACTGGTCTCATCTGCCTGTCATCGTGGATCCGACCCACGGCACAGGCGTGAGGCAGCTGATTCCTCGAATGTGTAAAGCCGCTATTGCCGCAGGGGCCGATGGCCTCATGGTCGAAGTCCATTCCCATCCGGAAGAGGCACTATCTGATGGTTTCCAGGCCCTCTTGCCCGACCAGTTCCTGGAACTGACAAAGGGCATCCAGCCCTATTTGGCAATCGAAGGCAAACACATCTAGCCCGGATTTCTCATCGCTGGTCTACTACGTCGCCGCCATCACGCGCTTGGCGCTTCGCTCTCGGCGCCGGCAATGCCGACGGCACTGACCCGGGATTCGTCGTGGGCACGCTCCTCGAGGTACCTCTCCGCGTCAATAGCCGCCTTGCACCCGGCTCCCGCAGCCGTCACCGCTTGACGATAGACCTGGTCGTGAACATCTCCCGCCGCGAACACTCCTTCGACGCTGGTCCGCGATCCGTCGTGGACTAAGAGATAGCCATTGTCCATTTCGAGCTGTCCCTCGAATACTTCGGTGTTTGGCTGATGACCGATCCCGATGAAAACCCCATCCGTAGCAAGTAGGGTCTCGGCGCCAGTTTTGATATTCTTGAGCCGGATTGCCTCTACCCGGGACTGATCCGGGTCCAGGATCTCTTCGATCACCGAATCCCAGACAAAGTCGATCTTGGGATGCTTGAGGGCGCGGTCGCCCATGATCTTCGATGCCCTCAGCTGATCCCGTCGGTGAACGATCGTGACCGAGTCCGCGAACTTCGTCAGAAAGAGGGCCTCCTCCATGGCGGTGTCACCACCACCTACCACAACCACCTTGAGGCCCCGAAAAAAGTACCCATCACAGGTGGCACAAGTGGAGACCCCGTGTCCGAGCAGCTTCGACTCCGACTCCAGGCCCATGAGCTTGGCCGAAGCGCCGGAAGCGATGATCAAGCTCTCTGACTGAAAGGTATTCTGGTCGGTTTTGACCGTAAAAGGCTCGTTCAGGTCGACTGACCGCGCAACTTCCATCTGGTACTTCGCACCAAAGCGCTCCGCTTGCTCCTTTATCTTTTGCACCAGATCAGGACCGTCGAGTCCCTCCGGAAATCCTGGATAGTTTTCAACCAGGGTGGTCAGCGTCAGCTGTCCACCGGGTTCGTGGCCTTCCAGGACAAGAGGCTCAAGATTGGCGCGGGCCGCATAGATTGCCGCCGTTGACCCAGCACAACCGGAGCCCAGTATGATCACCTTGTGCACCATTGGAATTCCTTTCCGCGTCAATCGACGCTTTGAGCAGTTGTGTAGTAGTGCAGTATTGCAGTAGTGCAGTGGTGCAGTGGTGCAGTGTGCCGTGAATCAGTGAGCAGTGAATCATGCTCGTTCCCACTTCTTTTCCAATCTGACCCTACCCGAAGCTCTCCCGCTATCATCCTCTACGAGTCTTCGCCCACTCACGCGTTCACTGCTGACTTACTGCTCACTGACAGACTGCACTACTGCACCACCGCACAACTACACAACTGCTCATCGACGCCGAAGACACCACTCGACAGCGTTCCTCATAAGACGCTGGTACATGGGATGCAAGAGCGGCTCGACCGGATGCCCGCTCGCCAGATGACAAACCCGTCCAGTTCCTACTTCGCGAACCCAGCCAGCCGGAACGGCAATCCCATTGTCCATGCGACTCAGAAGAATGAGATGCACTTGAGTCTCGTCGTAGAGGACGGGCGTATGCTGCTCGTCCGCAGTACTGAAATCGCTGACCCCGTCCGTGATCGGGTGGTTTTGATCGGCCACTTCAATGCGGAACCTCTCGAAGGGACCGTGCCCAATATAGCGCCCCCCCACCAGCTTCAAATAGGGACCGGCAGGTGGGTACAATCCCAATGAATTATGCAGGTTCAAGAAGGCCCCACCCTGCTCTACGAAGGCAACAACCGCTTGCTCCTGTTCCAGTGTCATCCAGGTCTTGATCTTTCCATGGAGAGGATCCTCCAACTCCCTCAACTCATCCCGCCGCTCATCGGTCCGGGGCACTTGCCGCCCATCACGCAGAATCAAAAGCAGCTGCACCTTTGCCAGGTTCCCTGCCGAGAGGGCCTCGACGTCGACCGAAAAATGGGGAACCACTCCCGTGGCCTCGAGTACCTGCCCCAACGCTTCCTCGATCGGGGCCGGGGGATGCGGTGAATCCCCGAAAATCACCAACGCGTGCGGTCGCGCGTCGGCGGGTTCAGGAGGCTCGCCATAAAAGGGGGCGGACGGAGCCGTCAGTTCGCGAAAAACATGCGCTATGAGATCGGTCCTTGGCCTGGTGTGGGTGGTCCAGAACAACAGATCGTAGGAGATCCGTACTCGGCCCTGGATCTCCTCAAGCGAGTAGCCGGCGGCGATGTCGTGGGCCACCTGAATCCTGAGCTCCCCAAGAACGGCACGAAGCTTGCCAAGTGTGTTGCTGCCCTCCCAGGAACCGAAGCCCGGAACGACACGTTCGGGAGCCAATTTCTCCAGCTCAGCCAGCGCGGAGATCCATTGAAGGGTCTTCTTGCCCGCGGGGACTGCATGGGTGCCGTTGAAGACCAGTGGCCCCCCGAAGAGGAGCCTCTCCTTGGGAAGCAAGACAGCCCCGGCACCCTCGATCCTCACTGGATCCAGGGGAATGAATTCGACCGGGCGCGATGCATCGCCGATCGAAGTCCGGACCGAAACTGTCTCGACTTGGGAGGAAGAAACTTCCTTCGAGACCCTCAGTAGACGAGAGCCAATCTCCGGTGAAGTGATGATGCGCTCGACTCCGCTACTCAACAACGCTTCGACTATGGGAAGCACCGGGTCGGGAATCAAACGGCGACCCGGGTTGTACCAACGTTTCCGTTCGGGATCATAGTCACGGTCCAGACCCCAATCCGGATCGCTCCAGAGATGGGTCAAGACCAGTCGTTTTACCGGCTTACCGGTTTCCTTTGCAACCTGGTCAAGAAAATTCGAGACCGGCGTTCCTCGTGGAAGGTCTACCAGCAGGACATGGTCCTCGAGCTCAATCCAGCCGCAGTTGGCGTTGCCGTATTGATAGGAAAAGCCCGCAACGTGGACCCCAGATGCCAATTCCTCTCGATGGGGGAGCATTTGCTTACTTCGTTCCGCGCCAGACGCTGACCCAGCCAAGACAAGGCTCAACATGAGCAATCGAATCGCCAGGCTCCTTACCCGGCTCAAGGTTGGCGCTAAGCCCCCGGAGAATAGGGGAAAGTCGCTAGCCCCTGAAGCCAGTCGAGAGACGATTTGCCGCGGCCGACTTTCAACAGATGGGGGTACCTTATGCATCATTTTTCCTCCGAGCAGTTAGCAGGATTACATCTGGAAATCACATCAATCGGGCAAGCCGATTCCAGTCAGCATCACCGTAAACCAGATGATCGCGCCGACACAGATCCAGGCCAGAACAAATCCCCCCAGGCCCACCCTGCTTGGCATCGGGATTTCCAGATCGGCAACCGGAATCAACTTTCCGGTCTCCGCGGGTAGGGGATTCTCGGGCAGCGTGCAGGGTCGCTCAACGATCTCACCCGGGCGAACCGGGGTCCTGATCAAACGGAAGAAATGGTCCAGCTTTTCCTTGGGTGTCCGACGGGTAAGCAGACTCGCAACAACGCCCGCAATCGCCCCCGACGAGAGATAGATCAGAATCTGATAGGGGAGCCGGGTCCGATAGGTGATGACGCCCTCGCCAGCGGGCACCGACTGCATGATCCCGGGAACCTGTAGAGAGAGCCATTCACGGACCAGACCCGGAAAATAGTCGATATTCTGTTGCCAGAAATCGGAGCTGCCTAGCGCACCGATTGCCTGGAACGGATTGTGAACCTGCGTGAGATACCAGGCGAATCCAGTCGCCAAGGTTGAAGCCCAGACGGCCTTGGCCGTATATCTGCGCCAGGTGATCCCAAACCAGAAGGCCAGCCCCATGAAGGTGGGGATGGGCTGTACATAACGCGTCAGAACCTGGATCACATTATCGAACTGAGTGAGCATCAGGAGAGCGAGTGCGACCAGTCCAAGGCCGCTGAATCGGCCTACCCTGAGGTAGTGCGAACCTCCTTTTCCGGGGTTGAGATATCGCCTGTATAGATTCTCCGTGAAAAGCCCCGACCCTACCACCATCTGGGCGTCGCACGTACTCATGACGGCCGCCAGCAAGGACGCCATGAGCAGGCCTACGAGGCCGTGCGAAATGGTCGGTAGGATGTCATGAGCAGCTCGACCGAAAACCTGATTGGCAAAGGCCGATAAGGCACCGGGATCGCTCTGGATCTTCTGGATCTCGGCCGCCGCCAGGTAATCATTTCCAGGGGTCAGGTAGATGATCACACAAGCCAGACCGGTGAAAGTCCAGGCGATGGTACAAAACCGTTTGACAAAGTTGCCTACCGTGAAGCCAAACCGTCCTTCGAATTCAGTCCTGCCGGCTCCACACACTCCCATGATGTGGGGCTGGACTACAATTCCAATCAGACCGGTCAGGGCCAGCATCACTACATAGAAGAGCGTGATGGGCTCCTGTCCCATCTTACTGGTGACCTCCTCGGTCAGAGTCAGACTCAACAATTCCGCTCCGGGTCGCCCTGGGACGCCCAGATGAAGTGCTTCAAAGCCGCCGACAGCTCCAGAGACTCGGGACGCGACCTGCAGGGCGAAGGGCAACAACAGGAAAGAGAAGATGATGGTCAGGATTCCTTGAACGAAGTCAGTGATGATAGCGGCTCCAAGCCCACCCGCCATTCCGTATAGAACGAACATCAGGGTCATTCCAGCGATGGCATACTCCATCGGAAAGTATGCTCTGCCGGTCGCTGGATCGATCCCGCCGGCCAGCCCTTGGACCATCTCGCCGCTGCCATAGAGAGCCGCCGCCATGAAGACGACAGACATGATGACGCCCAGGACGGAGTAGAGGATTGCCGTGGCCGAGTCGTAACGGGCTTGAAAAAAATCGCTGGTGGTGAGGGCCCTCATGCGGCGAAAAACCGGTGCAATGATCCAGTAGAAGGGTGTAGCCCAAAGCCACAGAAACTGGTACCAGATTCCGGCGAGGCCATAGCGAAAGGAACCAGCGGCTACGCTAACTGCCTGGTCACTGCTAGTTCCGGACCCGAAGGCAAAGAACATCATGAAAACCTTGCCGAATCGGCGCCCCCCCATGAAGAAGTCCGTCGCATCCTTTACCTGTCTGTAGGAAAGGATCCCGATGAAGGTCACCCCGATCAGGTAGGCCAGCAGCACCAGCCAATCGATCCAATGAAGCCCAAGGAGATAGGCGCTGGCCAAAATCATGGGGGTCTCCTAGCTAATCCCAAAGAATTCAGTGCGATCCGGTAGACTCGAACCCGAGGGCTGCAAAAAACGATCAGCAAGACCCTCGGCCAGGCTGAAGGGCGAGACCATAGGCAACGCCAAATAGCTGTGATATCGTGCCCTTCCTGGTGTGATCCAGATATCTGCAAACAAACCACATGCAGTATACGCGAAGCAGCTCTACGCACCCAGCCCGAGCTCCTGAGGAATCAAAGGCGGTCAAGGAGTCCAGGTTCAACACCTGGCCAAGTCTTCTGAGTAAAAATGGATAGGGACGCACTGCTGGATCAACTCAGGGAACTCAACACGTTACTCAACGAACACCGTGCCCTACAGGTGTTGCTGATCATCGTCCTTTCCCTGGTCGCTGCCAAGTTGGTCGACTTGATCTTGACAAGGGTGATCATGCGTCTGACTCGGAGGACGGCAACCGAGATCGACGACATCATCGTCAGCATGTTGCACCGTCCCATCTTCAACACGGTGCTGCTGGCGGGAGCCTTGATTGCCTGGTCGGTAGCAGAGATTCCCTCTTCCATCCAGAGTGGCGGCTTTGCTGTCATCGAGACCCTGATAGTCCTGCTGTGGCTCATATTCGCCGTGCGTCTGGCTTCTCTGATCCTCAACTGGATGAGCGGCAACCGGCGACGCTTTCGGATGGTGCAGCCGGTGACACTGCCCCTCTTCCAGATCGGGGTGAAGCTTTTCATCATCGGTGGAGCCGTCTACTTCGTTCTCCTTTTCTGGGATGCGAATCTTACGGCCTGGCTTGGTTCAGCTGGGATCATCGGCATCGCCGTCGGATTTGCGGCCCGCGACACGCTGGCGAATCTGTTCGCTGGAGTTTCCATTCTGGCGGATGCGCCCTACAAGATGGGCGACTACATCACTCTGGACACGGGAGACCGGGGAGAGATCACCCACATCGGTATCCGCAGTACCCGAATGCTGACTCGCGATGACATCGAAATCACCATCCCTAATGCCATCATTGCGAACTCCAGAATCCTCAACGAGAGCGGTGGGCGCTGGCTGCGAGAGCGGATTCGGATCCCCGTGCATGTGGCCTATGATTCGAACATCGATCAGGTCAGGCAGGTACTATTGGACGCCTGCAAGACAGATGATCGGGTCTGCGAAGATCCCGAACCCCGGGTTCGTTTTCGTCAGTTTGGGGAATCAGGTCTGTTGTTCGAGCTACTATGCTGGATCGAAGAGCCGGTCCTGCGAGGTCGGGTCAAGGACTCGCTGAATGGAGCCGTCCTGAAGGCCTTCCACAGAGCCGGCATCGAGATCCCCTACCCCAAACGCGACGTCTATTTGCAGAGCGTATCGGCCGACACCTCAGAAAAACCAACAAACTGAGGCTGACGCCCGCCTCCAAACAGAGGGCAGATGGGAGTTGTGGACGATCTCTCCAGTTTGGTCGAAGCACCCCGTTGGTCGTCGTCGAGAGTGGCCAAGCATCGACTCTCTGCTCCTGCCTTGATCTTGCCTCACAAGCTCCGTCTGAAAACCTGATCGTTCTTATCGTATTTAAGTAGGCACTTCGTGCCGACGGCCAAGGCCGTAAAAGGCTGTTTCGGGACACCCCGGCTGTGACGAAAGGGCGGTCTCAGAGAACAGCTCACTTGATTGAAATTCCGAGACTGTTAAGGAAGGAAGCACTGAGGACGTTCAGGATTAATCGAAATGGGGAGATTCAGAGATGGATTTTTCGCGCAAAGTGTGTAATAATGCCTCTCGTACTTCTCGCGTTTCCGGAACATGATCACTGTTGCTCGATTGGTCCCGTTCCCGTTCTGTCAGCGTGGTCGTAGATTAATAATAAATACAAGGCGAGGCCCAACAACATGATTCCTTTCATCTTTATGCTGTTCTTCAGCGGGTTGCTGGTTTGCCTGGCGCTCTTCACACTCTTCACCCGGGTCGAGGCGGAACAGATCGACTTGGATGTCCTTCGTGAAAGGAATCTCTACGCGCTGCACATCCTGAGAATCATGGAGAGTCCCGACTACAAGGAGTTTTCCGAGCAGAAAAGAAAGGGCCACGACGATCTGGTTTTGAGCTATGCGAGAAGCCTGAGAAAAGACATTCTTGAGCTCCGGCAACTGCAGCTGGGGCCAACCAGCTATTTGTACTTCGTCCTGTTTTCTCTCTTCTACGGACTCCTGCGCCTCAAGAACAGGGTGAACTCCGGCGCCGAGTATCTGCGCGTGCTACTGGGCATTGAACTGATGCTGATCAAGAAGGTGTTGCGCTAAAAGCCTGCACCTCAGGAATCGATCTACCGCGCAGACTCCTGGAGCGTTCGTCTCGCGGCCGTATGCTAACGATTAATCCGCGCGGTCCCCGGGGACCCGGACGCGAGAACACTCCCTCCTACCTCTTCAAGCGTTCCAGAACCATCCCAACAAAGGATCCATCCAGTCGCACCCGCAAAAGGAGGCTTACGTGAAACGACAGTTGGCAATCACGATCCTCATGGCGCTCCTGAGCCCACTCCACTCTCGTGCAGACGAGGGCATGTGGCTCTTCAACGACCTGCCTCTCGAGTATCTCAAGCAGCAGTACTCTTTCGAGCCCTCCCAAGACTGGATCGATCGAGTCTCACAAGCGTCGATTCGCTTCAACAGCGGAGGATCTGGCTCTTTCGTCTCAAGCAAAGGTCTAGTCCTGACCAATCACCATGTCGGGGCAGACGTGCTCCACAAGCTCTCGACCTCGGAGAACGACTATTACCAAATGGGATACTACGCCCAAACACTGGAACAGGAACTGGGGGCTCCAGATCTGGAGCTGAACCAGCTGGTTTCCATCGAAAATGTCACCGAAAAAGTGCTCTCTGCGGTGCAATCGGGGATGTCGACGGCCAAGTCTAGTGCAGCGCGTCGCGCCACCATCGCTGAGATCGAGAAGTATTCGTTCGACCAGACCGGCCTGCGCAGCGATGTCGTGACTCTGTACCGCGGGGGAGCCTACCACCTGTATCGCTACAAGCGCTACACGGACGTGCGGTTGGTCTTTGCGCCTGAGGCAGCCATCGCCGCCTTTGGCGGCGATCCCGATAACTTCGAATATCCTCGCTATTGCCTCGATGCCTGTTTCTTCCGAGTGTACGAGAACGGAAAACCAGCCAACATCAAGCACTTCCTGAAGTGGTCTCCGAACGGCGCCAAGGAGGGAGAGCTCATCTTTGTCTCGGGCCACCCAGGTCGAACCAGCCGTCTCTACACCAGCGACGCCCTCACCTTCCTACGCGACGGGCGGCTACCCTACACGCTCAACATCCTGCGCCGCTGGGAGGTCCTGCTTCAGCAGTATGGCTTCGAAGGGGAAGAGCAGACACGCCGAGCCAAGGATGAGCTCTTCTCGATTCAGAATAGTCGCAAAGCCCTCTCCGGCATGCTGCAGGGCCTTCAGAACCCGGAGCTGATCCTGACCAAGAAAAACTCGGAGCGTGAGTTGAAAAAACAGATCGAAGCAGATCCCCAGCTTCGTTCTCATTCCGATAACTGGGATCGAATCGCTTCCGCGCAGAAACACTACGCGACACTGATGAAGAAACGGGCTCTCCTGGAGCTTGGCATGGCTTTCCGCTCCGATCTCTTCACTAAGGCGCGTACGCTGGTCCGTCTGGCAGCGGAGGACCAGAAGCCAAATTCGGAGCGACTCGCAGCATATCGGGAATCGGGACGTCCCTCGTTGGAGCAAAGGCTCTTTTCGACGGCTCCGATTCACAAGGATCTCGAAAGAGTGAAGCTGGCAGATTCTCTGGCTCTGCTGGCTGAGGGGCTGGGCGGAGACGATCCTTTGGTCCAGAAAGTCCTGGACGGCAGGAGCCCACGGGCCAGAGCTGCAGAGCTGGTCGATGACTCGGACCTGGACAAGGTGGCCAAACGAAAAGCGTTGGCAGCAGCTGGAGCCTCGGCGATAGAGTCTTCGACGGATCCAATGATCCGCCTGGCCAGCCTGGTCGATCCTGAATCCAGGGTCCTCCGGAAGGCCTACGAGGAGAATGTGCAGGAGGTGGAACGGCAGGCCTATGCTGGAATCTCGGATGCCATGTTCGCCCTGCGGGGAACCAGCAACTATCCCGACGCTACGTTCACCCTTCGTCTTTCCTTTGGCACCATCAAAGGCTACAAAGAAGGAGGGAGGCGCGTCCCTGCATGGACCACACTGGGTGGGGCCTTCGAGCACGAAGCAAATCATGGAAAGGAGAAACCCTGGCGTCTGCCCGCTCTATGGCATGAGAAAAAGGATAAGCTGGACCTCTCCATTCCGTTCAACTTCGTCAGTACCGCAGATATAATCGGCGGCAACTCAGGCAGCCCGGTCGTCAACCGCGAAGGAGAACTGGTTGGGCTGATCTTCGATGGAAATATCCACTCTCTCACGGGCGACTATCTGTACACTGATGCCCTCTCGCGCGCTACTTCGGTGCATTCGAGCGCTATCCGAGAGTCGCTCAACACCGTCTATGAAGCAGACCGAATCGTCAAGGAATTGGGTAACTAGCAAGATCATTTCAGGGAAACGTGATATAACAGAAATTATCAGCTCGGACTCACGAGCCAACACGCACCGGATCCGAGTAGCCCACCCAAGTCAAGTTTTGGCGCGTTGCGTGCCAGAATGCGCAGGAGGTAGGAAAGGGATGAATTACCATCAAGATCGACAAGCAGGACTTTCGGTTTGGCCGCTTCTGCTCACTCTCGTCGTGATCTTGGCTTGCGCCGGCTCCGTCTTGTACGTTGAGACTCGATTCGACGAGGTCAGCCAACAGGTGTTCTTGATCAGATCGAACCTGGATGCTGGACAAGACCGGACTCAGCAGCTTAACTCCAAGCTTTCCGGTTTGACCGACAACTCGCAGAAGCTGCAAGGTCAAATGGAAAAACAGGACCAACAGATCAGCCAGCGGCTGCAGTCCACCTTCGCAAAGCATCTCGAGGAAATCCAGAAAAACCGAGATTTTCTCCAGGAGCTCGAGCACAGCCTGACCGATCTAACCGATCAACTCAGGGACGTCAGAAACGGACACCAGGAACTCGCTGCCAACTGGAATTCCACCAGCCCAACCTATCGTAGAGACCTGGATCAGAACACAGGAGCCATCCAGGACCTCACTTCAAATCTTCACAAGCTGAGTCGAGAAATTGCAGGGCACTCCTCTCGCGTCGGTGAGCTTTCAGCGGACCTGGGCCGAGCGATCAGAGAAGCCGAGGTGGCAAGGGAAGGAAATCTCAGGGACGTGGCCAATGTTCGAAACGACGTGAAGGTTCAGATGGATCGATTCAACCTGGATGTCCGAGATTCCAGATCTCTGCTTCACGACCTCACCGCTAAAGTGGAAAGACTACGCAGCCAGACCGCCTACTGACGAAGACCTCCCCGACACTCCCCGCAGCCCCGCTTCCCTGTCCGCCTGTGCCGGGCTTTACAACGCTTACGGTACTTTCCAGGCAGGCAACACTCGCGACGTTCCGACGTGCGACCTTCAGACGTTCCGACAGATCTTCCAAGTTCCCGGTCAGCCCACATCCACCCATTTCTTCTTCTGCGCTGAGCTGAGGACACTGTCGTGGACCTTCTGGGTCTCGAGGGCATCGCCGAAGCTGGGATGGGTCGGCTCTCTGGTTTCAAGGGCACCCAGAAAATCGGCTAGAGCATTGACGAAAGTATGTTCGTAGCCGATGACGCAACCAGGAACCCACCACTTCTTCATGTAGGGGTGCTCGAAAGCAGTCACCATGATCGTTCTCCACCCTTGGAGATGAGGAGGGTCGCCGTGGTTGAAATACTGCAGCTGGTGCATGTTCTCCAGATCGAAATACAGAGATCCCTCCTCCCCGTTTATCTCGAATGAGTTGTGGTTCTTCCTGCCGCGGGCGTAGCGAGTGGCTTCAAAGGTTCCATTCGACCCGTTCACGAACTGGACCAGAAAGGTACAGCTATCATCGATAACGATCTGCTTGCGCTCACCCGGTTGGTCCTGTACCGGGCGCTCCTTGACAAAGATCTCTGTCATTCCACAGACCGACTTGATCCCTCCGTTCAACCACAAAGCCGTATCGATGCTGTGGCTCGCAAGGTCGCCCGAAACACCTGAGCCCGCTACATCACCATCTAGTCTCCAGAGCGTCGGCCCGCCTGCGGGCACCTCCGGAGAAATGGTCCAATCCTGCAGGTAGGTAGCTCGGTAGTGAAAAATGCGGCCTAGTCTGCCTTCGTCAATAATCTGCTTGGCCAGCGCGATCGCCGGAACCCGCCGGTAGTTGTACCAGACCATGGTCGCGACTCCGGCGCGTTCCACGGCTTCAACCATCTCCTGTCCCTCTTTGGCATTCATGGCCAAAGGCTTCTCGCACAGAATCATCTTGCCCTGATCCGCCGCCGCCCTGGCAATTTCATGGTGAGTGTTGTTGGGACTGCAGATATCGATGACATCTATGTCTTTGCGCTCGACCAAACGACGCCAATCCGTTTCGGTCGACTCCCATCCCCAGCGCTGTGCGAAATCCTTCAGTTTCTCCGGACTCCGGCCACACACCGCTTTCAGCACCGGCCTGTGGGACAGATCGAAGAAATGGTTGACCTTTCGATAGGCATTGGAGTGGGCCTTGCCCATGAATCCATATCCAATGAGTCCGACGTTCAAGTCTTTCGTCATCTCTGATTCCTCCGTAGTTGCCGCTCCCTCATCAGACGACCATCGCAAGCAGAGGAAGGAAGGAATTAACTGCGATCAGTATTTCCGAAACCAACGAATTATAGCCAGCGTATTTCAGGGAAACAACGTTGCTTGTGCCGATTTGACGATTGCTATAACCTCTTCCGGGGACGAGAACTGGGAGCCACTATGAAAGTCGGAATGAATCTGCTGCTTTGGACAACGGAGGTGGGCGAGGAACACCAGGATCTACTCGGGGCGATCAAAAACTGGGGATTCGATGGAGTGGAGGTCCCGATCTTCAAGGCGGATCCCAACCGCTACCAGGATCTTGCTCGGCGGCTGGATGACCTGGGCCTGGAGCGGACAGCCGTGACCGTGGTTCCTCCCGACGCCAACCCGATCAGTCCCGACCCCCAGGTAAGGACCGGCGCGGAAGACTATTTGAAGCAAGTCCTCGAGATGTGCGCGATTCTCGGAAGCGAACTCCTCTGCGGCCCCTTGCATTCACCGGTCGGAGGCCTGGTCGGACGTGGGAGAACCGAAGAAGAGTGGCAGTGGTGCCTGGAGTCATTGGGGAAGGTTGCCGTGAACGCCGAAGCAGTCGGGGTAACCCTGGCCCTTGAGTGCTTGAACCGTTTCGAGTCCTATTTCCTGAACTGCATCGCCGACAACACCGCCTTCGTCGACCAGGCTGGTAAACCCGCCCTTCGCCTGCTCTATGACACGTTCCACGCCCACATTGAGGAGAAGGAACCGGCAGAAGCGATGAAACAAGCTGCCCATCGTCTCGCCCACGTCCACATCAGCGAGAATGACCGCTCCACACCTGGTGAAGGTCAGGTTGACTGGAGCACTACCTTCTCGACTCTACACGAGATCGGCTACGACGACTGGTTGGTGATCGAAGCCTTCGGCCAGAGGTTGCCGGAGCTGGCTGCCGCCACCTGTATCTGGCGTAGAACCTTTCCCTCCGAAGAACATTTGGCACGAAACGGCCTGGCGTTCATCCAACAACAATGGATAACAAGATCCTAGGAGCCTACCGGCCCGACAAGAGGGCTAGATCTCGCATGTGATCTGATAGAATGACCGAGTTCGTTTGATCCTTTGATCTTTACGCAAAGAGACTTGGAGACGGCCATGGACCTCAACCTCAAAGAGTTTATTCGGGACATTCCCGATTTTCCCTCTCCCGGCATCTTGTTTCGAGATATCACCCCATTGCTTCAGAGCCCTGAAGCTATGAAAACGGTCGTGGATGCCTTTGCCCTCCACTGCCAGGATCTCGAAATCAACGTGGTTGCCGCCATCGAAGCGCGTGGGTTCCTCTTCGGTGCTCCTCTTGCCCATCGGCTCGGGATCCCTCTTGTTCCCGTGCGAAAAGGGGGCAAGCTGCCCTTCGAGACTCACCGCGTGGAATACGCCCTTGAGTACGGATCAGATGCGGTAGAAATACATAAAGACGGGGTGACCGCTAACGACCGGGTCATCGTGGTCGACGATCTTCTGGCCACCGGAGGCACCCTCGCAGCAACTTGCTCGCTGCTGGAAAACACGGGCGCTATTGTGAAGTCAGTAGCTCTAGTCATCGAGCTATCTGATCTGAGCGGGAGAGAGAAGCTACCCGGCTACAACATCTTTTCACTTGTTCAGTATTAGCCAGAGTTTCAGCTTCAAGATCCACTCCCCGTCCGACGGTGCCGCGAACGGGTCGAATACCACCGTCATCAAACCAAACCCCAGGAGCAAACTGGACAACAGCACAGTCTCCCCTGCAATTCGACCAAAGTCCCTTCCCTACCGAACAAACGGAGCTGACTCAAGAAAATGTGATAGTTGGCACCCGATCTTACAGACAGTGTCCGATTTGATCGCAATTGAAACCGCTCCTAAGAGCGAACGTTCAAGGTTTGCCGTGTCCTACACCCATGGCGCTTCGATTTCGATACCGATACCGATACCGACTTCGATTTGGATGACGTGGACCCGCTAGCTTTTATTTAGCGCCTGGGCTGTACTGTCTCCTATCGAAATCGGTATCGGTATCGGTATCGAAATCCGAGTATCCTCTTCCACCCAATCGACTCAGCATAGCGGCCATCCGATCCCCTGCGTCGAGGAAGCTCCACTGATTGCTCCACTGATTTAGGAAGAGTTCGAGTCTCCACTCATCGCTCTCTCGCTGTGGGTAGCGCCGCTCTCCAGCAGCAGTGAGCCCTTTTCTTCAACTTTGCCACATTACCCTTCGTGAAAAGATTGAAAGCCCCTGTCCGATCGGCATAGCCCAGCACCCAAGGAGGCAATGTGGAACTACAGCGACAATCCCGACATATTCGCCAACAGAACAGTGTTCTAGCTTCCATAGAAGAGAGGATACTGATCTGGATTGCCCGGAGACTGCCTGCCTGGATCAACTCAGATCACCTGACCCTGCTGGGATTCCTTTCCATGCTTGGGGTCGGTTTGTCCTATTGGGCGTCTGTCTGGGACCGGCGGGCGCTTGTCCTGGCTATCCTTGGTCTTGCCCTGAACTGGTTTGGCGATAGCCTGGATGGCACCTTGGCCAGGGTCCGGGATCAGCAAAGGCCACGCTACGGTTTCTACGTGGATCATATCGTCGACATAGTGGGATCGCTCTTCCTCCTGGGAGGGCTGGCGACATCCGGATACATGGACCCCCTGATTGGGCTCGGTTTGCTCGTCGGATTCCTCATGGTATCCGCCGAGCGCTACCTCGCCACACACGTGCTCGGAGTCTTCAGACTTTCCTTCATGGGGATGGGCCCAACCGAGCTACGGATCCTCCTGGCGATAGGAACCCTTTTCCTGCTCTACAAACCAATCGTCAAACTGGGAGGTTTAGGCAGCTTCCATCTGTTCGATCTAGGAGGCATCTGCAGCATCGCCGGTATGGCCGTGACCTTGATTGTTTCTTCAATACGGAATACGCGCTTTCTCTACCAGGCTGAACCCCTCACACGGCGCTGAGAGCTAGGGAGGAGAGATCCAGATGTTTCCACGATCGACTGGCCTGCTCCGCTGGTTGCAATTCAACACCGTGGGGTTGATGGGCGTTGTGGTCCAGATCACTACCCTGTTCGGCTTATGCTCTTTCCTGAGGATTCACTACCTCCCCGCGACCGCCCTAGCGGTGGAAGCCGCGATCCTGCACAACTTTCTCTGGCACGAACACTGGACTTGGTCTACCCAGCGGGCGCGCCCCGGAACCTGGGGTCGCCTGCTCCGCTTCAACCTGACCGCGGGAACCGTCTCGATACTGCAGAATCTGTTGCTGATGAAGCTCCTGGTTGCAGACCTCGACCTGCACTACTTGCCCGCCAACCTGATTTCCATCACCACCTGTTCGATCCTGAACTACTTCTTCTGTGACTGGTTCGTCTTCAGGTGGTCGCAAGCCACTTCCAGTCCGCCCGACTCACACTCAGGAGGATCCCAATGAAATCGCGAATCACAATGAATCCTCAAGGACCACAGGCTCTCCTCCTCATCGTGTTCATAACCTTGACCCTGAGCCCGCAGTTGCAAGCAGGCAAGCCCAAGGTCGAGACGCTCCAGGCCTGGGACGAGTACGTTCGACTCACCGAACAAAGAGTCGAGCAAGAACTGCAGTCTGAGACGGGCTTTTTCGCCCATGACAGCCAGGCGGCTGAGACCGCTAAAGCCGATGAGAAGACACTCGCTTCGGGCGAAATTACCGTGTCCGAAATGAACACGAAAGATCCCCGCGGACATCGCATTGACGTACGCGGTGGGGCGATCCATCACTGGCGCGGAACTGTCTTCATCCGCGATACGGATCTGGGGACAGTTCTCGAATCGGTTCGCAATCCCGCTCAGCGGGATCTCCTTCAAGAAGACGTCCTCGAAGCCAGAGTCTTGGAACGCGGAGAGAATTCCTTGAGAGTCTATCTGAAACTGATTCGTCGAAAAGTCGTCACGGTCGGCTACGATACGGAGCACCTGGTTCGCCTCAGAAGACATGGGGACAAGCGAGCCTCCAGTCATAGTATTGCCACCCGAATCGTCGAATTGCAGGACGTCAATACACCCGAGGAACAAGAAAGGCCAGCGGATCAGGATCGCGGATTTCTCTGGCGGCTAAACTCCTACTGGAAATACGAACAGCTGGGTGGCGGCGTTCTCGTCGAGTGCGAATCCCTGACCCTGAGCCGAGGCTATCCTTCGTTCTTGAAACCGATCCTGGGGCCCCTTATCTCCTCGGTGGCGCGAGAATCCATGCTGCGGACGCTGACATCGATGAAAGACAGGCTTGCGGGGAACCAGCTCCACCATCTACTTCCGGCATCCGGGTCCTGAGAACCCCCCCAAGCAGCCCTTCTCAACATCGTTTGCTTCCAGACCCACCGTTAGCGGGCGTTCACGATCTTTCCGTCTCGCATTTCAATGACATAGTTGGCCATGGAGGCTGCGTCCCGATCGTGCGTAATCATCATGATGGTCTGCTGACGTTTCCGGTTCAGCTCTTTCAGCATTCTCAGAACCCTTGCTGAGTTGGCTGAATCCAGACTTCCGGTTGGCTCGTCAGCCAGTAGGATGGCCGGTCGCGTGATCACCGCCCGGGCGATAGCAACGCGTTGTTGCTCACCTCCCGACAACTGCGAGGGTCGGTGTTGCATCTTGTCCTCCAACCCGAGCAGCTTCAGGATGTCACGGGCAGTTTCGTCTTCATCCTGCGCGCCTCCTCGGATCTGTCTTGCCAGCTCAACATTCTCCCCCGCCGAGAGCGCGCTGAGAAGATTCCAATTCTGAAAGACAAAGCCGATCTTCTGCCGCCGTAGTTCGGTGCGTTCGGCGTCGCTGGCGGAGCTCATGTCCGCTCCCTCCAAGTAGATCCGACCGGATGTGGGCTGCAGCAGCCCTCCCACCAGGTGAAGCAATGTGGACTTGCCGCAGCCACTTGGCCCCATGATGGCAACGAAGTCACCTCGCTTGATGACGACGTCGACCCCAGACAGAGCCTCTACTTCAAGCTTTCCAGACCGGTAGACCATCTTGAGGTCTTCGACGAAAACAGCGTTAGGGAGCTCGGCCAAACTCTGGCTGGGCTTGCTCCGATCCGGCCGATCAATTCCTTGGTCCAGCCGATCCGTCTCCGAGCCCACCCAGTTGGGCATCGATAGTGCATGTATTCCTTGCAAGATCTTTCCTCCGCCTCCTGGACATTGGGCTCACCGCCCCTCCCTGACCAGATGATCTCCCGATTTCCGGGTCGGATCACGGCCGGGAGCCAGCAAGACAGGCCAACTCCTGTCTTCTTTTGATGAATAATGTGAAAACCGGTTTCAAAATGGCTCGACTCGGCCGATCCCGGTGGCAGGTTTCCAGCCGAAAAAGGTGGAAGAAGGAAGGTTGAGGTTGGGATGGTACGCCCGGCAGGATTCGAACCTGCGACCTTCGGCTTCGGAGGCCGACACTCTATCCATCTGAGCTACGGGCGCACAATTTCTGTCTCCAGGAGTCTAACAGAACTGGCGACTCGCTGAGAGTCTGAATCTGTTTTCGAACTGAGTCTGTTGGACTAGAACTGATCGTTTATTTCGGTTCGGTGAAGGCTCTGACAGCTGCCTCGAGTGGTCCACGCTCGAAGCGTCGTCGCCATACATGAGCAAAGGCCACACCTGCCCCGCAGAATAGAACGGAAGCCCAGACTGAGAACTGAAGAGTCTGGTTCTCCAGGCGGCCGATGGTCTCAAGAGCTCCCATGCCCACAATGACGTGTCCAACGTATAACGTGAGCGCCAGTTGACCGGTTGCGAGAAAAGGACGGAGCCAAACCGAAGATCCGCAGCGCTCACCGATGGCAATGGCGGCGGCGATGACGGCACACGCGCTTCCTCCCCCTGCGATCATGTACAAAGGCACCGGGGGCATCGGCTCGGTTCCGAAGATCGCGGCGATGGCGCCGCGGTCAACGGGGTCACTTTGTGCGGACAGAGTGGCAACAGAAAACCGACTCAGGAGTTCGGATAATACTGCCAAGCCTGCCCCCCAGGCGAAAACACGACGCCGCAGGACGCGAGACTTCATGTCCAAGCGGCCGAGGATCATGCCCAGCAGCAGGAACGCCAACCAGGGAACAACCGGGTGAAAACCATTGAAGACCAAGTGGCGGAACATCCCTGCGGGCGTCCAAAGTCCTGCATAAGACAAGCTACTCCAATCCCACCCCTGCTCATAATCAAACAAGAGCAGCAGAAGGCAGAAGGCCAGCACCAGTGAAACAGCCAGAGTCCAGAGACGAGCGCTGGGCGCCGCCAATAAAAACGCGGCCACAGCGATGTAGACACCATAGAAGTGAAGGATGTCGGCAGGCCAGATCGGAGTGTAGAGCGCGCCGATGACGAAAAGAAGCAGCGCCCGTTTCAGCAGGGTCAGTCGATCCAGCGAAAGACGCTCCCGGTCATCCCGTGTGCGCCCCTCCTGGGAAAAAAGTGAGATGCCTGCACCAGCAAGGACGACGAAGGTCGCAGCCGCTCGCCCCTCGAGTCGCCCAACCAGGCTCAGGAGCCACTCTGGTCCCCTCTCCCCTGCCCCCATGACGATCTTGAAGTTGACCACCACCATACCGAAAACGGCAGCGGCCCGCGCAAGATCGTAGCCAATGATCCGATTCCCCACTGGTTCCCCTCGCTGGGCGATAGCACAAACTCCTGCGCAATGAGTTTGCCTGAATGGACCCAGCAGACAAGCCGTCCTTCGTATCGATCCGTAGGTACAACTGAAGCCAGAGCCCCGATTCCCCGGAGACTCACATCAGTTGTCGTGCATCGCTCACACGTTCCAAAGGAGTGATCTCATTATGCCAAAGGTCCGGAGCCGGTGGAACGCGCGTCCGTGATTTCAAAATATCTAGCTGACAGCTGTCTCATGATTGGAAAGTTGTTCGACACTGTGGAAGTGAGATCGGACGGCAGGACCTGTATACTTAAGGAGAGGAATCTGAGGTGCGACTCAGTATCCTGTTGAACGAATACGGTCTGGTCATGAAATGGTCTACTTGCCACTTGGATCGAACTACAAAGATGGAGACATCTGAATGAAGCGTCTGATGATTCTTACAGCAACCACGATTCTCCTGCTGGGATGGACGGGCTGTTCTGGTACGCCTGAAAGCGAAACTCCCCCCCCTGAAACTTCTTCCATCCCGATGGAGCCCGAGGGAAGCTACAGCGCCTCCAACCCCTCTGACCAGCTGGGAACCCAACTCTCAAACATCGCCGAGGCAATCGAAAACGTTGAAGATGACGCCACCGCCCGAGCGGCTGCCCAAGAGATTGCCAAGGCCAATCACGCGCTGGCGTCGCTTGCGAAGTCAATGGAAGGTATGTCAGACGCCCAGAATACCGCCGCAGCTCAACAATACGCAGCAAAATACTCACAGCAGCAAGTGAGAATCGCATCGGCGATGCAGAGATTGGTACAGCACCCGGAATGGCTGCAGATCATCTCAGATGAGATGAAGAAGATGCCCAGATTGGGACGAAAGCTTTAGGGCGCTTCTCCAGGTTGGGAGTTGTCAGGGGGCAAGAGCAATTCCCCTTTGATCCGGCACGCGGGTAAGAGACAGGCGGGGTTCCCGCCTGCCCCTCCCCGTTGTCGCGATGGGGTCTATTCCTCATATTTACCGGCGTGAGGGTCACTCACCGGGCGACCCCAAAGACGTTGCCCCAAGACGGGGAACGACGTAACAGACTTGGCCATAGGTGTTGCGATAGAGGCAGAAGCTTTCAAGGGTAAGCAAGCCGAGTTTTCGGCAGAAGAACCCCACCCTGAGTTTGCGATTGTCGTTGTAGTTCTTCCGCTTGAGCTTCATACTCCGGAGTCGCAAACGGACCCAGGAGTCAAGCTTTTGGAAGAGCCAGCGATTGGTCGCGAACTCGGGGGCGAAGTACTGAGCCGTCCCCCTGATCACTCGGTTCAATTTCAGGATCGCCTCGGCATCGAGGTTGTGGTGACGAACGGTTAATTCCCGCACCTTATCCTTGAATTTCCGCTGGGACTTGTCGCGCATACGCCGGGAACGGGACGAGAGGAAAAAGCCAAGAAACTCATAGCCTTTTCCGAACGTCGTGATCCGGGTTTTCTCCGGACTCAGCCGTAGCTGAAGGGTTGCCAGCAGCAGCTGGACCAGTGCCAAGGCCTCTTGCGCCTGCCTTTCGGACCGGGTCAGGACGACGAAGTCGGCGGCGTACCGGGCGAATCGAAAACCCGCCCGGTCGAGGACCCAGTCCAGTTGGTTGAGGACGATGTTAGCCAGAAGAGGGGAAATCACCCCTCCTTGTGGCGTGCCGACCGTGGTCGGCTTGAAGACACCGTCCTCCATGACCCCGGCAGTGAGAAATCGTTGGAGAAGGCGAAGGATATTGCCGTCGGCAACCTTGTCGGCCACCAACTGCATAATGACGTCTTGTGGAATGTTGTCGAAAAAGCCTTCAATATCGGCGTCGAGTACGGAGCCGTAGCCGGCGCCGTGAAGGGACAACACCCACTGGATCGCCTGTGACAGTTGCGTTTAGGACGAAACCCGAAGGAGGCTTCCTGAAAGAGCGGCTCGAAGATAGGTTCCAGCAGCCGTCGCAGGACTTCCTGGCCCACGCGGTCGCGGACCCCGGGAATCCCGAGCGGCCGGGTCTTCTTCGTGTGAGGCCCCTTGGAGAGATGGACTCGGCGCAGCGGAACGGGTCGAAACTCGCCTGATTTGAGATCTTTCATCAGCGCGAGAAGATTTTGTTCGAGGTTGTCCTTGAACATCCCGATGCTGACCTTGTCCACCCCGGCGGCGCCTCGGTTGCGCTTGACTTTCTTAAAGGCGGCACGCATGAGCTCGATCGTGATGCGACCGGTCAAGGAGTGCACTTTTCTGTTCTTCACCATGGTGTTCCTGTTCTGTTGCATCATCAGGTGAGGCGGATCGGAGATCTATCGGGTGTTTCTTAGCCAGGCCCCTGGGGGGTCTGTTTTCCCGGTTTGACCCGGACAAGAGCACGGGCCGACCCATTTGGGGGGCCACGGCCGAGACGCTAACTACCCAGACTCAGGATTCTTCCTCACCTCGTCTTCGGTTTGACCTTTCCTCCAGCCGAAACTGGAGTACTCCGGCTCTGCGGCAATCCCTAAAGCGGAGGCGGCTCAGGAAGCCTTCTCCGCACCACCGCATCATCCGTCGCCTTTCACCGGGGGCTTATAGCGCGGACTCACCCACAGGGGACGGCGGGGGACATTCACCGGTCATGACTCGAACCATTTTCCTCAGGCGGCGACAGGTATCACCCAAAGCAGTTCCAGAGAGATAACCACCTGTTCTCTCTGGAGACGAGGTCAGGGAACCTCGCCAACGCTTCACTCAAGGGCGGTCGTTGGCGCTTTGCTCTAGGCCGAAGTGCCGTCTCCCGAAGTCTTCCTGCCTGGCCCCTTCGTGACGATCCCTTCTTCCGGTCCAGCCGTTGGGAGCGCCCTGGCTGCGTACCCCCGCTGGTTAATCGCGGAGTTCGAGCAGGAAGTTCTGTACGAGCGTGGACTCGCACAGGTAGGCTTCGGCGTCTTGCCTCTCTTATCGCTTTATTTCCTCCTTTCCAAACGCCTCACCGTTTGTCTAACATGGTTTGACTTAGTTCGAGCCACTGCGGCTCATCGCACCCCTTCAGGGTTGGCTACAATCAATGCCGCGAGATACCCAGGGTTCGGAAACCCTGGGCTGGAAGCCGCAATCCCGTTGGGATCGACCTCACTTGATTTCTTCGAACAAAGAGTGCCTGCGGGGAAAATAGGAAGCGACCTGCGACCTCTTTTAGGAAAACGCGACCCAGGTGCCGAGATTCTTGGACACGGCCTGGTCATGGATCGCTCTCGCTATCGTCGTATCCTGGATTCCTATTCCCACCCCGTCGTACATCGTGATCGCGGTGTCGTCGGTACGACCGGCTACGTCCCCATTGATCACTTGTCCCAGGCTACCTTGATAGCAGTCCTTTCCCAGGATTCCCTGCTCTACCGCCTGACTTGCCTCACCCCGCTGAAGAGTGTGCTCGATGGCGTCCGCGAACAGACGACAACGCGGAAGCAGGCTCATCTCGCATTCGATCTTCTCGTGCAGGTCGGATCCCATGCAGCAGAGATGGGTGCCCGGCCGAACCCACTGATCCTTGACGATAGGCTGGCGACTGTTGGTGGCGGTAACAATCACGTCGGCACCGCTGCACGCATCTTGTGCGCTAGCCACTTCGATGGGAACCGAGCTCCCGGAGCTTAGGTCGGCTGCTACCTGCTCGGCAGCCTCCTGCAGCACATCGCACAGGTAGATCTTTTCAAAGGGCCGAACCGTACTGACGGCCCGCAGGCACTGGCGTCCCAGCTGCCCGGCGCCGACGATCGCGAGCACACGGCAATCCCGTCGGCTCAAATGCAGCGTACTGACCGCCGCCGCAGCAGCGGTCCGGTACATGGTGGGCAGGGTGCCGTCACAGATCATCAAGAGCTCGCCGGTTTCAGGATCGAAAGCGGCAATCCAGCTGTTGGTAGTGGGAAGGCCTTTCGAAGCATTATCGCTTCGCTCCTGGCCCACTTTCATGGAGAGCAGATTGGCCGCCTTGGTATAGCCGGTGATACAGGCCGCCATGGCGCCACTGTCTCCAGCCAAAGGAAGTGAGTAGATCGCCTTGGGGGGCAGGAAGTCTTCCCCTTTCTCGAACTCTCCCATCGCATTCTCGATCGCCGGGATGGTCTCGACGATATCGATCTGCGAGCTGATTTCCGAACGGGTCAGAATGATTGTTTTTCGAGCCACGGGATCATCCTTTCGAAGGCAGCTTCGATCTGCTCCATGGAGGTCGCGAAGCTGATCCGAAGCGCATTGTTGCATGAATCTCCGAACGCTCCGCCTGGAATCGTACAGACTCCAATTTCTTGCAGCATACGCATCGCCAGGTCGAACCCATCTACCTGAGGAGGCAGAGATGGCATGATGTAGAAGGCACCATCAGGCCGATATCCGGTCAGATGAGGGCACTCCTCAACCAGATCAACGACCCGATCGCGCCGTTTCCGATAGGCGTGGACCATGTCTGCAACGCAGCTCTGATCTCCTTCCAAGGCAGCGATTGAGGCCCACTGGGCGGGCGTGTTCTCATTGGTGCTGATGAACATGTGATAGCGCTGAAGGGCGGCAATGTTGTCAGCGCTGGAAATAGCCCAACCCAACCGGCAGCCGGCCATGGCGTAGGTCTTGGAAACGCTATTGGCTACAATGACGTTGTCGAGAGTGGGCGAGCAGGTCAAGGCGGTAGCGTACTCGCCTCCGTCTAGAATCAGGCGCTCATAGACTTCGTCGCTAATCAAAGCCAGTCCATGCTCGGATGCCGCCCTGCAGATCCCTTCCACAATGGAGCGAGGATAAACAGTGCCAGTGGGATTTCCAGGCGAGCTGAGCATGATCGCGCAGGTGTTCTCATTGATCGCCGACAGGACCTGCTGGAGATCCAGCTGATATCCGTTCTCGGCAGTGGTGACAACCGGTCGCGGGATCGCTCCGGCCATCCTGATCACGTGCACCAGGACAAAGACCGGCTCTACCACGATCACCTCCATCCCCGGCTTCACCGCCGCCGTAAGGGCCATGAACATCGCCTGACAGCAGCCGGTCGTAATCAGCACATTGTTGGCGTCGAGATCGATACCGTAGCGCCCATTGTAGGAGCTGGCGACGGCCTCTCGAAGTTGGGGCAGCCCGGCGTCGAGCTCGTAGCGGGTCTTGCCTTCGCGCAAGGCCTTTACATAGGCTTCGACGATGTGGGGAGGCGTGGGGAAGTCCGGTTGTCCGATCGAGAGATGGACAACATCCTCCATTGCAGATGCCGTATTGAACATCTTGCGAATAGGAGAAAACGGCAAAGCCGTCAACATCGGATTCCAGTCAATACCTGCTGTCATGGAAATCTACCTTAGCCGAACGCGGTATCTTCCGCTACCCTCGGCTGCCCTCGTCCAGAATCATGCTCGCTTTTGGAACCGCGTCGCTATGAACTCCCTTCCCTCCATTGCCAGGCTGAAGAGGGTTGGGACAAGCACCAGGGTAAAGACGGTGGACACCAGCAGCCCCCCCAGGACCACGCTGCCAAGACCGCGATAGAGTTCGCTCCCAGCACCCGGGAAGAGCACCAATGGGGCGAGGCCAAAGACGGTCGTCGTGGTGGTCATGAAGATGGGACGAATCCGCGTGCTGATGGACTCCAAAATCGACTCATTGGGCGCGAGTCCTTCGAATCGGATGTGGTTGAGCGATTGATGGACGATGAGGATGGCGTTGTTGACCACGGTGCCCACTAGAATGACGAAACCCAACATCGTGAGCACGTCCAGCGCCTGAGGGGGCTGCCCTTGAAACCAGAGATACACACCCAGCAGCCTCAGGCCCAGAATCCCTCCTACCGCCCCCAACGGCACACTCAGGATTATTACGAGCGGGTAGAGCCAAGATTCGAACAGTGCAGCCATCAGCAGGTAGGTGATCAACAAAGCAAAAAAGAGGTTCCAGCGCATCGCCTGCCAGGTGTCCTGTAACTTATCCGCGGTCCCACTCAAGCTGATCAAGATCTCTTGTCCGATAGACTCGCGCTCTCGCAGGGGATCGAGGATTCCCTCATTGATGAGATCGATTGCTTCTTCGAGCGCCACTTCAGGAGGTGGAATCACTCGGATCGTGATGGCGCGCAGCCGTTCGCGGTGATTGATCTGTTCGGGACCGTAGCTGATATCGATGTTAGCCAGCGAGTCCAGCCGAACGGGAGCACGAACCTCGGGAGTCGCCACATAGAGGCCCTTCAAGTCCTGGGTTCGACCTTCGTAGTTCGGATTGCCTATGAGGGTCAGGTCTACCCGGTGACCACCGACAAAATAGTCGGCCGCATAGGCTCCATCGACCAATGCGTCGACCGCATACCCCAGATCTCGGGCACTCACACCCATTTCCTTGGATTGAAGCAGCTTGGGCGTTACGTGCATCTCAGGAGAAGACAGGTCCAGGCTTGGAATGGGACGAGCCTGGCTGTCGGGAACTACCTGTCCAACCTGGGCCAGAATCTCCTTCCCAAGCTCCACCAGCGGTATCAGCTCTGGCCCGGAAATTTCGATATCGATATTCCGACCGACTGAGAGCCCGCGCTGGAAGAGACTACTCTGATTGGCCACGATGATGGTCCCTGGCAACTTGTCCTGCAGGCTGCGCACCAGCGGAATGAGCTCGCCAGCCCGGGTGGGGTCTGCCGATCTCAGGCCCAGGAAGGCCTGCCGGCGTCGGGCCACATAGAAAAAGTCGTGGATGGCAGGATAGTCGAGCTGCTGAGCCTCTTCGGAGTCGGGATCGATGTCCCAGTACTTTTGGAGCGCGTCTTCGACGGTCTGTCCCATTTCCATGACGCGGTCCGGATGGTATCCCGGGGGCGGCATCAAGAGACCGATCACCAGGTTTCGATTGCCACTTGGCAGGTACTCGATCTTGGGCCAAAACAGAAGAGTCAACAGTGTTGCCAAGCCAACCAGGGCTCCGACAACCACAACGCGGCGCATCAGACCCCCCTGAATCCAGCGATTTACCTGGATGACCTGTCGCACAAACTCAGAAGCCCACCGGTCCAAACGTGCCAGGAATCTACCGATTCCACCCGAGGAAAGCCGCCCTGAGGGCACAGTTTTCGTGCCCTCTCCCCCTTTTCGGAATAGCCTGGAGGCCGAAGTAGGAATGACGGTCACCGAGATCAAGAGAGAGAGGCCTACGGCGGAACTGATCGCAAGGGCGATGTCACGAAAGAGCTGACCGGCTTCCTCCTGGACGAACAGAATCGGCAGGAACACCGCCAGGGTGGTCAAAGTGGAGGCGACCACTGCCCCCCAAACTTCCTTGGTTGCCCTCTCGGCCGCCTCATACGGACTATGTCCCATCTGGTAGTGGCGGTAGATGTTCTCGAGCACAACCACGGCATTGTCGACCAGCATCCCGACCGCGAATGCCAAACCAGCCAGGCTGATCACATTGAGAGATCTCCCCATCAGATGAAGCATCAAAAAGGATCCGATGATGCTGGTGGGAATAGCCAATCCGATCACCAGGGTCGACCGACCGCTGCGCAGGAACACCAGCAGGACCAGGAGCGTCAACAAGCCCCCGACGACAATGTTCTGGTTGACCAGTCTGATTGCGGAATAGATATAATCGGTCTCGTCGTAGACCTGAGTCAAGAGAAGACCTCGGTCTCGCAGAATGGTTTCGTTCAGCACCTGCATCTGGCGGCGCAGCCCCTTCATGACTTCCAGAACGTTGGCGCCGGTCTCTCGCTGTGCATTGATGGCCAGACTGGCAAAGCCGAATCGACGAACGAACCCATCCGGTTTCTTATGGCCCAGGTGGATCCCTCCCGTCACAACCACGTCGCGGAGATATACCGGTGAACCATCATGAATCGCCAAGACCTGTTCGGCGACTGCTTCGGGTGAACGAAACTGACCCAGGGTGCGGACAACGTAGCGACGCTTTCCCTCCCAGAAGTCTCCCCCGGAGGTGTCCTTGTTCTGCTCCAGCAGTACTTGTCGAACCGCCTGCATCGTCAGCTGGCGGGCAGCCAGCTTGTGGGGGTCCAGTACCACCTGGAACTCCAGTTCTCGCCCACCCAGGATGTTCGAATTGGATACGCCGGGAACCCGCTCCAGTCGTGCCTCAATGGCATCTTCGGCAAACTTTCTCAGCTTCGGGATGTCGATTTTTGAAGGCAGAAGGTCTTCGACCTCGGGAAAGCGGCCCGTCAATCTCCGTAGTCGAAGCTCCGCCAAGCCTGGATTGGGAGTATCGAGAACCGTATCCAGCTCTCTGGCCAGCTCGGATTCGGGATCGATGTGTCGGAGACTTTCCTGAAAAGCCTCGATCGTCTCGGCCGGTGGCATGCGAGCGCTGAGGATGAACCAGGCAATCGCACGATCTGACGCGCTCGAGGTACTGATCACGGGTTCGTCGGCATTCTCGGGGTACTCGGGCACTTGAGAAAGGCGGCTGTTCACTTTGAGCAGCGCCTCATCCATGTTGATCCCGACCAAGAATTCGAGATTGATGCGCGCCAATGAGTCCTGGCTCTCGGAACTCATCTTGGTGACGCCTTCGACTCCTTGCAGCTGCTCTTCCTGTTCCTGGACGATCTCCAGCTCGACTTCCTGCGGGCTCGCTCCAGGCCAGCGAGTCTGGACCGTGATGGTGGGGATCTCGACTTCCGGCGTCAGCTGCATCGGCATCCGGACCAACGAGATCGACCCGAAGAGCGCCAGAAGGATCACCCCCACGGCAATCTTGATCGGATTCTGGAGAAAGGCTTTGATGGGATGCATGGTTTAGTTGCTGAGCGGAGGTACGGGGGCTGCCCCTTGGAGAACAGGCCCTATAATTGGGTCCTTAGGGCTCTGTCAAAAATAACTTCGCATTCTGGCATCTCATCTTCACACCATCTTCGGCCGCTCCTCAATCGCGAAATCCCTCAACGTAGACCCGGCTACGCCTGCGGTTTCGCTCAATCGTTCGCGACCAAACCTGGCGCAAATCTGAGCGCCAACTCTGCGAAGTTATTCTTGACAGGGCCCTCAGCGCTTCTATTCGAAATCGCCTCAACCCTCCTCTGGCTCGACTCTCACGATCCTGACGACGGCGCCGGGGCGCAGTCGCTCATTGCCTTCGACCACAACCCGGTCGCCCTCCTGCAGCTTGCCGATCACCTGAATCAGCCCACCATCTGCCAGGCCGATCTCCACATCGACCGGGTGAGCTGTAATCTCCTTGTTCTCGGCGTCGTGCTTGAGAACAAAAACACGCGGCGTCCGCCCGCCTAGAACCAGGGCGTTCTTGGGCACAAGCAAGGAAGAGTGTGGCTTCCCCACCGCCAACAGCACCCGAGCCAGCATCCCGGCCTTTAGCAGATGGCCGTTGCCCTGACGTGGGTTGTCGACTCGGAGCTTGACCGGAAACGTTCGCGAGCGTAGGTCGGCCTGTGGAACGATTCGGACTACCGTTCCCTGCAGCGGCTTCTCCAACTCCTCGAGAATCTTTCCATTCAGTGCTTCGAGTTGTATCGGCTGGATCGTTCCTACTTCGACGTAGGAAATGTGGGCTTCCGGAATCGAGATCTCGATTTCTACCGGATCCAGCTCGACCACATCGACGACTGGATCTCCGCGGCGAATCCAAGCCCCTATCTCGGTGTGCTTCTTGACCACATAACCATCGAAAGGCGCCCGGATGGTGTGCTTTCCGAGAAGATCTTGAATGCGTCGAATCTCCTCCTCCTGGAAACGCACCACGGCTCTGGCTTGCGCGATCCTTTCTGGTCGAGGTCCCTGAACGGACAGGTCGTAGGCAGCCTGGGCCCCCAGATGACTCTGTTCTGCGGCAAGCCAGGACGAGGTCGCTCCGTCCAACTCATCCTGGGATACGGTGCCACTCTCGAAGAGCGACTTCATGCGCTTGTATTGGGAACGAGAGTACTCCATCAGGGCCCGGGCATCGAGGACCCGAGCCTTGGCCTGAGCGATCTCCTGGGGTTGCGATCCATGCTCTAGTTCCGCCAGTCCCTGTTCTCGGACATCCAGCTGAGCCCGGGCAGCCGCCAGCTCGATCTCCAGGGTCTTGGAACGGAGACGTGCCACCGGATCACCCTTACGAACTTCTTCTCCGTCGTTGACCAGGACCTGATGCACTCGCCCATCGGCACCACTGCCAACAACGGTTCGCCGCGCAGGCATCACGCTTCCTATGAACGTCTCGCCGGCAGTCAGCTCGCGCTGCACAACAGTCGAGACCACGACGGGAACACCAGCATCCTGAGCCCATCCAGAGTTGGAAAGGGGCGAACCCAACAGGACTAGGAGAGCAACGTTTATGGTGGTCCGCAATTGCCGAAAGGAGAAAAGACGAGCTGAAATAACTTGATTGTTTCCTCGGAAAGTCTCCACTGCAGCCCTCATCTCGTGAGCATATTATCAGTTTGCGTGGAGTTTCGCGGTGCTACGTTCAGCCCGTCACCCAATTGTTGCAAATCCCCCTCGGGGGCGAGTCTGTAGCGAGCCCACTAGTGTTCCAGGACGCTCTTCAGAAATTCCCTGGTGCGGGGATGGTGGGGACGCGAAAAAATCACTTCGGGCAGGCCGGCTTCTACGATCCGTCCCGCTTCCAGAAAGACCACACGATCTGCGATTTCCTGCGCAAAGCGCATATGATGGGTCACGATCAGCATCGTGATGTCGCTCTCTCGAGCCAATCTCCGCAACACATTCAGAACCTCGCCCACCAGCTCCGGATCCAAGGCAGAGGTCACTTCGTCGAAAAGCATGATCCTGGGTCGCATCGCCAGCGCCCGAGCGATCGCCACACGCTGTTTCTGCCCTCCAGAAAGCTGTGCGGGATAGGCGTAGACCTTGTCGGTCAGGCCGATCAATTCCAGAAGTTCCAATGCGCGGCCACGAGCCTCCTCCTTGGATAATCCCAGAACCCTCACAGGCGCCTCGGTCAGATTTCGGAGGACGTTCATATGGGGAAACAAGTTGAACTGCTGAAAGATCATGCCCACCTTGCGCCGAATCTTTCGCAGATGTCGCTCATCGGCCGAGACCTGTCGCCCCTTCCGGAGGGTGGCCCAGACGCTCTCCCCTTCGATCCGGATCTCTCCCGAATCGACCCTCTCCAGAGTCATCAAAAGGCGAAGAATTGTGGACTTCCCAGAACCGCTGGGGCCTATGAGAGCAACTTTTTCTGACGGCGCCGCGGCAAGATCGAGATCGTCCAATACCAGCAGATCACCATAGGACTTGCGGACCCGCCGTATTTCTAGGATCGGGTCCACTTGAGGCTTCTGACTACTCGGATGGGACAAATCGTGCCTCCAGCTTCTCGACCAACCTGGTGGACAGCAGACTGGCTATCAAGAACAGGATACCCACTATCGTCAAAGGCTCCAGATAACGGAAGCTCTCTGCGCCGATCAGCTTCGCGGTTTGTAGCAGCTCGCCAACCGTAATCGCCGCCAACACCGGAGTCTCCTTGAACATCGCTACCAGATAGTTCCCCAACGCCGGGATCATGGGTGGAATGGCTTGCGGCAAGACGACGGACCTGTAGGTATCCAATACGCTCAGGTTCAGCGCCATGGCTGCCTCCCACTGACCTCGGGGTAGATTGTCGATGCCGGCACGGTATATCTCAGCGGTATAAGCGCTGTAGTGAAGCCCCAGAGCAATCACACCGGTGACCAGAGGCGACCAGGTAAGGCCAAAGGAAGGCAGCACATAGAATAGGAAATAGACCTGGACCAACAACGGGGTGCTTCTAATGAACTCGACCGCCCAGGTTGCTGACCATGCAATCAGGCGACTATCGGAACGCCGCAGGAGAGCCCAGACGAGGCCCAGCAGCAGCGCCACTACCATCCCCAGGAGACTGGCCTGCACCGTCACCAGGAACGCAGAGAGCAAAGCTGGCAGAATCTCCCACGCCAGGTTCCAGTCGAAGCTCACTTTACCCCACCGTAGTCCTGACCGATCGCGAGCCTCCGCTCCAGGCTTCTCATCCCGAATGTAATGACCAGGGAAAGCAAAAAGTAGAGCAGCAAAATCAGACCGAAGATTTCTCCCGAGCGAAAAGTCGCAGTTCGCAGAGTCTGCCCTCGAAATGTCAGCTCGTTCAGAGTAATCAGCGAGACCAGGGCCGTGCCCTTGAGCAGCTCGATGAACAGGTTTCCAAACGGAGGAATCATTTTGAGCACGGCCTGTGGCAAAACGATGCGCCAAAGGGTTTGTCGTTCACTCAGGTTCAGGGCGACGGCCGCCTCTGTCTGCTCCCTGGGTACCGACTTGATTGCTCCTCTAACGACCTCAGATCCATAGGCCCCTGCGTTCAGGCCGAGGACGAGGATGCCGGCCGCCATTGCATCGAGGCTGATTCCCACCAGGGGTAGAGCGAAGTAGACCCAGAAGAGCTGTACCAGGGCTGATGTTCCCCGAAATATATCGACGTAGATTCTCGCCAGCGAGCGTCGGAATAGACTGCGAGACAGACGTCCCAAGCCTGCGATGAAAGCAGCCAGAAGCGCGACCGCCGCCGCTCCCAGAGTCAGCTGGACGGTGACTAGCACTCCCGACAAGAGAACTGGCAAGAGATCTAGAGGCATGAGCACTCCGGACTCCAGATACTCAAGGCTGTGGAGGACGGCACAACTCTTCCCGGGTAACCCCAGTGGGAAGCTCCGTCGCGGTGAATCCGAAGGCCTCGATCATTTCGAGATGCTGATCTGTCCCAATGAAGCTCTTCAGATGGCGATCGAATTCCTCCAGGAACTGAGCGTCATCCTTGCGAAACCCGATTCCGCTGCAGAGACGAGTAGGCTCCCCGGGGACATTCGGACGGTTGAAGGGCTGGGCCCTTTCCAGGCTGGGATCGCCGGCCTTTCGAAGCATATCCTTGTGTGCAGGAACCGGGCCTGCCAAGGCGTCCACCCGATCGGCCTGGAGTCCCGCGATCGCGCTGGGGGCATCCGGAAAGATCAGGATTCGATCCTGGGGTAGGCCGACCGCACGGGCAAAGCGCAGCTCGACCCCACCTGAGACTACCGCCAGTCGGGCCTCTGGGTTCCTGACGACATCCCTGTATCCATGCAGGTCGAGCGGGTTTCCAGCCTTGACAATGAATCCCTGGCCAATGCATGAAATGGGCTCGGAAAAATTGATCTCACGGCAGCGTGGTGGAATGATCCACATTCCCGCCGCAATGACGTCGAAGCGGCCGGCCTTCAGTCCAGGGATCAGGGAGGCAAACTCCGTGAGGACCCCCTCGAAGTCCGCTACTTCCATCTTCTTCAATATGTGCCGCGTCACTTCGACCGACTCTCCGACGAGCTTACCGCTCTCGTTGTCGTAGTAGGCAAAAGGGGCCTCGTTGGCATAACCGATCCGAACTACCCCGTCGCGACCGAAACCCTCTTGAGTGCCTCCGTCACGACCGCCGGAACAGCCCGGCAGAATCAGGGCGGTAGCCAACAATGCCACCCGCCTCCACCTTCCGTTTCGAGAGGGTAATGACGTTTCTGAGGAGGACGACCCAGTCGAGATTGAGGGCCTTCGGCGGGGAAAAGCTGCAGTCGAATTAGACTTCCGGCGACATCGTGGGAACATCGGGCGAGCAGTGTACACGGGGGTCAAGAGTGCATGCAAGAAGCCCCTGTGCTCCCTCTCCCCAGCAGGAAGCACAGCCGTCTGCATGGGTAGTCTGATTGGCTCACCCTACAATTCCCCTTCCACAACGCGATCTTCGCGATCATACTCTGCTTTCGTGGGCACTACCTTTACCACACTCGACCTGATCATCTTCTTCGGGTCGCTGACCGCGGTCATGGCGATCGGTCTGCTTGCCGGGCGCAAGGAGGAAACCTCAGAGGACTACTTCCTCGCCGGTAGAAGGATTCCGTGGTGGGGCGTGGCCGGATCGATCTTTGGCAGTAACGTCAGTGCCAACCACATGATTGGCATGATGGGCATTGGCTTCAGTGTGGGCTTCGCTCAAAGCCATTTCGAACTGGGAGCGATCGCCGGTTTGATGCTCCTTTGCTACGGCTTCCTGCCGGTCTATCGAAAGCTGAAGGTCTACACTCTCGCTGAATACCTGGGCCTACGCTACGACGATCGTAGCCGTCTCGCCTACGCCGTCATCATGATCTTGATCATGGCGGTGGTCCAGTTGGTTCCTGCCCTCTACATCGGAGCCCGGTCGACCTGCATCCTGATGGGCGGAGAGGCGGTCGAGCAGGTTTCGCTCGCCGTCGATCCCGCGGCCGACTCAACCGACTCAGCCATTTCGTCGAGCTCGTCAACCGGCTCGGACCAGGTTGAGAATGAACCCTCTACCAGACTCAACGTTAATCGCTTCTACTACGCTTTGTTCGTGATCGCCCTGGCCGTGATATCAGCCAGCTACACGATCTTTGGAGGCCTGAAGGCGGTCATTTGGACTGATGTAATGCAGTCGTTCCTGCTGCTCCTGGCCGGAATTGTCCTGGCATTGCTCACTTTCGACCAGATCGGTGGCTGGGGCGAGATGATGCTGCGAGATCGAGCGGGAGATGGAAAGATGCACCTGTATCTTCCCAGCCACCATCCCGAACTCCCGTGGACTGGAGTACTGACAGGTCTGATGGCCCTGCACTTCTTCTACTGGGGAACCAATCAATTCATCGTGCAGCGGGCGCTGGCGGCACGCAGCTACTCCGAGGCTCGGATCGGCATCGTGGCCGCAGGTTTCTTGAAGCTGCTGATTCCCTTCTTCGCTATCGGCACCGGCGTGGCCGCCTTCTACTTGTTCCAGGAGCGGCTTCCCCACCGTACCATCGCTCCCGATACTGCTTTCACAGAGCTGGTTCTGCTTGTGGTACAGCCAATCGGTTTCGGCATCGTCGGGTGTATTTCAGCGGGCGTCATCGGAGCGATCCTGTCCTCGATCGACTCGATGATGAACTCGGCAGCGACAATTGTCACGATGGACATCTATCGGAAATACATCAATCCCAACGCCACCGATGCCCAGATGATCCGAATCGGCCGGCTCTCAATTGTCGCGTTCGTGTCGCTGGCCGCCCTGATGGCGATCTGGGTGCTCGACCCCAACTCGGACAAGAACTTCTTTCTCCAGATCGTCGATTACCAGGGCTATTTGACTCCTGGGCTACTGGTCGTGTTTGTGCTGGGACTCTTCTGGAGGGGCGCGACGGCTACCGGTGCCTTCACCACGATCCTTGCCGGAGTTCCCCTCTCCGGGCTGGTGGAACTGGTCTACAATTCCTACCTGGGGACGATACCCGGGATCACAGTCTATCTGGGGGAGCGGCTCAACTTCTTCCACCGCGTCTTTGCCGTGATTGTCTTGTGCTGCGTTGTCCACGTCCTGGTCAGCCGACTCGGTGGGAAGGATCAGAAGAAGCAGTCTCTGGTGTGGGCCGATCTCGGGGATCGTGATCCCAGGGCTCTCCGCCGTTTGCTCTACTTCCTGCTACTCTGGATCTCTACCCTGGCTGGGCTCGGCTTTGCCCTTCATTCGGGCCAGATTTCACCCACTCTGGGGGCCTGGCTGGGCGCGCTAACGACACTACTTCTACTACCCTTCGCCCGGGCTGCCGGCCTCGGTTCTGATCGCGGAGACGATACTCGAGGCAACACTCCCTCGACTCCAGGGACTGGACTGCTCAAAGACGACCTGACCTGGGCAAGCCTCCTCTGCTCTGCAGCCGTGTTCATGATGTACTACTTCTACTGATCCGTCTGGCACCTGGAGACGGGACTGACTACGTTTGGTGGGAATCCTTCGTGACTTTCGAGTCAGGTTCGGAACGCAGGACACAAGAACGCCCACCCCCAGGTTGCGGTTTTCAGGTGCCTTGGCCCAAAGGGTCGGGATCCTTGGCTTCGAAGATCAAGAGAGGTCAATCCCAACGGGATTGTGTCTGCTAGCCCAGGGTTTCTGAACCCTGGGTACAGCTTAGCCCCACCAGAATCAACCCGGAACGGGTTGCGTACAAGGGGAATAGCGCCTCTCGATAGACTATGTACGCAACCCCCGATGGGGTTGAAGCCAAGGGGAGGGTCGTTCACCCAGGGTTCGGAAACCCTGGGCTGACAGACGGAATCCCTTCAGGATTCACGGACTCTCCGACTTCTGGAATCAAATGTCAACGAGGCCAACGCCAAGGGCGGACTCGTGCACTTTGTTCGTGCAGATGCTTCCCTCTTGAAGTTGGGGCCGGTGCCTCTAGCCCGCATTTCTCACACCCAGTCTACTGCGAGGCCGCAATCATCCGCCCTGACTGTGTTACGCTCCGTCGGCCTCCTCGACGTACTGTCAAAGTACGACTGCGGTGGCCTCGGTCGCAAGCCTTGTCAGGACAGCGCTTTCGGCCTCTCGCTACGACCGGGTATGAGAAATGCGGGCTAGGGAGATTGTGCGAAAACGCACTTCACCACTGGTTGGTCTGAGGCGATGCCTCACCAGGCTGGAACTTCATCTGCTAGCTTGGATGCAAGAAGCGCGCAACCCATTGCTTTAAAGTTGGATAGGACTTTCTCCGAGCGATTGTCTGAAAACCGTGTCACGGCTTTCCAGGCCGTGCTTGTAGGTCCAGGCGGTTGGCTGTCACTCCTGGGAGGATTCCCCCACCACATCTTGAAGCCAGGAGAAGGCAGCCACAGTGGCCGGAAGCCCGAGGGTCGAGGCGGCCAGGGCCACCACTTGCTCCATCTCTTCAGTCGTGATTCCGATGGCTTCCCCTTTGCGAACGTTGGAGTGGACAGCGCCTTCTCTCATCGCTCCGATGGCGATACCTAGCTTGACAAGCCGCACAGTCTTGCCGTCTAGCGGGCCCTCCTGTCCCTGTTCTGCCATAAGGTCCCAGGCCTGTGACAGTTTCGGATAGCGCCGAACGAATCTCTGGTACATCTTCGGAGGTTTCGGTGACACGCTCATACTCACATCCTGACTACTGGTGCTCGAACATTGAAGTTTCCGGGAGCCCCCCATCCCCAAGCCAATCGCTTCTCGAAAAAACTCAGTCCCATTCTCCTTGGCAGATCCCGAGATGGCCTCAAGCAAGCATCTGCTTGACGACATTTCCCCCGACATCGGTCAGACGAAAGTCTCTCCCCATGTGACGGTAGGTCAGATCGGTATGTTTCAGCCCCAGGCAGTGCAGAATGGTTGCCTGCAGGTCGTGCACCAGGACCTTGTCCTTCACCACGCTCAAGCCTAGCTCGTCGGTTTGCCCTATGACCTGACCTCCCCTGATCCCTCCACCGGCAAGCCACATGCTGTAGCCCTTGGGATGATGGTCTCGTCCCGCGCCGTCGTCGGAGCCCTTGGCGGTCTGGGATACTTCACCCATGGGTGTGCGGCCGAACTCGCCTCCCCAAACGACCAGGGTCGAGTCCAGTAAGCCTCGCTGCTTGAGGTCCTTTATCAAGGCAGCAGCTGGCTTGTCGGTGATGTCGCAATTCTCCTTGAGCTTCTCGTTGAGTTTGTTGTGCTGATCCCAGCTTGCGTGAGCGAGCATCACGAAACGCACGCCCCGCTCCACCATTCGTCGAGCCAGCAGGCAGTTGGTTCCATACTGCTGGGTGATTTCCTCGTCGATACCGTACATCTCCCGGACGTGCCGGGGCTCGTCGGCAAAATCCAGCAAATCCGGAGCCGCTGACTGCATACGAAAGGCCAGTTCGTAAGATGCGATCCGCGAGGCGATCTCCAGGTCTCCGGTGTCCTGGCTATGCCTCGAGTTGAGATCACGGAGCGCGTCAAGTCCCAGTCTCTGCATCTCGGGGCTGACACCTGGGGGGTTGGAGAGGAACAGAATCGGATCTCCCGAGTTCCGAAAAACAACACCCTCATGACTCGAGGGCAGGAAGCCGCTGGACCAGTTGCTGGCACCTCCACTGGTACCCCTTCCAGAGCTCAGTACGACGAAGCCGGGTAGGTTTTCCGATTCGCTTCCCAAGCCATAGGTGACCCATGAACCTACCGTTGGACGACCGACCAGAGGACTCCCGCTCATGAGCAGCGATTGGCCGGGATGGTGATTGAAGGCTTCGCTTTCCATCGAACGTACCAGGCAAATCTCATCGGCAATGGTACGGGTGTGGGGCAACCAGTCAGAGATCTCCATCCCGCTCTCACCGCAAGGCTGGAACTGACGAGGGCTCGCCATCGCCGAAGCGTTGGGCTTGATAAAGGCCAACTGTAGATTCTCCGTCAGGGAGGAGGAAAAGGGCTTCCCATGCCACTTCTGCAATTCTGGCTTGGGATCGAACAAATCAATCTGGCTGGGTGCGCCTGCCATGAAAAGAAAAATGACGTTCTTGGCCCTGGGGGTGAAGTGAGGGAGCTTCGGAGCCAGAGGATTGATCACGATGCCGGTGCCTGCGGCTCGCCCTTCCGTGGCCAGGAGATGAGCCAGAGCGGCGGTCCCCAACCCGCCCACACAGTGATGCAAAAAACTCCGCCGCGATTGAATGCGTAAGTACTGCTCCAGGATCATTGATTTACTCCCTCGAGATGAACTCATCGAGATTCAAGAGAATTCGACTCATACCCACCCAGACCGAAGCTTCAACCGGGTCGATTCCATCTAGCTGAGCTGGAAACAGGGATTTCGGTGCAGCAGGGTCCTTCTCCAGTAGTTTCCTTTGCTCCACAGAAAAGGCGTAAAGACGTTCCTGCTCGGCGGTTGTAGCCCCTCGAATCAAGCAAAGTCGAAAGGCGTGGTCGAGGCGCGAGCGGAAATCGCTGCCGGGAGATTCCCAAAGAACGCGTGCTGCCAGAGCCTGCGATGCCTCGAAGAAGACAGGATCGTTCAACAGATTCAATGCCTGAAGCGGCGTGTTGGAACGCTCCCGACTGCAGGCGGCGGTACTGGCCTCGGGAGCATCGAAGTTCGCCAAAAAGGGATAAGGAACCGTTCGCTGGTAATGGATGTAAAGAGAGCGGCGGTATATGTCTGGTCCTTTACTGGTATCCCATTTTATGCCGTCGCCATATCCCAGCTTGGCAACGCCCTCCGGCAAGGGTGGTCGAACACTCGGTCCCCCGATCCTCTTATCCAGAAGGCCGCTGGCCGCCAGCACACTGTCCCGAATCAACTCAGCCGGCAGTCGTACTCGCAACTGCCGGGCCAGCAAGACATTTCCAGGGTCCCGCTCCAGCAGTTCGGGTCGGGTCCTGGAGGACTGACGATAGGTTGCCGAGCTGACAATCAAGCGGTGGATATGCTTTAGACTCCAGCCGCTTCGGATCAACTCACTGCCCAACCAATCGAGAAGCCTTGGATGTGAGGGAGGCTCCCCCTGGGTGCCAAAGTTTTCTGAGGTTGGGACCAGTCCCCTGCCAAAGTATTCCTGCCAGATCCGATTTACCGTCACCCGAGCGGTCAGGGGATTCTCAGGGGAGATCAGCCACCTCGCAAGATCGAGTCTGGTGGCGTTACCGGAAACACCCAACCTCCCCAGAAACTTCGGTATTTCGGAGTCCACTTCCAGGCCCGGAAGATCCCACTGCCCGCGCAGGTGGATATGGGTGTTGCCAGGCTTGGGGCTGCGTTTCATGGTCTGTGCCCGACTCAGCCCCGGAAAGGACTCCTCCAGGGCATCTAACTTCTCATCGAGCTCCTTGAATCTGGTTTGCTCAAACTCCTCCTCTGTCAGCACTCGCTTATAGTTCTTGACGAAGAACTTGGAGAGGAGATAGGCATCCCGAGGCGTCCTTTCGCTGGGGTCGGTGTGCAGGATCCGCTGTCCATCTTCGCCGTCATCCACATAGATGCGCAGGATGTCGTAGGTGAGATCCCAGAGGGGTAACTTTCCGGGCGCCGCTCCAGCCTGCCTTAATCTTTCCTCCCAAGGAGGCTGCAGATCGGGGACTCCGTATTGCTTCAGAAGCTCCTTTTTGTTTCGTTCAAACTCGGGAAGCGCACGCAAATACGGTCCCATCTCACCTGCGAGAGGTGCGTCGATATTGACTTCATTGGCGCTGTCGAAGAAGGAAAAAAAGCGGTAGAAGTCCTTCTGGGATATCGGATCATACTTATGGTCATGACATTGGGCGCAGCCTACGGTCAGTCCTAGCCAGACGGTCCCTACGGTCGCCGTTCGATCGACTACCTCTTCGAACCGGTACTGATCCACATCGACACCCCCCTCGATGTTTTTGAGGGTGTTCCGATGAAATCCAGTCGCGACTTTTTGTTCTGTGGTCGCACTGGGAAGCAGGTCCCCGGCCAGCTGTTCGATGGTGAATTGGTCGAAGGGTAAGCCTCTATTCAGGGCATTGATCACCCAATGACGATACCGCCAGGCATGCGGTCTCGGGTTGTCCTTTTCGTATCCGTCACTGTCGGCGTAGCGTGCCTGGTCGAGCCAATGCCTGGCCCACTTTTCACCATAGTGTTCGGATTCCAGCAGTTGCTCGACTAGCTGCTCGTAGGACCGGCTGCTGTCGTCGGCCAAGAATCTGGACGACTCCTCGGGCGAAGGCGGCAAACCTGCCAGGTCCAGACTCACGCGGCGCAGCAGAGTCACCTTGTCGGTTTCTGGAGACGGTTCGATCCCCTCGGATTCAAGCCTGGCCAGGACAAAATTGTCGATAGGATTTCGTACCCAAGCCTGATTCCGAACCACGGGCGGTTGAGGCCTGCGGAGCAGCTCAAAGGCCCAATGACCTTTTTCCTGGATAGGAGCGACGGAGGAAGCGACTTCTGAGCCCTGGGCGCGGACACAGGTCCCGACGGTCAACAATGCCAGAATCAGGATCTGGGATCTGGTATACAACGTCAGATATCGCATTCTTTCTCCTTCGCAGCCACGATTCTACGCCCCCGAGTACTCTAAACCAACCGCAGGGACTCGTGCTGTAAGCGCCGGATCTCTAGCCGACGAGTGGGGCAACAGCTCGCGGCCGTACCTGACAAGTCCCACTGCTGCCTTTCTACCCCCTGGGAGATTCAATCCAGGTTTAGAGCGAGATACAATTTAACCTATACGATAGACTATAGCCGCCATGAAATATGACTTGCTCATCAAGGGCGGAACACTCGTCGATCCGGCCGAGGGCATTCACGCTCACAAGGATATTGGCTTTGCGAACAACCTGGTCTCCGAGATAGGCGACAATCTACCCGAGCAGGAAGCACGAAATGTCCTGGATGCCAGGGAACGTCTGGTAACACCGGGAATGATCGATCTGCATGTCCATGTCTTTCCCGGGGTCAGCCACTTCGGAATCGACCCAGATCCGACCTGCCTTGCGAGGGGCGCTACCACAGTCGTCGATGCCGGATCCGCCGGTGCTGATACCTTTCCGGGTTTCCGCAAGTTCGTGATCGACGTCAGCGCCACCCGTATTTTTGCACAACTCAATATCTCGTCCCAGGGCATGTTGACCGAGGAGATCGGTGAGTTCGAGATTCCGGAGTATGCGAACGTCGACAAGGCTTGCAAGATGATCGAGCAGCACCGCGACGTGATCCTGGGTGTGAAGGTGCGCCTGACCCGAGACACTATCGTCAGTGAGCGCTCGGGCATGCTGCCATTGGAGCGTGCCCGCGAGGCCGCAGATGCCTGCGGATTGCCAATCATGGTTCATCCTCAAGCGGCCTGGTGTGACTCGATTGACGACATATTGAACATCATGCGCGAGCGCGACATCCTCACTCACTGCTTTCACGGCATGCAGTGCGGCATTCTGGATGAGCAAGGTCAAGTGCGCCACTCGGTTCACGAAGCCATGGAGCGAGGCGTTATTTTCGACGTGGGACACGGCGCTGGATCTTTTTCCTGGAGAGTGGTTGAGAGCGCTTTGGAACAGGGGATTCAGCCACAAACCATCTCATCGGATCTCCACATCTACAACGTGAACGGACCCGTTTACGATCTGGCCAACGTCGTCACCAAGTTCCTACACCTGGGTCTGTCTCTGGATGAGGCCATTGCCAAGGTCACCTCGATCCCAGCTCGTACCATCTTGATGGAGGATAAGATAGGCACCCTCGCCGCTGGAGCTTGGGGCGACGCTACGATTTTCGAGCTGCGCCAGGGCAGGTTCCAGTTACTGGATGCCCTGGGCGAAACTCGATCAGCAAACCGGAGTCTGGAACCGGTTGCCGTGGTCAAGGGCGGGCGGCTCTACCGCCAAGCAAGGAACTCGTGAACTGTAACCCCTGAATCGTAGCGCATGAGTCTGCGCGGCAGATCATCGCAGCCTATGAATTTTTTCGACAAGCTAGTATTCCTGGTGGGTCTAGCACTCTGTTTCCTGGGTGCACTCGGCCTCATCGGCAGTCTTGGAAACCTGGTGGATCCAAAGAATACGTCTGTGTGGACATACGTTCTGGCGACTCTGTTTCTGGGAATTCTGCCTTCCGCTCTTGGCCTATGGATCTGTCGTCATGCCAGACAAAAGGGCAAACGACGAGCCAGTGAGGCCGCCGAGCGAACCATCCTCCAGCTGGCTCGTGAGCGGAATGGGAAACTCACCGTCGCCGATGTAGCGATGAACACCTCGCTCTCATCTTCCAAAGCCAAGGAAGCACTCGACCAGCTTGATCTCGATCGGCTCGCAGATATGCATGTCTCCGAATCGGGTGTGGTCGTTTATCACATTCATGGCGTGGGCGAGGACGGCGGCTAGACGTCTCAATCCGTCCTGGCGCTCCAACTCCGATCCAGCCAAACAAGACCACGATCGACTCGTTCAAGCAGCAGTGCCTTCCCGGAAATTTGTCCCCTTCAGTGTGTCTTGGAAACTGAGGCAAACAGCGAAATAGGGCGCAGCTAGGGTGCCGAGTCGCACCCCCCTCACTTAACAGTCTCGGAATTTCAATCAAGTGAGCTGTTCTCTGAGACCGCCCTTTCGTCACAGCCGGGGTGTCCCGAAACAGCCTTTTACGGCCTTGGCCGTCGGCACGAAGTGCCTACTTAAATTACCTGGCTAGAGCCTAAAGATTTCGGGGCTACGTGTCGAAAAATACTAGGGAGCAGGTTCACATCGACTCTCTCGTACCTGTAGGGCATTATGGATATCGGAACTCTCGTTGGAATCATCTCTGCATTCATCCTGGTCGCCCTTGCGATGGTGGTAGGGGGGCAACCCCAGGTATTCATTGACCCACCCTCCCTGCTAATCGTCTTCTGTGGAACCGCTGCCACGACTTTCGTACAGTTTCCCGTCGCCCGTGTGAAGCGGACACTTGCTGTCGTCAAGAACGCATTTTCATTCTCCATCAGGACACCCGAAGATCTGATCGAGGAGCTGGTAGAGCTATGCCGGACTTCGCGCCAGAAGGGACTGCTCTCACTCGACGACTATAAAACCGATGATGCCTTTCTCAAACAGGGCATCCAGCTCGTTGTGGATGGGACGGGTGAAGAAGCCGTTCAACAGATCCTGTCCATCGACATTGCCAATCTCCAGCGCCGCCATCGTGAAGGACAGGAGGTCCTGAAGGGGATCGCGGAGACGGCGCCAGCGTTCGGAATGATCGGGACCCTGATCGGTCTTATCATGATGTTGGCCAACATGGACGACGTTAGCAGCCTGGGACCGTCGATGGCCACAGCCATCACAACCACACTCTATGGAGCCTTGGTTGCCAACCTGGCAGCATCCCCCCTGGCCAAGAAGCTGGCGATCCGCAGCCAGGAGGAAACACTGAACCGAGAACTGACCCTGGAAGGTCTGCTCAATCTGCTCAGAGGCGAAAACTCTCAGATTCTGCAGAGCGTTCTTGGAGCCTTCCTGGCCCGAAAGGAGCTAGGCGAGCCAGCTGACGAAGAGCCCGAAGCGAAGGCAGCCTAGCCGCCTAGCCCTGCCCTTTACCCGTAATTCGGTACAGGACAAAGTCATGTTTCTGGGTCTCCCAGAGCGAAGCCTTCACACAGGAGCCGGAGGTGTGAATAGCCCTGCCATATCAACTCATGACCCGGGGGCGCATCCTGGTTGCGTCCTAGGTATCCTCCGATGCGCGCCACCAGCCGTACCGCCTCACCCAGCTGCGAGGGCGGGTTCAAGCTTTTTTTTTGGCGTAGGCCCCCAGGACATGGAGTTCAAGATCCGAGAAGAGCACCTCGGCGGGCAGTTCCGGGGTTTCTCTGCCCAGCAGAGTCATCAGCATAATCCGCCAGGCGATGACCAGGTTGATCGCAATCGCCCGGCTGAGGCGCTCGGCGCTTCGGTGGGCGATCTCTTCGATGCGGCAGCCGGACTTCAGCACCCGGTGCCAGTCTTCAATGCGCCAACGCAGGCAATACCAGCGTAGGCATTGAACCGCCGCTTCGGGCGAGGCGAGAGTGGCGGTAGTCAGAAGGAACCACTCGATGGCTTCGGTTCCCGCAGGCGGAGAGTCCTCCCGCGCCTGAATCACCCAGATCTCGATGGGCTCCTTATCCGGGTAATATTTCGGGGGGCGAAGTTGGATCCGCCGATAGCGGACCGAGAGCTCCGCCCGGCGGCGGGGCCTCTGGGGCCGGGCCTTTCGCTTACTGAGCTTGGGCCGAGCGCTCTGGCGCGGCACCTGGACGCGGACCTGGGTCTGTACCGGCTCCTGTACGAGCGCTTCGAAAAGCTTGAACGGCTCCTCCGTGATGCCGCGGTTGTGTTGGGCGCGCACCAGTAGGTCGACCCCCGGGTAACGGCGTTGCTCCTCGAACAGCTCGAAGATATCCGCTTCCCGGTCGCAGACGTTGATCAGTCGCGTCTGGGGCATTTGGGCCGCCACTTCTCCGAGCTCGCGCAGCGCTTGAATCCAGCAGAAGGTCTGTTTTTCCTCGATCGGGATGGCCCAGCTCGGTCGCTTCTCTTGCGGCGATTTCAACTGCGGCGCCAGACACTGGGCGCGCAAGACCCCCAGCGGAAGTCCATTGGGGGCCACGGCCAAGGTCGAATGCAGGTGCAATCCCCGACTCTGGGCGCCGGTCTGGTTGCTGCCGATCACTCCCAGACCTTCACACTGAGCCAGGCTCGTATAGTCCAGATCGGTGCCGTCCTGCAGGCACAACACGGTGCGCTGCCCCTGCATGCGCCGCAGGGTGCGTTGCCGGTGAGGCTGCAGAATCTGGGGCAGGCTCACCGCGGCCTCGTCCGGGTGGTCGATCAATCGGTAGTAGGCCTTGACCGCCGGCCAATCCCCCTGGGCCACCCCGCTAAAGGCACGACCCGGTTCCTGCGCCTTGGACTCCACAATGTTCACCAGTCTTCGGCTCAGCCGCGCGTCCCCCAGCGGCGCGCCGCCAAACTCCTCTTCCGCCCAACTCTCGGCCTCGACCCCCTGGGCCGGAGCCAGCGGCCCCAAGCCGGCCCCCTCGGCCAACCCCAGGCGGGCGCGGAACTCCGGCTCCAGCGCATACACATAGATGTCCTTGATCGTTTCCTCCCGCTGGGTGAAACGATCCTGCCGACCCCGACCCTGGGTTCGGCCCACCCGGGTCCAGTTCGCTGCCCGATAGGATGCCCCCGAAAACCGGCTCGTGTCTACAAAACTCTCGACCAACCAGGGACGGTACCCATAGCGCTGCTCGAAGTCTTCGGCCAGCCGCTGCAGGCTCAGGCTCAACACCCGCGAGGCCAGGTTCTGACACTGCACGCTGGGTCGGATCAGAAAACGGCTCAGGCACACGACCCCGTGCAGATGGGCGCGCCTTTGCTCCGCATCCCAACCGATCCAGCGGTCCCGGTCCACGAGTTGCAACGCCGCGGCGGCAAAGCCCAGGCCCCCCAGCCAGCCGTGCTCGGAGCCGAGCAGATAGCGCAGCTGCCGTCCCACCAAGGGCCCAGCCCCCAGCGGATGCTCTTCGATCATCAGCTCGTTCCAGATCCGCATCTGCCCCGGCTCGCCCACCCCGATCAACTCCAGCCCCCGCACCTCCCCCACCTGCTCGGGCACCCCGATCGGCTCCTCCACTGGAGCCGCCAACCGTCGCGGACGGGGCGCCCCTTTCTGGATCCGTGGGGGCGGCAGCCGAAAACAGCCCTTCGCTTCCAGCTCCCGCAACGCCTTCAGGCAACCTCCCCGCTGGGGCCGCCCGCCGGGGTCATAGAATCGCAACTGATCGCAAAGAAAACCGGCCAACTCGCTTCGCGAAGAGAAATCCCCTTCTTCCAGCAGCCGGCTTACATACTCGATGCTCTCGGGCTTCGACAGGGTACGCTTGATCTGATTCTGGAGCTGCATGCCGCTCAGTTTGAACGACCCGAAACTCTTTGTCCAGTCCTTTATTACGGGTAAAGGGCAGGCCTAGCCAGGCTAGGGTAGGCTGGAATATAAATACGGAACGTTTGCAGATAGGGATTGGGGGCATCAGTTTCGGCGCCACCTTTCCGATAGAGCTCTCTCTGGATTCGACCGATAAGACCAACTGAGGCAACGATCTATGTCTAACTTTCCCGAACAAGTAGTGGTAGACCGGCAACTGTCCCCTATCCTGGTCGTGGATGACGAGCCGATGATCAGAGATCCTCTCGCAGGATACCTTAGTGGTCAGGGCTTCGCTTGTGACACAGCCGGAACCGGCTCAGAAGCACTGGATAAGCTTGAGGCAGCTGAGTTTGCTCTTGTCATCGCAGACATACGGATGCCGGGTTTCAGCGGCCTCGAACTCCTGGACAGCCTGGCAGAGGATTACCCTGACGTGGCCGTCATCATGATCACCGCGGTTGCCGACGTTCAAACCGCGGTTCACACCATGAAGCAGGGCGCCTACGACTACATTACCAAGCCATTCAACCTGGACGAGGTCCTCAAGAGCGTGCATCGTGCGCTGCACCTACGGCTTCTTCGTCTGGAAGATCAGAAGGTCGAGGAGAACCTCCAGGGCCTACTTCAAAGCAAATCCTCGGCGCTGAACTCCGCCCTGCAGGATTTGAAACAGAATCGGGAGATCACGCTCGAGACACTGATGAAAGCACTCGACGCACGGGGACATGAGACTCAATGTCATTCCCAGAGGGTCCAAGCCTACAGCATTCACCTGGCACAACAGATAGGAATCACAAGCGACCAGCTCACTGACCTGGCTCACGGTGCCCTTCTCCACGACATCGGCAAGATTGGCATTCCAGATGGGATACTCCTCAAGCCAGGTCCCCTGACTCCCGGCGAGTGGACCATCATGAAGCAACATCCCGTCATCGGATACGACATTGTCAACGGCACCAACTTCCTGAAAAGGTCGACTCGTGTGGTTCTATGCCATCACGAACGGTACGACGGGAAGGGCTATCCAAACGGATTGGCGGGAGACGATATCCCGCTCGAGGCACGCATCTTCTCCATCTTGGATGCCTACGACGCCATGACGACCGATCGACCCTATCGTCAGGCGCTCTCAGCCGAAGCAGTGAAGGCCCAGCTAGAAGAACACGCTAACTCTCAGTTCGACCCCGACGTCCTTCAGGAGTTTTTCAAGATCCCCGCGGAGGAATTCCAGGTGATCGGTTCCAGCTGCGTCCAGTAGCATTCATCTCTAATTCATCTCCAATTCTAGAATAGTCAGTCCCACCTGGGCCGCCCCTCCCTCCCACCCGCCGAAGACTCTCGACGACATCAGCACGCATCTTCTCCTCAGCCCTACAGTTTCTCTCCCGGAAGCCGATAAGAGAGATGAATGAAAAAAGGGTCTGCCGGTACCCATGAACCGGCAAGGGGCAAGGATGCTCCGAAAAAACTTTCAAGGAGGAAAGATGAGTAGCGCATTCAGTGTCATCACCAACCTTCCGAGCTTGGTGGCACAGCACAACGCCACCCAGAATCAGCAAGGCCTGCAGAGAACGCTCTTTCGCCTCTCGACGGGTCAGCGCTTGTTCCGGGGGGGAGAGGATCCTGCTGGACTCGCCTTGGCCGACGGCCTGAACGGTCAAATTAGGACCCTGGAACAGTCCATTCGCAACGCCAACGACGGTGTAGGTTTTGCACAAACTGCGGATAGCGGTCTGGGCCAAGTCCAGAACCTTCTGTCCAGGGCGGCTTCGCTTCTGGCCGAGGCAGAATCCGACACCAACAGTAGCGGAGTCGTGGCCATCGAAACCGAGCTAGGACAGATCTACCAAGAAATCGACCGGATCGGATCCGCTACTTCCTTCAATGGAACCAGCGTGTTCTCGGATACGGCGCGAGGCATTTTCGTAGGAGATACCCAGAACCTGACCGCCGCCAACTCCACGATCTCGTTCACCACGAGCGCACTCAATACCAGTGGTCTGGGTGTCAACGATGGAATCGCAGGCAGCGGGTCGACTCTTACGGTGGACATTTCGGGCACCAACTCGGCTACCTCGATGCTGACCGAAGTGGAAGCCGCTATCGATTTGGTTGCCGCCAGTCGCGGACGTCTCGGAGCGTCCATGAATCGTCTGGAGACTTCCGTGTCGGTGATGCAGTCTCAGGTCCAAAACCTGACGGCCGCCGAGTCACAGATTCGAGATGCAGACTTCGCTTCTGAGATCGCGAATCTGACTAAGTTCCAGATCTTATCTCAGGTGGGCGTAGCAGCCATGGCTCAGGCCAACGCTGTACCCCAGAGCGTACTATCCCTCTTCCAGTAAGAGAGGGCCACTCGCCAAGGCTTGGGCTGAGCTGAGTTCCCTAGGAACTCTGTTCGGCCCAAGTGAAGGAGTGAAACCATGGACACAGGCGTAATCAATCAAATCGAGACCTCATCGGTCGGAACCAACGTTCCCGCCCGAAAGCAGGAAGCAGAGTTGTCTGCACCTAGAAAGAGTTCGGAGGAGGATCGGCCCCAGAAACTGGCACCAGCCAAGCAGATGACGCCGGCGCCAATACCTGAAACGAGCCGTTCCGTTACTTTCGAAATTGACAAGCAGTCCAATCAGCTCTACATCAAAGTCGTTGATCGCCATACTGGAGAGGTAGTCAGACAAATCCCTCCCGAGGCACTGCGAAATATGGCCAAGCAGATGGAGCAGATGAAGGGCAACATCCTTGACACGAACGCCTGACGAATCAGTTTTGTAGGAAAAGACAATGGGAAGTGTTGGAGGTGCTTTTGGCGGTGGTCTGGATGTTCAAGGGATCGTCCAACAAATCCTTTTTGTTGAGGCAGCTCCCATCCGGCGACTGGAATCGGAGAAGGGCAGCATCGAGAGTCGCATCAGCGCCTACAACTCGCTGACCTCGAAGCTTAGCTCGCTGCAATCCACCATCGAGAGTCTCAATAGCTCCGAGAATTTCGGAGCACGACTGGCCAAGTCCTCTGACGAGGACTCGCTGACTGCTAACGCTACCAGCGATGCGGCCGTTGGAACCTACCAGATTCAAGTCAGCCGCCTGGCCCTGTTCGACAACTTCGCATCCGATTCCAGTTTCGTTGCCTCTGATGCCGCTATCGGTACCGGGAGCTTCGATCTCACCGTCGGAACGACGACGACCAACATCACCATAGACTCGACAAGTAACACTTTGGCCGGCCTCAAGAGCGCCATCAATAATTCCGGAGCAGATGTCAACGCCGCCATCGTGAATGATGGATCAGGCTTCAGGCTCACAATCACCAGCGATACTTCGGGTTCGGATAGCGCCATCTCGATCTCGAACAACACCCTACAGCTCGAAGACACCACTCCCTTCACCTTCAGCAGAACTCACAGCATTGCCTCGACCTCCGAACTGGACGCGAGTCTGACCGTAAACGGCCTCAGCGTCACCGGGAGCAGCAACACGGTCGAGGACGTCATCGAAGGCGTCACCTTGAACCTTTCGGGAACTCCCGCCAGCACCATTACCCTGACAGTCTCCAACGACACCGAGATGGTCAAGACCAAGATCCAGGAGTTCGTCGACGCCTACAACGACGCCTACAGCTACATCAACGATCAGTTCAGCTACAATGCCGCCGCCGAGACCGCGGGGGCTCTCGCAGGAGACGGTACGCTTCGACGAATTCAATCGAGTCTTGCCGCCATCGTGAGTCGCTCTGTTGATGGGCTAGCAGGCCCCGTCAACAATTTCAGCAGCGCGGGCATCGCGCTTCAGAATGACGGAACACTTGAGGTAGATTCGAGCAAACTGGACACCAACCTTGCGGACAATTTCGCCGACATCCAGAAACTTTTTATTGCCTCTGGGGAGGCCACCAACTCGAACGTGGTCTTTTTGGGCGTCGGAGCGACAACCGAGGCGGGTACCTACGAGATCACAATCACCCAGTTGGCAGAGGCCGCCACAATCACCTCAACCAACGCCATCCCGGGAACTCTTGGAACCGATGAGACACTCACTTTTACCCTGGGATCGGAGACCTCAATCTTCAATCTGACCTCAGCCATGACGATCGATGACATCATCAGCGGCCTCACCACTCAGTTTGCGACGGACAGTATTGCTCTTACGGCTTCAAAGGATGCCAGCGACCACCTGGTCATAACCTCCAACGACAAGGGCGCGGGGGTGTCTCTAACTGTGGTCTCAGATGTGGATGGAGTGGGCACGGGAATCGGGACTTCAGGCCTCTCCGACAGCGGTCAGGATCTGGACGGGACTATCAAAGACACTGCGACATCTATAGTTTACGCCGCCCGGGCCAGCGCAGCAGACATTCTGATCGGCGAGGACGGTCCGGTCAAAGACCTACAGATTCAGTTCCTGGGTTCCACTACCGGCGTTTTCGGGAACCTTACCGTGAGTCTCGGCTATGCCGAACAGCTCGAACACAACTTGAAGCAGAACACAGATTCCCTGGAAGGTCCGCTTGCCGATGCGGTTACCGGGCTCGAAGCCTCCATCAGACGCCTCGACGACAACATCAGAGACCTCGAAGACCGCCTGGACCTTAGAGAGCAGGTTCTTCTGCGGCAATTCTCAAAGGCCGATCAAGCCCTTGCACAACTGGCTAATCTGCAATCAACCATAGGCAGCCAGCTCCAGTCGAGTCTGATACCCAGATAGAAGCAGCAAGAGGAAAGCATCAACAACATGGCACACGCACCGAACTACGCAAACTACTACAAGAAAATGGAGATCAACACCGCCGGTCCCTTCGAGCTGATCTTGATCCTTTACCGGGGGGCAATAGACAATCTCAAACGCGCCAGACAACACTTTGACCAAGGCAACATCGAACAGAGAGTCCTCTGTCTCAATCGGGCAGTGGGCATGATCGGCGAGCTTCAGTCGGCTCTCGACTTCGAGCGCGGAAAAGAGATCGCGTCCCACCTGGGGCGGTTGTACAGCTACATGCAGGGTCGCCTGATAGACGTCAATCTGAAAAGGCAACCAGAGGCCTTGGACGAGGTTGCCAAGCTGCTGGAAATCTTGAAATCTGCGTGGGAAGGAGCCCAACCGCGATCCGTACAGCAGGAGGGCTCGCAGCTCTCAGGGGTCGCCGCCAGGTGAGCAACGCCTTCCAACCCTACCAAACCCTTACCAAGCTGCTTCAGAGTCAGGCAAGGGCGCTCGAGGTGAAGGATACCCAGAGACTCGAGGCGATCCGCCCACTGATCGAGAAGTACTCGGGACGAATCGGCGAACAGGAGTCCGAACTGCAACACCTCACCTCAGATGAAAAAGTAGTTCTGAGGCGCCTCTTGACAGACATTCAGCAACAGATCACGAGCAACCAGGAAGGCTGGAAGCACTATCGCGGCGAGCTAGCCAAAGCTCGTTCCCAGCTGCGCGAAACACGCCGCTTCGCTCAACAGGTCTCAAGTATCTCCTCACCAAGAAGACCCCGCTTTCAGCAGACCGGGTAGTCCGGGGGTACACCTATGAGTGTCCCGACGTGCTGCTGACACTGGTGAGAAACCCCCATCTGCTCGACTACCTGTTTCCTCAACCACCCGAACGACCGGTCTGGCCATCGGCTACTGCGCTAGAGACCCCTTGGTCGAGAAAAAATTCACAAACTGATCAAGTTTCCTGCCTCTGTGTGATGTAGTTTCCAAAGAGACCGCTTCAGCGGTCTGGCGCGAAGCGTATTAGACCCGGCCTTCAGGCCGGGGTCAGCTGCGGGCCATCCCTCCGGAGGGCCTTTCAAGGTCCTTCTCGAACCGCGGCTTTAGCCATCTTCGACCCGGAACCTGGCTGAAGCCTGTATTCGAGAAGCCCGCTAAAGCGGGCTCCGGCATCTGCTTGCTCGCCCACCCGGCCCTGAACGCCGGGTCTAATACGCGCGTGCCGGGCACGCGCGCTGTCTGGGAGGGTGCAAGTCCCTCCGCCAACCTGATGGAGGTGAAGGCTAGCGAAGCACAAGGGCGTCACCGCGAGGTGGGGTCTGAAGGAAGTGTGGAGCAAACGTACGAGCCGACGCACAGAAACTGGATAAGTAGGCGCCAAGGTCGGACGAGTCAGCGCGTGGTGACGAAGTCCATATCCATCAAGATCCGGAAGCGTAAATCCAGCGGTTGTGTACGGAAAGACAGCGTCCTTACCCCGGGAGGCCTGGGAGGCTGTCCCTTGAAGGACAGGTGGAATCGTAAGGTTTCATAGCGCCCTCCAGGAGTCCGCAGAGGGCATAGTAGGTGGGGAAACTCACGGAAGGCCCGAACGGTAGGGAGAGGTTAGTAGGTGTCCAATCTTAAGGGTGATCAACAGAGGCAGAGAAGTCCGAAGCGGACCTCAAACCGAACAGCTGGGGTGCGGCCCCAGGGAAGCGGGGAGACGGCGGATTCATCCTTAGCGAAAGGGCGAACCGAAGGCCCGATGTTTGGTGAGAACGTCATGGAGGAGATATGCGAGCGAAGTAATCTGGAAGCGGCGTTGAGACGAGTGCGAGCGAACCGAGGGGGTCCGGGAGTGGACGGGATGACCGTCGATGAACTGCCGGAGTACCTGAAGGCGAACTGGCGGTCGATCAAAGAACAGCTGCTGTGCGGGGAGTATCAACCGCGACCTGTCAAGGGGGTGGAGATTCCGAAACCGGGAAGGAAAGACAAGCGAAGACTCGGGATTCCGTGTGTGATCGATCGATTTATCGAGCAAGCGATGCTGCAAGTGCTGCAACGCAAGTGGGATCGCACGTTCTCAGAGTCCAGCTATGGCTATCGACCGGGGCGCAGGGCTCATCAGGCAGTGGCGCGTGCCCAAGACTACGTGAAAGCGGGCTACGGGACCGTGGTCGATCTCGATTTAGAAAAGTTTTTCGATCGAGTTCACCACGATCGTTTGCTGAGCCGGCTGGCGCGGGAGATTGGGGACAAGCGGGTACTGAAGTTGATCCGAGCGTATCTAAGCGCGGGGATTCTGCGGTACGGACTGGTGAGTGCGCCGACGGAAGGGACGCCGCAAGGCAGCCCCCTGTCCCCCTTTCTCTCGAACGTGGTTCTGGATGAGCTGGACGAGGAACTGGAGCGCCGGGGTCCCCGTTTTGTCCGCTATGCCGATGACTGCAACATTTATGTGCGGAGTCGGCGGGCGGGGGAGCGAGTGATGGCGAGTGTGAGCCGGTTTGTGAGCCAGCGACTGAAACTGCGTGTCAATCGGGAGAAGAGTGCGGTGGATGAGCCCCAGAAGCGGAAGTTCTTAGGCTTCACGTTCACGGGAGGCCGATCGCCCAACCGGCGCAAGATTGCGCCGGAATCGATCCAGCGGTTTCGATCCCGGGTGCGTCGTTTAACGCGGCGTAACCGGGGGATCAGCCTGGAGCAGCGTGTGGACGAATTGTCCCGCTACCTCCGGGGCTGGATTGGATACTTTGGGTACGTCGAGAGCCCCTGGGTCCTGCGGGGTCTGGACAGCTGGATTCGTCGTCGCCTGCGCAGCGTCCAATGGAAACAGTGGAAGGTCTACCGGCGACGCCAGGCGGAGTTGATCCGGCTGGGCGTGAGTCGGGATATGGCCCAGCGGACCGCGTGGAGCGTCAAGGGCCCTTGGGCCCTCAGTCAAGCGCCCGGGGTCCGGATAGCGCTTCCGAATGCTTATTTCGATCGGTTAGGTCTTCCTCGGTTGGCTAATCATCAGCGCATTCAACCCTAGCGAACCGCCTTGGTACGGACCCGTATGCCTGGTGGTGTGGGAGGGGAAGGCCCGTGAGGGCTTCCCCTATCCCGAGTTCGCGCCAGACCGCTGAAGCGACCTCCCTGAACGGGACACATCCACCCAAGGTCAGCGTTCCTCGGCGGTATGAGGTCGGTCGTGAGGCACCAAATCCAAGACTGGCCGCCCTATTCGGGTTTTCAGAATCCACTTTCGAAAAGTGGCCCTCCTGATGCCATGCCCCCCAAGGGCAACATCTCGGAGAGCTGGCTTGAGAGGATTCACCTGGATGTATATCGGCCAAACCGGAAAAGTGAAATCAAAGTTTGATCGTCCGACAAAGGGAACAGTACGCGGTTATATAGTACGGATTTTCCTGTTTGACGGGGAGAAGGTGATGGTGGTCTCTATCCAAACGGAGCCAACCCTTGAAGCGGAAGCCCCAAGACTACTGTTTGTCTATCCAGAGGGTTCCTCGAGGGGTGTTTTCGAGGGTTATCTGCCCTTGTCCTACAACATCGCACCGGACGACCAACGGTTTTTGTTCATCCAGCAGGGGTGGCCGACCCAAATCAACGTCGTTCTCAACTGGTTCGAAGAGCTCAAGCGGCTGGCGCCGACGGGCAACTGAGGCCGACCCTCGGCTCCAAGCCGAGGGGTTCGGAGGATGTGGAATCGAATTCGACCCATCCCGCTGACCTTCGGCGTAGCGGCGGGCTCCAGGCCGCCGTCAGTCGAGCTAGGCTCGACCCGAAAGACTTCGGCCTGGAGGCCAAAGCTACGTCAGAGACCGACTCTGTTCGAATGTGCGGCGATCCAGGATGTTCTGGTCGTCGGGAAGGCGCTGAATGAGCGAGAGACCGGTGAGCGGAAAGTCGAACTGGATCGGATGGCCGCTATGCTGAGTCGAGTGGGCGGAAGAGGAGACTACATCGAGGAAGCTCCACTGATTTATGGACGTTCGGATGTCGATACCGATAGCGATTTCGATACCGATTTCGATAGGAGACAGTAGAGCCACCGCTAAACAAAAGTTAGCGGGTCCACGTCATCCAAATCGGTATCGGTATCGGTATCGCTATCGAACCGCCATGGGTTTAGGACACGGCAAGCCTTGGACGTCCCTAGCTGTCGCGGGCACGCATCTCTGTGACTATCGTTGACTTTGACTACTAATGGTATGGTCTAAATAGCGTTAATTCAACCAAACCCAATATTCCTCACCTTCCGTACTATTCGGAAGATAAGTTGGTATTTTTCCTTTCTCGATGAATTCATCACGCCACTTGGGGGGGAGCAACGCGACCTGAGCCACATGGATGTATATAGCCCAAGCCGGAAACTAGTCGGCGATGGTAAGCGCCGAGTGGAACAGTGTTCTTGCAGCGAATCTTCTCCCGACTGATCGCAATAAGCCGATTGCAATAAGCCGAGTAGCCTCGTCAAAATTCTGTCGAGACCGCCACAGGCTGTGACAACCCAAGCCTCAGGAACCGTCCAAACCGGACACCTGTAGCTGTTTTTATCGGGCTAATCGCCTCATCCCGCACCGGAAACCCGGTCAAGACCGTCATTTGGCACGCCGCTTGCTACGCCAGGGTTCAGCAAAGGTCACGATGAAAAAAAAGAACCTGATGCGACAAGCCCTCTATGAAACCTACTTATGCGGTCATGATCTGAAAAGAGTCTGCGCCAACATTCAGGAGCAGATCCAGCAGGGCGAGGAGAGCAAGGTCCTCGCAAACATGAAGGAGTTCCTGGACGGAGTGGGCTGCATCTCGCAGGCCCTGCACATGACCGAGGCAGTCCACCAGGACTACCAAATCAGCTTTGATCTGCATGACTTGCAGCGGGTATTGAATCCGCTGGTCGAGGCTCTGGAGAGCCGCGACTTCGGATCAATCGATGAGATTCTCAGCTACGACTTCCTACCGCTTTTGGACGGTTGGTCGGCTCAGCTGGCTCAAATCGAGCCGACAGGGGCGCTCAGCGATGCCGGGACGGGCAACCTGTCGTCATGATCCAGATCGAACATGATCAGGCCAGGAATGGCCAACCGATCCTTCGCGCAGTTGACCCGGACGGCCGAAAGGTCCTGCTTCACAGCCGCTACGATCCGGAGCGGGAAGCCCAGCAGTGGTGTGACCAACTCGAGTGTAAAGAGCGCGATGTCATCCTTTTGTACGGACTTGGGCTCGGGTACCACGTCAAGCCACTCTTATCGAGGCAGAACAGACCCATCTTCGCCGTCGAGCCCAATTCAGAGGTGATCGACATAAGCAGGAAGCTGAATCCATCCTTCTTCGATGGCGGTGATGTCCAGGTGGTGACCGACTGGGAAGAGTTCAAGTCTGCCTCCTCCCAGAGGCAGCGCAACAATTTTTCTGTAATTTCAGGGTCGGTTGTGGGACAGGATCCTCCTCTCTTGGCTCTCGGGTGCAGAAAGCAGTGGCCCGTGAGCCGCTCGCTGTGAATCTCTCTAAGGCAACCAGCAGATCTATCAAAATGAGAGGCCGGAGCAGCTTGCACTACTCGCAGAGAGCGATTCAGCGCCCCCACCTCCTTCTCCAAGAAAAGAGGCCCTGTCAGAAGCCCTCAGAGCCACGATCGCGGGCTGCCCCTTACCGAGAACCCTCGCTGATCTGAGGGTCTCGGGTTTAGGGAAACGCTCTTCTAGGATGCCTCCTCTTCTTGCCAGCTCTCCAGGTTCAGATAGCAGCGGCCCGTGAGCCACTCGTCGTGAATCTCCGCCAGCACGGCTGAGATCAGTCGCAACGCCGAGTCGATATGGGGGAAGATTCCCACCACTCGAGTGCGGCGCCGGATCTGTTTGTTGAGATTCTCCACGCCGTTAATCGTCCGGATCTTCTTGTGCAGACTGCGGGGGAAGGCGTAGACCGTCAACCCCTCGCGCACGTTGTCTTCCATCCACTGGGCCAGTGCCTGGTTGGTTTCGGTGAACGCCTTGATCTTGCGTTTGAGCATGGCTTCGGCATCCTCGAGGGTGGGGCTGTTGAAGATGTCCCGCATCGCTTGGCCGATCTGGCCCCGCTCTTGGAGCCGACGGGCAAAGCGCTGAGCATTCTGGCTCAGATGAAACTGGCAGCGCTGCCAGGGAACCGCGGGAAACACCGCTCGTCGAGCGGCCTTCAGTCCCGCGTGGTCGTCACTGACGACGAGCTCCATTCCCTTGAGTCCCCGCCCGGCCAGATCCTCAAAAAACGCTCTCCAGTGGACCTCCGCCTCGCTCAGCCGGGCGCTCAGACCCAAGACCTCACGGTGACCGGAAGCCTGCACACCGACTGCCTTGAGGATGGCCAGGTCCTGAACTCGTCCATCGACACGGACTTTCTCGTAATGGGCGTCCAGGTAGACGAAGGGATACTCACCGCTCAGCGGCCGGCTACGGAACTTCTCCAGCTCCTCATCCAGCAGGGAGGCGACCCGTGAGACCTGGCTGGCGGAGATCTCCGTGCCACACAGCTGCTCGGTGATTTCCGTGACCTTGCGCGTGGAGACGCCCATGACATACATCTCGGCAATGGCCAACTTCAGCGCCTTTTCCGAGCGGCAGCCCTTCTCCAGCGATTGAGGGTAGAACGACAGCCCTCGCACCTGAGGGATCTTCAGTCGGAGCTCTCCCACACGCGTGGCGATCTTCTTGTCCTTGTAACCGTTGGCGTGGCCCCGTCGCTGGCTCGTTCTCTCGTAGGGCTCGGCTCCCAGAAACTCCGACCGTTCCAATCCCATGGCCAAGTTCAAGAGCTTCTCCAACACCTTGCGAAAGGTCTCCGTTCCTTCTTGGATCAACGCCTCTAGGATCTCTCGTGGTACTCTGTCTTCCAGGTCTGGGGCCATTGGATTCTCCTTTCATTTTGGATGAATGATTTAGAGAATCTTGTCCCAGACCTCTGACGGCTCAACCCTTCGGCTGACGGCCTTTGGCCCCCTTCCGGGGGGGCCCGGCGCGCAGCGCCGCACGGCTCAGGCTGCACTCGGCCTACAGCCTCCTTCCGCCTGAGCCGCGCCAGGTTCCTCGTCAACCCAATCCTCGGTATCCCGAGAAATTCCCTCTTAACGGGAAATTACAGAAAGAACGGTACACTCCTCCCAGAGCGCAAGTCCTTGGCAAAACATATTCTTCGCCAAGATACCCAGCTATCCAAAACTCTACCAGAGCCACTACCGTACCTTCACCGAAAAACTGAAGCGCGAACTGCTGCGAGTTCAGGCAGACCGCACGACGGCGATCATCCACAGCAAGGCCTGGCAGACGAACTTCCTCAAGAATATCCGCTATCTGGAAGAGAGCGTTCCGGTGGCGACGACTTTCAATGAATTCGTCAAGCAGCCGGTGATCATCGTGTCAGGGGGTCCGTCCCTGACAAAGAACATGCACCTGCTCAAGGAAGCCAAGGGCAAGGCCCTGATTCTAGCCGTAGGGGCGGTAGTCAAGCTCTTGATCGAAAACAACATTCGTCCGGATCTGATCGTCTCCTTTGACGGAAACCTGGATAACTATCGACATTTTGAGGGCGTAGAACTTCCGGATGTCACACTGATCTACGATCCCATCATCCACTACAAGGTGGTCGAAGAGCACGCCGGGCCAAAGTCGATCATGCTCGTCCACGAGAACTGGCTGGAAGATGTCCTGGGAGAAACCATAGGAAAACTGATGCCGGGGCCATCGATCGCCAATACTGCTTTCGACTTCGCCTACCGGCTGGGTGCTGACCCCATCATCTTTATTGGGCAGGACCTCTCCTACGAAGACAGCTATCACGCTGAAGGTATCGGGACCGTTACCGACAATCGCGAACTCACTGAGTCAGTCCCAGGTCAGGACGGCAATCCCGTCCGCACCAGTAAGCCTCTGCTGACATTCCTGCACTGGTTCGAGGAACGCTTCAGGACTCTGAAGGGCGAGCGAACCATCATCAACGCAACGGAAGGGGGCGCCAACATCAGGGGAACCCAGAATCTTCCACTCCTTGAGGCCCTGAAGACCTACTGTAATCGAGACCTGACTGAACCCATCAGCCGGCTCAACCAGATCCTGTCACAGACCCCCTCCTACGATATGCTGTCGTTCAGGCGCGCTTTGGCGACCGCCTACCGAAAATCCCAGGCACTCAGCGAAATGTGTAGCACTGGCGCGCGTCTTTCCCAGAAGCTGATCGATCACTTCTCAGGTCGGCAAACGTGCGACGTGCCAAAGATCCTGAAAAAGCTGAATAGGCTGGATCGAAAGCTACAGGCATCTAAATCCGACCTTCGTCCCCTGGTCTACATTCTCTACCCCATCATCCAGATTTCCGAGAGTACCCAGATCAATCCGGACCAGAGACAGCTGGAATCGGCTCGGCATTTCTACTTCCTATACTGGCAACTATCCCGTGCGTTCAGATACGTCAATCCTCTGCTCAAGGAGATCCTTGAGCACCACAAACCAACGTCGGCAACCGCCCAGAAGTCGCCCACAATCCACTGATGAAAGCGCAAGCCGTTTCTAACCCGCATTTTCGGAGCAGGGTTTTGAATTCGAGGACTCGTGATGATTGATAACAAAACTATCCTGATTACCGGAGGTACGGGATCATTCGGCCGGAAATTCGTAGAGGTCGCTTTAGCCCGGTATCAACCGAAGAGATTGATCGTCTTCAGCCGAGACGAGCTCAAGCAGCACGACATGAGGCTCCAGTTCAACGATCCCCGTCTCGACTTTTTCCTGGGTGACGTCCGAGAGGTGAGGCGACTCGCCAGGGCCTTCGGAGCGGGGGTGGATGTTGTCCTCCACGCCGCTGCATTGAAGCAGGTGCCCGCCTGCGAGTACAACCCTTTCGAGGCCGTCAAAACCAACGTCCTGGGCGCAAAAAACGGGTCATCCGGTAAATGGGGAGGTGGGGACGTGGTTGGCACCTTCCGGATCCTAAATCTGCTCCCCGTTCGCTTGTCCATATAGTCGGCTGCAGTAGCAGAGGCCGTGGGAACTGTGGAAAACTCCGAGCGACATCGAAGCGGGCCAGCAAGCCCGTGATACGGAGTTTTCCAAGCGCTGTGCGAACGGTGGAAAAACAACTGCGAGCACTTGCCAGTTCTCCTCCAGAACTAGTTGTTTTTCCACGGTTTGCATAGTGCGGCAGTTTCCATGGCCTGCCTTTGACTGGCGGCACCTCCCCATTTACCGGATGAACCCAAAAAACGTTGTCGATGCTGCTATCGATTGCTCCGTACCCAAGGTGATCGCTCTGAGTACTGACAAGGCGGTAAACCCGATCAACCTGTACGGGGCTACCAAGCTGTGTGCCGAAAAGCTGCTGGTCCAGGGCAACTCCTATGCTGGGGGAGAGGGATCCAGATTCAGCTGCGTTCGCTATGGGAACGTGCTGGGAAGTCGTGGCAGCGTCCTCCCTATCTTCCTGGCCCAGCGAAGTCGCGGAACGATCACTCTGACTGACCCCAGGATGACCCGCTTCTGGATCACCCTGGAGGAAGCCGTCGAGTTCGTGATCCGATGCACTCAGGTGATGCAGGGTGGTGAGGTCTTTGTCCCTCGTATTCCCAGCATGACGGTGTCGGATATGGCAACCGCACTCGCACCCGATTGTCTGATTAAGATAACCGGTATCCGACCCGGCGAGAAACTCAATGAGACCCTGGTTTCATGTGACGAAGCCCGTCGCACCCTGGCCCTGCCCGAGATGTTCATCATCAAGCCGGAGCACCACCCCTGGGGCCACCTGGATTGGGATGGCGACACCATGCCCGAGGGATTCGAGTTCGCCAGTAACTCCAATGATCGCTGGCTCAAGCCCGAGGACCTTTTGCGTCTGGTAGGAAAAGATGAGGAAGAACTCAAACTTAGCTCTGCATGGGGGTGAGCCTGTCCGCCAAACGGTTCTCCCCTACGGGACACACAGCATCGACGAGAGCGACATAGAGTCGGTCGTAGAGGTCCTTCGGTCAGGCTGGCTGACCACCGGACCCAAGGTTAGCGAATTCGAGCAGACCTTTGCCGAGTTTGTTCATGCGCCGCACGCCCTCAGTGTCAGCAGTGGGACCGCCGGCCTGCACGCCGCGATGTACGCCTTGGAAATCGGCCCCGGAGATGAAGTCATCGTTCCGGCGCTGACCTTTGCTGCTACCGCAAATGCTGTCGTCTACCAGGGGGGAACGCCGGTCTTCACCGATGTCGACCCCAGGACCCTGCTCCTGGATCCGCTTCAAGTCGAGAGGAACCTGACGTCGAGAACCAAGGCGATTGTGGGAGTGGACTATGCGGGCCAACCTTGCGACTACAGTGCCTTGCAGGATCTGGCCGAGCGTGAGGGTCTAGGTCTGGTTGCCGATGCCTGTCATTCATTGGGAGCTCGAGACCTCGGTCGACCAGTGGGAAGCCTCAGTCACCTCTCTGTCTTCAGTATGCACCCCGTCAAATCCATCACCTCAGCCGAGGGCGGAGTGGTCAGCACCTTCGACCCCGCCCTGGCCAACCGAATCAGGCTGTTTCGAAACCATGGGCTCAGCAAGGATCATCGTCAGCGGAACGAAGAAGGCTCCTGGTTCTACGAGATCAGTGACCTGGGCTACAACTATCGATTGAGCGACCTTCAGTGTGCCCTGGCGAAGAGTCAGCTTCGCAAACTACCCTCCTGGTTGGAACGAAGGAGATCCATTGCAAAGCTCTACGACTCGGCCCTGGCAGGTTGCGGCCAGGTTGTGCCCGTTCAGACCAGAGCCGGCGTCTCGCATGCACGCCATCTCTACGTAATCAGGCTGAGACTCGACCGTCTGAAAGTAGACAGAACGGAGATATTCAAAGCTCTCCAGCACGAAGGAATCGGGGTCAACGTTCACTATATTCCGGTGCATTTGCATCCCTTCTACCGTCGTGTGTTGCGCACTGGATCCGGACTCTGTCCAGTCGCCGAAACCGCCTACCAGGAGATCCTTTCCCTCCCGATCTTTCCGGCGATGACAGACCAGGATGTCGACGACGTAATCCAGGCCCTCTTCAAGGTACTGAACGCCTATTCTCGGGACCGTTTCCAGCAGCTGAGTAAGAGCTTCGGGAGGGGCGACTCGAATCCTTCCCGCCCCTTCTCTCGGGATACGAGCAGGGCGGAGCGGATCCGAATAGGGTCCTAGCAGCCTGTCGGACTTAACTTACAGGCGTTTCTGAAATTTAAGTTTAACCTAAATTGAGCGATTCTACTCATTTTAGCGAAAATGAAGGTCGCACAGATGCGAGTTCCGACGGCAGAGGGTTCCGGGTGAGTTCAGAAGGGTGGAGGGTGGCGATTTTCCCTCGCGAAAGGGAGCAGCGACCCTGAGCCGAGGCGATAGCGGGCACACGGGGGCCCTGAGGCTGGAAGGAGGCTTTGGTTTTTTGAGATTTAGACCCAGGCGAAAGGCGGCGGGTGGGCGCTCTTGCGCCAGAGCCGGTCGATTTGAAGCTGCTTCCAGGTGGCGGCCGTTACTTTCAGCAGGATCTGGCCGGCATGGCGGACGATTTTCCCCGCCACGTCGATGATCCGCCGACGTAAGGTCGTGGGGTAGCAGTTGAGCGGCACCACCGGCTGGCACACATCTTCCTTGAAACACTCGTAAAGGAAAAAGGCCACCAGCAACGTGTAGTAATAGGCCGCGTTGGCAGCAAAGCGTTTAAACGGAAGAGTCTGTGAGGTAAAGTCCTTCAGGGCTCGATGCACTAACTCATCGGCTCCCCGTCCCTGATAGCCTTGCAGGATCGCCTCGGCTTGAAGCCAACGCTCGAGCCCCGCTTGCTGGAGCTGCTCGTCCACGGCGGAGCCGCAACCGAGATTGGTGTACAGGATCTGATCGGGACGGGCAAAGGCCAAAAGGCGCTGCTGATCCTCATAAGCCGGTCGGCAGAACAGGGCCCGGCGGAACTTCTCCCAGCTACCCCGCCGGTTTCCCAGTTCCACATAGTGCCACTCCTGATCGCCGTTGCGAGAGACTCCCCAGGCCGTTTCCTCCAGCTGCAAGATGTACTGTTGCACATCGCCATAGAGCTTGCCGGCGACGATGTAGCCGACCTGGAGTTCTTCCAAGACCTTCAGCAGCTTCTGATCGAAAAAGCCGCTGTCCAGGCGCACGATGATGGGTACCTCGGAGCGGTACTTTCGGCGAATCTTCCGGATCAGATGACTCAGGGTCTTCGGGGCCGTGTCGGCGTGGTTGGAGTGCTTGTCTCCTCCCCGAAAGACGGCATCGATGAGCAAGCGGCCCCAGGTGACCTGAAGCGGCTGAAACCCTTTGACTCGTTTGTAGGTCGGCGCCACGCCGTGGCGCTGGGGGGCCTCGTCGTTGTCCATCACCATGGTATCCATCCCCAGCAGAATCAGGGGCGGCTGTTGCAATCGCAGCCGCCACAGGAACAGCTGCTGCAGGAGTCGGCGAAAGAGCCAGATGCGCCACATGGAAAAGCGGCCGAAAAAGCGCTTGACCGCGTGAGAGGACAGCAAGGCCTCGGGCTTCGTCTCGATCGCTGCTCCATAGCCCGGATCCTCCTTCAAGGCTTCGAAGGACACCAAATGGCGACTCGATCCGTCTAGGAAGAAGCACCACAGCTGTTTGAAGATCTCCGTCACCGGCTGTCCTTTGCGGCTTTTGCGCAAGGAGCCAAACAGCCGATCCAGATCAGGGTCCAGACCCAAGCTCCGCACATAGCGGACAAACAGGCTCAGCCCGGCGCGTCCGGTCAAGGTCTCCGAGGTGGGTTGCACGTCGTCTATCCTTCGGGAAACAGACGCCTCAGAATGACGGGGAAGGGTGCTATAGTGGCTCACAGTTGTTTTACCTTCTGGGTTAGGAGCTTTTCGGTAGCCCATCTACCGCTAACTCCTAGCCCAGCAACATCTTAACTCAAAGATGTGACATCCCTAGGCCCATCAATCGCTCAATTTAGGTTTAAGGTTTGATTAAAAGTGTTGCATGACCAAGCACGAAAAGCGATGAGTCATCTGCTCTGCGGCGGTGATTTGGCCGCTGAAACGACGCGGCCCACCTCTTCAGAGGGTGGCACGGGCCATCGTCGGCTGGCGGCAGGAGAGGTTGTACATTCTTTTCAGATTCCAGGCGATGCTGGCCAGAGTCCACTCCCGGTCTGCTGCCTCCGCTCCTCTGAGAGAGAACTGCGTAAAGCCCATCACCGATTTGATGATCCCAAAGACGGGCTCCGGGACGGCTTTGCGTTGCCCGTAAATGGCTCGACCCGCGGGGGTCTTCAACCGGTATCTCATCTGCTCCACCGCATCGGCGTCTTGCCCGGGCGGCTCCGGTTGTTTCCAGCGTTCGGTCGGCCGCAAGTGGTGGGCTTCCCGCTCGACCGCAATATAGGGGACAATCGCGTGCTCGCCACAAAGCTCCACGTTGGGGCCACTGAAGTAGCCGCTGTCGGCCAGCAACTCCTGGGCCCGACCCAGCGACTCGGGCAGGGCTTGCAGCGCCGCCAGGGCCGGCTCCAATTCTTTCTTGTCGTTGGCGTTTTGCGTGACATGAGCCGCCACAATCAAGAAGCTGTCGTTATCGACCAAGGCCTGAGCGTTGTAGCATTGCTCAAATCCCCCGCCCGAGACCGGCATGATCCGAGACTCTTCATCCGTCAGATTGATCTGATCCTGGTCTCGAATTCCTCCTTGGGGCGGTTGGGGGGGCGACCCCGCGGTTTGTTTCCCCGTTTCCTCTGGGCTTGCCGCTTGGCCACTTTGGCTTCATATTCGGCCTGCTCACCTGCCTGCCGCTCGGCCGCCCGCTGGGCCAGCTTCTGCTTTGCTTCCTCGATCGCTTTCAACCGTTCCTCCCGCCGCGCCAGCTCAGCCGGGATGTCCATCCCTTCCGTTTCTTCTCGTCCATCCGCTGCCTCGGCCAGCCGCATCAACTCTTCCACTTCTTCTCGCAGCCGCGCTTCCAGCTTCCGGATGTGCCCCCAACTCAACGCACTGTGCTTGGAGGCATTGGCTTTGACCTTCGTGCCATCCAAACTCACGCGGCCCAACTTCAGAAATCCCATCGCCTGGGCCAGCAGCAAGATCTCCACAAACAGCGGCTTCAGCTCTTGCAAAAATCGCTTCCGGAAATGGGCGAGGGTGTCGTGATCCGGATGCGTGTTGCCGGCGAGGTAGCGAAACGCCACCGAATCGTAGCTGGCTTGCTCCAACTTCCGACTCGAAAACACCCCCGTGGCATAGCCGTAAAACAACAACGCCAGCATCATGGCCGGATGGTAGCCTTCCGATCCCCGCTTCGTGTAGGAATCCTCCAGCTTCCTCAGCTCCAGCTTGCTCACAACCTCCACCACGAAGCGAGCCAGATGCGTCTCCGGCAGCCATTCCTGCACCGAAGGGGGAAACAGATAAGGAGTCTCTCGATCGACTACTTTAAATCGATTCGCCATCACTAATGATGCCTGTGGGGTATGACCTCGAAAGTCCGACAGGCTGCTAGCGAGGAGAGAAGTCATGACGATCCGGAAACAAGACGGGAGCCCCGACCTCCCATCAAGGTCGGCGACCTGTCAGTTCGTGGCTGAGGTGTCGAGCAATCACAGTCAGGATCTTGAACGATGCCTTCGATTCATTGAGCGCGCCGCCGAGATAGGCTGCAGCGCGGTCAAGTTTCAGCTATTCCGAGTGGATCAGCTCTTTGCTTCCGAGATCCTGCGCCACAGCGCCGAACACCGTCAGAGAAGCGCCTGGGAGCTACCCGCTTCCTTCCTTCCGGATCTAGCAGAAAAATGCCGTGCCACCGGCATCAAGTTTGCCTGTACGCCCTTCGATCTGGAGGCGGTGGAGCAACTCGCTCCCTACGTGGACATTTACAAGGTCGCCTCTTACGAGTTGCTCTGGCATCCCCTCTTGGAAGCCTGCGCTGCGACTGGCAAGCCCTTAGTCGTTTCAACCGGCATGGCGACCCTGGATGAGATCCGGGCAGCGGTCGATCAGATCAGGTTGTCTGGGTGCAAGGATCTTACCCTGCTGCACTGCCATTCCCACTACCCCACCCCGGTGGAGGACTGCAATCTGGCAGCTATCGCGACCATGCGGCAAGCTTTCGACTGTCCCGTCGGCTGGTCCGACCACAGTGCTCGACCGGAGGTGATCTACCGGGCAGCCTATCGCTGGGGTGCCTCCATGATCGAGTTCCACTTCGACCTGGACGGTCAGGGTGAGGAATTCGGACCCGGCCACTGCTGGCTCTCCAGTGAGATTCAGCACGTCATTGGCGCAGTTCAATCAGGGTTTGCCGCCGATGGCAATCCCCAGAAACTCCCCACCGAGCGAGAGCAGCAGGAACGCACCTGGCGGGCCGATCCCGGCGACGGACTACGCCCCCTGAAGTCGACTCGAAAACTCCTTGTCAAGAACCGGGCTCAGCCCGCAAGTGTCCAGGGCGAAGCTGGCACGACCGACCAGAGCACGGCATCCGAGGCGTGTGTGATGGCGGTCGTTCAGGCCCGAATGGGCTCAACCCGACTGCCGGGAAAGGTCATGAGACCGATCCTCGGGCATCCCATGCTGTGGCACGTCGTCCAGCGAGTAGGACAGACTTCCGGCGTAGGCAAGCTGGTTGTGGCCACCTCCGATCAACCGTCGGACGAGCCGATCCGCCGCTTCTGCCAGGAAAATCATATCGTCTGCACAGCCGGCAGCGAGCAGGACGTGCTCGACCGTTTCTACCAGACAGCCTGCCAACATAGGGGCGACCCGCTGCTGCGAGTGACGGCGGACTGTCCCTTTGTCGACCCGAGATTGATCGAAAGGCTCCTGGAGCTTTTCCGGTCTGCCCCCTACGACCATGTTGGAGTCGCCACAGGTGCGGGCGCTCTCCATTCCGACCGCGGCCGTTTCCCGGACGGACTCGACACAGAGTGTTTCAGCTCTGAAGCCCTGCGCCGAACCTGGACCAACGCGACCAGGTCCTCTGACCGAGAACACGTGACCCCATACATGTGGCGGGTCCCGGGTAGGTTTCGGAACGGAGCCCTGTTCCCTCGCAAGAACTATTGTCAGCACCGCTGGACTGTGGATACGGAATCCGACTTCGATCTGGTTCGGAGGGTTTACGAAGCTCTCTATCGGAAACACCAGGCCTTTTCAATGGATGAGATATTGGACTACTTGTCCGAACACCCTGAGCTGGCCCTGCTCAACCACGATCTCATAGGCGCCGAGCAATACCATACGGTTTGGGGCCAGTAGGACCTGGCACCAATCCCCTGGATGGCTGCGGGGATGGGCGTGCCCGAGCGGCGCGCCAAGGAGAAGATCTAGTGAAAGGACAACTCCTGTATCAGAAGGCCAAGACATTGATCCCGGGAGGGATCCAGCTCTTGTCCAAGCGACCCGAACTCTTTCTGCCCGAGCAATGGCCCACCTATTACCAATCCGCCAAGGGAATCGAGATAACGGACCTGGATGGTCAGACCTACCTGGACATGAGTATCATGAGCGTGGGCGCCTGCGTGTTGGGATATGCGGATCCCGACGTAAACAGCGCGGTGCTGGAGTCGGTCGAGCGCGGATCGATGTGCACCTTGAACGCGCCCGAAGAAGTCGAGCTGGCCGAGCTACTCTGCGATCTCCATCCCTGGGCACAGATGGCAAGATATGCCCGCTCGGGCGGCGAAGCCATGTCGGTTGCAGTCCGCATCGCCCGCACCCACACTCGGCGGGACAAGGTCGCCTTCTGTGGATATCACGGCTGGACCGACTGGTATGTGGCCGCCAATCTGAGCAATAGCACCGCCCTGGACGAGCACTTGATGTCCGGTATCGAACCAGCCGGAGTTCCCAGCGGTCTGAGCGGAAGCGCTCTTTCCTTCTCCTACAACCGTATCGACCAACTGCGGGCCATCGTCGAAGAACATGGCAAGGAACTGGCGGCCATTGTCATGGAGCCTCAGCGTGATGCCAACATCGTCCCTGGATTCCTGGAAGAAGTACGGCAGCTCGCCACCGATTCGGGAGCCGTTCTGGTCTTCGACGAGATCACTTCTGGATTTCGCATGACGGTGGGGGGGATCCATCTGCTGCTGGGAATCGAGCCGGATCTCGCTGTTTTCGCCAAAGCGATGGCGAACGGTTACGCGATGTCCGCAGTCATCGGGTCGAGCCGTGTCATGGAGTCGGCCCAATCTTCCTTCATCAGTAGCACCAACTGGACAGATCGGGTAGGACCCGTCGCGGCTCTGGCCACCATCCGAAAATTCCGCCAGCACAATGTCCACGAGCACCTCATTCACATCGGTGGCCAGGTAATTCAAGGATGGCAGCGGACGGCCAAACTCACCCAACTTCCCCTCGAGGCAGGGGGTCTTGGGCCACTCGCCCACTTCAGTTTCAAGACCGACCGCGACGTCCTGCTCTGCACTCTGTTCATTCAGATGATGATGGAAGAAGGATTCCTGGCCTTCACCCAGTTCAAACCCTCCTTCGCCCATCAACAACACCATGTGGAGAGCTACCTGGAGGCCCTTGAAAGGAGTTTTCGAGTCCTCGCCGAAATCAGGTCGGATGAGGAGGGTCAAGCCCTACTCAAGGGTCCGCAAGCCCGGCGGGGCTTCTTTCAGGTTCACTAACCCAGTTAGGTGAGTCGAGGCATAGAGACTCCCCATGAATCATCATCCCTCGATCCTCTTTCGCTGTGAAGCCTCTCCCGAGATTGGGATGGGACACCTGATACGCTGCCTGGCACTGGCGGAAGAGCTGCAGAAGACTCACGGCTTCCAGGTTTCGTTCGCCATGAACTTCGATGCCAGCGGCTCTGAGCTGGTCCGCCGGGAGGGCTATCGGCTCTACACACCGGGTATCAACACGGGCACGGCCGGGGAAAGCTGGCTCGAGACTGTTCTGCTCAGGGTGGGCCCCGACGTCTTGGTCCTGGATATCAGGAATGGCCCCTCCGCCGAATTGTTGAGCAACGCCCGAGTCCAGAGACGCCTGATCGTTACGATTGACGATCCTGAATCGAAGAGACTCGCAGCCGATCTGGCCTTTTATCCGGGAGCACCCCAAGCGCACCGACTCGACTGGACAGGGTTTGGGGGACGGCTTTTTGCGGCTCCCGAGTGGGCGATCCTACGCCGTCACTTCTGGGTAAACAGAGCAAGCAACGGGAACACGCCTCTGCGCGTTCTGATCACCACAGGAGGTAGTGATCCGGCCGGTCTCGCTCTCAAGGCAGTCCGCGCGGTCGATCAGGTGGAGGAAAGATTCGAGCCTGCCATCATGCTGGGGCCGGCCTTCTGCCACCTTGCGGCCCTACAAGAACTACTGGCTCGGACCCGCAAGGACTTCAGAATTCACACCGACCCAGGCGACGTGGCAGGGCTCATGAACCAGTCCGACCTGGCCGTTACCTCTTTCGGGGTCACAGCTTACGAGCTGGCAGCACTGGGTGTCCCCAGCGTCTACCTTTGCCTCTCAGACGACCACTCGGCCTCCGCCTCAGTCCTCGATTCCCTGGGCGTCGGAATCAATGCAGGAGTCCATTCCGATTCTGCTTCCCAGGACCTCTTGACCGAGAAAACTTCACTCCTGCTTCGAGACAGCCGATTGCGAAATCGCATGTCGGAGACAGCGTCCGCAACATTCGACGCGCTGGGCGCCAGTCGGATCAGCAGCCAGATCGTCTCACACCTGGAACAGCGAGGTCACTGATGAGCTCCCAGGAAACTCTCGTCACCATTGGAATCTGCGTCTACAACGGCGAGCCCTTCTTAAGGCAGACATTGAACAGTGCACTGTCCCAGACCCATCAGAATCTCGAGATCATCCTATTCAACGACGGAAGTACGGATCGGACGCCTTCGGTATTGGATGAGTTTTCGGACCCTAGAATCCATCGGGTCGATTCGAATCGGAATCTGGGCGTGGGCTACGCACGACAGGTGGTCAAGACGCTCGCCAGGGGAGAGTACTTTGCCTGGTTGGACGCTGACGACATCTATCATCCGGATAGAATAGAAACGCTGCTCCGCCACGCCTTGGATCACGGTTCCGACCTCACCTGTGACGTTTACCGCTTGATGACCCACCAGGGCGAGATCACCGCGCAGACCTACCGTCTACCCGAGAAGGTCTCATCCGACCCTCACTTCACACGGTTGTTCGAGCGCAACGTCATGATTCCTCACCCCCTCACCAGCGCCAGATGTCTGAAGTCAGTGGAATATGACACCGATCTCCAGGTCTCAGATGACTACGACTTCTGGTTGAAGGCCTCTTATGCGGGTTATCTGTTTTCGTTTGTGGACGAGATCAAACTCGACTACCGCCTGACTGAGGGTTCGCTGACGTCGGATCCGAAGCGCAGCCGAGCTGAGACCAGGGAGATCCTGGGTAAGTACCCGGTTCCAGCGTTGGCAGCCCTCTATCAGAAAAGGGGGTTCTCCCGGAAGCACATCAACTACATGCAATGTCTGCAGTATCTGTTTCGCCAGGATTACGAGTCCGCACTTTCGTTTGCCTTCCAACCCTGGCCGGACGAAGAAGATGTCGATCAGGACTTCTACCAGGGAACCCTTCTTCTCCGTGACTCCCAACTACCCGACGCCAGGATGCACCTGGAAAGCCATCTCTCTCGGCATCCAGAATCACCCGCAGGCAAGAACAACCTGGGGGTGTTGCTCCGGTTGACGGGGGAGACGGGCGGATCCTGTTTCAGCGACGCTCTCGGCATTCTCCCTGACTATCAAGATGCGGCAGACAACCTGGCAAGCAGCAGCAGAGGAATCATTACCGATACCCAGATCCGGGTTTGAACATCGCCTCGGCAGCGCGCTAGGCGGGAGGCGAGCCAGGAGGCTCAACACGATGCTCTACAAGAAAATAGACTTCGAATGCGAGTGCGCAATCGAACTTTTTAGGGTCATCCGGTAAATGGGGAGGTGGGGACGTGGTTGGCACCTTCCGGATCCCAAATCTGCTCCCCGTTCGCTTGTCCATATAGTCGGCTGCAGTAGCAGAGGCCGTGGGAACTGTGGAAAACTCCGAGCGACATCGAACCGGGCCAGCAAGCCCGTGATACGGAGTTTTCCAAGCGCTGTGCGAACGGTGGAAAAACAACTGCGAGCACTTGCCAGTTCTCCTCTAGAACTACTTGTTTTTCCACGGTTTGCATAGTGCGGCAGTTTCCATGGCCTGCCTTTGACTGGCGGCACCTCCCCATTTACCGGATGAACCACTTTTTACCGCTTGCAACTACCACTGTGACTACTGCAGCGGCCCGCGAGCCAAGAAGCTGGTGCGACGGGGTCGGACCCCGGAGGACGTCGATCAAGTGCTTCGCTTCTTCAATGACTCTGGAAAGAAGTGGCTGATTGGAATGTCGGGGGGAGAGCCGACGGTTCATCCCTTCTTCGGCGACCTGGTCAGTGGTCTGAACAAAAAACACGCGTTCTACTTTTTCACGAACCTCACTTTCGACGTCGAATCGTTCATGAAACTGGTGTCCGCAGATCAGGTCCAGTACATGAAAACATCCCTACATCCCGAAGCCGACGTCGAAACCTTCCTGGAGAAATACGAGCTTCTCTTCGGGTTCGGCTACAACCCGATCCTGATCATGGTATCTGCCCCCGATACCTTCGACCGGATCAGTCATGTCGCTGATTTCTGCCGGGACCGCCAATACCCTTTCACCCTCTCCGTCATGGAGGGGCCCTACCAGGACAAAAACTATCCCAACGACTACAGCGAGCCAGAGGAGCGCTTCATCGAGGAGCACACGGCCGAGGCAGGAAACCTGATCCGGCTATTTTCGAAGACTGCAGGCGGACTGAACACCTTGGGACTCTCCTGTCCTGCCGGCCATCAGAGCTTTGTCCTGGATCTGGAGAGCGGCAACGTGTTCAGCTGCGAATCGGTCAACCACATCCATGGGAACATCTACGAGGGAACCTTCTCTCCAAGCTCCCAGGACATCACCTGCCCGGCCGTCAATGGCTGTGTGGGCTACGACCGCTCGCCCCTATTGCCCGGAGCCTACAGGGATTTCTTTACCGAAGGCTGGAACTACTGGCACCTGAAAGACGTCAAGAGCGAACCCGATTACCCCAAGAATCTTCATCAAACCATCCAGGCCAATCAGAAGGCCTCGGGAGAGATGATCGAGACTGCCCTGGACGCAATTCATCAGCGGATCTCGGGCAACGACACACTGTTTTGGGGCGCGGGCATCTACGGAGCAAAAGTTCTCTACAACTTCCACAAGAAATTCCCCGACGCATCTGACGGGAACTCTGCCGGCAGTGTCATCGGCTTCATCGACTCACTGAAGGACCGACGGAAGACTACGGTTCTTGGACTGCCGGTCTACAGTCCCCAGGACGGAATCGTCAACCGCGCCAAGAAGATTCTGATCACCTCCTATGCCTTCGAGCGGGACATTCTCGAGGTCGCCAAGAATCTCGGGGTGAAGTCGGAGGTGATCGCCTTGCATCGGGACATCCTGAACTCGATTGGCATCCGCTATGCCATCTTCTAACCCGGATCGAGAAAGGCATCTTTTCTGATGGAAGGACTTCAGCTGCCTACGGCTAGCGCAGCGCCCGGAGCTCTCACCGCATCTTCGGACTGCCTGAGCCTGTATACCCTCTTTCATCTCAACCTGGCCTACTCATCAATCGAAGAGGAGCTTCGCCCCCAGGTCATCCAACGCTGCTATTGGCCACTGCTGGAGCTGACTCGACAGCTTCAGATTCCGTGTGGCATTGAGGCCTCGGGCTACACCCTCGAAGCAATCGCTGCCCTGGACCCTGGTTGGGTTGACGAGCTGAGAATTCTGACCACGGCGGGGTTGTGCGAATTCGTCGGCAGCGGCTACGCTCAGCTGATCGGTCCCCTGGTCCCCGAGAAAGTCAACGGTGTCAACCAACGTCTTGGCCGTGAGGTCTATGAACAGCTGTTGGGGTTTGCTCCCCGCCTCGCCCTGGTGAACGAGCAGGCCTACTCTGCCAGCATGGTGAGTCTTTACCATCAAGCCGGGTACGAGGCCATCTTGATGGAGTGGGACAACCCGGCCTCCGCGCACCCAGAATGGGACCCCAGCTGGCACTACCTGCCCCAATTGGCGTGTGGACCAGGCGATGAGGAGATAGGTCTGATCTGGAACACCTCTATCGCCTTCCAGAAATTTCAACGTTACGTTCATTCCGAGATCGATCTGGACGAGTATCTGATCTATCTCCAGGGACACGCCGACCTCCATGCTGGGGCCTTCTTGCTTTACGGCAACGACGTGGAGATTTTTGACTTTCGGCCCGGTCGGTACCATACAGAGGCGCCTCTCAGCAGCAGCAGCAACGAGTGGACGCGAATATCCGAGCTGTTCCAGGTGTTGAAGCTAGACCCACGCTTCAGTTTCGCTTCACCCAGCCAGGTCCTGGACTTGATGGGAATGCCGGGATCCGGCAACCGACTCAGTCTGGAGTCGGCAGCCGAGCCGATTCCTGTCAAAAAGCAGAATAAATACAACATTACCCGTTGGGCCGTCACGGGCCGAAACGATCTCGCAATCAACACGGCCTGCTGGCAATGCTATCGAGCTTTGGAAGAAAAGACTGCGCCCGGAGACGATCTGTGGCGAGAGTTATGCTACCTGTGGAGCAGCGATTTCCGCACCCATATAAGCCCAAATCGTTGGGACAACTACGGCAAACGGCTTGCCGATTTCAAACAAAGGCTCTCCATCCGAAAGCCGGCGAGGACCGATTCAGAAGAGAATACGTCCGCGACACACCCAAAGGCACGCCTTCCAGGAAGCATCATAGAAGAGCGGGGAAACCATATCATCATCCGCAGCGATCAGGTCCGGATTTCCCTGAATCGAAGGCGCGGTCTAGCCCTCGATCGTCTCGGATTCGGATCAGATGGTGAAAGCAATCTGGTTGGCACCCTCGCCCACGGTTACTACCAGGACATCGCCCTGGGATCGGACTGGTACAGCGGCCACGTGACCCTGGAGTGCTTCGGTCGCCCCAAGGTGACCGACCTTGAACCCGTAGAGCCGACGATCGAGGAATGTCCGGAGTGGGTGCAAGTCAAGGCAGAGGTTCCCACTCCTCTCGGTCCTGTTCGCAAGAGAATCAGGGTCTTCCTTGGAATTCCGAGGGTCGAGCTAAGCTACGACATCGATTGGCAAAAAGTTCCCATCGGGGCGCTGAGGATAGGCCACTTCACCTTGAACCCTGAGGCTTTCGACCGTTCTCTGCTCTACTATCGGACTCATCTGGGGGGACGCGAAGAGGAAGAGTTCCATCTGAGCGGGACACAGGTGGACCACACGGCTCCGGTTTCCTTCGGCGTCTCTGCACGCCATGCCGTCGGAATGACGGATGGTTCCGTCGAGTTCGGAGATGGCTCTGCCAAGCTGAGGTTGGAAGTCGACCAGGAGCAGGCGGCTCTGGTGGGAATGGTCATCTATCGGGAAGTAGACGATAGCTTCTTCTGTCGGCTGGCGCTCTCTGCTCAGGAAGTAGACGAAACCAGAAGGGGACGAACCGAAGTGTTAAGGATTCGGTCTACAATCGCGCTAAGCGCCTGATTCACCACTTTCCGACCCCAAGACGTCGGCTTCGATCAGGCCGCCTGGGAATGAAGGCCGGTGCCCTCGTCGCACCTCGATGACTGACCGTCCTCTATCAACCTCTTACTCACCGAGTCGAGCAGGCAGTCAAGCTCGTCAGGATCGCTAACCTGCACCAGGCGTTTCTGCAGATTCTCCAGGTTGGAGTACTGCTTCAAGTAGCGCGTGATGTGCTTTCGAATCAGGATAAGAGACGTGCTCTGGCCGTAGAAATCGGACATCCGCTTGAAGTGTCTTCGGATGAAATTGGCCTTCTCGGTGAAATCGACCTGGGATCGATCACGCCGCCCAAAGATCCAGGGGTTTCCCATCGCACCCCGCCCAATCATTACTGCCGTACATCCGGTGTGACGCTTTATCCGATCGATGTCTGCCACGCAGCGAACGTCTCCATTGCCGATCACAGGCACTGTGGCGATCTCCACAACGCGGGCAATAGCGTCCCAGTCGGCCTGGCCACTGTAGGCTTGCGTCTTCGTCCGAGCATGGATCGCCACCAGGCTGGCACCGTTATCTTGCAGGGCGCGCACAACGTCCAGGTAGTTACGCGAGTCGTCGTCCCAACCGAGCCGAATCTTGCCGCTGACCGGAATCGTCAATGTGCTGGAAAGACGCGAGAAGATTCGGCCGATTTTTCGGGGATCTCGAAGCAATCCAGCCCCGGCTCCGCGGCCACTCACCTTGCGTACTGAGCAGCCCATATTGAGGTCGACAGCGTCGGGGCCTAGCGCCTCGATTCGCCTGGCCACCTCGACGATTCGATCTTCCTCGCCGTCAAAAATCTGAAAGGTGACCGGGCGCTCCTCGGGACGATAGGAAAGCATCTGAAGCGTTCTCTCTCGAGGGCCTGCCAGATAAGCAGCGGCCGAGACAAACTCGGTATAGCTCATCGCCGATCCGTATTCCCTGCAGAGAGATCGATAAGGAAGATCGCTGAAACCTGCCATCGGCGACAGGACGAGATCTCCGTAGACAGGTATCTCTCTGACCCGGAATGTGGGCGCCATAGTGCGGCCTCGGCGGAGGTGACTACCAGCATTCATCTCAATAGCATAGGACCTGGGGGTGGGACTTCGCAACCTAACGAAACCAGGCTGAGCCTTCATTGGCGAGGAGATCATGCAAGAGACACGAACTGACCGAGACGGATCCTGCGTAGGATGGGCACTCTTGCCCGTCACTGTTTCTCGACGGGCAGGAGTGCCCATCCTACAACGGACACAGTGCCATCGATCTTCGTGGCTCGAGACAACCAGAATTTCTTTTTCGAATGGGGCCGGCCCGGCTGGGGACCGCATGGACCTGAAACTTCTACGATCGACGTGAGGTCTATTTTCCCTTTTTCTTCAACCGTGCGAGGAGCTCGGAAGAAGGGACAGCTGACTTGCTTGCCAGTTGATTCTGGCTGACGATGGCTTCGTAGATTTCATGGCGATGAACGGGGATCTCGCGAGGCGCATTGATTCCAATGCGGATCTGGTCTCGATTGATCGAGAGTACGGTCACCCGGATGTTGTCCGAGATAACCAGACTCTCACCAACCTTGCGAGTGAAGACGAGCATTCACCAAGTTTCCATAAGGGGGCGCTCGATCGGGTAACCCTGTCCAAGCAGAACAATCTGGGCTGCCTTGCTGTTGTCGGAGTTGACGACCACAGGCGCCAACAGATTCATGGTCGCTTTCAGGGCATCCTCCGATACCGTTACGACACACCAGATAAGCAGATCCGAGTCGTCTTTGAGCTCCAGGGTACTCTTCTGATCCGCCGTCAATTCTACCTCGTAGTCGGGTTCCAATACCAGTGGATCGACCACAGGAAAGGAGATTTCCGGTTGCTCGATTGACTGCAGGAATCTAAGCGGCTCGCAGGCTTTTGTATCGATCAGGAGAAAGCGGCGCAGTTGCTCAAACCCTGGCATTCCCCCCGGGAACAAGATCACGTCCTCATCCCTGAAATCAACCGTTCCAAAATTGGTGGTGGCTAGGCTAGTAGGCATCAACCCAGAATATCGAAGAGGGTCGATTGGTTCAGTCGAGCTCCGACCGCCATGGAGGCCCTCAAGGCCGTCTCGTCCTGCAGAAGCTGGGAAATAGAGTTCGCAATATCGGCATCCTCCAGATGAGAGGCCTCCTTTGTCAGCGCCAGTCGTTCCTCAGCATGCCGACTATTGGCATCCTCGACCTGATTCAAGGTCTGGGCGACCTTCACCCGAGCAGCATCCACATGTTCCGCAGCGGCGGTCAGCTTTGGCAGAAGGGCCAGGACTGCGTCGGCATCCGACGCCCTGAGGTTGCTGGCCACTGCGGCGACGGTGTTAAGGAGATCGGAGTCTGTTTCAGTGAAAACGGCGGACCCCACAATGTTGGAATTCACACTGAGGCTATCGGCAATCTCAATCGGGTGGACATACCCGTCACCCTCGTAAGTATAGGTCGATCCCGAAAGAACGAAGGGCTGGGTGAGAACCTCACTGCCTGCAAAAATCCGCTCGCCGTCGACCGAGGTATTCCCGATGAATACCATGTTCTCGAGAATCTGTTCGATCTCGGTGGCAATGGCGTCCTGCTCCTGTGGAGAACGGATTCCGTTGATGCCCTGATTCGCCTTTTCGGTGACAGTGTTGATCAAGTTTCTTAGTGAGTTGAGACTACCGGAAGTAGTCCCCATCTTGACTTCAACCCGCTGGGCGTTCCTCGAGTGCTGATTGATCCGAGCCATACTGTCACGCAGACGCAGCAACCGCGCAGTTCCCACCGGGTCCTGGGAGGGCCTGGTGATTTTCTTGCCCGAGCTGACCTCGTTGCTCCGTCTTGCAACCCGCTCACGAACCTGCTCCAGGTTCGTCAGGAAGTTGCGAATCATGCTGTTATCAGAAACTCTCATTTCCCATCCATTATCTGATTAAGTTCATGGTCTCGGCCAGCAACTCGTCCAGGGTTCTTATCACCCTGGCCGTAGCTTGAAAGGAGCGTTGATACTGAATCATGTTGACCGCTTCCTCGTCGAGAGAGACTCCCGAAAAGGAGTCCCGCTGATTCTCCAGCTGGGTGAGAACGCGATCTTGCCCTGCCATGTCTTCTTGAACCTCTCGCGCCGCTAGACCTGCGTCGAAAACCAGTTCGGAGAAGAACTCGCTGAAGGTCCGGTCGCCCAATTCTGTCAGACTGCTACCGCGGAGATCCGCGATCTGCTGAGCGACCACTCCATTGCCTGGACCGGATCCGATCGCTCCAGCCGCAACCATAGCCGGCTCCAGCGCGGGATTGACCGCCAAGGTGGAGGCCTCGCTTCCAACTACGGGAACGTTGAAAAAATTACGGCCGCTGATATCGTCCAGCCCCTCACCGCTTTGGTGCAGTGTATTGACTTTGTCAGCCAAAGTCGCGGCCAAGGTGTTCAATTCACCTCGAAAGCTCGGAAAAACTTGAGATTGCAATTCAAGCGTGCCTCCCAGCCTTCCCTCGTTGACGCTGGAAGTAATATCCACTCCATCAACCGCTAGAGTGAACGCTCCCGAGGTCTCATCCAGCTCGATTGTATGCGCCGTGTGACCGTGCATAAGGAGCCGGCCTGTCCCGACGGTCGTGACATGCAGACCCTGATCGGTCTGATAGTAGTGAAAGTCAATCTCTTCAGCCAACTGACGTAAGAGCTGTTCCTGTCGGTCTTGAAGAGGTCCCGCATCTGTCTCCTGACGTCGCAGAGACGTCACCTCTGCATCGACCTTGGCGAGTTGCTTGAGAATTGAATTAGCGTGAGAGACCGAGTTGCGAGCTTCAGCCCGGTTGTTCAACTCGAGTGAGGCAAGTGCCTGCGCTGTATTGTTGATCACGTCGGCAGTTCGCTGTCCCTCTGCCAGTACTGACTGTCGAAACTCGACCGAAGAGGGATTCGACTCGAGCTCCAGAAAACTATCGAAGAATCGGGAAATCTGTTGGGAAACGCCGGACCCCTCGGATCCATACAGGACGGTTTCAATCTGCTCCAGGGTGAACCTTTGCCCATTCAGGTTTCCTCTCCTCTGGAGTTCACCCAGAATGCGGGTCTCGATGAGACTGTTCCGAGTGGAGGTAATCCGGTCAATTTCCACCCCACTTCCCAGGACACCAAAAGAGAAAGTTGCCACCTGAGAACTTTCAAAAACAGGTCGCCGGCGACTGTAACCTGGTGTGTTGACGTTGGCGACGTTCTCACTCACCACCGACAGAGCCGCTTCCAGGCTTGCAAGAGTCCTTGCGCCAGCCCTTAAACCGTCAAATAAGCCACTCATTGCTTGAGACTCGAATAGTTCAGCACGCGAAATTGGTCCGTGTTACGCCTTCTGTATTGGGACTCAACTGGCCTTCTCCGTCATAGCTTGCGACGTTCCGAAAAATCTCTTGGAGCAGACCTTGGGCGAAGGAAAATGAGCCATAGATATAGCGATAGTTCCGCAGGTTGACACGAAGCAGCCCCCGGATAGCAGCCTCCAGGCGCCGCCGTAGGGTTCGGGCTTCCACTCGACGCTCCCCTTCCAGTCCCCGAATCCATTGGGAGACAGAGGTGTCACCCAAAAGGGCCCTGATCCGGTCCTCGGTGTTCCGGATGGCATGAGTCAGCGGAGTCTCTGGATCGGTCTTTTCCTGGGAGTCCAAACCTACCTGCGAAAGCCCTTCAAACCGCAAGACTTGCGTCTCGAGGAGCTTTTCATAGAGGTTCACCTCTTGCTCGAGAAGGTCTGCGACGTCTTGGAACTCCATGCTGGTCATACTCGGATGTCCAGGTTCAAAGCGGAAGGAGCTTCGGGCGCCTGGCCAGGCGCCTGTTTGGGGCGCTCATTCCGCAGGGGGAACGGCGGCTGGGACTTGCGCCTCCTCTTCCGTTTGGAGGAACTGGTTCGCTCGACGCGGACCCAGGGGGTTTGAATGACAGAACTGCGCTCCAGCATCTTGCACCTCCCAAGTTGGAGGGATCACTGTTGGAGCGGCGTGCGCCCCTCAGCTACCCCGGGAAAGCGCGCTCAAGCCTGCTCGTCGACAATACCGCCCTTGATCATCGACTCGGCGACTACATCAGCCTTGATATCGTAGGTCCCTGCTTTCAGCTTTTCCGAGATTGCGTGAACACGCTCGGAACGCACCTCAGGGGCCTCGCGTACCTTCTGCTGATAAGTCTCGAGTTGCCGGCTCGAGGCAGAAAACTCCAGTCGGTCTCCGACCTGATTCAGCTCCTGAACTTTCTTGGATTGTTCCTGAGCCGAGTTCTCGGTCTGGCCGACGTGCAGCTTAGAATCAATAAATGGATTGCTTCCGTCGATCTTCATAAGCCCTTACCTTCCACCTTTCATAACCAGACTTATCGGACCTCACCCAAAGAACTTTACCCCGAATTTGTGATCAGGGTCACATTTTCACAAATTGTTCTATTTTTTGCGGTTGACTTGTCAAAGGATGCACCAGCTGGCCTCCTTTTTCCATTTCTATATGCAAGTGGGGCCCGGTCGCTCTTCCTGTCTGGCCCACCCGACCCAAAACCTGGTTGGAAGCCACCTCCTCGCCGGTTTGGACCAGTGCCTCCTTAAGGTGAGCGTAGCGGACGCGCGTGCCTTCGGGGTCTTCAACGATGACCGTATTCCCATACCCTTGCCGCCACCCCGAGAAAACAACCTTCCCACTTCCCAGAGACGGTACCGGGGTTCCTTCGGGCGCAGCCAGATCTACCCCCTTGTGATATCGCTGTTCCCCATTTATTGGATCGCGACGCCAACCCATATCGGAGACCGGACGGTAGGGACTCTCAGTCGCTGCTGGGGTTTCCACTGGGCTCCCGTTTTTCCGACCGATCTGAGATTCAAGCAAGTCCGCAATTCCCAGACTCTGCTTGCTCGCCAGGGAGCGAGCCAGCTGATGATCCATCATCTCCATGTAGGTCTCATGTCCGGATTCCTTGGGAAACAGGCCTCCGCTTTCCACACTTTGCCGCATGGTCTTCAACATATAGGCCAGCAGAAGAGCCTCGAATTCCTGGGCGACCTCTGGAATAGTACGCCCATTTCGAATACTCGCCAAAGAATCGCCCATCAGGGGCTGGACAAAAGCGCTGCTAATCGATTCCGTCATGTTCAGATAATCTCCAATGTCGCCTGCACGGCACCCGCGGCCTTGACCGCCTGTATGATCGCAAAGATGTCTCGAGGGGTCGCTCCTATCGCATTGAGTGCCCGCACCACTTCATCGATGGTGGCACCATCCTCTATTATCATCTGCTTGGCTGGCTCCTCGGTCACCTCGACTGTCTGATTGGGTACGACGGCGGTCTCTCCGCCCGAGAATGGGGACGGTTGAGAAATCGCGAACTGGGTGCCGATCTGGACGGCCAATGCCCCATGCACGATGGCCACAGCCGAGATTCGGACCTCCTTGCCAAAAATGATCGTGCCCGTCTTTTCGTTCAGAACGATCTTGGCAATGCGGTCCACCTCCAGAGTCTGGTTTTCGATCGTAGCGATAAAGGGGACGATGTCGGACCGGTATTTTTCCGGCACTTTGACTTCGACGGCTTTGCTGTCGAGCGGTCGAGCGATACCAGTGACCACCTCCCGGTTGATTACATCAGCCAATCGGCTGGCCGTCGTAAAATCACCTTCGTTGAGAACCAGATTGAGCACGGCTCTACCCTGCAGCGAGAAATCGACCTCCTGTTCCACGGTCCCCCCTCCCGGCACTCGACCCACGGTGGGCTGATTTTTCTGCACAGAGGAGGTTGCCGTCTTAGCGGAGAAACCACCGATCGAAACAGCTCCCTGGGCGAGCACATAGGGCCGTCCGTCGCGTGCCGCCAATTCTGTCATGAGGAGCATTCCCCCCTGCAGGCTGTCGGCGTCACCGATGGAAGACGCAGTGACATCGATTCGGCTACCGGTACGAGCGAAAGCAGGGAGAGAGGCTGTCACCATGACGGCGGCTGTGTTGGTGACCTGGATCGAACGCGCAGGGACGGTGATTCCCTGCCGATTCAGGAGATTGGTGAGCGTCTGAGTTGTAAAAAAGGTCTGCCGGCTGTCACCGGTTCCATCCAGACCGACAACCAGACCATAGCCTATCAGCATGTTCTCACGAACACCTTGAAACCGGGCCACGTCCTTGATTCTGGAGGACTCTCCCCAGAGACTAGCGGTCAGGAGCAATGCGCCGACAACCATGGAAAGGCAGAGGGGCTTTCTCATTGACTACTTCCAGCAGAGGCCGCAGAGCCGCTCTTGACGGGAGGCGACGTTGGGACGTTCATGGTTTGGCAGTGTTCCACGTCAATCTAGAAAGGCCAGACTCCGGACAGCACACGAAAAAGCACTCCAGGTTTCTGAGCTTCCGACACGGTACCCCTTCCCAGAACCCGGATCTCCAGTTCAGCCAGCTCCGTCGACAAGATCGCGTTGTTTGGGGAAATGTCTTGAGGACGGGCGATACCCCTGACAACTACCATCTGTCTTTCGTCGTTGATCTCAATCTCACGGTTGCCTTCGAGCAGAAGCGAGGCGTTGGGAAACACTTCAACTACTCGAGCGGCGATGCTGGTGCGCAAGACACTTCTTCTTGTGGTCGAGGCGTCCCCGCTGAAGTCGCGCGTCCGAGATCCACCAGCGAGGTTCGGCAGCTCGGAAACCAACTTCTCAAGCCCGTAGAGATTAGGAAACTTAGAGTCGATGTTCTCAGCTCTGGAGCTTTCTGTCGTGGCCTCGGCCAGTGCACTCGTCTCTTCGAACACTTGGATCGTCACGATATCGGCTAGACGACTCGCCCTGAGATCTCGAAATCCTCCGGCCAGAGAAGAAGTTTCCGAATACAGGGATCCTTGTGCCTGCCGGTTATCGCTAGGCAAAGATCTCGCCTGACGGACATACTCCGAGAGTGTATCTCCGGATCCGGACTTCTTGGCTGATCCCCCACATCCGGCCACAGTCAGTAGAAACATAAGAAGCAAAAGGACGTTCATCCGATTTCCTCCGGAAGCAGAACCCGTACGCGTTTGTTCCCAATCACCTGGACCCTCAGAAGCTGTTGACTATCCAGGTTCTCAACCTGGATCGTGTCTCCGAGAGTCCCTCCATCCCGCGCCTTGCCCTGTGTGCTGACGCGAAAGCCTCGCCCCTGGGCAATGATGGTCACCAGATCGTTTCTCGCTACCAGTTGCGGAACTTTGAGGTGCCTTGTGCCCAGCACCTGCCCCTCAGGAAGGTCGCGCTTGGCAACCAGGTTCACGACCTGGTCAGTACGAGTGTAGAACGACCCTAAGCGATTGAAGCTTCGTTCCTCCAGATGAAGATCTGAAGCCTGGAGTCTATGGCCGAACGCGACAGGACGAGCGAGCACTAGAACACGGGCCTGGGCCGAGGCATAGATCCTCGCCCACTGACTCTTGATGAGTGTCCCGTCGACGATGAAATCCAGTTTCAGAGTGAGACCATCCAAGCGGTTTACGGGGTTGGGCAGACGCACCCGGACCTGTAAATCTCCTCGTGGAAGGACCACGTCCTGAGGCACATCGATTCTCATGAGGTCGAAGGTCACGTCCGACCGATGGTCTTCAAACGCTTCCCGCACCGCTCCCTCGATTACCGACCGACCCACTACCTGGCTTTGACGAGTGATGAGAATCCGTTCCGGCATTTGCAGACGGATGTCTCGCAGATCGACGGCCCCTTTCTTTAGCTGGTGTACCAGATAGGTCTTTTCCAGCCAGCGGTAGTGACCAGGATAGGGAGAGTAGCCGAGGGGAAACCCGCTGAGCTGATCGGACGGCGGCTCTATCCGGGCGATGTCGCCCAGGGAAATGCTCTCGGTGCTGACCTCGACTCGCTCTGGAATACGTACTGTCTGGCCCATGCCCAGGGATAGCAGACTGCCCAGGACCCAGAGCGAGGGCAAGGTGCGCAAAAATGACGAAAACGTCAGAATTCGGGTCATCGTAATACTATCTCGTGAGGTTGTTGACCTGCTCGTACATCTCATCTGCCGAGCGGACTACTCTCGAACTCGTTTCGTAAGCGCGCTGGCTCACGATGAGATTGATCATCTCCTCAACGATGTTCACATTGGACTGTTCAAGAAACCCCTGATTCAATCTTCCCAGGCCGTTTTCGCTGGGTGCTCCGGTGACGGGATCTCCGCTGGCGGTGGTGGGAAGAAAGAGATTCTTGCCAATGCTGTCCAACCCGGCAGGATTCGCAAAGCTCGCGATCTCGATCCGGCCCACCTGCTGGGCATTGTTCTGGCCCGGCAGACTGACGGATATGGTTCCGTCTTCAGCGATCGCAATCTTGGAGCCTTCCTGAGGAATGGAGATCTGGGGTTCGAGAGGGTCGCCGGAGGCAGTCACCAGATTGCCTTCGCGATTCAGATGAAAAGCGCCTGCTCGACTGAAAGCAATCTGTCCATCTGGCATCCTGACCTGGAAGAAACCCCGACCTGCGATCACGACGTCCAGTTGGTTACCTGTTGCCACAAAATCACCCTGAGTGAAGATGATTTCGTTGGAAACCGCTTGGGTACCCAGGCCGATTTGCAGACCCGTGGGAATTTCCGTTGAGGAAGAGGCATTGCTCCCAGGAGCGATCAGGTTCTGATAAAGCAAATCCTGGAACTGGGTGCGCCTCTGCTTGAAGCCGGTCGTGTTCACATTGGCAATATTGTGGGCAATATTGTCGATATTGATCTGCAATGCTTCCATCCCGGTGGCAGCGGTATAAAGTGCCCTTAGCATTAGAATCCTCCAATTAAGACCAGTTATAAGCGACCTACGTCATCCAAGACCCTGCGGTCCACAACGTCAGTGAGAGATCGAGTCACTCGATTCAACATTTCGAAGCTGCGCATGATCGAGATCATATCGGCCAAGCCTGCAATCGGGTTCACGTTGGACTGCTCCAGGAATCCCTGCATTACCCTGATCTCACTGGGAGTCGACTTGACAGCCCCGCTACCAGCCACGAACAAACTTCCACCGATGCTGGCCAGATGGCGGGTGTCCTTGAAGGCAGAGATCCTCAGCTTTCCTACCTGAGCCCCATCCACACTGACTTCTCCGGCGCTTGAGATCTCAATGGCTCCCTGGGGAAGCACGAGTCTGGCTTTCTCCCCGGGTCTGGTCCCCACCTTCAACAAGGGATAGCCGTCTCCGGATACGAGTTCGTTACGCGGGTTGATGCGAAAGCTGCCGTTCCGGGAATAGCCGAGGCCATTGGGAGTATCTACCGTGAAGAATCCGTTCCCTGACAGGGCCACGTGCAGCGGGTTATCCGTCTTGAGTAGTTCTCCGGGACTCATGTCGACAGCAGTTGTAATCGTCACCAGCGGGCCGTTTGTGGCTCTCTCGAGTTCGGTAGTTCCTTCAGGCAGATTACTGACATTGGTAAACGCAATCAGTTGCTTCTTGAACCCGGGTGACTGCAGGTTGGACGAGTTGTTGGACGCGACATCCAACGCCCTGGCTCTGCTGTTTAGTCCTGTAAAGGCCATGAACAAGCTATTGCTCATAATTCTCCTTCGTGAAGGCACGACTCAGATAGACAAGCAAATCTGGTGCCAACCGCTGCCAAGTGAGTTTTTCCGGGCCGAATTTTTCAGACCCGGTCGCAGCCGAGTGCCGCAAGAGAGGTGCCAACAAGCACTGCCACTGAGAGTAACGCAGGAGACGCCGGTGTTTGTCTCTTTGTGTGAGCATGATATTTGGGTCTAGGCTTCGACGATAGCAGTGGGCACTTCTTGCCCAATCGTCCCGGCAAACTTCTCCTGCGAGCGTTCGATAAACAGATCAAACCAGTGACTGCGCCGAACGTATCTGCACCAAAGACTCTGCCCCAGAGATTCGATTCGCAGCTCTCGGGCACCGAATTCTCTCAAACGGGAAACCACCTCGCCCAGAATCTCTCGGGGACGAGCGGTCTCGAAATGCAAGATCTTGCTTGATGAATCCTTGTGGGCTTTAAGAAACTTCTGCAACCCCTTCTCGATGTTGTCATCGCTTGCCAGAAAGGCGTGCACGGAACAATCGAGCATCTTCCGCAGCATATGAACCACAGATACTGGATTGTTTGCGGCCGTGACGACTACCAGAGAGCCAGCAGTCTTGTTGTACTCGAGAGGAAGCATCCGGAGCTCGAGATAGAGTCTCTTGGGAACTCGATCGAGAAGATTTCCGCTCAAGTCCGGTTTGATTTCGTCTATCCAGGGAAAGCCTAGTTGTTGGCTCAGAGTTGCCGTCAGCTCTCGTGAACTGACGAAATTAAGACGAGTCAGCCACTCTCCGGTGCTGCCACCTTGTTGAGCCTGCTTTCCAAGCGCGGCCTCCAACTGATCTTTGGTGATGACCCCCTTCTCCACCAAAATGTACCCGAGTCGGGACTTTCTGATATCCAGAGGCTCCTGCTCAGAACCTTCCCAGAACCGCTGGATGGCCGGCAGGATCGCTCCTTCAAGGCACTCTATAGAGCAATACCATTGGCGCTCCCAGTGAACGCCCTGACGCACGACCGGTTGGAGCCATTGACGCAAGAGGCTCTCCCTCTGGTCGCACAATAGGTTACTGCAGGGTACGGCCTTCATCATTAATTCCCTGTTCTGCGAAATGTCTTTGTAGACCCAGGACCAATTCGGTTTCACCCCTTCGGAGACCCAACTTTTGCGAGATCTCCCCCGAGGTGAGTCCCCTTTCAGCCAGTGACAGGACGTGGTGTTTCTTGTCCAGTCCGGTGGGAAGAAAGTCTTCCGAAGTATTTGAGGGTGCTGCTTGTCCCAGACCGATTCTTCCGAGGGTGACCTGGAGGGCCTTGAGCTTCTCGGCGTGGGTCTTCTCGAGAGATCCCAACCTCGCTTCCAACTTGGACTCAGCCATCTCGCGAATCTCCTTCAGGTCAGTCAAGAGCCGACTGATCTCTGTCTGATCTCTTCTGATAGAAATGCAAACAAGAAGGAGTGCAAAGAAGAATGCGAGCAGCAGATAGGGAATAGCGATTGAGGTTGCTTCAATCGAGATGACGTCCGCCAGGGTTGCCCAGATCTGCGCCAGATATCTCATTGCGAATCTCCTAGCGAAGCGATTCGCGCAGCCGGGGTGTCGATCTCAGTGATTTGGATCCCGTAGTATCCATCGATTGAGACGATCTTTCCCCGCGCGAACATCTTTTCATTGACCTTCAAGACCGCTGGCTCGTCTGGAGCCTGGTCCAGGGCCAGCACCGATCCAGAGGTCAACGTCAAGATGTCCTTCAACGGAAGGCAGGTCGATCCGAAGCTAACCGTGAGGGGCAGCTCGATGTCCAGAATACGCCGCACCACAGCTGGGTATTCCTGGGTCGACTTCACTTTCTCTGGCGGCCTGGTCGGAGTGACATCTTCAGCCGGAACCTTCTCGGACGCTATGGTCGCGGCCGGCTCACTCTGAGCGACGTCTTCAGCCGGAACCTTCTCGGACGCTATTGTCGCGGCTGGCTCACTCCGAGCGACGTCTTCACCCGGAGCCTTCTCGGACGCTATGGTCGCGGCCGGCTCACTCTGAGCGACGTCTTCACCCGGAGCCTTCTCAGACGCTATTGTCGCGGCTGACGCACTCTGGGTGACATCTTCATCTGGAGCCTCTGCAGGAGGAGCCGTAGAGGCGGCTTCGTCCTGATCTTGGGGCATCTCTGGTTCGGTCATGAGTTCTCCTCTATACGATCTGAATCGCTTTTCGATGCTCGGAAATCACGATCTTCGCCGCGAACTTGTTGGCGTTGTTCAGGGACACTTCCAGGGGCGCCTCCAAACGGTGCTCCAACCGGACGACGTCCCCAGCCTTCAGGTCCAGGATCTCTTTCACGCGCAACGGAGTCTGGCTGATTCGAGCCTCGATCCAGGTGGGTAGGTCAGGCACGACTTTATTCATTTTCAGGATCTGCTCCGCCAGGTCTGGCGGGGGTATCTTGTCTTCCTGGAGGCCCGGAGACAGAGACTCCAGAAAGGGCTCGGGGAATCCCCAGTAGACGTGACCTACGACCGAACCCACCGTCATCTTCATCCGAACGAAAAATATCGGCTGCGTCGCGCTATAGAACTGGAGGAGCCTGGGCCGTGTCTCGCGGGAGTCAATGCTCGTCTCAAGCTTGACCAGGTAGCTCCATGCGGTCTCCAACTCGTTTCGCAGGAGGTCCACCACAGATTCAAAGACACTCTGCTCGAGGTCGGTCACTGTGTGCTCACTCTCAAGCGGGGTGGGCTGTCCCCCCATGAGAATCGAAATGATGGCGTGAACGATTTCACTTTCGATGCAGAGACCGACACGAAGCTCGCCAGGTTGAATTCGCAGGTACCACATCGAGGATGGTTCCGGCAGCGAGTGGGTGAACTGCCGATAACTGAGCATGTTCACTCCGAGGAACTTCAAGCCCACAAAGGTGCGCAGGACCGTCGACAGCGCCGACGCCGTCTTGTGGGCGAAGGTGTCGCACCCTATACCCAAGATACCGACGACTTCCTGAGACAGGCTCCCGGTTTGCGCCAGGGGAAACAGGTTCTGATCTTCGCCCACACTGAGTTCGGCCGACTCCTCATCATCTTCGACTTGATGGGGGGAGTGAACCTCTCCAACGGACTCAGATTCGCCCTCACCAACCGCATCAAAGAGGGCGCTTACTTCTTCCTGGCTAAGGACCTTTTCCTCTACCATCAGGCTTCCTTAATGCACTCAGTGCTAGCGATTCCTGAGAACCGAATGCAGCTTCCCTCTCAGTCTCAGCATGGCTCGGGTGTGCAGCTGTGAGATGCGAGACTCATTCACACCGAGGATCCGCCCGACTTCCTTCATGGTCAGCTCTTCGTAGTAATAGAGGGTGACAATCAAGCGCTCACGCTCGGGCAACAGGTCAATGAATTTAGCCAGAATCTCTTTCAGCTCTTCCTTGCGACAGGTGTCAAAAGGCGAATCTTCATCACTGGTCGGAATATACTTCAGTGGAGCCGATTCTCCGTCGGCATCCTGCTCGGTATCGGCCACCTGGAAGCGACCCAGGTTGAGTCCTTGCAGTTGATCCAACGTGGAATAATATTCGCTGATTTCCATTCCCAGCTCTTTGGCGACCTCTTCGTCCGAGGCAGGACGGCCCTTTCGCTGCTCCAAACGGGCGTATGCCGCTTCGACGTCCTTACTTAACTTTCTGAGAGAGCGGGGAGCCCAATCGAGTCCTCGAAGGCTATCCAGGATCGCTCCTCGAATCCTCAGTTCCGCATAGGTCTTGAACTGCACTCCCCGGCCCTCATCGAACTTGTCGACCGCATCCAGGAGACCCATGATTCCGGCGCTGATCAGATCGTCCATCTCCACGCTGGCCGGGACTCGCAGCCCGATCCTTTGGGCGATGTACTTGATCTGAGGGAGGTGATTCAAGATCAGCCGATCTCGTTGACTCTCCGTTGGCTTGTGATACACGTTGACTGCTGTGTTTGCTTGCATGATTCCTAAATCATCTCTTGCAGAATAGGAGCGGCTCCACCCAGAGCGAGAGGATTGCATTGCAGGTCCTCTGCCAACCGATGAAAAGAACGGCTGACGAACGACTTCGGGTAGCTGATAAGTAACGGTTCCTGTCTTCTGACCGCCAGGCCCACCTTGTCATCCCTGGGAATGTAGCCCAGAAGGTGGACCTGGTGTCCCAAGAACCGTTGCACGACGCGGGCCAACTGATTGAATACATTCTCAGCCTCTTTCCGGCCCTTCACCAGATTCACCAGAACCAACACATCCTTACTTGGACTTCTGCGAAAAAGCACCTTGATCAAGGCATAGGCGTCGACGATCGCCGTGGGCTCTGGAGCACACACCACGACCACGCGGGGCGCCGCCATGAGAAAGCGTATGACGTTATCTGAGATTCCGGCTGCGGTATCGATGAAGATATAGTCGTAGGAGCTGAGCACCTCGTCCAGCTGGAATACCAGCCGATCGCGCTGTTTCTGAGTCATGACGGTGAGGTCCTGAATGCCGGAACTTGCCGGTATGATATGGACCCCCTCCGGACCCTCGAGGATGATCTCTTGCAACGGCAGAATTCCCTCGATGACGTGGCCCATATGGTAGGTAGGACTCAGTCCCAGAACGACGTCGACATTGGCAAGTCCAAAATCTGCGTCGAAGATCGCAACTCGCTGTTTTACGCGGCCAAGGGCCAGGGCCAGGTTGACCACCACATTGGTCTTTCCGACCCCGCCTTTTCCGCTTGTGATGGCAATCAGCTGACCCGGTCTTCGACCTTTATCCGGGGAATCCAGATCGCGCTTGCGTGCCATTTCTCTGAGAACGGCTGCTTGATCAGACATGGGCCGGGCTCCCCAACAGGCTCATGGGAACCAGGAGATCTGCCACTGATTCGGGGGTGGGAGCGATGAGATCCTCTGGAACCTTCTGTCCATCCGTCAGATAGGACAATGGCCTCCCCGTGGCAATAAGCTCGTTGGCGATTCCTCCGTAGCGGGAGGTCTCGTCGAGTTTGGTGAAGATAAACTTGTCAGGAGCGAAGCACTCGAAGCCAACCACGGCCTCCCTCAGGTCCTCCGACTTGGTCGTAGCGCTGAGAACCAAATGCTTTTCAATCTCCTGTCTTTCACGAAGATACTTTGCTAGCTCTGCAAACTCGGAGACTCTTCGAGGACTGTGACCGGTCGTGTCTATCAGCACCCGATCGGTGTCACCTGTCGTCGACAGGGCTTCCTTCAATTCGGCCACAGAGGACACCACCTGCACCGGTACCCCAATGATCTGACCGTAGGTTTTCAACTGATCGGCCGCCGCGATCCGGTAGGTATCAAGGGTGATCAAGCGGACTTTCTTGTGCTCTCCCAGCGTAAACGTTGCCGCCAGCTTCGCAATGGTAGTTGTCTTGCCGACGCCGGTCGGTCCCAGAAAGATGGCTGCGGTAGCATCAGATCGATCCTGCCCGATGGGACAGGTTTCAATGGCATCTGCAATGACCTTGTTGACACACCGCTTCAGACTGTTGGAAGCACCGTTTTCAGAGGGACGGTCCTGTTCGGCAACATGCAGCAGACGAATCGCCAAATCAGAATCCACGCCCTGGTCCAGCAGGTGCTGAAACTCCGGCTGCAGTCTGTCCTTCATAAGAGTTCCCAACGCGCCTGTCGGATACGTGGTTCGACGATTCACGAGTCCCTGCAGCAGCTTGATCTGGGTACTCATCACCTCCATACGAGCGCTGAGCTGATCTCGCTTAGGGTCCCACTCGGGGATGGGTGAACCCCCTCGCCTTTAGGCGAAGCCTTCAGGAGGCTTGTGACAGCAAGCCGGTGTGCGTAGGGAAGGTAAGAGGCTAGAGTACGGCTTGCTGGGCGAGTCAGGGAAGTGGGCGCCGAGCCGAGTGAGACAGGCGATCAAGCGAGTCGCCTGCATCGGAGGCGAGGTCTTTAGGCGACTTTAGTCGCAGGTCGAATCCACCGCCTTCAGGCGGTGGAGAGGTCACCTCAAGATCGACTTCTATCCTCTGCTTCGGTACCCGTACACCAGCGGTTTTGGATCGGGTGGACGCAGCTCGAAGAACCCCAGGGGAGCTGGCTGGATTCTCTTTCCAGACCCCTTTTTTGTCCGCCTCGCCCCGATTCGGGCGTTTGCTGACCCGTTCTGGTTGGGGCTCGGACGCAGCAGTAATCTCGAACGCCAGGGAAGGAACCAGCCCAAGAAACCTTCGCTTCTTGATCCGTTTGGTGTTCAGTATTACCGCGCCAGGTCCCAGTTCCTGCTTGATCAGGTCGACTGCGCGAGGAATGGACGGTGAACGATAGGTCTTGATCTTCATTACTCAATGACTCCCAATGGGAGGGCTTTGGTGTTCGGCGGCAGCTCGCTGTACGACAAGACGACCAGGTTTGGAAGAATGCGCTCGGCGAGGCGTCTGACGTGGGGCCGGACGTTGGTCGACGTGAGTAGGATGGGATACCCGTCGAAGCTCTTTTCCTCAACAGTTTTTCCAATTCGATTCAAGAAGTCCTGGGCTGCTGTCGGGTCCATATTCAGATAGCTATCCTGATCGTTGACCGTGAGCGCTTCCAGAAGAGTCTTCTCCAGCTCCACGGAAAGGGTGAAGACCGAAAGGTCTTCATCTTCACCCAGGTGCGGCTGGCAAATCGCGCGCCCCAGCGACTGGCGGACATACTCCGTCAGAAGCGACATGTTCTTCGTGAGGGGTGAATAATCGGCGAGGGTTTCCAGAATGGTTACCATGTCCCGAATAGGCACGCGCTCACGCAAAAGGTTCTGAAGAACCTTCTGTACCGCTCCAATACTCATGACTTTTGGGATAAGTTCCTCGACCACCTTGGGGTGGGTCTCTTCGACGGAATCGATCAAACTGTTCACTTCCTGCCGCCCCAGGAGCTCGTGAATATTGCTCTTGATCACTTCGGTGAGATGGGTCGCCAAGACCGTGGTGTTGTCGACCACGGTATAACCTGCCAACTGGGCCTGCTCCCTCTCCTCGGGTCTGATCCAGAGAGCAGGCAGGTTAAAAGTTGGCTCGACCGTCGCGACGCCGTCCACTTCGTCGCTAACTTGACCAGGATTGATAGCCATCAAGCTCTCGGGCCGCAGCTCGCCGCGTGCGATTGCAACTCCCTTGAGAAGAATTCGATATTCCTTGGGCTTAAGCTGCAGGTTGTCTGTAATGTGAACCGGGGGGACCACGACACCCGGATCCAGCGCAAGCTGTCGACGGATCGATCTGACCCGGGACAGAAAGTCGGCGCCCTGCTTGGCATCGACCAGCTGAATCAGCTGGTAGCCGATCTCCAGGCCCAGCGGGTCAACCCGCATGAGCGCTTCCATCTTTTCCTCTTCAGATGACCGCTCCGTCTCCGGTGGAGCCTCGACCAGTTCTGCCGTAGCCTTCCGGTCTCGTAACGATCGCCAGGCCAAGACTCCCGCCCCTGTGCCGAGTACAAAGAAGACAAAGAAAGGAAGTCCCGGCGTAAGGGCCATCAAGATCAGCATGACCGCACCCAGAATCACCGGTTTAGGGTCGCCGAAAAGCTGAGCCGAAACCTGTTCCCCAAGATTGGCTTCATCCGAAGCCCGAGTCGTCATGATTCCAGCCGTAACCGAAATCAGCAGGGCTGGAATCGCAGAAACCAGGCCGTCACCGACGGTGAGCACGGTGTAGGTGCGCAGCGCTTCGCCAAACGGCATTCCCTGGGATATTCCCAGAACGAAGCCGGCCACAATGTTGATCAGGGTGATAACAACGCTGGCGACCGCATCCCTCTGAGTGAAACGGACCGCTCCGTCCATCGCTCCATAGAACTCGGCTTCGCTCGAAATTTTCTTCCTTCTCTGGCGGGCTTCGTGCTCATCAATGAGTCCGGAGTTCAAGTCGGCATCTATGCTCATCTGCTTGCCAGGCAGGGCATCAAGTGTGAATCGCGCCGTGACTTCAGAGATCCGGACGGCACCATGGTTGACCACAATGTATTGAATGGCGATCAGAACGACGAACAACACCACTCCCACTACGTAACTTCCGCCAATGACGAACTGGCCGAAAGACTCGATGACACGGCCCGCGGCGACGCTTCCCTCGTGCCCGTGCAACAGAATCAGACGCGTACTGGCAACATTCAGAGAGAGCCGGTAGAGGGTGAGAAGAAGAAGCAAGGTAGGGAAGACAGAGAAACTGATGGGCTCCATCACGTAGAGAGATACCAGGAGGATGACGACCGCCACGGCGATGTTCAGGGCGATCAAGAAGTCCAGGACGCCTGACGGCATGGGGACAACCATGACCGCCAGGACACCCAGAACGGCCACCGCCATCATCACGTCAGCTCTTGCATGGAGTAGCTGACGGACTAATTGTCTGCCCATGTGAGGGTGTGTTACTAAGGTGCCCATCTCTCCAAACGCCCGCTGATACAACCGAACCAAAACTCGATTAAGCAATCTGAGTGCCAAAGCTGTCCCTGGCGGAAACCCTCCCGAGCTCCAACCCTGGTGCGACCTCCAAAGTGAGGACTTCGGGCGCCGAAGAAGCTCCATATATGGGCTTGGGCGAAGCGATACTGTTTCCTGCCCATTAATGGAAAATCGGGTGTAACGCTCTTAGGACGGAAGCTTTAGCCCTGGGATCGGGTTGGGAATGGAAGCAGCTGGGCGGGCTCAGGACCGGGACTCATTCAGCTTGAAAACGTAGGCCAGGACCTGTGCAACCGCTTTGTAAAGAGCTTCGGGAATCTCGGAATCAACCTCGACCGACTTGTAGATTGCCTGCGCGAGCGCCACATTTTCGACGGTAGGAACGTCATGTTGACGTGCGATCTCCTTGATCTTTCGAGCAAGGTGTCCCCTGCCCTTCGCAACCAGGCGCGGCGCCGACATCTCCTTGACCTCGTATTTCAGAGCGACTGCGTACTCGGTTGGGTTCGTGACCACAACATCCGCCGTCTCTACGGCCTGCATCGTACGCTGCTTCGCCAGCTCCCGCTGCATCTGCCTGATGCGACTCTTGACCAGAGGCTGCCCTTCCATATCTTTGAAATCCCGCTTGACCTCTTCCTTGGTCTGCATCAGATCCTGGGAGTGGCGATATCGCTTGAAGAGGTAGTCAGCCAGGGCAAGAATAGCCAGGAAAATGCCGACCCTTAGGGCAATGCGGAGCACGATAGAGCCAAAGACACCGAGAATCTGTCTCGGTTCCATTCCAGCGGTCTTCTGCAGCACCTCGATTTCCTGATACAGGATGCTACCGGCCAGATAGCCGACGCATAGAACCAATGCCAGGGCCTTGCCCAACTCCATCAGACCGTGGGTGGCAAAAACACGCTTCAGGTTGCTGGCAGGATTGAAGGCCTCGGGTTTTATACGGAATGCCTTTGCAGAAAAGACGATGCCACCCTGTACGAGGGATCCACCAACCCCGAGCGTCAGTGTCAGAATCAGGGGAATGCTGGCCAGGAGGAGCACATTCCAAGCCATTTCCACCATGAGCTGCGAGGCCACCGAGATGCTGATATCGCGTCCCAGGAAACCCCGCCAGAAGTGAAGAAGGGGACGTTGAAAGGCCTGAACCGTGTAGGCTCCCAATATCACCAGCAGCCCCAGCATCCCTAGATAGACGACGGCTGCGGTCAGATCCTTGCTGCGCGCAACCTTGCCCTCTTTGCGAGAATCTCGTTCCTTTTTTGGAGTTGGTTTCTCAGTCTTGTCGGAACCTGCCACTTAGTGCTCCATCCCCTGAATACGATGATGTTTGTGGCGAGCGCGACGGGTCGAGTTCGCGAAGCGACGACGAACGCCACGCTTTGCCATAGTGGAGGAGGAGCGACAAAGACTTCGGCCCGTCCCGTCGCCACCCGAAGGCCAGATGGGGGTTGTGGCCGATCTCTCTAGTTGGTCGCATCGACCCCGTTCGTCGTCGTCGAAGATGGCCAAGCATCGTCTTCCTCCTCCTGCCTTGAGCTCGCCTCACAAACCCCATCTGCAAACCCCATCGTATTCAGGGGACCGAGCACTACTGCCCCAATAGTTGCAGAAGCCTGTAAAGACGACCGTGGAGCTGACTCATGTGCTCCCCTGCAAAGCGCACCATTACCGGCGCTGTAAAACCCAAAAGGAGTAGGCCTCCCAGAATTTTCAGCGGCATTCCGACAATCAGAATATGAATCTGTGGAGCGGCGCGCCCTATGGTTCCGATGAAGATGTCCATAATTGCCAACGTCAGGATGACGGGAGCGGCCAGGCGGAATCCCACTGCGAAGATCTGCCCGAAGACTTCCAGTAACTCTCCTGTGGCTGCAGGGGAGAGGCTGAAGGAACGCCCCGGGAGAATGCCGTAACTGTCCACTATTGCCTGAATGAACCAGTGGTGGGCATTCAAAGATAAGAAGATCAGCACTCCCATCAGATTCTGGAGAATCGCCAGGACTGGAGCCTCGACCTGAGTCTGTGGATCGATCACGTTGATGACGGCGAACCCGATCTGAAAACCCATCAGCTGTCCTGAAAACTGAAGCGCAGCCAGAAACAGGTGGCCCAGCAGGCCTAACAGCAGCCCCACCAGAAGCTCAGTGGCGATCGCAAGCAGCAGACTGAGGGTTCCGGGCGCCACGGGTTCGACCTCGGTTCCGACAGCGGGATACAGAAGCAACGTCAACCCCAACACCAGCCCGGTACGGATTTGCGGAGCAATGCCTACCCCCCCCAGAACGGGAGTGAAGACCATCAGCCCCGCCACGCGGCTCAAGACCAGTAGGAAGGCGACGAGCGGTTCTAACGACCACTCAATGTCGATCATCACTAGTTCACGTAAAGTGTAAATTGAGAGAAAAGCTCTCGGGTAAAAGTCAACATCTTGTGAAGCATCCACGGGAGCGTAATGAAACCCATTATGCCGATAGCCACGATTCGAGGAATGAAGCTCAGTGTGGAATCCTGAATCGAGGTAGCAACCTGGACAATACTGATGCCCACCCCAACGACAAGACCGACAAAAAGCAGCGGGGCGCTCAGCGAAAAGGTAAGCTCCGCAGTCCGTCTGAGAATGTCTATGATCATCTGATTGTCCATAGGGCTACCTATAGAAGCTCTGCACCAGACTGCCCACTACCAGGTTCCAGCCATCAACGAGAACGAAGAGCAGGATCTTGAAGGGTGTAGAAATGATAATCGGTGGCAACTGGATCATCCCCATCGAAAGCAGGACGGAGGCGATCACCATGTCGATGACAAGAAAAGGCAAGAAGAGAACGAAGCCGATGGTGAACGATGTCTTCAGTTCCGAGAGAATGAAGACGGGTATGATCACCCGCAGAGCCAGATCGTTCTGGTCTTCGGGTTGAGGCAGCTTGGCGATCTTTATCAGCAGGGCCAGGTCGGTCTCTCGAACCTGACTCAACATGAAGGCTCTTAGGGGAACCGAGGCCTTTTCCAGAGCGTCGGTCTGGCTCAGTTCTGCCTTTTGGTAGGGGACGATGGCCTCGTCGTGGATCTGATCTATCACCGGCCCCATGACAAACAAGGTCAAGAACATACTCAGGCCGATCAAGATCTGATTGCTGGGAGCCGCCTGGGTACCCAAGGCCTGCCTCAAGAAGTGAGCCACAATGATGATCCGCGTAAAGGCGGTCATCGACATCACCATCGCAGGCAAAAAGGTCAAAAGGGTCAGAAGGATCAGGACCTGGAGCGGAACCGAATAGGCGGCGTCGCCTCCGAAGTTGATCTGAAGAGACGGCAATGGAGCCTGTTGTGCCCGCAACACCTCCTGGCCCAGTGCGACGATCAGGACGAATCCAGCCAGGCTGCGGGCCACCCGCAGGACGGAGCTCAACAGTAGAGAGCTGGAACAGGTTGTCCCCAGGCGATGCGAGATCCCGGCTAGAATCACCGGGTGGCCTCCCGGATGGGTTTGAACTCGACCTCTTCGACGCTGCCTGTTTCGGGAGTGTGGACCGAACCCGGTCGCGAGTTCTGCTGAAGTCTCGTCTCCTCGGTATCTACATCAGTCAGAAGGGTGATGGACTGGTTGGTCGAGCCCAGGAGATAGCGCCGACCTTGAACCTCGACTACCAGAAGATTGCGCTTGTCACCTAGAGGAGTTGCCTCCACTATCCGAACCATCCGCGGCCGCCCACCAGCTACCAGGCGTGGACCGAATCGCTGCGCCAGGATATAGAGAGAAAAGATGAGCCCAAAGACGAGCAGGATAGCAAAGAAGGTCTGAAGGGACAGTATCGACATCCACCCTCACGCCTCGGTCACTCGGGCCGCAGTGCCCTCCCCGGTCTTGATCACTTCGGCCGAAGCCAGTTGGACATCCCCGACGGTAAGTCGAATATTGTGTGAGGCATCATGATCGAGCCTGATCCTGTCCCCTTCCTCCAACTCGAGGATCTCTCTCACTTTTCGCTTGGTCGTCCCGATCCGGACTTCGACTCGATATTCCACGTCAAGAAAAGGAACAAGCTCAGGAGCGTTGTCCCGAATGAGGTCTTCTTCGAGTAATCGGGGACCTTCCCATTCTTCTAACATGCTTATCCAAACTACTGCACGATCAGTTCGGTGACATAGACCTCGAGGACTTCGCCACACTCTTTTGGGACCACCTTGCGGACCCCACCTAGAAGCTCGGATTTGAGCTTCTGCTTGGCAACGGGTGAAAGCAGGTCTTCGAGTTTCCACTTCCCTAGGGTTGTCAACAGATAGTCTTTGAGTTTCGGCATGAAAAGCATCGGCCCTTCCTCCTCGGCCTCAGGGTCTTCTCTGACCAGGCCAAAGGAGAGCGCAATGCGCACGTAGCGGACCTCACCCTCATCGGAAAGATTCACGACCAGCGGGTCCAACTGCAGGACGTGATTCACCTCGGGCGTCACTTCAACTACCTCTCCAGGCTCCTGCATTCCTGGAATGACGCCTGCCCAATAGAGTCCTCCGCCTGCCGCCAGACCCGTGACACAAATCCCGACGATCACGAGAATCTTGGTCATCTTGCCGGAACCAGAAGCTGGCTCCGCAACAGTTTCTTCAGCCGGTTCAGCCATGAATACCCTCCTATTGCTGGCTGACCACGTCCTGCACGGTGCATGCCAAACACACCGGTGCCACTACGGCTTTCTTTTTCAGTGATTTAGAGGAAAGTCGAATTGAAGAAGTCGGGAGGTTGCCAAGAGGATGTCAAAGCTGGGCCAAGACCGTGCCAAAAAATTGACGAGATCCACTTCAATTGAAGCCGGGATTTGGCTGTTGCCCGCTCGGCGATACGACACCTTTGGCGTCGTGAGTGTTCTCTCATCTGGTCCTCTCATGCCCGATCCCTCGCTTCCGCCGGGGGTTGGGTTACTCTCGGCCGGAATCATCATTGAGACCGGACATGAGAAGTCCAGACTAGGCTAGACCTACCGCTTGAGCTGAATCGCTTCCTGAGTGATCTCGTCAGCCGTTAACACCACTCGTGAATTCGCTTGGTAGGCCCGCTGGAATAGAATCAACTTGATGAACTCTTCGGTAATGTCGACATTGGAGTTTTCCAGGGCACTGCCCTGGACCCGCCCACGCCCTCCCGTCCCGGGCACCCCGGGAGTGGCAGGACCAGCTTCGGAATTGCCGGAAAAGGTGTTTCTGCCGGCCGGATTCAACGCGTACGGGTTGGTGAAAGTGGCCACAACCACCTGCCCCAGGACCGACGTGTCCCCGCTGGTGAACTGCGCCTCGGTGAACAACCCCTCAATGATGCCATCCGCCCGCACGCTAATGGCCGACAGTGAGCCAGCGCCCCGGCCATCCTGCTGTGTCTTGGCGGTTGAGCTGGGCAGATCAAACTGGGTCAGGTAGGTAGTACCACCCGAGCCGTAGAGCTCCCAGGTGAGGGTCTGGTCGGCAGCTCCGTTGGCGAAACTGGCAGACGCGGTGATGTCGATGCCGGTGAGATCCGCGGCTGGAGCAGTCAGTTTCCCAGCTGTGTCGAACGTCATCGAGCCGCTAGCGACAACCACCGCAGGATCCCCAACAGATCCGCCCGCCAGGTCTTCAGGCGGAATAGTCAATTCATAATCCCAGCCACTAGCCGTCTTGGTAAACTCCGAGGTCAAGTTGTGCTCGGCTCCTAGACTGTCAAAAAAGACTATAGAGCTGGAAAACGTGTCACCAAGCGCCATCGCGGAATTCAGGTTGGCAACGAAGCGAATATTTTCAGTCGCTACTGGATCCAAGAGAATTCCCTTGTTGACCTCAATACCCGTGAGCGCAGCATTGCTGTCGATCTTACCGTTCACGGCTGGGTATCCCAGAACCAACAGGCCATCACTCGTCGCCAGCTGGCCTTTGTTATTGACCAGAAAATTGCCGGATCGCGTGTAGAATTGACTGACTCCATCGGTCACCACAAAGAAGCCCTCCCCACGAAGGGCCAGGTTGGTCGCCACCTTGGTCTGCTGGAGGGTCCCAGGGGACCAATCCGGGCGGGTTGTCCAGGTCGCACCCAGTCCTACGTTCAAGCCGGCTTCGGACGCGTAGGACAATTCCTGCAGAAACACGTTGTTCGCCTTGTACCCAACAGTATTGGAGTTGGCGATATTGTGACCTACCGCCTCCAGCCCGCTGCTGTTGGCCTGTAAACCTGACAATGCTATGAAGAATGCTCCCATTTCTCTTTCTCCTTTGCTAAAAGAATTGATGCTGTTTCTTGGTTGTTGTCCTTTCACCCGGCGTCCCCTTTCTCGGGTCGATCCGGGTGCTTCCATCTGTCTACTGATCTTGCGGCGCGCCCTCGCTCCCACCCGGCAAAAAGTCGGACTCGGGTTCCGGGGATCCTCCTGTCCCGCCCAGCCCAGAACCGCTCCCAGTCTCAGGCAGCGGCAGGGGCTGGATCTCCTGAGTTCCTTGGAGTCCGCTACCCAGGAATGCAATCAGCTCGGTGGCCTCGCGGATCAACATGAGCTGTTCCAGCGAGCTGAACTGGGTCAGCTGCGAAATAAACTCCGCGTTGTCCATCGGTTCCAATGGGTTCTGATTGTTCACTTGGGCCATCAGAAGCTCCAAAAATTCGTTTTTGTCGAGCTGTGGCCCCGCACTGGCTGGATTGCCGGATCCTTCAATCAGACTCGAAATCGGACTGATGCTCCCCATCTCGTACCTCCTTTCGAACAATTAGGTCGTTTCTTAAGCGGGTCGTTTCTTTCAAGCAGGTCGTTTCTTTCAAGCAAAATAGTGAATCCCCTCACCCTCAAGGTCCTCCGGCCACTCCGACGACTCCTCTTCCCCCTCGTCGTCGCCACGCTGTGACCAGGTTTTCGCTGCGCCAGGCTGGCCACGTCGCTGGCCCTCTTGCTGCTGAGCGTCGGATTGAGAGTGGGAGCTGAAGCCATCAACTTTGAGCCGGTCAGGTTCCACACCCATTGCCTGCAGCTTCTCGACGAGTGCCGGGAGCCTCTGCTCAAGAGCCTCTCTCACATCGGGATCATCCACTTTGATCTCAACCGCCAACTCGTTCTTGTGGTTCAGCGAGGTCTTGATTCGAATCTTTCCCAGAAACTCCGGTTTCAATTCAATGTCGAACCGAACCGTCTCGCCGTTCCTCAAGAAGCGGGAGTGCTGGACGAATCGATGGGCCACAGAGTCAACAAATGCACTGGGACTCTGGAGCCACACAGGAATGGATTGACGACTCAACTCAGATCCGCCGGCCGAGCGACTGCTACTGTTCGAGCCATCCTGGCCTTGAGAGGAATTTCCTGCCTCAAGCGAAGCTCCTTTCGATGGCAAGGACAGATCCACTGCTCTATCGGCTGTTCCGGCCTGGAACAGGCCTCTGCTCTCGCCAGCCTTCCAGACTCGCTCCGAGGAGTACTCCCTGGGGTCGACTGCCTTGTCCTCGGTCGTGCGCGGTCGGTGGCTATCCTGCTGATCCGAGTCCGCGAAGGCCTTCTTCGGCTGCCGCGTGTCTGGTTCAGGTTCCGGATGCTCTTCGGGTCTTGGGGCAACCCCTTCCCCGCCACGGATCGATTCATCCCGCGGCAGATTCGAGGAAGCGAGAGGCCTGGCCGCGACAGGTCGGACTGGTCCTTCCTGCAAGACACTCGGCTCGACCGTTCGTGGTGGTGCACTTGAAGCTTGAGTAAACCCGCGACTTCTCCCCCCGGTTCCTGCTGCCCGTTCTGGATCGCCCCCTGACTCGTTGCCTCTCTGTCTCCCAACGACGTCAGTCACTGGAGTTTGTTTTGGCGAGGAAGACAGCTGGGCCCGGACTGAACGTTTCAGGAAGTTCTCTTCCTCTGGCGCCGCCTCGGAAAAGGATTGCAGACGAGATCGCAATGTCGCCTCGTGCTCCAACGCTGACTTAGACTCCAATCCGGATCCAGGTCCACGCTTGAACCCGGCCTCTGGCATCCGCTCCTCCCCGTCACCCTGCTCGACTCCTTCAACCTTCTGCTTTGGTGGGCTCTGAGCCTCGAATTGAAAGGGAAGCTTGGCTACTCTTTCCGGATTCTGAACAACTATCTCGGAAGCAGTCGCTGCGACGCCGGAACCCAGTCCAGGCCGGGCTGCCGAAAGCCAGGCGCCGTCGCCAGGGGGGCGGGCGATTGAATTGTTGGCGGAGGGCTCTGGCTGGGCTGCGCTACCTTGTCGATTCGGTGAAAGCCAGGTGCCATCGGTAGAAATTCGGGCGCTCGGAGAGTTGAAAACATCTTTCGGCTGGACAAAGTTGCCCTGACGATCCGTCGGAAGCGAGGGACTGTGGGTATGGGGTCTGGCACTTGAAGGCTCGACGGAACCTTTTGGTTCGACGAAGTCTCCCTTGGGCTGGATATCCGGCCTACTTGGACCCTTCAAATGTTCTCCAGCAGCCAGCCTGGTTTCTTGAGGAGCTCTATCCCGTCCCCCTCCAGGATCGGAGTGCCCATCGAACATGCCTCGGGTATTCGGGTAGCCTTCTCGCCCCGGGAAGCCCTGGAGCGCTGGACCCAGGTTAGGCGGCAAGGCCAAACGACTCGGGGAACGCCATACGTCGCCGACCTTGAAGCCGGATCGATCAAGACTGTACGTCTGTTCTGCACTCCCAGATCCCCTGGCGACATCGGGCCCTGAGGCACCAGATTCCCCGGGACGGCGAGCTCCGTCCTGATGTTCACCGTCGACCCTGGCCGTAGAACTCGACCTTGATGCCGATGTGTCAGGACGTTCCCTGGCAGCGGAGTCCGGGGGACGTGTAGTGGTCTCCTGCCCCTCCTTGCGACTCTCGGCCGCAGAGCTTGGTTCCGACGCCGACCCAGAAGGACGTCCTGTCGTAGCGGCTTCTGGAGGCTGTCGAGTGGCATCTGGACTTTCACGATTACCTACGACCTCTGAGACTGTCCTCGAGGCTGGAACGGAAGGGCTTTCGGTAAGTGTCTTGCCTCCCTGCCCGGTCCTGTCCAACCATTGCGTAGCAGCTCCCTCGTCTAATGCGGCAGCTCCATTGGGTAACCACAGTCGATCTTGGAGAATCTGGGTCTGCTTTGCCGCAGCGGAAGAATTGAGTCGATTGACTAGATCGCTGGGATTCTCGGCGCCCTCTATCTGGCGCGGTTCTGCAACGCCCTGAGCGCTCCCCGAATCCGCAATCTCGGGCCTGCCTTGGCTGTTTACGATTTGATCTCTTCCTGATCCCTGATTCTCACTGACTCTTCCCGGAACAACGCCACCCAGACCTTCTCTCTCACTTGCAGGTCCGTTGAAAAAAACCTCGGCCGGATTGCTGCCCAGGTGCCGGGCCGTGCCCCCCCCCTGACCCCAACCAACAACGGCTCTATTGAATCCGCTCAGACTTGTGGAGATCTGTCGTCCTGCGGGCACGACACCGCTCCGTCCTGAAACAACCCCGACTCCAGCTTCGGAAGTACGGCCTTCCCCACCCTCCGAGTCGGCTGGCTGTCGTTCCACCCGGACCGCCTCTTCCGTCGGAAGGAGCACTGGGGTCTGAGCTGAGCTTTGGGGGATCTCTTGCTTGGCCTCAGAGAAGAGGATAGATCCTTGAGCTGGCTGGGAGTCTTCACCCTGGGAGTCCGGAGGCAAGGGACTGTCGGCAGATCCCTCGGTCACTCCGCGGACCAAATGCTTCGCGAACTCGTCAGGCTCACCCGTCCCCAGGTACCTCTCCAGGTCCAGATCAAGGGAAAAGAGTTCAGCTAGAAAGTCACATCGCCATTCTGATCCTTGCGACTGCCCCCTCGTGCTACTCCCAGCCTCGGGGTTCAGAAAGGTGAGATCTAGACCAACGTGGTGCATATATTTGTCTCTCGCTCCCGGTGGACATGAGCAAGCCCCGTGCCAAAAAACATATCGCCCTCACATTTCCCGTAAGTAATTGTTTTATAGATATTTAGAATCATTCAGCAGGAAAAGATCAAGACCTGGATGGCAGGGACAATGGGCAAATGTTGCCGCCCTGGAAGGCAAAAGAAGTCCAACCCCTGTTGCGAGTCAGCGTGGATGGCGGGGTGAGCTGAGATCTGAACTATTCGCATGGAACGTCTGAATGTCTGAACGTCGCAGGTCGCGCGTGCAGACCAGCACCGTCAACATTGAAGAGCTGCTAACAAGACACGTCAGTCCGTTGTCGGAGCCTGCTTCAGCAGGCTGGCGCGAAGCGTAATAGACCGGTCCTTTAGAGGTCCGCTCACGAAACGGAAAAAATCGTACGCTAACGGAGCTGTGCTCAAGCTGGTCGCCTTCAGGTTCCCGCCAGGAAATCCAATAGATTGAGAGATTTCTAGGTCAAGCTCGCCACACAAATCAACCCGGCGGCACAGGAAAAGCCCGAACACCAAACAGAGTTGTGGAGTTGGCGCCGAAACTTCGCAGAGCCTTCTATTTAAAGCACTTGCGGGCCGATGCTGGGGGCTCAGAGTACGATTTTTTCCGTTTCGTGCGGTGTCCCCTACTTGGACAAGATGTCTGTGAAGGCTTGAAGTTGGGGTCTGAGTAATGAGCCCTTTAACACAAACCACAAAAAAGCTGGTGTCCCTTATCTTTCCGTCTCGGCGTACTCCTGTCAACCTTTGGTCACCAATGTATTTCTTTGGGAAATGGGCAGCGGAGAAGCGGGGAAATGTAAGGATCAAGGAGCGATCGGCGCTCCTGGGGTACCGACCAGATTGGTGCGAAAATATACTCTAAGCGCGCGGGAGCGCGCGTTCTATTCCTGGAGGGGCGTCGGTCGACCGATGCGAGTCCAATCCACGACGCGCCGAGCGTATCCGCTTAACCCGTGTTCGTTTACGTTCGAGAGATTTTCCTGCCAGCTCTTGCTCGTTTTGTGGTGAAACTGGTTGGTGTAGTCGCGTAGCTCGTCGAGCTCAGAGATGGCTGCATCGCTCAGGATGGGTGCACCGTTCTGGGTTGCCTGATTCGCGACCCCCAGAAAATTACCCAGGCTCCTTCCCGGTGGGAACGACTCCACGAATGCCACTCGGAGGAAACCCTCCAAGACCGGCCGCAGAGCCACCGCTACTTTCTGCGCCTCCCCACTCGATATGTCCGCGTACTCCCGGACCATGGTATGAAGGCGGTCGAACTCGCTGACCGCTGCGGCTTCAGCGTCCCAGGCTGCCAAGGTCGAGGCCTCTCCTACTCCCACTTCGTTTCGAATCTCGATGGTTGTCGTCGTGTCCTTGTCTGCCCGTTCCCAAAGCTGGCAGAGAATGGGACGCGCGTGTGCTAGAACCACGACCTGGTTTGCTCGGCCGACGAGTGCCCGTATCTCCTGAACGGTTGCAAACGCCCGACCGTCATCGAGGCTCGGTGCAGGGTCGTCTATGACCACAATCACGTCATCAAGAGACTCCCTCTTCTGAAGCGTCGCAAAGAAAAAGGCGAGCGCGAGGGTGTTCCGGTCGCCAGAACTAAGCACCGTGGCAAAAGACGGTTCGGGAGTGCCTGTCCGAGCTGTCCCTACGGGCTTCTTGTTTACGACGAAATCATATGAGCTACTTGGTACCCCGCGAGGATCGGACGGGGTGAGCCGCTCGATTCGAAAGTCCGCATTGAACTTCACAAGGAACCCATTTATCGCTGTCTGGTAGGCCCCGAAGACCTTGTTCCTATGTTCCTTGAGAAGGGTCCCACTCTCCACCGCCTGAAGGCGGTGGATTCGACATGCGACTGAAGTCGCCTAAAGACCTCGCTTCGCTCGCAGGCTGACTACTCAGTGACCCGAAAATCGTCGTCTCGGGTCTCGACATCTTGGGTTTCTATATACTCTGCAACCATCGTATCGCTCACATTCCCAGTCGTCGCCACGAAGTACCCTCGTGCCCAAAGATGTCGTCCCCAAAACTCCTTGCGCAACTTGCGGTGATCTTGCAGTAGATGATGCGACGTTTTCCCTTTGATCGCCTGCATCACTCGGCTCGGCGCCAATCTCGGCGGCACATCCAACAACAAATGCACATGATCGGGTCGCACATGCCCCTTCACGATCTCGATATCCAACGATCGGCAAATCTCTCGCGTCAGATCCCGCACCTCTTTCCCGATCTCTCCTCGCAGAGCCGGCTTGCGGTACTTGGTGATGAACACAAAGTGATATCTCAGCCGATACACTGCATGCGAACTTTTCCGATACTCAGACACCTCCGCAGTGTACCCCCAAGCCTCCTGAAGGCTTCGCCTAAAGGCGAGGGGGTTCACCCATCCCAGAGTGGGACCCTAAGAGCCTGTCTGGCCTGCTCCTTCTCCTTCTCTCGCGCGGCCTTCTCCTTCTTCGCCTCAAGGTAAGCCGTGCAGAGCGCCGCCGTCGCTTCATCGTGACGACGATTCGTTGCTTCGAGACTCGCGAGCTCGCTTTCCGCAGTAGGAAGACTCCCGTGCTGGGCCTTTTCCTTCACTGTAGCCACTGACTCGTTCAGCTCAAGAAGAGAAGCGCTCAGGCTACGTATCCTCCCTGCAACGGTCTCGTACCGAGTCAGCGCCGTCTCGATGTCAGGACCAAGCTCAATCGGTTCCAGCGGTGCACCGGCTTTTCGCCCCAGGACTTCTAACTAGAAGCCCGTCGCGAGCGCCGACCCAGGCGGCGGCCACCTCCTCCACGTCGACCGTGAAGTCGGAGAGCTCGACGTACTTCGCCCAGAACCCGTGGCGTTCCCTCACCCGCTGCAGGGCACGCTGGATACGGGCAAGCGCGTCGCCGCCAAAGTCTCCCTCTAGTCGTGTTTTCACGGCCGAGATGTTCGACTTGTGCTCTCGGTAGGACTCCAAGAAGTAAGCTCGATAATGTGCTATCAGGCTCGACCCGGAGACGCCTTGCCCACAGAAGGGACAGCTCTCGCCCTCCCCAAGGAACTTCACTCCGTCTGCCACCCACCGTTCGCCCCGCTCCCCGAGGCTGGCGAAGTGGGCATTTACCGCGTCAACAGCGGCCTGCTCAATACCTGGAAGGGAGCTTCGAAGCACACCCCGGATGGCATCGTTTTTAAAGAGAGGGAGTGCGAAGACCTCAAATTCGGGCGTACTTTGTACCTTCAGGGCGTCGCGGAGAACCGAGACGCTCTTTCGAAGCTCCTCGAGCTTCGTCCCGATGTCGTCAACGGGCTGAAGGGCACAGAAATCATCAATGGAGAGCTCGCCGAGGCTGGCGGGGGGTATTGCCTTCTCCTTTTCTCGAACGGCTGTGTGAAGGGTCGCGACCGCTTCCCCCAGACACTCCACGCGTCGCTGGTAGCGGACCCCGTCTTCGCCTATAGTGTAACGCGTCACAATTTTCCCTCCCATAGGACGGCTTTTCTCTCAGATTCAATCCGGGCCGACAAGAAGGCATTGTGAGGAATCCGAAGAAGGGACCTTGACAGGGGTCCTTCTGTGCTGGACGGATCCAAGGGGGGAGGAGTGCGTTTAGAGTATCCTACCGCTGAGAGGGAAAGGGGCAAGGCAGCAGAGAGCTCCCGGCGTTGAAGTTAAGCACCGCCGGGAAGCTCTCGGCAAGACCCTCTAGATGTCTGTCTGTACAACCGAGGAGGTCTCGATGCAAATCCTACACCCGTTTGAGGGTTCGGTCCAAGCGTACGCACAAGAACTGGCGGAGCCGGATCGCTATCGCCCGGGTGGCTGTCCCCTGTGCGGGGCGAAAGAAGCGCTGATCGGGCACGGATTTTACGGCCGCACCCTGGTGGCGGAGGACTTCGACGGCTGGATTCGGGTGCGCCGTTACCTGTGCCGGCTCTGTCGGCGAACCGTCTCGCTACTGCCGGAGTTTGTCTTACCCTATGTACGTTTTGCGATCAGCGTCATCGGCCGGTATCTGGAGGCGCGGTTGCTGGAGTCTCAGACCCTAGGGCAAGCGGCTCAGCAAGCGGGCCAGGAGCAGATGCCCTACCCGCGAGGCCAGGGCTGGGTGACGCGCTTTCGCCGTCAAGCCCGATGGCTCTCGGCCAGCCTGGTGGCCCTGACGCGAGCCGTCGCCGCCCCGGGGGTCGTTTCCCGGGCACTGCGGATGCTCCAGATCGCGGGCTGGATCCGCTCCCACCGCTTTCTGTTTTCTCAGCTGCGGGTGCACGTGCTGGGCTGGCCTCGTTCTCTGGCTCCGGACGGGCGATCTCGCCGATTGGCTCCGGGCAACTCACTGGCGGGGGCCCACCCACACAACACTTGCGTGGAGGGATAGGGCCGGGCCGGCGTAGCCTTCTTCCCCAGGAGGAAAAAGGCTATGGATCCCAAATCCGAAAAGATTGCTCTGTTTCGATACGCTCTGATTGCCCCGCTGGTGCTGGAGGTGCTGCCCCACGGCGAGTTGACCCGACGGGCCCGGGAGATCGCCGCCCGCTCCTACGAGATCCCCTTCTCCCCTCGCACCCAGGTCTCGGTGGACACGCTGCTGGATTGGGCTCAGCGCTATCGCTTGGAAGGGGTGACGGGCCTGGCCCCCAAGCCTCGATCGGATCGCGGCACCTCACGGGTCCTCACACCGGAACTAGCGGGGATGATCGAGCGCCTCAAACGTGAGAATCCCTACCGGACCGGAGCCACCCTACTGCGGGAGCTGGCTCTGTGCTCCCGCGAGAGAAAACCGCCCCTTTCCGCTTCCACCCTCTATCGCTTCCTCAAAGCGCGCGGTTTGACGGCCCGCGAGCTGCTCCAGCCCGCGCCCGGGCGCAAGAAGTTCGAGGCCGCCTCGGCCAATGAGATCTGGCAATCCGACCTGCTCCATGGCCCCTACGTCCTGCGAGCAGGAGGGGGCAAGCGTCAGGCCTTTCTCTACGCCGTTCTGGATGATGCCAGCCGCCTCATCCCCCACGCTCAGTTCTACTTCACGGAGGGCCTGGACGCGCTCCTGGACTGTCTGCGTCAAGCCGTGAGCGCTCGGGGCCTGCCCTTGCGTCTGTATGTGGACAACGCCAAGGTCTACCGCTCCGGACAACTGGCCTCGATTGCCGCCTCCTTGGGGATCCTCGTCGTTCATACCCCACCCTATCAGCCCCAAGGACGAGGCAAGATCGAGCGTTGGTTCAAGACCGTGCGCACTCAGTTTCTGGCCAATCTCGATCGCCAACGCCCCCTCAGTCTGGAGGAACTCAACGCCCGCCTCTGGCGCTGGATCGATCGGCACTACCACCGCTGCCAGCATAGTGCGCTGAGCACCACCCCGCTACTGCGCTGGCAGCGCGATATCGAAAAGATCCGACAGATCCCGCCCGCCACCGATGTCCGCCGCTTGTTTTTCCATCGGCTCCAGCGGCTGGTGCGCCGCGATTCGACCTTTCGCTTGCAGAGCCAGTTCTACGAGGCGCCGGCCCATCTGGCCGGTCAACGTCTGGAGATCCACTTCGATCCGCTCGATCTCTCCCAGGTCGAGCTGTATCGGGACGGGAAACTCCAGGGGCAGGCCCGTCCCGTCGACACGGTCGTCAATGCCTCCCTCCCCCGCGCCCAACCCGAGGCGTCGGAGCCCTCCGATCCGACCGGGATCAACTACCTCGAGTTGCTTCAAGACGACTCGGAGCCCGAGGAGGACTAAGCCATGTTCGAGACTTTCTTTGGATTCAAGACCACTCCCTTCAGCGCCGATTCCGATCCTCGGCAGCTGTTTGAATCGGCCGCCTGGACTCAGATGTCCGCCCGCTTACAGTTTCTCGTCGATTACCGCGGCGTGGGTTTGTTTACCGGCGAGGTCGGGGCCGGCAAATCCACCGCCACCCGTACCCTGCTGGGCAACCTCAACCCCAATCTGTACAAGATCCTTTATCTGCACTGGTCTTCCGGCTCCCTCCTGGACCTGTTGACCCTGCTCGCTCGCCAACTGGATTTGCAGCCAGCTCACCGCCGCGCCGACCTGGTGCATCAGATCTCCGAGGCCATCGTTCGCCTCAACCAGGCCAAAAAACAACATCCCTTCCTGGTCCTGGACGAGGCCCACCTCTTAACAGTCTCGGAATTTCAATCAAGTGAGCTGTTCTCTGAGACCGCCCTTTCGTCACAGCCGGGGTGTCCCGAAACAGCCTTTTACGGCCTTGGCCGTCGGCACGAAGTGCCTACTTAAACCACCAGACCCTGGAGCAACTCCCCTTGCTACTGAACTTCGAGATGGATTCCTGCCCCTATCTTTCCCTGGCCCTGGTGGGACAGGCGCTCCTGCGGCGGACCCTCTCCTTGCAAGTCCACGAACCCCTACGCCAGCGCATTGCCGTGCACTACCATCTGGAGGGCTTCTCCCGCTCGGAACTAGAGGCTTACCTGGCTCAGCAGCTTCAGCTCGCGGGGGTCCCCGAACCGCTCTTTGACGACAGCGCCCGCCAGGCCCTGTATCAAGCCACCAAGGGCTTACCCCGAAAGGTCAACAAACTTTGCCTGGCGGTCTTACGCCTGGCCGCTTCACGGAAAAGCAATCAAGTCGGTGAAGCCCTGGTTCTGGAGGCCGCCCCGGAGGTCTTACTGTGAGCGCCCCGTCCCAAACGGTCCTGTCCCTCTCCCAGCTGATGCGCTGGAATCCCACCCCCGATCCGGCCCTGATCGGGCCCTCCCTGTTGCCCGCTCAGGGGATCCTCTTCGTGGGCGGCGAGCCCAAGGTGGGCAAGTCCCTGCTGGTCGCCAATCTGGCCCTGGCTCTGGCGGCCGGCTCTTCCCGAACCGGCTTTGACATTCCCGCTCCGGCTCGGGTCCTGCTCTGTCAGTTCGAGCTTCCCCTGGAGGCCTTTGCGGCTCGATTGGCTCAGATGCGCCAGACGCTCGGCTCGGCCGCCGATGACAATCTCTGGGTGGATACCTGCGCCACCGGGCATCTCCTGAGCACTCACGACGGTCTGAATCATTTTCTGGCCGCCGCCCGCACGGCACAGGCCCAAGTCCTCGTGCTCGATCCCCTCTACTCCGCTCATGATCAGGATGAAAACGACACCCGCTCCATGGCCGCTCTTTGCCAGAGTTTGCTCCGCTTGCGCCAGGCCTCTCAAGCCGCCCTGATCGTCGTTCATCACGTGCGCAAATCCGTCGCTCGGCACGAGGTCGGAAGCGCCCTTCGCGGCTCCAGTGCCCTGCACGCCGTCGGCGACAGCTATCTGTTGCTGCGGCGCCCTTTGGCCCAGCCCAACTCCCTGGAGCTGCGCTTTCAGTTCCGATACGCCCCCGCCCTCTCTCCCCGTCGGCTCCGTCTCGATCCCGCCACCTTATGGTTTCACCCCAGCGGCCCAGCCCCCACCCCGGCTCCCTCCCGTCGGAAGGTCCTAAGCACCGATGTCCAGGACGCGCTCCATCACCTGGGGGCTAGCGCCGGCTACAATCAGCTCCGGGATCAGATCATGCGCTCCTGCGATTGCTCCAAGCGCACCGCCCAGCTCGCCATGACCCAGGCCTCGGCGCAGGGACACATCCTTCGTGAGCAGGGCCGCTACCGTCTTCCCCCCGACTTTGCCGCCGGGTCGCGCCGGCTGCAAACCCTGCCTGCGGGTGAAAGCAGGCCCGAGGGCTGACGCGACGGAAGCTGAATCTCAGCCTTCCCCGTGCGGCCTCGCCCCGCCAGAGTGAAACCTTTGGCGGGGCCTTTCTCTGCCTCCTCCCAATCCCCTCAGCTTTCGGAGCCGAAGCCCTCGGCCTAATCCGTGCGACGTGGCCCCGACGACGCCGTCGGGGCGTTCCGCTCTTTCCTCAGCCTTCGCTCAAGCCTCCCCACAGCGGGATAGGATACCCTTCGCCCCTACCCACGGAAGTATCCTATCCTTGCTTACCCACACTTCTTCCAGACCCCTTCGGAAGGCAGGCTCTAAATCGAAAAACTTGGCGGAATTTATCCTGCGAACTCAAAGGGCACGAACCTGACGCGTTACACTATAGTGAGCGCGTGCAAGTTCTGCCGGTGTCCTGCCTCGATGTTGAGGCCAGAGTGTACGTTTGCGTCAACGAAATACTCGTCGAACACGAGCACGCGCGGCCCATCCGTGCTCCATGCATTTCCATCGAAGACAACATCGCTCCCGTCGACGTCGAGAGTTACTTTTGACTCGCTATTGGCAGAGAGTCGGTGGCGCTCGAGTATTGGAGCGCTGTCACCGCTCGAGAGGGAACGAAGGATGGCACAGAGTGTGGTTTTTCCGCGCCCATTCTCCGAGTAGATGAGACTAAGCAACTTTAGGGCAAGGGCGTCGGTGCTGTCCTCAACCCGCGCAAAGCGCCCGATGTTCTGAATGTATTTGACGTACTTAATCATTAGGCCAAGGGTCAGATAGTACCACCGAGCCGTATCTGGGGTCATGACACGAAAGGGGAATTTCTGTACGCTAGCGACTGCCTCATCCTTCGGCCTGTGCGGAAACACCCAGCTCTGAAAAGGCAGTACGGCTGTTTGTCCCAATTAAACTCTAGTCTAAATGGGACAGCATTCGGGCGGCCCGACTCCGGGAGGGCGAAGGGGAGTGCTCCAGAAAAGACAAATCAACCGCCGGCGAGCGATACCAGTCGCTCGTTGGTCGTCGTGCCCATTTGGGATGTGTGCAGTAACGCCGACTACCAGTGCCCCGGGGATGAATTTCCCTCCGGGAGCGGCGTCTCGGTACCGGTCTCAGGGTTTGCCCTTCTTTTTGTCGAAGGGCTGCAAGGGAATGACGTGCGTGCTCGCTTGATGGGGGTGACGGGCTGTGTCAGCGGCGGGGGAGGAGGAGGAGGAGGAGGAGGCGGGTCTGGACCCGCTCCGCCCGAGACCGGTCCCTTTGCCGTTCCTGTGCGGTTGGTACGGGTTGCCGGGTAAGATAGTCGGTACAGGTGTGGCCCACAGCCTCGGGCTAAGATGCCAAAATGTCCTGGTGAGTCGCGCTACAAAAAAAGGCGGGATGGATCAGTACTAAAATGATTACACGTTATAAACTCTGTCACACGTAGTGCCGATAAGAGGAACATCACGGAACCTCCATCACGGTTGATGGATCTCCACACACCACAGGGACCCGGAGGCCCCTGTGGTGTGTCATTAAAACTTGCTCAGCGCTGTCTCAGATTGAAATCCGCTCCACTTCATCCAGCGTGATCTCATCCCCAGTCCGATCATAGAGCTTCGTCGTCCTGGGGCTTTCGTGAGCGGCGATCGCCTGCGCATTTTCGATCGTGCCGCCGTTCTCAAGGTAGGCGGTGATGCCGGTCGCCCGGAAAGTGCGGCAGCAGGTGGAGTAGCACCGCTGCTCACCAAGACCGTCGATACGGCCATCATCGAAGAACAATGGGATGCCGTGATGAGGCTGGCCACGTCACTCAAAGACCGAACGACACCTGCGCACGTGATCGTGCAACGGCTGACCAGCAGCTATCCGGCCGATCGGTTGTCGAAGGCCATCACTAATCTCGGGCGCATCATCAAAACAGAATATATCCTTCGTTACCTGAATATCCATCGGGGTAATTTCTGGCGATACTCCCCCTTGTTGAGCTGTCGTTGCACGCGACGTCGCAGTTCGGGGTCCGTAGTGTTCCTAATCTGCCCTGCCCTAAGGTGGTCTGAAAGCGCGAGAACCTTGTCCGTTCAGCGTTAAGGTATCGATTGCCCCAAGCCTGCGGCTCGCAGCGTGGTCGCACTCGGACTTCGACCTGCACAGCAATCAGCGAGCCGACCATCGATGACGACGGCGGGTACGGACCGAATACCCAAATCCGTGGCTCGCCTTGCGACGTCGGCGTTGTTCATATCAACGACCATGACTTCACAAGAGGGGCAGGCGATCTGATTGATGAGCTCGACCGTTTCCTCGCAAGCCGGGCATCCCGCCGAAAAGACTTCGATTTTGCGTTTGGGTTTCATAGGTGGTTTCCTTTCCAGTGATCAAGTTCTTGTTAGCCCGGACTCTCCTGAAGAAACGCAGGCGGGACACGCCTCCCTATTACTGGTTCGTCGTGGCCACAGATTCCAAAGGGACGCGACCACCAACAACGTTACGCCGACATACAGGCCTACTGTGGAGGCGAGTAGAAACTTCCCTACTACCACTAGTGAAGCAGCGAGAGAACCGAGTAGGATGGGCCCGTAGCCTCGGTGATCGCGTGCCCGATATCCGAGCGATGCGAGGGCAACTCCCATAAAGAGGATGCTCAGAGGAAAGAGATACGGTGTGTAGTTCACAAAGCCGATCCCCAAGGAGCCCAAAAGCGCACCATAGGCCGGCCAGCAGGCTGGGCAGGTCAGACCTGGGAGTAACGCTACCCCAGTTGCTGGAAGCGCTGCCAAGGAGTTGAGCCAACCTTGAGATTTTGTTTTCTCCCTGGTCCTTGCCTTTCGAAGAGCGGATATGATCGCCTCAGTGGGAGGGACCCCCACCAACTGGCCACCTTCTTCAGCATAAATCCGGCAGCAATCGCCCTGGTCTGCAGAAGGTGTGCTGGCTACGTCTTGACCGTTTACCAAGATCGTCGGAGAGCCATGAGCTCGCACATGCAGGGGACTCTCCACAGAAGCTCTATTCCATTCCCGCCAGCCAACTCCTGAGAGTCCTGCTTCGTGGAGCGCACGCTGGAGTCGCCCTCGAGTAGCCTCCACGTTGGGACAATCCGAGTCGTAGACCAGTTCGACTTCGATTGACATCACTTTGTCTCCTCAGCATCCAGGGACTCGAGAATGGGGCACTCGCTGATTGGAGCCTCCCCATCACATGACGCTACGAGTTTCTCCAGTGCCGCTTTCATCCTCTCAAGGGTCTGGATTTTCGTTTCCATGTCCACGATCTTCGCCTGTGCCTGCCTTTTGACATCGCCACAGGACGATCCAGGATCGGCTCGCAAAGAGAGGAGCTCGGAAATTTCCTTCAGAGAGAAGCCAAGCTCCTTGGCCCGTCGGATCAGTTGGATGCGAGTCACCGCATCCTTGGGGTACTGTCGGTAACCAGACGCAGTGCGAGGAGGATCCTCCAGTAGACCTTCGCGTTCGTAGAACCGTATCGTCTCGATTCCGACTCCAGCGCCAGATGCAACCTGGCCAATGGTCAACGCCATTCCTGCGCCTCCACCCAATTATGATGAACCCTGTACCTTACTACGGTTTCAAAACTACGGTTTCAAAAAAATGTCCTCTGGGGGTCGATTGCTTGGAGGCGGGCAACATCTTGAGGAGGGGAGTGGCGTCTTTTTGGACGAAAGGCGACAGCTCCAGAGGAAACCCGAGCGTAGAGGGCGACTGATGACAGCTTCGCCAGTTCTGGTCCGTTTACAGCTTCCGCTTGCCGAGCAGGAAGTCCACACCGAGTTCGAGATCGCTCTTCGCTAGCACCTTCTCGATGGTGGAATCCTTCAGCTCGTCTGAGATCGAGAGAACGGATTGTGTCGCTTCCCGTAGTACGACGAGCTGGCCCCCTAGTCTCTCCACTTCCTGGCGCTGACCGGCGCTGAGTTCAGCTCGCTTCCACCTGGCTAACTGTTCTTGGTACAGCCCCAGATCATTGAGCTGTGTGGTGAAGGACCGGATCAGCCGTGCCACCGTGTGATCGTCCAGCACGTAGGGTTTCGGCCGCACGCTTTCCAGGGTCTCAAGCTGCTCCTGGGTGGTTTCCAGCATTCCGTCGATCGCAGTCGCGATTAAAGGAAGACGAGTGATGGGTTGCCACTGTGGCCTCTGTTTCTTGGGCACGGGTTCTCTCGTTACAGAATGTACTTTCTGTTCCCTCAAGAAAAGACACGATCCCGGAAAAACACCAGGATTTCGTTCCATTGCTACTCGGACCCCTGGGGCTAGAGGTCTCGCCAGGTCGCGATCGGCGATTGTAGGGCGTCTCACGAAGCGATTTTTGAGGGAATAGCGACAGGTGTCGTGATGTCGCGATTTGTCGTGACGCGATGTCGCTATCGAAAGAGAGATCCGACTCCTCAATCAAGCAAGCCTACGAGGGCTTCCGGAGAGTTATTGAAGACCCGGTCTACGAACTCGCAGACCATCTCCTTGATGACCTGCTCTTGAGTGTTGGTGGGTGTGTAGACGAAGGCTCGTCCCACTGGACGAGTTCTTCGAACCATCCCTTTCCGCTCCATAATCCTCAGCATGGTCATCACGGTGGTATAGGCGATCTTTCGGTATTCTCTAATCGCCTCGTAGATGTCCCGGACCGTGGAGGTCTTCATGTTCCAGACGAGCTTGAGCATCTCGAGCTCGCCTGGAGTGGGCAGAGGAATCTTCTGCGCCGTCTCTGCCATTATTAGTGCCCCCTTCCCTTTTCTGCACAGCTGGTCGTCCAGCTCTACACTTCATTGCAAGTCGGACGGTACTGGGCAATCAGGCGTTTGCGAATAGCCCGTCGCTGTCCTCGTGTTGATTGGGGGGCGAGGTGAAAAGCGACGAGCACATACTCCTCGGAACCTGCTTTTTCCAGCCAGCAGGGATACTTTGGGTTGTGTCTGAACTTCCGGAGACGTGAGAGGTTGCCTGATTCACCGAAGTAGACGAGATCGGGTCCCAGTTGGCCAGGAACCAAAATGGCATAGACGCCTGCCCGATCGGGCGGAGCCCACGTGCTAATTGGGACTGGACCATCGAAGAAATAGCGGTCGTAGCGGATACCTATTTCCCCCCCACTCCGGGTATCGGAATCGTCGGTTACCGAGCTCTTCCTCTGATTATACTCCCTTGGGCTAGAGAAGTGCTGCTCACCCAACCCCAGCAAATCCGTCAATTCCGTGAGTGGTCGAGGCGCTGCGCGATCGCGCCTCCTGAGGCTTCTGAGACCTCTTACTAGTAGCATTATAGTATCCTGGTGGTGGGGAGGGGATCGGAAAATAAAAAGCGCCTAGCCGTCAATCACCGGAGCGCGATGGAGTCAAGGCTGTGGATGTTTTTGCTGGACAAACCCCCTCGGATGTCGGCGGGGACCGGTGGCAGACCACAACCCGGTTCCCCCCTCTTCGTTTGGCTTCATAAAGGGACTGATCCGCCGCATCCAGAAGGTCCTCTGCTTTGTCGAAACGACCGGCTTCCATACGGGTTGCACAGCCGATCGAGAGGGTCACTCGTAGGGATTGATCAGAGTGGACAGGGTAAGTTTGGCTGGCAATCTCCCGCTGAATTCGCTGGCACACTGCCTCAGCTTCAACGGTGTTCGTTTCAGGCAACACCAGGACGAACTCATCCCCACCGTAGCGGCCCACTAGGTCGAGTGGGCGCAGCGAGCCAGCCAAGGTTCTCGCCACGGCGAGGAGGATCCTGTCCCCTGCCCGATGCCGGTAGGTGTCGTTAATTTGCTTGAACTTGTCAATATCACAGAAGGCTAGGCTTAAGGGTGTGTCCAATCGGGAGGCCTGCTCGAACTCCTGAGACAGAACCGCGTCGAGATGCGCTCGATTGCTAAGCCCCGTCAGAGTGTCTCGCCTGACGTCTTGCTGGATGGTTTGCAGGTTCACCATGACCAGTGACTCCTTTGCCTGATCGAGGGTGCGATTGACCGTTTCGGCATCACCCAACTCAATTTCAAAGAGCGAGGATACTTCGGGAATCGCCTCGGCCATGTCGGCAAGAACAGATTCCAACCTCTTCCGTTCTATCCCCATGATCTCCCTTGCTGCTTCCTTGGCCCGGCGCGAGGACAGTGTGGTATCGCTACTGGTCCAGATATCGGCCAACCAACCCGAGAGCGCGATGCAGCGCACGATAGGCTCCGCTTCCGGAATACTCTTTGCTAGAGACACATCGTGACTGCCGCGTAGTGCGATCTGCAAAATCTCGGGTAAGTTCCAGTGCGCGGCCAACCAAGCACTGACCTCAGCATGGTCGGCACCAAACTCTTCCCGCTCCAACTCCTGCAAGCGGAGGTGGTCTCCCTCGGCCTTGGAGGCCAGCGCTCCGTAGACCTCCCCGAAGACTTGGTTCAAAACCAACATCCCGATATCTTGTAACAAGGCCGGCAAAAACAATTCCTCCAGGTTTGCCAGCTTGGCCAGCTTACCGAGTGAGTGGGCCGCCACAACGCAGAGAATGGACCGACGCCAATAGGCGGCGGGATCAAAGGCCCCTGGGTCAGTTTTAGACGAGACTGGAACCAGCGAAAAGCTTAAGGCCAAGCTACGCACGGAACTCGCCCCGAGCAGGGTCACGGCATGGCTTAGAGTGGTGATGTCACGCCGAAGGCCATAAGCGGCAGAATTCACGACCTTCAGTATCTTGACAGCTAAGGCTGGATCACGGCCGATAAGACGGCCAACTTCCTGGAGACTCACGCGCTCCTGACGGCAGAGTTCCAGAAGCTCGAGGGCCACTCCTGGCAATGTCGGTAAAGTCCGGCAAGACTGGATGCGCTCGATCAGCTGGGCGTTCATCCCACTCGTCTGTCCTTGCATCATTGAACTTCGCTTACCTCAGAGTCGCACGGTGTCCTCGGCCCACTGCACAGCTGGCAGATAGGATGCGGCGACCTCAGACTCGGACAATCCGAAATTCTTTGCGTGTGTAGAAAGCACATCCCACTCTCCCTTTTCATAGGCTAGCACCATGTTCCAGAGATCCCCAAAGGGGTTTCTCTGGTGTAGGAGCGCGGCTTTGACGTCCTCAGGTAGGGGAACGTAGGAGAGGGCCTCTGGGAGGGGCAGATCCAGCACCGCGTCGATCATCGAGAACAAGCCCAGCAGGAAAAGGTCGAACTTGCGCCCCCCCAAACCTGAAGTATCCGCCAGCGACTCACAGAGGGTCGCCCGGATCAACGAGGCTGCGAGCAGTTCCTGGGGCTTGTCTTCAACCACGGAGGAAAGGACAACCAAAGAGACGAGTTTTCTGAGGTTGTCGTGACCCAAGAGGGTCAGCGCGTGTCTGACCGACTCAATCTCCCTGACGAAGCCAAAACCGAATCGGTTGATATAGCGCAATAATTGGTGGGTGAGGGAGAGGTCGCTTTTGATGATCCTCTCGAGCTCTGCGAAGTCGATCTCAGGGCGACGGATGGATTGCAGGATTTGGATATAGGGCACCTTGAAGCCCGGAATCCCTCTCTGTGAGACCACCACTGGCTTGCTGAAGAAGTAGCCCTGAAAATAGGTATAGCCCAGCTGGAGGGCTTCCTCGAAAACCTCCTGGGTCTCCACCTTTTCGGCTAGCAGGGTGATCCCTTGGTCCGTGAGTTGTGGGGTCTTCTCACATCTTTCGTCCGAGGTAGTCAACAGGAAATCCACCTTGATCAGGTCAGCTAGCTTCACCAGCGGCTCGTATTTACTTTCAAAGCAAAAATCGTCGAGTGCCAGAGAGTAGCCTGCCTGTTTCAAGCTCTTGCAGGAGTCCAGCACCTCTTCGTCTGGCTCCACATTCTCGAGGATCTCGACCACGAGCTGTTCGCTGGGGAAGAGAAGCGCTATTTCTTGCACTAACAGGTCCCGGGTAAAATTGACAAACGCCCTCTTTCCCCCGGTGAGAGTGTCCAAGCCGATCCCGAGAAAGCTGTTTGTCATGACTTTGGACGAAGCTTGGTCCCCGTTTACGTTGCCGAAGGCATTTTCGAAGCCGGAACGAAAGAGAAGTTCGTAGGCATAGACCTCCCGATGCTGGTTGAAAATCGGTTGTCTTGCCACAAAGATGTCCATCAGATTACTCGTAGCCCCGCACCTTCAGCTTCGGTGATGTCGCGTCGTGCCACCGCCCAAGCCCGTCCCTTGGAAACGAGCCAGCGCCTTTTTTAGCTCCCGGTTTGCTTTGGCTCTTTCTAGCAGGTCAACGATCCCAAAGTGACCGTGTTCCGCAGCGAGCATCAAAGCAGTTTGCCCCTGAGCCGATGCATCAACATCCGCTCCCGCATCCACCAAGAGGAGCGCTGTGATGGTATGACCTGCGGCTGCGGCGATCATCAGAGGCGTCCAACCATCTACACCGGTGGCATCCACATTAGCCCCTGCCTCCAGCGAGGTGCACACCTTTTTGGGATAGCCCTCCTTCGCGGCATTCAACAAATCGTTGGTCCTAGATTCGATTTCTTCGTTCATAAGTCTCAACTGCATCAGATAGGGGAACCGGCGATGCTGAAGGAGCGGGCTAAGCCAAACCCAAGAAGAGAGGGTCGTGTGAGAAAAAGGGGCTTCGGCTTAGCCCGAGCGGGATGAGTCTACTGGAAGAGGGACAAGACTCCCTGAGGCACCGCATTGGCTTGAGCCATGGCCGCCACCCCGACTTGAGACAGAATCTGGAACTTAGTCAGGTTCGCAATCTCCGCAGCGAAGTCGGCGTCCCGAATTTGTGATTCTGCTGCGGTCAGGTTCTGTACCTGAGCTTGCATGACCGACACGGCGTTTTCCAGACGGTTCATAGAAGCGCCCAATCGTCCTCGTGCGGAGGCGACGTTGTCGATGGCGCCCTCTATCTGGCTCAGCATGGAAGTCGCTGTGTTGCTACTGTTGATGTTTACAGCGATGCTCGATCCACTTCCAGTCACACCGTCGGTAATAGACAGATCGCTGATACTCAGCGCGCTCGTGGTGATTCCAATCTCGGCATTGGAGACGGTGAGGTTCTGCGTATCTCCCACAAAGATGTTGCGGGTGGTGGCAGAGAAAACCGTCGTTCCATTGAACGAGGTAGCATCGCCAATCCGATCGATTTCCTGGTAGATCTGAGCCAGCTCGGTTTCGATGGCCACCTCGCCGGAGCTGTTAGTGTCCGACTCGGCCTCGGACAGCAGCGACGCCGCCCGACCCAACAGGTTCTGAATCTGTCCCAAGGAACTGTCGGCCACTTGGGCAAACCCAACTCCGTCGTTGGCATTCCGAATGCCTTGTCCCAGGGTTCGGATTTGACCGTTCAAGCCATCGGCTAAAGCCAGGCCGGCCGGATCCTCTCCGCCCCGAAACAACCGCAGACCAGTAGAGAGCCGAAAAAGGGTTCTTTGCAGGCTCTGCTGGTTCTGGGTGGAGTTGTGCTGAGCTACCAAGCTCGGTAAGTTGGTAATGACACTAAAGGTACTACTCATTGCGTATGTCCTCCTTGAGCTGGTTCTTGGGCGTCCTTGCCCTGCTGACTTCCGGAATACCGAGAGCAGTCATGTTTCTGATCGTCCTCTCCACCTCGACTCTTTAGCCTGAATTGTGTCTCGTTACCGGGAAAAACACTTTTTGGGTGAGATGATCGGTCAAAAGGAATCAATCCCAGCAGACTGAGCCAACCCAATCGACAACTAACAAAATGTAAAGATCGGTTTGGGCCGGACGATACTGACCTTGTGAGAAGGGAGATATTGAAAGGAGAAGCAAGCGCATGCGTAATGGACGGACCAAGAGCCCGCAGGAACAGCCCGATGCTCCCTTCAAGACCATGGAGGTTATTAGGCTAATGCCTATTACCAGAGCCCCCGATACCCCAAGGTTTGTCTCGGGTGTAATCCATCATCGTGGCCGAGAGATTCCGATTGTGGACGTTCGATTGACGCTGGGTATGAAAGCCACTGAGTGCTCAGAGGAAACCCGTATCGTAGTGGTTGATATAGACGGTGTGGAAATGGGTCTGCTAGCGGATCAGGTAAGGAGCAGGTAATTCGAATCACGACGGTCCCTTATCAAACTTAGCGAGGTCCTCGCTCAGCGCAAGGCGGAAGCCGCTGCTGAGTTGACCTAGCCTCGATTTCCACGGTACTGGAAAGAACTAACATTTTTGAGGGTAGCCGTCGAGTTGCTTAGTCGAATCGAAGGACCAGGGTTTTGCCGCCAAACCAAGGCATGGGGGTCGGATCGTCGCTCAGGCCGGAGGCGACCAGGTAGGGGTTATGGGCACGCTTATCGAGGTGGACCCTAACTTGCTGTTCTTGGATCTGGACCGTGGCCGAGACGTCGAGGAGATTTCGGAAGATCTTTTTGGCTTGAGCCCGCTGATATTCGCGGCCAATCTTCTCGGCCATGAGTCGATACAGGGAGCTGGCCATGAGGGTGATCTGGAGGTCAAAGTCCACTTTGAGTCCCACCCTAGAAGAGAGGGCGTCCAGGTGAAAGAACTGGATGGCTTCGGAGATGCCATTTTCGATGAGCATGCGTTGGGCATAGCGGGTGATCACAGTCGCCGGGGCCCTTCGCAGATGGTTGGTCAGCAGGACGGTCGGCTCTTCGTGACCGAGTTCAGTGAGGGTGAGCTGGCGCAGGGGACCCTCGTAATGTTTCAGGAGAATCCGCTCGTCCAGGACTTTGGGGGTGCGAAAGGTACGAGTCAGGCTGGGTAAGGTGAGGCGGTGCCAGGCGGAGGCGGGGTGGCTCCAGATCTCGCCCAGCATTTTCTTGGAGCGGCGTCGCAAAGTGATAAAGCGAATGCCCTGTTGGTTGAGGCGGTTCAGATGGGCATAGGTGGTCAACTGGGAATCGAAGACGAGTTCGGCCGGAGGCTGACCGGTGTGTTGGCTCCAGAACTGGACGAAACGTTCCAGCTCATCGGCTCGATCGGCCCGGGGGACGCCCGCATTGGCGTAGCATAAGACTCGTTCGGTGGCGTCCCGAGCTAAAAAGACGAGGATGCCTTTTTGGCTGCGACTTCGGGAAGAGACGTAGTGTTTGTCCAAAGGTTCCTCCTGGCTATTGGCGGGGACGGTGTGAAAGTCCAGATCGAAGGAAGAGCCCCGGGGCAGGCCGGCGGCTTGGACCTGCTCAAACCAGGCTCCCATGAGCCGCAGGTTCGCGCGTCGGTCGACCCGGGAGCTGTAGGCGGCCAAGTAAGAGCGCTTGGGAACCACATTGAGGCCGGCAAAGAGGGCGATGCCCTCGTCAAAGACCCGATCCATGACATGACTTTTTCTTTCTATGCCCACCAGCTTCAGAGCCAGCAGGGTGCGCAAGGCCTGCTCGGCGGGAATCATTTGGGAGCCGGGAAGGTGGGGGGGCTGCAGCACGGCCGGAAGATCGATCGATCGCATCAGCGGGACGAACAGAAACAGACCGCCCACCCGGGTGCGAAAGCTGCGAGGGGCCAGATTGAGCTGGCGCACGTCGGCGATGGCAGCCGCTTCGGGTTTGAGGGTGGCGGGGCGTTCCTCATCCCGCCTCCGGGGAAGTCGTGCGAAGCCCTCCTCCCGCAGGAGGATCGATAACGCATTGATGCTGATGGGATGGCCGGCGGCGGCCAACTCGCGTTGGATATCGTAGACCGAGAGGTTTCTCTTGCGCAGGGTGACGGCCAGTTCCCGCACCCGATCGCGGGCGGGCGCCGTTTGAGGACCCCGGCGAATGGCCTGAAAGAAGCGGGCGCGCTTGCGGGGATCATGGCGAAACTGATGACACAGGACGCGGAAGGCTCCCGGAGCATAGCCGAACCGAGTGGCAACCTGCTGAGAGGGCAAGCCTTCCACGAAAAAGCAGCGCAAGGCCTCATACTGGCGCTGTAGAGGAGATTCGGGGGCCAGGAAGAATTGGGCCTCCGGAGCGGTCGGTCGGGCGTCAGGAGTTATCCCATTCCGATTACTGTTATACACACTATAGATATACTAAACGTGGATGACAGAAAATGGAATCAGGCTGGATCAGCAGCTTTGATATCGGCTACTTCCTGAGGTATAAGAGCAATTCTGGCATTAGCGCGCGGATTATTTGTTGACCAGCTATTCGATAAAGAATAGATAATCTAAATCAATCAGTACTTCTATTCATTAACGCACGTATGAAAACAGTAGTCACAAGTCGCGTCCGATCAAGGATCCTGGTCGGGGGCCCACCCCCGAAAGGGGTCATTTGTACTACCGTGGAAATCGAGGCTAGGCTATCCGGCTACCAATGGCCAGGTGAATACGGCTGCTGAACTGAAGCCCCTTAATGTGGACCCGGGAGTCCTCGTGCCACCCTCTGCGACTACCAAGGTTCAGTTCTCTAGTAATCTGTCTGCGCAAGCGAGCGTGGGAGATTCATTTTCCAGCTCCATTTTGGTTTACGACACCCTCGGATCCACCCACAACTTGACCGTGCAGTTCACAAAGACGGCCGCCGGCTGGGATTACCAAATGACTATACCTGCAGAAGATGTCGGTGGCGCTCCCGGAGCTCCACCTCCCCACTCCCGGACGTCACCGTCGGGGCCTCCGCCACTCAGATGGAAATCCTTTCCACCTCATCGAGCGTGATCTCGTCTCCAGTCCGATCGTAGAGCTTCGTGGTCCGCGTCATGCAACCATCCTGGTGAGTAGTAGGTCGGCCAGTTCGTCTGGGTCAGCATGGTCCCAGCCTCTGATTTCGAAGCTCACCGGAACTGGCTCAAAGCCATTTGTCCATACCACTAGACTTAAGCTGTCACAGTCTCCTGTCTCCGATACTGCCCAACTGATCAGCTCTACTGCCCTCCAGCCTTTCTTGTTTCTCTCCACGTCAAAATTGACGTAGAACTCTTCTTCGCTAGCTTGACCGGCCGAGGGATTGGAGTGCCCACCACAACTTGAAGAAGTGTCCACGCCAGGGATCCGATTGAGGGTCACCAGTAGGTACCTTACTCGCTCATCGAGTTCGATCCCTTCGAGCTCCATATCCAATGCTCCGAGTTAAATCGAAATCCGCTCCACCTCGTCGAGTGTGATCTCATCGCCTGTCCGGTCGTAGAGTTTCGTCGTCCTGGGCGACTCATGCGCCGCGATCGTCTGCGCGTTCTCGATAGATCCGCCATTCTCGAGGTAGGCGGTGATGCCGGTCGCCCGGAACGTGTGACAGCAGGTGGAGTAGGGGAGTCCGGTTGCCTTGGCTCTTCGCTTAATCATGCGTAGCACGTCGTTTCGGTTCAACGGATTCTCTGTGAGCTTCCTGGACTTGTCCACTGACCGGAACAAGGGAGTCTTCTTCTCGGTAGCGATTCCGGAGGCCTCGAGGTAGGCGTCCATGTAGCTCTCGGCATTGTGGTGCGCTGGCACCTCGTGGCGCTTGCCGCCCTTCTCGTGCAAGCGAAACCATCCTCTCTTTCCGTTCTCGTAGTAGTCCTCGACTCGCATGGCCACGACGGCGCCCACTCACGCAAAGGTGTAGCACATCACTCCCAAGATGGCGCGATCGCGAAGGCCCACAATGGTCTTGAGGTTGATGGAGTCCAGGAGCGCTCGGGCTTGCTCGGCTTTCAGAACCGGAGTCTTGCCGCGCTTGACCACGTGCTTGGGGCCCCTGACCGCGGCCGCGGGATTGAACGGGACTACCTGGCCGATCACCAGGTAGTCAAAAAGCATGCGAATTGCTGCGAGGTGCTGCTTTACGGTCGGCGCGGATCCGGGATGCTGTTCAATGTAGGCCCCAACAGCAATCGGCTCGATGCGTGCAAGCTCGATGTGGTGTTTCTCACACCACTCAAAGAAACGAGCGACAGCCCGAGCATAGGCAATGCGGGTATTCGAATTTCTAATGTTGGCGACAAAGGGGTCACCTCACGAAACGGAAAAAATCGTACGCTAAGGCTGATTGAGCGGCGGTAGGGGCCGGAAGTTGCCCTGTTCGACTTGCTTGTTCTGCTGCCAGCTGTAGTCTCCCGTCAGGTTGATGTGCTCCCAGCCCAGTGGCGACAGATGGGGCAGCAGGCTGTCGTCTGCGTTTCCAGAGTCCCGCAACGCTTGCACCACCCGTTCCAGGTAAGCCGTGTTCCAGAGTACGATGGCGGCGACCACCAGGTTGAGGCCGCTGGCACGGTAGCGCTGGTTCTCGAAGCTGCGGTCGCGCAGTTCACCCAGCCGGTTGAAGAACACGGCACGGGCCAGCGCATTCTTGGCCTCGCCCTTGTTCAAACCGATCTGTACCCGGCGGCGCTACTCGACGTTTTGCAGCCAGTCGTGCGTGAACAGAGTGCGCTCGATGCGGCCGAGTTCGCGCAGCGCGAGCGCCAGGCCGTTCTGACGCGGGTAACTGCCGAGCTTTCGCAGCATCAACGAGGCCGTTACCGTCCCTTGCTGGATCGACGCCGCGAGTCGCAAGATATCCTCCCAATGGGCACGGATCCGTTTGGCGTTGACGCTGCCACCGATCAGCCCAGCGAGCGTCGGGTAGCGCTTCGCGTCACCGTGGACATACAAGCGCTTGTCGGCCAGGTCACGGATGCGCGGTGCGAAGCGGAAACCCAGCAGATGCATCAGTGCGAACACATGATTGGTGAAGCCGGTCGTGTCGGTGTAGTGCTCTTCGATGCGTAGATCGGATTAGGTCGCGTCGCGCACCGTGGCGTTGATGACTTTGGTGTGGAACGGCGCGTACTGGTCGGAGACGTGGGTGTAGAACTGCACGCCCGGTTCTGAGCCGTACTTCGGATTCATTTGGCCAGCGAACTGACCGCGGCCCCCGGCTTTGAAGTGTTGGCCGTCCGAAGAGGATGTAGCGCCTTCGCCCCACCACAAGGCGAAGGGCTGGCGGTACTGCGCGTTGACCAACTCAGCCAGCGCCGCCGAATAGGTTTCATCTCGGATGTGCCAGCCCTGCAGCCACGAGAGTTTGGCGTAGGTAGCGTCGGGGCAGGATTCCGCCATTCTGGTCAATCCCAGGTTGATCGCATCGGCGAGCACAGCCGTCAGCAATAAGCTCTTGTCTTCGGCCGTCTCGCCGCTTTTGAGGTGCGTGAAATGACGGGTAAAGCCGGTCCAGTCGTCCACTTCGAGGAGCAGCTCGGTGATTTTCAAGTGGGGCAACAACCCGTACGCTCGGCGCATCAGTGCGGCGGCTTCCGGCGGCACAGCGCTGTCGAGCGGGGTGAGCTTGAGGCCCGTACCGCTGATGGACGCATCCGGCAGCTCGTCCTGCGCCGCGAGCCTTTCCACCGTTTGCAGCTCCCGCTCCAACACGGCCAGCCGCGCCTCCAAGAACCGCTCACAGTCGGTCTCCACCGGCAGGCCAAGTGCTTGCTGTTCACGCTGTGCCGAGAAACGCGACGGCGGCAAGAGGTACTCCTCGAAGTCTTTGAACTGGCGCGAGCCCTGCACCCAGACATCGCCGGAGCGCAGCGAATTCTTGAGTTCCGAGAGCACGCACAGCTCGTAGAACCGGCGATCCAAACCGTCCGGCGTATGCACCAGACTTTCCCAGCGCTTGCGCACGAAGGACGTCGGCGCGTCGTCTGGCACTTTTCGCACTTGTCGCTTGTTCATGTCTCTGAGCACTTCAACAGCTCCCATCACGTCGCACGCCGCCGGCGCAGCCTTCATGTTGAGCGCCTCCAGGAGTGCCGGTGTGTAGCGCCGGAGCTGGTTGAAGCCGTCGCCGACCAACGGTAAGTAGTCGAAGTCCTCCGGCTGAGCCAGCTTCTCCGCTTCGGTGACGCTCTCGCTGAACACCTCCCACGGCAGAATCGTCTCGATGGCGGCGAACGGGTCACCGCCCGTTTGCCTGGCCTCCAGCAAGGCCCGGCCGATGCGCCAATACAGGCGGACCTTGTCATTGATCGCCTTGCCGGACTGTTGGAAGCGATCGGCGTGGCGGCGCTTGGCGCGGTTGAACAGCGTGCCAAGGAGGCGGTCGTGCAGGTCGATGATCTCGTCGCTCAATGTGGCGCGAGTGTCGAGTATGAGCGCCGTCAGGGTGGCGTAGCGCCGCTTGCTCTCTAGGTCGCGTAGATGCTGGGCGGTCATCTGGCCGCCTTCGCGCGCCAGTTTCATTAGGCGGTTCTGGTGGATGGCGTGGTCTAAGCCCTCCGGCAATCCAAGCTCGCGAATAGCCTTTAGTCGTTCTAGCAGTTTGTCGGGCTTACTTGGTCCGAATCGTCTAAGTCGTTGAAAAAAAGAGGTTATAGTTTCAGGCTAAAAAATAGCTGTTGTTGAAAAAAAAGGACTTACGCCGAAAGTCCGACAGGCTCCTAAACTAGGTGGACCAGGATGTGTTTCGGTCTTGGCGGACCAGGCGGCTGGCGAAGCCAGACCAGTCCACGTCCCATACCGCCCTCTCGCACGCTCAGCAGCGCATCGAGGGCCCGACGATGAGGATCACTGAGAGGGGCGGTCAGCGCCTCATACACCAGACGCGTCCCGCGCGTCAGCGCTTCGCTTGAAACACGCTCGAGGACATCGAGTGTCGGTAGGATGATGCGCTGCTGCCGCAGCCTCTCGACCAAAGCTTCAGCGAGAACGATGCCACGGTCGGTCTGTTGAGCCGGTTCGGCAAGCTGCTCAAACGAAGCGTCGGTGGTCGGCTGCACTGAATGTCGTCAGGTTCAGCCACGCCTGCAACTCCGCCAGGTGCTCGCGGCGGGTTTCCGGACGCTTTGCGTATTGTGGCCAGCTGTCCGGATCGATGTGCAACTGCCGTCCGATAAAGGCCAGCAAGGGTGCGGGCGGCTCGCCTTGAGTCGGTAGAGCGAAGCCCGGGTAGCGCAGGTAACACAACTGCACGGCGAAGCCGAGCCGGTTGTGCTTGCCGCGTCGTTGCTGGATCGACGCCAAGTCAGATTCGGAGAAAGTGTAGTGACGGATCAGCTCATCGTCGGTGGTCGGAAAGGCAAGAAGCGAGGCGCGCTCGGTGGGTGCCAGCAAACTGCGACGAGGCATAAGCGGCCAATCGGATGCCTCTTAGCGTACTATATTTTCCGTTTCGTGAGCTGACCCCCTTTAGGGCCGGAAATCAGGGCGGGCTAAGCTCGAGCCCGCTTCAGCGGGCTTCTCGGTAAAAGGCTTCAGCCTGAGTCCGGTCCGATGGTCCCGTGCAGGTACGATGAGGAGCCCAGGGAATCTCGGGTGCCCTTGAGAAACAGAATCGCGCCCTTTGTCTTGGAGATCAACACGGATCCAGGCTAAAGCCTTTTCTCGAGAAGCCCGCTCAAGCGGGCTCTGCTTAGAACGTCGTGCGGATACCCGGCCCCGAAGGACCGGTCTATTACGCGCGTGCCGGGCACGCGCGCTGTCTGGGAGGGTGCAAGTCCCTCCGCCAACCTGATGGAGGTGAAGGCTAGCGAAGCACAAGGGCGTCACCGCGAGGTGGGGTCTGAAGGAAGTGTGGAGCAAACGTACGAGCCGACGCACAGAAACTGGATAAGTAGGCGCCAAGGTCGGACGAGTCAGCGCGTGGTGACGAAGTCCATATCCATCAAGATCCGGAAGCGTAAATCCAGCGGTTGTGTACGGAAAGACAGCGTCCTTACCCCGGGAGGCCTGGGAGGCTGTCCCTTGAAGGACAGGTGGAATCGTAAGGTTTCATAGCGCCCTCCAGGAGTCCGCAGAGGGCATAGTAGGTGGGGAAACTCACGGAAGGCCCGAACGGTAGGGAGAGGTTAGTAGGTGTCCAATCTTAAGGGTGATCAACAGAGGCAGAGAAGTCCGAAGCGGACCTCAAACCGAACAGCTGGGGTGCGGCCCCAGGGAAGCGGGGAGACGGCGGATTCATCCTTAGCGAAAGGGCGAACCGAAGGCCCGATGTTTGGTGAGAACGTCATGGAGGAGATATGCGAGCGAAGTAATCTGGAAGCGGCGTTGAGACGAGTGCGAGCGAACCGAGGGGGTCCGGGAGTGGACGGGATGACCGTCGATGAACTGCCGGAGTACCTGAAGGCGAACTGGCGGTCGATCAAAGAACAGCTGCTGTGCGGGGAGTATCAACCGCGACCTGTCAAGGGGGTGGAGATTCCGAAACCGGGAAGGAAAGACAAGCGAAGACTCGGGATTCCGTGTGTGATCGATCGATTTATCGAGCAAGCGATGCTGCAAGTGCTGCAACGCAAGTGGGATCGCACGTTCTCAGAGTCCAGCTATGGCTATCGACCGGGGCGCAGGGCTCATCAGGCAGTGGCGCGTGCCCAAGACTACGTGAAAGCGGGCTACGGGACCGTGGTCGATCTCGATTTAGAAAAGTTTTTCGATCGAGTTCACCACGATCGTTTGCTGAGCCGGCTGGCGCGGGAGATTGGGGACAAGCGGGTACTGAAGTTGATCCGAGCGTATCTAAGCGCGGGGATTCTGCGGTACGGACTGGTGAGTGCGCCGACGGAAGGGACGCCGCAAGGCAGCCCCCTGTCCCCCTTTCTCTCGAACGTGGTTCTGGATGAGCTGGACGAGGAACTGGAGCGCCGGGGTCACCGTTTTGTCCGCTATGCCGATGACTGCAACATTTATGTGCGGAGTCGGCGGGCGGGGGAGCGAGTGATGGCGAGTGTGAGCCGGTTTGTGAGCCAGCGACTGAAACTGCGTGTCAATCGGGAGAAGAGTGCGGTGGATGAGCCCCAGAAGCGGAAGTTCTTAGGCTTCACGTTCACGGGAGGCCGATCGCCCAACCGGCGCAAGATTGCGCCGGAATCGATCCAGCGGTTTCGATCCCGGGTGCGTCGTTTAACGCGGCGTAACCGGGGGATCAGCCTGGAGCAGCGTGTGGACGAATTGTCCCGCTACCTCCGGGGCTGGATTGGATACTTTGGGTACGTCGAGAGCCCCTGGGTCCTGCGGGGTCTGGACAGCTGGATTCGTCGTCGCCTGCGCAGCGTCCAATGGAAACAGTGGAAGGTCTACCGGCGACGCCAGGCGGAGTTGATCCGGCTGGGCGTGAGTCGGGATATGGCCCAGCGGACCGCGTGGAGAGTCAAGGGCCCTTGGGCCCTCAGTCAAGCGCCCGGGGTCCGGATAGCGCTTCCGAATGCTTATTTCGATCGGTTAGGTCTTCCTCGGTTGGCTAATCATCAGCGCATTCAACCCTAGCGAACCGCCTTGGTACGGACCCGTATGCCTGGTGGTGTGGGAGGGGAAGGCCCGTGAGGGCTTCCCCTATCCCGAGTTCGCGCCAGCCCACTGAAGCGGGCTTCTGTATAGGGATATCTGAAGGAAAGCGTTCTGATCAGGCGATGAATTCGGAAGTAGAGAACAGTTTCTTTCTCGAATGATCCGGCTTCCTCCAGCCGGGGCCCCACTAACCTGAGAACTTCAAGAATGGGTCGTCAGTTGCTGGTGGCGGGTCAAAGGACGCTGAGGATCAATGGCGGGGGTGGACCAGACGACGTGCAGAGTGAGTCTCGCAGTTCAGTCATCATCAGGGGACGCTACTCCCCATGGAGTGTGAAGGCTCTCAGGTGCAGCCAGGCGGCCGGCCCGATGCTGCAGATGAAGCTCATCGATCTCCTGCTGCTCGACCCGTTTGAGGGACAGATCGTGTTCTTGCTGTTGTCGGTCCTTGAGCGTCTCAAAAACTTTTCGCTGGCGACTGGCTGAAACAACAAGATCTCTCTGCTCGGTCGTCAAGGTCTCGAGCTTCAACGCCTGGGTACCCAGCTGCCTGACTTGTTCGCGGAGATGAGACTGGTAGCGATCAGAGGCAATCAACTCCTGCGGAGAAAGCTCTTTCCTGCGCCTCAGTTCCTGACCGACACTCTGCATCGCCTCAACGTGCTTCCTGATCGCCGATTCGACTTCTGTGCCTCGGCAAAGCAGGTCATTCAGTTTGATCAGCTCCAGCTCCTCCCGACTGCTGTACAGGTCGAGTACGGATTGAAGTCTAAAGGAGAACCTCTTCATTTGCTGTAAACTCAGGCCTTGAGGAGATCGACCTGCTCACGCAGGGCAGTCTCCCAATCCACCATTTCTTCAGCATCTTGCTGGAGGTAGAGATTGATTCGGTCAATCTTGCTCAGCGCCAGATCGATCTTGGGATTCGTGCCTTTCGAATAGGCGCCTATGTTGATCATGTCTTCGGCTTTCTGGTAGACGGCAAGGAGCTCTCGAATCTTGCGCGCCGCGGCCGATTGATCGGGTGTGACCAGATCCGGCATGAGACGGCTGATACTGGAAAGCACATCGATGGCGGGGAAGTGGTTTTTCCATGCCAACTGTCGGGAGAGGACGATGTGTCCATCGAGCAACCCCCTTACTGCGTCGGCGATGGGCTCGTTCATGTCGTCCGCCTCTACCAGAACCGTGTAGAAACCCGTGATGCTTCCCTTTTCGAAATTTCCGGCTCGCTCAAACAAGCGTGGCAGCAGAGAGAATACCGAGGGTGTGTAGCCCTTGGCCGAAGGAGGCTCTCCCGCTGCCAAGGATACTTCCCGTTGGGCCATGGCTACCCTGGTAACAGAATCCGGAGTCTGTCTGACTTCAGGTTTGTCGCGAGACACCAGGCTTATTTCGCCGTCGATCCAGTTCAAGGTCAGTCGCGCCCCTGCCCCATTCGAGAAAGAAACTTCTTCTCGATTCAGGTGGTTCATCGACTACCAGACATCTGAGGTTTCAAGTCAAGTGTTTTTTCAAGTTTTTTTCAGCCGGTTGCATTTTTTTCCACAGCTTGAGTGCTGGCTACAAGAAGGCCAGCAAAGGAGCGTTGTTCGCCTTCAAAGATTCCATGTAAATGGCGTCGTCATAGGGGACCCGGTTCTTCCCGCAACGGTAGATGATGCGCAGCCACTTGAAGGCCAAAGAGCGCACCGCGACGTGATGATCTTTCCCTTGGCTGAGCTGCATCTGGTAGTAGGCTTGAGCCCAGGGGCACCAGTGCCGGGAGTGAGCGGCGAATTCGTGAACCCCCTGGCGAACGAACTTAGGACAGGCCCAACGGTAGCTGACGATGTGGGTCTTGCCGCTGGCTCGCAGCAGGGGGGCGATGCCGGAGAGGGTCTGCACCTCCGCGGCGCATTGGAAACGATCCCGATCCTCCCCAAAGAGGGTTAAGAGCCGCGGACCCAGAGCCTTTCCAGAGCCGGGAAGACTGCTGAAAATGAAAGGGTCCGGGTGGTCGTTGAAGAGTTCCTCGATTTTGGCATCAAACCGCTGGATGGACTCGTTCAACTGCAGGATCTGTCCCGCCAAGCTCTGAGTCAGCAGACTGGACGCCGTCACAATAGCCGCATCGTGGGTCAGCACCCGGGCCTGCTGGATCTCCTCGAGCTGGGATTGCCACTTTTCGCCCCCCACCCGATGGCTCTTGAAAAAGCGGCGAATCACGCTCGGCTTGGCCCCCTGCAAGACCTGAAGGTTGGGCCAACGATTCAGGAAATCGCAGGCCGTCTTCCCTTTGAGCGGGTCGACCCATTTCAGGGCCTGAGGAAAGTAGTGCTTCAAGTTGGCGGTCCACTGATTGGTCAAGTCCGTGCGCAGCTCGACCAGCTTGCGCCGTTGCTCGGACAACAGGCGCAGACAACGCACCTCCAAGGATTCCGGTTCCCACAATCGAATCCGTTCCCGATGCTTGAGCAGGTAGTCCAGCACCAGATCCGCATCCCTCGGGTCGTCTTTACTTCCACTGGGATAGAAGGCTCCACGGTACCGGCTCAAGGACTTCGGGTTGATCGGGTAGATCAACACAAAATCGTACTCCATCAGCGCATACAGCAGCGCTCCCCGGCTCTGTTCCACGGCGATCGCGACCCAGCCGCCCCCGCTCCTTTGCCGCAGCTCGTTGATCCAGCTCTGCAGGGCCTCCGGTGTTTGTTTGACGTCGCCGCTCTCGATTTCGCTCGAGCCCGACATCCGCAGCGCATAGACATGCTCTTCGTCGGCCCAGTCCACGCCCACCCACACTCCAATGGTCTCCTCATCAATCGGCTTCATGGCTCCTCTCCTCTTGCCTGGTTTCTAGCCGGACGCAACCGGTGGCGGCGAATTCCTTATAGGAGTCCTCCTGAGCGGACAGCATCTGAGTATTCGTCCAAATCCGGCCCAGGGTCCGTCCGAAAGTCTGGGCTTAATCGTCCTCCCGATAAGGGTTGCCATTCGTGACGGACCCGAGCGTCCTGGGAGTCGGCAACTTAGCTCCCGACTCCATACTTTTCCACACCTTCCACACCTTCCACAAAGAAAGAAAAAAGTAGCAAAAAAGAAAGAAAGACGGCTACGGCTACTTGCCACTCTCATCTTCCCGATCAGTGACTTTCCAACTATAAGGGTTGCAATGCGAAGCGAGCTACCCTGGGTTTAAGACGCGCCAGCCTCTTCTACACTGAAAGTGTTATTGCCAAAACGTTTCCGGTCGGAGCTCATGTCAAGAGGTGTGTAAATAGACTCAGGCGGCTTTCTCCTTCGACTCCTGGTTGACCAGGACTCCATTCACATACTTGGCTCCCTGATAGACATCTCTCATGAGCTCTGGAGCTTTGAGACGACGGAATCGTTTCTCGGCCACCAAGAGCATCTTCCAGATCACCGCCTGGGCGTTGTTCACCTTCTTGAAGCGCTTGGCCGCATCGGTTCGCAGCCGAAGTCCGGCGAACGGGGACTCCACTGGATTCGTGGTGCGCAGGTGTTGCCACTGCTGCTTCGGGTAGTTGTAAAAGCTCACCATCCGATCCCAGTCCTGGTCCAACAGATCGGCCGCCGGAGCCAAGCCTCTGCTTCGGCACCACTCCTGGAAAACCCGTTTGAGGCGTTCCGCTTCCTGACGGCTCTCAGCATAGGGGATCTGGCGCAGAATCAATAAGGCCGTGGGCTGCTCGCGTTTGGGCACCTTGGCCAGGATATTGACGATGCGGTGATTCCAGCAACGCTGCTCTTCCGCCTCGGGGTAGACGTTGCACAAGGCCCCCCAGATGCCGAGGGGGCCGTCGGCGATGACCAGACGAGGAGCATTCATCCCCCGCCGCTTCAAGTCGCGTAACACCTCTGACCAACTTTCCGTCGATTCCCGATAACCGCTCGTCACCGAAACCACCACCTTGCTGCCATCACTGAGCGCCGCAAGGACCACCAGCAGGACGGCCTTTTCCTTCTCCAGACCCGCTTTGACGTAGATTCCATCCGCCCATAAATAAACGACTTCCAGTTCCTCCAGGGGACGACTTTGCCAGACGGCCCATTCTTCTTGCCACTTCTCTTTCAGTCGGGCCACCGTGTTGGCCGACAAGGCCGCTTCTTCCCCTAAAAGCCCTCTTAATGCCAAGTCGAAATCGCCCTGAGCCAGGCCCTGCAAATACAGCTCTGGAATCAGGTCTCGGACTTGCTGCGTCCGTTTGGCAAACAGCGGCAGTACCCGGCTTTCAAAACGCTCTTCTAGATCTCGGACTCGAGGCCGTCGCACGGTGATCGTCCCGCTACTGAGGGTCAGTCGTCTGGCCTTGCCATAGCCGTTGCGGTATCCCGACGCTGGGTCCACTTTGCCTCGACGCTCACTCTTGTCTCGTCCCAGCAGCTCGGTCACCTCCTCCTCTAGTAGCTCCTGGACCCAAGACTGGACCTTCTCCCGCACCCAATCTTCCAGCTCCTGGAAACAGGCTCTTGACTCCACAGTCCCCTCAATGTTCTTCTCTTTCATGCGGTGTGTA
>CBDCUP010000011.1:0-75184 GCA_965222655.1 Acidobacteriota bacterium
AGTTCGAGATCCTCTCGACACAGTTCCGGACCCTTGCAGTACCAGGTTCCCGAGTAGACGAACAGCTTGTTCTTGAAGATCAGGAAATGTGGGTCGCGAGTATCCCGGTCCTCGACCCGAAAGCGGTGCACCTGCTCCCATTGGGCCGCGTCGTCGCTCGCGAGGATGATGACCGAGGCCGAGGAGCGGACCCCGTGGCCATCGGGGCAGCTGCGAAAGGTGAGATAGAACCTGTCCCGGAATCGTATGAGGTCTGTGAAGGCGTTGTGCTCGCCATTGTGGAACACGCGTCGGACGTTGGACACCTGGACTGTCGGCGGGGGTTCGGCGCAGATCGGAGCCAGGACAGCAAGCCCGACGAAAGCGGCTACCAGACCTCTATTCATGCTTCCAGAGTGTGGGATAAGCGACGCCGGAGGTCAAGCAGCTTGATTCCCGAACGCGATCCCAGCAGACTGGCTGGTCAGGACCCGTGCGGGATTTCGAGACCCTGAAAAAGATCGCACCGGGAGGAAGGATTGGGTCACCTCAAAGAATAGAAGCGAACTACAGTAAGGAGATCCCGTGAGACCATTATTTATCGTTTTCGCATTGTCCATCTTCGCTTTTCAAGATCAGGATATTCCCAATAAAGAACAGCAAGTTGCCGGTGCCCTCCAGGCAGTACCTGAAAATCTCCGTGAAGGTGCAACAGTCTATGGATATGATTCAGAAGGCGGGGTCATAATTTTACAAAAAGGTAGCGGTTTGATGGTTTGCCTGGCAGATAATCCACATACAAGCGGCTTTACCTCTTCTGCCTTTCATAAAGATCTCTATCCCTTCATGGCCCGAGGTCTTGCCTTGCGGCTTGCAGGCAAGTCTGCAAAGGAAATATTTGACATTCGAGAGGCGGAAGCGAAATCCGGCAAACTACGGATGCCAGAGACAGCGACCACATTGTATGTTTTGTCTGGTACAGACGGCTCCTTTGATGAACAGGAGAGAATCTTTAAAAATGTCCATCTGCGATATGTGGTTTATATCCCTTGGGCAACCCAAGAAACGACAGGCTTGCCAACTAAGCCGACATCCCCGGGTGGGCCATGGATAATGAATCCGGGAACCCACCGTGCCCATATTATGATTACGCCGCCAGTTAAATAATATTGCTCTATCCTTGCAATGAGTGCTCATCCCCGAACGCGGAGCTACGCTGGGCAACTTCGGAGCGGCAGCGGTCCATAAGAACGAGGCCTGGGTCACAGTGCGCGAACGGATCTGGAACGAACCCGCACGCAAACACGGAGCAAAAGGGGCTTTATTCGTTGCACGCCTGATCTGGTCGAGGACCGGGATACTCGCGACCCACATTTCCTCATCTTCAAGAACAAGTTGTTCGTCTACTCGGGACCTGGTACTGCAAGGGTCCGGAACTGTGTCGAGAGGATCTCGAACTGAACGAGCAGCTCGGTTACGCAGTATGGTCGCTGAATGGACGCGAGTGGAGCGAGCCAGTCCTACTCGAAGGCACCCTGGGCCGCTACATCTGGCGGGCGAACACCTTTTCTGGAAAGGCCTTTCTCTGCGGGCGGAGAAAGATCAACTTCTCGATCGGACCCCGTAGATATGGTCAAGAGATTGAATCGGCGATGCTCGAGAGTGACGACGGCCTCATCTGGCGCAAGCGTGCCCTGTTCCAGGAGACGGAGGGAAACGAAACTGCGTTCCAGTTTGAATCCGATGGGAGCATCGTAGCCGTGGCTCGACGGCGGGGAGGCAACAGCGCGCAGCTCTGTCGCTCTTCACCCCCGTATGTGGAATGGGAACGGAAGGACCTGAATCGCTATATCGGAGGACCACTGCTGGCTCGATGGGGCGACCGTTACATCGTAGGTGGAAGGAAGCACACGGAGCACCGCGGACCGAAGACCTCCATGTACTGGCTGGACGACGACCGGCTTGTCGAGTTTGCCGAACTGCCGAGCGCTGGTGACAATTCCTATCCCGGCTTTGTGGAACTGAGCCGGACCCGTGGTCTCCTGTCATGGTATTCCTCTCAGGTCTTGCCGTCATCCTCTGAGACGTAGGTGCAGGTGGCGTGCCGTCCGGGATTGGGCAGATAGCGCTGGATGGGCACCACTACCTGTCCTTCCCCCGTCTGGATGATGTCAATCAGGGCGCCGCAGTAGCCCTCGAAGACCGGCTGCCGGTCTACCCAGGTCCTCCCCCCGTCCAGGCTGCGAATGGACCAGACATCCCGCCGGGCCTCGGTTGCCTTCTCCAGAGCAAGGAACAAGGCTGAATCACAAACCGTAGAACACTGAACCTACGAACTGTCTTCCTTAGCCTTCGAAATTTGCCTGTTCGATATTCTGCGGTTTAGCATTCATCGGTTGCCTCCCCGAAACCAAGGATAAAGGCTGAATCACAAACTGCAGAACACCGAACAGGCGAACTCCGAAGCCGGGAGCAGCAATGAAGTGTCAGTTTAGGATCAACGCCGACGCAGCTGCGCCGAACACCCACATTTCCAGCGGGAGAGGCAATACCCAGCTCTTGTGCCACCAATCCCATAGGCAACAATATCTCCCGGGCAGTGGCCTCAGGGCTATTGAGTGGAGCAGAATCAGACCTACAATAGCCGAGGAGCGAACTCATTGCGGACCCTGTCCGTTTGATCCTCCGGTCAAGCTGGAAAGGAATTGACATGCGAACAGACTACTTCCGAAACGCACGCCTCTCCGCCCGCAGGTTTCTCCGGTGTGGGTCGAGGTTCTGGTTCCGTCAAAGGTCTCTGCTTATCATCACGCTCCTTTCTCTTGCCGTTGCGCATGGTCAGGAGGACTTCACGATTGCCGTGTTGCCCGACACCCAGAACTATGCAGCCAGTCTCCACGGGGGGACCCCGGAGATCTTCAAGGCTCAGACTCAGTGGATTGCCGACAACAGAGACAACCTCAACATCGTCTATGTTCCCCACCTCGGAGACTGCGTCAACTACGCCGATCGAGAGGAGGAGTGGAAACATGCCGATGCGGCCTTTCGCATCTTGGAGGGGCCTCGTCCGATTCCGTATGGAATTGCCGTGGGCAACCATGACAAGTACATCTACCGTCCTCTTCCAGTGTTCATCGACGGCGTCCGCATCGAAACCACGCAGCTCTACAATCGGTACTTTGGGACTGCTCGATTCAAAGAAAGGCCTTGGTACGGTGAGAACTACGGGGTCGACAATGACAATTTCTACCACCTCTTCAGCGCGGGCGGACTCGACTTCATCGCCGTTTTCTTCGAGTACGCGGCTGGCAGCGATGCGCTGGGCTGGGCCGACGAGCTCCTGGAGAAGCATAGGGATAGGCGAGCCATTATCGTCAGCCACAGTCTCCTCGAACTTGACAAGACCTTCGGGTATCAAGGTCAGGCCACCTATGACGTGCTGAAAGACAATCCCAATTTCTTCATGATGCTGTGTGGGCATGTGCTGGGTGAGGCTCAAAGAGAAGATACCTACAACGGAAGCACGGTCTACAGCCTCTTGTCCGATTACCAGGGGCGGGAGAAGGGAGGCGACGGATGGCTGAGAATCATGAGATTCTCACCGGCGCAGAACAGAATCCACGTAAGCACCTATTCGCCGACCCTGAAGAAGCACGAGAGAGATGCTGACAGCCAGTTCACTTTGGAGTATCAGATGTCGTCCGGAGCCCGGTTACGGTAGAGTATCCTCATGCTCGCGGATCTGTCACTTGCGGGATCTAGCATTCTGGGACCATACTCCCGGCCAACTCGTGGTCGGATTTCCATGCGCTTTCCAGTGTATGCTCTCGTCCTTCTTACTGCCGCTGTCCTGAGCAACAAACCTGCGCTCCAGGCAGCCGAATTGCTCAGTGGTCCCATGGTTGGGCACACCACTACTACATCGGCCAAGATCTGGATCGAAACCGATGTTCCCGCGTCGGTGAAAGTCAGCTACTGGTTGGATCCCCAGCAGAATTACGAACGCTACCTGGGACAGCCCCTGGAGAGGGGGGCAGCCGAGGGGAGGACATCGAGCAGCGCTCCCCACACAGGAGTGGTGCAATTGGAGGATCTAAACCCGGGCTGGCTGGTCTACTATGAACTGGAGATCGACGGGCGGCCGGTTCGACCCCAGACTCCCCAGGCTTTCAGCTTGATGCCGCCGGAAACCCTGTCTGGAAAACCGCCAGACCAACTGGCTGAATTCTCGGTCGCTACGGCATCCTGCATGTACCCGGCTCACCTTCCCATCCAGCCGATATGGGATCAATTGGCCAGGCACCGCCCCAACGCGCTGCTTCTTCTGGGCGACAACAACTACATGCCCCTCCTCCCGGGGGCCTACGACACTAGTGAGGAGGTGGTTCGTTTCGTCATGGCTCGTTCTCACCGCTACCTCAGGGATGTGGCGGGCTTGCGGACTCTGCTGGCCACGACTCCGACTTATGGGATCTGGAACGACCACGACTACGGTCCCAACGATTCCGATCGAACCTTTCGCTGGCGCGACCTCAGCCTCTCTCTTTTCAAGAGATATTTTCCGAATCCTTCCGCTGGACTCCCGGATGTGTCTGGCATCTTCACTTCGTTTCGCATCGCCGACGCCGAGTTCTTCATGCTGGATGATCGATATTATCGTGACCCCAATCACGCTCCCGATCGAAAGCAGATGCTGGGACCCGATCAACTGAGGTGGTTGAGGAATCGTCTCAAGAATAGTATCGCCACTTTCAAGGTCATCGTCAGTGGCGGCACCCTTCTCGTGGATCGCCAGACTCCGGGGGAACACTGGGCAAACTTCGGCGACGAACGGGACACTTTCTTGACTTGGCTTTCCCGGGAAGGAATCACCGGAGTCCTGGTTGTGGCAGGAGACTGGCATATCGGCAGCTTGAACCGACTGTACCGTGGCCACGATTCCTACCCCCTCTACGAGCTCATCAGTTCCAACGCCGGCTTCGAGACTGCCTTCTCCAGGGGGACGGCGAGTAAGGACCGATTTCACCAGTTCGCCCAGAAGGAGTATCGGGGCTATAACTTCGGCCTGCTCCGATTTGCTGGTGCGAAGGGAAATCGCACGGTGAGCCTTCAGGTTATCGACCAAGCGGGCAAGGCCCAAATCGATCTACGACTCAGAGAGCAACATTTGACCCCGGAATGGAAGCTGTTCGATCTTAGCGGACAGGCGAGATAACCGTGATCCCGAGGTCTCCACTCGTCTCTGTTGGGGCGGTCTATGACCCTCCAGTTCCCGTTCGTCGGCTCGTACGTTTGCTTTTCTGGGCGCCGGAGGCAGAGATTCGTTTTGTCTCGAAGAGGCAGAACGTCAGTGTAGTGATCGACGGATCGGTGATATCGTCTGTAGTTCTGGGCGAGGCTCTCGATTCGCAGATGCGCGAGATGATCAGAGCGGTAGCCCCCACGATCCCGATGGTGTCTCGTGGGTTACAACCGACGGCCTAACGCCCGGCCAGAGTCCTGCTGCGAGTAGCGGCGAGACACCCGGAGGCCGTCCTTGACGTGGTTCGCAAACGCAAGTCCCGAAAATCGGATAACACGCGGCTGAACCTGACGAGCTCTTCCGTTACTGGCCATGCATGCTCACGTGCCGCGCCATCCGGGCCCGCAGGTTAGCCGTATGCCGTTAAACCGAGGTAGAAGGAGACTCGGAGCAAGGCATGCGCGAGACGTGGGTCACAGACATGCAGCACTATCTCGACGAGTCCGGACATGTTGCAGATATGCCGAGACCTGCTTTGAACCTCGCGCTGTTCCTAGGATCAATCGTCGCGTGGATGACCAGTCGAGACGTCAAGCGAATCGAGTGGACGAACGTACCCTGCCGCAGAAGCCCAAGGCGACAACGTTGCCGAGGGGAGATCTACGCCCGTTTTGACCCGGAAGATGGTGCAATCATCTGGGAGTGCCTGTTGTGTCAGGACAACGGCTACATCCGTGGCTGGGAGGGTTCGCCATGGGATCGACAACCCGACAATCATCTTGAGCAGGACCCGGACTAACATGCCAATTCAGACGGACCGGCCTGCGGCCGGCCGCTGAGCGGCAAGGCGTTAACAGCCGCTGCTTCATGCTGTGTCGTTCGTCTTGATGGACTTAGTCCTGCTCGCGTTCGCGGAATTCTTCGTACCAGTTCTCGACGACTTGGATAGCGGGCGGCCTACCCCCCTGCATCAGCTCTATAATCACAAACTTCTTCCCGTCAGCCGAGACGTCATAGGAGTGTCCTCGGTCAGCGAATGCCCCCTTGCCTTGAAAAAGTAGCGTCGGCATTCCTGCTGAAAAGGTCGGTGTGGTGCTGACCGGTACTGCCATCAGCGCATCCCCTTCTACAAAAAAAACGCGAGGATAACTTTAGTAAACGCTTATAGTTGCGGCGTACCACCCGATTCATCCTCCCCAAACAAAAGGGGGCTTTTTCGATGAATAGATTGAGATTCTTTAGTCAAGCCGAGCCAGGATCGAGGCAAGGTAATGCAACTTTGATCTACTTACTCGCCCTACTCATCTAGTGTGAGAACGAGCCCCGAAAACTTGAACGTAACTTGTCGCGGGCGCAGACTGCGAATCCTTCCTCGAAGCCATTGACGAAACTCCTCTTTCTGATACTCATGGGGTATGTAGACCTTCTCCAGGTCGATGAGGTCACTGAGAATATCCGAGTCGACCTTCTCGGAATCCTGGCTCACTCTTAGCGAATACCTTGTCTCAAGGCCTTTTCCCGTCCGTGTCAGGACCAGATCGCAGCCTGTCTCCAGATCAGTGATATCTCCGTGCTTCACTTTGATTACTAGGATCTCTGTGTAGAGAAAGCGTGGAAGGTCCCAGATTTGAGGACCGCGATAGAGATAGCTTCTACCCAAGATGTTGCAGAGGACACGCTCCTTTGGCCTCAGGTCATGGGCCAGCTCTTGCCCCCTTTCACCTAGCTGCGTGAGAAGGGGAATAGCTTCGTCGCAAAAGAAGCAACTGTTCTTTCGTCTGCGCGGCGGACATGCGAAGGGGGTCCATCCTCGTCCGTCGTAATAGTCGTGTCGAGTCACCTTAAGAAACGCGCTCCCTATGGGTCGCAGCGCCGGTAGGATTCGGACTAAGTTGTCTCCTTCTTCAGGAATGAAAGCCATGGTTTTTCCCTTTCCGTCCCTCGTAGGACTTTCTTCGCTTACTTCGCTTTTTTCGCACCCTGCACAGCGAACCAGGTCTCCAGCGGGCGTCCGCCCGTCTTCCGGCGCTCTTTTCGGGCAGCACCAAGCTGTTCCAACTGGGCGAGTGCTCGGTTGATCTGAGTCGCGGTTTCGTGGCCCTTGAACAAATGGTGGATCTTTGTTCTGGATAGACCGTCAGGTGCCTGATGAAGCTCCAAGATCAGCTTGTCGGCAATGGGGTCGCCAAGTGACTCACCGAAGATGTAACGGCACGAGTCCTCACAGTAGCGCCATACTTCGAGGGCGGCCTTCAAATGCTGTTCGGAAATAATCTGTGACTTATCGAGAAGAGCATAGACGGAAGCCAAACGGACCACTTGAGCTTCCGCCCTTGCTGTCATTGCTCCCAGCAGACCAGGCTTTCCCTCAGATAGGTCTGGATAGACGGCGTGCCATAATGCCCGCCCCTTTGGAGTCCACTTGATCTGCGTTGCATGACGTCCGAGATTGACGGCTGCTCTGAGCTTGGCGATTAGAGGCTTTAGCTCCTTCTCCTTGAGATTGCCGCCCTCTGGCAGAACCTTAGACCGTTCTACACAGCCGAACAGGAACCGATTGCCGAACCCATTGGCGGTTTCTCCGTCTCGTCGAGGTACCTGAGCAGCTCCTGCCGAGTAATGTGGCCAACGATGGAGATGTGGGCATCAGTCGCTTTGGCAGGGTCATGCTTGACCAACGTATTCAGGTCGCCCGTATCCCAGGCATTTCGGATCACGGCTGAAAGCGTATTGCCCTCCCGCCTGAGTACCTTCAATGCGGCCGCAAACTCACCTTGTACGATCAGTAGCCGCTTATCTGAAATGCCGGGGTCCTTACCTATGGAGTTGCGCACCGCCCAGATCAAACCCTCTCCGCTGGAGAGTCCGTCCGTGATTCTCCCTGATACCCACTTGGAATCGATCTCTTCAAAGATTCGTCGGATGTGCCCCCAGGATGTGCCCTTTCTAGACTTCGCGGTCTCACCAACTAACAGTACGTAAAGATTCGTGAAGTGCTTGTCGCCACCGGCGAGATAGTACGCCCTGCGGTTGATGAGATTGCCGAAGGCTGCGAGAAACTGAAGCAGCAAGGCTGCGGGGTCTGCTTCGCTGTGTGGTCCGATCATTCGCACGATCTCGCCAGCTAGGCCCAATACTGTTCATTTAAGGATCTTAACCTGGATTCTCGGACGGCCCGTCCGTCCTTGGATGCGACTGCGGACCGGAAAGCTGCTCATCTTCCTTTTCACCGCTCTTGGGTTGCAGCGCCCTCGGCTGGAGGACACCCGCTCTTTCAAGATCTCCTCCAAGACCGTCTCATGAAAGGCAATTCTCTCCTGAGGGGGGAAGAGACACCAAGCGAGGCAACTTGCGTCTGACCACCCGGAGCGAGTGGACAAAGGACAGGGTGTCCGGGTCCACGTGCGCCTTTAAGGCCGCCTCATGCATCAAACCCCGTAGCGCGAAATGAGCCAGCAGCAGACCATAGAACTCCTGCTCCACCAGCTCCGGTTTCTTGCTGCGCAAAACGATGCGTGCTCCCCGCAAGTGGGTCTTGAGTTCATCCAGTGCCGTCTCGATCTCCCAGCGCTCGTGATAGAGGGCGGCCAGTTCCTCGGCCGGACCCTCCTCGGGCTCCAAGGTCGTCATCAGACGATACCGTTCGTCGATTCCCTCCAGCCGATACTCGATGACCCGCACCGCGAGCCCCTCCTGGTCCCGCCTGCGAGCCTTGTCGCTGGGATAGATCTTGCTCCGATAGGAGCCATCGGCCAAACGCTCCAGACAGGGCAGCCTCAGGTTCTTTTTCACGCGCCACAACAGGTGGCTGCCGCCTTCTTGGGACCGCTTCCACAGAGCGTAGCTGAAAAAATTCCGGTCGGCCAAACACAGCATCTCCGGACCCAGCTCCGCCACCACCCCGTGGGCGAGCGTGCTCTCTCCCCGCCCATAGCCCCCCATCTCGGTGGCAAACAACACGTGGGTCCCGTTCTCCAGCAACGCCACAAATCGCAACTGCGGATAGCCACTGCGGCCCCGCGACGCTCCGGGTCGACCAAACGCGGCTTCATTGGCCGCGGTGTCTGCCAGATCCAGCGTGCTGCCGTCCAACGTCACCAGACGCCTCCCCCGATACCACGCCCCCTGCGTCTGTGGCGTCGCGATCGGGCTCACCACCTCCTGGTACAGCCGCTGCAGCAGCTCCTTCCCCAATCGGCTCCGGGCCTGAGTAATCGCCGACTTGGCCGTGCCCCGCAGCCGTCGCACGTTCAGCCCCAACCACTCCAGCCCTTCCAGCAGGCACCGCAGCACCTCTCCATAGGACACTTGCCCGTACAGCGCCAGTGCGATCACATAGTACACCACCACGTGCGCCGGCAAATTTCGCTCCCGCTTGCTCGCTCGCCCCGTTTCCTGCAGAATCCGGTCGATGGTCGTCCTCGGAAACTTCTCAGCAAGCACGCCCAGACTCACGAAATCCGTAATCCGGGCTCCCTTCGGTAACTCGGCCAAAGTGCGTGCCATGGCGTTCCTCCTTTTTTATAGCAGAAAGGGTCGCTCATGACCCTGACAATTAAGTGAACAGTATTGCAGCTAGGCCATGAAAAGCATTTTTGCTGAGTGGCTTGGGCCAGTCGTCGGGAGAGTGCGAAAAAAGCGAAGTAAGCGTAGAAAGCCTCTGGTCGCCGTAGCCTTGTGCAGCAAGACTGGCTGCGGCCGCACTGAAGTCACCAGAGTGGTTTAGAAGGGTGTAAGCAGCGAACTTGTCGTAGGCCCGCTCGGCTTCGAATGGATAGGCATTCGTGCTGAAGGGATAGAACAGATCACTACCGCCGTAGTTGGTGGTCGCTGAGACGCCCTCCTCCTTGCCAGGCCTGCGCCAGTTGGTCTTCTCCTCGGCGTCCCCAACGATCTCCCAACCATGAGGTTCAAGTATTCCCCGCCAATCTACCTTCCGGTTGAAGTTATCACCGGGGCGATTGCCGGCGGCAGGGGAAGGACCAGTGATCACCCGTGAGGGTTGTACGTGCTCATTCAGGGATCGGGCACATTGCAGAAGAAGTTCTCTCTGAGCCGCAGAGACGTTTGGAATCGCCGTCAGGCTTCCCTGACGTAGGACGTAGGGCTTGTTCGAGGGATGACAGGATTTAGGGGATCCAGGTAAGACGACACAGCCGCCCTCTCCCCTCGTCTCAATAAGTACGACAGCCTTGCCATCTTTGCCCACTCGACTTGCCAGCTTTTGGTTCCCCTCAATGCCATCTGGACACCTGAAGAAGACGTGCCATCCCCCGGCGGGAGTCATGACTAGTACCAGCTTGTCGAAAAGGTTCTTTTTGCCTTGTTGAATGACCAGCTTCATCCAGATCCCAAACGCAGCCCACTCATCAAAATCGAGGACCTCAAGGTTGCCGCTGACGCTTCCGGCAACTGCTGCAATTCCATTGTTGCTGCCACGATCAAACCAATTCACGAGGTCCTGGTCAGTGGCCCGTTCCGATTGGAAGCTCTTCCAGGACACTCGGGGGGCTTTGCTGCCATCTGCCTTGATCGGAATCACTGATAGACCGGCGTCCACAAGGCGGCGGGAGAGAGAGAGTAGTTCCGTTGTCTCGGTATGAGGAGTCTGATTCATCGTCTGGAATTCACCGCTTTCCGGAGCGCTTACGTGATCTGGAACCTATTGCTTCTTGCTCAAGGATGGCCAAGGCCAAACGCACCAAGTCATAAGCTTCAGAGCGTTCGCCTTTCGGGTAATCGACGGCGACCTTGCAGACCCCGTGACTGCGCCTGATCGTTAGCTCAAAATCCTGCATCCTAATGAGATAACCGCGGGAAGAAGGAAAAACCCGCAACGGGATTGCAAAAAGATTTTCAGGAAGGGGCTACTTCCCCGAGAGAAGCTCTCGTAGGGATTTCAGCAGGCGCTGATGGTAGTTCTGGACGGTGCGGATTGAGACGCCCAGCTGAGCAGCGATTTCCCGCTGGGTTTTCCCTTCGGCAAAAGCCGCTACGTACCCGCTCAGTTTTGGGTTCTTCTCTATGACACGCTCTAGCACTATGGCCACTTCAGTTGCATCCTGTGACGGTGGGGCCGCAGGTACAAAGTCATCCGGGAACTCAATCTCTAGCCGCTCGCGGCGCAGATGCTTCCTCAGCTCATCAACCACGCCGTCGTGAATCGCTGTTGGCACGATGTTGAGCCGTCCCTCCAAAGATTTCGTCAATGCTTCGAACACGTCCTGGTACTTCCGGCACCGCCCTTCAGCGGTCAGAAATATCTGTCCGTGAAGTTGTCTCAGGGCAGATGATCTTGAGGAGACCGGATCGTCGAAGCCAAAGATGTGGGAGCCAATCATCGATAGTAGCCGCTCACGTCGTGGCACCCTGCCCTGTAGACGCTCCAAGAGTCTCTGGAACACTGAATCCAGAGAAGCCCCTTCGCCAGCTCGATCCACTCTATGCACCAGGTTCAAGACTGCTGCGGGAAAGCCTACCTGCGTCGCACCTCGTCGTTCGATCTCTTCCCAAAGAGGCTGCCGGAGCGAACTAAAGATGAACCAATCTCGGGCAAAGCGCAGTGGCTGATATCCTGGTTCAGTAGACAAGAGCGCATCGTGGCGGATGAGGGTGTGAAGGTGAAATCTATAGGGATCGCATTCGTCGTCCTGAAGACAATAGGATGCAACTCTTACGCCGAGGTCCGCCAACCAGGCACGCCTGAATAAACCCACCAGCTCTTCGTGTGAGCTGTCCGTGAAACCGATATTCTTCAGCAAAGGGACGGTGATGGTCATGAGCCGCTGCAACAGGCTCCAACGTTGCACCAAGGGCTGGCGGAGCGGGGAGTCTTCCCAGATATCGGCATTGTCGTGCCAAACCGAGTGGTAGAGCACGAGCCAGTCTCCGACCCCTAGAATAAAGTCATCGACCTGGGTCGTCTTCATACTCTCTCCCTCAATCCAACCCTTCCTGCCAGCGGGCAGGAAGCATCGCCTTCTCCCCCTCTTGCTTGGGCATTTGAAAACTCATTGGCCGGATCGCCAACCCCTCCGTTCCTAAAGGAGGTTCGCGGGGGGGCAACCTTCATTCTAGAATCCGCCAGGAGGCGAATCAGATTGTTTCACAGGTAGGGACTGCATGGTTTTGTCGAGTTCCTGTGGACTGGTATCTCGAAAGAGGAAAGCGACGTGCATTACTCTTACGATTCGAGATCCATCCCGCCGATTCGCTCTGCCTAATCAGACGACCCTGACCAGGACGGGCTTCCTGGCCATGCCTATCCGCTTATTCTCATCGTAAACGCGGCTGAGAGCGAGTGTGCCGAGATTGGAGACGCAGATGTATATATTGGGTCACATCTGATGATGTTTTCGCGCTAGAATCAAGATAACGCGTTTTGTTTCAATCAGTTGGATCGTAGCAGGTCTAGTCTGGCAGTTGTTAGAGGGTCTACCGGAACCATGGTTTCGCTACCAGCGAGTGCTGGTTCTCACAGGTCTAATCGAACTTCCCGATCAGATCTAGTCGGCATGGAACTGAATCCAGGAACTGTCCCATTGTCTATCAACCCTGAAGCCGCACTTCAGCCCAGATTATCACTGCTCTCGGCTTTCCCTATGCCTGTAGCCTCTAGACCCTCTAGAGCGCAGTGTTTATGCGGGTTCTGAGCGATTCTCAAGACTCTAGACAAGTCCTGCTCTAGAGGCTCTCTATCTGATGTAAACCCTTACGGATAAAGGGTCCTAGAGGGTCTAGAGGCTGAGCATATAGGAATAACCATGGCTCAATGTCGAATCTGTCCACGAGATCCAGTCTCCTGCATTCTGGACTGGACCCGGCAGTGTGTTCGTTTCCGGGAAGATGGTCCTGAGTCTCCAGCTACTTCGTTCGTTTCTGCATTATGACTGACAGTAGTATCCTTAGAGATTCGAGGTAACGTCGATTCTCATCATCGGTTGGGATCCTCGCCTCGTCCACGACGTCATTGGCATATCTTCTAAATCTGTGGGCCTCCACCGTGAGGTCGATCCTTTTCTCATCCTTCAAGACACTGAACGAACCTGCCAAGTCGATGAGCCATTGGAAGCGGCCCTTATCCTTATCGGGAATCAGCGACCCGAAGTGTGGAACCTCGTCCGCCAGCTTCCTCTCTAGGACAAGTTCAAGTGCCGACCGCGCGAGCAGGATCGAGGCTGCCCTCAGTCCAAAGAAGTAGCACAAAGTGGTTCATCCGGTAAATGGGGAGGTGCCGCCAGTCAAAGGCAGGCCGCGGAAACTGCCGCACTATGCAAACCGTGGAAAAACAAGTAGTTCTGGAGGAGAACTGGCAAGTGCTCGCAGTTGTTTTTCCACCGTTCGCACAGCGCTTGGAAAACTCCGTATCACGGGCTTGCTGGCCCAGTTCGATATCGCTCGGAGTTTTCCACAGTTCCCACGGCCTCTGCTACTGCAGCCGACTATATTGACAAGCGAACGGGGAACCAGATTTGGGATCCGGAAAGCGCCGAACCACGTTCCACCTCCCCATTTACCGGATGACCCCACAAAGTGGCCTCTCGGAAGTACTCCTCCGCCTCGCCATAGATGGGAACGTCAACTTCAAGAACGTCCAAATGCCGACTTCTCTCTGTAAATTCTGGTAACTGCTTTATCAAGTAATCGGCCATAGCAGTCTCTACGAGTTGCTCTCCATCCTGGCTTCGTAGGAATTGCGTGACCGCCGACAACGACCGGCTTAGCGATAAGTCAAGAGGCACGTACTTGGTCTTGAGCTGCAACATCAGTTTTGCCCAAGCCATCGGCTCCTTCTGGTCTTCTTCATCTGGCTCCGAACTTTCTCGTGCGTCTCCTTGCGTCGCACGCCAGTAATCACTGGATCCAAAGATCAGATAGTTCCCGCCATCCACCCAGTTCTTCCCCTCTTCGATGAACTCCATAACTCGCTGCAGACACAAAGAGATTGACATAACGCGATCCTCCAGTTCGCCGCCCACTACTCATTCAACTGAAATTGCGCCAAGAAGGAACCCTTGCGCATGTTGGAAAGAATCAACCGAAGATAGCCAGTCTTGCATTGGCTCCCCCCCACACATTTCGAATCGGCTGATAGACCCTTCCCCAACCCCAGAGAATGTTAACTCTGGATTTGCCTAGCAATCGACCCGGCCGTTGACGCTAGCGTCTTGGGAAAGACACTGCTGAAGATCTTATTGCCCTTCTGCGGTCCTGACAACGGCAACGAGACTGTGCCAGAGCCCTGGGTAGGTCATCCCCGCCCTCCCATTCCTGCCGTAAACGCGCTAATCTTGCTCTCAGCGAGGGAACAGCGACGGGTGGGTATACTGGGTCAGCCGAGAGGGATGTTTCTCGTTAAAATCTAATGTAACGCTTTTTGTATCAGCTGGTTAGAGTCGCAGAATCCCTGCTGGCAGAGTCAGAGTCGAAAAAGATCCTCACGAAACTCATAACACTCATTCCGTAACTCTTTACGCTGCAATGAGTGTGAGGGTCATGAGCTTCATGAGGGTTGTTTCGGCCTTTCCATTCCTACGAGGCCAATCGACAAGGATCTGACCGTTCGCCCAAACTTCGTAAGCCGCCTTCCGGGGCTGCCGTCATCGCAGCCTTTCCTGAAAGGACGGTCGCGATGATCGAAAGTCCTCAGGCTAGAACAGGCCCGGGAGCCGTATTGGAACGAACTGACGCCGCTTCAATTTGGAGGAACAATCTGCCAGGATATACTCCAACCGACGGATTGGAGGCATCTCAGCTTGGCAGACAAAGCCCCTTACGGATCCAACAACCCTAATCCGCTTTCGACCACGAGGACCGAGCTCGTCTGGGAAGGCAAGTATGACGAGTATGGAAGCGAAGCTTTCCAGGCCAAGCCAACCCAAGACCAACGTCCGTTCCCGCGAGCAGTTTCCGCTACTGCACAACGGTCGGAGGCACCGCCGACAACAGGTTCAGGTCGGGTTCCGAGACTACGGTGGGCGGAACCGCCGAAAGCAGGCGGATGCCTTCCGCTCCCACAGCCCCGAAAAGCTGCTGGGCAATGAGAGGCGCCGTCGAGCGGACGACAATGTAGCCTCCGGCTTGCCCGTCTGAGTCGGGTACTAGCTCAGGCACCAGTTTGGAGAGACGATGACCCGCCGCCAGGAACTGCTGGGACTGGCCCACCAGCGTCCCATCGGCAGCTCGCACTTCGATCGTGATATCGGCGTCTTCTTCGGGCGCGAAAAAGGCGAGTCCCGTGAAAAAGCCTGGTATGTTGGCGACCTGGCTAAAGACTGCCTCCAGGAAGCTCTTCGTCTGCAGGGGCAGGGCCGCGGCAAACTGGAAGCTGGTCGGATCGCCGAAGATGCCGTCTCCAATGACGCCGGGACCATCGGCTTGCACCTGCAGCGACCCGACGAAATCTGTGGCTGTCCCCTGGAGTCCTGTCCCCGGTTGGGAGACAAACAGGCTGGCCGCGTCTTCCGAGAGCTGCCCTCCTGGGTTTAGCATCCGGAATGCCGGTTGGGCCAGCTGAGTGCCGTCCTCGGCAAAGGCCGTGAGCGTCAAGCTGCGGGGTTCGTCACTGGTATTGATCAGGTTGACGTTGGTGAAGAGGACTCCCGGCTGAGTGGCCAGCTGGGCCGAGAAGGACTCGCTGCCTCCCGTTTCGGCCACGGCGTTAAGACCGATTACGGTCGACTGGTTTTTCAGCTGAATCAGCTCAAAACCAACAACGCCTCCGCCTCGTGTGACTTTTCCTTCCACCCAGCCTCCAGAGACCTCAACTCCCGGCCCGAACAGATCCTCGACCGACTCATGAAGAAAGCCTTTGGCCGGTAAGGTGCGGGTGATGGGTGCCCCACCTGCCGGAGAAATGCCATCAGCGCCCGGATGCAGCGTCAGTTCCAGCTCGATCTCCTCCGTACCCGGATTGGCAATGCTCAAGAAAGTGGTTGCCGGTTGACCCCGGTAGGCGGCCGCACCTTCGAAGACCCGTGTGAAATAAAACTCCTTAGACGTCCTGCTGATGGCCACCGAACCATCCAGTTGAGACAGATCCAGCTTCCCGAACTGAAAGAAGCTTCCGATCTCTTCATTTTGCGCTACGAGCTGGATCCATCCACTTTGCGCCACGCCCGCTTCCACGTCGAAAAGCTCCGCACCCAAACGGGCCAGTTGATTCCGACGCTCCAGCTTAACAGTCTCGGAATTTCGATAGCGAAGCGAAGCGAGCTGTAATAGTCAAATCATGACAGCTAAGACCTGTGATCGAGTCAGCAAGAGATTGGGAGGGACCTTTGTCTGTGGTTCGATCCCAAGCAGTTGCGCGATCATACGGGGTGGTCCGAATAAAAGGCACCAAAGCTCCATCGGATGGCCACATCGCGGGCAAGAAAGAGGCTTCCTGTCCCCCGCTGCCTGGCGCCTCTGCTCCCACGTCTGGGGCTTGGAACGGCGTTTTTTCCTCTGGGCTAAAAGTTGACGAGCCCTCTTCAGGAGCTTGGTGCGTTTGATGTTCGAGAATAACCCATAGTGACGGACTTGTCGAAACCCGACCTCCGGCAGGTGTTGAACCAAACGGTCAATGAAGGTCAACACGGGGAGTTTTCGGACTCGGATCTTCCGGTCCTGATGATAGTCCTTGAAACGAAAGGTCACGTGGCCCTGAGCGAACTTGATAATGCGCCCTTCGGCAATCACGGGCCGCTTGGTATAACGGCAGGCGTAACGGACGGCTTGGTCGGCACTTTTCAACGACGGACCGATGAGGATATGCCAGCGCTTCTTGCGAATGTGCCCCAAGAGCTTGTCCACCTCGATCCGGCGTCGGGGGTCGCTTCGAAGCCGGCGACGCACCAGGGGCTGGGACTGGTGAGCGCGGCGCACTCCGTGGAGGACGTTCAACTTCCACTCCGTAGCCAGCAGGGGGGCCGGGACGAGATAGCGTTGGGGGGCGGCCTGCCAGCGATCGCCGGCGCCGTTGAGCCCTCCGGCGGTGACGATCATATGGAGATGGGGGTTCCATTTGAGGTCGGACCCGAAGGTGTGCAAGACGATGATCAGGCCTGGCAAGTAGCGCCGGCTTGGACGTCTGGCCGCCAGCCAGGGCTGGCTCTTGCGCCCTCGTGGGGTGGGTCCCTGCCCGCTGAGACTCAAGACAGCATCCGCGGCGGCTCGAAACAACACGTTGAGCAGGACCCGACGGTTGTCCTGGATCACCAGCCGCAGCTCCCACGGCAGGGTGAAGACCAAGTGCCGATAGGGCACCTCCAGGAGATCCGAGAGGAGCTCGTCGCACCACTGGTCGGTGCGGACCTTCCCGCAGCTGGAACAGAAGACCGATTTGCAGCTGTGGGGTACGACCTTGACGGTAGGACAGTTGGAGCACCCAAACAAATGCAGCCCCAGTTTCGCGGTCCGGCACGACAGCATCCGGGAGACATGGTGGTGGACTGCCCGCCGCACCTGTCCCCCTTTCCAGGCGATGTAGCGCTGGAAGTTGTTGCTCGTCAAGAGGATCTCCGCGATGGCGATCGGACCGCCCCACCGGCTCATGGGCAGCGATGCTCCTCTCCACCAGCAAGCGTGTCAAGTAGCCTCCCTTTCCGTCCTCGGCTGCCACGTCCCAAAACTACCTTTTACGGCCAGGGGCCGTCGGCACGTAGTGCCTACTCTAAAATAGGCGGGGTTGTCAAAGAAAGGCAACGGCATGCCTTCCGCATCGAAAGCGGAAAACTCCAGTAGGACCGTGTCGTCGGAAAAATTAGATGCGGCGAATCCCGAGAAACTGCTCTCATCTGCCTGGTACGATGGAAAATAGAAAGATTTGCCGATAACGGTAGGTCCTCCCAAGCTGACGATCTCGCCGTTCTCGCTCAGATCGTGGTCACCCCTTTGACCATCCACGAAGTGCAGCACGATCCGATCTTCGAAGATCTCTGCGCCGGTAGTTCCGTCGAAGAGAAACTCGTACCAGTGGGGTTCCGGATCCTCGGGCGTCGGACCGAAGTTGTAATAGCTATCTGCCGTCACCCCGTCGGGAAATCTCAAAGTGATCGTGGAGCTCCCATCGCCCTGGATTTGCAGGCCATCGCCCCCTGGGGAGCCTACACTGATTTTTAAGTAGGCACTTCGTGCCGACGGCCAAGGCCGTAAAAGGCTGTTTCGGGACACCCCGGCTGTGACGAAAGGGCGGTCTCAGAGAACAGCTCACTTGATTGAAATTCCGAGACTGTTAAGTCAAAGAGTCCGGATTCGGCGAGCACTCCTGACGGTTTGGTCCCGGGCGACGGAGCTTCCCTCACCGGAGTGATTTCGGCCTCTCCCGAAACAACAACCCCGCACACGAGTCGTCCATCCACGGCGTTTGGTAAACAAACGACATCCTTCTGGAGGCGATCCGGGGATCCATCGTTGTTGACGTCCCCCCCGTTGGGTCCACTGTCCTCAAACTCATCGCTGTAGCCGTCTCCATCGCTGTCGAGTTTCAGGGTGACACATGGAGAAAACTCGGAAGTGTTCTCACCCTTCAGTACCACTGCCGTCACTGAATGGCCCGGGAGAGCAGTGCTCGGGAACGTGGCTCGTAGTTTCAGTTTCGTGATCCCCCCGAAAACGTCGGGACTCTTGATGCGGCCCAGCAAGGTTTCTCCCTCTCCGTGCAATGTTGGATCGCAGTGTCGACTCGAGAAGAATTCGATACTAAGCCTAGTAATGACCCCAGCGAGTGCGTCGCGTAGCTCGCCGCGAATCGTGACGCTGCCGTTAAAGACCACCGCATCCGATAGGATCGGATACACCTGAGAGTAGCTCCCCCCGCCAGCGTTGACCGGCCTGAAAATCTGAAGCCCGTTTGGGTTGACTCCAGGTGGGTACAGATCGATCCCGAGTCCGCCGTTTGAAAAAATTGAATTCGATGAAATGCTCACCGATTTCCCGCCTCGCACAAACACGCCAGCGCCTCGGTTGAATGCAATGACATTACTTGCGCCAGGGGCGCTCCCTCCAATGACATCTTGGAGTACAGGAATTCCGGGAACTTGCCCCACGTCGACACCCACCAAGACACCGTGCCCGCAAAGTTCGTCACCTCCAACACACCCAGAACCGTTCCCCAAGTCCCTCTTGCCTGTCCGGTCGGTGCCGATGAAGTTGCCAAGCACTCTGGTATTGCCAATGAAGGTCCGAAACCCAGCTCCTGAATGAATTCGAACACCCCCCTGTCCGTTTCCGGAGATCACGTTGCGCGCAGCATCAGTGGTTCCACCGATTATGTTATCTGAGGAATTAATTTTGATGCCGTCCATTCCGTTTTTATCTGCCGAGAGCCCTGCTGCGTCGGTGCCGATGTAGTTTGCCTGGATCGTATTTCCCCCCTTGTCATCGAGCACGATCCCATGCCCCTCGAATCCGTTGATGACTAACCCCTTCACGCTGCTGTTGCCGGCCGTAATCGTCAGACCGTCGGTACCATCTCCGGCCAAGGCGCCCGTTAGGACGATGTCCCTGTTAGCTTCGATGGTCACGGGCTCCGTTATTGTGGGCAGCTGCGATACGGGAAAGATCTGGGCAGGTTTTTCCCCGGGGACCCTGAAAATGACCGTATCCGGATCTTGGTCTGAATTCGCCTCCCGGATGGCCGCCCGCAAGGTGCACTCGCAGTCGCCCTCTACGGTTGGGTTGCAGGTCTGGTCAGGATCGGAGACCTTCTTGCCCGTGCTGCAGATCCCATCGAAGTCGCCCTTTTCGGCGTTCTCGTCCGGATCGTCCCCTGTGGAATTCACCACAAAGGGCTCTTTCTCATCTTCTTGGGCACAGGCCGAGAACTCCGAGGTGTTGCCGGCATCGTCGGTCGCCGTGGCGGTGATCACTTTGCCAACGGGGACGCTGACTTCACGGGAGGCCCCGGTAGTCAGGGAGAAAGACCTAAAGAACTCTTCCCCCTCACCGTGCCCGGACGGGTCGCACTGATCGCTGGCAAAAAGTTCGATGTTGAAGGTCTTATCGGGGGTGCTGTCCAAGGTCACCTGGACTCTGGCTTCGGAGATTTTAGTGAGGACGGGGAAGTTTTGAAGGTCATTGGACCCGGTGTCGGCGTCCCCCGGGTCGTTGGGAGTGACGCCGTCGAGGCTGAGGTCGATTCCCAGTCCGGCGTTGTCATGAATTCGATTCTCCGACAGGGCGATCCCCTTCGCCCTGGGGCCTCGAATGCTGACGCCCGCCCCGCCGTTGGAAAAAATATCGTTTTCGGCGATTCGGATGGCCGACGTCGTCGGTTGAAAAGCCCAGAAGCCGTGAGAGCCGTTGTACGCAATCCTGTTCGACTGGACGAGGGCGTCGCTGAAAATGCGTCTATGCTCAACTCCGGTGCCCTCGTTCGGGAGAGGTGCGGCACCGGAAGCATCGGTCCCGATGCGATTGGAAAGCAGCTGCACATCAGCCATCCCCATCACCAGATCTTCGACGCTGTTGTGAAACACCACGCCCGCCAGGATGTTCCCTGAGATCAGGTTGGACCCACCCTCGCCGCCGACCAGGATGACCCTCTGCTCCACGCCAAGCTGCCCAGTAATGAATACTCCCTCTGTGTTCGGAATGGCAGTGTTGCCATCTCTATTGGTCCCGATCCGATTCCCCTGGACCTTGGTCCCGGAGGTCTTGTCGACCATGACGCCGATTCCCTCCTCTACGATTCGAGTCGAGGGTTCGGCATGGCCTGAGATCAGATTGCCCAGCCCTTCAGCGGTCCCCCCAATCGTGTTGTCGATACCCCCCGAGATGTAGACTCCAAAGCGGGCTTCCGGCTGAAGCGCCGCCGTACCGTCCCGGTTCGTCCCGACGGTATTGCCCTGGACGAGAGCTTCGATCGCTCCGCGTAGGGCAACATTCGTGTTGTGGCCGGCGACCAGGTTACCGATGATCCTAGTACCGCTTGATCCGCGCACATGGATCCCGACACTGCCCAAAAAGTGGCCGGCCCGGAGATCTTCGACAAAGTCGGCGCGCGCCTCGGACCCCGTTTCGTCGGTTCCGACGAAGTTGCCGAGAATCTCGTTTCCAAGGCCTGCTGACCCCGTCACCTGGATCAGGCCAGACGTAAAGCCGGTCTCGACAATGTTGCGGGCTGCTGCTGCCGCCCCTCCGATCGTGTTGTTCGAGCCCCGAGATACCGTTAGGCCCCCTTCCACCACATGGTTCCCAAGGGCGTGGTTGTTGTCACTGCTGAAGGAGATGCCCCCGCTGAGGAATTTCATTCCCCGAAGGACGCTGTTCCCTCCCCCCGCCGCCAGGCCCACCTGAAACTCGACCACCGATTCAAAGGAGTTTGCTTGGATTCTCCCCCCTCCATCGATGCAGATCGGCTGCTTGATTGCCTCGATCACGCCCCGTTGGACGGGACCGTCGACATCGAAGTTGATCCGGTATGGCATTCCGGTGTTGTTACCGGCCCGGATCGCACTGGCCAGAGTGCATTGATCTCCTTTCTCCTCGTCGTCGACATCGCAGCGACCGTCGGCCCGGACGCGGGATATATTGCTCGTGTCGTTGACCAGGTATACCTTGCCGGTATCGCAGGCTTCGCTTTCCACCACCCGGAGGCCCTCTCGGGCCGGGTCGTACATCACCAGGTCATGCCACGCATCGTCGTTGAGTCTCATGGGAAGGAGGCGAGACGAGGGGGAACTCGACTCGAAAACGGCCCGACGCAGTCCGGCCGGCTGGTCGGGAAGCAGGACCTCGGTCGGCCCGTCACCGTAGCTCACGATCTGCTCATGACGTCGAATCGAAACTCGGGCTTTGGAGAGTCTCCCGCCTCGGAGTCCTGTGAACTCGGGGCGCAGATCGACCGGTTTGACCGGTCCATCGTCGGAAGAGTTGAAAAGAAAAAGATCGCCATCCGCCGAGAGTACGGCCAGCTCCTGAAAACTGTCACCCACGAAATCGCCCACCAAGACAGACCGGGATTCCAACCCGCTGAGATACTCCCGAGTTTCGGCCGCGGACATGGAGCCGCGATCTCGACAATGGCGGTCAGCATGCGGTCCCGACCAAAGATCACCAGAACGCGATCGCTCATTGCAGCGACGATGTCGGTCTTCCAATCCTGATTCAGGTGACCGGTTGTGATGTCCCGGGCCGACGAGGGAAGCGAAAACGTCTCGGGCTGGGCCAGCGCGGCTCCGCGTGGTCCCTCGAAGACCAGGAGCCGCGTTCCCTGCTTCGAGGAAACCGCGACGATCACATCTGAGAGTCCATCCTGCCGGTTCACGTCGGCCACGTGAAACGCCGTCACTGCTCCCCCTAACTCGATCTGACGCACATCTCCGAACTGACCGTTTGGGCCGGATAAAAGCCAATAAAGGCGCTGACCCGCCTCGGCGGCGATGACGAGATCGTTTGATCCATCCCCATTGAAATCCCCCGATCCGACAAAATCTGGAGCGACCGGCGACTCGATTTCTCTGGCAGCGGAGAGGAATGGAGCGTCCACCGATAGACCGGTCAAGCGGCGCTCGATCGCGGCCGGGGTCCGAGGGAACAGCCAGTCGATGTTTCCGTCATGCAGCGTGAGAAAGTGGGTTCATCCGGTAAATGGGGAGGTGCCGCCAGTCAAAGGCAGGCCATGGAAACTGCCGCACTATGCAAACCGTGGAAAAACAAGTAGTTCTAGAGGAGAACTGGCAAGTGCTCGCAGTTGTTTTTCCACCGTTCGCACAGCGCTTGGAAAACTCCGTATCACGGGCTTGCTGGCCCGGTTCGATGTCGCTCGGAGTTTTCCACAGTTCCCACGGCCTCTGCTACTGCAGCCGACTATATGGACAAGCGAACGGGGAGCAGATTTGGGATCCGGAAGGTGCCAACCACGTCCCCACCTCCCCATTTACCGGATGACCCAGAAAGGTTCATCCGGTAAATGGGGAGGTGCCGCCAGTCAAAGGCAGGCCGTGGAAACTGCCGCACTATGCAAACCGTGGAAAAACAACTAGTTCTGGAGGAGAACTGGCAAGTGCTCGCAGTTGTTTTTCCACCGTTCGCACAGCGCTTGGAAAACTCCGTATCACGGGCTTGCTGGCCCAGTTCGATGTCGCTCGGAGTTTTCCACAGTTCCCACGGCCTCTGCTACTGCAGCCGACTATATTGACAAGCGAACGGGGAACCAGATTTGGGATCCGGAAAGCGCCGAACCACGTTCCCACCTCCCCATTTACCGGATGACCCGAAATAGGAGCAGTTTGTCCTTGGAAGGGGGATGGCCATGTGCAAGCTGTACACGTCATCGAACTCGTCGTGGTCGAGTTGAAGGAATTCACCGACTCGTTCTGTCTCCAGGTGATGAACCTGGTCTCCGCGGTATTCGCAAACCAACACCTTGAACTGACGAATTGGATAGGCAGCAGGAAACAACATGTTGAACGACAACCATTCTGTTGGCGGCCCGAGTTCCAACAGCTTTGAGAACAACCTTGACACAGCCTTCCGTCCCTCAGGCTTTCGAAGGTCAGCGAGAATCTCCACAACGAGAACCGGAGGCAAGTTGACAAAGAAATGCTTTTTCAGCGTCTTCAGCTCTTCCCTAGACAAGGACTGAAAGGCTGACTTGTCGAGTAGAATAACTGGCTTCCGAATTGAACTCCTCCTACGAACAAAAGATGACTACGACGAATCACAAATATGGGCAGCCTCACGATACGCCCCGGAGACCGACTTCAACTGTCAGTTTCCATCTGAGAGATTCAAGTAACTGAAACAAAACGCGTTATCTCGATTGTAACGAGATTCTGCTTCAGCTGTGACCCAATTTACCCATTCATGTCTCCGATCTCGTCACAAGCGAAGGGAACTGCGGTTACGACGGGAATGGAAGGCTAGGGACCGGGGAAAAAGCCAGAAGCTGAATTGGGTAGGGGAGCCGGGTAAGAGAACAGCGCCGATCACTGCACCTACATCTCTACAGCCCTGTCCTCCCGAGGGACGAGCCGCCCGACATCCTCAGCTATAAGGCCGAGCAATTTGCGGTCATCGATTCTGTCCCTCAAGACTCTCAAGATGCCTCCAACTAGGACCGTCATCTCCTGCACTGATATCATCGTCTGAGACTGGATCATGTGCCGGATCTCAGAGTCGGTGAGACGCTGGCGTCTATCGATCCACGTTCCCATTTCCTCCCACAACCTGGTTGAAGAGATGACGTCCTTTACCAGGGACTCAAGCGTGTCTAGGACATTCAGGAACGCCCCCGGGCCCATTCCCTTCTGGACGGCTGCTTTTGATCTTCGAAGTGCCTTGCCCAACGCTACAGCAGGGATCTCGGTTCCTGTACACGCTTCAGCAGATTTTAAGGATTGGAGCAACTCTGAGATCTTCGCGTCACACAGGGCAAGTTCTGATCTCAAGGTCAGTAGCTTCGGGTCGTTCAGGGACGCTTCATACTGGGCCATCAACCGAGACGGGATGTCTTTCGAGTAGCCCCGGCCTCGGTAGTTGGAATGGGCGATACCAGAGAGATTGTTTCCCCCGCAGTTCTTGCATCTCCCGGTTCCCTTGTGGGAGGTTCCCCAGCCAGGGGTTCGTTTGCAATAGGTCCGCTTTCCCTTGTTCCGGCCATTGCAGTGGAACTCGTCAGGCTGGATGTAGGGAAGTTCCTGGAACTTGCCCTCGGCTAGGAGCGTCTCGTTTTGTTCTCGCTCGGTCACGCCTCTAGAGTATTGAGAATATGGGAGTTATTCAAACTTCTGGGATGGAGTCTTTGCGAAGACAGCCTGTTTCGAAAGTCCATTCGGATTCCAAATTTAACTGCGTTAAATTCTGCCTCTCCAACCTCAGGCAGTTCGAGGAATCGCTAACTGGCAAAGGCTGGATGCGGCGGGACGAGAAACATCAAAGATGTGACCCAGGGTATGCGTTCCTGACTCGGATCTTGTCAGAACTGCTCTCAGGCAAGCCAATGATGGGTAGTAAGCGATGGTCTTGGCTGAGGTCTGGAGAATCTGAACTGTGAATGTACGGATGGGTAAAATCACTCCCCCGTGTTAACGCCGGTTAGGAAATGTACCATCTTGGCCGGTTTAGAATTGAGCCACCGAGATCGCCCCGTTCGCCAGGACGCGGTACAAACTTTACATCAGACTCTAAAAAGGGCGGGCGCCTGTATAGAAGTGCGATAGTCGGCACCCAAACAGCGTCAGATTTGATTGAAATCGACCGGCCGCTTTCGCCTAAAAGCGGTCATTCGAGTATTCCGCGGAAACGTCGAATGATCGACCCTGGGATTGCAGATAACCAGAGGCTCCTTCCGCTTTGGAAATGCCTTCAGCCCCGCACGACGCGCCTTGCCTGGGGAAGAGGCGCACAAGTCTTACGTCCCCGCCTCCGGATTCAGTGGCCGGTTTCCTCCGGAATACGCAACTTGGGTTTTGTACGAACAACTGGGATATTATGCTGACCAGCAGGGAAATCATGAGAACCTCAAGACTCCCCCCAGCTTTTCTCTTGATGCTAGTTGCTGTCCTTCTGACTGTTTCTACGATTGGAACCGAGAGCCAGGAGCTAGAAAACCTCAGGGCTTTTACCAAGCTCTACGGTTATGTCAAGTATTTTCACCCTACCGATGAAGCGAGCCAAATCGATTGGGACAGGTTCGCTATCTACGGGGCTGAGAGGGTCAAAGACGCCCAGAATAGCGAGGGCCTAAGAGCCGCGCTGCAGGAGTTGTTTTTTCCTATTGCCCCGACAATTCAGATCTATCGCTCTGATGAAGAACCGAGACCGCTGATTTTTCCGGAAGATACCGAAGGATTGAAGGTCGTTGCCTGGCAACACCTGGGAGTGAAGCTTGGCTCATCGAGTAACATCTACAGAAGCATTCGTTTAAACAGGGAGACCCGAATCTCGAGTACGAAACACGGATTTGGAACGGTCACCCAATCGGTTGATGCAACAGCTTATCGTGGAAAAGAAATCAAGCTGAAGGCGTATGTACGAACCAATGTCAGCGGTACGGGTAACCAAGGGCAGCTTTGGCTACGAGTTGATAGAGAAAAGCAGCAAAGAGGTTTCTTCGACAACATGCAAGATCGCCCTATTCAGTCACGTGATTGGCAGTCGTATGAAATCGTTGGCAGGGTGGCCGATGATGCGACGAGGATAGTCTTCGGTTGTTTTCTGTATGGCATGGGGCAAGTTTGGGTCGACGGATTCCAATTATTCACCAAACGAGAGGATGGCGGCTGGAACACGATTCAGATACAGAACGCTGGATTCGAGATAGAAGCCGGTGGTAGGCCTAAAATGTGGTTCGCAAACAGTCCGGGATACGAATACAAAGTCGTGAGTGACGATCCGCATGAAGGCGAACACAGTCTATTGATCGAAAATCAGGGTTTCTCGGGCACTCTTTTTGACAGATACCCCGAAGTTGGAGAGGTAGTCAAAAAGAAATTAGGAATCGGCCTCTCGTGTCAGGTTCCTCTGGCACTTTACAGCAACAACAAAAGTACACTGGGCCAAGTTGACAAGACTTCTTTTGAAGCCCTATTGGAACGGCTGAGCGAAATAGACACTGGTCAACTGACAGCCAACAACGAGTTTGTGCGATTAGGAAATATCGTAATCGCTTGGAACGTATTTCAGCATTTCTATCCCTATTTTGAGGTAGTCGGCACAGATTGGGACGCACAATTAACCAACAGTCTCGAAGAGGCGTTGTCAAATCAAAACGAAGAAGACTTCAGTTACACCCTCAGAAGGCTGGTGGCCAAACTTCATGATGGCCACGGCCGAGTTCGTCACAAGCAGTCTGTCGAAGAAGCCGGGTTGCCGTTTGTTGTGGACTGGATTGAAAACCAAGTCGTTATCACTGTTTCGAAAGATCCCACGTATTTTAGAGTAGGCACTACGTGCCGACGGCCCCTGGCCGTAAAAGGTAGTTTTGGGACGTGGCAGCCGAGGACGGAAAGGGAGGCTACTTGACACGCTTGCTGGTGGAGAGGAGCATCGCTGCCCATGAGCCGGTGGGGCGGTCCGATCGCCATCGCGGAGATCCTCTTGACGAGCAACAACTTCCAGCGCTACATCGCCTGGAAAGGGGGACAGGTGCGGCGGGCAGTCCACCACCATGTCTCCCGGATGCTGTCGTGCCGGACCGCGAAACTGGGGCTGCATTTGTTTGGGTGCTCCAACTGTCCTACCGTCAAGGTCGTACCCCACAGCTGCAAATCGGTCTTCTGTTCCAGCTGCGGGAAGGTCCGCACCGACCAGTGGTGCGACGAGCTCCTCTCGGATCTCCTGGAGGTGCCCTATCGGCACTTGGTCTTCACCCTGCCGTGGGAGCTGCGGCTGGTGATCCAGGACAACCGTCGGGTCCTGCTCAACGTGTTGTTTCGAGCCGCCGCGGATGCTGTCTTGAGTCTCAGCGGGCAGGGACCCACCCCACGAGGGCGCAAGAGCCAGCCCTGGCTGGCGGCCAGACGTCCAAGCCGGCGCTACTTGCCAGGCCTGATCATCGTCTTGCACACCTTCGGGTCCGACCTCAAATGGAACCCCCATCTCCATATGATCGTCACCGCCGGAGGGCTCAACGGCGCCGGCGATCGCTGGCAGGCCGCCCCCCAACGCTATCTCGTCCCGGCCCCCCTGCTGGCTACGGAGTGGAAGTTGAACGTCCTCCACGGAGTGCGCCGCGCTCACCAGTCCCAGCCCCTGGTGCGTCGCCGGCTTCGAAGCGACCCCCGACGCCGGATCGAGGTGGACAAGCTCTTGGGGCACATTCGCAAGAAGCGCTGGCATATCCTCATCGGTCCGTCGTTGAAAAGTGCCGACCAAGCCGTCCGTTACGCCTGCCGTTATACCAAGCGGCCCGTGATTGCCGAAGGGCGCATTATCAAGTTCGCTCAGGGCCACGTGACCTTTCGTTTCAAGGACTATCATCAGGACCGGAAGATCCGAGTCCGAAAACTCCCCGTGTTGACCTTCATTGACCGTTTGGTTCAACACCTGCCGGAGGTCGGGTTTCGACAAGTCCGTCACTATGGGTTATTCTCGAACATCAAACGCACCAAGCTCCTGAAGAGGGCTCGTCAACTTTTAGCCCAGAGGAAAAAACGCCGTTCCAAGCCCCAGACGTGGGAGCAGAGGCGCCAGGCAGCGGGGGACAGGAAGCCTCTTTCTTGCCCGCGATGTGGCCATCCGATGGAGCTTTGGTGCCTTTTATTCGGACCACCCCGTATGATCGCGCAACTGCTTGGGATCGAACCACAGACAAAGGTCCCTCCCAATCTCTTGCTGACTCGATCACAGGTCTTAGCTGTCATGATTTGACTATTACAGCTCGCTTCGCTTCGCTATCGAAATTCCGAGACTGTTAAGGTTGGGGATATTGTCATTTCGGTCGACGGGATCCCGGCGGAGCAGACACTCCTCAATGCCGAAGAATATATTTCGGGCTCACCCCAATGGAGACGGGTCAACTCGCTGAGAAGATTCGGTTATGGCAAGGAGGGAACGACAGCGGAGCTTCAATTACTAAGAGACGGTCAGAAACTGACTGTCCAGGCACTCCGAGATAACGAAGATAGATTGTCGGAACCGGGGGGACCCAAGCTCAAAGAACTTGAGCAGGGTATTTTCTATGTCGATCTTACTAAGACTGGGATGGATGAAATCACGAAGAAGATGAACGAGCTTGCCAATGCCAAGGGTGTTATCTTCAACCTGCGCGGGTATCCGAAAGGCAATCATGAAGTGATAAGCCATTTGTTACGAGAGCCGGATACATCCGGCGCCTGGATGAGAGTTCCGCAAATCATTTACCCCGATCGAGAAGACATTGTGGGCTATACGGGACATGGCTGGCACATGCAGCCCAAAGAGCCTCATATCAAGGGAAAAGTCGTCTTCCTTACCGACGGCCGAGCAATCAGCTACGCCGAATCCTTCATGGGCTTCATTGAACACTATCAGCTTGCAGAAATTGTGGGACAACCAACGGCAGGCACGAACGGGAACGTTAATCCATTTGAACTACCAGGAGGCTTTCGGGTTACCTGGACTGGGATGAGAGTTCTAAAGCACGATGGTTCGCAACATCACCTAATCGGTATTCAACCAACAGTACCTGTACAAAGAACAATCCAGGGAGTCAAAGAAGGGAGAGATGAGTTTATCGAGAAAGCTTTAGAAATGATTAGAAGTGGCTGATAGTGGCTGATTTGTATTGCCCAGATCTGACCGTACAAACAGTGTCAGAGTAGATCGCAATCGAACGGCCGCTTTCGCCTGCCGATTCAACCGATCAACGCAACACCCGTATTAAGCCGTTCAGCTAGAACGCGTCAGCGTCGGAGGAGGCAAGTGGTTTGATGGCCCGAATCGCAACCGCGTAACTCATTGTACCTCAATGGCATGCACATGGGAGCCAGGCGTCCTCGCCGCTTTCTCTTTGGTTTCAACCGTTTACGCTTCGCCTTCTTCCTCCGCGCAAGTGTTGCGTCGATCGGTTGAATCCACCGGTGAAAGCGGTCGTTCGATTTCGATCAAATCGGACACCTGTTTGTAAAATCGGGTGCCGACTATCACAACCCAAGTCGACAGGAACCCCTCAATCTCAATGTCAAGCCGGTCACTTCCTCGTCTCTCCCGACATCACCTTTTCGAGGGGGTTGGAGGCTTACCGCCGAAGCCTCCCCCAGACCGTCGTTTTCGGAACACCAGGTTGTTCCGCTATGTTCCGTTAAGCTCCCCAGCTGGGTTCGGTCTCGGGGCCCTTGCTGACCGGGCCTTTGCCGAGGGCGCTCATTCTTGACTGGAACCGGAACAATTCGCGAACACTCAAGATGTTCGTGTTGCCAGGGGGGCACAGATGGCACCTCATGATAGCTTCGCCAGTTCTGGGCCGGGTTAGCCCGCCAGTTCTTCAGACAAAGATGCCGAAGAACTCATCGAGGGTAAGAGCTGCAGGTTCTCCTTGACCTGCTCAGCTTCCACATGAGCGCTGAGCTGGCAGAAGATTTCGTAAGATCTTTCCAGGTATTGCTGGGCCGTTTTGTATTCCCCTTGGCTGTACTTGATCAACCCGATGTTGTTGTAGATCGGTCCTAGTCCTGCTCGGTCCCCTGCTTCCTTGCGAATCTTCTCGCTGTCCAGGTAGTAGTCCAGGGCCTTGTCGTATTCCCCTCGGACTCGGTAGATCTCACCGATGTTGTTGTAGGTGGGCCCCAGGATGGCGCGGTCCTTCACTTTCTTGCCAATCCTCTCAGTTGCAAGGTAGCACTCGAGGGCTTCGTCGTATTTCCTCTGGGCTCGATAGATCAGACCCAACTGGTTGTAACAAGTGGACAGTTCTTTTCCTCCGAGGTGGTCCCTGACTCTTTCCCACATCCCCCGGTGCAGCTCATGTAACCCCCATCTCAGGAAGTACTTCGACAGCCGGAAAGGAGCTGCCTTCGCATACTGTCTTGCCCTGAAATAATGGTAGCTGGCTTCCACTTGTGCCAGGACTTGATCGTAACTTGCCGGCTCTTCTGGAAGAGGGAATCCGTCATAGTATCTGGCCGCCTTCGCGTGAGCTTGCACCTGAGCTTCTTCCTCAAACATCATCTCCACCAGATGCTGCCTCAGTAAACCATTCAGTCGATAACTCTCGTTCTTTTCGTCATAGCTCAAGACACCCCGCTCGACCAGTCGCTGCAAAGGTTCCAGAGTCCCCCCTGATTCCTTCCCAACCTGATACCGGAACACCTCCTCAGTGATCGGTCCTCGGTGGGTGATGGCTACCAGAAGAAATCTCCGTTCCGCCTCTTCCAACTTCTGGGCTACCAACTCGAACAACCGATCCTGGAAATCCTCTCCCGGGTTGCTGACATCCTCCAACAATCCCAGAGATTGCTGCTCCGGTAGTCCCGACAAAAGTCGCATTTCTTGCGGATTCCCCTCGGTGGACTCATACACCTTCCGCCATATGTCCGGGGACTCGCTCGGATTCCTCAAGGTTGTTATCAACTCATGACTCGCCTGCTCCCCCAGCCTCCCCAGGTCCACTTTGGCATTATCTCCCAATAGCCGTCGTTCAAACGCAGGCTCAATCCGGCTCACCAACATAACCAATCCCGGGTACCTTCCTGGCAGGAACTGCCCAAACAGCCGTTGCAGTCCCGGGTGTTGAATCTGGTGATGCCGATCCAATAGCAGCTGCAGATCGTCGAAGACGAGGTAATATGCTTGCCTTGAAAGCGCAGTGATTACTGCATTGACCCTGTCTTCAGTTGTGGCTTCCGGGTTCTCCAACATCCCGGAGAGGCTCTGGTCGCCGTGGCCCTGGAAGAAGGTTCGGAGTTTCAAGAACAGCGTATCCAGACTGGGTAGCTCCTCACTGAAGCGATGCCAGAAGACCAGAGACAGATCTTCTACGCAATCCCGGACGGCCTGGGCCGCTAGAGCTGTTTTCCCGACTCCGCCCGAGCCGGTCAGCACCACCAGATGCTGCCTTACCTCACCGAAAAATGCCTGAAGACATTCCAGTTCAGCTTCCCTGCCTACAAACCGGCCAGCGTCTGGCACTGAGGAGAGAATCTTCAGATCAGAATGAGTTCGAGGCTGTTCGTCTGGAGCTGGAAGGTGAGTGTGAACCTGTTCTCTGGAATTGTGAGAAGCATCACGCCCTGGGTGAGAGTCCCCTCCGATGTTGCCAGCGGTGATTCCTTCCTGTCGTTCTTTGAAAGCTACTCTCGCGGCTGCTGCCTTCCTTACGTCGGGATACTCCCGCTCGAGCAGGCGGGCCAACTGACTTTGTCCAATCTTGGGGTATATAGGCGCGATAGCTACCACAAACCGTTTTGATATTCTGCGGATATTCAAGAGTATTAAAGCCGCTCCCAGCGAAATCAGAGCGACTCCAACATTTTCTGATTTAAATGTCCGTCCAGGGAATTCAAGATCGGTTTCACCCGTGATTCCGTAAAAAGTCACAATGACACCCGCATAGGCCAGGAAGAGCCCTACCACAAAGGCTGTGACTGCGATGTTGGCTAGAAGCTGTCGCGCTGACTTCACAGAGACTCCTATGGGAGCTTACAGGATAACTGGCGTGTCTTTCTCAGGCTGCTCGCCGCGCGAGACCGCAAGCGAGATAGCAATGCTTCCCTCTGAAGATTTCAGATTATCAAATCTACGTCCTCATCCTCATCCAGGCTGGGCAGTGGGTCCGCCGCAGGCCTCTCAGCAGCAGCTAGTAGTTGCTCTTTTAAAGAACCGAGTGAATCGCTTCCGTATGCCTCTTGCAACGCCCTTGTGCCGGATTGCACATTCAAGCTCTGCGGAAACTCCTTTAGATCGGGGCCTTCATTGACCCTCGATATTTCCGCGTCCTGGGACACCTCAACTGGAGACGTCCTGGCCCCCCCCTTTCGATTCTCCAAGCCAGTTGCCGCAAGCTTCACCGCCTTGATAGCTTCGAGCTGTTCCTCCCAACGACTCGTCAAGGCCTCCGACTTGGTCTCAATGGCTTTGAGCCGTTCCCGGATACGAATCTTCTTTGATTCCAGCTTCGCGATTCTTTCGTTGATCTCCTCTGTCATTTCATCGAGATTTACATCCATGTCGACCTCTTTCTGATTCTGAACTCCTTCTTAAACACAGACTGCAAAGTGTTCCTCTTGGCTCAACCAGAGGCTCGGGTCCCTTCTCGAGAACCTCGGTGAGCTGCGGTGCTCTGCGTCTTAATCGGCTACTTACAATATCTCCTTTATCTTCTGGGAAATGGGGTCCGAGTAGCAATGGAACGAAATCCTGGTGTTTTTCCGGGATCATGTCTTTTCTGTGGAAACAGCTCTAGCGTCGCGCATCAGCAGGGGCACCGAGACGCCGTCCTCGCCGAGATGGGTCAGCGCACTGTGGCGAAGCTGGTGAAGTGTCCATTGCCCTCCCGATGCTTCACGGAACGACGTTGGGCAAACCAGCGGTCACAAAGACCGGACCTCGACGGCAACCGGCCGGGTAACGGGGTAGGAGCCGTGCCGTCGTCGCGTCCCACACGATGATCTCTCGGTGGCCGCCCTTGCCGGTGAGCAGGCCTCCTAGCGTTGAGATTCACGAACAACGAGTGAAGAAAGAATCAAGAGGATTATCATTCCTGCTGCTAACGTTACTCCAAAAGGTTTCGGGGCCTCTGAGTCATAAACAGCGCCTGATTTCGTTCTTTTTGTCGACTCGCCGCTTCGCGCAAGCGATTCGGTGTTCCTTGAATCGTAGACACTCGTTCGCTTGGTTTCTGTGGTCTCCTCATCGCTTTGTGGCAGCGATTGAAAAGGATGGCGGCACGCCGGGCACCAACCCTCTTGAGTCGGCAGAACCTTAGTTCCGCAGGCCGGACAAATCTGCAGGGCGTTTGTGAACCGCGTAAAAGGTTGATCTGACCTCACGACCCCATCCTTGTCCAGTGCTGAGGGCTTCGTGACCCTGCTTAGACCCTCTTGTTGCAAGTTTCATGCCAACCACGGTTCTATATTTATCAATAGCTTACAGACATTCTAACCCGAGTCGCCTCATCCAATAGATTTCCCGGCGACAACATTTTGACGCGAGGGACCTCTCCGTAGGGACATACATGGGGGGGGTCTTTCAGAGGGGGAAGCAGTGTGTTAGCACCGGTCCTACTAATGCGCCGCTGCTTCCATACCGATACGAAAAGCCATGAGGGTCCAGAAACTTAATCCCTCCGAGATGCTGGAGGATTGCTGTCTGCTCAAAACCCCCGTCCGGATCATTATCCCCCCTCTGATTATCGAAGGACGCTTTGCTGCTGCCTCGAAACTGGATGTAGTCTTCGACCTAATTGTTGACCTCGAGCTGGGGCTCCTCCAACCGCTGTCCGCCTGTTGTGTGGTCTTTAATCACGGGGATAAGGCCAGCGTCTTCCTCGCCTCCCTCAAGGATTACAACGGGCAACAACCCACCCTCCAACTGCGTCTGCAACGCGTTTCCGACGTAGCCAGCGGGGACCGTCGCATGGCTTGGCGTGTCCCTGTGGACGACAAGTGTGGACTGCGTGCTGAAGTGAGGACCCAAGATGACAACGCCTGGGTCGTGCGCGTCGTGGACATCAGCGGGACGGGAATGATGATCGAGTTCCCAAAGGGCAGCGCTCCCCACTTCGAGGTGGGGGCACTGCTCGACGTGGAGTTGCGGCTCGATAACCACATCGCGAGGCTGGCGGGTCTGGCGCGTCGCCGCAGTGGACGACGCTGGGGTGTGTTCTTCCCCGACGTTCTGAAACAGGGACGAGTACAACCGCTGCAATCCCTACGTCTGATCGTGGATCGCCTTGAGAGGAATCCAATGCCCCCTAACCTCGTGAAGAGTTCATAGAAATCCTTCCCTGGTCACAAAGCGTAACCGGGTCCCGAGCGGCAAGCGGGCGAAAAAGACCAAATTTGAAGAAGCGCCGTCTTCAGCGAGAGCTTTCAAAATGCCGGATCTAAACCTTGCATAACTCCCGACATTACGCTGGTATCGACACCCTTGGCGTCTAACATGTGGGCGTCAGTGGCCGGTCGTTTGTTCGCTCCACTTCATCGTACAGCTGTCTCATCACGTCAAATTTAGAGGTGTCCGTCGCCATTGAGGTCTGGCACCGAGGCGTCTCCAGTATCAGCTTCTTTGTGGGAGACACCCAGAACCTCATCGTGTCCAATGCCGAGATTGGGATCACCACGAGCGCGCTGAGTATCAGCGATCTGTCGATTACCGACGGGGTGACCGGAAGTGGGTCGAGCATCGCGGTAACCATCAACAGTAGCAACACAGCGACTTCCATGCTGAGCCAGATAGAGGGCGCCATCGACAGCGTCGCCTCCACCCGAGGACGGTTGGGCGCTTCTATGAACCGTCTGGAAAACGCCGTGTCGGTCATGCAAGCTCAGGTACAGAACCTGACCGCAGCCGAATCGCAGATTCGGGACGCCGACTTCGCTGCGGAGATTGCGAACCTGACGAAATACCAGATTCTGTCTCAAGTGGGGGTGGCGGCCATGGCTCAAGCCAATGCCGTCCCTCAGGGAGTCTTGTCCCTCTTCCAGTAGACTGATCCCACTCGCTCTGGGCCAAAGGGCTAAGCCGAAGTCCCCTTTCCTCACACGACCTCTCTTCCTGGGGTTTGGCTTAGCCCACTCCTTCAGCAGTTAGGTGGCGTCCCTACGCGACCTTGAAGCTGAACTCGTCGTGCCGGCGGCTCGGGAGGTGGCAACATCGCCGCCAGAGGTCCCCGTCTCCGCCTCTCATTAATGGGGATTTTCACCCAGTATCGGGAGCTCTATGCTTACGAACTCCTCTTCCGTTCCGGCTTTAAAAGTGCCTTCGGAGACGTAAACGGGGACCAAGATTCGTCCCAAGTCATGACGAACAGCTTTCTCGGCACTGGCTTGGAAACTCTCACCGGGCCAGGAACCTAACAAGAAACCCGCCGGCACGATCCAATCGTGCGGAATGTCCTTGCCCTGATTCTTGGTTCCTGACCAGCGCCGCCTCTTAAGCTACGCACCTTGCCGTTCAGCGCGATCTGTTTGCTACTCCCCTGCCCCAAGATACAGGGTGTCTAACAAACCCTCCTGAAACCGTCCCTCTAATTTGACAGAGTCGCCAGCTGTCAGACTTCTTGTTACCTACCGATGTCAGGGGCCAAGGGTTTGCTTTCTTGCCTGGAGCCTTTGACCAAACTGCTGGGTCTGAGGGCGACACAATTGGCCTCATCCGAGGGGCGCAGCCTGCCGATAAAGGACTTGAATGGAGTAGTCTTTTCTAGGTTGAAGAAACAGGTCGAAGGGCAAAATTCGATGAATCCACTGGTGCAGGAGCGATTGAAGAATTGCCAGATGCTACCCAGTCTCCCGGGGGCAGCGCTTCAGATCCTCCAACTCTGTGAAAGCGCGGACCCAGACCTTATCAAAATGACGGAGGTCATCAGCCAAGATCCGGCTCTCGCCCTTCACGTGCTTAACAGTCTCGGAATTTCAATCAAGTGAGCTGTTCTCTGAGACCGCCCTTTCGTCACAGCCGGGGTGTCCCGAAACAGCCTTTTACGGCCTTGGCCGTCGGCACGAAGTGCCTACTTAAACTAGTGAACTCGCCTTTCTACGGACTTCGGCGCGAGGTTCATACCCTCAGCCACGCACTGTCGCTCCTGGGGGCAAACTCAGTCCGCACGCTTGCCCTGAGCTTTTCACTGGTCCAAGGCTTGCGGCGGGATGCCTCTGAAGGACGGGAGCTACCGAACTACTGGCGTCGCTCCCTCATATCCGGAATCGCCTCACGTGCCCTGGGCGACTGGGCACAAATGCCGCAGAAAGAGGAACTGTTTCTTGTCAGCTTGTTGCAGGACGTGGGGATGCTGGCTCTGCGAGAGGCCTTTCCGGAAATGTACGCGAATCTCGTTGAGGAATCTCAGGGCCGTCACGAAACGTTGCTCCAGCTCGAACAGGAGGAGCTTGAATGTGATCACGGAGAAGTGAGCAGCTGGCTGGCCCGGCAGTGGCACCTTCCTGAGATCTACCAGCTGGCTCTGCGCTTTAGCCATGATCCGGACCCGTCCGCGGTCCCTGAAGACTCGCTCTCCTTCGTCAAGTTCGTGGCTCTCTCCGGCCTGCTTGCCGATATCTGGGTCGGCGGGGACACCGCCGGCGCAACCAATCGAGCCAAGGCTGCTGTCTCTGAGTCCACTCGCATGAGCGGAGAGGATCTCCAATCCATTCTAGAGAGAATTGCCGAGACACAAGAAGAGGTCTCCAGTATTTTCGAGGTCAGCCTGGGTAGCCCAGAGTCCACCAAAAGCATCCTGGACCAGGCAAATCAAGCCTTGGCGGTCTTGAGTATGGAGACCGTTCGAGACGCTTACCAGGCCAGCGTCAAAGCTGAGGGATTAGCCAGTAGGAACCAGCAACTAAAGGAGCTGGCAGAGCGTGACGCGCTGACAGGTCTCTATAATCGAGCCCACCTGGACAGGATCCTGGGAAAGGAGTTCGAGTGGGCGAAGGAACGAGGCATCCCCATGAGCCTCGTGTTTCTTGATATCGACAACTTCAAAGAGATCAACGACAAGTGCGGCCATCAGGCGGGAGACCAAGTCTTGGCAGGAGTGGCCAAGACGGTTTCGGAGCAAATCCGCAAGATGGACACCCTGACTCGCTTCGGCGGAGAAGAGCTGGTACTCCTTCTCCCCAATACCGACAAATCCGGTGCCGGCGTGATCAGTGAACGAATTCGCGAGGCTGTCGCGACTGAAACTCGCGGAATTGCCCTGGTCAAATCTGTTCACGTCACTGTTTCGCTGGGATACGCCACCCAATCGCCAGAGGAGCCATTCGACGGTATTGCAGAAATCCTGCGAGCTGCCGACAAAGCCCTCTATCAGGCCAAGAGCGCCGGCAAGAACCGATCGGTGGCGTTCTCAGCCTCTGATCTTGCAAGCCCGAAGCCTCTGCAAAGTGAGTCCTGGACCTCCCCCTCACAAGAATCCCAACTTCTGCCGGTAGACGGTACGTCTTGGTCTGATCTGCGACCTTGAGTGGCAAGCGAGAGAGAACTCGACTCGGCGGTGCCCACCGCAGCAAGCCATCTCCAAGGCAGTACCTAGGAGCCTGCGCTGCAGAAATCCCCTTTCGAAGCCGCGCAGGGGTTGGCAGATTACCGGTCTAGGATTCCCTGAACTTTCGGGCCACACTGGCAACCCAACAGCGAAGAAGCGTTCCTCCTGGCACCGGGAGTCTACCGCCCATCCTTGGCTCTCTCAGCAGCCCCCCTCGCCGATCTCGACCCCACAATATTCCTGCTGGCTCGCACCGTCACCTGTTCTGCAATCCCACCCACCTCCAGGACCACGTCTCGCCGGACGACAGCAGCCACTCGAACCTTAATTCCATTGATCAAGCCGGTCTTGAAGCCTGGTAGCGATACCTGCAAATTGTAGGTTCCGGGAGGCAAGTTCGGGATTTGATAGAGTCCCTCGTCGTTCGCGAGCGTGTTCACTCCCGTCGTATTTCTGGCAGTCACACCAGCTCCTGGAACGACGGCTCCGGAGGAATCCTGGACGCTCCCGGTAATGGTCCCTGAGATCTGCTTGGGCCGTGAGACCGAGTGAGGCCGCCAGCAGGATGATCAGCGCAATCAACCTGACGTGAAAACTTCCAGTCATGATGATTCCGCTCACGCCTTCGCCGAGCTTTTCGAAAGTCTTGTAATGGGAGATGGTCTGGCCTATCAAAACGGGCCTCCAGAACGGCAGAGAAATCTATCTACCGAATACTAGATCGTTAGGTCTGGAACGGCAATCTCAGACGGAAAGTTTGAGCTTCAACGACGGCTACGATACCCGCGGGCTCCAAGCACTTGGACGTATGACCCCCTACCTTGAAACTGACGGCTCCTTTCGAAGCGCGCAAAATAGAACGTCGGCTCCTAGCCGTTTGCGGTCGTTCATTCGACGTTTCCGGGGAGAATCTGAATGACCGCTTTTAGGTGAGGGTGTGTGAAAAGTCCAAAACCTCTTTGATTTAGGGGTCTCTTTACCCTTCCTACGACGGAGATCGTGGCTTGCACGCGATCCTACGAAGTCAAAATTTAAAATCCGAAATCATGAATGACTTTTCACACAGCCTCAGGCGAAAGCGGTCGTTCGTTCGACGTTTCCGTGGAAGACCTGAATGTCCGCTTTTAGGTGCGAAAGCGGCCGGTCGATTTGGATCAAATCGGACGCTGTCTCAGCCCGTCCCGGTCATGGACGCTGTCTCAGCCCGTCCCGGTCATATATTTAAGCCTTAACAGTCTCGGAATTTCAATCAAGTGAGCTGTTCTCTGAGACCGCCCTTTCGTCACAGCCGGGGTGTCCCGAAACAGCCTTTTACGGCCTTGGCCGTCGGCACGAAGTGCCTACTTAAAGAGTTTCGGGACCATTCTACCCAACATCTGGCTTCATTCCCCCGTCGGCACCAGCCGATTCAGTTCTTTCAAGCAGTTGGGAACGAAGTTCGCGTGGCTTCCAAGGTTGGATTCGGATCGGGCAAGCCACTCAGAATCCCTACGGATAAAAGACTTTCCGCCAGTTCCTCACCGAGCCGTGGCCGTATATGTTAACCGCAAGAATGGACGGCTCCATTCTCAGCTACCATACGGTGGGTGAAACTCCCCTGTCGGTGACCGTTGGAGTGCGATCCCGAACAAGGTGTCGAAAGAGTATTGTTCGAGCCACTTCAGTCATTCGTTCTTAGAGCTTTTCTTATCACATCTATCACATCTCTAGGCTGTCTCCCACCGAACTTCTCACCCAATTCGATGTTGACTGGGGCTAAGCCTTACCCTTAGGTTGAAGCTGAACTCCGGTCGACCGAGGGTAAGGACTCAACCAGTAATCAGCCTGTTAAACGTAGCAGCCATGATAGTCAGGATATGGAACGTGAAAAGGCCTCCCGTAGGTCCTGGCAGTGTTGTCTCCCACTGCTACAGAGTCTCCTGCATCCCGAGTTTTTGGCAAGCCTGATGTTCGGACCTCGGCCCTTCCTGAAAAGGCACACATTGGCGCTCCCGCTGCTGCAGGCGTTATCGACTTCTGTGACAGCACTTCCTAGGCAGGGGATTGGCCTGATTGAGAGGCACATCCGGGAGGAGATGGAACTCAATCAGATCCCAGGACTGGCATTGTCGATCGTGCATTCGGGTCAGGTCTTCTATTCTCAGGGATTTGGTGTCCGGGACCTCTCCACTGCAAAGACCATGACCGTCGACACTCCTGTGGAGCTTGCTTCGCTAAGCAAGTCCTTGACGGCCTTGGCCGTTCTCCTGCTTCAAGCAGAGGGAAGGATCGAGCTAGCATCCCCCCTGAGTCGCTACCTCCCCGACCTGGAGGCGACGAGCCCGCTTTTTGCCACAATGACGATCCGGGGTCTCCTCGCCCACCGAAGCGGCCTCACCCGCCAGGCCGACCGGCTCCTGCCTTGCTGCGGCATGCCCGGTGACCTGGACCTGAGAGGAGCCGTCCGTCGACTTCAAGAAGCCCGGCTCGATCGGAGGCCGGGTAGTCACTTCGTGTATACCAACAGCAACTACGTTCTGCTGGCCGCTGTCGTCGAATCGGTTAGCGGAACACCTTTTCCTCTGTTCATGCGGGAGCGAATCTTCCAGCCTCTGGGGATGATGAGAGCCACGCTGGATCTGGAGAAGGCACGTAGCCGTGGTCTGGCCACCCTGCATGAGCTGCGCTGGGGTAAGGTCCGCGTGAGTCCTTCACGCTACCGGGGTTGGCTTGGCTCCTCGGCCGTGAAGGCCAGCGTTTGGGATCTGTCTCAGTACATGATCGCCCTGCTCGATGGCGACCACCCGTTTGCGCGGCTCATCGCCTCGACCAGGCTCTCCCAGGAAACGACTGGTTACAACATGGGATGGGAGATCAGAGCCGAGGACACATCTGTGCTTCGCCATGGGGGCAACATCTGGGGTGCCAACAGCGCCATCATCCTGGCTCCCGACCTCCACTTCGGAGCGGTAGTGCTGATCAATGCCGGTCTGCACCGGGCCGAGGAAATTGCCGAGGCTGTGTTTACCTATCTGCGTGGAAAGAAGGCTCCACCGCCCGCGGTCCAGTCCTGGACCCTGATTCCCGACAATTGGGCCATCCTCTTGATGACGCTGGGAGCGGTTGTTTTGGCAAGCTCGCTGGTCTATTCCCGGCACGCCTGGATACAGTTGCGTCGAGGCGAGCGCAGGTTCGGTAGCAGACTGGGATTCTTGAAGGTGGCCAGAACCGTTCTCTTTGTCTTCATGACCGGAGCCCTTATCCATCTCGCGCTGGGAGGCAGTGGACCGCCCCGAGCAAGTCTTCCTACCACGATCCAGGTGGCTTTTCCGTTCTTTGCATCGAGCATGGCGGGCTTGTTCCTGGCGCTGGCCGTGTTCAATCTGGCTCCGATAGGAGATCTCCCTATACGAAGCGATTCCGTCAGCGCTGGGGGGCCGACTTGAGAAGGCTGCCTACGATGCAGGTTTTGGTGAGCCGACCGGGGATGCGGCCTCATCGCCCCTTCCCCCAGGCCTGCAGCAATTGGATGATCTCGACAGCAGGAGCGCCGGTCACCTGGGACCTCCTGGAACTTCAAAACTAGAGGCGCCGGTACAGTTCGCCGACAAAGGTAAACAAAAATCTCCTGCCGCTTCAGCCCCATTCTGCTCCTTAGTGCCAGCGCATTTTGAGGCAACTCCCTTGTATCTGGCCCCTATCTGACTGGTGTCTCTGTCTCTGTCTAGGACGTTAAGATTTGATGAATCAGCAACTTGAATGCGGACTGACCCAGCGCAGGCATATTCATGTCTCTCCCACAAGGGACGGATAGCTCAATATCCGATCCGTCCACCCCCTTGTTCTTAAGTTTTTGCCCTCGTTACGGTGAGGAGTCGGCGCCGTCGGTAAGCCAGTCGAGTGTGAAACGGGCGAAGTAGAGGTTCTCGCTGTAGCGCCCCTCGCCGCGCTCGTAAAGGCAGGCGATCATCCTGTCGGGGAGCACGGCCAGGGAAGAATAGGCGGACTTACCTTCATACAGGAGTTTCGAGACCGGCCACGATTTCCCCTCGTCGTAGCTGAGCCGTACGGTCAGCTTCACGCGGTCCGTCTTGCTCGCCGGGTTGGAAAACAGCAGACGATTTTTCCCGCCCGACTCGGCGTCCGTGTAGCGCAGGAAGCTGCCTTGGCAGACGGGTTCGATTAGGGTTTCGTGGAACGCCAGCTCACCCCAAGCGCCGCCGCCGTCGGAGCTGCGGGCGAGGGCGCGCATACCGTCGCGGTCGGCGCGCTTCGCGACGCGGCCCCAGTAGCTGCGCATGTTGAGCAGCAGGTCGCCATCGCTCAGCTCGACGACTTGGGCCTCGTCGGTATGCTCGGGAAGGAGGCCGCCGAGCTGCCACGTCTCGCCGTGATCATCGCTGTAGAAGACGTGTGAGTGCATGATCCGTTGCTCTCCGACCATGACTCCGTGGTCACAGGGAATGACCAGGCGCCCTTTGTGCGGTCCGCGCGCGAGCTGGATACTGACGCCCGGGCCGGTGGCCACCCACACCCAGCCTGGCTTGACAACGTCCTTCGAGATGTTGACCGGCTCGGACCAGGTGAGTCCGTCGTCGGTGCTCTTGGTGATGAGCACCTCTTTGTTGTCGCGGCAGAAGGGCATCCAGATCGTGCCCGTATCCTGGTCGACCACGGGGCTGGGGTTGCCGATGGTGATCTCTTCCTCCCCGCCCTCTTCGTAGACGATCTGATGCGCGGACCACGTCTTGCCGCCGTCGGTGCTGCGTTTGACCAGCAGGTCGATGTCGCCGTGGTCGCGGGAATTGTTCCTGCGTCCCTCGCAGAAGGCGAGCAGGCTGCCCCGCTCGGTGGTCAGCAAGGCTGGGATGCGGTAGGTGTGGTAGCCGTCTTTGCCGCCCACCCACAAAGGCGCTTGCTCGGGACCGGGGATGGCGGCCTCTTCCACCTGCCTCTCACATCCAAGAACCGACAGAAGTAACACCGTCACGACCAAGGGGACCAAGGGCTGCCGGTTGCTCCACTTTCCTTTCATCGGCGTTCTCCTCCTTCGGGCTACAGGATACTCGAAATGAGGCCGCCTCCGCTGGCATGTCATTAGTGAGTTCGGGAATCCGGGACGCCAGAGGGCTCTTTAGCAACACCTCTCCCATCACGAGAAGGAAATCCAGGTGGACCTAGCCGTGGGCCTGGCGTCGTCATTCGACCAAGCGGCGTCATGAGACATTGGCTCAGTCGTAGGCGCGAACGTGGTGATGATGTCGTGTCCGAGGTGTCAGCGAAAAGACACGGGCTCGCTTCAGATGAAAGCGCAACCGGATCGGCCGGCCCTGCAGTTGGTGCAGGTCTTCGTGCCCCTTCCACGCCAGCGTATGGCGGATGTTGTCGGTGGTCAGTGGGACCGACCTGTCGAGGCCAAAGCCCTCGATCGGTTTGCCGTTGATATCGAGTGCCTCGACAGAGATGGATCCTTGGGAGGCGTCCGCGTTGAGGACAAGCGTATCGCCAAGGAAGACGAACCTTCGCGTCGTCATCGTGCCACCCTCCTGCCCGGCGTTGATCGAGACGAAACCGTCGCGGCGCAGCGTGGCGAGCCCGACTCCCTTCTTGGGCGGCCTGGCGTTGGGGTCTAACTTCGGAGGATCTCCCGTCCAGGTCCACCAATGTTTGGCGTTGCTGCCGGCATAGAAGAAATAGATACGGTCGTCGATGATGATCGGTTCGGGTGTGTAGTAGGGCGTCATGTATCCCCAGTCCCAGTCCTCGTCTCTCTTTCCGTATGACAGGAATGTTGCCTCGCTAGTCCACTCGCTCCAGTCACGGTCGGCGTTCGTTTCGGCGTGGCTCATTGCCCCCGCGCCGCCGACTCGCTTCCAGACGACGCCATCACGGCTGAAGGCTAGTTGCAAATCCTGGCGATCGGTCCACGGCTTGTCGGCCGGGATCGGCTTGAGCGATTCGTTGTGATAGGCACCGATGATGCCAAAGTAAACATTGCCGTACGGAAGCGGTTCCATTTGGTAGAACTGGGTCTGTTGGAGGGAGTCCATTCTGGTTCTGCGCAGAACGGTGACCTTCGGCGACCAGTGCAGAAAGTCCTCGCTTTCGGTCCGGCTGATCAGTCGCGTGTTGGGCGGCCCGAATCGCAGGAAGGCAACGTACCGCTGGCTGCGGGCATCCCAGAAGGGGCAGATCTGAGTGTCGCTGAACGGGATCAGCGGCGTCTCTTTTGACGGCGTCCAGTGGATGCCGTCGGGCGAAAACGCAGCACTCGTCATCCAGGTAGAACTCGTTCCGTCGGGGTTGCAGCTAAAGAGCATCTTGTAACGTCGCTGCGGGTCACGCTCCCTTGGGTCCAGGAAGATGCCCGGACACTGGAAGCCCTGGATCGGCGGGTGTTGGACGATGTTGGCCCCGGTCTCCTTGTCGAGGGCCGGCTTGTCCCAGTGGATGCCGTCCTTGGAGGTGGCGTAATACAGAAGGCCGGTAGACGTGCCGTCCGTCTTTTTCCAACCTTGATACCACATCTTGAACAGCTTTGATTTGGCGTCGTAGTGCACGGTGCCATAGCCGGGCGCGCCCTCCTCCCATGGCGCCGTCTTGACCAAGACCGGATTCTGCTTGTGTTTGATCGGCTGGTTAAGCTGTCGCCGAGCTCCCTGGAGTGACTCGACGAAGTGGTCGTCGATAAACAACTCGGTCCCACCTATCAGGATGGCCTCGCCGACCGTGGAATCGTTCACGTCTTTGAAAAGTCCAAGCGGAGCCTTCAAACCATAACCAGAGAACTTGTCCTCGTTGAACTTACGGTCGTCCTGAGCGGAGGCCAGAGGATCGAAGAGCAAGAGGGCAGTCATCGCCAGAAGGCAAAAACGGAACATTGTGAAGACCCTCGTGAAGAAACGGGCGATCGATGCAGGACGTTCAGTCGTCGGGCCAATTGTACACGATCATCGGTCAGCTCTCGCTACGATGGAAGCGCGACGAAACGGACGGTATCGTTACGTTGGCGTGACTCGAGGCAATTGAAAATGCAAAATTAAGTAACGCGATTCGACCGAGAACTTTTCCAAATCCTAGAACTTTCGGCGGTTCAAGGCAATGTCACCTGGCCAGTTCTATATATTAATCCGAAGGATAGATGGAACGATTCTCCCTGGCATACGGAGGTCCAGTCACTCCCCTGTCGGCGCCAGCCGCTTGAGCTCTTCGAACCAGTTTTGGACGACGATGATTTCCTGGCGGGCTTCTCCTGTAGCCCTGCCTCCCCTGATCATCACAAACCGCTGGCCGTCGGGGGTCACGTCATAGGAAGCGAAAGGCCCCGCGCCGCCGAAGATGTATTGTCCCTCAAAGAGGTGCTGGGGATGACCCACCATCAGCTCCGGCTCTGTCTGGACCTGTACGGCTATCACTTGATTCTCCTGCCTGTAGAAGATCTCTCCGTTTGCTTTCCAGAGCGGCTGGGTCCCACCGTTCGTTGAGATATTGATCTTCTTACCCGGAGCTGGAAAGGGGCGAACGTAGATTTCAGCCGGCCCTGATTCATCTGACTGGTAAACGATCCATTTTCCATCCGGAGAGAAATCCGTCCCGATATCCGAAAAGATGGTGGCCAGCCACGGTTTGGGTTCGCTTCGACCGTCGAGCTTCACCGTCAGGGCGTCTTCACTTTTCGGGTTGTGGGCGTGAAGCAGTAGGGTCTGGCCATCGGGAGAAAGGGCGTTGCTGTGATGCAATCCACCTTCAAGCACCTGCTCAACTCCGCTGCTTCCGTCGGCTGCGATCCTGAATAGACCACTGGAATGCGTGAACACAATTTGCTTTCCGTCCGGTGTCCAGACTGGTCTGCTGCCCCCGTCAAAAGTGATTCGTGTCGTTGCCTCACGAACCAGGTCAAAAGCCCAAATGTCCCCCTCGATCTCCAGCGCCAGCAGCCGACCATCCGGAGACAGCCGTGGCTGCTCATAGGGTCGGGCAGCTGCCTCTATGGGTTCTTCCACCCCATTGCGATCTACCCAGACCAATCGACGTTCGGGGGACAAGTCCGGTACATAAAACAAGGATCCGCGATCCGAAAAGCTATACTGAGCAGCACCCGTGAGCTCAGACTGTGAAACACCCTCCAGAATAGGAATCGGGTCGCCATTAGCTTCGAGACTTCCCAGATCGAAGGGCACCGCCAGGAGCGTCCCTGCGCGCACATAAACCAGATGTCCGGTACTCGCGTAGCGAGCATCCGTGCCCCCATCGACGAGCACTTTCCGCTCACCGGTCTCCAGTGACTGCACCACGATCTGCGAATCATCCCAGGAGAACGGTCCGCCGAGAGTGAAAAGCACTGAGTGGCCGCCGGGAAGGATCTGCGGTCCATGAGCCCATTCACGGCCGGGGTCGACGCGGATCAGAAGTTCTTTTGTCCCACCCGCGGCGGGAACCCCAAAGATGCCATCGCTACCCTGTCCAAAGACAATCCTGTCATCGACTCCCCAACTAGCACCGTAGGGATTTCCCGCTTCGCACAGCGTTGCCGGTGCCCCACCCGCGATGGAGACTTTCTTCAGTTCACCACCTGCATAAAACCCCACCGATTGCCCGTCGGGAGAGAAAAAGGGACTTCTACCTCCTCCTTCTGTAGTGCCGGGGATGGGTGTGGCTTCCAATTGGTCTATGGCCCGCAGGTAGAGTTGCTTGTTGGCGACGTAGACCAGGTGTGTTCCCTCGGGCGAGAGGGCCACCTGATGACGACCACCAGAACTCAATTGTTGGTCCGATGGCAACACCAATGCCATGCGCGTCAGGATCTTTGGCACTGGTCGAGGACTCAGAATCCAAACAGCAATCAGGGCGATGATCACACCTGCCATGGCACAGGCAAGAAGCAACGAAACCAGCTGCCGCCTGCTGACAGAAGGCGAAGCAGCAACGGCTCGACCCATCTCGTAGGCCGAAGGGTCCGCCAAATACTCCTGGATTGTGACCCTTGCTTCACCGATGTCACGAAGCCGGTTCTGCTGATCCCGGTCCAAACACCGACGTATGAGCCTCAGTATCGGAGGAGGTGCTACTTTTTCGACTTTTCCCCAATCCATGTCGGAGCGCAGCACAGCCGCCAGCGTGTCCGAAGCATCCTCTCCTTGAAAGGTCTGCTTGCCCGTCAGCACTTCATAGAGCACGGCTCCGAAGGCCCATATGTCGGTGCGCTTGTCCACCGGCTTCCCACGAGCCTGTTCTGGGCTCATGTAGCCTGCCGTTCCCATGATCATCCCGGCCGCGGTGGCCAGATGGCTGATGGTCGGTGATTGACTGACGTCCGCCTCTACAACTTTCTCTTCCAAAGCCTTCGCCAGGCCAAAGTCCAGGACCTTGACCTTTCCTTCGGGCGTGATCTTCACATTGGCAGGTTTCAGGTCCCGGTGGATCACCCCACTCTCATGCGCAGCCTCCAGACCCTCGACTATCTGAAGAACGATCTTCAGGCTTTCCTCTAGAGGGATGGCTCCTCTACTGATCCGCTCTGCCAGTGTTTCCCCTTCGACCAGCTCCAGAACCAGGGCGTGCTTGTTGTCAGAATCTTCGAGACCGTAGATGGAGGCGATATTGGGATGATTCAGCGACGCCAGCACCTGGGCTTCACGGGAGAAACGGGCCATGCGTTCCCGATCAGAGGCAAAGGCTTCAGGCAAGACTTTCAGGGCCACATCACGGTTGAGCTTCGTATCAGTGGCTCGATAGACCTCTCCCATACCGCCTTCGCCGAGCTTAGAGGTGATCCTGTAGTGGGAGATGTTTTGGCCTATCAACAGAGCCTCCAGAACGGCAGAGAGGTCTATCTAGCAAATACTAGATCGTTGGGTCTGGAAGGGCAACGTCGCGAGGATGGTTTATATGTTAATCCGAAGGATAGATGGGTCTGTTCTACCTAACACATAGTGGAAGAAGTGCTATCTCAGTCCCCCAGACTGCGGTCCATGGGGTACATCCGATTCAATGTAAATGTGTGTTGGGCGAAACTAGGAGATTCCAGGAGGCTTTCCGTCTGGTATAATTCTCACATGAAAGTCATCCCGGGAACCGTCGTCGGAGACAAGCTCGAGGTGCCAGAGGGTGCCTCGGCTGAGGGGATCGCATCAGGCGCCTTTTTGAATCCGATGTAGATGTTCCGCTAGCTCACTTGCGGTTGCGCATCGTCGGCTCGGATCCTTGGTCAGCATTGTGGCTATAGTCTCCTGTAGCAGGGAGGCGGAGTGGGGAAGGTATTCTGACAGAGGCGGTGGCTCGTCGTAAAGGATGGCGCCCATCGTCTCCGCTGCTTGGGCACGGCGGAACGGGTGGACACCGGTCAGCATTTCGTAGAGGACAATCCCGAAGGAGAATATATCAGAGCGGGGATCTACTGGCTGAGCCTTGATTTGCTCGGGAGACATATAAGCCGGTGTCCCGATCGTGGTCCCTTCCCGGGTCAAGCCGGAGGTCAGATCTTGCCCGCTTGAGCCATTTGCCGCAAGACGCTTGGCCAGACCGAAGTCCATTACCTTGGCATGGCCTTGTTCGGTGAGCATGATGTTGGCCGGTTTCAGATCGCGGTGAACGATGCCCTTCTTGTGTGCGATCTCTAGAGCGTTTGTGACTTGAGCGGCTATGTGAAGGGATTGCTCTAACAAAAGAGGCCCCTCTGCCAGCTTCTCCCCCAAGGTTTGCCCTTCGACATACTCCATTGCAATAAAGGCGTGCCCGAGGTCGGTCTGGCCGGTTTCGTAAATCTTGCAGATAAAGGGGTGATCCAGGGCAGCGGCAGATTTGGCTTCGCGCAGGAATCGCCTGCGGACAAGTTCGTCCTCATGCAAATGTTCAAGCAGAAACTTCAGGGCGACCCTGCGTCCGAGGCTGGTATCTTCTGCGAGGTAGACTTCGCCCATCCCTCCTTGGCCGAGTTGACGAAGGACTTTGTAGTGAGTGAAGATCTTGCCGGCCATCGACTCGTATGCCAATCCTCTCGTCCTCTCCTGACTCACTGGCTCGATTCCGCCTGGAGGTGTAGCGACATCTGGTTGTTCCAGAAGCAAGGCCAAACTAGCGGCTATAGCCTCCAGCAACTCCTGGTCTTTGCGCGGATAGGGCTCTTCGGATCGCCTGATACCAAGCACCAGCAAGGCCTGCTTACCTTCGGGATTGCTGGTGATGGGAATCAGCAGGTCAATGCGTGCCCGGCGTACTAGGTCTATCTCTTCCCAGGGCAGCCGCTGGACAAGCCAGTCTGAATCACCGAGCAAGACCTCGAGTGGCTTACCTAGCATGCCCGCTAGTCCGACCAGCTTGCTGTCAGCGGGGATTGAAAGAGGCGGCTCTTCTGAAGGCGACGAAGCCAGCGGGCGAAACACAGCTTCGTCTGGCTCGCGCACCAGCAAGGAAACGAACTCGGGATGCAGGGCAGCCTCTATATGGGAGGTGACACGCCGCGAGACGCATTCGACACTGCGCGCCGTGCGGATCTCCTGGACGACGTCTCGAAGCAGTCGTTGTGCATCATATTGCTCGCGGAAGAAGCGCCTATCAATAGCCTCTAGCCATTGTTTCCTTTGCCAATAAAGAGCGATAGCCACAGCGCTGATCGCAAGGTACACCCAGCCACGACTTTGCAGAATGTCTGCCAGAGGCTGCCGGCTGTTCAAAGCAAGGTCTAAAACAAGAATGGCTCCCATTGCTGGAACCAGGCCGAGCACCGCTCCTCGGGCCAAAGCGTACTGCAAGCCCTGGCGGATGATCACCCGGATATCAAAGACACGGTGGCGGATGATCGCATAGGCGAAAGCTAGTGGGGCGGCGAGGGTCAGTGGGTGGACGAACATAATCCACAATAAGCTGCTACTCAGTCCAAACCCCACAAGTTGGGTATACCAAACCATTCCGATCGCGGCGGCCAGACTTATTGCGGTGCCGGCCAGCAGGACTCGAACCCGGCGCTTCTCGTCTGCTACCAGGAATCGGCGGTATGTGACCAGGAGGATAGCGATCCCCGTAATCAGGTAGAGCATCGTCCGCAAGAAAGCGGCTTGGAAGACCCAGGTGGGAATACCAAGGGCCTCGCCTGGGCTGTAAATAGCCGCAGAGAACTGGGAGATGCGCCAGGGAAGTGTTGCGACCACGGGAAGCCAGATCAGAATCCAAGGCCAGTGGGCGCGGGTAAGTCGCCGCGGGAAAACCATCAGAAGAGAGAGGAAGATAGCTTCAAGGACGAAACGGCTTACCGTCGGGATCCAGAATAGAATCTGGAGCAGCATGGGGACCTGGCGCCACACAACAGCCCAACCGTTGGGTAATCCAAAAGCGATCGAGGCAGTTCCGATGAACCAAGCGCCAATCCTGGCGGCCGGATCGTGCGGGCGGCGGAAGGCCATGAAGAGGCCCACGGCAAAGCTGCAGAGAGCCAGAGCGCTATAAGAAATATACCCGGCGGACAGACGGTTTCTCCAATTGGCCCGTTCGGGTTTGATCTCGAGTTCGATCAGCTCCTCGTTGCGCAAGATCTCCCAGTGCTGGGCCCTATCCAGTTCCAGATTGGCGTTTGTTACCACCCAGTCCTGTGTGCTGCGGATGGGACGACCGTCGATGGCCACTACCTGATCGCCTGCACGCAGTCCGGCCTTGGCAGGCAGGGTAGCCGCTGTGACAGAACGCAACACCATCCTCCCATCCTGGAAGCTGGCACTCAGTCCGAGCAAGTCAGCGGGTCCCAAGATCACGATGTACGGAATAAGAGCCAGCAGGGCTGCATAGGAAGCCGCTACGCCGAACATCCACCATGGCGGGCGCCGCCGATCCGGCGGAGTGTGGTATGGCTCTCTGATCGGTTTCGGAGCATCAGATTGCATCGCGTCCTCTAACCGCTCAGTCTGTTTCGCCGTTTTCCCTGGACTGTGGCTTTCGAGAAGCTCTTAGGCACTTCGCACTCTGTCAAATTGGGCGTTTTTCTTATTGAGGTTTCCAGCCAAGCCCGCCGCCCTCGAAGATGACTACAGGCATGACGCAAAGACGGTCTATTGTCCGTTCAAGGATGTACACCTCAAGCCGCTCCCGGATGTTTCTTGCTCGACCCACGTCGACGTCGTCTACGGCCTTACTGGCCACAGAATGCGGCATACGAGGCCAGGTAGTGGATGGCTACCACGATGCCCAGAGCCCAGCTTAACTTTGTAACGCCTAGCGCATGAAGTGCCCAGGTAGCGAAGACAAAAACTGCCAGCTCGATCGCCAAACACTCATTACCAGCAGCGCCGATAACTCAAGCAAGAATCAAATGGCAAGATTGATTGGATGTGATCCCATAGCATGTCCTTCACGTATCCATTCTTGCATATTCGAGAGATTTGTTACAGATCCAACTGACTGAAACGAAGCGCGTTACATTCGATTGTAACGAGAAACATCGTAGGATGTAACCTGGGTACACATCTGTGCCTCGGATCACGGTACAAGCAAAGGGAACTGCGTTTACAACGCGAATGGGAGGCTAGGGACAGGCAAAGCCTAGTATCATGTCACTCTTTAAGTGTCGGGTATAGACGCTTCAGTTTGATGCGCGCATTTTCGGATGTGAACTGCCAGTCGATCTTGGCGTCGAGGTTGTTTCTTTGGTCCTGCCAGGAATCCACCTCGGCCCGCATCTCCTCGAGGTTGTCGATGCGTCGATTCAGACACTGGCGAGCCAGCACGCTGAGTTCGATTTCGGCCATGTTCAGCCAGGAACCGTGTTTCGGTGTGTAAACAAACTCGAAACGGTCCCACAGCGCCTTGGCAATCGTCGGCGGGAAGGTCTCGTAGAGTGCGCCGGGGCCATGCGTATTGAGATTGTCCATCACCAAAGTGATCTTCTCCGCCTCCGGGTGAAGGCGGGCGATACGCTCGACGAACCGTGCCCAATCACTCTTGGTCTTGCGTTCGGTCACCTGCACGAGTCGTCGAGCGGCCAGCGGTTCGACCGCCAGGAAGACGTTGCAGACCCCGCAGCGTTCGTACTCGTAGTCGTAGCGGGCTATTCGACCGGGCGCAGTCGGCCACGGCAGTCGCGTCTCCCGAATCAGTTGCCGGGGTGTTTCATCCATGCAGATCAAAGGGCGAATCGGATCGTAGGGCCGCTTGTAGATCTCGAGCACCTGCTCCATGTGGGCGACAAAGTACCCATTATGGGCGGGTGGGATGACCCATCGCAGCCGCTTCCAGGGTTTTAAGGCGTTTTTTTTAGAACCCGCCGTACGGTTTCGTAGGACACCGAATCCACGTATTCCAACTCCACCATCTTGTCGGCCAGCACGCGTAGCGACCAGCGCGCCTGCCCCTTCGGTGGCTTGCTACAAGAGAGCGCCACCAAATGAGCCTCGAAGTCTCCGTCTGCCTTGCGCCTGTACTCGCGGCGGGGTGGCTGTTTTTCCAACGCCACCTCCAGACCCTGCTCGACGAAACGGCGCTTGGTTCGCTCGATCTTCTTCAAGCTCACCGGCAGCACGTTGGCGATCGCTTCGGTCGTCAGTTTGCGCCCCTGAAACGGCCCTTCGTCGCAACCCAGCAGGATCAAGGCGTTCAATACGCTTTGGCTGCTGTGCTTGCCTCGCGTGGTCATCTCCCGTAACCGGTCCCGCTCTTCCCCAGTCAAAGTCACCTTGTAACGGATCTGTGGCATGACGCTCCTCCTTTCGTAAGGAGAAGCGTATCTTACCATACCGACATATCACGCGTGACATGACACTAGACTGACTTCCGAAACTGGACCCAGTGGAAAGTGCGTATTCAAGGCAAACCGGCCGGCGAGCATCACTGACCCCTGGAATCTCTCCGGGATTCTCGCTCGATCATATCGACTGGTCTCACTCGCTGGTCATGTCCGTCGTGTGGTCGGTCCTGTTCGGAGCGGCTTTCCTCCGTCGCGGTGGGACCGTTGCGGCCGCAATGGCTGTCGCCGTTTCTCGCATTTCGTACTCGATTTCGTGATGCATCCGCCCGACTTGGCACTGTGGCCCGGTTCGGAAACTCATCTTGGCTTCGGTCTGTGGCGCGCTTTGCCGGGCGGCTGGTGGTTTGTTGAACTGGGGGCGGTCGCAGTTGGCTGCTGGTACTATTGGCATCGTTCACGGAGCGACCATTCGTTTGGTGGTCGAGCGTTGGCGGCAGTGGTCGTTGTCCTTGTTTTACACCTACTCAATTCCCCATGGCTCTCAGCGCTGTGATCGGAATCGCACCCGCCGCCTCCCACCCTGGGCGTGTCGTCAATCTCTAGGTCGCTATACTGGCCTCTGCAGAAGATACGCAGAGGTGATCATGAAAGCCGCGTGGTATGAACGGCAGGGTCCTCCTTCCGAGGTGTTTGTAATAGGGGAGACGAAGACCCCTGAGCCTGAACGCGGGGAGGTTCGCATCCGCGTCGTCGCTTCTGGTGTCAATCCAGGTGACGTGAAGAAGCGTCAGGACACGTTCGGTGTAGGAATGCCTTACCCGCGTGTGATTCCTCATAGCGATGGGGCTGGTGTGATCGACGAGGTTGGCAACGGGGTTTCAACCTCGCGCCTAGGAGAGCGTGTGTGGTGCTTCGGTGCGCAGAGCTATCGTCCGTTCGGGACCGCCGCCGAGTACGTCGTGCTACCGTCTGAACAAGCGGTCCCCCTTCCCGACGGCGTCTCGTTCGAGCAGGGAGCTTGCTTGGGCATCCCCGGCATCACCGCTCATCGCGCCGTACACGTAGCCGGGTCGGTAGACGGGCGTACTGTGCTTGTACAGGGTGGAGCTGGCGCCGTTGGGCAGTGCGCCGTCGGGCTCGCCCGATCTTCAGGAGCGCTCGTGATCACAACCGTCCGCTCCGAACGCGATGAGTCTATTTCACAGCGGGCAGGCGCGCACCATGTGGTTCGTACAGATGGCCTCTCCGCCGAGGAGATCGTCGAACTCATCCGCGTTCACGCTCCCGACGGGGTTGATCACATTATCGAAGTCGTCTTCCACTCGAACATCACGGCGGATGAGAAGCTGTTGGGATTGGGCGGCTCGATTGCGACGTACGCTACAGGCGACCCGGCACCGGCTATTCCGTTCTGGCCGCTTGTGTTCAAGAATGTCCGCCTCTTCTTTCTTGGGAGCGACGACTTTCCCGCCGAGACGAAAGTGGCCGCGGCACGCAGCTTGAACGAGATACTAGAGGCAGAGTGGCCAGGTTTCGAGACTGAAGCGGGCTTTCCGCTTGAGTCCATCGCAGAGGCTCACCAAGCTGTCGAGGAGGGGAGGCTGTTGGGCCGAGTTGTCGTGGTTCTTTGAAGCACGCGGCTTGGCGGTAGTTATAATAAAATACAATCCGGTCGGCCGTGCTGAACGCACCCCAGATTGGGCGGTCGTGAGGAACCTATCCTATCTCGCGAACATTGGGTCGGTGTGGGTCTGGAAGGGCAATCTTTAGGGGGATGGTTTATATATTAATCCGAAGGATAGATGGGACCATTCTCAACTACCACACGATGGGTGCAAATCACTCCCCTGTTGGCACTAGCCGCTTGAGTTCTTCGAACCAGTTGAGGACGACCTGAAGGTCCGGAGGATGGGCAGTCTTGGCCGTTGAAGGCCGGCCACCGCTGTGATTGGCGATAGAACTAGCGGATCTCCGCCGCCGACCGGCGACTACTCCGGTGCCCATTCGAGTTCACGATACTCGCCCGGTTCAATCGTTCCAACAGCCTTGATGATCTCCGATGTGTGCTCTCGAAGTTGCGGCCAGCTCGTTGTGGTAAGTACACGAATCGCGATAGTTCTGATCGCTAGATTCTGCTGATAGCGAATGTTTTTGTCTGAGGTGATAAGGAGATCGAAGTCACCCTGCTCAGCGGCGTCGAGCAGCTCGCCGTTGCTTAGCTGCGACTACCCCATTTCGTAAGCTGTCGAAACGGTGTTTCGGGTTAGTGACTGGCGAAGCGGCACAGGAGTGCCTTGGTCCAACAGGATTCTCACAAGGGGTCTTCCCGTAACGCCTCAACTACTCACAAGACTGTGCTCAGCATGGCACAATACAGCCGCAACCTGTTCCCTGCGAACCCCGGGAAACCATTCCAAGAAATCGTCAATGCCGGCACCGTCCTCGAGGTTTTGAAAGAGCGCTTTGACGGGCACACGAGTCCCTCTGAAAACCCAGGATCCACCCACGCGGTCAGGTTTTCTTTCGACCTCGGGACATTCGTTCCAGAGCATCTCGGGGATTAGTCTACCATGGCTCTACAGCGGGAAGAGCAATCTCAGGGTGAGAGTTTATATATTAATCCGAAAGATAGATGGGTCCGTTCTCAGCTACCATACGGAAGCTGGCTTCATTCCCCTAGTGGTAAGAGACCGCTTTGCAAGTGCTCCCGTTTGACAGACCTTGTTTGGGAGATGTATGTTAGAACATTGTAAGAATGTTTTGAAATGTTGAAGCAACTCCAGAAGATCGGAAATAGCCGCGGTTTGATCCTCGATAAGGCGCTGCTCAAGCTCCTCAAGATTGGCGGGGAGGAGATGGTCGAGATTGTGCCTCGCAAGGACGGCCTTCTCATCCGAAGGGTTGACCGTGAAGCAGCGTACGAGGCCGTTGCGACCCGCCATCGAAAGTCTCTCGATAAGCTTGGAAGCTAGGTGGCCGAGCCGCTGTTCCTAGATGTCGAGGACGTCCTCTACATCCACCGACGTGAAATCGAACGCTCGGGCGGTGATCCTGGGCTGAGGGACCCTGAAGCACTCGAGGCTGCTACCTATGCTCCTCGCGCTACATATGGCGGCAAATATCTGCTTGACGTGTTCAATATGGCCGCGGCGTACGTTGTGTCGATTGCGGTCCGCCATCCGTTTCTCGATGGCAACAAGAGAGCTGCTGCGGCTTCAGCCCTCACGTTTCTGTATCTGAACGGATATACCGTTACCGAGCGACATCCAGGGGAACTGGCGGATATAGTCCTAGACTTTCTCAGAAAGGATGTGGAACGAGAACAACTGAGCACCTGGTTCCGCGAGAGGGTGATCGATCGAGAGCTATGATCCGCAGCGGCCACTAAGGTACGCTCTCCCGTCGGGTAATCGAGGGTTCGGTGGACGTGCCGATCTCGACTTTGAGAGCTACAAGCTGCTTGTCTTAGTGAGCGATTCCGTCTTGGTCCACCGGGTTCGGGTACACAGCAGACGACAACCTATAGGTCAGAAGGGGTTCCCAGACGGTTTATATATTAATCCGAAGGATAGATGGGACCATTCTAGCCAACATTTCTCAGGTGGAATCACTCTCTGTCGGCACCCAGTATCCTCTTCACCCAACCTGTTCTAGCCTGTACCATGTCACACCTAGAATGACGGGTTTGCAGATGGGGCTTGCGAGGCGAGATCAAGGCGGGAGGAGGAAGTCGATGCCTGGCCATCTTCGACGACGACCAACCCAGAGATCGTCCGCAACCCCCATCTGCCCTGCGGGTGGCGACGGGACAGGCCGATGGCTTTGTCGTCGATTCGCGCCCTCGACGCCGTCGCGTTCGCCACAAACCCGTCATTCTAACTAGTGCCCGTCCGGAAATCCGTAAGTAATTGATAAGGAAGGGGAAAGAGGGCTTTTTCAAGCTCCGAAATTGTCAGGGTCGTTTGCTAGACTATCTGGTGTAAACAATTAGACTGAAACGACTTAGGACGATTTCAGGAGTTCGAAGATGCGTCAAAAGCGTGAAAAACAACGCCCCCTTTCCCCACCATGGCCCGATCACCAACTGGCCAATGAATTGAAGGTGATCTCGCGCATCCTGGACGACAATCCCCAGACGCTGGAGCTGATAGTACAAGATCTCTCTGACAGGGTCGATTCCAGTGTCGGCGCCCCCGGTTTGACGGCCGAGCAGGTGCTGCGTTGTGCCGTCATCAAACAGCTGCATCAGTTCAGCTATCGCAAGCTGGAGTTTCATCTGGTGGATTCGCAAAGCTGTCAGAGGTTCTGTCGCTTGCCCTATGGGGCGTCGATCAGCAAAGCCACCCTGGCGGAGAACCTGGGGAAGATTGAGCCGGGGACATGGAAGGCGATCAACGACCACTTGGTGCGCTGGGCGCAGGCTCGGGGTCTGGAAAAAGGCCAACGGATTCGGGTCGATGCCACGGCGGTCCAGACCAACGTCCACTATCCGCTCGACAGTGAGCTGTTGGACGACGGCATTCGAGTCGTCACCCGGTGGCTGGGGCGGCTGCGGGACTGGGAAGGGATCGGCTTCGTCGATCACACGCGACGGGCCAAGCGGCGCGTCCTGAACATCCGCAACCGCCGCGGCAAGAAGCGCCTGGAGAGTTACCGCGATCTGATCAAGGTGGCGTCCAAGACGGCCCACTATGCCGAGCAGGCGCTGGCCGCGTCGGCGCAGTGGAGCGATCCCCTCAGTCTGGCCGGGGCGGCGCAACTGGCCCACTATCTGGAGCTGTTGCACCAAGTCATCGAGCAGACTCAACGACGGGTCCTTTCGGGCGAGGCCGTCGCGGCCCAGGAGAAGATCTGTTCCCTCTTCGAAGAGCACACCGATATTATCAAGAAGAGCCCTCGGGAAACGGTTTTCGGCCACAAAGTGTTTGTCAGCACGGGGGCCTCGTCGCTGATCCTGGATTGTGTGGTGGAACGCGGGAATCCAGCCGATAGCAACTATGTGCAACCCTTCTTAGAGCGTCATCGACAGCTGTACGGGAAGGTTCCGCGCCAGAGCGCCTGGGATGGCGGTTTTGCCTCGGCGGCCAACCTGAGCTGGGCCAAAGAGCAGGGGGTACAGGACGTGGCCTTTTCCAAAAAGTGTGGGTTGACGGTCGAGAGCATGGTGCGTTCCAGTTGGGTCTACAAACAGCTCAAACGCTTCCGGGCCGGGATCGAGGGGTGCATTGGGACCCTCAAGCACACCTTTGGTCTCCACCGCTGTACCTGGAAAGGCTGGCCTCACTTTCAAAGCTACGTCCATGCCAGCGTCCTGACCTATAACCTGGTCGTCCTGGCCCGACTCCTGTTGTAGTCTTTTGTGGCTGACCGTACTGCCTTGTGGCTCCGACTCAGGGAGAGGTCTGCGCCGAACCGGTGTTTTTTGGCCCGTGCGCCCTCGCTCGCTCGTCCTCGCTCTGGATCGAGCTGGGTCGAGTCGGTCTGTCAGCAGTCTCAGGTATAAAAAGTGGTTCCGATTCAACAGATTACAGTTCTGGGAACCCCGGTTTCCGGACGGGCACTAACTAGTTTTCTTGATCATTGATCTTGACCGAAGCTTGCCGTTTGCGCGCCGAATCCAGTCCGAGACCGCTATCCACATCGACACGACCGAAGCCACGAAGGCGGTGCACGCGGCCATCGAGCATGGCATCAATCTCTTTGATACGGCTGAGTCCTACGGACCCTTTCTCTCGGAAGAGCTGCTGGGCAAATCCCAGCGTCGGTCGGTAGAGCATGCCACTTGAGATTGAGAGGAGGCTGAGTCCCCCTCCGGAGGTTTGACCTTGAGCCTTTCGTTTGAGGATGACCGGCTCGGCCGCTACGGCCGATTCAGGAGAACGGGCCTTCCGAGGTCAAGCCTCACGGCCGGAATCGGATGGAGTACAGATCGCCGTCCTTGATCACAAACCTCAGCCGTAGCGGCGTGCCGGCCAGCTTGCTCAGGTCGGAATTGCCCTTCCAGGAAACCACGCGTTCGATCTCGTCGCCGTAGATCTCTCCGCAGTCGGCCAGTGTGAAGCCGTCGATGGGCTTTCCCAACACGGTCTGCAGTTCCACGCTGACACTGCCCGCGGCGGAGGTCGAATAGTTCATCACCAGCGTCTTCCCTTCGAACACGACGGGCTTGGTGACGAGCTCGCCACCGCTGAAGGGCGCTTGAGCCGAGACGAAGCCGTCCATGCGGATCGTGTGCCGGCGCAGCCGGCAGTTGTTGCTGCTCACACCGTAGTAGCCCTCGATGACGTAGATCGACAGCTCATCGGGGGCCTCCACCAGATGGGACTCGGTGACGACGACGCCGTTGACAATGTAGTTGTTGCGGCTGACCCAGTTGTCGGGTTGGGGGCCCGGCCGTATAAAGGCCTCGGCCCAGCGGCGGAAATGCCGGCCGTCGCGGCTGCTCATGAACACGGCGTCACTGAGGCCGTCGGTGGTACCGGGCACCTCAGTCGCCTTGCGCCCTTGCGTGAACCGCTTGGGGAATCCCAGCAGTACCTGGGGTGCACGAGCGTAGGGGCTGATCGAATTGGTGTACAACTGTTGGATGGGTGCGCCGGGGTACTCCAGATACACGGGATCGCTCCAGTGAAGAAAATCGGCGGAGCTGGACATCACGTGTTCGCGCCAGGTGTACTTCGGTCGTCCCGCCCTGTGGAAGCTGAGATAGCGCCTTCCCACCGGATCCCACAGTGCCGAGGTGTTGGCAGCAAACTGCGGGTTGAGCCTGTTGCCCAGCGTCGGGCGAATCACAGCTTCCCGGATCATCGGAGTGAAGTGGATACCGTCGGCCGACTTGAAGGCCCAGGAGCCCCCGTACCAGGTCCCGCCGAGTAGTTTATAGCGGGCATCGGGCGGGCAGTCGGGATTGGTGTCCCTGAATACCGTGAAGTTGATGGCACTGGAAGTCCGAAACGCATCCGGGTCATCCGTCCCCGTCAGCACGGAGTCGGGGACATCCCACAGTCGCGCTGAATCGGCGTGTGATCAGAGGATGTTGTTCTGCCTCGAGCCCTCGAACTCGACCAGTCCGAGCTCCGGCCGCTTCCAGTGGACACCGTCGTCGCTCTCCGCATAACAGAAGAAACTGGAGACGATGGGGGGAGGCGACGCGGGATCCTCTGCTGGTTCACACTGGGTGCCACGATAGTACATGCGGTAGAGAGGCCCGTCCTGGAAAACCGTGTGATAGCCCGACGAGTTGCCTTCCCAGGGGACCGCACCGTGATTGAGTGCGATCTCCCGCGCCACGGGCTGATGCAGAGTCAACGTGGCACCTGCCATCGTATCGATCAGGTAATCGTCGACGAGCAGCTCCAGCCGAGAACCGATGTGGATCGGTTCTGCTGCCTGGCAGATCACCACCAGGAGCCACGACACGATTCCCAAAGGTAGGACGCTCGACCCTCTGACCGCCGTGATCCAATCCCCTCGTCGTTTATTCATTGCCATCAGCCTCCCTACCCGGTTGCCAGGATAGCATGCCTCGGTCATCCCCCAGCACTCCTTGCCCACCCACCTGATCGGGATTACAATCGGATTCACTGAAACCCACGCGATCGGAGGTTTGGGCATGAACATTTCACTCCACAACCGGCGCAGATTTCTGGGACGGATGGGCGCCGCCAGTCTTCTCCCTACTGCAGCCAGCGAGCCCCTCTGGGCCGGCCTGACGAAAGGATTTGAGGACGTTACGACACGCCGATTCAGAAACCACATCGGGGCCGCCCGAGCAGCGATCCTGGCAGAGCTGCGGCCCACCGCGAGTCAGCTGGAGCACGGCCTGGAATTGCACCGCGACTCGATCGTCTGTGACCTCTACGGGGGATCCCATCCGGTTCATCTCTGGGGGTTCTACTCACAGAGCATGAAGGAGTGGGCACTACAGAAACTGTCCCAGGCAGAGGATCGCGCCAAGAGGAGAGAGCTGCTGCGCAGCCTCCGCCCCCAGATCCGGAAGTGGCGAGCCCTGGAGTCGGTCCACGACCCGGGCTTCAAAGCCAACCACCGCCTGGCCTGGGACACGGCTCAGATCGACCTGGGTCTTGCCGACGTCGGTTCGGCGCCAGAAGGAGCAAGCGATCGGACCTCGATCGAGCATCTTGCCAGCGCCACCTACAGTTTCGACAACCTGGAATACCTGGAGAAGTTCCGTCGCTGCGAGGACCTTCCCAGGTTGAAGAAGGAAGGCAAGCATGCCGTCATCTGGCACATCGGACGTCCCGACGCCTGCTTTGCCGGTCCCCATATCGAGAACCCCATCAGGAGCCTGGACCTCTTCTACGCTTTCGGGGTCCGCCATTGCCAGCTGACGAACAGCCGCAAGAACCAGATTGGCTGTTCCCATTACCAGGAAGTAGATACAGGAATTACGGAGACCGGCAGGGCCGTCATCCAACGGATGAACCAGCTGGGAATGATGATCGATCTTTCTCACTCCGGCTACAAAACCACGCTGGACGCGATCAAGGCCTCCGAGGAACCGGTGCTCATCAGCCATACCGCCTGCCGCAGTCTGGCAGAGGGGGGGAAGAGCAAGTACCGCAACGCCACCGACGAGGCGATCAGGGCTGTCGCGGATAAGGCCGGCATGATCGGCGTCATCACGGTCGCCAACCTGCTGGGCGGCTACGGCGTCAAGACCTTCCTCCGGCATCTGGACTATGCGGTCAAGCTGGTAGGAGCCGATCACGTGGGGATCGCCTCCGACCAGGGTCCGATGGGCAGATCAGTGGAGCCACCCGAGATAACGGAGATTGAGCGTCCACCCCGGTTTTCCGCCACCGGCCTGAGGGGGACAGAGACCTACTGGAAGTGGGACACCGAGCCGCGAGCCCTGAACCTGACTACGGCTCCCTACATCACCGTGGGGCTGGTGGTCAGAGGGTACTCAGACGACAACATCCGGAAGCTGATCGGCGGGAACTTCATCCGAGTGGCCTCGACGATCATGGACAAGAGGCCCCGGGGAAGGCTGATCTGAGGAAAAACAGTCGCGAGTCGAACCGACCCGCGAACGGGGTTGCATGTCGGCAAGATGGAACCAGGTTCCGGCCGTCGAGGACGACGCAGGCAGGAGAGAACCGGACAACAGCACAATCCTGCAATGACGTTTCAGAGTAACTTAGCGGGCACGATCACAATTGCTGGAAGTGTTGGGACCTTCTTCCCCGTGCAGGGACCCGGCTACCAGCCTGGAATAGTCTGAATGGAAACTCCCGTCATCGATTTTCACTGCCACGTCGGAAGTTGGGGCCGCTTCTGGATGGACGACGATATCGAGCTCTTCCTCCGCGCCCTCGACCGGGCCGGGATCGACCGGGCCTGCATCAACTGCATTTTCCACGGCGAGGCCCGACGCGGCAATGACCTGGTAGCCGAGTTCGTCCGAAAAGCGCCCGACCGATTCATCCCAGTGGCCTTTGTCACTCCTCACTACCCTGACGAGATGGTGCCGGAGCTGGAGCGCTGCTTTGACCAACTGGGCGCCCGCTACATCAAGATCTACCCCCACTACGTCGGGGTCTCGCAGGAAGATCCTATGTACGATCCCATTTTCGAGTTTGCCAGCGACCGGAACCTGGCGGTCATGTCCCACGCCTGGCATTATTTCGATCCCGAATCGGTCTCGATCGTCAAGCGCTACGAGACCCTTTCGACGCGCTTCCCCGGGGTTCACTGGGTCATTGCCCACGGTGGCTCCGGGTGGCACGGGCCCACTTTCGGCCGCAGGGTAGTGGAGGCCGCCCATGAGCTGCCCGAGATCTACCTCGAAACCTGCGGCCGCACCCGCTCGGGAGACATCGCTTACGTAGTCGACAGGGTAGGAGCAGACCGAGTGCTGTTCGGCAGCGACCTGCCACTCCTGAACGGTGCGCAGCAGATCGCCAAGATCGTGATTGCCGACATCTCTGCGGAGGAAAAGCAGAAGATCCTCGGCCTCAATGCCAAGCGGCTGCTGAAGCTGTAGAGCCTGGGCTGAGACTTCAGAGTAGATAGTTATCAGCGAGCAGCGAAGATCTAACCAGGCTTGGCGAAAGTCAGGACCCGTTGCGGATTCTCAACCATGATCAGCCGAAGAGCGTCCGCAGGGACGCCCAACCTCCGCAACTCCGGCAGCACGAATTCCATGACGTAGGAGAACCCCATGCCTCCGTAGGTCTTGAGCATGGACTTGGCGCACACGTCCTGGGACAGGAGCAGCCGATTGGCATGACCGTCCTTCACCAGCTGCACGATGGATCTCGCGACCTCGTAGTCATGGATACGGCCCAGCCGCGGTATCACTTCTCCGAAGAGGTCGAACTGAATATATACGCCCCGTTCGAGCAGCCGTTTCATGTAGGGGATGTCGGTCGCAATGTGGTTGGCGTGACCGATGATGACCCGGTTCAGATCGGCTCCCTCCGAGGCCACCAGGTCGAGAGTCGTGAACTTCTCCTCTCCCGCTCCGCCATGATGAAAGGAGATGGCAGCACCGGTGGCACGGCTGGCTCGGGCTGCTGCCCGTGCACCCTTCAGCTCGCTTGCTTTCAATCCTCCGGCCAGCGCGACTTCGCCAATGATGCCTGAGCGGATGGGGGTCCCGGCGACTCCGACCGTGACGTCGCGGATGATGATCCTGGCCAGGTCGTCTACGGTCAACTGGTCCATGTCCGGCGGGTGGAAGTCCTCAAGGTAGAACCCGGAGCCCATGATCAGGTGTAGACCGCTGGCATTGGAGATCTGAAGCAGGCCCGAGGGGTCCCTTCCCAAACCGATGCTGGTACAGTCGACGATCCCACTGCCTCCCCAGCGCTTGAAATCCAGCACCTCGCGCAGGGCCAGATCGACGTCGCTTAGCAGCAGATTGTCCTGGTTCTCAGACACCCAGGTGCGAATCTTGCTGAGGTTGCCAAGGGAGACAGGCTCCTCGTAGAAACTCGCATCAGTGGCGCTCTTGATCCGTTCCCTGGATTTTCCCCGATAGTCGATCAAGACGTGCTCGTGCATGATCGTAGGTCCCAGTAGACCGGGCTCAATGGGTCCCCTCACCGTCAAGATCTTTCCCGAGAGGTCAGGAACGGGTGTGTCAGTAGCCTCAATTGCGAGGGGGAGGCACACCGTCGCCAACAGTCCCACAGCAAGGGCGAGTCTTCTTGAGAGAAAAGTCATGGGTCACCGTTCTGGATGATGCACCGCCTTTGCTGGGAATCGTAGACCCCTCGGGATGTAGTTTGCAAGTTTGCCGCGGAGGACCATGGAGCCTTCGCGACTCCGCTCAGCCTTGATTTCCCGAGGGAGGCCCATTACATTGCAGGCATGCGCTGTCAGGCTGCAGCCTTTGTCCGCCTTGCCGTGACGGTCCTCTCGTGAAGATTCTTCGCTTTTCCCACGACTATCTCGTCAATACGGGCGGAATGATGGCACATCTTCAAGCACTGAATGCCGCCCTGGTGAAGCTGGACGACGTAGAGGTGATCCAGACGTTTCTGGTGGGGTCGTCCCAGATGGACCAGTTGGAAGCGTCGGGACGGGTCCAGCGGAGGGGGCAGGAATGGATCCAATCGGAAACCGGAATGCGTCTTTTTCCGTGCGTGGTGCCGATGCGCACTCCGGGACGAACGGAGATGGACTCCGAGGAGGCTTTGGCGTCCTTCGAACTGCATTTGGAAAACCTGCTCGATCGGGAGCAACCTGACCTTTTGCACGTCCATATCGTGCGGCACTGGGTGCAGGTGGTCGCGTTGCGTGTGGCTCGCCGAAGGGGGCTTCCCAGCGTCCTTACCCATCATGACGGGATGCCCGCCAAGTCTGAGATGGTGGAGATTCTCCGCGAGGCTTCCCAGTTGGTGGACAGGACCTGTGCGATCAGTGGTTTTTCCGCGTCAGCCCTTCCGGGGGGATCGGTGGACTATCAAGGCTTCTTTGTGGATCGGGATTTCTGGAATCCTGCCCGGGCCGATGACGCCGACGTCCAGCAGTGGCGCCGGAGGTTGGCCCCCAACAGCGCACACAGGCTGTTGGTCTACCCCGCACGATTCATCCCCAGAAAGAATCACGCGTTCTTGATTCAGGGAATGTATTGGCTGCTTCAAAGTGCGGCTATCCAGGACTCAGGCCTGGCCCCGCACCTTGCCTTGCCGGGTCCCACTCTTCCGGAGCGTTCGGGCTACCTGGAAAGTCTGGAGACGATGGCCTCTCGGCTGGGTGTGGCGGAGCGGATATCCTTCCTCGACAACCTTGCTCCGGCGGACCTTCGCGCCCTCTACGCTGCTGCGCACGTCGTCGTGTATCCGGCTCGTAACGAGGGGGCAGGGCGCTGCCATCTCGAGGGCATGTTACTCGGCTGTTGTGCGGCAGTAGCCAACGACGGTGGGCTTGTGGAATATGTACAGGACGGTGTCAACGGCGTTACATTTTCGCCTGACTCGATGGGGGAGTTGGTGGGAGGCCTGGAATCGGTACTGCTCTCGGATGAACTTCGAGGGCGGCTGGCAGACGCCGGCCGAGCAGCGGCGGAGCGCCTGACCTTGGACCGATATGCCAGTGATCACGTGAAGCTATACCGGAAGCTGATCAACGGGGGGTCTCCATGAAGAAGCCCTTGATCATCATCTCCCGAAATCCCGCTTCTTATCTTTCAGGACACAGTATCTTCGCTTGGCAGTTATCCGAGTTTCTGGGGGGTAGCGCCCAGGTGCCCGTGGTGCATATCACCCATACGACCGAGGAGGGCCCCCGGCACAGCGTCGAGATAACGCCTCCGGTGAAAGCTCCCTTGTATCGGCGGATCGAGGTTCAGTACCAGGCCATGGAGAAGGTGCCACACAGCCTCAGTTCCTGCGCGGTCGCCGACGCAGTGGACGGCGTGCTTGAGGAGAATCCGGGAGGTGTTTGTGGGGTCCTGGGGATTTCGCCACTGAGCTACCTTGCCGACGTCGTAAACGTGTGCTTGCCCAGCACCACCCCCGTAGTCAGCTTGCTACGCGGCACCGATACCCTGGTCTTGACGCAGTCGTGGGGAGAGACGGCTGCCGGTCGGCGTTACCGTCGAGCACTCGACGCCTGTAGTGGGATCTTCACGGTGTCCCGTTGGCTTCGCGATCTGGCGGTCGGAATCGGTGTTCCGGTAAGCGGTGTGGTGGCGCCGGTGACCTTCCATCCCTTCGCCCAGGAGACCTTCGCTGCCGACGCCGAAGAGCTGATCAAGGGGCTTCTCCCCCGATCGAAAAGTAGCGGCAAGAAGCTGATCGTCTTCGCGGGTCGGATGGCGGCCGAGAAGGGTTCCCTCCAGGTCGCGCACGTAATTGATAAGCTTCTGGGCCTGGATTCATCCTTCGTCGCAGTCATGGCCGGCTCCGGCGCCGAGCGATCAAAGGTAGAGCAGGTTCTTGCCCCCCACGTCTCGGACGGTCGCGCCTGGGTGGGTGCGCTTACCTTCCCCAAAGTGCTGGCGCTGGCTACCCGCACCGATCTGATGGTGATGGGCTCCGGCTTAGAGGAGCGATCGAATTTCACTGAAGCCATCAGCAGTTCTACGGTTACCTTTGCCGCCGTTGGTACTCCGGTGCTCTTCGCTCCCGGCCCACGCTCCGGCGGTATTGCAGAGGCCATCGGAGCGGAAAATCTCCGCTGGTGTGAATCGCTTTCCGGCGTCGCATCCTGGCCTGAAGCGATTGCTGCTTTGTTTCAAGATGGATCTCGTCGCAAAAGGATCGCGGCCGAAAACCGGGCGGTCGGAAAGGCCTTCGAGATTCACACCGTGCTTGCCCAGTTGCTGACAGTCTTCGGGATCGAGCTTTCGGGCTGAGAGGTACCCCTTTTTGCATCCCTTCTTTCCCGTGCCCGGGACCGGGCACGGGAAAGAGTTGAGTCCCTCAAGAGCCGTCTGCAAGACGAAAACAAATCTGTTAATGTAATCGCTGCTATGGAGGAGAAAAGGCAGAAATCAGCTTCCCCACGACACCCTCCCTGGCTCAAGGTGCGGGCGCCGTTTGGCGAGGGAGTCCACAACCTCAAGGGGCTGCTCGCAGGCTTGAAGTTGCACACCGTGTGCGAGGAGGCTCACTGTCCCAACATGGGAGAGTGCTGGGATCATGGGGTCGCAACCTTCATGATTCTGGGAAAGATTTGCACTCGTGGCTGCCGCTACTGCGCGGTCTCCAAGGGAGCCCCCCTGGCCCTGGATCGTCAGGAACCCCTTCGGGTGGCCGAGGCAGTGCGCGAGATGGGCCTTCGACACGCTGTCATTACCTCGGTCGATCGAGATGACCTCGAGGATGGAGGCGCAGCGACCTTTGCCGAGACCGTCTCGGAGATCCGACGGCTCCACCCTGACTGCGTCGTCGAAGTGCTGATTCCCGACTTCAAGGGATCTGAGCGCGCGCTCCGGGTCGTGCTCGACTCGCATCCCCAGATTCTCAATCACAATATCGAGACCGTGCCGAGGCTCTATCCTTCAGCCCGTGGTGGTGGCGATTACGCGCTGTCCTTGAATGTTTTGGCGCAGGCGCATCGAATCTCTGCAGATATCGTGACCAAGACCGGCATGATGCTGGGTCTGGGAGAGAAGGAGGATGAAATCCGGAGTGTCATGGAGGATCTGGTGGAGCGTAGAGTCGGAATCCTGACTCTGGGGCAGTATCTGCGGCCCTCTTCCTGGCACCTGCCTGTCGATCGTTTTTATCATCCGGAGGAGTTTGAGTACTGGAAGCAGGTAGGACAGGATCTGGGCTTCGAGCATGTTGAAAGTGGTCCCCTGGTACGCTCGAGCTACCTGGCCGATCGACAGTTCGCCTCGTTCAAGGAGGGCAAGGCGTGAAAACCCGGCGTCGCGAGGGTGTGCCCTCCGAGAATAGTTTCGCAAAGTTGACCCGCATTGCGAACTGACCTACTTGATTTCGTAAGCTTCAATGTCGCAAGGATTGACGAAAGGGGACTTTTCCAAACGGAGTCATGCCGACAATACGCAAAGTGCGGGCGTGGCAAGAGACATCGAGCCGGTCACAAGGAGGTGAATCCTGAAGGGATTCCGTCCTCCAGCCCAGGGTTTCCGAACCCTGGGTATCTCGCGGCGTTTTGATCCAACCCTGTAGGGGTTGCGTCGCTATCGATAGGCTCGATTCTCCGAGTAAATCGCTGTGTACGCAACCCTTACAGGGTTGAATCCGGACCCTGTCTTCGCTTTCCCAGGGTTCGGAAACCCTGGGCTGACAGACGCAATCCCGTTGGGATTGACCTTATTGATTTCTTGCTAATGCCCACTTCCTTTGCTTCGAAGGATCCGGGGACAACCAACCTGATAGGATCAGAGCGGAGGGCCCAGTTGAAGTCGATTCCTGCTAGCCATGCCTAGCAGTAGCGAGCGACCTAATACCGCCGAGGAACGCTGACCTTCGGTGGATGTGTCCCGTTCAGGAGGTCGCTTCAGCGGCCTCTTTGGAAACTACATCACGCCGAGGCAGGAAACTTGATCAGTTTGTGAACTTTTTCGGGTCATCCGGTAAATGGGGAGGTGGGGACGTGGTTGGCACCTTCCGGATCCCAAATCTGCTCCCCGTTCGCTTGTCCATATAGTCGGCTGCAGTAGCAGAGGCCGTGGGAACTGTGGAAAACTCCGAGCGACATCGAACCGGGCCAGCAAGCCCGTGATACGGAGTTTTCCAAGCGCTGTGCGAACGGTGGAAAAACAACTGCGAGCACTTGCCAGTTCTCCTCTAGAACTACTTGTTTTTCCACGGTTTGCATAGTGCGGCAGTTTCCATGGCCTGCCTTTGACTGGCGGCACCTCCCCATTTACCGGATGAACCACTTTTTCTCGACCAAGAAGCCCTAGACGATCTCAATCATGTTATGACGATGTCTGAGTAGCGCAACCGAAGACCAGTTATGCCAGAATATGAAGTGGTTGCGCGAGCCATAAGCGCGAGCCTTAAGGAGGAGGGAAGAAAACATGCCCAGGTATTTACCTGTTCCATTAGTTGCCGCCAGTGAGAAGGTCAAGACCATTTACGACGAGGTCGAGGGTAGGGTTGGTTTCGTTCCCAACCTCATTGGCACATGGGCCCACAGTGAAAACTTCGTCGGGGCGGTGACGGACCTTTATAAGACGGTCACCGGCGAAACAAGTCTCAGCGAAAAGATCCGCCAGCTGGTCATCTTGAAGACCTGTAAGTTGGACAAATGTCCCTACACGATTGCTCACTACACCCCGAAAGCCCTGGAGTCGGGTTGGACTCAAGAGCACATCGATGCCCTGGACACCTACTCGGAGAGTGATCTATTTGTCTACTACGAGAAGGAGACTCTGGAGTTGGCGCAATTGGTCACCTCCCGGCCCGACGACATTTCAGACGAGTTCTGGACCCAGTTGAACAACCACTACACCTCGGATCAGGTCGTTGAGCTGATCACTCTGATCGGCTTCATGAACATGGTCAACCGCCTGGCATTGGCACTGCAAGTCGAACTCGATCCGCAGTTGGAGGAAACTCCGGCTGCAGCCAGCTAGCCTTCAGACCTGTCACAGAGTGCATCGAGCTGGTCTTGGCACCTAAGTGCTCTAAGCTAGAACTCCACCCTGAAATGAAGCCCGAAGCATCCAGCCACAAGGTACTCGGAGTCCCGATTGCAGTTCGATTTCGGGACATGGACAGCATGGGGCACGTCAACAATGCCGTCTACTTCACCTATCTGGAGATTGCCCGGGTAGCCTTCTATCGGCATTTCTTGGGTGCTACGCAGATCGAGGATCTGCAAATGATTGCGGCAAAGGCCACCTGCGACTTCCGCTCACCGGCCACCTGGAATGACCGGCTGCTTGTCCAGATCTGGGTGTCCCGGGTAGGCACAACCAGCTTTGACTTCGATTACGAGATCAGGGACGAGAATTCCGGGCGTCTGATAGCCACAGCACAAACGATCCAGGTAGCCTGGGACTATCGAACTGACTCGAAGAAAGTGGTGCCACAACGATTGAGAGATCTTCTATTGTGACTCCCTTTGACGGGTTCCCCTGTCAAGCGATCTTCTTCGACCTCTTCAACACTCTCATTCTCTTCGACCGCAGTGGCCTGCCCCGACTGGAGTTGGAGGGGAGACAAAGCTATAGCACCAGCCCCGAAGTCTACCGCCGGCTCCGCGAAGAGTATCCGACCGAGTGTAGCTTCGATCGTTTCCATCAGGAGTATCTTGAGTCACAACGTCTGGTGGCCGAGCTGAGAGGTCGAAAGCATCGCGAGCATTCTTGCCTGCAACGATTCGAAATCCTCGGGCAGAACCTTGGGCTCGATCAGAAAGCTGCGGGGTTGATGTGCCAGGTTCACATGGAGCATGTCTTCAATGCCATGTTCCTTCCAGAAGAGCGCCGGGTAGTATTGGAGAAGCTGGGGGCTCAGCGTCTCATCCTGGCCTCCAATTTCGACCATGCAGCCACCCTGCGGCGGGCATTACGGGAGTTCCGGATGGAGAAGTTCTTCGAATCGATCTTTATCTCGGACGAGATGGGATGGCGAAAGCCGGCCAAGGAGTTCTTCGACATTCTGATTCGGAAGACAGGATTCGATCCGAAGCAGTGCTTGTTTGTCGGGGATGATCCCGACGCCGACGTGGTTGGCGCGGTGGAGGCTGGGTTTCAGGTGGTCTGGCTCTCAGAAGGAAGGAACCGGGAGGCTCCGCCTCGATCTCCACGGTGGATCATCAACAGTCTGCCCGAACTGGTCGAAATCGTGAACGCGAAGTCCTGAAGGAGCCGGATCTACCCCTACAAGAGCTCTCGGTTAGCCCGACTCGGCGGTGGCGGCGTAGTATCCCTTCCGGTGACGAATAGAGAGCCCTTTCCCCTTGATCAACTTGACCTCAAACTTACGGAAAGTGCCATCTTTGGCCAGGTTCCTGGGAACATAGGTCAAGCTGTATTGGCTTCGCAGCTCCTCGTTGAGTGCTTCGAAGGAGCGGGTCAGGGTTTCCGTGGAGTAGGGGAAGAAGGCTCTGCCGCCGGTCTCCTCGGCCAGCTTCTCCAGTGTCTCCTCCCCCTCCTCCTGAACGTCGGCGCCGAAGCGGGAGGTCCCGATGGCATAGACCATTGTGCCTGAACGGTGGACCGCTTCGACGATGGTTTCCAGCGTTCGTACACTGTTCTGATCGACACCGTCAGAGAGGATCACGATCGCCTGACGAGAACCAGGATCCGTCATTTTTTCGCTGGAGACCGTATAGAGGGCATCAAGAAGAGCAGTTCCGCCGCCTGCCTTGAGTCTCCGTATCTCCTTGGAAATTGCGCCGGGGCTGGAAGTGAAGTCGTGCCTTAGGGACACGCCTGTATCGAATTCAACCAAAAGGGCCCGGTCTGGCGGGCGCATGACCATGCGCAGGAAGTGAGTGGCTGCCTGTTTCTCGAATTCCAGCTTCAGGCGGACGCTGGAGCTGGTATCAATCAGGAGCGCGATCCGCAGGGGAAGGTCGGTTTCGTGCTTGAAGTTGGTGACACGCTGGCGTACCCCGTTCTCGTAGATATGAAATCGGTCCTCACCCAGATTCGTGACAAACCTGTCCTTTCGATCCGTCACGGATACCAGGATGTTGACCGCTTCCACCTCGACCCGAATTGGAGACTGTTGGAAAGAGCTCAGAAACCAGAGCGCACAGCAGAAGAGAGTGCGGAACCCACGCATCTAACCCAATTTACAATATTTACATTCACGAAACAATTCTGTGACAATACCCGGGACCATGGATAACCGAAACAAGGGGCTCGAACAGCTGGACAGAATTGCTCACGAGATCATCGACGACTGGTACGAACGCTCAAAGGAGAACTATGTAACTCAGGAGGACAGCCTTCAGCTCGGTGTCGAGCCGGAAGTCAAACGCTTCCATCGGAAAGGGAATCATCGGGTCAAGTTCGCGCGGCGAAAGGAGCTCGATGTTACCTATGGTCTCGGAGCCTTTGCCAGAGATGGATCCGCAATCATCGAAGCCAGCGTCAACAACAAGTCCGCAGGATTCGACTTCGACCTCTTCGTCGAGAAGCTGAAAGCCTACTATTGGGGAAGCCGCCACGAGAAGCCCTGGACCGATCCCGAGTTCGATCACTTTTCATTTGCAGATCTAATCGACTTTGACCCGCGCATGTCCCACTCAGTATCCTTGGACATTCGAAAGGACAAAGCCGATATTATCAGGCTTGAGTTTGTCCTCAAACCCGATCATAGGGATCGCCTGATGGAGCGACGTGGCCTCCTATTCGACCTCATTGAGAACTATTGCCTGGCCCCCCTCAAACGAATCTATGCCGAGTCCTACCGGGAGTTGTAGCGCGTCTCAACCTATTCATCGGAGAACAGTAGAGTATGGATGAAAACCAAGAAGAACAGAATCGGAAGATCCAGGAATTCCTCGGCCGTGAGTTTCGATTCGAGTTTCTGGCGGGAGAATGCAACTTTCTGATTCAACTGCTGGCTTTCATAGTCCAGACCAACCCTACCTTTGTGATCAATGACAAAGGAGAGAAAGAGCCGTTGGACTACCAGAGCATCCGCTCTGTGGTCTTGCTCAATGAAAAGCTGAACGCGCAGCTCCAGCAGTACGCAGCGGAGGCTTCGGTCACTCTCAATCAAATGAAACCCGTTTCCGAGAGAGTTCAGTAGCGCCCTCCCTTGCCCTTGCCCAACCTGGTCGGCATTGAAACGGATTACTGAAAGGCAAAGGCCTGACCAGGAAAGGAGGGCGATAGACACATACTCATGCCCGCGTGAAACGGGTGTGACTCCGGATGCTACAATCTAACCAGGTCGATCCAATGAAGACCTGGCAAAGGGTACTGATTGTCATGACCGGGCCACTGCTGGCCTGTGGCCCTTCCCGCATCAACAAGCTGCCCCTCCCCCAGGAAAGAGTGCTCGAAGCCTACCGTCTCATGGCGGAGGCGGACAGAATGGTTAAAGAGGGGAAGGATCACCTGGCGATCCTGAAATACCTCGAAGCGACCACGCTGAATCCGTATCATCAGACGATTTTCAACAAGCTCGCTGTTGCATATTGCCGCATCGGAGGGTATCCGCAGGCAAAAATTGCGGCCGAGCGGGCCCTTCGCCTCGAACCGAACTACGCTGCTGCCCACAACACACTGGGAATTGTGGCGATATCGGCCGGGCAAAGTAAGAAGGCCATCCGTCATTTCAAGAAAGCGATCGCTCTCGACCCCGACAGGCCTCATTTCTACCTCAACCTGGGCTACAGTCAGCTGATGCGGGGAAGGTACGATTTGGCTCGCCAGGCCTACCGCGAGGCTCTTGCGTTGGACCCAGAAGTCTTTGTGAAGAAGACCGGCATCCGTCTGACGCTTTCAGATCCAGTGGTGTTTGACGCCGACTTGAACTACGAAACGGCGTGCCTGTTCGCGGGATTGGGGGATCCAGACAGGGGGCTTCAATATCTGAGCAGGGCTCTTGAGGCAGGGTTTTCCGACCAGAAACGGTTAGCGGAAGAGCCGGCGTTCGATCAGCTGCGCCAGAGTCGAGACTTCATCGATCTCCTGGAGCGCTACGGTCTGAGCCCAAGGGAGTAGGAGCTTCAAGCGGTCTTGTCAGGCTCTGGCGACCCCGGACTTCTCAAATGCAGCCGAGAGGTTCTTGTAGCAGTGCTTGGCTGCCGCTACCGGGTCGTATTCGGGTTTCCTGTGGATCTGACCACTCACTTCCAGGACCACCGATCCTCGATATCCCTGGGCCTGAAGCTCCTTGAGATAGGTGACGTAATCGGTGTCTCCGTCGCCGGGCATGAGGAAGCGAGTCTTTCCGTTCTCAGTGGTCGCATCTTTGGCGTGTGCGAAGACGGCGTGCGATCCCAGGAGCCGGATAGATTTCACCATATCGTAGTCCATAGCCCTGAAATGGCTGTAGTCGTAGGTGATTCTGACCCAGGGGTTTGCGGCCTGCTGCATCAGCCAGAGTGCCCCCTCGGGGGAGTGCAGGGCGCTTCCCACATGGGGTTTTATGGCGAGCAGGATCCGGTGCGACTCGCCCACCTCGGCCCAACCTCGCAGCCGCTCCGCCATTCGATTCTTTGCCTGTTCCCATTCCGCAGTCTTCCCGCCCAGGGTCAGAACCAGCACAGGGAGACGATTGCGGCGGCTTGGTGTGCGGGCCCAGAAGGGGTAGATGTCACGCCAGAGCTGCGCCGCCCGCTTGATTCTTTCCAGGTTCTCGCGGTGGGTTGCATCGTCGACGTCAACTCTGAGGTCCTCGTCCAGGCCGCTCAGTCCTAAACCCAGCTCCTTGAAGAGGTGAGCTATCTCTCTGCGGGCGGATCTGGAAAGGACCATGGGGTCGTCCTGCCAGCCCGGATAGATCGCCGGCTCCACATCATCGTAGCCCACCTGTTTGCACAGCCTCATAGCGTCAGGGGTTCGGAGGCTTCGGGTGTTGTACAGGCTGAAGCCAAGACCAATAGCGAACTTCTGTCGGTGGTGCTTGGAGAGAACCTGTGTGGCCGGTCCCAACGCTGCAGCGCTGGCTGGGATCGTCTTCAAGAAATCTCGTCGATGGAATTTGGTCATTACTGAGTCTCCTGGATCGATAGGCATTGGAGGAACACTACGAATTGTAGCCGTCAAAGTAAGGTAAGGCAACGCTGCCAGGAGACAGCACCACCCGGGACGAACCTCTGGGTCCCAGCAGTCACTTGCTCGCTACTGACTCCTGCCGCTCGTAGGGTGTACGTTCCAGCCAGATTACGGCGAGAAGCCAGCAGCAGAGGAGTGCGCCAAAGAGGAGGTAGCTCTGGATCGTGGAGAGGTAGGCGAGCGACAGTGAAACTCCCCCCAGAACCAAGCCGCATCCATAGAGAGCCAAGACTGCATTGTACTCGCCCAAACCCAGCAACGCCAACCGATGAGCCGTGTGATCCTTACCTGGAGACTGCGAAGGTGCGAGCCCTCTTCGGAGGCGGGAGATGACCACCAGTGTGCTATCGAAGATCGGTGCGCCCAAGATCAGAATCGGAACCATCCAGCCCATCTGGGTTGTCCCGTCGTTGAGACTGAACAAGATGCTCATGGCGGCCATCATCAGCCCCAGAAACATGGCGCCGCTGGCCCCCATGAAGATCGATGCCGGCTTGAAATTCCACTTCAAGAAACCCAGGCTCGAGCCCAGGGTGGCTGCCGACATCAAACCCAACAAACCCTGGTTCTGCATCAGGGCCAATATCAAGAAGAAGCAGGATGCCAGGGCCGCCAGCCCAGCGCAGAGCCCATCCATATGGTCTAGGATTGCAAAGGCGCTGGTTATCGCAACGACCCAAAGAATCGTGAGCATATAGTTGAGCACGAGCGCCGCCCGAGGTGAACCGTCAAGAGGCTGTCCCAGGGAAATTCAGTCACCCGAAGTCCTCCGATTGCGAGGATCAATCCCGCCAGCGGGATGGCAAGGAACAGTTTCAGGCGGGCGTTCAGCGAAACGAAATCGTCTGCCAAGCCAACGGCTACCAGCAGAGTAGCAGCTGCGACCAAGGAGATGATCTGGCTCGGCATCGGCGTCTGGGCTACCAGTAGCAGGCTTAGAACCACCGAAAGATAGATGGCCACGCCACCGAGCAGTGGTTTCGGACTCGAGTGGATCTTGCGAGGGTGGGGCTCGTCGAGAATCCTCAGTCGGAGCGCCAGGTTTCGGGCAATGGGCGTCAAGATGGCCGCAATCGCCAGAGCTACAAAGAAGGTCAGGGCACTGGTCCGTATCATCGGAAG
>CBDCUP010000012.1:0-21393 GCA_965222655.1 Acidobacteriota bacterium
GCGGCAGTTTCCATGGCCTGCCTTTGACTGGCGGCACCTCCCCATTTACCGGATGAACCAGATTTGCTAGACATATGACTGCAGCCATTGAAGCACGCAATCTAGTAAAGAACTTCGGGGACGTGCAAGCCGTTCAGCAGCTGAGTCTGCGGGTCGAGAAGGGAGAGGTATTCGGACTAGTCGGGCCTAACGGAGCTGGTAAAACGACGTCGATGCTCATGTTGGTTGGTCTCCTGACCCCCGACTCGGGAGAGGTACTTCTGCTGGGAGAACCCTTTCATGGGTTCAAGGTGGCCGCTCGAGAGAAACTCGGTTGGGTTCCTCAGAGTTTGGCCTTTTATCCGGAGATGACGGTCCGCGAGAATGTCCGATTTTTCGGAAGTCTCTACAATCTGACCTCCCATCGATTGAGAAAGTGTGAGGAGTCGGTCCTTGAAGCATGCAAACTGGTGCCTTACGCAGACCGCGCGGGCTACAAGCTATCTGGAGGGCTGCAGCGTCGATTGAATCTCGCGCTTGGACTCGTCCATGAACCGAAAGTCCTGATTTTGGACGAACCGACCGTCGGAATCGATCTAGAGTCGCGCACCGTCATTCTCGATCACCTGAGATCGTTGACGAAAGCAGGCAGCAGCGTTGTGATGGCCACCCATTACGCTGATGAGGTTGTCACGACCAGCGATCGCGTCGCATTACTCAGCGGCGGACGCGTTCTTTCCTGCGACCGGTTGGACCACCTCCTGGCTCGGCTTCCCCGAGAAGTCGAGATCGAAGCAGAGATCGCCGATCGAGGCTTGGCGGATCGGCTCAGGAATCACCCCAACTGCTCGATACATAGACGAGAAACCCACGTCCTCATCTCGATCGAAGCGCCAGTGGGATCACAGGTGCCTATAGAGTGGCCCTGGACCCTGGCTGAGATTCTCGCGGTCCTCAAGAGCAGCGGGACCACGATCTTCTCACTGAGTGTGTCACAACCAAGTCTCGACCTGCTGCTTACCCACTCCGTTCAGCCATGCAAGCCTGGAAAATCATCTACAAAGATCTGAGCTTACTCCTGAAGGACCGCATCGCTCTGCTCCTTCTGCTGGGGATGCCTCTCTCGCTCACTGCGATTATTGGCTTCTCGACGAACCAGCTCATGTTCACTCTGTACCGGGGGGAGATAGTGCTCCTGGTTTTGGATCAAGACGGAGGAGAAACCGCCCAACAGTTTGTCCAATCACTGACCGAGAATGAGAGGTTCCAGCTACAAAGAGTCGACAGCCGCAAGGTAGCTGAGAGCCTGATTCGGAACCATGACCGGACAGCGGGCCTTGTCATCGGGCCACGGTTCGGCGAACTGATTGACTCCCTGGAGCCGAACGATTTCCTGAACCTGCCGAAGGAAAACTCGCACGGGGGCTGGGCGACTTCGATATCGAGATCATTGCGCGCGAGCGGATCATCGACCTGGGGCAGGTCCTCGTCTCCCAGCTCGTGCTTTGGAAGGTCGTGGAAATTGCCTACGAAAGGATGTTGGAGCGTTTTACTCTAATTCGGGCTTTCATCGACGCCAATCCGCCGGAGGTCCCCGAAGATAGTTCCAGCAGAAATTCGGACTGGTTGGCCCGGGCCAAGTTCTCAAAGGGTGGTGTCTATCGATTCCTGGTTCCGTCTCAGGCGGTCCTCTTCACCTTCTTTCTGGTGAGCATCATGGCGCAGTCATTCATGACGGAGAGAAAACGGGGAACCCTGCAGCGACTCCAGATGGCACCCATATCCGATTCGAAGCTTATCTTGGGAAAGACGATACCCTTTCTCTTCGTTTCGGCAGCCCAGGGGACACTGCTCTTCTCCGCGGGATGGGCTCTCTTTGGAATGCCTGTGGGTCAGCGACCGGAAATGCTCTTACTTGTGATCATCTGTACTTCGCTCGCAGCCACCACACTAGGCCTATTCGTTTCCGTGAGTGTGAGAACCGAACATCAGCTGACAGTCGTCGGTACCTTCGTGATTCTGGGGATGGCTGGAATGAGCGGCTGCCTCATGCCCCGTGCGTGGCTGCCCCCTCTCCTTAAGCAGCTGAGCCTCATCCTCACTCCCCACGCCTGGGCTCTAGTCGCCTACGAGGAGCTCCTGTCGACGTCTGCTCCCGACGCCAGCCTGGTGCTGCTCTGTTGTCTGTTGCTAATCTGCTTCAGCTTTGCATTCTTTGGTCTCGGCCTCTGGCGCCTCAGGAGTATGACCTGACGTGAAACTTAAAGAAGAGGTCGTAAGTCGCAGGTCTCTACTCCCCTGAACTCGACTTCAACCAACCCCGATTTTCTCGAGGACGGTTGCCAAAGTGTCCACAGCGGTCCTCAGCTGTGCCTCGGTGTGTAGCGCACTGATAAAGAAGCGAAGCCGAGCCTGCTCTTCCCCAACGGCGGGATACACAATAGGCTGGACACTGATGCCGCGCCGGTGCATTAGCCGAGCCGCTTTCAGGGCATGGATCGAGCTACCTAGAATGAGGGGCACGATGGGCGTGTTGGCCGAGTGTCCGGTATTGAAACCCCGTTCCTTGCAAAGCATAAGAAAATACCGAGCCCGGGCCTGAAGCCTGTTGACTCGCTCACTATTCTCTTGCAAGTGTTGGACGACGTACTGGGCTGCGGCTGCACTGGCAGGCGAGAGGCCGACTGCATAGATGACTCCTGAACAGGTATACCGCAAGTACTCGATCAGCGACCGACTACCGCCAATGTAACCGCCGCAGGCACCCAACGCCTTGCTCAGAGTGCCCATCCAAATCTCGACTTCCCCCGGCTCGATGTCGAAGAATTGGCCCATGCCCCGACCCCCCTTGCCCATCGTCCCGATCGAGTGGGCTTCATCGATCATCAGCCAGGCCCGATGGCGGTCCTTCACTTCGATGAACCTCGGGAGATCAGGGTAGTCCCCGTCCATGCTGTACACACCTTCGACCACGACCAGAACTCTACGATAACTTCGGCGCATGGCGTCGAGCATCCGATCCAGCGCCTCGAAGTCGTTGTGCGGGAAGAGGCGACGATCTGCTCCAGAAAGAAGGGCTCCGCTGACCACGCTGTTGTGAGCTCGCTCGTCGTGTACGATCAAATCGCCGCGCTTCATCAGGTCGCCGATGACAGTGACGTTCGTGGAGTGACCGCTCGAGAAGGTGATCGAGTCCTCTACCCCAATGAACTCAGCGAGGTCTCTCTCCAACTCATTGTGAAGTGGACGTGTGCCGGAAACAATCCGGCTGGCTGAGACGCTGGTACCGTATAGATCCAACGCGGCTTTTGCCGCCTCGGTCACCGCCGGATCGCCAGACATCCCCAGGTAATTGTAGCCAGAGTAATTGATCAGTCGACGACCCTGGATCTGTGTCCAGTTATTACTCACCGCCTCGTGCGCAAGGAAGAACGGGTTTCTCCCCCCTGGGCCTGTATGCTGGCAATCTGGGCGTTGAGTTGAACATACTCCGGCATCCTTTCGAACTCATAATAGTCCCGTGGAATGTCACTCCCGGCCAGTCCGACCTCCGACTGTTCCATTACAGCCTCTGAGATTTCCCTACAGGTTTCGATCTCCGAAAGCACACTTTCCGGGACCTGGAGGGAGTAGACCTCTCCGATGCGACCGATGACTTCCATCCGTTCCAATGAATCCAGACCCAGTTCGACGATGTTCGAATCAAGCGTGAGGCGCTGGGCGCGCTCCTTGGCGACTGTCCGCACCTGCTGAAGCACCGTCTTTTCTACATCTGCCTTTATCATCGGATTGCCTGCGGGGATTCCGACCCCTGTGAGAAGGGTCTCTTCATGAGGGGATTGCAGCTACAAACCATCCTTAGGAGTTGGCGGCAAGGTGTCCCTCTTGGTCACCTGACCAGGCCTGCCATCGATGGATAACCGCCAGTTTGTTTCGAAGAAAACCGCTTCGACAAGAGTGCCGCTGAATCTTGGCACTGGAAGTCTTGGGGATCGAACCGGAACGTACCAGGACAACCGCGTCTAACTTCACCTCATGCTGGATAGCGACGTTTCTGCAGACAGCCTCAACCACCCCTTCCCACTCCTGATGGAGACCCCGATTGACCTCCGCAACCACCACCACTTTCTCAGTTCCATCAACGTCCACGGCGAAGGCAGCAGATGCCTGTGGGAGTAACTGCTGGGCTGAGCTCTCGACTGTCTCCTCGATGTCCTGGGGATATCGGTTCACACCCCGAACGATGATGAGATCCTTCAGCCGCCCCGTGATGAACAATTCGCCGTCCAGCATAAACCCCAGGTCACCGGTTCTCAGGAATCTGCGATTATCCTCGTCTGGCAATCGGACACCAAAGGTTTGCTTGGTTTCTTTCGGCTTCCTCCAGTACCCTTGGGCGACGCTGGGGCTACTAACCCAGATTTCGCCAACGCGCAGTTCCTCCATTGACCGATTCTTATCCAGGTCTACAATTCGCAATACACCACCGGGCAGAGCCTTTCCACAGCTGACCAGCTGCCGGGCGCGCTTGGCTCCCTTCTCCCACGGGACCACTCTGCGCTGCTCCAGCTCCTTCACATCGAAGGCGCGAACTATCGGTCGGTCCCGCTTCCCGGCTCCGCTCACGATTAGTGTGGTCTCGGCCAAACCGTAACAGGGATAGTGTGTTTCAGCGCGAAATCCGTAAGGGGCAAATCTGCTGGTAAAGTCCTCGAGCGTTTCGCTCCGAATCACTTCCCCACCGTTGAAAGCCACATCCCAGGAACTCAGGTCCAATCCTCGACACTGCTCCGGCGTGATTCTTTCGTTGCACAAGGCGTAGGCAAAGTTTGGCCCGCCGCTAACTGTAACCTGGTAATGAGCGATCGCTTGCAACCACCGAATCGGCCTCTGCAGAAAGGTAAGTGGGGACATGAGGACGTTGGGGCGCCCGAAGTAGAGCGGGGCAAGAACGCCACCCAGGAGTCCCATGTCGTGATAAAGCGGTAGCCAGGTCATGCCACTTCCGCCACGATTGAATTCAAACGCTTGCGTGATCAAGCCGCAGTTGTGCATCAAGTTGGCGTGCGTCAACAGCACGCCCTTGGGGCTTCCAGTCGATCCGGAGGTGTATTGGATCAGTGCCAATGTCTCCTCACGCAATCTCGGGGGTTTCCAGTCAGCGACCGGATCGCAGCGGGACATCTCGTCAGTGGCGAGCCAGGTGAGCTGCTTCAGTTTGGGGATTGCACTCAACCCGTCTTGAATCCGATCGATTGCCTCTTGGACAGTCAGGGCAATCCGGGCTTCGCAGTCCTGCGAGATGGACTGGATCCTCTCCGTGTTGCGATTGCGCCTTGGCAGATACGCTGGGACTGCGATGGCGCCGGCGTAGAGACAACCCAGAAACCCACAGACGAAATCCAGTCCAGGCGGATAAAGCAACAGGACCCGCTCTCCGCCCACACCGCGAGAAGCCAACTTCGCGCCAATCGCCCGAGCCCGTCGATCCAGCTCCCCGTAGGTGAGCTGAGTCTCACCGGCCAACCCGTCCGTCAGAAAATAGAAGGCGATCGCCTCCGGTTGTTCCTCAGTCCAGTACTGGAGGTGGTCAACCAGATTCGTGAGAGGCGGGCGAAATGGGGCGAAGAGCTCCTCCAAGGTTGCTCTGGTGGCACCCGTCTCGAGGGCTCCGCTCCGAAAAATCCTGTTCTTCAACCCACCGTGAGTAGTGCTCGGGCTGGTATTTGCGCCGTTCAAAAGTAATCTGCTCTGTGGAAACTGGGGATGTGGGACATTTGCCACAACGATCCAGTCCAGCGATCGGTCTGGCGGCCCCACACCGAGGCGACGAACACGGTCCGTTGCGACGCACCCGGCACCCTGCTATAGGTTGCGCCATGAAGAACAACAGGGTCAAGCTGTCGGTGCCGGTGATGGGTGCGGATGGACACCTGCTTTCTCGGTCGGTTGGGCATCGCGCTCCTCGGCTGCGTCAAACTGGTTCAGCAGACTCCTGCTGAGCTCCGCGATGGTTTGCCCCTGGAGGATCTCTAGGAGAGAGAACTGCACCCCCAGTGTCCCCTCCACCTCCCGCCGGAGCTCGACGGCCATCAGGGAATCCAGCCCAAACTCGATGATCGCCCTGTGGGGATCCACCTGTGAAGAGGACACTCCCAAAATCTTGCTCAATTCATCGACTAGCTGAGACTGCAGCAGTTCCACCCGCCCCTCCGGTGGGACGGCCAGCAACGACTCCACAAGGTTTTTGCCGCCTTCGCTTTGAATCTCCGTGTGAGTGGGCACTAGATGCGACAGTGTCAGGGGGATTCGACCATTCTGTCTGCACCAGCTGGCCCAATCCGCCCGAAACACCCCCAGATGGCTCCGCTTCGTCATCATCGCGCGCCCCAGGACCTGGAGTGCGATCTTGGAACTCATCCCCGCGAACCCATGCCTGCTGAGTGAATCGGCAATGTTTTCGTGACGCGACAGATGTCCCACATCCGAAATCGCTCCCCAGCTGATCGCGAGGCCGGGTAGCCCCTTGGCACGCCGATGGTCGACCAGGGCGTCGAGGAACATGTTGGCCGCGGAATAGCTCCCTTGACCTGGATTACCTATCATTGCTGCGACCGAGGAAAACAGGACGAAGAAATCCAGCAGGCTGTCCTGGGTCATTCGGTGCAGATTCCAAGCTCCCATGATCTTCGGGTCCCAGACCTCCCTCAGCTTGGCCTGGTTCAACTGCAAGAGGATACTGTCTTCATATACCGCGGCGGCATGAACAACCCCCTTGAGAGGAGGACCCATCTGTGCGATCTCAGACAGCAGCTTGGCAACTTGTGTTGCGTCGCTGACGTCAGCCTGCACTAGCTTCACCTCGGCCCCGGTCTCCCTGAGATCAGCCAAGGTCCTTTCGGCCTCGGGGTGTTCCCTCCCAGTGAGGCTCGCCAGGACCAGGCGATGCCCCCCCCGCTCAACCATCCACCGGGCAACCTCAAGTCCGAATCCACGCGAGCCCCCTGTAATGAGATAGGTCGCCTCCGAAGAGAATCGCACCTGATCCCGAAACTCCTCGAGAACTCGACAGCGGGGATCCTTCATCGAGATCAGGATCTTGCCGATGTGTCGCGATTGCTGGAGGTAACGGAAGGCCTCGACGACCCTGGATGTCGGGAAGACACGATAAGGCAGAGGCCGAAGGACTCCCTCCTCCAGCTGAACCCTTAGCTGGTCGAAGAGGGACCGCGCCAGCGACTGATCGCCCTGCCATAGTTGGTCGAGATAGATGGCAAAGTACGAGAGATTGCTCAAGAAGGGCCGCATCTCCAATCGGCTGTTCTCGACCATGTCCCTCCGGCTGATATCCAGGAAACGCCCAAAAGGTCTGAGGACTCCAAAGCTCTTTCGAAGAAAGTCGCCCGAAAGGCAGTTCAAGACCAGGTCGACGCCCTCTCCGTGAGTGGATTCCATGACCTCGTCGGCAAAGTCCAGTGAGCGTGAATCCATCACATGGCGAATCCCCAGAGACCTCAGGTAGGATCGCTTCTCGTGACTGCCGGCGGTGGCGAAGACTTCCCCACCGCCATTTTGGACGATCTGAATTGCCGCGAGGCCTACACCTCCGGCCGCCCCGTGAATCAGGACCCGTTCGCCTTCCCTGAGTCGTCCCAGATACTGGAGAGCATAGGAGGCGGTAAAGTACGCCACCGGGACCCCGGCCGCCTCTTCCATGCTGAGGTTGCGAGGTTTCTTGACTGCGAAGGCAACCGGAATAGCGACGTAGCGGCCAAAGCAATGGCGGGCCACCGCCATGACTTCATCTCCGAGCCGAAATCCCTCAACTTCCTCCCCCATGGATACGACCACACCGGCACACTCCAGACCGAGCGAGCTGCCCGCATAGCCTCCGGCCAGAGCCTCATGTGGGAGAAGTCCCAGGCTGATCATGAGATCCTTGAAGTTAAGCCCCGCCGCCGCCACCTCGACCTCGACCTCCTCCGGTCCTGGATCTGGTCGCGGAGTGCTCTTGAGGACCAGGTTGTGCAGAAGTCCGGCTTGAGTGGTCTCGAGGCGGAAGGAAGACGCGGGATCGGGAGCCACGGTGTCCTCCAACGGCGCTCGCAGGATCCGGTGAAGGTAACGGGAGCCTTGACGCAATAGGACTTCCTGCTCGATCTTGGAATCCTCGGCTGAGTCCAGCTCAGCTAGAAGACCTTCGAGATCGAGAGGTGAGATCCCGTTCTCTGCGGGTGACAGGTCTACAAGTGTGCAACGCAGCTCCGGGTGCTCGTTCATCAATACCCGACCAAGCCCCCAGATTGGGGCCTGAGAAAGGGAGATCGAGGAATCGGCTGAACCGAGGCTTTGGGCACCTCTGGTGACGACCCAGAGGCGCGGCAGCTTCTTCCATGCACTCTGAGCCAACGCCTGGACCAGATTTACAAGGCTCAGACAGCCCAGGTCCGACACCGGCTCGGATGAAAACGGGGCGGTTTCGTCCAGGACCGGTGCATCCAAGCCCCAGAAATGAATGATACCTGGGAAGTTCTCCCGCTGCTGGCCTAGCTCCGTAAGAAGTTCCTGCCACTGCCTCTGGTCTTTCGAAGAGATCATGAATCGCCCCGGCCCCTGGCGCTGGAAAGTAGGGCCGTGGTGAACCAGGACGACATCCTGGCCCCGTCGGATAAGCCGCTCCTGCAATCGCTCACCCAGGCCCCCCTGATCCGCCAGGATGATCCAACTTCGGCGGGTCTCGGAGCCCGTGTCGGCGATTACTTCGGATTGCCTGGAGGGCGATGACCCCTGGGCCAGGATCAAAGTGTGTTGGGATGGAGTGGAGCTTTCGAAGATGTTCGAGACTTCCTGAAAACCGGCTCCTTCCAATGCCTGGCACCAGCCTTGGGAATCGAGCATCGGGTGGTCTCTTCGGAGCCCATCTTCGTCAAAATCCCACCACTCCGGGAAGAGACCGAAAACCAGATCAAACCAGCGATGCCGCCTCGGCTCAAGCAACAGCAACAGTCCCCGGGAGCGCAAGAGCTTCTTCACATTGGTAAGGGTGGCCCGCAAGTTCCGTGTCTGGTGTAAGGCGTGGGCCAGGATGACGAGGTCGAAAGATCGGGCCGTCCACCCTTGCCCAAGCGGATCCGTTTCTATGTCCAAGGGTTGGCAGCGCAGGAAAGCATCTTTCCTGAATCGCTGCTCGGCCCTGGCCAGGGCCTCTTCTGAAGGATTGGATAGCACGTACTCTGAGCGATCTCTGGGCAAGGTAGGGAGAAGCCAGGCTGTGGCTTCTCCGATTCCCCGCTGGACCTCCAGAATGCGCAGCGTCTGGTGCGACGGGAGTCTGTTGACGACCTCCATAAGGATTGACCGCAAGACCTGGTTGCCGAACCGAAAGGTGGGACTGGTGTCGAAAAGCCCCTCCAGAGAGCCGATGGGCTGCCTGGACAAGAGCGGAGACTCAGAATCGAGTTGCCCCTTGAGGGTGACGGCCAATTGGGGTCCGACCAGGCCCAGAAGGGAGATCTCATGGTGGTACTCAGGAGCCGATTCCGCCAGTTCCCTCCAGAGCTGGTCCGGCTTAGAATTCGGCTCCCTGATTACTCTCCAGCTCTCACCAACCCTCGTCAGGACTCCTTCATGGCATAGCAGCTCGAGTAGATGGACCAGCTGGCACCGCCGTTCCTCCGGAACACCCAGCCTATCGGCCAGGCCTGGAATGGACTCCTCCTGGCCCGGCTCCAACTTCCAGCCCAGAGCAAAGAGTGCCTGGGTCACATAGGCCTCGCAGAGTCTGTCCATCCGGGCCAGGACCTCGCACTCAAAGCTGGAGCTGCCGGTCTGGCTGACGACGCGAGACCGAATCACCTCAGCCACATCCTCGGCGGAAGGCAGGTTGGCGGGGAGGGCGCACAAGCGAGGGGCGGTTTCAGGCTTCCATTGGAATTGATAGAGCCAGTCCTTGCTGCTCTCCCTGCGACCGAATGACGACAATCGGTACTCTAAGCCCTCCAGCTTGGCCAAGAGGCGACCGGAGAGGTCGAGAATGGATAGATCGGCTCTGATGGCGTCAGGACCCTTCCAGGTCAGCCGGGCGTGGCTGAAGACCCGGCGCTGAGGATAGCCGTATACGAGGACCCGTTTGACACTGACAGGCAAGAAGAGTTTGCCCTCCCCGTCTACCTCGGAAAGGTTCAGAAGAGCATAAATGGCTTGACCGCTCGAGTCTGCGATTACCGGATGAAACCGGTAGGAAGAGAGTTCCCCAAGTAGCTCTGCCCGGACGACAATCTCACTTAGGGTCCCACTCGGGGATGGGTGAACCCCCTCGCCTTTAGGCGAAGCCTTCAGGAGGCTTGTGACAGCAAGCCGGTGTGCGTAGGGAAGGTAAGAGGCTAGAGTACGGCTTGCTGGGCGAGTCAGGGAAGTGGGCGCCGAGCCGAGTGAGACAGGCGATCAAGCGAGTCGCCTGCATCGGAGGCGAGGTCTTTAGGCGACTTTAGTCGCAGGTCGAATCCACCGCCTTCAGGCGGTGGAGAGGTCACCTCAAGACTTCATCGTCGCCCAAGAAAACACGGTCCACAGATTGAAAACTCGGACCGTACTGGAATCCGGACTTGCGCAAATGCCCGTAGAAGCTTTCCCGAGAGATTTCGCGGGGACATCTCCGTCGAATGTGTTCGATGTCGGTGGCAGACGGAGGTGAAGCGTCGAGTCTGGAAATAATGAACCGACCCAGGAGAATCGGAGCTTCGGACTCGGACTCCGGCATTCGGTAGATAGTGACTGAAGAGTCCCCTGGGGAGTAGGCAAATCGCACGATGGGTGCATCGTCTTCAGATAGGATCACAGGCTTGAGCAGGACGCAATCTTCAAAAGAGCAGGGTCCGGATCCAAAGATTTCGTGGCCTATTTCGAGACCCGCTTCGACGTATCCCGCAAATGGGAAGACAGTCATTCCATGGATTCGATGATCCTTGAGAAAGCCAATGGTGAGTAGGTCGAACTCGCTCTCCCATTCGGGGTGTACTCCCTCCAACCGCTTTTTCAGAAGAGGGCTGCTGGTTGGACGAAAGGGCAAACGGGGCTGGACCCAATGGCGCTCACGCTGCCATGGATAGGAGGGCAGAGCAACTAGTCCCCCGTCGGGAAAAAGGCTGCTCCAACTCACCGGACAACCCCGTGTGTAGAGAGCTCCCAAAGTGCTCAGCAGTGAGGCCCGCTCATCCTCTCCCCTTCGCAGCGAAGGAAGCAGCTCGGCCTCCTTCGATCGCTCGGAGAGACATTCCAGCAAGTAGGGAGAAAGCACTGGGTGGGGACCGATTTCCACAAAGATACGGTAGTCCTGCTCGATCAAGTGGTCGACAGCCTGTGCAAACTGGACGGGTCGTCTGACGTTGTTCCACCAGTACTCTGGACCCAGTTCTGCACCGCGCAGTGGCTTGCCGGTAACGGTGGAGATGAAATCGATTGAAGGCTCTCGCGATCGAAGACCCTGGAGCGAAGCAAGGAGGTCCTCCTGAATCAGATCCATATGGTGGCTATGGAAGGCATAATCTAGCTGCAGCTCTCGCCAGAACACCTGCCTGGATTCCAGGGAGCGCTCCAGCTGCTTCAGGGCGTCTGCGTCTCCGCTGACCGTGACTGATCTGGGGCTGTTGTGCCCTGCGATCCAGAGGCTCCCCGCGTAAGGAGCTATGCACTCTTCAACCTCCTTCAAGGATAGGCCAATCGCCGCCATCTTCCCCGTTCCCGCCGTTCTTTCCTGGGCTCGGCTTCGGTGATGGATGACGCGAATAGTGTCCTGCAGAGTCAGGGCCTGGGTCGCATGGGCCGCTGCAACTTCACCCACGCTGTGGCCGATCACCGCATCCGGCTGTACGCCCCAGGAGCGCCATAGCCCCACCAGACCCAGCTGTAGGGCTAGGAGAGCCGGCTGGGCTACCTCGGTTCTGTTCATTCTACTTTCGGATTCGGAGGTCTGGAGTTCTTTGAGAATCGACCCATAGCCCAACTGCCGAAAAACATCTTCACAGCTTTCCAAAGTCTCACGAAAAACCGGCTCCTTTTCCAGGAGCTGGTGACCCATAGCCCACCATTGGGGACCGTTGCCGCAGAAGATGAAAGCAAGCTTTGGACGTCCGGCGGAGCATTGGCCCGAGGACAATCCGGATCGAGACTCCTTGGCCAGATGGGCATCCAGTTTGTCGCGGAGTTCCTGTCTGTCAGCACCCACCACAGCCAACCGATAAGGGTGGTGGTTCCTGCGGACACCAGCGCTGTAACAGAGGTCGGATGCCGAGCCATCCTGCCCCCCGAGACGATTGTGGAACTTCCTTACCAAGGCCTCCAAGGAATCAGGGCTCTTTGCCGAAAGGGGTAGCAGCTGGCCTTGTCTAGGAGATCGATCGGTTCGAGCTTCGTTAAGTGGACGAACCTCCTTCAGGATGGCGTGAGCGTTTGTCCCTCCGAAACCAAAAGAGTTCACTCCGCCGATGAGGTGTACGCTGGGGTCGGGCCACGGCCCCAGGCTCGTTTGGACCTCCAAGCCCAATCGCTCGAAAGGAATGTCCGGATTTGGGGTATCGTAGTGCAAGCTGGGCGGGATCTGGCGGTGCTTGATGGCCAAGGCCAGCTTGATCAATCCAGCGATCCCGGCAGCAGGTTCCAGATGACCAATGTTGGTCTTTACCGAACCGATGCGGAGGTAGCTTCCCTTCTTCCGTCCGAGGCCTAGGATGTTGCCCAAGGCTTGACATTCAAGAGGGTCTCCCACCCGAGTTCCCGTTCCATGGGCCTCGAGGTACTGCACTTCGGGTGGTGATACTGCCGCCTTGGCGTACACCTCCCCAAGCAGATCCTCCTGCGCCAGGGGGTTGGGCAGAGAGAGTCCACTGGTGCGACCGTCCTGATTCACCCCCGTAGCCAGGATAGCGGCATAGACGGGATCTTTATCCACCAGGGCTTGTGATAGTGGCTTGAGGACGACGATGCCCGCCCCCTCCCCCCTTACGAAGCCGTCCGCCTTGGCATCGAAGGCATGGCATCCTCCGCTGGGGGAAATGATCCCGGCCTGGCAGAAGGCTACCGTGGTTTCTGGAGACAACATGACATTGACGCCACCTACCAGAGCCATAGCTGTTTCACCTGTCCAGATACTCTGGCAGGCGTTGTGCAGAGCCACCAGCGACGAAGAACAGGCGGTATCGATCACCTGGCTGGGACCCTTGAAATCGAAGAAATGAGAGATTCGATTGGCTGCAATCGACAGAACCCCCCCGGTGGCGGAGTAGGGGTTCATCTTCGTCGTATCGGTATACTGGCGAAGCAGATAATCGTTCGCACTGACACCTATGAAGACCCCAACTCTGCGGGCGGCAAGATGTTCCTGCACCTGTCCCGCATCCTCGAGGGCCTCCCAGGCGGATTCCAGCAGCAAGCGCTGTTGCGGATCCATCCGGGAAGCCTCCCGGGGTGAGATACCGAAAAACGCCGCATCGAACGTTTCGAGATCCTCCAGGAAGGCCCCTGATCTGGAATGCATCTTTCCCGGCCGCTGCAAGGTCGGATGGTAGTAGTCCGCCGTCTGCCAACGGTTGGGAGGCGCTTCGCTCACGGCATCCACACCACCGCTGAGCAGCTCCCAAAAAGACTGGGGGCTGTCAGCTCCGCCGGGGAAACGGCAGCCCATTCCAATGATGGCGATCGGTTCGGGCGGAGCCGCTTTGGTAGAGATCAAAGGAATCCCCAAGTTGTTCCAATCAGGCTCGGGGTCTGATGGGGAATAGCCAACGGGTGGGTAGGTTAGCTCTCCAGTCGTGACACGTCAAGCCGTCGAGGCGGATCAGTGGGTTGACGGATCCGAGTGCAGAGCATATCAAAGAAATGGGCGGCAGGTCGTCGCGGCACGTTCAGAAGCAAATGGAATGGCGATCAAGGTCTTGGTCACAGGCGGAACGGGCTTCATAGGGAGTCACCTCGTCCGGAGCAACCTGCAAGCCGGCAATCGGGTCAGAGTCCTGGTGCGTCCGGACAGCCCCTCCCTGAATTCGCTGGAGCGGGTAGAGGTGGCTATCGGCGATATTCGGGATGACCTGGCAGTAAAGAAAGCGGTCGAGGGTGTCAATATTGTGTTCCACGCGGCAGCTCTGGTCACGGACTGGGCTCCAAAGCGTCTCTTTCGGGAAGTCACCGTCGGCGGAATGGAGAATATATGCCAGGCCACCCTCGACGCCGAGGTAGATGCGCTGGTGGTGATCAGCTCCAGTGATGTCTTCGGTACCGTCGAGAACGTCCCTATCAACGAGAGCTTTCCCATGCGCCGCTGGAACGAGCCTTATCCCGACGCCAAGATTGAGGCCGACGAGATCGCCTGGCGCTTTCATCGCGATCGCGGTCTGCCACTGACGGTGGCTTATCCCTGCTTCGCTCACGGCCCCGGTGATAGACATCTTCTACCTGGGCTGGCCGATGCACTGCTTGAGGGTCGAGGCCTCTACTGGCGTAAGAACGCCCTCATTACCCCCTCTTCGGTGGAAAACATTGTTGATCTCTGCATGACTCTGGCAGTCAGAGAAGAGGCCCTGGGCGAAGGGTTTCTCGTCCACGACGGGGAATCAATCTATCTGCAGGACTTTTGCCGGATGGTAGCGGATCGCCTGGGCTGTCACCCACCCAGACGACAACTACCTTATGGCGCCGCCTACCTGATGGCGAAGGTGATGGAGCTGACAGCATCGGTCAACCGACAGCGGCAAAGGCCCTTGCTGACAAGCTATCTCGTGAAGTGGTGGGGTTCGAGGTCACAGTACAGCATCGCCAAGGCTAAAGAGCGTCTGGGCTGGAGCCCTCCGGTCTGCTTGCGGGAGGGCCTTGACCGGACGATGCGATGGTTGGAAGCGAAAGTGCGTGGGAGACGGGGGAGAGTTTCAGTCGGATGAACAGAGTTCGGACTTCTCGCGGTGAGGTGGATGTCTGTGAGGTAAAGACCGCGGCGGAGAGAAGGGCCTTCCTTCACCTACCCTGGAAGATCTACCGCGACGACTCGTGCTGGGTTCCGCCACTTCTGAGAGAACGGCGGGAATTCGTCGACCCCGAACGACATCCCTTCTACCGTCACGGTTCTGCAACACTCTTCCTGGCCTATCGAAACGCCGCGGCCGTAGGACGAATCCTGGTCAGCGATGATCCTCGCTACAACCAGATCCGAGGTGAGAACGTAGGCTGCTTTGGGATGTTCGAGTGCCTGGAAGACCAGGAGGCGGCCTCCTCACTACTCGATTCTGCTGCGAGGTGGCTACGGGCCCGGGGGAGGACAAAAACAATGGGTCCTATCGACTATTCCATGAACTACTCTTGTGGGCTTCTGATCGATGGCTTCGACACTCCTCCGTGCGTCCTCATGAATCACAACCCTCCCTATTATGCGGGTCTACTAGAGAGTTGGGGACTGGCCAAGACCAAAGACCTATACGCCTGGTGGGGCACATGGGACACCCTCGAGATCGCCCATCGGCTTGCTTCCATGGGAGGTCCAATTCCAGGTCGGCAAGAAGTCGTCGTGAGATCGATGAACCCGGATCGGCTGGAGCAGGAAGCTCAGATCCTGAAGCTGCTTTACAACCAGACCCTCGAATCGCTGTGGGGTATGGTCCCATTGACAGATGTCGAAATCGAGTATCTGGCCCACAGCCTGAAGCGCTTTGGCCTGCCGCAGCTGGTTCTCATTGCCGAGGTGGGAGACAAGCCAGTGGGTTTCAGTCTGACACTTCCCGACATCAACGAGGTGCTGCGCCGGATGCAAGGAAGGATCTTTCCCTTCGGTATTCTGAAGTGGCTCTACCATAAGCGGCGGATCAGGACGGTGCGGGGTGTTGCAACGGGAGTCCTTGAATCCTACCGCCGCCACGATGTCTATCGACTGCTGAGCCAAAGGTCATGCGAGATTGGTCGCAGCCTAGGATTCGAGGCGTGCGAGCTCTCTTGGACCCTGGAAGACCATGCTGTCGTCAACGACATCTACGAGATGGCCGGACTGAGACGCTACAAAACCTATCGTATCTACAAGCGCAGAGTCTAACCTGAGACCTCGGTCTCAGGTTGCAGCTTTGAAGCCCGGGGCATCGCGTTTTCGTGCCCATCGGTGCCATCTAGCCAGTGTTCTTGGTGAGACCAATCAGGATTCGTCTGTCAAAAGCCATTTTTCCCTTTTCTTTGAAATCTGCGATGTGTTAGTGTCTAGCCCAATGCCTGAGTGTCCAGCGAAGCAGCAGGTTATCGAGGCGTCTTCGTGTACCTGCCCTCGAAGTCAAGGGCGATTGACGCTTCTCCGTCTTTTCCTGGGTGCCTTTTTCCTTCTTACCTCGGGTTCCTTTAGCTCGGCTCTCCTCGGGGGACTGACGGCAACCCCGTTCCTGGGCAGGTGGGATGGACAATGGAATAAGGGTCATCCGGTAAATGGGGAGGTGGAACGTGGTTCGGCGCTTTCCGGATCCCAAATCTGGTTCCCCGTTCGCTTGTCAATATAGTCGGCTGCAGTAGCAGGGGCCGTGGGAACTGTGGAAAACTCCGAGCGATATCGAACTGGGCCAGCAAGCCCGTGATACGGAGTTTTCCAAGCGCTGTGCGAACGGTGGAAAAACAACTGCGAGCACTTGCCAGTTCTCCTCCAGAACTACTTGTTTTTCCACGGTTTGCATAGTGCGGCAGTTTCCGCGGCCTGCCTTTGACTGGCGGCACCTCCCCATTTACCGGATGAACCTGGAATAATCTGTTTTTCGGCAGCAATGGCCCCGCCTCTGTTGACGTTTGCGCGAACGGCAACGACGTGACCGCCATCGTCACTTTGGGTGGAAACATCTTCGGCCAGCCAGGTCCGTTTCAGCCCTTCACGTTGACTGGAACGATCGGGGGAACCGGACTCGCTTTCAGTGATCCTACCAATCCCATATACGGAAACCTGACCGTCAACATAGATCTCACCAGTCTGATCACGGCGAACTCTTCGAATCCGCCCGCTCCTAATATTGCCAGCGCTGCAGGTTCAGGCCAACTCACCGATCTCACCACTTTCGCCGGTCAAGGGATCATCAACTTCGTTCCAGGTAGCAATCCCCTCAGCGTCAACACCACCCTGAATATGAGCCGCACGATAGCTGGCGTTCTTCAGACCTGTCCACAGGCGGCACCAACGGCAACCCCAACGGCAACGACGACACCGGGGCCGACAGCGACACCGACAGCGACATCCACTGGCCCGACATCGACTCCAACCTCGACTCCAGTGGCTGGGGGTCCAGCGGCGCCGCCAACAGACTCAATTCCCACCCTCGGCACGGGTGGGCTACTGTTACTGGTGCTATTCCTCCTGGCAGCCGGACTATTCGGGATCCGCCGCGCCCAAGCTCCCAGGTAGATCCCCGACCGCAGAATCGTTCATTGCTTCACCACCATCGCTTGTGTCGTCGGAAGCTCTATCGGGTTTTCCGGTTTGTCCTGGAAAAATTAGTCGAATGCCTGTCTGACTCCGGCGAGCAGAAAGTAGTCGTGTGCTATCAGAATACCCGCAGGCAGCACTCGGGTGTAGAAGAATTCCAGGCACGCCCGGGTGCTCTCGTAGAGGTCAACATCGAAGTGCACCAGCGAATATCTCGCTTGTTCAACCCTTGCGACACCCTTGGTGGAGTCGGGAAACACGCCCCCGTAGAGGAAGAGGTTCGGGAAACCGACCAGGTACTGTTCAACCGAAGCTCGATTGCAGGCATACTGGTGTTCGCGGTGTACGCCCCGGTCTTCCACTCCGGGTTTCGGCAGGCCGGCAAAGGTATCGAACAGATGGAACTGCTTGTACCCTTTTGCTTCGCAGATCATACGAGCTGAGGCTCCCCTGAAGACCCCCACCTCTGCAAAATCTCCGGGCATCGTGGACTGCGCCCCGGCCAGCGAATAGAGCAGAAAAGCCTCGGTGGCGAGAGGGCCTCCGACCGTTCTATGAATCTCCCGAAATCAGTCTCACCACCTCGGGATCTTTATGAGTGCGCAAGAATAAGAGCTGCAGCCTCGACACCAGACCACTCGCCAATTGCTCCAGGCGCCCACCTCCCAATCGGTGGATGAATCTCTTTCTCAACAGCATGTTGTTCTGCTTGACATTCCACCGTCTCTGCCGGTCGCGATTGCGCGCCGTCTGCAAACTTCTATTCTTGCCGGCTACGACCGCGCCACGAGCCTTTTCACGTACGTATATTTCAGGCCGTGGAATATCGCCCGATTGACGAAATCCCCAATCTGTCCTAGCGGCCTGAGCACATCAACCATCAGGACCACTCGTACGTCCTTGCTCTGGTTCACCACCTCGTGATCCCAGGTATCGTCGAACACGAATCCCTCTCCTTCCCTCCAGCTAACCCACTGGTCCTTCACACGCATCCTGGGTGGATTCTGTTGGGGCACTATTAGGGCTAGATGGTACCTCAGGTAACCACGGTACGGCCCCCTATGTGCCGGGACCGATTTGCCCCCTTCCAAGACGGAAAAGGAAGCTTGGAACAGGTTCGGAATCCGATCCAGGAGTTCTGAAGTCCGGGGACATTTCTGACGGTTGGCCTCAGGCTTCTCGCGCATGGCATAGAGCAGGAACACCTTGCACGCTGCCTTGGAGTCGTCGCTTCCCGAGATTTGGACTTGGAGAGGGTCAATCTCATGGTATCTCGGTATGGTTTCGCGGTTGGGGAGGATATTCTCCAACTCCTGCCTGATAACAGCAAAGTTGTTCTCCAGCGTTAGGAGCTCGGAAAAGGGGTTCATCCGGTAAATGGGGAGGTGCCGCCAGTCAAAGGCAGGCCGTGGAAACTGCCGCACTATGCAAACCGTGGAAAAACAACTAGTTCTGGAGGAGAACTGGCAAGTGCTCGCAGTTGTTTTTCCACCGTTCGCACAGCGCTTGGAAAACTCCGTATCACGGGCTTGCTGGCCCAGTTCGATGTCGCTCGGAGTTTTCCACAGTTCCCACGGCCTCTGCTACTGCAGCCGACTATATTGACAAGCGAACGGGGAACCAGATTTGGGATCCGGAAAGCGCCGAACCACGTTCCCACCTCCCCATTTACCGGATGACCCGGAAAAGGTGCTTTCAACATCACTGCTGTCCGGTTTATTTTTCGAGGTCTGGCTGAAAGCCTTATGTGATGGGGCTTTGGGGAGATGGTGGAAAGAAGGGGGTTGTTTGGGTCATCCGGTAAATGGGGAGGTGGGGACGTGGTTGGCACCTTCCGGATCCCAAATCTGCTCCCCGTTCGCTTGTCCATATAGTCGGCTGCAGTAGCAGAGGCCGTGGGAACTGTGGAAAACTCCGAGCGACATCGAACCGGGCCAGCAAGCCCGTGATACGGAGTTTTCCAAGCGCTGTGCGAACGGTGGAAAAACAACTGCGAGCACTTGCCAGTTCTCCTCCAGAACTACTTGTTTTTCCACGGTTTGCATAGTGCGGCAGTTTCCATGGCCTACCTTTGACTGGCGGCACCTCCCCATTTACCGGATGAACCGGTTGTTTTTGGCCCGGAAGCTCCTGGGCCCGATTTGGGAAGGGGACCTACCTTGGTTAAACTCTTTGGTTGTCATCAAAAAGCCAAAGAAGACCAAGGAGATCCCATGGCCAAGTATACGTCAGTCCTGCATCAGTTGCTCCGTCATATCCCCCGGGATGAGTTTCGCGCCATCGTGGAGCGCCGCCAAGGTGACAAGGGAGTCCGGAAGTTGTCGTGCTGGGGGCAGTTCGTGGCCCTTTTTTGGGTCATCCGGTAAATGGGGAGGTGGAACGTGGTTCGGCGCTTTCCGGATCCCAAATCTGGTTCCCCGTTCGCTTGTCAATATAGTCGGCTGCAGTAGCAGGGGCCGTGGGAACTGTGGAAAACTCCGAGCGATATCGAACTGGGCCAGCAAGCCCGTGATACGGAGTTTTCCAAGCGCTGTGCGAACGGTGGAAAAACAACTGCGAGCACTTGCCAGTTCTCCTCCAGAACTACTTGTTTTTCCACGGTTTGCATAGTGCGGCAGTTTCCGCGGCCTGCCTTTGACTGGCGGCACCTCCCCATTTACCGGATGAACCCCTTTTTTTCGGGCAGTTAACCGGACAGCATAGTTTGAGGGATCTGGTAACCGCTTTAGATGCAGGGCGAAAGAAGCTGCAGCAAGTGGGGCTGGGGGCGGTGAGCCGCTCCACGCTGGCGGATGCGAACCGCAAACGACCCCAGGAGATCTTCGGGGAGCTGTTTTCTTGCCTGTACAGCCGCTGTCGGAGTCAGGCTCCCGGTCAGCGTTTCGGCTTCCGGCATCGGGTGTACAGTCTGGATGCGACGGTGATCGATCTGTGCCTGAAAGTCTTTGACTGGGCGAAGTTTCGCAAGCGAAAAGGGGCGATCAAGTTACATCTGATCTTGGATCACGGGGGGCACATCCCCAGCTTTTGCGTGATGACCCCGGGCCGGGAGCACGAGATCGAGGTGGCGCGCGGCCAGCGCTACGAACCGGACAGCATCCTGACCTTTGACCGGGCCTACGTGGACTACCACTGGTTTGACCAACTCCACCGCCAGGGGGTGTACTTCGTGACCCGGCAGAAGCGCAACGCGCGTTACCGGGTGCTGGAGCGGCGGCCGGTGGGCTCCCCGCCGGGGATCACCTCGGATCAAGTCATTCGTCTGACCGGGAAGGCGGCCGGATGCCTGTCGACTCCCCTGCGCCGCATCGGCTACCGGGACCCGGAGACGAGGCAGTTCTATGTCTTCTTGACCAATCTGTTTCATCTCAGGGCGGCTGAGGTGGCCGCCATCTATAAGGCTCGCTGGCAAATCGAGCTGTTCTTCAAATGGGTCAAGCAGCACCTGAAGATCAAGAGCTTTCTGGGGACCACGGCCAATGCGGTGATGACGCAGGTCTGGGTGGCGCTGTGTGTCTACCTGCTGGTGGCCTACGTGAAGTTTCTGCTGCGGCCCCCCGGGCGCCTGTACGAGATTTTCAAGCGGCTGCAGGTCACGGCCCTAGAGTACCTGGCTCTGGGGCAGGTCTTGACCTGGGAGACGAAAAACGGGCCCAAACGGGCACCAAAGTGGAGACAGCGCAACTTGTTCGGAAGACGGCTAAGGCCTTTGTTTGTAGGAGGATAGGAGTCGAGTGACTATAACCTTACAGTTAAGAGAGCTTTAAGTCTTTTAGAATCAACGACATCAAACCGGACACTAGTGTTTCAACATCTAAGAAAACCGGCCGGGTCATCCGGTAAATGGGGAGGTGGGAACGTGGTTCGGCGCTTTCCGGATCCCAAATCTGGCTCCCCGTTCGCATAGTGCGGCAGTTTCCGCGGCCTGCCTTTGACTGGCGGCACCTCCCCATCTACCGGATGAACCGCCGTCGGTCTTCAGTGGAATAACA
>CBDCUP010000013.1:0-210025 GCA_965222655.1 Acidobacteriota bacterium
TCAATTCGACCCGAACTGAGGAGCACGATAAGCCCGATTGGCGCGGCGGTTGACTGGAGGTAGTCGCGAACCTGATCGTGATACATTGCAATCTGTTCCGCCCCGGGATTCACGTCACTCTTCCAGTCCACGACTACGTCAATGTGGCCTTCTTCATCAATGGCAACGGCGTCGGCAATGCCGGCCGTAAGAGTCGCCGCACAGTCTTCGATAGTGCTTGCATAGACCCGGAATTCAGGAACCAACCGTGGCCACAGGGCCGTCAGTTCCGGGAGTTGCAACGTACGTACGACCGTGGCGGCCATCTCGGCGCTGGATGGCCCCGCCGCCGCATCTTGCGCATCCTTATGCCCCAGTTGTGTAATGAGCTCAGCAGCACGCATTTGCAATGGTTCTACATCTCCCAGGGTTTCGCCGGTGAGCACTTCTTCCATCAGCTTGTGCAGGATTAAGCCACGCTCTCGACCGCCCTGGATATACGCCCCTTCGGTCTCTTCCGGCACGGCTTCAAGGGCTGCTTCGGCGCTTGCAAACACGGCCTCCGGCTCTTCCATAGGCTCCTCCGGGTCCTCATGGCGGCTGGGCTGATGCCATGATATGCGCCGCTGGTTGCCAGCGATGGCTGCTGCCTCCCGCTCCCATGTTGCGGCATCCTGAGCGTTGGGGCCACCGCCGACCCCCGCCGCCGGCGCTCCCTTAAGCCGTGCGCCATCGAAAGGAGGAAGAGCCTCGATGTCGATGTTTATCAGGCTGAGCCAATCGCCCTCGATGCGTTCGTTTTGTCTGGGGAGCAGCAACAGGTCCCGCGCACGGGTCAGAGCGACATACCAAAGACGGATCCGTTCGCGGCGCAGTTCCTCGGTTTCCTCCTGGCACACCGTTTCATAGTCAAGACTCGGAAAGCCGAATACCTTGAAGTGGACGCTGTCGTCCCGGCGCCGGTAAAGAAACCCCATATCCGACCAAGGTTTGGTTGTCGAATTGATGGGAATCACGATGGGCCATTCCAGACCCTTGGCCGAATGCATGGTGATGATTGAAACGGCATCCGCTTCGGCGTCCGGTCGGCCTTCCGCTTGGGTGTCTCCGTCGTTCCAGCGCTGCCAAAGTGCGCGGGCAAAGTCCCCGATTCCGCGCCCGCCATAGGCCCGCGCCATTTCCAGAACGAGTTCAACGTTGGCGAGCGCCCGTTCGGCACCCCGCGGATGACGTGCCTTCAAGATCGGCCGCACATGCAGCTCTTCAACGGCCTCCGCAAGCAGATGATAGGGCGTGGTCCGCCGGGCCTTGCGTGCCAAATTTTGCAGCACGGTGAGGGTTTGCCGAAGCACATCGCTGCCGATCCGCTCCGGATCGGTCCACAGGTTGAGGCGGTCCGCGCCTTGCGCTTGGGCCTGTAGCGCCTCGATCTCATCGGCGATCCGTTCTTCGGTGAGACCGACCAAAGGTCCCCGGATTAATGCACCAAACGCCAATGTGTCGCGGGAATCCGCGATTGCCCGGGTGACCGCGATCAGGTCCTGGACTTCCTGTCGGCGAAAGAAGCCCTTGCCCGCCTGTGTGGCGATGGGGATCTCGCACCGCTCCAAAGCCTGTTCATAAATCCAAAGGCTGGTCCCGGTTGGGGCGAGCAGAGCGATATCGACGGCCCGCGCGGGCCGGAATTCGTGCTCATCCTTGTCCCAAACGGGATAAGCTCCGATCAGGCACCGCACGATGTCGGTCACAACCACCGCTTCCTCCCGGCGGATGCGATCGACGATCAAGTTTCCCTTGGTGTTCTTGTGCCGGTCGTCCAGCGCCATATCAAAGGCCGCGATGCTGGGTTCATCGCCGGAAGATCTTGTTGCCCTAAGCGCTGTAAAGCCGGGCTGTCCCTGTGCTTCGTCAAGCATCTCCTGAAAATGCTCATTGACATATTCCAGAATGGGTTCCCGCGTCCGGAAGTTGGACGAGATTTTCAGGATGGATGCCGGATCATGTTCTGAAAGCGCCTGCTTGGCCACAAGGTAGGTTTGCACATCCGCCCCGCGGAACCGGTAAATCGCCTGTTTCGGATCCCCTACAAGAAACAGTGCGCCGGGACGAATGGCGTGTTCATGCCAGGGGGATGCCGGATCGCCCTCACCGGCAAGCCGCCAAATGATCTCAGCCTGGACGGGATCGGTATCCTGAAATTCATCGACCAAGATGTGTGAATAACGCTCTGCCAGCGCCCTGCGTACCGCTTCGTCGCTTTTGAGGAGATCACGGGCATGATGTAGCAGGTCGTCGAAATCAAGAAGAGCGGCACCACGCTTATAGTCCCGGTACAGATCCCGAAGCGCGTCAAACTCGGCGACAAAGCGTTCGAACGCGAGAGCGCCGAGTCCGGAGCAAACCGCGTCATAGGCCTCGGCACAAGCGCTGTAATGCGCTTCACCGGCGGCGCTGAGCTGCTCACCGTGCGCCACGCTTCTGCCCACGGCTTTTGCCGCATCTTTCCACCTTGTCTTGACCCGCCACTGCTTAAATTCCTTTTGCCCCTTCTTGCAGGCTGAGGGCGGCTCATGGAAAAGAAGCTCGGCGATGCGGCGGCCAGTCAGAGTTTGCGAGGCAGCCTCCCGTGCCAAATCGGCAACCCGCCCGAGATCATTGATCCGGCCGGCGGTGACCGGTTCCACCACACCGCAATCGTTATACCAGGCGGCAAATGCGTTGGCCGCGTCCGTGATCTTTGCCAATGCCGCTTGATCGGTTTTCGCACCGGCGGCCTGCGCCGTCCGGTGGACTTTTAGAAATTGTGCCGTGTGTTTGATCAGTTCCAGTGTTTCATCGGGTGCCCTCAGCAGGAGCTCGGCAAAGAAATCCTCCTCACCGCCGAAATCCTCCATCGGCGGAATGCGCCCTAACCCCTCGGCGGCCCGGTCACGTCCGAACCGAGCCGAAAGCCACGCCTCCATCAGATCCTGGTAGGCGAGTTCCGCTGCCGCGGGATCGATAATAGTCGCACCCGGATCGAGGCCGGTTTCCACCGGGTAGGGCCGGATCAATTGCTGGCAGAATCCGTGGATTGTGGTGCAGGTGATTTCGTCCAGCGCCCCGGCGCCATTCTGAAGATGGGTCATCTGCGTCTCGGTCAGACCCACCGGCAACGCCTCGGCAAGCTCAACGGGAATCTCGCCGGACAGAAGAGCCCGCACGATGCTCTCTATCCGCTCTAGCAGTTCTGCGGCGGCAGCCTCCGTGAATGTAATTGCGGCAATGGCCTTCGGATGAATGCCGGCGCCGATGAGCAGTGCCACGCGACCGGCCAGGAGAGCTGTCTTTCCGCTACCCGCGCCCGCCTCGACCAGGAGGGAGCGCTCATGATCTGTCAGAGCCGCGATCCGCGCCGTGGAATCCGGGAGTTGGGGGACTGTGTGATCTCCGGCCATTTTCAAGGCTCCTCCCACACCGGCGCAATGGTAGCGAGAGCCTCGGCGGCGAACGGAAGTTTTGTCGCGAGGTAGCTTTCCTTCGCGCCGCCCGGCAGCGCAAAGGCCAAATCGTACCAGCTCTCCTCCGCGGCAGGGCCGGGAAGCGCTTTTCCTTCGGCAAACGAAGCAGAGGCCGCCGCCAGGAATTCGGCAAGCCTTTCCAGTGTTCCTTCCGGGTCATCGAGGTGCTGTGGCGAATTGCCTCGGCGCGGATAAAGAAGACGCGCTTCCACTTGCGGCTGGGTGCCGATCAACACTTTGACCGCGAATGCGTAAAGGCACCGCTGCAATTCTGTGCCCCCCTTGATCTGAGGCGGACGCACGCGCAGTTTCCCCGACTTGTAATCCGTCACCCGCGCACGGCTTCGGTCTCCGGCAAGGTCAAGACGGTCGATCGATCCACCGATGCGAATCTCCGTGCCCGCGATGGTGACTTTCGACATAGGGTCCCACGGCAGCGCGATACGGGCGTCTTCGCTGAGAGCCTCCGCTCGCGGATCGGCCCCGAACGGAATTTCGGCCCAACTGTGCTGATCCGGCAAAGACTCTTCGTCCAGAGTCAACGCGGCTATAGCAAGTTCCATCGCCTCGGCCCGCTTGCGAGCCCAGACTACGGGAGGCGGCACAGGTCGGGATTCGTCCCACCGTGTTCTCACGATCGCTGCAGCCTGCTCGATAGCTTGTCCAATCGCCCCGGTCGAAGCGCCGACAAACCCGCCGCCTCCAGCATCCTCTAGCCGGGTCACCGCTTCTTCGAGAATTTCGTGCAGCAGGTTGCCGAAGGCGAGCGGGTCGAGTGTTAGAGGCTCATCCGTTTCCTCGGGTTCTCTCCATCCAAAGCCGTAAGTCCAGAGATAGCCCAGGGGATCACGGAGCAGCTTCATCAACGAACTCGCGGATTGCCGCCGGTCGAGTGCCCGGACCAGCAAGGGGTGGTTGCTCCTTACCAGGCCGTCGTGACCGGAAAGCGTCTTCCGGTGCCAGTCGATCCAGGTCTGCCGCGCCGACATCGCGCGAGGCAGCCCGGCGAATTCGTCGGGCCGGGCCATCCACCGGTCGCTTGCGCTTGCGGCATGTTCGGGTTCCCGGCTCTGCGCGAGGAAGGCTTCGCCAAGCTGGTGCGGATAAAGCGGAGAAATGCCATTTAGCCGTCCTTCGCTATCCCGCCGCGCCCTCGAACAGACGACTTCGTCGTCCGTCATGTTGCGGATGGTCTGAAAGTCGCGCCGGTCCGCTTCGTGAACGGGCAGGGGATCGAGACGCTCTGCCGCGATGATGTGATTCGGAAGAAGCGGATCTTCACTAGCGCGCCGTGGCCAGGAACGCGAGGTCAGCCCGACAAGCCAAGAAAGGGGTCGGGGAACAGCGGCGATGGCCGATGCCGGCCCCCAGACGATGGCGGCGCCGGGCTCAACCCCGTCATCGACACGCAGCCCGGCCAGGGTGATGTCCAGGGCAGCCGGAGGTCCCTCCGTCAGCGCTTTGCGCCAAACTGCAAGCGCCTTTCCGTCGAGAAGCCGATCGCCGATCGCTGCCGATTCCATCAGGCCTTTGCTCAGTGTCTCGATGATCTCTTCCAGCAAAGGCCGATGGTCTTTGCCATCGGAGAAATCCCTCGGTGCCAACGCGGCAATGGCCCTCCTCCAACGGGCTGCGTCCAGCAACGGGGCTCCCTCTGGCAAGGCCCGCCACCAGTCGCCCGGCAGGGCGTTAAAGTGCTTGCATTGTGAGCGGAGGAGTGCCACGAAACGGACCATGCGCGAGCGCGAAAATCCGCGCAGAAGGATTTCGGCAAGAGCCGCGTCCAGTTGCCCTTCGGCGGTCGAAAGCGCTGACCGGCCATGAATGAAGTGGAGGGGCAAATTCGCGGCTTCCGCCAGCGCCAGCATGTGATCATCCCAGAACTCGGGCGATGCTGTCGTGATCGCAATCTGTTGGGGCAGTGCTCCTCGGGCAAGATGCTGCCGGGCCCACCGCAGGGCTTCCAAAATTTCGTGCCGCTGGCTAGCACAGGACACAGTCCGGACGGATGGCGCCGACGGCGGCGTTGTCTCAACTGCGATCCCGGTGTCTAGCAGCCAACTTGGGGGTTCCCTTGCTTCCGCCACCCAGGCAAGGTCTGTTTCCCGGTGAACCAGTGACAATAATGGCCGCCACACCGGTGACATCTCGGTGCGGCCGTGGATCTCGATGCGGCCGAAGATTGAGCGGGTATGGCCGACCCGTTGGGCCACCGCCGCTACCAGGTCCCGTGGCCGGACCTGAGGGTTCGGCAGCTTCGAAAGCACTTCTCTTTCAAGAACCGCCAACGAGGCAAGGCGCGCTCCCCCCGTTTCGTTGCCCGCAGCCTTCGCTTCCTCATCCAGCTTCAAGCCTGCAGTCCATGCCTTCCACAAACTCGCTGCTGCCGCACGTTGAAAGCCGGGTAGTGCCTTGATCTTGTCGAATTCTCCCAGTGGCTCAGCGACAGCCGCCGCCACCGCGTCCTTGAGGTCATCCGAAGTGATGGCTTGGAGGAATCCGCCTGCAAGCCGGGCGACAAGCTGCTCAAGAGTGACAATCAGCAGACCCTGCTCACCGTCAATCGCGGCTTGCGTTCGATGGCTTCGCCACGCGTAGCGACTATGCACTACAAGCGTTCTGAGAGTCCCACTTGCCAACTTTCGAGTCATACCTTCCTAACCAGTTGTGTGAGAATTTATAAGGGTGCTCTTGGCACGGTTGAGCATCCCCGGCATCCTTACGGTCATCTGTTTCTCGCCGGTGGCCTGTATGCTGCGGGCATTGTCACGTTAATCGTGTTGGGCCGCAAAGGCCCGCATGGATTCCCTTTCAGGCGGCCGCACTCGCACTTTCCCATACATTGAATGCGTCTTTTCGAAATCGTTTGAATGTGAATCTGTTGCGTAAATGCCGCTGGACATAAAAGGTATTGTAAACGGCGGATTGAATGTTCAGAAAGTGTTGGGCCGAACCCGGTGATTTGAAACGCTGCTGTTTTCGTTCTCGACGCCGGACGGGCTGATGCGAATTCTCGGCACGATGATTCGCACGCTTATTGTCGATGTGTTGAGCCGTCAGGCCGAGGGTTCGAATGGCGACGTGATAGGACCTGAGTTATCGGTTGTGATCCGGGCGGGTGTCCAGCCTTGTTTCTTCAGCAGTTTGCGCATCAACTTCAATGCTGCTTTGGCGTTCCGCTTCGATTGCACGAGGAAATCCAGGACCTCGCCTCCATTGTCAATCGCGCGCCATAACCAATAACGCTGCCCACGAATCACGATGACCATCTCATCAAGATGCCAATAGCCGTTGGGAATGGGTCGCATGTGGCGCAGGTTTTGGGCAATCGGCGCACCAAACTTGAGGAACCAGCGCCGTACGCTCTCGTAGGAAATATCCAGACCTCGCTCCGCAAGAAGATCCTCCACATCCCGATAGCTCAGAGTGAACCTGGCATAGAGCCAAACGGCGCGTCGAATGATTTCCGGTGGAAAGCGGTGACGTTTGAAGGAGATGGTGTCCATCCCCAAAAGGCTACACCGAAATCACCAGATCGAGATTGGAGCGCTTAACGTGACAATGCCCGCGGGCGGAGCCCGCGTCTTGGGATGGCCGTCACGGGTGCCGAGAGGCCTGCCTTGAGGTCGACGAATCGATCCCGGAGGGGTGGCCTCTCGGGACACCGTGGTAAGCTCAATCCGCATGATACGAACGCTGAAGCTCTCGCTGTGGCTGCCGATTGGCGTGGTCGTTCTGTCGGTGATCCGGTTCGGCTTCGACCCGAGTTTCTCTACCGGTTTCGTCCCTATGCTGTTCTCCCTGCCCGCGATGGTCTTCGGACTCGTCTTCGCCTGGCCCGGCGGCATCCCGCTGACGCGCGCCCTGGAGCGGCTGCATCCGGTTTCCCGGCCGGGCGCCGCCACCATCGGCGGTCTGTTCGGACCCGCCCGGCATCTGGATCTACGCCGGGATCGTCTCGCTCCCGGCGTGGCTGGTGCTGTGGCTCCTGCGGTGGCGCGCCCGCCGTCTGGCGGCGTTGGGCGGCAGCGAGCAAGGCGAGGCAGGGCTTTCGTGATATAGGCCCCGATCCATGCAACAACGCTCTGTTAGTTGAGTTGCGACCGATCCTGCATATCCATCTGGGCCCCCAGATCTCGAAGCGCCTCCATCTTCGCTTTCATCTCGGAAGGGCCGATCACCCGGAGAGTGTCAAATAGCTCTCGTAGGCTCTCCGGTCCCAACCCACAAAAGTTCAAGGCATCGCGGGCCTGGGCGCAGTGGGGGCAGAGTGTCTGTTCGGTTCCGCTGTCTTCATTCGCGCCGCCGCACAGCGTGATCGACTCGGTGGCCAACTCGCCCACCCAGTCCACGCACAAGTGGTGATAACGTCCTTGGTTCTTCATGGCCTTACAGATTACCTCAGTTGTGCTTCCCGGTCGGGGTTGCGTAAAGCAACAATCCCACTCCCAACGGGTTTTCAAGAACCTCTGTCTAAAATAGGGACTCTATCGCAATTTCCGCTACGAACAAACGACCCGACCGACCGCTGTCCCTGTCTATTCCTGAGCATCCGTCTCTCTCTCCACCGGAATCACCGGCAGCGTGGTGAAGATGCGGTTGCCGGCATCCAGCTCCACGGCCACTCCAGTGAACATCCCCTCCCCGGGCGGTGCCGTGCAGCGCACGGATCCCACGAAGTCGGACGTATAAGCACCGGTGAACATCTCTTCGATGTACAGGGCCTCCTGTCCGTTGGCTGCCAGAGGAATCTCCATCTCTTCGAGCACCATGCCCTCTTGCATCAATCGGCAGGTCACCACCAGCTCGGACTCGCTCAGATTCCGGATCGCCGCTGCGGTGCTGAGATTCCCCTCCCGGCGAACCGGGAAGAGGGCGTCCGTTAGAGGCAGGCTGGCTCCCACCCCGGCCACCCCAATGTTCGGAAGGCCGAAGCGTAGGACTCCGCCCATAGGACCGTTCGAGACCGCCTTCACCGACCCGCTCATTACCTCCCCCCGACCATGGGTCGAAATCGTGAGTTCCCCGAGCGGTTCCATCGCCGTCCGGACGCTCAGGCTGCCGTCTTCCGTGATCTCCAGATCTTCTGTGACGTCCACCACTGTTTCCGCTGCAATCGGATTGCCCTCTTTATCGTAAAAGTCGAGGCCGAGCCGGATCGGATGGGTGGCCACATTCACGAATACGAGCTCGGAGGTGATGCCCTCCCCATTGGCGAAATGCGCAAAGTCCAGGGTAGACAATTCCGGAGTTGCTTCGTTCTGGTTGGAGGGGACACTATTGCCTGCCTCATTCACCGCCCGCACCTGGAAGGCGTAGGCCGTGCCGTTGACGAGGCCGGTGACCGTATGGGTGGTGTCGGTGGAACCAATGGAGATCCATTCCCCCGTCTGGTCGATCTGGTACTCGTAATCCGTGATGACCACGGCGCCGTCGTCCTCCGGCGCATCCCAGGTCAGCACGACCTGGCCGTCGCCGCCCACGGCCAGTAGATTCGTGGGCGCGTCCGGCAGCGTTTGGCGGCGGAGGTGGTGGAGAGGCGCAGACGGTCCCCTGGAAATCGATCGTTGCCAGCCACGCCCGAAATGCAGAATCCGCCGGCGCATACAACCTGGTCTCCCGTATATCCAACACCAAGAGTTGTGACAGCGCTGACAGGGTTCGCGGAAGCCGCCCGCTCAACATATTCTGGGAGAGATACAGATCCTCAAGGTTGGTCAAGTTCCCCAGTGCCGCCGGGATCCCCCCGCTCAACTCATTCGCGACGAGACGCAGAGCCGTGACGCGGCCGTCCTCGTCCGTTTCGACTCTGTGCCATTCCGAGAGGGCCTCGTTGCTCAACCAGTTCGTGTCGTCCGTCCAGTTCGCTCCGCCGGTCGCGTTGTAGAGCGCCACCACGCGCCGCCCGGTCCGCCGTGACGTTGATGGTCACGTCGATGCTGTCCACGCCGCCGTTGCCGTCGGAGACCGAAACCGTCACCGCATAGCTGTCTTTCGTCTCGAAGCCGAGCGCGGCGCTGGTCTGGAGCTGGCCGCTGGACGGGACGATGCCGAAGTCGGCGGCGTCCGTCCCGCCCAGGGTGTAGGTCAGCGTGTCGCTCATGTTCGCATCCGTCGCCGTGACGGCAGCGCCGAGGTTCTGGCCCGATGCCGGGTTCTCGGCGACGCTTCGCGTGGTGCTGGTTCCCTCGGTGAAGACCGGCGCGAAGTTGGGCTCGTCCACATCCGTGACGTTGATGGTCACGTCGATGCTGTACTTCACATTCGGACCACTTCTTGGTCCTCAAACCAGCCAACACGGGACATATGGCTGGCAACCTTGTCCGCCTCTTTCGTGTACACAATCACGGCGAGGCTCCGCTGAGCCCTGCTGCAAGTCACGTAAAAGAGGCGACGGGTTCTGTCTACGGACGTGTCCTTCCCTTCAAGGCGGTTCTTTTCGTCTGTGTTCGTCAGAGCTTTCGCCCCAAGCAACTTCTCATAGCTGAACATGAAGCCGCGGGCTTCGTTGTCATCTAGGATGACCATGACTCGCGGGAACTGCAGCCCCTTGATGCCCTGATGTGTTCCGAAAGGGGATCTGTCAGAGATGTACTTCACATACGCCTGGAGCTGACTGAAAGGGACCGAAAGCGCTTTTCGCCAAGCATCGACCTCAGGATTCCTGTCGTTATCCGCATCTGCGAGAACTGACTCTACCTCTTCTCCCTGTCCATCAGTGTCGGAAAGGATGGGCGCAAATACATCAGGAATACCGAATAGATCTTCGTGATTGATCGCCCTGAGAACATCCAACAGGACGGGATCTGCGCCATCGTTCCACTGTGAGTACACGGACTCCACAGACCTCCTAGCCTTGAAGATTTCCTCTAATGAAGTCGTGCTTCCGCTCAGTCTTTCGGGAGACACGATCGGGGAGTGATCCTTCACCACCCGAGCCACCGCAAACCTATCTTCTGATTGCATGGCTTGAACCAAGGGAAGAACTTGCTGTGCGAAGAAGGCAATCCCGCTCAGAGTCCCATCAAGCAGGCCCGTCTTGAAATTGTCTACCTTGTAAAGCGGCTCAAAGAAACGGCCGAAGCAGCCCCTGCGTGCGGCCATGTGATGCTCAAGGGTAAGGACCTTGACTGCCTGTTGGCTCATCCATTCGTCATCGGAAGTGGCCTCTGCCATTATCCTGGCCGCTGCCGTTTCGACTGTCAGTTTGTCTACGTCATCAACATCATTGATCAGAAACAGGCGCACGAACCCTTCTTGCGCGTCTTGCCTAGGCTCCTGCCGAGCGCCGTCCGCTTCCGATCTGATCCGGTTGAGAAGCGTCACAATTCGTTTGGGACACCTGTGGTTGACTGCAATGGCAGGTTTCTCCCAATCTGCCGGGACAGCCTGCTCCAATCCGACTTTCCCGTCCGCATAGATGCGTTGCATCGTGTCACCGAACAGACACAGACTGAACTGGTCTGGATGCTCCGCCTGAAGGGCGAAGAACGCATCAATCAGGTTTTTCTGTGTGTCCTGGCTTTCGTCGATGAGCAGGACGGGATGCTTCCGAATCAGTACTTGCCTCATGAGCGGCTTATTGGCGAGGAACGCCGCTGAGATGGCTATGACCTCAGCATGGTTGAGCGAATTCTTGCCGACGTTTTCACCGTTTGGGTTGTAGGTGAACTGCTTGATGACATCGAGATGCTGAAGTCGCTTCTGCTTCGACTCTATTTGTACTTCTCGCTCATGGGCGGCCTTTGTTCCTGACCTCCCTGACTCTTGCTTCTCCTGAAGTTCGGTGATTTCGGTAGACAAACGTACGCGGAGCCAAAAAGAGATGTCTTTGTGGTACGTGCGGATCTGTTCCCAAGCAAAACTATGGATTGTGGACACGGCAAAGATGGGATCGAAATCTGTTCTGCGCCTAATCTCATCACATGCGGCATTGGTGTAGGTTATGACAGCAACTTTCTGGCCGGACTGCCGGAACTGCGTGCCATAGCGGGCCCGAAAGATGTCCATTGCCTCAATGACCGCCCTTGTCTTGCCGGAGCCAGCGCCGGCATAGAGGAAGAAACTCTTGGGCTTCTCCAGGTCGAGGCACGCCGCAATTACCTTCCTGAGTTCATCCCCGTGAGTGACCGTCTCAGGCATCATTCATCTCTCCCGGTTCTGTCGAGATGGTGTCAACCTTTCTCGACTCAAGGCTCTTCTCAAGCCACTTGAGGCCATCAGTGATGTAGCCTGGCGCTTCTATCTGGTCTGGCTCACTCAGGTATAGTAGCTCCAAGGCCATCTCAGCCTTGCTGCCCTTCTCCAATTTGGCGAACATTTCTTTGCTGGCACCTTCGAGGGTTTCCTCTCCGAGAGCCGCTTGGAGCTTCTTCAATAGGCCCACCGGTTCTGCATATCCTCGGAACAGCGCAAGATTCGTCAAGGCCAGTGAATCCTCGAACGTATATGGTATTGCCTCGTCCCGGTCTTCACCCTCCTCGAATTCCACAGTGATCGGGCACTGGTATGCGACCCTGACGAGTCTATCCGCTGTCTGCTTCTCGTCGTCCGACAGATCAAACAGATCATCAAGTGTGTCCTTTTTCGGCACCCAGTCCTTGAGTGTGGTGTTTCCTGTTCGGTAGTCTTTGCCGCGCTCCGGGCGAGCCTTGGCGGTGCCAGTTGTGTGAATCGAGTCCAAGTCTGTGACGATCAGTGATAGAAGCCCAAGAGTATCCAGTAGTGGTTTCAAACGATGTGCATGGGCACCGCCGATCTCAAGAAGCGAGATGTAGCTTTGATCCAGCCCATGGAACTTCACCCGGATGAAATGGGGAATCAACATGCGTTCAGCCGAGCCCTCCACGAGGATGGCCGCATCGGCGAAGAAGAGATCGCAATGGGTTGTCCGAAGATAACGAGTAGCAAACTTCGAGGTCTCATCGTGGTCGCCAAACGTCTGTGAGAGGTTGACAACCGTTGCCGTGGGAATCTCCCCCTGCGTTGTGGCTGGTTCGCGACGGAAGTAGCGCAGGCAAGAGAAGTCCAATTCATGAGCAATATGTGATGAGTGAGTGCTGACGATCATCTGCGTGTTGAAGGAAGAATCGGCTAGTGCAGCGTGGTGGCGGAGCACTTTGTAGGCTTTCTTGATGAATACCTGCTGAACCTGAGCGTGCAGATGAGCTTCGGGTTCTTCGACAAGCACAAGGTGCAAGGGTTCAATAGCGGCGTCCTTGGTCTCCTGACGCTTGGCCGCTTTTCCAACCCGCATCCATTCGTCCCTGAATCGGATCAGGTTGAATACCATCGAGATGAGGTTCTGGTAACCCAGCCCGTTGTATTTTTCGGGCAAGGACAGTGAATCTGCTCCAGGCAGGTCGAACTGGACCGCGGCCTCGTGATCAAGGCTGTCGTGTGGATCGATCTTGCTCGTTATGGAGATTCTCGGGTCACTGAATCCCGGATAGTTGAGACCTTCAAGTTCTCCGATGGCAGGCTCGAAGCTCGTTTTCAACTTCACGTTGAATATCGTTTTCGCTGCTTCGATCGCCTCCAGCGCCTCGATATCATTCTTATCCGGTGCTTCTGACGGATTCAGGTGCTTGGAGAAGTAGCGGCGCAGCTGGGTCGACAAGCTTGCAAAGTCACTGTGTGAGTCATCCTCTGTCTTGGGATCGGAAAAACCTCTCTGGGCCGTGATTACGTCAATCTTGATGAGACCATCGAATGGATCCTTCTTGAGCAGGTCGCTGTCGGGCGGAAGCAACTGGGGCTGGGCGATTCCACGCACCGGATCTTGGCGCTGCGTCGGGTCCAGAATGTAGGACTGCACTCTAAACTGGCTGTGAAGCTGTCTGTCCAGAAAGTCCCTCATTGAATGTGGCCATAGAGACAGCGGCGACTCTGGTTTGGTGGAAGCTGACTCGGCGTCACGGGCCGAATTGGAAGCACTTCGGAAATCCCTGTAGAGTTGGTCCATGTTCGTTGGTGCAAACAAAAGCCTGACTCCCAGCAATTCTTCGGGCGTCCAATCCAGTGTGGGGAGAAGATGTACGACACGGTGAAGGTCTTCTTCGTCTGCCCTAAGCCAGACATCGATGGAGGGTAGCAGAGGTAGCCAGGCATCAACGGCGATATCTGGTTCTTCATCGTCGGCAGCATCTACCCACTGTGTGCCGAGTTGATCAAGAGATGACCAGTTCGAAAGGGTGAAATCCGTTGTCGCAAAGTCTTTGCGGCGGCTCTTCGCAAGAAAGAGAATCAAAGCCTCCATTGCGGATGTCTTGCCGCTGTTATTTGCGCCGACGAAGATCGTCTCCTGTTGCGCGATCTCGACGCGGCATGCCTTCAGCTTCCGGAAGTTCTGTATCTCAACAAAGGCAATGTGCATTCGATGTTCTCCCATGCGCGGCAGAGTAGTTCAGCCGTTGCATGATCCTTATATCTTCAGAAAGCCACCAGGAAACTGAGCGCGGTCTCGGCTTAGCGTGCGTTTTCGTTCCATTGTTCCTCGACCCCCGTAATGGCGGGAATCGACCAAACGATGAGGGAAGTACAGGGCCTTTATGAGATGGTGTTCCGGATCACTGGCGGAGCAGACTGATATAGGAGAATTAAGCTCATGCAGTGTAAAGACAGCTTGGTTTCGATCGGTAAAGCCCTTCAGTTCCTTGTTCCACCCCGCGTTCACCAGACGGGTCGCTGCACCACGGACTCCCGATCCGCAGTCTGCATCAGTACCTCGCGTAGGAGGGCGTCGAGCAGGCGACGGCGGGTGTCTTCGCCGGTGGCGAGACTAGCCTCCAGCCGGTCACAAAGCGCTATCAGTTCATCGACCCTGGTGATGATGCGGTGTTGCTCGGGGAAAGGTGGGAGAGGAAACAAATAAGCCGCGAGGCTCGTGCCTGTGAAATGTTTGATGCCCGTTCCAGTGAAATACTCGGCCAAACGTCCATCATCTGCACTGGCCCGAAGCGCCTTCACAAAAAAGCCGCTATCTACGATAGTCAAGAAACGGACGCGATGAATGGCTTTCTGAAAATAAATGTCGTCTTCGCGCCCGTCCCACACCGCCGCTCGACCGGGCTCTCCTCCCTCGCATATCAACACATCGCCAAATTGGAGCGTGAACTCTGAAAGCTCAGAATCCTCAAACCGCATTTCCAGAAGGTCTGATAGATCGAAGTCGAACCACCGCACATTGATGTTACGAAGGTACCTGCGCGGTGTTCCTTTGTTCTTGGCTTTGTCGAGCATCTTGCCAAGGCGCCTTACGGCTACGGCCCCCACGTTCACCCAAGCCCAAGATGCGGGAAGTTCGAATGGCATGGCGCTTGAAACAGCGATTTTTCGGCGCTTCAACAATTCCGACGCCGGTTCATCGTTCGGGTTCTGCTTCACCAGCTTGCCGCGCACGGCCAGATTGAGAATGGTCTGGCGGAGAGACTTGATCTGGTCTGTCCGGGTGGTGAGTGGGACGAGGTTTTCGAGGGCGAAGGCGGCGTGGTTCCGGAATACCACCGGGTCAAGATCGGGCGCGTTGAGGAGGACGAGGCTAGCCGCCGACAGCTGGTCCCGCGTCGACTCCCGCTCTGTCCGTGCTGCCTCCAGCCGGTCGCAGAGCGCCATCAGTTCATCGACCTTGGCGACAATGCGGTGTTGCTCCGCGAGGGGTGGGAGGGGGATCTCGTATTTCCGTAGATTGGCCGACGATAGGTTGGGCTGAGCAGAGCCGTTATCGAAGCGCCGGAGCATCTGCCCGGCGATATTGCTTTCAAGATAGATAGAAAGGTACGGAACACATTGCTGTTCGATCGGCCTTAGTATCACCAACGAGGATGCTATCGCACCTTCGCCTTCGTGGTCGTAGATCGCGTGTTTACCGAGAGATCCTCGCAAACAATAGAGCTGGTCACCTTTCTTTAGCTTCCCTCCTCCGAGCTGTTGATATTTTTCGGGCGTGATGAAGTTCATTTGGAACATGGAAACGCGTCCGTTGACCAGATGACCGGCGTTCACGAACGGAATTCCCCTCTGTACCAACTGATCGCGCGATGGATAGTTCTTGCCTCGATCACCATTTTCGAAGTCCCATAGGTCATTCGCCTGCGCCCATGACCATGATTTCGGAACATCGTAGAGCACGTCTTCGTCGGCTATTGGCAAGAGCCTCTTCGGCCTTTTCGCCTTACTAGCTTTTACCATTTCCTCGCGCGTGGATGAGATCACTCCAAGCAATTCCGCTGCCGGTTCGTCGTTGGGATCCTGCTCCACCAGCTTGCCGCGTACAGCCAGATCGAGAATGAAGCGCCGTAATCGCGCAATCGCATCAGGCGCGTCGGCCATCCGTTCGTAATGGGCCAGCAGTCGGTCGGCGTTCATCGCATGAGCGCCTCGGCCAGAATTGCCTTCAAACGGTCACGCAAGGCTGATGTTTCGGCCTCGGCGGCAGTCAGCTTCTCCAGAAGCTCTTCCGGGTCACCATGGTTGTCTTCTTGCGTGTGCGGGTTCTTGATGTCCAGGTTGTAGCCGCGCTCCTTTACCTCCTCGGCCGTCACCTTCCAGGCGCGTTCTGTCTCCTTCCGTCCCTCGCGCTGTGCCCCACCCCACCAATCAACGCAACCCTGGAAATGCTCCAACCGGATCGGCCGGGTCATGGAGTAGGCCTTCTGGCCCTCGGGCACCCGGTGCTCGTAGAACCAGATGTTCCCGGTCGGCTCACCCTTCTCGAAGAACAGCAGATTGGTGCCGATGGAGGCATAGGGACGGAACACGGAATTCGGCAGGCGGACGATGGTGTGCAGGTTGCACTCCTCCATCAGATGCTCTTTGAGCCGCGTCTTGACGCCTTCACCGAACAAGGAACCATCAGGCAGGACCACGGCAGCGCGGCCAGCCGGCTTCAACAGGCGGACGATCAGGGCGAGGAACAGATCCGCCGTTTCCTTGGTCCGGAAATGTTGCGGAAAGTTGCTCTCGATGCCGTCCTCTTCCTTGCCGCCGAAGGGCGGATTGGTGAGCACGATATCGACCCTGTCCTTTCTCCCCCAGCCGATATAGGGCCGGGCCAGGGTGTTGTCGTGACGGACGAAGCTGGGATCCTCAATGCCGTGCAGCAGCATGTTGGTGACGCAAAGCATGTGCGGAAGCTGCTTCTTCTCCACGGCGTGCAGGGCTGCCTGCATGATCTGTTCATCCTCGGGCCGCTTCACGTAACGATCCCGCATGTGGCGCAAAGAACAGGTCAGGAATCCGCCGGTGCCGCAGGCCGGGTCGAACAGAGTCTCGCCAGGCTTGGGGTCGGTGCGGTCGACCATGAAGGCGGTAACGGCGCGGGGCGTGTAGTACTCTCCCGCATTGCCCGCCGATTGCAGGTCGTTGAGAATCTGTTCGTAGATGTCGCCAAAATGCCGGCGTTCGCTCAGATTGTTGAAGTCGACCTCGTTGATTTTGTTGACCACCTGGCGCATCAACTGGCCGGATTTCATGTAGTTGTAGGCATCCTCGAACACGGCGCGAACCACGCGTCGCCGGTCGCCGGAGCGTCCGGTCATTTGAAGAGCTTTCAGGGACGGAAACAGGTCGTCGTCAACGAAGGCGAGCAATTCCTCGCCGGTGATGCCCTCGGGATCTGCCGCCCAGGCACGCCATTGGTAGCGCTTGGGGATCGGCGAGGCGTAGCCGGGCCGCATCAACTCCAGTTCTTGGTCCTGATCGTCAATGATCTTGAGAAAAAACATCCAGCAAAGCTGACTGATGCGTTGGGCATCGCCATCGACGCCGGTGTCCTGGCGCATGATGTTCTGGATGGATTTGACGAGGGTGCGGACCGACATGGGCTAAGCGATCTCCCGATAGAGAGCGGATTGAAGGTCGTGGACAGCCGCCACAAAACCTTCGTGTCCGCCAAAGGCGTTGATCAGCTGAACAGGGGTGCCGAGTTCGGTGAAAGGCGGGATGCGCAGCACGTTGGGGTCCTCCAGGTTGAGCACCCCTTCGTTGGCGTACTTGGCGAGCAGCGCGTCGAGCACGGCGCGGGCCTGGTCCCCGTATTGGCTGAACACGTCCCGTTTCTTGACGTTCTCGGCGCGCTCGCGCCGGGTCAGTGGTTTGGCGTCGAAGGCGACATGGCAAATCAGATCAAAGGGGTCGAGGTCTTTGCCCAGGGTTTCAGTGACAACGCCGAGGTCCAATCCTTCGGCTTCCAACTCCTCGATAATCACCTGTTTGCGCTGGGTTCCCTTCCAGCTCCTTAAGAATTCATCCAGGCTTGCAAAGCGCTTTCTGAGTGCCCTCTTGGTGAAGTCGCGCAGGGACTCGGTGACAAGTTTTCCGTTTTCGTCCAGGTATTCCACCCTTTCCGCGACGATGGTTGCGTCCACCCCGTCCACATAGACCTTGCGCCTCCCTGGCCCATCGGGTGGCAAGGTGATGTCCGGGGGAACATCGACGATCGATTCGTCTTCGCCCGGTTCCGGCGGTATGGGGTCCTCATCCCTGGGTGGTATGTCGTCGGGTGGAGTTATGGGGTCGTCTTCGCCGGGTTCGTAAATCTGAACTGGCTCACCATCGAAATCCGGATCGGCGAAATGGCTGGTCGCTCCCCGAAAATCCATCAGGGTGAAGTAGAACTTGCGGGTGTCCTCATGCACGCGGGTGCCCCGCCCGACGATCTGCTTGAACTCGGTCATCGAGCCGACCGCGCGGTCGAGCACGATGAGCCGGCAGGTCTGGACATCGACGCCGGTCGAGAGGAGCTGCGACGTGGTGACCAGCACGGGGTATCGGGATTCCGGGTCAATGAAGTTGCCAAGTTGCGCCTGCCCTTCCGTGTCGGCACCGGTGATACGCATGACGTAGCGGTGGTTCGTCTTCACGAGGTCGGCGTTCTCGTTGATGAGCGCCTGACGCATGCGGGCGGCATGCTCCTGGTCGACGCAGAAAACGATCGCTTTCTGGAATCGGTTCCCGCTTTCCTTCAAAAACTCCGTGACTTTCCGGGCGACGAGCTTGGTTCGGTCATCCAAAACCAGCGTCCGGTCGAAATCCCGGGTGTTATAGATGCGATCCTCGACTTCGATGCCGTCTCGATCGAGCTGTCCATGCTCGGGACGGTAGCCTTCCACGTCACGATCGATATGGACCTTGATGACCTTGTAGGGGGCAAGAAAGCCGTCGCAGATGCCCTGTTTCAGGGAGTAAGAGTAAATGGGTTCACCGAAGTAATGGATGTTAGAGACGTATTGGGTCTCCTTGGGGGTGGCCGTGAGACCAATCTGCGTGGCCGACGAGAAGTACTCGAGAATCTCCCGCCAGGCCGAATCCTCGGCAGCACTGCCGCGATGGCACTCGTCGATCACGATGAGATCGAAGAAGCTGGGCGATAACTCGCGGAAAACCTTCTGGTGGTCTTCCGGCCCGGTGATCGCCTGATAGAGGCCGAGATAGACCTCATAGGCCGTGTCGATGCGCCGCTTCCCCTCAATGGCGCGGGGTGGATCCCCGGGGGGATCATTTGCGCGTTCGATGGTCCCGGCCTGCGTCGAGAGCTTCGTCATCGCCGCCTTGAAAGGCCGGAAGTCGTTAACCATGGTCTGGTCGATCAACACGTTACGGTCGGCCAGAAACAGAATGCGCTTCTTGCGGCCCGCCTTCCAGAGCCGCCAGATGATCTGAAACGCGGTATAGGTCTTACCGGTTCCCGTCGCCATGACCAACAGGATGCGGTCATGGCCCTTGGCGATGGCCTCGATAGTGGCATTGATCGCATTGACCTGGTAGTAGCGTGGCGCCTTCCCGCCGTCATCATCGAAATAGTCCTGGAGGACGATGGATTCAGACTCGGGCGTCAGTCCCTTCCAGGCGCGGTAGCGCTCCCACAGCTCGCCTGGCGGCGGGAAGGCGTCAAGGCCGAGTGTGGTTTCCCGCTCGGCAGCCGCTCCCGTCCGGTCGTGGAAGACGAAGCCGTCGCCATTGGAGGAAAACACGAAGGGGATACGCAGGGTCTCGGCGTAGTCCAGCCCCTGTTGCATGCCGTCGCCTGTGGCATGGGTATTGTCCTTGGCCTCGATCAAGGCGATGGGGATGTTGGGCTTGTAATACAGAATATAGTCGGCCCGCTTGCCTTTGCCCCGGCTGACCAGCTTGCCGCGCACGATGATGCGGCCCTTGGTGAAGCTCACCTCCTCGCGGATCTGCGCCATCTCGTCCCAACCGGCTTTTCGCAGGGCCGGTGTGATGAACTTGGTGCAGATGTCACGTTCGCTGAGGCTTTTCTTGTCTATCGTCATCAGTCTCTCGAGTCCACCGGAACCGCCGGAGCGGCGTGTGGGGAACCTCGCGCTTGAAAGATCCAGCCGAGGGCTTCTTCGAGAAAGTGCACTTCCGATGCGGACTCCTTAACTCAGCTTCACTAAGACATCAAGCGTCGTACCAAATGCGTCGGCAATCCGGGACAGCGCCGCAGTAGAGCCGGGTTTGATGCCGCGCTCGATCTCGGAAAGGTAGCTCGCAGCGGTTCCCGTCTTGGCAGCAAGATCACGCAGCGTGATGCCAAGATGATGTCGGAACGCGACAAAGGAACTCTCGCCACGCATAATGGCAAGAGCCACCTCATGCGGGATACGGCTGCCATCATCCGCATCGAAAGCAGCCAGTCGGTCTTCAAGCTCTTCCTTGCGGGTGATCAGAGCATCGTACTCCGTCCGCGATAGCGTAACGATTTCGGTCTTAGTCATAAGCTTCCCTCCGGTGCCGAACCCTCAGCACGACCATAACCGCGATCTTGTCGCTTTCAACAGTGAAGATGACACGATAGCTGCCAACCCTCATCCGCCGGTGCTCGCTACCAGTCAGCATGCTCACTTGGTTAGCAAGCGATGCTGGGTCTGCGGCATACCGTTCGATCTTGGCGACGACCCGCTCGCGGTCCTGTGTAGCGAGGTGTCGCATATCCCTTACTGCCTTGGCTGTCCACTCGATCAGCATGTTTGCTTCACACCAATATGTTCTCACATAGAGAACATATTGTCGAAAAGGAAATTAATCCATCGAATATTCCAGTGGAAAAAACCGGGGAATCTCTCGGCAGTGGCGTCAACCTGTCCGAATGGTAGCCCTATAGCGGCTTGGACCCCGAGCGGCAGCCGTGCGAAAAATTACTCTAAGGGTCCGTGTGTGACCCTCCTGGAGTCATTCCAGACACCGCTTCCGCTCTATGAGAAGCGCCAGTCCTGCGGGGCTTGGGCCTCGAGAACGACTACCACGTCATGGCCATAAGGTAAGTTTTCGGACATATCGTTATCGCGGGCCCAAACTCCTGAAAACACCGCGTGTTTCGACCCCCCGATCGCGGGGGGACAGGGGGGGCGGATGGAGGAGGAATCATGAGGAGGAAGACGGTTCCCATCATAACTATTCTACTTGTACTGGGAATACTTGCGACGGCAGCACCGATTGTTAGGCCACCAATTCAGGGTGAGCCCTTCAATAACGGTGATGTCCTCAAGCTGGTCCAAGCAGGTTTTGATTCTGCGACCATTGTAGTCGCGATTCGAGCAAGCGATCCCGATTTTGACACCTCCGCAGAAGCACTCGTAGCACTCAAGGAAGCAGGTGTCAGCGAGGAGATTATCGTGGCGATCCTCTCTGCAGCGCCATCCCGTTCAGTTCCCTCGCCGCCAAATGACGAAGGGGCCGATCTCCCTCAAGAGATTGGAGTCTATGCGTTAAACGACGGCGCCTATGTGCCTCTGCCGATCGAGCCCGTTGAATGGAGGTCAGGTTTTTTCTCATCAGGGGAAACGACAATCGGAAGTCTAACGACAACGAAGTTGAACGCCCGCTTACCTACTCTGCATAGTCCCCTTGCGTTGTTGGGCAATGCAGAGTTTCTGATCGTCACCGCGCCAGGAGTGTCCGCTCTCGAATACCCTTTGATTCGGGCAAGAGACAAACATGATCGACGGGAGTTTCGCGTCGCATTCCAGGTCTTAAGGGGGGATCTGTGGGTGGCAAAAGGTGGTACAGGCGACGAAAGGGTTCCGTTTGAAATGGAGCCGGTAGCTCCCCGCAAGTTTAGATTGAAGTTGCCACCCCTTGGAGAAGGCGATTATGCCTTTTTACCTCCAACGACGGGAGCCAACAAAAGCACTTTGTCCGTGGCCAAGATGTATACTTTCCGAGTGCCGAGGTTCATAACTCCCAGGCCCATCCCAAAAAACTAGAATGCATGCGGATCCGTGACCTTGCCCCCTAAAACGAGGCCAGTTTGAATGTTAGGATTTTCGGTTTAGGAAGGAGGCAACGATGCCGCTCGACCCACAAGCGGAAGAACTATTGAAGAAACTGGCGGAGGGTCGCCCAGAACTGACTGCCCCCCGGTCCAAGTACGGTTCTCTAGCAGACTAACGATTTAGTGGCCGGAGAGCCACTCCTAAGCCGTGCTCACACCGGCCCTTCCCCCCCCGGCATTATCTTGCTTTCGTCCAGTTGAAGTATACCCTAGCCTAACGTCAGGGACGGGGCGCTAAGGCGTCAGAATAGAGTTCCAATTTGGATTGATGGACACATTTCGTCCAGGGTTATAGGGTTCTTCCTGACAGATTGGATTCAGGGGAACGCCATGAACGGTCAACGCATCGGATAGTGGGCTCGCGGGAATGCGAACAGCAGCGATCCTAATGATATTGGCCACATCGGCGGCGGTGTGGATGCCGGCATCCTACGGCTGGCCAGTCGAGGGACCGCAGGAAGAAGTACAGTTCGCCAATTGGCTCAGGGGTCTTCGGGAGGAAGCGCTTGAGGCTGGCATCTCCGAAGCCACGGTCGAGGTTGCGCTGTCCGGGATCACACCGGTTAAGGTCGCCCCTATTGCCAGGACTGCACTCAAGACACTGATTAGCTCAACGCTCATGCTTTTCTCCAATCCGTTCTGCCCATTCTCCCATGGGCGCAGGATAAGACCACAAGGGGTCGTGCTGGCACGCTCTTCGTTGGTCCCCTCGGAAGCAAGGACACTCCGGCAAGAGTCTTTCGACCAGAACCTCACTGCTCCTCAATGGGGATCGGAGGCGGCGTCTCCGACGACGGATTCGGTGAAGCGGGAAAGGCTCATGAGCCCTCAGCGTCATCAAGATAGCGAAGCAATTGCTCCACTCTGGCTGTCCGCCGCAGTCCTGACACTGACTGGCGTCGCGCCCTCCCACGCACAGCAGCCCGCAGGGAAGGCGCGGACGTTCATTAGCATCAACGGAGGACTGCAGGCACTGACCGGAAGCTTCTCCGAAAGCGTCGACTTTCCGGAATCGGGAGGCGTGTATCGCGAGGTCCTGTCAGCGGCTGCAGCCCAGGAGCAGGCCCGCTTCGAGAGCGACTACCGCTACAGGACCGGGGCGCTCTTTGATGTGAGCGGCGGCGTGCGCATCGCGCCGTACTTCGCGCTTGGTGCTGGCATATCGTGGTTCAACACCGAGGAAACGGCCAGCGTATCGGCGCAGCTGCCGCACCCGCTCTACTTCAACCGCACCCGCTCAATCTCGGGCATTTCGTCGCCTCTCACCCGCAGCGAGATGGCCGTCCACCTGCAAGCGTACGTGGTGGTGCCGGCCACGAACTCGCTCACGGTAATGGGCTTTGCCGGACCCACGTTCTTCAACGTGAAGCAGCAACTTGTCACCGACGTGAATTTCGTCCACACATACCCCTTCGACACGGCTACGTTCTCCAGTGCGGTCGCCAGCCGGGAATCCGCCTCGGCTATCGGATTCAACGTGGGAGCCGACGTCACCTATTACTTCACTGACCACGTCGGTATCGGCTGGTTCACCCGTTACAGCCGGGCGACGTTGAAACTTCCGTCCGCGGGCAACGGAACACTCGACATCAAGCCCGGTGGGCTGCATGCGGCAGGGGGCCTGCGCTTGCGGTTCTGAATGCGCCTCCACACAGCGAACCGGCAAACTCGTTAGCCTGACCCCAAGGAGATCGACACATAATGAGAATCGCTCCACGAATCGTTATCGCTCTGGCCCTCATCGGGATCGCACTCATGGCAACGGGGCACGACGCTACGGCCCAGGAACTCGATGTCGTTTCCATCGCAGCCGGACAAGCTCTAGGCCTCGACGCGTTGCGACGGTGGGACGCGACGGTCTACGGCATGGAGCGCACCGGTGAACTCGTCGTCATGTCGCGCCGGAGCGACGCCTCCCTGGAAAGCCGCACCCACGAGTATCTCGCGCAGTACCATGCGGGCATTCCCGTGCACGGCGGGGGCGTCTCCCGGCAGCTCGACGGTAGCGGCGTCACCGTGTCGCTGTTCGGTACCTTGCACCAGGGGATCGCCGTGGATACGACGCCGGCGCTGTCCGGGGCCGAGGTTGCCGCGCTTCTCGAAGTGATGCACGGCGGAGAGTTCGTCGCCGACCGGCAGCCTCCGTTGAGTATACTGCAGCGGCCTGACGGCTCGTACGTCCTGGCCTATCAAGTCGCCATGAGTGACGGATACTTCTATTTCGCCGGCGGCGCCAACGGCAAACTCCTGCACCGCGTCCATGCGCTCAAGTCGCAGTCGGCGGTCGGGGCCGGCGCAGACTCCACGGGTATGCGGAGGAAGCTGAGCACGACGCAGGGGAACGCCGGCTTCAGAGCATACGACCGGATGCGGCCGGGGGAACTCGTCACTCTCGACGCCCGGTTCAACCTCCTGCGTGCCTTTCGTCTGATCTTAGGTTATCTTTTCCAGTTGCCGCCCGGGGAACCGGTCTGGACATCGGACGACATCGCGGTTGACGCCGATAACGACTGGGACGACCCGGCTGTGGTTGGCGCCCATGTCTACAGCGGCTGGACGTACGATTATTTCTTCGGCAGACACGGTTGGGAAGGCATCGACGGCGCGAACGGACGCACGATCACCATGGTCAATATTGACGAGGATAATGCCTTCTTTGCTCCCCCGCCGTTTGGCCCGGAAGGCAGAGGCATATTCGGTTTCGGTCGGGCTATCGACGAAACGAGCGAGGACCCGTTGACGGTGCTCGATATCGTTGGCCACGAGTTAATGCACGGTGTGACGCACTTCTCCGTGAGCAATCGCACCGGAAGCCCCTTTGGTCTCTCCAACCCCTTCCCCCTGGACGCGCGACTCGGTCCAGAAAGCTTCACCGACGTCGACGGTGAAACCTACACGTGCGCCACCGCACGGTTCCCCGGCTTGGTCGAGACAATGGAGGGGCTGGAAGAAGGTCTGGTCCCGGCCTGGTGTGTCGACGGACGGTTCCTCCTCGCCTACTCGGGAGACGGCGCCATCCACGAAGCCTACTCCGACATCTTCGGCGAATCCCTCGAATTCTTCTATGAAAGTCGAGGCGCCACGGCCGACTATCTCGTGGGCGGCGAAACGAAGCGCGGACCCATTCGCTCCCTGAGCGACCCCAAGTCGCTCCGTGACGGCTTTTATCCGGATGTCTACCGCGACCGCTACGAGTTCGCCCTCACTCTGGACAAAGACGAGAACTGGGACTACTCCGGGTTCGTATTCGTCGATGGCCAGTACATCTACTCTACCGATGAGTTCGGATATGGTGCTCACCATTGGAATTCGCTGATCCTAAGCCATGTGTACTATCTAGCCGTCGAGGGCGGCACGCATCGCACCAGCGGCATGACGGTCGAAGGCATCGGGGGAGCCAACCGGGAAGAGATGGAGCGGATTTTCTTCCATGCGATGAGAGACCTGATGCCTGCTGCGGCGGCGTTGCCGATCGCCGCGGCGGTCCTCCGCCAGGCAGCAGTTGATCTCGCTCCGGGCAGCGAGGCGGAACGAGCGCTTGACCAGGCGCTACATGCCGTCGGTCTGCCCCCGGACACGGAGGGCCTCCAGGAGTAACGCGCCCGTTTCGGCCTGGTCCGGCAGTTCAAAAAACTCGCCCATTAGGCGGGCTAGCCGTAGGCGTTGCAAGCGAAAACAGCTACCCAAAAGCCGTGTAAGCGCAACGAAAGGAAGAAATTGGTGGAAAACCATGGAAGACGCCTACCTGCTATGAACGCGGCGCAACGATGGTTACCAGCAACCTGCCCTTCAACGAATGGACCGAGATGCTCGGCTCCGAGCGCCTGACCGGCTCCCTACTGGATCGCTTGACCCATCACGTCCACATCCTGGAGATGAACGGTGAAAACATTCGATGTACAGCTGTGAGAACTACCGGTCGAAGTCATGGCTGCGGCTACGCACCCGGCCTTGGATAAGGCTCTCAATTCTGCTCTCAACGCGGTCCCATCGGTGCCCTTCCTTCCGCTTCTGCTCGGCCTCGGCATGGATCAACGAATGAGCTCTTCCAGATCCTTCACGAGCGTGTTGTAGGAGTTGTTCAGAGCCTCGTAGGCGTCGGTCAATTTAGTGATGTGAACGCCCATCTTTTGGTGATCCTCGGCGAGTAGGGGGTCGAGGAACAATGGAACGAAAACGCACGCTAAGCCGAGACCGCGCTCAGTTTCCTGGTGGCTTCTCGCGCTCAAGGAGCAGTCGCCGGGTGGTAGCGTACGGGACCTCAGTCTCTCTCGCGATGGCCCGAATAGACATATCGGGGTTTTGCGCGCGGAGCTCTCGCACTTGCCGCCGCGTTCTATCGTCCAAACGCGGACGCCCAACGTGCTTCCCCTCGATTCGTGCTCTCGCCATTCCGGCTTTCACACGATCCGATAGCCGAATGCCCTCCTGGTTCGCCAGCGCAGCGAGTAGTCCGATAAGCGCGTCTCTGAAGATACCGGTCGAGTCAAGGTCGCGCTCGGTGTAGGATACAAAGCCAACGCCGTAGCTCTCGAGCTCGTGCAGGTAGTTGATCGTCGCGCGCGTGCCCTCGCGCGAGAAGCGGTCGAGCGCCCAGAAGACGACGACCTCGAACTTCCGCTGGTGCGCGTCCTCGAAGAGCGCTTGGAATCGAGCGCGGCTCCCGGTGGCACCCGATTCCTCATCTCGATATTCCTCGACCCGCTTCCAGCCCTCGTGACCAGCGACGAAGGCGCGAAGCTGCCGGCGCTGGTTCTCGGCTTCCTGCCGGTCGGTGGAGACTCTCGTATAGAGGGCGACCCGAGTCATGGTTCACAAGGTACTCCTTTTGGATCAGTCTCTCGAGGCGCCGAGGAAGCAATGAAACCGGGCCTCCGAGCTCGTCACCCGGCAGACCCTTTTGAACCACCCTCTAGACACCCCCATTCTCGTCAGGATCGCTGAGCGTTCGATACTGAGGTGGCCCCGGAAAATCGGACAATTGTTTAGAGTAGGCACTACGTGCCGACGGCCCCTGGCCGTAAAAGGTAGTTTTGGGACGTGGCAGCCGAGGACGGAAAGGGAGGCTACTTGACACGCTTGCTGGTGGAGAGGAGCATCGCTGCCCATGAGCCGGTGGGGCGGTCCGATCGCCATCGCGGAGATCCTCTTGACGAGCAACAACTTCCAGCGCTACATCGCCTGGAAAGGGGGACAGGTGCGGCGGGCAGTCCACCACCATGTCTCCCGGATGCTGTCGTGCCGGACCGCGAAACTGGGGCTGCATTTGTTTGGGTGCTCCAACTGTCCTACCGTCAAGGTCGTACCCCACAGCTGCAAATCGGTCTTCTGTTCCAGCTGCGGGAAGGTCCGCACCGACCAGTGGTGCGACGAGCTCCTCTCGGATCTCCTGGAGGTGCCCTATCGGCACTTGGTCTTCACCCTGCCGTGGGAGCTGCGGCTGGTGATCCAGGACAACCGTCGGGTCCTGCTCAACGTGTTGTTTCGAGCCGCCGCGGATGCTGTCTTGAGTCTCAGCGGGCAGGGACCCACCCCACGAGGGCGCAAGAGCCAGCCCTGGCTGGCGGCCAGACGTCCAAGCCGGCGCTACTTGCCAGGCCTGATCATCGTCTTGCACACCTTCGGGTCCGACCTCAAATGGAACCCCCATCTCCATATGATCGTCACCGCCGGAGGGCTCAACGGCGCCGGCGATCGCTGGCAGGCCGCCCCCCAACGCTATCTCGTCCCGGCCCCCCTGCTGGCTACGGAGTGGAAGTTGAACGTCCTCCACGGAGTGCGCCGCGCTCACCAGTCCCAGCCCCTGGTGCGTCGCCGGCTTCGAAGCGACCCCCGACGCCGGATCGAGGTGGACAAGCTCTTGGGGCACATTCGCAAGAAGCGCTGGCATATCCTCATCGGTCCGTCGTTGAAAAGTGCCGACCAAGCCGTCCGTTACGCCTGCCGTTATACCAAGCGGCCCGTGATTGCCGAAGGGCGCATTATCAAGTTCGCTCAGGGCCACGTGACCTTTCGTTTCAAGGACTATCATCAGGACCGGAAGATCCGAGTCCGAAAACTCCCCGTGTTGACCTTCATTGACCGTTTGGTTCAACACCTGCCGGAGGTCGGGTTTCGACAAGTCCGTCACTATGGGTTATTCTCGAACATCAAACGCACCAAGCTCCTGAAGAGGGCTCGTCAACTTTTAGCCCAGAGGAAAAAACGCCGTTCCAAGCCCCAGACGTGGGAGCAGAGGCGCCAGGCAGCGGGGGACAGGAAGCCTCTTTCTTGCCCGCGATGTGGCCATCCGATGGAGCTTTGGTGCCTTTTATTCGGACCACCCCGTATGATCGCGCAACTGCTTGGGATCGAACCACAGACAAAGGTCCCTCCCAATCTCTTGCTGACTCGATCACAGGTCTTAGCTGTCATGATTTGACTATTACAGCTCGCTATCGAAATTCCGAGACTGTTAAGGTGTATTCCACCGACTAAGGAGGGATATGCGATGAAGAGGAGACGCAGGTTTTCTGGTGATTTGAAAGCGAAGGTGGCACTGGAAGCGCTTCGGGGCGACCGGACGCTGCAGGAGATTGCCTCGAAGCACCAGGTTCATCCGAACCAGGTGAGCACATGGAAGCGCCAAGCGATCGAAGGGCTTGGCGAGGTGTTCTCGAACGGTGTGGACCGCCGTCGGCGAGACCATGAAAGCGAGGTCCATGAGCTTCACTCCAAGATCGGCGAATTGACGGTTGAACGGGATTTTTTGTCCAGAGGGTCCGGTCGATGAGCCGGGCCGAGCGCCGGGCGATGGTGACGCGCCCTCACCCTGGGCTGAGTTTGAGCCGTCAATGCCGTTTGCTATCGATCGGGCGATCCTCGCTCTATTACACGCCCAAGGGCGAGAGTGCGGAGAGCCTTGCGCTAATGCAGCGCATCGATGAGTTGTTCCTGAAGCATCCGTTCTACGGAGCCCGCCAGATGGTTCGTCATCTGCGCCTTGAGGGTGTGCGCATCGGTCGTCGCCGGGCCAGTCGTCTGATGTGCCTGATGGGGCTTCAGGCGATCTACCGGGCACCACGCACCAGTGATCCGCATCCCGAGCACCGGGTCTACCCTTATCTGCTCAAGGACATGTCGATCAACCGGTCCAATCAGGTCTGGTGCGCCGACATCACCTATATCCCGGTGTGCCGAGGCTTCCTTTACCTGGTGGCGGTCATGGATTGGGCGAGTCGGCATGTGTTGGCTTGGCGGTTGTCGAACACCCTGGACGCGGGCTTTTGCGTCGAGGCACTCGATGAGGCGCTGACTCGCCATGGCCAGCCGGAGATTTTCAATACCGATCAGGGCAGCCAGTTCACCGGCTTCGCCTTCACCGGGCGCTTGCAGGCGGCCGGTGTCCGAATCTCGATGGACGGCAGGGGCCGTTGCATGGACAACATCTTCATCGAGCGGCTGTGGCGCTCGCTTAAATACGAGGCTGTCTATCTGCACGACCTTGCCGACGGCTTCGAGGCCCGGCTCCTCATCGACGAGTGGATCGGCTTCTACAACACCGAAAGGCCACACTCGGCACTCGATGGGAAAACCCCAGCCGAGGCCTACCGCAGCAACCCGCCTGTGGATATGATGGACAAGCTGCTATGCGCCTTGCTCACACCCTCACAGGCGCAGCAACAACGACAGGAAAATCTGTCCAAGGAGATTCTGGCGGTATGAGTGACAATCGGAATACACCTTAAATAAACCGCCAAGCTGCCCGACTAACCGGGGCCACCTCAGTCTTCGCGCTTTTGGAAACGCTGCCGCTTGCGAGCGTCACGTCGTTCATCGGCATCGTGCTGGTGGTGGTGTTCTTCGTCACTTCCTCCGACTCCGGATCGCTGGTCATCGACACCATCACCGCCGGCGGCAAGCTGGAGGCGCCGGTCGCCCAGCGCGGGTTCTGGTGCGCCTTCGAGGGGGTCGTCGCTATCGCGCTGCTGCTCGGAGGCGGCCTCGTGGCTGCGCAGGCGGTCACCCTCGCCACCGCCCTCCCTTTCGCGCTAGTGCTGATCGCCATGTGCTACAGCACCTGGAAGGGCCTGCGCGCAAGCACGGCGGGCAGGGCGCGTTAACTCGCCACAGGCAGTAACACGGCCGCGTGGGAAGTGACCCTGGATTTGCTTTACCATCCCGAGTACCTACGCGCGGTACGTCGGCTTTGCGACACACATGACGTACTGCTGATCGCAGATGAAATTGCCACTGGATTCGGCCGTAGCGGCAAGCTCTTCGCGTGTGAGCATGCCGGTATCAGTCCCGACATCCTCTGCCTTGGGAAGGCGTTGACGGGAGGATACATGACTCTGGCGGGGACTCTGGCCACGACGGCCTTGAGTGAAGCGATCTCCGAAGGCGACGGTGCGTTCATGCATGGCCCGACTTTCATGGCCAATCCGTTGGCCTGCGCCGTAGCGGGCGCGAGCATTGAGTTACTCTTGTCGTCGGACTGGAGATCCACCGTCACCCGAATCGAGCAACAACTGGCCTCCGGCCTCGAATCCTGCCGCGACTTCGAACAGGTCGCCGACGTTCGCGTGTTGGGTGCGATCGGCGTCGTCGAACTCAAAGAGCCTGTGGACATGCGGGTCATGCTGCACGAGTTCGTCGGGCGCGGTGTCTGGGTCAGGCCGTTCAAGAATCTTGTCTACGCAATGCCGCCTTTTGTCATCAGTCCTGACGACCTGTCATGTATCACAGAGGCGATCGTGGAGGTTGTGGCTGGGCTGGCGGGGTATAAGGGGTTCCGACAGTAACGGAGCAAAATCGCACGTTAAGGGCCGCTCTTGGGACCGCCTAGCGAGCCAGGACCTGTCGCCCTCGGTTTCTCAAGGGACCATCTGGCGCTTGGCTCGGGCAGGGTGCTTCTGGCGAGAGCCCGGGCTCCATCAAGAGCGAGGTGGCCAAACTGGCGTTTCTCCGCCAGCTGGGAGCCCATGAGTGGGACCTCAGCGATTTGAATCCGAATCGCCGAAAGTTCTTGGCCCAAGTTGGTCGTCGTTCCACGAGTCAGACCCTCCAGCGGATGCCCGATCGCCGGCCGGGGGAACGTAGCATCTCATACTTCATGGGCGATGAAGGGGAGATTTACATTTCGGAGATTATCGTTTTTATGGAGATGTTCAACTGCGAACGATTCTCAATGGGGTAGCGCCCAGATTGGTGTTGAAATACAACATAAGGACCGGTTGCTAACGGACCCGGGCACGATCGAGGACGTACGGGCCGTAGAGAATGACGTTGTACCATTCGATCGGGCTGACGTGCTGGAGCAGGGTTGCGTCACTGCCTTCCTTGGTGACAGCCCCCGCTCGCCCCGTCCGCGTGATCTGCTTGGCTTGCCAATTGGCTTCGAGACGGAAAGATCATGGCCAGGTGTCGATAAAAACGGGCGTATTAATAGACGATATATGACTAGGCAATGATCTGAATACTATAATCGTTATCCGTCGAGAAAAAATCCTTTTCGCCTTTGCTTGGACGCCACCTTGAAAACCGTCGCCTCCCTCCGTGTCTCAACTGGTTCACAGGATCTGGCAACCCAGAAGCTGGCGATCCTCGACTTCACCCAGAGACGCCGCTTTACGGTCGACGCATTCATCGAGTCCCGGATCTCCTCGCGAAAGAGTCCGATCGAGTGCCGCATCGAGGAGATGCTGGGAACGCTTCAGAGCGGCGATCGCCTGCTGGTCAGCGAGTTGTCGCGGCTTGGCCGTAGCCTCTCTCAGGTGCTGCAGATCGTTGCCACGCTAATCGAACGTAAGATCCGCTTCATCGCGATCAAGGAGGCGATCGAGGTCGAGGGCAAGCAGGACCTGCGGACCAAGGTGATGATCGCCATGTTCGGGTTGTTCGCGGAGGTTGAGCGGGATCTGATCTCAGAACGGACCAAGGAAGGGCTCGCCGCCGCAAAAGCCAAAGGGAAGCAGCTCGGCCGGCCCAAGGGTGCCTTAGGGTCCCACTCGGGGATGGGTGAACCCCCTCGCCTTTAGGCGAAGCCTTCAGGAGGCTTGTGACAGCAAGCCGGTGTGCGTAGGGAAGGTAAGAGGCTAGAGTACGGCTTGCTGGGCGAGTCAGGGAAGTGGGCGCCGAGCCGAGTGAGACAGGCGATCAAGCGAGTCGCCTGCATCGGAGGCGAGGTCTTTAGGCGACTTTAGTCGCAGGTCGAATCCACCGCCTTCAGGCGGTGGAGAGGTCACGAAAATCTAAGCTGGACGGCAAGGAGCAAGACATCCGGATGCTATTGGGCAAGGAAGTCTCGAAGGCCTCAATTGCCAAGATCCTGGATGTCTCCCGTTCCGCCCTCTACCACTTCATCGAGACGCGCAAGATCGGGCCAGGCTGACGAGAAAGCCCGCTTGGGACAGCCCAGGCCTTATGTTGTATTTCAACACCAATCTGGGCGCTACCCCTATTGCCGGGTCTCCACCGCCGACCAAACCTGCGCCCGCCAGGAGCGGGATCTACGCGCCTTCGCCAAAAAGGCGGGCTATAAAGTCGCTGGGGTCTGGAAGGAAACCGCGTCCGGGGCGAAGAATGAGCGCAGCGAGCGGAAGCAGGTTCTGGCGTTGGCGCAGGCCCGCAATATCGACGTCATCCTGGTCACTGAGTTGACCCGCTGGGGCCGCTCGATGCTCGATCTGGTCCATACCCTGCAGGATCTGCAAGCCTGGGGCATCTCGCGGGTCGCTCAGACCGGCTTGCAGTTCGATCTGCGCAGCGCGCAGGGCAAATTAATTGCCTCTCTGATGGCGGCGCTGGCGGAGTTCGAGCGGGATCTACTGCGGGAGCGGGTCCGGTCAGGAATCGCTGCGGCTCGCAAGCGCGGGGTGGTGTTCGGCCGCCGCCCCGGTCAGCGCGTCAAGGCGGACCGTTTCGCGCCCAAAGTGCTCAAGCTCGTCGCCGAAGGCCAGTCGTACCGGGAAATAAGCCACCGCCTCGGGCTGAGCAAGAATACGGTCCTGGATATCGTCAAGCGCAACCGCGCTCCTTAGCGTGCTTTAAATTCCGTTTCGTGTCTTCTCCTCATCAGGGCCGCCAGAATGGATAGGGGGATCGCCAGGAAGATGATGAAGGTCAGTCTGAAGTTCCTGAGAAACAGGAACACGACCAGGGCCGCCAGCACCGCGCCCAGGCCGGCTGCCAACTGGAGGCCTTTGATGGCATCCCGAACATAGACCGACTGATCCATCACGACTTCCAGTTGAAGTGTCTTGGCTCGTGGGTCCATCTCCCGGATCCGCTGCAGGATCCGCTACAGCCGATTCTTTATGGCATCGACGATTTCTATGGTATTCGCGCCAGGCTGTCGGTAGATCGGGATATAGACCTGGCGCCGGCCGTTGACGCGGACAATATTGGACTGAATCTGATGGCTATCCACCACCTTCCCAACGTCTCCGATGAGAACTGGCCTTCCATCCACGACCTTGATCGGGATCGAGTTCATCTCCTCGACCGTGGAGGGGATGGCGTTGGTGAAGATCTGATAGTCAATATTTCCGAACTTGGCATCGCCAGCCGGGATGAAGACGTTGAACTTCCGCAGGGCGGTCACGACGTCCAGGGGTGAGAGACGACGGGCCTCGAGTTTCTCTGGATCCACATAGGCCAGAATCCGGCGCAGCACTCCTCCGTATACCGCCGGAGCGATGACCCCTTGAATCGACTGCAGACGATTACGCAGTTCAAAGTAGGCGACGTCGTACAACTCCTGCTCGTTCATGGTGGGACTGGAAACGCTGACGAGTGCCAAGGGCAAAGACGCCGTTGGATCGAAGGGCATCACCATGGGAGGAATTGTCCCCGGAGGCAGATAGAACATGTCGGACATGGCGTAAGAGGTCACCTGGGACATCGCCGTGTCCAGGCTGATGCCTTCCCGAAAGAAGTCCTTGACCACGCAGACACCCAGCATGGCCTTTCCCTCTTGATGGGAGATTCCTACCGATTGACCGGTCCAGCGCTCTAGACGCGACATGATGTCGCGTTCCATCACCTCGGGTGGCATCCCCGGATAAAAGGTGACGATCTGGACTGCGGGGGTTTCGTAGATGGGGAGAAGATCCGCTGGAATCTCGGTATAGCAGACGACACCGAGCACGAGTAGAAGCAGGGCCAACACCACGACCAGGTACGGATTCCGCAAGGCTGCGCTGATCATAGCCACTCCCTTGTCGACTGCTTCACACCCGGCAACCCCAGGGAACCGCTTCTGTTGACTTCGTCGCCTCGGGGGAGCTAGTCTCGAACGGGTAGGATGATATCATGACTCTTTTTCCCCAGACCCGCAGACTCAAGACAAAGATCGTCTGCACTCTGGGTCCTGCAGTCGAATCCGTCGAAGCCAAGGGGTCGAGGAACAATGGAACGAAAACGCACGCTAAGCCGATCGGAATCCTTCGCGCGACGATGTTGGCCATGGGAGTGTTCGACGGTACCGAGACCGCCTGACTCCCCCTTTCGGGCCACGGGCATAATCCTTTAAGCCGGCCGGCCAATAAGAAATCGCATTCTAGCTGGCCCGTGAGTATCAACGGAACGAAGAGTCGGGTTAAGCTCCGTGTAGAGGACGAAGCTCCCCCGGCGCTGGGGTCGAGGCGTGGCTGACGTTGTACCGCCCAGGGAAGTTGATGTGCTTGTGTCGGGGTCTGAGTAGCAATGGAACAGGATTCCGCGCTAAGGCGTGTGGGAACCACAGATGGCACCTCATGACAGCTTCGGTACCACTGGGCCGTGTAGGCAAAATGGGGAGTTACACCCGGCTACAAGCCGTGGTTTTTATTGTTATGCTCGACACACGGGTCCAAGGGCTCTGCCTCAGCTTTGGTACAGGTAAAACAAGGGCCCCGTTCGTTTACCCGCCGACTCAGTTGCGCGGAGCCGAAGTGGATCAGGTAAGGAGAGGAGACTGGCTTTGAGGTGGATGCAAAGCTACCCCCACCTGTTGGAAGTGCTCTATACGGCGACGGACCGGTTCCTGCAGCTGTTCCGCTGCTGGTTGAAGCGGGGAGGCTGGGTGGAACGCCTGCTGATTCAGACTGAGAGATTGACCAAGGGATCCATCTTCGACTGCCGGATGTGCGGCCAGTGCGTGCTTCACAGCACCGGTATGACCTGTCCCATGACCTGCCCCAAAAACATGCGGAACGGACCCTGTGGCGGCGTGAGACCGGATGGGCACTGTGAAGTGCTGCCTGAGAAAGCATGCGTTTGGGTTGAAGCCTGGGAGCGCTCTCAAAAAATGCCCGTCTTCGGGTCGGCGATCCATAAGGTACTCCCACCACTTGATCAACGTCACAGTGGAACCTCGGCCTGGATCAACCACTTTGGCAAGACGGCTGAAGGCCCGCAGGCCTGGCAGGAATCCTCCGGGGATCGATGAAGGCGGGGTCGCGACTGGAGCGGGTTCTGCGGTCGGGCCTCGGCGCGGTCACCGCCGAGCTTAACCTTCCCGACAGTGCAGGCCCCCACGGGTAAGCGGCAGCCGGCTCCAGCCGTAGCTTCAGATCGGGGGAGTGTCGTGGTTTTGGACGAAAGGCGACAGAAAAAAGGGCAGGGAAGTAGGCTCCCTGCCCTTTGCATCATCACTGCTGCCCGTCTCTTCTCAATACCTGGGAAAGTGGCCCTGGCGTAAAGTAGAGATCCCGCTCGATCGTCAGGCCAAAAGGGTACCGCCCAGATTGCTGTCTCGGATTTCTTTTCCCGGTTTAAAACGGACGGTTTTTCCTGGCGGGATAGGGACCTCGCGCCCCGTTCTGGGGTTTCTCCCCACTCCGCTTTTGCGGGGCTTGATGCTGAAGACGCCGAACCCTCGGAGTTCGATCCGCTCCCCGTTGTGCATGGCCGCTTTCAGAACTTGAAAAACGGAATCCACAGCCAGCTCCGCCTTTACTTTTGGGATTCCCATCTTCATCGAGACGCGGGTCACGATGTCCCGCTTGATCACCAGGTGGCTCCTCTATATTCAATCGACATTCTGCTCCGAGTTTCTCGGGCCTCCCCGTGATGAGTGATCAAAACCTATCTGCCCTCCCACCTTGTGTCAACCATTCTCTTGTCCTATTGTCGGCTGCAAAGGGCGCTGCTCCCGCCAGTGGGCGGCGCTTAGCGTGGATTCCTGTTCCATTGCTACTCGACCCCCAGATGGCGGCTCATGACACGAACTCTGGTTCTGGGCCTACTCGGACCCCAAGTCTTTCGAGCGTCGGATTAAAGTTCTTTAACGCTCAAACGTTCGCCGATGGCTCCACGTGCTACGTCGACCAAATGGTCGTGATGGGTGAAGTAAATGACCTGGGATTTTGTTGCCAGTTCGCCAAGCGCCTTGAAGCCCTGGGCGGCGCGATCATCGCTGTATTTGATGAAAAGATCATCGGCGATGAATGGGAGGGGTTGGGCGTGTTGCAACTGCATCTCAACGGCGGCGAGACGGAGGGACAGGAAGAGCTGATCTTCGGTGCCTTCGCTCAGTCCGTCGAAATCTACATGCTTTCCATCCGGACGGCGGCCCATAAGCTGCGGCGTGTTGCCGTCGTAATCGATTTGCAGGTTTTGGAACGACCCCAGGGTCAAAGTTGAAAATATCTCGCTGGCCCGTTCCAGTAAGGGACCACGTTTTTCATCGCGGTAACGTTCAATCGACCACCGCAGCAGGCGCGCGCCCATGTGAACCTTAATAAATCTCTCTGTCACTTCAGCCATTCGTGCCAAGGCCGCCTGGCGATCGGCTTCAGCCAACGCTGCATCTGCTTGGCCGTGAATCTTGGCCATTTCCATTTTGGCGTCTTTCAGTTGTGATAGGCAGTCGTCGCGGTTAGTCATTGCCGCATTGCTTTGTGCTTTTCCTTCGTTGAGGCGTACTTCGATGGTAGCCAAGTCTTCATCAGCAGCTTCAGCTTCAAGCTCAACCATGGACAGACCATCACCCAGTTCTAGAACGGTGGCAGTCGCATCCTCAATGTCACCGGTCAGTTGGCGAAACCTTTGTGAGCGCTCGATCGCCGTTTCAAGGTCGGCGATACTGGTGACCTTCGCCAACTCCATGTGAGGGGCGAGTCGGGCTTCTGCTTCGTTCTTCAAGGTTTGTGCTTTCGCATGTTGTTCCGTGTTCTCCTCAATATCGCTTTTTGCTTTTTCCTGAGTATCTCTCGCCTGTTCAGTCTTGGTTAATTGTTGGTAAAGTGCGGTGCTGATGTCTGCTGCGGGATGTTTGGTCAAGTCCGGCGCGATGGCTTGCGCCAAGGTCGCTGCGTTGTGTTCGAAGTTGTCGATATCACGTTGCATAGTCTCGATTCGGGATTGCTTCAAATCTCGATTTTCTTTCAGCTTCTCCTTCAGCTCGGTCATAAGAGCCAGCGCTGCAATCGCAGTCTGCGGGGCAACCTTATCGGGTAAGCGGGCATCCTTGGTTTTCTCGGACCACGCCGCGCCCCAATCGTCCAGTCGTTGCTGGGAGTTAGCGGCCTTATCCTTGAGGTCCGTCAGATCTTTATGCCCCCGCTTGAGTTGTTCTGTTAGCTGATCGCGTCGGGCTTTTGTCGTCTCTGCCTCTGAAACGATGGTTTCAGCCTCATTAATCAGCCTTTGTAGCCCGAACGCCGCGATCTCGTCCTTTTGACTACCAGTCTGCACGAGGGCCTGGCGAAGGTCTGTCGTTGGCGCCGCTTCCTTGGTTTCTAGGTCGCGAAGGTTTATCCCCTCGTCAGTCAGCTTTTCTGCTTCTATCAAAGCGCTTCGATAATGGCCTAACCAGGTCTGGATGGGAGAGATCCCCATGTCGCCCAGACCAAGTCTTTTTGTAATCTCTCCCCAGTCGGTCATCAGTTTCGTGTATTGGTCGTCAATTTCCTTGGCCTTTCCATCCTGAATGTTACGTTTTTGCTTCCGGCTAGCGATTTCGCTGCGGAGATGCTCCAGTGCCTTTGCTTCTTCTGCGTTCAGGTAGCGACGGTCTGTCAAGTCATCGGTAGAGGCGACGCGAGCTTCGTAATCGTCGCCAGCCACGTCCACGGCTGTCGCTCCTGATCGTATGGTTGCCCACAATTCGTCTCTGTCCTGGCGCGAGGACACGATGTCCTCGGGCGTTATTGGTTTATGACTTTTCTGGAAACTACTTTCCCTGAGTTCAAGCGCCTTTAACTCGCCGTCAGTTTCTTCGCGTTGCTCCTTTACACTCCTTTGTTCGGTGACAATGTCGTGCTCTTTATTCTTGAACTCCTGGACCTCTTCATCACTCGGAACAGCCAACTGGCGCAAATCCGAAATCGGGCCCTTCCAGGGGTGGATTCTGGCGAATTGGACTTCAATCTGGTCATTAGCACGTTCAATGCGTTTTTTGAGCTCGACTCTAGAGTCTTCGACATTACCGAGAGTGCGCGCTGCAGCCAGCGACGATTTCATGGTCGGCGGTAGCGGAAGGTTGGGCATGGATTTAAGGTCATCGGATACACCGGCGATGTCGTGTTCTTTTTGTTTTACGTTTTCTGCTGCGCTGATCGCCGCTTGGTCGAGTCCTCCGTGCGTGTTGGCCAGGGTCTCGATGTCTTTGCGTAACACCGCCGATGGAAGTGCGCTGTCAAGGCTTTCCTCTTCAGTCATGTCCCAACCGAGATCTCTGACAAGCACTTTGATGTCCTTGCTCAGAGCCAAAGATTCGGCCTCGCGCTTGGCGATATCGAGTGTGTGATTCTTGGTACGACTGTTTTCGTCGCGCAGTTTATTGATGTCTTCCTTGGCAGCAAGAACAGCATCGTCCACCGAAACGTCATCTCTGTCCTTGATGGCCTTGTCGATCAACGCTTGGTGCTCTAGAAGCAACCGGTCAGCATCCTTCATATCTTTCTTGACGGCGTTCAGGTCCTCGGCGGTGTCTTCAGGTAGAACAACAACGTCACCGAGTACGGTGCGGTCGTCGATTCTCGATTTACGGGTCTGAAGGTGCGGCGCGACACGGCGGACCCGGTCGAGTCGCGTTCGGGTTTGCTCCAGTTCGCCGTGGTGCTCCTTAGCGGAGGCAAACGCTACCGAGGCCTTGGTGACCTTCATGTTCGTGTCTTTCCACTCCTTCGTTCGAGCGGTGGCTTCCTTCACGACTTTCTTTGCGTTGTTGAAAGTGTCAAGTGCTTTGTAATACTCCTGATCCTTTGAGCGATGACGGCGCCACAGTGCTGCCGCTTCGCGATCCAGACGGTCGAGAAGCTCTCCAAAGACACCAACTCCGGCAGACGCCTCGAACAGCATGCGGCCCACGTCGTCTTTGGAACGCAATATGCTTTCTCCGCCCGCCGCCAGTCGAGCATGATCGAGGCAGAATTCCCGTTCGAACGACATGCGATCCGCATTGCCTGTATATGGAGCCAGTGCGTCATCGGGCAGCAGGCCGTCATCTGGCCTTCGAAGTGGCTGCTTGTTACGTTTCAGCCGATGGAAATCAAGCTGGGCGTCACCATTTTCCAGCAGAGCACCCAGGCGCATTTCACTTTTGCCGTGCAGGAAGTCAAAACGGGAACGGCCTTCAATGCCGAAAAGAAGGTCGGAAATGGCGTGGCGAATGGTGGACTTACCTGCCTCGTTCGGGCCGACAATCAGGTGGAAATCTGGTGCTCCCGATCCGTCCGTACCGGGAAGGTCAATCGAATGATCTGTAAATATGCCGTAACGTATAAGGTCGAGGCGACTAAAGCGCATGATTATCGTGCCCCCCCTTCGCTGACCAAATGAGCAATCAGATCCCGAGATACTTTCTCCAGTTGATCTTCAATATTTCCTGTCCTAATTGCGCCGAGTTCAGATACTTCATCGATCAACTCAAGAGGGGCTTTGGTGACCAATCCCATCAAGTCGTCGATAATGCGTTGCCGAATTTCCGGAGAGCTTCCGGCCTTGGCCAGGATGCTTTGTAAATCTGCTATAGCATCGGAGCGGCCCTCAATAGCAGCAGCGTCCAGTTCGGGTGTAGTGCTAAGGATGACCTTTTCGATCCAAAGGGCGTTGTCTCCCAGTGCATTGGCCACGGCGAGGATTTCTTGGCGCATTTGAGCCTCTAAGCCAAACAGCTCGCCGTGGGCTCGGGATCGTCCCGTGAAAATGACACGCACCGCAAGAGGTCGTCCGTCGGCATCGTCGCGGAGCAGAATTTCCAGCCTGTCACGCGCTAGGAGCACAACATTTTGCAGGGAATGGGCCTCCCCTGCGTCTATTTCAATTCGATGCCAACGAACGGTGTCAACGAACATGCGCTCGATGGTAGGCTTGCCATCTTCCACCGTAACCAACAGCGCCCCGCGCGGCCCGGTCTCACGAATGTGGCGTCCCTGGAGATTGCCAGGAAACGCGATAAGCGGAACTTCGCTCAGAATTATGTGCTCGTGAACATGGCCCAGAGCCCAGTAATCGTACTCCTTACCGGTGAGGTCCGACAGTGAACATGGCGCGTATGATGCGTGTTCGGCGTGCCCTTCCACGGCCGTATGCAGGACACCGATATTGAAACAATCAGTCACGGCTGCCGCGTAATCGACGGCAAGGTTTTCTTCTGTTTTCGCGTCGCGGAAACTCCGGCCATGCAGGGCGACGCCAATATTTTCCAGTTGATGGGTTTCGGCTTTCCGCGTTGAAAACACGGTCACATTGTCGGGGAGAGTTAGTTGCTTGGTTAATTCACTCTCCGCATCGTGATTGCCGCGCACGATAAAGACCGGGATGTCCTCCCGCTTCAAGCGTCCCATTTCACTGACGAAAAACAATCCGGTGTTGAAGTCTTTCCAGCCCCCGTCATAGAGGTCGCCAGCAATCAGCATGAAATCAACGCGTTCGCTAATTGCCTCATCAATCAGATTGCTAAAGGCCGCCCTGGGCGCGTTGCGCAACAGCTCGACAGGAGCCCCCTCATAGGCGGACAGACCTGAAAGGGGACTGTCGAGATGAATGTCCGCCGCGTGAACAAATGAAAAAGCAGTCATGTGCCGTATCTCTCTATGGGTGCGTTATCGATACCGTAACCGAACAGGGGGTCGAGCCAAGGTAGGGCCGAGGACTCTCGATGGCGCTGTTGCATGATTCAACTGCGGCGCGAGTGGGGGCGCTTTTCCAACTTCTCGTTCAGGACACCACAGCGCAGGATTTCGGCCGACCCAGCTCGGCCATCCGGTTGAGGATGTGACACCCGATCGCAACTTCTCTCCTTTGTGCTTTGCCGTGCCTCGCCTTCAATCCGCCTCCGAGCACGGACTTGTATCGGAAGAAGCTGTTTTCAACGCGCGCCTGCTGTCGGTCGCCCGACTCCTTCTGCCACTCTCGTCGCCCGACCTGGCGAATCCTCTCAAGAGCCGTGTCACGCTGCGCCCATGGGCCGTCCGTTGGCCCCGCCGACACCGGCGGAGCGACGAGGGGGAATCACAATCACGACGTTCTCTGTACCGGCCGCGCTGAGTTGATCGTAGACTGACCTGTGGTCGTAGGCTCCGTCTGCGGTGAAACGCCGGATGGGAACCTCGATTGTGTCGAGAAGAGCAGGGAGTGTGGAGGCGTCGTCCCGGCTGCTCGCTGTGAGTTCGGCCGCCACAATGAACCCCTCGGCATCCACCCCGATGTGCAGCTTCCGCCAATCCCGGCGTTTCTTTGATGCCTTGTGCTTGTGCGCGTTCCATTCGCCGCAACCCAGAATCTTCAGCCCTGTGGAATCGACGATCAAGTCGATCGGGCCGTCGTGGGATCGGGTCAGGGGCGGCACCGCAACGATTTGGTTCCGGCGCGAGAGTGTGGTGTGGTCCGGGGCCTTGAGGTTGAGGCCCATCAAGCGGAGCAGCGAGTCCAGGAACCCCTCGGTCTGGCGGAGCGGCAGGCTGAAGACGACCCGCAGCGTCAACGCGGTCCGGACCGCGAGGTTCGAGTACCGCCGCTGGCCTCCGCGAAGACCGTTCTTCGGTGGTACCCACGCGGCAATTGCATCCTCGCTCAGCCAGATCGTGACGTCGCCGCGGCTCCTGAGGCCACGCTCGTACTCCCTCCAGTTCCGGATTCTGTACTTCTTCTTGTACTGGCGGTTGACTCGGCTCGACTTCGCTGCGACCATGACGTTACCCTCCGATCCCTATGATGGACTGGACCCCACCCCCGCCGCTAGCGTGCTCGCTTACACCGATTCATGCACCAACGCCTGAACTGGGCGGAACCGGTCTGCATCAAGCTGGCCGCTGGCTGAACAATCGTGCGGAAAATTCACACCTGCCGTTCCGGCGACGAGAACACGCGATGCTCCGTTTCAGGCAGATGCGAAGCCTCCAGAAATTTGCCGCCGCCCATTCTTCCGTCTACAACCACTTCAACCTGCGGCGATCCCTCTGCTCACGGGACAATTTCAAGCTCAACCGCGCCTCTGCACTTGCCAAGTGGCGTTAACTCGGGCGGCCTAATTCACTGTCCTCGGTGGAATAACTCAGACCTGCGATTTTACTCTGACAGTGCCTTGCAGCAATTTGGACAGTACCCTGAGCAGGCACTTCAGGCGGGCCTCCCCTCCTATCGATCGCCCAAGGCTTCCGCCTGCCGTTCGAAGCTCTTCTCGACCACTGCGGCACCAAGCGAATCGCCAAAGACGTTCACCGCCGTCCTGAAACGATCTAGTAGCCAGTCGACCGACAGGATCAGCCCGATATATTCGACAGGTAATCCGACTGCGTTCAACACGATCACCATCGTGACCAGCCCGGCTTCGGGAATACCCGCGGCTCCGATAGCCGCCATGGTAGCAGTGACGGCAATCACAAGCTGCGAGGTGATCGTGAGCTCAAACCCAATCGCCTGTGCGATGAATATGGCAGCCGCGGCCTCATAGAGGGCGGTGCCATCCATATTGATCGTGGCACCCAAGGGAAGAACGAAATCGGAGGACTGTTTCGATACCTTGGCCTTTTCGACAGCACAATTCATCGTGATCGGCAGCGTTGCTGTTGAACTTGCAGTTGAAAAGGCCGTCAGTAGAGCCTGAGACATCTGGTACATGAAACGGAACGGGTTCCTTCGGGTGAAGATCCACAGGATCAAGGGAAGCGTTAAAAATGCATGGACCCCCAGCCCGGCTAGGACCGTTCCAAAGTACGCTCCAGTCTGTTGAAGAACCGCTCCCAGATTTCCCCCAGCCTGAGCTTCACCAAAGCGGGCAGTCACCAGGCAGAAGATTCCGAACGGGGCCAGTTTCATCAGCAACAGGATGAACGACAAGAGCGCTTCGTTGACCTGGACGATTATCGCGGTAAGCGCCTGGACTCGGGGGCCCATTGTCGTGAGCATTCCGGCAAAGATGATCGAGAAGAAAATCAGCGGTAGCAGGCTGGTCTTGGCTGCCGATTCGATCAGGTTGTCGGTAAAGAGCATGAGGACCAAGCCCCGAAGGATTGTTCCCAGGTTCGCGTCTTCCCGGCCAGCAGTGCTCATCTGGCCCTCCGCGAGGCTCGCATCCAGGGCCGTCTGGTCGACACCGACACCAGGTTGAATGAGATTCACCATGAGCAGACCCACGATCACAGCTAGGACGGTTGTCATCAGGTAGTAGGTCACCGCAAGACCGCCGGGGCGGCCCAGTTTTCGAATGTCGCCAAGTCCAATGATGCCGCTCATCACGCTGGCCATCACCAGCGGAACTACCATCATCGTGAGCAGGTTGAGGAATACCTCACCCCCAAGCTCGAACTGCATCGCAAATCCTGGGGCAAAAACAGCCAGGAGGACGGCCACAACAATCGCAACGGCGATGTACAAGGTCAGACGGCTCTTTGGTTTATCGGGCATTGTGTAACCTCTCCGAGTTCGATGCGATGACTCTCCCTTTGCTTGACGTCAACAAATTATCATTATGCCCTGGCCAAGGCGCTGTTGCATGATTCAACTGCGGCGCGAGTGGGGGCGCTTTTCCAACTTCTCGTTCAGGACACTACAGCGCAGGATTTCGGCCTACCCAGCTCGGCCATCGTCGTACGCTCTTGGTAGGTGATGGACCTGTGAGTCGGGTTCGTTGCGGGCCAGTTCCGATTCATGCACCAACGCCGGTTTCTTTCCTAAGGTGCGGGCCTTATTAATTACTATAATAGAAGAAATAGGACATAATATTTATTTAGTTTATTTAGATGCATCTATTGTAATACGTTATTTGCCTGAGGAGACGCCATCACATGTACACAATTGCCATTACCAATCAGAAGGGCGGCACCTGCAAAACCACGACCGCTGTCAACCTTTCTGCAACTCTCGGCGCCCGTGGGAAGCGTGTATTGCTGATCGACCTCGATCCACAAGCTAGCACCTCGGCTTGGCTTGCTGTCAAGGATGGCGGGAAGGGTCTGCTCAAGGTCTTTACTGAAGAGACAGATCTCAATGAGTTGGTTGCTTCGACTCAAGTGCCCGGTGTGGATCTGATCCCATCTTCCCGCTGGTTAGTCGGAGTCGAGAAAACCCTTGTCGGCGAAGTCGGAGCCGAGATGATGCTCCGTACCTGCTTGGACTCTTTGCGGCCCAAGCAGTGGGACTACCTCTTCCTCGACTGCCCACCTTCGGTTGGGTTTTTGTCTGTGGCGGCTCTCATTGCCACTAAAAAGGTTCTTATTCCAGTGGAAGCGTTCTCCATGGCCATGGCGGGCGTCGCTTCCCTTATAACGACCCTTGATAAGGTTCGCGAGCGCCTCAACCCAAGACTTGAACTCTACGGTGTTCTCCCTTGCCGGGTAGACATGCGTACTCGCATCGGACGCGACGTCGTTGCCTCCCTTGAGAAACACTTCGGGAAAACTGTCTTCAAGACAGCAATCCGCGAAACCGTACGCCTCAGGGAAGCCTGGTCGCACGCTAAGCCGGTAACACTCTACGCTCCCAAAAGCGGTGCAGCCGCAGATTTTCTTAACCTTGCAGACGAGATCTTGCAGCGGGATCAAGGAGGAACGTACGCATGACCCAGAAAAATCCAATGGGGCTCGGTGAAGATCCGCTCGATGCGCTCCTACCAAACACCACACAAGCCCCCTTAGAAGGAAAGCCTCAAGATTCTAAGCCCACGGTTGTGCGGTCTGCCAAACGCGAGCGCAAGACCACAAAAACAGCCATAAAAAGGGCAGGGAAATCTACTGCGCCCGTAGATCCGGATCCAGAAGTTCCGGGTCCGAAGGTAACGGTTAGTCTCCACCTCCCCTTCAAACTTATTGAGCGAGTCCGCGACGCGGCCTACTACGTTCCCGGTTTGACGGTTTCGGGAATAGCAGAAACCGCCTTGGTTAATGAGCTGCAACACCTGGACGGTGAGTACGAGAAGACCTACCACCAAACGATCCCGAAAAGGACCGGGAAGCTCAACCCCGGACGACCCCCGAAAAGCTAGCCCCATTTCTTGGAAAGTGTATCGTTCCCGGCGCTCTACCCAGCAAGCGACAGCCGGATTGGCGCCGAAACCACGCCCTGCTCCTGATCGACTTCTAAATGGAACACCTCGCCGAGGACAATTCTGGACAGTGTCCAGTCTCCTGACGGGACCTGATGATTTCCTGAATCGCGATCAGGACCGCTAATTGTTTGGCGTGTCCCTCCATAAAGCACCAAAGAACTCCGCTGACGGCTCTGACGGCCTAGCAGCCCGTGGTGGAAGTACCTAAATTTGACCGGGAATGGATTCCGGTCGACGACGAGTGAACGAGGTCTGCATCCGGAATTTTCCCAAAAAGGTGGGTCATCCGGTAAATGGGGAGGTGGGGACGTGGTTGGCACCTTCCGGATCCCAAATCTGCTCCCCGTTCGCTTGTCCATATAGTCGGCTGCAGTAGCAGAGGCCGTGGGAACTGTGGAAAACTCCGAGCGACATCGAACCGGGCCAGCAAGCCCGTGATACGGAGTTTTCCAAGCGCTGTGCGAACGGTGGAAAAACAACTGCGAGCACTTGCCAGTTCTCCTCCAGAACTACTTGTTTTTCCACGGTTTGCATAGTGCGGCAGTTTCCATGGCCTGCCTTTGACTGGCGGCACCTCCCCATTTACCGGATGAACCAATATGGGTCATCCGGTAAATGGGGAGGTGGAACGTGGTTCGGCGCTTTCCGGATCCCAAATCTGGTTCCCCGTTCGCTTGTCAATATAGTCGGCTGCAGTAGCAGGGGCCGTGGGAACTGTGGAAAACTCCGAGCGATATCGAACTGGGCCAGCAAGCCCGTGATACGGAGTTTTCCAAGCGCTGTGCGAACGGTGGAAAAACAACTGCGAGCACTTGCCAGTTCTCCTCCAGAACTACTTGTTTTTCCACGGTTTGCATAGTGCGGCAGTTTCCGCGGCCTGCCTTTGACTGGCGGCACCTCCCCATTTACCGGATGAACCAACAATATCTTCCAGGCTCGGGTCATCACGCTGGCAGTGGGAGTGGCGGTAACTCTGGGGGCCATGTTCCTCGACACGCTGACTGGAGCCGATGACATCCTGACCATACTGCCCAAGACCTTCAATTCGCTGGTGGGGCCGATGGGCGGGATCTTCTTTGCAGGTATGTTGATTCCCCGGGCAAGTGGCAGGGCGGTCTGGATCGCCGCCATCGTGGGGTTCGCCACCGCCCTGGGAGTGGCCTATTCCCGCGAGCTGTTACAGGCATTGGGACCCACAACCCCAGCGACCCTGGGGGCTGTTCTGGACGAGGAATTCTCCCAACGGTTGGTAGAGAAGGGGATGGGATTCACCTGGATCGTTCCCTACTCGGCCTTGGCCAGCTTCGGAACCGCCTGGGTGATGAGTTTCGTCTTTCCGAATCGTGACAAAGAACGGATTCGCGGCCTCACCTGGGCGACGCGGCAGCAGAGGGAGCGCTTCAGCTGCTGATCGGAGGATGACACAGCTTCTCCCACTCTAGCCTGAGAAAGAAGGATCTAATGGAATTTCGCACTCTGGGTAGCACGGACCTTCAGGTCAGCCAAATCGCATTGGGTGGTGCTACCTTCGGGAGGGAAATCGATGAGCCTGACGCATGGCTCATGCTGGATCGCGGCATAGAGAGAGGGATCAATTTCCTGGACACGGCTGAATCCTATAGCGACCGGGCATCGGAACGAATGATTGGCCGTTGGCTCTCCCAGAAGAAAATCAGGGAGAACATCGTCCTGGCCACCAAGTGCGGGTTCAGCGGGAGCCTGAACGGGAAGACGGTCGCAAGCAAGATCGACGAAAGCCTCGAGTGCCTTCAGACCGACTGGATCGACCTGTACCAGCTGCACCACTGGCCGGAAGAGGGCGATCCACTGGATGAGATCCTGGAAGCTATGAGCCGGGGAGTCGAGCAGGGAAAAATCCGCTATCTGGGGCTGAGCAACTCGACGGCCTGGCAGCTGTGCAAGGCGCTTTGGCAGCAGGAGAGAAATGGGTGGACCCGTTTCGATTCAATCCAACCCTCCTACAATCTGGCCGACCGGGAGATTGAGGCAGAGATGGTTCCTCTTTGTCGCGACCAGGGGCTCGGGCTTGTCTCCTACAGTCCCATCGCCGGCGGTTTTCTAGCGGGAAAGTACGAAAGGGATGGACCCATTCCAAAAGGGACTCGATTCGATCTGGCCGCCGATTGGAGGGACTCGTTCTTCCACCGACGTAACTTCGCGCTCATCGAACGCCTTCGAGACATCTCCGAGCAGGAAGGACGCTCCCTGGTAGACCTGGCCCTGGCCTGGGCGCTGACCCAGCCCGACATCACCAGTGTCCTGACCGGAGGAAGGAAGCCGGAGCACGTCGACCAGGCCTTCGAGGCCCTCGAGAAAGGACTGAGTCCAGAACTGCGAGAGCGGCTGGATCAGGCGTCGGATCCAGTCAACTTCGGATAAGGGATTGAGGAAAATCCCAAGATACAAGATACAAACAAATCTCAAGCATCAAGGATCAAATCGTAGACGGAAGCGAGACCCCTCGATGCAATCGTCCGGTGGATTCCTTGACTCAAGGCTCTGCTGTCCGTTCTTTGAGCACCCTTGTGGTGAGACCGGTTTGAGATTTGGTGCTTGGAACTTGTTTGTAACTTGTATCTTGAGCCTTTTCTCTTGCGCATAGCCTACTACTACCACCAACCGGAACGGCTCCCCCCGGCCCACGTAGGGAACAATCCCTACGGGGCCCTACTTTGCGAAGCCTTGGAACGCCAGGGTGCAGAGGTCGAGTACTCGGTCGACTATAGTCGTGAATACCTGCGGCGAAATCAGGGGCGGATCGATGTCCTCCACTGGCAATGGCCCCACCACGACTATTACCACGACGACGCCCAGATCATGCAGCGTCAGATGGAGGACCTGGTCTCCTCTCTGGAATTAGCTCGGGAGTTGGGTTACAAAGTCGTCTGGACTGCCCACAACATCTATCCTCACAACCGCACTCATCAGGAGATCGATCACGAGTTTCGGCTCCATCTCTGCCGGCTGGCAACCGCTATCATTGCCCACTGTGAGGTAAACGCCGAAGGCGTGAGGCGCCAGTTCGGACGCTCACACGACCTGTTTATCATCCCTCATGGCCACTTCATCGGGGTCTACCCTGATCGGTTCTCTCGCTCGCTGTGCCGCTCAGAGCTCGGAGTTTCGGAAGAAGGCTTCGTCTATGGGTTCATCGGCGGGATCTTGCCCTACAAGGGCATCGAGGAACTCGCCGATGCTTTTTGCCGTTTAGCGGAGCCTGATTCTTGGTTGCTGGCGGCAGGAGGAGGGCCTGCCAAGTACGTCGATTCACTTTGGAGTCGAATCGGAGGGCACCCTCGAATCCTGTCCAATTTCGTCCACGGAGATATGAAAGCTTCGAATGAGGACTTGATTCGTGTCCTTACCGCCAGTGACGTCGTCGTGCTCCCCTTTCACGCCACCATGAGTTCGGGCAGCGTGATTCTTGCTCTCTCCCACGCCCGGCCCGTCATCGCGCCTGCGCTGGGCTGTCTTCCCTCTACTCTCCTACCCGGTGGCGGCATCCTTTACGATCCGAAGCGGAAGGATGCTCTCTTGGAAGCCATGCAGGAAGTCCAGGAATGGGATCGGGAGGCAGCCTCAGCAAAGGCCCTGGCCAGCGTCCAGCGACTGGATTGGGATGGGATCGCACAGAAGACGCTCGAGGCCTACCGGGTATGACCCTTCTGGCACCGGATTGGAGCAGCACCGTTCGGGCCAAAGCTGGACTCCACGCATTCGCGGCGGCCCTCGAAGCCCTGGACACACGGGTCGATGCCTATCATCACTTCTTGCCGCCGGTTCCCGAACAGCAGGCCGGTTACTACCACGATTTTTTCTGTCCCGACCACGCCATCCAGCTTGGCTTCGACCCTCGGAGTCCCCACCGCCACATCTGTCCGGTCGATGGAGCCGAGTTCCGGGGAGAACCCTTCGATAGTGCTTGGCTCTGGTCCGTCAATGACATGTTGAGTGACGCCGCTTTAAAGCTTTCTTTCCGAAGTCACCTGAAGACTGGACCAGGTGAGGCGGGCCGAGAGAGAGATCGGTCCCTGGCGACCGGCATCCTGGATGGCTACGCTCAGCGTTATCTGAACATGAAGCCGGCCCCCACCCAGTACGAGTCACATCCTGGTGTGGTTACGTGGCAGGGCCTGGACGAATCGGTCTGGATCATACGTATGGTCTGGGCCTACGCTCTGCTCGAGGAGTCTTTGGCCCAGTCGGTCCGCGAGGAATTAGCCCGAAAGTTATTCCAGCCTGCCGCGGAGCATTTGCATCGGGTGCGATGGCCACAAATCCACAACGTCACCAACTGGAACAACGCCGCGCTGGCGACGTTGGCCGTGGCGCTCGAAGACGAGGATCTGTTGGACGAGGCCCTGGAGGGATCGTTGGGACTCCGAGCACAGCTCCAGCAGGGTGTCTCGGACGGTATCTGGTGGGAGGGGTCCCTCAGCTACCACTACTATATGCTGGACGCTGTGGTCTGGACCCTGAGGATCCTGCGAGCGACGGATCGCTCCTTCGATGACGGAGGCATCCTGAAGCGCATGTTCCTGACCCCGATTCTCATTTCTCTGCCTGACCTGAAGCTCCCTTCTCTGAACGACTGTTGGTACTTCATTGGATTGCTCGACAAGGTGGGCCACGGGATCCCCGAAGCCGAAGGCTTCTACGAGACAGCCTTCGCCTGGTTTGGAGATCCGGCTTTTGCCTGGGTCCTGCAGCTGAACTACCGGAGTCGGCCTCGTGCCTGCTTCGAAGCCCTTCTGGAGGGCGTCGAAGAGATACCCCAGGGCGATCCGCCAGCATCCAGGAGCCGGCACCTGGCGGACCTGGGCTGTGCTATCCTTCGCGGTCCAGGGCTTCGGCGGAACCAGAGCTACCTCTTTCTCAAGGCGGGCCCGGGGGGTGGGGAGCACGGTCACCTCGACCAGCTGCGGATTCAGTTCTTTACCGGGGGGGCTGCGATCATCCCCGATCTGGGGACTCCGGGCTACGGCATTGGGCTCAACGAGACCTGGTATCGGCACACGGCAAGCCATTCGACGGTACTGTTGGATGGCCAGCCGCAACCCCTGACCGATGGAAGCTTCAATCGTTTTCGGGTAGAGGATTCCTTTACGCTCGCCGATGCCTCTGTCTCCTGGAGTCAGGGTCTGTACCGAGGGGTGCAGATGCGGCGGGTCATCCTCTGGCACGACCCTTACTTCATCGACCTGTTTCAAGTCGCCTCCCCCTCTCATCGTGATATCGACTGGATTTGTCACCTTCGGGGCCGGCTATCTGGGCGTCCCTCCGAATCCGGTCTCGACAGGGAGGCGAAGCCCGAGCGGGTCTCCGCTCACACTCAGGTCAAGGGAAGCTTTGAAGAGTCGCAGTTTCCCCTGCTCCAATGGCGCTGCGAAGGTGGATTCCTGGATCTGAGCCTGCTGTGTCCAGAGGGTCACCTTTTCCTGGGGACCTCCCCTTCCAACCCGGCCTCGGAGCAGCTTTCGACCATCATTCGGCGGCGAGGGGCCAGCGAGACGACCTTTCTATCCGTCTTCAGCTTCTCGCCGGAGGGAGAGGATCCGGCCGTGCGGCGCGTTGAGGGTGGGCGACGGGAAGGTGGAGGCTGGAGGCTGACTCTGGATACTTCCTCCGGATCCGACGAGTGGACAATTGGCAGTGATCCTGGAGAGGTGAGCCTACAGACGTCCGGACTAAGCTGAAGACCGTGGCCACCGCCACGTCCTCGAACCGAAGTTTTCTTCTGGAATGGGGTCAACGCCTCAAGGGGTGGAATCAAAAGGGGTGGAATCAAGATGATGCAGAAAGAGCTAGTGCGTTGGGGAATCATTGGTGCCGGAGACATCGCGCATCGGGTCATGGCTCCGGCGATGCGTGAGTCGGAGCACAGCCAATTGGTCGCGGTGACGCGGCGCAGTATGAAGGGCGCCCAGGAGTTCGCTCATGAGCACGGAGCTAGGCGGGCGTACGATGATGTGGAAAAACTACTGCAAGATCCTGGGGTGGACGCCGTATACATCGCCACTCCCGTGGATCAGCACTGTCCCAATACCTTGGCCGCCGCTGCCCGGGGTAAACACGTATTGTGCGAAAAGCCGCTGGCTTTGAACGTTTCTGAGGCGGAGGCGATGCTGGAAGCCTGCCGCACGGCGGGCATTACTGCCATGACCTGCTACTACCAGCGATTCAACGCTCGCCACCAGAAGATCAAGGAGATTCTCAACCGCGGGGACATCGGTCAGGTCAGCGCGGTTCGCTGGAACTTCTCAGGGCGCTCTCCGGCGAATCCAGCGGCCTGGTCACAGGATCCCGCTCAGTCCGGAGGCGGACCCTATATGGACCTGGGGAGCCATGGGGTTGATCTGCTTCGCTTCCTCTTCGGCAAGATCGTGGCGGTGACGGCTTTCGTCGACACTCTGGTCGAGGACTATGCAGTCGAAGATACGGTCAGCTCGCTGTTGCGATTCGCCGACGGAATCCAAGCCGTGGCCACGGCTCAGTGGAGTACTGGGGACCCGGACGAAAACCGAAATTCCATGATCGAGATACTGGGGACTGAAGGAGTCATCCGATCCTGCCCCCTGCACGACAAGTTCTCACGAGGCCATCTGAGTGTCGAGACCGGCGAAGGAGAGAAGCGGTATCAATTCGACGAAAGCACCCACCTGAAGGTCCTCAAGGAGTTTTCGGCAGCACTGGCAGAAGGCAGGGATCCCGCAATCACGATTGAGGACGGACTCGAGGCCCAGCGCGTGGTCGCCGCAGTATACGAGTCGTCGCGCACCGGGAGAGTCGTCCAGATCAGATGATCCCACCCTGCTTGCAGAGGAGTGAGCGACATCTGCCCACGACTGTCGGAGTCATGGGCCGATGATGGTGACTTCATAGCTGACCTGGCTGGGCTGGCCGTTCACCGAGAATTCAATCGTTATCCTGAACTTGGCGCCGTCCGTGGGAGTCTGAACGATATCGGGCTCCCACACGATGAAGGGGGCTCGCCCAGTCGAAGTCTGGTCCCCAGCTCCGGAATCAACTATGTCCAGAGTCAGGGGCAATCCTCCAGATGTCATGGCAACCGTGGCAGCACTGAAATCGGCTTCGGGAGAGGAGAAGGACCAGCGCTCGTAGACGAGCTCGGAGGGCACGAATCCGGCGGGAGGCCAGGCCACCTGCCTCCTCAACGAACTGCGTGGCCCTACGACGTAGATTGCACTCGCGCCAGGGAAGGGGCTCCGAAACCGGTCGAAGGTAACGCCGACGCCCATGTTCTCCTGTCCTGGCTGAAGCAGCCAGCGGCGGTGACCAACGCTCGTGTTGGACGCCCCAGGGTCTCGCATGTAGCCGCCTACGACAAGGGTGGGATCTGCGTCCAGGTGGAGGGAAATGTTGGAGCGTAGCGACCCGTTGGCACCCTCATCGGAAAAGCAGGCGAAAGAGTTATCCGGCGTATGGCTCAGAGTTCCCTCCGCCCCCGATATCAGTGCCGACGCCTGAGCGTCGCGGTTGAAAGTCGGGTCCAGTGTCACATTTGCGGGGACGCCTGCCAGGACACGTACGAAATTGATCAGACGGAGGACCGCATCGCGGTAGGGTCCCGCCACGGATCCTGCCTGGCACTGACTGTAGTCGCCAGTCCACCTTGGATCGACCCCCCTCGAGGCCTGTTTCACGGCATTGTAAAGGTCCTCCACGGCCTGCCGGTTCTGTGTATCCAGCTGGAAGTCTCCGGTTGGCACCAGGTTGAGGCTATCCAGTGGGGCTGATCCTATTTGAACATTCACGGAATCAGGAGGAGAGACTACTGCCAGAACGGCGGCAAAAAGGCGTTCGTCGGCTTCTATCCTCAGCTGGGCCACCGGAATATCTTGAGGAAGTCCGGAAATAGACTGGTTGGGAAAGAAAGCCTTCTGGTGAGGTTCGGCTCCTCCGAGGACGATCTGCCCCCTGCGCTCGGAGCCATCGGGCAAGGTGGCAATGAGATCTACAGTGGCGGCAGCGGAAGGGTCATCCAGGTTGCGTGCCGGCACCAGGGCCACGCCCACATTGAAGGTCCCCTGGGTGGCAATCAGGCCCCGAAAGGCTGAGGAAGATTCCTTGACTCCGAGTACCGCGATCAGATCGCTGATTGTTCCCTGGCTGTCCAGTAGTTTGTAGAAGAAGGAGGTTGAGAGATCCTCAAAGTCGGATTGATCGGGAGTGTCGATGACCAGGACTCCGATCTGAAGAGTCTCACTGCTGATCTGATATCGGACGGATTCGAGCGGTGCCAGTGCCACGGTTTGAGCCCCGCCCGCTTGGACCGACTGGCTTCCCGAGTCATCCTGGAACCTGATCTCGTTCATACCCGCCAGCGTTTTCGCATCCAACAGTCGGATGCGCACTTCGACAGTCTCTTCGCGACTGAGGTTGCCGATGCTCAGGTCGATCACGAACGTATCGGCGCCCAGAGGGCCAACGGCCGCTTGCGGATAGACGATCTGCTCCGCCCACAAGGAAGCAGATGCGAGGGACAGGAAGAACAAGGCCTGGGCCAGTGGCTTCGGTCTCCAGGCCGAAGTCTTATTCTTCCGAGCCTTTGGTCCGGACGGCGGTCTGGAGACCACCGCCACGCCGGAGCCAGAGTTTCCTCGTGAATGATTCAGAGCCAGCCGGGGGCGGGACTCGGTTTTGCTGGCTAGAGGCCTTTGGGCCGAAGAACCTGCCCAGAGTGAATCACCCCTTTTGGGATGGGTGTAGGTCATTTCGATCTGTCCCAGGACGCGGAGGAGAGGAAAGAATATCCTGGATGATTCCAGGCAGGATCCGGCCTAGTTCCTGGGGAAGTCGGTCCAGGACGTCCTGGATCAATCCTTCCACTTCGATCTTGGGCTCGGAGGCCGATCCCGTCGCGGGGGACGAAGGCGGGCTTTGCTGTGGTCTTGCCTTTCTGACGTCTCGGGCGAGGAGGTTACACTCAGGGCGACACTGGGAAGGATTCAAGGTCAGGAGTGGGACCGTGGGTTCGGAAGCCGGGGGAAGGTTTGAGAGGTCCTCAGAGTCCTGCCCTGACTCGGGGGCGGGAGTTGGGTCATCCGTCGCTGCTGCCGTTTCCTTCGGCTCGGAAGTGGTCGAGGTCAGGAGCGTGTGGACACGATCCACCAACTCAGAGGTCTCGAAGGGTTTGATCAGGTAGCCATCGGAGCCAACCTGTTGGGCCATTTCTTCATCGAACGACTCATGGGCTCGGCCCAATAGCAGGACCCGGACGTGTGACGTTGTCCGGTCCTCTTTGATCCTTCGACACAGCTCGTAACCGTCCAGTTGGGGAAGTGAGAGCCTTGCCAGGAGGATGTCGGTCGGTTGTCTCCGGACGTGTTCGAGTGCCGAGTTGGCGTCGTCGAAGGTGTGGACCTGGATGCCAGGTTCTTCGACGAAGGAAAGGCGGACCAGAGTTTGGGTGGTGTTGCTGTCGTCTGCTAGGACCAGGTGGTGCATGCTGACCGGGTCATTTCGGCTCGGTTGTCTTGGATGGTTCGCCGTTTCCGCCCTGCTCTTCCAGCTTGCGTTGTTCAGCCCGTCTGCGAGCGATCTCGTAGGGATCTTCGCCTCCCGTAAAGACCTCAATAACACTGCGGACTGGAGCCGTGATCGAAAAACCCTCCTCTTCCCGGCGATTGGACTCGTTCTTGGCCGCTTTCGTCTGGTCCACTACAGGAACCGGCCTCTCAAGCAAGACCAGTTTCTCTTTGGCGTCCTCAAAGTAATCGCTGAAGGGAAACTCTCCGGCTATCCGGCTGTAGTAGACCGAAGCCTCCTCGATTCGTCCCTGCTTTTGGAGCGATTCTCCCAGTAAGAAAAGACTCGCGTCCATGCTGCTGAAGTCGGGATACTTTTCCAGAATCTCCTTGAATCGACTCTCCGAAGCCAGAAAGCCCTTACGACCGTAATAGAAATTCCCGACTGCGTGAATTCCGTTCGCCAGGGTTTCCTGCACCTCCCTCAGGAATTCTCTTGCCGTCGGTGCGAGCTCACTGTCCGGAAAATCGTCGAGGAATTTCTTCAGCTCCGCTTCTGCCTTCTGGGCGTAGGTGGGGTCGCGATCGTGGGGCTTCATCAGCCTGACGTTGATGGCGGCGATCTTCATCTGTGCGTCATCCGCCATTTCGTGGGTAGGGTAGAAGATAATGAAGTCCTTGTACTGGGCTTCTGACTGCAGCAGATTATCTTTACCCGCTTCCTCGTAGTATGAATCGGCAATAGAGAGGAAGGAAACGGGTGTGTACTCGCTATCGGGGTAGGTATTGATCAAGGTCTGGAAGGACAGCCGAGACTTGATGTACTGATTCTTCTCGAAGAACTTCATGCCGTTCTCGAAAAGAGTCTTGTCGGGAGACACCGCCCCTTCCTGAAGTCCGGCGCTCTTCTGCCCGCAGCCAGCCAGAAGGCTGACTGCCACGAGTGCCAGGAGTATCCTATTGATCAATCGCATGGTCTTTGCCACAAACGTTCCAGTGTACTAAGGTCAGCGGTTCTTCTCTGCCTGATCCGCGATCTGTTGCATTCGACGAAAGGTCTCGACCGGAGAGGGACTACCGAAGATCGCCGATCCAGCGACGACAATATCCACGCCTGAGCATACAGCCTCTTCCGTGTTCTCGAGTCCCATCCCTCCATCGATCTCGATTTTCACATCGAGGTCACGTTCCTCGATCAGAAGCCTCAATTTTCTCACTTTTTCCAAGCTACTGGCAATGAAATCTTGGCCTCCAAAGCCTGGATTCACTGACATGATAAGCACGTGATGGCATTTGGGTAGAATTTCCTCCAACAGACTCACCGGCGTGTGGGGATTGACCACTACCCCTGGCTGCACCCCTCCTTTGCGAATCTGATCTATTAGACGATCCAAATGGCTGACGGTTTCATAATGTATGCTCAGGTAGTTTGCACCGGCTTCGATAAAGGTCTCGATCAGGGCCTCTGGATTGGAAATCATCAAGTGAATGTCCAAGATCAGTTTGGTGTGTTTTCGTATGGCCTTGATCACCGGGGGGCCGATGCTGAGATTGGGAACGAAGTTCCCGTCCATAACGTCCAGGTGCAGCAGTTTGGCCCCGGCGGACTCCATGACGTCAATGTCTTCACCCAGGGAGACGAAGTTGGCGGACAGAAGCGATGGGGCTATCCAGGCCATCAGCGTGCGACCTCCAGATGAATCGAGTCCCCTTCCTCCAGGACATGGCCCGGCTCCGGGGCCTGACGAATTACGACTCCCCTACGGACCTTGGCATGTCTGGTGTACTGAATCTCCCCTACCTTGAAACCCTGTTCTTCGAAGTACATGAGCACTCGATTCAGACTCTGTCCGGCTACGTCGACCATGATGTATTGCTTGGGCTGTCGACGGGCGACCAGGATATCAATCTCGGCGCCGGTAATCTCCTGTGTATTGGGGGCAGGGAACTGATTGATCACCTGTTCAGACTCGAGTTCGGACAGCCAGATTCTACTGATATTGCCCAGTTCGTACCCTGACTGCTGCGCCCGAAGCAGGGCAACTCTCTCAGTCGATCCTACCAACTCTGGCACCGGATCCCGCTGTTTCCCCAAGCTCAGCAGAACCTGTACCTCTCGATTTGCCTTGATGCGCACTCCGGTGCCAGGCAACTGATAGACGATAGCCCCCTTGGGAATCGTGGGGTCATAGCGCTCACCCGTCAGCGTAAGTTTAAGATTGACGGCTTTCAGCAGCCGCGATGCCTCTTCCAACTCGGTGCCCACCAGGGCCGGGACGGCCACCTCTTTGGCTCTGACAACCAGTCGCATGCTCACGACAGTGCTGACGAGGAAGATGACGAAGAGGACTCCGCTCAGAAGGATCAGCTTGCCGATACCCAGAAACGAACTACGGCGCCGCTTTTTAGCCCCCATTCTCGCCCTCGCAACGCGCTTTCGTACCCAAACCTTCTGGATTTCAGCGACGCCGACCCCATTGCCTAATCTACCATAGGCCTTTCAAAGGCGTCGAATCTGGGCTGCAAAGAAACCTCCAGCTCCGGAGTCACCCGGAAAGCTCCGGTAGAAATCCGCGATCGCCGCAGCGCCAGGCTGATCGGCTAGAAACTCTTCAATGACGTCTTCGTTTTCCTCCGGCTCGGTAGAGCAGGTGATGTAGAGCAAATCGCCCCCTCTGCGAAGGCACTCGAAACTATTCTTCAGAATCGAAAGCTGTTTGGAGTGGAACCGCTTCAAATCGCTCTCCAAGGTGCGGAGACGAATGTCTGGATTCGAGCGAAGTGTTCCTGTCCCGGAGCAGGGAACATCCAGCAAGATGAAGTCGAAGGGAATCTGGAAAGGGCATCCCCGGGTGAGATCTGCCGTCACCACCTCGGGTGTAGGGATCTCGTACAGGCGTGCCCGTTCCTGCACTTGCCTGAGTCTTGAGTGACTGATGTCACAGGAGTAGATGGTGGCATTGGGTGCCTTGCACGAGTTCAAGACGAACAGCTTCCCGCCCGGAGCCGAGCAGAAGTCTCCGATCCTTCTCGCCTTCTGGATATTCCCCAGATAAACCACTTCCTGGCTGGCTCCGTCCATGAAGAAACAGTAGCCCTCGAGATAGAGCGGGTGTTCTGGAAAAGACGGAGACTCGACAATCAAGCAGCTGGGGACTTTTGGGTAGGGCCGAAAAGAGATCTGCTCCCGTTCCAGCTCTTGGCAGAACTCCTGGAATCCAATTTTCGCGCTGTTGACCCTGAGGAAGGGTACCGGGGGGTGGTTGTTGGCTCGCAAAAGGTCTTCGGTGACCGTGCCTCCGTAGCGTTCCAGGTATCTTTCGACCAGCCACAGCGGATGACTATAGCGAAGGGCCAGCGCTTCGGGTGTCTGTCCCTGGGGTAAGTCAGGTGGGTTGCTCAGAAATCGCCGAAGTAGGGCGTTGACGAAGGGAGATGCCGACGATTTCTTGAATCCCCTGCAGAGCTCCACGGCTGAGTGGACAGCAGCTCTTTCAGGCACGCGCAGATAGTTCAACTGATAGAGCGCAGTCCTCAGAATCGAAACGATTTCAGGGTCCAGGTTCCGCAGTGGTTTGTGGCTGCCCCACTCGATGTAGTGATCCAGGAGGACAAGGTTTCTGAGGACTCCGAAGACCAGCTCCGTGACGAAGCGCCGATCTCTTCCGTCCAGTTGAGCAAAACTGGGGTCACTGGCCAGACTATCGAGGGGAACACGGCTGCTGTCAGACTGGCGCAGCAGCAGCTCGACGGCTACAGCCCTAGCATCCATTTCCCAAACCTCGGACTCCTTCGTGAAAGCGGAGTTTGCTGAAGCGTCCTCTCGGGTGAGACCCTAGCTTAGCTAGTGCCCGTCCGGAAATCCGTAAGTAATTGATAAGGAAGGGGAAAGAGGGCTTTTTCAAGCTCCGAAATTGTCAGGGTCGTTTGCTAGACTATCTGGTGTAAACAATTAGACTGAAACGACTTAGGACGATTTCAGGAGTTCGAAGATGCGTCAAAAGCGTGAAAAACAACGCCCTCTTTCCCCACCATGGCCCGATCACCAACTGGCCCATGAATTGAAGGTGATCTCGCGCATCCTGGACGACAATCCCCAGACGCTGGAGCTGATAGTACAAGATCTCTCTGACAGGGTCGATTCCAGTGTCGGCGCCCCCGGTTTGACGGCCGAGCAGGTGCTGCGTTGTGCCGTCATCAAACAGCTGCATCAGTTCAGCTATCGCAAGCTGGAGTTTCATCTGGTGGATTCGCAAAGCTGTCAGAGGTTCTGTCGCTTGCCCTATGGGGCGTCGATCAGCAAAGCCACCCTGGCGGAGAACCTGGGGAAGATTGAGCCGGGGACATGGAAGGCGATCAACGACCACTTGGTGCGCTGGGCGCAGGCTCGGGGTCTGGAAAAAGGCCAACGGATTCGGGTCGATGCCACGGCGGTCCAGACCAACGTCCACTATCCGCTCGACAGTGAGCTGTTGTACGACGGCATTCGAGTCGTCACCCGGTGGCTGGGGCGGCTGCGGGACTGGGAAGGGATCGGCTTCGTCGATCACACGCGACGGGCCAAGCGGCGCGTCCTGAACATCCGCAACCGCCGCGGCAAGAAGCGCCTGGAGAGTTACCGCGATCTGATCAAGGTGGCGTCCAAGACGGCCCACTATGCCGAGCAGGCGCTGGCCGCGTCGGCGCAGTGGAGCGATCCCCTCAGTCTGGCCGGGGCGGCGCAACTGGCCCACTATCTGGAGCTGTTGCACCAAGTCATCGAGCAGACTCAACGACGGGTCCTTTCGGGCGAGGCCGTCGCGGCCCAGGAGAAGATCTGTTCCCTCTTCGAAGAGCACACCGATATTATCAAGAAGAGCCCTCGGGAAACGGTTTTCGGCCACAAAGTGTTTGTCAGCACGGGGGCCTCGTCGCTGATCCTGGATTGTGTGGTGGAACGCGGGAATCCAGCCGATAGCAACTATGTGCAACCCTTCTTAGAGCGTCATCGACAGCTGTACGGGAAGGTCCCGCGCCAGAGCGCCTGGGATGGCGGTTTTGCCTCGGCGGCCAACCTGAGCTGGGCCAAAGAGCAGGGGGTACAGGACGTGGCCTTTTCCAAAAAGTGTGGGTTGACGGTCGAGAGCATGGTGCGTTCCAGTTGGGTCTACAAACAGCTCAAACGCTTCCGGGCCGGGATCGAGGGGTGCATTGGGACCCTCAAGCACACCTTTGGTCTCCACCGCTGTACCTGGAAAGGCTGGCCTCACTTTCAAAGCTACGTCCATGCCAGCGTCCTGACCTATAACCTGGTCGTCCTGGCCCGACTCCTGTTGTAGTCTTTTGTGGCTGACCGTACTGCCTTGTGGCTCCGACTCAGGGAGAGGTCTGCGCCGAACCGGTGTTTTTTGGCCCGTGCGTCCTCGCTCTGGATCGAGCTGGGTCGAGTCGGTCTGTCAGCAGTCTCAGGTATAAAAAGTGGTTCCGATTCAACAGATTACAGTTCTGGGAACCCCGGTTTCCGGACGGGCACTAGCTAGCCCATAGCTAGCCCGCATTTCTCATCGCTGGTCTACTACGTCGCCGCAATCATCCGCCCTGGCTGTGTTTCGCTCCGTCGACCTCCTCGACGTACTGCACGAGTACGACTGCGGGGGCTCGCCACGAGTGGTCTCGGTCGCAAGCCTTGCCAGGACGGCCCTTGCAGCGCCTCGCTACGACAAGCGATGAGAAATGCGGGCTAACTTCGAGATTCGCTTGTTCGATATTCTGCGGTTCAGCATTTATCGGTTTGCCCTCTCCCGAGCAAGGATGAAGGCTGAGTCACAAACCGTAGAACACCGAACATGCGAACGCCGAACTGTCTTCTCCAGCGAAGGTCTTCCTCTAGTGGAATCGTTCCCCGGTCCTCAGAGCCAAACCGTTCGCGAAATCCCGAGCTGAAAGCCGCTTTCGATTCTCGAGCTGCAACTCCTTCAAAGCGAGTTGGCCACCCTCCCCACACTGAATCAAAATGGAATCCGAGGTGATCTCACAAACCTCACCCGGCGTTGCGGCCGCCTGATTGGACTGTGCGGCAACTCTCTGACTACGCCATATCTTCACTCCCTTATCCCGTAAACGAGCGGAAGCCGTGGGCTTGGGATTGAGGGCGCGGATCAAGTTGTGGATTGAGGTGCAGTCGCGATTCCAGTCGATTCGTCCGTCCTCCTTCTGGATGCGGGGAGCCAGCGTCACCCCATCAGGGTCTTGCGATCTTGCACGAAGTTCACCGCGCTCATAAGGGATCAAATCGCGCAGCATCAGGTCCACACCCTTCTGGGCGAGTATGTCTTCCAGCTCCCCGGTGGTGACATCCTCCCCGATCGGGATAGGGAGCTGCGTCAGAATATCGCCGCTGTCCATACCCTCATCCAGCTTCATCAGGGTGACACCGGTTTCGGTTTCCCCGTTCATCAGGGCGTAGGCCACGGGCGCCGCTCCTCGATACTTGGGTAACAACGAAGTATGAATGTTGAGTGCGCCCAGCGGAGGGTAGTTGAAGAACTCAGCGGGGAGCAGCTGGCCGAAGGCTACGACCATGAGCAGGGTTGGCCTGGTCTGTTCCAGGAACTCGAGAGCCAATGGATTGTTGCGGATCCGCTCTGGTTGCAGGATACGAAGGCCGAGCTTCTCTGCCTCCAGTTTGATAGCGCTGGGCAGCGGTATCCGTCCCCGCCCGCGGGGTCTGTCAGGCTGGGTGATGACGCCGACTACCTGATAAGAGGCTTCTCCACCGGTCTCGACGAGAGCCTGGAGGAAGGGTACGGAGAATGACGGTGTCCCCAGGAAGACAATCCGCATCTACCATTCTCCGGCTCGGACAAGCTTCTGAATCTTTCTCTTGATCATCTCGCGTTTTAGACGGGAGATGCGATCGATGTAGAGAATCCCGTTGAGATGATCGATTTCATGACACATCACGCGCGCCAGCAGATCGCTTGCTTCGACCTCGATCGGATTTCCATCCAGATGCCGGGCGGCCACGAGAATCCGCTGCGGACGTTCCACCACAGCGGTGAATTCGGGAATGCTCAGACAGCCTTCCTCGCCCTTCTGGCTGCCTTCTCGTTCCGTGATCTCCGGGTTCACCAGGACCACCTGGTGGCCCTTTTCCTCGCCTCCTGTAGTATCGATCACGGTAAGGCGTAGATTGATTCCGACCTGAGGTGCCGCGAGGCCAATCCCAGGCGCCGCATACATCGTTTGCAGTAAATCCCCCGCCAGAGTCTCCAACTCCTGGTCGAAGCGCTCGACGGGTGGACTCTTGAGCTCCAATTCGGATGCACCGTATTTGAGAATAGGCCGAATCATCTTGATTCACATCTGGTGGACGGTCCGCAGGTAGCTCTCCAAGTTGCCCTGGACCTCTTGAAGAGTGTCGCCTCCAAACTTTTCCTGCAGCGCCCGAGCCAGAACAATCGCTACCATGGACTCGCCAATCACGCCCGCCGCCGGGACGACACAGGTGTCGGATCGTTCATACTGGGCCTTGAAGGGCTCCTTGGTTGCCAGATCCACCGACCTGAGAGGGCGCTTCAAGGTAGCGATCGGTTTGACGACTGCTCTGACGATGATCTCCTCGCCATTCGAGGTGCCGCCCTCGAGTCCACCGGCGTGATTCGTCTCCCTGTAGAACCTTCGCTTCTGCTGGTCGTAGAAGATCTCGTCGTGGAACTCGCTGCCGGTAGGGGCGGGATCCAGACCGAAGCCTGTCTCTACCGCCTTGATGGCATTGATGGACATGAGAGCCTGGGCCAGCTGGCCGTCAAGCTTGCGATCCCAGTGGACATGGCTCCCCAAGCCCGGTGGCACTCCCACCACTCGGACCTCGAAGGTCCCGCCGATGGTATCGCCGTTTTCGATGGCGTCATCCACCGCTTTCTTCATCGCCTCTTCAAGGGAAGCGTCACAGCAGCGCATGGGAGAAGCCTCTATCTGCGGTACCAGATCGATCGAGACTTTCTCCAGCTGGGCCGAAGAGATCCGGACGTCCTTTATGGCTACGACATGACTGTAGATCCGGATGCCCAATGACTGGAGTAGGAGCTTGCAGAAGGCACCGACCGCAACCCTTGATGTAGTCTCCCTGGCGCTGGAGCGCTCCAGCACGTTTCGCATATCGGTGAACTGGTATTTCATGGCCCCCACCAGATCAGCATGACCCGGTCTGGGGCGTTCCACTATGCGTTTCTGCGCTCCTTCTGGATTGGGCTCCACTGACATGATGTCCATCCAGTTCACCCAGTCTCGGTTGGTGATAGAGAATGCTATCGGTGAGCCCAGAGAATAGCCGTGGCGGACGCCGGAGAAGATGTCGATTTCGTCGCTCTCGATCTTCATGCGCGCCCCTCGCCCGTAGCCGCCCATCCGGCGCTTCAGTTCGGAATTGACGAAAGCGACGTCCACGGAGACATGAGCGGGAAATCCCTCGATGACCGAGATCAATGCCTTCCCGTGGGATTCTCCAGAGGTCAAGAAGCGAAGCATTATCGTGATTCTCCCGAAACCGTCCGAGCGGCTGAGCCTCCTTGGAGAGCAGCGGCATCTCTGATAGACTTTTCGGTGCTCAACGCCTATTTTGCGAGAGCTTCGCGTCGCTATTCTCGAAGCTGTCAAGCGGTCTAGTGTAACACTAAACCGGGGACCGGGCGCTGGGCAGAGCTGCTCATAACGGAGCACTTATGGGAGTTTTCTATCGGGTTGTTTACGAGATTCAAGAGTTAACCCTCTTGTGCGCCAAGGCCGTGGCCAACATCTTCCGGAAGCCCCGCTATGTGCAGGATACACTCCAACAGATGGACGTTATCGGAGTCGGCTCGATCTTGATCATCATGCTTACCGGTTTCTTCACCGGCGGAGTCCTGGCCCTTCAATCCTCCAAGTCACTGAAGGCCTTCGGCGCCGTCAATCTGACAGGACAGTTGGTTTCCCTGTCCCTGATCAAGGAGCTTGGGCCGGTGCTGACAGCGCTCATGATGGCGGGGCGAGTGGGATCCGGAATTGCGTCGGAGCTGGGTTCGATGGTTGTGACAGAGCAGATTGATGCCATGCGGGCCCTGGGCACAGATCCCACCAAGAAACTGGTGACGCCGCGGGTGATTGCCTGTACTACCATGGTTCCTTTGCTCACGATCGTCTCCGACGTCTTTGGGTTGATTGGTGGCTGGATTACTGCCTTCTACACCCTGCGCCTGAACACCTCGCTGTACTGGAGTACGGCCTTGCGGTCAATCGATTACAATAATGTGCTGGAGGGGCTGACGAAGCCCGTGGTTTTTGGATTCATCATCGGGATGATCGGATGTTATTTCGGTCTGAGGACCAAGGGAGGGACCCAGGGAGTGGGCCGCAACACGACTCAGGCGGTGGTCGTTGCCTCAATTCTGGTGATTGTTGCCGACTTCTTTCTGAGCAAGATCATCTTGGAGCTACGTTATTAACGCAATACGATTCGAGAAGGTTTCCAAGTCCTACGACAAACACGTGGTGCTCGAAGACTTCACCATGGCAGTCGGGAAGGCCGAGACGAAGGTTGTCCTGGGAGGAAGCGGTTCCGGAAAATCGACGATTCTCAGAATGGTGCTGGGGTTGGTGAAACCGGATTCAGGAAAGATCTTTGTTGAGGATGAGGAGATTACGCGACTCGGTGAAGACGCGCTGATGCCGATCCGAAAGCGGGTTGGCATTGTGTTTCAGGAGGGCGCCTTGTTCGATTCACTAAGCGTCCAGGACAACGTGACCTATCGCATGCGTGAAGAAGGTAGCTCTACGGAAGAAGAGATGGAGGCTGCTGCTCGACGGCTCCTGGGGTTTGTAGGGCTGGAACATGCGATCAACAAGATGCCCGCAGAGCTTTCGGGAGGGATGAAGCGAAGAGTCGCTATTGCACGGGCCCTGGCAGGAGAGCCCAGGATCATGTTGTACGATGAACCGACGGCCGGTCTCGATCCGATTACCAGCCGGACCATTTGTGAGTTGGTGATCATGCTGCGGGATTTGCAAGGCGTTTCTTCAATCATCGTCACGCACGATCTGAAGACGGCTGAGATCCTTGCCACGGAGGCGGCGCTGGAAGGCCCCGACGGAGAGATCAGCTTCCAACCGGAGCAGGGTGAGGGACACTGCGTCAATACCCGACTCGTCATGCTCAAGGACGGACGGATTATCTGCGAAGGCACCGATGAGGAGTTGAAGTCGGTTCAGGACGACTATGTTCAGGAGTTCCTGACCTGAAGACGCAGGGCAATATGACGAGACCCTGCGTCAGGCGACAGTGAACAGCTACTCGATCAATACGCCCCAAGCGTGAGGAATACGATGGACAGAAAGAGCCGCCGCAGTTTTTCGGAGCTGAAGGTTGGAATTTTTGTCATCATCACCACTGCTATCCTGGCCCTGGCAACTTTCACCATTGGGACCCAGGTCGGCTTGTTCGAAGAGACATTCATCGCCAAGAGCTATCTGAACAACATTTCCGGGCTGAAGCCTGGCGATATCGTACTCATCGCTGGGGTTGAGGCGGGAAACGTCAGTCTCTTGCGCATCTCCGAACCGGGAGAACCCCCCCCCACGGAAGCGAACAAGCAGAATCTGGCGCTCATAGATCAGCTGAATCGAAGGTCAGAGGATCTCTCACGGAACCTCGCGGCCAATCGGGAAAAGCTGGTTGGTCTCGAGTCCGAGTACGAGAAGCTGGTTGCTCAGCATGGTCCAGAATCGCCACGGACCCGGCCTCAGCGCCGGGAGATCAACAATTTGAGGCGCCTGGTCGAGGGTCAGGAAAATGGCCTCAAAGAGGTCGCTGAGGACATTCGAGAAGCCGGAAGGCGATTGCAGAACATAGAAGTCTTCATGGATATAAAGGTGGACTACCGGGATTGGATTCGGCGAGACAGCAATATCTCACTGGGCTCGGTGGGGCTCCTGGGTGACAAGTACGTCGAAGTTTCACTGGGGAGGACAGAGGCTCTTCCTCTCGTCGACCAGGAGGTATTCGAAGGGTGGTTCGGTTCACAGAAGATGCGAGAAGTAGTTGTCATCACTGGGTCTTCCGAGCCCGGATTCCAGGAGCTTATTACCGGAGCCAATGATGTGCTTGCCAACCTCGAGGTCCTGTCGAGGAAGCTGCAGGGCATCATGGAAGATCTGGGTGAAGGACAAGGCAGCGTCGGGAAGTTTATGACCGATCCCTCTTTCTTCGAGAACCTGAACCAGACCGTAGTAGGGGCTCAGCAGACGGTCGATCGAGCTGCTAACCTGGTAGCACAGCTTAGCGAGGGGGAGGGGACGCTTCCCAGCTTGATCAGAGAGAAAGACGTCTATGAGAACATCAAGGAGATGACCGCGAACCTCCGAGGCATCATGGAGAAGATCAACGGGGCGGATGGGACTGTGGGCAAGCTTATCCAGGATCCTGGTCTCTATCAGAAGATGGACCAGTTGATGGCCAACATAGAGAGCGTTACGGCTCGAATGGACTCCGGAGAGGGTACATTGGGGAAGCTCTCAACCGACGAAAAGCTCTACAAGGACATCACTCAGGCGCTGGAACAGATGAACAATCTGATGCGAGGTGTCGAGGAGGGCAAAGGGACCTTGGGACTTCTGGCGAAGGACGAACGACTGTACCAGAGTCTGAACCGTGTGTCCTCCGAGATCGTGAAGCTGATCTACGACTTCAGACAAAACCCGAAGAAATTCTTGACCATCAAATTTGAACTATTCTGACCCCTTGGATCTGGGGGACGCAGTGCTTTCAGGCACAGTGAATCCTCGAGACGCTGAATCTGTATAGGAATCTATGATTTCGGAAAAAATCGGACAGGGTGCCCGGGTTCTTCTGCGGGGTATCGTCACGGCGCTGACCTTCTTTCACATCAAGCCCAATCACCTGACCTTTCTGGGTTTTGTGATGAGTATTGTGACTGCTTTTTTGCTTTCCCGTGGGCGTTTTGGGGTCGCGGGAGTGCTCCTCATAGTGGCTGGTCTTTTCGATATGGTCGATGGGATGGTGGCCCGGACTGCCAACGCGGCTACGCCGTTTGGAGCCTTCTTCGACTCGGTGATGGATCGCTACTCGGACCTGATCGTCTATCTAGGACTGATTCTCTACTATGGCCATCAAGGACGCCTCACCTACATTGTGCTGGTCGCCATAGCAATGATGGGTTCAGTCTTGACCAGTTATACCAGAGCCCGTGCTGAATCCCTTATCGAACACTGCAAAGTGGGATTTCTGGAACGCCCCGAGCGGATCGTCCTCCTGATCATCGGCTGCTTCTATAGCATGGAGCCGATCTTGTGGATCATCGCAGTGTTCTCCAATTGGACCGTCCTTCACCGGATTCTCTACACGCGTTCCCAGATGCTTGCTCTGGAGGCCGCGCAGAGCAGCGAAGAAGTATAGACAAAGGACCAGGCACCGCCTCAGCAGGTGCCGACCGGCCCAACTTCAGGCCACCAGCTGGCGCTTCGAGAAAGAAACTTCGGTTGTCTCTAGCCACGAGCATCGGTAGCAGCGTGTCTGTTGTAGGACGGGCACTCCTGCCCGTCGATGACAGCGACGGGCAAGAGTGCCCATCCTACGAAGATCACGGCTGTGTCAAATGGCGGCTCTTGAATGATTTTCTCGCCAATGAAGTTTCAGGTCAGTCCCGCCCCCAGGAAGCACTGGCCCCATTCGAGAAGAAAATTTCGGTCGAGGGAGTCTCGTTCCCCGCGCTTTTTGAGGAGAAGAGACGTGCGACGTTCAGACGTTCAGACGTGCGACGTATTTTCGAAGTTTCACCCCAGGTGGAGTCGGAAGGACTTCTCTTAAATCAGTTGCCGATAACGCGGACGTCCTTGGGAAGCTTCACCTCGAAGTAGGATTTCTTGATCCCATGGTTCAGTTTGATCTCATCGAAGTGGAAGAGTAGATAGTCCCTGGTTGGCTCCACCAGTTTCTGCTGGATTGGGACCCAGAGTTGCGAGTCTACCCAGAGAACGATGTGGGAGAAATGGGCGGAAACGGTCTTCGACTTCGGCGTGAGCTCGAGAGCGTAGGTATCGCGGGACCCCACCCGATCTGGCCCCAGCAGCCTTATGGCATACGCCTTCTTCATGTCCTCCTTGTTCGAGGTGAAGCCAAGCAACAAGAACTCTGCCTTGTCCTTCTTGTTTCCGAGATCGTAGCGTTGAGCCTGTTTGATCTTGGGCTGATAGAAGACCAGCTTGCCGTCACTGATCGCCAGAGTGCTCCGCTGGGGCTCGGAAATCTCCTTTCGGAGAAAGACCTTCTGGTTTTTGAGTAGGAAGTGGAAGGTTCCACGCTCACCCTCGTCGAACTCGTCGAGAATATCCGTCCATTTTTTCTGGACGATCGTAGAACTCATGGAACTGAGGCTCTGCCCCCTTTTGTCCATGTTGCTCAGCACCTCCTCCAGGCCCAGGCCTGTATCCGAAGCAGCAGGTCGGCTGTGGGCAATGCTGCCCAGCCCACTCAGGACCAGGAGGGTTATGAGAACAACTAGTTCCAGGGCACTTAGACGTTGCACGGTTTTCTTTGCCCTCAGTTAGATGACGAGTTTCCTTGGAAGGATCACCAGATCTCTGGACTGGGTACTAAGGGTCTGTAAGGAAATAACCGATACACTTTGCTGGGGTCCCCAGGTACGCTGGCTAGGCGCGAGCGATGCGCATACCCGCTACGGTATGTAAGGAGCGAGTAACAACGCCAGCGTGCCTGCGGACCCCAGCCCGCAGGGGCGCGGGGGCGCGGGGGCATCTGCTTTGTTGCCGCGCCTGGAAGATGCGCAGTGGCATCGCCTGCGGCGCGGCGCCTCCCATCTGCCCCCACGGCGCTCGCGCCAAAGTGCATCGGTTGTTTCCTTACAGACCCTAACGAGCTGACTCTCTCTCTCTCTCTTGAGAGAAACGGGTGAGTGGGTTTCGAGAGGAGTCCGGGCCTGTTTCCTATCCGAGTCGCGATCCCGTTCTTCCATTTTCTTCGGCTCTTTCGCCTGGGAGAAAACTGAGCCGTCGAAGACGTCCGCAGGGGTGAGGAAGATAAAAGCTAGAATCACACCGCAGAGGATATCGTACTGCCAACTACCCCTGCTGTAGCGCCAAAAAATAACCTGACCGACTACGCCCATCCAGCTCATCGTAGATCTCTTACTGCAATTCGGGCTTGGCCGTGTAATAGACATTCTCAATGTGACTCCGGATCTGCCCGTCCTGCATATCGATAATTCGGTTGGCCGTAGCCGCAGCATCCGGATTGTGGGTAATCATTACGATGGTTTGGTTGTAGCGGGTATTGAGATCGTGCAGGATCTTGAGAACAACCTCGGAGTTCTCGGAGTCCAGATTGCCGGTGGGTTCGTCGGCCAGGAGGAGGGCCGGTCGATTGATGATAGCTCGGGCTACAGACACCCTCTGTTGCTCGCCTCCGGAAAGTTCGGAGGGCCTATGATACATCTTGTCCTGCAGGCCCAGGAACTGGAGAATCTCTTGAGTCCAGTTTTCCTCATGATGCCCGTTTCCATGGATACGGCTCGCGAGCTCGATGTTGTCCTGCGCCGACAGGGTGGGGAGCAGGTTGAATCGCTGGAAGACGAAGCCCATTTTCTTCTTTCGTATCTCGGTGCGGTCGCGGTCGGGAACCCCGGTGATTTCCTCGCCGTCCACCCAGACGTATCCGCACGTCGGCTTCAACAGACCGCCCAGGATGTGCAGCAGAGTCGATTTGCCGCACCCACTGGGGCCCATGATAGCTACAAACTCACCCTCCTTCAGGGTCATGTCGATCCCTCTCAGCGCGGGTACTTCGACCTTGCCGACCCGGTAAACCATCTGCAGATCCTCGACTACTACGAGGTTCTTTCTCTGCCCCATTTCAACCATCGTACTCATATTCCGTAGGTCCTACCTCGATTCAGCCACGATCCTGACATCCACTCGCCTATTCTATATTGATAAGGTCACAGCCTTCAACCGCTCCCGGGCTTGCTCAATCCGACTAATTGATTCGAACAAGAAGGGTCGTCAGATCCGGTGCCGTAGCGTCGCAGCGACCACCGTTACCACGTCGGGATGGCTTGGCCAATCCCACCAGCAGCTACTTGACCGCAACTCGTTGAGCTCCTGGTGGGAAGGGGATCTGAAAAATCCCCTCTTTCAGCTGCTGGTCCACCGCGATTGCCTCGTGCTTGTACTGCAGCCGGATTGTGTAGCGTTCCTTGAGTCGTTCCACTTCGACTCCGGTGGGTACTATGGTCGATCCGACGCGAATCAGGCTCGAATAGGCTATCGTGCTGACTAGACGGCCCCCCTCGTAGTAGCGTTGGCGGACGAGTGAAAGGTGGCTTCGTTCTATCCAGAGTTTGCGTTTCAATAGGGCCGCCTGGGTCCCCTCTGCCGGGGCCTCGAGGACGCTGATGACGTAGTACTTGGAGCTGGCATCGAGATCTTCCTCCAGGGAGTGGAGAATGGTCGGGTCCCCTGTAGGGATGGGCTCGATGAGGAGGGCGCTGAAGAGATGTTCCGGCCTCACGTTGTAAAGGGGCCTCTTGTCGTTTGGCTCCAGATTCGTTTTTCCCATCAGATACTTGTTCTCGCTGGGCACCCAGATCTCGAAGTTTCCTTCGGTGGTCGCCATCGTGATAACGGTTGAGCGAGTCAAGGGATTTTGAATACTTATATAGGTGGAATCAGGACGCTTTGTGATCAGGTAGCCCTTGGCTTGCCGATAGCGCTCGAAGTAACCCTCTTCGATCGAGCCTTCCTGAAATTCCACTGCCATATCTTTGACAGAGATATTGTTCAGACGCGTATAGTTGTCATTGATGATTCGGACGAGCTCCTCCAGCGTGGCTTCCTTGGCTTGCTGAAGGCCGACCGGAACTTCGATCTGGGTTCTTTTCTTTATCGCGGATCCACACCCCAGAAGGGAAAGTAGAAACAACACCAGGGAGACAGTGTGGAGGTACGAACGCCGGCGTGACAGGGGTCGGCGAAGAACCCTCATGCCGCCTCCTGAGAAAGTGATTTCTTTCGGGTTCTTCGCCTGAGTAGAAAGAAACTCACGATGATTCCCAGGAGCAGGACAAAAAGTGTCAGGCCAACCGTCTGAACGTGGTTCTGCAGGAAAAGCTTGGCGGCCTGCCCGTAGAGGACTCCCAGGATTCCCCACATGAAGTAGCGAATGCTCCGCCCTACGAAAACGAGAGCCAGGAACTTGGGAAAGGGCAGCTGAAACACTCCCGCAGAAAGCACGAAGATCTTGAACGGAGTAGGGGGAGGCAGGATCGAAGGTATCATCACGGTCCAGATTCCCCAGCGAGCGAAGAGGGCCCGCATCTCTTCCAGCCGCTGGTGGGGCAACCTCTTCTCTACGAATCCTCCACCGCGCCGCCCTACGGTATAGAGCAGGCTGCAGCCAATGACAGATCCTGCGATTGTCATCAGGACGTAGTAGGTCATGACTCCCCAGGTCTGCCCCGTGGAAAGGGCGATGATCAAGATATCGTTTCCTTCCGGGATGGAGAGAAACGAGGAGTCGGCTAGCGCTACCAGCAACAGAGCTGGGCCTCCTATGCTCTGCACCAGGTCGTAGAGGTAGGCCCACAGCGCTTGCATCCGATTCCCAACATCCAGCGCTGGGGCAAAGAACGTCCACATTCGCGTAACATACTATCAGAAGCGGCTCTCAGCCAGGAAAGGTAACGGATGTCATTGCGCTTAGATCGGTTCGATCCCAACGGGAGCATCGAAAAAGAGATTGAAAGGATCAATGTCATCTATCGGAATCGGGTGCTGGCTCAGCGGGTTCGACCGGTGGCCCTGCTGGGGCGAAAATGTCAGCCGAGGTTGATGTATACCTTTCTCGGCTTTGAGCTCAAGCTAGGTCGCAAGCGTCTCACCTGTCCCGACGCCAGCACGGCCCGGTACCTGATGGTTTTCGCTGAAATTGGCTTGGGGCGAGTCCAGATCCCCTACGACCCCAGCCAGACCGCACGCCTTCTGCCCGAATTGGAATCCTGCTTTGCAGAGATCAAGGCCCTACTCCTTAGGGTGAGCCCTGATTCAAAGCGACAGCAGATCCTCGCAAGAAGGGTGTATGCAGTACTCCGTGAGCGTTTGCAAGGAGCGGAGCAGGGAAGACCTCCATTGGAGCACTAAACACTGGAAGTGGGCATTGTCAAGAAACCTGCGAGGTCAATCACGCCGGAATCCTAGCCCGCATTTTTCATCGCTGGTCTACTGCGTCGTCAAAAACATCCGTCCTGGCTGCGTTACGCTCTCTCGGCCTCCTCGACGTACTGCACGAGTACGACTGCGGGGGCTCGCCACGAGTGGTCTCGGGCGCAAGCCTTGCCAGGACGGCCCTTGCGGCGCCTCGCTACGACAAGCGATGAGAAATCCGGGCTAGCTGCCGAGGCCGCTTCTCGGATTCTCGGGATGGAGGCTGGCGAATTCCCGCAGCAGCTCCTTGGAACGCTCGTCCTGAATCTCTGGCAGCACCACCACGACCTCGACCAATTGATCCCCACTCTGCTTTCGTTTGGGCGAAGGGGCCCCCTTCCCACGGAGCCTGAATTTCTGGCCGCTCTGGGTTCCCGGTGGGATCTTGAGTCGAGTCTTTCCCTCGATAGTCGGTACCTCTATCTGTGTCCCCAACGCTGCTTCCGTGATCGTCAGGGGCACTTGAGTCAGGATGTCGCTGCCCCGGCGTCGAAAAAAGGGATGCGATTCGACGTTCACGATCAGGTAGAGATCTCCGCTGGCGCCTCCGAACCTGCCCGCATTACCCTTCCCGGAAATACGGACACGAGAACCCGAATCGACTCCTGCAGGAATCCCCACCGTGACGGTGTCCTTCTTCTGAGCCCTGCCCTCGCCGTTGCAGCGGGCACAGTTGCCACTTAGCACATGCCCACTTGAATCGCACGCCTGACAGCCCACTTTGAAGCGCATTCCCTGGCGAGATTCGGACACCTGCCCGCTGCCTCGACAAGTGGAGCAGGAACGCAATTCCTCCTTGTCTCCGCCTCGACCCTGACAGCTCGGACAGCTGCCCTTGTGGCTGTATGTGATGCGGGATTTGGTGCCCTCGATCGCCTCAAGGAAGGGGATCGTGAGATTCTTCTCCAGATCTTGACCTCGCTCGGGACTGGGACGCCTTGCCTGGGTCTGGCGCCCCGAAAAGAACTCTGAGAAGAGATCGCTGATGCTGCCGTGCCCGGTTCCCCGCCCGTTGCGGCCGGTATTGAAACCGGGGAAGCCCCCTCCCTGACGGAAAGCGTCCCCGGGGCCTGCGCCTGAGCCATCTCGATAGAAACCGTGGCGGTCGTAGAAGCTCCGTTTCTCGGGGTCGCTCAGGACCTGATAGGCCTCCTGGACCTCCTTGAATTTATCGGCGGCCGATCGGTCGCTCGGGTTGACGTCAGGGTGCAGCTTGCGAGCCAGCTGGCGATAGGAGCGCTTGACTTGAGATGGCGTGGCACCCCGATCTACGCCCAAGGTCCTGTAGTAGTCCTTCTGATTCATCCGAATTCGCCTATCTCATAAGCCCGAAAGCTCACTTCTTGTCATCGACGTCCACATACTCCGCGTCGATGACCTCTTCATCTTCCTTGGTCTCCTTCGCCGTCTCGCCACTGGGACCCTCGGGGGAGGGGGCGGCGTCTCCAGGCTGATCCGGCTGTTGCGCCTGTGTCTGCTGATACATCACTTCAGTGAGGCGGTGGGAGGCCTGAGTGAGTTTCTCGACACTCTCATTGATTCGATCGGTTCCACCTTCTTCAATTGCCTTTTTCACTTCGGCAATGGCCTCTTCAACCGCCTTGGCCTCGGCCTCGCCTACCTTATCTCGGTTTTCGTTCAGCATCTTCTCGGTGGTGTAGACCATGTTGTCAGCCTTGTTACGAGCCTCGATCTCTTCCTTCTTGCGCTGGTCTTCATCACCGTGCTCTTCAGCCTGCTTCACCATCTCCTGAATCTCTTCGTCCTTCAGTCCACTCGATCCGGTGATGGTGATCTTCTGCTCCGTGCCCGTCCCCAGGTCCTTGGCGCTGACGTTGAGTATCCCGTTGGCATCGATGTCGAAAGTCACTTCGATCTGAGGGACTCCTCTCGGAGCCGGGGGGATGCCCTGCAGGTTGAACTTTCCTAGTGACTTGTTGTGGTGTGCTATCGGGCGCTCACCCTGCTGGACGTGAATCTCAACCGATGTCTGGCTGTCCGCCGCAGTGGAAAACACCTCGCTTTTTCGGGTCGGGATGGTCGTATTTCGCGCAATCAGCACCGTCGATACCTGGCCCAGGGTCTCGATACCCAGGGAGAGCGGAGTCACATCCAAGAGAAGAACGTCCTTGACATCTCCCCCCAGGACACCGGCCTGCACGGCCGCCCCTACTCCCACCACTTCATCAGGGTTGACTCCACGGTGAGGTTCTCGCTTGAAAAACTCCTGTACGATTGCCTGGACTCTGGGGATCCGGGTGGAGCCTCCCACCAGAACGACCTCTTTGACGTCTTCCGGCTTCATCCGTGCATCTTCCAGTGCCTGCCTACAGGGCCCGATCGTGCGTTGGAGAAGATCTTCGGTAAGCTGTTCGAATTTGGCTCGCGTCAGCTTCAGGGTCAGATGCTTCGGCCCACTGGCATCGGCGGTAATGAAAGGTAGGTTGATGTCAGTCTCTTGAGTCGTCGAGAGTTCGGTCTTGGCTTTCTCGGACGCCTCCTTCAGACGCTGCAGGGCCATTTTGTCCTGTGACAGGTCGATCCCCTGATCCTTCTTGAACTCAGCCAGGATCCAGTCGATCACCACCTGGTCGATGTTGTCTCCGCCGAGATGGGTGTCGCCGTTGGTGGATTTGACCTCAACCACCCCTTCTCCAACTTCCAGGATGGAGATGTCGAAGGTACCCCCACCGAAATCGAACACGGCGATGACCTCATCCTTCTTTTGGTCCAGACCATAGGCAAGCGCCGCCGCCGTCGGTTCGTTGACCAGGCGCAGAACCTCAAGGCCCGCAATTTTCCCCGCGTCCTTGGTCGCCTGACGCTGAGAGTCATTGAAGTAGGCGGGCACCGTAATCACTGCCTGCTCCACGGCTTCGCCCAGATATTCTTCGGCAGCAGTCTTCAGCTTCTGAAGGATCATCGCCGCGATCTCGGGAGGAGAGTACTCCGTGCCCTCGATCTGGACGCGGGCATCTCCGTTGGAGGCCCGGCTGACCTCATACGGGACCATCTTCATCTCCTCCGAGACCTCTTCAAACTTCCTTCCCATGAAGCGTTTGATTGAGTAGACGGTGTTCTCGGGGTTGGTGATCGCCTGACGTTTGGCCACCTGACCCACCAGCCGTTCATCGGTTTTGGTGATAGCCATTATCGAGGGAGTCGTCCGACTTCCCTCCTGGCTGGCGATGACAGTAGGTTGGCCGCCCTCCATGACGGCAACCACCGAGTTTGTGGTGCCCAAGTCAAGTCCGATTATCTTTGGCATTTGTAGCTCCCTTCGAACTCCGAACGAATCACGAACATTCGTGTCGTCGTCATTCGCATCATTTTTAATGTCCTCTGGTAGATAAGACTTGAGTCTAGGCGTGTCAAGAAACGCTGCCGGTAGAGCTATTCGAAAGACCAGGCGACCTGCAACCTGGGGCCTACGACCGATTGTTCAAGTTTAGAGTAGGCACTACGTGCCGACGGCCCCTGGCCGTAAAAGGTAGTTTTGGGACGTGGCAGCCGAGGACGGAAAGGGAGGCTACTTGACACGCTTGCTGGTGGAGAGGAGCATCGCTGCCCATGAGCCGGTGGGGCGGTCCGATCGCCATCGCGGAGATCCTCTTGACGAGCAACAACTTCCAGCGCTACATCGCCTGGAAAGGGGGACAGGTGCGGCGGGCAGTCCACCACCATGTCTCCCGGATGCTGTCGTGCCGGACCGCGAAACTGGGGCTGCATTTGTTTGGGTGCTCCAACTGTCCTACCGTCAAGGTCGTACCCCACAGCTGCAAATCGGTCTTCTGTTCCAGCTGCGGGAAGGTCCGCACCGACCAGTGGTGCGACGAGCTCCTCTCGGATCTCCTGGAGGTGCCCTATCGGCACTTGGTCTTCACCCTGCCGTGGGAGCTGCGGCTGGTGATCCAGGACAACCGTCGGGTCCTGCTCAACGTGTTGTTTCGAGCCGCCGCGGATGCTGTCTTGAGTCTCAGCGGGCAGGGACCCACCCCACGAGGGCGCAAGAGCCAGCCCTGGCTGGCGGCCAGACGTCCAAGCCGGCGCTACTTGCCAGGCCTGATCATCGTCTTGCACACCTTCGGGTCCGACCTCAAATGGAACCCCCATCTCCATATGATCGTCACCGCCGGAGGGCTCAACGGCGCCGGCGATCGCTGGCAGGCCGCCCCCCAACGCTATCTCGTCCCGGCCCCCCTGCTGGCTACGGAGTGGAAGTTGAACGTCCTCCACGGAGTGCGCCGCGCTCACCAGTCCCAGCCCCTGGTGCGTCGCCGGCTTCGAAGCGACCCCCGACGCCGGATCGAGGTGGACAAGCTCTTGGGGCACATTCGCAAGAAGCGCTGGCATATCCTCATCGGTCCGTCGTTGAAAAGTGCCGACCAAGCCGTCCGTTACGCCTGCCGTTATACCAAGCGGCCCGTGATTGCCGAAGGGCGCATTATCAAGTTCGCTCAGGGCCACGTGACCTTTCGTTTCAAGGACTATCATCAGGACCGGAAGATCCGAGTCCGAAAACTCCCCGTGTTGACCTTCATTGACCGTTTGGTTCAACACCTGCCGGAGGTCGGGTTTCGACAAGTCCGTCACTATGGGTTATTCTCGAACATCAAACGCACCAAGCTCCTGAAGAGGGCTCGTCAACTTTTAGCCCAGAGGAAAAAACGCCGTTCCAAGCCCCAGACGTGGGAGCAGAGGCGCCAGGCAGCGGGGGACAGGAAGCCTCTTTCTTGCCCGCGATGTGGCCATCCGATGGAGCTTTGGTGCCTTTTATTCGGACCACCCCGTATGATCGCGCAACTGCTTGGGATCGAACCACAGACAAAGGTCCCTCCCAATCTCTTGCTGACTCGATCACAGGTCTTAGCTGTCATGATTTGACTATTACAGCTCGCTTCGCTTCGCTATCGAAATTCCGAGACTGTTAAGGTCAGTCCCGCCCCCGCTGCGCTGCCCCATTCGAGAACGAAACTTCAGTCGAGGGACGTGGCGGTGGCCTCCGTGCCGCCGGGTTCTTTCCGTCGAGCCTTTGGCTCGAAAAACGGCGGCCTGGAGGCCACCCCCACGCTGTTTACCTTAGTGAACTTGGCTGGTCTGGATCGAATGTTTTCTGGCCTCGGTCCAGAAAGGCTTTCAGATCCTCTCCAATCTGGCGTTGCTGTCGACTTAAATAGACGAGGAGGAGGAAGAGAAAGGTCCAGGCCACGAAGTATGCGGCGAAAAAGTAGATATTCAAGAATGTACTCTCCTAAGTCGCCTAGATAGCCCCCGCTCTCTGCGAGATCTCATCGAGCACTTTTGCTTGCAGTCTCATCGCCGTTCTCAGGAGGGTCAAGGTCAGGTAACAGACAGTGAAGGCTGCGACGGCCACCCACAGTGCATCCTTCATGCTGGGTTCCAGATTGGCGCCGCTCGAGGTAATGACCAAGGGGTGGATGGTTCTCCACCATCGTATCGACATCCAGACGATGGGAACATCAATAAATCCTATGATGCCGAAGACGGCGCAGAATCGATACTTCTTGTCGCCTTCGGGAAGGCTGCTGCGAAGAATCAGGTAAGCCAGATAGATCAGCCAAAGGACCAACGTTGTCATGACCCGCGGATCTCCCCAGGGCCACCAGGTGCCCCAGGCAGGCTTTGCCCAGATCGGGCCCGTGACCAAAACGATGGTTGTGAATAGCACCCCCACCTCTGCCGAGGCCACGGCGAGTTGATCCCAGAACGGATGCCGCTTGATCAGGTAGAAGACGCTAGCCAGAAACACGACGAAGAAGGCCAGGAAGGCGTTCCATGCCGCCCCAACATGGAAATAGAAGATCCGCTGAACCTCTCCCATGGTCCTTTCGGCAGGCGTGTGGACAAAGGCTGCGTACAGTGCAAGAGTCATGAGAACGTAGAGTAGCGGCAGCAGCCAACGGACGGCCTTCAAGTGGGCTTCAGCGGTTCGCGTGTTTTGGAGGCTAGTCTCCGATAACATGCTCGATCACCAGGAAGGATGCGGCCAGGAAAATGACGTCGAAAGCAACCAGTAGTTTGATCCACTGGGACAAAAAGCGAAGCTCTTCTCGTAAGAGAACCTCTTGGGTCCCATTGACAGCCGCAAGGATAAGCGGAATCAGAATGGGAAACAATAGAATCGGAAGCAGAACCTCTCGGGTTCCAACACTCGCGACCATGGCGGCAAACAAAGTTCCAACCGCAGCGAAACCGGCACTTGCGAGGAAAATCAGCAGCACCATCCAAAGCAGGGCAAACTTGAGAGAGAAGTTGAAGGACACGATGAATAAGACCAGGATCAGCAGGTCTATCGCGATCAGGAAGGACCAGTTCGCCAGGAACTTCCCCAGGAAGAAAGTGCCGCGGCTGATCGGCGAGAGAATGATCCCGTAAAGCGTCCCCTCTTCCATCTCCGCCTGAAACGATCGGTTGAGCTGTATGATACCTGGGAATAGAAGCGCGACCCAGAGGATCCCCGGCGCGGCCTGCCGGGTGGCGTGGCTCCCAGGATCGAAGGCGAACTGAAACACAATCAACACCAGCAGGGCGAAGAAGAGAGTGCTCAGAAAAGCCTGACGAGTTCTGAACTCTATCCTGAGATCCTTCTCAGCCAGGACCCAGATCAGCTTCATACTCTCCATTAAACTTTGCTCGGACTTTCGCTTTCCCACCAGTCGTCACCAAGTAAGACTCGCTCGTTGTCCCAGTCATTGTCGCACGAACCCTCAGTAAACTGGTTCATCAATACGCTCACGTCTGCTGATTGGGCTTGTGAGGCCAGATCAAGGCGATTCAAGCGTTGCAGTCCACTAGAAGGTATATTGAAGCACGAGATAGCCGAAATCCGTTCGCTCCGCCGATCCCGACTGCTCCAGAAAGGTGCCGGGAAAGAAATGCCCCAGACCGAAGCCGGCGGTAGTGTGGCGATTGATCGAATAAGTGGTTACCAGATCCACTTCAGATCCTACCCATCTCGCACGCGAGAGTTGGGGTTCCCGAAGTGGAGCGCCCCCGGCACTGTACAGTGCATCCTGTCTGCTGGCTCTCCAGAAGAAGTGGGTCTCGATCTTGAATCCTAATCTGGAACTCGCTCTGAAGGTGGCTCCCTGACTCAGATCGACGATATTCAGGCGTCCGACCGCATCGACCTGGCCCAGGAAGGCGTGATTGGTTCTGAAAAGCGGATCGAAGGTGTTGATCTCGTGATCGTCCTGATGTTTGTCCCCAGAGGCGTAGTCGAATCCCAGATAGACTCGGGCCGCGAGCGCACCCCCGAACTGGTTTCCGAGCTGACTCGCCACCATCCAGGCGGCGATGTCCCGACTGCCATGACGGCCAGTCTGATAGGCAGCCTCCAGATCGTAGTCGAGGGCGCCCAGGAGTAGTTGGCCGTTGAGCCGTCCGCCCATAGTGTGGCGGCGCTCTTGGGCACGGATTCCCGCCAACTGGATCCTTTTCCGCTGGAGTCCTAGCCAGTACAGATCCACCGTCGCTGCAGCAGGGGGAAGTCCTGTCGTTAGATACAGGCCGAAGAAATCGGTGTCGGGGTCGTGCTGGTTGAACCGGTACTTCTTGATCTCGACGCGACGGGTCCAGAATGCGTCGAGGGCCCAGAGATCGGAGCTCCAGGTTCCACGAACCCCGTCGAACACTCTAGGGCGGGTATTGGCCCAGTTGGCGGGGCTGATCAGGCGCTGCCTCCCAAAGAGCATCTCCTGGCGGCCGAGACGGAGGGTGAGGTTCCCCGAGCCCGCTTCGCCCAGATTGAGGTCGAGAATCACATTTTGCAGATCGATTGAATCGACGTCGGCGGTGCGGTTGCCTCCGGGCAGCTCTCTCCCCGCCGCCATCGCACTCTTGGCTTCGATGAAAAGGCGCAGTTTTGGACCCAGATGCCAGTCTGTGTGTGCTCGCAGCCGCATCAGGGCAAAGCCATCCTCTGGAGGAGCGTTTGCACTCCCGAACCCGAAGTCAGACCAGAGCTCAGTCCGGGCGCGGGCCTCCCCGCCCACGCTCAGATAAGCTGTGCCGGACTGGTTGAGTGAAATGAACTTGAGGGGGTTCCAGGGGTCGGGGCCAGAGCCGTCGCGGAGAACCGACCAGTCCTCTTCGAAGCGTAGGTTTCGATAGGATGGGACGGCGACAATTCTCCCGGTTTTCCTCTTGCCGGCCTGACCCCCCGATCCAGATTTGGCTGCAGAAACCCTGTCCGGATCCTTGCCTCCCTCCCCCGGACCTGAGGCACCTTCTCTCTTCGCCTCGCTGGAGGTTGGGTCGAGCTGAGCCGAGAGTGGGTAGGTCAGAATCAACCCAATGAACCACAATATCCACAAGCGGCGTGCCTGCTTCGCGGGTCGACGATGCCGGAAGGGAGGCTCTACCTCATTACTAGGGATCACAGCGGAAGGAATCCTCAAGCGGGCGGCGGCTTGCGGGGAGCATCCCAATCCCGCAGAAGAGGCTTCTGGGCTATTTCGGAACGAATTTCGACACGCGCCAGTTCTGGACCTCCGCCACGTAGACCTCACCATTCTTGCCGAGGCTGAGATGGTGGGCAAAATAGAGTTCCCCCGGGGCTCTTCCCATTTTCCCGAAGGTACCCAGGAGTTGCCCCTGTAGGCTCAACTTTGACACCCTGTTGTTGTAGCCGTCGCTCATGTAGAGGTATCCATCCGCAGCCAGGAAGAGTCCCCAGGGTGAACCAAGGTGAGTCCACTCGGAAAGGAACTTCCCATTCGGATCAAAGATCTGAACGCGATAATTCTCTCGATCTCCAACGTAAACCTGACCTCTAGCATCGATGGTAATCGTGTGGGGAGCGTCGAATTCACCGGCCCCCTTCCCCTTCTTGCCCCAGGCCGTCAGGTACTTCCCGTCGCTCGAGAACTTGACGATGCGAGAATTTCCATAGCCGTCTGTCACGTAGATCTCGTCGGAAGGTCCAAAGGCCACATGCGTGGGCATGTTGAAGGTCGTCTCCGTTTCTGTCGCTGTGCCCTTCTGGCCCAACACCATCAGGACTCGTCCCTTGGGCGTGAACTTGATGACTGTGTGGTCACCGATGTCGGTCACCCAGACGTTATCGTCGCGGTCCACGGCAAGCCCATGAGGACCGCCTATGATGCCGTCACCCCAGGAGCGAAGGAAGGTCCCATCCGCAGCAAAGCACATGATGGGATGAGGGCCACGATGGTAGACATAGACGTTGTTTTTGGAATCGACACCTACCCCCGTGGTGGGCCCGAAGTTCCATCCCTCAGGTAGTTGGGGCCAGTCCGAGACCAACTCATAGTTCAGCTCGGGAGCATCGGCCGTCTTCAGGCCTGCGGCCAGTGCAGAAGGGCCGATGAAGGCAATCGAGAGTACGACAATGCGACAGAATCTCATTCTTTTCTCCTCGCGGCTCCAGGGCCGGCTGGGGACAGGGTGTTTCAAGTCAGTCTCGCCCCCAGCGCACTGGCCTCATTCGAGACGGAAACTTCCTTCATTTCTAGCTACGAATATCGAGAGCTGAGTGACGCTTGTAGCACGGGCACTCTTGCCCGTCGAGGACACCGACGGGCAGGAGTGCCCGTGCTACAGGTCACTGCTCTGTCAGATGCTGTTTCCTACACCTTCCTTCTTGCCAATGAAGTTTCAGCTTAGGAGCTTGGCTGCCTATAGTAACATACGGCCAGGAGCCGGTAACGGTAGAGTCAGACCTCCGAGGAGTCTCATCACAACCCCCCCCCCAAGGGAAGGAAGCAGCGAGATGGCCAGGGCTGATGCTTCGATGCAGTCAAAGCAGGAGTTTCGGAGACTCTACGGCTGGGCGGATTTGAGCCCGAAGGACCCGATCGAGGCAGGGAGTATCGGGAGCTGGACAGTGACCTATTACGTCGGGCGGTACGGCATCGACGACAGCGGCATGGTTCGGGTGGCGCGGCGCTTCGTCAGTGATTGGGGGAAGCCCCAGGACGATCGTCCCGAGGGGCTGGACTACATCAGGGTAAGCACCACCGGCCAAGCAAGAGTACGGGCCCGATACGATGTCCAGTCTCACGTGCGTCCCTGGCAGAAGGCGGTCACAATCTATGTCGACGACGGCCATCTCGGAGAGGGAGAAACGGTCACGCTCAGGTTGGGCGATACCTCCGGAGGTAGTCCGGGAACAACAGCACAGACCTTCTGTGAGCCGCGTTTCGAGCTGAAGGTCCTGGTCGATTGCTTCGGCACCGGAGCCTTCGTCGAGCTGGAGTCGATTGGGACCGTCGAGATCGTCAGCGGACCAGCCTCCGAGCTCCAACTTATACTTCCCTCGGATGTAGAGAAGGAGAAACCGTTCCGGGTTTCTCTCAGGGTCTTGGACCAATGGGGTAATCCGGCGACCACACACGAGGGGAAGTTCCGGTTCACCCAAACGGAATTCTTCGAGGGGCTGCCAGATCAAGGCGTCTTCCGAACTGAAAATCAAGGCATCCTCCACTTCGAGGATGTGCGAGCCAAGCAGGCAGGCGTCTACTGGATCGAGGCGGACGATCCGGATCGGAGTCTTTCGGTCCTGAGCAATGGTCTCACGGTTCACGCCAACACTCCGGCCTTGCGCCGCTTCTGGGGCGATCTCCACGGTCAGAGCGAGGAAACCGTGGGAACGAAGTCGGTAGACGAGTACTTTGCCTTTGCTCGGGATCAGGCCTGCGTCGATTTTGCGGGGCACCAGGGCAACTGCTTCCAGATCACGCAAGCGACCTGGGAGCTGATTCGGAAAGTGGTCCGGCACTACCATGAACCAGAACGCTTCGTGACCTTTCTGGGATATGAATGGTCCGGACTGACGAGTGCCGGCGGAGACCGGAACATCTACTATCTTGGTGATGACGGCCCCCTACACCGCTGCAGTCACTGGCTTCTGGGCGACGCTTCCGATCTCGATTCCGACTGCTATCCGGTGACGGAGCTGTACCGACGGCTGCGCGGACGGAAGGATGTCCTGATCGTTCCGCACGTGGGAGGCCGTTACTCGGATCTGCGCTTTCACGACCCGGCACTGGAGCCTCTCGTCGAAATCTATTCATCCTGGGGAGAGTTCGAGTGGCTCCTCGAGCAGGCTTTCGAGCAGGGCTGCAGGGTTGGGATCACCTGTGGGAGTGATGACCACAAGGGACGTCCGGGAGCCAGCTATCCAGGAAGCAGTACCTTCGGTGTGCGCGGCGGATTGGTGTGCGTCTACGCCAGCGAGCTGACCCGGGAAGCAATCTGGGAGTCGCTCTGGAAGCGGCGTTGCTACGGCACCACCGGCCAACGAATCGGTCTTCAGGTCGAAACGGATGCCGGAGTTCCAATGGGAGGGGAAGCGCTGGTCTCGCGTCCTCCCACCTTCCAGGTCCAGATCGGGGGGACGGATGACGTGGAACGCGTGGAGCTGCGACGGGGTCTCCATTGCGTGGATTCGGCGCCATCGACTTCCGACACGGCTCGCTCTCAGAATGCTGTCCGGATAAGTTGGCGGGGTGCTCGCAACAAGGGACGCAGGCGTGCAGCCCGTTGGAATGGCAGCATCGAGTGCCAGGGAACCAAGATCGAAGAGGCCCATGGCTATGCGTTCGACTCTCCCGCGGAGGGCATCAGGGAGATCAATCAGGATGAGGTGCTATGGGAGTCAGTGACGACCGGGGACGCCGACGGAATTGTCCTGAGATTGAATCCCCCCGACCAGGGAGTGCTCAGGTTCGTCACCAACGTGACCAGCTTTGAACTGGCTTTGGAGGACCTATCAGAGGACCCCATCGTCTATCCGGCCGGCGGTGAGCGTCTGGAGGTTCGAGTCGAAAGGGAACCGCTGGGTCTAGGCCGAAGTGTCAGGGTCGATTTGCGGGACGATCAACTGTCCGACACCCCTACTCCCTACCATGTGATGGTGCTCCAGCGCGACGGTGCCAAGGCCTGGTCGTCGCCCATCTGGGTGAGCAAGGGAACACCCGGGTCAGATTGAATCCCAAGCTACAAGATACAGTCTCAGGTGCCAAGTTCTAGATTGGACTGGCTGTGATACTCGGCACCCGATCTTACAGACACTGTCCGATTTGATCGCAATCGACGGGCGGCTTCCGCCTAGAAGCGGTCATCCTCTCAGCTCTTGCTCTCCTTTCGGGCACTTTTCTTCGTGACGCTACGATTCCCTTTTCGGGCACTTTTTATGATGAGGCGACTCGCCCCCTTGACGGCGCTGACGAAACCTGTAAAATTTGGCAGCTAGAATTTGAATCAGTCTTGGTTTCGCGCATCGTGTGAGGGGGAGGTAGATGATAACGTTCCTAAGAGCTACTGTTAGCTGTTCTTTATTGATCTCGAGTCCGCTGGTGGCCGCCACGGGAGCTCCTCCCGTTGCAGCACCCATTCCCACGCTAGCCCGCATTTTTCATCGCTTGTCGTAGCGAGGTGCCGCAAGGGCCGTCCTGGCAAGGCTTGCGACCGAGGCCCCCGCAGTCGTACTCGTGCAGTACGTCGAGGAGGCCGACGGAGCGAAACACAGCCAGGGCGGATGATTGCGGCGACGTAGTAGACCAGCGATGAGAAATGCGGGCTAGGTGAATCTGGGGTGGTCATCCTTACCCTTGGATTGGCCGCTTTCGGCATTCGCTACCTCAAGACCCGAAAGTAACACGCCTGGGCGTGCCATGTCCGAACTACATTCTCTTCTCACTCATCTCAGTCGAGAAGGGAACCTGGTCTTTCTGACAGCTACTGTCGCAGCCTACCTGGTTCTTGAGACCCTAATTCCCCTGTTCCCAAACCGTGTTCCGGTGCTCCGACGTTGGTACGTGAACGTTTCGATACACGTGATCAACAGCGTCATGGCCTATGCCCTGCTCTTTTATGCGTTCGGGGTGGGTGTGGAAGAGCGCGTGTCGCAGTTTGGCCTCGGTCTCTTCGCCCTGATGCCTGGGCTGCCACTGTGGCTCCAGTTCGTTGTTTTTACGCTACTCGCTGATCTGGCATTCTACTGGCTGCATCGGTTCTATCATGTCTGGAGACCGTTCTGGCGCATTCACGTAGTTCACCACAGCGACAAGGATGTCGACATTACCGACTCGTTCCGGATCCACCCATTGCAGAGTTTGCTGGAAATCATCATGCGAATATCGGTAACGCTCTTGTTGGGCGTCCCCATTATCGTGCTGATCATGTATGATTTACTCTACACTCTCTTCGTTTTCTATCCCCACGCGAACATCAAGGTTCCAAGAAAAATAGAGCGCCGTCTGCGCTGGGTCATCGTTACCTCGGACATGCACCGGATTCATCACTCGGCCCGTCCTGAAGAGACAAACAGCAACTATAGCGACATCTTCAGTTTCTGGGACCGGATGTTCGGAACCTACCGGTTTTCCGAATGGGACGAACAGCAAGAGATGAGGCTGGGGTTGGGTTACTTCCGTTCCCAAAAAGAACAAGGCCTTTTGCGGACCCTGATGCAGCCCATTTCCTACCGTGCCCGGCTGGACGCGAATGAATCCCGGCCAGACTGAGGCCGTTGAGACCCGGCGTACCTGAAGATCCGCTATGAGAAGTCCAAAACCTCTTTGATTTAGGGGTCTCTTTACCCTTCCTACGACGGAGATCGTGGCTTGCACGCGATCCTATGAAGTCAAAATTTCAAATCCGAAATCATGAATGATTTTTCACACAGCCTCGCCTAGAAGCGGTCATTCAAGTTTTCCCCGGGAAACGTCGAGTGATCGTCCAAGTGACCTGCCACATCCGGCCAGGATAGTTCGGTCGCGCTTCCCGAGCAATTGTCAAGAGTTGTGGAGCAGAAGTTGGCGTCTCCCGCCCCGAAAGGCGTCACGCTGTAGCCTTCCTCCGGTGCCGGCGGAAACGTCGAATGAACCAACACAAGCGGTCACAAACGGAAGGCCTCAGTTTTACGATCTAGTGTTCAGTGCGCATGGCGAGTTTACGTCCGAAGCGGGTGGTGAAGGGTGGGCGATGGAACGGGACTCCCGCCCCGAGTGGTTTTCTTCTTGTCCAGATCTCCGGACGCCGGCAGCAACGTATTCACACCATAGTCCAACCTCTCTCTACCTACCTGTGCTGTAGACATCTTGACTCCCTGGGATCAAAGCTCCAACAAACGAATCGCATTCAGTCCCAGGATCTTCCGCTTCGCCTGTTCCGAGATCTGTGCAGTCACCACCTTGGCTAGCTGCTGCACACCGTCAAGCAGAGGCATGTCGGTACCGAAGAGGACGCTGTCCTCGCCCGCCCCCTGGACGGCAAACTCGATGGCCCCGTTGGCCAGGCCCGAGCTGCAGGTCTCCAGGTACAGGTTGGGCAGCTGGCGGGCGGCGTCCACCGCCTCCTGGTTGATCCCGCCCGCTGCGTGCGCCAGAACCCAGCGTACCCGCGGAAAGCGCTTCACCAGAAACTCGTACCGGCCGGGGATGGTCACCGACTCGTCGTCGAAGCGGAACTTCGCATGAGACATGACCACCAGAGAGCGATCATTGGCCCATTCCAGCACCGGGAAGTAAACGGGATCGTCATGGGCTCGGCGCGCGTAGGTGGGATAGATCTTGAGGAATCGCAGGCCCAAATGGTCGAAGGCGCGCTCCAGCTCCGGAATCATCTCATCCGGATAGTGGGGAGTGATGAAAGCAGCCCCGATGAACCGGTCCGGCCAACGGGAGACTCTCCGTGCGATCCGGTCGTTGCCCTCTTTCGGGTCCCCGAAGTGGACGGTGTTGATGCAGGCCCGATCGATCCCGGCCGCATCCATCACTCGCAGGACCAGGGAGACATCATCGTCCATCCCGTGGCGGCCCCAGGCGCCCATGTGGCTGTGGAAATCGATCACAGGGGTTTCGGTCACCGCAGTCTCCATATCACGGCCAGGCCGAGGTAAGGAATCATAGACACATCCTTTCCTTGAAGGTCGTGCGAAACCGGGACCGAGTTCCGATGGGAACACCGCTCACTGGCCTCCCAGGTAGTGAAACTTTCCCCCTCAGATCTGGGGCAAAGGTCAGACGATGCTCAACCGAGCCAGGAACTTCTTTTCCATGCGTTCTTTGGAACGGCCAACTGTCAAGTTCCACACCCTCCGATTGTACACTGGATGCACGTTCCAGTCAGTCGAAGCTAGTACCCTGTCAACCTTGAAATTGTAGGTTCTGAACGGCCCTGGCGGCCGATCTCTGCGTTGCGCGCCCTGGACGTAGAGCAAGCTATGGCTGCGGCCGCGTGCCTTGACCTTGACCACCATGACTCGTCCATAACCCACAATCTCAAGGTTGACAGAGCACTAGTCCGCAGGGGTAGTGAAGGGCTAGCGCTGGAATATACAGGCTACATCAACCGGCTTGACGCCTCGGATTGGCAGCCTCTCCCTGCTTCGATGAGTGACCACCGACTGGGTGCGCTGGAAATGATCACTTTTCCTCGACCAAGGGGCCCTAGCGGTTTCTTGGCTTTTCGGTCGTTGGAAAAGCCGACGCCCAAGATGATCCTCCACACAAGTTACAGCCGTCGCCCGATCGACCTACAGCTCCCTATTCGACGAAGTGTGATAGTCGGCACCCGATCTTACAGACAGCGCCCGATTTCATTGCGCAATCGAATGACCGGTTCCGCCTAAAAGCAGCCGGTCAGTTCAGAGTGTAATTCAAGTTTCTGACCGGCAGAAACCTAAAAGCGGACATTCAAGTTTCCCGCGAAAACGTCGAACGAACTACCGCAAACGGGGAGGAGCCGACGTTCTATTTCGGGCACTTCGAAAGGAGCTGTCAATTTCCAGGTAGGCGTTATACGTCCAAGTGACACCTACCGTGCTGACGTATGAAGCGAGGTCCCAGGGAAAGACGCGGACACCAGCGAATCTCCCAGATCCCCAACCCTTCGCTCGCGCTTCAGGATTCCCGAACCCGCTCATGTGCCGCCGAAATTTCCGTCTTGAATGCAGCCCGTGCCTGAGGGAGTCGTCTCTGAGTGCCTAGAACCGGCCGTGATCGGACAGGGACTCGTAGACGTCCAGGGCGATTTGTTGAACCTCCGGCGAGGGGTCTCGCCGGGTCACCTTGAGCAGGATCGGCAGGGCGGAGCGATCCTTCAAGTCGTCGAAGGCCAGGACCGCCGGCAGTCGGACGTCTGCTTCGACGTCCATCAGCCCCTCCAGGCAGGCCTGAAAAACCACAGGACTGGCTTCGGTTGAGGCCAACAAGCTGAGCGCGTTCTCACGGTAGTGGGCATCTGGCGAATAGAGGGCTTCCTCGATGAGCTCACCCACGTCGTCCTTTTTAGGTGGAGGACCCGTTTTCTTCAGGTGCTCATTGGGTCCAAAAGGAACGTGAGTCCGAGTCGGTGAGTGACGACCTTCTCCCGCAGCTCTTGACCGGATGAAACCACTTGGAGCCTCAGGCAGCGAGCCGTCGAGCGAATCCTTCCGTCCGTCCAAGCCTCTCTCTTGAAACGTTCTAAGGCTTGGTGATCTTCTGCGTATTTCTCAGGCAGGAACTTGAGGGCGACATTGCGGCCCAACAAATTGAGCAGCGGTACGGGCCTCAGGCTCACCCCGCTCGACAGCGCTGTGCCGCCGGAAAGCCGACGCGCTGCTGCGCCGAGCGTACGGGTTGTTGCGCCACTTGAAAATCACCGAGCTGCTCCTCGAAGTGGACGACTGGACCGGATTTACCCGTCATTTCACTCACCTCAAAAGCGGCGGGACAAAAGCTTATTGCTGACGGCTGTGCTCGCCGATGCGATCAACCTGGGGTTGACCAAAATGGAGTAAAACCCCTCCGAATCGTTGACGCGAGGTTGGAGGGTTGATAGGATTTGATCATTCATCACGGGGAGGGCACAGGAACTCGTCTTCGGAGCTGGTATGAGGAATGTCGGCTTAACCCTTCCTCGTTGAGTTGCTCCTCAGTCATCTTTTGCTAATGAATCGATCTTTCCGTGGTCGGGGTCCCCTGCACCGGGGTCTCCAATTCAAGGGGAGTCTTGAATCTCTGCTCTGGATACGCGAGAAAATGACCGATGTACTCTATTCCGAATTCCGATAGTGTCCTTGAGTTGAATTGGACCGACTCCCTGGAATCGTACAGTCCAGAAATCGCCTCCAGATATGTTTTGAGAGAGATTAAGAAAGTCTAATTTAGACGGAGGAAATCGGATATCGATAACGAGTGTGATCCGGGGATGTTTTCTGGGCGTTACCCTTATCTTGTCCTCTTCGTCAGCCATTTCTCAGACGACAATTCCAGGGCGGCCAGGTCCAGGGCCAGGTGTAGACGCACCGGACTTGTCCAATTCTTCAACCGCAGCGCAGCTGGTCGCGGGCGAGGGGGGAGGCGTCCGGTACTCTACGACTGTAACTGCGAAAAACCGTTCGGATGAGATCTGTGATATCTGGGGGAAGATTTTTGGGGGAGGGGGTCGGACGACGATCTCAGCCCTTGACCTCAACGGGCAGCGACTGCCAACTAGCGGTATCTTTACTTCCACCGTCGCTCCCAACGGAATACAGGTTTACGAATTAAAACAGCCTCCACAGGTGTCGGGTATCAACCTATTTGCAGGGAAATTCCAAACCGACAAGAACTGTGCTCCTCACGTGGACTTCTCAGTCCAGTATTTCATCAATGGAGGTATTGATGACGTCTTTTCATACCTCGTCTCCCAGGAGGTGCCCCAGAGCGCTTGTGCTCAAGCGCCGATAAAGCGGAGTCCCGGGGCCGCCTTTGTTGCAGAGAATCTACTCGACCTCGAGGTGGAGTCAGCCCTCTTGGATCCATCGGGCAACCTCGTAGATGAGAGAACGTTTGATTGGGATGGGCAGCACAAGGCCGAGCAAGCCATCAACATTCATCCATCAGACAAAGTCGGCCCCGGCACCTGGAGGCTCTGTTTCATGCCGAAGACCAGCAGAACAGACGATGATGTTGGAGTAACATTTCTGGATCAGGACGACCGGAACCTGCTCTTGAACCCTGGCCAACAGATACTCTCCCCGGGCTGCACCCCCGACAAGACGACGGCATGTTCAGGGCCGGGTCGCCGGTTCAAGGTCGAGGTGGCTTGGACCTCACAGGACCAGTCCGGAGAAGGAATGGTTGTAGAGCGCAATAACATAACAAGCGTCTTCTATTTTTTCAATCCTGAGAACCTGGACCTCCTGGTACAAGTCCTGGATGAGTGCAGCAACAATGATCATTTCTGGGTGTTTGCGAACGCAACGACGAATGTCGAGTATGGACTAACCGTGACCGACACCGCTACCGGTATGTCGAGGGTGTACGAGAACGAGTTGGGGCAGGCCGCTCAGGCGATTACGGATACGAGCGCCTTCGCCACTTGCCCTTAGGGGCCGTGGAGAAATAGCCTATGGCAATCAAATTTGCATGCCAGGGGTTCTGGGGACGATGGTGTAGTTCCATTCGCCGTGAAAATCGGCGGGCTTCATTAGCTCTTCCTCAGAAGACACTCCATCGGCTCCAATTGGGCAGAGAGATTCTGTCGGAAGCTCCACCTGGGTGCTGGTCACTTAGATTGGGAATGACTGCTTTTGGGCCGTTGGCGGTCGTTCATTCGACGTTTCCTGGGAAAATTTGAACGTCCGCTTTTAGGCGGAAGCTGCCCTTGGCTTGCGATCAAATCGCACGGCGGTGTGATAGCTCAGATCTGACCGCAACCACGGCGTTAGAGCAGAGCGTCCCTGGATGACCGGTTCCGAAAGCGGACGATCAGGGGAGATCTGCTCTGACACTGTTGTGCGGTCAGATCTGGCTATTCCAGTACAGCGCTATCGCTCCATGACCTTCTCGAACCTCGCCCGACTATCCATCACCGACGCGGCGGAAGCCGGAACACTGGCGGGAGTCGTCTGTATGCCGGGCACCAGTGGGGACGCCGAGCGGGGCCTGCCCGTAGACGGGAGAACTTTCAGCCCAACTATAAGGGTTGTCACAGAGAAGCTACTACGTCACCATGCGCACTGGCTACCTCGAAGCAGAAGCGGAGATCATCCGAATGAATGTCGCCTCCCTGGGGCGTTGCCCCTACGGTGAAGTCTGGCTTTCAGCCAGAAAACTCGAACTTCTGGCGGGAGGAAAGCGTCCCGTTCGAGGTGGAGTAGAGGAAGACGGGTATGACGATTCGACCTTTCCCGGAACTTTTCGTTGTTGGAGGTGTGCTGCTTGCCCTCACAGCTGATGCTTGGCCAGGGGCTCCCTCTTCCATCGAAATCGGATCCAGGAAGCAGCTTTTCATCGACGACGCCATTCTAGATCGCACCCACCTCATCACCCGGGTTCTCAACCGTCCGCGTAAACATGCCGGAGGGCCTGTCCTCAAGCCAGAGCGGAAGTGGGAGGGGAACTTCGTTGCCGCCAGCAATGTGATCTACGACGCCCAGGAGCGCCTCTTCAAGATGTGGTACGTGCCCAACCTGATCACGACCCAGCCGCTGCCCCGGCCCATCGAAGAGTACGAGAACCTGCTCCGGGCTGCCAAATACCTCGAGGAGCTGGACCTTTCATGTTACGCGATCTCCCGGGACGGTATTCACTGGGAGAGACCGGAGCTGGGTATGGTCGAGTTTGAAGGATCGAAGAAGAACAACATCTTCTCCGGCGAGTCGGTCCGCTCCAAGGGGGCTCTCTACGGGGCGGGGCGAGCGCCCAACGGCTTCAAGGACCTACAGGAAAAGAATCCTGCCCGTCGCTACAAGGGACTGGGCTACGCCCGGAGCGCCAATGGCGAGACGGGTATCTGTCTCTACTTCTCAGCAGACGGCATCCACTGGAAGGAGTACGAAGGCAACCCGGTCATGGTGGGCACCGGAGACACCCACACGGTTCTGGGCTGGGATCCGGCCAGGGGCAAATACGTGGCCTACCTGCGTCCAGGATGGAAGGACTACCGGGAGGCGGTGGATGCCTTCGAGAGCCTTCCCGCCCAGGTTCGGGCCGCCAGCATCCCCCGCTACTCGGTGGACCTGCTGGCCCCCCCTGCAGGTGATCGCCGCAAGCGCACCATCGGCTTCTCGGAGAGCGCCGATTTCATCCGCTGGAGCCCCATCGAGCCCGCTTTGATTCCCGACGACGAGGATCCAGTAGATCTCCAGTTCTATGGAATGCCGGTCATGCTCTATGAGGATCTCTACCTGGGTTTTCCCTGGGGTTTTCGGACCAATGCCCTCACCATAGATACGCAGTTCGCCTACAGCAGGGACGGCAAGCGGTTCCTTCGGCTCCGGGATCGGGCCTCCTTCATCCCCCTGGGAGCCAACGGGACCTGGGACGACGGCTGTATCTATGGACGCCAGCCCTTCGTGTACGAGGATCGAATCCTGTTCTATTACGTCGGGGTCAATTGGACACACGGCGCCGAGGGTCTCCTGGCCGAAGGGGACAGGTCCCAGGCCGCCATCGGTCTGGCAACACTTCCGCTGGACGGGTTTGTTTCCCTCGATGCGGGTCCGGCCATGGGGACGGCCACCACCCGGCCGCTGAGCTTTGAGGGGAGTCGTCTGGTCGTCAACTTCGAGGATGCCGAGAGGGGCTCGGCCGGGATGCATCAGGGGTCTTCGCTGCAGGTGGAGGTGCTGGATCCGCTGGGTGATCCCATTGAGGGGTTCGAGCTAGGGCAGGCTGAGGCGCTGACCCGGAGCTCTATGAAGCATGCCGTGTCCTGGAAGGGGGGATCCGACCTGAGTCGGCTGACAGGGCAGCCCGTGCGACTGCGATTTCACCTGCGAAACGGAAAGCTCTATTCGTTTCGATTTCGGTAGCATGAGCCGAGTTTCAGTTGAAGGGCTGACAGGAGGAGGGGGAATGAGGGTAGGTCTGTTGCCGGTCGCGGTAGTTGACCTGATGTCCTTACTGCTTGCTCCGGTTACCAGGCCGCAGCAGATCGAATCAGGAGGCGCGATGGACATCGGCTCGCGTCTCGAGCTCTTCCGCTTCGAAGGCCCAGTTTACAGTCTGCAATTGGCCGTTTTGGGTAGTTCGTTCGACGTTTCCGGGAAAATTTGAATGACCGCTTATAGGTGTTTGGAGTCATTCGGTTGGACGTGTCCGCGGAGAATTTTGACTGTCCGCTGGCGAAAGCCGCCGTTCGATTTCGATCAAATCGGACGCTGTCTGTAAGATCAGGTGCCGACTATCCCAGGAGAAAGAGAACTTGAAAAGAGGTTGACCGGATGGTTGGATGCGGTTGGGAGCGTGTCGGGCTTGGGAAAGGTTCCTGTCACGATTGAGGACACGGCCTTGGCTGTCTCCAGGCTCACCGTCGTTGCGTTTCGAAACCAGTGCGACCCGGCGGCGAGCCGCGCAAAGTTCGGATAAAGACGTTCATCGATCTGAAGGTCCCGCTTGAGAAGGGAGACCGTCGAGAACTCGTCAAAGACGATGACAAACACCGGGGCCCTCGACCTGGCAATCTCGACGCCCGGAATCTCTTCTTCGCCGCTGAAGACCAACTGGCTCACAGGGGAAAAGAAGAGAAAGAAAAAGGGAAACACCACGATTCCTGGTGAAAGACAGGTCAAAAACATCCTGAAGATCCGACTTCGTGAGTAGGCCAAACCAACGATCATGCCAAAGAGGACACCGGCGGCGATGAAGAGGGCTATTGACAGGTCCGCACTCCGATTCACGACAGGGAGGATGAACAGGGCACTGAGTAGAACTACGAGAGCGAAGCGTGAACTTTTCTCCAGTTTGGGGCTAAAGAGCCCGAACAAGGGGGAAACCAGGGAGAGGAGGCCCGGGAGGCAAATCGACAACAACAGAGCTCCAAGCACCAGCCAGGCCGGCGGCGTCTCGTGGGCAACGTAGAACTCGGCCTGTCTTGAGGTCAAATCGTAGAGAGGTTGAGCCAACGCCAGGTTGAACAAGATCATCAAATGAAGGCTCTGACCGAGGGTCTCGGCTCGGAGGAGGGGCTGGAGCTTCTGACTTGAGTGCATAGGAGCCTCTGCGATTATATACGGTCCCGGCCTGAGCCAGCATCTGGGTGTATTTCCGAGGTAGCCTGCAATTCTGCGACTGGTTCTTGGTATTGCCAATCCTGATGGCTATGCTGTTGGTGAGCATAGACCAAGCTTCGAAACCGGGATGGAGGAGCCATGACGAGACAGCTGACGAGGCTCAGAAACTGATGCTGCGAATCCTGGTCGCTACCTGGGTCCTGCTGACACTGCCTATCGGCCAGTTGGGTTGTACCAGCGGCGATACCCAGAAGGGAGGGACTCCTGAAGTTCCTTCGAGAGCATCGGGTCCGGTCCGCTTCTCGGAACAGCTCATCATGGACAACTATGCCTACCCCTACGGCATCTGGGCTGCCGACCTGGACGGGGACGGCGACCTCGACCTGACCAGCGCTGACTATCGGCCTCACAACAAGCTCTACTGGTTTGAGAACGACGGCTCGGGAAACTTCGAGCGCCACTTCATCCAGAAGGACGACCCCGAGCGACTTGAAAGGCATATGGTGGGTGACGTCAACAACGATACTCGCCCGGATGTTGTCATCGTGAAGAACCTCTACGGCCATCTCCTCTGGTTCCAGAATCCTGGGTCCGAGGGCATCAGAGACCTGTGGAAGCGACATGTGGTCACGACCCGTCTGGCCGGCGCCTACAACGTGGACCTTTCAGATCTCGATGCGGACGGGGACCTGGACGTGGCCGCCTCTTCCTGGAGAATGGGGAACCAGTTTGCCTGGTTCGAGAATCCGGGGATTCTAGACCTGGGGCCTCCCACGCAACTCCGCTATGAGGAAGGCCGGGAATGGGCCAAGCACGTGATAGACGACGGCGTCGCCGAGACCCGATGCATTCGAGTTGCCGATGTAGACGGAGATGGGGACGCAGATCTAATGGGAACCGGAGCTAGCGCCGGACTCGTGCTCTGGTATGAAAACAGCGGCGACCCCAAAGCAAGAGGCTGGATACGCCACGTCATCGACACGGCTTTCCGTCCCATGCACGGGAATCCGGTAGACATGGACCGGGACGGCGATCCAGATCTGGTCCTGGCCCTGGGCAGCGAAAGAAATACGGATTCCGCCGAGGGCCATCAGGTAGTCTGGTACGAGAACGATGGGACGCCGGCCGACGGACCCTGGTCCCGGCACCTGATCTTTGGACCACTCCCCAATGCCTTCGAGGCGGTAGCCGGGGACCTGGACGGGGACGGAGATGTGGATGTAGCAGCCACCGGCGCCGGAGATCCAGGGCAGGTGGTCTGGTTGGAAAACTCAGGCGATCCCAGAACGGTCTGGGCTCAACATGTTCTGAAGACCTCCTGGCCGGACGCCATCATGTGCATCCTGGCCGATCTGGACGGCAACGGCCTATTGGACATAGCTGCTGTGTCCCTGGGAGCGAACGAGTTCCGTTGGTGGCGCAACGAGGGAGCCCCTTAATTCCGTCCCTAGCGCTGTTGGCCGCATTCGAGGACGAAACTAGAGTTTGTCTCAAGCCACGCACGTCAGTAGCAGACAGTCCGTTGTAGGATGGGCACTACTCGATGGAGTTTCAGCTTGGCCCTGGCCCCATTCGGAAAGCGAACCATAGAAGCCTAGAGAGCTGGATTAAGGCTTTGACCTATGAGCACGAAGCCACTGTGTGTAGGCGCGACCACCAGTTTAGGAACTTGCCGCCCATCGACGTTAGCTTCCTAAAGAGTCTGAATGGTGATTGTGTAATGAACCGCCTTCAGGACAAGGTTGCCATAGTCACAGGTGCGGGCACACGGGAGGTTGAGGAAAGCGATCTTTACGGAACCGGCAGCGCGACGGCGATGCTCTTTGCCCGAGAGGGAGCGAAAGTGGTGTTGGCCGACATTGATCGTGAAAATGCAGAAAGAACCCGTATCAAGATTGTAGACGAAGGAGGCGAGGCAGAAGTTGTGGAGACCGACGTTTCTCGGCCCTCCCAATGCAGCGCTGCGGTGGAGGCGGCGATGGGACGTTTCGGCGTATTGGACATCTTGTTCAACAACGTGGGAACCTTTGGGTCGGGCAAAGTCACTGAGATTGAGGAGGAAATCTGGGACCGTCAGATGGCGATCGGTTTGAAGGGCATGGCTTTTATGTGCAAGTACGCGATCCCCCGAATGGCCGAATCCGGGGGCGGGTCGATCATTAACGTTTCGTCCATCGACGGCATGCGGGCCGGATTCCGTCCTAACGTACCCTACGGAGCCGCTAAGGGTGGTATTATCGCGCTCACGCGTCACACCGCCGTTCACCACGGCCGTGAGAACGTTAGGGTTAACTGCATCGCGCCCGGTCATATCCATACGACCTTCGTCAACAGTCTCTCTGAAGAGGAGAGAGAGCACCGTCGACTGATTGCGCCTCTGGGCACCGAAGGAACCGCCTGGGATGTCGCCTGGGCGGCTGTCTATCTGGCCAGCGACGAGGCGCGATGGGTTTCCGGGGTTGTTCTCCCGGTTGACGCGGGCGTGTTAGCAGGCAGTCCTTTATCGATGGTTGAGAATCTGAGGGACGGTTAACTGGAGGATTTTCATGGCCTATTCCTTCGTCGCCGGAAAGATGTATCGAATGCCGACCCATTTCGGGCCGATCATGGGACCACGTCAACATCCGGAAGGTCGCAAGTTTGAATGCATCGACAATCCCAAAACTCTCTCCCTTTCCGTCTCTTTTCTGAGCAATCCGGAGCAACTCGAAGCGATTGTTACCGGACTGCTTTGAACTCGGTGAACAACCGATCGTCACTGTCTCGGCCAGCTATATGAAGGAGATCGAATGGCTCGCGGGACGGGGCTACAATGTTCTCGGAGTCGACTTTCCCGCGACTTTTAGAGGCAGCCAAGACAATGTCCGCGGTCCCTTTCTCAGCGTGCTTTGGGAAAATCTGACGGATCCCATCATTACCGGGAGGGAGGAATTGGGATTCTCAAAAATATACTGTGAAATACCCGAACCAAGGATCACAGGAAATGAAGCGCAGTGCACGGCCGGATGGTTGGGATTTAACTTCCTCGATATTTCTGTTACCGACCTCGTTCGTAAGGAGAATGAAGGGACATCCGGGGGAGGAGAGGAAGCAGTAGATGGGTGCTTCACTATAAGTACATTCCTAAGACCGGCGAGTGGGGATTGCCCGATGTGGCTTATCCCGTGATAACCCCTTCGGCCGGTAGCCACAGGAAAGTTATCGAAGAGTTGGTCGGTAAAGGGATGATAAGCTGGAATCGGGCTAGATGGGAAGACTTGCCCACCCAATACAATGTGGTCAATGCCTTCGCCGATCTCGAGGTCTATGAAATTCTGGGTGGCACCCTGACTCGATCGGTGGGAGGCAAAGATTTGAGTGATCAGCGGATTCTTCGATAGGAATCTGTCGGCCTTAGTACTCGAGTACTTAGCTTTGTGATTTTGCGGTGCGGTCTTTCATCTTGGTTGCGGTTAAGGTTCGCGGCAGATTCCACCATCGACATCTTCCTAAACCGCTCTGCCCGGGGCAGAGCGGCCAAAATTGTAGGTTCGCAGTCGTGCGTTCATTTCGAAAAAAAATCCCAACACCGAAGATAGTTTGGCCGAGAGTTTTAGACTCAAGAAGATCCAATATCGAAGGCTCAAGTCTGAATGTTCAAGGGAAGTCAAAATTTCTGCGAAATTTAGACTGGGGTGAAGACCTGACGGAATACCGTAAGCACTTTCGAGTTCGGAAACCCGTATGTACATTGAAGTTTCAGGTCAGCTCCAGCCGCTGGTCCAACTCGGCCAAGAAGAAGGCGCCGATGATCGGACTCAGGGGACAGCCAAGGGGAATCCCCCGATCGGATTCCCAGAAGAGGCCACCCCGCTCGGCGGTCCGCCGCAGATACTGCTCGATCAGATTCAGGACACGCCGGTCGTGGATGACTCGGGACAGCCGCTCGATCAAGCATTGATGGTCGATGGAAGCGTAGTCGGATTTCACATCGGTCCGGATGACGAACCGGTGTCGCTTCAATTGGCGCCACACCCGACGCACCGCCCCTTTTCCCCCACCATTCCCCTTCAGGTGGGTGCAGTTTCTGGAGAAAGACAGTCGGCTTGCCAACACCAGAGCGAGGGCGCTTTGAAGAGCAGGGCATCTCTTGCCGAGAACAGATCGACTTCCTCCGCGTTTGCGAGTGTCGTCCGGCTCAGGAGTTCCAGACGATAGCTCCCCTCCAGCAGCTCCCGGCGGAGGCGGTCTATCTCTCGTCGCCAGTGTCGGCGGAAGTTCCACACGTCGGCATGGTCAGGGTAGTTGCGCCGTCGTTTGCACAGCCAGGTGTAAGCGGATTCCAAAATACCTTCATCGAGGAGATCGTCAAGGGTGATGTCCATTCCTCCAGGATCTTGACAGCGGACCCCGACAAGTCAAGACAGGATCTGTGGAAGCACCAACGGGAAGGGGTCCACAGCCGCCGGGCGAGACTATTATGGACATCGAGAAGGTCACAGGTCCGTCCACATGGAGGCGCGTTCCGGAGAACTGGCGAGCCATGCAGAATCCTCATATCTTCGAGCTTGGCCGGACAGGCGGGACGTGGTCTCTCAAAGATTGACCGGCAGCTTCTGGCCCGTTTGCGGTAGTTCATTCGACGTTTCCGCGGAAATTCGGAATGTCCCCTTGTAGGTGCGGATTCAATCGGTCGATGCAACACCCCTAATCTCTAAGCTGTAGAGAGGAGGATGTTGCCAATGAAGTATCGGACGAGGATCTATTACACGGAAGCACAGAAGAGCTTGATGTGGGACCGCTGGCAAAAAGGCGAGTCCCTGAGCTCGATCGCGCGGCTCTTTGACCGCCACCATTCCTCAATTGAGGGGATTCTGAAACAAACCGGTGGCATCCGGCCGCGGCCGCGGCGACGATCGCGGCTTGCGCTGAGGTTATCGGAACGCGAGGAGATCTCGCGCGGTGTGGTGGTCGGCTGCTCGATCCGTTCGATGGCAGGAAGGCTGGGTCGCGCACCGTCGACGGTGAGTCGCGAGCTACGGCGTAACGGCGGCCGGGAACGCTACCGTGCCAACCGGGCCGATCAAGCTGCCTGGGAGCGGGCACGCCGCCCGAAAATCTGTAAGCTGGTCCAGAATCGGGAACTCGCGCACAGCGTGGCCTTGAACCTGAAGAAGCTCTGGTCGCCGGAGCAGATTGCCGGGTGGCTTAAGCGCACGTATCCCGATCACAAGGACTTTCAGGTGTCAGACGAGACTATCTATAAAAGCCTCTTCATCCAGGCCCGCGGCGCTTTGAAGAAAGAGCTGTTGCAGCATCTGCGGCGTACCCGTGGGATGCGCCGCTCACGTCACCATACACAGAAGACGGAGGATCACGGACGGATCAAGGACACGGTATCGATCCGTGAGCGACCCGCCTCGGTGGAGGAGCGCGCCGTACCCGGTCATTGGGAAGGGGATCTGCTGATCGGATCAAAGCGCAGTCAAATCGCCACCCTGGTCGAACGTCAGACGCGCTACGTGATGTTGGTCAAAGTCAACAGCCAAGACACCGAAACGGTGATCAACGCCTTGATCAAACAAGCGCGCAAGTTACCGCGGGAACTGTACCAGTCACTCACCTGGGACCGGGGCAAGGAAATGGCCGATCACAAACGCTTCAGTCTCGATACGAACATAAAGGTCTACTTCTGCGATCCCCGAAGCCCCTGGCAGCGCGGCTCAAACGAAAACACCAACGGACTGCTCCGACAATACTTCCCGAAAGGAATGGATCTCTCAAACGTCGACCAAAACAGACTGGATGCCGTGGCAAGACAGCTAAACGAACGACCGAGAAAAACGTTAGACTACGAAACACCAGCCGAACGATTTAACCAATGTGTTGCGTCGATCGGTTGAAACCGCAGGTGCTTGCAGCCGTTCGATTGCGATCAAATCGGAACGCCGTCGGTAAGATCGCGTGCCGACTATCAACAGTTCAACAGCAGTCGCTGGTCAGCCGCTCCTCCCCGAGACCCTCTCGTGGACCCCAAAAGCTGTACTCCGGCAGATGCATGGCGTGAAATCCAAGATAACTGGCAGTCCACGAAGTATTTGAAATGATCATCGAGGCCAGAAAAGAAGCCTACTACAAGGGGATTCCGGCACCATTAGGACGCAGAAATAGGAACGCCTCGTGGCCATTTCACTCGAAGTTCCAGAGTGGAATTGGCGGGCCTGCGGAAACGACCTCCTCGACGTAGAGGCCGCTTTGCGGCGAAGGCGGGAGCCCGGAATGCTCGCCCCGGTCCATGATCCGATAGAGCAGAAGGTTGTGCCAGCCTCCGTCGGCCAGTCGGACGGTTTGCGCCATGGGATGATCCATGAACCAGACCCTGCCACTGGGCGGCGGCCCAAACTGCTCCAGTGCATTGCGGACCGTGATCGGCTCTTCCAGCCCGCTGCGCTCTCGGTTCAGGGGCCACAAGACCAGCCAATCGCGTTCATGCCCCAGGCGATTGCCGGCCAGGTACGGAGTCCCATCTGCCGCCTGGTTCAGGGTCACCGGTGCCTGACCTCGGCCCTGAGGAACCTCGATCGCCAGCTCCCAGGTGTGGGTGTCGGTGGAACGTCAGACTCGAATAATGTGATCCTCAAGCTCGGAGCCGCTGCTCCGCAGCGTGAAGAGGAGTGAGCCATCGGTGTCCCGGATCAGCGAGGGTTCGAAGGCGTTGAGAGCGATGGGTTCGCCGTAACGCATTCTCGGTTCTTCCGGCATTCGGATGAATGCTATGGGAACGAAGGAGATCAGCTGCCAGCGCCTGTCAAGACGTCGCCAGCGTGACACACCGGAGGCACCCCGATTTGCTCCAGCGCTATAGCAAGCGTACAGCAGGTCATTCCCGTCGGGGACCGCCATCTGTAGCCCCGGAGCGCTGATCGTCCACTCAGAACCGTCTGCTCGCAACGGATTGGCGGCCGTTCTCGCCTCGGTCTCCACCACGCGAAACTCCCGGCCATCATAGGCCAGGTGGCAGATCTCGGTCGTCCGGATCTTGTCCTTTTCGGCCTTCTCGTAATAGCCGTAATAGCCGCTGCCCTTCATAGCGACATCGGTCACCTCGCACAGCAGGAATCCGGTCCCGGCATGAGGATGGGGAGCTCCCTTTGGAAGTCTCGCACCCCATGGTACGAATCCTCCCGATGCCCAATACTTGATGGCGACCCGCCACTCGCCAGTGTGTCGATCGGCGTACTTCGAGGTGCGGGTCACCGGTCTGGCCTTTTTAGCTGAGATGGCGTCAATCCGGTCGAACAGGAGCATGTCGATGCCGGCTTCGAAGTCACCCACCGGGAAACCCTGCGTGCGCAGATTGGCGATCAGGCCCGCCTGTCTGGGCGAGACCTGAAAGGTGCACCCGAGCCCGTAGCGGAGGTCACGTCCCCTTGCCGATCCCACCAGGTCGGCTGGCCCCCGGGTGACACGAATGATTCCTGTTTTGCTGCGCGAGTCAACGCTCTGTCCGGCAAGGGACGGTCGAGCGAAGGCCGACCCGATTCCGCTGCCCACCAGTAGAAGAAGGGCTTCACGACGATGTATCATTCGAGTCGAGATTCCTGATATCGCCTTCAGGTCCGAGTTCCCAGGACTTCGCCTGATGAATATACCAGACCTACCAGGTCCTCCCAGCTCGCGTCAATCATCCTGTCTTCAGCTGTCCGCTCGAGACCGCTTCCAATCCCTGGCAGACAGCGGACCTGGGCTTCGCTACAGAGAGCCCGTGAAGTCGAAATCATCCGCCAGCCGCTCCTCGCCTGAAAGCACCGTCCCACTCTCGGCATCCGCACCAATCACGACCACCTACCTGCTTCTGAGCCTGGCCCTGATCCAGCTCCTGGCGGCTTGCACCCGACCCGAGCTGACAAGGACGGATGAGGTCTTTTCCCTGGTCGTGGCTCCCGCCGGCGACGACAATCCCCGAAATTCCGAAGGAGACATCATCGTCCTTAAGGATGGTCGCCTGCTGCTGGCCTACACCGAGTTTCTCGGATCGACGTCGGGGGACTTCGAACCGGCCCGGATCAGTGCTCGCATCTCCTCCAACGGAGGCAAGACCTGGGGGAAGAAGCTGGTTCTGGCGGAGAACCAGGAGGGCCTGAAGAACGCGATGATCGGTAGTCTCCTGAGGCTGGCCGACGGGCGGATCAGGCCTAGCCCCAATACTGTTCACTTAAGTGTCAGGGTCATGAGCGATCCTTTCTGCTATAAAAAAGGAGGAACGCCATGGCACGCACTTTGGCCGAGTTACCGAAGGGAGCCCGGATTACGGATTTCGTGAGTCTGGGCGTGCTTGCTGAGAAGTTTCCGAGGACGACCATCGACCGGATTCTGCAGGAAACGGGGCGAGCGAGCAAGCGGGAGCGAAATTTGCCGGCGCACGTGGTGGTGTACTATGTGATCGCACTGGCGCTGTACGGGCAAGTGTCCTATGGAGAGGTGCTGCGGTGCCTGCTGGAAGGGCTGGAGTGGTTGGGGCTGAACGTGCGACGGCTGCGGGGCACGGCCAAGTCGGCGATTACTCAGGCCCGGAGCCGATTGGGGAAGGAGCCGCTGCAGCGGCTGTACCAGGAGGTGGTGAGCCCGATCGCGACGCCACAGACGCAGGGGGCGTGGTATCGGGGGAGGCGTCTGGTGACGTTGGACGGCAGCACGCTGGATCTGGCAGACACCGCGGCCAATGAAGCCGCGTTTGGTCGACCCGGAGCGTCGCGGGGCCGCAGTGGCTATCCGCAGTTGCGATTTGTGGCGTTGCTGGAGAACGGGACCCACGTGTTGTTTGCCACCGAGATGGGGGGCTATGGGCGGGGAGAGAGCACGCTCGCCCACGGGGTGGTGGCGGAGCTGGGTCCGGAGATGCTGTGTTTGGCCGACCGGAATTTTTTCAGCTACGCTCTGTGGAAGCGGTCCCAAGAAGGCGGCAGCCACCTGTTGTGGCGCGTGAAAAAGAACCTGAGGCTGCCCTGTCTGGAGCGTTTGGCCGATGGCTCCTATCGGAGCAAGATCTATCCCAGCGACAAGGCTCGCAGGCGGGACCAGGAGGGGCTCGCGGTGCGGGTCATCGAGTATCGGCTGGAGGGAATCGACGAACGGTATCGTCTGATGACGACCTTGGAGCCCGAGGAGGGTCCGGCCGAGGAACTGGCCGCCCTCTATCACGAGCGCTGGGAGATCGAGACGGCACTGGATGAACTCAAGACCCACTTGCGGGGAGCACGCATCGTTTTGCGCAGCAAGAAACCGGAGCTGGTGGAGCAGGAGTTCTATGGTCTGCTGCTGGCTCATTTCGCGCTACGGGGTTTGATGCATGAGGCGGCCTTAAAGGCGCACGTGGACCCGGACACCCTGTCCTTTGTCCACTCGCTCCGGGTGGTCAGACGCAAGTTGCCTCGCTTGGTGTCTCTTCCCCCCTCAGGAGAGAATTGCCTTTCATGAGACGGTCTTGGAGGAGATCTTGGAAGAGCGGGTGTCCTCCAGCCGAGGGCGCTGCAACCCAAGAGCGGTGAAAAGGAAGATGAGCAGCTTTCCGGTCCGCAGTCGCATCCAAGGACGGACGGGCCGTCCGAGAATCCAGGTTAAGATCCTTAAATGAACAGTATTGGGCCTAGCCCGCATTTCTCATCGCGCCATGCAAAGTCCAGGAAAGGAGGACTGTTCGGCGTTTGAACATAAACCTTTCATCGCAACCCAGTGGGAAGTCAAGTCCACCCGGTAAAGGTTGGCTGCCAGCCGGAAGCGAGTCTTGCATAGTCGTCGGCAACGGCGGCATGAAGCGTAGACAGCGAGTGGAAAAGCCGTGTGATCGAGCCTCGAAATCGGGTTTCTTGTTGGGGCCTCCGTTGTTGAGAAAGGCGGGGGCAGCACCGGAACGGCGAGGACGAAGGACTATGGGGGAACTGGGAACCCACCTGGCAACCGAAAGGGCCAGACTGGAAACCCTCCGCCTAAGGGCCAAGCGTCCGGCGCGGGTAGCGCCGAGGCCTGCCGTGACGGCCCGGCCGGGGTCGGCGAGCAGGGCGAATCCACGAGAGGGTTGCCTGGGAACAGGGGAGATCCCGAAACCTCCCGGAGCGTGGGCTCCGGGTACCGAAGGTGAAGGAAGCGAAGCCGGAGGGACGGGTGAGGGAAGTCTTAGCGTCTTCATAGTACCGGTTGAAAGCAGGGAAAGTCTGCCCGAGGCAAGCCTGTGAGTAGGGAAGGGAGACGTCGGGACACGGAGCCGCTGCTGGGCGACACGGCAGAGACCAGATCTCTGGGAACCGTGCGAACGAAACAACAGCGGATCGCCGAGTTGGCGCACCAGCATCCGCAGAGGAGCTTTCGCTCCTTGGCCCACCACATCGACGTCGACTGGCTGGAAGAAGCCTACCGGCGCACGCGTAAGGACGGAGCCAGTGGAGTGGACGGACAGACGGCTCAGGAGTACGGCCAGAATCTGACAGAACATCTGGAGGATCTGCTGAACCGAGCCAAGTCCGGACGCTACCAGGCCCCGCCGGTGCGACGGGAGTATATCCCGAAAGGGAAGCCCGGGCAGCGACGACCGATCGGGATCCCGACCTTTGAAGACAAAGTGCTGCAAAGAGCGGTGGCCCTGGTCTTGGAGCCGATCTACGAGGAGGACTTTTTGGACTGCTCGTACGGGTATCGACCAGGCCGCTCGCAGCATCAGGCTTTGCAGGTCCTGTGGCGCGAGATCCAGGAGATGGGGGGTTGTTGGTTGCTGGACGTGGACGTGAGCAACTGCTTTGGGGCTCTGGAACACGTCGGGCTGAGGAGGCTGTTGCGTCGGAGGGTGAGTGATGGAGTGATACGACGGCTGATCGGCAAGTGGTTGAAGACGGGCGTCTGGGAAGAGGGCCGGACCTGGTACCCGGAGGAGGGAACTCCCCAGGGTGGGGTGATCTCGCCCTTGCTCAGTAACCTGTATCTGCATGAAGTCCTGGACGTGTGGTGGGACCAGGAGGTGCGGCCTCGGTTGCGAGGTCGAGCCTTTGTGGTGCGCTTCGCGGACGACTTCGTGCTGGGGTTGGAGCGGGCAGAGGACGCCGAGCGGGTGTTGGAAGTTCTTCCCCAGCGCTTTGCCCGCTATGGGCTGACGATCCACCCGGAGAAGACACGGAAGATCCGTTTTCTTCGACCGGGGGGAACGGAGCAGCAGCGGGAGACGTTCGACTTCCTGGGATTCACCCATTATTGGGGGAAATCCCGTGGTGGGAAGTGGGTGGTCAAACGCCAGACCGCGCGGGATCGATTCAGTCGGGGGTTGAAACGGCTCAGCTCCTGGTGTCGGGTTCACCGCCACCAGGACCTGGTCGAGCAGCATCGGATGTTGTGTCTGAAAGTGCGAGGGCATTACCTGTATTACGGGATTACCGGAAACGGCAAGAGCCTGAGTTGCTTTGGGCACGAGGTGAAGCGGATCTGGCGCCGCTGGCTGAACCGACGTGATCGGACTCGGCCGTTGAAGTGGCCGCGGTTTGAGCTGTTGCTCGAGCGCTATCCGCTGCCGCCGGTGCGTGTGTATCACTCTGTTTACTCAGCGAAGCCGTGATCCTGAGGAACCGGATGCATGAATCGTGCTCGTCCGGATCTGTGGGGGCGCCGGTTGGGTAACCGCCGGCGCTACCCGGACACCCAGTCTGCTGCGAGGCCGCAATCATCCGCCCTGACTGCGTTATGCTCCGTCGGCCTCTCGCGACGACCGGGTATGAGAAATGCGGGCTAGCCCTGCCCTTTACCCGTAATTCGGTACAGGACAAAGTCATGTTTCTGGGTCTCCCAGAGCGAAGCCTTCACACAGGAGCCGGAGGTGTGAATAGCCCTGCCATATCAACTCATGACCCGGGGGCGCATCCTGGTTGCGTCCTAGGTATCCTCCGATGCGCGCCACCAGCCGTACCGCCTCACCCAGCTGCGAGGGCGGGTTCAAGCTTTTTTTTTGGCGTAGGCCCCCAGGACATGGAGTTCAAGATCCGAGAAGAGCACCTCGGCGGGCAGTTCCGGGGTTTCTCTGCCCAGCAGAGTCATCAGCATAATCCGCCAGGCGATGACCAGGTTGATCGCAATCGCCCGGCTGAGGCGCTCGGCGCTTCGGTGGGCGATCTCTTCGATGCGGCAGCCGGACTTCAGCACCCGGTGCCAGTCTTCAATGCGCCAACGCAGGCAATACCAGCGTAGGCATTGAACCGCCGCTTCGGGCGAGGCGAGAGTGGCGGTAGTCAGAAGGAACCACTCGATGGCTTCGGTTCCCGCAGGCGGAGAGTCCTCCCGCGCCTGAATCACCCAGATCTCGATGGGCTCCTTATCCGGGTAATATTTCGGGGGGCGAAGTTGGATCCGCCGATAGCGGACCGAGAGCTCCGCCCGGCGGCGGGGCCTCTGGGGCCGGGCCTTTCGCTTACTGAGCTTGGGCCGAGCGCTCTGGCGCGGCACCTGGACGCGGACCTGGGTCTGTACCGGCTCCTGTACGAGCGCTTCGAAAAGCTTGAACGGCTCCTCCGTGATGCCGCGGTTGTGTTGGGCGCGCACCAGTAGGTCGACCCCCGGGTAACGGCGTTGCTCCTCGAACAGCTCGAAGATATCCGCTTCCCGGTCGCAGACGTTGATCAGTCGCGTCTGGGGCATTTGGGCCGCCACTTCTCCGAGCTCGCGCAGCGCTTGAATCCAGCAGAAGGTCTGTTTTTCCTCGATCGGGATGGCCCAGCTCGGTCGCTTCTCTTGCGGCGATTTCAACTGCGGCGCCAGACACTGGGCGCGCAAGACCCCCAGCGGAAGTCCATTGGGGGCCACGGCCAAGGTCGAATGCAGGTGCAATCCCCGACTCTGGGCGCCGGTCTGGTTGCTGCCGATCACTCCCAGACCTTCACACTGAGCCAGGCTCGTATAGTCCAGATCGGTGCCGTCCTGCAGGCACAACACGGTGCGCTGCCCCTGCATGCGCCGCAGGGTGCGTTGCCGGTGAGGCTGCAGAATCTGGGGCAGGCTCACCGCGGCCTCGTCCGGGTGGTCGATCAATCGGTAGTAGGCCTTGACCGCCGGCCAATCCCCCTGGGCCACCCCGCTAAAGGCACGACCCGGTTCCTGCGCCTTGGACTCCACAATGTTCACCAGTCTTCGGCTCAGCCGCGCGTCCCCCAGCGGCGCGCCGCCAAACTCCTCTTCCGCCCAACTCTCGGCCTCGACCCCCTGGGCCGGAGCCAGCGGCCCCAAGCCGGCCCCCTCGGCCAACCCCAGGCGGGCGCGGAACTCCGGCTCCAGCGCATACACATAGATGTCCTTGATCGTTTCCTCCCGCTGGGTGAAACGATCCTGCCGACCCCGACCCTGGGTTCGGCCCACCCGGGTCCAGTTCGCTGCCCGATAGGATGCCCCCGAAAACCGGCTCGTGTCTACAAAACTCTCGACCAACCAGGGACGGTACCCATAGCGCTGCTCGAAGTCTTCGGCCAGCCGCTGCAGGCTCAGGCTCAACACCCGCGAGGCCAGGTTCTGACACTGCACGCTGGGTCGGATCAGAAAACGGCTCAGGCACACGACCCCGTGCAGATGGGCGCGCCTTTGCTCCGCATCCCAACCGATCCAGCGGTCCCGGTCCACGAGTTGCAACGCCGCGGCGGCAAAGCCCAGGCCCCCCAGCCAGCCGTGCTCGGAGCCGAGCAGATAGCGCAGCTGCCGTCCCACCAAGGGCCCAGCCCCCAGCGGATGCTCTTCGATCATCAGCTCGTTCCAGATCCGCATCTGCCCCGGCTCGCCCACCCCGATCAACTCCAGCCCCCGCACCTCCCCCACCTGCTCGGGCACCCCGATCGGCTCCTCCACTGGAGCCGCCAACCGTCGCGGACGGGGCGCCCCTTTCTGGATCCGTGGGGGCGGCAGCCGAAAACAGCCCTTCGCTTCCAGCTCCCGCAACGCCTTCAGGCAACCTCCCCGCTGGGGCCGCCCGCCGGGGTCATAGAATCGCAACTGATCGCAAAGAAAACCGGCCAACTCGCTTCGCGAAGAGAAATCCCCTTCTTCCAGCAGCCGGCTTACATACTCGATGCTCTCGGGCTTCGACAGGGTACGCTTGATCTGATTCTGGAGCTGCATGCCGCTCAGTTTGAACGACCCGAAACTCTTTGTTCAGTCCTTTATTACGGGTAAAGGGCAGGGCTAGCCTCTCCCGAATCGCTTTGGGAATCACGACCTGAAATTTGGGAGAAATAGTGACCGTCCCCACGAGTCCTCCAACGAAAGATATATTGTATGACGAGTAGAGTATCGATAGATCATAGGTATGTCGATCTGCTTCATTCCAACGGTGGGGTCATTCACTAGTGAGTCGAAGGGTAGTAAGGTCGGTCTCTGAGGTAGCTTTGGCTTCGAGGCCGAAGTATTTTTTCGAGCGTAGCACGACGGACGGAGGCCTGGAGACCAAAGCTGCGACGAGGCCTGTCACCCATTGCCCGGACCGCTACGGTAGAAGCGCACCTCGACCTTTTCGATGGTCGCCAGACCTTCCTGGATGGCAGTGTCGACCAGGGGAAGGAAGGACTCGATCTTCTCAATGGTGTCGACGATCTCGACCACAATTGGGAGATCCGTAGACAGTCGCAGAATCTTTGCCGTGTGTAGACGACTGTGGGCGCCGAAGCCCTCCAGGCCGCGAAGTACAGTCGCGCCGGCAAGACCTTGTTCGCGGGCCTTGCGCACGATCCACTCGAAGAGGGGTATGCCCTCGTACTTGTCGGACTCGCCGATGAAGATCCTTAGTAAGTGCCCTTCGCGGGGAAGCACCATTGCCATTATCCTCGAACGAGAGAATAGCCTACCCAGGCACAACCCAGGCCTCCGATGACCTGTCCCCCAATGTTTACAAGCGCTCGGAGAAACTCGGCGTCCCTTGAAAGGGCCAGCGTCTCGTGGGCGAAGCTGGAGAACGTAGTAAAGCCGCCCAAGATGCCGATCAAGATAAAGGTTCGAAGCCCCGGCCCGAACAACTGGCGTGACTCGCTAAGTCCGCCCAACAGCCCGATCAGAAAACAACCAAGAATGTTTACAGCCAGTGTCCCCAGAGGAAATGTCGCCATGGGAAATAGACGGTGGACCCAGCCCCCAACCAGATAGCGGGCTACGGCGCCCAAGAACCCTCCGGCTCCCACGAAGAGAACGTTTCCCCACTGACCCATCTCAATTTGTCCTCAAGTATTCGGGCCCCGCTGTGCTGGACTGCTAACCACCTGCCTCAGCGGCATCCATCCTTGGGTTTGCACCCGCTCGAGGACCGAATGGACGAACCCCACGGAGATATCTGTCTTGTCCTCCCAACGCACCCGTTCGAATCCCAGATCACCTAGTAGGGTCTGGAGATCTCCCTGCTGCTTCGAGTGCGGCCAGAATCCGATCACCCAGCCCATCAATTGTGTAGTGTTTCGAAACGCGAGTGTTGGGGGGCGTCACAGAATCTCCTCATCCGGGCAGCGTGTGCTCTCGGCCCTGATTCTGTTGCTGCAGCCATTCCATCAGCGGTGCGAAATACTCGAGCATCGACCGGGCAGAGAGCTCCTGGCCCGTCACCTCTTTCAGGAAATCCGGCCAGTCGACATTGGCTCCAACACTCATGATCTTTTCCAGGTAGCGTCCTACGTCCTTTCTACCCAACCAGTTGGTATCGCGCGGGTCCTGCTGCAGGATCTCCCTGGCGATGTAGTCATGGAACTGAAATAGCAAAAGGAAGGAGAGGGCGTAGTCGTAGTATTGAGCCGCATCGTCATTGATATGGGTCTTCGTAGCCGGGTCGCAGAGAGGATCGCTCCTTATGTCGGGTGCTGCGATCCCTTGATGCTGCTTCTTCAGCTCCCACCAATGCGTATTCCACTCTTCCGAGGGCAGCTCCAGAGCGTAGAGCGAGTGCTCGAATTCCGTCATGACTCCAGCCGACCAGGGAATGAAAACGACGTAGTTCAGAGCTTCCTTCAAGAGAGTCTGGATCGGATCTGCAGAATTCGTATCCGGGAGCAGTCCCAGCTCCTCGACAAAGCGGCGCTGGGTGGCCGCCAGTCCCATCAGAGACCCGATCGCCTCGTGGAAGGCGCGGTTTGCTCCCGAACGGAGCATCAGTGGCACCTCCGGGTTCGAGTAGGAGAGGAAGTAGTAAACGTGTCCGAGCTCGTGATGCACCGTTTCATACCAACTGGCATTGCTCTCTACGCTCATCAAGGATCGCACATCCTCTTCCAGATCCAGGTGCCAGGCGGAAGCGTGGTTGTTCTTCTTGTACTGGGCATCCGGAGGCAGTGGATAGAGCGAGGAGCGCTCGCTGAAACCAACCGGGAGCGGCTCGAAGCCCAGGCTCACGTAGAAGCGCTCAGCCTGCTCGACCAACCATTCCGGATTCTTCTCACGTAGGGCCGCCTCCAGATCCAGCCCTTCCACCGAGGTGAGCGCCTGCCAGTCCTGACCCCAACGGTTGGGCAGCCAGTGTGCCGGGATCATTTCGGGGACCGGGGCGTCATACTTTTCCGCCAGAGAGTAACGCACAAAGGTGTGCAACTCGCGGTAGAGGGGACGTATCTCTCGAAGAATCTGTCGCATCAGATCGAGCATCTCCGAGGTGCTCATCTTGTATTCCGAAACCTGGTAGCTGAAGAAATCGTCGTAGCCCAGTGCTCGCACGGTTTCATTGCGAAGCCGTTGCAGTTTCTCCAGACCGGGCCTCAGCACGCTGCCGACGTCCTTCGAGGCTACCCACGCCTGCCGACGTAGGGGCAACCGATTTTCAAGTCTCAGGATCTCGTCGATCTGGTTGGTGGACACTTCGCTGTCTGCAATCTTGAAGCTGAAGCCATAGAGCTTCTCAGACTGGTCGGTTTCTACCGCGATCCTTTGGCGAACCAACTCGGCAACGGTCTGAGGCTTGTCGGCAGCCAGATAGAGGATGGCCTCCAGCTGTCTCCCCTGCACCGGTGGCAGTTTGTCCCTATGAGATAGCAGGTCCCGACACACTTCGATATTTTCGAGACTCCCAGTGAAGGCCGCCAAAGTCTCCTTTGCCTCCCTGGTTCTGCGGGCATTTGTATCATCTCCCTCGATGATACGGGTGTCGGATTCCCACTCGGCCAGGGAAGCCGCGTACGACAGTTTCTGGAAGCTGACGCTATAGCGATCCAGAAAAAGCTGGGCCTCCAGCTGCTTTTCCGAACTGTCCGAGCAGCCGAGAGCGAAACAGAGTGAAAAGGCCAGAGACCAGCGCTGGAAAGGTGTAGACATTCCGGATGACCCTTGTGGCTAATACACCGTATTTATGAAACGGTGTACGTAGGTTGGTTGGGGATCTTAGGGTTCGTGCAAAAATAACTTCACATTCTAGCATCTCATCTTTACACCATCTTCGGCCGCTCCTCAATCGCGAAATCCTCAACGTAGGTCTGACTACGCCTACGGACTTCGCTCAATCGTTCGCGACCAAATCTGGCGCAAAGCTGAGCGCCAACTCTGCGAAGTTACTCTTGCCCCTGACCACATGGAGATCTCGTCTTATCAGTCGTGCTACACTCTCGTGCCATGGTCACGCCGGGCGACGCCCAACCTTCCTCGCCAGCTGACGCTTCGGAAGTCCCAATGAACCAGTTGCGCCAGACCGCTGAGACACTGGGGATTCCAGTCTGCAGACGCCACATCTTTCTCTGTTGCGATCAGGCCAAGCCCAAGTGCGCCGACCGAGAACGGACACTTGAAGCCTGGAACTACCTCAAGCGTCGCTTGAAGGAATTGGGACTCTCAGAAAGAGGCGGGATCTATCGGAGCAAAGCGGACTGCCTGCGCATCTGTCTGGACGGTCCCACCGCTGTGGTCTACCCCGAGGGCACCTGGTACCGTCGCTGCGACCCAGACGTGCTGGAGCGAATCATCCAGGAACATCTTATCGATGGTCGACCGGTCGAGGAACACCTGATCGTGCAGCGTCCCCTGAGTGCGGAGTAGACCGCTCCTTTCTACACAAGCTGAGGAAATGCAGAAATGAAGCAAAAGACATGGATTGTCGGGGTACTCTTCTTTCTGGCCGTATCAGCGGTCTGTCCGTTGTGGGCTCAGGCACACCGGGTAGTCGGGGGAGTCCTGGACCGGGAGTCGCTTCGAGATCTGGATGGAATTCACGTTCTGGTGGAGGACTTGAGAGCCGACGCTCAGAAGGACGGGCTGACCACGGAGGTTGTTGAAGAGGAGGTGAGGCGCCGCTTGCGGGAGGCCGGAGTACGCTATGTCGGAGCCGACCGCTGGGTGGTGGAGGAGGGTTCCCCCTATCTGTATGTCAACGTGAACACCGTGAAAAGTGAGGCCAAGGGGCTCTATGTATTCGGAATCGATATCCAGTTGAACCAGACCGTCCGGATGGTTCGGAATCCGCTGGTCGCCATTCCTGCGACCACCTGGACCAGCGGCTGTCGGGTGGGCGCTGTTGAAACCAAGGGCCTGCCGGCCCTGGTAGATATCATAGGTGAATCCGTGCAGCGCTTCATCGAGGCGCTAGAGGCGGTTCAGACAAAGACGGTGTCGCCGGAGATTACTCCCATCAAAGTCGAACCACAGGCTCCCGAGACGAAGTCAGAACCGTGACCGTTGCACTCACCACAAACATTACCATGTTCCTGAAATAGAGCATTCAGAAAAGACTACTTATTGACTCCCGCCTCACGAAGCACCTTGGCGCTGGCGAGGTGGCCCTTCTCTTCCGCCATCATCAGGGCAGTCTGGCCGTTCTCGGCCCTGTCCTTCGTCTTGGCCCCCGCTGCCAGCAGAACTTCCAAAGTGTCGGCCGCGTCCCGCGCCGCTGCAATCATCAAGGCGGACATTCCATTGTTGGCCCGCTCGCTGATCTTGGAGCCTGCGGCCAACAGGGTCTTCACAATGTCGGTGTTGCCTCCGGCGGCTGCCCACATCAATGCGCTTTGGCCGTTCTGGTCCTTCTTGTTCACATCGACCTTCTTGTCCAGTATGGCGTTCACGATCAGGGAGCGGCCCAGCAGTCCTGCCAACATCAAGGGAGTCATTCCGTACTTCCCTTGTTTGTTCAAGTCGGCCCCCTTGGCCAGCAGGGCCTGGACGATCGGGGTGAAGCCCTTGTCGGTCGCCAAGATCAGCGGAGTCTGATCCTCCTTGTCCTTGACACTTAGATCGGCACCCGCTGCCAGGAGCGCATGAACCACTGCGATATAGCCCTTGTCGATCGCAACAAGAAGGGGTGTTCTGTCGTTTTCGTCTTCCACATCGATCTTGGCTCCGTGGGCGATCAGGACCTGGACCGAGGCCACGTCCCCCTTTTCTGCCGCCATCGTCAGGGGAGTCCGCCCCTCCGCATCTTTGACGTGAAGATCGGCTCCGGCGGAAAGCAGAGCTTGCGTGACAGCGCTGTCACCGATGCTGGCAGCATTGAGCAAAGGAGTCTGCCCGCTCTGGTCTCGTGCATTCACATCGGCCTTGGCCGCAAGCAGTGCCCTCACCGTGGCGACGTCTGCACGGCGCGACGCCATCAATAGCGCTGTGCGGCCCTCACGATCCTGAGCCTGGACGTCGGCACCGGCTGCCAGCAGGGCTTGAATGGTGGCAACATTCCCGAACCCGGCCGCGTTCAGCAGTGGAGTCTGGTCCTTGCCATCCCCCTGGTTGACCTTGGCGCCGGCAGCAATCAGTGCCTGGACAATCGCGACCGAACCCTCTTCTGCCGCGACCAACAGGGGAGTTCGATCCTCGTTGTCTGCGATCTCCGTCTGGGCGCCGGCAGCCAGCAAGACCTGGACCGCGGAGATGTCCGCGCGTGCCGCCGCGGTCATGAGAGGAGTACGTCCACCGGAGTCCCTGGCGTTCACGTTCGCACCTCTGGCCAGCAGAGTGTGCACCATCACGATGTCGCTCTTGCCGGTGGCCAGGATCAGCGCGGTCTGCCCCTCCCGTCCCTTTGCCTCGACACTCGAGCCCTGGGTCAGCAGGATCTGGACCGCTGAGGCGTCACCCTTTTCGACTGCCTCGATCAAAGCCAAGTCGTCTGCTGCGCTCCAGGCTACGACGCCTAGCAGCGCTTGGAGAAGGAGTATCAGGTGTGTCGGGGACATGTATCTGCTCCTAGCAAGCGGCAGCCCGAGAAGATCAGCAGGAATAGTATACGTCAATGTAGAATATTCCGATGACCAAGCCCCAACCGAAGTCTCTCCATCCCGATCAGCTGGTCGATCTTGCGCTTGCGGTGATCCAGTCGGATCGATTTCCCTATCTGGCGACGATGGACGGCGACCAGCCCCGAGTGAGGCCGGTTTCACCAGTCAGAAGTGACGGATTCCACATTTACGTGGCGAATCTGCGTTCTTATCACAAGACGCTCGAGATCGAGTCCAATTCCAGGGTCGAACTATGTTACCTGGACAGCGATCACAATCAGCTGCGTATAACGGGTGCGGCCGAGATCGTAACCGACCGGGTTCTCTTGCAGGAGATCTGGGACGAGAACGCTCTGCTGCGGCAGTTTCTGGGCAGCATCGATAACCCGCAGTTCATTCTCTATCACATCAGCCCCAGCCGAGTCCGATACATGCGGGAGTGGGCACTGGAGTACCATGAGGTCGCGATGTAGCAGCGCAGACTTCGACCCGAGCTGGAACTTCATTTGCTAGGAGGTCGTGCAGGAGTTCATCGAAACGAGTCCTGACTGTTTGTAGGACGGGCACTCTTGCCCGTCGCCGTCCTTGACGGGCAGGAGTGCCCATCCTACAACCGACACTGTGCTATCGATGTTGCGGTAAGAGACGGTCTTCCGGGGGCGGGATCGATATGTGGCCTCCGACCAGGGTGGCACGAACTAAGACATGCCAAGTAGACAACAGCCTTTTCTTCTCTCCGCCACGGTAGATTTCCCCGACGATGTGCGAGCGGGCGTCTATACCCATGCTCTGCTCGATCAGATGATGTCTCGTCTCAAGTCCGTGGGGGTCAGACGCGTCTATTGGCTCTATTACGGAGATATTGATCCAGCGTCCTTCTGGGCCGGGAACCTTTTCGATTACATGGAATATGGGCGACGGACTCTTGAGGAGATCGGGGAGCCTCTCAAGGCCGCGGTACCCCACGCCCACCGGCATGGGCTGAAGATCTACGGCGTGCTGAAACCATTCAACACCGGATTGGCCGGGACCTATCCCGAGGGTTCCCCGGAGGCTGATGCCACCGGGATCATGCGCATTGGCGGGACGCTTCAGCAGGTGATCCCTTTCAGCGAGCGCCATCCCGAGACCCGAATTCAACGCCGGCCGCTTGAATCACCCTCGGATCTTCTCTCCCAATCCATAAGACGGATTTGCCTGTACAAGCGTGACGACTCCCCTACCCGGATCACTCGCGATCATATTCAAGTCTGGACCAGCCCCCACAACTATCGCTATCAGCTCTACCGGGGGCCTCTCAGTTTCAGCGATCGAATAGAGCCCTCGCTCCGGGAGGTGCGCGATTACTACGGCAATCTGGTCACGGCTCCCGGACAGCCCGTGCGGGTTCTCACCCTGGAGGGCCTCGATCTGGCCGATCGATTCGTCGCCGTGACCACCGATTTCAAAGATGAAGAGGGTGATTTCAGGAACACCGCTGTGGGAATGATCCAGGCTTACGGGTCGGATCCGGCCCCTCTGCCTGGGGTAGTGGCGAGTCGCAGCGCCATGTGGATCTGTCCTCGGGATTTTCGCACCGGAGGTCTGGAGTTCGACTCGGGTTACGGTCCCTACGAAGTGGAGTTGGACACCGATAGCTCCTCCGGCGAAGGGGGTGCCTGGTGGAAGGCGCGCGGTGGCTGCATAGCATTTGCCCGGGGTAAGAACGAATACCTTGCCTGTACCCCCTGTGAAGCCTATCCCCAGGTGCAGAAGCTATGGCTGGGCTGGGTCGACCGTCTGCTCGAGGCGGGGGTAGATGGGGTGGATCTGAGGATCTCAGCCCACGGCTCTCTGACCGATGAACCCTGGAACTACGGCTTCAACCAGCCGATAGTTGAGGAGTTTCGAGAGAGATTTGGTGTGGATCCATCGGGGCCGGGTTCTGTTCAGGAGCAGCTTGCCCAACTTCGGGGAGAGCACTACACCGCGTTCTTCAGAGAGGCCAGTAGACGAGTTCGTGCGGCCGGCAAACGCCTGCAGGCGCACGTCCACACCGAGGCCTTTCGACCGGATGCATGCCACGGACAGGTGATGGGTTTCCCGGCCAACCTTCACTTCGATTGGCAGTCCTGGCTCAGCGAGGGTCTGGTTGACTCGATCACCCTACGGACCAGCTGGTTTGAAGGACTGGAGGATCCGATCGAGTCGAAGCCCGAGAGGAGTCGGCTGGGTCCGGCCCTGCAGGACGGTGTCGTGGAGGAGGCCTTCGGTCTGGCGGGAAGTCTCGACTTGCCGGTCCATCTCAATCGCTACATTGGCCGTGCCGTCGGAATCGATGAGTACCTCAACGACCTGGAGACCGTTTTCCACGACCCCCGCTTTGCCGGATTCGATCTCTACGAACTCGCGGATTTGGCCCTGCCTACGCCCGACGGAAAAAGACTGGAGCCGACTGGCGACTGGTTGGACAAGATCAGGGCCAAGACCGCGCAGCTGGGTATCATCTGATCAGATTCTGAGCACCAGTTGACGATCATTAGGTCAGCACCTATGCTGGGCCTCAAGAAGCGTCTGAGGCTCCTGGGTTTGGCAGCGAAAAGGGAGATCATCCATGGTAGGACACCAGGTATCTGACGGTGCCGAAGCCATCGAATACGCCTATGAACAGGGTTGGTCCGACGGCCTGCCCGTAGTCCCTCCGACGCCCGATCGGATTGGCCGAATGCTGGACGCATTCGGCTACCCTCCAGGCGAGGAGATCGGGCGGGTTGTGGAGCGGGAGCGTGTGATCACCGCCGGCCATGTGGCCGCCAACGCAGTCATGGCGGGATGTACCGACGATCTCTTCCCGGTGGTGTTGGCTGCCGTGGAGGCCATTCTGGACCCGCGGTTCAACGTGGTGGGTCCGACTGCCAGCACTGGCGGCTCGGCACCATTGGTGATTGTGCAGGGTCCGGCAATAAAGGACCTGCGATTCAACGCCGGCTCCTCGGCCCTGGGCAGTGGTAATCGATCCAATCTGACGCTGGGCAGGGCGCTCAACCTGGTGGTCCGCAATGCCTGCGGCAGCGTCCCCGGGCATCTGGACCAGAGCACTCTCGGTCATCCTGGCAAGATATCCTACTGTCTGGCTGAGGGATCCACAGGGTCCTGGTCGCCACTGGGGAAAGGGCTGGGAGTCCCTTCAGACACCAGTGCCGTTACCGTATTTGCCGCGGAAGCTCCGCATTACGTGCCCGACCATGCCAACGATGAGCCGGATGGTTTGATGCGGGCGTTCGCCAAAGTTGCACGAGCCACCAACTACGCGGGCGCGGAGATCGTGGTGGTCTTGTGTCCCGAACACCGAGCGATCTTTCAGCGGTCTGGCTGGAGCCGAGAAGATTTCTGCGAAGCGCTCTACACTACCAGCAAGATTCCCGGCGAGGAGCTGAAGCACACCGGGCGTCACTCGGGAAGTGAAAAAGCCGCCTCGCTGTCGCTGGTACCAGAGCCGACCGATATTCTGTTGGTGTGTGCCGGAGGCGAGGGTGGTGGGTTCTCCGCCATCATTCCCCCCTGGTTGGGGGCGCAACGCGGCATTGGTTCCAAGGCTGTGACCAAGGGGGTCGGAGTCTGTCTGGACTGTTGAGACGAATTCCCAGTCGAAGAGGAGCCCGAAATGACAATTGAGCTATTCGACCCTACGACTTCACCGATCGAGCGAACTCTGGAGACAGCCCGGCGTCCCCCCAACTTCGAGCTTCCCATTGTGGGCTTACTGGGAAATAGCAAGCCCGGTTCGGAGGACATTCTTCGGCGGATTGCTGCGAGCCTGGAAGAAGATTTCGGTCCGCCGCTCGAGCTGGTCTCCTTGACCAAGCCCAACGCCAGTAGAACTGCCCCTACTGACCTGGTGGACCTGATTGCCCAGCGCTGTCATTTTGCCCTGGTCGGGGTCGGGGACTGAGGGTCCTGTAGCGCGTGCAGTATGCACGATGCCATAACCCTGGAGTCCCGGAGCATCCCCTGTGCCCTGATTTGTACCGGGGCGTTCGTTCACACCGCCGAGGTCATGGCGGAAAACATGGGGCTGGCCAGCTATCCCTTCGCGGTCATTGATCACCCCATCGGGCGTTTAGGTCCAGAACGCCTGGCCGAGAGGGTGGCACAGGCACTCCCTGAGGTGAAGAAACTTCTAACACAGGCTCCGGCCCTGAGCTGAAACCTCATCGGCGAGGAGATCATGCAAGAGTTCATCGAACCGAGCCGTAACTGTGTGTAGGACGGGCACTCCTGCCCGTCGCCGTCCTTGACGGGCAAGAGTGCCCATCCTACAGCGGACATACTGCTATCGATGCGCGTGGCTAGATACAACTAAAGTTTCTTCCTGAATAATCCAGCAAGACCGTCAGTCCCAACCACCCTACTGTTTGACCACCGTGTTGCTGAGAATGCCAACTTTGTCGATCTCGACCGTTACCACGTCGCCCGGGTTCATACCCTTGGTCTCGCCTGGTGTTCCGGTAAAAATCAGGTCTCCGGGCTCGAGAGTCATGTAACGACTGATGAAACTTACCGTCTCTCGAATACCGTGAACCATGTCGTCGGTGCTCGCCTCCTGCCGAACCTCACCGTTGACTCTCAACTTCATGTTGAGACCGGCGTAGTCAGAGGCAGACAAGATATAGGGACCGCATGGGCTGAACGTGTCCGATGCCTTGGCCCGCCACCACTGGACATCTTTCGTCTCTGAGCCCTGCCAGTCGCGGGCGCTGATGTCGTTGCCGTTCGTGATTCCCAGGACATAGTCGAGCGCATCTTCCTTCGACACGTTCTTGGCACGCCGACTGATGACAATAACTACCTCTGCCTCGTAGTGCACCGGTGCGTGGTCGTTCGGCTGAACGATATTGCCCTTGTGACGCAGCAGAGAGGAGGGGGTTTTGAGAAAGGGCTCCGGATGCTCGGGAGGTTTCGCATCTCCGATGTGGCTCTGGTAGTTTCCAGCCAGGGCCATGACCTTGGAGGGGACGCTGGGAACCAGGATCTTCACGTCCTTCAAGTTGTGCGTGATCTCCGTTTTCCACCAGCTGCCGAAAAGGTCCCCGCCCAGCTCTTTTACCTTGTCGCCGGCGAGAATCCCATAGGCCACTCTACCTTCCGCCTTGAAGCGCAGGTATCTCGTTTCGCCCTCCCCGTGGTGAGAGCCCGCCAGCGTCGGCTGCAGGCAAAAGAACCCGATTACCGAGGACAAGAATACTAGGGCCAATCGTGAAATCATCTTTACCTCCCTTTGGGTCGAATGAAAAGATTTAGTTGGAGCCGAAGGGACTTCTCTTCAGCGCGTATTGAATAGACTCTTTCGGTACCACATATTCGGTGGAATACCCGTTCCCCTTGAAGCCGACGTCCTTGATGCCTATGGGGCTGGTGTAGAAAGCATCGACAGTCATTCGGCGCGTCCATTGGAAGAATTGCGTGCCTGCAGCCAGGGGAGATGGCGGCTTGCCCCTGTAATCCTGGAAGCCGCGATACTCCTCAGCGACTTCGTAAGCGGGTATTTCCTTTTTCTCATCGGTGGCTTTCGCGAGCAGGTCCAGCATCTCCGTCTGCTGTGCCTTGGATGCGGCCAGGAAAAACGTGGAATAGCGTCTTTGCATTTGCCGGTCCAGCCACAGGATACCGCCGATGAAGATGTTGGCAAGCTCTTCGTTCTGGCTCGAGAGCAGGTCGATGAACTCCGGAGCTCCCGCTTCCTGAGCTCCGCCGGACTGATCGTCGGCCGGGATGATGATCTCGCTAAGCGTGCTCAGCGTGGAGTATTCGTGTGGGTTGAAACACTTGGGTGTGTAGGCTCCCTCGGTCTTCTTCTCTTTGCCGACTTCGCCATGGACATGCTTCGCCGCTTGTGGGTCCAAGGTTCCCGTGCCCACGACAGTCACCGCGGCGGCGATGTTTCTCAGCAGATCGCGCCGTGAAATATCGCTCATTCGGCTGGAAAACTCCGGTCGCTCAGACATTTCCTTTCCTCATTTCTTCCGCGAGATATTCGGAGGTCCGCCAAGCCAGGGCCGTAATGGTCAGGGTTGGGTTCTTGTCGGGATTGCTGACGAAGGGGCCGGCATCGGCGACGAAAAGATTGCCGACTTCGTGTGCCTGGCAGTACTGGTTGAGGGCGGAGTTCCGGGGATCGTGGCCCATTCGAACCGTCCCCAACTCGTGGATGATGGCACCGGGAACCGAAATCCCCTTGCCTTCTCGCCCTGGAGTAGTCAAGCCCACCACCTCACCGCCCATGGTGTGAATGATCTCGGCGAAGGTCCGTTCCATGTGCCTTGCCTGTTTCCACTCATGGTCGCTCCACTTGAAATGAAATCTCAGCACCGGAATGCCCCACTGATCCACCGTGGTGGGATCGATCTCACAGTAGCTCAGGTGGTTGGGGAGCATTTCTCCTCGTCCGGCAAACTGAACGAAGGCGCCATATTCCTTGCGGATCTTCGACTTGAGATCTTTCCCATAGCCTCCATGACGCCCGATCGCTCCCTGGAAGGACCCGAGCCCCGGCATGCGGTAGCCGCCGCCGATCTCGATGTGATAGCCGCGGGGGAAATCCTTGTTCTTCTTGTCCAATTCCCACCAGGGCATGTAGAGGTGGGCACCGCCCATTCCGTCGGTGTCGTAGATGGGCATCCCCTCCAGGCTGGGAATGTATCCCTTGAGACCCAGCCCCACATTGTCGGTAAGATAGCGGCCCACGACCCCGGAGTTGTTCGCCAACCCTCGCGGGAATCGGCTTGACTTGGAGTTCAACAGAAGCCGAGCGGACTCGCAGGCACTGGCGGCCAGGACCACGGCCCGGCAGCGGATCTGCTTTTCGCTGCGGGTTCGCTTGTCGATGTAGGAGACGGCCGTCGCCCGTCCGTTCTTATCGCTGATGATCTCGCGGACCATAGCCTGCTCAAAGATCTTGAGCTTGCCGGTCTTCATCGCCGGAAAGATCTGAACCTGACTCGAAGAGTAATTGGACGCCGTAACACAGCCGCGCCCGCACTGCCCACAGTAGTGACAGGCCGCCCTGCCCTGGTGGTACTTGGTGATCACCGCTCGACGATTGGGAATGCAGGGGATCCCCATACGATCGCAGGCTTGCTTGATCAGGTGTTCATGCGCCTTTGGAGCCGGGCAGGTTTGAAAGATCCCGTCAGGAGCGCTCCGGATCCCCTCGATGCTTCCGGTGACGCCGATGAACGATTCAGCCTTGTCGTAGTAGGGAGCGATGTCCTCGTAAGTGATGGGCCAGTCATCGCCCAGTCCGTCGAAGGAATAGGGTTTGAAATCGTAGTCGGCAAATCGCAGGGAAATCCGGCCGTAGTGATTGGTTCGACCTCCCAGAATACGGGACCGAAACCATTCGAAATCGCTTCCCGGAGCCACCGTGTAGGGTTCGCCTTCGTCTTGCCAGAACCCATTGGGAGCGCGAAAATAGGGCCACTGCTGGCGTCCAAAGTAATAGGGGGCTCCTTCCTCTGCTCCTCGATGGTCCACCTCATGGGGCCACATGTGCTCCTTGAAGTCCTTGGAAGGATCTACCATGGGGCCCGCTTCCATCAGGGCCACCTCGACTCCCATCTTGGTCAAGGTGTGGACCACCGTGCCGCCGCCTGCACCCGAGCCGATCACGACGACGTCATAGATCTTTGATTTAGGCTGTAGTCGCGCCATGCTGAGTATTGAAGCATAGAAAATCCGGGAGCGAAAGCTGAGATTCTGTATGGAAATGTGAGAGATAATTCTTGCGGAGGCAAACAAGGCCGCTTCCTGAATGATATGATCCGGCGCGGCCTCGGGAAGATTCTTCGCACGTCTGAACGTCTGAACGTCTGAACGTGGCCAGGGAAGGTTTTGGTAAATCAAGTCGAACCTTATCAAAGTTTAAAGGGGACGAAAATATGAAGAATTCGAGGGGTTGTCTCTTGATCGCGGCGTTGTTTGTGTCAGGGAGTTGTAGCCTGGAGCCCAGCCAGGAACCCAGCGAGGAAGCGGTTGGCTCTTCTGTCCCGATGGTGACGACTGAATCGAATGGGGCCAGTCTCGAGACTCCGGCGTCGGTAGGGGCGGGTGCGGCATTCCAGGTCAGCTGGACCGGTCCGGATGCTAAGCGGGACTACGTCACCATCGTGGAAAAGGGTGCTCCGAAGGGTTCCTATCAGAAATACACCTACACCAGCAAAGGGAGTCCGCTCGAGCTGACCGCCGGGGACACGCCCGGGGTTTTCGAGATTCGGTACATCAGCGGAGAAACCAAGGAGACCCTGGTAGCCGCGCCGATTACTGTGAACGAAGTGAAAGCCAGCCTCGATGCTCCTGGCGAGGTTGCTGTCGGTGGAAGCTTCGAGGTGGCCTGGACTGGTCCGGACAACAAGTCCGACTACATCACCATAGTTGAGAAGGGTGCCCCCCAGAGCAACTACCTCAGCTATACCTATACCAAGAAGGGTAGCCCTCTCAAACTCAGCGCCTCCGAGGACCCCGGAGCCTATGAGGTTCGATATGTGATGGGACAGTCAAAGAGGATCCTGGCCAGCAGGGACATCAGCGTTACCGCGGTAGACGCCACCCTCAGTGCACCCGATGAGGTGATGGTCGAGACTCCGCTCGAGGTGGCCTGGACTGGACCGGGAAACGCCAAGGACTACATTACCGTGGTTGAGGCCGGTGCTCCCCAGAGCAACTATGGAGCTTATACCTATACCCGAAAGGGCAACCCGCTGACCGTCAAGGCGCCCGAGACGCCGGGAGTATTCGAGATCCGCTACGTGATGGGACAGTCGAAGAGGGTTTTGGCCAGCCGGAAAGTGACTGTAAAGCCTCTGGCTGCCAGCCTGCAGGCCCCGAGCGAGATCGCCCCGGGCGCGAGTCTTGAAATCAGTTGGACCGGTCCAAACAATCCCCAGGACTTCATCGCGGTGGCGAATAAGGATGCCCCCGGTAAGTCCTTTGAAAGCCGGGCCTATAGCCGGGCGGGTAGCCCGGCGAAGCTATTCGCCCCCAGCAATGCTGGGACGTATGAACTGCGCTACGTCCTGAACAAGGGTAATCGCGTCCTGACCTCGGTGCCGATCAAAGTAGCGCCCCCGAAGCCGTAGGCGTGGCGGTGGTCTCAAGGCCGCCGTGCCTCGAGCCAGAGGCTCGAAAGAAGAAGACTTCGGCCTGGAGACCGAACCCACGTCCGCAGTTTCAGCTGAGTTGGTCCCCAGCCGTGCTGGCCCTATTCGACTCTGGTTGTCTCTTACCCCGACATCGATAGCACTGTGTCGGTTGTAGGACGGGCACTCCTGCCCGTCGGTGTGCTCGAGGGCCGAACCCGCATTTCTCATCGCTGGTCTACTGCGCCGCCGCAATCATCCGTCCTGGCTGCGTTACGCTCCCTCGGCCTCCTCGACGTACTGCACGAGTACGACTGCGGGGGCTCGCCACGAGTGGTCTCGGTCGCAAGCCTTGCCAGGACGGCCCTTGCGGCGCCTCGCTACGACACGCGATAAGAAATACGGGCTAATCCTCGATTCGAGAAGATCTTCGTCCTTCGCTCATGCTGAAGTCGATCTTTTCGGGTACCAGGGTGATGATGACTCGGTTCTGGCTGCGGAGACGAGCCATTCTCCTCTGTGCCTGCTCAGGAAGCTCATAGAGGTCCACGATGGCTTGTGTCTCTCCCCAGATGGCATCGCCAGCGGCGACGCTAGCAGTCCCGGCCAGGCTGACGTACTCCAGCCCATCGGGCACCGAGTAGACGCAAAGTGAGGCCCGAGGATCCCGCCGGACGTTGCGGCACTTCAGCGTTTCCTCGGTCGTGGACATGGTGATCCTACCCTCGCTGTAGCGGTACCAGATCGGCGAGATCTGGGGCGATCCGTTCCGATTGACAGTGGCCAGCACTCCAATCCGGGGAGACTGGAGGAATTCCTGGAGTCGGGTGGTTTCTTTCGCTGTCATCTTCGTTTCCATCAGTTTGGTCCGCTAGATATCCGAGAGTCTTTGTGCCACCGCGGGAATTACCGGGGAGCTCTCCGCCGGCTGAGGCTGCTCGCGGCTCCTCTCTGGCCCTGGTCTCCTCGGGAACAGCCCGACCACATCTTCCATGATCAGGTAGGAGGCCGGCACCAGGAGCAGGGTGATCAGCGTAGAGAACGCTACCCCAAATGCAATTGAGACGGCCATGGGGACCAAGAACTTGGCTTGCAGGCTCTTCTCCATCAACAGCGGAGTCAAACCTGCAAAGGTGGTGAGTGAGGTCAGAAAGGTGGGGCGGAAACGAGCGCCCCCGGCCTGGTGAACTGCTTGGAACAGAGCGACGCCGGCCCTTCGTTGACGATTCACGTAGTCCACCAGGATCAGGCTGTCGTTGACTACGACCCCGGCCAGCGCCACGATTCCGAACATCGAGAGAATGGTCAGATTCAGACCCATCAGGATGTGTCCCAGGACGGCCCCCACCAGTCCGAAGGGAATCGCCGCCATGACGATCAGGGGCTGCCCGTAGGACTTCAGGGGAATGGCCAAGAGGGCGTAGATGAGGATCATTGCAATCGAAAAGCCGTTGATGAGGCCGCCAATGGTGTCCCTCTGCTGTCTCTGCTGCCCTTCCAGAGAATAGTCCAGTCTTGGATACTTCTGGGCCAATTGAGGCAGAAATGAGCTTTCCAGATCGGCCAGGATTTCGTTGGCGGTAGCCTTGGTATCGTCGATTTCGGCGGTGACGCTGATGGAGCGATTCCGGTCGACTCTACGGATGGTGGCGAAGCCGCGGCCCAGCTCCGAACTTGCCACCGTGGAGAAGGGAACCTCCTGTCCGGAGGGAGAGCGGATTCGCATCTTTTCCAGGTTTCCCAGGGATCGCCGCTGCTCAGCCGGATATCGGACCATTATCTTGACCTCGTCCCGTCCCCTCTGGATCCGCTGCACTTCCTCTCCGTAGAAGGCTTGCCGGACCTGGCGTGCGAGATCGGACAAGGTCAGTCCCAGGGTTTCGGCGGCCGGTCTGATGTTCAGCTTGATCTCCTGTTTTCCGGCCCGGAAGGAATCTGCAATGTCATAGACTCCGGGGTATTGAGCAAGGTGGGCCTTGAGCTCATCGGCGCCTGCCTGGAGGCGGTCCAAATAGGGACCAGAGAGCTGGACGTTGACGGGTTCTCCGGTCGAGAAAAGCGAGGATGAGAAGATCAGTTCAACCGCATCTGGGATGGGTCCGGTCAGCTCCCGCCAGCGGTTCGCAATCTCGGTGCTGCTGCTTCCGCTGCGTTTTTCCGAAGGGACCAGTTCGATGTTGACTTCGCCCAGGTGCGGGCTGGTGAAACGTGAGGCCCCGTCTCCGCCATGCTGGTTCTGCATCACCCTCATCGGCTGCTCACCGGCCGAAGTCAGGACGTGTTGGAAGACACGCCGCTTCTCCCCGTCTGGAGTGGGAGACTCCATTTCCGCTCGGACGGCCTCCGCGGAGCGCTCGATCCTGCTCAGAACCTGGGCGGTGACTTCGGCTGGGGTTCCCTGAGGCATGGTCAGGAGCGCGACGACGTTATCGGCCTCCACCGCGGGGAAGAAGGTGAACTTGACCCAACCTGCTCCCACCACTCCGCTTATCAACAGCAGGCTCGAAACGCCAATTGCGACCGTCAGGTAGCGCCATTCCATCGCCCATCTCAACACCGGTAGGTAGAGCACCCGGACGAAACCCTGGAGAGCTCCGCTGATGCCGCCTTGAAAACGGTTCCAGAGACCGGCGATTCCATTTTTTCTCTCTCGACGTCGGAGATGGGAGAGATGGGCTGGGAGGATGAGGAGAGATTCCACCAGGGAGAAGACCAGTGTCGGAATCACAACCAGCGGAATCACCTTCATGATCTTGCCGGTCGATCCCTCCACCGCCAACAGGGGACCGAAGGCGGCCATGGTAGTCAGGACTGCAAAGACGATCGGTATCAGCATCTCCCTGGCGCCGTTGATCGCCGCGGTCAGCTGGGGTTCGCCTTGCTCATGATGGGAGTAGATGTTTTCTCCCACTACGATCGCGTCGTCGACGACGATTCCCAACACGACGATGAAGGCAAACAGCGAGATGAGGTTGATGGAGACGTCGAGATAGGGCAGGATCAGGAAGCAGCCGAGAAAGGAAATCGGGATCCCCAGGCTGACCCAGAGGGCCAGACTGATCCGCAGGAACAAGGTCAGGCTGATCACCACCAGGACCAGTCCGTACAGTCCGTTTTTCACCAGCAGTTTGAGGCGGCTCTTCAGGACTCTCGAATCATCTTTCCAGGTGGTCAAGCGGATGCCTTCCGGCATCCTCTTCTGGGCGCTCGCCACGTAGGAATGGACCGCCTCGGCGATCTCCAGGGCCCTCTGCCCTCCCACCCGATAGACCTGCACCAGGACCGCCGGCTCTCCGTCGAAGCGCGCCGACTGGTCGGTCTCGGCGAATCCATCGACCACGGTGGCGACGTCGCCCAGCAGGATTCGAGTCCCGTCCTGACGGGACAGGAGCACCAGTTCCTCGAACTCCCTTCCCAGGTAGGCCTGACCCTTGGCTCGGAGCAGGATCTCTCCGCCCTTGGTCCTGATCGAGCCTCCCGGCAGGTCCAGCGAGGAACGACGCACCGCCTGAGCTACCTGATCGAAACTCAGCTGGTAGCGACGCAGGGCTCCTTCCGAGATCTCGATAGAGACTTCGTAGGGTCGGGCGGCGCTCAGCTCTACCTGGGTGATCCCGGGCAGTGAGGCAATCTCGTCCCGAACCCGTTCGGCCAGGCTCTTGAGGGTTCTTTCATCCGCTCTGCCGGAGACGGCAATGTTGATGACCTGATTGCGCACAATCAGTTCCTGTATGACCGGCTCCTCAACCTGTTCGGGGAAGGTAGTGATGGCGTCGACCCGCGCTTTGATTTCGTCGAGAGCCTCGCCCAGATCGGTGCCCTTGAGGAGCTCCACGTTGACGATCCCCATCGACTCGGAAGCAGTCGAGGTAATGCGCTTCACGCCGGTGAGGCTCTGGATGGCTTCTTCGATGCGCACACAGACCGCCTGTTCGACCTCCTCGGGGGCGGCCCCGGGATAGAGCACGGTGACGTTGAGCAAATCGGTCGAAAACTCGGGGAAGACCTCTTCCCTGATCTGGGGTAGCGTGATCAAGCCGCCGGCAAGGATCAGGAGCATCAGCAGGTTGGCCGCGACTCCGTTGGAGGCAAACCAGGCGATGGCACCCTTCATTGTGCTCCCCCTATCCGTGGATCCGTGATCTCCTCCTGATCCAATACCCTGACTTGCATGCCGTCGACCACCGTGTCCAGTGCGGCCAGAGAAACCAGCTCTCCCGCCTCCAGACCCGAATCTACCACCACCTGCTCCTGATCGGCACGAAGCACCGAAATGGAACGGAAGTGGAGACGCTGATCCGCATCAACCACCAGGACCCTGTCCTTTCCCCTCAAGGCATTCCGGGGAAGCACAAACACGTCCCGACTCAACTTCCCCATGATCTCGGCCTCGACAAACATGCCGACTGCCAGGGGAGGGCGCCCGGGGTCACGACCTCGGCCGTAGGGGTTTTCCACCTGGGCCACGGCGTGAAGCATGCGGGTCTGGGGATCGATGGTGCCCTCGGTCCTGACGATGCGTCCCTGCCAGCTGTATTGCTTGCCTCCGAAGTTGGCTATCAAGAGGGTCCTTGGGCCCTTCTTCTCATCCTCTTCGCCGCGGTAGCTCAGGGGAAGGTTGAGATAGGCGAGTTCCTCATCGGCCAGCGGTAACCGGACCTCGGCGAAGTCCACCGAGTAGATGGTCGCCAGCGGAGCGCCGACCGTGACGAACTGGCCGATGTCGACGTTCTTCTGGCGCACTCGTCCGGCGAAGGGGGCCTTGATCTCCGTTTTCTCCAGGTTCCGCCGAGTCTGCTCCAGGGCTGCCCGGGCCGACTCCAGAACTGCACGGGCCTGCGCCAGTTGGGGTTCCCGGCGCAGCAGCGGTGACGCTTCTCCCTGCCCCAGACTCTCCCATTCCTTGAGCGCGACTTCAGCCTCAGCCTTCTCCGTCTCCAGGGTCACCTGGGCCCGGGCGACCTCGGCTCTCGCCCCCGCCAGAGCCAGCTCGTAGTCGCGTGGGTCGACCTTCAGAAGTGTAGTGCCGGCTTCGAAGAAGCCTCCTACAGCCAGCGAAGGGTAGACGTAGGTGACGCGGCCGGAAACCTCGGGCACCACCACGGTCTCGGTTCGCGGGACCACGTTTCCTTGAGCCCGAACCGTAAAACGGAAATCCTGAGGCTGTACCTCGATGACCCGCACCAGGGGAGGTGGTACCTCCGGCTCTCGGGTTTCCACCACAGGTCTCATGGCGATCATCCTGGTGACGGCGAAGACGCCAAGGGCCAGAACCAGGAGAGGGAGTATGATTTTGAGAAGCTTCTTGATCACTTCGGGGTGTCTCCAGCGTAGACCAAGCTCATGGATTCGGCAGACTCTGCGGCCCGCCGCGGCTCGGGCCGAAGCCGCCTCCGAGGGCCAGGTGCAGGTTGATGCGATTGTCGAGCAATGACCGCCGCAGGGCCAGGACCTGACTCTGGGAAGTGAAGACCCGCCGCTGCGTTATCAGAACCTGCAGCACGTCGGCAAGACCTCGACGATAGCGATCCTGCGCCAGCGAGAGAGCTGCTCTCGCCTGCGAGGCCGATTCTTCGAGATTGTCCAACTGCTGTTTCAGCTCGCCCTCGGCAGCCAGTGCGGTCTCCACTTCGGCGAAGGCCCGGAGGACGGTACCTGCGTAGCTCTCGAGGGCTTCCTGGGAGACACTCTCATTGGTCTCCACCTGCCGCCGCAGCCGGCCTCCCTGAAACAGCGGCTGGGTCAGGCCAGCCAAGAGACTCCACACGGTGAAGTCTCCGTCCACCAGGTCAAGCAGGGATCGGGAAGAGGTGCCGCCCGTGCTGGTCAGGCTGAGGCGAGGATAGAGGGCGGTCTGGGACTGGGCGACTCGATGATCGGATGCCAGGAGCCGCTTTCGAGCGGAGATCAGGTCGGGACGACGGTCCAGGAGCTCAGAAGGCAGCCCGGCAGGCACCGGAGCCGTGAGTCGGGGAAGACGGTTGCTGCCGGAAAGCCGACCCGCCGGATAGCGCCCAGCCAGGACCTCGATCTGCCGTATGGTTCGCTCATACTGTTCCTTTCGTTGACTGATCAGGGCCTCTGCAGTGGAGAGGTCCGACAGGATCAACCTGAGATCAAGCGCCGGCCGCAGTCCGGCTTCGAAGCGATTTCGAATCCAGCGAGTGGACTTCTGGTAGCTCCCTACGGTTTCCCTTGCCAACTCCAGTTGAAGCTGAGCTTCGGCCGAGGCAAACCAGGATTTCGCCGTCTGTCCGGCGATCGACAGCTGGGCCGCTGCCAGGTCGGCCTGCTGGGCCTGGGCCAGAACCTGAGCCTCGGTCTCGGTGGAACTGATTCGACCCCACAGGTCGGCTTCCCAGTTGACATCGAAAGAGGCTCCGAGGGTACCGAAGGTGGTGCTGAGGACCCTGTCTTCAGAACCGGGGATGGGGAAGCCGATGAAGTTCTGCCGCCGCCGGTTTCCGTTGAAGGTGAAGCCAGCGGTCGGGACCCGTCCCGCACCCGCGATCTGGGCCTGGATCAGAGCCGTGTTTAGACGGGCAGCGGCCGCGCGGAGATCCCGATTGTTGTCGATGGCCTCCAGGATGATGGCTTCCAGTTCGGGTTCTCCCAGGGTCTTCCACCAGCTGTCCTCGATTGGCCCCGGCGCGGTCTTGCCGGCTTCCCAGGTTGCAGGGGTAGGGAGCTCGGGAGTTCGAGGCGGAAGAGTCACCGAGCGCAGACAGCCCGAGAGGCCCAGGATCAGAAGCAGCCAGGACCAGCGCCTCATGATTACTTGCTTTCCTCTGTGCTGGAAGGACTGGTTAGGGCAGCCGCCAGGAACGGGACCAGCCGATTGACGGTAGTGTCGACATCAGCCTGATGACAGACGCCTCCAGACAACTTATGCAGCTGGTGCTCGTCGGCCATGGTGTGGATGGTGTGGGCCATCGCGCCTACCATGAAGTGGAACCGCCAGAACAGTTCCTCTGGAGAGAGGTGGGGGAGTGCTGCCGACAAGGCGGCGCTGAAGCGCCGGATCACCTGACCGAACTGGTTGTATACTATTTGCCGAGTGCGGTCGCTGGGCTCGGTAAAGGCCCGTCCCAGAAGCCGCATGAAGAGAACGCCTCCCCGTTCCGGGTCGCGACTCAAGCGGATGGGAGGTCCGATGAAGGCCTCCAGGATCTTCTCCAGGGCGGGTGGCTCCTCACCGGCTTCGGCTTCGCATTGATCCAGAAGCTGCAGGCGCTCCTGGTTCAGGGGGTCCAGGCGCCAGGCGAAGAGCTCCGCCATCAGCTTCTCCTTGGAGCCGAAGTGGTAGTGCATGGCCGCCAGGTTGACATCGGCCTCGGCGGTGATCATCCGAACCGAAGTCGCCGAAAACCCATGTTGGGAAAAGAGCGATTCGGCGGCCCTGAGCATCTTCTCTTTGGTGTCTAGCATCACCGGGTCCTATTCGCACAAACGGACGTTTGAATCAAACGACTGTTTTATTCTAGGAAGGCGATGGTCCAATGTCAAAAGTTTTCTCAAGCTTAAAGATCAGATATTCTCCTACGTAGCTTTGGCCTCCAGGCCGAAGTCTTGTTCTTCCGAGCCTTTGGCTCGGACGGCGGTCTGGAGACCACCACCACGAAAAGACCTCCCTCCGAACCCCTCGGCTGCGAACTCGCTCTTGCCCAGCGGATATTTCGTTGCGAGAATGCGAGTACGGCCATGTCTTTTGCTGTTTTTATCCTGTCCACTGGTCGCTGCGGCACGCAGTGGATCGCCAAAGTGTTGGGCGACCGCTATGGCGATCAGCTCGAGGTTGAGCACGAACCGCTTGACGATCGCTACAAACTGCGACAGGCGCTGGCTGAAGCTGCCAAGAAGAACCCAAGCCTTTCGCCCGAGGTCAGGGCGCACGCCGACGCAATCGAGCGACGAATTGAGATTCGACCCTATCTGGAGTGCGGTCACCCCTGCTGGAGTTCGATTCCGTTTCTTGCCCGCCGATTTGCCGGACGAGTGCGAATCGTCCACCTGACGCGTCATCCTGTACCCACTTGCTATTCCTGGTTGGCCCACCGTGTGTTTCGGATACCACTTGCTGCGCACATTCCGGCGAAGATATTGCTCTCGCCGTCGGACCTGGGTATTGAGTTCAAGGAGTATGAGGCAATCTGGAATGGGCTGACACCATTCGAGAAATGTCTTTTCTACTGGGCTGAGGTAAACGCCTTTGGAATTCGTCGCCAATCGCTTCTCGGAGTGCCTTGGCTGAGACTGAAATACGAAGACCTGTTTGGCAGGGATGGACTCCAGCAACTCCTGGCATTCTTGGATCTGGCGCCCAACGAGAACCATCTGGACGACACGAGCCAGCTGGTGGACGAGTACCGATACTTGACCGACGACAGGACGGATTGGAGAATCACAAGAGACCATCCGCAGGTTATTCGACTGGCAGCGGAACTTGGCTATCGTTGGGATGATGTCGATGAAGCGGCGCTTCGCCGCCGCTATGGTGCCGGCTGGGAGGACTAGCAGTGGGCCACCAGCTGGCGCCGGATCGTGTACAGGAAAGAAACTTCGGTCCGACGTGGCGGTGGCCTCCAGGCCGCCGTACGAGCCAGAGGCTCGGAAGAAAAAGACTTTGGTTGTCTTTTACCGCGACATCGATAGCACCGTGTCGGTTGCTCGAGCTGGATCGATTATTACTTCAAGCAGGAGGAAACGACATGTCAGACCCCTTTATCGCTGAAATCATAATGTTTGGCGGCAACTTCGCACCTCGAGGCTGGTCGTTCTGCGATGGTCAATTACTTCCCCTCTCCACTCATACTTCCCTCTTTTCTCTGTTGGGAACGACTTTTGGCGGCGATGGTCGGACTACTTTTGCGTTGCCGGACCTACGCGGGCGTTTTCCCCTTCATCCCGGCAGCGGGCCGGGTTTGAGCACATACCGTTTGGGCCAGGAGGGTGGAGCTGAAAAGATCACTCAACCGCCCGCTCATACTCACAGCTTCAGCGTGCCCTGCCATTCTGGTGCTGGGAACACCGATCAGCCAACAAGTTCCTTCCACGCGACGAGTAATGAGGATGTCTATAATTCCACAGGTGATGGCGCGATGGGTTCAGGTACCACTGCCAGCACGGGCGCCGCGGGTGGCGTCAGCGTTGTACCGCCATACGTCGCCATTAACTTCATCTGGGGTATCCATTTAACCGGACTGAATGTAGGCTGAGGCGGTGGATCACCCTCGTGCTGGCACGCACTATCCGAGGTCCGTGGGCGAGTTCCAGGCCTGGTTCCGCACCGATGCGGACTGTCTGGACTACTTGGAGTGGCTGCGATGGCCCGCTGGCTTCGCTTGCGCGGACTGCGGCCACGATGGTGGCTGGCGGCTGGGCGATGGGCGCTTCAGGTGCTCCGGGTGCGGCGGCCGTAGTTCGGTGACTGCGGGCACGATCTTTGACCGGACGCGCACGCCGCTCACGGTATGGTTCAATGCCTGCTGGCTGTTCGCCACGGGCAAAGACGGGATCTCGGCGCTGAGCCTGAAGCGGACGCTCGAGATCGGCTCCTACCAGACCGCGTGGGCCATGCTGCATCGGCTGCGGTCGGTGCTGGTGCGCCGGGGCCGCGACCGACTAGCCGGCGTGGTGGAGGTGGATGAGACCTACATCGGCGGTGAGCAGCCGGGGCTGGCAGGTGGCCGGGCCAGGGGCAAGAAGGTGCTGACCGGCATCGCAGTGGAGGTCCGGGAGCCGAAAGGGCTTGGCCGCTGCCGCATGCTGCCGCTGGCTGATGCGTCGGCCGCGTCGCTGCACCCGTTCGTGACAGATCACGTTGAGCCGGGCGCGACGGTCTTCACCGACGGCTGGCAGGGTTACCACGGTCTGGAGAAGCTCGGCTACGTCCATGCTCGACGCAGCCAGCGGGCGGCCCGGGCCCGCGGGGAGGATACCGGCGAGCTACTGCCCGCGGTGCACCGTGTCGCCTCACTGGCCAAGCGGTGGCTGCTGGGCACCCACCAAGGATCGGTGGAGCCCGCCCACCTGGCCAGCTACCTGGATGAGTTCGTGTTCCGCTTCAACCGCCGACGCTCCCGAAGCCGCGGGATGGTCTTCTACCGGGTGCTCGAACTCGCCGCTGCCCACGAGCCGCTACGCTACCAGGACCTTATCGCCACCAAGCGGCCCCGGGCGGTGTCGCCCACGCCGCCCCAGGCGCGCGGGCACCCGCCGAGCCTGGATCGCCCTCCAGCGAACCGCCCCTGGAGAACTGCCGGCCCGGATGGGTCCGGTTAAATGATACCCCAGAACTTCATTATCGCTCTGCAGGGGTTGTACCCGTCGCGAACCTAGGCGGCGTGGCCCAGACTTTGGAACGCTCGGCAACGAGAATCCCAGCTCTGATTCCAGAGCTGGGGTTTTGCCGGCAAGTGAGGAATCTCGAGTTCAGGAGTAGATACCCTGCTTTGTCCCTTCTTCACCGCCCTTTTCGTACGGTAGCTAGAGGTGGAGTCGTCAGGGGTTTCAGGGCTTGACCCGATTCGGCTGTGACTGTAATGTTCCCTTTGCTACAGGGCGTTCTCGTCAAGCTGGCTCGATTGCTAACTTCAACTAGGAGGAAATGACATGGCAAGTCCCTTTGTTGCTGAAATCATAATGTTTGGCGGCAACTTCGCACCCCGAGGCTGGGCATTCTGCGATGGTCAGACACTTCCAATCGCCAGCAACACTGCCTTGTTTTCGATCTTGGGAACGACTTATGGCGGCGATGGTCGGACTACGCTCGGGTTGCCGGAGCTACGTGGCCGTGTGGCTATGCATGCCGGAACCGGGCCAGGTTTGTCCAACCGTACTTTAGGCGAGCGGGGTGGAACTCAAACGAACACTCTAAATGCCAATAATTTACCCGCTCATAATCACCCCTTCAACGTGCCCTGCCATACTGCCGTGGGGAACACGGATGCGGCTGTGTCTGGCTACCCGGCGATGACAGCGGAGGATAATTACCATAGCGGAACCGACGACTCGATGGGGGCAGGCACCACTGGTAACAACAGTGGCAGCGCGCAATCGGTCAACAACCTACAGCCATACACGGTCGTCAACTTCATTATCGCTCTGGTGGGGACGTTCCCGTCGCGAAGTTAGGCGGCGTGGCCCAGACTTTTCAACGCTCGGCAATGAGAACCCCGGCTCTGATTCCAGAGCTGGGGTTTGCTTGCAAGTGAGAACTGTCAAATTCAGCGGCATTACCCTGGGTCAAGTTCGTTCAAAACCAACTCGCTCCCCCATGCTCGCTTCGCACCGCCAACCCTGGGCTACACGCAGTAATGCCTTTTTCAGTGAGATTCTCACTATTCAAGCGGTCTCACTGGTCACGTTCACCCGGTCGCCACTCCATGAGAAGATGCGTCTGGATATCTTCGACCTCGAGGAAGCCCAGCTTCTCGTACCACCGCCTCGCAATATCGTTATAACACTCGACGTAGATGGTGACTCGTTTTGCCTTCGCAACGGCCTCGTTGAAGATGTCCCTCATCAACTCGGTACCGAAGCCCCGCTGACGGTATTCGGGTAGCAAGGCAATATCGATGAGGTGGATTTCGCCTTCCGTTCGATCGAGGTACAAACGACCAATGGCTTTGTCGTTCAGCTGCACCACAAGAAACTTGGCGTTGGGGAAATTGGATTGGTAGTGGATCGACTGCGCACCGAATTGCATGCGGAGGAACTGCTCCTTCTCCCTGTCGCTGAGATCAGTCGCGTGCACGTCCGTCCGCGTACTGGCATAAAGGCCGTAGAGGAACTCCTCATCCTCTGAATCGATGGGGCGAAAGCTTAGTTCTTCGCGCATTCGAAAAAGCTCTATGTCCAAGTTGCTCGCAGTCCTCGAGAGAAGGCCGAGCCAAGTTTTCCCTGAGTCCTGTAGTCAATAACCCGAAAATACCAAAATACCCATCATACGGCACCGGATCAACACCCAGAACCAGATCGAGGATGGTTGAAAAAATTAATGGCCAATTTGTTGGACTTGCCATGTCGATGGAACTAAAACAAGCTGCGCATCGACACTAGGATAGGGAGATAGAGTTGCGCATGGACACTAGGGAAGAGAGAGTAACATGAGAATTCAACGCAGAGGGTTTTTGGCGGCGACCGTCGGGACGTTGGCTTCAGTGAATCCACTTGGCGCCACCGAGCTACCATCGAGAAGTCGATTCTTCCAAGCCACACTCCCCGATCATGTGGAGCAGATTGGCACTCGCTTCGTGATACGTGACTCGGAGGGTAGACGGACCCGCATCGAGCTGATCTCGGCGACCGAGGGCCCGCATCCGATGCCGTCTGGCATACGCAGGCCCATTTCACTCTTGTTTCGTTGCCGTTCCGGCGACGCACTCAAACAGGATGTATTCGAAATCGACCATCCTGTCCTTGGTCGGCAAAGGCAACTGTTGTTCGTGCCCGTCAGTCATCGAGGTGATCGTATGGAGACGGTGATCGGGTAACCAGTGTGGCGGCGGTCTCCAGGCCGCCGTGTGTCGAGCCAACGGCTCGACGGAAGAGCACTTCGGCCTGGAGACCGAAGCCACGTCCGAGTTCCAGGTCAGTCCCGCCGCCAGCAGAACTGGCCCCATTCGGGGAAGAAACAGGGTTGTCTCTTACTGCAAGGATCGATAGGACCGTATCGGTTGTAGGACCGGCACTCCTGCCCGTCAGTGTGCTCGACACGCCAAGCTGCTGACCGTCAAAGCGCTCAAATCTCGGCACTCAAGAACTGATTGGAAGTCTTGATAACCATCGTCTCGTTGAAAACGCTGGGCCAGTTGGGCCGCGGCGGGTGGCCCGGAGGTGGGTTGTTGGGATCACGCAAAGTGTAGCGCCACTTCCCAGGGCTCTGGAATAGCCATTTCTTGTCTTCCTCGGAGGGCTCCACCTCGCGTCTCAGGATGAATTCGGCGGAATCGAACTCGCTGAAGGCGACGTAGGAGAAGAAGGCGCGCATCGGCCGTTTACCGTCGTACGACTTCATGTCGGGAAGTGGGATGGGTCCGGTGTCGACCTGGAAGAGACCTTCTTCGACGTTCAGATTCATTGTCCTGGCCGGGTACTCGATGGCCCACTTGTAGCCCCCCGCCTTGTCCTCGTAGGTGCAGCGGGCGTTGAGGGGTTTGTCGGCCAGGGTGGCGTCGATCACTTCCTTGGCGCTTGTAAGAACGGTGAAGTTGGAATGCGTCCTCGTGGTGAAACGGGTGTCGGCAAGATTCAGCTCGCCGGCCTTGCTCTTTTCCTCCTCGGTGGAGGGCCTCCTGGCGAGGGGGATCCTGTGGGTGCGGCTGAAGATGACACGCCACTCACCACTGGGCAGTTGGAAGAATTCCTCTTTTGGAATCGTATATTCGGACCGACAGGGCGACAGCAGGAAAAGCTCCTCCACGTGGCCAGTCCCGATGTTGGTGATCTCACATTTGGCGTCGTAGGTGACCCGGACATTTCTCACGGAGCCCGCACCCTGCGTCATGCCCCCGGCATTTATGTAGTGAGGATGAAGCTCGAAGGGGTGAGAGGTCCAGGTAAAGAAGGAACGCTCGAAGTCGATCATCGCCTCCGGAGCCTGTGTGGTCGCCTGCTCCGGCTGCTCCTGAGGCGCGCAGGACGGCATTCCCAGGACCGTGCCGACGGCTGCGGCTCCGGCGGTAGTTTGAAGAAACTCTCTGCGATTCGCTTTCCGCTTCATTGAACTTACCTCTCTAGGTTTTCTAGTCTGCGAGGCAGTCTAATCCGTTCCCGGGTCAAGGTGCAAGGAAGCAATGACATTGTCCCTGCCAAGAGAAACTTGATTGGTTAGGAGATCATGCAAGAGCCGCCGATGACAGAGCCGTGACTGCGAAGGAGCGGTCGCGGCATACGGATGCCGGAAACAACGCACCAAACGGACGCTGGCCCATTGGACCCCCTTTGGCGCATCTCCCGATCGGTGATCGGGACCGCTCCTTTGCAGTCACGGCTCTGTCATCGGCGAAGCACGGCGGCCTGGAGACCGCCGCCACGTCGCTGGACTGAAGCTTTCTTTCGAAATGAGGCAGCGGTATTGGGGGTGGCGAAGTGGACTGTCTCCTACCCCGGCCGACGAAAGAACCGGGTCGGTGAAAAGTACTCCTGGGGGTAATAGCAGGGATCCGAGATGCCCAGGATCTCATGGACCAGGTAACGGGCTCCCAGAAAAGAGACGGCTGATCCAGAGCCGGCCATCCCACCGACCATATAGCAGCGCTTGCCGTCCATGAGGCCTACCAGTGGGAATTCGTCTGGGGTGTAGCTCACGGTTCCGCTCCACTCGTGGGTGAGTTGCAGCCGCCGGATGCGGAAGCGAGGCTGCAGCCCGCTCGCCACGTATCGAGTGATGAAACGGGAGGGTTGATTGGATCCGGCTTGATTGTCGGGGACCCTGGTGGCATCGGAACCAAACAGGATGCCCTTTCCGTGGAGTCCAAAGAAGCCCTGAGGGATGCTGATTCCGACGCCCGGCCTGATGCTTCCACCTTCGCTGGGTCCGAAAGCGGCCTGGGTCTGGGTGGGGTAGATCACGTCATGGAATTTGCTGAAGAGCAGAGGGGTATGTGACTCGGTCGCAGGTCGCATTGATCAGGTATCGCGCGCGCACCGTTCCCCGGGAAGTCAGGATCGAGTATTCAGGACCGTCATCCCGGATCTGAAGCACCGCAGTGTGGCAGAAGAGATCCACGGAGGACGAGCTCAAAGCTGCGTGCAAAAGGCCCCATACCCATTTTGCCGGATGCCAGCAGGCGGACCCGACCGAGAATGCGGCGTCATGGGAGGTGTGGATTCCACTTCGCTCAAAGGCCTCACTGCCGGAGATTTTTGTCCAATCGTTGAAGCCTGAATCCCGGGCCATTCGTACCGAGTTCTCCAGGCTCTCCAGATGATCTGAATCGGTAGCCTGGACCCAGCCCTTGCGGGTGTAGTCGCACTGGATTCCTTCCTTCTCGATCGTGCTCCACACCAGTTCGGCGTTTTCATAGGCAGCCCGGCAATAGGCGCGAGCGTGGCCATGCGCTCGCTCTTGTAGCTCTTCCGGCTTGGCGCTGGGCTTTGAGCGTCTCAGGTAATCGAGCACGGTGCCGTAGACCATGGCGTAGTACCTGCCCATGACGACCAGACCCTCGTTGCGTCCAGCCGAGCCCGCCGCCGGGTCTAGGCGCTCCAACAGGATCAGGGGATCTCGCCCCTCCTTTGACCAATGATAGGCCGCCGCCGCTCCCACCAGGCCCGCTCCGATTACGGCGACCTCGACTCGTTCCGGCAGCGCTGCTTCCGGGTTTTCGGCAAAGGGATGATTGTCAAAGGGGTTGGGATCGGTAAGCCAGACTGGCGTTCCGGAGACTGATTTGCCAATTTCAATGAACTCGGCGGAGTCGGGGATCTCTCGCCAGGTTGTCTCGTGAGCCCAGCCCGCGAACCGTCCCAGGCGAGTCGGGAGAGGAGAGCCGGGGTACATGGTCGAGATCCAGGTTCGCGCCGCTCTGAGGTCGTGACGGCGAAGTCTTGACAGGGTTTTGAGGGAATCAAGAAGTCGGTTCACGGTGTGGCTTCGGTCTCCAGGCCGAAGTTCTCTTCTTCTCCTCGAGCCCTTGGCTCGAGCAACGGCGGCCTGGAGGCCACCACCACGACCAGTCTTCGTCCAACGAGTAGATGACACATATTATTTGACACAACTGTCATAACAAGTTACACTTTAGATTGCATGATCCTTGTGACGCCTTTATGACTTTGGCTTCGAAATGATGGTCAAGACCAGAAAGATACAGGTAACTCTCGACGAGGTCCGCTACCAGGAGCTGTCCGCGATTGCCGCTCGTGAGGGTCGTAAATTAGCGGCTCTAGTGCGGGAGTCCATCGATGAGTACTGCATCGCACCGGAGATCCAGAGGCGGAAGCAGAAGGCGCTAAAGCAGCTTCTTGCGCTGGAACCGACCCCGGTTCCTGAAGATTACCAGCGTTGGAAACACCAGTACAGTGATCTCAAGACAGAACTTCAGCGCGAAGAATCCTGAGACATATTTCCTCGATACCAGCATCTTGATGTATGCCGCGGGACAACAGCATCCGCTGCGCGAGCCTTGCCGGTCTTCCCTGAGGGCTGCGGTCAAGCTGGGACTCAAGTTGGTTACCGACGCTGAGGTGATCCAAGAGATCCTGCATCGCTATTTCTCCCTTCACCGACCCGATACGGCGAGGACAGTCTACGCTTCGGCTGTGGGTTTATGCGAAGAAGTATTTCCTGTGTATGAGAAGCACACGAGACGGGCACTAGAGCTGTTGCTCGATCACACACGGCTTTCCGCCCGCGACGCTCTTCACGTCGCGACAATGGAGGGTCAGGGAATCCGACTGCTTCTTTCCACCGATGGGGACTTTGATGGTCTGCAACAGGTAGAGAGAATTGATCCTCGAGATTTCCCTTGAAGCGGCCCCAGCTCCCCATATGGCAATGAGAATCGGAAGGAACGGCCGAACTTCATCTTCAGGAGCGGATAGTCTGGGGATTCGGGGCGGGGTGTCAGTGTCTGTTGAGCGCAGTCGGCAATCAAGTCAAGCTCCTCTAGCACAACCTGTCCGATCAGGGGTTCGCTCTGGGGAGGCCCGACCACGCAGTCTGTGTTCATGAATCGGTTACCAATCCTGATCGTCAGCGGGCCTGCCACCGCTCGTTCCTCCCTTCGCTCATCGGCGTAGGAGACTAGAACAGTCCGCCGCTCTCGCAGTCCGAGTTTAGAAACAACCTCCTCGGGGATCATCGTCATCACCGCGCCCGTATCCACCAGCGCCTGCAACTGGCAGCTACGGATTGCCGGCTCCCGAATCAGTCCCCGTTCGAAGACACCGCGGTCAACGGCGTTCTCGAGCTCAACTTCAACTACGATATCCCCCATCTTCATTTCCACCCAGTTTAGACTCCACCTTTTGCGAATGGCAAGGTGGTCGAGCTGGACATCCGATATCCTTAACGTCATGATCGGCGAATCTGCGAAAGATAAGGGAGAGGCGGTGGGACGTAGCTTTGGCCTCCAGGCCGAAGTGAAGCGGTCGAGCTTAGCTCGACCTACGGCGGCTTGGAAGCCACCGCCACGGCCAGCGACGAGTCGAATTTGCCTTAGCGTTTCACGTCGATCCGGACTTCTTCCAGGACCGGTGTGCTGCCGCCGTCGGGAGTGCTTAACAGGGCCCGGTACTGGAGCCAGCGGTGCTTCCTGGGTACTTGCAGATTCTCCCCTGAACTCTGGTAGTAGCTCTCGGAACCCTGCGGGCCTGACCAGGACGTCTCCTCTAGCCCCTCGGCAGCCTGCGCACTCCGGAGCTGGAACTTGACCGCCGTGCCGTGGGGTGTGCTGGCCTTCCAGGACAAGTGGGACGTCGTCCGGCCAGAGGGCAGCTCCAGACGTGCGGAGAAGTATTCCTCTTCGGGTCGGCGGTGGTAGATGTTCCCGATATCCCGGCGGACGCTGAAGTGGGGGCCGAAGCTCTGAATCCAGTCGCGACGGGAGTAGTCGTAACCTTCGGGTCCACCCCAGAAGATGTTGGTCCCAGCCCCATGGTCGCCCCGTTCTACGTGGTTGACTATCACGAGGTCCATCCAGCCGTCCTGGTTGAAGTCGGCTACTGTTTGAGCCAGGGTAGACTCCCCGTGGAGCTCGGTGCGCTGTGACTCACTGTAGCTGCCGTTGGGTCCTCCCCAGTAGACGAAAACCGGAATGCTTCGGGTCGTGTAGCCGTGGTAGTTGGTCATGACGATGTCGAGGTAGCCGTCCCGGTTCAGGTCGGCCACGGACTGCTCTTCTGACTCGTAGGCTTCCAGGGTCAGCGCGCTCTCCAGGGAAAATCCCTTGGAGCCTCCCCAGAGCAGCGTGGTGCGCCGCATGGGACGACCGAACCGTTGGGGGTCGTAGACGGCTCCCATCACCAGATCCAGCCAGCCGTCCGCGTTCAAGTCGGCGATCTCGACAGTGGAGGCGGAGTGAATCTTCAGGTGCTGGCGCTGTTTCTTGCCGTATTCTGCTTCGGAGTTGCCCCAGAAGAGGTCCAGGTTCTCACTGTCCACGTCTGTGAAGATGAGGTCCAGATGACCATCTCGGTTCAGATCGGCGATCGTTCCCGCAGAGGGAAGTCGGGCACTGAGCGCAAACTGCGTTTGCCTTTCAGGGCTGAGTCCGTTGCTGCCGCCCCACCGAATGGTGCCCTGGGAGCGGGGTCCTGAACCGTAGGCGTTTCCCGATGCCAGGACCAGATCCAGGTAGCCGTCGCGATTGAGATCCGCTACCGCTACCGAACTTGCCTTGGTGTCAATGTCTTTCCGCCTCTCTGGGTCGAACCCATCGGGTCCGCCCTGGTAGATCCAACCCTTCGGGAAGATTAGCTCGACCCAGCCGTCTTGATCGAGATCCGCCACTGCAGTCAGGCCTCCCGTTCCCGGGACGATCAACACCGATGCGTCGGAGTAGCGATGAAGCGGGTTGCCCCAGTAGACCAGCGAGTTGACAGGTCCGAAGGTTCCACTGTTGCGGTTCACCAGCAACAGGTCCACGCGACGGTCATGATCGAGATCCCCGGCCGCCATGCTGACGGCCCCGAAGCCCTGCAGTTCGTGGCGATGCGCTGGGTTGAATCCTTCCGGACCGTTCCAGTAGATGTAGGAATTCACATCGTAGGTCTTGTCATCGTGCTCATTGGAAAAGGCGACATCAACCCGACCGTCGGCGTTGAAATCTCCCAGTGCCGCATCGGTTGCGGCCAGGGTGGGAAGCTCTGAGCGCTTGTCTGCCTGGTAGCCGTCCTGGCCTCCCCAGTAGACGTAGGAGCGCTGGCCCTCTGGGTTGGCGAAGACCAGGTCCTGGTGACCGTCCTGGTTCAGATCTCCGGCACGGCTCTCCACCGCTCCCTGGGTGGGTAACTGCAGCCAGGGCTCTGGTGTGAGTTTTCCATCCTGGCCCAGGTGGAGGGTGGCACGGTCGTCCTTGTGGGTCAGGATCAGGTCCAGATCGCCATCTCCGTCGAGGTCTGCCAGCTCTGCCCCCAATGGGTTACCCTGCTGCCACTTGATGGGATTTGGGGAGAAGCCTTCGGCCCTGCCCAAGTACAGATACACGCTGCTCCCCTCGGAATTGTTGTTGACGAAAAGGAGATCTCCGAAGCCATCGCCATCGATATCCCCGGCCGCGCAGTCCGCCGCGCTGACCGTCGGCAGGATGCTCCTTCTTTCTGTCGAGAAGCCCCGGGGACCGTTCCAATAGACGTAGGATTCCAGATGCCGATCGAAGCCAAAGCGCTCTCCCCCCTCGATCCCCCGATTGGCGAAGGCGAGGTCTACGAAGCCGTCGCCGTTGAAGTCTGCGGCCGCCACGCCCCCTGCCAGGATCGTCGGCAGCTCGGTCCGCCGCTCCGCCCGATAGCCGCGCTCACTCCCCCAGTAGATGAACGCAATCATGTGCTCGGAGTAGTTGTGGATGAAGTTGCAGAAGACGATTTCGGGGTAGCCGTCCTGGTTCAGATCCGCTAGTAGAGAACGTCCTCCACCATCGCTGGGAAGGCGCGTGACGTTGGCCTCACGCTCCCGGATCTGACGCAGCAAACGGGCTCTGGGCTGGAGCTCGCGGAGCTCCGGCAGGATCGATTGGGGACCGCCGTCCCGACCCCAGTAGACCAGGGCGTCGACGTTCTCCAGTATGTCGTGATCCTGCGCCAGGAAGATGTCCAGAAATCCGTCGTTGTTCAGATCCCAACGGTGGATCATCTGCACCGTGCCGGATCGGGTGACGTAGATGTTGGAGCCGCTGTCTCCGAGCGTCCCGGCCGAAAAATCTTCGAATGTCCGATGGACGACCCAGGGTTCCACGGCTTCCGCACCCCAGGACTCCAGTGCAAGTGTCCCCATCAAACAGAGAGTCAAGATGATGCGATGCATATCCACCGGGACTTATCCCTTTCTAGGATTTCCGTTGTCTCTCACGGCAGTCCCGCCCCCAGGAAATGTTGTGGGGCATCTGGGTGTCTCCGCTCACTCGCCGCGCTCCGCCAGAAATCGTTTGGGTGCGGCTCTTTTAGAACAGGCGATTCTGGTGCCGTCGAACGCAAGATGGACCTCTCTTACTATGGGAGCGGCGAAGGCATTTTGGGGTTGGGTAGTTGGGTGGGGCAGAACAATCTGACACGGAAGACCGACCGATTGGACTTCTGGATCTTCTTACTTCACCCGCTTCAGGTGAGAGCGCGTGGGGCCGCGCACAGGGACCAGCTCGCCGTCCGCGTAGCGCGCGGCATGGTTTCTGAGCGACTCCTGCCGCTCGTGAAAGCGCCAATAGGCGTCGAAGTCTCCGCTGGCCTGCAGCGCACGCAGGCGTAAGACCGCCTCAGCCCCCGCCAGAGACCAGCGCGCCCCGGTCACCTCCATCCGATCTTTGACCAGGTAACGGCAGGCCCCCTCGATGACACCGGTGGCAATCGGGAACCCCCTCGCCAGATAGGTGTCATACTTCAGATACTCCGCATTTTTGAGCAGATAGTTGGCGCAGCGATCCACCGCTTCGCGCGCCTTGCCCGCCAGGCCCCGACGGGTCGCACTGCGACGGATTCCGCCCGCCACATAGCCACTGCGCCCGCGCAGAATACTCAGTAGGTGCTCGCCCACCCAGCCCTCCAGCTTCGGGTTGACTTCCCCGTGCAGAGCCATGCCGGCCTTCCACACGTACTCGCTCACGTGGATGAAGTCCAGCACGATCGTGGGCGCCGCCCTGGCGGATCGGTGCAAACACCGCAGCAGCGTCTTCAGCTGACTCCGATGGCCGTCGACCAGCACCACCCAACTCTTGCGCCCCGTGGGATCCCGCGAGCGGGCTTCTCCGAGGGCTTGCTCGATGACCTCTTCGGGACGCTTCTCCAAGCTCGCCCACAGCCGTTTGTGCTGGGGCCGCGGTCGCTTCCCTTCCTCCCGCTGCGGCTGCGGGGCCAGGACCCGCATCACCTCCTCCGGCCGCCGCACCTGAGGCGCGAGGGTGTACACCGCCGCGACCGTTGCCATCCGCTTGGCGTGGCGCTTTTCGCCCTTGCTCAACCGCTTCTGCAACTTGTGCTCGCTCGCTTCCGCCCGCTGCCGCGTCGCCTCCCGCAGATCCTCACGACGCAGCACCACTCCTTTGCCGTCCACCGAGATCGCCAAGATCGACCCCGACTCGCTCGGAGCCAACGCTCCCGCTTGTCGCTCCTGATAGAAGGCATCGAAGTCCTGGGCGGCACGGCCCACTAGCTCCTCCACCTGACGCTTGCCCACCTGCGCCCCCGTGGTTTTCGACAGCGCCTCCACGACTTTGTCGAACGACCCCTCGGCGGCTTCCTCCGCCGCCCGCCGCCGCACCTGGTGCGAGTACAACTCCGGCGGGAGGTTCAGATCCGCATCCAGTGGGTGCAGGCTCTGGAGCCCCTCTCCCCCGTAGCCGAGCCGCTCCACCCGAACCTCTCCAAAGACCGTTTCCAGCCCCCGTTGCTGCCGCCGGCGCTGTTGCCGCACCTGCCCTTCCGAATCCCGCACCGCAGCGGCCGCTTCACCCGGAGCCCGCAGCTCCAGGTGCGCCTGGTAGAACCGTCGCAGCAGCTCCCGCCCCTGCTGCTCCAGCTCTCGCTCCAACTCGCTGTGCGTCTTCCTATGGGCCTCGTCGGACATCAGAAAGGCCTCCATCTGGGCAAACTGCTCCCGCGCCGCCGCGAACTCATCCTCGGGCTGTAACTGGGCGGCTACCGCTCGCAACTTCTAGCCCTCCCGCAAGCGTCGGGCCGCCTCCGCCACCAGCGGATACACCAGCACCCGTTTCGGCGCTGCCGCCTCGCTCCGCGCCAGCCGATCCTCTCGCTTCCCGCCCCGCGTGCTCCCCAGCTCGATCCAGTTCGCCCCCCGATAGCAGCTGCCCCGGTAGCGCTCCGGATCCACCAACGTCTCCACCAAAAACACCTCGACCCCGTAGCTCCGGGGCCAGTCCAGCGCCAGCTGCCGCACGGCCCGCGATAAGATCCGGCTCGCCAGGTTCTTGACCTGGACCCAGGGCAACACTAAATAGCGACTGTTCGAGACCACGTGCACCAGCTGGCGCGTCCGCGCCTCCGCCTCCCATCCGATCCAGCGGTCGCGCGCCGCAATCCGCCAGGCCGCGCTCGAAAACTGCACGCAGGCCACCACCCGCCCCGCCGGCTCCGAGGCGTAGACCAGGTAGCGCAGATGCGCCCCGAACGGCACCCGGTGGCCTAGATAGTGGTAGCGCCCCACCAGCTCCCGGAACAGCCCTCGTTGCTCCGGCGTCCGAACCGGCTGCAGCTGAATCTCGCCCAGGTCCCGGGCCGTGCCCACCAGCCGGGGACCCGGCTCTCCCCGCGCCGTCACCGGTACCCCGGTCGCTTTCCCCGGCGGCCGCCCCAGCCGCTTGGGGGGCAACACCAGCCCCCCCTGGCTCTCCAGCTTCTCCAGAAACTCCCGGCACTCCCGCGCTTTCAGCGACCCCGTGCGGCGCTTCCACCCCAGCAACTCGCACACGGTGGCGGCCAGTTCCATCCGGCTCAGACCCCCACACGTCCCCACGATCTCCCGGATCAGGGCCTGCTCCGCTTTGCCCACCTCATGACCTAGGAATCGCGGCGCTTTGCTCTCCACACCCTCTGCCACAAACCTACGCTAGCAAACCGACGCACAAATGTCCAGTGCTTTTTTCCCTCTTTCAATTTTTCATCGCACCGGGATTCCACCGACTCACAGCGGGCAGAGTCTCAGGCCCGGCCCGGCGGCTATCCGAGCGCACCGCAATCCGACGCGTTTTAGCCGACTTATGCCCTTCGCCAAGCCTTATCTCGCCCAAAAGCGCCACTCGCTACGATTCGGACCCGGCTAACCTATTGTCAATAAAGGATAATGGTTCGCTCTAAAAGAGCCGCACCCAAATCGTTTTAGCGCTCCGGGCTTTCGTTGGACAGGAGCCAGCTCGGCTTTGGAGCGCTCGCTCCGCACCAGCACTCCGCGATCCGTCAGCTCTCGGACCCGTCCTTCCCAGCCCGCCGGGCTCCCGTGGATGGGGCGAATCTCCGCAATCGGCTCTCCACGATGCGAGATCCGGATCGTCTCCCTGAGCGAACCTGGCGGAGAATCTCGCTCAGCTTGGCTTTGGCCTCGTAGGTGGAATAAAGATCCTTCACGGGATTGAGACTCTAGCGCATAGTCCGACTAGTCAAGCCAGGTATGGGGAAATGTCGTTAGACCAGAGCGTACAGATCCGACATCCACTTTCCTTCGTGAGCCGGATTGGGAATGAGTTCCTGGGACCTGGGATCGACGACGAAATCGAGGACTTCCAGCACGACGTAGCCGATCAAGGCCGGTGTTGTCTCATCGTTCTCCATCACCGACAATTGCTCGGTCCGGCCCTTGATCGTGATCTCGGCGCCGCGGAAGATTCGCCGCTCCACGATCCCATTGGCAGTCTGGACAGGTCGCGAATGGGAGTAAAGAAGGTTCATCCGGTAAATGGGGAGGTGCCGCCAGTCAAAGGCAGGCCGCGGAAACTGCCGCACTATGCAAACCGTGGAAAAACAAGTAGTTCTGGAGGAGAACTGGCAAGTGCTCGCAGTTGTTTTTCCACCGTTCGCACAGCGCTTGGAAAACTCCGTATCACGGGCTTGCTGGCCCAGTTCGATATCGCTCGGAGTTTTCCACAGTTCCCACGGCCCCTGCTACTGCAGCCGACTATATTGACAAGCGAACGGGGAACCAGATTTGGGATCCGGAAAGCGCCGAACCACGTTCCACCTCCCCATTTACCGGATGACCCGTAAAGAAGTCCCAGTTCGCGAATAACCGAGGGGGGTAGGCAAAGGTAGGTTGCTCCCGTATCGACGACAGCTTCGACCTCAGTGGTCCGTATCTGTCCCTCATCGATTTGGCCCTTGGACACCTCGAAGATGTCTCCGTAATTCTGGATTCTGACTTTTTCCATGATTCTTCCCACTCGTATTCCCTCCACAGTAACAAAGTTGTTGCACTTCTTCCATAACGTTCGAGTCGGGGAAGTTGCGAAAGGAATGGACGTCACTGCGGGCTTGCGAGACCCAGTCTGTCGCCAGAACACGAGGGCGATTTCTGGTGGGCGCAAAACAGGAAGACCCTGCAGGAAGAACACTCTGTCCCTTTCTCAGTGGCACTGGTGTCTCTCACGGCAGTTGTCTGCGAATACGTTCGTAGACGTCTCTTCGGTGGCCCAATGCGATTACGATGATCTCGATTCGTTCCTGGATGATTCTGTAGACGATCCGATAGTCTCCCGTCCTCCAGGAGCGCAGGCCTCTGAGGCTCAGCTGCAAGAGCTTTCCTCGTTCCGGCTCCTCGGCAAGAGTCTCTACGGCGGCACGAACTCTGCGCCGGACTTGAGGATCGAGGTGGCGGATGCTTCGGGCGGCACTAGCCGCGTAGCGGACTGTCCACGCCATCCCAGATCTCCTCATGGCTCACGAGCTTGTCCTCTTCGACATCTTTCAAACCTCGCTCGATAGCCTGAGGAAGCTCTTTGTCGGCGAGGATTTCAAGGGTCTCCAGAAGTCCCTGATACTCTTCGTGAGCTAGGAGAACTCCTACCGGCCGTCCTGATCGGGTGATCACGAATCTTTCCCCAAGTTCTTCAACCTCGGTAAGGAGTTTCGTCAGCTTAGCCTTAGCCTGGGATAAGGGCAGTGTGAACATGACCATATGTTAGACCAATTTAAGGTCCTATTTCAAGAGGACTGAGAGTTGAATCGCATCAGAGACCGGAGCCGAATCCCAGGCTCTTGGCAGCCAGTCAGGTCAGGGAAAGATGAGTTAGACCAGGGCAAACAGATCCGACATCCACTTCCCTTCGTGAGCCGGATTGGGAATGAGTTCCTGGGACCTGGGATCGACGACGAAATCGAGGACTTCCAGCACCACGTAGCCGATCAGGGCCGGGGTCGTCTCATCGTTCTCCATGACCGACAGTTGCTCGGTCCGGCCCTTGATCGTGATCTCGGCGCCGTTGAAAATGCGCCGCTCCACGATCCCATTGGCGGTCTGGACAGGGCGGGAGCGGGAGTGCAGGAGTCCCAGTTCGTGAATTACCGAGGGCGGCAAGCAGAGGTAGGTGGCTCCCGTGTCGACGACGGCCTCGACCTCGGCTGTCCGGACCTCCCCTTCCTCAAGCTGGCCCCTGGACACGTCGAAGATGTCAACGTAGTTCTGAATTCTGACTCTTTCCATGGTTCTTCCCACTCTTGTTTCCTCCACAGTAACAAAGTTGTTGCACTTCTTCCATAACAGGTAACGTCCCAGTTGAGGAAGCTGCTGCGAAGAAAAGGGGCGTCACCTCGGAGAAGTCCTTCCCAGATTGAAGGATTGTGCGCAGCTGGCAATTAGGGATTGTTGCCAAGTTGAAATGCCGGTCCCATCTCTGCCAGGACTGCCAGTGATCTTCGTGCCCCGGGGGCAGGGTCGGTGAACCAGAGCAATCAACCACCCAGGGCAAACAGGTCCGAGATCCACTTGCCTTCATGAGCCGGATTGGGAATCAGCTCCTGACACCTGGGATCGACGAGGCTACAGGAAGAACACTCGGCTACAGGAAGAACACTCTGTCCCCTTCTCAGAATGCGAGGATGAAGAAACCTGACCGGCGTCTGTACGAGCGCCTAGGATTCGTCAAGATCGGGGAGAAGAGGTTTCGGCACTTGCCGGAGTGGAGGCCTGCAAACGCGGCTAGTTGAAAATGGCCTCGAAGCGCGAGCCGTGGCGATCCGGCATAACCGGGACGAGGAACATCTCAACCGTCCCTGCGGTGGGATGTTCCACCGCATACATTCGCTGTGGTAGATAGCAATCCTTGGGGCCGCGGAAGAGGAGGCAGAAAGGGTCGCGGCGGATGTATTCGGGATCGTCTTCGGTGACATGGGACTTCAGCGCCTTGGCCTCGATCAGTTCCACCTCCAGGCTGTTTTCCTGATCCAGCACGATCCGGAACTGCTCGCCCACGTGGTCCGCGAACAGGCTCAATGCGATTCTCTCTGTCATGGTGTCTTCTGCCAAGGGGGGGCCTTCACTCGGCGGCGGCACACTTGATGCGGGCCTTTATGACCGGAGTAAATCGCTCCCGCGCTCCGCTCATCGAGATGCTCTCGACGTAGTAGTAGTATTGGATTCCCGGCACAACGGTGTCGTCCGTGTACTTGTACCGGCTGGTGTCGTCCGTGGTCCCGGCACCGGGAATCGGCTTGGAGGTGATGCGAGCAAAGGGCCCTTCTTCCTGCTCGCCGCGATAGACATCGTAGGCGAAGTTTTGTTGCTCGCTCGCCGTGCTCCAACGCAGGGTGTTGGCGCATTCCTTTGAATCAGGATCCTTCTTATCCTGCTTTTCCGAGTCCTCTATTTCGGACGACGTGGGGTTCGGGTTGGCCTCAGGCGTCGAGGCAAAGCCCGACAGGGCGAGAGGGATGGCTACCAGTAAAAGGATTATGACTTGGGCGTGTCTTTTCATGATGGGAGGTTGGGTGCTTGGACGTTGGTATTCTGATCCTTTGCTTCGTTTGTTGAGACCTTGAGAATTATACGACAACAGCGCCTCACCAGACAATCTGCCAGCCCTCCCGTGGCGGCGGTCTCCAGGCCGCCGTGGGCCGAGCCAGCGGCTCGGCATAAGAGTAATCTTCGGCCTGGAGACCGAAGCCGCGTCACGTTCCCTCCTGGGCTCCGGCAGCCATGCCCGTTCGGGAAAGAGACTCTGTCGGGGTTGGCAGAGATTTTGCTGTTGTCCGGTTCTCTCCTCGGAGCCTGGCCTCATATTGCTAACGATTCAAGTCGTTTGCGGCTCTGTTGTCTTAGCGCCTCGTGACCCAGATCGCAGACGACCATGCCATCATTCCGTCCTCTTGGATCACCCGGACGTAGTAATAGCTGGTTCCATGATGCGAGTTCTGGTCGACGTAGGTGACTTCTGCCTGGGTCTTGTGGGGGCTGGTAGAAAAGGCGAAGGTGTTGTCTTTGACGATGTCGATCTGTCGAATGGGAGCAGTGCCGAAGGCCTTGATCTCCAGCTTGGGAGGAGCCGAAACGCTGGTCTCTCCGCCCATGAAGGTCTCCCCGATTCGGAAGTCGATGACCATGTTGTCGGTGGAGGCCAGCGTGCGCCTCTGCTGCAGGCCTTCGAAAATCCCATCCCGGGTGAATTCCGTCGCCCAGACGCCGGCGTAGGACATGTGTGTCGACTCGTGATCGGAGCTGGCTATGACCCCGATCCGGTGTCCTCGAGCCAGGGCGTCCCAGAGAAAATAGGGTCCTTCGGTGCGGTTGTCCAGGTGGCCCCGGCTCTCGTCGGGGGTGGCGTTGGCATATTCGTAGGAGCGCCGGTAGCCCTGGTACATCTCCACCACCGGCTGGCTGATGGGGTCGTGCCATTTCCAACTGACCCGCGGTCCCAGCGGACTGTGGGGAATCGAGATCCCGTCCGTCAGCTTCAGCCGCTCCCAGAGTCCCAGCGGGATGTTTTCTGAGAGGATCCCCATATCACCCGGAATCAGCTCTCCCCTGCGCTCCGGCCAGATCAGGTTCCGGTGTCCACCGGGATCTTCCATGCTGCGCTCGTAGCCATAGAGCGAGACGAAGCGGCCCGGGAACAGATACATGTCGGCCACCTTCTGGGTCCTCCACCAGCCGTATTCGTCGAGCGCGTCGAGCTTCCCCTCCTTGAGCTCGCCCTTGGCCGTCATGTTGTAGGTCTGGTTATGGTCGGTGGTGGCCATGAAGTCGAGCTCGGCGGCATCCAGGGCATAGCGGTACTGGCCCGAGATGGAGGGATCGGTCTTGCCGTGTCCCACGATGTCGGTGTGCCGGTGCAGATCGCCGTAGTAGAGACGGTAGGTCTTCCCTCCCACGCGAGTCTCGTAGTTCTTGTTGGGTGTCGCTCGATACTCGGTTTCGGGGTGCGGAGGATCTGCCGCTTGGAGATCCGGCGGCCCTGCCGCCCCGGGCCCTGCGCTGAGTCTGGCTGACTTCAGATCCCATTCGCCCATGAGGCGATTGCCTGCTCCCCGGTAGTCGGTCGCGTAGGCGACCCAGACGCTGCCGTCGGGAAGTGCGATCGCCGGAGATTCCTGCGTCAGACGCCCGTCGCTAAACGGAATCTGGAGGGGCTCAGACCAACCTTTCCCGTCGTACCGGAGGGCGTACAGGTTCCAGACCTCGTCCGGGGAGCCGCGACTGAGCCATTGGCGGAAGACGATCCACAGATTGCCTGGCCGGTCGACCACCAGGCGGGGCTGCTCCTGGAAATTCAAAGGCAGGCGCAGGAACGCGGGCTGCAGGTCCTGTCGGAGTCGGTGCCAACTGCCGTCCTTCCAGCAGCGGAGCCTGATCTTCCGATCGGTGTGCAGGCGGGTGCCCTCGTTGCTGCTCTCCTTGGCAGTGTCCTTGCCCCAGTTGGGACCCGACTCTTCCCAGGCGATCCAGAGCCGATCCTGCTGGTCGAAGACCGCGGAGGCATTGGCTTCGTAGAGTCGAGTGGCGCTCACAGGCTGTAGCGGGCCCAACTGTCCCTGGACATCGATGCGCCGCGAGTAGATGTCATAATCCCCGTTGCGGTAGCTGTCCCAGGCCAGGGCGGCACTGCCCGAGGAATCTACTGCCAGGGTGGGATGCCAATCGGTTCCAGCATGGCTGCTGACCCGGAGCTCCGGGCCGATCTGAGGCAGGCGGGAGAGATCCCGGGCATAGATGTCCGAATTCTGATTCCTGAGTCCCTGCCACGCTACCCAGGCCCGACCCTTCGAGTTGACGGCAGCTACCGGATTGATGTCGTTGCCGGGATCACTGGTCAGGCGTACGGCATCTCCCTCGGAGGGGAGCAGGCGGCGGGCCCAGAGATCGAAGTGATCCTCTGCCAGAAGCGTGTAGAGCACCCAGAGTTCCTCGCCCTTGGGTAGCAGCACGGCCGATCCGTAGATGTCTCGAGGGCTACTGCCGCTGATCCGAATGGCTTCTTCCCAGCCCTTGCTGCCGAGCAGGCTGTAGAAGAGTGTGTCTCGGCCGTCCTGGTAGGCGATCCAGGCCGAGTAGAGTCGTCCGTCCGGCCCCGCAGCCAGCGTTGGATAATCCTCCTGGGAAGTCTTCTGGGAGAGCGGCAGGGCGATGACGGACCGTTCCACCCTGGCTTTTCCGTCCAGAAAGAACACGGGTCCCTCCGAGGGGATATCCTGCAGCGGGACCTGGAAGTCTCCCTGCACCGTGTTGACATCCAGGCGGGCATCCCGGGGAGCTTCGATCTGAAGCCAGACCCCGATGGGCCGGGTTTGACTGAACCCGTATGGGGCTCTGCCCCTGCCCTTTGAAGTCCAGGAGGTATCGAGCTGAGCTCTCTTGCTTCGGACCCTCCAGGCGATCTTGAGCTCCTGCACCTCCTCCGAGGCCTCCTCGTCGAAGTTCCAGCCCTGGATCTTGAGAAAGTTGCCCCGATTCAGGTGGGCCACTCCGTTCCAGTCTCGAGGTTCAGGATCGTTGAGCCCCAGCGTCAGTTTCAGGACAAGGGGCTGTTGGGAAGGATCGAACGGCGCCCCCGGGGCAGGAGGTGATGCTTCGGTGCTACCCCATGGTAGTCGTCCCTGAAAGGATAGCAAGATGAGGGCCGCCAGCCCTACCGCGCTGAATTGCAAGAGCTTCTTGCTCATGGTCGCTCCCAGCGAATATTTCTGGTTGAGGAAGACTGAAAAACCCCCGTCTGGTGACGAATTGTACTCCGGGTGCGGGTCCGGATCAATGCAGGCGAGTGGATCCAATGGCAATCCGGAGTTCCTTCAACCATAATCATCGGGTACTTTCCCAGGAGTTGCTCAATGAGTACCAAGCCTACTGGCGTCCCCAGTGTGGATAAACTCTTCCGTCTCGATGGCCAGGTCGCGGTGATTGCCGGAGGGGGTAACGGAATCGGCCGAATGACATCTCACGTGCTGGCGCAATCGGGTGCGCTGGTAGTCGTCATGGACATCGATGCCGCCGCCGCAGACAGCGTCGTGCAGGAGATCACCGACCTTGGAGGAAGGGTGATGGCCAGGTATCTGGACGTCACCGACGAGGCGGCGGTGGTTACCGCCTTTGGCGCCGTGGTAGCCGAACAGGGACGGCTGGATGTCCTGGTCAATTGCGCCGGCGGAGGCAAGCAGGTGCCGGCGGTGGAGATGGAGCTGGACGACTGGAACGAGATCGTGACCCGTAATCTGACCAGTACCTTCTTGTGCTGTCGAGAAGCTGGAAAGCAGATGCTGCAGCAGGGAAGCGGCAGCATCATCAACGTCTCCTCGATCCTGGGTCACAGCGGCGGTGGTATTCATCCCAATCCGGCCTACCACGCCGGCAAGGGAGCGGTGATCAGTTATACGAGGGCGCTAGCAGCAGAGTGGGGTCCACAGGGAGTACGAGTCAACGATATCGCTCCGACCTATGTCAATACCCGTCTGGCAGCGACGGTGCTCAACGACCCCAAGATGCGCGCCACCATCGAGAGCCTGACTCCGCTGGGTCGGGTCGCAGAGGTTGCGGACCTGGCCGGCGCCATGCTCTATCTGGCCAGCTCCGCCTCGGCGATGGTCACTGGCCATAGTCTGAGGGTGGACGGCGGCTATCTTGCTCGATGAAAGCGAAGTAATCGCCTGAACGTCTGAACGTCTCTTCTCCCTGGACGCTGCCGTAGCTACCAGCAAGACACTTCGACATTCGCATGTTCGGTGTTCTGCGGTTTGTGATTTAGCCTTTTTCCTGCTCTGGAGGAGGCAACCGGTGGAAATGCTGAACCGCAGAATATCGAACAAGCGAACTCCGAAGGAAATCCTGGTTAACCTTGTTTTTACAGAAGTTCCTTCCTGAAAGCGGGACTTCAAGTTTCAGATCAGTGGCCCCCCAGCGGTGCTGCCCCATTCGAGAACGAAACTTCGGTTACGTCTGCCGTGATTGTCGCTACCGCCAATGACAGAGCCGTGACTGCAAAGGAGCGGTCCCGATCACCGATCGGGACATGCCATAAAAAAGGAGATGCAATCGGCCACCGTCTGTTTGGTCGGTTGTTTCCGGCATCCGTATGCCGGGACCGCTCCTTTGCAGTCACGGCTCTGTCATTGGCGACTCTTGGATGATCTCCTACCCAATGAAGTTTCAGCTTAGTCCCGCCCCTGCTGCGCTGCCCCATTCGAGAAAAGAAACTTCGGTTACGTCTGCTGTGAGTGTCGCTACCGTTTCTGACAGAGCCGTGACTGCAAAGGAGCGGTCCCGATCACCGATCGGGACATGCGGTAAAGGGGATCCAATGGGCCACCGTCCGTTTGGTCTGTTGTTTCCGGCATCCTTATGCCGGGACCGCTCCTTCGCAGTCACGGCTCTGCCATTGGCAGCTCTTGCATGATCTCCTAACCAAATGAAGTTTCAGATCAGCCAGCGTAGTCCCCAGGCGTCGCAAAAAGGCCTTGCAGCTCTTGCAGAAACTTGCCCGCGGGGACACCGTCCAGGGCGCGGTGATCGAAAACCAGGCAGAGGTGGGCCGTGGAACGGACTGCGAGCTCTTCTCCAACGACAAAGGGCCGTGGCTGGATTCTGCCCACACCCAGGATTGCTACCTGCGGCGGACTGATGATCGGTGTGAAGAGGTCGATACCCGTGCTCCCCAGGTTGGTGATCGTAAAGGTGGCATCGGCCACATCATCCAGTTGAAGCCTGTCGGAGCGAGCCCTGTCAGCCAGCTCTAGACTTTCGCTGGCGATTTGACCGAGGTCTTTTTGGGCGGCGTCGCGGATCACAGGAACCACGAGGCCCTCGTCGAGGTTCACCGCTACGCCGACGTTGACCGTGTCGTGCAGGTTCACGAACCCGTCGACCAGGGTAGCGTTGAGTCGTGGATGACGCGTCAGTGCCACTGCCACAGCCCGGGTAATCAGATGGTTGAGGGAGATCCGCTGCTGGTATTGCTGCCGCCATTCTTCCAACATCGACTCGCGGAAGTCGACGGTGGCGCTCATATCCACCTGCATCGTCAGCGTCACCTGGGGAATGGTGTTCCAGCTCTGGAGCATCCGCTCGGCCACTCGGCCCCGGATACCCGTCAGGGGAATACCCGACGCAGCCGAGGGGGAAGGCCGAGTCGCCGAAGCCGCGCCGAGAATGTCCTCTTTGGTGATTCGCCCACGGGGTCCGGTACCCGTCACCGTAGCCGGATCGACGCCGAGTTCTGAGGCCATCTTTCGCGCCACCGGTGAAATCTTGAGCCGCTCCCCCGAACTGCGGGTTTCTCGTGATCGATCGATGGAGGAAGGTGCCGCCTCAGGCGTCACAGTCTCAGGAATCTCAGTTTCAGCTGCGAGCAAAAGCTCGATCTCGCTCTCATCCAGGGCTTCCCCAGGGGCTGAGAGGAGTGCCAGTGTCGCCCCGATTGGCCGTTCCTCATCTGCTGCCGCCAGGACCCTGAGCAGTACGCTATCCAGGGGCGCTTCCACTTCTGTAGTGACCTTGTCCGTTTCCACCACGAGTAGGGGTTCTCCCTTGGTCAGCGGGTCTCCTTCCTGCTTCAGCCATTCGATGATTCTGCCCTTTTCCATCGTGTGTCCGAGGCTGGGCATCCCGAATTTAACGGCCATGGCGCGATCTCAGCTTTCTTGTGATTCTGTTGCGGTGTTGCCGGAACCTATAGACCTAATTCACGAACTGCAGCGATTAGACTATCCGGATTCGGCAGAACCAGCTTTTCCAATTCTGGGCTGAAGGGCATTGGAACGTTGGCGGCTGCCACTCGCTTTACCGGCGCATCGAGGGCATCGAAGCATTCCTCGGCGATCAAAGAGGCGAGCTCCGCACCGGATCCGCCTCGTTTGACCTCTTCGTCGGTGACGATCACCCGGTTGGTCTTTTCCACTGAGGCGAAGATCGTTTCCTTGTCGAGCGGTACCAGAGTACGAGGGTCTACGATTTCGGCCTCAATGCCCTCCTGGGACAGGCTGTCGGCCGCTTCCAGAGCCTTCCCTACCATGGGACCGGAGGCGATGATAGTCACGTCGCTCCCCTCACGTTTGACGTCTGCCTGACCGAAGGGGATGGTGTAGTCCTCCTCCGGAACCTCCCCCTCCTGGGCGTAGATCCGTTTGTATTCAATGAACATCACCGGATCCCGCCCGCGCAAGGCTGACTTCATGAGACCCTTGGCGTCGTAGGGTGTCGACGGTACCGCGACCTGCAGACCAGGGACATGCATGAACCAGGCCTCGAGGCTCTGCGAATGCTGGGCCGCGATCAGGCGCGCCGAGCCGGAAGGGAGTCGAAGCACGACCGGCACATCGGTCTGGCCGCCGAACATGTAGCGTACTTTTGCCATCTGGTTGACGACTTCATCCATAGCGCAAGTGACGAAGTCGACGTACATTATTTCGGCCACGGGCCGCATCCCGCAGAGTGCGGAGCCCAGGGCTGTGCCCACGATTCCCGCCTCTGAGATCGGCGTTTGACGAATGCGGTCGGGAAAGCGCTCTGCGATCCCCCGGGTCACGGCGTAGGGTCCTCCGTGAGCAATGATGTCTTCTCCCAGGATGAAGATGGTCTCGTCCCGGGCCATCTCCTCGTGCAGCGCGTCGCGAATTGCTTCATTCATCCTTATTTTTGGCATTCATCCACCTCTCGGGTACTTAACCAGTGCCGCAAAAAACCACAGCCTGTCAGGAGATCTCGTACGAGTAGACGTCCTTATAGAGTTCCTCGGGACCGGGGTAGGGACTTTCCTCGGCGAAGGTCACTGCCGCTTGGATGTCCTCGGCCACCTTTTGCTGGATTGTTTCGGATTCTTCCGCTGTAAGGATCCCCTGTTTCTTCAGATGGTTCTCCAGGGTGACGATTGGGTCACGGCCCTCCGACCAATCGGTGATCTCCTCCCGGGTACGATATTGCTGAGGATCACCGAAGTTGTGACCGTGAAATCGATACGTCTTGCACTCCAGGAGGGTTGGTCCTTCTCCCCGTCGGGCTCTCGCGATGGCCTCCCCGGCGCCTTCGTACACCGCCAGCACGTCCATGCCATCGATCTGGAATCCAGGGATGCCGTAGGCAGACGACATTGAGGCGACATCGGTGACCAACGTGATCTCTTCCTGCCGGGTCCATTGGGCGTATTGATTATTCTCACAAACGTAGATGACTGGGAGCCTCCAAACCGCCCCCAGGTTGATGTTCTCGTGGAAGGGGCCGCGATTGACAGCTCCATCACCGAAGAAGCAGACAGCCACTTGTCCCCTGGCGCGCATCTGAGCCGCGAGCCCGGCTCCGGTAGCCAGGCCGAAACCACCCGCCACAATGCCGTTGGCTCCCAGCATTCCGACGGCAAAGTCGGCAATGTGCATGGAGCCGCCCTTACCCTTGCAATAGCCGGTGATGCGGCCGAAGAGCTCGGCCATCATCCGCTTGACGTCGGCACCTTTGGAGATGCAGTGTCCATGACCGCGGTGAGTGCTGGTGATGTAGTCCTCGTCGTTGAGATGGGAGCATACCCCCACTCCCACCGCTTCCTGGCCGATATAGGTGTGCAAGGCACCCATGACCTTTCCCTGGCCCGATTGGTACTCCGCCTGCTCTTCAAACAGACGAATGCGCCACATGCGGCGGTACATATCCAGCAGGAGCTCTGCTGACGGAGATTCGACCGGCATCACCTCATCCTCCTCACAGGGGGGCGGCTGCCTGAAAACCCAGGCAGACCCCATTGGGGTCAGTCTATATCAATGACGTGTTCGGTGTTTGCTCTTTTTTTCGACTCTCTTGAGCCGGTTCTCGATAGCCTCGTTGATCGTCTTGAGGGTCTTGACTCGCGCAAAGTACTTACAGTTACCTTCGATGACGGTCCAGGGTGCGTAGGTGGTACTTGTCTTCAGCAGCATATCGGACACGGCGCGTTCGTAGGCAGGCCACTTTTCTCGATTCCTCCAATCTTCGTCGGTCAACTTGAAGCGTTTGAACTTGTCTCGTTTGCGCTCTTTGAATCGAGCCAGTTGTTCCTCGGGTGTGATGTGGATCCAGAACTTGATGATGACGGTTCCGAAGTTCGCCAGCTGAGACTCGAATTCCTTGATCTCCTGGTAGGCACGCTTCCAGGTTCTGGTCGGGGTCAGGCTCTCGACCCGTTCGACCAGAACGCGTCCATACCAGGAGCGGTCGAAGATTGCCAGATGGCCCGCCTTGGGAATGTCTTTCCAGAATCGCCAGAGGTAGTGATGGTTCTTTTCCTCGCCTCTGGGCGCCGCAATGGAAACTACCGAATAGCCACGAGGATCGAGGGACTCGGTAACGCGCTTGATGTTGCCGCCCTTACCGGATGCGTCCCAGCCTTCGTACGCGACCACAACCGGAATACGGCGCCTGAAGATCTCGAATTCGTTCTCACGGATCCTAAGCTGCTGCTCTTTCAGCTCCAGCAGGTACTGCTCTTTGCTCACTTCCCGTGCCATGTCTACTTTCTTCAACACCACGGGCTTTTCGTCCAACACTCGGGAACGCTCCGCTGTTTCCACCTGGGGCGCGACTGCCTTCTTTCTTCCGCGGTTCGACCGGACCGATCCGGCCAGGTTGTCGCAGATCGTTTCCAGGACCTCGATCACGCAGTATCGCTTGTCAGTAGCTGGGACGATGTTCCAGGGAGCGTAATGGGTGCTAGTTCGCTCGAAAACCTCCTCGAACCCGTCAGCGTAGTGTTTGTACTGCTGCTTCCGACTGCCTTTGAGGTGTCCGACACGCCAGCGTTCATACTTGTCTCCAGCCGTCTTCTTGAGGCGGCGGGCTTGCTCCTTCTTGCCAAGATGGAGCCAGAACTTGAGGAACACGGTTCCGTGGTCGACCAGCTGTCTCTCGAACTGTCTGATTTCCTCATAGGTCTGGAACAGCTCTCGTTCCGACACCAGCTTCTTGGCTCGTGCCGAAAGGATCCTCCGGTACCAGGAGCGATCGAAGATCACGATGTCGCCGTCCTCGGGGAGGCGAAGCCAGAAGTGGTGCAGGAGGGGGAACAGCTTTTCCGGCTCGGTAGGCTCAAAGGTGCTATGAATCCGGAAACCCCTCGGATCCAGTCGCTTCACCACCCTGTTGATGGTTTCTCCCTTTCCCGACATATCCCAGCCTTCAAACAGGATGATGACGGGAATCTGTTTCTCGTGGCACCGGCGTTGGAGAGTTCTCAGCTCTCCAGACAGTTTGGGGTAGTGTTCCGCGTATTGTTCCTTGCCCAGGGTGCGGTCGAGATCGATCGTTTCCAGCATTATCCCTAGCCTCGCGAGCTTCTTTCCCTCGAGGGGAAGTACCTCTGGAGAATTCCTATGACAGAGGCCCCTTCTTGCTGACTCAGGCCCAATTGCCGAATTCTACTGGAAACACACGGGGATTTCAGCTATTTCAAGGAGACGCTGCTTCCGGTTCCAAGGTGTTGTCGTTCCCGAGGGCCCCTCGCAGACTGGCATCTGTCGGTCTCTTCGCGGTATAAGCGTCCGTGGCCGCGAGTTGGCTTTCTGCGAGAGGTGCTATGACCCACTTTCCTCTGGTCTTCCTTACCGGTGGCGCTGTTCTGATCCTCGAGATCCTGGGCACCCGGATCATTGCGCCCTTCTTTGGGTCGACCATCTATGTCTGGTCCTCTCTAATCACGGTCACCTTGGCGTCACTGGCTGGAGGATACGCTGTCGGAGGGGTGTACGCCGATCGACCCCGTCCACTCCGCACCCTGGGCTCGGTCCTGGCATTGTCTTCGCTGTGGCTTTTTCTGCTGCCTGCCTTCACCCAGTGGATCCTATCGATGGCGGTGAACTTCGGGGTACAAGGGGGAGCCCTGCTTGGGGCCAGCGTCTTGTTCGGACCTCCGCTCTTTCTGCTGGGCTGTGTGGGGCCCCTGTGTATCCGTCTGCGGACAAAGCAGCTCGGACATCTGGGGCGGGAAGTGGGAGCCATCACGGCTATCTCTACCGCGGGGAGTGTTTGTGGAGCTCTCCTGACCGGTTTCTATCTGATTCCCAAGGTCTCCACCGGGAAACTATTGGCTGGCTTGGCCCTGGTTCTGTGTGTGCTGGCGATAGCATCCCTGCGCAGTGCCCGGGCCGAGACCAGGATGGGAGTGCTGCTTCTGGCCGCGCTGGTGGCGGGCGGGATTGGTTGGGCTGCGTCGGCCGAGCCTGGCGATCTTGCCGGGAGCCTGCGTGCCCGGGAACATACATTCTACGGAGACGTGAAGGTCGTCGATTTCGCCAAGCTGGAGAGACGCTCGCTTTTCATCGACGGCATCATGAACACCGCTGTCAAACTGGGAAGCCTGGAGAGCGTCTCGGACTACATTCTTGCCTTCGAACTGTTGCCGATGCTGCGTCCCTCTGCACGGCAGGCGCTGCTGATCGGGCTAGGAGGTGGGACCCTGGTCAGGCGCTACCAGGAGCACTATGGAATTTCCACGGATGTTCTGGAGATTGATCCAGTGATCGAGCGAATCGCCCGGCGCTGGTTCGGATTTCAACCCAGCGGCAAGGTGGAAATCACGGATGGCCGCCGCTATCTGGAGGCGGGCGATTCCCTCTACGATTTGATTGTTCTCGATGCCTTCAATGGGGACCAGCATCCCTATCATTTGTTCTCACTGGAAGCCTTCGAGGCTGCCGCCCGCCGGCTGGGTCCGGAGGGCGTGTTTGCCCTCAACATCATTGGCTACGCCCACGGTCCAGAGGGTGAGCTGAGGCGCTCAATCGAGCGGACACTAGGACAGGTGTTTCCAGAGCTGCAGGTGCTGGTGGCGAACCGAGGAATCGATCCCAGGGAGGCCTTCGCCAACCTGATCTTCATAGCGTCACGTCAACCCCTGGAGTTCCGCCGAAATGTGGCCAAGGCTCGTCCTGAGCTGGCCGCCTACTTTGCCGAGGTCAAGGGGAATTATCTGGCGCCGAGCGATCCCGAACTTGGCGGCGTTCTTCTTACCGACGATTACAATCCCATCGAATCCCTGAGCGCTCCGGCATTCCTTGCCATCCGGCAAAAGATCTTCGAGAACATTCAGGATGTTGTTGCCCACGGACTCTAGCCCGCGGAGGGCGGCGGCGGACCGTCCCCTCTCGTTGAGATTGACCTCGTTTCCAGATGCGAAAACCGAAAGCATGCCTCTCTACCCACTGGAACGTAAATACTGCAATTCGATCCAGCCTCGGTGTGGGTGAGCAACCGCTAGTCTGCGAAGCCAATGCTCTCAAATACCTGACGCAGCCATGGATTCAACACGCAGTCGATCACCAGGTTCACCCGATCCTCGGGTGAGGGGTTGTACACGCGGTGGGGTAGCCCGAAGTTCACGTACCAGCACTCCCCCGGATTCATGACGGCTCGGGTCTGGTTAGCGTAGAACTCTACGGTCGGATTCGTCCGAATCGGGATGTGGAGCCGAACCAATCCGTCTGCGTAGCTCAACCCGGGATCGGTGTGTTCTTTAACGGTCCCCTGACTGTGAAGTCTCAAAAGACGCACGGATCGCTTGGGACATCGGAAGGACTCCACTACTTCTTTCAGGTAGGGGCACTGTAAAAGAATGGGTGTTTCAATGAGATCGACGGAATCGCTTCGCATCGGCAAGATAAACGAGGACGAGCCTGTCGGGGAGTACAGCGCCAACACGCTCCAACCACCCTCGTGGTCAGCGGGGTTGAAATGCGCGGTCCAGGGTGCGGACGGAATCTGATCCAAGTCCTTGAGCAAGCGTCGGGAATCAAACTCCAGGGGTAGTCTGACAACATCATTCATGATTGGCTCCAAGCGGTTGCAGGGTCCGCGCGCCACGTGTCGTTCGCATCCTCTTATGGTGCAGCCGATCGTCCCTACGGCTTCGGGAGATCATGTAGAATAAGCCAGATCGAATTCTTGGGGAATCGGTTTCTCGCTGAACCAGACAGTCGGAGGTCTAATGAAACATCCCAAGCGGCTGCTTTTTTCTTGGATTACTGTCCTAGTTGCCTTGACGCTCATATCGAATGAAGCTCTCGCGGAGCATTGGCAGTGGAAGAAACTGAGTGACTCGGACGAGGCTGGGACTACTCCTCCCGCGCGGGCATTGGGGTCAGCGATCTACGACCCCCTCGGGAATCGAGTCATTGTCTTCGGCGGACGCACGGGCAGCACCTATTTGAATGATCTATGGGCCTTCGACCTCGATACGAATAGCTGGGTTGAGCTTGTCGCTCAAGGCACGCCACCGACCCGCCGACGGGGCCACAATGCCATCTACGATCCCATGGGGCACCGGATGGTCAGCTGGGCAGGTCAGGGTTCTGGCAGCGGCGCCTTCTTCGATGACGTATGGGCTCTCGATCTGGATTCCAACCAGTGGCAGAACGTGAGCCCTGTTTCTTCGCCGCCGGGTCGATACGGCTCTACCTCTGTTTTTGATCCAGTCGGCAATCGGCTCGTGTCGTTTGGCGGCTTCAGCGATCAAGGGCGTTTCGATGATGTCCAGGCCTTCGATCTGGAATCCCAGACGTGGCAAAATCTTGCTCCTGAAGTGGGTCCGGTCAAACGATGCCTGCTCTCGTCAGCCATCGATCTTGCTGCGCGCAAGATGATCATCTTCGGCGGTCAGAGTACCGAGCAGAGCCGCCGCAACGACCTTTGGGTTTTCGATTTTGCCACCAACTCCTGGACCGAGGCCCCCGCTGACGCTCCCCCGTCGGGTCGATTCTTCACCACTAGTTTTGTCGACAGTGGCGGGTCCTTTATCGTTTTTGGAGGGAGTACCGCGGCCGGCAACAGCAACGAGACCTGGCGCTACGATTTCGGGGGTGGGCAGTGGACCCGGCTGGAGATCCCTGATCCCCCATCACCGCGCAGCGGCATGGCCGCGACCCTGATCGGAGAAGACAAACTGATCATTTTCAGTGGAAGTGGTGCGGGGTCTCTGGAGGACGTCTGGGAGCTGAGCAGGCCCGATCAGGGGCATCTCTGGTTTGCGCAGTTCGGAAATGGGTTGGGGTTTTCGTCTGCGATCGTACTGACCAATACCTCGACAACCGAGCAGACCGAGGGGACGGTCGAGTTTTCCGATGGGGTCGGCCAGGGCCTGCCGGTAGGGATCGTAGACACGGAAAATCCGCAACCAGCATCGTCCGCAGCGGTGTTGCCTGTGGGAATCACCGATCGTGTCGACTTCTCCATTTCGCCTCTCGGAGTAGTCACTATTCTGACCGATGGGGAGGGGGACCTTGTCGTGGGCTCTGCGCAGGTCACGGCGACTTCAGACCTGGGGGGCGTAATCCGGTTCAGCATTCCGGGAATCGGAATCGCAGGAGTGGGATCGAGCCAACCCTTGAGTGGCTTCATCGCTCCGGTTCGTCGGGCGTTGGGTGGAATCAATACCGGCGTCGCGGTTCGCAATAGCGGGGACAATGCGGTCGCCCTCGATCTCAGATTGCGCACCCAGGCAGGGGTAGAGGTGGCCTCTGCGGCAATCGATGAGTTGGTGGCGAACGGACACTTCGCCAAGTTCATTAATGAGCTGTTCCCAGATGCCGACACCGATGATTTCGTGGGCACTCTGGTCGTTCAAGCCAGCGGCGGAGAGATTGTGGCCACTGCACTGGAGCTGGGTGACGAGCCGGGACAGTTTACGACGCTGCCCGTGACTCCGCTGGAGTGAGGATGGCCCTTCCAGGTCGGCGTAGAACAAACCCTGTTCGCTGCCCCATTCGAGAACGAAACTTCAGTCGAGGGACGTGGCGGTGGCCTCCGTGCCGCCGGGTTCTTTCCTTCGAGCCTATGGCTCGAAAGACGGCGGCACGGAGGCCACCGCCACGGTTTCTTGGACAATCGCCTGGGAAAGGGCCTATCCAGTTCTAAATCAATGGATTACGTCCTTTTCCCACTCCAATCTGAAAATGAAGTCTCAGCTTAGCGGATCCTAATTGCGATCCCAGGGAAGAATCATCGTCGGCTGATTGACGTGCCGCTTCATTTCAATTTCCAGGCGGGCTCCGCAGCCCGGCATCAGCTGCAGCGCTACCGTGGGAGCGTCGATTCCGATCCGTTGGCCGTTCAACTTCAGGGAAACGAACTGGTGCTCGGCGTATCCGCCGGCTTGCAGGATCAGCTTCCGTTTCACTAGTTGGTTGGTGTTCACGAGATAGAGATCGACACTGTGATCCGTCATCGACTCTACCAGCGCTGCCACATCCTGCGGGATGCCCGCGCGCCGTTCCATCCAATCGAAGTATCGCAGTCGGCAAAACAGGACCGATCCCTGGTGGGCGGGATGGAGCCCGCCCAGCATCAGATGGATCAGCGAGCTGACGCTGGCCGGGTTGAAGGCCATCGGGTCGTCCGCCAGCCGTGTGTCGGGGGTGGTTGTATCCTGGCGCATGGCCTCGACACGGGAGCGAATCCTGCTGAAGTCGGTTCGTAGTGACTGCTCGGGGTATTCGGGATTCTGTCCTGCCAGATACTGACGCCAGGCGTTGTCGCGCGTGACCTGACTGTTGTCCCGATAGCCGGAGAGGCTTGTCTGATCCAAGGGCAGCTTCGAGGTTCGAGCCAGATCACCCGGCTTCATCGACAGGTAGTAGATGTTCATCGCGTTGTAGTCGTATTTTTCAGGCAGGAACTCGTACCAGCCATCATCGCCGTACATTCGGGGGTACATCTTCTTTCCTTTGATCAGCTTGCCCTGAGCGTTGATGGCGTCGATCTGCCGACGCCAGGGCTCCAGGTATTTGTCGTCTCCAGTGAGCAGGTAGGCATTCATGAAACCGGTGAAACCCTGGTGCACCGTGATGCGATTGGCCAGGGTCCCATCCTGGGGTACCACGACCGTGAACCCCCAACCGTAAACGCCTCCATACCACTTACCCTCTGTCTCGCCGCCAATCCTCCCGTCGAGTCCGATGTTGCTGGGAATGATGTAGTTATTTTCGATCATGCGCTCGCGCCAGGCGTCCACGTATTCGAGCAGCCAGTTTTTGTACTTCGCCTCTCCGCTGAGCATGAAGGCATTGAGAGCCAGAGAAGTAGCCAGCAGATTCTGAGGATGGTCTCCAACGATGTCGTTGTAGTCTTTGAAGTGCGCTACCATCTGCTCGTAGGTTTCTTCCCCATGTCCCAGTTTGAAGCGTCCTTTGACAACGATGGGGTCACCGGCCCAGTCCAGTCCGGTCGCCTTACGCAGCAGAGGACCTCGACTGCCGTTGAACATGCTGCGGATGATCTTGTGTTTGGGATCGTAGTTGGGGGCCTGCGGATCCTCGTTCATATAGAAGCCGGCAAAGCGTCGGACACGCCGCTGGAAATTCGGGTTGCCGGGATCGGACAATCCCTGCAAGTTGAAGACAGTCAATCCTTCGCCGTTGTGCAGCCAGTCGAACATGACCGGAAATTCCTTGTAGTACATGCCCTCTCGTGCGAATGGGACCTGCGTCGTCTTGGCCTCGGTGTACTGTTCAAGGTGTCCCTCCCAGGCTTTTTTGTACATCTTCAACACCGCGTCGGGAGCGCCCAGTGCATGCAGAATCGGCCAGTCGTTACAGTTCTCGATGGCATCGTCAGGCCCGTCGTCACCCCCCCAGCGCTCCACACACATCAGGTGTCCCCTCGAATCGAAGTACTTGGCAAAGAACTCCTTGCAGGCCTCGGTATTGGCGCGCAGCAGCTCGCGCTCCAACAATGCCCAATTGGGTGGGACCATGGGGCTGTCGACGGCTATGGCGATCTCTCCTAGAGCCGGGGACGAAGAGTGCCCCATGCTGGCAGCAATGAGAATGAAGCTGAAAAGAATGGACCGTTTCATTTCACACCTTCCTGGGGATTGTCTCACGATAACCCAGATTAAAGCACACAGCTGTTCCGGTGACAGAAGGAGCCCTTTTCGATCGTCGTTCGGCTAATTGTCGGCCGCCGGGACGATCTTTCCGATGTTTGTGGCCAGAGCCCACGCGATCCCGGCTGCGAACGCCAGATTGCCCGCCAGGATCAGCAGCGGAGCCACGATCCCGAACCCGACCGAGGTGCGAAAGGCCCTGGTAGCCAAGGGCAAGGAAAAGGCGACCGAAGCGGCGGTCAAACTCAGGCCAACCACTCCGAATACCGGACGTATGACGGAGAGGATCAAAGAGAAGAGAGCCAGACCTAGTAGAGCAAGCTGAAGTCGCCGCTTTTTCGGCGTGCTGCTGTCCGAAAGCGTCTTCTTCGGAAACCTGCGGTAAAGCAATGGCGCGTATCTGGCATAGCGAAACTTCCTCTTCATGTATCGCCACAGGGTTTGAGGATGCTGGTGCTGAACCTCGGCCTCCGGAACAAACACCATCAGCGTTCGTCGATGTGCCAGCCGAAAGGATAGATCGAGATCCTCGAGCCGTCCGAAGATTGCGTCAAAAGGGTTTTCCTGGAGCAGGTCCCTGGAGAGCGCGCACGTCCCAGTGTTGATGAAATCGATCGTGGTATGCGCTTGCATCCTGGAATAGCGATCTTCGAGTTCCAGCTGAATCAAACGCGCAGCCCATTCCCTCTGCTGAGAGACGTACTTGCCTACGGTGACGCTGGCGGAGCCTTCGAGGAGAGGTCGTGTCAGTTGGTAGACCCAGTCGGGGCTGGGGATGCAATCGGCGTCGAGGAACAATACGATTCGACCCCTCGCTTCGATCACACCCCGGTTGCGAGCGACCGAGGCGCCCTGGCGTTCCTGACTGATGATACGCACTCCAAAGCGGCGAGCCACGTCCAGACTGCCGTCGATGGATCCGTCGTCTACAACAATGACTTCGATTTGTTCCCGAAGTCGCTGTTGCTCGAGTCCCTCGAGGCAGCGGGCTAGAGAGTCGGCCAGATCCCGAACCGGCACCACTACCGAAAACTCGGGAATCTGCTCACTATGCGTCGTACTCACGCTCCCTCATCGTACCTGTGGACCGGCAACCGTAGGTGATCACGCCGGAGCGACCAAGTCAACCGGGTTCTCCCTCTGTCTCTCTGGAGTCGAGGAGCCTGCACCCAGACCGCCCTGAGAATATATTTGCATCTGCACTCTCGGCGAGGCTAGCCCGCTCCGCGGGCAGGAGGGACCGTGGAATCAGGCTCAGAGGCTCGATGGTACGCTATATACACCCGCTCGCGGCACGAGAAGGTTGTAGCGGAGGAACTGTGGCAGCGCGAGATCGAGTCTTTTCTGCCCTTCAGGGAAGTCGTCTCGCAATGGAAGGACCGTCGCAAGAGTGTCCAGTTTCCCCTCTTTCCGGGTTATCTCTTCGCCCGCTTTCCGCTGGTAGAACGCAGGCTCGATATTCTAAAGCTTCCCTCGGTCGTTCGGATCATCGGGTTCAATGGTGAGCCTCTCCCCATTCCGGACGAGCAGGTTCAAGCGGTCAAGACCCTGGTTTTCAGCACCCTACCCTTTGATCCTCATCCCTATGTCGCCGCTGGCGATCGTGTGAGAATCATCCGCGGACCGCTACGAGGTCTGACGGGCTTTCTAGCCGAGAAGAAGACTCGATGCCGCTTCATCGTGTCCGTGGATCTCATTCAGCAAGCTGTTGCCTGTGAGGTGGATGCGATGGCGGTGGAGAAGATTTAGGTCTGGCCTGACCTTGTGATTTGGGTCCTTGGGACTTGGGCCTTGCCCCCTAGCCTAGGCTCCACAACACTTCTTGTATTTCTTCCCTGAGCCACAGGGGCAGGCGTCATTGCGTCCGACTTTGGGCAGAGCCCGGATTACCGGCTTCACGGCTGCAGCGCTGCGGTTGTCCATTTGTTGGGGACGCGGTGCGACCGCTTGATCTTCGGGCCCGGAGTAGCTCATGGGCTGCTGGCGTCGGGCGCGGGCACCCAGCGTTTCTCTCCCGTCTTCTTCGGTGATTGGACGTAGCAGGAAGAGCATTCGAACCATCTCTTCAGTCGAGCGGTTCCACAGTTCTTCGAAGAGCTCGAAGGACTCCCGTTTGTACTCGACCAGCGGATCCCGTTGGCCGTAGCCCCGCAGACCGATCCCTTCCTTGAGGTGATCCAGGGCCAACAGGTGGTCTTTCCACTGCTGGTCGATGATCTGGAGCATCAGGATGCGCTCGTACCAACGCGTCGTCTCAGCGCCAATGTCCTGCTCCTTCTGTTCATACTTCGTGCGGACGGTCTCGAGCAGCTTTTCTTCAAGCTCCGGCCGTGCCAGGTCATCCATATCGGCCGGCACATCAACCGCGAAGACCCGCTGCAGATTCAACTTCAGATTTTCGGGATCCCAGGTGTCCGGATCCGCTTCCGCGCTGGCATAGCTGTCCAAAAACTCCTGGACCAGTTCCTCGCTCAGATTCAGGACGTATTGCTTCTGATCTTTACCTTCCAGCAGCTCTTTTCGAAAGCGATAGATTTCCTCGCGCTGCTTGTTCATGACGTCGTCATATTCAAGCAGGTGTTTCCGGATCTCGAAGTTTCTCGCTTCCACCTGTTTCTGGGCTCTTTCAATCTGTCTGGTGATCAGCTTGGATTCGATGGGGACGCCTTCTTCCATGCCCAGCGACTGCATCATTCCGGAAATCCGCTCTGATCCGAAGATTCTCAGCAGATCATCTTCCAGCGAAAGGTAGAATCGGCTGGATCCAGGGTCGCCCTGGCGTCCGGCACGACCTCTGAGCTGATTGTCGATTCGGCGAGCTTCGTGGCGCTCGGTTCCGATAATGTGAAGCCCTCCCAGCTCAACAACCTCTTTATGCTCCTGTTCCCAGTCAGGAGTCCGCTTCGCCAGCTCCTTTTCGAACTCCTCCGGATCTGCCTCCCAACTCATCCCTTGTTTGCGCAGGTGGGCTTTGGCATCGAAATCTGGATTTCCACCCAGGATGATGTCGGTGCCGCGGCCCGCCATATTGGTGGCGATCGTGACCGCTCCTTTCCTGCCCGCCTGAGCGACAATCTCGGCCTCTTTTTCGTGGTACTTGGCGTTCAGCACGACGTGCTTGACGCCCTTGCGCTTCAGCAGGCCACCAAGCCGCTCGGATTTATCGATAGAGGTTGTCCCTACCAGAACCGGTCGGCCGATCTCGTTGAGCTCCTCGATTTCTTCGACCGTCGCGGTGAATTTTTCCCGCTCGGTTCGGTAGATCATATCGGAGTACTCATCACGGATGAGGGTCTTGTTGGTGGGAATGACCGAGACCTGGAGCTTGTAGATCTTGTCGAACTCGGCGGCCTCGGTTTCGGCTGTGCCCGTCATTCCTGCCAGCTTCTCGTACATTCTGGAAATAGTTCTGGAAGGTGATGGTCGCGAGGGTTTGGTTTTCGCGCTCGATCTTCACGCCCTCCTTGGCCTCCAGAGCCTGATGTAGGCCCTCCGAGTATCTCCGCCCCGGCATCAGACGCCCGGTGAACTCATCCACGATGACGACCTGGCCCTCCCTCACGACGTAGTCGACGTCTCGTTTGAACAGCGTATGGGCCTTGAGCGCCTGGTGGATGTGGTGGACCAGATCCATATTCCGCGGGTCGTAGATATTGTCCACGGCCAGAAGTTTTTCTGACTTCTCGATGCCGGGCTCTTGCAGCACCACGGTCCGAGCCTTTTCGTCGACCTTGAAGTCTTCGTCGCGCACCATGCCTGGGATGAGTTTGTTGATCTTGTAATATTTGTCGGTGGACTCCTCCGACGGACCACTGATGATCAACGGTGTACGGGCTTCATCGATCAGGATGGAGTCGACCTCGTCCACGATGGCGTAATAGTGTTGAGGCTGGACACAGTCCTCGGCCGAGTACTTCATGTTGTCGCGCAGGTAGTCGAAGCCGTACTCGTTGTTGGTTCCGTAAGTGATCTCCGCGCGGTAGGCAGCCCTTCGATCCTCATCAGAAACATCGTGCTGAACTACCCCAACGGTCAGGCCCAGGTAGCGGTAGAGCGGGCCCATCCACTCGGCATCTCGGCGAGCCAGGTAGTCATTGACGGTGACGACGTGTACCCCTCGCCCCGTCAATGCGTTGAGGTAGACGGGCAGGGTGGCGACCACGGTCTTTCCCTCACCCGTCTTCATTTCTGCGATCTTGCCCTGATGAAGTATGACTCCGCCCACTAACTGCACATCATAGTGACGCATCCGGAGAATGCGTTTGGAGGCTTCGCGCACGAGCGCAAACGCATCGGGCAGGATATCATCGAGTTCCTGGCCGTCGGCCAGACGAGATTTCAGTTCGGAAGTCTTGGCCTTCAGTGACTCATCACTCTGTCCCGAAAACTGGTTCTCAAGCTCGTTGATGCGGGCCACAAGAGGCCCGATACGCTTGAGTTCCCGCTCGTTCTGGGAGCCGATGAACTTGGCCAACAAGGTGTTCAACATGTTCTTCTCATTGTAGCATGAGGCCCGTTGCCCAAGACCCAGGGCCCCAGGTCCCAAATCACATGGGTTTGTAAATTGTTTGCGTCTTGTGCCTTGGTGCTTGCCTCTGCCCTCGTTATAATCCTTCCATGAAGATACTCGAAGCTTTGACCTTTGATGACGTTTTGCTCATCCCGGCTCGGAGTGAAGTGCTGCCGGCGGAGACTGAGCTTCAAACCAGATTTTCCCGGAACCTACCACTCAACGTTCCGATCGCTTCAGCCGCCATGGACACCGTGACAGAGGCTCGTCTCGCCATCGCCATTGCACGCCAGGGGGGTATGGGCATCATCCACCGCAACCTGTCGATTGAGGCCGAGGTAGAGGAGGTGGACAAGGTCAAACGTTCCGAGTCCGGGATGATCGTCGATCCGGTGACCGCTCGCTCCAGTGATCGAATCCGGGACGTCATCGATGTGATGGATAAATACCGGATATCGGGTGTGCCCGTTACCAACCGACAGGGGAAGCTGCTTGGAATCCTGACCAACCGGGATCTTCGTTTCGAGACCAATCTCGACTCGAAGGTTTCCGACCTGATGACTTCGGAGAATCTGGTCACCGTCAAGGAAGGGATCTCCCTGGAGGAGGCCAAGAGACAGCTCCACGAGCATCGGATCGAGAAGCTCCTGGTGGTTGACGAGAACTACCGGCTCAAGGGTCTCATCACCGTCAAGGACATCATGAAGATGATTACCTACCCGGATGCCGCAAAGGACGGCTTTGGCCGCCTCAGGGTTGGTGCTGCGGTTGGTTCGACTGGTGATTTTTCCGAAAGGGCCATGGAACTCGAGCGCGCAGGGGTCGACGTGATTGTGGTGGACACGGCTCATGCCCACAGCAAGCGTGTGCTGGAGGCGGTTTCGGTGCTGAAGAAGAAGCTCAAAAGGGTCGATGTGGTGGCCGGAAACATCGCCACCGGAGATGCGGCTCGGGAGCTCTGTGATGTCGGCGCCGATGCCCTCAAAGTCGGAATGGGCCCCGGGAGCATTTGTACGACCCGGGTAGTGACCGGAGCCGGGATGCCTCAGATCACGGCAATTTCACAAGTTGCCGAGGTGGCACGAGATCTGGGACTCCCCGTCATTGCGGATGGAGGCATCAAGTACTCGGGGGACATCACCAAGGCCATTGCTGCCGGCGCGGACTGTATCATGATCGGCAACCTCTTCGCCGGAACCGACGAATCACCTGGCGAGCTTGTGTTCTTCCAGAACCGCAGCTACAAGACCTACCGCGGGATGGGATCGATGGGGGCTTTGGCGGGCACCGCCGGAGACCGATACGGTCACGACCCGAATCATCCCGAAAGCAAGATTGTGCCCGAAGGGATCGAGGGACGAGTGCCTCACAAAGGCAGTGTGGAACAACTGATTCCGATCCTGTTGGGAGGGCTGCGTGCCGGCATGGGTTACTGCGGCGTCCAAAACGTCGCGGAACTTCAGTCGAAGACGAGCTTTTCACGAATCAGCCACCTGGCACTCCGGGAGTCTCACGTCCACGATGTGGTCGTCACCAAGGAAGCTCCCAACTACCGGGTCGAGCTGTAGGGGCGACCTTCTCTGCCAGAGCCTGAAACCAGCGAGGTCAATCCCAACGGGATTGCGTCTGTCAGCCCAGGGTTTCCGAACCCTGGGAAAGCGAAGACAGGTCCTGGAGTCAACCCTGTAAGGGTTGTGTCCTCCGATTCCGTTGTTGAGGAATCGAGCTTGCCCAAAGCGACGCAACCCCTACAGGGTTGGCTGCAAGAAAGGTTGCGAGATACCCAGGGTTCGGAAACCCTGGGCTGGAGGACGGAATCCCTTCAGGATTCACCTCTATGGAAGTGGCAAGCCCAGGCGAGCGCGACTTGATCGCAGACTGTCACCGCGAAGGCTATAATCTAGTTCAATGTACAAGCTTCTCGTCTTCTGCCTATGCGCCGCGACCCTTTTGGCCCAGGATGGAGCCTCAAAAGTCAACGAGGTGCTGGTCAAGCTCAAGGAACCCAAGCAGGGAACCAAGCTCGAAACCTTCGTGATTGAGGAGAACGACCTGAACGAGTTCGCGGAGGCCGCTATTGAGAGCAAGAAGCGTTTGGGAGTGCAAACGGTAGAGTTCGATCTACAGGGTGCGGGACGCTTTCAGGGAACAGCCCTCATAAACATGGACGAGGTAGAGTTGACGGGCTTCACCGCTCGTGCTTTCAAGGCGATGTTGAGTGGAAACCAGACCCTGAAAGCGGTGGGCAAGATCACCACCTCGCAGGGACAAGGGACATGTGCTTTGGAGAGCGCTAGCGTCAATAACATCCCGATTCCTGCCTGGCTCGCCAATTCAGTGATCGGGTATCTGAGCAGCCGTCAGCCTCCCTACGTGGACATCAGCGAGCCCTTTGAGTTGCCCTATGAGGTCCAGGAGATCAGTGTGACCCGGGACCGCATCGTGCTTCTCCGCTGACCTCTATCTTTCTGGCTATCCCACCTTTGCCAAGGTCGGCGGTGCGATCGTTTTTCCTACGGCAGTCGCGATCAAGCGGAGCTCCACCATCAACTGTGTGAACTGATCCAGGTTCAGGGACTGTGCTCCGTCGCAGAGGGCCTGGTCAGGATCATGGTGGACCTCGATCAATAGTCCGTTGCCGCCGGCTGCCACCGCCGCGCGGGCCAACGGAGCCACTCGGCTGCGGATCGCCACGGCATGACTGGGGTCTACGATGATCGGAAGGTGGCTGAGCTTCTGCACCACTGGAATCGCGGAGATGTCCAGGGTGTTGCGCGTCTCGGTTTCGAAAGTTCGGATGCCCCGCTCGCACAGCATCACTCGATGATTGCCTCCAGCCATGATGTACTCTGCCGCCAGCAGCAGATCCTCTATGGTAGCGCTCATGCCTCGCTTGAGCAGAACCGGTATGTCCGTTTTTCCCACGTCTCGCAGGAGCGGGTAATTCTGCATGTTGCGGGCCCCGATTTGAATGACGTCGATGTACTTCTCGGCCAGTGGAATCTGGCTCGACTCCATCACTTCAGAGACGACCAGAAGCTGGTTTCCATCGGCAGCCTTCCGGATCATCTTGAGTCCCTCTTCCGCATGTCCCTGGAAAGAGTAGGGGGAAGTTCGGGGCTTGAACGCCCCTCCCCGCATCAGCTTGACTCCATTCGCCCGGACATGAGCGGCGATCACTTCGCACTGCTCTGGGCTCTCAATTGTGCAGGGTCCGGCAATCACGACAACCTCGTCGCCTCCGACTACCACATCTCCTACCTTGAAGGTGCTTCCTTCGGGACGAAAGGCGCGAGAGGCGAGCTTATAGGGTTCGGAAATGCGATGGACCTTATGGACTCCTCGCAAGACTTCGTAGTTTCGGGTATCGACGATCTTTGCACCCACCGCTCCCAGGACAGTGTGCTCGACTCCGGTGGAACGGTGCACGTCAAAACCCTCGGAGACCAACCTCTTTATCACGGTCTCGATTTCCTGGTCGCTAGCTTCGGGTTTCATGACGATGACCATTACTCTTCGCTCCTTTCAGATCTCTCGGCTTGCCTCTGGACGGATTCATGATTGTTCGACTCCCGCTCTGCTCGTCGGGACTCGTCGATAATCCGTTCGAAGAGGCGTCTGATGGCCTCCTTGGTCAGGGAACCTCGAGTCAAAGCTTGGACCTGTTCAATAATCTGTTGCTCACGTTTTGGATCGTAGACTTCCAGGTTCTGGCGCTGCTTGATTTTCCCAATTTCGATCGCACATCGGCTCCGCTGGTTCAGCAGTTCCAGCAGTTTCAGATTGATCTCGTCTATCTTCTTCCGCCAGTGGTCTATATCGGCCATGTCGAGTCGTCCATCAATTCAGGCTCTTCGGCAGAGTCCTTTCGGAGAGTCGGTGATATAAAAAAAGCCGTGGGCAACTTCCGTTGTCTACCCACGGCCTTAAGACCTTGATTCCCCGGTTACCTTACTCGGGTGGGCAGATCATGATGTCCCACCAATAAAAGTATCGATGTGAGAAGGTCCGAAGCAACATATTCAGAATCCCCAGCAAGCAAGAATACTGCACTAGTCTTTTGGGATCAAGTGATCTGTCACGAACTGGCCTACCTTCGAGGCTAGTTCGGCCTCCTGCTGGTGCTCATCGATGAACCGGACTATGGCTGATCCGACAACCGCAGCTTCGGCGTATTGCCAGATCTTGCGGACGTCATCGGCTGACTTCACTCCAAACCCAACGGCAAGGGGGAGTTGTGAGATGGATCGGATGCGCTGGGCCGTCTCGGGCCCGGCGGCCTGAACATCGGAGTGCTTCCCGGTGACTCCGGTTCGGGCCACCAGATAGATGAAGCCCGAACTTACGGCAGCGATACTGCGCAAGCGGTCATCCGAGGAGGTGGGCGCAGCCAGGAAGATGGAATCCAGTGAACTCGAGGGCGTAGGCTGAAGGCGTAGATGTTCCTCCGGAGTCAAGTCGGAAATCAGGATCCCGTCCAGGCCAGCCGCGGAGCCTTCTGTCTGAAGGAGCTCCAGGCCGTACTTCCAAACCGGATTCATGTAGGTCATGAAGATCAAACCCGCGTCAGTCTCGCGGCGAAGGTCTCTCACCAGTCCGATGTAATCGGAAAAGGTATGGGTGTGCCGGAGGGCCTGAAAGGACGACTTCTGAATGATGGGGCCGTCGGCGATCGGATCGGAAAAGGGAATTCCGATCTCGATGATGTCGGCACCTGCCTGGTCCAGGCGCAGTACGATCTGTCGGGTCGAGTCCAGATCGGGGTGGCCCGCCGTCACGAAGGGTATGAAACACCTTTTATTTTTTGAGAAGATCTCGGACAGTCTCGACATCTTTGTCTCCGCGACCGGAGAGGTTGATAATCATCAGCTCTCCAGAATCTTTGTGTTTGACCGCTTCGGCGACTGCGTGAGCCGATTCCAGGGCAGGTATCACTCCTTCCAGCTGACCCAAGAGCTGGAAGGCTTCCAGTGCTTCGGAGTCGTCCGCTGAGGTGTAGCTGACTCGGCCCGTATCCCGTAAGTAGGCATGCTCCGGGCCTACGGAGGGATAGTCCAGGCCCGCCGAGACACTGTGGGTAGTCGAGACCTGGCCCTGGTCGTCCTGCAAGAGGTAGCTGAAGGTACCGTGAAGGACCCCGTGGCTTCCACCCTGGAAACGAGCGGCATGCTCTCCCAGGTCCAGGCTCCGGCCCCCTGCCTCCACTCCGATCATGCGGACCGAAGCGTCGTTCAAGAACTCGTAGAAAAGCCCGATGGAATTGCTGCCGCCTCCGACGCAGGCAATCAACACGTCCGGCAGCCTGCCCTCGGCTTCAAGGATCTGCCGGCGAGCTTCGCGGCCAATCCGGGATTGAAAATCGCGAACCATGACTGGATAGGGATGAGCGCCCAATACGGAACCGAGAAGATAGTGGGTGGATTCGACATGGGTTACCCAGTCCCTCATGGCCTCGTTAATGGCGTCCTTGAGGGTGCGACTGCCGGCATCAACCGGGGTGACCTTGGCCCCCAATAGTTCCATCCGAAAGACATTGAGGGCCTGGCGTCTCATATCCTCGGTGCCCATGTATACTTCACACTCGAGTCCCAAGAGGGCACAGACAGTGGCGCTGGCCACTCCGTGCTGGCCAGCTCCGGTTTCTGCGATGATCCGTGTTTTCTTCATTCGTTGGGCGAGCAGACCCTGCCCCATCGCATTATTGATCTTGTGAGCCCCGGTGTGGCAGAGATCCTCACGTTTCAGGTAGATGTTGGCGCCAACTTGAGCGGAAAGACGGCGCGCATGGGATAGGGGAGTGGGGCGTCCAACGTAGTGCCGCATCAGGTCCTCGAACTCTTTGTCGAAGCCGGGATCCTGCTGTGCCTCCCGATAGGCGCGCTCCAGCTCCTCCAGGGGAGACATCAAGGTTTCAGGTACGAATTTCCCTCCGTAGATCCCGAAGTGTCCGCTGAGGTCGGGAAGTTCTTGCTGTGGAGTTCCTGATTGACTCATGGCAGTTCTCCTTGCGCTGGGATCTTCTGGGGGAGTTGGCCCCAGGCGTTCCTGATGAACCGTGCTATCTTCCCGGGATCCTTGACACCGGGGGAGCTCTCGACACCCGAACAGACGTCAACACCCTCGGGCTGCAGCAGGCGTACGGCCTCCTGAACGTTCTCCGGAGTCAACCCTCCCGAAAGAATGAAGCCCCGGTCCAGGTGCCGCAGTGCTTCCCAGTCTTCCTTGAGTCCCCGGCCCCAGGAGGTGTCTAGCAGGACGCGATGGTCTGGAAACTCTCGAATCGAGTCAGGAGAGGTTGCCACCCAGACCCGCATTTGAGTCCGGGGGATCTGGTCTGGAGTTTGAAGGCCGTAGAACTGGACCGTGTCCAGGGGAAGCTTCTCCCAGCTATCGTCACTCCCATTGTGATCCACGACGACGATGCCTACCTTCATGATCTGGCGGGGAAGTCGTCTCATGATGCGGTCCGCCTCTCCCGGTTCAATGTAGCGGGGGCTGGGCTTGTAGAAGTTGAATCCTAGAGCGTTCGCACCACACTCCAGTGAGTGTTGGGCGTCTTCGAAGTTGGTAATGCCGCAAATCTTGACGATCATCTAGTCTCTCTCAGGATCGGGTTCCGGCAGGCCGTTCAGAGCCCGAAGTGCGGCTCCAGGATCGGAGCTGTCCATCAGGGAGGAACCGATCAGAAAGGCACTGAAACCGGCGTCCTGCAGATCTCGGATCTGTCCCGGCTCGCGGATTCCTGACTCTGATACCAGAATGAAATCCTCTTCGCCCTCCAGTCGTCTAGCGATGTCGAAAGAGGTGTCGAGGTCTACCTCGAAAGTCTTCAGGTTTCGATTGTTGACCCCGATAATGCGTGCACCGCTTTCCACCGCCACTTCCAGCTCAAAGGGATCGTGGACTTCGACGAGCGCCTCCAGGGCGTACTCTCTACCCTCTCTCAAAAGCTGATGGAGCTCAGACCGGGACAGGCAGGCCACGATGAGAAGATAGGCCGAGGCCCCATGGACCCGAGCTTCGATGACCTGGTAGGGGTCGAAGATGAAGTCCTTGCACAGTAAAGGGATGTCGCTCGATTGCTGATGGATTAGGTCGAGGGAGTTCAGGTCCCCGTCAAAGTAGCGTTTTTCGGTGAGCACCGAGATGGCCGCCGCCCCATTCTGCTGGTAGGCGAGGCCGATCTCTAGGGGAGGACTCTGGCAGTGGAAGGGCCCGTGACTGGGACTCCGATACTTGATCTCAGCGATGATCCGAATGCCCGGCTGGGTGATCGCCTCAAAGAAGGAAGCCGGGGGCTCCTCTGGAAGTTGGTCCATCAGATCCTGGAGTGGGATTTGAAGCCGAGTCTCGGCGAGTTCGGCTTTCCTGCTGCGAAGAATCTCATCCAGCATCGTAGGCCTCGATCAAGCCTTCCAGCTTGTGCTGTGCTGCGCCGGAGTCGATCGAATCCGCGGCTCGTGCCAGCGCCTTTTCGAAATCGCTTTCGCCCGCCACGTGTAGCGCTGCGGCCGCGTTCAGTACCACGACGTCGCGCCTGGGACCCTGAGTCCGCCCTTCCAGAATCTCTTTTATGATCGAAGCATTCTCCTCGGGCGTTCCCCCCGCCAGAGAGGAGATCGGACTGGCTTTCAATCCATGCCTTCCTGGGTCGAATCGGAAATTGGTCACTTCTTGACTGGAGACCTCCGAGACCCAGTTGTCGGACGTGGTCGAAAGCTCGTCGAGCCCGTCGCTACTGTGAACCACCCAGGCCCGCCGACAACCCAGACTGGCAAGGGCACTCGCGAGCTTCTCCGTTAGTTCGGAGGAATAGACACCGATCAGCTGATAGGGGGCGGAAGCCGGATTCGTCAGGGGGCCCAGCAGATTGAAGATGGTGCGGTGAGTCAATTGACGGCGGATTCCCACCACACGTTTCATCGCAGGATGGAAAAGGGGTGCAAATAGAAACGCGACTCCCAACTCATCCAGGCAGCGCTGCGCCACCGCTGCCGGCGGATCGATTCGCATTCCCAGAGCCGTCAAGACGTCCGCGCTGCCGCTGCGCGAAGTGGCTGCCCGGTTGCCATGCTTGGCCACAGGCAGACCTGCTCCCGCGATGACGAAGGCTGCAGCAGTCGAAATGTTGAAGGTTTCGGCCCCGCCACCAGTTCCAGCGGTGTCGATGAACTGATCGTGGCTGCTCTCGAGGGAAACGGCGTGCTGCCGCATCACCCGCGCGAAGCCCGCAATTTCAGCCGAGGTCTCCCCTTTCAGGAAGAGCTCTTTCAGGAAGCTAGCGATCTCGGAGTCGGGTGTTTCCGGGGAGAGAATCAGCTCCAGACAAGAGGCTGCTTCCTCCTCCGAAAGATCCGAGCCCGCAGTCAGTTTTTCGGTGTATTCTCGCAACATAGAAAGTTTTTCAAGATTTTCTTGCCAGGCCGGGTGAGGATCGACTCGGGGTGAAACTGGACTCCAAAGATAGCATGTTCTTTGTGCCTTAGAGCCATGATGAGGCCGTTCTCGGTCCACGCAGTTACCACCAGGCAATCCGGCAGATGATCGCGGCTGAGGATCAGAGAATGGTAGCGAGTCGCCTCGAAGGGATTCGGAATCCCTGCCAGAATCGAGTCCTCTTCATGGAAGATTGGCGAGGTCTTGCCATGCTTCAGTTCGGGGGCGCGTACGACCTTGCCCCCGAAGGCCTCGCCAATCGCCTGGTGTCCCAGGCAAACACCCAGGACCGGCAGTCGATCCGCCATTTCTCGTACGAGGTTCACGGAGATCCCCGCATGTTGTGGAGTGCCGGGGCCAGGTGAAATCACGATCCGATCGGGCTCTAGATGCCGGACTTCATCCAAAGTGATCTGATCGTTCCGATGGACGTGGAGCTCACACCCAAGTTCACCCAGGTACTGGACGAGGTTGTAGGTGAAGCTATCGTAGTTGTCGATCATGAGCACTTTCATGAGCTGACTCCGGAATCTTCACCTTCCTCGAGTCTTCGGGCGAACTCGAGGGCCCTGAACAGCGCCCGTGCCTTGTTATGGCATTCTTGGTCTTCAAGTTCGGGGACCGAGTCGGCCACAATTCCGGCCCCTGCCTGCAGGTAGGCCTTGCCATTCCGCATCACGATGGTCCGGATAGCGATACAGGTGTCGAGGTTTCCTGAGAAGTCGAGGTAGCCGATGGCACCGGCATAGACTCCTCTTGGAGTCGGTTCCAGCTCTTCGATGATTTCCATGGCGCGAACTTTGGGAGCTCCGCTGACCGTTCCCGCAGGAAAACAGGCGCCAAGCGTATCAAAGCGATCTTTGTCCTCCCTCAGGCGTCCCTTGAGCGAGCTCACCAGGTGCATCACGTGGGAGTATTTTTCGACGAACATCAGATCGTCCACCCGAACCGATCCGTATTCGCTGACTCGTCCCAGGTCGTTCCGTCCCAGATCGACGAGCATCAAATGTTCCGCACGCTCCTTTTCATCCTGGATCAATTCTTGCTCAAACTTTTTTTCCTCTTCCAGGTTTTGGCCTCTGCGACGGGTCCCGGCGATAGGTCGGTATTCAAGATCCCTTCCCTGGACCTGCACCAACATCTCAGGCGAGGATCCCGCCACATGCAGGTCGCCCCTTTTCAGGTAGAACATGTAGGGCGAGGGATTGATATAACGCAGAGCTCGGTAGACATCGAACGGAGATCCCGAAAAATCGGTCTGAAACTGCTGCGAGAGGACCACCTGAAAAATATCACCGGCACGAATGTATTCTTTGGCCGTTTCTACTGCGTTACGGAAGGATGAAGGGGAAAAATTTGAGCGAAAGGAGCCTTCGGGGATCGAATCGACCGAAGCCAGGCCGGTGCTCATGCTCTGTAGGGGCGTATTCCTCAGCCGTTCTTCCAGCTCATCTACTCGAGCCTGGCTCTCGTGGGAAATGAGAATGATCTGATGCCTGACGTGGTCGAAGGCTACGATGGAGGAATAGAAGTCCATCAAGACGGATGGGCCCGGAATGACCGGATCCACGGGCTTGTCCAGGCGCGGTATCCTCTCAATCTCACGAACCATGTCGTAGCCGAAGATACCCACGGCCCCTCCCGTAAACGGAGGCAACTCAGGAGGACTGGGTCCCCGCACTGGTGGGAAAAGATTCCGAAAGTCTGCGAAGCTCCCGTCGGAGCTCTGGCAAGGGTCGACGCCAATAAACGAATAGCGCCCGATCCTCTCTCCTCCCTCCACTGATTCCAGAAGAAACGCACGGTCCGCCGACCTAGCGAGGCTCAAGAAGGCCGATGCCGGAGTCAGCAGATCGCCCAGGATGGATTTCCAGTAGAGTTTCACCTGATATCCAGGGCTCGCGTGAAAAACACTTCAGATCTCTGGTGCCTGATCTTCACCCATGTTCGGCCGCTTCTCAATCGCGAAATCTTCGACGTAGACCTTACTACGTTTTCGGACTCGCTCAATCGTTCGCGGCCTAAGGGCCCGCTGGGCACCACCTTCGACGTTGTTCTTGCGGAAGCCCTGCCTCCAAAAAAAGAAAGGCCGTGGAGAACTATCTCCACGGCCTTTCTTCGATCTCTATCTTGGCCTAATGGCGATTGACAGTCCTCGGATACGCTATGTTGCCCAGAGGCGCCAAGTGTTTCCAAGGAAGCTGCTATTTACCATTCCCAATCTACCAGTTCTCAGGATACGGAATAGCGACTTCTCAAGTCAAGGCCTTTCTGCATTTTTCGCGAGGAGTGTGGGGTTGTCGAGTGGGGGAGGACCCTGGTTCAAAACTTGTGGCGCGCTGCACTAGCCGCCGCCGGACATGGATTTCAAGAAGTCGCCGTTGCTCTTGGTTTTGCCCAGCTTTTCGAGCAACAGCTCCATCGACTCGGTAACGGAAAGCGGATTGAGCACTTTGCGCAGCACCCATACCCGATTCAGCAGGTCTTTGCTCATGAGCAGTTCCTCTTTGCGGGTTCCCGAGCGATTGATATCAATAGAGGGGAAAATGCGCTTATCGACCAGTCTACGGTCGAGAATAAGCTCCATGTTGCCGGTACCCTTGAACTCTTCGAAGATGACATCATCCATTCTGCTGCCGGTATCGATCAGCGCGGTAGCCATTATAGTCAGACTTCCACCCTCTTCGATGTTCCGTGCTGCCCCGAAGAAACGCTTGGGCCGCTGCAGCGCATTTGAGTCGACTCCACCCGAAAGCACTTTGCCGGAGGGGGGGACGACAGAGTTGTAGGCCCGCGCCAGACGAGTGATTGAATCCAGAAGAATGACAACATCCTTTCCGTGTTCTACCATCCGCTTGGCTTTCTCAAGCACCATTTCGGCCACCTGTATGTGGCGAGAAGCCGGTTCATCGAAGGTAGAGCTGATCACTTCTCCTCGGACCGACCGCTGCATGTCGGTTACTTCCTCGGGGCGTTCGTCGATCAACAGAACGATGAGAACGACTTCGGAGTGATTGACCGCCAGGGAATTGGCGATGCTCTGGAGGATCATCGTCTTTCCGGCTCTGGGCGGTGAGACAATCAATCCTCGCTGACCCTTTCCTAGCGGGGTCAGTAGATCCATTACCCGACCGGTAAGGTTTTCTTGTGTCGTCTCCAGCTGGGCCTGATCCTCGGGGTAGATGGGGGTGAGATTCTCGAAAAAGGTTCGCTCTCGAGCCACATCCGGATGTTCCAGGTTGATCGCCTCCACCTTGATCAAGGCGAAGTAGCGCTCACCTTCTTTGGGAGGACGTACCTGCCCCGAAACGGTGTCACCGGTCCGTAGGTCGAATTTACGGATCTGTGAAGGTGACACATAGATGTCGTCTGGACCCGGGAGATAGTTGTATTCAGGCGCCCGGAGGAACCCGAATCCATCTGGCAGGGTTTCCAGAACTCCTTCGGAGAAGATCAAGCCACTGCGTTCGGTCTGGGCCTTCAGGATTTGAAAAATCAACTCCTGTTTGCGCAGTCCGGTGGCTCCGGGAATCCCCAGTTCCTTGGCGACCCCATTCAGGGTTTGGATATTGAGATCCTTTAATTCCTGAATGTTCAGGGCAGCGCCATCCTTTTTCAGTGCGGGAGTGGTAGCTTCAGACATTACTTCAAACCTCTCAAAATTGACTTGCCACGAATCTCTCGCCCCCTATTCCTGTGGCGATGGTATAGGGAACTATTTCTAGACAGCTGATAGGAAGGAGAACCCCTGCTCGACTAGCGACGAGCTCTCCAGTGTGTATTTTTTCGACTATGGATTTGCCACGATCAACTTGATGCCAGGGCCGACACGCCCAGGCTAACGCGGGAACCGGCGATCTCTGATCCGTGGTTCACCAACCTCATAGTCGGGGCTAGATCCAACATGTGTCGACAAAGAAAAACTGATGATTTTACCAGGCCCTTCAGAGGGCGCTTTTTTCTAAGCGGATGATGGTCGTGGAATATTCAACACTCGATCTCGGTGAGTGGGCGGAAGTTCCTCAGTGAACTTCGGGGCGTTCGCCTCCTTCAATCAGGGGAGGCTGCTGTTTCTCGACGAACTTCTTCGGCTGCTTTCGACCCTTTCTGTTGATGGGTTGTTCGAGGGCGACGTCGAGAACCTCGTCCATGGTATCAACCAGGACGATCTTGATTTTGTCCAGGACTGATTCAGGAATCTCTTTTAGGTCCTTTTCATTCTCTCTGGAAAGAATGACGGTCTTGATGTTGGCCCGGTTTGCGGCAAGAATCTTTTCCTTGACGCCACCAATGGGAAGGACCTTTCCGCGCAAGGTGATCTCACCGGTCATGGCGACGTCGCGTCGCACCGGGATGCCGGTTAGAGTTGAGACGATGGTCGTGGCCATCGTGATTCCGGCGGAAGGGCCATCCTTGGGTATGGCGCCTTCGGGGACATGGACGTGCATGTCTATCAACTTGTGAAAATCCTTTGCCAGACTGAATTGGTCGCTACGGGAGCGTACGAAGGAAAGAGCCGCTTTTGCGGACTCTTGCATGACATCACCCAACTTCCCGGTCAGCAGGAGGTCGCCTTTTCCCTGCATTGTGGTGGCTTCGGTGAACAAGACCTCACCGCCCACCTCCGTCCAGGCCAGGCCAGTGGCCAAGCCGATCTCATTGGCCTCGGTTGCCATCTGGGTTCGGTATTTGGGAACGCCGAGGAACTCCCGGATGGTCTTGTCCTCGATCGTGTACTCCTTGGGTTCGCCTTTTGGGGCCCTTTTCCCGACAACGATCTTGCGGGCCACCTTGCGACAGACACTTCCGATCTCACGTTCCAGGTTCCGAACGCCGGATTCTCGCGTGTAGTGGCTGATGATTTCCTTGACGGCCCCTTCCTTGAAGTCAATCTGAGCCGGTTTCAGGCCATTGGCCTTCTTTTGTTTGGAAACCAGAAACTGAGTGGCGATGTTGAGCTTTTCGAGCTCGGTATAGCCGGAGATCTCGATGACCTCCATCCGGTCCTGAAGTGGGCGCGGAACACTGTGGAGGACGTTCGCGGTGCAAATGAAGAGCACTTCCGAGAGGTCCAACTCAGTGTCGAGATAATGGTCGACGAAGGTCCCGTTGTGTTCCGGATCCAGGACTTCCATCAGGGCAGCCGAGGGATCGCCCCGAAAATCCATGCTCATCTTGTCTACTTCGTCCAGCAGAAAGACCGGGTTCTTGGTACCGGCCTTTTTCATCATCTGGACGATTTGGCCCGGCAGGGCACCGATATAGGTTCGGCGGTGACCCCGAATCTCGGCTTCGTCCCGGACTCCACCCAGTGAGAGGCGCACAAACTTGCGACCGGTAGAACGCGCTATGGATCGTCCCAACGAGGTCTTTCCGACCCCGGGAGGGCCGACAAAACAAAGAATGGAGCCCTGACTTCGCTTGCGCACCAACTGTCGGACCGCCAGGAATTCCAAGACCCGTTCTTTGACCTTTTCCAGACCGTAGTGATCTTCGTTCAGAACTTGTTCGGCACGGTTTATGTCCCGAATCTCACGGCTTCGTTTGGTCCAGGGCATGGCAACGAGCCATTCGAGATAGGTCCGGCTGACGGTCGTTTCCGCGCTCATGGGAGGCATCTGTTCCAGACGTCGAATCTCGTTGAGTGCCTTCTCGTGGGCATCCTCCGGCATCCCGGCTTCTTCGACCTTCTTTTTCAGGTCTTCGATCTCGTCCTTTTCGCCCCGTCCCAGCTCTTTCTGTATCGCCTTGACCTTTTCGTTCAGGTAATACTCACGCTGGGCCTTTTCCATCTGCCGCCGCACTCGCCCTTGAACAGACTTGTCCATCTTGATCTTCTCGATCTCGATCTCGATGAACTCACAGATCTTTTCCATCCGTTCGGCCGGATTGACGACTTCCAGCAGGGCCTGCTTGTCTTCGACCGCAATCGGGAGGTTGGCGGCAATGGTGTCCGACAGCCGTTCTGTCTCGGTACTGTGAGCCGCCTGTGCGATGGTCTCGTAATTGATATTCGGGTTCAGCTTGGCGAATTCTTCGAACAGCAGGTTGAGGCGCTTGGTCAGCAGCGTCATCTTGGCGTGGGAAGCTTTCGGGACCGCCTCGAAACGCACCTGGGCCTGAAAATAGTCCTCCATCTCGTGCACTTGGACAGTGCGCGCCCGGCGCACGCCCTCGACCAGGACCTTGATGTTCCCATCCGGGAGCTTGAGGCTCTGGACGATGTTGGCAACCGTTCCCACACTGTAGATATCCTTGGGAGAAGGGTTGTCCTGGGAGGCGTCCCTTTGAGTTGCCAGATAGATCTTCTTGTCCCGACGAAGGGCCGTTTCGAGTGCCACCACAGAGGAAGCACGGCCAATCACGAATGGAACCATCATGGAGGGGAATACAACGACGTCCCGAATCGGCACCATCGGATAGGTGGCGGGGCTGTCGTCATCCAGTACGTTGATCTCGGGCTCGATGTCAGTCATTTTTTAGCGGTAGAAGTAGGGTTTCGGATGTTCTCATCTTAAGATGCAACCAAGCAGTGATCGTTTCAATCGAAATACTTTTTGAGGATATCCCCTTCTTGCACCGGCAAGCCGACGAAGCGGGAAAGGATCTGGAGGGGAGACGCTGAACTCCACCCTCGCGCCTTCACCCAGCTTTTTCAAGAAGCTTGAAAACCCCGTCTCGATTTTCCACCAGCTCTCGCGTGACCACCAGCTCTTTGACCTTCTTGGTGCTAGAGGGAAGCTCGTACATCAAGTCGAGCATCAGATCTTCTAGGATCAGGCGCAAGCCGCGGGCTCCGATCTTTCGTTTCAGAGCCAGTTCAGCGGTGGCGGTCAGAGCATCGTCCGTAAATCGGAGCGCTACGTTCTCGAACTCGAACATCTTCTGATACTGACGAATGAGTGAATTATTCGGCTCAGTCAGGATCTGGACCAGCGCGTCTCGTCCCAGGTCGTGGAGAGTGCAAACGATCGGAAGCCTTCCGACGAACTCGGGAATCAGGCCATACTTGATCAGATCTTCGGGCAGCACGTGAGTCAGGATGTCGGCCTCACTCTCCTTCTTCCAGCGCCCTTCACTCAAAGGGGATCGGAAACCAAGACCGCTGCTTCCCAGCCGTCTCCGGATGACCTTGTCCAGACCCACGAAGGCTCCACCAGAGATGAACAGGATATTGGTCGTGTCGACTTGGACGAATTCCTGGTGGGGATGTTTCCTTCCGCCCTGAGGGGGAACATTGGCAATGGTCCCTTCGAGGATCTTCAGAAGCGCCTGCTGCACTCCCTCGCCGGAGACATCTCGAGTAATCGAAGGATTCTCATCCTTACGCGAGATCTTGTCGATCTCATCGATGTAGATGATCCCCTGCATGCAGCGCTCACGGTCACCGCCTGCGGCTTGTAGCAGTCTCAGGATGATGTTTTCAACGTCCTCTCCAACGTAGCCGGCTTCGGTTAGAGTCGTCGCATCGACGATGGCGAAGGGGACCGAAAGCATGCGTGCCAGAGTCTGGGCCAACAGAGTCTTGCCGGTTCCGGTAGGCCCGATCAGGAGCACGTTGCTCTTTGACAGTTCGACGTCCTGCTGTCGACGACGCCCCAGCTTGATGCGCTTGTAGTGGTTGTAGACGGCCACTGCGAGCTTCTTTTTCGAGAGCTCCTGGCCGATCACGTACTGATCCAGAAAGTCTTTGATTTCGACAGGCTTGGGAAGAGTTTCCTTGATCGAAGCAGCCTCGGCCGTCAGATCATCGGAAATGATCTCGTTACAGACGTCCACACACTCGTCGCAAATGAAGACAGTGGGGCCTGCAATCAGCTTTTTGACGTCATTCTGGCTCTTGTTGCAGAATGAACACCGGAGAACGTCTTCCGCGCCTTTTTTCACCAATTTCCCTTGCCCCCCAGAAGTAGCACAAAGCCCTGACTACAGTCGCTTATTCAAGAATTGAACCCTGAAACGGAAAGGACAGGCGAATGGCTACGTGTGTTTCTCGATAATCGTGTCGATTATACCATACTCCTTGGCCTGCTCAGAGTTCATTATGAAGTCCCGCTCCACGTCTGCCCCGATCCTCTTCATGTCCTGGCCCGTATGCTTGCTCAGGATCTGGTTGGTGGTCTCTCGCATCCTGAGAATTTCCCTGGCCTGAATGTCGATGTCGGTTGCCTGCCCAGATAGCCCGGACATGGTCGGCTGGTGGATCAGGATTCTGCTGTGGGGCAGAGCAAAGCGTTTGCTTTCGGTCCCGGCGCCCAACAGAAGGGCTCCCATGGAAGCGGCCTGGCCGATACAGATCGTGGTGATGTCGTTCTTGACGAACTGCAGGGTATCGTAGATCGCCAAGCCGGCAGTGATGGATCCTCCCGGAGAGTTGATGTAAAGCGAAATGTCCTTGTCCGGGTCCTCAGCTTCCAGAAAAAGCAGCTGCGCCGTCACCAGGTTGGCCACGTTGTCGTCGATCGGAGTGCCCACAAAGATGATGTTGTCTTTGAGAAGGCGCGAGTAGATGTCGTAGGCCCGCTCCCCGCGATTCGTCTGCTCCACAACCATTGGAATCAAGGACATAAACTGTGACCCTCTGCTTGCTAAGCCGGCCGTCGTGGCCGACGCATTCATTGGCTTTCGTCAGGACGAGCCAGGAGGTCCTGCCTCGAAACAGGTCAATGGGACCCGTTCTATTTTCCTGAGACCTGCGCCCCTTCGAGGATGACGTCCAGGGCTTTGCGCCTTCGGATCTGATCCAGCAGGCCTTCCCTACGACTGTCCTCCTGGAAGTGCTGTCTCAACTTATCTATCGGCTGATTCGTCGATTCGGCCAGACCCTCCAGCTCCTGGCCGATTTCCTGGGAAGAAACCTCGAATCCCTCCTGGTCCGCAATCCTTCCCAATATCAGGCCGGCCCTCGTCTCTTTTTCGGCAACTGCTCGGAGCTCCGATCTCATGCCGGCCCAGTCCACGTTTGCCTTTGTGGGGTTGAGCCCTTGTCTTGCCATGTCGTAGGCCAGGTCTCGCACCTTATCGTCTATGCGGTTTTCAATTAGGAGTTCCGGTACTTCAAAATCGGTTGCCTCAATCAGCTTTGCTACCAATTCTTGCCTCAAATTGCTGGTTCGGTTGTGCTCGAGCTGGTGGCTGAGCTCCTCACGAATCTTGTCTTTCAGCTTATCCAGGTTCTCGAAATCACCCAGCCCACGAGCAAACTCATCGTCAAGATCGGGCAGGTCCAGTAGTTTGATCTCGTTCAGACGGACACCGAATCGGAGGTGGTGGCCGGCCAGCTTCTCTTCCGGGTAGTCGGCATCGTAAGTGACCTCGAAGGTCTTCTCCTCTCCCACGTCCATTCCCTGAAGCGCCTGATCAAAGGATTTATGGGTGTGTTCGCCGCCCAGTTGCATTGTTGCGCCTTCTTCTTCGATCGGTTCGGCGGGTTTCCTGTCTGGATCCTGGTCCAGGTACTCCCCCTTCAGGTCGACGGTGACGTGGTCTCCCTCGACGGCAGTTGTTCGATCACTCACTGTCACCAGAGGGGCTTGACGTTGCCTCATTCTCTCGAGCTGCTCCTCGACCATCTCTTCTGTCAGTGCCTCCGTAGGCACTTGCACCTTCAGGCCTGTGTACTCCGGAAGCGTGATCTCAGGCAGAACCTCAACCTGAGCTTCGTAGAGCAGCGACTCGCCTTCTTCGAAAGAGAGCTGCTCGATCCTCAGGTCTCCGAGCGGCTTGACCTCCCTTTCACGGAGCGCCTCGTCATAGGACTCGGGAATCAGGCGTTGCAATACATCCTTGCGAATATCCTTCTGAAATCGACGCTTTACCAGCTGCAGAGGAGCTTTGCCCGGACGAAACCCGGGTAGTCGAGCGTGTTTTCTGTAATCGTTAGCGATCTGGTTGAACTCTTTCCCGGCAACCTCAGCTGACACTTCTACCTTCAGCTTCTTCTTGACGGGGCTAATGTCTTCCACTTCGAGACGAATATCCATCAGGTACTTCTCTGAGTTCCACTCTCGGAAGGGCTAACCGAGGCAAGATCTTCTCTACCTTGGATAAGACAACCCTTGCACACGCCCCGGAACCTCCGAGCGACCGAGGTTTGGAAGTTGAATTCGATTCTCCACAGACACATTCTATCCTATCTAGCAACGGGGTCTTTTGTCATACCCAATTTTCCCAGCAGACAGGCGCTGTCCTGGTAACGGCTTCTAGCCCGCTATCTCGGTGGCTACCGTCTCGACTGCCGACAGGAAACCGTCCACCTCCTCTTCCGTGTGCCGGGTGGAAACGGAGCCGAAGCCATGGACCACGTGGAAGCCCTCATTGGCCAATGCCAGCCGCAGGATCTTCTCTCGCAGCTCCACGTCACAGGTTTCCGGGTTCCAGACGACCTCGGGTGATGAGACCGGCGTGTCTTCCCGAGTGGGGAAATGAATTACAGCCATTGAGCTCTGCGACACCGGACCGCTCGGACCTCCCGTGACCTCCGCTCGAATTCCAGCTCGTTCGAAGATCCCGGGAATCTGGCTTCGCGCCCTTTCTGCCAAGCGATGGATCTTCGGATAGATCTCGTCTGCGTGTTCCGACAGATAGTCGAGCAGGCTGATGGCCGCCAGTACCGATGCCGGGTGTCCCGCATAGGTGCCGCCCTCGAATTTAACCTGCTTGGGATGGCCCTGATTGCTGTTGGCCAACTCCAGGACATCGGCCCTTCCTGCCACCGCGGTCAGCGGCATGCCTCCTCCCAGGACTTTTCCGAAGGTTGAAAGATCCGGTTGGATCCCATAGAGGCTGGCCAAGGAGCTGGGACAGAATCGAAATCCAGCGATGATCTCGTCCAGGATCAGCAGTGCTCCCCACTCTCTGGTCAGCTCCTGCGCCCTCTTCAGATAGTCCTCGTCCACGAACAGGAAACCTCCTTCACCGATGAACGGCTCCAGAATGAAGCACGAAATCTGTTCTCCGAATTCCTGGAAAACCCTCTCGAGCTGGGCGGTGTCGTTGAATCTCGTGGTCAGGGTTTCTTCCGAGATGGAAGGGTGCAATCCCGAAGACTCCACCAGTCCCAAGCCTTCCGTATAGGCCGTGACGCCCTTCAGAAGATAGGGTTGGGAACCATGCCAACCCCCGCCGATCTTGAGGACTAGATTGCGCTTCGTAAAAGCTCGACTCAGCATCACCGAATAGAGGGTCGCCAGCGATCCACTGGTTGTGAAACGAACCTTTTCCGCGCCGGTCCGAAGCGAGAGCTTCTTCGCCAGCTCCAGCTGCAGGGAGCCGGGAAAGCCGGTTTGCAGGCCACGGCCCCCTCGCAGCTCGCTGATGAGGGGCTCTATCACTTCGGGAGGGTTGTGTCCCAGTATGTTGGTGTAGTGACCCTGCCAGAAGTCCACGTAGACATTCCCGTCCAGGTCCACAACCTTCGAACCGGAACACTTTTCGTCGAAAAAGGGAAAGGGCTCGAACAGTCTTAGATTGTGACTGCCTCCGCGAATCTGGAATCGGGAGGCTTCCTGGGCGTGTATCCGTGACTTGGGGGCGCGGTCTCGGTGTTTTTCTACCAGTTGCATCCAAAGAGCTTGCCTGTCCATCATGGCACGAATTATATTCGCAGTCGAAATGGACGAACAACAGTTGATGTTAATGACAGTGAAGGCCGAGGCCTTCGACCGCATCGTTGACAAGTACCAAGAGCTGCAACAGTCAGGCTTCTACACTCGAAACTGGGTGGAGCTCGCCGAAGTCATAGACATTGAGCTGAAAGAGCTTCCAGACCCCGCGAGCGATTGAGCCAAGGGTTAGAGGAGGATAGACACGTGATCAAGTTTTGGACTTTGTCCACGTTTTTGGTGGTGGGAATAGTAGCCTGTGGAGATTCCCGCCAACCCTGGATACTGAAATCGGCAGCCGACTGGCGTGCCGCCGGCGACTCCGCCCAGGGCGTCGCAGCCGGTGAAGCTGGATTGGTGCTCGAGGGTGCCTCCGAGGGTACTTGGACGAGCGCATGGCACGACTGGTCGCGGCCGATCGAATCTGCTCGTGTGACGACGACCGCTCGATTGGATCTGTTCGGAGCCAAGACCATCGATGTGCTGGTGGATGGCTCGGAGAAACCTTTCACGGACAAGAAGGGGATCCCACACGACTGGTACGGACGATGCATGATTGCCATCCTCGACGAGAATCGCTGGATCATGGCCGTCCGGTCTGGAGTCGACCACATCTCTTGGGATGATGGGGATGCCATTCACATCATCACCTCCTCCGACGAGGGGAGGACCTGGGGGGAATTGAACCGTTGGTTCGATGGCACGCCCATCGAGGGCATGCCCTTTGACGACGGCTACACCCACAGCGAGCCAGGCCTTTTCCGGATGCCCAACGGAGATCTGATCCTCCAGTTTTGGCGCACCGCCTACAGTACCGGCACCAAACAACTGCGCTCTGTGGATCAGGGGAAGACCTGGGAGCTGGATATCGACCGGATCAGCGTCGAAGGTGTGGAGGGCGCTGACGACGACCGGGCGATTGGGACCGAAGATTACTTCGTGGATCCCGAGAACCCCACGCACGTCTACATGGCGTTCCAGTATTTTCACTATGAATCCAAGGCGGGCACCTTGCTGGCACGCTCCACCGACGATGGCAGGTCCTATTCCTTCCTCAGTTGGATTGGTCCCTTGTCGGACGAGAAGCAGCCTGACGGTGGAGCCACCTTTGAGCCTGCTATCGAGTACGTGGGCAAGCGGACGATCCAGGCGATCCTGCGGGACGCGGCCGGCAATAGCTATACCTGGCAAACCATCAGCACCGACATGGGAGCCTCCTTCGCACCCCTGGAAGAAATCACGGACAAGATCAACGGCGGTGTTCCCAACGGTCGCTGGCAAAGAGCCCGGCTCTACAAGGAAAGCAATCCCTACTTTCAGCACGACAGTTCGTTGGACTACAGCAAAGGAGAGGGGCGGCTCTGGGGTTTCGGCCTTCACAGCATGGGAGGGGGCTACACCCGCAAGCCCGTCGTCTACTGGTCGGACGACAACGGCAGCTCCTGGCAGGGTCCGGAACTGTTGCATGGCCCCATGCATCCCGGAACGGACACCGGATACGGTGATCTGAAGCGGCGCGTCGATAACACCTTCGTGGCGGCCACCTACTATGCCGACAGGGAATCGGATGTGGCGGATCTGGAGCGGTACACCTTTGGCGGTGCCAGGGCAAGACTGCTCCTGGAAAGCGACACCGACGGGGACGGGAACCCGGAGTCCAACTCGGGCTGGCACGAACTTCGTGATGGGGACAACGTCCTGTCGGTTTCCTCGTTGTCAGGCAGTCGCTGGAGGGTGACCTTCAAATTGAGCGGTAGCAACACCGATGAAGAAACCACGGTGAGCCACTTCGAGATTGCTCCAGTTGAAGTTGGAAACGCCAAATAGGGAATCCAAGACCTGAAACTTCGAAAATCCAAGATATTCGAAAATCCCAAGATACAAGATACAAACAAGCTTCAAATCACAAGCACCAAGTTCCAAACGATCGACCATCATTCTCAGCGATGCGATCAACAGTGCCGCGAACGACTCGTCTCGTCTCCAAGATAAGCCCAGATTCCGAGGAGAGAGTCGGACAACAGCCAGATCTCTGAAAAGTTTCTAGTCCGCAGGACTCCGCTCCCAGCCAGTTCTTACAGTTTCCAGAGGCACATTCGAGAGTAGGCTCTTGATCAGGGTACCGCTCTAACCCGGCTCTAACCCGCATTTCTCATCGCTGGTCTACTCCGTCGCCGCAATCATCCGCCCTGGCTGTGTTTCGCTCCGTCGGCCTCCTCGACGTACTGCACGAGTACGACTGCGGGGGCCTCGGTCGCAAGCCTTGCCAGGACGGTCCTTGCGGCGCCTCGCTACGACAAGCGATGAGAAATGCGGGCTAACAGTCACGGCTCGGTTAACTGGCGAAGGCTGTGTCATTTCCTCGTCGTTTGGAACTTGGTGCTTGTGATTTGGAGCTTGTTTGTATCTTGTATCTTGTACCTTACTATCTTGTATCTTGGGATTTTCGAGGTTTCACCTCAGTGCCGCTACCTGAGCTCCCGGGTTCTCCTTCAGCGGAACCGGCAAATAGGCTGTCTCTGCGGTCAACCCGGCTTCTTCCAGAAGAGCCGCTATTTCCCGAATCTCTTCCTTGGACAGCTTCATGAGCGGTGGGCGGACATGAGCGCTCTCCAGCCGTCCCAGCACCACCAACGCTTCCTTCATCCGGTTGTGCATATCCAGAAACGGCTCTCGGTAGAAGGCCCGAACCGTGGGATAGATCCTGCCGTTTATAGTCTGAGCGGTCTCGAGATCCTTGTCCTTCACGCTCCGCCACAAGGCCACATGGAGGTTGGCGATCACGCTACCCGCACCCGAGAGCAGACCATCGCAGCCAAGAACCAGCGAGGAAAGCAGCCAGGCGCTGTGGGTTGAGAGCACGGAAACCGGACGAGTCAGGCCGTGCAGCTCACGAATGTGTCGTTCGTGCAGGGCGGGGTCGTTGCACCAATCCTTGATGGCCCGTAGCGTAGGCACTCGCTGGCATAGATCGATCAGGGTATCCAAGGGATAGCCCAACCCCGACGACAGGGGATACTGAAACAGGATCAGGGGTAGCCGGCTGGCATTCGCGATTCGATCGAAGTGCTCCCTGGCCATCTCGGGCCGAAGCTGTCCTCCCCAATTCATGCTCCCGGGCGGCAGGATCAAAAGACCATCTGCTCCGCCCGCCTCGGCCATTCGCGCCAGACGGCTTGCCTCGAGGCTGGAGTCGGCCCAGATTCCCACCACGATGGGCAGGCGGCCTCCCAACTCGTCGCGAGCCAGGTCCAGAGAGCGTTGCTGTTCTTTGAAGCTCAGCGCGTGAACCTCTGAGGCATGACCGTTGATGGTGATAGCCGCAATCCCCTCCACCCCCGCAAGATCACGAAGGTGCTTCCGGTACGCTCTCTGATCGATCTCGAAGCTGGCGTCGAAAGGCATCAGGCAGGCAGGGATCACCCCTTCAGGGGCGAAATCTTCTGTTCCTATCATCTGCTTATCTCCTCGCTGGGATCCACGTCAGGTCGGGGTATCGCCCGCCCTCGGTATGGCCTAGTAGAAAGTCATCGCCTGTCTCTGTCAACCCTGTCCAGGGGTACGGGAGATTGGATAGCAGAGAGGAGCTCAGCGCGGGTTAGACTTCTAGAGGGGCGTGATGACTCCGTGCCACTTGGGAGAGTCCGGCAACGTGATAGGATTCGCGGTACCGGGTAGGAGAGGTGTTTGCCATGTTGATCATCGATTGCCATGCCCATGTCTATTCTCCAGACGAGAAACGTTATCAACCGACGCAAGATCCGCTACGGGTACCCGGCGGCGGAGGTTCCATCGAAGATCTTGGAAGGATCAGTCGGGCCAACGGAGTCGCGGCGGTACGTGCCGTCCAGACGGTTTCCTTCTACGGCTACGACAACCGCTATCTGTGCGACGTGGCCCAAACCCATCCCGACTGGGTTTCTGGCGTGTGTACCCTCGATCCCGACGACCCTCACAGTCCTGGCTATCTGCAGCAGTTTGTGAGCGAGTCCGGGGTGAAGTCCCTGCGCGGCATTCCAGGGCGTTCCCGGACTACGTTTGACGATCCAGCCGTTCGTGGGCTCTGGCAGCAGGCGGCGGATCTCGGCATCACGGTAGACCTGTTTCTGATGCAGCTGGAATGGGCCGAGGGAGCCGTCAAGCTGCTGCAGGAGTTCCCCGGTCTGACAGTCGCCTTGTGCCACTGTATGGACATCAAACCTGGCCCAGCCTACGAGAAGACACTCAAGCACGTGCTCCGGCTCGCGCGCTTCAAGAACCTGTACGCCAAGGTGGACTTCATCAGTACCGGTACCCAGAGGGGGTATCCGGGTGACGACCTGCATGCTGCGGCGCTCCAGATTATCGAGGCCTACGGCTCGGAGCGCTGTGTCTGGGGCAGCAACTATCCCAATCAGCTCTGGACGCCCAAATTGACTTATGCCGAGCACCTCCGAATCTTCAAGGAAGCTCTTCCCCTGAGTAGTCGGGACCGGGCGAACGTCCTGGGGGAGACTGCCCGTCGACTCTGGTTTCCCCGGCTCCAGAGCAGTCTTTCCGCGGCGTAGTACCGAACGGGGAGACGGCAATACATTCGAATGTGGGACGCTTTTTTCGAGACTTTGCATCAATCTTTCGCACCCCTTCTTTCGAGTTCTCGGTGAGCCTGATGGAAAGGGGCCAGTTATTTCAGTACGATGCGCTCATGGTCCATTGTGATTCGACGGCTTCCAACGAGTGCACAACCCGATGCCTCTGATTAAGCGTCTTCTGACCGCCAACCGAAGCGAGATCGCGATTCGCGTGTTCCGCACCGCGCACGAGCTCGGCATTCGAACGGTTGCCCTGTACTCGCACGAAGATCGCTATGCCCTACACCGCTTCAAGGCCGACGAGGCCTATCTGGTGGGGCGTCAGGGTGAGCCCTTGAAGTCCTATCTGAACGTTGACCGGATCATCGAATTGGCCCAGCGCCAGGGGATCGATGCCGTTCACCCGGGCTATGGCTTTCTCTCGGAAAACCCCGGTTTTGCGCAGGCTTGCCGGGAGGCGGGAATCATCTTCGTCGGTCCGTCTCCTGAATTGTTGGAGCAGCTCGGGAACAAGGTAACCGCCCGCAAGGTTGCCCAGAAATGCGGCGTTCCCGTGCTGGCCGGCAGCGAGCGGGCAATCCGCGACGTGGCGGACGGGAAGCGGCTATCCGCGAAAATGGGTTACCCGGTCATTTTGAAGGCTGCCCGCGGCGGCGGTGGACGAGGGATGCGCATCGTCAGGAAGCCCAGCGAGTTTGCCGCCGCCTTCGCGTTAGCTCAGGGAGAGGCCCAGAGTGCCTTCGACAGCAGTGATTTGCTCGTGGAGAAATACGTCGAAAGGGCTCGGCACGTTGAGGTGCAGTTGCTGGGCGACGAACACGGCTCTCTGGTTCATCTGTACGAACGCGACTGTTCGGTGCAGCGGCGCCACCAGAAAGTCGTCGAGATCGCTCCCGCACCAGCTCTCGGGGGGATGCGAGACCAGATTTGCGAGGCGGCCCTGGCGATTGGGCGTGAGGTGAACTACGAAAACGCGGGGACTGTGGAATTTCTGCTGGATGTCGATACCAACGAGTTCTACTTTATCGAAGTCAATCCCCGGATCCAGGTGGAGCACACCGTCACCGAACAAGTGACGGGCATCGACATCGTGAAGTGTCAGATACTGATTGCCCAGGGCGCCTCGCTTTCCGATCCGGAAATCGGGCTGGCATCGCAGGCCAATGTGCGCACCAACGGTTTCGCGGTGCAATGTCGGGTCACCACCGAGGATCCGGTCAACGATTTCCTGCCCGACCATGGGCGTATATCGCACTATCGATCGGCAGCGGGAATGGGCATCCGTCTCGACGCGGGCACCGCCTTCTCCGGTGCCACGGTGACCCCTTTCTACGATTCGCTCCTGGTGAAGGTCACTGCGTGGGGGCACAGGTACCTCGACGCCACCCGGCGCATGGAGCGGAGCCTGCAGGAGTTTCGGATTCGCGGAGTCAGGACCAACATTCCCTTCCTCACCAAACTGATGGTGCACCCCTCCTTCGTATCCGGGGGATGCACGACCCGCTTCATCGATGAGACGCCCGAGCTGTTTAAATTCCCCGAGCGTCGGGACCGGGCCACGAAGGTGCTGACGTTTCTTTCTGAGATGATCGTCAACGGCAACTCGCTGGTGAAGGATCGTCCCCGAGCCAGCCGGCGGACGCCGGCTCCGGTGCCTTCGTTCCACCTCGACGCCGCCGGAGGGACTCGGGTGACTGGGGGCAGCGAACCGCTACCGGTCGAATCGAGTCTGGATAGCTTCGTCTCCATTCCCCCCGGCACGCGGCAGCTTCTCGAGTCCCTGGGCCCGGAAGGCTTTGCGAAGTGGATCCTCGATCAGGACCGTCTGCTGCTGACCGATACCACCTTTCGAGACGCCCACCAATCGCTGTTGACTACCCGCTTTCGCACTTCTGATCTACTCAGTATCGCCGAAACCTATGCCCGGCTCTGCCCCGGATTGTTCTCTCTCGAGATGTGGGGTGGTGCGACCTTCGATACGGCGATGCGCTTCTTGAAGGAATGTCCCTGGGAGAGACTGGTCAGGCTGCGCGAGCGGGTTCCCAACATTCTCTTCCAGATGCTTCTGAGGGCTTCCAACGCAGTCGGATACACCCACTATCCAGACAACGTCGTCAAAGAGTTCGTGGCGGAGGCAGCCGGAGCGGGTATCGATGTGTTCCGCATTTTCGATGCACTCAATGTCACTTCCAATATGCGTATCGCGATGGAGGCGGTCCGGAAGACCGGCAAGCTGTGCGAAGCCGCGATCTGCTACAGCGGCGATATCCTGGATCCGGATCGCACCAAGTACGACCTGCAGTATTACGTGGATCTGGCGCGGCGACTGGAGGGCATGGGCGCCCACATCCTGGCGATCAAGGACATGGCTGGGTTGTGTAAGCCCTACGCTGCCCAACTGCTGGTAAAGACACTCAAGCAGGAGATCGGCATTCCCGTCCATTTCCACACTCACGACACCTCCGGCCTGCAGTCCGCCTCGATTCTCAAAGCTTCTGAGGAAGGACTGGACATTGCCGATGCAGCGTTCGCACCGCTCGCCGGAGGTACCTCGCAACCCAACCTGAACACTCTGGTCGAGTCCCTCAGGTTCAGGGAAAGGAACACTGAGCTTGCCGCCGATTCTCTCGACCTGATCGCCGAGTATTGGCAGGGGGTACGGGAATTCTATCTGCCCTTCGAGAGCCCGGTGCCGGGAGCGGGAGCCGATCTCTATCGGCACCAAATGCCGGGTGGGCAATATACGAACCTGATGGAGCAGGCACGTGCGCTCGATCTGGCGGACCGTTGGCCCGCCGTCGGCCGGATGTACGCCGATGTAAATCAGATGCTGGGAGACATCGTGAAGGTCACGCCCACTTCGAAAGCTGTGGGGGACCTGGCGCTGTTCCTGGTTGCCAACGACATGACCACCGACGACGTGCTGAGTGGGGAACGTGAACTGACCTTCCCCCAATCCGTCATCGATCTGCTGGACGGCAGCATGGGACTGCCGAAGGGAGGCTTTCCCTCCAAGGTCCGCAAGCGCATTCTGGGCGATCGAAAGCCGGTCCGGGGAAGACCTGGGAAATTGTTGCCGGCCGCCGACTTCGAGCAGACAGCTGCCGAAGTCAGGCGGTTTCTGAGGCGCGAACCAAGGCGCTACGAAGTGGTTTCCTACCTACTCTATCCGGAAGTGTATCAGCAGTTTGTTGCCCACCAGCAGCGCTATTCCGACACCGCCGTTTTGCCGACACCTGTGTTCTTTTTCGGAATGGAGGTGGACGAAGAAATCGCCGTCGAAATCGAATCGGGCAAGACCTTGATCATCAAGCTGATCACGGTCGGCGAACCCAATGCCGAGGGCCAGCGGACGGTCTTCTTCGAGCTGAACGGGCAGCCGCGTGAAGTGACCGTCCCCGACCGCTCCTTGAGGCGGAAGGTTTCCACCCGGGTCAAGGCCCAACTCGGTGATCCGAGTCAGATCGCCGCCCCCATGCCTGGCATGGTCGTCGTCGTTGAGGTCCGTGAAGGCGACCCCGTGGTCAAAGGCCAGAAGCTCCTAACACTGGAGGCGATGAAGATGCAGACAGAGATCGCCGCCGAGCACGAAGGCCAGGTCACCCGCCTCCTCGTCAGTCCCGGATCGCAAGTGGAAAGGAACGACCTGCTGCTGTCGTTGGGCTGACCGATCACCAGTCGTGGCGGTGACGTCCAGGCCGCCGTTCCGAGCCAAAGGCTCGATAGAAGAAGACTTCGGCCTGGAGGCCAAACCTACGTTCGTCAATGCGGCCAATCCCATATCATTCTCCGGAACGACGCACGCATAGGGCTCCGTGTCTGTAGGAGTATTTGAGGAAGAGGTGGCTACGGCTGCCGGAGCTGAAGTAAAAAAACCAGGCTCGATCCGGGCCTTCCTTTGTAGAGCTCCATATGCAACAGCGAGTCAGCCTAAAGGGTGAGCTGATCTTGTAGCGAGCCTCCATTCTTGGATCGTGAAGTGCCTCCAACTCGTCAATGGTTGGCAATCTCCAGTCCGAATGGCCTTCGAGCTTCAGATCCTCGCAGTATTTTCTGGCTGAGGGCCAATCGATGTGGTCGCCATTGTCCTCTCTCGCCCACATCAGTCCGGTTTCAGAATCCATGACCACATTATCTGAGACGGACGGTTGAGGTGGCTCTACGCTCTTTCCAGCGCCCGCCGCCAACGTGCAGCTGAGGAGAAGCGACACCGAGGTCAGAGTGATAGAACTTCGGGTGATTCTCATTGGAACCTCCTGTTGGGGCTATTCCATCCTGAATAATTCAATCCCGATCAATACGCACGAAGACCATACTCGCACATCGGGGACAACATGGTTCAGCGTGGCGTTCGGCTTCGTCCTGCCGGAACCAAGGAGGGATGGTTGGCCGTGCCCTCCATGATGTATTCCTCGAATCGCTTTCACAGCCGACCGGCGTCCTTAGCGGCGCCAATCGCGGCTCCCACGGATATACCAAGGGCAAGCCATACGCCCATGTCATCGGTTGCCGCACCAATGGCGATCCCTACGCAGATACCCACAGCCACTCCGACACCGACGTACTTTTTCTCGTTTCCGTTGGTCTCTTTGCCGGTTGGTTCCTCCATTTGTACGGGTTTAGCACACTCCATTTCTGGTGTCCTCGGCAGCCAGCGGGCCGTTGCTGAGTATCTAGGGACCTCTCACTTGGTGGAAGTAATCGGACGGGTGTAAGTCTTCAGACGGGTGTAAGTCTTCGGACGGATTGTCCGCTTGCGAAATCCGGATCAGGGCCGGCCCAGGTACAGGGCATACAGACGAATAGCGCCGGTCTCATCCCCTTCTAGGGTGATCCGGATCTTGAAAGACTCCTCGAGGCCTTGGATCTGCTTCCCACTCTTCCAGTTCACGGGAATCCGGAGCCCTGATTGCTGCACCAGGGCTGAGTTGGCTCCCGAGTAGCTCGGCAGGGGTCGCTCCATGCGGTCCAGCAACTCCACCTTCAATCTGGATCGAGGACCCAGACCCTCGGCATTGACCCACAAGGTGGCCGCTCCCTCCAGCTGAAGATCCGAGGTCACCAGGATACCTACCTCATCAGGATCCCTCACCGATAGGGAACCAAAGCGGTCCCGGTCCAGCAGCAGCAGGCCTATTCCCCGGTGTCGCCTCCAGGGCGTCCCGGCGCGAACCCCCATACGCTGGTCCATCTGTCCGTACCAGATATAGGTCTTTTCGCCGACGTTCTCGAACCCCTGACCCTGGGAAAGTCCACCGTAGTCCCAATCCCTACCGTCCTCGCCCACTTCCGCGAAGATGAAGTCGGGTATGGGCTCGCGGAAGTGGATGCCATCGTTGCTTACCAGAAAGCCCAGGGGGTGAAGTACATCGGTCCAGTCGCTGCCTCCGTGCCAGAAACCGGTAATGCCGATCAGGACGTTCCCCCGATTCCAAACGCTGGCTCCCTCGTGAGTCTGCTCGTTGGGCAAGGGCCGCTTCAGGGATAGCGGACGTCGAAACTGTCCCTCCCGAGCAAAGCCCATGGTCTGAGTCCGGGACCAATTGATGAGGTCCGCAGAGCGGAAGATCTCAACATGCCTGCCGTAAGGCTCCACCGCTGGGCTACCCTTACCCTGACCCGAGAGATAGTAGATCCCTTTCCATTTCCACAGACCCGTCCCCTCGAGGCGGGAGACCAATTGAATCTTTGATGAGATCTCCTTGCCACCTCCGGGAATCAATTCCTTTGCCAGCCTCCAGCGGAGTCCATCAGCGCTGTAGAGGGTCAGATACGCACCAGGAGGTCCCCGAAAAGTAGCTCCTGCCGCGAGTTGGGGTACGGTGTAGTCACCGTAGTTCGTCACTTGGACCGTGGCCTTGAAGTGTCGAGTAGGATCTGGATCCTGGGGCTCATACAGGACCATGATGTGGTAGCCTCGGAACCCCTCGGGCATGAGGATGATGTTGTTGTTTCGGCTGCCTCGAAACTCCACCAGTCCCAGGTTGGGCTTCAGCCAGTGTACGCCGTCATCGCTCTCGGCGTAGAGATAGCGCCAGCCGCGGGTGTCGATTCCACCAGGGTACTTATTGCCACCCAGCTCAGGCGTCTCGAATCCTTCGCGTGCGGTACCGACGTACCACATCTTGAACTTGCCCTCGTGTCGAATCACGGTCCCGTAGTAGGTTTGTGCCCACTCGTCAGGCTCTCCGTCCTTCCCCTGTGGTAGCACCGGATTGTCAGGGTGCTTCTGGGCCGGGTGCATGCTCAGGTAGAGGTTGTAGGTGTGGGGAATCGAAATGTCGTCGAAGGAGAAAAGGGTGGCTTCCTCGACTGTGGTGGGGACGGTAGGGGTCACCGTCACGCGACCTGCGGCCTCGATCCAGGTCGTGAAAAGAACAACCCAAAGCAGCGCACAATGGGACACAAGCCTGGCGGGGAAGCCAAGGATTGACGGGGCGCCGGCGATCCTGCACATTGCAACTATCCCCCGAGGCCAGGAACTCAAGATCCGAGCGAGTTCGACTTCTTCTGATGAATGGGCAGAAGCTATCAGCCCCTGAGTCCAGTGTCAACGATCCCATCGTCAAGGCTCTACCTGACAGACGGGAGGTCACCTTCAGTATTGTTGACAAAAGAATAAAGGTGGTGAGCCGCCGGGGAATCGAACCCCGAACCTACTGATTAAGAGTCAGTTTATCAGTGGTTTCTTGCTATTTCACCGTGTTTCACGAGGTTACTATAAACTACTAAAACACAATAACTTATACGTTTTTCTTGTCTCAGGTTATACCATTGCATTACACTGCAACCCATGCTTCTAACTTCCCCCCTACTTCCCCCCAGCTATCGCCAGAGTCGAAAATGTCGGTTCACGGACCTCTGGATACGGAAGCTGAAACCCGATCCTCTAAAGCGGGTGGAATTCTCCGATACCGAGGTAGGAGGCATCCGCGGCCAACTTGTATTGCGGGTCTCTCCCGCAGGGAGAAAAAGTTTCTCCTACCAGTATTTCTCGGTGGGGGTGACTCGCAATCGGCGGATCACTATCGGAGAGTATCCCGCGGTGCGTCTCAAGAAGGCGCGGGATCAAGCGAGGGAGCTGGCTGGTCAGATCGCCTCAGGTAGAGATCCAGCGGCAGAGCGGGCCGAGGAGAAGGCTAAAACCCAGCAAGAGCGAAGCGAGGTCCGAACCTTTGACGATGTCGCCGAACTCTACCTGCGCGACTATGCCGAGCGCCAGAAGCGGCTTGAGGCTACCTCTCCACCGCCTAAAGGCGGTGGATTCGACCTGCGACTAAAGTCGCCTAAAGACCTCGCCTCCGATCCAGGCGACTCCCTTGAGCACCTCCAACAGTCGGCTCGGCGCCCACTTCGTCGAGTCGTCGAGCAACCCAGACGCTAGCCGGCTACCTTCCCTACGCACACCGGCTTGCTGGAGCAAGCCTCCTGAAGGCTTCGCCTAAAGGCGAGGGGGTTCACCCATCCCCGAATGGGACCTTGAGGTGACCTCTCCACCGCCTGAAGGCGGTGGATTCGACCTGCGACTAAAGTCGCCTAAAGACCTCGCCTCCGATGCAGGCGACTCGCTTGATCGCCTGTCTCACTCGGCTCGGCGCCCACTTCCCTGACTCGCCCAGCAAGCCGTACTCTAGCCTCTTACCTTCCCTACGCACACCGGCTTGCTGTCACAAGCCTCCTGAAGGCTTCGCCTAAAGGCGAGGGGGTTCACCCATCCCCGAGTGGGACCCTAAGAGCGTTGCCGAGGATCGGCGCATTCTACAGCATGATCTTGTACCCGCGTTCAAGGGCAGAGATATCACTACCATTACTAGGGCGCATGTCATGCAGCTACTGGATTCCATCGTCGCCAGGGGCAGCCCCACGATGGCCAACCGAGTGAAGGCGCTCGCTGGCAGGGTGTTCTGGTTCGCCCTGGACAAAGGCTATCTGCCCGAAGGGGCTCTAAACCCCGTGAAAAGTATCTCAGGTCTACCAGGAGGCAAAGAGGAGAGCCGGGATAGGGTCCTCGGCGAAGGCGAGATTCGTAAGCTGTGGGCTGCACTCCAGGCACATCCCGAGCCAACCGCATCCGCCTTTCGCTTGATGCTTCTCACCGGTCAAAGGCCGGGGGAAGTGTTAAAGATGAGGTGGGACCAGATGGCGACACTGGAAGGCTTTCGCGTCTGGACGGTTCCAGCTACCGTCGCAAAGAACGCGAAGATCCATAGCATCCCCTTGCCCTCGAAGACTTCGTCCATCCTGGAGGCCCTGAGCGAGGCAAAGGCATCAAAGTGGGTGTTCCCATCTCCGAAGGGGGACGGCCCCATCCGCTGGATCGCAAGCGCCCGGAATAAGCTGGCTGCGGGAACCGGCTTCGATTTCAGGGCGCACGACCTGCGGCGGACTGCGGCGACCCACTGGGCTCGGATCGGCGTCAGGGAAGAACTCGTCGCCCGGCTTCTCAATCACAAGATCCACGGCGAAACGAGCGAGGTCTACAACCGTTGGCGTTACTTACCAGAGATGGAAAACGCGCTTGAGCGTTGGGTCTATGAAGTGGACCGGATTGTGAACAAGAAGACTGCCACGGTGGCAAGGATTGGTTGAATCGCGACAGACAAAAATGAACGAACCGCGGCGAGTGAAACCCTCTTAATTCCACCGGTCGATTAGAGTCAAAGGTGAAGTCGGAGGCGGCATGGAGAACAACTCGGACGAAGATAGGGACAGACTGATCAAGTACCTAGGCGACCTCAGGGACTACCAGGAGGCATATCGACGGAGCAAAGAGCGCACAGCGTGGCTTGCCACGGTGCTATACCTCTCGGCTCTGCTCGTTGCCATGGGACAGTTTCCTCCTAACCCTCCCTATTGGAAATGGCTCTTGGGTTTCCTAGCGGCCACAGCATTCATTGTGGGGGTTTTTATACGTCGAGAGTTTAACAGTCTCGGAATTTCAATCAAGTGAGCTGTTCTCTGAGACCGCCCTTTCGTCACAGCCGGGGTGTCCCGAAACAGCCTTTTACGGCCTTGGCCGTCGGCACGAAGTGCCTACTTAAAAGAAAGAAGGAAAGCCTCGACGCGCGTTTCAGCTGCCTCCAGCCTCCTGGCTAAGCTGGTAGACCCGAGTTTTGAGTTTGTGGATGGGGATCTAGAACCTATAGGTAGCGATCACCCCGTAAGGGGTGGCATGTGGCCAAAGATACTCTGGAAGGAATATCTAGACCTCGGTGGTTCGCGAGACACTGAGCCCCGGATCAGTCAGGGAACCTTGACAGCAGCAGCAATTGTGCTGTGGACAATAGGTGCAGTTCTGTACTGGCTGCCATTATCCCTCTGAGAGAACTGGCCCTGACGGAGTCGCAGCTGCACAATTCCAGCGCCCATGGGAGCGGAACGGTTGGTCACGGCTCCACGCTTGCTTCTGTGGAGCATCGTCCTCACTTAGACTCAAGACCAGATCCTTGTTGCGCCTGATCTCTCGGGGCTTACTAAGCGCTTCCTGTAAGGCGTCGGTCCGCCGCTTCTTCGGTATCTCGATGTAGCCCCGCGCCGCAGGGGAAAACCCAAACTCGCCTCCAAACCTACGAACGTGCTCCATCACCTTATTTGAACTGGCGACCTGCGGATAAGGGGGCTTAGAATCGACGCAGCTCTTATTAAGCAGCCGACAAGGCGTCCCGTGTTCGTTAATAAGAGCCCGCTTAACGCTTAATCATGAAACCGAGCAATAGCAAGTTAACGCCCTCTATCGACCTGTAAGACATCAACGGCCCTAATTAGAGAGAGCCCACCTGCCTAACTAGTGCCCGTCCGGAAATCTGTAACTAATTGATAAGGAAGGGGAAAGAGGGCTTTTTCAAGCTCCGAAATTGTCAGGGTCGTTTGCTAGTCTATTCGGTGCAAACAACTAAACCGAAACGACTTACGACGATTTCAGGAGTTCGAAGATGCGTCAAAAGCGTGAAAAACAACGCCCTCTTTCCCCACAGTGGCCCGATCACCAACTGGCCCAAGAATTGAAGGTGATCTCGCGCATCCTGGACGACAATCCCCAGACGCTGGAGCGGATAGTACAAGATCTCTCTGACAGGGTCGATTCCGGTCTCGGCGCCCCCGGTTTGACGGCCGAGCAGGTGCTGCGTTGTGCCGTCGTCAAACAGCTGCATCAGTTCAGCTATCGCAAGCTGGCTTTTCATCTGGTGGATTCGCAAAGCTTTCAGAGGTTCTGTCGCTTGCCCTATGGGGCGTCGATCAGCAAAGCCACCCTGGCGGAAAACCTGGGGAAGATTCAGCCGGGTACGTGGAAGGCGATCAACGACCATTTGGTGTGCTGGGCCCAGTCGCAGGGTCTGGAAAAAGGCCAACGGATTCGGGTCGATGCCACGGCGGTCCAGACGAATATCCACTATCCGCTCGACAGTGAGCTGTTGTACGACGGCATTCGAGTCGTCACCCAGTGGCTGGGGCGGCTGCGGGAGCGGGAAGGGATCGGCTTCGTCGATCATACGCGGCGGGCCAAGCGGCGCGGCCTGAACATCCGCAACCGCCGCGGCAAGAAGCGCCTGGACAGTTACCGCGATCTAATCAAGGTGGCGTCCAAGACGGCCCACTATGGCGAGCAGGCGCTGGCCGTCTCCGCGCAGTGGAGCGATCCCCTCAGTCTGGCCGGGGCGGCGCAACTGGCCCACTATCTGGAGCTGTTGCACAAAGTCATCGAACAGACCCAACGGCGGGTCCTTTCGGGCGAGGCCGTCGCGGCCCAGGACAAGATCTGTTCCCTCTTCGAAGAGCACACCGATATTATCAAGAAGAGCCCTCGGGAAACGGTCTTCGGCCACAAGGTGTTTGTCAGCACGGGCGCCTCGTCGCTGATCCTGGATTGTGTGGTGGAACGGGGGAATCCGGCCGACAGCAACTATGTGCAACCCTTCTTAGAGCGTCATCGACAGCTGTACGGGAAGGTCCCGCGCCAGAGCGCCTGGGATGGCGGTTTTGCCTCGGCTGCCAACCTGAGCTGGGCCAAAGAGCAGGGGGTACAGGACGTGGCCTTTTCCAAAAAGTGTGGGTTGACGGTCGAGAGCATGGTGCGTTCCAGTTGGGTCTACAAACAACTCAAACGCTTCCGCGCCGGGATCGAGGGGTGCATTGGGACCCTCAAGCACACCTTCGGTCTCCACCGCTGTAGCTGGAAAGGCTGGCCTCACTTTCAAAGCTACGTCCATGCCAGCGTCCTGACCTATAACCTGGTCGTCCTGGCCCGACTCCTGTTGTAGTCTTTTGTGGCTGACCGTACTGCCTTGTGGCTCCGACTCAGGGAGAGGTCTGCGCCGAACCGGTGTTTTTTGGCCCGTGCGTCCTCGCTCTGGATCGAGCTGGGTCGAGCCGGTCTGTCAGCAGTCTCAGGTATAAAAAGTGGTTCCGATTCAACAGATTACAGTTCTGGGAACCCCGGTTTCCGGACGGGCACTAACTAAACTAGGATCAGGGCTGGCGGCGGACTGGGATCAGCATCCGGGAAATGTCGACGTCGGCAACACGTAAATGCAGAGCCTCGGAAAGGCGAAGTCATTGGCGTAGGTGGGTTGATGTTTGGCAACCACACCTTGCCTCATGAAGGGGAGCCTTTAGACAACTCCGAAAACCAACGGGATCTTCCGCGATAAGAGATCTAACAGGAAAGGTCCAACCGTAGTTCAACGCCGCGGTTCACACACCAGCGTAGCCGGTCGCGTCGAACCGCTTGCTATGTGGCAATTACGGTGCGACAAATCGGCATTTACCATAGGCTACGCTACCCCTTCCGTTGTTTTCAAGAAACGAAAGATCTGAAAATAACTGAACATCGAACTGGTGGGAAAAAACGTAGTACTTCTTAAGTTTTACATTCTCATCAAAAACGACCTTATCTACTTGGTATCGGTCGCACGTGACTTTATTGGCGCTTGCGCTGAATGAGCAACGGGAAACGAAGGCGCTACAGCCACCTTCCTCGACCTTCACCCCTTCCTCGACCTTTACTGAAAACTGTGATTTTTCGATCTTATCTGTGGTGTAGGTCCTCTCGGAATCAAACTTCTTTTCGACTCTGCAATCGTATTCGACCGCCATCACAAGACCCGGCAAGCAAATCAGCAGGGCAATTATGGAGACTAAACGCATTGTATTTTTCCTTTTGTCCACGTAACTTCGGTTTATATGGTTTCCAGCAATCGGACGCTGTTTAGAAGATCGGATGCCGCCTATCACACGCGAGGCTCCGATGGGATCATTCGCTTGGTCTGTCAATCTTCCGGGGTTTATTCAGAGCCTCCCAGAGCGCATCTTTCTTTTCGATCTGGGGTATCTGAATCCGACTCCTAGCCGCCGGGGTAAATCCAAACTCCTGCGCGAATTTACGCACCTGTTCCAAGCTCCTATCTCGGATACTGACCTCTGGCCGTGGGTAGGAGTGTACCGTTCTTTCTGTAATTTCCCGTTAAGAGGGAATTTCTCGGGATACCGAGGATTGGGTTGACGAGGAACCTGGCGCGGCTCAGGCGGAAGGAGGCTGTAGGCCGAGTGCAGCCTGAGCCGCGCGGCGCGGCGCGCCGGGCCCCCCCGGAAGGGGGCCAAAGGCCGTCAGCCGAAGGGTTGAGCCGTCAGAGGTCTGGGACAAGATTCTCTAAATCATTCATCCAAAATGAAAGGAGAATCCAATGGCCCCAGACCTGGAAGACAGAGTACCACGAGAGATCCTAGAGGCGTTGATCCAAGAAGGAACGGAGGCCTTTCGCAAGGTGTTGGAGAAGCTCTTGAACTTGGCCATGGGATTGGAACGGTCGGAGTTTCTGGGAGCCGAGCCCTACGAGAGAACGAGCCAGCGACGGGGCCACGCCAACGGTTACAAGGACAAGAAGATCGCCACGCGTGTGGGAGAGCTCCGACTGAAGATCCCTCAGGTGCGAGGGCTGTCGTTCTACCCTCAATCGCTGGAGAAGGGCTGCCGCTCGGAAAAGGCGCTGAAGTTGGCCATTGCCGAGATGTATGTCATGGGCGTCTCCACGCGCAAGGTCACGGAAATCACCGAGCAGCTGTGTGGCACGGAGATCTCCGCCAGCCAGGTCTCACGGGTCGCCTCCCTGCTGGATGAGGAGCTGGAGAAGTTCCGTAGCCGGCCGCTGAGCGGTGAGTATCCCTTCGTCTACCTGGACGCCCATTACGAGAAAGTCCGTGTCGATGGACGAGTTCAGGACCTGGCCATCCTCAAGGCAGTCGGTGTGCAGGCTTCCGGTCACCGTGAGGTCTTGGGTCTGAGCGCCCGGCTGAGCGAGGCGGAGGTCCACTGGAGAGCGTTTTTTGAGGATCTGGCCGGGCGGGGACTCAAGGGAATGGAGCTCGTCGTCAGTGACGACCACGCGGGACTGAAGGCCGCTCGACGAGCGGTGTTTCCCGCGGTTCCCTGGCAGCGCTGCCAGTTTCATCTGAGCCAGAATGCTCAGCGCTTTGCCCGTCGGCTCCAAGAGCGGGGCCAGATCGGCCAAGCGATGCGGGACATCTTCAACAGCCCCACCCTCGAGGATGCCGAAGCCATGCTCAAACGCAAGATCAAGGCGTTCACCGAAACCAACCAGGCACTGGCCCAGTGGATGGAAGACAACGTGCGCGAGGGGTTGACGGTCTACGCCTTCCCCCGCAGTCTGCACAAGAAGATCCGGACGATTAACGGCGTGGAGAATCTCAACAAACAGATCCGGCGCCGCACTCGAGTGGTGGGAATCTTCCCCCATATCGACTCGGCGTTGCGACTGATCTCAGCCGTGCTGGCGGAGATTCACGACGAGTGGCTCACGGGCCGCTGCTATCTGAACCTGGAGAGCTGGCAAGAAGAGGAGGCATCCTAGAAGAGCGTTTCCCTAAACCCGAGACCCTCAGATCAGCGAGGGTTCTCGGTAAGGGGCAGCCCGCGATCGTGGCTCTGAGGGCTTCTGACAGGGCCTCTTTTCTTGGAGAAGGAGGTGGGGGCGCTGAATCGCTCTCTGCGAGTAGTGCAAGCTGCTCCGGCCTCTCATTTTGATAGATCTGCTGGTTGCCTTAGAGAGATTCACAGCGAGCGGCTCACGGGCCACTGCTTTCTGCACCCGAGAGCCAAGAGAGGAGGATCCTGTCCCACAACCGACCCTGAAATTACAGAAAAATTGTTGCGCTGCCCCGTGGGTTAAAGAAAATCCCGCTCTTGTTGGTGACCTCATAGGTCAGGCCGTTCTTGTTGAGGAACGCCTGGCAGGATTGAAACATCGCCCAAGATTCGCAATATGCGGACAAGGCTGCGCGGTCTACGGACTGGTAGAGTCCTATTCTTGTCAGCTCCTTAATAACTCGCCTCCATTCGGTCTTCGCGTGCTCTGAAAGAAATGCTGGAGGCCGGAAGGCCCCGCCCTGGGGTTGTGTGTATTGGGGCTCTCGGTCCAGGGCCAGTTGAGATTTCGCTAAGTGGCCAGGATTGCCCTGCAACACCTTCAATTGACTGGGCTTTCGTGGTCTCGGCATGTCCTCACCCTTTTTATAGGCCCTGAATCAAGGACGGAGAGAGAGACTGGCCTCTCTGATCCGCAGAAACAATTTGATCCAGCTATTTTATGCCCCCCCCTTGCTCCTCGTCGCCAAGAATGTAGTCTGGGGTTAACCCGTTCCGGCTAGCTTCAAGGTCTGACCCTGCGGCGTTCCTGGCTCGGTCGTTCCATACTTGTGCTGCATCTCAACGACCTTAAGGAGTTTACCGCCGGCGTTACATACGGCGTTTCCTACTTGCGGAGTTACGCGACCA
>CBDCUP010000014.1:0-39466 GCA_965222655.1 Acidobacteriota bacterium
CGAGCGAATAGGGCCAGGAAGATACTTCGGCGTTCGCATGTTCGGTGTTCTGCGGTTTGTGATTCAGCCTTTTTCCTTGGCTTGGAGAAGGCAACCGGTGGAAATGCCAAACCGCAGAATATCGAACAAGTGAATCTCGAAGGCCGGAGGCGCACCCCCTATTCTTGGCTACAGCTCGAGATATGTCCCAATACCCTTTTCAGATGCACGGAGATAGATAAGCCGAGCGGTTGCCACGTCTTCCAGGGCCAGACCCAGATGAACAGAGGCGATTCGCTCCGTTTCGGACTGTCGCCCGGGTTTGTGGCCGCAGACAATCTCAGCCAGTTCCCTGGGATGCTCGGGAATACCGGCAAAGTAGCCATCGTTTTTGTAGTAGAGCAGCTGTTCGACGTCGTCCGTGACAAACGAGTCTACTGCATGCATGGCCGCCGGGGTCAGGTAGGAATCGTAGTCCAGGGTACAAACGAAGGCTCCCTCTTGAATCCAGTCGGGTAGGATCACTGGTGACGGATTCCGCACTATGGGAGGCCCGGCGGTGACGATCACATCGGCCGCACGCACAGCTTCCAGAGGCGAGTCGCAGACCGTGCAGGGCAGATCGTACCGTTCCTGGCACGCCCGGCTGAACTCTTGGGCAGATTCGGGTCTGGTCGAATAGGCCAACACCCGTTCCAGATCTTTCAACACCTCCATCAGAGCCAACAGATTCGACCGCCCCTGGACCCCACAGCCAAGTATGGCAAGCGATCGTGACCCTGCCCTGGCCAGGTTGCGTGCTGCCACGGCGGTAGCCGCTCCTGTTCTCATGGCAGTGATCCAGGTCGCATCCATTACCGAAAGGGGCAGTCCTGTATCCGGATCATTCAGGATGATCAGACCCGAAATATAGGGTAGGTCCCGGGACGTATTTGAAGGATACCCCGCCACCCATTTCAGTCCGGCGGCCCCCACCGGCTCGACATAGGCAGGCATGGCATGAATGAAGGAATTTTCCCGGGTATGAACTCCGGGCTTGGGTGGCATCTCTGTCCGGCCGCGGCCCTTCGCCAGGAAGACCTCCTCGGTGGCCTTCACGACATCGGCCATCGGGAGTCCCACGCTCTCAACGTCCCGGCGGGACAGGTAAAGGACTCTTCCAGGACTTTCCATGACGGCAGTCGCGGGTCATTCCCCAGGAGGGACTCCCCGCCTACTGAACTTTCCCCCTACCCAGAACCTGCCACTCGGCAACCACGTCTTCGCCCCGGACGCCATAGATCTTGTCGTGCATGTTGACGCAGGCACAGACATGGTTCGGAACGACCCGAACCTGGTCGCCGACTGCGAATCGAGTGGTCGCTTTTTCCATGCCGAAATGTCCATGCTCTTCCGAAAGATAGACAACCTCTACCTGGGGATCCTCGACAACATATCCGAAGCCCACGTTGTCTCCGGAGAGGAGCCGATCGCTGGAGAAGGTCTTGGAACCCCCGTCGATCACAGCCCGGCCGGGAACTCGGTTGCTGACGACGGTAGCAAGTACCGAAACCGCACAATCATCGTAGGTCGCGGCCTGGCAGCAAACCGTGTTTTTGTCATTGAAGATATAGGTTCCCGGTCGGATCTCGGTGATCCCCTCGAACAGGTGTGAGATGTAGGCCGTCGGGGTCGAGCTCGCACTCAAAATCGGCAACGGGATCGACTCGGCCGCAAACCAAGCGACGAGATCGGACATCATCTCGTTCTCCAGATGGAGTAGGCGGGTCCGCTCTTCGGGATCCTTCAGGAAGTGTCCCGGATAGATCAGAACACCCCGAAACTCGAGTGCGGGCAAATCCAAGATCTGCTTGACCACCCTCATGGAATCGAGCTGGATCGGAAGACCGCAGCGCTTCATACCGGTATCGAACTCAACCAGCGTCTTCAGGGTGACGCCCGCCTCTTGCGCCCGATCAGAAATGCAACGGGCGATTTCAAGCGAATCGAGGCTGATCGTGATCTGTGCGCGCTCAGCCAGCGAGATAAGGCGGCGCCACTTGGTCTCCCCATATAGCGGATAGGCAATCAGGACGTCTTCTATCCCACCGTCGACCATGACCTCAGCCTCACCCAGCTTGGCGGCGGTGATACCGACTGCTCCCAGCTCGATCTGGCGATGTGCTAGTTCTGGAATCTTGTGGGTCTTGATATGGGGCCTGACGCTCAACCCATGTTCGGCACTGTATGTGGCCAGGCGGCGCAGGTTCCTGTCCATGATGTCGACATCTACTAGGACAGCCGGCGTCTCTAATTCCGATATCTTCATACTTCGTCACACCCCGCTCGGGTCATGAGCTACATCGAGAAGCAAACGTGCCATTTTCAGGACACACTGTAATTTGGGACCGTCGGTCGAGGGCGTGTCAGCCGACGGAGAGCAGCTATTATGAGGTTCATCCGGTAAATGGGGAGGTGCCGCCAGTCAAAGGCAGGCCGTGGAAACTGCCGCACTATGCAAACCGTGGAAAAACAACTAGTTCTGGAGGAGAACTGGCAAGTGCTCGCAGTTGTTTTTCCACCGTTCGCACAGCGCTTGGAAAACTCCGTATCACGGGCTTGCTGGCCCAGTTCGATGTCGCTCGGAGTTTTCCACAGTTCCCACGGCCTCTGCTACTGCAGCCGACTATATTGACAAGCGAACGGGGAACCAGATTTGGGATCCGGAAAGCGCCGAACCACGTTCCCACCTCCCCATTTACCGGATGACCCTATTATGATGGGATCAGCGCAAGAATACTAGTGCAGCGCGCCACAAGTCTTGAACCAGGGTTCAGCAGCCCCTCGTCGTCGCTGGCGTTGTTGCGCTCGACTCGGAATATAGCCCGATATGCCTTGCTCGCGACGCCTAGCCAGCGACAACGATTGACTACTGCCCCCTGGCTCAGAACTTATGGCGAGCTGCACTAGCCGATGTCCAACATCCGCTGGATGGCCCTCAGCGAAGCCTGTCTGGTCGCCTTCGGCACCTCAACCTCGAAAACCTCTAATTCCAGACTGTGGAGGATCTTATCGAGGGTGATTTTCCGCATGTGCTGACAGAAGACGTTGCAGGTCTGTACAAACTCGACTTGGGGAAACTCAGTGGCGAGATTCGCCGCCATTTCGCATTCGGTGGCCAGGAAGACGCGTTCCAACTCGGGATGATTCTTGACATAGTTGGCCATTTGAGCCGTACTGCCACAAAAATCCGCCTCTTCCACAACCTCGGGCCGGCATTCCCAGTGGACCAGGACCGCAGCGACTTCGCCCCCTCTCGGGATCTTGAACTGCTTGCGGATATCAAGGATGTGCTGCTCAGTAAACTTCTCATGCACTTCGCAACGACCGAACCTCTCGTCGTACTTTCCCGGGTAGATCAGCTCCAGGTCTGCCCCTTTGCGGTCGAACTCCCGCTGCAGATTCTCGCCCATAAGAGAATCGGGAAAGAAGATAACCTTTTGGGAGCGGAACTCTCGTGCGGAGTGCTCGACCACTTCGAGTGCGTTGGCAGAAGTACAGCAATAATCGGATTCGGCCTTTATGGTGGCATAGCTATTGATGTAGGTAACGACCGGAGCATCAGGATAGCGTCGCCTGTAATCGCGAACATCTTCGGCCGTGAATGGATCGGCCAGGCTGCAGCCGGCATCCAGGTCTGCAATGAGCACCTTTTTTTCCGGATTCAGGATCTTGGCCGTCTCCGCCATGAACCGAACGCCATCGAACAGGATAATCGGCTGGTCTGACTCGGCCGCCAAACGACTCAGAGCTAGTGAGTCTCCGCGCTCCTTCTTACCTGAGAGGTGGTAGATAAGCGGCTCCATGTAATTATGTCCGAGTATCAGGACATCTTTCTGCTCGCGCAGGAACAAGATACGCTCGATCAGGTCCTTCCTTCCCAGAAACTCGAGGTGTTGATCGGGTTTGGTCTGCAGGGAACGGCCGATGCCCTCGAGGCGCGCCTTGTAGCCTTCTAAGTAGGTTTGATGCATGTCTCTACGTGAACGAACTCATCGCCACCACGAAACCATCTTGAGCCGAGCCCATCAGAGGCCCGAGCAGAAGCCTAGTTCGCTAAATCGCCACACATTCCACGCCGGGGTGCTCCACAGTGACAGGGCCCGGTTTCACTTGATAGGGAAGAAGATTGGCTCCCCCCGACCGCAAAAGCAGACAGCAGCTTTTCGGCGTGAACGCTGTGGCAACTCGGACACTCCGTCTCTTCGGAGCTCCGCAGGACAATCTTCTCGAACTGGTTTTCGCAGTCCAGGCAGCGATACTCGAAAATTGGCATGAGCCTAATTATACTCCAATTCCGCAAAAGAGAGATTTGGTTCATCTAGGCAAAGAACCGCTAGCAAGAGCTCTGGACGGACTCAACGGACGGCACATCCCGACGCGCATGCCCCTGGAAAATCTGCCGAGGCCGTGAGATCTTCAGCTCCGGGTCCCGCTGCATCTCATCCCACTGGGCAAGCCAACCGGCGATACGTGCGAGTGCGAAAAGGGTAGTGAACATGGAGGACGGGAAACCCATGGCTTGATAAATCAATCCCGAGTAGAAATCCACGTTCGGATAAAGCTTCCGGGACACAAAATAGTCGTCCTTCAGGGCAATCTCCTCTAGCGCCAAAGCGATGTCCAGCAAAGGACTGGACCCGGTTTTCTGAAACACCTGGTGGGCCAAAAGCTTGATGATCTTGGCTCGTGGATCGTAGTTCTTGTAGACCCGGTGTCCGAAGCCCATGAGACGGAGCTCACCCTGCTTGACCTTCCGAATGTGTTCCGCGACCTGCTCCTTGGAACCGATCTCTTCCAACATCCGAATGACGGCCTCATTGGCGCCCCCGTGCGAGGGACCGGAAAGCGCTCCGATCGCTGCCGCTGCCGAGGAATACGGATCTGCACCTGAGCTTCCGACGCTGCGCATGGCACTGGTGCTGCAGTTCTGTTCGTGGTCTGCGTGAAGAACGAAAAGCGTGTCCAGTGCCTGCTCCAATACCGGATCTACCTGATAGTCAGTGCCGGGCTGGCTGAACATCATGTGAAGAAGGTTGGCGGCATAGGACAAGCCCTCCTGGGGCTGGACCAGGGATTCACCCTTGAGCCGTCGATAGATACAGGCCACCAGGATAGGAACCTTCGCGATCAGGCGGTGGATCTGGAGCCGGCGTGCTTCCTCGGATTCGACCCGAAGACCATCGGGGTAGAACATCGATAAGGCTGCTACACCACCGGCAAGAGCCCCCATGGGGTAGGCCTCTGCCGGAAGCTGCTGGATAACCTTTTCGATCTGGGACGGGAGCTCTGCCTGCTCCCGGATCTGATCAATCCAATCTTGAAACTGCGCCCCGTCGGGAAGCTCACCTACAAGCAGCAGATAGGCTACGTGGAGATGAGAGTAGCCCTCGACCAATTGTTCGATGGGATAGCCCCTGTACTCGAGGATGCCTTTGTCGCCGTCGATATAGGTAATCTTGCTTCGGCACGAAGCCGTGGCCAAGAAGCCAGGATCATAAGTCATCAGGCCAAAGTCGTCCGACAAGACCTTGATCTGCCGTAAGTCGTTGGCTCGAATCGTTTCGTCCTCGATCGGGATTTCGTACTCTTTTCCGGTGCGGTTATCCCTGATAGTGACCGTCTTTGCCGGCATCGTTTCCCTTTCTGAATTCCTGAAAATCGTCTCTCAGCCCTGGGACGGAGGCACGGAATCGTGCACTACCTCCGGTGCCTAATAGGATAGCCAACTATTTCTGGAAACTCAATGCGTGTTAGACTTTCCCCTATGAGATGGCCCCTGGTCGCACTCCTCTCAGCTTGCCTTTTCATCCCGGGGACGAGTCTACTCGGAAGCCGAACCCTCAAGATTTATGGAAAGGGTTTCTCTTTCTTCATAACCGAACCGGACGGGTGGATCATCGATGCCCGATCGGCCGCGCAGCTCGCCAACTTCGTTATGTATGTAGATGGCTCAGACTGGAGAGAGACGGAGGTGCTTGCATTCGGTCGACTGGTCGAAAGAGGGCCCGAAGAGTCCTTGCAGGAATTTAGCGAACTGGAACTGATCCGCTTTCAGCAACTTTGTCCCGAAATGAAAATCAGCGATTCGGACCTGGAGTTGACCGGTCTCCGACCTGTCTTTGCGAAATCTTGCGGGTGCCCTGGGGGAAAACAGGAAATCGTGGTGTTTTCTGAGGCTCCCGGGTTCTTCGCCATCTTTGTCCTCTCTTCGAACGACGGGAAGGCTCTGACTAGATCCCTCCCTCCTTTTCAAGAACTGGTATCTTCTTTTCGCTGGTCAGGCAAGACCCACCCGCGAGCCAACTTACATCGCTCTCAGGAATAGGCAGCGACATGCGGATCGTCATCTTGGGCGGTGGGGCGGTTGGGTCGCTGGTCGCCCGCAGACTCGTCCAGGAGAAGAACGAAGTCGTCATCGTCGAGAGCGACCCCGATCGTTGTCAACGTCTGGAAGAGGGTCTGGACGCCCGGATAGTCCAGGGTCATGCCAACAGTATCAGCACCCTGGAACGGGCGGGACTGCGGGAAGCAGACATGCTGATCGCGGTCACCAGCAGCGACGAAGCCAACGTCCTGGGCTGTCTCATCGCCCAGTCACATCCGAACGTGAAGATCAAGGTCGCCCGCCTTCGCACCCATGAAGTGGACCGTTGGCGCTCGATTTGCAGCAGCGATCTACTTAACGTGGATCTGGTCATTCACCCCGACCGGGAGACGGCCGATCGAATTCTTCAAGTAGTCGAGATGCCCGGAATCTCGGACGTCGTGGAATTCGCAGAAGGCAGGGTCAAGCTTTTCGGTATGAATATCGAGAGCGACAGTTGGGTGGTGGGACGCAGCATGACCGAGCTAGACCAGTCTGGCCCTCCACAAAATTCTCTGATGGCAATGGTCTTTCGGGGCCAAAAAGTGATTATCCCCCGAGGCAGTGATCGCCTCCAAGCGGGAGATCACGTCTACGTCATCGTCCCGGCGAACGAGATGGACTCGGTGATGGAGTTCATGGGGGTCGAAGCACGCAGACGCGCAGAGCGCGTTTTCATCGTGGGCGGAAAGCAGCTAGGCATCGAGGTTGCCCTGAGACTCGAGCAGCAGGGTGTACAGGTGAAGCTCTTCGAGCGCGATCTGGCCCGCTGTCAGAAGATCGCAACGCTCTTGGAGGATACGGTGGTGGTTCATGGTGACGGCACCGACAGGCGCGTCCTGTGGGAAGAGAATGCCGAGGGCATCGACGCCTACCTGGCGCTAACCGGCAACGACGAAGTAAACATCATCGCCTCCCTGTTGTCGAAGCGGCTAGGTGCGCGCAAGGCGGTAGCTCTGGTCAACCGCATCGACTTTCTTCCCATGGCCCAACTCCTGGGCATCAACTCGACCTTCAGCACTCGCCTGACCGTTGTCGACCGCATTCTCCAGTTCGTACGCAAGGGGCACGTCCTTTCCGTGACCACTTTCCTAGAGGAAGAAGCCGAGGCAATCGAGTTGGTGGCCACGCCTGAATCGAGGTATGTCGGCAAAACCTTGAGAGAAGTGCACTTCCCCCGTGGGACCGTGGTCGGAGCCATCGCTCGGCCCTCCGGAGAAGTCCTGGTACCCAGGGGTGATGCCACCATACAACCTGACGACAGGGTTATCTTCTTCGCCCTGGAAAGGCTGGTTCCCTATATAGAAAGTACATTCCTCGAAGAACCACAAAGAGGAAGGGTGTGATCCATTGGGCCAACCTGCTGCAACTCCTGGGATATTCCATCCTGGGTCTGTCCTCTGGCCTTCTGGCGACGGCGCTCTTCTCTCTGTTTAGCAAAGATAGCGGTCTTCTCCCGCTTTCCTTCTCCCTAGCCTTTGCGCTGCTCCTGGGCGGCACGCTTGTTCTCGCCTCCAGACGTCCTCCGCAGGAGCTGAATCGGCGGGAAGGCATTCTCTTGGTCGTGGGCACCTGGCTGGCAGCGAGTTTCATCGGGGCACTGCCTTTCTACCTCTCCCCTCATTTCTCAACTTTCTCCGCAGCCTTCTTCGAATCCGTTTCCGGTTTCACGGCCACGGGAGCCACTGTACTGGAGAACGTCGAGGCGCTTCCCGACAGTCTCCTGTTCTGGCGCGCGCTGATGCACTGGTTGGGGGGAATGGGAATCATTCTTCTCGGCATTGCAATCCTCCCCCTCATCGGGACCGGAGGAAAAGAGCTCTATCGCGCTGAGTTCTCGGGAGCTCGAGCCGAGCAACTCAAACCCCGGATCGCCCAGGCCGCCCTGGCTCTGTGGAAGATCTACCTGGCTCTCACGGTGCTCGAGTCGGCCATCCTCTGGTGGGTAGGGATGCCTCTCTTCGATTCGATATGCCATGCCTTTTCCACCACGGCGACAGGAGGATTCTCTACGCGCGATGGCAGCGTCGGGGCCTTCAATAGTCCCACAATCGAGTGGATCATCGTGCTCTTCATGATCCTAGGGGGAATAAACTTCACCCAACACTACCGGCTCTTCGTCGAGCGAAAGCCCGCCTCCTTCTTCTCCGACGTGGAAACCCGCTTCTATCTGTCGCTGATCGCTATTGTAGGAATTGTGATTACCCTGGAACTCACACGCGACTCCGAGGTATTGCTGGCTGAGGCAATGCGGCTGGGGTTCTTTCAAGTCGTTTCCATCATGACCACCACCGGCTTCTCCACCGCGGACTTCGGGAGCTGGAGCCCGTTCGCACAATTGATGCTGCTCGTCTTGATGTTTGCCGGAGGCTGCACCGGTTCAACGGCCGGAGGAATGAAAACCGCACGGGTCGTCCTACTGATGCGGGTTGTCGGTCGCGAGTTCAAAAGAATCGTGGAACCCCACGGGATCTTCGCGGTCCGCTTCGGTGGCAGGGCCATCCCCGAGACCACGATCCAGAGCCTTCTCAACCTCGTCTATCTGGCACTGTTGATCAACTTTGCAGCCTGTGTCTGTCTCACCGCTCTGGGAATAGATGTGTTCACCGCAATCGCTGCAGTCGCGGCGTCCATGTTCAACATCGGTCCTGGCCTGGGAAAAGTGGGACCCAGTGAACATTACGGTCACCTGCCAGCATTGGCCAAGTGGGTATTGAGTGGCTGTATGCTGGCCGGGCGCCTCGAGTATTACACCCTCCTGGTCCTGTTCACTCGACCGTTCTGGAGAAAGTGAAACGCCAGGGTTTCCCTCGTTGCGGAATCATGGAGAAGTGGAACCGCTCGCGTTTTTGACACGAGAACCGGTTGACAGCTATAATCTCTCGTTCGTCAGCCTGGATCCGCTGCTGGCTTCGGGCCCAAGGAGGAAATGACTTGTACGCCATAATTCAAAGCGGTGGTAAGCAGTACCGCGTGACTGAGGGTGACCTGCTCGACCTCGAACACCTGAGTGGTGAAGTGGGCCAGGAAGTCAGCTTCGATGAGGTGCTTCTGGTCGGAGGTGACGACTCTGTGCAGGTCGGCCGGCCGAAGCTTCAAGGCGCCCAGGTCATGGGAACTATTGTAGAGCAGGGCAAGGGGCCCAAGATCCTCGTTTTCAAAATGAAGCGGCGCAAGATGTACCGGCGAAAACGGGGACATCGCCAGCTCTTTACCCAGGTCCAGATTGACAAGATAGCTCTGGGCGCGAAGGAAACCAAGACGAAAGGGGCTGCCCCCGCAGAAAAGAAGGTGGCATCCAAGCCCAAGTCGAGTCCAGCGAAGAAGACGAAAAAGGCAAAAGCCAGCACGTCTGAATCGACTCCAGCCACCAAGAAGCCAACTCCGGCCAAGACTCGGAAAGCAGCCCCAGCTAAAGCGAAGGAAGACTAAAACCTCATGGCACACAAGAAGGGTCTCGGAAGCTCCCGAAATGGACGAGATAGTCAGGCGCAGCGGCTCGGAGTCAAGAGGTTTGACGGTCAGCTGGTGACTGCAGGGTCAATCATTGTTCGTCAGAGGGGCACGCCCTTCAAACCAGGTTCCAACGTCGGACGTGGCCACGACGACACTCTTTTCGCCTTGATTACGGGCACAGTGAAATTCCAGAACCGTGGATCCCTGGGAAAGTTCGTCCACATAATGGCGCAGGGCTAGGCTGAAACTTCATTGGGCAGAGGGAAGGTGTAGGAGACAGCATCTGACAGAGCAGTGACCTGTAGCACGGGCACTCTTGCCCGTGGAGGACACCAACGGGCAGGAGTGCCCGTGCTACAAGCGTCCCTCGACTGAAGTTTCTTTTCTGTACGATCCCTCGCATCTTATCTTTCCGCGTCGCTATGTTTCTCGACCGTGCGAAGATCTTCGTGAAAGCCGGGGACGGGGGCGACGGATGCATCGCTTTCAGGCGCGAGAAGTATGTTCCCTTCGGGGGGCCAAGCGGCGGCAAGGGAGGCGATGGTGGCGACATCTATTTCCGCAGCACCGTCCATCTGAACACCCTCCTTCCCTTTCGATTCAACCAGCATTTCAAAGCCGGAAGCGGCGCGCATGGGTCGGGCAATGACCGGCAGGGCAAGCAGGGAAAGGACCGCACCATCGAGCTTCCGGTAGGGACTCAGGTCTGCGACGAGACTGGCGACCTCCTCTTCGATTTCGAGGCTCCCGATCAGGTGCAGTTAGTGGCTCAAGGAGGCCAGGGAGGAAGAGGCAACGCTTCCTTCGCGACCGCGTTGGACCGCGCTCCTCGACGGCGTACCCTGGGCGATCACGGCGAGGAGCTGACCCTTCTACTGGAACTGAAGATCCTGGCGGACGTGGCGCTGATCGGCTTGCCAAACGCCGGCAAGTCCACGCTCATTTCGGCTCTCTCCAGCGCCAAGCCGAAGATCGCTGACTATCCCTTCACCACCCTGACGCCGAACCTGGGAGTGGTTTCGTGGTCAAACTATGAGACCTTTGTGGTAGCTGACGTCCCGGGCCTGATCGAGGGAGCACACTCGGGTCATGGGCTTGGGGATCAGTTTCTGAGACACATTGAGCGATGCCGTCTGTTGGTCCACCTGGTCGATGTAAGCGGTACCGAGGAAAACGATCCGGTCGAGTCAGTCCATACGATCATGCAGGAACTGGAATTGTATGACCCGGCGCTGCTGCAGAAGCACCAGATTATCGCAGCCTCGAAGATGGACGCGGCTGAACCCGAGAGGCTGGAGCGCCTTCGGTCGTATTGTTTGGACAAAGGTCTTCCCTTCAGCGAGATATCTGCAGCAAGCGGGCAAGGGCTTCCTGATCTCAAACAGGAAATCGCAAAGTGGTTGGGAGCGCAACAGGGATGAACCTGGGTATCCTGGGTGGTACTTTCGACCCCATACATCGGAGCCATACCTTCATCGCGGAACGCATCATGGAGATCTTCGGTCTGGATCAGGTTCTCTTTATGGTATCCAATCTGCCGCCCCACAAAGAAAAGGTTCCGACAACCAGTCCTTTTCACCGCTACGCGATGGTGGTCCTGGACCTTCTCTACAAGGAGCGGCTCTGCGCCTCACTGCTGGAGCTGGAAGAGGGGGGGCCCTCCTATACGATCAACACACTGGAGCGCTTGCGAGATCACCATCCCAAGGATCACTTCTGTTTTATTGCAGGGAGTGACTCGCTCCAGGAGATCCACCTCTGGAAGGATTATGCTACCCTACTCAGCGAACATTGCTTTGTCTTCGTCCAACGAACTCAATCCGCAGCTGATCTCGAGAAACTGAAGATAAGTGAGACGGCCAGAACAACCATCAAGGTAGTGTCAGCATCAGACAAACCCATCATCCAGACAGGCCAATCTTTTCTCATCAACATAGAAGCCCCTCCGATCAGCTCGACCAACCTTCGGCGGGCAATGGCAGCGGGCCAGACTCCCGACCCAGAGAGTATCTCTGCACCCGTGCTCCAGTACATCCGAGAACATAGGCTCTATGAACGAAACCAAAGCGGTCCTGTCGAAAATCTGCAAGCTTATTGACGACAAGCAAGGGGACGGTCTTCTGTTACTGGATATCTCCGGCCTCTCCTCCTTCAGTGACTTTTTCATCGTCTGCAACGGATTCAACACGAAGCAGAACCAGGCCATTTGCGACGAAATACTTGCCCGGCTGAAGAAGGAAGACAGCCTCCTACCCAGCCACGTGGAGGGCTATCGGGAAGCAGAATGGATCCTGATTGACTATCTCGAATTCGTCATCCACATTTTCTCGGTTCGGGCCCGCGAGTTCTACCAGTTGGAGAAGCTCTGGAGCGACGGTATCCTGTTGGAACCCACAGCTCTCCAAGCGTGACGCTCGGCATTTCAGCCGGATCCCCCAAACGTCGACCGGACTTGCCAGGTTGGCAGCTATCACGGAGCGCAGCAAACCGGACCCCAGCTTGGGACGTTCAGACGTTCAGACCTGCGACCTCTTTAACGTTATTGTTCCGGCAGGAAAAATCTAGTATAAGGAGTTCTTTTCTGTGTGGCTCAAGTTCGTGTGGATTGGAGAAACCAAGGATCCCTATCTTCTCCTCTTGGAGGAACGTTACCTGGGAAGGCTCAAACACTTCTTCTCCTGCAGTCGGTCTTTTGTGCCGGAAATCAAGAGGGTTCGGCACCAGGAGAAAAGGGCGTTGAGGCGCGAGGCACAGCTGCTCGAGGAAAAGATATCACCCGATACGTATCTAATAGCTCTTGACGAGACAGGACGCGAGTATTCCAGTCTCGACTTCGCCCGCCTCCTGGAAGGATTGTTGAACCAGGGCAAAGCCGGGATAACATTTGTGACGGGTGGCTCTAGTGGGCTTCCCGACCAGATCAAGAACGACGCGAATCTGAAATGGTCGCTGAGCAGCCTGACGCTCCCACACGAACTGGCCCGTGTCGTTCTTCTGGAACAGGTATATCGGGCGATGACCATCGTCAGTCGCGTTCCTTACCATAAGTAACGGAGGTTTCGGAATGGCAGTGAAGGGCTCAGACGGTTTCAAGAAAAAAGAATTGGTCGCATTCAAGAAAACGCTCGAGGAAAAGAAATCGGAGCTGATTCAACTCCTGCAGAAGAGTAAGAGCTATGGCCGTGAAATTGATAGCGAGAGCGAGGCGATGGACATCGTCGATAAAGCTTCCAGCTCCTATACCAAGGAGTTCTTGTTCAGCCGTAGCAACCAGGAAAGACTCTTCATCCTAGCCATCGAAGAAGCAGTAGCGCGAATTGAAGACGGCTCCTTCGGAGAGTGTTCCAATTGCGGTGAAGGCGTCAATCGAAAGCGCCTTGAGGCAGTGCCCTGGGCTAAACTCTGTCTCGCCTGCCAAGAACTGGAAGAACAGGGAAGGCTCGAGGACTAGGCCCGCTTGTCTGAGTCGATGATTTCCTCATAATGCCCTCAGCCACCCCATCCGAACAGGATCTGCTCGCACTAATGGGATCGGGTGTCGCACTCGACTCCATACAAACAAAAGCCGGGTTCACTCCTACACAGTTCGACTCCTGGTGGCATCAGCAAATCGAGTCCCGCCTACCGGACCTCGCTGGCAGCGCTACCGCCGAAGTGGAAAGTGGAGTCGAAATCCTCAGAGACAAATGGGGAATCCCCCATATCTTCACCGAATCTGAACACGATCTCTTTTTTGGCTATGGCTATGCCATGGGACAGGATCGACTGTGGCAACTCGACTATTTTCGGCGGCAGGCAGAGGGTCGATTATCAGAGATCATGGGCCCCAAAGTCCGACCCAGGGCGACCGGCGATGCCGTCACCGCGCTCCAGCGCGACACCATTGCGCGCACCATAGGCTTCCATCGCATAGCCAGATCCAATCTAGAGAAACTCCCCGCCCAAACCCTGAAGAGACTCCAGTCCTTTTGTGATGGAATCAATGCCGCCAGGGCGGCCTGCGGGGACCGACTTCCTATCGAATTCTCATTGCTCGGATACGAGCCCGAGAAGTGGACCCCTTTGGACTCGATCAGCATCTGGGTTGAGTTCCAGTACTACTTGACGGTGCGTCTGCCGGTCATCGTTCTTCCCGAAGTAGCGCGCCGCACTCTAGGCGACGGACCCCTTTATGAGGCGTTTCTCACGGTCGAGGCCAGTGACGAGAGCATTCTCCCGCCCGGTTCCTATGCGACTTCGAGATCAGGCATGGAGCCTCCGGGCGATGTCGTCGGCGATCCCGACAACCCGGTGGGGAGCAACAACTGGGTGGTTTCCGGCAGACGCTCCGCGTCTGGCACTCCGCTATTGGCCAGCGATCCTCACATCGCCTTCAACGCCGTCTCGTGCTGGTATGAGGCACACCTCTCAGGCGCAGGTTTCAATCTGGCGGGCGCTGGGTATATCGGTGTCCCGGGAGTCATTTTCGGGCGGAATGAGCGAGTCGCCTGGGGAATCACAAACAACATCTGCTCGCAGCGCGACCTCTACCAGGAAAAAACCGATCCCGACCATCCCAATCAGTTTCTCTACGATGGCAGTTGGGAGCAAAGCCGGGTCATGGTCGAGCACATCGCCGTCAAGGACCGTGAACCGGTCGACCTGAAAGTGCGCTTTTCCCGCAACGGACCGATTGTTGACCACCTCCTACCCCCACTGGGACAGGGGACCGGCCCGGTTGCCCTCCGCTGGGTCGGAGCGACGTTCTGCGACGAGATCACGAGCTTGCTGAATGCCAACAGCGCCACGACCTGCGACGAGTTTCGGGAGGCCCTGCGGGGCTGGCATGCCCCTACGCTCAGCTGGGTCTTCGGAGACGCAGACGATCACATAGGCTACCAGTGCGCCGGACGTATACCCATTCGGGAGAACTGGAACAGGGGCTACCGCAGGGGATGGGATCCCGAAGACCAGTGGAAGGCCCTGATCCCCTTCGACGGCATGCCCGCCCTGTCTGATCCCCCCAAGGGGTGGATTCGTAGCGCCAACAACCGAACTGCGCCGGACGACTATCCCTATCCCCTTTCTGGAACCTGGGCGACCGGCTATCGCGCCCGGCGCATCCGCAACATCCTCGAAGAAAAGGGTTCATCCGGTAAATGGGGAGGTGCCGCCAGTCAAAGGCAGGCCGCGGAAACTGCCGCACTATGCAAACCGTGGAAAAACAAGTAGTTCTGGAGGAGAACTGGCAAGTGCTCGCAGTTGTTTTTCCACCGTTCGCACAGCGCTTGGAAAACTCCGTATCACGGGCTTGCTGGCCCAGTTCGATATCGCTCGGAGTTTTCCACAGTTCCCACGGCCCCTGCTACTGCAGCCGACTATATTGACAAGCGAACGGGGAACCAGATTTGGGATCCGGAAAGCGCCGAACCACGTTCCACCTCCCCATTTACCGGATGACCCAAGAAAAGACCGTGTTGTCGTGGGACGATTCGGCCCAGCTGCAGATGGATACCTATTCCCTTCGAGCAGAGGAGGTCATTCCGAACCTCTTGAAACTGCTGGGGACGGTCGAAGACCCGGAGGTGAAAAGGGGCCTCGATCTTCTCGAGTCCTGGAATCGACGTATGGATCCGGGCGAGGTCGGCGCTGCCATCTTCGAGATCTTCTTCGCAAAATGGCAGCAAGCCGTGTCCCGCCAACGCTTTCAGGGTGCTGCAGCCGCACCGATAGCAGGAGGCTTGTCCGGTCTTGCTGTCCAGCTCCTGGCTGAGGACCCCAGTGGATGGTTCGCCGGCGCCGACCGAGGCGAGATTGCCTTAGCGACCCTGAAGGACACGCTGATCGACCTCACGGCTCGATTGGGACCAGACATGTCCAGTTGGTCCTGGGGACGAATTCACACCGTCGTCCTGGCCCACTGCCTTTCGAACCTGGGTGATCTGGGAAAGCTTCTGGACAGGGGAGGGCAACCGGTAGGAGGATCCGGCATTACCGTCTGTAATACCGGCTATGATCCCACCTACATGGCCACGATGGGCGCCAACTATCGGCTGGTCGTTGAGGTAGGCAGCAATCCCGCAGAGCTCAGGTCTGTCGATGCCACCGGTCAATCCGGACATCCAGGTAGCCCCAACTACGCCGACCAGCTCCCGGAATGGCTCGCCTCGCGGCGACATGTCATCCCTCTCGATCGCGACCGGGTCCACACAGAAGCGCGGACGAAGCTGATTCTCAAGCCACCGGCCTAGGGGCAGACTGGGTGTCGTGGGTTAGATAGTAGAGGCTATCATTCAAGGCCACTAGTGTCCGGTTTGATGTCGTTGATTCTAAAAGACTTAAAGCTCTCTTAACTGTAAGGTTATAGTCACTCGACTCCTATCCTCCTACAAACAAAGGCCTTAGCCGTCTTCCGAACAAGTTGCGCTGTCTCCACTTTGGTGCCCGTTTGGGCCCGTTTTTCGTCTCCCAGGTCAAGACCTGCCCCAGAGCCAGGTACTCTAGGGCCGTGACCTGCAGCCGCTTGAAAATCTCGTACAGGCGCCCGGGGGGCCGCAGCAGAAACTTCACGTAGGCCACCAGCAGGTAGACACACAGCGCCACCCAGACCTGCGTCATCACCGCATTGGCCGTGGTCCCCAGAAAGCTCTTGATCTTCAGGTGCTGCTTGACCCATTTGAAGAACAGCTCGATTTGCCAGCGAGCCTTATAGATGGCGGCCACCTCAGCCGCCCTGAGATGAAACAGATTGGTCAAGAAGACATAGAACTGCCTCGTCTCCGGGTCCCGGTAGCCGATGCGGCGCAGGGGAGTCGACAGGCATCCGGCCGCCTTCCCGGTCAGACGAATGACTTGATCCGAGGTGATCCCCGGCGGGGAGCCCACCGGCCGCCGCTCCAGCACCCGGTAACGCGCGTTGCGCTTCTGCCGGGTCACGAAGTACACCCCCTGGCGGTGGAGTTGGTCAAACCAGTGGTAGTCCACGTAGGCCCGGTCAAAGGTCAGGATGCTGTCCGGTTCGTAGCGCTGGCCGCGCGCCACCTCGATCTCGTGCTCCCGGCCCGGGGTCATCACGCAAAAGCTGGGGATATGCCCCCCGTGATCCAAGATCAGATGTAACTTGATCGCCCCTTTTCGCTTGCGAAACTTCGCCCAGTCAAAGACTTTCAGGCACAGATCGATCACCGTCGCATCCAGACTGTACACCCGATGCCGGAAGCCGAAACGCTGACCGGGAGCCTGACTCCGACAGCGGCTGTACAGGCAAGAAAACAGCTCCCCGAAGATCTCCTGGGGTCGTTTGCGGTTCGCATCCGCCAGCGTGGAGCGGCTCACCGCCCCCAGCCCCACTTGCTGCAGCTTCTTTCGCCCTGCATCTAAAGCGGTTACCAGATCCCTCAAACTATGCTGTCCGGTTAACTGCCCGAAAAAAAGGGCCACGAACTGCCCCCAGCACGACAACTTCCGGACTCCCTTGTCACCTTGGCGGCGCTCCACGATGGCGCGAAACTCATCCCGGGGGATATGACGGAGCAACTGATGCAGGACTGACGTATACTTGGCCATGGGATCTCCTTGGTCTTCTTTGGCTTTTTGATGACAACCAAAGAGTTTAACCAAGGTAGGTCCCCTTCCCAAATCGGGCCCAGGAGCTTCCGGGCCAAAAACAACCCCCTTCTTTCCACCATCTCCCCAAAGCCCCATCACATAAGGCTTTCAGCCAGACCTCGAAAAATAAACCGGACAGCAGTGATTCAAGGCAGAATAGACCCGTCTTTCCTCCCGATTCGTATATACAGTGCTAGTTCGTAGCGAGCGACCTGATACCGCCGACATCAGAGAGGTCAACCCCAACGGGGTTGCGGCGTACAGCCCAGGGTTTCTGAACCCTGGGTAAAGAGCCATCCCTTTTGATCCCAACCCTGCAGGGGTTGTGGCGATTGTGCCCCGGTCCTCACTTTCCGCAACCCCTACAGTTGGGGCGCTCACTACAATGACAAGGGCCCGGGTCTCCATCTTTGGTACCATTTGATCGCTTTCTGAAGACAAAGTAGGCGAAGGTTACATATTGGGTTCGGCAATCCATTACCGGTACCAGGAAGCATCAAGGAGACGTCACGAACCCCAAGGTCTTGCCAGGGAGCGAAAAGAACGGGCTGCAAACATTACATTCAGGAGATGGCCACATCGCCTGAGCTGAATCTCGAGTGGAGCATTGGATTGTTCAGATTGGAAACTTCGCGACACGAGTCCGCGCGATTATATAGAGTATTGTGTGGAGGCCCACACATATGGCAACCAATCTGGGTCATCCGGTAAATGGGGAGGTGGGAACGTGGTTCGGCGCTTTCCGGATCCCAAATCTGCTCCCCGTTCGCTTGTCCATATAGTCGGCTGCAGTAGCAGAGGCCGTGGGAACTGTGGAAAACTCCGAGCGACATCGAACCGGGCCAGCAAGCCCGTGATACGGAGTTTTCCAAGCGCTGTGCGAACGGTGGAAAAACAACTGCGAGCACTTGCCAGTTCTCCTCCAGAACTAGTTGTTTTTCCACGGTTTGCATAGTGCGGCAGTTTCCACGGCCTGCCTTGACTGGCGGCACCTCCCCATTTACCGGATGAACCACCAATCTCTCTATAGATCCTGAGCTTATCGACCGTGCGCTGGCGCTGAGTGGAGAGCGGACGAAGAAAGCCGCTGTCACCCAAGCGCTTCGCGAGTTCATTGCGAGGCGTGAGCAAAAATGCTTGCTCGAGCTTTTTGGAAAGCTTCACTGGGACTCGGACTACGACTACAAGATGGAGCGCTCTCGATCTTGAGCCTCTTTGTCGATACTAGTGTTTGGTCATTGGCGATGAGGCGCGATGCTCCTCCTGCTGCACCCGAGGTCCGCGAACTTGGTCGCGCCACCGAGGCTCGTGACTCCGTCTTCACCACTGGTCTGGTGCTGCAAGAATTGCTTCAAGGTTTTTCGAAGCCAAAGGCCCAGGATCAGATCATCGAGCGATTCCGGGGTTTTGCCGATGTTGATGCCCGAGAGAAAGGACCATATCCAGGCAGCGGAGCTTCGCAATACCTGTCGGCGCAATGGCGTGCAGGTCGGCACCATCGACGCACTGCTCGCTCAGATGTGTATTCGCTATGGGCTGGTCATCTTGACTACCGATAAAGACTTTCGAAATGCTGCGACACTGCTCCCGCTGTCCGTGTGGACACAGTAGTCCACCCCAAGTTACTCCTGGAGGATCTGATTAGAGCCCCGATCGACTGGGGATGGCGTAAAGAACAACAAGAGTCAGAGCGAAGCGACTCGAGAACAATGAACTCCTAGCTGAAACCGGGAGCAACAACTTGACGCCTGCCGGCAGAAGAAAGCGGTTTGCCACCACCAATTGGAGCCTCGTTCTGGCGGCCGCCGACACCCAGAATCCGCACTCCGGGGAGGCTTTGGAGGAACTGTGCCGGAAGTACTGGCCTCCGGTCTATGCCTTCATTCGCTCCCGCGGCTTCGACGAAGCCAAGGCGGAGGATCTCACCCAGGGGTTCTTCACCCGGCTGCTCGAGAAGAAGAACCTCAAGGCTGCCGATCCCGAGAGGGGAAAGTTCCGTTCCTTTCTGCTGGCTTCGGTCAAGCACTACCTCGCCAACGAGTGGGATCGTGAGCAGGCCCAGAGGCGGGGGGGCGGAGAGTCGTTTCGTCAGCTCACTCTCGACGATGCAGCTGCCAAGTACTCTGAGCCCACTGAGAGAGTAACGCCCGAGACTGTTTTCGAGCGACGCTGGGCGGCCACCGTGCTTGAAGTCGCATTGAAGGGACTTCGTGAAGAAGTCCAGAGAGGGACAGGGGAAGAGTTCGACCGGCTGAAAGGATTCCTCACCGGGGAGAATGCGGGCATTCGCTATCGCGAGGTGGGACAAGAATTGGGCATGAGTGAGGAAGCAGTCAAAGTCCGAGTCCATCGACTCCGGAGAAGGTTCGGCCAGATCTTGCGCAAACAGATCGCCGAAACCGTCGTCGACTCCGAGGAGGTCGACGAGGAAATTGGATACCTGCTGGGTGTTCTTTCCTCCTGAGGCCTTCGTGATCCAGCTGATACGCCGTAGACCGATTCCGTGCACCATTGGGGTCACATAGCCGGCAATGGCTTCGAAGTTGCGACCATGGGTCCGACAGCCGTCCTGCTATAGATCAGATTAACTGTAACCTTCAGGCCTGTTCTTCTTTAGGTAAAGGTCGTAAGCGTGGTTCTTGCCAAAAAGCATCGGAATTTGCAGGAGGTACAAGAGATGGGACGAGGTACATACGCTCTTAGTGGATCATGGGTTCCCACTAGCCTGGCCAGATACGCCGCCAGAGGCTTCCTGCTTGTCGTCATTGCTTGGCTCGGTCAAGCCAATCCTGCCTTCGCGGCCAAGGAAGAACAAGTAAAGCTGAAGTGGAGCCAGCTAGGCGAGGTTGTCACGGGAAAGAAGGCAACGGTAGCACTCACCGATGGGGCGATCCTGGAAGGGAGGATCAAGAGTATCGGTGCCGACGCCCTCGCTATCGAGGTCAAGAAGACGACACACGACCAAGCTTACCCCAAGGGCCAGAATTCGGTTCTGCGTGGATTGGTTTCGGTGGTTCGCGTCAAGGAGATTAAGGGTAACTGGAGAGCGATCGGGTTAGCCATTGGTGCGGCACCAACGGCTGTTGCCGGCGCGCTTGCCTACCAACTCGCCGAGAATGAGGGAGGTACCACGTCAGCAACCGGTGGCGCCGTCGCCGGACTGGTCGCAGGAGGTGCCGCGGCAGGATATTTCCTGGGACGCAGCGCCGACACCAAGGTCCTTGTCATCTCTATTCTCCCGGACTGAATCTTGATTCACTGATCCGTGGGCACTAGCCGCTTGAGTTCTTCGAGCCAGTTAAGGACCACGTGTATTTGTGTTGGTGCTGACTCCTGTTTTCTCGCTTTGACCATCAGAAATCTGCGCCCGTCCGGCGTTATGTCATAATCACCATGATAAGACCCGGACGCGAAGACCCTGGGTTTACTTGCTCTGAAATTCGGATGCCTTTGTACAGAGACCGCCATCATGTGCTCACCGTCGCGGTAGAAGATCTCTTCGCCATCTGGTGCCCAAAGCGGGAGATTCCCGCCCTCCGTCGAGATCGGAATGAGCAACCCTTCGGGCGGGTAGCGTTTCACGTACACATTAAAGCTCCCCGAGCGGTTGGAGGCGAAGGCGACCCAAGGCCCATCTGGAGAGACGACGGGTCGAAGTTCGTGAAACTGGGTTACGTGGAAGGGTTCGGGCGTTGCGCCCTCATCCAACTGAAGCGTGAATATGTCAAAGTCACCCCCCTCATTCCGCTCCATAAAGGCCAGTACCCTTTGGTTAGGAAAATAGGAGTGGGGGAACAGCACGTACTCCCTTTCGAAAAGCTGCTCAGCCTGACCCCTGCCATTCGTGGCTATCCACCATATGTCTCGTCCCCCTGCAGTCTTGTTCGAAAAGAAGAGTCTAGTACCTTTAGGGCGGCTCCAAACGGCGCTGTTAGCCTTAAGGGTCGTCAATGGGGTTAGGAGGCATCGCTCGATCTCACAGAGCTCATGTCAAGAGGTGTGTAAATAGACTCAGGCGGCTTTCTCCTTCGACTCCTGGTTGACCAGGACTCCATTCACATACTTGGCTCCCTGATAGACATCTCTCATGAGCTCTGGAGCTTTGAGACGACGGAATCGTTTCTCGGCCACCAAGAGCATCTTCCAGATCACCGCCTGGGCGTTGTTCACCTTCTTGAAGCGCTTGGCCGCATCGGTTCGCAGCCGAAGTCCGGCGAACGGGGACTCCACTGGATTCGTGGTGCGCAGGTGTTGCCACTGCTGCTTCGGGTAGTTGTAAAAGCTCACCATCCGATCCCAGTCCTGGTCCAACAGATCGGCCGCCGGAGCCAAGCCTCTGCTTCGGCACCACTCCTGGAAAACCCGTTTGAGGCGTTCCGCTTCCTGACGGCTCTCAGCATAGGGGATCTGGCGCAGAATCAATAAGGCCGTGGGCTGCTCGCGTTTGGGCACCTTGGCCAGGATATTGACGATGCGGTGATTCCAGCAACGCTGCTCTTCCGCCTCGGGGTAGACGTTGCACAAGGCCCCCCAGATGCCGAGGGGGCCGTCGGCGATGACCAGACGAGGAGCATTCATCCCCCGCCGCTTCAAGTCGCGTAACACCTCTGACCAACTTTCCGTCGATTCCCGATAACCGCTCGTCACCGAAACCACCACCTTGCTGCCATCACTGAGCGCCGCAAGGACCACCAGCAGGACGGCCTTTTCCTTCTCCAGACCCGCTTTGACGTAGATTCCATCCGCCCATAAATAAACGACTTCCAGTTCCTCCAGGGGACGACTTTGCCAGACGGCCCATTCTTCTTGCCACTTCTCTTTCAGTCGGGCCACCGTGTTGGCCGACAAGGCCGCTTCTTCCCCTAAAAGCCCTCTTAATGCCAAGTCGAAATCGCCCTGAGCCAGGCCCTGCAAATACAGCTCTGGAATCAGGTCTCGGACTTGCTGCGTCCGTTTGGCAAACAGCGGCAGTACCCGGCTTTCAAAACGCTCTTCTAGATCTCGGACTCGAGGCCGTCGCACGGTGATCGTCCCGCTACTGAGGGTCAGTCGTCTGGCCTTGCCATAGCCGTTGCGGTATCCCGACGCTGGGTCCACTTTGCCTCGACGCTCACTCTTGTCTCGTCCCAGCAGCTCGGTCACCTCCTCCTCTAGTAGCTCCTGGACCCAAGACTGGACCTTCTCCCGCACCCAATCTTCCAGCTCCTGGAAACAGACTCTTGACTCCACAGTCCCCTCAATGTTCTTCTCTTTCATGCGGTGTGTACTCCTTCCTTTATGGGCCTTCCGGCCCTGGGTTTAGGTCAACCCGGAAGGATACTCACCGCCTCTGCTATTTACACACCTTTTGATGGTAGCTCATCTCACAAGTCCAGATGGCTTGTTGACCCTCTTTGGTCCCTGTAAGTGCCAGACGCTTGCCGTCCGGCGAAAGCCGCGGCTGGTGCAGTTCCATCTGGGTTTCGAGAAAGGTTTCCTCGACTCCCTGACGATCGACCCAGACCAACGCGTCCTCCGAGTTCACGTGTAGTGGAGATACGTACGCGAGCGATCCGCCTTCGCTGACCTCGAACTCTGCCAAATTCCCCGCATTTGCCATCCACACATCGTCCAGCACCGGCACGGCAGGCCCCCGAACTTCCAGGGAATCTAGATCGAAAGATGCCGCTAGCAAGGAGCCACCCTGAGCGCAAAGCAGGTGACCGGTGGACACGTAACGGCCCTTCGCGCACCTATCGACAAGAATACGTTTTTGGCCAGTGTCTAAGGAGAGCACCCCAATGCTCGATGTTTTCTGATCGACTTGGAAGAGCACTCCTCTTCCTCCCGGAAGGATCTGCGGATACCTGATCCTGCCTTCGGCGATCAGTGGCTCGGGAGAACCCCCGCTTGACGAAACCCGCCAGAGGCCGTCCCACTTTCCGAAAATGATTGTGCCATTCTCTCCCCAGCTTCCGCCCCGACCCATCCCCACCTCACAGATGGTCACGGGCTCTCCACCGAGCAGCGACCATTTTTTCAATTCGCCCTTACCGAGTCTGAAATCCGTAAAGAAGCCTATCCACTGCCCGTCGGGGAGAAAAACGGAGCCCAGCCACCTTCAGTGCCGGGAATCGGCTTGGCTTCAAGTTGATCTGTAGCACGCAAGTACAGCTGCCGGGTTTTGTTTCGGAGGATGGCGTACACTAGCAGGGTTCCATCTGGGGATAGCGCCAAGGAGGACACTTCAGGAACTGTTCCGCCATCAGGCAGAACAATAGGAAACCGGGTGACACGTCGTGACCGCTGGCCATCGTAGTCGGGATGCCAGAGGAGAAAGCCTAGGAGCACACCCATCAGGAGAATCAGCAGACCAATCGTAGCTGACGGGACGGGATGTCGCCACCAACCCAGTGTCGTCGTTTTCTCCTGCCCCGCAGGCTGGACCCCAAACGACGAGTCTGCCGCATCACTGGTGAATTCTTCCAAATCGATCCGGACATCCGAAACGTGCTGATAGCGTCGATTCGGATCCTTGGCCAGCATCTTTCGCACCGTGTGCGGGAGCACAATCGGTGTGCCGTCCAGATAATTCGTGACCGGGGCTGGTGTTTCCTTGAGGATAGCGTTCGAAGTCTCCACAGCAGAATCTTTCTGGAAGGGCTGGACTCCGGTGAGCATCTCGTAGAGAACCACCCCAAAGGAGAAGATATCGGATCGCGTATCGACTCTTTCCCCGCGCGTTTGCTCGGGGGACATATAAGGCAGTGTGCCCACTCTGACACCCGTTTCGGTCAGCTTGAGCTTTCCCTGACTGTCCATCTCTTCTGGGGGAATCAATCTCTTGGCGACGCCAAAATCCATGACCTTCGGGTATCCGCCGGACGTGATCATGATGTTCGAGGGTTTCAGGTCCCGATGGACGATCTTTTGCTGGTGTGCCGCTTCAATGGCCTCGGCAATCTTTGCTGCTGTCTGAAGGGCGTCTTCCAGGGAAAGAGGTCCTTCCCGAAGCTTATCCTCGAGGGTCACTCCCTGGACGTACTCCATCGCCATGAAGTCTTTGCCGTCAATCTCATCCACCTCGTGGATCTGGCAGATATAGGGGTGATCCAAGGCGGCAGACGCTTTGGCTTCCCTTAGGAAGCGCTCTCTGGCCGCTTCGTCTTGCCGCATTTCCTGAGGCAGGAATTTGAGGGCGACCTTGCGGTCCAGCGAGGTGTCTTGAGCCAGATAGACTTCTCCCATCCCGCCTTCACCAAGCTTTTCCAGAATTTTGTAGTGGGAGATGGTCTGGCCGATCATGTTGAGCCACCTGGGTGGATAGAAATCGGCCTTTATCCTACGCTGTACAGAGCGGTGGGGAAAAGGAAATCTTTGCCAACTTCAACGCGAAGCCGAAATACCCTTGAGATACAGGTCGAGGAATTCGACAAACTTGTTGGAAGCCGCGATGCGATTCGCCCGCTTTCGGAGTCCGTGGCCTTCATCGGGGAAGAGAATGTATTCCACCGGAACTCCGTTGCGCTTTGCTGCCTCCACCAATTCGTCGCTCTCGGCCCGGGGTACACGCGGATCGTTTGCTCCCTGGATCACCAACAGGGGTTTTGTGATGTTGCCGGCGTGAAAGAGTGGAGAGATACGGCGGAGTCTTTCCTCATCTGTCGCAGGATCACCCATCTCTGCGTACACGGACGCGCGGACGGCGTCATACCAGGGTGGAAGGCTTTTGATGGTTCGCACCCAGTTGGTCACCCCACAAATGTCGATTCCAACATCAAAGGCGTCAGGTTCAAACGCTAGGGCAGCAGCCACCATGTACCCGCCGTAGCTGGCTCCGATGATGCCGATCCGAGAATCATCGACCCAATTCAGCCCCTCCAGGTATTTCCGTGCCTCAACGCAGTCACGCAAATCGACCTCCCCGTGCCTTTTGTCGTCGAGGTGATGGAAGGTCTTGCCATAGCCAGCCGAACCCCGGTTGTTCACGGCCAGGACGGCATAGCCATGATTGACCAGATGCTGGAGGGAGGCCCGATATCTCTGTCGGCTCTGGCCACCGGGTCCGCCGTGCACCCAGACCAGCGCCGGCACTCTGTTGGAGGCCCCCGCGCCGTGTGGACGAAAGAGTCGCGAGGGGATTTCGAGCCCGTCGAAGCTCGCATAGCGCACCACTTCGGATTCGACGAGATGCTCCTGGTCGATCTCCGGATTCAGGTTGTCGGTGAGCTGCCTGTGCTGAAGTCCGCTGAGGTCGAGGATGTAGAGGTTGGGGGGAGCCGTATCGCTGCTGAGGTAGAAGGCCATTGTTGACTCAGAACGTGAAATCGAAACCCCGCTTGCGTTGCCGACAGGTAGATCCGGGAACACCAGTTCCTGGACTGAAGCGGTATCGAGGATTCTGATTGCTGTGCGGGCGTCCTGATTGATCCCAGTGACGCGATAGCGGCCGGTTTCCGAGAAGACAATGAAGTTGACGTCCCAGTCGGCTACCACAACGGCCTTGTGCTCTTTGCTGCCTAGATCGTAGGACCAGAGCTGCGTGAATTCCCCCGGGCCGTTGTTGAGGTAGTACAACAGACGCCCATCTGGGCTGAAGGTGCGAGAGATATGTTGAATGTCGCCATCATGTGGGGTGATATGTATCGGAGGACTCTCCCGATCCTGGGCATCCCAGAGATAGATGTCGCTATCAGCGTTGTTTCGGGACTTGTTCAGGGCGATCCAGCGTTGGTCTCGGCTGATTGCTGCAAGGCTGAAACCCTGATCATTCTTGAAGACAAGTTCTCGCTCGTAATTGTCGGTAGCATAGCGGTACAGGTCGAGACGACGGGCATCTCGTTCGTTGCTAACTACCCAGAAGGACTCTCTATCTCCGCTCCATCCTAGGAACCGGGCCTTGAGCCTCTCCCCAGGGGTCAGATCTTTGAACGAACCGTCCGTCTCGCGGACGAACACATGATTGCGTTCGTTGCCGCCCTGGTCTGCCGTGTAGAGGAAACGGTCATCGTCAGGAAACCAGCTGATGCCGAAGACGGCGTCCTCGCTGGAGTTCGTGAGCTGCTGCCAATCGCCTCCAGCTACGGGTTGGCTGTAGGCGTTGAAGACGCCGCTGGCATCGGCCGAGATGAGTAGACATGTCTCGTCATGGGAAAAGGAAGCCCCTCGGGTCGAAACGGTATCGAAGAATGTTCTCGCTTCGTAAACCGGAATCGGATCGGGCCTGATCTGGGGGGCGCATCCAGCAACCAGAAGCCCCAGACTAACTACCGTGCTGAGCAGTGGGTAGTTGATCTTTCCCCGTGTTTGGTCCAACTCAAGGACCTGAAAATCGGAACTAGAGTTCATCCATCTCATTCGCGGCACCCTGGCCTACCCCGTCCTACGTCGTGGTCCGTCAGCTAGAGTAGTCCGCCTGTTGCGCTCACCCAGCACCGGCGGCTCAGCCTTGATGTTCGTTTTCACCTTCATGCTTGCTTCCTCCTTTTGCTATTGTTTTGCTGTCCGAATCTCATTTCACTCCTTCCTACAGAATCCTGAGCGGAAGGTTACAGTGCGCTGTGCTTTTGCTCGGGATCCTCTTCAGCGGCCCATCTGTGTGTTTGCTCTCGCGTCAACAGAAACCTTCCTCAGCGACCGGTGAGCGACCCGTGACCTGCACCCTATCGCCAATGTTTCAGGTCAGTCCCGCCCCCGCTGCGCTGCCCCATTCGAGAAAAGAAACTCCAGTCGAGGGACGTGGGGGTGGTCTCCAGGCCGCCGTGCTTCGAGCCGAGAGGCTCGAAAGTGGAAGACTTCGGCCTGGAGACCGAACCCACGTCCGCCAACCGCAGGAACCAATGAAGTTTCCGCTCAAGAGAAACGGAGAGGGACGCGGGCCAGGGTGAGTACCAGGATTCTTCCGACTTCGGCTTCAGACCTCAGGAGGGTGCAGATCTCGCGGATCGTCGTGCCTGTCGTAAAGATGTCATCGACGAGCAACACATCCTGTCCCGCAAGGTGCTGAGCTCCCTTGAGGCCAAACGCTCTCCGCAGGTTGCTTTTCCGGGAACGGATGTCCAATCCGAATTGTGGAGCCGTATCCTTGAGGCGATGCAATCCTTTGAAGATCCTGATGCCTAGCCGGCGCCCCAAAGCACGGCAAAGAAGCAGCGTCTGATCAAATCCTCGTTCGAACTTTCGTTTTCGATGCAGCGGAACCGGAACGATCCAGCCGGGTTCCAGACACAGTCTGCTCTCTCGATAACACTCCTCCAGAAGGCTCGCTAGCGGAGACGCGAGCCGTCTTAGTCCATCGAACTTGAACCTCCGAATGAGCGTCCGAAGACTTCCCTGATAGGGTCCGTGTGCCCGGGCGAAATCGAATGGCGGAGGCTGAGATCGACAGCTCGAGCAAACGTTCGACTCCCTTATCAAACTCCCGGGCAGGGGAATTCCACAGTAATGGCAAGGGGGGCCCAGTTCGAAGCCCTCGGCTCTGGTTGGCGCTGAGCCCCAGAAGTCGGTTGGACGTCCAACCGAAAAGCGAGGTACAGCTGCCAGACAATCCACACACAGTGGACTGGCATCGTCGTTTAAAACCCACTTCTCGCAGAGGACGCAGCTCTGTGGGAAGACAAGGCCTTGGAAAACTCGGAGCAGGATGCGACCGGATCTCACCCACTATCAAACGGATGGGACCGGGCCAGCAACGAGTGTGTTTTCGCTATTTCTCAGCTCCGGCTTTTCAAAGCCAGTGGTAGTTCGTATTTTTTGGATAGAGCACGGAGGTCGCCTACGATTGGTTCTGAAATCGGGATTCCCTCGCGCTGGCGCCGCTGACTGGTCTCGTACTCGATTTCCCCGGGGTAGAGGACTCGCTCCTTTCCAGGCTCGGGAGGAAACGAATGAATCGTGCGAATCATCGCATCCAGCCCTCTCTTGAAATCCAGTGCAGAGCGAAACAGGTCGAGGCGGATGGCCCCGAAGAAATGAGCGTCCGCTTTCTGGGCATAGCCGGTAGCTTCCTCGGAGACGTCACCAGACTTGTGGAAGTGTCCGTGTGCCTCGTGTGATGACGCTCCGTCTATCGTGGCCGCCGGATCGAACCAGCCCCCTGAGAGTACGGCACAAAAGATCCCGACCATCAGGGCCAGACCGTAGCCCTTGTGTCCCCCAAGCTCCCGCGGTCCTCCCAGAGGCAGCAGATAGTACACCGCATCGGGATCTGTGGTCGGCTGATGGTCCTTGTCCAAGGCCCAACCCATCGGCATGGGCTTTCCTGCCTCTTTCATCAGCGTGATCCGATTGTAGGGGACGATCGAGGTCGCCATATCCAGCAGAAATGGGGGCTCTTCTTCGGTCGGAAAGGACACGCTCAAGGGATTGGTGGAGAGCATTGGGGTGAGGCCAAAGGTTGGCAAGAGCCCCTTTTCGGCAGTCTGAGGAAGGAAGTAGCCGGTCATGCTCACGCCGATCATGTCGTGATCGACTGCCAGCCGGGCAAAGTATCCAGAGGCTCCCAAGTGATTGGAAGCATTCATGGTGACGAAGCCCGATCCGGATTCCTTCGCCTTGGAAATGGCCAGCCTCATGCCCGAACAGGCGGCAGCCAGACCCAGTCCTCCACCCGCATTCACCCGGGCTGAGATCGGGGTCTCGTGCTCTATCTCGATCTTGGCATCAGGCCTTATCTTGCCTTCATCCAGTTGAGCCACATAGTACTGTTTCAGGTTCCTCACGCCGTGGGTGTCGATCCCGTGGAGATTGGCCCAGACCAATACATCGGCTGCATCGTCAGCCTGGTCCTGAGGGATACCCAGACGTTGGAACACTTTCGATGAAAAGGTTCGCAGCAGATCCGCCTGAATGAAAAGGGGTTCCGTCATAGATTCCTGCTCCGCGTCACCTCGCTCTTGCCGCAAGTGGACTGTAACACCTGAATCGCTAGTGCCTGAGCGGCCCTCGAGCCCGATCTCTGTGTTGCGCTTTCTCGCCATAGTCCAAGCTATGCCTGCGTCAGCGCGCCTTGACCTCGGGCCCGAATGGCTCGCTCATCCACTTGCGATTCAGGCGTTGCAGTCCACTAGTGATCCTCGTCGTGGATCAGGCATCGGCCCCCGCTGCGTCGGCGCGAACGGGTAGCTCGATGTCCCGCAGAGGGTACCCTCTCATTACTCCAGTCACAAGGGGAGACAGAACCCTGAAGCGCCTTTGAGAAAACAGGGACAATCGCTCCTGTACAATGGTGATCCGGACACATCATGGATGATCTGGTGCGTGACCTCCCCGCTTCGGCCCTGGTCTTGGACCTGGGTGCCAGCGGCGGCAGCTTCTCTTACGCGAGTACACCTGCAAGGGTCCTAGCTCTCGATGTCGCCTTCCCTCCACACCCGCAAGAAAGCTGGGCCAGGACCCTTGCCGACTCGCGCTCCCTTCCTATCCAGGAAGGAGTAGTGGACGTGGTCGTTTGCAATCACACTCTGGAACATTTCGAGGACTATGAAGCCTCTATCAGGGAAATTGACCGGGTACTCAAGCCGGGTGGCTTCCTCTGGACAGCCGTCCCCGACGGGTTCAGTCTGGATGACAGGTTCTACCGTTACATGTTCGAGGGGGGCGGGCATGTCAATCGTTTCAGCCTTCACTCCTTTGTCTCGACTATCGAATCTCAGACGGCTCTGAGGGCCCAGCGCTACAAGAAGCTGCATACGGGCTTCGTCTATCTCAATCCCCCTGATCCAGTCAAGATTCAATATTATCCCGAGCGGGCTCAGATTCTAGGTCGGCTTCCTGTCCGACCGCTCAAAGCCGGCCTCCGCTGCCTGAACTACCTGGTTCGCATTTGCGACCGCCTTCTGGGAACCCAGTGGAGCCACTATGGATGGGGAGTGGTTTTCGGTAGTTCGAAGCCACAGGAGAGCAGCAAGCTCAGTGACCTGAAGAGTCTGGCTTCAATGCCCGAGGATCTCAACGTGTGCTTCTCCTGTGGGGCTGGTCACCCGCTGCCAACGCTGGTAGACAAACTCAAGAGGTCCTTGCTATGGAAGATCTACGTCTGCCCTGGTTGTGGCACCCGCAATCTTTTCGTTCGAGGGGGATCGTGAAGTGGAAGGTTGCAGGTTGTGTCTTTCCGGAGATCACACATTGAAGGGAATCGGTTCCCTAAGGCATAGGTTTGCGTCCCGAACATACCCCCATGGACGCACGCGGGTAAGAGACAGGCGGGGTTCCCGCCTGCCCCTCCCCGTTGTCGCGATGGGGTCTATTCCTCATATTTACCGGCGTGAGGGTCACTCACCGGGCGACCCCAAAGACGTTGCCCCAAGACGGGGAACGACGTAACAGACTTGGCCATAGGTGTTGCGATAGAGGCAGAAGCTTTCAAGGGTAAGCAAGCCGAGTTTTCGGCAGAAGAACCCCACCCTGAGTTTGCGATTGTCGTTGTAGTTCTTCCGCTTGAGCTTCATACTCCGGAGTCGCAGACGGACCCAGGAGTCGAGCTTTTGGAAGAGCCAGCGATTGGTCGCGAACTCGGGGGCGAAGTACTGAGCCGTCCCCCTGATCACTCGGTTCAATTTCAGGATCGCCTCGGCATCGAGGTTATGGTGGCGAACGGTTAATTCCCGCACCTTATCCTTGAATTTCCGCTGGGACTTGTCGCGCATACGCCGGGAACGGGACGAGAGGAAAAAGCCAAGAAACTCATAGCCTTTTCCGAACGTCGTGATCCGGGTTTTCTCCGGACTCAGCGTTAGCTGAAGGGTTGCCAGCAGCAGCTGGACCAGTGCCAAGGCCTCTTGCGCCTGCCTTTCGGACCGGGTCAGGACGACGAAGTCGTCGGCGTACCGGGCAAATTGAAAACCCGCCCGGTCGAGAGCCCAGTCCAGTTGATTAAGGACAATGTTAGCCAAAAGAGGGGAAATCACCCCTCCTTGTGGCGTGCCGACCGTGGTCGGCTTGAAGACACCGTCCTCCATGACTCCGGCAGTGAGAAATCGTTGAAGAAGGCGAAGGATATTACCGTCGGCAACCTTGTCGGCCACCAACTGCATAATGACGTCTTGTGGAATGTTGTCGAAAAAGCCTTCAATGTCGGCGTCGAGTACGAAGCCGTAGCCGGCGTCGTGAAGGGACAACACCCACTGGATCGCCTGATGACAGTTGCGTTTGGGACGAAACCCGAAGGAGGCTTCCTGAAAGAGCGACTCGAAGATAGGTTCCAGCAGCCGTCGCAGGACTTCCTGGCCCACGCGGTCGCGGACCCCGGGAATCCCGAGCGGCCGGGTCTTCTTCGTGTGAGGCCCCTTGGAGAGATGGACTCGGCGCAGCGGAACGGGTCGAAACTCGCCTGATTTGAGATCTTTCATCAGCGCGAGAAGATTTTGTTCGAGGTTGTCCTTGAACATCCCGATGCTGACCTTGTCCACCCCGGCGGCGCCTCGGTTGCGCTTGACTTTCTTAAAGGCGGCACGCATGAGCTCGATCGTGATGCGACCGGTCAAGGAGTGCACTTTTCTGTTCTTCACCATGGTGTTCCTGTTCTGTTGCATCATCAGGTGAGGCGGATCGGAGATCTATCGGGTGTTTCTTAGCCAGGCCCCTGGGGGGTCTGTTTTCCCGGTTTGACCCGGACAAGAGCACGGGCCGACCCATTTGGGGGGCCACGGCCGAGACGCTAACTACCCAGACTCAGGATTCTTCCTCACCTCGTCTTCGGTTTGACCTTTCCTCCAGCCGAAACTGGAGTACTCCGGCTCTGCGGCAATCCCTAAAGCGGAGGCGGCTCAGGAAGCCTTCTCCGCACCACCGCATCATCCGTCGCCTTTCACCGGGGGCTTATAGCGCGGACTCACCCACAGGGGACGGCGGGGGACATTCACCGGTCATGACTCGAACCATTTTCCTCAGGCGGCGACAGGTATCACCCAAAGCAGTTCCAGAGAGATAACCACCTGTTCTCTCTGGAGACGAGGTCAGGGAACCTCGCCAACGCTTCACTCAAGGGCGGTCGTTGGCGCTTTGCTCTAGGCCGAAGTGCCGTCTCCCGAAGTCTTCCTGCCTGGCCCCTTCGTGACGATCCCTTCTTCCGGTCCAGCCGTTGGGAGCGCCCTGGCTGCGTACCCCCGCTGGTTAATCGCGGAGTTCGAGCAGGAAGTTCTGTACGAGCGTGGACTCGCACAGGTAGGCTTCGGCGTCTTGCCTCTCTTATCGCTTTATTTCCTCCTTTCCAAACGCCTCACCGTTTGTCTAACATGGTTTGACTTAGTTCGAGCCACTGCGGCTCATCGCACCCTTTCAGGGTTGAAATCCAGGGGCGGCACCGCTGACCCAGGGTTCGGAAACCCTGGGCTGGAAGCCACAATCCCGTTGGGATTGACCTCGATTGATTTCTTTGGAAGAAGGTGCTGCGAATCGAAATCGGAGGCGACCTGCGCTACTCGTCGCCACTCTGTTGGGACGTCAGACGAACCAGCTCGTCCACCTTTTCTGCAATGATTTCCTCGACGGCGGCGCGAAAAGGTCCGGGCTGCCCATACGGGATCATGGCTCCCCCACCTTCGTAGCCGCCCTCCTTGAGCACCCGCAACGACGGTATGTAGGCAAACACTTCGTTCGAGTAACCCGTTACCCAGACGTCGTCCCAGCCATACTCCGCTTTGAACCGGAGCGCATAGTCGACCACGACTTCACCGGCCAGATGGATGAAGGTAAGGCCCTTCCCAAAGCTCCAGACCTGGATGGGATAAGGGTAGAAATCCCGGATACGGCCCTCTCGATCCAGGATCGCGAGCAGGTGCTCCGCGTGGCGCCTGAGCGAACCCTCTTCGCTTGCGACACGCTTTTCGAGCTCGCTTCGAGTGGGGGGCGTCTGGAACGGAATATCTACCCGCTGGAAGGCCGTCTTCAGAGGCCCCAGAACAGGGTTCATCTCCTTGTCCAGCACCTGGTTGACGGCAATCGCCAGAATCTCCCCATACATTCTCGCCAGATCCTCTGAGCGTCTGGGCAGGGGGTTCGCATCCGCGCCACACCCGTTCACAAAGAGAGCCACGGCACCCGAGTGGGTCCTTTCCAACGACTCCTGGGCAAAGCCGGGCCAATCGCCATTGATCTCATACCCACTGAGAACCGTGGCATGGCAGGCGTAGCCAAAAACAATCGCCTTCAACCCTCCCTTGCTGGAACGTACCGCCAGCACCGGAACATCGTGGTCCACTGGAGCTGGAAGGTGTCGCTTCCCCTTGCGTGCCCTGCGGCGGTTCACGGCGAACCCTGCCAAACCTTGTTCAAATTCCAGATCAGCCGGCTCCAGGTTCTGTACCGCCCGAGCAATGACGGAGACCGTTTTCTCCAGCAGATCCTCCGTATATCTGCGTACTACGGCCTCGTTCTCGTCGCTCATGCTATAGGCGGGACGCAAGACCTGTTCTGTGGCCGGACCGCTGTGAGTGTGGGATGCATTGATGACCAGGCGGTCTCTCGTCAGGCCAAACCGCTGCCGAGCTTTCTCGAAGACCTCTTCGGACATTGTCCGGCTAAAACCCAACAGGTCGGTGCTTACCAAGACCGAGACCGCCCCCGATTCATCCTGAAGAGCCAACGCCTTGGCATAGATGTCCTGGAGCACCTTCCCACTGGGTCTGTCTCGGGAACCGTATCCGGCCAGCCAGATAGGCTCGGTGGGAGTGATCTTGACTTTCGCGACACCTGCCTTCCACCCCGCCTCTGCCCACGCTGGGTCCTGGGAAAAACCGCCCAACCACAGCAGCAACAGAGCAGCAGTACAGTAGGACCTGTGATTGGAAAACAACATCAAACCACCTCCTCGGTTTTCGCCCTTTCGCGGGGATCTGGTGAAGGGCTTCTCTTCGGTACTTCGGGGCCGGGGAATCACGGACCCTCAACCAGACAGCGCTCGAAGTATAGCAGTTAGCAGTCAGGACGGGCGTCTGACTGAGACTTGGTAGTGACCAATGGGCAATAACCGGAGCAGCCGTGGTAAACAGAGCCGCGAACGACTTGAGTCGTTAGCAGCATGAGGCCAAGTTCCGAGGAGAGAGCAGGACAACAGCGCAACCTCCCGCCTCCTCGACCTGAGGTTTCGACCTGAATGGTCCTACAGGCTCATGCCGCGGGATCCTATCCGCGATCGGACAGCGATTGATTCAAGAGAGGCAGCACTTCTTCAGCCAGCAGAAGCACACGGTCAGGCGTGGTCTCCTCAGTCACCAGATAAACGAAATGGCGGGGACTCTCCATGGAAACGACGGAGGCCGAGGCCCGGCTCAGCAGGTGTATTTCAATACCTTTCAGGTTCCTCTCGAGTTGACCTCGAAGTTCGGGAAGCTGCTCGGAGGACTTCCTCGCCTCCAGGATCAAGGACAGCCTGCGCTCCGGCCCCTCAAACGCGTAGTGTGTGAAGCGAACGTCTTTGAAGCTGCAGATCCGGACGTCCACCAAGCGATATGCTCCGGAACTCTCTCCCAGAACCCGCTCCAGCGCTACCCGATGCAGATCCAGGGGCACCGATTCCCCGTCTACCGGAAGCTCTCCAGTGCAACCAAAATGATCTTCCAGGACTTCCGAGTAGTGGTTGACCAGCTGGAAAGCCTGGGGCTCCGAGTCCATCACGGGCAACAGGAGAAACGAGGCCAAAGAGACTCCAGCAAAGATCAGCAGACCCGCGGCCCACCTCATTGACGCTGAAGAGATCGGCTGGCGCGTCGCCAGGGCCTCGCTCAACTTGTTTCCGAGGCCCTCGGGAACTGGCTGCGATCGCCAGCTTTCGATCAAGTCCTGGCGGATCTGCTCACGGACGCTCTTCTCTTCTGAACAACCTGCACACAGTCCCAGATGTGTCAGGATCTCCTGATTCGTCTCGACGATCAGTTCACCCGAGAGAAAGTCGTCCATCAAGCTCTGGACACGTTTGCAATCTCTAGCAGCAAAGGCAGTCATGATACGGTTCCTTTTTGGTCAAGCTGTATTTCGTTCCTGGTATCCGCGCGACAATTTTTTCCGCAAAAGGCTCCGGGCCCTATTGAGTCGGGACATCACAGTTCCGATGGGAATCTCTAGTAGCTCGGAGATCTCTCGGTATCTGAAGCCTTCGATGTCGGCCAGAACCAGAATGGTCTGGTAGTCCTTGGGAAGCGTTTCTACGATTGCCAGGATCTCCTTCCCCTCCAGATCCTTGTCGAAACCAGGCTGAGCAGCTACCCGTGACTCGGGCACTTCGGCCACGTCGATCTCTCGAAACGGAAGGGCCTGTCTACGCTGCTTGCCCCACTGCCGGAAAAGGATTCTGAAGAGCCAGGCCTTACAGTTCGAACCGGGTTCGTAACGTGCGAAGGACGTCCAAGCTTCGCGATAGGTGTCCTGCACCAGATCCTCAGCAACGGCATGATTCTTCGCCAGACTCAAGGACATCCAGTAGAGGGCCTGCATGTGTGGAAGGGCCTCGTTCAGGAAGCTATTCTTTTGTATCGGACCCACACGTTTCAGCACCTGGTTATCTTATCCCGCGGCTTCTAGACCGTCCACGACGCTCCCGACCGCTTCGACATCAATCAACAATTTGCGGCTTTTATATTGCAGCCAGCCCAACTTCTTGAACTTGGACATGATCGTCGAGATCTGCGGGCGATTGCCGCCGATGAGTTGGGCCAGCCTTTCATGAGAGAGAGGGATTACAATCTTCGTCAATCTCTGATTCGAGACGATGGTGCGTCCGTAGTTCCGAGCCAGCCTCAGCAGAGCTCGTGCCACACGCTGTTCGGTAGTCAGGAAGGTGAGAGCCTCGATATCGTCGCGACTCTCGTCGAGCCTCTCGCTGAGAATACGGGCAAGATTCAGGGATAGCACAGGCTGTTGCTGGAGCAGCTGGAGAAAATGGTCCGAGGAAATGATGGAAACCCAGGAATCCTGGTGGGCCTCCGCTCCAACGAGGCGCTCCTGGGATGGACCCAGGACTTCTTCCCCAAATACATCACCGTTTCGAAGTAGAGCGACAATCTTTTTTTTGCCGTTTGGACTGCTCAGTGAAAGCCTCACACTGCCTCGGTTCAGAATATACAAGGCGTCGCTGGGATCACCCCGCTTGAAGATGACCTCTGCCTTGGCATAGATCCGGTCCGAACAAAGACTCGCTGTGGTGGCCAGCATTCGGAACGACAAACCCTGCATCAGTGGTGATTGCTTCAAGTGCCATAACTTGTCGGCACTCTTCAGCTCCCGGGGCTGGGCGTGAGGAACACTCATATTCATACTTCCTCCGTTTCACTAACTGAAATGCCAGGAAGCGGAAGATTTATTCCAGAAAAAGCAGGAATTCGTGTGAGGAGGACCAGGTGTAATACTTGAATCGGTAGTGGATGAGCGAGCCATTCGGGCCCGAGAGCCGCTCAGGCGCTGACGATTCAGGTGCTACAGTCCAGTAAAGGGCAACGGCAACCCTTTAACCCGCCGCCATACGACACTACGGATTGAAATCCGGCATGACTCGCGCCATCCGATCTTCGAGGATCCTTTCGGGTCCGAAACCTTCCAGGCCGATCTCCTCGGAAACAGCCTTGTCCAGCGCGTCACGGGGGGCCAGACCAATGATCTCGCTCGAGACCGCCTCGAGACCAACTCTGCGTGCTTCGCGTTGGACCGCTTCGAAGACATCTCGAATCGATGTTCGTTTGTAATCAGTCAGATTGGTCGAGACCTGGGCTTGATTTCGCTGTGCTAGATAGAATCCCAGCGCCTTGACCTCGATCAGGCCACCGTCGCTTTCGCGAATCCGCCGGGCAATGCCCCGAGCTGCCTCCAGGTCCGGACTGTTCAGAAAAACATTGAAAGCAATCAAGATGTCGCGGGCCCCTATGGCCACCACTCCGGCTGTGGGATGAATGACGGAGGGCCCGAAGTCTGGCATCCAAATCGGGTCCGTGCTCATCCGCCTCTGCAACCCTTCCAGACCTCCTTCTCGCATCGCTGCCAGACTGCTCCGCGGCCTCCGGCTTGCTGCTTCGTACAAGAAAACCGGCACGGCACATTCTCTGCCGATCCGATCGCCCAGACAGCCAGCCAGCGACTGACAATCCGCCATTGAGACTCCTTGGATGGGAACGAAAGGGATTACATCAGCGGCCCCCAGACGGGGATGCACTCCCCGGTGGTGCCTCACGTCGATGAGCTGGATCGCCTGCTGGAACAACCCCCAGGCTGCCTCCAGCACGCCTTCGGGAGTCCCCGCGCAGGTCAACACGGTCCGGTTGTGATCATAGTCCTCATCGCAACCGAGCAGGTACGCCTGGGGAACCCGTTTGATGGCTTCTACGAGCGTTCGCAGACACTGCGCATCTCGGCCTTCACTGATATTGACGACAGTTTCGACAATTCTCATCGGGCCATCCTGAACGGTAGATCGAACCAATGGAGCTTTCCCGCCCCAGAAACCGGCCCCGTGGCTCGACGATCTACGAGCCCGATAGGAGCCAGATCAAAGAGCCTCACCAGGGCAGATTTATAGCATATAAACGGGTCATCCGGTAAATGGGGAGGTGGGGACGTGGTTGGCACCTTCCGGATCCCAAATCTGCTCCCCGTTCGCTTGTCCATATAGTCGGCTGCAGTAGCAGAGGCCGTGGGAACTGTGGAAAACTCCGAGCGACATCGAACCGGGCCAGCCAGCCCCTGATACGGAGTTTTCCAAGCGCTGTGCGAACGGTGGAAAAACAACTGCGAGCACTTGCCAGTTCTCCTCCAGAACTACTTGTTTTTCCACGGTTTGCATAGTGCGGCAGTTTCCATGGCCTGCCTTTGACTGGCGGCACCTCCCCATTTACCGGATGAACCATATAAACTCCCGAAGATCGCCAGTTCGGAAGCCGCAACGCAGGGGAAAAAACGTCAAGTAGCAACCGCCGAAGGCAAGATGGAAATGGCAGAGCGTCACCACAGCATTTCTTCAGCGCCCGCTTTTCCCACAGTTTCTTTTCCGATATACTCGACGCTCTCGCGTCGTCGAGCTATGGATAATCACTATTACGAAGTCCTCAGGAATGCTTCTCAGGAGGACTTCTACCAAGCAGTCAACAATCCGGAAGACGAACTTTACGACATCGTCTGGGACCTCTTCGAAACGGCGGTAATTGAACCCGGAGAGATCTTCGACACTGATTTCCGCAATCAGAATCAGTTCCGGTACAGCATCAACAGCGGGGTCACGCTGGAATTCTTCCGGTTCATCCGGTAAATGGGGAGGTGCCGCCAGTCAAAGGCAGGCCGCGGAAACTGCCGCACTATGCAAACCGTGGAAAAACAAGTAGTTCTGGAGGAGAACTGGCAAGTGCTCGCAGTTGTTTTTCCACCGTTCGCACAGCGCTTGGAAAACTCCGTATCACGGGCTTGCTGGCCCAGTTCGATATCGCTCGGAGTTTTCCACAGTTCCCACGGCCCCTGCTACTGCAGCCGACTATATTGACAAGCGAACGGGGAACCAGATTTGGGATCCGGAAAGCGCCGAACCACGTTCCACCTCCCCATTTACCGGATGACCCATTCTTCCCGGGTCCACTAGTGTCCGGTTTGATGTCGTTGATTCTAAAAGACTTAAAGCTCTCTTAACTGTAAGGGTTATAGTCACTCGACTCCTATCCTCCTACAAACAAAGGCCTTAGCCGTCTTCCGAACAAGTTGCGCTGTCTCCACTTTGGTGCCCGTTTGGGCCCGTTTTTCGTCTCCCAGGTCAAGACCTGCCCCAGAGCCAGGTACTCTAGGGCCGTGACCTGCAGCCGCTTGAAAATCTCGTACAGGCGCCCGGGGGGCCGCAGCAGAAACTTCACGTAGGCCACCAGCAGGTAGACACACAGCGCCACCCAGACCTGCGTCATCACCGCATTGGCCGTGGTCCCCAGAAAGCTCTTGATCTTCAGGTGCTGCTTGACCCATTTGAAGAACAGCTCGATTTGCCAGCGAGCCTTATAGATGGCGGCCACCTCAGCCGCCCTGAGATGAAACAGATTGGTCAAGAAGACATAGAACTGCCTCGTCTCCGGGTCCCGGTAGCCGATGCGGCGCAGGGGAGTC
>CBDCUP010000015.1:0-29011 GCA_965222655.1 Acidobacteriota bacterium
TTCGATCGATCACTAGGCGGACTCGAGGGTTCCGCGGCTGCAGGTTACAGGGGTCGAAGTCTGTTGACTGAGAACCTGCAACCTGCAGCCTGATGACCCTTACGCACGTAAACTTACCTCCGTTCTCCCCCGACAAGTAGAGATACGTTTGCCCGCTGGCGCATCCCCCCGACCCGCTTGCAAAACCTGCCTGGATACCTAAGAATAAGAGCCTCAAAGGGTGCACCATGAGTACTTCTAGAAAAATCTCGGAAGAGCTGGAAATATTCTCCAGTTATCTGAAGGAAAAGAGGCTGAGAATGACCCACCAGCGGGAAACAGTGGTCGAGTGTTTCCTGAACGCTGGTGGACACGTGAGTGCAGAGGAGCTTTACGAACTTGTCAAAAAGAGCGATGGCAAGATCGGCTCGACAACCGTCTTCCGAACACTCAAGGCCCTCACGGACTGCGGCCTGGCACGAGAGGTGGACCTGAGTGACGGTAGAATCCGATTCGAACCTCTCCACAGACGTCCCCACCACCACCACATGGTTTGCGTGGAGTGCAATCGGACTATCGAGTTCCTCAGCCCGGAATTGGAGCAGATACAATCTCAGATCGTCTCGGAGTATCACTTCAAGCCGGTTCAGCACCGAGTCCAGATCTATGGGATCTGTCAGGACTGCCAAAACCAACGCCAACCAGGCCCGGAGGCTGTCGATGCCGACCTGGTCTTCGTTCGAGACGCGCTCAAGATCGCGATGGAAACCGAGAAGAGAGGCGTCAGCTTCTATCAGACCGCCTCCGCTATCGTGACCCACAAGTCCACCCAGTCGACGTTCCTCCAGATGCTGGAGGACGAGAAGACCCACTTGAGCGGCTTGGAGAAGGAATGGAGCCAGCTCATCGGCGAGCATGAAGAGGTCCTCGAAGCCCCGGTCTTTCTCCACTTCGACTTCGGCTCACTGAAGCGCATCTTCCCCAGTCGAGATCAGATCAAGCGCAAACTAAGAGAGAACTTGAGCGCCAGGGATGCCCTGAAACTCGCCATGGAAATGGAGAGGGACGCCTACAACTTCTTCCGCGAGTACGCCCAGAAATTCAACGAAACCAAGGGCAAAGACATCTTCACCCAGTTCGCCGAGGAAGAACTCGAGCACTACGACCTGATCAAGCAAGAGTACGAGAAGTTCAGCGACGAGCGGGAAACCTAAGCTGAAACTTCATTGGCGAGAAGATCATTCAAGGAGCCTCCAGCTGACACAGCCTTGATCTTCGTAGGATGGGCACTCTTGCCCGTCGCTGTCATCGACGGGCAGGAGTGCCCGTCCTACAACGGACATGCTGCTATCGATGCTCATGGCTAAACTTCGGCAGGATCGCAGCCGATCTGTTCCTGAGAGGCGGAAAACAAACCAGCGCAAGAAAAAATGGACTCGGTACCAGTACCCCGGCCTGATTCGATCCCCAAACCCGCCAAGCTCAAACAACCCAGCTGCAGGGGCTGCGTGCACTATTACATCACCTGGGATGATCACGCGCCCCATGGCTGTGGAGCGATGGGATTCAAATCGGCCCAGCCGCCCTCTCTGATCGTCTTCCAGAGTTCAGGCGCACCGTGCCTACGGTTCCTGCCAAATGGGAAAAAATACCCGGCAAGGTAGCCTGGACTCGAAGATCAGCCCAGCACCTCAGTGATCGGCACCGTCCTACCTTCGGCAGCACTCTTCTGAACCGCGAGTAGCACCCCCACGATCTCGCGCGCCGTCGACAGCTCCACGGGCCAGCGCCCCTCCCCGTCGATACAGCTCAAGAAGTGGGCTATTTCTCTGTGATAGGGAATCTCTGGCCCTAGATCCTGAGGCTGGATTTCTTCCGTCCACTCCCCCTCGCTGAAGAAGCGCACCCTGTCCTCCAGCGTGGACCACTTCGCAGTTGACGACTCGGAGCTCAGGCGTATCAGACGCTCGTGGGTTCGATCGTGCAAATCCAGGTGCATTGACAGCATCAAGCTATTCTCGAACTCCAGGATGATCTCCTGATGATCGGGAGTCCCCTCGGCCAACTCCAGCGATCCCACCTTGGAACTGCGGCAGGTCACTGCGGTTATGGCCTGATCCAGAATCCATCTGATCCAAACCAACTCCTGGGCCAGGACATCGAGATTGCCTCCGCCCATGGCCTGATTGGAGGCGTAGAACTTGCGATAGTCCTCATGCGGATGCCAGTCGGGCAGATAGCTTCCGAAGACATAGCTTGCCGCCAGGATCGCCCCCGTCTCCGCCGCCTGGCTCCAGTTCTTGAGCACGCCTGCCAGCGGATGAAAGAGCACCTGGCAACCCGGGGCCCCTACCAGTCCCTTCTCGGTGAGAGCAAAAAGCTCATCCAGACCGTCCAGGTTGACACTCAGCGGCACCTCTGAGAACCAGTGTTTTCCCGCTCGAGCTGCCGCCAGACAGAACCGAACGTGGAGCGCGCCGGGCACCGAAACGAAGACCGCCCGGATTCCAGGATCCTGGAGTGCGGCCTCCAGGCTCCGGATCGGTTGGACTCCGTAATTCTCCTGGGATTCGGTCAGTCGATCCTCGCGCTCATCGAAAACTGCGATCTGCTGGGGCTGGCGTCCATTTGCCAAGAGGCAGCGGACTCTTCGCTTCCCCATTGATCCCTGACCTACGATCAAATATTCAGCCATGCAACCTCCCTGTTTGTGACTTTTTATAACCGCCAGTTTCGACTCTGTCTACAAGACGACACTAGAAAAAGGGGTCGCCGTCATAATAGAGTCTAGCCCGCAGAACGAGAATCAAAAAAGCAGAGGAGCAAGAGCGTTTGCGATTTATCAGGTTGCCAGAGCGGAAAGAATCGCCTCCCACCGGGGCCGTCGACCGGAAAACCGGAGCCGAGAAGGCTCGCTGGAATCTTACGGATTTGTACCCCGATCTGGCCTCAATGGATAAGGATCTGGATGGAGCGAAAGAGGAGGCCGTTTCTTTCGAGGATCGCTTCCGCGGAAAAGTGGCCGCACTCGCTCCCAAGGACCTGTCTCAAGCAGTCCAGGAGTTTGAGAACCTCCTGGTGCGACTAGGCCGGGTCATGTCTTATGCCTACCTCGATTGGTGCATAGACACCGAGGGACCGGAACGAGGGGCTCTCCTGCAGAGGACTCGAGAGGCCTACACCCAGATCATCCAGAACGTCCTCTTCTTCGAGCTGGAATGGGTCGTTGCGGACGACGACACGGCCAAGCGACTCCTGGCCAGCTCTGAGCTGAGCGGCTTCCGTCACTACCTGGAATTGGAACGGAAACGTAAACCCCACGTGCTGAGCGAGGCTGAGGAGAAGATCCTTGCCGAAAAGGATATCACAGGCGGAACTGCGTGGACCCGATTTTTCGATGAGGCAATGGGTGCCACCCGATTCGTTTTGGAAAAACGCAATCTGACGCAGCAGGAGACTCTCTCACTTTTATACGAAGCTGATCGTGGGGTTCGTCGACGTGCTGCCCTGGCCTTTACCAAAGGTCTGAAGACCCGGCTTCGCGAGACGGCCTTTGTCTTCAACGTCACCCTGGCAGACAAGGCCAGCAACGATCGGCTCCGTCGCTACCCGAATTGGTTGAGGAGCCGCAATCTGGACAATGAAATTTCCGATGAGGCGGTCGACGTCCTGGTCGACTCGGTCGCACGCCGCTACGATCTGGTCGCTCGATTCTACCGCCTCAAACGAAGCCTCCTGGGTCTGGACGAACTCGTCGACTACGACCGTTATGCTCCGGTTGGAGCCGCCGCGACCTTTCGTACCTGGGAAGAGGCACGGGCAATAGTTCTCAAGGCGTACAACGCATTCCATCCCCGAATGGGGGCAATCGCACTCGAGTTCTTCGAGAAGCGGTGGATCGATGCGCCCCCTTCGCCCGGCAAGTCCAGCGGAGCCTTCAGCCACCCCTCGGTAACCACAGTTCATCCCTACATTCTCATGAACTACAGTGGCAACATAAGGGATATTCAGACTCTCGCCCACGAGCTGGGCCACGGCGTGCATCAGTACCTCTCCCAGAAACAGGGCTACCTGCAATCACGGCCTCCCCTGACCACCTCGGAAACTGCCTCTGTGTTTGGAGAGATGCTGGTCTTCGATCACCTGATGAAGACCGAGCGTGACCCCAAGCTGAGGCTTTCGATCCTGGTGGGAACCATCGACGACACAATTGCGACCGTATTTCGCCAGGTAGCGATGCATCAGTTCGAGGCGAGAATTCACACGGCTCGACGCCAGGAAGGGGAACTCCCCATCGACCGCCTGAGTGAAATCTGGATAGAGACCCAAGAGGAGATGTTCCAAGGAAGTGTGACGCTGAAGGACCACTACGGACTCTGGTGGAGCTACATCCCCCACTTCATCCACACACCGGGCTACGTCTATGCCTACGCCTTCGGCAAACTGCTGGTCCTGGCACTCTATCGTCAACAGGGGCGCGAGAACTTTGCGGAAGAGTACCTGGAACTCCTGGGAGCAGGAGGATCGGACTGGCCCCAGGCGATGATAAGCAAGCTGGGCGTGGACCTGGACGATAGAGAACTCTGGAACCAGGGCCTGTCGATTACCGAAGATCTGATCCGCGATGCCGAGGAGCTCGCGGCGGATTTAGAGGCGTAGCGAGGGTGCCGTGATCCAGGGATCGGGTTCAGGCCAGTATCGCCCAGCCAGGCTGGATCCCTCAAGTGGAAACTGTGGCTATCTCTATCATGAATATCGCTAGCAAATCTGACAGAGCCGTGACTGCAAAGGAGCGGTCCCGATCACCGAGAGCTACCATCAAAAGGTGTGTAAATAGCAGAGGCGGTGAGTATCCTTCCGGGTTGACCTAAACCCAGGGCCGGAAGGCCCATAAAGGAAGGAGTACACACCGCATGAAAGAGAAGAACATTAAGGGGACTGTGGAGTCAAGAGTCTGTTTCCAGGAGCTGGAAGATTGGGTGCGGGAGAAGGTCCAGTCTTGGGTCCAGGAGCTACTAGAGGAGGAGGTGACCGAGCTGCTGGGACGAGACAAGAGTGAGCGTCGAGGCAAAGTGGACCCAGCGTCGGGATACCGCAACGGCTATGGCAAGGCCAGACGACTGACCCTCAGTAGCGGGACGATCACCGTGCGACGGCCTCGAGTCCGAGATCTAGAAGAGCGTTTTGAAAGCCGGGTACTGCCGCTGTTTGCCAAACGGACGCAGCAAGTCCGAGACCTGATTCCAGAGCTGTATTTGCAGGGCCTGGCTCAGGGCGATTTCGACTTGGCATTAAGAGGGCTTTTAGGGGAAGAAGCGGCCTTGTCGGCCAACACGGTGGCCCGACTGAAAGAGAAGTGGCAAGAAGAATGGGCCGTCTGGCAAAGTCGTCCCCTGGAGGAACTGGAAGTCGTTTATTTATGGGCGGATGGAATCTACGTCAAAGCGGGTCTGGAGAAGGAAAAGGCCGTCCTGCTGGTGGTCCTTGCGGCGCTCAGTGATGGCAGCAAGGTGGTGGTTTCGGTGACGAGCGGTTATCGGGAATCGACGGAAAGTTGGTCAGAGGTGTTACGCGACTTGAAGCGGCGGGGGATGAATGCTCCTCGTCTGGTCATCGCCGACGGCCCCCTCGGCATCTGGGGGGCCTTGTGCAACGTCTACCCCGAGGCGGAAGAGCAGCGTTGCTGGAATCACCGCATCGTCAATATCCTGGCCAAGGTGCCCAAACGCGAGCAGCCCACGGCCTTATTGATTCTGCGCCAGATCCCCTATGCTGAGAGCCGTCAGGAAGCGGAACGCCTCAAACGGGTTTTCCAGGAGTGGTGCCGAAGCAGAGGCTTGGCTCCGGCGGCCGATCTGTTGGACCAGGACTGGGATCGGATGGTGAGCTTTTACAACTACCCGAAGCAGCAGTGGCAACACCTGCGCACCACGAATCCAGTGGAGTCCCCGTTCGCCGGACTTCGGCTGCGAACCGATGCGGCCAAGCGCTTCAAGAAGGTGAACAACGCCCAGGCGGTGATCTGGAAGATGCTCTTGGTGGCCGAGAAACGATTCCGTCGTCTCAAAGCTCCAGAGCTCATGAGAGATGTCTATCAGGGAGCCAAGTATGTGAATGGAGTCCTGGTCAACCAGGAGTCGAAGGAGAAAGCCGCCTGAGTCTATTTACACACCTCTTGACATGAGCTCATCACCGATCGGGACATGCCATAAAAAAGGAGATGCAATCGGCCACCGTCTGTTTGGTCGGTTGTTTCCGGCATCCGTATGCCGGGACCGCTCCTTTGCAGTCACGGCTCTGTCATTGGCGACTCTTGGATGATCTCCTACCCAATCAAGTTTCAGCTTAGAATCCCGTGGGATTGAGATACTCTTTTCCGAAGTACCTACTACTGCTCCCCTTCCTCCTGGCAGGCACGCCTGGCCACGCGGAGGACTGGCCCCAGTTGCTCGGCCCCGGCCGCGACGGTGTCTATCGAGGCCGGGACCTTGCCCCATCCTGGCCCGCATCCGGCCTGCCCGTTCTGTGGCAAAAGAAGATCGGGAAGGGATTCAGCAATCCGGCTGTCGTCGACAGCCACCTCATCCTCTTTCACCGCATCGGAGACAGGGAAGTGGTGGAGGCTTTGGGTCCTGAGACCGGAAGTAGCTTCTGGTCCTTCGGCTACCCGACCACCTATCACGACGACTTCGGCTTCGACGACGGCCCTCGTGCCAGCCCCATCATCGATGAGGGCCGGGTCTACACCTTCGGCGCCCAGGGAACGCTGCACTGTCTGGAACTGGGCACCGGAAGAAAGATCTGGTCGGTGGATACCCACTCCACACTCGGAGTCAAGAAGGGCTTTTTCGGAGCCGCCGGCTCCCCTCTGCTGCAAGGCAAAGCCGTCTTCCTAAACGTGGGTGGTGAAAGCGGCAAGGGCCTGGCTGCCTTCGACAAAGACACCGGTAAGCTTCTGTGGGCGTCTGCCGACGACGAAGCCAGTTACGCCTCGCCCATCGCAGCCACCTTTGGAGGCAAGCTCCACATTCTATTCTTCACCCGCAGCGGCTTGGTAGGAACCGAAAGCAGCAGCGGCGATGTCCTGTTTCGCTTTCCCTGGCACTCCCGCAACCGGGCATCCGCCAACGCCGCCACCCCCCTGAACATCGGCGATCTGATCTTCTTGTCGGCGAGCTACCGCACCGGCGCGGTGGTGTTGAGGGTCAAAGGGCACGAGTTGGAGCAGCTCTGGTCCTCAGACGAGGTCTTGTCCAATCACTATGCCACCAGCGTCCACCATGACGGACATCTGTACGGCTTTCACGGCCGCCAGGAATATAGTCCAAGCTTCCGCTGCGTCGACCTGAAGACGGGTGCAGTTCGATGGAGCCAGGACCGCTTCGGATCCGGCACCGTTACCCTGGCCGGGGACCGACTGATCATCCTGCGAGAGAACGGCGAGCTGCTCCTGGCTCAGGCCGACCCGAAGCAATACCAGCAGATTTCCAAGGCCAGGATCCTGACCGGTACGGTTCGAGCGTATCCAGCCCTGGCCGATGGACTCCTCTACGCGCGCAACCAGGACACCCTGGTGTGTATCGATCTCCGGAAGAGATGAAGACCCGCCGTTGCTGGATTAGTCCGGGACGAAGGGGTACAATTCCACTCAACCAACCAGCCAACTAAGGAGATGACATGGCAAACGAAATCGGACGCAGGAATTTCCTGAAGGAATCAGCCGGCGTAGTGGCGGGTGTAGCCATCGCCGGCGGCTCCGCCCCAAACCTCATGGCCAAGGCCGACGCCAACGATACCGTCCGCGCGGCGGTGGTTGGAGTCAGGGGCCGAGGCACAGCTCACATCGCCGGTTTTACCGGGCTACCCAAGGTTGAAGTGGTTGCCCTCTGCGACGTTGACGAGAGCGTGCTCTCCGAGCGCGTCCAGGCACTGGAGAAGAAAACCGGTCGAAAGGTGAGAAGCTACACGGACATGCGGGATGTCTTGGCAGCCAAGGACATCGATGTGGTCAGTTTCGCCACCCCCAACCACTGGCACAGTCTGGGCGGCATCTGGGCCTGCCAGGCGGGGAAAGATGCCTATGTGGAGAAACCCTGCTCCCACAATATCTGGGAGGGCCGTAAGCTGCTGGAAGCGGCACGTAAGTACGGGCGCATCGTCCAGCACGGGACCCAGTCCCGCAGCAGCGTCGGCGTGAAGGACGGAATCCAGAAGCTGCGAGAAGGAGTGATCGGAGACGTCTATATGGCCAAGGGCCTTTGCTACAAATGGCGCAAGACCATCGGACGTACTCCCGAAGGACCCGTTCCCCCGGGAGTCGACTACAACCTCTGGCTGGGACCCGCAAACGAACGCGCCTTCAGCAAGAATCGGTTCCACTACAACTGGCACTGGCATTGGGCCTACGGCAACGGCGACATCGGCAACCAGGGCGTCCACGAAATGGACATGGCGCGCTGGGGCCTGGGTGTCAGCGGACACCCGCAGAAGATCCAATCCTCGGGGGGTCACTTCATGTTCGATGACGACCAGGAAACCCCCAACGTTCAGATCGCAACGTTTGATTATCCCGATCAGAAGAAGCGGCTGGTCTTCGAGGTACGTCACTGGATGACCAATAACGAAGCCGCTCTGGGCTCAGCAGGCGAAAACGAAGTCGGAGTGCTCTTCTACGGTTCCGAGGGGTACATGGTGATGAAGGGCGGTCGCGGCTATCGGACCCACCTGGGAAGGAAGGGCGAGCCTGGGCCGACTCTTCAAGAAGGTGGAAATCCTTTCGACAACTTCATCGATGCCGTTCGGAGCCGGAGGAAAGAGGACTTGAACGCTGAGATCGAAGAGGGGCACCTATCCTCGACGCTTTGCCACCTGGCCAACGTGGCCTATCGGACCGAGCGCACCTTGCATTTCGACTCGGAGACGGAGACCTTCTCCGGAGATTCGGAGGCGAACGCACTGCTGACCCGAGACTACAGAAGTCCCTTCGTAGTCCCAGAGGCGGTCTAAGGCTGCTGTTCTCCATCATGCGCAAGTCCCCAGCCGAACTGAAAACTCCAGGAGCAGCGACCTGTAGAACGGGCACTCTTGCCCGTTGAGAACACCGACGGGCAGGAGTGCCCGTCCTACAAGCGTCAAGCAGCTATCCGGATTAACAGAGGTACCGAATGATTAACCCCGTAAACATCTGGGTGGTAAGGCTGGGCCTGGTTCTCGCTCTGTCGGCAAGCTGGATTGTCCTCTACGATCAAGACTCGACGGCCGCCTTCGGCTCGCTGGGTGTCGACCCGGACAGGCGTTTCGTGGACGAAACCAAGCTGCCGGTCGGCAGGTTGTCCTTCGAGGTCCTCGAAGAAACCACGGGCATCCATCTTCCCTCTCGACTCTTCTTTGCCCATGCGGACGGACGCACCGATAAACCTATCGTTGGGCGCTTCAAGCAGATCCTGGTGACCGCGTCCGGACAGGAGCTCAAGACGATCCCGGTAGGAGAGTATGACGTCTACATCACCCGTGGGACGGAATACAGCCTCGACCATCAGAAGATCTCAATTACCGAGGGAAAGCTGACCCACTTCACCTCGACCCTCTCGAGGGCGATCGATACCAGCGGATTCATCTCTTCCGATTTTCATCTGCACCTTCAATTCGCCATGCGCGACGGGGCCATGGTGGCGGCGGCCGAAGGCGTAGACCTGCTCACGGCAACCGATCACAACGTCCTGAAGGACTACGCTCCCTACATCGACCAGTTGAATCTGGGCCGCTTCATGACCTCGGTCGTGGGAGCGGAAGTCGATACCGCCTTCGGTCACTACAACAGCTTCCCCCTGTCCGTGAATCGCTGGGAGAATCGGGAGTTCCGCTACGCCATCCGCACGCCAGGTGAAATGCTGCGCATGCTGCGGGCCGATCCGGGCGAGGAGATCGTCCAGATCAACCATCCACGGCGCTGGGAGCCCAGCCCCAGAAGCGGCTACTTCGACGGCCGAATGAATCCGGAGACCTCCGAGATCGAATATCCCTTCTTCGAGAACGGATTCGACCAGGTCGAGATCTACAACGCGCTGACAGACTCAGAGAACACGGGTCCCCCACCGCCGGAAGGCGAGCGGCCTAAGCCCGAAGACCTGCACTATGGACGAACCGACCTGGTGAACCAGAAGTTGAAGGATTGGTACAGCCTTCTGAACCGGGGGATCCTGATGACGGGAGTGAGCAACACCGATGCCCACATCTATCCCGAGCACTTGCCCGCGTATCCGCGCAACTATGTCCTCTCTGACACCGACGATCCCTGGAAGATCGATCCTCTGAAGATCGTGAGCGCCCTGAAGCAGCGAGCCTCGACCGCCTCTTGCGGACCCTTCATCCGATTCACCGCCAACGACGGTGCCCAGGTAGGCTCTATCATCAGCGACGATGACAATGCAGTCACGCTGCGCCTTCATGTCGAGGCGGCGCCCTGGATCCCGGTGGACCTGGTCGAAGTCATCGCCAACGGCAAGGTGATCGCCAAGTTCACGATAAATCCCAAAGCGGTTGCGCCGGTGCGTTTCGTTCGTGAGTTGCTCGATAGACCCACTCAGGATACCTGGTATCTGGTCATCGTCACCTCAGACCGCAGATGGCCCAAGCCTTTCTCAAACTTCTCCTCCTTCTCGTTCACGAATCCAATCCTGGTGGACGTCAACGGCAACGGGCACTTCGATCCCCCCAACCCCGGCTACGCCGTCAGTCCCGATGAGATGACTGAAGAGGAAAGAAGCAAAGCCGAGACGGGTTAGTCGTGGGGGTGGCCTCCGGGCCGCCGTGCATCGAGCCAGAGGCTCGCAAGAAAAAGCACTTCGGCCTGGAGGTCAAAGCTACGTTCGGTGCTATATACTGTCCGCTCCAGTTTGAGGCATTCCCAAGGGAGGGCGGTTAGCTCAGCTGGAAGAGCGCCTCCCTTACAAGGAGGAAGTCACAGGTTCGAGCCCTGTACCGCCCACCAAAACAGATGTTCTCTAAACAGCCCTCTTTGAAGCTCCTCTTTCTCTGTGCCACTCTCGCTTTGGACGGCTGCACTGGCGAAACTGATGAGGCAGGCGGAGACCCGGAAGGGAGTCAGGCGATGGCCCAGGACCTGGACGCAATGACCGGCCTGGCCTTTGCCCTGGGTCGGACCTCGCTCACCCTCAGCGGCACCGTCCACCCACACGGCGCCTACGCTACCTACTATTTCGAATACGGCACCACCCCGGCTTACGGGTCGCGGACCGAAGACCTGGAACTGCCCCCTCGACTTGCCGCTTATTACGCAGAAGGCTGGGACCAGCATTTCTCCGGATGGCAGGTCTATTACAACTGTGAATCTCAGCACTTCACCTCGGGTGGAGCCTCGGGAGGATACATCCGCGTCACCGATCAGGACCTCCTCAACGACTTCAATCACGAGGCCAGCGGCGCCCTTCATCTGATGACGGGGATGAACACCGGCCCCATCAACGATCCCAGCGTCATGCTGGGGGGAGGCGACCCCGATCTCAGGGACGCCGAGGTATCGCTCTCGGTGCGCGGTCACGACTGGGTACCGAACGGATCCGAGTTCGTCTGCTGGCTTCAGAGCCAGAGCAATATCGAGCTGCTGGACAATGAAAACTGGAGACGCGCCAACTGGGCCTTCGTCGGAACCACCCTCACGCAGCACCTCTTGAAGGGCGACTGGCAGGAAACGCGTTGGATCCTCCACAACGATCCGGCTCAGTGGTCCTACGGAGGACACAACCCCATCCAACAGGGTCCCCGCGCTGACCGTTACGAGTACTGGTCCATCAACGAGTCCCTGGCCCACTGGAACTGCAACTTCCTTCTCATCTCAGCCTTCGTGACCCCGACTCGGCCTCCCAGCGGCGCCATCGACTTCGATTCGCTCCAGATCAAGTACCGCAACCACTCGCTGCTGCTGCCCAGCAATGGAGGACATCTGGAAAGTGCGCCCGAGAGTCCCGGACAGGATCCGGCGAGACTCACCGACGGCTGGCGCCACGGCCCCGACCGCATGTGGCACAGCGGGGCCGATCCCTCCGGACCGCAGGAGATCGTCTACTCGTTTCAGAAAGACGTGACGATCGAGAGGCTACAGCTCCACCAGAATCCGGAGTGGCCCACGAAGGAGGTCCAGGTCCAGGTCTCGAGCGATGGGAACTCCTATACCGAGCTCGCCCGCACTACGCTTCCCGAGTCCAGCGAGCACGGTCCCAACTACGCCTACTCGTCGATTCAGGACCTATCCGGAACGGCCCGATATCTCAAGGTTCGTCTGCTCTCCGGATACCGGAGCCAGCATTGGGGACTGGGCGAGATCGAAGTCTTTGGATCGGGCGCTCAAAAGCTTCCCGAAGATGCTCCCTGCCCGGTCAACATCGACATTCATGACCTGGTTCCGGGCGACACGGTGTACTACCGGCTGGTAGCTGAGAACGAGACCGGAATCAGCCATGGGCTGGACCAGAAATTCGAGATGCCCGAAGGAAGTGCTCCCCTGGTCGAGACCGGAGCGGCCAGCCGGATCACTGCGACCACCGCAAGACTGGAAGGACGGATCAATCCTCGAGGGACGACGACCTACTACTACTTCCAGTACGGGACCGATACCCACTATGGCGAGACGCCCTTTGAGAATCCCGACAGGGCCAACGTCGGCGCCAAGCGCCATGACGATGTCTCTTCAGGAATCGTCTACCCTCCGGTGCCGGGTACCTACGGGGGACTCCAGATTACTCCGCGGACGGTGCTGACCAATCTCGAAGGTCTCAAGCCGGGCACCACCTATCACTACCGATTGGTAGCCCACAATCCTTCCGGGCCCACCTACGGAGAGGACGCGGTATTGATCACGGCGACTGGGAAATAGGTATACCTCCGGTGTTTGATCCAAGATGTGGTTGAAATCTGGCGTCCGGATCCCGCTCCCTCACAGTCACGGCTCTGTCACTGGCGGTTCTTGCATGATTTCCTCGCTGTTGAAGTCTATGTCGAGCTAGGCTGCCTACCCTAGAGAAAGCGACACAACGAGAAGATGAAACTTACACCCGAGATTGTTGAGAGGTTGAGAGGAGCCGTTCAGGCTGAGCGTGTCCGGGAGAGGGCGGTCAAGCTGATCGAGGTCCCCAGCCCTACCGGAGAGGCCGGAGCCGTTGCTAACCGACTGTCGGAGCTGCTCGGCGTAGCCGGCTTCGAGGTGGAACGGCCTGAGGCCTCCTGGGCCCAGTCGCCGGCCGTGGTGACCCGCTACCAGGCTCCGAGTCCGGGCAGGACCCTGCAATTCAACGCCCACATGGACGTCGTCCACCTCCCCTATACCCCCCCCAGCATCGAGGACGGGATCCTGCGCGGGAGTGGATGCTCCGACATGAAGGGCGGGCTGGCCGCAATGTGCGAGGCCCTTATCGTGTTGAAGGAGACAGGCATCCTCGAGACCGGAGGCATTCTCCTGACGGCCCACGATCTGCACGAGACGCCTTGGGGCGATGGCCGCCAGCTTCGGGCCCTAATCCGAGAGGGCTACGTGGGGGACGGAGTGCTTTTGCCCGAATATACTTACGACCGGGTGCCAGTAGTGGGTCGAGGAATGTCCCGAATCGAAGTGGAGATCACCCGTGAAGGGATCCCTGTACACGAGGTAATGGGAGGGATGGATCAACCCAGCGTGATCGCCGCCGGGGCGGAACTGGTCCAGCGCTTGAGGGCCCTGGACCAACGGATCTCCGTAAAAACCCACCCGCTCGCCGGTCGGGAGAGTCTCTTCATCGGAAAGATCAGCTCGGGCGAGATCTTCAATCAGTCGCCCATAGGATTTCAGCTCTCGGGGACCCGCAGATGGATCCCGGGGACCCCCTGGACGGACGTCGAGCGCGAGTTCTACGAGGTGGTAAACCAGGGTGAACGCGAGCCGGGGATCGAGGTGAAGGGTGAAATCGAGTACATCAAGGATGCCTTCGTGCTCGACCCGGAGACCCCCCTGGTGGAGGCCTTTCAATCCGCCCACCAGACGGTGACGGGCAGCCCTCTTCCCCAGGGACCCAAACCCTTCGTCGACGATGGGAACACGTTTCTGGAGGAGGCCGGAGTCCCGGCTATCACCCACGGTCCCAACGCCACCGGCGCGCACACCGTCAACGAGGCGGTCCCGCTGGAGGAGTTGAACCGGGTCGCGCTGGTCTATGCTTGCACGGCCGTCGCTTTTTGCTGAAGGGAGTCTATCGATATGCGCAGTCCGAAAAATCGTCGTACCACCGTCCTCTGCTTTCTCCTGGCAGTGGCCACAGTCTCCTGGGGACTGCGCGCATCGCCTGCTGCCGGTCTCATCGAGATCAGTTCCAGCAAACAACTCTTCATCGACGACTACATCATCCTGAGTCTGTCCCACGCCAAACAGGTCCTCAACCCCGCGGTCAAGCATCCGGACAATCCGCTTTTGAAAGCGGACCGGCCCTGGGACGGCAGCTATGTCGGTCTGAACAAGATCATCTACGAGGAGGACACGGGTCTGTTCCGGCTCTGGTATCGAACCACGGGCGGCTTCGCCTCCAGCAAAGCAGCCAATCGATCACGACCCTATCGCTTCGACTGGGGCTGGGAGAATGGTCGAGCCGTCCGCCACAAAGTGGACGATCCCTTTGGGTACTCGGGTTACCCCGATGATGAGGGCTGGCTGCTCTGCTATGCCACTTCGCGTGATGGGATTCATTGGGAAAAGCCAAACCTGGGCAAGGTCGAATTCAATGGTTCCAAGAATAACAACATCTTGCCCCGGGATTCGATGGTGCCTCTGTTCCTGGACCGCCGCGAGCCCGATCCGGCCAAACGCTACAAGACGATAGCGTCCGAAGGCACGACACCGGCTGCCTGGAAGGAGGGACAGCCCAAGGGAATGCGTATGTATCTGCACTACTCTCCCGATGGGTTCAACTGGACTCCCTACGACGGAAATCCGGTATACGACACGGGTGCCCGGGTGGGTCGATGGGGGCCTACCAATCACATGGGTTGGGATCCGATTCGAAAGGTCTACGCGGTCCATATGGAGAACTGTCTGCATCGAGGCTGCCGCATGGGAAAAAGGATCATCGGACGGTCCGAGAGCGCCGACATGACCCAATGGAGCCAGGATCAGACCATCATGGTTCCCGACGACAACGACTACCCCGACACCGAGTTCTACGCCATGCCGGTGATGGCCTATGAGGGCATCTACATCGGGGTCCCCTGGATCTTCCGCACCACCAACACGCTTCACTATCCCGAGTTGGCCTTCAGCCGGGACGGGATTCGTTACCAGCGACCCTACCGGCAAGCCCTGGTAGGCCTGGGTGACTTCGGAGACTTCGATGAGAGCACGATCTACGTCCACCAGCCCTTCGTCCACGAGGGCGAGATCCGGATCTACTACTACGGGGGCAACTGGCGGGGTTCGGAAGCCCTTTACGAGAAGGGGGACAAAGCCCGCTTCGCCATCGGTCTGGCCACGGTCAAAGAGGACGGCTTTGTTTCGGTCGACGCGGGCAAGATCCATCCGGGCGAGCTGGTCACCCGACTGTTCAGCTTCGAAGGAGACGCCCTATACGTCAACATGGAAGCGGCCAAGTACAACCATGGATCGGGGCAGCCCGAGATCAAGGTCGAGATTCTGGGCGCGGACACCGACGCCGCCGGCGGTTTCAGCATGGAAGCCGCCGATCCCATAAGGACCACAGGCAAACACCGCATCAGCTGGCAAGGCAAGACCGACGTCGGGGCCCTGGCCGGAAGACCCATCCAGCTACGCTTCCAGATCCGCAACGCCAAGCTGTTTTCATTCCAGTTCCGGTAAACCAGTCCAAGGCAATTTCAGAGCCGTGACTGCCAGGGAGCGGTCCGGCGCCAGAGGCGCCGCATAGACCGAACAGAAATCGCATTGGCCTATATCGGCGCCCTTGGCGCCCAAACCGCTCCCTGGCAGTCACGGCTCTGAACGCTCCTCGAACACTTCCATTTTAGTCCCCTGCAAATCAACCACATAGCGAACTGCGGCCTGCACTGATTCTTCGGTCCAAAGGTAGAGATTGCTCCCATGCCGGGTCCATCGTTTTCGAACCAACGGCTCAATCCCGGCCCGCTCGAGGTCGCGGCTCGCATACGATTTCAATGCCTCCCGGACCGGATCGGGTGGACCGCTCGCGGAGATGACTGCATGAACGTGATTCGATCGGACGTGGGAGGCCCGAAGCCTCCAGGAGCGGTGATGACATGTTTCTTTGATGCTCTGGTTCACCACTACCCGGCTGTTCTCACCCAATCGGTAGGCAGGGTACTTCATCCGGCGCCGCGAGGCCCGAAACCGGAAGAGATCGGGCTGCAGGAAAGGCGTCCCAAACTTGTTCGTCCTCCGGTCCACTGCCATGCGGAGGTCTCCATGCAGGAAAGTGCCGTAACAGGTGAAGGTGATCAAGTAGGCTAGCGGGTCATCTGAGACAGTCCATCCTGATATTTCCATTTAGTATAAGAACGTGGCCGCAAAGCGATCTACGGACATAGTTCCGCCGGGCCACCGTCGTTCTGGCGTTGGCCGATGAGGTGATATGATGCGTTCGCGAGTAAGCAACCATGCGCATCACCGTCATAGGAGCTGGAATCTTCGGCATGGCCGCAGCCTTGGAACTGCGTCGCCGAGGACACGATGTCACCGTCTGCGAACAGGAGCAGGTTCCCTGCCCCAGGGCCAGTTCCACCGATGTCTCCAAGGTAATCCGCCGCACCGGCTATCCAGAGCAGACCTACCGGGAACTGGTGGAGCGATCCCAGCACCAGTGGAAAATCTGGCATCAGCAGCTCAGCCGGGCGATCTACTACCAGACCGGCATGCTGGCGGTGGAGCGCGACTTCTCCCCCGGAAGCCTCGCCCACAGCAACTGGGAGCTTTTCGGCGACCGGGAAGATGGCATCCAGCGACTGTCGCTGAAACAGGCCACCCAACGCTTCCCCCAATTCGCCCTCGAAGCAGAGGACATCCTTCTCTACGATCCCTGGACAGGCTATCTCCGCAGCGGCCAGGCTCTGACCGATCTGGCGGGATTGGCACGATCGGAGGGAGTCCGGATCCGCGAGGAAACAGCGGTTACCGAAGTCAAGGAAGTCGGAGGCGAAGTTCAGGTCAACGGCGATCGAACCCTGACCTGCGACCGAGCCGTAGTAGCCGCCGGCGCCTGGATAGTCCGCCTGCTGCCGGGACTCAGACACCACCTGCGTATCACCCGAAACCAGATGGCCTTCTTCCAACCGGAGCAGCCAGAGGCATTCGCTCAAACCAGCTTCCCGGTATGGTCGGTGATCTCGGCCGAAGAAGCCTGGTACGGGTTCCCCTACCTGCAGGAAGGCTACGTCAAGGTGGCCGACGACCTGAAGCTAGACCTGGCAGACCCAGACGTAGATCGAGCACCCACCGAAGAGTTCCTGGAACGGGCACGCCAATTCGTAGCCGCCCGCATTCCGGCTCTGGCCGAAGCCGAGCTGATCGGAGGCCGCTCCTGCCTCTACACCAACACCTCCGACGACAACTTCATAATCGACTGGGCCCCCGGCTCCCAACGAATCCTGATCGCCGGCGGCGGCAGCGGTCACGGCTTCAAATTCGGCGGCTCGATTGGCCCAGTCGTAGCCGATGCCCTGGAAGACAAACAAAACGAAAACGGCGAGCTATTTCGAATCGGAAAGCGCCTATCAGAATAGGAAATGAAAATCGATGCGAGATGAAGCCAGAACAAGCTACGACAAAGCGATCGTGATTGACGGGCTGAACGTCAGCAACTGGGAGAGCCCGGAGGTTTTCGCCAGTCTGCGAGCCGGTAACCTCACGGCGATCAACGCTACGGTTGCGACCTGGGATAACTTCCAGCAGACGATGGACCAGATTGGACCCTGGCTGCGCCGCTTCCGGGAGCGGGACGATGTTCTGCAGGTCAAGAACACACAGGACATCCTGGCTGCCAAGAAGGCCGGCAAGACGGGCATCATCCTTAGCTTTCAGAACGCCTCACCGATTGAGAACGATCTCGACCGTCTGGGCATCTTCCATGCGCTGGGGGTCCGGGTCATTCAGCTGACCTATCATGAGCGCAATCTGCTGGGCAACGGCTGCTTCGAGCGTCGTGATGAAGGACTGAGCAACTTCGGTCTGGACGCGGTGCGAGAGATGAACCAGCTGGGGATTCTAATCGACCTCTCCCATGTCGGGGACCGCACTACGCTGGAGGCGATAGAGGCATCCGAAAAACCGGTGGCAATCACCCACGCCAACGCGCGAGCCTACCACGACCATCCGCGCAACAAGCAAGACGAGGCGCTCAAGCTCCTGGCTGAGAAAGGAGGAGTCATAGGGGCCTGCTCGTTCTGCCCCTTTCTTCCCACCGGCTTCGATTCCACGGTGGAGGACTACGTCAACGCAATCGACGACATGGTCGAGAGGATCGGCATCGATCACGTAGCCATAGGCACGGACACCACTCAGGATCAGCCTCTCTCTTTCTGGCACTACATCAGCGCCCAACAGGGCACCAAATATCCGTCCACCTTCACCAACAAGGCATGGCGCTACGAAGAGCTGAGCTTCCAACCAAAAGGCATGGAGAAACCAGACGAATTCCCCAACCTGGCGACAGCGTTGATGGATCGGGGCTACAACATTGCGGACCTCCTCAAGATCCTGGGTGGAAACTGGCTCCGTCTCTTCCGGGATGTTTGGGAAGATTAAGAGGTCACACGTCTGAACGTCTGAACGTCGCACGTCTCTTAGCTCGTAGGACTCTAGCGATCCTGCTCCCGCATGCTTTCCGGAAACTCGCTGAGGAAAGCTGACGAAAACTCACCTCCAGAAGAACACAACTTTGGCGTGTAGGATGGGCACTCTTGCCCGTCGCGGACACCGACGGGCAGGAGTGCCCGTCCTACAAGGGTCACGCAGCTGTCGATGTTCGAAGCTACAGATGACGGATGTTTCTTTCTCGAATGGGACAGCGCTTCCAGAGGCTGGACCAAGGTGAAACTTCATCTACTGACGTAGCTTTGGTCTCCAGGCCGAAGTATTCTTCTTCTTTCGAGCCTTTGGCTCGAGGCACGGCGGCCTGGAGGCCACCGCCACGAAATCATGGAACAGTACTCCGCCCCCATCCCGAAATCCTTCTTCGACTACGTCAAGTCGATGGGACCCGGCATCGTCGTAGTCCTCACCTGGCTGGGTGCCGGGGACATCGTGGAATCGGCCATGGCGGGAGGAAACTACGGCTACGCGCTGATGTGGGCCTTCTGCTTGTGCCTGGTCCTGCGCTATCTGTTCGTCTCCATCATCGCCAAGTATCAGCTCTGCAACCAGCACGGAGAAAGCGTCCTGGCGGGGCTGATCCGGGTCCACCCTCTCCTGGGTGTGATCGTCCTCATCAGCGCGCTTCTCCTGTCGCACGGGGTAGGCGTCTTCCTCCTGGTAGGATCCTCCGAGGTCTGCATCAAACTCACGGGAGTGGGCACCACGATCCCCTGGGCCCTGGGGCTGACGGCGGTGGTCTTTCTCCTGGTCTTCCGTCCCCAGTATCGCCGGATCGAGCTGCTCTTCTTCATCCTGGCCGGGACGCTAACAGTCTCCTTGATTGCGCTAGCAGGGTGGGCCGGACCTTCGGCCGGAGGCATTGCCAGAGGCATCGTGGGCTTCAGCATCCCCTCGACACTGGGTCGATTCGACGCGATCTTCCTGATGGTAGCCCTGGTGGGTGCGATTGCGGGAAGTGTCGCCAATCTGATGTACCCCTACTTCATGCGGGAAAAAGGCTGGACCACGCCCCAGCACCGCAAGGTCCAGCGCTACGACCTGATCTTCGGCATCATAGTCCTGATCATCCTGGATCTCTCGATCTGGGTAGTGGGGGCAGAGATCCTGCATCCCCGGGGAATCCAGGTAGTAGACCTGGCAAGCCTCTCGCAATTATTAGGCGAGGTAATGGGACACCTGGGAACCCAGCTATTCTACCTGGGAGTCTTCGCCGCCCTCTTCAGCTCGATGGTAGGAAACGGAGCGGCCTATGGTCTCCTGATATCCGATGCCTACATCAACTTACGTCCGAGTGCCAAGGAACAATGCCAGGGAGACTACAAGCGCCATCCCGTCTACCAAAAGGTCATCTACTGGGTAGTCCTCTCCCCAACAATCTGGCTCTTCCTAGGCCACGGCGACTTCGTAGGCCTGACAGTAACGATCAACGCCGCCCAGGTAATGGTCCTCCCCTTCCTGGTAGGAGGCATCTGGATCATAACCGCCAGCAGCAAGTACATCGGCCCAACCTATCAGAATCGCTGGTGGGAAAACGCCTTGGTAGGCCTACTATTCGCAGTAGCCCTGGTAAGCGCCTACTTCTCGGTAATCAAAGTCCTAGAATAAGAAGTCACAAGTCGCAGGTCGCAAGTCACAGGTCAACAATAAGAGGTCGCAGGTCCCTAGACAGGCTCTGTGTTGCCATCCCGAAGTTCCCGGTTACCACAACTGTTAGTTGTGAAAGCGAGCGGCTGCCGGCTAAAGGACCTGCGACTTGTGACCTGCGACTTGCGACCTCTTATTGGTTGACCTGTCGCCACCGACGACATAATCTTGGAACATGTCGCAGAAACCGCCTTTCGTCGACATGAATTTCCGATCTGGATGGGAGACTGATCGGCCTTACAACCAGCTGCCCGAGTTGCCTCCGCCGGTCGAGCTAGAGACGAAGGCCGTGCTCAAGCAGTGCATCAGGGCGCGAGCGGCATTGGCTGAGCTGAAACAGGCGGCGGAGCTGATTCCCAACCCAGGCATGCTCATCAATACCTTACCGCTGCTGGAGGCCCAGGCCAGCTCGGAGATCGAGAACATCGTCACGACGGCGGATCAACTGTTCCGCCACCTTCAGGTCGAAGGCCAGGCCGATCCGGCGACGCGGGAAGCTCTCCGCTACCGGGAGGCCTTGCTCGAGGGCGTTCGGGCACAGAAAACCCGTGCCCTCGGCACTCGTGCGGCCGAGTCGATCTGCAGTCGAATCAAGGGTGTCGAGATGACGATTCGCAAGATACCCGGAACCGCGCTTGCGAACTCCGTCACCAGGGAGATCATCTACACACCGCCCGAGGGCGAGGCGCTGCTGCGTGACTTTCTCGCCAACTGGGAAGAGTTCTTGCACGATGAAGAGCCGATCGATCCTCTGGTCCGAATGGCGGTTGCGCACTACCAGTTCGAGGCGATCCACCCTTTCACGGATGGAAACGGCCGCACTGGCCGGGTACTCAACAGTCTGTTTCTGGTCGAGAAGGGCCTGCTCCCGATCCCAATCCTCTACTTGAGCCGCTACCTGATCGCCCACAGGGCGGACTATTATCGTCTCCTACTTGCGATCACGCGGGAGAAAGCCTGGGAGCCGTGGCTTCTTTTCCTGCTTCGGGGGATTGAGTCGACCGCCATTTGGACGACCTCCAAGATCGCTGCCATCCGTGACCTTGCGAGCCACACCACCGAACACGTGCGGAGCGTACTCCCGAAAATCTACAGCCGAGAGCTAGTGGACGTGATCTTCGAGCAACCCTACTGTCGCATCTCCCATCTGGTAACGGCAGGCATAGCCAAGCGCCAAGCCGCCTCACGCTATCTAAAGGCCCTGGCCGAGGTCGGAATCCTAGACGAATCGGTGTCCGGCCGAGAAAAGCTCTTCGTACACCCCAAACTAATGGATCTCCTAACCCAGGAAACAAATGTATTCCCACCCTACCGCCAAGCATAACCCCAGCCAACTTCTTCTTCCCTGACCTGCGGCTTAAGTCTAAGGGATCTGGGACGTGCGACTTGCGACCTTCGACCTCTTTTCTTGAGACCTGCGACAGCTGGCCGTCCAGGGAAGTGGTAAACTTCAGCCATGAAGCCCCACCCGAACGCGAGCGGGCCGGCTCCCGGCCCAGATCCGGTTATCGAAATGTACAAGCAGGGCGTGGACCGCACGTTACTGCGTGAGAATTTGAAACTTACGCCGGATCAACGGGTCATGGAATTAATGGAGTTGTTGCGGACGGCGGAGGAGTTTCAACGGGCCGGACGCGCGCTGCGGTCCACATCGTGACAGACTTCCCAAGCCTGCTCCAAGTGTTAACCGAAGGCAACGTCAAATTCATTATCGTCGGTGGGTTTGCCGGAACGCTCCATGGCTCTTCGATACCCACACGCGATCTGGATGTTGTCTACTCCAGGAACGCGGCCAATACTGGGTGCCTTGTCGAGGCTCTCGCCCCGCATTCTCCATACTTGAGGGGCGCCCCGGCAGGCCTGCCGTTCCTATGGGATCAAACCACGCTCGAGCGGGGGCTCAACTTCACGCTGACGACAGACCTGGGTGCCCTCGACCTCCTGGGCGAGATCGCTGGCGGCGGCAACTACGAGGCGCTGCTTCCCTATTCCGTCGAGATCATGGTCTTCGGGGTCGAGTGCTTCTGCCTGACCCTCGAGAAGCTAATCGAGGTGAAGCGTGCCGCCGGTCGCATCCGGGATCTCCAGGCCGTCGCGGATCTCCAGGCACTACTCGAAGAACGGGGCGACCCAGATTGAGGACGTTTCCGCGATGCTCGCAAGGGAAAGTATACAGTTACTTCGGTGCAAGGCGAAGTCATCGTGGCGAAGCAGTTGAAAGCGAGCTTTGCCACTCGCGATCGGGCTCTAGCGCGATCCAATCGGCGTCGCTGTCTGATGCGTCCGGCTAAAGCCCGGGATCTGGAACCTGCGACCTGAGACTTGCGACTTGCGACCTCTTCTTCCCTGACTTGCGACCTCTTTTTGTAGACACATGTGATGGACATGTGACATGCTGATCGAATGTCGAAGATGATCCAAGTTCGAAACGTCCCAGACAGGCTGCACCGCAGACTACAGCAGCGCGCCAAGAAGCGTGGCACAACCCTGACTGACTTCATCCAGGAGATCCTGGAGCGCGAGGTAGCGCGACCGCCGGCGGCTGAAGTCTTCGAGCGAATCGGCAAGCGGACGGCCGTGGACCTGGGTGTGAGCGCAGCGGATCTGATTGTGCAGGAGAGAGAGGAGAGGGGCTCATCCTGAGATCGCTAGTCCTTGATGCATCGGCCCTGGTGGAGTACCTGCTCCGAACGCCGAGATCGGTTGCGATCGAAGAGTTGATCACCGAGGAAAACCGCGTCCTACACATCCCCTCGCTCTGCGACGTGGAAGTCTGTTCCGCTCTCCGTCGAGCTCTACTCCAGGACAGGCTCTCGATCAAAAGGGCGGAAGAGGCCTTGGCGGATTATCTCGACTTGCCCCTGACCCGACACGATCATCAACAGCTGATGGAACAAATCCTGCGTCTGAGAAACAATTTCTCGGCGTACGACGCGACCTACATTGCGTTGGCGAAACAGTTAAAAGCGAGCTTTGCCACTTGCGATCTGGCTCTGGCCCGATCAGTTCGACACTTTTTTCCCGCTTGGGATATCGCTACCTGACTCCGTCCCTGATCGGTATCTGGTCCGACCGAGTGGGTCTAAACCAGGTCCATCCGATCGACAGATTCAGGGCAGGAAGCACGTCTTCCTTCAAACTTCATTTGCAGGTTTGGATGGAGAACGGACGTAACCCATTGATCTAGAATGGAATAGAGCATTCACCAAGTGATTTCCCAAAAACTGTGGCGGTGGCCTCCGTGCCGCCGTTTTTCGAGCCAGAGGCTCGACGGAAAGAACACGGCGGCACGGAGGCCACCGCCACGTCCCTCGACTGAAGTTTCTTTCCGGTACGATCCGGCGCAGCCGGTGGGGGCGCTAAGCTGAAACTTCACTGGCTAGGAGATCATGCAGGTGCCGCCGAGTGACAGAGCCATGACCCTGAGGGAGCGGGATCCGGTGCTTCAACCTACTGGGAAATAAATAATTAAGATCAAATAGAACACCTGTTGCGAACGGGTTTCAAAAGAGACCGCTTCAGCGGTCTTCGAGCCTTCGGCTCGACGCACGGCGGCCTGGAGGCCACCGCCACGACGTCAGCACACTAAGACGCGACTCGGATCCGACTCCGCTGGCGGTCAGGTTCCGTTTTAAAAGCTTCACAAAAAGATCCAATGGATCTATACTAAGTCTCCCGTTGGAGCGCACTTCGGTGCGGGGGGGGCAGAGTCTAGTACAGATCATTGAACACAAGTTGACTGGTCTCACCTGGTGTTGTAGTTCAACTTTGCCAGCACTGGTGTCGGTTTACTGGTCCGGATCGCGGTTTGGGTCTCGGTTTCGATCACGGTCTGTATGATCCAACGTGAGAGGCTGCAGTGGTTCCTGGAAGGGAATACCCCTGGGTACGGTTCGAGGCTAAGGTCGCATCAGCCTGGTTCTCCGATCTTTGGAGAGCTGTAAGTGACAGGAGCGAAGCACGAGAACTTGGCGGAACACCGCATATCGGGCATCGTTCTCCCCCCTTCATTTTTGGAGACAAGATCAGTGGGTCTCCAAACCCGAAAATCCGTCACCTGATACGCTAGACGGTAAGGTCCATGGTGATGATCCAATGAACAAGGTATCCAGACTAGTCCTACTGATCTGCCTGACGTCGGCCGTATCCGGACAAACTCCGGAGCCCATCCGCGACTTCCCTATCGGCGTTGGCGACCTACTAGAACTCTCGGTCTACGGCGTACCGGATTTCTCCCGCTCGATCCGGGTAAATTCATCCGGAAAAATCCGGCTGCCTTTTCTGGGCGCGATCCAGGCGGGCGGACTGACCCTGTCCGAGCTCGAGATCAGCCTGACAGACCTGCTCGACCCGGACTACGTCAAAGACCCCCAAGTATCGATTTTCGCCAAAGAGCCCCGCAGCCGGATGTTCTCCATCCTGGGAGCGGTAAAGAGTCCGGGCAAGTATCAGATGCTGGAACCCATCAAGCTGGTGACCGCCATCTCCGAGGCCGGCGGCCTCGATCTCACTCGCGCGGGGAATGAGGTAATCATTCAACGGGTGACGCCCAGCACTCCAGAAAGCAATGAAACCTCGCCAGTACAGGGCGAAGAAGAGCTGAAACCGGCCATGTCCGTGGCAATAAAGATTGATCTCAACAAGCTCCTGCAACAAGGAGATCGCTCACTGGATATCCCCATCGAACCCGGGGACATGATCAATATCCCGGAGAAGATCGAGCAGAGCTTCTACATAATTGGCGACGTCATGCAGGCCGGTGCGTTTCCCTATCCCGACGACAAGCGAATGAAGCTCTCCCTGGGAGTCGCGATGGCGGGTGGACCGATCAAGACGGCGAAGCTCAAGGACTCGATCCTGCTGCGTCAGATGCCCGACGGGACGCGCCAGGAGATCGCCCTTCGTCTGGACCGGATCCTCAAGGGAAAGGCTCCGGACATGGACATTCAGCCCAACGACCTCGTCTTCGTCCCCGGAAGCATGGGTAAGACGCTGGCCTACGGGATGCTTGGGGTCCTGGAGAGTAGCAGCGGGAATCCCCTTTCGGGTACGTCCCGCCGCCCTCGCAGAACCGGACTTGGTGCGTTACACCATCCGGCTCCCGGCCGGAGTCATCCACCGGGGTTTCCCTCGGTGTGAAACGAATCAGTCGTGTGGTCATGGTCTTAATCCGCTCAGTGTCGGGCCATGTTTCTCCGACTCGTTCTCTCCAACCGACACCCCTTCACTCCGTCCGCATTACCGGACCTCATCGCTACTATGGGTGTCTCCGACTTCCGCCAGACTCCGCCCTCTTCCTCGCTGTTTAGGCTTGTCCGAGGGTGCGCACCCTCGGGTGCGCCACCTGACGGATCTCCCTGGTTACCACGCATTCTCCTTGTAAGGCTCGACGCGACCTCAGATCCCGGGCTGTCCGTTGACACTCGCCCTACCGCGTCAACGGGTGTTGCCTGCTGGGTGCGAGAACCCATCGACCAGATCCAACGATGCCGTTTTCGGGACTCCACGTCTTCAGGGTCAGCATCACCTGTTACCTTTGCACCTCGCCTCCTTTCGTACCTACGCATCAAGCGCCCTGTTACCAGGACACCTGCAAGGCTCGATACCAGGCCTGTGGCTAGCAGTTACCTGGGTGGGATTCGCACCCACTAGAATACGCGGCCTTGCCAGGCCGCAACCCCGCAAACGGCGTCTCGAGGGATCGCCCGTTAGCTCACACGAGGAAATGATGCACCCTTCACCAGTTGACAGAGCCGTGACCGTAAGGGAGCGGGATCTGATCAAGGGGCGCAACGGGAACGCGTGACACAAGCCAATGCGTGAAGAAAGATTGCCCCCGCCCGAGACCAACGGCGGCAGTTTGATGACTCGAGACGGGTATCCTGAAGTCGCCTACGAGTTCGGCCCCAGAAAGCACCTGCGCGATCATTGGCGCGTCGTGGTCCGCCGCAAGTGGGTGATCCTGACCTTGGTCGTGACCGCCCTGGCCATCTCGACTGTCTACACCTTTCGGCAGACGCCACTCTATCAAGCCACCACCAAACTGGAGATCCAGCCCGAGTTGGCGAGCGTCCTTCCCTACGAGGACTTCGAACGCAGCTCCAGCGCCTGGCGGTTCACAGAGTATCTAAACACTCAGATCAAGCATCTAACCAGCCGCACTCTGGCTCGGCGGGTGGTCCTGGCAGCCGGCCTGGATCGCCGAACTGAACCGAAGCAGGAACCGGCAGACTTCGCCTCAGTCTGGGACTGGTTGACCGGTTCGGATGGCGCAGAGCGCAACCAACGCCGGCTGACGAAGGAAGAAAGAACTCAGCAGGCAATCGATGAAGTTCTGGACGCAATTTCGGTCGTGCCGGTGCGAAACTCGCACATGGTCGAAATCGATTACACCTCGCCCGATCCGGAGTTGGCGGCCCGGGTGGTCAACATCCTGGCCCGGGAATACATCGAGTACAACTTTCAGTCCAAGTACGACTCCACCAGCCGTGCCAACGAGTTCCTGCAAAAGCAGTTGGTCGACCTGAAGGCCAAAGTGGAGGTAACCGAAGAAGCCCAGCTGAACTACGCCCGAGCCCACAACATTATGAGCGTCAACGAAAAGCAGGACGTGGTACTTCAGACCCTGTCCGATCTCAATACCGAGTTGACAGTGGCTCAATCAGCACGCATGTCCAAGCAGTCGGCATATCAAACCCTGGCCGGTGCGACGCCGGAAAACTTCCCCCAGGCCCTGCGCACTCCGCTGATCGAGGAGTTGGAAGGCAATTTGATGCAGTCCGAGCAGGAGCTGGCCAAGATCTCGGCCCAGCTCGGGCCGGCGATGCCTCAGGTGAAACAGCTGACAGGCCAGGTAACGGAGGGCCGGGAGCAGCTGCGCCACCAGAAGCTACTCGCTATCCAAAACGCCCAGTCAGAATATCAGACGGCCCTGGAGAGGGAGAGACTCCTTTCCGAGGCGGTGGACAACCAGAAGACCCAGGTCAATCAGCTAAACGAAGCCAGCATCCACTACAACATCCTGAAGCGCGAAGTGGAAACCAACAAGCAGCTCTACGACGGTCTCCTGCAGCGAATGAAAGAGGCCGGAGTTGCCGCCGGTCTTAAATCGAGCAACATCCAGGTAGTCGACGCGGCCATGGTGCCGGCGTTTCCCTTCAGCCCGAGTCTTAGGAAGAACCTGACACTGGCCCTCATGCTGAGCCTGATGGCGGGTCTGGGTCTGGCCTTTCTCCTGAGCTACCTGGATAACACCATCAAGACGCCCGAAGACGTGGAAGAGCTGGTGGGCCTGCCCTCCCTCGGTTTCATTCCCAGTCTCGACTCCGGACAGCGGGGTCGCTACGGCCGTTTGTTACTCTCCTCGAAAAACGGGGAGCAGGACATGCAGTCACAGGATCTCGCCAGACACGGTGTAGAGTTGGCTTCCCTGGTCGCCACATCTTCGCTCATAGCCGAGACCTTCCGCGGCCTGCGTACGGCGCTGCTGCTGTCCACTCCGGAGCAGCCACCCAAGACGATCATGGTCACCTCCGCTCTGCCTTCAGAGGGGAAAACCACCACGGTTTGCAACGTCGCCCTGAGCTTCACCCAGACCGGCAAGCGGGTTCTCATAATCGACTGCGACATGCGCCAGCCCCGGATCAGCAAGATCTTCGAACAAAACGGCTCCATGGGACTGAGCGAACACCTCACCGGTCAGGTCGACTTCTCCGACATCATAGTAGAGAGCCTGATCCCAAACCTGTTCCTGGTGAACGCTGGAACCACCCCCCCCAACCCCGGCGAGCTGCTGTGTTCCAATCGGATGCAGCAAGCACTCGAGCAAGCGGCCGCCCTCTACGACATCGTCCTGATCGACACCCCACCCATCCTAGCCGTCACCGACCCTCTGATGGTCGCACCGATGACGGACGGAGTCATCCTGGTAACCAAAGGAGGCAAGAACCCTCCCGAGGTCCTCCAGAAGGCCAGAAAAGGCCTGGAAATGGTCCACGCCAAGATCCTGGGCGTAGTAGTAAACCAGGTAAACCTAGACTCCCAGGACTATTCCTACTACTATCATCGGTACTACAACTACGACTCCTACGTCTCAAGTTAAGAAGTCGCAAGTCACAAGTCGCAGGTCAAGAAAAAGGTTCATCCGGTAAATGGGGAGGTGCCGCCAGTCAAAGGCAGGCCGCGGAAACTGCCGCACTATGCAAACCGTGGAAAAACAAGTAGTTCTGGAGGAGAACTGGCAAGTGCTCGCAGTTGTTTTTCCACCGTTCGCACAGCGCTTGGAAAACTCCGTATCACGGGCTTGCTGGCCCAGTTCGATATCGCTCGGAGTTTTCCACAGTTCCCACGGCCCCTGCTACTGCAGCCGACTATATTGACAAGCGAACGGGGAACCAGATTTGGGATCCGGAAAGCGCCGAACCACGTTCCACCTCCCCATTTACCGGATGACCCAAGAAAAAGAGGTCGCAGGTCCTAGGTTTAACCAGGGATCCCACAGTCCCAAGGTTCCGTCGTACCTTCCAGACCACACGAACAGCTTCAATCCTGGTC
>CBDCUP010000016.1:0-61494 GCA_965222655.1 Acidobacteriota bacterium
TCCATCCGAAGGAGGATCGAGGATAGTAGCTCTCGCTGAACGCCTCCAGCCCTGCCGATCTCAAGGGCTTTCCCTCGATCAATCCGCGCAGACCAACACCCTGGACGTGTTTCGGCGTGTCCAGACGCAGGTACTGCAAAACAGTGGGGAGGATATCGATACTCCTGACCTGGGTTTCCACAACCTGGGCTCTCGCTCGAGTCCTGGGTAGCTTCATCACCAAAGGAACCTTCAAGGTGGTGTCGTAGTTGAAGAAGCCGTGATTCTGTTCTTGATGCTCCCCGAGACTTTCCCCATGGTCAGAGGTTAAAACAATCAAGGTGTTGTCGTAGAGATCGTTCTCATCCAGGAAGGCCAGGATGCGACCGACCAACGAGTCGGTGTACGCAATCTCTCCTGCATAGGGATTCACATAGCGCGAACGATACGGCTCCGGGGGAGTGTAGGGATGATGGGGATCGTAGAGGTGAATCCAGGCGAAAAATTGCTGATCTCGGTTCTGCCCGATCCATTCGATTGCTCGGCTCGCTACCCCGTCACCTCGTCTCTGGATGGTCCCTGGATCGACGCCTTCATATTTCTTCAGGTTGAATCGGCCGTCGTAATGGTCGAATCCCTGATCCAGTCCGAAACGAGCATCCAAGACGAATGCACCGATAAAAGCACCCGTAGCATAGCCACGTCCCTTGAGCAGCTCGGCCAGGGTGGTCTTGTCCTGGCGCAACGATCCGTAGGAGAAATCCCTGACCCCGTGATACATCGGATAGGTTCCGGTCATGATAGAGCAGAAGGAAGGCAAGGTGAGTGGCACTTGCACGACGGCGTTTCGAAACAGCACGCCATCTTTCGCCAAACGATTCATGTGGGGCGTTCTTACATCTTTGGAGCCATAGCACTCGACATGGTCGGCTCTCAGGGTATCGACGCCTATCAAAAGGACGTTGATCTGATCCCCAGACCTGGACTCCGACGTGGGAACGAGACCGGCAAACCCTCCGGTTGCCGTTGCCCAAAGACCCAGCAGCATGAAGCTCAGGCGAACCCACTCGGCACTCCCAGGGAAACTTGATGTCCGTTTGGGGGCCCTCAATTCACCGGACTTCATGCGCAACACTTTAACATCCTTCGGATACTTGGCAGCTGCCTGCCGGGGAATCCTTGACTGAAGTAAAGCGTGTTTTTAGAATAACTAACAGGAATTCATGCAAAAAGGATTGCCACTTCGCTCCTGGGCAAGGGTTCGTCGGATCCTTCCGGCTCTGCTACTGCTCCTTTCTCTTCCCGCCGTGCTGTCTTCCCAAGAAAAGAGCGTCCAAAAAGAAGAGCGTCAGGACTACTTCAAGAAGTGGCTGGCGGAAGATGTCACCCTCATCATCAGCCCCGAAGAGCGAAGCGTCTTTGAACATCTGAGTGAGCCGGGGGAAAAGGAGCGATTCATCGAACAGTTCTGGCTTCGCCGAGACGCCAACCCTGGGACGACACATAACGAAGTCAAGGAGGAACACTACCGCAGGATTGCCTTCGCTAATGAGCGCTTTCGCTACGGGGGCTTCCCTGGCTGGAAAACAGACCGAGGCAGGGCCTACGTCAGATTTGGCCCGCCCGACGCGAAAGAATCCCATCCACACGGAGGCACTTACATGCGTCCCCGCAACGAAGGTTCCGGATCTACTTGGGCTTTCCCCTTCGAGATCTGGCGCTATCGCCATTTGGAGGGTATTGGGAGCGATCTGGAAATCGAGTTCGTCGACCGATCAATGAGCGGCGAGTATCGGATGGCCTTGAGGACTGACGAGAAAGACGCCTTGATGAATGCGCCCAGGCTGGGAGCAACCCTGCTCGAGAACCTGGGTCTGAGTCACAAGGGGGACCGTCCCTACTTCACCCCCGGACACTCCAATAGTCTGGAGTGGCTATCCAAGAGCGGTATGCGTTCCAAGGATCTCCCCTTTGCTCGTATGGAGCAATTCTTCAATCTCCAACGTCCTCCGCAGATCAAGTTTACCGACCTCCGGAGCACGGTCACGACCAATCTGAGCTACCGGGACTTCCCTTTTCAGATCTGCCAGGATTTCTTGCACCTCGAAAGCAGCAGTTTCCTGACTCCTGTCACAATCGAAATCAGTCATTCCGACCTCAGCTTTCAAGAACGATCGGGCGTGATGCACGCCGCCATAAATGTTTATGGTGCGGTCACGGGACTGACCGGTGGGTTGGTTGCAGAGTTCGAAGACACACTGAACAAGGACTATTCCCAGGCCGACTTCGCCGTCGGTGCAGCGCGCAAGTCTGTGTACCAGAAAATGTTCCTTCTGAAAGCAGGGACCTACAAACTCAACCTGGTTCTGAAGGATGTGCACAGCGGTCGACTTGGAACGTTCCAGGGAGGCCTTCCCGTTCCTCGACATCTGGAGAACCGCTTGTATCCGAGTTCCCTGATACTCGCCAGTCACATCTGGAAGGTCGACCCTTCCTCTGATGAATTGGAACAGTTCGTCATCGGAGATGCCAAGGTGATACCGAGTGTGATGAGGACGTTCCCTAACTACGAGAGGATCGGAGTTTACTTCCAGCTTTACAATGTAGCAATCGACCAGGCCCGAATGGAACCGGCTCTGAACCTGCTTTACCGGATCTCGACGCTGGAGGGTAAGGTGCTCAGGGAAATCAGAGATGAGACCGGAGAATCGGTCCAGTTCTTTTCGCCCGAGCGTCTGGTCGTTATCAAAACGCTCTCTCTCAAGGAACTGGCCGGCGGAGACTACCGGCTTGCTGTAGAAGTTACAGACAAGGTCTCGGGCCAGACCACCTCTTGCCAAGAGACCTTCAGCGTGACAGCTGACGATCGAGAGGGTTAGAGCAGGCATCCTCTGCCTGTGCTTTGAGCCACGAGGTCACACGAAGCATCGCTGCTATAATGGTGCTTGAATTCGGAAGTGAGGCGGTAAACCCTTGAAGGAAGCCAAAGAAAAACTCCAAGAAGAGATTCGGAAGTTGAACCGCGAGCTCAGGGATGAACTGCCCAAGGCACTCAAGATCGCCATCGAACATGGGGACCTGCGCGAGAACGCAGAATACCAGACAGCCAAAGAGCGACAGTCCTACGTCCAGGCGCAGCTTGCCAACCTCCAACAGCGTCTAGCGGCGCTCTCCATGATCGACTTGACCAAGATCCCGACTGACCGGATATCTTATGGGTCAACCGTCGTACTCTTCGACCTGGACAACGAAGAAGAAATCACCTATCGACTGGTGACCAGTGAGGAGGCAGACGTGAAATCGGGTCTCATCTCGACCACCTCTCCAATTGGAAAGAGTCTGATGAGCCGTCAGCAAGGCGACGAGGTGGAGATTCGAACCCCGGGTGGGCAGAAAAGCTACGAAATCCTCGAACTGACAACGATACACGAAAGAAGTTAGCGTTCCGTCCCTTGCCTTCGGCCTGGAGGCCAACGCCACGTCGAAGGGCCGGTTGTGCCAGCGGCCAGGTTGATCCTTCCGGTAAATGCTCCAGTCCCGCTCCCTCCTCGGAACTACAAGAGACCTGCGACCTGTGACCTGCGACCCTCAGACGTTCAGACGTTCCTACAGGTCGGTGTAGAATGGACAACAGATGGTAGCTGTCGCAAAGAACCGTAAGCAGAAGAAGCCGCGTTCGCGCTACGTTTTCTGGCTGACTTTCGTACTCCTGGCTCTGGGGGCGGCCCTCGCGGGAACCCTTACGGGTTTGGTCCTGGCATACGGGATTGATTTGCCTGAGGTCGAGGACCTGCAAAGATCCCAGCCCAGTGTCGTTTCCTATGTCTATGCCTCCGATGGCCGGGTGCTGGGTCAGTTTGCCCTGGAGAAGAGGCGCCTGATCACCTACAAAGAGATCCCCGACGTCGTCAAGCACAGCATTCTAGCCATCGAAGACGCCAACTTTTTCGAGCACCCCGGCATCGACTTGATCCGGTTGATCATCACCATCATCAGGGACGTCGCGTACGGGGAGAGAAAGGGGGCTTCTACCCTGACCATGCAGCTGAGCAAGCTGCGGTTCACGAGTACCGAGAGAACCTTCGAGCGCAAGATCAAGGACATGTTGTTCGCTATTCAGATCGAAAGAACTTACTCCAAGGAGGAGATCTTCACTTTTTACTGCAACCAGATCTATATGGGCCACAACCGCTATGGTGTCGCCGCAGCAGCTGACTTCTACTTCCAGAAATCGCTTAGCGAATTAAGCTACAGCGAGGCAGGAATACTTGCGGGTCTAATCAGATCCCCCGTTAACAACTCTCCAATCAACCACCCACAGCGGGCCCTGGCGAGGCGTGATCTGGTTCTGAGGCGGGCCTACGACGAGGGGTTCATCAACGCCGAGACCTACGGCGATTGCCTACAAGAGCCGCTGCAACTGAATACCGCTAGCGATGCCGGAAGCCCTGCACCCTACTTTGTGGAGTGGGTACGGCAATATCTGGAGGAAAGGTACACCACCGATACAATCTACAAGGGAGGATTGAGGGTCTACACCACGCTCGACTTCGAACAACAGGTGGTCGCCCAGCGGGCGCTGCGGCAGGGTTTGAAGAAATTCGACAAGAAGCGGCACCGATGGCAAGGCCCCAAGGAAAACATCCTCGATCAGGGAAATGATCTGCAGACATATGTCCATCCCGACTGGAAACGGCTCTTCTTTGAGGGTCAGATGGTGCACGGACTGGTTCTCGAATCCAGCCCCACGGAGGCGCGAGTGAAGATGGGGAGTTACACCGCGCTGATCCATCCCACCGATATCGTCTGGACCAAGAAGAAGAAGGTGGATCAGGCATTGAAGCCGGGAGACCTTGCTGTTTTCACGCTCCAGAGCATCGACCGGTCCAACCGCATCATTGAGGCTGCACTGGACCGCATCCCTGAGGTTCAGGGAGCAGTGTTCGCTGTTGAGAACCAGACCGGCGCCATCAAGGCAATGGTGGGCGGCTTCGACTTCCAGGCCAGCAAGTTCAACCGAGCCATGCAGGCCGAACGCCAACCCGGATCCGTGTTCAAGATATTCACCTACGTCGCCGCCCTTGAAGCCGGGTATTCCCCCACCGACACCGTACTGGATGCTCCCGTGGAATTGGTGGACGGACTAGGCCGTCCCTACGCTCCGGAGAACCATGATGAAGAGTACAAAGGATTGATTCCGATCCGTCAGGCCCTGGCTGAATCGCGCAATGTCCCCACAATCCGATTGGCAAACGCCTTGGGGGTCGACTCTTTGATCGAAGCGGCTCACCGGTTTGGGATCCAACGAGACTTTCCCGCGTTTCTTTCCCTGGCACTGGGTGCAGCTGAAGTCACTTTGGCCGAGATGACTTCCGCATTCACCGTCTTTCCAAACCACGGGGCGAGGGTAACTCCCTATTTCATTGAAAGGATCGAGGACTCCAATGGAATCTTACTGGAGCGAGAGAATCCGAGAATACATGAGGTAACCTCGCCAGAAACCGCCGAGATGATGGTCGATTTGTTGCGTGGTGCGGTTCAGCGTGGGACAGGCTATAGCGCTCGTGTCCTCAAGCGTCCCGTAGCTGGAAAAACGGGAACGACCAACGATTCGACAGACAGCTGGTTCATTGGCTTCACTCCCCAGACTACGGCCGGCGTGTGGGCAGGTTACGATAAGAAGAAGTCGCTGGGGAAGAGGGTCTATGGCAGCAACCTTGCACTCCCCATCTGGATCAAGTTCATGGAGGGCGTCCTTGGGGACACGCCGCCTCAGGACTTCACACGGACCGGAGCGACGCCCCCGACCCCCGACCCGAACTCCCAATCCGTAAAGACTGCTGAGAGCGACTCTCCTCCGCAGAATCCACCAGAGAAGACCCCAAAGGATTCGATCTCGATCGAGGACATACCTCCTCCGCCCGGATCAGTAGAAGAGACGAAGGACGAGAAAGCTGAGCCGTAGAAGCGAGGGAAATGGGAGTATCAGGTGACCAGCGAGGCCAATCCCAACGGGATTCGGTCTGCCAGCCCAGGGTGCGGAAACCCTAAGCTGAAACTTCATTGGCTAGAAGATCATTCAAGATCCGCCAGTTGACACCACCGTGATCTTCGTAGGATGGGCACTCTTGCCCGTCGCTGTCATCGACGGGCAGGAGTGCCCGTCCTACAACAGACACGCTTCTAATGATGCTCGTGGCTAGAGACAACCGAAGGTTTCTTTCTCGAATGGGGCAGCGCAGCGGGGGCGGGACTAAGCTGAAACTTCATTGGGTAGGAGATCATCCAAGAGTCGCCAATGACAGAGCCGTGACTGCAAAGGAGCGGTCCCGGCATACGGATGCCGGAAACAACCGACCAAACAGACGGTGGCCGATTGCATCTCCTTTTTTATGGCATGTCCCGATCGGTGATCGGGACCGCTCCTTTGCAGTCACGGCTCTGTCATTGGCGGTAGCGACAATCACGGCAGACGTAACCGAAGTTTCGTTCTCGAATGGGGCCAGTGCTTCCTGGGGGCCCGACTAAGCTGAAACTTCGTTTGGTTCCTGCGGTTGCCGGACGTGGGTTCGGTCTCCAGGCCGAAGTCTTCTTCTTTCGAGCCTTTGGCTCGACCCATGTTCCCCCGAAGTGATCCAGCGCTCGCTGGTGGCCCCACACTGGGCTCGAAGACGGAATCCCAATGGGATCCACCGTGCTGGCTATTTCCGGCGGCTGATCACCAATTCAGGGATGCTCAGCAGGGCATCGCGATAGATCGAATCGGGGAAATCGGCAAGGCACTCCTGGGCCTCTCTCGCATATTTCTCAGCAGCGTCTCTAACCTTTGCGACCGTGTCATAGGCCTTGATAAGACGTAATATCTCTCGCTTGTTCTGCTTGCTGAAGTCCTGACTCTCTACAACCCCGCGGACAAAATCCCTCTCCGAGGACTTGGCCTGCTGCATCAAGAGAATGATCGGCAGGGTCACCTTCCCTTCCTCCAGATCCTTCAAGACGGGCTTACCCAGAACCGTTGCCTGGCCGGTATAGTCAAGTAAATCGTCAGCCAGCTGAAAAGCCATGCCCAACGATCTCCCGTAGAGACTGAGTTGCTCCTCTTTTTCCGGCTCAAGTCTTGCCAGAATCCCGGACATGCGGCCACAGCCGGAAAACAGGCAGGCGGTCTTGCGGAGGCAGATCTCCAACTGTTCCTCCTCGGTGATATCGAGTCGACCGTTGTATTCCAGCTGCAACAGTTCTCCCTCCACCATTTGACGAGTAATGGAGATGAGAACATCGAGAATCCGGAAGTCTCGCTGCTGGAGAGCTACCTGAAAAGCAGTCATGTAGAGCCAGTCACCCATCAGGACGGTGATCTCACTTCCCCACTTGGTGTTTACAGAGGGCTGGCCGCGGCGAACCTGGGAATTGTCAATGATGTCGTCGTGGACCAAAGTCGCCACATGAATCAGCTCCACAACCGAACTCAGCACGATGACGGGATCGCCCTTCAAACCACAAAGCTTTGAGGTCAGGAGCAGCACCGCCGGTCGAAGGCGCTTACCTCCACTATCGTGAAGGTAGCGATTGATGTCGTTAACCAGGGAAAGGGAAGACTGGGCCTCGCTTGTCAGGCGGAGCTCGACTTCCTCCAGGTCCGACTCGACCAGGCGAAACACTTCCTTGGCAGTAAGTAGACTGTCGGACCCTGTCTTCATGCCGATTTTTTTCGCGCTAACTATAGCAATCCACCCAGAGACTGGCAACAAAACCAGGTCTCGAGAAAAGGTAGCACACCATGAGGAAGGCTAGCCCTGCCCTTTACCCGTAATAAAGGACTGGACAAAGAGTTTCGGGTCGTTCAAACTGAGCGGCATGCAGCTCCAGAATCAGATCAAGCGTACCCTGTCGAAGCCCGAGAGCATCGAGTATGTAAGCCGGCTGCTGGAAGAAGGGGATTTCTCTTCGCGAAGCGAGTTGGCCGGTTTTCTTTGCGATCAGTTGCGATTCTATGACCCCGGCGGGCGGCCCCAGCGGGGAGGTTGCCTGAAGGCGTTGCGGGAGCTGGAAGCGAAGGGCTGTTTTCGGCTGCCGCCCCCACGGATCCAGAAAGGGGCGCCCCGTCCGCGACGGTTGGCGGCTCCAGTGGAGGAGCCGATCGGGGTGCCCGAGCAGGTGGGGGAGGTGCGGGGGCTGGAGTTGATCGGGGTGGGCGAGCCGGGGCAGATGCGGATCTGGAACGAGCTGATGATCGAAGAGCATCCGCTGGGGGCTGGGCCCTTGGTGGGACGGCAGCTGCGCTATCTGCTCGGCTCCGAGCACGGCTGGCTGGGGGGCCTGGGCTTTGCCGCCGCGGCGTTGCAACTCGTGGACCGGGACCGCTGGATCGGTTGGGATGCGGAGCAAAGGCGCGCCCATCTGCACGGGGTCGTGTGCCTGAGCCGTTTTCTGATCCGACCCAGCGTGCAGTGTCAGAACCTGGCCTCGCGGGTGTTGAGCCTGAGCCTGCAGCGGCTGGCCGAAGACTTCGAGCAGCGCTATGGGTACCGTCCCTGGTTGGTCGAGAGTTTTGTAGACACGAGCCGGTTTTCGGGGGCATCCTATCGGGCAGCGAACTGGACCCGGGTGGGCCGAACCCAGGGTCGGGGTCGGCAGGATCGTTTCACCCAGCGGGAGGAAACGATCAAGGACATCTATGTGTATGCGCTGGAGCCGGAGTTCCGCGCCCGCCTGGGGTTGGCCGAGGGGGCCGGCTTGGGGCCGCTGGCTCCGGCCCAGGGGGTCGAGGCCGAGAGTTGGGCGGAAGAGGAGTTTGGCGGCGCGCCGCTGGGGGACGCGCGGCTGAGCCGAAGACTGGTGAACATTGTGGAGTCCAAGGCGCAGGAACCGGGTCGTGCCTTTAGCGGGGTGGCCCAGGGGGATTGGCCGGCGGTCAAGGCCTACTACCGATTGATCGACCACCCGGACGAGGCCGCGGTGAGCCTGCCCCAGATTCTGCAGCCTCACCGGCAACGCACCCTGCGGCGCATGCAGGGGCAGCGCACCGTGTTGTGCCTGCAGGACGGCACCGATCTGGACTATACGAGCCTGGCTCAGTGTGAAGGTCTGGGAGTGATCGGCAGCAACCAGACCGGCGCCCAGAGTCGGGGATTGCACCTGCATTCGACCTTGGCCGTGGCCCCCAATGGACTTCCGCTGGGGGTCTTGCGCGCCCAGTGTCTGGCGCCGCAGTTGAAATCGCCGCAAGAGAAGCGACCGAGCTGGGCCATCCCGATCGAGGAAAAACAGACCTTCTGCTGGATTCAAGCGCTGCGCGAGCTCGGAGAAGTGGCGGCCCAAATGCCCCAGACGCGACTGATCAACGTCTGCGACCGGGAAGCGGATATCTTCGAGCTGTTCGAGGAGCAACGCCGTTACCCGGGGGTCGACCTACTGGTGCGCGCCCAACACAACCGCGGCATCACGGAGGAGCCGTTCAAGCTTTTCGAAGCGCTCGTACAGGAGCCGGTACAGACCCAGGTCCGCGTCCAGGTGCCGCGCCAGAGCGCTCGGCCCAAGCTCAGTAAGCGAAAGGCCCGGCCCCAGAGGCCCCGCCGCCGGGCGGAGCTCTCGGTCCGCTATCGGCGGATCCAACTTCGCCCCCCGAAATATTACCCGGATAAGGAGCCCATCGAGATCTGGGTGATTCAGGCGCGGGAGGACTCTCCGCCTGCGGGAACCGAAGCCATCGAGTGGTTCCTTCTGACTACCGCCACTCTCGCCTCGCCCGAAGCGGCGGTTCAATGCCTACGCTGGTATTGCCTGCGTTGGCGCATTGAAGACTGGCACCGGGTGCTGAAGTCCGGCTGCCGCATCGAAGAGATCGCCCACCGAAGCGCCGAGCGCCTCAGCCGGGCGATTGCGATCAACCTGGTCATCGCCTGGCGGATTATGCTGATGACTCTGCTGGGCAGAGAAACCCCGGAACTGCCCGCCGAGGTGCTCTTCTCGGATCTTGAACTCCATGTCCTGGGGGCCTACGCCAAAAAAAAAGCTTGAACCCGCCCTCGCAGCTGGGTGAGGCGGTACGGCTGGTGGCGCGCATCGGAGGATACCTAGGACGCAACCAGGATGCGCCCCCGGGTCATGAGTTGATATGGCAGGGCTATTCACACCTCCGGCTCCTGTGTGAAGGCTTCGCTCTGGGAGACCCAGAAACATGACTTTGTCCTGTACCGAATTACGGGTAAAGGGCAGGGCTAGCCCGCACTTCTCATCGCTGGTCTGCTGCGCCGCCGCAATCATCCACCCTGGCTGTGTTACGCTCGGTCGGCCTCCTCGACGTACGGTTAAAGTACGACTGCGGTGGCCTCGGTCGCAAGCCTTGCCAGGACGGCCCTTGCAGCGCCTCGCTACGACAAGCGATGAGAAATCCGGGCTAGTGGACTGGAACACCTGAATCGGTTCGCCCTGATTGTGGCCTTCCCGACTGGAACAGCCGAACGAAGTTTTCCGTGGTCAGGGCACCTATCTGTTCTGGTGTCGTGCCGCGCACTCGGGCCAGCTCTTCGGCAACCTGCACCACGAAGGAAGGTTCATTTCGCCGGCCTCGATGAGGAACCGGGGCCAGATAGGGAGCATCGGTTTCGATAAGCAGTCGATTCCCTGGTAGATCGCGAGCTATCTCTCTGAGCGATTCCGACTTCCGAAAAGTCAGAATTCCACCGAAGGAGATGTAGAATCCGAGACGCAGGCAGCGGGCTGCCGTCGTTTCATCCGCCGTGAAGCAGTGCAAAACCCCTGGCCGATCGGCTTCCTTCGGGAACTCTGCTTCGAGGATCGAACAGACCTCCTCCTCGGCCTCCCTACAGTGGATGATGATGGGCTTTTCGCAGGAGCGGGCAAGCTGGATCTGCGTCCGAAACGCAAGACGCTGCAGCTCTGGGCTCGAGTGTTGGTAGTGATAATCGAGGCCTATTTCGCCCCACGCCAATACCTTTGGATGGGCCGCCAACCCAAGAAGTTCGGTTCCCAGACTCTCGCTAAAAGAGCTCGCATCATGAGGGTGAACACCCAAGGAGGCGTAGAGAAAATCATATCGTTCCACCAACCGGAGAAGCCGCTCGGCCGATCCCGGATCGGAGCCTACGCACCCGATCGTCAAGACCGTCTCGACAGCCGCCTCCTGCGCTCTGGCCAGGACGTCCTCCAGATCAGATTGGAAATCCGGTGAGTCGAGGTGGGCGTGAGAATCGACAAACACTACTTCAGCCGAGAGCCCAGTTGGACCGCCTCCGTCAGCGTGAGCAGAACCGGGCGGTCTCCATCTGATGCCGCCACAATCATACCGTTCGATTCGACTCCCATCAGGCGGGCAGGCTTCAGATTCGCAACGATCACCACCAGTCGGCCGGGGAGACTCTCCGGGGTATATGCTTCCGCTATTCCTGCAACTATCTGCCTCACTTCAGACCCAAGATCAACTTGAAGTTTCAGCAGTCGCTTGGACTTGGGTAGCGCCTCGGCCGAGACCACTCTCCCGACTCGCATATCGATCCGAGCGAACTCGTCAATGCCGATCCGATCGTCGCTCTGGCTCTCCGCTGGTGGCTCTGCGTCCGAAGCAGCGCTGGAGACAGCCGGCTTCTTGGCCTTGGCCGCCTCGATGCGCGCCTCAAACTCTTTCGCATCCAGTCGGGGGTAGACCGGGGCGATCTCACCGATGGCGGAACCGTGTTCCAACCTTCCCCAGGTAAGGTCCGATACCTGCTGCTTCTCCAAGGGTTCGGAAACACCCAATTGACGAAGAATCGACGCGGCTCCGGTGGGGATCACGGGACCGAGCATCACCGCGATGAGACGAAGGATCTCGGCACTATTGTAGAGAACCGTCCCCAATCGATCGCGCTTGGAAGGGTCTTTTGCCATCATCCAGGGCTGATTCGCAACCAGGTACTTGTTTACGACAGAGATGAGTTCCCAGACGCTGTCCAGTGCTCGGTTGATCTGGAACAGATCGAAGTTCTTCTTGTAGAGCCCGATCGTCTCGAGGGCGAATTGTCTTAGCTCACTATCCCCGCCCTCCGGTTCACCCAGTTCTGGGATCGAGCCATCGAAATAGTTCTCGATCATCTTCAAGGTACGGTTGGCAGAATTCCCAAGATCGTTGGCAAGATCGCTATTGATCCTTGTCAGGAGCCCATCGTAGGAGAAATTGCCGTCGGCACCGAGGGAGATCTCGCGCATCAGGAAGTACTTGATACAGTCTGCTTCCGCCACCTCCATCAGCTCTTCCGTCGTGATGAAGTTGCCGCGTGACTTGGACATCTTCTCGCCTGCCACCGTCCACCAACCATGGGCCAGGACGTGTCGCGGCGGCTCCAAACCCGCGGCCATGAGAAAAGCCGGCCAATAGACGGCATGGAAACGCAGAATATCCTTCCCGATAAGATGCACATCAGCGGGCCAGTACTGTTCGAATTGCTTCGCATTGTTGCCGTAGCCGACGCCGGAGAGGTAGCCCGTCAGCGCGTCGAACCAGACGTAGAAGATATGTTTCTCGTCCTCAGGAACAGGGATTCCCCAGCTGAAGGAGGTCCTGCTGATGCTTATGTCCTGAAGTCCTCCTTTGACGAAGCTGACCACCTCGTTCATTCTCGAGCCCGGGAGCACGAACTCCGGGTTATCGGCGTAGAAGTTCAGCAGTTCTTCCTGAAGAGCCGATAGCTTGAAAAAGTAGCTCTCTTCCGTCATGAACTCGGTGGGACGGCCACAGTCGGGACATATCTTCTTCCCTTCCGGAACATACGATTCGCAGCGAACGCAATAGTAGCCCTCGTACTTCCCCGTGTAAATGAAGCCGTTCTTCTTGATCTTCTGGAAAATGTCCGCCACGGCTTGATGATGGCGGTCCTCCGAGGTGCGAATGAATTGATCGAAGCTGAGGCCCAACGACCTCCAGGTCTTTTCAAATTCGCCAGCGAAGGTATCGACTAGCTGGTTTGGAGTCACTCCTTGCTCTCGAGCAGCACGTTCGAGCTTCAGACCATGTTCATCGGTGCCTGTCAGAAAGCAGACGTCAAATCCACACATGCGTTTGTAGCGAACGATGGCATCGGCGACCACCGTGGAGTACGTGTGCCCCACGTGCGGGACGTCATTCACATAGTAGAGCGGTGTGGTCAGATAGAACTTTTTCTTCATCGGCCTGGAGGGTGGATCAGGTGTTCGAGATGCCACTCAGTGCAATCTGTCTCAGAACCTTCAACGGTGTCCCGGTCTCTTGAGCGATTTTCCTCAGGTCTTCGTACTCGGGCCAGGCGTTGACCACCTGACCTCGCAGACGAGCAATCTTGACTCGAATCACACCAAAATCGGTGTCAACCTCTTTAATCTCACGATCCAGGACCCAACGCCTCCACCGGCTCCAGCGAAGACCCAAGGTGGTCGTCTCACGAAAAGTGAGCTCGGCTATTCGTTCCCTGTCCTTGTCGTGGCAAAGAATCGTCAGAAGAAAACCAGGTCGCCCCTTCTTCATCTGAAGTGGAGCGCAGTGGGCGTCCAATGCACCCTGCCGGAGGGCGAGGCCGATAAAGTGGCCCACCATCTCCGCATCCATGTCATCGATACTGGCTTCCAGGACGAGGACCTCCTCTTCCTGGACCCCGAGTGGGCGACGATCGTCTCCCAGGTTCTCTCCCAACAGCAATCTTAGCACATTGGGAATCCCCTCCGGCTCCCTGTCGCCCGCGCCAAAGCCCGATTTCTCAAGAGAAAAAGGGGGGACTCCGTCCGCCGTAGCCAGAGTGGTGACGATCGCGGCTCCGGTGGGCGTGGTCAGCTCTCCTTCCACCGGACCCATCAGAACCGGAAATCCCTCGAGCAGTGCCGCTGTCGCCGGGGCGGGAACCGGCCAGGTGCCATGTGAGAAAGTGACGGTTCCAGCACCCAGGCTGATGGGACTGGTGTAAAAGCCCTCGACGCCAAAATATCGAAAGCCGATGCAAGCTCCGACGATATCGATGATCGAGTCCAGTGCGCCTACCTCGTGGAAGTGCACTTCTTCTGGAGAAAGACCATGTACCCTGGCCTCCGCCTCTGCCAGTCTTTGGAAGATGGTCTTCGAGGTTTCTTTTACCCACGGATCCAGATCCTTCTTTTCGAGCAGTTCCCTGATTTCCTTCAAATGCCGTCCGTGATGGTGATCAGAGTCCTTGGATGACCGGACCTGGAAATTGGTGGCGACTACCCCTTGTCGGCTGATCCGTAGGGAAAGAAGCTCGAATGGCTCGCTCAGCTTGAGTTTACCGAGCTCATCCTGGAGGTGGCTCAGCGGCAAACCCATATCCAGAAGCGCGCCCAGAATCATGTCCCCACTGGCACCGTTGAATGGATCAAACTGTAAGAGCTTTGGCATAGCTAGTGCCCGTCCGGAAACCGGGGTTCCCAGAACTGTAATCTGTTGAATCGGAACCACTTTTTATACCTGAGACTGCTGACAGACCGACTCGACCCAGCTCGATCCAGAGCGAGGACGAGCGAGCGAGGGCGCACGGGCCAAAAAACACCGGTTCGGCGCAGACCTCTCCCTGAGTCGGAGCCACAAGGCAGTACGGTCAGCCACAAAAGACTACAACAGGAGTCGGGCCAGGACGACCAGGTTATAGGTCAGGACGCTGGCATGGACGTAGCTTTGAAAGTGAGGCCAGCCTTTCCAGGTACAGCGGTGGAGACCAAAGGTGTGCTTGAGGGTCCCAATGCACCCCTCGATCCCGGCCCGGAAGCGTTTGAGCTGTTTGTAGACCCAACTGGAACGCACCATGCTCTCGACCGTCAACCCACACTTTTTGGAAAAGGCCACGTCCTGTACCCCCTGCTCTTTGGCCCAGCTCAGGTTGGCCGCCGAGGCAAAACCGCCATCCCAGGCGCTCTGGCGCGGGACCTTCCCGTACAGCTGTCGATGACGCTCTAAGAAGGGTTGCACATAGTTGCTATCGGCTGGATTCCCGCGTTCCACCACACAATCCAGGATCAGCGACGAGGCCCCCGTGCTGACAAACACTTTGTGGCCGAAAACCGTTTCCCGAGGGCTCTTCTTGATAATATCGGTGTGCTCTTCGAAGAGGGAACAGATCTTCTCCTGGGCCGCGACGGCCTCGCCCGAAAGGACCCGTCGTTGAGTCTGCTCGATGACTTGGTGCAACAGCTCCAGATAGTGGGCCAGTTGCGCCGCCCCGGCCAGACTGAGGGGATCGCTCCACTGCGCCGACGCGGCCAGCGCCTGCTCGGCATAGTGGGCCGTCTTGGACGCCACCTTGATCAGATCGCGGTAACTCTCCAGGCGCTTCTTGCCGCGGCGGTTGCGGATGTTCAGGACGCGCCGCTTGGCCCGTCGCGTGTGATCGACGAAGCCGATCCCTTCCCAGTCCCGCAGCCGCCCCAGCCACCGGGTGACGACTCGAATGCCGTCGTACAACAGCTCACTGTCGAGCGGATAGTGGACGTTGGTCTGGACCGCCGTGGCATCGACCCGAATCCGTTGGCCTTTTTCCAGACCCCGAGCCTGCGCCCAGCGCACCAAGTGGTCGTTGATCGCCTTCCATGTCCCCGGCTCAATCTTCCCCAGGTTCTCCGCCAGGGTGGCTTTGCTGATCGACGCCCCATAGGGCAAGCGACAGAACCTCTGACAGCTTTGCGAATCCACCAGATGAAACTCCAGCTTGCGATAGCTGAACTGATGCAGCTGTTTGATGACGGCACAACGCAGCACCTGCTCGGCCGTCAAACCGGGGGCGCCGACACTGGAATCGACCCTGTCAGAGAGATCTTGTACTATCAGCTCCAGCGTCTGGGGATTGTCGTCCAGGATGCGCGAGATCACCTTCAATTCATGGGCCAGTTGGTGATCGGGCCATGGCGGGGAAAGGGGGCGGTGTTTTTCACGCTTTTGACGCATCTTCGAACTCCTGAAATCGTCGTAAGTCGTTTCAGCTTAATCGATTGTACCAAATAGCCTAGCAAACGACCCTGACAATTTAGGAGTCTGAAAAAGCCCTCTTTCCCCTTCCTTATCAATCAGTTAGAGATTTTCGGACGGGCACTAGCTAGTGCCCGTCCGGAAACCGGGGTTCCCAGAACTGTAATCTGTTGAATCGGAACCACTTTTTATACCTGAGACTGCTGACAGACCGACTCGACCCAGCTCGATCCAGAGCGAGCGAGGGCGCACGGGCCAAAAAACACCGGTTCGGCGCAGACCTCTCCCTGAGTCGGAGCCACAAGGCAGTACGGTCAGCCACAAAAGACTACAACAGGAGTCGGGCCAGGACGACCAGGTTATAGGTCAGGACGCTGGCATGGACGTAGCTTTGAAAGTGAGGTCAGCCTTTCCAGCTACAGCGGTGGAGACCAAAGGTGTGCTTGAGGGTCCCAATGCACCCCTCGATCCCGGCCCGGAAGCGTTTGAGCTGTTTGTAGACCCAACTGGAACGCACCATGCTCTCGACCGTCAACCCACACTTTTTGGAAAAGGCCACGTCCTGTACCCCCTGCTCTTTGGCCCAGCTCAGGTTGGCCGCCGAGGCAAAACCGCCATCCCAGGCGCTCTGGCGCGGGACCTTCCCGTACAGCTGTCGATGACGCTCTAAGAAGGGTTGCACATAGTTGCTATCGGCTGGATTCCCGCGTTCCACCACACAATCCAGGATCAGCGACGAGGCCCCCGTGCTGACAAACACTTTGTGGCCGAAAACCGTTTCCCGAGGGCTCTTCTTGATAATATCGGTGTGCTCTTCGAAGAGGGAACAGATCTTCTCCTGGGCCGCGACGGCCTCGCCCGAAAGGACCCGTCGTTGAGTCTGCTCGATGACTTGGTGCAACAGCTCCAGATAGTGGGCCAGTTGCGCCGCCCCGGCCAGACTGAGGGGATCGCTCCACTGCGCCGACGCGGCCAGCGCCTGCTCGGCATAGTGGGCCGTCTTGGACGCCACCTTGATCAGATCGCGGTAACTCTCCAGGCGCTTCTTGCCGCGGCGGTTGCGGATGTTCAGGACGCGCCGCTTGGCCCGTCGCGTGTGATCGACGAAGCCGATCCCTTCCCAGTCCCGCAGCCGCCCCAGCCACCGGGTGACGACTCGAATGCCGTCGTACAACAGCTCACTGTCGAGCGGATAGTGGACGTTGGTCTGGACCGCCGTGGCATCGACCCGAATCCGTTGGCCTTTTTCCAGACCCCGAGCCTGCGCCCAGCGCACCAAGTGGTCGTTGATCGCCTTCCATGTCCCCGGCTCAATCTTCCCCAGGTTCTCCGCCAGGGTGGCTTTGCTGATCGACGCCCCATAGGGCAAGCGACAGAACCTCTGACAGCTTTGCGAATCCACCAGATGAAACTCCAGCTTGCGATAGCTGAACTGATGCAGCTGTTTGATGACGGCACAACGCAGCACCTGCTCGGCCGTCAAACCGGGGGCGCCGACACTGGAATCGACCCTGTCAGAGAGATCTTGTACTATCAGCTCCAGCGTCTGGGGATTGTCGTCCAGGATGCGCGAGATCACCTTCAATTCATGGGCCAGTTGGTGATCGGGCCATGGCGGGGAAAGGGGGCGGTGTTTTTCACGCTTTTGACGCATCTTCGAACTCCTGAAATCGTCGTAAGTCGTTTCAGCTTAATCGATTGTACCAAATAGCCTAGCAAACGACCCTGACAATTTAGGAGTCTGAAAAAGCCCTCTTTCCCCTTCCTTATCAATCAGTTAGAGATTTTCGGACGGGCACTAGCTAGTGCCCGTCCGGAAACCGGGGTTCCCAGAACTGTAATCTGTTGAATCGGAACCACTTTTTATACCTGAGACTGCTGACAGACCGACTCGACCCAGCTCGATCCAGAGCGAGCGAGGGCGCACGGGCCAAAAAACACCGGTTCGGCGCAGACCTCTCCCTGAGTCGGAGCCACAAGGCAGTACGGTCAGCCACAAAAGACTACAACAGGAGTCGGGCCAGGACGACCAGGTTATAGGTCAGGACGCTGGCATGGACGTAGCTTTGAAAGTGAGGTCAGCCTTTCCAGCTACAGCGGTGGAGACCAAAGGTGTGCTTGAGGGTCCCAATGCACCCCTCGATCCCGGCCCGGAAGCGTTTGAGCTGTTTGTAGACCCAACTGGAACGCACCATGCTCTCGACCGTCAACCCACACTTTTTGGAAAAGGCCACGTCCTGTACCCCCTGCTCTTTGGCCCAGCTCAGGTTGGCCGCCGAGGCAAAACCGCCATCCCAGGCGCTCTGGCGCGGGACCTTCCCGTACAGCTGTCGATGACGCTCTAAGAAGGGTTGCACATAGTTGCTATCGGCTGGATTCCCGCGTTCCACCACACAATCCAGGATCAGCGACGAGGCCCCCGTGCTGACAAACACTTTGTGGCCGAAAACCGTTTCCCGAGGGCTCTTCTTGATAATATCGGTGTGCTCTTCGAAGAGGGAACAGATCTTCTCCTGGGCCGCGACGGCCTCGCCCGAAAGGACCCGTCGTTGAGTCTGCTCGATGACTTGGTGCAACAGCTCCAGATAGTGGGCCAGTTGCGCCGCCCCGGCCAGACTGAGGGGATCGCTCCACTGCGCCGACGCGGCCAGCGCCTGCTCGGCATAGTGGGCCGTCTTGGACGCCACCTTGATCAGATCGCGGTAACTCTCCAGGCGCTTCTTGCCGCGGCGGTTGCGGATGTTCAGGACGCGCCGCTTGGCCCGTCGCGTGTGATCGACGAAGCCGATCCCTTCCCAGTCCCGCAGCCGCCCCAGCCACCGGGTGACGACTCGAATGCCGTCGTCCAACAGCTCACTGTCGAGCGGATAGTGGACGTTGGTCTGGACCGCCGTGGCATCGACCCGAATCCGTTGGCCTTTTTCCAGACCCCGAGCCTGCGCCCAGCGCACCAAGTGGTCGTTGATCGCCTTCCATGTCCCCGGCTCAATCTTCCCCAGGTTCTCCGCCAGGGTGGCTTTGCTGATCGACGCCCCATAGGGCAAGCGACAGAACCTCTGACAGCTTTGCGAATCCACCAGATGAAACTCCAGCTTGCGATAGCTGAACTGATGCAGCTGTTTGATGACGGCACAACGCAGCACCTGCTCGGCCGTCAAACCGGGGGCGCCGACACTGGAATCGACCCTGTCAGAGAGATCTTGTACTATCAGCTCCAGCGTCTGGGGATTGTCGTCCAGGATGCGCGAGATCACCTTCAATTCATTGGCCAGTTGGTGATCGGGCCATGGTGGGGAAAGGGGGCGTTGTTTTTCACGCTTTTGACGCATCTTCGAACTCCTGAAATCGTCCTAAGTCGTTTCAGTCTAATTGTTTACACCAGATAGTCTAGCAAACGACCCTGACAATTTCGGAGCTTGAAAAAGCCCTCTTTCCCCTTCCTTATCAATTACTTACGGATTTCCGGACGGGCACTAGCTAGTGCCCGTCCGGAAACCGGGGTTCCCAGAACTGTAATCTGTTGAATCGGAACCACTTTTTATACCTGAGACTGCTGACAGACCGACTCGACCCAGCTCGATCCAGAGCGAGGACGAGCGAGCGAGGGCGCACGGGCCAAAAAACACCGGTTCGGCGCAGACCTCTCCCTGAGTCGGAGCCACAAGGCAGTACGGTCAGCCACAAAAGACTACAACAGGAGTCGGGCCAGGACGACCAGGTTATAGGTCAGGACGCTGGCATGGACGTAGCTTTGAAAGTGAGGCCAGCCTTTCCAGGTACAGCGGTGGAGACCAAAGGTGTGCTTGAGGGTCCCAATGCACCCCTCGATCCCGGCCCGGAAGCGTTTGAGCTGTTTGTAGACCCAACTGGAACGCACCATGCTCTCGACCGTCAACCCACACTTTTTGGAAAAGGCCACGTCCTGTACCCCCTGCTCTTTGGCCCAGCTCAGGTTGGCCGCCGAGGCAAAACCGCCATCCCAGGCGCTCTGGCGCGGGACCTTCCCGTACAGCTGTCGATGACGCTCTAAGAAGGGTTGCACATAGTTGCTATCGGCTGGATTCCCGCGTTCCACCACACAATCCAGGATCAGCGACGAGGCCCCCGTGCTGACAAACACTTTGTGGCCGAAAACCGTTTCCCGAGGGCTCTTCTTGATAATATCGGTGTGCTCTTCGAAGAGGGAACAGATCTTCTCCTGGGCCGCGACGGCCTCGCCCGAAAGGACCCGTCGTTGAGTCTGCTCGATGACTTGGTGCAACAGCTCCAGATAGTGGGCCAGTTGCGCCGCCCCGGCCAGACTGAGGGGATCGCTCCACTGCGCCGACGCGGCCAGCGCCTGCTCGGCATAGTGGGCCGTCTTGGACGCCACCTTGATCAGATCGCGGTAACTCTCCAGGCGCTTCTTGCCGCGGCGGTTGCGGATGTTCAGGACGCGCCGCTTGGCCCGTCGCGTGTGATCGACGAAGCCGATCCCTTCCCAGTCCCGCAGCCGCCCCAGCCACCGGGTGACGACTCGAATGCCGTCGTCCAACAGCTCACTGTCGAGCGGATAGTGGACGTTGGTCTGGACCGCCGTGGCATCGACCCGAATCCGTTGGCCTTTTTCCAGACCCCGAGCCTGCGCCCAGCGCACCAAGTGGTCGTTGATCGCCTTCCATGTCCCCGGCTCAATCTTCCCCAGGTTCTCCGCCAGGGTGGCTTTGCTGATCGACGCCCCATAGGGCAAGCGACAGAACCTCTGACAGCTTTGCGAATCCACCAGATGAAACTCCAGCTTGCGATAGCTGAACTGATGCAGCTGTTTGATGACGGCACAACGCAGCACCTGCTCGGCCGTCAAACCGGGGGCGCCGACACTGGAATCGACCCTGTCAGAGAGATCTTGTACTATCAGCTCCAGCGTCTGGGGATTGTCGTCCAGGATGCGCGAGATCACCTTCAATTCATTGGCCAGTTGGTGATCGGGCCATGGTGGGGAAAGGGGGCGTTGTTTTTCACGCTTTTGACGCATCTTCGAACTCCTGAAATCGTCCTAAGTCGTTTCAGTCTAATTGTTTACACCAGATAGTCTAGCAAACGACCCTGACAATTTCGGAGCTTGAAAAAGCCCTCTTTCCCCTTCCTTATCAATTACTTACGGATTTCCGGACGGGCACTAGCTAGTCTTTTCAGAGGTCGCAGGTCGCAGGTCATCCGTTCCGATCATCAACGATCCTACTCGCCTTGATTCTGGGTGCCGCACCCCATCGCGTCAACTCCCTGGAGCAGTTTCCATGACGCGCTCGGAATGGCTCCCATGTCATGAACCCGCAGCCAGGCGTCAGAGAACTGTGCTAAGGACGACCTGCGACCTGCGACCTGCGACCTGCGACCTCCTACCGCCGACCTGATATCATAGGGCTCATGCTGCTCGACCGGGCCCGGGATACCGAGACCTATTTGCACAACTTCGTGCTCCAGCACTTCGGTATTGACCTCGGTCCGACGGTCTCAGAGTTTCCTCCCCGCATCGAGTTTGGCGATCTGGCCTTTCCCTTCCCCTTCGAACTCGCCAAGGTTCTACGCAGGCCACCCCGAGAGATCGCCCAGGAGGTTGTGGATCGTATTGAGAGCCCCCCTTGGATTCACCGGTTTCAGGCGGCCGGCGGAGGCTATGTCAACGCCTATCTGGAACGCACCCGCTTTTTCGGACACGTCTACGCTTGGCTCGACAGGTCGGCACCGGATCCGGACGGGGACAAAATCATCGTCGAGCACACGAACATCAACCCGAACAAGGCCGCACACATTGGTCACCTGCGGAATGCCGCGCTGGGAGACACCTTCGTGCGCCTGCTTCGCGACCGTGGATCTCGCGTGGAAGTGCAGAACTACATCGATGACACAGGTGTACAGGTAGCCGACGTCGTCGTCGGGTTTCAACGCTTGAGGAAGATGAGCCTGGGTGACGTCGAAAGCGTGGACGAGCCTTTCGACTACTACTGCTGGGATCTGTACGCCGAAACCTCCGACTGGTACAGCCACGACGAATCACGTCCGGAGTTCCGTCTTCGAGCCTTGCACGAAATCGAGAGCGGTGTCGGCGAAACTGCGGAACTAGCAGAACACATTTCCCTGCGAATCGTCCGGGCTCACCTCAAGACGATGTCGCGCATTGGGGTTTCCTACGACGTCCTTCCTAGAGAAAGTGAGATCCTGAAACTAAAGTTCTGGGAAGAGGCGTGGGACCAGCTCCAAGCCAGCAAAGCAGTCACGTATGTTGATTCGGGGCCCCACAGCGGATGCTGGGTCATGCGGTTGCCCGGCGAAGATGGCCAAGCGGACGAGGAAAAGATTATCGTTCGCAGCAATGGGACCGTGACCTATGTGGGAAAAGACATCGCCTATCAGCTGTGGAAATTTGGCCTCCTGAGTAAAAACTTCCACTATCGTCCCTTTCATCGCTACCCCGACAAATCCAGAGTTTGGATGACCTCTCCCAGCCCCGATAGCGAAGAGCAACCCCAGTTCGGACAAGGACAGCGTGTCTACAATGTCATCGATGTTCGGCAATCCTATCTCCAGCGCGTCGTCGTCCACGGTCTGCGCGGCCTTGGATACGAGCAGCAGGCCGATGATTCCATTCACTTCTCTTACGAAATGGTGGCGTTGTCCCCCAGCTGCTGCGCCGAACTGGGCATTCAACTTTCGGAAGAGGATCGCGCCAAACCCTACGTAGAGGTTTCAGGACGAAAAGGATTAGGGGTCAAGGCAGATGATCTGATCGACAAGTTGATCGAGAAATCACTGGAGGAGGTCAGCGCTCGCCAGGGGGAGCTGAGCATCGAGAGGCGTCAACTGATCGCCCGGCAAATCGCGGTAGGGGCGCTGCGATACTTCCTTCTCAAATACGCTCGAAACTCCGTGATCGCGTTCGATTTCGCTGAAGCACTGAGCTTCGAGGGTGAAACCGGCCCTTATCTCCAGTACTCGGTGGTGCGCTCCAAGAACATCTTCGGGAAGCTTGAGACCCAGGAAGGCCCTGGTGCAGTGGAGAACTGGAAGCAAGAGTTGGCGGATTTGTGGACACAACCCGATGGGATCGAGCCCCTATTTGAAGAGGATGAAGTCTGGGCGCTCTTACTACACATTGGACGTCTGCAGGAAGCCGCGGAGCAGTCGATCAAAACACTGGAGATGTCCTACCTGGCAAAGCATGCCTTCGTTCTGGCCCAGTCCTTCAACATCTTCTATCACAAGCACCATATCCTCTCAGAAGAAAATCGACTGAAGCGGTGTCTCTATTTGACAGTAGCCGATGCCAGTCTCAAGGGCCTGACTCGGGCCCTCGACCTGCTCGGCATTGAGGTTCCGGAGAAGATGTAGCGATGATTGGAGTCTACGGATCACTCTTGCTCTGCCTGCTGCAAACGCAACCCGGTCCAGAGGGACAGGAGAAGTTGCCTCTGCAAGACATCCTTTCGAATCGGGAACATCAGGACTACCAGAGAAAGCCTCAGTACCGTTCTCGGATGAAGTTGTTCCGGAAGACATTTCAGCGTCAGTCCAAGCTGTTACGAGCTCAAATCAAGAAGCTCCAGATCAACGAAGCGCTGGAGACGCTGCACTCCCTGAGATCCCTATCCGAGCATACCCTGGACGAGAAGCCGCAAAAAGAGAAAGACCTGCGATCCAATGACGTGAAGAAGCTCGAGATAATCCTGAGAAAGCTGCTGGAGAACCTCGAAGAGCTCAAGCGAGCCGTCCCCTTCGAATACCGCACCCAGTTTGACCGCTGTATCGAAAAGATAGAAGAGCTACGAAACCAATTCCTCACTCAGCTGTTCGGCCAAACGCAACACCTCTTCGCGGCTCCGCTACCAGGAACCTCTGTCCCAGCCCAGGCGCTCTCTGCCCTCTCTTCGCCCCCTTCTTTGAGCGTTGGACGAATGCGGTCCTACCAATCCGGAGACGGTTTCACCGACAAGGAGTACTTGAAGATCCAGATGGGCCAGGAAATCGTGAGACGGGTCGAGGTCTTTCTCGAAATAGCTGAGCGCCGACTCAAAGAAATCGACCTGAGAATGAACCCCGACAAGCCAAAGGAGATGAAGGACACCAAGAAGGAGAAGAAACAAAGGGAGAAAAAGAAGAACGACGATGAGGATGTCGAGGACTCACTCGAGTTCTACACCTATTGGGATATGGTGCGCGCCTACCATCGGGCCATCGAAGGGATCATGGTCAACATCGACGAGAAGGAGATTCACAAGCTGGCCAGACCCAAGGAAATCCGCAAAGCCTTGAAAAAGCTTTGTAAGAAGCTCCCGGAGTTCATCCCCAAGTTGGATCCCATCCAAAAGGCCGCTCTCGAGAAGCAAGACGAGGACCTACTGGCAGAGATTAAACAGGCTCGCGAAACGTCCTCTCTGGCCGAGCAGGGCTGCCTGGTGGCTCTGGGTGGCAAATAGGGTCCGGTCCCGCTCCAAGTCCAACCATTCAGGGGAATCTGCGCGTCTCGTTAGCAGCTTTTAAATGTTGATGGCACTGTCGGGGAAAGAGAGACCTGCGACTTGCGACCTGTGACTTGCGACCTCTTCCCTGCATCAAGAGCAGCCCTGGTGCCGCAGCAGCTTCTCCACCTCCCGGCTCAACCAGGTAATGCCTGCGATGCCCGCGGCGCCCGTTTCCGAGATCTTGTCGAAGAGCGAGTGATCGATTCCCCCGAGAGCGAACAGGGGGACTTGGAAGGTACGGGACAGTTCCCGGAGGCCCGAGAACCCCAGGAGCGTCAATGGGGACTCTTTCGACAGGGGGGCACAGACCGGGCCGATCAAGACATAGTCCGCTCCCTGCTGCTCTGCAACTTTCACCTCGAGTGCTGAATGGGTGGACTTGCCCAGAAGAAACGACTCACGTCCGTGGGAATCTCTCGAATGCATGGCCGCTGCCAGATCCTGAGCCGAGGTCAGGTGGGCACCATCCGCCCCCTCTTCCAGGGCCATCTCGACGAAAGAGTTGACGATAAAGATCTTGTCGGTGGCCCTCGAGAGCTCGACCCCACGTCGGACCAGCCTTCGGTTTTCCAACGGAGAAAGATCCTTCTCACGCCACTGCAGCAGGTGGGCAGGTGTCTGGAACAAGAGTTCGAGATAGCGGTCGGGAGGCGTATCGGGAAAGGCGCCCAGACTCGATATTCCGTAGAGCAGCGGAGAGGAAAACCTACGCTTTTCTAAAATACTGGCTAAAGTGGGCAACTTCCCAGGCTCCCAAAACCAGGTTGGCCAGACCGAGACCTGACACTGCCCCACGGAAGAAGCCATTCAGGATCAACAGTTTGAGCGTGGGATAGTATTCGAGCAAGGAGTTCTGCTCCCACACGTCCAACCAGGGGAACAGGAGCAGGAACACCCCCACTTCCAAGCAGTAGAGCACGTAGACGAAAAAGAGAACCTTATGGATCATCCACCCGAACCTCTATCTCCTGGGGTAGAAACGGACGCGAGATTCAAAGGCCGAGGGTCAGAGCAGGGTTCTCTCTCCGGCGGAGGCACCTTGACAAGGACGTCTCCCCAAACCAGCCGCTGGAGGGATCTAGTGGAGCGCGCCACAAGTCTTGAACCAGGGTTCAGAGCCTATGGCGAGCGGCACTACTATCGCAGTTCCTTGATGCGAGCTGACTTCCCTTTTCGCTCCCGCAGATAAAAGAGTTTCGCACGGCGGACTCGTCCTCTTCGAACCACGTCGATTCCGTCGATCAATGGGGAATGAAGGGGAAAGATCCGTTCCACGCCATAGCCCTGGGTAACCTTGCGAACGACGAAGCTGGAACCGGTACCGCGCTTCCGTTTAGCGATCACTACCCCTTCAAAAGGCTGGATCCTAAACTTGTCACCCTCCTTAATCTTGTAATTGACACAAACCGTGTCTCCTGGACCGAAGTCGGGAATTGCGTCCTTAAGATGCGGTTGTTCAATCAGATCTACTGGATTCATTGCTCTTACCTCGTGAGTGCCCTAAGTACAATAGGTTCTTGCCTTTGCAAGCCTTTCCTCTTTCAGCAAATCCGGTCTCCGCTGACGAGTTCGCTTCAAAGCCTCGCCCTCTCGCCACTGGCGAATCTCTTTGTGGTTACCCGAAAGCAGGACCTCTGGAACGCTGTTCCCTTTCAACGTAGCCGGGCGAGTGTAGTGCGGACAGTCCAGCAACCCGTCCATGAAGGACTCGTTGAGAACGGATTCCTCGCTGCCCACAACACCCGGAATCAACCGTGTTACCGCGTCAATCATCAGAAGAGCGGCAAATTCGCCGCCTGAGAGGACAAAATCCCCGATCGACAATTCCTCATCAGCCAAGCCGTCCACAGCCCGCTGATCAATGCCTTCATAACGCCCACAAACGAAGGTCAAATGCGGCTCTGAGGACAACTCGACCGCCTTGGCCTGGTCGAAGCGACGTCCCTGCGGGGTCATGAAGACGACTCGGGGCTGTTCTTCTGCCTTCTCCCTGCAGTATTCGACGGCCCGGAAGAGGGGCTCTGGCTTGAGCACCATCCCCTCGCCGCCGCCATAAGGACGATCGTCCACACTTCGGTGCTTGTCCGTCGTAAAGGAGCGTAGGTCCACCGTGTCAACCTGCAGTAGGGCCTTTTTCCGAGCCTGACAGATCATCCCGTAGTCGAAGGCGCCCCCGAACATTTCGGGGAAAATAGTAACAATATCGATCAACATACCAAAGATCGAGACCGGACTGGACGTGCAGCCCGACCTCTGCCGTCGATGTCACCGTCCCTTGACCGTCTCCACGTTGACAAGACCACTCGGCAAACCAACTCGAATGAGCTTCTTGTCCACGTCGACCCGATGGACAAACTCCCGTACCAACGGGATCATGAACTCCTGCCCGGAGGACCCTTTCACAACCAGGTTTTCGCCCTCTCTGCCCGTCCGAAAGAGGTCGACGACTTCACCCAGATCCTGATCGTCTTCTACTACCCTCGATCCAATAAGATCCGACTCGTAGTAGCTGCCCTCGGCCAGTTCCGGGCGCCCCTGCTCGGGGATCTGAACCTCCCCTCCCACCAGTTCCTGCACCTCTTCAGGGCTATCTCGGTTAAGGAACTTCAGCAGGACTCTACCGTTGTGAAAGCGGTGGCTTTCGATCTGCTCCCAGGACTCGCCCGGAGAGCGGAAGACCCGGACACCTTGAGTGGAAGCAAACCGCTCGGGAAAATCAGTCAGGACCTCGGCAGCGACTTCACCTCGGAGTCCCCTGGCCTTGAAGATTCGAGCGATCGTGACGAAACGGTCCAACTACTACTCGAGGATTTCCAAGACAAATCGCTTCCGAAGCTTCATGCCGCTAGCCCCCAGAAGGGTACGGATCGCTCGAGCGGTCCGGCCTTGCTTACCTATAACTTTCCCAAGATCGGGCTGGGAGACCCTCAATTCAAGCACGGTAGTCTGCTCACCCACCACCTCAGATACAACGACCTCATCAGGACTGTCCACCAAAGCCTTCGCGATCATCTCGACTAGTTCTTTCATAACGCCTCCTTGCAAGCCAACTAGAAACGAATTTCAAGGCGCACGGTCACGTCTCTGCGGTCTTAACCTGACTCCCCCTTCGAAACGGCGGGCAACTTCGAAACGGCGGGCAAAAACCCTGTCCCCGGAATCAGGTCTTCTCCGCCGGGGCTCCGTTACCAGCGTCCGCCGCCACGCGCCCCATCAAGAACACGACCCGGCTGGTGGGCTGAGCCCCCAGCTGAATCCAGTGGTCAATCCTTTCGAGGTCCAGATGCAGCCGAACTGGTTTGAGGGCAGGGTTGTAATAACCAACGATTTCTACAAACCGCCCATCCCTGGGGTTGCGCTTATCAGCGACAACAACACGGTAGTGCGGATCCTTCTTTGCTCCACGCCGACTCAAGCGAATTCTCAACACGAAGTGAACCCCCTCTTACATAAACCCTTATTCTATCAGAACTAGACCGGATCTAAAAGGTACAGACAGCTAGCGACAAGGCCGGAACCTCTCAACCCAGGTTCAATTTCGATAAGCCCTTGCCCAAGAAGCCCTTCTTGACCTGCTTCATCATCTTGCGGGCCTGCAGATACTGCTTCAACAACCGGTTGACCTCGGATACAGGCCGACCACTGCCCCGAGCAATCCGACGACGCCGAGACGCTTTGATGATCTTGTAATCGGCCCGTTCTGCTGCTGTCATCGAAAAGATGATCGCCTGCAAACGATCGAGTTCTCTTTCATCGACCTGGACCTTGTCCAATCCCTTTAACATTCCAGTTTGGGGAAGCATACCCAGGACCTGCTCCAACGGACCCATTTTTCTAAGCTGCAGCATCTGGCCCAGAAAATCGTCCAGTGTGAACTCGTCCCTCTGGATCTTTTGCAGCATCCGCTCGGCCTGGTCGGCGTCAGCAGCCGCTTCGGCCCTCTCAACGAGTTCCAGGACATCGCCCATACCCAGGATCCGGCCGGCCATCCGCTCCGGATGAAAAACCTCCAGGGCATCGTAGGCCTCACCGGTGCCAACGAACTTGATGGGCTTGCCGCTGACCTCTCGAATCGACAGCGCCGCTCCACCGCGAGCATCGGCATCCATCTTGCTAAGGATGACGCCGGACAGGTCGAGACGTTGGTCAAACTGGTGAGCAGAGTTGACTGCGTCCTGGCCGGTCATGGAGTCCGCCACCAACAAGATTTCCTGGGCTGCGACCGCGTCTCGGATCGTCTCCAGCTCCTGCATCAGCTCTTCGTCGATATGAAGTCGCCCCGCGGTGTCGACCAGCAGCACATCGAATCCCGTGTTGCGAGCTCGCTGCCAAGCCTTTCGGGCCCGCTCCACCGGATCAGCAAGCTCCGGATCTTCGTAGACCGGAATCTCGATGGCCCTGCCAATCACTGACAACTGCTCAATCGCGGCAGGGCGATAGACATCGGTCGAAACCATCAGGGTCTGGTACTTCTTGTTCTTGAGCCAGACCGCTAGCTTTCCCGAGGTAGTCGTCTTGCCACTCCCTTGCAGTCCAACTACCAGGATCACAGTCGGAGACTTGGAAGAAAGAGTCAGCTCTGCAGTCTTTCCACCAAGCAGCTCGATCAACTCGTCTCTGACGATCCCCACGATCTGCTGCCCGGGTGTCAGGCTGCTCAGGACCTCTGCGCCCAGCGATCTGGTCTTCACCCGAGAGATGAAATTCTTGACAACCTTGAAGTTGACATCCGCCTCCAATAACACGATCCGCACCTGGCGTAGAGACTCCTCCAGGTGCCGCTCGGAAAGGCGACCCTCCCCCCTCAGATCTTTAAGAATTTTCTGGATTTTCGACGACAGGCTGTCCAACATAATCACTCAATGATCGCTGGGCATTGTAAGAGAGGGGCTCAATGGGTGTCAAAAAGGACAGATCGAAGAAGTCGCAAGTCTGAACGTCGCACGTCGCACGTCCCTGATCCCTAGGACGTCAGCAGACTGGTCAGACAGGCAACCATCTCGAGGACCCAGCAACATGAACCCCAGCCTGGGACGTGCGACGTTCAGACGTGCGACGTGCGACCGATGGTTTCTAGCGCGCGACTTGCGGTCTGTGACTTGGTTTGTTAGATTTCCCGCTCCCTTGAATTGACCGGATGGATTGTATTTCAGCGAGGTAGATCGATGGCAATTGGACTCAAGATCGCAGTGATCCCAGGTGACGGGACCGGACCGGAAGTGACCCGAGAGGCCTGTAAGGTCCTGGAGGCCGTCGCAGCTCTGGAGGATTTCCAATACGAGACCGTCGAATTCGACTATGGAGGAGACCGATATCTCAAGACGGGTGAAATCATCTCGGAGCAGCAGATCGATGACTTCAGGGAGTTTGATGTCATGTATCTGGGTGCGATCGGTCACCCAGACGTGACTCCGGGGGTCCTGGAGAAAGGCCTGCTGCTGACGATCCGCTTTCAGCTGGATCAGTACATCAATCTCCGTCCCGTCAAGCTCTACCCGGGAGTCGATTGCCCACTCAAAGACAAGGGGCCAGAGGACATCCAGTTCGAAGTGGTACGTGAGAACACCGAAGATCTGTATTGCGGAGCCGGAGGATTCCTACGCAAGGGCACGCCGCACGAAGTAGCAACACAGGAGATGATTGCCACTCGTTTCGGCGCCGATCGATGTCTCCGTTGGGCCTTCGAGCACTGCCGAAGCCGGAACGATCGGAAACAGCTCACGCTGGTTCACAAGACCAACGTACTTACCTACGCAGCCGACCTCTGGTACCGGGCCTTCGAAGAAATGGGAAGCGCCGACTATCCTGACATCACGAGGGACTACAACCACATTGACGCGGCCTGCATGTGGTTCGTCAAGAATCCCGAATACTACGATACAATCGTCGTCCCCAACATGTTCGGCGATATCATCACGGACCTGGGTGCAATGATCCAGGGAGGCCTGGGCGTCGCGGCCGGTGGAAACATCAACCCCGACCCAGGCGGCTGCAGCATGTTTGAATGCATGGGTGGCTCAGCACCCAAGTATACCGGTCAGGATGTGATCAACCCGATCGCCGCAATCGCCGCAATGAGCATGCTGTTGCGAGTCGCAGGAGATCAAAAGGGGGCGGAGAATATCAGACACGCAGGAGACCGGATCGAACAGGCCATCAGCAGGACGACCCCGAAAATGAAAAGCATGTCGGCGGGACGCATGGGGTACTCCACCAGTCAGGTCGGAGATCTGGTAGCTGAAGTACTTTAGCCATATGAAACCTAAAGTGGCTTCGGTCTCCAGGCCGAAAAATACTCTTGTGCCGAGCCCTTGGCTCGACCCACGGCGGCCTGGAGACCGCCGCCACACCTGAGATTTCAACAATCCCGTGAAAGACTTCATCGTCGGAACCGCTGGACACATCGACCACGGTAAGACGACACTCCTGAAGGCCCTTACGGGTATAGACGCCGACCGACTCCAGGAAGAAAAACGGCGCGGTATCACGATCGATATCGGCTTCGCCCACCTTGCCCTCGGACCCTACCGGCTGGGTTTTATCGATGTTCCCGGGCACGAGAAGTTCGTAAAGAACATGCTGGCTGGAGTGGGTGGAATCCATCTCGTCTTGCTCATCGTCGCGGCCGATGAGTCGGTCATGCCGCAGACCGCCGAACACTTTGCGATTTGCAAGCTTCTCGACATCCCCAGGGGGATCGTGGTTCTGACGAAGAAGAACCTGGTCGAGCAGGAACTGCTGCCTCTGGTAGAAGAGGAAGTACGCGATCTGGCGCGGGGAAGTTTTCTGGAAGAATCTCCGATAATTTCCGTAGACAGCCTATCGGGCGACGGAATAGAACAGCTCAAGGACGCACTTCTGAAGGAGGCCCAGGAACTGGAAAAGAATCAGGTCTCTCGCAGAAGCGAGAACATGGTGTTTCGCCTTCCGGTCGACAGAGTGTTCAGCATGAAGGGCTTTGGCACGGTCGTCACGGGCACGCTCTGGTCTGGCAGCCTGGAGAAGGAGGAGCCTGTAGCCGCCTATCCTCAGAACAAAGCAGGCAGGGTCCGACGGATCGAAGTCTTCAATCAGGAAGAGCCTCGGGCGCTTGCCGGCCAAAGGACCGCTCTCAACCTGACGGGGATGGAGCGAGTCCAGCTCGAGCGGGGAACGATCCTCTCACCCCCCGATTGCTTCTCTCCCTCTCATCATCTCGATGCCAAGGTCTTTCTCCTGGAAGACGCCCCCAAGCCACTGAAGCACCGCAGTCCCATACGCTTCCACCACGGGAGCGGTGAGTGGATCGGACGCGTCTACCTGTTGGGAGAAGACCCGGTGGAGCCGGGAGGATCGGCAATCGTTCAAATCCGTCTCGACCGGCCGGTCGTCTGCATGCCTCGAGACCGATTCATCTTGCGTCGCTACTCGCCGCTACGAACCATAGGAGGAGGTGTCATCCTCGACAATGCTCCCCCCAAGCATCGGAAGAAGGAGCTCCCCCAGGTAATCTCCAGCCTGCTAGAGTTGGATCGGAAACTGGTAGACAACACTTCAAGCGGAGACCTGGGGCTGATCGAGTTCCTGGTCCAGTCCAAGAGCTGGCGCGGGATCTCTATCCCAGATCTGGTCTCTCGGACAGGCTACCGTGAAGAACATCTCGTCTCCCTCCTGGCCCAGCTCGAAACGGTGCTACTCGTGCCGCAAGATCCAGGTCTGGCGCTCTCCCGATCGTCACTTGATGTCCTCAAGCGCAAAATCACAGCCTTCCTGGAAGAGTTTCACCGAACCCATCCCCTGACGGCAGGGGTCTCGCGCGAAGAGGTCAAAAAGCGCTTCCTGGGTACCGCTAGCAGCGCCTATTTCCAGTTTGTCGTCCAGGCCCTGGAGAAGGAGGGTCTGGTCAAGGTGCAAGCCACTACCCTGGCCGTCCATGGCAGGACAGTGGAACTCGATCCGAAGCAGGTGCAAGTGAGGCAAGAGATCCTGGATTCCATCAATCGCAGCTTCCCCGAGCTCCCCTCGCTACGGGAATTGAGTCAGTCGTCTCCTCACCCTCCCGAAGAAGTAAGATCCATCTTTTACTACCTGCTGGAAAACGGTGAGCTCATTCGGATCAGCGAGAATCTGGTGGCAACCGCCAGCCAGATCGCTGGTCTCAAGAAAGAGTTAAGCCAGAGGTTTGGTAGCGGGGAGGCTTTCACGGTTCCTGAGTTCAAGGATATCTTCAAGATCAGCCGCAAGTACGCGATTCCGTTTCTCGAATACCTTGATCGAGAGCGGATCACGCAGCGCCAAGGAGACAAACGCATTCTGCGCTGAAACAAGACCCGAGGTCGCAAGTCGCTGAGGAAGGACATCGATTGATATATAGGCAAACACAGCCACGCTTGGGAATGATCCGCTCTTGGATCTGTGGAGTGGCTTTTTCGCTTTCGATCCTTGCGGCGCAGACCCCGTCCGAGTCCGATCTTCTCCAGTCCGCCGACCAGGTGCTAGCGGACGTGGTACGCATTCGCCAGCTGGAATCCAAGGGTCCCATCACCAAAGGCCTGAAGAGTAGAAAGCAGATAGAAGCCTATCTCAGGGCCCGACTCGAAAAAGACTATCCCGCTGACAAGGTGCTCACCGAACAGAAGCTATTGATCAAGCTGGGTGTCATCCCGGATGACACGGATTTGGAGGAGCTCCTGGTGTTGCTGTTTACGGAGCAGATAGCCGGACTTTACGATTTCGAAGCCGGCACCCTCTTTATCGCGGATTGGATCCCCCTGGAAATCCAGAAACCCGTGATGGCCCATGAGCTGATGCATGCCCTCCAGGATCAGCACTTCGATCTCTCCAGCCTGCTCGAGTCAGGAAAGGATAACGACGACGCGATGCTGGCAAAAGCCGCATTGGTTGAGGGAGAAGGCTTTTCGGTGATGCTGCAGTACGTGCTGGACAGCATGGGAACAAGCTTCCTCGATATTCCCGACATCATAAAGTTGAGCCGAACCAGCCTCGCAATGACCGCAGAACAGTATCAAGTCCTGGCCAACGCGCCCGAGTACCTCCGGGAGTCCCTGCTCTTCCCCTACATCTACGGCGCCCGCTTCGTACAAGCCTATTTGCGCCGCAACAGTTGGAAGGACCTGTCAAAACTATACGCCGAGCTCCCGAGCTCGTCGGAACAGATCCTGCATCCAGAAAAATACCTGGATGAACGCGATACACCGGTCGCGGGCGAATCGCTTGAACGGCCTCTGCAACTCGACAGCAGCTGGAAACAGATTCACCAGAATACATTTGGGGAGTTCAGTCTCTACCTCTTGCTGAAGCAGTTCATCGAGCTTCCGGTGGCAAAGCAAGCCTCGGAAGGGTGGGATGGAGACTCGGTGCAACTGTATGAGACCAAGGCGGGCCAGCTAACCCTCTTCCTGCTTTCGGTATGGGATTCCAAGCAGGATGCGGGCGAGTTCTTCGATGCCTATAAGAAACTCATCGAGAAAAAATACCCCGGCGCTCGCTCCCTCCCACCGACTGAACAGCCGGATGCTGCGAGCACTATTCTGACCTGGGAAACAGAGCAAGATCGGATCCAGCTACAGTGGGACGACACCCGGGTTGAAGTGACCGAGGGAGTAGTGAGCAGTGGTGCAGTGGTGCAGTAGTGGAGTGATGGAGTGGTGGAGTGGTGCAGTGGTGCAGTGTTGCAGTGGTGCAGTGGTGCAGTGGTGCAGTGGTGCAGTGGTGCAGTGGTGGAGTGGTTGTAATCGTACACGTTGGATTGGCCTATGGTTAGGGGATAGCGATAGGATTACTCTGACCTGCAACGGGTGATTGGGTGAAGGCAACGTGAGTAGTTCTGCGCCGCAGGATCTAGAAGGAAAGGAGGGGCTGGGAGTCCCGGCTTGACGGTCAGAGAGCCCCCAGCCACAGAGTCAAACTCCAGCTTCAGGGTGACTTCAACGGGGCCCCTTTGTCAAGGCTCTCCACACTCGGGGGTGTGCGTCAAAAATGTAGGTGGAAGTAGCTTTTTCTCTTTTTTTGCAGTAATATCTGACTGATTATAGTCATTCAGAGAGGCTGACACCGGAAGGCGCTAAGATGAGAGGAGTTATCCATGGACCTAGCAGCCTCTTTGCAAGCCTTGGAAGACAAACGCAAACAACTGTGGGCGCAACTGGAGGCGTTGGGCGATTTTCGCCGCGGCGGCATTTCGGTCAACTACCGCAAGTGCGGCAAGGCCAACTGCCACTGCGCTCGCCCCGGTCATCCCGGGCACGGGCCTCAGTATCTGTGGAATGCCACCATCGGAGGTCAGAGTCGGGCCCGCAACTTACGGCTCGGTCCGGAGCTGCAGAAGGTGGGGCGAGAGGTGGAAGCCTATCGCGGTTTCGTCCAGCTGTGCCAAGAACTGGTGGAAGTGACCGAGAAGATCTGCGACCTTCGCCCGGTCGAGGAGCCGGAGGAGGAGGCGCTGGATCAGCTGAAAAAAAAATTACGCAGGAAGTACTCGGCGAAGCCGAGGCGGAGATAGAGCGCTTGGCGGGCCGCGTGCTCCAGGAATGGCAAAGGCGAGGCGAGCCCGATTTGGAGGCGGGCGAGCTAGCGGTTCGCGAGACGATGCTCCATCTGGGAGGGCGCTTGCTGGAGAAGCTCCTGGGGGCCGACGGGGGTGGCTACCAGGGGATCCGGATCGACTGTGGGCGGGGGCACGAGGCGCAGTTTGAGGGTTATCGGGACAAGCAGCTCTTGACCGTCTTGGGAGCCCTTCAGGTACGACGAGCCTATTACCACTGTTCGGATTGTGGCAGTGGGGTGGTCCCCAAGGACGGGGATCTGGACATGGCGTCGACGTCGTTTAGCCCTGGGGTGCGGCGCATGATGGGACGGGTGGGAGCCAAGGAACCGTTCGAGGAAGGTCAGCGAGATCTCGGGGAGCTGGCCGGCGTGGCGGTCAGTACCAAGGCGGTGGAACGGGTCTCCGAGGGCATAGGCAGCGAGGTCGAAGGCCTCTGGGAACGGGAGCGCGAGCAGGCGTTCTCGGAGAAGATCGTTCCCTTTGCGTCGCCGCCGGCCCCGACGATGTATGTGGCGATGGACGGGACGGGAGTGCCGGTCCTGTCCTCGGAAGTGGAAGGTCGGCGGGGCAAGGAGGGCGGGCAGGCCAAGACTCGGGAGGCGAAGCTCGGCTGTGTCTTTTCGCAAACGCGCCGCGATGAGCAGGGCTTTCCGCTTCGGGACCCGGAATCGACGACCTATGTGGGAGCCATCGAGGAGGCCACCGCCTTCGGCGTTCGGATTTACACGGAGGCCGCTCGGCGGGGAGCGACGCGAGCGCTCAGGCTGGTCGTCCTGGGAGACGGCGCCCCCTGGATCTGGGGAATTGCCGCCGAACACTTCCACCAGGCCATCCAGATTGTCGACCTGTACCACGCCCGGGAACGCCTGTCGGATTTGAGCAAAACCGTCTTGGGGCTAGATTCTCCCCAGACCCAGCAGTGGAGCCGGCTCAATCAGGAGTTGCTGGACCGCGGAGACGTCGAAGCCGTCCTCGCCTCGATGCGGCAACTCCCCGCGAGAGACGACATCGCTCGTAAGGCGAGAGAGACCAGCATCCGGTACTTCCAAAAGAATGCAGAGCGAATGCGTTACGCCTGCTTCCGCAGTCAAGGGCTCTTCATCGGCTCAGGCGTCATCGAAGCGGGCTGCAAAACCATCATTGGCCAACGTCTGAAGCAGTCCGGAATGCGCTGGACCGTCCGCGGTGCCAATGCCATCATCGCTTTGCGTTGTTGCCAACTGTCCAACCGTTGGGAGGAGTTCTGGGAGGCCCGCTCAGCAGGTTAGCGGGCTATTACCTACATTTTTGACGTACACCCCACACTCGGTTTGAAGGTCTATGAGTGGGTGCCGGCTGTGCCGTGCGCCAGGGCTTGTATTTCCGATGGGTTGTGGATAGCGAGGGGGCGGAGTATGAGCGTTTTCCTGTGCCTCGCTTCTTGTGCCAGCGTAAGGGTCCACGTCAAGCCCAGGCCGTTTTCCAAGCCCTCGCAGGAGGGCCAGCCCGAGGGTCTCCTCTGGCAGGAGTGGGCACCTTCCACCAGCGTTACTTTCCTCATCTGCTGTTCGATGTCCCCCTCAACCCCCGTCCTCGTAAGAAGTTTGAAAAGCCCCAGGCCAACGACCTTTGGATGCTCGACTTCATGCATGGACCTCGGGTTCCCCTCCTGGGCCGCCGCCGTCCCCGACCCACTTATCTGTTGGCGGCCATCGACGATCATTCCCGCTACCTGCCCGCCGCCGTGCGTGCCTTCGTCCAGCAGTTAGGTTCTTTAACTTAGAGGCTGGTTTCACCATACTGTTACTGGCTTGCCAAACCGTCTCTGCAATGCAAAACCAACTTTGTTAAGTAAGCTCCCAACCAAACACTCATCCATGGAGGCTTGAGTTATCAATGAATCAATTTCCTTGGTACGATTCCCCCTGGCTCTCTTCTTATGTTGCAGCTAAGGCATTTCTTGCAAAAAACTATCCCCAGAAGCTACCTGAATTTACTGGTGCCTTTGATGTGCTGCGAACGGCCTCTGAGTTTTGCGTCAAAGAAATGCCCCCCCTATTTGATGAGCCAACCCAAGAAAAAATGCGCGATCTCATCAAGCAATTGACAAAAGAACAGTCAGAGAAACATGAGGTGTTGAGCTTTGGACGTCTCATTGTTCATGATCATAAGTTTTTCAATCATCTGCAACACACCATCATGGATTTGGTGAGTGAAGCTGTGAATGAACCCTTAGAGCCTAGTTACAATTTCTTAAGTCTCTACAACAATCTGGGTATTTGTGGCCTCCATTTAGACGCGCCCTCCGCTAAGTGGACGGTCGATTACTGCATCGAACAATCTGCCCCCTGGCCTATTCATTTCAGCCAGGTTCAGCCTTGGCCTGAGGATTGGACGGATGTGGCCGATGATTGGCAAGATCAAGTGAAAAATGATCCCTCAAATCGATTTGAGTCATTTACCCTGCAATCGGGGCAGGCAATCGTCTTTTCTGGTAGTAGTCAATGGCATTACCGGGACCGGATTCAACAAAGAATAAGGAGCAATTTCTGTCATTTACTGTTCTTCCACTTCAGACCTAAGGGAACCCGCGGCCTTACAAAACCCGAAAAATGGGCCGACTTGTTTAGAATCCCTGAACTTGCAGAGGTGATTTAAGCCAAGACGACCCCATCAGGTCAATCCAATGCGCTTGCCTACAGGAGTGGTGGAGTGAATCAGCAACGAGCGGCGAGGGTGGCGCTCTGGAACTGGGAGCAGAGCTGAAGACTGCTCACTCCACTACTGCTCTTGCACCAGTGTTCACTCCACCAGTGTTCACTCCACCACTGCTCACTGCACCACTGCTCACTATTCAACTACTCACTAGTCCGGGACAACACCAGGCCGATGACCTCAGCGGTCATGTTGCCCCCGCTCAGGACCAACAGGGTGTTACTGACAGGGACCTTTCCCTCCATGACCGCAGCCAGGGGCACCGCACCTGAGGGTTCTACCACCAGTTTGTCTTCCTGCAAGAAGTGTCCGACGGCTCTCATGATGCTCTCTTCTTCCACCGCTTCCACCGAGTGGACGTAGCGCTGGATCAAGGGGAACGTCAGGCGCCCGGGGCGGGTAACCGTGAGTCCATCGGCCACCGTGCGCGCTCGGTCAATGGCCTGGGGCTGTCCCGCCTGGAAAGACAGGTAGGTGGCATTGGATCCCTTGGGCTGGACCCCCCACACCTTGACGCTGGGCTTGTGTTGCTTGACGACCAGGGCAATGCCGCTGATCAGACCACCGCCACTGATTGGCACGACCACGTTTTCAACCTCTGGCAGTTGCTGCAGAAGTTCCAATCCGATCGTCCCGTTGCCTGCAACTGCAGCCTCATGGTCATAGGGATAAATCACGGTTCGATCATCCGAGGCCTGGATCTCGGTAACCTTCTCTTCCCTTGCTTCGAATCGATCCTCGCAAAAAACGACCTCTCCGCCCCATCTTCGCGTGCGCTCCACTTTGAGCGGATTCGAACTCCGCATCATCACCACCTTGGCCGAGATCCCCAGTTGGGAGGCAGCGTAGGCGGCGGCCTGAGCGAAGTTGCCGGAACTGGAGGTCACTACTCCCCGCTCCTTTTCTTCCTGGGTCAGGCTCGCCACCTGGTTGTAGGCGGCGCGTATCTTGAAGGATCCGGTCAGCTGCAGGTTCTCCGGTTTGAGGTAGAGCCCCGTCCCGAAGTTTGAAGGTAACACGGGTGTCATTCGGATCACGGACCGGAGACGATCTCGTGCACCCAGTACCTGTTCGCTTGTAATAGCCAAGGTCGATGCCACCTCTCAGGGCAACCACGACTTCACGTGGACCCCCAACACCCTGGAATGATAGATTAAATGGACCTATGCGAGCCAGAAGTTACGGTCTGATTCTTGGAAGCGACAGCCACCCTGTCTCAGCACTCACCACGCTTTCCAAGAATCCCCCGGGCTTCCGCAAAAACGATTTCATTTAACCGGCTTCGCTCTGGACTGTCAAACTTGGATTCCTTAGAATCTGAGTAATTTCTTCACCGCAGTAAATCTACAGAAAAGGGGAGCAAGCTTTGCCACTAACTACTGAGACCTTGAACGGGATGTGGGCGGGAATGCCAGTACCCTGGGATCTTCGAGACCAGATCGACGAGGAATCGCTACGAGAGAACGTGAGACGCATCTGTAGTGCCGGGGCTCACGGAGTCTATACCCACGGTACTACCGGTGAGTTCTACGCGCAGACGCCCGAAGAATGGAAGCGGGTCGCGCAGGCGACGGTCGAAGTCTGTGCTGACTTTCAGATGCCTACGCAAGTCGGGTGCACGGCTCTTTGGACCGGGGAGGTCATCCGTCGGGCTGACTTCGCACAGAAGATTGGCGCGGGGGCCATCCAGATCGCCTTCCCTTTTTGGCTACCACTCAATGATCGGCAAGCAGTTGACTTCATGAAAGACGTCACCAGCACTGTCCCTGAGATGCCCATCGTGATCTACAATACGCCCCGCTCCAAGAAGGCTCTCAGCGTCGACCTGTTCAAACGACTCCTGGACCAGCAGATCCCAATCATCGGCTGCAAGGGCGTCCGCAACCACGAAGAACTCCAGGCCATGTCGGAGCTCGCCCCAGCGGTCAAATTCTTCGTAGGGGAAGCAGAGCTCGCCTCCTTCTGGGCTTATGGCGCTCGAGGCTGCTACAGCTCTTTCATCTATGCCTGCCCCCACTTCATGCTTCGGTACTATGAGCTGTGTCGACAGCGGAACAACGAATCCCTCCAGATCGGGCGAGCACTTCAGCAATTCGGGAAAGAATTTGTGGCTCCCCGCTTCGAACGAGGAATGTACGATACGGCCTTCGATCGAGTCTTCGCCACGATGACCGGGTTTCTGACGGGGGCCTTGCTCCGAAGCCGTAAACCCTATGACTCAGCCACCGAGCAGGATGTGGAGGAGTGCCGCCTGTGGTTTCAACGATACCTACCTCAGTTTTTGCACGAAGTCTAAGCGGAAAAGTGGTGCAGTTGAATAGTGGTGGAGTGGTGCAGTTGTGCAGTGAGCAGTGAAGACAGTGAACAGTAGGTGGACTGGATAGTGGAAATGTGATTGGATCGAGACTGACCACTCCACCACTCCACCACTCCACCACTCCACCACTCCACCACTCCACCACTCCACCACTCCACCACTCCACCACTCCACCACTCCACCACTCCACCACTCCACCACTCCACCACTCCACCACTCCACCACTCCACCACTCCACCACTCCACCACTCCACCACTCCACCACTCCACCACTCCACCACTCCACCACTCCACCACTCCACCACTCCACCACTCCACCACTCCACCACTCCACCACTCCACCACTCCACCACTCCACCACTCCACCACTCCACCACTCCACCACTCCACCACTCCACCACTCCACCACTCCACCACTCCACCACTCCACCACTCCACCACTCCACCACTCCACCACTCCACCACTGCTCACTATTCACGAATCAGCTCTAAAGCTCGACTGAGGGCGTCGGGCAGGCCTTCGGGGCGAGATCCCTTTGCTTGAGCCTGATTCGGGTTCCCCCCACCTCGCCCGTCGATCAGGGGCGCGGCTTCCCGAATAAACTCGCCCATGTTGTAAGAGAGGTCCGAAGAACAGCCAAAACAGAGAAAAGGCGCATCAGACCTCAATCCCAGGAGAGCGATTCGCTTCTCGCCTCCATGAATAATTCGCCTCACCAAATCCTGCACTGCCGCTGGATCCCGGTCCTGCAGAACTTCACACACCACCTGAGCTCCGTGGCGGGTCTGGCTGCTCCCAAGCAACTCTTCGGCTTCATAGGCCAGCAACGAGTCCTGAAGCGCAGAAATCGTCTTCCGCTGAGATTCCTCACGCGCCAGGTGCTCCTGGGCAGCATCCACTACCTCACGATCCATCTTGGAGTAGAGTCGCGAGAGTTGGTAGATGGCTTGGTTCTTCCAGCGATAGTCCCGGAGCGCACGCCAACCGCAATAGAACTCTACCCGAGCTCTCTTTTTGGCCCGCTCCCACTTTCGAACCTTGATCAGACCCACTTCACCCGTGGAGCCGCAATGCGTGCCACCACAGGGCGAGAAATCGAAATCGGAGATTTCAATGACCCTAATCATCCCCTCTCGCTCAGATAGCTTGCGCAGAGGTAGACCGTGTTGCTCCCGGCTGTCCACGAAGTGTATTTGAATGGGTCGACTCTCGAAGATCACACGATTTGTCAGCTCTTCAACCCGCTGGATATCCTCCGCAGTAAGCTCTTCTCGGGCAAGGTCGATAGTGGAACTCTCGCGACCCAGGTGGAACGAGACCGTCTCCGCTTGCAGAGTCTTGATGAACGCCTGGGACAAAAGATGCTGCCCCGTGTGCTGCTGCATGTGGTCGAACCGTAGCGACCAGTCGATCTCCCCCTCCACTGTTTGGCCTACCTCGAGTCGGTCCTGCTTCAGCGCGTGAAGGACTGCTCCGCCCTCTTCCTCCACCGACATCACCTCAAAGCCAGCCAACTGTCCTCTATCACAGGGCTGGCCTCCCGAGGTGGGATAGAAGCAAGTCTGGTCCAGCTGCACTATCGCTCCCTCGGAGTCACTTTGCTTGGACTTCACCACGGCGCTGAAGTTCCGTCGATACGCGTCCCGGTAATAGATCCTTTCCGTCATGAGCGTGCTGCGCAGAATAGTCTATCGAGCCCAGCGAAACAACGCTCCGAAATCCGAAGGGATGTACAGGGGATCGGATCGCATCAGGGGTCAGCACCGCGTGGTACGATCAGAGCAACGGAGGATAGTATGCTGAGAGTTACATCAATCGTTCTTTGCGCTCTTGTGTTGATGATTGCCGGTTGCGCCGAGAAGCCGGCTCAGGAACTAGAAGAGGCGCGCAAAGCCGTCGAGGACGCACGCGCGGCGGAGGCCGATATATATGCTCCATCGGAATTCAGCAACGCATCCAGCGCCCTCAAGGAAGCGGAGGCCGAAATTGCTGTTCAGGATGAGTCATTCGCGTTCGGACGAGACTACTCGAAAGCCGGTGAACAGCTGAACACAGCGTCGACCCAGGCCAAGACGGCGACTGCCGCTGCAGCCGTCAACAAGAACAAGGTCAAGGGTGAGGCTGAGGCCGCCAAGATCGAGGCCGAAACAGCGCTCAAGCAGGCCGAGGTGTCTCTGACAAAGGCGCCAAGGGGGAAGGGATCTCAGGGAGACGTGGCAGCCCTCGAGGCAGATGTAGCGTCGGCCCAGGCCTCCATCTCAGAAGCCGAGCAGAACTATCAAGCCGGAAAATACAAACAGGCGTTGGATGGGTTTACGGCCGCCAGGGCCCGATCCGAAGGCGTCAGCGACGAGATCCAGCAGGCCATCGGGCGAAAACGAAGATAGCGTTTTGGTGGGGAGAGCCGCCAACCACGACATCTGCTTTGGTGTGTATTGAATTTCGGAAGGTCCACCCTTCGGGAGGTGTTGTTGGCCAGATCCCGTGGACGACTCTTGGTTGGGATGGCGGCCGTTCTGGTCTTGATCGCAACCGCCATAAGGCTTTTTCCCGTTGGCGGAAGCCTGGCGACAGGGAAATTCCCATCAGAGGCGCCCACTCAGCAGGACGAACTCTCTGCACTTGAGCTTCAGCTGGAATCACTCAAGCCGAAAACCCCCTACATTCTCATAGATACCGCCGAAAACCGGCTCTACCTCAAACAAGGGGAAAGGGTATTGTTGGATGCCGTGTGTTCAACCGGCAGCGGCCGGCAATTGCTTGCCGCTGGAAGGAGTTGGAAATTCGAGACACCGAAAGGACACTTTCGGATTCTTTCCAAAGAAGAAGATCCGGTCTGGATGAAACCCGACTGGGCCTTCTTGGAGGAGGGGAAACCCATTCCATCGCGGGAGGAGGATCGGGTGGAAAGGGGGGTCCTCGGTGAACACGCACTTGGCTTCGGTGATGGCTATTTCATCCACGGAACGCTCTATACGCGACTCCTGGGCCAGAGCGTGACTCACGGCTGTATCCGCTTGGGAAGAGAGGACCTGGACTATCTGAACCAGACCGTTCCCCTCAACACCGAAGTCTATATCTACTAAGAACTTCAGTATGCGATGGGCTCTCCTGTTCTCGGGGTTTTTGGCTTTGGGGCCATTCGCGATGGGACTGGACCGCGAGGGGGCAGTCCAACGGCTACGTGATCGGCTCGAGCTGGCTGCGAAACCTCTGCCCTACCTCCTCATTACCCCCGAAGCGACGGTGATCTACGTCAAGGGAATTCCGGTAAAGCGTTTACCTATTTGTGGAGCTACCGGGCTGAGCCAGGGGAAGTCTCGGGCTTCAGAGGTCGTAGCGATAGTACCCGTGACACCAGTCCCGGAGATCCTATTGAGAGCGGACGAGCCAGATTTCGATTCCACCCGGCCCTCACCTGAAAAAACCGTGGGCGTAGAGGAAATGCCAGGGGCGTTTCTGGTGGAACTCAAAGATGGATCATTCATCTATGTCAGAGCCGCGACCTGGCAGGGCGTGCTTTATTGGCTTCGGGAAAAAACCCTAGAGTTGCGACTGACTGGGTCCTACCTGGGATCGCTCCTCAGGGGCAACCTGAGTGCATCCCTGATCCGGCTGGAGATGGAAAGCTTTTGGGCTCGTCGCCTTTTCTGGACGCTCCAGGAGGGTAGCGGCGTGATCTACTAGCTCAGAACCGCCCTCGCCGGGCCCATTCGAGAAGAATACTTCGATTCGAGGACGTGGCGGCGGTCTCCAGGCCGCCCTGGGTCGAGCCAACGGCTCGGCACAAGAAAACTCTTCGGCCTGGAGACCGAAGCCACTTCGAATTCCCGCTCAACAGGGTCATTGAAGTGAACCAGGAGCGATGGATTCTTCGTCATCGTTCCCCTCCCCCACGACGGTCGATCCCGATTCGATGGACGGAGCCTCCATTGGCTCTTCGGTCGGTGCCGGCTGCCCAAAAAAGCCATCCTTCGAAAGCCGGGCGCTCCCCAGTAGAATACAGCCAAAAGCGTAGGCCCAGAGCAGCAGTGTCACCGAGATATAGAAGGGCCCATAGATTTTCTGAAGGGACCAGGAGGGAGCCAACAATCTGAAGATCAGGTTACCAGCCGACCACAACAGTGCGGAAGAAATGACTTCCGGCAGCATGCTTCGATCCTCGTCACTTCGATTCGGTAGATACCGATACACCATGAAAAACAGCAGGAGCGTGAGGAACAACGAGATGGCTACAGAGGAGACCGTCTCGATCCCGCCCGCGAGCCTTTCCGCAAGCTCCATCAGATCCTTCGTCAGCATTCGAACCATCCTCAGGATCCCGACACAGATCAGCGCCACAACTCCGAATAGGACGACCATCAAGGAGCCCCGGAACTGGCTGACGGAGAAACGACGCGGTTGCGTGACTCGGTAGGCAGAATCCAGCCCTGCTTCCAGGCTGAAAAAGAAGGCGGATACGCCCCAGACCAGGAGCAGAAGGGAGTAGGCGTGGATGCTTCGAATCGGTTGGGTATAGACCTTTAGATTTCGAATGATGAAATCCTGCGAAACCGGAAAAAAATAATAGAGGGACTCAAAGATGATCTCCTGGAGCTCGCCCCATTTCAGATAGTGGACCAAGGTCAGCAGCAGCACGATGAAGGGAAAAACCGAAAGAAGAAAACTGAAAGAGATCGAAGACGCCAGTACCACACCGTCGCGCCCACAGAGATAGAAAACTGTGCGGAACAAAACGGCGAGCCTCGAGACCGATCCCTCCCCGCCGTCAGCAGGTTCAGATGGATCGCTGGAGGGTCGAACTATAAGGGGTACAGGAGGAGGCTCCGGTAAATCGCTGGTCGACATTCCTTGCAGGTCACAGGTCACAAGTCAGAGGTCAGAGGTCACAGGTCGCAGGTTACAGGTTGTAGGTTGGAAATTCTAGCCCGGATTTCTCATCGCTTGTCGTAGCGAGGCGCCGCAAGGGCCGTCCTGGCAAGGCTTGCGACCGAGACCACTCGTGGCGAGCCCCCGCAGTCGTACTCGTGCAGTACGTCGAGGAGGCCGAGAGAGCGTAACGCAGCCAGGAAGGATGTTTGCGGCGACGCAGTAGACCAGCGATGAGAAATGCGGGCTGCCGGTTTGTTCGAGAGGGACTTGCTGGAGACAGGACCAGAGATCAGAGGAAGGGAGTAATGGGATGACTCGCATTTGACCTGGGGGAAGACAGCCGGCCTGGTCAACTCAACCTGACCCGACCGGCGCTTCGGCGCCCCGGACACTGTCCGAGGCACTTAGCCTTCCTCCTTCCGGACTCCCTTCCTCATCCCTCTAACCGAGGGCAGGCTTAGCTTTTTTTAAGCCCCGCCAACTCATGGTATTCATTTCGGCAGGCCCCTCCAAAAGGTGTGTGAGAGTCGTCACTTGTCTCTGAGGTGACAGGTTGCAGGTTGCAGGTTGCAGGTTGCAGGTTTGAAGTTCTACCGGTTTCTTCTGGGAGGGACTTGGCGCAGACAGGTGAAGAGGTCAGGGGGAAGGCAGTCGGGGGGTGACTCGCTGTTTCGAGAGAAGGCAACCGGCCGGGCCAACTCAAGCTGGCCTGACCGGCGCTTCGGCGCCCCGGACGCTGTCCGAGGGCCTTAGCCTTCCTCCTTCCGCACTCCCTTCCTCATCCCTCTAACCGAGGGCAGGCTTAGCTTTTTTTAAGTAGGCACTTCGTGCCGACGGCCAAGGCCGTAAAAGGCTGTTTCGGGACACCCCGGCTGTGACGAAAGGGCGGTCTCAGAGAACAGCTCACTTGATTGAAATTCCGAGACTGTTAAGCCCCGCCAACTCATGATAGTCATTTCGGCTGGCCCTTCGGCAGAGTTTGTGACAGCCGTCACCTGCCCTGGAGTCTGCAATGATGACGAGACGATTCTCCCTGAGGAAAACCGAGATTCGAGGCTGGATAGCAACCACCTGGGTTGACGGGCATCCAAACTTTGAGGTCTCATGAAGACCGGGAGCCGTCGAACGGCATAGGTGTTTTTCAGAGCCGTGACCGCGACTGAGCGGGCCCCAACCGGATGAGGAGGCTGAGATGCTCAAAGGGAAATTGATGAAGCGCCTGATTGTTTTGCTTGGCCTGGTTTTGCTGCCGAACGGACTGGGAATTGGATCCTTCTCCAAGGTCACGACTGAAGGGATCTCCTGGTGGCCCTCTGCTTTGGCCGCCCAGGACTCGGAGGATGCCGAGGGGGGAATGGCGATCGCGGTAATTGCCGAGTTGGCTGACCCGAACCCATCCGTGCACCGAAATGCGGCAAAGGTAGTGGTTGGCAATTGGCAGGCAGGATACGCCCCCATGGTCCTGGAGATGATCTCTCTGCTACCTTCCAATGACCAGAGAGCCGGCAACATGTGGAAAATGCTCAAGCAGGCAACCCAGCAGAAGCTGCCCAAAGACACCCACACCTGGTTCAAGTGGCTGTGGAAGCAGGACATCAAGACCCATCCCGACTACCCGGTATTCAAGGCAACTCTCTTCTCCTCCATTGACAAGCGCTTCAACTGGTTCTTCTACAGGGGAATGCAGCTTTCCGTTCGTCTCGACGAGATTCTCTGGGGAGGCGTCAAACTCGACGGCATTCCGCCGCTGGAACATCCCAAGATGATCTCGGCTAGCGAAGCCACGTATCTGGGCAAGAGTGACATCGTATTCGGGGTATACATCAACGGTGAGGCACGCGCCTACCCCAAGAGAATCCTGGCCTGGCACGAACTCTTCAATGATACCGTCGGGGAAGTCGACGTGACCTGTGCCTACTGTACCCTCTGCGGATCAGCGGTGCTGTACAACCAGAAGGTAGGAGATAAGACCTTCGAATTCGGCACCAGCGGCTTCCTGTATCGGTCCAACAAGCTCATGTACGACCGCAAGACCAACTCGCTCTGGTCCGCCTTGGAAGGGGTCCCGGTCTCCGGCACTCTGGCCGGCTCTGGACTGAGCCTGGAAAGACTCCCCATCGTCACCACCAAATGGAAAGACTGGAAGAAGCGGCATCCCTCGACCAAAGTGCTTTCACTGGAAACAGGTCACAAGCGGGACTACGGGGAGGGCGTTGCCTACCAAGACTACTTCTCCCACGACAAGCTGATGTTTCCGGTTCCATTCGAAAGCCCTGACCTTCGCAACAAACAGGAGGTGGTGGCCCTGATTCTGGATGGCGAGGCGGTGGCATTCCACCCCAAGTTTCTCAAGAAGAACAACCTCTACCAGGAGGAGGTCGGGAACGGGTCCGTCGTCATCCTGACGGACAAGTCCGGTTCCAGTCGCATCTACGACGCGACCGGCGTCACTTTTTCCAAATGGGACCGCAAGGCGACGGTCAAGGACAGTCAGGGCCAGACCTGGGAGATGACGGAGGAGGCTTTGATCGGATCTTCCGATAAGAGAAAGCGTCGCATCGCCTCAAACCGCTCTTTCTGGTTCGGTTGGCACGCACAGTTCCCCGAGTCACGGTTAGTCAAGTAGAAAACTCCAAGACACAAGATACAAGATACAAACAAGCTCCAAATTCCAAACTCCAATTCGCAACGATCGCGCCGAAGAACTCTGTTGACCTCCCTTCCCCTCTGGTAAGCATCGAGCCTAACCCGCATTTCTCATCGCTGGTCTACTGCGTCGCCGCAAACATCCGTCCTGGCTGTGTTACGCTCTCTCGGCCTCCTCGACGTACTGCACGAGTACGACTGCGGGGGCTCGCCACGAGTGGTCTCGGTCGCAAGCCTTGCCAGGACCGCCCTTGCGGCGCCTCGTTACGACAAGCGATGAGAAATCCGGGCTAACCGAGTCCGTCCAGGTTTTAGTGCTTGGAATTTGAAACTTGTTTGTATCTTGTATCTTGTATCTTGGAATTTGAAGTCCCCGGTCGAAGCAGCGATGAGCCGGTCAGCAGGTAGAGGACAATCGAGCACCAGAAAACACCCGAAAAACCGATCTGGACCGCTACCAGAACAGCCAGGGTAGTCCCTAGGACCGAGCCCACTCCATTCAAGGCCCAGGCCCAGGGGACCTCCTCTCGCCTGATGCTCTTGATGCCCAGAGGCAACAGCCGTCCCAGAACCGTTCCCAGTCCTACAATGGGTACCGCCAGCCAGAAGAAGCGGATCCACAGCGGCCAGCCAAAGCCGACCTTCAGCCAAAGCGGAAACACCCAGACACCTATAAGAACAGAGCCGGCGGCGAGTAGGGCGAACTGGCTCAACACCTTGGACATTCGCTCCGTAGGGACCCGACTAGATCTCCAGCTTCCCCAGGCGCAGCCCAGCAGAAGAGCGCATACCACGGTCGGAAAGGCGTAGCTGGGATGGCCCACAAACTGAATGCTCCTCTGGATGAGCACTGTCTCCATCATCATGAAGGCGATACCGATCGAGAGGAAGAAGAGACCCTCACGCGGCCGAACCCGCTGATTCCTGCTGGACACAAGCATGGGTAGCAGAAAACAGAACAGGGTCAGAGCACACAGCACCACAAAGGTAAGCAGCAGCATGAACAAGCCGGCGTTGTTCTTTCTCACTTCCTCCGGTGTGTTCCATACGGACCACAGATCCGCCCAGTTTAGAGTGAAGAAGAAGAAGGGCTGGTCATCCGTAGGAGGCCTGACGTTTAGCGGATACCGTTCGAAGAAGTCAGCGCTGTCGTCGGCTTGAATCAGCTGGTAGAAAGGTGTCGCCTCCTGGCGGCCCGGATCATAGAGCAGGTGGTAGCCGTTCTCGGAGGCAGCGGTCCGCAGCACCCTGAGTTCCTGCGGGGAGAAAGGTAATTTCTTGATGTAGATGACGGCGGGTGTTCCTTCTCCCTGGAAATAGGACGGGTCACTGATCAGGAAGATCTTGTCCCGGGGATGAGGGAGGCCCTGACGCTTCATCGCTTCGAGTGCCAGAGCAGCGAGCCGCAGCGTCTGCTGCGGCGGATCGAATGACCAGCGCCCCAGGGTTAGAATCCCATCCTCTCGGAGCCAACGAAAGTAGAGCTCTAAGGCCTCAACCGTATAGAGATAACTCTCGCTCAGGGTGAGAGATCCCCCCGAAGTGGCGGCCCAGGTATCTACGGCGTTTCCCTGAATCACGTCGAATTGCTCGTCGATCCGCTCGAGAAAGCTCCGGGCCTCGTCGACGAACACCTCGATTCCTGGTTGGTCTATCAGTCTGCCGGAATACTCGTGGTACCGGTCCAGTAACAGATCCCTGACGATGATGGGATTGATTTCGACTCCGACCGTCGAGTGCCCTGCCAACCGTGCTGTCAGGAGGTCTCTGCCGCCACCGGAACCCATGATCAACGCTCTTCCGTTGCTCCGTAGGCGATACACCAATCCCGTAATGGCGGAAAGCAGCTTTTCGCCCGCCTCGTCAGTGTGCAAATCCCCACTGAGTATTTCGGTGCTGGCGTCGGCATCGATCTGAACGATCTTCCGATCCCCCGCATCCAGGACCGAAACGCGAGAGAAGGCGTTCCACCGCGAGAATTCGAGGACCGGCTCAGCCCTCCCCTTCACGTAGTGCAGGCGCAACCAGTCACCGGTCCACCCCAGGGTAAAAATCAGCAGGAGCCCCACCACCACGGCAAAGAGCGGTGCCCTCCGGCGCTGTGGAGCCACCAGGAGCGCCGTCAACAAGAGCAGACACCCGGCGATCCAGGACACCTTGATCGCGTCGATCCACTGCATCAGGAAGAGGCTGCAGGCCGCGCCCAACGCCGCACCCATGACGTCCCAACTGTAGATCCGGGAGACCAGCTCCTGGCGATGGGTGTAGAGAAGCGAGAGAAACAGTCCGCAGAAAAAGAACGGCACAATGCACACACAAATCGTGCCTACCAACCTGCCCACGTTGATCCACGTCCACAGATAGGGCGAGACCGGCAACCTCAGTACCACGCCCAAGCACAGAGGCAGGGAGGCCGCAGCCAGCAGAGCGATCCAACCAAGGTAGAATTCCGCGCGCCTCCGAAAAAAATCAGTGACAAAGTGAACAATGGCTCCAGACCCCAGTCCAAACAACGCAATCGAAAGCACCAGGAAAGCAAAGTGATACATGAGGGTCACCGAAAAAATCCGAGTCAGGGTCACTTCGGTGATCAACAAGGCACACGAAAACAATGCGACGGCCACGTAGATTCTCACGAAGCGTCAGGGTACAGGTCGTTCAAAGAGGTCACAAGTCAATCAAAGAGGTCGCACGTCAGACCTCTTCTTCTTGGCCTGTAACCTGGTGCCATGCGCTTGAGCAATCTCTGTCCGGGTTACGTCGAGACCCCCTCCAAGGACTACCTGTCGCCAGAACAGATCGAAGAATCTACATCGGTCAGGTCTGTGTCTTTCTGGCCTCCGACGATGCCTCCTGGATCACAGGGGTCGCGTTGCCAGTGGAATGGGGATTGGCCGGCTAGCGTTTGGACGAGAGTATCGCGCCTACCTCAACCTGAAGGAGCCCAGAAGGCGAGAACTACATGTTGATTCCTGCCGTGACCAGTTCCGATAGACGCCGCTTCCTGATGCTCGCTAGCGCCCTGGGTATCGGCCTCGGTTTCAGCCTCTGCAGGGACGCCAAGAGGCGTCCTTTCATGCTTTCGGCAACGGTGGATTTCCCTGACGACGTCGGCTTCGGCCTCTACAACGAGGCGCTCCTGGACGAGATGATGTCCCAGATCAAGAGCATGGGCGTCAAACGCATCTACTGGCTCTACTACGGAGACGTGGACCCGCAATCCTATTGGGCTGGGACGATGTTCGGTTATATGAAGTACGGCTCCAAGATGCTGGAGCAGATCGGCGAACCGGTCAAGGCGGTGACACCCATTGCCCACAGGCACGGTCTCGAGATCTACGGGGTACTGAAACCCTTCAATACGGGAATGGCGGGAACCTACCCTGAGGGCTCGCCCGAGGCCGCGACAACCAGTATCTCGCGCATCATTCCCTTCATCGAACAGCACCCTCATACCCGGGTCCGGCGCCGGCCTTTGGATCTTCCGCCCAACCTCTCCTCGATTCCCGTCAAGAAGATCCGCCTGATCAAGCACGACGACTCGCCCACCCGGATCAAACGCGAGCATCTTCAGATTTGGACCAGTCCCAACAACTATGGCTACCTGGAGAAGAAGGTGCCATTCCGTTTGACCGAAGCGGTGGAAAGCTCCGATCGGGAGGTGCGGGACTACTACGGGAGTCTGATCACGGCCAAGGGCGCTCCAGTTCGCACACTGACTCTGGAAGGCCTGGATCTGGAGGATCAGTTCATCCTGGTCACCACCGATTTCGAAGACGAGGAAGGTGATTTTCGAAATACCGCGATGGGCATGGTGGAAGCCTACGGGCCTGGACCGGACGCTCTTCCCATCGTGGTGGCCACCCGCAGCGCCATCTGGATCAGGCCCAGGGACTTTCGCCAGGGCGGTCTGGAATTCGATTCCGGCCTCGGCCCCTACCAGGTGGATCTGGACGTGGACAACGCCTCTACCGAAGGAACCATGTTCGGGATCGTGAAGAAATCGAAGTGGAACTGGGGAGGCTGCATCGCCTTCGCTCGGGGCAAGAACGACCATCTACCTTGCACTCCCTGCGAAGTCTATCCCGAGGTCCGGAAACTCTGGATGGGTTGGATCGATCGGCTGATCGACGCCGGTGTCGATGGAGTCGACTTGCGCATCTCGGCACATGGCTCGCTCGCCGACGATGCCTACGAGTACGGATTCAATGAGCCCATCCTCGAGGAGTACCAGAAGCGATTCGGAGCCGATCTCCTGGGGGATGGCTACGACCTCGAGCGACTGTCCCGTTTGCGAGGCGAGCACTACACCGGATTCGTGCGCCAGGCCAGCGAGCGGGTGCGCGGTGCGAAGAGAAAGTTCCAGGTCCACGTCCATACCGAAGCCTTTCGGCCGGATCCCTGTCACGGTCAGCTGATGGGATTTCCGGCCAACCTGCACTTCGACTGGAAGACCTGGCTGAAACAAGGTCTGGTGGACGGGATCACGCTACGCACGAGTTGGTTCGAGGCGCCCGAAGCCGATCGAGGACTACTCAACCACGCCTTCTCAGATCCGGTCGTGGAAGAAGCGTTGGAGCTCACGGGTGAATTGGGAATCCCCGTCTATCTCAACCGCTATCTCAAGCGCGCCAACAGCATCGAGGAGTATGTTTCCGATCTAGATCTAGACAACATTTTCCACGATGAACGATTCGCAGGCTTCGACGTCTACGAATTCGCCCACGTCTCGCGGCCAACTCCGGATGCGAGCGAGCTGGTTCCGGTAGAGAATCGGCTTGAGCAGATACGCGCGAAAGCGGCGGAGCTCCGGGTTCTATAAGAGGTCGCACGTCGCAGGTCTGAACGTCGCACGTCCCAGGCTGGGGATCGGGTTGCTAAACCCTCACGAGTGCTGCCAGCCTGACAAGTGTAGCTGACGTTTTGGGGGACTTGAGACGTGCGACGCTCAGACGTTCAGACGTGCGACCTCTTCTGACGTACGACCTCTTCTGACTGACGTTCAGACGTTCTTAAGCACGTTCAAATGTTCGCGATATCCGGATCGAATGGCTATGAAGTCGCTATGTTCCAGGCGCAGCTCATCGGCGATTAGACGAATCTCGGTGTCCTCGGTCGTCGAGATTCCTTCATCGGAAGAGGAGACGGCGAAGAGACATTCCAGCAACTTGAGTTTGTCTTCGCGGGTTGCGATCTTGTTGAACTCTCTGGTTACCAGAAAATTTTCGGTGCCTCCGAAGAGGAGGCTCTGGGTCTTGGCAATCTGAACGACCAGAACTGCCTGTACCTCGGGGACCGAACCCATCTCTTTGACGATCCTTTCCATCTCCCTGGTCTCGTCCTCGCTGATTTCGAGATCGGCGTGGGCTACACGACTCAGGATGAAGGCGAAGGCCGCTATGAATCGGGCTTGATCGGGCGGCAGCTCCTCCAGGGAACGCGTAATCTTCCGGATGGTATCGGCGTCCTCACCAGCCGCTCCAATGCCCTTCCCAGTCGGTCCCTTGCCTTCTAAACCCAGAAACTTCCAGATCGACATGTCTTACCCCCTTTGAGCCAGATCCTCGACGCGTTCGACCTGAACCCAGGTCCCACTATCGATCGAAGCCTCCCCAGCCAGTCCCACCAGGTGAGCCTGGGCCAAGGCTGCAGTACCGGCTCCAGTGGACCCGCCGTTCGCTACCGCGGCCAGGAAGTCGCTGACACATTCGTGCATTCCCGGCCAACCCACATGGGGTTGGAGCGCGGGAACGAGCTCGGATCGCCACTGGCTCTCAGCCTTCGTCCTCAGCTTCAACTCTCCAGTAAAGAGGTCTTCGACCAGATCGCCATCCTCTCCGCAGACCTCAATTTGCGTTTCAGGCTCACTGCATGCGCTGGTAATGCTGGCATCGAAAGTCCCCCAGATCCCGCCGTAGTCCAACTGAGCGAGTGTATATCCCTGCATCCGACCCGGCGTTCCCCTGCCGTCCTGGACCAGAACTCTTTCTGCAGATCTCCCGACGACCCGATCCAAGGCGTCGACGTACCAGGCCACCAGCGAGTGCATCAGGCTGATCTGGGAGTCAGGCGCAGGTTTCCACGAAGCACGCATTCGAATACTCGCCGTCCGAGGCTCCCCAATTGCCCCTTCGGCGACTAACCGGGCCGCTCGATTGACCACCGGGATGAATCTCAGTTCCATGTCCGCTTGCGTGACTTGAGGTGCTGCCAGGAGACGACCCAACACCGGCCGAATTCGATCCAGGCTCTCGGCCACCGGAGGCTCGTAGAAAAAAGGCTTCCCAGAGTCGATGGCAGCAAGGATTGCTGCCTCATGCTGGTTGTCGGGTAATGCGAGGAACACGGCATCCAGACTAGGGTCTTCCAGGAGAGCTTCGAAGCCAGTGTAAAGCCGCACTTCAGACCCCAGCTCGGTCCCAATCCGCTCCCGGGTTGCCGAACTGAGCGCCGCAGCCGCTACGATGTCGGCAAAGCCAGCACGCTGGATTGCAGGCACGTAGGCCTCTCGCGTCCAGCCCCCGTATCCCGCCAGTCCCACTCTCAACCTGGACATACCTGGGGACTGTAACATAAGTACTCGCACAAGTGCCGTCCACTGGATTCCCGACCCCAAACTGTAGGATGATCCACCCGAGAGGAGACATTGATGGAGCAGAAGAGCTATGGTCTGCTGAAAGGTAAGAAGGGAATCGTCTTCGGGCCCCTGAACGAGCAGAGCCTGGGATGGCACATCGCACTCGCCTGTCACAGAGAAGGAGCCCAACTGGCCATTTCCAATGTGAAGATGGCTTTTCGTCTGGGAAGAGTGCAGGAGCTCGCGAAGCTCTGTGACGACGCGCCCTTGATTTCCTGTGACGCCAGTTCCAGCGAAGATCTCGAAGCGGCTTTCGAGCAGTTGAAACAAGGCTTGGGCAAGGTGGATTTCATCGTCCACTCGGTCGGCATGTCGCCTAATGTGCGGAAGCTGAGATCCTACGATGATCTCAACTACGACTGGTTCCACAAGACTCTTGACGTATCAGCCCTCTCACTGCACCGAATCGTCAGCCAGGCCCTGAAGGCCGACGCCCTCAACGAGGGGGGAAGCATTGCCGCACTCACCTACATCGGTGCCCAGAGGGTCTTTTCCCGTTACTCCGACATGGCAGACGCCAAGGCATTACTCGAGAGCATCACCCGCAGTCTGGGCTACCACCTGGGACAGAAAGGCATCCGCATCAACACCGTCTCACAGAGCCCCACCAAGACGACTGCAGGCGAAGGGATCAAAGGCTTCGATCAGCTCTATGATATCGCCGAAAAAATGTCCCCCCTTGGCAATGCCCAGGCCAGCGATTGCGCCGACTTTGTGGTAGCCCTGCTCTCCGACCTCTGCCGCAAAGTAACCATGCAAAACATCTACCACGACGGTGGCTTCAGCTCGGTAGGCATTAGCGATGCAGTCCTGGATGCGCTCTATGATGGACCGGAAGCGTAGACAGGGTTCGAAGAGGTCGCACGTCGGTCCAAGAGGTCGCACGTCTGAACGTCTGAACGTCGCACGTCCCAGGTCTGGTTTCGGATTGCAGAACCCCCATGATTGCTGCCAACCTTACAAGTCCAGCGGAAGTCTGGGGGATTTGAGACGTGCGACGTTCAGACGTTCAGACGTGCGACCTCTTGGACCGACGTGCGACCTCTTTGATTGACTTGCGACCTCTTTTAACTCGCCTCCGACTGTGCATCGGATAGTCGACGGTAGAGGAGAGAGCGGTTGAGAAGGCCTTGATGATCGCCGATGTCGATGATTTGTCCGGCATCGAGCACGACGATCCGATCGGCTTTTCGCACGGTTGACAATCGGTGGGCTATGACCAGGGTGGTGCGATTCTCCATCAGGTTGTGGAGTGCGTTTTGAACCAACTGCTCGGATTCACTGTCCAGCGCCGAGGTGGCCTCATCCAGAATCAGTATGGGTGCCTGTTTGAGAATCGCCCGGGCGATGGCGACGCGCTGGCGCTGTCCGCCTGAGAGCTGTTGGCCACGGTCTCCGATGACGGTGTCGTAGCCACTCGGAAGAGCCTTGATGACATCGTGAATGAAGGCGGCCCTGGCCGCTTCCTGGATCTCATCCAAGGAACAATCTTCTCTCCCATAGCCGATGTTTGTCGCCACGGTGTCGTTGAATAGGAAGGTGTCCTGAGTCACGATTGCTACCTGATCTCGCAGAGACTCCAGCTTGACCTGACGAATGTCGACACCATCAATCGTGATGCGCCCCGAGGTAACGTCGAAGAACCTGGGAATGAGACTTGCCATGCTCGATTTTCCCGCGCCGCTCGGCCCCACCAGGGCGATGACCTCGCCCTGGCCTATCGAAAGATCCAAGTCCTGTAGGATGGCACTGTCTCCGCCATCTTCGTAGCTGAAAGAAACCTCTTCGAAAGCGATCTCCCTGCTCAAAGGTGCAAGTGTCTGGGCCTCGGGCAGATCGGGAATCTCCATACGGGTTTCCAGTAGGTCGAAAATCCGACCAGCGGAGGCCGAGGAGTGCTGAAAGTGCAGGTGCATTCGGGACAATTTTCTAACCGGCTCGTAGAGCCGAAAAAGAGAGACCATGAACACCGCAAAGACACCGATCGTGAAACCCTGACTCATCTGATGGTGGGCGTAGAGAAGAAAGGGGAAAAAGGAGACGTAGCCGATAAACTCGATCAAAGGCGAGTTCAAGGCACCCATGCGGGCCGCCTTCAGATTGACTCGGACCAGGTTCTGGTTGAGTTTCCGAAAGCGTCTCTTTTCGTAATCCTCCATGGTGAAGGCTTTGACAATCTGGTTTCCCGCAATCGTCTCTTGCAGGGCATGACTTATTTCCTCCAGATGCTCCTGACTCCAGAGGCTGGCGGTACGGATCTTTCGGCCCAGATTCAATATGATGAACAGCACCAGGGGAGCGGCGAGGAAAGACAGCAGGGCCAGCCTCCAATCAGTGTACAGGACGAGGCCCAGGAAGAAGAGAAACAGAAAAATCTGACGCAGAAAATCAGTCAGGATCCTGCTCACCGCGATCTGCAGCCGCTCTGTGTCGCTAACCACGCGTACCATAAGTCTCCCGGAGGTGTTGCCAGCAAAGAAGGCCAGAGACTGTTCCAGGAGATGCCGGTAGAGATCATTCCTCAGGGCGGCCACTACTCTGTGCCCGGTGTACCCCATGGCATACTCCGCGCAGTAGAGAAGGAGCCCTTTTAGAAACGCAAATCCCACGAGAATGTAGGCGATCCGCGAAAGCGGATTTTCCTGAAGGCCAAGCCAGTCGTGGAGAAAGGCGAACTTGCCCCCTACGGCACCGCTCGCCTGTGCGCCCTCACCGGACCACTGATTTAATAGGGGCGAAAGCAGCGTGACGGGAACAGTCTCAAGAGCACCGGTAAGAACGAGCAGGATCAGTGCCAGAACAAGGAGTGGAAGGTGGGTTCGGAGATAGGGGAAAAGCTTACGGATCTCGGTCACTTCAGACGATTGTATTCTAAATTCCAGGTCTCAGCGATTGGGTCCCCCTTCCCTCGGGTCTATAATGAGTCCACCGTACAAGGAGTTTAAACGAACATGGACTACTCGAAAATAGATTGGGAAAGCACCACTGGAGCCGAGCTTTACCGGCATGCCAAAACCAGAATCCCGGGTGGGACACAGCTACTAAGCAAGCGTCCCGAAAGGTTCTTGCCCAAGCTATGGCCTTCCTACTACAGCCGCGCGAAGGGCTGCGAGGTCTGGGATCTGGACGGCCGTCGTCTCATAGATGTTTGCATCCACTCTGTGGGAAACAGCCTTCTCGGCTTCGCCGATGACGATGTAAACGCTGCAGTCAAGGAGGCCGTGGACAGAGGGAATATGAGCTCCCTGAATTCCCCGGCTGAGGTTGAGTTGGCAGATCTGCTGTGCCAGCTGCATCCCTGGGCCGACAGCGTCCGCTATGCCCGAGCCGGTGGAGAGTCGATGTCGATTGCAGTTCGCATCGCCCGCGCCTTCACTGGGCGGGACAAGATCGCCTTTTGCGGCTATCACGGTTGGAGCGACTGGTATCTGGCGGCGAATCTGGCCAGCGATAGTGCACTCGACGGTCACCTGATGCCCGGGCTCGAGCCCAAAGGGGTTCCTCGGGGTCTTCAGGGCACGGCCCTCCCCTTTCGCTACAACCATATAGAAGAGTTAGAGGAATTGGTGTCCCAACACGGCCCCGACCTGGCAGCCATCGTGATGGAGCCGATGCGGCGCGATTGGCCCGAGAACAACTTCCTGGACCGAGTCCGGGAAGTTGCGGATGCCAGCGGCGCCGTACTGGTTTTCGACGAGGTCAGCGCAGGCTGGCGATTCTGTCTTGGAGGCGTGCACTTGAAACTCGGCATGGACCCGGACATAGCGGTCTTTTCCAAGTCGATCTCGAACGGTTACCCAATGGCCGCCATCATCGGTAGAAAAGAGGTCATGAGCGCCGCCGAGGTGTCCTTCATCAGCAGCACCACCTGGACCGACGCCATCGGGCCGACAGCCGCACTGGCCACCCTCAAGAAGATGAAGAGGATCGGGCTGTCCGCGCATATCGATCGGACCGGCAGCAAGGTTCAGGAAGGCTGGAGACGGCTCGCAAAGAAACACGATTTGGCGCTCACCGTCCACGGACAGCACCCCATGTGCAGTTTTTCGCTGAACTATGGCTCCCAGGCAAAGGCCCTGGGCACGCTCCTGACCCAGCTGATGTTGAACCGTGGATTCCTGGCGACAGAGTCCTTTTGCGCCTCCTACGCTCACACCGAGGATATTCTGGGCCAGTATCTGGAAGCACTCGAAGCGTCCTTCGAAGAACTAGCCCAAGCGGTCGAAAAGGGAGACGCAGAGACTCGCCTTCAGGGACCGATCGCAGAGAGTGGGTTCTCCCGGCTGACTTGATACCCGAATGGCTACGGCATTTCCTGACGCAACCCCTTCAGGGCTGAAATCTGGGGTATGTTCCGAGTACCCAGGGTTCGGAAACCCTGCGCTGGAGGCCGCAATCCCGTTGGGATTGACCTCGATTGATTTCTTTCAATGAAGGTGCCTGGAATCAATATTGGGGGCGACCTGCGACCTGCGACCTGCGACATTCGGACCTTCTCCCGACCGATCTACCTGTGCGACACTTTACATACCGTCTGCCCATGGCGTAGTCTTAGTGTTGTCTTAGGCAAACGGGGAGGAGATACTCAGGTACCGTCAGATACCTATCCAAGGAAGTGATATTGCGGTGCTTCGGGTCATTTTCTACCACTGGAGTTAGCTATGAGTAAGACGAGAGGAGTCAATGAGTTTGTTCGTCGGCGTCTCCGCGAACTGCGCCAGACCAAGAAGATGAGGATCAAGGACCTGGCCCTTCAGTCCGGGATTCCCACTGGCTCGTATGGGTGTATGGAAAGCGGCTTCTACAACATCAGCCTCGACAACTTGTTTCGGATGTTGGGCGTTCTGGAAGCGGACATCCATGACGTCTGGCCGGTGGAATCGGTTGGCTCCCAGACACTCGATCAGCCAGTCTATCTGAGGAAGATACAGGAATTCCGGCTGAGCGAAATCATCTCTCTATCGGGAGCACAAGGGGCAGCTCTCTTCTGCCTCGAAGAGGGGAAGTGCAAAGTCCTTCTTCATCAGAACCTGACCGACTCTCTAGTCGACCGACTCCACTTCTATCTGGAGGATGGTCTCAGCCACGATCAGGGCCTTTGGTTCGAAAAACAGCACGGCGACCAGCGCTATAGCCTGTTTCTTCACGCCAACGACTGCGCTCCCTACCTCAGACAGCTAATCGAACACTACTTGATGGTCTTTGCGCACGTGTTCAGTCGATTAGCGGCCTAAGACGTAGGGGGAAAAGGCTGAGAACAATCCCCATGACTGGGGCAAGATCGGCTCTGACTAGTCGAACGTACGAAAAAGGGCCAATTCCAGGCCGGAGAGAAACTTAAGGTCGGCCCGGCCGCATGCAAGCCTCGATTTGAGGCGAATCAGATAGTAGCTAGAGAAGAAAACAGCCGCCCAGAATAGAGAGGCTATTCTGAGCTCCCTGGCGCGCAGCAACTCGAGCACATCCTTCCTCAGGCTTTCCGAAAACTCCAAGAGGAGTGCTTGGCGAGAGTCCTCATTCTGCATCAGAAGACGAACATCCGGGGCCTCCACCAACCGCAGGATGTGCACCAGCCGAAGCTCGACCTGCGCCAGCCGCCTTCTCTCAGACTCTTCCGAACGGAAAGCGGCAACCACATTGTAAAACGTATAGCAAAGGAGCAGGACCGCAAGGGCCAAGACGTAGAAAAACATCATCATCGATGGAAAATAAGAGGGTCATCCGGTAAATGGGGAGGTGGGAACGTGGTTCGGCGCTTTCCGGATCCCAAATCTGGTTCCCCGTTCGCTTGTCAATATAGTCGGCTGCAGTAGCAGAGGCCGTGGGAACTGTGGAAAACTCCGAGCGACATCGAACTGGGCCAGCAAGCCCGTGATACGGAGTTTTCCAAGCGCTGTGCGAACGGTGGAAAAACAACTGCGAGCACTTGCCAGTTCTCCTCCAGAACTAGTTGTTTTTCCACGGTTTGCATAGTGCGGCAGTTTCCACGGCCTGCCTTTGACTGGCGGCACCTCCCCATTTACCGGATGAACCAAATAAGAGACCTCAATACCTCCTGCAATCTGGTATTCACGTCAGTCCGTTTTTTTTGGTTGGGAGACTCGAGTCGGTGCATCGGCCTGTCATCCCAAAGGGTATAGACGAATATGATGAGAGCAAGCAGGTAGATGAACTGGGCAAAAAAGCGGAAAATCGTACCAGAAGAGTTCAGGAACAATAGGTTCGAGATGTTGATGGACTGGAAAGCCACCATTAGAGAAACTCCGGACAGGATACCCAGGAAGTTCTGACCCAAGATGACGCCGCGGTGTTGTCCGATCGCACGGTAGATAATGAGACAAAGAAAAACCTGGAACACGAAAGTGATTGCATGGTAACGCAAAAAGTAGTCATAGTCTCCCACCAGGACCGTCCAGACGACCGGTGAGGTCACGAGCAAAACTACAATAACGGATCGCAGGAGCTCTCTTCCAGAAATTTTTGTATTGCCAAGAATCCGCTGGTGGAGATCTCGTAGCACCCAGAGCTGTAGGATCGGAACCAGGAAAGCCTTGGCTTGAAATGCATAGTAGTACTCTGTAGAACCTAGTCCATACATAGCCAATATCACGGCCGGCCCAGGCAAGGTAATGCAAACATAGCCTATATAGCCATAAAAGATGGGGAAGTGGCGGAGCATTCTATTCGCGTATGCTCGATACAATATCAAGCCCAGCAGGGCCAGGTTTGCTCCCTGAAGGAAATAGGAGAAGGACATCTGGGCCAAGATTAACCCTAATCCCCAACTAGATCAAGTAGCTAGAAACGCATTGGGAATGCCAAAATTGAGTCCCTCCTCACGAATCCTGCCCCACTAGTTTCCGGTTTGATGTCGTTGATTCTAAAAGACTTAAAGCTCTCTTAACTGTAAGGTTATAGTCACTCGACTCCTATCCTCCTACAAACAAAGGCCTTAGCCGTCTTCCGAACAAGTTGCGCTGTCTCCACTTTGGTGCCCGTTTGGGCCCGTTTTTCGTCTCCCAGGTCAAGACCTGCCCCAGAGCCAGGTACTCTAGGGCCGTGACCTGCAGCCGCTTGAAAATCTCGTACAGGCGCCCGGGGGGCCGCAGCAGAAACTTCACGTAGGCCACCAGCAGGTAGACACACAGCGCCACCCAGGACCTGCGTCATCACCGCATTGGCCGTGGTCCCCAGAAAGCTCTTGATCTTCAGGTGCTGCTTGACCCATTTGAAGAACAGCTCGATTTGCCAGCGAGCCTTATAGATGGCGGCCACCTCAGCCGCCCTGAGATGAAACAGATTGGTCAAGAAGACATAGAACTGCCTCGTCTCCGGGTCCCGGTAGCCGATGCGGCGCAGGGGGAGTC
>CBDCUP010000017.1:0-20670 GCA_965222655.1 Acidobacteriota bacterium
ACCATTTTCGGCCGTTTACAGAGTGCTCCACGGAGGAGCAATGCCTCAGTGCCCTCAGGGAGGGTCTGAAGTTTCGTGCGACCTTCGACGCGCTGTGGGAGCTTGCACTGGATTGGGAACAATCCAAAAAGAAGACCCTTGTCTTCGTTGAAAGCCTCTACAGCCTGGCGTCCCTGTATCAGGCACGAGCTAGTGCCCGTCCGGAAATCCGTAAGTAATTGATAAGGAAGGGGAAAGAGGGCTTTTTCAAGCTCCGAAATTGTCAGGGTCGTTTGCTAGACTATCTGGTGTAAACAATTAGACTGAAACGACTTAGGACGATTTCAGGAGTTCGAAGATGCGTCAAAAGCGTGAAAAACAACGCCCCCTTTCCCCACCATGGCCCGATCACCAACTGGCCAATGAATTGAAGGTGATCTCGCGCATCCTGGACGACAATCCCCAGACGCTGGAGCTGATAGTACAAGATCTCTCTGACAGGGTCGATTCCAGTGTCGGCGCCCCCGGTTTGACGGCCGAGCAGGTGCTGCGTTGTGCCGTCATCAAACAGCTGCATCAGTTCAGCTATCGCAAGCTGGAGTTTCATCTGGTGGATTCGCAAAGCTGTCAGAGGTTCTGTCGCTTGCCCTATGGGGCGTCGATCAGCAAAGCCACCCTGGCGGAGAACCTGGGGAAGATTGAGCCGGGGACATGGAAGGCGATCAACGACCACTTGGTGCGCTGGGCGCAGGCTCGGGGTCTGGAAAAAGGCCAACGGATTCGGGTCGATGCCACGGCGGTCCAGACCAACGTCCACTATCCGCTCGACAGTGAGCTGTTGTACGACGGCATTCGAGTCGTCACCCGGTGGCTGGGGCGGCTGCGGGACTGGGAAGGGATCGGCTTCGTCGATCACACGCGACGGGCCAAGCGGCGCGTCCTGAACATCCGCAACCGCCGCGGCAAGAAGCGCCTGGAGAGTTACCGCGATCTGATCAAGGTGGCGTCCAAGACGGCCCACTATGCCGAGCAGGCGCTGGCCGCGTCGGCGCAGTGGAGCGATCCCCTCAGTCTGGCCGGGGCGGCGCAACTGGCCCACTATCTGGAGCTGTTGCACCAAGTCATCGAGCAGACTCAACGACGGGTCCTTTCGGGCGAGGCCGTCGCGGCCCAGGAGAAGATCTGTTCCCTCTTCGAAGAGCACACCGATATTATCAAGAAGAGCCCTCGGGAAACGGTTTTCGGCCACAAAGTGTTTGTCAGCACGGGGGCCTCGTCGCTGATCCTGGATTGTGTGGTGGAACGCGGGAATCCAGCCGATAGCAACTATGTGCAACCCTTCTTAGAGCGTCATCGACAGCTGTACGGGAAGGTCCCGCGCCAGAGCGCCTGGGATGGCGGTTTTGCCTCGGCGGCCAACCTGAGCTGGGCCAAAGAGCAGGGGGTACAGGACGTGGCCTTTTCCAAAAAGTGTGGGTTGACGGTCGAGAGCATGGTGCGTTCCAGTTGGGTCTACAAACAGCTCAAACGCTTCCGGGCCGGGATCGAGGGGTGCATTGGGACCCTCAAGCACACCTTTGGTCTCCACCGCTGTACCTGGAAAGGCTGGCCTCACTTTCAAAGCTACGTCCATGCCAGCGTCCTGACCTATAACCTGGTCGTCCTGGCCCGACTCCTGTTGTAGTCTTTTGTGGCTGACCGTACTGCCTTGTGGCTCCGACTCAGGGAGAGGTCTGCGCCGAACCGGTGTTTTTTGGCCCGTGCGCCCTCGCTCGCTCGTCCTCGCTCTGGATCGAGCTGGGTCGAGTCGGTCTGTCAGCAGTCTCAGGTATAAAAAGTGGTTCCGATTCAACAGATTACAGTTCTGGGAACCCCGGTTTCCGGACGGGCACGAGCTAACCTCAAAGAGGCCGAAAAGGGGTCATCCGGTAAATGGGGAGGTGGGGACGTGGTTGGCACCTTCCGGATCCCAAATCTGCTCCCCGTTCGCTTGTCCATATAGTCGGCTGCAGTAGCAGAGGCCGTGGGAACTGTGGAAAACTCCGAGCGACATCGAACCGGGCCGGCAAGCCCGTGATACGGAGTTTTCCAAGCGCTGTGCGAACGGTGGAAAAACAACTGCGAGCACTTGCCAGTTCTCCTCCAGAACTACTTGTTTTTCCACGGTTTGCATAGTGCGGCAGTTTCCATGGCCTACCTTTGACTGGCGGCACCTCCCCATTTACCGGATGAACCCCGAAAAGTTCTATTTCTCACTGGACCCGGAAGAGTCAAAGGAGAGGATCATTCGCTTGGCCAACAGCCTCCAGCGACTCGCATCACTTTACGCCGTCCAAGGCAAGTATGCTGACGCGGCGGCGCTCATCGAACGCGCTTTGCCCATCATTGAGCAGGCCCGTGGACTGGGACATTCCCAAATGGCCACGAGTCTGCGGAGCCTGGCGGCACTGCGCCGTGCTCAGGGCAAGCATAGGGAGGCCCAGCTTCTCAACAAACGGGCTCTGAGCATCTTGGAACGAAAGCCAGAATATCCCAGTGTAGCCACCAACGTTCAGACCTACGGCGGAATCCTCCGGGAATTGGATCGCAATGTAGCGCAAGACAGCTTCGGCGTTCGCACGGCGACGGGCCACGCTGGAGAGGTCAAATAGGGTGTAACTCAGCGAAACCCAATAAGAAGCTTTCACCAACCAGCCTCTGTGTTCCGTACCACAACGGTGCAGCAGTTCAATTGAGCAAAAGGAGACAGCGATGCTTTTTCAATCATCTGATATCCGGAAAAGTGCTTCCGTTTTGGGTCTCGTGAGCCTAACCCTGGTGCTCTTCTTGCCTTCAGGTTGGGCAGGCTCTGCACAGGATCAAGAAATCACCCCACTCGTTCAGGATTTGGAGAAGGGGGATTGGAAGGTGCGCCAAGCCGCGGTCCTGGCTTTGGGGTGGATCGCGGGTGAATCCCATTCTTTTCAGCCACAAGCTTTTCGTGGTCGCATGACCTTGGTCTGAGCAGAATGATTGCTCTTGGCCGTTTGCGGTAGCTCATTCGACGTTTCCAGGGAAGATTTGAATGTCCGCTTTTAGGTGCGGTTTCAATCGGTCGTTCGATTTGGATCAAATCAAACGCTGTCTCAGCCCGGCCCGGCCATATATTTAAGTAGGCACTTCGTGCCGACGGCCAAGGCCGTAAAAGGCTGTTTCGGGACACCCCGGCTGTGACGAAAGGGCGGTCTCAGAGAACAGCTCACTTGATTGAAATTCCGAGACTGTTAAGAAGTTTCGGGACCAATCTAGCCAACATTTCTCAGGTGGAATCACTCTCTGTCGGCACCCAGTATCCTCTTCACCCAACCTGTTCTAGACTAGTTTGAACGAGTTGCCATGACAGATTGCGAGAAAACGCCGGATGGAAACCCTACTGCGCCGCGAGTTTCTGGCCCGATCTGCGTTGGGTGGAGCCGCCCTGTTGGGCGCTGACAGACTAGCCTGCGGTGCCGAAGGCGTGCGCGCTGCAAACGTGGCGGAGGAGCAGCTCGGTGAGTTCGATCCTGAGGCGCCCTCCAATGCGCTTGTGACAGGTGTCGATCCGGATGAGATGGTGCTGTTCGCCTTTGCCTCCGCGAATCTGGATTCATGGCAAGAGGCGGGCATCATGAGTTTCCATCGGCCGGAATCTCAGCCGGGCATCCACCGTGGTCGGCAAGTTCATGTCGGGGCGTCCATCTGGCACCGGCGTAACGTCCTGTTGGGACTCTACGGTCAATGGGTGGGTCCCGAGAACAATCTACATCCCGACGTGCGGATGAACCTCGGACTGATCATCTCTAACGACGGGCTGCGCTACCGGGAACCGGTGCCCGACTACCCTTTCATTCGCTGGCGAAGTGAGCAGTCGGACTGGAAGACACTCCGGCTGCTTCAAGGCCAGGGGTTCGTCAACCACGGCGGGCGGACCTACATTTTCTACGGAGCAGGTAGCGGCGAAGAGGTGCCCGTTGCCAACCACTGCATGGTTGGCCTGGCCACGCTGCCTCGAGACCGATTCAGGCATCTGCAGCCCGGGACATTTGATCTCGTAGTATCGGGCTGCTTCGTTCAGTTCACGCTCGGCAAGCGGATCGAACGAGACTCGATCCATTCACTTCAGGCGCGCGTGCCCGGCCCACAGCTGGATCCTATAGAGTCCATCAATAGCCGGATCCTCGCCCTGCGTCTGGCGGCGGTGTGGGGTACAGACCGTGGGGATCGATGGCAGCCCCGGGCGCCAGCGAGGACTGGTGAGTTTTCCTCGGGGAGTGGTAAGCTGGCCCCACCCTTGGGGGTGCGGACGGAGATGGTCGATCTGTTGGAACGAATTCGCCTCGGGAAAAACGCCCTTCTGGGCGGACTGGATCCCACCCAGGGTCATCTGCCCTACTGGAACTGCGGTATCAAGAACGGTGACCTGACGGGCTTTGAACTGGCCAACTATCAGAGCGAGGGGCTCTGGAACCGAGTCCACAACGTGGGGCGCGCCCGGCACGGTCTCTCGGAGGCCGGGGAGGTTCTGGGCGAGCCGCCCGGCGATGCCATCATGGCCGACCTGAGGGCCCACCTCTTCCAGTTGTTCGAGGCAGGGGACGGGCTGCCCGGAGGCCCCGACGGACATTCGGGCAAGCGGCTGCTGAATCTGCACAACGTGCGTGAAACCCTCCATGGCTTGACGGCGCTGACCCGGAGAGGTGATGGCGAGGCGGAGGACCTGGCCCGCAGACTGGTCCGGACCATTCGCCAGGCACTGGACGAAGAGGGCAGGATCCACCTGGAGCGGCTGCCCCCGTCCGTCGAGGGCTACAACCACCAGCCGTCCATGGAAGGGAGGGCGGTGGACGCACTCGTTCGGTACTACCGCGCCAGCGACGACGACGTGGCCCTGGAAACGGCTGGCCTGATGACCCGCTTCGCCCTCGAGAAGTGCTTCTCGGAGTCGGGAGACCTGACGGAGGAAGCCGGCACCCATGGCCATTCCATCAATGCCCTGGTGGCGGGCATGCTGGCTCTGGCGCTCCTGACCAACGACGCCAAGCTCCTGGAACGGGTGCGCAGGGTCTACGACGTGGGCCTCGCCCGGTTCAACAGCAGCTTCGGCTGGTCCATGGAGGCCCTCCACAAGTACCGGCTTCGGGGCGAAGCCAACAACAGCGGCGATCTCCTGCGCGCCAGCCTGCTCCTGGGGAAGGGGGGCTACCCCGACTACTACGGTCGCGCCGAGCGCATTCTCCGGAGCCACCTGCTGCCCTCCCAGCTGGTGGAGGTGGCCAACTTCTCCGACGACCCCCATGCCGCCGAGAACCGACTGCGCAGCCTGGCTTCCCGGGTCCGGGGCGGCTTCGGATTCCCCACGCCCAACGACCTGCAGTTCGGGCCCGAATCCCCCGTCTTCGTCTACGACATCGTCTCCGGCGCCGTGGACGCCCTGTGCCAGGCCTACCGGGCCATGGTGGGGGAGGATGGCGTCGGAATCCGCCTCAACCTGCTCCTGGGCATGGAGAGGGAGGGACTTCGGGTTCGCAGCCACCTCTCTTCGGAGGGACGAATCGAGATCGCCAACTCCAGCGGCCGCAACCTCCAGATTCGAGTTCCCTCCTGGGTGCCGCCGTCCCAACTTCAGCTCACGGTGAACGGCTCCGTCGCGGCGGCGCGCCTCATGGGCCCCTACCTGCTGGTGGCGGCAGGAGCGGGAACCGACCGGGTCCGCCTCGTCTTTCCGGTGCCCAGGACCCGCACCGTCGAGAGCATCGTCTACCAGAGATTCAGCATCGACTGGCAGGGCGACCAGATCGTCGCCATGTCCCCGCCCCGGCAGCCGAACCCCTCCATGGCCCCCTGCCGACCCCGGGCATCCCCATGTTTCCCCCTGCCAGTAGGCCCTGAAGCAGGCGTCCAGGAGTCTCGACGTCCGCCGCCTTTTCACTGCTCTACTGCTCACTTTCACGCTGCTGACTGCCCACTATCCAGAGCAGCAACTTTGACAGCCCGCTCGTGTATAACTACACTGTTTTGAAAAGATACGGAGAACGGACACCCCGGGGCCGAAGGAGGGTGAACGTGTTGACCAGCCTACGTCTCGCAACGGTAGGTTTGGTGTGTCTTGTCCTGGTCTTGCAACCGCTCGAGTCTCGAAATCGGGATGCTGCCCGACGAGCCTACGCGAAGGCGGATCAGTACCACCAGCGTCTTGCGCGAACGTCAGAATCCAAGAGGACGCGCTCCCAGTACCAGCGAGCCATCTTTCTCCATCGGCTCGTCGTCGACCACGATCCCACCTTCTCGGCCTGTGATGACGCGCTCTACGCCGTGGCGGGACTCTACGATGAGATGGCCAAGCGCTTCAAGAGCGACGCCTACCGAAGCAAAGCCATCTACTACTATGAATTCGTGGCTCGGGAGTACCCCTCCACCAAACACCGCTCGACAGCCTTGAAGCAAGCACGGTTACTGCGCAATCCGCCCCGGCCCAAACCCAAGGAGCGCCCCCGGAACATCGCTCAGGTTTCTGAAATCCGCTATCGCGCCAACCAGGAATACACTCGTGTGGTCATCCAGCTAGACCGGGAGGTCGCGTTCAAAAAGGACATTCTGAGCAATCCTGATCGTATCTATTTCGACCTTCAGAAAGCCCAACTGGCCGCCGATCTCAAGGGCAAGACCTACAAGATCGACGACGTCTTCATCACTAGCATCCGGGTAGCTGAAAATCGGCCGGATGTGGTGCGGGTGGTGTTGGATTTCAATTCAATTCACGAACATCTCGTCTTCGCCCTCTACAATCCCTTCAGGATCGTGATCGACATCAGCGGTGACCGGTTGTTGGCCTCCGAGCCGCAGCGCAAGCCGGCAACCGCTGATGCCGTCCTGCCCTTGACCAAGTCCCCGCCGGCCGGAAACCCGACTGAGAAGCCTGCTCAGCCGACCCCGGTGGTTCCGGCGCCCAACCTACACGGGGACAGAAGCCTCACCAGGGTGCTGGGATTGAAGGTGGGTCATGTGGTTCTCGATCCCGGTCACGGAGGTAGCGACACGGGAACGATCGGCCCCGGAGGAATGGCTGAGAAGACCCTGGTTCTCAATGTTGCCATGCGCCTCAAAACCCTGCTCGAAGAGCGCCTCGGGACCAAGGTCACTCTGACTCGAGACCGGGATCACTTCGTCGCCCTGGAGGAGCGAACCGCCATTGCCAACCAGCAGAAGGCCGACCTGTTCATCTCGATCCATGGCAATGCCAGTCGGGTGCGCCGGGTCACAGGGGCGGAGACCTTCTTCTTGAACTTCGCCTCCAGCGCGTCCGACAGAGATGTGGCCAGTCGCGAAAATGCCTCCTCTCAAAAAACCATTCAGGACCTCGAGAATCTACTGCACCAGATCACTCTGGGCGACTACAATGCCGAGTCCAAGGATCTGGCCCATGTGGTCCAGAAGAATCTTCACTCCGGCATCAAAAAGCATCGATCCGGATTCCGAAACCGAGGGGTGAAGACGGCGCCATTCATCGTGCTCATTGGGGCAAAAATGCCAAGTATTCTGACCGAGATAGGCTTCTTGAGTAATCCCGCCGAGGAAAAATTCCTGAAAAGCAAGAAAGGCCTGAAGCAGGTCGTCGAATCCCTCTATGCGGGTATCGAGAAATACTTCCGGTCCCTGGGCTCGATCCCCCTCAACGAGCGGGCGGAAAACAGTCGAGGCCAATAGCCCACATTCTTCATCGCCGATCTATTTCGGCGCCGTAGTCATCCGGGCTAGGAGAACCCCAAGATCTCAGGCCCGACGTCTCCTACGAAGGCCGGAAATCCGAAAACCAAGGTCAGAAAACGAGGCATGTTAGAATCGGTGCCGGCAATTAGACATGCATTCGGAAAATCCCTCGCGATACCGATTACGGCTGGGCAGGTGTCCTCACGCCATCCTCGCCTTCCTCATTCTTCTGGTCTGCTTGACTGATCCTTCCCTGGCAGACGTCACGATCAAGAAGTACTTCCCTTCCCTCAACCACTACCGATTTGACAACCTGGAAGAGGTCAACGCCATTGAGGGTCACGCCCAGATAGGGCAAGTGGAGGTCCCGATTCTCGAGGAATACGGTCTGCTTGGCTATTCGCGCTGGCATCTCCGGAAGAGAGGAACACAGGCTTCACCGGTATTCCAACTCGAGGTCCACGAGATGCTGGACGCTTCGGGAGCGTTTGGAATCTTCTCCCTGCTAGACCGCGCGGATCCTTCCGGGGAACGCCTTGAATTGGCGGTAGAGAACTTCTACCGCGATGCCAGACTGAGCTTCTGGAGGGGTCCGTACGCCTTCCGGTTGAGCCAGCAAGGAAGTGGACCTGCCGACCCGCAGCTCCTGAGAGAGATCGCCTCGAGCCTGGTCGAGGTCATCCCGCTCCTCAACGTCCACCCGGTGACTGTTCTCTATTTGCCCCAGCATGAATTGATCCAGAAATCGATAAGCTTCTATCTGGGCACGAACTCCCTGAGCCTCAATCCTGCCTTCCCCACCGACCTCATCTCCAGAGTCGGATTCGAAGACGAAGCCGAAGTCACCTACGCCCTCTATGAACCCGAGGATAGCGCCCTCTTTGTCGTCGGATATCCAACCCCAGCCCTGGCGGAGGATTACTTTCAGAAATTGCACACCCTGCTTCAATCCCACATCTCCTCGACCGGCATCTATATGAAGCGCAGTGGCCTTCTTGTCAGCCTGCTGATAGGCCCGGAGGAGCAGGCCAAGAAGATCCTCAGCAACGTGACCTACACACCCAGCATCAAATGGATCTACGACAAGCGAAAGAGACCCACCCTTCGAAATGACGCCACCACCTTTCTAGGCATGGTGAAGACGATAGGAATGGGTCTCCTGGGCTTCATCTTCTGCAGCTTTGGAGGCGGCGCCCTAGTCGGATTCTTTCGACACCACCTGTTAGAACGATACCTGCCCTGGAATGGGAAGGGGGGAATGATTCGCCTCAACCTCAATGAGCGATAGGAAACGTCGCACGTCTGAACGTCGCACGTCGCCGAGGAAAGCATCTATCGAGGTAGGAGTAAAACAGAGCCGCGGCGTGCGCTGTTCAGGCGTGCTCACCCGACATGAGACGTGCGACGTTCAGACGTGCGACGTGCGACGTTCCGAAACATGACCATCGAAACACTGAAATCGAGTCAGCGCGAGATCTATCAGGCTGCCCTGGAGGCGGTGGATCCGGAGAAGGCGGTCAGACGCTCGCTCCGGCGTCGGGAAGATTCCCTTCAACTGGCTGGGACGGCCTACGCCTTGTCCGACTTCCGGAAGGTGTTCCTGGTGGGAACCGGAAAAGCGGGCGTTCCCATGGCTCGAGCCGTCGAGGACATTCTGGGAGACCGGCTCCAGCAGGGTTTGATCGTCGTCAAGCACGGCCACGGAGGGGCCCTCGACAAGACCCAGGTGCTGGAAGCCGGACACCCCCAACCCGACGAAGATGGGCGGCAGGCGACCGAGGCCCTGTTGGGCTTTCTTCACAGCCACCTCACCGATCAGGATCTGCTCCTGGTGCTTCTCTCTGGGGGTGGCTCAGCCCTGCTTCCGGCTCCCGTTGCTGAAATCTCCTTCGAGGCCAAACAAAGTACCAACGCCACGCTTCTGAGAAGTGGTGCTACCATTCACGAGATCAACGCGATTCGTAAGCATCTGAGTCGAGTCAAGGGAGGGAGGCTCGTCGAGCACGCGGGCGGCGCCCAGATTCTCTCCCTGATGCTCTCGGATGTGGTAGGTGACGACCTGAGCAGCATCGCCTCCGGACCCACTGTGCCCGATCCTACTCGCTTCGAAGACTGTCTGCGGATTCTTGCCAAGTACAACATCGAGGAATCCACGCCGCCGGAAGTGTTGTCCTATCTGCGCAGTGGAGCCGGTCCCGAGACCACGGGCATAAGAGAGACCCCCAAACCCGGAGATTCCCGCTTCGCAAGGGTTCAGAACGCAATTGTCGCCAGCAATATAGTGGCTCTGAAGGCCGCAGCAGAGAAGGCACAGACTCTTGGATTCACTCCCCTGATACTCTCCTCTTCGATCGCCGGCAACAACGGGGACGTGGCTCTGGTCCACACCGCCCTGGCCCGTGAGGTGCTCCAGTCAGGACTCCCGGTCCAGCGGCCTTGCTGCATTATTTCCGGGGGTGAGACCACCGTCCGGGTTGTCGGGGACGGAAAAGGGGGCAGGAGCCAGGAATTCGCCCTCTGCTGCGCTGCCGAGATCGCCGACTGGGATTTCGAATCGATCCTGTTCACGAGTCTGGGATCAGACGGAACCGATGGTGCCACTGACGCAGCCGGTGCGTGGGCTTCGCCGCAAACAGCTGCGAGAGCAGAAGCACTCAATCTCTCGATGGAAGACTTTCTGGCTCGCAACGACTCCTATCATTTCTTCCAGCAGCTGGGAGACTTGATCATCACCGGTCCCACTCAAACCAACGTCATGGATCTGCGATTCATCCTGATCGGATAGGGGGCTGAAAGCTCCAAGATACAAGATACAAACAAGTTCCAAGCTCCAAGCATCAAACTTTGTGATCAGCTGGAAATGTCTCAGGCACAACTGCAACAAGACTAAGCCCACGTTTAGAATTTGGAGCTTGTGATTCGGGATTTGTTTGTATCTTGTATCTTGTATCTTGTATCTTGTATCCCACGAGGGAGCACAGAACATCATGATTGACTTCGGTCGGTCCTATTTCACCTGGAAGAGCAAGCCAATAATGCGCCATCCCCACTACAAGTACCCCGGCTTCGAGGGTACGGAAGGCGCTGTCCATCACGTTCGGATCCAGCTGGATTCAGCCTGCACTCTCACCAACGAGAAAACCGGTGAAAAGCAAGAGTACTTTTTGGTCCTGCCCTGTCAGACCGAGTATACGATCGTCAAAGAGAATCTGTTCCAGATTCCGAGCTCCGAATGGCGGGTGCTTGTCGGACAGGAGGACAGCATCCCGCTTTCCTACGAACCTCGCGAGAAAACAGAAAATCTGAAGCGCACCAAGTTAAGCGATTGGTTCGAGGAGCATACTTTTCAGATTCGCTCCATCAAGAACGCTCGAGAGCTGACGACACACGATGAGGTCATCGAAGCCAGCCTGGCTGACGAGCTGATGAACGCGCGCACAACCTACCGAGATGAGAAGCGGCAGGTTTCGGTGACGCTGGAGTTTCCAGTCAAGCTCAACAATCTTCAAAAGAAGGAGAGCTTGTTTCAGGTATGCATGGGGGCCGTTCCCATTCCCGATCTTGCTACTTGGGATGGCACCAGTGTGAATCGTGCCTTTCTGGCCGACCTCGCTTTCAGCGAGTTCGACTACATCGAGTTTATCCTCCAGCGCACTCTTGAAGTCGCGGAGCATGAAAAGGAATGGTACTACCAGGTGCGGGGACGGGATCGGCTCGAACTTCACGACCCCTCCAGTCCACCCGCGGGCTACCCACGGCCACGGCCAAAGCCTAAGGTGTTCCATGAGGTGATCCCCCAGAAGACCGAGACGGTCGTCCTGTCCGCGGACGCCTGACGGTCCCTCTGACGGCTCGCATCGCCGCTGGGCATCGTATTCCCGTCACGAACGCTCTTGCGAATCGCCTACTATTACCACCAAGGCAAAAGGTTGCCGGCAGACGACCCTGGCAACAATCCCTACGGCGAGCTTCTCTGCACCTCGCTCGAACGCCGAGGAGTGCAAGTCGAGTTCGAAGTAGACTACAGCCAGGAGTACCTTCTCCGTAATCGAGGACGCATCGACGTTCTGCACTTCAACTGGCCTCACCATGATTACTACCATGAAGATGCATCCATCATGGCCAGTCAGATGCAGGACTTCGTTCGATCCCTGGAAAAGGCGAGGGAACTAGGCTACAAAATCGTCTGGACGGCTCACAACCTCTATCCCCACAACCGCACCCATCAAGAGATCGATCACCAGTTCCGACTCGCGCTCTGCCGCCTCTGCACTGCCATCATTGCCCACTGTGAGGTTGCGGCAGAGGCGGTGACGCAGCACTTCGGCCCCATCCAGAACCTGTTCATCATCCCCCACGGCCACTTCATCGGCGTCCACTCGCCCGACCTCACACGAAAGCAGGCACGAAACGAGCTGGGAATACCTCAAGAGGCATTCGTCTACGGCTTTTTTGGCGGTTTCCAGCCCTACAAAGGCGTAGAGCAACTGATGGACGCCCTCCGGCGTCTGCCGCAGGAAGACTCCTGGCTGGCAGCGGCTGGAGGCGGGCGACCGGATTACCGGGATATCATCCAGCGCTACGCTCAAGAACACCCCAGGATCGTGTTGCGCACCTACCCAAGAGCACCCAACAGAGACTTGTTTCTGGTGCTGCAGGGAGCTGACGTGATGGTCCTTCCCTTCGTCGCAACCATGACCTCAGGCTCCTTCATCCTGGCATTGTCGTTGGGAAAACCGGTAGTCGCTCCAGCCTTCGGCTGTCTCCCCACTACGGTATGTGAAGACGCCGGGATTTTGTACGATCCCAAGGAAGAAGACGGCCTCTACAAGGCGATGCAGCAGATCCGAAACCGGGATCTACAGGGAGCCTCGAAGAGGGCCCTGGCAAGCGTCAGGCGTTTCGACTGGGACGATATCGCCGAGAGGACGATGCAGGCGTATCGGGTGTAGTTTCGGGTCGCAGGTTGCAGGTCAGCGGGGCCAGCAGCAGGAGTGGGATCATCCAGGAATAGGTTTCTTCCCACTTCTGGAGTTCATCGCCTACACCGAAGGTGTTATTGCGCGTAGCCCAGGGTTGCAATGCGAAGCGAGCTACCCTGGGTTGGGGTCCCCCTCCTTTTTCTACGCTGAAAGCGTTATTGCCAATACGTTTTCGGTCGGCAACAACCCCTTTGGGGTAGCAGATTGTTTCGAACGACCTTGACCCAGGGTAGCTCGCTTCGCATTGCAACCCTGGGCTACGCGCAGTAACACCTTCGGTGTAAAGGTGCCCCAAGAGCTTGTGACTATATTCCAGTTCACATAACTCCAACCAACTCGAGCAATGTTACGGGGCTCAGCGATAGTCGACCGTCACCGACTCCAACACCGGGGCGTTGGCTCCGTTGGGCGAGAGGAGTGTTGCCTTGTACTGGATCCATCGAGCGCCTTCTGGGAGCCCTTTGATCGTGGCTAAGGATTCGGTGTAGAAACTGTCTACTCCCTCCGGACCTAGCCACTGGGCTGAGACCAGATCCTTCTGGCGGCTGGAGGCGCGAAGCTGAAACTTCAGCGCCGCCTCAAAGGGTGTCTGGGCCTCCCAGGAGAGGCTTGTGAAGTGAGCTGTCTCTCCGCCGTCAAAGGCGGAGGAGATGTAGTCGTATCCGGGAGAGCGATCGTAGATATTACCCACGTCGTTGTGGATGGTCCAGTGCACTCCTCGGGTGGGAACGTCGAGCCGTCTGTCGGCCGCGAACGCCCCGTCTTTTCCCCAGTAGAGGAATGAATCGGTGCGGTGATTACCGCCTTTGGTGTGGCACACGAAGAAGATATCCAGTTGAGCGTCCTGGTTGAAATCAGCGACCAGCACACCCGAGGCCGAGTCGGTCGGAAGCTGGGTTGGCTCGGGATTCAATCCGGAACCAGTACCCCAGAAGATGTACGAGGGATGACTTCGGTGGATGCCGGCATGGTAGCTGGACACCACCAGGTCGAGGTGTCCGTCCCCGTTGAGGTCGGCCACCGAGGCGTCCTCACTGCCGACGGTCTCGAGCACCAACTTGCGCTCCGCCGAGTATCCATCCTCACCCCCCCAGTAGACTTCAGTTCCGGCCGAGAAGGTTGCGGACTGGGGCTCCGCGTCGATCGGACGAACCCCGATCTGTTCCTCCTGCCGGCCGAAATCGTATAGGTTGCAGATAATCAGATCCAGATAGCCGTCGGCGTTGAGATCTGCTACCTCGGCCCCCACCGCCAGCTTGGTGGGCAGATACTGTTTATTCTGATTGCTGAAGCCATCGGGTCCATTCCAGAAGATAACCACCTGATCGCTGGTCCCAGTGAACAGGAGATCCAGGTAGCCATTCCGATCGAAGTCACCCGCCTTGTGAAGCCTGACATCGGGAAATCTAAAGACAAACCGATTGTCCATCCGGTAGCCTCCCGGAGCTCCCCAGAACAGGCTCATCTCTTCGCCCTCTGGTGTCCACTCACTCACGCTTAGATCCAGGTATCCGTCCCGATTGAAATCCGCCACCACGGTGCTGAAAGCACGTTCAGTAGGAAGCTTGGTATTGTTGGACAGCGAGAATCCGTCCTCAGCCCCCCAGAGGATGTCGACTCTTCCTGTCAACACGAGATCGGTGAAGCCATCGGCGTTCAGATCTGAGATGTTGGCCGAGCTGCCTCCGTTGTAGGGCAGCACCCAGCGCCGATTGGAGGAATACTCTCCTCCCTGCTGCCCCCAGTAGACATACGCATTGGGAGCATCTTCCGCAACATAGCCATCCTTCTTGTGGATGAAGATGACATCCCACTTGCCGTCTCCGTCGATGTCGTCAGACTCGACTGCTGCGGCTCCCAGCGTGGGCAATTCCAGCCGATTGGATCGCTCAAAGCCATTCTTGCCATTCCAGTAGATGAAAGAAGAAATGTCATGGCTCTCGCCATTTTTCTCGTTGCTGAAGACGATGTCAGGCAGCTCGTCGCTGTTCAGGTCTGCGATGACGCAGTCACTGGCTGCGAGCGTGGGAAGGGCGGTTCGGCGATGCGGCAGGAAGCCGCTCTCGGACCCCCAGTAGATAAAGGAGGCATCTCCGAACTCATTGGCGAAGACCAGATCGAGTTTCCCGTCCCCATCCAGATCAGCAACGTCGACGCCACGTGCTCCCCAGCCAGGAAGCTCGCTCCTGCGATCGCCGCTGAATCCCTCCGCGGAGCCCCAATAGATGAAGCAGGGTGCGGGAGTCGAGGAATCCGAAGAGCTTCGCTGGTGGTTGGCTACCACGATCTCGGGCCAGCCGTCCTGATTGAGGTCCGAGGCACGCAAGGCGGCGCTGCTCAGACCGTCCAGCCGCGTCGACGAAGCCTTGGAGTACTCGCCGGACTTGCTTCCCCAATAGATCAACACTCCTCCCGGCTCCTCGCCGCTGCCCTGGTTGGCGAACAGGATGTCCGGTATCTCATCCCGGTTGAGGTCGGCAATCTCTACATCCTGGGCAGAGTGGGTGGGTAGCTGAGTCGTTCGCCTCGGAGAGTAACCGTCGGAGGAACCCCAGTAGATATCGGAGAAGGGTCTGACAACGGTGAAGTCGCCTCCCTCGCGGGTGAACTGATAGGAGAGGCCGTTGCTGGCGAAGACGATCTCGATATATCCATCCAGGTTGAGGTCAGCGGCTGCAACCGCCACCACCGAAACGGTAGGCAGATCCAGCTTTCGTTCGCGATCCAAGCCGCCTTCTCCACCCCAGAAGAGGAGCGAGTTGTTTTCGGTACGGGTGCCGTTGTAGCCGCTTCCGATAACCACATCCAAATGGCCATCAGCATTGAAGTCTCCGATTGCGGATCCAGAGGCCCCCTCTCCCGGCAGAGCCGTTCGGGAAGAGGCACTGAAGCGGTCCGCACCCCAGTAGATCCACGAGTCCACCTGGAAATTGTTGTCGTGACTTCCCGGCAGGACCAGGTCGACCAGCCCGTCCTGGTCCAGATCGAGCTGGTTGATCAGGCGGATGCTCCCATCGGCCGAGACGTATGTATTGGCTCCTCCATCGACCAAAGTCCCCTCCGCAAAATCTCTGAAGCTGGTTTCAGTCCAGCCAGACGTGCCTTCCTTCGGGGCATCGCCCGGCGGGGGAGCACCGCATGAAGAAACAATCAGCCCTGAAAGGATGAACAGTGGGATCTTATTCATTCTGTGAGCACCTCGCTTGGTCCAGCCCTCAGCCTCGCTGGATGATTCAAGTGGAACCTCTGGCTGTCCCCGAGCACGAACAACGATAGCGCCATGACCGTTGTAGGATGGACACTCCTCAGCCAAATGCTGCTTTTTCTGTGTGCGCTTGCCAGGTTCACACCGAGGCGGAGGCTCCTCTCATTGTGAGGCCACAAAGCTGCTCAGGTGTGGCCCGCCGGCCGGCGACGAGGCTGACTCCATAGCCTACGCCGAGGGTCACAATAGCGGCCACGATGCCCGGATAGATGGTAGAAACGCGCCAAGCCTCCCCATCTGCGTCCAGCCAGGGCCAGATCCAGCCCATGCCTGCATCCGCCATACGGGGGCCAAAGATGAACCAGAGCATGGTGAGCATGCCTAGAGACAATCCGACGAAGGCACCGGTCATGTTGGCTCTTCGAGTCAGCATTCCCAAGAGGAAGACACAGGCCAGGGGGATTCCGGGAGTATCGAGAGCACTACGGGCGATCTCGAAGATGGTTCCCAGCTGGCCGACGATGCAGCCGCCGGCCGTGGCGATCACTCCCAGGAAGATGACTATTGGGCGGGCCAGCTTGAGCTCGGCCGCCTCGTCCAGATCTGAGACGGACTTACCGACTCGTCGCGCCAACCACTTCTTTCCCGCCCCGAGACGGCGATGAAAATCGACGATCAGCGAGGTGGCCACCGAGTTCAGGCCGCTGTCCATGGTGGACATGCAGGCGGCAAAAAGTGCCGAGATCACCAGCCCGGCAAGGCCCACCGGCAGCTCCCGGGCCACAAACGTGGCCAGGATCTTGTCCTCGAGGCGCTCGCCAGTCTCTGGGTGCTTCACTCCCCAGGCATCCTCCCCGGGAGCAAGCGCCACCTGCTGGTACTGCGGTGGAATTCGTTCGGGGTGTGTCTGGTAGAAAGCGTAGAGGTTGAGACCCACGTAGCACAGGATCGGAATGAAGAGGCTCAAGCAGAGGCAGTTCAAGGCCATCGCCTTCTGGGCCTGTCTCAGGCTCCTGGCTGCCAGCGCCCTCTGGACATTGATCTGATCAGCGCTATAGAAGGAGAGCCGGGCCAGGAAATAGAAAGGTACAAGCCCCCAGATACACCACGGATCCTGAAGATCGAAGCGGGTGTGTGCCCAGACCGTTCTGCCACCTTCACGAGCAATCTGCCACACCTGGACCGGGTCATAGCTCATACTGGACCAGACCACGCCGATGATCGCGACGACGCTGCCCGCCATCACGCAGAACTGCGCGACGTCGGTCCAGATGACCGCCCGCATTCCGCCCAGAAAGGTGTAGATCGTTGTCACGATCCCTACCGTGATCACCAGACCCTGTATGGGGACGCGAGTCCCGGTGGCGATCTCCAGGACCACTTGTAGGGCCTTACAGGGAGCGTAGATGACGGTGGCTAGCCAGAAAAGCCGCCAGAAGAGGAAAACCACGGCGGCCGCGATGCGCATGGCCAGGCCGAATCGCTTCTCCAGGTATTCGTAGATCGAGTACAACTTTAGCCGGTAGAAAATGGGGAAGACGATCAGGGCGATGACGGGCAAGTCCACCCAGATCATGAGCATGGACATCATCATCAACATCCCGAAGTAATAGGCTTGATTCGGAATGGCTTGATAGCTGATTGCGCTGAAGAGCGTCATGCACATGCTCAGGCCCAGGGGCAGGTAGCCCATGGTGCGCCCCGCCAGGAAGAAGTCCTCGCTGGTCTTCTGGTGTTTTCGGGCCTTGATGCCGATGACGAAAACGCCACCCAGATACAGCACCAACACCACCCAGTTCCAATTGGAGAAGTTTTCGCTCATCGGCTTCGGGTTTAGTCCAATACAGGGACCGGTTGGGCCCTGTTGGCCCTGTTGGCACCGTCCGCTCCCAGGACCCAGTCGACCAGGAGGTCTATTTCCTGTGCCGTGAGGCGTTCGGAGAACTTGGGCATGCTTTGCCCCTGGCCGGCGTAGAACCTGGGTTGGCTGGCATCCAGGATCATTTCCCGCAGCCAATCCGGGGAAGCGTAGGCTGTCAGATCGGGACCCAAGGTACTTCCTGTCACCTGCACAGCGGGGTCCTCGAGCTGGTGACAGGTAATGCAGGGTTCGGATCCTTGCGAAGATCCATGTGCGAAAATACGGGCCCCTTCAGCCATCAGCTCAGGATCGGCCGGGGGTATCTCTGTTGCTCTCCCATGCCCGATCAGGAAAGTCACAACCGCCTCCAGTTCCGCGTCGGAGAGCAGGGGAATATTCGTTTTGGACCACAGGGTCATCAGGCTGTTCTTGTGTTGGGTGTGTCCGAAGAATCTCCCCGCTGAAGGATCTCGCAATAACCCAACTATCCACTCCGGGGCACCAAAGCCGGCTAGATCACTTGCCCTCTGGGCCATCGGGACCGCTTCGCCCTCTCGCACCTCCATCACGGCAAGTCCGGTTCCATCATGTCCATCCCAGCGATGACAGACGGCACAGTTGTTCCGAAACAGGATCGGCCCCTGCGTTTGCGGATCTCGACGCAGCAGCTGGACCGCACCATCATAGTTGCGTTGCCTATTTGTGGCATCTGAGGTTAAGCGGGTAAAGGGGTTAGGGCTTTTTTAGAGTTTTTTTTGGGGCTGGTCGGGAGATAGGAGAGGTTGATAGCGATCTCGTCTTTTCCGATAACAACGTCTTCGGTGATGTTCTCGATGATTTGATGTTTTTCTTCGATCGAGAGTTCTGGCCACTGGGCGTAAAGGTCCCGGGCATCTGCCAGGACTTTATCTGATGAGAGAAACTGAACCTTCAGAAAATCGACCTCGGCCTGAAGCCGTGGAATCTCGTCCTCAAATCCCTTTAGGCGCTCTTCGAGCGGTCGATATTCCCGTCCGAAAGCTTCGACGGAAAGCTGATCACCAACATACGCCCGGTACACTTTTTTCATTTCTCGCGATACCTTTTCCCTGTCCTGTTCAATCGATTCGAGAAGCTGACGTTTCTCGCCGATCGACTGATCTGCGTCTTCAAGGAAACGTGAGATTTCCTCTGGAGAGAAAAGAAAGTTCTTGAGCTGCTCACGAAAAACCTCTTCAAGATCTGCGACGGCAATCTTGTTACGGCACTTCTCGCATGTAAACTTCAGACTTCTCGATGGAACATACATCTTCTTGCCGCAAACGCATACAACCTTTCCGGCAAACAGCCAGACGGGGCGCTTACCGGGTTTCTTTCCATCTTTTCTCTGATTGACAAGGATCTGATTGCATCGATCCCATAGTTCTACGCTAACAATCGCTTCCGCCTCGGTGAAGACCCACTCGTCCTCTGGCTTGGGAATCCAATGCTTTTTGTCTCCCAGGCTTTTTGTGTAGTTCGCCCGTCGCAGACCCTTCGGGAGTGGATCACTAAGCAGACGGCCAACTGTTGTATCACTGAACTTCGCGCCAGATCGCGTGCGAAACCCACCTTCGTTCAGTAGCCGGGCTACGGTTCTCTTCCGGCGATGTTCAGCAAATAATTCAAAGATGCGAGCGCGAACCGGCGCTTCCTTGGGATCGGGGATGAGCCGTTTGTCTTTCCACTGATAACCAAAAGGAGCTTGTCCCCCGAGAGATTTGCCAAGCTTGGCACGGATAGGCACAGAGGCAGCAACACGTTCGGAAATCTCTTCGCGCTCCCATTGCGCCATGGCTGCGATCATTGTGTAAAACAGAAGGCCTGCTGGCGTGGAGGTGTCGATCGACTCTTGCAGAGAAATGAGGTCGGCATCGTATTCGCGGAACACATCAGCAAAGTCTAAAAGCTCTCTGGTACTTCGCGCGAGTCGGGCGAGCTTCGAGAAAATGAGTCCACTAATTCGGCCCGACTTTATGTCCTTGAGCATCCGCTGCGCTTCAGGATGCGCGGTAACCGCCTTACCGCTCACCCCTTCCAGGTGGTACGTCTCGATGACCTTCCAGTCTTTCGATTCGGCGTAATACCGGGCGCGTTTTTCATGGTGTTCAGGACTCTCACCACGAGCTTGGTCTTCGGTACTGACTCGAATCCAGATACCTACATGTTTCTTGACTAGGGTGTCTTCTCGACGCATGCGGACTGCCTGTCTCTACTCAGTTCTTACAAGAACACTTCGGACGCAAATGGTTGTTTAGAATCTTACCCTCTCCGACGGGTCGAGAATAGTCCACCCAACTTCATTTTTCCTTATGGTGGGCTTTCTTATGTCCGCCCCAAGTGTGCCATTTACAATACTGCCGACACCACGACATGGTCGCTACGTCGCCTTCACGCAGCATCCAGACTGTGCCTATGTTCTTGGTACCGGCCTCAGACTGTTTGATCGGCTGGATGATTAACGTTCGGTTGCCTTCATCAATGGACTCCAGCATGATCTCATCGGTTGCAAGGTCGAAGTGAGAGTGCAGCAACGCCACCCCGAATCGTTCGAGTTTTCCATACTTTTTGAGCACGTCGCGAATCTCAACGAGGCAATCTGTGTCTCCATCATTGATCGGCTCAATATCGTCAATATCCTTAAGGTCTGACCACTGGATTGGAGCAACCGCGATGCCATTCATCTGAACCTCCTTAGTGTAGTAGCGAGTCAGGTTGACAGTTTGTTCATTGGGATGACAATGAACTGGGTGGCGGCTCTCTACAAAGCGACTCCGATGCCCTTCAGACAACCAAGAACTCGCCGATTTCATAATAAAATCAAGCGTTTGCTTGATCCTTGCACGGAGCCGTACCTCACGACTCCTTTTTCATACAGATCCTTTCGACCGAGCACAGCC
>CBDCUP010000018.1:0-1126997 GCA_965222655.1 Acidobacteriota bacterium
GTGGTCATGGTCTTAATCCGCTCAGTGTCGGGCCATGTTTCTCCGACTCGTTCTCTCCAACCGACACCCCTTCACTCCGTCCGCATTACCGGACCTCATCGCTACTATGGGTGTCTCCGACTTCCGCCAGACTCCGCCCTCTTCCTCGCTGTTTAGGCTTGTCCGAGGGTGCGCACCCTCGGGTGCGCCACCTGACGGATCTCCCTGGTTACCACGCATTCTCCTTGTAAGGCTCGACGCGACCTCAGATCCCGGGCTGTCCGTTGACACTCGCCCTACCGCGTCAACGGGTGTTGCCTGCTGGGTGCGAGAACCCATCGACCAGATCCAACGATGCCGTTTTCGGGACTCCACGTCTTCAGGGTCAGCATCACCTGTTACCTTTGCACCTCGCCTCCTTTCGTACCTACGCATCAAGCGCCCTGTTACCAGGACACCTGCAAGGCTCGATACCAGGCCTGTGGCTAGCAGTTACCTGGGTGGGATTCGCACCCACTAGAATACGCGGCCTTGCCAGGCCGCAACCCCACATACGGCTCTTCGGTGGCCATTCAGGGCCGACTCCTAGCAAGCGGACTGAGATCATGGACCCGCCGGACCAAGGGCCAACCCACCCAGGCGAGAGCTTGAATATATTGCTCCCAAGTGTAGCTGTGTCGTTGGCTTCGTCGGTTCAGCCACTTAACAGTCTCGGAATTTCGATAGCGAGCTGTAATAGTCAAATCATGACAGCTAAGACCTGTGATCGAGTCAGCAAGAGATTGGGAGGGACCTTTGTCTGTGGTTCGATCCCAAGCAGTTGCGCGATCATACGGGGTGGTCCGAATAAAAGGCACCAAAGCTCCATCGGATGGCCACATCGCGGGCAAGAAAGAGGCTTCCTGTCCCCCGCTGCCTGGCGCCTCTGCTCCCACGTCTGGGGCTTGGAACGGCGTTTTTTCCTCTGGGCTAAAAGTTGACGAGCCCTCTTCAGGAGCTTGGTGCGTTTGATGTTCGAGAATAACCCATAGTGACGGACTTGTCGAAACCCGACCTCCGGCAGGTGTTGAACCAAACGGTCAATGAAGGTCAACACGGGGAGTTTTCGGACTCGGATCTTCCGGTCCTGATGATAGTCCTTGAAACGAAAGGTCACGTGGCCCTGAGCGAACTTGATAATGCGCCCTTCGGCAATCACGGGCCGCTTGGTATAACGGCAGGCGTAACGGACGGCTTGGTCGGCACTTTTCAACGACGGACCGATGAGGATATGCCAGCGCTTCTTGCGAATGTGCCCCAAGAGCTTGTCCACCTCGATCCGGCGTCGGGGGTCGCTTCGAAGCCGGCGACGCACCAGGGGCTGGGACTGGTGAGCGCGGCGCACTCCGTGGAGGACGTTCAACTTCCACTCCGTAGCCAGCAGGGGGGCCGGGACGAGATAGCGTTGGGGGGCGGCCTGCCAGCGATCGCCGGCGCCGTTGAGCCCTCCGGCGGTGACGATCATATGGAGATGGGGGTTCCATTTGAGGTCGGACCCGAAGGTGTGCAAGACGATGATCAGGCCTGGCAAGTAGCGCCGGCTTGGACGTCTGGCCGCCAGCCAGGGCTGGCTCTTGCGCCCTCGTGGGGTGGGTCCCTGCCCGCTGAGACTCAAGACAGCATCCGCGGCGGCTCGAAACAACACGTTGAGCAGGACCCGACGGTTGTCCTGGATCACCAGCCGCAGCTCCCACGGCAGGGTGAAGACCAAGTGCCGATAGGGCACCTCCAGGAGATCCGAGAGGAGCTCGTCGCACCACTGGTCGGTGCGGACCTTCCCGCAGCTGGAACAGAAGACCGATTTGCAGCTGTGGGGTACGACCTTGACGGTAGGACAGTTGGAGCACCCAAACAAATGCAGCCCCAGTTTCGCGGTCCGGCACGACAGCATCCGGGAGACATGGTGGTGGACTGCCCGCCGCACCTGTCCCCCTTTCCAGGCGATGTAGCGCTGGAAGTTGTTGCTCGTCAAGAGGATCTCCGCGATGGCGATCGGACCGCCCCACCGGCTCATGGGCAGCGATGCTCCTCTCCACCAGCAAGCGTGTCAAGTAGCCTCCCTTTCCGTCCTCGGCTGCCACGTCCCAAAACTACCTTTTACGGCCAGGGGCCGTCGGCACGTAGTGCCTACTCTAAAGAACAGCCGCATGAACTGGATTCTGAAGGCCTCGCACCTCGGTCCGTTGTCGGTGATGGAGTAATAGTTCAGGTGTCCCACCAGTTTCAGCTTGGCTAGCCGCAGCAACGCTCCCGTCTTCAGACGGTGGCGGTGCTTCTTCAGCCACTCCGTGTGTCTCTGCAGGCTCGCATGAAACTTCTTACGCGACGTCTGGCGCTTGACCTTGAAGTAGCCCTTGCGGCTGAGCCCACAGTAGTGGGTGAAGCCGAGAAACTCAAAGGTCTCCAGCTTCTGGCCCTTCCGCTGGGCCTCTTCGCGGGCAAAGCGTCCAAAGGCCACCCGTTTCGTCTTGGACTCAGAAAGTACCAAGTGGAACTGCTCCAGGCGCGCCTTCAGTTGCCGCAGAAACTCTTCGGCTTCATCGCGGTGCTGAAAGCACACTAGGAAATCGTCCGCGTAGCGAAACAGATCCACCTCCCCCCGACAGCTCGGCTTGAAGCGACGTTCGACCCACAGATCCAGAACGTAGTGCAGGTAGACGTTCGACAGCAGGGCCGAGAGGCTCCCCCCTTGCGGGGTTCCTTCCTCGCTAGCCCGCTCCAATCCGTCTTCCATCACGCCGCTTTTGAGGATCCGCCAGATCAGACGCCAGACCCGCCGGTCGCCGATCCGCTGCTCCAGAAACTTCAACAGCCATTCCTGATTCAGGTGGTCAAAAAAGCCCTGAATGTCGGCGTCGACGACCCAGCTAACCTTCCGGCGTTGGATGGTCTGTCCTAGCTTCGCTAGCGCTTGAGGCTGCGTTCGATCCGGTCGGTAGCCGTAGCTACAGTCTAGAAAGTCCGCCTCATAGATCGGTTCCAGCACTCGACTGAGTGCTTTCTCGACCAGCTTTCCCTCAAAGCTAGGCAGCCCTAACGGCCGCTTCTTCCGGCTGCCGGGTTTGGGAATGTACCGGCGCAAGACCGGTTTCGGACGGTAAGCCATCCGGCCCAGTCTTTCGGACAGATCTTCGAGATTGCTCTCCAGGTTCCGCCCGTACTCCTGCTTGGTGACTCCATCGACTCCGGGAGCTTTTCCCTTCTCCGCCTGCTGGTAGCAGGCCCGCAGCAGATCCACATCCTTCACAAAGTGATAGATCGACGTCAAACACGTCTTCGGTTCCGCGCGCGCCTTCTCCCCTATTCGCGTTAGGTCTCTTGCCATCCGTCTTCTCTCTCCTGGGTAGAGCGGATGTTTGCCCACCCGCGATCGACTCACCGTGGGGACCTTCACTCCACCGGCATTACCCGGTTTCTTCGCTACACCGGTCCCCATCCCAGATCGAGACCCATTTGCGCCGCTCCTGTTACGTCGCCGTCGCATACTCGACGGCGTCAGCTCCGCCGCCAAGAGGTCCTCGACCCGCCTGGTCTGTCTTCTCCCTCCTGTGGTGTTGCTCGATGCCGTCTGCGACCCCGGAGTGGGAACCACCACTCGTCCTAACGCGGTGCTTCCTGTTGCCTGCGGGCATAACGAAACCCTCGGCCTAACTCGACGAACGTTATATCGGGGCTAATTGGTCCGGATTCAGTGTCTAACACACTTCACCTCGCAACACTTTCCGGTCCCAGGGGTGAGCTCATGTCAAGAGGTGTGTAAATAGACTCAGGCGGCTTTCTCCTTCGACTCCTGGTTGACCAGGACTCCATTCACATACTTGGCTCCCTGATAGACATCTCTCATGAGCTCTGGAGCTTTGAGACGACGGAATCGTTTCTCGGCCACCAAGAGCATCTTCCAGATCACCGCCTGGGCGTTGTTCACCTTCTTGAAGCGCTTGGCCGCATCGGTTCGCAGCCGAAGTCCGGCGAACGGGGACTCCACTGGATTCGTGGTGCGCAGGTGTTGCCACTGCTGCTTCGGGTAGTTGTAAAAGCTCACCATCCGATCCCAGTCCTGGTCCAACAGATCGGCCGCCGGAGCCAAGCCTCTGCTTCGGCACCACTCCTGGAAAACCCGTTTGAGGCGTTCCGCTTCCTGACGGCTCTCAGCATAGGGGATCTGGCGCAGAATCAATAAGGCCGTGGGCTGCTCGCGTTTGGGCACCTTGGCCAGGATATTGACGATGCGGTGATTCCAGCAACGCTGCTCTTCCGCCTCGGGGTAGACGTTGCACAAGGCCCCCCAGATGCCGAGGGGGCCGTCGGCGATGACCAGACGAGGAGCATTCATCCCCCGCCGCTTCAAGTCGCGTAACACCTCTGACCAACTTTCCGTCGATTCCCGATAACCGCTCGTCACCGAAACCACCACCTTGCTGCCATCACTGAGCGCCGCAAGGACCACCAGCAGGACGGCCTTTTCCTTCTCCAGACCCGCTTTGACGTAGATTCCATCCGCCCATAAATAAACGACTTCCAGTTCCTCCAGGGGACGACTTTGCCAGACGGCCCATTCTTCTTGCCACTTCTCTTTCAGTCGGGCCACCGTGTTGGCCGACAAGGCCGCTTCTTCCCCTAAAAGCCCTCTTAATGCCAAGTCGAAATCGCCCTGAGCCAGGCCCTGCAAATACAGCTCTGGAATCAGGTCTCGGACTTGCTGCGTCCGTTTGGCAAACAGCGGCAGTACCCGGCTTTCAAAACGCTCTTCTAGATCTCGGACTCGAGGCCGTCGCACGGTGATCGTCCCGCTACTGAGGGTCAGTCGTCTGGCCTTGCCATAGCCGTTGCGGTATCCCGACGCTGGGTCCACTTTGCCTCGACGCTCACTCTTGTCTCGTCCCAGCAGCTCGGTCACCTCCTCCTCTAGTAGCTCCTGGACCCAAGACTGGACCTTCTCCCGCACCCAATCTTCCAGCTCCTGGAAACAGACTCTTGACTCCACAGTCCCCTCAATGTTCTTCTCTTTCATGCGGTGTGTACTCCTTCCTTTATGGGCCTTCCGGCCCTGGGTTTAGGTCAACCCGGAAGGATACTCACCGCCTCTGCTATTTACACACCTTTTGATGGTAGCTCCCAGGGGTTCGTCCCTGGGTCTAGATACCGGTGGTCTGACTAGGACCTTACCGGGGGGATATCAATCCCCTTGAGGGAGAACCATTTCCAGGTCTCCCGTTACGCTCTCTCGGCCTCCTCGACGTACTGCACGAGTACGCCTGCGGAGGCCTCGGTCGCAAGCCTTGCCAGAACGGCTTTTGCGGCGCCTCGCTACGACAAGCGATGAGAAATCCGGGTTAGACCGGCAGTATCAGCGGTCGGTGAGCAGTCCTGGAGACGCCTAGAGTCCAGACTGACTTGTTAGGACATGATAAAGTGAACGCCCTATGATCGAAACCATCGTAGACCACATCAAGCTGGATGGCTTCTATGTGATTGACGGGGTCATTCCTGCGGACAAGGTCGACGGCATCAAAGAAAGCATTCTTCGAGTTCACACTCTCGAGGCAGAACTCAACCGAAGCAGAGAACGAGAGATCCGAGGCAAGGGCCATCGCATCGGCGCTCGAGGCGTCACCGCCAGCTCGGCTCTGATCAACTCCACCCAGGATTTTGCCGCCTACCTTGCAGACAGCCGCGTCGGTGGAGTGGCAGAAGTCTTTTTTGGCCCCCACGTGCGTATTTCCTCCGCCAATGGACTCGTCACCCATCCTGGCAACGAGCGCGGCTATTGGCATGCCGATTGGCCCTACAACCAGACGAATTCAGCTCGAATCCCAGCCCCTTATCCCGATGCAGTGATGCACCTCAGCACGATCTGGATGTTGACGCCTTTCAACGCCGAAACCGGAGGGACCCTCCTGGTGCCTGGAAGTCATCGATCCAACAACAACCCCTCAGGGGACAATGGTGTCGATCGTGATGCCCCCTATCCCACCGAGATCTCTTCGACCGGCGATCCGGGTAGTGTCCTGATCTACGACAGTCGCCTCTGGCATTCAGTGGCGCCAAACCGGAGCTCCGAAGCACGCGTTGCTTTTACGGCCCGCTATGGTCCCTGGTGGATCAATCTAAACCCCGAGATGGCAGGTACTCCCGAGAACTTGAGCATGGTGGTGGAGAGGGGAGGGAAGGCGGGCAACCTCCCCAGGATTCCGAGAGATATTTTTGAATCGCTGCCCGAGGATGTAAAGCCGCTGCTTCGTCATGCGGCGGAGTAGGTCTGCGACGGCTGTTGCTGTCTGAACGTGCCCAAGATGAAGACCTCGAAGCTTTTTCTCATTGCCACCGCTTGCTTTTTGATTCTGCAATTTCCGGGACTAGCCCCACAGGGACGTTCGGTGGTCCGGGCCGAGAATGAGCCAGACGGTGACTTTCGCCGGGTTGTTCTGCCCTTCTTGAACGAAAACTGTGTGTTCTGCCACAACGGTACCCGTGAGACGGCCGGCCTGCGGCTCGACTTCTTCCCCGAGTCTGGCCTCGAGCCCGAAGGATCGGGGCTCTGGAAGAAAGTCCAGGCAAAGCTCCTCCTCGGAGAAATGCCTCCCAAGGACCGCCCTCAGCCCAGTCCCGAGACCGTCGCTGCGGTGATTGAATGGATCGAGACTCGTGCCAATGATCCTGCCCTGGTCAGATCCCCCGTGCCCGGGCGGGTAACAGCCCGAAGACTCAACCGAAGCGAGTACGACAACACCATTCGCGACCTGATCGGAGTCGATCTGAAGCTCGCTAATGACTTCCCTGCGGATGATGCAGGCTACGGCTTCGACAACATCGGCGACGTGCTCTCGCTGCCACCCATCCTGATGGAAAAGTACCTGTCGGCAGCAGAGAGGATTGCCGAGGAGGCCATCGTAACCCAGCCCTCCGCCACCGCCACGCTCGTGAAATACCTGGCCTCACGAGTAGAAGGCGACGAAGATTTCTTTCCCGACGGGGCGTACCGGGTGAGCCATTCCTTTCCCTTCGAAGGTGAATACGAGCTCCAGATGCGTGTCATAGATCGCAGATACCGGCCCGAGAAGGATAAACCTCCGCCGCCCATGCCGGCTTCTGGCATCCTGGCTGTCTCCCTCGATGGACGCCAGCTGAAGACCTTCGAGGTGGAGGCCGACAAGTACGAAAGGGGTACCTTTGACGTGACTCTGGAGGCGACGGCGGGCGAGCACGAAGTGTTCGCCGAGCTCCTATCTGATGGGATGGAAGGTATCTCTGAGCCGAAAGACTCCAAGGATTCGTACAAAGGGGAGCGAAAACTCTTCGTCGACGACTTCGCGCTGCTGGGACCGTTGAAGGTGAAGCCCTTGCCGTTGACCGAAAGTCATCGACGAATCCTGATCTGTGGCGATCCGGAGGGCGGCTATCAGGCCGCATGTGCCAGGCAGATCCTATCCAGACTTCTCCTCCGGGCCTATCGGCGCCCGGTCCGGAATGAGGAGATCAAATCCCTGTTGCATTTCGTAGAGCTAGCTGTGGACGAGGGGGAATCCTTTGCCCACGGGATCCGGCTCGCCTTGAAGGTCATCCTGGTCTCGCCCCACTTCCTGTTTCGAATGGAGCAAGATCCCGATTCTGGAGATCCCGGTCTGCCGCACCAGATCAATCAGCACGAGTTGGCCGTGAGGCTCTCCTACTTCCTTTGGAGCAGCATGCCGGACGAGGAGCTGTTCCAGGCCGCCGAGAGCTCCGAGCTGAGTAATCCAAAGCAGCTCGAAGAACAGATCCGGCGGATGCTGGCGGATCCCAAGTCGGCTGCTCTGGTGGAGAACTTCGGCGGTCAGTGGCTGCAGCTGCGCAACCTGGAATCCATCAAGCCAGATCCGGATCGTTTCCCGGACTTCGATGACGAGCTTCGCGAGGCCATGCGCCGCGAGACGGAGCTGTTCTTTGAAACGATCGTGAAAGAAGATCTGAGCGTCGTTGCCTTCCTGGACGCCGAGTTCAGCTTTCTGAACCAGCGTCTGGCCCGCCACTACGGCATTGAAGGTGTCGAGGGAGATTGGTTTCGCCGAGTGCGGCTCGACCCGGCCCGGCGCACCGGCATCCTGACGCAGGCAAGTGTCCTGACCGTGTCTTCCTATCCCACCCGGACTTCACCGGTGTTGCGCGGTAAATGGCTGCTGGACAATATCCTGGGAGCTCCGCCGCCGGCTCCTCCGCCTGGAATTCCGGCGCTGAACGAAGAGAAAGTGGGGCTGGACGGGACGTTGCGCGAACAGCTGGAACAACATCGCGCGGATCCGGGATGCGCAGTTTGCCATATCAAGATGGATGCTCTGGGTTTTGGACTGGAGAACTACGACGCGGTGGGCGCCTGGCGGACCCGTGATGGCAGATTCCCCGTCGATTCTTCCGGTACCCTGCCCGGGGGAAAAGCGTTCTCAGGGCCGGCTCAACTTCGGGCTATCCTGGTCGACGACAAGAGGGAGTTCGGTCGCTGTCTGACGGAGAAAATGCTAACCTATGCGCTAGGGCGCGGGCTCGAAAGCTACGATACGCCCGCCGTCGAAAAGATTGTCAGCAGTCTTGAGCAAGACCAGTATCGGTTCTCACGCCTGGTTCTCGAGATCGTCACCAGCATGCCATTCAGGATGAGACAAGGGGAGACGGAAAGATGATTACCGGGAAACATCTGCCCAGAAGAACCTTTCTGCGTGGGCTTGGCGCAGCAGTCGCCCTCCCCATGCTCGACGCCATGTTGCCGGTATTCGGAGCGAAGAGTGCTGCCCAGGTGAGTGCCCCCTGCCGGCTTGGATTCGCCTATGTGCCCAACGGTGTCGTCATGGAGAACTGGACCCCGCTGACCGTTGGACCCGGCTTCGAGATTCCGTCAATCCTGGAACCCCTGGCCGCTTCGCGCCAGGACTGGGCGATTCTTTCAGGCCTCACCCACAACAATGGCCGCGCTCTTGGCGATGGACCCGGTGACCATGCCCGGGCGGCAGCTTCCTATCTCACCGGCGTCCACCCCAAGAAGACAAACGGTGCGGACATCAAGAACGGTATCTCGGTGGATCAGGTGGCGGCCCAGGCCATCGGTGACAAGACCCGCTTTGCTTCACTCGAGTTGGGAACCGAGCACGGCCGTCAAACGGGGAACTGCGACAGCGGCTACAGCTGCGCCTACAGCAACAGCATTTCCTGGCGCGCGGAAGCCAGCCCCATGCCACCGGAGGTGAACCCGCGTCTGGTTTTCGAGCGTCTTTTCGGTGGGGCCGATCAGGACAACGATCCCGCAGCAATTGCCAAGCGGCAGCGTTACCAGAAGAGCATCCTGGATTTTGTTCGGGAAGACACCCGGAAGGTGCAGCGCGAGTTAGGTCCGACGGATCGCCGGAAGCTGGATGAGTACCTGCATGCCGTACGCGAGATCGAGAAGCGGATCGAGCATGCCGAACAGGATGTGAAGGAGATAATTCCCGCGCTGGACCGTCCCGCCGGAATTCCGATCGATTACGCCGAGCATGTACGACTGATGTTTGATCTGCAGGTCGTGGCATTCCAGACCGACGTGACGCGAATAGCGACGTTCATGTTCGGACGCGAAGGCAGCAACCGCACCTACCGCGAAATCGACGTTTCAGGCGCCCATCATGGCCTGACCCACCATAAAGGCGATCCCAAGAAGATCGAGGAGGTCGGCAAGATCAATCGTTATCACATGGAGCAGTTCGCCTATTTCATCGACCGGCTGCGCTCGACGCCGGACGGAGATGGCTCCCTGCTCGACCACTCCATCATCGTCTACGGAAGCGGACTCTCAGACGGCAACGACCATACCCATTGCGATCTGCCTGTCCTGGTGGCCGGCCGCGGTTGCGGCACTCTCCATCCAGGGGGCCATGTCCGTTTCCCCGACGAGACCCCGATGACCAACCTCTATCTCTCGATTCTCGACCGGGTCGGTGTGCAGCCCGAATCTCTGGGCGACAGCGACGGCAAGCTGGGAGAGCTGTCGGAGATCTGAGACAACGTGGCGGCGGTCTCCAGGCCGCCGTGGGTCGAGCCAACGGCTCGGCACAAGAAGACTCTTCGGCCTGGAGGCCAAAGCTACGCTCGCCAATGAAGTGTCAGCCTAGGAAACTGCTCCGACGCCGGCGAATTGGATCCCGGTCAGGTCGGCCATTTCCTTCTTCCAGGTCGTAATGTCGTCGGCCCGGAACTGATCCAGATGGGTGTGACCGCAGGCGCGGGCCATCACCTGCATCAGCGTCACCGACGCCTGCAGAAAGCGAGCCAGCCGCTGAGCCGATAGGTCGACATTTAGCCTGGCTCGAAGATGCTCCTGTTGGGTGGCGACGCCGGCCGGGCAGTTGTTGGTGTTGCAGATCCGTGCCGAAACGCAGCCCACGGCCTGGATAGCTGAGTTGGCGAGGGCGACCCCGTCCGCACCGAGACACAGCGCCTTGATGAAGTCCGACGGGGTGCGGATGCCTCCTGTGATGATAAGGGTCACATCCTGCCGGCCCTGCTGGTCGAGATATCGCCTGGCGCGAGCGAGGGCGGGAATCGTGGGGACGGAGATGTTGTCCCGAAAAATCAGTGGAGCGGCACCGGTGGCTCCGCCTCGTCCATCCAGAATGATGTAGTCGGCACCGGCTTCCAGCGCAAAGTCAATGTCGCGCTCGATATGCTGAGCCGACATCTTGAACCCGATGGGAATTCCACCCGTCAGCTCGCGCACGCGTTCGGCAAATTGTTGGTAGTCAGCCGGGGTGGTGAACTCGGCGAAGGTGGGAGGAGAAATCGCGTTCTGTCCCTCCTCCAGTTTTCGAACCTGGGCGATCTTGCCTTTGACCTTGTTGCCGGGCAGATGGCCTCCGGTTCCGGTTTTCGCTCCCTGCCCGGCTTTGAAATGAAACGCCTGGACCCTTGTGAGGAGGTCCTCAGAGAAGCCAAACTTGGCGGACGCCAGCTCATAGAAGTAACGGGAGTTCTCGGCCTGCTCTTCCGGCAGCATTCCTCCTTCGCCTGAACAGATGCCGGTGCCGGCGAGCTCGGCCCCCTTCGACAGGGCCACCTTTGCTTCCTCCGACAGAGCGCCGAAGCTCATGTCGGAGACGAAGAGGGGGATGTCGAGTTGCAGCGGCTTCTTGGCATTCGGTCCGATCACAAGCTCAGTGCCAACCTCCACATCTTCCAGGAGCGGCTTGGCAGCCAATTGGGCAGTCAGAAGCTGGATGTCGTCCCATCGAGGCAGCGTAGGTCGGGGCACCCCCATGGCGCCGACAGGACCGTGATGGCCCGTCTTCTCGAGTCCATCTCGCGCCAGCGCGTGTATCAACTCGACGGCTGGTTCTTCCGGAGTATTCTTCGGCTCCGGCATTCCGTCGCCGCCTGAATCAGGCGATGCCTCGATCTGGACGTCGCCCAGATGAGTGTGGCTTCCGTCGCAGTAGGGTGGATTTTTCGTCTGCTTGCACATGCAGAGGAAGGCTGCTTCCGGCTGGTCGACGCTGAAGGCAAGGGGCTCCATTCCGGTGCCCCTGTGAGAACCATCACAGAAGGGCTGTGACTTCGAGTTGCCACATGCGCACCAGTGATGCTGGCCCTTTTCAAGATCGATCTGGATTGGCTGCTTGGCAGCCACTTTGGGAGTGGGCATGCTTTCTCCTTGGTGTAGATGACATGAACGTTGAACCTGTGTGGAACGACGAGTTCTCCAGGGAAAATCAGGTTACCATGAAGTCGGGTCCGAGCTGAGTCGAGGCTTTCCATGGAAAGAGGCTCTCTGGGACCGAGGCAGTCTAGAGGAGGAGACGAACATGCGACAATCGAGACACGCGGGAGGATCTGAGTACATTGACGTATCGAAGCTTTCGTGGGAACCCACGAGTTTCCCGGGAGTAAAGGTGAAGACGCTGTGGAAGGATTCGTCGGGAGAGGCGTATACCGCCTTGTTCCGGATGGAGCCGGGGGCCCGCCTCCCAACCCACCGTCATACCGCAGTCGAACAGACCTTCGTCCTGGAAGGCTCTCTGGTGGATGAGGAAGGGGTCTGTAGCGCCGGCAACTTCGTCTGGCGGCATCCCGGATCGACCCACACTGCCCACAGTCCAGATGGCTGTCTGACCCTGGCAGTCTTCCAGAAGGCCAACCAGTTCCTGGAGGAGGAGAACCAGGATTAGCACGTGGGGGGCTGTTCGACGCGAGGCATCAAACCTCGCGTGTCCTTCGGCAGAATGGCATAATTCGAGTAACCAGTCTCCTTTTTCTTGCTTCTTACTGAGAGGTGATCCGTGAATCGACGTCAGCTTCTCCAGGCCGGGGCCGCCTCGCTGGCTCTGCCAGCAATCACATCCGGGGCCTGGGGCCAGACAGCGGAAGGGCGTCGGGGGATGGTCAGTCGTACTGCGATTCAAAAGGTCTGTGCCTGGCCCAATCTGGAGCGTTTGAAGGATGGGACATTGGTTGTTTTCATTTTCAACCAGCCCTGCCATGCCCAGTGGGAAGGCGATCTGGACTGCTGGGCCAGCGAAGACGACGGCAAGACCTGGCGCTTCCGTGGCCGTCCTGCCGAGCACGAACCTACGACCGGCCGCACCAACTGTGCCGCCGGATTGGCTGCCAATGGAGACCTGGTTGTCCTTTGCAGCGGCTGGGCCGACCGTGCACCCATTGGGCAATTGAGTGGTCCTTTTTTGCGGGTGATCAGGGCCTGGGTCTGTCGGTCCTCCGATGGTGGCAGAACCTGGACGCGTAGCGACGAGTTTCCCAGACCACCCGAATCCCCCGCCGGCAAGAACAATGAGTTCATGCCCTTCGGGAACATTCGAGTCGCCGAGGATGGTTCACTCTGTGCCCCTGTCTATCTCCGAAAGGGCGACCTGCGGGAGAGCTATCTCCTCCGCAGCCGCGACGATGGGCATACCTGGGGAGAAGTTGTCAGCTTGAATCCGAGAGGCAACGAAACCGACATCCTGCACCTGGGCGGAGGTCGTTGGGTGGCAGTCTCCAGAGAGTTCAGGCAGAAGCGCGATGTTCACCTGGAGCTGTTTGCCTCGACCGATGACGCTCACACCTGGCAGCGGCGGATGCCCCTGAGCCTACCGATGCAGGTTACTGGCAACCTCGCAGCGCTGGCCGATGGCCGAGTCCTACTCAGCTACGGCAACCGCTGCTGGAACAACTTCGGCGTGGATGTTCGACTCAGTGAAGACAAAGGCGAGACCTGGAGTCCGCCAATCCGAATAGCCGACTGTCCCCGATCCGACTGCGGCTACCCCAGCAGCGTCCAGCTACCCGATGGGCGAGTGGTCACCGCCTACTACACGCAGATCTCCGACGATTTCCATTACGAAATGAGAGTAGCAACCTGGGATCCCAGAAGTTTTGGCAGTAATGGTAGACCGAGGGCCTAAGCTGAAACTTCATTGACGACAGGATCATTCAAGAGCCCCCAGTTTGACACAGCCGTGATCTTCGTAGGATGGGCACTCTTGCCCGTCGCGGTCATCGACGGGCAGGAGTGCCCGTACTACAACGGATACGCTGCTATCGATGCTCGTGCCTAGAGACAACCCGTTTCTTTCTCGACTGGGGCAGCGTAGCCGGGGGGCTACTAATCTGAATCTTCATCGGCGAGGAAATCGTGCAAAAGCCGCCAACTGGGGTATCCATTTAACCGGACCCATCCGGGCCGGCAGTTCTCCAGGGGCGGTTCGCTGGAGGGCGATCCAGGCTCGGCGGGTGCCCGCGCGCCTGGGGCGGCGTGGGCGACACCGCCCGGGGCCGCTTGGTGGCGATAAGGTCCTGGTAGCGTAGCGGCTCGTGGGCAGCGGCGAGTTCGAGCACCCGGTAGAAGACCATCCCGCGGCTTCGGGAGCGTCGGCGGTTGAAGCGGAACACGAACTCATCCAGGTAGCTGGCCAGGTGGGCGGGCTCCACCGATCCTTGGTGGGTGCCCAGCAGCCACCGCTTGGCCAGTGAGGCGACACGGTGCACCGCGGGCAGTAGCTCGCCGGTATCCTCCCCGCGGGCCCGGGCCGCCCGCTGGCTGCGTCGAGCATGGACGTAGCCGAGCTTCTCCAGACCGTGGTAACCCTGCCAGCCGTCGGTGAAGACCGTCGCGCCCGGCTCAACGTGATCTGTCACGAACGGGTGCAGCGACGCGGCCGACGCATCAGCCAGCGGCAGCATGCGGCAGCGGCCAAGCCCTTTCGGCTCCCGGACCTCCACCGCGATGCCGGTCAGCACCTTCTTGCCCCTGGCCCGGCCACCTGCCAGCCCCGGCTGCTCACCGCCGATGTAGGTCTCATCCACCTCCACCATGCCGGCTAGTCGGTCGCGGCCCCGGCGCACCAGCACCGACCGCAGCCGATGCAGCATGGCCCACGCGGTCTGGTAGGAGCCGATCTCGAGCGTCCGCTTCAGGCTCAGCGCCGAGATCCCGTCTTTGCCCGTGGCGAACAGCCAGCAGGCATTGAACCATACCGTGAGCGGCGTGCGCGTCCGGTCAAAGATCGTGCCCGCAGTCACCGAACTACGGCCGCCGCACCCGGAGCACCTGAAGCGCCCATCGCCCAGCCGCCAGCCACCATCGTGGCCGCAGTCCGCGCAAGCGAAGCCAGCGGGCCATCGCAGCCACTCCAAGTAGTCCAGACAGTCCGCATCGGTGCGGAACCAGGCCTGGAACTCGCCCACGGACCTCGGATAGTGCGTGCCAGCACGAGGGTGATCCACCGCCTCAGCCTACATTCAGTCCGGTTAAATGGATACCCCAGAGCCGCCATATGACAGAGCCGTGACCGTGAGGGAGCGGGATCCGGTGCCTCAACTCATTGGGCAATAAACAACTAAGGAGTCTATTCATAATAACGTGAACACGATCGGTAAAGCCCTATCGTGGCGAGACGCTGTAATTCCATTCACCATGGAAGTCACAGCGCTCAATCGCCAGGGAACGCATCTCTTCGTCGGAGACGGCTTTGCCGGTCTCGTAAAGGGTCTCGTCCCACTCCGCGTGAATGGCCAACCCCTGGGCCGTGCGTGTGGCCGCGATCAGTTCCACTACGGCCAAGCGGCTGATCAAGGGACGACCCCGCCAGTTCTCGGTGATGTGGCAGAACATCCGATGCTCGATCTTGTTCCACTTGCTGGTGCCGGGCGGAAAATGGCGTACGCTCAATCGCAGGCCCAGTTCGTCGGCCAGCCGCTGCAGCTCCCGCTTCCACAGCCGCACCCGGGAGCCGTTGCTGCCGCCCCCGTCGGCGGTAATCAGGATCTCGGGAGTATTCGGATAGGCACGCCGGCCCATTTGCTGCCACCAACGGCGCACCGCCTCGACCGCGAACTGCGCCGTGTCATGGGAGATGCCGACGCTGACCCATCCCTCATTGCGGCCAATGTCATAGACGCCGTAAGGGATTACCTTGCCCAAGGCCGGGTCGGCAAAATCGTGCAGGTTGACCTCCACCGGCTCGCCCTTTTTTTGCCATTCGCTCCCCGCGTTTTTGAAGGGACCGATCAGTTCCTTCTTTTTCGTGTCCACCGAGATGACTGGCCATCCCCGCTCCAGAAAATCCCGGGCGGAGGCATTGATGAATTCGAACTGCCCGTTGCGGTCCGGATGATCCGATCCCTCGCGCCCCTTGCGGTTGGACTGCATGCTGTAGCCCAAGTCGTCCAACAACCGCCAGACCGTGGCCTGCGAGACCCGGTGTCCCCTCCTTCGCAACTCCGTGGCCAGTTTGGTGGTGCTCTTGCAGGTCCAGCGCAGCGGAGACATGGGATCGCCGCGCGTCACCGGATCCAGCATCTGGTTCAAGTCCTCCAGCAGTGTCTCGTCCGTCTCCGCCAACGATTTGCGCCCGCCGCCGGGCCGGCGAACGCGACGCTTGCCCGGATCAGCGACACCCTTCGCCCCGCCCGCGGATCCCGTCTCCCGCAACTCGCGCAAACCCGCGTGGATGGTGGTTCGAGACACCCCCGCCGCTCGGGCCACGAGACTGACTCCGCCGCGACCCAAGGCCATTGCGTCAGACGCCAGGCACAGTCGCAAAGACCGTTCGTCGAGCCGCCCGGCAAGCATCCCGTATTTCGAGCGCAAGGCTTCAGCATCCACGAGGCCAAAAGCATGGCACAATGGCTGTCAATGTTCAAGTTATTATGCATAGATTCCTAAGGTACCCATTGCGAACGGGGTCCATCTGAGACGACGGGTCTAGAACTGGCGGTCCGGATCACGCTTCCTGATGTCAGGAGCGATAAGAATTGCACTTTACTTCCAGCGATCAGTCTGTCCGACGCAGCCCCCAGGTTTGCAGGACCATTTCTCGCAGAGAAGTGTTGAGGACGGCGGGAGCTCTGGCGGGCTCTGCCCTGGCCGGACCCGCTCTGCTCCGAGGGCAGCCCAGACGTCCCAACGTCCTGCTCATCATCGCCGATGATCTGGCTGCCTGGATGACCGGCTGCTACGGCAACCAGGTCATCCGCACGCCGCATATCGATCGGCTGGCAGCCGCTGGTACACGGTTCCGAAAACGGCTTCGTCTGTACCCCCATCTGCTCTCCCAGCCGCGCGACGCTGATGACGGGACGGATCCCTTGATGTCGCGAATCGAATTGCTGCCTTACGAGGAAGTCCGCGGGTGTCGGTAGAGAAGCTCTCGGCCGATCCCATCGACGCTGGCGCTGCCCGAGTTCGCCATCCTGTTGTCCAGCTCTTCTCTCAAGATAGTCAGCACATTCTCTACTCCAGCCTGTCCCTGGGCAGCCAGGGCCTCGTACTCCTGGACGTTTACAGGTCCTACTTCTTTGGTATTGCTCATGGTTTTCACGTTATTCGTCTGGCGATGATCCCGCAGACCAGGCTACCATTGTGTCAGGAAAGCCCTTTTTCGCCCATTGGATCGGGTTCTGCGTAGTGCCGATCTATGCAGGTGCAAGGGAAGGAAAGGAATGGTCAAGCTATGAAGTGGAGACGACGTGAGCTTCTCAAGCATTCTTCGAGCCTCTTGCTGGGCACTTCGGTGATCCATGCCTCGGGCCGTTGGGCCAGGGCCAACGATCGCATTCGGGTTGCGGTCCTGGGCCTGGGCAATCGGGGTCGTGGACATATCCGCGAGGCGACGGCTATCGACGGAGTCGAGGTGGTCACCGTGTGCGATCCCGACGAAACGCGGATGGCGAAAAGTGCGGCCACCCTGGAGAAGGCAACGGGCAGAAGGCCCCGGCTGGAACCCGATCTGCGGAAGATCATGGATGATGTGATCAGCATTGCCACTCCCAATCATTGGCATGCTTTGGCGACCATCTGGGCCTGCCAGGCCGGGAAGCACGTCTATTGCGAGAAGCCGGTTGCCCACAACCTCCTGGAGAGCCGGAGGATGTTGGAAGCTGCCCACAAATACGACCGGATAGTCGCCACCGGTACCCAGAGGCGTTCCAATCCCAATTTCCAAAAGGCGGTCCGAATGCTCCAGGAGGGAGTCATCGGAGAGATCTACATGGCACGCAGCGAATACGCTCAACCGAGAGACCCCATTGGCTTCGAGAAGAAGGGACCGTCGCCTACAGGGCTTCATTGGGACCTCTGGCTGGGACCCGCCTCCAACCAGCCCTACCACGCCAACCTCGTCCACTACAACTGGCACTGGTTCTGGGACTTCGGAAACGGCGAAATCGGCAACAACGGCCCCCATTTCCTGGACATCCCGCGATGGGCCCTCCAGAAGCAACTGCCCACCAGGATCCACTCGACCGGCGGACGCGTTGGCCCCAGAGATCAGGCCCAGACTCCCAACACCCAGAGAACCACGTTTGCGTACGAAGACGGCACCTCCATCGTCAACGATATCCGTGGCCTCTACACGGGGGAGGATTTCTTCTGGGATTTCTACGGGACCCGGGGCTATATGCGCATGACGCACTCGGATCGCGATTTTGCCGGGTGCGAGTTCAAGATTTTCATGGGAAGGAACAAGATTCCCGAGTCGGACGCCAATGCGCCGGCCACGGGACAGAGAGAAGACCACTACCGCAACTTCGTTGCCTCGGTGAGGGCGGGAAAGCCAGAGATTCTGAATTCAGATCTGGAAGAGGGGCATTTTTCCGGGGGTCTCTGTCTGCTGGCGAATATATCCTACCGGCTTGGACGCGAGCTCAACTTCGACCCTGCCGCGAGTCGCTTCGTCGCGGACAGCGAGGCAGACAAACTTCTTACCAGGAATTACCGCCAGCCATTCGTAGTGCCGGACCGTGTCTGAGGAAGAAACCGCCTCTTTCTCAGGCTCTACATGAAAGGAACTTCGAGTCCCGGGGTAGCGGGGGGCTCCAGGCCGCCGTCCGAGCCAAAGGCTCGAAAGAGCGCCCGGTAAACAGTCTGTCCCTTTCTCGGGGCAGGGAGGGCACAGGGAAGCAGTCTGTCCCTTTCTCAAGGCTCGCTTGCATCCACAATGCTACGAGCTCCTTTTCGCCCTCTGGGAGGCGGTACAGCTATGTGTGTTCGGATTTCTCGATGCCAGACCGGCACTCGACCGCGCGGCCGACAAATGGAAGAGAGCGCTCAGTCACGACCCTCCAGCCTGGCCCTATCGAGGGCTCTGACACTGATGTTGAGCCATGGATTGGAGATAGAGCCCTCATTGAGCTATTTGAAGAGAGTACAGATGTGCTTTGTCGAGCACGACGCGTAATCGCACTACCCTGCGAAAGGTCTCTTCCAGGCCTGACTCCCTCCACCTGAACTCCGCCCCCACCTCGTCCCCGGAAAAGGGAATGCCATCTGCAAGGCTCAGGCCAGGGAAGACATTGCCTTCGGAGTCCTGTAGTTCCACCCGGATGCTCCCTCCCTCCAGGGTGCGAGCGTTGAGCAGGAGCCGACTACCCTCCAGCACCAGGGGATGGGTCGTAAACTCTCCCTGCTCATCGACGGGCTCTACGTGGGCCAGCCTGCCGGCCTTGCATCGGGCTAGCGCGGGGACCCAGGTCGAGGCCTTTGATTCTTCAAAAAAATCCTTCCAACTGCTGAAGAAAGGGGCCAACTCGTACTGGGGGTAGTTCTTCTTGAAATAGTCCAGACCCAGTTCGTCCAAGGACTTGCGCCTCATGCGCGTCGTATCTTTCGAAGCCGCCAACATGTAGCGGGCACTTCCGCCCAGATAGGGAAACCACCATTCCTCCTGTCCCTTCGAGTTGGAGACTGGATAGAAGGTAGACATGCCGCTCACGAAACCGGTGTCGGGGCTTCCGGCTGGACCATTCGCGAGCAGTGGAACTCGGTCGGCTCCGAAGCGGTGCCAGTGAACCCGGTCCCGGCTCCAGACCAGTTCCTGTCTTTGCTTTTGCTCTACCAGATTGTAGTGAAGGACCGCTCCCAGATAGAGCTGGCCGTCGGTGTCGCTCTCGGTGTGGCCGGCTGGGCTCAGATAGCCAAAACCATAGAAAGTGGTCCCCAGCGGGTCGTGCTCGTCGGGTGAGATCATGTGCCGGCGCTGCCAGCTGAAGCCATCCCGGGTCCACATTACCGCACGCACTCGCCGCGCACTGCGGCTGAAATACTCGTAGGACACTCCGTGGGGAGGATAGGGTGGGTAGTCAGGCCGGAGGTAGTAATAGAAGGATTTGTTCTTCCTATCGTAGTAGGTGAAGGTGGACCGACCGGATTGGGAAAACGCCATGGGTTCACCTTCGAAGGGATAGGTGGATGCGCGCTCGGTGGTGCGCAAAAGACCCATACCGGAGCCAGCGTGCAGAATGGGATTCGGGGTCAGGGCCAGGAAGAGGTCGCCCCGGCGCTCGAAGCCCCAGAACTCCTCCGGCTGGGGCCGAAAATTGCCCGCGTGTTGAGTACCCGGCTCGATGTTTCGGGAGGAGAAGAATCGGAGCACGAAGTTGTCCATGTTCACAGATCCATCGGTGCGGCGATCGTACATTCTGAATCGATACTTCTGCGGAATAGGCCGCTCCTTGGTGGGATAGGGATAACTGTCGAACTCGCCCGACCTCAGAAAGTCTTCCTCGGCCAAGTCTCGGAGGATGTTGTTCTGCTTTGAGCCCTGGAATTCCACCCGTCCGAGTTCAGGCTTCTCCCAGTGCACTCCGTCGCGAGACACTGTCAGGCAGAGGTAGCGGGGTCGAGAGCTCGATCCCGCCACACGGTTGAAAATGGGGTCGGCGGGGAGCACTCCCGCAAGGTAGGTGATCCGATAGAGCGATGATCGCTCGTCCCAGCTTAACGAACCGACCTTGACGATGTAGGAGCCTTCTTCCCAGGGCCGATCGATCTTCACCACCGGACCATCGGAGAGTCGTTCCAACGAATCGGGACGGTGTCGGAGCCCGACGGAAGCAGCAAAGATCCAATCGTCAACCAGGTACTGGGGGGTGTGTCCTGGACGCAGCGGGACCCGAGGCTTCCGACTCTCGGTCGAGATTTCCTTCCAGAACTGGCGGACCAGGAAGGGACCGACGGCCTTGCCCGAGGTGGTGACTCGGGCCCGAAGCCAATACTCACCGCGGGGCCAGCCGCTTCCGTCGAAGGCATGACGCTGGGTTTTTGGCGTCAGGTTCAGACTGACAGGACCAGCCACCCGATTTTGGTCCGGACCCAGAACGTCGATCTCTACCGAGCAGGAGTCGACACGTCCCGGGATCGTCCGAATAGTGAACCCGATTTCGTCATGGTCAATGTAGGCAGGGCGTTCAGGAGTGCACTCGATGAATTGTCGCAAGGAGTCAACCTGGGCTAGGCGTTTGCCGTTCATTTTCCTGATGAACGTGTTGGGGTCAACCTCGAGCCTGCGCTGACCCAGGGGGGAGTCTCCATCCCTCACCTCGACGTCGAACCGATATCGGCCCAGATCCCAGAGTTGCCTCGAAGAGCCCGGTTTCGAGGGTGCATAACGGCCGTCATCAATAAGCGGGAAGTGGATCTCCACGGTCCCCTTGGAACCATTGCGTTGAGCCCGGGCAGTGAGCCGGTGGCGGAACTCATAGGGCTGGGTCACGGTTATATGGGCAGAAAGGATATCCGAGCTCTCAGCCTGCTGGGGCCAGTCGAACTCCAGGATTTGGTGGAAGTAGTCCTTGTGGTGCAGCTTGAGCCAGTGTTCCCCTGCTTCAGCCCTACCCAGTGTCTGGACCGCGGTCATGAGGACAGCAACAGCCAGGAATTTGCTGGAGACGAGGAACCGCTTGGATTGCACTGAAGTGAGAGACATTTCGTTCTCCTTCCGGTGGGTCCACCTGTCGTAGACAGGGGGAAGAAGCAGGGAGTATAAACAGGGGTATGAATCTATACACGGCTTTCAGATCCGTTCTCAAGATGGGAACTCACGGCACCCTGGTAGCGATGCTTCTGGTCGTTTTCCCCTGCGGTCCGATCGAGGCCGGCAGCCAGAGCGTAACACCAACTCTTCCGATCGGGAAAGAGGAAGCTACTCTCTTCGCCTTCGATGACGTCTCCTTCCCCTTTACCTACAACCTCTATCTGAGCATGCACCAGCCTCGAAAGCATGCCGACAACCCCGTTCTGCCCCTAGGGGAGCCGGGCGATCCTGATGAGTGGCAGCAGCGCTACTACGGAACCGTGATTCGCCACCAGGGCAAGTTCAAGATGTGGTACGTGGGGGCCTCGCGGGAGGGGTTCAGCACGCCCGAATTGGGGGGTGGTATCGACTTCCGGGGCTGGCGATTTCTTTACGCCGAGAGCCAGGACGGGATCCATTGGGAGAAACCCGACCTGGGGCTGGTCGAGTTTCGGGGCAACCGGAACAACAACCTGCTGCTGATGCCCGAAGGCTTCCGCGGCTACCATATCCTGGTGCTCCACGAACCGGAGGACCCCGACCCCAGCCGCCGCTTCAAGGCAGTGGTCCTGCTGAGAAAGTACGGGGAGTACGCGGTGCCCCACGTGCAGGATGCCAGTCCGGAAGGCTGGGGCACCCGAGCCGTCAACCTTCCCCTCTACAGTGCCGACGGTCTGCGCTGGCGGGTGGCGGACGAACTGGTCTCCGGAGGGGGCAAGATCATCTCTGCCGACATCCACCTGGTGACCGACGTGGAGGGTGCCGGGCTCTACCGCTGGCAAGGCATGTACTATCTGTCGGGACAGGGTCTGGGAAGTCCCGCCGTGGAGCCCTATGGGAGGCACATCGAGATCTTCCGCTCTCCCGACCTCATCCACTGGTCCCGATCCCAGACCATGGGCTTCGCCCGGGAAGGTCAGTTCCAGCGGCCGGCCTCTCTGGACAGACCGCTTGCCAACGAGCAGACCCACGAAGGCGCCAGCGTCTGGAACCGAGGCAATGTGCTCATCGGCATCACCGGGTTCTGGCATGGAGCCAAGGACTGGACGGGGGTGGTTCATCCCCTGGGATTCCTGGTCAGCAACGACGGCCTTCACTTCCGCGAGCCCATCCCCGACTTCATTTTCGCGGAGATTGGTGAGGACGGGCGGGATTGGGACTACGGTGGCCTTGCCCAGGGACAGGGGTTCGAAAACGTCGGGGACATGACCTACATCTGGTACGGCCAGATGGATCAGCGGATGGGAACTCGCACCGGCCGTCCCTGGAAACGCGATGGGGGAGTTGGTCTGCTGCTACTGGCACGGGACCGCTTCGGCTCGCTGTCGGTCCGCGATCCGGACGAGAAGGGAATCCTGGTTACTTTCTGACCTGGAGCTGCAGACAGCGGCCAGCCTCTGGGTCAACGCCGAGGGCCTGGGACCTCACTCGAGTCTCAAGTTGGAGCTGGTGGATCATCTGGAGCGACCTCTCCCCGACTATTCGGGCGAGGCCTCGGCCGTGGTGGGACAGTCCGGTCTCCGGGTGCCGGTGAAGTGGTCAGGCGGAAGTCAGATCCAACCTCCGAAGCAACCATTCAAGGTCCGGGTGACCTTGCAGGGGAGGGAAGTCAGCGCCATTCGCCTTTATGCGCTTTACGTCTCCCCTGGCCAGCAATAAGACCGGGAGCAAGCCTGAGCGGTCCCGCTCGCCGCTGGTCAGGGCGCTGAAGGTCTTTCCAGGGCCTTTCGAATGTGTCCTGCAACGGCGTTCCCCAGCCGATCGTTGCCCTTGGGATTGAAGTGCACCCCATCCCTGGTCATGAGTTCTTCCTTTCCCACCGCGCTGACGACTCGGTACAAGTCGTTGACGGGTAGGGAGAACTCCTTTGCCAGCTCTCGTGCCACCCGATTATAGCGCTCCACATCGGAGTCCCTCCGGACCACGCGGCCGTAACCCTTGGAAACCTCTTGCCAGCTCTCATGGACGGGCGTCGTCAGTGCAAGGATGAGGGTGGCTGAGGTCTCCTTCGCGATGCGCTCGAGGATCTTCCTCAAGTTCTTTCGGTAGTCTTCGAGGGAGGTTCTGGGTTCCCCCGTCTCCTCCTTCAGGTACATGTCGTGGAGACCTACGTTCAGGTGGACCACATCGGGCCGCCGCGAGCTGATCCACTCATCCAGGTGCTCGAGCGTATAGGCGGCATAACGACAGTTGTCCTGGGGTGCCCAGATCCGGGCTTGTCCTTCCAGAGCCTTCTTGACCACCGCCTGGTAGCCCATTCGGATGGAGTCACCGATGAGGACCACGCGGGGCACGGCTGGCCCAACGGATTCTCCGAATGGCCTGGGTCCCCACAGATCTTTCACGACCTCGCCCCCCTTCATCACATGGCTGACCCGTTCCATGACCCGGATGTCCTTCAAGGGATTCCCGGGCACCGCCACCAGGTCGGCCAGACGACCCGTCTCCAGGACTCCCCGGTCGGACATCCCCAGAAGATCGGAGGCGTACAGGGTAGCGGTTCTGAGGGCTTCCAACTCTGACATCCCCCGGTTGACCAGAGTCCCGAACTCGTGGGCGTTGTCGCCGTGGGGAAAGACCGCCGCATCGGTGCCGAAGGCGATCTTCACTCCGGCCTGGATAGCCCGCTCCAGGCTCTTGCGGGCCAGGGGTTTCAGATACTCGGACTTGGCCCGAATAGGTGGTGGGAGCTCTTCTGTCTTGATGACATCAACCAGATACGCGGTGGGTACCAGATAGGTTCCTTTGGACTTCATCAGTTGGATGGCTTCGTCGGTCAGGATCGAGCCATGTTCGATGGATGCCACACCGGCCCTGGTAGCAGCCAGGATTCCCTCGGTTCCGTGGGCATGGGCTGCGACTTTGATTCCATGTCGGGCGGCCTCCTCCACCATCGCTTTCAATTCGTCATCCGAGTACTGTTGAGCTCCCACCGGTCCCTCGAAGGAGAAGACGCCGGCGGTGGCGCAGGTCTTGATCACCTTGGCGCCGTGCTTGATCTGATAGCGCACAGCTTGAATCACCTGGTCGACTCCGTCGGCAACGCCTTCTCTAGGTCCAAGCTCTAGAAGCCCTGGACGATAGCCCGTGATATCGCAATGTCCTCCGGTGATCCCCAGAGGATGTCCGGAGGGAACGATGCGTGGTCCGGCGAGGACTCCTGAGTCGATCGCCCTCATGAGGGCAACATCGGCGAAGCCCCGCGTGCCCAGGTCCCGCACCGTCGTGAAGCCCGCCATCAGAGTTCTCCAGGCACTCCGGACGCCCACCAGAGCGCGATCGGCGGGACCCTCCTTGACCGCGCGGTGTACCCAGTCCCCGTCCCGGCCGCTGGTCAGGTGGGTGTGCGTGTCGATCAACCCGGGAAGCAGTGTCACATCTTCCCAGTTCAGGCTCTTGGCCATTGCGGGAACCGTCTCTGGATTGACGGCAGTAATCTGGTCCCCCTCGATCACCAGGACCGGGTTTGCCAGCATCTCCCCAGTCACCACGTCCAACATTCGGTGCGCATACAGGATGGTAGGCTCAGCGAGTCCACTCTGCAGGCTCAGGCTCCAGACAATCGCCAGACCCACCCAATGCCGAAACGAAACATGTTTCATGTCTCCTCCTGAGCGACGAGAAAGGAACGACGAGAAAGGGACAAACAACGAGAAAGGGACAGACTGCTAGTCAAGAACATCATCAGCCCAAAGACTAACAGAAAGGGACAGACTGTTACCCAGAGGAAGTTACCCCGGGAAAGAAAAGCAGTCTGTCCCTTTCTTTGCCCATCTCCAGGAAAAGGGACAGACTGCTGCTTTCCGTCTGAGAAAGGGCGTCTGAGAAAGGGACAGCCTGTTTCTTTTTGCGTGGGTATCAACGTTCAGGCACAGCCGTAAGAACGGTGACGCGAGGCAGGCGCCATGGAGCCTTCTCGCTTGACTCATGAGTTTGGACAACGCAATCATCCGCCATGGCAGGAGGCGTGTTTCTCGGTCCTGTAGCGGTAAAGACGAGCCCGGTCTTTGGCACTCGCCGAGGATTCTGGGGAGAGAAGAGAAGGGGAGTCTATCGTAGCCGCCATGCCCACGGGGAGATCAGTCCTCCTGTTGAGGTTATAATTCGCTTTCGTCGACCCACAAAACATCAAGGGAGCAAGTGAAGAATGTTCAAGAAGCCGCTCAATTTTGCAGGTCTGATCCTGCTGGTCGTTTGGTTTAGTCAACCCTGCTAGGGAGCGAAGCCTCCGCTTTACGTTCGACTCGCGACTGGCCAGCACCAGCTTCTGCTGGACGACTACCTGATCGGGGCTCTCTATCATGTGGAGCGCCGGATCAATCAACCGGTGAAATACGAAGGGAATCCGGTAATTTTCGCCGACAAACCCTGGGAACAGGGGCCGGGTCCCTACTGGAATCCCGCTACCCAGAAGGTGCTACAGATCCGGAGCGCCCCCTGCTGGGACCCTGACGAGAAGGTCTGGAAGCTTTGGTACTTTACTGCGCACAAGACAGCATATGCACGCTCCCGGGATGGACTCGAGTGGGAGAAGCCCATCCTGGGCAAGCGGGAATACGAGGGCTCGACTGCGAACAATTTAGTAGTGGTCCAAGGCGATCCAGAGGCTTTCATCCAGCACGCCCTGCTGGATCCTGACGCCGCCCCGGAGCGGCGCTACAAGGGCCTCATCGGCACCAGCGACCGCAAACCGGTAATTTCGGCCGATGGGTACGTCTTCACCAAATTTGGATGTCCTCCCCATACCGAGTCAGGACGAGTCCCATCTGACATACGACGAGGTGAGGCAGCAGTTCATCGCCACCGTCAAACACCGGGGACCCTTCGGTCGCTCAGTCTATCTTTCGCTAAGCACGGATTTCGAGAAATGGACGGATCCCGAATTGATTTGGGTGCGGCTCTTTTAGAGCGAACCATTATCCTTTATTGACAATAGGTTAGCCGGGTCCGAATCGTAGCGAGTGGCGCTTTTGGGCGAGATAAGGCTTGGCGAAGGGCATAAGTCGGCTAAAACGCGTCGGATTGCGGTGCGCTCGGATAGCCGCCGGGCCGGGCCTGAGACTCTGCCCGCTGTGAGTCGGTGGAATCCCGGTGCGATGAAAAATTGAAAGAGGGAAAAAAGCACTGGACATTTGTGCGTCGGTTTGCTAGCGTAGGTTTGTGGCAGAGGGTGTGGAGAGCAAAGCGCCGCGATTCCTAGGTCATGAGGTGGGCAAAGCGGAGCAGGCCCTGATCCGGGAGATCGTGGGGACGTGTGGGGGTCTGAGCCGGATGGAACTGGCCGCCACCGTGTGCGAGTTGCTGGGGTGGAAGCGCCGCACGGGGTCGCTGAAAGCGCGGGAGTGCCGGGAGTTTCTGGAGAAGCTGGAGAGCCAGGGGGGGCTGGTGTTGCCCCCCAAGCGGCTGGGGCGGCCGCCGGGGAAAGCGACCGGGGTACCGGTGACGGCGCGGGGAGAGCCGGGTCCCCGGCTGGTGGGCACGGCCCGGGACCTGGGCGAGATTCAGCTGCAGCCGGTTCGGACGCCGGAGCAACGAGGGCTGTTCCGGGAGCTGGTGGGGCGCTACCACTATCTAGGCCACCGGGTGCCGTTCGGGGCGCATCTGCGCTACCTGGTCTACGCCTCGGAGCCGGCGGGGCGGGTGGTGGCCTGCGTGCAGTTTTCGAGCGCGGCCTGGCGGATTGCGGCGCGCGACCGCTGGATCGGATGGGAGGCGGAGGCGCGGACGCGCCAGCTGGTGCACGTGGTCTCGAACAGTCGCTATTTAGTGTTGCCCTGGGTCCAGGTCAAGAACCTGGCGAGCCGGATCTTATCGCGGGCCGTGCGGCAGCTGGCGCTGGACTGGCCCCGGAGCTACGGGGTCGAGGTGTTTTTGGTGGAGACGTTGGTGGATCCGGAGCGCTACCGGGGCAGCTGCTATCGGGGGGCGAACTGGATCGAGCTGGGGAGCACGCGGGGCGGGAAGCGAGAGGATCGGCTGGCGCGGAGCGAGGCGGCAGCGCCGAAACGGGTGCTGGTGTATCCGCTGGTGGCGGAGGCGGCCCGACGCTTGCGGGAGGGCTAGAAGTTGCGAGCGGTAGCCGCCCAGTTACAGCCCGAGGATGAGTTCGCGGCGGCGCGGGAGCAGTTTGCCCAGATGGAGGCCTTTCTGATGTCCGACGAGGCCCATAGGAAGACGCACAGCGAGTTGGAGCGAGAGCTGGAGCAGCAGGGGCGGGAGCTGCTGCGACGGTTCTACCAGGCGCACCTGGAGCTGCGGGCTCCGGGTGAAGCGGCCGCTGCGGTGCGGGATTCGGAAGGGCAGGTGCGGCAACAGCGCCGGCGGCAGCAACGGGGGCTGGAAACGGTCTTTGGAGAGGTTCGGGTGGAGCGGCTCGGCTACGGGGGAGAGGGGCTCCAGAGCCTGCACCCACTGGATGCGGATCTGAACCTCCCGCCGGAGTTGTACTCGCACCAGGTGCGGCGGCGGGCGGCGGAGGAAGCCGCCGAGGGGTCGTTCGACAAAGTCGTGGAGGCGCTGTCGAAAACCACGGGGGCGCAGGTGGGCAAGCGTCAGGTGGAGGAGCTAGTGGGCCGTGCCGCCCAGGACTTCGATGCCTTCTATCAGGAGCGACAAGCGGGAGCGTTGGCTCCGAGCGAGTCGGGGTCGATCTTGGCGATCTCGGTGGACGGCAAAGGAGTGGTGCTGCGTCGTGAGGATCTGCGGGAGGCGACGCGGCAGCGGGCGGAAGCGAGCGAGCACAAGTTGCAGAAGCGGTTGAGCAAGGGCGAAAAGCGCCACGCCAAGCGGATGGCAACGGTCGCGGCGGTGTACACCCTCGCGCCTCAGGTGCGGCGGCCGGAGGAGGTGATGCGGGTCCTGGCCCCGCAGCCGCAGCGGGAGGAAGGGAAGCGACCGCGGCCCCAGCACAAACGGCTGTGGGCGAGCTTGGAGAAGCGTCCCGAAGAGGTCATCGAGCAAGCCCTCGGAGAAGCCCGCTCGCGGGATCCCACGGGGCGCAAGAGTTGGGTGGTGCTGGTCGACGGCCATCGGAGTCAGCTGAAGACGCTGCTGCGGTGTTTGCACCGATCCGCCAGGGCGGCGCCCACGATCGTGCTGGACTTCATCCACGTGAGCGAGTACGTGTGGAAGGCCGGCATGGCTCTGCACGGGGAAGTCAACCCGAAGCTGGAGGGCTGGGTGGGCGAGCACCTACTGAGTATTCTGCGCGGGCGCAGTGGCTATGTGGCGGGCGGAATCCGTCGCAGTGCGACCCGTCGGGGCCTGGCGGGCAAGGCGCGCGAAGCGGTGGATCGCTGCGCCAACTATCTGCTCAAAAATGCGGAGTATCTGAAGTATGACACCTATCTGGCGAGGGGGTTCCCGATTGCCACCGGTGTCATCGAGGGGGCCTGCCGTTACCTGGTCAAAGATCGGATGGAGGTGACCGGGGCGCGCTGGTCTCTGGCGGGGGCTGAGGCGGTCTTACGCCTGCGTGCGCTGCAGGCCAGCGGAGACTTCGACGCCTATTGGCGCTTTCACGAGCGGCAGGAGTCGCTCAGAAACCATGCCGCGCGCTACGCGGACGGCGAGCTGGTCCCTGTGCGCGGCCCCACGCGCTCTCACCTGAAGCGGGTGAAGTAAGAAGATCCAGAAGTCCAATCGGTCGGTCTTCCGTGTCAGATTGTTCTGCCCCACCCAACTACCCAACCCCAAAATGCCTTCGCCGCTCCCATAGTAAGAGAGGTCCATCTTGCGTTCGACGGCACCAGAATCGCCTGTTCTAAAAGAGCCGCACCCAATTGATTTTTCATGCCGATGCCTACGACCAGCTCCTGGGAGAAGAGCGAGTGCGAGAGCATCTGGCCAACCCGCGGCTCCGCACGATGACCATCAACCAACCCGGGCACTACAACACCGAGATCTACAACATGCCTGTTTTCCCCTACGAGGGAATCTACATCGGCCTACCCAACCACTTTGAGAGCAGCGGTCACGCGCCCAACCGGAATCAGGAGGGGGTGAACTCGGTAAAGCTCGCCACCAGCCGCGACTTGAGGAACTGGATCAAGGAGGGCAATCGGGAGTCCTTCATACCGGTCTCGGAGATCGGTGGCGGCGCCATCGACACAGGACAGATATGGGCAGGGTCACGTCCGCAGATCCATGGAGACGAGCTCTGGTTCTATTACACGGGCGCCAATCACCGCTTCGAGACCAAGGATCCCTACCGTTCAGGCGTGCATCTGGCCAAGCTCAAGCGGGACCGCTTCGCCTCCTTCGGTTCGGATGAAAAGGGAGGGTTTGTCGAGACCCGCGCCATCCGCTTCGACGGTGACCGGCTCTTCCTGAACGCCGACGCCAGCGACGGCGAGGTAAGGATCGAGCTGATCGACCAGAGGGGGCGCGAGGTGCTCGAAGGCTGGAGCCGGGATGAGTCCAGCCCGATTCGTGGGGACCAGCTGCGGGTGGAGGCAAAGTGGCGAGGCAAGCAGGATCTGAGCTCCTTCCACGGAGAGTCCATCCGGTTCCGTTTTCGCCTGTACAACGCTCGGCTCTTTTCCTTCTGGGTGGAGTGATTCGCCAGACCGGGTTTCGGCCTCCAGGAAGAAGGGTCTGCTCGAGCCCCAGCTCGAGGGATTGGCCCACGAATAGCAAGCGAGATTTGCAGATCTGGTCCGAGGCAATCCGCTCGAAAATTGACGTTTCTTTTCGATGCGTTTCCGTCGACGGTCGCTGGACGGTATAGTTACAGATTCCAGTTTCCCAGGGTGTGCCAAGATTCGGGAGAAGTCTAGTGAGAATAGCGATCTTGATGGCAGCTCTAGCCCGGATTTCTCATGGAGAAAGCCGAAAGGGCGATTTTAGTCGATTTCTTGACGCCGGTCTGGGTCAAAGTCACAGGTGAGGGCGGTGCGGAGTGCGACAGTCGTCGTGAGGCTTGTCTCCAGAGCGGAAACCCGGTTTTTCAGACACAACTCAGGCGCCTCAGTGGCAGAGGGCTGGGATTTTGGATTTTCTTAGGCTCAACTAGGCTTAACCGAGCTGTTGAAGCTGGGTCAAGGCTTGGGCATAGAGCTGTTGGTAAGGATAACCCTCGCTCAAGGACAGACTCACCCGCCGGGCACTGACCCGAATCTGCCCCCCAATCTTCAACAGTTTGAGGCGAATCGTCTGGCATTGCGCCTTGGCCCACTGGGTCCCCTTCAAAGCGACGCACCTGAGCGTGTGCAGCAGATTGTAAGCCACCGAGGAAAACCAGAGGCGCAGCTGATTGCTCTTCATGTGGTGCGTCGAGGTCCGATCGGCAAACAGCTCCAGCTGCTGTTCCTTGATCCGATTCTCCGCCTCCCCTCGCGCGCAGTACAGCTGCTCGTACAGCTTTGGGGCGGGCCACCGCCTCGCTCCCAGCGAGGTCACGACAAAGCGGGGATTGGATCCCTTGCCCGTGTACTCGGCCTTGCCCACTACTCGCCGCTCTCGACTCCAGCTCTCCTGCGTCTGGTAAGGAAAGTCCTTATAGACTCGAGCGCTGTTGCCGCTCGCTTGCTGAAGCGCCTGGGCCTGTTCTAGCTCGGACTCCAGGGCCCGCTCCAATCGCTTGTTTCGAGCCAGCCCAAAGACGTAATCCACTCGATGCTCCTCACACCACTTCATCAACCCTTCACGCGCAAAGCTGCTGTCCGCCCGCAGGGTAATGCGGACCTTCGGCCACTTCGCCCGCAGTGGTCCCACGATCCGCTCCATCTCCTGGACCGCTCCTTCGGACCCATCCAGATTCGACACCCGCAGCCTGGCCCCCAGCACATACCCCTCACAAAACACATACAGCGGCAGGTAGCAGTAACACCGGTAATATCCATGGTAGAAACGACCCTCCTGCTCTCCGTGCAGCGGATCATCCGTCGCATCCAGGTCCAACACCAGCTCCTTCGGTTTGCCGCCTCGCACCCGAATGAACTGCTCCACCAGAAACGCTTCGACTGCGGCTTCATCCACCGGCGTCTTGCGATATTTATCCTGCCTCACCGAGGACAGCTCCAAACGATTGAGGGTGCTCTTGCCCGCACACGCCTTGCCCCGATCCGCTTCCGACCGCCGATCCCTCCCCAAGGGATCTTCCTTGCCCACCAGCACCGCCATCAGCGGATCCGCCCGCAGCTCCTCATGATCGTTGACATCCTCATAGCCCAGCGCCAGTCCGTAAATGCGCTGTCCCACCAGCTCCTCGACACTGAACTCGGTGAAGCGAGGATCCCGCCGATCCCCAAAGCAGGCGGCCAAGCCGCGAATGAACCCATAGCGGCTCTCCACCTCCCGTAACAGCAACCCTCCGGCGTCTGAGGTGATCTGTCCCCCGTTGAATTCTGCCTCGACTCGGCGCCCCTCCAGCCCTTGAAACTCCAGCTTGGAAGCGATACACTCTGTCCTCATAGTAGTCAGCTCCTTGTGGTTATTAAGTAACTGTTAACAAAGACTTTATACCACATTGAGCTGACTGCTTTTTCTTGTCCTTGAGAAATCCGGGCTAGTTCTCCTGGCTGCGTGCAGTCAGAGTCAAGGTGGGGACAATCGAGTCTACTTGGAGGAGTTCGACCAGGGCGATGGAGGGTGGTATGCGAATCGAATCTCGGCGCTGCCAGTCTGGGACGGGGTCGCCTATTGTTACAGCCCCTGGTTTCTTGATCCCAACCACGCACCTCCCGGTGCCGGGTATCTTCACCTGGTGATGTGGCTCTTCACCGACGGTCGCATGTACCAGAATCCCCGAGTCCTGGAGCGTGTCCCCTACACCCACAACTCCTTTGTAGAGCAGGGCTTCAGTACCCGCTTGACCAACGCTCGGCTCAGCGTCCGGATTCGGGGCGAGGTGGAAACTCGGGGGGCACAGCTTCTTCTGTTGGCCCAGGCTGAGACGGAAAAGACGACGGCCAACATGGTCCTGAGCGGACAGCCCTTCAAGGTCACCCGGGACTGGAGCGAACAGACCATCACACTCGTGCCAGATCCAGCGCAGTGGACCTGCCTGGGGTCCCGTCATGATGCCACCCACCAATATGGTTGCGACGACATCGTCCAGGTGCTGGAGGATGTGAACGTCGACATCATCTTTACCTGGTTTCCCTTGGACGTGGTTCCCCTCTGCGAAGATGTGCCTGATCTCCATATACCCAGGGCGGGGGAGGACTATCCCGTCGATCGAGACTGCCTCCCAAGAGGTTTGGTTATGTTCGACTATGTGAAGATCGAGTTTTCAGAATAAGAACCTGACGCCATCTAAAAGTCCGTCGACCTGCTGGGAATGCCAGCTCGCAATGCGTGGCCTGCTTTCGCTCCTTAGATCCAACCGCTAGGTCAGGCAAGGGGAAATCAATGAAAACCATTTCTGTTGCCCTTCTGTCACTGTTCGCAGGTTCTTGGTCGCTGATTGCCTCCGAGCAGTCGGAGCCAACAACGATCTCCGAGACGAAAGACGGCATTCGCTTTGGTCTGTGGTCGAAGGACCCTGTGTTTCCCGCACCGACGATGATCGTCTTCGATCCCGGGACGGTAGACCGTCTGTCCGATCCGTACTATCAGCGTCGCTACCGGATCCTGGTCGAGGAGGGCTACACCGATCCCAAGAAAGTGGTGGTTGGTGGCAGTTCCTCAGGCGGCTTCCTGGCCCTGCACTACGTTGCCCATGATTCCCGGATACGAGGTGGGGCCGTGGTTGTCCCAGTTACGGACCTGGCTGCTTTGCTGGAGTTCGCAGGGATGCAGATGCACCCAGCCGTTCGTGCCTTGGCCTTGAACAAGCAAGCAGAGAAGCTCGCGGACCGGTCGATCTGGGTGCTCATGGGGGATCGGGATGCCCGGGTGGGAACCGGTGCTGCCATCCAATTGGCACAAGCAGTCTGGAAGGTTGCAGCCGAGAGGGATTTGAGGACGGGTGTGGAGCTCCATGTGCTACCGGAGCCAGGTGGACATGCTCACCCAGCCGGGTCGCACCAGCAGGCGGCGGAGTGGATTCTCAAGCTCAACCAGTGATTAGTGCCGCAGGTCCAAGCGGGGCAGGGACTCGTCTGAAACTCTGTAGTGAAAGGTAAACAATAAGCAGTTACTTGCTAGAGCATTCCCTCAATGGAATGTGGCCCACTCGCACCTGCCGGCACGCCCAGAGAGTCATCCTTCCCGCCAAGAGCAGCGTGTACCTTTCTCGGACCCTTGTCCCTGCCCTGCCAAAAACAGTCTGTCCCCTTCTCGGATCTGTCCCCTTCTCGGATCTGTCCCCTTCTCGGATCCCTTCTTTTGCGAAGAACAGTCTGTCCCTTTCTCGGACCGTTTTCCGGCCTCGCCGAAAACAGCCTGGTCTAGTTGGATAAGATCGGGCTCAGGCCCTAGAGAGATAGCGTTTCGCAACCTTGGCAGCAACCGTGCCTATCGCGTAGTAGCCGACCGAGATCTCGCCGACGTGCGTGAGCAGGTCGTAGGCGCGCCAGCGGTCCCAGCCGTATTCCTCTTCCATCCAGAGTATTAGCCAGGCGTAGGCCTGAGCCGTGGAGCGCTCCATGGGACAGCCGCTAGCTACTGTCATGATCTCCTCTGCGGACTCGATGTGAGGGCTTGGAACGGTCTTTCCTTTCATCAAATCGACCGTGATAGTGGTTTCCGATGGCATCTCAAGACCGCTGGCAGAGAGCTCTCCATGCCCCATTGCGGCGTGGGTATCACCGAGGTACAAGTAGGCGCCTGGCACGAGAACTGGCAAATACACGGTGTTGCCGGGGCAGGTTTCGATGATGTCCATATTGCCCCCGTGTACACCGGCGGGACCCGTAGTGGGAACTCCCATGTCAGGAGCCACACCAATGCAGCCGAGCATAGGGCTATATGGAATCGTAATTTCGTCACTCCAATAGATCTTGGCCTCACGGATGGGGCAAATGTGAGTGCCGTGCGGGCAGTCGATGCCCAGCCATTCACTGAGTTGCTTGGGATCACTGGTGCGGGTGGCGCACTGGCCGATGCTGGGACGAATCTCTTCGATGCGAACCGAGAGGGTGTCTCCCGGTTCCGCCCCTTCGATGTGAATTGGCCCATTCTGGGGATTGCCTAGCGGTACCGCTCCGCGGTCTCGTCGATCGTTGTCGGTACGAATCTGGCCAGAGAAAGCATCCTCGGTCTCGACGATGACACGCTCTCCAGGTTGGACTCGCAACCGCACTTCATTGTGCCGGCTGAACTCGTAGTAGAGAGGGCCAAGAGGAAGTCTTTTCATGATTCCTACCTTGTTTCACAGCATTGATCTACCGGAACTCAACCTCTACCTGTGTCAGGACGGGACTGGCCCCCCCGTTGGGAGTGGCGAGGCGAGCCCGGTACTGAAACCAGGGGGCGGACTTCGAAGCGGGAGTAACGGACCCTGGCTCAGTGAACCAGCTCTGCGGACCCGAAGGCCCCTTCCATGCCGTGCTCCCCAGGGCTTCAGCTTCCGCGGCCGTGCGTATCTGGAGGGCAATAGTTGTCCCCAGGGGAGTCTCTCCCTTCCAACGGATCGATCTGGGTAGGTTTCCTTCTTCGACGCGATGGGGTGGGGACAGATAGATCTCGGCCAGTTCGCGGGTATAGATGTTGCCGGGATCTCGTATCATCTGGCCATGGGGTCCCACGGTGGGGATCTCGGTGCGTCTTTCTTCTGAGAAACCCTCAGCCCCGTTCCAGTAAAGGAAGGAAGGGGTGGTGTGATTTATTGGATCGCCGGGGCGGTCCCTGTTTCCGTCCCTCTTGTGGTTGAGCAGGAAGATATCGACCCAGCCGTCGCCGTCGAAGTCGGCCACCAGGGAAGCGGTGCCCGAGTCGCCGTGCAGGTCCAGTCGCCTATCGTAGTCGAATCCACTGGCGCTGCCCCAATAGAGGAAGCAGGGGATGCTCCTCTTGTAGTTGCCCGAGTAATTGGGGACGAACAGGTCCAGGAAGCCGTCCTGGTTGAAGTCGGCAACGCTGGGATCCAGAGCTGTCATCTGGCGCAGCGGATCTCCTACCCTCTCCTGGAAGCCCTCGCGCGACCTGTAGTAGATGCGCAGATCGCCTTCACGGTTCCGAGGGTAGTCGCTGAAGACCGGAACAGCCAGGTCCAACCAGCCGTCTGAGTCGAAATCGGCGGCCTCCACGTAGGTGATCCGACCCTCGGGGATGAGCTTCTGGTGGTTGCTGTGAAACCCGGCGTCGGATCCGTAGACCAGGTGCAGTCCCTCGGTGGTAGACCCCCCCACCAAATCCAGGAGGCCATCCCGGTTAAAATCAGCTATCACCGGGGGCAGCGCAAGTCCCCCGATGGGAATGACCTCTCGTCTCTCGGGAGAAAAGCCCTGGGGCCCGCCATAGAGAATCACATAGCCCGCCCGCCCTTGCTCGTCCTTCTCAGCCGCTCCAATCACCAGGTCCAGGTATCCATCTCGGTTCAAGTCCGCGGTGACCGCTCCCATTTCGGGATCCTCAACCGAGAGGATGGCTCTGCGGTCCGAGGTGTAGCCCTTGCCCGTCCCGTACCACACGTACACTGCATTCAGCGTCACGGGCCTTCCTAGGGCGTAGCGGGCCTCAGCCGAGACCAGGTCAACGCGTCCGTCGTCGTTCAGATCGGCCTGCGCCGTGCCCACCGTGTAGCCCGCCCAGAGCTGGCTGCGTCGCCGGGTCGAGTAATTGCGAGTTCCGTCTCCCCAATAGATGAAGTTGGGGTTGTAGCCGGTACGCAGGCCACCTTCGAAGTTGAAGAGGAGCACATCCTGATGTCCGTCGTTGTTGACGTCACCAATGCAGTTCCCCATGGCGGACTTTGTGTCCAACATCGATTTGTGGGCTGGCAGGAACTTTCCCTTCCGGTTCCAGAAGATGAAAGACTGGATGTTTAAATCGTTGAAGGAATGGTTGTTGCTTATCAGGAGCTCGGGCCAGCCGTCACTATTGAGATCTCCGGCGCTGATACCCCGGGCGTGGACCGTGGCTAGCGGAGTCGGGTCGGCTTCAGAGAGCCGCCCTTCGTGGTTCCAGAAGATGAGAGAGTCGGTATAGCCATTCCCTGCGCGGTGGGAGGAAGTGACTGCCAGGTCGGGGAATCCATCCCGGTTCAGATCCGCCACCGCCAACTGCCAGGGGTTTTCGACTTCCAGATGGAGTCGCTGTCCAAGCTGAGGTCCGGAGGGGCTTCCGGTCAACACATCGACTCCCGAATCGGTGAGGGCCAGGAGCTCGGCATGACCGTCCTGGTCCAGATCGGCCGCTCCCAGATGTTTGGCTTTCAGGTTCAGTCGCAGCGGTTGCTCCAGCGCTAATCCCTCTGGAATACCTAGATAGATGGCGATTTGAGACTCGCCCGCCAGGATTAGGTCCGGCCACCCGTCCGCGTTGAGATCAGCCGACAGAATGGCCAATCCCGTCCCCGGCAGGGGCGTCTGTCGGCTCTCGTCGAAGCCGTGGGGTGAGTTCCAATAGATGACAGATTCTTTCGAGCCTATCTCGCTGCCCGGATTAGAGCAGGCGATCGCCAGATCTGCCCAGCCGTCACGGTTCCAGTCGGCAGCCACGGCCTCCCGGCCGATCCAGGCCTTGAGCTTCTTGCGTTTTGAAACGGGGAAGCGGCCTTCGCTTCCGTAGTAGATGTAGCTGTGGGTTTTGTTGGTGATCCCTCCCGTTGAGTTCACTACCACCAGATCGGAGTGTCCATCCCGATCGAGATCGATCACGAGTCCCTCGACTGCGCTGTCTGTGGCTAGAGGGATCCGTTGCAGGGGGTCGATGGTCTCACCATTGTTGAGATAGACGTAGGCATCCTCGTTCTCCGTGTGTCCGTGACCGTTCGCCACGAAAAGGTCGATGTGACCATCCTGGTTCAGGTCCAGTCGGTTGATGAGCTGGATCCTTCCAGCCGCAGAGACGTAGATGTTAGCACCGGCGTCCTCGAAGGTGCCCTCGGAGAAGGACTGGAAGCCCTCCTGTCTCCAGACCTCAGCCTGGAGGCTGCCAGCAGTTCCCTGAAAACACAGAATCCAGAGGGCAATGCCGGGGAGAATATAGTGGCAAGAGCTGAAGCCGGAGCTTTTCATGTTGGTCAGACTATCCCCTTCTGCGCCTGATGAAAAGAGTATGTTCCCTCGAAGGACGGTTGAACCGAAAGTGACGAAGGAATCAGCCTGTCCCCATCTCCTCCTCCTCTTCGAAAAGGGGACAGACTGTTACTGCTGACGAGCCAACAAGACAGATGGGAGATCCCAGCACTGCGTTCGTTCCGCTCTAGGTGACGCCGGGAGATTGATGGCCTGGATTTGGTTGGGGTGAAAAATTTCGTAGATTTCCAGAGACAGACGTTATTAAAAGGGAGCCGTGCCTGTAAAGGCCTCGAAACTCGATTGGAGGCAAGGAATTGCCAAGAAGCGCTCGTCACAAAAGCTCAGAAGCCGCCACCTACCATCTGATGACTCGCGTTGCAGGCTCACCGCGATTCTTCCCCCTTCAGTCTCCGCGCGCCCGAGGAAAGCTCACCGAAACAATACGCCTTTACGTCAGCGCCTACCGCTGCCGAATGGTTGGCTTCGAAGTCCTGGACAACCACTACCATCTGATCGTCCGTTTCGAGAAGTTCCGAGATCTGACTCCCCTCCAACTCGACCAAGCAGCGGCTGGCCTGTACGGCAAGCGTTGGAAGAGCAAGACCAAGGACTGGGACCGCTGCAAATGGCTGTACTTCAACCGGCGACTGTTCGATGTCTCGGCTTTGATGCAGCACATCAATGGAGAGTACGCCAAGTGGTTCAACCGAGAGTATGGTCGCCGAGGTCATTTATGGGGCGGCCGGTTCAAGAATCCCGAGTTGATGGATCTTTACGCCACCCAGGAATGCTTGCTCTATGTCGAACTCAATGCTCTCCGAGCTGGACTTGTGAGACTGCCCGAACAGTGGGAGACAGGATCCGCACACTGGCGCGAGAAGGGCCAAGAGGATTCCTTTCTGGCTCCTTTACACGAGCTATTTCCCGCCACCCAGAAGCACAGCTCCTTTGAGATCTACCGTGCCCGTCTGTATTCGCGAGGGGGGCTGGCGATTCGGGACGATCCAGCTGCAATCCCTACGGATCTCCCTTGCCAGGAGCAAGAAGGGGGGCTTGGTCCCGGTCTTTTCCGTTCCCGGATTCGCTTCTTTACGGACGGAGTCGTCATCGGCTCCCGAGCCGCTGTCAACGATTCGATCGATCGCTTTCGTAGACAGGGACTCTACCGCAGGCGCAAACATCCGATTCCACAGCTTGAAGGACGACTGTTCACGTTGCGAGAACAGCGCTCACATGCCTTCCCATGGGCGCCGCGTTGAGCTGGCGCCCCCTTTGAACCTGTCCCACCTCTCCCAATTCTTGAGATCCAACTTCTTCTGATAGGCACCGTTCCTGGCCTCTGCAGGTAGGTCGAGCCGTCGTCGATCCCAGCTCCCGAGAGATGTTTACCATCGAAATGAGGCCGTCAAGCATCAAATCCCCCCCACCTTGAGAAACAGTCTGTCCCTTTCCGAGAGAGGTGAGAAGGGGAGAGGTGAGAAGGGGAAGAGGTGAGAAGGGGACAGACTGCTTTGGCGGCAACGAAAAAAGGGAGGGGTTGCTCAATCGATGGACTGTGCTATGGTCCTTTTTCGCGTTAAATGAGCTCCTTGATGGGAACTCCCGGTTCGTCATTGAAGCCATTTGCGATATAGATTGGCCGTCCGACAGGAGTCATGTAGGTCTTGGTCCAGTCGATTCCCATCGCCTTGTAAACGGTCGCGTACAGGTCCCCGATATAGACAGGTCTTTCGGCAACGTAGCCCCCAGTCTCATCGCTGGCACCCACGATCTGCCCTCCCCTGATACCACCCCCTCCTACGACTAGAGACCAGCAATGGGGCCAATGATCACGTCCCTTTTTTGGATTGATCCCCGGCGTTCTCCCGAACTCACCAGTGGCGATGACGACTGTGGATTCCAGCATGCCCCTCTCCTCTAGATCCTCCAGCAATGCAGACAGGGTCTGGTCCAGAATGGGGAGGAGGGTCTCACGCAAGTTTTCATCATTGTCGCTGTGAGTATCCCATTGGCCGTGTTTGTATCCTGCCGCCGTGACAAATCGACAGCCAGCCTCAACCAGCCGTCGTGCCATGAGGACACTTTGCCCGACCCGATGACGGCCATATCGATCCTTTGTTTGCTTCGACTCCTGGGAGAGATCGAAAGCATTCCGGACATGATCGGAGAGAAGCATCTGCAAGGCCTGTTCCTGGAAGTCGTCCATCGCTGCAAACTCGCTCAGCTCTTCCTGCTGGCGGAACCGGTGGTCCACGATGCCCAAAAGGGTCCTGCGGTCCTCAAGCGCTTCAATGGATATCGACTTGGGGAAACTTAGCTCTGGAACGGAAAAATCTGGTTTGCTTGGGTCGGGCAGGATCATAGCATCGTAGCCTCCACCGATGAACGAAGCCTTGTAGGCTTCTTCGTAGCTGAAGAAGTCGAATTCGGTAGGTGTCGGCACCACGACGTAGGGTGGGAGGTTACGACGGGGACCCAACTCCTTGGACACGATCGATCCAAAACTGGGAAATTTGGTTATCGGATTAGGGCGATGACCCGTCAAGGTTTCAATGGTCCCTTGCGGATGGTTCGTTTCTTTGGTCCTCATGGACCGTATGATAGATAGCTTGTCCATGTGACCGGCCACCTGGGGCAGCAACTCCGAGATCTGGATGCCAGGGACCTTCGTGGAAATTGGTTTGAAGCCAGTGCTCCCTTTCGGATCCCAGCTATCTACTTGGCTAATGCCTCCCTCCAACCAGAGAAGAATGCAGGCTTGGGCCCTTTGCCCGTTCCCGGTCACGCTGGGTGCAGCCAAGGCCGGAATGCTGGCCAGCCTGAGGTAGTCGCTGAGCCCCATTCCCAAAAAGCCCAGAGTCCCAACCCTCAAGAAGTCACGTCGGCTGGAGACGATTCCTCGACATTGGTAGTAACGAGGTTGATTCATCTGCTCTGCTCCTGGATTAGAATTCCCATCGCCCGCCTAACGCGTTGGATGGGCGGTCGATGCTCGATACTCATGCGACCCGATCACCCCTCTATGCTGTTGCCAGATATTGCGGGAGTCGAGGCTTCAGTGATTATAGGCAAACTCCCGCGAACTGATCAGCGCCCACACCACACCCTCCAGGGTTTCTCTTCGTCGAGCCTCGCGCTTCCCGAGGAAAGCCACCAGCTGAGCCCGCTCCTGCGTGGTGGGGAATCGGGTTAGGGACGCCAGGTAGAACTCCTCGATGATCTCCTCATCCGACACTCCTGCTTCGACTAGTTGCTCCAAGCGTCCACCCGGCTTGGAGATCTTGCTGGTATAGGCCGGCCCAGCCCAGATATGGAGGGCCTGGCGAAGCTTGGGAGCTGGATTTCCTGAGGCCGGCGTCTTCCGCATCGATTGTCCGTAGACCTCCATGAACGTCGAGGGACATAAATCGGGGATCATCTGCATCGCTCTGGTCCCGGGCGGGGCTTTTCCGCCGCCCACGATGTCGTGGAGTTGGAACTCCTCTTCAACACCGGTTGTCCGGGAGACGGCATCCAACAGCACCGCAGCTTCCAACGGACGAGCCCAAGCCCGAGAGTAGTTGAAGCGGTCCTTTTTATTGGTGGGGTTTGGCTCGGCCGAGAGCTGATAGGTCCGCGACTGAACGATCGTCCTCATCAGGGCTTGCAAATCGTATCCTCGAGCCCGAAACTCCTGGGCCAACTCTTCCAGCAGTTTCGGATGCGTGGGAGGGTTTGTCGTTCTAAAGTCGTCTACCGGATCGACTATCCCCCGTCCAAAGAAATACCCCCAGATCCGGTTCACAGCGGCCTCTGCAAAATAGGGATGAGAAGTCATCCATCGGGCCAGTTGCAGGCGCGGATCCAGCCATTGCTTCTGGGGCAATCGGGTGCCGTCGAGAAAGGTGGGTAACATCGGTCGGTTGGTGCGAGGGTGGATCACCGTCTGATCCTTCCTTTGATCCACATGAGCACCGCCCAGAGTATCCAGAACGATGTGCCCCTCCACCAGCTCGCTCAGGCCGCCGTAGAAAGCCGTCAAGCCCCAGAACTGCTGCTGGGTCCACTTTTCATATGGGTGATCGTGACACTGGGCACAGTCGAGTCTCCTGCCCAGAAACACCCGCATGTGCTCCGCCATCATTTTCGCTGGAACAATCGGCTCTCCGGCAACGAAGAAGTTCTTGGTTGGGGCAGCGTAGCCCTGAGCTGCGACGCGCTCTATCGCTATCTGGTCATAGGGCTTGTTGGCCACAACGCTTGCAATAACCCAGTCCTCGTAAGCTTTCGTCTTGCTGGCTTTGCCGCCGGAGGTGAGGGTGACGCGCATCAGGTCGCTGAAGCGAAAGCCCCAGTAGTCCACGTATTCCGGTGAGCCGATAAGTCTTTCTATCAGTCTGTCCCTTTTATTCGGGTCGTTGCTGGAGAGGAACTCCCGCACCCGGTGGGGGGGCGGGAGTGTTCCCGTGAGGTCCAGGCAGACTCGCCGCAGAAACTCGCTATCACTCGCGAGTCTCGAAGGAATGATGTTGATCCGCCGGAGTTTGTCAAAGACTAGATGATCGATGACGTTGCGCCTCCCAATGTCCGGATAATCCGGCATCGGTTGGTCGATCACCGCAAAGGCGACGTTGGCAGTATGCCCGACCGTCCGCACCCAGACCATCGCTTCACCCTTCTTGACCGCACGAACCAGACCCGTCTCGCCCACCTCAACGACATCCGGATTACTCGAGACAAAGAGTACCTGGCTGGAAATATCTTCCTGACGCCCGTTCTTCAAGTGCGCCAACACCAGGAGCTGCTGGCTGCCTTTTCTGTCCAGGACGCTCTGCCTGGGAAAGACCTCCACTTTCCGAATCGCAGCTTCCTCGATGGCCCCTTCTTCACCAAAAGGAGCCCCGGACCGAATCCAGTTCAGCAGAACGGCGTAGTCTGGAGATCCCAGCGGGAAGCGCTCGCCTCCTCCGTGTGGAATACTCATGGTAGGCTTAAGCAGCAATAGACTCTTAGCCGGATTTTTCAGGTCGATCCGAGGGATCTCCTCTCCCTTCGGTTCGGCTGTCAGGACCTGGTAGCCTCCTCCCTTAGCCACCCACCTATGATCTTCCCTGGGATCGGAGGCATTCTTGGAAAGCTTGAAACCGCCCCGACCGGTGACGCTGCCGTGACATTCGCTGCCATTGCATCCCCGCCTGGTCAGAATAGCCCCGATGTCTCGGGCGAAAGTGAAAGGACGCTTTGGTCCCGGCCCGGGAACGCGGACGCTCGCTGCGGCCTCTTGGTCCCCGAGTCTGGCCCTGACCACCACAGTGCCCTCCTCCAATCCTGAGAACCGCCCTGAATCATCGATCTCTCCTTTTGCGGGGTCCGAAACCGAAAACCTGCATTCGGCCGTCACGTCGTGCTCCAGACCATCGGGGTACTTCCCCAGCACAAGGAAGCGCTGCGAGGCAGCTTCTGTCGGCAGCATCACACTAGGAGGAATCAGACGAAGGGAGAGAGGCTGGGCTCCAGGTGCATCCTGACTGGACAACTGGCCCCAGAGTGGCGTCAGAATCAAAGTCAGCGATGAAAGGATGATACGCCAATCAACCATGGGCTACTCTCGAGAAGACATGTCCTTCAGGACCATGAGCGGAATCTGCTGGACCAGCACTTTTGGGCCGGACCTTCCCTCCACGATGGGTCGGAAGTGGAGTCGGAGATTCATCGGGAAGCGAGTGGGAGGAGTATCTGTCTCAGCCAGCAAGATGATCGCAGATTTCTGTATCTTGGGTTCCACCATTTCGGGCGAAACCGCGACATCCATAGGCTCCTGGGAGTCGCTGACCTGGACCGCCGGAAAGGCTTCGACTCCGGGAGGAAGGCCCGTGATGGCGAAAGAAACGTCCCCCTTGAATCCTTCTTCGTGGGACGCAGAGATTGTCAGCTTCCTGGCTTCTCCCGGAATCAAGTTGATTCGATCTGACTCGTCCAGCTCAACTCCACCCACGTGCGCGATCTGGGGACGCACCAATACCCTATACACATAGTCAGCGTTACCGTATCGCGAAGTGATGTCGCGAACCTGCAGGACGAAATCACCACCGGCATCGAACGTATAGATCACCTTGGGTTCTACTCTCTTGAAGTAGACATGTGGCTTGGCGTTGTTGTTGTACAGGGAGATCCGTCTGTGTACATTGGAAAAGAGTTCCCGGTCTTGAGCATCAACGATCCCAAACCGCGGATTGAAATGAGGCGGTCTAGCGGCGGGTGTCTCCACCTCGAACGCAAGTTTTTGACCAGCCTCTACTTGGAACCTGAAGTTGTCGATGTCGGCGGGCTGCCCGATGCGGCCCTCGACTATCGAAGGAACCGAGATTTGCAGCGCCTGCTCGACGGAATCGTTGGGCTCGTTTTCTGGAATAGAACGGGGAATCATCGCAAGGGACGCCTTCGCGCTTTGCGACGAGTATTCTGCCGTTTCTACGGTCCTGGAGCGAAGGGTGGCGATCCAGCGGTTTTCGAGTTTGCGCGTAAAGGTGCGCTCTTGCCAGGAAGCCGGTTCGTCTTGCAGGTCCCGTTTCGGGGCCATGGACTTCTCCCGGAGGGAGAGTCGGAGTTGGTATGACGCATCTGGAGAGCCTTTCCCAAACAGTGACGAAACCCTCAATGCATAGCGGCCTGTCTGAGGCACTGTGAAACTCATCCGCGGCTCGATGGGAGTGATATCGGTCGAGAGCTGGTCGTCGAAAAGCAGCCGGGTTGGCCGGTTTTGGTCGAACCAGCTTCCGGTTGGTCGATAAAGAATCAGCTGCGATTTGAAGCCCTCAACCAAGGCAAGTTCCAAGTCGATCCTTTGACCCATGGCTGCGTCCAGAGAATAGTAGTCGACCTCGCCAGGAGCACTAATTGTTCCGCAAACCGTCGTCGGGAGGGGAACCGGCTGGGCCTGCTGCACGGTTTGATGAGAAGCTTGTGTCTCGCGAAGCACAGTCCCATCGACCACGCGGAAAGACAACCCATTCGACAAGCCCCGAGGAGAGATGAGCCGAATGGGATAAATCCCCCTGGGAGTAGCGTGGTCGACTGCGATCCGGAGTGCGACCCGGTAGATCGGCGGCTTCCCTTGGGTCTTCTCGCCCCGAGAACCTGTCGCTTCCTTTCGATACTGAGAGGTGTCCGATTCGACCACATCCACTCTCTTGATGCGAGCCTTCAGGCCGTCCGATCGAAGCCACACTCCATAGGCTCCGGCGAGCCGATGTCCCCGGATCTCAGCCTCGACTACCGTGCCTCTCTGTCCTGCGACAGGGAACAGGGAGGTCAGCTCGGGATCGGACCTCGCAGCCTCCTCCGTAGCAAATAGAGAACTCGTCAGACCGAGAATCACCCCGAAGAGGATGGAAGAGACTACGGGCATACACGTGTGAGTCGTAACAGGTCTGGTTTGCATCAATGATGTACCGATCCGACGATTGTTTCTTCCCGCCAGAATAGCTGTCCGAGCACGATGAAGGCAAGTAAGAGTGCCCCGTCCCGCGCGTCCGTGTCCTGGGACGAGGAACAGTCTGTCCCTTTCTCGCCGATGCTGCGAAGAGCAGTCTGCCCCTTTCTTGCCGAGGTGCCCCTTTCTCCTGCGAAGAACAGTCTGTCCCTTTCTCGCCGGTGTGCTCGCCGGTGCCCCGAATCGTGCGGGGATGCGTAGACGAGCACTGCAATACCACTACAAGGGTGCAAGTGTCGAAGAGACAACCGTCGAAGAGCGGCTCGCCGTCTACGGGGGCGAAGGTCTCGATATTGAAAGCTGAGACAGGGATTCGAACCTGATATCCCTCAAGGGCGAACCCAATGAGCCAACAGAGGCTTTGCTTTGGCAGGGATTCGCTGGAAGACGCCGGGTGGAACCGCCGGAATGTGAACCGGAAGCCGCCCGGTGGCCAACGCGGCGAACATCCTGGACGGCTGCGTCAATAGTCGACCTGCGATTCTCGACGCGATCGCGCGAAGGAAAGCCGTGGCTCATCATGGTCGCCTGACGGCGCCGTGGGCAGTCACAAATGACGCCAATTGCTCATACGCCTGTGCTCCTAACAAGCCACGATCACCCATGATGAAGCTCGGAACTCCGGTGATTCCCAGTTCGCGCGACCGACGCCAATCCGCATCAACTGCGTCTTGGAAGTACCGCCCTTCCAGCACCTTTTGGGCTTTATCAGGGGAAAGGCCGAGACTCTCGGCTACAGCGATCAGATTCTCTATCCTAGCCAGGTTCAAGTTGTCCACGAAATACGCTCGAAACAGCGCAGTGTGGATCTGCTCGCCCGAGGGTTGCGCTTCTGCCCACTTCCCCAGCTCTTGAGCCAGTCGGCTGTTATAGGTCATGCTTCGTTCACCGAAGGGGAGCCCTTCTGCGGCCATCAAACGGGACATCTTGGCCTGGGACGCAGGAAGATCGATTTCGCGACCTGCGAACAATTCTTCCAAAGTAAGGCCATTGTCAGGCGTACCCGGATGCAGCGGGAAGTGTCTGATGGCGATCTCAATCGCGAAGGTGCTTCTCAGCTTTTCCACACGCCCGGTGCAGAGGTAGCACCAGGGTCAGACGTAATCGGAGAAGACCTCCAGGACATCCGTTCTTTCTGTGGACATCGTCGTTGTCAAACCTCGTGATTTATGGACGTTCCCTACCGGGGATCGCGTTTGTGCTCCTGACGAAACACATCGAAAAGGTATCGGGAGTTGATTGTATAGGAAGTCTCTACCTGCAGGACGCAAAAAGGGGATCGATTGGCGAAACGGGCAGGATTGGTGACCGCCTCCCTGCGGGCCCTGCTCGCCTACTATGGAATCGATCGGCTGCGGTTTGTCCTCCCCGTGTACACTGGAGATACCGTACGAGTTCGAGCGTGTGTTCGGGGGAAGTCGGCGAAGGATGAGGCAGGAGGCGTGGGTGCCTTCGAGAAGGCCGTACTCAACCAACACGATCAGACGGTAATTGCATACGTAGACAAGATGTTGTTCCGGAGGAGCCCCTGATGTCGAAGCTCCCACTACGAACAGAATCTGGTAGGCTAGGCAAGATAGGTTTATGGTATCCAAGCCTGAAGAGGCCCGTCTACTGCTGGAAGAGGGAAATCGGTGTCATCAGGAGGGTGACATCGATGCTGCGATCGAGAGTTACAAGAAATCAATCGCGTTAAACCCGACGGCGGACGCCCACACCTTCCTGGGTTGGATGTACAGTTTCCAGGGGCGTCTCGAAGAGTCGATAGAGGAGTGTCATATCGCTATCGTGCTGGACCCCGAGTTCGGTAACCCTTACAACGACATCGGGGTCTATCTGATGCAGCTCGACCGACTGGACGAGGCCGAACCCTGGTTTCTTCGAGCCATGAAGGCCCAACGCTACGAGCCCCGACAATTCCCTCATCTAAACCTGGGAAGGATCTATCTAGCCCGTAAGGAGTACGGAAAAGCGCTCGGCGAGTTTCGCCGGGCCCTTCAGCATGCCCCTAAAGATCCAGTGGCTGTGGCCGCCTTCAGGGATCTCGTCGGCAAGCTCAACTAGCCCACTCGGGATCTATAGACTCCAGGCTCCCAGATAAGCGGCATGCCAACCATTCCGAGCCATTGGTCCCACTCGCCCCCTGTCAGCGCCCGTTTCTCTTTTTCCACGCCTTACGACGATCAGTTCGAGGAGAAGAAGTTATCCGGTCCTGACGCTCTTAGAGCTCGAAGAGAAAGGGACAGACTGTTGTTTCCCGGGAGGAGAAGGGCAACTCGAGAAGGGGACAGACTGTTCTCTACTGATTGAAAAAGGGACAGAGGATTCCTTTCCGTGAACGGGAGTGGGGCAGCTCAGAACGGCAGCAGTCCGACGTGTCAGTTCGGGACATGTGATAGTGCCGTCACGGGTTTCCCTGCTATGATTGCCAAAGGTCTAGCCCGACTGAGGCCGTCCAAAAGGTCGAGCAAGGACTCACGAAGAGAACCACCGATTATGTTGGAGCTGGTTTTCAAGGACTCAACCCTCGGACTTCTCAATCGATCAACGAGATTTGCGGCAATCAATGCTCTTCTTCTCTTGAGTTGCGGGACCAATCCTGACTTGGAGCGCGAGGCTCCTTACGGCATGGCCGACCGTGTCCAGTGGACGGCTTCGCAGCTCACGGGATCACCTGATCCAGCCCCACCGTATGAACTTCGGCGTGTATTTCCGCGGTTCACTTTTGAGGATCCTGTTTTCATTGCCCAGGACCCGATGTCGGATCGGCTCCTGGTTGCCGAGTATGCGGGCAAGATCTACAGCTTCGTTGGTAGCGATCCTGGCGGAAAGAAGAGCCTTTTTCTGGACATGAAACGAAGGATCTCAGCCTTTTCGTTCCATCCCCAATACCGCGACAACGGTCAGGTATTCGTCTTCAGCGCCACAGATCCCAGGCTCGACGACAAAGAGGACAAGGACGGAGAGAAGGTCGAACAGATAAGTCGCGTCTCGCGATTCGAGAGTGAGCGAGGCAGCGATCCCCCGCGACTGCAGCCGGAGTCGGAGACGATCATTATCGAATGGCCGGCGGGCGGCCATAACGGCGGCGAAGCCGTGATGGGTCCGGACGGCTATCTCTATGTCTCCACCGGCGACGGCACCAGCAGTTCCGACGGAGACGAGACAGGCCAGGACCTGGATGACCTGCTGGCAGTCATGATGCGGCTCGACGTGGATGATCCCGACCCGGGCCGGGGTTACTCGATACCCGAAGACAACCCTTTCGTAGACGTGCCAGGTGCTCGAGGGGAGATCTGGGCCTACGGATTTCGCAACCCCTGGCGGTTCAGCTTCGATCCCGTAACTGGTCAGCCCTGGGTGGGTGATGTGGGGCAGGATCTGTGGGAAATGATTGAGCTGGTCGACCCCGGCAGCAACCAGGGTTGGAGTATGATGGAGGGAGCCCACCCCTTTCATCCCAACGTCGAACCAGGACCTACTCCAATTGTCCCGCCTATCGTGGAGCATCACCACGGGGAGTGCCGCTCGATCACCGGCGGCTATGTCTACGAAGGCGAAAGGTTTCCCGAGCTGCAAGGCGCCTATCTCTATGGGGATTTCCAATACGGCAAAGTGTGGGGGCTCCGCTACGACCACGATAGGAAGAAGGTCGTCTGGCAACAAGAACTCGCCGACACGTCAGTCAAGATCGCAAGTTTTGGGTTGGGGCGCGACGGATCGTTTTATGCAGTCGATTACGAGAGCGGCGAGATCTACGAGCTAGAGCGCCGGCCGCCAGCAGAGGAGCAGCCATTCCCAAGGCGGTTGAGCCAGACCGGGCTGTTCGCTTCAGTGAAGGGTCACCAGGTGGCCCCCGGTGTCATCTCCTACTCGGTCAACGTTCCTTTCTGGTCCGACGGCGCCGGCAAGGAGAGGTTTCTCGCGATGCCCGGGGAGACTCGGGTGGGGTTCGACGAAGACGCCGCCTGGGACTTCGACGACGGCGCCGTGACCGTAAAATCGTTCACCCTGGAGAACCAAGCAGGCGACCCTTACTCGCGCTCTTACATTGAGACCAGGATTGTCGTGAAACAGGACGGCCGCTGGGTCGGATACACCTATGCCTGGAACGACGAGCAGACCGATGCTGAGTTGGTCGAGGCCGACGGCAGGGACCGCACCTACCTCGTTCAGGACCCAGCGGTTTCCGGCGGCGAGCGGAGTCAGGTCTGGCACTACCCGAGCCGAGAGGAGTGTATGTTTTGCCACTCGCGCGCGGCGGGGTTTGTCCTCGGACTAAACACTCGCCAGATGAACCGTGTCCACGACTACGGCGGTAGCATGGACAACCAACTGCGGACCCTGAGCCACATCGGCCTCTTCCGCGAGCCGCTGGAAAAGAGTCCAGCCGAGTACGCTGTCTTGCCTGACCCTTTTAATGAAGAAGCCGATCTCGAGACGCGTGCCAAGGCCTACCTGCAGGTAAACTGCGCGATGTGTCATGCCGCGAGCGGGGGGGGGAACTCCCGGATCGAGTTAAGTTTCACGACGTCCATGGATAAGGCTCATCTGATCAACGAGCGGCCCATGCATGACACTATGGGGCTGGTTGATCCTCGACTGGTGTTCCCGGGAGATCCGGATCGGTCTCTCCTCTACAGACGACTTACGAGGCGCGGCCTGCACCAGATGCCCCCGACGAGCACGAACCGGGTCGATGAACGAGGTGCGAAATTGATTTCAGATTGGATCAGCCAGCTTGAGATACTATCAGAACGGGCTTCGAACCGAACGCACTGAATGCAGCGAGCAGACTAACGCTTAGGCTTTCCTGTTCCCCCAGATCTTTCTGATGGGCTTCTTCCAAAGATCCTGAGATCTGTCTCCCTCCCTTCGGTGGACTACGAAGAGCAGTCTGTTCCCTTCTCATCCCCTTCTCAGATGGACGAAGATCGGACGGTTCGCCTCCGGGTTTGCGCAGTTTCTCGAGGTCCTGGATTGGGTTCTACGGGGAAAAGATCGAGAAGGGGACAGACTGTTTCTCGATTCGTCCTCGATTTGTCTTGTCGCTTTCACAGTCCCTCCCTTCGGTGGACTACGAAGAACAGTCTGTCCCCTTCTCAGATGGACGAAGATCGGACGGTTCGCCTCCGGGTTTGCGCAGTTTCTTGAGGTCTGGGATCGACTTCTACCGGGGATTCAGTGTCTGGTTGGACGTTGGACCCTCAGATTCTTGCCGTATGATTCAAGGACCCTGGGGCCTCCAGCGGCGAGACTCTAGCGGTTCGCCGAAGACCTCCTCCCCTGGTCCGTATCCTCCGCCCTCAGCGCCGATGTCGTATTGGTAGTCGAGAATGAACGTCATCAGGTCGGCCATTTCTTGATGGGAGATGTTCTCTTCAAGCCCCTCCGGCATCAGGGACTTGCCGGTGGAGCGCAACTCCTTGATGTCCTTTCTCAAGACAGTGCTTTGAACGTCCTCCCCTTCTACCAAGGTGATGCTGCTCGCCGTTTCCTGATGGAGTAGCCCAGTGAAGAGACGGCCCTTATGGTCGGTTACGACGTACTCGGAGTATTGGGGCTCGACGAACCGATTGGGATCCAGGATGTTGGTTAGAAGGGGTTCGCGGTCCTCGTACCCTGCCAGAATCAGATTCGGACCAACCAAATGCTCAGTGGACCCCAGGCGGTGACATTTGATGCACTCGCGCCGATAAACCGTTTCTCCACGATCCCTATGTCCCGGAAGGGCCAAAGTCGCTTGATAGTTCGCCAGAACCTCTTGCCTGGGACCCGGGGTGTCGGATCCGAACAGTTTCACAGCAAGTTCCCGGATAGACGCCTCGCTATGCTTCATCATCAGCTCACGCCGCTTGGGGTCGACCTGGCTGGCCGGAATCCTTTCAGATTCGACCTCCCTCAGCAGCGTGCCGGTCCAGCTCGGACGAGACAGAAGTGATGCGAGAACCTTGTTGCGGACCTGAGGCGTGTGGCGGGACCAGGGCTCCAGCAGCAGCGAGGCAATCTCGGGATTGTTGTAGCTCGCCATTGCCTCGATGGCCGCCAATTGCAGGACCTGGGGTTGTTGGTGATCGATGAGCGCCATCAGCGGTTCTTTGGCCCGATCGAAATCGCCGTGAAGGAGCAGGCGGATCGCAGACAAGCGGTTCTCCTCCGGAAGTGCCGCATCGGTAGCCGCCGAACGGGACCGATCCAGAAGCCCCCGAATCATCCGAGTCGCGGACGACGGAATACCCGGCAAATCAACGAGCGTCTTATCGTTCATACTCAGGCCTTCAGCCAGCGAGGTTACGATCGCTAATTGTGCCTCCTCTCGGTTCGCCAGGGATGGGTGAGTGGCGGCTGCAAGCGTCAGCCGATTAAGCTCCGAGGCTTCACCGCGCCCCCCCACTACTCGGGCCAGCGGTGCCAGCCAATCCTCCGACAGCGGCTTCTCAGCAAATCCCTCGAGTTCAACCAGTCGACCAAACAGACGGTCCGCAAACTCGGCACTGGAACTCAGGACCGAGTTTCGGATCCAGCGATCTCCGGAGTCCGTCTTGGCGATTCGTACGAGGCTATCGATCACCCGCCGGTCCCTACTCTCTCCCAGGGCTAGAGCCACCCGAAAACGTACCCGAGGATTCTCATCTCCTGCCAGCTCCAGAACTTTCTCGAAGAGGTGCTTCGATCGGTTCAGCCTGGTCTCAGCGTGTTCGATCGCGTGTGTCCGAACTCCTGGCGAAGGATCGGCGAGACCCTGGGCCACGTCCTCATCCCTCAGGGCTTTGAGCCCTTTGAGGGACCAGAGCGCATGCATCCGAGCCAGGGGCTGGGAGCTCTGCCGCAAGAGGCGCCTTAGAAGGGGTATTGCCGAGGCCTCCTGGCGTTCGTAGATTAGCCGGTGAGCGGTCTCCCGCCACCATCCGCCAGGGTGCTCCAGATGGGCTACGAGTTCCTGGATGCTCGCTTCACTCAGGCGGGGCACAGGCGGCACCTTGAAATCGGGCGGAGCCACTCGGTAAATGCGTCCCCGGTCCGAGCCTCTCATGAAGTCCAGGTGCTTGACGACTCTCTTCGGAACATGTCCGTGCTCGATCAATTCCCGGCTCATGTCCAGCACGTACAGTGTGCCATCAGGAGCGTTGACAGAGTTGACAGGCCGGAACCAGTTGTCGCTGGAGCGAACGAATTCGGCGTTCTCCCCATCCGCGCGCACCGACTTGAAGGTGACGCCATCGGGTTTGAGGAGACGACGGTGAAGCAGATTGGCTGTATTTGCTCCAGCGAAGATGCTTCCCCGATAACTCTCCGGGTAGGCATGTCCCCGGTAGACCTGGACTCCCGACCACGCTGCTGCATAGGCCTGATAGTTTCCAGTGGTGCCATCCTCGAGCGTGGCGATACGCCCTGCGAAGACTCGCCGCGCCTCGCGGATTTTTCGCCAGCGTTCGGTGGGGCTGATTCGATAGATAGGGATACGGCTCCCCACTAGCGGGTTCACCTCCATGGAGCCGGCGGTAAGGTAGCCGTGCAGATCGAAGAAGAGGTAGGGGTTTCGCTCCAGATAGCCCGGAGGCATCACCACGTGTCTTCCGGGGGAACCCGCTCTACAGACGAAACGGTTATACCACTCGTCGAAACTGTGTCCGAACTGGAAGGTCTGGGTGATCAGCTCCAGTTTTCGCTCTATGGGATTGAAGCGGAAATCGCGGTTGTACACCGAGACGGGTTCGGCATCGGGCTGATCGCCGGGACGGATGAAGCCTCCGTCTCCGCCGGTCGACGCGTAGATCTTGTGGTCCACTCCCCAGATCAGGTTGTTGACCATCTGCTGCTCGTTGGTGACGCCAAATCCTGTATAGACCTTCTCACGGACGTCGGCCTTGCCATCACCGTCGGTATCTTTGAAATATAAGATGTCGGGTGGAGCAGAGGGGAGCAGCCGACAAGGCTGCAATCCAGCTGGAGAAAGTCCAGCCGTGTGAATTGTTCGTTCACACACGTAGCGATACCGCAGCTCGGGGCAGGTAACCAACCGAGAGATGCGCGGTGTAAACGGCCTGGCCGCCCTTCGAAGGAAGCGGCGGGAGCAACCTGGAGGCCTAGCGAGTCTGGGAGCCTGAACATGAGTGAATGACTGCAGCCCGGAAATAAGCCCCCCTGTGGAAGTTGCCATGCAGGGATTGTCTGGCGAGCCGAACCTGTCCTTTGTGAGGTGAGGCCGACGTCTCCCGGGAAGAAACGAGCAAGTGCACCGGGAGATCGCCGCCGGGTAGGGGTCCAGGCACCTGGGCAAGGATTGCAGAGATAATGTCGGGAAGGGCCGGTTTGCAGCAGGGGCTCGCAGCAACCTGCGAAGACCGAGGGACCGAGCGAGAGCGAAGGCCCACGGAGCATCCCGGTCTGGCGCATGAGTCCGTAGGAGCGAAGACGGTCGGGTAACGCCGGCCCAAGCCGCCTGGAGGCGGCTCCTGGAAGGGTAATACCCGGAAAGGGCGAAGGGACTCTCGGCCATGACGGGCAAGGAAGCGCCCACCGCCCAGGGCTCAGTACCTGAGAATGCGGTGACAGGGCAAGCTTTGTCGAGACCGGCGGCAAACCGGACCCGAGAGGGGTGAATGCGAGCGAGCGCTTAAGCCTCGTTGGGTAAGGGAAGGCCGTGGGAGGAAAGTCGTGGTCGCCAACCGGACTCGGGAAATCCGACCGTCCGGGATGACAAAGGGGGCTTGCGGAAACGTGAGCTATGGCGGAACTAGGAACCCGGCGCACAACCGAAAGGGTGCGTACCGGTAACTCTCCGCCTACGGCTGCGCGCGCCGTATTTCTACCTGACCGAAGACTCCCCCCTTCCAGGGAGCTACCCCAGTGGGCCAGACCAGCCGATCGGCGAAGATATGGCCGACGTCGAATCGGCCGTCTCCGTCCCGGTCCTCCAGCAGCCGGATTCTTCCCAATGGCTCCTCTCCAGGTCCCGGCTGATAGGGGTAGCCAACGATCTCCGCCACGTACATGCGGCCGTCCTCGTCGAAGGTAGCGGCCACTGGCTCGGTGACAAGGGGCTCATGAGCGACCAATTCCATGTGGAAGCCACCGGCTGTCTCGAACGTTTTCAAAGCGTCGGCCGGTTCCGTGGGAGGAATCGGTTTGAGATATTCTTGGAGCGCTGCTTCATCTCGGGTGATATCCACGATCTGCCGATAGCGGTCCGCGGTTTTGTCGGCGGGACCCTCGCTGCAGGACGGGTGCAGGGCTAGACACAAGCAGGCTGTGAACTTCAGGATAAGGCCCCGCTTTTTCTCCATCATGCTGCTCATAATGGTATCCGGGATCCGTTTTTTCAAGCTTTGGTCTTCTCTAGCTGGCTGGCTGACGCGAGAGCGCAAACTGTCCTGAAGGAGAGGCCGTCGGTCGGCATCATCGGATACCGATCTCTCGCTGTCTTCTCTCGACCGCATCCTTCGCCTCTTGCAATCCGACTCCGTGGAGTGCACGAAAGACCTTGATCGCCTCTATCTTTTGACCCATGCGGCCTCGCAGCAGACTGGGTGTGAGAAATGCGGGTTAGTTTTGGGGTCTGACGGTTCTACTCTGGGATCCAATGAGGCTATGATCACCCGATGGAATATCACTCATGAGCGGAGGAGCGAAGTGAGGTCGACCTTCAATCAGACTCCCGGAGCTTCCGTTATCCCTTGTCAACGGCATTTGTTTGACGTCCCGGAAGACGTCGCCTACCTGAACTGCGCTTATATTTCGCCTCTCTTGAATGAGGTCCGCGAAGCCGGACTCGCGGGGACGAGACGAAAGAGCCGTCCTTGGGAGATTCAGCCGCCGGATTTCTTTGCCGAGGCCGAGATAGCCCGGCAGCTCTTCGGCGAGTTGATTCATGCGAGTGGAGACGATATCGCTTTGATCCCGGCTGCCAGTTATGGAATCGCTACCGCAGCACGCAATCTGCCGCTGGAGGCGGGCCAGTCTATCCTGCTACTGCAGCAACAGTTTCCTTCCAATGTCTACGCCTGGAGGGAACTTGCGAAGCAACACGACGCCACAATCACGACCTTGCCGCGTCCCGAAGATGACGATTGGACCCGAGCGATCCTGGAGGCCCTCGACGGGCGGGTCGCAATTGCCGCGTTGCCGCACGTCCACTGGACGGATGGTGCGATGCTCAATCTGGAGCGAGTCGCTACCCGCTGCCGCGAAGTCAATGCGGCTTTGATCGTGGATGGGACCCAGTCGGTGGGTGCGTTGCCTTTCGACGTCGAAGCCGTGAAGCCCGACTTTTTGGCAGTAGCTACCTACAAGTGGCTGTTGGGACCTTACGCGGCGGGCTTTCTCTATGTCGCTCCCAAATGGCAGCATTCAGTGCCACTCGAACATAACTGGATCGACCGCGAAGGCAGCGAGGACTTTGCCAATCTAGTGAACTATCGCGATACTTATCAGCCCGGTGCGCGCCGATTCGATGTCGGCGAACGCGGCAACATTCATCTTCTGCCGATGGTCAATGCGGGGCTGCGCCGCCTTCTGGCTTGGGGTATCGAGGATATTCAAACGACGATTCGCGCCCGCACCGACCGCATTGCAGAGCGGGCGACCAGGTTGGGAATTGCCGCCTTGCCGCCGGAGCAGAGAGCAGGTCACTATCTTGGGCTCCGTTTTCCAGGCGGCGTCCCCGAGGGTCTGGCCCAACGACTCGCGCGCGAACAGGTCTATGTCAGCGTCCGCGGGCGTAACGCGGTGAGGGTCACGCCTCACCTATGGGTCAGCGACCAGGACGAGAAGCGATTCTTCGAAGTGCTTACCGCCGCAATGGCCGAGTCTCAGGCAGGTTGAAGTCGCCACCAAGCTTGGTTGAAGATCTGGCGATTGAGGAACAGCCAAGGATAGTGCGAAGATGAGATGCCAGGATGTAATGTTGATTTTGTGCCACTCCCCAGGTTGGAGGAGGAGAACCCCGTGAGCACGCTGATCGGACAGCCCAGGGAGGAGCTAGACACTCCGGTTCTGCTGGTTGATCTCGACATACTGCAGCAAAATATTGATCGGATGTCGCGGATCATTATTGGCGAGGCCGGAGTAGGCTGGCGCCCACACACCAAGGCCATGAAGACGCCTGCGCTGGCCAATCTGTGTCTGGATGCGGGCGCGCACGGTATCACCTGCGCCAAACTTGGCGAAGCGGAAGTCATGGCAGCCGCTGGGATTCAGGACATCCTGGTAGCGAATCAGATTGTGGGGGAGACCAAGATCGAACGCTTGGTAAATGTCTGCGGACAAGCGGATGTGATGGTCTGCGTCGACGATATCGAGAACGTCAGGGCGATCGACGAAGCCGCCCGGACGAAGGGCGTCCGTCCTCGTGTCCTGATCGAAGTGAATCTCGGCATGGACCGGGCTGGCGTCCTGCCAGGCGAGCCTACGCTGGCTCTCGCGGGGGAGATCGCCCAGCTGCGGAACATCCGGTTCGCCGGTTTACAAACCTGGGAATCTCACGTTCTTTCGGCCGCAAATGCCGCTGAGAAGAAACGTATGGTTACCGAATCCCTGGCCAGGCTGACGTCAACCGCAGAAGCGATTCGGAAGGTCGGCATCCCGGTCGAGACCATCAGCTGTGGCGGCACGGGTACGTACTGGATCAGTGCGTTCGTGCCGGGGATCACCGAAATCGAGGCAGGGGGAGGCATCTACTGCGACGTCGCCTACCGTCACGGGTACGGAGTCTTGGAGCACGAGTATGCGCTGACGCTTTTGTCTACGGTTACCAGCCGGCCCACACCGACTCGTATCATCTGCGATTCCGGCTTCAAGACGTTGAGTGGTCATCATGGCAACCCGAAGCCGCTCGGCTGTGGCGAAGTGGATACGTTTGTGCTCTCGGCCGAGCACGGTATCATCGGACTTCACGAGCCCAGCGAACTACCCCGAGTCGGCAGCAAGATAGAAATCATTCCGGGTTACTCGGATTCCACCGTATTTCTCCACGATGTCCTATACGGCATTCGCGCCGGTAGCGTAGAAGCGGTGTGGCCGCTCGTGGGCCGAGGGAAGCTCCAGTAGCAGTAGACGGAGTTTGGAGAGCTGTCCTTCAGCTTGGCTCAGCAGTCTGTCCCTTTCTCGGACACCTCCCATTCGCCTTCCTCCCCAGCGTTGAAAAGCAGTCTGTCCCTTTCTCGGTGACCGTCGGAGCAAATAGAAGAACAGTCTGTCCCCTTCTCGCTGGCCGTCCCCTTCGCTGACCGTTGGAGCGAAGTGAATTCCGAGAAAGGGACAGACTGTTTCCCCACTAGAGAGAAAGAGGAGGCGAGACCCCGGTTCCTGACGTGGAACAGCCTGTCGCTTTCTCGGAACTGCTCGGAAATGCTTCCTTTTTCGGGAATGAGGCTTATGGGCGATCGGCCTGGAGCCGGGAAGGTATTTCCGGCCTCTTCTTCTCGGCGTTTTGGGGTTTGGGATTCGGCTGTTATCGCTATCGCGGAGAGCTAGATTGAATGTGCCGAAGGGGCTCAGTACGCAAGACCTGCTTCTTCGAGCAAGGTCTGGGCCTCGTCGACGTTTCTCTTCAGAGCCTTGCAGGGGTCCTCTTCCCCCTGATATTCAATCAGGAGGTTGCCCAGGTAGTTGTGCTGCCGCAGCTTCTTCAACACTGCTGGGAGGTCGATCATTCCTTCGGACAGGTCCACTCCTCGATAGCTCTGTCCCTGGTTGTCAGTCTGCACCCGGTACCAGCGCTCTCCCTCTTTGACCGGAAGGACGTTCTTTAGATGCACATGTGCAAGATAGGGCAGCATCTTCTGCAGAGACTGGCCAGGGTCCTCTTCCGCGAAAAGAGTCGGAACCGGATCGAATACCAGGCGGTAATACGGAGAGGCGACTCGGCTGCAGATGGTCCGGCATTGGGAGCTCTTCCCCATGAGTGGACGGGTGGGCGCGTAATCGATATTCTCCGAACACAGCGTCAGGCCGGCCGCTCCCGCGTGCTCGGCGGATCGTGACAATCCCTCTATCATCCACCCGAACTGCTCGTCCAGAGATTGCCCCTCCTTGGCGATTCCTGGCACAATCATGCCCAGTTCAGCGCCCATGGCTACGCATCGGTCAATCATGCTCCGGGCTTGATCGACCGAGCTCGTACGCTGCGCGGGTGGAAGCGCGAGGTCGCAGAAGAAGATGTAAGTCCGGATTGGGAGCCCAGCGTCCTCCGCCAGCCCCATCACGTACTCGGGCTCGCAGTCTTCCCAATAAGAATGCATCAACTCGAGACCACCGACCTCGAGCCGACCACAGTAGGCGATCGCTTCTTCACGGGTCAGGAAGCCCGGGGTTGGACGCTCGTGAACATTATGCTCCAGCAGCGCCCAGTCCAGATTGTAGTCCACCACGTTCAAGCGGTTACTGATGGCGTTCATCCGTCGCGCTTGCGGTCAGCAGAGAAATCGAAATCCGACTGGTCGGGTGAACGACCTTGAAGGGACCAGCCGCCGTCCACGTAGAGCAACTGACCGGTCACCATGCGGGCCGCATCGCTAGCCAGAAAAACCGTGGGGCCGACGTAATCTTGGGGGACGGCCACTCTCCCGGCCGGTGTCACTGCCCCCCATTTCTGATCGAAGTCAGGATCATAGGCCGCATTGCGCTCGTTGCTGGTGGCGTGCGGTGCCACCGCGTTTACCCTCACTTGGGGAGCCAGCTCCAGTGCGAGCTGTCGGGTCATTGCTTCCAGACCTCCCTTGGCCATGGTATAGGCACCGTGGAATAACATGATCCCGCGCACGGCGATCGAGCTGATATTGACGATGGACCCGCCCCCCTGTTCCCTCATCCTGCGGGCCGCCGCAATCGAGCCGAAGAAGGGTCCACGCAGTACGGTATCGACGATGTCGTCGAAGTCTGCTTCCGTGACCTGGTCGATGGGGCCAAAACGGGTGCGGGCAGCGTTGTTGATCAAGACATCCAGCTGTCCAAAGCGCTCGCATACCCGGTTGATTACCGCTTCGAACTTCTCCTTGGAACCGATGTCGACGGAAAACGCCTCTGCGCTTCCGCCCGATTCACTAATGGTTAGGCAGGTCTGTTCCGCTCCAGCCGTATCGTGTTTGTAGATTGCGGCGATGCGCGCTCCGTCCTGGGCCAGACCAATGGCCAATGCTCGGCCGATCCCCTTGCTGGCACCCGTGACCAGTGCGACCTTGCCTTTCAGTTTTCCTTCCATGCTCTATTCCTCTGTGGTACGTCCTGGGAGCCTGCGCAGACTCCTAGCCCGCATTTCTACATCGCTGGTCTACTGTGTCACCGCAATCATCCGTCCTGGCTGCGTTGCGCTCTCTCGGCCTCCTCGACGTACTGCACGAGTACGACTGCGGGGGCCTCGGTCGCAAGCCTTGCCAGGACGGCCCTTGCGGCGCCTCGCTACGACAAGCGATGAGAAATGCGGGCTACAGCGAAACGCCGACAGCGGTGCCGACCTGCCTGATATGGGCTGCCGCCTCGTCGAAGTCGGTTTCGATTCGAAGGTGCTCCAAGATCAGCGGAAGATCGCTCCCGATGCCTGCTGCGCGCCGCAGAAAGGTGGCATAGTCGAGGATCCCGCGACCTGGAACCACTTCCTCGATACCGACCGTCCGTGCGTCCAGGGTCCAGTGGACGTCTTTAGCGTGACAGGAAAGGATCCGACTACCCAAGAGGTCGAAGCAGCGGTTGATCATTCCGCTGGTATCACAATAGGCACGTGGGCCCGTCACCAGATTGGCCGGGTCCAGATGGACGCCCAGGCCGGGCCGATCGACGGCTGAGATCAGGTCGAGGTAGACCTGGGGGCCGTCGAGCAGGGTCCAGGGACAAATCTCCAGGGTCAGCTTGGTGCGGGTAGGTCTGACCTGGTCGAGCACGTCGCGAACCCAATTCACCACTTCGTCGAAGGCCCGTTCTGAGAAATTCTCTGGGTGACATCCGACGTGGGAGTCCCATTGGTCTGTCTCGCAGTAGGATCCCACGACTGTGGCGCAGCAGATGGCTCCCACTTCGTCCGCGAGAGCCAGGATCCTCTTGATTGAAGCGATGTTCCGGCTTCGTTGCTCCGGCTCGTGGTGCAGCGGGTTGACCCAGGCAGCCATCTCTGCGAGCAAGATATCGGCCTGGTAAAGAGCACTGGCAATATCTCGGACGGTTGTAGGCTCGTCCAGAACTGCCAAGGGCATTGCCGCGGAGCGGTAGCCCTTCTTACGGCACTCCGCAACCAAAGCGTCCGGATCGCCAGTGTTCAGGTAGTCATCGATCGTTGCGCCCAAGCGCATGGGTCGTGTTCCCTTTTCCCGCCAACCCGCAACCAGGCAAAGCTCAGGCCAGGATCTGCTGGATCGGCTTGCCGAAGTCCAGTTCCAGGCGTTTGTGCCCCGGGACCTCCAGTCTACGGGGATCCAGACCCAGCTGATGTAGGACGGTGGCATGGATGTCCGTCACGTAGTGCCGATCTTCTACGGCGTGAAAGCCGAGCTCGTCGGTGGCTCCATGGACGACGCCCCCCTGGATCCCGCCGCCTGCCATCCAGATCGAGAAGGCGTAGGGATGATGATCGCGGCCGCCCCGTTCTCCCTCGACTCCAGGGGAGCGGCCGAACTCGGTGCCCCAGACCACTACCGTTTCCTCCAGCAACCCACGCTGCTTCAGGTCTTTGATCAGCCCGGCAATCGGCAGGTCCACCTGAGCGCAAAGTTTGGTATGGTTCTTTTGCAGATCGCTGTGAGCATCCCACTCGCCAGCCCCTCCGGCTCCATGAAAAAGCTGGACGAAGCGCACACCACGCTCTACCAGCCGGCGAGCCGTGAGGCAGAGTTCTCCGAAGTCTCGGGTGTGGTCCTGGTCCAAGCCGTAGAGCTTACGAGTGCCCTCCCCTTCTTGTGCGAACTCCAAGGCCTCGGGAACCGAGGTCTGCATCCGGAAGGCAAGTTCATAGGACTGGATCCGAGCCCGAAGCTCGCGATCCTCAGGGTACTCGACCTGGGCCAGATGGTTGAGGCGTTGCAGCAACCCGAACTCGTTTGCCTGCTCCTCCCGGTAGACATCCGGACCCGGTTGACCAAAGGGTAGGGCACTGGGACCCCCCGATAGCAGCGGGATACCACTGTGTGCGGGACCGAGATAATCCGCCCCATAGACCCCCGAGCCCCCACAGCAAGAGGAGGTAGCCTCCCCCAGGACCACGAAAGAGGGGAGATTGTCGTTGAGAGAGCCCAGCCCGTAATGGACCCAGCCACCAATAGACGGGAAAAAGCCCTGATTGATGTGTCGACCGGTGTGGAACTGCAGCTGCGCCGCGTGATCATTGTCGGTCGTCCACATCGAGCGAACGATGGCAAGCTCGTCGACACAGCTGCTTAGGTGGGGCCACCAGTCCGTGATCTCGACACCTGCCTCACCCCGCTTGGTATAGCCCACCTGCATGGGAAAGAGCTGATGCTTGATCTGGTGGGGGCTCCCGGGGTTGAAGGAAACGAAGTTCTCGACATGGGGCGATTCCAGCACGTCCCTGTGGGGTGTTGCACCGATCTGCATCCCAGCGTACTTGCTCAGTTCCGGTTTGGGGTCGAAGCTCTCGAGGTGGCTCACGCCTCCCTGCATGAAGAGCCAGATGACGTTCTTGGCTCGGGGCGTAAAGTGAGGTTGGCCGTCTGGCGGGCTCCACTCAGAGGATAGTCCGCTGCGGGCAATACCATCCCTTTGCAGCATGGCTCCCAGGGCCAGACCCGTGAATCCCATGCCACAATCGGCCAGGAAGGTGCGGCGCCGCACCTTCCCACAGCCGGTCGTCCCGTCGGTTTTCATTGCTCCCTGCATCTCATACCTCACTAACGCACCGTGACAAAGTCATTGTGGTTGAACAGGACGTGGACCAGGCTCTCCCTGGCTCTCAGATCAGGCTCCTCCGCAGGTGCAACTTTGGCGGCTCCTGCTCCCTCGAACCGGGTGAGGTGACCGGGATTTTGAAGAAGATTCTCCTGTTCTTTCAGGAATCTCCGGCTGGCTTCGTGCTCTTCGCCTGAAGGCGGCCGCCCCAGGACTCTTAGGAAGGCTTCCCCGATGAAGCGGGAGTCCTGCCCCTCACGCCCGGTCTGCCGGTCAATGTCGCGACCGAGCAGGCGCGCCAGGGCCAGCGACAACTCACTATTGGCCAGAGCCAAAGCCTGCTGGGGCACGATACTCTGGGAGCGGCGGTAGCACTGGGTGGGGTCGGCAGCATCGAAGAGCTTCAGAAACGTGGACTGAGTGTGAGGCGTATGTTGGAAGTAGAGGCTGCGGCGGTAGGAGTCTTGAGCCTTGTCGGCAGGGATGGTGGGTCCTCCCAGCGTCGAGTCGAGTTGTCCGGCGACCTGCAGCAGACTGTCTCGAACCGCTTCAGCTTCGAGGCGATAAGGTCTCCTGTGCCAGTAGTATCGATTGTCGGGATCTTTGGCACGGTTGGAACTCGCAGAATTCTCGCCCCCGGACCGCATTCGATAGGTATTGCTGGTGACCATGAGACGGTGGATCGCCTTCATGCTCCAGTTCCTCTCCATCAGCTCCACAGCCAGCCAGTCCAAGAGTTGGGGATGCGTAGGCGGCTTCCCATTCAAACCCAGATCAGTCACCGTAGGGATCAGATCCTGGCCGAAGTGCCGGGACCACATGTGAGCAACCGCCACCCGGGCGGTGAGTGGGTTCTCCGGGCTGGCCATCCAGCGGGCCAGGGCCAGGCGACGGCCGGTGCTGGTCCGGGGATAAAGCTTTCCCAGGGGGGTGTAGCTCTTGTTCGCCCGCCCTAGAGATACCTCGGCCGCCTTCACCTCCTTGCGTACACGAGCGATCTTTCTTTCCAACCTCTTCTTGGCCATCTCCTGATCAGGCTGGGGAGCCTCCAGAGCCGAAGTCAGCTTCTGTCGTGCCCTCAGAAGATTTGCCTCCGCTCTGAGCAACGAGGCCCGGCGCTCCAATCTGCGTGCCTGCTCGGCCAGGGAATCCAAGTCTGGATCTGGAGGCTCCGAGAATCTCCCTTGGTCTGCGGCCAGCCGAGCTCCCAGGGCAGGCAGTTGGGCACGAGCCCATGCCAGCTCCTTGAGGGCCAGCGCCTCGGCTTCCCGTGCTCGGCGAAGCACCACCGCCGGTGGTTCCTCCGGAAGCTGATTGATCCAGCCGGAGATGAGGGAAATCTGCTCCGGAGGCAGAGGCGTGGTGTCCAAGGGCATCCTCGGCTGCTTTTCCCCTCTCAAGTAGACAATCAAGGGACTCTCGGCACTCTTCTTCGGTATGACGGCGGGACCGTTCTTCTCGCCTCCCTCCAGGATCGAGTCCAGGTGGTCGAGCGCCAGGCCGCTCACCGCTTTCCGGGAATCGTGACAGGTCAGACAGCTGGCCTCGAATATGGGAAGAATCTGGCGCTTGAAATCGATGTCGGAGCCAGAACGAAGCTCCGCTGCCGCCGGGGCGGAGTCCATCCGCTGCTGGGCTCGTCTCAAGGTGTTACGGGCTTCCTGCGAGCTTTTCTCAGTCTTCTCGATCTCCAGGCGCGCACGGGTCAATAGATCTTCGCCGACGAATCGTCTCAGGGCTGGATAGGAGGACTCCACGGGGAGATGGATCTCACGGATGTCCAGATCGGCTCTTCCTAGAACGCCAGGAACACCCGGGTCAAGGGAGCTCCCCTTGTCCGGTCGGTTCTCGTCACCGCCCAGAAACTTGAAGGTCTGTGCATAGATCCCAGGGATGGTGTCGGCGGGCTCCCTGGGCTCGGCGTCGTAGGTGCGAGGAAGTCCATCCTTCATCGTGTCGATCTGGCCCGCAACGCGGTCGGTTCTAATGTCGTACGGCTCGAAGAAGGCCCGGAATCGGTAGTACTCTTCCTGTGAGATCGGATCGTACTTGTGGTCGTGGCAGCGAGCGCATCTGAGGGTGATCCCCAGGAATGCCGAAGCTGCGTGGTCCACTGCGTCCTGCAGCCAGACGTTGCGGTTGAAGATATAGCGGCTTCGGACCAGGTAGCCGGTGGCCGCCAGGACCTCCGGGTCGTTGGGAGCCACCTCGTCCCCAGCCAGCATCTCCACGATCATCCGGTCATAGCCTTTGTCCTGGTTCAGGGACTCGACGATCCAATCGCGCCAGCGCCAGATGTGCCTCTGGCTGTACCGTACCGCGGTCCCGTAGCCGTACCAGTCGCTGTAGCGCCAGACATCCATCCAGTGGCGCCCCCAGCGTTCGCCGTACTGGGGAGTGGAGAGCAGCGCATCCACAGTCTTTCCATAGGCATCCGGAGAGGGATCCTCAAGAAAGGAACGCAGCTGGGTCGGCGTTGGTGGAAGGCCGATAAGGTCGAGGTAGAGGCGACGCAGCAGGACCCGCTTTTCGGCTCGGTGCTCTGGGTCGAGACCGAGTCTGTCTCTATCGGCCGCAATGAAGGCGTCGATGGGATTGCGAACCCATTCTGGTTCCTTCACTTTCGGCACCTTCGGCCTTTGAGGAGAATGGTAGGCCCAATGCTCTTGGCCCGAATCGGACGATATGGATTCCTCCGCTGTCCCTTCGCCGGTCCGCGAATCGGAGCCGGAAACCGGAGATTGTCGGTCCAATTCCGCGGAGCCACCGGCGGATGCCTCCTCAGGGTCGGGTTCTCCAAGTGGCGCCCCGACCCGGATCCAGAAAGCGAGAAGAGCGATGATTTCTTCAGGCAACTTGGCCGAGAGATAGGGCATGTGGGGCTCCCGCTGGTGAGCCACATGCAAGTAGAGCGGACTCTCCTCGAGCCTGCCGGGAACGAGGATGACGCCGCGACTACCGCCTTTCAAGATCCCCTCATCGGTGGAGAGGTCCAGACCTGATTGCCCGGATTGACTGCCGTGGCATCCCTGGCAGCGATCCCTCAGGAGCGGCCGTATCTGCTCGACGAAAAGTCTTCGACCCTCTGCCCGGATGACTTGGGGGGTCGGCACCGAAGCTTCGCCGCTCGTTCTGCCGGCACCTTCCGTCGATCCGGCCCACGACCCTGGTGACAGGAGTAACAGCATCGTAATAGAAAACCGGAAGCCCTCTTTGCTCAAGGAGAGTTTGCCTCAGAGAAGGTTTCTGAAAAACGCCAGAGAATCAATTTTCTGACCTGGTACAGTCGCTGTCAAGCTGCTCCAGGGACCGATCTTCTTCAGGCGTGATATTGTGTGCAAGATCAGCGAGAAGGGGACAGACTGTTTTCGCAGTCATTCGACTGTTTTCGCAGTCATTCCGGGAAAGGAACGGGACATTTTCCTCTTCTCGACCCTTTGGTAGATGGGCGAACTCCTAGCGTTTGTTTGGCTTCGGTGCATTTGAGGAATCTCGTAGATGGTGTTGGTAACAGGTGTCCCAGGATGGCTGGGAAGTCGTTTCGTCGAGATCTTGTGCCAGAAAATGAAGGATGGAACGTCAGAGCGGCTGCGTCGAATTCGGTGTCTGGCGTTGCCCGGAACGGCGACCGATGATCTGGCCGGCATGCCTGTCGAGGTGGTCGCCGGCGACGTCCGTGTTGCCGCCATGCTCCCGGAGGCGCTGAGAGGGGTGGAGACGGTTTTCCACCTGGCTGGTGTCATTCATGCTGGGCGGGTCCGGGAACTCTACGATGTCAATACCGAGGGCACCAGGAACTTGATCGCGGCGGCCGCCGAGGTTGGCGTGAAGCGGTTCGTATACATCAGCAGCAATTCTGCCGCAGGACACAATACCAACTGGGGAAGGCCGATGACCGAAGAGGATCCTGACCAACCCTATAAGCACTACGGAAAGAGCAAATATCAAGCCGAGCAGATTATCTCCGAGTACTGCGAGAAAGGTGCCATCGAAACCGTCATTCTGAGACCCTGCTGGTACTACGGGACCAGACAACCAGAGAGACAGACGCGCTTTTTCCGAATGATCAAGTCGGGGAAGCCCATCTTTTTTGGTGACGGTTCAAATGAACGCAGCATGGCCTACATCGACAACGTGGTGGACGCATTGCTGCTGGCAGAGTCTTGTGAGCACGCCAGCGGCCAGACGTACTGGATAGCGGACGAGCGTCCCTATCCGATGCTTGAAATCTACCGCACCGTAGCCGATCTTCTGGGAGTCGATTTGAGACCTCGGTTTCTGCCTGCCTTCAGCTCAACCTTCTGCGAGTGGGTGGACACGATCCTACAGGCTGGCGGCCTCTATTCGACCAATTTCCACGTGGCCGGCGAAATGGCCAAGGACATTTCCTGCAGCGTCACGAAGGCCAAAAGGGAGCTCGGCTATTCTCCCAGAATCGGGTTGGAAGAGGGGATGAAGAACTCGATCGAATGGTGCCGTAGCAACGGCATAGAGATCTAGTACTCTGTCAACCTGGAGATTGTGGGTTATGGACGAGCCATGGTGGTCGAGGTCAAGGCGAGCGGCCGCAGGCATAGCTTGGTCTATGTCCAGGACGCGCAACGCAGAGATCGGCCGCCAGGGCCGTTCAGAACCTACAATCTCTAGGTTGACAGGGTACCAGGTTTGGGCATGATTCTGGTGACGGGTGGCTCAGGTTTCTTCGGAATCCACCTGACCAGACGACTGCTCGCGGCAGGACTAAGGGTCCGAATCCTGGACACCGCCGAGATCGAAGACGACGAAATCGAAGGCTTAGTAGAGTATGTTCGAGCGGACGTCAGAGATGCTCGGGCCGTATCCGAGGCCTGCCAAGGGGTGGAAGTCGCATTCCACAACGCCGCCTTGGTACCGCTGGCCAGGGCAGGGAAGGGTTACCGGGATACCAATGTGGCCGGGACGAGAAATGTCCTGGATGCCTGTCAGCAGGCAAAAGTCCGCAAAATAGTGTACATCTCGACGAGTTCGGTCTACGGTGTTCCCACCAAGCTCCCAATTGACGAGAACACGGCGCTAACCCCTCTGGGGCGGTACGGAAAATCGAAGTACCGTGCCGAGGAATTGTGCCGAGCCTACAAGCAGAAGGGTATGGATATCTCGATTATTCGGCCCAGGACGATTCTGGGTCCTGGCCGGCTGGGGATTCTACAGGTCCTTTTCGAGTGGGTGCGGAGAGGAAGGAAATTCTACATCATCGGTTCTGGGAACAATCGCTTTCAACTGGTAAGTGCCCGGGATCTGGCGGAGGCCTGCTATCTGGCGAGCTCCAGGGATTGTTTCCAGGAAGACTTCAATATCGGTGCGGAGCAGTTTGCTACGCTGCGAAATGACCTGGAGGGCCTGGCCAAGCATGCCGCTACGGGAACGCGAATAGTCTCCATCCCTGCCGGAATCGCGAGACCCTGTCTGAAGATGGTGGATTGGCTACGGCTTTCCCCCTTCGTTGACTACCACTACCATATCCTGGACCGGGATGTTTATTTCGACGTCGCCAAGGCCGAGCGGGTGCTGGGCTGGAGACCCGCAGACAGCAATCTTGGGATGCTCACCGAAACCTATGATTGGTATCTGGGGAGTTATCGGGAATTGGATTCCAGAACCGGCCGGACGCACCGGACGTCCGTAAAGCAGGGGTTCCTGCTGAAGTTGTTGGGACGATATTCGGGCCGGTAGAACTAGCACTACAATGCGTGTCAGCATCATCGGCGGAGGCATCACCGGCCTGGTGATTGGTTACCGCCTCTCCCACCAAGGTTTCAAGATAGATCTTTTTGAACGCGAGGAGGAGTTGGGGGGGCTGGCGGGCCCCGTTGGAATCAGTGGAGGATTCGTCGAGAAGGCCTATCATCTGACCTTCAAGGGAGACCTCAACACTCTGGAGCTGATCGAACGTCTCGGGCTGGGTGATCGATTTCACTGGCGGCAAGCCAAGCTCGGCATTTTCCACGAGGACCGGATCCACGGCTTTTCGGGAATCGGTGACCTATTGCGTTTCACACCACTCAGCTTTCTGGGCCGACTCCGAATGGGAGTCCTGGTGTTCTACCTCTCCAAGATTCGGGACTGGAAGAGGCTGGATTCGAAGGCTTTCGCCGGCTGGGCCCGTCGAATCGGAGGAGACCAGGTCTACGAAGCGATGTGGGAGCCGCTCTTGGAAAAGAAGTTTCAGGCGCGAAAGGAACAAGTCCCGGTAGCCTGGGTGTGGGGCAAGACGCACCGCCGGGCGAACTCTCGCTCCAACTTCAAGCAGGAGGAGTTCGGTTTCCTTGAGGGCAGCTTCAGGACCCTGTACAACCGCTTGGCCGAAGAGATCGTTCAGCGGGGTGGCGAGGTGCACAGAGGGGTTCCGGTCACCGGCGTCCACTTCTCGGACGAGCGGGTCGAGGGAATCGAGTATGCCGGAGGTAGTCTAGATACCGACGTGCTGGTTTCGGCCATACCCTATCCTCTGTTCTGGAATCTGGTTGCGGGTGCCACGGACCGGGTGAGGAACAAACTCCCTGCCATTCCCCGACTCGAGTACCTTGGGGCGATCTGTTTGATCGTGAGCTTGAAGCAGAGCCTGAGCGATATACTGTGGCTGAATGTCAACGATCCCGATATCCCTTTCGTAGTGGCCATCGAGATCAGCAATCTAATCGGCAGGGCTCAGTTTGGAGGCAACAGCGTCCTTTATCTTGCCAGCTATCTTCCCAGTGATTCGGAGATGTTCCATTCTGCTCCGGAAGCCATTTTCGACAGCTACAGCGATAGCCTGGAGAAGATCTTTCCTCACTACGACAGGACTCAGGTTACCGAGTACCGCGTGGAGAGGCATCCCTTCGCGGATCCGATCCCCAGTTTGAACTATTCAGAGCAGCTGCCCCCACTACAAACGTCGATCGAAAATCTCTATTTGAGCGACTTTACGAGGGTCTATCCCTACGACAAGGGCAGCGACAAATCGATAGAGATCGCCAACCGGATATCGGCGCTGATCGCCTCCTGAGTGGATCAAGGTGGTTGGGGGCGAGACGGAATGACGGCTAAAATTTGCCCGACCGTTATGTCTGCTTGATTTCGTCCGCTAGCAGACCCACTTCTGTGTTGTGTACTCGTACCAACAGGATGCGGGTCTTCTCCTCGCACCGGGTGGCTCCCAGACCGAGCTTCAAGTTGAGGTCGACGACCGGGATTTTGCGGCCCTCGTGATGGATCATGCCGGCAACGAAGTCCGGCGTCCCATTAACTTTGGTGATAGTTGGCGGCTCGATGATTTCTTTGAGCTCGAGGGAAGTATCGCATTGTTTTTGGGGGCTCTCAGTAAGTACATCGCTCACGATTGTGCCTTTCCTTTGAAGATTCCCCTTCCACAGAATCAGTATCGTCCTCTGTAGACCGAGCTTTACCTCAAATTTACATTTCTCGTCCTCAGCCGCGACAATCCCTCCTGGTTGCGTGGATGCTCGAGCCATAGCAGCCGACCGAAGAACCCTGTCGCATTCTCGAGATTCCCTGGGCGTAAGTAACAGTCTGTCCCTTTCTCGGTTCTGTCTCCTTCCCCTTCCGTCGCGACTAACAGTCTGTCCCCTTCTCGTTTCCTGATGCCCGGGGTGTGGCTGGACGCTCCTGAGATGCTGAACTGGCGCTTTCCCTGTAATCGTGTACGATTACGAACATTGGACCAGGATCCCAGCGGATCAGAGGGAGCAAGTTGGAAGGACCGAAGGTCAGTCTTCTGGCGACTTTTGGAGCAATAGCGGGCGGGCATGGAGACTCGTCTTTCAGGCACCCGTCCTCTCTGGCCTCCGACTGCGACGGAAATCTAGTCGTCACGGACACCCACAACCACCGTATCGTCAAGCTGAGCCCGGACGGCAGCTGTATCTGGGCGGTTGGAGGACGGGATTCCGAGGGGAATCCCAGAAGCGGTACCGCACAGTTGGAGTTCGATAATCCTCAGGCCCTCACCACAGATTCTGAGAACAACATCTACGTAGCTGACAGCCGTAACTGCAGGGTGCAGAAACTGTCACCCGAGGGGGACTGCCTGACGATCTTCGGGAGCTGGGGCAACGCCAACGGTCAATTTGGCGGAGACGGCCCTCTGGGGATCGCGGTGGATGAAGGGGGACGTATCCTGGTAAGCGACAGCCACACTGCCGCCGGAGGCAACCACAGGGTTCAGGTATTTACTCCAGATGGCGATTATTCGTGCCAGTTCGGCAGCTACGGCATCGGTCCGGATCAGTTCGGAGGCTCGGTTCCCATCCGTCAATATGGCTTCGACCACGGTCCGGGCATCGGACCGGGTCCCATCGGCCCCGCGGGTATCGCGGTCAACACCCAGCCCGCTCACCTCCTGGAGCAGAACGTCCGGGGTGGAACTATCTACGTTGCTGACTGTGACAACGACCGTGTGATCGCGTTTCGGGGTAACGGCATCCCAACCCTCCACCTCGGGGTCGGTTCCATCTTCCGACCCCGCCAGATCGCTCTGGATAGCGCCGGCCGGATCTACGTCTCAGGGGTGCACATGCACGAGCCTCCTCTCGAGGTTCACCACCTGAACCAGCCGGGTAAGTGGAGGGTCGAGCCAGAGTCCCGCTGGGTATGGGTATTCGCTCCCGGAGGAGACTCTTTGGGCCGGTTTGGTTTGGCAGGGCCCCACGAGTTGATGGAACACAATCCCGGTGCGGGACTACACGCCCATGGCTACGGGTTGGCCGTGAGCCGCGTAGATGACAGCAACATCTACGTGCAGGGGGACAATCTTATCTTCAGCTACAGGGTAGAGTGGTAGGTCCAGTGAGGAGTCCCAGAGCCGAACTTCTAGACGCTTTCGGTCCCAGCGAGGGGGGGAAGCTTCCAGGCCAGTTCCATAATCCAGAGGGTCTGGCGTCCGACAGCCAGGGCAATATCTTCGTGGCCGACGAGACCAACCACCGGGTGCAGCAGATAAGTCCGGTTGGAGCTCCGTTGCAGTCTCTGGGTGCGGTGGATCGGGACGGCCAGCCGCGTCACGGAACGGCACCAGGACAGTTTTTCATGTTCCGAGGAATCGGTGTGGATGACGACGATAATCTGTTCGTCGCCGATTCCTGGAACCAGCGGGTGCAGAAATTCGATTCCAGCTGCGATTTCCAGATGCTGTTTGGCAGCTACGGCAGGGGGCCGGGCCAGTTCGGCGGAAGCGGGCCCAACGGCCTGGCTTTCGACCCAGACGGATACATTTATGTGAGTGATACCCATACCTACCTGGGCGGGAACAACCGGGTCCAGAAGTTCGATCACCGAGGTGGGTTCGTGCTGGCTTTTGGGGAACATGGCAGAGGACCAGGTCAGTTCGCAGGAAGATCTCCACTCAGGGGTCGCTACGGACACGAAATCGACCGCGGGGTTACCTCTCCCGAGGGACCGTATGGCCTCGGCGTCGGCAAGCGAAGCGGACACTTATATGTCTCGGATACCGAGAACAACCGGATTCAGGTATTCGATCTTCAAGGAAACCATCTTCGCTCGCTCGGTGAGGAAATCATCTTTCAGCCCCGCCAGATCTGCCTGGACAGCAAAGAGAACGTCTACGTTGCCGGATTCCACTGTCCACCCGACATGGTTGGCATCGGTCCCGTCTCTCCGGTCGGTCCTCAACATCGATTCTTGTGGATCCTCGACAAGAGCGGCACTCTCCTGGCCACGATCACGGCCGAGGATGCCAACGGGCTCTTCGACCACCTGGGAGGACGCCATCATGCGGTGGCGGTGAGTAAGGCGGACGAGGGACTGATTTTCATTCAGGCGGGACATCAGATTCTAAAATTCCGGATCCACTGGTAGTTATGAAAAGACGACCGAGGGCTTCGATAGGTTTGGACAGCACCAGGCCATGCCCTCTGGGGCAGGAGATACAGTGATGGGAGTGTACGAACATCTGGGTGTCCGGACTCGAATCAACGCCGCTGCCAATGGGACGTCTATCGGCGGCTCGATCATGCTGCCGGAAGTCGTCGCCGCCATGCAGGATGCGGGCCGGTCTTACGTCAGTATCCCCGAACTCCTGGAAAAGGCGGGGAATCGGATCGCGGAGCTGGCTGGGGTCGATGCCTGCTACATTACCAACGGGGCCGCGGCTGGAGTGGTCCTCTCGGTGGCTGCGTGCATGACGGGAACAAGCCAGGCTCGGGCCCACCAGCTGCCCGACACCGTGGGGATGAAGGACCAGGTAGTTGTCCAAAGGATGCAGATCAACTTCTATGAGTTGATGATTCGGCTGGCCGGCGCCAAAATCGTGGAGGTCGGTTTGGCAAATCGGGTGTATCCCTGGCACCTCGAAGCTGCTTTGAATCAACAGACCGCCGCAATTGTCCATTTCCCCGCTCTGGGGTATCCATTTAACCGGACTGAATGTAGGCTGAGGCGGTGGATCACCCTCGTGCTGGCACGCACTATCCGAGGTCCGTGGGCGAGTTCCAGGCCTGGTTCCGCACCGATGCGGACTGTCTGGACTACTTGGAGTGGCTGCGATGGCCCGCTGGCTTCGCTTGCGCGGACTGCGGCCACGATGGTGGCTGGCGGCTGGGCGATGGGCGCTTCAGGTGCTCCGGGTGCGGCGGCCGTAGTTCGGTGACTGCGGGCACGATCTTTGACCGGACGCGCACGCCGCTCACGGTATGGTTCAATGCCTGCTGGCTGTTCGCCACGGGCAAAGACGGGATCTCGGCGCTGAGCCTGAAGCGGACGCTCGAGATCGGCTCCTACCAGACCGCGTGGGCCATGCTGCATCGGCTGCGGTCGGTGCTGGTGCGCCGGGGCCGCGACCGACTAGCCGGCATGGTGGAGGTGGATGAGACCTACATCGGCGGTGAGCAGCCGGGGCTGGCAGGTGGCCGGGCCAGGGGCAAGAAGGTGCTGACCGGCATCGCGGTGGAGGTCCGGGAGCCGAAAGGGCTTGGCCGCTGCCGCATGCTGCCGCTGGCTGATGCGTCGGCCGCGTCGCTGCACCCGTTCGTGACAGATCACGTTGAGCCGGGCGCGACGGTCTTCACCGACGGCTGGCAGGGTTACCACGGTCTGGAGAAGCTCGGCTACGTCCATGCTCGACGCAGCCAGCGGGCGGCCCGGGCCCGCGGGGAGGATACCGGCGAGCTACTGCCCGCGGTGCACCGTGTCGCCTCACTGGCCAAGCGGTGGCTGCTGGGCACCCACCAAGGATCGGTGGAGCCCGCCCACCTGGCCAGCTACCTGGATGAGTTCGTGTTCCGCTTCAACCGCCGACGCTCCCGAAGCCGCGGGATGGTCTTCTACCGGGTGCTCGAACTCGCCGCTGCCCACGAGCCGCTACGCTACCAGGACCTTATCGCCACCAAGCGGCCCCGGGCGGTGTCGCCCACGCCGCCCCAGGCGCGCGGGCACCCGCCGAGCCTGGATCGCCCTCCAGCGAACCGCCCCTGGAGAACTGCCGGCCCGGATGGGTCCGGTTAAATGGATACCCCAGTCCCCGCTTATTCTCCTCCCACAGATCTTCCCGTCGATCAGGTGATCGAGATCGCCCACCAGAATGGTGTCCCTGTGATCGTCGATGCGGCAGCCGAGTTTCCTCCTTTCTCGGTCCTGAGTCGATTCTCGGAAATGGGCGCGGACCTCACGGTTTTTAGCGGTGGTAAAGGCCTTAGAGGTCCCCAGTCCTCCGGCTTGATTCTAGGTCGCAGGGACTTGATCGAGGCCTGTGCGGTCAACGCCAGCCCCAACCACGGCGTGGGACGTCCCATGAAGGTGGGCAAGGAGGAGATTGTCGGTGTCTTGACCGCGGTAGAGCTGTGGTCGAGCCCTGGGTTCGAGAAGAAGATGTTCGACAGTTGGCAGGAGCGTGCTGACTGCATGATCGGCGCGCTATCCGAGATCCCCGGAGTGAGGACGTACCAGGGCGCCTCCCCGTCCGCTTCCACCGGTCTCGCCGTGCAACCCGATTGGTTACCCTTCGCTCATCTGGAGTGGGACACCCAACGGATACCCAAGACCACCGCGCAAGTCATTGAAGAGCTGGCACTTGGGGATCCGCGCATCACCGTGTCAGCCACGCCTCAGGGAATTCTACTCAACCCCAGCACGCTCGAGCCAGGCGAGGACCAAATCGTCGCGGACCGGGTCTCGCAAGTGCTGAGACGGTGAGGCCTGTTCAGGATGGTGAGTCCTCCTTCAGTCCGTAAGGGGCGAGGGTTGGTTGCGAGTGGCCCAGGTGAGTCCCTGGATTCGAAGTGGATCGCGATTGGGAAAGACAAAGCTCAGTAGCCACGCTGTCCCCAGGCTAGCCCTGCCCTTTACCCGTAATTCGGTACAGGACAAAGTCATGTTTCTGGGTCTCCCAGAGCGAAGCCTTCACACAGGAGCCGGAGGTGTGAATAGCCCTGCCATATCAACTCATGACCCGGGGGCGCATCCTGGTTGCGTCCTAGGTATCCTCCGATGCGCGCCACCAGCCGTACCGCCTCACCCAGCTGCGAGGGCGGGTTCAAGCTTTTTTTTTGGCGTAGGCCCCCAGGACATGGAGTTCAAGATCCGAGAAGAGCACCTCGGCGGGCAGTTCCGGGGTTTCTCTGCCCAGCAGAGTCATCAGCATAATCCGCCAGGCGATGACCAGGTTGATCGCAATCGCCCGGCTGAGGCGCTCGGCGCTTCGGTGGGCGATCTCTTCGATGCGGCAGCCGGACTTCAGCACCCGGTGCCAGTCTTCAATGCGCCAACGCAGGCAATACCAGCGTAGGCATTGAACCGCCGCTTCGGGCGAGGCGAGAGTGGCGGTAGTCAGAAGGAACCACTCGATGGCTTCGGTTCCCGCAGGCGGAGAGTCCTCCCGCGCCTGAATCACCCAGATCTCGATGGGCTCCTTATCCGGGTAATATTTCGGGGGGCGAAGTTGGATCCGCCGATAGCGGACCGAGAGCTCCGCCCGGCGGCGGGGCCTCTGGGGCCGGGCCTTTCGTTTACTGAGCTTGGGCCGAGCGCTCTGGCGCGGCACCTGGACGCGGACCTGGGTCTGTACCGGCTCCTGTACGAGCGCTTCGAAAAGCTTGAACGGCTCCTCCGTGATGCCGCGGTTGTGTTGGGCGCGCACCAGTAGGTCGACCCCCGGGTAACGGCGTTGCTCCTCGAACAGCTCGAAGATATCCGCTTCCCGGTCGCAGACGTTGATCAGTCGCGTCTGGGGCATTTGGGCCGCCACTTCTCCGAGCTCGCGCAGCGCTTGAATCCAGCAGAAGGTCTGTTTTTCCTCGATCGGGATGGCCCAGCTCGGTCGCTTCTCTTGCGGCGATTTCAACTGCGGCGCCAGACACTGGGCGCGCAAGACCCCCAGCGGAAGTCCATTGGGGGCCACGGCCAAGGTCGAATGCAGGTGCAATCCCCGACTCTGGGCGCCGGTCTGGTTGCTGCCGATCACTCCCAGACCTTCACACTGAGCCAGGCTCGTATAGTCCAGATCGGTGCCGTCCTGCAGGCACAACACGGTGCGCTGCCCCTGCATGCGCCGCAGGGTGCGTTGCCGGTGAGGCTGCAGAATCTGGGGCAGGCTCACCGCGGCCTCGTCCGGGTGGTCGATCAATCGGTAGTAGGCCTTGACCGCCGGCCAATCCCCCTGGGCCACCCCGCTAAAGGCACGACCCGGTTCCTGCGCCTTGGACTCCACAATGTTCACCAGTCTTCGGCTCAGCCGCGCGTCCCCCAGCGGCGCGCCGCCAAACTCCTCTTCCGCCCAACTCTCGGCCTCGACCCCCTGGGCCGGAGCCAGCGGCCCCAAGCCGGCCCCCTCGGCCAACCCCAGGCGGGCGCGGAACTCCGGCTCCAGCGCATACACATAGATGTCCTTGATCGTTTCCTCCCGCTGGGTGAAACGATCCTGCCGACCCCGACCCTGGGTTCGGCCCACCCGGGTCCAGTTCGCTGCCCGATAGGATGCCCCCGAAAACCGGCTCGTGTCTACAAAACTCTCGACCAACCAGGGACGGTACCCATAGCGCTGCTCGAAGTCTTCGGCCAGCCGCTGCAGGCTCAGGCTCAACACCCGCGAGGCCAGGTTCTGACACTGCACGCTGGGTCGGATCAGAAAACGGCTCAGGCACACGACCCCGTGCAGATGGGCGCGCCTTTGCTCCGCATCCCAACCGATCCAGCGGTCCCGGTCCACGAGTTGCAACGCCGCGGCGGCAAAGCCCAGGCCCCCCAGCCAGCCGTGCTCGGAGCCGAGCAGATAGCGCAGCTGCCGTCCCACCAAGGGCCCAGCCCCCAGCGGATGCTCTTCGATCATCAGCTCGTTCCAGATCCGCATCTGCCCCGGCTCGCCCACCCCGATCAACTCCAGCCCCCGCACCTCCCCCACCTGCTCGGGCACCCCGATCGGCTCCTCCACTGGAGCCGCCAACCGTCGCGGACGGGGCGCCCCTTTCTGGATCCGTGGGGGCGGCAGCCGAAAACAGCCCTTCGCTTCCAGCTCCCGCAACGCCTTCAGGCAACCTCCCCGCTGGGGCCGCCCGCCGGGGTCATAGAATCGCAACTGATCGCAAAGAAAACCGGCCAACTCGCTTCGCGAAGAGAAATCCCCTTCTTCCAGCAGCCGGCTTACATACTCGATGCTCTCGGGCTTCGACAGGGTACGCTTGATCTGATTCTGGAGCTGCATGCCGCTCAGTTTGAACGACCCGAAACCCTTTGTCCAGTCCTTTATTACGGGTAAAGGGCAGGGCTAGTCCTCGGGCGTTACTCGTTCAAGACCCTCGCGTGCGTAGTCGTTTTCGGGATTGAGGCGCAGGGCTTCCCGGTAGAGCTCACCGGCTTTGATCCGCTCTTGACGCCTCTCGGCACAATAGGCCAGTCCAGCATAGGCGTAGTCATCTTTCGGGTTCACTTCCAGGGCTCTGCTGAAGCTTGCCTCGGCCCTGTCGAGAGCGCCGCCTCGCGCCAGGGCAGCCCCCAGGTTGTAGTGTGCCCGAGCTTTGTTGGGGCTCTTGGAAGCGGCGTCTTGCCAGAGGGTGACATCGTTCTGCCAGACTTCGTTTCGGGCTAACGTCAGAGGAACCGTCAACAGCGTTAGCAGGAGCGTCACGCCCCAGACACGCCAGGACCAGGACTTCAGATCGCCTCTTCCTACCAGAAACGAGCCCACCGCCAGGGAAAAGCCGGCGAAAGGAAGGTAGAGGCGGCTTTCACTGAAAAGGTCCGAGTTGGGGATGACCCAAGAGGGAGCGTAAGCCACCAGAATCCAGAGGAAGCCCAGCACCTCGACGGGACGCTTGTGTCGCCACCAGTAGGCGAGGGCACAGAATCCGATGAGAGTGACGGCGGCGAGAATGATTGTTTCCTGATCGGGTTGTCCCACGTCATGATCCAGGTTGAGCGATAGGGGCCAGAGCATCAGACCCAGGGATTTCCAGAACACGACGGCCTGCGCAAGCCAATAACCAGCTGCGTCCGCGTGATTCCAGGCCACCTCGGTGGGGGAATAGCTCACCATCGAGTAAACCAGCGCCGCAAAGTTGATGAGTGCCCCTGCCATCCACAGACGCCATCGCGAGGGATTCAGCGCGATCAGAAACGGGGTCACCGCCAGTGCATCGGCGCGGCTCCAGATGGCGAGCTGAAAGAAGAGCAGTCCTGCCCAGGGAAGTCGGCTAGCCAGAATCATCGCTGCCAACGAGAAACAGGACATCAAGAGGACGGACTGGGACCAGATGTAGTCGACCGTCTGGCTCTGCAGGGGATGGATAGCAAAGAGCAGCGCCGCAATGAAGGAGAGCTCCAAGCGACCGAATAGGCGCAGAGTCAAGCTGAACAGTAGAACCGAGGACAGGGCATGCAGAACCACGCTGAGCAGGTGGTAGCATCCGGCGTCTGCTCCGAAGAGGTGATAGATGTGGTGCATCGTCCAAAGCGTCAGTGGACGGCCGCCATAGTGATCCAGAAATGCCGTGAGAGGAAAGGTCCCGGTGACGTAGGGATTTTCGAGCATCAGCGGGTAATCGTCGTAGTGGAAAGCTCCGGGAAGGGAATTCCAGTAGGTGAGTCCCGTCGCCACAACCAGTAGCGCGCACATCATCCAGCCCGACAACCCGAAGACGGTTCGGGGAGCGGATCCCGTTTCAGAATCAAGGTTTTCTGGAACTGCACCCTCTGAAGTCACGAAGGGGTGCCATTATGATTCATTTTAGGAGCTCACAACAGTGGATCCAATTGAAGGCAGGAACACATCGGTGATTGCCTAGAGCTGCCCGACGAAGTATTCTTCGCAGCGCAAGCTCGGTTTGAATTTGGATGTCAATCGTCGAATCGAAAGCCTGGAGGGTTACTGGGGACTGATAAACACCTCCACCTATGCAGAGGAGTTCATCGCACGCCAGCCTCATCAGGTTGCATCGCTTCCGACCGTCAAGGGGGCGAGTTAAGGAGCACATAGGTCTGGCTCCTACTGCCCTAATGTGGTGTCCTGACTGGATAACGGAGGGAAATGATGAAGATTGTCATGCATGATCCATTGCCACTGGACGAGTATCTTGCAGCAGTCCAGGATGCCGCCCCCTCGGCGGAAATAGCCGTGGCGTCGAAAGAGAACCTTGCCGAGGAACTGAAGGATGCCGAGATCTTCTTTGGATTCCATTCACCGGAGGTGTTCCGTCAGGCGACGAAATTGCGTTGGATCCAGGCCACCTCTGCGGGCATTGAGGCGCTGCTGGTACCGGAACTTGTAGCGCGCGGCCTGATCATCACGAACGCCAGCGGACTCTATGCGTCTCCGGTTGCCGAGACAGCCTGGGCGTTGACGCTGGCCTTATTCCGAAGAATACCCACCTATTTCCGGCAACAGCAAGAGCATCGCTGGGAGGTCCAGACACCGGGCGACCTGGATGGCAGCGTTGCCGGCGTCATCGGCCTGGGGGGCATCGGGAGTCATTATGCCCGAGTGGCCGCCGCCTTTGGAATGCGTGTTGTTGCCGTCGACCGGCACCAGACAACGAAGCCGGACTTTGTTGAATCTCTCTGGTCCATGGATCGGCTCAACAGATTGTTGGAGATATCTGATGTCGTCTTGATCTCGTGCCCTCTCTGGTCAGAGTCAAGGCACTTGATCAACCGCGAGACCCTGGCTCAAATGAAGCCGACAGCCTATCTCGTCAACATTGCCCGCGGTGGCATAGTCGAAGAAAACGCACTCCTGGAGGCGCTCCAGTCGGGCCAGATCGCGGGGGCCGGGATCGATGTCTGCGAGACCGAACCGCTTCCTGCCGAGAGTCCCCTCTGGGATGCCCCCAACCTGATCCTCACACCGCACTTCGCCGGTTTCTCCGCACACCGGCTGCGTCGCCTGACGAAGCTCTTTTGCGAAAACCTGCGGCGCTACCAGAGCAGCGAGCGGCTCGTAAACGAAGTCGACCAGGAAAAGGGATATCCAGTCCCGGGGTAGGACGAAGCGCCAGAATCGAGTGGCCGACCTCAAAAGCAAGGGAAGTGGGCATTGTCAAGAAACCAGTGAGGTCAATCCCAAAGGGATTGCGTCTGTCAGCCCAGGGTTTCCGAACCCTGGGAAAAAGAAGATAGGTCCTGGAGTCAACCCTGTAGGGGTTGTGTCCTCCGGCCTTTCTTGGGGAATCGAGCTTGTCCAAACTGACGCAACCCCTACAGGGTTGGCTACAAGAAACAGCGTGAGATACCCAGGGTTCAGAAACCCTGGGCTGGAGGACGGAATCCCTTCAGGATTCACCTCTTTGCGACCGGCCCGGTGCCCCCATCCACGCCGGAACCTTGCAAATCGTCGGAATGACTCCGTTTACAAAAGGCGCCTTGTTTCAATCATTTAGAAATTGGAGTCTGCAGAATCAAGTAGGCCGACTCGCTGACCGATCGATATCATTCAACTGTTAACCTGAAAGCAGCGTTTAAGTCCGAGTTAGCTCAATTTGTTCTGGCGACCGGCTGGGTGGCAAACTGCCCGGGGCGGGTCTGGACGACAGTGGCTGCGATGGGCGTTTCCACCGTTGCTTTTAGCAGGCCTTGGAAGCTGCTGAAATCGACGGCTACGCTCCAGTTGATCTCGTTCACGAACAGCGCCTTGTGGCCCAGTGCCGCCAGCGTCAACTCTCCGGTGGCCAATTGGTTTCCGTCCGAATCGCAGAGTCTCAAAGCCACGGTCACCGGTTGTGGCTCCAGGTTGACTACGGCGATCCCCGTGTTGATCACGTCTTGGGTGTTTGTCTCTATAGGAGCCACGAAGCCGGTCGGGAGCTCGTCGCTGCTGGCTACGCCGGCGACACCTACGGTTCCGCCGAAGAGAATCACGCCAGCCAGCTCCAGATCTGAAGTGACGGTTACCCATCCAACGCTTTGAGGACCTACTCCGTCACTCTGGAGGGTTCTCAGCCCGCCCGGGGGAATCACGATATCCAGTTCCCCGTCGATTTGATTTCCGTTGAGGTCCACGGTCAGAGGAGCGCCCTCATCATCTCGAATCAGGATGGTCGCATTGGCTGCCGTCACGGTATTCAGGTTGAAGAGCTGAATCTGACTGAAGAGCTGACCCAGGCCATCACCGAACTGGGCAAAGAATAGCTCCTCGAGCTCTTCGTCCGGGTCCTCTCCCAGCGGAGTGCTGGCAACAGCAGCGGCATTGGCCGATAGCTGTGGTGCAACCGGTAGGGTGGCGAACTCACCGGGGCGGGTCTGGATCACCGTGGCGGCGATGCTGTTAGACACCATTGCCTTCAAGAGGCCCTGGAAGTCTTCGAAGTCGATGGGAACATTCCACTCGATTTCGTTCACGAAGAGGGCCCGATGCCCATTCCCAGCCAGTTGGAGTTGTCCGGTTGCCAGCGTTTGGCCCTCCGAATCACAGAGTTGCAGGTCCACGGTGGCCGATTGGCCGAGCAGGTTGACGACGGCGATGCCCGTGTTGATCTGATCGGATTCATTGGTCTCTATGGGAGCCACGAAGCCGTTGGGCAATTCTACACTGGCCCCGACGCCGGCGAGGCCCACTACCCCTCCGAAAAGAATGACGCCGGCCAGCGGCCGATCAGAGCAGACCGTCACCGAGCCGACCACTTGAGGACCCTTGCCATCCGTGGCAAGGACGCGGCGACCGCCGGCCGGAATCTCGATGCTCAGCTGCCCTTCTACCAGGTTGCCGTTGAGATCGACCGACAGCGGTTGGCTGTCCCCGCTCCTCAAGATGATGTTGGCCTGGGCCGGCGTCGAGGTGTCTAGATTGATAAGAACGATCTGGCTGAAGATCTGATCTTGGCCATCGCCGAATTGCGCGAAGTAGAGTTTCTCCGGTAGCGCGACTGAGGTCTCACACGACGGCTGATTCCCACCGAGCTCCACGATCTTGGACGCAAGCATGGCGGAGAACTGGTCTGAAGAGGGCCAGGGCGAGCCCGGAATGTTGGCATCAGGACAGAGCGTCTGGTACATCTGCTGGTAGGTATCCAGGAAGCTGGCGTTACCTCCCACGCCATCGGTGATGGTGCCGTTTTCGACGAAATTGAGGCCCTGGATGTAATTGCTATAGGTTGAGTTCCTCACCGCGCTGGCGGTCACTCGAATACTGCCACTGGGTGCGTTGTCAGGTGGATCCAATTCGGCCCACTGCGCGAAGACGTTATAGGCGGGGAACGCTGCCGGAGGATCGCCGACCTGGACATTGTGAATCATATTTCCGATGTAGTCGGCGTTGTCCTGATCGGAATCACTGTAGAACACCATATTGTTCTGGAGGTTGTCCTTCGAATCGAAGACGTAGTTGTGCTCGACGAAGTTGGTTCCGTTTCTCTGGACGCCTGAAATGTAGACATAGCCGTTGAAGAGGAAACCCTGTCCCTGGGAGACGTCGATGAAAGCGTTGTCTTCCACCCGATTGTTGACGTTGTAGACGTGCTGCATGCCCTCGCGCGAACCGAAGAGGACATCGTCAAAGCCCTGCACCAGGCTGATTGTTGCCGGCGAAAATTCCTGGTAGTGAAACTCACGCACCGTGGTCAGCAGATTGGGGCTGAACTCAGCCACCGAAGCCATCGCCAGCTGCCGTGGTCCGGTGAGGGCAAGCGCCGTGTAGTAGGTGTCGGTTAGGTAGTTCGAGCGGATCGTGTTCCCCGAACTCTGGTCCACCAGGATAGCGGGAGCGGTCCACTTCTCGCGACCCGCGGCCGAGACATGATTCAAGCTGATCGTATTGTTCTTGTTGACGTCTCCGTAACCGGGACCACGGCCTGACAGGACGATTGCCTCTCGTCCCAGATAGCTGAACGTGTTGTTGGTAACGCTTATGTTCTGTGCGTACCGATCCAAACGGATGCCGGTGCTGCCGCTCTTGCTGAACGTGCACTGGCTCACGGTCGAGTTGGCAGCATTTCGGAAGCGTAACAGGGCCGTGGCCTGGTCGACGACCGACCAGTCGTGCTGAACCGTGATGTCCCCTTCCTTCATGATGTAGAAGTCGCCTCCCGTGAACGTGATTCCCTGGAAATGGATGTATTGAACGGGAGTGCCTGTCCAGGTGTTGCCGTCGCCGCCCGCATCGATTCGGATCAGCTCGGTCAGCTGGGGTACGTAGATGTGATCGGTTCCGCTAGCAGGCCAAAGATAGAGGGTCCCGTTGACGGAAGCCCATTCACCGGGGGTATCGATCCCTTCGATGCTGTTGAGGACCCAGTTGTTGTTCGGGATGTCGTCCTCGGAGTTGTCTCTCCTCATCTCATACAGCGCCGGGATCGTCGTAAAGATACGTCTCTGGCCGGTATTCACCGAAGCGATTGGCAAGACCTCCAGCGTCCAACCGTGCGTGGATTCGCGCAGGTCGTACTGGTCGGCAAAGGACCAATCCAGCGCGCTGAATCCAGCCGGATACTGGATGTTCGATTTGGCGGCCTGCACCTCGGGTTCGTCCCAGGTGCATTCGATGCAGAAGCTGGGCTCGTCCTGGGCGCTGAAAGCTTCCGTGGCCGACCGTTCCATCCAGTTCTCGCTGTTGTCCTGCAGATAGCGGACGTGACTCATCGGGGGCGGAAGCGGAGCCTGCATGATGTTGCCGTCGAAGACGCTCCAACCAGTCACTTGAAGCAATGACGAGAAGACCGGAGACTGCCCCGGGGTTGATCGGTAGGTAATCGACTGATTGGCAGTTCCCGAATCTGCCGGGCCCAGCACGACAGTATCGGTGAACAAGTAGGTGCCGGTGTTGAAATTGACCACGATGTCCCCGGTGCCGTCGACGACAGTTCGTACCTTTTGGACTGCTCCTTGAAAGGTGCGTAGCGGCGATTCCAGGGTTCCGGCATTGGAATCGAGGCCACTGGGATCGACAAAGAACACCTCCTGTGCGGACACAGGCGTCGAGGCCAGTAGGAACAGGGTCGTGGATAACCAGGGTGAGATCGATTTCATCTAAGTCCTCGCTTCAGAGTGGAAGCCACAAATGCGTCCTGGGCTCGAACGGCTTATGCAGCGGTAAACTAGTACTAGTTAGAGGATCTGAAAGGCATAAAGCACTGCATTCTGCAGATGGAACCTTAACCGAATAGTTCGCCCAGCCAGGGCGGAGAGATCGTCTCGCTGTCCCCATCTCGGCCTCAGCCGCAGCTCGTCTACGGAGGGGTAGGGCATAGCCTCATTCCTGGAGAATCCCTCGATGGCTTGTCCGGCTTCGTCCAGCACCTCGATACTGATTGTTCCTCCCTCTCGGGCATCCACATTCACTTCCAGACGCTTTCCCTCCAGCTTGAACGGCCTGGTCTTCACCCAGCCCGGCTCCTCTCCAGCTCTCAGTCCGACAAAACCATCGAGGCGAAGCCAGGCCAATCCAAGAGTTCCGTCGCGCTCGAACCAGACGTCTTTCTCAGCCGCACCGTGCCGCTCATTGGTGCCCCCGTAGTAGATCCAATGCCGATCCTTAAAGGTGACGATGTGAGACGTTGGGAAGATCATGTCCTTGTCCCAGGCCCCGGAGGGCCCGCGGGGTACCAGAGGCTGACCGGCGTAGACCCAGCGGAAGTCCCAGCTGATGGCGTCCCGGCTGGTGGCGATATAGTAGTTTTCAATGCTCCGCTCGTGCCGGGTCACATGATCTGTCTCGGTACCCTCGCTGACATCGGCAGGCCACTCCAGCACTGCCATCAAGGCAAAATGAATGCCCTCATAGGTCCAATCGGTCATGGCGTAGATCTGTCGTCGATAGGCTTCCCGGCGGGCCCTGCTGACGTAGGCAGGATCCTTCAGGAGCTCTAACATGGGAGGGCGATTCTTGGATATCTGAGGGATGCCGTCGAAGAGCCAGTGTCGTTCCAGAACCCAAGCAGTGGGGTCGCCTTTGACATCGGCATTGACCATTGAGCGGACACCTCGAACCTCCAGGAACTCGTCCACTTTTCCAGCAAAGGGACCCCCTCCCTGGCCGAAGTCGGTGCGGGTGAAGAGACGGTAGGCTTGAGCGTTATCGTCCCAGACGATCTGATTGGGAAAGTCCGAGGCCCGATAGGTGACCGGTTTGCCATCGTTGTAGGGTGTCCAGTGAATTCCATCGGCGGAATGGGCGAGGGCGGCAGCATGAACTCCGGCGCTGTCGTAGCCGATCTTGTAGCGGTGGTTGGGATCGGTCTCGTGATCGTCGATGGTGACGGCCAGGTTGGTGTCGCCGCTGCTGGTCAACCCCTTCAAGTCGGAGACGAAGTCAAAGTGAAGACCGTCTCGAGACTCACTGTAGCCGCGAAGATAATCGACTCCGACACCGATCTCACGATCGTTGAGCTGGCGATCCGGGTTGCCCTGAAAAGAGATCCGATGCCACATACGGAAGCGCGTTCTCTGGGCGTCGTAGTAAACGGAGGCAAACAAAGGCCAGACATCAATCGGCACTCGCCGACCCTCCCGGCCGAGCCGGGTAAAGGAAAGGGGTTTGCCACCGTTGGCCTTGGCGACCTTCCCCAGGCTGCGCGAGACCTTGTGGACATCTGCCACGATGTAATCGTCGGCCAGAAGCTGCTTCTGCCCTCCTACCAGAACAGGTTGGCTCCTGGCGCTCGGCTGCCCGAAACAGACCAACAGATACACCACAATCAACGACTTCTGTGTCATCTGAATTGCCGGCCTTGAGAAGTTCAGTTTTTGTGCCTGCGAGAGAAAGTGATCGAGCTACCCTGGATTAGAGAATTTAGACGGCAACAACTTTCGCCTATTCCCCCAGCTTCAGACCGCCAGTTTAGTATTCAGTTCAGCAGGGGACAAGCGAAGACCTGCCCAAGGCAATGGAGTTCTCCCCTGAATGACGCAGCGTGGTTGCTTGGTGTACTAGGCTGAAGCGTCATTTTCAGGTTTGGATGGAAAAATGTAACCCATTGATTCTACTGTGGTTGCCTTGTGCCACAGACGATCGCCCCGAAACCTGGCTGAAGCCTCTTACCGAGAAGCCCGCTGAAGCGGGCTCTGCTTGGCACGTCGTGCGGATATCCGGCCCTGAAGGACCGGTCTACTACGCTTCGCGCCAGCCCGCTGAAGCGGGCTCCGGGATAGGGTTACCTGCAGCAAAACCTTCTGTTCAGGCGATGAATTCAGGGGTGGGGAGAGGTTTCTCTCCCGAATTCGGCCAGCACAGCTGGGTGCTTGAAAAATGAGGTAGGAAGAAGCAGTAACCAACTGGTATCACGTGATCTCTAGCCGGAAGGTAGTGATCTGTTTTGTATTTTCATGTCCTGGAATCCGGGCTCCTCAGGGGAGTTCGGTTCTTCCCATCAAGTATCGGTCGCACTCGCGGGCGGCTTCCCGACCTTCATTGATGGCCCAGACCACCAGGCTCTGACCCCGGCGTATGTCTCCTGCCGCGAAGACGCCCGGAATGCTGGTCAAATAGCTGCCATACTCCGCGCGGGCGTTGCTGCGGTCGTCCCTCTCGACTCCCAGTTGTAGAAGGAGCTGGTCTTCGGGTCCGAGAAAGCCCAGGGCCAGCAGGACCAACTGGGTTCGCCAGACTCTTTCGGTACCTGGGATTTCCTGCGAAGCCCAGCGTCCGTTGGTTTGCGACCACTGCACCCTGACGGTGTGCACATCCTTTACCTGGCCATTGGAGTCTCCCTCCAGGCTTTTGGTCACAATTGAGAAGCTGCGGGGGTCCTTCCCGAAGACCGCGGAGGCCTCCTCCTGGCCATAGTCCATGCGGTATACCTTGGGCCACTCTGGCCAGGGATTGTCGGGGGCCCGCTTCTCGGGAGGCCGAGGCAGGATCTCGAACTGGGTCAGGCTCCTGCACCTTTGGCGCATGGCGGTGCCAACGCAGTCGGTACCGGTATCGCCTCCACCTATGACGATGACGTCCTTGTCCTGGGCCGAGATGTAATCGATTCCTGAGTGGCTGCCGGAGAGAAAGTTGCTGGTGTTGGCGTGGAGGTACTCCATGGCAAAATGGACGCCCCTGAGCTCACGGCCCTCGATGGGAAGGTTCCTGGGTTTGGTTGCTCCGCAACAAAGCACTACAGCATCGAAGTTCTTCAAGAGACTCGCTGCAGAGTAGTCCTTGCCAACCTCGGTGTGGGTCAGAAATCGCACCCCTTTTGCCTCCATGAGATCGACTCGACGCTGAACGATTTCCTTATCCAGCTTCATATTAGGGATACCGTAGACGAGCAGCCCCCCAACCCGGTCGTCGCGCTCGAACACCGTGGTGGTGTGACCCGCCTGGTTCAACTGGTCAGCACAGGCCAGGCCGGCCGGCCCGGAGCCCACGATAGCCACCTTTTTTCCGGTCCTGATCCGGGGAGGTTGTGCCGAGACCCAACCTTCGCTGAAGCCGCGATCGATGATGGCCGCCTCGATGCTCTTGATAGTGACAGGGGCACCGGTGGGTTCCAGTACACACGAGCCCTCACAGGGGGCGGGACAGACCCGTCCCGTGAACTCGGGAAAGTTGTTGGTCTGGAGCACGCGATCCAGTGCCTGACGCCACCGGCCGCGATAGACAAGATCGTTCCACTCCGGGATGAGATTGTGAATGGGGCAGCCGCTGGCCATCCCCGAGAGGAGCTCGCCGGTATGACAGAAGGGTACTCCACAGCCCATACAGCGTGCGCCCTGCTGCTGGAGCTTCTCGTCCGGGATGTGATCGTGGAACTCCTGCCAATGCTTGATGCGTTCCCGCGCAGGATGGCTGTCCGGGAGTTCTCGAGGATATTCGAGGAATCCCTTTGCCTTACCCATGGATCATGTCCCTGTATTGCTGGTCCGCAAGATTCCCCGCGGCGACGCTCATCGGCACTCTTCTACTGTCCGTCGACCCGGGCCGAGTCTCCCGCGTTCTGTTGGAAGGCAGCCATGATTATTTCTTCTTTGGGCACGCCCCGCCTCAGCATTCGGTCCTGGGTTTCGATGACCCTCCGGTAATCGACAGGGTAGACCTTGACGAACCTGGGTCCCAGACTGTCCCACGACGTAAGTACGCGTCGGCCTAGCGCGCTGTCGGTATAGGAGACGTGTCTCTCGATCATCCTGGTGACGATTCTCAGATCTTCCTGATCTTCGAGAGGGAAGAGATCGACCATCGCCTGGTTGCAGTTCGAATCAAAGTCGCCGGTCTGATCGAGGACAAAGGCGATACCACCGGACATACCGGCTGCAAAGTTACGGCCGGTCGGCCCCAACACCACCACACAGCCCCCGGTCATGTACTCACAGCCGTGATCGCCCACTGCCTCGACCACCGCCTCCAAGCCGCTATTGCGGACACAGAACCGCTCTCCCGCGATCCCTCTGATATAGGCTTCGCCAGCGGTGGCTCCGTAGAAGGCCACGTTGCCGACAATGACATTCTCTTCTGCCAGGAACCTGGACCCCGCGGGTGGATGGACGATTATCTTTCCTCCCGAGAGTCCCTTCCCGATGTAGTCGTTGGAGTCGCCTTCCAGGGTCATCGTCATCCCCGGAGGAATAAAGGCTCCAAAGCTCTGGCCGGCGGAGCCCTTGAAGTGGAGTCTGATGGTGTCCTCGAGCAGTCCCTGCGCGCCGAAGCGCCGAGTCACCTCGCTGCCCACAGCGGTGCCCACGACTCGATTATGGTTACGTATGGGAAGCGTTGCCTCGACCGGTTCTGCTGACTCCAGAGCCGGTCTACACAGTTCCATCAGCTCAGTGTGGTCCAGCGACTCTGCCAGCCGGTGGTCCTGGGGGATCTGGCAGAAACGTCCTACATCGGCTGCTACCGGAGGACGATGGAAGATCTCTGAAAAATCCAGCCCTCGGCTTTTCCAGTGTTTCACCGCCTCCCCGGTTTGTAGCAGGTCGGTGCGGCCGACCATCTCGGTGAGGGTTCGGAATCCGAGACGAGCCATCAACTCCCGCACTTCAGTGGCCAGAAAGCGCATGAAGTTGACGACGTCAGAGGGGTCTCCAGCGAACCTTTCGCGCAGGACCGGATCCTGGGTGGCAACCCCGACAGGGCAGGTGTTCAAGTGGCAGACCCGCATCATGATACATCCCAGGGCTACCAGGGGAGCCGTGGCAAACCCGAACTCCTCTGCCCCCAAGAGGGCCCCGATCACAACATCTCGGCCTGTCTTGAGCTGACCATCGACCTCTACCGCGATGCGGCTGCGCAAGTTGTTGAGCAGCAGCACCTGATGGGTCTCAGCCAGGCCCAGCTCCCAGGGGGCACCCGCATGTTTGACACTCGTCAATGGAGAGGCGCCTGTGCCGCCATCATGACCACTGATCAGGACAACGTCGGCGTGTCCTTTGGCTACTCCGGCGGCGATGGTACCCACCCCGACCTCGGCCACCAACTTCACGCTGATGCGAGCCTCGCTGTTGGCGTTCTTCAAATCGTGGATCAACTCGGCCAGGTCTTCTATGGAGTAGATGTCGTGATGCGGAGGAGGTGAAATAAGTCCCACGCCTGGTGTGGAATGTCGAACCTCGGCAATCCAGGGATAAACCTTGTGGCCGGGAAGCTGCCCTCCCTCACCCGGCTTGGCTCCCTGAGCCATTTTGATCTGGAGCTCGGAGGCGTTTACGAGATACTCACTGGTCACGCCGAAACGACCGGAGGCCACCTGTTTGATGGCGCTGTTGCGGGAATCCCCATTCTCATCTGGAACATAGCGGCTGGACTCTTCTCCGCCTTCGCCGGTATTGCTTCTTCCACCGATACGATTCATCGCAATGGCCAGGGACTCATGTGCCTCTTTGCTGATGGAACCGTAGGACATGGCACCGGTCTTGAAGCGTTTCACGATCTCTTCAACGGGCTCTACTTCTTCGATCGGGATGGGTGTCTCAGGAAACCGCAGGTCAAAGAGGCCGCGAAGCGTGCATCTCTTTCTCGTTTGCTCGTTTACCAGTTGACTGTACTCCTGGAAGACCCGGTAGTTGCCGGTGCGACAGGCGTACTGCAGCTTGTGGACCGTCTGGGGATTGAAAAGGTGGTATTCCCCTTCGCTGCGCCATTGATATTGACCTGCGGACTCGAGCCCCGGGACTGTGACAGACGATTGAGGGAAGGCCTTCCGATGCCTGAGTCTGATCTCTCGAGCCACCACATCTTGTCCAACACCGCCCAGACGCGAAGCGGTCCAGGTGAAATACTTGCCCACGAACTCCCGGTCCAGGCCGATCGCCTCGTAGATCTGAGCCCCTCGATAGCTCTGGGCCGTCGAGATGCCCATCTTGGACATCACCTTGACGACCCCTTTATTGACGGACTTGATGTAGTTTTCAACGGCGTGTTCCAGATCCGACTCTGACCGCTGTTCCCGGGGTAGGAGGTCTTGCAAGGTGGCAAGAGCCAGATACGGGTTGATGGCCGCCGCTCCATAGCCGATCAGGAGTGCAAAATGGTGAACTTCCCGCGGCTCGCCGCTTTCGAGGACAAGCGCGGCCCTGGTCCTCGTCCCCTCCCGAATCAGGTGATGGTGGACCCCCGAGATCGCCAGCAGTGCCGGCAGCGGAGCGAGCGATCGGTTCGCTCCTCGGTCTGAAAGGATCAGGATCTCGTGGCCGCTGGCAACGGCCCGGCTGGCCTGGGCACAGAGCTCGCTCATCGCCTCATCCAGGCCCGCACCGTCAACCCGCTTCGGACACAGAATGGGGAGCGTCGCCGATCTGAATCCACCCGGTCCGCTGCCATCAAGGCCCCTGAAGCGAAGTAGGTCGAGGTTTCTGAGTATGGGTGAGCTGAGCTTGATCTGCCGCGCCGAAGTCGGCCCCGGGTCGAGCAGGTTGCGCTCCGGCCCCAGGGTGGTTTGGAGCGACATAATCAGAGCCTCGCGAATGGCGTCGACCGGCGGATTGGTTACCTGGGCAAAGAGCTGGGCGAAGTAGTTGTAAAGCAATTGGGAGTGGTCAGAAAGAGCAGCCAAAGGTGTGTCCGTTCCCATCGAGCCAAGGGCTTCGACGCCGCTTTCAGCCATCGGTCGCATCAACAGTTCCAAGTCCTCGGAGGTATATCCGAAGATCTTTTGGTGCAGCTTTACCGAGGGCGGGTCGAGCGCCGGTGAGGCAGGACCTGCCGGCAGCCGCTCTAGATCGACCAGATTCTCACCCAGCCAAACGGAGTAGGGCCGCTGGGACGCGATCTGGTGCTTGAGCTCATCATCGGCAATGATCCGACCCTGTTGCGTATCCACCAGCAACATGCGGCCAGGTTCCAGTCTTCCTTTGTGGGAGACCCTTTCCGGCGGGATGTCGAGGACCCCGACTTCAGATGCCATGATCACCAGATCGTCCGTGGTCACGTAGTAGCGCGAAGGACGAAGCCCGTTTCGGTCCAGGACGGCACCCACGCTCAACCCATCGGTGAAAGCAATCGAGGCCGGACCGTCCCAAGGCTCCATCAGGCAGGCGTGGAACTCGTAGAAAGCCCTCTTTTCCTCGCTCATCGATGCGTTGCCGTGCCACGGTTCCGGAATCATCATCATGACCGCATGGGGTAGGGATCGTCCCGTCAGTACTAACATTTCAAGGGCATTGTCAAACATGGCTGAGTCGCTGCCGTCTTCGTCGATGATCGGCAGGATCTTCTCCATGTCGGATCCTAATAGTTCCGAACGGAAGAGCCCCTCTCGCGCATGCATCCAGTTGACGTTCCCACGCAGGGTGTTGATCTCCCCGTTGTGGCTGAGGTATCGGTAGGGATGGGCGCGACTCCAGTTTGGAAAGGTGTTGGTACTGAACCGGGAATGGACCAAGACCAGGGCGCTCTCAATCGCCGGATCCAGCAATTCGGGGTAGAAGTCGGTCAGCTGACTTGCCAACAGCATGCCCTTGTAGACGATGGTCTTATAGGACAAACTGGGGACGTAGAACAGGTCGCGGCTGGCTATCTGGGACGCCTTGACGGCGTGCTCCACCCGCTTCCGAATGACGTAGAGCTTGCGTTCGAATGCCAGCGCGTCATCGAGATCCTGGTTGCGTCCGATAAAGACTTGACGGATCACGGGCTGCCCGCTTCGCGCCGTTGCTCCAACTAGTTTGTTGTCCACTGGGACGGTGCGCCAGCCCAGAAGGTGTTGCCCTTCCTCCTGAATCGTCCTCTCGAATAAGCGCTCGCACTCTTTCCTTTCGGAGGTATCCGGGGGCAGGAACACCATCCCAACCCCGTATTCCTGGAAGGAAGGCAAGGAAATCCCCGACTCAGGGCACACCTGTGAGAAGAATCGGTGGGGCAGCTGCAAGAGCAGACCGGCGCCATCGCCGGTATTCTCCTCGGATCCACAAGCTCCCCGGTGCTCCAGGTTCAGCAGCATCTGAACGGCCTGCTGGACCAGTTCGTGGGAGCTGCGGCCTTTGAGGTCCACCAGGAAGCCGATTCCGCAGGCGTCATGCTCCTGCCTCGGATCGTACAGTCCCTGTCTGGAAGGTGTTCCGCTACTCATCATTTCGCTCACATTCGCCCGCTCGATCCGCCAAGACTCAGGCCCGCCGGGAACGCTCGACCTCTATCGGCAGGTCGGGCCTGGGCAGAAAGATACTTCTGCTTGCTGCGATGATCGTGCTCGAAGAATCCGGGCAGGATCACACTCGCTCTTCAGTCGGTGCCGAGATTGTCGGTCCCGCTATTCCGAGGATAAAAGCTCCCCCGGGCATCCCTGTCTCCTAAGTTGACAAAGACTCTGGTCGGCTCGCCGCACGAGTCGTTGGTATCGTCTGGTTTTTGTAGCAGTTGAATGAAGCGTTCGGCGATCGGACTCGTTTTGACGTTGCGGCGCTGGATGATTCCCAGGGGACGGACGAGCCTGGGTTTCGTCAGTTCCAACGCTACCAAGGATCCGACTCGGACCTCCCGCTCTAAGGTCGGCAGCGGCAACAGGGCGATGCCGGCACCCTCTTCAATCGCCTTCTTGATATTCTCGATGTTGTCGAATTCGAGTACCATGTCGACCGAGATACCCTGATCACGAAAGAACTTGTCCAGCCACCGGCGGATGACCAGATCGCGATCAAAACCGACATACGCCTGACCCGACAAGTGTTCTGCCTTGATCCTCTTGCGCCGAGCCAGAACATGTTCCGGATTGCAGGCCAAAACCATCGCTTCCTCCCGCCAGGGAAGGAAGGTAACTTCTCTGGTATTTCGGGGGAAGGACACCAGGCCCAGGTCAGCCGTTCCGTCGAGAACCTTTTCGTACACCTGCGTAGGGTGAAGGTATTCAATATGAATCCGGGCACGCGGCTGGCGTTCCAGGATCTGTTCCAGGTAGTGGCTCATGTCCCTGAACCCGATCGAGTAGATCGCGGCTATCTGAAGTGTCGCAGCCAAATGCTCTCGGCCAATCTGGATGGACGCCTCCAGTTCCAGATATTGCTCGACGACGGTCTTGCAGCCGTGGTAATAAATCTTTCCCATGTCGGTAAGCTGGAGCGGCCGGGTCGAGCGGTCGATCAACTCCACTCCAAGCTTGTTTTCCAGTTGGAGCACGACCTGGCTGGCCGCCGACTGCGAGATCCTGTTGGCCTCCGCTGCCGATGAGAAGCTTCGATTGCGGGCGACGTCGCAGAATATCTTGAGGGATTCAATACGCATTTAAGGGCTAGCATACCATGCCTTCTTCTAATATCCAATAAAAATGGTATAAGTTAGACTAATGTTGTCAGGTCGGCCCGTTTCCAGGGCTGAAGATTGGGCCCTCAGAGAAGGGCTCAGGGAGGAACGATGAAACAGTTCTATGGGATCTATCCGGCGTTGGTCAGCCCTTTCGACGGGAGGGGTGAGCTCAATACTTCAGTGGTTCAGGATCTGGTCGACTGGCATCTCGGAGTCGGGGTGGATGGTTTCTACGTGTGTGGCGGCACTGGTGAGGGATTGCTGTTGACGCTGGAGGAACGGAAGCTCATGACGGAGGCCACGGTCAAGGCCGTCAACGGTCGTGGAAAGGTAATTGTACATGTCGGGGAGATATCCACTCGGGCTGCTGTTGATCTGGCTCAACACGCCCAGACCCACGGCGCCGATGCGATCAGTGCCATCCCTCCGATCTACTATCCAGCGGATCCAGCTGCGCTGGTCGAGCACTACCGACTGGTTGCTTCGGCGGCCGATTTGCCCTTGTTCGTCTACCATATTCCGAGCGCCACCGGAACTACGATGACGGTCGGCCTGATGCAGGCGCTGCTTGAGATTCCCAATGTCAAAGGCATCAAGTTCAGTGACTACACCCATTCCCTGATGCGTGACCTGGGTATGCTCGCTCCGGACATGGTGGTCTACTCAGGCAATGACGATGTTTTTCTCTCGGGTCTTATCATGGGAGCAAATGGAGGCATTGGCCTGACCTATAATTTCATGCCCCAGCTTTTCGTCGAAATCTATCGGGCCTTCCAGTCCAAGGATCTCAGCCTGGCCCAGCAGCTTCAGTGGAAGGCTTGCGATATGATCCAGACGTTATTGAGCATTGGCGGCCCTCCCATTGCCTCGGCAAAGGTAGCCATGCGCCATATGGGATACGACGTAGGCGTTCCTCGACTCCCTATCCGACCTCTAACAGAGGAAGAGACCCGTACTGTTACAGAACGGTTGGATGAGTTGGGACTGGGAAATTCGTAGGAAAGGTAAGCACCGAAGGTACAAGATGCAAGATACAAACAAATCTCAAGCACCAAGCACCAAGCACCAAGCACCAAGGGGACTCCCATTTGATCGGAAATCCCGTGTCATGTACGACTAAATCAAGGGTGCCCAATAAGTCTACCCTGGAGCAGGTTCGTTTGGAGCTTGGAATTTGGAACTTGTTTGTATCTTGCATCTTGTATCTTGGAGTTTTCTTATGACCGATATAGTCATCATCGGAGGTGGCCCTGCCGGCTCCACCCTGGGGTGTTATCTCTCCCTGGCGGGGATTTCGAACGTGATCCTGGAGAAGTCCTCCCATCCGCGTCCTCACGTCGGAGAATCCCTGGTACCCGCGACCACTCGGGTTTTCAGGGAAATCGGTTTCCTGGAGACCATGGAATCGGAGGGCTTTGTCAAGAAGTTCGGGGCTTCCTGGCACTCTCCCGCACCCGAGAGCGAGTTCGCAATCTGGTTCAAGGAGAATCCGCAGCCGGGGGTCGACCAGGACTATACCTATCACGTGGATCGTAGTCGTTTCGACCAACTCCTCTTTCAGCGAGCTCGCCAGCTTGGATCCGAGGTACAGGAGGGAGTCGGAGTGCGCGAAGTGCTCTTCGAGGACGGGCAGGCGAGCGGGGTTCTTTGCTCCCGTGACGGAAGCGATTTTCGCCTGTCTGCTCGGGTAGTGGTGGATGCGAGTGGACGTAACGGCGTTCTGGGCAATCAGCTCAGACTGCGAAAAAATGACCCGATCTTCAACCAGTTTGCGGTCCATTCCTGGTTTGAAGGCGTGGAGCGGGGAACGGGCCCTACTGCCGACTTCATACACATCTACTTCCTGCCTGTGAAGCGGGGGTGGGCCTGGCAGATCCCCATCAGCGCCAGCGTCACCTCAGTGGGGATTGTCGCCGAGCGGGAAGTCTTCCGCGACTCCAAGGGTCGGATCGAAGAATGGTTCCTGGAAATGACCGGCCTCAGCCCGGATCTGGCAAGCGCGATGCGGTCCGCCGAAGCGGTGACACCCTTCCGGTCCGAAGCCGACTATAGCTATTCGATGGATCAGTTTGTCGGAGATGGGTTCCTGCTGGTAGGTGATGCCGCCCGCTTCGTGGATCCCATTTTTTCGTCCGGTGTCAGCGTAGCCTGTTACAGCGCCAAGTTCGCCTCCGCCGCAATTGTTCAGGCCTTGAAAAAGGGAGATCTAAGCAGGGCCAGCCTGCAGCCCTATGAGACCAGATTGAGGGCAGGAGTGGGTGTCTGGTACGAGTTCATCACCCTCTATTACAAACTGATGCATCTGTTCAGTCACTTCATCACCGATGATCGATATCGCTTACAGATTCTTCAGCTGCTTCAAGGGGAGGTTTACGACCGCGAGAGAGCAGGCGTCCTGGATGAGATGCGCAAGGTGATCAAGACGGTGGAAGAAACCGAAGGTCACATCTGGAAGCCCTATCTTTCCGATATCCCGATTGGCTGAGGTGAAATACATTACCTCTGCTTAGTTGTAATAGTCGGCACCTAGCAGCGGACGTTCAAGGCTTGCCGTGTCCTAAACCCATGGCGGTTCGATACCGACACCGACACCGATACCGATTTGGATGACGTGGACCCGCTAACTTTTGTTTGGCGCCTGAGCTCTACTGTCTTCTATCGAAATCGCTATCGGTATCGGTATCGACATCCGAACCTCCTTAACAGTCTCGGAATTTCAATCAAGTGAGCTGTTCTCTGAGACCGCCCTTTCGTCACAGCCGGGGTGTCCCGAAACAGCCTTTTACGGCCTTGGCCGTCGGCACGAAGTGCCTACTTAAATCAGTGGAGCTTCCTCGATGCAGTATCCTCTTCCGCCCAATCGACTCAGCATAGCGGCCATCCGATCCAGTTCGACTTTCCGCTCATCGCTCTCTCGCTCATTCAGCACCTTCCCTCAGGAGTTGGTGGTAGGCAGGCCGGCGAAGCGGGCGATTGTGTTGCGCAAGGTCTCCGAGGTTCCCGACCAGAGGGTGCCCGCCAGGGAATCTTTCAGATCCTGCTGGACGTCGGACTCCTCCAGGTAGCCTCGAACGCCCATTACCTGCAGAGCGTCCAGTTGAACCTGAATGGCATTCTCGGTGACGAATAGCTTGACGATGGCTGCTTGTTGCGTCAGGGGATGGACCGTGGCGGACTGCTGAAGTCGAGCGGCCATGTCGTAGAGGGTCTGGCGACAGACGTTATGCCGCATGACCATGTTGGCGATTCTGGAAGAAACCTGTTGGAAAGCACCGATCGGACGCCCAAACTGTTCTCGTTTCCTGGCCCATTCGGTACAACTGTCGATGCTGCGCTGCATCGGGCCCAGGAGAGTCGAGGGCAGCAGCGCACGCTCCCAGCCGGTCGACTCCGCCAGAATACCGCCGCCGCTCCCTTCGGCTCCAACCACGTGATCCATGGGTACGGGGACCTCTTCGAAGTGCAGTTCACCCATTTCGATTCCTTTCAATCCGGCCTTGTGGAAGACCTCTCCGCGAGAGACTCCTTCCCATCCCAGATCGACTAGAAAGGCGGTCAGGCAAAAAGGACCCGGTTCATCGGAGGTGCGGGCGAAAACCAGAGCCAGATCGGCGTCGGGTGCGGCGGTGACGTAGGCCTTGCTGCCACTGAGTCGGAAGCACCCCCCCTCCCGACGTGCAGCCGTTTGGATCGAAAAGACATCGCTGCCAGCGCCGCGCTCGGTAATGGCATGGGCGCCGATAAATTGGCCGGAGATCAGGCCGGGCAGATAGCGCTCCTTGAGTTGAGGGCTACCCGTCATCTGCAGGGTCATCTGGATGCTCAGCAACTGGGAGCAGAGACCGAAGATCAGTCCGCCCTGGTTGCAGCCATAGCCGAGTCCCTCGTAGGCAGCTACCAGGTGTGACAAGGGAAGGCCGCTGCCACCGTACTGCTTTTCCAGACACCCGCCCAGCGCTCCGAACTCAGCGCAGGTTCGCCAGTGTTCGCGGGAGAGGCCGCTGGCGGCTGGGCTCGTGGCAGCCAGCTGCTTTTCGGCAAACGAGGAATGTTTGCTGCGGATTTCTTCGAGTTCCGGGTCCTGCCAGGGTTGCATGAAATAGGTTTCCCGCTACTGTGGAATGATACTCCCCTCGGTGGCCGTTGACCCGGCCTTTGAGGGGTCAGTCCCGCCACCTGCTAGCTGCGACGTTCCAAGCTTCGGACGTTCCGACGAATTCTTCACGAGGATCGCACAAAATTCCCCATCGCGCGTACCGTCTCAAAATTTGCCAATACCATCTGGGCGGGATCCACGGAAAGGGAAAAACGCTCTTCCAGCATGCGTACCAGCAGAAGAATGCCGATGGAGTCGACCACCCCTTCCCTGAAGAGATGTGTCTTGGTTGTCAACTCGATCTGGGAAGCCGCTGGAAACTGTTCCCGGATGAAAGCGAGGATGACCTCTTCGATTGCATCTTCATTCTGACTGACGGTCATGTGATGGTTCCCCCTCGAGCGGCTTGTATCCGCGCACGAAGCCATTGACATTGAACAGGCTCATCGGCTGAACTTCAATCTCCTGAAACCCCGCTTGCTCGAGCCACTCGGCGGCTTGGTCGGTACTGTGGTTCTGGCCCTTCGGGCTGGTGCTCAAGAGGATCAGGTCCAACATGATCGGCCAACGGCTGCGGCCGCTCTCTTCCAGGAACTGGGCCTGGACCACAACCGAGCCTCCGGGATTGAGGTGGTCATAGATTCGGCGTAAAAGCTGACGGCTGGCTGACTCCCCGAAGAGGTGGAGCGCGTTGGACACCAGAATGGCATCATAGGTGCCAGGGATGGGGTCGCTCAAGACATCAGCCTCGATGTATTCGATCGAGTTGGTCAGATCATATTCCCGGGCCACTTTCCGCGCCACGGTGAGTACCTCAGGCAGATCCAGGAGAACCAATTTCAGATGTGGGTGACTCCTGCCCAGAAGGTAGGAGTAGGTGCCGGTTCCGCAAGCCAGATCGAGCAGAGACTTCGCCGAGCTCAGATCCAGGAAACGGGTCAACTCCCTTCCCCGGGAGGCAGCATAGGTATGCATCGCCATCGAGAACCCTTCGTAGTCCCCGCTGTGATACCAGAAATGATCTCCCAGGCGAGTCGGCTCCCTCTTTCTGGTGACGACCCCGTCGATGGAAAACAGGGCCTGGTGGGCGTCGTCCAGGTGTCGAAGCCAATGACCCACATAGGCGGGTCCACCAGACTCCAGCAGCACAGGCTGCAGTTGGGAGGGTATCCGGTACGCGCCCTGCGGGCTCAGATCGATCAATCCGTTGGCGTGAGCGGCTCGCAGCAGTCGGGAAAGCAACTCGGGATCGGCCTCAACCTGCTGGGAGAGCTCCTCCAGCGACAGACTCCCTTGTCCAAGAGTTTCAAAGAGCCCCAGTCGAAGCAGCGAGAAAAGAACGGCCGAATCGAAGTATCCCTGGGCCTGGGACAGCACCCGAACCTGATTCTGAATGGTTTCTAGAGACAACTCCTGGTCTTGGTTCAAGCCGTCATCTTTCTCAGCATTGGAAACGTTCTTTTGCCACTGTGAGAACCTTCAAGAGGAGGTGTATTCTAGGGCTGCCCCGTGTTTCTCACACCCAGTCTACTACGGCGCCGCAATCATCTGCCCTGACTGCGTCAGGTGTGGTCGGTCTCCTCGACGTACTACACAGAGTACGTCTGCGGAGGCCTCGGTCGCAAGCCGTTTCATCGTGACGCCTGCGACCCCTCGCTGCGACCGGGCATGAGAGATTCGGGTCAATGCAGCTTGACGATACAGTTTGAAAAGTGCGGGGAAGGCGCCCTCTCTGCTAACATCGGGTGCGATGGAGAGGCGGCTCAAGAGGCTCCCAGATCGACTGTATTTTTCTGCGATCCTCCCGCTCCTGTCGTTGCTCCCCAAAAAGATCAGCTACGACGGTGCTCGCTTCCTGGGGCGTCGCCTATTCCAATACGAAGAAGCCACTCGGAATCTGATAGTTGGCCACCTCCGAGAGGTTTTCAACCGAAGTGGAGCCCCACAGGCGGATCTGGAAAAGGTCGCCCTCACCTTTTTTCAGCACTTGACCTGTGAGGATCTGGACGCCTATTACTACTTGCGCTGGAGTCGGGCGAAGCTGGATCGGGTCTTCAACTTCGACGGTCTCCAACACCTGGATGATGTGCTGGCGCAGGGCCGCGGTGCCCTGCTGGCCACCGGGCATTTCGGGGCTCCCTGTGCTGCCCTGGTCGGATTGGGAATCAAAGGCTACCCCATCACCCACGTTTCTCGGGAGTATCAGAGCGACCCCTCCATCCCGTCGGGCTTTCGTGCCTATTCGCTGGACAAGCTGCGAAGGATCGAGCAGAGAATCGGACGCCCTCTGATCAATGCCATTGGGGGGGATGATCTCCCTTCCCATGACGCGGTGCTCCAGATCCTGAAGCAGCTGCGCCAGAATCAGCTTGTTTCCATGGCAATCGACGTCAATCCGAATCTGGTCGAGGATGGCATGAGTGCCCGGTTCCTGGGTCGTCCCGGCCGCTTCAGTTCGAACCTGGTCCGTTTGGCGACGCAATCCCAGACACCGATCATCCCTTATTTCATCCTGCGTGATGGAGCTGACTGGTCCCGCTTCCGAATCTCGCTGCGTTCCCCGATGGTCATGAGTGGAAACATAGAGGCGGATCTGCAGGCCTGCGTAGATCGTCTCGAGGAGGTTATTCTCGAGCACCCGGAACAGTGGTTTATCTGGGACTCTCTCTCCCACTTTTGGAAAGGCAACTCGTAGGCCAGGGCCGGTCGCAGGTCGCAGATCGCAGGTCAAGAAAGGAGGTCGCAAGTCGCAGGTCACAAGTCCCAGCTCGCGGGTCACCGATTGCGGACATCCAACCTTCCTGCCTATCCAGAGGTCAGTTCCTTCGGCTATTGGTCGCCGGCTAAGAGACCTGCGACCTGCGACTTGCGACCTGCGACTTCTTATTCTTCCGCCAAGGCGGAAACCGGCAGGGAGATCAGGTGTCCGGCCGTGACTCCCAGCTCTACGGCGACCACAGCGATGCTGCCCTCGGCGACTCGACCTATCAACGTTCCTTCGAACTCGTCGGTGTTGGCAGCTGGAAAGAGCTCGTTGATGAACTTTGACAGGTGACCGCCGGCCGGAATCTGCAGCTCGATGGGAGGGCTGTGGGAGTCGCCTTGCTGGTTTAGAAGTTCGAGCCCCAATGTTACTGGGAGGCCCTCCGTGTTGACGACGGCGATACCCGCGTTGAAGTTGCCGACCGACCTGCGCACGGGCGCTACGAAGCCGGTGAGCGGTGGAGCGTCGCCCATTCCCAGCAGGCCGATTCCGGGAATATCGATCCGGACCGTGCCTCCCAGGGTGATGTTCGAGGTCACCGTCACGGCCCCGGCCAGAAGATCGCCTTCTCCATTGGTGGAAACGATCACAGACCCAAGCGGTGGTACCAGGAATCTCCCTGGATCAGCGGGATTCTCCAAAGCCGGTTCTGCGCCTCCCCCACCCGGAGCCAGAGTGGCGGGGTCAACGGGCATGCCCTGGTCGTCCGTAAACTGGATCGAGCCGGCGGCGCTGATCGAAGCATAGGGGTTGATCAAAACCACTTCCGTACTCGAGCCTTGACCATTTGAGAATTGGGGAAAGCGACGAATGCTCGGCTTTGATACGTAGGCTCCGCTGAGAACAATCAGATTCCCGACGTCGATCGTGCCAGGAGCCAGACCGTTTCCAACCATCTCGTTGGTAACGATGTCCGCGACCTGATCGCCGTCGGCATCGCCCGCGGAGACGCTATAACAGAGGGTATCCCCGTTATCGTTCACGAAGCCACCCCGGGCACCGTGTATCTCCGTGATCCTGATCTCACTCGGGGGCGGAAGAGCACCATCGGAAGTGTCGATCAGCGACGGCCAGCGCTCGGCTTGACCGTAGAGGATGTGAATGGCTCCTGCAGACCTTCGGCCTTGAGGATAGGCGTGGGGTGAGCCGAAAAGGAGATCTCCGATGCCGTCTCCGTCGAAATCGGCCATGATCGCCGTGTCAGCGCTGATCGCGCCGGTCCTTGGACCCAGGATCCTGACAAGACCTAGACCTGTGGGTGGGTCGTCCAGATCGAAGGAAAGTCCCTTCAAGCCATGGGCGTCGTAGAGGACATATCCGATGCCGGAAAGAGGCTTGGTTTTCGAGGCAGAGCCATCTGCCAGGAAGTCCCCCACAAAGAGATCGGTCATTCCGTTACCGTCGAGATCCAGACCGCCCACGACCTCTTCCCCGAAGATATGATTGTCCCTTCCTCCCTTGAGCACGGTATTCGAGTTCAGTCCGGCCGAAAGATCGATGTCTTGATCCGTTGGCCAGGGAGTGGCGGGGAAGTTATGGTCCCAAGCGATGTAGACGTGTCCGTTGGGTGCACCTCCGGTCCCCCTTGCCGAGCCGGAGCCTCCGAAGGGGGAGATAGTCGCTCCTGCTCGGTTGAGAGCTGCTGAAACCAGCACCTCCCCTCGACCATTGTTGTCCAGGTCTCCAATCTGGCAGGTTGCTCCCAGGTGAAAGCCTGCCGACCCTGAGGGAGGTCGGAGCCGTATCAAGTGACCGGCCAGCAGGGAGGAGGTCCAGTTTCGGAGGTCAATCTGCTGGGCACGAGCGAGGTGCGGACCACCACGGATGAGATAGGCCGCACCGCTGTTGCTTTCGCCCCCTGAGTCCTCCTGATCTGCACCTACCAGGATATCGGCGATCTTGTCGCCGTCGACATCCCCGGTTCTGAACCAGATGCCGAAACGATCGAGGGCATCCCGCCCGACGATGGTGAAGATTGGAAAACTCGGATCGGGAGTCCTCAGGTCCAGGAATCCCAATCCTGCAGAAAAAGATCGAAGCCATGCTCCTCCAACGATGATCGTTAGAGCACCTGCGCCGATCCGGGCATCTACTTCGGAGGCGCCGAGTGTATAATTCTGCCTTCCGATCAGAAGATCACCCAATCCGTCTCCGGTGACGTCATCGATCCAGATCTCGCTCCCCGTTGCTTCACTGAGTACATCCCCGGCCAGCCTCAGCACCCGCTCCTGGAGCTGCGCAGTATCTATGATTTCACCGATCGCGCCGCGGCCAAATACCAGGTCTACCTCACCTGCCCCCGATCGCCCCAAGGGGCTGGCGCGCATGTAGGCCACCGCGAAATCTGCGTAAGTGTCCATCCACATCCATTGGTCCCGCAACAGGAGTTCCAAATCTGCCGTCGCCGTCGAATCCGTGTACTCGAGTGAGTTCTCCTTGGTCAGGGTCCAGTCCCGCGATATCGATGATGACGGTGGCCTGACCCGACAGCTGAGGGATGTGCAGGCAGAGGACGAGTACGGCGATCGATAGAGTCAAGCCGCGATGCATCGTTTCAGCGTTCATCTGTATCAAGCCCCCAGTACCGGCTCCTTGCGCATCTGCGTCCACTCTCTGGATGAGAAGCTGAAATCGTGCTGTTGTTCCAGTTCACGCGCTCTGAGATAATCGGGCCCCTCAAGTGAGTGATGGTATCAGATTCGGGAGCGTCACTCTTCGGGATCAGTCGCCAATCTAGGCGGTTCTTTAGGAGGTGAGGTATGGATGCAGTGACTTCGGGTCCCAACGTAAAGGAGCTTGTCAGGATTCCCGCCCTGATCGCCCTGGTCGTGACATTGGTTCGACTGGTGGGCGAGCTAAGCGGCGGCCCAGCGGGGCTTTTCAACAGAGAACCGGGAGGTGCTGGTGCCCTGGTGGGCATCGTTTGGCTCGTTCCCATATTCGGGATCTACTTTGCCTTGAAACTGGCTCGCTCAGGTCACGGTCCCGAGAGCGCCGGCAAGGTGATTGGCTTCGCCGTACTGGCAATACTGGCTGCCGCTGCCATCATCGGCCCCGTTGTTTTTCTTACGGGTGATCCCAATGTGAGCGTCAGTCTTGGAGGGGCTGTTGGGCAGCAGGCAGGAATCGCGATTGCTTCGATCGTGGCCCTTTTCATCCTACGCAGGGTCTGGCTGCCCTTCTTTCAAACCATGCTCCGCTATGCTTTCGCTTCTCGTGTGCCTGTTCTGATCGTCATGTTTGTCACCATGATCGGAGGTTGGGGTACTCACTATGAGTTTGGACCCCCGGGATATCCTGAAATGGGATTCCTGGTGAAGTTCGTGCTGCTCGCTCTGATACCCCAGTTGACCTTTTGGATCATGTTTACCGTGGTTGTCGGCAGTCTCGTTGGTGGGATCACGGCGGCACTGTCGGGATCTCGAGGCGCAGCGGCAAATTGATCTATGTCTGAGACTGGCTTTCCGGACGGGGGAGCCTTCTCGCAGCGCAGGGGCCAGGATCCGACACCTGACAAGAGCGGGCAAGCTCCCTGTCGTGTGCTCCTGGTTCAGTGCTGCCATCTCCCGCAGTTCTTCTACCTTGCCCAACAGCTGCGCGAGCAGAACCCGGAATGGAAGCTCTCCGCCCTGGTCAACGACCGGCCACAAGCCCGGTTCTACCTTGACCTGTTTCCGCCTTTCGACCGTCTCTTCTTCTTCGACAAAAATCTGCCTGAGATCCCGTTTACCTTCGATCAGGTACTGTTCCCGCTCTTGAATCGTGGCTATCGTCGTATCAAGAGCGCTGCTCGCCGGCTTCCCGGGATCCCGTATCAAGTGGACTATCAAGGAGAGCGTGGTGCCCTGGGGGCGGGTGCACTCGCCCGCTCCTTTGTGGTTCCTGTTCACCGTCCTTCCAAAGAATTCGTTCAGTACCTGGGAGATTTCCCCCATAGACCGTTGGGAGAAAAAGTCCTGGTTGTCGAAACCTGTCATGAGTCGCTAGCCAAATCGAGCGAAGAGAAGTGGGGGCGATTGATTCCGGATCGAGCCGAGGTCACCAGAATCTCTGTTTCGACTGAGCCGCAAGGGCGGAGAGCGCTACGCCGACAGAGTTTCGACAGCGGGGTCGTCTTTTTCTCGGGTGAGAAGGGGTTTGCCCGTCTGAAGTTGCTTCCCTTCGTCTTGAGGATCCCCAAGATCCTGGTCGTCAACGAGCAGGGCGACTACTTCGATGCCACCGCTCGGAGTCTTCTGCGATTCTTGTGGGGACGAGTCTGGCAGGGAGCTCCGCTGCCAAAGCCCTCGCCTCGAGTCTTGGTCATACAGACCGAAAGCCCGGCCTATGTCAAACCCGCGATCGAGGCTCTGAGAAAGCCTGAAATGTTTCCCCGAGCACAGATCTGCCTGCTCTGCCGGAAAGAAGACGTCGAAGCTTTCAGTGACGTTGCAGGTCTGGAAGAGATCGTGACCTTCTCCCGTGAGAATGCGTGGAGCAGCCTCGGATTGTGGAGGGATCTGAGGGGCTTCGACGCGGACATGGTGGCGGCTGTTTTTTCGGGGAGGGGCGTTTTTCGGAAGCAGAAGTTGTTGTACTTCTTGCTTCCCATTCGCCACCATCTTGCCCTCAAAGCCCGATCGGATTGCTATCGTCTGACACTCCGGACCCTGTCTTGGACGCTTCGAAAGGATCCCTCCTGCTTCGTACCGGAAGGGCAACCTGTCTCCCCGATTCTTTTTCTGCCCACGGATGAGGACTCCCAGGCCCAGAAGGCGGTCGAGAAGCTACGGGACCCCAACGTGGTCTCGACTCAACCCATCTGGATTTTCTGCCGCGATGACAAGCGATCCTTTTACGAGGCTCTACCCGGGGTCGACGAGGTTCGCACCTACACTCCCGGGCAACTCCGTAAGAACTTGAAGACCGTTCTTGCCCTGGCCCGCTCGCGAGTAGAAGTCGTATCCTCGATCTTTTCTCCCCGACCCACGTTCCGGCTACAGAAGTTGCTCTTCGTGCTCTTGCCGGCAAGATACCGACTCGCCTTCAATGAGGACCTCAACTGCTATTACCTGAAGGGGAGTCCCGATCGCAGCCGCCGGCCTTCCGTCTGGGGAACGTTGCTCCGTGTGATGCTTACGCGTAACCGGAGAGCTACACTCACCACGCTGTTTCTTCCGACGGATGAAGATTCCAGGGCCGTAGATGCCATCGAGAAACTGCAAGACCCCAAGGTCGCCGCTCAAGGGATTGTGGTTTTTTGCCGGGAGGACAAGCGTTCTCTGTACGAGGCTCTCCCTAGCGTAGACGCAGTCTGGACTTATGCTCGAGGCAGCAGGTCCAGGGATCTAGGGAATCTCTTAGGGCTGATGCGCACCAGAGTGGATCTGGTTTGTGCCATCTTTTCCGGACGACCGATCTTCCGTTTGCAAAAGCTCCTTTTTCTCATTCTGCGTGCCCGCAATCGGCTGGTTTTCAACGAGAACCTCGACTGCTATATGCTGAGGGGCAACCTGGGCCAGTTCCTGCGACCGCGAGGTCGTCACCGGGAGCAACGCCCGTCGGCCTTGATCGCGATTGGACGGACCCTGTTGAAAGGGTTGCTATTTATTCCCAGGTTTCTCTATCTGATCCTCTGGGCCGCTCTTCTCACTGCAAAGCGAGGCTACATATTCCCCAAAGACAACAAGTTCTAGGCTGGAACTTCATCGGCGAGGAAATCATGCAAGAGTCGCCAGTTGACAGAGCCGTGACCGTGAGGGAGCGGGATCCGGTGCTTCAACTTACTGGGAAATAAGTGATTAGGATACCTGCCGCGAACGGGGTGCAACCGCAGTCGACGGGTCTAGATTAGCCGTCCGGATCCCGCTCCCTCACGGTCACTTTTGCCCGTAGAGGACACCAACGGGCAGGAGTGCCCGTGCTACAAGCGTCACTCAGCTCTCGATGTTCGTAGCTAGCACTGACGGAAGTTTCGTTCTCGAATGGGGCCAGTGCTTCCTGGGGGCCCGACTAAGCTGAAACTTCATTGGGTAGGAGATCATCCAAGAGTCGCCAATGACAGAGCCGTGACTGCAAAGGAGCGGTCCCGCCATACGGATGCCGGAAACAACCGACCAAACAGACGGTGGCCGATTGCATCTCCTTTTTTATGGCATGTTCCGATCGGTGATCGGGACCGCTCCTTTGCAGTCACGGCTCTGTCATTGGCGGTAGCGACAATCACGGCAGACGTAACCGAAGTTTCGTTCTCGAATGGGGCAGCGCAGCAGGGGGGCTACTAACCTGAAACTTCACTGGTTCATGCGGTTGGCGGACGTGGGTTTGGTCTCCAGGCCGCAGTCTTACACTTTCGAGCCATTTGGCTCGAAGACTGCGTCTTGGAGGCCAACGCTACTCCTTGGCTGACTCGGCCTTCTTGGATGCCACAAATCCGGCTCTGACGACGGCGACTCCGAGATCGCGTTTGTCTTTGGGAGGCCGGAAGGTCTGGCCTACCGAGATCTGGAGACAGGGCACCGGGTTTCGCAGCTGGGTTCCTGTGAGAAACCCACGGTACGTATACTCTCCAGGCTCGGCATAACTCAACCGATCAAAAAACTGTTCATCAAGATTCAGAACGATGTCGACTGTACCCACAGCGCTCAAGAGTTCCGGGGGAAGGATGAATGCCAGTTCCAGCCTCGGTTCCTCGTCCTCGGGACGTTTCAGATGGACTCCTGCCGATTGTCCCATCCATCGCCACTTATCCTCTTCGGGAGGATACCAAGCGCCGGAGAGCTGGCGTGCTGATGACGCCAAACCCAATTGGAGACGGGATTGCGGGGGATTGTCCTGGGTCAGGGGGAAGGCCGTCTGGCACGCCTTCTCTTCTGCTCCTGCGGGGGCCGCGACGATCAGGTCTACGGCAAACAGGACGGCTAAGAAGAGGCCGGGCGCGATACTCACGATTCTCGTGCTCATCATTGCTGTCCTGCTTCAGAGGCGGGGCCGTGGACGCGGCGAAATACTTCTCGAAGTTCGAGTCGTGGATTGCCCTCCACATCGTAGATCCCGCCAGTATCGATCCAGGGATACAACAGGACTTCTTGTAGCTGCGTGCTCTGTCCCCCTTCCTGGGGTAGGAAGGTAACACTCAGCTGCACGCTATTCTTGGGTACGGGGACCTTCAGCCGGAACGATTTCACGACGGAGTCGAGTGGGATCGACGTGTCCAGGAACTGATTGGTTCCCAGGAAGTGGATCAGGACGTGGAGTCGGGTGGAGGTCCCAGCTGCTCGAGCCAGAACGTCCAGTGTGTATTCCTTGCCTGCGTACACGGAGACTTTCTGGCGCAGAAAGCCGCCAGGTGGAATCTCTGCCATCTCTTCGGGTGAGGAGGGAAGGGACTGCACCTGGACCAACTCTTCTCCAGGAGGCCTCTCCCACTCCTCCAGTCCCAAGCGGAAGGCCCCGTTTGCTATCACGTTGAGATAGTAGTCCTGGTAGTTCCAGAGTGCGAACCCAAGGGAATCCTGGAGCAGCGGTGGAAGGGCGTTCTCGATGAATTCGAGCTGCTCGTTTTCGGAAGAGAGGGCGCCTTCGTTGGGGTGCCCGCCGAAATGCTGGAAGTTGAATTGATCGATAAAGACGGGGAGCCCCCCACTCAGCTCTTCGGTTCGCTCCAGATGAAGAGGAACGTAGCTCGCCGTCCTGGCCCCGTCCAGTTTCTTTTCCTCATCTCCGAACATGTAGGACTGATAGGGCGAAAACCAGGTAGTCACAAAGCTGTAGCAGGGAGGGAGATCGAATTGAAGTGAGTAGTCGTGTTTCCAGTTGATCTCTGCGCGCGGCTGAAAACTGACCACCGCTTTCGGATTTCCCTCCCTGGCAGCAGCACAGGGGTCCGCCAAGCGGCTGGCCAACAGATCATCAGAGAACTCCAGAAAGCTTCGGAGCTTCATTGGTTTCAGGGGAGGATTGTTCTGGTTGGGCGGCTCCACCGCTTCATAGCTGCTGTTGTCTTCCCACCAGATCAGGTTCCACCACCACAGTGGTCGGCCCCGCAGCCACTCTCGAAAAGCTGCGGCGTTTTCCTGGTAGCGATGCAGCCACAGGTCGGGAGTGTAGCCGGTGTCTTCGAAGGTCCAGAAGTAGAACAACAGGTTGGAGTGGGATTTGGTCCGGGCTGCCAGCTCACGAAACAGATCTCGATAGGCCGCCCATTCCTCATCGTCCGTCAGGAGCGTTGCTGCCAGCCAGTTGTGACCACCCGCATCCTTCGGAACGCGTTCGTGCGAGCCCACCCGAAGGGCGACCTTCAAGTCGAAGGAAGCCGCCAGACTGAGGATTCGATCCAGATCGGCGAAGGACCTCTCATCGTAGGTGATCGGATTGACTGTGGTCTGGAAGCCTCCCCAGGGAATCATCAGGATGATCGTGTTGAAGCCATCTTCTCGCAGGCGAGTGAAGTCTTTCTTGCATTGCTCGAAGTCGAATGACCACCAGAAATTGTTGATGGCCGCGCGCGGCTGGAAGTAGTAGGTCCCTTTGACCCGAAAGTCAGGTGGATCCCACTGAAAGTGAGGTTTCCCTTTATGCTCGCATCCCGCCCCAGCCAGTAGGAGCAGGAGCAAAGCTCCCAGCAGACGAAATCGGTGGGCCAGGTCGAATGAGCATGGTTGGGGAGATTGTGGTGACACCGTAGCGTGTTCCCGCTTGTGTGGGTTGAAGACTGGCTGATCTGGAAGCATTTGCAAGAGTTCCAATCGCTAGGGCGAGGAGGAGGAAGCTGTTGATTGGGCCAGTTCGAGGGAGGAAAAGGCCACGCCGAGAACTCTTCTGTCGCCGCTCACGCCGAATTCGACCGGAGCGGCCGAGTCAGGTGTCTCGAATGTGATGACCGTCTGGGCCAGATCGGTGAAAAAGTCGGGAGGAATGTTCATGCGCTGTTGATGATAACCGCTGCGCGTGAGTGTCCAGTGGCCGACACCTCGCCCGTTTACCAGAATCTCGACGGATTGCTTGTCCAGGGGACCCGAGTGCAGGAACGGATTCAGGGTGGCGGTAAGTGAGACGGTACCCCTGGGCTCTGGAAGTTTCATTACCAGGGAGGCACGTTTTCCCAGGGTCCAGGTAAAGCCCCGTTCCGGATCACTCCACCCTTCGTCCCGGTACCACTTGGCATTCCCTTCGTAGCCGAAACGGATGGTAGAGTTCCACTGGTAGCGCGAGGGTCTTTCCCGATTGGACGCGGGAGGCGCGAAGACCCAGGAGCCCGGCCGTCCGGGATAGCTCAGCTCCGAGGCTCCCTTACGGGCAGAAACTCCAAAGACCCTGATACGGGTGGTGGACAACTCGGAAAAGCTGTCCCGCGAGAACTCGAAGTCGAATCCCGAAGTCAGCGAGGATTCGCCGAATCTTCGAGAAACATCTGCCCGCATAGTGCGTGGCGTACCCGAATAAAGGAGATTCCTGTCGGCGAAGATCAAGACGGATTGAACCGGCTGAGCTCGTTTCACATCCAGAGCGAAACCTCGAAGGTACACCGTGGAACTCTCTTGGTTTATGCCGGAGCGCACCAGTCCGTAAACGTCGCTTCCAACAACCGGAAGGTGATCGCCCTCGGGGGAAAGGAGTGCCTCTTCTTGCCGCTGCAGCGCCGGGACAAGTCGATAGTTTGAGTGCTTTTCAGAGCGGAAGCGCCTCAATCTTGCCGTTCCACCAGACTCTGTTATGGAGAACAACTCAACTGTGTTGTGCCCCGGTTGGAATGCCTCCTGGGGAACCAGCGCCGAGAAGTCCCTGCCTTCGTGCAGCAGAGGGGAGGTCTGGGTCACCGCCTGGACGACACCGTTGACAGACACCGCTAGAGTATACGGCGCCGACGGCGGGGAAGTGAAGAGTCCCGTGATATTTGTCAACACAAAACGAGAGTCGGGTCTGACATCCTCGAAGAAGTGTGCTCCGTCCAACTCCACCGTCTGCTTCGCGCTGCCGGCCACTCCGATCTCACTCACCCTTCTTCCAATGAGATCAGCGTGAGGCCCGATGGTATAGAGATTGGTTTGCGAGCCCGAGCCGAAGAGATGTACTTTTTCGGCCAACGCCCTGAATCTGATTTCGAATGATCCTTCAAACTCGTGTCTCTTTCGCGATCCGGCGAAGACGGTCTTGGTCGCTCTTTCCGGTCGGCTGTCTGCGAACACTGAGCTTCCGTCCAGGGGCCAGGGTGGAACCACATTCAGCACGTCGGCAATGGTAGGGAGAATGTCGATCGTCTCAACGTTCCTGTCATCTATGACTCCTTCTTCCTGAAAGGGAGTCTTGACCAGCAGGGGGACCGACATGATGTCGGGATGATTCGTCTCGCTTGCCCTTCGGATGAAATCTCCGGCGCGAAAGCTCACGCCGTGGTCGGATGTGATCACGATCAAGGAGCGTTCAAAAAGATCGGCTTCCTCCAGTTTCGAGATCAGCTCGCCCAGCAGCCGATCCACGAAGGCAGTCTGGAGCAGGTGCCGCTGGTAACCTTGTTTCGGCAGCCATTCATCGGCAAGCCATTTCGGATAGGTGCCATCATCGGTTCGAAAGTTGGCGACCCCACGCACGGAAGCTCCTCGTAAGGCGTACTGCTGTCCGCCGGGGAGGTAGGTCCAGGGCAGGTGGGGCAGTCCAGAATGCAGGAAATACAGGGTGGGCGGTCCGGGGGGCCGGATCGAGTCGATGAACTCCCGGAACTGTGCCGCTCGATCAGCCGAACCGCTCTCGAAATCCTTGATCGTCTTTGCATTGGATATCTGATTCTCGGCGGGATCGGGTTCATGCCCGGCAAAATTTTTCCAGGTGCGGGTGACCTGAGGCAGGTCCTGGGTTAGATCGTCGGGAAGTAGGACGTGGGCGTAGACGACGGATAGATCTGAGATCAGATCGCCCATCCGCTTGGTCCACTTTTCCCGGGTCACCGTCCCGCTAAACAGGCGGGTCATGTCTTCGAAGACTTCCAGGTGATAGCTGCTTTCCAGCAAAGTAAACAAGGTCTGTGGGTAATTCGCCGCTGTGGGCAGACTGGGAGGTCCCAGCCTGGGATACCGTCCGGTCAGGATAGCGGGAATCGAGAGAAGGGTGGAATCGCTCACCGAGGTGCCGTTTCGAAACCAATGGGACCGCTTTGCCAAACCTGCGAAATTCGGATACTGAACCGGATCGATCTGGCGATCCTCGTTCAAGAGAGAAGTTTGCGGGAGCTCATCAAGAATGACGAGTACCACCGGTGTCGTCGAATCTACATCGACCCGCTGCACCTCCACCGAGTCGTTGGCTACGATCTCGGAGATCCGGGAATCGAGAAAGAACATGGCAGGAAACAGTAGCGCCGTAGGCAGCAGAACCGTCAGATAGGTGCCTGCCGACCGAAACCGTGCGTACACGAGGCAGATTGAGACGGCCGCAGCTAGCGACAGGAGCAGGGTCAGTCCCCCCGGTATCCCCGTAATCCGCTTCAGTACCTGGACGCCTACGGCGAGAAGCAGGATCGTGAGAACTCCGAGATGCGCCCACCACCCGGTTGACGGACTGACGAGCCTTCCCAGGGTCGTTAGAGCCACCGCCAGGGTAGGAACTCCAAGGCTCAGCAGCAGTGCCAGGAGGATGAGGTCAATTGGCAAGGATTGTCGAGCGACGAAGAATTCGGGATAGCGTGACAGCAGGTCGAACAAAGGTTGTGCGACAGCAAATCCAGAAAGCACCAGAAGGTGGGATGCGCGTATCAGAAATTCCCTCGTTTCCCCTGTGCTCACTGGATTTCTAGGATACTGCGCAGCTGTCTTCGCCGCAATTTGAGGGTAGATGAGATATCCTGGTCGGGCCTCTCCAGGAAGGGAATCCCGCGATGCGACTGATTTCTATCTTCATCATTTTGGCGATTCTGTTTGCGGTTCCTTTTCTGTTTTGGGAGGACGCCTTTCAGCAGCGATTTGCCGGGGACGGAGCGGCAAATTCCTGGATCGAGGATTACGGTAGCTGGGCATGGATGGTGGGCATTCTACTGCTGGCGGCGGATCTGGTACTTCCGATCCCAGCCACCGCCGTGATGTCGGCTCTGGGTCTTGTCTACGGAGCTTTCCTGGGGGGCCTGATCGGATCTCTCGGATCGATTCTCTCTGCCAGTCTTGGCTACGGGATCTGCCGAACCCTGGGACGAAAAGCTGCAATCCGAATCGCCGGAGAGAAGGACCTCCAAAGGGGTGAGCGACTCTTTGCTTCGGTTGGAGGATGGGTGGTGGCGCTCTCCCGTTGGCTACCCCTGCTTCCCGAGGTAGTTGCCTGCATGGCGGGGTTGAGCCGCATGCCTCCGGTGTCCTTCTTTGTGGCCCTCGCGTGCGGAACTCTGCCGCTGGCTTTCACCTTCGCGGCCGTGGGCGCAAGAGGGGTCGACAACCCCGCCCTGGCCTTGTCGTTGAGTGCTCTTCTCCCCGTCGTCCTCTGGCCCCTGGCGCAGTGGTTTCTAAAGCGCCGCGCGGCTGGAGGCTCCCGTCCCGGTAGGGACGAGTAGTTTTCGAGGCGTCTGTGGTCACAGCCGCGTCCTGCTGCGCTGGGCTATTCAGGGGGAAACTTCAGGTCGAGTGAGTTGAGATCTCGCTGTTGTCCAGCTCTCTTCTCGGAACTGGGGCTCGTATTGCAGATAAGTCAAGTCGCTCGCGGCTCTGTTGGCTGCAGCTGTCTCCGGTACTGTTCACTGATCACTGCTCACTGCTCACTGATCACTGCTCACTGCTCACTATTCCTCGCGGCTCTGGTTGAACTGGAAGGAGAAGAGCTTGGCCTTCCCGATCTCAAATCTCAGTTTGATCTGCTTGCCTGCCAGGGACCCGAGATTGGAATTTCCTCGCCAGCTCACCGTGTGGCTGATGCTGTCTCCACCGAAGGCGTCACACGTCCTGGCGCTGAAACCCGGCAGAGGCCGTCCATTCTCCCCGTCCTGAATCTCAACCTTGATGGTTCCGTAACCGGAGCCGGCATAGCGATCGATACCATTGACGTTGATTGAGAGCTGGTCTCCCTGAAATATGAGGGGTCTGGTGGTCAGGGATCCGCTTCCGGTCACGCTGACAAAACCATCCAGACGGAGAATGGCCAGGCCCACCTGGCCTCTCTGCTGTTCGCCCCGCTGGTTGAACCAATGATGGCCACTGAAGCCTTCGTAGTAGATCCAGATCTCGCCGAGGTCCTCTCGGACGATGGGAGCCTGCACCGTATAGCACAGGTGCTCGTCCCAGCTTCCTTCGGGACCGTTGGGCAGAAACACCCGCCGGTCCCCCATCCGTTCGAAGTGGCGGGCATCCCGGCTCCATAGCAGCTGGACGTCCATACGATCAATCCAGGGGGTGCGGGCGTTTCCGGAATCAGCTCCGGCAGGAATCTGCCCGAACAGGTTGTGATAGGTGGAGGTGAAGCCGACGAAGCCTCCGGCGTAGGGAAGGACTTCGAGGGTGTAGAAGTCGCGGTCGCCTGGCCGGTCCTGGGCATCGGCGTGGAAGCAGATATAACGTTCCTCGGGATCCTCCTTGTCGCTGGGGCCGTCCCATCTGAGAAAGTCTTTGCTGGAGGCCCAGGCCGGAGTACGGACCCTGTAGTCCTCCGGGAAAAGGCGCTCTGGTTTCATCCAGCGATCCAATCTGGGGTAGGTTCTCAGGTAGAGCATGTATTCCTGGTTCCGAGCATTCCAGATGAGGTTATTGTTGGTATCGCTGTAGAAGGGGGCGATGGGCCGGTACATGGAGTAGGATTTCCAGTGGATTCCGTCGGCTGAGTGGCCAGGATACATGCCCCACTTTCCACCCCGCTTTTCCTGGAACACGATCTTGTAGCGTTCCTCCTGACGCTTCGCCACCGGATCCCGAAGCACCGCGACGTTGCCCGGATTGGCATTGCCCAGGAAAGAAATCTGAAGAAAGTTGGTGTCGTATCCGAGGTAGCGGACCTGACCCTGAGCCGGTTTCCTCCAGCGCAGACCATCTTCCGACTCGGCGTAGAAGAGGAATTTCTTGTAGGAACCTCCTTGGGAAGGCCACTCGATCATCCAGTCGTAAAAGCGGTAAAGCTTCTGGTCCTCATCGTAGAAAATCGTGCCTGCGTCACCGCCATGAGAAAGGCCCCCTTTCTGTTCCCAATCGGTACCCAGGGGAATGACCGGGTTCTCGCGGTACTTGATGGGCTGATTCAACAGCTGGAATACCCTGGGTTCCATAGACTCGATCACGTGATCGTCCAGGAAGAGCTGCTTCTCGGAGCCGATCTCCAGGGGCTCGCGAGAGCTTTGCACCTGGATGCCGCTCCCCGGCCTGGCGGTCATGCCTGGCGTGTCTGCCGCCGCCGCGGTACCGGAGCCGAGCAGCTTCAGAAAATTCCTGCGCTTCATGGCTGGGACCTTTCGCTGGGTCTGTTTAGCGGCTGTAGTAGCCGAAACGCACTGGCAGATTCTCTGTTTCAGGCCCTTCTACCATCTCACGGTAGACGTTCTGGCCTTTGCGGAAGAGTTCTACGACTTTCTGCTTCTCCGACTCCTGGCTGAACTGGCCTCTCTTGTGAACCAGCTCGATGAGCTTCTCGATCTGATTGACGAAGTATTGAGCCGCGCCCCGGCTGCGGATCGGCCGGTTCTTGAAGGTGCAGTAGACAGGGCTGGTGTGGGCGTAGAGGGCCGTGTCGTTGGGCAGGAGCCTGTGGGCTTTTCCCCGCACTCGAACTGCTATCCAACAGCTGTCGCTGATTTCGAAGCTCTTTTGGAGATGCACCTCTTTCTCATCCTTCTTTGCCTTCTGCGTAGCTACCGTCAGTCCGTTGACCACGAGCTCGATGCTGTCCATGGGGACGTGGGAGACGGCCTCCGCCTCAACTTTGACCTTGAGGACCCCTGCCTCCCACTTCAGGTCGGCCCCCGGGCCCTCGCCGTTGACGCTGAAGGTCACCAGGGGAGCATTGGTAGCGAAGCTCTTCCCTTGTTTGTAGCCATCAATCCAGCCCGAGTAGGTGAGCTCAGGGCCGACCTCGACGTAGACTCTTCCCGCGCCCGGGATGAGGTGATAGGGAAGATCCAGATAGCTGTCGGTTCCCGCCGAGATGGGACACCGGAAGCCGCAATTCAAAAGCTGATACCAGTCCGATGTATTCTTTTCTTCGTCTCCCTGGCACATCACGTCAATGGTGTCTGCCACCCCCAAAGCGATGTCCACCGGGTACTCGCTGGGGAGGCTGGGATGAACGTAGACTACCGCCGCTCCCTGCTTCTTGGCCTTGACCGCCTGATCATAGTTGGGCGGATCGTCCTGGGGGTGGGTCGTCCCCGGCCAGCCGACGAAGGCCGGCTCGACAAAGCTCTTCAGCTTCAGGAAGGCCATGTGCCCGTAAAGACGCAAGTTCCGCATCTCCTCGTTCCAATAGAGTATGTACTTCTTCTCGGACAGGGCGTTGGGCCTTCCCTCAAATTCCCTGCGCCCATACACATAGCCATCCTCACTGTTACAAGCGAGAATGTGGCCGACATTCAGATCTTCTGCCTTCACGGCGAAGAGGACGTCTTTCGGTTTAATCCTGCTGTCGCCGCCGCTGATCGGGTCGTGGAAGAGATTGGCATGTAGATGGGTATCTCCCGACCACCAGCCACGGGCCGCCATATCCCAGGTACGCTCCAGCCGAATCTCGATCTCTTTTTCCCTATCCGGGGGCAGGTCAATCTGCCTTGCAGTCGGTTGGTATTCGAGACCCTTTACGACCTCTAAAGCGGTCGCTCCGGCGGGGACGCGCACCTGGAACGAGCCATCGGCGTAGAAGTAGTATTCGCCGCCGTAGGGCTGACGATAGTCCCCGTTGGTGATCCGGGGCTGGACGCCTTCCGGCGTATACGACTTGCCGTCGGCTCCCATCAGATAGACGCGTGCCTGGGTCGGAAGTCCGTGCTCGTCCAGGAGCTTGACCCTGAGGGTGCTGGACTTCCAGGGGCGAGTCTTCAGAGAAATCTCTTTGGAAAGGGAGCCTGCCTCGATCTTGAGGGCGATCTGCCCTTCCTCCCAGGTCTTTAGCGAGAGCAGAACGAACCAACCCAGCGTTTGTCCCGGCTTGAGATGGCGAGGTTTCGATTCGATGCTCAAGGCTGATCCCGAGCTCTGAACGGCGACTCGGATCTCCCGGTCCTGGGAATTGCGGACGACGAAGGGCACGGGGACGGCCTGTGCGTGCAACAGGTCGAGTTGCTCGGGAGCCTGCAGCAGGACGATCTGGTCTGAGATCTCTGCCTTGATCAGACGCGGGCTCTCGAGGGCCCAGTAGGTGTCTCCCGTCAGCTTGATCACGCCCTCCAGGGGTAACGGATGATAGTCGAGATTCGCACCCCACTCCTGGGCGTAGGTTTCTCCCTTGATCGTTTTCTGTACCTTCAAGACCGAGGGACGATTGGTATCGGACCATTGGAGCAGCCGAATGGCAAACTCCGCGGCGTCGCCCAGATAGGGAGCCACCTCCTTGTTCATCACGTAGTTGCCCAGCAGCGGAATCTGAGTCAAGGGGATCTCCTTGGGCTTTCCCGCGAGGCCAAACACCAGGGAAATGGCCAGGGTGAGCAGCACAGGAAGTGATGCACGCGTGCGCAGTAGCATAATGCTCTCCTATTGGGTGGACTGGGCTGGATTCTATGCCCGGCGCCCACTCCGGTCAAGGTACGAGGGGAGGGGCCACCCTCGAAGTCATCCAGGATGAGACTGTTGGCGGTACTATCCGGGAAAGAGAGACGTGCCACGAATTGTTCAAGCTTCAGGTCAGTTAGCTACGAACATCGAGAGCTGAGTGACGCTTGTAGCACGGGCACTCCTGCCCGTTGGTGTCCTCCACGGGCAAGAGTGCCCGTGCTACAGGTCACTGCTCTGTCAGATGCTGTTTCCTACACCTTCCCTCTGCCAAATGAAGTTTCAGCTTAGTCCCGCCCCCAAGGAAGCCCTGGCCCCATTCGAGAAAGAAATCTTGCTTACCTCTGCCATGATTGTCGCTACCGCTTCTGACAGAGATGGGACCGTGAGGGAGCGGGATCCGGACGGCTAATCTAGACCCGTCGACTGCGGTTGAACCTCGTTCGCAACAGGTATCCTAATCACCTATTTCCCAGTAAGTTGAAGCACCGGATCGGTAAATATTCGGTAAACCCATCCCTACGCTGACACCCTCAGATTTTGCTGGACACAGGATTTTCAGTCGTGTATATAAGGGGTCATGGGAGTCGCCCGAGGTCAAGCGGAGCAAGCCGGAGAGAATCGGGAGTCCTCGCACTGGGCGTCAACAGCCGGGGTTCAGATCCGGGTGGATAAGGAGGAGTACATCGATTTGCGGTGGGCGGCGGCGTACTGGAAGGCCCAGCACCGGGAAGCGGATCTCAAGAGCGACAATGAAGAGTTGCGGGCTCGCGTTCGTGAGTTGGAAGGCCGTCTGTACGGCCGTCGAAGCGAGCGTCGGGTGGGCGAGGGCAAGAGTCCGTCGCGGGGACCGGTCTGGGCGCGCCCTCGCGGACAGCAGCCGGGGGTCCGGGGACATGGGCGAAGCAGCCTGGAGGGGTTGGAAGCCCGCGAGGAAGTGGCGGATCTGCCCGAAGAGCAGCAGAAGTGTCCCCGCTGCGGCCGGCGCCTGGATCCGTTTCCGGGGACCGACGAGGCCCAGGTGGTGGAGGTCGAGACCCGAGTCTGGCGTCGGGTGATCCAACGAAGGCGCTACCATCCCAGCTGTGATTGCGGGGTCTTGCCCGGCATCGTGACGGCGCCCTCACCCGCCCGTTTGATCCCGCGCGGCAAGCTGGGCATTTCGGTCTGGGTGAGGGTGATCTTGGACAAGTATCTTTATTCGCGTCCCAGTCACCGACTGCTGCAAGAGCTGGCCGACCAAGGGGTGAGGCTCTCGCCGGGAACGATCGCGGGAGGACTCAGGCAACTGCTCCCGCTGTTGGAGCCCGTGCGGGAGGCCATCCGCAGCCGACAACTGAGCGAGGATCGTTGGCAGGCGGACGAGACCGGCTGGCGCGTGTTCGTCGAGGTAGAGGGCAAGGCGGGTCAGGGCTGGCATCTGTGGGTGTTCCGATCCCCTTCGACGGTGCTCTTCACCCTGTCCCCCAGCCGTTCGGCCCAGGTGCCGGAGGCGCACTTCGCAGAGGATGTGGCCGGCATTCTGCTGAGCGACCGCTACGTCGTGTACAAGAAGTTGGCCCGACAACGCGAGGGTCTGGAACTGGCCTTTTGCTGGGCCCACGTGCGCCGCGACTTTTTCTCCTTGGCCAAGGCTTGGCCCGAACAAGAGGGCTGGGCGATGAGTTGGGTGGAAGGCATCGGGGGCCTGTTCGATCTGAACCGGCGTCGGCTGCAGGTCCGAAAGCAGCCCGAATCCTTTGCCGCCCGGGATCAGCAACTGCGCGGGGCGCTCTGGGGACTGGAGAGGCAGCGCGATGCGGAGCTGGGAAGCCCGACCCTGCCTAAAGCCTGCCAAAAGGTGTTGCGCAGTCTGCAGCGACATTGGGAAGGGTTGACCGTCTTTTTGGATCACCCTGAGGTGGCCATGGACAACAACGCCGCCGAACGCGCTTTACGAGGTCCGGTGGTGGGGCGCAAGAACTACTACGGTTCGGGCAGTCGGTGGAGCGCCCGCCTGGCCGCCGTGGTCTTCTCGATCCTGCAGACCTTGGAGTTGTGGGAGATCAACCCGCAACGCTGGCTGAGTGCCTATCTGCAATCCTGCGCCGAATCGGGCAACCGGGCGCCGCCGCAACTGAACCGATTCCTGCCCTGGGAGATGGATCCGGCCCGCAGAGAGGACTGGAGTCGAGCGCCCGGCCAGGAGGCGGCATGAAACGCTACTGTGGCCGCCGCTTCAGCGGCGAGGAGATCGGGCAACTGGGTGCCTTGATTGCCGACAATCCGGGCCGCACCCGCGCCCAGCTGTCTCGATTGGCGTGTCGACTGCTGCAGTGGCACAAAGCCGACGGGGGCCTCAAGGAGATGAGCTGCCGGGTGGCGATGCTGCGCATGCATCGTGAGGGGCTCCTGCAGCTGCCGCCCCCTCGCAACCGCAAAGGAGGCTCGAGCCGAATCGAGCACACCTTCTGGACGGCGCCGCAGCCGCTGCTGTCCCGACCGGTGCATGAGCTGCCCGGCGTGCATCTGGAGCCGGTCCTGAGCCGCCCGGACTCCGCTTTGTGGAATGAATACATCGACCGCTATCACTATCTGGGATACACGCCTCTGCCGGGGGCTCAGCTGCGCTACTTCGCTCGTTGGGAGGACCGCATCCTGGCCCTGCTTGGCTTTGGCGCCGCCGCTTGGAAAACCGCCCCGCGCGACCGCTTCATCGGCTGGCGTCCTGCGGAACGGGAGCGGAACCTTCAACTGATCGTCAACAACGCCCGTTTCTTGATCCTTCCCTGGGTCCAGTCCCAGAACCTGGCCTCCAAGCTGCTGGCCTTGGCCGCCCGTCAACTCCCCCAGGACTGGCACCACCGCTACGCCTACCGGCCCGTTCTGCTGGAAACCTTCGTCGACACCCAACGCTTCACCGGCGCCTGCTACAAGGCGGCCAACTGGATCCATGTCGGACAGACCCAAGGGCGCGGCAAACTGGACCGGGATCACCAGGCCGATCTGCCCACCAAAAGCATCTGGCTCTACCCCCTGAGCAAACTCTTTCGAAGATCGCTTCGCTCAACTTGAGTCCTCAAGAACATCTTCCGTCCGTCATTGCTCGATTATGGGTTTACCGAATATTTACCCGGATCCCGCTCCCTCACGGTCACGGCTCTGTCAACTGGCGACTCTTGCATGATTCCCTCACCAATGAAGTTTCAGCTTGGGCTGTTCTCGCTCAACAGATCCAGAAAGGCTCGAGTGGCATAGCTCAGCCTTCGCCGTCGAGGGTAGATCAGGCGAATATTCCGGACAATCTGAAGTTCCTCGACTTTGACTTCACGCAGTCTGCCCTGGCGCAGGTCGTCCTCGACACACATCTTGGGCAGGAAGGCCACGCCTTCGTCTCGTTCCACCATACGCCGAATGCTCTCCACCGAGGGCATCTCCAAATCCATATTCAGGGGTACACGATTCTTCTGGAAGGCCTCGATCACGAGCTGGCGATAGGGTGAAGTTACATTGTGTGCCACAAAGGTCTCTTTGCCCAACTCTCGGATCGAGGCCTTTTTGCGCTTCGCAAGTGGGTGGCGCGAAGACACCACGAAGCAGAGGTGATCCACGTAGATGACACTGGACGCAAGTCTTTCGTCATTGGGCTCGTAGCTGATGGCTCCCAGCTCCAGGTCTCCTCGGATAATCGCGGCTGGAAGTCTGCTCGAACGCGAACGCCGGATCTCAACTTTGACCTTTGGATAGAGGCCGCGGAACTGATGGATGTGTTTCAGCAGGTAGAGGGTAGTGGACTCGTTGGCCCCGATGGCCAGTTTGCCTGCTGCCTTGTCTCGCAGTTCGGCCACGGCGCGTTCCATCTCTCGCGAGAGATTCTCGAACCTCAGCGCGTATTCCAGCACCAGCTCTCCCGCATCGGTGAGTACAAGCTGACGCCCGGAACGATCCAGCAGTTTTTCGTCGACGGCTGACTCCAGCCTTTGGACGGCCAGAGAGACGGCTGGCTGGGTCCGAAACAGTTTCTCCGCCGCGACCGAAAAACTCCGCTCTCTTGCCACGGTGAGGAAGACATTCAGGGTATGCAAATCCATAAGATATAAATATCACAAATGTCTAATACAAGTATTATCAATTTTGTTAATTTCAAAGCGTTGTCCATACTGTTTCTTCGAATTGCTTTTTAGGGCAAGCACAACGGATCTCAGGAGGACAGACCCATGAAGGACCGAGTCACTATTTTCGACACGACTCTGCGGGACGGAGAACAGTCGCCGGGCTGTAGCATGACGATCGACGAGAAGTTGCGGATGGCCCACAAGTTGAGCGAACTCAATGTGGACATCATGGAAGTCGGCTTTCCCATTGCATCCTCTGGTGATTTCGAGGCGGTGCGGAAAGTCGGGGAGGACGTGCCCTCGGTTAGGGTTGCGGCTTTGGCGCGCTGCTGCCCGGCGGACATCGAGCTGGCCGCGCGGGCACTGGAATCGGCTCAGATGCCCCGGATACACACCTTCATTGCCAGCAGCGACGTTCACCTGCAGTACAAGCTCCGAAAGTCGCGACAGCAGGTGTTGGAGGAGACGGTGGCCTCAGTCGAGCTTGCCCGTAGCCATGTAGACGATGTGGAGTGGTCGGCAGAGGACGCTACTCGAACCGATCCAGTCTATCTTGAAGAGATTTGTAAAGCGGCAGTAGAAGCAGGCGCCACCACCATCAACATCCCGGACACCGTGGGATACTCTTTTCCCAGCGAGTACGCGGCCTTGATTCGTCGTTTGGTTGATGCTCTCGACGGGGAGATCGTCATCAGCACTCACTGTCATGACGATCTCGGCCTGGCCACCGCCAACACCCTGGCGGGTGTCGAGGCGGGAGCCCGTCAGATCGAGTGCACCGTAAACGGAATTGGAGAGCGGGCCGGCAACTGCGCCTTGGAGGAGGTGGTGATGGCGATGGCGGTTCGAGGTGACTCTTTTCCCTTCGAGACCGAAATTGTCTCGCAGCAGCTTTATCCCAGCAGCCAGTTGCTGGCCCAGCTGATCAGTTTCCCCCCGCAGCCCAACAAAGCCATAGTCGGAGACAACGCCTTCGCTCACGAAGCCGGAATCCATCAGGATGGCTTCTTAAAGGAACGCACCACCTATGAAATCATGGAGCCATTGAGTGTTGGCGTACCCGAAAGCCGCCTGATCCTGGGAAAGCACAGTGGCCGACACGCCCTGTCGCGACGTTGCAGTGATCTGGGCTACACCCTCAACCCACCCCAGTTGGAAGATCTCTACCAACGCTTTATCGACTTAGCGGATGATCGAAAGCGTGGCGTGACTGACGTCGAGGTAGAGGGCCTGATACGGAAAGTGATGATGCCGGAAGCATCGGCGATCTAGTGCGCTGCACTAGCGTGCTCCAGGTATCCATCGTTCTGGAAGAGATCCTGAAGATGCGAATTGGAACTAAAGCATTCACGCTCAACGGTCGATTAGATAGGTTGAAGCGGGTGTGCTGGTACCCAAGAACCAGCGGGGCAAGGATGCCCCCGAGGACAATTTCAAGGAGGAAATAGTCAATGAGTAGCACTTTCAGTGTCATCACCAATCTCCCCAGCTTGGTGGCGCAACACAATTCCACCCAGAACCAGCAGAGCCTGCAAAGAACCCTTTTCCGGCTCTCTACCGGTCAGCGGTTGTTTAGGGGAGGCGAGGATCCCGCCGGCATGGCGTTGGCGGACGGCTTACACGGTCAGATTCGAACGCTGGAGCAGTCCATCAGGAATGCAAATGACGGCGTCGGGTTTGCCCAGGTAGCAGACAGTGCCTTGGGACAGATCCAGAATCTGCTGGGTCGAGCGGCTTCGCTGTTGGCTGAAGCAGAATCAGACACCAACAGCAGTGGAGAAGTGGCCATTGAAACCGAGCTGGCTCAGATCTACCAGGAAATTGACCGGATCGGCTCAGCCACGTCCTTCAACGGCACCTCCGTCTTTTCTGCCACGACTATAAACATCTTTGTAGGTGACACGCAGAACCTGACGGCGTCCAATGCCCAGATCGGATTGACGACGAGCGTTCTGAGCACAGCTGATCTGTCTATTACGAGCGGTATTTCCGGTACCGGATCCGGTATTGCAGTCGCCATCGATGGCACCAACACGGCCACCGATATGCTCGGTGAGGTGGAGGCGGCAATTGACACGGTTGCCGGCCGGCGAGGATCACTGGGTGCCTCCATGAACCGACTGGAGAATGCAGTGTCGGTCATGCAGTCCCAGGTTCAGAATCTGACCGCTGCCGAATCACAGATTCGAGATGCGGACTTCGCTGCGGAGATCGCGAATCTGACGAAGTTTCAGATTCTGTCTCAGGTTGGCGTGGCGGCAATGGCCCAGGCCAACGCCGTACCCCAGAGCGTCTTGTCGCTCTTCCAGTAGTCGCGTAGCTACTTCCAGATCAAGAGCTAAGTCGAGGCACAGGACTCGGCTTAGCTCACGCTTCAGGCCGTCGGTGCGGCGGTCCCGGGTCCCCGTAGAAGCCCAGGAGCGACGCCTTCCAGTCCCCTCCCTCACCAATCCGAATCCATGCCCCTCTTCGCCCCACAGCGAACAGCGCTGCACCATATAGCGCGGCCGTAGAGATCTAGTCGGGCCCAAGCAGCGATGGCTCAATTCTAGAAAAGAAAACTTCGGTCGAGGGACGTGGCGGCGGTCTCCAGGCCGCCGTGAGTCGAGCCAACGGCTCGGCGCGAGAAGAATCTTCGGCCTGGAGACCGAACCCACGTCCGCCAACCGCAGGAACCAAATGAAGTTTTAGCCTCGAAGTTTCGCGGAAACAGGCCTGCCTAAACGCAGAAAGTGGTTTACATGCTAGACTTTCTGGGTGTTTTCTCGTTTCTGATCGACTGGGGGGTATTGTCATGATGCGTGCGCGTTACCTCGTGCTCCTTCCGGTTTGGACCTTCCTGCTCGGCACCACGTCTGGATGGGCCGCCGACGCCCGATTCGATGTCTCCTATCTGTGGCACAGCAGATTGGACAGTGTCCTGGCCTACCGCAAGCAGGTTGGGAAAGCCCTGGGTCCGACTGTGGAGAAGAGGCTCAAGGTAGTGAAGGGAACCCCCCTCTACGGCCTCATCTACCACAGACAAGGGGACGGGGCCACGGCGAGCTGGCTGGTGCGAAAACACACCAGGCTCCTCCAGTCTAGTGGGCTCGAACCCGCAGTCCGTATTCTCAGCAGGGAATGGAGTTTCGTCCCCGCAAAGCAGCAGGCGCGAGTTCCTGCCCGCTCTGCTTCGTCCAGGACCAAATCCAAGAAGAAGCAGACAAACCAGGATCTCGAGGCAGCAGTGGAGCAGTATGTCGAGAAACTGCGGCGCACTGGGGAGATCGCTCCCGACGAACGGACCGCGTGGTCTGTCTACGACTTCACGAGTGGCCGAAAGTTGGTCGATATCAACGAGGATGTCCAGTTTCAGGCTGCCAGCCTGGTGAAGCCCTTTTTTGCTCTGGCCTTTTTCCAAAAGGTCAAGAGCGGTCGCATCAAATACGGCCCCAATAGCAGGCGGCACCTGCAGCGCATGATCCAGTACTCCAACAACTCTTCCACCAACTGGGTCATCCGTCAGGTGGGTGGTCCTGCCGCGGTGCAGCGCCTGCTGAAGCGACACTACCCCGGAATCTTTCGGGATACGGCCATCGTCGAATACATCCCCCCCGGTGGCCGCACCTACCGAAACAAAGCCTCGGTGCATGACTACAGTCGATTTCTCTACGCACTCTGGAAAGGGGATCTTCCGAGGTCAAGGGAGATCAAGCGTCTTATGGCGCTACCTGGGCGTGATCGGCTCTACAGCGGCATTCGAGCAATACCTAGAGGAACCAAGGTCTACAACAAGACGGGTAGTACGGCCCGGTTATGCGGCGATATGGGGATTCTGAGTATCAGGGGCAAAGGTGGAAAACGCTATCCCTACACACTGGTCGGCGTCATCGAGAAACGCCGGCGTGCGCGCAGCTATACGTCGTGGCTCCGGTCTCGTGGAAACATCATCCGCAGAGTATCGGAGATCGTCTATCGTGGCATCTCGCAACAGCACAATCTCACCGGTCGGTTGTAGGTGATAGCAGGCGATCCGGAAGCTCTGTATTTTCGATGCTGTCTTTATAACTAAGTCATTTGGCACCGGAGAACAGGATGAGCGACCGGAATACCGAGGAGCCCCGAGTCGAAGACAGCGATCAGGACACCCAGTGGAGCTACCGCGGCTACCGGGTTGAGTCAGGCGGATTCACCACCGCCATGGTTCATTTCTACCGCGGCGAGATCAGCCGTGCCAACATCTGGCGCTCGCGTCTGGACACTACCACCAACTGGGCGGTGGTGACGGCCGGCGCCGTCATCACCTTCTCCTTTGGAGCTGCGGCCGAGACCCACGTCGTGATTCTGCTGGGCATGTTCCTGATCCTGTTGTTTCTGATGATGGAGTCTCGGCGCTACCGCTACTACGAGCTATGGGCCCTGCGAGTCCGTCTCATGGAGACCGACTTCTTTGCCACGCTGTTGAGTCCTCCCTTCACGCCTCACGAGGAGTGGGCTACTCGTCTGGTGAACAGCCTTCTGACGCCCGAGTTCCCCATCAATTTCTGGGAAGCCGTGGGTAGAAGACTCAGGCGCAACTACATCTGGCTCTTCCTGGTTCTGGTGGTTTCCTGGTCGCTGAAATTGATCCTCTCTCCCACTGCGGTCGCGACCTTCCCCTCCTTCCTGGAACAGGCTTCCGTCGGCTTTATCCCGGGATCCATCGTTGCCGCTGCTGTCGCAGGCTTCTTCGGGACGATGCTGTTGATCTCGCTGCTGACCTCGGGACTCCGCGCCTCGCCGGGAGAGGTCTTGTCGGAGCGGGAGCTTCTGGGAGCCCCGGCTGAACTTCTTCAGTCTCTAGCCGGGGTCGCCAGGGAACTCCCCTTCGTCCACAAGCGCAGGCAGATGGTCACCGTCATTACGGAGCGACCGAAGGAGGTCTCGGAAGGTCTTCTCACGCTTCTAAAGCGCGGCGTCACCAGTCTGGACGGGACCGGAATGTACAGCGGCAGGAAGCGGACGGTCCTCTTTTGCGCCGTAGAGCCGTCGGAGATTCCATCCATGAAATCTTCGGTCTACGCCACCGACGAGGATGCCTTCGTGGTGGTCAATCCCGCCGAGGAGATCTGGGGTGGAGGCTTCGAAGACCTCCGTCCCCGCTGGCGCCGGGGAGATCCCAAGTCTCCCTGATCTTCAAGAGGAGGTTCTATGGCAGGTGTCAAAGGGAAGCTACTTACTCTTCTGATTGGAATTGCTCTACCTCTACAGTTGATCGCCGGCGAGAGCAGCGAGACGGTCCTTTTTCCATTTGACGACCACAGTCTCCCCTTTAGCAAGGAGCTGTTGCTCAATCTGGTGGCGGGACGAAAGAGCAGGGTCAACCAGGGAACCGGCGCGGATCCCCTGCATCCAGACAAGCCGGTGGTTGCACCTGGCAAACCCGGAGACCCGGACCACCCCCGGGCCTACTACTATGGCACGGTCCTGCATATCGACGGCGAGTACAGGATGTGGTACACCGGCTGGGATCAAGACCGGAAGCGGCAGGTCCTCTATGCGGTTTCCCAGGATGGTGTGAACTGGACCAAGCCCAAGCTTGGGTTGGTGGATTACCACGGCAGTCGTCAGAACAATCTGGTCCTACTCGACGACAAGGGTCCAGCTAATGGCGCTATCTGTCTGGTCCTTCATGAGCCGGACGATCCTGATCCTGACCGTCGTTTCAAGATGATCCGGGAGGTGCATCCCAGGGCCATCATGGCCACCTACAGCCCGGATGGGTTGCGCTGGAAGAGTTCCTCCAACAACCCCATCATCAAGGGCAGTGGGCTGGAGCCCAGCGGTCTGATCCGATTCAACGGGTTCTATTACCTGAATGGGCATGGAGGGCCGGTCCCTCATCCTATAAAGGGGGCCAAGAAGCGGATGATGGTCACCTACACCTCCTACGATTTCGACCACTGGAGCCAGGCGGCACACATCAGCTTCCGCAGGGACAACATCCCTCCCCGGCCTCCCAGTGATCTGGAATTGCACCGCGGGGAGCAGGTCCACGTCGGTGCCAGTCTCTGGAACCGTGGCAACGTGGTCCTGGGTTTCTACGGCCAATACCACAATCAGAGCAACGACCGGCGCTACTCAACCTGTGACATCGGACTGGTCGTGAGCCATGACGCCATCCACTTCAAGGAGCCTATTCCGGACTTCAAGATCGTCCCCTCCTACGAGGAGCCTGACTGGGCCGAGCCCCGCCTGATACAGGGCCAGGGTTTCGAGAACATCGGAGATCGGACTTTTTTGGGTCATCCGGTAAATGGGGAGGTGGGAACGTGGTTCGGCGCTTTCCGGATCCCAAATCTGGTTCCCCGTTCGCTTGTCAATATAGTCGGCTGCAGTAGCAGAGGCCGTGGGAACTGTGGAAAACTCCGAGCGACATCGAACTGGGCCAGCAAGCCCGTGATACGGAGTTTTCCAAGCGCTGTGCGAACGGTGGAAAAACAACTGCGAGCACTTGCCAGTTCTCCTCCAGAACTAGTTGTTTTTCCACGGTTTGCATAGTGCGGCAGTTTCCACGGCCTGCCTTTGACTGGCGGCACCTCCCCATTTACCGGATGAACCACTTTTTTCTGGTATGGCATCTGGGTGGCGTTCGATCAGGATGGACCTACAGGCGTCCGCCTGGCCACCTGGGCTCGGGACCGGTTGGGGTACTTCGCGGCAGTCCCCAGGGCGAAAGACGCTCATTTTCTCTCGGCGCCCATCCAACCCGAATCCCCTGGGACGGCCCTCTATGTGAATGCCGACGGGCTCTCGGAGACGGGTCGTCTGCGGGTAGAAATCCTGGATGATCGATTCAAGCCCCTGCCCGGATACTCGGGCGATGCCTCGATCCCCTTGGAGAAGTCGGGCTTTCGGCAGCCAGTCACCTGGCGTGGCAAAGACCGCCTGCAGGGACTGGATCGGCCCTTTCGAATTCGCGTCAGTTGGGAAGGAACCTATCCGGAGGATGCCCGACTCTATGCGATCTATCTGCAACAAAGCCAGTAGGGTGTTCGGTGTGATGATTCGTTTGAACGTTTGAACGTTTGAACGTCTTCCGAGGAAAGACAACCTCGATTAGATCTTCCCCAGCCCATCCAGTACGGGCCAGAAGTTCAACTGGTCAACGGCGTGGCTTCTATAGATACCAACCCCTGAAGCTCCGTTGTCCACGGCGATCCTCCCGGCGGTCAGCATCAACTCGGGATCCTGGAAGCTGCCCGGGTGATAGCACGAGAGCTCGGCGATCACCGGGACGCGTCCGGCAGCGACATCCACGGCGTGGCGAACCTGGCGTTCCAGCGCCTCCAAGTTCGAGTCGGTCCTGAACCAGATGTAGAACTCGTCGAGAATGCCTTGGTCGATCCAGGCCGGCCAGTCCTGCAAGACCTTGATGTAGTCGTCCTTCTCGGCGGCGATGACGGTGGCTGACAACACTGCATCTGGGGATGCCTGCTTGATTCTGTCCCTCAACTCGGACAGGAGAAGGGTCGTATAGTCGGCTCTGAACTGCATCCATTCAGGGGCATTGTTGGGCAGCTCGAAGGGGTCCTTCCCGAACTTCGCACGGAACTCCGAAACCGTTCGGTCTTCGTAGCCATAGGTCACGACGCCATCTTCGTCCTCATTCCCGAGGACGCACTCGACCTGGATTCCATCTCCATTGGTTGCCTTCAGGACGTCCACGAACATCTGTGTCTGATGTGCGCGTACTTCAGGGAAGGCGGGGCTCAGGTAGAGATCGTCACCCGGACACAGGGTGTAGGCGCGACTGCGCGTGAGACTGCGGTACTCGGGATGCTTGGTCGCAAATGGGATTGTTGTTGTGTTTGTTCTGGGGGGATCGTAGATCGGCCTGTGCTTGTCGAGAATCTCGCGGGCCCCCGCTGAGGTGAGAGACGGTCTGAGGAAGTCCATGGACCATCCACGCGTCACCCAGGCACTGCCGTATCTGGGAAAGGAGTTGAAGTCGAGATAGGGGTCGAACTTGATCCCCACCTGATGCGCAGCCTCCGTCAGTGCCCGTGTGAGATCCCCCCAGGGCAGGACCCGTGCACTGCGGTAACGACAATCACGGCAGCGGTAGGCAAAGTTTCTTTCTCGAATGATCCGGCGCTCCGCAGCCGGAGGGGGCGCTAAGCTGAAACTTCATTTGGCAGAGGGAAGGTGTAGGAGACAGCATCTGACAGAGCAGTGACCTGTAGCACGGGCACTCTTGCCCGTGGAGGACACCAACGGGCAGGAGTGCCCGTGCTACAAGCGTCACTCAGCTCTCGATGTTCGTAGCTAGCACTGACGGAAGTTTCGTTCTCGAATGGGGCAGCGCAGCCGGGGGGCTACTGACCTGAAACTTCTGCAAAACTTGGAAGGAAAGCACGAATTCTGTCTTGACGGGATCTACGCCGAAGGCGTTACTGCGTGTAGCCCAGGGTTGCAATGCGAAGCGAGCTACCCTGGGTCTAGGTCGTAAAGGACCTTACCCCAACGGGGTTATTGCCGACCGACAAGGTTTTGGCAACAACACTTTCAACGTAGAAAAGACAAGAGACAACTCAAACCCAGGGTAGCTCGCTTCGCTTCGCGTCGCCACCCGGGCTACACGAAATAACGCCTATAACTTCGGCGTAGTAGGAGATGGAGGATTCTTCCCTGAATGATCCAGCGCCAGCTGGTGGCCCCACTGGGCTGGAGGACGGAATCCCTCCAGGATTCATTTCTTTGCGCCCTGCTCGGTGCCTCCCAGCACGTCAGAACCATGCGAATCGTGGAGACGACCCCGTCTGCATGCAAATTCTTAGCGGGACAGTCGTGATCCAAATCAAACGATCCCACGCAGTGCAGCCGCAGGAGGCTCCTCTATGGGCTGACTATTTGCCCGACCCCGACGATTTTTCGAGAATCACCATGTGTTCGCCACGGCTTACCATTCCCATCACTTCGTACCCGTTCTGAACGGCGTCACCCATTTCCTTTTGCAGTGTAGAGGTGCGATTCGTGGCAAGGAGTAGGTACTCGTAGACTGTAGCAATATTTGGCGCCTTCTCTAGCACCACCACGACTTCTTCACCCCCGAAAGTCCGCTTCTTGGAGATCATTGTGCTCGGTAGCAGGCGAAAACCTTTGGAGGCGGCTTCGTCCAGTTCTTTTTGCATTGTGGAAGTCTTCGTCGTGGCAAGCAGTACATATTGGTAGTTCTCGGGCGGCGTAGCAACCTTTTCGAGAATCAGCGCCATTTCGGTCCCACTCGTCGGGGAGCCAACCAGGATCCGGTACCCGGCAGCAGCGGCTTCGTCCAGCTCTTTCTGCATGGTCTTGGTCTTCTTGGTCGCGAGTAGGAGAAAACGCTGGGAGGTGTCAAGATCGGCCGCCGCCACCTCGATAGCAAGGAACTGCACGATACAGAGAACTCCCACGGACATCATCAGGCACTGCTCTATCTTCTTTCCAACGATTGCTGTGGCGCTCAATCTGCCCATCTCAAAACCTCCCTTGGATAATGGTTCGAAAGTAACACTGGATTCGTGAATTGTGGCCATGTTCTGTCTGCCAGATTGTCGTGGACATTGGCCTGAATGATAAGGCCGGAGGGAGTTGGAGGCAATGGGCAAACCGGGAGTCCGGTTCTGCACAGGTTCCGAGGACGTGATTCGGTCTACTGACTAGCCTGGTCTTTGCTCGGGGCGACTAGCAACGAGTTCATTTTCCGACTCAACACTTCCAGGTCGAAGGGTTTTTGGAGAAAGGCTGCCCGCGAGTCCAGGCCATGCTTGAATGTGATGTCGCCTGAGTATCCCGTCATGTAGAGAATCTTCGTCTCGGGCCTCTTTCGCAGGATTTCCTTCGCCAGCTCGACACCTCCGATTTCAGGCATCACGACATCCGTTATCAGAAAGTCGATAGGACCCTTGTAGCGACGTGATAGCGAAATCCCTTCACGTCCATTGGAGGCGGCCAGGACTGTATGGCCGTTCTCCTCGAGGGCTGTGCAGATCGAGCCTCGGATATCCTCGGCGTCTTCCACCAGCAGGATCGTTTCGGACCCTTCCATGCTCCATTTGTCGATCCCGTCTTCGTCCAGACCGACCTCTTCTCCGCCTTCGAAGGGCGTCAACCGGATTCCGAACCTGGTACCTTGCCCAGGTGTGCTCGTCACGCTAATCTCGCCGCCACTCTGTTTGACGATGCCGTGCACCGTCGAAAGACCGAGCCCGGTACCTGAGTCTTTCGTCGTATAAAAGGGCTCAAAGACTCGCTCTAGCGTGCCCTCATCCATACCTTCCCCGGTGTCGGATACCGCCAACATCACTCTGGGCGCACCCTCCATCCCCTCCTGTGAGGGGCAATTCCTGGTTCGTATGGTGAATCTTCCTCCCTGGGGCATTGCCTCTCGCGCATTGACGGCCAGGTTCATGATCACCTGCTCGATCCTGCCGGGATCCAGACGTACCGGCCAAAGCGCCGGTTCCAGCTCGGTGAGAATCTCGACATCCTCTCCCATGATCCTGTCCAGCATCTTGAGCACGTTTTCCACGATCTGATTGAGATCCACGACCGTGGGCTCCAGGAGCTGTTTTTTGCCGAAGGCCAGGAGCTGTCCCGTGAGTCGGGCCGCGTGTTCTGCCGAGCATCGGATCAGTTCAGCGGACTTGACGAGTTCTTCCTCGTGGCCGAAACGGTGCTGAAGCAGCTGAGCATGGATGGTAATCACAGTCAGCGCGTTGTTGAAATCGTGGGCAACCCCCCCCGCCAGCAGACCAAGGGCTTCCATCTTCTGGGATCTCTGTAGTTGTACCTGCAGTTGAATCTGGTCCTGAATAGCCCTGGCTGCTCGCACCATATATCGAACCCGCTGCCTCAGGATTACCCAGTTGACCGGCTTCGTGACAAAGTCTGTGGCCCCAACCTGGTAGGCCCGTTCAATGGATTCCAGGTCATCCTGTCCTGTCATCATGAGAATCGGTGTCTGGGCTCCCCCTTTCAACTTGCGCAGCTCGATACAGGTCTGGAAGCCATCCAGATCCGGCATCTGAACATCCAGCAGCACGATGTCTGGATTCAGCACCGAAAAGGTTGAAAGCGCCTCAGATCCGTTCTCGACGGTCTCGACCTGAAACCCGGCTTCGGTGAAGGTCTCCTGGGCTATCACGCACATGACCCCGTCGTCGTCGGCGATCAGGATCCGGGGGACTTCCCCTTGCGTCACGCTTTCGTGTTTCATCCTGCGCTCCTTTGAAGCTCTTCAAGCAGTTCTGAACAACGACGCGACGGTACTTCCCGATAGGGGAAGGCCCCGGTTGAGCGCATCGCTTTGACGGTAGTCAGAAGCTCAGATTCCAGCTGATATCAGCTCGCCAGTTTGCCTCAGGCTGAGGCCCGTGCAGATTCTGATAAACGGGTATGCCGAAGTTCGCCTGGAAAGAATGGCCGCTGAGAATCCCCGCCTTGTCTCCGAACGTCAGACCAAATGTGGGCGAGACTCGCTGGCCGCCAAACAGGTCCGGATTCGCGACCGGGGTCGGGTATACCGGGCCAGGGAAATTGATGTCGTGGCCCTTGATGTCACCCCAGGTCTCACTGGACAGGCCTAGAGATGGGGAAAGCCATCTCAGCGGCTGAATCGACACGGAGCCTTCCAACACCAGGCGATGCCCCAGTCGATACCCGCGAGAATTCTCTCCGGTTCGAACCTTTCCAATGGCCCGGAGACGGTACCGAACAGGAGCGAAACGAGCCACACCGTTCGTTTCTCGCCGATAGCTCACTCCTACTTGGAATATCCCATGTCCCTGAGCCGAGTTGCATGGTGTAAGACAGTTGGCTGCCCGGTCCGGCGGGCGTGTTCCCTTTTTCGGTGATCGACCCGGTGGGCACACTGATGCCGCCGTTGGTCGTGACGGAATCTCGTGCACCCTGATGCACGAGGCCCGAGAGCGACAGCGACATGTCCCCGATGCCTTTGGAGGTGATCGTGAAGTCTTTGTATCCTGGTACCAGGCTGACGTGGTCGGTCAGCTGCTGGATGAAGGGAAGCACGACGGTGGCTGATAGCCGCTGGTTGACGTCGTAGGCGGTTCGAAAGAGGTGCACCTCCTGAACGATCTTCGTTTGCAGAATGGGATACGTCGTGTTGTTGGGAGGGCCAAGCAGGTCGACGTTGTCAACTGGACCAGTGCCGTCGCGATAACCCCCGAAATGGCCGCGCGCATATTGGTATCCGAAGTGCCAGGACTCGGAGTTCTCCTCCTGATTGTCCGTCGGTGGGGTGATCATCTCGAGCAATTCCCCGAGACTGAGGTCCATCAAGTCAACGGGTGACGTCTGTGCGGCGGCCTGCCGGGAGACCGACAAATACAACGTCACGACCAGAGCCGTCGTGACCAGTGTGCGGGCACGACGGCCCAAGCATCGCGCCAGTGTGCCGAGGTCGTTCAGCACTCCGCCGATTCGCTGCTCCAGATCATCAACGACATCCTTGACTTCTCGAAGATCGAGGCCGGCAGGGTCACGATTGAGGAAGCCCCGGTCGATCTAGAGCAGCTCATCCGGTCCGCCGTCGAGTTGCTGCGTCCCAGGGCAATCGAAAAGAACATCGACATCGTCACGCAGTATCCTCCGGATCTTCCTCGCTGGTTCCTTGGAGACGTCGGGCGGATTCGACAGATTCTCCTCAATCTTTCGGGGAACGCAGTGAAGTTCACGCCGAAGGGTCACGTGCTTATCCAGGTGGATTTCGAAGGGTCAGGAGACGAGCAAGGCCTGGTGCGAGTTAGCGTAGAGGACAGTGGCCCGGGGATTCCCGAGGATCTGCGTGAGTCCCTTTTTGAAGAATTTACCCGCGCCGATAACTCGACCACCCGAACCGTGGGGGGCACGGGCCTGGGCCTTGCCATCTCGAAGCGGCTCGTAGGGCTGATGGGAGGGAAGCTCTGGGTCGAGGATGGCAGCAGTGGAGGCGCGCGGTTTGTATTTTCACTGCCCTTGAAACTTGATCCGGATGTACACGAAATCGAGAGCGCACCGGAATCTGAACGCCTTCCCGCGGTCGCCGCCGAAGACGCGAACCACGACGTGCCCTCCAATCAACTCAGTCCGGTGACTGAGAGGGGCGATGGAGTCGTCACTGGGAGACGGGGTGTCAAGACGCCCGGCACCCGGTATCGGATCCTGGTGGTCGAGGACAACCTCGTCAACCAGATGGTCGCGAGGAAGATGTTGGAGCGCTTGGGTGTATGCGTCGATATCGCCTCGAATGGCCATGAGGCGGTACGAATGGTCGAAACGGAGGAGTATGACCTGGTGCTGATGGACTGCCAGATGCCCCAGCTCGACGGATACAAAGCCACCGCCGAGATTAGGCAACGCGAGGGCGAGTCCCGGCATGTCCCGATCATCGCCATGACCGCCAACGCCATGAGTGGAGACCGGGAGCGTTGCCTGGCCGCCGGCATGGACGACTACGTCCGCAAGCCAGTGAGTCTGAGTAGAGTTTCGGAACTGATCGACCAGTGGATTCCGAAGGATGCGGGCAACTCAGACCCGCACACCGGTGAGGAGGTCATCGACCACGGGAGACTTGACGAAATCCGCGCTCTGGGAGGTGCCGATTCCCCCGACTTCATGAGCCGGGTCCTCACCCGCTACCTGGGCGAGTCGACGCAACTCGTGTCTCAGCTCGCAGAGGCCTTCAAGGCCGGCGACAGCGAGACCACGAGCCGGGCTGCTCACCGCTTGAAATCAGCCAGCGCCAACCTTGGCGCCGCGAAGTTGGCCGCCCTGTGCGCCGAACTCGAACAGCTCGGTCGCACCCTGACGTGGGATAGGGCAGCGACGACTGTTTCCGCACTTCAGGGGCAGCACGAAGCAGTGCGGATCGTGTTCTTGGAGCAACTCGCCAAGGTCGACGGACCAACGACTCCTCAATCCCTACAGACAACTGGGTAAACCACACGCCTTCCGGCGAAGAGAAGGTCCTCGAAGTCTCCGATAGAGCAAGATAGGGGTAATCTCCGCTTGAAGTCGAAAGATGATAGAGTCGACCTCCCCGACCTACAGAGCAGGAGAATGGACAATGGACTACGTTAACCTGGGGCAGGCCGGACTGAAGGTTTCGCGCATTTGTCTGGGCATGATGTCCTATGGCGACCCCACCATTCTCAAATGGTCGCTACCCGAAGACCAGGCGCGCCCGATGGTTCAGCACGCTGTCGAAGCCGGGATAAACTTCTTCGATACTGCCGATGTCTATTCGCTCGGGGTCAGTGAGGAGATTACCGGGCGTCTGCTCAAGACCCTGTTCAATCGTCGCGATGAATATGTGGTGGCGACGAAAGTGCGCGGTGCGATGGGCGATCAGCCCAATCAAGTGGGGTTATCGCGCAAACACATCATGGAAGGCATTGATGCTTCGCTCAAGCGGCTTGGTCTCGATGACGTCGACCTGTACCAGATTCATCGCTGGGATGACGAGACGCCCATTGCGGAAACAATGGAAGCCTTGCATGACGTAGTGAAGGCGGGCAAAGCCCGCTACATCGGTGCGTCGAGTATGTGGGCCTGGCAGTTTGCCGAGGCGAACGCGGTTGCCGAGCGCAATGGCTGGACACGCTTTGTCGCCATGCAGAATCACTACAATCTGGCCTATCGTGAGGAAGAGCGTGAGATGATTCCGTACTGTATTGACCAGGGTATCGGCATCATCCCCTGGAGCCCGATTGCGCGCGGATTTCTGGCGGGGAACCGATCGCGCAATGCCGACAATAGCCGGCGCTCCGAGGAAGATCGCAAGTCACACCGGCTGTACAATAGCGACGCCGATTGGGAGACACTGGATCGCGCCGTCAAGTTGGGCGAGAAACTAGGGGTATCCTCGGCTCAGGTGGCGATTGCGTGGATGCTGCACCAGCCAGCCATTACCAGCCCCATCATTGGCGCGACGAAAATGCGCCATCTGGAGGAAGCGCTGGCAGCAGTAGAGATTCAACTGTCGGCAGATGATCTGGCCTACCTTGAGGCACCCTATGTACCCAAGATCGTGCAGTGGTAGCAGACATCAGAACAAACCGAAACCGACCCTTCGACCTCTTCACGAATCTGCTGCCGGGCTATCGAAAATGCAGCTGGATCACCAGATCCTCAACGGTAGAGCGCATGGTGGAAAGACAGTTCTCGCTTCTACCTGAATCTCAGGGAGTACAGATCAGCGTCCTTCATCACGAAGCGCAGCCGGATCGGCTTGCCGACTATCCTGGCCAGAGGTTTATCAGACGTGGCCTGGGCATGATTCCGCTCCCACCGCACCGTGTGTTCGATCTTATCCCCCCAAACCAGCGGCGATTCCTCCAGCGCAAAGCCGGGTAGAGGATTGCCTTTGGTATCCTGGATCTCCAGGCGGATGCTCCCTGCGGCTGACGTGGCGAAGTTCAGGACCAGGTTGTCCCCTTGGAATGCCAGAGGTTTGGTGACCATCTCGCCCCCGGAATAACCGGCGTGGATCGACACGAAGCCATCGGTGCGCAGTACCATTCGCTCAATATGGATAGAGGGAGAGGTGTAGTTGCGGTTGACGTAGACAGAAACCTCGTCGGGGGCCGTGGGCAGCAAACCCCAACAGGGAGTGTTCGCCCGCTGGACCCAGTTGCGCGGATCGAGCCCGGGACGAATAAAGGATTCCAGAAATCGGCGATCCCAGTGGACCCCGTCGCGGCTGCTCATGAAGACCGCGTCCGAGGCTCCCGGATGGCCCGAATCCAGGTAGCGGGTCCGCCAGGGCAGAAACCGTCTAGGAAAGGCAAGATAGATGTGGGGGGCCCTGAAATAAGGGGTGGTGGCAGTCGTATAGAGGTGCTCCGAGGGTGCGTCGCCGAAGTCTCCCCACTGGCCTTCCGACCAGTGTCGAAAATCCTTCGAGGTGGCGTGCTTGATCGACCGCACTCCGTGGAGGAAGTCCCGGTAGATGGCCACATAGATGCCGCGCACCACGTCCCAAAAGGCCACATTCAGGGAGTCGAAGGCCCCATCGGTGATTACCGGCTCGGCCTGCAGTTCCTGCCAGTTGACTCCATCTTCAGAAACCAGTGCGATCAAAACGGACCTCTCCTGGCGTCGAACTCTGGTGATCGCCTTATACCGCTCAGAGGCAGGCGCGGCCGGATTGGCATCCAGGAATGGGGCGAAATTGCTGGCACCTTCGCCCATCCACACGATGTTGTTTTCCCGGGAACCTTGAAAGTCGAAAAGGCCCAGAGTGGGACGAGTCCAGCGAACCCCATCCCTACTCTCTGCATAGCAGGCAACCGGCGGATGTTCCGGAACGACCGCTTCATCCGGTTTCAGCAGAGAAGGGACCGAGTAACCGGCGTGGCTGGTTCCTCGGTAGTACATGCGAAAGCGCCCTTCATCTTCAAAGACCAGGGCCTGGGCGCTGGTGGCACCCTCCCAAGGCTTGTCGAATGTGATCGCCTTGCCGGCCGAGACTGGCGAATGCAGCTTCAACCTGACTCCGGCCATCGACTCGGTGATGTAATCATCTACGAACAACTCCAGTCGAGAGCCCAGGTTCAGGGGTTTGGGTTCCGCAGGTTGTTCGGCAGACGCTACCTTCAGACCCAGGGAGAAGGCCAGGAGAAATGGTCCGGCACAGATTTGTAGCTTGTTCAATAAAGAACTCCAGTGGTTCATTCTAGCAGGGCTGGCCACTCACGACCTAGATAGGGTATTGTCAGGTTAACAGGGCCTTGAGTTCGAGACGGAATATGCGCTCGGACGGCTCCCGCTTACGCTGACCTTCGGTGGATGTGTCCCGTTCAAGGAGGCCGCTTCAGCGGGCTTGCGCGAACTCGGGATAGGGGAAGCCCTCACGGGCCTTCCCCTCCCACACCACCAGGCATACGGGTCCGTACCAAGGCGGTTCGCTAGGGTTGAATGCGCTGATGATTAGCCAACCGAGGAAGACCTAACCGATCGAAATAAGCATTCGGAAGCGCTATCCGGACCCCGGGCGCTTGACTGAGGGCCCAAGGGCCCTTGACGCTCCACGCGGTCCGCTGGGCCATATCCCGACTCACGCCCAGCCGGATCAACTCCGCCTGGCGTCGCCGGTAGACCTTCCACTGTTTCCATTGGACGCTGCGCAGGCGACGACGAATCCAGCTGTCCAGACCCCGCAGGACCCAGGGGCTCTCGACGTACCCAAAGTATCCAATCCAGCCCCGGAGGTAGCGGGACAATTCGTCCACACGCTGCTCCAGGCTGATCCCCCGGTTACGCCGCGTTAAACGACGCACCCGGGATCGAAACCGCTGGATCGATTCCGGCGCAATCTTGCGCCGGTTGGGCGATCGGCCTCCCGTGAACGTGAAGCCTAAGAACTTCCGCTTCTGGGGCTCATCCACCGCACTCTTCTCCCGATTGACACGCAGTTTCAGTCGCTGGCTCACAAACCGGCTCACACTCGCCATCACTCGCTCCCCCGCCCGCCGACTCCGCACATAAATGTTGCAGTCATCGGCATAGCGGACAAAACGGTGACCCCGGCGCTCCAGTTCCTCGTCCAGCTCATCCAGAACCACGTTCGAGAGAAAGGGGGACAGGGGGCTGCCTTGCGGCGTCCCTTCCGTCGGCGCACTCACCAGTCCGTACCGCAGAATCCCCGCGCTTAGATACGCTCGGATCAACTTCAGTACCCGCTTGTCCCCAATCTCCCGCGCCAGCCGGCTCAGCAAACGATCGTGGTGAACTCGATCGAAAAACTTTTCTAAATCGAGATCGACCACGGTCCCGTAGCCCGCTTTCACGTAGTCTTGGGCACGCGCCACTGCCTGATGAGCCCTGCGCCCCGGTCGATAGCCATAGCTGGACTCTGAGAACGTGCGATCCCACTTGCGTTGCAGCACTTGCAGCATCGCTTGCTCGATAAATCGATCGATCACACACGGAATCCCGAGTCTTCGCTTGTCTTTCCTTCCCGGTTTCGGAATCTCCACCCCCTTGACAGGTCGCGGTTGATACTCCCCGCACAGCAGCTGTTCTTTGATCGACCGCCAGTTCGCCTTCAGGTACTCCGGCAGTTCATCGACGGTCATCCCGTCCACTCCCGGACCCCCTCGGTTCGCTCGCACTCGTCTCAACGCCGCTTCCAGATTACTTCGCTCGCATATCTCCTCCATGACGTTCTCACCAAACATCGGGCCTTCGGTTCGCCCTTTCGCTAAGGATGAATCCGCCGTCTCCCCGCTTCCCTGGGGCCGCACCCCAGCTGTTCGGTTTGAGGTCCGCTTCGGACTTCTCTGCCTCTGTTGATCACCCTTAAGATTGGACACCTACTAACCTCTCCCTACCGTTCGGGCCTTCCGTGAGTTTCCCCACCTACTATGCCCTCTGCGGACTCCTGGAGGGCGCTATGAAACCTTACGATTCCACCTGTCCTTCAAGGGACAGCCTCCCAGGCCTCCCGGGGTAAGGACGCTGTCTTTCCGTACACAACCGCTGGATTTACGCTTCCGGATCTTGATGGATATGGACTTCGTCACCACGCGCTGACTCGTCCGACCTTGGCGCCTACTTATCCAGTTTCTGTGCGTCGGCTCGTACGTTTGCTCCACACTTCCTTCAGACCCCACCTCGCGGTGACGCCCTTGTGCTTCGCTAGCCTTCACCTCCATCAGGTTGGCGGAGGGACTTGCACCCTCCCAGACAGCGCGCGTGCCCGGCACGCGCGTATTAGACCGGTCCTCAGGACCGGGTGGGTGAGCAAGCAGATGCCGGAGCCTGCTTTAGCGGGCTTCTCGAAAACAGGCTTCAGCCAGACTCCGGGTCGAAGATGGCTAAAGCCGTGGCTCGAGAAGGACCTTGAAAGGCCCTCCGGAGGGATGGCGCCGCAGCTGACCCCGGCCTGAAGGCCGGGTCTAATACGCGTTCGCGCCAGACCGCTGAAGCGGCCTCTTTGGAAACTATGGTGCTGGTGTCCACGCGCAGGGAACCCTTCCTTGTACTCGATCAGTTTGTTACTCTTTCTCGACCAGGACGCCCTAAAAGTCTTGAAGCGCTATGTGGTCCTTGCTATCGAGGAGCAGGTTGCTCCTTCTCTTCCTCGCCCTCTGGCCGTCCACTCACCTGCGAGCCCATGAATCCGGTGTACTCAACAGTGCTGCCTACAAGCAGCTGATTCCCTTCGGCGGAGAGCTGGTCGAGTCCCTGGAAAGACTGATTTTCTCAATGATGAGAGATACCCGCCGACTTCGACAACCTCTCCTGCAGGCGGAGGGGCAGGCCCGAGGCATGATCGGCAAGCAGCTTTTCGGAGACACCTTCGGCGGACCCCCGGCGCCTTCCCTGGCGGAGCTGGATCGGCAGATAGGGGATCTCTTCTGGGGACTGGAGGGAGATGACCTCTTCAAGGTGCATCTGGACGCGGACGGTAAAGCTACCCTGACCCTGGCACCAACCTCCCTGACCGGCCTCGAGGGCGTTTCCAGAGCCGTGCCCCTGGTTGTCCGGAACGAGAGCCCGGTCCCCACGTTGGTTTTCAGCGCCTGGGAGGGATTAGAGAAGGCTCCCAGCGGAAGACAGGAGTTCGGAGTGCCGGCAGGGGCAACCCGGGGATTCCTGCTGGACCTCGAGGGCGCTCCCGGCAGCTTCGAAGCAGCGCTCGACCTGGTCGTCGGCGATCGGCAGCTGCAGCAGCCCCTGAGATTGGGGATCCGAAGGGCCGGCCGCCTGCAGGTTTCCCTTCGCAACAGGAATGGAGACGCCATCGCAGCTCGCTGTTATCTGACCGACTCTGATGGATTTTCCCGCGCGCCGATCGGAGCACTGGAGCGCCTCACTCTGATCACCGGGGAACCCTACTTCTACGCCGACGGAGGTTTCTCGGTCTCCCTTCCCCCTGGGCCAGCCACTCTGGAGGTGGTTCAGGGTCTGGAGACATCGCCTCTCAAACGGATCATCCCGATCGTGGCCGGCGAAACCAGCCAGCTGGAGCTGGAGGTGGAGCCTGCCTGGAGCCTGGCAGCGGAGGGATGGTACTCGGGTGACGTTCACATCCACGCCAACTACATCGGCGGCGAGACCATGACACCGGCCGACATCCTGCTCCAGACCCGAGCCGAGGGCTTAAACGTGGCCAATCTCATGGTTGCCAACTCAGTGGGTACCTGGGTTCACGATGAACGCTTCTTCCAGGGAAGGCCCCATGACCTCTCCGATTCTCGACACATCCTCTACTGGAATGAGGAAATGCGGAATTTCCGGCTTTATGGTCACATGGCGCTCTTGAATCTGAAGCGTCTGGTGCAACCTCTCTATACCGGCTGGAAGGGCAGTCTCTATCCGGATGACTACCCCGCTAACTACTCCCAGGCTCGGGCTGCCCAACAACAGGGTGGGGCCGTCTCGTACGTGCACCCGGGCAGGACGGATCCCAGCAAATTCGGTGCTCGCGCCTACGAGCTCCCGGTGGATCTGGCCCTGGGTGCGGTAGACGCAATGGATATCCTCAGCAACACCGATGAGATCGCCTCGATGGAGCTCTGGTACCGGCTTCTCAACTGTGGCTTCAGGTGTGCTGTGTCGGCGGGCACCGATACCTTCGTCAATCTCAAGAAGCACTTCATCCTGGGAGCCTCCCGCGTCTATGTCCAGTCGGGAGCAGACCTGGACTATTCGAGTTGGATAAAGGCCTACAAGGAGGGCAGGAGCTTTGCCACCAACGGCCCGCTGCTACGGCTCGAAGTCGAGGGCAAGGGGCCGGGGGCTGAGCTCCGCTTCCCTTCGTCCCCGGTGACGCTGTCGGTGGAGGCGCGATCCCATTCACTGGTCCCGGTGGATCGGTTGGAAATCATCGTCAATGGTGAGGTCGTCCGTAGCCTTCCCGCCACCGATGGTGGAGACCTCCGGTTAGAGGCGGAGGTGCAGCTGTCGAGGAGCTCTTGGATCGCTGCGCGGGTGCTGGGCCCTGCCAGTCGCTGGGTCCCCAACGATGCCCAGGCCTTTGCCCACACCAGCCCCGTGTATTGCTATCTTGCAGGCCAGCCCATCCGATCTCCCGGCGATGCCCGCTTCTTCATGAGCTGGATCGACGATCTGAGCAGGAAGGTGGATCGGCACGGAGTCTTTTCCGAGGCCAATCAAAAGAAGGAGGTCTTGAAGCTATTCCGCAGGGCACAGCGGGTCTACGCTCGGCAGGTGACAGAGTCCCAGGTGGGAGCTGAGAGCAAGACCGGGAATTGAACCCAGCGGTGAGCTGGCGTGCGCGACCGGGCCGGTCTACAAGACATGTGCTTGGCGCATCACGGCTTCACACTTCCGGCGGATCTCGCTGGCGACCTCGAACGGATCACCCCGGACGAACTCCTGGCGGAACAACTCGACCCAAAGCGCTCCCAGGAATCGAGACTCACGCAACGCCATGTAGTCGCCCACTGTCACGATCTGAGACGGCACACACTTAGGAGAGACAGCGGAGCTGTTATAGCTAGACCGAATTGATGCTTACTGGTCGGACGACAAGAGTGCGAAAGCGACACTGTCAGGTGAGAGTCTGCACGATGACGAACTACGTCAGTCATCCGTCATTTTCTTGCTGGCGGATGCCGACGAACACCGCTGGATCTTCGAAAAACTCGCCATGGTGGCTCAGTCATCCAACGCGGAGCGATTTGGATTTGATTTGTCAGGATTCTTCCAGGAGCTGCAACTCGCCCAGTACATGTGGCAAGAACAAGCCTTCATAGGCAACGTACGGTACAAAATGGCTGTTTAGAGGTACGCTCAAGTCAAAAATCGCCATGATGGTTTCGAGGCGTCGGGTGCTGGTGGAAATCGATGGGAAGTTCCTTTTTGAGTCCCAGTCTATCTCAGCCATGAAAACCGATAAAGGAGACCAGACTCAACACCTTCTCACCTCTGTAGCGGCACGCACGGTCACATTGGGTTGTGGAGTTCGAGAATGGTCAGTTGGCCACTGTGGGCATGGAATTGCGGCCATGGCTGTTGGAGTTATGGTCAGCGGCGAGGCCAGACCGCTTCGTGGTGAGTCGGCTGTGGCGATCCCGGGATCCCACGAGTTCCGAGTTGTCCCCGAGACCCTGACCAGCCTCCTCACTCGCTCCGGGTCTACTCCCCTGGGGAGTCAAGGCTCGAACTGAATCCGGGCCAGATAGATGCTGGACTTCCCTTCGTGGGAGGAGTAGTAGCTCATCCAGAGCAAGCCCTGGTGCCAGACCATTCCCGGGTAGCTGGTGTCGCCGCCACTGGGCAGAGTCAGGACGGGTTCGTAGGTCGTCCGCGTCATCCGAGCCAGGACGGTCCTGTACTCATCACCGTAGTTTCGACTTCCTGCCCAGAGCTCCCCGTTGGGGAGCCGGATGAAGTTGGGGCCTCCCAGACGGTGGCCCGTCTCGTGCCAGGTCCAGTCCTTGTAGGGGGGACGGCTCGTCCCGATCCATCCCGTCTTGTTTCGTCTCAGCAGAGCCACCATCTCGCCATCCGGCATGAAGCGAAGAGTCGTCTCATTGGGCCAAGCCGGGATTTTCCTGAACACAGTGACCCAGTCCCAGTGGATACCGTCCTTGCTGGAGTAGAGGATCACCTGCCGAGTGTCCTTGCCATCCCCCATCTTGGAGACGCTGTAGGCGGTGCCCTGGAACCACGTGGCCCGCCAGAGCCAGTGCTCCTCGGCCAGCACGGGCTGCAGGGCGGACCAGTTCCGGCCATCGGGCGAGAAGCTGACCTGGGGCCTACGCGTCAGGAAGCCCTCTCCATCATAGACGCTCCCTCCTGCCAGAAGCATGAGCTGTCCGTCGGGCCGGGTGGAGAGCTTGGGATCCCGAAGATCCACCCCGTCCTTTTCCAGAAGCGCTGCCGACTCCCAGGTCTGGGCGTCTCGGGACCTCAGTATCCGGATCCGACCGGTGTCACCATGACCGTGTTGCTTCCCCTCCCGAAATACGCAGAACCACACCCCCCGGTGCCGGATGAGGTCTGTGAAGGCGCTATGGTCTGCTCGGTCCCAGATCCTCTCCACGGAGAGGAGGCGCGGGTTGCCCCCGTCCAATGGGGAAACGAGGAAGCAGGCCACGAGGAGCGCTGAAACGATCTGGGTGACAGGTGACATCCGGGACCATTATAGCCCGCCGATTTGCCGTTGCCATCCCTGCTCTGGACGGCTACATTCCCTCTGGAGGCTTTATGAAGATCGTCGATGTGAAGGTGGACACAAGGGGAACTGCGGCTCCCCACGACTTAATCTTAAGCCCCTCATAGCGGAAGGGGACCAGGTCTTTCCGTGGTTGCAGGCACAAAAGCAAACAACCGAGGATCAGGACCAAGCTGAGCCAGAAATATAGAGACGGGACCATAGAAGGATCTTGACTGACCTCCTGGGCTCACGAAACTGATGGTAGTGGCCGTTACGCTTTGGGAAGGTTCCTGGGTGGAGAAGGAAAGCGGCCGTACCGAAGGGAATAGTCCTTGGCGCGTTACTGGGTGACCTACCGTCCTAATGCTAACCGAATTCTGACCCTAACCCGCATTTCTCATCGCTGGTCTACTGCGCCGCCGCAATCATCCGCCCTGGCTGTGTTACGCTCGGTCGGCCTCCTCGACGTACTGTCAAAGTACGACTGCGGTGGCCTCGGTCGCAAGCCTTGCCAGGACGGCCCTTGCAGCGCCTCGCTACGACAAGCGATGAGAAATCCGGGCTAACTTCAAAGCAGTTTGCCTCGAAATCCTTCGCCGGGAAGGTGCCACGAAAGGGTACAGGAGGGTAGTTAAGTAGAAACGTGTAACCGCTACGTGCCGCTGATCGTGACCAGCTTATGCCGCTCCTTTCGCTTCAAAACAAGTCTGTTTCGGCGCATCTGTTGCGCTATTGAGTCAATGCTTCGGTCACAAAAGTGTTGTTTTTGAGCTACTTGAGGGGCAGTAAAATCGCACATTACCACAAGCCTCCTCAACTCTCTAACCTCCGTGATCTTCCATGGTTTCGGGGTCCACTTTCTGGGCTGATAAAGCTGCAGTCTTTTCATCTTGAGCCCCACTGCATGGGCAGTGCGACCTGGAATATGAACCCCGAGTGGAGAACCCGCTGTACGAGACTGCTCCCTAAGCGAGGACAACTCTTGTTTAGTCCATCTCTTGCCGGAGGGTTCTAGCGTCAGACCTAGGGCTTTGGCTTTGCTGTATATGGCTGATTTGCTTTTTCCCTGAATACGGATATCAGGTGCTGCCTTTCCCCTAGACGCCTGATACCTCAACTGCTGTATCTCGTCTTCGGTCCATCTGGTAGTCTCGATCAAGCCGAGAGCATGCAGCCGTTTTGATATGGCTTTGCTCGTCTTTCCCAAAACGGTGATCTGCTCGATAGGCTTGCCGTTTCTAAATTGGCCCCGCAGAGACCTGTCCTGGGTTTTTGACCAGCGGTGGGAAAAAACTCCCATTGACCTCAGTTGAAAAGCGACCGCACCTGCTGTTCTGCCGGGGACACTGATAGTGCCTGGCCGCAGACCCTCTCTAACTTGTTTTCCTAGCAGTGCTTTCTCTCTCTTGCTCCACCGGTAAGGTGAATGTATCCGCAGATCGAACAATTTCTGCTTCACCGCGTCTGGAGTCCTGCCAGGAATGGTAATCTGGTTGCCAAGAAGTCCAGAATCAGCCTGGGCCCGAAGCGATCCCAACTCTCGCTGAGACCAATGCTTACCTGCACGCCGGCTCACGATAGACCCCCTTCTCGTTTCATCGCTCGCTTCGAGTATATTTCTCGCACGGCGCGCCCCCTTCACAGAGAACGAAGGGTTGAGAGGGCGACGGAAGAGGTAAAGTCCCCCACTGGGTCTTTTTTGGAAGGGGGTATTTGATAGGAGACTTCATCTCTCAACCCCACTTGCCTACACGCGGGCAAGGATTTTCCCTGGCCGCCTCAGCAAATGAAAAGTGTTTTACTATCTAAGATGCTCCTGACGTCACGTTGATTCAGTCGCGAAGTTCAGCGCGAAAAAGACGGCGGCGGAGGGCTGGGTGGTCTGGGTGGCGGCGGAGCCGGCGTCGGTTTTGGGTACGGCGGCTTCGGTACTTGGCCTTTCATTTCCCTCCATCTTACTCCCTCCCCGCCACGCCGTGTCCGCTTCTCGCAAGCCCCACTTTCCCCTACCCCGAGGGAGTATAATCAGGAAAGACTCTCCGACCGCAGTTAAGCAGCAGCGCAAGAGCACCGGCTGATCGGCGTAGCACATGCGACCGTGCGCCCGAGATCTCGCTTCTGGTTGATTCGCAAGGAGGCGTTATGAAAGTACTTGTCGAGATGATCGCGAAGGCGTTGGTGGACGATCCCGATCAGGTGACTGTCACCGAGGTGGAGGGTGAACACACTACCCTATTTGAATTGAGGGTCTCCCAGTCCGACATGGGGAAGGTCATTGGCAAGCAGGGCCGGACAGCCCTCGCGATCCGCACCCTTCTGGGGGCTGCTGGAATGAAGCTGCGGAAGCGATTCGTCTTGGAAATCCTCGAGTAGTAGTTGGACCGTGGTGCAGAGCTTTCTAAGAGGAACATGAATCCTACAGGCACTGTATACGTATTCAAGTATCTGGCAGCCAATCAGAATTGTAACTTGATTGCGATGAATAGCGCCTTTTGCAACCCCCCCTCGTCGCAGAATGTGTCGCGAGTGGATGCTTCCGCCATAGGCGCCCAAATCTCGAATAACCCCTCCTGTTCGTGGGCTTGCACCGGCGCTTGCGGCTCGATCTCCACCACCACCGCGGACGGCCTCCCGGTCGAACTAATGGGCTTCGGCGTCGAGTGAGCAGACCGTGCGCCGTGCGACGGCCCGGGATGGTAGTGCGGGCCGACACCCTCGACTCCGCCATGGTGCCACCGGGTCCTTGTGCAGGATCTCGATGTCCTCAGATGCGTTAGCAACGGCTGCGACTAACCTCTGGGTTATGAGTTCAAGCCCCAGCCGGAAAACCAGTAACTTGGCGGCACGCACGGTCACATTGGGGAACGCTAGGTAACGGACAGGAAGCCTTGGGAGTCCTTATTGGACCAATAACGGACCAAAATCGCCCGGCGTGTTCTGTGCCTGGTCAGCTAGACTATCGGGGGAGCCGGAGTCCGGTCGATCAGGAAATTCGGCTAAGCGTGCTGTCGTCTCACCGCAATCGTGCCAAAGGAGCCGCAACAACCGCCCTTCTCGGCAGCGCATTTCGGGTTGTTTGACTGACCGGTTTCGCCTGCCGATTCAACCGATCAACGCAACACCCGTATTAAGCCGTTCAGCTAGAACGCGTCAGCGTCGGAGGTCATGCGACCACGAGAAGCTTGTGGCTGAAAAGAATGGGTCGCCTTTTCGAGAAACAAGGACAAGGATGGCAGTTCCAAGCACACGACCAGCTTCGCAGCGAACGAGATTCCGAGTGTCAGCGGAAAAGGCGGATTGAATTCCGCCTATCCTTCCGATTTCTATATATGCCGTCCCCTGACATTGCCCTTCCAGACCCAAAGATCTAGTATTCGCTAGACAGGCTCCCGTGCAGTCTGGAGGCAAGATGACTGCCCTGCTGATCTTCATCTGGACATTGGGCCTCAGCTGCGGACAGTTGACAGCTCAGGACTTCACCCAACCCTTCGAGGTCGACCAGAACACCGTAGTCCTCTATCACTTCGACGAGGGCGAGGGGGACGAGACCCGCGATGCCTGTGGTGATCCCGAACTAACCCTGCGGGCTCACAAGGAGGCGTTGTGGGGCAGCCGGGCTGGCTTCGGAGCCACGGCCCGCTTCCGCCGCCGCGAGGACGATGCCAACGTCCTGGTCGGTCCCGTCGACAACCCCAAGCTGGAGCTTCGGGGGTGCACCCGGGAATGGACCATCGAGGCCTGGGTCCGCCACACCGGGGGATCGGAACAGAATGGGTACCGGAACATCTGCGGGAGCGACGATGAGGGAGTCGGATTGACCGATGGGGTCCGGGGGGGATGGAATTTCTTTCTGATCGCTCCCAGGATCGACAGGACCTGGGTCCTCGACCGGGGGATCGGTCCCCACGCCCGCTTCTTTGGATCCTACACCCGAGCCCCGGGCCACGACGTCAATCAGATCGGCAGGTCCAACTCTACTTTCCTCATCACCGATGATGAGTGGCACCATGTGGCGTGGCAGTTTCGGTACGAAGATCAGATGCATTTCCTGTTTCTGGACGTGAAGCTGATCTATCGCGAAAGCCGTCCTGGGGGGAGGTCCGTGATCAACGACGCTGCCCGGTGTGATGTGCCCTTCGTCGTAGGAGGTTTCCCCCACTCGCAGGAGGCGCGCAGCCATTTCGACCCCGCCGGCCGCATGCCTTTTGCCAACTACGGAAACTTCGAGGGGGAGATCGACGAGCTGCGCATCTCCGACATCATGCGCTACCCGGTAGCCCAGGAACTGGCTCTGGTCCGACGAGATCTACCCGATGCCAGTCTGAGGCTGCCTTACTCGGCCCAGTTGTCCTGCGATGCGGCCCAGGGCAAGGTGAGTTGGGAGCTGGTCGCTGGCAGGCTGCCATCCGGGCTGGTACTGGACCGTGCACGAGGTCTAATCCATGGCACCCCGGAGGAGGTCGCAGACGAAACACCGCTTACGATTCGGGCGACCGATGAGATTGGCCACAGTGACCAGCACGTGTTCACGCTCTCGGTGCGGCCGGGCCGCATCACCACCGAGTCGCTCCCTCTGGCCTTCACAGGGCATTCTTATCGGCATCGTCTGGAATCGGAGTATATGAGGGAGTCGGTGAGGTGGAGGATCCGAAGGGGCACTCTGCCCGAAGGGCTCGGCTTCGACAGGGCCAGCGGTGTGCTTTCGGGCACGCCTACGTCGGTGATCCGGACCCCTTTGACAGTTGAGGCAGTGGATGGGCTCGGTGCTGTAGACACACAGGAGCTGATCTTCCGGGTGGTACCAGAAGCACTGCGACACATTTCACCGGATAAGCACACGGTAGCCCTCTGGAACTGGCAGAGGCCCGGCAGCAGGCGCGTCGTCGACCTTATGGGCGACGAGGAGCTGGCGCTGACCTGGATCAATCTGAAGGGCGAAACACGGATACCCCGGCCAAACTGGGGTCGGTATCCCTACTTCATCGGCGGCGGCGAAGGAGGCTTCATCGGACCCCAGAACAACGAGAAGCTGGACCTCAGGATCTGCAAGAAGGCCTGGACCGTTGAGGCCTGGGTCCGGCCAGGTGGACCCGTCGACGGTTATGGCCGCAAAGTCGACTTCGGACACATCTGTGGAACCTACGACAAGAGCGAGCTCGGCATCTGGGAGCTCTACCTTTCGAACCACAACTCACCCAACGGCAGCTTTTCACCTGGGGTGCACTTTCTGGGCGCGGAGCCCGAACAGTCTCTCAAGGATTTGCACCCCTGGTCCCGGCCCGAGGGCATCGTGGCCGACCCCAAGGAGGTGGGCATCCAGGACACCCGCTGGCACCACGTCGCCTGGCAATACAGTTACGAGGAAGACCTCCATCCGCTCTTCCTGGATGGCCGGCTCATCTGGCAGATGAAGAGCCCCAATGGGCACAGCCTCGTCAACAATCGCCGCCACAATGCCCAGTTCAGCGTCGGGACTCGTCTCACCGGCTATGCCCGCCTTGGCGGCAATTTCAACTGGTTGGGCAAAAGCAACTTCTTCGGTCAGATCGGGGAGATACGGATCTCCAACGTCCGCCGCTATGGTCGGTAGACAGCTGCTTGATGGGACCAACCGCTTGCTGGCTACGCTAGCGCTTCCTCGATGAGCTTTCCGCCGTTGACGGTGGGGCGCTCGGGACGCTGTACACCGTTTTTGCGCTCAGATCTGCGCTATAACACCGCCGTTCGACTTGATCGCAATCCAACGGCGGCTTCCGCCGGTGAATTCAACCGATCGACGCAACACTTGCGCGGAGGAAGAAGGCGAAGCGTAAACGGTTGAAACCAAAGAGAAAGCGGCGAGGACGCCTGGCTTCCATGTGCATGCCATTGAGGTACAATGAGTTACGCGGTTGCGATTCGGGCCATCAAACCACTTGCCTCCTCCGACGCTGACGCGTTCTAGCTGAACGGCTTAATACGGGTGTTGCGTTGACCGGTTGAATCGGCACCCCCTAAAAGCGGTCATTCAGATTCTCCCCGGAAACGTCGAATGAACTACGCTGAGATTGCAGAAAACCAGAGGCTCCTTCCGCTCTGGAAATGCCTTCCAGCCCTAGGCACTTCTCAGGCAAGGGCGATATACGTCCAAATGGCTGAATCAGCAGGCCGGCATCAGAAGGAGATGTTCTTGTTGAATACAGAAACCGCTCGGCCCACGGCTCCGGTTGAACCGATTGTTAGGCATCTCTTTTCGGGCGAATTTGTAAAGATGAGAGCGATTCCCTGAGCATTGACTCGAAGCGAGACCTAGGGATGCCGGTCTCAACTCTTTACAGCCGGCAAATGAAAGCAATTGAGAAGTTGAGGAGGAAGTTGACGAGACTCCCCCTGAGGTAGCACAGACGAGGGTACCTATCAAAATCCAGAAGCCACGAGTTTGCCTTCTCCATAGTCTCATCCAGATTCTCATAGGGGAATTCTCGCAATTCTGCCCGCTCCTTCAAGAAGCCGGATGACTTCTCGTTTCGGTTTGCCCATGATTGCCATTCGCTCCAGCAGAATCTTATCGTAACCATCATCGAATAGCCCCGGGACACCGAAGGCCTGGTTGTGCTCCTTGAGCGACGTCTTGGGGGGCTCAACGCGACGCATGGAACGGCTGGTTCAAACCCTGGGGATAGAGGGGGTCTCCAAGTCCCGGGTTTCAGAGATGAGCCAAACCCGGGACGAGACGGTCGGGGAGTTTTGCCAACAGCCCCTGACGGGGGAGTCTCCGTACGTGTGGCTAGATGCCTTGGTGATCAACAGAGTGGGGGCGAGTCGTCAATGTGGCGGTGGTCGTGGCGATCGCGGTCCACGGGAGCGGTCACTGGGAGATTCTGGGTCTGGAGGTGGTGACGAGCGAAGACGGAGCGGCCTGGCTTTCTTGCGAGGGTTGATCAGCCGAGGTCTGAAGGGAGTCCGTTTGGTGATCTCCGATGCCCATCCCGGGCTCAAGGATACGATTGCCTCGAGTCAGCCCGGAGCGAGTTGGCAACGATGTAAGACCCACTTTCTGGTGAACCTGCTGACGCGGGTCCCCAAGAGCGCCCAGCATCTGGTCGCGACGATGTGGTCGGCATCTTCCCGAATCGAGGGGCGATCGTGCGGCTGGTTGGAGCTGTCTTGGCTGAGCAGAACGACGAGTGGTCGATTACGAGGCGTTACATGAGGCTCGATTCCTTGGGAGAGCTCCGGGCTTCCGATCCACCACCCCTTGAAAGCCAACAACTGGAGGAGAAGCTACCCTTGCCCCCTCAGCGGGGGCCTGGTAATGACCTTCATACACCACTCGACAGGACGTGACCAACTCGTGGTCCGCTTCGCCATAGGCCAGTAGGCCAGGCCAGGGGTTATAAGTATTAACCGAGGCACTGTCACGCGATGTCAAGGGAAAGATGCTGTTCCTAGTCATGCATGTCTCATCACCATCTTTTGGTACTTGCGATACTGTCCTTTGAGCACCGCGGTAAATGCCGGACTCGTCAGGCAACTGACCCCAACAGTCCCAGCTATTCGATGTTCTACTCAATCTTTCTTTCCCTGGGTCGAACTCCACGATAGCTGTGGTTGGAGGCACGACTCCTAGTGGTCAGAATCCGCTGGACAATCCTGAGCACCAACCAGAAGAAGACTAGAATAACGATGCCCGTCAACAAGATGGGCGAAAGGTGGAGAAGGCTGGCCTCTAGTTCTTCAATCCCCTCATGGCCTAAAGAGGCGAGCACCACGGGAAGGAATAGGACAAAGACGATCCAAAACAGCACATTAGGCAATGAATCGGGAAGCGGGAAAACTAAACCCGACTCGACTCCGGCTGTCTCTTCCATCTTGTCTCGGTCTATGGCTCTCTTAACAGTCTCGGAATTTCGATAGCGAGCTGTAATAGTCAAATCATGACAGCTAAGACCTGTGATCGAGTCAGCAAGAGATTGGGAGGGACCTTTGTCTGTGGTTCGATCCCAAGCAGTTGCGCGATCATACGGGGTGGTCCGAATAAAAGGCACCAAAGCTCCATCGGATGGCCACATCGCGGGCAAGAAAGAGGCTTCCTGTCCCCCGCTGCCTGGCGCCTCTGCTCCCACGTCTGGGGCTTGGAACGGCGTTTTTTCCTCTGGGCTAAAAGTTGACGAGCCCTCTTCAGGAGCTTGGTGCGTTTGATGTTCGAGAATAACCCATAGTGACGGACTTGTCGAAACCCGACCTCCGGCAGGTGTTGAACCAAACGGTCAATGAAGGTCAACACGGGGAGTTTTCGGACTCGGATCTTCCGGTCCTGATGATAGTCCTTGAAACGAAAGGTCACGTGGCCCTGAGCGAACTTGATAATGCGCCCTTCGGCAATCACGGGCCGCTTGGTATAACGGCAGGCGTAACGGACGGCTTGGTCGGCACTTTTCAACGACGGACCGATGAGGATATGCCAGCGCTTCTTGCGAATGTGCCCCAAGAGCTTGTCCACCTCGATCCGGCGTCGGGGGTCGCTTCGAAGCCGGCGACGCACCAGGGGCTGGGACTGGTGAGCGCGGCGCACTCCGTGGAGGACGTTCAACTTCCACTCCGTAGCCAGCAGGGGGGCCGGGACGAGATAGCGTTGGGGGGCGGCCTGCCAGCGATCGCCGGCGCCGTTGAGCCCTCCGGCGGTGACGATCATATGGAGATGGGGGTTCCATTTGAGGTCGGACCCGAAGGTGTGCAAGACGATGATCAGGCCTGGCAAGTAGCGCCGGCTTGGACGTCTGGCCGCCAGCCAGGGCTGGCTCTTGCGCCCTCGTGGGGTGGGTCCCTGCCCGCTGAGACTCAAGACAGCATCCGCGGCGGCTCGAAACAACACGTTGAGCAGGACCCGACGGTTGTCCTGGATCACCAGCCGCAGCTCCCACGGCAGGGTGAAGACCAAGTGCCGATAGGGCACCTCCAGGAGATCCGAGAGGAGCTCGTCGCACCACTGGTCGGTGCGGACCTTCCCGCAGCTGGAACAGAAGACCGATTTGCAGCTGTGGGGTACGACCTTGACGGTAGGACAGTTGGAGCACCCAAACAAATGCAGCCCCAGTTTCGCGGTCCGGCACGACAGCATCCGGGAGACATGGTGGTGGACTGCCCGCCGCACCTGTCCCCCTTTCCAGGCGATGTAGCGCTGGAAGTTGTTGCTCGTCAAGAGGATCTCCGCGATGGCGATCGGACCGCCCCACCGGCTCATGGGCAGCGATGCTCCTCTCCACCAGCAAGCGTGTCAAGTAGCCTCCCTTTCCGTCCTCGGCTGCCACGTCCCAAAACTACCTTTTACGGCCAGGGGCCGTCGGCACGTAGTGCCTACTCTAAAGATAAAGCGAACGAGAGTGGCCACGATCCATGCCGTCAATAGCAGGAGGGTAGGACACAGAAGCGGAGTCAGGTTCTCCATGATTTCATCAAGAGCTGGGTCCAGCTGGCTATTGAGAAAGGCCAGAACTGGGTCCTGAAAAGACCCCGCAAGCACACTAAACGATACCAGGATCACCAGCGGCAGCCGCGTGAACAGTACTGCAAGCTCAGATTGAGACGGCCGATGGTGTTCCGTGCGGTAAGGAACCGTGGGCGTATAAGCCACTCAAGGTAAGGGACCGCCCTATTTTCAGACGGACCAAAAACTCCCTTGTGTGGCCTCTGTGCTTCCGGTCTTTCGTGGCCCTAGAAGGCACTGACTTTGACATGGCCATCACTTATACCTACTGGCTATGACAGTTGGCAGTCGTTCTCAAAGGCCTAAGCTCCGAAAGACTGGCGTTTCTGACATAGCGGAAGCTGTGTCGGGAATCACTCCAAGAGGATCACACACGGACTCTTCGATTCTTCACACGGCTGCCGCTCGGGGCCCTATTAAGGGTGGGGAGCTACCTAGGGTAGTGAGCAGATCGATGCGCTGTAGGCAAGTGGGGGTTGAGAGGGTGATGGGGTAGAGAGATGAAGTCTCCCTACCAAATACTCCCTTCCAAATAGACCCAGTGTGTGGGGCTTTATCTCTTAAGTGCTCCGTCGCCCTCTCAACTCGTCGTTTCAAGGGACGGTCATCCAGGGCGATCTCGCCGCCGGTACGGTCTTGCTCATCCCAGGTTGACTGTTTAGGAATTGATCAGCTCTTTCAGCCCCTTGCCGGGTTTGAAATAGGCGACTTTCTTGGCAGCGACCTACACCTTCTCGCCAGTCTTTGGGTTGCGGCCCTGGCGGGGACGGCGTTGCCGGTGCCGGAAGCTGCCAAAGCCTCGCAGCTCCACCTTGTCACCGGAATCGAGCGCCTCCACGATGCTGTCCAGGACGGTCTGGACCACCACTTCGGCGTCTATTCTGGTCAGGCCGTTTGTCTTGGCAACATCGGCCACCAGGTCGGCTTTGGTCATGCAATCGATGGTAGTCGGCGAGGGGGCAAAGAAAAAAGGCCCCAAGTAACCTTTAGGAGAGTTGGTTCAAACTTGACCTTTCGTCGAAGGGGGTTGTGACCCCCAGATCCGCAGAAAGTATGGAAGGGATGTGGACCTGGCTATGGATAGAGAAGCCGGCAGTGAGTAGCAGCAGTTTGCACTGCTGGTGTGCACGCTGGAGTAGGGGAGGGGAGTCTGATGCTTCCCGACGGGTAAGAACAGATGAGCCCCGACCTTGCGATCAGGGTTCATCAAGCCTCTTGTGAGGTAGGGAGGTTTGTGATGTCCTTGGTCTTATCGGCAATAGGTAAGCGGGAGTTTATACTTTTAGTACGTTGAGTCAATCATTGGAAGAGAGAACTTACGCTCCCGCCTTCTCGAAGCAGATGTTGCTGAGCCGGCCCTGTGTCAGTTGCCGGTACTTGGCTGCCGATCGCCAACTGGCCGCCCAGTGGTTCCAGCAGGAGGTGCCGCTGGACGATATCGAGCAGGCCATCCTCTTAGGATGCGGACGCAAGTACGTCGCTTGGCTCAATGGAGGTCAAGGACAGCCCATCGGAAGTCTGCATTACTTCAGTCCCATTCTGGAGGAGGTTGCCGTCAGCCCTCTTTCGGACGCGTATCGGGCGTTCAATCGGTGGCAAGTCTGGCGGCTAGAACAGCGCTGGTTGAGGGCCTAGAAGGACCCTCAAACTTCCAAGGAGGAAACTGCTTGGGAAAACTTTTCTCAAGCAAAACCAACAAAACCAGAGAGAGACGAGATGATGTGTTCTCAACCAAAGAAACTCATGTGGATTGACTCAAACCGGCCACCTCGGAGATGATTATCAACCTCCAGCGTCGCTTCGCTCCGACCCGGCCGGTTTGCTCCGGATTCGGTGGCCGGTTTGCCCGGAATACGCATTTGGGGAGGAGGCATCTTCATAACCGGCATTGCCAATTTGATCTGGCCCACTTATGGCATTGAGTTCCTGGAAATGCTCGCTTCAGTCTATCCGGGATACCAAGGCACAGCTTCGTTTGGCCAGGTCCTTGAGGGAACCCTCTATGGCGTCCTAGATGGCTTTGTTGGCGGTCTGGTATTGGGCTGGCTGTACAATCTTTTTGCGAGATAGAGATGGGAGCAAGGAGTTCCTCCGAAGGTAGAGGGAACTGCTATCGACAAGGTGCTATAGCGCCGATACGGAGAGCGGAGTTTCCGTGGGGAGCACCGTAAAACAGAACAAGAATCCAACGTCGAGAGTGCATCTCGGGCAAAGACCCGTAGAATCCACGGCTTGTGGCCGGGTGTAGCTCCCGACGGAATCTCTCTGCTCAAATTGGGAACGACGGAGTGTGAGAGACAAGGCTAACTAACTTACTCCTGGAAGGGGTCTAAGGTTGGTCTAAGGTAGGAATCCCTACCTCGTCCACTCCATCGCCCTGCCGTACGGTACCTCAGAACGTCACTGGTGTAAAGAAGTTTAGGTTGTGTGTGCTCAATCGAGAGTCCAGCAGGGCTCCACTACTCCGCTCTGAACTTCTCAAATCTCGCCCTGCTGTCCACCACCATTCGAAAGCCGTTCTCGAATTCCACCACTGCATATTTTAGACCCGGCATCGGGCTGAAGGAGCTCATCAACTCGTGACCGTAAGGTCAAAATATTGGGTCGTGCCGTGGATCCGTTAGAAAGAAGGCCTCCAGGGTGTCGGAGGATTGGAATCTCGGACGGCTTCCGTTGAGAATCGAACTCGCTGATTCCAGGTTTTACTCTGGCGGAATCCGACAATCTGGGAGCGACCGGCAAGCATCGCGTGAGCTGGAAAAGCCAGAGCGATTTAGGAAAGCTGGCCGGAAGGCCGGTTCAGCTTCGTTTCACCCTACACAACGCCAAACTCAATTCCTTCGTGTTCCTTGACTCGGATTAGCCCCGGCGTGGAGGCGGTAGCAATTGACAACGCCCCAACCGGATTGACTGGACAAGACTCTCGCGGTCAGCGAGTGTTCCTTCTGGAGGATTCAAGCCTCTGTCTCATTCGAGCTAGAAATAGCGACTCGAATCAATTCGAGTAGCTCGTCCATATTCCATGGCTTCTTGATACAGGCGAAAGCGCCCTGTCTGCGAGTCACTTCGAGCTCATTTCCATGAGCTATTCCACTTACCACGATGACTGGCATGTGGGGCGACGTTGTCCTCATGCTTTTCAGAATATCCATACGGGAGTCGGTTGGCGCCCTCAGACCCAAAAGCGTCAAGGCATAAGGCCGCTCAGACAGTTTAGCCAATCCTTCGGCGCCATCTCCGGCGAGATCAATCTCATACCCTTCTAGTTCCAGGGCCTCTGCCAACACTTCACGCGCGGGCTCTTCTTCGTCGACAATGAGGATGGATCCCGTCTGCGCACTTGTGAGCGGAAGATAGACCGAGAATGTAGTGCCCTTACCCGGTGTACTCGAGACTGTGATCTCTCCTTGGTGACTCTCAATGATCGATCTGCTGACAGAGAGCCCTAATCCAGTACGCATCCCCTTTTGGCCGGTGAAGAAGGGGTCAAAGATCGACGGAAGTTGTTCCGGGAGGATTCCCGTCCCGGTGTCACTGATATCGATTTGGACCCGTTTCTGATCTGATGCCAGTCCTACCTTGAGGTTCAAAACTCCGCCCTTGTCCATGGCATCAAGGGCGTTGACGAGAAGGTTCAAGAAAATCTGTTCGAGCTGCTTCGGCCCGACACAAACTCTAGGAATGGTGGGTTGATAGTCCTCTTTTACCGTCACCCTCGATGTCTGAATTCGCGGCTGTAGGCCGCTCAAAGTACGGGCCATCACCGGAATTAGATCAGTGATCTCAGACTTTGGAGGAGCTGGAGGCGACAGTTCCATCAGATCATCGACAATCTTCGCGATTCGATCAGATTGTTGGAGAACGACTTCGAGGGCTTGTCGATCTCTCTTCTCCACTGTTCTGCGCAAAAGCAATTCAGCACTCGAAATAACGGCCGAAAGAGGATTGTTGATTTCATGCGCTGCACCAGCTGCCAGACGCCCCACAGAAGCCAACCGTTCTGAACTTTGGACCTGTTGCCGCACTTCTTGTGTCTTGCGCGCCATTTGCACTAACTTTTCGGCCTGCTCCTCCAGGGTCTCCTGCAAAAGAATCTGTTCCAGGACCAGGGTGGCCAGGCGCACATATTGGCGAAGTAGATTCAGTTTTTCACCGGAGCCTGGCTCCTTCGATCTAGGGACCTCGACCAAGATCACGCCCAGAGTGTCCTGGTTTCCCGTGTCAAGCGGCAGTACCGTGAGGTCGACACTGCGTAACAAGGCGAAGATCTCAGCTGCTTCTGGGTGTTGTGCTCCGAGGTGTAGGGCAGCCTGTTTGATCAACCGAATCTGCTCGCGAGCCTTGAGTCCCCCCTGATCTCTCTCCACATGGTCGCCGAGTGGTAAACTCACCCGCCTCAGGGTGCACTTTCCCTGAACTTTGATATGCCCTTCGATGACGCGCTCGCGCTCGCGAGGGATGAAGCCCATGAGCCGCTCACAAGGCAAGGTTGCAGCCATCACTTCGAGCACCTTCTGAAGGGCCCTGACGGATGTCACTTTGCCTGCCAGATCCTCCTTCAATCGGCAAATCGATTCCATAGCTCGCTGTCGCAGAGTGAGCTCACGGTTCTTTATTGCTAGTTCGAGATTCAGTTGAGCGAGTTCCTCGTTGGCGCGTGATACGGCTGAGTAGTAGAGGTCTCGAGTAGAACCTTCAAAATCGAAATGACCCGATACCTCCTCAAAACGGTCCATCGCCTCGGCCGAGAGCTCCCTGAGCTCCTCCTTGGAGAGGCCGACCGACCGCTCGAGCTCGCCAACATCCGGGTCAGCAATGGGGCTCCAACTGTCGCCGAAGTGCTGAATGTGACACATCAGGTTAGCGCACTTTACGATGAAGCCGAGGCGTTCTGGTTGAGGCGATCCGAATTCGGACAAGGGCTGGTGATGAAGCCAGCTCGGAATGATCAACGAGGGTGGAAAATTCCAGGATTCCATCAGCAACTTGGATACTTGGGTGTGGCCTATCCCTAGCAGCTTTTCCTCGACTGAAAGTAGTTGACTCCGATCTTCTTGTGCCCGGGCTATTACCGGCCCGTATCGCTTCTGGTCCCAGCAACAGAGAACCAATTTCCCCAGGTCATGCATCAGACCGGCTATGAATGCCTCCTGGGGCCTGGGATAACCTAGACGACGAGCCAGAAGTTCGCTGGTGATAGCACAGGTGAGACTGTGACGCCAGAATTCGAAGGGACTGAAGCCATTACTCGGCTGGGATTCGAACCGCTCGAAGACCACCAAGCCCAGAGCTAGACTGCGAACCAGATCCAAACCCAGCCAGCTGGTGGCCTGGTCGATCGTATTTATCCTGCCAGGCGCTCCCAAATGAGTCGAGTTAGCGATCCGGAGGACCTTGGCCGAAAGGGACTGATCCGATTTGATCAGCTCTGCTATGTCAGCAAGACTAGCATCATCTCCGCCGCTGAGATCGATCAATTTGATCGCTATCGCAGGCAGAGTTGGCAGCCCCTTAAGCCGTTCGATGAACTGCTTTACATCTACGGAATCCATTTCCAAACCCAGTGCCGGTAGGCGCCCCCTTCTGTACCTAAGCAGAACCGACTTGGAAATACCAGCTTTTTCTTGAAGCTACCGCATTATTAGCTTGCACATATCGAAACGGGCAATCGTGAACGGCTTGTCCAGGTCCGAATGTTCGATGACTGCCGTAACGTTAGCTAGACAGCCCACACCATAGTAGGCAGCAGTGAATCGGGTATCTGGCCCGGATGTTATCAAGCGATTCTGAAAGGTTGGATGATCCATGATATAGGTAATCAATGAGAGACTCTCCAACCCTTGGGGTAGGGATTTCTCTTCGGGGAACATCTCGAATTTATAGATTGGCAGGCCTCCTTCACTCTCGTACGGATACTCTTTCGCGGTCGCACTGAATCGTACTTCCGCGTCCACCCGGGTCGTCTCAAGCACTTCCCTCAAAGAGGCTCCACTTCCAGACAACGCCTGACGAAGTCTTACACTCTCTTTCAACTTCTGGAGGCTCTTTTCTCTCATCAGTTCTGCTTCGTCAGCACGTCCTTCCGCCTTGACGACGCTTTCGTGTTGCTGTTCTGCCAGTTTCTTCTGCTCCCACGCCGTATAAGACGCGTCTGGGGTATCCATTTAACCGGACTGAATGTAGGCTGAGGCGGTGGATCACCCTCGTGCTGGCACGCACTATCCGAGGTCCGTGGGCGAGTTCCAGGCCTGGTTCCGCACCGATGCGGACTGTCTGGACTACTTGGAGTGGCTGCGATGGCCCGCTGGCTTCGCTTGCGCGGACTGCGGCCACGATGGTGGCTGGCGGCTGGGCGATGGGCGCTTCAGGTGCTCCGGGTGCGGCGGCCGTAGTTCGGTGACTGCGGGCACGATCTTTGACCGGACGCGCACGCCGCTCACGGTATGGTTCAATGCCTGCTGGCTGTTCGCCACGGGCAAAGACGGGATCTCGGCGCTGAGCCTGAAGCGGACGCTCGAGATCGGCTCCTACCAGACCGCGTGGGCCATGCTGCATCGGCTGCGGTCGGTGCTGGTGCGCCGGGGCCGCGACCGACTAGCCGGCATGGTGGAGGTGGATGAGACCTACATCGGCGGTGAGCAGCCGGGGCTGGCAGGTGGCCGGGCCAGGGGCAAGAAGGTGCTGACCGGCATCGCGGTGGAGGTCCGGGAGCCGAAAGGGCTTGGCCGCTGCCGCATGCTGCCGCTGGCTGATGCGTCGGCCGCGTCGCTGCACCCGTTCGTGACAGATCACGTTGAGCCGGGCGCGACGGTCTTCACCGACGGCTGGCAGGGTTACCACGGTCTGGAGAAGCTCGGCTACGTCCATGCTCGACGCAGCCAGCGGGCGGCCCGGGCCCGCGGGGAGGATACCGGCGAGCTACTGCCCGCGGTGCACCGTGTCGCCTCACTGGCCAAGCGGTGGCTGCTGGGCACCCACCAAGGATCGGTGGAGCCCGCCCACCTGGCCAGCTACCTGGATGAGTTCGTGTTCCGCTTCAACCGCCGACGCTCCCGAAGCCGCGGGATGGTCTTCTACCGGGTGCTCGAACTCGCCGCTGCCCACGAGCCGCTACGCTACCAGGACCTTATCGCCACCAAGCGGCCCCGGGCGGTGTCGCCCACGCCGCCCCAGGCGCGCGGGCACCCGCCGAGCCTGGATCGCCCTCCAGCGAACCGCCCCTGGAGAACTGCCGGCCCGGATGGGTCCGGTTAAATGGATACCCCAGAAGACGCGTATAGCGCGACCAGCAAGACTACTGCCCACCCCGCTGATAACCAGAACAAGCGCCAGGCACTCCTGGTTCGTTTCTTCGAGTGTCGGTTCCGCCCTGTCTCGATCGCTTCCTTCTCGGGTAGTTCCTCTGCCTCCAGTTGACGGCGGCGGCCACGGCTTCTGCAGATAACCGGTGCGAGAAGATCGTGTACCAGTTCGAGGCGCTCAACCCCGCCTTTCTCCTTTTTCCCTATCAAGCGTCGATCCACCATTCGGTCAATCGCGTCATGCGTAACACCTGGGAAGGTCAAAGCTTCTTCCACTGTGACACTCTCGCGGCACCCGGAAAGATTCAGCAGCTGCTCCTCCACGAAGGCACGGGTTTCCGGCACCGAATCGGCCATGGCCCCTTCATAGAAGATGTTCAGGATTTCTTCCCCGCTGTTCTCGAGAAGGTCCTCCGTGATGTGGGACTGGTCTAGTCGTTGGCGCTTGCTGTTGAGTTCCCGGCAGAAAACGCTGAGCAGAGCCGGCTCCAGATCCAGTTTCTCTAGAGCCTCATCCTGATGCTTTGGGGCCGCAACAAAGCGTACAACACGTTCGGCAACGCTAGGCTCGATCAGGTGCTTCGCCTGAGCAACGACCTGCAAGGCCCTGACGCCGTTCATCCGCAGCAGGCGCATGCGATTCCGGCTAATCGAGGGCATGCGGCTATGCCACTCTTCCAGTTCGGGAATGGAATCTTCCCCCAGGCTGACAACGACCTTGTAGGGATGGTATCCGAAGGAAAACTGTCCGGCCTCCTCTGGATTTGCATCCAAGCGCTCCTTCAATGCACGAGGAGGGCGACCCTCGATCAAATCGCCGAGTTCCCTGAGGAATTCAGCCCTTGTGGCGGTTTGATCCCCGTCAGACCTACCGAGGGCAAGAGTTTCTTCGAATTGATCGAAAACCAGCACCGGCGTTACCAGGCGATTGCGTTCGCTCCAGAAATCGGCATCCTGACGATGAAAATATTTCCACAGCGTTTCATGCTCCGTCTCTGACGGCGCTTCGACACGGTTTGCCGCCGCTTCGGACAGGATTGCCTGCTTGACTTGCTCGCTCAAGCTCGGTTGGTCTGGAGAGAAGACTAGATGGACATAGATCGGAAGGGAATTCTGTTGGCGTAGACGCGGGAACAGTCCCGCCTGCAGCAGTGAAGATTTCCCGTATCCCGACCGCCCAAACAGGATCGTCACCCTTTCACGCATCACCCGACGGAACAGATCATCTCTTTCAGGTTGTCGGCCCTGGAAGAACTCGTGGTCTTCTTCGCGATACGGTATCAAGCCGGGCCAGGGGTTTTGGGCATCGATGGGATGATCAGGCGATGTCAGGCCGGCGCCGACGTCGTTCGTCATGTGTGGCCTATCATCATCTTCTGGTACTTGCGATACTCTCGCTTGACCATCGAGATGAACTCCGAGTTGGTCTGGCCCTCCGGTAACTGCCCCCAGTAAAGCTTACGGAATCGTTGGGGGATGGCAGGGTCTGCAGGTGAGGTGTCGTCAATTACGACCGGTACTATGAAACGCTCTGCCGAAGCAGATTTGAGCGCTCCATTGATAGCCTGATTCCACTCGACTCGGAAGAACCGCCGTTTTCCTGTCAGCGTGTTTCTTGATATCACCGGTATAAACAAAGCTGACTCGCCAATTCTGTGTTCGAGCTTAGCCTCGAAATCATCACTGGCCCACAGCCTATCTTTGCCGAAGAATACATCGACTCCCTCGGCTTCAAGTCCGTCCCTGATCTTGCTTGCTGCTGGTATGTCCTCACTTGCGTAACTCAGGAAAACAGCACCCGGCGCACCGTATCCAGCTTCGGTTTCCCCTTTCGCGTGTGGCGTCGTCCAGCGGAGATGCAACTCGTCGATGAAGTCGGCTGCCCCCCCATCTTCATAGATGTTGGTGCCCGCACTGAAATGCCTCAGAAAAAGTACCAGGTTGTTATCGTCAGCGGTTCTTCGGTGGTTCATCCGGTAAATGGGGAGGTGCCGCCAGTCAAAGGCAGGCCATGGAAACTGCCGCACTATGCAAACCGTGGAAAAACAAGTAGTTCTAGAGGAGAACTGGCAAGTGCTCGCAGTTGTTTTTCCACCGTTCGCACAGCGCTTGGAAAACTCCGTATCACGGGCTTGCTGGCCCGGTTCGATGTCGCTCGGAGTTTTCCACAGTTCCCACGGCCTCTGCTACTGCAGCCGACTATATGGACAAGCGAACGGGGAGCAGATTTGGGATCCGGAAGGTGCCAACCACGTCCCCACCTCCCCATTTACCGGATGACCCTCTTCGGTCCGCCACATAGTCTGTGACCCTGCGGGCTTCCGACAGACGTTGTCGTCTGAGAGTCCGCAGAAAAATGCGAGCAAACCAACTGCCAAAGCCGCACCCCAATAGCAGTAGGTCCGCTCGGCTCAACTCATCCAACAGAAGGTGCGGCTGCCTGTTTTCGGACTGTAGAGAGTGTAAGAATTCCAAGCTGTCTTCTTCCGTCGCAGCGTAGGTTGGTAGCGCCGATAATCTGCCGAATAGATGGAATACAATCGGAGAATCGGAGTCTCCCATGGTGGCGGGTAGGTCTTCGACTGAGTTGGGAGCGTACGAAAGGACTCTTGTCTTCGGTTGTCCGGCGAAGCGTTCCTGGTTGATAGCCTCCTCCACCAGGGAATCGAAGGTTGTAGTCAGGAAAAGGCTAAAAGGATGGATGGATGCGAGCTTGGATAATGGTTCCGGTATAGGCAACTCTCCAGCGGTGGGCATCACAGTCTTCAACGCCGGATAGATATCCTCGATTCGGTTACCTTTCTCAATGTAGCGGTAGGCTACGGCGTTGATCTCATCTCCCTCCTGAAGATCAGCCCCGGAGACACCTAGATGATCTGCCAAGCGTTGCGCAATCAGGGCGTAAAGGTGGATTTCTCTATCCTGGTGTCGAACCGTCAGCAGCTCCCGACCCACGACGGGAACGACACGTCGCTCCTCGATCCGCTGGAGAAGTTTCTCCCAGAATGGACCTCCAGCCTGAGTCACCATGCAAACCTCTCCACTCGTTTTCAAACGCCTGCAGCCCAGGTTGCGCAGGATGCGGACTCCACTCCTCAGCCTGAACAAGCGTGAGTCACTAGACCAAAGAACAACCAGCTTTGATGAACTAGGAAGAATCAGGTGCTCTTGCCTGATAGCTTCCAGGGCCGTCTCCAATTCGCCCCCAAGCTTGACTTCCCCTTCTGGCTCGATTGCTCAGATAACCCTAATTCTACAAGTTGTACATGGAGGAAGGCCATCCCGGGGCATTGTTGCATGAATCGTTTCGGCCCATTTTATTTGTCTTCGATCTATCAGGGTGTCAGCATTAGAGATGACACCCAACGAACATACCTTCCGGCGTCGAGTTCGGAAGTTGACGGTGCTTCTTCAGGCAAGTGTTGTTGAGCCATTCCCCCTCCAGTGCCCAAACTGGGCAGACCTGAGATCCAATCTAGCGTACCGTGCGACAACCAGCATCAAGAAAAACAAAAAGAACGCCACCTGGCTGGTGAATACGTCCCGGAAGGAGAGCCTCTTTTTAGCCAGTCCAGCTTGCATGGCTGGAGTCCTTAGCGTCTTACCGAACTTCAAAGCCCTGTGCGGTCGCAGAAAATTGTAATAGGCCATGAGTAAAGCCACCTGGCCTTCCAAGAATTCCGTGCGGCGGGCGTGACAAGGTGTACGACGGCCAAGATAGGAACAGCCCTGACGGATGGTTAGATTGTGGCGTTCAATGAAGGCGGTGTTCAAGGTGCTGGAATCCTCGGAGTGAAACAGTGCTTCCTCCAGATCTGAGCGCCTTCCGAGAAGGAGTCTACGGTCCACATGCACCACCCTATTCTCCCGGCGCCGCTTGATCACTTGCCCGTAAATGTAGATACCCGGGAGGAACCTCTTGGCTGCCCACTCGTACATCTCGAAACCGTCGGTGGTGAACAGGAAGCGGCTTTCAATACGGCCTCGCTGCAGGGTGTCGAGCATCACACGCTTGATGTGTGATAGCACAGATCTGACCGTGCAAACAGTGTCAAAGTAGACAGCCCCTGAACGACCGCTAACGCCTAGAACCGGTCACTCAGATCTTGCCCGGAAACGTCTGAACGAAGGACTGGTAACACCTAAAACCGGACGTTCAAATTTTCCCCGGAAACGTCGAATGCACTACCGCAAACGGCCACGAGCCGACGTTCTGCTTCGGGCGCTTCGGAAGGAGCTGTCAGTTTCCAGGTAGGGCGCTACCGATAGAGTATTGGCATTATGCGGCTAAGTCGTTTGGGAAAGCAACGGCGCCAAGAAGACGGGTCGTGGGTAGCCACCCTGCTTGGTCCTGCGGCCCTGCCAGCAGCGGCGATGTGACCGCGCTGCAGTCGTCGACGAACACGGACGTCATGATACATCGCGGCTCGGGCATCCCGTCGACCTTGTGCCAAGGTGGGTAGTCCTGATGCCACACCCAGGAGGTGCCCCCACCAAATCCCGGTTTGGGATTGATACGGCTTTGATGTAAGTACACATCTTCACCCAACAGCTGGCGGACGGGGTTCAAGACGCGGGGGTGCAGCGACAGTCGACGGAACGGTTCGCTGTAGCAGTGGGCTCCGAATGCCAGCCGGGCGACCGTCGGATCGTGTTTCTCACGGACCACTTCCGGTCCCTGCCGATTCAAGATCTCCGGCATCGCGCGCCGCAAGACGGCCACTTCGTCGCTATCGAGTAGACTTGGAAATAGCAGGTAGCTCTGTTGCTCGTACTGCGTAATTTGGCTGTCGTTGAGTTTCATGACGAGGACTCTTCCAAAAGCATTCAGCGAAGCTCTCGCAGTTCAGTCCATCCCGCGTGGCGTCTAGGTCGGGAAACCGCGAAAGAAAGGATATCGCAGACAGGCTCCTAGGGCAGGGTGTAGGCAATGAGGGCATCGTCGGAGAGGTCGCTAAGGACGTTGCCGCCGCCGGCAGCGATGACGACGTACTGCTTTCCGGTCTTCTCTCCCCAGAAGGTCATGGGCGTGGCGTGGGCGTTGGCCTTCAACCGCGTTACCCACAGCTCGTCTCCCGATTCTGCATCGAAGGCCCGGAACCGCTGATCGTTGGTTCCTCCGATGAAGACCAGACCTCCCGCCGTGGCGATGGGGCCACCCAGGGCCGGAATGCCGGTCTTGGGGACGCCCCGCTCCAGGAGCTCATCCACGACCCCGAGGGGCACCTTCCAGAGGATCTCGCCTCGCACCAGATCCACGGCATTGAGAGTCGCCCAGGGAGGTTCCTGGCAGGGCCAGCCCTTGTCGTCCCAGAAGCGCCCGCCCCGACCCCAGGCCCAACCCAGCTCGTTAGTGTTGACATAGAGGACAGCCTTGTCCGGGTTCAAGGCGGCCCCACCCCAGCCACCCAGACCGCCCGGGAGCATGAGGGAGGGGTCGCTGCCAGGCGGCGTGTAGATGCCGTCGTAGCGGAGTGAGTCGAAGAGCTCCAGACAGAACTCCCGATGTTCCGGAGTCACGTTGCTGATCTGGTCGCGGGTGAGGGAGTGTCGAGACAGAGGGGGTGGCTTGACGGTGAAGGGCTGGGTGGGCCAGGTGAATTGCTCATCGGATTGGGGAACGGGGCGCTCCTCCACCGGCAGGAGCGGCTCTCCCGTGCGTCGATCCAGGACGAAAACCATTCCCATCTTGGTGTTCTGGGCCACCGCCGGGATCTCCTGTCTGTCCCGCTTCAGGGTGAAGAGGAGGGGCTGGGACGGGATGTCGTAGTCCCACAGATCGTGGTGGACCATCTGGTAGTACCAGACCAGCTTGCCCGTCTCCGCCTCCACCACCACCAGCGAGCTCCCGAAGAGGTTCTGACCGTCCCGTTCGGGTCCCAGCGGTGAAGCGGTGGGCAAGAAGGCCCATCCCCGCCCCACGTCCACGCTGATGGTGGACCAGACGTTGGCGCCGGAGCGATCCTTCCAGGAGTCCCCTTCCCAGGTCTCGTTGCCCTGCTGACCCTCCAGGGGGACGGTGCGGAACTCCCAGAGCTGGCTTCCAGTGATAACGTCGAAGGCCCGGACCTTGCCGCTGGGTCCCTGGGGCCCGACGGCGCTGAGGCGGGCCCCCACGATCACCACATTCCGGTAGATGGCCGGGGCCGAGGTTACAGTGTAGATCGTTTCCGGCCACCGGTCGCCGACGCCGGTGAACAGATCCACCTCGCCTTTCTGACCGAAGTCGGGAAAAGGTCGGCCCGATTCTGCGTTCAGGGCTATGAGGCGCGCATCTCCGCTGGCGATGAGGATTCGCTTCTGCGGCTCTCCGTCGACTTCTCCTTGCCACAGAGAGACGCCTCGGCTCTGCAGGTAGAACTGCTTCTCCGCGGTGACTTGCTTGGGATCGAATTGCCAAAGCTCCTTGCCGGTCTCCGCCTCCAGGGCAATCACTCGGCTGGAGGGTGTCGAGAGATAGAGAACGCCATCTACGACGAGCGGAGTGCATTCGTAGGCTGCCATGAACCTCTTGGGCGCATTGTGAAGTGGACGGTCGACCTCTCCCATGCGATAGGTCCAGGCGACGCGTAGTTGATCTACATTGCCCTGGTGGATCTGATCCAAGGGGGAGAACTTCATGCCGCCCGGATCCCGGCCGTAGCTGGGCCAGTCTCCGTCCACCGCTGGAGACGGAGGCGGAGCACAGGCGATGCCCAGCATCACGAGACCGATGAGCAAGGGCAGGGTCATGAAGCCACGCACCCGGGCATCCTACCACCCGATATTGGTTGAAACAACGGCTTCAAGCGGGAGGCGCCCCAGGTGGGTGAATCGCTTCCCGAGGGACAGCCCCTGGCGTTGAGGAGTCTCAAAGGCAGCTACACTGTCCTCATCTTCGTCTGTCTCACCTAATCGCCCTTCCTGAGAAACGTCCCCGGCCTGGAGACGATCGAAAGAGACTACTCGCCGAGAGGGGTCCGCTTCTACTACATCTACAAGGCACTCGCTCACTCCGAGCCACGGGGCTACGTGAAGCCCTACGCCCTCTTACGTTTTACCTAGATCTGGACCGATTCGGATTCTCTTTTTTCCAGACTCAGAATCTGGGGGATGCCTGCGATCGCCAACCCACTTGACCGTATTCCGACGTCGCCGAGGGTTGTGTCGGGCTAGAAGGCACGCGGAGCGGAGGGAGCCTCTAGTCTTCCGCATCTCAGCACAGTTCATGCGACGTTTGCGGGAAAAACTTGAACGTCCGCCTGCAGGTGCCGCCGTTGGACTGAGATCAAATCGGACGCTGCCTGTGGACCTGGTGCCGACTGTTCGAAGGCTGGGAGAGACGTACATCGCCGGCCGTTCCCCTCAGAGAAGACCTAGCGGAAGCGAATCGAATACAGATCCGCGTCCTTCATCTGGACTTTGAGGCGGACCGTCTTCCCGGTCCACTTGCCGAGATCTACCCTCATTGCGATGACTTGGGGTAGTTTTTAGCCAACTGGACGTAAATCGCCCTCGCCGCGAGGATAGGAGTTCGACTAATATTCAAGATACGACCCCAAAGCGAAGCGAAAGCGATGGCTCGGTTTCCTGCGATCGGCAAAGGTCAGGAGAGTAGAGAATGACACAGCTGGACCGAAGGTCTTTCTTGAGGAGCAGCGCCCTGATGGTTGTGGCTCCGGGGTTCCCCCAGCTGGTGAGAATGACGCTCAGCCATTTGGACAGGACCGAGCTCATCGAGCTCTATAGACGTTGCGTGGATCGGTGTCTACCGTTTTGGTACACGCACGGGGTGGACCGCGAGCTGGGCGGCTTCTTCGGCGACGTTCAGGACGATGGATCGCTGGGCAGCGACGCCAAGGGCGGATGGTATCAGGGGTTCGGAATCTGGCTGTTCGCGTACTACCACAACAGCTGGCGAAGAGAGGATCGGTACCTGGAAGCGGCCAGACGCGGCTGGTACTTCATGCGGGGTCACGGTCGGGATGCGGACGGCAACTGGGTGATGAATCTCTCACGTGACGGCGAGATCCTGGAGGGTGCGACGAGCGTCCTGACCGACGCCTACCTCGCACACGGCCTGATCGAGCTGCACAGGGCGGATCCCGATGAGGACTGCCTCAGAGTCGCCCGTGAAATGCTTCTACAGGTGCGGGAGCGAATCCTTCGACCCGACTTCTGTCTTTCCGCACCCTCCTACACGGAACCCCATAGCCTGAACGGCGCGTGGAGCACCGTGCTCTATCCAGTCTCGGACTTCCTACGCGTGTCTCCGGATGACGGTGAAATGAACGAGATGGCGGATCTGTGTCTGGACGCCATCCTGGAGAAGCATTTGGACGATGAGACAGGCCTGATCGTCGAGGCGGTTGCGCCGGACGGGGCGCCCTACACGGGGAGGCAACGCGACCTCGTGAAGCCGGGTGCGGCGGCCGAGTCGTGTACGGCGGTGATGATCGAAGCGGACAGGAGAAGTGATCCGGAGCTGAGGCGGCGGGCGACGGAGATCCTGCGCACACACTTCGAAGCGGCTTGGGATCGGGAATCCGGCGGGATCTTCTACGAGATCGATCTTGCGGGGAATCCGGCGGAGGACCATAAAGCTGCGTGGGCTCAGGCCGAATTCATGCGCGGGTTTATTACGGCCAGCGAGACGGCGTCCGATGCGTGGATCGGCGAAGCCTACGAGCAGGTCCACAACTGGGCGTTCGAGATGTATGCCGATGAACCAGATGACCTGTGGCGGCTCGCCGTGACTAGAGACCTGAGGCCGCTGTACGGTCGAAAGCTCGACATGGTTCACCATCCGCGGATGCTGCTGTCGATTCTACGGATCCTGGAACGGCGGGTCTGATCTACGACGTCTCGATCGCCTGCAGGGCGGCTTGGATGTAGCCGTAGCCATAGGCGAAGCCGACTTCGCGGGGCGCGGGGCCTGAAAGTGCCATCTTTGTCCTTGTTTCTCGAAAGGGCGACCCTTTCTTTTCAGCAACAAGCTTTTCGTGGTCGGATGACCGTTTGGTCTGCACCGAATGACCGCTTTTGGCCCCGTTAGCGGTCGTTCATTCGAGGTTTCCGAGGAAAACTTGAATGACGGCTTGTAGGCGGAACCGGTCGGTCAGGGGCGATCTACGCTGAGACCGTTTTTGCGGTCTTTTTTGACTCGAGGCACGGCGGCCTGGAGACTACCGCTACCACCCGATTTCCTATTTGGTATCTCCAGCCTCGCCTGGAGCAATTTCGATATGGCTGATCGCGGTTTTTTGATCGGTGTTGCTGCCGCTCAATCGGAGGGTCACCCTCCAGCGACTGCCGGGCAGCGAGGATACCGAGAAGGCGTTGTCACCATCAAGAAGTTCGTACCAGCGCGATTCTGCCTCTGGGTTTCCGTCGCCGTCGCTGTCGCTTTCCAGGAGTAGCCTACCCCTGGCGCCGCCAAAGGTGTACTGCTCTAGATCGGCCACATCTGACTCCCTGTCGGCATAGTAGGTCGCCGCCACGAACGTGTTATCGACGCGCCGCTTCATATCGCCGTAACCGGTGTCCGTTCCGGGATGCATGGGGCCATGTAGCAGTTCCGGACCCTGCCAGGAGCTGCCGTTGTCGTCGGACCAGTAGACGACGGGCTTGCGGGTGTACCCTCCTCCCATGCTGTGAATGCCGAAGCCCCAGAGACGCCCCTCCCCTTTGGAGTAATCCAAGAGATTGTTGCGCTGAAAGTAAGGATTGCTTTCCTTGTAGAGCCGAGCTCGTTGCCAGCGACCGTTGGGAACGCCACCATTGATCTTGGGCGTGATTTCTTCCAGAGGGGCGAAGGTGGATCCCATGTCGGTGCTGATGGTTTGCCAGGTATAGCGATTGCCGGCCCCATCCCGAAGAATGGCGACGATCGTCCGATTCCCAACGTACTCGATGGCAGGCTCAAAGGTGGCTCCACTCTGAGGCTGCTTCTCATCCGACAAGGGCCCTATCCAGCTGAGGAAGGAGTAGGACCGACCATCGTCGGTGGAGCGCGCCAGCAGCGTGCCCGCCTTGGATTCATAGTGAAAGTACTGAAACGCCATGTAGACATGAGTGGGGTTCTCCGGGTCGACGAAGTAGTCCTCGGTCCCAATCGCCCGGTCATCATCAGCGCCCACCACGCCTTGGACGCTGATCCGGTCGATATCCAGTTGCCAGGTCTTTCCCTGGTCCTGGGAACGCAGCTGCTTGGTGCCGGTACTGTAGGCGGTACGCCAGAACTGCAGGATCAGGTCTCCGTTGGGCATCCGGAACAGGCCGGTCTCGCTGTGGGTGTAGCCGTCGTCATAAGGCATGCCGTCAATCGGCGAGCCATCGAACCAATGATTCAGTCCCCCCCAGGTCCTCCCCTCATCGGAGGAGGTGAGGATGTGAATTGCGTCCCAGTCGTCCCAGGAGATGTGGTCGACTCCAGAGCGGAGGGCCATGACCCAGCGATTCTCATCCAGTACGGCGATCGTGCATCGTCCATACCAGTCGTGGGCAACTCCCTTGGCATCGGTGAAAGGCTTCTCGGAGCCGTCCACCAGCACCTCAATGGTCTTGGCACTGAAGAGGTCCAATCGAGCCGTAGTCCTTACACGAGCCGATTCGATCGGACGCGACCAGTCGTGCCATCCACTCGTCCAGGTGCCTTCTGAGGCCCCATCCAACACCAATCCACCTTCGCCTACCGCGACGCCCTGGGCAGCGTCGCTGGCCTCACGCCAGTCGGCTGCCGATTTCAATCGCCAGGGTTGACGGAAATCTCCGCAGGCTCCGATCGCCACTACAAGCAGCGTGGACAAAGCTACTAGTTTGATCATGATCCTCTCCTCCTCTAGCAGTCGTCTTTAGTCCCCGGAATCTCCTTCAGCTCGTCCTCGATGACTTCGGCTATGAACTTCGGCCAGCTCTACCCAGTTTCTGCTGTAGAAGCCCGAATGCTGAAGTTCTCGGTACCTGCCAACTTTGGGAACTGGCCATTTTACGGATCCGCACCATCGAAGCTGGATTAATTCCGGAATGTCCCCCTATCACAAGCTTGCAGGTCGCCAACGGCAGAAGGGACTCGAACAGTGGGTAGGTCCAGGCAAGGTTCGCGGAAAGCCTAGCGAAACTGAAACGAGTAGAGCTTGGCGTTCTGAAACAGGAATCGAATCCGGATCGCCTGACCCTCCAGTTTGCCCACCTGGCTCCTTCCCCCCCAGCTCACCCGGTGGGTCCCGCTCTTCTCCAGCGGGTCCGCCTGTCCGGCGGTGAAACCGGCCAGGGGCACGTGCTGCCCGTCCAGAAGCTCCACCCGGACCTCCGTCTCCTCCGCCACTCCCGCCGATCCCTTCTCGGAGGCCTGGAACGTCACCTGCAGAGCATCCCCCTGGAAGGAGAAGGCCCGGGTCACCAGCTCGCCCTGGCGCAAGGGGTGTCCCTCGACCGGATAGGAGGGCTCGGCCGGACCCGCGTCCACGGAGACGAACCCGTCCGCCGGCAGGGTGGCCAGACCGATCGCCGTGGCCGGATTCTCTTCCCTCAGCAGGTCCAGGACGCCGTGGACCCAGTTGGTGCCATTGTAGTAGATCAGGATCCTGTCTTCATGGGCCAGGGGGGGCCGGGCGTAGACGCAGCCGTCGTCGAAGCTGCCGTTGGCCCCCAGGGCGATGAACGCCGGCTCCCGGTAGGGCCGCCGGTAGTGGATCCCGTCCCGGCTCCACACCAGCTCGGGAGAGATGTGCAGGCTGTTGGTCCGGAAGATCCTCAGCATGCCGATGTAGTAGTCCTCGTAGGCTGCCACGTGCATCCCGTAGAACTGGGTGTCGGGGTAGTCCTTCTCATCGGGCACCACGATGGTCTCGGCGCCCGTCCACTGGATCATGTCCGGGCTCTCGGCCCTCCCGATGACCCGGATCCCCCGGGGGCACCGGGAGTGGGCACAGCTTTCCATGTGGACGGCGTACTTCTTGCGGATCGGATCCCAACCCATCAGGCTGGTGGGGCCCCAGCGGCCCACCCGGGGAGAGGTGTCCAGGACCGGGTTTCCCTCGTAGGCGGTCCACTTCAGCCCATCGGGTGAGGTGTACAGGTCCAGCTGCATGCCGGGGGTGGAGGTGGTGCCCCTCCGCACGAAACCCTTGTACCGGCGCGAGGGATCCTCCTCGCGAGGGTCCAGGATGAGGTAGCCCACCCGGGGCTCTGCCGGCAGGATGTTGTTCCGGGTGGATCCCTGGAGGGTGACCAGCCCCAGATCGGGCTTCTCCCAGTGGGCCCCGTCGCGGGATACGGCGTAGCAGCGCCGGGAGTCCGTCTGCTCGTACTCCGCGGCGCGGATCATCCTTTCCCCTTTCTTCAAAGGGCGCTCCACCGGTCGGGCCGTGATCTGCTTCGAGCTGTACCACATCTTGAAGAGCCCATCTTCCTCATCGTAGACGACGTAGCTCACGTTCAGAAAATTGCCCTCCCAAGGACGATCCCTCCTGAGGACGGGATTGTCGGGATGCTTCACGGCCGGGTTCATCACCTGGCGGGCGTGCCGCACGGACTGGATCAGAAAGTCATCGATGAACAGCTGCTTTCGAGTGCCGATCTCCAGCGTGCTTGCCACCCCCGCCAGCGCAGGAACTCCGACGGCACATAAGATCAGGACCGAGAGAAACAGTAGTCTTCGATTGTGGGAAGAAACCTCCATCGTGCCCTCCTTTGTTAATAGCATGACCGCTTCGGATGGGCGATTCCAGCACCCGCGAAGATACTGTTAGCGAGATTCTTTCATTCTGGGAGATCGGTGCTTTCTATTCTGCATCACGTGACGACCTGACGTCAGGTCGTCCTCAACTGGTTCGAAGAACTCAAGTGACTGGTGCCGACGGGGGAGTAACTGGACCTCCGTATTGTAGGGTTGCTCGGTGTGAATCGACTGGTACTTCCGGCCCTATTGGTAGAAATTGAAGCCTTCGCGGACGAATAGGAACACGATTCAGGTTCAATTCGATGTCCGCTTTGGCCCCGTTAGCGGCCCTTCATTCGAACGTCTGCGGGGAAAACCGGACTGGCCGCTTATAGGCGAAAGCGGTCGTTCGATTTCGAGTCACAGAGCTCGGAAAAGTTCTTGTAGATATTTCCCTTGCGGCTAACGAGCTGGCACTGGCCATCATCGCAGGCCAAGGCTCGGAAGCCGTCGTACTTGATCTCGTAAATCCACTCTGGGTGATTGAACGGCTCGGAACGTTCGACCAAAGGCATGGGCTTGACCTTGGGGAGTTGGTTGATCACGGGAAGAGTATAGATCTCCGGACCGAGTCCCCGGAACCTCATAGTCGAACTGATTCATCCCCGTCACTTGGGCTCCACTCACCCATCCCATAGAATCAACTCGTGGTGCGCGAACTGGGTCACACCGCCGCCAGGGATCACAGAAACCTTTCAGCCAACAATGGGAGGGATAACGCTTTCTCGATTGTCGAAGGGGTAATAGATTCCGATCAACTCTCAGGTGGATGCGCATGCGAAGTCAATAGGAGCAATCTCGGTTCAAAGGAGGCGGCGTCAATGTACATTCTTGACCAGGGTTTTAAGTAGGCACTTCGTGCCGACGGCCAAGGCCGTAAAAGGCTGTTTCGGGACACCCCGGCTGTGACGAAAGGGCGGTCTCAGAGAACAGCTCACTTGATTGAAATTCCGAGACTGTTAAGAAGTGGGCAAAGATCATGTGCCGAGCTGGACAGGTTCTAGCGATTGTTCTGATCTGGCAGGCGACTCAGTCTCCCGTCATGGGCCAGTTTGGGAGTACGGTCCAGCAGTTCCCACAGGTGGTTCTAAACGGTGGTTCCACCACCTCTTTTACCATCCACAATCCGAGCAGCGGAGACACGATCGATGTCGCGGTGCAAATATATGCTCCCCAGGGCGATGCGCTGGCGGATCAGCAAGTGGAACTCGGACCGGGAGAGACCAAAACCGTCTCTTTCGGAGACGTGGATGCGCCCTTGACGAGAGGATGGGCCGAACTGAAGTCCGAGGATGAGTTCATCGCCACCGAGTTCTTCCAGCTCTTTCTGAGCGGATTGAAGCCTCGGGTGGGGGTCTTACCCAGCCCCCCCGCCGAAGAGATCAAATTCCTCGGATTCGTCAACGAGCAGTTCAAGTCGGGTCTGGCCGTCCATAACCCGAGTCTGGCGGAAGCGACGGAAATTACCCTGCGTCTCAAGGACAATGCAGGTCAAGAACCCGTCACTGAAAAGACGCTGACTTTGGAGCCTCTTCAGTCCGAAGCCGCCTTCTTGAACGAAGCCGTACTTTTCGGACCGTCGCTGAGCAGCTTCGAGGGAGTGGTGGAAATCAGTGTTTCCTCGCCTCCTGTGGCGGTACTGTCCTTGATCCAGGAAGCCGGCGGGGACGTAGCGACCGTAGCGGTCGAGACTCGGAGCCACGTCGTAACCGATCCCAGCAACACTGCCATCGGACGGGGTGCGCTCGTGTCCAACACGGTCGGTGACAAGAACACGGCGATCGGGGTCACCGCGCTCACTTCCAACACCGAAGGCGATCGAAACACGGCCACCGGATTCCAATCGCTCTTCCGCAACACGACCGGTCGCCACAACACGGCGAATGGGCACGATGCGCTCTTCTCCAATTCCGAAGGCAGCTTCAATGCGGCGAATGGAACCGGGGCGCTCACCTCCAACACCGTAGGCAACCGAAACACGGCGAGTGGTGCCTTTGCTCTCAGAGCCAACTCCACCGGAAACTTCAATTCGGCGAGTGGGGCCAGCGCGTTGCTGTTGAACACCGAAGGCAGCGACAACACGGCGAGTGGGGCCTCGGCATTGAGAGAGAACACCACCGGCAACAACAACACAGCGAGTGGGCGCAGTGCACTCTTCTCCAACACCAAAGGGAACGACAACACGGCGAGCGGGGCCTTTGCGCTCTACGCCAGCACCACCGGCTCGGACAACATTGCTATTGGAGGTGGTGCCGGTTCTAGTCTGGTCACCGGTGACAACAACATCTATGTTGGAAACTCTGGTGAAACCGAAGAATCCAACTTCATTCGCATTGGTAACCTAGGCCATGCGAATGCATTCATCGCGGGTGTTCAGCTGGTTCCTGCTTCCTCCCGGCAATTCAAACAAGACATCCACGACATGGACAGGGCGAGCAGTGACCTAATGCGGCTGCGGCCTGTGACCTTCCGCTACAAGAAGGAGCACGACTTCGCAGAGGGTCGTCTGCAATATGGTCTCGTCGCAGAGGAAGTGGCTGAGGTGTATCCAGAGTTGGTCGTTCATGACGATACGGGACAAGCCAAGACCGTTGAGTATCAGAAGTTGCCCGCCATGCTGCTGAACGAACTCCAGAAACAGCACCAGCAGATACAAGAACAGCAGGCACGAATCCAAAGTCTTATGGAGCGACTGACACTCCTGGAGGAAGATCCGACGGCCGAACCCCCAGATGCTCCAGGGCAAGCAAGCCCAGATCGCCCAACTGGCAAAGCAGAATAATCGGCTGGCACAGCGAGTGGCTGCTTTGGAGAAACAAGCCGATACCGATTAGCGTTGCCGCCAGGGCCAGATCACTCGGCGAGGGGGGGTATCTGAACTGCATAAGTCGAGGACGAGCAGGGTTATTATCAGGTGTGATAATCGGCACCCGATCTTACAGACAGCGTCCGATTTAATCGAAATCGAAGGGCCGCTTTCGCCTAAAAGCGGACGTTCAAGTTCGCCTGGATCGAGTGATTTCTGCCGATATCCTAAAGCTGAACTGGACGATAACTAGACGACATTCCTAGGGAGGCACTGCAAAGGAATCGCGCTCTCCGTGTGGACCGACCTGTGACCTTCTCCATGTTTAGAGTGGTCTCGCTGGGCGGCTGTTTGCACCTTCCTAGTTATACTCCCACCGATCCTATTAGGACCTGTCGGGCCTCACTGTCAAGATCCTGAACGGATGGACATCACCCTCGACGACATCCTCGATGAGGATATTCTGGAATCGGCTTACACCTGGTTGTGCCAGCGAAGGCGCAACTACCCTGACCGTGCCGACATCTGGAGCTTCCGCCGACACTGGCGACGAGAGATGGCCCACCTGCGCCGGGAGCTGTTGGAGGGGAGCTATCGTCTGGGACTGCTGAGCCGGCAGAATAGACTCCGACTCCCGGCCGAGCTGATTCGCGATTCGTCTCTGGCCGTTAGTGGATTGCTCTTCCCGGCCATCGGGGGAAGGAGCGTGCGGCCTCCGCAACCGGAGGTTGTGACGGGTCTGATGCACCTGAACTTCACATGGGAGGAAAGCCAGGGCCGGGACCGCTACCGTCGAGGTTTGTACGTCCATCGTCAGCGCTCGATGCCATACTCTCTTCTACAGAATTTCGACGCGCCGGAGTTCACCGTGACGCTGTGTCGCCGGGAGCGGTCCAACACGCCGCTGCAGGCACTAAATCTGTTGAACGATCCGGTATTTTTCGAAGCGGCGCAGGCGCTGGCCGTACGCATTCTGAGGGATGTGTCCGGGAGCTTTGACGACCGACTGGACCATGCCTTCCGGCTTTGCCTTTCCCGCCCTCCCTACCCGAGCGAGCAGCAGCCCATGTCACAATATTTCGCGCGCAAACTGAAGCTTTTGGACGAGGGTTCTGCCGAGTCTTTGTTCCCCATCGATCTGGAAGGTGAGAGCAGGATCGAGGCTGCGGCCTGGGTAGGATTGAGCAGCATCCTGCTCAATCTGGATGAGTTCATCACCAGAGAATAGCTATGGAACTCGACGAGCTCAGACGGATCCTAACCCGCCGGGACTTCTTGGGAAGTTGCGCCGCCGGCATCGAAACGATTGCGCTGGCCCAACTGTTGGCCACCGAAGGACGGGCGCAGGGAAACGAACAGCCGATCGACAATCCCTTGGCTCCAAGACCCCCTCATTTCGAACCGACCGCAAAGAACCTGATCGTCCTGTTCATGGCGGGAGCCCCCAGTCAGATCGACTTGTTCGATCCCAAACCCGAACTTCAGAAATGGCATGGCCAGTCGCTGCCTCCGTCGATGACCGAGGGCATGAAGCTGGCCTTCATTCAACCCAGCGCCAAAGTATTTGCCAGTTCTCGAACCTTCAAACCCCACGGGGAAAGCGGCATAGAATTCTCCGATTACCTGCCCCACCTGGCAACCTGTGCCGACGATATCTGCCTGATTCGGTCGATGTACACCGAAGCCTTCAACCACCATCCAGGCCAACTGTTGCTGATGACGGGCAGCATGCAGTTTGGCCGCCCCACCCTGGGGTCCTGGGTGTCCTATGGTCTGGGCAGTGAGAGCCAGGACCTTCCCGGGTTCGTGGTTCTGAGCTCGGGAAAGGGAACCAGTGGTGGAACGACCAACTGGTCCTCCGGGTTTCTGCCGTCGGTGTACCAGGGGGTGCCATTCCGGGATCAGGGAGACCCGATTCTCTATCTGTCCAACCCTGGGGGGATGAGCCAGGAAATGCAGCGGGAGCGGCTGGACGCCCTGCGGGACTTGAACCAACAGCATTATCTGAGAACCCGCGATCGTGAAATCGCCTCGCGCATTGCTTCCTACGAGCTGGCCTTTCGAATGCAGGCGGCTGCGCCACGGTTGATCGATTTCTCAGATGAGCCCAAACACGTACTCGACAGCTACGGTGTCAACGACGAAACGACCCGGCCCTTCGCGGTCAATTGTCTGCTGGCCCGCCGAATGGTCGAGCAGGGGTCCGGTGCATCCTGCTGGCACACTCCAGCTGGGACGACCACGAGCAAATCGACAAGAGGTTGAAAAAGAACTGCGCCATCACGGATCAGCCCGCGGCGGCACTGGTGAAGGATTTAAAAGAGCGAGGTCTCCTGGACAGCACGCTCGTGGTTTGGGGGGGTGAGTTTGGCCGCACTCCCCTGGCTCAGATCATCCGGGAAGATGAGGGTGCGGGGCGTGATCATCACCCCGACTGCTTTAGCATGTGGATGGCAGGAGGCGGGGTCCGTGGCGGTCAGGTGATCGGGAAAACCGATGAGTTCGGTTTGAGGATCGTCGAGGACAAAGTACACGTCCATGATCTGCAGGCCACCATTCTGCACCTGCTGGGCCTGGACCACACACGACTGACCTACCGTCACATGGGACGGGAGTTTCGCCTGACCGATGTGGCTGGCGAGGTGGTAAAAAAGGTACTCGTCTGAGCCCAGTGTTCCGACCCTTGCCTTTGCCCTTTTCTGCCAGTCGCCTCGCGTTTTCTGGCCTGGAACCTCCGGATGGCAAGGGAAAGAAGAGGAGACTAAAACACCCGGGATCAGGGAACCTTTTTCTGCAAGCTATCAGCCCCGTCAGTCAACCATTCCAGGTCGAAGCGAGCGACCGAAACCGTGGCATCCGGTCCGGGGTAGTCAGAGATCGAACGCCAAACGACGTCCTTGCTGTAAAGGCAAAGAATGCTCATGTCAGGCGCAATCGCAAGGTTCGAATAGCCGGCCGATCCCTTGTACACCACCTTCGATATAGGCCAGGTCTGGCCCTCGTCGTAACTGAGTCTGACCGTCATCTGGGCTCTCTCAGTCGTGCTGGCTGGGTTGGACACTAAGATACGATTCTTGTTGAAGCTCTCCTGATCGGTGAAACGAACCACACTGCCTTGACAGGAAGGCTCGGGGAGCGTCTCGTCGTATTTCACCTCCGACCAGCTCTCCCCACCGTCCTTGCTCCAGGCATAGCCGCGGCGATGTCCCTGATCAATAACTCGAGATGATGCCCACCTTTGCTTACCACTGTAGTCAATCTTTCCTCTCTGACGGCTCCTGAGAGTCATGTACACGGTACCGTCAACGGTTTCTACGGCCTCACACTCATCGGAATAATCCTTGGTCAGTATTTGCCCTCGCTTCCAGGTAGCGCCGTGATCGTCACTGAAGAAGGTGTAGGACCACTGAACATTCTGAGGACGCCAGTGCCTCCAGATCATGGGCCGGATAAGGGAGTAGACCATCTCGATCATGTCCTTTAGCTCGCCCTCGGCATCCTTTGCCAACTCGACGGGTCCCGGGGTTTCGTCGCCCCAGGCCGGTATCAGAAGCCGTCCACTCTTCAGCTGGATGCCGTGCCCCGGGCCTGACCCAAGGTAACTCCAGATGGGATCCTTGACGTCGTCGGTGATTTCGACCGGCTCCGACCAGGTCTCACCATCGTCTGTGCTTTTCGTGACGAAGACCTGGCGGTTGTTCTTGCAGAAGGGGAGCAAGATGGTGCCGGTCTGGTGGTCTACCACCGGACATGGTTGGCCGATAGTATGTTTCCCGTCATCGGCCACGACCTGCATATCCCCCCAGGTCTGGCCGCTGTCGAAACTGCGTCTGAGCACAATGTCGGTCTCGTCCCAATCATGGCCGTCGTTCTTCCTGGCTTCAGCAAAGGCGAGGATCGTCCCCTTGGTCGAAACCGCTAGCGCAGGAATCCGGTAGAGAAAGTAACCTCCCTCTCCAACTTTGAACAAAGCCGTTTCGACTGGCGACCCCGCGTTTTCCTGGCTTTCTGGATCCGACATTGGCGGTTCCGAAGGCGTGCAGCCTAAAAGGAAGGCAGTAAGAAGTATCGGGATGATGTGCCTCATGACTCAGTCTCCTGTGATTGTTTCTGGAAATGGTTCTGGACATCGCTTAAAGGATTCTCCTAGGTAGTAGGCTCTTCTAGGGCCTAAGTCAATAGGTCCGGACGACGATAGGGCCCATACTTCGAGAGGAGACTGATCCGTTCGAACGAGGGGGGATACAAATCTTGCCTCGTCGGCGCAGTGGGAGTATATTGGCCAATCATTATCAGACAGTCTTTTTGTCAGGTCCGTCAGGTCTTTTTCTACCCAACCAAAGGAGGGAACCAATCATGTCTTCCAACCGAAGGAATTTCAACGCTGGAGGAACGTGGCGATCTCGATTCCGTACTTAAAACTCGGAATACCCTCCTCCTATTTCGCCACCGCTCACCCGCGAAGCCAGGCTTTCCAAAAACCACTCACGAAGAAGCCCATACCCGGCAACATGTTCCCCAAGCATGCCCGTCAAACGCCACCCCAAACCCAAAACCAAAACCCCCAAGGCCGGGAACGGCCAACGGGGTAACACCAACAACCTGAAGCATGGAGCGTTTAGCCGCATCCATCTCAAACGGCTGGACCGTCGTACCCGTGAGAGTAAGACTCTGGTCGCTGCCCGTGGTGCCCTGACCAGTGCAATGGGCGGCCAGCCCAGCCCGCAGCAGGCCATGCTTATAGAGCGTGTTGTGTTTAAGATGCTGCGCTGCGCCCTGTACGAAATGGCCACCCTGGCCGGTGACGCTACTGCCGGTACCGACCATATCTACTTGGCCTGGGCCAACAGTCTACGACTGGACCTGCAAGCCCTTGGAATGAACCGAAAAAACAAACAGGTGATTAGTCTTCACTCATACCTGGACGCAGCCGCTACACCCTCCCCAGATCAATGAATATTGTGGAAGCCCTTGCCGACCCCAACCTGTTCGCTCCCTGGTTTAAGGGCAGTAGGTGGAGACTCTGGCAGGTCGTCCTCAAGGCCACATTCAACATCCCCCTCACCCAAGGGGAGCAGGCCCTGTTTGCCCGCTACGCGGGCGGCCGGGCCGTCCCCCCTGCGGTTAACGAGCTGTGGCTGCTGGTAGGCCGCCGTGGCGGCAAGTCCATAGTAGCCGCATTGATCGCAGTCTATCTAGCTGCCTTCCTTAACTGGAAAAAGGTACTGGCTCCCGGCGAGTGCGGCGTGGGCATGCTCATCTGCCCGGACCGCCGCCAGGGCCGGGTGGTGATGGGCTACATTGCAGCCTTTTTTGACAACATTCCCCTACTCAACTCCGTGGTAGAGCGCCGCACCCAAGAGGCCATCTACCTGAAAAACGGTGTGATCATAGAGATCCACACGGCCAGCTTCCGCACCATACGGGGTTACACTGTCCTATTCGCCGTCTGCGATGAAATCGCATTCTGGCGAAGTGAGGAGAGCGCCAATCCGGACAAGGAAATACTCAACGCTCTGCGCCCCGCCATGGCCACCGTGCCCAACCCGCTGCTGGTATGCCTGAGCACTCCCTACTCCCGTCGCGGTGCATTGTGGGAGGCGCACCGCCGCTACTACGGGCAGCCTGGCCCGGTGCTGGTGTGGCAGGCGGGCAGCCAGGCCATGAACCCAACCCTGCCCGACCAAGTCATCAGACAGGCTTACGACCAAGACCCCGCCGTAGCCGCTGCCGAGTACGATGCCCAGTTCCGCCGCGACATTGAGGGCTACGTGAGCCGTGAGGCGGTAGAAGGCGCGGTCATGTCAAACAGACGTGAGCTGCCCCCCCAGCTAGACACCAACTACACCGCCTTTGTAGACCCCAGCGGCGGCAGCCAGGACAGCATGACCCTAGCAATCAGTCACATGGATGAAGAGAAGGCCGTGTTGGATGCCGTACGGGAAGTGCATGCTCCTTTCTCCCCTCAGGCCGTGGTGGAGGAATTTGCCACACTTCTCAGGCAGTACCAGGTGCACACCGTTTCTGGTGATCGCTATGGTGGAGAGTGGCCGGCTGACCAGTTCCGCCAATTTGGGATAAACTACGAGCCCGTATCCCAGTCCAAGAGCGACCTGTACCGGGAGCTACTCCCAGCACTGAACAGTGGTCGGCTGGAGCTGCTGGACCATCCTCGGCTGATAACCCAACTATGCAACTTGGAGCGACGGACTACACGGAGCGGCCGTAGCGCGGTAGACCATCCTCCCGGCTCCCGGGACGACGTCGCCAACGCTGTGGCCGGTTGCTTGGTGCTCTGCCAGGAGCAGTTTGAGCCCTTCTTCCTCTAACCGATCACAGTCAGCGACCCGAGGTCGATCTAAAAGGATCGTCAGATCGGCTTCAACGTTCTGACGCAAGGTTAGGTCATGGGTAGCCAGCGTTGAGCTAGGATTGCCCAATCTCAAGGATCTGAGAAAGCGAGCAGAGTCTGGCCAGGTCTGAACATCAAAACAGCCTCCGATTTGATCGCAATCGAACGACCGCTTTCGCCTGAGGCTGTGTGAAAAGTCATTCATGATTTCGGATTTAAAATTTTGACTTCATAGGATCGCGTGCAAGCCACGATCTCCGTCGTAGGAAGGGTAAAGAGACCCCTAAATCAAAGAGGTTTTGGACTTTTCACACAGCCTCGCCTAAAAGCGGTCATTCAGATTTTCCAGGGAAGCGTCGAATGAACTTGATTTCGGGGGAGCACTATACGACCTCGGTCTGAGACCCGGCCTTCAGGTCAGATATACGGCCGGCCCGTTCCTCAGGCGAGAGGAGCTCCGACCGGTTCGTCTGCAGTTGGAGCTGCCAAAACCTGAGCTGCTTTTCGTAGAGCATCGAATCCGATCTACGATTGTTGTTTTTGGGGGGACGCAGGTAGTTGATTCGGCACAGGCTCAGGAGCGGCTGGCGCAGGCCGAACAATGATTCTCACAGCGGTTCAGTTTCGAGACGGTGCAGAACCTTGGTAGGCGATACTCGGCTAAAGACCGTGACATAATTAGAAAGATGCCCTCAGTCATTCTGAATTACTGTCATGATACCTTCATTAGAGTCACATACTGGTGGAAGGGGCCACATTGCATCCAATGAATAAACCCCTCCCGCTGCACATCCAGTTTCCTGTCAGCCCCTCGCCAAAACAAGTTTTGGCTCCGGCTGGAAGAAACAGCTTTCAGCGCCCATCAACGATATGCAGAAGCTGTTTCTTGAGAGTAGACCTTCACCGGAGGATGCCACCCATGTTGCGACTCGCCTTCGCCCTCTACGCCTGTCCTTTTCCAGCTGAATTGGCTCCTGCCACGGCCTATATTGGATAGATTGTTCCCTGCCAACCGCAGCTTGCGATGGAGAAACTATGGCAAAAGAGAAAAGGGGAGAGCCAGGCGCCTCGGATTTCTCCAGGCGTGATTTCCTCCGAGGAGGAACGGCCGGAGCCCTGACAGCGGGACTGCTCCCGTCCCTGGGAACCGAGGTTGAAGGCTCGTCCCACGGAAAGGTGCTGGGCACGCCGCTTCTTGCCGCTCCGGTTGAGATTCAACCGCAGGACTATTGGACGCTCAACCTGTCTTGCCAGGTCGAGTTGGCTGTCGAGGGGCCGCTTGTGGCGCGGACGACCGTCACTCAGCCGCTGGGCTATTCGCAAGTCCTAGAAGCCAAAGCCAGCTTCGAAAAAGGCACCGCCCGCTGGCAGCTCGTCTATCCGTTGGTGGATGAAGGCCGCTTCGACGTCCAGCCTGGAACCTGGAATGGCTTTTGGAACATGGGAGAGTACCGCTTCACGACCGAGCTGCGGAGCGGCGCAGGGGTCGTGCAAACGGCCGAAGGCACGTTCGATCCCATGAGCGTCTGCCTGCGGGACGCTTACGGGCCGATCGTCGGCACGTACCCGCAACAGTTCATCGAATGCTCGCCGGATCGTCCAGCCTACATCGACAGTGACCGCATGAATTTTACGATCCGCACACTGCCGCTCCGCGTCGCTGAGTGCCGTGCCATCGTTGATGTGGTCCGGCCTAATCAGGAGGAGCCACTCGCCGGCCCGTGGGCGTTCGACCTGAACGGCACGATCCAGCGGCAGGCGTTTGACACCTCAGGCTGGCCCCGCGGCGAATACTGGATCCGCATCCGCCTGCTGCGGAACGGACAGCCGGCCGGGCCCTACGTGGTCCGCAAGGTGTGGAAAGAGATGCTGCCGCCGGAGACGGCCTCGCAGGAACCTTGGCGGATCGGATCGCGCCCCCAGCTCCTGGCCGGACCGCTCGGCTTTTCATCAGTGCAAGGCATCCGCTTTGAGGTCGATCCGCTGGACAAGCGCCCCGATGCGCCGCTGGTGGTGATGGACAAGCCTTGGGAGTCGGAACTGTTGGAATTTAATTCGCTGCGGTTCGATCAAGAGCGTCGGGAATACGTGTTGGAGTATGGGGTCGGCCTTCGTGGCGATGTGGCGCGAAAACAGGAATTCGCCCGCTTGCCATCCACGATCGCCGTGGCCCGCTCCCCAGATGGGATCGCCTGGCACAAGCCTGAGCTGGGCCTGCTCGACATGCAGGGCTCACGGGCCAACAACCTGCTACCCAAAGAACAAGTGCACGTTCCCACTGGCAAACCGGGCGCAACGCTGCCGCCCGATCACAATCTGGAGCGGGCCCGCTTTCGCCCCTATGATCCCGCTCAGGACGGCCCGGTCAACCTGCAGAAGGTGTTTGTCACGGCCGTCAAAAAGTCCTTCGTGGAGAGTTGCCGTCACGCGAGCGCGCAGGCGTATCGCGTCGGCTCCTGGCCGATGGAGCGCCGCGGCGACGAGTACTTGGTGCTCACGTCCAGCGCCCTGTTGTTCCTTGGGGTGGGTATGGACCTGTACCACACCACCGAAGCGATCCGCATGCACGTCGAAGACAAGTCCACCGGCATCCTGTACTACTTTTTCCGCCCGGGCGCGCCGGCCTATGCTCCGCATGATGCCATCTACGACAACATGCACATGACCCGCCGCTGCCTGGGCGTGATGTGGACGAGCGACGGCATGCATTGGGAGCGCAGGTTGATCGCCGTGCCGGACGACCAGGATCCGCCGGGTGCGCAACTGTATATGATCTCGCTGTTCGCCGAGGCGCAGGAATCTGTCAGCGGGCGGCCGGCTCTGGCCTGGGAAGGCCACAGGTTCAACGTCGCCATTGATGGCGGGCAGGTGTACTTGGGGGCGACGTGGGTGTTCGACGCCAAGGCCGGGCGAATCTGGTCTGAAGCCTTGTGGACCCGCGATCTAATCCACTGGCAGCGGTTCGCCGCCCGCCGCAAGCTGATCGAGAACGGGCAGCCGGGCAGCTACAACTACGGCATGGTCTTGGTTCGCGAGATATATCACCAGTTCGGCGACGAATGGTGGTTTCCGTATGTCGCTGCCAACACCGTCCATCATGATTACACCGGCCTGGGTAAGACCCTCACGCTGGCCCAATTGCAAACCAAGTATCCAAGCCGTGCCGAGGTGCCAGGGTTCACGAACTGGGAGGAGTATTGGGAGCACTGCAAGTCAACGCGCCATCTCCCGGCGGTGGCCCGAGCGCCGCGGGGGCGGGTGTGCTACGCCGAGGCGATCGCCGAGCGCGGCGAGCTGACCACAGTGCCCGTGCGGCTCGAGGGGCGGGCGCTGAAACTCAACGCGGCCGTGGCCGAGGGAGGCAGCCTGCGCGTCGAGGTGCTCGATCAGGCCGGAAAGCCGATCGCCGGTTTCGACCGCCAGGCCTGTCTTCCCATCGTGGGAGATGCACTCGCGCACAAAGTGATGTGGAAGGGGGATGATGCGGGACAGTTCGAGGGGCAGACCGTCAGGCTGCGATTCCTCATCGAGAAGGCGAAGCTGTACAGCTTCGCTGTCGAGTGAGAGCCGCGGCGAACTTTGGGAGGAGCGCATTCATCATCCGTTCGTCTTGCAGCGCCTGTTTGAGGGCTATCGTCTGGATTCTCCTGGCTTCGACCGCGACCGCCGCAGACTATAAAGTCACGGGAAAACCCCTCCCGCTGCAAATCCAGCTTCCTATCAGCCGGTGCGAGAAACCGGGTGGACTCCCGCGCCAGCCACGGCATAACGAGCGTGCTATCAAACCCTCCGTGCACAACCCGCGCCCGTTCCCCCGGCAGCCTCCCAGAAAGGTACCCGTCACTTCGGGGGGGGTGCCGGCCCCCAGTCCCACGAACATCACCAGCTTTCGCGATTTGTTCCGGTTCCAGCCTGCCCTCGTCCAAGGCCCAGTCAGCACGGGCCCCGAGACCAAACCCAGCTGCCGAGATTCACGGAACGTAGCGGAACAAGTCTGTTTTTCGAAAAACGGGATGGAAGTACGTATCCTCGCTGCCGCTGAAGCGTCGCTTCAACCTGCTAAAATCTAGACATGGCACCCAGGTGTTCTATCTGCCAGCACGCTGACCGGGAGGGCATCGACTCCTCTCTGATACGAGGCGAACCCCTGCGCAGCATCGCCGGACGGCACGGGCTCTCGGCGACGGCCCTGCACCGGCACAAGGTCGCCCACCTGCCAAAGGCCCTGGCCAGGGCGCAGGAGGCCCAGGAGATTGTCCAAGCTGACAGCCTGCTGGAGGAGGTCGAAGCGCTGATGGTGCGGACCGACATGATCTGCGAGGCGTCTATGGCCAATGGCGATATGCGCCTGGCGCTCAGTGCGATTCGAGAGAAGCGTGGCTGCCTGGAGCTGCTCGGCAAGGCCACCGGCGAGCTTGACAGGCCCGAGCCAGTGCACGATCCGAGGCCCATGTTTTCGCTGCCTGAGGGATCGTATCCAAGGGTCACGGTCGAGGTAGAGAAAGACGACGCCATAGATATCACACCATCGCCGGCGGGCGACTGAGGCCCCCCACCCCCCCCGGAAGGGGGGATGCCTTATATGGAGGGTATCGGGCCGTGGCACCACGCACATCTCAGGCGCTTCCTCGACTGTCCCGGTTCTCCGTAGCCCTCTGTAAATGCCGGCGGCGGGGACTGGCGCACACACAGATATCAGCTTCGGAGTTAGCGGCCATCATCTAGAGTCCGGACGGGAATCCTCACTGTGGCTGCTCAGGTTGATCTCGATGGGCGCAGCTGATGCAGACTCAGCCTCCAATCAACCAGCTCTTCGAGATTGGCAGGGGAACCCAATGGGCAAGCGATGCTCAGTCAATGGTCATTTCGTTGAACTCTGAGTTCACTGAACTGCCCCTGCGTTTCCATCATCCGGCTCCGCTTTATTGACACAGACCTTCTTGCAGGTCGGAGCCTGGAACACCGCTACCGGCAAGCAACCGGATAGCAACGACCATTGTGTTTCTCGGAGAGCTGGCCAGCTTCCCGGAGTCTGTACATGGAAGTCCGTGCAGCTCGAATCTACATCTGTGGCGGACGGCACCGATCTCGCAGACAGCGTCCTATCTGCTCGAAATCGAACGGCCGCTTTCGCCGGTGGATTCAACCGATCGACGCAACACTTGCGCGGAGGAAGAAGGCGAAGCGTAAACGGTTGAAACCAAAGAGAAAGCGGCGAGGACGCCTGGCTCCCATGTGCATGCCATTGAGGTACAATGAGTTACGCGGTTGCGATTCGGGCCATCAAACCACTTGCCTCCTCCGACGCTGACGCGTTCTAGCTGAACGGCTTAATACGGGTGTTGCGTTGACCGGTTGAATCGGCACCTAAAAGCGGTCATTCAGATTCTCCGTGGAAAACGTCGAACGAACTACCGCAAACCGCTAAGAGCCGTCACTCCGCGCAGACCAGGCGGCCGCGAAATCCACCGAAATCTCCTTGGTCCACAACCCAAGGGAAAGTTCAAGAAAGCCCACCCGGCATGCTTTGCGGTCCAACAACCAAGGCTGAACCGGACCATCTCGCTTCGAGAGGAAACTTCCCAAGCCGTCCTCTTTGAGCTCCTGCAGTTTCTTCCAAGACCGGATTTGCTCCACCTTCCCCCTTTCGATTTCTTCCTTCTCCACTTCGATCCTTTCCAGTGCTTTGGCTACCTTGCTTAGCTCTTTCTTGATCTTCAGCGATTTGCGATCCAGGGATCAGGAGGTTCCGTCAATAAGTGTGTAAATGAGTTCAGGCGGCTTTCTCCCCTGACCCCTCATCTCATGGAAGTCCGCTGTTCACTCCAACCCTCGCGCCACGCGCCTTGATGAGCGGGACACCACTAATCATCGTCCTCATCGCCCCCAACGGTAATAATTGTAGGCCCATCCTCATCATCATCGTCGTCGTCATCGTCGTCTCCGGTTTCACATGCAGGTGACTGCTCATCAGGGTCGCATGGATCGCAAGGATCGCTTCCGATCACACAGGCCTCCTCATAGTCCGTCAGGCCGTCTCCATCCTCGTCACCACTACCGTCACGGGCGATTTCTCCGTCTCCGTTGACGTCTTCCACTGCCGCTAGGCACAGTGAGTTGGATGCTAAGATAGGAGGCAGATCCAAGGGTTCACCGGTCACCGGATCCAGCTCAAAGGCCTGCGCGCCGTCGTTGAGGTACAAGGCCCCGCAGGACGTGGGAGCAAACTTCCCGTTCGGGCGCTCTCTGGTCATGGCCCACACCGTGATCATGCCGCCCAAAGGATCAGGAGTCCAGGAGATCTTGGTCGCATCATCATCATCATCATCATCATCATCGTCGTCATCATCACCATCATCGTTCGCCCCCTGGGCCGTCGCATTGCCGCCGTCGTCTAAGAGTTCCACCATCCACTCGGCGGGTACTGTGTCTTCGATCAGAACCGGGGCTGGTGGTTCAGGAAAGCCACCAAAGTAGGTGACCTTGAAGTCGTACTTGGTGGACTCGAATTGGCCCACTTCAACGGCAAGGTCGATTTCACCGTCACCACCGACGGCGCTCGACTCGTCCACAGAGTCGAAAGTGAAGAGTGCAGAGCACACATCCAGCACCGTGCAGTCGCCACCACCCACATCGAAGATACAATGGGAGCTAGCGTCAAATTGCGCCCGCGACCAAGAGAATGTGGAGTCGAGACCACTCTTAACGACGCGAAATGTGTTGCAGCCGTTTGAGTTCCAGGCGTCCGCAATCAGCCCAGCGTCGGCGACCACCAATGTTGTCAGCAGTGGAGGACTGCAAGTGCACGTGAGGGCCGGGTCTGCCTCTTGGCTGCCTAGAAGCACGCCGTTGAGGTAGAAGTCGAGTTGATCACCGAGAGCGCCGCATGAGGTGACCAAAGTCTCGAACGTGATGGAGGCCGGCGCGGGTTGGCCTTCAGGCTCATCCGGGCAATCCGGCCCGCTGATGATCCCCTTGGTTAGGGAGGGCTCGCATCCGGCGATGCCATCCGCGTGGATCTCGAACTGGGGATTTGGACCTGCCCCTATGAAATCAAACACCATGAGTGTGTACGTTCCTGTGGAGGGAAGTGCGATCTGGATCTTTGGATCGGCAAAGAGCCCGCCAACACCGTGGGGGATGCCGTTGTTGTCATCCGCACGAGCCACAAAGCTCATGTCAGGACCACAACCACCGAAAGAAATCCCTCCGGTGTCGTCAGCCGTCCCAAGGCAGATCTGCATAGCCGGGTCCATGTCAGACGTTGTGCGGTGGACTTCAATGTCAATCACATCCCCTTCGTTCCCGCAAAAGAAGTAGTATTCCCAGGTGTCGGGGTTGCCTATGTTTTGAGAGGTTGTCGTCCCTTGAATCCCGGTCCCGTCTGCCAACGGCGTGTTCACCACCTCCTCGTTGTAAACAAGGGGCACCAGGTTCTGCACGTCTGCCGTCACCAGGTTCACCAGCGCCAGCTTTTCGGGATTGACGTCCTCAGCTGAGGCGCTCTGGAAGACTCCTGTGGCCAGCCCAACTGCAGAGAGCAGAATTGCGACCCTCAGCGGTTGAAGCGACTCCAATACATTTTTCATCAGATTTCCCCCCTTTGACATTTAGAGCCTGAGAAAGGGAATCAGGCAAGAGGATGCCCCCCCTTTCCCCCAGTGTTTGAGAAACTTTACTAGACAATTGTCCCAGCAACAATAGGCCCCCAATTTTTTCGGCGGCGAACCTCAGTGTCTTTGAGGACTTGGCCTGATACTATCCAAACGTGAGGTCATGACGAGATCGTGAGCATTTTGCCAGGATTCGGCCTGAGAATGATGGTGCATGGGGCTGAACGTCCCCGGGCCAAGAGGACCCGATCTGGAAAATATCTTGACCGGAGATTGGTCGGAATTCTGTGACCACTGACAGCAGTGTGTCGTTCCCCGCGAAGTCGTTCATGAACTTCGCTTCTGCTACTGCGCCTCGCATTCACACAGGTGTAGACAATAGTCGATTCTCTTTAACAGTCTCGGAATTTCAATCAAGTGAGCTGTTCTCTGAGACCGCCCTTTCGTCACAGCCGGGGTGTCCCGAAACAGCCTTTTACGGCCTTGGCCGTCGGCACGAAGTGCCTACTTAAATCAGGATCACGTCAAGTTCAGGGGATAGTGGTAAGATTCTGCATGGCTGCTAGGCAGCGCGAGCCGAAAATTCGGGCCTTTTCCACACCCGGACTGCAGCCGCCTCCCAGAGAAAGTGGACTGTCCTTAGTGGAAAGGGACGCTGGTGGCCTCACTCGTAGAGGAGTTAGTTAGACCTCGACTTGTTGGATCGGGCCGTCGCCCGGTTGCAAGAGATCGTGGATGACTCCAAATTCGTCTACAGTCTCCCCACCGACTCATCTGATCAAGTCCAGAATCGAGAGAGCAATATCCTGAATCTGTGCGGATGCCGCGATCGGATCCTAGAAGACCTCCGCCAGCCGATTGTTCAGATCCTTGAGAAGAAGTTGGGCGAGGACGAGTTGGCGGAGATTGTCGACGCTGACCAAGTGCTTTGGGCACAGGAACTTTCCGCTGACACACGGAATGTCGTTGGCTGCGAAGCTGGTCGTGTGCTTGAAACTGCCATCCTTGTCCTTGTTTCTCCCAAAGGCGACCCATTCTTTTCAGCCACAGGCTTTTCGTGGTCGCATGACGGCTTGGCCTGCGCGGAATGACAGCTTTTGGCCGTTTGCGGTAGTTTGTTCGACGTTTCCAGAGGAAATCTGAATGACCGCTTTTAGGCGAAAGCCGCCGGTCAGGGGAGCTCTATTCTGACACTATTTGTACGGTCAGATCTGGGCTATTACACTTTCATGGACCCCGAATGTGGCCCCTTCAGAGAGCGATTCGGGGAGTACATCCTGGAGCGTACTGGTGACCATCCCTCTGTCGTTCGCATGGTCATGATGCAGTCTCGGCCTGGGGTCTAGGGAAGGCGTTCTTGACTCTCCAACACCAGAGGCGCATAAGAAAGGGTAACGATCCATCGCTAACCCTCAAAATTCACAACGAGGAATTTGGTGGACTTGTTCTAGGGGTGGTCAGAAGCTTTGACGTGCTCACACCGGACGAAGATCGTCATTGACGGACGGCATGAAGGCGAGATTACCATTTCTGAGGATGAACAGCGCTGCGTTCTGAAGCGGTCAGGTTTTATATCAGAGCTGACGGTTTACATCTGCAAGTCCAAAGTCGGCCACATCGCCAGATTGCTGACGAAGCAGAACTGGGCGGCGCTTCACGACTTCGACCTGGAGCTTCTCCCATGGTACTGTCCGAAGTGTGACATCCTCTACCCAGCGAGATCCTGGCACACCTGGGACGTGTTCGATGACGATGGGTGGCATGATCAGGTTCGTGGCCGGTGTCCGCAGGGCCATGAAAGAATGCTTGAGGACTGACCAAAGGCATTCACCTTTCTGAGGTCAGAAAGGCTACAGATCGGTTTGGAACAACGCTGTCAAATCCGCGTTAAAGGTAAAGAGGAGGTCTTCCATGTCAACGATTCTCTACACGGGCAGCTTCGGTTCTGATGATCCCACCCGAGGAACTCTGCCATTCATCGCTGCGTTAGGTGCTGTCGAAGCAGGTCACCAGGCACAGATTGCGTTGCTGGGCGAAGCCACCTATCTGATGAAGGATGCCATTGCCGAGCACGTCCAAGCGGTAGGTCTTCCAGCCCTGCGGGAGCTACTGCCCAAAGTGATCGAGCACGGTATACCTGTATACGTCTGAGGCCTCTGTGGAAAGGCCCGTGGGGTCTCAGAGGACGATTTTACAGCCAAGAATGCCCAGTTCATCACGCCCAAGACCCTTGCCGAGCTGACGGTAGCTGCGGATCGAGTGGTGTCTATTTGAATCACAGTTGGTAGTTCCGTAGCTTCTCCAGCCAGAATCAACTGGCTGATCTTTCCAACCACCGAAATCCAGCTCCTGCCTGGAATTGGCATGGACGAGGTTCTATCCGCGTGTTGCTGAGATTACTTTCTGGCCAGGAATGAGAAGCACCAACTTGGGGTTACAAGTCGGTGATCGCATCAAACGGCTAGGAGATCACTTTCTCCACCGTGAGCAGAACAGGGCGCTCCCCGCTCCCATATATCGAGATCAGATCGGTTCCAGAACGCGTGGAGCTACACTCAGCCACCGCGTAGAATCACCTCATGGTCCGCGAATACGGCCCCTTCAGAGAGCGCTTCGAGGAGTACATCCTGGAGCGCACAGCCAACCATCCTTCCCTGGTTCCCCTGGTCAGGCTGCGGTTAGACAAGGCTGGCTTCCGCCTAGCCTGCAAGGAGACGCTTGACGGCACCAATTGGTCTTCCTGGCTGGACCAGACAGCTCTGGATGGTCCTGAGAGGGTCCTGATCGACGAGGAGATCTCCACCTGTCTGAAGAGCTGGGGTACCCAGGGGACCTCGCTGAGGAGGCGCTTCCAGATCGACCCGACTCTGCCCCTCCAGTCGATGAAGCCCTGCCGCCTGGCTTCGAGGAGCTTCTTCAACTTGTCCGAGCGGCTGCCGCTGCCACACCGCTGGAGTTTATGCGGCTGGTAATGGCTTCCTCGGAATGACGTGCAGTTCATCGAGGTAACCGAGGGACCTGAATTCCGGGCTGAGCTAGAGACGGCTTTTCGCGAGAATTTCCAGGCTCTGGGAATGCTGGGGTGGGAGCTTGCTGAGAGGACGGTGCAGGCGAAGAACCCTCTCTTCCCCTGGCACAGGGACAATGAGACGCTCCGCGAGCTGTTCGATGGGCTCTGTGAGGAAGGGGTTGACAGTGTGGAGCGGGAATTGGACCGGCGGGGTGTAGACTAGCCAGAAGAGAGGTCCCATGATGGCTTGATCTACTTGCAAGTCTACCCAGAGACAATCCGCTTTCAATCCTGTATCTTAGCCAAACAGAAGACCCGAACTTGACCCGGCTTCATTCATCCGTCGATGAGCGACATCTTCATCAGCTATGCCAGCCAGGACAGACCGAAAGGCCCAGCTGCTTGCCGGCGTGTTGGAAGCTCAAGGCTGGTCCGTGTTCTAGGATCGGACCATACCCCCTGGCAAGACCTTCGATGAGGTCATCGATGCAGCGCTCAAGGTAGCGAAGTGTGTCGTTGTGCTTTGGTCTGGGGCATCAGTACAGTCAAACTGGGTCAAGGAAGAAGCGAAAGAAGGCATAACCCGGCAGATGCTGGTTCCGGCACTGATTGAAGAGGTGGAATTACCGCGTGGATTTCGGCGGGTTCAGGCAGCCGACCTGACCGATTGGTCCAGTAAGGGTTCTCATCACGAATTGGACCTGTGACTAAAGTGACACCGGACATTCCAACAGAATCATCCGATGTTGTTGCCGAGGGTCCACCGGCAGCACCAGATTCGAAAGTGGTTCCGAAGCCCGGAGCTTCCGAGCGAGAGATCGTTCCCGCCGCTCCGGAGGCGCAGGAGTCCAAACCCCGAGAAGATAGCTTTGGATGGGTCTTGTGGCCCTTGGGCTTCCTTTGGCACAAACCAGTATTGCGGTCGGGGCTGGTGGTGGTGCTTTTCAGCGCTCTACTAGCGTATTTCTACTCTAAGGCAAAGCCACTTCCGGCTCTGGAACCCGCCAACAATGAGGAGGGGATTCTCCTAGATCGGGAGACTGACCTGATGTGGGCCCGAACGGACAATGGGACAGACATCGATTGGACCTCAGCCGACGCATATTGTGAGAAGCTGCCGCTCGGTGGTTATTCGGATTGGCGACTACCAACGATTGATGAGTTGGAGACACTTTACGATCCAAATGTAGACGCTCGTCTCAAGATCAGGTCACCCCTTAAGCTGACTGCTTGTTGTCCATGGAGCTCCGACAAGGAAGGCTCGGATTCCGCCTGGCATTTTAATTTCCCCTACGGTACGCGCTACCACTTCCGCCTCGACTTCTCTGACGTCAGGCGGGCATTGTGCGTGCGTCGTTCCGGAGAATGATAGTTTCCCTGTCTTCGTAGAGTCGTTTGCAAATCAACCTCGCAGATTCTCAACCTTGAACGTTATTGGTAGCGGAGATCAGCAACTACCATGGACCACCGGAAGAAACTCCTGGACCTGGAAATGGGCGACACGATCATCTGGCGGGGCGAGGGCATGCGCAACGAGGAGGGCATGGTCCTGATCTCCCCGGGGATGAGGGGCAAGGTGATCACGAGGAGCGAGAATCTGTTGGCTCATGCAGCAAGGAAGGCTGGCCTGCACATCACTGCGGGGCCGTGGGTGCTGGAGGAGCTTGAGAACGGGTTCAGGCTCGTGGTGGACAGCAGGGCGAAGGTTGAAAAGGTGAGGAAGGAACTTCGGCGCGGTGCCGGAAGGCCAGCATGAGATGGATGGGCAAGGAGGGCGGCGGGAGGTTACTGTGATGTGACGGGAAGCTAGTTCACCGAGTTGCCGGGATCTGACAGATCGCGTCTATGGAGAAATCGCACACCTAGACTGAGCAAGCCGGTGCCCATAATAATGAGTCCCCATTCCGAGAGCGTGGGTATCTCTTCGACTACATGATTGTTTCCTGCCAGGGCTGAACCCGACAACAGGAAGACTGCGGCTATCAAGAAGTTGAAGAATCTGGTTGTCATTTCAATCGTCCCTCTTGCTGTCTGCTCGTAAAGTGCTTGGAACGCGTCAGATCGCTAGCTTACACGAAATTAGTAACTGAGGCCAAGACTCCCATGGACCCCTGGAAGGAAGCCCTGGACCCGGAAACCAGTGACACCATCATCTGGTGAGGCGACGGGATGCAGAACGAGGAGGGCATGATCCTGATCTCCCCTGGGGTGAAGGGTAACGTGCTCACGAGAAGGGAGAACCTTCCAGTTGTCTCCGGGGCAGCGAGGGCAGTCACCACCCCGGTTCCTAAGATGATTCAGTAAAAGGTAAGGTAAATCGATTGTACCAGCGACGTGAAGAGCCGTATGTGATCCTGATCACCCGGTCCAGGATTGGTCAGGAGTGCTAATCCAGACGAGGATGCTACAGTCACCGCCGAAGCGAATCGAAGAGCTCCCGTCTTCCGATTGCCTGGCTGTAGTCAGGATTCTTGATCTTGATCCAGCTCGTCTTCTTGTCTACTAAATAGGGTCCTTCTTTCCACTTCGCCACGATTCCCTCCAGGTCCATCTCGCAGACCGACTGGAACAGCTCGACACCCTTCTCTTCCAGATGATCGAGGTAGAGCAGGTAAGAAGTATCTTCCGGAACAATACCCCTCAATAGCTGCTTGCGCTCAACTAAGTGGTGCTGTCTGAGGTCCTCTCCATCAAGCCAAAGCAGATCGAAAGCGTAGAAGTAGATGGGCTCGCCGTGGCGGTGAATCAGATGCTTGAAGACCGACTTGCCCTGATCATCCAGGCAGACGATCTCCCCGTCTAGGATGGCGTTGTTGACCGGTAGGTTTTGACCGATCCACTCACAGAGCTCGGAAAAGCCCTTGTAGATATTTCCCTTGCGGCTAGCCCTGCCCTTTACCCGTAATTCGGTACAGGACAAAGTCATGTTTCTGGGTCTCCCAGAGCGAAGCCTTCACACAGGAGCCGGAGGTGTGAATAGCCCTGCCATATCAACTCATGACCCGGGGGCGCATCCTGGTTGCGTCCTAGGTATCCTCCGATGCGCGCCACCAGCCGTACCGCCTCACCCAGCTGCGAGGGCGGGTTCAAGCTTTTTTTTTGGCGTAGGCCCCCAGGACATGGAGTTCAAGATCCGAGAAGAGCACCTCGGCGGGCAGTTCCGGGGTTTCTCTGCCCAGCAGAGTCATCAGCATAATCCGCCAGGCGATGACCAGGTTGATCGCAATCGCCCGGCTGAGGCGCTCGGCGCTTCGGTGGGCGATCTCTTCGATGCGGCAGCCGGACTTCAGCACCCGGTGCCAGTCTTCAATGCGCCAACGCAGGCAATACCAGCGTAGGCATTGAACCGCCGCTTCGGGCGAGGCGAGAGTGGCGGTAGTCAGAAGGAACCACTCGATGGCTTCGGTTCCCGCAGGCGGAGAGTCCTCCCGCGCCTGAATCACCCAGATCTCGATGGGCTCCTTATCCGGGTAATATTTCGGGGGGCGAAGTTGGATCCGCCGATAGCGGACCGAGAGCTCCGCCCGGCGGCGGGGCCTCTGGGGCCGGGCCTTTCGCTTACTGAGCTTGGGCCGAGCGCTCTGGCGCGGCACCTGGACGCGGACCTGGGTCTGTACCGGCTCCTGTACGAGCGCTTCGAAAAGCTTGAACGGCTCCTCCGTGATGCCGCGGTTGTGTTGGGCGCGCACCAGTAGGTCGACCCCCGGGTAACGGCGTTGCTCCTCGAACAGCTCGAAGATATCCGCTTCCCGGTCGCAGACGTTGATCAGTCGCGTCTGGGGCATTTGGGCCGCCACTTCTCCGAGCTCGCGCAGCGCTTGAATCCAGCAGAAGGTCTGTTTTTCCTCGATCGGGATGGCCCAGCTCGGTCGCTTCTCTTGCGGCGATTTCAACTGCGGCGCCAGACACTGGGCGCGCAAGACCCCCAGCGGAAGTCCATTGGGGGCCACGGCCAAGGTCGAATGCAGGTGCAATCCCCGACTCTGGGCGCCGGTCTGGTTGCTGCCGATCACTCCCAGACCTTCACACTGAGCCAGGCTCGTATAGTCCAGATCGGTGCCGTCCTGCAGGCACAACACGGTGCGCTGCCCCTGCATGCGCCGCAGGGTGCGTTGCCGGTGAGGCTGCAGAATCTGGGGCAGGCTCACCGCGGCCTCGTCCGGGTGGTCGATCAATCGGTAGTAGGCCTTGACCGCCGGCCAATCCCCCTGGGCCACCCCGCTAAAGGCACGACCCGGTTCCTGCGCCTTGGACTCCACAATGTTCACCAGTCTTCGGCTCAGCCGCGCGTCCCCCAGCGGCGCGCCGCCAAACTCCTCTTCCGCCCAACTCTCGGCCTCGACCCCCTGGGCCGGAGCCAGCGGCCCCAAGCCGGCCCCCTCGGCCAACCCCAGGCGGGCGCGGAACTCCGGCTCCAGCGCATACACATAGATGTCCTTGATCGTTTCCTCCCGCTGGGTGAAACGATCCTGCCGACCCCGACCCTGGGTTCGGCCCACCCGGGTCCAGTTCGCTGCCCGATAGGATGCCCCCGAAAACCGGCTCGTGTCTACAAAACTCTCGACCAACCAGGGACGGTACCCATAGCGCTGCTCGAAGTCTTCGGCCAGCCGCTGCAGGCTCAGGCTCAACACCCGCGAGGCCAGGTTCTGACACTGCACGCTGGGTCGGATCAGAAAACGGCTCAGGCACACGACCCCGTGCAGATGGGCGCGCCTTTGCTCCGCATCCCAACCGATCCAGCGGTCCCGGTCCACGAGTTGCAACGCCGCGGCGGCAAAGCCCAGGCCCCCCAGCCAGCCGTGCTCGGAGCCGAGCAGATAGCGCAGCTGCCGTCCCACCAAGGGCCCAGCCCCCAGCGGATGCTCTTCGATCATCAGCTCGTTCCAGATCCGCATCTGCCCCGGCTCGCCCACCCCGATCAACTCCAGCCCCCGCACCTCCCCCACCTGCTCGGGCACCCCGATCGGCTCCTCCACTGGAGCCGCCAACCGTCGCGGACGGGGCGCCCCTTTCTGGATCCGTGGGGGCGGCAGCCGAAAACAGCCCTTCGCTTCCAGCTCCCGCAACGCCTTCAGGCAACCTCCCCGCTGGGGCCGCCCGCCGGGGTCATAGAATCGCAACTGATCGCAAAGAAAACCGGCCAACTCGCTTCGCGAAGAGAAATCCCCTTCTTCCAGCAGCCGGCTTACATACTCGATGCTCTCGGGCTTCGACAGGGTACGCTTGATCTGATTCTGGAGCTGCATGCCGCTCAGTTTGAACGACCCGAAACTCTTTGTTCAGTCCTTTATTACGGGTAAAGGGCAGGGCTAGCCCCACTACCATCGAAGCTTGACCGTGATTCGGCGCTCGGGTATCGTCCTGAAAAAGAGAGGAACCCAAAATGGGCACCTCAACAGCTATCCGGGAGGGATCAGTGTCACAGACCACCAGAGTTCCAATCAGCATCAGGAAAGGACAGGAGAGGTACGATCGGGCCAAGGCCATATTCCCGGGTGGAACGCAGTTGTTCGGGAAGCGCCAGGAGATGTCTGCGCCCCAACAGTGGCCGCCTTATTTTTCAGAGGCCCGGGGATGCGAAACGGTAGATCTGGATGGTAATCGCTATATCGACATGTCCATGGCCGGCATCGGCGCCACCTTGTTGGGCTACGCAGATCCGGACGTTACCGAGGCTGTCGTTCAACGGATCCAGCACGGCTGTATGTGCAGTCTCAACCCCCCTGACGAGGTTGAGCTCGGTGAGCTGCTGCTCCAGATCCACCCCTGGGCTGAAATGGTGAGGTTAGGACGCCTGGGCGGGGAAACCATGATGATCGCTATCCGGATTGCCCGGGCTCGAACTGGCCGGGACAAGATCGCCTTTTGTGGTTATCACGGATGGCACGACTGGTATCTGGCGGCAAATCTGCGAGTGGAAAGTGAGGCCGACTCGGATCGCCTTGGTGGGGGCCATCTGATGCCGGGACTCGAACCGGCTGGTGTGGCGTCGGGTCTGGCCGGGACGGCGATGCCCTTTACCTACAACAAAATAGACGAACTCAAGGCCATTGTTGATGAGCACGGCACCAGTCTAGCCGCGATCGTGATGGAGCCAACCCGCAATTTCGATCCTGATCCGGGCTTTCTGGAGAGCATTCGAGAATTGGCCAACAGCTGCGGGGCGCGCTTGATCATGGATGAGATCACGATTGGCTGGAGGCTGGGTCTAGGAGGAGCTCACCTGCGCTATGGCATCGAGCCGGATCTGGCCGTGTTCGCCAAGACTACCGGAAACGGGCACCCCATTGCTGCGGTGATAGGTAATGCCGACACCATGCAAGCGGCGCAGAACACCTTTATCTCGAGCGCGCTCTGGACCGAGGCCGTGGGTCCGGCTGCCGGTGTAGCAACGATCAAGAAATTCATGAGCCACGATGTGCCTGCTCACGTAAGCCGCATCGGGATCAAGGCCCGTGCTGGACTCCAACAAATCGCGGCAGCCCACGGCGTTCCCTTCGGCTGCAGCGGTCATCCCGCCCTGACCTTTTTTGCTTTCGACCATCCCCAGGCCGCGGCGATCCAGACACTGTGGACGGTCCGGATGCTGGAAAGAGGATTCCTGGCAGCTGGTGGTTTCTACCCTACCTATGCTCACCAGGACCAGCATGTGGAGCAATTCCTGGAGGCTTGCGATCCCGTCTTTGCCGAGTTGGCTGCCGGCATCAAGGCCGGTGACGTGGAGCAGCGGATCGGAGGACCCGTCAAACACACCGGTTTCAGGCGTTTGACCTAGTGGATTGAGCACCCTGAAGCATGATTGTGCCGCCACATTGAACAATTGACGATCAAGTTCGATCTCAATATCATAAGAATCAACTTGGGGGGCATCGATGAGAAACAAACTTGTTACTGCGATCTTCGTGGTCGTCCTCGTCTCGGTGGGGATGGCACAGTCTCGGGAAAAGGGCGGTCGTTCGGGTGGGAATGGCGGGGGGGCGGCCTTCTTCGGTCACTTCCTCAGTAATCAGATCGGCATCTTTCCCCGCTCGCATGGGTCCGGCGGGCTCGGTCTCGGTTTTTCCCGAAACCGATCTCGGTCCCTCTTCCATCGCGGTCGTGGTTCGATGTTCAGCCACCATTCGGGCGGCCTGGGTCGGGATGGTTACGGAGTCTACGGGAATAGCTTCTTGACCTGGCCCTGGAACTACACGGACCAGCCAACCGACACCGACCGTTTCGTGGAGAGTTGGAAAGATCAAGATCCGTTCGAGAACAGGACGAGCTCTGGCTTCTCTCAATCAGCACTTCTTCAAGAGGGGATGAACGAAGCAGAGGTAGTCGAGGCGGTAGGGTCTCCGGCAGAGAGATTTCGGTTGGGAGGTCTCGAGACCTGGAAGTACTCAAGCTACTCCCTCGTGTTCGAGGAAGGTGCTCTGAAGCAGATCCGGTAACCAGGGAAGGGACAGTCGCAAACGCGCGAGTCCTGAGGGTTCTCTCCCGGGCGTCAATTCATCAATTGTGAAGTCTAGAAAAAAGGGGTTTTGATAATGAGAAAGTTTCTCTGGTACTCGGTTTTTCTGCTTGCTTTTACGAGTGTCAACCTGGTCGCACAGAAAAAGCGCGTGGCCATCGTCGATTTTGATTTTGGGACTGTTCAACGGTGGTGGGGCGGCAACTGGGATATCGGCAAAGGGATCGCTGATATGGTCGTCAACGAGCTGGTGAACGACGGCACCTTGTCCGTGATCGAGCGAAAGAAGATGGACCTGGTATTGGCCGAGCAGAACTTTTCCAACAGCAACCGTGCCGATGCCAGCAGCGCTGCCAAGATCGGTAAGCTTCTGGGTGTGAACGGGATGGTCGTGGGGTCCATCACCCAGTTCGGTACCGAAAAGAAAGGCTTCAGCGTCGGCGGCATTGGAGGAAAATTCGGCCGCGGACTGGGTGCTGCCAAGGTCGGGACCCAGAAGGGCATAGCGTCAGTAAAGCTTACCGCTCGAATCATCGACATCAATACCGGTGAGATACTGGCTTCCAGGACCGGTGAAGGAAAGTCTCAACGAAAGGGTCTGATGCTGGGAGGCGGTGGAGCCGGAGGGGGTGGCTTCGGTGCAGGCGGTATCAGCATGACGAGCAGCGACTTCCGCGAGACCATTATCGGCGAAGCCACCGAAGCTGTAGTGAAGGACCTGTCTGCAAAGCTCATTGCTGACCACAAGAAGCTGCCCGATGTCGAGTATGTGATCCGGGGCATGGTTGCCGATGTCGAGGGATCCTCGCTCATCCTCAACATAGGAAGTGGCGCGGGACTCAAAGCCGGTGATACCTTGAAAATCCTGCGCGTAAAGCGCACCGTCAAGGATCCTGCCACCGGAAAGGTACTTCGCGAGATCACCACCTCTCTGGGAGAGGCCAGGATCGACGAGGTGGATGAAGGCTCCTCGATGGCGACGGTCGTTTCTGGATCGGGAGTGAAGGTCGGGGATCTGGTCAGAAACTAGCAGCCGATTGCTTTCTGGCCCGAACCCTTTAGCAATCAACTGAAATCGGTTATATCTTTACGGGCGGTCGTTGCGACCGCCCGTTTCTTTTTTTGCGCGAAGCCTAAGGAGAGTTTTCCATGAAGATGTTTATCCAGGGCGAATGGGCAGATGCCGCCAACCAGATTCAGGTCAAGAACCCCTACGATGATTCCGTGGTAGACACGGTGCCCAGGGGAAGCGCGTCCGACGTCGACGCGGCCATCGCCGGGGCCGTTGAGGGTGCCAGAATCATGCGAGAGATGCCTGCCTATGACCGCGCCCAGATTCTCTTCGCCACCGCCGCTCTGATGATCGAGCGCAACGAAGACCTGGCTCGTACGATCAGCTCTGAAGAGGGGAAGATCCTGGCGGAGGGTCGGTTCGAGGCCAGTCGTGCCGCGGAGATCATCCAGCTCTCGGCGGAGGAAGCCAAGCGTCTGACGGGCGAGGTGCTCCCTCTGGATGCAGCTCCAGGGGGAGCAGGTCGGTTCGGATTTACGCTTCGCGTCCCCTGCGGAGTCGTCGCAGCAATAAGTCCTTTCAATTTCCCGCTGCACCTGGTGTGCCACAAGGTGGGACCAGCGCTGGCAGCGGGTAATTCAGTGGTCATCAAGCCCGCCACCGATACTCCTCTTTCCGCTCTGAAGCTGGTGGAGCTATTGTTGGAAGCGGGCCTCCCATCTCAGGCTGTCGCTTGCGTCACCGGTCCTGGAAGCGAGGTGGGTGATGCTCTTTCCTCCGACAAGCGTGTTCGCAAGATCACTTTCACCGGCAGCTTTGAAGTGGGTGAGCACATCTGCAAAGTGGCGGGGATGAAGAAGGTCACGATGGAACTGGGCTCGAACGCTCCTCTGGTCGTGATGGACGACGCCGATCTGGAAAAGGTGGCCGCTGCCACGGTGACGACCGGTTTCTCCAATGCAGGTCAGGTCTGTATTTCCGCTCAGCGGGTGCTGGCAGATCGTAAGGTCTACGACGACTTCCTGGGCCTCCTCAAGTCCAACGTCGAGGCCTTGAAGGTGGGTGACCAGTTGGACGAAGAAATCACCATGGGCCCGATGGTCCGGGAAAGCGACGCCATCCGGGTGGGCGATTGGATCCAGGAGGCAGTGGGCGGCGGCGCCCGGCTGATCACGGGCGGTGATCGTAATGGAGCGGTGCTGCAGCCCGCCGTTCTGGCCGACGTCCACCCGGACATGCGGATCAGCCGGGAAGAGGTTTTCGGTCCTGCGGTGGCGGTCAGCCACTTCAGCGATGCCAACGAAGCCATTGCAAGTGCCAATGACACCCGCTACGGGTTATCCGCGGCAATCTTCACCCAGGATATCGACCGCGCCCTACGCTTTGCCCGAGAGGTCGACAGTGGCAACATTCACATCAACTGGGGTCCCCAATGGCGTGCCGATTTCATGCCCTATGGAGGCCTCAAGGACAGTGGAATGGGCAAAGAAGGTCCCAAATACGCCGTCGAGGAAATGACCGAGTTGAAGATGGTGGTGGTCAACCTCCAAGGATAGTTAGAGCCGGCATGCGGCGAACGTGGCTTCGGTCTCCAGGCCGAAGTCTTGTTCTTTCGAGCCTTTGGTTCGACACACGGCGGCCTGGAGGCCACCGCCACGCCTATACAACCCCCGACGCTCGGAGCCGATAAAGCGAAGCAACTACCACGAAGTAGCAGACTGTTATCAGCGAATACGACATGAACGAGGCGTAGGCGCCTCGCCCCAAGACATCGTAGAGACTGAAGCCTATGGCAAAGAGCGCGATTCCCGTAACGACCCTCATCCCCGGCGATAGGTCTCCAAAATAGTTGAACAGACACATGCTGGCAGGTGTCGAAACCAGCAGTGTGTAGTCCCAACCCGAGGGTGAGAATAGCGGGATCAGGGTCAGCAAGAGGGACATCTCGAGATACTCTGGAAAGATCCGATCCGAGCGCTTGCCAAAGATCACCACGAAGACGGTGACGAGCACGCCGATCGTAAGCAGTGACAGGGCGAACGCGGCGGCCCCTATCCCCAGCCATTTCGAGTACATACCGAGGATAGACACGCTGTCCTGCGAGGTCAGATTCGGAATCGACGTCCCGAACGTGGACTCGCTCCATCCCCGCAGGAGCCGAAGGTTTCCGCCCACGCCGTAGAGAAGGCTCGGCAGCAGGAGCGCCAAGAGCAGAACCGCGCAGAGGGCTAAGAACGAGTCGGCTCGCCGTCTGAGCGCCAGGTACGGTAGAAAGATGATCGCGTAGGGCTTGGCCACAATAGCGAGGCCCAGGAGCAGTCCTGCCCAGGTCTCTCTCCCTGACCTCATCTGTCCCAGGGCCAGGAGGACCAGCGACAGCATCAGAAGGTTGCTCTGGCCCAGGGCCAGCTCGTGTCCGTAGAACTTGGCCATTACGATCGAGGTCAACAGGAGCAGGATCCACGCGGGTTGACGATGTCGCGGGAGCAGTCGCCAGCTACAGAATAGGATCAGGAAGATGAGTCCGACCGAAAGTGCGTACCAGAGAGTCTTGGCAAGTGGCTGGGAGAGTGTCGATAGAGGGGAAACCGCCAGCGCAAAAGCCGGCAGATACTTGAACTGGTAGTGCTCGTCCTCGGATCGATAAAGGGATTCCGCCGCGATCGCCCTCGTCCCGGCCTGCCAGTAGACCTCGAAGTCGCGCATCTTGTGCTGGATCTTGGCTTGGAAAAGGAGCACAAAAAGGACGACTAGCGCCGGCGTCAAGAACCCGAGGAGGATATTCTGTTTCGATACTCTCAAAGTACTGGCTCGATTCGCCGAGCCCGGTTCCAGGCTAGTCCCGCCTCCACGAAAACATGGCCCCATTCGAGAACGAAACTTTGGTTGTCTCTTCCCGCGACATCGATAGCACCGTGACGGTTGTAGAACGGGCACTCTTGCCCGTCCTACAAACAGTCACGGCTCGGTTAGATGAATTCTTGTACGACCTCCCAGTAAATGAAGAGTCAGATTAGTGTCAGTGAAGGCTGAATTGCAACCCGCCCTGAAGAAGCCGGGGACTTCCCGATCGGGGGATGGGAGTGCGTCCGATGGAATACTCTCGGTCCAGCAGATTGTCCGCTCCAAAGAAGAGCTCGACCCTCTCCGAGATGGGACGGCTGAGGCTCAGGCCCAGCAAGGAGTAGCGTCCCAGATCCAGCCGGTTGAGATCGTCCTCGAACTGTTCCCCAGCCCAACGTCCGTAGACCGCCAACTTGACTGGGCCTGTGTACTCGAGCCCCACCGATCCTTGGTGGCGTGGTACTTGAGGCAGCCTCAACCCAGTGTCCTCTACCGCTGCATCCGAATATAGATAGGCAGCCCAGACGTTCCAGAGCGGACCCAGAGGAATTGTCGCTTCTGCTTCAATACCCTTCACTGTTGCCTGGCCCAGGTTCTGGCGTTGGCGAAGGATGAGCTCCGGAGTAACCGAGATGGTGGCGTTGCTCACTGCGTCCCGGAGCGAGTTCCAGAACACGTTCAGGCGCAACAGAACGGGCGCAAAAGAATGGAAATCAGCCCCCACTTCACCTCCCCACAGATATTCCTCCTGGAGTTCGGGGTTGGCCTCCGTAATGACGTTGCCCACGCGAAATGGACGATGCAGCTCGTTGAGGGTCGGTACTCGAAAGCCTCGGTAGGCGGATGTCCGCAGCGTGAGCCATTCGGCAGCTCGCAAAAGGACTCCGGCTCTGGGGTTCACGCTGGTCTGGGATTCCTGTCCCTGCCACCAATCGAAGCGGAGTCCCGCCAGGAAGTCGACCCGGTGATGAAGGGGAAGGAGCTGCTGCACGAATACACCGGCTAGATTCTGGCTATTCTCGCTCCACTTCACACGCCTCCAATCGGTGCCGACCAGCAGATTGCTTCGGGGTCTCCAGCTGAAGGCAGCCCCCGAGCCAAGAGAGCGGAATTCCTGATCCGCAGTGATAAACTCTGCCGATCGGTCGGAAAGAATCCGGGAGAAGGTGTTCTCGAAGATGCCGCTCTGGGTGTAGAAGCTACCCTCCCAGGACGAGCCTTCGTAGCCTGTCTCGAACAGGGCAAGCCTCGAGTTGTTGTTCTGGAGCTGAGTCCCGTTGCCTCTTCCCTCTCGAAAGACGTTGACCCCTGCGTGGAACTTCTTGTAGTAAACGCGGCCGAAAAAGGTCTGGAAATTGGAGTTGGCATGCCTGTCAACCGCTCCCCGGAGTTCCTCCGAGACAATGAAAAACCCATCGGTGTCAAAGAGTCGTCCTGACAGCAGGTATTTCCAATCGCCGAAGTCGTCGGCCGCCAATAGATCCAGATCGTAGGATTCAGGGTGGGCGAACCGACCTCGTAGCTCGAGTGTGTCGGGTGCAGGAGTCCGGGGAATCAAATGAATCGTTCCCCCCAGGGCCGAGCTCCCGTAGAGTGAGCTCGTGGCGCCTCGAACGACCTCCACTGACTGCATTGCCAGAGTAGGTATCCGATTCCAGTAGATCCAACCTCCGAAGGGGTCGTTCCAGGGAATGTCGTCGAATAGGACCAGACTTCGGCTGGTTCCGCTAGGACCGATGCCCCGAAGGGAAACCCCCTGTGCCGTCGGATGGGAATACAGACTGCTGGAGCGACGAAAGAGGCTGAAGCCAGGTATCCGGCGCAGGGTATCGTCCAACACCAACGAGGGTGAGCGTGCCAGGTCCTCGCCTGAAACGACGCTTACCAGGGAGACTGCTTGCGACAGCGGCTGCTTCTGCTTGGCGGCGGTGACAACGACCGTTTCACTTGGTGCCGGAGGCGGTTCCTCCTCGTCTCCTTGCTTCTTCGACTCCTGCGGCAAAGCCAGCAGTGCACAAACCAAAAGAACAGAGGTTCCTAGCATATTCTGTTAAACGGGGCTGCTTCGTCCCCAAACTCCTTCGAGGCCCGATCAGAGTTCCACCGTTCGCCGCCCAGGTCAAGTTCTTCGAGAATCAACTTCGGTCGAAGGCCCGCTTCGAAGCAGGATGCTATGATTTCCCAGAAAGGAATAATAGATGAGATTTGGAGTTGCCGTTACCACTTCAGTGAACCCCGCTGTGACACCAGTGGCCCAAGCCGATTATGTCCGGAGAATGGCCTGCGCTATTGACGAGGCGGGTTTCGACTCCATGTGGGTCAGCGATCGGACCGTGTTCCCAGCCGATCTGCCAGATCGCTATCCCGACATGTTTGGTCCCGGCAAGGCCGACCCTGAGGCCCAGAACGTATTGGAGGCGTTGAGTACCCTCAGCTTCGTCGGGGGCTTGACGAAGAGGGCTCGCCTTGGGGTCAGTGTCCTGGTGCTGCCCTTCCGCAATCCCATACTCAATGCCAAGATGATCACGACCCTGGATGTGCTTTCGGGTGGGCGTGTCATTCTAGGCATAGGGGTTGGTTGGATGCCCGAGGAGTTTGCGTCCATGGGTTCCTCCTATGAGCATCGTGGCGCACTGACCGACGAGCATATAGAGGTGTTCAAGGCTCTCTGCGTCGAGGAGGTGGCCGAGTATCAGGGTAGGCATGTCCAGACCTCAGGCATGGTCTTTTTCCCAAAACCGGTCCAGCGTCCCCATCCACCGATCTGGGTGGGAGGGAACTCACGCCTGGCGATCCGCAGGACGGCCAGATTGGGCGACGCATGGCATGGGATCAGGCTCAGTCCTCAGGAGGTGCAGCAAGGTCGGGATCGGCTCAACTCCCTATGTGAAACCTACGGAAGGGATCCAAAGCAGGTGGACGTCACGCTCCGGGCCACGCTGGTTCTGGACCAGCCTCAGACGACTGAGAACGGGGACAGGGTTTTCTTGACGGGAAGTGCCAGCGACATTCTCGACGATATTCGTAAGTACGAAGATGCCAGTCTGGATTATCTGGTTCTTTCGGTAGCCGCCCAGGACACAGACTCGACGATTGATGCGGTCCGCCGCTTTGCCGACGAGGTATTGACGCAGATCTAGCCCGGATTTCTCATCGCTGGTCGTAGCGAGGCGCCGCAAGGGCCGTCCTGGCAAGGCTTGCGACCGAGACCACTCGTGGCGAGCCCCCGCAGTCGTACTCGTGCAGTACGTTGAGGAGGCCGACGGAGCGAAACACAGCCAGGGCGGATGATTGCGGCGACGTAGTAGACCAGCGATGAGAAATGCGGGCTAGTGGAGCTCCTCTGCAAGTCTTCAAGAAGGGGCCCGGCTATCGGATCTAAAGAACTCTCGCCTTCTGACCGATAACGGGACTAACTCAGGAAGCGAGGTAGTCCCGATGAGTCATCGAGTGCCAGCGGGTATTCATTTCCCCGCCGAGCCGGATTCAAAAGAGACCACGGTCGAAGAAAACAGCCACAATCCCGGGCTGGGCTATCTAAGTACAGAAATGCCCACCTGGAGGGAATTGCCTCTTTCAATACCCAGTCGGTTCAGCAGCCATGGATCTCCACATCCGGCCCTTGATCGGAATTGCACCGGGTCCCACGACGAGTTGGCTGGATAGGCCGTGAATCCAAGGTAAGTTCCTGCCTCTCGACACTCCAGCGATTCTCACCACGTTCCTCCCATCTCGGATTGAAGTTCCAAAGAGTCGGGTGGCATACTGATCCCGCCTAACCCGATTTTCTCATCGCTTGTCGTAGTAGACCAGCGATGAGAAAGGCGGGCTAGAGGACCACCGGAGCTGCGATGTGTGGAAGGTTTTCCCTCACCGATCCTGAAGCCCTGATGGACCGGTTCGAGATCAGCGAAACTCGAATCGGGCCTCGTTACAACATTGCTCCAACACAGGATGTTGCGGTGATCCGCAAGGACTCCCAGCTTCGGAAGAATAGGCTCGATCTCATGCACTGGGGTTTGGTTCCCAGCTGGGCCAAGGATCCTTCCTCTGGCTCCAGAATGATCAACGCTAGATCGGAAACGGTGGAGCACAAGCCCTCTTTTCGCGAGGCCTTCCGGTCCCAGAGGTGTCTGATTCCTGCCGATGGTTTCTTTGAGTGGAAGAAGCTTCGCGGCGGAAAGCATCCTTTTTACTTTCAACTCCAAGGCCGAGAACTCTTCGCTTTCGCGGGGTTGTGGGAACGATGGCAGGCTACACCGGGCCTGACACTCGATTCCTGCTGTATCCTCACCACCACACCCAACGAGATGGTGGCGAAAGTTCACGACCGCATGCCTGTGATTCTGCCCTCCGATGCCTATTCGACCTGGCTCAGCCCGGCGACCCCGGCCCCAGATCTCAAGTCACTTCTTTGCCCCTATCCTTCCAGTCAGATGATCTCCTTTCCGGTTAGCCGATCGGTCAACAGCGTAGCCAACGATCAACCGGATTGTCTGGAGCCCACCGCTCCAGTGGAGACCCGGACCCTGTTCTGATTCCCCCCTGTATCTGTATCGCTCGGACGCCGCCGAATCGGCCTGCAATGCAAACTGTGAGCGGGCTCACCGGGAGCAGTGGGGTCCCAGTGCTAGACTGAGCTCCGTTTTGGACGGTCTTGCCAGGATCAGCTCCAAAACAGAGGTGTAGAGACAGGGTGCGATCATCTCCGTTGGAGTTTTCGCTAAAGCCCGTCCCGACATCACCTGGATGGTGAGGCTCGGGAGCAGACGTCTCCTCTGTTGAAAAATTGATTCTGGAGGAGCGTACATGACATCCGAACTCTCGGGTCATTCTTCTTGTCTGCCACTGAGCGCTGGCAGCTTCCCCCTCTCCAGAACCTACAACTTTGATCGGCCTGCGGAGCGGGCGATAGGGGAACGTAAATCTGGGCAAGAGCCTGCGGAGCAGGCGAAAAGGGAGAAACAGAGTGTCAAGAGATAAGCGAAGTGGAGTGATGGTTTGGATCGCGATGTTACTGGGGACGATGGGGACGTTGGTGTATGCGGATCAACCGCGGCCGATCGTCCTGGTGGTGACCCCGGATGGAGTGCTTTCGGTCGTGCCGGCGCATACCGGAGGACGATGGGGAGTCCCAGCAGGGAAGTCGGGCAGTTACGACAAGCCGATCATCTTGGAAGAGGCCGACGCGATCTCGTTTCGGATCGGGGACCGAATCAACTCGAGCTTTCTGCCCGGCTCCAGTGAAGTCAATGGGCTCAATCCGCAGACCACCTTTCCGGTCGTCTACCCCCGGGCACTGGGGGTTTTTTGCGTGGGCTGTAACGGCCCCAAGCCCTCGCTGACGGTCCTGAGCTGGAAGTTGCTGCCCCGCAACCTGCGTCTGCCGCTGGTCGCGCGGGTGAGCCTGGGCGTCGATGCCACCGATCCGGCAGCCATCTACAACGACTCCAACTCCGTTTTGACCGAGATCTGGTTCAAACGCAGTGGCGTGGTCGAGAACCAACCGCCGTCGATCCACGTCTCGGACAACCAGACCGTGGCCCCGGGCCAGACGGTCTCGCTGCGGGCCACCGTCATCGATCCCAACCAGGATCCGACCACGGTGACCTGGAGCCAGTTGTCGACCTCCACCACCCCCTCGGTGCGTCTGAATGGCGCCTCCAGTACGCGGACCTCCTTCGTCGCCCCCGACCGAGAGAGCACGCTGAAGTTTCAATGCTGTGCCAGCGATCGAAAAGCGCCCCCCGTCTGTGCGCGAACGACGGTCTACGTGCGTGAGGCGGATGAGGGTCCCCCCCCCGGTGGCGACGATGACGACGACGACGACTCCGAGCCCGAAGTGGTGTGCGATCAAGAAAACAACCAACCGGCCGTCGCCCAGGGTCCCTCGGATCGAACCGTCGAGGGAGGCGATCAGGTGCGTTTGACCGGAGGCGGCTTCGATCCGGATCACTCCACCAGTGCCCAAGGATTTGTCGGCGTGAGCTTCGCCTGGGCGGTCCTCGACGGAGGAGGCGTCCTGACGACCTCGAGTCTGAGCATCAGCCACGCGAGCAGCAGCTCGACGGCCAGTTTCAGGGCCCCGACGTTCAGCCAGGACAAGACCCTACTACTGCGCTTCTCGGCCTTCGATCCCCTCGGCTGTGGCGCCCACGATCCGGTGCGGATCTTCGTCCGGGCCTCCAATGAGCCACCGGAAGCCGATGCCGGTCGCGATCAAGAGGTCATGGAAACCGAACAGGTCACCCTCTACGGAAGCGGCACGGATCCGGACGGGGATCGGCTGACCTACCACTGGTCCCAACGCTCCGGTCCTTCCGTCGAGCTGCTGCAGGGTGCCGGCGGTCAGAATCACTTCGTCGCCCCTCGGGTCCAAGAGAGGACGCCACTGGTGTTCCGCCTGGTGGTCGACGATGGAAACGGAGGCGAAGACAGTGATGACGTCCAAATCACCGTCCAGGACAATCGTCCCCCGGAGCTGGACCGACTCCAGCCCCAGACGGTCGGCTCGGGCGAGACGGTGACGATGGTCGCCTCGGCTTCCGATCCGGAAGGGGACGCCCTGACCTATGCCTGGCAGCAGCGCAGCGGTCCTCGGGTCTCACTCTCGAGTCGAGAAGGCCCCCGCGTGTCCTTTAACGCCCCCGAGGACGGAGAGGACGCCGAGTTGGTCTTCGAGGTCATCGTGACCGACACCTACGAGGGACAGGACGAGGGAGAAGTCCAGATCACGGTCGAAGGCAACGAACCCCCGGTGGTCCAAGCGTTGGAGGAACAGGAAGTGGTCTCGGGCCATATCGTGACGTTCGAGGCCAGGGCCTCCGATCCGGATGGCGATGAGTTGACCTATGCCTGGAGCCAGGAATCGGGTCCGGCGGTGCGCCTGGAGCCCAACGATCAGCCCCAGCTGAGCTTAGAGGCTCCGGAGGTCCAGGAGAAGACGGATCTGGTTCTGACGCTCAGCGTCAGCGACGGACTGAGCACGGTCAGCCGCCGCGCTTTGGTCCAGGTCAAACCGATGCGGCGCAACACCCTGGTGCTGCCGACCGGAGCCAGGACCCAGCACAAGCAGTTCAAGGATACCTATATCGGAGTGGCGATCGTCAACCTCAGTGAGAACGACAACGGGATCACGCTCTCGGGTCGAGATTCCGACGGCAACGAGCGGCTGAATCAACAGCTGCAGCGGCTCGAAGGTCAAGGACAGGATGCCTTTCTCACCGACGAGTTGGTGGGGGGCAATGGAGAGCTGAGCTCTCTGATAGCCACCGGCGATCAGGGACTGATCCAAGGGTTCTTCATGATGGGCGACTATGACCGAAGGCGTCTGGATGGCGTCGGCGGGACTTCGGTGGCCGCAACGACGCTGTACTTTCCGCTGGCCCGACATCGGGGCGACGAGGAGGCGACGCTGTTGTTTCTGTTCAACGATGCCACCCAGCCGGATCCAGCCGTCCTGCTGCGCTTATGCGCGACCGACGGCACCCTGCTGCAAGAGACCTTGACCGGGATTGCAGCCCAGGGCTCGATCGTGGGCACGCTCGCGGATCTGTTTGGACCGACGGTGGCCATCGACGAAGGCTATGTCCAGGTCCGGAGCACACTGCCGCTGCGGGGCTTTGAGTTTCTGGCCGGATCGGAGGACTTTTCCTCGATGACGGCCCAGGTCGGGACCCAGACCCGTCAGTTGGTGGTTCCCCACTTGTTCGTGGATAGCCACGGAGGGGATACGGAGATCCGGTTGATCAACGTGGGCGACAGCGAAGCGCTGGTCCATATCCAGGCCCTGGACGATCGTTCGAGGCAACTGGGGACAGCGCAGATCACGATCGCTCCCAAGGAGTTGTTCGTGGGCGGAGCCCGGGAGCTGTTGGGATTGGATCCGACAGGATTGATCGATCAAGCGGCGATCACGGGCCATCTGAAGCTGGACGTCAGCGCGGGTAAGCTGGGACCGTTTCAACGGGCGGCGAACCTGGTGGGCGTGGCCTCCTTTGTCGGCAACGACGGCCGCTTCCGCTCCACCCTGCCGATGATTCAAGCCGGTCAGAAGGAGACGCTGCTGCTGCAGGTGGCGCAGTCCGAAACGCTGCGGATGTTCACCGGTATTGCCATCCTCAACGGTGAGGATCAGACGACCGAAGTCCAGGTCCAGGCTTTCTCCGAGACCGGAGTCAAGACGGCCGAGCGGACCGTGGTGCTGGAGCCCGGACATCGACTGGTGGATGTCCTGGACGGCCCCTCGCTCTTTGGACTCGGCTTCGAACAGGTCAAGGGGCATCTCAGGATCATCAGTGAGGAGCCGGTCCTGGTCTTTGCCCTGTTCGGCGACTTCGACTCCCAATTCCTGTCCTCCATCGAAGGACAGGCGCCGATCCAGTAGCTTCACCCTGTTTCAAACAGGGGACGGTTGCCGGGACGCTGCTCCCATGCCCAGCAGCTCCCGCTCCGCCCCCTCCCCAGGGCTGCAGGTCGCACGTCAAAACTGCTGCCTGCAGCCTGCTCTCTTCCCCAAGCATGGTATACTTGTCTGGTCTGGTTCATCTGCATTAGATCTCCTACAGTCCACTCATGATCAGAAGATTGGGCATGGCGTCGAATCCTCCCGAAATCCATGGATGTCTGGTTGTAAGCTTGATTCTGACGGCGCTAACGATCGTCCCTGTCACTGCCAGCATGGCCACCGAATCGGAATCCCAAGCGGAGCCACCCAGTGCGGCAGCCGGCTCATCCTACCCGATTCTGCCCCGACGCGAGGGGCTCCCTCCCAAGGTAACTCTGAACATACCTAACAGGCAGATCGACGTGAATCCCGTTCCGGAGGTAAACGAAGAGCTTTTCCGCCGGGCCTTTGCTTTGCCTGGTGTTGAAAACAGACCCACGATCCTATCAGTGCCAGGCGTGCGAGGCCTCTGGTTGAACAACAAGATCAGCCTGGTTCACCCTGAAATAATCCGTCGTGGACGCGAGTTTGCTCACATTCATGCAGACGGAAGCTTGCACATCGCTTTACCCGTCGAGCGGGCGAGAGAAGCGGTAAGGGCTGGCTGGGCACTTCCTCACCCTATGTCGAACCAGGAGGGTTGGGAAGGATTCGTGCTTCTCTATACCCCGCAATCGATGGAACAGCTCGATTCGACTTTCCAGATAATTGTCGACGCTTACAACTACATCACCGGATGGAATGTCCGCGCTCAGGACTTCGGCAAGAAGTAGGCAAGGGTACTTGCCCAGGTTGCGGGAAAGAGTTCCGGGAGGATTCCAAGTCTGGGATGGCGACGGCAGCCAGGGGCCTGACTGGGCGCCTCAATTTTCAACGTCGGAGATTATCTTGAGGCGAATGTTGCCCTGGATCACTGTCCGCCTTGGGCATTTGTCGCTACCCCTCCTGTTGCTCCTTTCCGTCGGGCTTGCCAGGGGAAGCGGTTCCTCTCCAGACCCCCTGGTCATCCCACGAATCAGCGAGCCTCCTACCTTGGAAGATTTTCTAGAAATGAGGGCCAGCCCGAAGATGGAAGGCCGGCTGGTGCGAGTCGAGGGCTTCCTTCAGCGCCGGCCCCGCGACGGTGTTCCCTCCACCCAACGAACTGAAGTCTATTCAGGCTACGACGATGAACGTCTTTACGTGGTTTTCGTCTGCTTCGACTCGGAGGCGGAGAAGGTCCGGGCTCGCATGACTAGACGCGAGAAGTTCGAGGGGGACGACTGGGTCCTGGTTTCATTGGACACGTTCCGGGACAAGCGCCGATCCTACGAGCTGTCTGCTAATCCTCTTGGTATTCAGCAAGATGGGCGATATGTGGAGGGTGTTGGGTACGACACCGCCTTCGACACTCTCTGGGAATCCCAGGGGCAGCGCACCGAAAAGGGCTATGTGGTCTGGATGTCCATTCCCTTCCAGAGCCTCCGCTTCCCCTCCACCGAAAAGCAGGTGTGGGGGATCGGGTTCTGGCGTTATATCCCCAGAACCAACGAGATGAGCACCTGGCCCTTAGTCTCCTCTAGTGTACAGGGGGACTTGAATCAGTATGCAGCCCTTGAAGGGCTGCAGCGGGTCTCGCCTGGCCGCAGTGTTCAGCTCATTCCCTACGGTTTCTTCCGCTCCTTCCGTAGCCTGGATCCGAGTCGGTCAGCTCAGAGACAATTCGTTTCGGAGCGGGGCGAGATCGATGGGGGACTGGATGCCAAGCTGGTCTTCCAGGATAGCTTTGCCCTCGACATCGCCGTCAATCCTGACTTTAGCCAGGTGGAATCAGATCAGCCACAGGTGACCGTCAACCGGCGCTTCGAGGTTTTCTTTCCTGAAAAAAGACCCTTTTTCCAGGAAAACTCCAGCTTCTTCCAGACCCCCATCAATCTGTTCTTCAGCCGCCGGATTCAGGATCCACGGCTGGGCGTCCGCTTGACCGGCAAGAAAGGCCCTTGGGCCGTCGGAGCGCTGCTGGCCGACGATGAGTCGCCGGGCAAGAGCGTCGCTGAATCAGATCCCCTGTTCGGTTCCCGTGCTCGTTTTGGCGTGCTTCGCATGAATCGGGACATCTTGAGCGAATCCACGCTGGGCATGATCTACACGGAGCGCGCCCACGATCTGGGCTTGAACCGTGTGGGTGGCGTGGACACGAGATTGAAGCTAAATCGGAACTGGGTCTTGAGCGGACAGGCGGTAGCCAGCCGGACGCGCGCTACTGATGGAACTGAGCAGGCTGGGCCAGCCTACGATGCTCGCCTGCTGCGTCGGGGACGACACCTGCTTTCCACGTTGGACTACAACGACCTGAGTCCTGGATTCCGGACCGAGACCGGGTTTCTCCCTGGACGGCGGGTGAGACGTCTCCTCTTCTCCGGCCGCCGTATCCAGCCGCCGTCCTTACGGCCGGATGTTCGAAGTCTCAGGCAGCACGCAGACTATCGTTTCCGCCGAGAGGGCAAATACCTGATCTCCTGGGGGCCAACCCTCCTGGCTAACGGCATCTGGGACCGCCAGCACAACCCCCTACACCGGTTCTATGATCTCGGAGTCGGATGGGAGCTGAGTGGAGAAACTCACTTAGAGCTTTTCCAGATCGGGGATCGCGAACTGCTGCGTCCGGGCGACATCCCGGCTCAGATCCAGACACGAGAGTATTCCCATCACAGGTCGGGAGCGTTCGTGTCAAGCAACTTCCTCTCTTGGGTATCTTTGGAGCTTGAGTACTCCGAGGGAACGGAGATCAATCTGCTTCCGCAGGTCGGACAGGAGCCTGAGCTGGTGGACCTGACTCGTGCGAATCTGTCGGTCACTTTTCGTCCTTCTACCTCTGTCCGGAACGAGAATGTATACCTCCTGGAACGACTCTTGGATCGATCCTCTGCCGCCAACGTTTTCAACAATCACATTCTTCGCTCGCGCTGGGATTGGCAGTTCAATCGAAGGCTCTCGCTGCGCTTCATCCTCCAGTATGAAACGGTTCTGTCCAACCCGGATCTGACCTCAATTGACAGCTCCAAGAACCTCAACGGCGACTTTCTTCTGACCTATCTCGTCAATCCTTGGACGGCTCTCTATGTTGGCTATAACGACAACCGCCGGAATCTGGACCTGCTCGAGCAAGAAATGGGTCTTACGGGCCGACGTTCCCCAGGCTTCCTCAATGACTCCAGGCAGTTCTTCGTCAAGTTCTCGTACCTACTGAGTCTCTAGTACCCTGCCACTGCAAACCCGCCATTCGATGGGTGACAGGGCACTAGCCCGGATTTCTCATCGCTTGTCGTAGCGAGGCGCCGCAAGGGCCGTCCTGGCAAGGCTTGCGACCGAGGCCCCCGCAGTCGTACTCGTGCAGTACGTCGAGGAGGCCGACGGAGCGAAACACAGCCAGGACGGATGTTTGCGGCGACGCAGTAGACCAGCGATGAGAAATGCGGGCTAGAGTCTTTCCCCTTTGAGACGAGCCGGCTACAATTCAGATCAGATTGCTGGAGGTGTTGTCCTATGTCTGGAAGAACGGTTTACTTAAACGGGGAGTTCGTGCCCGAATCCGAGGCACGTGTCTCCATCTTCGACTCGGCGTTGATGTTCGGTGACATGGCCTTTGAAGCGACTCGTACCTTTCAGGGGAGACCGTTCCGACTTCGCCATCATATGGAGCGCCTCTACGGCTCCTTGCGGCTACTGGAGATTGACTCGGGCCTCACCCTGGAGGAGATGGAGGAGCGGACCATTCAGACTCTGGAACGGAACCTCTCCACAGAGCCATCCCAGATGGACTGGCAAATCATGCACGATGTCTCAAGAGGGCCGCTGCCCCTTTACCAAACCGCATTCCCTAAAGGCGTCAGGCCTACGGTTTCGATCAATTGCTGGCCGCTTATCACTCACATGGGTCGCTTTTCCTCGAACTACAACCGGGGAGTCGATCTGGTAATCGTGCCCCAACAGGCGGTGCCGGCGCACCTGGTCGACCCCAAGGCCAAGACCCGCAGTCGTTTACACTATCAGTTGGCCCAGTTGCAGGGAGCTCGCATGGGCGAGAACAAATGGCCAATTCTACTGGATCCGGACGGCTTTCTAGCGGAAGGTCCTGGCTGGAACGTGTTCCTGGTCAAGAACGGAGAACTCCTCACACCGGAAGGACGCAACATTCTTCGGGGCGTCTCCCGTGGAGCCACCCTGGATGTGGCCCAGGAAATCGGGATCCCCACCCGCGAGGTCAACCTAGGCCGCTACGAAGCGCTCCAGGCCGATGAGATGCTGTGTACCTCCACCACCTACTGTGTGGTCCATGCCCGCAGCTTCGAAGGGCAGCTAATCGGTGATGGACAGCCAGGCCCCATCTTCCGGAAACTCATTGAGGGATGGAAGCGCATGGCGGGCGTGGATTTCGTGGCCCAGGCGCACGAATATGCAGATCAGCTGCCTGCTTGGGAGAAGCAGCAGCTCAAGCTGGCCAATGGAGTTTCAGCTTAAGTCCCGCCCCCAAAGCGCTGGCCCAATTCGAGATGTTTCCGGCCATGTTGTCTGCCTGGGCACTGTCTCTGGGATTGAGAAGGTAGCTTTCCTATGGTGACAGGAGCAACCGAGGACGGGTCGTCGGCTTTGCTCCTACCTGAACCTCAGCGAGTAAAGATCCGCATCCTTTATAACGAAGCGCAGCCGCACTGGAGTCCCGGCCAGGCGTTTCAGGGGATGTTGGTCGGTCTGGCTCGGCGGATGATTCCAGCGGGCTCGGCCCTCGATCTCGTCCCCCCAGATGGGAATGCAGTCCTGTAGCGAAAAACCTGGGATCGGGTGTCCATTGGCATCCTGAATCTCTGATTGGATGCTGCCCGTGGCCGAGGTGGAGTAGTTCAGAATCAGCTCTGAACCCTGGAAAATGAGAGGTCGGGTAACGATCTGTCCCCCCGGGTATCCGGCGTGAAGGGACGCGAATCCGTCGGTTCGCACGCTCACCCGAAGCAGGTGCGCCGTGGGATAGGTGTAGTGACGAATCATGTATAGCGACAGCTCATCGGGTCCAGTAGCCACCATCCCTCGACCCACGAGATTGTTTCGGTGGATCCAGTTGCGCCGGTCTCTGCCCGGCCGAATGAAGGCCTCCATGAAGCGGTACCAGTGGAGGCCATCTCGACTGCTCATGAAAACTGTATCGGAGATGCCCGTCTTGTTGGGTCCCTCTGTCTCCTGCTCCCCACCCTCTCCTGGCCGCAGGTGCATGGGAATCCTCCAGGGCGAGAAGCGATTGGGAAAGGCCAGGAAGAGGTGGGGTGCTCGGAAATAGGGCACGGTTGCGTTGGTGTACAGGTGCTCTCGAGGGGCATCACCGTAGTCCACCCACTGGCCTGCGCTCCATCGGACGAAGTCGTGGGAGGTGGCGTACTTGAGGGTGCGGATGCCACTCTTGAAGTCCCGGTATAGGGCCACATAAATGCCTCGCTCTCCATCCCAGAACGCGACGTTTTGGGAGTCGAAGTACCCATCGGTGATCACAGGCTCGGGGCGCATCCACTTCCAGTGGAGGCCATCGTGGGAGTGGAGGGGAACCAGTCCGGGCGTGTCTCCCTTTTTGGTATAGGCCACGGCCTTGTAGCGACTCTCCGCCGGCGCCTGGGGATTGGCATCCTTGAAGGGTACGAAACGGCTAGCTCCCTTCAAGTCCAGGATGTTGTTATCCCGGGATCCCCGGAATTCAACCTGTCCCAGTGATGTCCGGACCCAGTGGATTCCATCCCGACTCTCTGCGTAGCAAGCTACTTCCTCGTGAGCTGGCATCACCTCCTCTCCCGGATCCAACTCCTCCTGGATGACGAAATCTGGAGCACTCCTGCCGCGATAGTTCATCCGATAGATATCCCCGTCCCGGTAGATATTGACGAAGTAGGGGATATTGCCCTCCCAGGGCTGGTCGAAGTAGAGAACCTTCTCCTCTTCTCGGGGCCGATGAACCCTCAAGTCCAGACCCTCGATATCCTCGATGAGGTAATCGTCCACGAATAGCTCCAGGCGGGAGCCGATGTCCAGGGGTTCCTGAGAGTTGGGATCCTCGGGCAAGACATTCTCACTGGCCACAGTCAAGGCCATGGCAACCAGGCAAACCGAGGCAAGTCCTCTCCTCATTCTCCATCCTCCTTCTCGTGGCCACTTAATGTCGTGGTTTCGAGCGTGTTCAGGAATACGCCTTCAGACGCAAACTATTGATTATAAGGGTCTGTGGTAGGTTCAATCCAGGATTCAGTCTTTGCTGCTTGTGATTTGGAGCTTGTTTGTATCTTGTATCTTAGGATTTCTTACAGTTTTAGTTTAGCCCTAATCCAACCCAGCGTTTTGCCTCTCACTCCTGCTTGCACTAAGATCTTGATACGAACATGTTCCGTTTCCGCAAAGGGATCCGTCTGATAATCAAGGGATTCCTTCGAATCGCCCTTCGTGTCTACTATCGGTCGATTCAAGTACAGGGGAGGGAACTGTTTCCCGAACAAGGTCCAGTGCTGCTGGTCGCGAATCATCCGAACTCCTTGGTTGATCCTGCGGTGCTCGTCGATGTCCTGTCCCAACCCGTCCACTTCGGGGCCAACCACAAGCTCTTTGCCAGTCCGATGCGCCTGATTCTGGAGGCTTTCGGAGCGATCCCGCTGGTCCGCCCTCAGGACGATCCCCGTGGTCAAAGACGCAATCTGGAGGCATTCGACCGCTACCTCGAGCTGCTTCTCAAGGGGCGCGTCGCAGCCATCTTCCCAGAAGGGCTTAGCCAGGATGATCCGCAGCTGGCGTCGATGAAGACTGGCGCCGCACGAATCGCTCTGCAGGCGGAGTCAGCGGCCAGCTTTGACCTGAACCTCAGCGTAGTGCCAGTTGGACTGCAGTTCGAGCCACGCCGGAGATTCCGTGCAGACGCTTTCATTCGCTTCGGAGTGCCGTTGAAAATCAACGATCTGTCAGCGCTCTACTCGACCAACCCAAGAGAAGCGGTTCGAGAGCTTACTGCTCGCATCGACACAGCCCTGAAATCACTGGCTTTCCACGTCGCCGCGACCGAACGCGTGCCCTTCGTTGAGCGGCTGGTAGACGTGTATCTATGGCGCGCCCGCCAGACCGGACTCTCTGGAGTTGACAAGAAGGGGCTGCGGGGAGAGCTGCTCTACCGGATGGCAGCCTGCTTCAACCACTATGTCGAAGCGGATCCAGGTGCGGTTTCTGAAGTGGAACATCAACTGCAAGGATACGAGAGGCTGAGAGAGAAGGCTGGCCTTCAGCAGAGGCTCCTGGAGGAACCCTCTCATCTCCTGCCTGGCCCTCTGGGCCCACTTCAGGCGACGGCAGAGGCCCTGTTGGGCGCACTTCCTGCCCTGTTCGGGTGGATCACGGGAGCGGTTCCCTACCACCTCACAGATCTGGTCGCTCGTCGGATCGTCGCGAAACGCAAACATCCACCTTCTTTTTCCATAGCACAGATCCTGGTCGGAGCGATCTTGTTCCCAGTCTCTTATGGCCTCGAAGTCTGGTGGGTCTGGAGTCACGCTTCCGACGAGGCGACTATGGCCTTTATCATCCTGCTCGTGCCAACCGGACTGTTTGCCCGACTCTATAGTCGCCGCGTGCGGAAGCTGGCCGCCCACGTCGGAGGCCGTGCCGCCTCTTGGATGAAGCTGGAGGCAGTGGCGCAGGTCCTTCGGGCTCGGAGGAATCTGCTACGGCTTATGGACGATATGCGTGATCGCTATCGCGTTGAGGTCCTGGGATGGTTTCCTGTAAGCCCCAGGCGCAGCTTGCATCGAAGAACCCTGGTCGGCGGAGCTCTGCTGATGGTCTTGATCCCGTTGCTGTTCTTCGTGGTGAAGCTGCGGGACCGTAGTGTGGTAGATCTTCCTGAAGGCCCTTCGCTCTGGTCCCAGTGGCGCCACGAGGATCCTGATCTAGTGCGGGGAAGACTCGAACGAGACACCCGTGGCGCGGTTTCCGCCATCGCCGAACTGGAACGGCTGGAAAAACGTATGCAGGAGCTGCGTGAGGCCTTCGCACGAGGCAAATCAAGCTATTACAGTCAACAGGATCAGGAGACAATCCAACGGCTGCTCTTGACCTACTTGAACCTGAGGACAGCCCTCTTGCGGACGATCTGGAGCTATCGCGCAGCTCACGACGCTCCTGGGGAAGGTGAGCTAGAGGCGCGGGCATTCTTGCTCGCCTACGCAAGTGCTGCGACCCTCCTGGCCAAGGCAGCCGCATTGGTGGAAACCTTCGAGGACGACAGCCAGGCGCAGCGGAAACTGAACGAGGGTGATCTGGCCTGGGAAATGCCAGGCGGCACCTACGATCGGCTCCTGGCCAGCCTCTCCAACGCCGATGTCGTTTCTGGTCTTCAAGCCGCAGCGAAACGATATGACAGCTTGGCGGAATCAAAAGCCTGGGGAAGAGGCCCTCCTTGGGAGTACCTGGTTCAGGCTGCCGTGCGTGCTCGGCCGGCAATCGATCGGACGGCGGCGCGGATCGGAAGTCGAAAGCTAGCACTGGCTTTCCGCGAAATGCGTCGGCATGCGGGAGACCCGGTCTATCATGCCCAGACGCTGGTCTCGACCTGGCTTGGTGACTTTCGCCTCATAGATCGTCCGCGCCATCGGGGATTGATCAGCCCCCAGCAGGTCGGGGAACTGAGAAAGATACTTCAACCCGGCGATATCCTGTTGGAGCGACGAAACTGGTTCCTGTCCAATGCATTCTTGCCCGGATTCTGGCCTCACGCTGCCCTTTACCTGGGGAATCAGCAGGAACTCGAAGCCCTGGGCGTCGCCGACGATCCCCGGGTGACACCTCACCGGAACGAATTCCTGGGTGAGGACGAGGCTGGACACCCATACGCGGTTATCGAGGCCATCAGTGAGGGCGTCGTCTTCACCAGTCTTGAGCACTCAGTTGGGGAAGCGGACGCCGTGGCGGTATTGCGCCCCCGCCTCAGCGACGGCCAACGCCGAGAAGCGATCGCTCGTGCCTTTTCTCACCACGAAAAGCCCTATGACTTCGAGTTCGACTTCTTCTCCAACGATCGCCTGGTTTGCTCCGAACTGGTCTACAGAGCCTATGATGACATGCTGACTCTCCCACTGACTCGAATCATGGGTCGTCAAACACTTCCTGTAAACACGTTTGTAGAAGTCTATGCGGAAGGTCACGAGCAGAGCGACTCAGCCTTCAAACTTCTCCTTTTCCTGGACATGGATGAGAAGGCCAAAAGGGCTTTCACCTCTTCGGATGTTGGATTCATCGGCACTCTTAGGAGATCCCGCTTCACCTTCTGGCAATCGCGTTAGAACTTCCTCACAGAGCAGAATCCATTCCTCTCCGCCCTTGATCCTCGCGACGGGCTTCCGATAAGATGCTCCCCAGGTCTGACTGTGCTGTTTTCCGGTCTTTCGAACCAATGGGTCCATCCAAAGAGGAGAACAAATCATGAGCAAGGCGTCCATCCATCGTCGTTCCTTTCTGTCCCGGTCGGCCGGAGTTGGAGCAGGTCTCGCCCTAGCTGGATTTCCCGGCCTGGTCAGCGGTCGAGATGTCAACGACCGAATCAATGTAGGGATCGTGGGTCCGGGCGGCCGCGGGACCGGTCTGTTGAAGCGATTCTTTGAGACCAAGGATGGTGTCAACGCTCGTCTCACAGCCGTTTGCGACCTCTGGAACTACCGCCGCGACAAGGCCGTGGAGTTAACGAAGGAAAAGCAGGGTGACGCACCCAAGGTCTACCGCCACCACGAAGAGATCCTGGCCGATAAAGACGTGGATGCCCTGATCATTGCCACCCCTGATCACGCCCACGCACAGATCTTGAAACTGGCCGTCGAGGCAGGCAAGGACGCCTATTGCGAGAAGCCGATGGCCAACGTGCTTTCCGAGGCCAACGCGGCCCTGGCTGCAGTGAAGAAGACCGGCGCCATCGTCCAGATCGGCACCCAGAGACGCTCCTTCCCCAGGTACCAGCAAGCCAGCAAGATGATCGCGGACGGCATCATTGGTGATATCGCCAAGGTCGACCTGCATTGGAGTGTCTATAGTCCCTATCGCTGGGCCAGGAAGGCGAAGGACCTGGCCCGGGTCAAGGAGAGCGATATCGACTGGAACACCTGGCTGATGGGGAAACCACACCGCCCCTTCGATCCCCGGATTTTTCGCTCCTTCAGGCTCTTCAAGGACTTCTCCAGTGGCACCATCGACCAGTGGATGAGCCATGGCATAGACCTGGCGCAGATGCTGACGGGTGTCTCCTATCCTGTAAGCGTCGTCGCTCACGGCGGGATCTATCAGTGGAAAGATTATCGGGAAAATCCGGACAATCTTGAGGTGGCATTGGAATATGAAAAAGGAGACCGGAAGTTCCTGACCGTCTACTCCACCAATTGGATCAATGGTCATGGCGCCGCGACCCGAGTTCATGGCACCCTGGGAAGTTTCGAAGGAGAATCCTTCGCGAACCCTGATGCAGATTGGGGCTTCACCGGACAGGGAGTTAAGTCCGAGGGCAAACTAGAGGATCCGATCACCCTTGCCGGCGTTCCCGAGGACACCAGCCACATGAACAACTGGCTGCAGGCGCTACGCAGCCGTGATTCCAAGCGGCTGTTCTGTCCGGTCGAGGCCGGTTACGGTCACTCAATCGCTTGCATCATGGCTACCGACGCCTATTGGAGCGGCAAGCGTATGGTCTTCGATCCGATGAAGCGCACCATCCAGGCTGCCTGAATCGGAACCCCTGACGATGCGCACGAAACTGCGTTCCTTCTCAAGATGAAGTCAATTACGCTGGACGTATTCGGGCGAAGGGCTCTGGTCGTCCGGTCGGAGGATAAGTGGACCGTGTTTTATTTGGGCGACGAGGGCAAGAGGCGGCTGGCAACTGACATTTTTGTCCCCGCCTCGGTCACCGAGTGCCAACTTGAGCAGTTTGTTGCGGATCTGTGTCACGAGTGGGCTTCGGAGCGGCATCCCCAGGTAGTACGCCTCGACTGACCTTCCAGAACGGGCCAAAGACGGCAGCAGATACGGGCAGATACGGTTTGATAGCGGAGCCCGGCGCCCGCCAAGACGGAATGCCGAGTGGCACTCGAAGAGCGATCCGGGTACAATTCGCTCAGATGCTTTTCATGTTCGGCCCGGTCGAACTGGTGCGCTATTGAGAATCGCTGAGAACGTGTTTCGAGGAGGAAACGATTATGTATGATCCTGCGTTGATCCAGCCCATGCGCGATGAGATGACTGCGGCTGGCTTTGAAGAAGTTCGGACCGCTGACGATGTAGACAGCGCTCTGGCCGACACAAGCAAGAGCACTCTGATCTTTGTCAATTCTGTCTGTGGATGTTCTGCCGGCGTCGCCCGGCCTGCCGTGATCGAGTCGCTAAAGAATGAACTCCGGCCGGCCAATCTCGTGACCGCCTTCGCCGGTAACGATGTCGAGGCTGTAAATCGTGTACGGGAACTCTTTCTCCCCTATCCTCCGTCCTCTCCCTGCGCAGGAATCTTCCGGGATGGCAAACTCGTCCACATGGTCGAGCGGCACCAGATCGAAGGCCAAACAGCCGGAACTTTAGCAAAGATCTTGGGCAGTGCCTACGATCGGTTTTGCGGCGAGACGATCGATGAATCGGCTGAGATCCATGATCCGCTGGCCGACCTGGAAGTCTCGGTCGCAGAGGTACGGGGAAAGATCTCCGGCAACCCCGACTTGGCGTTATTGGACGTTCGCGAGGCTTGGGAAGCTGAGAAGGGAAAGATCGAAGGAGCTCAGTTGGCAGACAATGCCTTGGGTCAGGAGATCATTAAGTCCTGGCCGCGTGAGCGAGAGATCATCGTCTATTGCGAACATGGCAGCCGCAGCATGCAAGCCGTGCAGTTTCTGCGCCAACATGGCTTTGAGAACACTCGGAGCCTGAGTGGCGGCTTCGCGGCGTGGGCAGCCAGCTCGTCCTAAGAGGCTCCGTTTCCGATCTGCGTCAGTCTCCCTATCTTCAAGATTGCGGGAATAGATAGGGGGACTTTTCGCCTTCGGCAGCTCGCGAGAAAACTTCACTTTATCAAGCCGACCCCAAATCCTCGTACACCAGATGAGCTGAGTAAGATTCGGAGGCAGTAGCTAATGGCCTACGATGAAACGGTCGCACAGCGTTTACGGGAAGCATTCAAAAACCACTCCGGCGTCACCGAGCGCCGCATGTTCGGCGGGCTGACCTTCCTTCTCAACGGGCACATGTGTTGTGGCGTCGTCCAGGGAGAGGTTATGGTGAGAGTGGGGCCAGATGCCTACCAGCAGGCACTTGCACAACCAGGCGCCAGAAAGATGGATTTCACGGGCCGGCCCATGAAAGGCCTCGTCTATGTCGCTTCCGAGGGTTTCGAATCGGACCAGAGTTTGCGGGATTGGGTTGAACGCGGCACTAGCTATGCTCTCTCCCTCCCTGCCAAGTAGCCCGACCAGGGGAGGAAACCCATCTCCAGACATCCTATAAGTGGCAATGTCCAGGGTATCCAGACCTCTCAGCGCCGAGCCCTGGAACGGACCTACCGACGACGCGTGGGTCCCCACCAGGTAATCTCCCCCGAGCTGGCCCGACATCTGACCAGCATCTCGGCCGAACTTGGACGCCAGGTGGGAGTGCTGATCGAGCGAGGTGGCAACGTTCGAAACGTCATAGTCGGGGATGCCTCAGCCTTACAGCTTCCGGAGATCGGCCGCCTAAGAGGTGGCACCGGCAGATTCCGCGGTCTGCGGCTGATTCACACGCATCTGAAGGGCGAGCCTCTTAGCCACGACGATCTCAACGATCTCATCCTACTTCGCCTGGACCTAGTGGCCATGGTGGAGGTAGTGAACGGCGGATGGCCCGGCCGTTGCGAGGCGGCCTACCTCGACCCGGCGGCGCTCGCCATTTCCGAGGGGCGGGAGTCCTCCGAGGAGCCGTTGCTGCGGGTCGAGGCACGCACGGTTCACGACCTCGATCTCGACTTCAGTGCAACGATCCAGGCTCTGGAGGAAGAGTTCGCTCGGGTGGCGGAACGGACAGCCGGATCCAAAGAGGTCGAGCGGGCGCTTGTGGTCGGCATCCGGCCCCAAGACAGTCATTTCGAGGAGACGCTCGAGCTGGTTCGATCGGCCGGCGTCATCATTGCCGCAACCATCCGCCAGCCCCGCTTCAGAGTCCATCCCAAGACCGTTGTGGGAAAGGGCAAGTTGGAGGAACTGGTGCTGGAAGCGATGCGCCGAAACGCCAGCGTTGCAATCTTTGACATCAATCTTAAGCCAGGCCAGGCTCGCGCCTTCGAGGACGCCACCGGACTGAAGGCGATCGATCGTACTCAGCTAATCCTCGACATCTTCGCCCAGAGGGCGAGCACTGCCGATGGCAAGCTTCAGGTAGAACTGGCTCAGCTTCGCTACTCCCTGCCCCGCTTGACCGAGAGAGACGAAGGGCTTTCCCGGCTCACCGGCGGCATTGGTGGACGCGGGCCTGGAGAAACGGTCATGGAAGTGGGACGAAGGCGAATTCGCGATCGCCTCCGGGTCCTGGAGAAACGCGTCGAAATGCTTTCCAAGCAGCGTGACATTCGACGGCGAAGACGCCGACGGGAAGGCATCCCCGTGCTATCGATCGTCGGCTATACCAACGCCGGGAAAAGCACGCTGTTAAACGCTCTCACGGAGAGTAGCGTCGCCGCCGAAGACAAGCTATTCATGACTCTCGACCCTACCAGCCGCCGTCTCCGTTTTCCTCGCGAAGGAGAGGTGATCATCACCGACACAGTGGGATTCATCGCAGACCTTCCCCAAGAGTTGGTCGCCGCTTTCCGCGCCACCCTGGAGGAGTTGTCCGATGTGGATCTGCTTCTACACGTGATCGATTCTGCCGACGTGGATCTTGACGGAAAAATCGAGGCGGTTCAGAAGCTCCTCGAGGAGCTTGGCCTGCAAGAGGTTCCGGTGCTCAAGGTGCTCAACAAGACTGACCTGGTGGCTTCGGAAGAGCTCGCTGCCCAGAGACGCCGCATCGGTGGTGTCGCGGTCAGTGCCACCCGTCGTGAGGGCTTGGCGGAATTGATCGAAGCGGCCGAAGCACGATTGTCTTAGTACCGCATTTCATAAATACCGTCACGTTTGTGGCGACCTCGACGATGTCGCGCCGGGAGGAGAGCAGGCTGCAGGCAGCAGTTTTGACGTGCGACCTGCAGCCCTGGGGAGGGGGCGGAGCGGGAGCTGCTGGGCATGGGAGCAGCGTCCCGGCAACCGTCCCCTGTTTGAAACAGGGTGAAGCTACTGGATCGGCGCCTGTCCTTCGATGGAGGACAGGAATTGGGAGTCGAAGTCGCCGAACAGGGCAAAGACCAGGACCGGCTCCTCACTGATGATCCTGAGATGCCCCTTGACCTGTTCGAAGCCGAGTCCAAAGAGCGAGGGGCCGTCCAGGACATCCACCAGTCGATGTCCGGGCTCCAGCACCACGGTCCGCTCGGCCGTCTTGACTCCGGTCTCGGAGAAAGCCTGGACCTGGACTTCGGTCGTCTGATCCTCACCGTTGAGGATGGCAATACCGGTGAACATCCGCAGCGTTTCGGACTGCGCCACCTGCAGCAGCAGCGTCTCCTTCTGACCGGCTTGAATCATCGGCAGGGTGGAGCGGAAGCGGCCGTCGTTGCCGACAAAGGAGGCCACGCCCACCAGGTTCGCCGCCCGTTGAAACGGTCCCAGCTTACCCGCGCTGACGTCCAGCTTCAGATGGCCCGTGATCGCCGCTTGATCGATCAATCCTGTCGGATCCAATCCCAACAGCTCCCGGGCTCCGCCCACGAACAACTCCTTGGGAGCGATCGTGATCTGCGCTGTCCCCAGTTGCCTCGAACGATCGTCCAGGGCCTGGATATGGACCAGCGCTTCGCTGTCGCCCACGTTGATCAACCGGATCTCCGTATCCCCTCCGTGGCTATCCACGAACAAGTGGGGAACCACCAACTGACGGGTCTGGGTCCCGACCTGGGCCGTCATCGAGGAAAAGTCCTCCGATCCGGCCAGAAACTCAAAGCCCCGCAGCGGCAGTGTGCTCCGGACCTGGACATAGCCTTCGTCGATGGCCACCGTCGGTCCAAACAGATCCGCGAGCGTGCCCACGATCGAGCCCTGGGCTGCAATCCCGGTCAAGGTCTCTTGCAGCAGGGTGCCGTCGGTCGCGCATAAGCGCAGCAGGACGGCTGGATCCGGCTGGGTGGCATCGTTGAACAGAAACAACAGCGTCGCCTCCTCGTCGCCCCGATGTCGGGCCAGCGGAAAGTACAGCGTCGTTGCGGCCACCGAAGTCCCGCCGACGCCATCCAGACGCCTTCGGTCATAGTCGCCCATCATGAAGAACCCTTGGATCAGTCCCTGATCGCCGGTGGCTATCAGAGAGCTCAGCTCTCCATTGCCCCCCACCAACTCGTCGGTGAGAAAGGCATCCTGTCCTTGACCTTCGAGCCGCTGCAGCTGTTGATTCAGCCGCTCGTTGCCGTCGGAATCTCGACCCGAGAGCGTGATCCCGTTGTCGTTCTCACTGAGGTTGACGATCGCCACTCCGATATAGGTATCCTTGAACTGCTTGTGCTGGGTCCTGGCTCCGGTCGGCAGCACCAGGGTGTTGCGCCGCATCGGTTTGACCTGGACCAAAGCGCGGCGGCTGACCGTGCTCAGTCCGTCGCTGACGCTGAGCGTCAGAACCAGATCCGTCTTCTCCTGGACCTCCGGAGCCTCTAAGCTCAGCTGGGGCTGATCGTTGGGCTCCAGGCGCACCGCCGGACCCGATTCCTGGCTCCAGGCATAGGTCAACTCATCGCCATCCGGATCGGAGGCCCTGGCCTCGAACGTCACGATATGGCCCGAGACCACTTCCTGTTCCTCCAACGCTTGGACCACCGGGGGTTCGTTGCCTTCGACCGTGATCTGGACTTCTCCCTCGTCCTGTCCCTCGTAGGTGTCGGTCACGATGACCTCGAAGACCAACTCGGCGTCCTCTCCGTCCTCGGGGGCGTTAAAGGACACGCGGGGGCCTTCTCGACTCGAGAGTGAGACCCGAGGACCGCTGCGCTGCTGCCAGGCATAGGTCAGGGCGTCCCCTTCCGGATCGGAAGCCGAGGCGACCATCGTCACCGTCTCGCCCGAGCCGACCGTCTGGGGCTGGAGTCGGTCCAGCTCCGGGGGACGATTGTCCTGGACGGTGATTTGGACGTCATCACTGTCTTCGCCTCCGTTTCCATCGTCGACCACCAGGCGGAACACCAGTGGCGTCCTCTCTTGGACCCGAGGGGCGACGAAGTGATTCTGACCGCCGGCACCCTGCAGCAGCTCGACGGAAGGACCGGAGCGTTGGGACCAGTGGTAGGTCAGCCGATCCCCGTCCGGATCCGTGCCGCTTCCGTAGAGGGTGACCTGTTCGGTTTCCATGACCTCTTGATCGCGACCGGCATCGGCTTCCGGTGGCTCATTGGAGGCCCGGACGAAGATCCGCACCGGATCGTGGGCGCCACAGCCGAGGGGATCGAAGGCCGAGAAGCGCAGTAGTAGGGTCTTGTCCTGGCTGAACGTCGGGGCCCTGAAACTGGCCGTCGAGCTGCTGCTCGCGTGGCTGATGCTCAGACTCGAGGTCGTCAGGACGCCTCCTCCGTCGAGGACCGCCCAGGCGAAGCTCACGCCGACAAATCCTTGGGCACTGGTGGAGTGATCCGGATCGAAGCCGCCTCCGGTCAAACGCACCTGATCGCCTCCCTCGACGGTTCGATCCGAGGGACCCTGGGCGACGGCCGGTTGGTTGTTTTCTTGATCGCACACCACTTCGGGCTCGGAGTCGTCGTCGTCGTCATCGTCGCCACCGGGGGGGGGACCCTCATCCGCCTCACGCACGTAGACCGTCGTTCGCGCACAGACGGGGGGCGCTTTTCGATCGCTGGCACAGCATTGAAACTTCAGCGTGCTCTCTCGGTCGGGGGCGACGAAGGAGGTCCGCGTACTGGAGGCGCCATTCAGACGCACCGAGGGGGTGGTGGAGGTCGACAACTGGCTCCAGGTCACCGTGGTCGGATCCTGGTTGGGATCGATGACGGTGGCCCGCAGCGAGACCGTCTGGCCCGGGGCCACGGTCTGGTTGTCCGAGACGTGGATCGACGGCGGTTGGTTCTCGACCACGCCACTGCGTTTGAACCAGATCTCGGTCAAAACGGAGTTGGAGTCGTTGTAGATGGCTGCCGGATCGGTGGCATCGACGCCCAGGCTCACCCGCGCGACCAGCGGCAGACGCAGGTTGCGGGGCAGCAACTTCCAGCTCAGGACCGTCAGCGAGGGCTTGGGGCCGTTACAGCCCACGCAAAAAACCCCCAGTGCCCGGGGGTAGACGACCGGAAAGGTGGTCTGCGGATTGAGCCCATTGACTTCACTGGAGCCGGGCAGAAAGCTCGAGTTGATTCGGTCCCCGATCCGAAACGAGATCGCGTCGGCCTCTTCCAAGATGATCGGCTTGTCGTAACTGCCCGACTTCCCTGCTGGGACTCCCCATCGTCCTCCGGTATGCGCCGGCACGACCGAAAGCACTCCATCCGGGGTCACCACCAGGACGATCGGCCGCGGTTGATCCGCATACACCAACGTCCCCATCGTCCCCAGTAACATCGCGATCCAAACCATCACTCCACTTCGCTTATCTCTTGACACTCTGTTTCTCCCTTTTCGCCTGCTCCGCAGGCTCTTGCCCAGATTTACGTTCCCCTATCGCCCGCTCCGCAGGCCGATCAAAGTTGTAGGTTCTGGAGAGGGGGAAGCTGCCAGCGCTCAGTGGCAGACAAGAAGAATGACCCGAGAGTTCGGATGTCATGTACGCTCCTCCAGAATCAATTTTTCAACAGAGGAGGCGGTTCCTTGGTGAGGCTGTCACGAAGGGAACGTGGCTACTGCGCCCGTTGCACGTCGGCCGAACGGCGTCGGCTGCGGCTTCCGGGTTTGTCTGCGTCCTCCGCTGTAGGATCTGATCCTGGCGAGACCGTCCAAAAACGGAGCTCAGTCTAACATTCCAACGTAGTCGCTCCTGGTGAGCCTGGTCACAGTCGGTGTTTCGTTCGTTTGGAGCTATACTGAGAACTGAAGTCCAATGAATCAGAGTCGGGAGAACAGACGCTTTGGGATCAGACGAAACTAAAAGCAGCAGTATCAGCCGAGATGCCGAGGTAAAGATCGCCGTCGTCCCCGTGGCAGGATTGGGTACGCGATTGCTTCCGGCCACCAAGTCTCAACCGAAAGAGATGCTTCCGGTAGCCAAGAAGCCGGTGGTTCAGTACGTGACCGAGGAGCTCGAAGCCAATGGCATCGAACAGATCCTCTTCATTACGGGTAAGAGCAAGACCTCTATCGAGAACCATTTCGATTTTGACCATGAGCTGATCCGGGGCCTGCGGGAAGGTGGCAAGGAAGAGCTTTTGGCCGAGCTCGAATTCGAACGGATGGGAGTTCGGTTCTTCTTTACCCGACAACGACGACAGCGTGGACTCGGAGATGCGATTGGTTGTGCTCAGTATTTCACCGGAACCCATCCGTTCGTGGTGGCTTTGGGTGACAGCATCATGGGGCTGGAGCAGCCGTCTCGCGTCGTCAGCCAGATGTTGGCCGTCTATCGAGAAAACCCGGGTTCGAGCGTGATTGCGGTCGAAGAGGTTCCCCTCAGCCGGGTGTCGCGCTACGGTATCGTTCATCCAGGTGGTGAGGGAGAGGTCTTTCCGATTCGGGCCTTGATCGAAAAACCATCCCCGGAGAAGGCTCCCAGCAATCTGGCAATCGCGGGCCGATATGTCTTGTCGCCTTCAATCTACGGTGCGCTTGCAGATACCTCGCCCGACAGTGGAGGAGAGGTTCAGCTCACACACGCGATCCAACGGCTCCTGGAACTTGGGCAATCGGTGATTGCCGTGCGCTTGTCGGAGAAGGAAAAACGCTATGACATTGGAAACTTCCAGAGTTACTTCGAAGCCTTCCTGGACTTCGCCCTGGCAGACAAAAAGTTGGGACCAGACCTCAGACAAAGATTAGTCGAGCGACTCAGTGAGGATCGTTAAGACAATCGCCTACGCCAGAGCCGGACTTCTGGGGAATCCCTCAGATGGATTCTTCGGAAGAACCCTTTCCGTAACACTGAAGAATTTTGCGGCTCGGGTGGTGCTCTACGAGTGGCCTGAATTGGAGATCGTTCTGAGCCGCCAGGATCGCTGCCAGTTCGATCGAATCGAGGACCTGGCCGAGGACGTGCGCCTGAACGGGCTCTACGGCGGCCTTCGGTTGGTGAAGGCCGCAATCAAGGTTTTTGCCGAATACTGCCGCGAAAGCAGCATTCCACTCTCGGGAGAGAATTTCTCGCTGCGCTATGAAACCAATATCCCAAGACAAGTCGGTCTAGCGGGATCGAGCGCCATCATTACCTCAGTGATGCGCGCCCTGTTGGAGTTTTACTCGGTGTCCATCTCCAGGGAGATTCAAGCCAACCTGATTCTACAGACGGAGACCCAGGAGCTGGGGATCGATGCCGGCCTCCAGGATCGGGTGTGCCAGGTATACGAAGGTCTGGTTTATATGGATTTCGATCGAGACTTGATGAAGCGGCACGGACATGGGGTTTACGAGGTCCTGGATGCCAAGATGTTGCCCTCTCTCTATCTGGCCTACCGAAACGACCTGAGCCAGGTCTCTGGACTCTACCACAGCGGTTTACGCGGCAGGTGGGAGCAGGGCGACGCCGAGGTCCACGCGGCCATGAGGACCTTCGCGGATCTGGCTGAACAAGGAAAACAGGCCTTGCTGGAGGCGGACTACCGCAAGCTGGCAAAGCTCTTCGACCAGAACTTCGATACCCGGCGGCGGCTCTCCCGTCTGGACCCCCGAGGGGAAGAGATGGTCCAAATTGCTCGCTCCCAGGGAGTGTGCGCCAAGTACGCGGGATCGGGAGGATCCATCGTAGGGATCTGTCCAACTGAAGAGCGCTTTGCGAAGCTGCAGGAGCGGTTCTCAGAAAGCGGCTGTACTCTGATTCGCCTAATGGTGGCTTGATTTCCGCTCCCTTGCCTTTTGACTAGGGCTCCTTGGTCGAGAACAAGTTCCAAACTGGTCAAGTTTCCTGCCTCGGCGTGATGTAGTTTCCAAAGAGACCGCTTCAGCGGTCTGGCGCGAACGCGTATTCGACCCGGCCTTCAGGCCGGGGTCAGCTGCGGGGCCATCCCTCTGGAGGGCCTTTCAAGGTCCTTCTCGAACCGCGGCTTTAGCCATCTTCCACCCGGAGCCTGGCTGAAGCCTGTATTCGAGAAGCCCGCTAAAGCAGGCTCCGGCATCTGCTTGCTCGCCCACCCGGCCCCTGAAGGACCGGTCTACTACGCTTCGCGCCAGGCCGCTGAAGCGGCCTCCTTGAACGGGACACATCCACCGGAGGTCAACTTTCCTCGGCGGTACGAGGAGGCTCGCTACTACTAGTCTCCGTCGAGAAGGTTACCCAGTCCTCCCAGGACCGAGCCTTCGCCCTGGCTCCCGCCTTTCTGAGGAGCAGCCGCCAGCATCCTACCCGCGAGACGGGAGAAGGGAAGGGATTGCATCCAGACTTTTCCGGGCCCCTGCAGAACTGCGTAGAACAATCCCTCACCCCCGAAAAGGGAGGACTTGATTCCCCCGACCTGCTGAATGTCGAAGTTCACGCTGTCTTCGAAGGCAACCACGCAGCCGGTGTCTACATGGAGTGTTTCTCCGGCCAGCAGCGTACGTTCCACGACGGTCCCACCGGCGTGTATGAAGCAGAGGCCGTCTCCCTCGAGCTTCTGCATGATGAAACCCTCACCGCCGAAGAGTCCCGTCAGAATCTTGCGCTGAAAGTAGATCCCAATGCTGACCCCTTTTGCGGCACAGAGAAAACTGTCTTTCTGGCAGATCAGGCGGCCCCCCACCTCCGGAAGGTGCACTGCAAGGATATTTCCGGGATAAGGCGCCCCGAAGGCGACGTGAGCCTTGCCCGAAGAGCCTGCGTGAGAAAAGACCGTCATAAAGAGGCTCTCTCCGGTGAGTAGTCGCTTCCCAGCTCCTACCAGTTTATCCATGAAACCACCGCCACTACTAGCCGCAGATGCATCACCGAAGACGGTTTCCATTTGAACGAACGCGTCCTTGTACATCATGGCACCAGCTTCGGCGACGGCACTCTCGCCCGGGTCGAGCTCTACCTCAACGAACTGCATTTCGTTTCCCAGGATCTTGTAGTCGATCACATCCGCTTCGCCATCGCTGCCTGACTGTGGGGTCGGCACGGAGACTCCCAGCTCGTGTAGCTGAGTGATGGGCTCCCAGTCCGACAAGCCCTCTCGCCAGCCATGCCCATTGGGATTGGCCTGCGCCTGTTTCTGCGCCTCGGTCAGATCAAAGGGTCCAGTCTTATTACCGTCATAACTTAGAAACCATTCAGTCATGCCCTTGCTCCTTGATTTGTCGAGTCCCAAATGATGGACGAAGCCTGCGAGCATCAGTCTGGATTCCAGCTGACACCAGAACACACAGGTCGAAACGTATGGATCATATTCTAACGCGGCTAGACCATGTGCGAAACCCGGCGAAGAACCGGCGCGGGAGTCTTGGCCGATTTCTGCTAACATTCGGCCTTTACAGACATCTAAGAAATCGATGCGACGGCTCCTCAAGATCGCGATAGCGGTTCTGCTACTCTCCTCTCTGATCCTGGGGGTTATCCTTGTTGTCTTTCTCGACAGCGGCTTCCTGGATGAATGGGCCAGGAATGAAGTCATTGGCGTGCTGGAAAGGCGTTTCCCCGTTCATGTCAATCTCGAGGCCCTTCGCCTGAAGCTCTGGGAAGGGATCCTGGAACTGGAGGGACTCGAGGTTTCGAATTCTCAGGATCCCGAATCAGAGCCGGCCATTGAAATCGATCTCGTCCGTCTGGGTTTCTCCATAAGTCGCTACTTCTCTCCTACTCTGTTGGTCGATCGTATTTCTCTAGTGTCGCCGCACCTACGAGTGGTGCAGGATCGAAACGGTAGACTCAACCTGTCCAACATGCTTGTCTCCCCCCCCCAGGAGCCGCTCTCGGAGCGGCCCTTCCTGGTTCGCGTCGAAGTCGAAGAGTTGTCAATCGAAAACGGGCTCCTGCTCTATCAAACCCAGCCCTTTCGCTTGGACTCAGCCGAGGGTAGCCTGAGCGCTAACGCCCGCTTCTTCCCAAGCGGGGAAACGGCTGGGAATTTCACCCTCAAGAGTCTTGACCTGGCCGTGGGCGGCTTCAACTTCTCCCAGGTTGCCGTGTCGTCCGGTTTCGAGATCCTGGGACAGACCGTGCGGATCTCTGACTTCGAGCTGACCGCGCCGGAGCTATCGGCAAGGATCGCGGGCGGGGTGGAAGGCTGGACTGAACTGAACGCCCAATTCGATGTCGAGGCCAGCGTGGTGCTCCCACTGCTCAGGAAGCCGGACTTATCGCCCTACTTTCAGCAGGGTCGAATCGACTTTAGCGGAAACCTCAGAGGGAGGCCGGAGAATCTGGTCCTTCGAGGTAAGCTGTCTTCCCCCCGACTCCGGTTTCAGGAAATCCCTTTTCGCGACTTGCATGGCGAGATTACCCTTGCCAGTGACGGGCTCTCTCTAGAAAACGTCAGGGTCGGCTGTCTTGGTGGACTCATTGAGGCCAAGGGCGTCTTGAGGTGGGAGGAAACCCGACGGTCCCGGCTCGCCCTGGCTGGCACCGCGATAGGAATACGGCCGTTCTTGGCGGCCCTCGGATGGCAATCTGTCGAGTTAGGAGGTCTGGCGGATATTCGGAGCCAATTGACTTGGCCAGGATTCAATTGGGAGCAGCTGGAGGGGCAAGGAAATGTCATCTATCGGGGCAACTTCCAGACGGCAACAGAAGAGGCTCGGGCTCAAACCGAGGCGCTTCCGTTCAGGGGCAGTTTCGATCTCACCAGTGAAAAGCAAGTCATTCAGTTGTCTGGGGGGCTGCTTCGAACGGATCGATCGAGCCTGGCGTATAGCGGTCAGATCAGCCTTGGGGGACCCTACCATCTGGATCTGGACCTGGTATCGAATGAGGGTCAAGAACTCCAGGATCTGGCCCAGGCCAACGGCTTACTGCAGCAGGAGACAGTGGAGACCTATCCCTTCAGGTTGGGCGGGCGTTCGCTCTTCAAGGGAAAACTAGATGGATCCAGGCGCGATTTTTCGGTCCGAGGCCGAGTGGCGGTGGAGCAGGTCGACTTTCGGGGACATCGACTCGGAGCCTTTTCCGGACAGGTAGGTATCGGTCACGATCTGGTCCGGCTCGAACAAGCGGAGTTTAGCGATCCTTCGTATCGCCTGGGCTTTTCATTGGCATTTCCTGTTGATGGTGAAGATCTGAAGGGTCTCCAGGCTCGGGCGCGTTTCGATAAGGTTCCGGTGGAACGATTCCTTCCCATGGCAGGTCTCTCTCTGCCACTGGAAGGACGAGTCTCAGGCGAAGCCCAGCTGGAGCACCTGGCAAGCGGTGCCTACACGGCCAACGCCGACCTACAGGGGGGGCCGCTGAAGGTCTACGAAGAGCTGGTGGACAGCTACAGCGGAGAGTTGGAATACCTCGACGGGAGACTCACAGTCCAGGGTCTGAGAGCATCGGTCTCCGGTGGACGCGTTTCTGGTAGCTTTGGGGTCGATCTCAAGAACCGAGAGTATTCGATTTCGGCGCAACTTGAGCGCATGCAGTTGGAAAGGCTGCACCTGCTTCAACAGCAAACTCCCGTCCAGGGAGAACTGTCCCTGTCGCTGGAGGGAAAAGGAAGATTCGACCACCCGGTTTTCCGGCTCCATGCCAGCTCCTCTCTGGTTCAGATTGGAGACTTTACTCTCGAAGGCGTCCATCTGGAAGCCGATGGCGAAGGCAAGAAGGCCTCGATCAAGGTTGCGCACCGCTTCGCCGAGAACCCCTTTCTATTCGAGGGAACGGTGGGACTTCTTGCTCCTCATCCACTGGATGGCTCTCTCTATCTCGAGAAGATTCCGATAGGACCCTATCTGGCCCTCCTGGGCTACGACCCTGGGCAGTTCGAGGGGTTGGTTTCCGGTAAGGCCCGCTGTACCGGACCCCTCCTGGAGCCTACCAAGATCAGGGGTGAGGGAAGCTTTTCCGAGATTGAACTTTCGCTATCGGGGCATCGGCTCGGAAACAGCAGCCCTCTCAGACTGGTTTACCAGGAAGAGATATTGACGATTGATCCGTTAAGTCTGTCCGGCCCGGAAACGCAACTCAATCTGTCGGGTTCCGTTGGGCTGGGCGAATCCCCAAACATCGATCTAAGGCTTGATGGGGAGGCGAATCTCCTCATCTTGAACAGTTTCCTCGACAGCGGTGCGACTTCAGGCCAGCTACGACTGGACAGCCTGTCGGTTTCGGGTCCATGGCAAGCCCCCCGAATCGTAGGTGAGGCCAGTTTGCGCGATGGTTTCCTCTCCCATCCCGAAGTGCCAAGCACGGTTTTCGATGCGAAAGGAAAAGTGAAGTTCACCTCCAAGCAGATCTCGATCGATGAGTTCTCGGCCTCGACGCCCTTTGGAAGAGTCAACGCCGAGGGCGGTATTTTCGTTGAGGGCTTCACGCCTACTCGTTGGCAAATCAATGTTTTCGGATCCAATCTACAAGTCCAGTATCCCCAGGACGTTCTCTCCACAATTGACCTGGATCTAGACCTCTTGAAGGCCGAAGGTTCCCAGCTGGTGACCGGAGTGGTCTATGTTCGCGAGGCGGAGTACTCCAGGGACCTGTCGCTTCCGAAGCTTTTTCTTGCCTATGCTGAAAGCCAGATCCCACCTACCCCGAGCCTGGGAGGCGAGATCCTTCTCGAGATCGAAGTCGAGGCCTACCAAAGCCTTCGAGTCAGGAACCGTATCGCCGACGTGACCGGGAGTGGTGATTTCACTGTCCGAGGTACCGCTCAAAGACCGGTGATCCTGGGAACGATTACTTTGGACGAAGGGACACTTTCGTTGGAGAACAACAGGTACGAGGTCACGAGAGGCACTGTCAACTTCAGCAATCCTCGCGTCACTACCCCGGTTGTGAACTTCGAAGCGACCACAGATGTGCGTGAGTTTACGGTAACGGTTGTCGTCAGGGGGTCTCTTGACAAGCTGAACCTGTCTTTTCGGTCCGATCCTCCTCTGCCGGCTTCCAGCATCGTTTCGCTGCTTGCCATCGGCCAGACCCAGGAGGAGATCTTTGGTACGCGGGGGACAGCACAGAATCAACTGGGGACTCTTGCCGTCTACGGAGCAGGTGCGCTCCTCAGTAAGAGTCTTGGGGAGCAACTGGAGGCTCAAACCAGCCGCCTCTTCGGGTTTGAGAAGTTCTCAATCGATCCTTTCCTCTTCGGTCGCGAGCGCAATCCGGGAGCGCGCATCACACTTGGAAAGCAGCTCACCAGAGACCTGGCAGTGACCTACAGCACGAACCTGAGCAACGATCAGCAAGGTCAGGTAGTCCTCATCGAGTATCGACTGACCGACTGGATGACCGCAGCTGGTACTCGAGAACAAGACGGATCAATCGCCGTCGACGTCAAGCTGAAGAAGAGATTTTGAGGACCTTGACTCTCTTCTTTCGCGCGATCCACCTGCAGCAGACGAGTTGTTGTCTGTTGCTAGTACGCTATAACACACGTTTGCAAACACATCACTATTTGTGTTACGGCGTACTAGCCTGGTCGAGTCTCCTATGTCTGCTTGGGTCCACACCTACCTACGAGGGGAAACTCGTCCGCAGAATTGAACTGGAGAGCGACGGACCTCTGACGTTGGTAACTCCCGCCGATGTCCTGAAGCTTTCCGAGCTGCAAGTAGGACAGCCGTACACCTCTTCACGCGCCAAACGCACTATCCGAAGCCTGTATTCAACGCAGGTCTTCCATGACGTCCAGATCGATGTAGCGGCGGCGGATCCGGATCAAGTGGACGTCAACCTGGTGCTCATCCGAAGATTCCTGATGCGGAAAATTCGTTTTACCGGATCCCTCAAGGTAGAAAAGCGACAACTTCGAAGAGAGCTCGTCCTACGGAGGGGCGAGTCCTATTCGGAGACGCTCCTGGAAGAGACCGTTTCCAGACTGCTCCAGCTTTACCGGAAGCACGGCTTTTACCAAGCCCAGATTCAGCCATCGTTCCAGGCAGACCGGGAACTTGCTCAGCTGGACCTCATCCTAGCCGTCGAACCGGGGAGACAGTCAACCATAGGACAGCTCGAGGTCGAGGTCGATGAGCCTTGGGATCTCGATAAGGTCCGCCGCAGTATCGAAATGACCGAGGGCGGTTCGTATTCCTTAATCAAGCAGCAGAAGGATCTGGATCGGCTCAGACGCCGGCTCGCTCTGGACGGCTTCTTGCAGCCAGAAATATATCTCCGTGGTGGTGTGCGGCACGATCCCCGGACCAACTCGGTTTCGCTGACGCTCAGGGTTCTGCCGCGAGAGAGGACCATCGTCCATATGGAAGGGATCGATCTGGACCAGAGCGGCCTGGGGGAACTCCCCCTTTTCAGCGAGCCCGGTCCCCCTCTTGTTCGCTCGGAAAAGACGGGCCAAGAGCTCCGCCGCCGGTTGGAGGAGGAAGGGTACTTTCCAGTTGAGGTGGAGTCGTCTCTCAAGTCTGATCAGAAGCCCGAGTCCCTGTTCGTCAAGGTTGAAAAGGGGAGAAAGCGAAGCCTGGCAGGGATCAAGTTCGAAGGAAACCTGTCGATCGGAAGAGAGTCCTTGTTTCCGCTGCTGACGCTTAAGGAAGGCGGCATTTTCCAGTCCAGTAGATTCTCTACTGAGATTCTAAGGCGTGACGAGGACCGACTCCGAACCCACTATCAACAGCAGGGCTTTGCTGATGCATCGGTTGAAGCCCGTGTGGATCTGGAGGATGACCAAGCGGAAGACCTCAGAGTGGTTTTCCGTATTAAGGAAGGTTTGCGTCATCAGCTCCAGCAGGTACGCATCTTTGGAAACCAGCAACTGGACAGAGAACTGCTGCTGCGCGAAATTACCTCCGAGCCAGGTAGTCCCTTTTCTCCTCTGGTTCTTGCACAAGACCGCTCCAACCTGATTGCCACCTATGAGAACCATGGTTTTCGGCAGGTGGAGGTGCGCTCGGATGTGGTCTATTCGGAGCCGGGAAAGGTAAGGCTTACCTATTTTGTTCAGGAAGGAGTGCAATCGTTCACCGAACACGTCATCATCGCGGGAAATCGGGTCACCAAGCGTTCCGTCATTGAGAGGGAGGTGGAGATCCAACCCGGAGATCCGCTTTCACTGGATAGAATCCTTCAGACTGAAACCAACCTCTACAACCTGGCAATTTTCGATCGGGTCCGGATCGAGGAAGTCGAGTCGGGAACGAATCCAGTTGATAAGAGCGTGCTCATTCGTCTCGACGAGGCACCTCGCTACACCTTGTTGTACGGGCTTGGTTACAGCTCTTTCGAGGGACCACGGGGCACCTTTGGATTTACCGATGGGAACTTTCGAGGGCAGGCGAGAGCTCTTTCGTTGGGGCTGCGGGCAGGCTCTCAACGTCAGCGAGGCAGCCTCTCCTATAACATTCCACATTTTCTGCGTTGGGAACTTCCCACCATTTTTTCCTTCACGGCAGACAACGAAAAGGCACTCAAGGAGAATATCGGTGGCGGACAGCGCGCGCTTCGCGGCCGCCCTTTCGACTCCTTCCGGTTGATCGCCTCGGCTCAGACTGAAAGGCGGCTGAGCCGGCGCGAGTCGCTCTTCTTTCGCTACAACTATGAGGACATCCGTTCGAATGTCCCCGATAGTCTGGCTGCACCACTCCAATTCTTTCGCGAAGAGGAAAGACTCAGTTTGTCCAGCGTTTCCACTTCCTATCTCAACGAGTCACGAGACGACCCAACGGATCCCAGGAACGGCTTCTTCCTCAGCGGCGATACCTTGTTATCCGCGCGGCTGTTGGGTTCAGAGAGACAGTTCTTCCGGATTCTGACGCAGGCCCAGTACTACCATGAACTGATACCAGAGCTGGTTCTAGCTTCATCCCTGCGAATCGGCTTGATCAAGGCCTTCGCCCAAACCTCCGATATTTCTGCCGAGAATCCGGTGCCGATCAGCGAGCGCTTCTTCTCGGGGGGTGCCACCACCTTGAGAGGCCTTCCCAATGATCTGGCCGGGCCTCTTCTCAGAGATGACGAAAGCGGTGAGATCATCCTGGTGGATGAGTTTGGAAACCCGGATCCTGCGGGACGTCCCGTTCCGCTTGGAGGGAACGCGCTGCTCATTGCCAACATCGAGCTCCGATTTCCTCTAGCCGGATGGTTTTCAGGTGCTGTGTTTTATGATTTTGGAAATGTCTTCAGCAGCTTCACCGATGTCTCTTCGGCTGGCTTCAGCAATGCCGTAGGGCTGGGACTCGGCGTTACCACTCCGGTTGGACCGGTGCGGTTCGATGTCGGATACAATCCTGACCCCCCAGGTGCGAGAGGCTTCGAGAGATGGAATTTTCACCTGACTCTAGGACATCCGTTTTGAGCGCATCAGTTATCTTTCAGCCTGTTTCAAGATCTGTTTTTGTGGCCCTGTGGATCTTCGTCTACGGGTCGCTCAGCTGGGTTGGCTTCGGCTCGGGTTCCGCGCACACCGTCGATCAGGTTGCGGCCGTGGTCGAGACCGAAGTGATCACTCTCTCTGAGCTCCTGTGGCTGGTGCGCTACCGGAACATGGAATTCCCGGAGGATGAAGAGGGCCGGAAAGACTTTCTCCTGGGACTGTTGGATCAGCTCATCGATCAGAAGCTGGCCGCGGGGGAGGTCAAACAGACTCTGGTCATCCGGGCCAGCGACCGGGAAGTCCAGGAGCAGCTTCGGGCCTACCGCGATCGGTTCCCGTCGAATCGCGAATTCCAGGAGAGGCTGAAAGAGATGGAGATGAGTCTGGATGACCTGACCGATCTGGTGAGACGGCAGCTGGCGGTTCTCAAGTTCGTCAAGATGCGCTTCGAGCCTTTCGTCGTGGTGTTGCCTGACCAGATTACCCAGTACTACGAGGAGGAGTTCGTGCCACGGCTCAAGCAACAAGGGCTTCCTGTTCCCTCGCTGCCGCTGGTCGATGAGCAGATTCGAGAGATCCTGACGCTCAGAAGGGCCAACCTGGAAATGGAAAGGTGGTTGCGTGCGACTCGGGCCAAAGCGCGAGTCGAAATCCTTTTGTTTCGAGAGCCGTCCCGTGCTCCCAATCTGCCCGCTGGATTGCTGGGGTCCCTCTCATTGCAGCCCGTTCCGATCAAAGAGGATCAGTAGTCCGCGTTTCTCATCGCCGGTCGATACGGCGCTTGCGACGCCTCGCTACGACTGTCGATGAGAAATCCGGGTTAGAATTGCTTCTTCGAATCCAGGATAAGAGTCACAGGCCCATCGTTGATCAGAGAGACCTTCATCATGGCCTGAAAGCGTCCGGACTGAACGGGGACTCCTTCGATGCTCAGACTGTCGATCAGTTCCCGGTAGAGAGCCTCAGCCATCGCAGCTGGAGCGGACCCGGAGTAGCTGGGACGGGCTCCCTTGCGGCAGTCTCCATAAAGCGTGAACTGCGAGACCAGGAGAATCTCGCCTTTGACCTCCCTTATCGAAAGATTCATCTTCCCCTCTCGATCAGGAAAGATTCGAAGCTGAAGCAGTTTCTTCTTGAGATACGCGACATCGTCTCCGGTGTCGTCACTGCCCACTCCCAAGAGGACGGTCAGTCCCCGGCCGATTTTGCCCACTACGGTATCGTCCACCGTCACCTGGGCTCGCTCGACGCGCTGGATTACCGCTCGCATCCTTCTCCGCTAGTGAACCGTATAATCCATTCCCTGACCCCAGCGTTCTCGCAGGACCCGTTCGAATCGGGGTAACAGTACGATATCGAAGGTGAGTTGTTTGTCCGGAAACATTCTAAGGATTGCCTTTTCGGTGTTCTGCACCATCCTGCGTCCCTCCACCAATGTGAGAGAGGTGTCCTGGTACAGGACGCTGATTGTGAGATCGACCAGGAAGCTAAGGCGGCGAATGCGCTTGTTCTCCTCCTGGATCAAGCTCTCCTTTTCCTCTGGAGTCATTGATCTAATCTAACACTAACGGGGGAATCCCACCGAGCTTGCCGAAACCTGGAGGTTCCTGGGGCTTTGCGAGCGGTGGATCAAGATGGAGACGTGATCGATATTCTGATGACGCGCAGGCGAGATCGCACAAAGCCACTCTGAGGAGTGGCGATGGAGGCTGGGTCATGACCGTCGGAGTTGTCCTTTGGTGTCCCTGGCCATTTAGAATTACCTATAGCTGCGATAGAATCGTGGTGTTTTGGTCGGTCCGGCGATAAAGCCCTACGGAGTCCGGGCCACACAGGTGCGTCCGTATGAGTGTAGCTTGAGGTGAGTTGAATGGGAGGGAACATGCCAGTTCTGTCTCGCCGCAGAGTGTTGGAACTCACATCCCTGGGCTTCGGCCGAGTGGTGCTTTCCCACTTACTAGCGGACGCCGGCTTGGCTTCCCCCCGACCTGGGCCCGGTACTGCGGTCACCGCCTACAACGATCTCAAAGCCCGGCAAGGCCATTTCCCCGCTCGGGCGAAAGCCGTAATCCAGCTCATCCAAAACGGCGGCCCCAGCCAGATGGATCTGTTCGATCCGAAACCCATGTTGGCGAAAATGGCCGGACAGCCTCACCCCGACGGAGTAGAGATCCACCAGCCCGGCAACCAGAATACCCTGCTGCCGACACCTTTCGAGTTCCGCAAACACGGTCAGTGCGGGATGGACATCTCCGAGGCCCTGCCCCACCAGGCAGAGATCGTCGACAAGCTCTGCTTCATTCGATCGATGCACACCGAGCATAACAACCACCTAGAGGGGTTGAACATGCTGCTTACGTGTAAGATCTTTGCCGGCCGGCCGGTCATGGGGGCCTGGATCAGCTACGCGCTGGGAACCGAGAATCAGAATCTGCCAGCGTATGTCGTTCTACGCGACCCGAAAGGCTACACGGTCGGCGGCAAACAACTCTGGGCAAATGGCTACCTACCCGCCCTCTATCAAGGGATAGAATTCAACATGAGCGGCTCGCCGGTCCATCATCTGCAGCCGTTTGAGCCGCTGCCTCCCGGGATTCAACGGGGCAATCTCGGCTACCTGGCGCGTCTCAATCGTATGCACAGCGAGGGCCGGCCGGACGAAACCGAATTAGAATCCCGAATCAAAAACTTCGAGCTGGCCGCGCGGATGCAGGTCGAGGCGATGGATGTGCTCGACATCAGCGGCGAGCCGGCTTCGGTGAGAAAACTCTATGCGGTCGACGACCCCGTGAGAGGCCCCTACGGGATGCGGTGCCTGATGGCGCGCCGCCTGGTTGAGGCCGGTGTTCGCTTCGTGCAGGTCACCACCCGGCCCGGACAGCCGTGGGACCAGCACAGCAACCTGAAGACGGCTCTGTCGAAGATCGCGGCGGAGACCGATCAGGGCGCGGCGGCTCTGGTCCGCGACCTCGACCAGCGCGGTCTTCTCGACAGCACAATCGTCATGTGGGCCGGCGAGTTCGGACGTCTTCCGACCACCCAGAACGCCGACGGCCGTGACCACAACCGCAACGCCTTCACGCTCTGGTTCGCTGGGGGCGGCTTCGAGCCCGGATTTATCTACGGCCAAACCGACGACCTGGGATACAAGTCGGTCGTCAATCGGGTCAGTGTGCCCGACATGATCGCCACGGTCTTGCACCAACTCGGGCTCGATCACCGCAAGACGCAGTATCCGCACGGTGGACGCATGGAAACGCCCTCGGACGTGACGGTCACCGGTGCCCGTGTCATCGGCGATCTGGTGTCGAGCGAATTGCACGCGACGTGACGTAAATGAAGATCAACCTGGGCGCTTGTTACCGACCATTGATCGGGATGCTGTTGTTTCCCGCGGTGTTGCACGCCCAGAGTGCGGCCGGCGCGCCCGTGTTCGAGCGAGACATCCTGCCGATCTTCTCCACCTATTGCTTCACCTGCCACGGTAAGACCTCGCCCGAGTTGGGGATGGACCTGCGCACTGCCGCCTCAGTGCTGCGAGGCAGCCACAACGGGCCCGTTATCGAAAAGGGCTCACCCGAAAGCAGCCGGCTCTTCCAACTCGTGTCGAAGCACTTGATGCCGCCGCCCGCCTTCGAGAGCATCGTGCCCGATCCGGACGTCGAAACAATCCGCCGCTGGATCGCGACCGGTGCACACTCATCGCAGTCAGGCGGAGAGATCCCCGAAGTGGCCCGCCGGCAGATCAGCCGCTTCGAGAAAGAGATCCAACCGATCTTCAACGCCCGCTGCACCGCCTGTCATGGCGGCCAGGCCCCCCAATCAGGACTCGACCTCACCTCCCTCGCCTCTGCGTTGAAGGGTGGGAAGCAGGGACCGGTCATCCTGGAGGGGTTTTCCGACAAGAGCGTTCTGATCCGGCAACTTCAGAGTGGGGTCATGCCCCCGGCCGGAGCGGGCGAGCCGATCGAGAAAGCGGAACTGGAACTCATTCGCGGCTGGATCGACAAGGGCAACTTCGCCGACTACGTCGAGGTGGGAAACCCCCTCGACCGCGCCTTTACCGAGACCGAAGCGCCTGAAGTGACGGCCGAAGATCGTCAATACTGGGCGTTTCGTAAGCCGGTCGCCGCCGCGCTACCCAAGGTCAAGAGCGCCACTCGAGCGCAGAGTCCGATCGACTCCTTCATCCTCTCCGAGCTGGAGTCGCGCGGCCTCAGGCTGTCTCTCCCCGCTTCGAAGCGGACCCTGCTGCGACGAACCTACTTCGACCTCTGGGGTCTGCCCCCCACGCCGGAAGAGGCGCAGGCATTCCTCGAGGACACCAGGCCCGACGCCTACGAGCAGCTCGTCGATCGTTTGATGGACTCCCCGAAGTATGGCGAACGCTGGGGCCGGCACTGGCTCGATGCGATCGGCTACGTCGACACCACGGGCAAAGACCACCAGGCAGACGCGGTCGAGCTTGCCGAGGGGATGTGGCGCTATCGCGACTACGTGATACGGTCCTTTCAACAGGACAAGCCATGGGACCGCTTTCTCACCGAGCAACTTGCCGGCGACGAGCTCGTCGATTGGCGAAACGCCGAAACCTACACGCCCGAGATCATCGAACCGCTCGTCGCTACCGGCTATTTGCGAACTATCCTGGATGTCACGAACGAAGACATCTCTGACCGCCCGTTGGACCGGTATGACGCTCTATTCGCTCTGCTCGACAAGGTCTCGTCGAGCACGCTGGGGTTGACGCTCAGCTGCGCTCGCTGCCACAGCCACAAGTTTGATCCCATTCCCCAGCGAGACTACTACCGCTTCCTCTCCGTGTTCACGGCGGCCTACAACCCGTCCGCCTGGATCCAACCCAAGAAGCGGCTTCACTACACCGTGTCGAAGTCAGAGCGGGAAGAGATCGAGAGCCACAACCAGGAGATCGATGCGGCGGTTGGGAGGCTGAGCGACGACATCGAGCAGATCCGTCGGCCGTATCGCCAACAACGGCTCGCCGAGAAGCTGGAGAAACTGCCCGAAGTCGTGCGCGCCGATACCAAGTTCGCCGTCGAAACCGAGGCGGACGACCGCGACGAGGTTCAGAAGTACCTCGTCGAGAAGTTCGGCCCGCTCGTCGAGATCACCGATGAGGAGTTGGACGAATTGATCACAGGCGATCACCAGGAGGCGCTTTCAAGCCTGAAGTAGAAGGTGGCCACCTGGGACGGCTATCGCCGCAAGCTGCATCAGATCCAGGCACTGTGGGACGGCGACGGTATGCCCACGATCCGTCTATTGCAACGTGGCAGCGTCGAATCGCCCGGCCCCAAAGTGAAGCCGGGCTTCATCACAGTCTTGTGTGCGGCCGACGAAGACTGCACCGCTGAGCCGTCCGCGAACCGGGTGGGAGCGACCCAGGGCTACCGACTCGCGCTGGCGGAATGGCTCACCGACCAGAACCATCCCCTCACCGCGCGTGTCATCGTCAACCGCATCTGGCAGCATCACTTCGGCATGGGAATCGTCGCAACACCGGACAATTTCGGCAGCACTGGCTCGCCGCCGTCTCACCCGGCGCTGCTCGACTGGCTCGCCGTCGACTTCGTACAGCACGGTTGGAAAGCCAAGCGCCTGCACAAGATGATCGTGATGTCGGCGGTCTATCGACAGTCCTCGCGCCCATCCAGCAATCCGCGGAGCGAACAGGCCGCCGCCGAAGACCCTGACAACCGGCTGCTGTGGCGCATGCCCATGCGACGGTTGGAGGCAGAAGCCTTGCGCGACTCGATCCTCGCCGTGGCCGGCAGGCTCGACGACACCGTCGGTGGCCCGGCGGTCGAGCTTAGAGTACGTCCCGACGGCTTGCAGCTGGTTGCCGAGACCGAGTCGGAGCGGGGACCGAGGCGACGCAGCGTCTACCTGCTGGCGCGGAGGACGTGGCCCTTGACCTTTCTCGCCGCCTACGACTTTCCCATCATGGACGCGGCCTGCAGCCGACGTGTCCCCTCCGCAACTCCACTGCAATCGCTGACCATGATGAACAGCGAGTTCGTCACCAAGAACGCGCGCGAGGCTGCGAAGCGGGCCGCCGCGCTCGCCGGAGACAGGTCCCACTCCCGCGACCTTGTGGAAACGACCTACGGCTTGCTGTTCTCCCGCAAGCCTTCAACGCAAGAGAGCGAGATTGCCCTCGATCACCTCGAGTCGCAACAGCAACTCTACGCCAGCGCTAATTCGTCAACGGAAGAAGCTTTCGAGAAGTCACTAGCCAACCTTGTCCACATGCTCATCAGCTCGAACGAGTTCCTCTACGTAGACTAGGCCGGGTCTGGCATCGGTAACCTGAAATGCCCAGATCGTGGTCTCATTGAACGCAAACCGCAGTCGGATTGCTTCCCCTCTGAACTGAGCCAGCGATTGGCCTTTCCACCTTACTCGATGAGCCAGGGCCGCTTTCTTTGCCTTGCGCCAGGCAGTAGGATACCTTGCATGCCTGGTGTCCTTCACCGCACGAGGCGAGCCGGTAGATGCGTTTCAGAGCCGGCGCCGCGACGAACACCAGGCGCGTGCAGAAAAGCAACGCACTAACCCATGGGTGAGGTTTATCTAGCCCAGGACACCGGCCGCTTAGATCGCAAAGTGGCTCTCAAATTCCTTCCTCAGGAGATGCAGCAGGTACAAAGCTCGAGCGTGTCAGTTTTCACGGTGTTAGTATTGGGAAACAGGGTCTCCTTGGCACGCCCCAATCGGCAGGAAGGGAGAGAGTCATGCTGCTCCGACGGGAATTTCTTGCTCGTTCCGCCCTCCTGGGGAGTCTGGTCTCCCAGTTCTGTGTCACTCCCACGCGTCGCGATCCCTTTTTTCTCTCGGCCACCGTAGATTTCCCCGACGACGTCGGAAGCGGGCCCTATAACCTGGAGCTTCTCGACCAACTCATGGAGACGATGGTCCAGATGGGCGTGCGGCGCGTCTATTGGCTCTACTACGGCGACGTCGAGCGGGAGTCCTATTGGGCCGGGAACCTCTTCGACTACATGGAATACGGTCGACAGACGCTGGACAACCTGGGCGAACCGGTCCGGGCCGCGGTGCCCGTCGCCCATCGCCATGGCCTGGAGCTCTATGGGGTCCTCCCGCTGGATCCCCTGATCTGGCACGCCTTGCGGAGCTCCGTGGAGATCACTACACCGGCTTCGTCCGCGAGGCCAGCCAGCGGGCCCGCAGTGCCGGTCGAAAGATCCAGGTTCACCTGCACGCCGAAGCCTTTCGCGCTGATCCCTGCGCGGGCCAGCTGATGGGCTTCCCCGCCAACGTCTCCTTCCAGTGGCAGGACTGGCTGAAGGAAGGCCTCCTGGATGGTGCCACTCTTCGAACCAGTTGGTTTGAGGCCATCGAGGATCCCATGGGTGGGGCTCCCGACCGAAGTCGGCTTTCGAACGCTCTCGACGATCCGGTGGTGCGGGAGATGCTCAAGTTGACCGGGGAGCTGGGCCTGCCGGTCTATCTCAACCGCTATGTCAGCCGGACTATCGGCATCGATGAATACGTCTCCGACATCAAGACAGTGTCCCGCGATCCGCGACTCGCCGGATTCGATGTCTACGAAATGGCCAACGTTGCTCGTCCCGACCCCGAGGGGACCCGACTCGTCCCGGTAGAGCAACGCCTGGAGCGAATCAAGAGGACCGCCCGGTCGGTCAACTCCTTCGGTACATAGCACGGATTGAGAAACACCAGGCTGATCCGGGACAGAAAGTGCGAGGCCCCATCATTGGGACTGAGATGTCGTCTGATAGTCGGCACACGAATCGTCCAGACAGCGACCAGATCGGGCGCTGTCTGTACGAGATCGGTTGGCGACTAACTAGTGCCCGTCCGGAAATGTGTAAGTAATTGATAAGGAAGAGGAAAGAGGGCTTTTTCAAGCTCCGAAATTGTCAGGGTCGTTTGCTAGTCTATTGGTGCAAACAACTAAACTGAAACGACTTACGACGATTTGAGGAGTTCGAAGATGCGTAAAACACGTGAAAAACAACGCCCTCTTTCCCCACCATGGCCCGATCACCAGCTGGCCAATGAATTGAAGGTGATCTCGCGCATCCTGGACGACAATCCCCAGACGCTGGAGCTGATAGTACAAGATCTCTCTGACAGGGTCGATTCCAGTGTCGGCGCCCCCGGTTTGACGGCCGAGCAGGTGCTGCGTTGTGCCGTCATCAAACAGCTGCATCAGTTCAGCTATCGCAAGCTGGAGTTTCATCTGGTGGATTCGCAAAGCTGTCAGAGGTTCTGTCGCTTGCCCTATGGGGCGTCGATCAGCAAAGCCACCCTGGCGGAGAACCTGGGGAAGATTGAGCCGGGGACATGGAAGGCGATCAACGACCACTTGGTGCGCTGGGCGCAGGCTCGGGGTCTGGAAAAAGGCCAACGGATTCGGGTCGATGCCACGGCGGTCCAGACCAACGTCCACTATCCGCTCGACAGTGAGCTGTTGGACGACGGCATTCGAGTCGTCACCCGGTGGCTGGGGCGGCTGCGGGACTGGGAAGGGATCGGCTTCGTCGATCACACGCGGCGGGCCAAGCGGCGCGTCCTGAACATCCGCAACCGCCGCGGCAAGAAGCGCCTGGACAGTTACCGCGATCTGATCAAAGTGGTTCATCCGGTAAATGGGGAGGTGCCGCCAGTCAAAGGCAGGCCGCGGAAACTGCCGCACTATGCAAACCGTGGAAAAACAAGTAGTTCTGGAGGAGAACTGGCAAGTGCTCGCAGTTGTTTTTCCACCGTTCGCACAGCGCTTGGAAAACTCCGTATCACGGGCTTCCTGGCCCAGTTCGATATCGCTCGGAGTTTTCCACAGTTCCCACGGCCCCTGCTACTGCAGCCGACTATATTGACAAGCGAACGGGGAACCAGATTTGGGATCCGGAAAGCGCCGAACCACGTTCCACCTCCCCATTTACCGGATGACCCATCAAAGTGGCGTCCAAGACGGCCCACTATGCCGAGCAGGCGCTGGCCGCGTCGGCACAGTGGAGCGATCCCCTCAGTCTGGCCGGGGCGGCGCAACTGGCCCACTATCTGGAGCTGTTGCACAAAGTCATCGAGCAGACCCAACGACGGGTCCTTTCGGGCGAGGCCGTCGCGGCCCAGGAGAAGATCTGTTCCCTCTTCGAAGAGCACACCGATATTATCAAGAAGAGCCCTCGGGAAACGGTCTTCGGCCACAAGGTGTTTGTCAGCACGGGCGCCTCGTCGCTGATCCTGGATTGTGTGGTGGAACGGGGGAATCCGGCCGATAGCAACTATGTGCAACCCTTCTTAGAGCGTCATCGACAGCTGTACGGGAAGGTCCCGCGCCAGAGCGCCTGGGATGGCGGTTTTGCCTCGGCGGCCAACCTGCGCTGGGCCAAAGAACAGGGGGTGCAGGATGTGGCCTTTTCCAAAAAGTGTGGGTTGACGGTCGAGAGCATGGTGCGTTCCAGTTGGGTCTACAAACAGCTCAAACGCTTCCGGGCCGGGATCGAGGGGTGCATTGGAACCCTCAAGCACACCTTCGGGTTGCACCGCTGTAGCTGGAAAGGCTGGCCTCACTTTCAAAGCTACGTCCATGCCAGCGTCCTGACCTATAACCTGGTCGTCCTCGCCCGACTCCTGTCCTAGCCCGTTCGGGCTGACGCTATTGTTTCTGGCTCCAACGCGGGGAGAAGTATGCACCGAATCAGCGCATTTTAAGGGAAGCGCCCTCCCCCGGGGGTCCGGGCTCTGGATCGGGCTGGGTCGAGCCGCTCTGTCAGCGGTCTGAGGTACAATAACTAGTTACGATTCAACACATTACAGTTCTGAAAACCCCGGTTTACGGACGGGCACTAACTAAAGCGATCCAATGCTGGGGGAGGGGGAGAGTTCATCCAAGGTAGGAGAAGGACGGGAGGAGGAACCTCATATCCGGGCCGCTCCCGAGTTTCTCAGAGTTGTTAGCAAAATGTTAGAAAATGGCCGGTTTCGAGGGTAGAAGCGACGAACAGACATCCACTTAACCAAATGATTCTAAAAAGCTTATACGGCTAGCATCCGAGCTTTACCCTTTGGTGCTTGTGACTTGGAACTTGTTTGTACCTTGTATCTTGGAATTCTACCTCCTGCTACCTACTTTCACCCTTTGTTCACTTTCTCTCTTGACACTACACCTTTTGTTCACCATAATTCGCGCATGTCGATGACGAAGCGGCAAAAAGAGATCCTGACTTTTCTCCAGGAGTATCTGGACGAAAACGGATATGGCCCCACGCTCGAAGAGATTGCCAGGAACTTCGGTATGGCCTCTCTTAACGGAGTGCACAAGCACCTGCGGGCTCTGCAAGAGCGTGGTTTCATTCGGAGGCTTTCCAGGCAAGCCCGGTCGATTCAGCTGTTGGGAAATAGCCCCTCCGGGGGCTGTACCCTGCCCCTGCTCGGTTATGTCGCGGCCGGGCAGCCCATCGAGGCCGTGGAAGGTGCGGAAGAGTTGTCCGTTCCCGAGAGTTTCCTGACGAGAAATCGAAACTACGTGCTCCGAGTCCAGGGTAGTTCCATGATCGAGGAACATATCCAGGACGGGGACTACGTCATCGTAGAGGAGAGGAAGCAGGCCTTCAATGGCGAGGTCGTCGTCGCCCTGATCGATGGTGAGAACGTCACTCTGAAGAAGTTCTTTCGCGAGGGAGAGCAAGTGAGACTTCAGCCGGCCAACGCCGACCTGGAACCGATCCTGGTAAGCGAGGATCGCCTGACGATTCAGGGTGTGGTTGTAGGTATCATGCGGAAGTATTAGCTATTTGGATGAATCAACGGCTCGATCGTGGCGGTGCGAGCTCGAGCTGCAACGGAGGAAGACATGCCTTATCGGATTACAGTGGCGGGAACAATTCTAGAAGGTAGAGATATCAAGGCTTTGCTGCGGCGAGCGGTTGAAGCAAGAGCGGGAAAGCGGAATAGACCTCCCGTCGTCTCCAGTGGGAGCCGCTGGTCGGCTGCTGCTTCGATACCAGAGAGGATAGAGAGCCGAGGGCTGGGTGCGCAGGCTGAAACAGCCCCTCAGATGATATGACAGGTGTGGCCGACCCGGAGAAGAGAGCCGTACGGCAGCTACATTCGCAGTGAGTGTTTTCGATCTCGGGCCTGAGAGTCAAATTCCACCCTCACCTGCCGGACCTGCTTTTCCCGCACGATCTCCAGTTCGTGAGTGCTATTGGTCAATCGTCGGCTCAGATCGTGCAAATCAATAACAGCTTGGCCATCGATGGATTTGATCACGTCGCCTGCCTTGAGGCCGGAGTGCTCGGCAGCACTATTGGGTCTGACCTCCATGATCAGTATCCCTCGCTTGCCGGGCACACCAAGAAAATCACCCATCTGTTCGGTCAAGTTGCCGCCCACGATTCCAAGCCGCATACGCCCAGAGAAGAAGTGAGACAGGCGCTCCGGTTCCATAAGGAGCTCCAGAGATTCCATCGTGTCCTGCCAGGAGTCCGGAAGCCGGGTCCGGATCCGGGAGGCTCGTCGGTTTCCGACTCGAATCGTGGTTCTAATCTGCTGGCCATCGCGAACAACCCCCAGCACTACCTCTCTCCCAGGCGGTGTCTCTGAGACGAGCCGCTGAAACTGTCGCACGCTGAGTACGGAGACGCCGGCGTAGCCTACGAGAACGTCCCCTTTCTTCAGTTGCGCACGTGCTGCCGGAGTTTGTGGCTGCACCGATTCAAGGTAGACCCCTGCTTCCTGGGGAAGCCCAAGAGCGCCGACCTCTACCTCACGAACATCCCGGATTTCGATTCCGAGGTAGCCCGCCTCGGGGAGAAAGATCCGGATGTCACCGCCTATTCTCTCTGCCCCCCAAGCGGTAGCGACTGGGAGAACCGAGAGGACCAGGACCAACAAACCGATAGCGCGTCCCTTGTTCATGGTTTTGTATTCTCCTTTCTAGAGATTCTACAACTTCGGCGGGATGGCCTGTTCTCTAATCGGATGCTAAGATCGACCATCACAGTCGACGGCAACCAATCGTTCCTGAAGGACCGTGAGAAGGCCGTGTTGTACGTTTGTATTCCAGGCGACCATTTGGGAACGAGAAGTTTTGCAACTTTTTTGCTAGCCTACAATCACTCCCAGTGAGCAACTACAAGGGCCCGAGTATCCCGGGGAGGCGAGACTCTGGCGAATCCAGCCCCGCTGCCGACCGCTTGGATCAGCTGGTCCGTCAAGCTAAGGAGGGGAACGCCGAAGCCTTCCAGGAGCTATATCGTGTCTACGGAAAGAAGATTCTGAACTACGTGTACCGCATGACTGGTTCGCGGGATGAGGCGGAGGACCTGATGCAAGATACCTTCATCCTCGCCTATCGTAAGCTCAAGTCCCTCAAAGAAAACGCCAAGTTCCAGAGCTGGTTGTTTCGTATTGCCCAGAATAACATCTATCAGAGGCATCGGAACCGGTCCCCTGAGACCGAATCGGTCGAGGACGACAACACCCGAGAATTCGCGGATCGAGAGGGCCCAACGGAACCTCTCAGAACCCCCGAACAAGCCTTCCTTTCGCAAGAGCTGGAACAGGTCATCCAGGCTGCCATAGATGAGCTTCCCGACAAGTACCGACAGGTATTTGTGCTTTCGGCCATTCACAAGTTAAGCTATCGAGAGATCAGCGACGTGATGTCCCGCTCCCTTGCTTCGGTCAAATCGGACATCCACCGTGCTCGAGTGGAGGTCAGGGAAAAGATCAGGGACTACCTAGGCGAGAACTATGGACTGTCCAGCCTGTTCTGAGGGATTGACGGCTTTTTTGGACGGCGAGCTGGCGCCCTCCGACCGAGAGTTCGTCCAGCAGCACCTCGAGGCCTGTCCTCAATGTAGTCAAGAGTTCGAATCCTCCCTGTATGCTTCCCAACTGATTGAGAGACTCCCCCAGATCGATCCCGACCCTGATCTCTGGCAGGGTATCCGCAGCGAGATCGGAGGCAGCGACTGGTCGTTGTCACACCTCCATTCACTCCTCTTCGGGCGTTGGAGTCCGGCAATGGCTGCTGCCGGTCTGGGAGCACTTCTGCTGGGTCTTTCTTTCTTTCTGCCTGCCGATGAGCGGCCGCATGCCGAGGCCGAGCGACTTCTGGACTCCTATATACAGGAGCGGCAGAGTGTTGATCGCGTTCGCACAGTCTCATTTGAAACGGAGAGGGAAGAATCTCTCTATGTCCCCCTCCATCCGAATCCCTTCGCTGAGCCGCGGCGCGACCTGAAAAGAAACCCCTTTGCGGCGGAGTAGTTCTGCATGATTCGAATTCTAGCGGCGTTGCTTTTAGGCGGCAGCCTGTTCCTTGCCGAGGAGGGCGAATGGGATCAAACCCGTCGAATCGCCGAATCCCAGCATGAAGTAGTTTTGCTGCTGATTCGGGAGAAAGCATTCGACAAGGTAATGGACGGCTGCAAAAGGATTTTTTCCCTCAGCTTTCCCAAGGATCGAGAACATCTGCTGGTAAAGTCAGTCACCGTCTTCGCCGACTCGCTCGTCCGTCAGGAGCAACTCGGACTGGCCCGGAAAGTTCTAGATGGCGCCTTGAGGGTCGTCCGATACAAACCATCCAAGGCCAGCCTCTACAAGGAGAAGGGCTACATCTCAAAAGTCGAAGGCAAAGATCAGGAGGCTCTCGATTTCTTCGAGGAAGCGATTAAACTGGAGCAGTCTGCTCCGTCCCCAGCCAAGGATGCGGGAGCGTTTGGGGAGAAATGAATCCTTCGAAAACCGCTGATACCCCCTCTCCCCTAGCCTACCTTCCCGACGACATTGCCTCCCTGGACTATCAACGTGATCTGGGTGAGCCCGGGGATTTCCCCTACACACGCGGGATCTACCCCAGCATGTACCGGGGGCGCCACTGGACGATGCGGCAGTTCTCCGGCCACGGCACCGCGGAAGAAACCAACCGCCGCTTTCGCTTCCTCCTGGATCAGGGCCAGACCGGGCTTTCGGTCGCGTTTGATCTACCCACTCTGATGGGTCTGGACTCTGACAATCCTCTCTCCGTCGGTGAGGTCGGCAAGTGCGGCGTTGCCATCGATTCGCTACATGACATGGAAACCCTCTTCCAGGGAATCGATCTGGCTCAGGTCAGCACCTCGATGACGATCAACGCTCCGGCTGCCGTGCTTCTTGCCATGTACGTTGTGGTTGCTGAGAAGCAAGGGGTGCCCGTCGAGCGCATTCGCGGAACCCTACAGAACGACATTCTCAAGGAGTACATCGCACAAAAAGAGTGGATCTATCCTCCCGAGCCCTCCATGCGACTCATTGTCGACACTGTGGAATTCTGTAGTCGCCAGCTTCCCCTATACAACAGCATCTCGATCAGTGGGTATCACATACGGGAGGCGGGATCGACGGCTGTACAAGAACTAGCCTTCACCCTACGAGATGGGATCGAGTATGTGGAGGCGTGCCTACTTCGGGGAATGTCTGTCGACGACTTCGCCCCTCGTCTCTCATTCTTCTTCAACTCCCACAACAATTTTTTTGAAGAGATCGCCAAGTTCCGCAGCGCGCGAAGACTCTGGGCCCACGTTATGAGAGATCGTTTTGGCGCGGAAAGGGAGCGCTCCTGGATGTGCCGGTTTCATACCCAGACAGCCGGCTGTAGCCTGACCAGGCAGCAGCCGGAAAACAATATAGTGCGCACCGCCCTCCAAGCTGTTGCCGCCGTCATCGGAGGGACCAACTCTCTCCACACCAACGCCCTCGACGAGGCGTGGGCCCTACCTACGGAGAGTTCGGCCGCACTCGCTCTTCGCACCCAGCAAATTCTGGCCCACGAAAGTGGCCTCACCGAGACGGTCGATCCTATCGGTGGGTCCTACTACGTGGAGGCTCTAACCAACCGTGTGGAGACCGCTGCCTGCGACTACATCGACAGAATTGATGCTATGGGTGGTATGGTCGCCGCCATCGAGCAAGGCTACCCTCAAGCAGAGATACAGGAGGCCTCCTATCAGCAGCAGAGAAGCGTCGAGAACGATGAGAGCATCGTCGTTGGCGTCAATCAGTTTACGGAAGACCAGGAAGTCCCCATCGAAACGTTGGAGATCGGGCCTGAGGTGGAAGACGTTCAGACTAGGGCTCTGGCCCGCTTCAAGAAGAAGCGTAGCGCCTCTCAGATTCAAGGCGTGCTTTCAGATCTGAGACGTGTCGCTTCCTCGGATCAGAACCTGATGCCTCCCCTGATCGAGGCGGTACGATCTGAAGCAACCGTAGGAGAGATCTGCGACGCTCTGAAGGATGTTTTTGGGATCTATCAGGAGCCACTGTCTTGACGATGGAAGGGCGCAGAATCCGGGTGTTGATTGCCAAGCCAGGCCTTGATGGACACGATCGCGGCGCCAAGATCGTTGCCCGCTCGCTGCGTGACGCCGGCATGGAAGTTATCTATTCCGGTTTGCGACAGACGCCCGAGCAGATCGTCAAGGCTTCGATCCAAGAGGATGTAGATGCCATCGGAATCTCGGTTCTTTCAGGCGCACACATGCATCTGTTCTCCCGAATTCTGGAGCTGTTGGCCAGCGAAGGAGCGGAGGACATCCTGATCTTCGGAGGAGGGATCATTCCCGACCAGGACATTCCGGCCCTTAAGGCTGTTGGAGTCAGCGAGATCTTTCAGCCGGGAACCCATACCGGCGACATCGTCCAATTCCTTCGAGATCAGGTAGCACCGCTGGACTCAGAGAAGGGTGAGGACAGCCTCTAATACCGTCGGTACTTCTATCGATCGGATGCAGCGCGGTTCATCGTAGTGAAGACAGTAGTATCCAGGACAGGGGATGCAGGGCAGATCAGATCGAAGCAGCCGGTACGGAACTCCCCATGGATGCCAGGCTTTCGAATCGGAAGACCCGAAGATCACGGCGATTCTCTTCCCCAGGGCGGCAGCGATGTGCGTCGTGCCGGTATCGTTTCCAATATAGAGAAGACACAGAGAGGCTAAGGCCGAGAACTTGCGGATGGATAGGGGGTCCAGAAAGCGCACTGCCGGCTCGCAATCCTTGCGGACGGCTTCCAGGACGGAAGTCTCGCCCGGTCCTATAGTGAAGACGACCGGATAGCCCTGTGCTGCCAGTTGGTTTGCCAGCCGAGCGTACTTCTGAGCCTCCCACTGTTTGGTGGTGAAGGCCGCTCCCGGATGGATCAGGATAAACTCGCCCGTCACCCCTTCCTTCCCCAACAACTCCCTGACCTCGGATACGTCAGCGGAACTCAAGGGTGCGTGCAAGGGAGGAAGGGGATCCACAGGGAAACCCAGATACCTCAGCGGCGATAGTTGGTGTTCTACAGTGTGGACCTTTTCCTTGCCCCAGATTCCCGACGAGTCTGGAACCTGATCTGTGTAGAATCCGGCGTGACGATTCTGAGCGTACCCAATCCGTCTCGTAGCTGAAGATAGTCTCGAGAGGAGGGCACTGGTACTTCCCCCGTGAAGGTCGATGACGCTATCTGGTTTGAAGGAGCGAATTGCCCTCAGGGCTCGCAGCCTGGCAAGCAGCTTGTTTCGGTCCCGGCGAATGACGAATAGCTGGTCGACGTGAGGATTATCGACTAGAACCTCATGGAAAGGCTCCTCGACAAGAACGCCTACCTGTAGTCCCTCGCACCGTTTCGCGACCGCCAGGGCTGGGGTCATCAATACGGTATCGCCCAGCGAGCGCAGGCGCACGAACAACAATCGAGACATACCTACGAACAGGCTACCATTGTCCAGTTTGAACTCTTCTCATAGCGCAAATGGTCGCAACCCCCAAAATGCGGTACTAAGTCGCCTCCCCCGGGCTCTCCTCAACACCCGACCCCGGTACCTCGATGGTTGCCTGGTCGACCAGCATCACCGGAATATCATCCCGAATCGGATAAACGCGATGGCATGCGACGCACTTGAGTCCTTTCTCGTCCGTCGTCAGCTCTACCTTTGACTTGCAGGCCGGGCAGGCCAGAATTTCCAACAGTTCTTGGTTGATGGCCATAACGTTCCTTCTATCCTCTCCCAAAGTGAGTCACCTTCGCCCTCACCGGCCTTCGGCAACCCGGAACCAATAGACTACACGGATCCAATCTACGCGCTTCCGACCCAGAGGGTCAATCATCCTGGAGGCAAACAGTGTCCAGTTCGACGGTAACCAGCTTCTGGTACTCGGCCCCCTGTGGCCTGAGAAGGCTCTGGTAAAGATGAACCTCCGTAACTTCAAGCACGCCCAGGTCGCCGGCCTGAGCCTCGGAACGGAGAAAGCCGGCCAGTGCCTCCCGGTCCGGTGTTGACTTCAATCTCATCAGTGTTAGATGGGGACGAAAACTGCGGCTGTCCCTGGGAAATCCCAGCTTCTCCAGTTCGGCCTCCAACTGGTGCTTCAAGCTCCAGAGGGGTTGGCATTCTTCCACTCCAATCCAGACAACGCGGGGTCTTCGGTGATCAGGAAAGGTTCCCAAGCCTCCGAACCGCAGCCCAAACGGTGCCACCTGCCTCGCACTCTCCTCCAGCGCTTGTTGAATCGAAGTGATCTGATCCCGATCGACCTCACCCAGGAACTTGAGCGTCAGATGGATGGATTCGGGCCTCGGGATCCTGCCATCGAAGTGCAGCGCTTTGACTCGGCCGCTCAGCGTTTTCAGGTGCCCCAACAGGTCCTGTGAAAGCTCGATAGCGACGAAGGCGCGGATCACTGCAAATACCTTCGAAGCCAATCCAGACCCATTCTTGCCGCCTCCAACTGGATCGTTTTTCGACCGCCTCTCAGTTCGAGTCTCTCAACAAGTGTCTCCGACGCAGAAGAAAGCCCCAGGAAGACGAGGCCAACCGGCTTTCCTGCCACCGCTCCTCCAGGACCGGCGATTCCAGTCGCCGAAAGCCCCAGGTCTGACGAGGTCGCCTTCCTCACGCCAACCGCCATCTGATGGGCAACCGGCTCGCTCACCGCTCCGTGCCGGAGCAGAGTTTCTGCTTCGATCCCGACGAGTCCTACCTTCAAGTCGTTGTGGTAGCAGATGACCCCACCTCGATAGTAATCGGAACTTCCGGGGATGCTGGTCAACAACGCACCGATCGTGCCACCGGTACACGATTCCGCTGTGGCCAGAGTCAACCCCCTGATTCTGAGCAGATCTCCGACGACGCTCTCGAGGCTCCCGTCCTGATCCTTGAGCATGATTGATTCGTTCAATGTACTGCGCCTCTGGGAGAGTTTCAAACCACGAATTCTGTTGGCGGTACCTACACAGCCCCGACCAACTAAGCTGAAACTTCATTTGGCAGAGGGAAGGTGTAGGAGACAGCATCTGACAGAGCAGTGACCTGTAGCACGGGCACTCTTGCCCGTGGAGGACACCAACGGGCAGGAGTGCCCGTGCTACAAGCGTCACTCAGCTCTCGATGTTCGTAGCTAAGCTAGAGATGACGGAAGTTTCTTTCTCGAATGGGGCGGCGCAGCGAGGGCGGGACTAAGCTGACACTTCATTCGGCTCGGAGTTTCGCGGGTTGGCAGACGTGGCGGTGGCCTCCAGGCCGCCGTTTTTCGAGGCAAGGCTCGAAAGAAAGAACACTGCAGCTTAAAGGCCCCCAATAGGCAGCCTCCCCCTTATCGTCAGCTGCTGATGATGTATTGCGTGATTGCCAGGGTTACGAGGCCTGCGTACACACCCGCTAGCAGGTCGTCACAGACGATCCCCAGACCGCCCGGCAAGCTTTCGCTTCGCCCAACGGGAAAGGGTTTGAGAATATCGAACACACGAAAGGCGATGAATCCGATGATCAACGACGTGAGTGAGATCGGAACCCAGATCACGCTGAGAATCTGACCGACAACCTCATCGATGACTATGTGGGAAGGGTCTTGACTGCCACCGCGTCGGGCCACGTGTCCGGAAGTGACAATGCTCACTGGCACTAGCAAGACGAGGATGCAGGCCAACCCGATCCTCCCATAGGGGATGTGCTGGTGTACCAGGGCTACGGCGCAAACTGTGACCAGCGATGCGACGGTGCCGGGAACGAGCGGTGCGTGTCCCAAGCCTAGAACGCTGGCAACCCAGTACGCCAGCCGGTTGGGCTCACTGCTTTTCGTCTTCATCTCTCCGTGCGGTTTCTGCAGAGAATCGATGCTCTCACCCGAGCTACGTTCCAGTGTACTAAGCGCATGCCGCCAGTTGACCCAAGAACTGGGGACGAGAAGGTCCGTTCGTTGAGCTGCCCATTATAGCAGCGAAGACCCCCTTTGGCTTCTCCCGCAACCGAAAAGCGCCTTTCAGGGAAATGCGGATCAGCCGGTTCCAGCTCGCAGTCGTCGGAGAGAGGAGTAGATCTTCGAGATTTCGTTGGATTCCAATGGATAGTTGCCGAATCGGTTGCGGTAGTAAAGTTCCGTCAGTTGATCAGGTATGGAGCTCTCAACCTCCCGGCGGATGCGTTTGGCAAACTCACCGGGTGTTTCAGAGACCCCTTTGGTGAAGCCGCGGCGGCCCAGTATCCTGAGGAGTTCCAGATAGTAGTGGGGTGCCAGTTCCCAGTCCTCATGGTGTAGAATGCGCTGCTTCCAGATCAGGCCCAAGTAGCTGCGATAGTAGCGAGCAAACCAAGTAGCCGCCAGCGCCGCCGCCAGCAGGGAAAGAACGAAGAGGAAGCTACCGGAGGAGAGTTGAGCCCGCCAGGACCGAACCACTTGCCCCAGCTTCAAAGTCCCTTCCCAGGCTCGAGACCAGGTTCCACGAAATTCCTCTCCCAGAGCCTGAAAGAAGCCGTACTGTTTGAGGTGATCGAAGGTAACTACATCCGTCCAGAAGACCTCAATTGCGTCCAGCAACTGGCCGGCGGTCCAGGTGAGGAAAAAGGGTTCGTCGCCCGGGGACACCGGGGTGGAATCGAACTCCACCCAGCCCAGGCCGGGAAAATAGCCCTCTACCCAACTGTGAGCATCAGACTGGCGAACGATAAAATGCTCGCTCCAGCGGTTGAAGTTTCCCCGCTGAAAGCCATTGACCACGCGAGCAGGAATCCCGAGAGTCCGCATCATCACCGCCTGGGCCGTCGAAAAATACTGACAATGTCCCGTCCTGGTGACGAATAGGAAATCGTACAGTGGATCTTGCGCTAGTGAGGATCGATTCTCCAGGGAATACTGATACCGTTCCTTCAAGGACCGTTCCAAGGTGAAAGCCTTGTTGACCGGATTCGTCTCTTTCCCTGTTAGCTCGAGCGCTAGTCGGGCAATCTCAGGATGAAGATCGGGAAGTTGAAGGTAGTACTGCCTGACATCTTCGGCGTACTCACCCTGAAAGGGGCGGGCCAGGCGCTCTTTCCGAGTGATCAGATCCGAGAAGACCGTGTACTTGACCGGCCGACTGCTGGCAGTGCTGAAAGTATCATTACCATCCTTCAAAACAAAAGAACGGCCGGTGCCCGAGATCAGAATGATTTCGGGTACGCCGAAGATCACGTTGGTGAACGGTTCCTGGTAGATGGTTTGCCGAACCAGGAACTCCTCCTGCCGGCGGCTATCGTGGGCGACCAGGAAGCCATGATACTGGTCGTTGCGGGGGATTCGACGGACGGTCCTTGTGCGGGACCAGCGCTTTCCATCGTAGTGATCGAAGGCCACTCCCCGCCACTTGAGATCGAAGGGCAGGTTCTCGGGCGCCGTATCTACCTTGATCCGCATCACCACGCTCGTGTTGATGAGAATCTCGCCCATATCTCCCAGGCTGACGCTTTTGGAAAACCCACTTAGCTGGAGCTCGGCCTGATTGGGTGCCCGAAGGACGCCCAGCGTTCCGCGAGGTATCACTACGAAGATCGGAATCGAAACCAGAACGACAAGAATTGTGATGAGGGTCGCCGTGCTCAGGTATCCACGCAGCAGGAAGTTCGCACCACGGTTCTCGTCGAACGCCCTCTTGCTCTCGAAGAGAGTCAGGGCGAGGATCGCGAAGAAAAGATAGGGCAAGGCGCTGATCAGAAAGACCACGGACATGGTGAAGGTGGAAGCGACGAGCACGTAGGCAAAGGAAATGAAGTAGAGCAACAGGTAGTCCCGATCGCGCTTCCGGGCGAAGAGCTTTACCAGGCTGATCAGCATCAAGAGGTGGACTGTGGCAGAGACGAACCCTGAGTAGAGCGATGCATCCAGCGCGAAGACAGCCAGCGAAAGGACGAACACGATGGCCTGACGGGCACCGGACAGGTCTCGCTCAGGCCAGGACCAGCTCAAGGCGATGGCGGCTAGATAGAGTACCGCAGAAAGCGCGCTGGCACCGTCCGTTCCCAGAAGTGTCAGAAAACCGGATAGGAGTAGCGCGTAGCTTGCGAGCCTGAAGCTCTTCTCGAAGCTCATCCTGCCTCCGGTTCCGGTGAGAGTCCCACAATGGGTCCCGGCGTTCGTCTCCGGGCAGCCACGAGAGTCAATGCTGGGAGTCCATGCTGATTCTTCTCATCTCAACTGCTGATAGTCGACGGTGGGAATCCCGGGGGCCACCGAGGCCTCCCCCGCCACAAAGAGGATGCAGGGAGGGGCCAGCTGTAGCTCAGAAACCTTGTCCTCTTTAGAGGGCTGGACGCATGCGAGGTACCTCATCAGTTCGTCGAAATCACTTCTTCGATCGCTGACCCTGACCTCGTAGTTCTCTGAAACGAACCGGAAGGACTTCCCCTGCTTCCAATAGTAGTCTGCGAGAGAAGTCAGATAGGAAAGGACCTTTTCGAACTGCTCCAAGGCGAAGGCCGATCGCTCGGGTAGATAAGAAGAGAAGAACAGATTCATTACACTCTGTTCTTCCCTCGCAAAGTCCTTGACCATAAGATGGTTCAACTTGGCCGTCGATTTCCAGTCGACGTGACGTGCACTGTCCCCATCTTGATACTGGCGAATGTTGAAGAGGCTGCTGCCAAAGCCGCGCTGGTTGAGTTCGTCCATGCCCTGCAGATGAGGGTAGAGGAAGAATAGGGATTTCAAATCGGAAAGGGCCGGATAGACCAGAATGCGGCCCTGAGTCTCCAGATTCCTCCTGCGGGAAAAGAATCCGAAGGGGAAACTGGTTCTGATATCGAATCCTTCGACCGGATAGACACCCCGGCTCCGAAAGCTGCATCGCAGCTCCAAGGTCAGATTCTCTCCTGCTCGAATGTAGGGAAAGTTCTTCTCCTGAACGAAAAAATCACTTTGGTCGGAATGCACGAGAGGATGTTCCTGCCGACTTCTCAGTTCGAGGGCGAAAGCTGGGAAGTAGCGTTTCAGATTGTGTAACGTCACCAGGCAGACGACGTTCTGCAAGGCGTGAATCTTCTCGGGGATACTGAGAGAGATTGTGAGCTTCTGCAGGATCAGATCTGAGACCAATCCTGAGACCAGCAGCGCGGCAAAGAGAAATGAAAGCACCAGGATCAAGAGATTGTTACCGGTGTTCATGGTGGAGAAGACGAGGCCGATGACCAGAAAAAGAAACAGGGCCCCTCGGCGGGTCAATGACAAGATGTGAATGCGACTGCGAAAGCCCAGTCTGAGTCGGGCCAGTAATTGGGGGATCAGGGTCAAACAAAGGAGTGAGGCGAAGATCAGGGCGACGAGTCCGAGGAAGGCTGCGGCATGGAACTCGCCTCCCTGTCTGGCATAGGCGCTCATCGCGGCCAGAATCAGGGCGAAAAGCAACAGGAGAAGCGACCCGAGGTACTCGCTGGCACGAAAGGACCAGAGCGCTCGCCCGATCATCAGAAGGGAACCTGGACCTGGCCCACCAGATCCTCGATGATGCTCCTGACCTCCTGGCTTTTTTCCAGGGGAGAAGAGTACTTGGGACTGACCAGAACCCTATGGGCGAAGATGGGGACCGCCAGAGATTTCACGTCATCCGGAGTGACGTAATCTCGTCCTCGCAGGAAGGCAATGGCCTGGCTTCCCCGATAAAGAGACATGGCGCCCCGGGTACTCACTCCCAGGGCCAGGAACTCACTCTCTCGGGTAGCAGCTACCAAAGCCATCAGGTACTTCAGGAGGACTGGCTGCACCGTCACCTGCTCAACTTCCTTCTGACCCTGGACTATTTCCAGGGTGGTCAGGACCGGTTCTAGCAGTTCCGCCGTATGGTAGTCGATCTGGGACCGCAGAATCTCTTCCTCATATGACTGGCCGGGGTAGCCCATTGGGATGCGCATCAGGAAACGATCCAATTGCGATTCCGGTAGGGGGTAGGTTCCGTGATACTCCACCGGATTCTGGGTGGCGATCACCATGAATGGCTGGGGTAGAGTGTAGGTATGACTGTCGACCGTAATCCGGCCCTCGCTCATCGCCTCCAGGAGCGCGCTCTGGGTTTTAGGGGTCGTCCGATTCACCTCATCGGCGAGAATTACGTTGGCGAAGAGAGGGCCCTTTCGGAATTCGAACTGTTGCTCGATCTGATTGAAGATCGAAACTCCGGTCAGATCTGAAGGAAGAAGGTCACTGGTGAACTGGATGCGCTGAAAGCTGCAGTCGAAGGAACGGGCCAAGGCGTGGGCGAGAGTCGTTTTGCCGGTGCCGGGGACGTCCTCGATAAGAAGATGTCCGCGGGCCAGCAGAGTGACCAGCGCGAGTTCTACCGCCTCGGATTTCCCCTTGATGACTCTCTCAACGGAGTCCACGAGTGCCCTGATCTTCTGCTCCAAGCCGGGCTCTTCCGCGCCGATTGTCACGCTGGCTATGATACCTGGAGGGGAAACTCTAGATCAACGAAGATGCAGCTTGGCAGGCCCGCTAATCGGTGGGGTTTTCGGGAGAGGCAAACAGACCTCTCTGAGCGGTCCTGGGTTCGATACCCAATCGAGAATAGGCAAGTGGGGTAACCACACGCCCGCGGGGGGTTCGAGTCAAGAACCCGTTTTGAATCAGGAATGGTTCGTAAATGTCCTCGATGGCGTCCTTTTCCTCGCTGATTGCCGCTGAAAGCGTGTTGACACCCACCGGGCCTCCACCGAATTTCTCGATGATGGTAAGCAGCAGCTTTCGATCGATTTCGTCGAAGCCGAAGCGGTCTACGTTCATCAGCTCCATTCCCTGGCAGGCGATTTCGTGATTGATTTTTCCATCGGCGCGCACCTGCGCATAGTCGCGGACCCGCCTCAACAGGCGATTGGCGATTCTAGGTGTGCCTCGACTGCGGCGCGCGATCTCCAGCGCCCCTTCCGAATCAATATCTATGGACAAGAGGGCCGCGGAACGCCGGGCTATCGAGGTCAAGCTCTTGCGGTCGTAGAAATCGAGACGCTGGATGATTCCGAAGCGTCCCCTCAGAGGAGAAGTCAACAGTCCGGTTCGGGTAGTCGCCCCAACCAACGTGAACTTGGGAATATCAATCTTGATCGAGCGCGCACCTGGACCCTCGCCAATTATGATGTCGATCTGAAAGTCTTCCATAGCGGGGTAGAGGATCTCTTCGACGGCGGGATGCAGGCGATGGATTTCGTCTATGAAGAGAACATCACTCTCTTCGAGGTTGGTCAGGATGGCGGCGAGATCTCCGCGCTTCTCGATCGCCGGACCCGAAGTGGAGCGGAAATTGACATTCAACTCGTTGGCGATGATCTGTGCAAGGCTGGTCTTTCCCAGGCCGGGAGGACCGAACAATAGGACGTGATCGAGGGCCTCGCGCCGATGTCGAGCCGCCTCGATCCCGATCGACATCGATTCCTTGATCTTCTCCTGGCCGACGAAATCCTTCAAGAGCCGCGGACGCAGGTCATTTTCGTAGTTGCCTTCGTCCTCTCGGTGGGACGGATCCAGGATGCGTTCCTCTTCCATTCTGAATCCAGTGTACTAGGGTGGGCTGCCGGACAAGTGCCGCCGCGGGTATCAGCTGGAGGTCTTCCTCAGGGTCTTGCGCAGCAGGGTCTCGAACTGATCTGTCGGATCCTCGTTAAGTACTTGCGTAACGGCCTTCTCCGCTACCGGTCTGGAATAGCCCAGATTGACCAAGGCTGATACGACGTCCCGCTGTAGCGACCCCGAAACTCCGCCCGCTACGACTTCATACTCATCGGACACGAGGCCCACAACCTTGTCGCGCATCTCCAAGATGATTCGCTCGGCGGTTTTCTTTCCCACCCCCGGGATACCATTGAGTCTCACCACATCGGCGCCCATGACTGCCTGAATCAACTCGTCCGCTGGCAGACCTGACAGGATCGTAATACCCAGCTTGGGACCGATTCCGGAGACTTGGATAAGGCGTGTGAAGAGCCGTTTCTCCTTTACCGCCAGGAAGCCGTAGAGACTAAGTGCGTCCTCCTTCACGTGAGTATGGATCTGGAGTGTGACAGTCTCTCCCGCCTCGCCCAATTCGTAGTAGGTCGAGAAGGGGATTGACACCTCGTAGCCGACCCCGTGGATGTCCACCACGACACGGTCCGCCTCCTTCTCTATAAGGGTCCCGGTCAGTTGTGCAATCATTCCAACTCGACATTATACGAGAAGCATTGCTGCCCCGCTTATTTGAATCGGGGCGCCGGTTTGGGCATTCTGCGTCAACCCTTTCGCGTAGCGCCGGGAAGTGCTCGGTCGTGGGCCTGCACCCTCCCCAGAGTCCGGAGCTCCGGGATGCAGGACAAGATGTGTCGAACCGCGGGAACGCAGAGGCTATTGCCCACCAATGGCCACGCCTGGCGCAAGGAAAGGTTGGGCGGAAGCCGATATCCGGAAGGGAATCCAAGAATCCTCAATATCTCTTGCGGCGAGAAACGCCGGATGCGGCGGTCCTCGGAAAGGTAGGACCCGCTCCTGACGTAGGATCGGCCGTAGGCAGACCAATGATTCCTGCTGATTGCCAGGGATGCAATCCGAACGAATGGGCTCGGTAGCACTTAGCCCGCATTTCTCATCGCTGGTCTACTGCGTCGCCGCAATCATCCGCCCTGGCTGTGTTACGCTCGGTCGGCCTCCTCGACGTACTGTCAAAGTACGGCTGCGGTGGCCTCGGTCGTAAGCCTTGCCAGGACGGCCCTTGCAGCGCCTCGCTACGACAAGCGATGAGAAATCCGGGTTAGACCTCACTATCATTCAGACATCCCAAACAGACGATCGGTGGATCGTGGACGAGGGCTCTTGTATAGTTTGTCGGGCCGCGGCGACTAGTCGCCGCTGAGGCTTCGACAGATGAGCTATCGACTCCCTGAGAAAGGTAGGAGCGAATGTCCAAGAGGTTCCTTGTCCTGGTTGGCCTGAGTTTGAGTCTCGGTCGAACAGCAGTTGTGGCAGAACACCACGAAGAGACGATCGACGTAGGGTCGAGACTGGAGCTTTTCGTGGATGACTTTCTCGTCGAAGAGATGTCGGGCGTCGAGTTGATGCTTCATTCACCTCAGTCGGCAGGAAAGGCACTGGAGTTCAACAAACCCTGGGAGGGAAACACCAGCTTCTACGTCAACATTCTCAAGGACGACGATCGGTATCGCATGTATTATCGGGGAAGCAACTCGCCTGACTACGTTCAGAAGTCCCTGCTCGAGCCAGGAGAGAAGGTGGGTGTCGACCACCCCTTCACCATCTCCTACGCTGAAAGCAAGGATGGAATCCATTGGGAGCGGCCCGATCTTGGAATCTACGAATTCGAGGGATCCAAGGCCAACTCCATCATTTGGATAGACAAGCCGGGCGATCAGAACATCACGGCCTGCATGTACGTTTTCAAGGATGGAAACCCGAAGGCCCCTGACTCCCAGCGCTATAAGGCAGTGGGCGGGAGCAGCTATCCATTGGTAGGCCTGGTCTCTCCCGATGGACTGCGCTGGACCGAGCTACAGGGGCAGAAATCGCTGATTGAAGAAGGGCTTCACGGGAATGCCTTTGACGCCCTCAACGTCGTCTTCTGGGATTCCTTCCGGAAGCGATACACCATCGTCTTCCGCGACTCCGATAGAGGTCCTCATCCCAAGGCCAAGGGCCCTGCCTACCGCCCGCAGGCGAGCCTCGCCCAGAACTACGGCAACCGGAGCTTCAAGTTCGCCACCTCCGATGACTTCGTCAACTGGAGTAGTCCGCAGTGGGTTGATTTCGGCGACGCCCCCACCGAGCATCTCTACACCAACGGGACTACCCCCTATTTTCGCGCTCCCCACATCTACCTGGCCTTTCCCAAGCGCTTTCAGCCCTGGAGGCAGCGCTTCGTGGATACGCCTTCTCCGGGTGCCTCCGAAGCCGTGTTCCTGAGCAGCCGAGATGGACTTCACTGGGACCGTCGGTTCATGGAAGGATTCATTCGTCCTGGACGAGACAAGAAGAATTGGACGCATCGGAACAACCTGGTGGCTGTAGGGGTCCATCCAACGGCCTCTGATGAGATCTCGCTCTACGTCGTCCGCAATTACAATTTCCCTAGTTGCCACCTGGAGAGGATGGTCCTTCGAACAGATGGGTTCGTCTCCGTCCATGCTGATTACACTGGCGGCGAGTTGCTGACCAAGCCGCTGATTTTCGAAGGGACGAATCTGCTTCTGAACTATGCCACGTCTGCGGCAGGAAGCATCCGGATAGAGATTCAGGACTCGGAAGGAAATCCCTTGCCGGGGTTCGGATTGGAGGAATCCCCCCTAATCTGGGGAGACAAGATCGATTCAGTAGTGAGGTGGGAACGGGCCCATTCCAGCGCGACTTCTGATGAGCCATTGAAGAGGCTGGCCGGCCGGGCCGTCCGTTTACGGTTTGTGATGAAGGATGCGGATTTGTACTCGATCCGGTTCCAGTAGTTTTCCCCAATAACGGCGGCCTGGAGACCGCCGCCACATCGGCAGCCTGGAGTTTCCCGCCGGATCGTTCAGGGGGAAACTTCTCCATCGCGCCAGAGTGCAGCTGCCGTTGGGAATAGTAGGATGGTCACTCTTGCCCGTCTGTTGTCCCATCTACCCCGTCGAAGCCTTCCTCAGAATGAAGTTTCGGTCAGTCCCGCCCCCGCTGCGCTGCCCCATTCCAGAAAAAAACTTCGGCTCCGGCGTAGCGGTGGGCTCCAGGCCGCCGTCCGAGCCAAAGGCTCGAAAGAATACTTCGGCCTGGAGGCCAAAGCTACGTTTGCCAATGAAGTTTCAGCTTAGTCCCGCCCCCAGGAAGCTCTGGCCCCATTCGAAAAAGAAACTTTGCTTACCTCTGCCATGATGGTCGCTCCCGCCCATTTTCCTCGGCCGCACCATTCAGTCAGGGCTCAGCGACCATGACCCAGGCTCTCCAGAACCTCGCGAGGTGGGGTCCAGCCGTACTCCCGTTTCACGTCCGGAACGTAGCCGACGGTCACAATGAACAACCCGGTCTTGCGAGCCTTATCGGGTGGGACGTGGATCTGGACCTGGGTGAAGCCGTTGGCGTACCAGCTTTGGTAACCGTCTAGCGCGCTCTTCTTCAGGAGGTGGCCGTTGAGGCGGATATCCAGCAGTTCGGGATTCCGATAGGGCAATCGCATACGGAAACCCACGCCGTTCTGGACGAGACCACCGGCGCCACCTCTGCCTTTGCCCTTGGAAATACTGAGGAGGATTTCAGGTCCCATTTTGGCAAAGCCCTGGATGGATTTCTGGTCGACGTGGGGAAGACGCGAGAGGTTCGACAAAAAGACCTTTGGTTCGGGATCCAGGATGGCCGCAGATTTCTCATCCGTCGCCACCACGTAGGTGTCCCGACCGTCGGTTTGGGGATAGAGCACGGCCTGGGTGAAGCCGGCTTGTTTTTCCCACAGCTCAATCCGGCTGCGGCGCCGCTCCCGAGCCGTCCCGCCCCAGGACGTCATGAAATGGCCCACATAGGACTTCACCCGGTCCACGGGGTAGCCCGGGTACGGCTCTCCCTGCCAGGGACGGTTCCCCAGCCGCAGCAGGCCCTTGACCCGCTCCACTCCGCTCTGCTCCCAGCCGATCTCCAGTACCGTCAGCAAGGTGTGGTAGCGGATGTAGGCGTACTGGGCCGTGTAGAACAGCGGTCGGCCGGTCCAGAACCGGTCCGCCAGGGGATCGAGTCCGGGAATCCAGAATCCCCGCTGGGCGTCGGCCTCGTAGCGGTCCGAGGGATAGCCTGCTTCCAGACCCGCCTGGATCATGGCCTCACTGATCCTCCAGTCCCAGGGGCGCAGGGCGAAGTTGGAGTAGGCCGAGCCCGTCACCTCGAACATCGTCTGCCCCTGATAGCGTTTCCCGTCCCCGACCTTTTCCTCCGGATAGGACTGCAGCCCGGTTCCATGAAGGTCCACGTAGGCGTCGGGCTGGTACTGGTCTACGACACGTAGGAACGCCTTGATCTCGGGAGCCTGATCCAGCTTCCGATAGGTCAGGGTCTCCAGGTCCCAGTTCTCGGCTCCCCCTCCCTGGTAGGAGCGGATACCCGCCGAGTTTCGAGAGCGCAGGCCTTCGAAGAAAGCGTAGGGGTCGATGATGGGCATGACAAGAAGTACCTGGCGCCGGCGCATTTCGGCCGCCTCAGGATCGTCGCCCAGCAGCCACTGAGCCAGGTGCAGCGCCGTCGTGGAACCGGATCGCTCCGCCCCGCCGTGCATGGCCGTCATGAGCGCCACCTGCTTGTCCTCATTGGACACCGAGGAATCGGTGATCTTGAGGAGATAGATGGGGTGTCCCTCGGCCGAGCGCTCCACCACTTCCACCTGGAGGATTTTCGGATGACGCTTTTCCCAGTACTCCATTGTGGCCCGGTACTCGTCCAGGGTTACCCTGTGGACCTTCTCCCCTTCCCAGGGTCTGGGCATTCTCGACAGACGCGTCTCAATGTCCTGTCCCAACGCTGGTGTAAGGGACGCGAGCAGCAGCAAGACCAAAGCGCAGTTCGAAATCTTGGTTTTTCCCATTTTCCTTCCCGCCTCTCTAGGTGAATCTACTGTTTCGAGATTGTAGGAGCCCGGCTGGTCGTCTTCAAGGACCGCGGCGCTGTTTGCTCGACGTATCCCCTTGATCAATAATCAACCTCAAGGAGTTGAGATGAGCATGCGTGAGATCCATCAGACCGGGCCCTATTGCTACACCTATTCGCCGTTTCACCCACCGATTGCGACGGTCGAGCCAGGCGAAACGGTCGCCATCCACACCTTGGACGCATTCGAGAACAAGATGACGCCCCAGGTGAAGCAGTTTGCCGATGTCTGTACCTATCCATTCCTCAATCCTCAGACCGGTCCCATCGTCGTCTCCGGTGCCGAACCGGGTGATACGCTGCTCGTCAAGATTCACGAAATCACCCCCACCCGCGACCACGCTGTTACCGGCACAATCCCTTACTTCGGCGGTTTGACCTCGACCCCGCTGGACCCGAAACTGCAACAACCGCTTGAAGAACAGTGGCTCTTCCTACCGATCGAGGAGGACGGGATCCGCTTTGATGAACGCCGAGTCATTCCGTACGACCCGTTCCTGGGAACGATGGGAGTTGCGCCGGAGATCGAGGCTGTGAACTCCCTGACGCCCGACTACTACGGCGGCAACATGGATTGCGTCGAGACCCGGCCTGGCAACGAGGTCCTGTTTCCCGTCCTGGTCCGAGGAGCGCACTTCTTCACCGGGGATGCCCACGCCAGCCAGGGCGACGGTGAGCTCACAGGAGTCGCATTGGAGGTTCCGGCCAGGGTGATCGTCAGCTTCGATCTCAAGAAAGACAGCAAAATCAACTGGCCGCGAATCGTCAGCGATGAGTTCATCATGGTCGCCGGAAGCGCTCGTCCGCTCGAAGCCGCCGCCCGCATTGCCTGGGTGGAGCTGATCGATTGGATGGTTTCCGACTACGGGTTTGACCGGATGAGAGCCTACCATTTCCTGGGCCAGGTCGGGCAGATGAGGCTGGGGAACATGGTAGACCCGAAATACACAATGGTCGCCAAATGCCCCAAGCGCTATCTGTAGGGGAGATCAATCGACAGCGGGTGTGGCTGATATCTCGGCGGCGCTCTTGAAGTGGGATTGTTCGGTCAGAGCGGAGTAGAAGGACATTCCCAACAGCTCGCCCTCCGTCTCGGCGTAGGCCCAGGCACTGAGGTTGATGTCCGTACTTACGATCGTCTGTAGGTCGAAGAGAGTGTTCAGGGTGAGCCTCTTGACCTCGGCTGGATCCTGGGTAGGAGGCTTCAAGACGACGTTCACCTTCAGCACGCCGTGATCGTCTTCGACTCCCCAGACCTGGTATTGATTCCGTTCGAGTTTGGCCAGCTTTTTCTCGAGCTTGGCGAAACCCTCGACCTTCTGCGCTCTGGCGAAGGGGTCGGGCTCTTCTTCGCCGCAGCCCCAGGAAAAGGTAAACACAAGCAATATCAGCAGCTGGATCGCTACCCTCGCGGTTCGCGTCGTCACGTCGGCATGGTACCACGCAAGCATAAGGGAGCGAAACGCGATACACTCAAAGTTGGACTGCTTGAGCTCTTCCAGAGGAGACCTCCCGTAAGCGCTACTACCAAGTCACGTCTCGATAAGAGTCAGCCCCAGAAATGACGGAGTCTTCGTCGCCACTCAAACAGCTCGTTGCTTCCATCGGCGGAATCTTTCTTGGTTTGGTTCTTCTTGTAGCCGCAGGGGCCAAAGCCTTCGATCCAGCTGGTCTGGTAGACCAGATCCAAATGGAGGGTCTGGACTTCCTGTTCTCTGCGACCACGGTGACCCTGATCGCGCTGGCAATCGAGACTGGGCTGGGGGTGGCCCTGCTGCTGGGAATGCGCAATCTCTGGATCCTGGTTCCAGCCTCCCTGCTGGTCGTCTTTTTTCTTGGCCTGACCGGCCGGAACTATTGGCTGGTGGCTCAGGGTCTGCGTAATCCTGAAGACTGTGGCTGTTTCGGGAGCCTCATCGAGCGGACTCCTGCGGAGGCCTTCTGGCAGGATCTGCTGCTGTTGTTACCGGCGCTACTGCTGGCCTTCTGGCACCGTCCTGGGATAGGTCGTAGCCTTCCCAGAACACGTGTTGGGATCGCAGCTGTCGTCGCTCTGGGGACGGTAGTCTGGGTCGCACGCAACCCCGACCTTCCCTTCCTGGAGGCCGCCGTCGAGCTCGGATCCATCAGCGAGAAAGCGGTTTTCACCGTGAGTCCAAACTTTCGACTCACCTCCGATGGCAAGGAGATTCCCGGAAGTCAGGTCTACGAATCAGGCGATTCGGCAGTTTTCCTCATCACCAGCCCAGATCTGGGGACGCCACTGATCCTGGATCCCACAAAACGCAGTGTGGCTGAGTTGAGGCCGGAGCGTCTACAGCTCCTGGACGAGAACCGGGCCCGTCTCCTGGAGGGGGCGGACTCCCCTTCGGAGATCCCTTACGAGATGGGACCCGAGGGAATTGCCTTCAGCCTGCATCAGAGAGAGTTCCTGCTAGCCAGGATGTCCGGCAAAGAGAGTTGATCCACACTCATCCGGCCAGGACGGACTGAACCTTGGAAACCAGGAGATCGATGGCGACTCGATTCTCTGCGCCCTCCGGAATGATCAGGTGGGCGTGGCGTTTACTCGGTTCAACAAATTCCCGATGCATGGGTTTGACGCTATCGAGGTACTGATTGATGACCGAATCCAACGAACGATCGCGCTGGGCCATGTCGCGCCGCAAGCGGCGGATCAGACGGATGTCCTCATCGGCATCAACATAGGCCCGGATATCCAGTAACTCTCTCAGCTCCGGGTCGACCAGGATCAACACCCCCACCAGCACGATGACCTGTCGAGGGTCGACCTGCCGGGTTGCCGGAAGTCGCGTGTGAGTGGAAAAGCAATAGGTGGGAACGTCGACCGGATAGCCCTTTAGAAGTTGACCCAGGTGGTCTATCAGCAACGGAGTTTCCAGCGCATCCGGATGATCGTAATTCAGCTGGAGGCGCTGCTCCTGTGAGAGTGTGCCCTGATCGCGGTAATAGGAGTCGTGCTCGATCACGGCGACCGACTCGCTGCCGACTGCTCTTACGAGTTCCTGGACTACGGCGCTCTTACCGGCAGCCGTTCCGCCCGCCACCCCGATAACGATGGGTGCTGGACTATGGGTTCGGCCTTTTTCCGGCGTCACAGACTATCAGCCGATTCGGTCCTTTGGGCTCTGTCAAAAATAACTTCACATTCTGGCATTTCATCTTCACACCATCTTCGGCCGCTCCTCAATCGCGAAATCCTCAAAGTAGGCCCGGCTACACCTGCGGTTTCGCTCAATTGTTCGCGACCAAATCTGGCGCAAATCTGAGCGCCAACTCTGCGAAGCTATTCTTGACAGAGCCCTTAGTACACTGGAACGTAAATCCGGCAACGTTTGTGGCGAGCGGGACGGGTCGAGTTCGCGAAGCGTCGCCGAACGCCATGCCTTGCCATAGTGGAGAAGGCGCGACAACGAAATCGGCTCGTCCCGTCGCCACCCGTAGGGCAGATGGGGGTTGCGGACGATCTCTCCAGTTTGGTCGAAGCGACCCCGTTGGTCGTCGTCGAAGATGGCCAAGCATCGTCTTCCTCCTCCTGCCTTGATCTCGCCTCGCAAACCCCATCTGCAAACGTTGCCGTATTTACGTTCCAGTGTACTTAGGTCGCTGAGGGCTGGTCTTGACTCTGAGCCAGCGAATCCGAGGGTAGCTTCTCCAAGAGGTTTCTCGCCTCCGCTAGCCCCAGAAACTGAAGGAGACGGATCACCGGCCAAGCCGGATCGATTTCACTGGGCCGCAGGCTCAACTTTCCCGAGGACGGTGAATGGTGATGGTTGTTGTGTAGTCCTTCTCCTGCCGTCAATAGTGCCACCCATCGGATATTGGTAGCGGTGTTGTCGAAGTTGCGATAGCCAATCACATGGCAGGCACCGTTGACCATCCCATTGAGTATGAGGTAGAGGGCACCCTGAACCAGAAAGGCAAGGATACCCGCTAGCGGTCCCAACAGGAGTACCGCCGCAACCACACCCAGGATGATTCCAATATTGCCGTGGCGCGTGACATGTCGTTCTATCCAGGTCGATTCAATGTCCTTGGTGTATCGGGCGACCGTCTCCGCGTTGCCTGCTTCCTTCTGATACATGTAGGTGTTGGTAAGGAGGACCTTCCACAGGCCTTCCAGGAGGGGGCTGTGGGGATCTCCGTGTTGATCTGAAAACTGGTGGTGCTTCCGATGCACTGCGGCCCACTGTCGTGGCTTTATCCCGGTGTGGAACCAGAGCCAGAATTGCATCAAACCCGAAACCACCGGTTTTAGTTTCACCCCACTATGGGTCAGACATCGATGAAGGTATATGGTAGTGCACAAGTTTGAAATCTGGACTGTAACCGCAACGTAGATGGCCGCGAAAAGCAGTGTCATGACGGATCCTTTCTTATCTTATATCTGAGGTGAGGCTTTAGCGCGTGACCACCTTGGAGGAAGCGATTCCGCAAGACAACCCTCGCTCTCAGTGTCCCCGGGGGTTGTCCCGAGCACCTGGCACCGGCCAAGCGCACTTCGCGATTATACCATCTTATAGGGCGCATACAACCAGGATTTCACCTCTCCCACCATCGCGACCTGAGACCTCGATGGTCCACATGGACCTGCGTCGCGAAATGAAGATGTTCCGCCGGACACAGTCGGCTATCAGACATTGGTGAGAAGTAGCCGCCTATGCTATCCTCCTGGTCCGGAGGAGCCATGGCAAGACCCGTTACCCTTTTTACCGGACAGTGGGCGGATCTCGACTTCAAGACGATGTGCGCCAAGGCCAAGGAGTTCGGCTACGATGGACTGGAGTTGGCCTGCTGGGGAGACCATTTCGATGTCACCAGGGCGCTGCAGGAAGAGGACTATTGTCAGGGGCGCAGGGACCTGCTGAATCAACACGGCTTGAAGTGCCTTGCCATCAGCAATCATCTAGTCGGACAAGCCATCTGCGACAACATTGATTCCCGGCACCAGGCCATCCTCCCTGCGCACGTGTGGGGAGACGGGGATCCCGAGGGTGTCCGCCAACGTGCCGCCGAAGAGATGAAAAATACGGCCCGGGCCGCTTCCCGCTTGGGAGTCAAGGTAGTGAACGGCTTCAGCGGAAGCAGCATCTGGCATCTCCTCTATTCCTTTCCCCCCACTGATCCCAAGTTCATTGATGAAGGCTATCAGGACTTCGCCGATCGCTGGCTGCCCATTCTCGACACTTTCCAGGAAGCCGGAATTCGTTTCGCACTGGAAGTGCACCCCACCGAGATTGCATTCGACATCTCGAGTAGCCAACGTGCGCTCGAAGCCTTGGACGCTCACCCTGCATTCGGATTCAACTACGATCCCAGCCATCTGGGATACCAGGGCGTCGACTATGTGGGGTTTATCCGTATTTTTTCTGACCGTATCTTCCACGTCCACATGAAGGACGTCTATTGGTCCTCTGAACCTTGCCGGGCGGGCGTTTTTGGAGGCCATCTGCCCTTCGGGCACCCAGACCGTTACTGGGATTTCCGTTCCCTCGGCCGAGGTGGGGTCCGCTTCGAAGAGATAATCCGCGCCCTCAACGAGGTCGGATACGAGGGCCCGCTCTCGGTGGAATGGGAAGACGCGGGAATGGATCGGGAACACGGAGCAACCGAATCAGCGGCCTACACAAAGCAGATCGACTTCAAGCGCTCCGAGGCGGCTTTCGATGCTGCGTTTAGTGAATAGATCCCAAGATACAGACAAATCGCAAGCACCAAAGAGCGGACTAGCCAATCGGCGTTTTAACGTTATAAAGCCTTTTATAGTCGCTAGCGGATGGATGCCACTTGCACGGTCTGCCCAGTGTGCAGAGCCTGGGTGGCCGCCACACCGATCCGCAGCGCCTCGATGCCATCTTCCACTGTGACCGGTGAGGGCTTTCCGGTCAGCACATTCTCTGCGAAACGATGCAGTTGCGCCTCGTAGGCGCCCTTGAAGCGTTCAGGGAAGTAGGGAACCGTGTCGTGACTGACCTGGTTCTCGGTTAGCACCAGCAGTGGAGTTTCTCTCAAGTACCCGATGCGCAGCGTGCCCTCGGTGCCCAGAATCTCGGTGGACACATCATAGCCGTAGATCCCCGTTCGGCTCAGATCCACTACGCCCAGACCTCCGGCTTCGAAGGTCAGGCTGACGATGGCATTGTCCACATCCCCCGTCTTTTCAAATTCCGGGTGAACCAGGGCTCCGCCCACAGTGCTCACCTGTTTGACGTCACCCATGAACCAGCGGGCCGCATCAAAATCGTGCATTCCCATATCGATGACGGTTCCGCCGCTCTTCTCCAGGTCCAGGAAATCCAAAGGGGGTGGATAGGGATCCCGAGAGGAACTCTTGCACAGGACGGGGGTGCCGATCACACCTTCATCGATCTTCTTCTTGGCGACCGCATGCCCGGCGTCGAAACGGCGCATGAAACCCAACTGGAAATAGATGCCGCTTGTCTCGACGGATCGCTTGACGGCCAACGCATCTTCCAGCGAGATGGAGACCGGTTTTTCACAAAAGACGGCCCTGCCGCGAGCCGCTGCCTCCTCCACCAGGGCCCGGTGGGTGTGGGTGGGCGTAACGATTATGACCGCGTCGACGTCCCCGTCATCCAGCAGCTGGGAAGGGGTGTCGTAGGATCGGGAAATTTTCAGCTGGGTTGCCATTTGATCCGCTCTTCCCGAATGGGTGTCGGCCAGGGCTACCAGCTCGAACGGGGTGCGAAGTCCCGCCAGGATGCGGGCGTAGGTCGCTCCAAGGCGTCCCAGTCCTATCAGTCCCAGTCGAAGAGTCGCGTTGGTCATACGGTGCTCGGTGTTTGGAACTTGTTTGTATTTTGTCTGTAGCTCGTATCTTGCACCTTGGGATTTTCTTCGATGGCCTAGCTTTCGAACAACACCTTCAACCGGGCGACATGCCTGGGGATGGCAACCTGGGCATCCTCGGCGGCTTCGTATTCGAGCGCGACCCAACCTTTGTAGTTTGCCTTGATCAGAATGTCTCTGAGGCGTTCCAGGTCGGTTGGGACCTTTTCTTCCCCCTTATAAACCTCGACCTTGACCTGGACATTGACGGCCCGGGGAGCGGCCAGAGCCAGTTCGTCGTAGGGGTCGGTTCGATAGTTTCCCGTGTCGAGATTGATACCGAACCAGGGGTGTTCTCCCACCGCATCGCAAATAGCTAGATGGTCGGCGGCGCGAGCAGTGATTCCACCGTGGTTTTCCAGGCCCAGCATGACGCCTCTCTCGGAGGCTTTCTCCAGTACTTCCTTGATGGAGTCCGCTACCCACTGGATGCCTGTCTCTTTTTCGACCCCCTCCGGGAGCGATCCGGCAAAAATGCGAATGTGGGGAGCGAAAAGGTCGGCGGCATGGTCGATCCACTGTTTGGCCTGAGCCACTTCCTTGGCCCTCTCCTTCCCGGGAGGCAGGCAGAAATTGTTGCCGATCGCGGTGCCGCTCACGGTAATGCCTTGTCGGAAGGCGCGCTGCCGTAATTGCTGCAGATACTTCCGGTCGAAGCCCTTCTTGAAATAGTAGGAGGTGAGCTCTATCCCAGACAGATTCAGGGAGCCGCACCAGTCGGTCAGATCGAAGAGGTCGATCTGACCCGAGTTCAACGCGTCTCGCACGGAATAGGCGGCCAGGGAGACGCGCATATTTCGAGGCCGAAGCGTGGGAGCGGCGCCGCTCTTGGTGCCCTTTTCGTCTTGGCCACCCAGAGCCCGCAGCGGCAAGGCGACGGCGCCTAGTCCAACCGTAGCGGCCAGTGCCCGGCGGCGAGAGATGGGATTGCTATCCTTCACTTTTCCTCCTCTCAGAACTACCGCCCAAGATCGGGTGAGTGTGCCACCATCATGATCTCTACCAGCGCCTCCGGAGCCATCAGCCGAGTCGCGACCGTGCTCCGGGCTGGTGGAGGAGCAGGTAGAAGTTCGCGGTACACTTCGTTCATGGCAGCGTAGTGACGAGCGTCCGCCAGATAGACGTTGGCCTCTACCACGTGGCGGAAGTCCAGACCTTCCTGAGACAGGGTTGCTCGAAGATTCTCCAGGGTCTGGCGGACCTGGGAGCGGATGTCTCCTGCCCAGCCCTCGGGTCCCTTTCCCACCATGCCAGCCAGATAGAGATGCCGGCCGGCCTGGATGCCCGGCGAAAACGGGCTTTTGGAGCGGGGTGCACCCGGAACCGCTACTACTCGTTTGGGTGCTCTCTCGGCAACACACTGGATCTCGATCTGCCAATCCACGTTCATCAGTCGAGCTTCGACCGTAGCCCGAGCGGGTGGGTTCTTGGCAAAGAAGGGACGGTAGGCTTCGTTCATCGCTGCGAAGTTACGCGAGTCGTTGAGGTAGACCCGCGAAGAGACGACGTTCGAGTAGTCCATCCCGGCCGCCTGCAGGATCTTTCCGATGCCCTCCATTGTCGACTTGGTTTGATCGGCCGTATCTCCTGCAAGCAGACGACCCGTAGCCGGATCGATGCTGATCATGCCCGAGACGAACAGCGTGTCGCCTGCAAGGACTCCCCAACTGAAGGGGGAGCCGGGCTGTTTCCACCCATCCGGAAGCACGATCTCCTTTTCTACGCCCTTCCGGGCAGCCACGAAGGCGATTTCGACCAGTGCCTGGGGAAAGACGATGCCTCCTTCTACCGTGGCACGGGCGGGAGGATCCTTGGGGAAATACTCGCGGAAGACCCGATTCATCCCGGCAAAGTGGCGGGCGTCCGAAAGGTAGACATTGGCATTGACCACGGAGGAGAAATCCAATCCTGCCGCCTCGAGCACACGATCCAGATTATCCAGGGTTTGTCGTGTCTGAGCTTCGATGCCGCCTTTGATGTCGGTGGTACCCGGCACGTTCCCCAGGGAACCGGATAGAAACAGAAAGTCATCCGCGAGAATCCCGGGACTGAAAGGCAAACCCGCCAGACTCGAGTTGGGAGGAGCAACCACTTGGTGTTGGACTTTCTTGTGAGAGGTCCAACCGAGCAGTATCCCCAGCAGCACCAGGCCCAGAAGCAGTTTCTTCATGACGGAACCAAAGATACAAGATACAAGCTAGGAAGCAAATCCCAAGATACAAGATACAAACAAGTTCCGAATTCCAAATTCCAAGGTACAAAACAGGTGGCAGAATCCGATCCCTCACGGCGGGACACGGCTGCGTGGTCCACTCGATGCAGGTTTGTGATTTGGAATTGGGGATTTGAGATTTGTTTGTATCTTGTTTCTTGTATCTTGGTACTTGCTTCTCTATTGGGATTTGATTTTGATCCGGTGTATCTTGGGTTTCCAGAATGTTGCGTCGGTACCTTCAGTTGGTTCCCTATCGGAGCCGTCCTGCCTTTCTCTATGAGAGCTTCTACAGCATCGGCCGGGGATGCTTCATCGCGCTTTGGCCCTTTAGCTGGGTCGTGCTCAAGACGGAGCTGGGAGGCGAGCTGTGGCACCTGGCAGCGATCGGTTCCCTCTGGGGGCTGGCGGGTCTGGTGGCGCCGGTCTGGGCTCGACTGGGCCGGAGAATAGGACTTCGCCGGCTGGTCGTGTGGCCTAACATAGGTGCTGGATTCAGCCTGGTGGCCGTGGCATTTGTTTCCGGTCCCAGCTCGTTTGTTCTTCTCATGGTGATGGCGTTTCTGATAGGGGCTCCGACGCGATTGACCGAAATGGGTTTGTATCGTGTTCTCTATCCTCCCAGTCATCGCTCGCTGGCGGTAGGTTTCATGAAGGGTATTGGTGTCGTGTCGGGTAGCGCGGCGACGCTGCTGGGCACCTGGCTGATTGGGGCCTTCGATTCCCGCCACGGGATCCTCTACGCGCTGGTCGGGATCCTGATGATGGCCTCGGCCTGGTTCTACGGGAAGATCCCCATCCCCCGCTCGGCGCAAGTTCTGACCCGGCAGAGTGGCACCCCCAGAGCCAGTTTTTCTCAAGTGCTGGCTGCTCTTTCTGCGAACCCGCGCTTTCTCCGATATCAGAGGGCCTTTTTTTCCGCCGGATTCGGGAACTTCATGTCCATGGCCCTGGTGGCAGAGGTGATGCGGGAAAGTATCGACGCTCCAGTGTGGGCGCTTGGTGCCGTCGTTGCGATCTTCCCTTTTATCTTGCAGCCTATCTCGGCCCCTTTCTGGGGACGCTATCTGGATCGGGTGAGCCCGATGAGAGCCCGCGCCGTCTTCAGCTCCTTGATGGTTGCCACTTATACATTGTATTGCTATGGAGGCGTGACGTTGCAGTTGTGGCCCTTCTTGATTGGAAGCCTGATGCAGGGAATCACGACCAGCGGTAATCACATCAACTGGACCACCGGAAATCTGTACTTCGCGCGCGCCGAACACGTTTCCCTCTATAACAGCTTCCACATGGCCTCGACCGGCGTCCGGGCTTTGATCGCACCGCTGGTGGGCGCCTGGCTCTTCAGCTCGATGCAATTGGGTCCCTGGGTATTTGCGATCTCCGCGATGTTGGCCGCCCTAGGGGGCTTCTTGATGCTTCGCCTGGAGCGATCCGATGGCGGAATTAGTCAGGAGCAGGAAGAAGCAGCCACCGTCTCGGGTTAGGGTGCTCCTCCGTCGGATCGTACAGGAAAGAAACTTCAGTCGAGGGACGTGGCGGCGGTCTCCAGGCCGCCGTGCTTCGAGCCAAGAGGCTCGAAAGTGGAAGACTTCGGCCTGGAGACCGAATCCACGTCCGCCAACCGCCGGAACCAGATGAAGCTTCAGCTTAGAATAGCGGGTTGGGGAAAAGGCAGAGGCATCTTGATTCCACCCCACTGCATATAACTGCATATAAGGGTTATCTATTACTACCTAAATTGAGCGATTCTACTCATTTTAGCGAAAATGAAGGTCGCACAGATGCGAGTTCCGACGGCAGAGGGTTCCGGGTGAGTTCAGAAGGGTGGAGGGTGGCGATTTTCCCTCGCGAAAGGGAGCAGCGACCCTGAGCCGAGGCGATAGCGGGCACACGGGGGCCCTGAGGCTGGAAGGAGGCTTTGGTTTTTTGAGATTTAGACCCAGGCGAAAGGCGGCGGGTGGGCGCTCTTGCGCCAGAGCCGGTCGATTTGAAGCTGCTTCCAGGTGGCGGCCGTTACTTTCAGCAGGATCTGGCCGGCATGGCGGACGATTTTCCCCGCCACGTCGATGATCCGCCGACGTAAGGTCGTGGGGTAGCAGTTGAGCGGCACCACCGGCTGGCACACATCTTCCTTGAAACACTCGTAAAGGAAAAAGGCCACCAGCAACGTGTAGTAATAGGCCGCGTTGGCAGCAAAGCGTTTAAACGGAAGAGTCTGTGAGGTAAAGTCCTTCAGGGCTCGATGCACTAACTCATCGGCTCCCCGTCCCTGATAGCCTTGCAGGATCGCCTCGGCTTGAAGCCAACGCTCGAGCCCCGCTTGCTGGAGCTGCTCGTCCACGGCGGAGCCGCAACCGAGATTGGTGTACAGGATCTGATCGGGACGGGCAAAGGCCAAAAGGCGCTGCTGATCCTCATAAGCCGGTCGGCAGAACAGGGCCCGGCGGAACTTCTCCCAGCTACCCCGCCGGTTTCCCAGTTCCACATAGTGCCACTCCTGATCGCCGTTGCGAGAGACTCCCCAGGCCGTTTCCTCCAGCTGCAAGATGTACTGTTGCACATCGCCATAGAGCTTGCCGGCGACGATGTAGCCGACCTGGAGTTCTTCCAAGACCTTCAGCAGCTTCTGATCGAAAAAGCCGCTGTCCAGGCGCACGATGATGGGTACCTCGGAGCGGTACTTTCGGCGAATCTTCCGGATCAGATGACTCAGGGTCTTCGGGGCCGTGTCGGCGTGGTTGGAGTGCTTGTCTCCTCCCCGAAAGACGGCATCGATGAGCAAGCGGCCCCAGGTGACCTGAAGCGGCTGAAACCCTTTGACTCGTTTGTAGGTCGGCGCCACGCCGTGGCGCTGGGGGGCCTCGTCGTTGTCCATCACCATGGTATCCATCCCCAGCAGAATCAGGGGCGGCTGTTGCAATCGCAGCCGCCACAGGAACAGCTGCTGCAGGAGTCGGCGAAAGAGCCAGATGCGCCACATGGAAAAGCGGCCGAAAAAGCGCTTGACCGCGTGAGAGGACAGCAAGGCCTCGGGCTTCGTCTCGATCGCTGCTCCATAGCCCGGATCCTCCTTCAAGGCTTCGAAGGACACCAAATGGCGACTCGATCCGTCTAGGAAGAAGCACCACAGCTGTTTGAAGATCTCCGTCACCGGCTGTCCTTTGCGGCTTTTGCGCAAGGAGCCAAACAGCCGATCCAGATCAGGGTCCAGACCCAAGCTCCGCACATAGCGGACAAACAGGCTCAGCCCGGCGCGTCCGGTCAAGGTCTCCGAGGTGGGTTGCACGTCGTCTATCCTTCGGGAAACAGACGCCTCAGAATGACGGGGAAGGGTGCTATAGTGGCTCACAGTTGTTTTACCTTCTGGGTTAGGAGCTTTTCGGTAGCCCATCTACCGCTAACTCCTAGCCCAGCAACATCTTAACTCAAAGATGTGACATCCCTAGGCCCATCAATCGCTCAATTTAGGTACTATATAGGCGATGCCGAGCCTGTTCCGATCTTCCCTCCGAAAGGCCCTCCTGTGTGGAATCCCGATGCTCGCCCTCCTCTCCTGGATCGGATGTCAGGGATCCGACTCTTCCACGGATTCCGATCGTGTTTCCGGCCCCGTTACCTTCAACCGGGACATCGCGCCGATCGTGTTTCAGCATTGTTCCGGCTGCCATCGGCCTGGACAGCCAGGCCCCTTCGATCTGCTGACCTACGAGGAGGTCCAAAAGCGGGCACAACAGATCGCCGTGGTAACCCAGAGTCGCTTTATGCCGCCCTGGCTTCCGGAGCCGGTTCAGCCTGGGTTCGTAGGATCTCGAAGGCTTAGCGTCCGCGACGTGGGTCTCTTCCAGCAATGGGTGGATGATGGGGCCCCGGAGGGGGATCCCCCGGACCTTCCTACTGCTCCGCAATGGACTGAAGGTTGGCAGCTGGGCGAGCCCGACCTGGTCGTTGAGATGGTCGAGCCCTACACACTTCCCGCAGACCCGGGGGATGTGTTTCGAAATTTTGTAATTCCCAGTCCGGTGTCCCAGACTCGTTATGTGCGGGGCTGGGAGTTCCGACCCGGCAACGCTCGAATCGTACATCACACCGTCATTCTGGTTGATGAGACCCAGACCTCACGTCGTCTTGATCGTCAGGATCCCGAACCGGGTTATGACGGGATGCTCTATGCGGAGGCGCGTAGTCCCGGTGGGACCTTCGTCGGTTGGACTCCTGGTAAGTCTCCCTTTCTAGGCCCCGACGACATGGCCTGGCGCTTGGATCCCGAGATGGACGTCGTCATCCAACTCCACCTGCTGCCCAGTGGCAAGCCCGAGCCGATCCGGTCTTCCCTCGCACTCTATTTCGCCGACGAGCCTCCTACCAGAATCCCGACCATGGTCAGGGTTGGATCCACTGTGATCGACATACCGGCTGGGAAGAGCGACTACAAGATCACGAAAGAGTACCGACTCCCGGTGGATGTGGAGGTGATGGGTGTCTATCCTCATGCCCACTACCTGGCAAGGGAGATGAAGGGGTTTGCCACCCTTCCCGATGGCAGCAAGCAGTGGCTCGTCCATATCAAGAATTGGAACTTCGATTGGCAGGACGAATACCGCTACCGCACTCCGATCCTGTTGCCCCAGGGAACCACCCTGTCAATGGAATTCACCTATGACAACTCCTCCGAGAATATCCGCAATCCCCACAACCCACCGCGTCGCGTCGTGTATGGGCCTCAGTCCTCGGACGAGATGGGAGATCTCTGGGTCCAGGTGCTGGCCCGCGATCTGCCGACGCTGGAGCGGGATTTCGCTAACGTGGATCTTCTCGAGATCATCGGAGGCTACGAAAAGATGCTCAGGGCCGATCCCGACGATCCTGACCTTCACGACACCCTGGCGCAGCGGTATCTGCGCCTGGGCAACCTGGACAAGGCCGCTGACCACTGGCAGAAGTCGGCCCAGCTTCAGCCGAATCCGTGGGCGAGCTATTTCAATCTGGGCAACGTCTTTGATCAGAAAGGCGAAAAGAATAGAGCCATTGCCTTCTATCGCAAAGCGCTCGCACTAAAAGCGGATCACGTGAGGGCTCACAACAATCTGGGAGTTGTGCTGCAGTCCCAGGGAGAATCGCGTGAGGCGATTCGACACTTTCGCCAGGCCTTACGCTTCGATCCCGGTTCCCTCGAGGCCCATACCAACCTGGGCGGGGCCCTGGCCGACTTGGGTCAATTCGATGAGGCCGCCTCGCATTTTGGTCAGGCTCTGGAGTCCGACCCTGGTTCGGTTGAAATGCACAACAATCTGGGGAGCGTCCTGGCGCTGCGAGGGAAGTTGGATAGGGCTGTCTCACACTTTCGACAGGCCGCCCAGCTTGATCCCCGGAGTGTCGAGGCCCAAACCAACCTGGGTAAGGCCCTGGCGTCACAGGGAAGGTTGGAGCAGGCGATTGTCCACTTTCGGCAAACTGTGAGGCTGCGCCCCGACTCCGCGGAAGCCCACCACAGCCTGGGCAAGGCACTGGCAATGACCCGCCAGAGTGAGGAGGCGCTTGGGCATTTCCGTGAAGCCTCAAGGCGGGAGCCGGATCGACCTGCTCCCCTCCGGGAGATTGCTTGGATTCTGGCAACACATCCCGATGCCAGGGTGCGGCAGGAAAGCGAGGCGATCCAACTGGCGCAGAGGGCAGCGGAGCTGACGCAGCACCGGAGTCCCCTGGTCCTGGACACCCTGGCGGCGGCCTATGCCTCAGCGGGCAGGTTTGACCAGGCCCAGCAGGTCGCGCAGGCCGCACTCAAGCAGGCCTCGGCCGTCCGGGCGGGTCAATCCCTGGCACAGGGCATACGGGCCAGGCTGGCGCTTTTCCGGAAGGGTAAGCCGTATCGAGAGCGTGAGGAGGCCCAGGGAGCGACACCCTGAAGTCTGGCTTCTGGACGTCCCCTTCGGTTGTCACATTTCGAACAATGACTCATTCGTCTGGGACATCCAATTTTCTGGACTCCGACCGCTTTAGACTTCAATTTCTTGAACAGATTGTAATCTATCAGACCAGACTGAAATTCTCTAATTCCCACCAAAGCAGTGGTTTGTCAACGCCGCCCACACGGGTGGCACAGATGTTGCTGTATACTCGGCGAGCAAACAACTGCCGTTTAGGGCAGGGGGCGCTACTGCTCCTCTTCAGGAAGGGAAGGTTGGCTTGGTCAATTTTTCTCTTGACGATTTGAGTAGGGTTGTGTACAAAGCCTTTTTGGTTCATCCGGTAAATGGGGAGGTGCCGCCAGTCAAAGGTAGGCCATGGAAACTGCCGCACTATGCAAACCGTGGAAAAACAAGTAGTTCTGGAGGAGAACTGGCAAGTGCTCGCAGTTGTTTTTCCACCGTTCGCACAGCGCTTGGAAAACTCCGTATCACGGGCTTGCTGGCCCGGTTCGATGTCGCTCGGAGTTTTCCACAGTTCCCACGGCCTCTGCTACTGCAGCCGACTATATGGACAAGCGAACGGGGAGCAGATTTGGGATCCGGAAGGTGCCAACCACGTCCCCACCTCCCCATTTACCGGATGACCCGCCTTTTTGCGTTGGATTAGCGACAAAGGGTGTTTTAGTACACCGGGTCAGTAGCAATAGCAACAACAGGAGGTAAGAGCAAATGAGTCACAGCAAATTCAAGTACGCGTGGCTAGTCGGAGGATTGGCGGTATTAACTGTCGTTCTTCTGACCCCGCCGGTAGCGTACGGACAGGCTGCTTCTTCTGGACGTCTAGTCGGAACGGTCAAGGACCAGACCGATGCGGTCGTCCCGGGCGTGGAGGTCACGGCGACCAACACGGCCACCAACGTCCCCAGGATGGCGATCAGCAACGATCGCGGGGATTTCATCATTGACAAGGTCCCTGCGGGCACCTATGACATGAAGGCGGAGCTTCCGGGCTTCAAGACCCAGGTCTCCCTGGGCGTCATTTTGGCGCAGACCCAGGTGGCCCGTATCGATTTCGTCATGACACCGGGTGAGATTGCCGAGCAGGTCACTGTTACCGGTCAGTCCACCGTCATCGACACCGACACGGCCGAGGTTTCCTCGGTAATCGAGGAAAAGAAGATCCTGGATCTTCCCCTTCGAGGTCGTGACCTGGTGAAGTTGGCCTACCTGACCACGGGCGGCACGCAGGAGAGGCAGGAGACTGGTTACACCGCGCTGTATGCCTACGGCGGTGGCTATCCTTCCTTTAATGGTCTGTACTCGCACTCGAACCAGATCATGCTGGATGGATCCAACAACATGGGCTACATCACGCAGCGACCGACGGTTCAGGCGACCCCGGAGACGGTGCAGGAGTTCAAGGTCATCACCAACAACTACTCGGCCGAGTACGGCAGAGTGGGTGGCGCGGTCATCAGCATGTTGTCCAAGAGTGGATCCAACGAGTTCCACGGGCATGGTTGGTTGTACTACCGCGATGAGGCCTTTGACGCTGCCAACTTCTTCGACAATGCTTCGGGCGCCAGCAAGCTTCCCATTACCTACAACATCTTTGGTGGGTCGATGGGTGGCCCGATTATCAAGGATAAGACCTTCTTCCACGCCCACTACGAGCGCTTCAACGACGATGCAAGGCGGACGGCGTTTCAAACGGTGCCCTCGGCGGCAATGGTGGCAGGGGATTTCTCCGGTTCCGGTGCCAAGGGGGTGATTCCCCAGCTGTACAACCCGTTTGACGTGGTGGACGGCGCGCGGCAGCCCTTCGTCAACAACCAGATTCCGTCGAGCATGCAAGGCGCGGTGTATCAGGCGATCATGTCGCGGATGGCGCCCCCGACTCCGAACCAGGCGGGGCTGGTGTCCGACAACTTTGGCTACGCCAACGAGACCAACAGCACCATCGACAAGTACTCGATGCGCGGCGATCACCACTTCGCCAACGACGACACCCTGTTTGCCCGCTTCAGCTGGCAGCGCTCACCCCAGTTCACGCACACGGGCCGCTACGGCGTTCCGGGCTCCGAACTTGGTGGCGTCCACCGTCAGTTTCAGGATCGGTCCCGAGGCTGGCAGACGGGCATCGGCTGGGTGAACCCGATCGGGTCCAACCTGGTCACCGAGTTCACGGCTTCCATCTGGGAGTTCACCTGGTTGATCTCTACCCCCTTGGACGACACGAACTGGCCGCGGGAACTGGGCTATGACGACGGCCCCAATTGGGAAAGCTACTTTGCCGACGGCACCCGCGGCGGCGCCAACATGCCACGCATCAGACCGACCGGCTACACCGGTTGGGGGGGGTCCACCCATTCCCCGCTCTCCGACTGGGGAATGGGCTACAAGTACACCGCTTCCTGGAGAAGGGGTGACCACTACTTGAAGTTCGGGATTGAGCACACCCGGAACCTGGACGTGAACTATCGCTGGATCCCGTCCTATGGATCTGGTGGCGACACCTTCGACGGGTTTAGTAGCGGGCAGATCATCCGAAACCTGGACGGCAGTATCGCCGGCGCCACCGAAGGTGAAGGCTGGGCCGACTTCATGCTGGGCCTTCCCTCGGGCGTGTCTGGAAACGTCCTGGGCAAAGCGGAGAACACGGGCCACTTCAACCAGTCGCACTACAATTGGTTCATCCAGGATGACTGGAAGGTGGGACCGAACTTGACGGCGTATCTGGGCTTGAGGTGGGAGCAGCCATTGCCTCCCTACTACGAGGGAAACCCGGGCGGAGAGTTTAAGGAAGATTACTACTACTGTGCCAAGCGCTATGCGCCAAACCAACGAATCGATATGGCGCAGACGGCGCCCGTGGGATTTGATAGCGCCCTCTGGAACAGCCCGGTGCCGACAGCCCTTCCTTTTGAAAACCTGAAGACCCGGGGCTGCCACGATCCCAAGTGGAGCTACTTCGCACCTCGAATCGGCTTTGCCTGGAGGATGTTTGGCAACAACAAGACGGTCCTTCGTATGGGCGCCGGCCTGACCTACGATCAGGAGTTCGGCATCCTGAGGGCCCGCATCATGAGGCCGTCCCAGGGCCAGATCTCCAACATCACGGAGCGGGGCGCCGAGACGCCGACGGTCATCGCCGGCCAGCGGCTTAGCCTCCCCACGCAGGCACAGAGCAACGAATACCAGACCTGTTACCACTCCGAGTTGGACTGGCAGGAAGGTCAGGTGTACTCCTACAATCTGTCGATCCAGCATGAGATCTTCCAGGCGACGAAGCTGGAAGTCGCCTATGTTGGAAATCAGGGACGTCACATTCGTGAGATCAGCCCCTTTGGCACGGCCCTGCCGGAAGGTTATGTGGCCCCGCTGATTGGCGGCGGCACCGCGACGTTGACGAACGACCCCATCACGGCCGGTCCGCGTGCCTGGGTTCCAGGCGACACGGCCGATCGTGAGTGGAGCGGTCAGCGCGCTCGCCGTCCCTACCCGCAGTCGGTGATCAACGTCATGCTGCGGCCTCACGGCGGCACCCACTACGACTCGTTGCAGGTCAAGCTGGAACGCCGCTTCGCGGACGGTCTGGCCATGTCCTCGGGCTATACCTGGTCCAAGGCGATGGCTCTGAACTACAACGGAGCCTGGGGTGACTGGAGTGGATCGCGTGCCTTCGAGCGTCACACGCTGAAGGCGCCGATGCAGTCGGATCGTCAGAACACGTTCTACAACTCCACCATCTATGAGCTGCCCTTCTTCCGCAATTCGGACGGGATGGAGAAGACGATGCTGGGCGGCTGGGAGGCCACCACCATCATCACTCTGACCTCGGGGGCTCCTTTCAGAGTGAACTACGGGACCGACCTGTGGAACCAGGGATCCCGTTCCAGGACGTATGTGGATCGAATCGCAGACGGCGATCTGGGAAACGCGGCCTCGGTCGCGCGTTGGTTTGACACCGACGCCTTTATCGCACCAGGTGTGGTAGACCCCAACACGGGTCTGCGGGTCCAGGACAGCAGCCTCTGTTCGGCCGGGGAATCCTTCTGCCACGAGTCCGCGCGACGAGCGCTGGGCAATGCGGCACCGTACCCCCTGCGGTACGACGGAGTTCCCCTGTTTGACATCTCGCTGCACAAGGTGTTTGAGTTCGGCGAAGAGAAGTCCTTCGACTTCCGCGTGGACATGTTCAACGCCTTCAACCACGCTGTCTTCAGTGCACCGAATGGAAACGCTGCATCCTCCAGCTTCGGCAGGGTGACTGGAGCAGCCACCGCACGCCAGATCCAGCTCGGGTTCCGGTTCTCGTTCTAGTTGCACTAGTTGGTACACCAACCCAGGAGGTCCGCTTCGGCGGACCTCCTGGTCTTCCACCCCCCCTCCTTTCCCCTCGACCCACTCCTGAAGTAGAATCAGCCAGACGGACGTCCGTCTGAACGCGACCGCTGAGTCACGACAATCCGAATCCAGCAAGGAGTCCAAGAATGGCAAAGGCGACATGGAACGGGACCGTACTAGCCGAAAGTGACAGCTCCGAGATCGTGGAAGGGAACCACTACTTCCCCCCCGATTCAGTGAAGCGTGAGTACCTACAGGAGAGCGAATACCACTCCACTTGCCCCTGGAAGGGCCTCGCCAGCTACTACGACATCGTCGTAGGGGATGAAGTCAACAAGGACGCCGCCTGGTACTATCCCCAACCCAAGGAAGGCGCCACCCAGATCCAGGACTATGTCGCGTTCTGGAAAGGCGTCGAAGTCGAGTCCTAGGGTTCTGGTTTTTGACCCAACTCGCAGTCCTCCCACGGTGAGTACCTCTCGCTTCTCACGCTGAGGCTGATCGCTGCCTGTCCTTCCCGGTGTGCGGTTCCCCTTTCTTACGCTGAGACTGATCCTGAACTGTCCCTCGCAGTGTGCGTCTTCCCTTTCTTACGCTGAAAGCGTTGTTGCGCGTAGCCCAGGGTTGCAATGCGAAGCGAGCTACCATGGGTTTGAGTCGTCCCAGTCTTTTTCTACGCTGAAAGCGTTATTGCCAACAGGTTGCCGGTCTTTTCCGACCCATGAGGGTAATTGCCTTAACGTAAGATCCATCCCAATCGTTATATTCGTATATGCCACAGTCCCTATCTAAAGTGCTGGTACATGTAATTTTCTCGACGAAGGGCCGCATGCCGTCCCTGATGGACAAGAGCCATCGTTCCAGGACCCACGAATTCATTGGGGGGATCTCAAGAGAACAGTCCTGTCCCCCCATCATCGTCGGAGGTACCGCAGACCATATCCATCTGCTCGCTTCGCTTGGACGCTCAGTGAGCCAAGCGGCCCTGGTCAAGGAGGTGAAGCGAGCCTCTTCTGGGTGGATCAAAGAGGAACTGGGCAGAAACTACGGTTCGTTTGCATGGCAGAGAGGCTACGGTGCCTTTTCGATCTCACAGGCGCAGATTGATGCAACCTACAGGTACATCACCGAGCAGGAAGCGCGCCATCGGAAGCTTAGCTTCCAGGATGAGTTCAGGATTTTTCTGAAGAAATACGAGATCAAGTATGACGAACGGTATGTGTGGGCCTGAGTCCAACGTAGACGCGAAACGCTCGGTCTTACCGAGGCTGTTGCCGACCGACAAACGTGTTGGCAACAACGCTTACAGCGTACAACAGGGCCGGCAGAACGTGAACCCAGGGTAGCTCGCTTCGCATTGCAACCCTGGGCTACGCGCAATAACGCCTTCAGCGTTGGGGATTGGCTGTAGCCTCTGTAGGAAGGCCGAACGATGTGAAGACTCCGGAAGGCAGGGTGTGTCATTGGAACGCGGCTTTCGATGGAACGCGGCTTTCAATAACTACGTCTGCAGATTCGAATAGGCGCGGTCCAACACCTCCAGCGTGTGCAGGACTGGAATTGATTCACCCTGGCTTTCCAGATATTTTCGGATCTGGATGATGCAGCCGACGTTGCCGGCTGCCACCGAATCGGGCTTGGTCTCCAGGATGGCGTCCGCTTTCCGCTCGCCCAGGCTGCGGGCGATCTCGGGCTGTTCCAGATTGTAGGTGCCGGCGGATCCGCAACAGGTCTCCCCATCGGGTATCTCGAGCAGCGTCAGGTTGGGGATGCTTTCGAGCAGCTTTCTTGGTTCTTGACGGACTCCTTGAGCGTGTGCCAGGTGACAGGCATCGTGGTAGGCAACCTGCTCGGCTGCAGGTAATGGCGGAGGGCCCTTCGACCCCAGCTCGCTCAGGAAGACGCTCACGTCCTGGACCCGATCGGCGAAGCGACGGGCCTCCTCTTCTTTAGAGTGATCCTTGAAGAGCAGCGGGTACTCCTTCATCCCCGAACCGCAGCCGGCGGCGTTGGTGAGAATGGCATCCACATCTTTGGGGAAGCTCTCGAAATTGCGAGCTGCCAGAGCGCGTGCCTGATCGGCCTCTCCTCCGTGCATCGCCAGAGCTCCACAACAGCCCTGGTCGTCGGGAAGCACCACCTCCACACCATTTTCGCTCAGGACCCTCAGCGTAGCCCAGTTGATCTGCGGTGCCAGGACCTGCTGGGCGCACCCCGTCAGCAGAGCCACCCGGGCGCGTCGCTCTCCCTTGGCGGGAAAGAGTGAAGGGAGAGGATCGGCCGAGGGCAGCTTTGGGGGAAGCAGATCGACCATCGTCTTCAGCGCCGCAGGGAACAGAGGTCGAAAAGGCTGAGCCAGTCGGCCCAGAGCAGCGGCTGCGCCGAAGCGCTTGGGGTAGGGAAGGACATGACCCAGCATGAAGCGAGTCAGCCGACTCAACGGGTCCCGCTTACGCTGCTTCTCCGCGTAAGCCCGAAAAGGGTTGAGCAGCTCCCCGTACTGGACCCCGGATGGGCAGGCCGTGACGCATGCCAGGCAGCCCAGACATTTGTCCACATAGGGAATCGCCTCTTCCAGATTCAGATTCCCCTCCAGCACCTCCTTCATCAGGACAATGCGGCCCCGTGGGGAATCCATCTCCTCGCGCAGGACCTTGTAGGTCGGGCATACGGGAAGGCAGAACCCACAGTGGACGCAGGCCTTCACCTCGTGGCCCATGGTCTCGCCGTAGGGTGCAAAGTCCTCGCTGGGAATTTCGTGCCTCATCTAGTAATCCGGGAATCGGCCCTGGGGATCCAGCGCCCGTTTCACTCTCTGCACCAGCGAGAAACGCTCGTGCCTACCGATAAACGGCGTCTGCGTCGGACCATCAAGAACCAGACCGCCGAGGTCGAGTGACTTCAGAATGTCGTCAAGAGGCTGTAGTGTCTCAGGCCAGGCGAGCCAAAGCAGATTTCCAGCGGCACAATACCTTCGCGGGCAGGAGGTTAGCGATAGACGTTCCTCCAGCGGAAGAATATGGTCCTCGGTAACGGGAATCTTCACCCGAAACGAACCGGCCGGGGCCCACTCAAAGTTGGCCGTCCTCTCCCAAAGCGACGATTCAGCCTCATCCGTCCTGGCCTCCCCGGCTCCCAGCAGGTTTCTGAGGCGATCCAGGCGCTGCGCGAGCGCTCCGGTGCTACCGCCCAGGCGAATCCAGAGTCTACCCGGGGGTTGCAGATCGAGCGCCTCCAGGTCGAAGCTGCCGGACTTGAGCCGTGACAGGCTCTCCAAAGCGTCTGCCAAGCTGGGGAGCTGGAGCTCCAGGGTGACGTAGCTACGTGGTTGTGGAAACACCTTGAAGGTAAGATCCACCAGGACTCCGAGACATCCCAGGCTGCCTATCATGAGCTTGGGTAGATCAAAGCCCGCGGCGTTCTTGACCACTTTGCCCCCACCGCGCACCAGCTCACCTCCGCCGTTGATAAAGCCCACGCCCAGTAGGAAATCCCGAATGCCCCCATAACGTTGACGTCCCGAGCCGCTGGTTCCGGCAGCCACCGTCCCGCCCAGGGTGGCGCCTTTTCCTGAGAGAACCGGATCGAATGGCAGGTACTGTCCTTCCCGGGCCAGCAGTTGTTGAACCTGGGCCACCGGTGTCCCCGCCAAAGCGGTAAAGGTGAACTCCTCAGGCTGGTACTCGAGGACCCCGCTGAGACCCGACAGGTCCAGGACGTGTACGCTCTCGGCGGCACTAGACAAAGCCGGCTTGGTCCCGCCGCCGCGGCAGACCAGGCTGGAGAACGAGCGGACAGATGCACGGACTTCCTCTACCGTCCTGGGCTGGAGGGTTGCCTCGAAGGGGGACTCGTTCTCGATCGTCTCAAGCGGAGGAATCTCTCCCATCTCGGGGAACATCTTGGTGCGGTTCGAAAGCTCGTAGGGATCGATCATGCGCCGGATCCGGACCATGTTCTCCAAGTCGGTCCGGCCGAACATCTCCGCCAGAAAGGCGCGCTTTTCCATGCCCACGCCGTGCTCACCCGTAATCGAACCTCCCAGGCGGATGCACATCCTCACGATCAGGCCGGCCAACTCCTCTGCCTTCTCCAGCGCGCCCTCCACGGTTCCGTCGAACAGAATCAAGGGATGAAGATTGCCATCACCGGCGTGGAAGACATTGGCCACCGGGATGTCGAACTCCGAGCTGAGTCTCTCTATTTCGGCCAGGGCCTCCCCCAGTCGCGTCCTGGGAACCACGCCATCCTGAACGATGTAGTCGGGGCTCAAGCGTCCCACTGAAGAGAAGGCACCCTTCCGCCCCTTCCAGATACGCGCCCGCTCGGCCTCATCCTGGGCAACCCGGGTCTCATAGGATCCTGAGGCCTCGATGATTTTCTGCAGGGAGTCGAACTCGGGATCCACCTCGATTGCTTCCCCCTCCAATTCCACGATTAGAAGGGCCGCAGCTTCTTCGGGGTAGCCGGCGTGGACGGCTGCTTCTGCCGCCTTGATAGCCAGGCGATCCATGATTTCGATAGCGCCGGGAAGAATGCCGGCGGCGACAATGCGGGCGACCGCCTCTCCGGCTGCCTCGAGGCTCCGATAGGCTGCCAACAGGGTTCGATAGGTCTCCGGTTTGGGGACCAGCCGCAGCGTGATCTCCAGAGCGATGCCAAAGAGACCCTCCGAGCCCACATAGAATCCGGTGGAGTCGGGTCCAATCCGCTCCAGGCTTCGGCCTCCCATCCGGACTACCTCTCCGTCGGGCAGCACCGCCTTGATTCCCAGCACATGGTTGCTGGTCATTCCGTGTCGCAGGCAGTGGGCGCCACCTGAGTTGAAGGCAACATTGCCTCCGATGGTACAGACGGACTGGCTCGAGGGATCGGGGGCATAGTAGAGATTGTGGGGCGCCGCCGCGCTGGAGACGTCCAGGTTGATCACCCCGGGCTCCACCACGGCAATCCGCTGCCCCGGATCCAACTCCAGAATCCGGTTCAGCCGATTCAGTCCGATCACGATTCCCTCCTCGATCGGAAGGGATCCGCCGGAGAGGCTGGTACCGCTTCCTCGAGCCACGAAGGGAAGCCGCTCCCGGTGGCAGAGGCGCACAGTCTCGATCACTTCTTCCTGGGTTTCGGGAAGGACCACGGCAAGTGGACGCGCTCTGAAGACGGTGAGGGCATCGGACTCGTAGGGAAGGAGCTGTGCCCGAGCCGTCAGGAATCGCTCGGGCGGATAGATCCGGCCCAGAGCTGAAGGTAGGTTGGGAAGCCCCATTCTTAGATCTTCTCTCTCGCCGTCACTATTCTCCTTCTCTCTAGCCAAGTCAAGCCGCTTCTCATAGGGTGAAACTTGAGCGAGAATGGACCGAAGTCACGAGTTCATTGCGACACGATCTACACCGAAGGTGTTATTGCGCGTAGCCCAGGGTTGCAATGCGAAGCGAGCTACCCTGGGTGGGGCTCGGCCATCTCACAATTCCTTACCCCAAAGGGGTTGTTGCAGACCGGAACACTGTTGGCAATAACGCTTACAGCGTAGAGACAGATAGGTCATTAAACCCAGGGTAGCTCGCTCCGCATCGCCAACCCTTATAGTTGGGAAGGTACTGAGATCGGGAAGATGGGAGCGGCAAGTAGCCGTAGCCGCCTTTCTTTCTTTTTTGCTACTTTTTTCTTTCTTTGTGGAAGGTGTGGATGGTGTGCAAAAGTGTGGAGTCGGGAGCTCGATAGTCGACTCCCAGGACGCTCGGGTCCGTCACGAATGCCAACCCTTATCGGGAGGACGATTAAGCCCAGACTTTCGGACGGACCCTGGGCCGGATTTGGACGAATACTCAGATGCTGTCCGCTCAGGAGGACTTCTATAAGGAATTCGCCGCCCCCGGTTTGCGTCCGACGAAACACCAGAGAAGGGGAGAGGAGCCATGAAGCCGATTGAGGAGCAGACCATTGGAGTGTGGGTGGGCCTGGACTGGGCCGACCAAGAGCATGCCTACGCGCTGCGGATGTCGGGCTCGAGCGAAATCGAGACCGGCGACGTCAAACAAACACCGGAGGCCCTGCAGAGCTGGATCAACGGGCTGAGAGAAAGGAGCGGAGGCGGCTGGGTCGCGATCGCCGTCGAACAGAGCCGGGGAGCGCTGCTGTATGCGCTGATGGATTACGATTTTGTGTTGATCTACCCGATCAACCCGAAGTCCTTGAGCCGCTACCGTGGAGCCTTCTATCCCAGTGGAGGCAAAGACGACCCGAGGGATGCGGATCTGGTGCTGGACTACCTGCTCAAGCATCGGGAACGGATTCGATTGTGGGAACCCGAATCGCCGGAGGTGCGCTCCCTGCGCCTGTTGTCCGAGCAACGGCGCAAGCTGGTCGATCTGCGCGCGGACTTGACCAATCAGTGGACCGCCAACTTGAAGAACTACTTTCCTCAGGCCCTGAAATGGGTCGGCCCGCTCAAAGGGAAGACGGCCTGTGATTTCCTGAACCGTTGGCCCAGCCTTGAGGCCTTGCAGCGGGTCAAGCCGACCACGATTCGCCGCTTTCTCAAGAGCCATCGGGTGGGGGGCAGCGAAAAGTTGCACTCCAAGCTGGAGGAGATCAAGCAGGCCCGGGCGCTGACCCACGATGCGGCCATTGTGACGGCGGCTAGCCTGATGACTCAGAGCTTGGCGGGACAGATCCTGCACTTGAATGAGTCCATCCAGCGGTTTGATGCCAAAATCGAGGAACTCTTCAACCACCACCCCGACCATTTCATTTTCAGCAGTCTGCCCGGCTCTGGAAAGGCTCTGGGACCGCGGCTCTTAACTCTCTTTGGGGAGGATCGGGATCGTTTCCAATGCGCCGCGGAGGTACAGACCGTCTCCGGCATCGCCCCCCTGCTGCGAAGCAGTGGCAAGACCCGCATCGTGTCTTACCGTTGGGCCTGTCCCAAGTTCGTCCGCCAGGGCGTTCACGAATTCGCCGCTCACTCCCGGCACTGGTGCCCCTGGGCGCAAGCGTTCTACCAGATGCAGCTCAGCCAAGGGAAAGATCATCACGTCGCGGTGCGCTCTTTGGCCTTCAAGTGGCTGCGCATAATCTACCGCTGCTGGAAGAACCGGGTCCCCTACGACGACGCCATTTATGTGGCTTCTTTGAAGGCGAACAACGCCCCTTTGCTGGCCTTCTTGTAGAGAGCAATCAAGCTGTGGAAAAAAATGCAACCGGCTGAAAAAAAACTTGAAAAAACACTTGACTTGAAACCTCAGATGTCTGGGCTACTCGCAATAACACCTTCGGTGTAGGCGAGAATCTCCTAAAGCCTGACAAAGTTCCTCCAAGGCCGAGGGACTAACTCATAGCCGCATGGCCGGCCAACTTTCGATGGGATCGGTGGAGCGGACACAGTGCATCCCGGCGTCCCTGAATCTGGCAAAGGCTGCTTCGGCCTCGTCCGTGTAGTCGAGAACCTCGGGCACCACCACGGCGGAGGTACAGTCCTCTAGAAGATAGACTCTTTCGGCAAGACCCGCTCCACCAAAAAGGGGATCCTGCAGGAGATGCTCGATGGTCCAAGCCACGCAGTGGCTCTTGGCTTGCCCCGCGATGATAATCACATCGAAACCCAGCAGGGCCCGGAGCAAGGCCGTATTTGTCGCTCCAAGAAGAATGCCGTCGGGGCCCTTCAGTACCTCAGGACCCAGTGCGGAGTAATGCTCGGTCAGCGGATTGCTGCCTTTGATCCGGAAGGCCGGCTGACTCTGGCGAGCCTGACTGTGGAAAAAAATGGCTTCTTCGATCGATGAGACCAGCGCATGACCGATACCCCCCAGAAGACCGTGATAGGGCCATACCGACAGCTCGTATCGACCGCCTTCCCGTAGCGACTTCACGTAATGAAGCAAGTATTCATATCCCTCCTCCCTGCTCATCTCAAGCTGACGGCAGACGAATGGGTTGACCTGCCACACACCCTGCTGGACGTCTTCCATGGACACCCGAGTATAAGGAACCGGATGCCGGCCCTCGCGGTCTACGAGAAAGATCGGGTGAAAGATCTGCATTGCCTGATGTGTATCCAAGGTGGGGTACACCTGGGTTACCACTCCTAGATTGCTGTAGAGGAACTCACACAGGCGCCGATTGTCGTCTACGGCCCCGGTTCCTGATCGACCTGCCACAAAGAGTTCGAATTCGGGCAAGCAAAACGTGTTCTGTACGTCTATTGCAAGCAGGCAAACCCTGACCTTATCGCTGCTCGACGCCTGGAGTTGGTGCCTGCGTCTCCAATCCTGTGCCTGATAGGATCGTTCCTGGTAGGGAACACGCCAGACTGAGGCTACACTGCCGGGCTCGAAATGAGGGGGAATCGGAAGTTGATTGGGTCGCATATCTCGAAAGCGGCCTGGCCGGACCGATTCTAGCAGACCGAGGGGCAGGCGTCCCCCTCTTTGAGGGTCACCAGTTCACACTTGTCGGTGCTTCGTATCGGAAACTTTCGCCGCTTCTGGCGTGGGCCCGGCGACAAGAACCGGTACCCGCAGAAGTAAGAACATCGGGGTTCTGATAGAATTGACAGGTGAATTCCAGTTTCGACTTTTTCAATCGACCCTGCATCCTAATATTTCCAGTTAATGTTCCAGGTATTTCCAGTTAATGTTCCAGGTCAGATGTACGATGAGAATGGTGGCGACTGCGAGCGTCGGCAATTCGGCTCTTGTTTCGCTCTCTGCGCTTCGGCTGTGTCACCTGAGCTCTATTAGTCAATGACATTGTGTTTCCGGCAAGGGAGCACGCAACCAAAACCGTCCCAAGGAGGATTCCAGATGATAAGGAGAACCGGTCTGCTTTTGCTGCTTTGCCTATGTGCCCCGCTCGCGCTCGGCCAGAATGTGGGAGATCAGTATACGGCTGGCTACAACAACGCAAGAACCTACCTCAACTCGGACATGGGGGATTTCAAACCACCTCTGGAGTTGTTCCACACCGTTAACCTGACCGGGGTCAGCAACGCAAAATCTCTCATCGTCACTGAGGATACTCTTTTGGTAGGAGAGGCTGGTACACCCACTCAGTATCATCTCTACAATTTCGCTGGGAATCGTCAGTGGACGCTGGAATTCACACTTGGGGACGACGAGCTGTCCTACGTCCCCGCCTACGCAGACGGTGTCGTTCTCTTGGGCGGACCGGCGACAACTACGGTCAAGGGCGTGGTCCTGGAGACCGGCACGGAGCTTTGGGAAGACACCTCAGTAGGCAGTACGACTGGTCGTTTCCCGATCGTGACCGATAAGCTGGCGCTATTCCACGGACAGAGTAGGTTGGTGGCCCGAGACGCCATGGACGGGACCCTGTTCTGGCAATGGGACGTCACTACGGCCCAGGCTCCGGTAACGACGTTTGGAGAACGGGCCTACGTGCTGCGGTCGCAAGGAACGCTGTACGCCCTGAATCTAATGACAGGTGCTGAAGTCTGGAACACACCCGCCGTGGGGGGCGATCAATCCAACATCATTGCGACTGAAAAATACATTTTCGTGAGCGACCAGGACTCGTCAACGGTCAGTGCCCTGAACGCCCAGACCGGTGCCATTCTCTGGCAAAACACAGAATCGGGCTTCCAGGGGACCCTGGCGACGTTTTCCCGTACTCCCGCCATCGCTCTCGCCTACGGTCAATTGCTCGTATTCCTGTCCGATGACGCTCGCGGCAAAGGAACGATCAGGGTCTACGACCCCAATACCGGTGACCCCCTCTGGGAGGTCTCCGAGTCTTCGCCAGGAATTGAATCCGGACTCGTTGCCAACAACATCATCTACTACTATCACACGCCCACCGATCGAATCAGGGCGCGTGATGCGTTGACGGGTGCCCTTATCTGGAGCATCAACCGCCCCAGCGTCGAATCATTGGTAGCAGCAAACGGCTTTCTGTTTGTGCTGTTTGAAGATACGATCGAGGTTTATTCCGCTACGTTAGCTATCTTCTTTGCCTTGGTCGCCGATGGCGCTGACCCGGCTACCGGATCTCAAACGACGCTTTTCACGCTGGTCAACGCTTCTGATGAAATCGCGAATGGGAGACTTTTCTTTCTGGCTCGGGACGGGAGCCCTCTCGAGCTACCCATAGAAGACTTCGCCGGGGACACCTCGGAGGTCCCCTTCTCCATCCCCCCAAGGGCTTCTATCAAGGTCCAGACTCTGGGCGGACCCGTGGTGCAAACCGGTTGGGCCCGTGCCGAGTCCAATCAGCCTATCCGGGGGAGCGCGATCTTTCAGTTCTCGCAGGGGGGCGACATCCTCTTCGAGGCTGGCATCGGGGACTCTGTTCCAACCGCGGAGGCCAATACCTTCGCTTCCCGGATCGGAGGCGGCTCAGGTTTTAATACTGGCGTCGCCATTTCGGCGCCACTTGATGAAACAGCCCAGATATCCGCGCAACTGTTGAATCAAGCCGGAGCAGAGATCTCCGACAAGAACATTTTCTTGGCTGCTGGGGCACAGATTGCTCAGTTCCTTCAAGAGCTGTTTCCCGGGGATGTGGGCAACGACTTCACGGGGACCGTGGTAATCAGGTCCAACATACCAGTCGTGGTTACCGCGCTGCGCACCCAGTCTGGACTGCAGATGTCCAGCATACCGGTGGGCCAGACCAACCGATAGGTCTTCAGTAGGGCCGGACTCCAGGCAAGGTCACTGCGGCCAACGCAGACGGCTTGGAGACCGGCTCTACGACTCTCAACCTCCAGCGGGAAACTTCGGACGAACTGGCGTGGCTTCGGTCTCCAGGCCGCCGTGCTTCGAGCCATCGGCTCGAGGGAAGAATATTTCGGCCTGGAGACCGAAGCCACGTCCGAGGAAGTCGCGGAGGACACCACCCCTACGGGGTTGACTCAAATGCCTTCTAGGGACCTGGGATCAAGCAACCCAATCTGAATCAGAGCGGAGGGGGTCCAAGTTGGAGTAGAGTCCAGCTTGTAGACCTATAGATAGCTAGTCTTTCTTCTGGTACCACTCTTTGTTGATCGCGATGAAATGCTCCCACTGTTCCGGAACCTCGTCCTCTGGAAAAATCGCTTCTACAGGACATTCTGGGACACAGGCTCCACAATCGATACATTCCACGGGATCGATGTACAGCTGGGTTTCCGGATCGAAGTCGGATTCATCGGTCCGAGGATGAATGCAGTCGACCGGACAAGCGTCTACACATGCCGAATCCTTGGTCCCGATGCAGGGTTCACAAATGGTAAAAGTCATTTTCGAACTCCACTCTATTATGCCCCCCTAATGTAGTCAAAACATTCTCCCGGTCAACCCCAAAAAAGTAAGCCTCAGCCTCCCTTGTGGATGTCCCTCCGAGGCATCGGCAGCAGAGGCGGAGAAGAAAAGCACAGGCAGACTCGAACCAGGCTCCAAAGAGCCCATCCCGCAGTTGTATTGTCGACTCTGCTTCTCATACACTAGGCCAGTGAATCGTACCGAGCGGCTCCTTGATCTTATCGCCTACCTTCTCAATGCCAAGGAGCCGGTTTCCTGGCATGAGATCAAGAACCACTTTCCGGAAGACTACGCGCGGGGAGTGGAGGAGTCCAACCAGAGAAAGTTTGAAAGGGACAAGGCAGAGCTCATCTCCCTTGGCATTCCGATTGACTACCAGAGTGGCTCCGAGAACACCAAGGAAGGCTACCTGATTCGCGAGGAAAAGCTCTTCTTGCCAGAAATAGAGTTCACGTCTGAGGAGTCATCTCTACTGATGCTGTCGGCTGGAGCTGTTCTGGAGAACACCAACTTCCCCTACCGAGATCAGTTGGAGTCGGCCCTCCACAAGATCACCAGCGTCAACAATCATATCAATTCACCCTCACTGGCGATGACCATCACCTATCCAACCCAAACGAAGTCCTCGGAACGATCCAGGCTGGTGCATCAGATCCAGGATGCTTTGGACCGTCGCAAGCAGATCGAAATTCAGTATCATGCCTTCTCCACGGGTAGGGTCACACGGCGCAAACTGGACCCCTATGGATTGATTTTCAGACGAGGAAACTGGACAATCGTGGGCTGGGACCATTTGAGGCAAGGGCTTCGCTGCTTCGTCTTGACTCGAATCGGTTCACTCAAAGTAAACCCCAAGAAGCCTGGCAGCCCAGATTATGAAATTCCTTCCGACTTCACCCTGAAACCCTACCAGAATCAACAATCCTGGGAACTCGAGGTCCATGAACCCATCAGTGTCGCAATCGAGATTTCGGATCACCGCCTCCCTGAGCTTCGTCCGCAGTTGATGAGGGCAAAGCAGACGGGGGAAAGGACATTCGAGGTGAACGTCACAAATCGATCTGGCTTCGTGTCCTGGATCCTGTCCCAGAAGACCGATAGTCGGGTATTGGCCCCTCCTGAGATCATTGAAGAGGTCCAACGCGCGATGAAAAATCTACTATGAACATCGCCGACAGGATCAATAGAATCCTCCTTATTCTGAGTTATGTTTCCAAGAACCAAGGAATCATCGTAGAGGAACTAGCGGAGCGGGTCGGAATGCGGCCCAAACAGCTGCTGAAAGAGCTGGAGTTCATGCTCCTGATCGGCAAGCCTCCTTTCCGACCCGATGACTACGTGGACATCTATGTCGAGAATCAAAGGGTCTATGTCGAATATGACCAGATGCTGAATCGGCCACTTCGGTTCACACGACCGGAAGCGATTTCACTGCTGGTATCACTGCAGCTGCTCGACCCGGAAGTAGATCCGGACAGCGTGGAGTCCCTGAAGACAAAGATCAAAGAAGTCATCTCCAAATCGGTCGATCCCAACGCTCGGGTGGAGGACCGGATTCTATTGGAGCGTCCCTCGCTTCCGATTTCCGAGCATTTTTCGCGCCTGCGTCAGGCGGTTGAGGACCACGAGAAGGTGAGAATCGACTACTATTCCCTGACCCGCGACAAGACCTACGAGCGCGTCGTTCATCCCTACCTCCTGATGAAATACTTGGGCTACTGGTATCTGACCGCCTACTGCGAACTGCGTCAGGATCTCCGCACCTTCAAGTTTGAACGTGTCCTTTCGGTGGATTCTCTGAATGAGACCTTTCCTCAGGTTGAAGACCTCGACGTCGACAAGTATAAGGAGAACTTCCTGGGTTCATTGGGAAACCGGCAGATCCAGGTTTACTTCGATGAAGCGGTGGCGCCTTGGATCGAGGAACAATGGGGTTCGTCGGCCCGCAAACAAGAGGATGGAGGAGTGGTACTCACACTGGTCAGCGAAACCCTGGAATTCCCCTCTCGGCTGGTTCTCAGTTTCGCACCTCATGCACGCCCGGTCAGCCCGCCTGAGTTCATCGAGAAAGTCCGGAGCGACACGCGGAAGATCGCCCAACTCTACGAGAGCAATCTCCCGGCTCGAGTAGTGAGCGGTGAACAGTGAGCGGTGGCAGTGAGCAGTGAACAGTGAGCAGTGAACAGTGAGCAGTGAGTAGCAGTGAGCAGTGAACCATGAAGATAGGGATGGGGTGGACAACAGCACTTCCCTTGCTGCTGCTGACGGTCTGTGCCCCTTCATCAGATCCGCCGACCCAGGACGAAGAGCATGGTGGCCAGCAGCAGGAAAGGGTACCTGTCGCCGACCTGGAGGCGGTTTCGCAGCTGAAACCCACAGCTGAGAGCACGGTCGAAGGAATCGTCAGCTTTCGGGAAACCGAGGGCAGGCTCCGGATCGTTGCCCACGTGACCGGGCTTCTGGCTGGGAAGCACGGCCTGCATATCCATGAAAATGGCGACTGCGGCTCGCCCAGGACGCAGGTCGCCGAGGGGCACTTCAACCCTCAACAGAGCCCACATGGCGGACCCGCCTCGCCCGAACACCACGTCGGAGATCTGGGAAATATCGAGGCAGATGGGAGTGGGGTGGCTCATCTGGAAATGACAGTCGACTTCGCCACTCTGTCCGAGAGGCCGCAATCGGTTCTGGGACTCGGGATCATGGTTCATTCGAAGGAAGACGACCTCGTGACCCAGCCCGATGGGGGCTCCGGGGTGCCCCTGGCATGCGGCATCATCGAGTTGGCGCGTCCCCTGTCGGCCCCGAGTGAGGGCTCCGGTTCGTATTAGAGCAGCACCGGAAAACACGACTCCAGAGCCACAATGAACCTTTGAGGTGCTTTGTCCATCTAGAATGCTAGAATAGAGAAATCATGCGGAAAATCCTGGTGCTCGTTGCCCTTGGCTTGTTTCTGCTCGGCATGGCTCGAGGGGAGCAGGATCGATGGTCGAAATCCACCCGCGGACACTTTTTCCTACCGCCGCGCAACCTCTTCTACGTCCGGCCCGACCTCTACGTGCCCCGACTGCACTACAATCCAAGCTATCGGCATGGTTCGCGCAACCGCTATTCTGGTTACTGCCCTACAAATGCCGACGATCGGCTATTTCCCGGCCTTCAACCTCGGGGCACCTACCAGATCATCCTGAACAGCCCCAGCGGTAAAGGTCTGATTAGAGCCAATACTGCGGATCTGATCTTTCGGGTAGTACCGGTGAGGGCTCGGGTCTATGTGGATGGCAGCGTGATCGGCAGTGCGGAAGCTTTTTCCAACAAACGGAACAGCTATTCGGTCATCGAGGGAGAGCACAACCTAAGGGTCGAATATCCTGGCTATCGTGCGTTCAGCGCGAGGATGGAAGTCGTTCCCGATCGGACCCTTCATCTGGACATCGAACTCGAGCGTCTTCCAGGAAAATAAGACCTTATTTCGCGACGTTGAAGGGCGCTTCGAGTTTTCGGTTTCCCCACTCTATTGAAAACTCGGCGGACGTGTTGCCGGCGCGAGTCAAGGAAATGGTGAGTATCTCGGTACTCTGGCTAAGCTGGCTCGTCTGCAAAGGGATAAGTGCTACGTCCTTTCCAGGATCTCGATTGCTGCCCCGGACTTCCGGCTCAGAGTTCACGATCAGACGCCAGCTGTCCACCCCAGTGCACTCGGCAAGCAAGGAATAGGCACCTTTGGGGACTTTGCTGTCTCCAAACATAAGATCCACTTCGGTAGTCAGGGTAGTTGTCTGGTTCATACCCAAGCGCCACACCATACCCGCCTCGGCCTTGCCGAGCATGTCGCGCCCTCCCAGCGCCGGACGCCCATACCCGACGGTGACTTTTCCACCATCCAATTCGACGATCGAAGTGCCGCGGTCGGCCGAATAAACAAGTGCAGAAAAATGAGTACACAGTAGCAACAGGACCGCTAGTCTTCTCGTCATCATTAGCCTCCTCGAAGAAACCTTCCCAGCTTAGCTGGAAGCTGGCGTCGAAAGATTACAGTTGAAACTCACACTGAGCGGGCGGAGATTGGCTGGGGGACAGGGAGTCGAACCCCGATCATGTGGTCCAGAGCCACGCGTGTTGCCATTACACCATCCCCCACCGCAAGCTCATAACAGCACCTATTATCCCGAATTTCTCAGGTTGGGTCTAGCGGGCATCAGGGCGACTCCGGCCTGGGATAAAACTTCACTAGCGAGGAGATCATGCAAGAGCCACCATCTGACAGATACGTAGTCTTTCGTAGGATGGGCACTCGAGCTACCATCAAAAGGTGTGTAAATAGCAGAGGCGGTGAGTATCCTTCCGGGTTGACCTAAACCCAGGGCCGGAAGGCCCATAAAGGAAGGAGTACACACCGCATGAAAGAGAAGAACATTGAGGGGACTGTGGAGTCAAGAGTCTGTTTCCAGGAGCTGGAAGATTGGGTGCGGGAGAAGGTCCAGTCTTGGGTCCAGGAGCTACTAGAGGAGGAGGTGACCGAGCTGCTGGGACGAGACAAGAGTGAGCGTCGAGGCAAAGTGGACCCAGCGTCGGGATACCGCAACGGCTATGGCAAGGCCAGACGACTGACCCTCAGTAGCGGGACGATCACCGTGCGACGGCCTCGAGTCCGAGATCTAGAAGAGCGTTTTGAAAGCCGGGTACTGCCGCTGTTTGCCAAACGGACGCAGCAAGTCCGAGACCTGATTCCAGAGCTGTATTTGCAGGGCCTGGCTCAGGGCGATTTCGACTTGGCATTAAGAGGGCTTTTAGGGGAAGAAGCGGCCTTGTCGGCCAACACGGTGGCCCGACTGAAAGAGAAGTGGCAAGAAGAATGGGCCGTCTGGCAAAGTCGTCCCCTGGAGGAACTGGAAGTCGTTTATTTATGGGCGGATGGAATCTACGTCAAAGCGGGTCTGGAGAAGGAAAAGGCCGTCCTGCTGGTGGTCCTTGCGGCGCTCAGTGATGGCAGCAAGGTGGTGGTTTCGGTGACGAGCGGTTATCGGGAATCGACGGAAAGTTGGTCAGAGGTGTTACGCGACTTGAAGCGGCGGGGGATGAATGCTCCTCGTCTGGTCATCGCCGACGGCCCCCTCGGCATCTGGGGGGCCTTGCATCTGGGGGGCCTTGTGCAACGTCTACCCCGAGGCGGAAGAGCAGCGTTGCTGGAATCACCGCATCGTCAATATCCTGGCCAAGGTGCCCAAACGCGAGCAGCCCACGGCCTTATTGATTCTGCGCCAGATCCCCTATGCTGAGAGCCGTCAGGAAGCGGAACGCCTCAAACGGGTTTTCCAGGAGTGGTGCCGAAGCAGAGGCTTGGCTCCGGCGGCCGATCTGTTGGACCAGGACTGGGATCGGATGGTGAGCTTTTACAACTACCCGAAGCAGCAGTGGCAACACCTGCGCACCACGAATCCAGTGGAGTCCCCGTTCGCCGGACTTCGGCTGCGAACCGATGCGGCCAAGCGCTTCAAGAAGGTGAACAACGCCCAGGCGGTGATCTGGAAGATGCTCTTGGTGGCCGAGAAACGATTCCGTCGTCTCAAAGCTCCAGAGCTCATGAGAGATGTCTATCAGGGAGCCAAGTATGTGAATGGAGTCCTGGTCAACCAGGAGTCGAAGGAGAAAGCCGCCTGAGTCTATTTACACACCTCTTGACATGAGCTCTGGGCACTCTTGCCCGTCGCTGTTCTCGACGGGCAGGAGTGCCCATCCTACAAAGGACACGGTGCTCACCCGGGGTTCCCTGGTCCAGTCTACTCCGACGATCGAGGGACATCCGGGAAAGGCGGGAGGTTTGATCGATTCAAAACTCACCCGTGAGTCGAGGGCTCAAGTAGCTGCAGACGCGCTTCGGCTTGCTCCAGAAGCAACATCGTTTCATCGTAGTCGGTATCCGGATCGTTAGCCGCCAATACTCGCTGTGCCTGATTCTTACCTTGGCGAGCTTGATCCGCATCGACCTGGTCAGCGCTCTCTGCCGCCTCCGCCAAGACAGTGACCTTGTCAGCGAGCACCTCGGCGAATCCCGACCGACAGAAGAGCTCCGTAAGGTCCTCACCCACCCGATAAGAGAGGATACCGACCCGGAGTTCCGAAAGCAGGGGAGCATGCTGAGGCAGGATCCCGAGATAGCCTCCGGCACCGGGAAGCGTCACCTCATCCACCTCCCCGCTGAAGACCAGTCCGTCCGGAATCACGATTTCCAACTTGATCATGTCAGCGCTATCCAAGCAACTTTAGCAACATCCAGACGTTCAGACGGATTCTATCGAGACTATGCAACCTCTTCCTCGATCCGCTTCGCCTTCTCAATAACTTCGTCGATGCCTCCCACCATATAGAAGGCCTGTTCCGGGAGCTCATCGTACTCTCCATCGCAGATCGCCTTGAACCCGCTAATCGTCTCCTGAACCGAGACGTACACCCCGGGAATACCGGTGAACTGCTCCGCCACATAGAACGGCTGGGAAAGAAACCTCTGGATCTTTCTGGCTCTCGAAACGGCGAGCTTATCGTCTTCGGAGAGCTCATCGATACCTAGAATCGCGATGATATCCTGAAGCTCTTTGTAGCGCTGCAGGACTCCCTGGACGGCTCGCGCTACGCCATAGTGCTCCTCTCCGATAATCCGAGGATCCAGGATCCGACTGGTCGAGGCAAGTGGATCGACGGCCGGATAGATTCCCTGCTCGAAGATGGCACGATCCAGATTGGTGGTGGCATCCAAGTGGGCGAAGGTGGTTGCCGGGGCTGGATCGGTATAGTCATCAGCCGGCACATAGATCGCCTGGATCGAGGTAATCGATCCCTTCTTGGTACTCGTGATCCGCTCCTGTAGCTCTCCCATCTCAGAGGCCAGATTGGGCTGGTATCCGACCGCCGACGGCATGCGTCCCAAGAGTGCCGAAACCTCGGACCCCGCCTGGGTGAAGCGGAAGATGTTGTCGATAAACAGCAACACATCCTGCCCCTCTTCGTCCCGGAAGTACTCGGCAACCGTGAGGCCCGTCAAGCCCACACGCAGCCGCGCACCTGGGGGCTCGGTCATCTGGCCGTAGATCAGAGCCGCCTTGTCAATGACGCCGGACTCCTTCATCTCCAACCAGAGGTCGTTCCCCTCGCGAGTGCGTTCCCCTACTCCTGCAAACACCGAAAAGCCCCCATGGTGGGTTGCGATTCGGTTGATCAACTCCATGATGATGACGGTCTTTCCGACCCCGGCACCTCCAAAGAGGCCGATCTTGCCCCCTTTGGAATAGGGCTCGATCAGATCGATCACCTTGATTCCCGTCTCGAGCATCTCAGTCTCTGTGCTCTGGTCTTCCAGACTGGGAGCGGGCCGATGAATCGGATACCGCTTCTCGGTCTTGACCGGGCCAAGCCGATCGACCTCCTCTCCCAGCACATTCAGGACTCGACCCAGTGTCTCCTGTCCGACCGGGACCGAGATCGGACCGCCCGTGTCGACCGCCCTCATTCCTCGGACAACTCCATCCGTCGGCTGCATGGAAACACACTTGACCACTCCCTCACCCAGATGCTGAGCGACCTCTGCGGTCAAGTTGATGGGAACCGAGGAATCAAAGCCTTCCGAGTTCACGGTTATGGCGTTATAGATTTCCGGGACGTGCCCCGATTCGAACTGGATATCGAGCACGGGACCAATGATCTGCAGCACCTTACCTTCGGCTTGTGGCATCGCTGTCACACTCCCCCTTTTCTTCAATGGGTCTCGGCTTGGACGCGGACCCTATCCTTGCAGGGCATCCGCCCCACTCACGATTTCAATAATCTCGGTGGTGATAGAAGCCTGCCGAATCCGGTTCATGGTCAGAGTCAGGCTTTCAATCATCTCACTCGCATTTCTGGTCGCAGAATCCATCGCCGTCATTCGGGCTCCGTGCTCCGCGGCCTCTGACTCCAGCATGGCCCGAAAGACCTGTGTCTCCACATGACGTGGCAACAGCGTGTTGAACATTTCCTGCGGAGACTGCTCATAGATGTAGTCGGCGGTGGCCGCGTCCTCTTCGCCGGCTTCCAGACGACGAATGGGCAACAGTGGCTCGATCACCACCTGCTGCTGCACGACGGACTTGAACTCATTGTAGACCAGGTAGACGGCATCCAATTCGCTACTAGTGTAGTAGTCGATGGTATTGCGGGCTATCTCCTGAGCGTATCGAAACTCGACCCTGCTCATGATGTTCAAATATTGATGCCGGATCGGCCAGGGCCGGGATTTGAACCAGTCGATCGCTTTCCCTCCGACCAGGGTAAGGCTCAGGGCTCGGTTGGTCGCATCGTTTTCGATGTGCTCCATGGCTCCCCTGATAATGTGGTGATTGAAGGAGCCACACAGACCCCGGTCCGAGGTGATGACCAGCAACATCACACGTTCCGCGTCCCGTTGAGCCAACAGCGGGTGATGAGAAGAATCCACGCGAGTTGCCAGAGAATTGAGCACAGCCAGCATTCTATTGGCATAAGGACGGGACGAGAGGATCCGATCCTGAGCCCGCCGCAGCTTCGAAGCCGCAACCAGCTTCATGGCCCGGGTGATCTGTTGGATGTTCTTTACCGACCGAACACGTCGGCGAAAATGGAGAAGATTGCCTGGCATGCTGGGGATCTAACTGCTTACGCGGCCTTTTCTGCTTCGAAGCGTTCTTTGAACTCGGTGAGGGCGTCCGTCAGTTTCTGCTTCAGCTCATCATCCAGGGACTTCTTGTCGAGGATGTCTGTAAACAGGGACGGGTGGCTGGCCTCTACAAAATCATACAATCCGATCTCGAATGCACGCATCTCCGACAGTTCGAGATCATCCAGGTGACCCTCGGTACCTGCGAAGACAAGGAGGATCTGCCTTTCCACGGGCACCGGCCGATACTGAGGCTGTTTCAGGATCTCGGTCAAACGAGCGCCTCGGGCCAACTGGCGCTGGGAGGCAACGTCGAGGTCTGAGCCAAACTGGGCAAACGCGGCTAGCTCGCGGTACTGCGCCAAATCCAGGCGAAGCGTACCTGCCACCTGCTTCATCGCCTTCCTCTGAGCCGAACCTCCGACACGACTCACCGACACGCCCACGCTGATTGCCGGACGGATTCCGGAGTGAAAGAGATCCGTCTCCAGATAGATCTGGCCGTCGGTAATGGAAATGACGTTGGTTGGAATATAGGCTGAGACATCGCCGGCCTGGGTCTCGATGATGGGGAGAGCGGTAAGGCTTCCCCCACCCATGTCGTCGCTCAGTTTGGCCGCCCGTTCAAGGAGACGGCTGTGGAGGTAGAAAACGTCACCAGGGAAAGCCTCGCGCCCCGGCGGCCGCCTCATCAGCAGGGAGATCTCCCGATAAGAAGCAGCGTGCTTGGACAGGTCATCATAGATGATCAGTGCGTGCTTGCCATTGTCACGAAAGTGTTCACCAATGGCACAGCCGGCGTAGGGGGCCAGATACTGCATGGTCGCGGGGTCGGAAGCCGATGCCGCCACCACGATGCTCTGGTCCATCACGCCTTCTTCCTCAAGTATCTTCACCACCTGAGCGATGGTGGATCGCTTCTGCCCAATCGCCACATAGATCGAGATGACCCCGGATTCCCGCTGGTTGATAATGGTGTCAAGAGCGACGGCAGTCTTCCCGGTCTGGCGATCACCAATGATCAGTTCCCTCTGCCCACGACCGATCGGAATCATGGAATCGATGGCCTTCAAACCTGTCTGAAGCGGTTCACGAACCGGCTGACGCTCGACCACACCGGGCGCTATCCTCTCGATAGCACAAAAGTCCTTGGTGTCGATGGGACCCTTTCCGTCCACCGGTCGCCCCAGGGCATCCACAACACGACCCAGCATCGCCTCCCCAGCCGGGACCTGCATGATTTCCCCGGTTCGCTTGACGACATCACCCTCTTTTACGTGATGGAACTCTCCGAAAAGGACGCTTCCGACATTGTCTTCCTCAAGATTGAACGCCAGCCCGTAAACCTCGTGTGGGAACTCGATCAATTCCAGAGCCATCACCTTTTCGAGGCCATGCACTCGGGCGATGCCATCGCCGCACGAGATAACGGTGCCCACTTCGCTCACCACGACGCCGGTATCGTAGTCCTTTATCTGTTCCTTGATGATCTGACTGATCTCTTCAGCTCTTATGGCCATTCTCTTTGGTATCTCCTCTAATACGCTGTAATACAGATTATGACGTACTCGCGCTAACTCAGGACTTGCGCGAAGCTATTCCTGCAAGAAACTTTACGAACCCACAAGACGTCGGTGGATGTCATCCAATTGAGTCCGGACTGAAGCATCGAAGACTTTCGATCCAACTTCGATTCTCAGGCCCCCAATCAGAGACTTATCCTCGTGATATTGCAGTTTTACCTTTTTTCCGGTCATCAGCGAGACCTCTCCCTCGAGTCGCTGCCGGACTCCGTCGTCCAATCTACGCGATGTAAACACCTCGGCCCTCAAGACACCGTGACTCGCGTCCAGGGCTTGTTGATAGGCTTCCAGGCATTCGTCGAACTGCGGGAGTCGAGCGTTCTGCAGGAGAACCAGAATGAAGTTGGTCACAATCGGAGCTAGAGACAGCCTGCTGGCGAACTGTTTCAGAAGCTCCCTCTTGACCGCAATCGGAATCGCGGGACTGGCGAGTGCCTCCGTGAGTTCGGAGGAACCCTCCAACAGTTCTCCAAAGGAACGAAGGTCCTCTAGAACCTGATCCTCCAGCTTCTCGGGAACCGCCACCTCCAATAGCGCCTGGGCATATTTTCGAGCCGCTACGGACGTCATTCCACTATCCTTGAACTCAAGCTTGAGCTTGATCCATCGAGACCCCTACCCACATTCTCCCTCTGCTTGGAAACGGTACTTTCTAGCATGTTTTTCCGACCCAGGTCAAGCCGAAGAGTCCCAGGAAACTTACCTTATCCTGCAGGACTGCTTTGCCTCCTTCTTCAGCGACGAACCCGGCTCGATTGCGAGGATGGATCGACCTCTGCGCCCAGCACAAAGAGTGCGCCACAGTTACAAGAAGCAGCGGTACCTGCTATGATTCGTCTTCGACGAGAGGAGTTACTACGATGGGAAAACTGGGAAAGATATTCAAGCGTAAGTCGGCAGCGCCTCCTCTTGAGACCTTTGACCCCAAGCCGGACGAAACCGATGAGCTGCCGATGATCCCCTACCGTGTCGTCTACTCGGACCTCCCCTTCTACGACGATCCCGATTGCCAGAATGAGGTGCCGGACGCGCGTATTGCGATTCTTGAGGCCCTGGACCCCGAAGATCAGCTACTGGAGCAGGATGTGCTCCCAACGCGGAAGGACTACCACCCGGGCCAGTTGGTCACCCTCAGGCTCAACAACAAGCGCCTCTGGGAAGAGTCCTGGTTTCGCAACCCAGAGACCCAGCAGATCGAGCAGGCGTGGGCTCTGCACGTAGAATACATCGGCCAGCGCATCAGCGAAAAGACACTGGAAGAGAACAAAGAGAGGCTCGAGGAACTCAATCAGAAGTTTGCCCAGGCCAAAGAGGCAAAGGCCAAGGCCGCGAACCAGCTGGTGAACTAGCTCGATACCCATCCTCCGCCAGGTTCTACGGAGCTATTCTTGACGGAGCTATTCTTGTTAGATCAGTGATCACTGCTCATCGTTCGCTGAGCCCTACCCCGTTCAGTAGGGTTCGACGCATCGGGAGCGACTGGGGCTAGCAGCCTCTCGAGAGTCGTGCGCGTCAGTGGGTCTTGTTCCTGGTCCAGGCGCCTCCGAATGCTCTCGAGCGCATCCGAAGTCGCGATCTGCGCCAGGGCCCAGGCTGCGTGACGTCGAACCAGGGCCTCCTCCGAATCGAGAAGATTGCAGAGTTCCGAAACCATGCCGGGATCCCTGCTGTTGCCCATCGCGACGGCGACGTTGCGCATCAATCCTCTCCACTTGGCCCGTTTAATAGGGCTGTTCCGAAACCTTTCTGGAAACTGCTCCGGCGTGATCTGCGCCAGTTGCTTCAATTCGGGCTGCCGATTGAGCTCACGTGGCCTGAACTCTGCGACCGAGGAATCGGGTGCAGAGCGGTTCCAAGGGCAAACGTCCTGGCAGATATCGCATCCAAAAACCAGGTTACCCATCGGCTCCCGGAACTCGCTTGGGATATCGTCGCGCAGCTCGATCGTGAGGTAGGAGATACAGCGCCGGGCGTCCAGCACATAGGGGTCGACGATGGCGTCGGTGGGACAGGCGTCGATACAGCGCGTGCAGGATCCACAAAAGTCGAGACTGGGCTGGTCGTATTCCAGTTCGACATCCAACAGGATCTCACCCAGGAAGAACCAGGAGCCCCGGTCTCGGTCCAGCAGGTTGGTGTGCTTGCCCAGCCAACCCAGACCTGCCTGAGCGGCCCAGTACTTGTCCATGACCGGCCCAGTGTCGACGTAGAATCTAGCCCCTACCTGGGGCACAAGAGAACGGATTCCGGTCAACAACTGTCGCAGTTTATCCTGAATGAGCTGGTGGTATTCCTCTCCAGAAGCGTAACGAGAGATGACGCCGAGGCTGGGCTGCTCATAGGGTAGGTCGTAGGCATGGTAGTAATCGAGCAAGACGCAAAGAACCGATCGGACTCCAGGCAGCACTTTATCCGGATCCAAGCGCTTCTCGGCCTGACGGGCCATGTAGTCCATCTTGCCGTGGTAACCGCTTTTCAACCAGGTCAGGAGCCGATCCTCTGGAATCGCCGTAGCCGGCGCAACACCCACGGCATCGAAGCCGAGCTCGCTCGCCTTTGCCTTGATCTTCCGGGTCAGATCTTCGGTAGAATCGCTCACGATGGAATCGTCTCAGGTGGCTCGGCGAGATCACCCAGCCCGGTTTAGGGCTCTGTCAAAAATAACTTCACATTCTGGCATCTCATCTTCACACCATCTTTGGCCGCTCCTCAATCGCGAAATCCTCAAAGTAGGCCCGGCTACACCTGCGGTTTCGCTCAATGGTTCGCGACCAAATCTGGCGCAAATCTGAGCGCCAACTCTGCGAGGTGCGACGTTCAGACGCGCGACGAATTGTTCGTTCAAGTGATGCCGAACTGCCGCAGCATATACTGATAGAAGGGATCGGAGGTGTACTGCTTTACCCAGTTCAAGGACAAGACGCAGCGCTCGAACTTTCCTGCGAGCTTCCTGAACACGATAGTCGTCTTCAGGTCTGACTCCAACTCACTAGCGACTCTGTAACTATTTCGGCCAGTTTCTGCGTAGTAGGAAAGTGGAAGGGCGACTCTTCCGTGATCCAGACTCTCCGGGAACATGCCCAGAATGAACAAACTATAGTCACCAATCTGTTGGTACGAGCCTTTTCTTTCCGCCACCGAACCCTGCTGGGATGCATGCTCCAGCATATCCACCAGGTACTCGAGGCGTTTGCCGTTTTCGTCCTTGAGTTTGTAGAGATCTTCCGTATAGATGGACGACATGAGCAGGTCGCTGAGGTACTTGAGGATATCCTTGTCCCTCAAAGAGGTGTGCGTGAGAGCTCGATCAGTGACGCTCAGGAAGAGCCTTCTTAAAGGATGATGCTCTGGCAATTGAGAAGCAGCTGTCATTTAGAGTTTCTACGGGTCATCCGGTAAATGGGGAGGTGGGGACGTGGTTGGCACCTTCCGGATCCCAAATCTGCTCCCCGTTCGCTTGTCCATATAGTCGGCTGCAGTAGCAGAGGCCGTGGGAACTGTGGAAAACTCCGAGCGACATCGAACCGGGCCAGCAAGCCCGTGATACGGAGTTTTCCAAGCGCTGTGCGAACGGTGGAAAAACAACTGCGAGCACTTGCCAGTTCTCCTCCAGAACTACTTGTTTTTCCACGGTTTGCATAGTGCGGCAGTTTCCATGGCCTACCTTTGACTGGCGGCACCTCCCCATTTACCGGATGAACCGTTTCTACCTTTCAGAAACCGCGATTCCTCCGAGGGTATCCTCTTCAACCGATTCCATCCGATAGGGAAGCCGGGCAAACCGCTCTTCCTGTGATGACCTCACACTGGGAGACCACCCAAGGTCGACTTGCAATAATCGTACCACGGGCCGGTGATCATCGGACGCCTCGACCTTCCGACGAGGAAAACAAGACCGAGGAAATCGATGGGAGCCTGGATTCCTGATGACTCCCACTTTTGTTTGCCGACTTTGGCCCCTGCCATGCATCTATTCCGTTATAGAGAACAGAGACGAGGGTGGCGGGGAGGAGAATAGTCGAGAGGGATCATGAGTAGTTGGCCGGTCTTAGCTGTCTTGATGTGCATCGCTGGATTCTACGTCTTCCTTTCGGTCTACATCTTATGTCGACTGATCCGTCTGCGTTGGTTCGAGCGGTCCAGACGCTCGGCCGTCTAAGCGGGGCCACGTTTGCTGACTAGGATCAAGTTATCCCTCCGAGTCAGCTGGGGGTTTTTTCGATGAGTGGACAGAATTCGGAACTGATGGTCGTGTGCGTCATGGCGATGGCGGGCCTCGTCATTTTTCAGGCGCTCATCTACCTCATCTTCAGCCTCACGTTGTCAAGGAACCTGAAAAAACTGAGAGAACAAGTGCCTCTAGTCGCGCGACGAGTAGAAGACACCTTGAAGCTGGCTTCGGGAATATTGACTCAGATTCAGAGCGTGTCGAGGGGCGTAACGATGGCCCAGGAGAGGTTGTCGCTGGAGCTAGGCCGGATGACTTCTGCAATACAGCAGGTGGACCTCACTACACAGCAGGCGCTAGCTTTTCTGCGGGACAATCTGGCTCCGGTATCCAGCCAAGTAGACAGAGTCCTGAGCCAGCTTTCGCGCCAGACGTTTCGGGTCCACCGAGCCATCCTGGAGCCAGCCCTCGAGGTATCCGCTGTGATGAGAGCCGTTCTGGCAACGTTGACACGCCTACTCTCGACCCTTGACCGAGGCAGATCGCGGGACGCAACCGCCGAAGAGGAAATCTTCATTTAGCCCGGTGAGCGCCCATTCTAACAAGTTATTCTTGCGCCAACCCCGAGGGGTCTAGCTGGACAGTCAAGCTCACCGTGCTTCCCTGACGGACCACCTCTACATCAACCTGGTCGCCGGGGCTCTTTTCTTCCAGCAGGGATCGGAAAGCACGCAGATTGTTGACCTCGGTTCCCTCAAATCGCACCAACACGTCGCCATCCAATAATCCTGCGTGCTCGGCCGGGGTGTCCTCGAGAACCTGACCCAATCGGACACCTCCCAAAACCCAGTTCATATCCGGAACAAAGCCGAACTGGGGATGACCTCGACGGCTTACGCGATCGCTGCGAAGATCGACGTACTGAGGCGGCTGATCCAACAGGTCCACACTCAGGATCAGCTCCCGGACCACGCCGATGATCTGGCGGGTGCGAACCAGGTTGATTTTCTCCCAATCGTCCGAGGGCTTGTGATAGTCGCGATGTAGACCTGAGAAGAAGAAGAGCACGGGAACTTTCTTTGCAGCGAACGAGAGGTGGTCGCTGGACCCGCGAGGAGTCTGTGAATACTTGAACCGCAGCGGATAGTTGGCTTTGATATCATCCAGGATCTGGGAAAACACCGATGCGGTGCCTATGCCTCCGATCAGAACATCGCCGTCGCTGCGTCCGATCATATCGAGATTGACCATCGTCACCGTCTTCTCCAGGGGTATCATCGGATGCTTCGCATAGAACTGTGACCCCAACAAGCCAAGCTCCTCCCCGGCGAAGGCGATGAACAAAAGGCTCCGTCGGGGCGAGTTCAGTGCGAGCTCTTCGGCCAGCAACAAGAGCCCGGAAACCCCCGACGCATTGTCATCTGCCCCGTTATGAACCTCTCCGATCTTGTCCGAGGCAAGAGAGGCATTGTCCCCCAATCCCAGATGGTCGTAGTGAGCCCCCACGACAATCACCTCATCCGTTTGCCCACGGACAAATCCAAGAACATTTTTCAGTTTGCGTCGAATTTCGACGACATCCGCTCCCAGCTCTACCGAGACATCGCCGAACTCAAACGAATAGGGTGTGAGGTGATGATGAAGCCAGAGATTGATCTGCCCGAGGTCCCGACCGCTCATTCCCAGCAGACGTTGTCCCCAGCGGGCAAGGAGCCTAACGGTCGGGATACCCATGTTCGCCACCGTTTCCGGCAATGCCGGAGAGGAGGCTTCAAGTCCGGAGTGATTGAACCTGTCCGGCAGGAGAATCACCGCCAAGGCCCCTCTCTGCTTGGCGTTCATGACCTTGTAGGTAACGGTCCCATAGTGGGTCAGTTCCTGCCCGCGAAAAGGACTATTGACAGAGTCCTCCTGAGGCTCGTGCTCGAACACCAGGACGATCTTCCCGCGCACGTCCAGGCTTGCATAGTCATCATAGTTGAGCTCCGGAGCAGTGATGCCAAAACCGGCGAATGCCAGCGGACCATGGACCCACTTCTGAGGCCCGGAAGTCAGGAGCTGATAGTCTCTATCCTGCTGCAGCTGTAAAGTGGTGTCGGACTGCTTGATTGTCAGAGAATTCTTCGGGCCTTTCTTCTGGCCCATCTTGACCGAAAAATACTGAAAATAGCTTCCGTCATCGCCGGCGGGTGTGAGCCCGTAGCGCCGGAACTCTTCCGCTAGATACTGGGCGGCCACATCGATCTCGGGGCGACTATTGCCCCGCCCCATCAGTTCATCAGAGGAGAGGTAACGCAGGTGCTCTTGCAGCCTGTCGTCGTCCTTGGCCTGGATTGCCTGCGAGGAGAACAGCAGTAGCAATCCGAGCACTCTAAGGCACTTCATTTATTGTCCGCCTCCTCCTTTTCCAAGCACCCAACAGACTCGGGGTAAATGCGGCCCGTGAGCTGGCAGGCGCTTCCGCGCGTGATCCTGTACTCATACTCTGTGGCAATTACTTCGGGGCCCAAACTGCCGAGTGCGGAGCATGAAGCCCGGTCAGATCAGGGCTAGTTCGACGCCAGCGACAACGCTGTACTAGTACTAGTGTCGCCTGGATCAGAACTTATGGCGAGCTGCACTAGTTGCGTATTGCCTTTTTGGTAAAACGGGACAGTGTCACCAGCGACTCACAGAGAACGCCGATGGAGCTGCTCTGGTACTCTGAAAGCCTCACCAGCCCAGGGGCGGGATTGAAGAAGTAACGATCCAATTCTCTGGTCAAAGAAGTGTTGACATGATCCATCTGGGACAAACCGTACCTGAACTGGATCGGCTTTGCGTCTATCTTGGCGACTCTGATCCGATAGCTAGCAGATCCCTCATCTACAAAGTACTGAGAAAAGGCACTGCGCAGCTTTCGAGCCGATCGGTCGATTTCGGTGACGAGCTGTGCCTTCTCCCTCCAGGAGACTTCCCGCTTAGCAACACTTTTCTGGGCCTCCTCTATTAAGAGTCCCAGCCTTTCATTCAGGTTCAAAACTCCAACAATCTTCTCCACGACAAGATCGGGTCCGGGATTCGCCAGAAAGTTGTTCCGATTCAACTTGTTGTAGAACAGGAATCGGAAGTTGGACCAGACCAGAGTTCTCAGCTCCGTCTCTGGCACCTCCGTACTCCGCTGCTGAGCCAGGTCCCAAAGCGGCTTCAAATCCACCCGGTCAATCGATGGAGCTGGCTTCCCGGGCCGAAAGCCAACAACCGACTTGGTAATCTGTCCGCACAGACTCGGAGTCAGGAAAGAGCAAAGCAGAAATAGTAGTGGGAGTTTCAGGACACCGATACCGGGCCCCAATCTCTGACCTAGGCGTCTGGAAAGATCGATCTTCCTCACGTTGTCCCCCTCCTACGGCAAGCACCGCACAGTGACGGCTGACAGCAGGAAAACCTGGCACACCAAAGCCTACCAGATCCCCCTGGCGGGACCGTCAGGTACTAGGATGGGTCGAGAGCGCGAGACCGGGTTGCTCTATCCTCCCGACCTTGGGACAAGATTATACTCTCGAAGCAGACGCGTGGCCAGACCCAATTTTCTCTTTGAACAATTCAGCAAAGGCAGGGATAGGGACGACGGACCCCGGAATGAAAATGGAATGAGTATGGAATGAGTAATGAGAAGCTATCGACACAGACGCTAGCCCGCATTTCTCATCGCTTGTCGTAGCGAGGCGCCGCGAGGTCCGTCCTGGCAAGGCTTGAGACCGAGACCACTCGTGGCGAGCCCCCGCAGTCGTACTCGTGCAGTACGTCGAGGAGGCCGACGGAGCGAAACACAGCCAGGGCGGATGATTGCGGCGACGTAGTAGACCAGCGATGAGAAATGCGGGCTAGGAGCCTGCCCTGAGCACGTAGGGAAGGATGCCCTTGTGCTGAAAATAGATCAGCTCATTGGGGGTATCGATTCGCGACCGGACACTCACTTCGCTTTCGACCCCCTCCTCTGAAATCACCCGCAACTTGAGCTTCTGGCCGGGTTGCATCCCCTCTGAGAGGCCCAGGAGATCGTAGGTTTCGGAGCCAGTCAAGGAGAGCGTCTCCCGATTCTGGCCTTCCTCGAACTCGAGTGGCAGGACTCCCATCCCAATCAGGTTGCTGCGATGGATGCGTTCGAAGCTCTCCGCCAGAACGGCCTCGACACCCAGCAGGGTTGTTCCTTTGGCGGCCCAATCCCGAGAGGATCCAGAACCGTATTCCTTGCCGGCAATCACCAGTAGGGGGACCCCTTCGTCACGGTATTTCATGGCGGCATCATAGATCGAAATGGGCTCGGAACTGGACACGTGACAGGTGTATCCACCTTCGGTTCCAGGCACCAGGAGGTTGCGAAGCCGGATGTTACCAAAGGTCCCACGCATCATCACTTCGTGATTTCCCCGGCGGGAGCCAAAGGAGTTGAACTCCCCGGCGGGCACTCCGTGCTCAAGCAGATATTTGGCCGCGGGACTTCCTTGCGGTATCGCTCCAGCCGGCGAAATGTGATCGGTAGTCACCGAGTCACCCACCATTACCAACACTCGCATCCCGGTGATATCGTGAATCGGATCGGGTTGGGGCTTCATTCCTTCGAAAAACGACGGCTTTCGCACATAGGTCGACTGTTCATCCCAAGCAAAGCGCTGACCCCTGGGACTAGGAAGAGATTGCCATCGTTCGTCGCCGCTGAAAACATCTTGATATTTCCGCTGAAACATCTCCGGACTGACTGCCGTGCACATTGCTTCCTTGATCTCCTGCTGGGAGGGCCAGAGCTCCTGGAAGAAGACATCTCGCCCATCCGGGTCCTGCCCCAGGGGCTCGCGATAGAGATCCACATTCATTGAACCGGCCAAGGCGTAGGCCACAACCAGGGGCGGAGAAGCCAGATAGTTGGCTCTGACATCGGGACTGATGCGACCTTCAAAATTGCGATTCCCTGAAAGGACCGCGCACACCACCAGATCATGCACTCGAACCGCCTCAGAAATGGACTGAGGCAGGGGGCCGCTGTTGCCGATGCAGGTCGTGCAACCATAGCCGACAAGATTGAATCCCAGCTGGCTCAGGTAAGGCATCAAACCGGCCGCCTCGAGATACTCAGTGACCACCTTGGATCCCGGGGCCAGACTGGTCTTGACCCAAGGCTTCCGCCTCAGACCCCTCTCAACCGCCTTCTGCGCCAACAGACCAGCTCCGATCATCACCGAAGGATTGGAGGTATTGGTACAGCTGGTGATGGCCGCGATAACGACGGATCCATTGCTCAACTCGACTTCTTCGGGAACCCCTTCATCACTCTCGACGCCCACAAGCACTCGGGGTCCCGCTATACTTTGATCCGCGTCAGTCTGCTCTGCTCCTGATTGAGAAGGCGGCTTGAGCAGCGCGGGGAGCGCCTGATTGAAGGCCACTTTGGCTTGGGTGAGCGGGATGCGATCCTGCGGTCTCTTGGGTCCGGCCAGACTGGGTTCGACCGTACCCAGATCCAGCTCCAGCGTTTCGCTGTACTCGGGTTCGGGACTGTCAGGGGTGTGAAACCATCCCTGGGCCTTGGCGTAGGACTCCACCAGCTCGATCTGCTCCGGACGACGGGCCGTGAGACGCAGATAGTTGGAGGTCTCTGAATCGATGGGGAAAAGGGCACAGGTCGCACCGTATTCAGGGGACATATTTCCAATCGTTGCCCGGTCCGCCAGGGAAAGACTGGAAACACCACTACCGAAGAACTCGACGAACTTCCCCACTACCCCCATTGCACGCAGTCGCTGGGTAATGGTCAGAACCAGATCCGTGGCAGTTGTTCCCTCCGGCAGATTGCCGTAGAGCTTGAAACCGACCACCCTTGGCGAAAGCAGGCTGATGGGCTGACCCAGCATGGCAGCCTCGGCCTCGATTCCCCCTACCCCCCAACCCAGAACACCCAGACCATTGATCATGGTGGTGTGGCTGTCGGTGCCCACCAGTGTGTCGGGAAAACAAAGACGGCGCCCGTTCTCCTCGGTTTCAAGGACGACTCGAGCCAGATATTCCAGATTGACTTGATGCACAATTCCCGTTGCCGGGGGCACCACCCGAAAATTGTCAAAGGCTGCCTGCCCCCAACGCAGAAAGGCATAGCGCTCCCGGTTTCGCTCGAACTCCTTCTCGACATTGAGCCCAAAGGATCGCTCCGTCCCAAAGAAATCCACCTGGACTGAATGATCGATGACGAGTTCGGCCGGCACCAGCGGATTGATTTGCTCGGGCCGTCCACCGATTTCCGCCAGGGCGTCCCTCATCGCGGCCAGGTCTACCACACTAGGCACACCGGTAAAGTCTTGCAGGAGCACGCGACCCGGCCTGAAGGCAATCTCACGATTGGAGGAATTCCCTGGACTCCATCGAGCCAAAGCCTCGATATCGGCGGCGGACACCGTCACTCCATCCTCGTGGCGGAGCATACCCTCCAACAGGATCTTGAGTGAAAACGGAAGTCTACTGACTCCTCCCACCCGCTTCTCGAGGGCTTCCAACCCATAAAAATCGAGTTCTCCGCCGCTCGTTTTCAGGGAAGCTCTAGAACCATAGCTGTTCAGACTAGGTGCCATTTCAAGTGGTCCTCTCTATTTGTAGGAACGCCCAGTTTCAGGATGCTGGTAAGAGTTCCGTCCAAGCGAAGAGTTCGGGGGCCGGCTCGGTTGGGCTAATCGAAGAAGGGCAAGTTCTTGGAGATGTCATTGAAGATCACAACGCCCATGAGCAGCAGCAGGAACACAAAGCCGACCTGGAAAATCCGTTCCTTTACAGGAAGGCTGAGATCACGGCCGATGAGCCCTTCGACAGCCAGCATGGTGATGACCCCACCGTCCAGAATGGGAATGGGAAAGAGGTTGAATATACCCAGCTGAAGCGACACCAGAGCCATGAAGCCCATCAGGTGAACTAGACCGCTCGACGCCGCAGCCCCCGAGTAACGCGCGATTTCGATAGGACCGGACATAGTTTTCATGGAGGCGCGCCCGGTTACAATCTTACCCACGATGTAAAAGGTGAGCCCTGTAATCTGAACATTGCGTTCAAACGACTTCACCATGGCTTCCAATGGACCGTAACGCTCGATGACAGAGTGATCCTTGCCTACGATTCCGATGCGCGCCCGGTCTCCCATCATGACGGGTGTAATGGTTTTCTCGAGGGTCTGTTCCTCTCGACGAATCGTAAAGAGCAAGGGCTTCCCCTCATGATCGGCTACGAAACGGGGAATCTCATAGAAACCGGTCGCCCTTTCGCTCTCGTAGTCGACGTAGAGTAGTTCATCCCCTGAACGAAGACCAGATTCGGCCGCGGGGGAGTCGGGTTCCACGCGTTCTATCCCATAGGGAACCAAAGGACCCGCCCCTATGGTGCCCATCTCAGAGGTCCCCTGAGTCGCCGTTGTGACTTCCTTGTCGACCAGGCTGCCGTCCTCTCGCTCCAGACTCAGCCTGAGGGTCTGATTAGGGCTGATACCAATAGCGAGTTCAACCTGCTGCCAGGCCGGAGTAGGCTCTCCGTCAATCCTCACGATTCGATCGTTGAGCTGAACACCGGCGCGCGCGGCGGGAGAGTCAGGCGCGATCACACCAATCACTGCGGGTTGACCGCGGTAGGCAGCGACCTCAACACCCGCGGTGTAGTTCACGGCCAACAGAATCCAGGCGAGAAGGATGTTCATCACGGGACCTGCGACGGCCACGGCGAAGCGATGGAGCTTGGGACGGGAGAGGAACTCGTCCTCAGAACCGGTGAGATCCTCGTCGTAGTTCTCTCCGGCCATCTTCACATAGCCGCCCAGCGGGAGCAGGCTCACCCGATAGTCGGTGTTCCCTCTGGTGAAGCCAAGGATTCTAGGGCCGAAACCCAGAGAAAAAACTTCGACCCGAATGCCCAGAAGCTTGGCGACCCCGTAGTGTCCAAGCTCGTGGACAAAGATCATGACACCGAGGACAAAAACAAAAGCGATCAAACTCGTCCCAACCGAACTAATCAAATCCAAGAGGATGGTCCTTCCTTAGTACCCGGAGCGAAGCCCCGCTTCGCTGGCGGATCGTTTGCCACCGCCGACTGAGGTTCTTGTAAATCGACTGCGAGTAGAAAAGCAGTCCGGTGCAGCCTCGAATGGCCTCATTTTCTCATTAAGGACGCTGGTTCAAGGTTTTGGGTTCCAAAAGATCAAGGTGGATACACATCTTGATTGTAGCTTCTGGGACTCAGCCCCGGCAAATTCAGGAGGCGGCCAAGCTGTGCACCGTCTCCCCCGCCACTCGGCGGGCTTCGCTGTCTTCAGCCAATATCGCATCCAGCTCCAGAGCGGAGCCGGGGCGGTGTCGACCAAGCGTCTCCTCGACGATCCCTGCGATTGCGGAGAATGGAATTTCATGCCTCAAAAACGAATCAACGGCGACCTCATTCGCCGCATTGAGAACCACTGGATAGGTCCGACCCAGCTCGAGAGCCTCGCGAGCAAGGCGCAGACATGGAAACATATCGGCATCCGGAGGAAAAAACTCAAGAGATTTAACGGAGAAAAGATCGAGAAAGGGTAGCGCTGAGTCCCAGCGTTCCGGATAGGAGAGCGCATAGACGATGGCGAGGCGCATGTCGGTAATGCTCATTTGAGCCAGTAGGGTGCCATCAATGAACTCGACCATGGAGTGAATAGTGGACTGGGGATGAACGACGACCGAAATCCGGTCAGCCGATAGGCCGAACAAGTGGTGGGCCTCGATCACCTCCAGGCCCTTGTTCATCAGAGTGGCTGAGTCGACGGTGATCTTTGGACCCATTTCCCAGGTGGGGTGATTGAGGGTCTCTTCGACACTGACCGTTTCCAGATCCTCCTTGCTTTTCCGGAAGAATGGACCACCGGAGGCGGTCAAGAGCAGACGCCGCACCTCCTTCTTGCTCGCCTCACCCAGGCATTGGTGTAGCGCACCGTGCTCGCTATCAACCGGCAACAAGCGGGTACGGCGTGCAACCACCTCACCCATGATGAGCTCCCCGGCCATCACCAGAGTCTCCTTGTTGGCCAGGGCTATATCCTTGTTTTCGAGAATGGCGTTGTAGGTCGGCAACAGACCGGCACCACCTGTAATTGCTGCCACAACCATGTCCGCGCTCTTCTCTGTCGCCACCTCGATCACACCCTGGGGTCCGCCGACCACTCGGACTCCAGGCAGCTGCTCGCGGAGATAGGCTGCCCCCTGATCGTCCTCGAGGGCAACTACTTGTGGCTGGTATTTCTGGGCCTGTTCAAACAGCAAATCGGCCTGTTGCCTGGCTGCCAGGGCCACGACCTGAAATCGGTCAGGGTAGAGATCCACCAAGCTCAGAGTGCTGCGTCCGATGGAACCAGTTGAACCGAGGATCGCCAGTCTCTTCATGTTGACGGGTCATTCTAGCAGAAAGGAAAGGCAGTAATAGGTGGGCAAAGCGAACAGAAGACCGTCCATCCGGTCCAGCAGGCCGCCGTGGCCGGGAATCGAAGATCCGCTGTCCTTTACGCCGGCTCCACGCTTGATCGCCGACTCGAAAAGATCTCCCATGGTGGCAACCGTCCCCAGCACCAGGGCCAACAGCGTCAGGAACAGCGGGGTCTTGTCCGGCAAGAAACTGGTTCCGTAAGACAGCGAAAAGAGGACACACAAAACCATCCCGCCGAGGAAGCCCTCCCACGACTTCTTGGGGCTGATCCGAGGGACCATCTTATGCACTCCCCAGCGTCTTCCCACCAGGAACGCCCCGATGTCTGCCGCTGCCACCGTGAGCAGAATCAGCAATAACTCATGGGGCTGCTTCTGATAGGAGACGGCAAGACACACTGGAAATCCCACATAGCAGAGACCGAAAACGTGACCGGCGGCCGAGGGAAACCTCCACTCGACATCGGCAACAGTGAGACTCAGTGTCATAACAAGCAGGAAGACAAGGAAGAGATAGGGAGGAATCCAGCTGGGCTGAAACACCCAGATCCAGGACAGAAACAGTCCCAGGAACAGGCACACCCATCCCAAGCTCCCAGAGCCTGCCGTCGTGCTCGAATGAGTCTCAGTCGATCCCGGCGAAAGAACAGAATGCGCTTCCTTGGAAGGTCCAGCGTCGACACCCGAGTCCCGCTCGTTTTTCGCGTGATAGCCCGCGAGCAGCTGGAAGAACTCGCGCAGCGCAACAACTAGAACTAGATCCAGAAGCAGAAGAAAGAGGTTCTGGGGCAAAAACAGTATCGATGTAAGAGCCAGCACTGCGAGTATCGCTCCACTGACAACCCGTGGGATCATCGGGAGCTTTGGAACCGAGCGGACAGGATTCCTCCGAACCGCCGTTCTCGCTTCTGGAAGTCGAGGATGGCCTCAAGCAGATGGACGCTACGAAAGTCAGGCCACAACACATCCGTAACATATATTTCGGAGTAGGCGATCTGCCAAAGTAGAAAGTTGCTCACTCGCATCTCACCGCTGGTACGAATCAACAGGTCGGGTGAGGGCAGGCCGGCGGTGTAGAGATTCTCCTCAATGTCTTTCTCCCGGATCCTACGCCGACCTCCTTTCTTGATCAACGCGTTGAAGGCATCGACTAGTTCGGTTCGACCTCCATAGTTCAGCGCCAGAACCATCTGCATGCCTTGATTGAATTGAGTCTCGGTCTCGACGTGTTTCAGCTCACGCTGGACCGACGAAGGAAGCGCATCGACACGACCGATCGTCTGGAACCGAATATCATTCTCCTGGATCTCAGGAAGCTCTTTTCGGAGGTACTCCTTGAGCAGTTCCATGAGCTTGTTGACCTCGCTGATCGGACGCGTCCAGTTTTCCGCTGAAAACGCATAGAGGGTGAGAACCTGAAGCTTGAGTCTGGCACAGGTCTCGACCGTGGCCCGAACCGATTTGATCCCAGCAGAATGTCCTTCAACCCGCCGCAGACCGCGCTGCTTGGCCCAACGCCCATTCCCATCCATGATCACGGCGACATGACGTGGGAGTCGACTGGGGTCGAGGCCAAGAATCAGGCGAGCCTCAGCGCTTTCGGAATCCAGAACACCATGGAAATTCTCAAGTAGATCAACCATTCATCTGCTACGTAATCTATCAGGCCTCCAGAGCAAATTCCAAGATACAAGAAACAAGATACAAACAAATCTCGAATTCCAAGTACCAAATGGGGAAACGAGCCAGCCCAGCAAGTCACGCGGTTACTTCGATAGTGCCGCATCAAGTCCCCGGTCGCTACGTCTGTTTGCATCTTGGTGCTTGAAATTTGAGATTTGTTTGTTTCTTGTATCTTGCAGTGAATTTACTCACATACCTTGCGATTCAATCCTTGCGATTCAATCACGACGAATACCAGACTTTCGCCAGATAGAGTCCCTCAGCCGGAGCCGTCGGACCTGCACGGCGACGATCCCGGGACTCGAGGATCTCCAACATGCTCTCCGGCGGGCGCTTGCCCAGACCCACCTGGACCAGGGTTCCTACGATGTTTCGGACCATGTGGTGCAGAAAGCCCTTGCCCTCGATCCGATACTCCAGGGAACGGCCCTTTCGCTGCCAGCGGGAGAGCATCACATCGCGGGTGCGATTCTTGACACGCGTGGTGGAGGCGGCAAAGCCACTGAAATCGTGACTGCCACAGATCAATTCCGCGGCCCTCTGCATGGGTTGGACGTCCAGCGCTGGGAAGACCTGGTACACACGCCCTTGGAGAAAGGGAGAGAGAATCGGCCCGTTGTAGATCCGATAGACATAGCGCTTCTTCACAACGTCCTTTTGCGCGTGAAACGAGGGGGGGACGGTAACCAGCCGCACTGCCCGAATGTTCGCCGGCAGCAGACCGTTTAGGCTGCGCAGAAGCTGTTTTCTACACCGGGGCTTCTCCAGTCGAAAATGGGCGACCTGACCCAGAGCGTGGACCCCAGCGTCGGTCCTCCCGGACCCCACAACCGCAGGTGATTCGCCCGTCAAACGGCTCAAGACCGATTCGATGGTCCCTCCAATGGTGGGTCGATCTCGCTGTACCTGCCAGCCTGCGTAGCCGACAGCCAAGTACTGCAGGACCATTTTGTACTTCGTCACTTACGACTCCTTTTGCTTCACCGCAGAGTGGTTTACGGCGGCCCCTCCCATGGTACAATAAGCGCCAAATCACTATCGGAGACGACGCTTATGTCAGGACATTCCAAGTGGCACTCTATCAAGCACAAGAAAGCAGCCACCGACGCCAAGAGAGGGAAGGTGTTCAGCAAGCTGATTCGGGAGATCACAGTGGCAGCCCGAATCGGAGGTGGCGACCTCGAAGCCAACCCCAGGCTCCGAACCGCCGTTCAGACAGCCAAGGACAGCAATATGCCTCTGGACAATATTGAGCGCGCCATCTTGAAGGGCACGGGGGCTCTCCCGGGGCAAAACTTCGAACCGTTCGTCTATGAGGGTTACGGACCCGGTGGCATCGCGATCCTGGTGGACGTCTTGACCGACAACAAGAATCGGACCGTCGCAGAACTGCGACACATTTTCGCGAAGAACGGGGGCAATCTGGCAGAGACCGGAAGCGTTCAGTGGATGTTCGACAAGAAAGGTTATATCTCGGTCAACGCCGAATCGGTGTCGGAAGAGGACCTGCTCGAGGTAGCTCTGAACGCAGGGGCTGAAGATCTCAAGGCAGAAGGCGATAGCTTGGCCATCTACACCTCCTACGAGGACTTCTACCAGGTGAAGACGAAGGTCGAAGAGGCCAATATCCCGATCGAATCCGGTGAGTTGACGATGCTTCCGCAGAATGCGGTACTGGTTGAAGGCAAACAGGCGGAAAAGACTCTCAAACTGGTGGAAGCCCTGGAGGATCAAGACGATGTCCAGAGCGTCTACGGTAATTTCGATATCGACGAGAAGGAGATGGAAGCGCTCCTGAATTGACGGGTTTCTTGCCCAGTTTGACCCAGTACCCAGAGAAGAATTTCCTATTGGCTCTCGAAAGGGCCACTCTCACATTGAGACGGAATTGACCGCCGCACGGCGGTTAGGGTCTGTCAGGAAATAACAGATACACTTTGCTGGGGTCCCCAGGGACGCTGGCTAGGCGAGAGCGACGCGCATACCCGCTGCGGTATGTAAGGAGCGAGTAACAACGCCAGCGTCTCTGCGGACCCCAGCCCGTAGGGGCGCGGGGGCATCTGCTTTGTTGCCGCTCCTGGAAGATGCGCAGCGGCATCGCCTGCGTCGCGACGCCTCCGATCTGCCCCCACGGCGCTCGCGCCAAAGTGCATCTGTTATTTCCTGACAGACCCTTACGACAGCATGCCTCGGGCATCGACCGGGATCTTCTCGATTTGCCCGTCTTCCTGCCGTAGATAGATGTGGTTCTGCAGGTTGACGGTCGGGCAGACGTGGTTGGGAATGATGTGGATTCTCTCGCCCAACTTCGGCACCCGCTCCGACCGTGTCAAGTCGAGCTCGCCGTGCTCCTCCGACAGGGACTCAATGGTCGCATCGGGATACTCCTCGATGATCCCGAAATCGGCTTCGTTGCTGAGGCCTATCAGGCGGTCACTGCTCAAAGCCTTGGTCCCGCTGTCGATGACGGCCTTTCCTGGCGCTGCGTTGCTCACGACCGTGGCCACGATCCGGGCAGCGATGTCTTCCCGTTGGCAGAAACCGTAGAGGAAGTAGATCCGGTCGAAAACGAGACTCGTCCCCGCCCGGACCTCGGTCGTCGCCGGCACGTGATGCGACTGGAACTGGGTAGGCGTTGAACCGCCGGAGACGATGCTTGCTTGCAGGCCATGCCGGGCCCACAGGTCCAGCGTCTCCTCGAGCTGGTGCTGGACGTTCTCCAGCATCGGTTGCTGTTCGTCGACCGCACAGCGAACGTGGCCAGGGTAGTAGAACAGGCCGTCCAGCCGCAGCCCACTGGCGGCGGCGACATGTTGGGCCAGTGCCAGCGCGTCCTCCGCGCCTTGTACACCGGTGCGGTGGAGGCCGACATCGAGATCGATCAGGATGCCGATGGTGCTGCCCGCCTGCCGCGCGGCGCCGGCCAGTGCATCCGCCGCATAGCGGGAGTCGACGGCAACCCGCAGGTTGACCTGGCGGGCCAATTCCGCGGCGGCCGCAGTTCGGGCTGGATCCAGCGCGGGATACCCCACCAGCACATCGTCGGTTACCCGGGCCATGACCTCGGCCTCACCAAGCTTTGCCACGGCGAGGCCTTCGGCTCCCCATTCGATCTGCAGCGCCCCCAGGCGCGCCGATTTGTGGGTCTTGGTGTGGGGCCGCAGCTTCATGCCGTGCCCGCGCAGGTACTGCACCAGGCGCCTCGTGTTGCGGGATGCCTGCGCCAGATCGACGATCACCGCCGGTGTGGGGATGTCTTGTTCCTGCATGTTGCCCGGCTTAGGGTCTGTCTGATGAACGATCAAAGCCTATCAGCTCTCCAACCTCAAAGGAAATCGCCGCGCTGGTTCCTCATTCTGCCCTGTTGGCAACTGATGACGGCGGCTGGCTGGAAAGTTGGACCAGGGCTTCAATGGTTCGTTGCTTTTGATTCTCGCGCATGATCAAGTGACGGTCGCGACCACCGGGAGTCGGCTCAAATCTCGTCAGACCATTCTCCGCCACCGTCACCCGTCCTGGCACAGAGAGATCGAAGTAGCCCCGGCTCGGCCTAACAGCCTGAAGAACCGCCGTCAGGTCCCAGGTCGGTCGATCGTGTGGAGGTGGGCTGTACAGGTGGTAGGCTTCAGCCAATGGATGATGCTCGACGTACGCATAATCCTCGAGGATGCTCTGGTGCGGGTAAAGCAAGTTCCCGCCAATCTCGAAACCGCTCCAGACGACGGGCGTCGGCCAATTCATCGTCAGTTTTTTCGCGGACGGAATGTCCTTGATGATGTTGTACTCCTCGTGATCGTAGAGGTGGCCTGAATCGCCAACGATTTGCGTGAATGCTCCGGCCATGATGGATAACAGTCTCACCTTGCGGCTCACCAACTGCACGCCACTGAGTGAACTGTGTGTGTCGGGCGCCGAGTCGAGCAGGTTCGCAAGATTGGTGGAAAACCCAACTTGAGCGATGACTACGGAACCATCTCTTGCCGCAGCCAAGACCCGACGGAGAACCGGTACTGCATCCGGGGCGTCCTTCCCGGACAGCAGGTCGTGCGGAAATCGTGGTCGTCCTTTGGTGTTCTCGGCGGCCAGGCCGTTGAACTTCCCCTCTTCCGGTGTCACGCCGCTTCGGCAGACTCCGATCGGAATGTCACCACGACCGTAGAAAGTATTGATGGCGTCGGTGAACGCACCCGCCAACTCGTGGTCCTTCGTAATCGTCACGGCCAACAATTGACATTCGCCGCGCGATTGCAGGCTGTGAATCATGCCTAGTGCCAACGCGTCATCGACATCGTTGCCGATATCAGTATCGAAGATCAACGGAACGGGCCGCGTCTGGGCTATGGCAATCGTGCACCAGGAAAGCGCCCCACAAAGAAAAGTCATCAAGATCAAGTGGAATTTCATTTTGACCCCTTCGTTTTTGACCCTTTCGTTCTGACCCTTTCGTTCTGACCCTTTCGTCGCTCACGGGACTGTGCGGTTGTTCAGTTCACGGATAGAGTCCTGCCGCATTTACTTCTGTCCCCGATCTGCTCGTAAACTCTCAAGGCCTCTTCGGGCTCCTCCGCCAATTTGCGAACGCTATCGGGTAACTGCGTTCCTCTTATTCTTCTTGTGATGCTGATTGTCGCACGGTACTCTGGATTGGACTTCAAGGTTGAGATATTTCTGGAAGCCCACAGCCCCATCCCAACATCGGAATCTGCAGAGAGCGAAGGAATGAAAGGATAGTAACCGTATGCTGGAATCACGGCGGGAGTTTGCGAAGACTTTGGCTGCTGGAACAGCTCTGCTAGTCAAGGGCTCCGGATGCCGAAGCCTCCTGAGCAGCGAGAAGGACCCGTTGATCGGGATCCAGCCGAGCCGGTATTTTGACCTGGCTCATCGCGCGGACCTCGCCATCCACGCCCTGACCAACTTGCTGGATAAGCAGCAAGACTACTTGCCCTATTTCGACGTTCACTTCCACGCTCAACCGCCGGTAGCTGTCCACAATCGGTGGGACTATGGCGATTGTATCGGTCGCTACATCGACGCCCTGAGGCTGGCACGCATCATGAGTGGTCAGACTCAGGGACAGGAGATAGAGGCCGCGCTTCAGAAACTCTCAGAAGGATTGCTTGGCGAACACGGGTTGAGCTGGTGGCCCGATCCCCCCTACAAGCCTCGGCTCCGTTTGGATGCCCCACGCCGCGTGGCGGAAATGACGTGGACTCAGCGCGGTGCACTGCTTGGTCTAACCACACAATATGCGATCACGGGTGAGCAGCACTTTCGAGATCTAGCCGAACGACTCATTGATGGGCTCAACAAAGTAGCGCTCTGGCGGGATGGCATGGCCTACTTCCCGGTGGATGCAACCAAGGTGGGTAGCCGTGCCGACATCCTCTACCCGCCTGAAGGATGGTCGACCGATCGCATGCCAACCGCCGGGTGGTTCGGCGGATTCGTGGGAGCGCTCATCTGGCCTTTGGCACGGTATGCGACTCTGACCGGCTATGAGCCGGCGCTACGCATGGCGCGGGGTGTGGCGGAATATTGCCTGCGTGGGGCACAACTCTTTCGACCCGACGGCCGTTTTCAGGACTTGATCCAGGGCCACTTTCACTCGCGAATCACTACGGCTCTAGGCCTCCTGAAGCTGGGCCTCTTGATTGGAAACGAAGCCTACGTCCAGATGGCCGAGCGTATCTATGCCTATGCCCGGGAATGGGGTACGCCGTTTGGCTGGTTCCCCGAAGACATTTCCAGTTTGGATGGATGTGAAACCTGCTGCATAACGGACATGATCGAATTGGGGATCGGCCTGGCTCTCTGGGTCGACCCAAAATACTGGAACGATGTGGAGCGATTTGGCCGCAACCACCTCCTTGAAAGTCAACTCTTACGCCCCGATCTGGTCGATCCCTATCCGTTCGCAAAGCTTTACACAGCGCCCTCTAAAGATCCTCTCAGAATCAGTCGCGACAACATAGCGACCCGTGCGCGCGGTTGCTTTGCCGGTTGGAGTGGTTTCAACACCTGGGGAGGTCGGCGGCCCCAGATGATGGCCTGTTGTAACGCTGCGGGAACACGTGCGCTCTACGATCTGTGGCACTACGGGGTGAGCCAGGCAGGAAACAACCTGTCGGTGAACCTGTTGTTCAGCCGGGCGACGGAAGACGTGGTAGTCAAAAGCTATTTGCCCTTCGAAGGACGAGTGGATATCCAGTGCCGCAGCGATCGGAGGATCCGACTCCGCGTGCCGGACTACGTTCCTGCTGAATCCTTGAGTCTTGAGATGAATAGCCAGCGCTCCCAAGCCGGAAAAAGCCAGGACTGGTTGCAGCTGCCGCCGACCCGAAAAGGGGATGTGGCTGTGGTGCGTTTCGAGTTGCCCAGGCGTGACCAGCCGGTGCACATGGGCTACGATACCTACGAGGTCCAGTACCAGGGCGACACGGTGATCGCTATCTCACCTGCGACCAAGGTCTGTCCTCTATATGAACGCCAGTGGGTCCTATCGCCACCTCCGGAGATGCCCGATCCCACCCCTCCCCGCGCCTCTGAAATCGACTCTATCTAGCCAAGCGGAACCGAGACGGTTGGCAGTATAGGGGCTAGCTCGTGTCGTTCGGTCGTGCTGTCACCGGACTCGGTGCTCCCCTCACGCCGCTACCATTATGAGGCCAGGTTCCGGGGAGAGCCGGACAACAGCTGAATCACAGGGTTCAGCAAAGTTTCTTCCTGAATGATCCAGGGCAGCCGGAGGCCGCACTAATCTGAAACTTCATTGGGTAGGAGATCATCCAAGAGTCGCCAATGACAGAGCCGTGACTGCAAAGGAGCGGTCCCGGCATACGGATGCCGGAAACAACCGACCAAACAGACGGTGGCCGATTGCATCTCCTTTTTTATGGCATGTCCCGATCGGTGATCGGGACCGCTCCTTTGCAGTCACGGCTCTGTCATTGGCGGTAGCGACAATCACGGCAGACGTAACCGAAGTTTCGTTCTCGAATGGGGCCAGTGCTTCCTGGGGGCGAGACTGACCTGAAACTTCATTTCCAGATTGGGATGGAAAAAGGACGTAATCCATTGATTTAGAATTGGATAGGGCCAGAACCGTGGCGGTGGCCTCCGTGCCGCCGTCTTTCGAGCCATAGGCTCGAAGGAAAGAACCCGGCGGCACGGCGGCCACCGCCACGTCCCTCGACTGAAGTTTCGCTCTCGAATGGGGCAGCGCAGCGGGGGCGGGACTGACCTGAAACTTCATTTGCTGCTTTGGAAAAAAGCGTGTAACCCAAAAAGCGTGCAACCCATTTGTTTAAAGCTGGATAGCTCCGTCACGCTCTCCGTATTAGTGCAGAGGAGCACTTAGGATGGCGTCCGAATCCCCAGTTCATTAGCGATCTGGGCGAGCTCCGACCAGGTCGTGTCCTCGATCTCGATGCCTTTGTCCAGTCTCTCTCGCTTGATTGAACATTGCCGCTCACCCGGGATACGAATTTCATCGAAGCCCCTTGCGACAGGCACCGATCTGATCGCGTCGATAAGCCCTCGGACGTGGGTGTTGAACTCGTCTCGATTGCTCACAAGATCAACGTCCATCAGGATAAGGAAAATACCTTGTGCATCTCTGCCTCCGCTGCCGCTGCATCCCGCTCCGCTCAATGCTCCGGCGAGGATATCGACCATCAGGCCGAGGGCGAAACCCTTGTGCCCCGCAACGGGTGATCCGAGCGGCAGGACGGCGCCGGGAGGGATGCCGAAGAAATCCTCGGGGTCGTTTGTGGGCCGGCCCTCGGAATCGATGATGACGCCATCCGGCACCTCCTCCTCCCGTTTCATGGCGACCTGGATTTTGCCCCCCGCCCAGATGCTGGTCGACAAATCGATCCCCAGCGGCTCACTACCTTCCCGCGGAAATGCGGCGGAAATCGGATTCGTACTGAGCAGCGGGCTTCTTCCACCCCAAGGTGGCACATGCGGATTTGAGCCTCCGTCATTGACCATCATGATTGCCACAAAGCCCTCTCTGGCGGCAAGTGTAGTGTACGCGCCGAGACGCCCCACATCGTTGCAGTTGAGTACCCCGGCATAGCACACTCCCTGTCTGGAGGCGCCTTCGGTCGCCAGGCGCAGGGCTTCACCGGCCACCACCTGTCCAAGTCCCCAATCCCCGTCGATCGTCAGCGACGAGGGGGATTGGCGGGTCACTTCGATGCGCGGATTGATATTGATCTCGCCCTCTTGGATCGCTTTGACATAACGCGGCACTCGAACAACGCCGTGCGAATCGTATCCAACGAGGTTGGATTCCACGAGTTGATCCGCCACCAGCTCCGCCTCCTCAAGACACACATCCTCGGCCTTGAAGATGTCGACCACCAGTGTGCGCAGCTTACGAGCTTGAATTAGCATCTTGTTGGACACCTCGTTTGAAGGGGTGCGCCGAGGCTGCGCCTATCCACGGCAATTGTATACCAGGTCATTCAATCCTTCGCTGTCTGAGTGTTCGGATGCCTCATCTTCGTTCCGTCAGCTAGGCCGAGTATCCTTTCCCGGTGGTCATCATGGGCGTTGACCCTGGCAGCCGGATCACTGGCTACGGGGTCGTTTCGAGCCAGGGAAGCCGTCTTCAGTGCGTCAAGTACGGGGCTATCAAGGGCTCCAACCTGAGCCGGGGAGCACCTTTTGCAGAGCGCCTCAGAAAAATTCACGAGGAGCTGAGCAAGCTCCTCGAAGAGTACTCACCCTCCGTTGTTGCGGTCGAACAGGTCTTCCATGCTGTGAATGCCCGGAGCGCCCTCCAACTGGGACATGCCCGGGGGGTCATCCTTCTGGCAGCCGCCCAACAGGGGATACCGTTGGCTGAATACTCTCCCCTGGAAATCAAGAAATCCGTATCCGGATACGGAAGGGCGGACAAGGAGCAGACCCAAACGATGGTTCGGATCCTGCTGAACCTGAAGGAAACGCCCCAACCTTACGACGCCTCGGACGCGCTCGCAGTGGCCCTCTGCCACATCTTCAATGAATCACCAGTCGAGCGGAGCCGACGCCGCTCGGGATCTCTGACGTAGACTCGCTGAGTGGGTTTGACAACACCAATGTCTTCATATAATCTGCCACCACTACAGATCGCCGATTCTTCCGGCGTCTGATCTTCGCGGTTTTTCCTGGGGAGGAGAAGGAGTCCATGTAATGGCGAAGTATCTCTCTTGGACCGTGTGTGCTTTCGTATTAACAGCAACTCTGGGAGCAGGTAAACGTGGAAGCGCTGCTCCGACTGGAACATTTCCAGTGTTATCCGGTTATCCGGTCCACTCCTGACATCGATGTGGCGGTCGGATTGTCCGATCAGTTCAACACCAACCTGCAGAAGGCGTTCGTGCGGGACGCGAGATGGTTCTGCAATCCAACCAGAAAACTTCACAACGGACAGGCGTTCGGTGTCCGAGACATCAGGCAACATTTGACCTTCTACTGGACGCCGACCATCACGGAACCGACAACGCCGGCACCGACAAGGCCGGAACCGACAAGGATTGTCAAGATCCAGAACCAGTTCGGCCAACAGACGTTGCGCACCCATGAATCCCTCTTTCTGGCGGTGCCGACCAAGAAGGCGGTTCACGATGAACCCCAGCGTCTCGATCACTTCAAGTGTTATCGGGCCACTGGGCGCAGAGTCAGAAGGCCGAGCGTGGGTCTAAGTGATCAATTCATTCTGCCGGTAACACGACATCGAGTGCGAAGGCCGGTGGCGTTCTGCAACCCAGCCAGGAAGTTACACGAAAACGAAAATCCCGACCCGACCGAGATCAGCAATGCACAGGCACACCTGACCTGTTATTCCATGACCGCGGGCGATGATTTTATTGGTCAGACCGGTATCCGCAATCAGTTCGGCCCCCAGGGGTTGCTGGTTGGGACTCCTCGCGTCCTCTGTGTACCCACTCGAAAGCTAGGCTTCGAAGTGCTTTCGCCTAATGACACTGAGCCTTCGCCTGATGGCACTGTGAGTGGCGGACTAAGCGCTAAATAGGTCTCTCGGAAGGCCCTTCCGGTAAAGCTAAGCTGAAACTTCATTTTCAGGTTTGGATGGAGAGCGGACGTAACCCATTGATCGAGAGTGGAATAGAGCATTCACCTCGACCGAAATTTTCTTCTCGAATGGGGCCAGGGCTTCCTGGGGGCGGGACTAAGCTGAAACTTGATTTGGCAGAGGGAAGGTGTAGGAGACAGCATCTGACAGAGCAGTGACCTGTAGCACGGGCACTCTTGCCCGTGGAGGACACCAACGGGCAGGAGTGCCCGTGCTACAAGCGTCACTCAGCTCTCGATGTTCGTAGCTAGCACTGACGGAAGTTTCGTTCTCGAATGGGGCAGCGCAGCGGGGGCGGGACTGACCTGAAACTTGATCGCTGCTCCCGCCTTCGGAGTTCGCCTGTTCGGTGTTCTGCGGTTTGTGATTCAGCCTTTATCCTTGATTCTAGAGAATCACGGATTCTCGCCCGAGGGCTGATATTTCCCGACCCGAGTGTGCGCGGGCCGCAGCAATTGATCCCCAAAGCGATAACCTTGCTGGACCACCTCTACTACCTGGTCATCCAGATCAGGGTCTTCGACAGGGATGACTCCGACCGCTTCCGATTGGTGAGGATCGAAGGGCTTTCCGAGAACATCGAGGGGCTCGACTCCTGCCGTTTTGAGCTTTTGGAGAAAAAGCTCCAGGTTGAGCTGAATTCCCTTTTTGAGCTCTTCCCGACTGGAAGTCTGCTCGAAAGCCTGCAGGGCTCGCTCAAAGTTGTCGGTGACTTCCAGAAAGCCTCGGAGCAAGTCCATCTTCTTCTGCTCCAACCGCCGTTCCATGTCCTTGTCGAGCCGATCTCGAAACGCCTCGTTTTCAGCTTCGACGTCCTTGATTCGCTCTTTGAGCTTTTGCTCGGCAAGCTCGGTACGCCCTTTGAGTTCCTCGACGAAGGAAGGGTACCGCCTCTCCGGCGTGGGGGCCCGCTCGATTAGATCTTCGTCTTCCAACCAGCTCCGGCGATCGGTTACCTGGAAGGAATTTCCGTCCTTGTTTTCTTCCATTTTCACTCTCGTTCACTCTCGAGGACACCACCTCCTTGTCCGCATCATTCTAGCATGAAGAGTGCCCTCCAAAGCGCTGGGATGAAGCAGAGGACAGCGCCAACCGGTCCCTTCGCAGCACTCCCTCATAGGCGCTCCTTGTAATCACCCGGACGGAATCCTATAAGTAGGACTGTCTCCGGCAGCAGATATGCAAGACGCTCTACGGACAAACCTCAGATCGTTGCCGGGACAAGAGTAGAGCAGAAAGTCAATGAGGCTATAGGCACGATGGATATGAATCAGCTTACGGAGATGGTTCGGAGTGCCTTGAACTCGGCCCAAACAAAGGCCTTGCGTCAGGGCCATCAGCAAGTAGACGTAGAGCATGTGCTGGCAGTTCTCTTGGAACAGGAACGGGGACTCGCCGGCTCGATCCTGAACAAAGCCGGAGTGCAGGTGGCCGGGCTCCAACAGCAGCTAGGAGAAGAGCTGAACCGCTTGCCCAAGGTCTCGGGTCCCTCCACCTCACCCGACCAGGTCTACATCACACCGCGCCTGAACCTGCTGCTGTCAAAGGCAGAGGAAGAGGCGGGAAAACTGAAGGACCAGTACCTTTCGGTCGAGCACTTGTTGCTGGTCATGGCGGACGATAAAGGCGCTGCGGGACGCCTGCTTCGGGAGTCGGGTCTGTCTCGCGAGAGCCTGATGCAGACCCTTCGTGAGGTGAGGGGAAGTCAACGGGTAACCTCGCCTAATCCGGAGACAACCTACGCAGCACTGGAACAGTACGGGAGAGATCTGACCGCTGAGGCCTCTCAGGGAAAGCTCGATCCGGTGATCGGCCGGGATGACGAGATCCGACGCTTGATGCAGGTTCTTTCTCGCCGCACCAAGAACAATCCGGTTCTGATCGGAGAGCCGGGTGTGGGAAAGACCGCAATCGCCGAGGGTCTCTCGCAGCGGATCGTACGCGGTGACGTGCCGGAGGGCTTGAAGCACAAACGGGTCATCTCGCTCGACATGGGCGCGTTGATCGCCGGCGCCAAGTACCGGGGAGAGTTCGAGGAGCGACTCAAGGCAGTCCTCAAGGAAGTGCAGGATCAGCAGGGAGAGGTCATCCTCTTCATCGACGAGCTTCACACCGTGGTAGGTGCGGGCAAAGCCGAGGGAGCGATGGATGCGGGGAACCTGCTCAAGCCCATGTTGGCTCGCGGGGAGTTGCACTGCATCGGAGCGACCACCCTCGACGAGTACCGCAAACACATCGAAACAGATGCAGCTCTCGAACGCCGGTTCCAGCCGGTCCGGGTCGACCAACCCTCGGTTGAGGATACGGTCTCGATTCTTCGGGGTTTGAAGGAACGTTACGAAATCCATCATGGAGTGCAGATCAGGGACTCGGCGCTGGTAGCGGCAGCGGTCCTTTCCAATCGCTATATCTCGGATCGCTTCCTGCCCGACAAGGCCATTGATCTGGTGGACGAGGCAGGGGCTAAGCTCCGAACCGAGATGGATTCCATGCCCTCCGAACTGGACGAAGTCCAGCGCCGGGTCATGCAGTTGGAAGTCGAACGGGAAGCACTTAGAAAAGAGTCCGATGAGTCGTCGAAGGAACGTCTCTCCAAACTGGAAAGGTCCCTGGCTGAGGACAAGGCCGAGGCCAAGGCCCTGCTGGCTCAGTGGCAGTCCGAGCAGGAAGCGGTGCAACGACTGCGGTCAGTGCGAGAGCAGATCGAGCAGACCAAGGTCGCAGTCGAGAAGGCCGAACGCGAGTACGATCTGAACCAGGCCGCGGAGCTCAGATATGGAAAGCTGGCGACACTGGACCAACAGCTCCAGGCCGAACAGCAGACTCTAGGCCAGCGACAGGGTGTGACACCGCTGCTCAAGGAGGAGGTCGGTGAAGACGACATCGCCGAGGTTGTGAGTCGCTGGACCGGGATCCCGATCTCGAGGTTGTTGGAAGGGGAAATGCAGAAATTGATGGGCCTGGAGAAGGATCTGCGGCGACGTGTAGTGGGACAGGACGAGGCAGTACACGTAGTCGTGGAGGCCGTGATTCGGGCTCGCTCCGGGCTCAAGGACCCGGATCGGCCTATCGGCAGCTTCATCTTTCCCGGACCTACCGGCGTCGGAAAAACCGAGCTGGCCCGGGCGCTCGCCGAATTCCTCTTCGATGATGAGCAAGCCCTGATTCGAATCGACATGTCCGAATACCAGGAAAAGCACACAGTGGCCCGACTCATCGGTGCCCCGCCGGGCTATGTGGGATACGAAGAGGGAGGGCAGCTCACTGAGGCAGTCCGGAGACGACCTTTTGCAGTGATCCTGTTCGACGAGATAGAGAAGGCCCATTTCGATGTGTTCAACACAATGCTCCAGATCCTGGACGACGGCCGCCTCACCGACGGAAAGGGCCGGACCGTCGACTTCAAGAACAGCATCATCATCATGACCTCGAATGTGGGAAGCAGTCGCATTCTTGAATACACTGGAGCACTCAGCGGCGATGGATACGCCCGGATGAAGGAAGCGGTTCTGGAGGAGCTCCGCCATCAGTTTCGTCCCGAGTTTCTGAACCGGATCGACGAGAGCATCGTCTTTCATGCCCTTTCGGAAGAACACCTGAAGGAGATCGTTGACATTCAGATGGTTCAGCTCCGTCGGCGCCTCGCCGAGCGACAGCTGGATCTGGAGCTGACCGAAGACGCCCGCGCCCACCTGGTGCGCGTGGGCTACGACCCCAACTACGGAGCCCGTCCACTGAAGCGTACGATTCAAAGAGAGGTCGAGAATCCACTGGCTCGGCTCATTGTCTCGGGCGAGCTCAGGGACGGCACCCATTTGCGGGTGGATTATGACTCTGCGGAGCAGGGGCTGGTGTTCAGCCAGGAGCCGCTGCTTGAGGTCAAGGCAGCAGCTGAGTGAGCAGATTCCAAGGCACAAAATCCAGGGCACAAGATACAAGGCACAAGATACAAGATACAAACAAGCTTCAAATTCCAAGCACCAAAATGGTGTGTTCACGCCGGGAGGCTGACGAAATCAGGTCCAAGGGAAGGCCAGAGACCAAGGAGTTTGTTCTTGGTCCGAGCCCCCACTGGGAGCGGAGTGGGCCAGCGTCGAATCCAGAGTCACCTTGCTGTATTTGAGATTTGGCGCTTGGAATTTGAAGCTTGTTTGTATCTTGGAGCTTCGTGACCTCTCCACCGCCTGAAGGCGGTGGATTCGACCTGCGACTAAAGTCGCCTAAAGACCTCGCCTCCGATGCAGGCGACTCGCTTGATCGCCTGTCTCACTCGGCTCGGCGCCCACTTCCCTGACTCGCCCAGCAAGCCGTACTCTAGCCTCTTACCTTCCCTACGCACACCGGCTTGCTGTCACAAGCCTCCTGAAGGCTTCGCCTAAAGGCGAGGGGGTTCACCCATCCCCGAGTGGGACCCTAAGTGTAGGTCAGCTTCTCAACGATCTCCTCGCAGATCGCCTCTGGAGATTTTCCTTCGATGTCAACGATCAGGTGCGACATCCGATAGAGACCTTCCCGCTCGAAGAAAAGCGAGTCGAAGGATTTTCGGTTTCGCGCCAGCGGACGATTGTCCACCTGACAGGATCGCTCCCAGGCCAGGTCGACAGGAGCGTTGAGCCAGACGGCGAAACCCTTTTCCAGGATCAGATTTCGGTTGTACTCCTGGACAAAGGCTCCTCCGCCCACGGCAACTACAGCCGGCGGCAGGTCCAGGATCTCTAGCAGCAAGCAGGTTTCGATTTCTCGGAAGTGGGGTTCCCCGTGACGATCGAAGATTTCCGGAATGGCCATTCCTTCGCGCTCTTCGATCAGATCGTCGAGATCGATGCAGACTCGTCCCAGCTCCCGGGCAAGGACCTGCCCGATAGTCGATTTACCGCTTCCCATGAAACCTACCAGGTAAATGTGTCGGGTCACGGAGCCTAACTCCAGAGGGAACGGAACTGATCGAAAAAGCCTGGAAAGGAAACGTCTACACACTCAGGCTGGTCCAGCTCCACCGGAGCGTCGGCGATCAGGGCGGCCAGCGCGAATGCCATGGCGATCCTATGGTCGCCGAGCGTCTCGACCTTGCCTCCCCGAACGCACTGGTTCGGGGGCACCACAAATCCGTCCGGGAGTTCCTCGGCTTCCACTCCCAGCTGCTGTAAGTTGGAGACGACGGCCTGAATCCGGTCGGATTCCTTCTTCCTCAGCTCTTGAGCATCGCGCACGACGAGACCCTGTTTCAGGCGGACGGCCAAGACGGCGAGGGCCGGAATCTCATCGATCAGATTGGGAATCCAACTGCCTCTGATCTCGCTGGGAAATCGCTCCCAAACCGAGTCTGTCGAACCAATTCGGAGATCACAGACCGGCTCGCCGTTGGCTTCCCTGCAATTAGATCTTGCGATCTGGGCACCTGACTCTTCCAAGAGGGTGAGAAACCCGGTTCGAGTCGGATTCACTCCGACATTCCGGAGCAACACCTCGCTTCCAGGAGCGAGCACGGCACCCAGGATAAAGTACACCGCAGACGAGAAGTCGCCGGGAATGTCCATGCTGGTTGCCCGTAGGTCGGCCTCCCCGCTGACGCTGATTTCGCAACCGTCCTCAATGTGACGCCGCTCGAGGCGGGCTCCGAAGAAGGGTAGAGCGCGCTCGGTGTGGTCCCGTGACGGTGTGAGCTCGACTACGGTGGTTTGTTCTCGCGCGGTGAGGCCGGCCAGGAGCACGCAGGATTTAACTTGAGCACTGGCTACCGGCAAAGGGTAGCGAATCCCTTGAAGCCGGGCACCGTGGATGGTGAGCGGCGGATACTGACCTTCCCGCGCCTCGATCTCGGCCCCCATCAGGCTCAAGGGGTTGATGATGCGCCCCATCGGGCGGCGGTTGAGCGAAGTGTCCCCTTGTATGGAAGAAGTGAACTCCTGGCAAGCCAACAAGGAAGAGAGAAGACGAATCGTGGTCCCGCTGTTCTCAGCGTCCAGCACCCGATCGGGCTGCACAAAGTTATCCCAGCCAGCGCTGGAGATCTCAACAGTCGTCTCTGATTGCTTGACTTCGACGCCAAGGGCACCCACGCAATTGAGGGTCGCCTGGCAGTCGCGGCTCGCCGAAAAATTGGTGATGCGCGTGACGCCCCGGGCCATCGCTCCCAGCATGGCATAGCGGTGAGAGATACTCTTGTCGCCGGGTATCTGAACCTCTCCACGAAGTGTACGAACCGGCTCGATTCGAATCATGATCCTCTCGGCGTCGAGTCTAGCTTAATTCCGCCCGCGGCCGTCTACAGCCGTTTCCCGTACTGCGAACTTGCTGACTGCACTACTGCACTACTGCTCACTGCTCACTGCTCACTGCTCACTGCATTACCCCCGCCGGCCCTTCCAGGGAGGAGCAGTCGAGTTTCCTTCAGCTGCTTGATGCGGTCCCGCAGTCCCGCTGCCTTTTCAAACTCGAATCGCTTTGCAGCCTCTTGCATCTCGACTTCAATCCGCCCGATCTCCTTCTCGATCTCCTCTGCGGAGTTATACTCCTCAACCTCCTCGGCCACCGCCGAGATGTCGTAGTAGTCCAATTTGGTCATCTCGAGAAGCGTCGCATCGATCGGCTTGACGATGGACTCCGGCGTAATTCCGTTGGCCTGGTTGTATCTATGCTGGATCTCTCGGCGGCGGGTAGTCTCTTCGATCGCGCGAGCCATGGATCGGGTGGTGACATCGGCATACATGATCACTTTTCCGTTGAGGTTCCGGGCTGCTCGTCCAGAGGTCTGAATCAAGGAGGTTTCGCTACGCAGAAACCCTTCCTTGTCGGCGTCCAGAATCGCTACCAGGGATACCTCGGGTAGATCCAGGCCCTCCCGAAGCAGATTGACTCCCACCAGGACATCGAAGCGACCCAACCTCAGATCCCGCAAGATCTTGATCCGCTCCAAGGTGTCGATTTCCGAGTGAAGGTAGCGGACAGCGACTCCGATCTCGGTGTAGTAATCGGTCAGCTCCTCGGACATCCGTTTGGTGAGGGTGGTGACCAGGACCCGCTCCTTCCGGGCGGCACGCTGCCTGATCTCGTCGAGCAGATCGTCGATCTGATTCTTGACCGGACGCACTTCGATTTCCGGATCCATGAGGCCGGTTGGCCGGATGATCTGCTCCACGATCTCCCCACCACACTGCTCTAGCTCATACCCCGCAGGCGTTGCCGAGACGTAGATTACCTGGGGCCGCCGCTCCCCGAATTCGTCGAAGCTGAGAGGACGATTGTCGAGAGCGGAAGGCAGACGAAATCCATACTTGACCAGGTTGAGCTTTCGGGAACGGTCTCCCGCATACATGCCACGAACCTGGGGAATCGTGACGTGGCTCTCATCTATGAACATGAGGCCATCCTGGGGCAGATAATCCATCAGGGTGGGAGGAGGTTCGCCCGGGAGACGACCCGTCAGGTGCCTGGAGTAGTTTTCGACTCCGCGGCAATAACCCACGGTCTTGATCATTTCGAGGTCGAACATGGTGCGCTGATGAATTCTCTGCGCCTCCAGCAGGCGACCCTCCTGCTCGAATTGGGTTCGGCACTCCCCCAACTCCTTCTTGATGTCCTCGACCGCTTGATTCCAGCGATCGCGCGGGATGACGTAGTGGGAGCGCGGGTAGATAGGCATCCGGCTGTGCTTCTTGAGGATCTCGCCGGTCAGGGGATCGAACTGATAGATCCCCTCGACCTCATCCCCGAAAAGCTCGATCCGGATACCGTAGTCTTCATAGGACGGAATGATTTCGACCACGTCGCCACGGACCCGGAATACCCCCCGGGAAAGATCGAAATCGTTGCGCTCGTACTGTATGTCAACCAGCCGCTGAAGCAGGTCTCGGCGTGAGATCCGTTGCCCCTCGGTCAACATGATGACCATGCCGTAATACGCTTCGGGCGATCCCAGTCCGTAGATGCAGCTCACGCTGCAAACGATGATGCAGTCACGACGTTCGAACAACGATCGAGTAGCGGAGTGGCGCAGTCGATCGATCTCTTCGTTGATCAGGGCGTCCTTCTCAATGTAGGTATCGGTGGAGGCAATATAGGCCTCTGGCTGGTAGTAATCGTAGTAGCTGACAAAGTACTCCACTGCGTTTTCTTTGAAGAAGTTCCGGAACTCCTGGTAGAGCTGCGCTGCCAGCGTCTTGTTGTGGCTGAGGACGAGAGTGGGCCGATTCACTGCCTCGATGACCTTCGCCATGGTGAAGGTCTTTCCAGAACCGGTCACGCCCAACAGGACCTGCCCGGATTCTTTGTCCACCCCTCTCACCAGCTCATCGATCGCGGTGGCCTGCTCCTTGGAGGGTTGAAAGGGACTGTCCAGCTTGAACTCGCCGGAGGAAGAGAGCGCTCCCCCATAGGCAATGCCGGAGTATGAGATGCCATCTTGCTTGGCCACGAACCCATTATATGGGCGTTCCTGACCTGAAACATCATTGACGAGAAGATCATTCAAGAGCCTCCAGTTGATACAGCCGTGATCTTCGTAGGATGGGCACTCTTGCCCGTCGCTGTAATCGACGGGCAGGAGTGCCCGTCCTACAACGGACACGCTGGGCCGACATGGTCAGGAACCTACCGGGTGACTTCGTAGATCTTCTGGTGGTCCGGGATCCTCGCCTGGGACAGGGTCCCCCGGTGGACTACGACGCGGTGGCGGAGAACCACGAGGCTGTCCTGGGGGACTGGGACAGCGTGTCGGCCGGGGTAGGCTACGTTCACCATCCCATAATGGCGCAGGACCCATTTAGGGGGGAACTCAGGCAAGGAGGGGTGGCTCAGGAGGGCAAGCCCGGACACCTGGTCGGTTTCCCCGAATCGCCCGCTGTAGTCGGCCCAGGGGCTTGCTTCACCGATACGATCCTGGACCAGGGTTCCGATACTGTCGCTGAGAACTCCTTCCCGTGGAGGCTTGACCCTCACCGTGAACCCCGAGTAGCCCCGTGAGTTCTCGGAACCACCGATCCGGAGACCGGATACCAGGGGCTTCAGGGAGATTTCGAAATCCAGGCACTGACTCTCCTGCGAAGATCGAAAGGCTCGAATCGTCGTGCTCTCCTCCAGCATAGGCTGAGGCTGCCCGGTGGTGTCCTGGTAGCGCGAGGAAGTCCACAGCACGTTCACCTTGAGCGTGGCAAATACCGGACCTTCGTCGACAACTTCGGCTTGGCGCACAACCGACAGGAAGTCCTTCGTTTCCCAGGGATCGCCGGCGCGTAATTCATTCACCAGAAGCTGGTGCCAGGCCCAGAAAACCCCACGATGATGCGGATGGTCCGCCGGAAAGTCCTGAGTCAGGATTTCCCCCTGCAGACCATACAAGGGGTGGGCGTAATTGGCTCGCTCGTACTGGCCATCCAGGGCTTTGGGAGTTTCCTGATAAAAGAGGACAGGCCGTTCGAACTCGGAGAAGAGAAAGCCCCCTGGCTCCCGGGTTATTCTCAGGACGGGTGTCCCAGCTTCCGGGTTTGCGACGAAATCGAGAGTCGAGGCTCGCTCCTCGGGCTCGACGCCTCGGATCATCCACAGCCCCCCCGATGTCGCCTCGAGCTGGGCCAGAACTGGAGTTCCCTCGCCCGAAAGGGTGCGCAGTGAGAACACTCTCTGTTCGGAGACCTCGCCCTCAAGCGTAGCGACCAGAGGAGCCGGCAGTCCGGTGGGAAAACCAGCCGGCAGTTTGAGCTTGGCTTTTGCAGTCAGGCGCTTCGCAGACATCTGTAGTCGGGGCGGGGAGAATGGCCAATCAAGGTTCCATTCAGTAAAGCCGATGAAGATCAGAAGGAAAAACGAAACAGCTAGAACCCGTCGGAAAAGTCTCATCAGGAACCCATCGACGTCACGATTCTATGCGCGGCAAAACGGGGGGGTCAAGGGACGCATCGCAGGTTGAGTCGTGCCTGACTACTTCGGTGAGGTCCTGGATCCACTGGATTCATCGGGCTCTTGACCAGCCGAAGGCGGGTTGCTAGTGTCCCTTGCAGGAGCGGCTCAGCAGGCCTTTGTTGGGAGGGGAACCCGTGGCGCTTGCCTGAATAAGAAGCAGGAAAGGACTCGAAAGAGTGATGGACACAATTCTGGTCACCGGCGGGGCAGGCTATATTGGGAGCCACGTGGTGCGTGAGCTGGCTCGCTCCGGCTACCGGCCGGTTGTCGTGGACCACCTCGGGGAAGGCCACCGAGAGGCGGTTGTAACAGGCGACTTCGTCCTCGGAAATCTGTCGGATGAGAGCGTGCTGGATTCCCTTTTCAGCCAGCATGCCCTCGACGGAGTGATGCACTTTGCCAGCCGGTGTTATGTCGGTGAATCGGTGGAGAACCCTCAGCTCTACTACGAGGACAACGTCCTTGGTGCACTGACACTCTTTCGAGTTATGAGGCGGCACGGCGTGCGCCGCTTCATCTTTTCCTCCAGCTGCGCCGTCTACGGGAATCCACAATACACCCCCATCGATGAAGGGCATCCCTGGAATCCGATAAATCCCTATGGGGAGACCAAATATTTCGTCGAACGGATCTTGAGGGAGTATGACCGGGCCTATGATTTTCCTTTCGTCGCTCTCCGCTACTTCAACGCAGCCGGAGCCAGCCTGGACGGAAAGATCGGCGAGTCTCACGATCCCGAGTCGCACCTGATACCGCTGATCCTACGAGTTGCCAAAGGAGAGGCTGCTGAAATCACGATTCATGGTGGGGACTATGACACTCGGGATGGAACCTGTGTGCGTGACTACGTCCACGTGCTGGACCTGGCCGCGGCTCACATCGCGGCCTACCAGTGGCTGAAGCAGGGAAAGGCCAGCGACTCTTTCAACCTCGGTACGGGCTCCGGTTATACTGTCAGGGAAATGGTAAGTGCGGTAGAACGGGTGACGGGCCGCAGAATCGCCAACACAGTGGCGGAGCGACGATCCGGCGACCCTCCAGAACTGGTCGCCGATTCCAGCAAGGCAGCTTCCCTGCTGCAATGGACTCCAAGATATTCGGAGTTGGAGACGATCGTGGAGACGGCCTGGTCGTGGGAGCAGAACCGGACCTACTAGAAAGGTCGCAAGACACAGGTCGCAGGTCGCTAAGGAAGAGCATCTATCGATGTAAGAGCAAAACACAGCCGCGCACGGAGTAGCATGCCGGCAACATCAAACCCAGTTCCGAGGAGTAAGAGGGACTGAGGTTTTCACCGGAATCATCCAACGTGGCAAGTGGCGGCACTGACGTCTGCACCTCCTTGGTTTGAGCAGTGAGTAGCAGCAAGGGTAGCATGCGTATTCTAATAACAGGAGGGGCCGGGTTCATTGGTAGCTATCTCTGTGAATCGCTCCTGAATCAGGGAAACGAAGTCATCTGTCTAGACAATCTTTTCTCTGGATCCAAGAGCAATTTCCTGAACCTCCGCGAGAACCCCAATTTCGAGTTCATTCGCCACGACGTCACTCGTCCGATTCTGCTGGAAGTGGATCAGATCTACAACATGGCCTCTCCGGCCTCTCCCATTTTTTATCAATACAACCCAGTCAAGACGGTCAAGACGAACGTCCTGGGAACACTCAACATGCTCGGTCTAGCCAAGCGAGTGAAAGGCCGGATCCTGCAGGCAAGCACCTCGGAAGTTTACGGGGATCCGCTGGTCCACCCGCAGCAAGAAAACTACTGGGGGAATGTCAACCCAATTGGACTGCGGAGCTGCTACGACGAGGGCAAGCGGGTGGCCGAGACCCTGATGATGGACTACCACCGCCAAAACCAGGTGGACGTCAGAATCGCTCGAATCTTCAACACCTACGGCCCCAGGATGTCGGTAGATGACGGACGGGTGGTCAGCAACTTCGTGGTCCAGGCCCTCCAGCGGCAGCCTTTGACCTTGTATGGAGACGGCTCTCAAACTCGATCGTTTTGCTTCGTCTCCGACCTGGTATCCGGACTCGAGAAGTTGATGGCGAAAGACAACCTCTCCGATCCCGTCAACCTGGGCAATCCCGAAGAGTGCTCCATGTTGTCTTTGGCGGAGCTTATCAAGGAGCTGACCGGCTCTCGATCCGAGATTCGGTTCGATCCGCTTCCCCCCGACGACCCGGTTCGGCGACGTCCCGACATCAGCCGTGCCCGGGAATTACTGGACTGGCAGCCGAAGACGGATCTTCGGACCGGCCTCACCCGGACGATCCAGTACTTTGATACGCTGCTTGGGACCGAATAGCCACCAACTCTCAGGTCTCAACCGGTCTTCATAAATCCAGGTTAAACTCGGTCCGGACGGTATGATAGTATGCGGAACCTGGGGGACGAAAAAGGGGTGCTCCAGGTTTCGTTCTGCTAAGATAGGGCGCCTTTCAGGGGGAAGAGGGATTTGCTAGGTTCCTACATTCCAGTTCTTCTCTTTATCTTGGTCGCGATTTCCTTGCCAGTGGTGGGCTTGACCGCGGGACGTTTCCTGCGCCCCAATCGGCCCAGTGCCTCCAAGCTGGGTCCCTACGAGTGCGGTGTCCCCCCCGAGGGCGATGCTCGGGATCGCTTTTCGGTGCGCTTCTACATCATCGCCATCCTCTTCGTCATCTTTGATGTAGAAACAGTTTTTCTCTTTCCTTGGGCAATCCTCTACGATGAGCTGGCCCTGTTCGGCTTCATTGAAATGCTGATTTTTCTGGGTATTTTGATTGTGGGTTACTTCTACGTCTGGAAGAAGGGCGCGCTAGAATGGGCATAGGACAGATGTAATGGGCAACGAAATTGAAAGAAACATCGTTACCACGACTGCAGATTCCCTCTTCAACTGGGCTCGGAAATCGTCCCTCTGGCCGATGACCTTCGGCCTTGCTTGCTGTGCCATCGAAATGATGGCGACCGGCGCCTCCCGCTTCGACATGGATCGTTTCGGTGCGGGGATCTTCAGGCCCTCGCCCCGACAATCGGACCTGATAATCATAGCGGGCACCGTGACCCTGAAAATGGCGGAGGTCATCCAGACACTGTACGATCAGATGCCCGATCCCAAGTGGGTGATATCGATGGGTGCTTGCTCCAGTGTGGGTGGCCCCTTCGACACCTATGCAACCTTGCAGGGAGTGGATCGAGTCATCCCGGTGGATGTCTACATCCCTGGCTGTCCCCCCAGGCCGGAAGCGCTGCTCTATGGCCTGATGCGCCTACAGGATAAGATCGATCTTATGAGCATCACCCAAAAGGATGCCCAGCCAAAGGCAAGTTGAGGGGACACCTTCGGGGAGCTTGCTTTCCCCTTCCAACCCGACACACGAATGAATCAAGAGAACGGTCCGCCACAAGATAATCCGCCAGCGAAGGAGAACACGGAGGCGCAGGCCCCCGAAAAGGAGGCAGCTCCTGCGACTCCGGACTCCAAGGAAGCGGCCGAAGAGAAGGCATCCCCTGCTGCGGAGAAGCCCAAGCCTAAGCCCAAGGCCAAGAAGCCGGCCTACGAAGACATGGAAGAGGATGTCCTGCTCGACAGCCTGAAGGGACAGTTCCCGCAGGGGATTGTGTCGGGTCAGGTTTTTCTGGAGCAGTCCATCTACAACGTGACGCTGGATCGGCTCTATGACGTCATGCTGTATCTCCGGGACCACGGCGAGTTTTCGTTCGACTACCTGGTAGATTTGACAGCCCTGGACTACCTCGGAGATGAGGAGCGTTTTGTCCTCGTCTATCAGCTCTACTCCTATCAGACCTCGCGCCTGATTCGGGTGAAGGCAAGGCTGCCTGAGGATGAGCCCGCTCCCTCCGTCACCTCGATCTGGAGGACAGCAAACTGGCTGGAGAGAGAGGTCTACGACATGTTCGGCATCGAGTTTTCGGGGCACCCCGAGCTGCGCCGGATCCTGCTTCCCGATGACTGGCGGGGATACCCGCTGCGGAAGGACTATGACATCAAACTCCAGGATCAAACCTGGATCAAGAACCATCTTCGAATGAGGAAGCTACCGGACTAGCGCGATGGCGGAACAGACGATCCTCGACACCAAAGAACTCGAGATCAACATGGGGCCTCAGCACCCGTCGACACACGGGGTCCTGAGGGTCAAGTTGAAGCTGGATGGAGAGCGCGTCATGGATGCCGAGTGCATCATCGGCTATCTTCATCGGGGCATCGAGAAAATCAGCGAGAACCGTTCCTACATCAACCTGGTCCCCTACTTCGACCGGACCGACTACATTGCCGCCGTTTCGAACGTCTACGGCTATCTGCTGGGTGTCGAGCAGATGATGGGGATCGAAGTCCCCGATCGGGCTCGCTACATCCGGATCATGATGACGGAGTTCAACCGAATTGCCAGTCACCTGCTCTGGTTGGCCACCCACGCCATCGACATTGGCGCCATGACGGTATTCCTCTACTGCTTTCGGGAGCGCGAAGAGATTCTCAAGCTTTTCGAGGCGCTCTTCGGTGCCCGTTTGACCACCCATGCCTTTCGAGTAGGCGGCCTCTGGATGGACCTTCCCATCGGCTTCGAAGAGGCTGCCCAGAAGTTCGTGGATGAGTTTCCGGGGCATGTTGACGAATACGAAACACTCTTGACCAACAATCGCATCTGGCTCTCCCGCACCAAGGATGTCGGCGTCATCTCGGGGGAAGAAGCGATCGAGTGGGGTATCAGTGGACCTCCCCTGCGCGGCTCCGGGGTCGACTACGATCTGCGTAAGAAGCGACCCTACGGAGGATACGAGGCATTCGAATTCGATGTCCCACTGGGCGAAAGGGGCGACACCTACGACCGTTACACGATCCGCCTCGAGGAGATGCGACAGAGTCTGCGGATCATTCAACAGGTCCTCGATGGGCTGCCGGGCGGGCCGATTCGAGGAAAGGCGCCGAAGATCCTGAAACCACCGGTCGGAGAATTCTACTCCGCCATCGAAGGGCCTCGAGGGGAGTTGGGTTACTACATCGTAAGTGATGGGTCTGCCCAGCCCTTCCGCGTCAGGATCAGACCGCCGACGTTTGTTAATCTTCAGGCGCTACGTCGGCTCGTCAAGGGACATCTGGTGGCCGACGTGGTCGCTATCATCGGCACGCTGGATATCGTCCTGGGAGAGATCGACCGCTAATGCTTGAAGTCCTCCTTATTTACGCCATCATCCCGCTGATCAAGATCACCGTAATCGTGCTCTTTCTCTCGGGGGCAATCGCCTACCTCACGCTGCTGGAGCGAAAGGTAATTGCCCACATCCAGGTCCGCCTGGGACCCATGAGAGTTGGCTGGCATGGGTTGCTTCAGCCGATCGCCGATGGACTCAAGTTCATCTTGAAAGAGGATATAGTTCCGTCGCGGTCCGATGCCCTGATTTTCACGCTGGCTCCCATCATGACCCTGATACCCGCCTTCGTGGTCTTCGCGGTCGTCCCCTTTGGTCCGCCGGACATGCTGGAGGGCCCCTTGAGATCGGCGCTGAGTCTCTTTCTGGATCCGGCTGCGGTGGAGTCGGTCGTGAAGAACGCCATCGCATCAGGCGGCTTCGTCACCGATATCAACATCGGCGTGCTCTTCATCCTTTCCCTCTCCTCGGTGGGGATCCTCGGCATCATCCTGGGAGGCTGGGCATCCAATAGCAAATACCCACTACTGGGCGCGCTGCGATCCAGCGCTCAGATGATCAGCTACGAAGTCGCACTGGGCTTTTCGATCATCGGAGTGCTGCTCTTCGCCGGTTCCTTGAGTCTGGTTGAGATTGTTCAAAACCAGCAGGAAAGTCAGATCTGGTACGTCTTCCTGCAGCCGCTTGCCTTCGTGATCTTTGTCATCTGTGGCATGGCCGAAACCAATCGCCTCCCTTTCGATCTGCCAGAAGCAGAGACGGAGCTGGTCGGCGGATTCCACACCGAGTACAGCGGATTTCGCTTTTCACTTTTCTTCCTGGCGGAGTACGCCAATATGATTACGGTTGCGGCGGTGGGAGTCACCCTCTTCTGGGGTGGATGGCTACGGCCGTTCCCCAGCGTCGAGTGGCTGTCTTTTCTGGATTTCATTCCCCCGGTGCTTTGGTTCCTGCTGAAGGTTTTCGCGCTCCTCTACTTATTCATCTGGATCCGAGGAACCCTTCCTCGTTACCGCTTCGATCAATTGATGCACTATGGGTGGAAAGTGTTCCTGCCTCTGGCTCTGGCCAATGTCCTGGTTTCGGCGGGAGTCCTCCTAGTCTTCATGTCATGATGGCAGACTGGAGAGATATGTTGAGGTCCCCTTCACGGGCAAGGGCACAGACAAACAAGAAACGGATCTGAAAAATGATAGAGCTGCTCAAAAGAATTTTTCTGATCGACATTTTGAAGGGCCTGGCTTTGACCTTCCGCTACACCTACTCGAAGGTGTATACCGAACAGTATCCAACAGAGAGGCCCAAGTTGGCTGAGCGATACCGAGGCGCCCCCCGGTTGAACAACGATCCTGAGACCGGGGAGACACTCTGCATCGCGTGCGATCTATGTGCCCAGATCTGTCCCGAAGACCTCATCGTGGTAGGCTCCCAGAGGGATCCCGAATCGCGCAAGAAGGTTCTCACGACTTACACCTTCGATACCTCACGCTGCCTGTTTTGCGGTCTTTGTCAGGAAGTCTGTCCCACCAACGCGGTTGAACTCACTCAGGATTTCGAACTGGCGGCCTACGACCGCCGACAAATGGTGTGGGATCGAGACCAATTGGAGAAGGGTTGGGACCGGATCGAATACGGGAAGACTTACAATTAAGCCTCAACTTGAATAGTGGGCAGTGGGCAGTGAGCAGTGAGCAGTACCGGAAACGGCTGCAGTCCTACAGAGCCGCGAACGACTTGACTTGTCAGCAACATGAAACCAAGTGCCGAGGAGAGAGCGGTCAGCAGCACAATCTACCCGGTCTCCTGTTCTGAATGATGTAGCAGTAGCAAAGAAAAATGGAGCCTTATCTTTTCTATACATTGGCAGTAATCCTGGTCACGTTTTCGATCCTGACGGTGACCGCGAGCAACCCTGTGCGCAGCGCCCTCTACTTGATCTCTGCCCTGATCTCGATGGCCGGACTCTTCTTTCTCATGGAAGCCGAGTTCGTGGGAGCCGTGCAGATCCTGGTGTACGTGGGCGGCATAATGGTGCTCTTTCTCTTCGTCATCATGCTGGTAAGTGTTCGTGAGGCAACCACCCAGGCCAAGACCGCGCCTCAATGGAAGACCGGAGTCGTTCTGGGCGTGGTGCTCTCGACGCTGCTTTGCATCTTTGCGGTGAAGGGAAACCAGGTTTTCGAAAAGGCCCTGGCCAAACCCGCAGTGATCCAGGAGTTGGACACACGAAACACCGAATCGGTGGGCATGTTGCTCTACAGCACCTATCTGCTGCCGTTCGAGATTGCATCGATACTGCTCCTGGTCGCAATCATCGGAGCCGTAGTCCTGGCCAAGAAGGAGATTTGACTAGGAGTATTACATGATTGGAGCTAGCCACTACCTCATCCTGAGTACCTTGGTCTTCTCGATTGGTGTGATCGGAGTGCTGACGCGTCGCAACGTGATCATCATCTTCATGTCGATTGAGCTCATGCTCAATGCTGTCAACCTGAACCTCATTGCTTTCGCCGATCGACTGCAAGATCTCGCGGGTCATGTATTCGCGGTGTTCGTGATCACTGTGGCTGCCGCCGAGGCCGCTGTAGGACTAGGTATCGTGATCTGCCTCTTCCGGAATAAAGAGACCGTGAACGTAGACGAAATAAACCTGATGAGAGGGTAGATGCTAGATTTCCTTTGGCTGATTCCACTCTGTCCTCTCCTGGGTTTCATCCTCAATGGATTGTTCGGCGTCTGGATCCGCAGCCGATCCGGTGGATTTCCTCCCAAGAAAGTGGTGGCCACCATCGCCTGTGGGACCATTCTGGTTGCCTTCCTGCTGTCCCTGGGCTGCTTCCTGGATTTGATACAGGAAGAGCCTGAGCACCGCATCTACGAGACCAACCTGTTCACCTGGTTTTCCGGGGGCGCCATCAATACGATCGAGGGAGGGTCGACTACCTTTCTGGTCGAGTGGGGGCTGCAGCTGGACCCGCTCTCAGCCGTGATGATCCTGGTCGTTACCGGGGTGGGCTTCCTGATCCATCTCTACTCCATCGGATACATGTGGGAAGAGGATGGATTCTATCGCTATTTCGCCTACCTGAATCTTTTCATGTTCATGATGCTCACGCTGGTCCTCGCCAACAACTTCCTGTTGATGTTCGTAGGCTGGGAAGGGGTAGGACTCTGTTCCTATCTCTTGATCGGATACTACATTCAGAAGAAGAGTGCCGGTGACGCCGCTAAAAAAGCCTTCGTCGTCAACCGGATCGGTGACTTCGGGTTCGTCCTCGGAATGCTCATGATCTTCACCTACTTCGGGAGCCTGGATTTCACCGAGGTTTTCGAAAAGGTCGCCTCTCTCTACCCTCAGCCCGAAGCCCTCTGGGGTCCGCTGAGTTGGATCGCGCTGCTCCTCTTCATCGGTGCCGCCGGCAAGAGCGCCCAGGCTCCTCTCTACGTCTGGCTACCCGACGCCATGGAGGGTCCGACTCCGGTCAGCGCCCTGATCCATGCCGCCACCATGGTAACCGCCGGCGTCTACATGATTGCCCGTTCCAGCGCCATCTACAGCCGGGCTCCGGACGTGATGCTGATCGTCGCCGCCGTGGGCATTTTCACCGCTCTGTTCGCCGCTTCGATCGCTTTGTTTCAGAGCGATATCAAGAAGGTGCTGGCCTACTCTACCGTGAGCCAACTCGGCTACATGGTGACGGCGATGGGCGTAGGAGCCGTCACCGCAGGGGTGTTTCACCTGGCCACCCACGCTTTTTTCAAGGCGCTCCTCTTCCTGGGCTCTGGAAGCGTCATCCTGGCCCTCCATCACGAGCAGGACATGATGAAGATGGGCGGGCTGAAAAAGTACCTACCCACCACCTGTTGGACCATGTGGGTCGGGACCCTGGCCATCGCTGGAGTGCCTGGGCTGGCGGGATTCTTTTCCAAGGATGAGATTCTGTGGCGAGCTTTCAGCCTTCCCCAGGGGCACCTCATCATCTGGCTTTTGGGAGTGCTCATCGCCGGCATGACCGCCTTCTACATGTTCCGCATGATGTTTCTGACCTTCCATGGAAAGGAACAACACGCTTCGGACTCGGGACATCACCCGCATGAATCACCCCGGGTGATGCTTGTGCCCTTGATGATCCTCGCCGTGGGCTCCATTCTGGTGGGCTACCTGGGACTCCCGGCCTGGTTGGGACCGAACCTCTTCGAGGAGTTTCTGGAGCCTGCCCTGCACACAGCCTATATTCCCCTCGACCAAGGCCACCACTCGCACAGTCTGGAGATCCTTCTAACCGTGGTCTCGGTAGCGGTCGCCGCTCTGGGCATCTTCCTGGCCTACTTCTTCTTCCTCGCCCACCCCAGCCGGGCAGACCAGCTGAAAGAGCGATTCCAGACCTTCTACGGGTGGGCCTACAACAAGTATTACGTCGACGAGCTTTACGACACCCTGTTCGTCAATCGCTGCAAGGATCTGGGCAATGCCTTGACTGTCTTCGACCAGTACGTCGTTGACGGAATCGTCAACGGCAGTGCCTGGGCTACCCGCCTGTCGGCATTGATCTCGAGAGAAGCCGATATCCACATCGTCGACCGTCTCGTCAATCTCATAGCGGAGATCGTAGAGTTCTTCAGCTCAAAAGTGTTTCGCAGAATCCAGACGGGACTAGTCCAACGCTATCTCGCGGTTTTCGTCCTGGGTGTCATTGTCGTCATCGGATTCTATCTCTACTCGGGAGCATAGTTCATGGACTTCTTCATGAAGAACATTCTGATCCTGGTCTGCTTTTTCCCGCTGTTGGGCGTCCTCTTGATCATTCTCTGGCCCAAGGGGAAAGAGAACGAAACAGCGGTCAAATGGATTGCCAACATCGTCACACTGTTGGGCTTCCTGATCTCAATACCGCTGATCACCGAGTTCAACCGTCCTGAGCACATAGATGGGACCGGAATGCGCTTCGTGATGAAGGCAAATTGGATCGAAGCCCTTGGAGTTCAGTTCTACATCGGCATCGATGGGATCAGTCTTCTGTTGATACTCCTGACGACGCTTCTCGGCTTTATTGCCGTGCTCTCTTCCTGGACTGCGATAAGCGATCGCGTACGCGAGTACTACTGCTATCTCCTGCTCCTTCAGGTGGGGATGCTCGGGGTTTTCATGGCCCTCGACTTCTTTCTCTTCTACGTCTTCTGGGAAGTGATGCTGGTTCCCATGTACTTCATCATTGGAGTATGGGGTGGCCCCAGGAAGCTCTACGCGGCAATCAAGTTTTTCCTCTACACCCTCGCCGGCTCGGTGCTGCTTTTGCTTGGCATCCTGGCCCTCTACTTCCACCAGTACAGCGTGAAGGGTATATGGTCCTTCGACATTCTCGGGTTCCAGGAGCTGGGAATTCCGGGGGATCTCCAGTATTGGATCTTCCTGGCATTCTTCGTCGGATTCGCCATCAAAGTTCCTCTCTTCCCCTTTCATACCTGGTTGCCAGACGCTCACGTCGAGGCACCCACGGCGGGATCGGTGATTCTGGCGGGGGTATTGCTGAAGATGGGAACCTACGGTTTCGTCCGCCTCAGCCTCCCCATCCTGCCCGAAGCCAGCAAGGAGTGTCTGCCCTGGCTCATGGTCATCTGCGTGATCGGGATCATCTACGGCGCCCTGGTCGCCATGATGCAGAAGGATATGAAGAAGCTGGTGGCCTACTCTTCAGTAAGCCATCTGGGCTTTTGCATGTTGGGAGTGTTCATCGCGACTCCGGTTGCCCTTGAAGGCGGGATCCTTCAGATGATCAACCACGGCATCTCGACCGGAGCCCTCTTCATGATCGTCGGCATCCTCTATGAGCGGCGCCACACGCGCTTGATTGCCGACTACAGCGGTCTCTCTCACATCATGCCGGTTTACGCCATCGTCTTTCTGATCATGACCCTGTCTTCGATTGGAATGCCTACACTCAACGGCTTCATTGGGGAGTTCATGATCCTGCAAGGAGTCTTTGCCGACTCTGAATACAGGCTCTGGGCGGTTTTCGGAGCCACCGGGATCGTCCTGGGCGCGGCATATATGCTGTGGCTCTACCAGCGTGTCATGTTCGGCGAAATAGAACAGGAAGAAAACAAGCTCATGCCTGATCTGAACTTGCGCGAACTGGTCAGCTTCGCGCCGCTGATCATTCTTGCTTTCTGGATCGGCCTCTATCCGAAGACCTTCCTGGACTACCTGCACGAACCGGTGAATCAGATCGTGCAGAAAGTAAGACCAGGCGAGTTTGAAGCCCTACCAGTAAGTGCCGCAAGCAGGGGAGTAATCGATGGCCGAACTGCCACCAATCGATAATCTGTTCGAGTTCTTCCGCATCAACTCGGCAGCAATCGCTCCCCAGCTACACCTGGTGGTCTGGGGTCTGGGCCTGTTGTTCGTGGACTTCCTTCTCCCGGAGCGCAAGATCCGCTTCCGTTCTTTTGGTGTCCACGGAAAATCTCTGAGTGTAGTCTTTGCACTGGGAGGCTTGACCATGGCCTCCTACCATCTCTGGACCCTGTGGGGAGCCGGCAGCGGGCCGGCTTTCTACAACATGGTCACACAGGATTCGTTCGCTCTCTTCTTCAGCGCCCTCTTCCTGATCAGCGCCTTCATTACGGTCATCCTCTCCTATCGGTATCTGAGCGTGGAGAATGAGCAGCACACCGAATACTACGCCCTGATTCTCTTCGCGACGGCGGGAATGATGTTCATGGCTGGCGCCATCGATCTGGTGACCATCTTCGTCGCACTCGAATTGATGTCGATCTCCACCTACATCCTCGTCGGGTTTCTGAGACACCGGCGGCGTTCCAACGAAGCTTCAATCAAGTACTTTCTGATGGGTGCATTTTCGACCGCCATCATTCTCTACGGCATGTCTCTGCTCTATGGAATCAGCGGAACCACCAATCTCATGGAGATCGCCTATCGGGTGTCAGGGCTGGAGGACCAGACCCTGCTGATGCTGTCCTTGTTCCTGATCATGGCGGGACTCTGCTTCAAGATTGCGGCGGTGCCATTTCACATGTGGGCTCCCGATGCCTACGAAGGGGCACCCACTGCCATCACGGCTTTCATGTCAGTCGGGGTCAAGGCAGCCGCTTTCGCAGTTTTCTTCAGGGTCTTCCTGGTGGGCTTCGGCGATTTTCACTACCTCTACGTTCCGGCCCTGGCCATAATCTCCATCGTCACGATGACCTGGGGAAACGTAGCAGCAATGACCCAGCAGAACGTGAAAAGGCTGTTGGCCTACTCCAGTATCTCCCACGCCGGCTACGTGTTGATGGGTCTGGTAGCGGGCACCGAGAGTGGAGTGACTGCGGCGGCCGTCTACCTGCTGGCCTACACGTTCTTCAACCTGGGGGTCTGGGCTGTCCTGATTTCGCTGCGGAGGCAGGACGTCGTGGGCGAGTCGGTCGAAGACTTCAACGGTCTTTTCTTCAGACATCCTTCACTTGCCGTCCTGACGCTGGTCTTTCTCCTTTCTCTGGCGGGCTTCCCACCGCTGGCAGGATTCATCGCGAAGTACCTGGTTTTCGCATCCGTGATTGGGGCGGCCATGGAGCCCCAGCAGGCGCACGCGACTCTGCTGGTTTGGGTGGCCGTAGCCGGAGCCGTCAACGGCGTCGTGGCCCTTTACTACTATCTGAGAATCGTCGTGGCGATGTTCTTCCGGAAGGAGTACCTGCCCGTCCCTCTCAGTCTTTCGGTTGGCGTGATCGTCGCTTTGGTCGTGACCGGAGTATTCACGGTCTTGATTGGCATCTACCCGGAGCCTTTCATCAGTCTGGCACGAGCCGCGAGCCTGCCTCTTATCTGATGTCCCGAGGTGACAACGACCAAGACGATCATTTTCTAGCAAGATCGTTTGAGCAACTCCAAAAGAACGTTCGCCGATCGGGACCGGCCATGATGTCAGGTTACACCCTGATAGGCTCGATTCTCCTTCTGGGCGGGCTCGGATACCTGATCGATCACTGGCAAAGCACCTCCCCCTGGTTCTTACTGGGGGGATTGATCCTGGGTCTCATCGTTGGATTTTACGAATTGGCAAAGACGGTCTTTAAGTAGGCACTTCGTGCCGACGGCCAAGGCCGTAAAAGGCTGTTTCGGGACACCCCGGCTGTGACGAAAGGGCGGTCTCAGAGAACAGCTCACTTGATTGAAATTCCGAGACTGTTAAGCCATGAGTTTCTTCTGGTATATTATCGTGCTTTGCGTGGCTTCCTGGGCTCTGGCTTCATGGGTCTTTGTCCCTCAGGTGAGAGTGGAAATCTTCCTGGGAATGATCGCGCCTTTGCTGTTGGCGATTGGAACCGTCCTGATGGTGGGAAGGATCTATCAAGAAGATCCCACTCGTTTGACGGCGTTCATGACCAAAGCGCTCTTGGGAAAGATGGTGCTTTACGGCGTCTATGTTGCTCTGGTCGTGGGGTGGTTTGCGGTCGAAGCGGTCCCCTTTGCGATCAGTTTCGCCACGTATTTCATTGGGCTTCACTTGGCCGAAGCCCTGTATTTTCGTAATATTTTCAGGGGTGCTTGAGGCGATTGGGAATGATAGCTGAAACAGCCAAACAATCAGAGGGATTCGATGCGGGAGAGGTCATCATTGGCCACGTGTCCAACACCTCGGTGCACCATCCGATCATCGAACTTCCCACCCTCTTCGGAATCAACTTTTCCGTCACCAAGCATGTCCTGATGCTCTGGATCGCTGCAGGGATCCTGTTTGTGCTTGTCACCTGGGCCACCCGCAAATACCTCAAGCAGGAGCGCCCCATACCCAGCGGCTTCATGAACGCACTCGAAGCCATAGTAGAGTTCATACGTGACTCTATCGTGCTCCCCAATGTGGGCAAAAAATTCGCGAGTACCTGGACCCCTTTGGTGCTGACCTTCTTCTTCTTCATTCTCACTGCGAATATGCTGGGGTTGATCCCGATATTCGACCTGGTCGGTGCCCTGGACCGCTTCATCCTGCACACGGATCATGACTCCCTCCTCAACCAAATGCTTCACGGAGGGACAACCGCAACCGCGAACTTCAACGTGACCGCAGCTTTGGCGTCGATTACCTTCTTGTCGATCATTGCGGCCGGGACGAAGGCTCATGGCTTCATCCAACACTGGAAGAATCTGGCGCCTTCGGGACTAGCCTGGCCGGTCTATATTCTTTTGATTCCCATCGAAATTATGGGGATGTTGGTAAAGCCCTTTGCCCTGACCATGCGATTGGCGGCGAACATGACGGGGGGACACATCGCGATTCTGTCAATCCTCTCCTTCGTGTTCATCTTCAGTGGCTTGTTCGAAAGCGCGGCTGCCGGCATTGGTGTCGGCCTCGTGGTTTCTGTGCCCCTGGCTGTAGGAATCTCCGCCCTGGAGATCATCGTCGTGTTGGTTCAAGCGTATGTATTTACCTTGTTGACAGCAGTGTTTATTGGAATGGCAGTGAACGTTCATCACTAACCGAAAACGGAGGCTACCTTAAATGGAAAACTTGCATTATTTTGGAGCGGCTATAGGCCTTGGATTAATTGTTATCGGCGCGGGAATGGGAATCGGGCGATTCACTGCTGCCGCGGCTGAAAGTATCGCTCGCCAACCGGCGGCTGCCGACAAGATCACCGCTGCCGTGAACCTGCCTCTCTTTCTCCTGGAAGGCGTAGCTATTCTGGCAGAGGTCTTCGTACTTCTGGTGGTACTGACGAAATGACGGTTGTCATTGCAGTCGAAAAGACTTTGAGCGGAGTGCGTTATGGATAACCCCCTGGTCCAGCCGGATCCGGGATTGTTTCTCTGGACCATTCTGACCTTCCTGGTCCTTCTGGCGTTGCTGGCGAAGTTCGCCTGGAAGCCTCTCTTGGCAGTACTCGATCAACGTCAGGAGATGATCAGGAAATCCCTCGACGACGCCGACAAGGCGAAGCAGGAATTGGAGCAACTTCAGGAAAAGTCGAAGGAGATTCTCTCTGAAGCTCGGGCGGAGGCTCAGTCTATCGTCTCCAAGAGTAGAACGGAGGCGGAAAGACTCAAGGCAGAGCTAAGAGAGAAGGCGAAGGCCGAGGCTGATTCAATCCTGAGCAACGCTGAAAAGCAGATCCAGTTGGAAACGCAGAAGGCAATTTCTCAGATTCGCAGCGATGTGGCCGACCTCTCTCACCTGATCGCCTCCAAACTGATCGGGAAGAACCTGTCGAAAGAAGACGACGAGGCCCTGATCGAGGAATCGCTCAAGCAAATCGGGTCTTATCGGGCGTGAAGCGGGAGTCTGGCCGTCCTCGTCCCACGGTCCTAAGCTGAAACTTGACCAAACTGAATGGCTGACGCTGTTGGACACCATCTACGCCGAAGGCGTTATTGCGAGTAGCCCAGGGTTGCAATGCGAAGCGAGCTACCCTGGGTCAAAGTCAGCCAAGGGTTTTACCCCATCGGGGTTATTGCAGACCGGTAAGTTGATGGCAACAACACTTACAGCGTAGAAACTAACAGGCATCTAAACCCAGGGTAGCTCGCTTCGCATTGCCAACCCTTATAGTTGGGAAGGTACTGAGATCGGGAAGATGGGAGCGGCAAGCAACCGTAGCCGCCTTTCTTTCTTTTTTGCTACTTTTTTCTTTCTTTGTGGAAGGTGTGGATGGTGTGCAAAAGTGTGGAGTCGGGAGCTCGATAGTCGACTCCCAAGACGCTCGGGTCCGTCACGAATGGCAACCCTTATCGGGAGGACGATTAAGCCCAGACTTTCGGACGGACCCTGGGCCGGATTTGGACGAATACTCAGATGCTGTCCGCTCAGGAGGACTTCTATAAGGAATTCGCCGCCCCCGGTTTGCGTCCGACGAAACACCAGAGAAGGGGAGAGGAGCCATGAAGCCGATTGAGGAGCAGACCATTGGAGTGTGGGTGGGCCTGGACTGGGCCGACCAAGAGCATGCCTACGCGCTGCGGATGTCGGGCTCGAGCGAAATCGAGACCGGCGACGTCAAACAAACACCGGAGGCCCTGCAGAGCTGGATCAACGGGCTGAGAGAAAGGAGCGGAGGCGGCTGGGTCGCGATCGCCGTCGAACAGAGCCGGGGAGCGCTGCTGTATGCGCTGATGGATTACGATTTTGTGTTGATCTACCCGATCAACCCGAAGTCCTTGAGCCGCTACCGTGGAGCCTTCTATCCCAGTGGAGGCAAAGACGACCCGAGGGATGCGGATCTGGTGCTGGACTACCTGCTCAAGCATCGGGAACGGATTCGATTGTGGGAACCCGAATCGCCGGAGGTGCGCTCCCTGCGCCTGTTGTCCGAGCAACGGCGCAAGCTGGTCGATCTGCGCGCAGACTTGACCAATCAGTGGACCGCCAACTTGAAGAACTACTTTCCTCAGGCCCTGAAATGGGTCGGCCCGCTCAACGGGAAGACGGCCTGTGATTTCCTGAACCGTTGGCCCAGCCTTGAGGTCTTGCAGCGGGTCAAGCCGACCACGATTCGCCGCTTTCTCAAGAGCCATCGGGTGGGGGGCAGCGAAAAGTTGCACTCCAAGCTGGAGGAGATCAAGCAGGCCCGGGCGCTGACCCACGATGCGGCCATTGTGACGGCGGCTAGCCTGATGACTCAGAGCTTGGCGGGACAGATCCTGCACTTGAATGAGTCCATCCAGCGGTTTGATGCCAAAATCGAGGAACTCTTCAACCACCACCCCGACCATTTCATTTTCAGCAGTCTGCCCGGCTCTGGAAAGGCTCTGGGACCGCGGCTCTTAACTCTCTTTGGGGAGGATCGGGATCGTTTCCAATGCGCCGCGGAGGTACAGACCGTCTCCGGCATCGCCCCCCTGCTGCGAAGCAGTGGCAAGACCCGCATCGTGTCTTACCGTTGGGCCTGTCCCAAGTTCGTCCGCCAGGGCGTTCACGAATTCGCCGCTCACTCCCGGCACTGGTGCCCCTGGGCGCAAGCGTTCTACCAGATGCAGCTCAGCCAAGGGAAAGATCATCACGTCGCGGTGCGCTCTTTGGCCTTCAAGTGGCTGCGCATAATCTACCGCTGCTGGAAGAACCGGGTCCCCTACGACGACGCCATTTATGTGGCTTCTTTGAAGGCGAACAACGCCCCTTTGCTGGCCTTCTTGTAGAGAGCAATCAAGCTGTGGAAAAAAATGCAACCGGCTGAAAAAAAACTTGAAAAAACACTTGACTTGAAACCTCAGATGTCTGGGCTACTCGCAGTAACGCCTTCGGCGTACAAGATCAGCCGTTTCCCCCCTGAAATGATTTGGTAAGGTGCCCTGATTCCCCTATTCAAACTGGTTCCTTCTATCGACCAAGAGAACTTGCTACAATAAGGATATGCCTACCCCAAAGTTCCTCGTCGCTGGCAGTTTGATCATCGGAGCAATCTGCTACCTCATGTTCAGTGGTATCAACGACTCCATGATCTACTACTACAGCGTTTCCGAACTGCTGCAGAGAGAGTCGGAACTGTCTGGAGAGGGAATCCGAGTTTCTGGGTATGTCTCCCCTGGTACGATCCGCCATGATCAGGGGCTGTCCCAGGTCGAGTTCGTGGTTTTTGAGAAGAACAGCGAAGGAACTCTGCCCGTTGTGTACCAGGGCCTTATCCCTGACACCTTCAAGGATCACGCCGAGGTCGTCGTTGAGGGATCCTACCATTCTAGTCAGAAGCGGTTTCACGCCACCACCCTGCTTGCCAAGTGTCCTTCCAAGTATGAGAGCCAGGGCGAAGAGCATTCGGAAGAGATCCCTATAGCCCAGCGGGTAAACTGACGCTAGATGATTGAACTGGGTCACTATTGCCTGATCTCCTGCTTGCTCCTCTGCGTTTACGGGACCGTGGCCGGCTCGCTGGGCGGCTACAGCCGTAACCTGGCATTGGTGCGCAGCGGCGAAAACAGTATCGTCGGAAACTTCGTGACGGTGCTGGTTGCTTCGGTTTGCCTGTGCTGGCTCTTCCTGACCGATCAGTATCAGGTCGAGTATGTGGCCAGCTATAGTGCCAAAGACATTCCCTGGGTCTATAAGCTCACCGCATTCTGGGGAGGACAGTCAGGCAGCCTACTGCTCTGGGCGCTGGTGCTCTCCTTGTTCGCCTTGATTGCGGTGCTCCAGAACCGCCGCAAGAACCGCCATTTGATGCCCTACGTCACGGCAGTCCTGGGGGGCATCCTGACCTTTTTCATGGTTCTTCTGACCTTTGCCACCAATCCCTTCGACACGCTCGCCGTGGTTCCCGCAGACGGCCAGGGTCTGAACCCTCTGCTGCAGAACTTCTACATGATCATCCATCCCCCCATACTCTATCTGGGCTATGTGGGAATGACCGTGCCCTTCGCCTTCGCGCTGGGGGCTTTGATCAGTGGTCGGCTAGACACCTCGTGGATCAGGAGCACGCGCCGATGGACGCTGGTCAGCTGGGTCTTTCTGACTGTCGGATTCACCTTGGGAGGGACGTGGGCATACGAAGAACTGGGTTGGGGTGGTTACTGGGCCTGGGATCCGGTCGAGAACGCATCTTTCATGCCCTGGCTCTTTTCCTCGGCTTTTCTTCACTCCGTCATGATCACCGAAAAAAAGGGCATGCTGAAGATGTGGAACTTCATTCTCATCCTGGTGGCCTTCGAGCTGTCGATCTTCGGCACCTTCGTGACCCGCAGCGGCGTGATCTCCTCGGTCCACTCCTTCGCCCTTTCGAACCTGGGACCCCTTTTCGTGGTTTTTCTCGCCTCCAGTACCTCGTTTGGCCTCTTCTGGATCTTCTACCGAGCCGATCAACTTCGGAGCGAGCAAAGGATGACGTCCTTCCTGTCCCGCGAGGCGACTTTCTTGCTCAACAACCTGCTTTTCGTCTCCATCTGTTTTGCCATTTTCTGGGGAACCGTTTTCCCGATCATTTCAGAGTGGGTTCGAGGCGAGAAGATTACCGTGGGGGCACCCTTCTTCAACAAGGTCACCCTACCGCTGGCACTGACCTTGCTGGTACTCACGGGCATCTGCCCGCTGATCGCCTGGCGCAAGGCCACGGCCAAGAATTTCCGTAGAAACTTCCTTTTCCCATTGGGCGGCGGTCTGCTGGCGGGAATCATAGCGCTTGGCCTGGGGATCCGGACCCTGACGCCGCTGCTCTTCTACTCGGCAGCCGGCTTCGTGGTCCTGAGCATCTTCTTCGAGTTCTACAAAGGTGCCCGAGCGCGACAGGTGATCAGACCTACCAACTTTCTGGTGGCCCTCAAGGATCTGACGCTTATGAACAAGCGTCGCTACGGCGGCTTCATCATTCACCTGGGGGTTGCGCTCGCCTTCGTAGGCATCATCACCAGCTCCTTTTTCAATGTCGAGAAGCTCGTCACGATCAAGAAGGGGGAACAGTTCGAGCTGCGTCACTACAGTCTGACGTTTCTGGAGCTGGTTCAGAGATCGGATCCGGAAAAAGACGTCGTCTTCGCCCGCCTGCAGGTTTTCCAGAACGGCGAGGAAACAGCAAAACTCTTTCCCCAGAAACATTTCCACCACAAGAGCGAACAGCCCATGACTGAGGTCGCGATTCGCTCTACCCTGAGAGACGACCTCTACGTCGTCTTGTCGAGCTTCGATGAGAAGCTGACCCAGGCCACTTTTCACGTCTTCATCAATCCGCTGGTCCAGCTGATCTGGATTGGCATCGGCATCATGGCGTGCGGAGGCATCTTCCTGTTCTTTCCGGACAAGAAGTCACCTGCCCAGATCGCCGCTCGCCGAAGCAAGAGAGTAGTCCAAGATGAAGCGGCTTAGCAGACTGAGTCTACTGCTCGTCTGGAGCGCCTGCTCTGGCCTCTGGGCGCAGGAGGTGGGGCTAGCGGACGAGGAAAAGGTAGCCCGGATTACCGGGTATCTGGTGTGTCAGTGCGGCTGTGCCACCCAAATGGTTCGAAGCTGTGCCTGTCCCACTGCTATTGAAGTCACTCAGGAGGTTCGAAAGCTGGTCAAAGAGGGAACCTCTGAAGAGGCAGTCTTCGCCCTATATGAGGAGAAATACGGACCTCAAGTGCTGGGTGCTCCCAAGCTTGAAGGCTTCAACATCGTGGGCTGGATCCTACCCTTTGTTGCCGCGGGCTTCGGGATTGTTATCGTCGTGACTATGGCCAAGAGGCTGAAGCCCACCCAGAGTGAGTCCCAAGAAGCCACGGGGAAGCCAGCCGTGTTCAAAGAGAAGTATCGAAAAATGCTCGACCAGGAGCTCAAGGACTAGTAGCGGCGCCCCTCGACTGGTCCGTTGCCGGTGCCGAAAAGAGATCATGGAACTGCTGATCGCACCCATATTGTTCATCGGGGTAGTGCTCTACGTAGCCTATCCCCTATTTCAGGAACCCGAGGAAGACGTCCGAAAGGACCCGCGAAGCGTGGATCGGGAGGAGTTCCTGGAGGAAAAGGAAAACCTGGTAGCCAATCTGAAGGATATTGAAATGGACTACCAGATGGGCAAGCTGTCCCAGGAAGACTACGAACAGCTCAAGTCGGATTTCGAGCTGCGTGCAATGGGAGTCTTCGAACAATTGGAAAAACTCGGCCCCGAAAAGCGATCCAAGAAAAAGAAGCAGTGACGGCATCCCCTCCCGCCTCGCAACCGCTTCTCGTCCTCGAGAAGCTCACCAAGCAGTTCGGCAACCTATCCGCCCTTTCGGAGATTGATCTCGAGATCTCAGCAGGCGAATTCGTAACCATCTTCGGCCCCAACGGCGCTGGGAAAACCACGCTTTTGAGAGTCCTCGCCTCCTTGACCAGCCCCACGGAAGGGAAGGTCTCCTTCTTGCCCGACGGCAGCGACCCCAGCCGTCATCGGGTAGGCTATGTTTCCCATCAGAGTCTGCTCTATAACGAGATGACCGGGCGCGAGAACCTAGTCTTCTATGGACGTCTCTACAGCCTCTCCCAAATCGACCACAAGGCAACTGAGTCGCTGAAGATGATGGGGCTGAGTGAGTCAGGAGACCTTCTGGTACGAGGATACTCACGTGGAATGAAACAGCGATTGACCCTGGCTCGAGCTCTCCTTCATGATCCCTATCTGCTGCTACTCGATGAACCCTATGTGGGACTCGATCGGCAGGGCTGCCGCCTCCTGACCGATGTCTTGCGCCGACTTAAGGATCAGGCTCGAACCGTTCTGTTGATCACTCACAACTTGAGCGAAGGATTGGAGCTCTGCGATCGGGTACTCATTCAACACCGCGGATCTATCGTGTTCGACGCCTCCAGCCAGGACGTCGATCGGGAGCGGATCGAAAGCATCTACTTCCAGGTTGTAGAAGGCAAAACGGTAGGCAAACCCTCATAACCCGAATCCGGTGCTACGATCAGGTCGGAAACGAGGAGTTGACATTGAGACAGGGCAAGGGAAAGATTGTCCCCCAGGGTACTAGACCCAAAACAAGTAGATGAAAGTGGATTAAGCCGCGTGTAAACACCTGAAATGCCAGACCTGACGGGTATTCTGGAGTTAACAAAGAAACCTCAGAGAGACCCGAAAGGAGGCATTTCAGGTGAAGAAAAAGCATAGCGCAATCATCCGAAAGCGGGAAGCAGAAGTTGCTGATCGGCTGAGCCCCAGTTGGAACGGTGAGGATCCGAAACCGGTCCTCTCGGCCGAAGGCATCAGCTACGAGGTCTCGGAGAAAATTCACGGCGTCAGTTACGGTGGGCTGGGGCTGCTGCGGCAGATCGTGAAGTGGAGCGGGCTGGGGAAAGCGATTGATCAGGGGGTGAAGTTGTTCAAACGCCACTAGCCGTACCACGAATCGGACCACGTGCTGAGCCTGATCTACAACGTGGCCACGGGCGGGACCCGCTATCAGGATATCGAAATGCGGCGTCAAAGTGTCAGCTTCCTGGAAGCGGTAGGAGCGGAGAAGATCCCCGCGCCCAGCACGGCCGGAGATTTTGTGCGCCGCTTCCAAGCGCCGGATGTGATCGATCTGATGGAAGCCGTCAATGAGAGCCGCCGCAAGGTCTGGGCCCAACAACCGGCGAGGTTCTTCGAACGGGCGGAGATCGACGTGGATGGCACGATTGCCCCCACCAGCGGGGAATGCAAGGAAGGGATGGAGATCAGCTACGACGGGCAGTGGGGCTATGCACCGTTGATCGTGACGCTGGCCCAGACGGGAGAGGTGCTCTATGCCGTCAACCGCTCGGGGAATCGCCCCTCTCATGAGGGAGCCCCCGAATGGCTGGATCGGAGTATCGAGTTGGTCCGAGAGGCGGGTTTTCGAACGGTGCGCCTGCGCGGGGACACGGATTTTTCGCTGACAGCTCATTTTGACCGCTGGACGGAAGCGGGCGTGGAATTTGACTTCGGGATGGATGCCCATCCGAGCTTCATCAAGTGGGCCGAGGCGTTGCCGCAAGCGAATTGGAAGGAGCTGGTGCGCCCCGGCAAGGAGAAAGGAAAAGGGAAAAAGCGGCGCAAGCGGCGCGACAAAGTGAAGCCGGAGATTGTCAAGGAGCGCGGGTTCAAGACCCTGAGGCTGGAACGGGAAGAGATCGTGGAGATCGACTACCGTCCGAGCAAAGCGAAGCGAACGTATCGGCTGGTGATCTTGCGCAAGACGATCCTGGTCGAGAAAGGCCAGAAGCGGCTTCTGCCGCAGACGCGCTATCACTTTTATGTCACGAATATCCCGGCGGCCCAGTTGGGAACGGCGGGAGTGGTTCGGGAAAACAACCGGCGCTGCAATCAAGAGAACGTCATTGAACAACTCAAGAACGGAGTCGAGGCCCTGCGGATGCCCTCGGATACGCTGGTGGCCAACTGGGCCTATCTGGTGATTGCGGCGCAGGCCTGGAATCTGAAGGCCTGGATGGGGTTGGTTCTGCCGGCTCGACTGCAGGCCAGACAGCTGGTGAAGATGGAATATCGCCGTTTCCTGCGAGAGATCATTGAAATGCCCTGCCAGATTCTGCGGAGGGGCCGACGGTTGGTCTATCGGCTGCTGGATGTCAATGGTTGGAGCCGTCTTCTCCTGGAAGGCAGTAGGTGGTTGAAACGCCGGCCAGCTACCTGAAACTGAAAGGAGATAAAGAAGCTCTGAGGGTCGCGAGAGCTGGGGAGTAGTGTCTCTGAAAACGCCGCTCAAGGGGGCAGAATCGCCCCGCATGAGCGATCGCCGTGCAGGAGTGCAGAACACGAGCCGAGGTCTAAGGGACTTAGCGGGAAAATCTAGAATTTAGGCCTCCAAAACGGCCCCCAGGAGCCGGGAAAGGGGTCTACTTTCCAACTTGCGCTTATTTTGGGACTAGACAGATATAGGAGGTAATCATGGCAACACCACCACCACCCGCACCAGGATCGACTCAGCCGCCGAAGAAGAAATCCAACGTCCTGCTTTGGGTCATCGTCGGCGTCTTTGCATTCTTTTTGCTGATCGGAATGGTGATCGTCGGCGGTATGTATTTCGTCTGGAACAAGGCCCAGGATGCTATCAGCGGCATGGAGGGCAACCCGGCGCTCGCAGTCACAAAGCTGATCACTACGATGAATCCTGACCTGGAGGTCATCTCAGTCGACGAGACCAACAACAAGATCAAGATCCGTCAGAAGTCCTCCAACAAGACCATCGAGCTTGATCTGGACAGGATCAAAGAGGGGAATCTCTCCGCCGTGTTCGAGGGAGAGGAAGGACCGGAGACTTTCGAGTTCAACGCGGACGAAGCGGGATCTGTCGAGATGAAAAGCGGCGAGCGTACCGTGAATATCGGTGCGCCACCCTCGAAACCGATTCCCGTCTGGGCTTCCGGACCACCGGACGTGGCCATCAAGTCGATCATGTCAAACGAGTCAAGCGCTGGCTTCATGGGAGTCTTCACCTATAAGAGCAAAGAGCCCGCCGAAGACGTTATGGGCTTTCACAAGAAAAAGGCGACAGAGGCAGGCCTCGAGATCAAAAACCAAGGTTTTCAGCCGAGAATGGCGCGCTTGGAAGCAAAGGGGAAGGGACGGTCTCTCCAGGTCTTCTTCACTACGCCAGCCGACGGGCCAAAAGTAGAAGGAACCGCGACCGTGACTTACAGAGAGGAGAATCAGTAAGCAGTGAATCAGTGAGCAGTGAGCAGTAAGCTGTCGTAACAGTCCACGGCGATCGGGAGGAAGTCGAACAGTCAGCTCTCCTCCCCGAGGGCTTGTCTTCACTGCTCACTGCTCACTGCTCACTTTCCTACTATCCCACTGCTCACTCATTCACTGCTCACTTCCCCCCAACATGTCTTGGTACAACCTCCACTCTCTAGCGGGCTGCCTGGTACTACTTTCACTGGCGTGGCTCAGTTCCTCTGATCGACGGCGCATCCGCTGGAGGACCGTCCTGCTGGGATTGGCGACGATGGGAGGTCTGGGCCTCGTCATCTTCTGGTGGCCCACCTTTCGATCGGTGCTGCTCCTCCTCAATCGAGCGGTCATAGCCCTGATAGCCTCTTCCGGGGAGGGGGCTCGCTTCCTCTTTGGACCACTCGCCGCAGGGCCCGGAGAGGCTGGGGGAGTCGGCTTCATTCTCGCCTTTCAGGTTCTTCCCTCTGTCGTGTTCTTCTCGGTTGTAACCAGCTTTTTCTATTACCTTGGCGTCTTGCCCGCAGTCGTCCGTTGGACCGCCCGGGCAGCTCACCGGGGATTCCACTTAAGCGGTGCCGAGGCCCTCTCCACCAGCAGCAATCTGTTCGTAGGCGTGGAATCTGCCCTGATCGTTCGCCCCTTTATCCAGAAAATGACACGATCCGAGCTGATGATGCTTCTGACTGCAGGTCTTTCCACCATCGCCAGCACCGTGCTGGCCTTCTACGTCGGATTGCTGAGCAACGTCTTCCCCTTCATCGCGGGACACCTCATATCAGCTTCCGTTCTCTCCATCCCGGCCGCAGTCGTGATGGCGAAGATCCTGGTTCCAGAGGATAGCGAACCCGTGACGATGAAGCGCGTTCCGAAAATGGAGAGCTATATAAAGACAGAGCACTGGATGGGAAGCATCATCTGGGGCGCGGGGGAAGGGGTCCGTCTCGCAGTCGGCATTGGAGCCCTCTTGATTGGGATCCTGGGACTGGTGGAGCTGTTGGACCTCGTGTTGGGCGGCAGTTCATCCTGGATCGCGAATCATCTGTTTGGAGTTGAAGCCTCTCTGACGCTGCGGAAACTCCTGGAGGTCCTGGCCTACCCTCTAATCCTCTGTCTCGGTCTTTCCCCCGAGGAGTGGTCCCATGCGGCTCAACTCATCGGTGAGCGCTGGATTCTGACAGAGGTGGTCGCCTACCAGGATCTGGCAAAGCTGGTCGAAGCAGGTTCTGTTTCGCCACGTGGGCTCCTGATCCTGAGCTATGCACTCTGCGGATTCACACACGTGGCTTCAGTGGCCATTTTTGTCGGAGGTCTCGCGGCCCTGGCACCGGACCGGCGGGACGATCTAGCGAGGTTGAGCTGGCGCGCCCTCTGGGCTGCAACCCTGGCGACCCTGCTAACCGGTGCAGTCGCTGGGGCCTTCTATCACGGGCAGGTGGGTCTGCTGGGATGAGCAGTGAGCAGTGAGGAGTGAGGAGTGAGCAGTGAGCAGTGAGCAGTGGTGAGTGTACGCTAATGGTCCCCACTCGAGAAAGGCTCAGTTTGTGTCGTTAGTTGAGGTGGCAGTGGGGATTCTCTGGGCTGAGGACAGCGTCTGGATCCAGCGCCGTCGGACCCGGGACTTTCTGCAAGATTACTGGGAGTTTCCAGGGGGGAAACTGGAGGGAAGAGAGACTCCGTTGGCCGCCTTGAGGCGGGAATTGAAGGAAGAAGTGGGCGTCACACTTCGACATCCTGAACTGCTCCTGGTCCAGGATTACTCCTATCCCGAACACAAGGTTCGCCTTCACTTCTTCCTTTGCCGATTTGATGGTCTACCGAAATTGGCCGAAGGGCGTTGGGTGACACCCACCCTGCTCAGCGATTACCGTCTCCCCCCAGCCAATGAGTCCGTCGTCAAAAGAATACAGCGTCTTAGTGAATCTCGTGAGTAGGTCAGTGAGCAGTGAGCAGTGAGCGGATATTATCCGTGAACAGTATAGTGAGCGGGAGACGACAATCCTTGGTCGGAGCTTGGGAAGTACACTGCTGACGCTTCGCGTACCCTGTCAGGATCCTGCGTGCAGAAACTGTCGGCTTTTGCGATCATCGAGCGCAACATCCGGCCGATCTCCGAAAGTTCAGTGAGCAGGACCCCGACCTGCTTCGGTTCAAGATAGCCACAGTCCTCAGCTATTTCGAGCCAGTGCTGCGTTTCGAGTCGCTCAGAATCCGCATCCACCAGCTTGCTGACGAAATGCTTCTGGTAGCGCCGCTTCGCCCAGGCTTCAGCGATCTGCGCACCAATAGAGCGAGAAGAACGTCTGACTTGATCAGTTAGAGCGTATGTTTCCGCCTTTGGAAAAGTCTGTGAGACGAAAAAAATCTGGTTCATCCGGTAAATGGGGAGGTGCCGCCAGTCAAAGGTAGGCCATGGAAACTGCCGCACTATGCAAACCGTGGAAAAACAAGTAGTTCTGGAGGAGAACTGGCAAGTGCTCGCAGTTGTTTTTCCACCGTTCGCACAGCGCTTGGAAAACTCCGTATCACGGGCTTGCTGGCCCGGTTCGATGTCGCTCGGAGTTTTCCACAGTTCCCACGGCCTCTGCTACTGCAGCCGACTATATGGACAAGCGAACGGGGAGCAGATTTGGGATCCGGAAGGTGCCAACCACGTCCCCACCTCCCCATTTACCGGATGACCCAAAAATCTCCCTCGCGCCCCATCTTGTCTTCTGATAAACCACTAAATCTCTGAAAGAATCAGCGTGCCTAAGCATCTCTCGGTACTTGTCTAACTCCTCACTACTTACTGTCTTACTGCTTACTGTCTTACTGCTCACTTTCTTACTATCCCACTACTGCACCACTGCACGACTGCTCAAAGGGATCTTATCGACAATCGAGGCCGCAACCACCGACGCGACCCTCTTCCTCAGGGCCACCACATTGCCCTTCCCACGCGGGTGCACGCGGCTTGTGAACAGGATCACGAAGGTCTTGGTGAAGGGATCGATCCAAAGAGAGGTCCCGGTGAAGCCGGTGTGCCCGAAGGAGCCTTTGGGAAAGAGATCGCCTCTCGGGGAGCTGAAGGGACTACCAATGTCGAATCCGAGTCCTCGCAGGCTCTTCTCCGAGGGAGGGGACTGAGGCGAGGTCATCTGCATTATGGAGAGAGGAGAAAGCACCCGATTTCCCCGATAGGTTCCCCCATCGAGAATCATCTGAGCAAACCGGGCGGTGTCGTCTGCGGTGGAAAACACTCCGGCATGGCCGGCACAGCCTCCCATTAGCGCAGCCCTGGGATCGTGGACTATTCCCTGAAGCATCTTCCCCGCCCGCGCCTCGGTGGGCGCAATCCGTTCCGTCAATTCAGGCGCAGGGCTGAAATGAGTATCCCCCATACTCAAGGGGTCAAAGATTCTTTCCTGAGCAAACTGGTCCAGCGATTGTTCGGAGACCCTCTGTACCAGTTCGCCTAAAACCATATAGTTGATGTCACTGTATATGAACTCTTTTCCCGGGGAGGCTACCAGCCGCTCGCGCAAAGCCATTTGAACCGCCTCCTCGTAGCCCGCCGGATTCCCCTTCAGAGTCGGCCGGAGCCCGGAGTAGTGGGTCAGGAGTTGCAGGATGGTGACTTTATGCTTGCCATACTGGGAGAAGCGAGGAAGATACTTTGAAACGGGATCCGTCAGAGAGATCTTTCCCTCCTCGACCAGGATCATGATGCTGGGGGCCGTGACCAGGACCTTGGTCAACGAGGCCACGTCAAAGATCGTGTCGACCAACATCGCCTTCTTATCCGGCACCAGAGCCCGATATCCAAAGGCCTTGCGGTACACGACCCGGCCCTCACGGGCCACCAGCACCACGGCTCCGGGAATCTCCTCTTCGCCGATGGCGGCCCTGATGACCTCGTCGAGGCGATTCAGGCGTTCCCCCGACATTCCTACCTGCTGGGGTGGCGATGGGTCCAGAGCTTGTGCCGTGACCACAGCGCAGCTGAGCAAACCCAACCAGAAAATGCAGCCCAGTCGAGGGTAGACGAAGGGACGCTGGCCTACTTTCTCTGACGACATCTCGGGTCGTTCTCGAAGTAACATATAATTCCAGCGTCATTATACAGAAAGCCCAATTCGAGAGGTCCGGGTGAAATCACATCTCTTGAGGAGCCATTGAAAGGACAAGGATTCGTGCTAGCGGGAGGCCGAAGCTCCCGGATGGGAAGCGACAAGGCGCTATTGTCCTACGAAGGTATGGACTTCGTATCTCGCGCCGTGTACACCTTGCAACGGTTGGCCCTACCCGTGCGAGTCGTGACCGACGCTCCCGAGCGATTCTCTCACCTATCGGTACCGATTCTTACCGATCGGATCCCGAATGGAGGTCCACTGGCGGGACTGGCAACGGCTCTGGCCGCCTCGGACTCACAGCACAACTACTTTCTTCCTTGTGACACCCCGTTGGTCCCCCCCAAGCTCTACGAAGCCTTGGCAGGAGAATCCACTGGATTCGACGTGGTCGTCCCGACGGATGGTTTGGATCGCAAGCATCTCCTCTGCGCCTATTACTCTCGGAATTGTCTGGGATCCGTCGATCAGCTGCTCTCTCAAGGGGTACGGCGCGTGGAGTCGATCCTCGAAGTGCGAGAACTGAGGGTCCACGTCCTCCCCGCTCCCGAATGGGGGATTCCCGATAGCTCTTTCCTTAATGTGAATACGCCGAAAGATCTCGAGCGACTCCGCTCGATTCAGGTCCGCTCGATTCAGGCTTGAACCGATCCCGGGATGCCCCTTACGGTCCTTGTTGCCCGCTGCGCGGACACAGCTCCAGGATCTCACTGAGGCTGTACAGGGCATAGACGGGCACCTGGAGATCCGCGATTGCCTCGACACCACCCTCCTCCCGATCCACGCACACGATGATTCGGTCCACCCTTACATTTGCCTCACGCAGCCGTCCGACCGCCGCTTTCAGGCTTCCGCCCGAGCCAATAACATCGTCGATCAGGTTGGTCTGGCGGGAAGAGTCGGGTTCTCCGAGGAACTGGGAAACGATCTCTCGAGGATACACCCTGGGATGCTTTCGCAGGACTGACAAGGTGATCGGAAGGTCCTGGTTCTGGTTGAAACTCTCCAAGGAGGCTGCTGTCGCCAAAGGGATACCCGTGTCGGGCACACCGATCACCTGTTGAGGCTGACCCGCCTCGGACCAGCGGCCGATTACATGGGCAAAACTTGAGGCCAGCGACTTGAACATCTGGGGATGCTGGAACAAACGGGAACGGAGATCGATGAAGATGGGAGTCCGGAGTCCGTACTGGAGCCTTACCTTCTCGCCCAAGAGAACGGCTTCTCCTTCAACCAGAATCCTCAGCAGGGACTCTTTCTCTGGAAAAGGGAGCAGCGTTGCTTTCAACCGAAAACTCTCACGATGAATGCTTCAAGCAGATTCTGGCCGGAGTATAGGTAGAATGCCTCATCAAGTCAAAGGTGCCTTTCTTTGATGAGGCGCGACTAAGCTGACACTTCATTTTCAGATTGGGATGGAAAAAGGACGTAAGCCATTGATTTAGAAATGGATAGGGCCAGAACCGTGGCGGTGGCCTCCGGGCCGCCGTTTTTCGAGCCATAGGCTCGAAGGAAAGAACACGGCGGCACGGAGGCCACCGCCACGTCCCTCGACTGAAGTTTCGTTCTCGAATGGGGCCAGGGCTTCCTGGGGGCGGGACTAAGCTGAAACTTCATTGGCAGAAGGAAGGCGTAGGAAGCAGTATCTGACAGAGCAGTGACCTGTAGCACGGGCACTCTTGCCCGTCGAGGATACCGACGGGCAGGAGTGCCCGTGCTACAAGCGTCACTCAGCTCTCGATGTTCGTAGCTAGAAATGACGGAAGTTTCGTTTCTCGAATGATCTGTCGCTGGCTTGTGGAACGTCGTCTTCCAACGTTATATTCAGCGGGCATCAGGGATTTCCTGGGTAATTCGTAGCGAGCGGGAATGACATCAGAAAGCGAGAGGGATCAAGCTGCACCCCAACTGCCCGACTCCCCCAATTCCACCACCGACCGCCGGAACGGGCTGATTTTTGGCGCTTCGAATCTGCTGATCTACTTTGCTGCTCCGGTCGTCTACATCGGAGTGGTTCAGGCGGCGTTGTGCGACAAACTGGGAGCCAGTGCGACTGTCGCCAACCTGCCCGCGTCCGCCTACATGTTGGGCGCACTCATGCCTTTTCTACTCTCCTGGATCGTGCCTCGTAGGCTGGTTCGTGCAACCGTCGTGGTCGCTAATCTGGTGACCGCTGTGCTACTGGCCGCCGTCGGACTGGTCCTCATCTATCCCTTCAGCGATCCAGTACGCCTGCTGGCCGTAATCGGCCAGGGCCTGATTCAGGGTTTCTCAGCCTCGACTTCCCAAGTCTTCAAGTACCAGTGCCTGAGAAGAGGAACGACCGTCGAGGGTCGTGCGCGTACGCTGAAGTGGACCTTCACCTTTGGGCCCATCACCGCCGTCGTCGGCTCCCTCTGGGCTCAATTCGTCCTGAACGGGGGAATCCACTCCCTTCCCTATCCCTACGATTTCGCCTGCCTCTACCTCATCGGCGCACCCTCTATGGCGGCCGTCGCTTTCCTGAGCGGGCACTACCGGTTTGAGCCAGTCGAGGAGGAGCCAAGAGAGTCCTTTCCCAGTTATCTGGTAAGCTCTTTGAAATCTTTCGTCCGATCCAAAACACTTACCTCTCTGTGGCTCGCCTACCTCTTCTGGCACCTGGCACTCAGCGCCATGCCCAATCTTTCGCTCTACAGCCGAGTGGTCCTGGGCGGAGATCCGAAACAGTTTTCCGGGATCATCATGGCCTTGCGCTTCGGGTTCAAATCGGTTGGGGGATTCCTCCTGGGAATCATCGCCATGAAGAAAGGGATTCGAGCCCCTCTGTTCTCCACGGTATTTCTCCTGGTGGCGGCGATCGTCTGGGGCTGGACTGTCCCTGGCTACGCTTTCCTCATGGCCTTCGGACTGATGGGGGCGGGCGAACTGGGAGGGGCCTACTTCCCCAACTATGCGGTGAGTATCTCGTCCACTTCCACCGGAGTCAGGAACCTCTCGCTGCTCACGCTGGTCGGCCCCGTCAGCAGCGCGGGACCCGCCCTGCACGGCGCTCTCACCGACTGGTACGGCTTTCCTGCCAGCTTCACCTTCGCTCTGGCTGCCGCTGCTGTCTCCCTCTGGTTCCTGGCGCGAGTAGCGGACAGACCCGCTGAAAACAACCACGGATAGGAGCCGAAGCACGGGAGCGAGGTTCGCTCGAGTGAGGATGTCCGTGCGACGACGCCGGTCGCAAGCTGATTGGGCCGGGCGTCCGACTCTCAATCGACGGCGATCCGATAGGATCTTGATTTCAATCCATCATGGTCGGAGGTGCGGGCACCCTTGAGCGCCTCCTCGGTCACTGGCAAATAGTAGTGGGTTTCTGCCTTCAACGAGATGAACCCCTCTGCATAGGAAACACCTCCGGCAATCCCAAAGGCCCCATCGCTGGCTTCGATTCGCTTCCGAGCGTAGGCTCCGCCGTAGCCCTGGCTCTCAAGACAATCCAGGGCGGCGAGTTTCTTCTCGACCACGTCCGTAATATCCACGAAGACATCGTTGTAGTAACCCCCTTCGGAATGCCAGACCTCCATCGGTATGGCAGCGGCTCCGGTGCCGAAAAAGAATACCTGGGCGACCTTGTGCGGGGGATTGCGATCCCCCGGGTCGACACCGGCCGCAAACTGGATCGCGTGCATGGTGATCTGTCCGCCCACCGCGTGCGGGTTGGTCAGACCATCCGACTCTTTGGGAAAGTGGGTCAACACGACGTTTGGGCGAAGTTCCCGGATCAGGCGTGCCAAGAGACGGACATTCTCGGTTGTCACCAGCAGCACTGCGTCGTCCATGCCCATGAAATGCAGGTCCTCGACTCCAAGCAAGCCGCAGGCGCGCCGGACTTCCTCGGCCTTGATGTCGGTACGCTCCGCTATCAGCCTGTTCAACTCGGGTGCATCTGGCACCTGTTTTTGCTTCTGCATGGAATCGCTGATTACCGCATCGTGGATACGGGCACCATGCGTGAGAACCACGCACCCCACGTAGTCACCCCGGCTGCTGTGATGGGCCATGGTTCCGCCGCTCTGGTCAAAGATATCTGCAGGGTGTGCTCCAACTGACAATAGACGCAAAGACTCGGACATAGGTGGTTCCCCTTTCGCTCCTGGAGCGGGTTCCAGGAATTGGACGTTCAAAACAACAAACGGTCATCTGATTTCTTGGAATTCATTTGGGAATCTGGTTGAGTGTGTAGTAAGCGCGGTCGTGCAAAAGAGGCCTCCCTGCTTCCGACATCACTCCGGGCAGCTGCAATTCGTGCACGTATCCTTCCCGCAGGCCGTCGATCACGAGACGGACACGCCGGCCTGATGCGGCAACCGATGCCGTTCGAATCTTCGGTGTCTGAGTTTCGATCTCGGGGCTGCCGTAGTCGGGGTGATACAGATAAGTGTAGCTGGACATGCGATACGACCGAGGATTACTCCCGCGGTTTCGATCGACGGGCTTCGTGAATACCAGTTCGAACCCATCCCTCATCGCCCTCATTTCCTTTACTTCGAACGGCACCTTTCCGGTCCAGACCAACCGCTGCAGACCGAAGGAACGATTGCCGATCGAGTTCCAGCCGCGATTCGTTTCTCCCACGAAGAGAGACCCATCGATGCCCCAGGCCAGGCGGACGACGGCCGACTGGAAACCTCTTCTGAATGGAAAGCAGGCCCCCTGGTACTCGCCTCCGACCTTCTCCAGGTAGACCCTCGAGATCAGGGCCATGGTGAAATCGCCGATGAAGAGCTGGTCCTCAAAGGGACCGAACCTGCCTCCGCTTTGATCACAGACGATATCGGTCGTGCTTCGCGCCACTTTGTTGTAGGGAAACCACACAGCTGGTAGTTTCAGGATCGGCAACTGCTCACGGGCCTCGAGTATCGGGATGCCCGAGGGGATCTTGTCGGGACACTGGATGGGTGAGCCAGGCAGGCTGCAAAACTTCAGGGAGTCGACGTGACCGAAGAAATCCCCTTCCTGCATGTGGTTGAGGGTGCAGGTGCCGATCCAGTTGCCCTGCTGATCGGTAAAGAATACCGCACCGTCGGCATTCAGACCCAACCCACTGGGAGAACGCATTCCAGCGCTGACGGGAAACATCTTCCCTTCGGGGGTGACCTTCAGCCCCCAACCTCGCCAGGCCTCATTGCGGGTCGCCTTGTCCCCGATTGTCGAATTCAGGGTCACCCAGAAATTACCTTGGCTATCGACCTTGGGCCCGTAGGCATACTCGTGGTAGTTTCCCGTAATACCCCAGCCATTGTATAAAGTGCGGTACTCATCCATGACCCCATCATCATTTTGATCACGCATGCGGGTCAGCTCGCTGCGCTGCGCCAGGTAGAGGGAATCGCCATGCTGGAGGAGACCCAGAGGCTCATGCAAGGCGGAGGCGATGCGCTTCAGCCTAAGCTTGCCGGGAGGGTCCTGATAGGGGTTCGTGATCAGCCATACCTCGCCTCTCCGGATAGCGACTGCGAGGGCGCCAGTTCTGAGGGTCTCGAGCCCGCTGACTTCGAAGGGAAGCCCCTCGGGAGTGGGGAGTGTAATCATCCGGTAGTATTCTTCCTCGCCCGCCAGCACACCGGGCAAGGCGAAGATCCCAAGCAGCGCCACCAGGAGAGATCTCACCATGTCAGCTCCAACTCGACCCTGGCCCGGTCTCTGCGGAAGCGCACTGGAAGCAGAACTTCCATTTGAGAGCCGGAGCGTCTCAGAACCGGCGACACGGCACGGTCAGATCTCAACCGGATCTTCAGCTCTCGGGAAGCGTAGACTCCACCACCGCGATCTTTGATCCGGGGAGCCCTCAGGGCCCGAAACCAGATAGAGTCCGATCGCCCTCTCAGCTCCAGCGTGCGTTTCAGCCACGGCGTCTGGGAGACCGATTGCAAAGTCGAGTCGGCTTTGGTTGGAGCCATCCGTTCCTCTATGGCGAGGCCCTTGAAGGAATAGAAAAACAGCGGCGTCCCGTCAGCTTCTACTCGGTAGCCTCCCATCCTGTAGTCCGCCTCGGACCCGGTGACCTGGGGCCAGAGGCTTTGAGGGGTCTCGAGTCGGGCGAAAGGCATTCCGACGCTCAGATCTACCTGATCTGAGCTCAGCGGTGGCGTGAATGGTGTATAGCGATTTGCCCAGGTCGACTCGGCGTCCAGGAACCGGCCCCGCCAGGCCAGGGCGAAGCGCACCCTCAAGGCGTCGAAGGCGACGTGGGTTCCCTCAGGATAGCCAACCGCGATGGCGTGGGTCCCCACACCCTCCATGAAGGTTCGCAGGAGCACCGGTCTCTCTTGCGGTGTAATCTCGAAGACACGATCCTCTTCCATCCCTTCCGGAAGCCGAGTCTGGTCCAGCTCCTTCAGATAGATCCAGATCGCCTCGATCTGCTTGTCTGCGTCGCCACCCAGGACCTCCGTAATCGTACTCTTTCCCTTGTCAAAGTATGAGGGCATCAGGGTCTGTGGTCGGAACCCTTCTGGATCGAGCATGAACTTCTTGAACCAGGCCGGCTGAAGACGCTCTACTGAAGTCGCCAGATCCAGTGCCGGCATCCCCAATGAGCTTTGTCCCATCAAATCGTGACAGTTGACGCAGTTGAAAGCGTTCACACCCATGAGGCGACGTCCATGGTGACTGCGATGATGAGGCTGACCACCGCCGACATCTACTTCAGGGAGATTCGGATCGCTATCGGCCAGGCCAAGGTTCTCAACCAGATGAGTGAGATTCTCCATCCCATAGGAAGGCATGCGAGTGGCCAGATAGGGTCGCAGTTCAACCGAACCCTTCAAGACACTCTCGAGCCACTCCGAAGTCAGTTTCTGGCCGACGCCGGTCAGGGGAGGCGGAATTCGTCCCTCTTCGGCAAGGTCTATTTCCTGGGTAGATTGGAAGTACGCTGCCCGGCCTGGTTCTGGTCCACCCCGGCCATCTCGTCGATGACAGGCAAAGCAATTGAGAGCCGTCAGCGCTCTCCTCACGCCGACCTTCGGATCCAGTGGGGACAGACTCCTATTGCGGAGCTGCCGCAAAGCCGCTTTGAGGGCATCCCGTTGGGGCGGGCTCAGGTCGAAATCGGGGACTTCTCTGGCTTGAGCATTCCCCAGGCATCCCCCAGGATCATCCGGATCCAGTTCCAACAACTTTGGGCTGGACGGTATTGGCTCGATGGCCTGGGAGGATCCGAACTGGTGACAAGCCGCACAGCGCAACTGGGAAAACAACCGTCTACCCTGTTCCACGCTTTCAGGATCGATCGGCTCCAGAATGGCAGGGGCTGGCTCACCCCCCTGTCCCGGGCCGTTCTCATCGAGCAAATAGGAGGCAATCGCCCGCGCTTCGCCGGGATCCAGCCCCATTCGAGGCATCCGTCCTGAGGGCCGAGTCGCAAGCGGATTCTCCAGGAAGTCCGCAAGTGGCTGGAGGGCTGTCTTTCTTCTCTGGTTGGGCAACGGAGCCGATGGGATCCCGATCCGGGGAGTCTCTATCTGGACTGCCTGGTAAACCTCTTCTTCATCCCCATACCTGACCCCTGGGGGTCGCAGGGCGGGATGACAGGCCACACAGCCGACGGAGTGGTAGAGTGCCTCTCCGAGCCTGGAAGTCTTGGAAGCCGTGGGCGGGCCGGAAGCCCGAAAAGGACCTCCCTGGGAAGCCAGAAAGCTCGCCAGGTCTCGGACGGCCTCACTTCTCTCCTCCTCCGGCCATTCCCCGAAGAGGCCGGGCATCCGTGTACCCGGTTGCGCCGAGGACGGATCGGCAACGAACTGCGTGAGATAATCGAGATTCAGGCGAGCACCAACGCCCTGCAGGAGCGGTGCCTGATTTCGTCCGAGGCGCGCGTAGGTCTCGTCGTCCACTTCATGGCAGGAAACGCACCCGAGTTCGGAGATCAGGATTTCGCCACCCTCGACGCAGGCTTCAATTTCTTTGTAGAAGCGCTCGAACCCAACGACGATGGGGCCGGACACAGCTTCGGTGCTATCGTCAGGGTCCCCACAGCTACAGAAGAGAGATCCCGCGGCGCTCAAGATGAAAGGCAACAGGATTCTCGCTGGCCTTCCTCGGTGTCGTCCGATCGCCACGGGTAGCCAAGAATCAGCTTACCGCGGATTCCGCGGTGACTCCCTCACTCGCTTCGACCAGCAGCTTGATCCAGTGCCCCATGTATTTGCCGTGATCGTGATAGGTACGCCCACTCACCAGATTTCCATCTACGACACAGGGTTCGTTGACGAAGATGCCTCCGCACACCTCCAGATCAAATTGGCACTTGGGGACCGTCGCCATCCTCCGTCCCTTGACACAGCCGGCATAAGCGGGGATCTCGACGCCATGGCAAACACAGCCCACCGGCTTGTTGGCGTCGAAGAAATAGCGGGTGATGCGGACCAGGTCGGTATCGTATCGAATGTACTCGGGAGCCCTACCGCCGGAGAAGAAGATTCCAAGATATTCTTCGGGACGGACATCACGAAAAGCGATATCAGCCTCGAGCTTATAGCCCTCAAACTCCCGAGTGATGGTCCAGCCTGGACTGATCTCATGGAGCACCATGGGATAGAGACGTTTCTCCGGTGCCGCTACCACGGGTTCGAAGCCCGCTTCCTGCACCCGAAAATAGGGATACAAGGTATCAACGGTCTCACTCGCGTCTCCGATGATGATCAAGACTTTGCTCATTGGTTTCACCTCAATTCGACAATCTGGTTATCGTCCTCAGCTGTGGATTCTTACGGAAACCGCCGATTCACGCAGCGCCTCCTAGACAGGTCTCCAGGTAGCGGCGCGACTTGTTTACCGCCTCGGTTACCTGCTGGACCTCGGGGAGAATAGGAATTCCACGAGGCACCGGATGCATGAAGATAGAGGTCCAACCGGGATAGTCGATTTCCCTCAGGGCCGCGACAATCCGGACGAAGTCCATGGGGCCGTAACCCGGCATCTGGAACATCTCTTCCTTCTTGGGTAGCTTCTGTGCGGCACCTTTTCCATGCTGCCACGCATAGAAGTGGACCAACTTGGAGCCGAGTTCCTTTATCAGACCGGTAATCAAACCCGGGTCCTGCGGTAAATGGTAGGGAGCCAGAGCGATTCCCAGTTGCTCGGATTCCGCAAGCTCTCCGAAATAGCGAATGGAGTCGGGACTCGAAATCAACGAGTTCCCATGATTCTCGATCCCGATGATGACTCCTGCCCTGGCTGCGGCCTCGGCGTGAGGCTTCATTCTTTCAAGAAAGTCCTTTACCTTCTGCTTCAGGGACTTGTCTCCTTCAGAGGAGAGCCGATCGCTGCCACAGATCAGGATCTTGGCGCCAAGTTTCTGGGCTACCTTCATCTCTTCCTGCAGCCGGTAGGGTCCCAGATCGTAGTGGGTCAGGATTCCGAGCTTGACCTCATGCTCAGCCAGTAGCTCGGCAAACCGGTCGTGGCCCATCTCTTCCATCTGTTCGCGCTGGTTGGCATGGCCCAGGGGCCAGATATCGATGTGCTCGGCACCGGTCTTGTGTACTTCGGGCACGATCTCTTGCAGCCGAATCTTCCCGTAGAGGCTCGAGGCCAGGATATACGTCAGACGGAACTTGTCGGTCGCTTGAAGGGCACTACTCGAGAGCCCCGTGCAGACCCCGCTCACTCCGCCCAGAAGGAGCTGACAAGCTTGACGTCGATTCAAACTGTAATCTGACGGCATGCTGCATCTATTCTAGGATCATCCTGCGAGAAGAGAAAGCTCTGGGGAGCGATGAGGTAAGTTTCCAAGGTACAAGATACAAGATACAAACAAGTCCCAAGTTCCAAGCATCAAACGTAGCGACACCAAGGGAAGCTGGCGAAGGTATGGCTGTGGGAAGAAAAGAGAGTATGCTGCCGGTCGGAGTCCTCGCAGAAGTTGCCAGGCGACTTCAAATGGTTTGGAATTTGGTGCTTGAAATTTGTTTGTATCTTGTTTCTTGTATCTTATTTATCTTGTCTCTTGGAATTCTCAGCTTTCCGCTCACGCCTCCACCGCACGATGAAGCCTGCTTGAGGTCGACAGCGCTACCTGGATCGAGACAAACTCGCCGACGTTGTCCATGGTCAAGAGACCTATCAGCTTCCCCAGTCGGAGCACAGGTAGGGTGGAGCAATCACAACTCTGTAGGCGGGCGAACGCTGCCTCCAGCATCTCAGATGAGTCGGCGACTTGAAAATCCTTCTGCATGACGTCCGCGATCGAGGTTGACTGATCCCGCTCCGCCAGCGCCCTCTGGAGATCACCACGCGTCAGAACCCCGACGACTCGCTCGCCGTCGACCACGGGGAAGTCGTGCTGGGATCCGGAGAGGACCAGCTCCACTGCCCGGGCCAAGGTCTGATCTGGGGAAACTGTCTGGAATCGAGTCACCATGGCTCGACTCACCGGGATCCCACCCAGAGCCGTTTTCATCTTGACCATGTTGGCTTCCTGGGTGGCGCCAATCCAGACGAAAAAGGCAATGAACAATAGGAACGGATTGCTGAGAAAACCAAAAAAGCCAAAGAGAAGGGCCATCCCCTGCCCCATACTGGCGGCGATCTCGGTGGCTCTGGTGTAGTCCATCCTGGTGGCCAGCAAGGCGCGTAGGACCCGGCCCCCATCCATGGGAAAAGCGGGAAGCATATTGAAGACTATCAAGAACAGATTGACCACCATGAGGCGACCCAGAAAGGATCCCGTAACCACACCGAGCTGCGAGAAAGAGTGGGAGGCACCCGTGATTGCCAATAGCACAAAGAGTACCGCCGCAATTACCAGGTTGACGCTGGGTCCAGCGAGCGCAACCCAGAGCTCCTGCTTGGGCTCATCAGGCATACGCTCCAGACGGGCCACGCCGCCAATGGGTAAGAGAGTGATGTCCCTGGTCAGGATTCCGTAGCGCTTGGCGGTCAGAGCGTGCCCCAGCTCATGCAGGACGACACAGGCGAAAAGAGACAGAACGAAGACTACCGCTTCCAGCGTCTCCAAAATCCCCCCACCCTGGGTCCAGAAATTCAATACGATCCAACCGATGAGGAGAAGAAAGGTGGCATGCATATAGACGCCAATGCCCGCGATTTCCGCCAACTTCCACGACCACTTCATTAGCCTTACCTCCGTCCTGGTGGGGACTCGTAGAACCTTCCAGAGCTGCCTTCGAGTACAGTCATGATAGCCCTTTTGAAGACGAAGGGGCGAGAAGACGATGCCCAGTCCGCGGGAATCTCAAGATACAAGATACAAGATACAAACAAGCTCCAAATTCCAAAGCATCGATTTTCCAAACTGGATTGGTAGCAGACTCGGTCGGGTCACTTTGGAAGAGGTTTCAGGAACCAGGCTCTACCTGGCAACCACCAAACCAGGCCAACCGGGTGTTTGAGATTTGATGCTTGGAACTTGTTTGTATCTTGTATCTTGGTGCTTAGAATCAAAACCTATGTCAACTAAACATCCTCTTTCTGCTCCCGTTCTTGTCCTCCTCCTTTTTTCACTAACCTTGCTTCCTTCCTGCCAACAGGAGAGCGCTCCGGAAGCAGAGTTCGTTTCGCTCTTCAACGGCCGGGACTTGTCGGGTTGGCTGGGAGATCCGCGTCTTTGGACTGTCGTCGATGGGGTCATCGTCGGTTCGACCGAACAGGTCAAGCTCACTCACAACAGCTTTCTTTCCACCCGAATCTCCTATTCTGACTTCGTCTTGCGGGTGTCGGTCAAACTGCTGAACGGAAATAGTGGAATCCAGTTTCGCAGCGAACAGTTTCCCGACTATGTGGTCAAGGGCTATCAGGCTGATGTTGCAGTAGAGAAGTACTTCGGCATGTTGTACGACGAGGGTGGTCGAGGAATCATGGAGTACTGGAAAAGCATGACGCCCGAGGGGCAGGCGGACATCAACTCCGCCGCACACCTGGACGACTGGAACCTCTATGAGATCCACTCTCAGGGCGACCAGATCAAGATGATCCTCAATGGTCGGGTAGTCTGTGAGATCGAAGACCCGGAGGGCGCCGGCGAGGGCATCATCGCCTTGCAGCTGCACACCGGTGACCCGATGCAGGTCATGTTCAAGGACATCGAAGTCAAGGATCTTAGCGAGGAGGAGTCGAAGCGGCCCAATCCCCAGAAGCGACCCTACGCGCTGCGACACCGTTTCACGGCTCTGGAGGGTTTCGAAGTAGAAGCGGTGGCGTCCGATGACCTGTTGGGATCGGTGGTGAACCTATCCTTCGATCACCTTGGGCGTCCAGTCGTTGCCCTCGAGCACGGCGGGATCCACATTCTGGTCGACGGTGACGGTGATGGCGACTACGACACGATGAAGGAATTCTCCAGCGAGGTTCGGACCGCCCACGGGATGCACTTTCTGGGGCCAGGCGATCTCCTCGTAAACTCTAAAGGACCCCAGAAAACAGGTCTCTATCGCCTCAGGGATCTAGACGGTGACGACCGGGCCGATGAAGTGAAATTGATTGCAGCTTCGAGGGGACAGATCGGCGAACATGGCCCGCATGCGATTCGGACGGGAATCGACGGAAGTCTCTATATCATGTATGGGAACCACTCTTTTCCCGACGTCTTTGTCGACCCCTTGTCCCCCTCCCGGGGGCTGAAGGAAGACCATCTTCTGGCACGCTACCTCGACCCCAGGGGACACGCCAATACCATCTGGGCACCTGCTGGCACCTTGCACCGCCTGGAGCTGGAAAAGAATCAATGGAGCCAGGTCAACGGCGGTTTTCGCAATGCCTTCGATTTTGATATCGACGAGCAGGGTGAAATTTTCACCTTTGATTCAGACATGGAATGGGACTTCGGGCTGCCCTGGTATCGCCCCATCCGCGTTCTTCACTGCACACCTGGAGCCGACTACGGCTGGCGGACAGGGTCGGGGAAGTTTCCAGAGTCCTACCCCGATACTCTCCCTGGCACCGAAGGTCTGGGGCGAGGCTCCCCAGTCGGAATTGCCTTCTACCACCACAACACCTACCCCGAGAAGTACCAGGGCGCGCTCTTCCTGGGCGATTGGTCCCGGGGCCGAATTCTGGTGAGCTTCCCCAAGGAGGAGGGCTCCTCCTTCAGCAGTTCCAGCCTCGATTTTGTCCAGGGGCACCCCCTCAATGTGACCGATCTGGACATCGGCCCCGACGGCTTCCTCTACTTTGCAACCGGAGGAAGGTCCACCACCGGGGGGCTCTACCGGGTTACCTGGAAGGGAACTGCTCAGAACAGTTCCAGGGACAAGACAACCGGTCTTGCGGCAGCTCTGGAGCAACCGATGCATCGCTCGGCCTGGGGACGCCATCGAATCTCGAGTGCGCGTGAAACACTGGGCGCGGCCTGGGAAACTGAACTCCTTAGAGTCGTCCGCGACAAACAGGCTGCCCCTCGAATCCGAGTGAGGGCCCTGGAACTGCTGCAAGTCATGGGACCTCGACCCGATGTGGAACTCCTGGGCTCTCTAGCAACGGACGAGTCATCGCAGGCGCGAGCTGCCTCGGTCCTGCTGCTGGGAACCCATGCCCTGAAACACACCTATTCGATCCTGCTGCAGAGCCTGGAAGACAGCGAGCCCCTGGTGGTCAGAAGGGCCTGCGAGGCCTTGCTCCGAAGCGGCCTCGGGAACGATACCCAGATCGGACAGCTGGACCTGCTTGCGACTGGGTTGTTCAATCTGCTGGACCAGCCGGACCGCTTCCTCCGCTACGCGGCTCGACTCGCCCTTCAGCGCTTGCCTCGCGATTCCTGGGCTTCCATGGTCCTGGGCGACAGCATCAAGAAACATCCCCATCGCGCCTTGGAAGGACTCCTGGCGCTGATCCATACCCAGACCACCCGCAATCAAGCAGACTCCATCTTTGGGAAGCTCCTCGAGTACAGTGCGTCGCTGCCAGGTGAGGACTTGCTGCCCACCTATCTGCGGGTCTGCCAATTGGCTTTGATCCGCGATCCAGCGGCGGGCCAGGACCATCGCGCGCCGTTCATCTCCAAGGTAGGGCCTCGGTTGCTGAGCCGTTACCCCTCGAAGAAGCATCTGCTCAACCGCGAGCTGGAGGCGATCCTGGCCTATATGCAGCCTGAGGGATCGATCGAAGCCATGCTCGACGAGCTACGGCCTGAGCGCTCCCAGGAAGACGAGATCAATACCGTCTACGCCCTCCGTGAGATCCGCAAGGGCTGGAACCCTAAGCTGCGAAAGCAATTGGTGGATTGGTTCGACCGGGGAAGAGAAATAGCAGGCGCGGCCAGCATGGTCGGCTTCATCGAGAATCTGTGGCAGGACACGCTCGCACTTCTGGAGCCAGAGGAGCGCAGGCAGGCGGAGGATCGGAAGGAGCGCTATCTAGCAGAGCAGGCCCGACGGGCTCAAGAGCTCATGGCGGAGGTGGATAGCGAAAAGGCCGAAGAACGTAATCCTCTGTCACAGATGAGTTTCGAGGAGCTCAACGGTTATTTCGAATTTAGTCCCATGAGCTATGGGCAGGGCGATGTGGACAAGGGACGCATCGTCTTTCGCCGAGCTAAATGCGCTAACTGTCACGTCTTCGGGAACGAGGGTCGAGGTGGTGGGCCCGACCTTTCGACGGCGGTCAAGAGGTTCCGACGGGGCGAGATCCTGGAGTCCATCATGTATCCCTCCCGCGTGATCTCGGATCAGTACACCGGCGTGGTGGTGGACTTGAAAAACAACGAGACCGTGACCGGCATGGTCGCGGGAGAGTCCGACTCCAGCCTGATCTTGATCACCGCCAACGGAGAGCGGATCGAGTTGGACAAAGAAGACATCGTCGAAAATCGCGTTTCCCAGGTTTCGATCATGCCCGAGGATCTGCTCGACACAATGGGTCTTAGCGATCTGGTTGACCTGTTTGCCTTCCTGGAAAGAGGTTCCGCGCTCTAGCCCTCTTGCTGTCGAATGATCCGGTTCCCAGCAGTCACTTGTCCTGGACATCTGACCGTCCTCGGAGCCTGCTTCAGAGGTCTGGCGCGAACTCGGGATAGGGGAAGCCCTCACGGGCCTTCCCCTCCCACACCACCAGGCATACGGGTCCGTACCAAGGCGGTTCGCTAGGGTTGAATGCGCTGATGATTAGCCAACCGAGGAAGACCTAACCGATCGAAATAAGCATTCGGAAGCGCTATCCGGACCCCGGGCGCTTGACTGAGGGCCCAAGGGCCCTTGACGCTCCACGCGGTCCGCTGGGCCATATCCCGACTCACGCCCAGCCGGATCAACTCCGCCTGGCGTCGCCGGTAGACCTTCCACTGTTTCCATTGGACGCTGCGCAGGCGACGACGAATCCAGCTGTCCAGACCCCGCAGGACCCAGGGGCTCTCGACGTACCCAAAGTATCCAATCCAGCCCCGGAGGTAGCGGGACAATTCGTCCACACGCTGCTCCAGGCTGATCCCCCGGTTACGCCGCGTTAAACGACGCACCCGGGATCGAAACCGCTGGATCGATTCCGGCGCAATCTTGCGCCGGTTGGGCGATCGGCCTCCCGTGAACGTGAAGCCTAAGAACTTCCGCTTCTGGGGCTCATCCACCGCACTCTTCTCCCGATTGACACGCAGTTTCAGTCGCTGGCTCACAAACCGGCTCACACTCGCCATCACTCGCTCCCCCGCCCGCCGACTCCGCACATAAATGTTGCAGTCATCGGCATAGCGGACAAAACGGTGACCCCGGCGCTCCAGTTCCTCGTCCAGCTCATCCAGAACCACGTTCGAGAGAAAGGGGGACAGGGGGCTGCCTTGCGGCGTCCCTTCCGTCGGCGCACTCACCAGTCCGTACCGCAGAATCCCCGCGCTTAGATACGCTCGGATCAACTTCAGTACCCGCTTGTCCCCAATCTCCCGCGCCAGCCGGCTCAGCAAACGATCGTGGTGAACTCGATCGAAAAACTTTTCTAAATCGAGATCGACCACGGTCCCGTAGCCCGCTTTCACGTAGTCTTGGGCACGCGCCACTGCCTGATGAGCCCTGCGCCCCGGTCGATAGCCATAGCTGGACTCTGAGAACGTGCGATCCCACTTGCGTTGCAGCACTTGCAGCATCGCTTGCTCGATAAATCGATCGATCACACACGGAATCCCGAGTCTTCGCTTGTCTTTCCTTCCCGGTTTCGGAATCTCCACCCCCTTGACAGGTCGCGGTTGATACTCCCCGCACAGCAGCTGTTCTTTGATCGACCGCCAGTTCGCCTTCAGGTACTCCGGCAGTTCATCGACGGTCATCCCGTCCACTCCCGGACCCCCTCGGTTCGCTCGCACTCGTCTCAACGCCGCTTCCAGATTACTTCGCTCGCATATCTCCTCCATGACGTTCTCACCAAACATCGGGCCTTCGGTTCGCCCTTTCGCTAAGGATGAATCCGCCGTCTCCCCGCTTCCCTGGGGCCGCACCCCAGCTGTTCGGTTTGAGGTCCGCTTCGGACTTCTCTGCCTCTGTTGATCACCCTTAAGATTGGACACCTACTAACCTCTCCCTACCGTTCGGGCCTTCCGTGAGTTTCCCCACCTACTATGCCCTCTGCGGACTCCTGGAGGGCGCTATGAAACCTTACGATTCCACCTGTCCTTCAAGGGACAGCCTCCCAGGCCTCCCGGGGTAAGGACGCTGTCTTTCCGTACACAACCGCTGGATTTACGCTTCCGGATCTTGATGGATATGGACTTCGTCACCACGCGCTGACTCGTCCGACCTTGGCGCCTACTTATCCAGTTTCTGTGCGTCGGCTCGTACGTTTGCTCCACACTTCCTTCAGACCCCACCTCGCGGTGACGCCCTTGTGCTTCGCTAGCCTTCACCTCCATCAGGTTGGCGGAGGGACTTGCACCCTCCCAGACAGCGCGCGTGCCCGGCACGCGCGTAATAGACCGGTCCTTCAGGGCCGGGTAGCCGGGTGAGGTAAACTTGAACCCGCTTCAGCGGGCTTCTCGGTAAGGGCTTCAGCCGTAGTCCGGTCCGATGGTCCCGTGCATTTCTCATAACGATCCTCGGGAATCTCGGGTGCCCTTGAAAACTGAATCCAGCCTTTGTCGTGGAGTTCAGCACGGATCCTGGCTAAAGCCTTTTTTTCGGGAAGCCCGCTGAAGCGGGCTCTGCTACCCAGGTCGCCCCGATACACGGCCCGCGGGGACGTATCTTGAGAATTGAAAGTCGTCGGCAGGAAGGAGGTAGATTCTCGTTTATTCAGGGCTTTTTCAGCGTAGATTTCGCAATTCGACCTCTCCAAGCGTTATTGGTTTGCAGAGGATGGCTAGACAACTCCGCATCGAGTATCCCGGAGCAACCTACCATGTGATGAGCCGTGGGGTGGCGCGAATGAATACGTTTGTGGACGACCGGGATCGGATGCGTCTCCTGGAACTGGTCGGGGAGGCGGCCAAGGACGGGGCTTTGATCGTCCATGCTTATTGCCTGATGCCGAACCACTATCACCTGCTCGCCGAGATTCCCGAGGCGCAGTTGGGAAGGTGGATGCAGCGGATTCTGGGGGTATATGCAGGTGGCTTCAATCGCCGTCACAAGCGGGTCGGACACCTGTGGCAAGGCCGTTACAAGGCCATTCTGGTCGAAGATGGAGAGTATTTCCTCGAATGCTCCCGCTATATTCACCTCAACCCCAACCGCTCCGGGATGACACGATCGGCGCAGTTGTATCCGTGGTCCAGCTATCGCAACTATATCGGGGGGCAGACCGAGGTGGATTGGGTGGCTACCGAGCGGACTTTGTCGCACTTCGATACTCGGACGGATTATCGAGATTTCGTCGAGTCCGGTCGTGGTGAAGAGCCGATCAGCCCTTTCTTTCGGGCGAAGGTCGGATTGGTCCTGGGCAGCGAGGCCTTTTTCGAGAAGATTCGGATCCTGGCTCTGTCGCAGGAAGGGCGGACCCGATATCGAGATTCCGAGCTTGCGCCGATTGCGGCGCGCACAAGCACCGAGCGTGGATGCGGTCCGCGCAGCCGTCTTTCGAATCTTCTCTGAGTACTCGCCCTCCAAAGGAAACGAATGTTCATTTATGCACTGCGTCGATTAACTTGGCTGAAGTCCTCTCAGATCGCTCATCTTGCCGGGAGAACTCCCGGCGCCGTCACCCATTCGTGACACGCTTCACCAGAGGCTTCAACCATTTCGTTACCTCCATAGTTGCTCCGGTTGCTTCCGGCTGGAGCGGTTGCCGGGTGGGTCTGTCACCCACTGGGAAAGCGCCGCCTTTGCACGGCGCACCCTAAAAGCGGACGTTCAAATTGTCCCCGGAAACGTCGAATGAACGACCGCGCGCGGCCAACTGCGGACTTCGATCATCAATGCCGACCACCATCCAAAGCAGTCGGTCGTGGCTTCAAAGGAGGAGTCGACGATCGATAAACGCACTATCTTTAGCAGCTACAGCCGTCACGACGAAGTCTGGAGGAACTCGCTGATCGCACACCTTAAGGAACTTGAGGATCAGGGACGAATAGGACTCTGGGATGACCATCGAATTGACCCTGGTGTCGATTGGTACCCCGAAATTGAAGCCGCGATGGCTCGGTCATGCCCGCTCACACTCCATTTCCTATGTACGAATCTTTTCGTCAAGGAAGAGATTCCATATGTCTACAGGAAATGGGTCTATCTGGAAACCATATGAACAGAAGCGTTAGCCAGAGACGGCACTAAGTGTGCTCTGTGGTATCCTTGGAGTCATGGACCCGAAGCAACTGCTAGCCAGAGCGCTTCAGCTTCCGCCAGAACAACGCGCAGCGCTCGCCGGTGAGCTGATCCAGAGCCTCGATTCAGAGGTCGACGAGGACGTCGAAGCGGCTTGGTCCGCAGAGCTCCAGAGGCGACTAAAGCGTCTCGATTCTGGCCATGCGAAAACAATCCCATGGTCGGAAGCCCGTCGCCGGATTCTGACAGCTGCCCGCAGTGACATCGACGCTTGAATTCCTCGACGAAGCACTCGAGGAGGCAGAAGGGGCCGCCCGCTGGTACGCTGAACGGAGCGGTCGGGCGGGCATCCTCTTTGCTGAGGAGTTGCATGCCGCCGTTGCTCAGATCGGAAGATCGCCTACGACGTGGACGGTCCACGACCACAACACACGCCGTTATCTGCTGCGGCGCTTCCCCTACAGTGTCGTCTACAGGATAGACGCTACCCGGATAGTCATCGTTGCGGTGGCCCATGAACATCGCCGCCCAGGATATTGGCGAGTCAGGCTGGAAAATCCTGGCTAACAAGTCGTTGCTGCTGACGGATCGCGTTTTCGACGGAGTCCGGCTACGCTACCCTGCGCCGGACCTGATTCGTTTTGCGCCCTAGCAGAACGACAGATCCGTTAGGCGTCTCCGTAGACTAGAAGGGGATCCTTATGACGAATACAGTCGAAAAGAGGGTCACCCTAGATCGGCCACAACCCCTGCCTTGGTGCAGCTATGCGAAGGCTGAAGATGTGGCCCAGCACGGCTTGCGGAGACTTCCAGAGGTCTTGCCTCTTGTCAATTATGCCTCTGCCCAATCCCATCGCAGCGTCCGGTATAAAACGAAAGGGGCGGCGACGCTCGAACCGACACAGATACTGCAGATGGCGCGTGTGGTCGCTACATCGTTCGCAAAGCTTGAGCCCATGGCTCGCCACCTCAATCTGCCGAGGCTGTCATCAATAGAATTGCTGGAGACCAACCATAGTGATCCTTATGGTACAGATTCGTTCGGTGCATGGACCAAAGAAAACCTTATCTTTTGGATGATCCGATTGTTGGTTCTCACCGATCCGACCAGCCCCTTTTCTGCCATACAGGTCAATAGAAAGGTAATCGAGCAATCGCTTGCCATCATGGATGGCGATGGAGCGGTGATCGGCGGTGCGTTCAACAGGACCATGCCATATGCTCATCCAGATCCCCCGCTTCGTCACAACGATCCCTTCATTGTCACTGTCTTGTCCTTCTTCGAGCCGATTTTTGCCTTGCTAGATGCGCAAGATGCGGAAGCATTGACAGCGTTGCGTGCCCAATTCCATGAATTTCGGGAGGCCCATGACCAGGGAAAAGTTGGATACCATTTCATGGTCGCGCGGTCTGACACCTTGTCCACGGAAGATACCTTCGAACTCGTAGCTGCCACGGCGGAGCGGTACCAAGAACTTGGATACGAATACATGGTGATCAGCGCGGTCAATCAGTGGACGGGAGCAGCTTGCGAAGTATTGGATGGCGTCGCGGTTCACTTTGCACCCTTTCGCACCGTCAAGACCGTCCACGAGTCAACCGAACCACTTGAGCATAGGGTGACCAGTCCTGATGGTTTCATTTCGAATAAGGATAGCGGCTCTATCTTCTATGTAATCCGCCTTGTTTGATCACTGCTAGCACAGAGCCTCTGCCATGGAGCGTAGGGAACCCACCTCTGAGAAGACACCAGGTTCGGTAAACGGTCTCAAACGTGTATTGGGACTGCCTTCGCTACTGGCCGTCGCAGTTGGTGTCGTTGTTGCTCAATCAACGATGGTCTCTGTGCTTCAGGGCGTCGGTCTTGGCGGATCGGGCATTATCATCGCCCTGTTAATTGCGTTCGTCCTCACCCTCTCCTATATCTTTACGTATTCCGAACTGGCCCTCATGCTGCCGAGAGCAGGCAGTATCAGCTCATACACCGAAGTGGCACTCGGTCATTTTCCAGCCATTATCGCAACGATTGCGGGGTATCTGGCCCCTGCTATCTTCGGCTTATCTGCAGAACTTCTACTCGTTGAGTACATCCTCGACACACTCTACCCGAATGGGCTTGGAGGATTGGGATTCGCAGGATTCGGGTTCGTCTTACTGGGTTTGATAGCGGTGCTCAACATTCTGGGGATCGATGTCTTTGCCCGCCTTCAAAATGTCCTTGCCTTTACCATGTTGCTAGGGCTCCTGCTTGTTGGCGCTGCCGGAATCCACGGGGTAGAAGGGCATGAAATCGTATCCTCACTGGATGGATTCACTGATGTGCGACTCAGCACGTTCTCGCTCACGCTCCTCGCTCTGTGGGCCTTCCTTGGTTTTGAATTTGTATGTCCACTGATCGAAGAGGCGAAAAACCCTGTCGAGTGTGAATGCTCACCTAAAAGGGGACCAGTTTAGGCCAAAATAGCCATCGAAAAGGGGACCACCGTAACCTCCAGATCCTGTAGGGTTCAGTTTGCCCAAACTTGAAACTACAGGAGGAAAGGATGATCACGGTGGACCAAAAAGAGCGTATCAGACGGGCCTACTTCCTGCAGCGAAAATCCATTCGCGCGATTGCGAGAGAGTTCGGACACTCGCGCAAGACCGTGCGCAAAGCCGTCACGGACAGCGACGTCCCCGTCTATGAGAAGAAGCACCCCCGTCGCCGTCGGGTCTTGGACCCAGTAGCGCCGATCATCGACGCCTGGTTGGAGCAAGACCAGCGAGCTCCCCGCAAGCAACGCCATACGGCACGACGGATCTATCGGCGTCTGAAGGAGGAATATGATTTTTCGGGGGGAGAGAGTTCGGTCCGGCGCTACGTCCGGCGCCAGAGGAAGGGGGTAGGCGAGTGCTTCATCCCGCTGGGGTACGAACCGGGATCGGTGGCCCAGATCGATTGGGGTGAGGCGGTCTTTGAACTGGACGGAAGGGAAACCGTGGCCCATCTGTTCTGTGCCAAGCTGATGGCTTCGGGCCGTCTCTTTGTGGTGGCCTTTCCCCACCAACGGCAAGAAGCGTTCTGGCAGGGGCACGTCGATTTCTTCGGCCACATTGAAGGCGTTCCTCATGCCTTGACCTACGATAATCTTAAGAGTGCCGTCCTCAAGGTACTCCAAGGGCGCCAGCGCCAGGAACAAGCGGAGTTCGTGGCCTTGCGCTCGCACTATCTGTTTGAAGGCAACTTCTGCAATCGTGGCCAAGGGCATGAAAAAGGGGGCGTGGAGAATCTGGTGGGCTACGTCCGACGCAATGTCTTTGTGCCGCTGCCCCGAGTCCGCAGTTGGGAAGAGCTCAACCTCCGCTTACAGAGATGGTGTGAGGGGGAGGATGAGCGCCTTCTGCAGAGCCCGGGTCAGGCCGAGCTCTGGGAGCAGGAGCACGCCGCCCTGTTGCCGTTACCGGCTCGGGCCTATGAAGCCTGCCGCATCGTCCCGGTCCGGGTGGACAAGCAAGGGCGGGTCTGCTTTGACCGCTGCTGGTATTCCGTGCCCGCCCGCTATGTCCACCGCCAGCTGATCTGCCAGGGCTATGTCCAGAAAGTCGCGGTCTTTTCCCAACGGGAGCGGGTCGCCGAACATCGCCGACTCTATACGCCCGGAGCGGAATCCCTGGACCCCGTCCATTATTTTCCGTTGCTCGAGGACAAGCCCCGCGCCTGGCGGCAGGCTCGGGCCCTGCGAGGACTGAAGCTGCCGGCCATTTTCGACCAGTACTGCCACCAGCTGGAGCAGAGGGATCCCGGGGGTGCTCGGGAGTTCATCCGCATTCTGAGACTACTGGAACAGGTCCCTCAGAAGGCACTGGCAGCCGCTCTACAACAAGCGCTCAAGCTCGTATCTTCCGCTTTGAAGGAGTCTGCCATCTGCTGCGCCAAGCGCAGCAAGAAGCCTGGCCTCCCCCGGCTCTCGGTCTGGATCGCCTGCCTCGGTTGGCCGCCTATCAGGTGGCTCTGCCGGCAGTGGATCAGTTCAACCAGCTACTCGCTCAGGGCGCCCCAGCGCAGGGAGGACAGTAGCTGATGAAGAAATCCCTCTTACTCGAGAGCTATCTCAAGCGTTTGCGCCTGCCCACCATCCGGGCCCAGTACCAGAGTCTGGCGCGGGAGGCCGCCGAGCAGCGGCGCAGCTATGAAGACTATCTGTTGAGCCTAGTGGAGCAAGAAGTGCTGGAGCGCGATCAGAAGCAGCAGCAGCGGCGCCTGAAGCGAGCGGCCTTTCCCTACCTACGGACGTTGGAGGCCTTCGACTTCGCCCTGCTGCCCCACCTCAACAAGGAGAAGGTCCTGCAGCTGGCCGGCGGTGAGTTCGTCGAGCGCCAGGAGTCGGTGATTTTCCTGGGTCCCCCCGGAGTGGGAAAGACGCACCTGATGATCGCCCTGGGAATGGCCTGCTGTTTGTCCGGCAAGACGGTCCGCTTTGTCACGGCCGCCGCTTTGGTCAACGAGCTGATCGAAGCCCAAGGGAGTTTGCGATTGACTCAACTTCAGCGGCAGCTTTCCAAGACGGATTTGGTCTGCCTGGATGAGATTGGCTATATCCCCTTCTCCACGACAGGAGCCCAGCTGTTGTTTCAGTTCTTTGCCGAGCGCTACGAGCGCGGCTCCGTCATGGTCACGACCAACTTGGAGTTTGGACAATGGACCGAGGTCTTCGGCCAAGAGCGTCTGACGGCCGCTTTATTGGACCGGCTGACCCATCGCTGTCACATCTTTGAGCTCCAGGGGGAGAGCTTCCGCTTTCGTCACAGCCTGCGCACTCGTCAGGCCTCGCCGTCAGCCTCAGCCAAGCCCTCTAAGCCGAAAGGAACTCCGTCATGAACGCTTCACTGGGCATGAATGCACCGGAGCTAGGCTCCCGGATTCGCCTCAAACCGTCCGCCGGCTGGTTTGCCGCGGGAGAAGGGTTCGAGACGGCCCTGCTGGGTCTGTCCGATGGCGCTTTCCGCCTCTTTGCCTATCTCTGTCTGAAGGCCAAACGGTCCGAGGGCTCGATCCCGATCCAACCCTCCGAGCTGAGCCGTATTCTCCACCGATCGCGGCGCTCCGTCGGCGTGTATCTGCAGGAGCTGGAGGAGAAGGGCGTGTGCCAACTCCGTCGCGGTGCCAACCAATACACTCCCAGTCGCGTGGTTATCAGGGATGCCTACTGGCCTTACGAGCGCCCTCCGAGCGCTTCGCCAGAGCCTGCCGGCCAAGCCGGAGATCTGGGCACTTGGCAAGCAGCAACCCCCAGGGATCCGGTGAGCCTGCCTGGGGAGAGCGATCGCGAGCTCGGGACCGAAGCGACGGAGTCTATCCCCCTGCCTTGGCCTCAGTACCGGGAGGCGGTGCGGGAGGCGTTCATCGGGGTCGGCTGCACCCAGGGCCTGTTTCGTCCCAGTGACGAAGCCACTACCCGAGACTTCTATGAGCGGGGTATTGCGCTGGCGGTGGTCCAGGAGGCCCTGCTTCTGGGCGCCACTCGCAAGTACGTCTCTCGGCTCAATGAGGGTTGCCGGGACCTGATCGCCACGCTCCACTACTTTGAGCCTCTGGTTGAGGAAATCCTCGCTCAGCCCTTGCCCTCAGGGTATCGTCCCTACTTGCAACGCAAGTTGGACCAGTACCGCAAGGAGTGGATCCACCGATGCAAGATCCCTCCTGAGGTCGATCCGGCGGGAGCAGAGGGGGAGGCTCCTACTTGTCCCAGCAACGATCATGACGTATAAGAAATCCTCCCGTCTCGCGGTCGCTTTCGGGTCACCCAGAGCAGGTCTGCTACTCTGGGAAGACCGCCATCGCGCTCGGGCGCCCCCGCTGGAGGGAGGATGGGTTCAATCGAAGGGCGTTTCTTGAAGGCAACATTCTGGTGAGGCAAAAAGGTAACAACCAAATCCGTCAAGAGAGACGGGATGATGAATTAACCCAATAGGTGGTCCCCTTTTCGACGAGCACAGGTGGTCCCCTTTTGGATGAGCATTAACACAAAGACATTCCGAAAACCATGTCAATTGCTGCGGTGGTCTTGTTGCTGGTCTATGGTTTATTTGCACTGGCCGGCTTTTTACACGTACCACGGAAAATCTTGGCTACCTCGGATATGCCTCATCTGGTTCTCGTACAGAGCCTGTGTGGTGAAACAGGCGCCTTTATCCTGGCCGTTTTGGCCATCACAGCAACGTGCAGCACCGTAAACACCGTTGTGGCGACCGTACCCCGTATGCTTTACGGCATGGCCCACAACGGGCAGCTTCCCGCTGTATTCATGAAGGTGCATCCGAAATTCAAAACACCCTGGGTCAGCATTTTATTTTTGGTCTTGCTCCCTACTATCCCGCTGGCTTTCATGCGGGGGGCACAGGATGTGATTATCGTATTTCTGAGCTCAGCAGCAGCAGTATGGCTTGTTGCCTACATTGTCGCGCACATAGACTTGATCGTATTACGCCGACGCTATCCTGGATTCAGCCGGCCCTATCAATCCCCCCTTTACCCGTTCGCACAACTTGTCGGCATCGTGGGTATGGGTTATGCCTTTATCAATAATTCGCCCGCTCCCGAGATGACACTAACTGTGTATTCCTACACAGGTGTATTCCTTGGAATCACCGCGCTCTATGCTTTCTTCTGGGTAAAATTCGTGATGCGGCGTGGTCTGCTTGAGTCCGAGAGCATGGAGCACGCCCTGACGGATTGAGCGTATGAGAACATGTCGAATTATGCCGTCGTGCAGAGCCGACAATTCACAGTATCAAGCTCAACTGAGGGCTACCTTGTTGATATTCACCTGAACCTGTTCGAGGATCCGTCTGACCGACTGCACGAGTTCCTGAGCGCCGCTTTCATCCAGTCCGTCCTTTTCCTCTGTATGCTCCCGCACCCTGGCCACGACAGCCAGCGCATCGCCAGAAATGATGCCCTGGGCGACCCAACGCGACTGGACCAGGTTGAGGGGAATCCTTTCTTCGGCTGAAATCTGTTCTTCGTGGAGATGCGCCAGGGCTTTGAGGCTAAGCTCGATACATGTGCCAAGGGGTGGAACGGCCTCCATGGCGAACCCACCATCCGAGAGCAGGGCGGCCATTCGCATCTGACGATCGGCCTTGGCAAGGATCTCCTGAGCCTCTTTGCATCGCCGCTCGGCAATTCGAGAATCCTCCTTCGATAGTGTGGGGCTTCGAAACAGCTCGCGGTCTGACCCCCTCTTCACCTCCAGGACACCCGAATTCACAAGACGTTGGATCGTCTCGAAGGTCTCTCGGTCTATCAACTCCAGCTGGGGATTTCCATTCGCTGGGCTACCCGCGGATTCGAAGCTTTCGCGCAGGAGCCGTTCGGCCAAGGGCACGACCTGCTCCGTGGAACCCTCCACCACACCGACCAGCGTCGTCTGTCCGGTGCCATTCTGCCGCACTTCCAGCAGCAGCAGGCGGTCCGCCAGACGGGCCACCAGGTGGTTGCCAAACACCTCGTAAGGATCCGCCTCGCGCTGAGATGGCGTGTGGAGCCTCTTGTCCGTAGCCGCCGCGGACTCAGGGAGCTGGACTCCCATCAGGGTCTCCAGGCGCTGGATGAAGGCAGCCCGTCCCGAGGGCAGGCGCATCGACTTCAGGTCCCCTCTGCCGTCGAGGACCCCGTCCGCAAGCTCCTGCTTCTGGGACAGCAGACCGAGCATGCGATGCTCGATGCTCTTTTCGCAAACCAGGTTCACCACGGTAACCGGCCGCTCCTGGTGCTTGCGCCAGGCCCTTGCGATGCGCTGTTCCAGCTTGGCCGGGTTCCAAGGCAGATCCAGGTTCACCACCGTATCGGCCACCTGAAGGTTGAGACCGGTGCTTCCCGAATCGGTTGACAAGAACAGCCGGCAGGCAGGCTCTTCTTTGAAGCGGTTGATCTCTTCCCGGCGCTTTTTTTGCGGAACCGAGCCCGTGTGCCAGGCATAACCCAGACCCATATCGTCGGCGAGCTGGCGCACCAGTTGAAGCATCCTCTCCCACTCGGAGAAGACCAGGACTTTGCTGCCATCGGACTGCAGCACATCCTCGAGAACGCTCTCCAGTTCCCCCAGCTTGGGGCAGATGCGGCATTCCGGGTCGAGAATGAAGGGGCTGTCACAGATCATGCGCATGCAAGCCAGCCACTTCTGAAGCTTTTCTCCCTCTTCCCGGGTGAGACGACGACGCTTGGCCAGGGCCACGAGCCTGGCCACCTTGATCTTGAATCCGTCGTAGCGAAGCCCCTGCTCCTCCTCCATCCCCACGAAGTAGTTGTTGACGGTCCGACCCGGCAGCTGGTCTTCGACCTCATCCTTGCGCCGGCGCAACATCAGGGGACGGATGCGGCGGTGCAGTTGGTCGAGGTTTTTGTAACCCTGGGGCCGACCCCGCTCGTCCAGATCGTAGAAATCGCGATTGAACCGGAACAGGGGACCCAGCAACTGGGGGTCGAGGAATTCCATGATGGAGTAGATCTCGTCGATCCGGTTCTCCAGCGGCGTTCCCGTCAAGACGAAGGCGAAGGGGCTGGATAGCCTCTTGACCGCCTTCGCCGTCTTACTCTGCCAGTTCTTGATGCGCTGAGCCTCATCCAGAATGACCACGTCGGGCGCCAGGATTCGCATGATGTCGTCTCCATCACTGCGAATCTGCTCGTAATTCGTCAGATAAAAGAAGGACGGCTTTCGGTAGAGCTTGAGGCGCGCCGGCCGAGGACCCCAGACGGCAAGGGCGGGCAGGCTGCTGAACTTCGCGATCTGTTCCTCCCATTCTGCTTTGAGGGACACGGGAGAGAGCACCAGGACCCGTTCGATCCTGCGGACCTGGCGGAGCAGCTCACAGGCCGCAATGGCCTGGATCGTCTTTCCCAGACCCATGTCGTCGGCCAGCAGCGCTCGCTCCTCAAAGGCCAGGTGGAGCATGCCCTCTTCCTGGTAGGGATACAGGGGATGCCTCAAGCAATCCAGGCTGCGCTTGCCGGCCTTGATGTCCTCGAGGAAGGCCTCCCTCGATTGGAGGCGCTGGCGCCGCCGGCGCAGCTCCGAGACCCAGTGGTCCACCTCTCGGGCAACGCGTATCTCCGAACGAAGGTCGTCGGGGGCATTGTCGAGGACCTGCTTCAGGGCCGGGACTCCCAATGCGGGATCCGCTAGAAGCGCGCCTTCGCTCGAGAAATAGGGGGTGAGGAGCTGCTTGGCCTCCAGGGACACCTGCTCTGGCCAGGTCACCCGCACCTGGCGGCTCGACCCAGGTGCAAGATAGACCTCTACTCGGGGCGAGCCTTCCCTAGCAGCCTTTGCAAACAGACGGCTCCTGCCTTTGGGCAGGCTGGCCAGCACCCCCTCGATGTGCTTGCACGTGCCCAGACTGTTCACTCGATAATCAATACATTCACAGGAGTTACTGAGATCTTTGAGCGACCGGATTTCCACCGTGTAAGGTCGGCCCCCGTCGCCGGAACGAACCTGGTAGGTCCCGTAAAAGGGCTGCTGGGGCTCCAAGCGCTCCAGGCGCAACGTCTCTGTTGACGCCCGAAGGCGGCGACGCTCGATCTCCTCCTCGTCCGTGGTCTTCCAGCCGCTGAAGGCTACTTTGTGGGCCAAGATTCGTTGGGAGGCGCGTCCCTTTCGTCGGGATTGGATCGGTTTTCGACGGGGCATACTAGAAGGAGTCATCCTCTGCTGGTCCCAACTGGAATTCGAAGAAATCCGGGCCCGAGGTCCCCTCCGAATTCTTCGCGAATCAGTCTGTCCAGCAGGTCCCGTCTGTTGCTGGCAAGGAATTTGATCCGGCGACGCTTGTGCGGCTTCGCTTTGCCAATCTCCAGGATCAATGAAGCCCGATCTCTCAGCTTGGGATCGCTATGCTCACACAACTCTGTCAGTCGGATGACATTCTTGGGGGAGATGTTCGACTGGTCTAGAAATCTGGACAGCTCCTCCATAATCCTGATGTATTCGCGTTCCGCTCTCGGCAACCTCTGGCACGCTTTGCACACATGCCCTCGACCCGAGAACCAGTGATTTGGTCGAGACCTTCCACAGATTCTGCAGTGGTGTCCCATTATCTCAAACGCGAAGCAGAGGATTGACATGAAGGGATCGAGTTAAGGCGTCCCATCTGGGGAAACATGGTAGCAGAGGGCGCTGATAAGTCTCTACTCCCCTGGGGCCCTCCACTTCATCCGCGAGCGACTTGAACTGTCAGCAATATGAGGCGATTCCCGGGGAGCGCCTGGTCAGCAGCACGATCTTCCCTGAGAAAGGACTCGGATCCTGGCTGAAGCCTTTTTCTCGAGAAGCCCGCTGAAGCGGGCTCCTGGAGAGGGTTAGCCGCAGTTAAACTTTCCGTCTACGCGATGAATTCAGAAACATTCCTATATATTCGAAGGAGACGTGTCATATAAAACCCTTGCTGATGGGACTAATGCTATTGATAGTGGATGTCGAGTGATTTCTAAAAGTAATGGAGCAGGCTAAGCTCAGGATGCTACTAGAGAATCATCACACGTCAGCATACCGTTGGGCTCTCTTTTGCTGCGAGGGAGACCGGCATGAAGCGGAGGACGTGCTTCAGACCGTTTATCTCAACGTTTTGGAGCGGAGTGCCTCCTTCGAGGAGGCAGCGCAACAATTTTTCTGTAATTTCAGGGTCGGTTGTGGGACAGGATCCTCCTCTCTTGGCTCTCGGGTGCAGAAAGCAGTGGCCCGTGAGCCGCTCGCTGTGAATCTCTCTAAGGCAACCAGCAGATCTATCAAAATGAGAGGCCGGAGCAGCTTGCACTACTCGCAGAGAGCGATTCAGCGCCCCCACCTCCTTCTCCAAGAAAAGAGGCCCTGTCAGAAGCCCTCAGAGCCACGATCGCGGGCTGCCCCTTACCGAGAACCCTCGCTGATCTGAGGGTCTCGGGTTTAGGGAAACGCTCTTCTAGGATGCCTCCTCTTCTTGCCAGCTCTCCAGGTTCAGATAGCAGCGGCCCGTGAGCCACTCGTCGTGAATCTCCGCCAGCACGGCTGAGATCAGTCGCAACGCCGAGTCGATATGGGGGAAGATTCCCACCACTCGAGTGCGGCGCCGGATCTGTTTGTTGAGATTCTCCACGCCGTTAATCGTCCGGATCTTCTTGTGCAGACTGCGGGGGAAGGCGTAGACCGTCAACCCCTCGCGCACGTTGTCTTCCATCCACTGGGCCAGTGCCTGGTTGGTTTCGGTGAACGCCTTGATCTTGCGTTTGAGCATGGCTTCGGCATCCTCGAGGGTGGGGCTGTTGAAGATGTCCCGCATCGCTTGGCCGATCTGGCCCCGCTCTTGGAGCCGACGGGCAAAGCGCTGAGCATTCTGGCTCAGATGAAACTGGCAGCGCTGCCAGGGAACCGCGGGAAACACCGCTCGTCGAGCGGCCTTCAGTCCCGCGTGGTCGTCACTGACGACGAGCTCCATTCCCTTGAGTCCCCGCCCGGCCAGATCCTCAAAAAACGCTCTCCAGTGGACCTCCGCCTCGCTCAGCCGGGCGCTCAGACCCAAGACCTCACGGTGACCGGAAGCCTGCACACCGACTGCCTTGAGGATGGCCAGGTCCTGAACTCGTCCATCGACACGGACTTTCTCGTAATGGGCGTCCAGGTAGACGAAGGGATACTCACCGCTCAGCGGCCGGCTACGGAACTTCTCCAGCTCCTCATCCAGCAGGGAGGCGACCCGTGAGACCTGGCTGGCGGAGATCTCCGTGCCACACAGCTGCTCGGTGATTTCCGTGACCTTGCGCGTGGAGACGCCCATGACATACATCTCGGCAATGGCCAACTTCAGCGCCTTTTCCGAGCGGCAGCCCTTCTCCAGCGATTGAGGGTAGAACGACAGCCCTCGCACCTGAGGGATCTTCAGTCGGAGCTCTCCCACACGCGTGGCGATCTTCTTGTCCTTGTAACCGTTGGCGTGGCCCCGTCGCTGGCTCGTTCTCTCGTAGGGCTCGGCTCCCAGAAACTCCGACCGTTCCAATCCCATGGCCAAGTTCAAGAGCTTCTCCAACACCTTGCGAAAGGCCTCCGTTCCTTCTTGGATCAACGCCTCTAGGATCTCTCGTGGTACTCTGTCTTCCAGGTCTGGGGCCATTGGATTCTCCTTTCATTTTGGATGAATGATTTAGAGAATCTTGTCCCAGACCTCTGACGGCTCAACCCTTCGGCTGACGGCCTTTGGCCCCCTTCCGGGGGGGCCCGGCGCGCAGCGCCGCACGGCTCAGGCTGCACTCGGCCTACAGCCTCCTTCCGCCTGAGCCGCGCCAGGTTCCTCGTCAACCCAATCCTCGGTATCCCGAGAAATTCCCTCTTAACGGGAAATTACAGAAAGAACGGTACACTCCTGCCCTTGAGGCGACCGGGCCTTACGCCGAGTTCATTGCCCGCTGGTCGAACACCGAATTCGTCGGCTACGTTCGGCAACTGCTAAAGCTTTGCGAGCAACATGCACATCCGGGCCAGCAGTCCCAGTTCAACGAGGTGCTGTGCCATGAACGGGACTTTTGGCAGATGACTTGGGGGGAGTGATGCTGCATGAGGTCTTGTGGGAGGCTAACGCAGAGACCGTGCGGTGCTGCCTCTTGCATCCCTTCGTGCGAGGTCTGGCCGAAGGGACACTCGAGCACGAAGTATTTAAGCGCTACATCGATCAGGATACTTTTTTCCTCGGCGCTTTTCTGAGAGCGTATGCGTTGGCGGCGGCCAAAACCGACGATCTAGCACAGGCCCGGCTCTTTCATCGGCTTATGCTCGGTGTTCTAGACGAATTGAAGCTGCATGCGGACTATGCGGAGAAGCTGAGTAGCAACGCGAGAGATGTGAAGCCTTATCCGACCACGTCCACGTCCACGAGTTTTCTGCTCCGTACGGCCTGGCACGGACACCTAGCCGAAATCGTGGCGGCAATGGTGCCGTGCATGCGTCTTTATACCTTTCTTGGGAGTGAGCTGGTGTCGTCCCTACGACCGGAGCATCCCTACCAGGACTGGATCAAGACTTATTCCAGCCACGATTTCAGGGGGCTGGCCATGGAATTGGAATCCTTATTGGACAATCTAGCCGTAGATTGTCCCAAGGTTCGGGACGCCTACCGGTACGCGATGCAATGTGAGTTGGATTTCTTCTCGGCTCCCATGGACGCCCAACCATGACGCCCGTAGCGATGACCATTGCCGGCTCCGACCCCTCGGGAGGAGCAGGCCTGCAGGCTGACCTCAAGACCTTTCATCAACACGGAGTCTACGGGACCAGTATCGTAACGCTGCTGACGGTCCAGAACACTCGAAGCGTCACCGCAGTCAAAGGCGCGAAAGAGTTCGTGACTGAAGCGATCCGGAGCAATCCGGGGATGGGCCACGGATATGGTCCGGTCAACTTCCATACGACTGTCGCCGCGAGCGAATCATAGGAGAACACCACACTGCTTTGTCTTGGCTCAGCGTAGCGCTCCTAGTGAGCTAGAGCTTAGGTGTTCTCGAAGACTTTGCCATCCAGAAAGAGATGTCACTTCATGGCTGTCACTGGATCTGCTTCCTATCGTCGGATCGGGCGCTTAATCAGCCAAGACAAGTGCGTCATCCTCGACGGAGGAATGGCCACCGAATTGGAGCGGACTGCAGCGGACGGCTATCGAGTCAGCGATCAGAATTTGTGGGGGACCTGGGCCCTATATAACGCCCTCCCTTCGGTCCTGGAAGTGCACAAGGGCTACCTGGCAGCTGGGTGCGACATTATTTCCACAAACACCTGGGGGATCATCGACGCTCCACAGCGGGAAGTCAGTCCCCAGCTGCAACACCGCGGAGGCAGCTGGATGGTCGTAGCCCGGCAAGGAGTCCGATTGGCTCGTCAAGCAATCGAGGAAGCGGATCGGAAGGGTCGCTGCGCGGTGGCATTCAGCATCAACGGTGACATAGTCCAGCCCCAGCACGTAGAAACACTAGAGTTATTGACCCGAGTACTCGAGAGCGAGGCCCCAGACCTAATCTTGATGGAAACCGTGACCCTCATCCGACTTTGGAGAAGAAGCTATGGAGTTTGGACCAGTCGGAGGAAATACGCGGCTTCAACTTCGAATCCCTCGACCGCACCGGACAATCCGGGTCCTTTTTGATTGCAACCATCTCTCGAGCTAGCCATCAGACATAAGTAGAAGAGCTTCATTATCGCCTCTCGGCGCGCCTTGGAAGGGGTCAAGTCGGCGAGGGGATGCAGAACCGACGAACCCACCCCCAGTTGTTCGACCTCCGGTGGCCACGGAGCGCAGCCTTCTTCCAACTCTTTTCTGTAGCGGGGCAGCATCTTGCAAGGAACAAATGAATAGTTTGAGGCCATTAGAGAAAAGTCGATCACCTCAGGCTAGACCACCCTGTCCGCCACTAGAGGCAAGGGGCCGGAGTGTAGCAGCCTTGAAGTTTCACGACCGCAGTAAAGGGAATCGGTCAAGCACAGGTTGCTTGATCTCATATTGGGTACGAAATGGAGCGAGTTACCGAAAGGAGGTAAGCCATGGGTACGGTCCATAAACCCCATTGGGGACTCCACTGGCACCACCGGACCCCGCTCGAAAAGCGTGATCCAATTGCCGAGCAGTTGCACCGGGATCAGATGACGGCGCTGTTTGTTCTAGGCACCGTGGCGGTCATCTTTGCCGGGATGATCGCGCTCGCGGTAATTTTTGGAGGGCCGTCCGCTAGTCCAACGTTCGCACCTTGGCTGATGCCGTAGACAAATCCTCCGGCAGAATCTTGCTGGTGTACTTTCGTTGGTATCGAATAGCTTGTGGGACATCCCTGCATTTGAGAATGCACCAGGCTGGACCTTCGGAGTCCGTAGCGGAGCCGGTCGACATCATGTTTCCACCCGTTGACACTTGTCTCGGCCTCCACTTAAGAGTTCGCACAGGAACTATCGAGAGGGCGCATCGTAAGGCCATTCAGACAAGGTGATCGCGCTCCGTGACCTTTTCGAGCTGAGATACAACCGGCTATCTCTCGAACCTGGCAGCTTTGGCTGGTGTTCCGGTCCAGGCGTGGGCTCCTAAGCAAAAGATATTGGCTAGTGAGGGTTGTAAGAATAGCCTGGAGCGATCAAAAGGAAGCAACTTATGTCCTCTTCTGAAGAGTGGGTGAAACCGCACCAGGTCCGAATCTACAGCTGAGCAGCGCCGTGAATCACCCGATCCACAGAGTCGATCGACCTATCCGACGACTGGCCCTGGCGATTCTGATTCGGGCCCTGCGCGACGGAATCGGCTGTCGCTCGCACTCCTGGGAAGGACCGAAAGAGACCATCGGCTGGCACCAGGACGCTCGGGAGTGGCTATTTTCGGAAAGCGGCCAGGAAGGCAGCTTCCTCTGGATCCGCGACATCCTGGCAATGCATCCGGCGAAGCTGCGCAGTTGGGTACGAACGTTCCTTCAAAGCAGCCAAGCACGCCAGAAGGAAACAGTGGAGCGTCTCCTCAGGCTTCGGATTGTTCACTGATGGCAGAGCTGGAAATTGGAAGATCTGACGCTAAAACTGGTGGCTTCGGCTCAGCGCGGGTTCCCGGGATCTTCTTTCGTGCGTTGGCCACGTATTTTCTCCGAAAGAATCCAGCACACTCACGCGAGGCCCTAGCGCGTGCCCTGTGCAGCCGGCTAAGGATCTCTGGAGCCAAGTATCATGAGCGAACGCTCAAGCGACAATTGAGCGGTGAGATCGCCTCGGTGGCGCCGGAGGTTGAGAGGACGATGCTCCAGCTTCTCCTTGAGTCCAATGGCTTCGCCACAGAGGCACAGATCGAAAAGGCCCTTGCTGCCGAGGGGTTAGATGTCTCACCCGAGGACCGTCTCCCCGCGAACGTGCCAGGCGAGACGGTGATTGCCTTGGCCCACCTCTGGCTTCACCTGAACCCTGACAAATCGAAGCGCTTTCTGGCTTGCCAAATCCGGAAGAGACTGAGATCTCAGGGTATTAACTTGTCAGCAGTTCGCCTTCAAAGCGTACTCGCTGGACGGTTCCACCGTTTTGTGAGACGACAGATACGAGACACTTTGCTTGCCCTTTTGGCGCAACAGGGTGTGGACTCAGAGGAATCCGCTGGGGCACAAGTTGAGGGTCAGTCCGACGAAATACGCCGATCTGTTGAAGCCCGAAAACTCGATGACCCGAAGAGGCTGGTTCAGCTAGCAGGCCTGTGGAAGCTGCTGCATCACGACTACTCGGCGAGACACCTGGCAGTGTCCCTTAGATGCACTCTCTCGGAGCAGGGGATCTTGATGAGCCTCGATTATCTGCAACGTCTGGTGGACGGCAGAACACGCTGGGTTCGACGTGGTGTGGTGGTTGCGATGGAAAAACTGATTCAGGAAGAGTATCCCGAACTCGATAACTGGGAGGAGCAACTAACGAAGTTGACTCCCAGGAGTGTGATGATAGATCTGAGTTGGGTCAGGGCCGAGCCCATTGCCCGACTGGCTCAGGATTGGATCCAGCAGCACCCAGGTTCGAGCCTCCGTCAGTTGACCCTCCAGGTTTCCAAGACGGTTCGTCGCATGGGATACACCCGTAGCTTCCACTCGATCCAGCCCGTTCTTGGCGGGCACAGAAAGAAGACACGGGGGTTCGTCTATCGAGCGATGCTCCATCAGTTCGAGCACAAGAGGAGCTTGCAAGTTCCAGCCGAGGACCTAGTTGAGTCCACAAGACGCGGGGGCCTGCTCCCCGTGACAGATGCTCTCGGTGTTACCGAAACTAAATCGATCAATTCCGAGCCGCCGCCCCAGGTGTATCAGCAGAGAATCTACGGGAAGGGGGAGAACGAAGACCAGAACGCGGAGTTCACAGAAGAAAAGCTGGGAAAGACGAGCGATTCCCTCCGCATTTATCTGCGGGAGATGACGGTGCCACTTCTTAGTCAACCAGAGGAAGTCGAAATAGCCAAGCGCATAGAAAGAGGACAGATAAATGTGCTCAAAGCGATCTCACGTTGTCCTCTCGTCGTCGCTGAAATCTTGGACTACGGGAAGGATCTGCGTGAAGGGAAAATTCCCCTCGCGGAGCTCGTCAGCTTCAAAACAGTTGAAACGGCCGAAGAGGTTCGAGTAGGGAGGCAGAAAGATGTTCTGGGCCGAATTAGGGAGCTCGGCAAGCTACAAGTGAAGGCTGCTGAGGTCCGCCGGCATCGATGCAACGCTCGGCGAGACCCCGCTGAGCGTACACGATTACTCTCTCAGTTGGCCCGCTACCGGATTTCCATCTCCCATCACATCCGCAACCTGAATCTGACGTTGGCCACCCAGGCGAAGCTGGTGAGTGTGATTCGAAAGACGCTCGAGCGGATGGTGGCTGTGGAGCGGCAGGCAACAGAACTTAGGGCACAGTTGAAATCTTCGCTAGCGCGGGATGAAGCTGGGAAATTGAAGGATCGGCTTCGGGAACTCGAAAACGAGATGCAGGAAATTGAGGACCGAGTTCAAGCCAGCCCACGAGAGCTCAAGCGGACTCTATTGGCCTTCAAGCAAGGTGAGTTAGAAGCGGATATTGCCAGGAAGGAACTGGTGGAAGCCAACCTTCGCTTAGTGGTTGCCATTGCGAAGAAATATCCCCACCGAGGCGTGCCGTTCTTGGACCTGATCCAGGAAGGCAACACCGGGTTGATGAAAGCGGTCGAGAAGTTCGACTATCGACGGGGCTATAAGTTTTCGACGTATGCCCACTGGTGGATTCGACAGGCCATTACCCGAGCGATTGCCAATCAAAGTCGGACCATCCGAATCCCGGTGCATATGATTGAAGTGATCAACAAGCTGGCGCAGACCGATCGGGCTTTGGTCGACGAGTACGGGCGCCAGCCCACTGCAGAAGAGATCGGCCAGAAAATGGGTCTGCCTGTCCGCAAGGTTCGCAAAGCCATGAAGATCGCGCAGCCGACGATTTCTCTGGAAACTCCGATAGGTCAAGAAGAAGAGAACCTTTTGAGCGATTTCATCGAGGATCACGGAGTGCTCTCGCCCGAAGAGGCCGTGATTAATCACAATCTAAAGGAGCGAATATCCGCGGTTTTGCTAACCCTAACGCCCCGCGAAGAGGAGGTGATTCGGATGCGCTTCGGAATTGGTGATGCTCTCGAAAGCACTCTCGAAGAAATCGGTCAGCGGTTTTCTGTGACTCGAGAGCGTATCCGTCAAATTCAAGTCACAGCGCTGCGGAAACTGCGCCGTCCGCGAGTCAGGGAAGCTTCGCCTTGAAGCGGATGAACCATGCAGTCCAACCGCAAGGGGCGCGAGGGGGGCGGCATCTCGGTTAGTCGTGGTGACCACGATAGGAGGAGCAGACGGATGACAGAATGCATCAGAGTCGCAGACAGGCAAGGGTTTATTTCAATGCTAGGTCGTCCCCGGCTATTCGAGAGTCAATTGCGATTTAGGACAGTCGAACGAGGTCGTCACTTGTTGATTTCACCGGCCTTTGCTCCCCAACCCGACAAGTTTCACGACGAATGTGGGGTTTTTGGCATCGATTCTCACCCCGAAGCAGCACGTCACACCTATCTAGGGCTCTATGCCCTGCAGCACCGCGGGCAGGAATCGGCTGGGATCGTCACGTCGGACGGCACCCTGCTCCAGCAGGAAAGAGGGATGGGCTATGTTGCTGATGTGTTCAGCGAAGGGCAATTGGACCACCTGGTGGGCGAATCGGCGATAGGGCATGTCCGCTACTCCACCACAGGCCAGAGCGTGTTGGCGAATGCTCAGCCCATCGTGAGTGAGTCCTGGCGAGGGCCCATGGCCCTGGCGCACAATGGCAACATTGTCAACAGCCAGCAGCTCCGAGAAGGGCTCGAAGACGACGGCGCCATATTCCAGTCCACGACCGACACCGAAGTCATGCTGCACCTGCTGGCGCGTTCCACGGAGGAAGATCTGGGTCAGGCTTTGCTGAAAATGCTTGCGGCGGTTCGAGGCGCCTATTCCATGCTCCTCCAGACACCCCGCAGAATCTACGCCATCCGCGATCCTTTTGGGGTCCGTCCTCTTTGCCTTGGCAAACTCGAGGATTCTTATGTGGTTGCCTCTGAGACCTGTGCCTTTGATCTAATCGAGGCGGAGTACATCAGGGATATAGCTCCGGGAGAGATTCTGTGTATTGAGGATGGGCAACTTCAGTCAACTTCTCAGGCTCCTTCAGCCCGGCATGCCTTCTGTATCTTCGAACACGTGTATTTCAGTCGACCTGACAGTCGAGTCTTTGAAAGGAGCGTTCACCACAGTCGCTACCTGATGGGGCGGAGACTGGCGCAGGAGTCTCCGGCGGACGCGGACCTGGTCGTTCCTGTCCCGGACTCAGGCGTGACTGCTGCTTTGGGTTTTTCGGATGAGTCAGGTGTCCCGTTTCAGGTTGGACTCATTCGCAACCACTATGTCGGGAGGACCTTTATAGAACCAAGGCAGTCTATCCGGCATTTCGGGGTCAAGATCAAGCTGAATCCGGTTCGAGAGCTACTGGACGGCAAGCGAGTGGTGCTGGTCGATGACTCCATCGTGAGAGGCACGACCAGTCGGAAGATAGTCGAAATGGTAAGGTCAGCGGGGGCACGTGAAGTGCACTTCAGGATCAGCTCGCCCCCGACGGTCTCGCCCTGCTACTATGGCATCGATACTCCGACTCAGGGTGAGCTGATTGGCGCCAATAAGACGTTGGAAGAGATCGGAGCGTTTGTCGGGGCCGACAGCCTGTCCTACCTTTCTTTGGAAGGGATGAAGGCGGCCGTATCAGATCAGGAGAATTTCTGCTCTGCCTGCTTCGATGAGCATTACCCCATCGCGGTGAGTCGGGAAGTAAGCCAGAAGGAGTTGTTCGATCTGGGGATCGGTTCCACTGATCCAGCGACCGTCGGTGATCGAGATGCGTGATGCCGGGCGTTGACATCGATCGGGGAAACCGGGGAAAAACATCGGATTCAGGTTCTCGTTCACTCAACCGTCGACTCCGATGTCGTCCGAGGCTTCGGCTCCTTCGCTCGACTCTACCGTGTCCACCCGGTCCACTTTCAAAAGCCAATTCTGGTCTCTAGTGCTGACGGAGTAGGCACCCAGCTGAAGATCTCGTTCCTCACGGGTATCCGCCACACCGTATCGGGTCGTGAAAAGTGAGAGGTCAGACTCAAAGGACTGGCCGACTTCGTGTGGCCACAGAGCCTCTGAGGTCATCCTGTGAAAACGGATGTCTACTTCTCTCAACTGGACAGCAGTTCCACCCACGTAGTGAATGGTCAACTCGCCGTTGGGCAAGCCTCTCTACGTCTGGGTCGACCAATCAGAAGGACACCAGGGTAAGAATAGGCCAGTCGGAGGAAATAGGCGGCTTCAACTTCGAATCCCTCGGCCGCACCGGACAATCCGGTTTTTTTTGATTGCAACCATCTCCCGAGCTTGCCATCAGACATAAGTAGAAGAACTTCATTGTCGCCTCTCGGCGCGCCCAGGAAGGGGTCAGGTCGACGAGGGGATGCAGAACCGACAAACCCACCCCAGTTGTTCGACCTTCCTGAACGGCGCGCAACCTCCTTCCACCTCTTTTCCGTAGCGGGGCAGCATCGCGTAAGAAACAAATGAATAGTTTGAGGCCATTAGAGAAAAGACTATCACCTCAGTCTCGACCACCCTGTCTGCACTAGGGGCAAGGGGCCGGAGTGTAGCAGCCTTGAAGTTTCACGACCGCAGTGAGGGGAATCGGTCAAGCACAGGTTGCTTGATCTCATATTGGGTATGAAATGGGAGCGAGTTACCGAAAGGAGGTAAGCCATGGGTACGGTCCATAAACCCCATTGGGGTCTGCACTGGCACCACCGGACCACGCTCGCAGAGCGTGATCCGGTTGCCGAGCAGTTGCACCGGGATCGGATGACGTTGCTGATGGTGATGTGCATCGTGGCGGTCATCTTAGCCGGGATGATCGCGCTCGCAGTATTTTTTGGAGGGCCGTCCGATAGTCAAACGATGGAACCTTGGATGATTATGTCGTAGACAAATCCTCCGGCAGAACTCTTCGTGGCTCTGGGAGTCGAGAAAATCCGCATCACGGGTGGGGAACCTCTGGTGCGCCGAAACCTGGACAAACTGATCCGCGAACTTTCCAGACTCAAGGGTCTGAAGGACTTGAGTCTCACTACCAACGGCTCCCTTCTGGCACCTCAAGTCCCGACCCTCAAGGCGGCGGGCCTCACCAGGATCAACATCAGCTTGGATACCCTCGATCCGAACAAGTTTCTGTCTATCAGCGGGCGGGGGCGTCCGATAGTGAGATAAGAAGCAGGATCCAAGGCATCTGGTCTGCGCGGAGGGATCACTTCTCGGAGATCCGCTGGCAGCAGATTGTCTCCAGGGGATACCGTCCCCAGGATCACCGCAAGATAGAGATGATAACGCTGGGAGGATAGCTGCTAGCCCGCATGAAAAGCGGAAGAGCACCTTGGGCCTTATTCGACCGAATTTCTTTTTTCCGCTTTCGGGCGATGGTCCGACGGAGGGAACTTCAATGACCACCTGGAAAGAAAAGCTTAGCAACAAGATGGATCCCGAGAGGAGACGGGAAGTCGACATCTATGAGACCCAGATGAAACTCCGACAACAGGGCAAACTGGATGAAAAGATCTTCGCCGAGACCCGTCTTCGAAGGGGTGTCTACGGCCAGCGTTACGATAACGGCCAGCGCCATGACGGGATTCGCTCCCAGCAGCTCGCCTATCCTTCCAATAGTGTCACCAAAGGCCCCGAGACGGTCTGGGATGCACCTGGTATGCAGCGCATCAAGATTCCCTTCGGAGGAGCCACGCCCCAGCAGATGGAGGTGCTAGCCGACCTAACCGAGGAATACTCGGATGGGATTCTCCATGTCACGACCCGGCAGGACTTCCAACTTCACTTCGTTCACATCGAGGACACGCCTTCCCTGATGAGGAGATTGGCGGCCGTCGGCATCACAACCCGCGAGGCATGCGGAAACTCGGTCCGAAATGTGACCGCCTGCCCGCTGGCGGGAGTCTGCCGGGATGAAGTCTTCGACGTGACTCCTTACGCCAAATCCTGCAGTCGATTTCTGCTAGGCCACCCGGATGTACAGGATTTCGGAAGGAAGTTCAAGATCGCCTTTTCCGGCTGCAAGGATCATCCTTGTGGCTTGGTGACCCTGCACGATATGGGCGCGATAGCGGTCAAGCGCATCGAGAATGGACAGGAAAGACGAGGTTTCGAATTGTACGTCGGTGGCGGTCTTGGAGCAGTTCCGCATCAGGCCAAGCTCTTCGACCCATTCCTGCCCGAGGAAGAGCTACTGCCCACGGCTCAAGCCATAGCGCGGGTGTTCGCTCGTCTCGGAGAAAAGAAAAACCGCTCCCGTGCGCGGATCAAATTCCTGGTAGCCAAGCTAGGTGTCGATGAGTTTCGTAGACTGGTCCTGGGAGAGCGAGATAAGCTGCCGGAAGACGCACGCTGGACCGACTACGTTGAAGAAGCACCTCAATATAGGGAGACACCGCTCAAAGAGGCGGCGCATCTCAACGGGAAGCAACGGCCAGAAGGATTCGAGGAATGGTACAGCAGCAACGTGTACCGGCAGCGACAATCAGGATACGTGGTAGCCACAATCACTCTTCCCCTGGGCGACCTGTCGGCATGGCAGATGCGGGAGCTGGCAGATATCGCGCGCCAGTTTGTCGGAGAAAATGTCCGCACAACCGTGGAACAAAACATGGTGCTACGTTGGGTGAGCGAAGCCGATCTGCCGGACCTCTATCAGCAGCTCAAGCGGATAGGGCTGAGTGACCCTGGAGCCGGCTCCATCGTCGACGTCACAGCCTGTCCCGGTACCGACACCTGCAAGTTGGGAATCGCCTCATCCCGAGGTCTTGCCAGTGAGATCCGCAGAAGCCTGGCCGAAAACTATCTCCAAATCGATGAGGCGGTAAAGGGCCTTCGCATCAAGATAAGTGGCTGCTTCAACTCCTGCGGCCAGCACCACATCGCCGACATTGGCTTTTATGGGACGAGCCGTACCGTAGCCAGCCACAAGGTCCCCCATTTCCAGGTGGTCCTCGGGGGCCAGTGGACGGAGAATGCGGCCGCCTATGGCTTGGCCATGGGCTCGGTCCCGGCCCGCAACATTCCCCGGGTTGTCGATCGCATTACCAAGCGCTATGTCCAGTTTCGTCAGAACGGGGAGAGCTTCCAGAGCTTCGTCAGCGCCGTAGGAAAGAAAGAATTGAGGTCAATGTTCGAGGATCTGATGCAGGTTCCTCCTTACGAACAGGACACCTCATTCTATGCTGACTGGGGCGACCCTCGAGAGTTCTCCATCGGAGACTTGGGCGCCGGAGAATGTGCGGGACAGGTGGTGTCCTTGGTGGAGTTCGACCTCGCAGCAGCTGAGCGGATCGTCTTCGAAGCCCAACTTAGATTAGAGGATCAGGACTACACCGGGGCCGACAAACTCGGCTATGAGGCGATGCTGGAAGCAGCGCGCGCTTTGATCAAGACCGAGTTCCTGGACGTTTCCGACGATCCCGAAACGATCGCTAGCGAGTTCAGGCGCCGCTTCTACGATACCCAACTGTTTCACGACAAATACGCTGGAGGGAAGTTCGCTCAGTATCTGTTCCGGAGGCATGATTCTCCTCCCGTAGTGCAGGGGCGAGACACGTCCCGCCGGCTGGTAGAGGAGGCACAACTCTTCATCGAGGCAGCCCATGCCTGTCATGAGCGAATCGCCGAGAGCCTGGTTCCCCTGCACACCGGAAAATGAGGCTCAGGCCGATATGGAATTGCATCGACTCGGTGCCAAGCAGTTCGGTGAAGACCCAGCAGCAGTGGCAATGGGGGATACTGTTCCGATCTTCCAATCCTGGAGTCAAAAGCAGATTCTTGAACAACCCTCTTGTCTTTCATGTGTACCAATACATCCATAGGCGACTCGCCATCCTACTAGTAACTCACGAAGGCAATCTCCAGTAACGGACCTCGGCGCCCAATCGCTTGGGACTTCTCTATCGTCGCAACCGGGATCTTAGCGGTTTCGCAGCTGAGAGACTGAGAACGAATCCTGAAGACGACTTTTCAAGGGTGCAGCCTGCTTGAAAGCGGCGCCCGAGCTCGGCGGGGGAAGCCTCACACTCAAGTCAGACGAGGTCCTGATCCTGGCCCAGCTACAGGCTCCGCGCGCAGCACATGAGCTTAACTGAAACAATCTTCCGAGTGGCGCATCAAACTAGAGTAGGGAAGCGCACCACATTCGGCTCTCTGCTCGGCCCAGAGCTGGTGATGCGATGGAGCCAGAATTCCGAGACTCTACCGCAACGCAACTTCGATTCATCCTGCTGTTTTTCCGTAGAGGTCTTGGGGGCGTCAACGAACGGCTTTAGCCCGGTCTGCTTATTAACCTCACGAGCCCGGGCTTGTGGCCAAAGTCCACCGAGACTAGTCGATTTCGGTGCCGAGCTGATTGGCAGTCAGGTGCGCTCGCGCGTGGAGAGATCCTCGAAGCGCTTGCGAAAGCGCTGGAACTGAACGCGCTTGTCGAAGGCCTCGCACATGAGCGAGCGTGCCGCGCCCGCCATGCGATCGTACGTCTCGCGATCCGACCACATGCGGACCACGGCGGACGCGAGCTGAGCGGGATCACCCGGATCCACCAGGAAGCCGGTCTGACCGTGCTTCACGACCTCCGGTGTGCCGGCCAGTCGCGTCGACACGACGGGAACGCCCATCGCCATCGCCTCCAGCAGTACGTTCGGAAGCCCCTCCTTCCGGAGGCTGGAGAGCACGAGCACGTCCAGTAGCTGAAACACGTACTCCGGGGCGTCGGTGAAGGGGAAGAACGTCACGTGGGCGGAGAGGCCCATCTCCTGCACCTTGCCCTTCAACATGGCCTCGTCCGGTCCGTCTCCCACCATCAGGAGCTGCACACCGGGGAGCTCGGTGCGGATGCGATCGATCGCCTCCAGAAGCACGGCCTGTCCCTTGCGCTCTTCGAAGGAGCCGAGGCAGCCGAGTAGCGGCCCCGGCGAGATCACGCGGTAGCGGCGACGCGCTTCCTCGGTGCGCGACTCGTCCGGCTGGAAGCGTACGACGTCGGTGCCCTGGTAGATCAGGGATACGTTCCCTTCGGGTACCCCGTACGGCCCGGCGAGGTACTCGTAGGTGAAACCGGTGATTGCGATCACATGGTAGCGGATCTCCTCTTCGGGAACGTAGAAGCGGCGCTCGTACTCGGGGACGATGGTCCCGGTCTTGGGAATGAGCATCGGCCCGAGCCCGCCGTGCTTGATACAGGACGCGGCGAAGACGGAGCAGTGGAAGCCGTCGCGCGGGGGGTGGACGGTGCACACCGCCACGTCGGTGTCGGCGAGCGCGTCGGTCCAGATGCCGCGCGCCTGGTCGTTCATGGTGACGACGTCGCGGTAGTCGTACGTCACGACGCGCGCCTTCGTCTCCCGGGCGTCGGCGGCGCTGAAACCCGTGCGAGAGGTGAGGAGCGTGACCTCGATGCCAGCATCCAGGAAGTTTCGGATCGCCTCTGACACCCAGATCTGCGTCCCTCCTCTCAAATCCGTATCCTCGATGAAACAGACTCGCAAGAACTCCCCCTATTCTCCCAGTTCGAGCAGTCGGGTCAGCGCGGTTTCGAATGTGAACGTAAGGTCGCGCATACTGTACCGGGCGGCGACCGCCCGTCGGTTGTGCCGGCGGCGCTCACCGGCCCACTCCGGCAGAAACAGGAGATCGGTGATCTCCTGTAGGAGACCCGTTTCGAAGCTCCCCTCCGGGAACAGCGAGTACAGAATCTGTTTCTCCGGCTCGAGCGATTCCCCCACGACCTTTCCGAAAACACCGTGCGGCTCGTACCGGCTGCACACGAGCGGCACACCCGCCGCCGCCGATTCCAGGATCGGGAGGCCTCGCCCTTCGGTCTGGCTCGGCAGCAGGGCGAGATCGGAGAGCACGTACAGGTCCGACACGGTGAGATGCGGTGGTCCGTTCACCGGGCGCAGCGTTTGACCGACCTTCCCCGCCGTGAACACCTGAAAGACCCGCCGCGCCAACGAGGGCGGCAGCTCGGAAAGAACACCGCGGTACGCATCGAGCACCCGGACCAGATCCTCCTCGTGCTCGACCGGTATCGGTCCGGTCACGTGGAGAGTCAGGGTCTGCTCTTCGTTCTCCTCGAACATCGTTCGGAACGGCGGATATCGGAACAGCGCTCCGATCAGGTCCCAGTCCCGCTCGATCCGTTTGCGGGGGACGACACGCGTCGGCTGGAGCAGCCAAATCGCGGAGGAGGAGGACGGGTCGAGCGACAGCCCCTCCTCGAGCCCGCACACGACCGGCGACTGGTCGTCCATCCACACGGAGACGCCGGCGCGGAACTCCTCCACAGGGCGGACTCTGGATTCTTCCTCCCCGCCTCCCAGGATCCGCGCGAGCTGTCGCCTGCACTCCGCCCGTCGGCGCGGCGCCGACGGCTCGAAGTACGAGTCCTCTACGAACGTCCCAAGCTCCAGGACCCGCGTCGCGTCGAACCCACACTCGTTCACCAGCGTCTTGGCCTGGTGCGAGTTGATCACCAGCTGCATCCACCGGGGGCCGTTCCAGGGACAGAGCCGCTGCAGCAGCCGAAAGAAGCTCTGGTTGCGGTGGTTGCGGAAGAAGTGGTCTCGCGGCCCCGGCGGCTCCCCCGACCGCTCGCGCTCGTCCGCTGGCATTCCCGACTCCCAGTAGAAGTCGTGGTTCGAGTTCACGACCGCCACGCCGGTGAGCTCCGTGGCCAGCACGATACCGAGAGCAAAGCCCGGATTCCCCGGGTTCGAGTTCACGTTCACCGGGATGATCCAATTGATCTTCTGGGCCACGAGATAGCGGACGAGAAGATCCGCGTGCGCCCTCGCCTGCCGCCAGATCTCGGCAGCGACCGCGTTCGAGTGCTCGCTGCCCTCCGGCAGATCCCTGTGGAAGAGCGCGTCGAACCACTTGCCCGACTTCCACTTCTTCCATCCGTTGGCCCCCGGCAGCGTTTGGCGGCGCCACCGGGACGCCAGCACGTAGTCGACCGACGGCGTGAAGTCGCCCGCGATGCAATGAATCGTGGGGCGGCGACCGCGCCGCTCGAAGTGGCCCTCCAGGGCGGACGCGTACTTCGCGATCTCCAGCGACACGCCGTCGACGCCGTACTCGAACGTGACGAAACCGATCGAGTCGCAATCCTCGGAGAGATCGAGGAGCGGACGCGTGGTGATTCCCACCAAGCCATCGAGGTGTCGGTGGATGTCCTCCCACGACTCAACCGGGGACCGGCCGAGACAATCGAGTGCCTTCGTGCTGGATTCCATCAAGAGTGTCCAATTCAAAATGGTTCCTTCGCGGGGTGTTGAAAGAACAAGGCCAACCTCCGTGGCGACTCATCGCTGACGAGCCCAAGACCTACCCCGTGGCATATCGCGAAGTGTTCCCCTCAGTTGAGCGTAAAACCGATCAGTATAAGAACAACCGGGCTGCAGTTTCGCACCAGGAGATGGTTCAAATCAATCAAGCAGGCTCAACGATTCCTTTCTGTCCACGGTCCTCTCGGCGACAACCGGCCAGGACATCCCCGCAGCCACAGCGCTGACACCAGTAATAGGCCCGGCCCAAACTCACCCCACCTAGCACCGTCATCAGTGCTGCACTAAGGCCTGCGGCGGACCAATGCGGACGAGAAAACTCCCCAGTCCGATTGGCAAAAAAGCAACAAGGCCCTCGCGAGCGTCACCACTAGCGATCCTTAGAGGACTTCACTCAGCCCGAGCTTACCTGAATCCCTCGATTCACTCGATGGCCTCCAATAGGCTCACCATGTGCGGTAAGTGTGAGGAGCTGAAGCACATATCTCTTCCCCTATATTACGTGTTGTGCTTCCGGTCGGAGGGCAACCACTCTGAACTACCACTTTGCCCGTGCATTCCGAGTGCGGTCGGGTCTTAGTGCCACACGAGGCGTGGGGCATCCGCCAACTTCCATTGGTCCCAAGCTCACTCTCACTGATCGGGTTTCCTGAGACCCACCATTCCCTTCCACCCGGCACCTTTTGGTAAACGCAGATTACATTGTTACCAAGACCTACGGCCTTTCCTGTGACCGTGAAACCAAACAGATTGATATGCGAAAGAGAATCATTGTGGGTCATCCGGCAAATGGGGAGGTGGGTGGTGCGCTTGCTATTGAGATCCGGTCTAATCCGGTCTATTTTTGCTCTGGAATTCTCCTAAAAGATATATATCAGTAGCAGCAGAGGCTGTGGGAACTGTGGAAAACTCCGAGCAGTCATCGAGCCGGGCCAGCACCCCCGTGATTCGGAGTTTTCCAAGCGTTGTGCGAACGGTGGAAAAACGATTGCGACGCTTTTCGGCCTAGCGCTGGAGCTGGTTGTTTTTCCACGGTTTGCACATCGCGGCAGTTTCCATAGCCTTCCCCCGTTCAGGCAGAAAGAGGCGGCCTTCAGCCTCGATCAAAAGAATCCGGATCGCGCGTTAGCGCTACCTCAACCTCTGCTCCCGTAACGAGCCTTGCGAAGCTGCAAGGGCGAGGCAGAGCCGGTCGATGGGGATTGACCGGCGCCGCCATGTCAGGCATCCTCGGCGATTTTGGCAAACCCGGAGGACCGATCATGGCGACGACTAGCTACTTGTACCACACCCTCGGATTGAAGGGCTATGTTCACCAACGCACGGACTATCGCGGCGGCGGCGTATTTCACCACGTCGAACTGGCTCCGCACAAGCGCCGGTGTCGCAACTGCAGTGCCCGCTGGAACCGGCTTCAGCTGCAAGGCTGCTTCCAGCGCTGCATCCGCACTCTACCGGTGGCGACCCGCCACCAGTTCGTGGTCCTGCATGGCCACCGGCAATCCTGCAGCCAGTGCGGCCAGACCCTTCGCGAGCCGATTGCCTTCGCTCAGGGCAAACGGCGCTACACGAACGCCTTCGCCCAGTACGTGGTCCAGCTGTGCCGCATCGCCACCATCAAAGCCGTTGCCCGCTTGCTGGGCGTGGGCTGGGACCTCGTCAAAGAGATCCATAAGGAGCATCTGGGGCAGCGCCTCAAGAAGCGCAAGCTGTCTCAACTGCGCTATCTGGCGATCGATGAGTTCGCTACCCACAGCGGGCACCTCTACATGACGGTGGTGCTGGACCTGGAAAGTGGCCAGATCGTCTCCCTACACGAAGGCAAAGACGCCCAGGCGCTGGTGGCCTGCCTGCGCCACCTCAAAGGCCGCTGCAAGTCCCTGCGCGCCATTGCCATCGACATGTCCGACGCCTACCGCAAGGCCATTCGCCAGGTCTTCGCCGGCAAGGTCGATGTCGTGCACGACCCCTACCACGTCGTCGCACTGGCCAACCAGGCCATTGACCAGACCCGCCGCTCCATGATGCGCAAACTGGAAACGGGCCGCAAACAGCTCCTCAAAGGAACCCGCTTTCTCTTGTTACGAGGGCTGGAAAACCTCAACGAGCGCTCCCTGGAACACCTCATGCAACTCATGGAAATCAATGAGCCACTCTATCAGGCCTACCTCCTCAAGGAGGAGATCCGCCACTTTTGGAACCTCCCCGACTCAGCGGCCGGCAACGCCTTCCTGGATGCCTGGATCGAGCAGGCTTACAGCATCGGCAACCAGTTCTTCGCCCGGCTCGCCCGCACCCTCCACCGGCATCGCCCCGGACTACTCGACTACTTCAAGCACCGCATCTCAACCGGCCCCCTCGAAGGACTCAACAACAAGATTAAGGTCCTCAAAAGACGAGCCTATGGCTTCAGAGACATGGACTACTTCAAGCTTAACCTCTACTTCATCCATGAGGACCTGGCCACTTGACCTCCCCATTTACCGGAAGAACCCAATTTTATCCCTTGCCAGGAACTCGCTCCACGCCTGGTATTCAAGAGTTCCATATCCGGAGTGTTTGCTGCGTCGATGGGGGCGAATGGTCATTGGATGATAGCAGAAATGAAAGGCCATCCTACGGAAGAACAACTAAAGGCTATGCCAGGAATACCAGGATCGGTGAACAGCGCATCCATCTATTGGCGTGGAGAAGATCTTTACTTTGCCAGGTGGGACGAGCGTGAGAACAATGTGGTTTACAGAAAGATATCCTTGGATTTAGCCGAAAACGAGTAAATAAGATAAGGCTGGTCTAAGCTAAATGTGGGCGACCTAACCCAGCGTGGATCGACTGGTTTTCAATTGCATCGAGTCTGTAATGGTACAGTTTTGGCCCTACGGCAACCAAAAATGCACTGGAAGGAGGGATCAGATGACTGACAAACCGAATGGTAAAGAAACGGCAGCTACCGGGCTTCAGGAATTGAGCGCTAGGCAGAAAAAGTTCCTGGAAAAACACCACGCCGAATACCTGCAGGCCCAGGCCGATCTAAATAGCGGGGTTGCCCAGCTGCAGTTGATGCAGCAGAAAGTACGTGGCCAGATTGCGACCCTGCGCGATTTCGCAACCGACGTGGTTATGGGTTCCGACACCCCATACTTCCCCGCTAAGGTAGGCGGCGAAATGGTAGTGGTAGACCAGGCCACAGGAGCCGAGCATGGGCTGGAAAAGCATCTCTTTGTGGAACCGCCTACGCAACCACAGGCAGGCGCCCCAAGCGAACCGGCAGCGCCGCAACCCACCAACCCAAACATGCCGCCTAACTGAAGGGGGGGGGACCATGAACTACCTAAAACTCGATGAACCCATACCGTACCAGGGAAGCTTCGTCAACGCCGTCAGGATTGATTTCGTAGGGAAGCTGACGCTGGACATGGTGGAACCGCAGTTCACCCTGGGCATAGCCAACTTTGACGAGGCCGGCGAACTAACCGGCTTCCTAGAGGTTGCGGGCCACACGCCGCGGATCAGCGGAGGACCGTTCGACAAACGCCGCGGCGCGCTGTTGATGGCTGTAATAAAAGACATCTTTGGCGCGCTCGAGGATTACCAGGACGACATCACCACCCGCAAGGACGAAGAGATCCAACAGGTTGTGGACGGCAACGCAGCAACCGAAAAAGCCAACTCGGAACTGGCAGACGGGGAAGTACCCAAGGCGTTGGCGCCGGTCCCTGTAAAACAACTTCGCGAACATCCCATGGGCGGGCAGCTCGTCATAGACGCATCAACCCAGGCAATGATGGCGTAAAAAAAGGGGAGGGGTTGTGAGCCGATACGAACCAAAAGAGAATCGTGGGCGGCCTTCGGGTCGCCTTTTTTTGTGGGCGTAGGAAGGAAGCTAGACAATGGGTAGAACAGTCGCGGAGTCCTGGACAACAGCGTCGGTTGCGGCTGGAGCCAGCCTGACCGAGAATCGGGTCATTAATCGGAACTACCTCAATGTCACCAAGGTGAAGGTGGTCCCATCGCTAACCGGCCAGACATCCAAGTTCCAAATCTATAAAAAAGATACCCATGTCATCGCTGATATCGCCTACTCAAGCGGGGACTTTGCAGGGACATTCTATGACCCGGAAGAGCTGGACGGGGGAGTCTCGACGGAGCGGAACGGGGGATTCGTTGCAAACTACGAAGACCTCGATGCCAGCGGCGAGTTGCACACGAAGGTCTGGAACGATGACAGCCAGGCGAAGACCTACACTATCACGGTCGAATACGAGCCGCACCCTGTCAGCCTGACGGGCACAGCCACCTGGGACCCGGCATCCCTGGCCGATGGGGCTTCCGAGAGCAAGGCGGTCACGGTAACCGGCGCCACGGTACTCAACAGCACGGCCTCGGCAGGCCTTTCTTCCATCACCGCGACCGGGTGGCAGATCAGCGCCAATGTTACTGCGGCCGACACGGTGACGGTGACCATTACCAACCACACAGGCGGCGTTGTGGACCTGGCGAGCGGAACCGTCAGGGCGCACGTCTGGCAGGAGTAGGCGTAACAGAGGAGCATGTACCATGAACTACCTGAAGCTAGCTACACCGATTGATGCTGCGCTGATCGACCCCAGCTACAAGGGGTCTCTGGTGGACGGCGTTCGGATTATCGAGGTTTCGAGAATCCGGATGGACCGGGCGGAAATCTCTATCCAGCTGGGGCTTGTGAACGAGGAAGGTGGTGAGGCGGTTGGCTTCATACCGATCCAGGGCGATAGCATCGTCGCCTCCGGACCTCCTTTCGAAGCGGTTGCTGCCGAGCTCCTATTGCCCGTGCTGAACAATTCGTTCGACTTGGTTCAGGCGGTCACGGCAGCTCGCTCAGCGGCCGAGGATGAGAAGATCGCTGCAGTAGTAGATCGCAACGCGGCGATTGAAGCCGAGAACGTGACGCGAGCAGCGGAGGACCCACCACTACCCCCAATCCCGCTGAATCCGATTCCCCCGAAGAGGCATTTTGATCTGACCGGTGAGAAGCAGATCGACCTGAAGACACTGGCGATAGGCAAGCCCTAGATGCGGCGCCTCTCGACATCCGGACGACTGGCATTGGTGATATTCCTAGCGATGGTGATTGCGATCGCGGCTTGGTGTAGGTGAAGACATGGTGACGAAGTTGAAGGAAAACCAGACAGTAATCATCACTGCACTGATTAGCATGATCGTCACCGGAGGAGCGTTCTGGCTGCTGCTAGGCAAAGAGGTGATGACCCGCGGGGAGATCGTCGAGGTCGTCAAGACCACATCACCATACGCGGTGGACCGCAAACAGATCTTCTCGATCTTGGACCGTCAGACCCGGATCATCGAGCGGCTCGAGGCCCAATCCCGTTACACGGAGGGGGCTATCTCGGGTATTACGGCACAGCTGGATGCAATCCAGTCACGGCTGGCTGGGGTGGAGGGCCGAGTGTTTAAGTAGGCACTTCGTGCCGACGGCCAAGGCCGTAAAAGAGGGTCATCCGGTAAATGGGGAGGTGGAACGTGGTTCGGCGCTTTCCGGATCCCAAATCTGGTTCCCCGTTCGCTTGTCAATATAGTCGGCTGCAGTAGCAGGGGCCGTGGGAACTGTGGAAAACTCCGAGCGATATCGAACTGGGCCAGCAAGCCCGTGATACGGAGTTTTCCAAGCGCTGTGCGAACGGTGGAAAAACAACTGCGAGCACTTGCCAGTTCTCCTCCAGAACTACTTGTTTTTCCACGGTTTGCATAGTGCGGCAGTTTCCGCGGCCTGCCTTTGACTGGCGGCACCTCCCCATTTACCGGATGAACCAAAAGAGTTGTCGTCAAGCGGCTTTCAGAGCAGGTCGTCTGGAAGGTTGAAGCGGTCCACTATCCTCCCGATCGCACCCTTAGACAACTCAGTATTCTTACCGTGGAACTTGACTGGGTAGGAACGGGCCGATCCATCAATGTCGGGGTGGTAAATTGTACGATGGCTTCCCTTGCCCTGCCTGACGAAGAACTCAAAGCGACTGTCGTATTCCTTCAGGAGCTTCTCGAGTTCTCTGTACTTGTGAGGATTAGGCATCTGCAGAGCGGAACTGCTTGCCTATCTGTGCGATGACATGTGCTGGAGGTATCGGCATCCCTGAGGCCTTGTATTCCGGCTCCTCTTGTCGGCTGATATCCATGACCTGTTCTCTCAGCTGGTCTCGGCGAGCATCAGCGAAGCGTTGGAACCAGACTGGATCCGCAGCCTTCCAAATCAGTTCTGGCTGCTCTTTGAACATCGCAAAACTAATTTGCATTTCGACAAGCTCAACCAACTCTTGGAACGCCTTTTTCGAGGTCTTTCCGTAGCCCCAGATATCCATCTCGAGTGCTACAGCGGCAAAGCAGCCTTCGTCGTCATCTCGATAGATCAGGACACTCAGACAGATGCCAGATGAGAGTTCTTTCTTTTGGGTACCCACGATTCCCTCCAGTTTGGTTAAACCACGCAGATACTTAGATGATCGGAATACACGGAAAGTTCTTTAGCAACCTTGCACCTCGCAGACACACGACCATCGATTGCTGAGGAAACAAGGGAGTAGACAACGCCGCCAGAACCGCTCACTAGAATCTATATTCTCGTCCAGAAGCTGGACTCTGGTCAAGCGTTAAATACCCCCAACCCGTATATACCCCAGGGTACCCCCCCTACCCCCGGGGTACCGACCTGGACAGAATTGAGCTGAAAACGTCAACGTACCGCAGTACAATCCCCCATGGTCCGGAGAATTCGGCCACCGACGAGAGCGCTTCGAGGATTACATTCTCGAGCGCACCCAAGACCACCCCTCCGTGGTTCCAATGATTGTGTTGCGGCAGGGTAAGGTCAGCTTTCGCCTCGTCTGCAAGGAGACCCTCAACAACAGCAGCTTCTCTTCTTGGTTCGACGAAGCGAGCCTGCACGGCGGGCCCGGCATGCTGCGCCTGGACCATGAGATTGTCGTGTGTCTTGGGGAGTTGGAAGAATACCGACGCAGCGGGCACTCCGTTCGCGAGTTGCTCCGACGCGAGAAAGAGGACGGCGATCACAGGCCCTAGCTAGTGCCCGTCCGGAAATCCGTAAGTAATTGATAAGGAAGGGGAAAGAGGGCTTTTTCAAGCTCCGAAATTGTCAGGGTCGTTTGCTAGACTATCTGGTGTAAACAATTAGACTGAAACGACTTAGGACGATTTCAGGAGTTCGAAGATGCGTCAAAAGCGTGAAAAACAACGCCCTCTTTCCCCACCATGGCCCGATCACCAACTGGCCCATGAATTGAAGGTGATCTCGCGCATCCTGGACGACAATCCCCAGACGCTGGAGCTGATAGTACAAGATCTCTCTGACAGGGTCGATTCCAGTGTCGGCGCCCCCGGTTTGACGGCCGAGCAGGTGCTGCGTTGTGCCGTCATCAAACAGCTGCATCAGTTCAGCTATCGCAAGCTGGAGTTTCATCTGGTGGATTCGCAAAGCTGTCAGAGGTTCTGTCGCTTGCCCTATGGGGCGTCGATCAGCAAAGCCACCCTGGCGGAGAACCTGGGGAAGATTGAGCCGGGGACATGGAAGGCGATCAACGACCACTTGGTGCGCTGGGCGCAGGCTCGGGGTCTGGAAAAAGGCCAACGGATTCGGGTCGATGCCACGGCGGTCCAGACCAACGTCCACTATCCGCTCGACAGTGAGCTGTTGGACGACGGCATTCGAGTCGTCACCCGGTGGCTGGGGCGGCTGCGGGACTGGGAAGGGATCGGCTTCGTCGATCACACGCGACGGGCCAAGCGGCGCGTCCTGAACATCCGCAACCGCCGCGGCAAGAAGCGCCTGGAGAGTTACCGCGATCTGATCAAGGTGGCGTCCAAGACGGCCCACTATGCCGAGCAGGCGCTGGCCGCGTCGGCGCAGTGGAGCGATCCCCTCAGTCTGGCCGGGGCGGCGCAACTGGCCCACTATCTGGAGCTGTTGCACCAAGTCATCGAGCAGACTCAACGACGGGTCCTTTCGGGCGAGGCCGTCGCGGCCCAGGAGAAGATCTGTTCCCTCTTCGAAGAGCACACCGATATTATCAAGAAGAGCCCTCGGGAAACGGTTTTCGGCCACAAAGTGTTTGTCAGCACGGGGGCCTCGTCGCTGATCCTGGATTGTGTGGTGGAACGCGGGAATCCAGCCGATAGCAACTATGTGCAACCCTTCTTAGAGCGTCATCGACAGCTGTACGGGAAGGTCCCGCGCCAGAGCGCCTGGGATGGCGGTTTTGCCTCGGCGGCCAACCTGAGCTGGGCCAAAGAGCAGGGGGTACAGGACGTGGCCTTTTCCAAAAAGTGTGGGTTGACGGTCGAGAGCATGGTGCGTTCCAGTTGGGTCTACAAACAGCTCAAACGCTTCCGGGCCGGGATCGAGGGGTGCATTGGGACCCTCAAGCACACCTTTGGTCTCCACCGCTGTACCTGGAAAGGCTGGCCTCACTTTCAAAGCTACGTCCATGCCAGCGTCCTGACCTATAACCTGGTCGTCCTGGCCCGACTCCTGTTGTAGTCTTTTGTGGCTGACCGTACTGCCTTGTGGCTCCGACTCAGGGAGAGGTCTGCGCCGAACCGGTGTTTTTTGGCCCGTGCGCCCTCGCTCGCTCGTCCTCGCTCTGGATCGAGCTGGGTCGAGTCGGTCTGTCAGCAGTCTCAGGTATAAAAAGTGGTTCCGATTCAACAGATTACAGTTCTGGGAACCCCGGTTTCCGGACGGGCACTAGCTAATGCTCGAGCTAGACCACAAGATTGTGGTGTGCTTGGAGGGGGAGTAGGCGCCTACTCCCCAGCCTCGCCATCATTCTCGAATGAGTCCATCGCCCAGGCCAGGTCTTCCCCAACGGCGCTGAAGTCGCTGTAGATGGCTCGTGCGTCTGCTGCGTCAGCCTCTGCTTGGGTGTCACAAACAGCATGGGACTCAAACTGGGCGCCTAGGTCGATCAGCCGCGCTATGCCGGACAGGAAAGACGGTCTGAGGAATATCATTGCACCCTTGGATTAGCCTGTCTCAGTCAGTCCCCGGTGCGTCCGAGAGATCGTCTTGAGCGTGCCAGAAATGACGCATGATCGTGTCTATTTCTCTTTGAGGAATCTCTGTCTGCCCCTCATCGAGGACTAGGTAATACCAGGCATGCTTTCTTTGGCCAAACGGAATCTCAGGCAATTTGGCTTGCAGGACAAAGACCTTGGTTCCATCGTCGGTCGGTTTTTCTTCGAAGGAGAAGTCGGGAAGGTGCTCTTGCAGTCGCTCAAGCAGCGTTTCGAGCGTCATAGATCATCGGGTGCAACTTGAACTGGCGGGCATTGATTTCAAGGGGCGGTAGTGGTCCAAGGTACGTAGCCTTATCCAACTGATCCCAGTACTTAGCAGGCGCGGGGTGAATAAGTTCGTCGGTCCAATTCTTCTCAATCCCAAACTCCATCTGGCCCTTAACGGCAACGCGGAGCTTATTGAGCGCGGCTTTTCGATTGGGCGCTTCGCAAAGAATATCGAGGTCAAGGAGATGGGCGGTGCTCACCCTTTCGCTCTTGTAGTCACGCACAAGAACAGAAAAGGAGCTAGGAAGCTGAAAAGACTCCTTCGGTGGTGGCATGTTTCTCATATCGACACCTCCTGGAAAACACTTGACAGAAGAGTGGATAACGTCACTATCAACACACGTGTCAATGCGTGTCAAGCATTATTAGGTTCATCCGGTAAATGGGGAGGTGCCGCCAGTCAAAGGCAGGCCATGGAAACTGCCGCACTATGCAAACCGTGGAAAAACAAGTAGTTCTAGAGGAGAACTGGCAAGTGCTCGCAGTTGTTTTTCCACCGTTCGCACAGCGCTTGGAAAACTCCGTATCACGGGCTTGCTGGCCCGGTTCGATGTCGCTCGGAGTTTTCCACAGTTCCCACGGCCTCTGCTACTGCAGCCGACTATATGGACAAGCGAACGGGGAGCAGATTTGGGATCCGGAAGGTGCCAACCACGTCCCCACCTCCCCATTTACCGGATGACCCCATTATTATTGTACTCCGTTGTGCCTGGTAGTGTGATGATCACCAAAATGAGGGGAAGGAAAGGGCACAGTAACGAGATACGAAATCCCATCACTCCGCCCGATGCACCGGCAGCGACGTCAGCTCCCAGCCCGCGGTGCGGCGTTCGAAGAGGAGGCCTATTCCTTGTAGGCAATCAGTTTGTTCCCAAACAGAGTCTTGAAGCTGAGGCTTGCCTTTTTCATGGCCGGGTTCCACCTTGCCATCGACTTGAACGGGCTTGTCTGACCTGGCAGAAGTGTGGTGTATTCAATCAGCGTGCTATCCGAGGTGATGAAATCGCCGCCCGCCGTTTCATATGAGACGACTACCTGAACGTTTTCCAGTGTCCCGGACGAGACGTTCTTCACTTTTCCTTCGGCGACAGCGTATCCATAGTTCTCCTGCCAGCTCCAGTTGAGTAGCGCGATTTGAGCCCTGTCCCGAGTGTCCTTTTCTAGCTGACTGAGGACGATACTGTTGTGGATGTATCGTTCCTTTTTCTCACCATCCGGAACCAACTTGAACCAATCACCAGATCGACTCATATACTCGAGTTTCTCGCCTGGGTGAGTCTTCCCGACGACAGAATGATTCTTTCCGGGACCCTTTCGGATATTCACGACCGACTTCGCGTAGACGAAATGCTTTCTCGGTGTCGTCGAATCGGGTATCTTCTTTCCGGTGAGTTCCTCTGGTGTCCATACCCGTGGTCCAGATTGGGATGGTGTTGTCTTGGATGGCTCCTCGGCGTCCTTCATTCGAGGCGGCAAGATGACCGCAAAAAGGATGATCGCCAGGACAATGGAAGTTAGGCAGCCATACGTGAGCAATCCGAACTTCCTTTTCTTAGGGGGAGGAGGCTCGGTGATCCCAAAGCGGCTTGCTACGTACTCTTTTTGCCCTTGATCGAGGCCCTTCCAAAATCTTCTCTTCTGAGGATCTACCGCCGCTTGATACTTTTCGGAGAACTCCTGCCAAGGATCAGTCTGCACTTCCTCCTTCGCAGGCTCGCCCTCAGTTTCCGATGGTCTGTCCAAGAACTCGCCACAGTGCCGACACTTGATGGCCTCGTCCTGGATCTCCTCTGCGCAGTATGGGCACTTCTTCATGTGGGAAGATTCTCGACTCCTGGTTTTAATTCAGATGCTTCCTTACTCCAAAGCTATTGCAATCAGGACCACCACAAACGCCAGGATAAGAATGATAATCAGCGGCCTGAGGCTTGGGACAACATTGGGCTCCGCTTTAAGTTGACGCGTCGGTCGGGATGAGTCTGGCTCGTCTCGGCGTTTCAGCTCCCATTGGGCAAGCTCAAGCGCGCCTGGCCTGAGACCTGAGGGATTCTCTACCATCCCCTCGAGCTCTTCCTTGGGAAGGCTGGCGTAGCGGCTAGACAATTGATTCCGTTCGCCATCCGCCAGTGGGGACCCAGTAGGTTCGTCGGTGGGAGTTGGCAAATCACTGCCACAGTGGCGGCATTTCACTGCGCTCCTCTGGATGACCTCAGCGCAGAACGGGCATCGCTTGAAGTTGTCTCCGGCCAAGGGTGGTAGGAGAAGAACAATGAGGGCAACGGGTCCGAAAAAGAAACCTACGACAAACCAACCGAAACTACTGCGTCCTTTGTTTCCGGCAAGAAGCGCTCCCGTTATGGCGAAGCAAATCCAGAGTACAAAGCCGCAGGTGAATACGTCCATTGCGTCGTCCTACCTGTTGATGATTCTACGATTCCCCTGAAAGTAAGTAGATCCGACTACAGAACCCGTTTCTTCTCGAAAAAAAATAGCCGCCCGCCAGTGAGCGGTCTCACCATTCCTGGGTGCTTCTTAACAGTCTCGGAATTTCGATAGCGAGCTGTAATAGTCAAATCATGACAGCTAAGACCTGTGATCGAGTCAGCAAGAGATTGGGAGGGACCTTTGTCTGTGGTTCGATCCCAAGCAGTTGCGCGATCATACGGGGTGGTCCGAATAAAAGGCACCAAAGCTCCATCGGATGGCCACATCGCGGGCAAGAAAGAGGCTTCCTGTCCCCCGCTGCCTGGCGCCTCTGCTCCCACGTCTGGGGCTTGGAACGGCGTTTTTTCCTCTGGGCTAAAAGTTGACGAGCCCTCTTCAGGAGCTTGGTGCGTTTGATGTTCGAGAATAACCCATAGTGACGGACTTGTCGAAACCCGACCTCCGGCAGGTGTTGAACCAAACGGTCAATGAAGGTCAACACGGGGAGTTTTCGGACTCGGATCTTCCGGTCCTGATGATAGTCCTTGAAACGAAAGGTCACGTGGCCCTGAGCGAACTTGATAATGCGCCCTTCGGCAATCACGGGCCGCTTGGTATAACGGCAGGCGTAACGGACGGCTTGGTCGGCACTTTTCAACGACGGACCGATGAGGATATGCCAGCGCTTCTTGCGAATGTGCCCCAAGAGCTTGTCCACCTCGATCCGGCGTCGGGGGTCGCTTCGAAGCCGGCGACGCACCAGGGGCTGGGACTGGTGAGCGCGGCGCACTCCGTGGAGGACGTTCAACTTCCACTCCGTAGCCAGCAGGGGGGCCGGGACGAGATAGCGTTGGGGGGCGGCCTGCCAGCGATCGCCGGCGCCGTTGAGCCCTCCGGCGGTGACGATCATATGGAGATGGGGGTTCCATTTGAGGTCGGACCCGAAGGTGTGCAAGACGATGATCAGGCCTGGCAAGTAGCGCCGGCTTGGACGTCTGGCCGCCAGCCAGGGCTGGCTCTTGCGCCCTCGTGGGGTGGGTCCCTGCCCGCTGAGACTCAAGACAGCATCCGCGGCGGCTCGAAACAACACGTTGAGCAGGACCCGACGGTTGTCCTGGATCACCAGCCGCAGCTCCCACGGCAGGGTGAAGACCAAGTGCCGATAGGGCACCTCCAGGAGATCCGAGAGGAGCTCGTCGCACCACTGGTCGGTGCGGACCTTCCCGCAGCTGGAACAGAAGACCGATTTGCAGCTGTGGGGTACGACCTTGACGGTAGGACAGTTGGAGCACCCAAACAAATGCAGCCCCAGTTTCGCGGTCCGGCACGACAGCATCCGGGAGACATGGTGGTGGACTGCCCGCCGCACCTGTCCCCCTTTCCAGGCGATGTAGCGCTGGAAGTTGTTGCTCGTCAAGAGGATCTCCGCGATGGCGATCGGACCGCCCCACCGGCTCATGGGCAGCGATGCTCCTCTCCACCAGCAAGCGTGTCAAGTAGCCTCCCTTTCCGTCCTCGGCTGCCACGTCCCAAAACTACCTTTTACGGCCAGGGGCCGTCGGCACGTAGTGCCTACTCTAAAGAACATTCTCAGCGTCAAGCACGGATCCGTTCTTGAGCATGCCTCGGTGTCATTCATCTTCTCCGATGTAAGCAGGGTTTTCACCCATGAGCTCGTTCGGCACCGACCAGGTGTGGCGATCTCTCAAGAATCACTCCGGTTCGTCCGGCTCGAAGATCTGGGGCAGTGGCTTCCTACGGTCATTCGAGAGGATAGACAAGCCGTGGAAATATTCGGCGAAACATACAAGCACTTAGAGAAGCTGCAAAGGGAGCTGGCAGAGCATTTCAGGCTCGACGAAGAAGGTATCGCGTTCTCGGCGAAGAAGACCATTACGTCGGCAATGCGCCGCGTGGCTCCAATTGGGTTGGCGACAACCATTGGCTGGACAGCTAATTTTCGAACACTGCGCTGGTTATTGGAAATGCGCACCCATCCCTCGGCAGAAGAGGAAATCAGGCTGGTGTTCGCCCAGGTTGGGCGGATTCTTTGCAGTAGATATCCTCATGTATTTGGTGACTTTGCTGTGGAGCACAGGGAGAACCAGCCGCCTAGCTATGTTGCTGAAAACAGCAAGGTGTGACGACCCGCCAAGACGGAGGAGAGTGAATGATTTACATCGGAATCGACCCAGGGCTCTCGGGTGGAATCGCGATCCTGAATCACCCGGAAGGATTTCAAGGCAGCCTGCGTGTCTTCAAGATGCCGCCGACTGAAGCGGACCTGGTGGGTACCCTTCGTCCTTTCGCCCCTGGGTGGCAACCCATGGCAGAAGAACATCGGGGGAAAGACGACGAGGGGACTGCTCACTGGACTTCAGGGGACACGGTGATGGTCTGGGTCGAGAAGGTGGGCGCCATGCCCACCGACGGGCGGGCGTCTCTGGCTAAGTTCATGACGAACTACGGACTGATACGCGGCATCCTGGCAACCCTAGGTATCAGGCGCGAGTTCGTTAGGCCGGTGGACTGGCAGCGGATCGCCGGAATAAAGCGCAAGCCGAAGGAGAAGCGTACCCCATGGAAGAACCGTCTGAAGCAGCGGGCGCAGGAGCTGTTCCCCGGGGCGAAGTTTACACTGGCGACGGCCGACGCTGCTTTGATTGCTGAGGCCTGCCGGCGGGAACAGCACAACACAGGGGGGCCCGAGGAATGACGTGCATTGTGGGAATGGAGCACGAAGGGGAGGTTTGGATCGGTGGAGACAGTGCCGGGATCGCGGGCGCTCACCTGATGCTCAGAGACGACAAGAAGGTGTTTTCCCGGAAAATCCCAAAGGAGAAAACGGGGATGGTCTTTGGGTTCGAGAACTCGGTGCGGATGGGACAGCTTCTGCAGTACAGATTGGAGATCCCCAAGTTTACGGAGGGCACAGACGAGTTTTCCTGGATGGCCACGGACTTCGTCGAGGCGATGCGGCTCACCTTTATGTCTGGGGGATACATGCCAGGTAATGGCGCTACAGGGTTCAATCAGCCACTGGTGTCGTCTTTTCTGGTCGGGTTTCACGGGAAGCTGTTTCTGGTCGAAGACACGGGTCAGGTGGGAAGGTCCAAGTTCCCCTTCTACGCTGTGGGAGCGGGTCGGGACGCTGCCCTGGGAGCGATGAACATCCTGGTGGAGCATCCGTGTTTTCAGGGTCCGCATGAAATCCTTACTCTGGCGCTGAAGGCCGCCCAGCGTTTCAGCAGTTGCGTCAGAGGACCGTTCCACATTGTCAGCAGCGGGGCGAACCAGTGAATGATCTGGTCGCTGTCCACTACCTCTACGCCGCGGCCGCCTTCACCATCTACGGCTATCTGCTTTACCGCGGCTACAAGGCCAAGATGCTGCGACCCTTCGCCGTCTTCTATCTGTACGTGGGGGCAACGGCACTCTGTCTACTCGCGAAATGGACCGCGTTCCTGTGGGCTGGCGGTGGCAGCTTTCTGTACTACTACACCCACCACGCAGCCAACACCATCCACGCCGGATTCGAGTGCGCACTGCTGGTGAAGCTCTACACCCTCGTACGCCAAAGCGACGTTGGCAGCGGCATCACAAACGCAGCCCGGCTCTTTGTGGTCGCGTTGCTCGTCCTCGCATCCAAGCAGCTCGTCCAGGAGGTAACCCTCTCAACGCTCGTCCTCTACGCCCAGCTGGTTCTGTTGCTGCAAATTCACAAGCACCTGATATTCGGCAGGGTTAGCCTTGGGAGGAACTGGGGCGGGATTCTCGCCGGGCTCTTCTTGCTGGTCCTCATCAAATCAGACCACTTTGGGATGAGGCTCCTCAATCACCTCACACGAGAGCAGTGGGCCTCGCAACTTCAGCTAATCGAGTGGGCTCCCTGGCTGTCCTACCTGCTCGCCATGCGAAAGCGCGATACAACGCGCTCTAGCACATGGGCGGGCAGTCTGGCGGTGGCGGGTCACCTGGGCAGCACCAGGCGGGTTCGACACGCTGGGCGTCCCCGGTTCCGGTCCCCACGGCTAAGAACAACAACACCAGCAACAGGGCGGATACAGAAAGCAGGAATCTCATGACACGCACCTCCGAAAAGCCCCAGTTTAGGACAGAGGGGCGACAGAACTCTTCACCAAAGATTCACCCAAGGAAACGAAAGGAGTCAGAAATGGAACACTCAGAGATGAGACTCATGGACCGTCTACACGGGGATATCAAGATTCAGTGGAACCCAGCCAACACAGATGAGGTATCGGCGGCTAGAAAGGCCTTTGATGACGCTAAGGCCAAGGGTATGGCCTTCTTCAAGATGAAGAAGAGTGGAGACCAGGGAAGGTCTATACGTTCCTTCGACGCAAAGGCCAAGCGAATTGTTGGTGTCCCTCAGATTTGCGGGGGTTAGTTGTGTGGATAGCGACGAACAACAACGCTACAACAACCGATTACCATTGGTCGTGGTCGAGCAATACGACAGACTCAACTACAGCAACGGAATATTGGACAGTAACAGATGACGGCACGGTGAACAGAAACAACTTGATCCTTACCAGCTACCAGTTTCCACGGGAGTATATGGCCGCAGAACCACCACGGCCCGCAGTAATTCGAAACCCAGCTCCATACCAAGCTGCAGTCGCCGAGGACGCCCAAGAGAAGGGCGAGAAACTCCTGAAAGACATCATCGGCGATGAGGCCTACATAGAGTACCGAGCGCGCGGCCACATCGACGTTGTGAGCGTCAAGCACGAGAACCTGGTCTACCGCATCCGCCCCCGCGATGAAATCCAGCTCTGCGACCGCTTCGGAAACTACAAAGGTCGAACCTTGTGCATTCATCCACAAGACCGTTTGGTCGACGGGGATGAGGTTGTCGCTCACCTGATGCTCTGTCGCTACAACGAAGACCTACTGTGGAAGACGGCAAACGAATGGGAAAGAGCCGCTTGATTAAGCGGGGCCGTCCAGCGGGGCGAGCGAGAGGAAATGTATGACGAAAAACCGCGACTCTCTACCCACGAGCGAGCTGGAACTTCCAATGCCAGATGTGAAGGAGTCGAGAGGCTTCGGCTTCTCGCCGATGGTGCTGCGAGTGGCCATGATGTTGGAGAGGTTGGTTGAGCAGGAGTACCACGGGAGCGTCACGGTCAACTTCAGCCATGGGAAGATTGCCGACAATTTCAAAGGCGTCCGTTTCTTCAATAGCGCTGGGGATTCTCTTGGAATAACAGATGACCACTGAAGAACGCCTCGACTTCTCCATTCGCCTCGCAACGATGGAGTTCCAACGGCTGAGGGCCGGGGATTGGCTCAATCTACGAGAAGACTTGGCGGGATTCCTTTCTGCCGGGGCGGGTCAATCCGAGCCGCTGGAGGCATTCGGTGGGGTTGGTGTCGGCCCGCTGGAGCAACCGTTGCCGCGTGACTTTCCGGAAAAGGCCTTCCGTGCCCTTCAGAGGGACCTCGCTGATGTGTTGGAGGCGTTTGCTTATTGGGACGGCAGCCCCAGAGAACCGGAGACAGCAAGAGTAGGGCAAGTAAAGACGAAGAAGTTATCCACACTGCGCTACGCTGTGCTTCCGATCCAGGACGGGGCTATGCTTTCGGTCCAAGGGTCTGTCCGGGATACCTTCTTGGCGCGGCTCTTCTTCCTACTGGCTCAGCAGCCCCGGGGTAAGATACGGTCCTGCCCCGAATGCGGGACCATCTTCTATCGGAAGGGCAAGCAGCTGTACTGCTCAAGGGCCTGCGTCAACCGCGTGAGCGCACGAACTTTCAAGCAGAAGCACAAGGCACCTCTACCCTTGCTTCCCCCTCCTTGACCCTGTCACCCTATTCTGTCACCCTAATAGTGGCTCACCGGAACAAACCGCGGCCGACCTACACTAGGTCGCGGTCTCTCTACTGATTCCCCGACCTAGTCGACAATCTGACGCGAGCGGCCTCCGAGCTCCTTAAAAACGTTGAGGTTGGCCGCTTGATCTATGGCTCCAATGACAACCTGGGGACACGCGCTGATTACTCCCGACGGAGCAGAGATCAGGGTGCCGAAGTCCGCCTTTCCCAAGCTCAAGAGGCTAGGCTTACTTGTCGGACGCAAGGCTGAGCTATCGCCGCTCATCTATCAATTCCTTGACCCTGTGTTCGACACGTTGACCGATGGGCTACGCCACTTACTCGGTCCCGACCTCTCAGGGCCTGAATGGGTGCAGTGTAACTGCCGAGAGTGCAAGGAAAAGTTGATTCATGGGGGTTCTATTTGTTTCAGAGAGCGAAGGTTAACGCTTGGATCATCAAACACTTAGACCAAAAGAAACCAAAAGGTGTTTCAAGTGGATCTGGTGCCGATTGTTACCTAAATGTTACCTAAATGGTACCTAAAAGGAGGTTGGAAAATGCCAAAAGTAAGACTGACTGACGCGCTCATCAGGTCGCTGAAAGCGGACGAGCAGACCGATTTCTGGGACACGAATTTCCCGATTGGCTCCTTCGGTGTCCGGGTCAATCCGGGAGGCCGGAAGGCATTCATACTCATGTATCGTGCCGGCGGCAAGCAGCTTCGGAGACTGACGTTGGGGGTCTACCCGGTCATGAGCCTTGCGGAAGCCCGGAGTGAAGCGCTGACGCTGATTGCTCAGGTTTCCCAGGGCCGGGACCCGCGACAGGAACAGCTTTCCAGGGAAACCTTCGGCTGGTTGGCTGAGCAGTTCATGGAGCGCCATGCCGTTCCCAATTACAGGCCCTACACCATCCTGCTCTGCAAGTGCGTCCTTAACAAGTATTTCCTACCCTTTTGGCGAGAGCGACCCTTCCTGGAGATTAAGCGGGGCGATGTGGTTGAACGTATCGATTTCATTGCCTACAAGCGCAAGGCCCCTATTATGGCGAACCGCGCCCGCGATCGGCTGCACTGCATCTTCAACTTTGCCATCAAGAAAGGGATAGCACCGAAGGCTGGCCCAATCCCTGCACCCACGTAGAAAAGCCGGGAACCGAGCGGAGCGGTGACCGATTCCTGAAAAACGACGAGATCCGGAAGCTCTGGACTGCACTGGGCCAAGCAAGGGCACCGGATGCGTCCGTTTACCGTCTCTTGCTGCTCACAGGGCAGCGAAGCGGCGAAGTCAGGCAGATGCGCTGGGATCTGATAGATGAAGACGGGGTGTGGACCATTCCGGCAGAGGTCGCGAAAAACGGCAGAACTCACAAGGTGCCCCTGTCGAAACAGGCGCTCGCGGTGATTGAGGCACAGGCGCGGTGCTCTGAGTGGGTCTTTCCGTCGAATACCGACCACAGCGAGCCCATCGCCAGGTTTCGGATTTCCAGGCTGACTAAACGGTTGGTTATAGGAGACCATTTCACAGCTCACGATTTGAGGAGGACCTGCGCGACCAATCTCAGCCAGCTCGGCGTCGATGATGCGACGATAGCCCGAATTCTCAACCACAGCTGGGCCGATCGCAACATCACGTCGGTGTACAACCGCTGGGGCAAGCTGCCCGAGATGCGCCTGGCCTTAGAGCGCTGGGGCTCGCGGCTCGAGCAGATCGTCAGCGGTGCGCCGGCCAAGGTGGTCAATATCCGGTAATTGGTTTCAGGCTGAAACTCATTTTTTCAAGGGGTGGGGAATGGTTCCCTGCCCCTTTTTTTATGGAGGAAAGGGCAAATGCGAAAAGACATGAAGTTTTTACGGATGAAGGACGTGTGTGAGAGGGTCGGCCTTGGCCGAACCACCGTCTGGCGGCTGACAAAAGAGGGGAAGTTTCCGGCGAGCCATCTCCTGGGCTCAAGGTCGATCGGGTGGCTCGAGAGCGACGTGGAGAAGTGGATGAAGAACCGACCAGGTGGCGACAGCCTGAGAAAAAATCCAGACCTTGAAACAGCCTGATACCTTATGGAACATAACCTGTTCTGTATCAGTTGTTTACAGTTGACAGGTCCGACCTAAATAGGACATTACTGGAAGTATGAAAGCATCAAAACCCCGCAAAGAAATGTGTCGCGAGGTCCACGAAATCACCCGCCATAGTCGCATCGAAGAGCTTCCGACGTTGCTGACTGCCGAGGAGGTTGGATGTTTCCTTGGGCTCTCCATGCAAAGCATCTACTTGATGTTGCGTTCCGGTGACCTTGAGCACCGCCGATATGGGCGCATGATCCGGATCCCGCGAACGGCCCTTGAGGGTTTGCCGGTTGTGTGAGGTGGACCGGCGGGAACCAGACGAGGTTGACCGCATCGAGCTGGAGATACTGAATCAGATTCTCAAAATGGTGGACCGATTGTCCGACCAGCAGCGCGAAATACTTGAGGGCATAGTCGACTTGAAACGTCAGGCCACCGGAACGACGGAAGTATGACCGAGGAACGGATGCCGTTCGGTAGGTTCGGTGGTCAGCCCATCCGAGCCATACCCGACGACTACCTGAGATGGCTGCTCACGATCAACCTGCAGCCGTCGCTACGGGGCACGATCGAGGGCGAGCTGGAATCACGCGGGATTTCTACCGCTACGCCAGAGCCACCACCGCCAGAACCAACCGAGCGCCACGGTCAGGCTGATCAGCCGCAGCTGAGCGCCGAAGAGAAGCAGGCCATGATCACGCTCAACGCGGTGGGGCGGTTGTTTGAGCGCAATTATTTCGCCCGCCAGGCGCGGCGCAAGGGTAAGAACGCATGATCAAGGCGAACCTGGACGGGATCCCGGAGGAATTGAAGCGCTCGGATAGGTGGGTCGGCTGGAAAGTGGCCGAGCGAGACGGCAAGCCCACGAAGGTTCCTGTGAACCCAAAGACGCTGAACCTGGCTTCGGCCACAGACGAGAGCACCTGGTCGACATTCGACGAAGCGGTATCTGCTGCCCGCCAAGCCCACTTAAAGGGTGTCGGGTTCGTCCTGGGCGTCCCTTACGCCGGCATCGACTTGGATCACTGCAGGGATAGCGAGAGCGGCGATATCGAGCCCTGGGCTCAGGAGATTGTGGACAGCATCCGTTCCTATACCGAAATCAGCCCAAGCGGGACAGGTCTCCATCTGATTGTCCGCGGCGCCCTGCCGGCGAATGGACGCCGGCGCACCGGGAAGATCGAGATGTACGATGGCGGCCGCTATTTCACCATCACCGGAGTTCGAGTCAGCGACACAACCCGCGTGGAAGAGCGACAGGAAGCCCTGGACGGTCTCTATCAAAAAACCTTCGGTGGCAACGGTCGCCCAGAGGCAACCAAGCCCATTGACATCAGCTTGGACGACCAGGCCCTAATCGAGCGGGCTGAGAGCGCCACGAATGGCGCCAAGTTCTCCCGTCTGCTCGCGGGCCAGTGGTCAGGCGAATACGACAGCCAGAGCGAAGCTGATCTCGCTTTCTGTACCATGCTGGCCTTTTGGACGGGAAGAGACCCGGGGCGCATCGACAGCATCTTCCACCAGAGTGGCTTGATGCGCGAGAAGTGGGAGAAGCGGGACGATTACCGAGCTCGCACGCTCGATGCTGCGATCGCCGGCACCACTGAGACGTATCAGCCACCAGGATCCTGGTCCGCGCCAAGGCCATCCACCCACAAACCGAGGATCCAGATCCAGAATCTAAGCGACCTGGGCAACGCTCGCCGGTTCGCTCAGCTTCACGCTCAGAGCGTCCGTTATGTCACCCAGTGGGGCTGGCTGGTGTGGTCTCGAATGCATTTCAAGCCCGACACAACCGGCGAGGTCCAGCGGCTAGCCAAGGAAACGGTTGGCACTATCTACGGAGAGGCTCAGAAGGTAGGTGAAGATCGGCGGAAGAAGGTCGGTGACTACGCTTTGAAGTCTGAGGCAAAGTCGCGGATCCAGGCAATGTTGGATCTGGCTTGGTCCGAGCCCGAGATTATAGCTTCCCCTGAGCAGTTCGACAGGGATCCTTGGCTCTTCAACTGTCTCAATGGAACGATCGACCTAAAAACCGGGAAACTGCGAGAGCATCGGCGGGAAGACCTGATTACCAAGCTGGCCCCAGTCGAGTTCAAAGAGCATGTGCCCGGTGAGGTCTTCGAGCGGTTCTTAGATCAAATCATGGAAGGCAAGCCGCAGGTCGCCAACTATCTGAGACGGCTTGTTGGATATTCCTTGGTCGGGAGCACGACCGAACAGATTCTCCCCATCTTGTACGGCCAGGGCAGCAACGGCAAGAGCACTTTCTTGGAAGTGATCGAGGAGATGATGGGTGATTACGCCATGCACACTCCCGCTGCTACCTTCATGGTTCAGAGGGGAGACCGTATTCTGAACGACATAGCTCGACTACAGGGTGCCCGCCTTGTGATTGCTACGGAAACCGAATCCGCAAAGCGCCTGTCTGAGAACTTGGTTAAAAGCCTCACCGGAGGAGACTCTGTCACGGCCCGTTTTCTGTACAAAGAGTATTTCGAGTTCAAGCCCCAGTTCACGCCGTTTTTGATGACGAATCACAAACCGCTCATCTACGGTGTGGATCACGCTATCTGGCGGAGGGTCAAGCTGATTCCCTTCACCGTCACCATTCCCGACAAGGACCAGGATAAGGAACTACCCGCGAAACTTCGAGAGGAGATGCCCGCCATTCTTTCCTGGGCTGTCATGGGATGCCTCGAGTGGCAGGACAAGGACAAAAAAGGTTTAGATGAACCCCAGGAAGTCAGTGTGTCTACCGAGGCTTACCGATCGGAAATGGACGTCCTGGGTGAGTTCCTCGAGGAGTGCTGCCTGATCAGCAAGATGGCCGAGACTCTTTCGAAGGATTTATACAAGGCCTACACCGACTGGTGTGAGAGGAGCGGAGAGAAGCCAGTCAGTCAGAGATGGCTGGGTTTGAGGTTCTCCGAGCGGGGATTCGTGAAGGGATACGACGGAAAAGGGTTGGTCAACTGGAATGGAATCGGCCTTAAGGTCAGTAAGGTCAGTCACATCTAGGACAAGGTCAGATGTTATAAGTTATTGAATTACAATCGTTTGAGTGTAGGAGTTCTGACCTTACTGACCTTAGGACCTTAATTCCTGGAACTTTCTACTATTACAGCCTTACGCGAGAAGTTCCCCCGAAAAGGCCTTAAGGTCAGTAAGGTCAGTAAAACGGAGGTGAATGTGAACAACCCAAGCGAGCGTGAGCAGCAGCGGGTGCTAGCAGCGATTTCAACCGAGGTAATGCGACTGATCGAGGACCGCTTCCACGGCTGGCTGACGCTGCACTTCCCGGGTGATGGTTCAGTCGCGAAGGTTGAGTTCGAGCAAGCAGCAACGACGGTCGTGATAGAGGTGAATGACGATGTGGTCTTAGCAGAAAAGCAATATCGCGAGCGCTTTGAGGTGGTGATATTCGCATTGGGCAGAATCGTCGACGAGATGGCGCGGCGCAATGACGGGAAAGGTCTTGAGCTGATGCAGCATGCTTTCGACGGCATCATGAGCAGGCCCCGAGAAGCAAGCCCGGCACCGGCGCCAGCAGTTAGTTCAACGGCTGACATCCCCGATATCAAGGACGATGACATCCCGTTTTGAGCAGCGGACAATCTTATGGGGCTAGACCTACAAGCCAAGGCCAAGCGCAGGAGCAAGCAGGATATCGAGACTCTGTGCCAGGCCCTGGGCGAGATCCTCGAGGAGAATCGGCCGGCGACGGTGAGACAGCTTTTCTACCAGATGGTGAGTGCCGGGCTCATCGAGAAGAGCGAGCGTGAGTATAAGAGCACCGTTGTCCGCCTGCTTGGAAGGATGCGGCTGAATGGCCAGATCCCCTGGGGATGGATTGCCGACAATACCCGCTGGATGAGAAAGCCGAGAACCTTCTCATCCTTGCAAGAGGCTGTCGACCGCACGGCGAGAACCTACCGCCGCGCACTCTGGGATACCCAGGCTGTGCACGTGGAAGTCTGGCTTGAGAAGGACGCGCTCGCCGGCGTGCTAATCCAAGAGACTGAGCGATGGGATGTGCCCTTGATGGTCACGCGTGGATACCCGAGCCTGAGCTATCTGTATGAGGCAGCCGAAGCCATCGAGTGCCACGACAAGCCCGCGCACCTCTACTATCTCGGGGACTTTGACCCGAGCGGACTGGACATCTCACGCAACGTTGAGGCACGGCTCAGAGAGTTTGCTCCGGATGCTGAGATCTACTTCGAACGGGTAGCGGTCACGTCTGAACAGATCCAACAGCTGAACCTGCCAACCCGACCCACCAAGCGGACAGACTCACGGGCCAAGGGCTTCGAAGGTGAGAGTGTTGAAGTGGATGCGATCGCGCCGGGACTACTGCGCTCGATGGTCTCGGCCTGCATCGTTCGGCATGTGGATGTGGACGAGCTCGACGTGCTGAAGGTGGCAGAGAGCAGTGAGCGGGAAGCCCTGGAGATGTGGGCCCAAACGATGTAACGGAAGGAGACAGAGAAGATGGCAGCAGTACTTGAAGACAAGCGTCAGCTCGAGTGGTTCAAGGTGGTGATGGTCTGGTTTGCTCGGCTCATCGAGCGGATGGTCGACGCTGATGACGAGCAAGGCTTGAAGGTTTTACGGGACTCAGTGAATCAGTTGGTCGACGCTGGCTATGAAACGATGGCGCTCAAGGAATCACAACTTGTCAACCCCCCAGGGGGGGGGTGTGCATCCTTCGGCGAGGTGATGCGGAGACTCCGGAGGAAGTACAAGCCCTAGACCGCGCTAAATGATTTTTTGCAGGATGCCGTACTCCATACCGAACCACAGCCCAGCCTGGGCGACGAGGACTAGACGCAGCCGACAGAAACAGCGACTGTCTGCAGCCAGGCGGGGATACGGCAGGCCATGGCGGCGCTACCGGCTGTGGTACCTGGGCCGCCATCCGCTGTGTGTGCATTGCGAACGAGACGGCCGGGCAGTGGCTGCCACGGAAGTGGACCATCGCGACGCAGTGGACGGCCCAGACGATCCAAGATTCTGGGACCCAGAAAACCACCAGGGACTGTGCAAGCCATGTCATGCCCGCAAGACGGTCAAGGAGGACGGGGCGCTGGGGCGCTGAATGATTTTTGGTGGGGTGCAACGTGATAGCATTGGATTGTTGTATTTCTGCTAGTTGGCAAGTTCCGGGTGGGGCCAAGGGGTCGGCCAGGGTCGACTTCGACGCCCCCCACGGGCCGCTAGCGCTTTTTAGGGTTCCAGCCCAGTCTCCAGGGGGACTAGGCCGACCCGACCCGCCTGGGCGGAGCCGGTGGAACTCAAAACGACGTCTAAACCGTCGTCTTGGGGGATGCTGGTCACCCAAAAACCCACAAGACGCAAAGCGAGGGAAAGTGGAATGCCGACGGAATACCGGATGTTTCCATGGTCAGATGTGGAGATTCGCACCGAAGACGGAAAGCCGAAGCTGACCGGCTACGCGGCTGTGAGGGGCAGCGAAAGCTTGGACCTGGGAGGGTTCACCGAGCGAATTATACGCGGTGCTTTCACGGAGTCTCTCGGCCGAGACCTGGTCGAGGAGCCCGTACTCTCCTACCTCGGGCACGACAGAAACAAAATCTTAGGCAGCACGGCTGCCGGCACTTTGAAATTGTCAGAAGATTCGAAGGGCCTGCGGTTCACGCTATTTCCCCCCGAAAAGACTTCGTACGGGGCTGACGTTATCGAAAGTGTGCGCCGGGGAGACCTCCGCGGCATGTCCTTCCGATTCGGGGTCAACCGGGAGCGGATGGTTGAAGGCGTGCGCGAGGTCATCAAGGCGGACCTGCACGAAATCAGCCCGGTTTCTGAGCCCGCCTATCCCGACACCTCCGTGCAGCTTCGAAGGAAAGGAAGAATTATGAAATTGACAGAGATTGAACTGCGCCAAGCAATGGGGCAGCAGATACAAGACGCCCAGAAACTAAGGGACCGGGGCAAGCAAGAGAAAAGAACCCTTACGCCCGACGAACGAAACCAGATCAGCGAAATTGCGGTGGAGTATGACCGCCTGGTCGACGAGCTGCGGTCGCAATACCGCAAAACGATGCCAGCGTTCATGGACGTTGGCTTGGACCACCTAGTGGGTCTCCTGGATGCCCCCAGCCCGGGCACCAGTATTCAGCCCCCTGATGACGATGGCACCGGGAGACCCACGGGAAGCAGCCAGGGAAATCAAAACGGGGATGAGACGCGGGCGGCATTCCGCAAATACCTCACGGCCGGCCCTAACGGCCTGAAAGAATCCGAATTCAGAGCCCTCCAGGCCGACAGTGACACGGCCGGCGGCTTTATAACCATCCCCGTGCAGACGGTCACTGAATTGCTCAAGGATGTCGACGACGCGACCTACGCGCTGGACATTTGCCGCACCTTCCCTGTGCCGAACGCGCAATCGTTGGGAGTTCCGGCACTCGAAAACGACATCGAAGATGCCTCCTGGACAACCGAGATTGCGGCCGCTGATGAGGATACCGCCATGGATTTCGGAAAGCGCGAGTTGAACCCGCATCCGTTGGCGAAGCTGATAAAGGTCAGCAACAAGCTCCTGAGAATCGGAGCCGTCGACGCTGAAGCGGCTGTCAGGGAGCGTATGAGTTACAAGCACGGAATCGCGATTGAAAAAGGGTTCATGACTGGGACCGGCGCGGGTCAGCCCCTGGGGCTTTTCACAGCAAGCTCGAACGGCATCTCGACTGGTCGAGACGTCAGCACGGGCAACAGCACAACGGCGATCGCGGCGGACGGCTTAATTGAAGCTCTCATGAGCCTGAAGAGCCAACACCAGGGCAACTCGACCTGGATCTTCCACCGCGACGCAGTGAAGCAGATTCGCAAGCTGAAGGATGGCCAGGGCCAATATCTCTGGCAGCCTGGGTTAACCGGAGGCCAACCCGGAACTATCCTCGAGCGGCCCTATCTCATGTCCGAGTATGTGCCCAACACCTTCACCACCGGGCTGTACGTCGGCATCATCGGCAACTTTAACTTTTTCTGGTGGGCCGTTGCCTTGAACATGGAAATCCAGCGGCTGACCGAGCTGTACGCAGTCAATAACCAAGCCGGTTTCATCGGCCGTATGGAGATTGATGGCATGCCGGTGTTGGAGAACGCCTTCGCACGGGTCACCTTGGCCTAAAAGCTGCCCATGGGTAGTATTTGACGGGGGCTGGCTAGGTCCGGCTCCCGTCTCCCTGAAAGGGGGATTTCATGGCAACCCAACAGACCCTGGTCAGTCTGGACCTTCGACAGTTCGAAAACTATCGCAAGGCCGAAGACAAGGTGAGTAGCCTCCAGGAGCAGCGAGCAGCCCTCAGCGCCCGCATTGCAGAGTTGGACCAGAAGTTGAGCAGCGATCGCAACCTGGACGCTGAAGCGGCGGCGCTGCTCGACTCCGAAGACAACGGCCTGGTGAAGCTCAGCCTGGCCGAGGAGCGCAGAACCGGCCGCCAGCGGCTGCGCGTGCTTGAGAAAGCCATAGAGCTCGGGAAAAGGCAGCTGGGCGGGATACGTACTACCTGCTCGCAGAAGATAGCAGAGAAGGTGAGGCCCGAATACGCAGCCTGCCTCAGAGAAGTGGCCAAGTCTGCCGTGGCCCTGGCGGAAGCCTCAGAAAAGGAACGGGAATTTCGCGAGAACCTAATCGACCGAGACATCGCGTTCACGGGTGTCCTTCCACCTGTAGGCGTAGCGTTTCAGGATATCGGTAGGCTCTCGGATCCACAATCACAAATCAGCCGCTTTTTGGGTGAATTGAAAGAGCATTACGGGATCAACGGAGGAAGAAATGGAAGCCACAAAGATACAACTAGACCGTGAGCGAACGCTGAATTTCAATCTGAACGCCCTGCGCAAGATTGAGAAGGAAACCGGGAAAAAGATATCCGAGCTAGCCGACGGCTTCGGACTTGACGAGATGCAAACGGTGCTATGGGCTGGGCTGGTTCACGAAGACCCTGAGCTGACATTTGAGCGCGTGGGCGAGATTGTGGACATCCAGTCCCTGGGTAAGGTCGGGGACGCGATAGCAGAAGCCGTGGGCAAAGCTCTGGGCACCGTGGTGGAGAGGGTAGAGGAAAATGGCTGAACAGATCCGCTTTCGTTTGACGGGTGACGCCACCCAGCTCACGAAGGCCACCAAGAGCGGTAAGCGGGGGCTGAATGACCTAGATTCGGCATCGAAGAAGACCGGCTCTTCTCTCTCAGGCATCTCTGACGTAGCCGCCGGCGTTGCGGGTGGAATCGGTATTGCCGTGGCCGCAATCGGCGCCATGGTGCTCGTGACGAAGCAGCTCGGCGACGCCCTGGCCGACGCCGTGATGGAAACGGCCGAGATTCAAGACTCGATCGCCAAGCTGTCCAAGAGCGTTGGCGTCGGGGTTGAGACTCTCAGCGCCTACCGCCTGGCCGCCGAGCTGTCCGGCACGACCATGGACAAACTCGGCAACGGGCTCAAGCGCCTGTCTGCCAACATCGACGACGTAGCGAAGGGCACTGGGACAGCAAAGGACACTTTCGAAGCTCTGGGGGTCGCTGTCACTGATTCAGCGGGGAATCTGCGCTCTGCCGATGACGTGATGAAGGATGTGGCCGACCGCTTCGCTCTCATGAAGGATGGGACGGCGAAAACTGCCGCCGCCATGGACATCTTTGGCAAGGCCGGCACCGACCTGATTCCGATGCTCAATGCGGGGCGAACCGGCCTGGACGAGATGACCCAGCAGGCACGCGATTTGGGCATCGTTTTCGATGAGGAGACAGCCGCCAAAAGCGAGCGGTTGAACGACAACCTGTTGCTGCTCGACATGGCCCTGGAAGGGGTCAAGATGCGGATTGGGGAAGCCCTGATTCCCATACTGAACGTCTTGATTGAGGCGTTCACCGGAAACAGCGATGCGATGCGGGGTCTCCAGGAACTGGCAAAAGCAACCGCCCAAGGTCTGCTGACAGTCATCAACCTGATTGCTACCGGTGCTCGCGCTTTGCTCTCGCTCAGACAGGACTTGATGGAAACCATTGTGTCCGCCGGCGAGACTCTAGGGCCCATCGTGCCGAAAGGGCTCGTGGATGCTGCCAAGCTTGAGCTGGATGTTCTCAAGGGGTCCATAGCGGCCCTGGATGGAGTGGCCGCGGCAACCAAGGCGGGCCTGGATGCGTTTCAGGGTGGACTCGGAGACACGGGAGACGCTTTTCGCAATCTGTCAGATGCTGGCGGCGATGCGACCGAATCGCTGCTTGAACGGCTGCGGCAGCAACAGGAAGCAATGCGGGCCCACCTGGCGGCAGTCAGTGCGCTCAACCAGAAACTCAACGCCATGGCTCAGGAGAACAAGGGGCTCAGCGGAATCATGCCAGAGCCCCCGAAGCTTAGCGCCGCTGAAGCAACAAAGGGTCTGGGGAAAATCGGGTTGGACCTACCGAAGATGAAACCGTTCGACTTCGGACTGGGTGAAGCTATCAACACCAAGGGTCTCACTGGAATCACTGAGGGAATCCAGAACACCGGCTTCCTTGGCGCACCAAGCAATATCAACTTCGAAACAGGCGAGGTGAAGGAGCAGCGGGAGAAGACCTTGGCTGAGCTGGCCCGCATGACTGAGGCCATGAAGCCGACCGGTGCGGCGCTTGAGAAGTTGAGCAGCGGTCTGATGGGTGCGGGTGATGGGTTGGCGAACTTCGCAACGACAGCCGGGGAGATGGGCTCACTAATGGGCAAGTCAATGGACGGGCTCTTTGGTGCCATGAACAAGATCGCCCAGGGTGGCGGCATGGTGGCCAAGCTCTTGGGTCTCGCCGGAATGATTCCAGGTTTTGGCATTGCTGCGCAGATTGGCAAGCAGGTTGCCGGGATATCAAGCAAGTTCTCTCTCGCTGGTGGTGGAATCATCACCGAGCCTTCGGTTGGCATGACCGCAAGCGGGACCGAGTTTCAGATAGGTGAGGCAGGACCCGAAGCTATTGTCCCACTCAGTGAGTTGAGTGGTGGCGGCGGTGGAGGACGACTGACGCCGGGAGATGCTGAGCTGATAGCAGCGGCGGTAACTTCACAGTTCTCTACCATGTCGCCGGGTCTGGCTGTCGTTCAGGGAGTCGGCGAGAAGGGCGGACTGTTCACCATCGCATCGGACGGAGACAAGAAGAAGTTTTCGCAGTCTGCCTTCCAGGGGAGCGTCTTATGAGCAAGCAAGTCCTGGCAGAAGCAGACCACCAGCGCAGGTTTCAAGCGCCGTTCTGTGTCCTTGCCTTACTGGCGGCAGAGATGCAACGACGAGAGGATGAGGACGGACTCTACACGCTCCAGAAGGCCTTTGACTCAATCCTGAAGCTCGCCGAGGAGCATGTACGACCCTACCGCATCAACTGAGTCATGAAACTCGGGATTTCCAACAACATAGACGCTGTCGTCTCGAAACTTCGCCGAGTGCCGCGACTGGTCCAGAGCGAGATGATGGCCGCTCAGCGAGACGGCGCCGAAAGAATTATGCGCGCGTCGAAGCGGCGGACCCCAAGCAGAACGGGCCGCCTGGCTGAGAGTCACCGCGTTATCAAGACCAAGGATGGATACACCGTCTCGGTTGGAGATGAGGAGACTTGGTACGCGACCATAGTTCACGAAGACCTGAGCCTGACCCATGACGACGGTGAAGCCAAGTTCCTCGAGACTTCGGTGCTCGAGGAGACGGAGAGCATCCGCCGGGACATTGCCAAGGCGACCGAGCGGGCGTTCAAGAAGGCGGACCTGTAATGCCCTACCAGCTCAAACGACCCTGCGGCCAGCCCGGGTGCCCGAACCTCACGAATCGGGGCTACTGCAACAACCACAGACGGACTAGGCGGGGCAGTGCCGCAGCACGGGGCTATGGCGGACGCTGGCGGAAGTACAGGTTGATGTTTCTGCGATCGCGGCCGCTATGTGTCGAGTGCGAGAAGGAAGGGCAGGTGACGGCAGCCACGGACATCGACCACATCCGACCTGTCCGGGGCAAGAATGACCCGCTTTTTTGGGAGCCGTCGAATCTGCAGCCGCTGTGTAAGTCGCACCACAGCCAGAAAACGATGAGGGAGAACGCCATTAGCGCCGGGTGATACGAGCGCAAGCGGGCAGGTCGAAAGCACGGCGCGTTTTGAGCTCGTCGATTGTGGGGCATCTCAGCGCAATTTAGTCTTGCCATTCGCGGATGTGTGGGTGTACGATGGTCGGGCTAACCAGAGAAAAGGACTTCTGATGATTCAGGTAATCGACTAGAATTTGAAACGGCCCTGACGCTGCGCCACCTTTCTCTGGTTAGCACCTTGAAAGGATCATCTGGCAAAGCGTCGGGGCTTTTTGCGGAGCGGCCCGGCCTAGTGCAGACACACTCGACCGGACCTACCACCCGTAGCCTACAAAGGAGGCTGAGATGGATTTTCGAATCATACCCACCGACCCCGACCGCTTTAGTCCCAACCCGAACCACCGAGACCTGGTCGACGAACTCCTGGACCCCGGCTACTGGGACGAGACGAACAAGCTGCCAGTGCTGGTCAGTCCTTGCCAGATGTACCACATCTACCGAACCATGTTCGCGTTCAGTGAGCTGGCGAAGATGTGCAAGCAATCGGGTGAAGAAACCGACTTCGGCGAAACCCTGTGGATTCTGAGCGACCACTTCTGCGAGCAATTGACTGAGCTGGAGCAGCAGCAGGTCAAAGTGTCCGCCATGGCGGACAAAGGGGGTGCCGAGTGAGTTATCTACCCCTGACAGAGCAGGAGAAGAAATACGCCTACGGCCCATTCGCGACGCTGACCTTTTACCCGGTTCAGCTGAAAGCCCTGCAGGCGGTCGCCGACTCGCTTTGTGAGCTGGCCGAGACGGACCATGAATCGAACGTGCCCAGATGCTCTCTGGGCATCCTGGGGAGTCATCTCTTGAGCCTGCTCGAGCAGATCCAGCACCAGCAAGGGGCTGAAAAGTGTTACCTAAGTGTTACCTAGGGTGAAGATTCATCGATCTACACCGTTGGGATAAAGAGACTCTGGGGTATCCATTTAACCGGACTGAATGTAGGCTGAGGCGGTGGATCACCCTCGTGCTGGCACGCACTATCCGAGGTCCGTGGGCGAGTTCCAGGCCTGGTTCCGCACCGATGCGGACTGTCTGGACTACTTGGAGTGGCTGCGATGGCCCGCTGGCTTCGCTTGCGCGGACTGCGGCCACGATGGTGGCTGGCGGCTGGGCGATGGGCGCTTCAGGTGCTCCGGGTGCGGCGGCCGTAGTTCGGTGACTGCGGGCACGATCTTTGACCGGACGCGCACGCCGCTCACGGTATGGTTCAATGCCTGCTGGCTGTTCGCCACGGGCAAAGACGGGATCTCGGCGCTGAGCCTGAAGCGGACGCTCGAGATCGGCTCCTACCAGACCGCGTGGGCCATGCTGCATCGGCTGCGGTCGGTGCTGGTGCGCCGGGGCCGCGACCGACTAGCCGGCATGGTGGAGGTGGATGAGACCTACATCGGCGGTGAGCAGCCGGGGCTGGCAGGTGGCCGGGCCAGGGGCAAGAAGGTGCTGACCGGCATCGCGGTGGAGGTCCGGGAGCCGAAAGGGCTTGGCCGCTGCCGCATGCTGCCGCTGGCTGATGCGTCGGCCGCGTCGCTGCACCCGTTCGTGACAGATCACGTTGAGCCGGGCGCGACGGTCTTCACCGACGGCTGGCAGGGTTACCACGGTCTGGAGAAGCTCGGCTACGTCCATGCTCGACGCAGCCAGCGGGCGGCCCGGGCCCGCGGGGAGGATACCGGCGAGCTACTGCCCGCGGTGCACCGTGTCGCCTCACTGGCCAAGCGGTGGCTGCTGGGCACCCACCAAGGATCGGTGGAGCCCGCCCACCTGGCCAGCTACCTGGATGAGTTCGTGTTCCGCTTCAACCGCCGACGCTCCCGAAGCCGCGGGATGGTCTTCTACCGGGTGCTCGAACTCGCCGCTGCCCACGAGCCGCTACGCTACCAGGACCTTATCGCCACCAAGCGGCCCCGGGCGGTGTCGCCCACGCCGCCCCAGGCGCGCGGGCACCCGCCGAGCCTGGATCGCCCTCCAGCGAACCGCCCCTGGAGAACTGCCGGCCCGGATGGGTCCGGTTAAATGGATACCCCAGAAGAGACTTATGGGATCGGGTTACTTGCCGAGAGTGCATGCGACGGGAAGAGGAGAGCGACAGGACACGGATGCCGTTCACGGTGAATCGACAGGCCCGACCATCTGTGCAGCCCGCCAGTCTAACCGGTTACGACAAGAACGAACACGGGACCTGGGTAGAAAGTCGGCGGTTGGTAGAAGCAAGCGCGGTCAAACAGGGTCTACTCAGGAAACGACCATAGCGCGATGACCTTCACTCTGGCACTGCTGCACCAACCGTTCCTCTTCGCCACTGGTGTGGACTTCGCCTGGAACTGGACATTCTCAGTCAGAGTCAGACAGCGAAGCGTTGGGATGCAGCTAGAGCTCTGGTACTTCCGGGGTGTGAAGGTGTGGACACTCTGGTCCAAGAACACACGGCTGCCGAGGTGAAATGCCCTACCAGCTCGCAAGACCCTGCCGGCAGCCGGGCTGTCCCGGAGTTGAAGTCACAGGGGTAATTGGAGGTAGCACAATGAGCAACGAAGCACAACAGCCGAAACCAGCCAGTGAGCAAAAGGAAGGTGTTGTGAATGCCAACCTGAGAGCCGACGTGATACAGCCCAGCGGACACGTCAAGGTACACGCAGAAATCCTGATGACGCCAGGTGCGGCCAAGGACTTCTTTCAGCAGCTAATTACAGAGATTGACAACGCTGGTAACCGTGTGCAGCTGGCAAGCCCAGGTGACTTAGGTAAGGTCAAGCACCACACACTGGCCCCACCCGGGCAATAGTCCGCTAGGTTCTCTGCCAAAGCAGATGCCATGCAGTCCTGACACCTTCGTGCCTGGGTGGTTGCAGCGTCAACGCCGGCACAGGCGGCGCCAGCGTGGATCATCGGCAACACGGGGCTATGGCAGACGCTGGCGCCGGTACCGGCTGGCGTATCTGACACACCACCCCTGTTGTGTGCACTGCGAGCAAGACGGCCGCACGGTAGCCGCCACCGAGGTGGACCACATAGATGCGGTAAGCGGTCCAGACGATCCTAGATTCTGGGACCCAGACAACCATCAGAGACTTTGTAAGCCATGCCACGCACGCAAAACGGTCAAGGAGGACGGGGCACTTTCTCGGTAGCCGTTGGTTGATGGCAGAAGATACTGACCACCTGCTCGACAACGCTCCTAGGGGCAGGGGGGGTGCAATTGTTGAGCGGATCGGTGCCGTAGACCCGTGGGCGGGCGCGCTGCCCACAACGCGCTGAATAAATTTCAAGGGTAGGGAACTATGTACGACCCAAAAACACTGGCGTTTCAAATCAAGCGGCGCTGGCAGCGTAGATTCGGGGTCGGAAAATGCCAGGCGTAAAGGGTAGGTCAGGCGCACGGCGGAAGCCGTCCAACATTCGGCTGCTGGAAGGCAACCGTGGGAAGCGGCCCATACCGGTGGACGAACCGGCCCCACAATTGTCGAATGAAGTCCCCCCCAGGCCAGCGTATTTGTCTGATGAAGCGTCCGAAGAGTGGGACCGGATCGCGCCTGAGCTGTACCGGCTGGGCCTGCTGACGGTGCTGGACACCACGACCCTGGCAGCCTATTGCCAGTGCTACAGGCGGTGGGTCCGGGCCGAGCGCCTGCTGGAGCGGGGCCTCACGGTCAAGGGCAGAAAACACCCGGCAGCCACCATTGCCAAGGAATGCTTGCAGTTGATGCGTGGCTATATCGCCGAATTCGGCCTGGGCCCATCTGCCCGCGCCAGCCTGGGAACGATCAAACCGCCGAAGGGCACCGGTGGCAAAGGGTCCACCCTGAACGGAAACTGGGACTAGTCACCCGTGCGCAGGATACGGACGGAACGGCCCGACGGATGCGAATATGACGACCACAAAGCAGACCGGGCAGTGGACTTTTTCCACGACCACCTGCGGCACGTCAAGGGCAGGTGGGCGGGGCAACCGTTCCGGCTGCGCAACTGGCAGGAAGTCGACCTGCGCGAAATATTCGGGCGGGTGGACGGGCACGGCAACCGGGTTGTCAGGCAGGCATACCTAGAAATTCCCAAGAAAAATGGAAAGTCTGAAGTGGCGGCAGGTGTCGCCTTGAAACTGCTGTGCGCGGACGACGAAGCCGGGGCGGAAGTGTACGCCGCCGCCTACGACAAAGACCAGGCCGGGCGGATATACAAGACAGCCGCCAGCATGGTGCGCCGGGACCCGCAGCTGTCGGCAATGCTGAAGCCCAACGACACCACCAAGACACTGACAGACCACGACTGGGAAGGCACGCTGGTTGCCCTTTCGAAGGAATCGGCCAGCAAGCACGGGTACAACAGCCACGGGGTGGTGTTTGACGAAGTCCACGCGCAGAAAACCATGGTTATGTGGGAAACGCTGACAGACGGCGCGGGGGATGCCCGGCTGCAGCCCTTGGTGTACGCCATCACCACGGCCGGGGTGTCGGGCGAATCGCCAGTGGCGGAAATGCTGCACGAAGACGCTGACCAGATACTGCGCGGAGTGCTGCCGTGTCCGCCCGACTTCTACCCGGTGATCTATGGCGCAGAACCTGGGGACGCCTGGGATGACCCGGACGTGTGGCACGCGGTCAACCCGGCCATGGGCGACTTCCTGTCGGTTGAAGACACACAGCGCTGGTGCGACCGATGCAAGCGGCGCCCAGAGGCACAAAACTCATTCAAGCGGTTTCGGTTGAACCAGTGGACAGGCCAGGCAGAACGCGCCATTGACATGGAAACTTGGGACCTGGGCAGCCAACCGCTGGACGTCCCGCAGCTGCGGGACAGCCTGGACGCCTTCGTGGGTATTGATTTATCCACGCGCCGCGACATGACGTCGGTCATGTGCGTCTGGCGGGACGGGAACGGCCAATGGTACTGGCTGCCCATGTACTGGGTCCCTGAAGACAGCCTGGTGGACCGCCCCAACATTGAAACCCAGCGCTACAAGGGGTGGATTGAAGGCGGCCACATGCGGACCACGCCGGGCAACACGGTGTCCTACGACGCGGTGCGCAACTACGTGACGGAAGAACTGGACCAGAAGCTGGGCATACGGATTGGTTCCATTGCCCTGGACCCCATGTTTGCTGGCCAGCTGGGGCAGCAGTTCGTGGCCAGGGGATACAAGGTGGTGGAATTCCGCCAGACCTATGTCAACTATACCGAACCCTGGAACGAACTAGACGCGGCCCTGGCCGATGAATGCGTGACCCACGGGGCCCACCCGGTGCTGCGCTGGAACGCGGACTGTCTGGCCATGAAACACGACGCCACCATTGACGGCTACCGCCCCGTGAAGCCCAACCGGCTGAAGTCCAGAAAAAGAATTGATGGAATCGTGGCTGGGCTGGAAGCCATGGGTGTGTGCCTGCGCTCGGACGTGGACGACATGGGCGGAAGTATGCCGGGAATCATGGTGGTATGAAGGCCACCTGGTCGACGGTCCAGGCCAAGCTGCTGACAGAAGCGGCTAGCAAATGGTGGGCGGACCAACTACAGCAGGAGTTCTGGGACTGTGTCGGCGTGGTAGGGGCCGTCCTGGTGATTTTTGGCGTAGGCATGGTGTACCTGCCCGCCGCCGTCATTCTCACAGGCATAGCTCTAGTGGCCCTGGCCTATAGGCAAGCGGGGGCTGGTTGATGGCGGGATTTCTAGCGACGTTGAAGCGGGACATAGTGGAATCACGGTTTCACCCTTCGAACCCGGACGCCAAGTTTATCAGGGGCTGGCTGGGCAACCGGTCCACTGCCGGTGTCGACGTCACAGAGGACACCAGCATGAAAGTGACGGCTGTCTATAACGCCGTCCGGCTGCTGTCTGAAACCCATTCAACCGTGCCGCTAAACACGCTGCGGCACACTGGACCGGCCACGACGGAAAAGGCCAAGGATTACTACCTGTGGGAACTGCTGCACCACCAGGCAAACAGCGAACAGACCAGCACTGAATGGCGCGCAATGATGATGGGGCACTTGGCCATGCGCGGGAACGCCTACAGCTTCATTGAACGGTCCGACCTGGGACGAATAACCCAGCTGGTGCCCTTCCACCCTGACAGGGTAAGGCCGCGCCGGATTTCCGGGCGGGTAGTCTATGACTTCACTTTCCCCAACGGCCGCACCGAAAAGCTGCCGAAGGAATCGGTGTTTCACGTGCGCACGCTACAGACGCACGGGCTGCGGGGTATCGGTCCGCTGGACGTCGGCCTGGAAGCCCTGGGCCATGCCATTGCAGTGCAGGAATTCAGCAACCGGTTTTTTTCGAACGGGTCCACCCTGGGCGGTATATTCACGCACCCAGGGACGCTGCGGACTGAACAACGGGACAGCATTAGGAAGTCGCTAGAAGACGTCCACAGGGGCGTGACCCAGGCGCACCGCTTTGCTGTATTGGAAGCGGGCCTGGAATGGCAACAGCTGGGAATCAACCCGCAACAGGCGCAGCTGCTGGCCAGCCGAAACTTTGCCATTGCGGACGTGGCCCGGTTGTTCAACGTGCCCTTGCACCTGCTGAAGGAACTAAGCCGGTCGACCAACAACAACATCGAACAGCAAAGCCTTGAATGGGTCATTTACGGGTCATCCGGTAAATGGGGAGGTGGGAACGTGGTTCGGCGCTTTCCGGATCCCAAATCTGGTTCCCCGTTCGCTTGTCAATATAGTCGGCTGCAGTAGCAGAGGCCGTGGGAACTGTGGAAAACTCCGAGCGACATCGAACTGGGCCAGCAAGCCCGTGATACGGAGTTTTCCAAGTGCTGTGCGAACGGTGGAAAAACAACTGCGAGCACTTGCCAGTTCTCCTCCAGAACTAGTTGTTTTTCCACGGTTTGCATAGTGCGGCAGTTTCCACGGCCTGCCTTTGACTGGCGGCACCTCCCCATTTACCGGATGAACCTCATTTACACCATGCGCCCCTGGTTCGTTCTGTGGGAACAGGCCATGCGGCGGGACCTGCTGACCACCCAGGAACGGCAGCTGTACAGTTTCAAGTTCAACGTGGACGGGTTACTGAGGGGTGACCTAAAGACACGCTATGAAGTCTACCGGGTAGCCCGGCAGTGGGGACTGAAGACGCCCGACGAAATCAGGGAACTGGAAGACGAAAACCCGCTGGCTGCGGGCCAGGGTGGTGACCAGGTCTGGATACCTAAGAACATGGACCCGGCCAGCCGGGTATTCGACGAAAACGGTGACCCTTTGCCGCTTCCAGAGTCTGGCGGTGCGGGGGGTGGCCCTGGTGTCCGGTCCGCGCCCGAACTACGGGCCGACGTCGGGCAAAGCAGGCTGCGGCATAGGGGCATCCACCACGGCATGTTCGCCGACGCTGCGGGCCGCCTGGTACGGCGCGAAGTCCTGGCGCTGCGGGCTATTGTCGACAATACTCTGGGCGGCCGGGACGCGGGCAGCTTTGAAGAAGCCGTGGAAAACTATTACAAGGACTTCGGCCCAACAGCCAGCGAAATTATGGGCGCGTCCGTTCAGACCTACGCCCAGTCGGCCCTGTCCCTGGTGGCCGACGAAGTCGGGGAGGCCCTGGACTTTGACAGCCAGTTTGACGACTAGAGCAACCAGTACCGTGAAGCGCTGACGGTCCGGCATATTCGATCCAGCCGCAACCAGTTGAAAAAGCTGGTAACGGACACGTCCACCGGGGACCTGGCGGCCGCTGTCAGGGGCCGCCTGGGCGAATGGGACGACACCAGGGCAGGCAAGGTAGCGGACCGGGAAGTGGTCCAGCTGGAAGGGGCCATGGCACGGGAGACCTTCAGGCGCACCAACAAGAAAATCGAATGGCGGCGCATCGGCGGGTCCTGCCCGGTCTGCGCAAAGCTACACGGTCGCGTCGTCGGCCACAGCCAGAGTTTCGTGAACAAGGGCGGGACGGTTGACCCCCAGGACGGGGTCACCATGCCGCTAACGGTGAAAACGACGGTAAGGCACCCCAGGCTACACACCGGCTGCAAGTGCATGTTGGTGGGCCGCTAGGGAAAGGACGAACAGATGAAGCCAGGCAGCACCCTTGAAAAGCGCTCTTTTGATTCCGAACTGCGGGCCGATACCCCAGAAGGCGACGACGAAACCCGCAAGATTGTGGGGCACGCTGCCGTGTTCAACAAGGAATCCGAAGAAATCTTTGGATTCCGCGAAGTCATCTTGCCCGGCACCTTCAAGCAGTCGCTGCGCCAGGATGATATACGGGCCTTGAAAAACCACAATGACGACCACATTCTGGGGCGCAAACACCTGCGCGGCAGCAGCTTTTCGGACACCCTGAAGCTGAACGAAGACGAACGTGGGCTGGCCTTCGAAATTGACCCGCCAGACACGACCTACGCCAGGGACCTAATGGTGAACCTGGAACGCGGCGACGTCACCCAGACGTCCTTTCGTTTCCGGGTAGTACCCGGCGGGGACAAGTGGACCGAACACTGGAACGAAGCGAAAAAGCGCAGCTACATGCTGCGGACCATTTCGCGGGCCAAAGTCTTCGAAGTGTCGCCTGTGACGTTTCCCGCTTACCCACAGACAGACGTTTCCCTGCGGGCCCTGCTAGGGGTCAAGGGCGTGGACTATGACGGCATACAAGAAGCCCTGCGCAGCCTGGGGCAGGGGCAGGAACTGGAAGCCGACGAACTGCGGGCACTGACCCAGGCCGTGGAAGGGCTGGCGCAGCTGCTGAAGGCAGCCGACACCGACGACAATGACACCGGCAGCCGTGGGCAGCCGGACGGAAGAAACGCAGGCGCCCCAGGGGGCGACGGCGGCCAGGGCAACCCCCCACCAGGGTGGGCGGAAGAACTGGCGCAGAAACGGGAATACCTGGCCGGTCTGCTGCCACAGTAGGCGCGGGGCACAGGTCAAACAAGAACGACCAAAGACAACTGGAGGGCAAGATATTGCCAACTATCGCTGAAATTCAACAGAACAGGGGCCAGCTAGTCACGCAGATGCGTGCCATAGTCGACAAAGCGGACACCGAAAAAAGGGAAATAACAGCCGAAGAGAGGACAGAATGGGGACGGCTGGACACTGCCCAGGATGACGTCCGGCAAGTCGTGGAACTGAGGCAGCGACAGGATAGCCTGGACGGACTGTTTACCCAGTCTGGCGGCGGCCTGAACCCGCCAGACGACAACGGGGAACCGCGCAACGCCAACCCGCCCGACAAGGACGCTGAAATGCGCAAGCTGTTGGACATGCTGGAAGCTACAGACGGGGGCATGGACGAACTGCGCGACGACGACCGCAAGGCGGTAGAACAGCTGCAGCGCCGGGCGTTCGGCCAGTTCCTGACAGCCGGAAAGGGCGGCGGCCGAATCGGGGAACTGGAACAGCGCGCCCTGCAGGCTGACAGTGACACCGGGGGCGGCGTCCTAGCGCCCATGGTTTGGGTGTCGGAACTGATACGCAAACTGAAGGACCAGGTGTTTATTCGGGACCTGGCGCGCAACTTTGACGTGCCGACAGCCGACAGCCTGGGTGCCCCAGAGTTGGCCAACGAGACGGAAGACGCCACGTGGTCGACGGAAGTCAAGGCCGTGGACGAAGACACGGCTATGGACCTGTCGATGCGTGAATTACACCCACACCCCAGCGTCAAGTCCGTGAAGGTGTCCAACAAAATGCTGCGCGTGGCCGGTCCTGGGTCCCCGTTTGACGTGGTGGAACTGGTACAGGACAGCCTGGGCTACAAGTTCGCCATCACAGAGGAAAAGGGATTCCTGACAGGCAACGGCGCCGGGCAACCCCTGGGTGTGTTCACTGCGTCCGCGCAGGGTATCAGCACGGGCCAGGACGTCAGCACCGGAAACAGCACCACGGCAATTGGGGCGGATGGCTTGATTGAAGCCAAATATGCCATCAAGGCGGCCTACATGAATGACGCCCGCTGGGTGTTTCACCGCGACGCCATCAAGGAAATTCGGAAGCTGAAGGACGGGGAAGGCAACTACCTGTGGCAGGCCGGGCTGGTCGGCGACAGGCCCGACAGCATTCTGGAAGTGCCCTTTGTCATGTCCGAGTACGCGCCCAACACGTTTACCACCGGGCTGTACGTCGGCCTAATCGGAAATTTCCGGTACTACTGGATAGCCACCAGCCTTGCCATGGTGGTCCAGCGCGTCGACGAACTGTACGCCGAAACCCGGCAGACTGGGTTTATTGGGGACATGGAAGTGGACGGCATGCCGGTGCTGGAAGAAGCGTTTGTACGTGTGACGCTGGCCTAGTTGGGGTCTGTCTTCCAAGCAACGCGAAAACACAAGGAACCATAGACGGAGGTTAAGAAAGTGAACCTAAGCAACCACGTGAAACTGACCCAAGCCATTACCCCGACAGCGGGGATGGCAGCTACTAGCGACATAAACGGCGCCACGCTGGATATGTCCGGCTTCGAAGGTGTCCTGATAAAGGTGACCTTCGGGGCAATCACCGCCAGCGCTGTGACGTCAATCAAGGCGCAACAGGGGGCGGACTCCGGCCTGTCGGACGCGGCCGACCTTCTGGGGACAGGCCAGACCATTGCCGACAGTGACGATGACAAGATTTTCTGGTTGGACCTGTACCGGCCAGAGGAACGCTACGTGCGCCTGGTGGTCGACAGGGCCACCCAGAACGCCGTCGTGACAGACGCCACATACATACAGTATGGGTCCCGCAAGCTGGTGCCGACCCACGGCACCGGCATTGGCGGCGGCGAACTGCACGTGTCACCAATCGAGGGAACGGCATAGGGCCCGACCCGAACCAACAACCGTGCTTTGAGTAGCTAGTGCCCGTCCGGAAATGTGTAAGTAATTGATAAGGAAGAGGAAAGAGGGCTTTTTCAAGCTCCGAAATTGTCAGGGTCGTTTGCTAGTCTATTGGTGCAAACAACTAAACTGAAACGACTTACGACGATTTGAGGAGTTCGAAGATGCGTAAAACACGTGAAAAACAACGCCCTCTTTCCCCACCATGGCCCGATCACCAGCTGGCCAATGAATTGAAGGTGATCTCGCGCATCCTGGACGACAATCCCCAGACGCTGGAGCTGATAGTACAAGATCTCTCTGACAGGGTCGATTCCAGTGTCGGCGCCCCCGGTTTGACGGCCGAGCAGGTGCTGCGTTGTGCCGTCATCAAACAGCTGCATCAGTTCAGCTATCGCAAGCTGGAGTTTCATCTGGTGGATTCGCAAAGCTGTCAGAGGTTCTGTCGCTTGCCCTATGGGGCGTCGATCAGCAAAGCCACCCTGGCGGAGAACCTGGGGAAGATTGAGCCGGGGACATGGAAGGCGATCAACGACCACTTGGTGCGCTGGGCGCAGGCTCGGGGTCTGGAAAAAGGCCAACGGATTCGGGTCGATGCCACGGCGGTCCAGACCAACGTCCACTATCCGCTCGACAGTGAGCTGTTGTACGACGGCATTCGAGTCGTCACCCGGTGGCTGGGGCGGCTGCGGGACTGGGAAGGGATCGGCTTCGTCGATCACACGCGGCGGGCCAAGCGGCGCGTCCTGAACATCCGCAACCGCCGCGGCAAGAAGCGCCTGGACAGTTACCGCGATCTGATCAAAGTGGCGTCCAAGACGGCCCACTATGCCGAGCAGGCGCTGGCCGCGTCGGCACAGTGGAGCGATCCCCTCAGTCTGGCCGGGGCGGCGCAACTGGCCCACTATCTGGAGCTGTTGCACAAAGTCATCGAGCAGACTCAACGACGGGTCCTTTCGGGCGAGGCCGTCGCGGCCCAGGACAAGATCTGTTCCCTCTTCGAAGAGCACACCGATATTATCAAGAAGAGCCCTCGGGAAACGGTCTTCGGCCACAAGGTGTTTGTCAGCACGGGCGCCTCGTCGCTGATCCTGGATTGTGTGGTGGAACGGGGGAATCCGGCCGATAGCAACTATGTGCAACCCTTCTTAGAGCGTCATCGACAGCTGTACGGGAAGGTCCCGCGCCAGAGCGCCTGGGATGGCGGTTTTGCCTCGGCGGCCAACCTGCGCTGGGCCAAAGAACAGGGGGTGCAGGATGTGGCCTTTTCCAAAAAGTGTGGGTTGACGGTCGAGAGCATGGTGCGTTCCAGTTGGGTCTACAAACAGCTCAAACGCTTCCGGGCCGGGATCGAGGGGTGCATTGGGACCCTCAAGCACACCTTCGGGCTGCACCGCTGTAGCTGGAAAGGCTGGCCTCACTTTCAAAGCTACGTCCATGCAGCGTCCTGACCTATAACCTGGTCGTCCTCGCCCGACTCCTGTCCTAGCCCGTTCGGGCTGACGCTATTGTTTCTGGCTCCAACGCGGGGAGAAGTATGCACCGAATCAGCGCATTTTAGAGTAGGCACTACGTGCCGACGGCCCCTGGCCGTAAAAGGTAGTTTTGGGACGTGGCAGCCGAGGACGGAAAGGGAGGCTACTTGACACGCTTGCTGGTGGAGAGGAGCATCGCTGCCCATGAGCCGGTGGGGCGGTCCGATCGCCATCGCGGAGATCCTCTTGACGAGCAACAACTTCCAGCGCTACATCGCCTGGAAAGGGGGACAGGTGCGGCGGGCAGTCCACCACCATGTCTCCCGGATGCTGTCGTGCCGGACCGCGAAACTGGGGCTGCATTTGTTTGGGTGCTCCAACTGTCCTACCGTCAAGGTCGTACCCCACAGCTGCAAATCGGTCTTCTGTTCCAGCTGCGGGAAGGTCCGCACCGACCAGTGGTGCGACGAGCTCCTCTCGGATCTCCTGGAGGTGCCCTATCGGCACTTGGTCTTCACCCTGCCGTGGGAGCTGCGGCTGGTGATCCAGGACAACCGTCGGGTCCTGCTCAACGTGTTGTTTCGAGCCGCCGCGGATGCTGTCTTGAGTCTCAGCGGGCAGGGACCCACCCCACGAGGGCGCAAGAGCCAGCCCTGGCTGGCGGCCAGACGTCCAAGCCGGCGCTACTTGCCAGGCCTGATCATCGTCTTGCACACCTTCGGGTCCGACCTCAAATGGAACCCCCATCTCCATATGATCGTCACCGCCGGAGGGCTCAACGGCGCCGGCGATCGCTGGCAGGCCGCCCCCCAACGCTATCTCGTCCCGGCCCCCCTGCTGGCTACGGAGTGGAAGTTGAACGTCCTCCACGGAGTGCGCCGCGCTCACCAGTCCCAGCCCCTGGTGCGTCGCCGGCTTCGAAGCGACCCCCGACGCCGGATCGAGGTGGACAAGCTCTTGGGGCACATTCGCAAGAAGCGCTGGCATATCCTCATCGGTCCGTCGTTGAAAAGTGCCGACCAAGCCGTCCGTTACGCCTGCCGTTATACCAAGCGGCCCGTGATTGCCGAAGGGCGCATTATCAAGTTCGCTCAGGGCCACGTGACCTTTCGTTTCAAGGACTATCATCAGGACCGGAAGATCCGAGTCCGAAAACTCCCCGTGTTGACCTTCATTGACCGTTTGGTTCAACACCTGCCGGAGGTCGGGTTTCGACAAGTCCGTCACTATGGGTTATTCTCGAACATCAAACGCACCAAGCTCCTGAAGAGGGCTCGTCAACTTTTAGCCCAGAGGAAAAAACGCCGTTCCAAGCCCCAGACGTGGGAGCAGAGGCGCCAGGCAGCGGGGGACAGGAAGCCTCTTTCTTGCCCGCGATGTGGCCATCCGATGGAGCTTTGGTGCCTTTTATTCGGACCACCCCGTATGATCGCGCAACTGCTTGGGATCGAACCACAGACAAAGGTCCCTCCCAATCTCTTGCTGACTCGATCACAGGTCTTAGCTGTCATGATTTGACTATTACAGCTCGCTTCGCTTCGCTATCGAAATTCCGAGACTGTTAAGGGAAGCGCCCTCCCCCGGGGGTCCGGGCTCTGGATCGGGCTGGGTCGAGCCGCTCTGTCAGCGGTCTGAGGTACAATAACTAGTTACGATTCAACACATTACAGTTCTGAAAACCCCGGTTTACGGACGGGCACTAGCTAGGCCGGGGGTGGCTGTCTGGTCACCCCCGGCTGCAACCAACGGGGGCAAAGACAATGGCAGTGGACGCGACATACCAACCAAAGGTCTACAAGGAACAAGGGGGCGACAGGTTAAAGGTAGCCAGTGGCGGCGTGCTTGAAGTGGAGTCTGGCGGGTCGGTCGACCTTTCGGCGGCCACCGGGCTAATAACTTTCGCGGCCGGTGAGATCGCCGCCGCAGACCTGGCAACCAACGCCGTCACAACGGCGAAACTCAACGCGCTGGCCGTAACGGCCGCCAAGATAGCGGCCGCCATCTTGGTGGGCACACAGGTGGCACTGGTAGCTGACGCCAACGTGATTGGCGGAATTCCTGTGGTCCACCGGGTAGACATAGCCGATGGGGTAACCGCCGACACAGACGTGACCCTAACCCACAAAACCCGAATCCTTGAAGTCTGGCTGGTCAAGACGGGCGGCGCTGGCGGGGCATCGGACACCATCACCGTCAAGAACAGCGCCACAGCTGTGACCGATGCGCTAGACATTAATGTTGCGGACAAAATCATAGTTCGCGCCGCAACGATTGACGACGCGCAGCACGAAATTGCCGCAGCGGGAACGCTTCGGGTCGCCATGGTTAAATCGTCGGCCAACAACACGGCCTGCAGCGTGTACGTGCTTGGCCTGCGGGTGGCCTAATGTCATTCGCACAACGGCTAGTAGTGCCAGCGACCACCGACAGTGGCGGGGATGCGACCGTCTATACGCCGGTGGTCACTGGTCGAATCAACGCGATTATCTACACCAAAACAGACTTCGATAACGGTGTGGACTTCACCGTGACCACTGAAGACTCGCTGCAGAACCTGTGGGTAGAACTAAACGTGGACGCGTCCGCGACGGTTGTCCCACGGCAGCCCACCCACAGCACCGTTGGGGTGGCGTCGCTATATGCGGCGGGCGGTGAGCCAGTAGAGGCACCCATATACGCGGCCAACGAGCGCATCAAGCTAGTGGTCGCAAATGGTGGAAATGTGAAAACGGGGTCCTTCCAAGTCATCTTGGACTGACCCACCCGGGTAGGGGGAAAGGAAAATGGGAAGACAGTATACGATGACCAAAACGGCCGCTGGTCCTGCTGGAGTCAAAGCCACAGGGGCAACCTATCGGGACGACGCAGGGGCCGGGTTCGTTGCCGGTGGGGCCGCCTACTGGTCAGCTGCCGAGCAGGCGGCAGACGAAGCGTGGGAACTGAAAGGAGAGGCGGAAGCGGTCAGGGCAGAGGCAGCAGAGGCGGCGGCGCTGAAGGCCGAAGCGGAAGCTGCCGAAGCGGAAAGGCTGAAAGTGGAAGCCGACGAAGCCAAAGCGGACGCTGACGCAGAAGGGCAGCAGGAAGCCGAAACCGCGACAGCTGACACTGCAGAAGGCGCAGAAACGGCAACAGCCGCACCAAAGCAGCCGAAGCCAAAGGCGCCCCGCAGTCGAAAGAAAAGGCGCCGGTAATTCCGAAGGGTTGGGGGCCGCCTGGTGCTAGCGGGGTAGCCATACCGCACCGCCACTGGCACCCGGTAGGTCCCCATATTACGCACAGGACGGGGTAGCTGAATGGGCCTGAAAGTTACAACTGAGCCAGTAGCGCTTCCGCTGCACCTGGACCAGGTAAAGCTGAACCTACGGGAAACCGGGACAGATTCGGACCTGGACATTGAAGGCATGCTGGCCGCAGCGGTGCAGGTGGCAGAAGTGACGCGTGATAGCGCCCTGGTGTGCCGGACGTTCGAACTGGTGCTGGAAGACTTCCCTGGCGACGATGACGCCTGGTTGAATATTCCCGTCACCCCCCTGGTGTCGGTGTCCTCTATCACCTACGTGGACACTGCCGGGGCCACGCAGACACTGGCCGCCAGCAACTACATTGTGGACACGTCTAGCCGCAAGGGAAGGGTAGCCCTGGCCTACAGCGAATCGTGGCCGGACGTGCGCGAGATTATCAACCCCGTCACCGTGGAGCTGGTGGCCGGGTACCTGGCGCCGGTGACCAGCGTGTCCTCGGGGGACGATACCCTAACGGTGGCTGGTCGCACGTTCACCAATGGCGACAAGGTTCGGCTATCTGTCTCGGGCGGGGCCACGAAGGCAGTGGACACCGCCCTGGCGCTACTGACGGACTATTTCGTGGTGGGGGTGTCTGGCTCCGATATACAGCTGGAGGCTACGGTGGGAGGCGGGTTTATAAGTCTCAACGCCGACTCAGTCGGCCAGGTGTATGTGGGGCTGCTGCCCCCAGACGTCGAGCGGGCGATCCTACTGTTGATCAACCACTACTGGCTCAACCGCGAGGCGGTAGTAGTAGGGACCACGGCCATGGCGTTGCCGCTGGGCGTGGAGGCGCTGCTGAGCAGCGACCGGGTGTACCAGTATGGCTAGACCACTTCGCGCTGGTGATCTACGCCACCAGGTCGTCATCGAACAGTCGACCACCTCGAGTGATGGCTACGGATATGAAATCACAGGCTGGACGACCTTTGCCACCGTGTGGGCCTCAGTCGAGCCGATTCGCGGCAAGGAGTACTTCATGGCCAAGGATGCGTCTCAAGAGGAGAGCCACCAGGTGGCGCACCGGGTCCGGATCCGCTACTTGTCTGGGGTGCTGCCGACCATGCGAATCACCTGGGGGTCCCGGACCTTTGACATTCATGCGGCCCCCAACACCGAAGAGCGCGATATCGAGATGGAACTGCTCTGCACGGAGAACCTGTGAAACTATCGATCATCCACAATGCACTTGCCATGCCCTCGCGGATGCGGTCGCTTCCGAATCGGCTTCGCCGCGAAGTGGCCAAGTCCGTGCTTGAGAAGGCCGGCAAGCGCATCATCGAGAACTCAAAGAAGCGCACGCCTATTCAGTTTCGTAGGTTGATTGAAAGCCACCGCGTGGGGCGTGCAGTCGTCAAACGAGGCTCAGTAGGAGTGGTGGTCTCAGCGGGGGACGACGATGCCTGGTACGCGCACATCGTCCATGAGGACCTGAGCGTGAATCATCCCCAGGGAGAGGCCAAGTTTCTGGAGACCTCAGTCATCGAGGAGATGGAGATGATTCGCCGAAGGATGAAACTGGCGGTCACCAAGGTGTGGAAGACTTTGCCTTCGGAGAGGTTCTAAAGTGCTCGAGGATGATATCGGTCAGCGTCTGGTCGACGAGGGCTTCGGAACCGTGGGAACGGATATTTTCCTCAGTAACGAACCCGAAACCCCAGATAACTGTGTGATTGTCAATGAATACCCAGGACGGCAAAGCCTCAGAGCAAGCGCATCGAATCCAGGCGAGGCGCTTGCTGAGAGACCTCGCTTCCAAATCGTTGTGCGGAACATCAGCAAGGCGACGGCCAGGACGACCCTGAATAATATCTTCAAGAAGCTGGACCATTACTCAGGGACTCTGAACAGCGTTGTCTATCACTACATCTACGCCCTGGATACAGCTAGGCTGATGAAGCGGGACAAGTCGACGACAAGCAGCCTGACGATGCGTTCTTATGTGAGCCAGAACTATCAAGTCGTCAAGGACGTGACGTGAGCGATGAACTGAAAGCTATCTTCATCGAGCAGCTGGTGCTGACTCGCAACAGTATCGACGCGGCACTGAAAGTGTTTCTGGGAGAAGACGCGGAAGAGCCCGAAGTGAAAGCCTGTCCCGAGTGCGGGGCACCACCGGAACTCTGGGCGGTGGTCGAAGGAACACGAGAGGGTAGTTGGATGTGCCAGAAATGCAACACATTCTTCAAGGGGAATCATGGCGAAGAAGACACCCGAGAAGCTGATCAACACTCATCACTTCCCGTTGCGGGCTGAAGGTAAAGCGTTCGCCCCAGGCGCTGAGGTGACGGGAATCAGTCAGAAGGTCATCGACTCCTGGTATCGCCGGGGAGTCCTAGGAGAGCCCAAGAAAAAGAGAGGCGGGAAATAAATCATGCCGGCAACTGTCAACGTCGTCAAAGACCGCAGACTCTATGTAGATGGGTTCGACCTATCCGGTGTGGTGTTTCAGCAAGAGCTATCCGTCGGCTACGAGGAGGTCGACGCGATTGTCTCAAACGACACCGCCCGTGTCTCAGTTCCTGGCCTTCAGACGGTATCGCTCGTACACGAGGGCTACATATCAGAGGGGGCCACCGGCGCCGATGCAGTGCTCAAAGCCCGAGCCGGGGATAGTGGCGTGGTGTGCACGTCAAGCCCACAGACGGCAGCCGACGGCGAGGTTGGGTACTTCTTGAATGCGAGCGGCTACCAGTACGACCAAAGCATCAACATGGGTGAGCTCCCGGGCTTTGAGTTTCGAGTAGGACCGAGCAATTCAGTCGGCCTGGTCCGTGGGACCATCATGACCGATGCCCGTTCGGCGAAAACCGCGACGGGAAACGGGACAGCTCGCCAACTCGGGGCGGTGGCGTCAGCTGAGAGCCTGTACGCAGCAATGCACGTGGTAGCAGCATCGGGAACGACGCCGACGCTTGACATGATTGTCGAGAGTGACGACAACAGCGGCATAACTTCCGGCGTTACCCGTATCACCTTCACCCAGGAGGTTGCGGTTGGAGCCCAGTACGCGACTGCCGTGGCCGGACCCATCACCGACGACTGGTGGAGGGTGGGCTGGACGATCGGCGGAACCGGGCCGTCATTCACCGTCATCGTAACCGTTGGGATTCAGTAGAAGGAAAGTTTCTGAAGACACAAACAATCTTGTGTGAGTGTGGCCCGCTTCGGCGGGCCTTTTCATTTCTGGAGGAAAAAGCCAATGCCAGCAACCGTTTCTGTCATCACCAAGCCATTCTGCGATATCTTTTCGACAGATATCTCTTCGCAGGTCCCATCAATCGAGCTTCCGTTCTCGCTTGAGGAGGTCGACGCTACCGTCAGCGGAGACACGACCAGGGTTTCAGTCCCTGGCCTGGAAGTCTGGACCGCAACAATCAATGTCTTCTGGACAGCGGTAATCGGCGCCCTGATGTGGACGAACAAGGGAGTAACGGGCGCCTTGGAGCTGAGGAGAAGCACTGCCGCCGTGGCTGCCGGCAACCCCAAGTACACCGGAACCATTTGGGTGGCCTCCTGGGCCCCTATTTCGGGTGCCATGGGAGAAGGTCAGCAGATGGCCTTGGAAATCCGGGCCAACAGCGCCCTGACCAGAGCGGAGTCGTAGGAATGGACACAGAAGCAAATCTGGCTCCCGCCGTCGAGATTGAACTGGATCGGACACGGCACCTGAAGTTCGACCTGAATGCGGCGTGCCAGATCGAAGAGCATACCGGGAAGAACTATTTCAAGCTGCTAGGGGATGGCTTGACAGCCTCGGACCTCCGCGTTGTTCTATGGGCGGGTCTAGTTCATGAGGACGACACACTTACGATTGACCAGATTGGATCCATGATCCACCCGGGGAAGATTATCACGCTGATGGAATCAATCTCCGAAGCGGTGACAGCCTCCCTTCCTGAGCAAAAGAACGAAACAGTGGAGGCGCCGACAGAGCGCCCTTTAGCAGCAGTCGAGTCAACTGGCTGAGGCATTGGTCTCATGCCGTCTACAACCTGCGTCTCGAGAGCGAGCAGTTCTGGCGGCTGACCTGGCGCCAGTACGACGCTCTGTGTGTACGGTGGGCGCAAGAACAGTACGTGACTATGCTTGGGACCGCACAACTGAGCGCTCTCGTCTACAACGCCTTGCGCGGGAAGGGATCCCCGTCGAAGCGAACGAACGACTTTATCCCAATCGAGTTTAGAAATGGCGGAAGTTAAGTTTCAACTGCGTGCCGATGTGCAACAGGCCCTCTCTGCCCTGAGAAAGGTCGAGGGTCAACTGCGGGATGCAGGCGACGAGGCTCAGCACGCCTCGGGCCGAGCGAGCAAGGCGCTGGGACGCTGGGGCAATGCACTCAAGGGTCTGGGAATCGCTGCGAGCGCCGTTGCCGTCGGGGGGATTGCCCTGCTTGGTAAGAAGGCCATTCAGCTGGGTATGGATGCGGTGGAGTCAGAGAACCTGTTCACCGTCTCGATGGGGAAAATGGCGGACGCCGCCCGAGAGTGGTCGCAGACCACCTCAAAGGCCCTGGGCCTGAATGAGTTCGAACTGAGGAAGAACGTCGGCGTCATCTTTCAAATGACTTCCTCGATGGGTCTCGGGAAAGAGAGCGCCTTCAGTATGGCGACTGGAATCAGCCAACTCGCCAACGACATGGCTAGCTTCTTCAACCTGGATCCGGCAGACGCCTTTGCGAAGCTTCAGGCTGGTATTACGGGCGAGGCAGAACCGCTCAAACGACTGGGTATTCTTGTCGATGAGACAACGGTCAAGATGGCGGCGATGCGTGCTGGGATCATCAAGCAGGGCGAGAAGATGACCCAGACTCAAAAGGTTCAGGCCCGGTGGCTGGCGATTACCGAACAGACCAAGAACGCCCAGGGGGACCTTGCACGAACGCTCGACAGCCCTGCAAACAAGATGCGGATTCTGCAGACCCGAGTGGAAGAACTAACGACGAAGATTGGTATAGCTCTGCTTCCCGTTTTCGAGCATCTCTTAGGTGTTGCTGAGCAGATGGTGAATGTCGCCGCTGGAGTGGCTTCCGGGTTCCAAGATATCGAAGGCGGAGCAAAGGGTGCCGAGGGAGCATCCCGCAGATTGGCGGATGCCGCTTCGATGCCGCTACAAGCCTTCTTGGCACTGGGTAGCGTTGTAAACCAGGCAATAGCGGACTTCCTAAAGGGTGTGAAGACGGTTACAGACTCGACTCGCAGCGCGCTGGCAACGATATCTCAAATACCTGGGATTGACGCAGCTACCTTCGGCGGAATCGACACCGCCATGGGGAAGCTGAATGCTGGAACGGCGGAGTTGAATGCTGAGATCGCTCGCTCAGAGAAAGTCACGAAGCAATGGGACGACCAGCTGAAGAAGCTACAAACGTCTGTCTTTGGAATGACGAAGGCCAGCGGCGATGTCATGAACCGAATCATTACCGGAATGGACCCCACAAAGACCGATCCCGCTGGTGCCGGAGAGGCCACAGGTGACAAGTTCGCCAGTGGTTTCTCGAAGGGCGTCAAAGGCAAGCTGAAGGCAGCAGTTGATGCGGCTCTGGGGTCGACGGGGGATATCCAGGGAATTGTTGCGCCGGCAGCGCAACAATTTTTCTGTAATTTCAGGGTCGGTTGTGGGACAGGATCCTCCTCTCTTGGCTCTCGGGTGCAGAAAGCAGTGGCCCGTGAGCCGCTCGCTGTGAATCTCTCTAAGGCAACCAGCAGATCTATCAAAATGAGAGGCCGGAGCAGCTTGCACTACTCGCAGAGAGCGATTCAGCGCCCCCACCTCCTTCTCCAAGAAAAGAGGCCCTGTCAGAAGCCCTCAGAGCCACGATCGCGGGCTGCCCCTTACCGAGAACCCTCGCTGATCTGAGGGTCTCGGGTTTAGGGAAACGCTCTTCTAGGATGCCTCCTCTTCTTGCCAGCTCTCCAGGTTCAGATAGCAGCGGCCCGTGAGCCACTCGTCGTGAATCTCCGCCAGCACGGCTGAGATCAGTCGCAACGCCGAGTCGATATGGGGGAAGATTCCCACCACTCGAGTGCGGCGCCGGATCTGTTTGTTGAGATTCTCCACGCCGTTAATCGTCCGGATCTTCTTGTGCAGACTGCGGGGGAAGGCGTAGACCGTCAACCCCTCGCGCACGTTGTCTTCCATCCACTGGGCCAGTGCCTGGTTGGTTTCGGTGAACGCCTTGATCTTGCGTTTGAGCATGGCTTCGGCATCCTCGAGGGTGGGGCTGTTGAAGATGTCCCGCATCGCTTGGCCGATCTGGCCCCGCTCTTGGAGCCGACGGGCAAAGCGCTGAGCATTCTGGCTCAGATGAAACTGGCAGCGCTGCCAGGGAACCGCGGGAAACACCGCTCGTCGAGCGGCCTTCAGTCCCGCGTGGTCGTCACTGACGACGAGCTCCATTCCCTTGAGTCCCCGCCCGGCCAGATCCTCAAAAAACGCTCTCCAGTGGACCTCCGCCTCGCTCAGCCGGGCGCTCAGACCCAAGACCTCACGGTGACCGGAAGCCTGCACACCGACTGCCTTGAGGATGGCCAGGTCCTGAACTCGTCCATCGACACGGACTTTCTCGTAATGGGCGTCCAGGTAGACGAAGGGATACTCACCGCTCAGCGGCCGGCTACGGAACTTCTCCAGCTCCTCATCCAGCAGGGAGGCGACCCGTGAGACCTGGCTGGCGGAGATCTCCGTGCCACACAGCTGCTCGGTGATTTCCGTGACCTTGCGCGTGGAGACGCCCATGACATACATCTCGGCAATGGCCAACTTCAGCGCCTTTTCCGAGCGGCAGCCCTTCTCCAGCGATTGAGGGTAGAACGACAGCCCTCGCACCTGAGGGATCTTCAGTCGGAGCTCTCCCACACGCGTGGCGATCTTCTTGTCCTTGTAACCGTTGGCGTGGCCCCGTCGCTGGCTCGTTCTCTCGTAGGGCTCGGCTCCCAGAAACTCCGACCGTTCCAATCCCATGGCCAAGTTCAAGAGCTTCTCCAACACCTTGCGAAAGGCCTCCGTTCCTTCTTGGATCAACGCCTCTAGGATCTCTCGTGGTACTCTGTCTTCCAGGTCTGGGGCCATTGGATTCTCCTTTCATTTTGGATGAATGATTTAGAGAATCTTGTCCCAGACCTCTGACGGCTCAACCCTTCGGCTGACGGCCTTTGGCCCCCTTCCGGGGGGGCCCGGCGCGCAGCGCCGCGCGGCTCAGGCTGCACTCGGCCTACAGCCTCCTTCCGCCTGAGCCGCGCCAGGTTCCTCGTCAACCCAATCCTCGGTATCCCGAGAAATTCCCTCTTAACGGGAAATTACAGAAAGAACGGTACACTCCTGTTGCGCCGGCTATCGGTCCGTTGGCGCCAACGCCGGAAACGGGGCTAGGACTCCCAATCTTCGGCGAGCAGTTTGATAAGGACACCTCTGGACGAAAGTTTGGTGAGCGCTTTGAGCAGATACTCGGCAAGAATGCGGGGCTAAGTGGACTCTCATCAGGCATCAATGATTTTGGCGTCGGTGGACCGAAGATGGATATCAATTTCGAGACGGGCCGAGTAAAGGAAGCGATGGACCCTACAATCGCCGAGCTCGCCCGCATGACCGAGGCTGCCAGACCGGCCACCGAGGGACTATTTGCCTGGTCTGAGGGAATCCTGGGCGCTACGAAGGGACTCGACCAGTTCGGGCTCAATCTCAAGGGATTAGGAGGCCTTTTTCAGAAGCTCATGGGCGGCCTGGGAGGTGGAGGAGGCGGAGGGATCTTCGGGAAGATTCTCAGTATTGGATTATCGTTCATTCCAGGTATAGGTGGTTTTCTCAGCGCTGGTCTCGGCGCTACTGGGAAGGCGAGTGCCGCCGCCGCGGGGTCAGGAGGTGGTGGGATGCCTGGTGCGGCCCACGGCGGAATCGTCACCGAACCTACAATAGCGATGACTGCGAGTGGTACTGAGTTCATGTTGGGCGAAGCTGGTCCCGAAGCCATTGTCCCGCTCAGCCAGTTGGGCAGTAGCGGTGGTGGAGCTGGCAATGCAGAGATGATAGCCGAGGCGATTGCAAAGCAGTTCTCCACCGTCCCGGAAGGTGTGTTGGTGAAGCGCGGTGTGGGAGCGGCCGGCGGTGTCTACAGTATCACTTCTGACGGAGACAAGAAGAAGTTCGGGCAGTCTGCCTTTCAGGGGAGCGTCCTGTGAAGCTGACGGACTACGACCGCGAATTTCTCGCTTCCATGAACATCCGGTGGGATGAAGGGGACGGGCCCAAGGTTAGCGTGCACCTGATTCCAAACACAGAGACGCCCCGAGTCGAAATGGACCGAGATAGGCTGCGCTACTTCTACCACGCACACAGGGCCAGTTCTATAGGGCAACACTTTTCCACCTGGACCTAGATGCCATCGACCTGGACCTACATGCCCACCCTTGGAGTGGAGATGGCCCGGGACGTGGACCGTGTGCGTGCAACCACGGGCGGGGGGCACCACTACAGCGTCATCACTGAACCTGCCTACACGCAAAGCGACGGCCAGCAAGGTTCTGCGACGTTCCGCGGGCACCACACGATGCGCTTCCCGTATGCCTCTCGGGAAATCCGAACGGTCATCGATGGAATGATTGCTTTCCTGCAAGCCCGCATCGACGAAGGGGACACGGCGTTCTATGCCTACAACACCACCGAAAACGACGACACGACGACGTGGACAGGGGAGACATCCAACAGCGGAACGGATAGCAGGGGGCAGGCTGTGGATAACACCAAGGGACGCTACCTGGTCATAAACTTTACGTCCATTCGCTGGATTCAGAAGCAGTACAAGTATTCAGATTTCGTGACCCTGGAATTCGTCCAAGACCATTCGACGTGATGCAGGGGCGGCATCGTGTCGTTGGGTGTCACAGCCTGGTTGGCCGCCCCCACAAGCCAAATCACACTCAGTGTAACACTGACCCACTGACCTGCTCACGTAGTGATGTCACGCACGCTAAATGCAACGATTGAATCCTACCTGGAATCGAATCGTGGAGTTTTCATCATAGATTTATGGGATATCGACCTGGGATCTCAAGGAATCCTGAGGGCCTGCCGCTACTCCAACACCCCTAACTCCTCCGATATTAAATCCTTCGAAGCGCCCAATGGGGCCATCTATGAGGCCCTGGTCGTGGACTCGGGCTCGCTGCCCTTCCCGGTTGGTGCTGAGGAGGATGCAACCACCCTAGTGCTCAACAACGTTCAACTGAGAATCACCAAGATGGTGAATAAGGGAGTGTATTTCCAAGGCGCCAAGATCTCTTGCCATAAGCTCTTCCCCACGCTGGATCCGCCCAACAACCAGATATCCGACTATTGGAAGGGCACTATCAGCGGTGAGCCGTCTCTGACTGAGCGGGTCGCGAGTTTCAATCTTCGGTTCGGATTTGTCGACCTGAGCGGCCGGGCCCAGCGCACCTACAAGGTCACTTGCCACAACCTCTTTGCCGATGGTCCTAATGGGCACTGTCCTTACGACATTAGAGCGGGGAAAGGTCTCCCGAAGGCAACGACAACGGGAGCGGCTACCAGCGGTACTGCAACGACGCTGACGAAGACGGGGGCGACCTTCATCACTGATGGTGTGGTCGCCGGAGACTATGCGTTCGTCGAAACCAAGAAGCTGGTGGGCATCGTGGAGTCTCTGACTGAAGAGGTTCTAACGGTAAAGAAGAATCCCGATTCCGACTCGGGGTGGACGGTGGGTGGCGTTGACTCGGCACTCACCCCTTCGACGGAGACCTTCATCGTCGGCCCCGCGTTCACGTCCTGCTCCTATACACGAGCCGCCTGCATCGACCGCGGGCTGTATGGGGCAAATCGAAAGCAGACCGACTCACAGTTGAACAGCTCCAACCGCAGATACTTCACAGGGATAGAAACTGTGGCTGAAGGGGCCGATTCAGCCAAGCCCGCAGCGGATATGTCTATTAAGAAGCCATTCGAAGTGACGGCACAGGGAAACAGTGGACTACAAGATAAGGTGATCCCTATTGCGGTAGGCTCCGTCAGGATGAAGAGTAGTGACTATATCGGCATCATCCAATCGGATTCAGAGCGCCTGGCTCTACACGTCCTGTCCGAAGGACGGTGCAACAACGTCAACGTGAGCTCCGTGGATGGCATTCCGGTATTTGCGGGCATCGTCTCATCGGCGGTGGATGCCGCCAAGGCTACGTGGGGAACGGATGACGATGATGATGTGAACGATTCATCCGCGATTACGAGCGGGGAATTGACCAAAACGCAGCAACAGCAGGCCGTAGGTTCCCGACAGTCCTTCCACTACGGAAGCGATTCATCCGACCTGGACACCTATATCAATAACCCAAAACGCTTCAACGACGCGAACGGGGATGGGTATGCCCTGGCTGGGCTGACGGTCGCTCTCACGAAGGTCAGTGCGGAAGGGGGGAAGAGTAGCGGCTCCGAAATACTCGCAAACATCCACGGGATCAAGACGCGGCTTGTTCCGGGTTCACCTGCCCAGGAAAACGATTTCGGGGTCACGGACTGGACATCTCGGCCCAACGTGATTCAGTTTGCTTATGAGTACCTACGAAACCTGCGCTGGGGATCTGGGAAAGATGACGCCGAGATTGACCTGACGAACGCGATCACAGAATCAAATTATTGTCAGGAAGAGATCGGTTCTACCCAGAGCACCATGTCTAAGTTCGCTGGCGATACCGTGTTGTTTGGTCCTGACGACCAGGAGCGAACGTCACGGCCCATCGGTAAGAACTGGATAGCGGTTACAGGAATCAGCTCCACCAAGGCCAGCGCCTACACGGATGGGAGACTGAAGATAGAGGCAAAGAACATCAATAATCCTATTGCAGACGTGTTCGAGTGGAGAGACATCAAGCCAGAAGAAGATGATGGCGAGGGGGGCATCATCAACCCGCCGGCTGGCGACGTTGGGACGAACGTGGTCATCATCAGGGTAGACCGGGATTTCCCCTCGGCCAACATGCCAGCCGCGGGCGATAGTTACGAGCTCCTGCCCAATGACCGGCCGCGGCGCTTCACGGCCAATGGCCTGCTCCGCATTGACGGGGACCACCGCAAGGCCCTGGGAGCCATCCTGGATTGCTGCGATGGGACGTTCATCCAAGACCAGGGCAAGATCCGCTTCGTCATTCCGAAAAGACTGACCGCAGCCGAGAAGCTCGCGCTCGACAGCGAAGATCTGATCACAGACAAAGGAACCAACCCCACGGTGATTCGGCGCAACGGGCAGTCGACGATGAAGTGGACGCCGATCGCAGATGCCGCCAACGAGTTCTCGGTGAACTTCGTGGATATCTGGGGCAAGGTGGAAATCGCCGACAAGAATGAGGCCAGCCAGGCTGCGCTGAGAAACAACTACGGGGAGACCAGACGCGATCTGAGAAAGGTTTCCAGGTGGCTTCCGCTGGTGAACAACCGCGACCAAGCCGCCCGGCTCCTGGCCCGCATAAAGCGCCGGCATGGAGATGTTCTAGGCGGATGGCGCAACGGCACTGTCACCTTCGACATGCCGATACACATCGCCATTAAATGGTTGCCCTGGATGACGATCCGTAAGATTGCCAGCGACATGCTGCCGACGTGGGTGAACCTTGTCCGCATTATGAAACTAACTGAGCAGCCGGATGGGATTACCTTTCAGGTCGAGGCTATCCCATATGCCGACTGGCAATATGAAGACACAGCGGAAGACTTTGGAGTCGTCGAGATTCCACTAGAGGCCGAGAACCCACTCGACACGAGACCGGCCCCGGTGCCGATTGAAAGCCTGACTGACGCGGGCTATTACGACGCAGACGGGAGAAGGGTCGAGAGGGTCAAGGTCTCTTTGACGTTGCCGGATCTGACTGGCTCGTGAGGGCAGCATCCAGCGTCTGGTTGACATACTACGACTGGCCACCCTCACAAAGCAGTTCACCGAAAGCATAGCATCTAATGCCGACCCGAATCTTCCCACGGCCATCAAGTCGCCGAATCTTCCCGCTGCCAGCATCTACGCGGGAGTTTCCCTTGGTGCCGGCAGAGACTCACTTCGTCCAGCCGGGAGCTTCGAAGTACGTCTTACTGGGGGATCGGGTCTACCCTTTCGGGGAGCTCGAAGTGGTGCCGCCTTCGGGTGTGACCATCACGGCCATCGACTACAAGCTGACGACGGACGTCAGTTGGACAGCGGTAAGTGTGGGAAGCAACCCGGACCTGGTGACGGCGGCGCGGTTTTTCTCGGTCGTGATCTCAGCGTTCAGCAACACACGCAGCTACGATATCCGTGTCACGTTCTCTGACGCCGCCACTAGAACGCAGACCGTCCATGTGATCTCGACGGTACGGATTGCAAAGAACAAGACAGCTATATCAGCCCAAAGCTTGCGGGTGTTCGGCGATGCCACCTTTGCCACAGACGCTAGCCTCATCGACACCATCAAGTACGAAGTGTCCGGGGCGAGCACCGTGGCCAAGACCGCCATTACTCGAGAGACGATATCGACGGGGACTCACGACGGAGCCGGCAACAGCGCTTCCCTCATCGACACCACGACAAACTTCGTCGACGTCGGAGTGAGGGTCGGAGATATCGTCGACAACGACACGGATGGCTCGACGATGACGGTCACAACCATCTCGACCACAACCAACACGAATGACACGCTGGCAGGGACGCTCTCGGGTGGCACGGAAGACGACTGGGATTCGTCCGATGCCTACACCATCACCGATGGCGCCAGCAAGATTCTCATAGCCAGTAACTTCCAATTGGCCCTGACAGGGGCCGGAGTCCACAAGGTGACCTTGTACGTGAAGGATACCGCCACCAACGAGCACAGCGCCTGTACCTTCGTTCGAGTGAGCACATGAACAAATCAAGTCCCGTAGCCGTCAAGCTGGCCTGGCTCAGGGATGACCAGCCCGAGTCCCAGTACGTGGAAGCGGCCGAGGTGCCTCTGGAATACGACCGGGATGACGATGGGGTAACCGCTGGTGTTCAGAACTTCGCCTATCTGGAGGGGATCCCGCACGACCCCACAGAAGAAACCATTGACATCATCCCTATTCCCATCTCGCCTATTTCAAAGCGTCCCGTTGTCAAGCACATCAAAACGCATCTCACGACCACGCTGAACACTGGAGTAACCGATGTAGACGCGACCTCCTTTGTCGTAGATGAGCCCACCGGTGCCAACGACTTCCAGGATGGCAATATCCTCCTGATCGGCTCCGAGAAATGTAAGATTGTCAGTATATCCACGGCCGGCGGCGGAACCGATACCTGGACCGTTAAGCGGGCGAGATATGGCACGACCGCCGCCACTCACTCCGCGGCGGCCACCATCACGCTGATCCAGTGGTCGATTGGGGGAGTTGCCTCTATTGCCCTAAGCGGCTTGAGCGCCACGCCTGACGCCCCGACCAGCTTTAGCGTCACGGATCCCGGAGAAGATCTGGGTAACGGCGGCTTCTTCCAGCTCGTGAGGCCCGACGCCAATTCAGAACAACTCTGGGCCTGGGAGGTGCAAGGGGATAACAATCTATTCCCGGAGACGGCCGAGTATACGGCTAACCTAAACGGGATCCAGGTAGGTGGACTGGGAGGCTCGGAGACGACTGGAAGGATCACGCCCGGAGGATCCGTCCTGGTAGACTCGAGCCAGACCTGGACGCTCAACGTTTACGCCAACAAGATCCTCTACACCTATGAGAGCCTGGACGAGACGACCGGCAAGGTCGGGTTTCCGCACGGCTACAAGATCGCATCCAACACGACCGACGGCAAGGTGACCATCACCGAATCTACTCCCGGCTTTCCGAATCACTCGGATAACTCGGCCGTCAAGTACATCATCGCCGACGGCTGGGCCAGCGTCCCAACCGAGTTCACCGTCTGGGCGGACGCCCTACCGCTGCAAAGCGGCAGGCAAGGCCCCTATGCCGGGACTTCAGAGGATTCGGCCACGCTGTTTTTCTCAACTCCGAGCTTTCTCCGAGCTCGCTATAAGGGCGCCTCGGGTTATGGACAGTGGATCTACTACAATGGATCCACCGGCACCACCACGCGAGCTTCAGCAACAGCCTATTCGCCCGTACCGATCGGGGTGGGGACACTTCCGTCCTCTGTGCTGCAGTGGCATTACGACGGAACGTTTTCGTCTACCGACGCGGACACTGTCTCGTGGACGGCCGGTAATTTCACCGACGGGACCACGACCTACAGCATCGGCCTGGGTAACACTGGAAATATGGGGGTCATCCGGTAAATGGGGAGGTGGAACGTGGTTCGGCGCTTTCCGGATCCCAAATCTGGTTCCCCGTTCGCTTGTCAATATAGTCGGCTGCAGTAGCAGGGGCCGTGGGAACTGTGGAAAACTCCGAGCGATATCGAACTGGGCCAGCAAGCCCGTGATACGGAGTTTTCCAAGCGCTGTGCGAACGGTGGAAAAACAACTGCGAGCACTTGCCAGTTCTCCTCCAGAACTACTTGTTTTTCCACGGTTTGCATAGTGCGGCAGTTTCCGCGGCCTGCCTTTGACTGGCGGCACCTCCCCATTTACCGGATGAACCATCATTGTCCTGAACGGCGGTACTCGGAAGACCCTCTCCTGGACCCCGAAAAGCCGTACTCCGACAAATGAGTGGCGTGGAATCGAAGATAACTCGAAGACAGGTAAGCCACTGGTTTGACCAGTGAGACTTTCCAGGTTTGACATTTAGATCCAGTAATAGGATGCCTCCTTTGGAGCTTGGCGGTACCCACAAAGGAGGCATAAAGCATGTCATATGAGAGCTTAAGCCATACCCGATGGGACTGCAAATACCACATCGTGTTTGTTCCCAAAGGGAGAAGGAAAGTGCTGTACGGAAAGATTCGAGAGTTTCTGGGCCCGGTCTTCCGAGAATTGGCGAGGCAAAGGGAGAGCAATATCCTGGAAGGGCACATGGTGGTAGATCATGTGCATATGTTGATCCAGGTCCCGCCAAAGTATTCGGTGGCTCAGGTGATCGGTTACCTCAAGGGGAAAAGCGCGATTGCCGTGGCACGCCAATTCGGGGGCAGGAAGCGCAACTTCAACGGCGAAAAGTTGTGGGCGCGCGGCTATGCGGTCTCGACGGTTGGATTCGAGGAGAAGCAGATTCGCAAATACATCCGCCATCAAGATCACCTCGACGGTAAGGACGACGGCTTGTTTTAACGAGTAGAGATTGGCCGCCCTTGGGGCGGCTCACAACCGCCAAGCTCCCCGCTTCGCGGGGACGTTATGACTAATGCTTCATGAGGTACTTACAACTATCATCGAGGCGAGAATAGAAGGGCATTACAAGGGGATTCAGGCACCATTGGAAAGCAGAAAGGACGAAGATAGCTCAGCAAACCGATGGATTCGGGGATTACTACAAGGCCGCGTGGGCAAACGTCCGGTCGGGGCCGCTGATTGATCTTGTCTTATGGTGGACAGGCAGTCTCCGGAGTAGGAAGGATTGTCGGACCTGTGCCGTGTTCCTCACCTGTACGGCCCAGCATGTCCCCCCGCCAGTGGTATTGGGCACAAAGGTACCTTCGCAAACGATCGAAGGGTTTCGTGGCGCATCGATCCAGTGATTAAGTAAGAATCACGGGAGGGGCTGGGAAAGGGCGATGGACGCTAATCTCTTCTGACCGCCCTCGTTGTCGGTCGAGCCACTGGCCCCAAGCAACGGGGATCTGAACTTGTGTGCCCTGTTTGGCGGCACCTAGAGCAGCTTGCGCCAGGGCGACGACGACATCGATCGTGTGGGAGGTCTTCGCCTTGGCAATTCGCCAGCCTCGGGACGTCTCCACCGCCACCGCTCGACTCACCGCCAAACGCAGGTCCGCATCCGGATAAACTTGTAGGTTTCTTCCTTTGCTGAGTTCGTACAGATTCGTGGTAGCTTCAGTCAGGTTGGCTACGGTTTGTGGAAACTCCACCATGGGGACGCGCTGCCGACGGAGGCGTTGGGCGACCGCCACCATCTGGTAGGGATCAAAGTAGACCGCGCGGACCCGAAACCGTCGCAGCAGCTCTAGCAACGTTCTCTCGATCGTGGCTTCGAAGTCTAGTGGATCCTCAGGCGTGGGACGAAAGATCCGGTGCCAAAGCAGTCGAACCTGCTTCCTTTGCCAGTCCCAGCCGCAGACGGCCACCGCGGTCGCATCCCGTTTGGTGGAAGCATCCACTCCAACCCAAACCCGACAGTCTCGACTGGAGACGACGGGTCTTAACTCCGGATCGGTACAAGCATCCCACCAGTCCATGTCCACATATTCGCTCTCACTGCTCACCCAGCGATTCTCGATGAGACGCAAATAGGCATTGCCGCGCAGTTGATCCCGCATCTGAGTCAGCCACAGCGGATCCTGCCAGGGAGCCACCGGGTCGTGGGTCCAGAACATGAGCAGACCCCGCTGAGTAAAAAGACGAGCGGCCATTTGCTGGCCTTTCAGCCCCTTTTTGTACAGAGTCTCAAGCAGCTCAGACTCTCCCTCAAATCCGGCATAAGTGACGGTCAGTCGCACCGAGACCTTACGGGTCGGTACGGGCACGAGTTCATCCCAGAGCCGGTGGGATCGTTCACTGGTGTAACCCCACAGCTCATCAAAGACCGTAATCGTGGGGTTGGCGCCGGCCGCCCCCGCATAGTCGGAAGCCAACGCCGTAATGGTCGCGCCGGTTGAGGGGAATTCGATGCGATTACTGTAGATCTTCGCAGAATCTCGGAGCAGAGGACTTGCCCTGAGGATGCGGACAATCGCCTGAAAGACCCGGCCCTGAGCCTGCTCCAGATCATTGGCCACAAGGTAGGCCTCCGCATAGCGACCCCCGAAGAGAATAATGACGGTCAGGGTCATCATGGCCGCCATCGTTGTCTTGCCGCTCTTCTTCGGTGCCGAGAAGAGAAGCTCTGGGTAGGGAAGACGGCCCTCTGGGGTGAGCTTCAGCGCCTCGCGTAGGAATCGCCTCTGTTCCGGATACAGCTGGAAAGGTGTTTCGGTCTCGGGATTCACCAAAACCGTCTCGATAAATGACAGAGGATTCTCGCGCCAACGGCTTAACTGTTGTTCCATCTCACTGCACATTACTGAACCTCCTTAGAAGGATGGTCGACCGTGGCCACGGCGGCTACCCAGTCGAGCATCTTCTTTTCAATGGGCTGGAGACCGAGTTCGCTGAGAATGCGATTCAATAAATTTTCACTGGCACGGATCTCACGATCCCCTGTCGCGCTGCCCGATGTGGGAACGTACATCGCCAGAAAGAGCTTGTTGGCGATGACCAAGCGTATCTTCTCGCGCAGGGTGATCGGACAGTCCTGCAGAGAGTCATAGCCCTGATGGTGGGCGAATTCCGCCTCCCATGTGGAGATCCTCTTGCCCAGCTGAGTCCGCCGGTCGATCTTCTCCGCGTAGTAGGCACGTCTGAGCGCATAGCTTCGATCACCGCGCTGGAGGTCGTCGCTATTACACTCAGTGGCTTGCCGCGTTCGGGCCACTGAACTCTTCTTTACCATGGCTTCCCTCTTGCTGGGTGGGCGAGCGATAATACTGTGGAACCCTTTCTTCTTTGATTTCGAATCCGGATGCCCAGACTCTGGCCGAGAATCCGTTGCCTGTTTGTCGCCTGCTCAGAATGTCAGCCAATGTGAGTCGATCGATCATCTTCTGGGTGAAAAATCCGGGAATTGCGTGTGTTTGTGAGCCATTGTCAGCCAAGTGACAAGGCGCACTTCAGATTTAGGATCTGGTGCATCGGAACCCGCGTCACAAACCAAACCAAAGAGGCGACTCCCCAATTCCTGATCAACTGACATTTTGGGTAAGAATCACAAAATCAGTGCTTTACAGGGGGGAAACAAGTGGTCAGAAACGCCCGAATACCCGGTAAGACCAGCTAAGAGCAAGTATGTACGAGCGCCAAGGACGACCTCTTACGATCTTAACCTACTAACCCAGAGACGAGGCGCTGTTGTTTCCGATGGGGTCCTGCTCCGAGACGAGGCTTATTTCTGACAAGAATTTTGCCTGATGGGTCCCCTTTATTATGCGTGGGGGGGGCAGGCCCTGGTCGGAGGCTGTGCCCAGGATTGTGCCCGTCTCGACACGACTCCACCTGACTCGGGCTGACTTAGGCTGACTTGAAGCCTCGCACTAAACAGAACCTAAGCTCTGTTAAATGAAGGGATTAAAGAGGTTGTGGGAGGAGCCTTGCGACTCCTCCCATCCGACTCCAAATCTGTTGTATGGGACCGACGAATACGCCCACTTGCCGGGCAGTCTTCTAACCCATCTCTCGAAACCTGGTTTCGCACAGGAAAATCCCCTCACGTTTATTCTATCTCTGCGAACGGGTCCTTCAGCCAACGTTCCAATGAATTAGCATCCCCGTCTTTGTTCCAGCAATCAGGGTGTTCAATGTTCACCTCGACATTGGATTCAAGTGCTGGGAAATACTTCTGAACCGTTTTGCACATGACATCGGCAGTCAGATCGGCTACGGATTTCAGAACATCGAGCGGGGCCTCAAAGATGTAGGCGTCATGGAGGGGGATGATAAGGTGAGCATCGTATTGCCGATACAGAAACCTCAATCGGTTACCGGCGTCCTTGAAGATCGCCGCCGCGGTCCCTTGGACGGGATGATTGGCCATCCAGTTTCTCTCCCAAGTCCTCAGATGAGGAACTTTGCGCCCTCGATATCGGCGTAAGCCTGTGATTGTTGTGGCCCATCCTCGTATCTGGCCTAGTTCAGAAGCAAGAAACTTTGCCTCTTTCAATTCCGAAAACATACCCAGAAACCTTTCGAGAATCTTTTCAGCTTCTGGAACGGAGATACCTAATTGCTGGCCTAATCCATGGGCAGTCAAACCATAGATGATTCCAAGCGCGCATGGCTTCATACTCGCCCGATACTTTGGATATTTCCTCTTGAAATCGGCGCCCGATAGTTGTTGATCTTCCGGAGCTAGTTTGGACGCAAAAAAGTCCTGGGCCATAGCCGAATACACATCCCCTGTGTTGTACATTGCTTCTAGTCTTTGATCTTGGAAGATCTCCGCGGCAATGCCAATCTCGATCTGGGAATAGTCAGCCTCACCGATGCCATAGCCGGTGGCCGGAACGACAAGGGGTCGTAAGACACCTCCAATTCCAAGGATATTTGGGTTCTTACTGCTTTGTCGGCCGGTCCCGGCTCCAAGCTGGGTATGCTCTGGGTGTAGTCGGCCATCGAACCCAACAAAGCCTCCGGTGAGCAGTTGGCTGGATTTGAGCTGACGAATCTTGCGAGCTACACGGATCAATCGAATTGCGGGATGTCGATCCTCATGTAGTTTCAGCTAGTCTTTGTCAAAGCTATATTGCCCATGGCGTTTGAATAGATGTAACAAGTTTTCACGCTCGAAAAAATCCATGAGGCGGGGAAAGCTCTGGGTATTGTCGATACCATATGTCTTAAGCTCTTTCTCTAGTTGTTCAAGATGAAGATCGCAGGCTCTCAATAGTCTTTCACGTTTTGTGGAATCGATCCTCACGCCATTCCATTCGATCTCTGCATTCGTTTTCACCCATGGCATTTCTATTTTGATCAGATGGTCTAGACAACCAGTTTGAGCCGCCTCGATTATTTGGATGGGGTACAGACGACTAGCTGCAATTGCGTCCTCGGCAGCATACTGGATCTGTTCGTCCGAAAACGCTTCCTCAACCCGATGTTTGAGAAAGGACTCTTGAAGCCGATCTTTCGAACCCGCCATTGCGTAGGGCACACCACGGAGGTGGCAGGTTTGGACCAATGACAACTTGAAACGAGCTTCTCTCCGGACCGCTTCTCTTGAGGGGATCTCTTCAACCTCGTCTCCACGGGAGCGTAAGGGGTACTTGTAGTGATCAGCTCCCAACCTGAAGGCTTTCTCCGCGATGAAGGTGTCCCAGATCATCCTGGGCTCAGGCAGCCCGAGCTGATACAGACAGAACATTTCCACTTTCATGTGGTGGCCTACAAAGGTGATTGGGAGGCTCAAGAGTCTCTTTAGCGCCGGCAGCACTTCTTCGTTTCGCACGTCAACAACGAAGTTATATAGCCGTCCGGCCCTAACCTCGTCCGGCTCGGCCAGTGATATCGACATCAACAGTGGCTTGACACTCGTTGGATCTTGAGCCGCTGGTGCCTGACCAATCTGCTCACCAAGCCGCGTGTATTGAAATTCGGTGTCGAACCCGACGTGAGAAATTGGTCTTTGCTCGGCGAGCTCGACCATGCTCCAGGCTTGCTCCGCGTTGGATACAAAATTTGTCTTTCGGCGGAAGAATTCGGGTGACTTTGGGAGAATGTATTTCTGGCCCGCCTCGGGTTCGCGGCCTTCGGTCTTCCGCATCCTCTCTTCGAACGCCGGTAGTAATTTCATGCTATTTCCCCTGTGGTGTCACCAACCCTTTACTAAGTACTCATAGAGGGTTCGTGACACCACCCTTGTTCCAGTGGCGCTTCACCGTGGAGAGGCTTGTGTCTAGTTTCGATGCGGCTTCAGATTGGCTTAGCCCTTGCGTCCTTGCGGCGTGAATCCCCGCCCCTAATTCGGCTTGTCTGCGCTCTCGCCTGGTAGAAATCCCAAAAAACGCTCTAGCCTGGGCTAGACTGTTGAACTCCGCGGTGTATTCAAGCAGCGGGTGAGCGGAGCACTGGAAAGTAAGAACTTCCCTCGGCTTCGTATAAGGTCTAACTCTTCCGACCGCTTGAAGAACAACGTCCATTTCCTGCTGATTGAGGGCCAGTTGGGCCAGCTTGTTGACATCGTAGATTCGATCCGGGGGGTTACTGACGGCGGCAGAGCGGCGGCGGGGGTATCCTGAGGTAGAGATCCTAACCGGTATGTGAAAATCAGAAGCCGTCACATCCTGGAGGACGGAGTTGATGATCTGCTCGTTGACGTAGTAGCCGGTCAGGCAGAAGACACAATCAAATTCTTCAAAAAGATTGCTTCCGACGACGCCGTAGTTGATAAGAGGCACCACCTTGGGATCAGAAAGATTGACTCGATTCCACTCGTCAGTGATGACCCTGGTGTCGCGGCAGCCTAGCTCCCGAAGCCTAAGCTGGATACCATCTGCACACTCCTGAATGAAGCACTTTTTGGCGACGAGCAGAACCCTTTTATCCTCGTTTAGCCTGGAGGCGGTGAGGGCAGCAAAGAAGTCCAGAATCTGATCAGAGTTTTTAAGGAAAAAGCGCTTGGTCCCGATGTTTGAGGCGAGGTTGTACCAAACTGTGTCTGGATGCTCGAATCGATAAGATTCAAAAGGGCTTTCGAATCTTTCGCCCAGGCGGAATTCTGAAAATTCATGGCTTGCGGTGCCACTGTAAATCACAAAATCACAGCCAAGATATGGAGGCGTGGCGTAGTGGATATTTCCGGCCGGATCCCTCTCCCTTGACTGCCCTGGTGAAAAGCCAAACTGCCTGAGATCGAATCCTATGAATTTAAAGGAGTCACCAATTCTCGAGTACCCACGCCGTTGAATTTCAAGAACCGATTTCGGGTGAAGCCATGGAAAATTCCACTCTGGAGCTCTCAGATCTTCTGTGCTGCACTTCCTCAGCAAACTAGTGAGATACCACCACCGTTCAAGACGTTGGCTTTTTCTTTTGACTTCCTTTAGGACGTCAACAAATTGCTCGAGATCATTTCGGTCGATGGTCCTACTAAATGGTCTCATGATGAAATTAATTTCATCGAGCAGGACCAGGACTCGTTCGGCGCGGGTCCAATTCTTGAGCTGTTGAGTGAATCCTGGGGATCGCTCCAAATGAGCTTGTGTGGCGAAGATCACCTGGGCGCCCTTCAGGGATTTTCCATACTGATTGGGCCAAAAACAGGCTGAGCGCTTTGGACATTGCCCGCACAGATCCACGCGGCCCAGTAGGCCCAGGTCATTTTCTTCGTAGCGTTCCCAAGCAGTATTTAGGGGTCCGCAGTCTTGTGTTGGGCGTGGCCTGAGGTCGATGACATGGACGTCGTCAGGGGGGGGTCTGATCCATCTTCTCTCCGACAGAACATGTCGAGTTGGAAGCAAGACGACCGCGAGATCGTAACGTTGGGATCGAATCGCAGTTTCGACCGTGTCGTCAATGCTGTAGCTCTTACCGACCCCAATGGCCCAGACGATTTGGAGTCGTCCGTGACTCTGCGCAATGAGGTCTAAGATTCGATTTGGATTCCATTTCTTCCGGAAAGCTGAAAGGGATCTATCACCCTTAATCACCTTCATCGAGGAAGATCCTTTTCACTTCCATCATCTTGGCTACGTCCGTAATACCTGCTAGTTCTTTGTCCGAAAGGAGTGGATAGATAGAAGCAAGATCTATGGACTCGCTTTTGACTCTCTTTATGAAGCTGTCGATAGTCTGTTCACCCGAATCGATGTCATCCTTCAGAGTTTCGGTCGCCACCTGAAAAGTCCATTGATCCTTTTTTGAGACTAGAGTTACCACGAGCTTTCCTGATTTCAGGATGTTTAGCACCTGGGGGAGTAAGGCGCCGGGTCTGTTTGAATCCCTTAACCGAAGAATTTCAACCGATTGACTGAGAATGTTGTATGCAGGCAAAAGAAGGAAATTCTTCGGGCGTCGCCCAACTCGGCACTGGAGACAATTACTGCCGTTGCAACGGAGGTAAGGGTTCTCCTGATCCTTAGAATAGTGCAGCGTCACCGGGGTAGCTTCGGCCGTGAAGAAAATGAATGGAGTTTCATCGTCGGTGATCCGAGCCTCAACGAGCACCATTTGAACTGCAGTTTGGTCCAGCCGGCTATCAGCTTGGTCCAGGAGGTTGACGGTCTTCTTGGATTTTGAAATGTTGTCTTTTTTAGACATTCGAAAATAGCCCCTTCTGGGAGCTGTATTTCACCGCGTAGAGCGGATCCTCCCTAGAAAAACGACGGCTTGATTTAGGTTAAGTAGTTGGTTAGAATTGACTTAGGCTTAGGTTCTAACCAACCTTGTGGGGGCCGACCCCCCCGGTTTTGGCCCTCATACCTTACTCATGTCCTACTGTCGGGGGGGCCACGGGCCACATTGAGTTGCTCGCCAGACTTCCAGTCCATCCGGGCCTTCTTTTCTTTCGAAAGTTTATTTTGCGATTGATCTTTTCCCGCAGCTGTCCCGACGGGCGGACGGGATCGAATCCAGTTTTCGACTTCCTGGGCAAGCCAGCCAACACTGGCAGGGCCTAACTGTCTCCGAAGGGAAGACAGCCCAGCTTTTTCCCAACGCCATAAGGTGGTCCTCGACTTTCCAACGATTTGAACAACTTGCTTTGCCTTGAGAAATATATGTCGTGGGCCACGGCAAGCGGCCTAGGCTTCCCCAGACCAAGAGCTGCCGCCCGCTCGTCCGCCAGCGAGTCCAACACATGGGCCAGCTCGCGAAGACACAGGGCGAGCCTTCGGTGGCTTACCTTTGGCTTCTCTAATCGGTGGTGTGTGGTAGGATGGAGGTTGCTCTCAGTTTCTCCGGCCCGCCGGCCACCATCATCGGCGGGTCGGGCGTTTCTTTCGTTCACGTTTCATTCCTCCTACTGCTTGCCTCCTAACTGGATCTCATTCCCGCTGAGTCGCAGAATGGTTGGGCCCTGTTCCGTTCAAGTCGGGGTCGGTGAATAAAAAATCTTCCCAATCTCGATCTCTCGTAGGCCGGTTTCGCATCAAGAAATTTCCGATTCTTGCCGGAGACCTTGACGCCATCGGTTTTGTTTCTCGTGGGTGTTTCGTACCTCTTCGAGCGGACAGCCGGGGAGTTGCCGGAAGAACTCCACCAACTCAGATCGCAAGAAAATAATTCGGGCACCCCACTTTCTGAACGGAACGAGCCGCCGAGATACCCTGGCCCTCAGCGTGTGTTCAGTGATTCCCAGAAATCGAGCCGTTGACCGAAGGTCCAAGACTTCACCGTCGATCGTGCGGTTTCCCCTTGCTTGGCCTTTTCTTTTCGCAGGAGGCGGTTTGCGCATGGCCTACGGAACTCCAATTTCTTCGGGTTTGGTTTCATGCTGCAGCTCACCTGGATCTAAACCCAGTGCAGTTCCCAATTTTTGTGCTTGTCTCGGATACGGTTGCATGATTGCATTTTCGATTCGACTCACATCACCAGCTGACATGCGTGTGAAAAAGGCGAGATCCTGCTGTGTCCAGCTGTGGGCTAGTCGCGCCTGCTTCATTTTCGTGGTCTTTTCTTTGTGCATGTGTTGACATTTTAGTGACACCGTACCAGACTGTCCTGCATTCGGATATAACGTGAATATAACCATCGCAACATGGCAAATCTGAAGGAACACCTTGCATTGGCTGGCCTTTTTCGACGTGACACAGATGAACTTAGTAGACCTCTATCAAGAAAAACCTTGGGAAGTTCCTGTCGACCTTCGACTCGCCATTGACGTTGAAGACGAAGCGTTACGAGAGAAACCTGGTGACAAGCCGTGGTTGAAGAAACTAAAGCGGAGAATCCAGCGAGACCCGCAGTGCCTTCCGGTGCTGGTTTGGGACGTTTTATCGGAAGCAGAGCCACAGAATGGCAAGGTGTTGGATGACTTTATTCAGCTTGCAAATGCCCGACCTGAGCAGTTCGTGAAGTTTGCAAACAAGTTCGGTGTTCTCCAGGTCTGTGAACACGGAGTGCCCTATGTTCACAATGCGAACCCTCACATAACCGGCACGTCGGGTTTTTGTCAGCCTTCGGGCCTTGAACCGGTTTCACTGTGGAGAATGTATGCCCGGCTAGCCAGGGCGATCATCAAAGTCGTTGCCGACTTACACGACGTCGAGAAGCCCGACATTCCCTTCTTGCTCGGCGATAAGAAGGGTCTTGAATACTACTCGAAGCGAATTTCGGATTGGGAAGATATAGATGGAGCATGGGTCTTTTTGAGCAAATCCTGGAATAGGAACGACGCCCCGGATGGTTTTTTCAAAGGGTTTTTTAGGGATCCTCATGGAGAGGCCCACAACTTAGCCGAGACCATCAATGTCTGGCTAGAATTTTGTGGAGTGAGACCTACGTTTTCTTGGGACCTCCTCGAAGAACCTCGCCACGAAATTAGGCTTACGGGGGGGGCGGTTTTAGGAAGTGTTATGCGCCATCTTGCGTTTGCCTGTGCCCGTGTGGATGGTTACGTTACGTGCTCTGGCTGCGGTAACCCCTTTGTTCCCGAGCGGCGTCCTCGGGTGGGGCAGCGACGTTGGTGTCCCCCATGCCGCCGCGGAAAAGCCGATGTCCGCCAAGCGATGCGCGATTATCGAAAGAGCAAGGGGGTTGGAAGAAAAGAAAAAGGAAAAAGCAAGAGAGGAGCTAACCATGGCGAGAAGAGGTGATGGAATTTACTTACGCGGCAGGACCTGGTGGCTAGATTTTCGTCATAACGGTACCCGCCACCAAGAGCGCATCGAGCGGGGGATCAACAAGACAGTAGCCCGGGAAATCGCACAAGTGAAAAGGGCGGCGATTCTGAAAGGTGAGGCGGGAATCGGGAAAAAGAGAAAGGATATCTCGTTTGACGAGGCTGCGGACAAGTTCCTGGATTGGGTGAAGGCCAACAAAAGACCGAAGACGCTGGCCAACTTCCGAAGCTGCATCAAGAATCTCAGCAGCGCATTTGGTGGGAGACGGCTTAGCGCGATACACCCGTTCCTGCTCGAGAAATACAAAATAAAGCGTCTGAACGAAGGGGCGAAGGTTGCGGTTAATCGGGAGCTATCCTGTCTCCGTCTGCTCGTCAACAAGTTCATCGAGTGGAAGAAGTTCGAAGGCGAAAACCCGGTCAAGCACCGGTATATGGTCAAGGAGAATCCAGGCCGAGTCCGCTTCCTTGAGTACGAAGAAGAAGATCGCCTGCTAGTGGCGGCCGCGGAACCGCTGCGGACCATCATTTTGACGGGAATCTATGCAGGCCTGCGAATCCAATCGGAAGCGCTCACTCTGAAGAAGGTAGAAGTTGATATTCGGCGGCGTGTTCTAACCGTTTTGGCGGCTCACCACAAAACCGGCGAGACAAAGACGGTGCCTATCGCCAGCGAGCTCCTGGGGTCGCTCAAGGCCCAGATGGAGCGGAGCCGCAGCGAGTACGTCTTTGTTCAGCGAGATGGCAGCAGCCCCTACAAGTCAATTCGGACCGCTTTTGAGACAGCGTGTCGGCGTGCTAAACTGACCGATGTGACGCCGCATGTGCTCCGCCACACTTTTGCTTCGCGTCTAGTGATGAACGGTGCGCCGCTACGGACGGTCCAGGAGTTGGGTGGCTGGAAGACAATAGCGATGGTTGAGCGATACTCTCACTTGAGTGAAAAACACAAGCAGGACGCGGTTGAACTGATTGGCCGGAGAAAGATTGATTTCACTACGAAAATCACTACACCTGAAAAAGTAGATTCTGTGCAATCCTTTCAAGTCGTTGAAAAATAAGATTATGGGCCGTTAGCTCAATAGGTAGAGCATCTGCCTTTTAAGCAGAGGGTCGCCGGTTCGATTCCGGCACGGCCCATCCTTTCTTTTCAATAGGTTACGTTGATTGTGTCAACGAACTCTCGCCGTCTGTGTGAGACTCGTGTGTGAGAAAATCTCCGGAATCGGCTTACTCCAAGACCTTGATTGCTTGCCTGTCAGTTCCCGCAATCTGATGCAAGTAGATCTCCGTAGTCATTCTGCTGGAGTGTCCGAGGATTCTCTGGATGCTCCCGACGGGAATGTTCCTGCTCTCCATTAGTGAAGCCGCAGAATGTCTGAGCGCGTGGAACTGGAAGCACCTCACGCCGGCCTTCTTGCATAAGCCGTTCATAAGCCTTTTCCTTCTCCCATAGGGACCTTCGCACTTCTTCCCAGTCTAAGCTGCTCGTCGATACGCGAGGCGAGTTCGTTCTCGGACCGACGGAAGCCATGTGGGAGGCGATGCGCTCGGCCGAGATCGGCGGGCCTCTCTGGCGCGAGGATCCCTACGTGAACCGCCTGGAAGAAATGGCCGCTGACCTGACTGGGAAAGAGACCGCCATGCTGGTGTCCACCACCAGCGTCGCCAATCTGCTCGGCATGATGAGTTATTGTCAAAGGGGGCACCAGGCAAGAATGGAAGCCGCCCCTACCGCTCCACAATCAGCGGTCGTGGTTATACGCAAGACGAATCACCTGCACCAGGACTACATAGTCTTCTAAGGGCTTGAGCCGCCCACACTTGCTTCCGAGCCTCTATTCTTCTCGGAACTCTTCGTTTCCCTATTCCGAGTTGGCCGACACCATCTCAAAGCAGCTCACCATCGACTGCTTCGTGACAGAGCTTTTGCCTCCTGGAGGGAGGCGACGTGTGTCCGCTGAGGAGGAGCAAAGCTGGTGTATATTCCGGCTCGGAATCGTCTGGCCAACATTGAGTTGACAGCGCCCAATAGGAAGTGCCTGGGACTCTGAAGATCACCGGGCCTTCTTGCCAAGGATCGGATTATCCAGCTCACCTTGGAGTTCGTAGATGACGCCCCCACTATCGCCGGGCAAGGGAATGCGCACCGGAACGGCGACCATCCGCGGCTCTCTGGTCCATTCGCCACGAACAACAGCAGCAGTGAAGTCGTTCCAATCAGGCGTCCACATGAGCGGCCAGGCATCGGCGGCGCAATAGTCAATCAGGAGTAAGCGGCGAGGACGATCCTGGGTGTTGGGTGCCGAAGCATGCAGCGCCCGGACGTGATGGATCGAAATGCCACCGGCTTTGAGCTCGATTGGGACTGCGCCACCCTGCCCAAAATCAGGCTCGGTAACGGCCCCGATGAAGCGACCGTCTTGATGGTGGTTATAGATGCGTCCTCGATGAGAGCCGGGTATCACCATCAATGCCCCATTCTGGATGGTCATGTCGTCGATGCTCACTCCGACGGTCAAATAATCTTCGTTGGTGTGTGGCTGGAAGGCCCAGTCCTGATGCCATTCTACCGCACTGCCGAATCCAGCCGATTTCAGGTTCAGTTTGCTAGCACTCAACCGAACATTTGGTCCCACCAGTTGTGCCACGATATCGACAATCCCCTCATGCCGACACACCTGGTCGTACACAGAATGATGGACCGCTGGATCCTTGATACGGCGCAAGCGAGGGGCCTCAGGCGTATGGCCTGTCTCCAAGTCGAACACATCCGTATGCTCGGTGACTTGTCGGGATTTTTCGACAAATTCATCGGTGACACGCTGCAGTTCTGCGACCTCTTGGGCTGAAAGGACTTTCTCGACACCGAGATAGCCATTGGTGTGGTAGGAATCAATCTGCGTCTGCGTCAACATACCTCACTCCTATCTGATGATGATCGACGGCTGGCCACCGGCGGCCACAATGTTCTCATGATTGATGGTTGGATGCTCCTAATGATTTCCTAATTGAAGATACCTGAAGATTGGCGACCAAGCCAACCATTCTGGCTAACTACTCTTTGAACTCTGGGACCACCTCGTACGAAAGGATACCGTCTTGTCCGGCAGGGCCTTTCTCAGCACCACATTAGTCAGTATTGGGATCAGTAGCGACCAGTACCTTGGAGTCCGCACGCCTGGAGGCCAAAGCTACGTTCGCCGATGAAGTTGCAGCTTAGCGCCCCCACCGGCTGCGCCAGATCGTGCAGGAAAGAAACTTTGCGTCCGGGCGTGGTGGCGGTCTCCAGGCCGCCATTCATCGAGCCAAAGGCTCGAAAGAATAAGACTTCGGCCTGGAGACCGAAGCCACGTTTGCGGATGAAGTTGCAGCTTAGTACCATGGAGCGCAGATACCGCAACGTTGGTGGCGAGCGTGACGGGTTGTCAGGGCCTGATCGAAGGCTTGGATTCGACCGATTTCACCGGGACGGTTTCCTCCCAAGGGCCTTTCCAGCCACCTGTCTTGGCCCTCCGCTACCACCGGAGCAATCTTGACTGAGCTGTGGGTATAGTATACAAACCGTAACGAGCCACCACCTCGCCGGGGAACGCTGCTCAAAAGCTCACAGAACGAAGATCCTTCCGAGAACGGCCTTTGCTAAGTACACTGCCAGCACGACGGGTCTGGACCGACGAATGAATGTCGTTCGGATGCCGCTCGCAAGGAGTCGAAAATAGATGCAGGGTTCGCTACTGACACAACTGGTCGGGAGTTACAGCAAGCCCAACTGGCTTATTTGTCACCATAGAGTGACAACCCCTTACGGCGATAACACTTTTTGGAGACCAGAAGCCGAGGTTCTTCAAGATGCTCAGGACGACGCCACCCGGCTGGCCATCGCGGATCAAGAGAGGGCCGGACTGGACGTGATCACCGATGGGGAAGAGAGGCGACATCGTTTCGACTCGTACTTTCTTCGCTTTCACGGACTGGATACGACCCAGTTGGGGAAGTGGTCGATGGAGGATCGTGACATGAGCTTCATCGAGCTCGATCCTCAGCTGAAGGGGCGCCTGGGTCATGCCTACGCACCCCGGGTGGTCGACAAGGTCGGCTGGCGGGGACCGACCGCGCTCGAAGATCTGCGGTTCCTCAAACGACATACTTCGCACCCCGTGAAGATGACCGTGATCGGCCCTCTGACAGCCGCGTCCCGTCTGGTCAACGAATACTATCCCGATGAGGAAGCGCTGGGAATGGATATCGCCACCGTCATCAACCAGGAACTGCGGGTCCTGGATGACGAGGGAGTGGACGTCATTCAGCTGGATGAACCTGACTTCCACTTCAGGGCCGACCAGGCCTGCCGCTGGGGGACCCGCGCCTTGGATGCGGCGCTCCAGGGTATCGAGAGCACCACGGCGGTCCACATCTGCTATGGCTATGCCCTGGTCGGGGAAAAGCACGTCAACCCCCGCTATGCCCAGGCGCTGGAAGCGATCGCGGCATCCCGCACCCAACAGATCAGTCTAGAGTACGAGCAGCCCGGACATGGCCCCGACCTCTTGCACCACTGCGGCGACAAGGAGGTCATCCTGGGCCTGCTCAATCTGGGATCGAAGGCGGTGGAAACACCGGAGCACATTGCCACCAGGATCCGGGCTGCGCTCGACGTGATCCCGGCGGATCGGCTGCGGGTGGCCCCGGATTGTGGCATGTGGTTCTTGCCGCGAGAGATAGCTTACTCCAAGCTTCAAGCCCTGGCGGCCGGAGCCGCGATCGTGCGTAAAGAGCTTTCTTAGAAGTCGGAAGGAGGGCAGGTTTCCATGGAGCGCGTCGCTTTTACCCTGCACATCAAAGAGGGATGCGAAGCGGAATATGACCGCAGGCATGCTTCCGTCTGGCCCGGGCTGCTGGAGGAGATGCAGGACAGCGGACTGTACAGAACCTACATCTACAGGGATGGCCTAACCGCTTTCGTCCTTATGGAGGCAAACGACTATCGCCGCTGCGCCGAGATGCTCTCTCAGGCGCCCCACTCGCAGCGCTGGGAAGAACATATGGTCCCGATCCTGGAGCAAACGAGCGGAGAGGCCTATGACCCGGATCAGGCTTGGCCGGAAGGTCTACCCGAGGTGTTTCGTTGGGAGTCCTCCCAAGCCGGGTGGGAGACGACCGGACTGACGGTCGCAGGGTCGATGCCGGTGAGCGGCTCCTCCTGGTCCTTCGTCGGCGTCACCCTGCCTGAATCCGTCCAGATCTACCAAACCCTGGGGATCGGTGTAGTGGATCTCATCGCCCTACCCGACAATCCCGATCCACCCCAGCTCGCCAGCGAAGAGATCCTTCAGCAACCTCGCGAGACGGCACGAAGAATCAGGGACTTGGGTGTCCCGATCGGCAATCTTAACTACAATTTCGCTGCCAATTTTCAAGAGCGCGCGACCAACCACAAAGACCCACAAATCAGGGCAATCAACCTGGAGGATTACGCGACAGTGGTCGAATTTTGCCGTGAGTGTCAGATTCCTTCAATCACGGTGCTTCCCGGCATCCTCCAGGAGGATTGGACGCGAGAGAAGGCCCTAGCCGTGGCTGCAGAGGAGCTCGACCAGTTCACCGCCCTGTCCCGCAAGCAAGGTATCACGACGACTTTCGAAGCTCACTTAGGCTCGATTCTGGAATCGCCACTGGACGCTCTGGCCTTCATGCAGGCCAATCCCGAATTGAAGCTGACTCTGGACTACGGTCACTTCACCTGCCAGGGCTTCTCGCAGGAACAGATCGACCCGCTGGTTTTTCACACAGCTCATGTCCATCTCCGGCAAGCTGCCAATAACAAGCTGCAGGCGCGCTGGGATGACGGGACACTCGACATTCCCGGAATAATCAGCCAGCTCCAGTTGGCAAACTACACGGGGTTCCTATCGCTCGAGTACGAACACCTGGACGGCTGGATGGATCTGGACAAGGCAGACGTGCTCACCGAGACCGTCAAGATGCGAGACCTGCTGCGGTCTCTTCCTTGACGCCTACTCTGAAACTTCATCGCCAAGCTTCCGAACTAGCTATTGCACCACAAACCTTCTATTACGTTGCCATGGGACGCCAGGAATCCGATTTCGAGCGACGCAAACGGCTTCAGCAAGATGTGCTGCAAACGATCAAGAGATTTCGGGCGAGCGATCGTCTTAGCCGAGAAGAAACACACAATCGTAATGCGCTTCGCTGATACCAATATCCTCTTGTACGCTATAAGTACCAGTCGGGAAGAACGGCCCAAGTCCCAGATAGCTCCAGCTTCTGGATGCCGGCGATCTGGCCTTGTCGGTCCAGGTTTTGCAAGAATTTTATGTCCAATCTACGCATTCCAGGAGGTCTGGAGGGCTGAGTCACGACAGGCAGTCCTCTTGGTCGAGTCATTTCTCCGTTTTCCAGTCCAGGAGATCTCCGTTGGCCTACTGGCGGCGGCGCTCGATGCCAAGGAGCGATTTCGGGTCTCGTATTGGGATGCCGCGATTCTCGAAGCAGCCAGGGCCCAGGGCTGCCATACAGTTCTGTCAGAGGATTTGAATCATGGTCAGGACTACGACGGTCTGCGTGTCGAGAATCCCTTCCACGCAGTAGGTTGAGAGAACCGCAAAGGGGACGCTGACTTTACGCGAGAATGTCCTGAATGATCTCACCGTGGACGTCGGTCAGTCTCATGTCTCGGCCGCCGAAGCGGAAGATCAGCTTTTCGTGGTCCACCCCGAGTTGCTGGAGAACGGTCGCGTGCACGGCGTGGATCGAGGTGGGATTCTCGACGACTGAGTTTCCGAATTCGTCCGTTTTCCCGTAGGCATAGCCTCCCTTGAATCCGCCTCCGGCTAGGAAGATCGAGTAGCCGTTGACGTGATGGTCGCGGCCGACGCCGTCCTTGATCTTTGGAGTATGAGGCGTCCGGCCCATCTCACCGGCCCAGATCACAACGGTCGAGTCCAACAGGCCTCGCTGCTTCAAGTCCTGGATCAGCGCTCCCACACCCTGATCGGTGATCATCGCGTTCTCTTCGTGGTACTTTTTGAGATCCGAATGCTGGTCCCAGGGCGAGTTGTTGCCATGCGTCAGCGGGCAGGCGATCTCCACGCAGCGTACACCCGCCTCGACCAGGCGCCGGGCACGCAGACACTGGAGACCGTAGAACTTCTTATACTCGTTCGAGCTATCGAGTCCATACATCTGGCGCGTCGACTCGGATTCGTTGCTGACCTCGGCTACCTCGGGAATCATCGACTGCAGACGAAACGCGGTCTCATAGTTCTTGATGACCGAATCGATAGCGTCATCGGCTGTGGCAGTCGCGAAGCTCGCGCTTTGCTCCCGGATCAAATCGAGTTTCCGTCGCTGGACAACAGGGAGATCCGCCGGTGTGATGTTGTCCACAACCGGGTCCTTGGCGTGCAGCACGGTGGGCGCATGCGAAGCGGGTAGGAAGGAGTTACTGAAGTTCTCCCAACCTCCGTTGGGCACTCTTAATCCGTTGTCGAGCAAGAGATAGTTCGGTAGGTTGTCACGCTCGGACCCGAGGCCGTAGGACACCCAGGCCCCGAAGCTGGGGGCCCTGCCGGTGATGCGGCCGGTGTGCAGAAGCAGGTTCTGTTGGCCGTGCAGGGGCGTCTCGCCGACCATGGAGCGGATGACACAGATTTCGTCCGCCACCTTGGCAAGATGGGGGAAAAGGTCGCTCACCCAAAGTCCGCTCTGGCCGCGCTGACGGAACTCCCAGGGACTACCCAACCAGACCCGGTCAGGAGTAGATTGCGACTTCTCGGAAACAGCAGATTTGCCGATTGCTTCGCCCTGGTGCTTACTTAACATGGGCTTCGGATCAAACAGGTCCACATGACTGGGACCGCCGTCCATGAAACAAAAAATCACGTTCTTCGCTTTTGCTGGAAGTTGGGTCCGGTTGGAACCGAGAGACGCGCCCAACCCGAAATCCTCGGCCAGAAGGGTTGACAAGGCAAGCGCACCGAAACCGTTGGAGGTCTTGCTCAACCACTCACGGCGGGTAATGGATCGACGTCCGATCAACCGATTAGCGTACATAGATAAACTCCGTGGTGTTGAAGAGCGCATGAGCAGCGTCCTTCCAGACGGCAACCGACTGCATCACATTCTCGGAGGTCTGGCTCTTGTCAGCCTCCTCCCGGTACAGGGTGTTGAAGTCCTCAACTGCCCGAGTCCAGCGCGCCAGTTCTTGAGGCTGCGGGTCCCGCCCAAAGGCGCGTTGAAACATAGTGGTCAGGCGCTCCTCGGGTGACTCGTGTGATGAGGAGATCAACCGCCGTGCCCAGAATTCAGCCTGGCCCGCGACAAAGGGATCGTTGAGCATCGTCAGGGCCTGCGCCGGAACGTTTGTGACATCACGCTTACCGGTTGGGATCTTGGGATTGGGCTTGTTAAAGGTGCTAAGGAACCTTTCCGGCTGCATGATTGTGTTTCTGAGATAGATCGAGCGGCGACCACGGCCATCGAGCGGGCCCGAGTAATAACTTTGATCCTTCTTCGTGTTCCCTTTTGTCTCGGCTCGGTAGGGATCGACGAGCGCGCCGAAAAGCTGTGGGTCCAGTCGCCCCGAAACAGCCAGTATGGAGTCGCGAATGGACTCCGCATCCAGCCGCCTCAGTGGATAGTGGTGAAGCAGACGATTGGTGGGGTCGACCTCTCGGGCCTGGGCAGTGGTCTGGCTCGATTGCTGGAAGGTCTCAGTCATCACCAGCATCCGTAGCAGTCTCTTCACCGACCAACCGTCCTCAACGAACCGGTCGGCGAGGTAGTCGAGCAGTTCGGGGTGAGAGGGCTTGTCACCCAGGTGGCCAAAGTCATCGGTCGTTTCGACAATTCCGGATCCGAACACCCAATGCCAGACGCGATTCACGAAGACACGGGCCGTGAGAGGGTTCTCCGAACTGGCAACCAAGTGGGCCAACTCCATCCGCCCACTGCCGGTGGGGCCGGAACCATTCCGTTCGCCCGCCAGAGCTCTGACATAGCCGCGCGGCACCGGATCACCAAGGTCTGCGTAGACACCGCGAATGTTGAGCCGACAATCCTGGCCGGGGTCCAGGTCGGCCATGCTCAAAACCGTCTGCGGTTCGTCCAGCCGTTCTTCGACCGCGCGGTAGGAGGCTACCAACTCCCAGATGGACTTGCGGGCATCCATGTTTCTGGGCAGCAGCTTGTTTGGCAGCAGAGCGTGCTCAAGCATCCAGTTGATCAACAAGACGTCGTCTTCGTCCGCACGATCCTCGGCCCAGTCTTCGAGGGAAGCGGTTAGCCACTGTCCGTATCGAGTAGCCACATCCGAAAAATCCACAGGAGAATCACCAGCAAAGAGCGACCCGAACCGCGTCAGTTCATCCGCCGGCGACTCCTCCTTGTCGTGTAGGAAGGCGCGTGTAATTCCGAACCAGCTCCGCGCATCCCGAGCCTCTCTCCGGGAAATGTCAGGGCCGAGGCCGAGCCTGGGCGGGAAGTTTGGGTTCGAGGCCTTGGTGGCAAGCTCGACATAGACTTTGATTTCCGACGCCTCCACCTCGCTTGGCGATCGATTCGTCTTCGCCTTCGCGGTCGTCGAATAGCGTATCCAGTGAAGGTGCTCGTCTTCCAAGTACTTTTGTCGCTCTGTCCGGTACGAATTATCTATAATCAACCGCTTAGCGCTATAGTCACCGCCGCTCACTTCCAGGCTGATATAGGGACGGCCGGAAACAACCAGGTAGGGTGTGCGCACCGCTCCATTGAGCCGCGGCGAAAGAGATTGTGTGAACAGACCGGCGGGAAGCAATCTACCGACGGCCCCGGCCCCTTCGAGAGCTACCGTGAAGTCACCGCTGGACACCAGACCGTGGCGCAGCCCGACGCCATCCACCGACCACGCCTCCGGGATCTTGCCGCCGCTGAAATCGGCAATCAGCGAAAAATCCTTCGCGTTGACCTGGGCACTCTCACGACGAGTCCTGGCATATTTCTCGGCGAGCTTCCGCCAGCTACCTTCGAGGCTCCTGCCGCCCTCCACCGATTGGTGCACTTCGAGCCAGGGAAACAAAGGATCTCGCAACGGTTCATTTTCATCAGGCTGAGCTGACGTTTCAGTGTCGGTCTCCTCGGCTGGATCCGGTTCCTCATAGGGCTTAGGACTGAGCACCTTCTCCCAGGCGAAAAGGCGCCCCTGATCGAGGGTCCGGGTAAGCTGAGCCGCGTTGCTGGACTCATCGACGAGCGCCTGTGCGGCCAGGAGGTATTGCGGGATTCTCCGCGCTTCCTCCAACCACCAATCGGCCAAAGGCTTGCGTAGTTTCGCCTTCAGCTCCGACAGCTCTTCGAGCACCTGTCGGTTGCGATCGGGCGTATCCAGCGTATGGGTCACCCAACGCGAGCTCATGAACACACCTCCGAGACCGTAATAGTCGCGCTGGGAGATGGCGTCATACTTGTGATCGTGACAACGAGCGCAGGCCACGGTCGTCGCCTGGAACGCCTTGGAAAAGGCGTCGATCTTGTTGTCGAGCATCTCCTGATGGATGCCGTTGAACATGAGACTGTCGCCGTGACGGTTTTCCCCCATCTGGAACCAGGTGGGCCCGATGATCGACTCGTTGGTCTGTGTGGAGGCGTCGATTCTTGGCTGCGACAATAGGTCGCCGGCAATGTGCTCGCGTACGAGTTGGTCGAACGGAATGTCGGCATTGAAGGAGCGAATCAGATAATCCCGGAAGCGCCAGGAGCCTTTGATTATGGCATCTGTTTCGTAGCCATAGGTATCGCTGTAACGCACAACGTCCATCCAGTGTCGTGCCCAGCGCTCTCCAAAGTGGGAGGAGGCGAGTAGACGGTCGACCTGCTGCTTGTATGCTCGCGGACCTGGATCGGGGCCAAAGGCCTTCATTTCGTCGGGCGTCGGAGGGAGCCCGGTCAGGACATAGTTCAAACGCCGCAGCAAGGTACCCTGGTCGGCTTGCGGAGCAGGTACCAGGCCCTCTTTTTCCAGCTTGGCCAGGACCAGACGGTCGACTGCCTGATTCGACCAATCCGCTTGTTTGACGTCGGGAACCGGTGGCCGGACGACCGGCTGCAAAGACCACCAGCGGCTCCGCTTGCTGTAGGCCTTTTCCCACTCCAAGTCAGTTTCATCCGAGCCCGGTGGGTCAGCTGAAGGCGCGCCGCGGGGATCGGGAGCTCCCATGAGCACCCATCGTTCAAAAGCCCTTATCTGTCTGGGAGACAGTTTCGGGCTACCCAGGGGCATCGGCAATTCGGGGCCTTCTTGACGGATAGCTCGAATCAGAGGACTACCATCTGGATCGCCCGGAATGATGGCAGGCCCGGACTTGCCGCCCACTTCCCAACCCTCACGGGAATCCAGTCGCAACTCTGCTTGCGCCAGCACGGCACTGTGGCATACTGAACAGGTTTCAGCCAGGGCAGGGCGAATCTCACGTTCAAAGAGCTCTCGGTCGGCGGGACTGAGGTCCTTCTCACTGGCCTCGGCAAAGGAACCTGCGCCGAGGGCCCAAAAAACCAGGCTCAGAGCGACTGTAAGTGATGTTCCCCTGGCCGACACTAAAGCATGTGACTTTTGGATTGTTGAACTCATTGCATCGCTCAAGATTGGCGTACACAACCATTGTAACCTATTCTGGGCGGGAACAGCGATTTTTCCCCAGCTTTTGGGCTCCCGCCTCGGTTGTGATGTGGTGGCTTCAGTATGAGGTCTATTGCAGCCTCTGTCAACGACTCGAATCGTCTCATGAAGCTGCCTCTGATCCAGATGGGCGTACGGTAGCCAGGATCTAAAACTTGAATAGTGATCAGTGATGCTACCGTTGTAACATGACGACTCAAGGTAGAGCGGCACTCAATCTGCGCACCCTTGCTCGCCTCTGGATCAGCCTCCAGATCATCTTGGCCGCAAGCCTGGTGCTCCCCCAGTCAAGGCTCGACCAGCAGATCCTGGAGAAGTTCCAGCGAGGCCACTATCTGGAGGCCTCGGAATTGGCCCGAAAGGCAGTCCAGCAGGACAGTTCGAATGCCGTCTACCAGGAACTCTACGGCATGGTGCTGGCTGCCCTGGGAAAGACCAGCGAGGCCGAGGAGCACCTTCGGAAGGCGGTTGCGCTGCGACCCCAACAGGCTGAGTTCCATTACAATCTAGCCCAGCATCTACTCGACCGTCAGGAGGCTTCAGGACTGCATCCCTTTGCGCCCAGCTCCCGTCGTCTGATGAAAGAAGCGATCAGCGAGTTGAAGCGTGTTCTGGAAATCAGTCCTGACAACCTTGGGGCGCGGATGTCACTGGCTCGTAGCTACAACAACTTGAACTTCAGTGAGATGGCGCTCAAACAGTACTTGATAGTCGCCGCCGGAGAACCCTCGCGACCCTGGCTGCATTTTCAACTGGGCATGCTCTATTCGAATCTCTCAAACCTGGAAAAGGCAATGGACGAGTTCGGAAGAGAGCTTGTCCTCTATCCCGACCATGCCAGGGCTCGGCTCGAACTGGCTGAACTCCTGCTGCAGAGTGGGGAAGCCGAAAAGGCAGAACAGCACCTGCTTCAGTCCGAAACCGAGCTGGACCGACCCCTGAAGCATCGGGTGCATTATCTGTTGGCCAAGGCGCATAGGAATCTCGGCCATCCCGAGAAGGCATTGACGGCTGTCCGAAAAAGCATCGATCTCTGTGATTCGTTCCTCTATCCTCACTATCTGCTGGCCCAGCTTTATCGTGAGACAGAGCAGCTTGATCTGGCCCGGCAGACATTGAAACGGGTAGAGCAGCTGAGGTCGAAGGACTCATCATCGGCGGATCCTTTCGCCTTCCGGGAAGGCGGCTGTCCAGGCAAGTCCAGATGAGAGCAACCGACACCCCTCCCGCGCTCGGTAGAGGTGCTAGATTGCGGATTGGGGTCTAGGCAGAATATGTTGGCTCCGTGGCTACTGCTCCCCTTGTCGTTGACGATTCAGTTCGCGGACGTGGCACGGACAGCGGGGCTCGATTTCCTCCACTCCAGTGGGAGCGCGGAAAAGAAATACCTGTTGGAAGTCGATGGTGGTGGGGTCGCCTGGATCGACTACGACCGCGACGGTTGGCCCGATCTCTACCTGGTCAACGGAGGCCACTGGGATGAATTGCTGGCCGGCAAGCGAACTGTCTCCAACGGACTCTTCCGTAACAATCGCGACGGTACCTTTACCAACGTAACGGTTCCCGCGAGAGTAGCCGGTAGTCACTGGGGAATGGGTGTAGCGGTTGCGGACTACGACAACGATGGATGGCCCGACCTGTACGTCTGTAACTACGGTCGAAACGCGCTCTACCGCAACCAAGGCGACGGAACCTTCACTGAGGTGGCTTCTGAAGCAGGGGTAGGCGACACCCGCTGGGGCTCCAGTGCAGCCTTCGCCGACTACGACGCGGATGGCTGGGTTGATCTGTACCTGACCAACTATGTCAAGTTCGACCATCGCAAGCCCCCACAACCAACCTGTGGATACAGGGGCATTCTGGTTGCCTGCGGTCCCCAGGGGCTGCCCCCGGACAACGATGTTCTCTATCGCAACAATGGCGATGGAACCTTCACCGACGTTACCGCCGGGGCGGGCATGGCAGTCCGCCCCGCCTTTGGACTGGGCGCGGTCTGGTTCGACTCGGACAATGACGGGGATGTTGATCTCTATGTGGCCAACGATTCGATGGGGAATTTCTTGTTTCTGAACAACGCCGATGGGACCTTTCAGGAAGTCGGCCTCTTCGCATCGGTAGCCTATGACGACGACGGCAAGGGCCAGGCCGGGATGGGTGTGGCCGTCGGCGACTACGATCGGGACGGATCCTTCGATCTGTACGTAACCAACTTTTCCGACGACTACAACACCCTCTATCGCAGCCTGGGAAACGGATTCTTTCGTGATGTCACGTTTGCTGCCGATCTAGGCTCCGCAACCTGGCCCTTTCTGGCCTGGGGTACCGGCTTTGCAGACCTGGACAACGACGAATGGGAAGACCTCTTCGTCTCCAACGGCCACATCTATCCCCAGGTGGACGAGTATGAGATCGGTTCGACCTATCTGGAGCGCAATCAGTTCTTTCGCAATCTCGGAAACGGCAAGTTTCGGGAGATCAAAGGCGCAATCAAAGGGCACGACCAAAAACCCCGGACCAGCCGAGGATCGGCCTTCGCGGACTTTGACAACGACGGAGATCTGGACATTGCCATCAACAACCTGGACGGCCCCCCCTCACTGCTGCGAAATGATGGATCGCAGGGCACGCGACACTGGTTGATGCTGGCTCTGGAAGGGGTGCGCTCGAACCGCAGCGCCGTAGGGACTCGGGTGACGGTAGAGACCGAAACCGGAAAGCAGATGCGCGAAGTATCCGGAGGCTCGAGTTACCAGGCCAGCAACGACCTGAGAGTCCATTTCGGACTAGGTGCGGCCAGCACGGTTCGGCTACTCACCGTGAGATGGCCAACCGGCGAAATCCAGAAGTTCCAAGAGGTCAGCGCAGACCATCACTATCGTCTCAAGGAAGGTAGCGCTCTCAATAAGAAAAATCCTCGTTAGCCGTCGTGATGACGTCATAGGCATCGGGTCGACGAATCGGCTTCACCTTCGGGGGTGTGAAACAACTGGACAGATCCACCGGTTGGTGCTCGTGGGGGAGGGTGACGCCTATGGCGTCGGGCTCAATTCTGCCGGCGACGGCCTTTCCAGTGAGTTCGGATTTGGCCATGACAGACGCCGGAGTCAGGCGCTCGAATAGCTTGCAAACTTCCTTTTGAAATCTGCCTTTTCCAGCACATCCTTGTTCACAACCTCGGCTGGAATTTCGCCGCGCGAGATTTGATCCGCATGCCGCAGCCTGCCTGACCAGGCGAGCCTGAGATACTCCTCGGTGACACAGAGGCTATGGGGCGCGACCACGACGTTGTCCATCTTCAGCAAGGGATTGTCCGGGTCCACCGGTTCCTGTTCGAAGACGTCCAACCCCGCTCCCCTGATCCATTTTTCCTCCAAGGCACGAATCAGCGCCTGCTCGTCGACGAGGCCACCGCGCGCGGTATTGATGAAGTAGGTGGTGGGTTTCATCTTCTTGAATTCCGGCTCACCGACCAGATGGTAGGTTGCGTCGCTGAGCGGCACACTGACGTTGACGTAGTCGGATTCCGCCAGCAGCGTGTTCATATCCACGAGTTCGACGCCCAGATCGTCGACGGTCTCCTGGGAGACGTAGGGATCGCAGGCTAGATGATTCATCCCGAAGGGGGCTACGAGTTTAAAGAACTCGCGGCCAATATTGCCGACGCCTATCGATCCGAAGGTCTTTCCTTCCAGTCCCTCTCCATTGTAGTTCTTCTGCTCCAGCCAGCGTCCTTCGCGGGTGAGTTTGTCCTTTTCGAGCAGGCGGGTGGCCAGGGCCAGCACGAAGGTGAAGATGGTGGCGGCCATAGGTCGTCGCACTGCGTCGGGTGCAAAGCAGAGCATGACGTTGGCTGCGGTCAGGGCCTTCACGTCGATGTGGTCGTACCCCACGCCCGTCATCAGCAAAGCGATCAGCCGGTCACTCCCGTCGGCGACGGCGGCCTCGTTCCACTGGGTCCCGCCGGTAATCACCAGGTCACAGTCGCCCCGTTGTTCAGCGGTTATTTCGACGTCGTTCTCAAGCGCGCAGTGCTCTATCTGCGGATACTTCGTGAGCAGTTCGATCCCGGGAGCCGGAAATCGAAGGTTGCCCTGCTCATCGAAAAATTCGGCGGCGATTCCCAATTTGACATCTGCTGGCATCACTGATTTTCCCCTATGGCGCTGTCCCGATTACTCGCATTAATTAGTATGTCGTATCAGTTTAGAGGAGTTGGTGACACACTTCAATGAAGCAAGAGGCCCGGAGATCCCCGGACACAATCCCATTGGGGTTGCCTTTCGGAGTTCGGACTCGCTCGCCCTGTAGTAGTTGTGGAATGGACGGCCGCTCGGGTCGCTGAAATGCCCAATGCTCGCGATCCCCTGGATCGTCGATGGATGAGGCAGACAGCGCTGACTCCGGATACGAAGCCAACGCTCCCTCATCGATCCAACGTCGGATCGTTTCCAGCTCCACCTGACTCAATCTCTCTTCGCCCAGGGGCATCTCACCGCCGAGAACCCGTTGGTAGAGCAGACTTTCGCGAGCCGATCCCGGGACAATGGCCGTCCCCTGGGAGCCCCCCTTGAGCAAGCTGGTGCGCGACCGCACATTCAGACCGCCTTGCGGGACCGGACCACCCATGGCATTAGTCTGGAACTCATTCAGGACCAGTTTCTACTAAGAGATATCCTCCGTGGCCGTCGTGATTACATGATAGGTATCGGGTCGGCGATCCCGCAACATGAAATACTGCGTGCGGACCTCGCTGACCCGATCTAGCCCCAGATCTCCGTAGACGATTGTCTCTCCAGCCGCATCTGCCTCGGCTATGATTGCGCCTGCGGGGTCCACGATGATGCTCTTTCCGCCCAGGGTGAAGCCTTCCCCATCGGGGAGTTGCAAATCCCCTACGGCGTTACAGGCAGCCACGTAGGCGCCGTTTTCGAAGGCCCGGGTGATGATCATGTGCTCCCAGATCCCTCCCTCAGTGGTGGAGGCCCCGAAGGGGGCCAGAATCAATTCCGCACCATTCAAAGCGAGGCAGCGAGCAGGCTCGGGTAACAAGGTGTCGTAGCAGAGCATGGTGCCGACCTGCCACTCCCCGACTCGGGCTACTGGAAACTTGGAACCGCCCCGATAGAACAGCTTCTCCAGGCCTCTCCGGGCCGGGACGTGAACCTTCCGATACTTGCTGATGACTTCGCCCTCGGGATTCACCATCATGGAGGTGTTGTAGAAGAGGCCGGCAGCCTGTCGCTCATAGATGGTAGAGGCGATGTGGACACCGTGCTGCCGCGCCTTTTCCTTGACCGCAGTTGTCGCCTTCCCTTCCTCGCTATCGGCCAGCTCATAGAGGCTATAGTCCACGGCCAGAGGGAAGTATCCGGTACTCCAGAACTCAGGCAGGACGAGCAGCTGTGCGTCTTCGCCGGCTGCTTCATCTATAAAGCCCAAAGCTCGGGCTATATTCTGGTCGAGTCCGCCAATGGTACTTTCCATCTGAATCAGCGCTAGTTTCATGAGAACACCTCCGTCCCGATACCTGGTGAGTCAAAAGAACTCAACCAACTTTGTACTCCACTATCTCGGCCGGTTCAACAACCGGCACTTCTCATCATGATTTTCGCTTCACTGACGGCTACCAGGTTTCAACTCAATGCCGCCCCCCAGCCGTGCTGGCCCCATTCGAGAAGAAAACTTTGGTAGTCTCTAGCCACGAACATCAACAGCAGAAAGTCCGCCGTTCACTGCCAAGTAAAGTTTCAGGTCAGTCCCGCCCCCGGCTGTGGAAGCCGGATCATTCACCAAAGAAACTTTGGTCGAGCGAAGTAGCGGTGGCCTCCAGGCCGCCGTATTTCTTCTTTCGAGCTTTTCGCTCGAAACGGCGGCCTGGAGGCCACCGCTACGCCGGAAGTTTCACCTTAGGGTCTGCGCAAGAATAACTTGGCATTTTGGCATCTCATCTTCACACCATCTTCGGCCGCTCCTCAATCGCGAAATCCTCAACGTAGACCTGGCTACGCCTGCGGTTTCGCTCAATCGTTCGCGGCCAAATCTGGCGCAAATCTGAGCGCCAATTCTACCAAGTTATTCTTGCGCAGACCCATAGTCCCGCCCAACCACCCTAGATCATTCCACGCGGGCCGGGGCGTCGCGGCGTAAGAGACCTTCGACTTTCAATTCCTTCCAGAAGTCCTCTGGGATCGCTACGCGCATCTGTTTGAGGTTGTCGATTACCTGCTCAGGAGAGTCTGCGCCTGGAATCACCGATGCCACGGAAGGGTGGCCCAGCGGGAATTGAAGCGCGGCTGCCCTGAGTGAAATCTCGTATCGACTGCAGACCGTCTCGATCTGACGGACTTTTGACCGCACTTCTTCGTTTGCGACTTCGTACCGGTAGTGCGCACCTGCTACGGCACCTGTGGCCAAAATTCCCGAACTATAGGGCGCCCCGATAATGATGCCTACATTTCGCTCGGAACAGCGCGGAAGCTCGTCATCTAGCGCCTCCTGGTCCAGCAGTGTGTAGGGCATAGCCAGCAGAAAGAAGTCCATGTCGAAGCTCTCGAGAAAACGCGCAACCATTCCCGTGACGTTGAGTCCGGCACCAATCCCCTTGATTTCGCCGCTCGAACGTAATTCCTCCAGGGCTTTCCAGCCGCCGCCGGCGAGCTGCCTGAAATGGGAATCGACCACTTCCTGGCTGCCATGCTCGGAGATATCCAGATCGTGAACCAGCAGCAAGTCGACCCGGGTCATGCCCAGGCGCTGCAGGCTGTCTTCGTACGACCGCATCACGCCATCATAGCTGTAGTCAAATCGGTGCTCGAACTGGAGGCCCCCTGTCCAACCCCCACGGTCAAACTGCTCGGGGTCACGGGGCCGGAAGAAAACCCTGCCGACTTTGGTCGAGAGGACGAAACTGGGACGTGGCTGACTACGCAGAAAGTGCCCCACTCGATGCTCGCTCAAACCCCGTCCGTACCAAGGGGCGCTGTCGAAGTAGGTAACACCGGAGTCATGGGCGGTCTTTAGCGTCCGCCATGCCTGCCCGTCGCTGACCCTGACGTAGAGTCCCCCAAGCTGCGCAGCACCCAACCCCAATGGCGTCACTGATACGCCCGTTTTCCCCAGGAACCGGGACTTTAAAGGATCCACCGGACTTCCTCCAAGCAGCAGCTGAATTCAAAATCTAATTCAACCATATCGAGCTGAGGAAAGTCACAGACTTTCAAGTCGCTCTCAAGTCAGGTTTCTTCGGCTGAAGCCTGTCTGTGAGAAAGGGATGTCTGTGAGAAAGGGACAGTCTGTTACTTTCTAAGTGAGGAGAGAGGGCCAGTCGATCGCGGTGGTAAGATGCCCTTCGTGAGGATACAGGTGAAAGCGCGGTTTGGACGACTGGCGAGGAAGGTACTGTTACCTGCGGTCCTGATACTGCTGAGCACCCCAGTGGGCCTTGCTATGGCCTCTGCCGCGCAACGGCCGGCTCCTCAGTGGGAAAGACTGCCGGAGCTTTCCAGCATCCTGGGCTTCGAGGGCGCCTTCGTGGGCGTTTCCGGAGACTCGCTCCTGGTCGCCGGTGGATCGCGTCCTGCAGGCGACCAGTCAGAATCGTCTGTCTACTCCGATAGAATCTTTACCCTGGAGGATCCGGCTGTTGGCTGGTCGGAAACCGAGCTCCGGCTCACCCAGCCGGTCGCTCACGGCGTGTCTTTGACCTGGAAAGATTCTCTCATCTGCCTGGGTGGGCTGAACCAATCCGGCGCCCAGACGAACGCCTTTCTTCTCGCACTCACCAGTGCAGAGATCCAGCTCCGGGAGCTCCCCTCCCTGCCCCAACCCGATAGTCATTTCAGCGCAGCCCTGCTGGGCGACACTCTCTATGTCGCCTTCGCCGCGTCGATCAAAGCGCGGCTCTGGTCATTGGACCTGTCTCACAGCCCCAACACTCGAAGCTGGGTAGAGCTCGAGTCTCTACCTGGCCCTCCACGAACCGGTGCGGTTGCGGCCAGCCAGGACGGCTCCCTTTTTCTGTTCGGCGGTTGGGGGACGCGCGACCTGAAGCGGGATCGGTGGCAGCACCGCCGTCTCCAGGACGCCTACCGCTACACAAGCGGCTTGGGTTGGAAGAGACTAGCGGACCTGCCCCACCCTGTGGCCGCAACTTCGGTACCGGCCATCGCCCTGGGACAATCCCACCTGCTCGTCACAGCCGCTCGCGGAGCGGCTGAAATCCCGGACGTAATGGCGTACCACACGATCACGGACACCTGGACCGATTGGTCGGGGAAACCCGTCAGTCAGGCCGACGGCCCCTTCTTCGAACAGAAACGGGGCCTTACCACACAGCTCGCCTATTGGCGAGGACGAGTGATCGCGGCTCGTGTGGAAGAGTCCGCAGATCTACCCACATTGGGAATAATCTGGGCCGAGCCGCCGACCAGGACTGCGGGGCTACATCCACTGGATTACGCCGCCCTGGCTGCCTATCTGGCAGTTCTGATTGGGATGGGATTCTACTTCTCGGGTCGAGAGCATGGTACCGACGACTTTTTCCTGGCGGGCCGGCGTATCCCCTCGTGGGCCTGCGGATTGAGCCTGTTTGGCACATCCATCAGCGCGATCTCGTTCATGGCCATTCCTGCCCTGGTATATCGAACGAACTGGCTGTACTTCTTCGGCAACATGATGATCATCGCGATTCCCTTCTTTATCATCCGGTTCTACTTGCCATTCTTCCGCCAACTGGGAGTGAGTAGCGCTTACGAATATCTAGAAAAACGGTTTGGTGTGGCCGCCAGGCTTTTGGGCAGCGGGGCATTCATCGTTCTACAGTTCGCCCGCATGGGCATCGTCCTCTACCTCCCAGCCCTTGCCTTGGCTGCCGTGACTGGATTCAACATCTACGGGTGTATTCTGATCATGGGGATCGTGGCCACAGCCTATACCGTCCTGGGCGGAATCGAAGCAGTCATTTGGACAGATGTGCTTCAGGTTGTGATCACCTTTGGGGGCGCCCTCCTGAGCTTCTTCATCATCACTTCAGGGATTCCAGGCGGGATCGGGCAAATCGTTTCCATGGGGATGGCGGAGGGCAAATTTCACGCAGTCAACTTGACCTGGGACGCCACCACGACCGCTATCTGGGTCGTCGTGGTGGGTAATTTCTTCAAGTTCGTGATTCCCTACAGCTCGGATCAGACCTGTATCCAGAGGTATCTGACGACCCCCGATCAGAAACAGGCCGCTCGAGCAATTTGGATCAATGCTGCCATGTCGGTACCGGGATGGACGCTGTTCTTTGCGGTCGGGACGGCACTGTGGGCTTTTTACAGGGTCCACCCCGAACTGCTGAACCCGACAGCCCAGACGGACGAGATTTTCCCCTGGTTCATTGCACAGCAGCTACCTATGGGGGTTGCGGGACTGGCCATAGCCGCCCTGTTGGCCGCCTCCATGTCCAGCCTGGACTCCAGCATGAACTCGATGGCGATGGCCCTCACCACCGACTTCTATAGGAGGTTCAGAGGCCCGAGAAGCGAGAGGCATTTTCTCAACTGGGCTCGTGCGGTCACCGTGGGGCTGGGAATCGCCGGCACCGGACTGGCACTTTATCTGGCAGCACATCCGAGCGGCTCCATGTGGGACCAGTTTCAGAAGATAACCGGCCTTTTTGGCAGCGGTCTGGCAGGGCTCTTCGCAGCCGGAATCTTCACCCGCCGAATCAGCAGCCGAGCCATCGTTCTCGGCTTCGTCGTCAGCGCGATCCTACTCTATGTGGTGAGCAGTCGACAGACGGTGCACTTCTTCCTGTACGGGGGCATCGGCATCGTGAGCTGCTTCGTCACCGGCTGGCTGGCAAGCTGGTTGCTACCCGATCGCGAGAGGGACCTGACGGGACTGACCTTGCACACCCTCATAGGTGAAGACACCAAGTCCGAGGACTGACTCACAAGCGAATTGGAGTTGCTACAGCCTCTCAGTTGGTTACGAGTTGACGATCGCGATACAGGAGACCTCGACCTTGAGGTCGAACGCCAGCCGGCTGATCTCTACCGTGGCGCGGGCCGGCATGTTGGTGGTTCCGAAGTATTCGCGGTAGACCCGGTTCATCTCGTCGTAGTCACCGACCAGGTCCGCCAGGTAGACGTTGGTCATCATGACATCATCGAGTGTCGCCCCGGCTTCGGCCAGGATCTCCTTGATGTACTCCATGGTCTGGACCATCTGGGGGCCTACGCCACCCGGAACCTCTTTGTCATTTGCGTCCAGGCCCATCTGTCCGGAAACGAACACCATATTTCCGCTACGGGTCCCTCGACTATAGGGTTTTCCAGCAGTTTGGCTGATGATTTCTCGCGTCATGTACGTCTCCTTTTTCTTCGGTGAATTGACCTCACAAGATGAAAGCCAGCACTATTCCAGGGATCGAGTCACGAGCCTACCTTCTCATACTTCCGGAGCCGAGGGCAGTCCTTCGACACCATCCCAACGTTCCCGCCGCCAGCCCACGTGACCTCGCCGATATAGATGCTGCCACGCGAATCGATCCAGACATCGTGGGGGACAAAAAAGTCAGTAGGCGCGCAGGGCTGATCACCGCCACCCCATCGCGCCAGCAAGCTGCCGTCTTTGCTGAAGACGCTCACACGACCCCCGGTCGCCTCCAGATCCGGCTCCATCCAGGGAAAGAGACCGACCCGCATCCCCGCCTCGGAAACGAAAACGTTGTCCTCCGCATCGATGAAGATATTGGTGGGACGTGCCACATCCGTCCACTGCTCTAGAAACTCGCCGTCGGTTGAAAAAATCTGCAGCCGGTTGTTCTCGCGGTCGGCCACGAACACACGCTGATTGCTGTCGAGGCAGACACCGTGAGGCAGGTGGAACTGTCCTGGACCGTCTCCGGGGACACCCCAGGATTGAATCAGCTCGCCCTCCGGGCTGAAGCGATGCACACGCGCGTTGCCATAGCCGTCCGAAACGAACATCTGGCCATCCCGGGCCAGCGCAAGATTGGTCGGGAAGTGGTACGGTGGTGCGGCCTGCTTCATGGTGCGGTAGTCGAAGTCGACAACGCCGGTATCGCTGGGTTGACCGCTTGGGCCAAGGGTCTGGAGCAGGTCACCTTCCAAAGTGTATTTGCGGACCGAGTGCCCCATGTCATCGATCAGGTACATCAGTTCATCGGGCCCGATCGTTATTCCGTGGGGACGAACAAACTCCCCCGCTCCCCATTCCCGAAGGAAATTTCCATCGACGTCGAACACCACCAGCGGGTGCTCACCCCGATTGAAAACGTAGACGCGGTCCTGCGAGTCGGTAGCGACTCCCACGACGTCGACATACTCCCAATCGGGGGGCAGCTTGTCCCAACCTTCCATCGCTCTGTACTGAAAACGTCCAGCGCCGACGATCAGCGCGTCAGGATTATTGGCCTGCAGCATGGAACTCATTATGCCCGAATTCATGTTCGAGACCAATGCCCGTTTCTGAGACTGGGTTGACAGACAATCAGTCGGTCGCTGGGCCGACGGCAGGCAGGTCTACGATCTTGCCCGAAAGATCGTCCCGATTGTAGTCCCGGTGGGGACGGAGATTCTGGATCTGGCCCGCGGTCTGCTCGATCGCTATGACAGCCTCATCGCGCGAGACGCCTTGCACGCCGCCGCAGCAATACATGTCGATGCAGAGGCTTTATGCAGCTTCGACCGCGACTTCGACGCCCTCAACGAGATCAGCCGCATCGAGCCTTCCCCCTAAGGGCCTGCGCAAAAATAACTTGGCATTTTGGCATCTCATCTTCACACCATCTTCGGCCGCTCCTCAATCGCGAAATCCTCAACGTAGACCGGGCTACGCCTGCGGTTTCGCTCAATCGTTCGCGGCCAAATCTGGTGCAAATCTGAGCGCCAATTCTACCAAGTTATTCTTGCGCAGACCCTAAGGGAGACCGGACCGACTCCACCTTCTGTTGGGACGCGGTCAGTCTCCATCCTGGGCTGTCTCTTCGACTGTCAGGATCTGATTGGACGGCAGGGCCCGTAGCGTCTGCCGTATACCGCTGGGCCAGTCAATCAGAAGCTCCCCAACCTGGGATGATCTACCCAATCCAAGATGGACACGCTCGTCCTGACTGCAGAGATAGCTGGCCGCTCTCTGAACCTGAGCGACGATGGTCCGGCCTTCGATTCGCGCCGTGATGCGGGCGCCGATGCCGTCCCGATTGCTTTTCCTGCCTACCAACTTCAGCATCAACCAGTTGTTGTTATTGCCTCCGTCGTTTCTCAGCAGCTGAGCCTTACTTCCATTGTTGGTCACCAAGACATCGATGTCCCCGTCGTTGTCGATATCGGCAAAGGCAGCGCCCCGCCCCACGTCTCGAATCGAGAAAGAGTCTCCCGCGTCCTCAGACCGTTCCTGAAACTTGCCCTTGTCGTTGACGTAGAGGAGTTTTTCCTGAGGGAAAGTGGTGTCGTCTCGGTACTCGGCAATCCGCGGGATCACGTGTCCGTTCACGGACAACACATCCAGGTCCGTGTCATTGTCGTAGTCGAAAAACCGAACTCCAAATCCCACCTTGAGGAAACTGTTTTCCCGGATCCCGGTATGGCCCGTCACCTCGGCGAAAGAACCATCGCCTCCATTGCGGAACAAGGCGTTCCCTTCGGAAGTGAAGTTGGTGACGATCAGATCCAGCCGCCCATCCCCATCGTAGTCGCCGAAATCGACTCCCATTCCGGCCCGGGCGTGCCCGTCCTCGTTGTAGGCGACCCCCGCCAGGAAAGCCACTTCCTGGAAGGTTCCGTCTCCTTGATTGTGGAAAAGGAAATCGGCCACGGTGTCGTTGGCCACGAACACATCCAGCCAGCCATCCTGATCGTAGTCGGCGAAGGCGACACCTAGCGACTTGCCCCGAAATTCCGCTATCCCGCTGGCCTGGCTCACATCGGAAAAGGTCCCGTCTCCGTTGTTGCGATAGAGAACACTGGGGTCGCCCTCAAAGGCGCTGGGGTGGCAATAGGATCGAAACCCACCACCGGAGCAGGGTGGGTTTACGCCGGTGTCGAACAGCACGTAGTTGCAGACGAAGAGATCGAGAAGACCGTCCCCATCGTAGTCGAAGAAGCCAGCGCTGGTGGCCCAGTGGCCCTGGTTTCGCACCTTTGCGATCGCAGTTCCGTCGCTGAAGGTCCCGTCTCCGTTGTTGACCAGTAGGACACTCTTGAGATATCCGGTGACGTAGAGATCCGGATCACCGTCGTTGTCGTAGTCTCCAGCAGCCGCGCCCATGCCGAAAAGGCCTCTGAGATCGATCTCCGACTCGGCGGTAACCTCCGCGAACGATCCATCGCCGTTGTTTTGCAACAGCCTGCTGTTCGGGTCCGTGGCAAGGTTCGGCGCAGGCAGGCTCGATCCGTTGACCAGGAAGATGTCCTGGTCTCCGTCCCCGTCATAATCGAGAAAAGCGGCTCCTGGTCCGGCGATCTCCGGAAAATAGAAGTCGCCGGTCGCCCCATTGAAATGCTCAAAGCGGATGCCGGCTTCTGAGGTGATGTCCTTGAACTGGACTGGGGGTGCCGCCGCTAGTACGCTTGAGAGCATCAGCGGCAGAGCGACGACTGAAAGCGAGAGCCTAGTCATTTCGATCTGGCGCCTTCGATCCAAAGACGGAAAAGTCGTCGCCGACGCCTGCATAAATGTGGAAGCGTTCCTTTCTCGAGAGCTCTTGTTGGACCTCCAGCTGTTTGAACTTCTGGAGAAGTCGGTTGGCCTCCGTCCTTCGTCCCAGCTTGGCGTAGACCTGAGCCGCTTTGTAATGGGCGGCGAAGTGATCCTCTTGTAATTCGAGCACCCGATTCAGTAGAGCCAAGCTCCCCTTGTAGTCCGCCTGCTGGAAACGGATGAGGGCCTGATAGTAGAGGGTCTCAGTCCGATCTGGCTGTCGCTCCAGAACCTGCTCGAAGAAAGGCCAGGCCTCCTTTTCGAGTCCCCGCTTGTAAAGGCTGATGCCGAGGTGATGTGCCGCTTCGGTAAAGTTCCGGTCCAATCTCAGTACCTTGCGGAGCTCAATGGAGGCTTCCTCAAAGCGTCCCTGCATTCCATAGGAGAGCGCCAGGTGAAAGTAGCCCTGTGGACCTAGAGGACGGAGCCGAACCGACTCTTGAAACGAGGAAATCGCCTGGTTGACCTTCCTGGCCAGACCGTAGCCTATGCCCATGGAGTTGACGATCTCGGGATCTCGTCCTTGTCGTTCGGCGGCTTCTCTGAGAACCGTGACCGCATCGCCGTAGCGTGCGTTATCCAGCAGCATCAACCCCAGGGCGTGGAGTCTTTCCCCATCCTGGGCGAAAAGCTCTTTCAGCATTCGGGTCGTCTCCGCAGCCTCCTCATCCCTCTTCAGTTTGAACTGGGTCCTGGCCAGAAGCAGAAGCAGGTCCGGATCCCTGGGCATCTGAGCCAGCGCACGGGTGGCACTCTCCAGCCCAGCTTCGAAGTCACCCGTCTCATAGCGCACTTCGGCCAGCCCCTTCAGTGAGGGGACGTGAGCAGGATCGAACTGCAGCACCCGCTGGAACTGGCTCTCGGCCTTCTTATACTGCTCGGTCTTGGTGTAGAGGCGTGCCAGGTTGCTGCGAGCGTCGATGAAGTCATCACGGACGCTCAAGGCGCGCTCAAAGTATTCGATCGCCTGTTCCGATTTTTCCCGCAGATCCGCGATGATGCCCGCGATGTTCAGCGCCTGGGGTATGCCCGGAAAATCTCTGAGGAGCGTTTGAATCTTCTCCTCAGCTCCGGCGAAGTCGCCTGACTCCAGTAAGGCGATCGCGCCCTGATAGAGCTCCATCGCCTGAGCCCGATCCTGCTGTGCAGGGATAGATGCCGTGCCCAGGCTAAAGCTGAGAAGAGCTAGGATTGCCAGGGCCAATGGTCTGGCGAACAGGGGAAAGACGCGAGAGCGCTCGGTTCTTGGGATTCGCAGGTGATCTGGTGCTTGGAACTCGGTAGCTTCAACAAGAATAGGGCCTCGGAAAAGGCCCTATTCTTGCACACCTATAGTTTTGTAGGGAAGAAAAGCAGGTGAGGGCAAAAGCCGCCCCTCACCTGCTTGCCTCAGAATGAGAATCTCAGGCCAATCTGGATGACGCGCCCCGGTAGGGCGCTCGATACGACTCCGAAACTGGTCCGCTCCAGGCGACTACCTGGCTTGCCGAAATTCACGTTATTGAAGAAATTGAAGGAGTCGAAGCGAAATTGCATCTTGGTCTGCTCGTTGATCTGGGGAATGTAGATGTTTTTGGCCAGCGAGAAATCAAAATTGGTATAGCCGTCGGTGTCCAGAAAATGGACGCCGGTATTCCCAAACGTCGCCAGAGCCGGAATTTGAAAACAGCTGGTGTCAAACCACTGGTTGATCGTCGGCGAAGAGGAATTTCCGTCGCAAGTGCGATCGGGACGTTTGTTGGTAGCGATCTGCTCGGTGTTGGAAGGATCGAACGAGGTCGTTGGAGAAAAACCGAATCCGGTTTGAAAGCTGGCGATCCCGGAGAGCTGCCATCCCCCCAACACGTGACGAGCCGCAGGGTTCATACCCTGCATCATGGGCGTTTCATAGATAAAACTGGTGACAAAGCGCTGCCGCACGTCGAAGGTGCTGCGGCCCTTATCCGGCTTGCCCGGAATGTAGGCGCGCGCACCCTTGTTGTCGAAAGAATCCCAATCCAGCGACTTGGAGTAGGTATAGGCGGCGGTAAAGCTAAGGCCGCCACTCAAACGCTTGCGCAAGCTGGTCTCCAAGCCATGATAGTAGGCCTGGCCTTCGCCTTGGTCGGTCAGGATCCAGGCGTAGTTCTTGAAGGGCCGCCGCTCGATTCGGCATGCGGAGCCACACTCAGGCTCGTTAGGAGTGGGCGACACGTTGAGGTTGCGACGCTTGGACATGTGAATACCGTGGGAACCGACATAGGCAACTTCGGTGAAGAGGTCGTTGCCCCAGGTCTTCTGCATGCTCAACGTCCACACTTGCTGGTAGGGATCACGCCGCCGTGTCTCACTATTCATGATGAAGAAGATGTTCGGGCCCATGATCGAGGTTGGGTCGATCGCCGGGGGATCAGGGAGCTGGCCTGTGGTAAGCAGGGTAGGGCTCAGTAGATCGCTGATGAAGTTCTGACCTACACCGGTACTGGGTCCGATGGAGTCCCAGCCGCGATCGTTGCCGGGCACATCATCGTAGAAGACGCCGAAGCTGCTCCGGATGGCGAGATCATCCCGCCCACCCGGCGTCCAGGCGAACCCAATCCGGGGCGCGAAGTCGTTCGCGTCAACGTCGACCAGCCTTGGTTTGCTATCTGTGGCCTGGATGGTGCTGCCGTCACCCTGCTGGATAAACAGCATGATGAGGCGGTCTTCGTCGGTCTCCCAGGGATAGATCTGATACCTCATCCCCAGGGACAGGGTGAAATTCTGGGCCAGCTTGATGTCATCCTGAATGAAACCGTTGTACCAAATGGCACTTTTCTTGACAGGGTTCCGGTAATTGACCCCGTCAATACTGCTGGGATGGCCCAGGAGGAAGTCGGCGAAATTGTTCCCGCTGAAATTGTTGCTATAGTTGAAGCGCCCAGCGTGACCGCCCACGATGGCAAGGTCCTGGCGCTTTCTTCGGACCTCGCCACCAAACATAACCTGGTGCTTTCCCCGGATCCAGTTCACGTTGAAGATGTAGTGCTGATCCTTCTGAACTGGTTCTTCACAGTTGTTGCTCCAGGTCCCGAAGCCACCCACGCCGCCGATGCCCAACGACATCACTCGGTTACACACCGAAGTTTCGTTGATATTCTTCACGCCAAAGAACTGACCCCAATCGGTTGTGGTGTCCTGGGATCGGCCGGCGGCGGAGAAATCGACCTTGTTGAGCCCGCCCTTGACGTTGAGTGTCAGCGAAGGTCCGAACACGTGAACCCAGTCGACCACAATATTGTCTGCGTGCAGCGGACGCGTCGAATCTTCCCGAATGATTCTGTCCTCCAGCCGATCCGACCGGCTGCGGGAATAACGGCCGAAAAACTTATCGTTGTCGGAAGCAGCGTAGTCGAAGCGCACCAGGTATTTGTTCTCCTCCAGGTCAACCAGGTCGGGACCGACAAAATTGTTGGGTTCACCTGGATTCGTGGGACCCGGAATAAACCCAGAGCCTAGCCAGGTCTGGGCGAACCCGTCGAATCGGGAGGAGGGAATCTGGTTACCGGCGAATTCAGTTCCCGTCAGGGGGTCCACCAACTGGGTGTCGGCGAGGATGTCGGAAAAGTCTCCGCTCAGCCATCCAGCGTTGGGAACATTGTCTCTGGCCGTACTGTTGAGGTTGGCACGAATCCCTTCATAGCTTCCGTACCAGAACAACTTGTCCGAGACAACCGGGCCGCCCGCCTCGATACCATACTGGTTACGCTTCGTCTCCGGCTTCCCGGCATCAAAGAAATTGCGTGCGTTGAGGCCATCCCTTTCAAGAGCCCACCACACCGTGCCATGAACGTCGTTGCTGCCCGATTTGGTCACCACGTTGATGACGGCTGCAGTGTCATAGTTGCCCGCGAAGTAACCTTTCTGGACTTTGAACTCTTTCAGTGTTTCCACCGCCGGCACCGTGGCCACGAGTCCAATATAGAATTCCTTGCTGGGTATCCCGTCAAAAAGGACGTTGGTCGACACATGCCTCTGTCCCGAAATGGCTACCTGTAGATTATTCCGGTTCGCATACTGTGAACCGAATTCGCCCGTGGGCAGCTCGGGAACCACCCCGGCGGTAATGCTGGCCAGGGTCATGAAGTTCTTCTCGCCCGAGGGAAGCTCCAGAATCTCCTTTTCACTGACGACTTCACCCAGGGAGGGCTCCTCCGACTCCACAACGTTTCGGTTGGCCTCTACCGTCACTTGCTCCGCAATCTGCCCCACATCGAGTAACACATCTCGTCTGACCACCGCACCCACTCGGACTTCGATTCCACTGACTACCGCCGTCTTGAAGCCCGGCAAAGCTGCTGTCAAATCGTAGATGCTTGGAGGGAGGTTCGGAATTCGATAGAGACCGTCGTCATTCACCACCACAACCGAATCCACTCGAGTGGCGGTATTGGTGGCAGTAACCTCAGCCCCCGGGAGCACGGCTCCGGAGGAGTCTTTGACATTTCCTGTGATGGTCCCAGAGGTCTGTTGAGCTGTCACACTAGGCGAAATCAGCAGTACCGTAAGTATTAGAATAATAGTGATCGGGGCGGCTCTAGTCATTTAGAGTAGGCACTACGTGCCGACGGCCCCTGGCCGTAAAAGGTAGTTTTGGGACGTGGCAGCCGAGGACGGAAAGGGAGGCTACTTGACACGCTTGCTGGTGGAGAGGAGCATCGCTGCCCATGAGCCGGTGGGGCGGTCCGATCGCCATCGCGGAGATCCTCTTGACGAGCAACAACTTCCAGCGCTACATCGCCTGGAAAGGGGGACAGGTGCGGCGGGCAGTCCACCACCATGTCTCCCGGATGCTGTCGTGCCGGACCGCGAAACTGGGGCTGCATTTGTTTGGGTGCTCCAACTGTCCTACCGTCAAGGTCGTACCCCACAGCTGCAAATCGGTCTTCTGTTCCAGCTGCGGGAAGGTCCGCACCGACCAGTGGTGCGACGAGCTCCTCTCGGATCTCCTGGAGGTGCCCTATCGGCACTTGGTCTTCACCCTGCCGTGGGAGCTGCGGCTGGTGATCCAGGACAACCGTCGGGTCCTGCTCAACGTGTTGTTTCGAGCCGCCGCGGATGCTGTCTTGAGTCTCAGCGGGCAGGGACCCACCCCACGAGGGCGCAAGAGCCAGCCCTGGCTGGCGGCCAGACGTCCAAGCCGGCGCTACTTGCCAGGCCTGATCATCGTCTTGCACACCTTCGGGTCCGACCTCAAATGGAACCCCCATCTCCATATGATCGTCACCGCCGGAGGGCTCAACGGCGCCGGCGATCGCTGGCAGGCCGCCCCCCAACGCTATCTCGTCCCGGCCCCCCTGCTGGCTACGGAGTGGAAGTTGAACGTCCTCCACGGAGTGCGCCGCGCTCACCAGTCCCAGCCCCTGGTGCGTCGCCGGCTTCGAAGCGACCCCCGACGCCGGATCGAGGTGGACAAGCTCTTGGGGCACATTCGCAAGAAGCGCTGGCATATCCTCATCGGTCCGTCGTTGAAAAGTGCCGACCAAGCCGTCCGTTACGCCTGCCGTTATACCAAGCGGCCCGTGATTGCCGAAGGGCGCATTATCAAGTTCGCTCAGGGCCACGTGACCTTTCGTTTCAAGGACTATCATCAGGACCGGAAGATCCGAGTCCGAAAACTCCCCGTGTTGACCTTCATTGACCGTTTGGTTCAACACCTGCCGGAGGTCGGGTTTCGACAAGTCCGTCACTATGGGTTATTCTCGAACATCAAACGCACCAAGCTCCTGAAGAGGGCTCGTCAACTTTTAGCCCAGAGGAAAAAACGCCGTTCCAAGCCCCAGACGTGGGAGCAGAGGCGCCAGGCAGCGGGGGACAGGAAGCCTCTTTCTTGCCCGCGATGTGGCCATCCGATGGAGCTTTGGTGCCTTTTATTCGGACCACCCCGTATGATCGCGCAACTGCTTGGGATCGAACCACAGACAAAGGTCCCTCCCAATCTCTTGCTGACTCGATCACAGGTCTTAGCTGTCATGATTTGACTATTACAGCTCGCTTCGCTTCGCTATCGAAATTCCGAGACTGTTAAGTTTTCTCCCTAAAGGCCAGACGTTTGGCTGTCCTTCGAAAAAGACGCTCTCAGACCATTTAGTCCAATCAGAACTATAATGGCCCTGATTGTAAAACCAGAGGACAACTGCTTGTCAAGTTCTTTTTTCGAATCCGAATCAGATCTGGGACTACCCAGGAGATTCGACGCCATCGCAAAGTTGAAAGCAAGATCGGTACCTTCTTTCCGGTGACAACAACAAAAGACACGGAACGGCATACGTCGAGCCAGCGTACAAGGCATTCCATCTGCTTAAGTTATCCCGGGTAGCACGAGTCGGCGGCGAGCCCTTACCCGCTTGGATGGAGCGGTTACTTGATCTCCCTCTACGAGACACGAGTCTTCAAAAAATTGGAGTTCACAGCGGGAAGTGCCCAAATCTTTGGACGTAGCTTTGGTCTCCAGGCCGAAGTCTTCTTCCTTCGAGCCGTTGGCTCGACACACAGCGGCCTGGAGATCTCCGCTACGCCATGCATATCGACTCGCTCAGGCCAGCACCTTCTCAACCACCTCCCCAGCCACGTCGGTGAGGCGAAACTCCCGGCCTTGGTGCTGGTAGGTCAACTGGGTATGGTTCAGTCCCAGGCAATGCAGGATGGTGGCGTGAAGGTCGTGGACATGGACCTTGTCCTCAAGAACGGCGAATCCAAGATCATCCGTCTTCCCGATCACCTGTCCGCCCTTGATTCCTCCTCCCGCCATCCACATGCTGAAGGCCAGCCGATGATGGTCCCTGCCCATGCCGTCCTTGTCGCCGCTGCGGTTTTCCACGATGGGAGTGCGCCCGAACTCACCACCCCAAATGACCAGGGTGGATTCCAGCAAACCGCGTTCCTTGAGGTTCTTCAAGAGAGCGCCCGTGGCTTGATCGGTGGCCCCGCAAAGCTTTTCTAGTCCCGCGTTCAACTTCCCATGATGGTCCCAACCGTTGTGCAAGACCTGGACAAAGCGGACACCCCGCTCGACCATGCGCCGCGCCATCAGACAGTTGGTTGCAAAGGGGCCGCTCAACTCGTTCTCGACGCCGTACATCTCCAGGGTGCGGGACGACTCCTGGGTGAAATCGAGTAGCTCAGGGCAGCTCGCCTGCATGCGGAAGGCCAGCTCGTAGGAGGCAATCCGGGCGGCGATCTCACGATCTCCGGTTCGGAGATAGCGCTGCTCGTTCAGTTCGCGCAGAACATCCAACCGAGCCCGCTGCTCCTGGCGACTGAGCCCAGGGGGATTGGATAGGTGAAGCACCGGATCGCCCTGGCTCCGCATGGGGACTCCCTCGTAGCTGGAAGGCAAGAATCCGCTGGTCCAGGTCCCACTTCCGGCGCTGGTACCACCGCCCGAGCTCAGTACAACGAAACCCGGAAGGTTCTCCGAAGTGCTGCCCAGGCCGTAAGTCACCCAGGAGCCCATCGCGGGACGTCCGCCAAGGCCGGAGCCGCAGCTCATCATCAGTTGTGCAGGGTGGTGATTGACTTGTTCGGTGAACATGGAACGGATCAGGCAAATGTCGTCCGCATGCTTTGCCGAATGGGGAAGCAGGTCGGAGAGCTCCATCCCGCATTCTCCGTGGGGCTTGAAACTCCGAGGGCTGGCCCAGACATTCGCCGTGGGCTTGACGAAGGCAACGTCGATTGCCTTCCTCATCGACTCGGGTAAGGGCTTTCCTTCCCACTTGCTCATCCCAGGCTTGGGATCAAACAGGTCCAGGTGGCTGGGTCCTCCCGCCATGAACAAAAGAATCACATTCTTGGCAGTTGGATTGAAGTGAGGGGCTTTCGGTGCCATCGGGTTGACGCTGGGCAGTCCTTCCTCAGGCACTCCTGCTCGGCCCTCACGGGCCAGCAGGTTCCACAGTGCGATGGTTCCCAGTCCCCAGCCGGACTGTTGAAGAAAGTCACGGCGGGTGGGAATGCGCTTTATCGATTTCAGGTCCATAGCCCTACTCCCTGGTGATGAACTCATCAAGATTCAACAATATGCTGCTCACGCCTACCCAAGCAGCCGCCTCGACCGGTTCGATCCCCTCGACCCCCTGGGGGGGGAACAGCTGCCGGACCGCCTCCGGATCCTTGGCGAGAATGTCTTTTCTCTCCCCAAAGTAGCGGAGCAGCCGATTCTTCTCCAGAGCACTCGGGGAACGCGCCAGGCAGACTCTGTAAGCATGACCGATCCGCTGCTCGTCGCCGCCCGTTTTCTCCCGGATGACTCGGGCGGCCAGCGACTGTGCCGCTTCCAGAAACACCGGATCGTTCAACAGCGTCAGCGCCTGCTGGGGAACCGTGGAGCGCTCCCGCCGGCTGCAGGTGGTGAGCGCATCGGGTGCGTCAAAGGTTACTAGCTGAGGGTAGGGATTGGTGCGCTGAAAGAAGGTGTAGAGGCCACGGCGAAAGCGGTCCTTTCCCTTACTTTGCTTCCACCATTTCTGGAGAGCCAGCTTGCCGACCGCGTCTGGCAAGGGCGGATACACGCTCTTTCCTCCGATCGCCGGATTCAGCAGACCGCTGGCAGCAAGCGTCACATCTCGAATCAGTTCGGCCGGAAGACGGAGGCGGACCTGCCGGGCCAGCAGCCTGTTCTCGGGATCGGCCGAGTCCCTTTCTCGACTCGTGTTGGCGGATTGGCGGTAGGTAGCCGACTCCACGATCAGCTTCTGCATCGCCTTCATGTCCCAGCCTATCGCAACGAATTCAGTTGCCAACCAGTCCAAGAGCTGCCGATGGGAAGGAGGTTCACCTCGCAGGCCGAAGTTGTCCGATGTTTTCACCAGGCCCTGGCCGAAGAACACCTGCCAGATTCGATTCACTGCGACGCGGGCTGTCAGCGGGTTTTCTTCCGAGACCAGCCAGCGGGCAAGCGTGAGCCGTGAGGGGTTGGGATCGGACGGCATCGAGTCCAGGAACGCCGGAGTCCCCGGTGAGACCTCGATACCCGGCTGACGAAAATCACCGCGGATAAGTAAATGGGTCTTGGGAGGCCGGGGATTCTGGGCCAAGGTCTGGGCTTCGCTCAGCGGAGGGTACTCCTCGGCCAGCAGTGCCAGCTTCTCGCGCAGCTCCTTGAACTTGACCTTCTCATACTTTTCCTTGCCCACCGCCAGGTTGTAGTACTCGAGGAAGTGATCGGTCAGTTGATCTCGTTCCTTCTGGGTGCGGTACTCGGGGCTGAGCCTCAGGATATCCTGTGCGTAGGTTCTGGAAGGGTCCACATTGGCTGGATTGAAACCGGTGACGGTCTTTCCCTGGCCTGTATCCGGGTCAAAGCTCGGGCTCAAGCCGCCGTTGGGCCATTTGGGACAACTGGCGCAGGCTCTTGCCTCGAAAATGACCGCCAGAGATTCCCAGGCGAGATTCCATTGTGGGTAGTTCTTGTCGCCGGGGTTGGCGCCGGCTTCGAGGGTCCTCTTCTCCCAGGCGGCTTGTAGTTCCGGAACCTTATAGGCCTCCAGCAGTTCTCGTCTTTTTCGATCGTACTCGGGCTTACCCCAGAGATAGGCCCCCATCTCGCCCGGAAGAGGAGCTTCGATATTGACCTCGATGCCACTGTCGAAGAAGGCGAAAAACCGGTAGTAGTCCTTCTGGGTGATGGGATCATATTTGTGATCGTGACATTGTGCACAGCCCAGGGTTAATCCCAGCCAGACGGCGCCAACGGTGTTGGTCCGATCGACGACTTGCTCGATTCGGAGCTGCTGCAGATCCAGCCCTCCCTCCCGATTGGTGAGGGTGTTGCGGTGGAACCCGGTGGCCACTTTCTGCTCCACGGTGGGATCAGGTAGCAGGTCCCCCGCCATCTGCTCGATGGTGAACTGATCAAAGGGCGTGTTGCGGTTCAAGGCGTCGACCACCCAGTGGCGGTATCTCCAGGCATGGGGCATCGGGTTGTCGGTTTCATAGCCCACGGTGTCGGCGTAGCGGGCCAGGTCGAGCCAATGGCGTCCCCACTTCTCGCCATAGTGGGGAGAAGCGAGCAGCTGATCGACGAAGCGTTCATAGGCATCGGGACGGTTGTCTCTCAGAAAGCGGTCCACTTCCTCGGGGGCGGGAGGTAGACCGATCAGGTCCAGGCTCAGGCGCCGGATCAAGGTGCTGCGATCGGCTTCGAGCGAAGGCCGGATCCCCTTTGCCTCCAACTGGGCCAGAACAAAGGCATCGATCGGGTTCCTGAGCCAGGCCTGGTCGCGAACCCGTGGCACCACCGGCCGCTCCGGCGGAATGAAAGCCCAATGGGTCCGGCTGGCCCCTGATCTCTCAGTGGAAGGCCCTCCCCCGGCCGAGTCCATCTCTGCTGATTCGGCCCACAGAGCCCCCTGATCGATCCAAGCCCGTAGCAACCCCACTTGCTCGGATGTGAGCCTTTCGCCCTCTGCCGGCATAATCACCTTCTCATCCGCGCCCGCCACCAGGTGAATTAGTCTGCTCTCGGCGCTGTTGCCGGGAAGAATAACGGGACCCGAATACCCACCGGCCAGTGCCGCCTCTCGGCTATCGAGCCGCAAGCCACCAAGCTGAAGTGCCCCGGCATGGCACTTGTGACATTGCTCTTTGAAAAGGGGCTCAATTTGCTGGCTGAAATCGATCTGAAGCTTCGCTGGCGCAGCGAGGGGGAGTGTTTCGGCGGGGAGCACGGCAGATCCCAGGAGGAGGACCCAACCTAGAAAGATGACACTAGCTCGGCGATCTGTAGACACGGGAATTCTCAAGCCTGCCGTTTCGTTTGCGCCAGTGGGTTTTTTCCACCGCTCGGATTAATGAAAACGCTGGCCTGATTATACAGATTCCGCTCCGAACGTTCTTCTACTGTCCAGCTCTCTCCTCGGAACTGGGGTTCCTATTGCTGAACGGTCAAGTCGTTCGCGGCTCTGCCGGACTCGGCTTCGTCGGCAGTCTATCCGTGCACGGCACACCTCTTTCCGGCACTGTTCACTGCACTACTGCTCACTATTCAAGTTTCACCTTAGGCGACCCAAAACCGGTACAGGGGCTTCACATCTTCCGGGAGGGATTCGTAGACGCTACTCCGGAGCGGTGGCAACTCGTAGTTCTTGCCACCGGTCTCCACCACCATAGCGGTGTGCTCGGGAGTCCCGATCATGGTGGGATTCAGATTGAGCCACCAGGGGGCGTATCGAATCAGAAGAGCAACCCTGGGCTGGTCGCTCCGATTGGGTGCAACCGCATGCCAGAGGCGGCTGTCACTCACGAACACGCCCCCGGCGGGGCCGCAAACATGCATTTCCGTCGGGTAGGCATCATCTTGAGGAATGGACGTTCCCCCTCCGGCTGGGTTGCTGGACATCCGGTGGCTCCCCGGCACCACGATGGTTCCACCCGTCTCCGCGCTAAAAGGCGACAACATCCAGATGGTCGAGATATGCATCATGGTATCGGGGTAGGGAGCGCGAAGATGGGATGCATTGGTCTTGTTGTAGGGCCAGTCCGCGTGCAGGTAGCCGCGTCCATTTCCTGGGTTGTTGATGACACAGTCGGTACAGGAGATTCTGACATAGGGACCGAAGAAGCTCTCGGCGAGGTCCAGGATGCGTCTGTCGGCTAGATAGGGAGCGAATGCCTGAGTTTCGTTGATCACCTGTCGGAGATTGGCGACACCCTCGACCCCAACGCGATGGCCCCGAGTCCTGGTAGCGGCCAGTTTTGCCTCGGCTTCCTCATGGTGCCTGGCCTGGGAGTCCACCACACTTTGCCGCACCTGATCAACCGTGTCGCTGGGAATGATCCCCTCGATCACGCAGAATCCGTCCATCTTCAGCTTCCGGACTCTCTCCTCGCTATCCATACAAACCTCCCTCTTTCCTGTCTGCGTCGCGCACGCTAGCGCTTGCCCGTGCGCACCTCGCAAAGACAGCACAGTGCTCCCGACCCGGACACTAGCACTGAAGGATCAAGATTCAGTGGGAATGACTTTGAAGCTGACCCTCTTCCGGACGTCTCGCTGTTGGATCTTGTCCTGAACCCGGAGCATCAGGGTATAGTCGCCGGTTTCGATGGCGTCCAATGGAAACACCAAGGCGGCGGCAACCCGGTCACTGAAACGTGAGATGAGATGCGTAGCAGGTCCATTGATGAGCTCTTCGCCGCTGGAATTCACTATGGTCGCCGAAATGTCCAGATCGGCCACGTCGCGGCTTTGGTCGATGTCGAAGCTGTAGATCTCGAAGTAGACCCCAAGCCGTTCCCCCGAACGAAATTGACTGTCATGCGCCGGATAGACCTTCCAGCCCAATACCGTCACGAACGGGTTGGGTAAGGTTTCGTCTTTGGCAGGAACCATCGTATCGGAGAGCACCAGGGACGAAAGAGAAAGGCCCTCGGGTACCAGCAGCGGGAGATTCAGTCGCTGTTGGAGATGCCCAATCTTCTGGCTTCCCAGGTCCTTGGCAATCAAATCGAGTTTGTAGATACCGGGAGGTAGGGGAAGGATCTTCTGGAAGGATTTCTGTCCCTTGGACTCTGCGCTGGAGTCCCCCCGATCGTCGTAAATCGTTTCCTCGAACTCAGTGACCCTCCTGCCTCCCATGCTTTTCACCGAACCGTACAGATTCACCGTAGCCCGCGCAGTACCACCTGCGGCGGGAGTCTCATAAGTGAGCTCGTTCAAAGGGAGGAAAACGGTGATGGGGACCAGGAAAGATTCTTCGTTGAGTCGAGTATGAGAGTTGACCGCAAAGAAGGGCAGCTCGTTGTACGTGATATTGGTGGTGACGGCAGACTTGAGATCGAGAAACTGGATCCGAGGCGCCTGCTGGAGCCGGAAAAACCGCTCCAGCCTGAGAAACGGATTTTCCCCTTGCTTGTGAACGGCATCAAACTCTCCGCCGACCGACCGCATCGGGCCCATGGCTCGGATCCGGCCGGCCCGGGTGTCAAGGCCCATCCGTTCGAACAGGGTAAGGCCTGCCCCGTCCATCATCAGAAGAGCATCCTTTTCCTCGGGTCGCAGAGCCAATCGATACTCTCCGGTCATCGTCTTGTCGACGAACTCCATCTCGATTCCGCTGCCGATATCCTCGATGTGGTTGTAGAACCACTTCTCCATGGGATAGACCGCCGTGGTGCCCCCCCCTTCCTCGATATCCCGGTAGTAGGTTTGCCCAGCTCCATAGCGGTCCAGTGCAGTGGGAGGACCGAATGCGATGTAGATCCGGCCCCGGTCCGTCTTCCATCCCGGGATGCCGCCATTGCGATACCGTTCGTTGGTGTAGGCGATGCGCCGGTAGTGCTCGGTCTTGAACTCGTTGAACCCATTCCTGGGATCAGGGTCGCGGCGGAACCAGAACTGCTCGATGAAGTTTTCCTTTTCCTCGAGGTTGCTCAACTTGGAAAAGACGGCCTTCTCTTCGGGACTAATGATGTAGACCACATCTTCGTTCAACCATTTGGAGAATAGATCGACCTTCTCCTCGGCCCTCTGAGTCTTATCTGCCTTCCGAGTCTGACCAGGTGAGGCTGAAGCAAACGTCACCGAAGCAACAAAAACCAGGCAGATTGGCAGCAGGCGATTTAATCTGTTCACAACCTAAAGAGCACTTTCCAACAGTGTATCTCCTGAGCCTAGTGCGCGACAACCTTTGCAGGACTCAGATCCAAGCTGAAACCTCGGAAATCCCAAGGTACAAGGTACAAACAAGCTCCAAATCACAAGCACCAAATTCCAAATGATCGACCATCATTCCCGACCTTGGAAGCCAACAGAGCCGCGAGCGACTTGACTCGTTAGCAACATCATCCCAAGTTCCGAGGAGAGAGCTGGTCAACAGCAGAATCCACCCCTGATCCCACCTGATGTTCCCCCTGAACGATCCAACCCGGTCTTCACTTCACCCCAGCTTGGCTTCCTCCTGCAATTGGTAGAGCGATTTCCACAATCCGGAGTACGAAGGAATGAGCGGGGCCGGTCCGCCAAAACGGGCGAAACGAGACGGCTTGCCACGCAGCATTTGACGGTTCGAAACCTGGGACGTCATTTCGCCGTAATAGATCGGATAGCTGTCCGCAGCCTGGTATCCGTAGATCAACGTGCGACGCGGTTGGTCCGACAGATTGGGGAGTGAGGAGTGGGGCGTAATGGCGTGGAGAAGGATGGCGCTTCCGGAGGGGGCAGCCAAGGACACTGGTTCACCGAAACGACCGCCGCTGAGATCCTCGGTAACCATGCCCGCAAACTGGCCGTCGGCCCCGGTGTGGTCGAAGAAGTGGGTATGGTGCCGCGGCAGGACCTGGAGACAACCATTTTCTTCGGTGGCGTCGTCGACATAGACCAGTACAGCCAGCAGATCGTCATTGGTGGAGGGATAATAGGCCATGTCCTGGTGCCACTTCACCACCGACCCCACCCGAGCTGGCTTCATGTTGATCTTGCTGTATTGGTGCGCGATGTTGGGGCCAATCAAAGCTTCTATGCAATCGAGCAGCCGCGGCTCGGAACCGATCCGTAAAAAGTTTTCGTGCTTGTCGAAGGGTTCGTAGATTCGCCGGGGAACCTGACGACCATCCTGCAGCTCGGGCTCCAGCTCCAGGACGTCGCTCCAGTCACCGCTCGCCACCGCCGTTTCCGTAACCTCGCGAATGGCCCGATCGACATCCGCCATCTCGTCAGCTCCGAAGAATCCTGGCAGGACCAGGTACCCTTCACGTCGGTAGCTCTCTATCTGGTCGTCCGACAGATGCGTTGTGCTCATGATTCATCCTTTCCGAAACAGTATACCCAAGCTCCTGCGCCGGCTTTGACATCAACCTTCCTCCCTACCATTATTGTGGTCGCGAGTCCCAGCTCGCAAGCGGAGAGCCCCATGATTTCTCGTCGCCAGTTTTTGCATCAGGCCGCCGGAGGGGCAGTGATTGGCTGCGGCACCTCGCGCACTGTTTCAGCTCTGACCAGCGAATCGCTTCTGGAGCACCTGCTCTTACTCTCTCCCGAACAGTCGGCCAAACTGGAGGAGGGCCGCAAGCAGGGGTTGCCGAGCTCGCCCCTGTCAGTCTTCCTCCTGATCCGAATGCGCTCAACAACCACTTCGGATGGCCGGTCGCAACCCGAGCAGGCGACACACTCATTGTTGCCCACCGCCGCATTCCCGGCCATTGGAAAGGACTAGAACGCACCGACGACGACCACAGCTACACGATGGTGGTGCGATCGACAGATGGCGGGAAGACCTGGACCGAACCTTTCGACCTGCGCCAGGTCATGAAACGAGCAGACCGCTATCGTGGTGGGCACATCCCCCTGGCACATCGCTATAAGTTCGCGAAGTTCGCGCGCGACCAGGATTCGAACCTGGGTTACAAGATCCACTTGAATGCGATAGGGACCATGTCAGGCGGGGGAGTCGTCCTGGTGAGCGACCACGGGGTTTTTCGCAGCGACAACCGAGGCAAGAGCTGGGCCCATTTTTCCCAGGCGATGAGGGAAGATACCACTCCGGGACCGGTACTCTACGTCGGTCCGAGGTTGCTCGAACATCCAACCTACGGGCTGGTCGTGACAGGGCACTCAAATGTCGTGACCGGAGAGTACAAGAAAGGCCCGCATCCACCGGACACTACCGGCGGGACCGTTCGGATCGCCGATAAGATTCATTTCCGCTATTCGAAGGACGGGGGCCGAACCTGGCAGGAGCAAGAGCAGGCTCTGCCCTCCTTCGTCCGTCCTGGTGAGCCGGTAGGCCTGCTCCATGAGGGAAAGCTCGCCATCGTTGCTCGCAGCTACGATCCATCGTCCTACGACGAGAAAACGGACACCTCCGTATACGCACAGCTCTGGTCGGAGACTGGCTGGCATCCCTTGAAAGCGAAGCATTCCAACATCCGCGTCACCGGAAGGCGAGGACGCCAGGACACGCTCGACATCGACTTCAACCCGGTGACGAAACGGATCGAGGCAGTGGTACCCGCCCGAGCTGGCGGCGGGGCTGGGCGCCCTCATCCGGGGCAGATGTCCGTGAACCTCTGGAGCATCGACCCGGGGGACCTCTTTTCAGGAAGTCCCAACTGGCGTTTCGACTGTGCTCTCTTTGCGCGCACAGAGCCCTATGGAAGGATCGACGGCCTCCACCCGGGCGGCGCCGTCATCGACCCGGAGCGAGGCGTTCAGCACATTTTCGTCTACATGGGTTATCCAGCCGGTCCGGCCGGCGTTTTCCGGTTGACCCGCACGCTCGAGACCGACGCGTTGAAGGCTTTCCTCGACTGATTGGAGACCACCTTAGGTACCGCCCCCAGGAAGCACTGGCCCCATTCGAGAAGGAAATTTTTCGGGGTTGACAGAGATCCTGCTGTTGTCCGGCTCTCTCCTCGGAACTTGGGCTCATCTTGCAGACACGTCAAGTCGTTCGCGGCTCTGTAAGCTGCAGCTGTTTCCGGTACTGTTTACTGATCACTTCATCACTGCTCACTATTCAAGTTTCAGGTTAGCCCCGCCACCGGCCGCGCCGGATCGTACAGGAAAGAAACGGTTCATCCGGTAAATGGGGAGGTGCCGCCAGTCAAAGGCAGGCCGTGGAAACTGCCGCACTATGCAAACCGTGGAAAAACAACTAGTTCTGGAGGAGAACTGGCAAGTGCTCGCAGTTGTTTTTCCACCGTTCGCACAGCGCTTGGAAAACTCCGTATCACGGGCTTGCTGGCCCAGTTCGATGTCGCTCGGAGTTTTCCACAGTTCCCACGGCCTCTGCTACTGCAGCCGACTATATTGACAAGCGAACGGGGAACCAGATTTGGGATCCGGAAAGCGCCGAACCACGTTCCCACCTCCCCATTTACCGGATGACCCAAAGAAACTTCAGTCGAGGGACGTGGCGGTGACCTCCGAGCCGCCGTGTTCTTTCCTTCGAGCCTTTGGCTCGAAAAACGGCGGCCCGGAGGCCACCGCCACGGTTTTCAGACAATCGCTTGGAGAAGGCCCTATCCAACTCTAGAGCAATGGATTACGTCCTTTTTTCATCCCAACCTGAGAATCAAGTTTCAGGTTAGGAGCTGATAGCGGCGCCGGCGGGTCGGGCCATGACCTGTTTCCACAACCATTGCGTCTGTCCCTCCGGAGCCGCGATCCCCAGCAGACGCTCAGCCCAGCTCTGAGCAGTGCTGACGGCGACGCATACGACCAACGTCGTGAAAAACCCCATCGTCGACACCCACCCATATCCAAGCGGCTCCTTCCAGAAGCCAAGGTCATGACCGAATCCCCAAAGGAACATCACTAGTACACCACTGATCGCGCCCAGCGCGACACCCAGGCTGCGGGCTCGGCGCGAGAACATGCCCAGCAGGAAGATCGGAATCATGACCCCGGAGAAACAGGAAACGATCTTGTTGGCCAACGGAAACAGCGGGCCCAGGTCCTTGATGAAGCAAGCCAGGGTGGTCACTGCGACCCCGAATGCCAAAGCACACAGACGCGTCAAGAGTACGTGCTGTTTCTGGACTTCCGCGTCTGGGTCTTCTGTCATGTCGACCCGGCGCAGCCACAGCCTCCGATAGAAATTGGCATAGATTACTGAGGTGGAAGCGCTGATACCGGCGCTGACGCTGGATTGGGCGGCCGAATAGATGGCCACCAGGATCAGGCCCTTGATCACAGGGGGCAATTGGGTGCCGATGAAGTAGGGGAAGTAGTACTCGTACTGGGTCTGCTGAGGAAGAGGATGGTGCTGAAAATAGGCCAATAGAGACATACTCAGGATCATGAACAGAGTCACGTAAGAGAGGTAGGCCAGGGCATTGGTCAGAAAGCCCTTCTTACAGTCCGCGAGCGAGCGGGCCGAAAGGTAGCGCTGGATCATCACCTGGTCCGATCCGTAGTTGTTCAGCTGGCCCAGGAAGGTGGCGACGACAATAGTCCAAAAGGTGATGGGGAAATGGAAATAGAGACTGACCTTTTCCCACACGCTGCCGGCGGAATCCCAGCCTGGGATGCGTGCGCTGAAGTAGATCAGATCGGCATCCCGGGCAGCGCTCCACACTCCCGCCAGGCCCCCCGGGATCTGACCTAGTAGCAGCGCAATCGCCAGGATGATCCCGGTAAACATGATCAGCGCCTGCACCACATCGGTCCATACCACCGCCCGCACCCCTCCCAGCGTGGTATACGTCGTGGTGATGATGCCCAGGGCCAGGACGGTCTCGATCAGCGGAAGTCCCATTACCACGTTGAGCACGTAGGCCGGTAGGTAGAGGGTGAAGCCCATCCAGCAGATGCGCCAGAGGATGAAGATCAGACTGGCCGTCAGACGGACGCCCAAATGGAATCGGTACTCCAGATACTCGTAGCAGTTGTAGATCCGCAGCCGCTGGTAGAAGGGAATGAAGAATTTAGAGTAGGCACTACGTGCCGACGGCCCCTGGCCGTAAAAGGTAGTTTTGGGACGTGGCAGCCGAGGACGGAAAGGGAGGCTACTTGACACGCTTGCTGGTGGAGAGGAGCATCGCTGCCCATGAGCCGGTGGGGCGGTCCGATCGCCATCGCGGAGATCCTCTTGACGAGCAACAACTTCCAGCGCTACATCGCCTGGAAAGGGGGACAGGTGCGGCGGGCAGTCCACCACCATGTCTCCCGGATGCTGTCGTGCCGGACCGCGAAACTGGGGCTGCATTTGTTTGGGTGCTCCAACTGTCCTACCGTCAAGGTCGTACCCCACAGCTGCAAATCGGTCTTCTGTTCCAGCTGAGGGAAGGTCCGCACCGACCAGTGGTGCGACGAGCTCCTCTCGGATCTCCTGGAGGTGCCCTATCGGCACTTGGTCTTCACCCTGCCGTGGGAGCTGCGGCTGGTGATCCAGGACAACCGTCGGGTCCTGCTCAACGTGTTGTTTCGAGCCGCCGCGGATGCTGTCTTGAGTCTCAGCGGGCAGGGACCCACCCCACGAGGGCGCAAGAGCCAGCCCTGGCTGGCGGCCAGACGTCCAAGCCGGCGCTACTTGCCAGGCCTGATCATCGTCTTGCACACCTTCGGGTCCGACCTCAAATGGAACCCCCATCTCCATATGATCGTCACCGCCGGAGGGCTCAACGGCGCCGGCGATCGCTGGCAGGCCGCCCCCCAACGCTATCTCGTCCCGGCCCCCCTGCTGGCTACGGAGTGGAAGTTGAACGTCCTCCACGGAGTGCGCCGCGCTCACCAGTCCCAGCCCCTGGTGCGTCGCCGGCTTCGAAGCGACCCCCGACGCCGGATCGAGGTGGACAAGCTCTTGGGGCACATTCGCAAGAAGCGCTGGCATATCCTCATCGGTCCGTCGTTGAAAAGTGCCGACCAAGCCGTCCGTTACGCCTGCCGTTATACCAAGCGGCCCGTGATTGCCGAAGGGCGCATTATCAAGTTCGCTCAGGGCCACGTGACCTTTCGTTTCAAGGACTATCATCAGGACCGGAAGATCCGAGTCCGAAAACTCCCCGTGTTGACCTTCATTGACCGTTTGGTTCAACACCTGCCGGAGGTCGGGTTTCGACAAGTCCGTCACTATGGGTTATTCTCGAACATCAAACGCACCAAGCTCCTGAAGAGGGCTCGTCAACTTTTAGCCCAGAGGAAAAAACGCCGTTCCAAGCCCCAGACGTGGGAGCAGAGGCGCCAGGCAGCGGGGGACAGGAAGCCTCTTTCTTGCCCGCGATGTGGCCATCCGATGGAGCTTTGGTGCCTTTTATTCGGACCACCCCGTATGATCGCGCAACTGCTTGGGATCGAACCACAGACAAAGGTCCCTCCCAATCTCTTGCTGACTCGATCACAGGTCTTAGCTGTCATGATTTGACTATTACAGCTCGCTTCGCTTCGCTATCGAAATTCCGAGACTGTTAAAGACGATGGGAAAGGCTACGACGATGGAGATCATCGCAGCTGAAAGGATCAGACCCCACTGAAGGTACGACGCCGGGCCGACGACGTAATCCATGGCACTGTTGAGCGAGGAGAGCAGGGACAGGCCAATGGCAAACCATCCCACGCTGCGGCTGGCCAACAGGAACTCCGAGGTGCTCTTCTGCCGCCGCATGAAATAGAGGCCCATGGCGAGCATCGCCGACAGGTAGACGACGATCACAGCGATGTCGATCCAGTGTAGGGAAGGTTCAAGCACGGATTCTTACCCGCTGTGACTGCTGTGTAGGGAGATCGGTCCTGCTACGCCTTCGGCTGGGAGGACCGGAGTGGAATCCTTCCGATTCATTCACGGAACTGGAAGGCGTATAGCTTGGCCGACCGCATGCTGATCTTCAGACGCACGGGGCGGCCGGCCCAGGCAGAGACGTCCGAGCGGCCCCGCCATCGCACTGTATAGGCCGGATCGTTCGTGAGGATCCGATCGCATTCCTCCAGACCAAAACCCGGGATCGGCTTCCCCTGCTGGTCCTGGACTTCGACCAGCGCACCTCCCATGGCGGAGACCTCGATGTTCAGCTCTAGACGTTTACCCCGGAAGACGATCGGGGGCGTCAGCAGCCAGCCACCTTCGTAGGGGGCGTCGACGGAAACGAACCCGTCCAAACGGTGAACGACGACGCCGATCATCTGCCGTCCCCAATTCTTGCGATCCTGCCGTTCCGCGGGGCTCAACCGGCGATAGCCTCCATGGCTAAAGGGCCAGCCCTGATAGTATTGGTAGAGGTAGCTTCCGCGCCGCACGAAGAAACCGGTCGCGTGCGTGAAGCCGTAATCCGGATCTCCCGGCATTCCCCGCGGTACGAACGGACTACGGTCATATCTCATCCAGTGGATACCGTCGCGGCTGGCGGCAAATTGGGTGTCGTTGACGCCATCGTTGTGGACGGGGCCCTCCGTTTCCGAGAAATGTTGATAGGTGAGCGGGAACATGAAATAGGCATCGGCCGCATAGGGATATTGGTAGACGCCGCCCGGGTGGTAGATGTCAGAACCGGGGGGATCAAGTTCATCGGCGGTCATCACAGTCTTCAGCTGATCGGCTGGCCAGGGTTTCATGATGTCGTCCAGCTCCAAACGCCCCAGAGCCCGCACGGGCCGGTGCAGATTCGGTGCAACCACCGGCGGGTTGCTTTCGATCGGTGAGACGAAGGGAAAGGGAAGCGCGTTCTCCGTCTTCAGCTGAACCCGCGTCTGGACTACATACCTGTTGATGCGCGGATCCCACCACGCTTGCTTTTGGGTGTCCCAGCGGGGCTCCCAGACAACCGTGGGGTGGAGAGTCCAGTGAATGCCGTCGTGGGAGGTTCGCATGCGGGTGGTCCCGATTCCCGAGAGCATCTTATACCGTTGCTCTTTGCTGCCGTGCGGATCGATGAAGACGTATGCCAGCTTGCTGCTTTCCTTCAACAGAATGTTGTTTTCCCTAGAGCCCTGATATTCCACCAAACCCAGATTCGGCTTCTTCCAGTTGAGCCCGTCGTCGCTGACCGCATAGCACATCCGCGACATCCCTCCGTCCCATTGGTCATTGTCAAACGCCTGGTACCACATCCTATAGGTACCCTTATCCTCGGCAACGCTGAAATAGATCAGGCGAAAGGCGTCCCAGGCTTGTCGCTGCGCAAGACGGGTTCGGGCCGTTTCACCGGAGGGTTGACGACCAGCTGTAGGTTCTCGAAGGACTTGATAAAGCGATGGTCAATAAATAGGGTTCATCCGGTAAATGGGGAGGTGCCGCCAGTCAAAGGCAGGCCGCGGAAACTGCCGCACTATGCAAACCGTGGAAAAACAAGTAGTTCTGGAGGAGAACTGGCAAGTGCTCGCAGTTGTTTTTCCACCGTTCGCACAGCGCTTGGAAAACTCCGTATCACGGGCTTGCTGGCCCAGTTCGATATCGCTCGGAGTTTTCCACAGTTCCCACGGCCCCTGCTACTGCAGCCGACTATATTGACAAGCGAACGGGGAACCAGATTTGGGATCCGGAAAGCGCCGAACCACGTTCCACCTCCCCATTTACCGGATGACCCATAAATAGCTGCTTGGTGTCCCCGACGTCGACGGGGCTTGCCGCTGCCCATGACGCCGTGGCTACAAGCATCAGGATACTTCTTGGATAGTACATGGGTACCTATTTTCGCTGTCTCAGGGGTGTGCAGGGGTTCCGTCCGAGTAAAAGGCCTGGATCACGGGCCGATCGCGGTGGGGGTTGGCTGCGATCACATCCTCGTCCAGGTCCACCCCCAAACCCGGTGCGATGGGCAGATCGTAGGAGCCCTGGCGCATCTTCATTGGGTCAATCTGGACCTCCCCAAACAGCGGGTTCGGATGAACGTGCTCCAGAATGAGGAAGTTGGGAAGGGTGGCGCTCACCTGGAGGCTGGCTGCGGTGGCCACTGGACCTTTGGGATTGTGCGGAGCCACCTGGATGCCGTACATCTCGGCCAGGGCGGCGATACGCCTGAGCTCCGAGATCCCTCCACAATGGCACATGTCTGGCTGAATCACGTCCACCAGCTGACGTTGAATTAGATCCTTGAATCCCCAGCGGTTGAAGACCCGTTCGCCGGCTGCCAGCTCCGTCTGCAAGCCGGCCTGACGCACCACCTCCAGGCAGTCCAGGTTGTCAGGGGGCACCGGCTCCTCGAAAAAGAGCAAGCGAAACTCCTCAACCGCCTTGATTTGTCGGATGGCCAGAGTGGGGCGGGATCAACCATGATGTCGATGTCGTCCCCCAGGGCTTCCCGGAGACCGGTGATGTGATCCCGAAACCAGGGGACGACGCGGCGCTCGTCGATCTCCTTGTCCGCGTACCAGGCGTGGGTCTTGACGGCGGTAAAGCCTTGTTGGACCCGTTTGATCCCCTCTTCCGCGCTTCCTGCGGACGTATAAGTCCGGATACTGGAACGGACAGCGCCGCCGAGCAGTTGATAAACCGGAACACCGAGAACCTTTCCCTTGATGTCCCACAACGCCTGGTCGATGGCGCTGAGCGCCGAGTTGATGATGACCCCACCTCGGTAGCGGTTGTGGAGAAACATCACCTGCCAATGCCGTTCGATGGCTGCGGGGTCGTGCCCCACGATGTCCTCTGAGAGCCTCTGCACGGCTTCGGCGATGGTCGGTGTCTGGTTGACGAGCGAGCCCTCCCCCCAGCCGTAGACGTCCTCATCGGTCTCCACCTTCACAAAGACCCAGTTACGGCCCGCTCCCTCGCCGGCGTCCCCGGCCCACATGATGTAAGGCTTAATCCGGGTAATCTTCATTTTCTGGGTACTGGGGTATCCATTTAACCGGACTGAATGTAGGCTGAGGCGGTGGATCACCCTCGTGCTGGCACGCACTATCCGAGGTCCGTGGGCGAGTTCCAGGCCTGGTTCCGCACCGATGCGGACTGTCTGGACTACTTGGAGTGGCTGCGATGGCCCGCTGGCTTCGCTTGCGCGGACTGCGGCCACGATGGTGGCTGGCGGCTGGGCGATGGGCGCTTCAGGTGCTCCGGGTGCGGCGGCCGTAGTTCGGTGACTGCGGGCACGATCTTTGACCGGACGCGCACGCCGCTCACGGTATGGTTCAATGCCTGCTGGCTGTTCGCCACGGGCAAAGACGGGATCTCGGCGCTGAGCCTGAAGCGGACGCTCGAGATCGGCTCCTACCAGACCGCGTGGGCCATGCTGCATCGGCTGCGGTCGGTGCTGGTGCGCCGGGGCCGCGACCGACTAGCCGGCATGGTGGAGGTGGATGAGACCTACATCGGCGGTGAGCAGCCGGGGCTGGCAGGTGGCCGGGCCAGGGGCAAGAAGGTGCTGACCGGCATCGCGGTGGAGGTCCGGGAGCCGAAAGGGCTTGGCCGCTGCCGCATGCTGCCGCTGGCTGATGCGTCGGCCGCGTCGCTGCACCCGTTCGTGACAGATCACGTTGAGCCGGGCGCGACGGTCTTCACCGACGGCTGGCAGGGTTACCACGGTCTGGAGAAGCTCGGCTACGTCCATGCTCGACGCAGCCAGCGGGCGGCCCGGGCCCGCGGGGAGGATACCGGCGAGCTACTGCCCGCGGTGCACCGTGTCGCCTCACTGGCCAAGCGGTGGCTGCTGGGCACCCACCAAGGATCGGTGGAGCCCGCCCACCTGGCCAGCTACCTGGATGAGTTCGTGTTCCGCTTCAACCGCCGACGCTCCCGAAGCCGCGGGATGGTCTTCTACCGGGTGCTCGAACTCGCCGCTGCCCACGAGCCGCTACGCTACCAGGACCTTATCGCCACCAAGCGGCCCCGGGCGGTGTCGCCCACGCCGCCCCAGGCGCGCGGGCACCCGCCGAGCCTGGATCGCCCTCCAGCGAACCGCCCCTGGAGAACTGCCGGCCCGGATGGGTCCGGTTAAATGGATACCCCAGTTCTGGGTAATTGGCTTCATTCTGATTTGGAGCAGCTCGTTTTGCAAGGAACCCTTCCCGCCGTCCTCATGTATGATGATGATTCGCCGTGTGCTCGGGACCTCGAGCCGCCTCGCCCGGGTGTGAATATGAGCGTGCCGCTTCTGGTGGAGCTCAGTCAGATGGAGAAGGTGGTGACGATCAAACAGTCGAGCAAGAGCTTCTTCGAACTGCTGGAACTGATACGCCAGACCCAGGACCGCAAGGACTTCCATGTCACCAACGGGCAGGAGATGTGGGCATTTCCGGCGCTCTTGATGGGAGCGCAAGCCTGCTATGGAATTTCGCCGCTGCTGTTTGGCCGCGAGTGCATTGCGCTCTACGACTGTGCCCAGCAGGGTGACGTCCTCGGAGGGCAGGCTATCCAGTACCGCATCAATCAAATACGCTCGGTTCTAAGCGGCCTGAGTGCCACCCCAGCGGCCGCGCTTCGGTATTTGGCCAACCTCCGGGGCCTGGCTGGCGGATACTCCAGGGCGCCGATCACCGAACTCTCTCAGGAGGAGCAGCAAATCCTCGCCCAGATGAGCGAGCGGGTTGGACTGGAGCCGGTTTATCGTCCAGCGTAGAGCGTCGTGGAATACCGGACTCTAGGACGAACCGGACTCAAGGTCTCGCTGCTGGGACTCGGCACCGGTGGCCCCAGCAACCTGGGAGAACCGTTCAACATGCCCCGCAGCGAGCAGGCTGCGCTGGTCCACCGCTGTTTGGACCTGGGTATCAACCTGTTCGATACCGCCAGCGCCTACGGGCGGAGCGAAGAGATCCAGGGCTTCGCCCTGGATGAAGTTCCGCGAGACCGCTATATTCTCTCCACCAAGTGGGCCCACGCCCCGGCCTGGCCCCAATCGGACAGCGGCGACGACGACGGCACCATCGAAACCGATCTTCAGGCGTTGATCCGCTCGGTAGAAAACAGCCTCCGTCTCTTGGGCACTGACTATCTGGACATCCTGCTGCTGCACGGGCTGCGAACCGATCAGTACGACGAAGTCGTGCAGCGTTTCGCGCCGGAGCTGAGGCGCTTGCAGCAAGCGGGCAAGGTACGTTTCGTCGGTTTCAGCGAGCGGTTCATCGCCGACCCCCGTCACCAAACGGCGGTACACGGGCTGCGGAATCACCCCGACCTCTGGGATGTAGTGATGCTCAAGTACGGCATCTTGAACCAATACGCAGCCAAGGAAGCCCTGCCGCTGGCCCAGCAGCAGGGCGTGGGCGTCCTGAACATGGCGGCTGTCCGGATCAAGCTACCCCGTCCGGACCAGCTCGAGGCCTTGATCCAGGACTGGAAGCAGCGTGGCTTGGTTCCCGAAGACAGCCTGCCAGCGGGGGATCCTCTGGGATGGCTGGTCCACGACGATGTCCAATCGGTGATCGACGCCGGCTACAGGTTTGCGGCGGATCATCCGGCCGTAGGGTCGGTCCTGACAGGTACAGCCAACCTGGCCCACCTCGAACAAAACGCAGCCTCGATCGAAGGTCCGCCCCTACCCCAGTCCGATAAGGTAAGACTGATGGAAGTTCTCGGCGACATTGCCGAGTACGCCTAACTGACGTGAAGCTGCATTGCTGTAAGCCCGGTCCCACAGCCGCACCGTGTTGTCCTCACTGCCGGAGGCCAGGCGCAGCGCAATAGAAAGAGTTCCCACCGGTTCACAAAGACGCGAACTATGCAGGAACACAATCAGCAGTGTCAGCAGCGACATTGTATGATGCGGGTCCTGGACAGGCTGTCGCAGAATCGGTTGCAGTCGGCTCGACGCGAAACGGGCTGACCTTGCCATCCACGGTCCCCCCAGAGAGCTCGCTTGAGAACTATGCCTGAACTCGAGATTCGATTGCTCGACCAGATCATTATCGGCCTCGGCTTCCTGCTGCTGCTCGCAATCGGGATTCTCTCTTCCCGTCGTAGCCAGACTGATGAAGGCTATTTTCTCGCCGGCAGGTCGATGCCAGGCTGGGCAGTAGGCTTCTCTTTGATGGCTACGATCGTCAGTTCCCTGACCTTCCTGGGGATTCCTGCTTTTGCCTTCGGAGAGGCCAATTGGCGCAACCTCTTTGCCCACTTCATGTACGTTCCAGCGATCGTAATCGCTGTCTATCTGTTCATCCCCATCTACCGGTCGACCCGCGTGAACTCGGCCTACGAGTACCTGGAACGCAGGTTCGGTCTATGGGCGCGGATGTATGCGGCAACGAGCTTCGTCCTCTTTCACTTCTTCCGCACCGGGATCGTGCTCTACGCGGTCTCGCTGGCGATCCAATCCATCTTGCAGATTGACGAAGACTCGCTGCCGTTGATCATCATCATCGCTGGATTCCTGGTTTCTGCCTACACCATCCTGGGAGGACTCCAGGCCGTTATCTGGACAGACGTCTTCCAAGGGATCGCCCTCATTGGGGGAGGACTGCTCTGCCTCCCCATCATCGTTTTCCAGCTACCGGGCGGGCTCGACGAACTCTTCAGGGTCGCTATCGCCGACAACAAGTTCGACCTGGGCAACCCGCAGCTCACTCTGCAGGGAAAGACAGTCTGGGCCTATCTGGCCGCCGAATTCATCGTCTTGACGCAGATATCCTGCACGGATCAGACCAGCGTTCAACGCTACGCCGCCGCCAAGAGCGACAAGGACGCCTCTCGAGGGGCCATCATCGCCTGTTGCTTAGCGGTGCCCGCATGGACGTACTTCTTGTTTCTCGGTACGGCTCTCTACGTCTTCGTGAAAGTGGTTCCGTCCACCGGGCTGGAGGGACTCGCGGCGGACGCTGTCTTTCCGAGATTCATCTTGACCCAACTGCCCGCCGGGCTTGCCGGGCTGGTCTTGACGGGTCTGCTTGCCTCGGCCATGTCCACACTGGACTCGAGCATCAACGCCACGGCTGCAACCGTCACTACCGACTTCTACCGAAGACTCTGGGTCAAGGATCGGGATCCTCGGCACTACGCCAAAGTAGGAAGGTTGGTCAGCTTGCTGTTCAGCGTGGTGATGATTACCGCCGCCTGCACGATCCACTTCTACCGCGTCTCTGAGACCTTGGACGATCTCTCCAGAATGTTCCTGTCGATCCTCGGAGGAGGCCTCGTGAGCCTGTTCTTGCTGGGTCTCATCACCCTGCGGGTGGACAGCCGAGCGGCCATCACTGCTACCGCGACAACGGTTCTCTCGGTGAGTGGATGGCTGTTCCTGGATACGCCCACCGGCAGGGAACTCTTCCCCAGTCTTTCCGCAGCCTTGCCCGACAACTTCTGGGTCAGCACCTTTGCGAATCTGGTTCTCTTTGGGGTGGCCTATTTCGTCAGCATTCTGATCGGAAGCCGACACAGAAGGGATCTGAAAGGCCTCACTATCTGGCGGCCGCGCTCAGGATCCTGAGCAGCTGAGACTTCTGCTGTTTTCCATCTCGTGTGAGATCGGATCGACTTTGGGATCGAGGGATTGAATGTGGATTCTATCAAGACCAAGCGAGATCAATCCCAACGGGATTGCGTCTTCCAGCCCAGGATTTCCCAACCCTGGGTAAGAGACTCTACCCCTTAATAATCAACCCTGTAAGTGTTGCGTCCTACCCATCGAGAGGCGTTACTCCTCGCCAGGGATACCCCTATGTACGCAACCCGTTCCGGGTTGATTCAGATGAGGGATGACTCCTACCCAGGGTTCGGAAACCCGTATGTGTTTAGCGCCTTCCCTTGCCTTTGCCCGCGCCCGTGCCCTTGCCCGACTTCATCTTTCGGTCGTATCCAAGCCCTTGACCAACCCGGTCAGCATTGACACGATTTCAGACAACCTGTCCTCCGCCCGCTGTATGTCGTCATTGGCGGCAGCGTGCAAACGCCGCAAGATGTCCATGATGGCAGCACATTCAGTCGCGGAACGTCTGGCGATGCGGTAGAAGCGCGCCTTTTCTCTGGGTCGGTATTCGCCAGCACCTTCGGCAATATTCAGACAGACCGAAATGGAAGCTCGACGCAGTTGATCGGATAGAACCGCATTGCCGGGAGGCAATCCGTTGACCAACTGCTGGGCCTGCTCTACGAAACCTGCCGCGGACTCGTATACCCTTAACCGTTGATGAGCAAATGGGTGCCTCGTCGACTCGGAGTGCTTTGGTTTTGCCATCCGTTAATATCAACGTGTCAGGCTAGAGAAAAGCGAGTCGATTGTCAGGAACATGCACGGGCAAGGGCGCGGGCGCGGGCAAAGGGGAGCAGCCGACAAGGCTGCAATCCAGCTGGAGAAAGTCCAGCCGTGTGAATTGTTCGTTCACACACGTAGCGATACCGCAGCTCGGGGCAGGTAACCAACCGAGAGATGCGCGGTGTAAACGGCCTGGCCGCCCTTCGAAGGAAGCGGCGGGAGCAACCTGGAGGCCTAGCGAGTCTGGGAGCCTGAACATGAGTGAATGACTGCAGCCCGGAAATAAGCCCCCCTGTGGAAGTTGCCATGCAGGGATTGTCTGGCGAGCCGAACCTGTCCTTTGTGAGGTGAGGCCGACGTCTCCCGGGAAGAAACGAGCAAGTGCACCGGGAGATCGCCGCCGGGTAGGGGTCCAGGCACCTGGGCAAGGATTGCAGAGATAATGTCGGGAAGGGCCGGTTTGCAGCAGGGGCTCGCAGCAACCTGCGAAGACCGAGGGACCGAGCGAGAGCGAAGGCCCACGGAGCATCCCGGTCTGGCGCATGAGTCCGCAGGAGCGAAGACGGTCGGGTAACGCCGGCCCAAGCCGCCTGGAGGCGGCTCCTGGAAGGGTAATACCCGGAAAGGGCGAAGGGACTCTCGGCCATGACGGGCAAGGAAGCGCCCACCGCCCAGGGCTCAGTACCTGAGAATGCGGTGACAGGGCAAGCTTTGTCGAGACCGGCGGCAAACCGGACCCGAGAGGGGTGAATGCGAGCGAGCGCTTAAGCCTCGTTGGGTAAGGGAAGACCGTGGGAGGAAAGTCGTGGTCGCCAACCGGACTCGGGAAATCCGACCGTCCGGGATGACAAAGGGGGCTTGCGGAAACGTGAGCTATGGCGGAACTAGGAACCCGGCGCACAACCGAAAGGGTGCGTACCGGTAACTCTCCGCCTACGGCTGCGCGCGCCGTATTTCTACCTGACCAAGGCGGAGAACACGCTCAACACATACGGAAACCCTGGGCTGCAATACGGAATCCCTTCAGGATTCACATCCCTCCTAGGCACTCAACGCCCCGGTCACGCCAGGAGCTGATACCGATTGTCGAAATTACTCCGTTCGAGAGAATCTGTTGGACTCGGCTCCGTGGTTCTGGCAGTTCTGGTCTTCGTAGATAAGTTTGACCGGGAACCTGTAACCTGCAACCTTCAACCTGTAACCATTTGAAGGAGAGAGAAGAATGAGAATCAACCTCGGGTTTTTGCTGCGGGGAACCGTACTCATGGCCGTCTGGATATGCATTGGGGGTATAGGGAGCGCCCAACAACCGCTGTTTGAACAAACCGACGTCTTCGTAGCCGGCGAGGACGGAGTCACCGAGTACCGCATCCCCGTTCTCGTCACGGCGAATAGCGGAGCCCTCCTGGCCCTTTGTGATGCTCGAGTAGACCGACCGGGTGACGCACCAAACAACATCGATCTGGTCATGAAACGCAGCCTCGATGGAGGCCGGAGCTGGGGGCCCCTCAAGCGACTGGCGAACCCTGGCAAAGGTGCCGCCGCGGACTCCTGCGCGGTGGTCGACCGGCACACCGGAACGGTGTGGGTCTTCTTCGGCTACTATCCGGAGGGAATCGGCAGCCGCAACGCCCAACGCGGACTTTACGGGCCCACCGTGATGATCTGGGTCGTCAAGAGCGACGATCACGGCGAAACCTGGTCGAAGCCGCTCGATGTCACCGCCATGGTCAAGAAACCGACTTGGCGGGCGGGCTCTCCCGGCCCGGGTGCGGGTATCCAGACGCGGAGCGGACGATTGATCGTTCCCCGATACTCCTTGACAGGACTCGACTACCATGGCTCACATGTGATGTACAGCGACGACCACGGAAAGACCTGGAAGATTGGCGGTGAAGTGCCGGCGGAGGGCAAAACCGACGAGACCCAGGTGGCCGAGCTCGCCGACGGTTCGCTGCTACTGAACATGCGTGGGACAAGCGGAAACTATCGGAAGGTTGCGAGAAGCATCGATGGGGGGATCAGTTGGTCGGAGGTCAGCCACGACGCCTTCCTCATCGAGCCTCGCTGTCAAGCCAGCATGCTCCGGTTTACCGACCGGCTCACATACCTCAGGGATCGGCTCCTGTTTTCCAACCCGGCCAGTCGGCAGAGGGAGAACATGACGGTCCGCCTCAGCTATGACGAGGGCAAGAGCTGGCCGGTTGCGAAACAGCTCCATGCCGGACCATCGGCCTATTCCTGCCTGACCGTCCTCTCCGACATGACCGTTGGCTGTCTCTACGAGCGGGGAAAACAAAGCCCCTACGAGAGAATTACGCTCGCCCGCTTCAGCCTGGAATGGCTGACTGGCGCCAAAGACAGACTCAGCCCCAATTGAAGCGGAAGACGGGACCCGTCTGTAGCCCCAAATATGTTATATTTTCGCCACTTTGGGATTTGTGTTCGCTTTGATCAGGCCCTAGTCCCTGCTTCGGCCAGTTACTCTGAGTGTCTCTACAACTGAAAGATTCATGAGTTCCCACGGTAAGAAATCCTCAGTGACCTGGGTGAGTCTCCTCGGCTGGGTGTGCCTGCTCGCCGCGGAGCAGACTGAGGTCGAGCTGCCGCCGGCGGCCGATACCAAGGTGGATTTCCAACGACAGATCCAACCCCTTCTCGAGGCGCGGTGCCATTCCTGCCACGGAGCTCAGCAGCAGCTTGGAGGCTTGCGGCTGGACAGCCGGGAGGTAGCCCTGTCGGGCGGCTACACCGGTGCAGTCATTATTCCCGGAAAGAGTCAGGAGAGTCGGCTGATCCATCTGGTAGCCGGCCTGAAGAAAAGCGCCCAAGACCCGGTCATGCCTATGGGAGGAGATCGATTGACTTCCCAGGAGGTGGGGCTGCTCCGGGCTTGGATCGATCAAGGCGCCCTCTGGGCCGAGCCAGAAGAATCCTTGGCAGCACAGGTCCAGCCAAAGCCGATGCGCGCTGACCAGAACCATTGGGCCTTCGGGCCACCGGCGAAGGCCCCGATTCCCAGGGTCAAAAACCGAGGCTGGGTAAGGAATCCTATCGACGCCTTCGTCCTGGAAGGGTTGGAACGACAAGGTATCGATCCCTCGCCCGAAGCGGACCCGACCACGCTTGTCCGGCGGCTCGGTCTCGACCTCCTCGGATTGCCTCCCACCACCCAACAGGTGGACGACTTCCTGGCCGCTACCGGACCCCTGGCCTACGAGCGTCTGGTCGACCGGCTCCTGGCCTCCCCCCACTATGGTGAGAAGTGGGCTCGTCAATGGCTGGATCTGGCTCACTATGGGGACAGTGACGGCTACGAGAACGACGGCGTACGACCCCATGCCTGGCGTTGGCGTCACTGGGTGATCGAGGCGTTGAATCGGAACATGCCTTTCGACCGGTTCACCATAGAACAGGTGGCCGGTGACCTGCTTCCGGAGGCAACCGCCGAGCAGAGGGTAGCGACCGGATTCTTTCGCAACACCCTCAGCAACCGTGAGGGTGGCATGCCGCTCGAGCAGAGACGGAATGAGCAAGTCGTCGATCGTGCCAACACTCTGGGGACGGTCTGGTTGGGGTTGACCGTAGGCTGTGCCCAATGCCACGACCACAAGTACGATCCCATCACCCAGAAGGACTACTATCGGCTGTACGCCTTCTTCGACAGCGCTCAGGAGTTCAACGTCGAAGCCCCCCTTCCGGGAGAGCTGGGCCCCTATCTCCACTCAAAACAGGAGCACGACCAGACGAGGAAGGAACTGCTGGAACAATACAAGGTTCCGCAGCTCTATGATACTTGGGAGAAGAAGGTCCTCGAAACCGCAGATCATCTCGATACTGCAGACCTGGAGTGGAAAATCGCCTGGGACAACCTCGGCTACGATCCCGACCATGGGGCGGATGGCGCCCAGGATCTGATTCGTATTCCAACTGCCCAACGGAGTCAGAAGACCCACGACTTTCTGGTCGATCACATGGTCAAGTCCTATGTCCTGGTGATCAGTGAGAAAAAGTTCAAGAAGATCAAGTTCAAGGAGTTACAGAACAAGCTGCGACAACTGAAGAAGCGATACCCACGCCTCAGTGAAGCGCAGACGTTGAGGGAGAATCCGGCTCCGAGCAGAACCCACCTGCTGGTTCGGGGTGAGTGGAGTAATCGGGGAATCGAGGTGAAACCGGGTGTACCCGAGTTCTTGCCGGCTCTGCGTCCTCAGGACGGCGATCCGCCGCGATTGAGCCTGGCCAAATGGCTGGTCTCGCGAGAGAATCCGCTGACGGCACGCGTCACCGTCAACCGCATCTGGCAGGAGTTCTTTGGACAGGGATTGGTGGTCAGTTCCGAGGACTTTGGGAGCCGGGGTGAGACGCCGACCTACCCCCGGCTGCTCGATTGGCTGGCCGTAGAGTTCATGGACAATGGCTGGGACGTCAAAGCGATCCAGAAGCTGATCGTCACCTCCGCAACCTACCGTCAATCCTCGAAGATCCGGGAGGAGCTGCAGCAACGCGATCCCGACAACCGACTGTTAGCTCGTCAATCGCGAATTCGTCTTAGCGCCGAGTCGATTCGAGATACGGCGCTGGCGTCCAGCGGCCTGCTCAATCGAAGAATCGGAGGCCAGAGCATCCGACCTCCGATGCCAAAGAGCGTGATCGAGCTGGCGTTTGGGATGAACGATTACGTCCAATGGAGCGAAAGCGAGGGAGCCGACCGCTATCGACGGGGCCTCTATATCTTCTATCAACGGACCATCCCCTATCCCCAACTTTCCACCTTCGATGCTCCCGATTCACTCAGTGCTTGCAGCCGCCGAGTGCGTTCCACCACTCCGCTTCAAGCGCTCAATCTGTTGAACGATCCGGTCTTCTTCGAGGCCGCGCGAGGATTGGCGGCTCGAGTGCTGCGAGAAAAACAGGGAACGGTGAGGGAGCGGATCGACTATGCCTTTCGCTTATGCCTGGCGCGGGCCCCTCGACCCCACGAAAGTGAGTATCTGGTTGAGCACTACCGGCAACAGAAGGAGCTCTTGAAGCAGAATCGGGAAGCCGCTGAAGGCCTGTTTTCGGCTCAAGGAGTGGAAGGAGTCGATCCTGAGGAGGCTGCAGTCTGGGTAGCACTGAGTAGTGTCTTGCTCAATCTGGACGAGTTCTTAACCCGGGGGTAAGGATGGAACCGCAAAGATTCCTCGAGATTCATAACCGTCGTCAGTTTCTGCGCAACAGTGCTGCCGGCCTAGGGATGGCCGCACTCTGGGACCTTCTGGCCCTGGACGGCCTGATCGCCGCTCCAGGTAAGACGCTCCCTGATGTGAACCCGCTGGCTCCCAGGGAATCCCACTTCGCCCCCAAAGCCAAGAACGTGATCTTTCTCTACATGGCCGGGGCTCCCAGTCATATCGACCTCTACGATCCCAAGCCGCAAATGAAACGTTGGGAAGGTCAGAGCCTACCCGAGTCACTGCGAAAACAGTTTGGGAATCTGGCCTTCATCCGACCCACGGCGCAGGTTTGGCCGAGCCCGAGAAAATTCAAACGGCACGGTCAAAGCGGGATGGAGTTTTGCGATCTTCTGCCTCATCTGAGCCAGCGCGCGGACGACATCTGCATGGTCCGTTCGATGGTGACGAGCCAGATCAACCACCATCCAGGACAGCTGATGATGAATTGCGGCTCTCCCCTGCCTGGTCGGCCCTCGATGGGCGCCTGGGTCACCTATGGTCTGGGAAGCGACTCACAGAACCTGCCGGGTTATGTGGTGCTCAGCTCAGGGCGGGGCACCAGCGCCGGCACCCAGAACTGGGCCAGTGGCTTTCTGCCTTCGGTTTATCAAGGAGTCCCTTTTCGGCGCAGCGGGGATCCGGTCCTGTATCTGTCCAATCCGCCCGGCGTCACGAAGCAGGTTCAACGGGCACGGCTCGACGCCATCCGACATCTGAACGAGCAGCAGTATCAGGAAACCGGAGACTACGAGATCGCCTCACGCATCGCCTCCTACGAGCTTGCCTTTCGTATGCAAGCTGCGGCTCCCGGACTGCTGGACTTCTCCGACGAATCAGCCTCCACCCTCAAGATGTACGGCGTGAACGAAGAGCCGACCAAGCCCTTTGCCACCAACTGCCTGCTGGCGAGGCGAATGGTTGAACGAGGGGTCCGGTTCGTGCAGCTCTTCCACGCCAGCTGGGACGATCATCAGGATCTGGACAAAAACTTGAAGAAGAACTGTGGCATCACGGACCAGCCCGCGGCCGCACTGTTGAAAGATCTAAAACAGAGGGGCCTGCTGGACACCACCCTGGTAATCTGGGGCGGAGAGTTCGGGCGCACCCCAGTAGTTGAGGATCGCAAAGCCGGCGCCGGCAAGGAAAGCTGGGGACGGGACCATCACCGTCACGCCTTCACGATGTGGCTGGCGGGAGGAGGCATCAAGGGCGGACAGGTGGTGGGGATGACAGATGATTTCGGATTCAACGTCACCCAGGATCCGATCCACGTCCACGACCTGCACGCGACGCTGCTTCATTGCCTGGGCTTCGATCACGAGAAGCTGACCTACCGGCATCAGGGTCGTGATTTCCGCCTTACCGACGTTGCCGGGCACGTGGTCCCCACACTGCTGGCGTGATCAGAATCGCTTCCGATCACGACTGGAATCAACTCTTCTTCTCGGGCTTCGAAGGTCGCATCTCAACCCGACTGATCAGACACCGTGGATGCTGCTTCAAGGTGCTGATAACCACCTCAGCCACATCCTCGGAGGCCATCTTCCAGGAAGCCGCTGCCTCATCTGTAGACGAAGCGGACCGGGTATCGACGCTGCCTGGCATGACATAGGCGACTCGGATGTCGTGGTGCCTGACCTCCTCCATTAAAGCCTCACTGAATCCAGTCAAAGCGAACTTGGAGGCGTTGTAGGCAGAGCCTCCAGGGAAAGCATTCTTGCCGGCCAGGCTGCTGATGTTGATGATGAACCCCCCGCCGCCCTTCTTCATCTCTGGGACGGCGAAGTGACAGCTGTAAAAGACGCCATCCAGGTTGGTGCTGATCGTCGTTCTCCACTCCTCGACCGTCATCTCGTCGACATGCTTGAGGGCTCGAGAAGCGGCAGCATTGTTGACCAGAATGTCGATTCCTCCGAGTTGGGAGACACAAGAGCCGATGAGCGCCCGGACCTGCTCAGGGTCCCGCACGTCGCACGCTTGTCCCAACACCGGTCCGTCACTCAGCCCACGGAGCGAAGCGACCGCCTCTTCGACCGCTGCTCCGTTCCTTGAGGTGACCATCACCCCCGCACCCTCGCGGACGAGTGAGCGAGCCACAGCAAACCCTATCCCTCTGGTGCTGCCCGTGACGACAGCCCTTTTTCCCGACAAACTCATGAGAACTCTCCTGATTGAAGTAACGAGTCAAAAGTAGCATATTCCACCATGAGAGAAACGAAAAAGGCGCGCCTAGTCTGGGAAAGGGAGTTTCAATGGACCGACGAGATTTTCTGGCAGCTTCTGGTGGACTTTCGGCTGTATCAGTTCTGCAAGGCTGCGGAACATCCGCAAAGCCCCCAGGCGACCGAAAAGCCATTCAAAAGCCCCTCAAAATGCATGTTGGGACCCAGCGTCCCAGCACGAATCCCGGAATGCTTCAGTTTTTCAAGCGGCACGGAGTCGACCATTGCTGTGGCTGGCCCCCTCCAGAAGAGGGCCGGCCCAGGCGGGATTGGAAGTTCGAGGAGGTCGCGCAGCAGAAGGATCTGTGCGAAAAGCACGGCTTGAGCATGGACATCATCGGGGTGCCGTTCATGACGCCACTCCACATCGACCAGAATCCTCAGGCGGGCATCCTACTGGGTGAAAACCCGGAACGGGACCGTGAGATCGAGTACGTCCAGAATCTCATCGTCGCTTGTGCCAAGGCAGGAGTGCCCTGCTTCAAGTACAACTTGCGCATTCTGGGCACGATGCGCACGGGACGCACATCCGGAGGTCGCGGTGGTTCGACCTACAGCACCTGGAAGTTCAGTGAGGCCAAGCAGGATCCGCCGCTGACCAGAGCAGGACCGGTATCGGCCGAAGTCTTTTGGGAGCGGATCGAATACTTCCTGGAACGGGTGATTCCGGTGTGCGAAGAATACAAGATCCGCGCGGCCTGTCATCCCCATGACCCGGGCGTCCCTCCCGAAGGTTTTCAGGGAGTCGACCGAGTGTTGGGAACTCCCGAAGGCCTGAAGAAGTTCGTCTCGCTACAGGAGAGTCCCTACCACGGTCTGAACCTCTGCCTCGGGACTACGGCCGAGATGCTCCAAGACCCAGACCGCGAAATTCACGACATCATCCGCTATTTCGGAGAGCGTAAGAAGATCTTCAACATCCACTTCCGCAACATCAGGGGAGGGCGGGATAACTTCATCGAGGTCTGGCCGGACGAAGGGGATATGAACATGGCGAATCTGGCCCTGACGCTGGCCGAAGTGGACTATCCGCATATGGTCATGCCCGACCACATGCCTCTACATCCCGATGATCCCGGAGCAAAGCAGGGCTTCGCCTTCGGATATGGTTACATCAAGGCCATTCTGCAAGCGATTGAGGCATTCGCCTAGAAGAGGTCGCACGTAACAACGTCGGAACGTCGCAGGTCGCAAATCTCTTGTCGCTGGACAGGTTAGCGAAGAAACCTCCCGAGCCATGGAAGCCTGAAGCGCGAGCGAGGGGTTGGACATCTGCGAGATTCTGCTGTTGTCCAGCTCTCTCCTCGAAACGTGGGGCATACTGCTAGCGAGTCAAGTCGTTCGCGGCTCTGTTGGCTGTAGCTGTTTCCGGTACTGTTCACTGATCACTTCACCACTGCTCACTATTCAAGTTTCAGGTTGGCGCTATCTTCGTATCCTACCCCTCGCCCCCGAGTGGACTGCCATCCAGAATGGCTGCTACACTGCTAGAAGTTTCGTCTTGATTACATCGCGAATAGGAGATTTGAAACATGACTGAATCCACAACTGCCCTTCATGCCGCTATTCGAGCGGCAGACGATAACCTTGAATCAGCCTTCGGACAGGGTGATTCTGAAGGCATCTCCGGCCTCTATACCGAGGGTGGAATGCTACTGCCGACGGGCTCCGACCCTGTCACAGGCAAGCCCGCCCGTTCTGGCAGGGAGCGATGGACATGGGCATCAAGGGTCTGAGTCTGGAAATCGTGGAGGTGGAGGACCATGGAAGCACGGCGATCGAGGTTGGAAACTACACCCTCACCTCAGAGGGGGAAGAGGTGATCGACCGGGGCAAGTACGTCGTCATCTGGAAGCAGGAAGACGGGCACTGGAAGCTTCACCGCGACATCTGGAACACCAACACGCCCGCGTAGTCATGAATTGATCGTCTCGACCCATCCTAGAAGGAACATCGCGACAATCAGCGGGCCCACTCCAGCGTGGGTCACGGCAGCGGCTGGTCGGAGGCGAAGCGGCGCAGCACATTGTCCGTGAGACGCGAGACATTGTTGTCGTACTCGTTATAGGAAAGACTGCCACACCAACTGATCGATCCCACCGAGAACATGGCACCGCCCTGAGGCCCCTCGAAGTAGACCAAGTCCGACCGGATAAGCTGGCTTTCACTACCGAAAAGGGATCCGCTCAGGTCGTAGAGATCTTCCAGGGCACACTGATAGCTCTCTGAATGGCCGAAGGATGAGGCCAGCAGGAGCGTGTGGGTAGGGCTGCCCATCGAAAGATCGAAACGGTCAATTTCAAATCCCGCGGCTCCACGCTTGAAGACCAGTGAATCGAAATCACCGATCAGCTCGTCCGAGCCAATCCCCTCGAAAATGAAAGCGGCTCTGGGGTCGAAACTATCCGGCTTGCGACGATAAGGACGGTTCTCTCCGCTTCCCATCGACGCGAACCCTACACCGACCAGCTTCTGTGCCGCCCGGTTCCGGTAGCGCCATAGTCCACCGAGCTCACCGGTCGTGCTATGGTGATACTGTCCCGGTTCGGCCTCGCAGCTTCTGCTGCCCGCCCAGCGCCTTACCTCAATAGCGTGCGGGCGCTCCGGATCGACTGACGTAACCCAGTAGAAGCCGTTCCCTCCCAGATACATGAAGCGGCCACCTCCTGCCTGATACGATTGCAAGCCATCGATCATCTGCCGGGTCCAGTACTCGGGGTGGGTGCCCGTAAGGACTACCCTGTAGGGAGCGAGCAGTTCGGCGCCTTCGTGGTGAAGATCCTCATCGGTGATGACGTCGTACTGGTGGGACTTGGCCTCTAGCCAATCCACCAGGTGGAGATCTGCGCTGAGCAGATGGGGTGAACCCGCGCCTATGGACAGTGGTGGGAGGTAGTACCCCGGCCTCAGGTTGAGGATCGGCCGTAGGCGGGAGGAATATGAGACGCAGCTGCCATCCGTATGCAGATCGTACAAACTATGGAGTCGCTCGTCGACGATGAACTGGTCTTCCGGACACGACGAACCCGGCTCCAGACCCTTTACCTCCATCCGGTCCGGATTGTTGAATTTCTGATCGGCGTAGGCGAGATAGGTCAGCGTGGGAACGAGGAAGGCGATGTCGGCAGAGGCGGTGCCCTTTTTGGGCCTGACGAAAAACGGAATCGAGTCCTCGGCATCTGAGGAAGTCAGTCGCGCGGCGTAGACACCGCTGGGGAAATCCGCCGGTACAGCTAACTCGAAATCGACTTCCCACCCAGCATCTTCCAGGTCGTCATCATGAAAATGGATCGCGCCGTACTCGGCTGGCGCCGCTTTATAGTCAACTTCGTTCCCGGTCCAATTGTGCCCGGTGACGGCCCTGGTAGGCATGTTCACGGTACGGCCATGTAACTGGTGGGGCCCAGTATCCGTTACCGTCTTCCCAGAAATGCCGACCGAGAAATCCCAAGCAGCGAGCAGCCCGCTCACATCACCGGGCGCTCGGCCACCTTTGAGAAGCTCGATTTCGCTGGGGTCGAGGGCTCGCCCGAAAAGGCAGGGACGGTCGATCTTACCGTTGAAGTGCCCCGCTACCTGGCTCGGCGAGCCATCCGCCTGTTTCCAGTGGGCCGCCATAAGCAGGGAGGCTGAGCCTGTGTCCACCTCGCGCTGCTCGACAGCATCCCCAACCACCGATTCAGATTCATCCAGCGGCCACTGGGTCAGCGGTTCCTGATACAGCTCCACTCTTCCCTTCCCTGCCTCATACGTGGCCGCCACGAAGTACCACTGTGACGGTGTCAGCGCCTTACCCGATTGAACTTTCTCGACTCGACCTTGCCCATCGCCGATCCATAGCCCCAAGCCACGATCCCCGTCGATGAAAAGGCCATAACCTGCTTGTTCGGAGTCGGACCACTGGGTCAGGATCCCCTGGACACCGTCATTTGGCGTCGTGGGACAGACCCACGCCTGAAGTGTGAACCCCTGTGTGTAGTCGAGTGCCGAAGCATCCGCTACAACGACAAAAGATCCACGGTGGAGTTCCTGGAGGCGGCCCGGGTATTCCCCGCTTACCGGCGTGGCTATGGCCTTCTGCTTTACGCCAGGACCTTTGGGATTGGGATCACCGTGAGTCAGGCGTACGATCTCGGCTCGGTAGGTGGACGATTTGCTGCTGACCATGAAACGGATGCTCTGCCCTTGCTGGACGCTCAGCCGGTCGCTGTAGCCGACAATCTTCATTGCAGTCTCCCCCCCTTCCCTGAGCATCCATCAATTGACAACCGGAACGCTCGGGCGTTAAATGTGCGATGCCTGGGAAACGAGTTTGTGATTGGCCACGGCTCGTCAGGGTTTCGTCCCATTTTTTTTAGAATTAGAATTTAGAATTAGAAAGGGTAACACAATGGCAGAAGCGAAAAGCAAGCTGAAAAGAGATCGTCTTTACACGGAAGACGACGCCGATCTGGGCTTGATAAAGGATCGACGAATCACAGTGCTTGGCTACGGCAGTCAAGGCCACGCCCAGGCCCAAAACATGAGAGACCAAGGCCTGGATGTGATCATTGGTAATGTGGAAGACCGCTTCGCCGAACAGGCGCGCGGCGACGGTTTCGAGGTCGTTTCTATTGAGGAAGCAGTCAAGCGGAGCGAAGTGATCCTGATGCTGATTCCCGACGAGGTCCAGCCCCAGGTCTATTCCGCCGAGATCGGACCGAACCTGACAAAGGATCATCTGCTGGTTTTCGCCAGCGGATATGCGGTGCATTTCGGCCTGATCAAACCGCCCGACTTCCTGGATGTCATTCTCTCTGTTCCGACGTGTGTCGGTGCGATTGTTCGCGAGCGATATGCGCGGGGCCAGGGAATGTTTGGGCATTTCGGGGTCCACCAGGACGTTTCCGGCAAGGCACACGAGTTGGCTCTGGCCGTGTCGATGGGTATCGGAATCCTCCGCTTTGGCGCCACCAAGACCACGTTTGGTGATGAGGTTGCGATTAATCTCTTCGCCGAAGCCGCCGGCCTGAGCGGAATGGTCAAATACCTACTGATGGCCTTCGAAGTTCTGATTGAAGCCGGCTTTTCGGCAGAGAAGGCGTATGGCGAGACCTTCTACGAGATTCAATTCGTTACGGAGTCGATGTGTCGTATGTCCTTCAGCGACGCGGTTGCCTTCGGCTCCCCTACGGCCACCTACATGGCACTGACCAAGACCGGTGATGTAGTCACCGAAGATATCCGGGAGCGGATGCACAAGATGCTCAAGCGCATCCAAGCGGGTGAGCTGGTACGTGATTGGAATCTGGAGCAACTCGCTGGAAGCCCCGTCCTGAATCAGTGCCGCCGGGAAATCATGGAACACCCGATCAGTGAGGTGGAAAAGCTCTTTCTGGAGAGGAAGGAAGCTTCAGGCGGAGTCTGAGGGCTCGCGCCAGCCGCGCTGGATAGTGGGTTTGCCGGGCCTACCTCTGGGTTGGGAGGAGTAGTAGGATGGGCACTCTTGCCCGTCGAGAACACAGACGGGCAAGAGTGCTCATCCTACGCCGGTCATGAAGTTTCAGCTTAGGAAGAACCGCCCCAGGCATCGGCGAGATGACTGCTCCAGCCCAAGATGAACATTCCGACAACCAGAACTAGGATGGCAAAGGCCATGACGGTTCTGGGTTTTCTTCCGCTGCCCGCCCACTCACCGCTGATGGCACCCCACAGATTGGCACTGAGGATTCCCATTGACGCCAGGATCGGAAAGCCGATCACTTCACCCAGGTTTCCGATTTTCCAGGTCCCAATTCCGTAGAGAAGCAGACCCATCGGTCCCAACAGACCCATGATCAGGCCGATGACGTAGTCGAAGGAGGGACGAGCCATCAGCCCCCAGCTCTTCTGTTTCGTGATTACGTAGGCACAATAGGCTACGTTGACCAGGGAACCGGCGCTCATCCCAATCGCCCAGATGACATTGAGGGCAAGAAAGGGGAGGGTTCCTCGACTCTGGGCTATCTCGGCGATGGGAGCCCCATACGCGAAACTCAGGTTGATCATGGGATTGAGAAGTCCCGACAGAATGGCGGCAATCACTCCGTGCTTGACGCGAATATCAAGCTTCCACTGCTTGACCTCTCCATCTGCACTGCTCGGGCTGTCCTCGGAAAGCTGCTCCTTCAGGTGTCCGGCCCAGGAGCAAAAGAGCACTCCCACAACTGCTACCAGGACCCCACCCATGATGATCTTACCCTGCAGCGAAAAGAGCTCCTCTGGATGAAGCAACACCAGGGGAGAAAGGGCTCCAATCGCTGACCCGAGCCCGACCGCGATGGCGTAGCTGAGGGCCATACCCGCCATCTTCAAAGAGAGTCCGAAGAAAACTGCACCGAAGCCAAAGGCAAAACCGAAGATGAATACCAGGAATATATCGATCCCGGATGCTTCCTGGAGCACTCCGATGAAATCATTCACCGTAAAGTAGCTCAGAATCCATGGGATCATGCCGAAGGAGATCAGGGAGTACACCATCCAAAGATGTTCCCACTTCCAGACCTTGATCCACTTCAGCGCGAGGCCAAGACCACCGTCAATGAAAGCCCCCAGGGAGATCAGGGCGATGCCGATAACGATATGAGCAGAATCACCGAACATTTCTAGTACCTAAATTGAGCGATTCTACTCATTTTAGCGAAAATGAAGGTCGCACAGATGCGAGTTCCGACGGCAGAGGGTTCCGGGTGAGTTCAGAAGGGTGGAGGGTGGCGATTTTCCCTCGCGAAAGGGAGCAGCGACCCTGAGCCGAGGCGATAGCGGGCACACGGGGGCCCTGAGGCTGGAAGGAGGCTTTGGTTTTTTGAGATTTAGACCCAGGCGAAAGGCGGCGGGTGGGCGCTCTTGCGCCAGAGCCGGTCGATTTGAAGCTGCTTCCAGGTGGCGGCCGTTACTTTCAGCAGGATCTGGCCGGCATGGCGGACGATTTTCCCCGCCACGTCGATGATCCGCCGACGTAAGGTCGTGGGGTAGCAGTTGAGCGGCACCACCGGCTGGCACACATCTTCCTTGAAACACTCGTAAAGGAAAAAGGCCACCAGCAACGTGTAGTAATAGGCCGCGTTGGCAGCAAAGCGTTTAAACGGAAGAGTCTGTGAGGTAAAGTCCTTCAGGGCTCGATGCACTAACTCATCGGCTCCCCGTCCCTGATAGCCTTGCAGGATCGCCTCGGCTTGAAGCCAACGCTCGAGCCCCGCTTGCTGGAGCTGCTCGTCCACGGCGGAGCCGCAACCGAGATTGGTGTACAGGATCTGATCGGGACGGGCAAAGGCCAAAAGGCGCTGCTGATCCTCATAAGCCGGTCGGCAGAACAGGGCCCGGCGGAACTTCTCCCAGCTACCCCGCCGGTTTCCCAGTTCCACATAGTGCCACTCCTGATCGCCGTTGCGAGAGACTCCCCAGGCCGTTTCCTCCAGCTGCAAGATGTACTGTTGCACATCGCCATAGAGCTTGCCGGCGACGATGTAGCCGACCTGGAGTTCTTCCAAGACCTTCAGCAGCTTCTGATCGAAAAAGCCGCTGTCCAGGCGCACGATGATGGGTACCTCGGAGCGGTACTTTCGGCGAATCTTCCGGATCAGATGACTCAGGGTCTTCGGGGCCGTGTCGGCGTGGTTGGAGTGCTTGTCTCCGGTTCATCCGGTAAATGGGGAGGTGCCGCCAGTCAAAGGCAGGCCGCGGAAACTGCCGCACTATGCAAACCGTGGAAAAACAAGTAGTTCTGGAGGAGAACTGGCAAGTGCTCGCAGTTGTTTTTCCACCGTTCGCACAGCGCTTGGAAAACTCCGTATCACGGGCTTGCTGGCCCAGTTCGATATCGCTCGGAGTTTTCCACAGTTCCCACGGCCCCTGCTACTGCAGCCGACTATATTGACAAGCGAACGGGGAACCAGATTTGGGATCCGGAAAGCGCCGAACCACGTTCCACCTCCCCATTTACCGGATGACCCTTGTCTCCTCCCCGAAAGACGGCATCGATGAGCAAGCGGCCCCAGGTGACCTGAAGCGGCTGAAACCCTTTGACTCGTTTGTAGGTCGGCGCCACGCCGTGGCGCTGGGGGGCCTCGTCGTTGTCCATCACCATGGTATCCATCCCCAGCAGAATCAGGGGCGGCTGTTGCAATCGCAGCCGCCACAGGAACAGCTGCTGCAGGAGTCGGCGAAAGAGCCAGATGCGCCACATGGAAAAGCGGCCGAAAAAGCGCTTGACCGCGTGAGAGGACAGCAAGGCCTCGGGCTTCGTCTCGATCGCTGCTCCATAGCCCGGATCCTCCTTCAAGGCTTCGAAGGACACCAAATGGCGACTCGATCCGTCTAGGAAGAAGCACCACAGCTGTTTGAAGATCTCCGTCACCGGCTGTCCTTTGCGGCTTTTGCGCAAGGAGCCAAACAGCCGATCCAGATCAGGGTCCAGACCCAAGCTCCGCACATAGCGGACAAACAGGCTCAGCCCGGCGCGTCCGGTCAAGGTCTCCGAGGTGGGTTGCACGTCGTCTATCCTTCGGGAAACAGACGCCTCAGAATGACGGGGAAGGGTGCTATAGTGGCTCACAGTTGTTTTACCTTCTGGGTTAGGAGCTTTTCGGTAGCCCATCTACCGCTAACTCCTAGCCCAGCAACATCTTAACTCAAAGATGTGACATCCCTAGGCCCATCAATCGCTCAATTTAGGTAGTACCCACTTTCAATTTCAGCGAAGATAAGGAGTTCCCGGACCTCGAAAATCGACAGCGAGCCGAGAGTCCAGTAGTGTATATCGTATTCCAGCTGAGAAAACGAGCAGAAAACCAACTCGGCGAGAGCAGGGTCGCCAGACAACAAGTGCATACAACGCCAGCACGATCTGTATACTGGTGACCTTGAAAAACCGAACCGTCACACCTAGGGGATCGTCAGTTCAGTTGAGGAACAAGCTTTCACGACGGGAACTGCTCACGAGTGGGGCACTATCCGCGGGAGCCCTGGCTGCTCTTCCTTTCTCGGGCGGCTGCCGACCCGCCGATGGGCCGGGCACTGGCGAAGAAGATCTCACCCTCCGGACCTGGAGCCCGGATACACGGGACGCCGCGCTGGCCTCAGAGAGGTGGTGGCATGATGCCTTCATGCGCGCCAATCCTCAACTTCGAGTCAAGCAGCTGACGGTGCCCTATGACGAGGACACGGTCAAGCTGAAGGCCGCTCATCGAGCCGGCAGTAGTGTGCCGGATATCATCTGGACCTACAATCAGTTCCTATACGCCTATGGCCTCGAGGGCCTCGTCCGGCCTATCAACGATCTACTAGCGGAGATTGGCCTGAATCGCTATCCGCAGCAGGTGTTGGATGGGATTCGCGTGGATGACACCTACTACTCGGTCCCATTTGTGGGCTTTCCCTTTTTCATCTATTGCCGAAAGGATCTGTACTCAGCCAAGGGACTTCGTCAGCCGGAAACACATGAGGAGCTATTGGAGAACATTGCGGCCCTCCACGATCCTCCTGACCGGTACGGTTATCTACTGACCAATCAATTCATCTCCGACACTTTCAATCTGAAGACGGCGATGTGGACCCACGGAGCCTACTTCTTCGATGCCGAGGACAACCTGGCACTGGACCGTCCCGAGACACTCCAGGCCTGGGCTTTCTACAAGGAGCTCGGGAAGTACTCCCCGCCCGGCTCCATGTCTCAAGGTGACTTGGAAAGCCGCGAGCTCATGCTCGACGGCAGGGTCGCCCATATGTTCACGACTACGAGCTTCTCCGCCGATTTCGGCCCTGAGGACTTCGCCCGCCAAGGAGCGTTTCTTTACCCGAGCAAGCCGGGTGCAAAGGGGGCATCGCTCGACTTCAATGCACTCGCCCTGCCGGCCAGGTCGAAGCAGCCCGAACTTGCAAAGGACATGATCGGCTTCCTGCTCGAGCCTGCGAACTTCGAAGAATTTCTGATCCGTACCGTGGTCGGTTGGGTTCCGATGCTGGAAGACGCCTGGACCGACCGCTATCTGAATCACACCCGAATTGCCCCAGTGAGAGAGTACCTGGAGATCGGCCAGGTGTCCCAAAAGACTGGAGTCATTTCCACTGGATACTTTGGACCGTCTCCGCTCTCTCAGATCCTGGTGGCCACCGACATCGAAAAACAGATTGGGGACCGTTTGGTGGTCTTCGATCAGAGCCCCGAAGAAGTGCTGGAATGGGCCAACTCGGTGCTGCAGAAAGCCCTCTCATAAACCGGTCGATGCGTGCCTCAGACTTGAAACACAGCGTGTACGTGCAGATTGCGGGGGTAGCCTTGACCGCACCTGCCATCCTGCTCCTATCGCTGGTTGTCGTCCTGCCCTTCGTCACCGCAGTCTGGTGGAGCTTCGCGCCGGAACCGGACTCGGGCTTCACTCTGGCTGGCTATCGTTGGCTCTTCGATCCCTCATTCTTCGAGGCCTTCAAGAACAGCCTCTACATCGGCGTGGGATCGGTGGTACTGGAACTGCTGGTCGCCATCCCGGCAGCGATCCTTCTCAACCAGTCCATCCCCGGCCGCGGCTTTTGTCGGGCGGCGTTGATGCTGCCCTGGGCTGTTCCCACCATCGCGGTCGCCGCATCTTTTCTGTGGCTGGCCAATACCAACTATGGGTTGTTCAACCAGTTGGGCCTCGCGCTGGGCGTCCTGCAGGCTCCGATAGCGTTTCTAGGGTCTCCCGCATTAGCATTGCCCAGCGTGACTGCGGCACATGCATGGAAAGGATTCCCGCTGGTTTTTGTCATCATCCTGTCCGCCCTTCAATCACTTCCTCCCGAACTGTTAGAAGCAGCCAGGGTAGACGGGGCGGGCAAGAGGTCTCAGTTCACGCATGTGGTTTTGCCTCATTTGAAACCGTCGATTGGCCTGGCAGGAGTGCTGTCGGGTATCTACAACTTCTCCCTCTTCGACATCACCTTCCTCCTTACCGGCGGTGGACCCGCCGGAGTGACTACCACGCTGCCGCTGCTGCTCTACTACCAAGAGTTCAAAGCGCTCGACACGGGTCGGGCAGCGGTGGTGGGAATCTCGATCTTTCTAGCCGGCTTGATGGCACTGATGGCGCTTCAGTGGAGCCCCTGGGACAGAAAGGCGGGCAGAGCGTAATGGCCACGGGATCTCAGCCGCGGCTCAACTCCGGCACTGGAGGCATCGCCGCCACTACTTCGCCTCTTGGGCGCTTGCAATCGGGTTTCCTGGGCATTCTTGCGCTGGTCATCACTCTAGTGGTTCTCTTCCCCTTCCTCTGGATCGTGCTTTCCTCGTTCCGAGACCCGCAGAATTTCCTGTCGCTAGATCTGGGCGACGCCCTCCCCAGGCGCTTCGATCTCTCCAGTTATCGACTGGCCCTGGGTCGCACGGATTTGTTTCGCTGGGTCGGGAACAGCCTCCTGGTGGCAGCGTCGACCACAGTGCTGTCGCTCCTGGTTTCAGCTCCAGCGGCCTTCGCTCTGAGTCGTCTCGATTTTCGGGGCAAGGCTACCTTGCAATGGTTCAACATGACCAGCTATGCCGTGCCTTCGATCATCATCGTGGTGCCGCTCTTCTTGATCCTGGTGAGGCTGGGACTGAATAACTCCTATGCCGGTCTGATCCTGGTCCATGCCACCTTTACCATCCCCTTCTCGACCTGGGTCTTACGAGACTTCTACCGGTCGATTCCCCCTGATCTGGAGGAGGCAGGTTACGTCGACGGAGCCGGTTTGCTGCGGGTCCTCCGATATATCATCCTCCCCCTGTCGGTCCCCGGGTTACTGGCCGCGGGTGCGTACGCTTTCATCCTCTCCTGGAATGATTTCCTGTTCGCTCTCGTAATCATGGATAGCGTCGAGGCGTATACTGCTCCCGTGGGGGTGCATGCCTACTTCACGGGTCGATACCTGGGTGAGTCGACCTGGGCACAACTAATGGCTGCAGGCTCGATCGTGAGTCTTCCCAGTGTCCTCCTCTTTGGATTTTTCCAGCGCTACCTGGTGTCCGGCTTCTTGAGGTCAGGAGTAAAGGGTTGAACGAGAGGTGGCCCCTTGGCTGATGTCGGACTGCAGGGCGTAGCGAAGACCTACCCCGGAAATGTCGTGGCGGTATCCGATCTGACCCTGCGAGTGGAGCATGGTCAGTTCGCGGTCCTGCTGGGTCCCTCCGGATGTGGCAAGTCCACTACCCTGCGTTTGATTGCGGGGCTCGAGGAACCGGACCACGGAAAGATTCTGATTGGTAACAAGGTCGTCAACAGCCTCCCTCCCCAGCGCCGGGATCTGGCGATGGTGTTCCAATCCTATGCCCTCTACCCTCACATGACGGTGGCTCAAAACATGGGTTTCGGCTTGAAGATGCGGGGCGTGCCTGCGGTTGAAAGCCGTGACCGCGTCTTGACCACGGCTCGACTGTTGGGTCTGGGGGAGCTGTTGGAACGCTATCCGGGCCAGCTCTCGGGCGGGCAGAAGCAGCGGGTGGCCCTGGGTCGAGCGATCGTGCGGAAACCCGCGGTTTTTCTGCTGGATGAACCGCTCTCCAACCTGGACGCCCAGCTCCGGACCGAGACCCGGGTCGAGCTCTTGAAGCTGCAGCGGCAATTGAACGGGACTTTTATCCTGGTCACGCATGACCAGGTCGAGGCGATGATGCTTGCGGATCTCATCGCCGTCATGAAGGACGGTACTCTGCAACAAAAGGGCACGCCGGACGAGATCTACCGCAGGCCAGCAAACCTGTTCGTGGCCGGCTTCGTCGGGTCTCCCACGATGAACCTGGTCCGGGGTGACCTGGTCTGTGAGGAGGGTGTCTGGTCCCTCCGGGGAAAACTTCCCTTGAGGCTCCCCGAACTGGATCCAGGACTGATGACCCTCGAGGCGAATTCACCCATCGTCCTGGGTTTCCGTCCCGAGGGGGCACGCCTCTCCTCGACCGGCGAGGTCCAGCTGCAAATCGAGCTGGTGGAAAACCTGGGAAGCCAGAAATTCATCTATGGCTCCACCGAGGGGGGACAGAAGCTCAGGGTTAGTGCGGACCCCGACTCTCCGGTCAAGGTCGGTGAGACCGTTTCTATCTCAGTTTCCCCTGAGAACCTGCACTTCTTCGAGGCGACAACCGGCAGGCGCATCCCGCATTAGCGTCCTCCCTTGCCTTTGGTCATGGCGCAGTAGGCTACCCGATCCGGTGGGTCAAGTGAAGGGCCGTAGACAAACAAGTTCCGATTGGAAGGTTCGCGCTCATTTGTTTTGACCTTCAGGAAGCACTTTTTGGGGTTCCGGCCCCGCTGGCTGAGAATTGGATTCGGACGCAGAAAACTGTCAGAACCCATCAGGATTCTTCGGTCCATTTTCGGTCCAATAAGACTGACTCAACCTTCCTCAACCTTCCTTTTCGCGACTCTACTTGGATGTACGTACTGCTAAGTTACTGAATTTCCTGTTTCCCGTTGAACTCATAGCCCAACGATGAATCGGAGCTCGCGACTCTCAGCAACACTGGTTGCTGAACCTGGCTGAAGAAAAGTCTTGCCGGTTTGACTAGTCAGGTTCTTCCGAATCGAATTTCACGCTCCAAGAACCTCTTGACTAGAGTAGCCTTCGCTCGGGGCGCTGGCTTTGTTCGGTCCTTTTCCCAGTTGACGATAGTCCTTTGGTTGACGCCTAAGAGACCAGCTAATTTGAGCCCCATCCCGAGGGGTAGCTTGTGGACCTCTGTGTGAGACTCGTGTGTGAGAAAATCTCCGGAATCGGCTTACTCCAAGACCTTGATTGCTTGCCTGTCAGTTCCCGCAATCTGATGCAAGTAGATCTCCGTAGTCATTCTGCTGGAGTGTCCGAGGATTCTCTGGATGCTCCCGACGGGAATGTTCCTGCTCTCCATTAGGCGGTCACGCTGGATTCGTCCCAGTGTATACAATCGTCGGAACCCACCAGGTACACACCATCGGCGCCGACATAGTACATGACGTACTTGTGGCCACGGCGATGCTCCTGAGGCAGGTCGAGCAGGTACTGCGAGTAGGCGCCGATGCTCTGCGGACCCTCTCTGTCGGAGGGGACCTGCCAGCAGATGTTATTGTCCCTCGAGCCCATCCACTTGTAGAAGCCCAGTCGTGGCATCTTCCACTCGATGCCGTCTTTCGACTCGGCGTAGGCAACCGTGTAGTTGACCGGTTTCAGGGACCAGAAATCCTGGTAGAGCATCCGGAAGAGCTGAGCGTCCTTGTCCCACACGACGTTCACGTAGTCTCCCTCGCCTCCTATGAGTGGATTGGCGGGGTGCTTGATCGGCTGGTGTGCCACCCGCACCAGGGCCTCGTCCTTCTTGAGCAAGGCCCAGCGGTTGTCCACGATGTAATCGTCAACGACAATGGAAACCAACTGCTCACTGCTCACTGCTCACTTTTTCCCAAAGGGCTCAACACACTCAGGCCCCACCCAACCGCAACGGTGACGATGCAAGACACAGGAGACCACCACCAGAAGATTATTTCGGTGCCGAAGGCGATATAGGAGGCCGTTGCCCAGCCCAGTATCGCTGCTGTGACACAGGGCATGTCCCTGGCACTACGGATAAAGATCGCCAAAAGAAAGATGCCGGCAAGCGGTCCGCTAAACAGACCGGTGATCCTGGCGGCCATCAGGACGATGCTGCCGGCATGAGGAAAGATAAACAGGGCTATCGCGGTTGCCATCACGCCCCAGAAGACGGTAAGCCAACGGGCTAGCCGCAGCTCGCCCTGGTCTGCCTCCGCGGCAGACGCATCGGGCTGAGTCGGGGTTCGAAACCAACGCCGATAGAGATCTACGACGCAAGTGGTGCTCAGGGAGTTGATCCCCGAGTCGACACTCGACATGGTAGCGGCGAAGATGGCGGCGATGATGATGCCGGCGACCCCAGCCGGCAGTTCGTTGGCGGCGAAGAAAACGACGACGTGGTCCTTGCTGATCCCGTCGTGAAGGCGTTCTGGAAACTGTTGGTAGAACGCGAACAGTCCCAGTCCCAGGACGCCCTGGAGGAAGATAATGGGTAGCAGGACCAGTCCATTGCTCAACAGGGATAGCTGGCTGTCCCGCAGACTCCGGGCCGAGAAGCAGCGCTGAAGCGTGACCTGATCGGTCCCGTAGGCGGCGATGTTACTAGCGATACTGGTGCAGATCAGGGCCCATATCGTGGTCTCGTAGAGCAGATCTCCCCGCAGCTTCAACCAGGTCGTTCGTCCACCTGCCTGGGCAGTCGACCAGATGCCCGAAGCACCTCCTTCTACCGAGTTGAGGAGAGCCCAGATCATGAAGATCAGGCCACCTACGAGGACGAAGAACTGCAGCACGTCGGTCCAGACAACGGCCTTCATTCCACCCAAGACCGTGTAGACCGTGGCACCGACGCCCACCGCCAGGATGCAGAACTCCAGGTCGATCCCGGCGACACGCGACAAAGGAACGCAGGGGACATAGACGACCGCTCCCAGCCACGCCGCTCGCTTCAACAGAAAGGCCAAGGTCGTGAGGAGGTGGGACCTCGGTCCGAGGCGGTATTCGATGTATTGGTAGACCGTGGTGACCCGATAGCGGTGAAAGATGGGCACGAAGACGTACAGAACCAGCAGCAGCACCGGCAGCACCATGGGAGCGATCGTGATGTACTGAAGGTCCTGGCTGTAGACGTATCCAGTTGTGCTCAGATAGCCGTTGGCGCTGAGAAGGGAGACGACAATGGAAAGGCCCAGGGGAAACCATCCGAAGCTCCTCCCAGCCAGGAAGAAGTCCTCCGAGCTTTTCACCCCCCGGGCGAAGTAGCTACCCAATCCTACAACGGCCACCAGGTAGACCACCAAAACCAGGAAATCGAGTCGGTCAAGGGTCGTCTCCAAGGGAACTCCTTCGACGCCGGTCCCAACGGTCGTGCTGGATGTAGGGGTAGCTAATCGGCGAACTCGATCTTCACGCTGTCGAACATGACCAGGCCTTTGGGGAGCTGCTCCCGATCCACCGGGTAGTCTGCAACCGCCCTGGGCCCATTCAGATCGGGGACGTCTCCACAGAGGGGAACCACCTTCAAAGGAAACCAGACGAAGATGATGTCGATGTTGACGTCTGAAAGCACCTTGCCGATGTCGTCACAACCGTACTCTTCCGTCATGTCGTGCCGCGAACCCAGGCAGGTCCACTGGCTCGGGTCTGGAGTCAGCGTCACGGTCTGTTCTTTCCACTCGTGAGAGGCCTGGAAGGGCTGTCCGGAAAGAATGCCAGACCTGACTGACCGGTTCCGCTACAAGCGGAAATTCAGATTCTTCTCGGATACGTCGGACGAACTACCGCAAAGCGCCAGGAGCCGACGTTCTATTTCGGCGCTTCGAAAAGGAGCTTTCAGTTTCTTTTTACGATCCTCTTTGGACCACGCGCTCCCGGTATTGAGGAGCCAGGGACAGTCCGTTCAGAAAGAAATACTGTAGCTGATTCCAGGGTCTTTACCGCCGACGAGGATGGCGGAAATGCTGTGCGCTTTTCGCCGATAGGTGAAGGTGGGGTGCACCCGCACACCGTCAAAGAGGATCAGCGAAGAGGATGTTTCGGTGAATCGAACGTGAAGGCCACCGATTGCCCGGGTCCGATCGTCGAAGGTCCCATAGGTGGCTCCGGCATAAGGAGCCAGGGGCAGGCCGGTCCAAGACTCCAGGTCTTTGCTCAACGTGAAGTAGTAGGATTGCCCGTTGGGTGTTCCGATCCGATCGGAGCTGGTTCCCACGATCAGAGCCGGCCGGCTCCCGCTTTCCGTGATCAGGTGAAGGTTGGCCAGGGGGGAGACGCCGTCGGAGAGCGGATTGTACTCCACTCCTGCCTGAAATCTTCCGAGGAAGCGGTAGGTTAGCGTCGTGCGGAGCGCGGCCCGATCGATCTGACGCGAGACAGCTCGTACGCCCAGGGTCCAGGGAAATTTGTCTCGCTCAGCGATCCCACGGATCGCTCGACCCTCTCCGGGTCAGAGCGGTCAGGAGGGCACCTCCGAGCTAGCTTCGACAGGCGTCGCCTCTTCATGATGGTGCTCGTCTTCTCCGCTCATGTGCTTCTCGAAGTGTTCGGGGCTCATGCCATCCTGAAGGAGTAGGTCTGCGGGGGGACCGGTGGTTTGACCGGAGAGCATCCAATCTAGCCTTGCGGTAAGGGCGTCGTTGTCAACCTGGCCGATGATCCGAAACTGGAGCTGTCCCTCGGTGTCGAAAATCGCGGTCGCTGGCAGAGCGGTCGCAAGCCGAAATGTTGCCTGCTGCTCCTCCGTCGTATTGACCCAGATGGGGAACTCAATCCCATGCGCCGCCACGAAATCTCGGACCTTCTCGAGGTCCTCGGGAACGTCGCGCGAAGCCCCAATGAACTCCACGCCTCGAGACTTGTACTCGCTCCGCAAGCGGACGAACAGAGGCATCTCCTCGCGGCACGGTCCACACCAGGTCGCCCAGAAATTCAGAACAACGACCCTGCCCCGGTAGTGCTGAACGCTCTCCTGTTCCCCTCGCAGGTTTTCGAACCTCAGATCTTCCCATCCGGCGACATCTGCCAGCCCCTTGGCGGACAAGAGGAGTCCCAGTAGAATTAGCACAGAGACTCGAATCGGCATTGACATCCCCACCCTCATGCGCTGCGTCGTGATCGACCTAAGTCCCTGGCAGCAGGATAACGCTTTAGGATTCAAATCCGCTCGAAGCTTTGTCAACTTAGCGCTCGAAGAACCCGTGCTCCTCTTCCAATGGCAACTCTGACAATGCTTGGTCTGTTTTCGTCCTGAGGCTGAACCCACTGCGCTCAAGGAGACGGCATCGCAGCGGATTTAGCGCAACACCCGTTTTCCTGCTTTGGGGCCAGACTTTCAAAGTCTACATCGGTCTATACTTATCAATCAGTTGTGTGCTCGAACACCTGCCCTAAAAAGCCAGGCGGGCGGGCCAAGTTAGCCCGCAGTCGGCGACAATTTCTCTGGAGTCAAATCCAAGAAGGAAAGTTGACATCGAGCATCCTCACCGCCCGGACGGGTATCCCATAGGCTCAGAGACCGCATTCGTCCGATTTGATCGAAATCGAACGGCCGCTTTCGCCGTCGAATGAACTACGCTGAGATTGAAGAAAACCAGAGGCTCCTTCCGCTCTGAAAATGCCTTCTAGCCTCAGGCACTTCTCTGGCAAGGGCGTCACACGCACTCCAGATATCCTCCAACTTTGCTGTACAGGATTGTCTTTTTAAAGGGCTCAACACTTCCAGGGAGGGTGATTTCGTGCACCAGCTCCTGGCGCCCCGGCTGGGTGACCTCGACATCGATCGTCGATGGGATCTCAATCGCCCGCCCTTCGGCTGCAGTAGACCCGTTTCCACTCCGCGGGTCGGCTGCACAACCTGCCCCCAGAATCGGAAGCAGCAACATCAGCCAGACCCAGGTCTGGCATCTGCTGGTTGCGGAGGAACTGTTTTGCGGTTTCGTCATGTCAGATCCTCGAAGCCGTGCCATGGGAGCGAACCGGCTCCCGCTTCAAGATAAGGTAAAAGCAAGGGACAACCAGCAGAGAGGCCAGGCTAGTGCTAGTAGCCGCCACGACGAAGAGTTTCTTCATCCGGCTCTACGACGTTTTCTAGCCGGGCTGTGCCACTTTCAGGTAACCGGCGATAGCCACCACGAGGACTCCCAACAAAATGGTGATGTTGAGCCAGAGTTTCGAGTTGTTCCGGATACCCTCGAACGCTGTGGCCCTGCCGGTAAGTGCGGAGAGAAGAAAAAAGATGCCAAACGCAAGAAGGATTTTGATTCCCATAAGTGCGTTGTATGGGGAGTCTCCGCGATGGTTGGGAAGCGAAACGACGAGGTAATTGTAGAATCCGCTGCCGAGAAACAGGACGATTCCGATCATGACGAGGACCTTCCAGGTACCCATGATGTTATGGCTCAGAGTCCGATCTTCCTCCTCTGGCAGTAGTGCCGCAGCCGGCATCAGCACGAAGCGGATGAAGATGCTCCCCCCCAAGACGACAATCGCAGTGGCAACGTGAACGACGCGGGATACAATGTCCAGAGCTTCCATTCAATTTCTCCCTGAAGTGACAAACCTATTCTACGAGAAATTGCCACGCGGGCATAGACGCCCTCCTACAACACACACACCGACACGCGAACCCCTGGAAGGAACTCCTCGACCTGGAAATCGGCGACACCATCATCTGGCGAGGCAGCAGCATGCGCATCCGCAACGACAGGGAGGGCATGATCCTGTCCTGGGATGAGAGGCGAGGTGATCATGAGAATCTTCTAGCTCATGCCGCAAGGAAGGCTGGACTGCCCACTACGGCGGTGCCTTGGGCATTGGTGGAGCTCGTCGAGAACGGGTTCAGGATGGTGGTGGATAGTAGGGCGCAATTCGAAAGGTCAGATAGGAAGGGCGGACCTTCCAAGACAAGCACGGGAGTTTTCCGGCTCACTTGAGGGGGTGCAGTAGCCGGCACCCGATTCTACATACAGCGTCCGATGTGATCGCGATCGAGCGACCGGTTTCGCCTAGAACCGGACACTCAGATCTTGCGCGGAAACGTCTGAACGAAGGACTGGTAACACCTAGAAGCAGCCGCTCAGATTTCCCCTGGAAACCTCGCACGTGGTGGTCAAAGAGCTGGGTCGAGATCTGGGAATCGACGTGGCAGATCCGCCAGAGTGTTCGGAGCCGATCCCAGGCCCCGTTGTCACAAAACCTCGCAAGGGGCACGACCTACGTCTCGGTCACCAATTCGTGACTCGCTTCACCAGAGGCTTCAACCATTTCGTTACCTCCATAGTTGCTCCGGTTGCTTCCGGCTGGAGCGGTTGCCGGGTGGGACTTTCACCCACTGGGAAAGCGCCGCCTTAGCACGGCGCACCCTAGAAGCGGACATTCAGGTCTTTCGGGCGGTGGAAGACAAAGCCTCTGAAGTCGAGGGTCTGAAACCCACGAAAACACAGGGGGAATTCCCCTGGTTTGCGCTGGAAGAAAAACGAATCTTTTCTTTCCACTCGAAGGTGATGCTGAGAACGACCTCGGCACTTAACAAGTACCTGGTGGCTGGACAAGATCGGCAAACAACTACAGCGGAACCCTTCGGGCCCTCCACCAGCGGGCTGGTCGAGACCTTCGAACACCCGACGCCTACGGTGACGCAGGCACCAACTTGTGATACGAAAACGAGAAGTGTGCCAACAGCAAGATCTCCACAAACAGCGGCTTCAGGAAGAACGTCCAGCTCTTTCACCAAGGGCGCTCGACAGCTTCTAGGAGGAAAAACACGAGATGCCGCAAGCAACCAACGTCCAAGATCTCATCGATCTCCTCCACCCAGACATCATTGGCGGAGAGGTGGAAAGCCGATTTGACATGATACGCGAAAGCTACCAGCTCCTCTCTCCCATCGTCCCTGACTACGATGCCTTCAAGGCCGTGGTCACGGACTTCTACCAGTACGCCTTCCAAGAGTGGTACAACGCCACCATTGAGATGCCACCCGCAATGGCCTGGGGACAAGCTCATCGCATCCTCCAACGACTCTCTCTCCCAGACGCGCGCCTGAGCCGTATCCGAACCTACCTCGACAACCAGGGCGGTTATCATTTGGCAATCAAGAACTGCCTCCGGGGACGTGACGGCGGGTTGATCAAGGTCCTCGACACCATCACAGAAGGAATGAAAAGAGAAGCTGTCCAACAATACGTGACCTCCGTGTTCCTCGACGCCATCGACCCTCTCGGCTGGGACATCAGGATCCGCTTCATGGAAGAGTACGTCCAGAGGTACGGCCACCTCGTTCTGCCAGACGAGGAGCTGCTCAGCCCAACCGAGCTGGCAGCCCACATGGAAGCCGTGATCGAATCCCACGTCGGCCTCGTCAATCAGTTCCGCACCCGATTGCAATGACAACTGCACTACAACGCTCTTATCAAATCTTCCACTCCGTACTTCCTATGGTGCACGTCGCCGACATAGTCCGGAGCTACCGATGGCTGGGCCACACCGGCTTCACGGAGCTGAACGCTTTCGACCCCGACTACAAGCCCGAGAGAAAGCACTTCGAGTGGAACAAGCGCCGCCAAGCGTTCCCAAGGGTTTAGTACGCCCGAGACGAATCCACACTGCTCGATTTCGTCAGGAGACACGTCCAAGCGAGAATGGCGTGCTACCGCATCAACCCTCGACCTCCCGCAGCCTCAGATGAGCACTCTTGTGATGAAACCAGGCGACGAGCTTCCGGATTGGTTCGAAGGTCTTCTTCGGCAAGACGAAAAACTCAGGGACCTATGGTCAGGGGACGGGAAGGCGGCAACCACGGACATTTCAAGATCTGGTTTTGACTATTCCATCGCTCGGAGGCTGCTCTGGCTCGGTTACAGGAATATTGATGATCTGCCACCATTCTGGCCCTGAGGCCGGATGGCTCGGTTAGACAAGGCGGGAAGGGCGCTCAATACATCATGAGAACGATTGGTAGCGCTCTCATGAGGAAGGAGGGAGTTCATGATCGGTAAGCCCGTTGCACTGATCCAAATTCCAAATCAACGGCTCTTCAGCGTCAAGGCAGCAGCGCGCTACTTGGGCCTGCATGTCCAGACACTGCGCAAGGTCACTGACCTTGGTTTGCTGGATGCTCGTTGTCTGGGCGCTCGTCGAGTTTACACGTTGGACGAACTCGATCGCTTCATCGAAACCTTGCCCCGGTGGTATGATGAGGCTGGCGAAAGCCCGCGAATTCCATTTCTAGAAAGGAGTAAATGATGGGAATTCGTAGGTGGAACGACCACAGGTGTCGCCAAAGAATCTATCTGTCGAGGAAGTGGCCGGACAAAACCCGATTTCGCAGGCTCATGCCAAACATGACTGTTGCGAGAAAAACCGATGCTAGGATCAGCGAGGCAATTGCCATGGGGACCTGGCGGAAGCTGAAGTCAGAGCTGATGAAGGGAGAGGACAAGACTGATCCCACCGTCGCTGAGTTCGCCGAGGTTTACCTGAAAGAGTACTGTGAGACCCGGAACCGGCGACCGGATTTCAAAAGGCAAGCACTGAGCTCCATTGTTGGAATCCTAGGGGACGTGAGGCTGAGTGAGTTCAAGCGAGCTCATGCCAACCACTTCGTCTCAGTCCGGTCACGTGAGGTGGCACCTGCAACCGTAAATCGAGGTATCGCCGTTCTGAAGAACATGCTGTCCTTTGCCCTGGACCAGGAACATCTGGAGAGCCTTCCCTTGTACCGGTTCAAGATGGCTCCTGAGAAGAAGCGGGCGCTTCGTATTCTGACCTTTGAAGAGTACCGAGTACTGGTCGAAGCAGTCAGCCGCGAAGAACTAGTCATTGGGGCCTACACTGCCATCCTGGGTGAAACAGCTCTGAGGAAGTCCGAGGGGCTCAAGTTGCAGTGGAGCGATGTCGACTGCTCCAGGCGGCAGTTGACGGTACAAGACAGCAAGAGCGGCCGACCGCGTTACATTCCATTGACCGAGTACGCACTGGAATGGATCAGCAAGCTAGTGCGCGTGATCGACAAGCCGTACTTGTTTGTGCGACTGGAAACAGGGACTGCGTGGAAAGACCCGAGAGGTCCTTTCAAAGCGGGTTGTAGATCAGCCGGGCTGGACTGGGTCAGAGGCTTCCATGACCTCAGGCACTTCAGGGCCACTCACTGGCTGAAGAATGGGGTGGATGTGCGTACAGTCCAGGAACTCTTGGGCCACGCCGATATCTCAACAACCATGCGCTACGTTCACTATTTGCAAGAACACGCGATTGAGTCGGTCCGAGAGGCCGAAAAACGTGAACTTCAAGGTGGACGAAAAGTGGACGGAGAATTGTAGACCGTGACCGCACGCCTTCGTAGCTTTTCCTCTAACCCGTTGATTCAATTGGTGCCGGAGGGGGGACTCGAACCCCCACGAGGAGTGAACCTCGCCAGATTTTGAGTCTGGTGCGTCTGCCAATTCCGCCACTCCGGCTGGGTTGGTCTGGCCGAAGGAGTATATCGCAGCTTCAGTCTCAGGGCCAAGATGACGTCCCGTCGAAACCGCTTTGTGCTGAGGCCAACACTATCTCAGGGACACGGGGCTTGCTGTTTTGGCCGACTCGTAGATCGCCTCTACAATGGCGACTGCCTTCCGTGATTCAGGACCGCTGAGGAAGAAAGGCTCGTCCTTTTCCAACGTGTCTACGAACGCTGCTATATTTCGCAGGTGAAGGGAGTAGTCGATGGCCATCGGGTCGCCGGCACCACCTTGGCTCCCGCTTTCTGCCGAAAACTCTCGCCGGATCGACTCATCGTCATCAGTGGGCTGCCGAAATTCCCAGGCGATCAACTGATCTTCCAGGACTTCCGCAGTTCCATCCCGCCCGGCCACCTGGATCCTCTTGAGGGAACCGGGGAACATTGAAGTCGCAGCCAATATCTGGCCCAGCGCTCCGTTACGGAATTTCAAGACGGCTACGGCTGTGTCTTCCACCTCAATCAGGTCGGGAGCATGCCCCCTTTTCGAGGTGAAGGCGAAAACCTCCTCGACCGCGCCGGCATCTCTTTCCGCTTCCGGCATCGCAGCGCCGGCGATCCACTGAATCGCGTCCACACCGTGGATGGATTGATTCATCATCGCACCGCCACCATCCAGGGCCTGCGTTCCTTGCCACCGATCGGGGGCATAGTAGGCATCGTCGCGCCACCAGGGCACATAAGTGTTCAGCGCGGCCAGGTTTCCAAAGCGGCCCTCACCGACCGCCTGATGTAAGAGCTGGACGACCCTGTTGAATCGCTGTGGAAAGATTCCCCCGAGTTTGATCCCTGCCTCCTCGGCTACCTCGATCATCTGATCCACTCGCCCTGTGGTAATCTCCAGAGGCTTTTCGCAGAGGACATGGATCCCGCGGCTGGCACAGGCCTGGGTCGGTTCGAGATGGACTCCGCTGGGCGTTGCGATGGTCACCAGGTCGGGACGGGTTTGATCCAGCATCTGCTCGTAGTCTGCAAACCAGGAGCAGCCGAAGTCAGCGGCGAACTTCCTACCTTTCTCCTCACCGCGGCAACAACCGGCGACGAGTTCCAGGTTGTCCAGATCCGCAATCGCGCGTGCATGAATGTCCGAGATGGCTCCGATTCCGATGATGGCTATTCGATAGTTGCTCTTCACGAGATCCTCACTGACTTGGGCTTGCGCCCCTGCAGTTTACAATGAAACCGTGCGCGCGTCCGCCCCCGCTAAAGAGACCAAAAGAATTTGCCAATGAAAACAACCTGTCTCTTTCTCGCAGAAACGCTCTCTCTCCTCCTCGATCAACACATTCTTGACTTTGACGTCGTGGTTCACGAGTTTTCTTCTGGAGACGATCAGGGGAATCCTCGAAGGGGCAGTGCTCATCATGTTATTTTGTAGGCAGTAGATCTCCTCACGATCGGGTAGATGGAGCCATGCGGATCTTCAAGCTGCTGAGCAAGAACCTTTTTCGAAATCCGGTCCGGACGCTGCTTACCTTGAGCAGTGTTGCCGTTTCTCTCTTCCTGGTCGCCACCCTGGTCTCGATCCTGATCCAGCTTACCAACCCGCCCGAGACACCTGATTCCGGGCTGCGTTTGATTACCCGCCACAAGATCTCGCTGTTCAATGTCCTGCCTTATGCCTATCGCGACCGGATCAAATCCCTGGAAGGTGTCGATGCCGTCATCGGATCGATGTGGTTTGGAGGCCTCTACGATCAATCGGGAAGCGATCAGATGTTGGCGCAGTTCGCTGTGGATTCCGACCAATTCTTCGAAGTCAATCCGGATATGGAGCTTCCCCAGAACCAGAGGGAAGCCTTCGTCAAAGATCGATCCGGCGCGATTGTCGGCGACTCTGTGGCCGACCAGTTCGGTTGGAGCGTGGGTGACACCATCCACACCAAGAGCAATCTTTTCCCGATCGAACCCGTAGAGCTCAAGATTCACGGAATCTACAAGGGCGGGGGCGACCAGGGAGGCGGTGTCTATTTCCACTGGGAGTATTTCAACGAGGCCATGAACAAGGCCGATTTTACCGGGACCTTCTCGATCCGCGTCCGCTCAGCCAAGTGGATTCCGGTCGTCTCCGAGAAGATCGACGGGATGTTCAAGAACAGCTCCACTCCCACCAAGACGGAGACTGAGAAGGCCTTCATACTCGGCTTCGTCTCGATGCTGGGCAACGTGCAGCTGCTGATTACCGGAATTTGCTCCGCCGTGCTCTTCGCTGTCCTTCTGGTGGCAGCCAATACCATGGCCATGTCGATTCGAGAGCGTGTCCGTGAGATTGGCATCCTCAAGGCGGTCGGCTTTCGTAAGGCGCAGGTGCTGGGCTTGCTACTGGGTGAGTCGCTGCTGCTGTCGGCAGGAGGAGCCCTATTGGGCAGCCTTGCCGCCAAACTACTGTTGGGCGGCTTGAACATGACCGCCCTCAGCGGGGGCTACCTTCGAAGCATCGACGTCAGCCCTTCCATCCTGGGACTCTGTACTCTGCTGGGTGTCGTGGTAGGACTTCTGGCAGCAGGAGTTCCCGCCTGGAGGGCCGCTCAGCGCCCTGTCGTGCAGGCATTACGAAATGTTGCATAAGCTTGGCGAGTGGGGAGGTACTCCATGAGAATTCCGTTGAAGTACAACCTTCGCAGCTTGTGGGTTCGACGGGTCAGTACGCTGATGACGGCCCTGGGCATTGGGCTCACCGTCGCCGTCCTGGTCATCATGATGGCTTTGGTCAGGGGACTCGATGCAACCTTCGTCGATACAGGATACGAAAGCGACCTGATCGTCATCCGCAAGGGATCCCAGAATGAGACCAACAGCTATTTCAATCGCGACCTTTTCCAGACGGTAAAACTTCTGCCTGAGATCGCCCGAGACGAGGACGATCAACCCTGGGCGGTCGGCGAGCTGATCGTTGTCATCAATTCTGAGCGGCGGGAGGGGGACAGCTCGAACATCGTCATCCGTGGAACCTCGGATCGCGGTTTTCAGATGCGGCCCGAAGTCCAGATCGTCGAGGGACGACGCCACCGGAAGGGGGTGCGGGAGCTGATCGTAAGCCAGTCCCTTTCCCGACGCTTCAAGGACATGGCCCTGGGCGACAAACTGCGGATCTCCGACAACGAGTGGGCAGTCGTGGGCCTTTTCGATGCCTCAGGGACCGCCTACGACTCTGAGATCTGGGGCGATTACGATGAGATCTCCCTGGCCTGGGATCGTCCCGTCTACGTCTCCATATTGGTCAGGGCCGCTTCGCCTCAGGGCGTCGCCGAGATCCAGAAGCGGATCGAAGAGGACCGTCGTATCCAGCTTCAAGCCATCCCCCAGAAGGAGTACTACCGGGGCCAGACGATCTCCTCGATTGGGCTCAAAGCGCTCGGCTCATTCATCGGCATCGTCATGGGGATCGGCTCCTGTTTTGCGGCTATGAACATGATGTACGGCACGGTGATGTTGCGCTTCAAGGAGATCGGGACTTTAAGGGTCCTGGGATTCCGGAAGCGGAGCATTCTGGCCAGCTTTCTGATTGAAGCAATCTTGATCGCTCTGTTGGGTGGCGTCGTGGGCTGTTTGATCGCCCTTCCGGTGCACGGCATCTCGACTGGGACCACCAACTTTGCGAGCTTCAGCGAAGTGCTGTTTCAGTTTCGGATAACCCCTTCCATCTTACTGCTGGCGGCCGCTTTTGCCGGAGTGGTGGGGATCCTGGGGGGATTCCTTCCGGCCCTTCGGGCGGCCCGCCTCCAGCTGATTGAAGTCCTGCGTGACTAATGGACAAGCACCTCAGTGCGCTTCGAATCGATCGAAGTAAGAAAAGACCACAGACAGGCAGGACCGGAACCTGGCTGATCGTGCTGGTAGCCTTCTTGCTCGGTGCGGCGGCCTCCTTCGCGCTAGTCCACTGGTTTGCCTCGGACTCGAGCGGTAGGGCTCGAGCTGAGGGCGACACCGCGCCGCCGGCGGCCAACGAAGCGCGGCGAGACGGTGGAAGAGCTGAGGATTCGGAAGAGGCCGGCCCGGTTCTCATCGTCTCCGGCTATATCGTCCCTCACCACCGAATCGAGGTGGGTTCCAAGATCGTGGGCAAGGTAACCTGGGTGGGCGTCGAAAAGTCGGACCTGGTCGAGAAAGGCCAGCTGCTGGTCAAGCTGGACGATCGCGAGTTCCAGGCACAACTGGAACAGGCCAGGGCGAGTTTGCGGGCCGCTGAGGCGCGCCTGGCCGAGCTCGACGCCGGCTCCCGACCCGAAGAGATCGACCGGGCGGAGGCAGAGCTGAGACGGAGCAAGGCCGACCTCGAAAACGCCGATCTCGAGTACCAACGGCTGGAGACCCTGCTTCAGACGGGCGTGGTCTCGAAGCAGCTGGTGGACAATGCCAGAACCCGCAGGGATATGGCCCAGGCTGCGGTGGGAGTGGCCGAGAAGAACCATCGGCTGTTCGTGTTGGGCCCGCGACAGGAAAAGCTTCAGTCGGCCCGCGCAGAGATGGAGCAGAGCCGTGCTGCGGTCAAATACTGGCAGAGCCAGTTGGCCGAAACCGAGATCAGAGCGCCCATCAGCGGAACCATTCTGGAGCGGATCGCGGAGGTGGGAGAAATGGTCTCCACCTGGTTTGCCGGTGGCGCCGTGGTGGTTGCCCTGGCTGATTTGAACGATCTGCAGGTGGAGTTGGACATCAGCCAGTCCGATTTCCACAACGTATCCGAGAAACACGACTGCCGCATGTCGCCGGTGGCCTATCCGGAACAAGAATACGCCTGCGAGCTGGTGGAAACGGCTCCCGAGGCCAATCGGCAGCGAGCCACCATCCAGATCAAGGTCCAGGTCACGAATCCGGATGCATATCTTCGCCCGGAAATGGATGCCCAGGTTACCTTCTACCGGCGAAAGGCAGAACAGAGCGGAGACTAGACATGCCTGAGGTACTCATAGAGACGCTTGGACTCAGCAAGATCTTCCAACGGGACAGGACTGAGATCCGAGCACTGGAGGACATTTCGCTCAAGGTGTTCTCAGGCGACTTCATAAGCCTGATGGGTCCCTCCGGATCGGGTAAGAGCACCCTCTTGAACATCATGGCGGGAATCGACCGACCCAGCGGCGGCGAACTGCGGATCTTGGATGTCGACGTCGCCTCAATGAGCGATGATGAGCTGGCGACCTGGCGCAACCAGCACGTCGGTTTCGTGTTTCAGCACTTCAATCTGATTCCGGTCCTGACGGCATTCGAGAACATCGAGTTACCGCTGCTCCTCACCAGTCTGTCCAAAAAGGAGCGACGGGAACACGTCGAGACCGCACTCGACCTGGTTGGACTGACAGATCGGATGGAGCACTATCCTCGCCAGTTGTCCGGAGGACAGGAGCAGAGGGTGGCCATCGCCCGGGCGATCGTCACGGATCCAACCTTCATACTGGCGGACGAGCCCACCGGGGACCTGGACGCCGAGTCGGCGAAGGAAGCTCTGGACATCCTGGCCGCCCTCAACCAGGACTATGGCAAGACGATCATCATGGTGACACACGATCCCAAAGCCGCCGCCTATGCTTCGGTCAAGCACTACCTGGAGAAAGGATTCCTCTCGGTGACGCCGGAGTAGCGGTCGCAGCTGACTAACCTGATCGGCCAAAGGTCCTCAGGTGTTGAACCGCGATCGCGATCAAGAGAAGTCAATCCCAACGGGATTGCGTCTGTCAGCCCAGGGTTTCCGAACCCTGGGGGAATGTCGGCGCCCCTGGATTTCAACCCTGAAAGAGTTGCGGCCCTCGAGGGTATATTTCTCCGCTGGTGTCACCCGTGTGACGCAACCCATTCAGGGTTGATCGATGATTCCGTTTCCTCTTACCCAGGGTTCGGAAACCCTGGGCTGGATGACGCAATCCCGTTGGGATTGACCTCGTTTGACTTTTGCGAAAAAGTCATTGCCTGCGACCTGCGACCTACGCTTCGAACCGGTAGAGAGCCCTGGCGTTGTCGGCTAGAATCTTTCGCCTCAAAGGCAGCGGCAGGTGGCTGGGAAGGGCACGATCGGGATTGTCGAAATCCCAGTGGGGATAGTCGGTCGCGAAGATGAGCCTGTCGTTGGAGTCGAGCTGTTCCAGGAGCTGTTGGAAATACTTGGCCTTGGGAGGCTCTTCCATGGGTTGAGTGGTGATCCAGAAGTGTTTCCTGATGTAGCTGGAAGGGGGGCGACTCAAGTAGGGCACCTCTTGACGCAGACGCTCCCAGCTGCGATCCAGTCTCCACGCTAGCGGAGGTATCCAGGCAACACCGCCTTCGATCAAGACGATCTTCAGCTCCGGGAAGTGTTCGAAGACCCCCTCGCAAACCAGGCTGATCACCTGGGCCTGAAACGCCTGCGGCATCCCGGCATGATCCTCCAGGTAATGTGAGGGCCATCCTGCTCCGGTGATGGGAAGCCCACTGGTGCCGCCGAAGTGTATGCCCACCGGAAGGTTGTTGCGAACCGCGGCTTCATACAGCTTCCAATACTTTCGGCGGCCCAGTGGTTCGCTGGTTCGGGCGGTCACGAGTACCTGGACAAAACCAGGATGCTGGCTCGCTCTATCGATTTCCTCTGCGGCCAGATCGCCGTCCTCGTAGGGCACCACCATCGAGGCCCTTAGTCTCGGCTCCGGCTCCAGCCAATCCTCGACCTGCCAGGTGTTGATGGCTCGGGCCAGGGCGGCACCATACTCCAGATTCTGCTGCCGGCCGGCCGCCCTCAAGCAGTTCAGGACCCCGTACTCGATATCCCAGGTGTCCAACAACTGACTCTGCATGAAACCCAGATCGGAACCGGGCGGAAGACCGGAGGGTGGCCAGGCGTCATGGCGGGCTGCGTTTCGGCTGGCTCGAGGATAGGTGGTGCCGTAGAAACCTCGAAGCCCGATCATTTCATGGTAACGGCGCCAGCGATCGGGCAGATAGCGGTAGAGCGTCTCATCCCCAGGCACGTCGTTGTGGATGTCAGTATCGATGACGGCCAGCTTCAGGGCTTGTTCGTCCGCTTTCCCGGGCTCGACAAAGGGTGTAGTAACCATGCTCCCTGTCTCCTCTCTCCAAGTCAGAGGCGGTAGAAGAAGCGAGCGTTCTCGGCTCGAATCTTGGACAGCAGTGGCTCCGGCAATTCCGAGGGCAATGCGTCTTCGCGGTCGTCGAAGTGCCAGTGAGGATAGTCGGTCGAGAACATCAGCAGATCCTCAGACTCCAGCTGTTCGATGATCTGCAGCAGTTGCTCTTTGGCCGGAGGAGCGTCCAAGGGCTGCAAAGTGAGCCTGAAATGCTCCCGAATGTATTCTGAAGGGGGACGCTTGATCCAGGGCGTATCTCGTCTCAGCCCCTTCCATTCCTTGTCTAGGCGCCACATCAGAGATGGCATCCAGGTGAATCCTCCCTCGATCAGCGCCACCCGAAGTTGGGGAAATCGATCGAATGCACCCTCGGCAATCAGACTGAGCACTTGGGACTGGAATACCTGCGCCATTCCAGCGTATTCCTCCAGGTAGGTCGAAGGCCAGCCGCAGGGAGTTGGAGGGTTCCCGGAGGCGCCGCCGAAGTGGATACCCACAACCAGATCGTGGCGAGTCGCCGCGGCATAGATCGGATCATGGCAGTGATTGCCGTAGGGAACGTGGGATCTGACGGGAAGCAGGACCTGGACGAATCCTGGATGTCCACCCAGGCGATCGATCTCACGAGCGGCCAGCTCCGGGTTTTGACTCGGTACCAACAGGGAGGCACGCAGCCGGGGTTCACGGTCCAGCCAATGATCTCTCTGCCAGTTGTTCAGTGCAGAAGCCAATGCCGCCGCCAGATGTGGATCGTGGACGCTCTGCACCCAGTAGGAGCCGGTCAGGATTCCGTATTCCAGGTCCCAGGCATCGAGGGTCCGCTGCCGTAGCAACTCCAGGTCGGAGCCAGCTGGATCGCCTGGATCCGGTTCGTGCTCAGGTCGGAAGGAGGTCGGAGCCCCAGGGGGATAATCGTTGCAGTCGGGTCCTACGAAGGCGGACTCGTTGAGGTAGGCACGCCAATGGTCTTCCAGATAGGGCTCCAAGGCTTGCAGCCCTGGGAACTGGTTGTGAATGTCGCAGTCGATCAGAGGTTCGGCCATCCGTCTCTATAGATAACAGATAATAGGTAGTCGTAGACCTACGAAAACGTACCACGTAAGCAGGCGTTGTACAAACTGCGATCGGTTCCTGATGTCTCGGGGCTAAAGGAGCCCCGCTGAAATAGCCGATCGACGCGAACCTCAAAATCTAACCTGAAACTTCATTGGCAGAGGGAAGGTGTAGGAGACAGCATCTGACAGAGCAGTGACCTGTAGCACGGGCACTCTTGCCCGTGGAGGACACCAACGGGCAGGAGTGCCCGTGCTACAAGCGTCACTCAGCTCTCGATGTTCGTAGCTATAGCTAGAGATGACGGAGGTTTCTTTCTCGAATGGGGCCAGTGCTTCCTGGGAGCCGGACTAACCTGTCTGGTCAGCATCAGCTGATGGTGATATCTTCAGGGGACGTGAACAAACCGTCTCTGAAGCCACTAGCGTCTGCTGCATTGTTGCTCATCCTGGGCGGTCCGAGCTGTCAGGAGCTCCCGCCTGACCAGGCACAGAGACCTACCGCTCCCATTTCGCTTTCGCAGGCCTCATTCCGAATCACGTTTGGGCTGAGCGACAAGCAACAAAACTCCTGGGACGGCGGGATACAGCCTTCAGACGGCCAGGAGCTGGTCGTGGAGCCCGACCGTTTTCGCGTGCATTTATACAAGGGACTGGGCGACCAGCGGGACCCGAACCCGGAGTTTCCCAACGACTACGTCAGACCACCTCACAATTGGGTGTGCAGCACTCGCAACGCCTGGATGCGTTCCGATGAGAGTCCACCCCAACTCGAGTACCCCAGCATTCTCCTCCACGTACGGCAATCCCCAGCTGGCTCTGCCGTCAAGGTGAGCACGACCAAGGGAGACTTCAGTTTCGATCCGTCGAAGACCATCACCTTCGTTCCCCGCTTCTTCCTCGACCAGGGTGTTCGAGTCGAACGAATACCCAGCGCCGCACCCGCGGACTCCCAACAGCTTGCCCAACAGGACTTTCCTTCCATTCTGGCGGCTACGTCGGGAGATCTGTGGGTTGCCTGGCAGGAATACCGGGACCATTCAGACACCGTCTGTGTCCGTCGCAGGACGGACGAGGAGTGGAAAGACAGCTTCGTACTGACGGAAAAGGCAGATGTCTTTGGCACCGCTCTGGGCCAGGACAGCAAGGGCAAAACCTGGGCGATCTGGGCTATGCAGAGCGCCGGCAACTGGGACCTCTATGGTCGTGCCCACTCCCAGAGTGGTTGGTCGAAGGTTGAACAGATCACGAACCATCCAGGACCCGACACCTTCCACCGGATCACAACTGACGCTAGCGGGCGTATGTGGCTGGTCTGGCAAAGGAGCATGGAGCGTAGGAGTCAGATCTTCGCGAAGAACCTGTTCCGAGGCACGTGGTCGGACGAGATTCAGATCAGTGAAGGCTCCTCGAGCGAGGGGAACAACTGGAATCCGTCGCTGGCTGCAGGGACATCACGCCAGGTTGCGGTCGTCTGGGACGGGTACGCAGCCGGCAACTACGACGTCTACCTGCGGCGATTCATCGACGGCCGCTGGGGAGCAGTGCAGGTCGTGGCGGGGACTCCGCGCTACGAGGCCAACCCCTCGGTCGCAGTGGATGGCCGCGATCGGACCTGGGTCGCCTGGCAGGAGTCTGGTGTCGACTGGGGTAAGGACACCGGACAACTGGTGACACAACCGGGGATTGGGCTCCACGAGCCCAGATCAATCCGGGTAGTGTGTTTCGACGGTGAAAAAATGATGGCGCCGTCTGGCGCCGTGCCCGCAGTCTTCCAGGGCAAGGACTATTGGGGGGATCCGGTTCTTCAGATCGGGCCCAGTGGATATCCCTGGCTTTTCCTGCGCCACATGGCGATGCGAATCCCGGACAGTCTGGAGACGGGATCCGGATCGATCTACGCTCCTCACTGGGAGACCTACGCACTGCGATACGCAGGGTCGGCCTGGAGTGATTTGATGTACCTGCCCTACAGTGCCGGGCGCAAGGACATGTTCCCGGTCGGCAGCACGGTAAAAGACCAGCAGACGTGGTTGGCCTGGCCTACCGACAACCGGGATACAGGATCCTACACGACGCATCAGCAGGGGCAGGTCATGATCGCCCCTTTGTCGGTAGAGAAGACTTCGCAATCCCAGTCGGTAGAGCTGCAGCCCTACCAGGAGGAGCCGGTGAAACCGTTTGAGCCGGTCCATCCAAATGAAGTCGAGGAACTTCAACGGATCCGTTCCTATCGGATCGAAGGCGGAGAGCGCGGTTATTCGATTTTTCGGGGCGACGTGCATCGCCACACCGATCTCTCCTGGGACGGGGGCAGGGACGGTTCCGTACTCGACGCTTACCGCTATGCTCGGGACGCCGCGGGGCTTGACTTTCTAGGAGTCACGGACCACAACCAGGACGTTGAGGAGTCCTACCTGTGGTGGCTCAGCCAAAAGTTCGCAGATCTGTTCCAGCTACAGAACTTCGTGGCCTTCTATTCCTACGAGCGCTCCCTGGAGTTCCCCAACGGTCACCGTAACGTCCTCTTTACTCGCAGGGGAACACCGATCCTACCGATCATGGACTCCGAAAGAAACGGCTGGGACGGGTCGGGCAGACTCTTTCACTACCTGAAGCGCTACGATGGGACCTCGATCCCCCACACCAGCGGCACCGGCGCCGGGACCGATTGGCGTGACAATGACCCCGACGTAGAACATCTGGTCGAGATCTATCAGGGGATGAGGGATACCTACGAGTACCCGGGGTCCCTTCGGCCCAAGACCCTCGCGCCCAGCCCCACGTTGGACAAAGATAACAGTCCCCCGCGTCGTTTCGGGACCGTCTGGCATGCCCTGTCCAAGGGCTACAGACTTGGATTCATCGCCTCTTCCGACCATATATCCACGCACATCAGCTATGCCTGCCTGATTGCCGAAGAGCTAACTCTGGACAGCCTGATGGAAGCCATTCGGTCAAGGCGTGCGTATGCGGCGACGGACAACTTGATCCTGGATATCCGATTCACCGGCTCCGACGGCGAGCACCTGATGGGGGAGGATTTTTCCAGTACGATCCCGGTGACGATCAAGGCGAAGATCCTGGGAACCGACACGATCCAGAGGGTCGACATCATCAAGAACAACAAGATCGTCTACACCACCAGCTCCGAACAGGCTGAGCTGGAATTCCAATACGCCGATCAGGACCAGGCCCCAGGCGAGAGCTACTACTACCTCCGAGTGGCCCAGAAGGACGGAGAAATGGCCTGGGGCTCCCCGGTCTGGGTCAACTACGAAGCTAGCTAGTGCCCGTCCGGAAATCCGTAAGTAATTGATAAGGAAGGGGAAAGAGGGCTTTTTCAAGCTCCGAAATTGTCAGGGTCGTTTGCTAGACTATCTGGTGTAAACAATTAGACTGAAACGACTTAGGACGATTTCAGGAGTTCGAAGATGCGTCAAAAGCGTGAAAAACAACGCCCCCTTTCCCCACCATGGCCCGATCACCAACTGGCCCATGAATTGAAGGTGATCTCGCGCATCCTGGACGACAATCCCCAGACGCTGGAGCTGATAGTACAAGATCTCTCTGACAGGGTCGATTCCAGTGTCGGCGCCCCCGGTTTGACGGCCGAGCAGGTGCTGCGTTGTGCCGTCATCAAACAGCTGCATCAGTTCAGCTATCGCAAGCTGGAGTTTCATCTGGTGGATTCGCAAAGCTGTCAGAGGTTCTGTCGCTTGCCCTATGGGGCGTCGATCAGCAAAGCCACCCTGGCGGAGAACCTGGGGAAGATTGAGCCGGGGACATGGAAGGCGATCAACGACCACTTGGTGCGCTGGGCGCAGGCTCGGGGTCTGGAAAAAGGCCAACGGATTCGGGTCGATGCCACGGCGGTCCAGACCAACGTCCACTATCCGCTCGACAGTGAGCTGTTGGACGACGGCATTCGAGTCGTCACCCGGTGGCTGGGGCGGCTGCGGGACTGGGAAGGGATCGGCTTCGTCGATCACACGCGACGGGCCAAGCGGCGCGTCCTGAACATCCGCAACCGCCGCGGCAAGAAGCGCCTGGAGAGTTACCGCGATCTGATCAAGGTGGCGTCCAAGACGGCCCACTATGCCGAGCAGGCGCTGGCCGCGTCGGCGCAGTGGAGCGATCCCCTCAGTCTGGCCGGGGCGGCGCAACTGGCCCACTATCTGGAGCTGTTGCACCAAGTCATCGAGCAGACTCAACGACGGGTCCTTTCGGGCGAGGCCGTCGCGGCCCAGGAGAAGATCTGTTCCCTCTTCGAAGAGCACACCGATATTATCAAGAAGAGCCCTCGGGAAACGGTTTTCGGCCACAAAGTGTTTGTCAGCACGGGGGCCTCGTCGCTGATCCTGGATTGTGTGGTGGAACGCGGGAATCCAGCCGATAGCAACTATGTGCAACCCTTCTTAGAGCGTCATCGACAGCTGTACGGGAAGGTCCCGCGCCAGAGCGCCTGGGATGGCGGTTTTGCCTCGGCGGCCAACCTGAGCTGGGCCAAAGAGCAGGGGGTACAGGACGTGGCCTTTTCCAAAAAGTGTGGGTTGACGGTCGAGAGCATGGTGCGTTCCAGTTGGGTCTACAAACAGCTCAAACGCTTCCGGGCCGGGATCGAGGGGTGCATTGGGACCCTCAAGCACACCTTTGGTCTCCACCGCTGTACCTGGAAAGGCTGGCCTCACTTTCAAAGCTACGTCCATGCCAGCGTCCTGACCTATAACCTGGTCGTCCTGGCCCGACTCCTGTTGTAGTCTTTTGTGGCTGACCGTACTGCCTTGTGGCTCCGACTCAGGGAGAGGTCTGCGCCGAACCGGTGTTTTTTGGCCCGTGCGCCCTCGCTCGCTCGTCCTCGCTCTGGATCGAGCTGGGTCGAGTCGGTCTGTCAGCAGTCTCAGGTATAAAAAGTGGTTCCGATTCAACAGATTACAGTTCTGGGAACCCCGGTTTCCGGACGGGCACTAGATAGCTCTACCCACAGAAACTTCCGGCGTAGCTTTGGCCTCCAGGCCGAAGTGCCTTTCTTTCGAGCCTTTGGCTCGAAGTACGGCGGCCTGGAGCCCACCCCCACGCCCCCACCCCAGTTTCCGGAGAAATGACAGGGGACCCTCCTAACATTCCCTAGGAGAATCCAGATCAATGGCAGTAAAGGGAGCGAAACCAAAGAGAAGAAGGAGAAGAAGCAAGAAAAAGTATCAACTGAGCAACCCAGTGCTAATCATCCTCTACCCCCTGAGTTTGCTAATCCTTGTGATACTCCCCTTCTTCTTGCTCATCCGGACTTCGGTCTTCCTCTATGGTGCAGCGAGGCTCAACACCTGGTTGGCACTCGGGTTCGGAATGGCCCTGACCTCGGTATGTCTACTCTTCTACGTGCAATACGCCTACAAGAAACTCTTCCGCAAACGCCGGATCAAGAAGCAGGTAAAGAAATACAACCTGCGGTTGGCCGCAGCGGTGGTCATCATCTACTGCGCCAGCGCACTGATCTACATCTCGACCGTCAACGTCAAGGCGCAGCGTATCCGCAATGAATACACCGCCCTGCACCCGCTGTTGAGAATCGCGGTGAGCTCGGTTGTGCTAGCGGACACGGACCTGGTGATCACGGATATGGCGCGAACCCATGGGGATTACGACCAGATGGGTCTCCAGACAATGCGCCGCTCCCTGCACTATCGTCAGACAGACGGCTACGTCCACGCGGTAGATCTGAGGACCATGGGCCAGGCCGAGTGGAGAAATCACTTCATGATCTGGTACTTCCAGTTGATGGGCTTCCGCACGCTAAGGCATGTCGGGACAGCCGACCACCTGCATGTCTCACTACCGCTTCCGTGAACGTCCTCTTGTAGGTCTTCAAGCGCAGCAACGCTCTTTCTACCTAACCGAGGGGACACGGCCTCGGCCCAAGGCTGTCCGTACAACCGCTCTCCCAGCCGGGTTCCTTCCCTGCCTGCGTGCTCCACGCCGCCGTCAGCAAACTGAATGACCAGATTGAAGAAAACGCTTGTCTAATAAGTTGGGGCTAATGGGACCACGCGTCCTGGCCGATAGGAATCGATGGAGGGTTCGAAAGATGAAAGGATTCGAAGAAGTAGCCGTCAATTGCTTCTATGTCACGATGGGAGCGTCAGTCGTTTACACCGCAATAGCCTTTGGCACTATTCTTGCGGTTGGCTTGGGGTTGTTGTAAGAAACGATTCCCTGCCGATCCCACCTGGCATATCAATGGCAGTGGCGCTGGGTTGAAGCTGTCGGACTCGGTTCGGATGAGCTCTGGTGGTTTTGGGGCTGCTACAAACACACGGCTTTCACCTGCCGCCTGGATTGGACCGCACTGCGGCTGAAACCATTTTCTCAGTTGTTAGCGGTCACTCGCCGTGGCGTCAATTCCGTCCTGTCACCCAGACCACGGCACAAGTAGCCTGCCTTTTCTGACTTTATCTCATTTTCCGGATTCCCCGACGCCCAGACAGGGGTAGACACACCCACAACCGTCGTTGGGTTGGACCCGAAGGAAATCCATTCCGTTCGAAGGACTGCTCCGGACCCCACCGAGGCGCGCAAACACTCTCGCCCCCTCTTAACAGTCTCGGAATTTCAATCAAGTGAGCTGTTCTCTGAGACCGCCCTTTCGTCACAGCCGGGGTGTCCCGAAACAGCCTTTTACGGCCTTGGCCGTCGGCACGAAGTGCCTACTTAAACAACGACCCCAAAGCGACCTGTCTTGTCTAGCTGAAAGCGTGATTGCAAACGTCAGCGCGACACGAACCCAGTACTTCCCAACCCCTTTGGTGCTTGCTATTTAGCAGGATATCTGCTAGAAATCCAAGTACGTCACAGGTTTCGTGAAGGCTGGGCGACGATACTTGAGGGAGGATCTAAGGCGTACTGGCGCTATTGATCGATTCAGCGTGGCAACAGCGTTTCGTATCTTTCTTATCGGTTTCACGGTTCTGGTAGCTCCAGTACATGGGGCTGGTCAAAATGATGAAGATGGCTGTTTAGAGTATGTCGGGGGCTCGGTGTCGTGCGAGAAAAGACTAGCGAGCGGCCGCGAGAAGCTCGAGAGTCCGGCTGGAATCCAACACAGAGAGAAGGTCCAGGCGAACTCATGGGATAGGAAACCGATTGGAGCGACAGTAGACGAGTTGATTCTGGAGATCAGCGAGTTGCAGTCGCGGGCGGGTCGTGAAGCCACCAACGGAACCAAGAATACAGGTAATAAGGCAGACAGGCCCAACGAGGATATCAGGGAGCCGCGGTCCCAAGTAGCGGGAACACTCCATCGGACGAAGGAAGCACACGAAGAGATCGACAGCCCACTCGAGCAGCCAGGGAAGTGGAACAAGCGACGCGGAGCGTTACGCAAGGAACTCCAAGTTTGGCAAGAGTGGTGGGAAAAATCGCGTCTGAAATTAGGTTGATTGTGACCTCTCCCAAAGCTGGCATCTGCCAGCTCGATTCTTGAAGCAACATCCCCAGATCACTTCGCCTCCCGTGGTGTCAGGGTGAGAGTCTGGCCACGCTGGCGTCAAAGGGGGCTGCTTGCGCCCTGGGCAACCCAGCTTCACCTGACCGCCGTTTCGGATACAGGGTCTCGAGCCAAATCTTGATCTCGCCCTCCGCCCCCATCAGATCGGCCGCGCCTGCAGTGTTGGGAAGTGTTGCTGCCGCGGAGATCGCCTTCCACAAGTCTATAAGGGAATCGGTCAGGAGCCATCGCTTAGACTCAGTAAGCTCTTTTGAACTCGAGAGGCGTTGTCTGATCATCGGTCCAAGCTTGACCAAAGCTCTCTTCCTGAGCGCAAGATTGGGTTGGTCGCCCAGAGCCAGAATGAAACCCTCGAAGAAGTACCGGTCGATTCCAGATTGGAAGTTCGGATGTTCTCCCTCCCAGCGAGAATACAACTCTCTCAGCACGTCGATCGAGGCTGACTTCGCGTCGATCGAGGCTGACTCCAGAGTCTGAATCAAAGCCTCAAGCAAAGCATAGTGCTGGTGGGTCAGCTCAGGAGCATCCTCTGACGCGCCCGTTTTACGGCGTTTCGCCAGCTGATCGATCTCTGCCAAAACAACTTTCCTTAGCAGGGACTCTCCCCCCGCTGATCCCAACCGTTCGGCGATTCCCTCGATCACTGACAGGGCCACGGAGTCATGATCTCGTGAGCTGGGCTCGGGTCCGGTGAACGGTTTGAGCATCTCTCCTACAAATTCGTACAATTGCGCCGACAAGGCCCTTTGGGTTGACTGCAAGACGATTCGATGCCTCGTCTCCTCCCTAGCGTCTCCAATCAGTTGCTTCGTACTCGGAAGGAGGTTCGGATCTTCGTCGTGTTTTGAATACAACACAAGAGCAACCAGGGCGGACTCAATGGCTTTCCGCTCTTCCAGAGTCGCCGTGTTCGAGGCGGGAAAAGCGGCAAGCAATGCATAGAGCACGTGCGCCTGAATGTGGAGCAGGCCATTCTCCTCTACCGAATTTCCTGGGTCGGATCCGTCTATTTCCTTCGAACTCCGTTTCCCCAAAGCTTCCGTCAACGACGTCAGAAAATCGATACGTGAAGAACGCGATTTCGATATGAGGAGACGGCCCACGTCTGTGAGCCTGTTTGGCTGAAAGACCGAGTCTATTTCGTTTTCACCCACATTCTCCAACTCGGCGGCTGGGCGTGCTGGTGCGAAAAGGAGATCTATCACCTGGTATGCTCCTGCCCCCGTGGCAAGGTCGTGGCTCAGGGCCGTCGCTAGTTGTTCCCGGAAGATTCCTGACAACCTCTCTCGGCTTGCCCCTTCTGGTTCCGCCTTCGTGACGAGTTCAGCGATCAACCCACCCGCTTCAGTCCTCTCGGACGCCTTGTTTCGTTGCTCTCGCGCCAGGACCTGACCAACGCTGGCCAGGAAGATGGAAGGGATTTCAAAGAGGAGATTCTGGCGATCAGCGAAGGCTGCCATTATCTGCGAGACGGATTCTGACCCGCCCTGAAGACGAATCAAGGCTGTCGAGATGCTGGAACGCACCTGCCTTCGTAGTCCCTCGTCAACCACTGGAGAACGCAATAGTTGCAGAAGTACGGGGGATACTACCTGGCTTCGGTACGAGCACTCGCCCAGGGCTGAAATAGTCTCTTCGAGAACGCTACCGGATTGTCCAGGTCGATCCTGCTCAAGCTCGTTCTCGAGAGCACCTTCCAGCCTTGCCAGCAACCCCTTCCATTCTCCATCACCCACAGAGTCACATACTTGGCAGAGCCTACCCAGCTGGTAAGCAGCATCCGCCTTGGTTCCGTAATTGGGGCTGCTCAGTTCATCGAGAAGGGTTGCCGATTCGCAGGACTGAGCATGGGCGAAGGGACCGCACCAACTCAGTACGACGCAGGTGCACCAAAAAGCAAGACCTAACAAGCCGGGGCTTCTAGCCAGTTGATTTCGCCGACGCGTAGAGCTGGTGAATGTCAGGGAGAGGTCCATCTTTTTGATGGACGTGCTTCGTGCAGAATAAGAGGCGGTCCAGGCTGCCCCGATGGAGTTGCCTATGCTTGTCCCTTCTACGGACGCTTCCACATCTGGCCTTTCGACTCATCTAGCGCCTTGTTGGGATCTTCCTGAAGGGATCCCATCCACCATTGTTCAACGTGCCAGCTCGAACTTGGCACCGCCAGGCTAGCTATTCGAGACGAACTGTTGCCGGCAGTGTCCGTGCAGGTCACTTCAAGAGTGTAGTGACGCTCGTTGCTGTCCACCGGCAAGTCGATCGACGCCTTGTTGGTGGTGACCTGTGTGTCGAACAACTGTCTATCCGCCTCGTCCCAGACGCCGATCCGACACTCAGGTGAGGGATCGCGGTGGTCTGTGGCCTCAACGGCTACACTGGCTTGATGAGTCGCCATGCGGTCGATTGACCAGGACTCCAGCCTCGTGGTTAGGACCTTGATCAGAGGCGGTGTTTTGTCTCTGACGCTAGTGTGGACGTCATCTGTCGCTGTCGATTTTCCGCTATCTACGGTCAGTTCGACACTGGGGTTGACTGGACTCAAGGCGCCTTCTGCCGCTGGGCTCTCGGTCTTCCTTCCAAGACCGGCGTCTCTGGTCGGCAGACGATCCCGCGCTGCAACAGACACGGGGTCAGACGGCGTCTTTTCAGCGGCAAGCATCTTCTGATTCTGGCCCGCAGTTCTCTCATCACCTGGCGAGGAAAAACCGACGACGGCTGTCAGAGCCTCCTGGTGTGTCTTTGATGCAACCCCAAGATCGCTCCGGAAAGAAGTACCGACAAACATTGAAGCGACAAACGATGAAACGACAACCGGTGAGACCAACAAGAGCCTGGCCGCTGCTGGACCGGGCACTGTGCCAAGCAGTCTGCCAATAGCATGAACGAGGGTGATGGCTGCCTTTCCGAGCCATCGAGATCCAGCGCATGCTGCCTTCCATGGTCCTGGCACCAATACCTTTCGCTCTGCCTTACTAGCAACCTCGGCGCCACGAGCCGCGTCCGCGTCAACGGGAACCCCTTGAGCAGGAGTGACCGCGGCCCTCATCGCCAATCTCGATTCCAGAGCAGCCACGAGCTGCAAAACTGAGGTCTCCTGGCCTTCTAGAGCGCTCACTGCACTGCCTTTGATCAGAGGTATCGCTTTGGCGCCGGGTAGAAGCTGTAACTCCTGTTCGATCCACTCGACCCTGGAGCTAGGTGCAACGCCAATTTTGTTCAAGAACAAGACGACATTGGTGAGGCGAGCCCGCCTCAGCAGGTTGCGAAATCCCTCGATTGTCTTCCGCGTGGCATCTGCTGCCGAAACTACCAGAATCACGACGTCCGCCTTGGCTAGATCGTCGCCTTGATCAAGAGCGAGCGACTCTAGAGATCCTGGCAGGTTGGCGTGTAGGTAAGTATGCCGCTGCGTGGAATAGGTGGTCGCGTTTCGCCACACACCTTCTTCTCGATTTCTAAACCAACGCTTGGCGGCTTCTGTATTACTCTGGAACTGAGAACTTCTTGAAGAGAAGACTCTCTTGATCGCAGCCGTAAGCGTCCTCTTGCCAGCTCCTATATCGCCGAGTACGGCAAGTCTCAAGGGAACCTGTGATTGGTGTTCTGCCGCATCGTCCACCATCGTGGTCAGGGTCTCGAAGGCAGGGTTGCTCGAAGTAGACCCCACCGACGTTGTGGCTGAGAGGAAGGGTAATGCACGGCTACTCTTGATTGTTTCGTTCGCGCCAACCCGTTTTTCAACGCTGAAACCAGCCTCAAAACCCGGGACGCCCAAAGCGGCGTCAAAACGCTGCTGGTCAAGCGCGATTTGAAATTTATCTCTGACTCGGGCCGCAACCCTGTGCAGATTTACAGGTGCTCCGTTATTTTTCAGAAGCTCTTCGAAATCAAGCTCCTCAGTCGGCGTGGCAGCTATCGATTCTGCCAGTTCATCGAGGACTCCACAGAGCTGTGTTTCAAAGATCTGTGCTTCAGACATGGGCACCGCCGCTAAGTGATGCCAGAGCCTGTTCTTTCATTCTCACAAGCTTTCTTCTCATCCTCTTCACAATGGTCTCGTACTCCGTTTTGGAAATACCCAGGTCCGATTGAATTTCCGGACCTTTCATCCCGAGCTTCAAACACCAGATAACCAGAGCGACTTCGGTGTCGTCCAGAAACAACTGCTCGATCCGAGCTAGTGTTTTCCGAGCCCTCTCCTCTCGCTCGCTCGCCATCAGTATCGTCTCGGGAGTCGTGGATGCGGGGCAATCCGTTTGATCCAGAGAGACTACATTGGAGCGACCCTGGTCTTTCCTTATCGCATTGTTGGTGATGCTTCGGACTACGCCAAAGAGAAAGTGCTTGAACTCGACCTTCTCTTTGTACCATCGCCTGTTGCCTGATAGAACATCGCAGAAAGCCTGGTTCAAGAGGTCTTCTCCTTCGGAGCTTGGGCAAATCTGGGCCTTGAAGTCGGCGAAAATGCTCAAATGCAGAAGCTCTTTGTGGGAGAGCTCTTCAAATGCTATCCGCACGTCTTCCTGAGTGGCTGCCTTTTCAAGGGCAACCCTTCCCGAAGTGTGTCCCGCGTCTCTTAGCCCACCCACCTTAATCCTTCTCTCCTTAGATTCGCCTCTCGTAACTCTACTGCTCACCTAACTCTAAAGTTGCGGACAAATATTTTTGGTTCATCCGGTAAATGGGGAGGTGCCGCCAGTCAAAGGTAGGCCATGGAAACTGCCGCACTATGCAAACCGTGGAAAAACAAGTAGTTCTGGAGGAGAACTGGCAAGTGCTCGCAGTTGTTTTTCCACCGTTCGCACAGCGCTTGGAAAACTCCGTATCACGGGCTTGCTGGCCCGGTTCGATGTCGCTCGGAGTTTTCCACAGTTCCCACGGCCTCTGCTACTGCAGCCGACTATATGGACAAGCGAACGGGGAGCAGATTTGGGATCCGGAAGGTGCCAACCACGTCCCCACCTCCCCATTTACCGGATGACCCATATTTTTTTATCCGCGGCGACAAAAAAGTCAGCATATCAATTATGTGGCGAACATCTATTCCCCGACGACAGCAACTCGTGGGCGTCCCCAAGTACCGTCGGGGTACAGAAAAAGGGGCCCTGTGGTGATCACTCGTCGAGGTGAGCTTGGAAGTTTAACAGCTTCTGGGAATATCGGGCAACAAACCAGCCTGACGCCTCAATATATCGGAAACGATCGCGTTGTACCTTTGTGCTAGGATGACATCGCTCGCCGGAAGGCGCTAGAACTGCCACCAGGTGCAGAGGAGGAAATCTAGTTATGGAGCAGAGGAGAGAGGAAGCCCGCTTCGGACTGCTTGCAGTCGAGCTGGCTGTTGAAATCGGCGGGTCTCAGAACATGCGAGAGTCAGACGCGAATCGCGATTCGGGGCCTATCACCGTGCGGTCAACCGGAATGGTCAACATTAGCAACTCTGGAATGTTCATAGAGCTCATGTCAAGAGGTGTGTAAATAGACTCAGGCGGCTTTCTCCTTCGACTCCTGGTTGACCAGGACTCCATTCACATACTTGGCTCCCTGATAGACATCTCTCATGAGCTCTGGAGCTTTGAGACGACGGAATCGTTTCTCGGCCACCAAGAGCATCTTCCAGATCACCGCCTGGGCGTTGTTCACCTTCTTGAAGCGCTTGGCCGCATCGGTTCGCAGCCGAAGTCCGGCGAACGGGGACTCCACTGGATTCGTGGTGCGCAGGTGTTGCCACTGCTGCTTCGGGTAGTTGTAAAAGCTCACCATCCGATCCCAGTCCTGGTCCAACAGATCGGCCGCCGGAGCCAAGCCTCTGCTTCGGCACCACTCCTGGAAAACCCGTTTGAGGCGTTCCGCTTCCTGACGGCTCTCAGCATAGGGGATCTGGCGCAGAATCAATAAGGCCGTGGGCTGCTCGCGTTTGGGCACCTTGGCCAGGATATTGACGATGCGGTGATTCCAGCAACGCTGCTCTTCCGCCTCGGGGTAGACGTTGCACAAGGCCCCCCAGATGCCGAGGGGGCCGTCGGCGATGACCAGACGAGGAGCATTCATCCCCCGCCGCTTCAAGTCGCGTAACACCTCTGACCAACTTTCCGTCGATTCCCGATAACCGCTCGTCACCGAAACCACCACCTTGCTGCCATCACTGAGCGCCGCAAGGACCACCAGCAGGACGGCCTTTTCCTTCTCCAGACCCGCTTTGACGTAGATTCCATCCGCCCATAAATAAACGACTTCCAGTTCCTCCAGGGGACGACTTTGCCAGACGGCCCATTCTTCTTGCCACTTCTCTTTCAGTCGGGCCACCGTGTTGGCCGACAAGGCCGCTTCTTCCCCTAAAAGCCCTCTTAATGCCAAGTCGAAATCGCCCTGAGCCAGGCCCTGCAAATACAGCTCTGGAATCAGGTCTCGGACTTGCTGCGTCCGTTTGGCAAACAGCGGCAGTACCCGGCTTTCAAAACGCTCTTCTAGATCTCGGACTCGAGGCCGTCGCACGGTGATCGTCCCGCTACTGAGGGTCAGTCGTCTGGCCTTGCCATAGCCGTTGCGGTATCCCGACGCTGGGTCCACTTTGCCTCGACGCTCACTCTTGTCTCGTCCCAGCAGCTCGGTCACCTCCTCCTCTAGTAGCTCCTGGACCCAAGACTGGACCTTCTCCCGCACCCAATCTTCCAGCTCCTGGAAACAGACTCTTGACTCCACAGTCCCCTCAATGTTCTTCTCTTTCATGCGGTGTGTACTCCTTCCTTTATGGGCCTTCCGGCCCTGGGTTTAGGTCAACCCGGAAGGATACTCACCGCCTCTGCTATTTACACACCTTTTGATGGTAGCTCTGTTCATACCCCTGGACGTCCAAGGCATAGAAGACGAAGTCTGGCGCCGGGGAACCCCCGTCAAGGTCGTCTGGGACAATCCTCCCTTCTATGGCGAGGGAATGGAGAAGTTAGCGGTGGATGCCTTTCTGCGATACAGCAAGGAAGGTTATGGAATAGGCGTTGAGTTCTCGAACCTGAACAAAGACACCAGGAACAAACTTCGAGAGTGGGTCGACTTTCTCGCGACTACATCCTACGACGGCGAGACTTGGCCTCGCCAAGTCTGGAAAGATGCAATCAATGCCTTCGCCATCATCGTGACAACGCTGGGTGTTGGTTTCGGGCTTTGGGGGATCCTGACGGTCAATGATCACCCGGATCGAGCCAACCTCTTCATGGTTCTCATGTTGGCCAGCATCTTCATCTATGCAGCCCTGAGACTGATGAGTAGCCTGGGTGATGTCTGGACCGTCGTCGCGGAAATCCTGTCAAAGCTCACTGGCCGGAAAAGAGCGGGACGAGCGGCTAGGTGAGATCAGGCAATTCTGGAGCCGTTTTGGCCGCTGATATGGCAAGGGAATCAGGGAGAACGGACGAGTCATGAGGGGAAATGACGTTGCAGGCTACGATCTGGCTGCGATCTGGCTCAATCTGGTCAAAATCCTGATTGGACTGCTCTTCGTTTACCAGCAAGTGGTCGGTGATCAGCTAAGTATGAACATGTTCGGTGGGGGCAAGTCTTTCTATGTCTTCTACAGGCAGCTGTTGACGGAAACAGCCGAAACAGACACTGATTCCTTAGCTTTCACTGCTGGAAATGGCGGCCCCTCGGTTCAACAAGTTACATTCGAGAACCCCCAGTTCTTCATCAGCTACCTACCTCTGACGCTGATGAATAGATACCATCACGGAGAGATAGCAGTTGAGAGAATTGAAGGACCCAGCGGATCAATTGATATCAACGGCAGTGCTAGCAAGAAACGCTTTTCCTGGCCGGAACGCGGAAACAATGCTCTACAGCTTGTCAGCTTCAATTTCATGGAGCTCTTGAAGCCAATCGAACCCACAGCAGGAACTTACAGTATCCACTTTGGCGTGCATCTTTATGATTCTGCAAAAGATTTAATTCCAAGTGAAAGTTGGCCCAACGACCCCGGTCAGGTCAACGAGGTCCGAGTTGGCTATCAGGAGCCTCCGGAACTCGTAAAGCGCCACTTCGGACCCCTTCCGATCGTGGAAGGACGTGGTTGTGATTTCCCGTATCAGTTGAGAGGGAAGTCGATAACCGCGACGGCCCTTCGGAGAAGGTCGGAAGAAAGCGAGACAAGGGGTGAGCAGCAGGACGCTGGAAGCTGGGAATCGGTCGAGCAAGACCGCATAAAGATCATCCCTGAGGACAACAGGTTCGAAGGAACCAGGCTTCGGCATGATTCGAGCTCAGGGCGGAAGAACCATTACATGCTAGAGGCTTCCTACACCGAACCGGGTGTTGAGGGTGCTGAACCCGAGGTTTACCACATAGAGGTTTCGTTCCTGGTGCAAGACAATCTTTCACCGCGGCCCATCTACGAATCCGGCGATTCTCCCGGAAGAGTGGCAATCCTGTATCCCAAGCACCGGTACCAGGAAAAAACCCAACAGGGGATAAGTGAGTACTTTATTCTGGACTCTTTCATTGTCGATCCGGACGGTGTGAGCTCTCTGCGCCCGCGCCGGCTGGTAATCGACGGTGCAGAAGGAAACTACTCGATAGGTCGAGAGGAAGAAACGGGAATGTTCCTTCTCCGGATCAAAGAGCCGCGACTAGTCGCACCACGGCCGAGCCAGACAGAGAAAAACGTCATGGAAGAGACTATCGCGCTTATCGCATCGGATGAAGTCAACAGCTCCAGGATAGAGGTTAGTATCCAGAAACAGGCGACACTAGAATGGTGAAAAGAGGCGCCCTTAAAAGCAAGCTCCATCTGTCTGCGCTTGGACTCGTGCTAACGATGTCTGCGTCCCTACAGGGGGCTCAATTGGACCAGCCGTCTCTAGTCCCAATCGATTTGGGTGCGGCTCTTTTAGAGCGAACCATTATCCTTTATTGACAATAGGTTAGCCGGGTCCGAATCGTAGCGAGTGGCGCTTTTGGGCGAGATAAGGCTTGGCGAAGGGCATAAGTCGGCTAAAACGCGTCGGATTGCGGTGCGCTCGGATAGCCGCCGGGCCGGGCCTGAGACTCTGCCCGCTGTGAGTCGGTGGAATCCCGGTGCGATGAAAAATTGAAAGAGGGAAAAAAGCACTGGACATTTGTGCGTCGGTTTGCTAGCGTAGGTTTGTGGCAGAGGGTGTGGAGAGCAAAGCGCCGCGATTCCTAGGTCATGAGGTGGGCAAAGCGGAGCAGGCCCTGATCCGGGAGATCGTGGGGACGTGTGGGGGTCTGAGCCGGATGGAACTGGCCGCCACCGTGTGCGAGTTGCTGGGGTGGAAGCGCCGCACGGGGTCGCTGAAAGCGCGGGAGTGCCGGGAGTTTCTGGAGAAGCTGGAGAGCCAGGGGGGGCTGGTGTTGCCCCCCAAGCGGCTGGGGCGGCCGCCGGGGAAAGCGACCGGGGGTACCGGTGACGGCGCGGGGAGAGCCGGGTCCCCGGCTGGTGGGCACGGCCCGGGACCTGGGCGAGATTCAGCTGCAGCCGGTTCGGACGCCGGAGCAACGAGGGCTGTTCCGGGAGCTGGTGGGGCGCTACCACTATCTAGGCCACCGGGTGCCGTTCGGGGCGCATCTGCGCTACCTGGTCTACGCCTCGGAGCCGGCGGGGCGGGTGGTGGCCTGCGTGCAGTTTTCGAGCGCGGCCTGGCGGATTGCGGCGCGCGACCGCTGGATCGGATGGGAGGCGGAGGCGCGGACGCGCCAGCTGGTGCACGTGGTCTCGAACAGTCGCTATTTAGTGTTGCCCTGGGTCCAGGTCAAGAACCTGGCGAGCCGGATCTTATCGCGGGCCGTGCGGCAGCTGGCGCTGGACTGGCCCCGGAGCTACGGGGTTGAGGTGTTTTTGGTGGAGACGTTGGTGGATCCGGAGCGCTACCGGGGCAGCTGCTATCGGGGGGCGAACTGGATCGAGCTGGGGAGCACGCGGGGCGGGAAGCGAGAGGATCGGCTGGCGCGGAGCGAGGCGGCAGCGCCGAAACGGGTGCTGGTGTATCCGCTGGTGGCGGAGGCGGCCCGACGCTTGCGGGAGGGCTAGAAGTTGCGAGCGGTAGCCGCCCAGTTACAGCCCGAGGATGAGTTCGCGGCGGCGCGGGAGCAGTTTGCCCAGATGGAGGCCTTTCTGATGTCCGACGAGGCCCATAGGAAGACGCACAGCGAGTTGGAGCGAGAGCTGGAGCAGCAGGGGCGGGAGCTGCTGCGACGGTTCTACCAGGCGCACCTGGAGCTGCGGGCTCCGGGTGAAGCGGCCGCTGCGGTGCGGGATTCGGAAGGGCAGGTGCGGCAACAGCGCCGGCGGCAGCAACGGGGGCTGGAAACGGTCTTTGGAGAGGTTCGGGTGGAGCGGCTCGGCTACGGGGGAGAGGGGCTCCAGAGCCTGCACCCACTGGATGCGGATCTGAACCTCCCGCCGGAGTTGTACTCGCACCAGGTGCGGCGGCGGGCGGCGGAGGAAGCCGCCGAGGGGTCGTTCGACAAAGTCGTGGAGGCGCTGTCGAAAACCACGGGGGCGCAGGTGGGCAAGCGTCAGGTGGAGGAGCTAGTGGGCCGTGCCGCCCAGGACTTCGATGCCTTCTATCAGGAGCGACAAGCGGGAGCGTTGGCTCCGAGCGAGTCGGGGTCGATCTTGGCGATCTCGGTGGACGGCAAAGGAGTGGTGCTGCGTCGTGAGGATCTGCGGGAGGCGACGCGGCAGCGGGCGGAAGCGAGCGAGCACAAGTTGCAGAAGCGGTTGAGCAAGGGCGAAAAGCGCCACGCCAAGCGGATGGCAACGGTCGCGGCGGTGTACACCCTCGCGCCTCAGGTGCGGCGGCCGGAGGAGGTGATGCGGGTCCTGGCCCCGCAGCCGCAGCGGGAGGAAGGGAAGCGACCGCGGCCCCAGCACAAACGGCTGTGGGCGAGCTTGGAGAAGCGTCCCGAAGAGGTCATCGAGCAAGCCCTCGGAGAAGCCCGCTCGCGGGATCCCACGGGGCGCAAGAGTTGGGTGGTGCTGGTCGACGGCCATCGGAGTCAGCTGAAGACGCTGCTGCGGTGTTTGCACCGATCCGCCAGGGCGGCGCCCACGATCGTGCTGGACTTCATCCACGTGAGCGAGTACGTGTGGAAGGCCGGCATGGCTCTGCACGGGGAAGTCAACCCGAAGCTGGAGGGCTGGGTGGGCGAGCACCTACTGAGTATTCTGCGCGGGCGCAGTGGCTATGTGGCGGGCGGAATCCGTCGCAGTGCGACCCGTCGGGGCCTGGCGGGCAAGGCGCGCGAAGCGGTGGATCGCTGCGCCAACTATCTGCTCAAAAATGCGGAGTATCTGAAGTATGACACCTATCTGGCGAGGGGGTTCCCGATTGCCACCGGTGTCATCGAGGGGGCCTGCCGTTACCTGGTCAAAGATCGGATGGAGGTGACCGGGGCGCGCTGGTCTCTGGCGGGGGCTGAGGCGGTCTTACGCCTGCGTGCGCTGCAGGCCAGCGGAGACTTCGACGCCTATTGGCGCTTTCACGAGCGGCAGGAGTCGCTCAGAAACCATGCCGCGCGCTACGCGGACGGCGAGCTGGTCCCTGTGCGCGGCCCCACGCGCTCTCACCTGAAGCGGGTGAAGTAAGAAGATCCAGAAGTCCAATCGGTCGGTCTTCCGTGTCAGATTGTTCTGCCCCACCCAACTACCCAACCCCAAAATGCCTTCGCCGCTCCCATAGTAAGAGAGGTCCATCTTGCGTTCGACGGCACCAGAATCGCCTGTTCTAAAAGAGCCGCACCCAATCGATTTTTCTCTGTTGGGTGCTCTGCCGCAATCTACTGCCGGCAGGGCGCTGGAAAAACTTCTCCTAAAACACTACCGAGTGGTGCAAAAGGAGATGTCGGAGGACAGTGCACCACCCCAGGGCACAGTCATTCTGGGCGAATGGGAGCGTCTATCGAAAGCCATTAGCGTGACCTCTCAAGATGACGGGATTCTGATATTGAATCCCGAAAACCGCGTCCAGATGATTGCCCAGAATTGCATCGAGACACGCGATGGTCTCAAGTGTGAGGACTTTTGGCAGAGCCCAGAGCTCGGGCCAAGCCCGATACGGGAATTGGTTGAACAGGTATCTGAGAAGCAGAAAAAATACGCCAGCGAAGGTCTGAACCTGGATTATGATTTTTCCCAAGTGGCCCTTCTACCCATTCCTCGCTGGGAATGGATAAGGGAACCGGGGACAGGCCGTGCCTCCTATGTGGTCCATCTCGTGACTGCGGTACCGAAAAAGGTGTTCGCTCCGGCGCCTCCTCCTCGGGCCAACACATCTACGGAAAACGGGGAGAGTTCGAAGCCCCCACTTCCCCTTCGGGCGAGTGCCCTGGTCTCCAGGCTCGATCAGGTTCACTGGAACAAAGCGGTGAGTCTGATTCAAGCGAGATCCCGTTCCTCAAAAGGAGCGAACGTCGTTCCGGCACGAGTGTTCGACAGCATCTTGGAGGGAGCAGGAACCTTCGATAAGCATTTCGAGGCAGATTGTGCTGAGTTTTGGGAGTCTGTTTATCAAAGAATTTTTGAATTGGAGGGCGCCTATCTAAAGAGAGGCCTCGAGTCTGAGTTCACAACTCCCCTGGTTGAGATCCACAATCAGGCGATCGAAAACAAGGTCAGCTCTCCTGAAGATCTTACCAAGCTGGTATCGCAAGACCTCAGCCTTTACAAGCTGATACGGCGGTTCTCGAAGGAAGAAGTAGGCGTTCAAAATGGCGATCTCCATCTGGAGAACTTGCCCAGCGGAGAGTACGAGCTTCAAGCTTTTCATGAAGCCGGTGGGGAGGGCAAACTTCAGTTCTTTCGAATTCTCTTCAGGTACGAGAGGGGAATTACTACGTATCCACAGCTGTCGATCCAAGCAGAATAGAGTCGAAGGCTCAACTTCGACCAACTAACAGGGAAAGCTAGTGCAGTGATGCCACCCGTGGCAAAAGGTTGTCCTATGTTTAGATGGAGTTTCAGCATCTGGCTCCTATCCTCTTGCCTCCAGCTTGCCGTTCTCGCGGCAGGGGGGAATCAAGTGGAACGCTGCGACCCCGAAGTCACCAAGCGAAAAGCTGTGTACTTAGTGGGCGACCATGCTGGGAGCATTCTGGCGAAACTCGACCCTCCGATGGGTGGTGCACTGTTTAGCTTGTGCCCGTCCGGAAACCGGGGTTCCCAGAACTGTAATCTGTTGAATCGGAACCACTTTTTATACCTGAGACTGCTGACAGACCGACTCGACCCAGCTCGATCCAGAGCGAGGACGAGCGAGCGAGGGCGCACGGGCCAAAAAACACCGGTTCGGCGCAGACCTCTCCCTGAGTCGGAGCCACAAGGCAGTACGGTCAGCCACAAAAGACTACAACAGGAGTCGGGCCAGGACGACCAGGTTATAGGTCAGGACGCTGGCATGGACGTAGCTTTGAAAGTGAGGCCAGCCTTTCCAGGTACAGCGGTGGAGACCAAAGGTGTGCTTGAGGGTCCCAATGCACCCCTCGATCCCGGCCCGGAAGCGTTTGAGCTGTTTGTAGACCCAACTGGAACGCACCATGCTCTCGACCGTCAACCCACACTTTTTGGAAAAGGCCACGTCCTGTACCCCCTGCTCTTTGGCCCAGCTCAGGTTGGCCGCCGAGGCAAAACCGCCATCCCAGGCGCTCTGGCGCGGGACCTTCCCGTACAGCTGTCGATGACGCTCTAAGAAGGGTTGCACATAGTTGCTATCGGCTGGATTCCCGCGTTCCACCACACAATCCAGGATCAGCGACGAGGCCCCCGTGCTGACAAACACTTTGTGGCCGAAAACCGTTTCCCGAGGGCTCTTCTTGATAATATCGGTGTGCTCTTCGAAGAGGGAACAGATCTTCTCCTGGGCCGCGACGGCCTCGCCCGAAAGGACCCGTCGTTGAGTCTGCTCGATGACTTGGTGCAACAGCTCCAGATAGTGGGCCAGTTGCGCCGCCCCGGCCAGACTGAGGGGATCGCTCCACTGCGCCGACGCGGCCAGCGCCTGCTCGGCATAGTGGGCCGTCTTGGACGCCACCTTGATCAGATCGCGGTAACTCTCCAGGCGCTTCTTGCCGCGGCGGTTGCGGATGTTCAGGACGCGCCGCTTGGCCCGTCGCGTGTGATCGACGAAGCCGATCCCTTCCCAGTCCCGCAGCCGCCCCAGCCACCGGGTGACGACTCGAATGCCGTCGTCCAACAGCTCACTGTCGAGCGGATAGTGGACGTTGGTCTGGACCGCCGTGGCATCGACCCGAATCCGTTGGCCTTTTTCCAGACCCCGAGCCTGCGCCCAGCGCACCAAGTGGTCGTTGATCGCCTTCCATGTCCCCGGCTCAATCTTCCCCAGGTTCTCCGCCAGGGTGGCTTTGCTGATCGACGCCCCATAGGGCAAGCGACAGAACCTCTGACAGCTTTGCGAATCCACCAGATGAAACTCCAGCTTGCGATAGCTGAACTGATGCAGCTGTTTGATGACGGCACAACGCAGCACCTGCTCGGCCGTCAAACCGGGGGCGCCGACACTGGAATCGACCCTGTCAGAGAGATCTTGTACTATCAGCTCCAGCGTCTGGGGATTGTCGTCCAGGATGCGCGAGATCAGCTTCAATTCATTGGCCAGTTGGTGATCGGGCCATGGTGGGGAAAGGGGGCGTTGTTTTTCACGCTTTTGACGCATCTTCGAACTCCTGAAATCGTCCTAAGTCGTTTCAGTCTAATTGTTTACACCAGATAGTCTAGCAAACGACCCTGACAATTTCGGAGCTTGAAAAAGCCCTCTTTCCCCTTCCTTATCAATTACTTACGGATTTCCGGACGGGCACTAGTTAACTACCAGTGGCGCGGAGTTCCGCTCGTCGTGGGAGATGTGGTGGTCATCGGATCCTCGGTGAGAGGAGCCGCCGGCGACGTGCGCGCCTACGACGTACGGACCGGCAAGCTTCGGTGGACCTTTCGCGTGATCCCGCGGTCGGACGACTTCGGCAGCGAGACGTGGCTCGAGGACTCATGGAAGGGCATGCAAGCCGGTGAAGCGGACGTCTGGTCAATGGCCAGCGCGGATGAAGAACTCGGCCTGGTGTATCTGCCGACGAGCGCCGCCGCGAATAACATGTACGGCGGTCACCGGCCTGGTGCCAATCTCTTCTCCACAAGCATCGTCTGTGTTCGGGCCGACACGGGCGAGCGCGTCTGGCACTTCCAGACCGTTCATCATGACATCTTTGATTATGATAACCCCACGCCGCCGATCCTGGTCGACATAACGGTCAACGGCAAGCCGATCAAGGCGCTCGTACAGCTCACCAAACAGGCCAGGGCGTTCGTGTTGGACCGGGTGACCGGCGCCCCCGTCTGGCCGATCGAGGAGCGGCCCGTGCCTCGATCGACTGCGCCAGGTGAATGGACCTCTCCGACGCAGCCGTTCCCGACCAAACCGGCACCCTACGAACAGCAGGGGATCACCACCGACGATTTAATTGATTTCACGCCTGAGCTGCGCGCCGAAGCCCTGGAAATTGCAAAGCAGTATGTGCTGGGGCCGATCTTCACGCCCCCGTCGCTCGGGGGCGAGGGCCCGGACGAGATGAAGGGCACCCTGATGGTGCCGGGGCATGTGGGCGGCACCAACTGGGGCGGGGGGGGATTCGATCCGGAGACCGGGATGTTGTACGCACCGTCGAGAACAGGTGCGTTCTTTGTCGGCCTGACCCCCGTTGAGGAGACTAATGAGCGCTATCGTGGCCAGCGCTACCGTGGCGTTCGCGGGCCCATCGCGGGTCCCCGCGGGCTGCCCCTGACCAAACCCCCGTATGGCCGGATCATAGCCATTGATCTGAACACGGGCGACCATGTGTGGATGGTACCGAACGGCGATGGGCCGCGCGATCATCCGGCCCTGAAGCACTTGAATCTTCCGCCATTAGGTCAGCCCGGCCAAGGCATGACCCTCGTGACCAAAACATTGCTGTTCGTGAGTGAGGGCGACCCGATCATGTGCGATTCAGAACTTGTTTCGACTGGGTCGCCGACGCTGACACCGCCGGGGAGCGGAGCCAGTGCAGGCCGGAAGGTCCGGGCTTTTGACAAAGCGTCCGGGGCAGTCCTGTGGGAAACCGAGTGGCCCGCCGGCACCAATGGTTCACTGATGACCTACCTACACAACGGCAAGCAATACATCGTGATGCCGATCGGTTCGAGGACTCACGCCGGCGAGTGGGTGGCGTTAAGCATGCCTTAGTACACGGCGAATAGAACAATTATGCATCTCAAAATCGAGAAAATCTGGCCTCGATTCCCCGCTTTCTCGCTACGATCATTTCTACCGCGCAGACTCCTAGCCAGGCAGTGCAGTTGAGTATCTGTTTCACGACGATGTCCGGATTGATGTCACCGCAGTTGATTTCCCGAGCAGTGGTCATGAGTTCGCGGTCGAATTAACAGTCAAGGCAAAGGACTAAACTATGTCCGAACACATCACACACATAGCCGTCTATGAAGATCTGGCACGGATTGCTCTCAGTATTCCGGAAATATGCGATCCATTTAAAACATGTATCCAAAACCATTACGACAGTGGGCTTTTGGGAAGTGCTTCCCGAGGCAATAGTGACTATGCCGTACCAATTCTGGAAAAATACAAAGACGAATGGGATTCAGCTCACACCGATCGCGAGGTGCAGATCACAATTGCTTATGCAATTGGCTGGCTGGCCCATCGTGCAGCTGACACGGGATTCAGTTTGGCTTTTGAAGCAGCGGAAGCTGATCCGAACCCCCTGTATACAAGTGGCAATTGCCGGGTTTACCAGGATGCCATGACCTTCAGGAAAGTGTATGACGGTGGCAAGCAGCCTTCCTTGTCGCCGAAGGAGAGTTTTTCTCAAGCTACCTTTGATTACAATATGCGGTCTCATCCTGCGAGCGGTAGCATTGATATCGCAATAACCGAGCCTCTTCTTACCCGCATGTGGCAGGCAGACATGATCAAGAAGCATCTGTTTCTCGAACAGGAGGACGACTTTGGCCTCTGGGTCGATACTTTCGTTGAACGTTATCAGGCCTTGACGGAAGATGTCAGAAGATTCGAAGAGGCGTACAACAATCCCGATCCTGAACTGACCAGGCGCTACTATGACCAGGATAATTATTACGATGACTCCGACGACATAATTCGCTATGTGCGCGCAATCCAAAAGGGTCAAGAACCTGGCCTGGATCTGAAGAACTCTGTGGAAAAAGCAAAGGACCAGAGCCTTTATGCACAGGTACTCAGGCTGGGATATTTCTATCTCAAAGGTGCGAGTGATTATTTTACAGGCGACATTGAGAAAATGACCTTGTTGGCAATCTTAGAAAAACGAGTTTCATGAAAATGTTGGACAGAAGAGATTTCCTGAGAACGCTGGCTGTCAGCAGTGCAGGCTCAGCCTTTCTTACAAATTTATTGTTGGCAGAGAATCTGAGAGTTCATGGCCTCCAGGTATCGCCACGAAACAGACTCACGTCTTTTGCTTTACTGGACGATGTTGTCGAGCTGGCAATGACTTCGAGTCTTGTACCTGCAAACACCAGAGGATACGTTGACTCGGCTTTGCAGCTTGCGATTCCTGGAAATCTCTCACGCATGGGTTGGTTGGTTCGAGCCTCTGAGCAACAGGTAACAAACGTCATCAAGAGAGAAAAATCCAAAGCTGAAAAAATGGGGTCATCCGGTAAATGGGGAGGTGGGGACGTGGTTGGCACCTTCCGGATCCCAAATCTGCTCCCCGTTCGCTTGTCCATATAGTCGGCTGCAGTAGCAGAGGCCGTGGGAACTGTGGAAAACTCCGAGCGACATCGAACCGGGCCAGCAAGCCCGTGATACGGAGTTTTCCAAGCGCTGTGCGAACGGTGGAAAAACAACTGCGAGCACTTGCCAGTTCTCCTCCAGAACTACTTGTTTTTCCACGGTTTGCATAGTGCGTCAGTTTCCATGGCCTGCCTTTGACTGGCGGCACCTCCCCATTTACCGGATGAACCAAAAAATGTGGGCTGAGATGAGCAGGGAAGATTTGAGCGTACGAAGAAGCCAAGTTCTGGAAGAACAGGTCAAGATTGAGCGTAAAGTGGCTTTAATGATGGGCTGGTTTATGTCCAAAGGGATTCGTGAAATTCTGGAACCGGTCTGGTCAGCAGCAGGTGATTCAGCCGGGGAGATGGCTGTATATCAGGATATGTTTGTACTAAAACAACTAGCTGAGAAATCGCCCACAGAATCTATCGAGGATATTGAGGGTCTTTTTTTGCAAGTGCATCCGCGCATGATCACCCGTATCCATACTTTCATACCGGATCATGATGATGCCGAAAACTGGACAATACGAATAACCGATTGGCGTGATGAAGTTAAGCTTTTAATTGAGCGTTATGCCCGGGCTTATGTTGAACCTGAAGGCAATAAGATTAACAGATACGTGCACAACCTGGAATTCTATGATCCTGATGATGCTGTGATCAGAGCAGCACGGAAGCACCGCAGAATAAATCTATCGGCTATGGCTGATTCCAAAAGTCTGTATGCCCAAGCGCTCGTCAAGGGGGTTGAAGGATTAATCCAAGGAAGCAAGTATCTCTGAAAACAACACCAGAGAACGGGTGATCGCAATCGAACGGCCGCAAACGGCGGTGGATTCAACCGATCGACGCAACACTTGCGCGGAGGAAGAAGGCGAAGCGTAAACGGTTGAAACCAAAGAGAAAGCGGCGAGGACGCCTGGCTCCCATGTGCATGCCATTGAGGTACAACGAGTTACGCGGTTGCGATTCGGGCCATCAAACGGCTTGCCTCCTCCGACGCTGACGCGTTCTAGCTGAACGGCTTAATACGGGTGTTGCGTTGACCGGTTGAATCGGCAGCTCGGAGCCGACATTCTATTTCGGTCGCTTCGAAAGGAGCTGATCGGCTTGCTTGACCCAGGGTGCGAATCGATTGGGCGGTCGGCTCAAACTCCCTCGCTAGCGATCCCGGACTGCGTCCCAAACGGAGCAACTCCACAATCTCTCGCCGAAATTCCGGCGCATACGGTCGGCGGTTTCTTCCCATCGTAGAGCTCCTTTCTACCAAACAAATCAGGTGTCCACGAAAGCGGGTCAATTCCAGTCCCTTCAGCAACCATCCTGGGGACACCGGTTTTGAAACCTGCCGTAGCGTTGATCGACACTGCCATGACTTCGTCTTCGCGCCGATAGAACAACTCACGCCACCGTTGTGACCAGACCGGTTGGCTGCCTCCGTCCGCGGAGATCTGCTGCTTAGCTCCGGGACCGGGGAGGCCGAGACGATCGTGGGAACGCGAACGGGCGAGGGCAAAGGCAAAGCGCTAAACGGCTGCTGACACATCCACAGGATCAACTTATTCATCTTCTTTCTCGGTCCTGCTTGATCGGGTACTATCGTTTCCACCACGGAGGTCGAAATGAAACGTGTTCTGCCCAACCTGCTTCTGAGAGTTGGCTTTGTTGCCGTCCTAACCCTTTGCTGGATCCTGCTGCCTGACGGGGAGGTGGTTTCCTCTTCGGCGAATCCGGCGCTGGATCCTGACGAGCGGTTTGTCCTTGAGTCGGGGCAGGCCGCGGGACGCCTTTCCTTCGAGATCCTGGAGGACAAGACGGGAGTCCACCTTCCCGGTCGCCTCTTCTTTGCCCACAAGGAACCCAGGGACCAGGTGCCGATTGTCGGACGCTTCGAAAACTTTCTGGTCACCGCCTCCGGCCGTGAGGTCAAGACCGTGCCGGTGGGACAATACGATGTCTACATCACTCGCGGCACCGAGTACACGCTGGACCACCAGGAGATCAGCATCAAAGAAGGCCAGCTGACGCACCTCACATCCACTCTCTCCCCGGCCATCGACACCTCCGGGTTCATCTCGGCGGACTTTCACCTCCACCTCCAGTTCGCCATGAGGGACGGTGCTATTGTCTCTGCGGCCGAGGGACTGGACTTGTTGACGGCTACAGACCACAACATCCTGAAGGACTATTCCCCCTACATCTCCGAGCTGAACCTGAAGCGCTTCATGACCTCCGTGGTGGGTTCCGAGATCGACACCGCATTCGGGCACTTCAACAGCTTTCCCCTGACTGACGATCGTTGGCAGGAGAGGGGATATCGGCACTCCATTCGGACGCCGCGAGAGTTTCTCCGGAAAGTGAAGGAGGATCCGGGAGACGAGATCGTCCAGATCAATCATCCCCGCTTCGAGAAAGGGACGGGAGGACCCCCGAAAGGCGGCTACTTCAACCTCCGGCTCAGTCGGGAGACCTCGCAGATCGAGTATCCCTTTTTCGAGACCGCATTCGACCAGATGGAGGTGTACAACGCCATTACCGATCGTGAGGATATCGAGATTCCCACCTACGGTCCCAGCAGCCAGGTGGATCAGAACCTGAAGGACTGGTTTGGCCTCTTGAACCAGGGCATCGCCATCGCCGGTGTCGCCAATACCGATGCCCACCGCTATCCCGGCGAGCTACCGGGATACCCACGCAACTACGTTCTCTCCGACACGGACAAACTCTGGGAAGTCGACCCCAACCAGGTGGTAGACGCACTGAAGAAGAAGGCCGTTACGGCGTCCCTGGGCCCGTTCATCCGCTTCTCGGCCAATGACGGAAAACCCGTGGGCTCGACCCTCAGTAGTGAGGGAGACTCGGTCACGCTTCACGTCAACGTCCAGGCTGCTCCCTGGATTCCGGTGGACCGCGTCCAGATCATCGCCAATGGAGAAGTTCTACACACCTTCCCCGTGGACGCGAGTTCTGAGCGGGTCCGCTTCCGGCAAGCTATCCGGGTGCAGTCGGGCCAGGACACCTGGTATCTGGTCCTGGTGACCTCGCAACGGCCCTGGAAACCTCCTTTCACCGAGTTCCGTTCGCTCGCATTTACCAATCCCATCTGGGTGGACTACGATGAGAACGGCTACTTCGACCCCATCCAACCAGGCGATCCAGGTTGGGTTGATCCCGAGGAAGACCAGCAGGGGGGCTCATGAGGGGGCGAATCAGGCGAGCGCGGATTGCGGAGTTTGAAGAATCGGCAATTCAGTTCAGTGGATCCAGATTCCAAAGACGGAAGGTCGGGGTCAGGAATCGGATCTGGCAATACTGTTACCCGTGGCTATGGGTTGATGCCCCATTCCTGAGGGCCCGAAGCCGAACAGAGCTGGTGAGCTTGGTGGGACACCGCGGTACAGCTTCGGTGCTCCGGCGGTGGTCCTAACACCCCCCGTATCCCTCTCGGAAGCGGGAGTGCCAGTGGAGGAAGATAGCGGGGTTAGGTGCGCACACATCTCTCTAATAGTCCAGAGTCAGAGCAGATCGCCCCTGATCGGCCGTTTTCGCCTACAAGCCGTCAGTCAGATCTTCTGCAGAAACCTAGAATGAACGACCGCTAACGGGGCCAAAGCGGACATCGAATTGAACCTGAATCGTGTTCCTATTCGCCCGCGAAGGCTTCAATTTCTGCCTAGAAGCCGTCGTTCAGGTCGTCCGCAAAAACGCGGAATTAACCACGCTGAAATTGCAAAAAGCCAGAGGCTCTTTTCGCTCTGGAAATACCTTCTATCCCCAGGCACTTCTCTGGCTAGGGCGATAGAGAGATCTACGCCAAAGTGGCTTCTGTGCCCCGCCCGTTCACGCTCCGCCCCCTCTATGCCAATCGGACAAGGCCTGAAGTCACTGCCGGTCGGATTCTGGAAGATCCGAAGGTCGAACTCTGAGGCGATGGCCAGGACATGGTCGAAAATGTCGGCCTGGATGCGCTCGTAGTTGGCCCAGGCCTTTCCAGATTACTCCGGATGGGGTCGTCTCCAATCCGGAAAGTCCCGCCGGAACGCAGACCGCAGGGCGGCTTCGTCGTTTGGCAGGAAGTAGATTCGACCTCGCGACACGATCCTATTGCGTCGCCCATCATAGGATTCGCCGATGGCGGGGCGCGGATGCAGGCAGTCATGCCACACTTGCCCCAGCGAACGAGCCTCCGGCCAGGCGATGGCCGCCAGATACCTGCCATCCCTGGACACGCAGCCAATGATTGGAGCCACCGGCCGGTCGAGACTGTAGCCGCGTCTTCCCGGGATCTGCCCCGGGTGCTTGCGCCAGATGGGAAAGTACTCTTGAATCCATGGCTCGGGTAGGTTTGCTTTGCTGATCTTCCTTCGTGTTCCCGGAACCCGGCGCGTGTCGTTGAGCCGAGTCAGGCCGCCTTCCAGGAAGACAAAACATCGTGATACGAAGTCGTCCACGTAGTCGCCTTGATTCTTGAACGCTTCCGAGCGACGAAACTGGTAACACGGATTCAGCGAGCCGACTGACCGGACCGCCTCCGCAGTCGGGCCGGAGACCTCGACCATGAGCTCCAAGCCGTCATCATGCGGGACAAACCGGCTGACGACGACGGCCTGGTTCAGTCTATGAGTGAGCACCAACCGGTCGCCCTCTTGATGAAACGCCTCGGCCTTGCCCAATTGGTCCTCGTAGCACCAGAGCTCGCAACCCAATCCCGGCGCATTGGGGACCACTACCGTCACCATGGAGGCCTTCTCCTCTTCGACGTACCCGACTCGGGGACGGAGCACTTCCCGACGCTGCTTCTGGACCGGCTCACCAGACCCCACAAACGCCGATGCAGCGGTGAGGATAACCGAGAGCCAGGCGACAAACAGCGCACACTTGAACGGCGAGAGCACACAGCTTCTGAACAGCGTCGGGTCCTCGGTCACGGCTGCGGCCCAGTCCTCCCTCAGCTGACGAACTGAAGGGAGTAGAGCGCTGCCGCTCGGATCGCTAACCGCAGCTGGACCGGCTTGCCTTCCAGCTGCGACACTTCTCTGCCCTCCCAGCGCACCTCCTGACGGCCGCTCTCCAGCAGCGGCCTGGATTTCTCCAGGGTGAATCCCTCGATGGTTCCTCCCGACTGATCCAGAAGGGCGGCTCGGACTTCGCACTCGTCGAAGTTGCGGTAGCTCTTGGGTAGTTCCATGGGTAACGAGGCGTCGATATCCAGCATGAGCTTGGAGCCGACAAAGGTGAAGGGCCGGGTCAGGATCGTGCCCTGAAAGGGCCCTGCCAGAAGCCCCAGCCACCGATCCTCGGGCAAGGTCGCAAGAGCGATCGAGAGGGTGTTTATCTCTCCCAGCCGGTTCTTGCGCAAGCTGTGGGCGCCGCTGTAGGCCCCATAGTAGATCCAGATCTTTCCGTCGTGGAAGATAGGGCTGGAGGGAGACATGTAGCCTGCATCATAGGTCCCGATCTCTCCTCTCCCCAGGAACGGGACTCTCCGATCGATCCAGTCCCAGTGGAAGCCGTCCCGGCTCGTCATCAGGAAGATGTCCCACACCTGCTCGTGGGTCTCGTGCATCCAGAGGAATCCGACGTAGACGCCCGCGGTGATCCCGGCCGTGAAGCACATGTACTGGTAGTCCACGCGATCTAGCCGATCAGGCGCCAGCATGAGCCGGGTGGGCGTCCACTGGATGAAGTCGTCGCTTTCCGCGTAGCCCACGATCCGGATGTGGCGGTGGATACCGGGTCCGCTGATCTCGTGGGCCTGGGGGTGCCCGGGTCTCGGGTAGAGGACGTACTTCCGGCGCAGGTGGTCCCAGCCCAGGATGGTGGGGGCATCTCCCAAATTGGGGCCGTGACGAACCACCGGATTGCCGGGCCACTCCTTCCAGTGGAGTCCGTCTGGAGAAAAAGCCACCGCGGCGCCACCCGTCTGGTTGAAGATGGGGCCCTCCTGTTCCCCCAGAGCCTTGTAGCGGCGCTGGGGATCGGGGTCGTGAGGATCCTTGAAGACGTTGAAGTATACGGGGTCTCTGAAGTCCGCCAGGATGTTGTTCTTCTTCGAGCCCCGGAACTCGAAGATCCCCAGGTCGGGCTTCTCCCACTGGTACCCATCCGAGGAGACGGCGTAGCACCAGTGCATTCCTTCCTCCATCGAGCGCGGGACATACCAGGTCTTGAAGATCCTTTCCTCTTCGTCGTAGACCACGGCCTGGCCGAAGATCTGGACTCCGGTGAAGTAGTCCTTCCCGATGCCCATCTCCCAGGGCCGGTCGGCCTGGATGATGGGGTTGTCCAGGTGCTTCTGCGGCCGGCACATGAAGCGGGAGATTCGGCTGGTCTCCTCGATGAGCCAGTCGTCCAGGAAGAGCTGCTTACGGTTCCCGATGTCCGGGATCCCTGGTGAGGGTGTGGAGGCACGCTCCAGCTGAGTCGTGGCCATTGCTCCGGCCAAGGTCAGGTTGAGGGCCGACAGTCCAGCTGTAGTCTGCAGAAAGTCTCTTCGTTTCATGGGGTTTCCTTTGGATAGGAGTAGAACCGGTCGTCGAAGACGGAGCCGAAAGAGGAGTCGAGTTCCAGGAGTAGTATCCAGGCTTGCGTCTCTCCACGTACCAGAACTCCAGCTCCTTCCCCGGCAGCGGCTGGCCCTCCTGAGTGAGCCGGATGGTAAAGCTGTTGAGCCAGTTAGCCCACTCGGACTCTCCGGATCCCGTTATTGGTGGTCCAGACTTCGAGGGGAGCATTATAGGCCTTTCTACGCTTCTACGCTCACCGCCTCACCAGGAGCCGGGCTTGTAGTACGAGCTGAAAAATATTGCTGAAGAGGGCCTAGCCTGGACTTCTCGCCCAACCTACTGCAGCACCGCAATCATCCGTCCTAGCTGTGTTATACTCCCTCAGCGTCCTCGACGTACTGCACCGAGTACGCCTCCGGGCGCGTCGGGCGAAAGCCTTGCCAGGCCGGCGCTTTCGACGCTTCGCTACGATTCGGCATGAGAAATCCAGGCTCCTAGGTCTCGAACCGAGCGAATGGGCACATCAAACTGGACGCGGATTTTCATTCTCGCCACCGCTCTTTGCGGTGCCGTCCGCGGCGAAGGCAACATCCCGATCCGCACGCCCATGGCCCCACCCACGTGGGCACTCCTGGAGCGGGCGCTACTGGAAGCCAACGTCGAAGCGTCCCGGGAGTTCTTCCTTAGACACTTCTATCCGGACGGAAGGCTGATCCATACGCCCACCTGGGGGGCACTGGAGGGTCCCGACGACAACTACGAGGCCTTCTACAACTGGACACTCCTCTATGCACTTGGAGCGTCGCCGGAGATCCTGGAGATGTTCCGCAAGGGACAGGAGGCTCACCTGCGTCAGTACACGGCGCTCAAGACCACCACGACCGACATCGCCCGGGACGGGGCCTACTACAAGGAGTTCCCTCCGATGATGGACTGGCATCACATCGGGGAGGGGCTCCGGGCGTTTCTCTATGAGGGTCTGTGCGATCCTGAGAATACGCTGTTCCAGAGGCGGATGCGGCGCTTCGCCGGCTTTTACACCAACCAGGATCCGGAGGCACCCAACTACGATCCGAAGCACAAGATCATTCGCAGCCTCATGAACGGGAGCCGGGGCCCCATGCTCAGAATGGCCACACGAGAGGACTGGGCCGGCGATCCCCTCCAGGGCCGGTTCATCCTGGACAACCTAGGCGGACCGCTGGACTACATGGAGCACTACCCTCTCAAGCTGGCCCACTTCGACGAGTATCTGACCGTGGAAGGGGACCATCCCCTGAATCTTTCGGCCACCGTCCTGGCTCTGAACGCCTACCTTCTGGGTCATGAAGATGTGTACAAAGATTGGGTTCTCGAATACGTCGACGCCTGGAAGAAGCGCATCGCGGCCAACGATGACAACATCCCCACTAATGTCGGTCCTGATGGGAGCATCGGGGGTGTCTTCGGGGGCCACTGGTGGGGCGGCACCTACGGCTGGAACTTCCATCCTTGGTCTCCGGAACATGGGGAGCAGCATTTCCGGAACACGTTCGACACAGGAGCCTGGCCCGGCTTCGGAAATGCGCTGCTGTTGACCGGGGACATGGGATACGTGGACGTCTTGCGCCGCCAGATGGACAATCTCTGGGCCCAGAAGAAGGTGGTGGACGGTCGAGTCCAGCTGCCCCACAACTACGGTATCTACGTGAAGAAGACGGGGCCGCCTGGCAGGGATCTGAAGCGGGGCGAGATCCTGGGCCTGGCATCGGCAGAGCCGGGATGGTTCAACTGGTCGCCCGACTGGTTCGTGCCCCGGGTCACCGAGATCTACCTCTGGTCCATGGATCCGCAGGATCTGGAGCGGGTTCCCATGGAGGGCTGGATCGCCTTCCTGAAGGGGAAGAACCCGGGTTACCCGGTGACCGCACTGGAGGCCGACTTCTCCCGGATCCAGCGGACGCTCAGGCTGATGCGTAAGAACACGACGCCTCCGGACAGCTGGCTGGCCGACTCTACCTACGGCTACAACCCGGCCACCACCGACAACCTGTTGAAGCTGATGATGGGCGGCTACCACGGCGGCCTCATCTGGACCCTCCACTCTCGACTTCGTTACTTCGACCCCGCTGGCCGCCGGGCCGGTATTCCCCGGGACGTGGCCGCTCTCATCACCCGGATGGAGGGAGACCGGACCTGGCTGACGCTTGTGAACGTTAGCCAGACAGAGAGTCGGGAAATCATTGTCCAGGCCGGGGGTTACGGCGAGCATCTCTGTACCCGGGTTGAAGCCGATGGACGGGTACACGACGTCAATCGTCGCTTCTTCAGGGTGCGTCTGGCCCCGGGGGCCGGCGGGGAAGTGGTGATCCACCACCGCCGCTACGCCAACATGCCCACCCTTGCCTTCCCATGGCATGGCTCGACCGTGCCGGCTCCATAAGCCCCCGATCGGAAGGAAATCGCTTACCATACCGACCTTCGGACGGGTGACACGACCCTCGGGAACACATGGCCATGGAAAAGGCAAAGGTCGGAATCGTAGGAATGGGCACGGTTGGCACGGGTGTCGCCCGGCTCCTTCTGGACAAGGGGGACCGAACGGCCCGCCATGCGGGCCGACCGCTTTGGCTGGAGGCGGTGGTGGTACGCGATCCCCACAAGGCCAGGGCCGTGGAGTTGCCCGAGGGCCTTCTGACCGATGACCTGTCGCGGGTTACGGAGAATCCCGAAATCAAGGTGGTGGCCCAGCTGATCGGTGGGTTGGAACCGGCGCGGACCATCATGTTGGAGCTCCTTCGTTCTGGAAAGGACGTTGTCACTGCCAACAAAGCTCTTCTGGCGGAACGCGGTCCGGAGCTCTTCGACACAGCCCGGGATCTCGGCCGTTCTATTGCTTTCGACGCGTCTGTCGGAGGTGGAATCCCCATCGTCACCAACATCGGCCAGTGCCTGTCCGGAAACCAGATCACCTCCTTCCGGGGCATCCTGAACGGAACCAGCAACTTCATCGTCTCCCAGATGGAGGAGGAGGGTGTGGACTACGCCAGCTCTGTTGCCCAAGCCCAGAGGCTCGGCTACGCCGAGGCCGATCCGACCATGGACGTGGATGGAAGCGACGCCGCCCAGAAGCTGGCCATTCTGGCTCACCTGGCCTTTGGAGCCCGGATTCACTGGAAGGACATTCCCCGCGTCGGCATTGATACTCTGGACCCAGCCGACCTCCGCTACGCCGGTGAACTGGGATACCGCATCAAGCTCCTGGCCATCGACGAGCTTGGTGACGAGCTCACCTCCGCTGAAGGGCGCCTGAACCGAGACGAAGCCGTCCATCCGGATGGTGTACCGGATTTCGGGTTGTTGGAATGACCGCACCTAGAAGCGGACGTTCGAATGTTCCCCGGAAACGTCGAATGAACTAGGGAGCCAGAGGTCGTGATCCGATTTGAACCTCGTAGATTCGCTTCGGCAAACGTTTCCGGTAGGGCATGCCCCTCGCTGGCACCTACCGGCCCCGTCATCCGGAGCACACCGCCTTCTACCAGTGTCTGGAAGACTACTGGGAAGAGTTCCAGGAGGCTTACCCCTACTTCTACGAAAAAGACTATGGGCCCTGGCGTCCGGTGGTGGAGCAGACCGTCGAGCGTTTCCTCCAATGTGGGATCCTTCGTCATGGGTTTGCGCGCCTGCGCTGCTCTGACTGTCGACGGGAGCAATTGTTGGTCTTTTCATGCAAAACGCGCTGTTTTTGTCCAAGTTGCCAAGCCAAGCAGGTGGCGGCCTTCCTCGAACACGCCCTCGAGGAGGTGCTGGAGGAAGTGGACCACCGGCAGTTGGTGTGGACGATTCCGAGGGTCCTGCGTCCGGCCTTCTGCAAAGACCGAAAGCTCTTGGGAGAGCTCTGCCGCTGCGCCTGGGCCAGCCTCCGCGACTACGTCGCCAGCTGCTTGGGTCCCGGCTCGGTTCCCGGGGCCATCCTCACTATCCAGACCTGGGGAGACAACTTGCGAGCACACGCTCACCTCCATGGGTTGGTCAGCGACACGGCCTGGAAGCGGGACGGGAGTGTGGAGGCGATCGGCGGCTTCGACTCCGCTCTGCTCAGCCGGCTGTTCCAGCACCGGGTCTTGGAGATGAGGGTCGCCCGGCATCGACTCAGTCCGGAGTTCGCCCAGAAGTTGCGCGCCTGGTCTCCCTCTGGATTTGGAGTCTACTGCTCTCGAGCCGTCCCTGCCGAGGATCGCCCGGCTCTGGAGCGTCTGGCCGCCTACATTCGACGTCCCAGTTTCGCCGCTTCCCGCCTCGACTATGACAGCGATCGCGGCCAGATCCTCTACCGCACCGGCAAGCGGACGCGGCAGTCCCTGGATGCCCTGGACTGGATTGCCCGGGTCTGCTCGCACATCCCCGATCGCAACGAACACCAGATTCGTTATTATGGCCGTTACGCCAGCGTCTCCCGTGGGAAACGACGGCAGCAGCAGACAGCCGTCCACGGCCCCGGTTTCCGAGGAGCACCCCGCTGAGGAGGAGTCCGCGGCCGAGCGCTTCAGCCGCCGTCGCCGTCGCAGCTGGGCTCGTCTGCTGCGCAAGATCTATGACGTCGATCCCTTGCGCTGTTCTTGCGGCGGCTCTCTGCGCGTGATAGCCCTCATCGAGCAGCCTCACGTGATCCGCCTAATTCTGGCGCATCTGAAGCAGGGGCAACGACCCCAACGGGCGCCCCCACCCCGGTTGTTTCCGCAGAAGCTGGAACACTTTCTGGCGGAACTTTCCCCCCAGCAGGCTCAAGCCGTTCGAGCCTCTGAGGACTCGCTCTTCTGGGACGAGGTTCCGGATTGGCCCGACTGAAGAGCTCGAGCTCTTCAGTCGGGGCTTGCAATATCCTTGTGTCTGTTTTTCCCTCCTGACTTGCCCTTTGGCAGCTCCTCGCCTCCGCTCCCACTCCCGTTACACGATCTCAACCCTGTGGATCCCCTTCGATTTCCCCATCCCCCTCATTTCAGCCCCTTTTGGGCTCCTTTCGGATGTTTCTACCCTCTCTCCTAAAACTCAATCCAAAAGCAAAGTCCTATTGATTTCATGATCCTAGCAGCCTGTCGGACTTGACTGACAGGCAGTTCTGGAATTTAGAGTAGGCACTACGTGCCGACGGCCCCTGGCCGTAAAAGGTAGTTTTGGGACGTGGCAGCCGAGGACGGAAAGGGAGGCTACTTGACACGCTTGCTGGTGGAGAGGAGCATCGCTGCCCATGAGCCGGTGGGGCGGTCCGATCGCCATCGCGGAGATCCTCTTGACGAGCAACAACTTCCAGCGCTACATCGCCTGGAAAGGGGGACAGGTGCGGCGGGCAGTCCACCACCATGTCTCCCGGATGCTGTCGTGCCGGACCGCGAAACTGGGGCTGCATTTGTTTGGGTGCTCCAACTGTCCTACCGTCAAGGTCGTACCCCACAGCTGCAAATCGGTCTTCTGTTCCAGCTGCGGGAAGGTCCGCACCGACCAGTGGTGCGACGAGCTCCTCTCGGATCTCCTGGAGGTGCCCTATCGGCACTTGGTCTTCACCCTGCCGTGGGAGCTGCGGCTGGTGATCCAGGACAACCGTCGGGTCCTGCTCAACGTGTTGTTTCGAGCCGCCGCGGATGCTGTCTTGAGTCTCAGCGGGCAGGGACCCACCCCACGAGGGCGCAAGAGCCAGCCCTGGCTGGCGGCCAGACGTCCAAGCCGGCGCTACTTGCCAGGCCTGATCATCGTCTTGCACACCTTCGGGTCCGACCTCAAATGGAACCCCCATCTCCATATGATCGTCACCGCCGGAGGGCTCAACGGCGCCGGCGATCGCTGGCAGGCCGCCCCCCAACGCTATCTCGTCCCGGCCCCCCTGCTGGCTACGGAGTGGAAGTTGAACGTCCTCCACGGAGTGCGCCGCGCTCACCAGTCCCAGCCCCTGGTGCGTCGCCGGCTTCGAAGCGACCCCCGACGCCGGATCGAGGTGGACAAGCTCTTGGGGCACATTCGCAAGAAGCGCTGGCATATCCTCATCGGTCCGTCGTTGAAAAGTGCCGACCAAGCCGTCCGTTACGCCTGCCGTTATACCAAGCGGCCCGTGATTGCCGAAGGGCGCATTATCAAGTTCGCTCAGGGCCACGTGACCTTTCGTTTCAAGGACTATCATCAGGACCGGAAGATCCGAGTCCGAAAACTCCCCGTGTTGACCTTCATTGACCGTTTGGTTCAACACCTGCCGGAGGTCGGGTTTCGACAAGTCCGTCACTATGGGTTATTCTCGAACATCAAACGCACCAAGCTCCTGAAGAGGGCTCGTCAACTTTTAGCCCAGAGGAAAAAACGCCGTTCCAAGCCCCAGACGTGGGAGCAGAGGCGCCAGGCAGCGGGGGACAGGAAGCCTCTTTCTTGCCCGCGATGTGGCCATCCGATGGAGCTTTGGTGCCTTTTATTCGGACCACCCCGTATGATCGCGCAACTGCTTGGGATCGAACCACAGACAAAGGTCCCTCCCAATCTCTTGCTGACTCGATCACAGGTCTTAGCTGTCATGATTTGACTATTACAGCTCGCTATCGAAATTCCGAGACTGTTAAGGTTTGATCAAAAGTGTTGCATGACCAAGCACGAAAAGCGATGAGTCATCTGCTCTGCGGCGGTGATTTGGCCGCTGAAACGACGCGGCCCACCTCTTCAGAGGGTGGCACGGGCCATCGTCGGCTGGCGGCAGGAGAGGTTGTACATTCTTTTCAGATTCCAGGCGATGCTGGCCAGAGTCCACTCCCGGTCTGCTGCCTCCGCTCCTCTGAGAGAGAACTGCGTAAAGCCCATCACCGATTTGATGATCCCAAAGACGGGCTCCGGGACGGCTTTGCGTTGCCCGTAAATGGCTCGACCCGCGGGGGTCTTCAACCGGTATCTCATCTGCTCCACCGCATCGGCGTCTTGCCCGGGCGGCTCCGGTTGTTTCCAGCGTTCGGTCGGCCGCAAGTGGTGGGCTTCCCGCTCGACCGCAATATAGGGGACAATCGCGTGCTCGCCACAAAGCTCCACGTTGGGGCCACTGAAGTAGCCGCTGTCGGCCAGCAACTCCTGGGCCCGACCCAGCGACTCGGGCAGGGCTTGCAGCGCCGCCAGGGCCGGCTCCAATTCTTTCTTGTCGTTGGCGTTTTGCGGGACATGAGCCGCCACAATCAAGAAGCTGTCGTTATCGACCAAGGCCTGAGCGTTGTAGCATTGCTCAAATCCCCCGCCCGAGACCGGCATGATCCGAGACTCTTCATCCGTCAGATTGATCTGATCCTGGTCTCGAATTCCTCCTTGGGGCGGTTGGGGGGGGCGACCCCGCGGTTTGTTTCCCCGTTTCCTCTGGGCTTGCCGCTTGGCCACTTTGGCTTCATATTCGGCCTGCTCACCTGCCTGCCGCTCGGCCGCCCGCTGGGCCAGCTTCTGCTTTGCTTCCTCGATCGCTTTCAACCGTTCCTCCCGCCGCGCCAGCTCAGCCGGGATGTCCATCCCTTCCGTTTCTTCTCGTCCATCCGCTGCCTCGGCCAGCCGCATCAACTCTTCCACTTCTTCTCGCAGCCGCGCTTCCAGCTTCCGGATGTGCCCCCAACTCAACGCACTGTGCTTGGAGGCATTGGCTTTGACCTTCGTGCCATCCAAACTCACGCGGCCCAACTTCAGAAATCCCATCGCCTGGGCCAGCAGCAAGATCTCCACAAACAGCGGCTTCAGCTCTTGCAAAAATCGCTTCCGGAAATGGGCGAGGGTGTCGTGATCCGGATGCGTGTTGCCGGCTATGTAGCGAAACGCCACCGAATCGTAGCTGGCTTGCTCCAACTTCCGGCTCGAAAACACCCCCGTGGCATAGCCGTAAAACAACAACGCCAGCATCATGGCCGGATGGTAGCCTTCCGATCCCCGCTTCGTGTAGGAATCCTCCAGCTTCCTCAGCTCCAGCTTGCTCACAACCTCCACCACGAAGCGAGCCAGATGCGTCTCCGGCAGCCATTCCTGCACCGAAGGGGGAAACAGATAAGGAGTCTCTCGATCGACTACTTTAAATCGATTCGCCATCACTAATGATGCCTGTGGGGTATGACCTCGAAAGTCCGACAGGCTGCTAGGGGGAATAAACTTCACCCAACACTACAGGCTCTTCGTCGAGCGAAGGCCCGCCTCCTTCTTCTCCGACCGGGAAACCCGCTTCTATCTGTCGCTGATCGCTATTGTCGGAGTTGTGATTACCCTGGAACTCACACGCGATTCCGAGGTACTGCTGGCTGAGGCAATGCGGTTGGGATTCTTTCAAGTCGTTGCCATCATGACCACCACCGGCTTCTCCACCGCAGACTTCGGGAGCTGGAGCCCGTTCGCACAATTGTTGCTGCTCGTCTTGATGTTTGCCGGAGGCTGCACCGGTTCAACGGCCGGAGGAATGAAAACCGCACGGGTCGCCCTATTGATGCGGGTTGTCGGTCGCGAGTTCAAACGAATCGTGGAACCCCACGGGATCTTCGCGGTCCGCTTCGGTGGCAGGGCCATCCCCGAGACCACGATCCAGAGCCTTCTGAACCTCGTCTATCTGGCACTGCTGATCAACTTTGCAGCTTGTGTCTGTCTCACCGCTCTGGGTATAGACGTGTTCACCGCAATCGCTGCAGTGGCGGCGTCCATGTTCAACATCGGTCCTGGCCTGGGAAAAGTAGGACCCAGTGAACATTACGGTCACCTGCCGGCGCTGGCAAAGTGGGTTTTGAGCGCCTGTATGCTGGCCGGACGGCTCGAGTACTACACGCTACTGGTCCTGTTCACCCGACCCTTCTGGAGAAAGTGAGACGGGGCGCCTACGGTCCGACCCATGAACCAACCTGAAGCTTCGAATCCCAAGCACCAAAGGGAAAATCTGGAGAGCTACTCAGATAAGTATATTTATATCAGTGATTTAAGGTTTTGTCTGTTGATCGATATCAGCTCCGAAACCGGCCATTTTCTAACATTTTGCTAACAACTCGGAGAAACTCGGGAGAAGCCCGCGCAGGGATACCCCGATACTGCCCCGGAACCTTGGTCGGATAGGCAACGGTGTAGCCGCAGTCTGGGCCCAGAGAGCAGATGTAGGCATCGACCGGGGTCCCTTCGAAGTACCCGAGCTGGGCCTGGGCCATCTTCTTGGGACCGCGCTGAGGATACAGGGAAGCCTGAACCTGAAGCCCGGGCGAGGGGTTGGGGACAGCGAGGATGCCCCAACAATACCCAGTCACTCGAACTGGAACGAGTAGAGCTTGGCGTTGTGGATGGAGATCTTCAGCTGAATGGGCGTGCCCGCCAGACGGCTTAGATCGCTATTGCCGCCCCAGCTCACCCGATGTCTGCCGGTCTTTGTGAGGGGATCGGCTTCCTCCAGCTTGAAGCCGCCGACCGGCTGGTGATCCGCATCCAGGACCTCCACCCTGACTTCGGGCGGACCGGCACCGGCGTTGCGTTTGGCGGCCTCCATATTGACGTACAACTGCTTGCCCTGGAACGAAAAGAGGCGGGTGACCAGAATACCGGGTTTGAGCTTTCCGCCGTCCACCGATACGATCCCGTCGGCCGGTATGGTGGCCAGCCCGATGGCACGACGAGCTCGATCTCCCTTTTCCTTCAGCGTGTCGGGACCCCGCCAGTTGGCACCGATGTAGAAGATCCGCATGGTGCCGTCACGGATGATGGGGGCAGCGAAGACGTAGATGCTGGTGTCGTCGAAATCACCATAGTAGCTTCCATTGGGAAAGAACGGCTCCCGGTACTCCCTGTCGTAGTGGATGCCGTCGCGGCTAGAGATCAGCTCCGGATAGTGTCGGGTATTGGTCGTGCGGAAGACCGTGATCACCCCGAGGTAGAGATCGGCGTAGGTAGTGGCAGCCATGGCGTAGAACTCGGTGTCGGGATAGTCCCTCTCATCCTGGATGAGCATGGTTTGAGCCTCGCTCCAGTGAATCCCGTCCGGACTCTCCGCCCGACCGATGACCCTCTTCCGCATTGGGCAGTTCTTGTGGATGCAGCTCTCCATGTGAACGCCGTACGTCTTGCGTATAGGGTCCCATCCCATCCAGACCGTAGGACCCCATCGTCCCGTTCTGGGGGTGGTGTCGATAACCGGATTGTTCTCATAGGCGGTCCAATTGAAGCCGTCACCGGAGGTGTAGAGGTCCAGCTTCATACCGACCGGAGTCGTGGTCGAAGTGTTGACAAACGTCTTGAAGCGTTTGTCCGGGATCTTCTCGTTCGGATCCAGGAAGGCGGGAGTCAGATTTTTTTCGGCCAGCAGATTGTTCTTTCGAGAGCCCTGGAACTCGGTGAAGCCCAGATCCGGTTTCTCCCAGACGACACCGTCCTTCGAGACCGCATAGGCTCTCAGAGCTCTCAGCTTTCCCTCCTGCGGGATGTCCACGACCCGACCGCGCCGGTCAGTTCCCACCACGTATTGGGCGGTGTAGTACCACATCCTGTAGCGCTGGATGTCCTGGTCCCAGATCACCGTGCCGGTCTGGATCAGGTTGCGTTCCCAGGGGCGGTCCTGTTTCAGGACAGGGTTGCTCGGGTGCTTGGTAGCCTGGTTCAGGACCTGTCGGGCGTCCGTCAGTTTCTCGATGATGTAGGAGTCGACGAAGAGCTGCTTCGTCGTTCCGATCTCCAGAAGTGCGGGCGGTGCCTTGGCGGCGGATGCTTCCAGTGTTGAGCTCGGACCGAAAGGGAACAGCAGGAAGAAAACGAGGGTTCGGGGTGAGAATGTAACGGGTGTCGACTTGGTCATCGTCCGCCTCCTTTTAGGGAGCTTAGGTGTCCTATTCGCTTGGCTATTGGTTTTCTCCTGCGTCCTTCTCCTTCGCTCCCAGCATGGCACGAGTCCAGCCACTGTGTTCCTCGGACAGCACATGGAACGGGTCGTCGCCGTTGGAGGGTGACGTCCGGGTCTGATACAGGAACTTATGTTGTCTGAGCATCTCACAGGTGCTTCTGTAGTTGTGCCAGTTTTACTCAAACCGGTATAAGTACATCAAGCCTGCAGTGATCGCGCTCATGCTTCCCAGAGAAGCGACTATAAGCGTAAAGTTCGGAATGTCAGCCGCCCTCCCTGCGAGCACGGGGATTAGGGCTGCGGTTGTTATCTCTATCATACGTAGTCGCTTGAAGTACTTCTGGTTCTGCTGGCTCTTCCTGTCGTACCAGTGGATCTGATCATCAAGGCGTTGAGCGAGATACTCGTCTGGACTCATCGGCTGCGACTGCTGGGTCATTCCTCACACCTCACTGGCGGTAAGCCTCAGCGAATCATTCGCTGGTAACAGTATCTCATGGGCTGGTCCTTGACCGATACATCCCGAATCTGGAAGAACTGACCGCGATCTTCGACGACGTGCTTGGCGAGATGGACTCCTTGCGGCTGGATCTGTTGGAGTCGCTTGCCATATCAGTCGAGTGTCACCCGTCCAGCGTCCGAATAGCTCACCTCGAAGACGCCCCACTGGCCCCAGCCGCGCTTGGGGTCGATGCTGTATCCGCATCCTTTCTCGCTTCCCAGACCCCCGATGGAAGCCGTCTGAAAGATGGGGACCCCCCCAAAGGACGAGGTTCGGGGCTCGATCAGCAGTCCAAGATCAAATCTGGTGCGCCGAAGGTTGCGAAGCCAGTTAACTCTCTGATTAACTGCCACTTATCTGCTACAATCATCCCAGGGTATAGACCTGAGTTGTCTCTTGATTGCTAGGGTATTGAGGAGTGATTGATGACTACTCGTAGGGCCGGAGCACCAAAGGGCAACCTGAACTCCGCCAAGTCGGTTCTGCCAGCCCTCAAGCGTCTGAAGAAGGGTAAGCCGCTTCCTGCGGAACTCACGCGGGTCGTTGCCCTCGCGGATCGGGAAGCAGATGAATTGGTTAGTGATCGGGGGGCTGGAGTGGAATCACCGGGGCCGAGCGCCTGGTGATCTCCACCTGGAAGTCGGCTCGACAGGCCGAACTGCTGATCTGGCAAGAGCTGATAGACCGAGGCGCTGTAATGTCCAACCCAGATGGGTCCTGGGACTTGCAGCCAGGTGCACAGCGGCTGGCCTCATTCCTGTCGGCTCAGCGGGCAGCACTCGTCGCGCTTGGTCTGGAACGTAAGGCCAAACCGGTCCAGGACCTCCACACCTACCTCTCGGAAAACTACCGTCTGTCGGAGGTGGAATCCCCATCGTCACCAACATCGGCCAGTGCCTGTCCGGAAACCAGATCACCTCCTTCCGGGGCATCCTGAACGGAACCAGCAACTTCATCGTCTCCCAGATGGAGGAGGAGGGTGTGGACTACGCCAGCTCTGTTGCCCAAGCCCAGAGGCTCGGCTACGCCGAGGCCGATCCGACCATGGACGTGGATGGAAGCGACGCCGCCCAGAAGCTGGCCATTCTGGCTCACCTGGCCTTTGGAGCCCGCCCTCTGCAGTTTCTGAACCCTTTTCGGAGTTGATAGGTTGCCCAATCTCCTGGTCCCTTCACTACGTCCTGCATTCGTCTTGAACTAAGGCTCCTTCCCTCCACCGGCATTACCCGGCTTCCTCGGTACTACGGGCCTCTCCGCCACCCCAAGGCGCCCGGCCTGTCCCTCACGGGCTTCCGGTTGGCCATCCCTGACCACGCCTAGGGGCTTCCCGTGTTGCGTGCGCTTTCCCTGGTGTACATGCTGTCGCCACTACCCCGGCGCAGCGACTGGGTGCCTACTTCGCTCACTTCCCCAGCCCTATCAGCCTTCCCCGGTCTAGGAGCCGGGTCGGCCTGCGCATCGTCCTTTTCGAGGCTTGCTCAGCGTTCACTCGCGTTACGGCCTGCACACTTGCGCGGTCACCAATTCGTGACTCGCTTCACCAGAGGCTTCAACCATTTCGTTACCTCCATAGTTGCTCCGGTTGCTTCCGGCTGGAGCGGTTGCCGGGTGGGACTTTCACCGAGCGATTCTGTCCCGCACATTCTCCGGCCACTGGGAAAGCGCCGCCTTACCACGGCGCACCCTAGAAGCGGACGTTCGAATGTTCCCCGGAAACGTCGAATGAACTAGGGAGCCAGAGGTCGTGATCCGATTTGGACCTCGTAGATTCGCTTCGGCAAACGTTTCCGGTAGGGCATGCCCCTCGCTGGCACCTACCAGCCCCGTCATCCGGAGCACACCGCCTTCTACCAGTGTCTGGAAGACTACTGGGAAGAGTTCCAGGAGGCTTACCCCTACTTCTACGAAAAAGACTATGGGCCCTGGCGTCCGGTGGTGGAGCAGACCGTCGAGCGTTTCCTCCAATGTGGGATCCTTCGTCATGGGTTTGCGCGCCTGCGCTGCTCTGACTGTCGACGGGAGCAATTGTTGGTCTTTTCATGCAAAACGCGCTGTTTTTGTCCAAGTTGCCAAGCCAAGCAGGTGGCGGCCTTCCTCGAACACGCCCTCGAGGAGGTGCTGGAGGAAGTGGACCACCGGCAGTTGGTGTGGACGATTCCGAGGGTCCTGCGTCCGGCCTTCTGCAAAGACCGAAAGCTCTTGGGAGAGCTCTGCCGCTGCGCCTGGGCCAGCCTCCGCGACTACGTCGCCAGCTGCTTGGGTCCCGGCTCGGTTCCCGGGGCCATCCTCACTATCCAGACCTGGGGAGACAACCTGCGAGCACACGCTTTATGTGGAGCTCCACATAACGGATGGAAATTGAGCGTATCGCCGTAGCTCTGGATGGCCACGATGGCTCCGGGCACCGACTCCTTGCCGAGAGCGGCTTGAAAGTACTGGCGTAGAGTCTTCCAGGCACATCGAGCCAGGTCTCCCAGTAGACGGCGATCCCGCCGGAAGGCCGGTCGCAGCACCCGGGGGATGGTCCAAACATACTGGCGGTGATCGACCGGCTCCAGGACCTCATCGGTGACCCACTCGACGAAGGCGGCCACCCGCTTGGCTTGACAGGAAGGACAGAAATATGGTTCTTCCGGTAAATGGGGAGGTCAAGTGGCCAGGTCCTCATGGATGAAGTAGAGGTTAAGCTTGAAGTAGTCCATGTCTCTGAAGCCATAGGCTCGTCTTTTGAGGACCTTAATCTTGTTGTTGAGTCCTTCGAGGGGGCCGGTTGAGATGCGGTGCTTGAAGTAGTCGAGTAGTCCGGGGCGATGCCGGTGGAGGGTGCGGGCGAGCCGGGCGAAGAACTGGTTGCCGATGCTGTAAGCCTGCTCGATCCAGGCATCCAGGAAGGCGTTGCCGGCCGCTGAGTCGGGGAGGTTCCAAAAGTGGCGGATCTCCTCCTTGAGGAGGTAGGCCTGATAGAGTGGCTCATTGATTTCCATGAGTTGCATGAGGTGTTCCAGGGAGCGCTCGTTGAGGTTTTCCAGCCCTCGTAACAAGAGAAAGCGGGTTCCTTTGAGGAGCTGTTTGCGGCCCGTTTCCAGTTTGCGCATCATGGAGCGGCGGGTCTGGTCAATGGCCTGGTTGGCCAGTGCGACGACGTGGTAGGGGTCGTGCACGACATCGACCTTGCCGGCGAAGACCTGGCGAATGGCCTTGCGGTAGGCGTCGGACATGTCGATGGCAATGGCGCGCAGGGACTTGCAGCGGCCTTTGAGGTGGCGCAGGCAGGCCACCAGCGCCTGGGCGTCTTTGCCTTCGTGTAGGGAGACGATCTGGCCACTTTCCAGGTCCAGCACCACCGTCATGTAGAGGTGCCCGCTGTGGGTAGCGAACTCATCGATCGCCAGATAGCGCAGTTGAGACAGCTTGCGCTTCTTGAGGCGCTGCCCCAGATGCTCCTTATGGATCTCTTTGACGAGGTCCCAGCCCACGCCCAGCAAGCGGGCAACGGCTTTGATGGTGGCGATGCGGCACAGCTGGACCACGTACTGGGCGAAGGCGTTCGTGTAGCGCCGTTTGCCCTGAGCGAAGGCAATCGGCTCGCGAAGGGTCTGGCCGCACTGGCTGCAGGATTGCCGGTGGCCATGCAGGACCACGAACTGGTGGCGGGTCGCCACCGGTAGAGTGCGGATGCAGCGCTGGAAGCAGCCTTGCAGCTGAAGCCGGTTCCAGCGGGCACTGCAGTTGCGACACCGGCGCTTGTGCGGAGCCAGTTCGACGTGGTGAAATACGCCGCCGCCGCGATAGTCCGTGCGTTGGTGAACATAGCCCTTCAATCCGAGGGTGTGGTACAAGTAGCTAGTCGTCGCCATGATCGGTCCTCCGGGTTTGCCAAAATCGCCGAGGATGCCTGACATGGCGGCGCCGGTCAATCCCCATCGACCGGCTCTGCCTCGCCCTTGCAGCTTCGCAAGGCTCGTTACGGGAGCAGAGGTTGAGGTAGCGCTAACGCGCGATCCGGATTCTTTTGATCGAGGCTGAAGGCCGCCTCTTTCTGCCTGAACGGGGGAAGGCTATGGAAACTGCCGCGATGTGCAAACCGTGGAAAAACAACCAGCTCCAGCGCTAGGCCGAAAAGCGTCGCAATCGTTTTTCCACCGTTCGCACAACGCTTGGAAAACTCCGAATCACGGGGGTGCTGGCCCGGCTCGATGACTGCTCGGAGTTTTCCACAGTTCCCACAGCCTCTGCTGCTACTGATATATATCTTTTAGGAGAATTCCAGAGCAAAAATAGACCGGATTAGACCGGATCTCAATAGCAAGCGCACCACCCACCTCCCCATTTGCCGGATGACCCAGAAATATCTCGTCTTGCAGGAGAAGGCCAGCAAGTATTCGTGCTCACAGCTGGGACAGTGGATGCGAGCGAAGCCGTGGCGCAGGATTCCACATTCCAGAAACCGCTCGACGCTTCGCTCGACCACAGAACGCCAGGGGCCATGCTCTTTTTCATAGAAATAGGGATAGGACTCCTTGAACTCCCCCCAGTAGGCCTCCAAACATTGGTAGAAGGCACTCCCTTCCGGGTGACGTTGTCGATAGGTTGCCGTCGGGCTCACTACCCGTCGACAACGTTGGCCCGTGGCAAATCACCAACTCAGCTCTTCGAGTTGCATGGGTGTTGATGGTTCGCAGGATCGGTCTCCAGTCTGGACGTGGAAAAGGAGAGATCTGACCGTGCAAACAGTGTCAGAGTAGATCGTCCTTGATCGGCCGCTTGCGCCTGAGGCTGTGTGAAAAGTCATTCATGATTTCGGATTTGAAATTTTGACTTCATAGGATCGCGTGCAAGCCACGATCTCCGTCGTAGGAAGGGTAAAGAGACCCCTAAATCAAAGAGGTTTTGGACTTTTCACACAGCCTCGCCTAGAAGCGGTCGGTCAAAATTCTCCGCGGACACGTCCAAACGAACGACTCCAAACACCTAGAAGCAGTCATTCAACTTCTCACCGGAAGAGTCGAATGAACCAGCGCTAACGGCCTGCGGAGATTCAGGTCGTCCACCGGAACATCGTGTCCACACAGGAGCCGACGCTCTTGGGGCGGTTGGAAAGAAGCTGTCAGTTTCCGGGGAGGCCACTTTGCTTGCAGGTAACCCAGGGTTGCGCCAGCCGCTTGAGTTCTTCGAACCAGTTTAAGACGAGTTGAAGTTGGCGTGGAACCCGTTTCTCCCGAACCATCACGAACCTCTGTCCGTCCGGCGTCACGTCATAACTAGCGGGGCTAATTGAGAGGAAGCCACTGGCGTAGGCCCCTTCAAGAAGTACCCGGGGCGTTCCCACCTGGAGGGTCGGTCTCGTCTCGATGGTAGCCACCATCATCTTGTCCCCGCTCCGGTAGAAAAGCTCTCCACTCTCCTGGTAGTGGCTGAGGGTCTGGCCTACCAAGGCGGGCCTCCAGGCTACAGGGGGAGCCTATCTGGCAATACTAGGTCTTTGGCCCCTGGAAGAGGAATCTCACGGGCATGGCGTATTTGTGAATCCGTGCGCTGATTCTGGGAGCGAGGATCGCCAGGGTCAAAGCCACGGTGGATAGCGTCGTTTGCTCGGCGAAGAATGTTGATGAATAATCGGTGAATTGAACCCTGAATGTCCTGGTTGACCGAGGAGGGGACATGAGCGTCCGGGAGATCCATCAGACCCGGCCCTACTGCTATACCTATTCGCCATTTCACCCACCGATCGCAACGGTCGAGCCAGGGGAGACGGTTGTCATCCACACGGTCGACGCCTTCGAGAACAAGATGACGCCGCAGGTAAAGCAGTTCGCAGACGTTTGTACCTACCCGTTTCTGAATCCCCAGACTGGCCCCATCGTAATCTCAGGCGCTGAGCCGGATGATACGTTGGTGGTGAAGATCCATGAGATCACACCTACACGGGACCATGCAGTCACGGGCACGGTGCCGTACTTTGGCGGTCTGACCTCCACCACGCTGGACCCAACGCTTCAGCCGCACCTGGAAGAGCAGTGGCTTTTCCTGCCGATTGAGGAAGATGGGATCCGCTTTGACGAACAGCGGGTAATCGACTACGAGCCCTTCATGGGGACGATGGGTGTCGCGCCCAAGATTGAGGCAGTCAATGCGCTCACGCCCGACTACTACGGCGGCAACATGGATTGTGTCGAGACTCGTCCGGAGAACGAAGTATGGTTTCCAGTCCTGGTAGCAGGGGCACACTTCTTCACCGGGGATGCACACGTTGACGGGCGTCGCCCTGGAGATCCCGGCGCGGGTGACCGTGACCTTCGACTTGAAGAAGGACTATCGCATCAACTGGCCACGAATCGTCAGTGACGAGTTCATCATGGTGGCCGGCAGCGCTCGTCCTCTGGACGCCGCGGCGCGGATCGCGTGGGTGGAGTTGATCGACTGGATGGTTTCCGACTACGGATTCGATCGCATGAAGGCCTACCACTTTCTCAGCCAGGTGGGACGGATGCGACTGGGCAACATGGTCGACCCGAAGTACACGATGGTTGCCAAGTGCCCCAGACGTTATCTGTAGGGGTCTTCCACTATCCCTTGAACATCGACTTCGTCGATCACGACCCCAAGCCTACTGGAGGCGGATGGCAGCTTTGTGCCCTGCAAAAGGCGCAACATCGAGGAGCGGCGGAAAGAGGGGCGCACCCTGCAGCCGGGCCGCATCCAGATCGTCCAGAACTGGGCATCGCAGCTGAAACGCCATTGGACTGACTGCTGATAGAGGGCGGTTTCACGCCGATGCTACAATACCGCTGGCACCGGAGTTCTGCTCCCGGACCTGACTACTGTGGACCGTACCGGTGCAGAAATGGGGGGAATCATGACAACGTTTCGTAGTGGTTGGGATCGCAGAAGATTCTTGCTGTCCGCCGGCATTGCTTCGGCCGTAGGCTCGCTGAGACCCAGCAACCTATACGCCTCGTACCTGTCGAGCCGTCACGGGGAGAGCTATCGCGCCTTGGGCGTACGACCACTCATCAACGCGGCGGGCACCTATACCACGCTGACCGGCTCGGTCATTCCTGACGAAGTGCGGGACGCGATGGCGGAAGCCTCGCGCTACTTCGTACCTCTCATCGACCTACAGCGTGCCGTCGGTGCGCGTATCGCGAAGATGTTGGGCGTGGATGCGGCCATGGTGAGCTGTGGCGCCGCCAGTGCGATCACGTTGGCCACCGCCGCCTGCATGACCGAGGGCGACCGCGAGAAGGTTCGGCGCATTCCCGACACGACCGGCATGAAGAACGAGGTCATCATGGTCAAGTCGCACCGTATGGGCTTCGACCATGCCTGTCGGGCTGTCGGCGCGAAGATCATTGAAGTCGAAACACCCGATGAGTTGGAAGCAGCTATCAATGAGAAAACGGCCATGCTTTTCTTCGTGCACATCTTCGAGCACAGATCGAGCATCAACCGTAACCACTTCATCGCTGCCGGCAAGCGTCACAACATTCCGGTGTTCAACGACGCGGCGGCGGAACTGCCCCCGGTGGAAAACCTGTCGGCGATTGTGGGTGAGGGGTTTGACTTGGTGGGATTCAGCGGTGGCAAGGGGCTGCGCGGGCCACAAGCCTCAGGCCTATTGCTCGGCCGCAGGGATTTGATCGAGTCGGCGCACAAGAACAACAACCCGCACAGCGACACCATCGGCCGCGGCATGAAGGTCGGCAAGGAAGAGATCATGGGGCTGCTCAAAGCGGTCGAGATCTACTATCGCCGCGACCACGATGCGGACCAGAAAGCCTGGCGCGGGTTCACGGAGCGCATTGCCAAGATAGTGAGCGATGTCCCGACGATTAACACGGAAGTCTACGTCCCGGGACCCGGCGGACACCCGATTCCGTATCTGCGTGTGAAGTGGGACCAGGCGAAACTGGGACTGACCTACGCGGAGTGTAAGAAGATGCTGCAGCAAGGTGAGCCGCGGATCGATCTCAACAACTCGGCTGAGGGTCTCGAGTTGGCATCGTACAACCTGTTCGCAGGCGAAGAGCGGATTGTGGGGTTGCGGATGCGGGAGATTCTGCTGGACGCGGCGAAGAAGGCGTAGAAAGACAGGTCAAATAGTGGGCTGTTGTTTACGACAACACGATGCCAGATCTATCTAGCCAGATCTATCTAGGAACTAAAGTAATGAAGTTCTTGAAGAACCTTTCTCGTAGGAACTTTTTCCAGAACACGTGGCTGCTTCCGGCGGCTGCGTCGAGCGCTGCAGCAGCAGCGCCGCCGCGGAATCTCAAGACGGCCAGTGTGTATCAACGCTTAGGGTCCCACTCGGGGATGGGTGAACCCCCTCGCCTTTAGGCGAAGCCTTCAGGAGGCTTGCTCCAGCAAGCCGGTGTGCGTAGGGAATGCAGTCGGCTAGCGTGAGGGTTGCTCGACGAATCGGCGAAGTGGTCGCCGAGCCGACTGATGGAGGGGGTCAAGCGAGGTGCCTGGATCGGAGGCGTGGGCTTTAGGCGACTTTAGTCGCAGGTCGAATCCACCGCCTTTAGGCGGTGGAGAGGTAGCTCAAGTGTGCGCACCTTCATCAATGCCGTAGGAACGCTGACGACGCGTGGCGGGACCTTGATGCCTCCGGAAGTCAAGGCAGCGATGGAGGATGCCTCGACGAACTTCGTCATGCTCCACGAACTGCAGGAAAAAGTCGGCGCGCGCCTTGCCGAACTCAGCGGAGCCGAGGACGCCTTTGTGACCGCCGGCGCCTCCTGCTCGCTCTGCCTCGCCACCTGCGCGGTGACAGCAGGGGATGACAAGAGGAAAATGCGACAACTACCCGATCTCACGGGAATGAAGAGTGAGATCGTGATCCAGACGCCGCATCGCAGTTCCTTTGACCATGCCTTCAGCATGGTGGGCGTAAAGCTGGTCAATGTGGATACCGAACCTGATATCCCGGAGGCAATCAACGAGAACACAGCTGCCCTGGCGTTCGTCCTGAGTCACAACAGCATGGGTCACAAGGTCTCGTTGGAGCGCTATCTTGAACTCAGTCACAAGCACAATCTGCCGCTGATTCTCGACGCCGCGGCGGAGATTCCGCCCGCCGAGAACTTCAGCAAATTCGTGAAGATGGGTTGCGACATGGTCGCCTACAGCGGCGGCAAGAATCTGCGCGGGCCACAATGTAGCGGCATCCTGATGGGCAAGAGGGAGTGGATCCGCAAGGCTTACGCCAACGCGGCTCCAAACAACTACCTCGCTCGTATGTCAATAGGAAATCGCTTTTTGAGGCGGGGTGTTGTGCCAACGGCGAGGCTCCAGAAAAGGGATGAACTGGAGTCTCTGGAGGGGAGATTCTGGAGGTGGAGGGGTCGGAAGCGTCGGGGTGAGGGGAGGAGCGTCTGATGGAGAATTGGGCCGGGAGTCAAACCGGGAAGAAGAGGGGAAATCAGGCGCACGGGTAGTGGAGAGGACAGCGGGAGGTTCGCTCCTCAGTCCTCGAATACGGGGAGATCGTCCCAGAAGATGGAGTCGGTGGAGACCCGAACCTGTTGCGCTTGGGTGGGGGAGAGAGTGGCCAGGAAGGCCTCCAGCTTGTGGGCCAGGAGTGGGGGAGGAGGAGAGCGCTGGGCCCTTTGCCAGGAACCCAGGTGCTGGAGGATGCGGAGGATGACGCGAGGGTCCTCGATGAAGGCCAGGATGCTCATTTGGTGAGCGCATCGAGGACAGGTCAGGGGGTCGACTTCGTAAACGTTCTTGAGGAGGCGAGCCCAGTTGGCTCGTCGTCGGACGCCGAAGGCCTCAGCGGGGGAATGGAGGTCGTCACAATCGGGCTGGCTCCTCGTAACGCAGAGAGCCAGAGCTTGTCTGCGCCTGCCACGCGAGGCGTTCGAGTAACGGCCATAGTAACGGATCATTTGCTCATTCGAGCCAGGGATGTGCGACGTAACCAGGGCGATCCAGTCCAGCGCGTCCATGGAGCGAGAGAGACCCTGCTTCGTCTGGTATTCGATCTGTCCCCGCTGCTCGTCAAAGTGCAACCTGGAGGCGGCAAAGCTGGGACGCAGGATGTAGGCGGCCAGGCGCTCCAGAGCGGGCTTGTCGTCCTGGTCCACGGGACGGGAGCAATAGACGTGAAAACCCGAATGGTGCCAACTGGCCAGCCGGTTGGCAAAGTCCCGACTCAAGCGACGTTTTGAGATCAACATCTCGCGCACGTGGTGTGCGAAGAGCCGGGTCAGGATCTGGGAATCGGGGTAGGAAATCCGGGAAACTGTCCCAGAGCGATCCCAGGCACCATCGGGGACCAGCGAGTGCAGGTGGGGGTGACATGTGAAGCGTTGTGTTATGTGAAGTAGGTCCTCCCTGAGATCGCTCCGATGCCCATCAGTCAACCTTTGGCGGTAGCCGAGGTCGGTGCAGTACTGCACATAATACTGGCCTCCTTTGAGAGTTCGTCGAGCCATTGGAGGATGCCCGGCTGGAGCCATTTGGAACGGCGGCTGGCCGGCGTTTTGACGTGAGGGGCTTCAGCGGCCTCCAGAGCCTTGCGTTTCATCTTCATGTCGATCTCCACGTAGCCGTGAGTGGTGTTCAGATCCGCATGACCCATCCAGTCCTTGACGACACTGAGATCGTTGCCCGACTGGAGAAGGTGCATCGCCGTCGAGTGTCTCAGCAGGTGAGGACTGAGGCGCTTGGCTTGGATCGAAGGACAGCTCTGTGCCGCTTGGGCTCCGTGTCGGCGCACAATATAGCGAATCCCGAAACGGGTAATGGGCCGGCCCTGGGCATTGACAAAGACCGAAGGCACGTCGCCGGGATCGGCATCCCGGCGATCGAGATAGGTCTGCAAGGCGGCAACCGTCTCAGGCCAGAGTGGGCAGACGCGCTCTTTGTTGCCTTTGCCGGTGAGGCGGACCTGGAACGGGGCCTCCAGACGTAAGTCGGTCCGCTGGAGGTCGACCGCTTCTTGAACGCGGGCACCGGTGTTGTACAGAAACAGGAGCAGGGCATAGTCTCGCCGACCGTTTCGCGAGGTCTGATCAACACTCTCGAGCAGAGCCTGCAGCTCCTGATCCTCGAGATAGTCAATGGTTTTGTGCTCGGTCCGCTTCAGGGGAATGGCGCAGATGCGCTGAGAGCGGCCCAAGAGTAGCGGCTCTTGTTCGCCCACATAGCGGAAGAAGCTATGCAGAGCGGCCAGTCGGTTGTTGCGGGTTTGGGGGCGGTTGCCTCGGGAGACTTCCAGGTGCTCCAGAAAGGCCGTGACCACCTGGTGGTCGATGTCCTCGACAGTGAGCTTATCGACGGGTTTACCCAGATGCTCACGGGCGAAGCGGAGAAAGAGCTTCAGAGCGTCCCGGTAACTGACAATGGTATTGCGACTCAGCCCCCTTTGTCCGGCGAGGTAGTCGTGGAAAAATCCCTCGACGAAACGGGCGATCAGGTGGGTGGCGTTCATGGTGCTTCTCCCTTCGGCAAGATGTTTTGGCGAAAGTTCGCCCGGAAACGCTCTTGGGCCTGCTCGAGTAACTCCGCCGTGGCTCGGAGGTAGACTTGAGTCGAGGTGACGCTCACATGGCCCAGATAAGTGGCCAGAAGCGGTAAGAGCGCCTGCGGGTCCTTGCCCTCGCGATACCACTCCAGAAGGCGCGTCGAAGCATAGCTGTGACGCAGGTCATGGAGACGGGGCCCGGGGCAGCCTTTTCCCCCGCGCAGAGCGCAACGGCGGAGGCATTGGCGGAGGGCAGAATCAGCGTTGGTATGATACAGACGGTGCCCCGTGAGGGTGACGAACAGGGGACGGTCCGATCCTCGCGGATAGGCACGGCAACGCTGCTTGCGGTAGCGTTCGAGGACCCTCGAGGTGGAAGCCGACAGGGGAACGAGGCGGGACTTGCCGAACTTGCCCCGGTGGACGGAAAGCAACCGCTGCGGCAGATCAAGGTCGCCCAGGTTCAAGGCAAAGGCCTCGCCGCAACGCAGCCCGGTGGTGTACAGCAGTCCGAAAAAAGCGTAGTAGGTCTGGGGTCGCAAAGAACCCGAGGGTCCCAAACAGCGCGCGGCCTGCAGCAGGGCCTGGATCTGGCTTTCGGTATAGAGATGGGGAACCCGTAGGGGCCGACGCTCCAGGGAGCGAAGGCGTGGGGGAAGGTAGGCCTCGGGTTCAAACTGACGCAGGTAGCGGCAGAACTGGCGCACGACGGCCAGTCGGTTTCCGCGCGAGCCGGGGTGCAGGAGCTCGAGCGTGCTGAGGTAGCGCTGCAGGAGATCGCGCGTGGGCCACGGTCCCTGAAACCCTTGCTGCTGAAGGAAGCGGTCGAAGGGTCGCAGCAGTCGGATCTGAGCGTGCGCGTCGACACCCCCCAGAGTTCGAAACTCGACATAGGCGCATAGGCGCTCGGCGAGAGGGTGCTGACAAAATCAGGGTGGGGCATGATTACACCTCCTCCGGCCATTGCAGGGGCAAGTCTCGGAGCCTCGCCAAGTCGACTTTGGTGTAGATGAAGCTGCTGTTGAGGTGCCGATGGCCCAGCAGGTCGGCGATGGTCTTGAGGGATTGCCCCTGAGAGAGCATCCGGGTGGCGAAGGCAAAACGGAAGGCATGAGACCCTTTGGGAGATCCCTGGATCCCGGCTTGGCGTAGGCGAGAGGCCACCAGCACCGAAACCGTAGACGCGTTTGTGAGCGGGTGAATCGGGGCCTTTGCGGTCAAGAAGACTTCCGGGTAAGCGGTGTGCGGGGGCCCCTGGCGAAGGTACTCCAGCAGGGCTTCGCCGGCCTCCTCGGTCAGCGGCACCCGCACCGGCTTTCCTCCCTTGTGGGCGGGAAAGTGGATCTGCTGCTCTCTCCAGCGGAGGTCTTGAAGTCGGAGGGCGCGAATCTGACCTCCTCGGACGCCGTAGGTGTAGAGCAGTTGGAGGAGGGCAAAATCGCGCCGGCCTACGGCAGTCGTGCGATCGATGCACGCCAGCACTTTCTGGGCTTGCTCGTCGGACAGACCCCGAGGCAGAGGGGAGAGCTGGTAGCTGCGGATCGGGGGCACGGCTTGCGCCAGATCGCGCTGGAGGTAGCCTTGCTGATGAGCAAAGCGGAAGAAGTTCCGTAAGATGCCTTGCAGGCGTCGACGGGGGCTCTTGCCCCGGCCTTCGGTGCCGTGAGCGAAGCCGGCTTGAACCTGCTCCGGGCTCAGTTGAGCCAATGCTTGCCGATCGGAATCGACGCCCAGATCCTCCAGGAAAGGAACCAGATAACGGCGATGTTGGTCGATCGTCCTCTGGGCCAGGCCGCGTTCGCCCTTCAAGTACTGCAGAAACTCCTCCAGAAGGCTGGGCGGCTGCAATACCTGCGGGGGCAAAGAAACGACAAGACCTCGCTCGCACAGATACGCCAAGAAGCAGCGAACTGATCTCGGGACCTCCCGGTATTGGCGCCGCCGTCCCCCTCCACATCGGCAGCGCGGCAGATGCTGGCGGACGAACTGTCCTGCGAGGTCTTCGTCCACCTCCCGAGCCGCTTTGAGTCCCCTTTGCCGAAGATACCGATTGAAATGCGACACCTGCCGAACTTGCCGGCGTCCCACGTCGCGACAGTATCCTTGCTCGAGAAGCCACTCGCCGAAGCGGTCCATCTCCGCACCCAGTGGCGCCATTCGAAAACGCTTCAAAGCCTCCCCACTACGAAATAGATCTTCCAAGGGCATGACAACCTCCTTTCCTGTCCCAGAGGCGGGACTCCAAAGGGCTGTGATGCACCAGAATTATGTGGAGTACAAGCAGAGACCGGTGGCACGAAGCGCGAGATCGAAAGGATTCTGGCGTGAATCAGATCGATCACTTCACATAACGCAACGCTTCACATGTCACCCCTTATGTGGAGCTCCACATAACGGATGGAAATTGAGCGTATCGCCGTAGCTCTGGATGGCCACGATGGCTCCGGGCACCGACTCCTTGCCGAGAGCGGCTTGAAAGTACTGGCGTAGAGTCTTCCAGGCACATCGAGCCAGGTCTCCCAGTAGACGGCGATCCCGCCGGAAGGCCGGTCGCAGCACCCGGGGGATGGTCCAAACATACTGGCGGTGATCGACCGGCTCCAGGACCTCATCGGTGACCCACTCGACGAAGGCGGCCACCCGCTTGGCTTGACAGGAAGGACAGAAATATGGTTCATCCGGTAAATGGGGAGGTGCCGCCAGTCAAAGGCAGGCCATGGAAACTGCCGCACTATGCAAACCGTGGAAAAACAAGTAGTTCTAGAGGAGAACTGGCAAGTGCTCGCAGTTGTTTTTCCACCGTTCGCACAGCGCTTGGAAAACTCCGTATCACGGGCTTGCTGGCCCGGTTCGATGTCGCTCGGAGTTTTCCACAGTTCCCACGGCCTCTGCTACTGCAGCCGACTATATGGACAAGCGAACGGGGAGCAGATTTGGGATCCGGAAGGTGCCAACCACGTCCCCACCTCCCCATTTACCGGATGACCCAGAAATATCTCGTCTTGCAGGAGAAATTCGTGCTCACAGCTGGGACAGTGGATGCGAGCGAAGCCGTGGCGCAGGATTCCACATTCCAGAAACCGCTCGACGCTTCGCTCGACCACAGAATGCCAGGGGCCATGCTCTTTTTCATAGAAATAGGGATAGGACTCCTTGAACTCCCCCCAGTAGGCCTCCAAACATTGGTAGAAGGCACTCCCTTCCGGGTGACGTTGTCGATAGGTTGCCGTCGGGCTCACTACCCGTCGACAACGTTGGCCCGTGGCAAATCACCAACTCAGCTCTTCGAGTTGCATGGGTGTTGATGGTTCGCAGGATCGGTCTCCAGTCTGGACGTGGAAAAGCAGAGATCTGACCGTGCAAACAGTGTCAGAGTAGATCGTCCTTGATCGGCCGCTTGCGCCTAACAGCGGACAGTCAAATCTTTCCTGGAAACGTCGAACGAACGACCGCTTTCGCCCCGAGGAGCGGACGTTCAAGCCTCCCGTGGAAACGTCGAACGAACTACCGCAAACGGCGAACAGCTGACGTTCTATTTCAGCGCTTCGAAACGAGCTGTCAGTTTCCAGGTAGAGCGTAATGCGTCCGAGTGCTTGGAGCCTGCAGGTATCGTGCCGTCGCTGAAGTGCAATCTTTCCGTCTAAGATTGCCCTTCCAGGCCCAACGATCTAGTATTCGATAGATAGGCTCCCCTTCGATCTTGGAGAAGAATTGAAATAGCCTGCAAACACATTGACGACGCCTCTCATGGTATACTCCCGAACCAGAACCGCTCGCAACAAGGGCATAGCCGTGTTAGCTTCATTCAGCCTCCCATTCCTCCAACACATGGATCGCCAGACAATGTCCTGCTCTCCTGATCATCGTGGCTTGATGCGTTGGGGTTGTGGCGGCGTGCAACTCGCCCGTGTGCTGGCGTCCTTACTCTTTGTCCTTGCGGCGATGGCGACATGGTCGACATCCCCTGTATCCGCTGGGCAACTCATCCAGATCGGCTCGGACAAGCAGCTATTCCTCGGCCCCTGGGTGGAGGACGGACGGGATGACTATCTGGTCGAGTCGATGTCCCACGTCGAGATAGCCATGAATCCGATGAGGGTCATCAACCAAAAGCTGATGCCGGCGGACAAACCCTGGGAGACGCCCGACAATTACGGAAGAGCCGTGCTCAGGGACGGCGAGCTGTTTCGCTGCTACTACCTCGCCTATCCACGCGGCCAGAAGGACGTGTCATTACACCACACCATCCTGTGTTATGCCGAGAGCCGGGACGGAATCCACTGGACCAAACCGAACCTGGGGCTGACCGAATGGGAAGGTTCACGTGAGAACAACATTCTATTCCCGAACGACGATTTTCCTTACACCTTCGAGCAGTTCACGACACCAGAGGTTGTCATTGACCCCAGTGCCAAGGACCCCGCCCAGCGCTATAAGGCTTATGTTCGGATCACCCCGGTGGGTCGCACGGCAACAGCATTCAAGAAGAAGGGTCTTGGACCGGAGCACGAGGGTAGGAGCAGCCTGCCCGACGGGAAGTACGCGTTCACCTCGGGTGACGGCATACGCTGGAAACTCGTACGGCCGGAAAAAGTGAAGACCTGGTCGGGCGACACTGGGTTCCCCGCCTTCTGGGACGATCAGTACGGCCAATTCGTGGCGTACCCGCGGATCAAGCCCAAGGACCAGGCGCAGACCGACTACTACAAAAAGAAGTACGGGGGCGTTGATCGCGATTACCGGCGCAACGTGCGCATGGTCGCTCGGATGGTTTCCGATGATTTTCTCGATTGGAGTGGTGAACCCGCCGCCGTCCTCGCGCCGGATGCGATCGACCGCGCCAACTCGCCGCCCGAGATCTACCGCGTCGACTTCTACCAAGGCAATGTCTCGAAATACACCGAGGCACCGAGTGCCTATCTGGCGCTGCTGCAGGTCCACAGCCATTGGAAGTTCGACATGTCCGACCGCAACCCCAGTGGCTATCCGCGGGAGTGGCCTTCTACCCTTGACGTACAGCTGGCGACCAGTCGCGACGGGATTACCTGGCACCGCACACCGCGGCGCCGTCCGTTCATCCGACTCGGTCCCAAAGGGACGTTCTGGCATGGCATGATCTATCCCGAACGCAAGATCTTTCGCGTGGGTGACGAGCTGTGGGTCTATTTCTCGACAAGTGATTCCTCCCACGCGGACTCAGGGAGATGGAGCTTCGCCCGGGCGACGATGCGGCTGGACGGGTTCCTCTCGGCGAATGCAGCCTACACGGGCGGGGAATTGATCACGCGACCGTTGCTGCACACGGGCAAGCAACTGCAGTTAAACCTGGCCACCGGAGCCGGCGGCACGGTGCAGGTCGAAATCCTGGACGAAGAGGGCATGCCGATCGAAGGTTTTACATTGGACGAAGCCGACGAGATCAACGGCAACTACATCCGCGTCGCGGCGTCTTGGAACGGCGATACGAACGTCGAATCGCTGGCCGGCCAGGCAATCAAGCTCCGCTTCGTCATGCGCGATACGAAGTTGTATTCGTTCCGGTTCCTCCCGTAGCATTTCCTTTAATTACCCTCTTTCAAACCAGGCGATAACGGGAACCAGGGAGGTGGAGTGGAGGGCTGCCCAGACGGACCAAGCTGGATGGTATATACCTCTTTGGAATCTCCATCCCACTGTCTCCCAAATGTCTCCCACTGCGTTTCCTAATCTTTCCTAATGATTCGGCTTTTCGGTTGGCGGAAAACCCAGCTATCGTGTTGTTTTTCCTAACGTTTCCTAACGATTCGGCGATTTCTGATCAGGACTTAAAATCCTGTGCGTGCGATCGTCCAGTCCGAGAACCTCTCACGCGATACTCCGCCGCTCAATCTCCCGCTCCACGCTCTCGGCCCCTTCGTCATAGAGCCGCTCGAACAGCTCGCCAATGCTGTTGTCCCTGTGCCACAGAACCAGGGCTGGATGGTTCGCGGTGCGGTCCAGAATGTATGCCTCAAGCCGCTCTCTCAATGGGCCATATTCGAGGGCCATGAAGGTGTAATAGCCCAGATTCTGACCCCACAAACCAGGCCACACCTGACTGACCGGTTCCGCCTAGAAGCAGCCACTCAGATTCTCTCTGGAAACGTCGAATGAACGACCGCTAACGGGGTCAGAGCAGTCATTCCGTACAGACCAAGGAGTCAAGCGACCACGAAAAGGTGGTGGCCGAAAAGAAGGGGTTGCCTTTTCGAGAAGCAAGGACAAGGATGGCAGTTTCAAGCACACGACCAGCCTCGCAGGGAGCAACATTCAGAGTGTCAGCGAAGATCGGCTCCCCTAAAGCTTGGAGGTGTATCGGCTGTCCGTCAGGCCGGAATCCACTGGAAAGAGCCGTCCACCTACTCCGGCTTGATGAAAAAGACGTACTCGTTGGTGTCTCTTCCCTTGTAGATAATGCTGTATAGCACCATCAGTTCCCCGGGGACATCGTCATCGTAGGTGTTGATTCTGCAGTTCGCGCTGTACCCGTCGGGCTTCTTCGCGTCTCCACTGACGATAATGCCATCCTGCCAATTGATCCCGTCATCGGATTGATAGAGAACAAAACGATGGCGACCCTCACCGTGGTGTCCTGATCTTCCGTGAAGATAATATCGTCCTCCCAAGTAGGCCAGTTCTGGGTCGCGAATCTTTTTGTCGACGTGGGCCTTCTGCTGTTTGGTCCAGGTATGACCCTGGTCCGTGCTGATGCAGTAGTAGAAGTGGTCTTCGTCCTTAGTGAGGTAAGCCCCGGCCAGCAGCCCTCCATCCTTCATGAGGGTCAGGGCCCCGTACCATGTATCGTTTTGAAGCGAGAGGGTACTCCGCTTTCTCCAAGATCGTCCATTGTCGGTGCTGACGTATAGAACGTGTCCTTCTCCAAAGTCATCGTACAAGACATAGTTGGTGCTCCCATCGACCGCCGTGGCAACGGGATAACCAATATAGGTGCCGTCGACAGACTCGTATGTTGTCCAGCTGACACCATGGTCGAAGCTCCTCATGAAGCCGCTCATAGTGCGGTTATCTTTTACTTCTGGTTCATTAATAAAATGAGTAATGAAAACAACCACTGTTCCCTTTTGGGTGACAAGGCCCGCCTCAACCCATGCTGGCCGATGGGGATCTCTCTGGTAAGCTTCAAATGAGTACGGGAACCTGTTGTACCTCTCCCAGCTCTTGCCACCATTGCGACTCACTGCATACTCACTCCAACCATCAATATTATGGTCACTCGTATTCGTATTGAACGCCACAATCTGACCGTTGGGATACTCCATGCATACGGGCCCACCATGGGAGTTTCTGCCGGGAAAGTCATTCTCCAGATCGGAGATGAGTGTTCCGAAAACATCATCACCTAGTTTTGTTGAAGGGTCATGATCGTAGATCACGGCACCGTGAATGGATTCGTAATCCTGAGAGAAAATGGGACCCGCGGTAAACCACAAGAAACATAGAATAGCCACAGCCTGTTTGCTGATATTCACGTGTCACTCCCTTGCCTTTTTTCGATTGGAACTCGGTGTCCCAACTTTGCTTGGAGAGTATCACTCCCAGTAACAACCTGCCACTGCGAGACCACCCCAGGGGTAGACCGGTCCCCGCCCCCGTGGGTGTGAAGAGCTGTACCTCAAACAGATTTTTGTTAATTTTTAAATTGGTTATCCAGTTTGGTCCGAAAAGTCACCTCCAGATGGTAAAGAAAAGGTGAAGATATGGAGGTGTGCGATGTACGAAGAGATGTCTCTTCTGGAGTTTCAACGAGCCTTTAGCAGCGAAGAAGCGTGCCTGAAGTACCTGTTCGAAAAGCGCTGGCCGGAAGGATTTCAGTGCCCCCGCTGCTTACGCCGTACAAACCTAGATTCTCGGTTCTGCTTTTGTGGCTGAGCTTTGCTGGTCCAGCGCTCGCTCAAAGCAACACTTGCGACGGTAACGAGAATATCCCAGGAACTTTTACTCTGCCTCCGCATTTCGCGGTCAACAGACCCGCCGTCAACATGACTGATACAATCACCCTGACCGGCGCCGGGTGCATCGACCAGCCGGTAGGAGATGACTTCATTGCTTGCTTCACTCCTACGAATAGCTGCGGTCACGGTTTCTGTGATGACTGCTAGTGATGTTCTTGGCAGCGAAAAGCAGAAGTGTTTCCCTCACTTACCTGACACTTCATCGGCGAGGAACTCATGAACGATTTAGGCCTGCTCGCCAGTCTGTGGTCGAGGTGCAGGTTTCAGGCTACTCCGCCCTCGTGAGGACTCAGGGAGCCTGAAGCGCAAGCGAGCGGTTGGGTCTCAGCATAAGAGATAGGAGGAAGAGGATGTTGCTGCTATTCTACTCGGTAAGGTCTTGGCTGCGTATTCGCCTCAGCCGGCGAAGGGGAGTTCTCTGGCTGTCGATTCTTTTGGCCTGGGCTGCACTCGATCAGGAGAAAGCCCTCGGAGCTGAGGCCGCCTCTTGCCGCTACAAGTTCCTGGTGATCGACGACACCCACCTGACCGAGACCCATAACCTGCTGCGAAGGGTCAATGCCGCCACCAAGCACCCGGAGCCGGTACTCACTCTGGACGCGCCCTGGCATCCGAAGAACGAGATGCTCAACTTCGTCAATGTCCTATACGACGAGCAGGAGCAGCTGTTCAAGATGTGGTACTGCACGATGCGCTGGCCAGCGGAGAGAGAATATTGGGACGGCGGGCGAAAGTTCGCCTACGCCACCAGCAGAAATGGGATCCACTGGGAGAAGCCGATCCTGGGGCTGGTGGAAATCAATGGAAGCCGGGAGAACAACTACATCACACCTGAGATGGATCAAGCCTTTGTCTGTACCATCATCCAGGATCCCAGCGACGTGGCTAAGCAACTGTTTTTCTGTAATTTGACTGAGAGTGATCTGAGATCGGATTCTCCTGTGGTTTGAAATCGACCAGGCTGAGGTACTGTTTCCCGATCAGCCAGTCTTCGTGAATCTCCTCGACGACAGCGGTGATGAGTCGTAGTGCGGACTCGGTGTTTGGAAAGATACCGACGACCCGGGTACGCCGGCGAATCTGACGGTTTAGGTTCTCCAGCCCGTTGTTGGTGCGAATGCGCCGCCAGGTAGAACGTGCAAAACGAAAGACCGTAAAGCCTTCCGGCAGATTGGTCTCCATCCAATCGGCCAGCTCCGGGTTGCGGTCGTGGTATTGCTCGACTCTGGCCCGAAGCATCGCCTCAGCTTCGTCTCCAGACGGGGCATTGAAGATGTCTCGAATGTCAGTGGCGATGGCGGCACGTTGGTCGGATCGGCGGGCGTATCGCTGAGCATTCTGGCTCAGGTGAAACTGACAGCGTTGCCAGGGCACTGAAGGAAAGACAGCTCTTCTGGCAGCTCGTAGTCCTGAGTGGTCATCGCTGACAATCAGCTGCACACCCTCCAGACCACGCTTTTGAAGCTGCTGCAGAAACTCTCGCCAGTGGACCTCCGCCTCGCTGAGTCGGCAGCTGACCCCAATCACCTCCCGCTTGCCCCAGCAGTTGACTCCGGTCGCTTTCAAGACGGCCACATCCTGAATGCTGCCCTGGCGACGGACCTTCTCGTAGTGGGCATCCAGGTACACAACTGGATAGCTGCCCAAAGGGCGGTTGCGAAACTGCTCGAGTTCGTCGTCCAGCAGCTTGGAGATTCTTGAGACCTGGCTGGCGGAGATCTCGGTGCCGCACAGCTGCTCGGTAATCTCAGTGACCTTGCGCGTCGACACGCCCATCACGTACATCTCGGCGATGGCCAGCTTCAGGGCTTTCTCCGAGCGGCACCCTCGCTCCAGGGATCGGGGATAGAAGTCCAGGTGACGTACTTGTGGAATCCGGATTTGAAGCTGTCCCACTCGAGTTGACAGCGTCTTGGCCTTGTACCCGTTGGCGTGGTCTCGACGCTGCTCGCTCCGCTCCCAGCGTCGAGCTCCCAGAAACTCTTCTCGTTCCATCTGCATGGCGGTGTTGAGCAGTTTCTCCAACACTCCTCGAAACGCGTCGCTGCCTTCTTCGATCAGTTCTTTCAACAATTCTCGTGGTAGCCTCTGTTCTGGGTCTGGGGTCATTCGGATCCTCCTTGCTCTTGTCTTGAGTTTTTGGAGAAATCCTGCCCCAGACCTCTGATCCTTTTAGCTCACCTTCCTCAAATTACAGAAAGAACGGTACACCCCTAGCGACGTTGCCACCCGGCGCTACAAGATGATCTTCAGCACCGGAGGCGGCGATGGCGACTGGGCCCGGTTTCATGTCCCACTGAGCTTGGCCTACTCCCAGGACGGGCTGGTTTGGGAGCGGCCCCGGCACGTGAACCCGGTTCTGCGGGGAGTGAGCGACATTCCCTGGGGGTTCTTCTACGATCGGGATCGCCGCAAGTACGTCCTCCTCACGCGCCGGGTACCCAACACCCCGAGAGACGTCTCGCAGTACGAGAGCTACGACCTGGTGAACTGGAAAGACCGGGGCAGGGTCCTGGTCCCCGGCGACGAGCACGATTCCAAGACGGTCCGAACCAACGCCTATTACATGGCCCCCTTTCGATACGAGAACCTCTATCTGGGTGCCTTGAACGTCCTGTATGCACATCCCCTCAGCGAGGCCTACGGCAGCCACCACAAGTCGGAGGGCTATCCCGGAGACAAGATGGGGCAGGAGGAAGTTCAGCTGGCCTACAGCCGAGACGGCCAGAGCTGGCATCGGCCTGCGGATCGGTCCGCTATCGTGCCCATCGGCAAGCCGGGAGATCCTGATCAGGGAGCCATCTACGTAGGCCTCCATCCCGTCGTCGTCAGGGGCGAGACCTGGATCTACTACACGGCTCTGAAGTGGAGCCATAACTGGTGGGACTGGATGGGGCACCATGACCCGGAGAAAGGGGTTCGGGAGGTGGCCTCCGTTATGTTGGCTCGGATGCCAGAGGACCATTGGGTTTCTCTGGACGCCGGGGGGCGTGAGGGATGGCTTCTTTCCAAGCCCTGGGGCCCGCCCCAGGAGATCTTCGTCAACGCAGACGCAGAGGGAGGTCTCATCGAAGTCGAGCTGGTGACTCCCTTCGGCGATGCGATCGAGGGCTTTCGTCGGAGCGACTCGATTCCCATCAGATCCAACGGAAAGGATCAGAGGGTCCGCTGGAAAGGGGACCGCTCACCCTTCCAGCTGCGAGAAGCTCACCGGGGTGGCATCAGTGCCCGCTTTTATCTGAGACAGGCCAAGCTCTACTCCTATACCATGACGCTGCCGGATCCGGACGGGCAGCTGAGCCGGCAAAAACGGGATGCCCGCTGGCTGGAGACCATCAAACACCGGTCGGACAACTGGAGGGGAATGAGCACGGATCCTGCCGCGGGACCGCCACCCCAGGCACACTGACGCTCCGACACAGCTGCCGGGCCCAGATGAACATTCTGCGCCTGGTTTCCTGGCGATTGAGCGAGGCGATGAAAGCCAGACAGGGCTGGCGGCTATGAGTATCCAAGAGTCGAATTTCCCCGCAATGGACGGCCGTTCGCGCTTGGCGCGCACCACGGTTGGCTGCTCCTCCCAAAAAAGCAAACTCCTATCCCATCTGAATGCGATCACCGACACAACTGTGGAGACAGTCTACTCAGCCCAGATGGCCGACGGAGGCGCGGCCGGAGTCTTCAATTGCACGCCTGAAGCTCGTCAATACCGCGACTCAGATGCGCACAGTTGTCGTGACAGCAATTGCCGATTCCGGCGCCGTAGTAAACTGGCGATGAGAAATCCGGGCGAGAGTCACGAAAAGCGCCATTCAAGCTCCTCCGTGCTTGAAAAAGCAAGCGGAGGATCACCCACTGTTCGCCCGCCTGAGGAGATGTCAGTCTGCCGCTATCTCCTTGTATACCTGCCGCCCTTTTTTGAACAGGCCGATCACTTCATCTCCGCGGGAGGGGCTCGAGAAAGCTCCCTTATTGCGAACCTTGTCGATGAGGTGGTCGATCCAATCAATGAAAAACGCGGCATCCCGCTTCGAAGTAATCCGCTGGTCATAATGCCGGCTCTGTCGGATCCTTTCCGCAGCAGCAATTGCACGGAAAATTGGGCGAGCCGCGCGAGACGGTCGAACTCCGGTTTTACCCCGAGCCAGGCCAAATTCTCGATCTGTGTTGAGGCAAGGCGTCGACCGTCCTTGAGAAATACGTGCCCCCCCCCGAGAAGGCGCCCTCTCTCTCCTTCTCTGCTCGGCGGGACGGCGTCGCCGCAGGGATCAACAGGAGAGTCAGGGAAAACAGGAACAGGAGATAGGAACCAGGTTTCATAAGCTAGCTGTTCTCGGCGAAATAGGGATCCTGTCCGGAGCGCTCGGCATTTCGGATTAAGGAACCTGGGGCGGGAGGGCGGAGCAGGCTCGTTGCCTTTTTCACTCCAGCTCTCCGAATGGTGTTTGATCGCTTCAAGCCAGGAGCTTCTCTACTACGTTGCCGGCTACATCGGTCAGGCGAAACTCCCGGCCCTGGAATTTGTAGACGAGGCGCCTGTGGTCCACTCCCATCAGGTGCAGGACGGTGGCGTGCAGGTCGTGGATGTGGATGGGCTCCTCCACGATGTTGTAACCCAGCTCGTCGGTCTTGCCGAGGGTAATCCCAGGCTGGATCCCCCCACCTGCCAGCCACATGGTGAAAGCGTAAGGATGGTGATCGCGGCCCGGATATTTTCCCGGATTCTGGTTCATGGGGGTGCGACCGAACTCGCCGCCCCAGACCACCAACGTCTCGTCCAGCAGGCCCCGGTCCTTCAGATCCTTGATCAGGGCCGCGGCCGCCTGGTCAGTCTCCCGGCAGCGCTTGAGGAGTCCCTTGTCTCCGATGATGGATCCGGCTGCCGCCGAGCCGTGGTGGTCCCATCCGTGGTGGTAGAGCTGGACGAATCGTACCCCCCGCTCTACCAGCCGACGTGCCAGGAGGCAATTGTTGGCAAAGCAGATCTCGCCGGGGGCAGTCCCGTAGAGGCGATGGATGGGCTCCGGCTCCTGCTCGATCTGCATCAGCTCGGGCACGCTCGTCTGCATCCGGTAGGCCAGCTCGTAGGAGCCAATGCGACCCAAAATCGCCGGATCTCCCATCGTCTCGAAGCGCTTCTGGTTCAGGCTCTTCAGGGCATCCAGGGAGCGCCGCGTGGCTTTTCGACTCCTCCACTCGGGACTGGAAACGAAAAGCACGGGATCCCCCTGGGAGCGAAACTCCACCCCCTGATAGCTGGTGGGCAGAAAGCCGCCGCTCCAACAGGCATTTCCCGCGAAGACCTGCACCGGCCCCGATTGAAGCACCACGAAGCCGGGCAGGTCGCTGCTTTCGCTCCCCAGCCCATAAGTCAGCCAGGAGCCCATGCTGGGCCGGCCGATCAGGTGGTGGCCGGAGTTCATGAAGATCTGGGCGGGTGCATGATTGAACTGATCGCCGTGCAGCGACTTGACGATGGCGATCTCGTCCGCCACCTCACTCAGGTGAGGAAGCAACTCCGAGAGCTCGGCGCCCGATTCGATGTTTCCGTTTTGTTTCCGGTTGAGATGGTAAGATCTGGTAATCATTGGTAATCCGACCTGCCCTGAATCCCAGTCTAAATGCTTGATTTGGTAGCATTTGATAGGTTTTGGTAAAGGTGGTGCAACGGACTTCTAATCCGTAGGTCGCAGGTTCGAATCCTGCCGGGCGTACCACTCTTTTCAACGACTTGCAGCGACCCTTACCTCGCAAAGACCCCTGAAAGCTGGCAAATGTAACCGAAACTGTAACCGCGCCAACCCAACTCCAGCCAAGGGATTGGACTAGATGGCCGAGTAAGCAGTTCTGTTTGGATGTGAAGATGAGGTGTAATAGCCCAGATCTGACCGTACAAACAGTGTCAGAATAGAGCGCCCCTGACCGGCTGCTTTCGCCTAGAAGCCGCCATCCAGATTCTCCACGGCAACGACGAATGAACGACCGCTAACGGGGCTGAGCCCGGACGAATCGGAGCTGGAGGATCCCTCGCTTCGCCACACCACCAAGAAGTTACCACTGCTATCGGTCGCCACCTCCGAATAGGTCTGATCGCTCGTGGTGAAGGAGTTGACCTGAAACTCAGCGCCCACAGCACTCCCGCTGCTGTCGTAGCGCTGCCCCTGGACGCTGTCATCTGACGTATCCGAGCCGCCACCACCTGGACCGTCGCTGTGCCACACCACGACGAAGTTGCCACTGCTGTCCGTTGCCACCGCCGGATCGCTCTGGTCGTTCGTGGTGTACGAGTTGACCTGGAACTCAGCGCCGGCGCTTTCCGGGAATTGTTCTCCATGCGGGCAGTGAGGCAGGAAATCCCTGTCACCCCCCGCGGCGCCGCGGCCACAATATTCGCTGCCTCTTGCTCCAGGATGCCATCCTCCAACCGGGTCAGGTAGTATTCGGGCAACTGGCTGATCTCTTCGAACAAGTCAGAGCCCCGATCATCGTAGAGGTAGCTGGGATCAACCCATCGAGGCTGATCGAAGAGGGTCCTCAAGACAGCGAGAGCGGGATCCGGCTTTTCCGAGTGCTGCCGTAGGGTCCAGAGCGAATCGTCCAGCAGTCGCCAGCGGTGCTGCTGACTCGCGGCCAGCACGTTGGTCGCGGAGTCCAATCGGTCCTCGACGACCCGTTCAGCGGCAAAGCAGGATGAGGAAACTTCAGCGTCCGCACACATTGGTTACGATCCAGTTTCGGCCTGTCTTGTTTGGCCTCGTCTCGCTAGGAAATTATACACAAGGCAAACAGCCCCAGTGGCGGTGGTCTCCAGACCGCCGTGCTTCGAGCCAGAGGCTCGAACGAAGAATACGGCGGCCTGGAGGCCACCGCCAGTGCGCCTGTGAAGGCGTTTGACCAGAAGGGTGAAAGTCCCTTCCAGGCTAACGTTACCGGCCTGAAGTCGACAGTGGTAACTGCGTTTCCGTGAGGAAGGGTGGGGAGCAACCTGAGACGAACGACCAATCCGTAACGCAAGTGAACTCGATTCGGCCAAGCCTGTCGGGGAGGCACCTGGCAATGTCCGAACCCTTGACCGCGCGACGGCCCTCGTAGCGACCTGAACGGTCTGCCCGGGGGGAGAGACGCGGCAAGTCACGGCGGTGAAGTAACGTGGAAAAGCGACCGTGACGAAATGGCAATGCGGTGGTTGGAGATGGAGAGGTTGGAAGGTCAAACGAGATAAGCAGGGAGATCTGTCGGGTGAAGGACGTGGACGACCCATCGTGAGCACTCGCAGTGGGGGACGCTACGTGAGCAAAGGCCCAGGCCCGCGGCGGAGTATCGCCTGCCGAAAGGGAGCGAACTTGGCGATACCGGTGAGGTCGGATGAAGCGGCTCGGCAGAAGTCAGAGCTCTCATAGTAGCGGGGAAGCCGTGCAGCAAAACGCGGTGGAGCGAAGGGGAGCAGGGAGGTAGATGTGAGATGACCGAATCGCAGAAACGTAAGACCGCCCAAGGGCGGGACTACATCCCGGTCCCAGTGCCGATCTCGGCTACCCCGGCTGGAGAGCCCCCTGGCATTGAGCAGTGGGCTCATCGTGCGGTTTGGACGGATCGCATGTTGGAGACACTCTTGGAAGAGAAAGTGAGAGGAGGAAAGGGCCGTTGGCCCGACGCCTTCTTTACGGATCATGGGTTCACGAGCCTGAATGACGCCCATATTCGTTTCATCCAATCCACAGGAACCTACTGACCGGAGAGCCGTATGCGGGGTTGCGGCCTGGCAAGGCCGCGTATTCTAGTGGGTGCGAATCCCACCCAGGTAACTGCTAGCCACAGGCCTGGTATCGAGCCTTGCAGGTGTCCTGGTAACAGGGCGCTTGATGCGTAGGTACGAAAGGAGGCGAGGTGCAAAGGTAACAGGTGATGCTGACCCTGAAGACGTGGAGTCCCGAAAACGGCATCGTTGGATCTGGTCGATGGGTTCTCGCACCCAGCAGGCAACACCCGTTGACGCGGTAGGGCGAGTGTCAACGGACAGCCCGGGATCTGAGGTCGCGTCGAGCCTTACAAGGAGAATGCGTGGTAACCAGGGAGATCCGTCAGGTGGCGCACCCGAGGGTGCGCACCCTCGGACAAGCCTAAACAGCGAGGAAGAGGGCGGAGTCTGGCGGAAGTCGGAGACACCCATAGTAGCGATGAGGTCCGGTAATGCGGACGGAGTGAAGGGGTGTCGGTTGGAGAGAACGAGTCGGAGAAACATGGCCCGACACTGAGCGGATTAAGACCATGACCACACGACTGATTCGTTTCACACCGAGGGAAACCCCGGTGGATGACTCCGGCCGGGAGCCGGATGGTGTAACGCACCAAGTCCGGTTCTGCGAGGGCGGCGGGACGTACCCGAAAGGGGATTCCCGCTGCTACTCTCCAGAACCGCACGTGCGGTTCGGAGGGAGGGGAGCCGGGCAACCCTGCTTCCCTCCCTCTATCGAGATGAAGTTCCCTCCTGAATGATCCAGCGCGGCTGAGGCGCTCGTCTGCTCAGAAGCGAGGCTGATTTCGTACTCGGGTGCGCAACTCGTTGCAATTGCCATGCTATTTCGGAATCGATCATCTAGTAAGGATAGAACAGGTATAGCTTCGACTTCCGCTCGGCCTGCCCCAGATACAGGGTTCCATCCTGTCCCAGGACCATCGAATCGAAGACGTATCCGTGCCAGGAATAGTAGGGGCGGCGGTTTACGTCGATCATCCCCAGGATCCGGTAGGCGCCCGAGGCAGGATCGTAGGAAAAGAGTCTGGCCATCTCCTCATCATCCCCGCCGATCCCGTAGAGGATCCCGCCCTTTGCCGTCTGAACCAGTCCACGGATGCGGTACTGGTTCAGCGGCTTACCCAGGTTCTCGACGGTCAAATCGGATGGCTCCAGCCGAAACAAGTAGCCGTCAGAGGTGCCGCCGTAGAGGATCTTCTCACCACTATTCGCCCAGCTGTCCACGCGATTATATGTCTCCCGTCCCGGAGCCGTCGGAGCCAGGATTCTCAAACGCTGCAGTTCTTGGCTCTCCAGCTGGAATCGAACCACGGCTCCACCCTCTCCCGTGGTGAAGACGTTTCCTTCACTGTCCAGAGTCAGGGCCCGACCGATATTCAATTCGTTTTCGAATCGCTCCCCGGGAATCGGGTTCTCCGCAACCCGTCCGTGGACCTGGAGGCGCGCCGCAGCGATCCCGTAACTGAAGAAATGGCCACCGGGATAGGTGAGGCCGTAGATCAGCTGAAGCTCCTGGTCGATGGTAAGAGCGTAGATTCCCTCTCCTGGAACCGGAATGCCGAGATCGTCCACCGGACAGGGACTCTCGACACGGATGTCGGTGGAGCTATCAGTAGCAGGATCGTAGCGGAGCAGATGACCTCCCGGATAGCCCTGGTAGCCAGCTCCATTATTGTCGACACCGGCTGAAGTCCCCAGGTACACCTTCCCCTGGTCATCCACGACCAGAGAGTGGTGTATGGTCGTGCCCTCTCCCACCCTGCCCAGGGGTCTCACGTTTCCTTCCTGAAAATCCACGACGAAGAGATGGCTGTGGGCGCCGCTGGTAGCCCCATAAATGCGGCGGCCCGGGTCCGCTGCCAGGGAGCGGATGGCCGACTCGCCAGCCGGAATGACGTCCAGTGGGGGATAGCCCAGCTCTCGAAGGTCGATGCGTGTCTGGATCACGACCACCCGGTCATGGCTGGCCGGCCGCTGGGCACTCAGGCGTCCTAGCAACAGAAGAACGACGCCTCCCAGCAAGACGAGCCGATGCCATCGGAAGAGCAGAGGACGAGACACCGAGCCTGCAATTCGAGCTGGATAAGGCATTCTTCTATTCAGGTCGGTAGATAAGAAGGGCCAGACGGAAAGGCGTCTCGCCTATCTTGCCTCCCGACTTCAAGGGCTCCCCTGGCTCCGGCTTCACCTCAATCGCTCCGACCAGATAGACATTGCCGCTGGGACCCGAGTGTGCAGCGTTGGTTCCCAAGACGCGACGCCCGTCACGCAGGGTCAGCGCTCCCCAGTCCTGCATCTCGCCCTTCTCCAGGTCATAGGTGATCAGATGGGATGCCGCCGGTCCGGTACTTCCCGAATAGTCGAACTCCTTTCCGGCAGCCCCGTAGTAGAGGAGTCCACCGGGACCGGTGCTGAGGCTCAGGGTGGCGTAGGGTACGTCCCGTCGATCCTGGAAACCGGCTTGGGAAATCTGCCGCAGGCGCCGAACTGCGCCCGCGCCTTCCTGATTGGGATCGAAGGAGAATAGGATGGAGGCGCTTTCCTCCACACCATAGAAGACCTTGCGGTCGGGGTGCCAGACCACAACTCGCCAGGCGCTCTCCGACTTCTGGTAGTCGCGTCCCAGGGAGATGCCCTTCTCCCTGATAGGAAGCTGGAGGGAGAGCTCAGTCAGGGCGTCGGACTGGGGATCGTAGCGGAAAATCTGTCCCCTGCCGAAGCTGCCGTAAACTCTGCCTCGGTCGTCCACACCCAGCGTGCGGCAGACGGAATCGAAGTTGTTGATCCGGCCCTTGTCCACGCTGCGGCGGCCGGCAACGTCGTGGTAGATGAAATGGGCTCTCGGATAGGAAATTCCATAGAGGCGGTGATGGACAGGATCGTAGGCTCCGGTAACGATTCCGTCGTGAGCGATAGCCAAACCTAGATCTTCCACCTGCCCGCTGGCGGGATCGAAAGCCATCCAGTGGCCACCCGAATAGCCCTCCTTGGTGCCGAAGCGGGCGTAATCCCACCAGTGGCCGGCATGGGTACCGAAGTAGATACGCCCATCTGCGCCCTCGCCGAAGCGCGTGTGGATCTTGGATTGAGGTCCTTGCCGCTGCAGGGTTTCACCGACCAAGCGAGTCAGGTTCCCCACGTCCGTCATGAGGTCCGATTCCGGGTCGTAGTAGACGAGATGACCATCGCCTCCATGCAGGGCCAGCCCTACGTAGACCTTGCCATCGCTGGCTTCCATCAGGGCCGACCAATGTCCATCCATCTCGTGGAGACCGGGAAAGACGCGGTGATCCACCACCACCGTCCCCCGATCCGCGGCCGCCGAAAGCTGGGGACACCAAAAGCAGAGCAGGAGAAAAATGCACCCATGCCAGAGGCTGGCACCGCGTCGTCGTCCCATCGCCGTCCCTGTTCGTGCTCCTCTAAGTCTTCAGGATGAAGCTCTGTTGATGAATGCTATTTCGAATCGGGCATGACCGCAAGTCGCGGGGGAGTGTCCACGCGTAGCTTTGGTCTCCAGGCCGAAGTCTCCTTCCTTTGAGCCTTTGGCTCGGGACGGCGGCCTGGAGACCACTGCTACGTTTCTCGAATGGGACCAGCACGGCTGGGAGCGCCTCTGACCCGACACTTGATCGGTTAGAAAACCATGGAGAAGGCAATACTTGAGAGAGCCGCGACCTAGAACCGTGGACGAAAGAACGGTTTCTTTCGTGGTGCTCCTTGTGGAACTCGGTCAGCTCATCACTCCAGACACTCCATTCCCATTCCCGATCCGCGGACTTCTCGAGGAACTGGGCTTCCAGGGGATACACCCTGCTGTAATACGAGACGTCTTTCTCGCGCACGGGTATGCCTGGGACCGTGACAAGGTCCTCGGCAACAGGAATCTCCACGTCCCCATCCCCAGAGCTCTTCCCCCGTCGCTTGACTGTGTGACTGATCGCCTTGGGCATTGGCCTCACTTAGCCCGAGTATCGAACCAACAAGCTGATTAGGATTTGTCTTCGCGGACGGAGTGTATCGGGCCTTTGAGTAGGGGTCAAGAGAGCGAATTGAAGTCGGCCGTTTCTTCCAGAGTATCTCCGGGAACGAGGGAAAGAACTGGCGAGCGGCGACGCCGACCCAGCTTTCCAGCGGCGACGTCCCTTGCGATCTGGATCGACTTCGCTCCTCCGGAGACCTGATCTGGAACCAGACCTCGGGCCAGGAGATTCGTGCCGGCTACTATCGCAGCCGCCTCTCGGTTGCCCTGTCCAGCAATGAGGCGAGGAGCTGGAGCAATTTCAAGACGGTGGAATCAAGCCCGGGACTGCCCGAGGCCGGACAGATCTCTCCGCCGCCGTTGGCTCACATCCGGGTGAATCCGAATGCCGGAACTCATCCCGATGGATTCACGATGCATCACTATCCCTCTCTGGCCTTCGCCCAGGGACAGATCTTCATGACGTATCAGGCCGACAGCTTCAGGGAGGGACTACGGACCCGGCGGATCAAGCTGAAGCGGGTCCCCGAATCCTGGTTCCGCGAGGGGTAGTTGAGTTCCGGCTGACGCGTCGGGCAAGGGGGGAATGGGTTTAGGTGCCGATATTCAAGTGTGAGTTGCCCTACTTCTGCTAGTGTTGCCGTTGCCCGGGACGTATACTCTGCGCCGTGGGTTACCTCCTCTCCGGGTACCCCCCAAAAGGAGAACCAGAATGAACCCTACTTCCCCCAGATTGGGCCTGCTTCTTACTTCCCTTATGTTGTGGGCCAGTTGCGCTACGGAGAAACCACCGACCGACCCGCCCGCCGAGAAGTCACAGAGCCAGCCGGGGAAGCTGAGGATTCTGCTCAATAGTGATGGCGGAGACGCCGCCCTTATGGCCCATGAGCCGCCCATTACTCCCGAGCAGCTCAATCGGGCGGTGAACGAGATCGAGGGCACCCAGGTGGACGTCTTCATCGAGTGCATCCAGTGGAGCGATGAGCAGATGCTCTACCCGACCAAGGTGACGGAAGTCTACGCCAAGCCCATCAGCGAGGATCACAAAACGGACTTCAAGAACAATCCAGGGATGCGTCGTTGGGCTCAGAATGTGGATGGTCTACTGGAAGACGGCAAAGACCCCCTGGAGATCTGGGCACGGCGCAGCCATGAAGCCGGAATGCAGTTCTGGCCCAGCCTGCGGATGAACGATATCCATAAGGACTGGGTCGAGCGCTGGCCTTCTCTGCGGAGCCAATGGGAGCGGGAACGTCCCCATATCCGACTGGGCAGGGAGGTTCCGGATCGATATCTGAGCCGCGTCGCGCGCCCCGGGAAACCGTCCCACGGCGAGTCCTGGGCCATGAACTACGCTCTGGAGGAGGTCCGCAATCGCAAGCTGGCGATCATCGAGGAGGTATGCACCAACTATGACATCGACGGATTCGAGCTGGACTTCCTGAGCCATCCCTACTACTTCAAGGGAGGAGAGGAAGCCGCCGGCATGCCTCTTATGACAGAGTTCGTGCGCCAGGTCCGAAGCCGGATGAATCAGATCGGAGAGCAAAAAGGGAAAAAGTTGACACTTCTGGTTCGAGTCCCGCCCAGTATTGATATGTGTGAGGAAATCGGATTCGACGTCAAGACCTGGATTCGTGAGGAGTTGGTGGACATTCTCTCTCCGGCCACGCGTGGCTATCTGGACATGAGCAGCGACTGGGCCAGCTTCGTGGTGCTGGCAAAAGGGACGAAGGTGGAGATCTCGGGGGGACTGTCCGACCTCTATGTCCGAGACTATACCGGGAAGAAGACTGGTCGTGCCTCGGTTGAAATGATGCGCGCGGCCGCCGCGGCCGCCTGGCAGGAAGGGGTCAGCAGTATTCACCTTTTCAACTACGACGCTCATGCCAGCGGCAAGGGAAAACCCGGAACGCTGTTCAGCCCCAGCGAGTTGCAGGCTCTGAGGGAGATCGGCGACCCGGAGAAGATTGGCCGAAAAGACAAGCATTACTATGTCACTCGGGACATGGGAGGCCGGACTGCGGAAGCGGGTGGCGAGATGCAGCTGCCTACCGAAATCACCGAGTCCAACCAGACCAAGGAGTTGAGCTTCACCGTTGGAGACGACGTAGAGGCAGCCCAGAAGGATGGCGTTCTTGAATCGGCTTCGCTGCTCCTGGCGCTCGAAGGATACGACCGTTGGGATGACGATTTGAGAGTGGAGCTGAACGGTCAGCGGCTGAGGGGAGCGTTCGATGAAGGAGTGCTTCGCTTTGAAGACGTGGTCCCCGAGCAGGGCTACAACCTGTTGGCTGTGACGCTTGGCAGCCGTCCCGCTTCTCGCCAGGACCCCATCAGGATCCAGGGAGTCGAGCTGTTGATCGACTACCGGGATTAGATCCCGCGGACAGGATCCTCCCAAAGGACATTGAACGTGGCCACGACCATTATTGTTGGCGGAGGTGTAGTTGGTCTGAGCACGGCTTACCATCTCGCCAAGCGGAGATTCGGCAGGGTGATCCTGTTGGATAAGGGTCCGGTTGGCGATGGAGCCAGCAGCCGGGCCGCAGGCATTGCCAACATTTTCAGCTGGCACCGAGAAGGCGTGCTGACCCGGGCCGAAGCGTTCAAGATCTACCGCGAGCTTTCACAGGAATTGGACGGTTACGCGTACCAACGGGTGGGTTATCTGATGTTCCTGGAATCCGGTTCTCGGGCACACTGGGAGAAGCAGTGCCGGCTCTACGATGAGTTGGGCATGCCCTACCAGTTTCTGACCGCAGACGAGATCCGAAGCAGGTGGCCTTCACTTCAGCCGGCAGGCGAGACCACGGGACTCTTCGATCCAGGTGGAGGTTACAGCGAGCCGGATCGGTACATTCCTGCTCTGGCTGCAAGGAACCGCCAGCTGGGCGTCGAAATACGAGAGCGGCAGCAGGTCACCGGCTTCTTGAGTCAGGGTGGAAGGGTATCAGGTGTTCGAACCACACAGGGAGACCTGGAAGCAGATGCGGTGGTATCCACGGTTCACGTCTGGACGCTGCAACTGCTCCAGCAGCTGAACCTCGAGCTCCCGATCAAGGCCTTCGTCCACCAGCGTTACGTCACTCAGCCGCTCGCGGCTCCGGTTGAGATTCCGGCCGCGGGTTGGGGTGAAACCTATTTCCGCCCCGCCGACGGCAGCAGGATTCTGGCCGGGATGAGCACCCCGGAGCGAAGGGAGTACGCTGTCGGCTCTGCCGAGTTCCACATGTCAGAGGTAACGGTGCAGGAAACAGTACAACAGGAATTGCGGCAGCAAGTGGAGCCTGTCCTTCCCTGCCTGAAGCAGGTCGCGTGGGAGGAGACCAGAATGGGACTGCTTTCCTACTCGGGAGACTACGAGCCTATTCTGGGACCAGTGAAACAGGTGCCGGGTTTATACGTGGCTGCCTGTTTCCACTCCAATGGTTTTGCCTATAATCCCATTTCTGGCCGGCTTCTAGCCGAGTTCGTGGCCGATGGGAAGACCAGCATCAACGTGGATCTCTATGCGCCCGACCGATTCGGCCCCGAGGCGACCCAGCGCTTTCTTGCCCATCCCCTGACCCAGGGTCAGGTTGTAGACCTACGTCCTTACTAAGCCCGGAGACTCATGGAATCTCAATTCAGCTTCGGAACACTCAACTACTTGATCCTCTTTTCCTACCTGGCCTTGATGCTGGGCGTCGGGTTCTGGTTCGCCCGCCGGCAGACTTCCACCGAGGAGTACTTCCTGGCGGGGCGGAGGATGCCCTGGCTGGTGGTGGCGCTGAGCATGTTCTGGAGTGACGGGCCCCTCGATCGGAGATGCCTGGGCGCTATTGCAGTCTAACGAAAGCGGAGAGAATAGAGGTCAGCATCCTTCATGACGAAGCGCAGACGTACGGGCTTTCCGGCTAGAGCGGATACATCCGAGCCAGCCTCCCAGGCTACCAACCGCTCGATCTCGTCGCCAACAATCTCTTGCGCATCTTCAAGGGCATAGCCGGGAATCGCCTCGCCTGAGGGACCCTGGATCTCGACCCGGACGCTGCCGGCGGCCGAGGTCGAGTAGTTCAGCACCAGCTTGCTGCCGGAGAAGGTGAGAAGCCGGGAGACCATCTCACCGCCGTTGTAGAGAGCGTTCACCGAAGCGAAACCGTCCACTCGCAACGCATAGCGGCGAATATGCCAGGAGTCGGTGCCGGCCTCACGCGTAACATACATGGAGATCTCGTCCTCACCCGTGGGGACAACTCCCCGGAGCGCATAGGTAGTTCGGGTCTTCCAGTGACGCGCTCCCAGACCGGGACGAATGAAGCCCTCCCGGAAAGTTATGTCATAGCGGGTGCCCTTGCCACGAGTGGTCATAAGGACCGTCTCCGAGCAGTCGATTTCCCGCCCCTCAGGAATGCCCGCCTCCCTGGCTTGCTTTTCTGTGAGGGCCTGGCGTCCTTCCATCAGACGCGCGGGAAAGGCCAGATAGATCTGGGGAGCCCGGAAGTAAGGAAGCGTCAGGTTGATGTAGAGGTGGTTCTCGGGGATGATCCCATCGTCCCCGAAACTCATCGGCTGGAATTCGGACCAGTGGAACAGATCGGGTGCCGTCAGCCGGGCGATGGATCGCCTACCCACGGAGCGATTGGGAGAGGTGTGGTAGCGGGTGTACATCACATACTGTTCCTCGGTCTCCGACCAGAAGAGTGAAAAGTCCCCGTCCAGCGTGCCATAGACGTTATTTCGGAACATCGGCTTGTCTCCAAGCCTCTTCCAGGTCTTTCCGTCCGCCGAGACCCAGGGGATGACATCGGTAGGTGTGCCCTGCCAGAGACCGCGATCGTTCAGCGAGAACTTGCGAGCAAGCTCCTCTTCGGAGGGATTGGCCTTCTCGCCTTCGTTCAGCGTGATCGCCTTTAGCCGCTCAGTCGGAGGGACTCCAGGCCGGGTATCGAGAAACATCCTGGCAGCGGGTTCCGTCTCATGAGGGTACAGGTATGCCCCCGCTGATGTTCCCACCAGATTGTTTGCCCGGCTTCCATCGACGTCGATGATCCCCAGCGCAGGCTTGGTCCAAGCAATCCCATCACGGCTCTCGGCGTAGCAGACCCTGTTGCTGGCCTGGTAGTACATCAGATACCGGCCGTCATGCAGAATGACGGTCTGGCCGAACCCCATTTCCCCCTCCCAGGGTCGATCCGTCTTGATCACAACCTCGGCAGGACGGGGATGGTGCAACTTAAGACGCGTCCCCTTCAGCTGATCGATCAGATGGCGGTCGACGAAAAGCTCCCGATTGGATCCGATGTCAACCAGAAGGGGCCGTTCCAGCAGACCGGGAACATCAGTCCCTGCCCCCTGTCCCAGTAGAGGGACTCCTGTTAACAAGGAGAAGAACAACAGTAGAGCGGAAACGAGCCGCAGCTCACGGCTTTGGACGGCTGTGTCGACTGATTTCACGTCATTCATGACACATTCCCTGAGGAAGAGGCGAGGGCACAGGTTGGGATCAGGCGCCGAGGCGACGCTCGACTGCGACGGAAGTCTCTGGAACCGACAACGCGATCTGAGGAGGATCGTCCTTCTCGTTCCTGCGCCGGTAGGCCTGGTAGGCTTCCTTCAGAATACGCATCAGGCTGGCCCGATTACTCCAGAGAAGCCCCGACCATTGGCGTTTGGTGAACTGGGGAAAATAGATCCCTCGAAAGATGAGCAGGGCAAAAAACATGACGACGCGCTCCTGGAACGGTCGGTCTTCGATCTTACGCAGGGCTTTGGCGATGGCTTTAGGCTCATAGGAGCGACGCCAGGCTCCGCCATGCGGGTCATGGCGCCGATGCCGGCCAGTTCGATGTCGTTTGCACGGATGAACCTGGCGATCTCCTTCTCGGTCATGGGTTGGGCGTTCCCGTTGATGAGGAATACCCGGTGCTCGGGCGGTGTCACAGCCTGGAGTACGAACATCCAGAGGTGTGGCATGTAATTGATGGTGACTTCGTTATCCGGGCTATAAAGAAGGATGTTCATCGTGGATTCTCCGGAGACTGCGGGGCATCCTATCACGCTTTTGGCGCCAAGTATCGATTTTATTCGCCTTTGATGGCGGTCGATCAGATTTGGATGCGCGCCCATCGAGCGTTTAGACAGCGTTCCTCCCTGCCGGCATAGTAGGCGACCAGCAACACCTTTTCGCTCAGGGCTACCGCCGCTGGGTGGCCGAATGTCCACTGGCTCATCTGTTTCCAGGCCTTAGCATAGCTTCGGGGGCCTCCCCTGTGCCGGTTGGTCTCTTGCTGGTAGACCACCAACTCATTGCTTTGGTCCCAGGTTTCTCCTCCGTCCGGCGAAGTCATCAGACGGAGCGAGCCCGGTCGCTCCCGGAGAACATAGAATGCCAGCAAGCGATTATCCGGCAGGGGGATCGGCGCCGCGATCTGTCCCTGAAGTCCCGTGCTGATCGGAGTTCCCCATGACAGTGACTCCGGATTCGCCCAAGAGATGTGAATGTCGACATCCTGTTCGCGCTTTCGGTCGTAGGTCCAGAACAAGCTGACGAGCCGCTGCCCATGCGGACACAGGGCCTGGCGTTGGTCCCAATAATAGAGGACATCCTCGGAATGACGGGCCACGGTGAGCACCTGATCAATGCTCCTGCCTTCACCGCTTAACAGGGCGTGAGCGCTGTGCACGCTAGGGCCTCCTACTTGTTCTGGGGCGTAGTTCTCGACCGGTAGAAGCCACCCCTTCCCTGGAAGGCGCAGAGCCGGGCCTGAGAGTACCGGCCGCGACAGAAAATCTGTATCCAGAACACTGGCCTCGGACCAGGTGCGGCCCTCGTCGCGTGAAGTTGCTCCAATGAGTCTGCGCAGCTTTGGGACGTCCGTTTCGGGAGCGTACATCCGAGGCTCATTGGAACGCTGGTCGATCCAAGTAAGGAAGGCGAGTAGTGAGCCATCATTGCTCTGCGCCAGGTTGGCGCTGTGAATTTCGCCGGGAACTCCCTCCGGACTATTGTCGAAACCCTCACAGATGACCTCCCAGCTGCGTCCACCGTCCTCGGAGCGAGCCACCTGGCAGTTGCCGTCGGCGGAGTCCTTGGCGCTGCCGAGCCGGTAGGTCGCAAGCACCGCTCCGCCCTTCAACCGAAACAGTGAAGTAAAGGTACAGACACGGCGGGAGCCCTGTCGTTGCTCGGCGTTCAGAATGTAGCCCTGATCGAGAAGCCTATTCCCAGCCTTCATCGAAACCACGATAGCCAGGGACAACGCCCAGTCTTGCGCGAAGTTCCAGGCAGTCCTGTTCCCATCCCTGCACACGGGATCGAAGTTGTCGGACCGGCTCTGGTTCGGCTGCCTCGACACCGAGCAGGTTGTTCAATTCCAAAGGGTCCTGAGTCAGATCGTAGGCCTCGTCACCGTAGTCCGGGTCGCGGATGTAGGAATAAGAACCACTGCGCGCTGCCTGAACAAGTCCGGGGTGCCTTCCCACCTTGGTGCCGCCGTAATTGCTCTGTCCCAGATGACCGTGGTAGTTGCCGACCTGGGAGAAGAGACACTCACGCAGGGGCTCCACCGCACCGTCGCCGGCCCATCTGATCAGGTCTTTGCCCTGGGCATACTCGGGCACATGGATTCCGGCAATCCCGAGGATGGTTGGGAAGAGGTCGATCAAATCGACGAGGCCTTCGACTTGCTTTCCGCGTTCCAGCCCAGCGCTTGGCGGCGGCGCTATGATCAACGGCACGTGAAGCAGACATTCATAGAGTGATTCGGTCTTGGCAAACAACCCCTTTTCACCCAGGAAGTCGCCATGGTCGGAGGCCACGATAATCCAGGTGTTGTCCAACATTCCCCGCTGACGCATCGCATCGTAGATCCGCTGCATCTGGTCGTTGGCGTAGGCGATCATGCCGTAGTAGATGGAAATCAACCTTCGGATATCATCCTCTGTTGCCAGGTGTGAAGCTTGTTCTTGACGGCAGGCGTCTTGCCACTGGGGACGGTTGGCCCTGTCTCCTCTATCCGGAAGCGGGAGACTAGCGGGATCAATCAGTGTGTCGTAGGGGGGCGGAGTGTAAAAGGGGGGATGCGGTTCCAGAAAGGGCACGTGCAGGAAGAAAGGCGCCCCACTGGCCTGGATCGAATCGAGTTGGTGGATGACACGCGTGGCCAGCGCGCAGGCGTGTCCTTCCTCGGCACTGCACTCGAGTGGCCCCGACGCCCAGCCATAGCCCGCCCGGCCGTGCCCGTAGAAGAACTCGGCCGCAGTACCAATTGGTCCCCGGGTCCACATGTTGGTCTGATGATGCCAACCGCGGTCCAGGTCACGATCGTATTCGTGGTGTCCTACGACCGCGGTGTAGTAGCCGCTGCGTGCCAGAAGCTCTGGCAATTGGTCTAGGTTGTAGGGCGCCCGGTTCTGATGACAGGTCACCTGGTGCACCAAGGGGTGGACACCCGTCATCACCGAGGCACGTGAGGGCGTACAAATGGAGGCGATTGGGGCGAGGCCGTCTTTGATGGTAAGAGGTGACAACCCTAAGGGAGAGGTCTGCTTTACCTTTCTCGTGGCGATCCGCTTCCCCGGAACTGGGTCCTGGATCGGCAAGGGCAACCCACGACGGATCCCGAGGAGGCCCTGAAGGGCATGCCATCTCCTTTAGGAGATCACAAAGGGTACGGCCTGGCGGTGATGGTGGACATTCTGAGCGGGGTGTTGACCGGAGCCCTTTTCGGCAGGGACGTTTCCCCCACGCCCGCTCCTTCGGAACCCCAGGACACCGGTCACTTCTTCCTGGCAATCTCGGTTGAGCATTTCATGGAACCGGAGCTCTTCCTCTCCCGGATCCAGGACTACATCCAACAGCTCAAGTCCTCGGAGCTGATCTCCGGTGTGGACGAGATCCTGGTCCCGGGAGAGCCCGACTGGCGAGCAATTCAGAGGAGTCTCGAGGAGGGCATTGTTTTGGAGGAAACCTGGAAGATCCTGCACCGTCTCTCGGACGAGTCGGGGGTGCCCCTGCCAGAATCACAAGTATGAAAGCTGGCGTCGGAAATCCGACCAGAGCCGCGAACGACTTGAGCCGTTAGCAATATGAACCCAGTTAGCGAGGAGAGAGCCGGACAACAGCAAAACCACCCGTACCCCCGAGAAGTCCTTCCAAGTCAGTAATCCGACGAAGCGTCGAACACCTCCATCGGGGCACCCTGCAACTCCAAAACGTAACGAATAGCACTGGCCAATGCCTCTTCCGTCCACAGGTACACAGTACTGCCGCCGCGAGCCCAGCGTCTGGTTCGTCCTCTATCTATTCCACATCGGTTGAGGCCCCGGCTCGCGTGGGACTTAAGAGCATTCAGGACAGGCTCGGGGTCGGACAGCGCGGAAAGCACCACGTGGACGTGGGTGTACCTGACATGAGCCGCATAAAACTTCCAGTTTCGGCGTGCACAACCATGCCGGATGCCGTTCTTCACCGCTCTTTGGCCGGGCGGATCGAGGGAGTAAGCGAGGTGCTTCATACGCGACGCTGAGGCTCTGTGTCTCCTGGATTCCGGGAGCAGAAGGGGCATGCCGTACCTATTGTTTTTCCGGTCAACTGTCCCCCGGGTGTCGCCGTGGAGGCGCGTGCCGTAGCAGGTGAAGGTCAACAAGTAGGCTAAGGGGCAGGAGGATGCACGACTGTTCATGTTCTATATAACGGCAGATCCTGCTGCTGCGCGATATTAGTTGTGGGAGATTGGATGGTGGTTTTACGGGCGTTGGTGGGTTTTTCTTTGCTGTTGTCCGGCTCTCTCCTCGCTCGCCGGCTTCATCTCGCTAGCTGCTCAAGTCGTTCGCGGCTCTGTCGGTCCCTTATTCACCGTTCTGGACGGCCCGGAACATGGGCGTTAGACTGGGCCAACACCAGGAGGACGATACATGCATCAGACCAAGCCTTGGGATCGGAGAGACTTTCTCACCCACGGTGCGGCCTTCGCGGCCGCGCTCTCGATAGCACCGGCAGCACCCCAGAAGGGTGAGGACCCGGGTGAACCCAATCCCCACACCCGGCCCGCCCCCAATCGGCGCCACATCGTCATCTACCGGGACCCGTTTGCCTACTGCTCGCACGCCTCCATCGTCCGCCTGGCCAACGGTGAGTGGATCACTGCCTTCAACGAATGTCAGCGGCGGACGCCCTACACTCATCCGCCGGGAGATCCCCACTTCCACAACCTCATCTCACGGACCGACGATGAGGGCAAGACCTGGAGCCCGCCCCAGGCGACTCCCAACTGGGACTGGTATGGAGTCGAATGTCCCGGGCTGGCCCAGCTCAAAGACGGGACGGTGGTGCTCAACCAGTGGCAGTTCCTCTGGTATCCCCTGAACCAAGGTCGGAAGCTCGCCTCCCAGGGGCGAGAGATCTGGCTCAGAACCAGCACCGAACAAGGTTGGGCTCCCACCCTGTCGGACACCGATTGGAGCCGCAGCCTCTACCCCTGGTGCCGGGCCAACGGCGGCTGCTATGTCCAGCTGAGCTCCGATGGCGGCCGGACCTGGGATCGCAGTGTCAAGATTCCCACCGAGCCCTACATGGGTGGCTACACCCCTCGGGGTGTGGCTCAGCTTCAAGATGGGACGGTACTCATGGTCACGGCCGACCACCCCCTGAATCACACCGTCTATGCTGTCCGCTCCCGGGACGGAGGTCTCAATTGGAGCAAGCCCGTAGCCCTGGGTAAGGTCGATGAGGGCCATATGTCCGAGCCCACAGCCGTTGAACTTCCCAGCGGCAAGATCGTCGCCATGATCCGCAGCAGTACTCACCATCTCCACCAGAGCGAGTCCTCGGATGGGGGATTGACCTGGACCCAGATCCACCGCACGCCCATCTTCGGATATCCAGGACACCTTCTGCTCCTATCCGATGGCCGGATGCTGACCACCTACGGTCACCGCCGCTCGCCTTTCGGGATTCGGGCCTGCCTGAGCCGGGACGGCGGGCAGAGCTGGGACTACGACAAAGAGTTTGTGATTCGCGGAGACTTTCCCAACCGAAACCTCGGTTACCCCGTTACGATCGAATACAAGCCAGGACATCTCTTCACCATCTACTACGGCGAAGAACCGGACGGCACCACCAGTATCCAGGGCTCCTACTGGGAGGTTGCATAGGGCTACTCATGATCAACCGATTTCTCCCTCCGGCCTTCCGTCGTCTTGCTGCTGTTGGCCGTCCTACCGACCGTCGCAACCAGTCCAGGTCTCGCCCAAGACAGTTCTACGGTCGCCGACATCGGCAGCTGCAGGGAGCTCTTCGTGGATCACTTGCTCCTCGAGCGCCTGGTAGGAACGCGCTTGCAACTTCACCACCCGGAGCCGGCCGAAACGGTCCTGAAGTTGGATCGTCCCTGGGAAGGCGACACCGGCTACGGGCTCTCGGTGATCCAGGATGGCGACACCTATCACATGTACTCCCAGGGCCGGACCCGAAGACCCGAAAGCGTGCGGTGGCACGGCTCACCTCCAAGGACTTTCTGAACTGGACTCAACCGGTCCCGATGACCTTTGGCGACGCAGGCGTCATTCCCCCTGATCAGCACTACAACAATCAGACCCATCCCTATTTCTGGGCTACGCACATCTATCTGTCCTTGTCGGCTCGATTCATGGAAGGACGGCAGGTTTGACCACTGAGGCGCGACGGAGGAGCGCTGGTCGATGACGCCCTCGCCAAGGCCGCGGCAATGCTCAGGGCCTGGAGACAGGGCCCACGGGAGCTGTCCCTGGATCCCCAATGCCCGGAAGGCAGGGAGGAGAACCTAGTCCGCAGCGACTGCCCAGCTTTCGCAGGCTACCACGCGGCTGATGGACAGCGATTGGAATCTTGCACGACGCAGCTCGCAGATCTCCTACCCCTCGCTTGCCCTCTAGGTTTAGGCTTTTATGACTCGAATGGTTTCTTTTATGTACGATCCAGCGTAGCCGTCAGAGCCGCCAACGATGTCGGGTTGAACTGAAGCTACATCTGTCAGCAAAAGAAATGAAAGATGAACGAAAACATGAGCCGTCGACACTTTTTGGCTGCATCGGGCCTGGGCGCTATGACCTTGAGAACTCCTACGATGGAAGCGGGTGGCGAGATGCAGCTGCCTACCGAAATCACCGAGTCCAACCAGACCAGGGAGCTGAGCTTCACCGTTGGAGACGACGTAGAGTCAGCTCAGAAGGCAGGCGTTCTCGAATCGACTTCGCTGCTCCTGGCCCTGGAAGGATACGACCGTTGGGATGACGATTTGAGAGTGGAGCTGAACGGTCAACAGCTGAGGGAAGCGTCCAAAGAAGGCGTGCTTCGCTTTGAAGACGTGCACCCCGAACAGGGGGGCAACCTGTTGGCTGTGACCCTTCGCAGCCGTCCCGCTTCTCGCCAGGACCCCATCAGGATCCAGGGAGTCGAGCTGTTGATCGACTACCGGGATTAGACCGTCGGACGGGATCTTCCCAAAAGCCTTTCAACCGGACAGTAGTGACACTAAGCTCGGAAAATCATGGAATCTCAATTCAGCTTTGGCACTCTCAACTACCTGATCCTCTTTGCCTACCTTGCCTTGATGCTGGGCATCGGGTTCTGGTTCTCCGGCCGGCAGACTTCCATCGAGGAGTACTTCCTCGCAGGGCGGAGAATGCCCTGGCTAGTGGTGGCGTTGAGCATGTTTGCCTCCCTCACCAGTGCCGTCACCTACATGGGCGTGCCGGGCACCGTCTACACCGAGAATACCTCCTTCGTCCTCGCTGCCATCGTCAGTCCGATAGTGGCACCGTTCGTCGTCTTCCTCTTCTATCCCTTCTATCGGAGACTCAAAGTCACCACCAGTTACGAGTACATCGATCGGCGCTTCGGCGCTCAGGCGCGCTATGCCGTCTCGGTTTTGTTCCTGCTGGCCCGGGTGGGCTGGCTTGGGACCGTTATCTACGTGCCGGCCTTGACCCTTTCGGTGGTGACCGGGATCGATCTCACCTTGGCCATCCTGCTGATGGGGATCCTAGCGACTGTCTACACGGTTATGGGTGGGCTGACCGCTGTCCTGTGGACCGATGTCCTGCAATTCATCATTCTCATAGGGGGGGCCGTCTGGGTGGCGCTGGAGTTGATCCAGTCGGTACCGGGTGGCATCGGCGGGATCCTGGAGTTTGGAAGTCAGGCGGGACGAATCAAGCTCGCCGACTGGACTCCCAGGCTCTACGAGCTGAGCGCTCCTATCATCCTCCTCAGCTACTTCTTCCAATTCATGCAGGACTACGGCACCGACCAGGTGACAGTGCAGAGGCTGCTGGCGGTGAAGACTTTCCGGGGGATGATCAAGTCGGTGGTCTTCAACTCCTTCACCGACTTCTTCATTATCGTTCTTCTGACCTTCGTCGGTCTGGGCTTGTTCGTCTACTTCCAACAGCATCCTCAGGAGCTGGCGCCGGGGATCGAACGGAATGAGATCCTGCCTTTCTACATCATGGCTACGCTCCCCCAGGGAGTCTCGGGACTGATCATCACGGGGATCTTCGCCGCCGCTATGTCCAGCATGGACTCCGGGATCAACTCGGTGACGGCAGTCGTGGTCAACGATTTCATCAAGCCCTTGAGAAAACAGCTGGCGGATGACAGATCCGATGTACGATTGGCCCGCATGTGCACCCTGGCCCTGGGTATTTTCGCCACACTGGTGTCCTTTGTCGTTTCCTACATCGACGACATTCTGCAAGCTGCCCAGACCTTCCTGGGCCTCTTTTCGGGACCGGTGCTGGCGCTCTTTCTTTTGGGCATCTTGACCCGCCGGGCCAACTTCAGGGGGTGGCTCATAGGTATGGGGATGGCCCTGCCCTGCACACTGTGGGTCCAGATCTACACCGAGGTACATTGGATCTGGTACTTCCTGATCTCGTTCACGGTGTCGACTACAGTAGGGTTTCTATTCAGTCTTCTTCTGGGAGGGGATAGGGCAGCTCGCGAGCTCACCCTCTGGGGTAGGTCTCAGCTAGGTCAGCTGGAATGACGGGGCCCGAATGACGCGATCCGGCTCCGTAGGATCGAAGATGCTGGGGCGCTATTCCAGCCTAACGAAAGCGGAGAGAATAGAGATCGGCGTCCTTCATGACGAAACGAAGGCGAACCGCCTTTCCTGCCAAAGCGGAGATATCCGAGCCTCTTTCCCAGGCGGCCACCCGTTCGATCTCGTCCCCAGCAATCTCTCTCGAGTCTTTGAGAGCATAACCGGGAATCGCCTCTCCCGAAGGACCCTGAATCTCCACCTGGACGCTGCCGGCAGCCGAGGTAGAGTGCTCGAGCGTCAGCTCCTTGCCAGAGAAGGTAAGAAGCCTCGTCACCATCTCGCCGCCATCGTAGGGGATATTCACCGAGGCGAAGCCATCCAGCCGTAACGCATAGCGGCGGATATGCCAGGAGTCGGTGCCGGCCTCGCGGGTCACGTACGGCGATGGTGCCACAAGTTTGGACCCGACTATGCTCGATCTCTAAGACGAAAGCAGGGACGAGCTGGTGACATCTGGTTCGCTGACGAACTATCTATCACGATCCGGGGGCAGCCTCATTATCTGTGGCGAGCGGTGGATCAAGACGGAGACGTAATTGATATTCTGAGGACGCGGCGGCGAGATCGCAGAGCCGCTAAACGCTTTTTTCTTAGGACGCTGAAGCATCAAGGGAATCCGCCCTGGCAACTCGTAACCGACAAGCTCCGCAGCTATCCAGCGGCCCATCGTGAAGTATTCCCTTCAGTGATCCACCGAACTGGTCAATACGAGAACAACCGAGCCGAGGCTTCCCATCAACCGACCCGCCAACAGGAGCGGCAGATGCGAGGGTTCAAATCTGCAGGTCAGATCCAGCGGTTCCTGGTTGTCCTATGAGAGTTATCCATGTGCTCTCACCTCCGAGACGATCCCCGATCAGGGTTTTGGGCTGATTTGGTTTTGGCCTTCAATTGACCCACTACATCAGCTCGGGTAGTCTACTTCGACATGACCAAAGCCGAACTTGGAGCTGAAGTTGCCACGAACAGCGGGCTGACCAAACAAGAAGCTGAATTGGTGGTTCAGACTGTTCTCGACAGCATCGTCGAGGCACTCAATTCCGGCGACAAGGTGGAGGTCCGGGGATTTGGCAGCTTTCGGCACCGGAAAAGAAATCCCCGTCAGGGGCGCAACCCAAAGACGGGTGAAGCTGTCCAGGTTCCGGCCAAACAGGTTCCCTATTTCAGACCTGGCATGGGGTTGAAAGAGCTGATCAACTCTTAGGCAGTTGGCCAGTCCGAGCAGGCTGTACCGAATTCTTGCGGACCACGGTTGGATAGACGGCGTTAAGCGCTCGATCGACGAAGACCGCTTCATACACCGATCCACTCCCCGAAAACCGGACAGTAAATGGTCAAAGTTAAACAAGGAGCGGCCGTAGCCCCGCTCCCGCCAGTCCTACCGCCCCGACCTACCTTCCAGCCGGGAGCGAGAGGACGGTTGAGTCTTGTGAGGCGGCCCCTCTTCATCTTGCTGGTGGTTGGGGGCGTCTCCGAAGTTCTCTATCTCTATCTGAGCCGTTTCCAGGCCACAAACGGGCGTCCCGTGTTGACTTTCCTTGCCGTCTCCGGAGCACTTTTTGGAGCTTACGCAATCGCTGCCGCGGTCGCATCTAAGGACCAACGGTCAGGCCGGTGCCTCCTCTTCCTGGTTATCTCCTTTGGACTTCTCTTCCGCGTTACTCTTCTCCCTGCCGGGCTCAGGTACGACATAGAACTGGTAGACGGGTTGGGCGACGATCTGACAGGGCGCTCTGTGACCTATCAAACGTTCTTGCTTTACGATCAAGACGTCTGGCGTTGCCTGTGGGAGGGCTATGTCCTCAACCAGGGGTTGAATCCCTACCTTCTCGAACCCGCCTCGGAGGTTCTGGATGACCTGCCGGAGTCGGATCCATCCCGAGAGGAGGTCTGGTCGGAGATTCGTGATCGGGTGTTCTATCCCTCCATCCCAGCCCTATATCCTCCGTTGGCACAATTCTTCTTCGCGCTGAGCAACGCAAGCTTTCCCGGCAGCGTGCTGGGTTGGAAATTGTGGACGGTTGTGCTGGAGTTGACGGCTTGCTTCTTCGTTGCCCTTGCGGCCAGGAAGCTGGGACAAGCCGTGGCACCCGTTCTCCTGCTCTTTCTCTGGAATCCGTTAATGGTCAAGGAATTCGCTGGGAGCGCCCACTTCGACGCTCTGGTCGTGCTGTGCCTATCCCTGTTGGCCTACTTTGTTGCCAATGGATGGATCCTGAGGGCCTATGCGGTGCTCGCTCTGGCTACTCTCTCCAAGCTTATCCCGGCGCTCGTAATCATCTTCCTCAGCCCTCTTTTTTTGGGCTTTGTCCTTTTCGCCAGTCTCGTGGGCGCCGGCTTTCTGCCCTTCTACGAGGCCCTACCCGAATGGGTCGGCACGGGAGAAATTTTTGCCCAATACTGGCGCTTCAACGCCGGATTCTACCGTATACTGGACTGGGTATTCGGAGAAGCTTCGGTTGTGGCCTACTTGTTGTTGGTCACGGTCCTGGGAATCACGTTACGAAGCCGGGTTCGAGACCTGCGTGATTCTCTGGAAGGCATGCTTTGGCTGCTGGGGATGGCCATAGTACTGGGCCCTGTGGTCCACGCCTGGTACGTGACCTGGCTCATTCCCCTGGCCTGCCTCAACCGAAGCCGTACTTGGATCTGGTTCAGTGCAGTCGTCTACCTGTCTTTTCTGGTCATGCTGGATGGCGTGGAGCGACCTTGGGTAGTCGGCGTCGAGCACCTGACCTTGATGTCGATTGCAATATGGGACTATCTGACAAGAAAGGAGAGACACGATGTTAATCGCACGCAGACTGCTCCTTCCCACGCTTAGCCTTTTCCTGTTCTCAGTTACTGCCCAGGGACAGGGTAGCGGAACGACCTTTCCGGGAGGGATGCCGGGGGGGGTCGGCTCCGGAGCTCCAGGTGGCCCTTACACGGTCACTTATTCCTTCAAAGGTCAGCTTCAGCAGATCGATCGCGGTGCTGGAGCCTTTCTCATGGTCGATGACAAGTCGGAGCAAAAGATAGTCTTCCACGTGGGTGAGAAGACCCGCTATCGCGCGGACAAGAAGGTCCTGGGGAAAAAGAAGATCAGTTGGAGCGAGCTCGCTGTGGGCCAGCGGATTCGGGTCAAGGCAAAGGTTGTTCGCGAGGAGCCGATTTCAGAGGACGAAAAACCGGCCATCAAGGTTACGGTCCTGGAGGTCAAGGTTCTGAAGCCGAAGAAGGTTTAGGCCCTTACAACTCGACCACCACCAGGCTGTACGTCCGCAGGCTGCTGCTCGGAATACAGGCAGAACTGCAGAAGGAGCTCTTTCGTTCAGAGGATTTCAGCACTTTGAACACGAGTCTTGTCGAGCGCAACAATCTAACCATTCGCCCGAACCATTCGCCAGGCCTGTTCCTATCTTGGCCGTCCTACACCATGCCACGCCCGCCGCACGGAATTCCTGGAAGGCCAGGTAGCTTTGCTCATGGCCTATTACAATTTTCCCTCAGGCTATCGACGTTCTCCATGGCTGTTGATGTCTCGTCCATTTCTCAACTCCTACGTGTTCTGATTCCCCCCACGCCAGTCTGGCAATCGCCGAAGGGACTGTCTCCCGGATGTCACCCACTACGATTCCTAATCTTTCCTAATCTTTAGGTTTTCTGGTTGGTGGAAACCCGGATAACATCTTGTTGTTCCTAACGTTTCCTAATAATTCGGCGTTTCCTGTTTCGCATTCGTAATGCGTAGGTTGGAGGTTCAATTCCTCTCGCCGGCTCCAATGTTTTCAACGACTGACTGCGCCGCCTGGTCACCTGGAAAGGAAACCCCCGGTAGCGCTGTACTTACTCTTGTCGTGAAAGATCGTAAAATGGTTGATCTCCGAGATCTCGGGTCGAGGGGCAAGAGGAAGGTTTTGTCGCCGATCTCGGAAACAATCATCCGTGTCCGCCCGATGGGTTTCGGCCGCCGCCGGTTTATTTTCCTGGCTGTGCTGAACTTCGGTGCAGGCTCCACCAGCGACGCCAATCACCAGGGATAGCCAGGCATATTTTCGAGATCCATCTGGATTTGGGCTGTGATTTCACAGACGCTCCCACCTTTTGTGGGGGTGAGTCTACACAATTGAGTGCCCTATAAGAACACCATGGCTCAAGCAGCGCTTGCTCCCTTGCTCCAGATGGAAGGCATCTACAAGTCTTTCCCCGGTGTTCAGGCTCTGAGCGGCGTCAACCTGGAGGTTAGCCCGCATTTCTCATCGCTTGTCGTAGCGAGGTGGCCGTAAGGGCCGTCCTGGCAAGGCTTGCGACCGAGGCCCCCGCAGTCGTACTCGTGCAGTACGTCGAGGAGGCCGACGGAGCGAAACACAGCCAGGGCGGATGATTGCGGCGACGTAGTAGACCAGCGATGAGAAATGCGGGTTAGGTCAGGCGAGGTCATGGCACTTGTCGGAGAGAACGGGGCAGGCAAGAGTACCCTGATCAAGGTCCTGAGCGGCGCTCACCTGCCGGACGTTCGCTCAATCCGAATTGGGGGAGAGCTTCAAGCGATTGCCAATCCGGTGGATGCGCAGCGGGCCGGGGTGGCTGTGATCTACCAGGAATTCAACCTGATCCCGTATCGAGCAAGAAGGGGTTGAAATGGGGTGGGTTGGGGGATGAATGAGGAACCCGGGTTGAGATCCTGTAAAGGGGGTGGGAGCGGAAACGAGAGGAAGGAAGAAACGCGAACAGGGAGACGAAAAACAGACACAACGATATTCGATGCCGACTGAAGAGCTCGAGCTCTTCAGTCGGGCCAATCCGGGACCTCGTCCCAGAAGAGCGAGTCGCAGGAGGCTCGGAGGGCTTGAGCCTGCTGCGGCGAAAGCGATTCCAGAAAGCTCTCGAGTTTGTGAGGGAAGAGTCTGGTTGGTGGAGCGCGTTGGGGCTGCTGCCAGCCATCGAGGTGTTGGAGGATTCTTCGAATCACACTGGGTGGTCCGATCACCGCGATGATTTCAAGCTACATTCGGGACACTCCAAAGGGTCGATTTCATAGACGTTGCGGAGCAACCGCGCCCAGCTGCGCCGCCGCTGCTGGGAGAAGCTCTCGGCCGGAGAGTGCTCCTCCGAGTCCGACGCCGGGGAGGCGCCGTTGCCGGTGGCCCGGGTGGCGGCCTGGCGCCGCTTCCCGCGCGAGGCGTTGGAGTAACGGCCATTGATTTCCAGAACACGCTTCAGCTCGCTGATCGCTTCCTCCATCAGACGTCGGGAGCTGGGGGCAAAGGGATGCAGTCCCGAGGCTTCCTGGCGGTCGAGTAGAAGCTGAGCCAGATTGTAGTGAAATTCGGGCTGTTGGGGCCGCAGCGCCACCGCCTTGCGAAGATGCACTTCAGCCTCGCTGGACTTTCCCAGGGCAGCGAGTACCATGCCATAGAGTTCCTGATAGACGGCATTCGAGCCGTCCCGCTCGATTGCCTGTTGGGCCAATTCCGAGGCCTCCTGATAGCGGCCTTGCTGGAACTTCTCCAGGGCCTGCTGGTCGAGCCGTGACTGGGGATGCACCAGGCTCACGGCCAAGATGATCTGCAGGCTGATACAGAGGTGAGCAAAGGTGTACGGATTGGGTGTCGCTCTGCCGTGAGTGGTCATGCTAATGCTGAGCATCTCCCAGCCACACGGGGGGCTATGCGAGTATCTTTTCGACCACCTTTCCGTGTACGTCGGTGAGCCGAAAGTCACGACCCTGGTACTTGAATGTCAGCTTCTTGTGTCCGATCCCAAGACAGTGCAGGATGGTGGCCTGAAGGTCGTGAACGTGGACCGGGTCGCGGGTGATGTTATAACAGTAGTCGTCTGTCTCTCCCAGGGTCATACCGGATCTGACGCCGCCACCTGCCATCCACATCGTAAAACAGCGGGGGTGGTGATCGCGGCCGTAATCGTTCTCCCTCAGCACTCCCTGGCAATAGACTGTTCGGCCGAATTCTCCTCCCCAAACCACGAGGGTGTCGTCCAGCATGCCCCGCTGTTTCAGATCCTGGACAAGGGCCGCCGAGCCCTGATCCGTGGCCAGGCACTGTTTCGGGAGTGCGGTGGGGAGCTTCGCATGCTGATCCCAACCTCGATGGAAGAGCTGAATGAAGCGCACGCCCCTCTCCGCCAGTCGCCGTGCGAGGAGACAGTTGGAGGCGAAGGTTCCCGGCTTTCTGGCATCGTCACCATAGAGCTTGAAGGTTGACTCGGGCTCGTCTGAAAGGTCGGTGAGCTTGGGGACCGAGGCCTGCATCCGAAAAGCCATTTCGTATTGAGCGATTCGGGTAGAGATCTCGGGATCGGCGAATTTCTCGAACTTGATCCGGTTCATGTGGTTCAAGGCATCCAGAAAGCGACGCCGGTTCTCTCGGCTGAAGCCCTGAGGATCGGACAGATACAGGACCGGATCTCCGACCGATCGGAACTTGACTCCTTGATAGCGGGTGGGCAGAAAACCGCTCCCCCAGAGCCGGTCGTAGAGTGGCTTGCCTCCCGTGCCCTGGGTGACCATCACCACAAAGGACGGAAGATCCTCGCTCTCGCTCCCCAGGCCGTAAGATAACCAGGCCCCAAAGCTGGGTCGTCCGGCAAGCTGGGCTCCGGTGAGGAGGAAGGTAATGGCCGGGTCATGGTTGATGGCTTCGGTGTACATCGACTTGATGAAGCACAGTTCGTCTGCGACCTTGGCCGTATGGGGCAGCAGCTCACTGATCCAGGCTCCGGAGCCGCCGTGCCGAGCGAACTGGTAGGGCGAGGGCACCACGGGGAATCGGTCCTGAGAGGAGGTCATGGAAGTCAGGCGCTGCCCCTGACGGATCGAATCGGGCAAATCCTGTCCGCGGCGTTCCTGCAGTAAGGGTTTGTAGTCGAAAAGTTCCATCTGCGACGGTCCACCCGACTGGAACAGCCAGATGATACGTCGTGCCTTGGGAGCAAAGTGGGGCAGGCCGGGTAGCGCGGGGTAGGGTCTGCCTCCGGGCAGCTTGGCCGGAGTCTCAGCGGCCTCGAGGCCGCCGCCCGCCATCGTGGCCAGGGCTGCTGCGCCCATGCCTCCGGAGCTGGAACCCAAAAAGTAGCGCCTCGTCATCAACCGTCGGTATACCTGCTGAGGATCCATCTCTACTCCTTGGTGACGGTTTCGTCGAGATTCAGGATAAGGCTCGCCACACCGGCATAGGAGGCGAGGTCGACCGGATTTGAAACCGGGTCTCCGGAGGATCCTGCGTGATCGAGAAACTGACGCGCCGCTTTCGGATCCTCTCGGTTGCTGCTCTTGAACTGAGCGAAGAGATCGAGCAAGACCCGGGACTCCTCGGGTTCGGGGAGCCGCGCCGTTACCAGGCGAAAGCCGTACGCGATCCGGCTCTTTGCCGTGGAGCCACCTGCCACCACCATCCGTTGGGCGAGATGGCGGGAGGACTCTACGTAGGTCCTATCGTTCATGAGGTTCAGGGCCTGTAAGGGCGTGTTGGTTCGGGGTGCGCGAACGGCACAGGTGTCGCGGTCGGCAGCATCGAAGGTCACCATGGCGGGAGGCGGAATGGTGCGTTTCCAGTAGGTGTATAAACTCCGTCGATAAAGGTTGTCCCCCTCGTCGGGCTGATAGGCATTTCCGTAAGAATTGAGTTCCCTCCAGAGGCCGAGGGGCTGGTAGGGTTTGACTGGAGGACCTCCGATTTTCTCCACCAGCAATCCGGAAGCCGCCAGCGCCTGGTCGCGGATCATGGCTGCCGGCAGCCGCAAGCGCGGACCACGGGCGAGGAGGCGATTCTCGGGATCCTTATTCAACAGCTCCGGCCTCACTCGGGACGATTGACGGTAGGTGTCACTCATGACAATCGTCTTCAGGATCGCCTTGACGTCCCACCCACTTTCCACGAACTCGAGGGCGAGCCAATCCAAAAGGTCCAAATGGAGGGGGCGCTCGCCTTGAGTTCCAAAATCCTCTGCGGTCTTGACAAGACCCACGCCGAAGAGCATCTGCCAAAATCGGTTCACAGTGACACGGGGCGTCAGTGGATTGGAAGGATCCACCAGCCAGCGGGCAAGGCCCAGCCGATTATTTGGGTAAGCCCGAGCCAGCGGAGGAAGAGCCTTGGGGACGCCAGGGGATACCCTAGCTCCCGGAGCGTCGTAGGCACCTCGGTTCAAGACGAAGGTCTCCCGCGGAGTTTTGCGCTCCTTCATCACCATGACGCTGGGAATAGATTCCGAAAACTCCCGGTGCTGCTTTTTCAGCTTCGCCAGGTTGTGACGGGCTTCCTGGACTGCGGCGGGTGCATATTGATCCAGAAAACAGAAGCGGAGCTTATTGGCCTGGGCGGGGGAGCGTGGATCCAGGGGCAGTGCGGCGATCTCGGGCACGGTCTGGCGTAGGGCGAGTACTGCTGCCTCCTCGGGAGAAAGCATCCTACGGTAGACTCGGACCTCATCGATATATCCCCGAAAACGATCCTTGGGCCCCTCGCCGGCTCCGATCCGAAAGGGTGCCGGGGGTCCCATCGGCCAGTTCATCTTGTCGAACAACACTCGAAGTTTCGCCGACTCGCCGTTGACGTAGAGTTTCAACCCCTCTGACTTCCGTTTGCCGTCGTAGGTCATCAGGACGTGTTGCCAGAGGTTGAGCTCCAGGGGCCGCTCGGTCTCCAGGCGCAGCCCCAGATCCTCCCAGCGCTTGGTGAGGTGCACGCGGAGTCGTCCGCTTCTGAGGTAGAGGCCATACCCGTTGCCATGGTACTCATCCGTGACGCTGGAGATGATGGCTCCGTCGGGGGCAGTGGGGTAGATCCAGGACCCCATACTGAACGGGTCCAGGTAGTCGAAGGGAACGACCTTGTCGGCGTCGACGAATCCCCGGCCATCGAAGCTTGCGGCCTGGCCTATGCTTCCGGGGACAAAGGTCAATATATCCCCCTGCATGCCGACCACCACCGGCTGCTTCACCTCCAAGCCACCGGCTTCCTCAGGATCGGACTCAGCGCCGTAGGACGGGGAAGGGGCGACTTCGTAGATGCCTGCCCGTTCCTCCAGGTCACCGTCCAGAGGAAAGTGCAGGAGGAGTCCTTCAGGTACGGACCAATCGGATATTTCGGATCCGCCGACCCAGGCTTCCCAGGCCGGCTGTCTTTCCCGAACCTTGTCCTGGAGCGCCGCGTATTTCTGTTCGGCAGCCGCCAGCTCCCGGCTCAACTGTTTCAGCGTGGCCTGCTGCTCCGGGGTTGGCGCTTTGATCAGGGGCTCCTCGTTCGCGAAGTTGTAGACGAATCCTTTTTCCGGAACGTTGTTGAAGTAGGCGAACAACTGGTAGTACTCCTTCTGGCTGATGGGATCGAACTTGTGGTCGTGACAGCGAGCACAGCCGACGGTCAATCCCAGCCACACGGTCGAAGTGGTCTCGAGCCGATCGGCCACGTACTCCACCCTGAACTCCTCGTCGATGATTCCTCCTTCGGCGTTGCTCCGATGATTGCGGTTGAATGCGGTGGCAATGATCTGGTCTCGGGTGGCATTGGGCAGCATATCGCCCGCGATTTGCTCGATAGTGAAGCGATCAAAAGGCAGGTTCCGGTTGAAGGCAGCGATGACCCAGTCCCGCCAGCGCCACATGCTCCGCTCGCCGTCGCTCAGATAACCGTTGGTGTCGGCGTAGCGGGCCACGTCGAGCCAGAGGCCCGCCATCCGCTCACCGTATCGGGGGGACTGGAGAAGGCGATCGACCACGTTTTCGTATGCTCGAGCCGAAGAATCATTCAGGAACGCGTCGACCTCCAGGGGTGAAGGTGGCAGACCCGTGAGATCGAGCGCCAGTCGGCGAATCAGTATTGCAGGATCGGCCTCGGGAGAGGGCTTCAGACCCTCTCGTTTGAGCCTACTCAGGATGAAGAAGTCAATTGGGTTGTCGTGGGTTTCTAGCGCCGGGTCAGGCACCCGCCCAGGGGCCCTGAACGACCAGTGTCCCTGCCATTGAGCACCCTCTTCAATCCATCGTCGGATGCGGTCTATTTGCTCATCGGTCAGCCGGTTGTGGCCGAGGGACGCAGGAGGCATACGGACGGCTTCGTCCTCGGCAACGATCCGCTGCCACAGCAGGCTGGCGGAAGGGTCGCCCGGGACGACCGCGAGAGCACCGCTGCTCAGAGGGGAGAGGATTCCCTCCCGGGTGTCGAGCCGAAAAGTGGTCTTGGGGGCGCTCGGATCGGGACCGTGGCAGGAAAAGCACCTTTCAGAAAGAATCGGCCGAATATCGCGGTTGAACTCGATGTCCCCAGGAGCTGGGCGGGACTCCGCGCATAGTTCTAGCTGTAGGAAGCTTGTCAAGAGCAGGAAAGGACTCAATGTCAGGAGTCTGAGGCAGCCAGTTTTGGACACGTGCTCGCTGAACACCGGTCCATTCTATCCTGCTCCATCCTCCCTTGCATACTGGCGGCAAACTCTGCTCTTGAAGCTTTGCGACAAACATCATCGTGTCGCTCAGCTGAAACTTCATTGGAATCTTGCACGACGCTGCAGACCTGGGAAGTCCAGGTTGGCCTTCTCGACCGCCTTCCGGACCAACGGGTTTACGTCGGGTCCCCCGACGAGGAGCAGGGCCTGAGCCGTCTCGAGGTTGGCAACTTCTTCAGAGGCAATGATCCGTGGCTGGGCCCCGGTGAGCATGCCGATGTATTTTTGGAGCTCTGCTGCTGCAAGCTGGTAGAGGCCTTTCGCAGTTCCACTCAGGACGATTACCGACTCGGCTCGCCCTTCGCGAGCCACATGGCCTGGACCAGCCAGCAGACCAGGAGTGAGAAGCACAGTCAACGCGAAGCACGCCAGAGGCGGTCGTCTCTTAGCGGTCCGATGAGAACGGTCCTGGCGTACCAACGTCTTCCCTATTTCGTTATTCTCTGATATGTCAGGATACAGGCCCTCGGGTCCGCGCTAGCGGCCTCGAGACCGAGACTACTGGAGGAAGCAGAAAATGAAGCGATCTTGGGGTGCTTGGATTGGGAATCTGGGACTGGCCGCGGGACTGGTGTGCGGCTGGATATGGAGCCCGTCGGCCGCTGCCCTGGTGCTTGGCGGGGAGAACCCTCGGACCCTCGGCCCAGCGAGTTCTGGTTCGTTCCGGTACCAGGATGGAAAGTCGCTGGGACGCGTTCCCGACGTCCGAATGCACCGAAGGGAAGTGAAAGGAGTTCGGGGTGAGGTATATGTCTATGCCACTTTCGCGATGACGTCGACCAATCCGGTTCCTCACCAGGACGGCCATCCCCAAGCTGCCCAAACCATCACAGTGGGAGAGAGAAAGTCCGGCGTTTTCTACCCCGCGGTTCGGTTCGGGATGCGGAACGGCAAAGGTGTGCCGGGAGAGCAGTCGCAGCTGGTTCCCTGGGTCTCCGACGGTCGACTCGATTATTACGGGGGTTACGCTCGTCCGGACACACCCTACGATTTCAAACTCAAGCTCGATCTTCTCGCTGGGCATCTGAGGGTTTCCAGCAGCGGACGCGGCGATGACGATTGGTTTCTGCTGGTCGAACAGGCGCCGCTGATCAGCCCGGTTTCGGAGATCAATGAAGTGCGTGTGGAGCAGTATCCGCAGGCGCCGGCCATCCAGAGCTTCCTGATCGAGGGAAAGCCGCAGGCGGAGGCGGAAGCCCTGAGGCCGCACCCTCAGGCGAAAAGGAATCGCATGGTGAAGCCGAACTCTGATTTCAGGCTTCAAAGCATGCGGTCGCTGTGGCGCCGTCCCGGCCGGCACGTCACGATTTCCCGAGACCAGAATCGCTGGCAGGGGTTTGCGGACGTGGTTGCGAGTCCTTCCGGCAGGCTACTCGCCACCTACTGTGACGGACCCCGCCACGGCGGTCTGGGGAAATCGGTCATCCGTATGAGTGACGACCTGGGTAAGACCTGGGGGGCGGAGAGGCTGATGGTCCCTTCGCACGGAACCAATGAGCGCCTTCAACGGCTCCGGGACGGGTCCCTGCTCTTCGTCAGTGGAGAGAAAGTGCCTACTTTTGAGATCAGACGCAGTACTGACGACGGCGAGACCTGGACCGTCGTCGGAGGCTTCGATCTCCGAAAGCTGGGTCTCGAGACTCATTACGCGGTAAGTCATCTGCTGGAAGCCTCAGACGGGACTTGGTTTCTGGTGAGTTCTGATCTCATGCCCAGGTCCGAGTCAGATTCGGAGAATCGTCCCCGGGAGAGGTTGCAGGTCTTCCGCTCCAAAGATCTGGGCCAGAGCTGGGAGCTCCGTGCCTTGCTGGATACCTACCCTTCGAGCGGGCACTCCGGGAGCGAGGCCAGCATCCTGGAGATGCCGGATGGACAGTTGGTGATCTACGCTCGGGAGAGTCGGGAAGACGGCTATCCGGCGTTCCGTGTTTTCTCCCGGGACGGGGGCAAGACGTGGTCCCAGCCCGAAGATCTACCTATTCAGGTGTCAGGCCGCGTCAAGGCGGATTTTCTCTCCGATGGACGGATCATGCTGACGTCGCGGACCTACATGGGCCGACCCGCACTGCGGGCCTGGGTGGAGGATCCTCTTGCCCAGGTCGGCTTTCAGATTGGCGGGATCCATTTCAACGACCACTCCAGCAAAGGGCTCAAGGATGGAGCTTTGTACATCGACAGCGACGGTCGCAGCGGCCAGTTCACCAGGTACCTGCTGCGTCCACCGCACGGGCCGAAAGGTCGAATCGAGCTGACTGCCGAAGTCCTGGTCAAGGAAAACCGGGGCCAGGCTGCCACCATCGCGGTTCCCTTTGCCGGGCAGCTGCGGATTTTTCCTGATCGTGTGGATTTTGTGGGAGACGAGACGATCTCGGCGGCGGTAACACCCAACCGGTATCACACTTATCGTGTGATCAGCCATCAAGGACGGGTTGAGATTTTCGTGGATGACAAACGCGCGCTCGAAAGCTCCAAGCTCGACAGTCGGCGGCTTCGGCACAGCTGGTCTCCACCTCCTGGCGGCCCCCTTCTTTTTTCCTTCGGTAACTATCCGCAGCCCGAGGTCTACCCGCCGACGTTGGATTATGTGAGGACCCAGATGTTTAGCCCGCAAATCACGCCCGAGGTGACGGGCCTCAGCCTCTGGAAGCGTGTCGAGGCGACCGTCACGGATCTCAATGGGCGCGTGCACCGAACGTCCTGGGCGGCGGAAAGAGGTGGGTTTCCCGACCAGTATCAGCTCGATCATGTTCTGGAGATCGAAGCCAGCGTGTTCGGCATCGACCAGGGATACTCCGGATGGACCCCGTTGCCTGACGGACGACTCTTCGTGGTGAACTACACGGACGACACGGCCGTCGCCTGGCCCGCCACACGTCCCTATGTCTATCGCTGTTCCTGGATTCGAGGGACGTACGTGCTGCCATCTGATCTTCCAGCGGCAGAGTGACGACCGCGTGGCGGTGGTCTCCAGGCCGTTGTGCCTCGACCCAAAAGGCTCGACATTGGTATCGAGCAAGAAGGGGTTGAAATGGATATTCGATGCCGACTGTTCTTCGGCCGCTCCTCAATAGAAGAGCTCGAGCTCTTCAGTCGGGCCAATCCGGGACCTCGTCCCAGAAGAGCGAGTCGCAGGAGGCTCGGAGGGCTTGAGCCTGCTGCGGCGAAAGCGATTCCAGAAAGCTCTCGAGTTTGTGAGGGAAGAGTCTGGTTGGTGGAGCGCGTTGGGGCTGCTGCCAGCCATCGAGGTGTTGGAGGATTCTTCGAATCACACTGGGTGGTTCGATCACCGCGATGATTTCAAGCTACATTAGGGACACTCCAAAGGGTCGATTTCATAGACCTTGCGGAGCAACCGCGCCCAGCTGCGCTGCCGCTGCTGGGAGAAGCTCTCGGCCGGAGAGTGCTCCTCCGAGTCCGACGCCGGGGAGGCGCCGTTGCCGGTGGCCCGGGTGGCGGCCTGGCGCCGCTTAATAACGGCTCATCTGCTCTCCCGGGTCTGGAATATGGGAGGTCACCAAGGCGATCCAATCCAGGGCATCCAGGCTGCGGCGGACGCCTTTGGCGGTGCGGTATTCGATCCGACCCTGGTTGGGATCGTAGTACAGTCGGCTGGCGGCGAAACTGGGACGGAGGATGTAGGCGGCCAGACGCTAGGTGAAGGTAGCCCGCTTTGAGATGTCTGGCCTCGTTTGACTGTGGGTGCTCCAGATAACGGATTGCCACCGGGTCTGCAAACTCGAACCGGTCGATGCTTCCCACCCTGGGGTAGCAGACGATGCCTCCGGGTGGTCGATCAGGCGAGTAGGTGTAGATGACCGTCCCGACCAGGTCTCGCTTCCCGTCTTTGGTGAGGTCGCCGAGCTCTCCCAGGATTGGAAGAGCGATGGGTTTAAGAGTGCCGTGATTGTAGCGAAGCAGGTCCCCGGTACCGATCATCGGGATGTATCGACGAGGTTCCAAAGCAGGCCGGACGGGTCTCAGCTCAAACTGCAGCTCGTAATCCCTGAGATCGGGATCCTCGACGACCCATTGGACCCGACCCCGGGGACCGTGGTCGAAATCGTCCCAAGGGCGTGGGGCAGGATCCGTCCAGGACTTCCTTCCCGCACCCGGATCGAATTGGGATCCAAGACCCCTTTGAATCCGGCCTCTCGTGCCAATGAGGAAAAGTCGATCCAGGGGTCCAGTGGGACCTTGGAGAAGGGAAGGGCGGAAGCAAGACGGAGGGAAACCGCGAGTTTGCGGGTTTCCCGGTCCGGGGGGATTCAGGACACGAGATCCTGGACCAGGTCGCTCCCAGGAGGGGAGAGCTGGTCCTCGACAAGAACACCAGCAGTGCCTTCCACAGCTCGCCCATGGATCTGCTGCTCCGCAATATGAAGGTTGAGACCCTGGAGCTGACTGGCCTGGCTACCGATCAGTGCGTCCTGGCGACCGCCATCGAGGCCGCCGACCGGGGGTTTCATGTGATCCTTGCGGCTGATGCCTGTGCCGGATTCGATGCCGGCAGCGCCGAGGCGGTCCAGATCCTCTTCGGGCGGGTGTGGAGATATGTCATGCAGACGGACGACACTGTCCACTGGCTCAGGACGGGGGAGAAGCACAGCCGCACCCGCCTTCCCGCTTAGAACCGGCTACATTTGCCTGGAGGCCGAAGCCACTCATGTGCCAGCCAGGAAGGGTGTTCGTGGGAAGTCCATCAGGAGCTCGGGACCTTCCTCCGTGACGTGGCAGACATCACCCAGGGGGACGAACAGCTTACCTGAGTCGGGCAACGAGAAAGCCGCGTGGATGACGGCAGTCATCCCGGACTTGAGCGGTTGCTGGTTCGCCTCGCTCAACGGTACGGGCTGCTCACTGTAGTCCATGCCGATGCCATGGCCGATCCGCCCGCCCTGGAGCTCGAGGCCCAATTCCACTCCTCTTTCCCGGACCGCGCGAGCCACCTCTCGAATAGCAACGCCGGATTTGAGATTGGCGAGGCCGGCGTCCTGGGCCTGTCGGGCGCGCTCACAGAGGCTGTCCAGCGACTGTGAAGGTTTCCCCAACGTACCCGTACGCTGCCCATGGCACCAGTATCCCCGGTAGACGACGTAAGAGCAGGAGGCCATGAGATCTCCCTCTCCCAGCATTCTCTCATGGGGCTTGATATCCAGCCGTGAGTCGTCCCAGCTCGTCGGTGGGCCCGAAGCCATCCAGTACTTGGCGTGGTCGGCACCTTCGCGGCGGACTGTCCGTTCCATCTCTGCCAGGATCTCAATTCCCCTCATTCCCGGCCTGGCAACCTCCAGCATCCGTTCAAACCCCAGGTCGCTCAGACTCGCAGCTTTGCGCATGTGTTCGATCTCGGCAGAGCTTTTGACCGCGCGAACCCGGGAAACGACGTCGTCAACCCGTCTCATCCTCTCGCCCAGAATAATGGAGAGGCCCTGGTAGAAGGGCTGGGGCATATTGTCGATTCCAACCACTCCGACCTCCTTTCCGCCCAGTCCGTTCTCCTCCAGGATGGCCAGGGTCTCGCTGGCAAAGTTTCGAGGACCCGAGGCCGCAGCACCGCGCGAAACCGCTACCGCATTCGGATCGACAGCCTGGACGAGACGGAGGTCCTCAATGGGTGAGACCTCGCGGATCTGTTCCAACATAAAGGGAAGTCCGGCGACCAGCAGGGCGGGAGGGCCCTTGCGGGGCAGGACCAGGGCCGAATCGACGATTCGATCATGGCTGGCCCATCCGCTGAGGTAACCCACGTGACCGGTCTGTCCCCACATATTGGCCATCGGAGGGGAGTAGACAAGCAAAGCTCCAAGATCCTCCTCATCCACGAAGTGTCGAACCGTCTCCTGGCGGCTTTCAATCTCATGTGCGATAGCTGGGGCAATGGACATGGTTGTTCTCCTTTCCGGGTCGAACCCGCGGCTTGTCATCGGACGCAACGCTTGCTGCGGAACGCTCCCGAGAACGTTAGCACAGCCGGGAGTGGAGGTCATTCGGCCTCAGTGACCCCCGTTCAGACTGAACCAGTGCTGGCGCCCACACTTGGATCGACGGACGGTTTGACGTTGACGGATTCCGGTCAAGGTAGGAGCATTGAGGATATGCACCAGGTCAGGATCGAGCCGGACCTGGACTCACTCCTCTCCCGAGATGACCTGGACGCAGTGATCTACCGTCTTTCTTCAAACCTTAAATCCGTTTGCACGGACGATCTTGGAGGACGATGGGGCATCTCCACCCAAATAGAGCAGCAGTGGGCTTTACAGCAGTTACAGGGGGCTAGGTGCCGCTCAACTGATGAGAAACTTCTACCGTAATAGCCCAGATCTGACCGTACAGACAGTGTCAGAGTAGACCGCCCCCGAACGGCCGCTTTCGCCTGAGGCCGTGTGAAAAGTCACAATTGGCTTTCTCAAATCGTCCCTAAGCCCGGCAAGATTTCAAGTAAGGCTAGCCCGGATTTCTCATGGAGAAAGCCGAAAGGGCGATTTTAGTCGATTTCTTGACGCCGGTCTGGGTCAAAGTCACAGGTGAGGGCGGTGCGGAGTGCGACAGTCGTCGTGAGGCCTGTCTCCAGAGCGGAAACCCGGTTTTTCAGACACAACTCAGGCGCCTCAGTGGCAGAGGGCTGGGATTTTGGATTTTCTTAGGGTCCCACTCGGGGATGGGTGAACCCCCTCGCCTTTAGGCGAAGCCTTCAGGAGGCTTGTGACAGCAAGCCGGTGTGCGTAGGGAAGGTAAGAGGCTAGAGTACGGCTTGCTGGGCGAGTCAGGGAAGTGGGCGCCGAGCCGAGTGAGACAGGCGATCAAGCGAGTCGCCTGCATCGGAGGCGAGGTCTTTAGGCGACTTTAGTCGCAGGTCGAATCCACCGCCTTCAGGCGGTGGAGAGGTCACCTCAAGCTCAACTAGGCTTAACCGAGCTGTTGAAGCTGGGTCAAGGCTTGGGCATAGAGCTGTTGGTAAGGATAACCCTCGCTCAAGGACAGACTCACCCGCCGGACACTGACCCGAATCTGCCCCCCAATCTTCAACAGTTTGAGGCGAATCGTCTGGCATTGCGCCTTGGCCCACTGGGTCCCCTTCAAAGCGACGCACCTGAGCGTGTGCAGCAGATTGTAAGCCACCGAGGAAAACCAGAGGCGCAGCTGATTGCTCTTCATGTGGTGCGTCGAGGTCCGATCGGCAAACAGCTCCAGCTGCTGTTCCTTGATCCGATTCTCCGCCTCCCCTCGCGCGCAGTACAGCTGCTCGTACAGCTTTGGGGCGGGCCACCGCCTCGCTCCCAGCGAGGTCACGACAAAGCGGGGATTGGATCCCTTGGTCAGGTAGAAATACGACGCGCGCAGCCGTAGGCGGAGAGTTACCGGCTCGCACCCTTTCGGTTGTGCGGCGGGTTCCTAGTTCCACCCTAGCTCACGTTTCCGCAAGCCCCCTTTGTCATCCCGGACGGTCGGATTTCCCGAGTCCGGTTGGCGACCACGACTGTCCTCCCGCGGCCTTCCCCTACCCAATGTGGCTTAAGCGCTCGCTCGCATTCACCCCTCTCGGGTACGGTTTGCCGCCGATCTCGACAAAGCTTGCCCTGTCACCGCATTCTCAGGTACTGAGCCCTGTGCGGTGGGCGCTTCCTTGCCCGTCATGGCCGAGAGTCCCTTCGCCCTTTCCGGGTATTACCCTTCCGGGAGCCGCCTCCAGGCGACTTGGGCCGGCGTTACCCGACCGTCTTCGCTCCTACGGACTCATGCGCCAGACCTGGATGCTCCGCGGGCCTTCGCTCTCGCTCGGCGCCTCGGTCTTCGCAGGTTGCTGCGAGCCCCTGCTGCAAACAGGCCCTTCCCGACATTATCTCTGCAATCCTTGTCTAGGTGCTTGGACCCCTACCCGGCGGTGATGTCTCGGTGCTTCTACTCGTTGCTTCCCCAGACACATCGGCCTCACGTTACACGGGAGACGTTTGGCTCACCACACCATCCCTGTAAAGCAACTTCCACAGGGGGCACTATTTCCGGGCTGCAGTCATTCACTCATGTTCAAGCTCCCAGACTCGCTAGGCCTCCAGATTGCTCCCGCCGCTTCATCGCTGAAGGACGGCCAGGCCGTTTACACCACGCATCGCTCGGTTGGTTACCTGCCCCGAGATGTGGTATCGCTACGTGTGTGAACGAGTAATTCACACGGCTGGACTTTCGCCAGCTGGATTGCAGCCTTGTCGGCTGCTCCCCCGTGTACTCGGCCTTGCCCACTACTCGCCGCTCTCGACTCCAGCTCTCCTGCGTCTGGTAAGGAAAGTCCTTATAGACTCGAGCGCTGTTGCCGCTCGCTTGCTGAAGCGCCTGGGCCTGTTCTAGCTCGGACTCCAGGGCCCGCTCTAGTCGCTTATTTCGAGCCAGCCCAAAGATGTAATCCACTCGATGCTCCTCACACCACTTCATCAACCCTTCACGCGCAAAGCTGCTGTCCGCCCGCAGGGTAATGCGGACCTTCGGCCACTTCGCCCTCAGTGGTCCCACGATCCGCTCCATCTCCTGGACCGCTCCTTCGGACCCATCCAGATTCGACACCCGCAGCCTGGCCCCCAGCACATACCCCTCACAAAACACATACAGCGGCAGGTAGCAGTAACACCGGTAATATCCATGGTAGAAACGACCCTCCTGCTCTCCGTGCAGCGGATCATCCGTCGCATCCAGGTCCAACACCAGCTCCTTCGGTTTGCCGCCTCGCACCCGAATGAACTGCTCCACCAGAAACGCTTCGACTGCGGCTTCATCCACCGGCGTCTTGCGATATTTATCCTGCCTCACCGAGGACAGCTCCAAACGATTGAGGGTGCTCTTGCCCGCACACGCCTTGCCCCGATCCGCTTCCGACCGCCGATCCCTCCCCAAGGGATCTTCCTTGCCCACCAGCACCGCCATCAGCGGATCCGCCCGCAGCTCCTCATGATCGTTGACATCCTCATAGCCCAGCGCCAGTCCGTAAATGCGCTGTCCCACCAGCTCCTCGACACTGAACTCGGTGAAGCGAGGATCCCGCCGATCCCCAAAGCAGGCGGCCAAGCCGCGAATGAACCCATAGCGGCTCTCCACCTCCCGTAACAGCAACCCTCCGGCGTCTGAGGTGATCTGTCCCCCGTTGAATTCTGCCTCGACTCGGCGCCCCTCCAGCCCTTGAAACTCCAGCTTGGAAGCGATACACTCTGTCCTCATAGTAGTCAGCTCCTTGTGGTTATTAAGTAACTGTTAACAAAGACTTTATACCACATTGAGCTGACTGCTTTTTCTTGTCCTTGAGAAATCCGGGCTAGAGGTCTAACAACGGAGAGATATCTGCTTCAACGGCAATTAATCGCGCAACGCGCGAGACTTGGAGGCTACCTATGGTGTTCGGACGATCGTGACTTTTCACACAGGCTCGGCTAGAAGCGGACGTTCAGTTCTTTCCCCGAAAGCGCCGAGTGAACTATCGCAGACGGCCAGGAGCCGACGTTCTATTCCGGGTCGAAAGGAGAGCTGTTAGTTTCCAGGTAGGCCTTGTACTTCCACCTGACACCTGCAGTGCTGACGTAAGCGAAGTCCAAGGGAAAGAGGAGGACACCAGCGAATCTTGCAGATTCCCAACCCCTCGCTCGCGCTTCAGGCTTCCCGAACCCGCCATGAGCCGCAGAAGTTTCCTTCTCGAATGCAGCCCGAGCCTGAGAGAGTCGTCTCTCAGCACCTAGAACCGCCGATCAGGGACGATCTACTCTGCAATTCCTTTGGCGTCGGGATCTAGGCTAGGATGTCTTTGACGATCTTAGGTTTAAAGTTGAACGTGATCTTCTCGTTGAGCCCGCTGCGCTCAAAGAAGAGCTCTTCGTGGTGAAGTCCCAGCAAATGGAGAACGGTGGCATGAAAGTCTTCAATACTGACGGGGTTCTCGACGGCCCGATAGCCGAAGTCATCGGTCGCTCCATAGACGGTTCCCGGTTTGACACCTCCCCCCGCCATCCAAAGGCTGAATCCTCGGGGGTTATGATCCCGGCCTGCAACTCCCTCCTTGGGCATGATCTGGGCAATCGGATGCCGTCCAAACTCGCCGGTCCAGATCACCAGCGTGCTCTCCAGTAGTCCCCGTTCCTTCAGGTCCCTAAGGAGCGCCGCCACCGGCTGGTCTGTCCGGTCACAACAAGCCCTCAAGTCATCTTCTAGGTGGGAGTGGCTATCCCAGATTTGGCCGCTGACGCATACCTGGACATAGCGCACGCCCCGCTCCACCAGTCTCCTAGCCATGATGCAGCGTCGGCCATAGTTGTCTGGACCAGGATTAACATGGGTTCGTCCAAGCACGGCGGGCTTTCGACCCACACCATACATCTCCAGGGTCTTGGGGTTTTCCTGGGAAAGATCCAGCGCATCCGTAGCTTCCAGCTGCAAGCGCGCGGCCAACTCGTAACTGGCGATCCGACCATCCAGCTGGGGCAATCCGGGACGGTCCCGTCGATGGATTTGGTCGAGCTGTCGGCGGAGGTTGGTGCCCATCCTCGTCAACGCGGTCGGCTCTTCAACCTCCGGACGGAGATTTAATAGAGGATCGCCCACCGAGCGGAGACGCGTCCCTTGGTAGATCGGCGGCAAGAAACCCGATTGCCAATTGGCAATCCCGTTAATGGGAAGTCCCTGGGGATCATCCAGCACCACAAAGGCGGGGAGATTCTGGTTGCCTGTTCCGAGTCCGTAGACAACCCAGGCCCCCAAGGTTGGCAACCCTGGGAGCATGCGTCCGCCTTGAAACTTGTAGAGCGCCGCCGGATGAGCCGGGCTGGTGGTATGCATGGAGCGAATGACCGCAATGTCGTCCACCTGCCGGGCCAGATGAGGCATGATCTCCGACACCCAAATGCCTGACTGGCCATACTGGGCAAACTTGAAGGGGCTGCGCAGGAGCCCGCCAGCTTGCTGGGGAGAGGGTACGTCGACCGCAACCTCATCGAAGTAAGGCTCGCCATGGTGCTTACCAAGCATCGGCTTGGGATCGAGAAGATCCATGGGACTGGGGCCCCCATTCATGAACAGCAGGATGACCGACTTGGCCTTGGCTTCGAAATGTGGCTTCCTGGGCTTGACGTCATAGACGCTGCGACGCCCCATGGCCTGCACCTTCCTTGATTCAGGAGGTTCAGAGAAGCCCAATAGATCCCGCGAAAGCAGATGGGTCAGGGCTATTCCGTAGACGCCATCCGACATCCGCCCAAAAAAATTGCGGCGAGTCGTGGGAAGGGCCCGGACTTTCGATGATGCCTGGGACATAGTTTGAGTCCTCAGTCGATGTAGACGAAGGCGGCTGAATTAAAGAGTGTGTGGCAGAACTTGGCCAACACTTGTAGACGATGGTCATCGCGATCCGTCAAGGCCTCTGAAGCCGCTTGGAAAGATTCCAGGCTGATCTGTCTCTCCTCGCCGGTGGGGGGCCGGCTCAAAGTAACCCAATAAACTCGCTCGATCTGGTCTGCAAGGTTTTCTCCCACTTCCATTCTGACCCGTTCCGCCACAGAATCTGCCAGCTGGCGGATGGTAGAATCGTTCAGCAGGTGCAGCGCCTGAGGCGCCACCGTCGACTGTGCCCGGTCGACGCAGTTCGGACTCATCTGAGGGTAATCAAACAGATCGAGCGTGGTCGAAGAATTAAAACGGGGCTGCCGCAGATAGATACTTCGGCGCCACCCCGTGTCTCTCCGATAAGCCGTTGACAGCCCGTTGACCCTCACAAAAATCGGATCGGGAGGACCATATTGCGATTCGTCCAGGCGACCACTAACCCAAAGAAGGCTATCCCGCAGTGCCTCTCCATCCATTCTCCTGAGGGGCCATCTGGAAAGGAGACGGTTTTCTGGATCGAGCCGATCGTGCTCCGGGCGCACTCTAGAAGACTGGCGGTAAGTCCTGGATGTCATCATCAACCGATGCATGGCCTTGACACTCCATCCCCGCTTCACAAACTCCACGGCCAGCCAGTCCAAGAGATCGGGGTGGGTGGGACGGGCCCCCGATCTCCCAAAATTTCCCAAGGTCTCTACAATCCCCCGGCCGAAGTGGTACCTCCAGATCCGATTCACCATCACCCGAGCGGTCAAGGGATTGTCCGGTTTCACCAACCACTTGGCCAGAGCTAGACGTCTTCCGGTCTTCTTGGATCCCGGCCAGGGCGGTTTCACCTCAAAAGGTGTTCTCCCATCGGTCAACGCGGAGGGGACGCCGGGACCGACCAAGCGACCCGGGCTAGCGTACTCTCCCCTTTTAAGTAGGTAGGTGGGAGAGGGCGCTCCCCGATCCCAAAGCGCGCGGATGTGGGGCTCCGCCCCTTGCTCGTACTGAAGCCAGGCAATCTGTCGCTCCACCTCCTCGGCCTCTCGCCGATAGGCAACATCCATTTCCTTGAGTTCATTTGGACTGACGGCCAACAACAGGGAATACTCTTTCGCTAGAGCCTTTTGCCTCTCACTGTATTTCTCTTCCGGAGTGACTATCAGTTCCTTCATCTCTTTGTAGAGATCACCGGAGAAACGAGAGAGGCGTTGCTCCCGAAGTCTCTGCTTCAGGGGTTTGGCCTTGTCATCTAGGACCGCTTGCAGCTTCTTGATTTCCCCCTCCAAGTTCTGATTCTTGGCCTTCCGCTCCTTTTCCTCCTCCAATAGTCGGATGGGGTTGGTCATCGGTCGGACGTAGGGCAGAACCCTCTGTTCGAACTTGACCACTTCGCTGACGGGAGTACCCGCCAGCCAGTCGAACTCGTCTAGAGCTCCCTTCAAGACATCGGCCAGCCGGTAGTAATCCCTTTGAGGGATGGGGTCGAACTTATGGCTGTGACATCGTGCACACTGAAGGGTCATTCCCAAAATGCCAGTGCTCAGGATTTCAATCTCGTCCGCGATGACGTCGAAGCGGTCCTCCACGAAGCTGAGCTCGTACCCAGTGCCGTCAGGTCCCATACGCAGAAAGCCGGTGGCAATGAGATTTTCCACCATCTCCTCGGTGATCACCGGTGCGGTCTCGTAATCGAGGAGCTCATCTCCAGCGATCTGTTCCAGAAGAAAACGATCGTAGGGTTTGTCCGCATTCAGCGAGCGGATGACGTAATCCCGGTAGCGCCAAGCGTTCTTTCTGGCTGGCCCGTTGACATTGACCTTTCCCCCCTCGTGATCGGAGTAACCCGCCAGGTCCAGCCAGTAACGCCCCCAACGTTCCCCATAGCGGGAGGACTCCAACAAGCGGTCGATGAGTCGCTCGTAGGCCTGAGGGTTTCGGTCCCGAAGGAATCGCTGGACTTCAGAAGGCTCCGGGGGCAGGCCCGTTAGATCCAAGGCGGCTCGTCGCATCAGAGTCAAGCGATCCGCTTCCGGCGAGAGAGAAAGGCCCTGGACCTCCAGCTTCCGAAGCACGAAAGCATCGATGGGATTCGAGACCTGTTCTTCATTCTCGACCGAGGGAGGTTCCACCTGCTCGGGCGGCTGAAAGGCCCAAAACTGTCGGTCCTCGTCAGAAACCAAAGGATCGGGGCCGTGTCCGGCAACATCGGGCTTGATGTCTTTCTCTGGAGCGCCTTCCAGAATCCATTGTTCGAGTTTTGCCAGATCCGTTTCCGAAACAGGCGTCACGCCCACTTCGAAGAGTCTCTTATTGGGAGGCATAGCGCCGGAGCGAATCTTTTGAACCATCAGACTCGCCTCGGGTTTTCCGGGGATCAGTGCGGGCCCCGACTTCCCTCCGCGCAGCATCGAGGCGCTGGTCCTGAGATCCAAGTCGTTTCCTTGCCGACGTAGGCCGTGGCAGGTGGTGCAGTGGCGAAGCATGATCGGAATGATGTCATGTTGATTCAGCGACTGGTCAGCCAGCTCCCCCTCTGATTCACGCGCTAGGCCCTGCTCGATCCAAGCCCGGATCGCTTTCTTCTGTGCCTCCGGGATGCTCCCTTCCCGATCGGGGGGCATCGCACCATTCCGGATCAACTGATAGAGCTTGCTCTCCTCGGCCTTTCCTGGAACAACAACCGGACCGGACTCGCTCCCTTTCATCACCGCTTCTAGCTGGGTCAGGTTGAGCTCCTTTACCATCAGCTCTGAACCATGGCAGCGGACACAGTGATTTTCGAAGATAGGCAAAACTTCGGTCTCGAAGACTTGCGCCGGCGGCGGGCTGGAAGGTGATTGCGTGTCTGTCTGCTGCGTGCTGGCGGAAGCCTTCGAGCCCCAGAGAAAGAAGAATACACACAGCAGCAAGCCCAGATTGCTCAGTGGAGGCACCCGGCCCGCAATGGGGTATCTGATTTTCCTTGTCTGCCTTAGGATCATGACTCAGTGGAGTGTACTGTTTAAAGTGACACCAGCCAAGCCAGCCTTTCGGGTGGCTGGGACCGTTTCTGGCCTGCTTGTCTGTCTGGGCCCTCTCGCTGGCTCCGAGCCCCTGATCCGGACTGCCCGGCAAACCAGTTCGCGTGCGGTTGGTGATGAAGGATGTGGGCCCTTACTCGCTCAGGTTCAGGTAGAAAGGATCTGCGGAGATGAGATTGTAAGAGCCCAGATCTGACCGGCCGCTTTCGCACCCTAGAAGCGGTCATTCAAGTTCGTATGGATCGAGTGATTTCTGACGATATCCTAAAGCTGGACGGGACGATAACTAGACGACATTCCTATGAGAGGCACTGCAAAGGAATCGCGCCCTCCGTGTGGACCGACCTGTGACCTTCTCGATGTCCAGGGTGGTCTCGCTGGGCGGCTGTTTGCACCTTCCTAGTTTTGCCTCCACAGATCCTCTCTTGACTTGTCGGGGTTCGCTGCCAAGATCCCCAGGGGATGGACATCACCCTCGACGACATCCTCGATGAGGATATTCTGGAATCGGCTTACACCTGGTTGTGTAAACGACGGCGCAACTACCCTGACCATGCCGACGTGTGGAACTTCCGCCGCAACTGGCAGCGAGAGATTGCCCGCCTCCGGTAGGAGCTGCTGGAAGGAAGCTATCGTCTGGGACTGCTGAGCCGGACGACGCTCGAAGATGGGGAGGAATTCGATCTGTTCTCGGCCCGAGACGCCCTGGTTCTGAAGGCCCTTTCTCTTATTCTGGGAAACCGGCTGTCCCTTTCCAGGCACTGCACCAACTGAAGGGAAACGGTGGGAGCAAAGGGGCAGTGCGTCGAGTGTGGCGTCACCTGAAGCAGCATCGCTTCGTGATCCGAACCGATGTGAGGTCCTACTACGCTTCGATCGATCACCAATGCCTGAGATGGAGCGTCTGTCCCGGATCATCCAGGACCGTCGCGTGCTGAACCTGATTGAGCAGTATCTACGGCGTGCAGTCGATCGGGGTGGGCTGTTCTGGGGCGAGGGATTCCACTCGGCTCTCTCCTGAGCCCGATCCTTGGTGCCTCTTGAGCGAGCTGGACCTGCGGCTAGAGGTAACGGGGCTGTTCTCCGTCCGCTTCATGGATGACATCCTGGTGCTGACGACTACCCGCTGGAAGCTGCGTCGGGCGGTTCGAGTCCTGAACCATGTGCTGGCCTCTCTAGCCTGTGACTCACTGCAGCCAGGGGCGAAGAGCCTTGGTCCGATAGACCAGCTGCAATAGGTTTCCCTCCGGATCGGGGAAGAATACCAGCTTGGTCCCATCGGGCCTCTCCCCCACAGTGCCGAGATCCAGTCCCTTTTCCCGAAGGGACTGGCAAAACGCCTCGAAGTCCTCGACCAGAAAAGCCAGATGCCCAATGCCCGCGTCGTCGGGGGCCTTCTCGGAACGTGATTTCTTGTTGGAAGGAAGGATCTCGAGCAAAGCTCCTCCAGGCAAGCCCAGAAAATAGTAGGTGAGCTGATTACCCAGGTCACCCTTGCTGATCAACTCGAAGCCGAGAGTGGTGCAGTACCAGTCAACCAGAGCTTCTTGGTCGTCTGCAAAAATCGCTGCATGTTCTAGCACCTTCATGGGTCTACCTCCGGGAAACAGGTTCTCGATTGTTAATGCTCGTGTGCCCGTGAATTAACGATTTCCAAGAGACCAACCATAAACTCTAGCACCTGATTGAACCAGACGGAAAAGCCAATCACAAGAACTCGGCTATCACTTCAGCCACATAGCTGTTGAAATGCAGATCCAGCCCCCTCTGGCCTGAGTCGGCTTCAACTCTGCCAGGATGATCTGGCGGCCTGCCTCCACCCTCTCGGCCGTTTCTTTCCGAAGCTGGAACTGACGGAAGTCCGCCGGAGAAAGAGACTTCCTCTGGGCGTATAGGGCTTGGGACAGACTCAGAGTGGCGGCTGACTGTTGAAGGAAACCTCGCCTGGAAAGGGGATCCTGGTTCATCGTTGGCCTGTGCTGAGTGGACTGTATCTGAAGTTCGAGAACAATTCTACCGTGGGAGATTCCCTATGGCTATCGGCCCCGTCATGGGTGAAAAAGGGGCCAACCCCTGTGCTCTGAGAACAGGCATATGATGCCGGACATGAGCGGTCTGGGCCTGGTCACCTTCCCGATCAGCCCGAAGCCCCCCGGTAAAAAGAGAACGGGGACAACCAGTTCTAACCGCTGGTCCCCTGGAAGGAACCCCTGGACCTGGAAATCGGCGACACCATCATCTGGCGGGGCGAGGGGATGCGGAACGAGGAGGGCATGATCCTGTTCGCGCCAGGCATGAAGGGCAAGGTCATCACGAGAAGCGAGAATTTTCTAGCTCATGCAGCAAGGAAAGCTGGGCTGCCCATCACCGCAGGGCCATGGGCACTGGTGGAGTTTGAGAACGGGTTGAGGATGGTCGTGGATAGCAGAGCCAGGGTTGAGAAAGTGAAGGACGAATAGGGCTGAGCTTTGCACGTGATGGCCATTGAGATTCAATTCATCTGTGATAGTCGGGATCCGATCTTACAAACAGCGTCCAATTTGGTCGCAAGCGAACGACCGCTTGAATCGGCACCTACAAGCGGACATTCGGGTTTCCCACGGAAACGTCGAATAGGCTACGGCAGACGGCCAGGAGCCGACGTTCTACTTCGGGCGCTTCGAAAGGATCTATCAGTTTCCGATAAGGGCGTTATACGTCCTTCTGACGGCCCCTGACTCTACCCTTGGTGACAAGGGTGGATCTAGCCGCCCTTGGTGGTCTTCGCGGCCGTTGAGCTAAGAGAACGACACTTGGCCCCGGATTACCTACAGGGTGCAGTCGGAGACGGCGAGTGGCCGGACCCTAGGCCTTATGGGGGTGCACAACCGATCCGTCCATCAGACAGATTCTTGTCCGTCCAGGCTACTACTCCACGGCGGTTTGCGACTCTGCCGAAGGCGCTGTGGCGCACTCCAGGATGCGGAAACGAGTGCGTACCGGATATCGCAACACCTTTCCACGACCAAGCGCCTGTGTGGTTCGTTTCGGGGCACTTAGTCCTGCTGGCTCTCTTTGAATTCAGCGAACCAGTTTTGGACCACTTGGATTGAGGGCTCTTCAAAGTCTCCCGCCAGTTCGGCGAAAACAAAGCGCTGGCCGTCTTCGGAGACGTCGTATTGAGGGTAGGGTGCTTTTGCGAGAGTCCGCTGTTCAAACAAGCGGGTCGCCGAGCCCACCGAAAACTTGGGAGCCGTCGAGACGGAAACGGCCACCAACGTACTTCCCTCGGCATAGAAGAGTTCTTTGCCGTCCCGGCTCCAGCGGGGCTGTCTCCCGCCATTGGTCGACACCGTCGTCTTGCCCTCCCTCTTGGGAAAAGGCCGCACGTAGATTTCGGGTTGGCCTGATTCATCGGACACGTAGGCGACATGTTCGCCGTCAGGCGAGAGCTGTGCTGCGAGTTCTGCAAAGGGAGTCTGCAAGAACACGTGCGGCTCCCAGCCGTTGCCGTCTTCTTTGCGCTCCAGGTACCAAAGGTCTCCGCTGGCGTCCGGATTCAGCAGCTCATAGAAGAGATACTTCCCATCCCTAGACCAGTCACACAAACGCGCACGGTCGGGCGTCGGCAGCACCTGTGGCTCGCCGCTGCCATCGGCCCGCCGCAGCAAGATGCTAAGGCCCCATCCGCCCGCTCGATCGCGCGCAGCGGTGAACGCCACCCGCTCTCCGCTTGGCGACCATGCCGCCGAGGAAATGGCGGCACTAGGGTATTGCACGAAGTTTGGGTCGTTGTATAGGCGAGTCCGCCCCCCGCGGTCGAGATCGTGAACCCACAAGTCCCCCGAGTTCGATCCTCCTGCCGCACCCGCAGCCGCCAGGCGCCCCCCGTCCGGGGATAGCGCGAGGTATCGGCTTTCGTCCTCGGACTGACTGATCTGTTCAGTCTCCTCGCCCCGCCGGTTGAGCCAAACGAGTTTCCATGCCCTTGCGGCCGGGGCGTCCACGTAAACCAGTGTTCCGTCGGCCGCAACCGTTGGGTCGCGGCCGCGCCCGGCGATCCGGAAAGACCTCCCTGTGAACTCCAACGTATCCAAGGAGAAGGGCCGTGCCAAGAGATCGTAGGTCAAACCATCCGCCTGATAGACAATATGGCCGCTGGGCGAATAAAACGGAAGGGCGCCCGGACCGAGGATCTCTCGCCGGCCCGTCTCGAGATCTTGGACCATCATGGTGAGCGCCGTCCGATTCCCCGGCGGCGAAGACGATCCATTCGCCGTCGGGGCTCCAGGATGCTCCCCAGTTGCGTGGTGGCCGCGGCATTTCGCAAATCCGAATGGGCGAGCCGCCGTGAATCGATACCTTCTTGAGCCCGCCGGGCGGGGCAACAAAGCCGATGAAATCACTGCCGGGCGACCAGAACGGATTATTAGCCCCTTGCGTCCCTTCGATCAGCCGCGGCTGCGGCTGATCGAGGCCCTGGATGCCCAGACCCCTTCCCCGGGGTTTAAAGGCGATGTATCTTCCGTCGGGTGAGACAGCGACATCGGTGTTGAAGGGGGAAATGAGCAGAGGTGACGGCGGCGTAAAGGCAAACTTGCGCAGGGGAGGCTCGGGCAGGGACGGGGCCGGTTTGAGCAGCCAGGCGGCTGCCAGGCCGATGACGAGCGCCAATGCCAGCGCCGCCGGCTGCCGCCAGAACGGCATCGGCCTCTCAGGCGGCAACGCAGCCCTGTTCGCGTCCACTAACGCCGGGCCGGAGGCCAGCTCCCGCTGATCCGCTTCTATGCCATCCATCACCTCACTCAGATCAGTTCTTACGTCATGGATGAGCTGATAACGTCGATCCGGGTCTTTGGCCAACATCTTCCTCACGGTGTGCTGGAGCAGTACCGGTGCGCCGTCCAGATGTTCGGCGAGGGGGGCTGGTGCTTCATTGAGAATAGCGCTGGCCGTCTCCACCGGGGAATCCTTCTGGAACGGATGAACGCCTGTGATCATCTCGTAGAACACCACTCCACAGGAGAACACGTCGGATCGGGCATCCGCTTCTTCCCCTCGGGATTGCTCTGGGGACATATAAGCGAGAGTTCCCAGCGCGGCCCCTGTTTGGGTCAGGCTGGCGGTGAGGGTCTTTTCCTGGGTGTCTCCTCCCTCTACTGGCGTCAGCCGCTTGGCCAGCCCAAAATCCAGCACCTTGACGTGCCCCTCGGGGGTGATCATGATGTTCGACGGCTTCAGATCCCGATGAATGATGTTCTGCCGGTGGGCGGCTTCTAGTGCCTCGGCAATCTCCGTGGCCTTTGCGAGAGCATCCTGGAGAGGAAGTGGCCCTTTTTCTAGCTGGTCCTTGAGCGTCTCACCTGAGACGTACTCCATCGAGATGAAGTCTTTGCTGTCCGCTTCCCCGATCTCAAAGATATTGCACACATAGGGGTGGTCCAGAGCAGCAGCCGATTTGGCTTCTCGCAGGAAGCGCTTCCTTGCCGCTTCGTCTTGCTGCATCTCCTGGGGCAGGAATTTAGAGTAGGCACTACGTGCCGACGGCCCCTGGCCGTAAAAGGTAGTTTTGGGACGTGGCAGCCGAGGACGGAAAGGGAGGCTACTTGACACGCTTGCTGGTGGAGAGGAGCATCGCTGCCCATGAGCCGGTGGGGCGGTCCGATCGCCATCGCGGAGATCCTCTTGACGAGCAACAACTTCCAGCGCTACATCGCCTGGAAAGGGGGACAGGTGCGGCGGGCAGTCCACCACCATGTCTCCCGGATGCTGTCGTGCCGGACCGCGAAACTGGGGCTGCATTTGTTTGGGTGCTCCAACTGTCCTACCGTCAAGGTCGTACCCCACAGCTGCAAATCGGTCTTCTGTTCCAGCTGCGGGAAGGTCCGCACCGACCAGTGGTGCGACGAGCTCCTCTCGGATCTCCTGGAGGTGCCCTATCGGCACTTGGTCTTCACCCTGCCGTGGGAGCTGCGGCTGGTGATCCAGGACAACCGTCGGGTCCTGCTCAACGTGTTGTTTCGAGCCGCCGCGGATGCTGTCTTGAGTCTCAGCGGGCAGGGACCCACCCCACGAGGGCGCAAGAGCCAGCCCTGGCTGGCGGCCAGACGTCCAAGCCGGCGCTACTTGCCAGGCCTGATCATCGTCTTGCACACCTTCGGGTCCGACCTCAAATGGAACCCCCATCTCCATATGATCGTCACCGCCGGAGGGCTCAACGGCGCCGGCGATCGCTGGCAGGCCGCCCCCCAACGCTATCTCGTCCCGGCCCCCCTGCTGGCTACGGAGTGGAAGTTGAACGTCCTCCACGGAGTGCGCCGCGCTCACCAGTCCCAGCCCCTGGTGCGTCGCCGGCTTCGAAGCGACCCCCGACGCCGGATCGAGGTGGACAAGCTCTTGGGGCACATTCGCAAGAAGCGCTGGCATATCCTCATCGGTCCGTCGTTGAAAAGTGCCGACCAAGCCGTCCGTTACGCCTGCCGTTATACCAAGCGGCCCGTGATTGCCGAAGGGCGCATTATCAAGTTCGCTCAGGGCCACGTGACCTTTCGTTTCAAGGACTATCATCAGGACCGGAAGATCCGAGTCCGAAAACTCCCCGTGTTGACCTTCATTGACCGTTTGGTTCAACACCTGCCGGAGGTCGGGTTTCGACAAGTCCGTCACTATGGGTTATTCTCGAACATCAAACGCACCAAGCTCCTGAAGAGGGCTCGTCAACTTTTAGCCCAGAGGAAAAAACGCCGTTCCAAGCCCCAGACGTGGGAGCAGAGGCGCCAGGCAGCGGGGGACAGGAAGCCTCTTTCTTGCCCGCGATGTGGCCATCCGATGGAGCTTTGGTGCCTTTTATTCGGACCACCCCGTATGATCGCGCAACTGCTTGGGATCGAACCACAGACAAAGGTCCCTCCCAATCTCTTGCTGACTCGATCACAGGTCTTAGCTGTCATGATTTGACTATTACAGCTCGCTATCGAAATTCCGAGACTGTTAAGGGCGACCTTTCGGTCCAGTGAGGTGTCCTGCGCCAGATACACCTCACCCATGCCTCCCTCACCGAGCTTCTCCAGGATGCGATAGTGGGAGATGGTCTGGCCTATCAACGAGCCTCCAGACTGCAGGGGAGTCTATGTGGCAATACTAGATCTTTGGGTCTGGAAGGGCAATGTCAGGGGCCGGCATATATTAGAAATCGGAAGGATAGGCGGAATTCAATCCGGTTGACACTCGGAATGTCGTTCGCTGCGAAGTTCGTCGTGTACTTGAAACTGCCATCCTTGTCCTTGTTTCTCGAAAAGGCGACCCATTCTTTTCAGCCACGAGCTTTTCGTGGTCGCATGGTCTGCGCGGAGTGATTGCTCCTGGCGGTTTGCGGTAGTTCGTTCGACGTTTCCGCGGAGAAACTTGAATGACCGCTTTTAGGCGAGGGTGTGTGAAAAGTCCAAAACCTCTTTGATTTAGGGGTCTCTTTACCCTTCCTACGACGGAGATCGTGGCTTGCACGCGATCCTATGAAGTCAAAATTTCAAATCCGAAATCATGAATGACTTTTCACACAGTCTCAGGCGAAAGCGGCCGTTCGGGGGCGATCAGATCGGACGCTGTTTGTTAGATCGGGTGCCGACTATTACGACTCAGCGGAACAACCCCGAAGTCGACAGGAACCCTCAATCTCAATGTAAAGCCGGTCACTTCCTCGTCTCTCCCGCCATCACCCTTTCGAGGGGGGTGGGGGCTTACCGCCGAAGCCTCCCCCAGACCGCCGTTTTCGGAACACCAAGTTGTTCCGCTATGTTTCGTTAAGCTCCCCAGCTGGGATCGGTCTCGGCGCCTTGCGGACCGGGCATTTGCCGAGGGCGCTCATTCTCGTCTGGGAACCGGAACAATCGCGGAAACTCGTGAGATGTGCGTGCTGCTAGTCTCACCAAGCTGAGGAGACAGGGGAGATTGTGCTGCTGTCCGCTCTCCTCGGTACTACCATTTGTGTTGCTGGCATTTCGGGCCGTTCGCGGCACTGTTTTGCCTGACTCGGAGTAGCTCACTGGGTGGACGATCTACCTAGGACCGCCAAAGCCTCTGCCACCAGACCTCACTTCCTGCAGGTCCAAGTAACCGTCCTCATTCCGGTCCATCTGATCGAAGCGCCTGAGAAGAGGCTCCGGGGCTTCGTCCCGGTTGATCTTGCCGTCTCCATCCGAGTCCATCCGCTGGAACCTCTCAGCCATTCTCCCTCCGGGTCCCCTGTCGAACCCGCCGAATCGGGAGGCCATTTGTTCCACTTCCTCTCGATCGATGAAGCCATCTCCGTTTGAGTCCAGGAAGTGGAAACGGCGGAGAAAACGCTCAGGCACCTCATCCCGGCCAAGTCTGCCGTCCTGATTCCGGTCGTTTTCCCAGAGGCGGCTGAGAAAGCGTCCGCCGCCACCAGGTCCCCGTCCAAATCCGCGCCGAGCCGTGCCTCCGTCAGGATCCCTTTCCAGATGGATTCGGTAATTCTGGGTCACGGGAATGCAAAACGTATTGGCGTCGTCGCAGGCGAAGTAGCGGGCTGTCAAGCTCAAGGATTCGGAAAGATCCTCAGACTCCACCTCCAGCAGGAATTCCCGAGGGTCCCGGTCGGCTTGTTCCTTGACCTCAGGTCCGGAACCACTCGCAGGTGTGACATTCACCCCCTCGGGCACGTCGATCTCATACTCCAGCGGCTGGTCAGATTGTTCCAGTGGACAGCGTAGATCCGGTCCAGATGAAATCCCAGATACATCTTGCCCTTGCCGTCCCGGAGCAGGGAGGGTTCAGCCTCGGCCCTCAGCTTTGCATAGAAAGGAATCTTGGGATCGCTGGTGGCAGGCTCAATCTTCAGCGGCATCATGCGACCCGGCATCTGGACCCGAGGCACCACACCAGAGGCAATATCTCCTGAGAACCTTTCCAGGTTTATCTGAAAGTTCAGATCCTCAACCGTGGTCGGTTTTTCAACCTCCCCAGCCAGCTTCACCAGGTCCTGTCTCAAAGCCTGAGGATCGCTCCACATCCTGCGGCTGACAACGACACCCTCCGGATCGACTACGAACTCGGAGTTCTGGACATTGCCCAGGATGTGCTTAGCATCGTTGGACATGTTGTCACAGAGCCAGGGGATCCTCGAACCGATCTTCTTTTCAGCCTCCCGAACATGCAGCAGTCGCTCTTCCAGAGTAAACGGGGTCACGTAGCCTCGCAGCTCCGGGTGGGCAAGAGCCTTATAGATATAATAGAAGCGCACACCTTTGGGGGAATAGTCTCGTTCAATCGTCTCCAAACTGGGGACGTTCCTGAGGAAAGGCGGTCAGGTCAAACAACCAAGGATGAGGACCGTGTAGCTTCCCTTGAGGCTACTCAATCGCCGCGGCTGGCCTTTGGCATCGAAGAGTTCCACGTCGGGCAGTTTCTCTCCGATCTGGGGGGACGCCTCCTCAAAGCGATCCAGCATTCCCCTCCGGAACCCCTCGCTAGGAAAGCCCAGCCTCTGAGCCAAGAGTCCCAGGACACCCACCCAGGTCAAAGCTACTACCATCCAGATCCTGGTTACAGTCATGTTTCACCTCACGCCAACACCAGCCCAGGCGCCCCGATCATACGTTTCGATTCAAATGGGGGATACGGAGAGACAAGTTCATTGTTTCACTGATCAGAGTAGTGGTAGGGTCCACTTTGCCGAAGTCGTCCAGTAAATCCCGGGTCCCCTCCAAGACTCCTTCGTCGAACCAGGGAGACCACCCGCTATGCATCAGAGTCTCTTTGTCCGCCAGGTCAAACCGGATTCGTGAATCCCGACGATAGAAGAAGAGGAGCACAGCAGGACAGTCCTGGGTCCTTTTCAGGAGGTACTCTTCAAACTATTTTCGGATGGCGGCAAGATTCTCTGGCATGGGGGCCCTTCGCTTTCTGGCATCGTTCATCAGGAGATCGCAATCGAACGTCGGCTTTCAGTAGAGTAAGGATGTGGCGCGGTGGTCTAAGGTTCGGCCTATCTGTTACCGTCCCTTTCGTCTGGCGGTGCCTCAATAGCCGGACCATCACTCCGTTTCCACATCCTCCTCATCGAACCGGACTTAAGGAACTACCGCATCCGGCTCTCGGACAAGACCTCACGCCTTCACCCATTTCGTTACCTCCATAGTTGCTCCGGTTGCTTCCGGCTGGAGCGGTTGCCGGGTGGGACTTTCACCCACGGGGAAAGCGCCGCCTTTGCACGGCGCACCCTAGAAGCGGACGTTCACGTTTCCCCCGGAAGCGTCGAATTAACTCCAGAGCCAGAGGTCGTGATCCGCTTTGAACCTCGTAGATTCGCCCCGCCAAGCGTTTCCGGTAGAGCATGCCCCTCGCTGGCACCTACCGGCCTCGTCATCCCGAGCACACTGCCTTCTACCCGTGTCTGGAAGACTACTGGGAAGAATTCAAGGAGGCTTATCCCTACTTCTACGAAAAAGACTATGGGCCCTGGCGTCCGGTGGTAGGAAGAACCGTCGAGCGCTTCCTCCAATGTGGGATCCTTCGTCACGGATTTGCCCGCCTGCGCTGCTCCGACTGTCGCCGGGATGACTGCGGCGTCGTAGTAGGTTGAGCGTGAGAAGTTCAGGATAGGCAGACGCGATACCTTCCATGTAGCAGCCGACGTTTGGGCGGCTGGCCATTTGACGGGTCCGGGCCACGGAGAAGGTTTCATCGCTCGGCCGCTCTGAGAGCCGCCGCTAGACCAATCGCACTCATTGGTTCCGCTTTGTGAGCCGACAGGCGCTACAGCTCCTCTGGAGGAACAGGAGCCACCCGCTCCGTGATGAGACGATAGTCTTCCACGCGCCGGTTCTGCTCGAAGTTGAGGGAGTGCTCCTTATACTTGCGGGTCAGATCCAGGTCGCACTTCGCCACCACCAGCTCATCCTCCAAGCTGGCGGCCATGGCGACGATCTCGCCGCTGGGAGCGATGATGCAGCTCTGACCGATCTGGCAAACGTCCTCCTCGACCCCGGCCTTGGCTACAGCGACCACCCAGGTGGAGTTCTGGTAGGCACCTGCCTGCATGGAGAGAAGGTTGTGGAAGCGGGCCAGGGGCTCCGAGCCTGATCCATCGGCGCGCTCCTGGGGAGTGTTGTAACCCAGCAGGATCATCTCCGCCCCCTGGAGGGCCAACACCCGATAGGTCTCCACCCAGCGCCGGTCATAGCAGATACACAGGCCGACAACGCCTCCGAAGGCATTCCAGGTGCGAAAACCCAGATCCCCTGGATCGAAGTAATACTTCTCAAGGTTCTGATACCGGTGTCCCGGCTGGGGGGAAACGTAGCCGGGAAGGTGGATTTTCCGATACTTGCCAATGACCCCTCCGTCCTTCCCCACCAGGATTGAGGTGTTGTAGTGTTGTTTCCTCCCATCTTCGGCTACGACCAGCTCGGCATACCCCAGATGGAATCCGATCCCCAGCCCGCGGGCTTCGTCGAAGAGTCGGCTTGTCTCAGGTCCCGGCATCTCCTTCTCGAAATAGGAGTCGATCTCCTCCGGATCCTCCATGTACCAGTGGGGGAAGAAGGGCGTCAGCGACGCCTCGGTGAAAACCACCAGGTCACAGTCGCGGGAGTGGGCTTCCCGCAGCAGATCCAACTGGCGATCCACGACGTCATCTCGGGTTTCTCCGCGGGAAACGGGACCCGACTGGGCGGCCCCAACCGTCAGGATTCGGGACCTATTGGGTGGCACGATACTCCCAGGTGGCCCCGCCATTCAAGAGGGACTCCAGGGCGCTCGAAGCGTCCGGAATTTCCGGGAATGCTTCGTATACAATGGCATACGGATGCCTCTCATACGGATGCCTCCGTCGCCTGCTGCGAATGCCAGTTTTTCCAAGCTCAAGACCGTTTGGCCGCCAGGCTGGGAAGTCTCACGGCAGGTCCCAGCGGCTGGGGTCGATACCGTCAGCGTCGCTGGGCATATCAGGGTGGACGTTCCCCGCATCTGGGAGCCAGATGCGCCTGCTACGGTCGGTCATGACGGCCTTCACCGCCTCCGGAACTCTCGAAAGCTCTTCCTTCGACCACGAAGCCACGGGCTCAAATGGACCTGCCCAGGGCGGCCGATAGGCGAGACCAAGCATCTCGCGAGCCTGATTCGTTCGATTCGGATAGTTTCCGTGGAAGACGTTCTGGTTGATCAGACAAGCATCGCCCGCGGCGCAGGTCACCAACACCTCTTCCGGATGCACGCGGTAGCGAAGGTAAGGATTGCCATGGTTGTGAAAGCTCAGATGTGAGCGGGGAACGATCCTGAAAGGAGCACGCTCAGGGGTAAGATCCTGAAGGTAGTACAAGACGCGCACCAGACGAGGGCAGCTCTGTTCGGCTCCGAAGATCTTCGATCCCCAAGGCTGTCCGTCGGAGTGAAGGTTGATCGCTGGACAGCCCGCCTCCGAGCGAGCGTAATCGTAGGTCATCAGCACCGGGAGATCACCGAACAACCGCTCGAGCCAGGCGATCATCGGGGGATGTGCGATGAGCTCCGTAATCGTACCACCGGCCCACTGGATGTCGTTGTGAGCCCTCTTCTTGTCGGTGTAGTCAGGGCTTTCGGTCGGGATCGGCTTCAACTCGGTATGCAGCTGAGCCACCTTTTCTGGCGACAACATTCCAGGCAGAACGACGTATCCCTCGACTTCCAGGTGACGGACCTGCTGTCCAAACGTGAGACGGCCCCAGTCCGTATTCGCGATGATTGGATCCTTGGGCAACCTGACTCCTCTCCCTACGGCCGATCTGTTGAGTCTCAATCTAACCGCTGCCAGAGATCGAATCAAGGGCCATCGAGCGCCTGGCGAAAATCGGCGATGATGTCCAGAAACAGGCCCATCCGGGGCATCCGCGTTTCTGTGCGGTCTGGACTGTTTCATTTTTGACCCGCTGCAGCCAGCTCCGACGTCACTGGTGCAGTTGCTTCAACGAGCTTCTGTGGCGTACCCCGGAGGGTAAGCCTTGGCCCACCAAGGCCGCAAGTCCCGTCCTCAGGCCGGAGCCGATCCCTCAACATTGGATTTCAGCGATTCATCGAATCGCATCGGCTGGCTTGGATCTGGCTCCGAAAGAAGTTAGCCTAAGCCTAGAACCGAAGCGGTCTCGATTCCGTCGTACTCGATCGTCGAGGTCGGCCCGCCGCGTTTTATGGAGGTCAGGCCCCATGTTTACCAGAGAACGACTGACCGGATTACTCGCCTTCGGAGTTGGTTTGCTCTGCTTGCTCCAACCACGATCCTTCGCTGCGGCGGGGGAGACCGTCCGACTGACGATTGGAACCTACAACCTGGAATACTTCTGCGATCGACACGAAGATCCCTACACGGACGATGAAAAGCTGCCACCGAAGTCGGAAGAAGCGATGGCTGCTGTCGCGAAGACGATCCGCTCGATCGATGTCGACTTTCTTGCCTTGCAGGAAATCGAAAATCAAGGCGTGCTGGCGGACTTTAACCAACGCTTTCTCGGCGACCTGGACTACCGCTATCAATGGGTCAACCAGCGCTCCGGCAAGAAGACTGCCATCAACCTCGCCTTCCTATCTCGCGTTCCGGTTCGGGAGGTCACGGTTTACCCTTTCGATCGGTTCACCGCCCCAGGGGCTCAGCGAGGCTGGACCTTCGTGCGCGACCTGGTGCGCGTGTCGCTGGAGCCCAGCCCCGGCGTCAATGTGACCGTATTCGTGTTACATCTCAAAGCCCAATCCAGAGCCGAATCGGGATCCTCGGATCCTCGATCGACGAAGTGGCGCCTGGCTGAGGCCCGGCAGGTGTGTGCCAAAGTCGCCGCCCTCTTGAAGGGCGATCCTGCTGCATACGTGGCTGTCGTAGGAGATGTAAACGATGTACCCGAAAGCTCAACCTATCGAGCTCTGACGCGGCTCGAGGATGGAGTTGAACTGATCGATGTTCACGCGACTTTGCCTCGGGCGGACCGCAAGACCATGCTCAGGCAAACCGGTGATCAGCTAGTCGATCCGAAACATCCAGTCGATTACATCTTCGCCTCACCCGGGCTTGCAAAGACGTTGGTATCTCAGTCGGTAAGTACCCCGGTTCCCCTCGACTCTACGGCATCCGATCACATTCCCTTGATCGCTGCCTTTGATCTCTCCTCCGGAAAATGAAGAAAATCCTTTTCAGCCGGGAAGCCGTGCACACCTTCATTCTTCTTACCGCGGGTGTCTTGATCAACAGCTCTGCGGTTCGGGCGACTGAACTGTTGAGTGGACCGATGGTTGGATCCACGACCACCGACTCGGCCAGCATCTGGATCGAGACCGATGTTCCCGCATCGGTGAAAGTCCATTACTGGTTGGAGCCTCAGCAGAATTACGACCGCTCCTTTGGACAACCTATCGTGAAGGGGACGGCCGAAGGGAGCACATCGAGCAGCACTCCCCACACGGGGGTGGTGCAGCTGGGCAATCTGAATCCAGGCTGGCTTGTCTATTATGAACTGGAGATCGACGGCAGACCCATTCGACCACAGACTCCCCAGGTTTTCAGCCTGATGCCGCCTCCGACTCTGTCTGGGAACGAAGCGGATCAGCTGGCCGAGTTCTCGGTCGCTAGCGCCTCCTGCATGTATCCGGCCAGACTGCCCATCCAGCCGATATGGGGTCAACTGGCGAGGCACCGACCCAACGCACTGCTTCTCACAGGCGACAATAACTACATGCCCATGGTGCAGGGAGCCTATGACACTAGCGAGCAGGTGGTCCGGTTTGCCATGGCTCGCTATCACCGTTATCTGAGGGACGTTTCGGGTTTGCGGACGGTTCTGGCCACGACCCCGACCTACGGCATCTGGAACGACCACGACTACGGTCCGGACAATTCCGATCGAACCTTCCGATGGCGTGAGCTCAGTCTCTCCCTCTTCAAGAGTTACTACCCCAATCCTTCGGCTGGATTGCCGAGTGTGCCGGGCATCTTCACGACTTTTCGCATCGTGGACGCCGAGTTTTTCCTGCTGGACGATCGCTATTATCGTGACCCCAACCAGGCTCCCGATCGAAAGACGATGCTCGGACCCGATCAGCTAGAGTGGTTGAAGAGTGGCCTCAAGAAGAGCTCCGCTACCTTCAAGGTCATCGTCAGTGGTGGGACCCTCTTGGTCGACCGCCGCAGTCCCGGGGAACACTGGGCAAACTTTGGCAACGAACGCGATATCTTCGTGGCCTGGTTGTCCCAGGAAGGAATCACCGGAGTCCTTTTTGTGGCAGGAGACTGGCATGTGGGAAGCTTGAACCGCCTCCACCGCGGCCAGGATGCCTACCCCCTCTACGAACTGCTCAGTTCAAACGCCGGCTTCGAATCTGCCTTCGCAGAAGAGACAGCGAGCAAACACCGATTTCACCAGTTTGCCCAGAAGGAGTATCGTGGTTACAACTTCGGCCTGCTCAGATTCGCAGGTGTGAAGGGAAATCGTACCGTGACCCTTCAGGTTATTGATCAAGACGGCAAGGCCCGAATCGATTTTCGACTCAGAGAAGAGGACTTGACACCGCAATGGATTCGGCCCTGATCTTGGTGGACAGCGAGGTAATCATGAAAGAGCCCGCGGATCGACGAAGTTTCTTACGACGGATGTCCCTGGCGGCAGGGCTTCCAAGCGCCCTGAGTGGGGCGGCTCTGGGAAAGCCACGAGCGGCCTTGTTTAGCGAGCAGGGGACGAAAAAGGCGAATCAGGAAACCATCCCGGCAGCCGATCGCCGCGACATCGTCGTCTACCGGGATCGCTTCGCCTACTGCTCCCATGCCTGCCTGGCCCGGCTCGCCAACGGGGAATGGGTGGCGGCCTTTACCGAGAGCCAGCTACGCGATCCGTATCTGCATCCGCCCTCGGATCCGCATTTCAGGAATCTGTTGTCGCGCTCCAGCGACCAGGGACGAACCTGGAGTGTACCTCAAGTCGTACCTAACTGGGACTGGTATGGTGTGGAGGTCCCGGGTATCGCACAGCTACGGGATGGCACGGTGGTACTCAACCAGTGGCGGTTTTTGTGGTACCCGCTCGATCTGGGCAAGAAGCTGGCGGCTGAGGGACAGAAAATCTGGCTGAACACGGGCCGGGGTTGGAAGCTGGCCGGTCCCGAAGCGAAGTGGTCGGAAAGCGCCTATCCGTGGGTCCGGGCCAACGGTGGCTGCTTCGTCCACCTGAGTTCGGACGGTGGGCGGACGTGGGAGAAAACGGTGAAGATTGACACTTCTCCCTACATTGGTGGGTTCACTCCTCGGGGTGTGGTTCAGCTCTCCGACGGTACCGTCCTGATGTGTACCGCAGATCACCCTATCAATCGGCAGGCTTTCGCCGTTCATTCGCAGGACGGCGGGAGGAGCTGGGGAACACCGATCCTCATCGCAGAAAGACCTCCGGAGGACTTTTCCGAGCCCACGGCTGTGGTGCTTCCCGGGGATCGCGTGGTCACGCTCATCCGAGACGACGACGTACAGTACTTGTTTCAAGTGGACTCACCCGACGGTGGACGTAGCTGGGGCCCGGCACGACAAACTCCCATCTGGGGCTACCCCGCCCACTTGCTTCGGCTCGGCGATACCCGCCTGCTTGCAACCTACGGGCATCGCCGTTCGCCCTACGGTATTCGAGCCTGCCTGAGCCAGGATGACGGAAGGACCTGGGATTACGGGCGGGAGATCGTCATCCGGGATGATTTTCCCAACCGAAACCTCGGCTATCCCGTCACGATCGAATACGCTCCTGGGCGCCTTTTCACGATCTATTACGGTGAGGACGGGGACGGAATCACCTGTATACAGGGTTCATACTGGAGAGTGGCCTAGGAGCCTGTCCGAGTAATGGGCCGGGTTGCGTTACAGGCGCCGTTAGTCCAGATGCAAGGCAGGGCGACGCAGTCGATGTTCGGCCATCTTCCAGGAGCCCGAACACAGCAGATGGGCTGACGCCGCCTGTAACCCAAAGGGAGAATGGGGGTTGCGGACGATCTCTGTGTTCGTCGTCGTCGAAGATGGCCAAGCATCGTCTTCCTCCTCCTGCCTTGATCTCGCCTCGCAAGCCCCATTCTCGCAACCCGGTCCATTACTCGGACAGGCTCCTAGCGGGCCGTTACCCGCCTCGATCCAGTCTGGTACAGTGGGTTTCGGTATGAAGATTGTCCAGCGACCCACCGATTCCTTCGTCTACCGAAGTCTGACCGAGGAAGAGCTGCAAGAATACAGGGAGAACGGATACCACTATTGTGAAGGCCTACTGACGGATCTTGGACTGGCGCGCATGCGCGACGAATGCATGGCCGCGTGGGAAGGCGAAAAGAGGGCATTTGACGCTAGGAAGACGTGGCTGCAGAACTCGCTTCTACCCAATATTCACCGCAAATCCGCGGTCGTGAGGGATTACTACTTTGAAGGACCTTTGGTGGATATTGCCGAGCAGATCATAGCTCCCAATATCAAGGCCGTGACCAGCCAGCTTACCTTCAAGATGCGGGGCAACACCATGGACTTTGGGTGGCACCAGGATAACGGCTACGGCGAGTTGGCACCCTACAATGCCATCAGCTGTCTGACCGCGCTGGATGACTGTGACGAAGAGAACGGGTGCCTTCGTATCATTCCCGGCAGTCATCGGCAACAGCAGATTAACGTGGGTGAGCTGGCGAACGCGGAAGCCAAGCGATCCCAGTTGGAAATCAACCTGGAAGTAGATGAGTCCCTGGCGATTCCCGTACCGATGAAAGCCGGGGATGGCCTCCTCTTCAACTGCTGGACGCTTCACCAGTCTTGTGGAAACTACTCCAAGAACCGGGATCGCCGGATCCTTTTAGTACGCTACGCCGACGCCGATGCGGTGGAAGTGTACAACGACAATAAACCCAGGCTGGGGAGACTGTTGAGGGGCTCGACCCGATTTCCGGAAGTGGAAGCCTACGAAGCCGATCTGTAGGGGGCTTGCCCTCAGGGTCCCCACTCCCGCCAAGAAACGGGAATGTAGACTTTCATTGACGCGCACTGCCAGCCGAATCGGCCCGCCGCGCTCCGCTCCCCAAGTGGTTGCGGATCCGCCGCATCGGCACTCTGGTTGAATGCAGAGCCTGATTGGGATCCACTAAAGGACAGATTCCTGCGCCACTTTGCAAATATGCACTACAAGTCTTAACAGTCTCGGAATTTCAATCAAGTGAGCTGTTCTCTGAGACCGCCCTTTCGTCACAGCCGGGGTGTCCCGAAACAGCCTTTTACGGCCTTGGCCGTCGGCACGAAGTGCCTACTTAAAAGGCGGCTCTCCTGCTCAGTGACAAAATGGCAGAAGACGATATTTATGGGAGCAAGGCTAAGTACGAACGATTCAAAGAGAATCTAGCATCACTACTCGTTCCTCCCCCAAAAGGGATCGAGACAAGAGGCCACAAAAAGTACTACTGCCGGAACTCCGGGAACCTGGACCACTTCAAGAGGCGGTTCCGACATTTTGAGGCAAGAGACATCTCCTATATTAGACGGCTCCGCGTACTTCAGAGCATGCGTCTGATCTGCTATCTGACAGAAAAAAACCTAGCAAACCTCACCAGGGATGATGTCGATGCCATGATGGCCCAGATTCACCGCACATATGAGTCATCGAAGAGCAAGGAGACATTTATATCTGACCTCAAACACATCTACAGGACCCTCTTTCCAGAGATAGATGCCAAGGGTAGGCCTGACGAAACAGTATTACCATACGTGGTCAGACACCTGTCTCGGCGGATCGATCGAAGTAGACAGAAACTTCGCATGAACAGGTTACTGTGGGAAGAGTTCGACCGGATTGTTGACTACTTCGGCAATGATCCAAGGATCCAGGCCTACCTGAACATGGGGATAGAGAGTCTGGCCCGTCCACAAGAGCTGTTGTGTCGTAGAATCGGAAACGTCGAGCAGTATGACAACTACGCCAAAATCTACCTGACAGAACACGGCAAAGCGGTCGTTCAGGGGTCATCTGCTCTGACACTGTTTGTACGGTCAGATCTCGCTTATTACAGATCAGCCTTTTGCGCCGCCGAAATTTTGAAAAATTTTCTGCTGTGGCTGCGAGTGCAGCACCTCCATCATCTCGCACCCCCCACCCCTTCGACAATCAAAGCGACAACCGGGCTAGATTGCGGCGCAACCACTCCACCCATTCGCGCGAGGCATCCCCAGGGGTCGAAAACCGGTCATTTTTCGATATGAGCAGTTGGTCTTCGAGCAGAACGGTCTCAAGGAAAAGCTCACCTCCGTCTTCGAGGCGCGCGTCGTCAGGGAGATTCGCACCTGGAACACCGGCCCCTCTCCCTACTGACCCGGCTCTTCGCCTACCCCGTGTGGGAGATGTCCATCACATCCACATCCATAGCGGTATACTTTAACCGCATCTAGCGAGAACCGAACGGAGCGAACCATGATCTACGACGGCCATGCCTACGCGTTCCCGGACTTACGCAGCGACGTTGGGTTTGACGACTCCGAGGAGATGCGCCGTCACCTCCAGCTTGCGATAGCAAGTCACTTTCAACCCGTTTGCAGGAAGCGGGATCGGGCCAGCGCCGACAACAGTGGCCTGATCGACGGCTCAAAGCCCAGGGGTCTGGAGGCCCTCAAGGAGGCAGACTTTCGGCCGACGGCGTTTGGACGCTTCGAATGGACCGTCGACGGCGAGGACTACGTCAAGCAGTATATGCCCCCGTTGGTTGCGGATATGTCCTTCCTTGCGGATAACCTGGTAGCGGAGATGGATCACGCCGAGGTTGACATGGCGCTGATTCACCGAACGCCATACTTCGGCAACACTAACGAGTTCTACGCCGAATGCGTGCACCGGTACCCAAACCGGCTTCAGGCCCTGGCCTATGTGGAGGAGTGGAAGATCCAGACGGAGCCCGACCAGAGCATCTCAATGCTGGAAAGCGCGATCAAAGGGCTAGGACTTCACGGGCTACAGCTTATGCCGGACCATCTCCCGCTTTATGGACAAACGCAGCCTTGGGACTCGGAAGGATTCCACCCGTTTTGGGACGCCTTTGCGAGCCTCAACGTCCCGCTCTTTGTTACGCCGAGCTACGTCAGCATCGCGTCCGAAGGTGAGCCGTTGGAGGCGTACCTCGAAGAGCTCAGGACTATTCGCAGGTGGATCGACCGGTACCCCGAGATCAAAGTCGTCTTGACTCACGGGTTTGCGTGGAGATCGTTTATGCACAGCGACGGCATTAGCCTGCCAGATGAGGTCTTCGCCGCGGCGCCGTCGGACCACCCCAACTTCTACGTTCAGTTGCTGTTTGCGATCTTCTTTGGCGGTCTCTGGGACTACCCCATGCCGCAGATCAGGACCACCCTTGAACAGGTCGCGGAGAACATCGGAGTCGACCGACTCATCTGGGGCACGGACATTCCTATGGTGATGCGCTTTGTGACGTATCGCCAGAGCCTCGAATCTTTGAGGGTCAACCTCGACTTCCTCACAGAGGAGGAGATCGGTCGTATCGTCGGGGGCAATATGGGGCGATTGATGGGCGTCGATTAAAAAGGGGAGGATCCAATGCCAACCAAGACCGCTGACGATTTACGAAGGGCTGTCGAAAGTATCTCCAAGGCCGTCGGGACGCCTCCCGAGGCTGCTGCAGTGCTTGCCGATATTCTTGTCGGCTCACACCTGGCCGGACACGACTCGCACGGCATCCAACATCTTCCACACTACATCAAGGAGGTGCAGGCAGGCGAAATCGTGCCCACCGCGAATCCTGAAATAATCGAGGAGACAGCCAGTGCGGCTCTCGTGACAGGACGCTGGGGTTGGGGGCACGTCACTGCTGACTTCGTCACCCGTATTGGAATCAAAAAGGCGCGGGAGAACAGAGTTGCCTTGGTCAGCGCCGTGGAAGTCAACCACATCGGTCGCCTCGGCGAATATGTAGAGCGGGCAGCCGCAGAGGGTGTCGTTGCCATAATGGTGGCCGGTTGCTTCTCTGAGGAGACACAATCGGCCGCACCTTATGGAGGCAGCAAGGCTCTGCTGTTACCCAACCCCATCGCGATGGGCTTCCCGACACGTGACAGTCATCCTGTCGTCCTCGACTTCGCGACCACAAAGGTGGCTGGCGGAAAGGTCATGCTGGCCAGGGCAAAGGGTGAGCAGATTCCGAGTGGATGCCTCATTGACAAAGAGGGCAATCCATCCACCAATCCGGACGATTTTTTCAACGGGGGAGCCTTACTCCCGTTTGGTGAGCACAAGGGGTTTGGCATCATGGTAGCAGCTGAGATCCTGGGGCGGATCCTGTCGGGTGCCGATGCATATTCCGATACCCACCACGGCGGCGTCGGTTTCCGCCATTCTGGTGTGACTCTGATCGCCGTCGACAGCGGCTCTTTTTCCTCCTCCGGCCAATTCGCTGAGCGTACCACCGAACTGGTGAGCCGAATTCAAGCAGTGCCACCGGCAGCGGGATTCACCGAGGTCATGGCGCCGGGTGACTTTGAGCACAGGGCGCGCACCAGTCGCCTCAAACAAGGTATTCAAATTCCCGATTCGACCTGGGCCGAGGTCGTACAGACAGCTGAGTCCCTGGGAGTGAGCGTTTAGTTATATGCAGAGTGAGCAGATGGGAAGCAAGAACGTGTTCGAGGAACGGAGCGAATCATTGAGATCAACGAGATCAACGTCTGTGTCTGAAGGTCTCAACCGTCGTCGCCTGATGAGATCAGCCCTGGCGAGCCTGGCCGGCGTGGGGCTGGGCCAGAGTACGGCTGCTCGGGCACTGGCCTCAATGGGAGGCGAGGACGATCCGGATCGGCTTTTGCACATGGATGATTTGGAACGGTACGTCGCCATCGACGACAAGTGCGCCTGGCCCAATCTGACGCTCATGCCTGACGGCAGTATCGTGGCCACGATCTTCGGCCAACCCTGTCACGGCACCTGCGAAGGTGACGCCGAGTGCTGGATCAGCCGGGACGGAGGCCGTAGCTGGACCTTCTTGAGCGTCCCTGCGCCGCACGAGCCGGGAACCTGGCGCGGAAATCTGGCAGCAGGCCCCACTCCCAGTGGCGCCTTGGTCGTTCTGTGCAGCGGCGGCCGGGTGCCGAGTCCGCCTACCGGCGTTCAGTTGGTGTGTTGCCTGGCTCCACTGGTCTGCCACTCGACGGATGGAGGCAGGACGTGGACCCGCACGGAAGGTCTGAAGATCCCGCCGGGTGTGGACGACGTCATTCCCTTCGGCGATATCGCCACGCTTCCGGGGGGGCGTCTCGCCGTTTCGGCTTACTCCGGAGACCACGTAACGAGGAACACGGCCTGGGTATTCTTCAGCGACGATGACGGGCGAACCTGGGGCGATGCCCGGGTCATTGGTCTGGACAATTACAACGAAACGACACTCCTGTCCACAGGCAACGGAAAACTTCTGGCCGCCAGCCGCACGCTCAAGAAAGAGCATACGGAGATCTTTGCGTCCGAAGACAGCGGGCACACCTGGAAGCATCGCGGTCCCGTGTCGCTGTTCAAGCAGTGTCCTGCGCATCTCTTCGGACTGCAAGATGGGTCGATCCTGCTCACCTACGGCTCACGCCTTCGGGGCGCGCTCGGTGTCCATGCCCGCATCAGCCGCGATGAGGGCCTGAGTTGGGATGCACCCCGCGTCCTTTTCAGCACGACTGTACGCAAGTCCGGCACGGCCCCTGGAGCAGTGGACGGTGGGTATCCCTCCAGTGTGCAACTGAAGGACGGGACCATCGTCACCGCCTACTACTGCCAGCGCATCCCCATGCACCAGCGCTATCACATGGGTGTGGTCCGATGGCGGGTCCCGCCGTCTCAAGGTGGGTGAGACACCTCTTCTCGTGCTGGCTCCTCCTCAACCCACACCAACCTAGTCCTGACCACCATCCTCCAGTGACTTGGGGGGGGCGATACTATGATGCATTTACCGGCGCGACAGTCCAAGTCACGGCGTTGTCCGAGGCCGAAGCCGCGATCCCTTTTCGGGAAGTTTTCTGCAACCAGGAGATGAAGTCAGGGCGGGGTAAGGGTAAGGGTAAGAAGAGGACGCTAAACACATACATATTCGAATCATAAGGTCTTTTCAGCCGAAATATGAGAGAAAATGCTTGTTCCTTGGTTGGACGGCTGGTAGGTTTGAGCATTCATCACGGGGACACCCGAAGATCGTCCATCCGAGGCTGATATGAGGAATGTAGGATGAATGAGTCCTCGACAGCCAGAGTCAGCCCGACGTGCGAACTGCGCCAAAGTCGTAGGCATCAAACCTGCGGCTTATTAACGGATTCCAGACACCCCCGCTTGCGATGGGTGCGTAGGAACCTCTTACGATAGGTGCGACCAGGTGATGAGAGATCCTCGTCGAGTGAGCCTGCTTTGCTTCGCAGTTCTTTGGGCCGCATTCTCGCTGCCGTCGACCGCGGCGCCTCGGGTCACGAATCCCACCTTCGACGCCAACATTCGTCCTCTTCTCGAGACGAAGTGTCTGGCCTGTCACGGGAGCGACAGCCCGCAGGCCGGGCTTGACCTGCGGACCAAGGCGTCTATCCTCCACGGCGGTAAATCCGGGCCCGCGTTGGTCGTGGGAGCATCCTCCGGGAGTCTGCTGCTGGACAAGGTCGTCTCGAAAACCATGCCTCCCGGTGACGCGAAGCTCACTGGGGAGGAGATCAACACCCTCCGTCTGTGGATCGATAAGGGCGCACCCGCAAATGCCGCTGAGCTGGCCACGGCCGGCGGTGCGGTCAGCGGACCTCTTACCGAGCACGACATTCTGCCGATCTTCCAACTACGCTGCATCGCTTGTCACGGCAAGCGAAAGCAGGAAGCGGGCCTTGATCTGCGAACGGTCGCGAGCCGCATCAAAGGCGGCAAGTCCGGCCCGGCGCTGGTGCCCGGGGACCCGGAGGGCAGCCTGCTGATTCAGCGGATCCAGTCAGGCGACATGCCGCCGGTCGAGCTGCAACTCAAGTTCTCGGTGCGTTCGATGACCGACGGCGAACTGGCGAAGGTGCGCCGCTGGATCGCCGCCGGCGCGCCCCAAGGTCCGCCCCGCGAGAGGCTCGTGGTCGATCTCGACAAAGACCCCCTGGTTTCGGACGAAGATCGCCGATTCTGGTCGTTCCAGCCGCCGGAACGCCCGCCGGTCCCCGAGCCAAAGGCCGTGGAGCAGGTGCGGAATCCCGTCGATGCCTTCCTGCTGCGAAAGCTCGAGGCCCAGGGGCTCACGTACTCTCCCGAAGCGCAGCGCGTCAGGCTGCTCCGCCGCGCCTACTTGGATCTAACCGGCATGCCGCCCACGCCGGACGAGGTGGCGAGCTATCTCAGCGACGTCCGCCCCGACGCCTACGAGAAGATGATCGATCGCCTGCTCGAGTCGCCGGCCTACGGGGAGCGCTGGTCTCGCCACTGGCTCGACCTGGCCGGCCATACTGACTCGGAGGGCTTCGGCCAACACGACCGCCCGCGCGAGTTCGCTTGGCGCTATCGCGACTACGTGATCCGGTCCCTCAACAGTGACAAGCCCTACTCGCAGTTCTTGATGGAGCAAATCGCCGGCGATGAGTTGGGCGACTACCGCAATCGAGAAGTCACCCAGGAGTTGGTCGACCGGCTCGCCGCTACCGGCTTTTTGCGTACCGCTGCCGATCCGACCGATGCGCCCGAGCGCGGCTTCATCGCCGAGCGCATGAACATCATCGCCGACGAGATCCAGGTGCTGACCTCTTCGGTGATGGGCCTCACTGTCGGCTGCGCTCGTTGCCACGACCATAAGTACGACCCGATTCCGCAGCGCGACTATTACCGCTTTAGCGCCATTCTCCAGACCTCCTACGATCCCTACGACTGGCTGCCCCCCAAGAAGCGGCAGCTTAACATCGCGCCCGAAAACGAGAAGCGTGAAGTTGCTGAACATAACGCGCCGCTGGAGAAGAAGATCGAGCAACTCGAGGCATCCCTCGCGCGCGCGGAAAAGCCCTATCGGGAGCGGCTACTGCAAGGGCGCCTGCAGGATCTGCCCGAAACCGTGCGAGACGACCTGAGGGCAGTGGCCGACGTCCCCGAGGATGATAGGACCGAGGTCCAGGCCTACCTCGCCAGAAAGTTCGCCAAAACGTTCGAGATCACGGGCCCGCAACTGAAGAAGAAGTTTCCCGAGTTGGCGGGGCTCGTCGATCCGATACGGGAGGATCTACAGGCAACCGAACGCAAGCTTCGTCCGGAGCCGCACATTCGCGTCTTGGTGGATACCGGAGGCGTGGCTTCCGGTTCCTACCTGCTGCAACGCGGCGATCCCATGGTGCCGGTGCAGGTGGTCGAACCAGGTGTGCCGTCCGTCTTCAAGGCCGGACTCGAGCCCTATGAGATCAAGCCGCTCTACCCTGGCGCGGACTCCAGCGGGCGGCGCCTGGCGCTGGCACGGTGGCTGACCCAACCGAACCATCCGTTAACGGCGCGAGTGATGGTGAACCACATCTGGCTGCGGCATTTCGGCCGCGGCATCGTGGCCAGTCCGGCGAACTTCGGCCGCTCGGGCACGCCCCCCTCGCACCCGGAGTTGCTCGATTGGCTGGCGACGGAGTTTGTGCGCAGCGACTGGAGCATCAAGCACTTGCACAGGCTGATGATGACCTCGACTGCGTATCGTCAGACCTCCCAGGTCAACGAAGCACTGCTGGCTGTGGATTCGGAGAATGTGCTGCTGAGCCGCATGCCACTGCGTCGCATGGATGCGGAGGTTCTTTACGACTCGCTGCTGAAAGTGACGGGCCGCCTGGATCCGAAAATGTTCGGCCCGCCGTCGGACGTCGAGGTCAAGGACAACAAGGAAGTCGTCGCAAAGCCTACCGACAAAGGCTATCGGCGGAGCCTCTATGTCGCGCAGCGCATGCAGAAGCCGCTCACCTTGCTTGACGCTTTTGATCTGCCGCGCATGACGCCCAACTGCATCGAGCGGCGGCAATCGTTGGTCGCTACGCAGGCGCTGCAGATGATGAACGGCTCGGATGTCTGGGGGCACTCGCGCAACATGGCGGGCCGTCTCATCGATGAGATCGGTCCCGATCCCCGGCACCAGGTCGAGGAGGTGTTTCGGCGAGCGCTTTCGCGGCGGCCCTCCGCCGGCGGGATGAAAGATAGCTTGGCCGCGTTGGATGAGTTCACTGAAATCTGGCTGAAGAGGCTCAACAAAGATCGCGATCCCCAGCCAGTGCGATGGAAATCCCGTTGGCTGGCGCTGGCCACCTTCTGCCATAGCGTGCTCAACTCCGCGGAGTTCAGCTTTGTTGACTAGTGCTTCGATTCGCAAATAGCATGGAGCTACTAGTACCCTGTCAATTTAGAGATTGTGGGTTGTGGACGAGCAATGGTGGTCGAGGTCAAGGCGCGCGGCCACAGGCATAGCAGGGCTACGTCGAGGACGCGCAACACAGAGATCGGCCGCCAGGGCCTTCCAGAACCTACAATTTCTAAGTTGACAGGGTACTAGGACGCATGAGACAAGCGACTTACCACAACCTGACCTCCATGACCTGGCGGCGCCTGACTCGCCGTGACTTCTTTTCCCGCATCGGCGACGGCATTCACGGTGCGGCGCTGGCTTCAATCCTCGGCTCGGACCTGCTTGCGTCGAATCCGACGATGGCTGCCGAAACGCGTCGCGGCTTCGACCTGGAGCCGCGTCAGCCGCATTTCGAGCCTAAGGCCAACGCGGTCATTCACCTTTTCATGAACGGTGGGCCGAGCCAGGTCGATCTGTTCGACCCCAAGCCCGCCCTCGAGAAGTACGCCGGTCAGATCCCGCTGCGTGACATGGCGGCCGACATCACTTCGCCGCAGGAGTCGGGCGGCCTGCTTCCCTCGCCCTTCAAGTTTCAGAAGTACGGCCAATGCGGCATGGACGTCTCGGAGCTAATGCCGCATTTCACCAAACATGTCGATGAGGTCGCGCTGATCCGGTCAATGTACGGCGGGCATTTCAACCACGAACCGGCCCTATTCTTGATGCACACCGGCCGCACCGTGGCCACCCGCCCGTCGATCGGTGCGTGGGCAGCCTATGGGCTCGGAACCGAGAACCGCAACCTGCCCGCTTATGTGGTGCTCGACGACCCCAAGGGTCTGCCGATCAACGGTATCTCGAACTGGCAGTCAGCCTGGTTGCCGCCGATCTACCAGGGGACGCGCTTCCGCTCGGAGGGTCCGCCGGTGTTGAATCTCGATCCGCGGCCCGACTGGCCAGAGGACCTCGCCGATGCCGAGCGGCGGTTGCTTCGCCGGCTCGACCAGGTTCATCTCAAGAAGCGTCCCTTCCAGCCCAGCCTTGATGGACGGATCTCGAGTTACGAGCTGGCCGCACGAATGCAGTTGGAAGCGGGTGACGCACTCGATGTCTCGAAGGAAGATGAGAAAACGCGCGAGGCATACGGTCTCAACGACACCTTGACGGCGTCGTACGGCAAGCGCTGCCTGATGGCGCGTCGTCTGGTCGAGCGCGGCGTGCGCTTTGTGCAGCTTTACATCGAATCCCAGATCTGGGACTCGCACTCCGATCTCGAGAAGGGCCTACAGTACGCTTGCGGCAAGACCGACAAGCCCGTCGCCGCTCTCCTTACCGACCTCAAGCAACGCGGACTTCTCGATTCGACACTCATCATTTGGGGCGGCGAGTTCGGGCGCTTGCCGCTGTCGCAGAACAACGTGAACGCAGCGGCTTCGGGCCGTGATCACGGGCCCCCTGGGTTCAGCGTGTGGCTGGCCGGCGGCGGCGTCAAAGGCGGCACCATCTACGGCGCGACCGACGAGTTCGGCCACAATGCGCAGGAGAATCGCACCAGCGTTCACGACTTCCACGCCACGATTCTGCACTTGCTGGGGATGGACTTCCGCGAGCTCGTCTTCGAGCGCCACGGGTTGAAGGAACGGCTGACCGATCAATTCCCGGCGCGGGTGGTTTCTGAAATCCTGGCCTGACGCAACACTCGAAAGTCCGACGCTGAAAGATGCCTTCTTGATTGCTTGGCTTTGCTCACTGGAGGTATTGCCGGAGGTCGCTGGACCCTTCAGGTATCTGACAACCTACGACGCGATGTCGGGGCCTTGAATTCCTGGAGCCTCGATCTACGTTCCTCTTAGTGTCCCCATCGGGATGGTGGAAAGCCCTCGCCCTCAGGAAGATGAACCCAGAAAGAGGTACTGTCGAGTTAACGGAAATCGGCCGGTTTCTGAGACGCAATCAGCGCACCGGTGAACCAAAAATCAACGCTGGAGTTCTTCCAGCATCCTTCTTCGTAGTTGGGTCACAGTAACCTCCTTGTGACCCTTAACCCGGATTTCTCATCGCTGGTCTACTGCGTCGCCGCAAACATCTGTCCTGGCTGCGTTACGCTCTCTCGGCCTCCTCGACGTACTGCACGAGTACGACTGCGGGGGCCTCGGTCGCAAGCCTTGCCAGGACGGCCCTTGCGGCGCCTCGCTACGACAAGCGATGAGAAATCCGGGTTAACCCTACTTGCTCGTCGACCCGGCCGTCAGCACCAGCAGAGTCTGCCGCGCCAGCGGCTTAGTTCTATCGCCCTTGCCGGAGAAATGCCTGGGGCTAGAAGGCATTTCCAGAGTGGAAGGAGCCTCTGGTTTTCTGCAATCTCAGCGTAGTTCATTCGACGTTTCCGCGGGAAACCTGAATGTCCGCTTCTAGAAGCGGACATTCAGGTTGTCGAGCTCTTCAGTTGGCTTCCAAGCGGTATTGTCAAGTTCGCCGTGTGGCAGTGACAATCATCAGATGGAATCTCTATATCGGGGCCACCGCTTTCCGCGTGAAATCATCAGCCGCGCTGTCTGGATCGACCGGTTCACGCTCAGCCTTCGAGATGTCGAGGATCTGCTGGCTGAACGTGGCGTCATCGTTTCCTATGAAACCATTCGCTGTTGGTGCATCAAGTTCGGACCCCAGTACGCTAAGTCGATTCGAAAGAGGCAAGGTCGGCTGGGTGACATCTGGCATGTTGATGAGTTGTTCGTGAGGATTCAAGGAAGGCAGGTCTACCTATGGCGAGCCGTTGATCAAGATGGCGATGTTCTAGACATTCTGGTGACTAAGCGTCAGGATAGACAAGCCGCTAAACGGTGCTTCCGCAAGGTAGAACCGGTCAGTATGAGAATGGCCGGGCTGAAGTTTCGCACCAACACACCCGAGAACAAGAGAGGCAGATGAGAGGGTTCAAATCGATCGAGCAGGCTCAACGATTCCTCTCTGTCCACGGTCCTGTTCAGAATCTGTTCCGGGTAGGTCGGAACCATCTAAGGGCAGTTCATCAGCGCCTGCTTCGCAACCGCGCTTTTGCCGCCTGGAGGGAGGCGACGTGCGTCCGCTGAGGAGGAGCAAGGCTGGAATATATTCCGGCTCGGAAGCGTCTGGCCAACATCAACCTGACAGCGCCTCCGAAGGGAAAAGGGTAAAGGCAAAGTCAAGCTGGCGGATGCAGGAGTGGGGGAGAAGTTTTTCCCTGAACGATCCAGCCCGCCGCGAGCGCGAGGAGGACTCAATGGTCAAGGGCATGTGGAATTACGCCGTCAAGACAGACGACCTGGAGAAAAGTACCCGTTTCTACCGGGAGTGTCTCGGAGCTGAGCTCAGAATCAGCAGCGAGGTCCTGGGATGCACCTACAACCTGATCCGCGTAGGGGAAACTCGTTTGATCCTCTTCGACAAGGCTCCCTATGAAGAGCTACTGGGAATCGAGCTTCCCATTGGTTTCCTCCACGTGGTCTATGAGGTCGACGACTTCGAGGCCCAGATCCGGATCTTGCGTGAATCGAGCGTCCAGTTCCTGATGGGACCCCAGGTCGTGGAAGGAGAATTCGGGGTTCGAAAGTTCGCCTTCTTCGAAGCTCCAGGTGGCGTCAGGACGGAGGTCATGCAGATCCTGGAAGACACCGGCAAGGCGTGAAGGCTCGGCCAAGGAGGAGAATCCAATGAGCGTGGTAGGAATCCATCATGTGACCCTCCTGGTGCAGGACGGGGCAAAGGCAGCTTGGTTCTACGGGGAAGTCCTGGGCTTTGCTCCGAAGCCCCGTCCCCGCTTCAATTTCCCGGGACTCTTCTACGCTTGCGGAGATCAGGAGCTGCACTTGATCGTCTCTGCGCGGCCTCTCCTGCAGGAGGATCTGTTCATCGATGTGGGTGAGACGGGCCTTCGGAGCTTTCGCCATATTCACCGGCATGCCGCCTTCCTGGTGGAGAACTTCGCTGAGACCGGGGCGCGGTTGAAGGATCACGGAATCGAGATTCTCTTCAGTGAGGAATCGCCTCCCCCTGACGGCTTGTCCCAGAACCTCATGGCCGGCTGGAGGGAAATGTACGGAGCGGTTCCCATTTTCGTGTACGATCCCTCCCACAACCTACTGGAGATCGTCCCCAAGGTGTAGCAAGGAGGGCGGAGCCCCTGCATCGGACGTCGGTCGACGGGAGGCTTTTCTAGCCCGGACAATTCATACGTTTTCGTAGCGAGGCGGCGAAAGCGCCGTTCCTGACAAGGCTTGCGACCGAGGCCTCCGCAGGCGTACTCGTGCAGTACGTCGAGGAGGCCGACCGAGCGTAACGCAGTCAGGGCGGATGATTGCGCCGCCGCAGTAGAAAACTCATGAATTGTTCGGGCTAGGGCTTCGGGACGGAGCGCTCTTCCGTCAGCGCCTGGTCGAGTCGGTCAAGTAGTGCTTTGATTTTTTCTCTGATCGGCGGATAGACATCTTGACTGATGGCGGCCCCTATGGTGCCTGCTGCAAGGAGCGAGAGCAGCTTTCTGGTCCGATCGACGAGCAGCCTCCAGCGGCGGACCTCGTCTTCATCCAAGGGCCGCGGAAGTCGCCTCATTTCATCGATCCTTCCTATTATCTTGCTCCCAATCTCGGCGGCTACCTCGCGATCCTCGATTGCCTGCTCCCGGAGCGCCTTGACATCACGTTCCAATCCCTCAAGTTTGGCTTCGAAAGAGGCCGAACCAGCCTCATACTGGGGCGACCCAACCAGGCTTTTGACATCGAATGGGGCACTCTCGATGAGATCCTGATATGGTCTTGGGTGTACCGGGTTGTCTGGCTGAGCAGGCTGCCCCCAGGCGGGTTTGGGTCGAGGTGGCCCTGGTATCCACCAAGACCTAACCAATTGGTATGCCCCGCCCAGGGTAATCGTGGCCACTCCGGCAATCGCACTCTTCCGGGACAGCACCAGCGAAGACTTGGGCTTTGACGTGTCTAGACTCTGTTTCCGTCCCTGCTCTGGCATGTGTCCCCCTTTCTTAACAGTCTCGGAATTTCAATCAAGTGAGCTGTTCTCTGAGACCGCCCTTTCGTCACAGCCGGGGTGTCCCGAAACAGCCTTTTACGGCCTTGGCCGTCGGCACGAAGTGCCTACTTAAAAGGCTACGCCATGAGGGAGATCGAGACAACGAAGATTGCCCGGCCTGAAATGCACGTCGTTCTGAAATCCCTTTGAAGGGTAGGTATACTTGGGCTCAGTGTTATCAGTGCTCCTGCCGGCGCGGACGATCACTTCGTCCCGCTCGTTGTGAAGTGGAAACTAGGACTTTGACTTCGATCAACGATCTCAAGATTGGTTTTCTTCCCCGCGAGGGATTCGAGGAGTGGTCTCCGGAGGATATCTGCCGGGAGCTTTCCGGCATCGGCTACAGGGCGGTCGAGTGGAGTCGGCTGCACTTCAAACCCAGAGAGATGTCTCCTGCCGACCTCAAGAGGCTCGTCACCGTCGCGGGCGACTTCGGCATGATCGTCAGCAATATCTTCGTTGCCCTCGATTACATCACCAAGGATGACAAACTCACCAGAAACAACATCGAATTGACGAAGGAGTGCATCGAAGCAGCGGCCGACATCGGTGTTCACGTTATCAACTGCCACCCGGGACCTCAGCGCTGGATGCCGAATCACGTCCGCATTCCCCAGGATATGTCCGAAAGCACCGCCTGGCAGATGGCGTTCGACGCGTTTGATCAGATCGTTCCCGTCGCCGAGAAGCACGAGGTGTATCTGGCAGTCGAGGGGGTCTGGGGCATGGTGACTCACGACTACTACAGCACTCTCCCGCTGATCAATCGGTACGACAGCGAATACATCGCCATTACCATGGATCCGTCGCACGGCAATCTCTGGCGCAATGATATCCCGTGGGTAGTCCGGCAATGGGGTCAGCGCATCAAGCACGCCCACCTGAAGGATTCCGTTGGCCTCCCTGGATACGACGGGGATTCCTTCATTTTTCCGCTGCTCGGCGAGGGGCAGATCGACTGGAAGGCGTACTTCGCCGCCATGGACAGCGTAGGCTACGACGGCGCCTACATTGTCGAATTCGAATCCTTCTTCTACTGGGAGAAAGTGCTCAAGAAAGACATGCTTGCGGCCGCCAGGATCTCCCGGGACTGTGTCGAGGCTCTCCTCACTGACTGAGTTTACAGGAGTTCATTCAACAAGGAGCAGACCGATGATCGTCACGATGCACGGCATGAGCACGATGCACTGTAACTGCGCCACGGAGGTCCGCCTTGCCGCTGAGACGGGTTACCAGGGTATCGAGCTTTTCGAGAGCAAACTGACGCGCTACCTGGCGCAGTCTACCGCTCAGGACCTCAAGACGCTCCTCGACAGATACGGCATCGAGGCGCGCTGCATCAACGCACTGGCGCGGGTGGAGAGAATCGGCGCCGAACGAGACGACCTGCTGAGGGAGTGTGAAGCCCTCTGCGCTGCCGCGGAAGCTATCGAGTGCCCGGTCATCCAGCTGGTGCCCGTCGAGGGTCTCCAGCACCTCCCGTACGAGGAGAGCTTCGAGCTCACGTGCAAGAACATCAGCGCCCTCGCCGATATCGGGGCCCGTCATCATGTGAAGTTTCAGCTTGAGGTCGTCGCCTGGGCCCCGATCCACTCGCTCCGACAGGGCCTTGACGTCATCGAGAGGGTCGATAAGGACAACGTCGGCATGGTCATCGACTTCTGGCACCTTTGGGCGGGCGAGGAGACGACTCCCGACGAAGTCGCCAAGCTCGACAAGAATACGATTCATGGCGTACATTTCTGCGACGGCGTGAAGATTCCCAAGGACCGCAAGTGGGAAGAGACCGAGTGCCGCAGCTATCTACCGGGCGAGGGCAACATTCCGCTCGAGGAGTGGTGTGCTGCGGTCAAGGCGACCGGATTCGAAGGCACCTGGTCGTCGGAGCTTGTCAGTCCCAGGCACTGGGAGTGGGACCTGTGGGAAGTCGCGCGCGAAGCGCGACGGTTGATGCTGGAGTATGGTAGCTAGGGGTGCTCCGGTGAGGCCGACGCTACCAATCAGGTGATAGAGAATCGCCGCTTCTGTGGGCGGCAGAGATTCGTTCTGTGGACTTCCCTAGAAGCCAAATGGACGATCCCCCCCATTCCACTGATCGTCCTGAAGGGTCATCGACTCCGGACTACCTGATTTCGGCGGTGACCTCTGTTTTCCCGATCTCTCCAGCTGAGTCTTGAGGCCTGGCAGAGAGCGGGTCTCGAGGGCATGGCCCGCGGTATGGAGCTGGGCCGGATCCGGGGACTCGACCCTTACATCAGCCGCAGATCAGCACTTTTCCTGACTGTCCCATTTCCCGTCGCTCCGCAAAAACCCAGCCTACAAGGCCCGGAGATCGAAACAGCCGGCAAGCTTTAGTGGGACATAGCGGGACAAGTACGGCTGTCTTGACACCCCCGGTACCCCCTCGAATTGGGGGTGCTTATGGAAAGCGATTACTGGGGCTGGGTGCACACACATAAGGTGTGATTGTCTGGACCCGATCTTACAGAACAGCGTCCGATCTGATCGAAATCGAATGGCCGCTCTAAAAGCGGACATTCGAATTTTCCCCTTGAAATGTCGAATGAACTACTGCAAACGGCCAGAAGCTGCCGTCAATCTTTGAGAGACCAGGTCCCGTCTGATCACAAACCCGAGCGTCTCTCCGACTATGCAGCTTACGCCGGTCGATCGCCAGCGTCAGACAGGGCACCCGGTTAAGTCGCTCACCAACTGAAGGATAGATAGAGATTCCTCGGCGCTGGACTCTACTGTGCTAACGTTTTGAAAAAATCCTTTGCAACTTGAATTTCTTTGAGAAGTTCTCGCCGATTATTCATTAAGGTATCCCTTGGGACCGCATCAAAATTGCGAGATGCTCCATATTATTCTGCGCGAGCACCGCTTCGACATCTTCCAATCTGGCCAACCAGGTTTGCGCAATCTTTCTGGATCGGGCGCTTTTCTCAATACCTGGGCGGTTCTTTAGGGTGACGTATATCGGGGCGGAATGCACGTTACTCGTTGGCTTCATCGAACTAAATTGCAAAGGAGTCGCAATCGTATTCTCTTTGAGCCTTGCCCCATAGCTACGCAAGGCGAACCAGGAGGATTCATTCACAACAGGACTGACGGTAAATTCGATTTGTGCTGCGCCCTTGACGCGGGAAAAGCGCCCGACCACATTCCCGTTTTTTCCGATCAAGCGGCTGGAGAGGTGCCTCCATATGAGAAATAGTGTTTGCTCCAATGGGGGAAGGTTGATAGGTTGTGATCATTCCTCACGGGGAGGCCAGAGGAACTCGGATCCGAAAATTGAGATGAGGAATGTCGGCTTGCTGCTGCCTCTTTCCCGAACCATGCAAAAGATGCTCCTCGCCACCGCCGTCAGCCTGTGCATGGCGCTGCGCCCGGCCACCGCCGCCGATCTCGAGCCGCTGCGCTACAACAATCCTGGGCTGGTCGTTGATCTGGGTGTTGGGCTGTGGGCGTGGCCGATCCCGATGGATTTCGATTCCGACGGCGACAACGACCTGATCGTGTCGTGTCCCGACATACCGTACAACGGCACGTATTTTTTCGAGAACACGGCCGGTGCGAAGACGCTGCCGGTGCTCGAATCGGCGGTCCGCATTGGCGACGGGTATAAGAATATCCGAGTGTCGTTTGTGAACGGTGAGCCGCGCGTGCTTACACCGGCCCGAGAATTCCGGGATTTCCGCGAACGACGCTTCACCGATGAAGTCAGTCTCTCGCTGCCCGCCAACGTTCACACCAGGGGGCACAGGATTCGTGCCAATCAGTGGCACTACGTGGATTTCGACGCCGACGAAATTCTCGATATAGTGATCGGAGTCGGCGACTGGCACGACTACGGATGGGACGACGCCTGGAATGAGCGGGGTGAATGGACGAACGGGCCCTTGCGCGGATTTGTCTATCTGGCACACAACGCAGGCACCAACCACGCTCCGCACTATGAAACTCCGGTTCGGCTCACCGCACAGGGGAAAGTCATCGAGACGTTTGGCTGGCCGTCTCCCAACTTCGCCGACTTTGACGGCGACGGAGATCTCGATTTGTTGTGCGGTGAGTTTCTGGACAAATTCATGTACTTCGAAAACGTAGGCTCAGCGACCGAACCGTGGTACACCGCCGGCAGGCAACTGATGCACGAGGGTCGCCCGCTTCAGATGGACCTCCAGATGATCGTCCCGTCGGCAATTGACTGGGACCAGGACGGCGACATCGATCTGATCGTGGGCGACGAAGACGGGCGAGTGGCACTGGTCCAACACACCGGCAAGATTGAAAACGGGATGCCACGGTTTCTTCCGCCACAGTATTTCCGGCAGCAGGCCGATCTTCTGAAGTTTGGTGCGCTGGCGACTCCGTACTGCCACGACTGGGACGACGACGGCGACCAGGACATCCTCTGCGGCAACACGGCCGGTTACATCGGGTTGTTTGAAAACCTCGGTGGCAGCCCGGTCCGCTGGGCCGCCCCCGAACTGCTCAGAGCCGACGGCCAACCGATCCGCATTCAGGCCGGACCGAACGGCTCGATCCAGGGACCATGCGAAGCAAAATGGGGCTACACAACGATCAGCGTCGCCGACTGGGATCACGACGGGCGTCCCGATGTCATCGCCAATTCGATCTGGGGTAGGGTCGTCTGGTATCGCAACACGGGAACGCGAACCAGCCCCGAATTGCAGGCCGTCCGTCCGATCACTGTCGACTGGCCGTCCGCGACTCCCAAACCAGCGTGGACATGGTGGGGCCCGGAAGGAAAGCAGCTCGTGACCCAATGGCGAACGACGCCGCAGGTTGTCGACTGGAACGGTGACGGACTCAACGACCTGGTGATGCTCGACCACGAAGGCTACCTTGCTCTGTTCCCTCGAAGTCGTTCCGGCTCCACATTTCGGTTGCTGCCCGGTCAACGCATCTTCGTCGACGAAACTGGGGCTCTGCACAGGCTCAACGCACGCGTTGCCGGCAAAAGCGGTCGTCGCAAGATCCATGTTGTGGACTGGGATGGCGACGGCCGCCTGGATCTGCTGGTCAACAGCGAGAACAGCGACTTCTACCGCAACCTGGCAGCGCACAATGGCCGGGTGGTCCTGAGCAATACGGGCCCCATCGCGAAACGAAATGTGTCCGGGCACACCAGCAGCCCGACAAGCTGCGATTTCAACTCGAATAGCGTCCCCGATCTGCTCGTCGGAGGCGAAGACGGCCACCTTTATTACCTGACTCGCTGAGTGGCGACGCCGAAGCGCTGGCGGTCCAAGCCTGGCACGGGCCGCGAACGCCGGCACCTGCCGGGCCCGTCATCCCGAGAACATCGCCTTCTACCCGTGTCTCGAAGACTACTGGGAGGAGTTCAAGGAGGCGTATCCCTACTTCTACGAAAGGGACTAAAGGGGAGAGCGATCCCGTAACGCCAGGTGTCTCCCTCAGGCTGGGTCGGTGGAATAGCCACATCGGCGGGTCCCAGTGTCATCTTCAGGGTCCCCGTAGCTGTCGTGTCGGCTGGAGCTGATCCACTGAGGAGGGAGGGTTCTCCCGGACCACAGGCAATCCCGCCCAGAACCGGCGAGAGTGCCAGGGTCACTCCCGTCATCTGCTGAAACTCCCGTCGGGTCAGTCTCTTCATGGTCCCTCCGATCTCGCAAAGCCAAGCCGCCTTGCGTTGAGCCCAGTGAGTGCGGGATTCCGCACGAAGTGAAAAGCTACGATAAGGTACGAAACAATATTAATCTTCGCGGGTCTCCGCCAACTCGAAAAGCGATTTCCTATTGACACGCTCGCGCCTATGCTGGTCTCGCCAGTTGTCAATGTCTTCTAGCAGGTTACGGCCTAGAAGTTCTGGCCCCGGATGAAGCCATGCCAAAAGCCCGGAAGTTCGCAGAAGAGGCTCTCGGATTGGACCCAGGGCTTGCCGAAGCGCATGCGGTGATGGGAATGGTGCGCATGAAGTACGAGTGGGACTTTGCGGGCGCTGAGGAGAGCTTCCTGCGCGCCTTGCAATTGAATCCGAGCTACGCGCAGGCACACTCCTGGTACAGCATCTATCTCGAGGCTATGGAGCGACGTGAGGAAGCTGTTATCCAGGCAAGGCGCGCCCTGGAGCTCAACCCCATCTCGAAGGGAGCGGCTGCAAATCTGGCGATGCAGTTGGCCAACGCGGGTAGCTTCGAAGAAGCTTCTGCGGAGATCGCCGAGGCCCTCGAGCTGGATGCCGGATTCTGGGGGGCGCATTGGGTGCTCGGCAACCTACATGCGAAGCAGCGAGACTACGCCGAGGCCACGGCTGCGTTCCAAAAAGCGGCCGACTCCTCGGAGCGGAACAGCGTAACCCTCACTTCGTTGGGCTTCATCCACGCGCTGGCGGGCCGGAGGTCCGAGGCTGAGGCGCTGCTGAGGGAGCTCCAAGACCTTGGAAAAGAAAGGTACCTATCGCCAGCTTTCATCGCGGGGATCTATGCCGGTCTCGGACAGAAGGACGAGGCGTTTAAGGCGCTCGAAGAAGCGTTCCGCTTTCGTTCGCGCTACCTGGTGTGGATCAAGGTCGCGCCCGAGTATGAGCAGCTTCGTCCAGATCCGAGGTATCGGGAACTTGTTGCTCGCATCGGACTCCCTTGAGCACATCTGCCAGCCCCCAGCCTACCCCGATCCATCTGTGACACGACCCCAGGAAAGAAGGGGGGAAGCATACTGTAACGTTTCTTGATTACGGAGGATCTAGATCAACGTCCGGCCACTCTACCGAAAACGCAGGAGGGAGATCCGTTGGATAGGTTCCCCTTGGATATGAAGTCGTGTTGATAGGCCAAACCATCTCACACTACAAGATTACTGCCAAGCTCGGCGCGGGAGGGATGGGCGAGGTGTACAAGGCCACCGACACGCGCCTGGAACGTACGGTCGCCATCAAGGTACTCTCCGAACATGCGGACTCGGATCCGGATCTCAAGCAACGGTTCCAGCGTGAGGCCAAGACCATCTCCAGCCTGAACCATCCGCACATCTGCACGCTTTACGAATTCGACAGCCAGGATGGGACGGATGTCCTCGTCATGGAGTACCTGGACGGCGAGACCCTAGCCGACCGCCTTGCGAAAGGTTCACAGCCGATGGGACCCTTCGTCTCGGCGGATGGGAAGTGGGCCGGGTTTTTCGACGATGCCGACGATACCCTGAAGAAAGTTTCCATTCTTGGTGGCCCTCCGTTGACAATCTGTCAAATGGACGGGAATCTGCGAGGTGCCAGCTGGGGGGCAGATAATACGATCGTCTTCGCGATTCAGGCGACCGGGAGCGGACTCTGGAGGGTCCCGGCCGCGGGCGCTGTCAACTTAATGTTGGCGAGACGATCCCGAGCCGGAATACGCCCCAGCCTTGCTCCTCCTCAGCGGACACACGTCGCCTCCCTCCAGTAGGCAAAAGCTCTGTCGCGAAGCAGTCGCTGATGAACTGCCTTGAGATGGTTCCGACCCACCCGGAACAGATTTTGAACCGGACCGTGGACAGAAAGGAATCGTTGAGCCTGCTCGATTGATTTGAACCCTCTCATCTGCCTCTCTTGTTCTCGGGTGTGTTGGTGTGAAACTTCAGCCCGGTTGTTCTCATACTGACCGGTTTTATGCTCGACTAAGGGGAACACTTCGCGATGGGCCGCTGGGTAGGTCTTGAGCTTGTCAGTGATGAGTTGCCACGGAGGTTGGCCTTGCTCTTTCAACACCTTGCGAAAGAACCGTTTAGCAGCTCGTTTATCCCGGCGCTTGGTCACCAGGATGTCGAGAACATCACCGTCCTGATCAACGGCTCGCCACAAGTAGACTTGCCTGCCTTGAATCCGCACGAACAACTCATCAACGTGCCAAATGTCGCCCAGGCGACCTTGCTTCCTTCGAACCGACTTGGCGTACTGGGGTCCGAATTTGAGACACCAACAGCGAATGGTCTCATAGGAAACGATGACGCCACGTTCAGCCATCAGATCCTCGACATCTCGAAGGCTGAGCGTGAACCGGTGGTAGAGCCACACAGTATGACTGATGATTTCACACGGAAAGCGATGGCCTTTGTAGAGCATTCTCATCCGACCATTCTCGCGGACCGCCTCTCAACTTGACAGTGCCTTTCGTTACCTCCATAGTTGCTCCGGTTGCTTCCGGCTGGAGCGGTTGCCGGGTGGGACTCTCACCCACTGGGAAAGCGCCGCCTTACCACGGCGCACCCTAAGAGCAGTCATTCCGCGCAGACCAAGCGGTCATGAGACCACGAAAAGCTTGTGGCTGAAAAGAATGGGTCGCCTTTTCGAGAAACAAGGACAAGGATGGCAGTTTCAAGCACACGACCAGCTTCGCAGCGAACGAAATTCCGAGTGTCAGCGGAAAAGGCGGATTGAATTCCGCCTATCCTCCGATTTCTTATATCCGCCGTCCTCTGAGATTGCCCTTCCGGATCCAAAGATCTAGTATTCGCTAGATAAGTTAAGTTAGGGAGAACTCAAATGACAAACAAGAGCCGAAGAAATTTTCTAAACACCTCACTCAAGACACTCGCGACTGCCTCTGCACTGGCAGTCGGCCACCAGGCTAGAAATGCAGAGGCGGCAACTCCCCCAAAGACCGGAACCCAACCGCCTTTTCGCTTGATCTTTGAAGCCGAATGGAACGACATGCCTTGTTCAGACTTTCCGTTGACCCGGGAACGATGGGTAGAGGAGTGCATTCATCCTTTGCTTGGCACACAGGTAGATACGCTCCTTTACAACCTCTGCTCCAGCGATGGCTATGTTTGCGAGTTGAAGAACGGTGAGTTGCTGATGGACGACTTTGACCAACTGGGTGATGCCTGGGTCTGGCGCTACCGCGAGAACACCAAGAGATTGATCGAAGCCGATGCGAATCCCCCCAAGCTGGCTGTCGAGTATGGCCATCGAATGGGGCTGAAGGTCATCCCGATCGTGCGCATGAACGATCCCCACGACCAGTTCTACAAATACGAAGTCAGTCGATTCAAGAAGCAGAATCCGCATCTCCTGTTGGGCCATGGCAACTACCCCATTAATTGGGAGACCGGTTTCAAAGGATTGCCTCCGGAGCTCAAGAAGGGCATGGATTCGTTCACCTGGGGCATGTTCGACTTCGCTCACCGGGAGGTACGGGAGCACAAGCTGGCGATCATCGAGGAATTCATTACGCGTTGGGACAACGACGGGATCTCGCTGGATTTCGATCGCGATCCTCGCTATTTCAAGGAATATGGCAAGGCAGAGAACGCGGCTTTGATGACCGATCTCATTCGCGAAATAAAGGCGATTCTCGACCGAACCGGGCAACAACGGGGGCGACAGCTTTACTTTCATGTGAGGGTGATCCCAAAGATCGAGGCTTGTTATGAGCGAGGACTGGATGTGGCGACTTGGGTGAAGGAGGGATTAGTCGATGCCATCACACCCGGCGCGGGCTACCTGACAGTGAGCTTGAACTTGAAACCCTGGTTGGAACTGATTGAAGGTAGGAACTGCTGGATTTATCCGAGCAGCAATCATTGGCGAACCACCGAAGAGACCCGAGCCTGGGCCATGCTGATGTATCGGCGGGGTGCTCACGGAGTGAACCTGTTCAACTACGGACACCTGTTACACGGTCACGATGCCAAGACTCCGCCTGAGTCAGAACGACAGAACACCGTCTGGTTTTCTGAAGCTCACCCCGACTACTATCGCGTACTCCACGAAATTGGAGACACCCGGAGCTTCGAGTTCAAAAACAAACGGTATGTCTTGGAATCCGTGTCGCACGAGGCTGGGCTCGAAGGAAACAGGGGCGAGACCTCGCGTGACTATCGGGCGATCGGAGACATTGTTCTCCCCGTTCAGTTGGGGCTGGGGAAACATCGAGTGGGATTCGGGTTTGCAGACGACTTGAGGAAGGCGCAGCAAAGCGGCACATCGCCTCAGGTTAGCTTAAGGCTAAAGCTTGTCAACTATACTCAGCCAGATGCATTTGACGTCTCAATTAACGGAGCTGTCTTGTCAGAGAAGACCCGCCGAACTCGGGCCGTGTTCATCATGAACAACGACACCTGGGTGACCTATCCGATTCCAGGAGAGCTGTTGCGCCTTGGGGAGAATGCTGTTGAGATCGACGTGCAAAGGTTGAACCCACAGATGTCGGAAAGACCGGTACTAAAGAACCTAGAGATCCTGGTGGAATATGACAAGGGGCTACCGGAGCTGGGGATCTGAGTCTGTTCCGGTCAACCCTCCTTTCTACGCTGGCAGGGGTACGAGCTGCTGAGAAACTTGGGTAACCCCAGACTACCATTCGAGGGTCGCTTTGTTTCGGGTGGTCCCCCAATGCAAGCGAGAGAGCCGCTCCCGTCGGTCAGCGAGTATCGTGTCGTCCTCAACTGGTTCGAAGAACTCAAGCGGCTGGTGCCGACGGAGTGGACTTCACCTACCGTCGCGTTCACGGGCCGCGACTGAGCTCGACACCAGACACTAGACAGCCGAGAGTCTATTATATTTCTAGGGGCAGACTAGGAGGATTCGCTTGGCCAAGAGCAACGAAGAACGAGTCCGGTTCGCAAATGACGAGATCCTTGGGAAAGGCAACTTAGGTGTCGTGGATGATATCTTTGCGACCGATTACGTTGTCCACGCAGGTGGCAAGGATTATAAAGGCCCTAAAAGGCCCTGAATTCGTAAGAAGATTCGCCAGACAGCTTCGTTCGGCGATTCCGGATCTCCGAGTCGTGGAGGTCGCGCTCCTGATCCAAGCAGGTGATACGATCGCTTGGCAGCGCACGTTAAGCGGTACGCATGAGGCAGAGATGATGGGTATTCCACCGACGGGGCAGAAGGTGGAATGGAGAGACATGGTGGTCACTCGCTTCGACGGCGAGAAGATTGCTGAGGACTGGGCGGTTTCGGAGCTAGCGGGACAGTTGCTCTCAAAATCGCCCTATGCATGAACACCGGCCGCATTTGGCCGTTTGCGGTAGCTCATTCGACGTTTCCGCGGAAGACCTGAATGTCCGCTTCTAGGTGCGAAAGCGGCCGGTCAGGAACGATCTACTCCGACACTGTTTGTACGGTAAGATCTGGGCTATTACAGTACAGCGCTATCGCTCCATGACCTTCTCAAACCTCGCCCGACTTCCACCACCCGTGGTCCGCAAAAACTCGATCCAACGTGATTCTAGCTGGCATTTTCGGCTCGGGACCTTCACGCTTCCCACATGGAAGTGTTGTTCCTAGTTCTGGCTGTTCAACTCCTCAGTCTTTTCATAGAGCGACTCTCACCGTTTAACGACTGATTGGCAGCCGATTAAATATGCTTGCTGATTCCAAAGTGGGGGTGTCGAACTAGGGAGTCGAACGAAACCAATGACGCTGCTGACACGCCTTTCCACACGACTGATTTTGGCGGGATGTTTGCTTGCGCCCGCTTCTTGGGTAATTGCCCAGGCCCCACGGCCCGCCGCCACGCACCAAGATCTACGCTCGGAGGGTTTCTTCGAGGAAGTGCACGCCGTGAAACTACCGCTGCGGAGATACGGCTATCGCGGTTTGATGGGCGATATTGTCGAATTGAATGACAGTCGTCTGCTGATGACCTACACGCAATACGACTCGGCGGGTGAACACACCGGTGGAATTGCCGGACGTGCTTCTACCGACCAGGGCAGGTCGTGGGGCCCGGAGTTCGGTCTGGTCGCACGTCCGAATCCTCCCGGCGCGGCGGGCTACCATCACCCCAGTTTTTTGGTTCATCCGGTAAATGGGGAGGTGCCGCCAGTCAAAGGCAGGCCGTGGAAACTGCCGCACTATGCAAACCGTGGAAAAACAACTAGTTCTGGAGGAGAACTGGCAAGTGCTCGCAGTTGTTTTTCCACCGTTCGCACAGCGCTTGGAAAACTCCGTATCACGGGCTTGCTGGCCCAGTTCGATGTCGCTCGGAGTTTTCCACAGTTCCCACGGCCTCTGCTACTGCAGCCGACTATATTGACAAGCGAACGGGGAACCAGATTTGGGATCCGGAAAGCGCCGAACCACGTTCCCACCTCCCCATTTACCGGATGACCCAGTTTTTTTCGGTTGGCCAACGGCGATTTATTACTCTCCTACAACTACTACGTGCGTGATTCGCGTCCCGTCTTCAAAGTGACCTACTACCGGCGCTCGATTGACGACGGCAAGACTTGGGGCGATCAGTTGTTCATGACATTGGACGCGGCGCACAACGATAAAGTGACGCAACTCTCTTCGGGCCGGCTGCTTGTCCCTGTCGAGAAAGAACTCGAGGTGACCGGCGGCGACCACCGTGGCTATATCAGTTGCGTCTACTACTCGGACGACGACGGCTATAGTTGGCGCCGCAGTAGGAACGAGGTAAATATGCTCCCGGTCGAGGCGCAGGAGCCACACGTCGTCGAGCTCACAGACGGGCGTTTGCTGATGCTTGTGCGAACCTACAGTGGATATGTCGGAAAAGCCTACTCCGAGGACCGGGGAGACACCTGGAGCAAGGGCGTGGCAATCCCTGAACTGTCGCTGCCACCCAATTCCTCGGCGCTGAACGTCAAGCGGATCCCGACAACCGGCGATCTATTGTTGGTGCGGTCCGCCGGAGGTGCCGACGGGATGCGCACTCCCTTTGTCTCGGCGATCTCCCAGGACGAGGGTCAGACGTGGGTGCACCAACGGATCATCGCCGGCGATCCCAGCGACGATTACGGCTATCCATCCCTCACTTTCTTGAAGGATGTGGCACTGGTCGGTTACCACAAGCGCGATGGATTTTATGTGGCGCGGATTGCAGCAGATTGGTTCTACGAGCGCGTCCCCGCTGCCGGCGGGAGAGAGGCAGGGGAAAAGTGATTACCGGCGAGCGTGACCGGCGAATCAGAATTTCACTGGCAGGGCGGCGAGCGGGGGAGTCAGCCCCCTGCTGGGGTCCTCTGATCTGATCTCCCGGAGCACCAAGAATCGTAAGATCTTCCTCTGAGTCGTGCGGCGTCTGCTCGTGCTCCGCCAGCAGCTTGCTGTCTATAAGCGCAGTGCGGGAAATCTGCATGCTGCGTTTGACGAGGCGGGAGCTGGAAACGGGCCTTATGGGTTACTGCGCCAGCTCTCGACCCTACCGATGAGGAGGATGTTGCCAATGAAGTATCGGACGAGGATCTATTACACGGAAGAACAGAAGGCCTTGATGTGGGACCGCTGGCAAGAAGGTGAGTCCCTGAGCTCGATCGCGCGGCTCTTTGACCGTAACCATTCCTCCGTGGAGGGTATTCTGAAACAAACCGGTGGCATCCGGCCGCAGCCGCGTCGCAACAGTACCAGTGCCTAACCAATCGCCCATACCGATCCACCCCCTTCCCCTATAGACATGATGAGGATCGGAAGGTATATCCTGAGGCAATCTGCCTTTCTCTGGTAGTTCCCCTTTGCAGTACTTGTACCATTCAGACTGATTCTTTAACCGAAGCCCACGGACGAACTCGCGGGCTTGGGTGAAGGGACGGAACTTGCCACCCGCAGAGGTAAACGTACCGAACCAATCCGGCCAACTGATCCAACCTTGGTCTCTGTAAACAAGATTTGGATTGGAGGGTATTTCCTGAGGCAATCTACCTTTCTCGGACAGCTCACCCTTACAGAACTTTTTCCACTCTTTGGATTTTCTCAGCCCAAGATCGCGGGCAAACTTGCGAGCTTGTTCAAATGGGCGGTATTCCTTAAGTTGAGGTGCAACAGCGGGTCAGGAAGAGCCAGGCGACTATCCGCTTGGCCGCTGCCAGACTGAAGAAACAGCGCTCGAAGTGTCCTGCCAGGGAGCACGTTCATAGTATGAGACCTCGGAGAGGGAGAGGGAGCTTCAATCCACTCCAGGATTGGTCACTGGCCCGACTGAAGGATCCCACACCGGCCCGCCATCCTGACCGATCAGTATACAAAAGGCACAAGTCGCCAGGATCGTCGGGCGTACGCCCGCCATTGATCGGCAAACTCGGTTGCCAAGAGCCGCTCCTCATCGTGAATGCGGAATAGGAACACGGCGAGCATAACCGGGGCGAACACGAAGCCGAGCCACGAGCCGAACGCGAGGTTGCGGCCTGGCAAGGCCGCGTATTCTAGTGGGTGCGAATCCCACCCAGGTAACTGCTAGCCACAGGCCTGGTATCGAGCCTTGCAGGTGTCCTGGTAACAGGGCGCTTGATGCGTAGGTACGAAAGGAGGCGAGGTGCAAAGGTAACAGGTGATGCTGACCCTGAAGACGTGGAGTCCCGAAAACGGCATCGTTGGATCTGGTCGATGGGTTCTCGCACCCAGCAGGCAACACCCGTTGACGCGGTAGGGCGAGTGTCAACGGACAGCCCGGGATCTGAGGTCGCGTCGAGCCTTACAAGGAGAATGCGTGGTAACCAGGGAGATCCGTCAGGTGGCGCACCCGAGGGTGCGCACCCTCGGACAAGCCTAAACAGCGAGGAAGAGGGCGGAGTCTGGCGGAAGTCGGAGACACCCATAGTAGCGATGAGGTCCGGTAATGCGGACGGAGTGAAGGGGTGTCGGTTGGAGAGAACGAGTCGGAGAAACATGGCCCGACACTGAGCGGATTAAGACCATGACCACACGACTGATTCGTTTCACACCGAGGGAAACCCCGGTGGATGACTCCGGCCGGGAGCCGGATGGTGTAACGCACCAAGTCCGGTTCTGCGAGGGCGGCGGGACGTACCCGAAAGGGGATTCCCGCTGCTACTCTCCACCGTACCCCATCAGCGAAACGACGATGAACAGGTATCGGGGATGCCGGATCCAGCGATAGGGGCCCGCTGTGATGAGCTCATGCCCTTCTTGAATGGTTACCTCTCCACTGAGCTGCTTGCCCAAGACGGCATTCGACCAGAGCAGAAAGGCATAGCCCCATCCCGTTAACAACACGCCGAGAGGCCGGATCCACGAGGCGTCAGCGAATCTGGCATAGTGATTTCGGTCGCCGTTCGGGGCGAGGAGGAACAAGGCAAGCATCATGGCCCCAAGCACCAGCCCAAGCCAGCCTGTGGGGCTTTGGCCCTTGATCCGTTTTTCTTCGATCCCTTTTCCCAGTCCGCTTTCCGAAGCGATGCGGCGCATGACCGCGACGGCGACCACGATCATGCCGATCGCCATGCCCCATAAGGCAGCGCGCCACCCTCGGTCCACCAACCGGAAAAACTCCCATCCAAGACCACCACGAAGCGGAGCCTGCCGCTACGCCCACTCGGGTAGCGCCACTCACCATCCAGCACAGCACCATTGACTGTCCCGGTGATGGTTCGGCCGTTGCCGTACTGGCCGGAAACCTGGTTGACGGAGCGTTGCAGCGTCAGATTACCGTAGGTCGTGTCCCATTTGCCGTCCCAAGCCGCGCACCCACCGGCAGCCGATCCGGAACCGACCTGTGGGGGGCTACTGCCCAAACCACCCCTGGAAACGGGAGGGCTGTTCGACTGACAGCTACCAGTCCAGGAAACATCCTGCCGGCCATTGGGCTCAGACCAGTTGCCCGAGAACGACCGGGCGTCCCCGCTTAGGGTCCCACTCGGGGATGGGTGAACCCCCTCGCCTTTAGGCGAAGCCTTCAGGAGGCTTGTGACAGCAAGCCGGTGTGCGTAGGGAAGGTAAGAGGCTAGAGTACGGCTTGCTGGGCGAGTCAGGGAAGTGGGCGCCGAGCCGAGTGAGACAGGCGATCAAGCGAGTCGCCTGCATCGGAGGCGAGGTCTTTAGGCGACTTTAGTCGCAGGTCGAATCCACCGCCTTCAGGCGGTGGAGAGGTCACCTCAAGGTGAAAGAGACGCTGCCACTACGCCCGCTCGGGTAGATCCACCTCCCAGCAAGACGGTTGCCTAAGAGCCGACCCTCGATGCGGGAATCGCCATACGTGCCGAATACTCGATCACCCGATCGCTGCAGGTTCATCTCGCCATAGGTGGTGGACCAGGTGCCTACGAAGGCAGGGCATTGCGCCGAGGCCACACCGTGGACGGCCAGGAGTAGGACAAGGCCAATCATCAAACGACCCGGTGCATTCATGTCGTCAACTCCGCGTTAGTGTTTCAAGGACGGGATATTCTCTGATATTCCTCATATCAATTCAAACGAGGAGAGCCTCTGATTCCCAGTGCGCCGAATCTTGCTGTCCAGTTCTAGAGAAGGTGTTTCCCAACCCAGGTGAAATCTTTCAAGAGCTTGATCTCGACGATTTGGTATGGAGAATCCCCAACGTGCTTGCGGAGCTCTCGGGGGGGGTTTCTTTGAACTTTTCCTTGGATTGTGGGCGAGGGAGACTTCGGTGAATTTCGCGGCCGCCTGGTCTGCGGGGAATGACTGCTCTTGGCCGAGGCTGTGTGAAAAGTCATTCATGATTTCGGATTTGAAATTTTGACTTCGTAGGATCGCGTGCAAGCCACGATCTCCGTCGTAGGAAGGGTAAAGAGACCCCTAAATCAAAGAGGTTTTGGACTTTTCACACAGCCTCGGCCGCTAGCGGTCGTTCATTCGACAATTCCGCGGGAAACTTGACTGTCCGCTTTTAGGCGAAAGCCGCCGGTCAGAAGCGATCTACTCTGACACCGTTTTTGCTGTCAGATATGGGCTATTACACTTTCATGGCCCCAAAACACGGCCCCTTCAGAGAGCGCTTCGAGGAGTACATCCTGGAGCGCACAGCCAACCATCCCTGCCTCTTAGGAATCTATGCATAATAACTTGAACATTGACAGCCATTGTGCCATGCTTTTGGCCTCGTGGATGCTGAAGCCTTGCGCTCGAAATACGGGATGCTTGCCGGGCGGCTCGACGAACGGTCTTTGCGACTGTGCCTGGCGTCTGACGCAATGGCCTTGGGTCGCGGCGGAGTCAGTCTCGTGGCCCGAGCGGCGGGGGTGTCTCGAACCACCATCCACGCGGGTTTGCGCGAGTTGCGGGAGACGGGATCCGCGGGCGGGGCGAAGGGTGTCGCTGATCCGGGCAAGCGTCGCGTTCGCCGGCCCGGCGGCGGGCGCAAATCGTTGGCGGAGACGGACGAGACACTGCTGGAGGACTTGAACCAGATGCTGGATCCGGTGACGCGCGGCGATCCCATGTCTCCGCTGCGCTGGACCTGCAAGAGCACCACCAAACTGGCCACGGAGTTGCGAAGGAGGGGACACCGGGTCTCGCAGGCCACGGTCTGGCGGTTGTTGGACGACTTGGGCTACAGCATGCAGTCCAACCGCAAGGGGCGCGAGGGATCGGATCATCCGGACCGCAACGGGCAGTTCGAATTCATCAATGCCTCCGCCCGGGATTTTCTGGAGCGGGGATGGCCAGTCATCTCGGTGGACACGAAAAAGAAGGAACTGATCGGTCCCTTCAAAAACGCGGGGAGCGAATGGCAAAAAAAGGGCGAGCCGGTGGAGGTCAACCTGCACGATTTTGCCGACCCGGCCTTGGGCAAGGTAATCCCTTACGGCGTCTATGACATTGGCCGCAATGAGGGATGGGTCAGCGTCGGCATCTCCCATGACACGGCGCAGTTCGCGGTCGAGGCGGTGCGCCGTTGGTGGCAGCAAATGGGCCGGCGTGCCTATCCGAATACTCCCGAGATCCTGATTACCGCCGACGGGGGCGGCAGCAACGGCTCCCGGGTGCGGCTGTGGAAGCGGGAGCTGCAGCGGCTGGCCGACGAACTGGGCCTGCGATTGAGCGTACGCCATTTTCCGCCCGGCACCAGCAAGTGGAACAAGATCGAGCATCGGATGTTCTGCCACATCACCGAGAACTGGCGGGGTCGTCCCTTGATCAGCCGCTTGGCCGTAGTGGAACTGATCGCGGCCACACGCACGGCCCAGGGGTTGGCCATTCACGCGGAGTGGGACGAGACCCTTTACGAGACCGGCAAAGCCGTCTCCGACGAAGAGATGCGTTCCCTGGCGATTGAGCGCTGTGACTTCCATGGTGAATGGAATTACAGCGTCTCGCCACGATAGGGCTTTACCGATCGTGTTCACGTTATTATGAATAGACTCCTTAGGTTCCCAGCCCTGTACAATCCCCCCATGGTCCGCCCATTCGGCCCCCTCCACGAGCGATTTGAGGAGTACATCCTAGAGCGCACCACAGACTATCCGTCTGTCGTTCCGATGATCGTGCTAAAGCGTGGTAAAGCGAGCTTTCGTCTAGCCTGCAAAAAGACGCTCAACAACAGCAATTTCTCGTCCTATTTTGACGAAACAAGCCTCTATGGTGGGCCAGGGATGCTGCAGCTGGATCATAAGATCTTGGCGACGTTGGGAGAGTGCTTAGAGACACCCTCCAGTTGACCGGGTAGCAACGGATAGGGCACGCGGAGTTGCCATTCGTTTGACGAACTTTGTCGGCACTTCCCAGATTTGCTAGAGTGAACAGCAGTTGCGACCTTATCCCTGGACCGGGACACTTCTATGGATGAGCTACCATCAAAAGGTGTGTAAATAGCAGAGGCGGTGAGTATCCTTCCGGGTTGACCTAAACCCAGGGCCGGAAGGCCCATAAAGGAAGGAGTACACACCGCATGAAAGAGAAGAACATTGAGGGGACTGTGGAGTCAAGAGTCTGTTTCCAGGAGCTGGAAGATTGGGTGCGGGAGAAGGTCCAGTCTTGGGTCCAGGAGCTACTAGACCCAAAATAAGCGCAAGTTGGAAAGTAGACCCCTTTCCCGGCTCCTGGGGGCCGTTTTGGAGGCCTAAATTCTAGATTTTCCCGCTAAGTCCCTTAGACCTCGGCTCGTGTTCTGCACTCCTGCACGGCGATCGCTCATGCGGGGCGATTCTGCCCCCTTGAGCGGCGTTTTCAGAGACACTACTCCCCAGCTCTCGCGACCCTCAGAGCTTCTTTATCTCCTTTCAGTTTCAGGTAGCTGGCCGGCGTTTCAACCACCTACTGCCTTCCAGGAGAAGACGGCTCCAACCATTGACATCCAGCAGCCGATAGACCAACCGTCGGCCCCTCCGCAGAATCTGGCAGGGCATTTCAATGATCTCTCGCAGGAAACGGCGATATTCCATCTTCACCAGCTGTCTGGCCTGCAGTCGAGCCGGCAGAACCAACCCCATCCAGGCCTTCAGATTCCAGGCCTGCGCCGCAATCACCAGATAGGCCCAGTTGGCCACCAGCGTATCCGAGGGCATCCGCAGGGCCTCGACTCCGTTCTTGAGTTGTTCAATGACGTTCTCTTGATTGCAGCGCCGGTTGTTTTCCCGAACCACTCCCGCCGTTCCCAACTGGGCCGCCGGGATATTCGTGACATAAAAGTGATAGCGCGTCTGCGGCAGAAGCCGCTTCTGGCCTTTCTCGACCAGGATCGTCTTGCGCAAGATCACCAGCCGATACGTTCGCTTCGCTTTGCTCGGACGGTAGTCGATCTCCACGATCTCTTCCCGTTCCAGCCTCAGGGTCTTGAACCCGCGCTCCTTGACAATCTCCGGCTTCACTTTGTCGCGCCGCTTGCGCCGCTTTTTCCCTTTTCCTTTCTCCTTGCCGGGGCGCACCAGCTCCTTCCAATTCGCTTGCGGCAACGCCTCGGCCCACTTGATGAAGCTCGGATGGGCATCCATCCCGAAGTCAAATTCCACGCCCGCTTCCGTCCAGCGGTCAAAATGAGCTGTCAGCGAAAAATCCGTGTCCCCGCGCAGGCGCACCGTTCGAAAACCCGCCTCTCGGACCAACTCGATACTCCGATCCAGCCATTCGGGGGCTCCCTCATGAGAGGGGCGATTCCCCGAGCGGTTGACGGCATAGAGCACCTCTCCCGTCTGGGCCAGCGTCACGATCAACGGTGCATAGCCCCACTGCCCGTCGTAGCTGATCTCCATCCCTTCCTTGCATTCCCCGCTGGTGGGGGCAATCGTGCCATCCACGTCGATCTCCGCCCGTTCGAAGAACCTCGCCGGTTGTTGGGCCCAGACCTTGCGGCGGCTCTCATTGACGGCTTCCATCAGATCGATCACATCCGGCGCTTGGAAGCGGCGCACAAAATCTCCGGCCGTGCTGGGCGCGGGGATCTTCTCCGCTCCTACCGCTTCCAGGAAGCTGACACTTTGACGCCGCATTTCGATATCCTGATAGCGGGTCCCGCCCGTGGCCACGTTGTAGATCAGGCTCAGCACGTGGTCCGATTCGTGGTACGGCTGGTGGCGTTTGAACAACTTCACCCCCTGATCAATCGCTTTCCCCAGCCCGCTCCACTTCACGATCTGCCGCAGCAGCCCCAGCCCACCGTAACTGACGCCGTGAATTTTCTCCGAGACCTCGTAGCTGATGCCTTCGGCCGAGAGGACCGGTTTCGGATCCTCACCGTTCCAACTGGGGCTCAGCCGATCAGCAACTTCTGCTTCCCGCTTTCGGATGATTGCGCTATGCTTTTTCTTCACCTGAAATGCCTCCTTTCGGGTCTCTCTGAGGTTTCTTTGTTAACTCCAGAATACCCGTCAGGTCTGGCATTTCAGGTGTTTACACGCGGCTTAATCCACTTTCATCTACTTGTTTTGGGACTAGAGGAGGAGGTGACCGAGCTGCTGGGACGAGACAAGAGTGAGCGTCGAGGCAAAGTGGACCCAGCGTCGGGATACCGCAACGGCTATGGCAAGGCCAGACGACTGACCCTCAGTAGCGGGACGATCACCGTGCGACGGCCTCGAGTCCGAGATCTAGAAGAGCGTTTTGAAAGCCGGGTACTGCCGCTGTTTGCCAAACGGACGCAGCAAGTCCGAGACCTGATTCCAGAGCTGTATTTGCAGGGCCTGGCTCAGGGCGATTTCGACTTGGCATTAAGAGGGCTTTTAGGGGAAGAAGCGGCCTTGTCGGCCAACACGGTGGCCCGACTGAAAGAGAAGTGGCAAGAAGAATGGGCCGTCTGGCAAAGTCGTCCCCTGGAGGAACTGGAAGTCGTTTATTTATGGGCGGATGGAATCTACGTCAAAGCGGGTCTGGAGAAGGAAAAGGCCGTCCTGCTGGTGGTCCTTGCGGCGCTCAGTGATGGCAGCAAGGTGGTGGTTTCGGTGACGAGCGGTTATCGGGAATCGACGGAAAGTTGGTCAGAGGTGTTACGCGACTTGAAGCGGCGGGGGATGAATGCTCCTCGTCTGGTCATCGCCGACGGCCCCCTCGGCATCTGGGGGGCCTTGTGCAACGTCTACCCCGAGGCGGAAGAGCAGCGTTGCTGGAATCACCGCATCGTCAATATCCTGGCCAAGGTGCCCAAACGCGAGCAGCCCACGGCCTTATTGATTCTGCGCCAGATCCCCTATGCTGAGAGCCGTCAGGAAGCGGAACGCCTCAAACGGGTTTTCCAGGAGTGGTGCCGAAGCAGAGGCTTGGCTCCGGCGGCCGATCTGTTGGACCAGGACTGGGATCGGATGGTGAGCTTTTACAACTACCCGAAGCAGCAGTGGCAACACCTGCGCACCACGAATCCAGTGGAGTCCCCGTTCGCCGGACTTCGGCTGCGAACCGATGCGGCCAAGCGCTTCAAGAAGGTGAACAACGCCCAGGCGGTGATCTGGAAGATGCTCTTGGTGGCCGAGAAACGATTCCGTCGTCTCAAAGCTCCAGAGCTCATGAGAGATGTCTATCAGGGAGCCAAGTATGTGAATGGAGTCCTGGTCAACCAGGAGTCGAAGGAGAAAGCCGCCTGAGTCTATTTACACACCTCTTGACATGAGCTCCCATGAGGCGGTCAAAGAGACTTCTGATCGTAGGGGTCAGGCGCCCCCGGTTGTAAGCATCGCCACACTGACGAATCGCTTCAGCTACCGTAGGGTAGGGATGGATGACGCTGGCCAGCTTGCTCAGTCCCATCCCAGCTTGCATGGCCACAGTGATTTCGCTGATCATGTCGCCGGCGTGACTGCCGACGATGGTTGCGCCCACAATTTCGTCTGTGCCCTTCTTTACGTGGATCTTGACGAAGCCGTCGCCCTCACCATCCACAATGGCGCGATCTACGTCGGAGAATTCTCGGATAAACGTGGAGTATTCCACGTTGCGATCTTCCAGATCTTTTGCATACAGCCCAACATGTGCCAGTTCGGGTTCGGTATAGGTGGCCCACGGAATGAGCAAACTGGAGACTTTGTCGCGGCCAAAGAACAGCGCATTGCGGATGACTAAACGCGCCATAAAGTCGGCCATATGAGTAAACTGGTACTTGCTCGCAACATCGCCCACGGCATACACATCCGAGTTAGTGGTTTGTAGCCTGTCGTTCACCTGTATGCCCAGACGCTGGTCATAGCTCACCCCTGCCGCCTCGAGGCCAAGCCCATTGACGGCGGGCTTGCGGCCTGTTGCCACGAGTAAGGCGTCAAATTCGAATGCCTGCTCGCCGCCGTCATTCTCCACCACGACGGTCATTGGCGGTTTGCCGTTTTGACTCTCGACCCGCTTGAACGTCAACGAGAAGTGAAACGTTGCGCCATCGCGGCGCATCGTTGCTTCCACCAGTCGAGCGGCATCCGGATCTTCTCGCGGCAGAATCTTGGTGTCGCGGACGAGGACCGTCACCTGGGACCCAAGACGCTGGAACGCTTGAGCCATTTCCAATCCAATCGGCCCGGCCCCAATGACACCGAGACGTGGCGGCAACTCCGTCAGGTTGAACAGCGTGGCATTGGTCAGGTACGGGCTGTCAGTGAGGCCCGGAATGGGCGGAATCGCAGCGGTGCCGCCGGTCGCGATCACCGCTTTGGCAAATTTGAGGGTTTGTCCGTTCACCTCAATCGTGTTGGACCCGGTGAAGATCCCTTTGCCGAGAAAGACATCCACGCCCACTTGCTCGGTAAACCGCTTGGCCGAGTCATGGTGCGAGATCTGGGCCCGCAGACGCCGCAAGCGTTCCATGACGTGGCCAAAGTCAACGGAGACCTCGCCATCGATTCTGACGCCGAATTCGGCTGCGTTGCGCACAGCGGCCGCGGCTTTGGCACATCTCAGCAGAGCCTTGGAGGGTACACAGCCGACATTGCTGCAATCTCCCCCGAGCAAGTGGGCCTCGATCAGAGCCACCCGGGCCCCCACCCCGGCTGACCCGGCTGCTGATACCAACCCTCCGGTTCCTGCCCCGATCACCACGAGGTTGTAGGCGGACTTAGGGGTCGGACTGACCCATGATTTCGGGCGCACGTTATCGAGCAGTTCGATATTGCGTTCATCTAGGGGTGACACTCCGATGGCCTCGAGATCATCTTGGGCAAATTGAGCCAGAAACGGGTCGCGCTCCGGTATGGAGGGTTGAAACGAGCGGCTGTCGTCCTCATCCGCCGTGAGCGGCGAGATGAAGTCTGACCAGCTTACTCTGCTGCCGTCGGGCTTAAGCGCCGTCGTGCCGTGATCTTCGTCCGACGCAAAGCGGTAGAATAGATATTCGTTCTTAAACGGGTGGGCATGCTGCACATGATGAAAAACCCCGGCGCTCAGAAGAATGTTGCCTACGCGTAAGGCATCTGCTTCATCGGTGGCGATGTTTTTGTCGACAAGGGTCTTTACCGCCTCAGTTCCCACAAAGCATTCCTCATACGTTTGCGGTGGAAATCCGTAACGGCGGTCTTGGATGTCCAGAACCCCCTTCAGCTGAGCAGACAGCTTTTCGAGATCGCTGGGTTCCAATGATGCTTCAAGCTCCGTCTGTTCTTCGTTCGCCATGATGACTCTCCTCTACTCTGACAGGCCGCTCTGATGCGAACGCACGCCCACTCCCGCCGGGGCAGTTCCTGTTCTCGCAGTCCCCTCAAGATCTCTCTTCTGAGAAGTCCATGTCTAGCGTCATCTTGGACATGGCTCAAGCGTCTTGTGACGACGATCGACCTGCGGTGTTTCGAGGCGTGAGCGGCTTTCTCGTTCTTCGTGTGGGGTCCGTTCCTAAACCGGGATTTTCCAGATAACCGCCACCTCGTGATGCTACTAGCCCTGGTGAGCATCAGAATACGAGGATTATGGCTGAGGCTCGCGGCTTCGGCAAGAGATCCACGGTCCCAGCGGGCCCCAGCGAGCGGCGATCATGACTCGCGATCCCTTCGTGTCCGTGCCGCTGAGAAGGCCCTGAGGACCCTGTTCGCACAGACCCCTACCGGAGTCCCAGGCACATGGTCACGGTTCGGCGAACGTTCCCCGTCATCCCCGGTACCCCCAGCGGCGACTGACAGAACCGATGAATCCTCTCAAGAATCGGCCGGAGATGAATCCTCTCAAGAATCGGCCGGAATAGTCACGCGCCACGGCCACCGGGCCATCTGGAACATGACGTGTCGGGCATGGCCGACCACCTTCGCCCGATCTTAACCAGCGTGGTTTGAAGCGTCCTCAACGACCAGTGGCTCACCGCCTGCGGCAGCCCGATACTATTGTACTGACAAGAATAGAGGCCAAAGGGCCACTTCCGGACAGCAAGCCGCTCACCTCCGTCCCGCAATCGGTAAGATCAATCGGAAAGTCGTCTACTTTTCCAACTCGCTCTCGAGGTCTATTTTGCCTTGGTGCTCCTCGACGATCTGATAGATGATCGAACGTCCAAGACCAGCTCCTACACCAACGCCTTTGGTGGTGAACCCAGGATCGAAGATCCGTTTCACATTCTCCCGCATGGTCGTAGTAGGGACTCTTGGCGAGGATGCAGCGAGCGATCTCCACTCGGCGTGTCAAATTGGGCTCTCCAGGAGAGTCATCCAGGGCTGCCTCGGCCTGCGCCAGCCGCTCCTGAGCCTGTGCCGAATCAACTACCTGCGTCCCCCCAAAAACAACAATCGTAGATCGGATTCGATGCTCTACGAAAAGCAGCTCAGGTTTTGGCAGCTCCAACTGCAGACGAACCGGTCGGAGCTCCTCTCGCCTGAGGAACGGGCCGGCCGTATATCTGACCTGAAGGCCGGGTCTCAGACCGAGGTCGTATAGTGCTCCCCCGAAATCAAGTTCATTCGACGCTTCCCTGGAAAATCTGAATGACCGCTTTTAGGCGAGGCTGTGTGAAAAGTCCAAAACCTCTTTGATTTAGGGGTCTCTTTACCCTTCCTACGACGGAGATCGTGGCTTGCACGCGATCCTATGAAGTCAAAATTTCAAATCCGAAATCATGAATGACTTTTCACACAGCCTCAGGCGAAAGCGGTCGCTCAGGGGCGATCTACTCTGACTGTCTGTACGGTCAGATCTGGGCTATTCCAGATCAGCCTTTTGCGCCGCCGAAATTTTTCAAAAAAATCTGTGGAAGTGAGGCTAGCGCCTTCCTCAATCCCACGAGCCTACCCCTCGACAATCGATTCGCTAGGGGGGACATTTACGCGGCGCAACCACTCCACCCCCATGGCGCAAAACACCCCCCAGGGGGTCGCAACAGCGCAGTTGCGCGACGCTGTTGCGCTCATTTTTCGGGGCCGCTAGAAACGATGCATGTGACTGAAAGGACTGCGCTTAGAGGGTGACCATCCGGGCCGATTACGGTAGACTACAGGCACGCGCCAACCGCGCAACTCCCCACCGGACAATCCTTTCAGCTCTACCAGGGGTCTCAAGTCCCTGCTCTCTGAGGTTGGAGTAGGCGGGTGGTGCTGCTGTCAGAGCACTCTCGGCGTGGGCGACAGTCAGGGCAACCTGAATTTCTTCTGGAAACGAATCATGTTCGGAATGCTCCTGCGCGAGGCGTTCGAAGATCATGTGATCCAGGAGGACCATGTCAAACAGAGCCGTCTCGATTGGACGATCGTTCGCACCGGCGCATACCGACACGGTTTTCCCGGAGACGACAGAACAACCACGCCCAAGATCTCACGAGCCGACGTCGCCGACTTCATGTTGCGGCAGCTGAAAGACAACCGCTACCGCCACCTAACCCCTGGATTGGCTTACTGAAACCAGTCCATGGACAGTGCTACTCTCTTTGAAGACCTTATCCTAGAATGGTCTGGAACCAGACTCCAGTCTCGGTCGGACTCCACAGGGAGAGTCTCTTGGCGATTGGAGCGGAGGGCGATCGAGCCACCGTGGGATCGAATCTCGTAAACTCCAGTGGCCCTTAGTGGCCCAGACAATTCTAAAACTAGGGAGACTTCGGAGTGAAAACATCTTACCTGTCCTGTTTGTTCGGGGTGGCGCTCTGTGCCGCCCCGGCGGCATTGACTTTCGCTGAATCGCCCCTGTACGTGTTCAACTCCGATGGTGGCGCCGCCGCCATTGCGCACGTCAAAGGGGAAGTGGTTCGGGACGTCGTATGCCGCGAGTTGAACGAGCTCGAAGGGACGGCAGTAACCGACTTCTTCTGGTGCCCGATCGTCGGTGGAAACGTCTTTATTTATCCAACCAAAGTGGGTGAGCGGATCGGAGACAATATCCGTGACTGGGAAAAGATCCATCCCTACTACCGCGAGCAGGGGCGGGCCATGGCAGACAATCTCCGCCAGCTGATCAAAGGTGGAGAAGATCCGATCGCTATGCTCTCGGCTCGCGCGAAGGAGCTGGGGATCCGCTTCTGGCTCTCCTGCCGCATGAACGAGATCCATGAGGACGACGATCGCTACATGGTGGTTCGCAGCCTCTTCAAGGAAGAGCATCTCGACATGCTGCATGGCAAAAACTACCATCCGGCAGCAATTTACGCCTGGAAGAATGACTGGTCGTATGCCTGGGACTATTCCCACGAAGGCGTCCGCTCGCACTTTCTGGCGCTGTTCAACGAGTGGCTCCAGTACGACATCGACGGCATCGAGTTGGACTTTGACCGCAGCCCCTGTTTGTTCCCTCCGGGTAAAGAAAGGGAAGGGACGCCGCTGCTCACCGATTTTGTAACCAAGCTCCGTGCGGCGGTCAACGCCACTGCAGAACGCCGGCGGTACAAAGTCCAGTTGGCCGTTCGTGTACCTCCGTCGCTTGAGTTGTGCCGGACAGCTGGAATCGACATCAAGACCTGGATCGAGCAGGGCCTGGTGGACGTGGTGATCCCAATGGACCGAGGCTATTTCGATCCGGAGCCAAATCTTCCGGAATTCGTGGCACTGGGAGAGCCGAATAGAGTCGCTGTTCTCGGAGGAATTGAGCCGAAGATCCGCGGTTACAAGCAAGACAGCCGTCAAACCTTCGCGGCGACCAGCAGCTTCCTGCATCACGGCGCCGATGGGATCTACCTTTTCAATTACGATTGCCACCGATTGATGGCTCAAGCCTGGAAATACGGTGGTGTTCTACAAGGTTACACACCCCAGGAGATGGCGTTTCTCAAGCACGCGCTCGATCCCGCAGTGCTGCGCAACCACGATAAACAGTATGTGGTGTCCCACGATACCTCGAACCGGCTCGCTGATGACGGTGGAACGCGGCCGTTGATGTGTCGTTTGCCTGTTGGCGAGACGAGATCGTTCACGATGACCGTTGGCGACGATCTGGCAGGAGCCGCCAAGGAGAAGCGCATCCGCTTATCACGGCTCATCGTCACGTTGAAAGACTGCTTCCCCAAGTCCGACGAGTTGAACCTCGAGATCAACGGCCAGAACCAGGGGCCGGAGCGCTACGATCTCGCGTCGCGCAAGCCGGATCTGATGGTGATCACTCTCGATGACCCGCCGATGCGCCGCGGCACGAACACGGTCAAGGTCGGACTGAAGCCTGGCAGTCGCCAGAGGTGTCTGATCCGATCGATTGACCTGAACGTCGACTATCGGTCTTCCGATGACGGCCATGAAGGCAGCTCCCCGAGAAGGGAGTAGCCTGTTGCCCGTGATGGTCAGCTAAAAACTCTTCGCTGGGAAAACGATTGTCTCCGTAGCAAATCTCAACAAGCAAGCGTTTGAACAGCGACCGTAACTCATTGAAAAGATTGGTGGAGGTAATCGGACTCGAACCGATGTCAATCACCAAGGTATATCCCCCACCTCGTCACCAAGGTAATTCCCCCACTTTGGGAGTCATCATCATCTCGTCTCTCTTCGATTTTGTTGGTTTTGGTTGGGAAAACTTTTCCCAACCAGTTTCCTCCTGGGAAGTTTGAGAGTCCTTCTGGGTCCTCAACCAGCGCTGTTCTAGCCGCCAGACTTGCCTGTCCTTCGCCAAAACCTCATCCGCCTGATTGTTTTGGAGAATCCGACTATCTGATCCGATCTCTGAGATGAAACGTGAGTTGACTGAGTTGCCAGTAACAATTGGTCAAACAAGCAAAGGAACGTGGACTTGGATCTGGTTTTGGCCTGCGCCAAACGAAGTCAACCAGAGGATCTCCGGCGGTTGTCCGATCCGGGCCGATTTGCGAAACTATGCTGCTTTGCGCTGATACCGATGATGAAGCCCACCGACCTACGAGATCTCAATGATCTCGTCTGCACCGTCCTACTGAACTCGTGTCTCAGGAGAGTCTTTGGCAAGGGATAAGTGGGTTCTTGACCGATGATAATAGTCACAATACTTGGAACTCGCGTCGGATGTTGGAAACCTGGACTTTCGGCGGGCGTTCGGCGCAGATGGGAGCCAGGACAGCAAGCGCGACGAAAGCGGTTACCAGACCCCTTTTCATGCTTCCAGAGTGTGGGATAAGCGACGCCAGAGGTCAAGCAGCTTGATTCCCGAACGCGATCCCAGCAGACTGGCTGGTCAGGACCGATGCGGGATTTCGAGAGCCTGAAACAGATCGCACCGGGAGGAAGGACATGATCAATTGGTCGCGGCAGATCGCCCTCGGCGCCAGCCTGATTATGGGGATATCTCTTTCTGAGTTGCTGGGAGAGAAGCACGAGATCCGATCGAGTTGACGTCCCAGGTTCAGCTCTTTGTCGACGATTTCCTGATTCAGGAGATGCAGGGGGTCGCTCGCTCCCTTCATACGCCTTCGAAGGCAAGGGAGAACCCCGTTCTGGTAGCCGATCGTCCCTGGGAGGGAGGCTTGTCTCTGGAAGCTGGCACCGTCCTCTATGAGCCCGGCCGGGGAATCTTCAAACGGCAGGAAGGGCTGAGAGAACTCGTTTCATCTTGGGTCACCTCAAAGAATCAGCTGTTGATCTCGATAGCTGAGCGGCCAACCTGGGGAGTTCTTGAGATGGAGGAGTCATCGCCACCGCGGTAGGTTTCCCGGGGACCTTGTTTCGATGCTACTCCCGGTACCGGGGAAAGGCAACCGTGAGGATCAGTACGAAAGATTGAGCAGGCGGTCCTGATCAGGTCCCAGGGGGAGGACTGGTGCCGACGGAGTGATTATTGGCTGGTTTGTGGTAGGGACATATAAAAGATTCAAGGTCAAGGGACACTCCACCCTAGAGGTCCTCGGCCTCTTTTTTTGAGGCAGCACCTTGGCCTTGATGGACCTCGTGGGCCAACCAGCAGATCTCACCGTACAAACAGTGTCAGAGTAGATCGCCCCTGACCGGCCGCACCTAGAAGCGGACATTCAAATTTTCCCCGGAACCCTCGAATGAACGGCCAAAAGCGGTCATTGGCCCGTGCCAACGCTTTGTCCCGAATCAGTGTGAGGTTGGCTCTCTTTGTCTTGGCCTAGAAACTAGGTAGTGCCCGTCCGGAAACCGGGGTTCCCAGAACTGTAATCTGTTGAATCGGAACCACTTTTTATACCTGAGACTGCTGACAGACCGACTCGACCCAGCTCGATCCAGAGCGAGGACGAGCGAGCGAGGGCGCACGGGCCAAAAAACACCGGTTCGGCGCAGACCTCTCCCTGAGTCGGAGCCACAAGGCAGTACGGTCAGCCACAAAAGACTACAACAGGAGTCGGGCCAGGACGACCAGGTTATAGGTCAGGACGCTGGCATGGACGTAGCTTTGAAAGTGAGGCCAGCCTTTCCAGGTACAGCGGTGGAGACCAAAGGTGTGCTTGAGGGTCCCAATGCACCCCTCGATCCCGGCCCGGAAGCGTTTGAGCTGTTTGTAGACCCAACTGGAACGCACCATGCTCTCGACCGTCAACCCACACTTTTTGGAAAAGGCCACGTCCTGTACCCCCTGCTCTTTGGCCCAGCTCAGGTTGGCCGCCGAGGCAAAACCGCCATCCCAGGCGCTCTGGCGCGGGACCTTCCCGTACAGCTGTCGATGACGCTCTAAGAAGGGTTGCACATAGTTGCTATCGGCTGGATTCCCGCGTTCCACCACACAATCCAGGATCAGCGACGAGGCCCCCGTGCTGACAAACACTTTGTGGCCGAAAACCGTTTCCCGAGGGCTCTTCTTGATAATATCGGTGTGCTCTTCGAAGAGGGAACAGATCTTCTCCTGGGCCGCGACGGCCTCGCCCGAAAGGACCCGTCGTTGAGTCTGCTCGATGACTTGGTGCAACAGCTCCAGATAGTGGGCCAGTTGCGCCGCCCCGGCCAGACTGAGGGGATCGCTCCACTGCGCCGACGCGGCCAGCGCCTGCTCGGCATAGTGGGCCGTCTTGGACGCCACCTTGATCAGATCGCGGTAACTCTCCAGGCGCTTCTTGCCGCGGCGGTTGCGGATGTTCAGGACGCGCCGCTTGGCCCGTCGCGTGTGATCGACGAAGCCGATCCCTTCCCAGTCCCGCAGCCGCCCCAGCCACCGGGTGACGACTCGAATGCCGTCGTCCAACAGCTCACTGTCGAGCGGATAGTGGACGTTGGTCTGGACCGCCGTGGCATCGACCCGAATCCGTTGGCCTTTTTCCAGACCCCGAGCCTGCGCCCAGCGCACCAAGTGGTCGTTGATCGCCTTCCATGTCCCCGGCTCAATCTTCCCCAGGTTCTCCGCCAGGGTGGCTTTGCTGATCGACGCCCCATAGGGCAAGCGACAGAACCTCTGACAGCTTTGCGAATCCACCAGATGAAACTCCAGCTTGCGATAGCTGAACTGATGCAGCTGTTTGATGACGGCACAACGCAGCACCTGCTCGGCCGTCAAACCGGGGGCGCCGACACTGGAATCGACCCTGTCAGAGAGATCTTGTACTATCAGCTCCAGCGTCTGGGGATTGTCGTCCAGGATGCGCGAGATCACCTTCAATTCATTGGCCAGTTGGTGATCGGGCCATGGTGGGGAAAGGGGGCGTTGTTTTTCACGCTTTTGACGCATCTTCGAACTCCTGAAATCGTCCTAAGTCGTTTCAGTCTAATTGTTTACACCAGATAGTCTAGCAAACGACCCTGACAATTTCGGAGCTTGAAAAAGCCCTCTTTCCCCTTCCTTATCAATTACTTACGGATTTCCGGACGGGCACTAGGTAATTTCCTGCGGCGTCTGGTTCTTCCCAGGAGAATCAACCATTGGTCCCTTCGCACCCTATTGGCTGATCAAGATCGGAGCGAAGGTGGTCCGGCATAGCTGGATCATGACGTTTCAGATGGCGGAAGTCGCGGTGAGCAAGGAGGTATGGGCCGAGATGTTGTCTCGCTAGCGCCAAGTGTTTCTGATCGAGCGGCTGGAGAGGTGTCTCTGCTGATCAGATTTTGGCAACAGTACCTGGATAATAACCCAAGGATCAGAGGCCCTTTTCAACGGAAAGATGACCACAGAACCGTTGACACGAGGTTGGGGGGGCTGATAAGTATTGATCATACATCAGGGAACCTCACAGCAACTCGGATGTTATGAGGAATATCGGCTAACAGGAGTTGTCGTGCTCAAGAGACTAGTCTGCCTAAGTAAACCGTTTCTACTTGGTTTGAGCGTTTTACTGGCCAGTTCCCCAAAGAAGGAAATTGAGAGGCAAAAGGATTTCGGAAAGGGCATCGAGATAGCCAAGGAAGAAGGAAAGCCCGTATTGATCCACTTCTGGCAGCCTTCCTGTTCGCAATGCCAGTTGATGGATAGAGAGGTATGGCCGAACCCAGAGGTTGTTAGCCAATCGGAGAAGTTTGTCTCGATTCCTGTAAATATTCAGCAGTCTCGAAGGTTGCTCTCAAAGTATAAGGTAAGAGGAACTCCTGTCGACGTGTTCGCCGACCCTTGGGGGAATCCGATCTTCAGGGTCCTGGGTGGGATGTCAGCCGAGGCACTAGTTATGATGATGAAGTCTTTTCCAGCAGACTTCTCGGAAGTCAAGAAGTGGCAGGAAATCCTGGAAGAGAAGAGCAGGAACCTGGAGGCGCTCAAGAACGCTGCCAGATATTACCGCAAGCTGGGCCTTGGTATTGTCGGCCCAAGACAGGGGCGGCAAGCCGTTTTGTGTGAGGAGTTGAGTAATCGGTACTATGAACGGGCCCTGAAGACGAAGGGGGCACGTCAGGACCCGGAAGCAAGAGAAGCGATCCTGTTAGCAATGGGTCAGAATTGGCTGTTTGTCGAGAAATACAAAGACGCGCGCAAGATCTTTGAGAAATGCCTGAAAGAAGTCCCGAATGGTTCTCAGCGTGCCGCAGCCTTGATGGGACTCGTTACGGCACAAATTGGCCAAGGAAAGATGGCTGATGCAGAGGGGACGTTCGAACGACTCAAATCCAAATATCCTGATTCCCGGGAAACACGCCAGGCGGAGTGGAACCTGGAAGAAGCCAAGAAAAACTGACGATTCTCACTCGCCCGGAGAAGTGTAGGTAGGAGCAAAATCGGGGTCTGAGTAGCAACCGAACAGGAATGTACGCAAAGGGCCTCCGACCGGGAGCAGCCACTCCTCCTCAAGCCCAGCGTTCCGGGTCCCGTAGCTCGCGCAGCTCAACACTGAAGCACCGCCCCCGCACTTCACGGTCCGCATGCCATTACCTCGCCAAACGGCTTGTTAACGCCGGTCAGAAAATGTACCAGCGTGGCCGGTTTAAAACTTAGCCACTGAGATCGCCCCGTTCGCCAGGACGCGGTACAAACTTTACATCAGACTCTTTCAGACTCTAAAAAAAGGGGCCGCTAGAACCCCTATATAGAGACTATATAGAGAGCGAACAGCGCGTACTTGCCGGAGCTCTACACCCAGACTCCCATCGGGTGTTTTTCTTGGACAGACTGTGGGAGACTTCATGGAAACACCACGATGTTGAGTTTCAGCGCCAATCACTCCTCCCTGATCTACCGGACGGAATACTGCTCCTGTACCGTCCTTCTCATGTGTGATAGCACAGATCTGACCGTACAAACAGTGTCAGAGTAGATTGTCCCTGAACGGCCGCTTTTGCCTGCCGATTCAACCGATCAACGCAACACCCGTATTAAGCCGTTCAGCTAGAACGCGTCAGCGTCGGAGGAGGCAAGTGGTTTGATGGCCCGAATCGCAACCGCGTAACTCATTGTACCTCAATGGCATGCACATGGAAGCCAGGCGTCCTCGCCGCTTTCTCTTTGGTTTCAACCGTTTACGCTTCGCCTTCTTCCTCCGCGCAAGTGTTGAGTCGATCGGTTGAATCCACACCTAAAAGCGGTCATTCAAATTCGCATTGATCGAGTGATTTCTGACGATATCCTAAAGCTGGACTGGACGATAACTGGACGACAAACAGACTGGCTCGTCTCAGTCGTCGGTGGGCACTTTCTGTTTGAGTTCCTCAGCCCAGTTGAGGACTACATTGATCTGGGTAGGGAGGGACTCCTCTCCTCGCTTCACCATGAGAAACCGTTGGCCGTCTGGCGTGAGGTCGTAGTCGCGCTCAGATGTGTCTCCCCCACGAGACAACAGAGATAGCCCCTCGAAAAGAATCCTCGGCCTTCCCGCTCTGAGATTCGGTTCGGTCTTGACCGAAGCCGTCATCATCTTGTCCCCTTCGCGACAGAGGATCTCTCCGCTATGGGATGCCCAGAGTGGACGTTGGCCACCGTCTGTTGAGACCGCGAGGAGGCCCCCTTCTGCCGGATAGCGTTTCACATAGATCTCGTCTCTTCCGGATCGATTGGAGGTGACGGCAATCCAGTTGCCATCCGGTGAAAACACCGGCTGGCGTTCGTTGAACCGGGTGACGTGGAAAGGTTCGGGCTTTGCCTTCCCATCCAACCGGAGCGTAAAAATGTCCATATCACCCCGCTTGGTCCACTCCGCGAACACCAGCACCTTCCCGTTGGAAGAAACCGAAGCGGGCTGCTGCCACTCCTCTCTTTCGAGGACCCGCTCCGGTTTACCGCTGCCATCGGCGGAGATCCACCACAAGTCTGCTTGTGGCCAATAGGTTCACACTCGCCGAAACCAGGAAGGCCAAACGGCGCCTGCATGGCGCAAACAAGAGTTGCGATGGCGAGAAAGAGTATGCGATCTATGGACGCAGCCCTGGACTCAGAGCCAGTTGGGTGCTACCTTGCTGCCAAGATGAGCCGCGACATGGACCGATCGAACTTGGCTTCAATATCCAGGTCCTGGCCCCTGCTGCTCCTTCTCTTGGGATTATCCGGCACAGTCGCTCAGGGCAAGGGCGCCATCCAACTTCGCAAGCCCATGTCTCCGCCCGCCTGGGCGCTACTCCAAAGGGCACTGCTCAAGGCCAATGTCGAAGCCTGCAGCCAGTTCTTTAGCACGCACTTTGACGAGACGGCCAATCTTATTCATACCCCCACCTGGGGTGCTCTAGAAGGGCCCGATGATGCCTACGAGTGCTTCTACAACTGGACCCTTCTGTATGCCCTGGGAGCTTCCCCTCAGATTCTGGAAATGTTTCGGCGGGGTCAGGAAGCGCATCTGAGACAGTACCAGGCTCTCAAGACCGTGACTACGGAGGTAGCTCGCAACGGTGCCTACTACAAGGAGTTCCCCCCCATGGTCGACTGGCATCACATCGGGGAAGGGCTTCGAGCCTTCCTCTACGAAGGCCTCTGCGATCCAGTTGATGCCAGATTCCAGAAGCGTATGCGGCGTTTTGCAGGCCTCTACATGAACCGGGATCCGGAGGCTCCAAATTACGATCCCAAGCACAAGATCGTCCGAAGCCTTCTGAATGGAAGCCGCGGGCCGATGCTGCGGATGGCTACACGTCCGGACTGGTGCGGGGATCCTCTGCAGGGCCGATTCATACTCGACAACCTGGGAGGGCCGCTGGATTACATGCAGCACTATCCTCTCAAGCTGGCCCACTTCGACGAGTATCTCACGGTGGAGGGGGACCATCCCTTGAACCTGTCCTCCACCGTGCTGGCGCTCAACGCCTATATGTTGGGCCAGGAGGGGCAGTACAAGGAGTGGCTGCTCGAGTACGTGGACGCCTGGAAGCGGCGGATCGTAGCCAACGGCGGCAATATTCCCACCAACATCGGGCTGGATGGAAGCATTGGAGGCGTATTTAGTGGACGGTGGTGGGGCGGAACCTATGGTTGGAATTTCCACCCCTGGTCACCTGAGCATGGCGAGCAGCACTATCGGAACAAGTTCGACAAGGGGGCCTGGGCGGGATTTGGAAATGCGCTGCTGCTCACTGGGGACATGGGATACCTGGATGTGCTGCGACGCCAGATGGACAATCTCTATGCCCAGAAAAAGGTAGTCAATGGGGAGCTTCGTCTCCCTCATAACTACGGCATCTACGTCCACAAGACCGGACCGCCAGGGAGAGACCTGGGTCGTGGAGAGATTCTGGGTGTGGGATCCGGGAAACCAGGATGGTTCAACTGGTCGCCCGGCTGGTTCATCCCCAGGGTCACGGAGATCTACCTCTGGTCGATGGATCGGAAGGATCTCGATCGAGTCCCCAAGAAGGGCTGGATCGCCTTCCTGGAGGGCGAGGATGCCGATTATCCAGTGCGTGCCTTGGAGATGGAATTTGCCGGGATCCAGCGCACCTTGAGAAGGATGCGGGAGAACACTACTCCCCCTGACAGCTGGCTGGCGGACTCAGTCTACGGGTACAATCCGGCGGCTACGGACACACTCCTTAAGCTGATGATGGGAGGCTATCATGGTGGCCTCATCTGGACCCTCCATTCCCGTCTTCGGTACTTCGATCCGGTAGGGCGGCGGGCCGGCATTCCTGAAGATGTGGCCTCCCTCGTCACCCAGATCGATGGAGAGAAGACCCGGGTTACTCTGGTGAACGTCAGTCAAGTGGCGAGCCGGGAGGTGATCGTCCAGACCGGAGGCTATGGTGAGCACCTCTGCACTCGCGTCGAGGTAGACGGTCAAACCCATGCGATCAACCGGCGCTTCTTCCGGGTCCGCCTCGCCCCGGGTGCAGGTGGTGAGATAGCGATTTATCATCGCCGTTACGCCAACTCGCCAACGCTGGCCTTTCCCTGGCATGGCTCGCGGGTCCCGGCACCCTAGCTGCAATCGAAGGATGTAGCGGGATCAGAAGACTTCATAGGCTCAGGAGGCGTTGTCACGAAAGAGTCGGAGAAAGTTTCCTCCCAAAATCCTCCTGATGTCTTCCTTGCTGTATTCCCTTGTCACGAGTCCCTAAGTCAACTCTCGAAACAGCTGGATATAGAAGCGGCAGTACTTCGAATGGATGGCGGCCTGGTTCGAGAAACATTGCTGATGGTTCCCGTCTAGAACTGCTGCTGGACCGACACTTGGTTGACCGTCTGTCGGGAGGTGCCGAGCTGAGGCTCCACCGACCTGTACCCAGAGAAGTTTCGTTGGTCCGAGACGAGCCCTGGGAAGGCAATGCCAGTGGCTACACTACCGTGTTTCAGGATGGCTCCCGGTACCGGATGTACTACCGGGGAAAACAGACGACCTACACTCAGGGAACCATCACGGTACCTCACCGGGAGGTGATCTGTTACGCCGAAAGTCAAAACGGTATTCAGTGGTTGAAGCCTCGTTTGGACCTGATCAAGTTCGATGGTTCGCGGGCAAACAACATCATTTGGGATGACGTGGGATCCCACAACTTCGCGCCCTTCAAGGATGACAACCCGGCAGCGGAGCGAGAAAGGCGCTACAAAGCGGTAGGTGGCAAGAAGCGCCAGGGCGGCTTGTACGCCTTCCAGTCCCCGGACGGGATCCACTGGTCGCGGATGAGCGAGAAACCGATCATCACGAAAGGGGCCCTCGATTCCCAGAACCTGGCCTTCTGGGACCGAATCCGAGGAGAGTATCGCAGCTATATTCGTGATTTCCGGGACGGAAGGGACATCCGAACTGCTACTTCCAAGGACTTCCTTCACTGGTCCCCACCGGAGTTTCTGAGCTATTCACCCTCCCGAATCAGTGAGCTCTATACGAATCAGGTGATCCCCTACCATAGAGCCCCCCACCTCTTTCTGGGATTCCCCACCCGCTATGTGGACCGGGGTTGGGGTCCGTCAATGGAGGCTCTACCCCAATTGGATTACCGACGTATCCGGAGCAGCAAGAGCCAGAGGGAAGGGACCGCCTTGACGGATGGCATGTTCATGAGCAGCCGCGACGGCAAGACTTTTCAGGTCTGGGCCGAATCCTTCATTCGGCCGGGTCTGCGGGCGAAAGACAACTGGTTCTATGGCGACAACTACCAGAACTGGGGCTTGGTGGAGACCAGATCCGAGATGGAGGGTGCTCCACATGAGCTTTCTTTCTACGTCAGTGAGAGCTCGCATCAGGGAGAGAGCAACCGGCTGCGTCGGTTCACCCTGCGGATCGACGGATTCGTCTCCCTGAGTGCGCCCGCCGCCGGAGGCGAGCTACTCACAAAGCCTCTCATTTTCCAGGGGGAGCACCTGCGAATCAACTTCTCCACCTCAGCCGCCGGGAGTATCCGGATCGAGATCCAGAACCAGCAGGGTCGTCCGATCGCAGGCTTCTCACTGGATCAGTGCCCTGAGATCTTCGGGGATGGTCTGGAGCGAATCGTGTCCTGGAAAGGGGGTGCTGACGTGAGCAGCCTGGTAGGGAAGTCGGTTCGCCTGCGATTCCAACTGCGGGACGCCGACCTCTACGCCTTTCGCTTCGTTGAGAAACCTCACCGGTAATCTGTCACGCCCAAAACAGAACCGAGCGCGTAAGTATGGCCAGAGCCGGAACCGGAGAGAGCGGAACAACAGCAGGTGCTCACGGCGCCGAATACAAGCACTCTCTGAGAATGTAACACAGCTAGAAACGAAAGTGGGGTCTCTGCCAATCGCTCTGTTTCGTCGAGGCTGTGTCGGATGCCCCGAACTTGAAAGAAGGGCGCTTTTCGTTTATCAATCGGTAAGGAGAAGACCACATGATCCGTGCTGCCCTGCTGCCCAGTCTACTCGTTGTTGCCCTCCTTTTATCTGCCTGCCAACCGGCGGATCCTCCGCCCAGGGAGCAGACTCCAGAACAGGCCGGCACCAAATCGACGTACCGGCTTCTCCTCAACAGCGACGGAGGCTCCGGTTCCCTCTATGCCCATGAGCCTCCCATAACTCCAGACCAGTTCTCGCGGGTTGTGAGCGAGCTCGAAGGAACTCAGGTAGACGCCTTCATTCAGTGTTTTACCCACGGAGATCACTTGATGTACGACTCGGCCGTGGGAGAGATCTACGGCAAGGGGGTCACCGAGTTCGAGCACGAGAGCAACCGGCGCTGGGCCCAGAACGTCTTCAGTCTACTGGAGCGAGGAATGGATCCACTAGAACTGCTGGCCCAGCGATCTCACGAACTGGACATGGAGTTCTGGTTGAGCATGCGGATGAACGACATCCACAAGGACTGGACCGATCGACTCCCCTCGGGCGAGTTCCGGAATCGGCGCGAGGCCGGCATTGGAGACTGGGAGTATGCCCACCCGGAGTTCTGGATCGGCGCCGACGTCTCCTCGAACTATGAAGGCCGCACGGGCAAGGAATACAGTCTCGGCCTGGACTACGCCCGGGAGGAGGTTCGCAGCCGCCGGCTGGCAATCATAGAAGAAGCCTGCACCCGATACGCTGTGGACGGTTTTGAGCTGGACTTTCTGAGCCATCCCTACTACTTCAAGAGCGGGAGCGAAGCAGCCGGGATGCCCCACATGACCGACTTCCTGAGGAGGCTTCGACGGCGCCTGAGAGCACTGGAAGCCAGAGAAGGGCGGTCCATCAAGCTCCTGGCCCGGGTGCCGCCCAGCATCAGCAAGTGTGAGGCCATAGGATTCGATGTACGAACCTGGATCCGAGAGGAGCTGCTGGACCTGGTGGCCCCCACTACCCGCGGTTACCTGGATATGACGGCAGATCTGGCCTCCTTCGCGGAACTGGCTCAGGGCACCCGAGGCCGTGTTATCGGCGGTATCTCGGATCTTTACGTACGAGACTACACCGGCTCCAAAGGGGGACGTGCGTCGATCAAGATGATGCGGGCGGCGGCCATGGCGTTGTGGGAGCAGGGAGCGAGCGGAATCCACCTGTTCAACTTCGATTGCCATGTCGTAGGCAAAGGTATCCCAGGACGGCTCTTCAATCCGGTGGATCGGCAGATGTTGGAGGAGATCGGAAATCCCAACCGGATCGCCCGAAAAGACAAGCACTACTTCGTGACCCGAGACATGGAGGCTCGCACTCCAGCCGAGGGCGGCGAGATGCCCCTCCCCGTGGAGCTCCAGCAGGGAGACCGGTGCCAGATTCCCCTCGTCATTGGAGACGATCTGGGGAGCGCTCGAGAGGAGGAACTTTTGGAGTCAGTCCTGTTGCGTGTCCATCTGCAGGGCTACAGCCGCTGGGACGATGAACTACGCTTCGAGCTCAACGGGCGCTACCTTCGACCCCAGGGACAAGGTCAGATCTTGAACTTCTCCCCCGAGGATGCGCTGGAGCGGGGGAGCAACCAACTGGTGATTCATCTCCGACGGAGAAGTCCCCACCGCCAGGGGCCAGTGCGAGTCCAAGCCGTGGAGCTGTTCATTGAATATCGAGAAACCGAGTCCTGAAGCCGTGCCAAGATGGTCCCCATGACCACATGGAAGCCTGAAGCGCGAGCGAGCAAGGCGAACCCCAATCCTCAGCGGAACAACAGAGCTGAGGAAAATCTGACTTGATCACGCATCGCGAAATAGCTGGCCCGGCACAGCTTGTGAGCCAAGGCCTTCCAAGCCACGAATGCATTCCTAGGGTGCGGCCTTGCGTTGATAGTAACGACGAGGGGCCTCATAGTTGCGAACGGCATAGTGAGCGACTGCCTGATAGCTCCAGGCCCGGTAGCGGTTGCCGTTTTTTCGATTGCCCTCTCCTTTTTTCTTGCCCTTGCTGAAGCGTTCGCTCTTGACGCATCGGCAGTAGGAGGCATAGTCGCAGGCCCAGGGTCCTGGCGCGCAACCGGCTTCAAGACGGTTTCAATGCGTCAGCCGCGCTAGTGGGACGCGATCTCTACCTGCGAGGCGAAAAGAACCTCTATTCGATCAGGGAGACAGCGAGCAGGCCCGGAAAGTAGGCAACCATCGCCGTTTCCTTTAACAGAGGAAGCAGTATTTGAAGATGAAGGAGTGGATTCTCACCTGGTCGTTCCAAGGCACATTCTCCTGGTACCTGGAGGTGTTCCAGTGCTGGACTGGTGATATTGACCGAAAAAGTGAAACCGAACGCTCTCGAGGAGTTGGCCTCACTCGGGAAGGTAGCGATATGACAGAAAACCGAAAAGATGAGTGGACATTCCTGCACGTTAACGATAGCCACATGGGCACGCCCCGGTCGTATCGCTTTCGTCCGGCAATCAACCAGCGCTGGACGGCGATCAGGCGTCAGATGTCGGGGATCGATGCCGAGTTCCTGCTTCATGGAGGTGATTTGACGCGCGATGGCGAAACTCACGAATTCGAATACCAGCAAGCGCGAGAGGATCTGGAGACGCTTCCATTCCCTACCTTTGTCATCCCGGGGAACATGGACGTAGGTAACAAACACGCCTCCCGGAATGGGGCCAAGCTTAACAGTCTCGGAATTTCAATCAAGTGAGCTGTTCTCTGAGACCGCCCTTTCGTCACAGCCGGGGTGTCCCGAAACAGCCTTTTACGGCCTTGGCCGTCGGCACGAAGTGCCTACTTAAATGGGCCGACCTGGGATTGGACTGGAACGACCCAGACTGCAATATGACCTCGCGAAGCCTCGACTTCTTTTCTTCCTATTTCGGACCCGTTCATTGGACATTCCTGTATCGCGACGTGCGCTTCACCGGTTTCTTCGCGGCGTTGGCGGGATCGGGGCTGCCGCAGGAAGAGCGTTTCTGGCGAATGCTCGAGCGAATACCGAAGCTGCCTCAGGCCCGACAGCACGTGGCAATGATGCACTACTGGCCTTTCATGGAGCAGCCCGACGAGCCTGCTTGGGACCTTACCGACCCGGATCAATACGACAACTGGTATTTTTCCATCGACCCACCGCACCGCCAGCGACTATGGGAGCTGCTGCGGGCCAGTCGTGTGGATATCCTCTTTTGTGGCCACGTTCACACCGGTCGCCCTGTCCAGGTTGTCGACGGCATCCGGCTCTATAGGGCTCAATCCGCTGGAAACTCCGCTCAGCTCGCCGAGCGCTGGCCTGACGCTGACACTCGCTACGGTTTTCATCGCGGTGACGTCACCGAGGATGGCATCCAGGTATCGTTCGTCCTCGGCGAGGATCAGTGCGACGAGTTCGACAGCTACGGCCCCATGGGGCATCCTGGGATCAAGACGCGCGACTACTCCGTAGCGCGCGAAAAACCCCCACTGGTACCTAACCCACTTTGAGGCAGCGGTTGGAGGTGAGCTATTTCTGCTGAACTCACACTCCGCATAGCGTGCCAAAGATCCCAATCCGACTGCAGCCCCAGCCAGAATTGCGCAGGGATCCCAAGAACTTGCGCCAACCGCAAGGCCGTATCAGGTTAATGCCGGCGTGGCCGCAGACATTTGAAACCGTAGACGGTGGCTTTGCTCACGTAGAGCTTGAGGCGGACCGTTCCACGACGCAGATGCTCTTTCAGGTCTTCCTGACCCTTCCAATGGACTGTCAGCTCATCGCCAACCCCGGTGATGGGCTCGCAGTCGTCGCGGGAAAAGCCTGGAAGGACCTGACCTGAGTCGTCCAGCAACTCGGCGTGAATTGATCCTTCCTGGGCATTCGCGTTGAGGTGGAAAAGACTCGAATCGCTGCGGACGCGTAGGCGATGGGTCAAGAGAGTGCCCTCGGACTCTGCTTTCCATCCCAGGAAGGCCCCTTGGTCCAGGAACGCGACGCCCATGCCCCGATCTCCGGTGGCATCGTGGGCTGGATTGGTGCTGGCATGATAGAAGATTGCTGTCTCGTCCCCGATGGTCGCATCGGCGGGAATCGGCATGATGTACCCGGCGTCCCACTTTCCCTTCTCGGACGGTCCCATGAAGGGTTGTCGGAAACGATGCCAGTCGATTCCATCCCGGCTCACCCCCAACTCGCCATACATGTCGTGGGAAAGCTCGTCGAAGCCTCCCTGCAGCATGATGTAAGTGTTGCGGGCTTTGGAATATTTGAAGATTCCCGGTGTGTAGAGGTGCCAGCTGGGAGCGTCCTCGGCATCGGGTGTGTGGACCGTCTTGGGCCGTGACCAGTGGTAGCCGTCAGGACTGGTGGCACGCGAGATGGAACGGAGGCCCCCCTCGTGGCTGCGAAAATAGCCGACGAAAGCTCCAATCCGATCGTCCCAGAAGAAGATGTTCTGGGAATCGAAGGGCCCCAGCCGGTTTCCGTAGCCGGTCGAGGTCCAATTGATCCCGTCGGGTGAACTTGCCATGTGGGCAGCCCGGCCCCGGAAATCCCAGCTCTGGAGCATCATTTTATAGAGGCGGTCCGGATCGGGATCGGCATAGTCCTTCTCCACCCAGTATGAAGGTGTCCCCCGGATCCCTTCGTGTTCGTGCAGGACGATATTGTTGGCCTTGGAGCCCTGGTACTCGACTATTCCCAAAGACGGTTTCTCCCACTGGAAGCCATCCTTGGAGGTAGCATACATGCACCAGCTCTCGTTGCCTCCTCCGCCTGGCTTGGGGCGGATCACCTGGTACCACATCTTGTAGAGCCCCTCTTCCCGATCCTGCATCACGCAGGTGTAGTTCAAGTTGCCCACTTCCCAGGGCTTGTCCTTGACGAGGATGGGATTCCCGGGGTGCTTGCGGATGGTTCCCGGGGTCAGAGCCAGTCCCTGGGTTTCGGCCACCAGGTAATTGTCGTGAAGAAAGAGATCGGTCCGGTTTGATTCAGGGCCCAGCTGGACCACACGTGGGGCGTTTTCCCTGTGGCTTTTCGCCGATCCTTGGCTGCAGACCGCGGCGAACCCTAAGATCGAGAAGAGCAACGGATACATTGGAGCACTGGGTCGAAACCTGACTCGGGAAGCAGGTCTAGGTTGTACGGCAACTCTCATTGCTTCATCCTCCTGGCCATAGTCAAGTAGGGACCGCCGTGGGCGGCCTCAAGTTGGGGATATGATACAAAGTATTGTTTCTACCAGCGGTGTCGATGGGGTCCGAAATCCGCTTCATAGAAAGGCGAGATCATTCTGCCCGGCTCGACGATCGAATCGATCCCCGCTAGATCTTCCTCTGAGAGCTCTACGTCCAGGGCCCCCAGATTATCTTCTAACTGCGCCACCGTTCGGGGTCCGATGATGGGACTCGTGATTCCTGGCTGAGCGGCACACCAGGCCAGAGTCAACTGAGACATCGCGCAACCCTTCTCTTGGGCTAGCGGCTCGAGTAATTCACACACCTGGAGAGCCCGCTCGCTCCAACGCGATGGCAGAAAGGGGTCGTTGGCCATGTTGGCGAATCGGCTGTCGGGCGGCGGTGGGGCGTCTCGACGGTACTTGCCCGTCAAGAGTCCTCCCGCCAGCGGACTCCAGGGTAGGATCGCCACATCGTAGGTGCGTGCCATGGGTAGCAACTCACGCTCGGCGCGGCGGTCCAGCAGATTGTAAGCCGGCTGCTCTGAGATGAACCGGTTCAGACGCAGCTCCCGGGAAGCCCATAGAGATTCCATCAGCTGCCAGGCGGCAAAGTTGCTGGTCCCTACATATCGAACCTTACCTGCCCGGATCAGGTCATCGAGCGCCTGCAGGGTTTCATCGACTGGGACATCGGACTGGGGCCTGTGGACCTGGTAGAGGTCGATGTAGTCTGTCCTCAGGCGACGGAGACTGATCTCACACTGTTCCAGGATGTGCCTCCGGCTATTGCCGTAGGCATTGGGGTCGTCCTCGGATATCCTGAAATGCACCTTGGTGGCAAGAACGATCCGCTGCCGCTTGCCGTTTTCACTGAGGGTCTCGCCCACATACTCTTCGCTCAAACCTCCCTGATAAGCATTGGCCGTGTCCAGGAAGTTGACTCCCAGATCGATGGCCCGGTCGATGATGGCGGCGGAATCCTCGCGGCTGGCCTTGCCACCAAACATCCAACATCCCAGGCAGATCGGACTCACCTGGACACCGGTGCGACCCAGAGAACAATACTCCATTCAAGCACCTCGTCTTTGTGAGCGTGTTGAGGACAGACTCAGGACTCGGCTCAACACAGGGTACGGATCGACATGACCTTGCCCGATAACCCGGACCGAGTCAAGCTATGGTGACTGCTTGAGACTGTGAGGTAAGATTGCAGAGAACCTGGAGGACCGATGAACCCGAGTTGTCTGCAACATTGCCTGACTGCTTCTGAATCTGACCATTTCGAAGAGTTCGGGTATGTGATGATTGAGAATGCCGTCTCCACAGAGCAGCTCGAACTCCTGAGTCGATTCTGCGATCGAATGCTGGAGGACAAGCGACGCCAGGGTCTGGGGACCTACGAGTCTTTCGACGAGGTGGACCTGATCGGTAAGGAGCCTGTTTTCCTGGAAATGATCGACTGGGAGACTACCTTCCCCAAGGTCTGGGGAGTCCTCGGGTGGAACATTTATCTGTACCACACCGGCCTGATCGTGAACCCACCGAGCGATCCCAATCCTCCTTCTGGCACCCCCAGTGTGGCCTGGCACCAGGACAGCATGAGAGTCAACGACGAGATGGAGTCGAGTCCTCGGCCGCGGCTCTCTTTGAAGGTGGTATATCTCATCAGCGATGTTTCGGAGCCGGGCCGGGCCAATACCTGGGTCGTTCCCGGGTCGCATCTTCAGAATGAAATCGAGATCCCAGCGGACGGCCAGTCTCATCCTTCTGGGGCCATTCCAATCTGTGGTGTCCCGGGAACCGCATTTCTGCTGGATCGCCGTCTCTGGCACAGCCGCAGCCGAAATCGGTCAGAGCTCACCCGTAAGGTGCTGTTGATGGGATACGGCTACCGCTGGCTCCGTCCCAAGGACGAGATGACCGTCGAGCATCTCTACTCAGATCTAGACCCAATCCGACGCCAGATCCTAGGGGATGTACCCAGCAACAACAGCCGCTACGCTCCCGGTGAGGACGACGTTCCCCTGCGCACCTGGCTGAGACAGCATCGCCCCACCGATGCTGCCTGGACGCAACGCCGCTCCCGCCAGTCCTATCGCCCAGACCTAGCTTCCAATCGGGAGCGAAAGGACCGTTGAGTCTGGTGAGAAGGCCCCTGCTCACGTTACTGGTGGTTGGGGGCATCTCCGAAGGTTTCTATCTCTATCTAAGCCGTTTCCAGGCCAACAACGGCCCTCCCCTGTGGACGTTCCTTGCTGTCTCCGCGGCACTCTTCGGAGCCTACGCAATCGGGTCCGTGGTCGGAGCCAAGGAGCAGGGTCAGAGACAGCCCTTCTTTTCGTGGTTGTCTCTTTCGGACTTCTCTTTCGCATTACTCTTCTCCCCGCCGGGCTCAGGGACGATATTGACTTGATAGACGGGCTCAAAGACGACCTGACAGGGCGCTATGTAACCTATCGAACGTTCTTGCTCTATGATCAAGATGTCTGGCGGTGCCTGTGGGAGGGCTACGTCCTCAGCCAGGGCTTGAATCCCTACCGTCTCGCACCTGCCTCAGAGGTTCTGGATGACCTGCCGGAATTGGATCCGTCTCGAGAGGAGGTCTGGTCGGAGATTCGCGATCGGGCGGGCTATCCCTCCATTCCAGCCCTATATCCTCCCTTGGCACAATTCCTCTTCGCTCTGAGCAACGCAAGCGTCCCCGGTAGCGTCCTGGGTTGGAAATTGTGGACCATTGTCCTGGAGTTGGCGGCTTGCATCTTCGTTGCCCTCGCAGCCAGGAAACTGGGGCAAGCCCTGGCACCCGTCCTCCTGCTCTTTCTCTGGAATCCATTGATGGTCTAAGAATTCGCTGGGAGCGGCCACTTCGACGCTTTGGTCGTGCTGTGTCTATCCCTATTGGTCTACTTTATTGTCAGTGGATGGACCCTGAGGGCTTATGCGGCGCTCGCTCTGGCTACCCTCTCCAAGCTTGTCCCCGCGCTCACTATCATCTTCCTCAGCCCCCTGTTCTGGGGCTTCGCCCTCTTCGCCGGTCTCGTGGGTGCCGGCTTTCTGCCTTTCTACGAAGCGCTCCCCGAACTGGTCGGTACGGGAGAAACCTTCACCGAGCACTGGCGCTTCAACTCCGGGTTCTACCGTATACTGGACTGGGTATTCGGAGAAGCTTCGATTGTGGGCTACCTGGTGCTGCTCACGGTTTTGGGAATCCCGTTGCGAAGCCGGCTAAGAAACGTGCATGATTCCCTGGAAAGGATACTTTGGCTGCTGGGTTTGGCGATAGTTCTGGGTCCTGTGGTCCACGCTTGGTATGTGACCTGGCTCATTCCGCTGGCCTGCCTCACTCGAAGCCGCACCTGGATCTCGTTCAGTGCAGTGGTCTACTTATCTTTTCTGGTCATGCTGGATGGCGTAGAGCGACCTTGGGCTCGCATCGATCCGCACCCGGCTTTCCGCATGGTCAAGCTAGCGACGCGATTCAGTCGGGGCAGGGGACGATTGGACACCCAGGTACATGACAGTGTTGAAGGACTCTCTTCGGATAGCCCCAGTGCAGTATTATCAAGCTCCCAACTCAATGCGCTGGCTGTCTCGCTGTTTCTGTCACTGAATCTTGCGCTTCCGCGTCTGCCGGTCGAAGCCGCCCTTTTGGACGACCCGATCCAGAGTCTCGATGACATCAATCTCTTGGGCCTGGTTGATCTGTTACGTCGCACCAAAGACAAACGGCAGTTGATCGTGTCGACGCATGATGAGCGATTCGGCAAACTGCTTGCCCGCAAGTTACGACCCACCAGTGGCAATCAGCGGACTTCTGTGATCGAACTGAGCGGATGGACGCGAGGCGGCCCCGAAGTCCGACAATACGCAGTTGAGCCGGAATCCACGATTCTTAAGCTTGTTCATGCTGGTTAAGGATCCGTAAGCAAGTAAGACTCACTGGAGTAACTACAACACCAAGCGCTGCTATTCGGGAATTGGCTATCAGGCCCCGGCCGCGATCCTCGCAGCCCAAACCGACTACCCACGCGAAGATGGCAGGCTGCAGTATTCGCCGCAATTGACCCTTGAGGTGGTGCGATGAGCCGCAGTGGCTCGAACTAAGTCAAACCATGTTAGACAAACGGTGAGGCGTTTGGAAAGGAGGAAATAAAGCGATAAGAGAGGCAAGACGCCGAAGCCTACCTGTGCGAGTCCACGCTCGTACAGAACTTCCTGCTCGAACTCCGCGATTAACCAGCGGGGGTACGCAGCCAGGGCGCTCCCAACGGCTGGACCGGAAGAAGGGATCGTCACGAAGGGGCCAGGCAGGAAGACTTCGGGAGACGGCACTTCGGCCTAGAGCAAAGCGCCAACGACCGCCCTTGAGTGAAGCGTTGGCGAGGTTCCCTGACCTCGTCTCCAGAGAGAACAGGTGGTTATCTCTCTGGAACTGCTTTGGGTGATACCTGTCGCCGCCTGAGGAAAATGGTTCGAGTCATGACCGGTGAATGTCCCCCGCCGTCCCCTGTGGGTGAGTCCGCGCTATAAGCCCCCGGTGAAAGGCGACGGATGATGCGGTGGTGCGGAGAAGGCTTCCTGAGCCGCCTCCGCTTTAGGGATTGCCGCAGAGCCGGAGTACTCCAGTTTCGGCTGGAGGAAAGGTCAAACCGAAGACGAGGTGAGGAAGAATCCTGAGTCTGGGTAGTTAGCGTCTCGGCCGTGGCCCCCCAAATGGGTCGGCCCGTGCTCTTGTCCGGGTCAAACCGGGAAAACAGACCCCCCAGGGGCCTGGCTAAGAAACACCCGATAGATCTCCGATCCGCCTCACCTGATGATGCAACAGAACAGGAACACCATGGTGAAGAACAGAAAAGTGCACTCCTTGACCGGTCGCATCACGATCGAGCTCATGCGTGCCGCCTTTAAGAAAGTCAAGCGCAACCGAGGCGCCGCCGGGGTGGACAAGGTCAGCATCGGGATGTTCAAGGACAACCTCGAACAAAATCTTCTCGCGCTGATGAAAGATCTTAAATCAGGCGAGTTTCGACCCGTTCCGCTGCGCCGAGTCCATCTCTCCAAGGGGCCTCACACGAAGAAGACCCGGCCGCTCGGGATTCCCGGGGTCCGCGACCGCGTGGGCCAGGAAGTCCTGCGACGGCTGCTGGAACCTATCTTCGAGTCGCTCTTTCAGGAAGCCTCCTTCGGGTTTCGTCCCAAACGCAACTGTCATCAGGCGATCCAGTGGGTGTTGTCCCTTCACGACGCCGGCTACGGCTTCGTACTCGACGCCGACATTGAAGGCTTTTTCGACAACATTCCACAAGACGTCATTATGCAGTTGGTGGCCGACAAGGTTGCCGACGGTAATATCCTTCGCCTTCTTCAACGATTTCTCACTGCCGGAGTCATGGAGGACGGTGTCTTCAAGCCGACCACGGTCGGCACGCCACAAGGAGGGGTGATTTCCCCTCTTTTGGCTAACATTGTCCTTAATCAACTGGACTGGGCTCTCGACCGGGCGGGTTTTCAATTTGCCCGGTACGCCGACGACTTCGTCGTCCTGACCCGGTCCGAAAGGCAGGCGCAAGAGGCCTTGGCACTGGTCCAGCTGCTGCTGGCAACCCTTCAGCTAACGCTGAGTCCGGAGAAAACCCGGATCACGACGTTCGGAAAAGGCTATGAGTTTCTTGGCTTTTTCCTCTCGTCCCGTTCCCGGCGTATGCGCGACAAGTCCCAGCGGAAATTCAAGGATAAGGTGCGGGAATTAACCGTTCGCCACCATAACCTCGATGCCGAGGCGATCCTGAAATTGAACCGAGTGATCAGGGGGACGGCTCAGTACTTCGCCCCCGAGTTCGCGACCAATCGCTGGCTCTTCCAAAAGCTCGACTCCTGGGTCCGTCTGCGACTCCGGAGTATGAAGCTCAAGCGGAAGAACTACAACGACAATCGCAAACTCAGGGTGGGGTTCTTCTGCCGAAAACTCGGCTTGCTTACCCTTGAAAGCTTCTGCCTCTATCGCAACACCTATGGCCAAGTCTGTTACGTCGTTCCCCGTCTTGGGGCAACGTCTTTGGGGTCGCCCGGTGAGTGACCCTCACGCCGGTAAATATGAGGAATAGACCCCATCGCGACAACGGGGAGGGGCAGGCGGGAACCCCGCCTCTCTTACCCGCGTCTGTTCTAGCGGCTCGACTTGGCACCACCAACAGTAAGTCGAGGACTCCAATCAAGGGGCCGTCCCTCAATGTCCGAGATAACGCAGACAGAAGTTTCCTTCCACCTACGAAGCTCAACAAGCTCAACGAATCACCTCGTTCGATTGGCGAAAACCCGCGAGCATTCAAGCATTTCGTCCCTTTTCGTAGCTTTGCACCGAGTGCGAGATCTCTCTGTTGTGACCGAGTTCATTTTCTTCATGGGGCCTCTTGGGTTGGATGTGCCGATAAATTTTGACCCGAGAACAGCGGAGCGTCGTGAAGGGGCAAGATTTACGTGCACTCCAACGAACCCCATGAAGGGAAGAAATGAGGCGAGGTCACAGAGAGCGTAGAGTGGGAAAGGTGAATACGGCCCTCCCGATCAGCATATTGGCAGCTTCAGTGTGGAGAGCGAGCTTCGCCTCGACGCCGATGACGAATTTTTAGCAGTGTCGCTTACCGCTCCTCTGGGTGCTCGATGAAAAGAACTTCCGCTATCGAGAGCGATTCTGCTTCTTCGTCTTGTCCTGAGCGAGCGCCACAGCGCAGGAGATCGCGTTGATCGTCACAAGTAGCCCTAGTGCCGTGAAAGACAGCCACCAGGTTTTAGACGTAATCATCACCCCCTCCACCAGTGTGGCGAACCCAATAGCTTTGAACAGATTCTTGAGAACGATCTGGCCCCATGAGATTACTGTGAGGCTCGAGAAGAGCGCGCCGCCGGCGACCATTCCCCATATCCACCACTGCATGGGCTCAAGGTGTGTCAGACACCAAACCGCGACAGGGACGAAGCCTCCGTAAGGCAGCGCCACGATGAATGCAAGTGGGTGGCTTGAGAATGCACTGCGGACATCTCCGAGCACAGTCCCCCCGAGCCCTGTACCGGGTCCGAGTGGTGCGGAAGATTTCCGGCGGCGCAGTCGACTTTGTCTGCACTGCCTTCCGACTGTGCTTTCGCGGACGCAGTCGACCGTCCGAACCGCGTGTGTGCGTAACGACTGGAATTCGCGACGTTGCCTCAAGTTCTTTGCGCACTTTGGCAACGGTTCTGTCGCTGACCTGCAGTTGCGCTCCTATTAGGCGATTGCTGTTCTTCGGGTCTTCCAGAAGCCTTTTTTCAATAGAACCTAGCAGCCTGTCGGACTTAACTTACAGGCGTTTCTGAAATTTAAGTTTAAGGTTTGATTAAAAGTGTTGCATGACCAAGCACGAAAAGCGATGAGTCATCTGCTCTGCGGCGGTGATTTGGCCGCTGAAACGACGCGGCCCACCTCTTCAGAGGGTGGCACGGGCCATCGTCGGCTGGCGGCAGGAGAGGTTGTACATTCTTTTCAGATTCCAGGCGATGCTGGCCAGAGTCCACTCCCGGTCTGCTGCCTCCGCTCCTCTGAGAGAGAACTGCGTAAAGCCCATCACCGATTTGATGATCCCAAAGACGGGCTCCGGGACGGCTTTGCGTTGCCCGTAAATGGCTCGACCCGCGGGGGTCTTCAACCGGTATCTCATCTGCTCCACCGCATCGGCGTCTTGCCCGGGCGGCTCCGGTTGTTTCCAGCGTTCGGTCGGCCGCAAGTGGTGGGCTTCCCGCTCGACCGCAATATAGGGGACAATCGCGTGCTCGCCACAAAGCTCCACGTTGGGGCCACTGAAGTAGCCGCTGTCGGCCAGCAACTCCTGGGCCCGACCCAGCGACTCGGGCAGGGCTTGCAGCGCCGCCAGGGCCGGCTCCAATTCTTTCTTGTCGTTGGCGTTTTGCGTGACATGAGCCGCCACAATCAAGAAGCTGTCGTTATCGACCAAGGCCTGAGCGTTGTAGCATTGCTCAAATCCCCCGCCCGAGACCGGCATGATCCGAGACTCTTCATCCGTCAGATTGATCTGATCCTGGTCTCGAATTCCTCCTTGGGGCGGTTGGGGGGGCGACCCCGCGGTTTGTTTCCCCGTTTCCTCTGGGCTTGCCGCTTGGCCACTTTGGCTTCATATTCGGCCTGCTCACCTGCCTGCCGCTCGGCCGCCCGCTGGGCCAGCTTCTGCTTTGCTTCCTCGATCGCTTTCAACCGTTCCTCCCGCCGCGCCAGCTCAGCCGGGATGTCCATCCCTTCCGTTTCTTCTCGTCCATCCGCTGCCTCGGCCAGCCGCATCAACTCTTCCACTTCTTCTCGCAGCCGCGCTTCCAGCTTCCGGATGTGCCCCCAACTCAACGCACTGTGCTTGGAGGCATTGGCTTTGACCTTCGTGCCATCCAAACTCACGCGGCCCAACTTCAGAAATCCCATCGCCTGGGCCAGCAGCAAGATCTCCACAAACAGCGGCTTCAGCTCTTGCAAAAATCGCTTCCGGAAATGGGCGAGGGTGTCGTGATCCGGATGCGTGTTGCCGGCGAGGTAGCGAAACGCCACCGAATCGTAGCTGGCTTGCTCCAACTTCCGACTCGAAAACACCCCCGTGGCATAGCCGTAAAACAACAACGCCAGCATCATGGCCGGATGGTAGCCTTCCGATCCCCGCTTCGTGTAGGAATCCTCCAGCTTCCTCAGCTCCAGCTTGCTCACAACCTCCACCACGAAGCGAGCCAGATGCGTCTCCGGCAGCCATTCCTGCACCGAAGGGGGAAACAGATAAGGAGTCTCTCGATCGACTACTTTAAATCGATTCGCCATCACTAATGATGCCTGTGGGGTATGACCTCGAAAGTCCGACAGGCTGCTAGACTGTTAGAATTCATGTTGTCTCCGCCTTTTGACATCCCACCGCCTCAGAGTGATCAGTGGGAGTCTCAGTTGTAAGTTGGCGGGACAGAGAATCAGATAGTGAGGAGTGGACGAAAAAAACTCCGTCCACTTTTCGTCCACCTACAAAACTCAACAAGACTCAATAAATCACTTTTTCAGTTCGGCGAAAACCCGCGTCTCTTATGAGTTTTGTTAGCTTTTCGTAGCTTTTCACTCGATGCCCGATCAGACTCAAAATCTGGTGCGTTCACGAGCCCCCCGCCCCTACGATCTCTTCATTCTCATGGCGCAAACGACAGTGGGGAATACCAGCCCTCCGGACAGCGTTCACAGATCCTGTCTTAATCGACGCAATCGGCTGCCCCGTAGGTCATTCAAAACAAGCATTTCTGTCTATGGACGATGTTCCCGTCGGGTCAATACTGGGACACTTAGGGTCTGCGCAAAAATAACTTGGGTGCGGCTCTTTTAGAACAGGCGATTCTGGTGCCGTCGAACGCAAGATGGACCTCTCTTACTATGGGAGCGGCGAAGGCATTTTGGGGTTGGGTAGTTGGGTGGGGCAGAACAATCTGACACGGAAGACCGACCGATTGGACTTCTGGATCTTCTTACTTCACCCGCTTCAGGTGAGAGCGCGTGGGGCCGCGCACAGGGACCAGCTCGCCGTCCGCGTAGCGCGCGGCATGGTTTCTGAGCGACTCCTGCCGCTCGTGAAAGCGCCAATAGGCGTCGAAGTCTCCGCTGGCCTGCAGCGCACGCAGGCGTAAGACCGCCTCAGCCCCCGCCAGAGACCAGCGCGCCCCGGTCACCTCCATCCGATCTTTGACCAGGTAACGGCAGGCCCCCTCGATGACACCGGTGGCAATCGGGAACCCCCTCGCCAGATAGGTGTCATACTTCAGATACTCCGCATTTTTGAGCAGATAGTTGGCGCAGCGATCCACCGCTTCGCGCGCCTTGCCCGCCAGGCCCCGACGGGTCGCACTGCGACGGATTCCGCCCGCCACATAGCCACTGCGCCCGCGCAGAATACTCAGTAGGTGCTCGCCCACCCAGCCCTCCAGCTTCGGGTTGACTTCCCCGTGCAGAGCCATGCCGGCCTTCCACACGTACTCGCTCACGTGGATGAAGTCCAGCACGATCGTGGGCGCCGCCCTGGCGGATCGGTGCAAACACCGCAGCAGCGTCTTCAGCTGACTCCGATGGCCGTCGACCAGCACCACCCAACTCTTGCGCCCCGTGGGATCCCGCGAGCGGGCTTCTCCGAGGGCTTGCTCGATGACCTCTTCGGGACGCTTCTCCAAGCTCGCCCACAGCCGTTTGTGCTGGGGCCGCGGTCGCTTCCCTTCCTCCCGCTGCGGCTGCGGGGCCAGGACCCGCATCACCTCCTCCGGCCGCCGCACCTGAGGCGCGAGGGTGTACACCGCCGCGACCGTTGCCATCCGCTTGGCGTGGCGCTTTTCGCCCTTGCTCAACCGCTTCTGCAACTTGTGCTCGCTCGCTTCCGCCCGCTGCCGCGTCGCCTCCCGCAGATCCTCACGACGCAGCACCACTCCTTTGCCGTCCACCGAGATCGCCAAGATCGACCCCGACTCGCTCGGAGCCAACGCTCCCGCTTGTCGCTCCTGATAGAAGGCATCGAAGTCCTGGGCGGCACGGCCCACTAGCTCCTCCACCTGACGCTTGCCCACCTGCGCCCCCGTGGTTTTCGACAGCGCCTCCACGACTTTGTCGAACGACCCCTCGGCGGCTTCCTCCGCCGCCCGCCGCCGCACCTGGTGCGAGTACAACTCCGGCGGGAGGTTCAGATCCGCATCCAGTGGGTGCAGGCTCTGGAGCCCCTCTCCCCCGTAGCCGAGCCGCTCCACCCGAACCTCTCCAAAGACCGTTTCCAGCCCCCGTTGCTGCCGCCGGCGCTGTTGCCGCACCTGCCCTTCCGAATCCCGCACCGCAGCGGCCGCTTCACCCGGAGCCCGCAGCTCCAGGTGCGCCTGGTAGAACCGTCGCAGCAGCTCCCGCCCCTGCTGCTCCAGCTCTCGCTCCAACTCGCTGTGCGTCTTCCTATGGGCCTCGTCGGACATCAGAAAGGCCTCCATCTGGGCAAACTGCTCCCGCGCCGCCGCGAACTCATCCTCGGGCTGTAACTGGGCGGCTACCGCTCGCAACTTCTAGCCCTCCCGCAAGCGTCGGGCCGCCTCCGCCACCAGCGGATACACCAGCACCCGTTTCGGCGCTGCCGCCTCGCTCCGCGCCAGCCGATCCTCTCGCTTCCCGCCCCGCGTGCTCCCCAGCTCGATCCAGTTCGCCCCCCGATAGCAGCTGCCCCGGTAGCGCTCCGGATCCACCAACGTCTCCACCAAAAACACCTCGACCCCGTAGCTCCGGGGCCAGTCCAGCGCCAGCTGCCGCACGGCCCGCGATAAGATCCGGCTCGCCAGGTTCTTGACCTGGACCCAGGGCAACACTAAATAGCGACTGTTCGAGACCACGTGCACCAGCTGGCGCGTCCGCGCCTCCGCCTCCCATCCGATCCAGCGGTCGCGCGCCGCAATCCGCCAGGCCGCGCTCGAAAACTGCACGCAGGCCACCACCCGCCCCGCCGGCTCCGAGGCGTAGACCAGGTAGCGCAGATGCGCCCCGAACGGCACCCGGTGGCCTAGATAGTGGTAGCGCCCCACCAGCTCCCGGAACAGCCCTCGTTGCTCCGGCGTCCGAACCGGCTGCAGCTGAATCTCGCCCAGGTCCCGGGCCGTGCCCACCAGCCGGGGACCCGGCTCTCCCCGCGCCGTCACCGGTACCCCGGTCGCTTTCCCCGGCGGCCGCCCCAGCCGCTTGGGGGGCAACACCAGCCCCCCCTGGCTCTCCAGCTTCTCCAGAAACTCCCGGCACTCCCGCGCTTTCAGCGACCCCGTGCGGCGCTTCCACCCCAGCAACTCGCACACGGTGGCGGCCAGTTCCATCCGGCTCAGACCCCCACACGTCCCCACGATCTCCCGGATCAGGGCCTGCTCCGCTTTGCCCACCTCATGACCTAGGAATCGCGGCGCTTTGCTCTCCACACCCTCTGCCACAAACCTACGCTAGCAAACCGACGCACAAATGTCCAGTGCTTTTTTCCCTCTTTCAATTTTTCATCGCACCGGGATTCCACCGACTCACAGCGGGCAGAGTCTCAGGCCCGGCCCGGCGGCTATCCGAGCGCACCGCAATCCGACGCGTTTTAGCCGACTTATGCCCTTCGCCAAGCCTTATCTCGCCCAAAAGCGCCACTCGCTACGATTCGGACCCGGCTAACCTATTGTCAATAAAGGATAATGGTTCGCTCTAAAAGAGCCGCACCCAAATAACTCGAAGACAGGTAAGCCACTGGTTTGACCAGTGAGACTTTCCAGGTTTGACATTTAGATCCAGTAATAGGATGCCTCCTTTGGAGCTTGGCGGTACCCACAAAGGAGGCATAAAGCATGTCATATGAGAGCTTAAGCCATACCCGATGGGACTGCAAATACCACATCGTGTTTGTTCCCAAAGGGAGAAGGAAAGTGCTGTACGGAAAGATTCGAGAGTTTCTGGGCCCGGTCTTCCGAGAATTGGCGAGGCAAAGGGAGAGCAATATCCTGGAAGGGCACATGGTGGTAGATCATGTGCATATGTTGATCCAGGTCCCGCCAAAGTATTCGGTGGCTCAGGTGATCGGTTACCTCAAGGGGAAAAGCGCGATTGCCGTGGCACGCCAATTCGGGGGCAGGAAGCGCAACTTCAACGGCGAAAAGTTGTGGGCGCGCGGCTATGCGGTCTCGACGGTTGGATTCGAGGAGAAGCAGATTCGCAAATACATCCGCCATCAAGATCACCTCGACGGTAAGGACGACGGCTTGTTTTAACGAGTAGAGATTGGCCGCCCTTGGGGCGGCTCACAACCGCCAAGCTCCCCGCTTCGCGGGGACGTTATGACTTGGCATTTTGGCATCTCATCTTCACACCATCTTCGGTCGCTCCTCAATCGCGAAATCCTCAACGTAGACCCGGCTGCGCCTGCGGTTTCGCTCAATCGTTCGCGGCCAAATCTGGTGCAAATCTGAGCGCCAATTCTACCAAGTTATTCTTGCGCAGACCCTTAGCAGAACTCCTCTGGTTGCCCAAGATTGGGCACGGGAGCAAGATTCAACTAGACCATAGGCCAGTAGATGCAGAAATGGGTTAGCCGAAACAGGCTCCGTGAGCCTTCGAAATCGCCAAGGACTACTTCAAAAGGCCACCGAACGTCTGGTATCTTCATGGGTAGATTCAAGGAGAGGGTATGAGAGCTGCGGTCCTGTATGAATACGACCAGGATGTGAACGTCCAACTCAAACTCGAGGATGTTCCGGAGCCGACCGTCAACGCTGCCGACGAAGTAATTGTCCGGGTTGGAGCAGCGGGTCTGTGCCGGACCGACCTCCACATCGTAGAAGGGGTCTGGCGGGATGCCATGGACCCGCATGGAACCCTCCTGCCCTATATCATGGGGCACGAGAACGCCGGCTGGATTGAAGAAGTCGGGAGTGGTGTCCGGTCCGTCAAGCGGGGAGATGCTGTGATCTGCCATCCCCTGCGCAGCTGCGGCGTCTGTCCTGGCTGCCGGGGGGGCGAGGACATGTACTGCGATGAAAGTATCTTCCCCGGGCTCGGCACTGACGGTGGCTTTTCCGAGTACCTTCTCACCAGTGAAAGGTCCCTAATCAAGCTCCAATCGGGGGTCCTTCCAGTGGATGTGGCTCCCCTGGCGGACGCGGGGATCACGGCCTACCGGGCGGCCAAGCGAGCAGCTACGTTGCTCAACCCGGGGAGCTTCTGCGTGGTCCTGGGCGTTGGCGGTCTGGGCCACATTGCCCTCCAGTGCCTGCACGAGCTGTGCGGGACCCGCACCGTCGCCATCGATGAGAAGGAAGAAGCCCGCAAGCTGGCCCGGGAGCTGGGAGCTGCCTTCGTTCTGGACGGTGGGCCCGATGTGGTGGACGAAGTGCTGGAGACGACCGGCGGTGGCGCCCACGTGGTCATCGATTTCGTTGGCGAGCTAGGTGCGGAGCAGATCTGCTGGCAGATGCTGCGCAAGGGTGGCACCCATCTCATCGTGGGTTACGGCGGCGAGATCCGCGTGCCCACCCTGCACATGATCAGCAATGAGATCGTGATCGCAGGCAGCCTGGTGGGCAACTACCTGGAGCTGGTGGAGCTGATGGAGCTCAATGCCCAGGGGCGGGTGAATCTGCATGCCCGCCAGTACTCTCTGGAGAACATCAACGCCGCCATTGCCGACTTCAAGAACCGCCGGATCGAAGGTCGAGGCGTGATTGTCCCCTGATTTACCCGTGAAAACAGATCTTCCGAAGAACTTTGATCGAAGGGCCGCTCTGGAGCGGCTGGATCGGGTGCTGGATCCCGAGCTGGACCAGTCCATCCTCAAACTGGGCTTCGTCGAATCCCTTCGGGTGCGGGAGAGTCACCTCACCGTGGTCCTGTACCTTCCCACCTACTTCTGCGCTCCCGGCTTCGCCTATCTCATGGCTCACGATGTTCGACGCGAGCTTCTGGGTGTGGAAGGTGTGCAGGAAGTCACGGTCCGTTTGAGGGATCATTTCGCTGCGGCAGCCATCGAGGCCGGAGTCAATCAGGGTAGGTCCTTCACTGAGGCCTTCCCCGGTGAGGCCCTAGGGAATCTGGATCAGTTACGGTCCCTCTTTTTACGCAAAGGCTACCTGAGTCGGCAGGATACCTTCTTGAGGGCGTTGAGAGAGGCCGGATTATCGTGGAAACAGATCGCCGACCTACGCCTCGAGGATGTGGCACTGGGAGAAGGGTCCTGCTTGGTGCAGTGCCCTGGGGACGGACCGGTTGAGCTGGCCGCCGAGACCACCGGCAGGTACCTGGAGCGGCGTTCCCAGATCGGTCTGGACTGTTCTCCTTCGGCCCCTCTCATGACCGATCTGAATGGCAAGGCCATCCCTGTGGGGAAGCTGGAGCAGCATCGTCTTCATACTCGGACCGTGCGGGTCTCGCTGGAGGCCAACGGTTCTCTCTGCTCAGCGTTACTGGAGGCCCGCAGAAAACAGCGGACAATGGGAGGTGATCCCGATGTATAGGACAGGTGAACAAGAGATCTTCGTGGTGGACGGACACATGCATCTCTGGGATGCAAGTCCGGAGAACTGGCGCAACCAGTACGGAGAGGGCTGGATTCGCTGCTTTTACGACTACCAAACCGCACTGAGTCCAAGTGAGTATGTCTGGCCCTTCGAGAAGTTCTGTAAGTACGGGGAAGACGCCCTGGTCGACGATCTCTTCGTGAAGGGCTACGTGGATGTCGGTATCTTCAACTCGACCTACCTTCGCGAGTTCTACACCAGGGGGTTCAACACCCACCAGCAGAACAACGTGCTGAAGGAAAAATACCCGGATCGTTTCATCCTCTGCGGCTCCTTCGATCCTCGGGAGGAGGAAGCGGGCCTGGACGAGTTGCGGCGGATGGTGGAGGAGTACCCGATACAGGGCCTCAAGCTATACACGGCCGAATGGAGGAACGGCTCCAAAGGGTGGCGCCTGAATGACCCCTGGGCCTACAAGTATCTGGAACTCTGTGACACTCTGGGTGTCCGAAACCTCCACGTCCACAAGGGACCCACCGTTTACCCCCTGAACCGGGATGCCTTCGATGTCCACGATGTGGATTACGCGGCTACTGATTTCCCGGGGCTGAACTTCATCGTCGAGCACATTGGTCTGCCCCGGCTGGATGACTTCTGCTGGATTGCTACTCAGGAGAAAAATGTCTACGCGGGCATGTCTGTGGCCATGCCCTTCATCCATCCCCGACCCAAATACTTCGCCGAGATCGTGGCCAATCTCCTTTTCTGGGTGGGAGAGGACAAGATCCTCTTCGGTAGCGATTACGCCATCTGGCACCCCAAGTGGATCATCGAGAAGTTCATGGCCTTTTCCCTGCCGGAAGAGATCGCGGAGGAATACGGTGTCCAGCTTTCCCTGGAGATCAAGCGAAAGATCCTGGGCGAGAATGCGGCTCGCCTGTACGGTATCGACATTGCTGCCCACCGGGAAAGACTGGCCCGGGATGAGATTGGTGCCCGGCTCTCCGCCCGAAATACCTGAGAACGCACGGACTCCGACGAAGCCTTCGTGGGGCCAATGCCCAAGCGCGAGAACTCCCACCAGTGACCGCGATGCCAAAGAGGGTGATGCCGATCAAGAAGAGGGGTCGAAACCCGTCTCATCCGGCAGTCAGGCAAGACGACAGCGGCCGTTCCCTCTCCCGGCTCAGCGTTGTTGGTGCAGGTGTGGTCATACGCCTTCTGGCATCGCCCACTCGTTGTCAGGAGTGTCGCCCGCGACCGTCGAACGTGCCATCACGCGCGCTTGATCGTCCGGCCACGGGTGTCCGCGGTGCAACACGCAGCGGTTGTCCCAGATGACGATATCGCCCGCCTGCCACTTGTGCTTGTAGGTCCGAGGTGGCTGTCCCGCAGCCTCCGTCAGATCTCGAAGCAGTTGCCGGCTCCGGGTGACGTCCTCGCCCACGATGTGGCTCGCGTGACGGCCGACGAAGAGGATTTTACGACCGGTCGCCGCATGGGTTCGGATCATCGGGTGGTCCACCGCTGGCAGCGCCGCGAGTTCGTCATCCGTCAACAACTCCAGACCGGCGTGCCAGGTGTGGCTGAAGCGGTAGCTGTGCACGGCGATTTTGTCGTCGAGCCAGGTTTTCATGTCGTCGTCGAGCGCGTCGTATGCGGCACACATGTCCGCCCACTCGGTCTCGCCGCCGTCGTCGGGCACGACATGGGCAGCAAGGAGCGACGCTTTGGCACCGACACGTTTATAGGAACTATCCGAGTGCCAGTGGGTGTTGCCGACCTGGAACCTAACCTGCAGGCTCGACGGCGGAGCGATGGTACCGTCGGCGGTGATGTTCGAGAATCGGGCTAGGCCTGCCCTTTACCCGTAATTCGGTACAGGACAAAGTCATGTTTCTGGGTCTCCCAGAGCGAAGCCTTCACACAGGAGCCGGAGGTGTGAATAGCCCTGCCATATCAACTCATGACCCGGGGGCGCATCCTGGTTGCGTCCTAGGTATCCTCCGATGCGCGCCACCAGCCGTACCGCCTCACCCAGCTGCGAGGGCGGGTTCAAGCTTTTTTTTTGGCGTAGGCCCCCAGGACATGGAGTTCAAGATCCGAGAAGAGCACCTCGGCGGGCAGTTCCGGGGTTTCTCTGCCCAGCAGAGTCATCAGCATAATCCGCCAGGCGATGACCAGGTTGATCGCAATCGCCCGGCTGAGGCGCTCGGCGCTTCGGTGGGCGATCTCTTCGATGCGGCAGCCGGACTTCAGCACCCGGTGCCAGTCTTCAATGCGCCAACGCAGGCAATACCAGCGTAGGCATTGAACCGCCGCTTCGGGCGAGGCGAGAGTGGCGGTAGTCAGAAGGAACCACTCGATGGCTTCGGTTCCCGCAGGCGGAGAGTCCTCCCGCGCCTGAATCACCCAGATCTCGATGGGCTCCTTATCCGGGTAATATTTCGGGGGGCGAAGTTGGATCCGCCGATAGCGGACCGAGAGCTCCGCCCGGCGGCGGGGCCTCTGGGGCCGGGCCTTTCGCTTACTGAGCTTGGGCCGAGCGCTCTGGCGCGGCACCTGGACGCGGACCTGGGTCTGTACCGGCTCCTGTACGAGCGCTTCGAAAAGCTTGAACGGCTCCTCCGTGATGCCGCGGTTGTGTTGGGCGCGCACCAGTAGGTCGACCCCCGGGTAACGGCGTTGCTCCTCGAACAGCTCGAAGATATCCGCTTCCCGGTCGCAGACGTTGATCAGTCGCGTCTGGGGCATTTGGGCCGCCACTTCTCCGAGCTCGCGCAGCGCTTGAATCCAGCAGAAGGTCTGTTTTTCCTCGATCGGGATGGCCCAGCTCGGTCGCTTCTCTTGCGGCGATTTCAACTGCGGCGCCAGACACTGGGCGCGCAAGACCCCCAGCGGAAGTCCATTGGGGGCCACGGCCAAGGTCGAATGCAGGTGCAATCCCCGACTCTGGGCGCCGGTCTGGTTGCTGCCGATCACTCCCAGACCTTCACACTGAGCCAGGCTCGTATAGTCCAGATCGGTGCCGTCCTGCAGGCACAACACGGTGCGCTGCCCCTGCATGCGCCGCAGGGTGCGTTGCCGGTGAGGCTGCAGAATCTGGGGCAGGCTCACCGCGGCCTCGTCCGGGTGGTCGATCAATCGGTAGTAGGCCTTGACCGCCGGCCAATCCCCCTGGGCCACCCCGCTAAAGGCACGACCCGGTTCCTGCGCCTTGGACTCCACAATGTTCACCAGTCTTCGGCTCAGCCGCGCGTCCCCCAGCGGCGCGCCGCCAAACTCCTCTTCCGCCCAACTCTCGGCCTCGACCCCCTGGGCCGGAGCCAGCGGCCCCAAGCCGGCCCCCTCGGCCAACCCCAGGCGGGCGCGGAACTCCGGCTCCAGCGCATACACATAGATGTCCTTGATCGTTTCCTCCCGCTGGGTGAAACGATCCTGCCGACCCCGACCCTGGGTTCGGCCCACCCGGGTCCAGTTCGCTGCCCGATAGGATGCCCCCGAAAACCGGCTCGTGTCTACAAAACTCTCGACCAACCAGGGACGGTACCCATAGCGCTGCTCGAAGTCTTCGGCCAGCCGCTGCAGGCTCAGGCTCAACACCCGCGAGGCCAGGTTCTGACACTGCACGCTGGGTCGGATCAGAAAACGGCTCAGGCACACGACCCCGTGCAGATGGGCGCGCCTTTGCTCCGCATCCCAACCGATCCAGCGGTCCCGGTCCACGAGTTGCAACGCCGCGGCGGCAAAGCCCAGGCCCCCCAGCCAGCCGTGCTCGGAGCCGAGCAGATAGCGCAGCTGCCGTCCCACCAAGGGCCCAGCCCCCAGCGGATGCTCTTCGATCATCAGCTCGTTCCAGATCCGCATCTGCCCCGGCTCGCCCACCCCGATCAACTCCAGCCCCCGCACCTCCCCCACCTGCTCGGGCACCCCGATCGGCTCCTCCACTGGAGCCGCCAACCGTCGCGGACGGGGCGCCCCTTTCTGGATCCGTGGGGGCGGCAGCCGAAAACAGCCCTTCGCTTCCAGCTCCCGCAACGCCTTCAGGCAACCTCCCCGCTGGGGCCGCCCGCCGGGGTCATAGAATCGCAACTGATCGCAAAGAAAACCGGCCAACTCGCTTCGCGAAGAGAAATCCCCTTCTTCCAGCAGCCGGCTTACATACTCGATGCTCTCGGGCTTCGACAGGGTACGCTTGATCTGATTCTGGAGCTGCATGCCGCTCAGTTTGAACGACCCGAAACTCTTTGTCCAGTCCTTTATTACGGGTAAAGGGCAGGGCTAGGCCCGCTTTCTTCGTGCGTTTGATCCCAGACTCGAGGCGGCCGAACCGTTTCGTGAACGCGATGTGTGCTTCGTCGCTCAAGTGCTGCCCCGGAAAAATCAACACCGCATAGGCGTGCCAAGCTGCCTCGATGGCCTCGAAGGTCTCGTCCTCGAGCTGGCTGAGGTCGACATCAATCACGCGCGCGCCGAGCGTTGTGTCGGCCGGCTTAATGTCCATAACTCCTCCGATACTCACCTAGCTCCCCGCGGAGTATGATCGGTCGGTCTATTGTAGCTATCATTGTCGAAACTCGCATTAAACCACCACGCATCAGCGTCCTCGAGCGAACAGCCGGTGATCAGATCCACTCCCGCTGCGCAGCGAACCCAAACAACAGGCAGCTTATGAAAACCAGCACGGACGTCACCAGCAGCACCGCCGTGACCAGATGCATGCGCAGACGACGATCGGTTTGAAACGCCATCCAGCAGATGCCGATCATGGCCACGGGCGTGCCGATCAGTCCGATGATATATTGGCTGAGGATCACGAGTTTCTCTGGATTTTCCGGCATCCACAGAGAGATCGCCAGCACCGTGATGAGGAAGAGGGTCTGAATGGCTTGATGGGATCTGTGCACGGAGCGTGGCTGATTTCGATCGACGAAACCCGCGCTGCAGAGAAAGTCCGTAAGGACACGGCCATTGGCCATGGGACCGACCCCAGCGTCGAAAATAGTGTGCAGAGTGCCCCCAGCAGGAACAAACCGCGGGACCATTCACCGTAGGTTTGCGTAAAGATTTCGGATATTCGGACCACGACTTCGATCCCCTCGGGCGCCCGGTCCAGCCCGAAGAGGACCGCGGCTCCGAGCAGGAAGTAGGCAGCCGAGATGGCGGTTGCCAGCAGCGTGGCCAACCCGGCGTCGACTTGCAGCATTCGTACCCACCCGCGTGCACGTTTCACCCAGCCTTCCGAATCGCTGGGCCCCACATGCCTGGCATAACCCTTCTCCAGGACCCAATACGGGTAGACGAACAGTTCGACCCCAGCTACGCCCAATCCGCCCATCAGGCTGATCACGGCGTACGCCGCCAGATTCGGCGTTTTCTCACCCAGCGACAATGTCAGGCCGGACAAGACCTCATCGGCACTGACCCAGTAATCCGTCCCCTGCAAGATAATCAACCCCACCACCACGGAGATGCTGAATGCCGCGACCAACACCATGACCAGCCTCTCCAAATGCGCGTAGAGGCTTTTCCACACGATCAGCTGCGTGACGACGATTACGACGACCGCCCAGATCTGTACAGATCGAGTGGGATGAACTTCCGCAGCGAGCGGCTGCAGACCGTGCAGCAGCCCGGCGATCGCTCCCACGATGCCCGCTGCTCCGACTTGGGCCAGCGTCCAGGCGAAGACGAAGAGCCAGACAATCCACGACGTGCCGCGCAACTTCGGGCCGGGACACGCGCTGAGCGCTTCGAAGGCCGTACGATTGTGGACCAGGCAGTGCCGGCCAATCTCGACTTGGAGAAAATACTTGATCAGACAGGAAACGATCACCGCCCAAAGCAGCACGAATCCAAACTTCGCGGCTTGGACCGGCGTGTTAATCAACTCGCCGCTTCCGACCACGCTCCCGGCGACAACGATGCCCGGCCCCAATGTGAACACCATAGGGAACAATCGGGTGGGTGCTTCACGCACCGATGTGGTGGTAGGACGGCTCATACAATGGGTCCACCTTCAAACCGTGACTTCCGCTTATCACGCCCTGGCAAGTGTAACGCCTGCAGCATGACGACAACGGTTCGTACCCGGAAGGTTCGGGCAGCACGACGGTGGAGCGCCCCGGGGCTGGCGTAGGCGGTGGGAAGGTTAACCTGGCTCAAGCTTGTCTCTCAGCTTGGCGAAGAGGTCATCCTGAAACTCAACCACATACGGGCAATCTCCGCCGATCTGAAACCACTGGATTCCACGGCCGGCAAACTGGACGACTCTTTCGACGCTGGTATCCAGACCGCACCCCACGGGTTTGCCGACCGTGCGAGCGGCTGCGATGGCCTTTTCCATCGATGCCACCACCTTAGGATCATCGATCCTTCCGAGAACCCCGCAAGAAGCAGAAAGGTCCATCGGTCCGATCACGATGGAGTCGAGACCCTCGATGGCCACGATCTCATCGATCGCCTCAACAGCCTCGCTCGTTTCGATCATGATGCAGACCCACAGCTGCCGGTTGGATTCTTTCATGAACTCCGGCAGATCGTCCCGGCCATAGTTCGTGGGAATCATCGGCCAGATGCCGCGTTGACCCATGGGCGGATAGCGACAATCAGAGACAATCTGTCGCACTTCTTCCGCGCTGCGCACTTGCGGCACGATGATCCCGTGGGCACCGATGTCGAGTATCGGCTTGAGCACCGCAGGACCAGGATGCGGTCCCGGAACTCGTACGAATGCGGGCGTGTTCGTGTGCCGGGCTACCATCAGGTGCCCCCGCAGGACGTCCAAGCTCATCGGCTGGTGCTCGAGATCGTACCAAAGGAAGTCCGCCGAATGGGCAAGCGCTTCAGTCGATTGAGGGTCCGTAAAGTAAATACCAGGCCCGATCAGGAACTGGCCCTCTTGAAGACGCCTACGAAACTCAATGACTGGCTCGAACATGGCAAACCGTGACCAATGTTAGGATGTAAGTGGAGTGTTGATCGTGGAGTGTAGCTTGTCAAGCGGGAGGGGGTAAGCCCGTGAACAGGAGATTCTGCCAGCATGCCCAGAGTTAAAAGTCTCTCGTCGAATTCCAGAGGAGGCCCACATTTCGAGATTTTGCGAGCGAACGGTTTCGAGGTGGAAATGGCTCCTCCTAGTGTTGATCTGTTTCAAAATGGTAGCCGAGACGATCATCGATCTCCACCACGGTGGCTGGCCGACCGGCTGCATCCAAAACCTGAAGGGAGTGCCGGATTGGAAGTGGAATCGCTAAGATGCTCCTCACTTGCCTCTTACCACTTTCACCTTCACGAAAGGGCCCTGCGGAAACGCTCCATGGCCCGGTAATCATCGCCTTCCGGAAAGGCTTCCATTCCCACATGCCCGGCGTAGCCAACTTCGCGTAACGCCTGTGCGACACGCGGATAGTTGATCTCACCCGTTCCCGGTTCATGTCGTCCGGGTACGTCCGCCACGTGGACATAGCCAAGGTGGCTTGCTGCTTGGCGGATGAGCTCGGTCACATTGCCTTCTTCGACCTGAGCGTGATAGATATCCAACAGCAGCTTAATGCGCGGACTGCCCACTTCCTCGATCAACCGAAGTCCGTCTTCGACCAGCGGAACTGGGTATCCGGCGTGGTCAACTTTCGTGTTCAGCACTTCAAAACTGAAGATCACGTCGTGTTTCTCGGCCAATTCGGCCAATCGGCAACAGCACTTATAGGCGGTGATCCACATCGTGGCCTGATGCTGAGCAATCGCATGAACGATCTTCCCCTCTGGGCTGATCTCTCCGGTGGCAATCGCCAGGTTCCGGCAGCCGAGCTGAACGGCAACGTCAAGGTTGTACCGGACTCCCTCGAAAAAACTCTTCACACCGTCCGGGTGCACGATGCTTCCCTGGCGCCAACCCGGCATGGAGGCGATCCTTATGTTTGGATCGGCAGCGATCTCGCCCAGTGCGTTATCCTCCCAACCCCAAAGATCGACCAAAAAGCCAGCACGCGCAATCTCACGTAGGCGCTGGAGAAAAGGAAGGCCTTGCAAAACGGTGCCTGCGCAGACTGAAAGTTGAAACATGGGTCTACTCCGGTTTGTCGAGCATCCAATATCCGGCATCACTACCTGATGGAGACCAGGCGTGTCACAGCGCGTCGCGGAATCGCCCCAATGTATCCACCAGCGTTCTGCGTTTCAGGTTCACGTCAACTCCCACAAAGAACACGCGCACACCCAATTCACGGTAGCGACTAGCGTCGTTTGAATCGAACACTCCCATGCTTGTGACCTTCCCGGCCTGCGCGGCCGCCTTGAGCACGCCTTCGATCTTCGGAGCAAGCTGCGTCTTGGCCGTAGCGCTTTCGAGTGCGCTGTGCGCGGCCCAGTCGGCCGGACCGATAGTCAGCATGTCGATTCCTTCGACACTCAGGATGGCGTCCAGCTCTTCGTATCCCTGGTCGCTCTCGATCATCACCATCAGTCGGGTTGCGTCGTTCGAGGTGCTAAGGTCCTGCACAGGATCGCGTAGGTGATAGTCGAAGTTGGCACTGCTCGAGCACACACCTCGCTCGCCCAGTGGGGGATACTTCCCTAGCTGCACAAACTCCACCGCCTGTTGCAAAGTGCGCACGTCCGGCAGCGTCAGAATCTGTACGCCGCCGTCCAACAGAACTTGCACGTGCGTGCGAGAGATTTCGGGAATCCGCACCAGCGGCACCATGCCTAGATGAGTGATTGTGCGAGCCAACCGGACCGCTTCCGAGTTGGACTGCGAACCGTGCTCCAGATCCAGCCACACCACGTGATAACCGGCCAGCGCCATTAACTCAAGTTCCACGATGGTGGTATCGCGACAGATGACCCCGAACAAGTGGTCGTGGTCGTCTAGCAGTTCTCGTAGGCGATCTTGCATGTTGACCTCGGTAAGTGAAAGGACCGACTAGCTTTTAGAGTATCGCGAATCCAGTATCTGTTCAGCCGCCTGCAGAGCGGTCGCCGCCATCCCTTCGTTATGTGTTTTCGCACTCGGTCATCTAGATCGGATCGTAGCCGGACGGTTCCGGCACCACGATGGCTGGGCGTCCTGCGATAGGCGTCGGCATAGGAAACGTCACCGTGTGATGCCGCGGAAAGATCACCGGATCACGTCCGCGCAGCTTGAGAAAAGGCTCGATACGCGTCATCCGTCGCTTGATACCGGAGACGGGCGGCAAGTTGTAATGCATCGGTACGATCCACGTCGGATCCAATAGGTCGATCATCGGGTCCAGTTCGTCGAAGTGGACCGTCAATCCTTCGCCAGTCAGAGCCAGCAGGACATCACAGTGACCGGCAAACGGCGCCAGTTGGTCGGCGTTCAGGCCATAGCCCAGGTCCCCCATGTGGAGAAACCAAAGATCGCCGGCCTTCAGTGCATACAACGAGTTGTCATCTGCGCCGTCCGGATGATCCGAGGCCTCAGCGGCTTCCACCGCAACCAGCGGCTGGCCTCCGATTTCCGCCGCGGTGATGCCCCGAGCCACGTCGAGGGCATTGATCACTTTCGGATTGCCCTCGACGAGTCCGACATTCCCATGAGCGATATCGGTCAGGGAACTGACGATGACCGTCTCCGCTGCGATCCGCCGCCCATCGTCGTCGAGCCCGATCGCTGTCGGGGTGTAGGGATCCATGGCGATCGCCGCCGCCCCGTCCTGCCAGACCCGAAAACACGCCATGCCGACCCACTCGAGATGAACTGCCATGAATATCCCCTCAGGTCGCAACAGATGGACGTGGCTGGAAGAAGGACATCTACCCTTGTCCGCGGTCCATGGCAAGGCCGCCGGCGCGGTCCATGCCGACATGTTCCCACCACTTCGCGCCCGGCGGACGTTCGAGCACCAACGGCTTGAGAAAGGCAAGGGACTTTCTTAACCCTTCCTCGACGTCGATGAATTCGCATTCCATCTCGACGGAGATGACGTGGTCGTAGCCGATAAAGCGGAGCGTCGTAATAAACTCTGTCCACTCGGTTGCGCTGTGCCCCCAACCCGAGAGCGTATAGTTCCAGGAGCGGTCGGCGGGATTCTCCGGAGTGCTGTTGTCCATCAGGCCTTTGAGGCGGATATGGTGCTGATGCAGGCTAATATCCTTGGCGTGAACGTGCTGGACGGCATCGCCCAGGTAGCGGAGTGCTTCGCTCGGGTCGATGCCCTGGTACCACAAATGCGAGATGTCAAAGTTGCACGCTGCCACGGGGCCGATCTCGTCACGCAACCGCATCATCAGCGACGGATTGTAGATCATATCTCCGCCGTGCATCTCGAAGCAGATGGTCACTCCGTGATCCGCCGCGACCTTTCCGTGTTCACGCCAGTAGGGCAAAAGCCGCTTTTCCCACTGCCACTCGAGAGTGTCTCGCAGATGGGGCCACTCGGCAAACGTCACCCAGTTTGGTGCCTGATCACCTTCAGCCCCTTCCGGGAGCCCTGCCAACAGCGTGATATGCTTGATGTTTGCCATTTCCATGAACTCGCAGGTCGTGCGAAACTCGCGCGAATACAGCTCGGCCACCTGTTTGTCCGGCATCAGTGGCGCACCGTGACCACCCAAAGCACTTACCTCGAGCTCCTTTTCGGCAAACCGATCCTGCCAGCGACGCACCTCGCCAGGGTCCTTGATCAACATTTCGGGATTGCAAAACCTCTTGTTCCAGAGTCCACACGCTCCAACTTCGACCGCCTTGAAACCGAGGTCGCCTGCGTATTGCAGTCCTTCCTCCGCTGTCTCGAAGTGCAGCAGGTTCTGTGAGATGACACCAAGTTTCATTCTGTGCTCCGTGTATTCGTGACTGCCTAATTGAGGATTCTCATCGCAGTTGACTTAAGTCTTCGGTGATGGGTTTGGGGGGATAAGATGACCACACGGGGCCCTCCGTAAACTGGAAATTGCTACCAATTCGCTCCGGGTCTCCCGATTCTATCAGCAATTTGACTTTCATCCGGTTTTTGACTGAAATGAACAAACACAAAGAGCCTGAATTCGTCGTGTGCATCAGCAATGAAGCCTATCCAGCTTCGCTCGAGTTGCACAAGATCTAGTAATCCACCGAACCGGTCAATACGAGAACAACCGAGCCGAAGCTTCGCATCAACCAACGCGGCAACAGGAGCGACAGATGCGGCAATTCAAGTCGCCCGGTCAGGCTCAGCGTTTTCTGGCAGCCATGCCGCGATACAAAACTCGTCCCGAGTGGGTCGTCACCATCTCAAGGCAGTCCATCATCTGCTGCTTTGGGGTCTCTTCCTAACCCGAATAATTCAGCGCGCCCTTCCACGGAGCACTGAATTTTCCGGGCTAACGGGCAGGCGGGTTGTCCGACCAGTCTGAAAGGGAGATTCGGGGCTCACACCACAGTTGTTGCCCAGAATCCTGATTCTTGGCTGGCGGGAAGTGTCGTCCAGTTATCGTCCAGCCCAGCTTTAGCCCGCATTTCTCATCGCCTGTCGTAGCGAGGCGTCGCAAGGGCCGTCCTGGCAAGGCTTGCGCCCGAGACCACTCGTGGCGAGCCCCCGCAGTCGTACTCGTGCAGTACGTCGAGGAGGCCGACCGAGCGTAACGGGAGACCTGGAAATGGTTCTCCCTCAAGGGGATTGATATCCCCCCGGTAAGGTCCTAGTCAGACCACCGGTATCTAGACCCAGGGACGAACCCCTGGGACCGGAAAGTGTTGCGAGGTGAAGTGTGTTAGACACTGAATCCGGACCAATTAGCCCCGATCTGGGGTATCCATTTAACCGGACTGAATGTAGGCTGAGGCGGTGGATCACCCTCGTGCTGGCACGCACTATCCGAGGTCCGTGGGCGAGTTCCAGGCCTGGTTCCGCACCGATGCGGACTGTCTGGACTACTTGGAGTGGCTGCGATGGCCCGCTGGCTTCGCTTGCGCGGACTGCGGCCACGATGGTGGCTGGCGGCTGGGCGATGGGCGCTTCAGGTGCTCCGGGTGCGGCGGCCGTAGTTCGGTGACTGCGGGCACGATCTTTGACCGGACGCGCACGCCGCTCACGGTATGGTTCAATGCCTGCTGGCTGTTCGCCACGGGCAAAGACGGGATCTCGGCGCTGAGCCTGAAGCGGACGCTCGAGATCGGCTCCTACCAGACCGCGTGGGCCATGCTGCATCGGCTGCGGTCGGTGCTGGTGCGCCGGGGCCGCGACCGACTAGCCGGCATGGTGGAGGTGGATGAGACCTACATCGGCGGTGAGCAGCCGGGGCTGGCAGGTGGCCGGGCCAGGGGCAAGAAGGTGCTGACCGGCATCGCGGTGGAGGTCCGGGAGCCGAAAGGGCTTGGCCGCTGCCGCATGCTGCCGCTGGCTGATGCGTCGGCCGCGTCGCTGCACCCGTTCGTGACAGATCACGTTGAGCCGGGCGCGACGGTCTTCACCGACGGCTGGCAGGGTTACCACGGTCTGGAGAAGCTCGGCTACGTCCATGCTCGACGCAGCCAGCGGGCGGCCCGGGCCCGCGGGGAGGATACCGGCGAGCTACTGCCCGCGGTGCACCGTGTCGCCTCACTGGCCAAGCGGTGGCTGCTGGGCACCCACCAAGGATCGGTGGAGCCCGCCCACCTGGCCAGCTACCTGGATGAGTTCGTGTTCCGCTTCAACCGCCGACGCTCCCGAAGCCGCGGGATGGTCTTCTACCGGGTGCTCGAACTCGCCGCTGCCCACGAGCCGCTACGCTACCAGGACCTTATCGCCACCAAGCGGCCCCGGGCGGTGTCGCCCACGCCGCCCCAGGCGCGCGGGCACCCGCCGAGCCTGGATCGCCCTCCAGCGAACCGCCCCTGGAGAACTGCCGGCCCGGATGGGTCCGGTTAAATGGATACCCCAGAGCCCCGATATAACGTTCGTCGAGTTAGGCCGAGGGTTTCGTTATGCCCGCAGGCAACAGGAAGCACCGCGTTAGGACGAGTGGTGGTTCCCACTCCGGGGTCGCAGACGGCATCGAGCAACACCACAGGAGGGAGAAGACAGACCAGGCGGGTCGAGGACCTCTTGGCGGCGGGTGGTCCGGCTATTGAGGCACTGCCAGACGAAAGGGGCGGTAAAGCTCTCGGACAAGACTCACGCCTTCACCCACGGCTCTCCGCGCCCAAGTTGGGTCAGGCGCACGAGCCCAAAGTGCCCGTAGAAGTGCGAGAGTGGATACGTCCCGCCCCTGCGTCCCCTGACCTTGTACTTGTGGCGCAGCCACCGGCGAAACCGCGGAGCGGTGTAGTTGTCCAGCGCCCGGTAGGCTCGGCTGGTCGTCCCTACCCGAGAGTAGTTCGCCCAGCCGCGCAGGGCGCGGTTCAACTGCTGCACCAACTCCGTGGTCTTGCGCCAGTTCACCCAGCTACCGCTGAAGCGATAGCTGGGCTCAGCCTTCGCTTTCGCGCGTAATGCCCTCTGCAGTTTCTGAACCCTTTTCGGAGTTGATAGGTTGCCCAATCTCCTGGTCCCTCACTACGTCCTGCATTCGTCTTGAACTAAGGCTCCTTCCCTCCACCGGCATTACCCGGCTTCCTCGGTACTACGGGCCTCTCCGCCACCCCAAGGCGCCCGGTCTGTCCCTCACGGGCTTCCGGTTGGCCATCCCTGACCACGCCTAGGGGCTTCCCGTGTTGCGTGCGCTTCCCTGGTGTACATGCTGTCGCCACTACCCCGGCGCAGCGACTGGGTGCCGGCTTCGCTCACTTCCCCAGCCCTATCAGCCTTCCCCGGTCTAGGAGCCGGGTCGGCCTGCGCATCGTCCTTTTCGAGGCTTGCTCAGCGTTCACTCGCGTTACGGCCTGCACACTTGCGCGGTCACCAATTCGTGACTCGCTTCACCAGAGGCTTCAACCATTTCGTTACCTCCATAGTTGCTCCGGTTGCTTCCGGCTGGACTCGGGATAGGGGAAGCCCTCACGGGCCTTCCCCTCCCACACCACCAGGCATACGGGTCCGTACCAAGGCGGTTCGCTAGGGTTGAATGCGCTGATGATTAGCCAACCGAGGAAGACCTAACCGATCGAAATAAGCATTCGGAAGCGCTATCCGGACCCCGGGCGCTTGACTGAGGGCCCAAGGGCCCTTGACGCTCCACGCGGTCCGCTGGGCCATATCCCGACTCACGCCCAGCCGGATCAACTCCGCCTGGCGTCGCCGGTAGACCTTCCACTGTTTCCATTGGACGCTGCGCAGGCGACGACGAATCCAGCTGTCCAGACCCCGCAGGACCCAGGGGCTCTCGACGTACCCAAAGTATCCAATCCAGCCCCGGAGGTAGCGGGACAATTCGTCCACACGCTGCTCCAGGCTGATCCCCCGGTTACGCCGCGTTAAACGACGCACCCGGGATCGAAACCGCTGGATCGATTCCGGCGCAATCTTGCGCCGGTTGGGCGATCGGCCTCCCGTGAACGTGAAGCCTAAGAACTTCCGCTTCTGGGGCTCATCCACCGCACTCTTCTCCCGATTGACACGCAGTTTCAGTCGCTGGCTCACAAACCGGCTCACACTCGCCATCACTCGCTCCCCCGCCCGCCGACTCCGCACATAAATGTTGCAGTCATCGGCATAGCGGACAAAACGGTGACCCCGGCGCTCCAGTTCCTCGTCCAGCTCATCCAGAACCACGTTCGAGAGAAAGGGGGACAGGGGGCTGCCTTGCGGCGTCCCTTCCGTCGGCGCACTCACCAGTCCGTACCGCAGAATCCCCGCGCTTAGATACGCTCGGATCAACTTCAGTACCCGCTTGTCCCCAATCTCCCGCGCCAGCCGGCTCAGCAAACGATCGTGGTGAACTCGATCGAAAAACTTTTCTAAATCGAGATCGACCACGGTCCCGTAGCCCGCTTTCACGTAGTCTTGGGCACGCGCCACTGCCTGATGAGCCCTGCGCCCCGGTCGATAGCCATAGCTGGACTCTGAGAACGTGCGATCCCACTTGCGTTGCAGCACTTGCAGCATCGCTTGCTCGATAAATCGATCGATCACACACGGAATCCCGAGTCTTCGCTTGTCTTTCCTTCCCGGTTTCGGAATCTCCACCCCCTTGACAGGTCGCGGTTGATACTCCCCGCACAGCAGCTGTTCTTTGATCGACCGCCAGTTCGCCTTCAGGTACTCCGGCAGTTCATCGACGGTCATCCCGTCCACTCCCGGACCCCCTCGGTTCGCTCGCACTCGTCTCAACGCCGCTTCCAGATTACTTCGCTCGCATATCTCCTCCATGACGTTCTCACCAAACATCGGGCCTTCGGTTCGCCCTTTCGCTAAGGATGAATCCGCCGTCTCCCCGCTTCCCTGGGGCCGCACCCCAGCTGTTCGGTTTGAGGTCCGCTTCGGACTTCTCTGCCTCTGTTGATCACCCTTAAGATTGGACACCTACTAACCTCTCCCTACCGTTCGGGCCTTCCGTGAGTTTCCCCACCTACTATGCCCTCTGCGGACTCCTGGAGGGCGCTATGAAACCTTACGATTCCACCTGTCCTTCAAGGGACAGCCTCCCAGGCCTCCCGGGGTAAGGACGCTGTCTTTCCGTACACAACCGCTGGATTTACGCTTCCGGATCTTGATGGATATGGACTTCGTCACCACGCGCTGACTCGTCCGACCTTGGCGCCTACTTATCCAGTTTCTGTGCGTCGGCTCGTACGTTTGCTCCACACTTCCTTCAGACCCCACCTCGCGGTGACGCCCTTGTGCTTCGCTAGCCTTCACCTCCATCAGGTTGGCGGAGGGACTTGCACCCTCCCAGACAGCGCGCGTGCCCGGCACGCGCGGTTGCCGGGTGGGACTTTCACCCACTGGGAAAGCGCCGCCTTACCACGGCGCACCCTAAAAGCGGTCATTCAAATTTTCCACGGAAACGTCGAATGCACTGCGGCAAACCGCCACAAGCGGAAATTGAGAGGCAGCTCAAATCTGCACCCAACTCGCAAATTCACCTAGCTTTAGCTTAGCTTGGGGTATTCAGGTATTAAACCGACCTCCGTTCCGCTGTGCTTCCCTTTTCCACCCCCTAGCGCTAAGCTCTTAAGAATACCCATTAGATTGGTGCGGTGGCCGAGGTTCGGACTGTAACCGTTCCGAGAACCGGGGCCTACTGGGAAAGCGGAACAGCATGAGATACGTTAACTTCGTCCTCGCAACAGCGGTGAGTCTTGGGCTTCTTGTCACCGGATGCAGCACCAGCGTACCGCCCGATCCGATCCCGGTTTACGAGGCGAAAACGTTCTTCGATACCGTCTCAATCAGGGGGGCCTCCTTCTCCCATGACGAGACTCGTCTGCTCATATCAGCCGATGCCAGCGGCGTTTTCAACGCCTACAGTCAGCCTGTGGTTGGAGGTGATTGGCAGCAGCTCACCAGTTCCCGCGAGGAGACCATCTTCGCTGTCAGTTGGTTCCCTCACGACGACCGCTTCCTATACACCTCAGACCAAGGTGGTAACGAACTTAATCATGTTTTCGTCCGTGAGACGGACGGCTCTGCCAAAGATCTGACGCCCGGTGAGAAGCTCAAGGCCCTCTTTCGCGGATGGAGCGGCGATAGAAAGTCTTTCTGGGTACTCACGAACGAACGAGATGAGCGCCATTTTGACCTTTACCGCTATGCCACGGACGGATACAAGCGGGAGCTGGTTTTCAAGAATGATCAGGGCTTCATCCCCGCAGCGATCAGTCGCAACAAACGTTGGATTGCCCTGAACAAACCTCGAAACAATGCCGATAGCAACATTTATCTATGGGATACCCAAAGTCGGGATAGTCCACCGATACACATAACTCCGCATGAGGGCGATGTTCAGCACACCTCTCAAACCTTCAGTCCGGACGGGCGTCTCTTTTACTACCTGACCAACGGACCGGGCGAATTCGCTCAGGCTTGGTCCTATGATCTACAAAGCCAAGAGCACAAGGCTGTGGTAGTGGCCGACTGGGACGTCAGGTTCCTCTACTTCTCCGAGACCGGCCACTATCGCGTCACGGGGATCAACGAGGACGCCCGCACGGTGGTCACGATCCTCGATACCGTGACAGGTCAAGAGCTGGAGTTGCCCGATCTACCGGCGGGCGACGTGGGCGGGGTTTCGCTTTCCCGTTCTGAATCGCGGTTGGCCTTCTACCTCAGTAGTGACACCGCTCCGCGCAACCTCTACGTACTCGAATTAGAAGGGCTTCAGCACCGGCAGCTCACCAACTGCCTGAATCCAGAGATCGCCGAAGAGCATCTGGTCGAGGCCGAAGTGGTGCGTTATGAGAGCTTTGACGGACTTGAGATCCCCTCTCTGCTCTATCGTCCGCACGGCGCGCGGGCCTCCAACCCGGCTCCGGCGCTAGTCTGGGTGCACGGCGGACCCGGTGGCCAGAGCCGCAAGGGGTATCAGGCTACCCTCCAGCATCTGGTCAATCATGGCTATGCGATCTTGGCCGTGAACAACCGGGGCTCGTCAGGCTATGGCAAGACCTTCCACCACATGGACGACCAAAAACATGGAGACGTCGATCTGCGAGACTGTGTTCAGGCACGAGAATATCTGGAAGGGTTGGATTGGGTAGATGGTTCTCAAGTCGGCATTATCGGAGGCAGCTACGGTGGGTACCTGGTGGCAGCCGCTCTAGCCTTTGAACCTGAAGCCTTCGACGTGGGAATCAACATCTTCGGAGTGACCAACTGGGTGCGAACGCTGAAGAATATTCCTCCATGGTGGGACGCGTACCGCGATGCTTTGTACGCCGAAATGGGAGATCCGGCCACGGACGAGGAAAGACTCCACCAGATTTCTCCCTTGTTTCATGCTGGCAACATCAGAAAACCCATACTCGTGATCCAGGGAGCCAACGATCCACGTGTGCTTCAGGCTGAGAGCGACGATTTGGTGGAAGCGGTAAAGAAGAACGGAGTCCCGGTGGACTATGTTCTTTTCCCCGATGAAGGCCACGGATTCCGAAAGCGGGCCAACCGGATCACAGCCTCCGACAAGTTTGTCGAGTTTCTGGACCGGCACCTCAAAGGTGTGTCTAATTCGTCTTGAAGTCGACAGGAATTGCCTTTGCTTGTTGAGTACTTCGGTCTTGCCTAAGCTAGTGCAGGGGATCGCAATCGACTGACCGGTTTCGCCTAGAACCGGTCACTCAGATCTTGCCCGGAAACGTCTGAACGAAGGACTGGTAACACCTAAAAGCGGACATTCAAATTCTCCTCGGAAACGTCGAGTGAACGGCGTAAGGTGCCAAAACTCCGCCGACCGGCATTCGATGCTGCTCAGTTCCTGTGCCTCTCTTTTCTGATGGCCAATCCTTCTGACCGGTCTGGAGGAATGGAATACGATAGCCTTCATGAACTTGCCGCTGAAGTTTCTGCTGATGATGTGGGCGGGTTGGGTCACGTGCACAGCAGAATGCAATCGATTACCTCAAAGAGGAAAACCGCATACTCCGGGAACAGGTTGGCAACAAACGGCTGCGCCTCACCAACGCCCAGAGACGGCGGCCGCTTCCCGTGAGATGTTCTTCCCGAGGCGAACCTGGTAGCGCCGGCCTTGGTGTCTGAAGTCGAGCCACCAGGTCTTTCTACGCTTGACTATCGCATCGCCCCGGTAGCCCATTCTACTTCTCGGAAATGGCCTTCCTGACATCCTCTCTCACTGATTCCGGTGTGGATTCGTTGTCGGTGAAAATCTTGAAGTCTCGCACTTCGCCAGTGGAGGTTTCATAATCAACTCCCCACCACAGCCTTGGGTCGTACGAGAGTGGATGGGATGACTGGCGAATCGCTTCCAGCGACTGCAATACATATAAACGTACATAAACGGACCTCACGTCCGCATTGAGCAGCTGCTGATAGTTGAACGAATTGGCCGTACCCACTGCTATCGGCTTATTCCCACTTTCCCGAACGGCCGAGAAGATGATTTCTTTCAGGTCAGATTCTTCAAGAGCCCTTAGTTCCTCCTCGACGGAAATGGCCTTCCTGACATCCTCTCTCACTGATTCCGGTGTGGATTCGTTGTCGGTGAAAATGAAAATCTTGAAGTGTCGCACTTCGCCAGTGGAGGTTTCATAATCAACTCCCCACCGCAACCTTGGGTCGTACGAGATGATCCTTCCGAAGGAGAATAACCGGCGAATCGCTTCCAGCCATTTGGCCGTACCCGCTGCAATCGGCTTATTCCCACTTTCCCGAACGGCCGAGAAGATGATTTCTTTCAGGTCAGATTCTTTAAGAGCCATTAGTTCCTCCTCGTCGACGTCCTCCCTTTCGTTCAAGATGTTTCGGGGCTTCACTCAGTGCAGGGAGGAGCCGCTCCCTCAGCTTAGACATTACCTTATTTTGGAATGTACTACTTCGACCTAAATTGGCCTGCAACCTCTTGATTTCCTGCTCTAGCTCGAAAAGAGCTTCATATAAGGGTAGCGCCCAGATTGCTGTAAAAATACAACATAAGGACCCGTTCCTAGCGGACCAGGGCGCGGTCGAGCACATACTGGCCGTATAGGATGACGTTGTCCCATTCGATCGGGCTAACGTGCTGCTGCAGTCTCGCATCGATGCCTTCCCCTGCGGGATCCTCAAGAGCGCCCTCCGTGTGATCTGCTTGGCTTGCCAATAGATGATGCAAGCCAGAATCAGCGTCAGACCCCAGCGGAAGGCGGAGCGAGCAGAAGGAAAACTAAGAAACGGATTTATTAGCGAGAAGAAATAGGGAGCCTCAAAACGGCGTTTGCTATTACACAGGAGGAACGCCGCTTGGGGGATAGGTCGGGATCGAGACGGGATCGGAGGAGCGGAGCTCGCCCGCGGACGGATCGAATCCGACTTCCTCGAGCCGCTTCAGAACTTCGTCTGGGTTCGGCCCGATAGTGGCTGCCCTGACAAGGTTGTACGCGATGAGCAGGGGATTGATGAAGATCGCGCTGATACTAAACCACCCCAGGAGAGCAGAACGCGCAGCTTCGCTCAACAACGCTTTGCGTACGCACGGAACGCAGCCAATGATGGTCCGCTCGGAAGCCGGATATGAGATCAGGAAGCCGCGAACCCAGGTTGCCTTCGCTGTGGCCTCTACAGGATGGATCGAGCAAACGGGGCAGCTAAGAGACGCAAGATCGCTTGACTGCATGGGCTTATCCTCTATTTACCCAGTCAGGATTGGGAAGTTGGGTGGTAGCTTAGCGAAAGGCGCGAAATTCGTCAATTTAGGCGGAGGACGGTTGTTACTTACTCCTGAACCTGGGGTCTGAGTAACAGAGCAGGGATGGGAACAGATGGCACCTCATAAGGGCCTCTGGGTCGAAATTGACCCCAAAAACCCTACTGCTAGCACTTCTAGTGCTAGACCGGCTCATCTCTAGATGAGCCCCAACCTCGGGCAGCCGTACCCGAATTTAACATTACGGCAAAAAACCGCTCCCCCTCTGGGGGCGGTTTTGGCGCAAAAATCTCGACCGACCCAATGTCGCCTTCTATGTATAAAGGCGACATCCCCACTCCCCCACCACTCCAAGAAAGCACGTTCTTGGCCAAAGGTGCGCCACCTTGGGCTGGAGAGGCTAGGGTGAATGCGATAAAATGTAAGAACTTCCCATCCGAGGACTAAATGGCGGCACGATGCGTGAGCCCGAAGGGACCCAAAACCAATAAATCATCGCCCCGGTAGCCCATTCTACTTCTCGGAAATGGCCTTCCTGACATCCTCTCTCACTGATTCCGGTGTGCTGATGCCACAAGAGTCGTGCAAGGATCTATAGTAGGTGAAAATCTTGAAGTGTCGCACTTCGCCCGAGGAGGTTTCATAATCAACTCTCCACCGCCGACAGGGGGGAGGGTCCGGGACCGTCGTTCGTTGCGATAAAGGTTACCCGGCCAAATCCATCCAAAATCGTATATAACCAGTCCCTACGGCAGCGCAACAATTTTTCTGTAATTTCAGGGTCGGTTGTGGGACAGGATCCTCCTCTCTTGGCTCTCGGGTGCAGAAAGCAGTGGCCCGTGAGCCGCTCGCTGTGAATCTCTCTAAGGCAACCAGCAGATCTATCAAAATGAGAGGCCGGAGCAGCTTGCACTACTCGCAGAGAGCGATTCAGCGCCCCCACCTCCTTCTCCAAGAAAAGAGGCCCTGTCAGAAGCCCTCAGAGCCACGATCGCGGGCTGCCCCTTACCGAGAACCCTCGCTGATCTGAGGGTCTCGGGTTTAGGGAAACGCTCTTCTAGGATGCCTCCTCTTCTTGCCAGCTCTCCAGGTTCAGATAGCAGCGGCCCGTGAGCCACTCGTCGTGAATCTCCGCCAGCACGGCTGAGATCAGTCGCAACGCCGAGTCGATATGGGGGAAGATTCCCACCACTCGAGTGCGGCGCCGGATCTGTTTGTTGAGATTCTCCACGCCGTTAATCGTCCGGATCTTCTTGTGCAGACTGCGGGGGAAGGCGTAGACCGTCAACCCCTCGCGCACGTTGTCTTCCATCCACTGGGCCAGTGCCTGGTTGGTTTCGGTGAACGCCTTGATCTTGCGTTTGAGCATGGCTTCGGCATCCTCGAGGGTGGGGCTGTTGAAGATGTCCCGCATCGCTTGGCCGATCTGGCCCCGCTCTTGGAGCCGACGGGCAAAGCGCTGAGCATTCTGGCTCAGATGAAACTGGCAGCGCTGCCAGGGAACCGCGGGAAACACCGCTCGTCGAGCGGCCTTCAGTCCCGCGTGGTCGTCACTGACGACGAGCTCCATTCCCTTGAGTCCCCGCCCGGCCAGATCCTCAAAAAACGCTCTCCAGTGGACCTCCGCCTCGCTCAGCCGGGCGCTCAGACCCAAGACCTCACGGTGACCGGAAGCCTGCACACCGACTGCCTTGAGGATGGCCAGGTCCTGAACTCGTCCATCGACACGGACTTTCTCGTAATGGGCGTCCAGGTAGACGAAGGGATACTCACCGCTCAGCGGCCGGCTACGGAACTTCTCCAGCTCCTCATCCAGCAGGGAGGCGACCCGTGAGACCTGGCTGGCGGAGATCTCCGTGCCACACAGCTGCTCGGTGATTTCCGTGACCTTGCGCGTGGAGACGCCCATGACATACATCTCGGCAATGGCCAACTTCAGCGCCTTTTCCGAGCGGCAGCCCTTCTCCAGCGATTGAGGGTAGAACGACAGCCCTCGCACCTGAGGGATCTTCAGTCGGAGCTCTCCCACACGCGTGGCGATCTTCTTGTCCTTGTAACCGTTGGCGTGGCCCCGTCGCTGGCTCGTTCTCTCGTAGGGCTCGGCTCCCAGAAACTCCGACCGTTCCAATCCCATGGCCAAGTTCAAGAGCTTCTCCAACACCTTGCGAAAGGCCTCCGTTCCTTCTTGGATCAACGCCTCTAGGATCTCTCGTGGTACTCTGTCTTCCAGGTCTGGGGCCATTGGATTCTCCTTTCATTTTGGATGAATGATTTAGAGAATCTTGTCCCAGACCTCTGACGGCTCAACCCTTCGGCTGACGGCCTTTGGCCCCCTTCCGGGGGGGCCCGGCGCGCCGCGCCGCGCGGCTCAGGCTGCACTCGGCCTACAGCCTCCTTCCGCCTGAGCCGCGCCAGGTTCCTCGTCAACCCAATCCTCGGTATCCCGAGAAATTCCCTCTTAACGGGAAATTACAGAAAGAACGGTACACTCCTCCCTACCCAGTCCGACCGGTTTATACCCACTTTCCCGAACGGCCGAGAACATGATTTCTTTCAGGTCCGACCGGGAGAGGGTTATACGGATCTTTGCCATCTTTTTCTTCTTAATCCTTCGACTCGCCGATGACGAAGCCTACCGCCTCCTCGCACCCACCGGAACCAGCGCTGCACGTACTCTCCAAGCCAGGAGGAGTCCAAGGACTCCCCCGGCTCTTGCTCATAAAGCCGGAGCGTAAACGGTTGAAACCAAAGAGAAAGCGGCGAGGACGCCTGGCTCCCATGTGCATGCCATTGAGGTACAATGAGTTACGCGGTTGCGATTCGGGCCATCAAACCACTTGCCTCCTCCGACGCTGACGCGTTCTAGCTGAACGGCTTAATACGGGTGTTGCGTTGACCGGTTGAATCGGCAGGCGAAAGCGGCCGTTCGATTGCGATCAAATCGGACGCTGTCTGTAAGATCGGCTGCCGACTGTCACACATCAGGGCCCCTCTAGATTTGTCTGTGGGCAGCAGCGATCTTCGCCTGTAAGTCGAGCAGGAATATGACATCGTAGGCGGCACCGGACGTTTCGAGGGAGCTAGCGGCTCTTTCAGGGTATCCGGGTCTGGGCGGGCACTGAATGCAGACGTGACCGCCTTCCCGAGCGAGATAATATCGGGCACCATCACCATTCCGTGACTAAGAAGCTCGTGTTTGCAGTCTGCGGTGCTCCTCTGATCTCATACGAAATGGCTTTCAGTGTGTAGATTATCGAGACGTGTTGGTTCTCGAAAGACCGGAGTTGGAAGTAGCGGTCCCGCTCTCTTGCCCGAGTTATGTAGTGAACATTTCCTAAAATGATAAGGCTGGAGGAGGTTGGAGACAAACGGGAATGAAAGGGGGCCTCCGATATCGGCTTTCTACGACCGCCACTTCATCAAGCAATCGTCGTCGAGCGGTTGAAGTGGGGAGAAGTCGCGAGCGGCATAGTATTCCGGGCGGGCGAAGGTTCCACCACTGTTGTCCGTCGTGGTGAGGTTGATGTAGAGAATGGCGCGGCGCAGCGGCGTTATGTTGACAGAGGAGCCGTGGACGACGTTCCCATCCATAAAGAGTACCGATCCTACCGGACCGGTCATCGCCTCCACACCATAGCGTTCCACCAGGTCGACCATCCTTTCAGAGGAGATGTCGTAACGGTAGCGGGCCGCCTGTTCGTGGTCCTCTGCTTCGGGGTTGATGGCTCCGACGATCAGCCCTTCGCGTTGAGAGCCGGGCACGCACATGAGGGGCGCGTTGCACGCAGTGATCTCGTCCATGAACACCGCCACAACGATTCCCCGAGGCTCGGGCAAGCCGTCGGCCCGGTGGTAGTCCCCGAAGTCTTGATGCCAATCCATCATGGCGCCTTTGGCCTGCTTGGCGTTGATGCGGGACTGGTGGACAAAGACATCGCTGCCGGTCAACTGTTGGCACGGCTCCACGATGCGCGGATGTCGGGAGAGCACCCGCAACCGCTCGTCGAAAAGATGTGCGCCGTAGACAATGTGCACTGCACCGTCCGCCTCACGCGCTACCTCGGGACCGTCGCGGTCCAATAGCTCAATCATCGCTGCCTCGAGTACTGACACCTCCGCGCCGCCAAACAAGCGCGGCAAGAGCACGTAGCCTTTCTCCCGATACTTTTCCTGCTGCTCTCTATTAAGTTTCACAGTGCGAATTTACCAACCGGAGCGGACTGATTCAACCCTCCGACCACCCCTTCTTGGCCAGTTCTTCGGCCCCTGGCAGCGCTTCAGGCTTCCATGAATCGGCAGCACCTGCCCTGTCAGAAGTTCCAAACCGCAATCGGGCTCGGCGGCAGACTGAACCTCCTCCAGGTAGGCGCCAGTATGGGCGGTCGGCATCTGCATGTGGGTCAACTCTCCACCATACATACCAGCGCAACGATGAAAGCCATTGTCCGGTACACCCCTTCATCCTTTCGTGGATTGGGGTATCAAGACTACGTTTCAAATCAATGTTGTGGCCGGCCACGCTCCTCCACTTCGGAGTCGCACTCGTGATTTCAAGTTCCCGGACGCTCTCCTGCGCACCCGAGGTCTGTTATCTCCCCTAAAATCTGGTTCGTCAGTTTCTACCGTGTCGGCTCCTGGAAAGAGTCTCTCCAGCGGGCCAAGGCGGCCTCAAGTTCGACGACTCGTTGGGGGTGAACGCTAGCCAGATCGTTCGATTCTGACAGATCGCGCGCCAGGTCGAATAACTGCCAGGTCTGATCCGGTTGCTCACGGACAATCTTCCAATCTCCCTTGCGTAGAGCTGTGTGAGAGCCGAATACGTTTCCGGGGAAGACCTGAATGTCCGCTTTTAGGTGCGAAAGCGGTCGTTCGATTGCGATCAAATCGGACGCTGTCTGTAAGATCGGGTGCCGACTATCACACCTTACTCCCAAATCGAAGAGACGGAAGACAGCACCGCCCAAGCCTACTCAGTCTCCAGACACTCCCCCAAGCACACCACAATCGCATGATCCAGGCGCAGCATTCCGGGCCCGCCGTAGAGGCTTAAAGCCACAGCGCGTGGCTGATCATCTGAGGTGGAAAGCGGTGACGGCTATATCGTGATCCCATCCCTGAATCTTCGCTGATCGCCGGTTAAGTTGACAAAGCCATCTCAGGGATTCGGTAGTTGCAGACAGGCTGGCACGTTGAGGAACACGTCGCCCGTTTCGTCGACCGCAATGGCGATTCCATCGATCTTCTCTGAAAGGGTGTTGTCCGTAGTTCGGCCCACGAACACCAAGCTGGTTTGGAGCTCGGTGCCTGCGCGGCCACCCTCGAGAGTCAATCGTATGGTAGCCGGATCGGTATTGAAAGGGCGCGCGCTCCATTGACCGGTCAGGACATTGTCCAGGTTGCCGGTAAAGTCGTCCCAGACCCCGGTAATAAAGGGTCATCCGGTAAATGGGGAGGTGGAACGTGGTTCGGCGCTTTCCGGATCCCAAATCTGGTTCCCCGTTCGCTTGTCAATATAGTCGGCTGCAGTAGCAGGGGCCGTGGGAACTGTGGAAAACTCCGAGCGATATCGAACTGGGCCAGCAAGCCCGTGATACGGAGTTTTCCAAGCGCTGTGCGAACGGTGGAAAAACAACTGCGAGCACTTGCCAGTTCTCCTCCAGAACTACTTGTTTTTCCACGGTTTGCATAGTGCGGCAGTTTCCGCGGCCTGCCTTTGACTGGCGGCACCTCCCCATTTACCGGATGAACCGTAATAAAGCGCTGGAATCGGAAAAAGCGGAGTCTAAATCGGGCTGGATCCACCTCGGGGTCGGTCGTCAGATCCAACTCGAAGGCTTCCGCCAGGACGGCAGCGGTTGATAGGACCAGCGAAACCTGGTCCTGATTCAGCGCAAGCGGAATAAATCGGGCGGTGCCGGTGATCATGACAAATCCTCTTTTGCCGGCTGTTTCCGGTAGGAACTCGTCGATGAACCTCACGGTCTGTTGGCGTCTTCCCAGGTCGATGGTAACGGATCCGATGTTGTTGTCGCCGCTCGGTGCTAGAAAGGAGACCGGGCCGGGGTTTCCAGCCTCCTCGAAGGCGGTGATTGTGATGCTGTTAGCCTCTATACGGCTGAGCAGAGCCAGTCCGGTTCGGTTGGAGCCGAGGTTGTTGAAAGGAACGGTTGCTCCCGCCAGAAGATGGGTCGCTTCCATCCCGATCTGAGAAACTACCCGGCCTCCCTGGACAAAACGAAACGTCAGAGTGGCACTCACGACTCCCCGCCCAACTAAGCTTGGTGGGTTAAAGGCGCCGAGGAGGTCTAGCCAGCCAATTTTGGTTTGATCAGCGGTAATCCGGAAGGTTCTGGATTCTCCGGAGGGGATGGAATAGGGAAACGTCGACACAGGAGCCCCACCGTTGATGGCTGTGCCTCCACTGGTGACGGTGAAGACGTTAAAAGAGAGAGGTTGAGCGTCCTGGCCAAAAAAGCGGACTTGTCCGTCGGAGCGGTCAGCGGTGCCAAGGGCCAAAATAGTCAACAGTGCTCCCCAGCCGCCGCCGGCCACCAAATCGGGAAAGGCCAACACTTGTGTTTCGATCTGGGCCTTTAGCGAATGTCCAAGACCCAGAAAAAGGACAAGAGACAGAATGGTGAATAGACGCAAACGTACCCTTAGATTCATCGATGCTCCTTTCTCATAATCTTGTGGCGGAATTGAATCACCGTTAAGTTAGCCGACATTCCTCATATCAGCCTCGGACGGACCTTCTTCGGGTCTCTCCGTAGTGAATGGTCAAAACCTATCAGCCCTCCAACCAAGGAGCAAGTGTTTTCCCTCATATTTCGGCTGAAAAGAGCCTCTGATTCGTGGACCATCGAAGTGTTCTTGTCAAAATCCGATAAGCAGAGACACCTCTCCAGTTGCTCGATGAAAAACAGCAGGTCCTAGGTCGTCCTCCATCTCAAGCGGTCAATCCGAGACAACAGCTCGGCCCATACCTCCTTGGCTTACCGCGACTTCCGCCATCTGAAACGTGACGATCCGGCTATGCTGAACCACCTTCGCTCCGATCTTGATCAGTTTGGTCAATAGGGTGCGAAGGGACCAGTGTTTTGAGAAGGACCAGCCGCCGCAGAAAGGTGCCCAAGTTGTAGCAGTCGATAACGGTAGAAGGCAGCTCGACATATGGGCGACACAACCCCTCTGCGCTGGTTCGAAGAACTCAAGCGGCTGGTGCCGACGGGGGAGTGATTTCACCCACCGTATGGTAGCTGAGAATGGATCCATCCATTCTTGCGGTTAACATATACGGCCACGGCTCGGTGACCAACTAGCCGAAGACCTTTGTCAGTAAGGGTTCGGAGTGGCTCTCCCAACAAGAACCGCTTCGATCACATCGCGTGCCAGAGCCAAGACCATCCGTTTGCCACTCATCGTTAGCTTGCGTGAGAGCAGTTCTGACGAGATCCAAGTCAGGAACGCATACCCTCTGATTTGGATCGAAATCGAACGGCCGCTTTCGCCTGCCTGCGGAAGCTGCCGGTCGATCGCGATCAAATCGACCAGCGGTGTGATAGCGTAGATCTGACCGCAAAAACGGTCTCAGAGTAGATCGCCTCTGACAGACCGCTTTCTAGAAGCGGACATTCACATCATGCTAATCTGAATCTGGTGACAGATGGAGTTCGAGCCCCAAGAAGGCTATCTTCTGGAAAAGACTCTATAAAACCTTCCTTGACGGGGGGCCACGGCACCAACTTGATCGAGCATCTCCGAGGTTTCCTGGGACAGGTAACGACGCTATCCTAAATAGCATGTGTAGGGTAGGGAGCATGAGGTGAAAAGGAAGACCCTTGCGTCCCTGGCATGGGCATCACTGGGATACCTTCTGATCATCCTGATCCTGTATGGGCAGGCTCTGTCACCGGAGCATTTGCTCAGCCCGTCGGATTATTTACTCATCAACAACCCCTGGAAGTCCTCAAGTCCCCCTGAATTTGAGGGTCCCCGTAATCGCCTTCTCTCCGACCATACCAGCCAATTCCTGCCCAATCTCTACTACTTCCGTCGCTCCGTGGCTGAGGGACGCCTGCCTCTGTGGAATCCACACATCATGGCCGGCAAGCCTTTCTTGGCCAACATGCAGTCAGCGGTGTTTTTCCCGCTGACTTGGATTGCCCTGCTTGTCCCGGTTCCCTCCTCGATCACCTGGATGGTCATAGCAAAGGTTTTCCTGGGTTGCTTGGGTTTCTTTCTGTTCTGCTGGAAGGCACTCAAGATTCGCCCGGTTCCCGCTTTTGCAGGAGGAGTTGTCTTTGGTCTGTGCGGATTCAATACGGTATGGCTCCTTTACCCGAGCACCAATGTTTCGCTGCTTGCTGGGTGGCTTCTGCTCGCCCTGGATAGACTTCTTCGAAAGCCCTGTGTATTTCTATTCGTGGGACTCGCCTTCCTGGTGGCGCTGGTGATCCTCGCTGGCCACCCCGAGACGACTCTTCACCTTCTGCTGCTGACGTTGATCTATCTAGTGGTTGTTTGTTTTGCGAATCCTCCAGGATGGCTCCGCAGACTCATCCTTCCGGCCCTGGCCTGCGTCACCGGGGTGCTGTTGTCCTCAGTCGCCTTGATCCCCTTCATGGAGTCGGGACTGGAAAGCGCTACCTGGGAACACCGGGTAGTGGCGGGACAGCGGGCGGCCGCCAAGGGGACCTACGGACTTCCCTGGACCGCCGCAGTGGTGCTACTGATGCCGGATGCTACCGGTAACCCAACGACCGAGGAGTACCGCGGTCCCGGAAACTACAACGAAGTCTCCGGCTTCGCCAGTGTAGGCATTTGGATCCTGGCGGTGGCCGCTTTTTTCAATCGCCGCCGCCAGGCCGCGCTCTGGTTCGGGGCTTTGACGGTGGCCTTCTCAGTGGCCGTTGTCTATGGGGTCTGGCCGATCGACAGGATCTTACACGCCCTGCCCTTGTATGGGAGATGCCTCAACATCCGTTTGCTGTTCGGTATTTCCATGGGCGCTGCCGTTCTGGGGGCAGTCGGTCTGGATCTGCTCACCGAGCATCGCCGCTGGGCCGGTTCGAGGGTCTTGGCTCTGCTGACTTTGCCGGTGGCTCTGGCCTTGGCCGGACTTGTCTGGATGGTAGTGGCTCCCCTGTATGGAAGCGAGCTGAGCTGGGAGCACGGGATAAAACAGTTACTCTGGTTCGTGTTCCCGATCGGAGGCGGAGTGGCGCTTCTCCTCGCGACTGGAAAGAAGCTGCTCCAGATACCTGTCACGCTGGCCTGGGTTGCCCTGATCGCGACGGAAATGATTCGGTTCAGCTTCGGCTACAATCCGGTAATCCCCACCCGGCATTTTGCCTACGAGACGACGCCCCCGGCTCTGCGTTTTCTACAGTCAAAGGGCGTTGACCGTTTTGTCGGAATGACGTCACGCGATCTGATTCAAAACAGTGCCCTCGTGTATGAAACCTATGATTTTAGGGGCTACGATCCCCCGGAGCCCTTGAACTACAACCGCTACTTCACCGAACTTGTAGACGACGCGAAACCGAACATCATCTATCAGGTCGATCGCCTTTCGGAAGATACAGTCGTGCACCTATCGAACGCGGGGGTCCGCTACTACGCGGGAGAAACGGCTCTTGACCATCCGGACTTCCGGCCCGTCCACTCGGGCGACGTCAGGATCTACGAGCAGCGGAAAGCCCAGCCTCGCGCCTATATTCCCGCCCGCGTTGTGGAAGTGCACTCCGACCAGGAGGCTCTACAATTGCTGAAGACGAATCGTTGGTTGGCAACCGAGGTCACAGTCATATCGAGACAAAACCGGAGCGACGCGCTGTCGATGGGGCGCGCAGACCTTCTGCAGGGAGAGCGAACCCCCCTCGCTGGGAACCCTGGTGAAGGCCGGGGCGATGTCCGGATAGTCAGCTACGATCCGGAAAGAGTGGTGCTCGAAGCAGACGCCACGGGGTCGGAGTGGCTGGTCTTGACGGACCTGTTTTATCCAGGATGGAAGGCTGAAGTGAACAGTCAGCCGGCTGACATTTATGCAGCCAATGGCCTGTTTCGGGCTGTAGTGATCCCTCCCGGGCGATCGAGAATAGAGTTTATCTACGATCCTCTGAGCTTTCGCATCGGCTCGGTGCTTTCGCTCATAGCGCTGGCGCTACTATCAGGGTTGTTGCTGATGAATGCGGCTCGGCGTGTCGTCCGAAATCAGGGACGTCAAAAGTCGAACGAGCTCTAGTGGACTGTAATGCTTGAATCGCTAGTGGATGTGCGAGCTACGGACCCACATAGACGTATCGCCCTTGCGGAGAGCGGAAGGAGCCTCTGGTTTTCTGCAATCTCAGAGTAGTTCACTCGACGTTTCCGCGGGAAACTTGAATGTCCGCTTTTAGGGGTGAATTCAACCGATCGACGCAACACTTGCGCGGAGGAAGAAGGCGAAGCGTAAACGGTTGAAACCAAAGAGAAAGCGGCGAGGACGCCTGGCTCCCATGTGCATGCCATTGAGGTACAATGAGTTACGCGGTTGCGATTCGGGCCATCAAACCACTTGCCTCCTCCGACGCTGACGCGTTCTAGCTGAACGGCTTAATACGGGTGTTGCGTTGACCGGTTGAATCGGCACCTAAAAGCGGTCATTCAAGTTTTCCGCGGAAACGTCGAATTAACTCCCGCAAACGGCCGGGTGCCGGCGAATGTGCTGGTGCAAAACAACTCGGTGTTGGGTTTTACCGCGATGGCTGGCTTTAGTCTGAGCAACCCGGAGACCGGACAAACACTGCGTAGCTCCATCTGGCTCAATGCCCTGTTCCCAAGCTTCGTGCGCAACCGATTCCTGGTGTACAGCGGGGGCCGCACTCCCCGCCAGAGCAGACAAGTTGAAAGCTGCGATTATCAGCGGTCCTTATCCAACCAAATCGCCTTCGCACGGCTTCTCTTGAGAAAGCGTGGCCTGCTCCAAAGTGAGACGGGATCTGGACGAGCTCTTCCGCCAGGCATTTCTGATTAATCCGAAAGATAGATGGGACCATTCTCCCTACCATACGGTGGGTGAAATTACTCCTTCGCTGGCACCGGCCGCCTGAGTGTGAGAGCAAAATTTAGGGTCATCCGGTAAATGGGGAGGTGGAACGTGGTTCGGCGCTTTCCGGATCCCAAATCTGGTTCCCCGTTCGCTTGTCAATATAGTCGGCTGCAGTAGCAGGGGCCGTGGGAACTGTGGAAAACTCCGAGCGATATCGAACTGGGCCAGCAAGCCCGTGATACGGAGTTTTCCAAGCGCTGTGCGAACGGTGGAAAAACAACTGCGAGCACTTGCCAGTTCTCCTCCAGAACTACTTGTTTTTCCACGGTTTGCATAGTGCGGCAGTTTCCGCGGCCTGCCTTTGACTGGCGGCACCTCCCCATTTACCGGATGAACCAAAATTTATTGGGTTTCAGCTCGCCTAGCTGACCCCAGCCTCTTCAGTCGGCGCATTCTCTCAGGGTCCCGCCCCCACTCGAGGCTGCGGGTCTCCGGCTCTCTGTAAAGCTCGGGATGTAAGTAGAAACCTTGCTCGGCTTCGGGCTTGTCTCTTTCGATGGGGACCCGGTGCGCGTTGGCGTAAGGGTCCTGGCGGATACCGGTGACCTGCCAGGAGACCTCACTCCCTGACTGCCCACCGGCGATCTTAAAGCGATTGCCGGCGATTTTCTCGGCGATGTAGAGGTATGGCGCCGGTGCTCCAATGGGAGTCAGTTGATAACGGAAATCCCGGTTTAAGGCTTCAAACCACTCGGGCAGTTCCACCCAGGCCTCACCTGTAGAATCGAGTGTGACATTGCCATTATAGACGTTCATCATGTCAGGGCTTTCCACGAAGGAGTGATAGAGGTACCTGGTGGCTGGGTCCAAAGGATGATCGATTTTGAAAGACCCAGCGGATTTTACGAGACTTCCATTGATGCCAACGTCGCCAATAAATTCTGCCGCACTGCCACCTCCTCTAGCTTCTGCAAGAAGGCCTCGGCCGCTACCCTCCGCAATCGCTTCAACGGCGGTGCCGCTCCCAAATGTCAATGATCGCAGGGCCGAGTTGTCGATCGCCTCGGCCACAATCGCCGGGCCACCGCCCTCCGCCTTTGCGAAAACCGCAGGACCCGTGCCCCTCGCCGTTCCAAAAACCGCTACGCCATCGCCGTCTGCAAATCCGTCCACCGCCGTGCCGCTGCCGCTTGTGACTGCGAGAAGGCCAGATTGGTCGATCGCCTCGGCCACAATTGCCGGGCCACTGCCCTCCGCTTTTCCGAAAATCGCGGGACCCGTGCCCTTTGCAGTTCCAAAAATCGCTACGCCGTCACCCTGATTCGTCAGAGCGAATGCGTCGCTACCGCTGTTGACGCTATCCTCATACGGCAATGCGAACGCACCTCCGGGTGGTCCTTGGGAACCCTGTCGGCCTGCGGAGCCTACGGCTCCCGTCAGGCCAGTTAGTCCCTGGGGCCCTCGTGGGCCCGGGTCGCCCTTGGGTCCCTGGGATCCCGGTGGTCCCTGGGCCCCATCGCTGCCGCCAACAGCAGAAATAGCGATTTTGCCATCATCCGATTGTGTGATCTGAACATTACTTCCCGCCAACAGCTGAACATGGTCGGTTAGCGAGTTGATACTCTTCACCACTTGCCTAGCAGCCCGTGGTGAAAGTCGCTGATCGTTAGTCAGGTGCAGGCAATAAAATGGGCTCATGGCAATGGGGAAGAAGAAGCGGCGACATCAAAAGGATTTATGGGTGGCCACCAGCGAGATGCCAGTTCCTCCGGGACACCCGTTCTAGGTGGCCTTAGAGGAACTTCTGAAGAAGAATCAGTTTGACGATTTCGTCGAGCAACGGTGCGCCAAATTCTATGCCCCGCGGAGGGGGCGGCCGAGTCTGGAACCGGGTGCGTACTTTCGGCTGCTGCTGGTGGGCTATTTCGAAGGCCTGGGTTCGGAGAGAGGAATCGCGTGGCGGGCGGCCGATTCGCTGGGGCTGCGCGAGTTTCTGGGACTGAAGTTGAGTGAATCTCCGCCGGATCACTCCACCCTTTCCAGAACGCGGCGACTGATCGATGTCGAGACCCATGCCGCGGTCTTCGACTGGGTACTGCAGCGGGTCGGCGAAGCGGGACTGCTGAAGGGAAAGACGCTGGGCATCGATGCGACCACGCTGGAAGCCAATGCCGCGCTGCGCAGCATCGTTCGACGGGAGAGCGGGGAAGGGTACGAGGAGTTTCTGAGAGGGCTGGCTCAAGCGTCTGGAATCGAAACGCCGACCCGGCAAGAGCTGGTGAAGTTGGACCGCAAGCGCCAGAAGAAAGGATCCAACCAAGAGTGGAAACACCCGCACGATCCGGATGCTCGCATCACCAAGATGAAGGATGGGCGCACGCATCTGGCACACAAAGCGGAACACGCGGTGGATCTGGAGACGGGAGCGATTGTCGCGGTCACGGTTCAGGGAGCGGACCAGGGAGATACGACGACGATGGTCCAGACGCTGATCGAAGCGGCCGAGAACCTCGAGCAGGTGATGCCTCAGGACGGAGCAATCCAGGAGGTGGTGGCCGATAAGGGGTATCACAGTACGGCGACGATGAAGGACTTCAAAGCTCGGGACCTACGGAGCTATGTGTCCGAGCCGGATCGAGGACGCCGGAAGTGGAAAGGCGATCTCGAAGGCCGGGATGCCGTTTACGCGAATCGGCGGAGGGTTCGTGGAGCGCGCGGACGTCGACTACTGCGAATGAGGGGGGAACGACTGGAGAGACCTTTTGCCCATCTTTACCGCACCGGAGGACTGCGTCGGACCGAGGTCCGAGGGCACTCGAACGTCCTTAAACGACTCCTGATTCAGGCCGGTGCCTTCAATCTGGGGATGCTTCTGCGCAAGCAACTCGGTGCCGGGACTCCTCGGGGCCTGCAGGCCCAGGTTCTTCGGGCCATGTTGCTGGTGTTCGGCCTCGTTAACGCCACCAAACAGCTGATCGGCGAGATTGTGGGAACCTTCTTGGGAAAATTCCGGATGCAGATCTCGTTCACTCGTCGCCGACCGGAATCCCTTCCCGGTCAAATTTAGGTACTTCCACCACGGGCTGCTAGGGCTGGAAGGCATTTCCAGAGCGGAAGGAGCCTCTGGTTTTCTGCAATCTCAGCGTAGTTCATTCGACGTTTCCGGGGAGAATCTGAATGACCGCTTTTAGGCGAGGCTGTGTGAAAAGTCATTCATGATTTCGGATTTGAAATTTTGACTTCGTAGGATCGCGTGCAAGCCACGATCTCCGTCGTAGGAAGGGTAAAGAGACCCCTAAATCAAAGAGGTTTTGGACTTTTCACACACCCTCAGGCGAAAGCGGTCGTTCAGGGATAATCTACTCTGACACTGTTCGTACAGTCAGATCTCGGCTACTACAGCCAGGCCGAGGTTCAACCCGCCCCCCCCAAACCACCCAAGAAACAGGGTGGCTAAAATAGAATCTTCGCCACCCCTATCCAGCCATTCTTTTGAATTGCCTTTGCCTCCTCCTATGCCAGGAGGTGAGGACGCCACAGGTCTGGCGCTACTCGGAGAACACGGCGTACCCTACAAAAGCGGCGACCAATAGAAAAGGCAACAAGAGGATCCCAGCAACCCGTCTCTGACGGCGACTTAGCGCCCAAGCGGCCCCGCAGTTCGACACAAGTGCCGTCAAACCCAGCAAACCGACCTTCGGATAGCCACTGACGAACAGACAAAACGGAGCCGACAGGGCGGCACCCACGACGGCCAGCCACGGGCGCCTGGCCAGAAAGGCAGCTGCATACACGGCGATTGAAGCGACTACGCTCGGCCAGCCGAAGACAACGGGCCACCATTCCGGCACTCTACTTTCTCCTCCTGCCCGGCTTGAGATTGCAGGCTGCAACCTCAAATTAGCAAGGCCCCGAAGGCCTTCCGTCCCCTACCCTACTGCAGGGCTCGAGTTGCGCCAGCGGGTTCAGGCGGGGTTGAATAAAGGCGAGATTCAGGAACAAGCCCATCCCGACCTTATCGCTATCGCCCGGAAAGTCTCCCTCTCTGAAGCCCCACAATCCCCAATTGCGAAGCGATGCTGACCGGACAAGCCCGTCCTTGACAGATTTCGGGCAGTTGCTACAAGGGGCCATGACGCGAAACGGAAAATACTATCCGCTAAGAGCTCGTGTCAGGGCGCTGGCTTAGGGTCCCACTCGGGGATGGGTGAACCCCCTCGCCTTTAGGCGAAGCCTTCAGGAGGCTTGTGACAGCAAGCCGGTGTGCGTAGGGAAGGTAAGAGGCTAGAGTACGGCTTGCTGGGCGAGTCAGGGAAGTGGGCGCCGAGCCGAGTGAGACAGGCGATCAAGCGAGTCGCCTGCATCGGAGGCGAGGTCTTTAGGCGACTTTAGTCGCAGGTCGAATCCACCGCCTTCAGGCGGTGGAGAGGTCACCTCAAGGGCTCTCGTCTCTTGGAGCAGGGGAGGGGAGAGCACATAGACCGCTATCCCATTGAGGCCGCCCGTCCGCTCTCCCGGCCGCTTCGCTCGCTGATTCCCTCAGGGGTGTAGATGGAAGACCTTGTTCATGATCTTCCACTCCCCGTCGACTTTGAGCATCGTGAACAGGTCGGTGAACCGGCTGCCGGTCCAGTTGTCGAGTTCCAGCCGCACGGTGGCGATCGTGTCTATGATGTCGATGCTGGCGATCCGCGCTTGGAGTCCCGTCGCCGGACCGTTCTGGTCATTCCAGTCAAAGAGCTGCTGGATGGGGCCGGCGAACAGGTCGGTACCGGTATAGCCGAAGATCGTTGCGTCCTTGTGAAAGGCGGGCTTCATGTCGGTGCCTCTGCCAGACTTGGCTCCATCGATATAGTGCTGGACGGTCTTGGCGATCGCGTCATAATCGCCCACATCGGTCGGTGCATTACTCATAGGTCTCAATCCTCCTCTGGGTGTGATTTTAAAGGTTTTATTTACGCTCTACTAGCGGCTGGGGTTCCGCCTAACGGTTTGGTCATAAGCGGCGTGCGAAGGCAGCGAGTTAAAGGGGATATCCCTGCACTAGGTCGAAATAGAGAATCTCCAATTAAATCGTTGTTTTGAAGATGATTGTCCCTCGGAGACGTCCATCCGATTGTAAGTAGTACAGATTTTCTGTCACGCATTGGAACAGGTCTCCCCCGGTTACTGCGTAAGCGACCCATTCCCAAGAAATCTCGCACCGCGTGCGATGTCTAGCCTCAGCTGGCCTACTCGTCGGGGGGGGAATGCTTGGCGTAAGGCCTGAGCGATTTCGTCCGGCGCATCTTCCTGAAGAAAATGGCTCGCGTTCGGCAACAGGATCGTGCCGTTGGATCAAAGCACAGATAACCAACTGCTGGATCTAAGACGCTATGCGTCCGATCGAGGTTGGTCGATCTACAAGGAGTACTGTGACAGCGGGATCAGTGGGACCAAGACCTCTCGGCCAGCTCTTGACCAGCTGATGGACGATGCCAAGAAACGACGCTTTGACGGGATCCTGGTCTGGTGCTTCGATCGTTTTGCCAGGTCTACCAAGCACTTGATCCTGGCCCTTGGGAAGTTTCGGAATCTGGGGATTGACTTCGTCAGTTATCAGGAGAACATCGACACTTCCAGCCCGCTCGGCAGTGCCCTCTTCACCATCATTTCGGCTGTGGCGCAGCTCGAGTGAGATATCATCGCAGAGCGTGTCAGAGCTGGACTGAGAAGGGTTGTAGAGCGTGAGAAGGCATTGGGCAGGCCAACAGCATCTGTTGACCCGATGTCTTTGAAGAATCTCGGTGTGATCCGGACTGGTCACGCGATGAACCGAGAAAATTGGGTCCTGACGGACATCGACCTGGCCGTCAAAGAAGTCCTACATTTCAAAAGCTGGGGAGGCAAGTCCATTGTGGACGTCACTAGCATTGGGTTGGGCAGAGACCCGAGAGCCTTGATGCAGGCAGCCAATGCGACGGGTCTGAACATCGGGTCGGGAGTTTGAAGCAAGCGGAAAAGTTGGACCTGTTGATCCGTGCCGGACGTTTGGTCTGTTCGGGCTCTGGCCTGGATCAGGCGGGTGCGGTGGCGGTACGCGCAGGACGCATCGCGGGTGTAGGACCGGACCTACGAGGCCCCAGCCTCCAGACCCGGGATTACCCCGGTGGCCTGCTCCTGCCGGGTCTGGTCGACCTGCACGCTCACCCCGGTCGAGCCGGCGTATCCAAGTTCGGAGTCGATCCCGACACCGATTTCCTACCACGCGGCGTGACCACGGTCCTTTCTCAGGGAGATGCGGGCGCGGACAACTGGGAAGACTATCGCGAAAACACCCTAGCGGCCTCCAGAACCCGGGTTCGTCTGGCGATCAACCTGTCTGCCAGAGGTGAGTCGATGGCTGGCGGCTGCTTTGAGCGGCTCGAAGACGTGGACGTGGAGAAGTGTGTGACGGCGATCCGAAGGGGTGGAGAGTTGATCTGGGGAATCGCGCTCAACAGCAGTCGCTTCGCCTGCGGCCAGACCGAGCCTCGCACCGTCATGGAGCGAGGGCTCATAGTGGCGGATGAGACTTCCCGGCCCATTCTCTACGGCTTGCGCGATCCCGCAGACTGGTCCCTGGAAAAGCAGCTGGCTTTGCTGCGTCCGGGCGATGTTGTTACCTACTGCTACCGTCCCGGTCCGACGACGATAATCGAGCATACCCGGGTCCATCCTGCCGTCCACGAGGCTCGCTCGCGGGGAGTCCTGTTCGACCTGGGACACGGCATGGCGTCCTTCGACTTCGGGGTAGCGGAGGTCGCATTGGCAGACGGATTCCCACCCGACACCATCTCCACCGACCAATACGCCCGACACCGGGGAACCCGTCCCCCGCACGATCTCCCCCACACCCTGTCCAAGATGCTGGCGATCGGGATGCCGGAGGAAGAGGTGTGGGCTGCGGTTTCCTCCCGGCCTGCGGAGGTCTTGGGTTTGATCGGGGAGACGGCGACGCTGAAGCCCGGAGCCTGTGCCGACTTTTCCGTACTGGAGCCGGACCTCAAGACTCGGATCCTCAGGGATACCTCGGGAAACGGCCGAGAAGGGGTGCTCTGGAAACCGGTGGCGACGGTCCGGGCCGGTGAGCTGATTGAGCCCTGAGCCCATCGGACGGAAGGTTCGGAGGTTGCGGACCACCCTCGGTTTATTCGATACCGACCCACTCGATCTGCATGAACCTGATGGGCTTGTCCCCCAGGACTCTGTAGCCGTGCTTCACGTGCCGATTGGCCATGACCAGATCGCCGGGACCCACCTCGACCTCGATCTCGCCCACCTGGAAAACGGCTTTACCCTCCAGCATGAAGAAGGCTTGCTCGGTCTCCGAGTGTGCGTGAATACTGGTATGTCCCCCGGGATCATACTGGACGAGGGCCACCACAGCGGCTTCCGAATTGGCCTGGATTTCGCCGGCTACGTTGTTGGGATACAGGAAGATGGACTGGCTGATCCCGTGATGGTCTCCGGCCTTCTCGTCGCTGAGCCTCACTATGGGTTTGGTCTTCTCCGAGACGACCACTCCGAAGGGAAGCGCCAAGGCCACATCCAGAGCCCCCGTCTTCCCCACTTCCAGGCGCTCTTTGAAAGAGGCCCGCCAATCATCCTTCCAGCTCAGATCCTGGATCTCGATCCCCCGGGAAGGCCTGAAATCAAAACGCAGTACCCCGGTCCGGGCGGCGACAAACAGTTCGCCTCGCGCACTGAAGACCAGCTCTCCGGGGGAGTCCAGATTGTCGTTGCGTATCTCCCCGCTGGAAACCAAGGTAACGCCTCGGAGCCGGGCCCTGAGAATGCGATTCCCGGCCGCGTCACTAATGAAGACCTCTCCCCAGGGACTCACTGCGGCAGCCTTCAGACGACTACCCCCAAAAGAGAGCTCCGTTTTCGAGGTCACGCTTTCGCCCGACTTCGCCAGCTGGTCTATGCCCTCCGAAGCGAGACCGAAGAAGTGCCCCTCCAGGGGAAAGATGTCTCGGTACTTAGTGCCTGTAGCCTCCCGATAGTCTTCTTCCGGCCGGACCTCCTCCAGGATCTCCACTCCCTCCCTGGGAGGACCGGTGTAGGGCTCGAGTCGATTCGAGAACTGGTTGTAGAGCAATCGTCCTTTCTGCTCCTGGCTTCGGCCATAGCATCGCAAGACGTTCCCCGCAGCCACGTCGAAGCCATCCAACGGGAAGGTCCCCGGGAGGCTCTCCTTGGTGTAGGTCACGTCCAACGCCATGGCACCGTGCCGGTCCAGATTGTACTGTCGGATCTCGGATCCGCCCGTCAGCACGAAAAGCTTTCCCCTGGCCCACCCGGGGACCAGCATCAAGAAAACGCACAACAGCGGCGGCAATATCTGTCTTCCCAATAACATCGCAGTCCTCCTTATCCTGGCCACGTTGATCTACCTCTCCAGTACCATGCCTTCCCGTTCGATCCGTTCAAGCATTTCCTGGTAGGCTGACGAGCCATCATCGTCCCAGTATTCGGTTGAGATGGGCCAGCTGTAGCTCATTGGACTCAGTCGGTGGGAAACGCGGTCCGGCCTCACCATGAACAGCGAGCGCTTGGGATCCGCGATATTGTACATCTTGGTTCCGTTCTTGAACTGAGACTTGATAATCCAGCGAGGCTGCTCGGGAAGCTGGAGGCTCTTCTGTCGCGCCAGAGCCTGACGATCGAGCGTCACACCCAGGCCAGGGGCCTCAGGCACACGAAGGAAACCATTAATAGGCTCTGGTCCTTTCTTCACTACATCCGATTTCCAGGTCTCCGCATCGCAAATAAAGTGAAAATCCGCGGTAGGAAAGACTGCTTGCATGTGGGTCGTCATGGCCCGCGTGATGTGGCCACCGACATTCTGAACCATGAAGGAAGCATCGGCCGCTTCAAACAAGCCGGCACGACGCATGACCTGCCCGATCTTGTAATGACCCAACATGTAGATGTCAGCAACGCCCATCAGAACCTCGTGGGTCTTTGTCATGGGAGTGGCATGTTGAACGATCGGAAGCCGCGACCGCTTCCGCAAACTGACATAGGCACTTAGGTTTCGAACGGGGAGCGGGTCCTCAAAGCAACCCACAATCGGAGAGGCTGAGAGTCTTTCCAGAAGATCCTCCATATCGTCGTCGGTCCCCCCTTGAGTGAAGTCGAGATGGAGCCTGAAACCCTCGGGGGCCACGGCTTCCATCGCCTCTATCTGGTCAAACAGGTTCTCAAAGGGAGAAGGATGAAACTTCATCCAGGTGAAGCCTTGGGTGGAGTATCTCTGAACGGCCTCCGCCATCCTGGTCGGGTGCGTGGAGACGGTCCAGCTTGCGACGGGGATCCAGGATCGACGTTTCTGGCCAAACAGCTTGTAGACGGGCACACCCGCTGTCTTGCCCATCAGATCGTACATGGCCATGGCCAACGGCAGGGAGGTCTCGTCTCCAACCCAGTCAAAGGGGTTGGTACCTATATATTTTTCTATGACCTGCGCTGGCTCCGGGTCACCTTCGCCCAGGCCCTCCAGTCCCGTGTTGGTGTGGGCGACATAGACAGTCCGTTTGGTGGGACCGTAGTAGTGATTGAGCTGATATGCAATCCAATCCTGGTACTCCAGTGTGACCTCATGGACTTCAATATCGATGATCTTCAGGGAAGAGTCGGCAGTCTCCGAGGGCTTGGCCAGGGGGGTTGGTCTTCCTGCTGAGCTGACGGCGGGATTCCAAGCCGCTCCTGCAGCAAGTCCCAGGGATGAAGTCACAAAGGTGCGGCGACTCGGTAGCTGTGCCCGTCGCTTCGGCAAGAATTGCCGGCCGGCACCAAGCTGCTGATGTTTTTTCATTGTCAGGCTCCTAGCTCCGACGCAGGAACGTTCTCCAGATGCCAGAACAGCGCCCGTATCCCCAGCCAGGGGCAATCCCCCGGTCGATTTCCCTGGGTACAGGGTCTCTTCGGATCCTCGTCACGAAATCGCTCCTGTGTTGCTGACCAGCTACCGAGGACTTGCTTTGGATCTGCCGCTTCTAGGATCGAAGACACGTTGCTCTAATCCACAGTGACGGAAGCACAGGCACCGGAGACAGCTGCCTGAAGCCAGCCGTCGCTACCAGCGAAGCCGAACGAAAACTCATCGCTGGGTCCGCCAGCGGGCTTACCGCGAGAGGCAACGGCGGGGCCTGCCTAGTTGTCGGTAACCGCCTTGTTTCAACCGGCTATCCCCACCCTAACCTACGTGTAACCCGCCCACATCCTACCAGTGATCTTAGCTCACCATTCTGACATAAGTCAATCCGTTTCAATAGAATGTAAGCGGCGCTTTCCGGGAATTGTTCTCCATGCGGGCAGTGAGGCAGGAAATCCCTTTTGCCGGGCGGTCCAGATTTCCCTTTTCTTCCAGCCATCCTCACCCCCTCTTTCTGGTCCCGCTTAACCAACGCGATTCTACTGGGTGAACGTTTGGTGAAGGAGGAGGAACCTGGAGCTCATCCGATGAGGCGTCGAGCTGGGGTCTGACGCAGAGAAGAGCACGACTCAAACGAATCGCTGCAGAGGGACAACGAATCCGGAAAACTGGCAAACGAACGAGGAACGAACGCGAAACGAATCAAGCAAGAATTCAATGATCAAGGGGACTTGTGCCATTCGTTTGCGGGAATCGTGATTGGTCGTGTAGAAATCCCTGTAGGGAAGGTCCCTGACCACCGACATCACCCCTTACAAACGAAAGAGACTAGCCCGAGCTAGGCAACGTGCGTCTTACGGGGAAAATCGGATGTCCGCTTCTAGCCGTTAGCACTAGTTCATTCGACGTTTTCGGGGAAGACCTGAATGTCCGCTTTTAGGGTGCGCCGTGCAAAGGCGGCGCTTTCCCAGTGGGTGAAAGCCCCACCCGGCAACCGCTCCAGCCGGAAGCAACCGGAGCAACTATGGAGGTAACGAAATGGTTGAAGCCTCTGGTGAAGCGAGTCACGAATTGGTGACCGCGCAAGTGTGCAGGCCGTAACGCGAGTGAACGCTGAGCAAGCCTCGAAAAGGACGATGCGCAGGCCGACCCGGCTCCTAGACCGGGGAAGGCTGATAGGGCTGGGGAAGTGAGCGAAGTAGGCACCCAGTCGCTGCGCCGGGGTAGTGGCGACAGCATGTACACCAGGGAAAGCGCACGCACCACGGGCTGCTAGGCCACCAGGTAGTCCATGCTGTAGTGAGTAATACTCTCTCTTTAAGTAGGCACTTCGTGCCGACGGCCAAGGCCGTAAAAGGCTGTTTCGGGACACCCCGGCTGTGACGAAAGGGCGGTCTCAGAGAACAGCTCACTTGATTGAAATTCCGAGACTGTTAAGCTGAATCTGTAGTTGAGTACCTGCATCACAGCCCCGGTAAGTTCCTGGGAGGGATTGAAGATGCCGTCCCGATACTGTCTCCCCAACAGTCGCGTTGCCGGCGTCTTGATTTCAACGAGTGCGGCGTTGTTCGTCAGGTAGTTCTTGACGAGAAAGTCGACAATATTGCCTCCCTCATTTAGAACCGACTTTCCGCCTACGTAGGCTTTTCCCTTGACGATGGTCATCGGCCAGGAGAACACCTGCTCAAGAACAAATGAGTGGTCTGTCAGAGTCGTCTGCCAGAACCCTTCGTCGGTCGAACCGGCGTTCTCATCCCACGCCTTGAGCGCTCGCCTCAAGCTTTCAAGGCCAATGGCAGCGTTGAGACCTTTGAGCACGCTCGACTCCATGGAGACTAGATGCGGCACTAATAGCTCGGGAGAAGCCAGACCTGCTGCCCAGGAAAGAAGGTTCCCTAGGAGCTTCTCTCCGACCGCACGGTTCGCCGACAGGAACGAACGCAGTTGATTGCGAGGTACTGTTGCGAGTTGCGTGATGACAGAATCTGCACGCACCAACTCCGTCTCCCCGAGAGGGATGCCATCTCGGACGTGGAATTTGTACAGTTCGGTAAGCTCCCTGAAAAGGGTAAGGACCTCAGCAGCCCTCAGGTCCAGGCGGACACCCTCGCCCTTCTTCAAGTTGGACAGAGGTATTGACACAGTGTCTTCCCACTGGTCCTTTAAGCCCTTCCGCTGGTAGAGGAAAATCCCATGAACAGCTGCAGAGTGGTCGTTCGGATTGTCAACAAGCTGAGGCCGGAAAAGCAGACGCGTAGTGGATGTAGTCCGAAGCAGCACGTCCGGGCAGTCAGCTGAGGCGAGGGATGTCGATCGGATTACCTTCTTTTCCAAGTTACTCCTGCACGTATGAAGGCGTGGGCGCTCAGCCACTCCCAACAGGGCGCCTTGGCACCCAAGATCAACGCTCGAATCCTACCAAACCTCGAATGGAGCGCGCTTGCTGGCCGTCAGCTGCAGCGCCTTCCAAGCGTCGGTCTTACTGTCTATCGAGCCAGGTGAGATAGAAGCAAAGAAAGGGCTCGGCGGAATCGATTGCCCGAAACGCCTCCTCTCGTCTAGCATCGTGGCCCCTAAGCTAGCCATCCCGTGTTCGTCTGAAGAGGGGAATGAAGGGCTTCAGTCCGGTGATTCGACAACGCCTAACCATCACGGTTTTGCAGGCTTCTTTCTTGACGGATTCACTTCTTTGGCATCAACCGTGAGGTTGTTGGGCTCGTCGAATCGCTGAATCCCTACTTTCAAAACTGGTAGGACTGCAGCTGGGATTAAGTCATCCGGGCCACCAACGTTCGCCGCCTTCAGCCCGAACTCGAAGTAGACTCCCCAGTAGCCTTCCTGGATATCCACGCTCTTTACCAGCTGCTCAGCCACTTCTCTGTAGGTAAAAACGTATTGCTTTGCTTCTGCCATATTGATTCTCCCTCTGCGATTTCCATTGAGATGGTGCTAAGTGGGTTCGCAGTGATACGGACAACAGAACTCCAAGCTAAACGAAAAGAGAAAGCCGTCCACTGAGGGGTAATAGAAGATGCCTCAAGGAAATGGATTCTCGATTGCTCCAGTCTGTTCTGTAGAACCCAGTCGAATGCGCCCTCGGCGCCAACTCTGGTGGCTACAGCTGACACAATGAACTGGTTCAAACTCACCCCATCGCGATTGGCTAGCTTGGCAGCCTGTCGGTGAAGACTCTTGGGTAAGCGAAGAGCTACCTTGCCCTGAAAGCCGTGAGTGGAAGACGGCTGCGGCACTTCGGTGCCTTGTTCAAGTGTGGCCTTTACCCAATTGAACGCCGCTTCCTCCAGATTTCGATAAGCTTCCTCAGTAGAATCTCCCTCTGAGAAGCAACCACGAAACTCTAGAATCTCCGCCGTAAATCCGCCATCTTCGTCAGGTATCAAGACCCTAGAATAAGGCCGCTGCAGAATCTCTTTGACTTTCTCATCAATTACCGCGTTTCTCATTGTCCCTCCCAATGAGAAGATTCTTCTTCCAAAGCGAGAAGATCATCTTCGAGAATTTCTAAAATATTGAAAACAGTACCTTTCCTCAACGTCCCAGGGTGATCAGGTATGCTCAGCGGTAACCAGCCTTCCTTGTTGCTCACAAAAGTGGGCTCCTTGCCTCGTGATGTGTCCCTTCGTCGTCCCAAGGCCTTGGCTACGGAAGCAAGTTTCTGATGATTAACATTGCCTGCTCCCCTACGAAGTTGCGCTATTCGCCGTCGCAACGCCGCAATCTTCCTCGAGTCCATGATATCTCATATGATATCATCCCACAACTGACAATATCGGAGCTACCATCAAAAGGTGTGTAAATAGCAGAGGCGGTGAGTATCCTTCCGGGTTGACCTAAACCCAGGGCCGGAAGGCCCATAAAGGAAGGAGTACACACCGCATGAAAGAGAAGAACATTGAGGGGACTGTGGAGTCAAGAGTCTGTTTCCAGGAGCTGGAAGATTGGGTGCGGGAGAAGGTCCAGTCTTGGGTCCAGGAGCTACTAGAGGAGGAGGTGACCGAGCTGCTGGGACGAGACAAGAGTGAGCGTCGAGGCAAAGTGGACCCAGCGTCGGGATACCGCAACGGCTATGGCAAGGCCAGACGACTGACCCTCAGTAGCGGGACGATCACCGTGCGACGGCCTCGAGTCCGAGATCTAGAAGAGCGTTTTGAAAGCCGGGTACTGCCGCTGTTTGCCAAACGGACGCAGCAAGTCCGAGACCTGATTCCAGAGCTGTATTTGCAGGGCCTGGCTCAGGGCGATTTCGACTTGGCATTAAGAGGGCTTTTAGGGGAAGAAGCGGCCTTGTCGGCCAACACGGTGGCCCGACTGAAAGAGAAGTGGCAAGAAGAATGGGCCGTCTGGCAAAGTCGTCCCCTGGAGGAACTGGAAGTCGTTTATTTATGGGCGGATGGAATCTACGTCAAAGCGGGTCTGGAGAAGGAAAAGGCCGTCCTGCTGGTGGTCCTTGCGGCGCTCAGTGATGGCAGCAAGGTGGTGGTTTCGGTGACGAGCGGTTATCGGGAATCGACGGAAAGTTGGTCAGAGGTGTTACGCGACTTGAAGCGGCGGGGGATGAATGCTCCTCGTCTGGTCATCGCCGACGGCCCCCTCGGCATCTGGGGGGCCTTGTGCAACGTCTACCCCGAGGCGGAAGAGCAGCGTTGCTGGAATCACCGCATCGTCAATATCCTGGCCAAGGTGCCCAAACGCGAGCAGCCCACGGCCTTATTGATTCTGCGCCAGATCCCCTATGCTGAGAGCCGTCAGGAAGCGGAACGCCTCAAACGGGTTTTCCAGGAGTGGTGCCGAAGCAGAGGCTTGGCTCCGGCGGCCGATCTGTTGGACCAGGACTGGGATCGGATGGTGAGCTTTTACAACTACCCGAAGCAGCAGTGGCAACACCTGCGCACCACGAATCCAGTGGAGTCCCCGTTCGCCGGACTTCGGCTGCGAACCGATGCGGCCAAGCGCTTCAAGAAGGTGAACAACGCCCAGGCGGTGATCTGGAAGATGCTCTTGGTGGCCGAGAAACGATTCCGTCGTCTCAAAGCTCCAGAGCTCATGAGAGATGTCTATCAGGGAGCCAAGTATGTGAATGGAGTCCTGGTCAACCAGGAGTCGAAGGAGAAAGCCGCCTGAGTCTATTTACACACCTCTTGACATGAGCTCCAATATCGACAGAAGAGCGATATAGTCTTAGCCTTCAGACACAAAACGGGTATCCAGTGACTGTGTGGCGACCGTCAGCTTGGTGCGTTGCTTGCAGCTGCGGTTCTCGGTGCGGATAGGGTGCGGAAAGTGTTGCCTAAATCCGGATCTGTGCGGATCAGTACGGAGTAAAATCCTCTAGATGCGTGCATACTCCCTTAGATCGTGGACTTCCAAAGGGCCTGTTACGCCGAGGTCGCTCTCGCTCTGCAAAGGCGTACAGATCAAGGGAGAGTTTTTGCCAAATGTTTGCCAATTTCCTTACAAAGACTTACAAAGCCCATGCAATTGTCACTGTATCTGTTTGCACCTGGTTGTACGGCTAAGACCCGTGCTTTCAGGAGAAAACGAGCAAATCGGCTTCACTCCTCGTCTTCTTCTTTTTCCGAGCTGTGACCTGAAAATCCGCGTGTCGGCCGTCCTATCCCGACGTCCATCAAGGAATCTTGGGTGGTTCAGGATTACCGGAACAAGTGGGAACACCCAAGCCGTAGAAACCATTTCTCGAAAATTTCTCGAATCTACAACCAACCAAGTACAAAACAAGCCACGAGCTGTTTGTACCTGGTTATACATAAGTGTATGGAATTCAACAGGTTCGAAAAGGAAAGTGGAGGCGGCGACCGGACTCGAACCGGTGAATGGAGGTTTTGCAGAGCCGTAGATCAAAGTGCCGAATCGTTAGGAAACGTTAGGAAACACAAGCAGTTAATCGGGTTTTCCGCCAATCAGAAAACCGAATCATTAGGAAAGATTAGGAACCGCAGTGGGAGACATTTGGGAGACAGCCTTTCGAGGCGATTGGGCGGTTGTCACACTCGCGCATTGCTGAACCCGAGGGTCGACTAGGCGAGAACCTAATCTCAAAAGGTACGCCACATTCAAAAGGTACGCCACATTCAAAAGGTAAACGAAAATGACAATATTAGACTTGACTGGAAAGAGATTCGACTTAACAGTCTCGGAATTTCGATAGCGAGCTGTAATAGTCAAATCATGACAGCTAAGACCTGTGATCGAGTCAGCAAGAGATTGGGAGGGACCTTTGTCTGTGGTTCGATCCCAAGCAGTTGCGCGATCATACGGGGTGGTCCGAATAAAAGGGTCATCCGGTAAATGGGGAGGTGGAACGTGGTTCGGCGCTTTCCGGATCCCAAATCTGGTTCCCCGTTCGCTTGTCAATATAGTCGGCTGCAGTAGCAGGGGCCGTGGGAACTGTGGAAAACTCCGAGCGATATCGAACTGGGCCAGCAAGCCCGTGATACGGAGTTTTCCAAGCGCTGTGCGAACGGTGGAAAAACAACTGCGAGCACTTGCCAGTTCTCCTCCAGAACTACTTGTTTTTCCACGGTTTGCATAGTGCGGCAGTTTCCGCGGCCTGCCTTTGACTGGCGGCACCTCCCCATTTACCGGATGAACCGAATAAAAGGCACCAAAGCTCCATCGGATGGCCACATCGCGGGCAAGAAAGAGGCTTCCTGTCCCCCGCTGCCTGGCGCCTCTGCTCCCACGTCTGGGGCTTGGAACGGCGTTTTTTCCTCTGGGCTAAAAGTTGACGAGCCCTCTTCAGGAGCTTGGTGCGTTTGATGTTCGAGAATAACCCATAGTGACGGACTTGTCGAAACCCGACCTCCGGCAGGTGTTGAACCAAACGGTCAATGAAGGTCAACACGGGGAGTTTTCGGACTCGGATCTTCCGGTCCTGATGATAGTCCTTGAAACGAAAGGTCACGTGGCCCTGAGCGAACTTGATAATGCGCCCTTCGGCAATCACGGGCCGCTTGGTATAACGGCAGGCGTAACGGACGGCTTGGTCGGCACTTTTCAACGACGGACCGATGAGGATATGCCAGCGCTTCTTGCGAATGTGCCCCAAGAGCTTGTCCACCTCGATCCGGCGTCGGGGGTCGCTTCGAAGCCGGCGACGCACCAGGGGCTGGGACTGGTGAGCGCGGCGCACTCCGTGGAGGACGTTCAACTTCCACTCCGTAGCCAGCAGGGGGGCCGGGACGAGATAGCGTTGGGGGGCGGCCTGCCAGCGATCGCCGGCGCCGTTGAGCCCTCCGGCGGTGACGATCATATGGAGATGGGGGTTCCATTTGAGGTCGGACCCGAAGGTGTGCAAGACGATGATCAGGCCTGGCAAGTAGCGCCGGCTTGGACGTCTGGCCGCCAGCCAGGGCTGGCTCTTGCGCCCTCGTGGGGTGGGTCCCTGCCCGCTGAGACTCAAGACAGCATCCGCGGCGGCTCGAAACAACACGTTGAGCAGGACCCGACGGTTGTCCTGGATCACCAGCCGCAGCTCCCACGGCAGGGTGAAGACCAAGTGCCGATAGGGCACCTCCAGGAGATCCGAGAGGAGCTCGTCGCACCACTGGTCGGTGCGGACCTTCCCGCAGCTGGAACAGAAGACCGATTTGCAGCTGTGGGGTACGACCTTGACGGTAGGACAGTTGGAGCACCCAAACAAATGCAGCCCCAGTTTCGCGGTCCGGCACGACAGCATCCGGGAGACATGGTGGTGGACTGCCCGCCGCACCTGTCCCCCTTTCCAGGCGATGTAGCGCTGGAAGTTGTTGCTCGTCAAGAGGATCTCCGCGATGGCGATCGGACCGCCCCACCGGCTCATGGGCAGCGATGCTCCTCTCCACCAGCAAGCGTGTCAAGTAGCCTCCCTTTCCGTCCTCGGCTGCCACGTCCCAAAACTACCTTTTACGGCCAGGGGCCGTCGGCACGTAGTGCCTACTCTAAACAACGGGAGTAGAACTGTGAAATCTCCCGGGCCTTCCCTTGCTGCTCTCCTTCATGGGGTTAGCTGGGCCTGCGGTCCAAAATCGATTGCGTTCGAACCGGGGCTGACACTCGGGCCGCTTAATAGAAGTGTTGAGGGACGCCTTTATAAGAGGCTCTGTGCGGTGACCGGAATAGACGACGGAGAACCTCTCGGATACGAGGTTTATGCACGATTTGACCCAACTGAAAAGCTCTTCTTGGACGATTGCGATGACCCACATTCGGTCGTGAATCGCTTCTACAATCTGCTAACCATCGCCATGGTAAGTCCCATTGGAATGTGTCGTGCTATCTGGTCTACAGATGGATTCGCTTCGGCTCTGCATACGGAGATTGCTTTTAACGCCTACGAGAAGACAGAGTTTCTTGTGAGGAACTGTCCATCTGTGACTCCTATAGTAGCTGGAGAACTTGCACGCGCCTGGGAGAACGAACAGAAGTGCTGGGAGCAGACCGAGTCAGGAGGTCGCCTCATCCGAGCGCTCGAGTACTTCTACTACGCTTGGCGCTCGCCCTACGCCGAGCAGATCTGCCTGAATCTGGGTATTGCCCTGCAGATTCTTTTTGGACCTCACGCGCACTCGTCGATAGCGAATCCGACCTGGGTCAACGCAAGCTGTTTCGCTTGTGAATCGTCTGCGGACGTGACGCGTGTTTGGTTATTGGTTCAGAGAGTCTGCAGATTGCAGGCCAAGATCGTGGATGGTGCAATGCCCGATGAGGATGAGCTTATCGATGTCGTCGTCCACGCCCTTCCGTTCGGAGCTGGAGTCCTTAAGAGGATCCTTCTTGATGAGAAGCTAGCCCATCAGTTCAACAGCTACTCAAAGAGCTGAGTCCCACACCTGACAATTGGGATTACCTGGGAAGCTCATTAATGACCAGCGTCGCCATAAGGAGTGGCAAGGGCAGCTTTTCGCTCCTTCGTTTGTTGGGCTCGGTTCAGACAAGAAAAATGCCGCCCAAGATCTTCGGGTTATGAGTTCAAGCCCCACCCGGAAAACCAGTAACTTAGCGGCACGCACGGTTACATTGGGAAACGCTAGGTAGCGGTTGGGAAGCCTGGGTGATTCTTATTGGACCCATAACGGGCCAAACTCTCTGGTCTGCTTATCGTTGGTCAGGATACGCTGAGTCACCACTTGGTTTCGCTGACGACTCGGGTTCCGATGCACCAGATCCTAAATCTGTTGGGTGACTGATCCGAATCTGTCCAAACCTAGGTAAAACATAAACATGACACGGATTGTTGCCACCTCAATTGATCCGTTTCTATCCGTTTCCATCCGTTTGTAGGTGGATACAAAGTGGAGACACTCGATTCGAGAATCGCGTAGAAAGGGATACCCAGAGAACCGTCGATACGGTGTCAATAAGCGTCCGATTTGATCAAAATCGAACGACCGCTTTCGCCTGCGGTTTCAACCGATCGACGCAACACATTGGTTAAATCGTTCGGCTGGTGTTTCGTAGTCTAACGTTTTTCTCGGTCGTTCGTTTAGCTGTCTTGCCACGGCATCCAGTCTGTTTTGGTCGACGTTTGAGAGATCCATTCCTTTCGGGAAGTATTGTCGGAGCAGTCCGTTGGTGTTTTCGTTTGAGCCGCGCTGCCAGGGGCTTCGGGGATCGCAGAAGTAGACCTTTATGTTCGTATCGAGACTGAAGCGTTTGTGATCGGCCATTTCCTTGCCCCGGTCCCAGGTGAGTGACTGGTACAGTTCCCGCGGTAACTTGCGCGCTTGTTTGATCAAGGCGTTGATCACCGTTTCGGTGTCTTGGCTGTTGACTTTGACCAACATCACGTAGCGCGTCTGACGTTCGACCAGGGTGGCGATTTGACTGCGCTTTGATCCGATCAGCAGATCCCCTTCCCAATGACCGGGTACGGCGCGCTCCTCCACCGAGGCGGGTCGCTCACGGATCGATACCGTGTCCTTGATCCGTCCGTGATCCTCCGTCTTCTGTGTATGGTGACGTGAGCGGCGCATCCCACGGGTACGCCGCAGATGCTGCAACAGCTCTTTCTTCAAAGCGCCGCGGGCCTGGATGAAGAGGCTTTTATAGATAGTCTCGTCTGACACCTGAAAGTCCTTGTGATCGGGATACGTGCGCTTAAGCCACCCGGCAATCTGCTCCGGCGACCAGAGCTTCTTCAGGTTCAAGGCCACGCTGTGCGCGAGTTCCCGATTCTGGACCAGCTTACAGATTTTCGGGCGGCGTGCCCGCTCCCAGGCAGCTTGATCGGCCCGGTTGGCACGGTAGCGTTCCCGGCCGCCGTTACGCCGTAGCTCGCGACTCACCGTCGACGGTGCGCGACCCAGCCTTCCTGCCATCGAACGGATCGAGCAGCCGACCACCACACCGCGCGAGATCTCCTCGCGTTCCGATAACCTCAGCGCAAGCCGCGATCGTCGCCGCGGCCGCGGCCGGATGCCACCGGTTTGTTTCAGAATCCCCTCAATTGAGGAATGGTGGCGGTCAAAGAGCCGCGCGATCGAGCTCAGGGACTCGCCTTTTTGCCAGCGGTCCCACATCAAGCTCTTCTGTGCTTCCGTGTAATAGATCCTCGTCCGATACTTCATTGGCAACATCCTCCTCTCTACAGCTTAGAGATTAGGGGTGTTGCATCGACCGATTGAATCCGCACCTAAAAGCGGACGTTCAAATTCTCCCCGGAAGTGTCGACAGTCTCGGAATTTCAATAAAGTGAAACGTCGGAACGTCGGAACGTCTATTCGGAACGTCTATAAGGAAGGGCATTTATAGATAGCTGTTGTCTGAAGGCGCCTTTTCGTCGCAGACGGGGTGTTCCAAAAACAGCCGTTTATGGCCCTGGCCGTCGGCACAAAGTGCCTACTCTAAACATAAGCTGCAGCCCTTCGATTGGGGTCAGTCCCATTCTGGTTGCAATCTCTCGCGGCTCGTCACCAACCTGCTGGATCAGCGGACATTCTGGCTGCCGGATCTGCTCAGCATCACCAATCTGGTGAAGACGAGATCTGCATCCTGCGCCGCGGCTGTTGACCTTCTCTTACCCGTCAATTAAGGTCTTAGTTCAGAAACTGCTGGGCTGTCCTTGCCGACCTCTGCTTTCGTAGTCACAGATTGATCTTGACATCCACCTTTGGGGGCGTATAAGGTTCGGTACTGCTCGACGGTCTGGTTGGGAGGGAGCGTTCAGCGTTACAAGATTAATTTCAGGGATGGGACCAACTTCCCCGAGCACACGCCTGCGTGCTGCTGCCAAGAGCCCTGAGCTTTCGAGAGGAACCCCTTCCACTCTTTCGGGAAGAGAGAGGAAGCACGCCGGATTCATCCGGCGGATATCCTCTGACCACCCAGAGTATGGTGGGGATCGCATGGTCCTCGAAGGTGCAAAATTCGGGATTGAGCATTCCACCGCTTCCGGGACAGTACCGGTGGGTTACCGGGTTGCAACTACCAATCTAAGAGGGAGGGATCAATGTTTACGACAAAATTGTGGTTCATCCGGTAAATGGGGAGGTGCCGCCAGTCAAAGGCAGGCCGTGGAAACTGCCGCACTATGCAAACCGTGGAAAAACAACTAGTTCTGGAGGAGAACTGGCAAGTGCTCGCAGTTGTTTTTCCACCGTTCGCACAGCGCTTGGAAAACTCCGTATCACGGGCTTGCTGGCCCAGTTCGATGTCGCTCGGAGTTTTCCACAGTTCCCACGGCCTCTGCTACTGCAGCCGACTATATTGACAAGCGAACGGGGAACCAGATTTGGGATCCGGAAAGCGCCGAACCACGTTCCCACCTCCCCATTTACCGGATGACCCAAAATTGTTTACCTGGCAGCGGGCCATAGGGCTAATCGCTTTGGTGGTTCTGCTGCTCACGCCCCAATTCACCCAGATCACATTGGCCCAGAGTAAGTCGGACAGCAAGGTGAGTCAGCAACTGCTCGCTCTCGCTAGAGGATCGGCGGCACAGACCTTGAGGAGCGACCTCCGACCTCTTTCACCAACCGTCCGGGACGGCAAAGTGCTCATTGATGCGGTTGCTGCCGGCGATGTGGCGGACCTGGAAGCCGATCTGAAAAGACTCGGCATGGAAGGGACGGCGGCTTTTGGGCGCATCTGCTCCGGGTGGCTTCCGATCTCGGCCTGCGACGATCTGAACGACCTGAGCAGTTTGCGATTCGCGCGAGCCTCGCTGGCAACGACCAACGTCGGCCTGACCACCAGCGGAGGCGATTCCGCAATGCGCTCCGACCTGGCGCGAAGTGAATTCGAGGTCGATGGCTCCGGCATCCTCCTTGGCGTTCTCTCAGACAGTTACGACCAGGGCGGTATTGGAGGTAGTGCGGCTGCCGACGTGGCCAGCGGCGACCTTCCACCAGGGGTTAGCGTGCTCGATGATACCGCATTTTGCGGTGGTCCCTGCACGGACGAAGGCCGCGCCATGATGCAACTGGCCTTCGACGTGGCTCCGGGTAGCAACTTCTCCTTCCACACGGCCTTCAACGGACAGGCAGACTTTGCCCTGGGTATTGAAGAGCTGGCCGGATGTCCTCCGGGCTCCGCGGCCGGCTGCGTGCCTTCCCCAAACCCGGCTGACGTCATAGTGGACGACGTCATCTACTTTGCCGAGCCGATGTTCCAGGACGGCATCATCGCCCAGGCCGTCGATGTGGTCGAGGGGGCGGGGAACGCGTACTTCTCGTCCGCCGGCAACAACGACCGCCGCTCCTACGAGAGCCCCTTTGCCGCGGACGGTTCCTTTGGCTTCGGGGCTTTCCCGCCGGTGACCGGTTTTGCACCGCCCTTCTTCGGGGGCATCGCGCATGACTTCGGCGGAGGTGACTTCTGCCAGAGTCTTACCCTTCCGGGGGGTTCGACGATTATTCTTTCCTTCCAGTGGTCAGAGTCGTTCTTCTCGGTCACTGGCGTACCTTTTAGCGGCAGCAGTTTAGCCGATTACGATATCTACATCATGCTGGAGGTAGGCGGCGTACCCGTGGGGGTCATCAATGGCGGCGTCGATGACAACATCTTCGGCACGGGAGACGCGGTAGAGGTTACCGGGGTCACCCTCGGTGGCGGGAGCCCGCTCCCGCTTTGCCTCATGCTCGTCGAGTTTGCCAAGTTGGGCGACGATGGCGTTATCGGCGCAAGTGGCACCGACCTGCTGAAGTATGTCCGCTTCGGGAGCAGTTCGGTGACCGTCAATGAGTTTGATACGATGAGCGGTACCACCTACGGCCACTCCAATGCCGCCGGCGCCGAGGCCGTCGGTGCGGCGCGGTATACCGAAACGCCGGTCTTCGGCGTCGATCCGCCGCTGATCGAGTTCTTCTCATCGGCGGGCACTACGCCGATCCTCTTTAACGTGGACGGCACGGTAAAGGCGGCGCCTGAGATTCGCGTCAAGCCGGGGGTCACCGGGCCGGACGGTGGCAATACGACCTTTTTCTTTCCCAGCTCCCTTGACCTGGAAGGCGACGGGTTCCCGAACTTCTTCGGCACTTCGGCCTCCGCTCCGCACGTAGCAGGCGTTGCTGCGCTTCTCCTCGAAGCCTGCAACGAGGACGACGATTGCAGCGAAGAGGGGGGAGGGTTGACCCCGGCCGAGATCCATAGCTTTCTCCGAAGCACCGCCACCGACATGGACGACCCGTTCACTGCCGGCTTCGACGTCAGCTTCGATGAGCAGACAGGCTTCGGTTTTGTCGATGCGTGCGAGGCGCTCGCCGCGCTGCGGGGTGAGGATGACGACGAATGCGGAGACGATGATGATGATGATGATGATGATGAAGGTGATGACGATGATGACGATGACAGCGATAGTGATGGAGATTGAGGAGGTGGCCTTTGGGATGAGCCCTGCGGGCATGGTTGTTCTCGAATGCCCTCAATCCGCACAGAAGGGCTTTGGGCGAGGCTGCAGCGTAGGGCCGATCCCTTCTTGAAACCGTCCCTCTGAGCCCCTGATTTGTCTGGCGTATTGTGAGATTCGTTAGAAGGCTGTGGTCAGTGATCTTGCCGCCGTCCTCAGGCGCTGGGCATCGCTGAAGGGTCCGCGAAGAGTGGGCTCCATACGACTTGGAGACATGCGGCGGCATTCGAGGCGAGGTCAAGCCAGCAGCCTACATCCAGAGCTGACACCAGGACCGGCTCTCGACGATCAACTTTCGAGTCCCAGGCCGACGGCGATGGTGCGCCACTGCTACCACCTCAAGAGATGGTCTGGCCTATCAACGAGCCTCCAGACTGCTGGGGAGTCTATGTGACAATACTAGATCTTTGGGTCTGGAAGGTTCTGGAAGGGCAATGTCAGGGGACGACATATATAGAAATCGGAAGGATAGGCAGAATTCAATCCGCCTTTTCCGCTGACACTCGGAATCTCGTTCGCTGCCAAGCTGGTCGTGTGCTTGAAACTGCCATCCTTGTCCTTGTTTCTCGAAAAGGCGACCCATTCTTTTCAGCCACAAGCTTTTCGTGGTCGCATGACCGCTTGGTCTGCGCGGAATGACTGCTCTTGGCCGTTTGCGGTAGTCGTTTCTGGGGGAAGCTTGAACGTCCGCTTTTAGGTGCGGATTCAATCGGTCGATGCAACACCCCTAATCTCTAAGCTGTAGAGAGGAGGATGTTGCCAATGAAGTATCGGACGAGGATCTATTACACGGAAGCACAGAAGAGCTTGATGTGGGACCGCTGGCAAAAAGGCGCGTCCCTGAGCTCGATCGCGCGATGGCCACCTCCAGACAAGCAGACGCCAATGGTCTTCATCCCAACGATCCTCGTTCCATCAGAACCCCTGTGTCTAGCAAAGGCCCGAACCTTGGATGTTTGCGGCAGCCTAACGCCCGGCATCGGCGGTGCGCCATTTCGTGGGTCCGCTGCATGCCTTTGCTATGTGGATGAGCATGGCGTTAGTCATGTGGTGTCCGCTTCTGCCCCACTGCCGTCATGCACGGGAGCGTAGACTCATGCGCCAAGCCATGCTGTGAGCCTTGATCTTTCGCGGATCAACCCATTTTGATCGAGGTGGTGCACACAAAAATGCGCCCACGAATCTTCGAACGCCATCTCCATATCACCCATCACCGAGGTCGTACCTAGCCCGATTTCTGCGTAGGTAAACTCGAAACTGCCACTAGGACGTGCCAGCGCAACTTGGAACGGTTGGCCATTAAACTCGTTGATTATCGGTCTGCCGTTGCTCCTCATGATGCCGGGGATATCAACCTTTGCGGTTCTCAGTTCCAAGTTCGCTTCGAGACCAATCGGCAGGAACAATGTCTCGCAAAATTCCGAGCATGTGGACGCGAATATGGAGAAAAAATTGCTCAATGGTTCGCATGCCCCGCCTGAGACAATTGTTTCAAGTGCGGCCCGTTGAGCTTCATCCGCACGTTCGTCGATTACGATCTGGCGTTTGCCATTTCCCTCCGCGATTTCGCCAGGCCACTTGTATAGCCCCGCCCAATTCAGCCCCACGAGCGGCTTATCGTTGAAATGGCCTTCAACAATGTTACCGACGAAGGCCGACTGACAATATCCATGGGTGCTCGGCAAATTGAACTGGCAACCACAATTCACGGCGCAATTGCAGTTGTCGTAGGTTTCGCTCTTGAATAGCCATTGATCAGCCATCGCCACGATCCTTCCTACGAGCCTTTCTAGTCTCCGCACCCACTCTTCGCAAGCTGGCGGTCCTCCTCTAGGCCGAACTCATGGGTCAAGCCACGCTGTGAGCCGTGATCGTTCCGGGATCAACCCATCCTGATTGTAGTGGTGGAGACAGAACAGCGCCCATGAATCTTCGAACGCCATCTCTAGATCACCAGTCACCGTGGTCGTTCCTCGTCCGATTTCGCCGTAGGTAAACTCGAAACTGCCTGTCGGCCGTGCGATTGCAATGTGCAATGGTTCGCCATTGAACTCGTTGATGATCGGCCTACCGGCACTCTTTACGACACCCGGAATATCGACCTTGGCTGTTCTGCGCTCGAGGTCCACCTCAAGTTCGATCGGCACAAAGAGCGTAGCGAAAAACTCCGTGCATAAGGAACCGAAGACAGAGAAATGATTGCTGAGAGGTTTGCACGCCTCGCCTGAGATGATCGTTTCCAGAGCAATCCGTTGAGCGTCGTCCGCCCGCTCGTCGATCACGATCTGGCGCTTACCGTTTCCCTCCGCGATCTCACCGGGGAATATGCAAAGCAGCGCCCAATTCAGGCCCGCGAGCGGCGTGTCGTTAAAACGGCCTTCCACGATGGTGCCGACGTAGGCGAACTGACAATTGCCATGTGTCGTGGGCTCGTTGAATTGACAGCCGCAGCTCACGGAACAGTTGCAGTTGTCGTAAGTTTCGCTCTTGAATACCCATTGATTCGTCATTCTCGTGATCCTCCTCCGCGCTGTCATGAACCAGCGTTCCCTTTGTTGGGCTCGCGGTTAGATCATAGGAGGTCCTTACGACGGTCCATAAGAACAACAAACACCCTTTGTTCCGACTCGAGTGAGTATACCGGGGCAACTGGGCTGGCTTCCACCGGCGCGTCTAGCAACGCTCTGAGGGTTGAGGTAAGTGGGTAGTGCCCAATTTGACCGCCGAGTGGACTCCGAACAGAGCGAAGAGCTGCCCTTCTTTAGGACGAGAAGATTTGTGTGGGTTCGACGAGGCCGTGGGTTTTGCTCTTGAACAGGTTCATCAGTGCCAGAAACTGTTCCGCAGTGCCTCTCGAAAAAGCGTCGCGACAAAAGACCACGATCACAATCATCTCCCCACCATCATAGGCTCCTCCAATGCCAAAGACACTCTTCACGTCGTGGGCGGAGACGAAGTCCTGGGCCGCGATGATCTTTCTTCCTTGGCTATCGGTTGATTGGGCAGCATTGTCCACGAAGAACAGCCCGGCGGAACGCCCAATCGTCTCGATAATGATGCCAGTATCCCGGCTGTCGGCCCACTCCAAGGGGACACCCATTTCCTGGAGCAGACGGGAGATCATGGGTACCGCATCGACGAAAGCCGAGGAAATAAGCGGGATTCCCACGTGGCCCTTGGATTTGCGGCGATCCCTCCAGTCCTCTTCCTGACCGTGGGTTCCAATCAGAGAAAGTACCGGCGTTTCCGTCTCCAGTTCCGATCCGGCACCAGCCGACTCCGCCAGGTTTTGGACAAATGCCCGATTGGCTGATGGCAACTCGCCAAATGGGGCCGTAACGAAGACCCGAGCGATGACCACTGACTCCTCGAATTGTGTGCTGAGGGCACTAGCCAGCTCCTGAGCCGCTTCCTCCAGGTACCTGGCCTGCTCGACTCGGGACTCGACCTGGCTCCAGAGTTCGGCCACCGTTGTTGAAGTTGTTTCTTCAATCTTCATTTTGCTGCCTCCTCCTCGGGTCTCGGAGTGATATGCACATCATCTACGTACCAGGACTCCACCCTCAGGGATTGGAAAAACCGGGTAGGCGATTGCAACAATGATAGCCGCAGGGTTCGACGACTTTTCTCTCCTGTCGGTAAGTGGGAGATGGTCTGCCCGATCATCGCGAGTTCCCGGAGAGCTCCTTTCCCCCCATGCTAATCCCGTCACTGGCGAAAGGCAACGGCAGTGAGAGAAGTGATAGAGAGGGGCAGTAGTGCTGATCCGAGGGCAGGGAGCCTACTTCCCTGCCCTTTTTCTTGCACCCTGCTTGGAACAACAGGGGAGACGATCCGTAATAGGAGGTAAACAGGGAGGTCGCTATGACAGTACCGCTTATTGTCGCTGCTATCTTTATAGCTGTTATTATCTACGGGATGATCAGGTCCCGGCGGAAGCAAGCTCACCATCTGGATGGCCTGCACATCACTCCACAGGAACCTGGAAAACACTAGAAAGACTGCGGGAGCTTTCTCCTCCTCCCGCTTCCCCTCCTCGGTAGCGGGTTACCCACTCTCGAGGAAGGCCTGGCCTTCCCTCACTTCCCCACCCTGTGAAGAGCACCTGGTAGGTCTGGTTTTCCGCCAGGGCGCGGTGCATTTCATTCCGCGACTCGCCGTGAGGTTCAGCCTCTTCACCTGATGAGCCCCGATCGGAAGGTCGGGACTCATTTGCTCTTGACCTTCGTGGAAGTCACACTCCCCTACTCCAAGGGGAGTATACTCAGGAAAAGCTCTCCGCCGGCAGTTAAAAACAGCGGCGCGAAAGACGGACGCCACCAAAGCATCTTGAGTTCGATGGGTCTCCGATACGACCGCTATTTTTTCGATGGGCCAGTACCACTTAGCACGGGGGCTGCGCCCGATCGGGCAGGAGTCTATGCCATTTTGGTCCCAGGCCAACTGGAACCCGATCTCATCTACTTCGGTGAATCAGGCAACCTCTCACGTCTCCGGAAATTCAGATCCGACCCGAAGTATCCCTGCTGGCTGGGAAAAGCGGGTTCTGAGGAGCATATTCTCGTCGCTTTTCACCTCATCCCTCAATCAACGCGAGCTCAGCGGCGGTTCATTCGAAAAAGGCTGATCACCCAGTACCGTCCGGCTTGCAATGAAGCCTAGAGCTGGAGGGCCTTTCAGGCGGATGTATGTTGCATTGACGAATTCTCTTGATGGTTTGTCGAGCACAGCTGGAAACTCTTGGTTTTCCCGAAAATAAGGACGAGAGTACGAACATGGCAAAGACAGTGCGCAGGGTACGTCCGCCGACCCCATTCGAGCTTGAGATCCTCAAGATCGTTTGGGAGCTGAAAACCGCCACGGTCCGGGGCATCTATGAGACCCTGAGAGAGCGGCGAAGAATCGCCTACACGACCGTGATGACCATGATGAAAATCATGGAAGGGAAAGGGCAGCTCAAGAAGTCACAAGCGGGGCGACCTTACGTCTACAAAGCCACGCACAAGCGAGAGCGTGTCATCAAGGAGATGGTCCGAGAGTTTGTGGACCGGGTCTTTAAAGGCGCTCCCGAAGCCCTGCTAGCTCACTTGATTGACGAGTCTGATCTCTCTCTAGAGGAGCAGAGAAAGGTCAAGCGGATAATCGAGACTGCCATTGCGGCGAGATAGGCTGGTACTCATTTCCTGCTGGCATGCCTCGATATGGCCGGTAGTAGAAGGTGACTGGACGGTGCGCATACCGGAAGACAAGATGTCTCGGTCGGCATCAAGCACAAAGGGAGGCTCCCTGAGCTGCTGACGCCTCCATGCTTCGATCAGAGCGGACATCGGTCGCTATGTGGATCTCACCCTTTCAACTGGAAAGCCATGTTGGGCCGTGTGCCTATTCTTCCGCAACGTGTTCAGGGGCATATTCGGGATAGTACCTACGATACCCGAGCAGCCGAGCGATGGGACCAAGAACCCAGTAGAGGACCCGCTGGAGTGCCACAGGAGGACCCCCCAACCAGGAATCGTATGCCGGACTGAACCGGGACATTTGCAGAAGGGCTCGGGGAGGTTCACGGTTCTCCGGGGCAGCATCGAAAAAGCCGTAAGCCTGGGAAAGAAAGATTCCGAATCGCTCAGGTAGCGCATACTCTGTCGTGAGAGGACCCGAAACAACGGCTTCCTGCTCGGTCGGGTTAAACGGCTGGTGAACAACCCCAGGCGCAACGAGGTACTCTTTGCCAGCCTGCAGTTGAACAACTTCATCCTCGACCAGGAGAGCCACTGTTCCTCGCTCCACACGGAAGCGCTCGGCAAAAGCGATGTGTACGTGAGGGGGCGGACCTGGCGCATGCGGATGAAGGGTCAGCTCTGACCAGATCAGACCTGGCTGGCGTTGGATGATGCGCTGTGTGAAGCCCTCTGATTCGCTGTGGAAGATTTGACCGACCTTCGGAATGAACTCCGTTCCGGCCTCGGGTTCGGGGAACACAACACGATCTAGCAACGGCCCGACCACGACCAAAAGAAAGACGACGCTTGCCACGCCCCTGAACAAGAATTTCATGGTCTTGCGCTTGCTTGTAAAGTCTTCTTCCTTCATTCAGGCCAGAAGACCACCAATGATCGCACCCAGCAACAATGGGCCAACATGGGAAACAGAGAGCATGAAGCCACCCGCACCCGCAACTATTCCCAGCAACGGTAAGCCCGTCAGGACCGAGCTAAAAAGAAACAGCAGAACTCCAAGAATCAACCCTGGCAGAAATACGGCCAGGATCGCATTCCCCACACCACCAGCCTTCTCGCCTCCGATGAGACCGGCCAGGATGGGTCCGATCAATGGAAGCCAGAACAACAGGAGCGGGAGGACGAACATCCAAATCACGCCACTTATCACGCTTCCTTGCTTGGCCATGATCCCCTCAATTGGTTCTGATAGGTATGGGATGAGCCTAGCGTTTGGGAGTGCAAAAGGAAACCATGGAGTGGGCTCGAAATCACCTGCCGAACCGATCCCAGACGTAGCCGGAGATCAGCGCAACGACGGACATTGCGGCTAGCCCACATGCCTCCACCGTCGTTTTCATGAGGTTGCGGTATCTGTCCTCCACGGTTTCCCCATCAAGGTGCCGAACGAAAGCCCTCGCAATGATTTCTCCAACGAAGTGAGGGTGAAACATGGCCGTGTCGGTCAGGTGGTCGTAGACAAGCTCTATCTTGTCGACCGTTCCTGGATTCACGGTCGAAAGCGAATAGCTCGCAGCGTTCGTGCCAAAATGCCCTCCCAAATCGTTGCGAACGAGTCTCAACAGCTGCTCATGGCTCTTGAAAAAATCGATTGTCTTGTCCCAGACTTCGCTCGCCTCATCCCCGAAACTACTCTTGACGACCTCGATACCATCACACTTGTCGATTAGCCGGAACGCTTCGGCGAATTCGAGAAGCGTTCCGACACACCGGCGGAGGAAGTACCTTTGCCGGATGGAGCCCTCGCCCGTGAGATCGAGCGGCTCAATTGACTCGGTTTGTATGCCTCGGAGTTCGATCTTCAGATCTTCTGACAGGACTATTAACCGGACGAGATGGGCGTGAAGCGAGTCCAGCGGGAAGACCGAGCGCAGACTCCCGAATCGGGTTATCGATCTCTGGCTTTTCATAGGCTGAGTGTACCAACCGTACGCTTGTGTGGCCGAGCAACCGATCTGTCCAGACCACAGAAACCAGTCGTCGGTGGTTGCCACGACGCAAAGGGGACCAGCGCTGAAGAGTGCAACATAGGTGAATCGAAAGGGGGTCCCGGAGGGGTGTGAGGGGGGTGTAAGGGGGTGCCTCGGAGAAGCGATTCGACGCTGAGCAGATCAGCCATCCTTACTTCCAGCCGGCCAAAGGCTTCGGCCACCCGGCGCTGTCGCCAGGCCTGCTCGGAAACTCACCGGAACTGAAAAGAGTAGAGCTTTGCATTCTGGAAGAGGAGCCTGAGCCTGACGGTTTTCCCAGCCAACTTCTCCAGATTGCTCTTGCCCTGCCAACTCACCCGGTGGACACCCGTCTCCTCCAGGACATCCGCTTCCTGGACGGTGAAGCCCTCGAGGGGAACGTGCTGGCCGTCTAGGATCTCCACCTTTACCAGGGTCTCCTCCGCCACCCCCGCCGAGCCCTTCTCAGAGGCCTGGAAGTTCAAATGAAGAACTTCTCCCTGGAAGGATAAAGCACGCGTGACGAGTTCCCCCACCCGCAGCGGATGTCCTTCGACCGGGTAGGAAGGTTCGGCCGGACCCGCATCCACGGAGACGAGCGCGTCGGCAGGCAGGGTTGCCAACCCGATCCCCGTCGTCGCTTCCTTCTCTTTCAACATGTCCACGACCCCGTGGACCCAGTTGGTGCCCGTGTAATAGATCAATATCCGGTCGTCGAAGAAGAGGGGCTCTTGAGCATAGACACATCCATCGTCGAAGCTTCCGTTGGCACCCAGGTCGATGAAGGGTGGCTCCCGGTAAGGGCGCTGGTAACGTACACCGTCTCGGCTCCAGACCAGCTCCGGTCGAATCTGCAGACTGTTGGTCCGAAAGAGCCACAGCATTCCGATGTAGTAGCCCTCGTAGGCCGCGACAGGCATGGCGTAGAACTGGGTGTCGGGATAGTCCTTCTCATCCGGCACCACGATTGTCTCGGCACTACTCCACTCGACCATGTCAGGGCTCTCGCTCCGTCCAATGACTCGGATACCTCGAGGACACCGGGAGTGAGCACAGCTCTCCATGTGGATAGCGTATTTCTGTCGGATCGGATCCCAGCCCATGAGCACCGTAGGACCCCAGCGACCCAATCGGGGCGAGGTATCCAGGACCGGGTTGTCCGGGTAGGGACGCCAGGTCAACCCGTCCTCCGAGAAGTAGAGGTCCATCTTCATGCCAGGAGTCTCGGTGGTGCCTTCGCGAATCAGACCTTTGAAGCGGCGGCTGGGGTCCTTTTCTTGGGGGTCCAGGAACAGGTTGTGCATCCGCGATCCCTTGGGCAGGATGTTGTTGTCGGTGGAGCCCTGAAGCGAGACGAGTCCCAAGCTGGGCTTCTCCCAGCGGACACCATCCTTGGAGATGGCATAACAGAAACGCTGCTCCGCCTCCTCGTACTCCGCCGCCTTGATCCTCCTCTCCCCCTTCTTGAGAGGACGGTCGACTGGCCTGGCGGTTATGTTTTGTGAGCTGTACCACATCTTGAAGAGGCCGTCAGCGGGGTCGTAGAGGACCCGGCTCACACTCAGAAAGTTCCCTTCCCAGGCACGGTCTCTTTTGAGAACCGGGTTGTCGACATGCTTCACGGCAGGGTTCATGACCCGGCCCGCATGGCTTAGCGACTGGATCATGGAATCGTCGATGAATAGTTGCTTGCTGCTTCCTATTTCGATGACGCTGGCTGGTGCTCCCAGGCCCTGGGGGATGATCCCCGACAAACCCAGCAGGGCGAGAATGAAAGGAAGCCGGTTGGAAAGAAAAAGATTCATGTGACCTCCTATGGGGTTATCCGGCGGTAGCAGTTCACTGCTGATGCTATGCCCAGACCCGGAAGAGGTCAATGCCGATGGACTTGCCGGGAGGACCCTCGGGAGGGGTATCAAGAAAGCCGGACGACCTGATCGCCCCTGATCAAGTCGACCATCCCAGCAGACACTCAGGGCCAGGTCAGCTTTCGGAGCCCAAACTCCGGACCTTCCGGATCTTCGAGGAAACCCGCGAGGGGGGTGGGGTGGGGGGTACCCCCTACTGAAATACCGCTACTGCTACTGATCCCCCACGAGATCAGCCATCCTCACGCCCAGCACTTTGGCCAGAGCATGTATCACGCCCAGGGTAGGATTTCTCTGCCCCCTTTCGACGCCCCCCACGTAGGACAGGTCCAAGCCACACCGGTCCGCCAGTTCCTGCTGGGTCATGCTCCGTTCGAGTCTGTATCTGCGGACTGTCTGACCAAAGGCCCTGGCGACCTCGGCTGGGGGCTGCATGAGCCCGAGACTACGGGCTTGCGCTCAATAGGCGTTAGTGACTATAGTCCTCATTATCTACACTCCTTTGATGGAGCCAGCCTTATGGGTCTTTGGATTCTTGTAGCAGCCTTGATCGGCTTTCTGTCGAGCCCCAGTCTTTTCGGGCAGGTCGCTCCAAAGGAGTCCGACGCGATCCGGCCAGCCACACCTGACTTCAGCAAACCTGACGCGGCAAAGCGGATGTTCGCGCCAATTCTGAAGAAACTGAAAAAGGAGCTAGAAGAGGAAGCGGAAAGGGTCGGTGCCCTGGCATTACCCTGGACTCGACCCGATCATGAACGTGGGAAGGCTTTGATTCTACTGGCAATCAAAGCCGGTCTCCTTGTTCCGCTTGAACGAGCTTCGGCAGCTGACTGGGTCATCGCTCATGGTCTGATCGGTGTCGGCTTGCTGGAGTGCGAAGAGAAGGACAGGCTGTCTTACAGGAATCTGTTCGTGTCACTCGCAAGCCCTCGGAAAGCGAAACTGGAAACGAGTTACGAAGCCGGTTACTTTCTCACAGACTCCTTAATGGGTCCGGGAGGGGGTGCGAAAGCTCACAGTGGAAAGTCACTGATCCGCCGCAGGGAGTCGCTGCTTGCAGCTCTCGCTCTCCATCTCAAAGAACGATACATCTACGATGCAGCCGGGAACTTCGGCAGAAACTACAGCTCTGAAAACAGAGAATCAAACACCCTGATGCTGGAGAATCTGAAGATCGGTCTCAAGCTCAACAAAGAGTTGAAGGCATTGGGATACATAGATAGGACGCTGAGGGATGCGCTTGGGATTGTCTATGCATCGCTCAAGCACGACCACCACAGGACGGCCTCCACGAATCGTTACGCACTCGGTCGTCCGTTGAAGATCTACATCGATTCTCTGGAAGCCACCCTCAACTATCTGAAGAAGCAGCCGGTTGACCACAGCGCGGATATCTTGGAGAGATTGGAACTGGAGATGGACATCAGAGGTCTGACCGTCAGAGACGGGTTCGATTTTGTGATCGATGAGAGTCGGTCGAAATTCGGGGAACCGAAGTTCAAGGAACCCGAGAACCTTCGACGGTGGCTGCAGATCGTCGCCAAGGACCTTGATGACATCCGTCAGAAGAAGGAGAGGTAAGCCCGTTTCGTCCCTCTTGACTCAGCCCCGGGCCGTCTACTCTGTTCCTCCCGCCCCCGATTCAGGCCCCAGTGCTACACTCGACATGTGAACACCTCAGCTCCCTACCAGCTCAGAGCCCGATTCCACGGCGTAGTCGACTGGACCTGCTGCTGGTGCGGCAATCTCAACCGCTCCAGAATCAACCGAACCCAGTGGCAAGTCCAATGCAAGGCCACCCCCTGCCGCCGCCGTTTCGCGGTCGGGATGTTCTTTCACTCGATGGCGGATCTGCAGCGCTCCGGTCGTCCCTATCTCCCTCCTGCGGATGTAACTTTTCCGGTCGCCAAGCTGGATTTCTGGCAGTCTGGTGATCCGGTAAATCGCCTCGTCCTAGACCCTGAGGATGATGCTATGAAGGAGGGCAATGGCCAGTAAGGGTAGTAGCACAAGAAGGCGATCGCCAGCCAGAAAAGACACCATGCTCCGGCGGATCGAGACCTCAGTGGGCAAAGACGAGTGGGCCTCGATTCTGAACTGGAGCTCCGATGAACGCGCTGGGCGTCTTTGGGAGTTGCTCTTTGATCCAGCCTACAAAAGCCACAGCATGGCCGCCTTATCTGAGCGAGTCGGCCTGAAGAGTCGAGACCTCCTCGAGCTATTCCGCCGGTTTCACATCGACGTGGCCCTGATCACGGCGGCCCGTCATGCTCCCCAGATCATGAAGGATACCATCGAGAGTGCGCTGAACACGACCGTGGTCTGCCACAGGTGCGACGGTGAGCTTCGGGTACGGAACGTTGATGGCAGTGAACGCCAGTGCCCGGCCTGCAAGGGCGAGGGGACTGAGATACAATGGGGCGATCACCAGGCCCGACGAATGGTCCTCGAGGTAGCAGGCCTGATTGGCCAGAATCGAAGGCCGAGCGAGGTTCCGGTTCAGGGCAACGCGGCTCCCGGCTCCGATTTTGTGAAGACTATAGAGCAAGCCGAGAAGGCTCTTGCAGACGACCCCCTCCCGAAGCCCCGGGCTGGACACGACGGCTGAGTAGGAAGCGGGGATCTCAGGGGGCAGTGGCCGTCCCACTACGGCCTCGTCGGCTAAAGCCTCCTCGGGTGAGCGATTCGAACCCACATCCCGCCAGTCGGAAAGGATTGCCGTTCCGAATCGCTCACGCTACCGTTCGGCCCTGACACCAGCTTTCGCCTACAACGGGCAGTAAGACATTTCACCGGTCCCTTCCTCTTTCTGGAACAGTCCCTAGCTAGTGCCCGTCCGGAAACCGGGGTTCCCAGAACTGTAATCTGTTGAATCGGAACCACTTTTTATACCTGAGACTGCTGACAGACCGACTCGACCCAGCTCGATCCAGAGCGAGGACGAGCGAGCGAGGGCGCACGGGCCAAAAAACACCGGTTCGGCGCAGACCTCTCCCTGAGTCGGAGCCACAAGGCAGTACGGTCAGCCACAAAAGACTACAACAGGAGTCGGGCCAGGACGACCAGGTTATAGGTCAGGACGCTGGCATGGACGTAGCTTTGAAAGTGAGGCCAGCCTTTCCAGGTACAGCGGTGGAGACCAAAGGTGTGCTTGAGGGTCCCAATGCACCCCTCGATCCCGGCCCGGAAGCGTTTGAGCTGTTTGTAGACCCAACTGGAACGCACCATGCTCTCGACCGTCAACCCACACTTTTTGGAAAAGGCCACGTCCTGTACCCCCTGCTCTTTGGCCCAGCTCAGGTTGGCCGCCGAGGCAAAACCGCCATCCCAGGCGCTCTGGCGCGGGACCTTCCCGTACAGCTGTCGATGACGCTCTAAGAAGGGTTGCACATAGTTGCTATCGGCTGGATTCCCGCGTTCCACCACACAATCCAGGATCAGCGACGAGGCCCCCGTGCTGACAAACACTTTGTGGCCGAAAACCGTTTCCCGAGGGCTCTTCTTGATAATATCGGTGTGCTCTTCGAAGAGGGAACAGATCTTCTCCTGGGCCGCGACGGCCTCGCCCGAAAGGACCCGTCGTTGAGTCTGCTCGATGACTTGGTGCAACAGCTCCAGATAGTGGGCCAGTTGCGCCGCCCCGGCCAGACTGAGGGGATCGCTCCACTGCGCCGACGCGGCCAGCGCCTGCTCGGCATAGTGGGCCGTCTTGGACGCCACCTTGATCAGATCGCGGTAACTCTCCAGGCGCTTCTTGCCGCGGCGGTTGCGGATGTTCAGGACGCGCCGCTTGGCCCGTCGCGTGTGATCGACGAAGCCGATCCCTTCCCAGTCCCGCAGCCGCCCCAGCCACCGGGTGACGACTCGAATGCCGTCGTCCAACAGCTCACTGTCGAGCGGATAGTGGACGTTGGTCTGGACCGCCGTGGCATCGACCCGAATCCGTTGGCCTTTTTCCAGACCCCGAGCCTGCGCCCAGCGCACCAAGTGGTCGTTGATCGCCTTCCATGTCCCCGGCTCAATCTTCCCCAGGTTCTCCGCCAGGGTGGCTTTGCTGATCGACGCCCCATAGGGCAAGCGACAGAACCTCTGACAGCTTTGCGAATCCACCAGATGAAACTCCAGCTTGCGATAGCTGAACTGATGCAGCTGTTTGATGACGGCACAACGCAGCACCTGCTCGGCCGTCAAACCGGGGGCGCCGACGCTGGAATCGACCCTGTCAGAGAGATCTTGTACTATCAGCTCCAGCGTCTGGGGATTGTCGTCCAGGATACGCGAGATCAGCTTCAATTCCTGGGCCAGCTGGTGATCGGGCCATTGCGGGGAAAGAGGGCGTTGTTTTTCACGTGTTTTACGCATCGTCGAACTCCTGAAATCGTTGCAAGTCGTTTTAGCCTAATTGTTTACACCGAATAGACTAGCAAACGACCCTGACAATTTAGGAGTCTGAAAAAGCCCTCTTTCCCCTTCCTTATCAATCAGTTAGAGATTTTCGGACGGGCACTAGCTAAAATTCCCCTTTCCACAAGACTCCGCCACTAATCGAGGCTGGCATCAACCAAAAGAAAGAAGAGATCGTAAGTTCCTGACCAGAGAGGGGCTGGCCTTGGGGTAAAGAAATGGCACCTATATGGCACCTATCTGCAGATTCCTGTGGGGGGTGAAAGATTAGAAATCACTCAACTCATTGAGATATCGGTAGTTAAATTGGTCGGGACGGGGAGATTCGAACTCCCGACCCCCTGAACCCCATTCAGGTGCGCTACCAGGCTGCGCTACGTCCCGACCGGGAAGGAGAGGGAATCATATATCAAATACGAGACGCGGGGCAACGGAGGTTGGGCTTGGTTCGAGGGGCAATCAGGCTACTGTCAGGAGGCCGGTTGCGTACATGATCAGCAGGCCCAGGACGAAACCTGAGAAGCTGTGGCCGCTTAGCCAGTCTGCTTCCTTGTCCCGGATCAGTAGATGACCAATCTGGTAGATGACCTGCAGGATGGCGCCGGTGCCGATTGCCAGAAAAACGGTGGCCAGGACGGGGGAGTAGCTGAAGCCTCCGATCCAGGTGCCGATGATCGTGGGCCCTCCGGCCAAGGCACCCAACATGCAGAGACGGCCCAGGCTGGCCCTATCCCTGGCAATTGGAGCCACGATGCCCAGGCCTTCCGTCAGGTTGTGGAGCGTGAAGCCCACCACCAGGAACGTCCCCAGGGCGATTTCGCCAATGGCGTAAGCAGAGCCGATGGCGAGTCCCTCTCCCAGGTTGTGGAGTCCGATGCCGAGGGCCACCATCAGCGAAGTCCAGAGTCGTCCTTCTGCTGTCGTCTTGTCGGAGCGCTCAGGCTTGCTCTGGGACAGATAGAACAGCAGCGAGATGGTTCCGAAGATTCCCATCGCCACCAGGGCGGTACCCTGAAAAGCCCCTGCTACACGATCCGCCGTTTCCAGCGCCTCCTCGAAGGTGTCCACTGCCAGGAAGAAGAGCAACCCTACCGTCAGGCTGAGAAAAAAATCCAGCCAACGTGAGGAAATGTCTCGCAGAAACGGGTACCAGAGCAGACCCAGAAAGACGGGAATCACTCCGGCGTAGAGTCCGAGCAGGGAGAAGGTCCAGAAGTAGGTTGAGTTCACGACCGGCGAACGAGTCGCCACCGGTATCTCGCGGCTGAAGGTCAGGCCGGTCGAGGTCAGAAGGGAAACCTCGTGGGTCTCTCCTTCCACCCAGGGATAGGGAAGCTTGATCTTCATCCGACCGAGGCGGGGAATCGTCTTGTCGGAAGGCTCGGTTGTAAACTGCCAGAGGGCGTCGTCGACCGTCATTTGGGCCACCGTGACCGGCTCCGGTCCCCCGTTCACCACATGGACGGTTATCTGGTGGGGTCCGGGAAGATCGATCCGATCGATGGTCAACTCTTCCACCGGAGGGAAAGCGGCCTGGAAGATACCCAGGGGCCCAAAGCTGAAGAAGACCAGAAGCAGCGCCCCCAGCAGCAGTAGCGGAAAGAGTCCTTGCAGCCAGCGTTTCACAAATCAAGCCCTGACTTCGAAGAAACCCATCCAGCCCAGCTCGGCAAACTCACTTTGGTGGGCGTGAAACATGAACTTGCCGGGGTGACGAAAATTGAGCTCGAGGACGTGGCGCTCTCCCTGGCACAACATGATCGTATCAGTGAACTCGTCTGCGACCGTCCTGGTCCCAGTGCGAAAGACGTCGAAGAAGTGACCGTGAACGTGGAATGAATTGATCAGGTCAAATTCCAGCAGATTCACCAGATAGATGCGCACCGGTTCCCCTAGTCGGACCTCAATGGGATGCCGATGGTAGTGAAAGGCGACGGTGTTGACGGCGTAGATCTCGTTCTCCGAGTCGAAATTGGTGTCGAAGCCGTTCATGACCATGATCATTTCCCTGGCCGGCGAACGCCCTTCCTTCGGATCCACGATAAAAGCCCCGTATAGCCCTTTGTGGATGTGACGTTTGAGCGGGATTGCATGGCAGTGGTAGAGGTGGAGTCCACGAGGCTCGGCTTCGAATTCGTAAACGTATTCTTCTCCCGGTCCTATGATTTCAAAGACCCCATCCATGTTGGACGGATGAAACCCGTGAAAGTGCATGGTATGCGGATGGGTTCCCCCGTTTTTGAAGTTGATGCGGAGCTGATCTCCCTCGCTACAACGCATGGTGGGGCCCGGAACCCGACCGTTGTAGGTCCAGGCAGGGAAATAGAGTCCCGGCGCCACCTCGATTTCCTTGTCGACCGCAAGAATGTCCCATTCTCTCAGGACCCTGCCATCCGGTAGTTGGCTGACCTTGCCGTAATCGAAGTCGTACAGGAACTGCGAGGGGTCGAACTCGCTCAGATCCACCTCTCCCACAGTGGACAGCAACCCGGCATCATGGGCGTGGGCTGCTTCGGAATCCGGAACGGGCGCCGAGCCGATCAGCGAGCTCCCCCCCACCAGGCCAGCCACACCCAGCGTCCCACCGAGGAGGGAGCGTCTGCTCACTCTTCCTTCTTTGCTCGCTTCCTTGGGTTTCATGGAGTAGTTCCTTTTTGTGCCAAATTTAGCCGTGGCTAAAAGCTTGGACTGGGACGGGTTTGAATGTCAAGGATGGGGCGAGGTTGCAGCCATTCCAGTTCGCGCGACTGTCCGGAAGTCAAGTTGACGAACAGTAGGCTAACTTTGTCTCCAGAGAAACGGAACCTGAGACGTGCGACGTGCAACCTGCGACTCTTTGTTCCTTGGTGTCCGCTACGAATCGGTTTCGGTAGCCAGGTCACTGATCAGGTCCTGGAGATCCTTTTTGATTTCGTCTATCTGCTGCTGGTTCTTGATCTGGGCGGCCTTGAGGAACAGGGGGAGGTCTTCCGAGAGGTGGCCGTTGCTCTTCAACCTCTTGCCGGCGCCCGCGATGGTGTAGCCTTCCTTATACAGGAGGTGCTTGATTGCCTGTATGACCTGGACGTCTTCTTCACGGTACAGACGCTGCCCCGATCTGTTCTTGGTGGGCGATAGATCCGGGAACTCAGATTCCCAGTATCGGAGGACATGTGGGGGGATCCCACAGGTCTTGCATACTTCCCCGATTTTGTAAAACAGTTTTCCGCGCCTGGGCATGGTGTTTGATCAAAAATCCAACAACCGGGAAAGACGAAAGGTCACCTGTTTTCGCGGACCCAGTTGCATTGGGGCTTTCGTCTGGGGATCATGTCCCAGACGAGGCTTACGCGTCACCACACGAAACGATCCGAAGCCAGCTAGTTTGACACTCTCGCCACGGACCAGGGTCGCCTTGATTTTGGCGAGGAGAAGATCTACTAGCTGCGCTGCTTCTTCATGAGAGAAGCCGCCGTGGGTGTCATGAACGATACGAGCTAAATCCGCCTTCACCATGAATATCAACCAGTCTGCCGGGGGCGGGGGCTCGCTGGATGCTTCCCATCATAAACAGGGGTCTTTTCGACTGTCAAGAAAACTACATGGATCGCGTCCGAAGATCTGTGTGACTGATCCGGAGTAAGAATGGTCAGCGTCGTAGTCCCCGTCTACAACAGGAAGGAATTGCTCTTGAGAGCGGTGGGTTCGGTGTTCGAACAGACCTTCCGAGAATGGGAGCTGATTGTGGTCGACGATGGGTCGACCAACGGCACTCGCCAGCTCATGAGGGGCCTTGAAGGGGGGCGTGTCCGATGTTTGTTTCAGCCACACTCAGGCGTCAGTTGCGCTCGGAACCTGGGTGTCAAAGCTGCGCAGTATCCCTGGATCGCGTTCCTGGACAGTGATGACTACTGGCTACCCGGAAAGCTGAACGCACAGCTGCAGGCACTGCAGGAGAATCCTCAATATGACATCGTGCACACCGAAGAGATCTGGATTCGCAGGGGACGGCGGGTCAATCCCAAGAAGATTCACCGCAAGTACGGCGGGTGGATCTATCCGCACTGCCTTCCCCGCTGCATCGTCAGCCCCAGTTCGGTGCTTTTGCACCGCCGTGTCCTGGAGGATCGGGGGTTCGACGAGTCCTTCCCGGTATGTGAAGACTACGAGCTGTGGCTACGCCTCTTCAGTCAGCGGCCCGTCTGTCTGGTTCCGCAGGCTCTCATGGTCAAGACGGGAGGCCACTCCGATCAACTCTCGCGCAGCCGCTGGGGGATGGATCGTTACCGTGTAAGGGCCCTGCTCAAGACCATTGAAAGTGAGACCCTGACGCCGCTTCAGAAACTGTGGACAGCCCAGGAGATCGTCACCAAGGCAGCCGTCCTGGCTCAGGGTGCGGCCAAGCGTCAGAACCTGCCGCGGACGCGCTGCTACCAGGACTTGGCCCACCGTTGGTCAGGGGTGGTCGAGCAGCTGCAGGAGGAGCTCCTTCGAGGTCAGTCTACAGTACGTTCTTAGCCTCTGCTTATGTATCTGCCAAACGGCGCAGGATTTCGCGGGATGATTCTTGAAGGCAAAGGCAAAGGGCTGGGGGAGGAATCAGTCCAGAGGCGCGAAGTAACCCTTGCGGTGACGGACCCGAATGTCGTCCCGCCGGACCTTCACTTCTAGCTTTCTGAAGGTGCCATCTTTCGTCTTGTTCTTGGGGACGTAGGCGATGTTGTACTGGCTTCTCAGCTCCTCGTTGATGGTGTTGAAGGCAGGGCCGAGCCGGTTTGAGGAGTGAGGAAAGAAGACGGTGCCGCCGGTACTCTCCGTTAGCCTCTTCAGTAACTTGTCCCCTTCGTGGTCGATCTCGGCTCCGAACCGGGTGGTGCTGATGGCGTAGATGGTAGCCTCCGACTTGTAGGCCATTTGAAGGGCCTCCTCAAAGCTGCGCTTGCTGGTCAGATCGGATCCGTCAGACAGAATCACGAGTGTTTTCCGGCCCTCCTCCTCCAGCATCTTCTGCTCGGTCACCAGGTAGACTGCGTCATAGAGAGAGGTGCCCCCTCCCGCCCGCAGAGAATTGATCTCGTGCAGCAGGTCGTTGGGATTGGAGGTGAAGTCGTGAAGCAGTGTGACCCCAGTGTCGAACTCAACCAGGAGGGCTCTGTCAGTCGGCCGCAGAACGGCGAAGAGAAAGTCGGTGGCGGCCTCCTTTTCGAATTCCAGCTTGAGTTTGACGCTGGAACTGGAGTCGATACAGAGTGCGATGGTCAGGGGCAGGTTGGTTTGCTTGCTGAAGTTCGTGATCCGTTGCCGCACACCATTCTCGTAGATGCTGAAGTCGCGGGGGCCCAGATTCGTGACGAAAGCGCCCGTGTCCTTGTCGTTGACGGTGACCAGAATGTTGACGGCATCCACTTCAACGCGGATCGGGTCCTGCGCCCCCTCATCCTGACCTTTATCCGATTGGCCCATCAGGCCGAGCAGGAGGGATGAAAGAGCCAAGAAAGAGATGAGAATGACCTCGTGTATTGACGTGTTCGATTTCATGGGCTCTGATCATTATTCCAAAGTGGCTAGAAGCTCTGCAAGCTGAGACGGCAGTGGAGACTCGAAGCTGACCCGTTGTTTGCTTTCGGGGTGAGTGAAGGCGAGGACGCTGGCATGGAGAAAGTGCCGTCCAAGACCCTTGATTGCTGCTGCCAGGACCGGATCTTTCAGATGCTTCTGAGGCTGTCTCGAACCGTAGGTGTCGTCGCCAACCACCGGGTGTCCCAGATGAGACAGGTGAACTCGGATCTGGTGGGTCCGTCCCGTGTGTGGTGTCACCTGGAGGTAGGAAAAATGGTCGTATGAGCGGAGGACCCGGTACTCGGTGAGGGCTTCCTTCGGCTTCTGACTCCGGGTGGAAATCTTGGTGCGGGCAGTTGGGTGTCGTCCCAGAGGGACCCTGATTTCGCCCTTCTTGCGGTCCAGGCGCTTATAAACGAGGGCCAGATACTGTTTCTCCACTTCCCTGGAGGAGAACTGCCGCGACAGAAAGTCGTGAACCCACTCGTGCTTGGCTACGATCATGAGACCCGAGGTCTGCTTGTCGAGCCTGTGAACGATGCCAGGCCGAATCGTCTCGCGCCTGCTGATTTGTTGGAAGTAGTGAACCAGGGCGTTGGCCAGGGTGCCCGTAGGGTTTCCGGCCCCTGGATGGACGACCATGCCGGAGGGCTTGTCGATCACCAAAAGCAGAGAGTCTTGATAGAGAATCTGCAGCGGGATCGCTTCCGGAATCAGTTCCGAGGGTTCGGGGGGCAGTGGGTCCACCGAGACGTCTTCGCCGGACTGAAGCAGGTACCTGGCCTTTCGAAGCTCTCCCCTGACCATGACCCGATCTCGTGCGATCCAACGCTGGACCACGCTCCTGGTGACGTTTTCAAGCTTTCCTGTCAGGAATATGTCCAAGCGCTGACCTGATTCTTCCGATTGTACTGTGAATCGCATCTGTAGAGAATTCCGAGATACAAGATACAAGATACAAACAAGTTCCAAATCACAAAGACCAAATCCCGAAATGGGCTCCGTCCGGTGAGAGTTGATCCGGTCGGCTGGTGGCCATAGGTGCAGCGCAACCTAGGATCGCTCCGGACCGTTTAGAATTTATTGTTTGTGATTTTTCTCTGGCCGGGATTTTCTTCCAAGATAGAAATAGAGCAAAACACCAGTTGGGAACAGGAGCAATCCAATGAATTGCGAGGTGGACAGTAGTCCATCCAGGACGAATCCACGATCGGCGTCGCCGCGAAAGAATTCCAGGCCGAATCGCAGAATCGGGTAGATCATCAGGTAGATGCAAAAAATCTGGCCGGCAAATCTCTTTCGGCCGTATCGCCAAAGTAGCAGGCCACAGAGTAGCAGTGTGGCCGTCGATTCATAGAGCTGGACCGGATGCAGAGCGACGTTGATGGGCACGCCCACGTAGCGGTTGGCGTATTCGCTGGTAAAGGTAACGGCCCACGGGACATCCACCGGCGTGCCATAGTCGCATCCGGCAGCGAAGCATCCGATGCGACCGATCGATTGTCCCAGGGCGATGGCAGGAGCAGCCCCGTCTGCGGCGGTCCAGAAGGGGAGGTGGGGGTGCCTTAGCAGGTAGAGATAGCTACCCAGGACGGCTCCCATCAATCCCCCATAGAAGACTCCTCCAGCCTGCCAGAATCCCCAGCTTAGAAAGCGCGATGGCTGTGAAAGGTAGTAGTTCAAGTCGGCCACGACCATCAGGAGCTTGGCTCCGATAATGGCCGACAGGATGATGATGAAGCCGAGATCCCAGGCCCGTTCTCGAGGAATCTTGTCCCGTTCAAGCAGCCGAGCGGCCAGCGCAATTGACACCAGACAGGCTGTTGCCAGCAGCAGTCCGTAGGAGTGAAGGGTGAAAGAGCCCAGTTCGATCAGCTTCGGAAACATTAGCTATAGCTAGTACCCAGTCAACCTTGAAATTGTAAGTTCTGAACGGCCCTGGCGACCGATCTCTGCGTTGCGCGCCCTGGACGTAGACCAAGCTATGCCTACGGCCGCGTGCCTTGACCTCGACCACCATGACTCGTCCATAACCACAATCTCAAGGTTGACAGAGTACCAGATGCCTGCAGGAAGATTACGGCGCAGAGGGTAGGCGCCACCGTCTCGTCAGAGGATCCCGGAGCAGATCGACGTTCGAGCGCCATCTCACTACCGATCAGGCGCTCTTTTCCTCCTTTTCCCGGCGGGCCTCAGCGATGATCTTCTCGCTGAAGTTTCCAGGCACGATCTCGTAGTGGGAGCTCTCCATATGATAGCTGCCCCGGCCCCCGGTCATGGACGTGAGAGTCGGAGCGTAGTTCAACATTTCCGCCAACGGGACCTGTGCGCGAATCACCTGACTGCTCCCTTTGACATCCATTCCCTGAATGCGCCCTCTCCGACCGTTCAGATCACCCATGATATCGCCTGAGTGCTCTTCAGGGGCGTAGACCTCCACCATCATGATCGGTTCCAGCAGAACCGGTTTTGCCTTCTCCATTGCATTGCGGAAGGCTATGGAACCGGCGAGCTTGAAGGCCATTTCCGATGAATCCACGTCGTGGTAGCTGCCGTCGTAGAGGGTCGCCCTGAAATCCACGACAGGATAGCCAGCCAGGTAACCCCGTTCCGCCGACTCCTGGATTCCCTTTTCGACTGCCGGAATGAACTGTCGGGGAATAGAGCCTCCGAAGATCTTGTTTTCGAACTCGAAACCGGCTCCTCGTTCCAGTGCCTCGACCCGGATCTTGCAGTCGCCGAACTGACCGTGGCCTCCGGTTTGCTTCTTGTGTCTGCCCTGAACCTCTGCGCTTCCGGTGATGGTTTCCCGGTAGGGAACCTTGGGCGGTTTCAAGAGGACCTCGACGCCGTATTTTCTCTGCAGCTTGTCGACGGTGACTTCGACATGAAGCTGACCCGAGCCTGCCAGGAGCATCTCCTTGGTCTGGGGATCGCGGCGGAAGTTGATGGAAGGATCTTCTTCCATGATCCGGCTGACCGCGCTACCGATCTTGTCCTCGTCCCCCCGTGACTTGGGCTCGATGGCGAAACTGATTGAGGGCTCCGGAAACTCGACTTTCTGAAACATCGCCTTGAAAGAAGGATCTCCCAAGGTATCTCCAGTAATGGTTTCCTTGAGCTTCAGGACAGCGCAGATGTCTCCCGTCTGAGCTTCGGTTATCGGTTCGTGAGATTTCCCCTGCAAAACCTGAAGAGTGCCGAGGCGCTCATCGTGGCCCTGACTGAAGTTGTGCAGTCCCGAATCGGATTTGAACTTGCCGGAAAAGACCCTCACCAGACTAATCCGACCGGCAAAGGGATCGGCCAGTGTCTTGAACACGTAGCCCGCAGCGGGTCCACCTTGCGATACTTCGGTCTCCGTCCCCTCCCTGCTCACAGCGTCGAGGGCGTTCGGGGGGACTCGCTTCAGGGGGTCGGGGAACAGTTCAACTATCGCATCCAGCAGGTGTGCGGTACCCATATTCTGGGCAGCCGCGGAGCAGTACACGGGAAAGATTTCCTTGGAAATCAGACAGCCACGAAGACCTCCCAGCAGGTCCTCCTGGCTGAGGGAGCCCTCCTCGAAGAATTTCTCCATGAGCGAATCGTCACTCTCGGCGACCATCTCGACGAGTTCGTCCCTCCGCTTGGAGACCGATTCCTGCAGCTCGTCAGGTATGGCAGCCTCCTCGAACTCTCCGCTGCCATTGGTCTTGTAGAGGTAGGCTTTCTGATCGATCAGGTCGATGACCCCCTTGAAATCCTGTTCCTCGCCGATCGGAAGCTGAACCGGGACAACCTTTCTGCCGAAGGCCTCCTGAGCCGAGGTCAGGCCTCGCTCAAAGCTGGAACGATCTCGATCCAGCTTGTTGATCACGAGGACTCGGGGCAGGTCGTGATCTTCGGCGAAAGACCAAACCTTCTCGGTCTGTACCTCCACCCCTGAAACGGCATCGATCACGACCAGAGCCGTGTCGGCTGCTATTAGGGAGGACTTGGCGTCCAGAATGAAAGCAGGGTATCCGGGAGTGTCCACCAGGTTGATCTTGTGCTGCTTCCACTCGCAGTGGGCCAGGGAGGTGTTGATGCTGATCTTTCGGGCGATCTCATCATCGTCGTAATCGGTCACGCTGTTTCCGTCGTCGACCTGCCCCAATCTATTGGTGGCACCGGTCAGGAACAGAAACGCGCTTGTCAGAGAAGTCTTACCCGAATCTCCGTGACCTACAAGCGCCACATTTCGAACCTTCTCGCTATCGAACACCTTCATCAAAGGCTCCTTTCGTAAGGACGCTGGTGCATAAACACGCTAACGTCCACTAAGGTATAGTTTGAGTTCAGGAATTTAGCATAGGGTTATCGGCTTTTCAAACTAGGATGGGCTGCTCAGGTACAGGGTTCGTGCAAGAATAGCTTCGCAGAGTTGGCGCTCAGATTCGCGCCGGATTTGGTCGCGAACGATTGAGCGAAACCGCGGGCGTAGGCAGGCCTACGTTGAGGATTTCGCGCTTTCCGCAGCTCCTGCCGGCAAGGATCCGATTGAAAATCAATTTCGTGCTTATTTCTGCCCTCTGTTTCGCCTGCTCCAGCGGGGCCGCCGAGGTCGATCAAGTTGGCGGAGCCAGGGCACTGCGCCACGTGGAGGAGATTGTCCGCCACGGCCCTCATCCCCCCGGAAGCGACGCCCAGAAGAAGGTTGGCTCCTACATCGAGGGAGTACTCGATTCCCTTGGCTTGGAGGTCCGCAGCCATGTCTTCAGGCCAGTGACTCCCAAAGGACGACTGGAAATGAAGAACATCTGGGCAGTGCTGCCGGGGAAACGGGCGAATGTAGTCCTTCTGGCCAGCCACTATGACAGCAAGCTATTCGAGAAATTCCTTTTTGTGGGGGCGAACGATGGCGGCTCCAGCAGTGGGCTCCTGTTGGAACTGGCCCGGGTCCTGGCACTGCGTAATCCAACCGACTACACCATTTGGTTCGCTTTCTTCGACGGAGAAGAGGCGATCTATCGCTGGAGCGACGCCGACAGCCTCTATGGCAGCAGAGAGTTTGTGAACCTGCTCAAGAGCACCGGCCAGCTGAAGACCCTCTCGGCGATGATCCTAATGGACATGGTTGGAGGGTCCGATCTCGTCCTGCGGCGGGAGAGCAATTCCACCAAATGGTTGAGGGATCTCATCTGGAACCAGGCGGCCGCGATGGGCCATGATAACGTCTTTCAACGCGCCGGCCGTTACATAGTCGACGACGACCATACACCCTTTCTCAAGGAGGGGATTCCCGCAGTGGACCTCATCGATATGAACTACATGCACTATGGTCCCTGGCATGGCCCCAACGATACCTTGGACAAACTCTCCGCGCGGAACCTCGAGATCGTGGGCAGTGTGGTTCTTTCCAGTCTCCCCGAGATCGCCAGGTATTTGTCCCAGCGGTAGTGCCCCTGGGAGACCCGGGTCGACCAGGGTACAGGTGCATTCATGACGAAAGCTCGATGGGCGATGGTCGCGGCTGCTCTGGTCCATTTGCTGGCGTTCCTGGCGATGCTGGGTCGGATCGAGCCAATCTACACCCACTTCTACAGCATCGCCTGGTGGACCTATATCGTCTTCATCGCAGGTATCAACCACCACCGGGGAAACTCGTACCTGATGGGGCAACCCCGCGAGTTTGCTTGGCTTTTCTGTTTCTCGGTTCCCAGCTGGCTCTTCTTCGAAGCCTGCAACTTCCATCTCGAGAATTGGCAGTACGTGGGAGTGCCTGAGGCGATTTATATCCGCTGGCCGGGCTATGTGCTTGCGTATGGAACAGTATTGCCGGCGTTGTTCGAAACCGAACGCCTTTTGCGCAATCTGGGGTTGGTTCAGACGTCCTCAAAACGGCCGGTTCGGGTGAGTCGAGCACTTCTGAATCGTCTTCTACTGCTCGGTTGTCTCATGATGCTATCGCTTCTGGTACGCCCCGAATTCCTGTTTCCGCTGTTGTGGATTGGGCTGATCTTCCTGTTGGATCCAGTTCTTTATCGCTTTGACCCTGAAGTCTCGCTACTGGGGAGGGCTGAAAAGGGTCGCTATGGACTCATTCTGCGTCTCCTGCTGGCCGGGCTCGTCTGCGGCTTCCTGTGGGAATTCTGGAACTATTGGTCCGGTGCCAAGTGGGTGTACACCGTGCCCTACTTCAACTTCTGGAAGGTGTTTGAGATGCCTGCCCTGGGATATCTTGGATTCCCACCGTTTGCTCTGGAATTCTACCTTTTGTGGCAGGCTTTCCGGTTGTTCCGATCACGTGTCCTCTCCCAGGGACGCTTGGTTCCGGCCCTTGCCCTGGTGGTGGCGATGGTATTTTGCCTCGTCGTTTTCTGGGGGATCGATCGCTTCACGCTTTCCCAGCGGTTCCCCGACAAAACTCTTAACAGTCTCGGAATTTCAATCAAGTGAGCTGTTCTCTGAGACCGCCCTTTCGTCACAGCCGGGGTGTCCCGAAACAGCCTTTTACGGCCTTGGCCGTCGGCACGAAGTGCCTACTTAAAGCCTTTTCCACGGTGGGTCGATCAGTCTGGTTATCAGACAGTGGGCCGATAGCCCAGCGGATGACCGAGCAGCGATTCCTGCCTGAAGGCGCCGGCAAAGTAGGTGAACGAGATGGAAAAGTCTAGACTTCCCGGCGTGTCCCAGCTGGGTCTGTCGACCGCCCTGGTGTCCAACTTTCTACTGCTTGCGGTCGTCATATACGCGGCACTCATTCAGTCAACGACCTCCGATTTCTATTATCAGAGCGTTCAGGAGGACGAGTATGTCGAGTGGGCGAGCTTTTGGGCCTTTCTCGCAGCCGGAGCGGTCTTTGTCGTGGCTGCGATGCGGCAGCGGAGCGCGACTGGAAAGCTGCCCTGGTTCTTGGCCGGAGTGGCCCTTTTCTGCATTTTCGTCGCCCTGGAGGAGATTTCCTGGGGGCAACGTGTGGTCGCCTATCGCCCGCCCGTCTATTTCCTGGAACACAACTTTCAGCAGGAGCTCAACGTCCACAACGTGCTTGGCAGCTCGCTCAGAAAGCTGGCGTTGAAAGGTGTCATCCTGGGCTACGGTGTCCTACTGCCCCTCATCGCACTGCTTCCCGCAGTGTCCCATCGACTCAGCCGGCTGGCCGTGGTTACCGCCCCGGCAGCATTAGCACCCTCTTTCCTCGCTACCTTCATTCTCTATAGCTGGTATCCCTGGTCCTTTTCGGGGGAGTGGGTGGAACTGATGTTGGGTCTGGGATTCTTCTTTTCGGCTCTCCTCCGCGTTGCTGCCTTCGAGTCCTCCCGGCGCTTCATTTTCGGGTCCAGACATCCGGTTCTGGTGCTTTCTCTGGGCTGGATCCTGGTGGTCGGTCTGGGTTTCGCTACCGCAGCCTCATCGCGTCATCTGCGTCGGACACATCCTGATAACGTCGAGGCGGCCAGGTTGGAGACACAGACCCTGGTCAAGGATTTTCTGGGGCAGGAGCAGCAGCCGAAATGCGGATTGCACAAACGCCTTTATACCTATCAGGAAGAGTACGATAAGACCTTTCTTCAGCGGGGTGCCTTCTCTCGACTGACCAACCAGAGATTGCCCAGGGCCAGGGCGGATTTCCTCCTGGACCCCTGGAACTCTCCCTATTGGCTTCGCTCGCGCTGCCGTGGTAGCCGAGTCAGTGTCTTCGTCTACTCCTTCGGGCCCAATCGGCGCCGAGATTCGACCCGATGGGAGATCGTAGAAGATGACGTTGGGGGATACATTCGGTCGCGGGACTGATTCGAACCCCACTGTCACCCTCTCAGTCCTGGCTCTGCCTCTGCGTCTACCCGCAGATCATCTATTGAGCTTTAACCCGCATTTCTCATACCCGGTCGTAGCGAGAGGCCGAAAGCGCTGTCCTGACAAGGCTTGCGACCGAGGCCACCGCAGTCGTACTTTGACAGTACGTCGAGGAGGCCGACGGAGCGTAACACAGTCAGGGCGGATGATTGCGGCCTCGCAGTAGACTGGGTGTGAGAAATGCGGGTTAACTTCACCCCTTTGAGCCCCAACACGATTTCAGCACAGTCGTCTGTTCGCCGGCTGTAGACGGCCACTCGGGTAGCGTTCACACATCGCAGGATTTCACGGGATAATTCCTGAAGGCAAAGGCAAAGGGGAGCAGCCGACAAGGCTGCAATCCAGCTGGAGAAAGTCCAGCCGTGTGAATTGTTCGTTCACACACGTAGCGATACCGCAGCTCGGGGCAGGTAACCAACCGAGAGATGCGCGGTGTAAACGGCCTGGCCGCCCTTCGAAGGAAGCGGCGGGAGCAACCTGGAGGCCTAGCGAGTCTGGGAGCCTGAACATGAGTGAATGACTGCAGCCCGGAAATAAGCCCCCCTGTGGAAGTTGCCATGCAGGGATTGTCTGGCGAGCCGAACCTGTCCTTTGTGAGGTGAGGCCGACGTCTCCCGGGAAGAAACGAGCAAGTGCACCGGGAGATCGCCGCCGGGTAGGGGTCCAGGCACCTGGGCAAGGATTGCAGAGATAATGTCGGGAAGGGCCGGTTTGCAGCAGGGGCTCGCAGCAACCTGCGAAGACCGAGGGACCGAGCGAGAGCGAAGGCCCACGGAGCATCCCGGTCTGGCGCATGAGTCCGTAGGAGCGAAGACGGTCGGGTAACGCCGGCCCAAGCCGCCTGGAGGCGGCTCCTGGAAGGGTAATACCCGGAAAGGGCGAAGGGACTCTCGGCCATGACGGGCAAGGAAGCGCCCACCGCCCAGGGCTCAGTACCTGAGAATGCGGTGACAGGGCAAGCTTTGTCGAGACCGGCGGCAAACCGGACCCGAGAGGGGTGAATGCGAGCGAGCGCTTAAGCCTCGTTGGGTAAGGGAAGACCGTGGGAGGAAAGTCGTGGTCGCCAACCGGACTCGGGAAATCCGACCGTCCGGGATGACAAAGGGGGCTTGCGGAAACGTGAGCTATGGCGGAACTAGGAACCCGGCGCACAACCGAAAGGGTGCGTACCGGTAACTCTCCGCCTACGGCTGCGCGCGCCGTATTTCTACCTGACCAAAGGCCAAAGGCAAAGGCAAAGGCGAGGGTACGAGGACGCCAGGAGAAGTGCGAATCTAGGTTCTGCCGCCAGAGGTTCGCAACCTGGATCGGGTCGGTCGATCGATCTTTTCCGGTTGGGGAGCGAGCGAGCTTTTCCCCCTTGAGATCACATCCATCAGTTCGATTGGAATGTTCGCCAGCCTGACCATCCAGACTTCCAATCGAGTGTGCTTCCCTCCGTAGATCGGTATCAAGCTGGCAAGCGTGGACATAATGTGTCTGGACAGGAACGCGGACAGTTCTGGACAACTCCGGTACATCTGGGCCGCGAAAGCCAGGGAGCCCACCACGGGCATCATCCCGAGCAGCAAGGCCACCTTGAACGAGACTTGACTCCCCCTGAGTTTCAGCATTCTCCACAGGGTAATGACGGTGCGCAGGATTGAGGAATTCGCCATCAGGAGCAGTGGCAAAGGATTGTGTAGCAGGGCGGTGACGGTGCCGGTGAGGAGGCGCGTGCTGAGACTGCTATGAGGGTCCAGATCGGGATAGCTGCTGATCAGGTCTCCTACCAACCATGCAAACCCGAGCGCTTTGATCGCTGACGTCAGCGGTGCCAGGAGCTTCAAAGAGATATGCAGCCCAAATCCTCTCAAGTACTCCTGCAGAGAGTGCTCCTCGAGCTGCCCTTCCAGACGACGCTTTGCCACGGATGAAAGGCGACCTTCCTGCTCCCACTCGGTCAGCCTGGAACCAATGATCTTCCTCGCATACCCGGTCTGGAACTCCTCAGAAGTCAGCAGGAGCGAGAAGTTCCTGATCATCTGCTTTCGACGGGAACCATCGCCCAGAAAGCGATGCCAATTTGGCGGCGTGGTTCGGCTAAGAAAGAAATGAACCAGAAAGCTCCTTCCGGCTGCAGTGATGAGGGTTTGGGGAGCCACTCTCCCGGTGCGGTGCCAATCGGATGCCTGGGAGGAAATGTAGTCTTGGATGATTTTCTTCCTGAAGCCCTTGTCCGCTAGGAATCTTGTGAATTGAGTCCTCAGCGTGTGATTTCCCTTGAGCCGTCTGAGGAACCTTCCCGGACTTCCCGGCAGCAGTCCCAGCAGGTAGACGCCGGTGGAGAAGAACCTGTGGGAAGCGAGGAGTTTCTTCGGGTCATCCGGTAAATGGGGAGGTGGGGACGTGGTTGGCACCTTCCGGATCCCAAATCTGCTCCCCGTTCGCTTGTCCATATAGTCGGCTGCAGTAGCAGAGGCCGTGGGAACTGTGGAAAACTCCGAGCGACATCGAACCGGGCCAGCAAGCCCGTGATACGGAGTTTTCCAAGCGCTGTGCGAACGGTGGAAAAACAACTGCGAGCACTTGCCAGTTCTCCTCCAGAACTACTTGTTTTTCCACGGTTTGCATAGTGCGGCAGTTTCCATGGCCTACCTTTGACTGGCGGCACCTCCCCATTTACCGGATGAACCGTTTCTTCTTGCTTTTCTCATCGAGGATTCGCTGTCGCATCCACCAGGCTACTCTGGCCTCCTTGATTGTTCGTCTGAGGCCGCACGAAAGCAGTCTGAATCCGTTTCGGAAGAGGGCGACCTCTCCTGCTTTCCATTTGTGTGAGTGTGAAACGAGTGATTCAGCATCCCGTGTCAACTCATCGCGCCCTGCTGTTCCGAGAGCCGCCTGGAGACCCGACTCGTTGCTGTCGAGAAACGCTCTCAGCCGGTTCTCATCGACATCGTCAAACAGCGGAAAGCAACGGTGAAAGATGGAGTAGAAAAGATAGTAGGGGGCCAGTAGAGCTGGAATGCCGGATTCAAGGTCGACGAGGACATATTGTGAGCTGGTCTTGACGAAGTTCGAAGTTGCGACCAGGGTCTGTGGGCAGACCTGCCACCCGGATCCCACGAGACCGCTTCGGCGAAACAGGACTTCAAGGTCCTTCATCCTCGAGGTGAGAATCCGAGCCTCACTCTCAGGACTTGGTTCTCTGCGCCGGCTAAGGCCAAGGACCCTGGCGATGGGGTAGAGAACACGATTGTAGAATAGTCGCCTCAGCATCCTGGGGTCCAGATTATCCACTGCGAGTCCTTGCCCATCGATGAATTCGGCGCCTAGCACGAAAGAGTTGTCATCCTCGCTCCAGCGGGTGTAGTAGGGGGCGGCGACGCCGACCTCAACCCCAGCGAACTTGATGAGACTAGCGGCTACCCTGCGGCGATAGTAGCAGGCACGAATAGCATCCAGTGAGCTGCGGTAGGGGAACGGTGACTGGAAAAGAAGCCAATAGATCAGTCTGGTGAGACGGCCAGCGCGAAAGATTTTCTCGACCCCAAGCGAGGTTTTTCCTGAAGAATTCTGGATCTTGACGAGGCGGGCTACGGCTCCTCTTCCCCTCCCGATTTCTCGGACCAAGGATATCCGTGGAGAATGGTCGTTTTCGTCCAGGGCAAGCGGTTTTCTTGGGGGTTTAGGCTTCATCATGGGTCGAGCCCCAGAGCAGAGAAGGTGGAGGGGTACACTCTCTCTAATCGGCTCGGCCGGCATCCTGCCTTAGGGTCCACTCGGAACCCCCTCTGCCTCTGCCCTCATTTATTGATCTGTGTCAAGGAACTTCACCAACCTCTCGAGCCCCAACACGATTCCAGAACGGTCGTCTGCTCGCCGGCTGTAGACGGCCATTCAGGCAGCGTTCAAACGTCGCAGGATTTCACGGGATAATTCTTGAAGGCAAAGGCAAAGGGAGGGGCTGAATAAGGGCTCAGCCGGCGGGAACGGCTTCTGCTGATTCCCGGTAAGAGCATCCCTCTTGCTGGCAGAGCAGGACCAGGCCCTCTTTCTTGGTGGTTCGCTCTAGCAGGAAGCTGGCCCCGCAGGAGGGGCATGGCTCGGTGATTGGCTTGTTCCAGAGAACGAACTTGCACTCCGGATAGCCATTGCAGCCATAGAAGGTTCTGCCGCGGCGCAACTTGCGCTGAACGATCTGGCCCTTTTCGCACTGAGGACAGGTAACCCCTGTGGTTTCCTGCTTGATGTAGCGACAGTCGGGATAGTTGCTGCAGGCGGCGAACTCGCCATTTCTGCCATGTTTGAGGACCAGGTTGGAACCGCACTTGGGGCATTCTTCATCCAGGGGGATATTTTCCCGGACCTTGGTTTTGCCATCCACCTGGATTGTCTGCTTGGTGTTCTTACACTCGGGATAGCCGGAGCAGGCGAGAAAGGTGCCATAAGGCCCCTTGCGATGGATCATCGGGCTGCCACACTTTTCGCAGGTCTCGGCCGGCTCCTTCGAGTCCTTATCATCCCCTTCAGCGGCGTCCATTTCTCGGGTGTTCTTGCACTCAGGATAGGCGCTGCAGGCGATGAACTTCCCGAAGCGTCCCCATCGGACGACCATCTCGGCTCCGCACTTTTCGCATTGGACGCCCGCCAGGGTCTCCTGCTTCTTGAGGTTCTTCATCTCCGTTCGGGCGTGTTCCAACTCCCGGGAAAACTCCAGGTAGAACCCCTTCAGGGTATCGATCCAGTCCTCTTTACCCACTTCGATCTCGTCAAGGTCTTGTTCCAGCTTGGCGGTGTAGTTGTAATCGAACAGATCCTTGAAGTACTCGACCAGTAGATCCAGAACGGTCTCGCCCAGCTCGGTGGGCACGAAGCGACCTTCATCCTTGGTGACGTAATCCCGGCTCTGGATGACCGAGATGATTGAAGCATACGTTGAAGGTCGCCCTATCACCTTGTCTTCCAGCGCCTTGACCAGGGTCGCTTCACTGTAGCGTGGGGGGGGCTGGGTGAACTTCTGCTCGGGGACGATCTTCTCGACCTGCAGCTTCTCACCCACCTTTACCAGGGGCAACAGCTTGTCCTTGTCCTCCGTTGCCTGATCGTAGAGCTTCAGGAAGCCGTCGAATTTCATGACGCTTCCCACGGTCTTGAACTGGGTGCTCCCGGCCTGGATATCGATGTCGGTTTGGTCGAATACGGCGGCTTTCATCTGGGAGGCCACGAAGCGTTTCCAGATCAAGTCGTAGAGCCGAAACTCATCTTGACTCAGAAACGGTTGGACATTGCTGGGTGCTCGGAGCGCCGAGGTGGGGCGGATGGCTTCGTGAGCATCCTGCGCGTTCTTCTTCCCTCGGTAGGTGACCGGGCGAGGCGGCAGGTAGGGTTTGCCGTAGCTTCCTTCGATAAATTCACGCACCTCGGTAAGCGCTGAAGCTGCAACGCGAGTCGAATCGGTACGCATATAGGTGATCAGACCCACACTTTCTCCGTCACCGAGTTCGACGCCCTCATAGAGCCTCTGGGCGACCATCATCGTTTTGCGAACCGTGAACCTCAGAGCCCGTGCGGCCTCCTGCTGCAGCTTACTGGTAATGAATGGGGGAACCGGGTTCCTTTTCTTCGCCTTCTTGGTGAGGTTGCTCACGTTGAACTCGGAGGATCCGAGCTCTTCCATCAACTGGTCGGCTTCCTCCTGGTTCGAGATCTTGAACTTCTTGTCGTTCTGCTTGACAGCTTTGGCTTCAAATGGGGGAGGATTGTTGGCTCGTACAGAGGCCGTGAAATTCCAGTACTCCTCCGAGACGAAGGCTCGGATTTCCTTCTCACGGTCGACGATCATGCGCAGTGCAACGGACTGGACTCGTCCGGCCGACAGCCCTTTTCTGACGTTGCTCCAGAGCAGGGGACTGATCTTGTAGCCTACCAGACGATCCAGGATTCGCCGCGCCTGTTGAGCCTCCACCTTGTGCCTATCGATGCCCGTGGGGTGCTTGAAAGCCTCCAGAATGGCCGGCTTGGTAATTTCGTAGAGCAGTACCCGGTGGATTTCTCGATCTGAGGAACCGTTGAGCTCTTCTGCCAGGTGCTGGCAAATGGCCTCTCCCTCGCGGTCGGGATCAGCGGCTAAATAGATGGCCTTGGACTTCTCTGCCGCCTTCTTCAGGTCCTTTACGATCTTTTCTTTACCGGGTAGGATGCAGTAGCTGGCCTCAAAATCACGCTTGATGTTCACACCCAGCGCCCTTTGTGGCAGGTCCTTGATGTGCCCGGCGCAGGCGCGCACGATGAAGTCCTTGCCGAGGTATTTCTCTATGGTTCGAGCTTTTGCTGGTGATTCAACAATCACCATCGACCTGGCCATGGCTATATCCCCCTAGAGCCTCTTCGTCCCGACTCCTGCTTCTCTATAGCACAATTTGGTGACTGCATTGTAGCGGAGATGCGGAACTCCGCGCCCAGATGGTCCGGCTCAATCCAGTCGGCGGCTGAAACGACGTCCGGGCCACTGCCGGATCAGGCCCATCATCTCTAGATGCAGCAGGGCTTCATTTAGTTTCGATTGTTCTAAAGGGCACGATCCCAGAAGCTGATCGATGTGAAGCTCGCTGTCGCGGGGCAGCAGCTTCAGCACCAGATCCTGCGCCGGGGACAGATCCAGCGTAGGCTTGTCCGGCTCTCGACCCGCTCGGTTTCGCAGCCGCTCCAGAACCTGCACCGGCAGTTCTTCCAGGATATCCTGAGTGTCCAGGACTACCTTTCCCCCCTGCTTGATCAAATAGTTGGGTCCGTAGCTTCCAGGGTTCGTGATGTTGCCGGGAACCGCCCAGATTTCACGATTCTGTTCCAGTGTCAGTCGTGCGGTGATGAGGGATCCCGAGAACTCGGAGGCTTCGGTGATAAGAGTGCCAAGGCAAAGGCCGGAGATGATGCGGTTGCGGATAGGGAAGTTCTGGGGAGCCGGAAAGCTGCCGCAGGGAAACTCGCTGACGACGCATCCCTTTTCTCGTATCCGCCCATAGAGGTTACGGTTCTCCCTGGGGTAGATGACATCGACACCGCTTCCCAGAATAGCGACTGTTGGGCCTCCAGCCTCTAGAGCCCCCAGGTGGGCCTGAGAATCGATACCGCGAGCCATTCCACTGGTGATGGTCAGACCCAGTAGGGAAAGCTCTCTGGCCAGTTTTCTGGTGATCTCCCGACCGTATACCGAGCATCGACGAGATCCGACCACGGCCACAGCTGAATCCCCGAGGCGTTCTGGTGCTCCCAGGCAGTAGAGGACCAGGGGAGGATCGAAGATCTGTTTGAGTAGATCGGGATAGATTGGGTCGAAGAGAGACAGTACCTGGATCTTCTTCGACCGAGCCGAGCGAAGAGCCTCCTCAGCGCTTTTCTGGGCGAAGCCGCCGGCAATGATGTGGGTGACCTCCGAGGAAAGCCGCAGCCGCTTCAGCTCTGATCCGGAAAGGGCAAAAACGGCGGAAGCCGAACCACAGCGTTCCAGGAGGGGATGGATCAGTCCAGGCCCCAGCCCAGGTACCAAAGACAAAGCCAAGCAGAAGAAGGTCTCGTCATTCACTATTCACTCCGTCTTCTCTAGCCCGCATTTCTCATCGCTGGTCTACTGTGTCGCCGCAAACATCCGTCCTGGCTGCGTTACGCTCGGTCGGCCTCCTCGACGTACTGCACGAGTACGACTGCGGGAGCCTCGGTCGCAAGCCTTGCCAGGACGGCCCTTGCGGCGCCTCGCTACGACAAGCGATGAGAAATCCGGGCTAAGGGTCTGTAAGGAAATAACCGATGCACTTTGGCGCGAGCGCCGTGGGGGCAAATGGGAGGCGCCGTGCCGCAGGCGATGCCGCTGCGCATCTTCCAGGAGCGGCATCAAAGCAGATGCCCCCGCGCCGCCGCGCCCCTGCGGACCCCAGCAAAGTGTATCGGTTATTTCCTTACAGACCCTAACGCCGACGGTGGTAAATACGTGAGATTTTCCTTACCATGACTGTGTAGAGGTGTAGCGGATCACGTATGAAGCTCAAGGTGTCGTTTATCGAGTTTTTGAATGCCGTCCCACTGGGATGGGGACTTACCGAGGGTACCCTTCGGAATAACCTCGATTTGGTTTTCGACGTCCCTTCTGGATGCGCCCAGCACCTGGCGTCGGGAGAGGTGGATGTCGGACTGATTCCCGTCATCGAGTATCAGAACATCCAAGGACTCAAGGTTTTGCCCGGCATTTCGATCGGGGTGAGGCGCGAGGTCAAAAGCGTGCTTTTCATCAGCAAGGTGCCGCTCGAGGATGTGTCGAGGGTAGCCGTTGATCGTTCCAGCCGGACCTCTGTCGCTCTGCTCAAGATCATTCTGCAGGAGTTCTACCGAAAGGATTCGGTTCAGTACACGGCGGAGGCTCCGAATCCGGAGAGAATGCTCGAGCTTTACGATGCGGCGCTGCTGATCGGTAATCCTGCACTCCCTATTCCCAGCTCAATGCTGGTGTACGACCTGGCTTACGAGTGGAATCGCTTCACCGGTCTTCCCTTTGTGTTCGCCTTCTGGGCGGTGAGATCCGGGGTAGATCTGAAAGAGCAAGCAGAGCTCTTCTACCGCTCACGGGCGGAAGGGTTGAAGGCGATTGACACCGTAGCTCAGCGTTACTCCAAGAGACTGGGCCTTCCCCCTTCCGAGATCCGTGACTACTTGAACAACCTCGATTATTTCCTGGATGAAGCCAGTCAAAAAGGCCTCGAGACCTTTTTCCAGCTAGCGGCCCAGACCAAACTGATTCCGCCTCCCAAGCCCCTCTGCCTCTACGATTTCGAGCAGCCCGCAGTGACGCCGAGGTTGGCCCGAAGTCTTCGATAGCATGCCGGTCAAGAGCGGTCTGGAAGTGTTTCTTGAAGATCGTCTCGATAGGGTCAGGGGCGAGCGCGTCGGAGTCATCGCGCACCCGGCATCGGTTACCTCCAGGTTCGCACACATCGTGGACCTGTTCTTCCGGCACCCCCGTATTCAACTAACCACGATCATGGGGCCCCAGCACGGGGCTCGGGGGGAAACCCAGGACAACATGGTGGAGTGGCAGGACTATCGGGATCGACTGACCGGTCTACCGGTGTACAGCCTCTACAGCCGGACTCGCCGGCCCACCGAGGAGATGCTGGCCGATGTGGATGTGTTGGTGATCGACCTCCAGGACGTGGGGCTCGCTACTATACCTTTGTACACACCATGGCTCTGGCGATGGAGGCCGCGGCCGAGATGGGCAAGCGAGTCATCGTGCTGGACCGTCCCAACCCGATCAATGGGATCGATCTCGAGGGCAACCTTCTCGACTCCCGTTTTCGCTCCTTCGTGGGGTGGCATCCCTTGTTGGTTCGGCATGCGATGACGGTGGCTGAGCTTGCCCTTTACTTCAATTCGAAGCTCCCTGCAAAATGCCTCCTGGAAGTGGTCGGAATGCAGGGGTGGAAGCGCGAGATGTTCTTCCGGGATACGGGTCTCCCTTGGATTCTCCCCTCCCCCAACATGCCTTACGAGGAGACAGCCCTGGTTTATCCCGGAATGTGCCTGCTGGAGGGGACCAACATCTCCGAAGGCCGCGGAACGACGCGCCCCTTCGAGTTGTCGGGCGCGCCTTGGGTCGAACCCCATGAGCTGGCTGAAAGGCTCCGAACGGAGGATCTTCCGGGCGCGGTGTTTCGTCCTATCCACTTTATTCCCACCTTCCACAAGTGGAGCGACCAGATGGTGGCGGGAATCCAGATCCATGTGGAGGACAGATCCGCCTATCGACCCTTCCGGACCGGCCTAGCCGTGCTCAGGGCCTATCGGGAGTTGGGCGGCTCGGAATTCGAATGGAAAGATCCGCCTTACGAGTACGTCAGCGACAGACTTCCAATCGACATCATCTGTGGAACGGATCAGATTCGACAACGGATTGAAGAGCAAGTTCCTCTGCAGGAGATCGAGGATGGATGGGCAGAGGGTAGGCAGCGCTTTGAGACGCAACGAAAGGAATTCCTCCTTTACTAAGGGTCTGCGCAAGGATAGCTTGGTAGAATTGGCGCTCAGATTTGCGCGAGATTTGGCTGCGAACGATTGAGCGAAACCGCAGGCGTAGCCGGGTCTACGTGGAGGATTTCGCGATTGAGGAGCGGTCGAAGATGGTGTGAAGATGAGATGCCAGAATGCCAAGTTATTCTTGCGCAGACCCTAACGCAGCTGCAACCATCATCGTATTTCTGAAATGGGACACTTGGAAACCGAGGTCAAGATCAGCGTCGATGAGGCCAGTCTGGTCGAGATCCGTACCCGACTCTCGAAGCTGGGTGCACAGCCTCTGGCGAAGCGAGCCAAGGAGGAAAACCTTCTCTTCGATTTTCCAGACCATCGACTCGAACGGGAAGGCTACGCTCTTCGGCTTCGAGCCTATGGCGAAGAGAGTCTGCTTACCTTCAAGGGGAAGGCTCGTACAGATTCGCGCTTAACAGTCTCGGAATTTCAATCAAGTGAGCTGTTCTCTGAGACCGCCCTTTCGTCACAGCCGGGGTGTCCCGAAACAGCCTTTTACGGCCTTGGCCGTCGGCACGAAGTGCCTACTTAAAGGAGCGGGAAGAGATCGAAACCCTGGTTTCAGATGGGGGTGCCACCAGGGAATTGCTTCTCGCCCTCGGTCTGGGCGTCTCTTTTCGCTATGCCAAGTACCGCGAGATCCATGAGCTTACCCTGTCGGGAGAGAAGGTTGTCTTCTGCCTCGACGAGACTCCTGTCGGCGCTTTTGTCGAAATCGAGGGCCCGGAGGCGGCGATCGATGAGGCGGCTGCGCTCTTTGGTTGGGGTTCCGAAGTCTTTGTTCGAACCAACTATGTGGAACTCTACCGAAGGGGAGCCGAAAAAGGCGGCGAGCAAACGGGATCGTCACTACCATGCAGGGGATGATCCTGGCAGCCGGCCTGGGCAGTCGGCTCCACCCCTTGACGCTATTTCGAGCCAAGCCTGCGATTCCCTTTCTCAACCGTCCCCTGATCTGCCACGCCGTGGACCTCCTGCGTCGCTTGCCTCTATCCGAGCTGATCGTGAATCTGCACCACCTACCCGATTCGGTGATCGCCGCGCTGGGAAAGGCTACTCCTCGGGTACATTACTCCCCTGAAGACTCACTTCTGGGAACAGCGGGCGCAGTGGGCCGGGTCCGAGCAAGGCTGAGCGCTGATCCCTTTGTCGTGTGCAATGGAAAGATCTATTTCGAGGAGGATCTTCGCGACGTCGTCAACTTCCATCGAGATCGAGGAGCGATCGCTACGCTCGTCCTGGTGCCCCATTCAGGGGAGCGAGGATTTCGCCCGGTCCGGGTCGATCGAGCCGGCCAGGTTGTCGGGTTTGGATCGGTTGGCCATCCCGAGGATGACCTCGAGTCCTACACCTTTACCGGTGTCCAGGTGCTGTCCCAGGGAGCCCTTGATTTCATCCCGGATGGACCGTCAGACCTGGTGGACGACTTGTACCTGGGACTGATTCGGGAAGGCTACTCGGTCCTGGGTTTCGTCAGCAAGGCACGCTGGTGCGAATGCAGTACCCCTGGACGTTACCTGAGGAAATCCCTCGAAGTGCTCGATAGCCGAGGATTGAACTACCTGACTGGCTCCATGCTGGACAAGGAGACCTGCCATCAATCCGTCGTAGGTCAGAGGGTCGAAGTATCGCCCGGCTCGAGTCTGGATAGGTGTGTGGTCTGGGACGACGTGCGCATTGGTCCCGATTGTTCTTTGAGCAACTCGATCGTCGTCTCTGACGTCCAACTGCCGCCGCAGACGAAGCTTTCGGAGGTGATCATCACGCCGGCGAACCAGCCTGAAACAAGCGAAGCGGAGTACCGGACATGGCCTCTGTCGTAAAGCTTCATTTTGGTCAGGAGATCATGCAGCTAACACTATCTGACAGAGTCGTGACAGCGTTGTAGGATGGGCACTCTTGCCCGTCGCGGACACTGACGGGCAAGAGTGCCCATCCTACAACAGTCACCGTGCTATCGATGTTCGTCATTAGAGACAACCAAAGCTGTCCCGTTTCTGACCCATGAGTGAAAAGATCCTTCCCGCGCTGCGACATAGACTGCGTGAGTTCATCCGGCAGGAACTAGATTCCAATCCCAGCCAGGAAAGCATCACCCCTTTGTTGGGCGATGCCTCCACCCGGCGTTACTTTCGTTATGTTTCCGACGAAAAGGAATCGTATATTCTCACCGCCTACCCCGAACCCTTCGAACCCGAGACGTTCACCTATCTTCAGATGCACACCCTCTTCTCGGAGCTGGGACTTCCCGTCCCAGAACTGATCGCCCTCAACGGAAGTCTGGGAATCGTGCTCCAGGAGGACCTCGGAGACGAGACCCTGTTCGATCGTCTGGAGACAGCGAGTGCGGTGGAACGCACGCGACTCATCCGCTGCGCCATCGACTATCTGATCAGGTTGCAGCAGCACGGTGCGGCTGCCTTGAAACCCAACTACGAGGCCTCTCGTCTGGCCTTGGACGAAGTAAAGCTGGGTCAGGAACTGGGTTTCTTTCGAGAGCACTACCTGAGGGGTTACCGGGGACAGAGCAACACGGGAGAACCCTCCTTGACCCGGGAGTGCTCCGCACTGGTGGCGGAGCTTGCCCGGTCTCCACGGCTCCTGTGTCATCGGGACTACCAGGTTCGAAATCTGATGCTCAAGCAAGACCGGCTCTACGTCATCGACTTTCAGGATGCCAGGATGGGCCCGTCCTCGTATGACCTGGTATCCCTGTTGAAGGACTCGATTGAGCTGAAGCCAGAGGAGCTGAGGACACAGCTCGACTACTATCTTGCGGAAGCAAGACATGGCGAGGATCAAGAGTGGTTCCATAGAGAGTTCGAGCTCATGTCGATTCAGCGGCTGCTGAAAGCACTCGGTACCTATGGCTACCAGATCACCGTCAGGGGCAAAAGGGATACCTACACGCCCTATATAGCCGGTTCTCTACAGAGGGTGTCCCTATCCTTGCAGGCCGTCTCCGGATTCCCGTATATTCGATCTGTGGTGGAAAGGGAATTGGGTGCCCTATGAGTAACGTCTATATCGAAGAAATTGCGGCTCACGTTGGTGAAGAAGTTACCATCCGTGGTTGGGTTTACAACAGGACAGACAAGGGTAAGCTGCGGTTTTTGCTGGTTCGCGACGGGACCGGGACGATTCAGGGTGTCGTGTTCCAGAAGAGCGTTTCCGCCGAAGTCTTTGAAGCCGCTGACGGTCTGACCCAGGAGTCCTCCGTGCTGTTGACCGGCACGGTGAGGGCAGACGAGCGGGCGCCGGGTGGGTTTGAGATGGACGTCACGCATCTGGAGGTGGTGCAGCTCGCCCAGGAGTACCCCATCACTCCCAAGGACCACGGGACCTCCTTCTTGATGGATCATCGTCACCTCTGGCTTCGCTCCTCGCGCCAACACGCCATTTTGCGGGTGCGCCACGAGATCATCCGGGCCTGTCGGGATTTCCTCGATGACCGCGGATTCATCCTGGTGGACACGCCTTTGCTGACACCGGTTGCCTGCGAAGGGACGACGAACCTGTTCAAGGTGGACTACTTTGATGAAGAGGCCTTCTTGAGCCAGAGTGGTCAGCTCTACAGCGAGGCATCCTGTATGGCCTTCGGCAAGGTCTACTGCTTTGGTCCCACCTTTCGCGCCGAGAAGTCGAAGACTCGCCGCCATCTGACCGAGTTCTGGATGGTGGAACCCGAGGTAGCCTTCGCCGAACTGGACGACGCCATGGTACTGGCCGAGGAATTCGTTTCCTACATCGTGGCTCGGGTGCTGGAACAGCGTCGTGAGGAGCTGGAACGGCTGGAGCGGGACGTCTCCCTGCTGGAGAAGATTGCGCCGCCTTTCCCCAGGATCAGCTATCAGGATGCCTTTACCCGCTTGGAGGAGAAGGGCACGGAGACGCCGAGAGGGGCTGATTTCGGGGGAACCGACGAGACGCTCATCTCCTCAGATTTCGAAACACCGGTCATCGTGCATCGTTATCCCATGGCTATCAAACCCTTCTATATGCAGCCTGACCCCGAGGATCCTGAGCTGGCCCTGTGTATGGACATCCTTGCCCCGGAGGGCTATGGGGAGATCATCGGTGGCAGCCAGCGAGTCCATGATCCGGATCTTCTGGCGGAAAGGATCCAGGAGCATCAGCTCCCAGAGGAAGCTTTTCGCTGGTACTTCGATCTTCGGCACTATGGATCCGTTCCGCATTCCGGATTCGGCATGGGCATCGAGCGCGTGCTCACCTGGATTTGCGGTCTGAGTCACGTCCGTGAAACGATCGCGTTTCCCCGCATGTTGAATCGGCTCTATCCGTAAGACGTCGCACGTCGGAACGTCTGAACGTCGCACGTCCCAGGTCGTGGGGCAACCGGTGGTGAGCTTGCAAAATTGCGGTTTCCGCAGCCGTCAGTCTTCAGGCTGCCTGCTGCCGGCTAAGGGACGTGCGACGTTCCGACGTTCAGACGTGCGACCTCCCCGACGTGCTCCTAACCCGGATTTCTCATCGCTTGTCGTAGCGAGGCGCCGCAAGGGCCGTCCTGGCAAGGCTTGCGACCGAGGCCCCCGCAGTCGTACTCGTGCAGTACGTCGAGGAGGCCGAGAGAGCGTAACACAGCCAGGACGGATGTTTGCGGCGACGCAGTAGACCAGCGATGAGAAATGCGGGCTAATGGTCACTGGTTTTTCTGCTATCATCGTTTGAGTGGAAACTCGCCTGCTCGACGGTAAGAAGACGGCCAACGAAATCAAGGCCGAAGTGTCACGAGAGATTGAAGAGGTGCGCGTTCATGGTATGGTGCCGGGGCTGGCTGTGGTGTTGGTGGGGGATGATCCTGCATCCCGGATCTATGTCCGAAGCAAGACTCGAACCTGTGCCGAGCTGGGAATCCACTCGGAGCAGTTCGATCTGCCCGTGGAAACGACCACCGAGCGCTTATTGGAGGTCATCCGAGGGCTGAATTCGCAGGAGGAAATCGATGCCATCCTGGTCCAGTTGCCCCTACCTGAGCAGATCGACACCGAGCGGGTTCTCTCGACGGTTGATCCCGCCAAGGATGTGGATGGTTTTCACCCGGTCAATGTAGGTCGGCTGCTTGCTGGAAGCCCCGGACTCGTCCCCTGCACACCCTTGGGGATTCTGGAGATGCTGCAGCGCGAGGGGGTTCCCATAAAGGGCTCAGAAGCGGTGGTGGTGGGTCGTAGCAACATCGTCGGAAAGCCGGTTGCCGTGCTCCTGCTTCATCAGCACGCAACAGTGACGCTCTGTCACTCGCGGACCCGCGATCTACCTGAAGTGTGCCGTCGAGCGGATGTCCTGATTGCCGCCATCGGTCGGCCGGCCATGCTGACCCGAGACTACATCAAAGAGGGAGCGGTTGTGGTGGATGTGGGGATCAACCGCGTCGATGGGCGCGAGGACATCGCGAATCTGTTCGGATCGGATTCAGCCCGACTGGCTCAGTTCGACGAGAAGGGGTACACCCTGGTGGGGGATGTCCATCCTCGAGATCCGCTGGGTGTCGCTGCCGCCGTAACGCCTGTCCCGGGAGGGGTAGGTCCACTCACGATCGCGCTGCTGATGAAGAACACGCTTCGTGCCTGTCTCCTGCGACGCGGCCCAGCGTCCCAGGCAATGGTCGGCTCTTTTTGAGCGTGAATCGGTAGTGAGATCCATGTATTGATGAGGACACGTTGAGATGAGAAAGGTAGTTTTTTTCGGTCTATTGGCGCTGATTACCTCGGCCGCCATTCAAGTGAACCCCATCAAGAAGTTGAAGGTTGGGAAGGCTCCTACCTTCTCTTCCATGAGTCCAGACGGTCGCTTTTTGTTCGTCACCAACTTCGCATCCGACGAGGTTTCCGTTATCGACTGCCTGGCAAAGAAGAGCGAGAAGAAGTTCTATGCTGGCTACGAGCCTTTAGGGATCGTGGTTTCTCCGTTGGGGGACAAGATCTTTGTCACCAACCTGCGCTCTGGTCTGGTCAAGGTCATCGACGCCAAGACCTACGACGTTCTCGACGACATCAAGGTTGGAGGCAGGCCAAGCAATATTGCCATTTCACCCAAGGGCCAATCCGTCTTCGTGACCAACTACGGGCGGGGAAAGATTGGCCGCGTGGATGTGATCGACACCTCGTCACACCGGATTACCCGGACCATCGAGATGGGCGTCCGTCCCATCGCGGCAGTCGTCTCGCCCCTCGGAGATCAGCTCTTCGTGGTGTGCGGAGGGTCGAATGAGCTCTACGTGATCGACGTCAATGCGCTCACGATCAGGAAGAAGATCCCGGTTGGGCTTAGCCCCGATGGCGTTGCCATTACTCCGGACGGGGATACCCTCTACGTTTCCAACAGTGGCTCTAATGACCTGTCTGTGGTCGATCTGATCGATCTGCAGGAGACACGCAGGGTTCGGGTTGGCCAGAAGCCTTTTTCTCTCAAGGTCAACCAGCAGGGTCATATCTTCGTGGTTGAGACGGGAAGCCGAACCTTGAGCATACTGGGTCCTGACTTCGAAAAGATCCAGACCATCAAGTTGGGAAAGAAGCCGATCGATATCCAGCTCTCCCCGGATAGCCGACACGCCTACGTCACAGACGAAGAGGACAATCGCGTCCTGATTTTCGAAATCACCGGCCTGAGCTGAACCTTCTCCATCAAGACTGTTCTTCTAGGAACCAATCGACGAAGCGCGAGATGCCTTCCTCGATCGGTATGGCAGGCGAGTATCCCAGTCGTTCTTTGGCGCGGGATATGTCGGCATGGGTCAAGGGGACGTCGCCGGGCTGAGCCGGCATCAGACGGAGTCGGGCTTTCCTGCCGAGGTTCTGCTCAATCAAATGAATCAGATCGAGCAGACGAATCGTTCGGGAGTTCCCCAGATTGAAGATCTCGAATCCTGAAGGATTCTCCAGGGTAGCCAGGATGCCCTGGACAATGTCGTCGACGTAGGTGTAGTCGCGCTCGGATTCGCCCCGGTGATAGACCTCTATCTCCTCCCCACTCCACACTTTCCGCGTGAAGCTGTGAATGGCCATCTCGGGCCGCTGTCGAGGTCCGTAGACGGTGAAGAAGCGCAGGCAGGTGACGGGCAGGGCGTGGTTGTGAGAGTAGACAAAGCCGAGAAGTTCTCCAGCCCGCTTGGTGGCAGCATAAGGGGATATGGGATGAGGTACAGGATCGTCCTCTTGAAAAGGGGATCTGCTTTGGGATCCGTAAACGGAAGAGGAACTGCCGAATACGAAATGCTCGACTTTGAACTTCTGGGCCAGGTTCAACAGACGCACCGTCCCCGTGACATTGACCTCGCTATAGAGTTCCGGCTCGATCAGGGAGGGGCGCACTCCAGCGCGAGCGGCCAGATGGACCACCACTTGAGGCCGGTGCTGCTCAAATACCCTCAGCAGAACCTCCTGATCGAGCAGGTTCTCCCGGTAAAGGACGAACTCTCCTTTGGCACGTACCTTCTCCAGATTGCGCTCTTTGATCGAAGGATCGTAGAAAGTGTCGAGGTTGTCGAAGATCACCAGGTCTTCGCGCCGCTCTAGAAATCGTTCGGCCAGGTGGGAGCCAATGAATCCGGCTCCTCCCGTCAACAGGATTCTCACGATACCTCCGCAGGGGTTGCGAGTTTTGTAAAGTCCTCGTCCTTCTTGTGAAGCGTATAGAAGAGGGCTCCCGGCAAACCTGCCAGGAGGTACACGAAGTAGTTCATCAGGGAAAGGGTAATCGACATCTCGGCGGGCAGGCCCACCTGAGAGAAAAGCAGATAGTAGGCTCCCTCGCGTAGACCGATACCGCTTATCGTCAGCGGGATCATGAGGGTCAAGTTGATGAGGGGGATGAAAATCAAGAAGGTTGAGAATGAAGCGGTTGCCCCGATTGCCTGGGCCAGGGCCCAGACTACGAGGATGGAGTCGAACTGCACGATAAGGGAGAGTCCGAGAGTGCTCCCCAGTGTCCTCCCGTCTTTTCCCAGGGCCTGAAGTCCTTCGTAGATCAACTCCATCTTGGCTGCGACCGAGTCGAAACCCCACCTTTTCAACAGGAGATCTATTTGCGTGTGGACCCAGGGCAGGAACAACAACAGGTTGATCAGGGAGTAGCTCGCCAGGAAAAGAAGGAAGAGGTAGACGGCCGGGAAATCAGAGATTTCAATGCCGGACAGGGCTGAGGCAATCGTTCCGATCAACAGCAGAGCGCAGAGACCGCCGCTACGCTCCAGGAGAATGGTGGTGAGGATGCTTGAGATCCCCCGCCCGACGTTTCTCGATAGGTAGAAGCCGCGGATGAAGTCGCCCCCGATGCCGGTGGGGAGAAACAGATTGAAGAAGCTTCCGATAAGAGCTAGCTTCAGCAGGGGTAGGAACCCCTTCCTGATCTCGAAACTCCGCAGAATCAGGCGCCACCTCTGGACCGCTGGAACAGTGGCCAGGAGTTGCAGAGAGAGGGCAAGAACCACCCAGCTCAGGTCCATCGAGGAAAGGGTCTTCGAGAACTTCTCCAACTCCATCTGGGAAACCACGACTGCCAGAAGCGCGAAGGTAAGAAGTAGTTTGAGCGCGGTCTTTAATCGCTGCGACATGGGAGTCGAGGGATTGTGACAGAATCGCCGAAGGGCGGTCAAATTGCTCCCCCCCCATCTCAGGCATCGACTATAATGCGAAAATGCCCGTCTATGAGTACCTGTGTCAGGGTTGCGGAAGGCGGTTCTCGCGATTCTTCTGGAAAATGTCTGATGCCGAGGGGACTCGCTGTCGCTGTGGAAGCGATGTTTTGGAGCAGCTCGTTTCCCGGGTCTCGATGCAGCGTTCTGAGGAGAGCCGGATCGAAGGTCTAGCCGACCCTGACAAATGGGGTGATCTGGATGAGAACGATCCGGTCGCAATGGCAAAAATGATGAAGCGACTCGGAGGGGAACTGGGCGAGGACATGGGCCCTGAATTCAACGAAGTGGTCGACAGACTTGAATCGGGCGAGGACCCCGATTCCATTGAAAATTCCCTCGGCGGAGAGGGAGGCCCTGGTCCAGGATCGGCTGCCGACACCGACAATCTGTTCTAGTGGTCCGCGCGAGCTCCTGCGCGAGAAAACAGCAGATCGGCGCCTCCACACCGTTCCAGCCCCATTCGAGAGCGAAACTTCGGTTCTCTCGAATCACGAACATCGATAGTACCGTGTCAGTTGGAGGACGGGCACTCTTGCCCGTCGAGGAGAGCGACGGGCAAGAGTGCCCATCCTACGAGGGCTGGGACGGAGCACTTAGTCGGATGGCGGCTCTTGCAGGACCTTCTAGCCAATGAGGTTTCAGCCTGGAAGGGTGCCTTAGCAGTTGGGTTCTCCCCTGGACCTCGATCCCGTCAGGAGAAAGCGCGCCGAAGCCGCGATACACAGGACCGCAAGGACCGACTCCAATGTGAGACTTGCTAGCGCCGCCCCATAACCCTCCATTTCGGCAATCAACAGCAGACTGGCTACCACCGCCACCAGGGCTGCGGCACCCCTGACCACCGGAAAGAACCGGATCAGTTCACGCTGGCTCAGGAGGACGTTGCTGAAGGCCATCCCCACAAAGATCGGAGGCAGGCTCCAGGCCAGGATTCCCAGAATCTCGCCAGAGGAGGCGTAATCCTGTCCGAAAAGGAATACGACCAGTTCGGTTGAAAAGCGGAACAACGCCAGCGTCAGGATCAAAGATGAGGCCGCCAATCCCAGACACGACTTCGCCAGGAGGGAGCGCACCCGCTTGTGATCTCCTTGAACTGAAGCCATCACGGGTAGAACTGCGCTGAGTATCGCCACCGGGATGTTGGCCAGGACCGAGGTCACGCGAAAGGCTGCCGAGAAGAGCCCGGTCTGGAAGTTGTTGGCAAGAATCGGAAGGAGTGTGATGGGGACTTTGGAGGAAGTCGTATAAAAGAGGCTACCCAAGCCAACCGGAAGGGATTCCCGGATCATTTCTCTCCAGTAGGAAGTCCCGCCCAGTTCCGCTCTGTGCACTTTTCGCTCGAAGGTCCGGTAGTTGATGAGCAGTGCCGACGAGGTTGCCAGGGCATAGGCCAAGCCCAGGGAAATCAGTTTCCCTCCTGAGAGAAGCAGGCCGGTGCCGAAGGCGAACTGAAGCGCTGATATGAGGACACTGTTGAGACTGGCCAGGTAGAGCTTCCCGTGGGCCTGATAGGCAATATTCAGGGACAGGTTGGTGGAGTGCGCAACCGTTCCCAAGCCAAAGAGCAGCAAGGCCAAACGCATCTCTCCGGAATCGCCGATCAAGAACGCCAGGAGCAGCATCACGGCCAGTAGGCCGGCAGACAACAGCAGCTTGAGAGAATAGAATCCGGAGAAGAGGCCGTGCGACTGATCGGGTGCTGAGGAAATTCTCCGAATGGCGGTATTGTGCAGTCCCAGGTCTCCACTGGCCACCAGAATCTGTGTAATTGCCCAGGCAAACGCGAATCTACCGAAGTCCTCGACTCCCAGGAAGCGTGCAGCGATGATTCCAAAGAGGGCCTGAAACAAGGCCGAGCTGAAGAGCCCCGCCAGTTGAGCCGCCGCATTGTATGCAATCATGAGAATAAGGTTCCAAGTCCCAAGGTCCCAATAAACAAGCAAATCCCAGGATCCAGGTCCCAGGGAAGGGGTGAACTCTGGTTGCCCAAAGTAAACTGTACTGGCTTGGGAATTGGTGCTTGGGGTTTAATTGGGACTTGGTCCCTTGGGACTTGGGATTTACCCAGCTGGTCCCTTGGGACTTGGAAGTTACTCACGATGGTTCGATCTTTATCCCGCACTGAAACAGCCGTCATCCTCTTATACCTTTTCTCCGGGTTGGTGCATACGACCATCGATCCGGGAGCGCTCGAGGGATTGGTGCACCTTCGAATTGGACCGGTGGTGATTGCTCCTCCCCTGGTGCTTTCCGGAGATTCACCCCACTATCTCGTGTCCGTCAACAGCCTGATCGAGGACGGGGACTTTGATCTTGCCAACAACTATCAGCAGGCAGAGCGGGGAGATTGGGATCTGGGGGCTCGTTTCCGGGGAGTCCAGATCGACCACCACGCGGATCGAGATCGGCTCGGCAGAGAGCGGGGGACGCACTCCCCTTTCTTTGCCCTGCTGCTAGCCGCCGTGACTTGGCCCTTTCGAGGAACGGCCTGGGTCGAGCCTGTCTGTATCTGGATGACTCAGATCGTGACTCTGGCTGGGTTGTTGTGGTTCGGCCGCCGATTCTCTCTGGGTAGCCTTTGGTTACTCGCTCTGGCTCTGGCGACGCCGCTCTGGTGTTACTCTCGGGACCTGTGGACCGAGCCCTGGGTGACGTCCATCTGGATAGCAATGCTCCATTTCCGCGGCTCTTCGGCGATCAGCATTCTAGGCTTTTCGGGGGCTCTTCTCAAGTATCCTTTCGCCGTGGTGCCGATTGCCATGGGGTGCGTAGCGTTCTGGGAAAAGAGGTTCAAGGACGGCTGCTCTCTGGTTGCATCTGGTGTGTTGGCGCTGATCGTCACGGTCATGAGCGTTCAGTACCTGTTCCGGGAAGTCGAGCACTTCAGCTTCTTTCACTCCGGTAGCCACCTCGGCTTCGACTGGCCCCTCGATGGAGTGCTCGGTCTGCTGCTCTCACCGAGCAAAGGGATCCTCTTGTTCTTTCCTTTTCTAGCCTGGGGTCTTTGGGAGCTTAGGCACCGCAAGTCCATCTCCGTCTACATTCCGCTGATGGCGTTCTTCCTGCTGCATGCCTTCTATGAAGACTGGCAGGCGGGCACCGGCCTGGCCGGGCGCTACCTGGTTCCGACCCTGCCGCTCCTGGTGATGGTGGTGGCCAGGAGCTCGCCGCGAGGAGTGCTCTTTCGAGTCAGCGTCGTCTGGAGTTTCCTCTGGGGCCCGATCGCCGGAATGTTCCCGGCCCTGGTCCAGGATCGAAACCCCTGGCAAGTAGTGACCCATGTCGTGGATAAGCTGTTTCCCTGAGCCTATGGGGACTGATCTCTGCTTATCTCTGATAGGATGGCCCGCTTGACCCAGATCCTATCTCTTGAAGACGAATCCAGTTCGGCAAAGGCAGGTCCATCGAGAGCCCTTGGGCTTGTCTGCCTATTGGGTTTGCTAGTCCTATCCGCCGGGAGCGTTATCTATTTCCATGCGTTGAGTGTCCTGGTCTTGATTCCTCTCGCCGCGCTGACCTACTGGCGTCCGATCTACGGTGTTTCACTTCTTTTCCTGGTGGTTTCGATCGACACAGCGGAGCCTGTTCTAGGCTCGATCTTTGTCTCCTTTTCGGAGTTCGAGTTTGCGGCCTGTCTCCTGGGCTGGCTGGCACGCGGACAGCTCCGCGAATTCGACTGGCAACCGTTGGGTTGGGCCGCTCCTTTCCTAGTTGTGGTGGTGGTTTCGGGAATCCTGAATACTGAATGGTACAAGGTGTTTCCCCACGTTTTGCGAGTCTCGGAATTGTTTGTCATGGCGGCTGTCGCATCCTGCATATTCAGGCGGGAAGACCGACAGAGGATTCGCTGGGTCTTGTTGATCGCGACTCTTCTCTACTGTTCGGGCGGGCTTCTGCAGATCCACTCCGCCCATCGGGGCCGGATCGCCTCCTTCTTCGAGAACGCGAATCAGTTCGCAGGGTACCTCAATCTGATTCTTCCCTACTTGCTGACCTTGTTTTTCGCATCGGCAAATCAACGACTCCGCCCGCTTTGGGGCTATCTGACCCTGGGCATCCTCATGACCGAGTTGGCAACACTCTCGCGCTCTGCGTTTGTGGCCGCTGGAGTTGCTAGTGGATTGACATGGATGTTTTTCTACGCTTCGCAGCTGGGCAGTTTTCTTCACTCCCCCTGGAGCGCGCTCAAAAGCTTCGGAAGGCGGAGCGGTCCGACGGTCTTCTCCCATCTGGTCCTGCTTGTGGGGTTGGCTCTGGCTTTGTTCTTCTTCACCAGCCTTCCTGAGATCGTGCTGCGGTCGGTCGAGAACGTATTGGGCAGGTCCAGAGGAGGAGCCGTCGTCAGCCTGGTCGATTTTCGCCTGCCCTACTTCCGTGTGGGGGAAGCGGTCTGGAAGGACCACTTCTTTCTGGGAGTTGGACCAGGACGCTATCAAGAAGCCGTCGAGGCCTACTCTGGGCTATTGGAGGAACATAGGGGAAAGGTGCGAGACTACGAGATCGTCGAGGAGAAGGTTCGGATCCACACCCACAATCTGTATCTGCAGCTGGGCGTCGAGTACGGACTGCTGGGGCTGCTGGCCTTCCTCTACTTCCTGGGTCGAGTTGGCTTCAGGCTACTGCTCTACCAAGGCCGCAGTAGCTGGGTTCTGGGCGGAGTAGGCTTGCTCCTGGCCTTCCTGATTCACAACTTCTTCGATGTAACCTTCCCCAGCCTGGCCTTGGAGATGGGGTACCTGCTGGGGATATCCCTCGGCGCAACGTCTGAACGTCGCACGTCCTGAGTTTGCGGGGCACCGGTGGAAGGTCTTCCAAGTTGCAGGTTTCCGCATCCGAAGGTTCTTAGGCTATCTGCCGCCGGCTCAGGGACGTGCGACGTTCCGACGTTCCGACGTGCGACGTTCCGACATTCCGACGTTCCCCGTCGCCAGTCTTCGGACATCATCCTTCTGCTGAGCGTCCTCGCCGGCCTTCTCAGGGTAGAGGACGCCCATAACATAGCGATCGGTCTGGAGGAATCGCTTGGCGCTTTCCTGAATTCGGGGTGAACTCACGCTCTTGACCAGCGTCTCGTAGTCCAGAATCAGGCGGGGGTCCATGTCATAGCGAGAGTAGGCTGCCAGCTGTCCGCTCCAGAAACGGTTGCTCTTGAGGTCGACTTCGCGCTTACGAGTTTGGCTCTCCCTGACTTTTACCAGGTAGTCCTCCCCGATCCCTTCCTTCTTGATGATTTCGATTTCTGCGAGCAGGGCTCTGGTCAGGGTGTCGACGTTCTCGGGTCCACAGCCGAAGGAAATGGTGAATGAATATGTTTCTCGAGGCCTCCGGCTGAGCGAGCCAGCCACGCGCACGCCGTAGGTTCCTCCCATGTCTTCGCGCAGCACTTCGCGCAGCCGGAGGCTTAGTACCTGGGACAGGGAGGCCAGATCGTGCTGATTCTGGCGGCTCCATTCCTCCTCGCCTATGAAATGAATATAGACCCGGCTCTTGGGCTCGAGTCCCTTCTTGACCTCGAACTTGGTGACGCCACTGGGTCTCTCAACTCGAACGTCCCGCCAGCTTTCCTTGCGTTCGCTACCGGGAAGTCCTCCCAAGTACTTGAGTATGAGTGGTTTGAGATTTTGTAGATCCAGATTTCCAACCATCACGAAAGTGAAATCACCGGCATCACGAAAGCGATCGCGATAGATCTCGATGGCCTTATCCAGGTCCACCTTGTCCAGGTTCTCCTTGGTGGGTGGAAGGCGGCGCGGATGGTTCTGGGTGAGGATCTTTCGTAGCTTGTCTCCAAAGACGGCCTCGGGGGTCTTGAGTCGGTTCAGGACCCACTCCTGCGTATTGGCTTTCCACGAGGCGAAGGCCTCGGGGTCTTTGCGCGGCGAGGTGAACCTGAGATAGAGCAATTGGAACATCGCCTCGACGTCTTCGGGAGAAGCACTTCCTCGCACGGATTCCTCCAGTTCGGAGATGGAGACTGAAGCGCGGGCGAGTTTACCAGCGAGTGCCTTTCTCAGTTCGATGGCGCTGAACTGTCCGATGCCACCCGCTCCGACCACAGCATCAGCAAACTGAGCCGACCACAGGTCTTCATCCGGCACGAGCGAGTGACCTCCGGGGCTGAAGCCCGACAGGAGGATCTCGTCGTTCTTGAAATCGGTGGGTTTGAGCAGGACGCGGGCCCCGTTTGACAGCTTCCATTGGGTCACTCCGATCTCGGGAATCGTGTATTCCTCCACGATCTTGCCGGGAGTCGGGGCCGTGGGGACGAGAGGCTCGGTCCTGGTGTTATCGACGAAGGCCGCGATCTCCTGACTCTCGCTCTGGTCCAACAGAGCCAGGAGCTCCCCCTGGCTGGGGACCTTGGCACCTTCCGGAGCCGAGACCGTGATGACTCGGCTACCTTTCTGGTTCCATTGCCGGGCCAGCGTATTCAGATCGTTGGTCGAGATGGTCGGAAGGAAGCTCTCCAGCAACTGAAGCTCGTACTCGATGCCGGGCACGCTCTCACCCTGCAGGAAGTGGCGCAGCATTTCGGAGGCATAGACCCTGGAAGGCTTCTTGTCCTTTTCCGCGGTGCTGCTTTGATAGGACCGTAGCAGTGCCTTCTTGACACGCTCCAACTCGGAGTCCAGAAACCCACTTCGTGCCACTCGCTCGATCTCTGTGAGCAGGGCCTTTACGCCGCGATCGACCTGGTTCTGCTTGACCATCACGACTCGAGTCAAGAGGTGGGCCGTCCGTACACTCGAATAGTCAGACTGGGATGCAGCGAATCTGAAGGGGGCATCTGCTTTTTGTCGCAGTTCATCTAGACGCGCATTGAGCATGGAGTGATACAGCTGGTGCAGCAGGTACTCGCGGTAGTCAGCCGCGCTGCCCTGCGGTTGCTTGGGGAGCTTCTTGAGGATTGACACGGCGGTCACAGGAAGTTCGGGATCGGTTACGATCGCCACCAGGGTTTCCTCGTGTCCTGGAATCGGATACAGAATCCGTTTTGGGGGGGCAGCCGGCCCTTGCAAATCTGAAAAGCGTTCTTTGATTTGAGCTTCAATCTTGGCTTTGTCGAAGTCTCCCACTGCAATGATGGCCATGAGATCGGGACGATACCAATTCTTATAGAAACGACGCATCGTCTCTGGAGCAGCGCTCTTGAGGATCTTCTCGGTTCCGATCGGCAGACGGTCGGCATAGTGGGACCCGTGTAGAATTACCGGCAGTTGCTTGTCTCGAACCCGAGCCCTTGCACCCAGGCCCTGTCGCCTTTCCTCGAGGACCACGCCCCGTTCCTTCTCGACTTCTTCCTGCTCCATGGATATCCCCTGGGCCCACTCATGGAGAATGAGAAGCGCCTTCTCTAGAATCTGCGGATCGTCCGAAGGAACTTCCAGCATGTAGACGGTTTCATCAAAGGAAGTGTAAGCGTTCAGATCGGGTCCGAAACGCATGCCAATACCTTCCAGATAGTCGACAATCTCCTGCTTCTTGAATCGCTCGGTTCCGTTGAAGGCCATGTGCTCCAGGAAGTGTGCGAGGCCCAGCTGGTCATCGTCCTCCTGCATCGATCCAGCATTGACAGCCAGCCACAGCGTAGCTCGATTCTCAGGCTTGCGATGGGTGCGGATAAGATAGGTCAGGCCGTTGTCGAGTTGGCCCTTGGTTAGCCCCGGATCCAGTGGAAGCGAGTCCGTGGAGACAGCGGGCTGGCCCAGGATCGATGGACTGGCGCAGAGACCGAACGCCAGCCACAGAAGCAAGGCTATCGAGGTGATGCGAGAGGGCTTGGACAACATAGAAGTTTCTCCTATTCGTAGGACGGGGGCTGGATCCGGCTAACTTGTTTCGAATTCAGGCTCCGCGGCGCGAGCCCTATCATCATATATTCTTTAAACGCATTCCAGACTCAACTGTTTCGCTTTTCCACGCAGGTTAAGCCTGCATGTCTCACGCCCAGTCTGCTGCGAGACCCAGCGATCGTGTAGTGAAAGGACCGCGCCTTTCGAAAAAGGGTTCAAAAGCCGCCCTATTCGCGTATTCTGCTTTCGGTTAGAATCGAGACAATGATTTCTCCCGATGGATAGGAGGTTCCGAATGGCGAACGTAGCCCGCTTTCGAGTTGTTGCATTGATGTCTTGTGGTCTGCTGCTCACTGCGGCTCACCACACATCCAGGACCGAGACACTGATGTTCGAGGCCGCGGAGGTGTTCATGACCTCGCTCAACCGGGTTCAGAGGTCCTATACCCTCTTCGATTTTGATGCTCGGCATCGCATGGATTGGCACTATTTCCCAGAAGGAGGCTTCACCGGTACCTACGGATACGTTCGCAATGGCGTCACCTTCAAGGACATGGACCCGCGGCAGAAGCATTTGGCCAACGCTCTTCTCGCCTCTGGCTTGAGCGGCAAGGGCTTCAACAAGGCGACCCAGGTGATGAGTCTGGAGGAGATCATCCGGATCATCGAAGACGACAACACCGGCCACCGCGACACCGAAAGGTTTCATTTTTCCATCTTCGGAGAGCCCTCCCTCAAAGGTACCTGGGGATGGAGGGTCGAAGGACATCACCTCTCACTGCATTACACCATCAAGGACGGGAAGCTAGTGTCCTCCAGCCCCACCTTCTTCGGAGCCAATCCCCACGAGGTGGCCCAGGGTCCACACAAGGGACTTCGGGTGCTGGCCAAGGAGGAGGACATGGCCCTTGAACTGCTCAACGCGCTTGATTCAGACCAGCGGAAGAAGGCGATCTTCCAGGATGTGGCACCGGAGGACATTTTGACCATGGCCGACACCCGGGCCAAGCTGGAAGGTGCTCCCCAGGGACTGGCTGCCTCGAAGATGAACGACAAGCAATACGCGCTGCTGCTGGGGCTGATCGCCGAGTATGCCAACAATACCCCGGGGGCGGTCGCGGCAGGGCGAATGAAAGCGGCACGCGACACTTCCCGTGAGAAACTCTTTTTTGCCTGGGCAGGCAAATTGAGTCGTCCCAGGCCCAAGGCGGTCCCGATCGGGTCACGTACGACCGGCAATCGTGAAGAAAAGGGCAACTACTATCGGGTCCAGGCGCCATCCTTCCTCATCGAGTACGACAATACCCAGAACCAGAGCAACCACAGCCATTCTGTGTGGCGCGACTTCGAGAACGACTTCGGTAGGGATGTCCTGGCCCTGCATTATCAGAAGTACGACCACCGAATTCCGGAAGGGCCGACCTATTCGGCTGATTTGAAAAAGGCTTCGAGTTCAGGGAGTTTCTAGTCCGTTGGGATACTCTGTAGAGGCTGCAAGATGAATCCGCAGGAGCAAATCGAATCACACGTCAGGGAAGCCTTGCGAAGTGGAGAAAAAGAGAAGCTCTCCACTCTTCGTCTGCTTCTGAGCGAGATCAAGAACGAGCGTATCCGGAGTGGTGAGGAAGTTGACGAGGAGACTTTCTTCAGGCTCGTACGCAAGGGCGTCAAGCAGCGTAAAGATTCGGCCGAACAGTTTCGAAAGGGATCCCGGGCCGAATTGGCGGAGGCGGAGGAGCGGGAAGCGGAGTATTTGCTCGCCTACTTGCCTGCCCAGGCCGACGAAGCCGAGCTCCGGGCTGCTATTCAGGAATTCGTCGAGGCCGAGGGATTATCGGGTCCGGGTGCGATAGGACCGGTGATGAAGGCCATGGTGGCTCGTTTTGCAGGGTGCGCCGACGGCGGAACCATCAGCCGGATCGCGAAGGAAGTCCTCTCCTAGCCAAGTCTCTCTTATTTCGCGTCAGTGCGGTCCCCAGCCGGGCTGGATTGTTCAGGGAGAATTCCTTGCCCTTCTCCAGATCAAGGTTTTTTCCACCACGGACGCCAGGGTCCATAGTCTCTTTGCAGAAGTGGCTCGAAGCGAAGAAGACTTCAGCTTCAAGCCAGGCCAAGGACGTCGATGACTCGATTGCGCATCACGGCCGGATCGACATCGGTTCCGGTCCAGTACTTGACGCTGATCACTCCCTGGTTGACCAGCATACCCAAGCCATCAATCACCGTGCAGCCCCGTTGCTCCGCAGCCATTACCAACCTGGTTCGGAGCGGATTTGGAATCACATCAGCCACCACCATCTCCGGCCGGAGGCTTTCGACGTCGATCCTCAGTTGGGTGTCGACGTCGGGGTAGAGCCCGACCGAAGTGGCGTTGACGACCACGTGTGTTTCGTCGGGGATCCCGTATTCACCGATCCACTCGACGAAGTCCGCCTGAGCCGGTGTGCTGGTGTTCAACAGGTCAGCCAGCTCCCGACCCCGCTGCGGGCTGCGATTGACGACGGTGATGTTGTCTGCGCCGGACAGGGCCAGTTCCACTCCGATTGCCCGCGCTGCGCCACCTGCTCCCAGAATGATAATGTTTTTGCTGGCTGGATCTACCCTTTCACGAAGGGACTTGAGGAATCCCTTACCATCGGTGTTTTCACCGATATACTGCCCCTCGCGGCGGACAACGCAGTTGACGGCTCCCATGATCGAGGCCGACTCACCCAGACCGTCCAGATGTTCGATCACGGCCACTTTGTGGGGCAGCGAACAGTTGAAACCGGCGAAACCGAGCGCCCGGGCCCCCTTGACGGCATCCGCCAGAGCCTCGGGTGCGACTTCGAAGTTGATGTAGCGCCAGGCGAGCCGATGATGCCGGTAGGCGGCCTCGATCATTTCGGCGGTGGGGTTTTCGGATGCGGGCTGAGCAAAGGATGCCGTGATCTGCTTCAGGAAGTTCAGGGGCGACAATGTCTCCTCCTCTCGTCTGTCCACCGATGTTGCAGCCAGGGAGGCAAAGGTAGTTCGCTGCTTTCGCGGCGCAGCGACACTAGCCCGGATGATTCACGAATTTTCTAGGAAAACCTATGAATTATCCGGGCTAGCTCAGGATGCCTCAACCTGGGTTAGCTGCAGGTCGTCGTCCAGACTCCGCTGCGGCGGGATGCCAGCCGATTGCAGTCGTCCGTGGTAGTGACGCACAGCTTCCTCGGGACCAAGATTGCCATCTGCGAGCGCCCGCAGAACGGACACGAACGCGAGTTGGTCTTCAGCGTTGTTGATCTTACGGCCGAACAGCGCCGCGCGGCCGCCGTACTGCTTCGCTTCCCACAGCATGTGGAACGCGTCGTGCGTGGTGCCGGCCGGCCCCCCGAGGATACCAACGATGAGCGTTGGATCGTAGTGCACCAGTTGCTCCATCGCCGCCGGGCCGAAGTACGGTATCTTCAAGAACAGCGGCCGGCCGCTCCGGGGGACGCCGGCCAGGCAACGCGCGATGGAATCGTTGACGAAGCGCCCGACGTCGTCCGGCTCCTTTCGCGGAGCGTTGGGTGCGAACACCTCCAGGAAATGCCGAAAGCCCTTCGCTTCCGCTTCGACGCGAAACTCGCTATAGAGGGCGAGCGCTTGACGATCCAGCTGAGCGTCGTTGTTGAACGTGATCGAATAGAGGCCCAGATCGGCACCCACGTTGTGCTCGTCCTGGGAAGACGACGCCCTCCCCCATTGAATCTGATCGATGGATGCCGTGCGAAAGGCCAGCGACGGTTGATTCTTGTAGTCGCCACTCAACCCCAGCCAGATGTCGGTGGTGTCGTTGGCGCGGACAGCGGGCGTGACGGTCGAGCCGTCGAAGATGCGTTCTTCGATCGTCAGCCGCTCGCTGACACTGGCGCTCATCAGCATGATGTCGACCAGCCCCTGCTGGGTGATCTCGCGGATCGACTGCCGGTATTCTTCGAGGCTGCGAAAGGGGAAGCGGTCCCAATCCGCTCCGCGGTTGACGCCCGGCGCGCCAATCCCGAACCCCATGTCGGCGTCCTTCGCGTCGGCCAGGATGAAGTCGTCGGCCGACGGGTCGCTGAGAATCCGTTGGAGTTTTTGATCGAGTGATTTCTCCATAACTGGCGTCTTTGCTCCCTGTTTGCCGTTCGCCTCCGCGCGAAACGCTATATTAGAACGAATCCGCCGATGCGTCGATGGAAAGGAGAAGCGAGCGCATGAGCCACCCCTTTGATTGTGTCGTCTGCGGTGAAGTGTGCGCGGACTTGCCCCTGAGGCCCATCGACCAGCACAAGCCGCTGCGCGAGATGGAGACCGTGCCCATCGAGGCGATCCGGCCGGGCAGCGGGGGTATCGTCTCCAACAGCGGTATCGCGATGGCGCGGCTGGGGTTGGCCGTGGGCGCCTTTGGGTACGTCGGCAATGACGTGTGGGGCGACATGCTGACCCGGCTGTTCGCTGACGCCAGCCTGAACACGCAGCATCTGTTGCGGCACCCCGACTTGCCGACGAGCATCAGCGCCGTGCTGGTGGGTGACGACGGCGAACACACGTTCGCGTACCATAGTGGCGCATCGCGCGCGTTCGACCGAGCGACGGTTCTCGCACGTCTGGAACTGTTCCGGGGCTCCATGTTCGCGCTGTTCGGATACTACGCGCTGATGCCGGAGTTGGAGCATGATCTTCCCGGCGTGCTGAAAGAGGTCCAGCAGTGCGGTTGCCGGACGGCGCTGGATGCGGCCGTCGGCGGAGGAAAGATGCAGCCGCTTGACCGTATCCTGCCGCACCTCGACATCTACGTCCCCAGTTACGACGAAGCGCAGTCGCAGACGGGAGAAGCCGATCCGCAACGGATGATCGCGGTCTTCCGCGAGTTCTGTCAGAGCGGCCTGTTGGGCGTGAAGCTGGGCGACGAGGGCGCACTGTTGAGCCCGGCCCCCGACGATTGGATTCAAGTGCCTCCGGTCGAGCCTCCAGGCCCGGTTGTTGACACGACGGGCGCCGGGGATAGCTTCTACGCCGGCTTGATCGCCGGGCTGTCGCACGGGATGAGCGTCTACCACGCCGGCCGTCTGGGCGCGGCGGCCGGTGCCTGTTGCGTCACAGCCATTGGCGCCACCGCGGGGTTGCGCAGCTTTGAGGAAACACTTCAACTTGCTGGAGTCCCGTAGTACTGCATTCCATGAAGACTGAAGTGGCTTCGTTCGCGGCGATGAAGGCAAGGATCACGGCTGGGTCCGAGGACTTCCTGAACTTTTCCCTGAAGCTGGGTGGCTGGCGTTTGATCGGGCTCGATTCGCATGTTCCGGCGACGTGTGTCCGCTGAGGAGGAGCTGAGCTGCGGTGTATTCCGGCTCGGGATCGGCCAGCCAACATGAACCGGACAATGCCTGACGCTGGACTCTAGTCTGGAACAGATGCGATCCTTCATCGTATTCCGAAGTCGGATTCGAGTCGAAGGAGGGACGATGCAGAGAACGAGACCCCTGTCGTTATGGTTGACTTTCCTGGTGCTCTACCTGCCGTTCTCACTGCTGGCGGCGGAGAGCAACCAGGAGTGGGAGAAGCAGGCCAGAGCCTACTTGAAGAGCATTCAGTACACGCGTGCGCAGCTGGAAGACTGGATTTCAGGCGGGGCCAGCCTGGGGGAGGCCTACGACGGCCGGCTGGGGTGGCTGTTCGCCGACCGACGGGTCAAACACGGAGTCGATGGGTCGATCTCTACCTATCGGTATTCGGGTGCCCGCCGCAGCATCATGTACGGCGACAACCCCTGTCGGATCAACACCTACGGAGACAGTTTCACTCATTGTGACCAGGTCAGTGATGGGGAGACCTGGCAGGAAGTGCTCGCCGCCCATTTGTGTGAACCCTTGCGCAATTTTGGAGTCGGTGGGTACTCCGTCTATCAGGCCTACCTAAGAATGAAGCGGGAGGAGACTCGTACCCCCGCTCCCTACATCATCTTCAACATCTACGACGACGATCACTATCGGAATCTGCATGGTTGGCGAAACATCCGCTTGGGCTATACGACCGGAATGTGGCCAGCAGTAGTCGGCTCGACCATGCCCTACGTCGAGGCGAATCCCGCGACCGGGCACTTTGCAGAGTTTGGAAATCCCTGTCCCACACCGGAATCCGTCTACAACCTCAGCGACCTCGACTGGGTGTTCCAGCGTTTCAAGGACGACTTCGTGCTGAAGCTCGTACTGGCCCAGAGACATGCGGGCAGCAACTCTCCCCAGGCGAGCTATGATCTGCTGGAGACTCTGGCCCGGGAACACGGCCTGCAGGTCAACATCGACAGCCCGGAGAAGCTGCTGGAAACCACCCAGAACCTCTACACCAGAGCCGCCTTGTTCGCCTCTATGAGGATCGTCGAGAAGATCGAGCAGTTTGCGTCGGCTCAGGAAAAGCGACTCCTGTTTGTGCTCTCGTACGGGGAGAGAAGAACGGCTCAGGCGTTGAGAACCGGGATTCGGTTCGACCAGGAGTTTCTTGATTTTCTCGAGGAGAGGAGGCTGCCTTACGTGGACTTGGTGGAGGCCCATCGGAGGGATTTCGCTCAGTTCAAGTTGACCGTGGACGACTACATCGATCGCTACTGGATCAGTCACTACAATCCGCGGGGTAACTTCTTCCAGGCGTTCGCCATCAAGGACAGCCTGGTCGAGATGCTCAATCCCAGGCCTGCCAGCTACTCGACCGACCGCTCGAGCTACATCGAGATGAAGCCCAGAACTTCCCAAGAGAAGTAACGGCTCAAGCTACTCAGAGGCAGGAGATCTCGATCTTGGGGCTTTCGCCCCTAGAAGCGGACATTCAGATTCTCCCCGGCAACGTCGAATGAACTACCAGTTGCGATCTGTTTGGGAGAGAGGTTAGTCTTCTCGAAAAAGTGCAAGAGGAAAGGAAAGGAGAGAAGATGACGATGAAGCGAATAGGTGCCATTGCAGCTGTCACATTTCTGCTTGGCTGGACATGCCTGGAGAGCGCGCAGGATCTGCTGGCGCAGAAAGACGCTACTCAGTACGAACAGATCGATGGCGCCGTGATCTACGACCACGACCCTTCAACCAAACTCGGGGACGACATCTTCGGCGACGTCATTGCCGATTTCAAGAACGACGCTCCCGGGAGATGCTCCCACGGAGGACCGGTGTGCATGGAATTTGCGAACGGCGACATCGCGGCGTTCTATGCCAACACCAGCGACCACAATCTGGACGGCTGGAGCGAGTACGCCCTCAGCAAGGATGGCGGTAGCACCTGGAAGCGCCACAACAAAGTGCAGTACAGCTTCGATGCCTACGCGCAAGACCAGAAGTATCCCGTCTGGGTGGAGGAGGGCCTGGTCACAGAGAAGGGAACCATCATCCTGATCCTCACCCACTTCAGAGGTGGCGGAAGCGCCATCAGGATCCGGCTGGGAACCATCAAGAGCTATGACAACGGTGCGACCTGGACGGCCTACGAGACCCTGGACGGGGATTTCACCGGATATCCCTGTTCCACGGCGGTGGCGGGCGAGACCAATTACGTCATGGTCGACAGCAACGCCGGTCCCCACGTCCTGTACGTCAGCAGGGACGACGGACGCAGCTGGAGCAAGCGGAGCGCCATGAGTCTGGACGACGACAAGTGGTATGGCACCATGACCATCATGGCGGACGGCCGATTGCTGGCCGGCGCCTACACAGAGAAGGACGAGCACCATTTCCACTACTGCATCAGCAAGGACGAAGGCCACACCTGGGGTCCGCAGCAGAAGGCCTACGTGGACAAGATGATCCGGGACCCGGAGCTGGCCTATCTCAGCGGCAAGTACTACCTGCAGGGAAGATCAGGCCACGGCAAGGACGGGGGCCATCGCTTCGTTCTCTATCAGTCCGATGACGGTGAGGAATGGGGGAAGGGAATCATCGTCAGTGGTGATACGGAGAAGCCCGACGGGTACAGTCAGAACTGCATCATCAACAAGTACGACGACGACGTTCCCAATGAGCTGATGGCGGTGTACAGCATCATCTACAAGGGGCGGGACACCAACGAGTATGTCTATTTCATCCGCCCGGATGGGAAGTAGCACTAGCTGAATCCGGCTCAAGGCAGATTCCCGACAACCCCGGGAAGCACCCGTCGTCGAGCCGCTCGATGCCATCGGGAGGAAGATGACCATGAAGACTCGCAGCCGCCTCGCCCCCCTCGCGGGCTCGCTCGCCGCGCTCGCCGCCTGCGGCCTCACGCTCCCGGCGCAGATCACCGGGCCCGCCCCCGTCAAGGACACGGTCGTCGACATCGGCTCGCGGCTCGAGCTGTTCGTTGACGACGCCCTGATCGCAACCAGGCGGGGCGTCGACCTGAAGCTCCACGAGCCGCGTTCGATGGGGACGATCCTCACGTTCGACAAGCCGTGGGAAGGGAACGTGAGCCTCGGCAGCACCATCTTCAAGGACGGTGACCGCTACCGCTTGTACTACGCAGGGCGGGCAGCCGAGAACTACGTGATGCGCTCCGGGCTGAGGGAGGGCGAGACCGTGGTGCGGGATCACCCGTCGTTCATGTGCCTGGCCGAGAGCCGCGATGGTATCGTCTGGACGCGGCCGTCGCTCGGCCTCTTCGAGTTCCAGGGGTCGACGGACAACAACATCGTCATGGACCTCAAGGACGGCTATCCCGAGCCGTTCCTCGACACCAACCCGGCCGTCCCGGCGAACGAACGCTACAAGGGGGCCCGCGCCCAGCCGGGGGGGGATGGCCTGTACATTTTCGTCTCCCCGGACGGCCTGCACTGGAGGAAGTGGCGCGAGGCACCGGTGTTCACGAGCACGCTCCCCGGCGCCTTCGACTCGAGCAAGATCATCTTCTGGTCCGCGAGCGAGGGGCGCTACGTCTGCTACTTCCGCTTCAACAAGCAGAGCGTGCGCGCCATGATCCGGGCGACCTCGCCCGACCTGATCCACTGGTCCGAGGCCGTGCCGCTCGAGTTCGGCGACACCCCCCCCGAGCACTTCTACGCCTACGCCATCCAGCCGTACCTCCGGGCGCCGCACATCTACGTGTCGTTCCCGTGGCGCTTCTCGCCGTGGCGCAAGCGCTTCGAGGAGATGCCGAGCCCGGGCATCTCTGACACGCTCTTCATGTCGACGCGCGACGGCGTCCACGGCACACGCTTCATGGAGTCGTTCATCCGGCCCGGCCGCGACCAGCGCAACTGGGTGCACCGCACGACGGCCGTCTCGACCGGCCTCATCCAGACGGCCGACGACGAGATCTCCCTCTACGTCTCGCGGCACTACACCTATCCGACCAATCACCTCGAGCGCTTCGCGATCCGCGTCGACGGCTTCACCTCGGCCCACGCCGGCTACCCCGAGGGGGAAATCGTGACCAGGCCGCTGCGCTTCCGGGGCCAGAGCTTGATCCTCAACTACGCCACATCAGCTGCCGGCAGCATCCGGGTCGAATTCCTGAATGCAGCGGGCAAACCCCTACCTGGATTCACCCTGCAGGAATCGCCGATCCTCTTCGGAGACGAGATCGCAGCCGCCGTGACCTGGGCGCGGTCGAAGAGTTATACCGATGCGAATCCGCTGAAGGTTCTGGTCGACACACCCGTTCGCCTGCGGTTCGTCATCCAGGATGCGGACCTGTATTCCTTTCAATTCAAGTAACCCCGGTCGTCCCGGATCGCGTAGCTGCGCAAGGACTCGATCGGTCCGCCACGCCGCCAACACGAACATCTCGAGTTTTCGCGCATTGTTCCGGTTCCAGTCAAGCATGAGCGCCCTCGGCAAAGGCCCGGTCAGCAAGGGCCCCGAGACCGAACCCAGCTGGGGAGCTTAACGGAACATAGCGGAACAACCTGGTGTTCCGAAAACGGCGGTCTGGGGGAGGCTTCGGCGGTACGCCCCCCCCCGACCCCCTCGAAAGGGTGATGTCGGTACAGACGAGGTTGCCAGCAGGGCTAACACTACTGACCGGGTTCTCATTCTGCCTTCATTGTAAGGCACCGTTTTTGCTTCCGTTTTAGTACGATTTGTTGCGAGGATCGGGAGCGTAGAATGGCCCACGGTTATCGGGGCTGGCTGGCGCAGCCCTCTCGCGACTAACAAGTGCGGCGATTCCCGTTCCAACACAAGGAGGTAAAGCGTGAAAAGGACTATCGGAGGTAGATTGATCGCTGGAATGGCTATAGCCGTGCTGATGGCCTTGATGGCCACTCAAGTCACCCTCCCCGCCCTGGCCATGAAAGGGACGGCCTCAGCCTCGGCTCCTTTCTCGGCCGACGGGGGCCGCATACGGGTTGTGCTGGATAATCTCACTCCACGCGCGGCGAAGGCGAAAATCATCATCCTGATCACGATGGGGAACCTAACCGTGACGGCTCCGACTTCCAAGAACTGGCGTCCAGCGAAATGGAGGTTCCGGCTGGTGGCGACTCCTTTTTCGACGTCTTCCTTGACCTCGGCGACTGCCGCTACCGCGTGTTAATAATTGGGCGCCCTCTCACCGCCGCCTGAATGCATCAGTCCAGGTCAATGAGGTCGATGATGGCGTCGTCGGACAGACCGCATTCTTCGTCGACAGTTTCTTCGACGTCTTTTTCGATTAGAATAGAACGAAAATTGAAGCGTTCCGGCAGCCAGGAGGGGACCGGTCCCCCCCAGCTCTTTCTCGCTACAGGGGACTGCGGAAGCGGTCCCACTGCCGAACACCTGCTTTCACCTGGAGTCGTCGTTCATGTCTCTCAGGGATTGTGAGAAGGGTCTACTTTTCACTGAGCATGCCCCTCCGGGAGCGGCATTGTAAGGCGGCGGTCCAAGTGCTTCGAGGCCGGATACCGTGTTGGCATCTCCGGCCGCCCGAGCCTCGGCGAGAGCCCACAGAAAGCCCTCGGTGTCGCTTTCTATTTAATTGGTGATCTGGCTGACGCCGATATAGGCCGCTACAGTCTCAGGACGCGCCGCGACGTGCTCAAGAGCTAGTATCGTGCCCCAGGAATGGGCGATCAAGAGCACTCGGTCCTGATCAAATTCCCCGAGGAGCAGGTCGATCAGTTCTCCCAAGTCAGAGGTCATACGAGAAACATTGAGATCGGCCGGGTCAAGGTTCGAGTTGAAACTCTTTACGATGCCACGCTGATCCCAGTACGCCGCCACAAAGTCGTTCTCGAGTTCTGCATTGTGAGTCCGCAGGAATGGTGTCTCGGATCCACCCGGGCCACCGTGTACGTATATCAAGAGCGGCGCGGTTCGATCCCGCCCTCAACAGCACATACTGCTCGACGCCTCCGAGTCGTACTCGGCGTTCCTCGGCAATCGACCGAGGTAGGACCTCGCCGTGAGCGTCCAAGAAAGGAGGCGTGCTGGTCCGCGACGTCAAAACGGCGGCAGCCGCCAACCCAACTATCAAGGCCGCAAGCCAAATAGGAGCCCGGCGCATCATCCCTTGACCCAGATTGCTGAGGTTGAGGCCCATTCGCTTCCTGGAATCGCGACTGGGCCCAGCGAAATCTCTGTAGAAGGGTTCGGGTGGGACTTGCACCCACTGGTGACTTGCGCCATCGTGACGCACTGAATTCTCCGGGCTCTAGTGATAACTCTCAGACCGTCTGAATTTTCCTCGGGTGATTATCATTCTAGATCAGGACGTCTCTTAAGATCTTGCCGCCGACATCGGTCAGTCGGAAGTCTCTCCCCTGGAATCGGTAGGTCAGTTTCTTGTGGTCGATTCCCAGAAGGTGCAGCATGGTGGCGTGCAGGTCGTGCACATGGACGACGTTTTCGACCGCGTTATAACCCAAATCGTCAGTGGCTCCGTAGGACACACCACCCTTGACCCCGCCGCCGGCCATCCACATAGAGAAACCTTTGATGTGATGGTCGCGACCTGCATCTGATCGCTCTCCCTGCGACATGGGTGTACGGCCGAACTCTCCACACCATATGATCAGCGTTTCGTCGAACATGCCTCGTTGCTTCAGATCTTTGACCAGGGCTGCTGACGCCTGGTCAACATACTCACAACTTTCGACGATGCCATCCTTGATCTTCCCGTGGTGGTCCCAGCCTCGGTGGTAGAGGTGGATAAAGCGTACCCCGCGCTCTGCCAGACGCCTTGCCAGGAGACAATTCGAAGCGAAGGTCCCGTCGCCTCCACCGGTTCCGTACATTTCGAGAATGTGCTGCGGCTCATCGGAGAAGTCGACCAGTATAGGTACGCTCATCTGCATGCGGGAGGCCAGTTCGTATTGTGCGATTCGCGTTGCGATTTCTGGGTCGTCCACAGTTTCCGACTGGATGCGGTTGAGTTCTCCCAGCGCCTCGATCAGCTCACCCTGCATAGCACGGTCTACCCCTTCTGGGTTGCGTAAGTAGGAGACGGGATCACCAGACGAGCTGAATTTGACTCCCTGATATCGACTGGGCAAGAAACCGGAATGCCATTGGCGAGCCGCGATCGGCTGGCCCTGCGCCCCCCCCTCGGAGGTCAAGACGACAAACCCTGGCAAATCCTCCGACTCGCTTCCCAATCCGTAGGTGATCCAGGATCCCATGCTGGGGCGTCCGGGGATTCTGAAGCCAGTGTTCATGAAGGTATGAGCGGTGTCATGGTTGATCTGCTCCGTCTGCATCGAGCGGATAATACAGATTTCGTCGGCGATGCTGCCGATGTGAGGCAGCAGCTTCGACATGTGCTGCCCTGACTTGCCGTAGTGCCTAAAAGGATGCTGGGTGGCTAGAATTCTCAGTTCCTTGCCCTGCAATTGAGCGATCTGCTGGCCCTTGGTGAAGGACTCGGGCATCGGTTCCCCGTCGCGCTTCCACAATTCGGGCTTGTGGTCGAACAGCTCCAGGTGAGATGGACCGCCAGCCATGCAGAGAAAGATCAGACGTCTGACCCTCGGTTCAAAATTGGGGAATCCACTGACACCCGATTTGGCGGCGAAGAGTTCCGGTCTCAGGAGCGATGCCAGCGCTAGGGAGCCGATTCCCATTGAGGCACGCCCTAGGAAAGCGCGACGGCTATGAAGAGTGTCGTCGATTGGTAGGATCATAGAGGTCTCCTAATGAGCAGTGCGCTGTTCCTTCAATAACGCATCACGAACTCGTGCTTGTTGAACAGAGCTCGTGCAACACTTGTCCAAGCCGCCACCTCCGTGGAATCAAGGTCCGATGGAACCGGGGAGATCCCGGTGCCCAGAAGTTTCTCAGCGCGCTCAGGCTCTTTCCGGAATCGCCGGCGCGCGCTTTCGAGCAGTCGAAGCAGTACTGCCCTCTCTCGCGGCTTGGACGGTCGTGAAAACGCTGCGAGAAAAGCGAAGTCGAGTCTTCCAATGTCATCCTTCCGGCCCGTCAGCAGGCGGACGGCGAAAGCCTTCGCGGCCTCAACGTAGGTTGGGTCATTGAGCAGCACCAGGGACTGTAAAGGCGTGTTGGAGACGGTCCGTTCGGCGGTGCACTCCTCACGCGAAGGTGCATCGAAGGCCATTAACGAAGGATGTAGGAAGGTCCGCTGCCAGTGCGTGTAGAGGCCTCTGCGAAACTGATTCGCGTCCAGGTCCGGTCGGTATTCTCGCTTGGGAAAATTGAGTTCCTGGTAGTAGCCCGCCGGCTGATAAGGTCGGACACTGCGACCCCCGATGGTGGGACTCATCAGGCCGCTTACGGCGAGAGCTTGGTCCCGGATGAATTCGGCTTCAAGGCGTCTCGCCGACTGCCGTCCGAGCAGTCGATTGTAGGGGTCTACACTAGTAGTTCTAGTGTGGCGCGATTCGGACATGATCGAGGTCACTGGCCCATGACCGCTCTTGGCCGTTCAGTCGACGTTTCCTGGCACAATCTGAATGTCGGCTTCTAGGTGCGGCCGATCAGGGAGGATCTACTCTGACACTGTTTGTACGGTCAGATGTAGGCTATTACTTTAACCTAAATTGAGCGATTCTACTCATTTTAGCGAAAATGAAGGTCGCACAGATGCGAGTTCCGACGGCAGAGGGTTCCGGGTGAGTTCAGAAGGGTGGAGGGTGGCGATTTTCCCTCGCGAAAGGGAGCAGCGACCCTGAGCCGAGGCGATAGCGGGCACACGGGGGCCCTGAGGCTGGAAGGAGGCTTTGGTTTTTTGAGATTTAGACCCAGGCGAAAGGCGGCGGGTGGGCGCTCTTGCGCCAGAGCCGGTCGATTTGAAGCTGCTTCCAGGTGGCGGCCGTTACTTTCAGCAGGATCTGGCCGGCATGGCGGACGATTTTCCCCGCCACGTCGATGATCCGCCGACGTAAGGTCGTGGGGTAGCAGTTGAGCGGCACCACCGGCTGGCACACATCTTCCTTGAAACACTCGTAAAGGAAAAAGGCCACCAGCAACGTGTAGTAATAGGCCGCGTTGGCAGCAAAGCGTTTAAACGGAAGAGTCTGTGAGGTAAAGTCCTTCAGGGCTCGATGCACTAACTCATCGGCTCCCCGTCCCTGATAGCCTTGCAGGATCGCCTCGGCTTGAAGCCAACGCTCGAGCCCCGCTTGCTGGAGCTGCTCGTCCACGGCGGAGCCGCAACCGAGATTGGTGTACAGGATCTGATCGGGACGGGCAAAGGCCAAAAGGCGCTGCTGATCCTCATAAGCCGGTCGGCAGAACAGGGCCCGGCGGAACTTCTCCCAGCTACCCCGCCGGTTTCCCAGTTCCACATAGTGCCACTCCTGATCGCCGTTGCGAGAGACTCCCCAGGCCGTTTCCTCCAGCTGCAAGATGTACTGTTGCACATCGCCATAGAGCTTGCCGGCGACGATGTAGCCGACCTGGAGTTCTTCCAAGACCTTCAGCAGCTTCTGATCGAAAAAGCCGCTGTCCAGGCGCACGATGATGGGTACCTCGGAGCGGTACTTTCGGCGAATCTTCCGGATCAGATGACTCAGGGTCTTCGGGGCCGTGTCGGCGTGGTTGGAGTGCTTGTCTCCTCCCCGAAAGACGGCATCGATGAGCAAGCGGCCCCAGGTGACCTGAAGCGGCTGAAACCCTTTGACTCGTTTGTAGGTCGGCGCCACGCCGTGGCGCTGGGGGGCCTCGTCGTTGTCCATCACCATGGTATCCATCCCCAGCAGAATCAGGGGCGGCTGTTGCAATCGCAGCCGCCACAGGAACAGCTGCTGCAGGAGTCGGCGAAAGAGCCAGATGCGCCACATGGAAAAGCGGCCGAAAAAGCGCTTGACCGCGTGAGAGGACAGCAAGGCCTCGGGCTTCGTCTCGATCGCTGCTCCATAGCCCGGATCCTCCTTCAAGGCTTCGAAGGACACCAAATGGCGACTCGATCCGTCTAGGAAGAAGCACCACAGCTGTTTGAAGATCTCCGTCACCGGCTGTCCTTTGCGGCTTTTGCGCAAGGAGCCAAACAGCCGATCCAGATCAGGGTCCAGACCCAAGCTCCGCACATAGCGGACAAACAGGCTCAGCCCGGCGCGTCCGGTCAAGGTCTCCGAGGTGGGTTGCACGTCGTCTATCCTTCGGGAAACAGACGCCTCAGAATGACGGGGAAGGGTGCTATAGTGGCTCACAGTTGTTTTACCTTCTGGGTTAGGAGCTTTTCGGTAGCCCATCTACCGCTAACTCCTAGCCCAGCAACATCTTAACTCAAAGATGTGACATCCCTAGGCCCATCAATCGCTCAATTTAGGTTTAACAGTCTCGGAATTTCAATCAAGTGAGCTGTTCTCTGAGACCGCCCTTTCGTCACAGCCGGGGTGTCCCGAAACAGCCTTTTACGGCCTTGGCCGTCGGCACGAAGTGCCTACTTAAATGTGTCCGGCAAACTGAGACGTTCACACGTGCGATCTGTGGAATCTCACCAGGAGTAGTGCACGGTGTAGCTCACGGTCTGGCTGCCCGAGGCGGGCACGACAACCTCGAAGTGTATCGTCCTCGCATCAATTTTTTCGAAATCCTGACTCTTGTTGGTGATCTCCCAGTTGGTCCAACGGAAGAGATTCTCTTTGACGACAACCTTCTGCGAGATCTCTTTGTGATTGCGTATCTCGATCTTGAAGCTTTCTGTCAGCGTTTTGCCGGCTGAGTTCATGGAATAGTGCGTCTGGGTTCTTTCCCCGACCACGTCAAAGGCCTGTCCCAGTTTGATGAGGACCTTCTCGTTCTTTGGTGTGTGGTCGATGAGGTCCTCTCCGATGAACTCCAGCGTTCCATCAGCGTCGTCCTGTTTGTAGGCCCGCACCTTGCCGGCTGGAAGTGGGACCCCGAGTCCGTTCTCTTCATTGTTCTGAAAGCGCAGGTAGACGTCGATCTTCTTGTTGGAGGTAGCCCCGAGACCACGATCGGTTCGCGGGTTGGGCGTAAAGCCCCAATTCGCGGACTGGGGAAGGCCGTAGTAGAGGAGAATCTTTTCGATACCGATGCTGCGAGCCGTGGGGAACAGCACGAGCTGCTGCGTGCTGTTGTTCAGGATATCGGTGCGGCGAGGGAGTGTGTAGAGGTGGAACTCGAAGAAAGACTTTTCCTCGAATCCGACGTCCTCGGAAACGGCCATGGCAGTCACCTGTCGCCGGTATGCGGCCTGCCGTCCCTGAGGGACGACTCGCTGGACGTCTCCCGCTATGAGTTTCAGTTTTGCATTTCGAAAGCTTGCCCCGGAGAGGTTCATCAAGGACACCCAGGCCCCCAGATCGGCTGCCGTATCCTCCTGGTTTACAACCAGATTGTAGTCTGCACGCCAGGTCATCCCTCCGGTCTGATAAGTGGTTCGGACCTCGTGCGTCCCTGCTTTTTCTGCTTTCACGAGCCAGCGCAGGGTCGGCTTCGTGATCAGCCCTTCCGGGAGGTCGCCAAGCTCGAGCTCGTTTGAGGAACGTGCGATCCTGACCCCCTTGGAAGTATCCAAAACGAGCTGCCCCTCGCTGAAGGAGAGGAGCTTTCCCGAAATACGCTCAGAAGCTTGACCCCGAGACACGATCACAGCAATGCTCTGACCCACGTATTTTTCGAGCAGTTTGCTGGGACTGACCAGATCAAACTCGAAGCTCTGTTCCAGCACCGAGGTTCCATCCCGATCGGTGAGATCGGTGAAGCTCACGGTGGTCGGATCAATGAACTGGGCGACATCGGTGAAGCGGAGCGTGTTGGTGCCCTTTTCCAGACCCATCTCACGAATCTCCTTGACCACGCCGAATCCTGGAACCTGCCAGGCGAAGTTGGGGTTGCCTCCAGCCCGCTGCTGAGAAACGAACCGTTGTGGGTCGAAGCCCGCTGGATCTGCAGAAGAATACACGGTAAGCGCTGGACCCTCTGCGGCAAACGTGCCAGGGGGTGCCATTGCTGTCAGCACAACCGCTAGTGCCAGGGGCCAAAAACGTCTTCGGGATGCCATAGCCGGATTCCTTTCTGCTTTTTCCAATGACCGCCCCAGCAATCCTGCCTTGGTGCCGGTCCCAGGGACGAGCCCTCCTTCTGACTTGGGATCTCGTTTCTCCTTCTTTAACGGACCAGGCTGAAGTTTATTAGAAACAAACGAAACCGGTGTCCGAAGGAATCGAGATGCACTAGCGATTGAGGTGTCAGCGTCCACTCGGGTTCCTAGAACTGGAACTCCACCCAGGAGCTCCAGCAGGGCTCTGGAGTCTTTCCTGCGACGCGGAAACGGAAGGGGTTCCAGGCCTTGAGGCTGTTCCACAGCTCTCGGCTGAATGGACCCAACAGTTGGTGATTGCCCTGGATCTCGTAGCTGCCTGCGATGGCGTGATCTCCGGTGCCAATGTCGTACTCGATCAGGTAGGTCGTCCCCATGTCTCCGCGCCAGTCAAAGAGTATCGCTCCGGTGTGGATGTCGTAATCCTGGGTCTGTTTGTTCTGCGGAGACCACACCTGGACGCACTCGGTGGGGGGAGCGGCCGAAAAGACCTGGGCCTCGCTCTTGAAGATCTGGCTTCGTACCGCCGTCATATCACTCAACCATTGCTTCAGCTCGGAGCTAAGGTTCTCTACCTTCTCGGGCTCTTTCTCAGCAAGGTTCTGCTGCTCCGAAGGATCCTCAGTCAAATCGAGAAGCTGGCCGTCCGAGATGTACTTGTAACGCCCCTTCCGAATCGCCCTGACCCACAGATGTTCCCTTTCCCTGGTGGTCTGGTTTCCTGCGATTACGGACTCGAAGAACAGCGTGCGATCGTGATCGATCTGCATCAGGTCCCGGCCCTGGATATGGCTGGGGATCTCGATCTCCTGTAGTTTGAGGATCGTGGGCAGGATATCGATCTGGCTGGCGAGATAAGAGACCTCTTTTTCGCTTGGAACCTTTCCCGGCCAGCTCATGATCAGAGGAATACGGATGAGCTCCTCATACAGCTTGGCTTGAAGGGAAGTCGAAGCGTGACCGATGAAGCCGTGGTCCAGGATCTCCTCCCCATGATCGGCCGTGAGCACGATCAAGGTCTTTTCCAAGAGATTCCTGCGCTCGAGGATCTTCAGTGCGCGGGCGAAGAGTTTGTCGACCCTCCGCATTTCTGCATCGTACAACGCATCCAGGACAGGACGGTCCGATTCAGTGAAGTGAGTCGATCCCAGAGGGACGATGGCCCCCGTCATTGCCGCCTTTATGCCGGGACTCTGGTAGAGCTCGGCTCTGGGTGCGGGCAGATCCTCTTCGGCTGGATTGTAGGGCTGATGGATCATGACGTTGTGATACCAGAGAAAGAAAGGTTCTGAATTCGATTCTCCGGTGTTCTTTTCCAACCAATTGATCAGCTCGTCTCCATCGCTGGCGCCGAAGTATTCACGTTCGATCTTTCCCAGACCGAAATTTTGATAGTAGGGAGCAAACGTAAAAAAGTTCAGATTCGGAACCCGATGACCTTTCTTCATGAAGATCTTGATCAGGGTGGGCAGATCCTTGGAACCCATGTGGTCACGATTGTTGATCCCATGGGTCGGCGGATAGAGTCCGGTCAGGACGGAAGCCAGTCCTGGTGAGGTCCAGGAGGAGGTGCTGTAGGCGTTCTTGAAAACCGTGCCCGTCTGGGCCCAGGCATCGATGTTGGGTGTGGTCTTCTTGGTATGGCCGTAGCAACCAAAACGATCAGCTCGACAAGAGTCGATGGTGAAAAGGAAGATGTTTTCTGCGAATCCGGGAGTGTTGAGCCAAAGCAACAGCAATGGCGAAATAAGGTACTTCATTTTCTGATGACGGTCCCGAAATGCGAGATTCAAGCTAGATGATAACATGTAGCCCTTGGCGGAAAGGCTTGGTTTCTACTTCACGGTCTACGAGCGACTTCCGGAGTTTCTCAAGCGCAGAATCAACCCTCTCGAGTATTCGATTCGCAGCTTCGTCGAGTCGGCCTCCGGGGAGCTGGCGCGTTCTGTGGTCCTGGACGCAGGTTCGGGAGAGAGCCGCTTTGCACCGAGCTTTCGGCGCCATCTGTACATAGCGCTGGATTTGGGTGTAGGAGACCCTGCCTGGGACTATTCGAAAGTGGGGTTGCTTGGCGATCTCTCGGCCATCCCCCTCGATTCAGAAACCGTGGACATCGTCTTGAATATTCAGGTGCTCGAGCATGTCATGTCCCCTTCCAAGGTTCTCGCCGAGATCCACCGCGTCCTGAAACCGGGAGGAACCCTTTATCTGACCGCCCCCCAGGGCTGGGGTGAGCATCAATCCCCTCATGACTATTTCCGCTTTACCCGGGATGCCCTTCGGCTCCTTTTTCTGGAAGCGGGTTTCCGCGATCCAACAATTGAAGCCCAGGGTGGATATTTTCACTATCTGGGACACCGGCTCACCTACGTTCCCAAGGTACTCTTCGCCGGTCGGTCGGGGCTGGCTCGGGTGCTACTCTTCCCCCTTGAAGTTTTGAGTCTGGCGATGTTTTGTCTCTGCCTACCCGTGGTCTGCTACTACTTCGACCGGCTGGATTCGAAGCGGGAGTTTACACTGGGCTATCAGTGCATGGCCGTGAAGGGCACCGTGCCCCCTTCCGAAGTGTTGCAACCAAGATGAGGGTTCGGTACTCTGTAAGAGAGTACAAGAAAGGGGGGCGACTGGCTTCGACGGAAGTAGTTGACACGGTAGATGCATGTCGAGGTGCCACCACCTCGTAAATCAGTGGCAAAAAACGATAAGTGCCAACCAACCGTTAGCGCTAGCTGCGTAAAAACCGTAGCCGTCCAAGCTGTCCAGCCCGCGGGGTAGTCAGGGCGTCACTTTAGCGGGCTTTTCAGTTCTTTTCCCTTCCCTCGGAGAAGCACTGAGAACTTGATGAGGGACGTTTCGGTAGATTCGTTTGCCAGTTCCAGCTTTCTACCGGACAGATCTTTGAAACTGGACAAGCATGTAGATTCTGCTGTTGAAGGCTTTCGGACGTGGGTTCGATTCCCACCGCCTCCACCACCCCAAGACTTCGAACCCGTGTCCTGGCCCCCGGGCACGGGCGCCAGGTTGCTCGGATGGATTCCCGGTGGATGGGAGATGAAGGCGCCGCATTGACCGGCAGCGCGTAGCGGAGTCTATTCGCACCCGTTTCGTCAGGGGGAGGAATCCGGTGCACAAAGCCGCTTGGTAACCGACGCCTTCCCGGGGATCGCGACATTGTCGCGCACACGCTGGGCGTTCCCGATCTTCTTGACACCCCAATTTCGACTTTCTATAATGAACGGCTTCCGTGGTTCTGGCAGACCAGTTAGCACCTAGAGATGTTGGCCCTATGACTCGACCAGACCTGACGGTAATCCTATCGCGGTCGGCCCAAACAGGAGCTCGCAAGTACGTAGTTTCCTCGAGACTACTTGTCGCTTCAGGCCTGCTTGTGCTGATCATGCTGACCTCATTCGGTCTCTCAGGCCTTCATTACTATCGCATGTGGAAGAAGACCGGGGATTTCGGCGATCTCAAGAGTGAGGTTGACCGTGTACGCAAAGAGAATGCCAGCCTCCGGGTCGCCTCGGAACAGCTGAGTGAGAAGATCTCCCTGCTGGAGGTGACGGCCACGAAGTTGAAGTTCCTGAGCGGGGCGGATAAGGACGCTCTGGCGGGAGTGGGTGGGCCCTCCAGATCCTCGAGCCCCCTTTATAGCTTGAACCATCGAGAGCTTCTGAAGCGCTTCAAGTCACTCGATCGCAGACGGTTTACGCTGGCTACCGAGCTGAGGAGACTTCACGATCTCTACACCACTCGTAGCCTGCTTCTGGCAGCCATTCCAACGATCATGCCGGTTCGTGGCTATCCTTCAGACCGGTTTGGTTACCGCTCGGATCCGTTCAATGGAAAGAGAGATCTGCATCCCGGCATCGACATCGCCGCTCCCTACGGCAACAAGGTAATTGCAACTGCAGGTGGACGAGTGACCTTTGCAGGTCGAAAGCTTGGCTATGGCAGGCTGGTGACCCTGAGGCACCCTTTCGGCGTGGCGACCCGCTATGGACACCTGGCAGCGGTAAAGGTGAAGGTGGGGCAGCATGTGAAGAAGGGGGACATCATCGGATATGTGGGTTCGTCCGGGCGCGCCACGGGACCCCATTTGCACTATGAAGTGCGTCTGAACAACCAGCCCCTGGATCCACTACGCTTCTTCCGTGACGCCTCCGAGGGAAGCAGTTAACTAGTGCCCGTCCGTAAACCGGGGTTTTCAGAACTGTAATGTGTTGAATCGTAACTAGTTATTGTACCTCAGACCGCTGACAGAGCGGCTCGACCCAGCCCGATCCAGAGCCCGGACCCCCGGGGGAGGGCGCTTCCCTTAACAGTCTCGGAATTTCAATCAAGTGAGCTGTTCTCTGAGACCGCCCTTTCGTCACAGCCGGGGTGTCCCGAAACAGCCTTTTACGGCCTTGGCCGTCGGCACGAAGTGCCTACTTAAAATGCGCTGATTCGGTGCATACTTCTCCCCGCGTTGGAGCCAGAAACAATAGCGTCAGCCCGAACGGGCTAGGACAGGAGTCGGGCGAGGACGACCAGGTTATAGGTCAGGACGCTGGCATGGACGTAGCTTTGAAAGTGAGGCCAGCCTTTCCAGCTACAGCGGTGCAGCCCGAAGGTGTGCTTGAGGGTTCCAATGCACCCCTCGATCCCGGCCCGGAAGCGTTTGAGCTGTTTGTAGACCCAACTGGAACGCACCATGCTCTCGACCGTCAACCCACACTTTTTGGAAAAGGCCACATCCTGCACCCCCTGTTCTTTGGCCCAGCGCAGGTTGGCCGCCGAGGCAAAACCGCCATCCCAGGCGCTCTGGCGCGGGACCTTCCCGTACAGCTGTCGATGACGCTCTAAGAAGGGTTGCACATAGTTGCTATCGGCTGGATTCCCGCGTTCCACCACACAATCCAGGATCAGCGACGAGGCCCCCGTGCTGACAAACACTTTGTGGCCGAAAACCGTTTCCCGAGGGCTCTTCTTGATAATATCGGTGTGCTCTTCGAAGAGGGAACAGATCTTCTCCTGGGCCGCGACGGCCTCGCCCGAAAGGACCCGTCGTTGAGTCTGCTCGATGACTTGGTGCAACAGCTCCAGATAGTGGGCCAGTTGCGCCGCCCCGGCCAGACTGAGGGGATCGCTCCACTGCGCCGACGCGGCCAGCGCCTGCTCGGCATAGTGGGCCGTCTTGGACGCCACCTTGATCAGATCGCGGTAACTCTCCAGGCGCTTCTTGCCGCGGCGGTTGCGGATGTTCAGGACGCGCCGCTTGGCCCGTCGCGTGTGATCGACGAAGCCGATCCCTTCCCAGTCCCGCAGCCGCCCCAGCCACCGGGTGACGACTCGAATGCCGTCGTCCAACAGCTCACTGTCGAGCGGATAGTGGACGTTGGTCTGGACCGCCGTGGCATCGACCCGAATCCGTTGGCCTTTTTCCAGACCCCGAGCCTGCGCCCAGCGCACCAAGTGGTCGTTGATCGCCTTCCATGTCCCCGGCTCAATCTTCCCCAGGTTCTCCGCCAGGGTGGCTTTGCTGATCGACGCCCCATAGGGCAAGCGACAGAACCTCTGACAGCTTTGCGAATCCACCAGATGAAACTCCAGCTTGCGATAGCTGAACTGATGCAGCTGTTTGATGACGGCACAACGCAGCACCTGCTCGGCCGTCAAACCGGGGGCGCCGACACTGGAATCGACCCTGTCAGAGAGATCTTGTACTATCAGCTCCAGCGTCTGGGGATTGTCGTCCAGGATGCGCGAGATCACCTTCAATTCATTGGCCAGTTGGTGATCGGGCCATGGTGGGGAAAGGGGGCGTTGTTTTTCACGCTTTTGACGCATCTTCGAACTCCTGAAATCGTCCTAAGTCGTTTCAGTCTAATTGTTTACACCAGATAGTCTAGCAAACGACCCTGACAATTTCGGAGCTTGAAAAAGCCCTCTTTCCTCTTCCTTATCAATTACTTACACATTTCCGGACGGGCACTAACTAACCCGCATTTGCTCCCACTCGTCTCTAGCAGTAGCGCCGGGGCTTGTGATCTCATTCAAGCGATGGTGCCAAGCGCTCCCTGACTGACGCCGGTTCTGTCGACTTGGAGGGCCTGCGAAATTCTTTTATTCGACTTTTCGGAAGGTTGCTGCATCCTCTTAGGGTCAGCGTATGAATAACCTTGGTAGAATTGGCGCTCAGATTTGCACCAGATTCGGCCGCGAACGATCGAGCGAAACCGCAGGCATAGCCGGGTCTACGTTGAGGATTTCGCGATTGAGGAGCGGCCGAAGATGGTGTGAATCCGAGATGCCAAAATGCTAGGTTATTTTTGCGCTGACCCTTAAGGCAGCGAACGGTATGGAACACAGCGACGAGTACCTGCTGCGTCTTGCCCTGAATGGAGATGGTAGCTGTTTTGGGCAGTTGGTGACGCGATGGGAGCTGAAGATCTTTGGCTTCATCTGTCGCTACGTCGGAAACCGGGAGGAAGCCAAGGATCTGACCCAGGAGACCTTCTCCAAGGCGTATCAGAACCTGGGCCGCCTGTCGGATCCAAACCGTTTCAAGCCTTGGCTTTACAAGATTGCACTCAACGAGTGCCGTATGCGTTTCCGGCGCGAGCGTGGTTTCACCGCAGCACCTTTGGAGACGTATTTGGAGTCTCCTGGAGCGGACCTGGACACGGTCACTCCTGAGGAGGTCTTATCAAAGAAAGAGGCGGTTGAGGTCTTGAAGGTAGCGTTTACGAGGCTGCCCGAAGATCAGAAGACGGTGATTCTGATGAAGGAGTACCAGGGATTGAAGTTCCACGAGATCGCCGACACCCTGGACGTCCCTCTATCAACGGTGAAGTCGCGCATGTATCTGGGATTGAAGACGCTTCGAAAGCTAATGGAGAAGGACCTATGAACTGTGAATCCAGTCGAGAGAGGATGATTGATTTTCTCTATGGTGAAAAATCGGGCCCGGATCAGTCCTTCGCTTTTTTTCAGCATCTTCAGGAGTGTTTCGATTGCAAACAGGAGTATCTGGAGTTGGTTGAAACACGTGAGGTCCTGGCTCAATGGAATGGATCCGATGAGGTTCTGGCGGAGGAGGAACGAATCCTCCCGGCTGCCTTTCCGAACCGCTCCCGGCCCGCATGGCAGTGGACGATGCTGTCGAAGATCGCAGCCGGGGTTCTTATTGTTCTGGGAGTTCTCTCCATTGCGCAGAATCTGGGCTGGTGGGAGCGCGGTAAGCTCGGGGTGACGGAGCAGGAACTGGCGGTGATGCTTCACGATCTGACAGTGATGCGGCAGACCGAGGATCAGAGAGTCATCGGGAGCATGATACTGCGGGTGAAAGATGATTTGGAGCAGGCGAGAAGGCGAGATCTTCAGCAGGTATACGACTATCTTCAGACACTTGAGCAGAAACACGTCGTGGATCTGGAGGAGAACGATCGATACCTTAGGTCTCTGGTGCTCCGTTGAGGAGGAAAGCTATGTGGTATATTGGCGGGGTCGTGCTGATGTGTCTCCTGTCGACAGCGTCAGGGCTGGCTCAGCAGAATCTCAGACTGGACCTACTCAAGAGAGATACTCAGATTTTTGAGAGCATCGTCCATGGGGTGCTCAAACAAAGCTTTACCGATCCGTTTGCAGTTACTGCTGAACCCAGGGGGGCTTACCATCAGGGTTACGGGGTAATCTTCACCTTTCAGATCACCGTGGGCAGGACGAAGATAAGGACTCCCTTCGGAGACATTGACCCGCGTCAACTGAGAGGGGCGACCGGCAGAACGGCCGAGCGGGCCAAGTCCGGAAAGGCTTCTTCCGGGGTAGGGGATCAGCTGAGTGTCGTGAAGCAGTCCATGATTGAGACGCTGCAGGACTATGGCAGCACGATCAAGCAGTTGGGCGGACACGATCACATCTCCATTACTGCGTACATAAAGGATCGCAGCGTGCTGGATGAAATGAAAAGCAGCAAGGTTCTGGTCCTAACGGCTACCAAAGATGATGTCGATCTAGTGGCAATGAAGAAGATTTCACCGGAAAGCTTCAAGGCACGAGTGCATATCGCGGAATACTAGATGATCGATTCCGAAATAACATGACAATTGTTGCGCCCATAAATCGAACTGAACGTATCTGGGGTGCTCGTCTGCACAGAAGAGAGGCTGGGTTCGTGCTCGGTCGCGCAACCCGTTGGGCAGACGGAGGTTGCGGGCGATCTCTTCGTTGGTCGTCGTCGAAGATGGCAAGGCATTGTCTTCCTCCTCCTGCCTTGACCTCGCCGCACAAGCCCCATCTGCAATTGCCATGCTATTTCGGAGTCGATCATCTAGTCCACCAGGAGGCCAGGTCTGGCGGTTCGCAGTGGGAGTTGCGGTCGCGGGCTGAAGGGGCGCCATGATCAAAGCGGCGGATCTGAAGATCAAGAGACTGTTAGGTCAGGAGTTGATGGAGAATGGTGTCATCTCCCAGGAGGAGCTGACCAGTGCCTTGGGCCTGCAAAAACAGTCTCGCGAGAGGTTGGGAAAGCTGCTGATCGATCTCGGGGCCATCTCGGAAACGGATCTGGTGAAACAACTGAGCGAACACCTGGAGATCCCCTACGTCACCGCCGAGGATTTTCCAACCGTTCCGATAGTGGAGAATGCGTTCTCCGTGAAATTCATGCGGGAGTGGAAATTTGCGCCGATCGGGGTTGAAAACGGCGACCTGCGCATAGCGATGGCGGATCCACTCGACCAGGGAACAATGGATGCGATTCGGCTCTACACGCAGTACCGGAAGGTGGATGTCGTGTTGGCCCCGGAGAGTGAGATCCTGGACCTCATCGAGAAATTCTATGGAAACCAGGCATCCAGTTTGGGCCGGATCGTTGAGGGTTATGATGACGGCGAGCTGGACGGGTTGGGTGAAGACAGTGAAGATGTTGAGCACCTGAAGGACCTGGCCTCGGAAGCGCCTGTTATTCGGCTGGTCAACCTGATCATTTCGCGTGCCATAGAATCGCGCGCCTCCGATATTCATATCGAGCCCTTCGAACGGGAGCTCAAGGTGCGCTACCGTATCGATGGAGTTCTTTACGATGTCGAATCGCCGCCCAAACGGCTAAAGGCCGCCACCATTTCCCGTATCAAGATCATGGCCAAGCTGAACATCGCCGAGCGGCGGATTCCGCAGGACGGGCGCATCAAGATGCGGGTCCTGGGCAAGGACATAGACCTGCGGGTTTCCACGCTGCCGACCATGTATGGCGAGAGCGTGGTCATGCGCATTCTGGACAAGAGCAACACCCAGATCTACGACTTGGAGAAACTTGGCTTTACCCAGGGCATGTTCACCCGGTTCGAAGATCTCATCTCGCGTCCCTACGGAGTCATCCTGGTTACCGGCCCGACTGGCAGCGGGAAGACGACTACCCTCTATGGAGCGTTGAACAAGATCAATCTTGCGGATAAGAAAATCATCACGATCGAGGATCCTGTCGAGTACCAGATTACAGGGATCAATCAAATCCACGTCAACCCCCAGATCGGACTGACGTTCGCCGCGGGTCTGCGCTCGATCGTACGCCAGGATCCGGATGTGATCATGGTGGGTGAGATTCGAGACCTCGAGACGGCTGAGATTGCCATTCGAGCAGCCTTGACGGGACACCTGGTCTTCAGCACCTTGCATACCAACGATGCTCCCAGTGCCATCGCCCGATTAGTGGATATGGGAGCGGAGGATTATCTGCTGTCATCGTCCATTTTGGGAATCCTGGCGCAGCGTCTGGTGAGGGTCATCTGCCCGGCGTGCCGGGAGTCCCAGCCCTTTGAAGTCGGCTCGTTGGGTGCGCTCGGAGAAGTGCTGGGCGACCAGGATCACGTCTTTCAAGGCAAAGGATGCAAAGAGTGTGGCATGACCGGCTATCGAGGTCGGCTTGGCATCTTTGAATTCATGTTGATGGAGGACTCCATCCGTCGATTGACCACTAGCAACGCCGATGCCATCCAGGTTCGGAGGGCGGCCATCGAGAACGGTATGATCACACTGCGGCAGGACGGTTTTGAGAAGATCAAGCAGGGTGTCACCACCGTCTCCGAGGTGTTGCGCGTGACACAGGACCTTTAGAGGATCCTGAGAACTGGATCGGCCATCTATCTGGCCTCTATCTATTAGGATACTCGTCGCCATGGCCTTCTTCGAATACAAGGCAGTCACCGCCGACGGAAAGATCATAGAGGGAACTCTGGAGGCGGCAGATGAGCGTACCGCCGCCGCCCGCCTGGGGGAACAGGGCCAGTTTCCCATCAAGTTGGTCTCGCCGGATTCGTCTGCACTGCTGGGCCGCCAGATCGCGCTTCCCTGGCAGCGCAAGAAGGTTAACCAGAAAGATCTCCTGGTTTTTACGCAAGAGTTGTCGACCCTGATACGGGCGGGCCTGCCTCTGGACCGTAGCCTGAGCATCCTGTCTGAATTGACGGAGAACGTCTTCCTCAGGGAGATCGTTCAGGACCTCCTGAAGGAGATCAAGGGGGGCAAGTCGCTCTCCGAGGGCTTGAGTGGTTATCCGCACGTCTTCCCGAAGATCTTTATCAACATGATCAAGGCCGGCGAAGCGGGAGGCGCCCTGGATGAGATTCTGGAACGTCTCGTTGAGTATCTGGAGAATTCGGAGGAGCTGCGGGACTATGTCGTTTCTTCGTTGATCTACCCTTGCATCCTGGGCCTGGTTGGAGCCGCATCGGTCATCGTGATGCTTACCTTTGTTATCCCTAAGTTTGCGGTCATCTTCGAGAATGCGGGGGCTCCGGTTCCGCTTCCGATGCAGGTGATGTTGGGGGTCAGCGGTGTCCTGGCGGGCTATTGGTGGTTGATCCTGCTGAGCGGTATCGGAGCATGGTACGGATGGCGTCGTTATCTGGCTTCCGAGGCCGGAAGGCTGACTTGGGACCGGACTCTCCTGAGGTTGCCGGTATTCGGCAGCGTCGTGCTGCGGATGGAGGTAAGCCGCTTCAGCCGAACGCTGGGAACACTACTCAAAAGCGCGGTCCCCTTGATACAGTCCATCAGTATTGTGAAGGAAGTCGTTGGGAATCAGGCGATCGCCTCGTCTATGGAAGCCATCAAGTCGGGAGTCAAGAAGGGCGATGGGCTAGCCCGGCCTATTCGTGAGGCCGGAATCTTCCCGGATTTTGCTCTGCATCTTCTGGCCGTAGGTGAAGAGACAGGACGCTTGGATACGATGCTGCTGCAGATTGCAGAGACCTACGATCGGGAGCTCCGAACCGCAGTGAAGCGACTGGTTGCTATGTTCGAACCGCTCATCATTCTGGCCATGGGCCTGCTGATCGGAACCATGGTGGTTTCGATGCTTTACTCGATTTTCAGCATCAACGATGTGCCGCTATAACGTTCTTTTTTGGAGTCCATGAGTCTGGTTCAACTGGAGGACATGGAAACGGAGAATCAGGGGAGAGCTATGAGAGAAAAGGAGAGGAAGAGAGGCAGCCACGCAGAGAGAGGGTTTTCTCTGATCGAGCTTATCGTGGTTTTGGTCATACTGGGACTCCTGGCCACCGTGGTCGGGCCCAGAGTCATGGATCGATTGGGCAAAGGGAAAAGCGAGATCGCGAAACTCCAGGTCGACCAGTTGGAAGGAGCTCTAGGGCTTTTTCGATTCGACGTAGGTCGGTATCCGACAACCGCCGAGGGCTTGCAGGGGCTTATTCAAACCTCCGGAGTCCAGAACTGGAGTGGTTCCTATCTGGACAAGAGAACCCTTCCCAAGGATCCCTGGGGACGAGAGTACCAATACCGGTCTCCAGGTCAATATGGAGATTTCGATCTTTGGAGTTGGGGCGCCGATGGAACCCAGGGTGGCGATGACGATAATGCCGACGTCTCTTCCTGGTAAATCCCGCTCGGGATTCACTCTCCTCGAGCTGATCGTCGTCTTGATTCTGGTAGCCGCGTCCGCTGCCGTAATTCTTCCTTCTTTTACCAGCGGTTTGCGAGGGTTGGAGTTGGAAACCTCAAGCCGGGACCTGGTCACTCGGATGAGACGCGCACGATCTGATGCGATTGGCACCCAGAAGGTTTTCCGTATCATTCTCGATCAACTTCCTCCAGCTCCCCCCTACTATGTCCTCACCAACGATTACGAGGAGGAGATTGGGCGCTATCCGTTCGCGAAAGGGACTTTGGTCGAGATTCCGCCCAGCAAGTCCTTTCCGTTCAAGGTCAGCTTCTATCCGAACGGCAGGAGTTCTGGGGGAGAGTTCCTCATCGCAAACGAACAGGGCAAGAAGTTGTACGTGATGGTCAATCCGATTACCGGGCTTGGTCGGGTCGCTCGCCAACTGGATGAAGGGATGGAGTGGCGTTGAAGGCTCGGGGGTTCACTCTTCTGGAAATCATCGTGGCGGTTTCGGTTCTGGGAGTTGCGGTGGGAGTGGCCATGCAGATCTTTTCGGGTGGGTTGAAGAACCTTCGGCGTATTGATCTGGCGCATCAGGCCATGGAGCACTCCGAGAACGTGATGAGTGAGATCCTGAGTGATGAAGGACTCCGAGATCCGGTCGAACTCGGAGGAGATCTGGATGAGGAGTTTAGTTATACCGCGGTTGTCGACTACTGGGTGCCGGCAGTGGACGAACTACTATTGGAAGTGGCGAAACCGAAAGTGACTTTGATGAAGGTCCACGTCGAGATTCACTTCAAGAAGAATCGGCATGGGAAGCGCTATCAGATGGATTGTCTGAAACTGGTGCCGGATGAGCTGGCCGAGGGCGTCGCCGGTGACCCACTTCAGCAGCTTCTGGGGGGAGCGCGGTGAAGACTCCGGGATCACTTTGCCGATTGGCGGCATCAGAGGATCCTGCTGGAATCACACCGCCAGCTTTCTCGATCCTGGTCGGGGCTGCCAGGCCGATACGAGTCGGTCAGCGACCCCTGGCGACTGGAATGAAGGGATTTACGCTGCTGGAAGTGGTGATCGCGCTCACCATTATGGGACTCATGGCAGGGATAGTGTTTTCATCGTTTCGACTTGCAATGAATAGCTATGTGAAAAGTCAGGTCGAGATGGAACGTGAAGCGTCCCGGCGGATCTTGAAAGGACAGATCAGGCGCCAGGTTGGCTCTTTGTTTCCCTTGCGACCGGTGGCTTCCTTCAATAAGGCGGGACCCGGTTCTGGGGCGCTGGAAGGACAGGATCCTACTCGAGCCTTCGCTCCCCTGTTCTATGGATCGTCTAGTTCCGTCACCTTCATAACGGTGACGCCTCTAGTCGATTTCGACAAACCCGGGCTTACCGTAGTTCGGTATGGACCCTCTCAGGACGAATATGGTGACTACTATCTGGGTTCAATGGAGGCCGCATTTGTTGGTCTCGACAGCTTCATCGAGATGGTGGAGATTCCCAAGGGTAAGCCCCTTCCCCTGATCGAAGACGTCTCACAGATCGAGTTCGAATACTACGGCTACGACCCCGAGACACAGACCTTTGATTGGTATAGTGAATGGTTCGGAGATGAGCGCAGGGCCGTGCCCACGGCGATTCGAATCGGCTACGACAAGGGTGAGGTGGTGGCTATCGTAAACGCAAGCTTCTTTGGAGGCCGGGTTCAATCCGGTGTCAGGAATCTACTTGGACGAACCAACTAGAAGCCCGTATCGGGCATGCAAGGCTATGTCAGGTCCTACCACGGAGGCCACTGACGAGGTGGTTCTGAGGCAGGTCCAGGAAGCCGGCCGCAGCCATCGAGGGGCCGTCCTCCTTGTGGTTTTATGGGTGATGCTGGCCATGAGCATGCTTGCTCTGAGTTTTTCGGCCTCGATTCGGACTGAGGTTGAGGCTGCCAGGAACGTCGTGACACAGAAGCAAGCCTTCTATCTGGCCCGTGCCGGAATCGAGTATGCGGTTTACAAGATCCTGGAATCCCAGCTGGTCTTCGCCCAGACTCAGCAGGTCATCGAAGAAGGTCTCCAGTCGATTCCTCAGGTACTGACCGGGACGGTCAACTTGGAACTGGAGGGACACACTGCCGAAGTGGAGGTCATCGACGAGTCGGGAAAAATCAGTCTCAACAGCGCACCCTCCCATCTGATCTACAATCTCCTGATTACCGTGGGCGTGGAAGGACCAGAGGCTGACATCATTACAGACTCGATCGAGGATTGGCGCGATCCAGATGAGTTCTATCACGACAACGGTGCGGAAAGCGACTGGTACCAATCTCTTCCCGAGCCTTACTGGGCAAAGAACGGACCCTTCGACGTGCCCGAGGAAATGATGCTCGTCCGCGGCATTACACCGGAGATCTATTACGGACGTAAAGGCCTGACCTCGGGTGGGGAGAGGGTCGAGTTTTACGGATTGCAGAACTACTTCACGGTGTTCACGAGGGTGAATCGAATCAACGTAAACTCGGCTCCTTTGCCGGTGCTGGCCGCCATACCAGGACTGGAGTACCAAGATGCCTTGCAACTCGCAGCCATGCGTGACCAGATGCCCATTGCAGACGTCACTCAAATCATGGAAATGCTCCCTGGCCTACCTACGGACGCCACCAGCTACCTCTCTACGCTGCGATCAAGCGTGTATACTTTGATTAGTACAGGGCGTATCCGGGACTCCGAAATCGTGAGCCGGATCCGGGCGGTCGTGCGGGTAGGTACGGGGTATAAGGGTTACGGAGTACTGTACTGGAACGAAATGAACTTTGAATTATGAGATTGTCGCGATTCTCTGGCTGGAAGCTGGCTGTTGCTGCCAGGTGCCTCGGTGGGTTTCGGAGGAGAGAGTCGCAAGATACGGTCTCTCGGCAGGAAGCAGTCGTCATGTTTAAAACTGGAATGAACACTGAATCGTTTATAAGAAAATGTTTGCACTAGGTTCAGCCCTCGGGGTCGAGTTCCGCGGCAACAACCTGATTCTACTCAACGTCAAGAAGGGGATCAGGGAGTTTTCCTTGCTGGAGCATGGCGTGATCGAGGGTTTTCGAGATCTTTCACCCGCGGAGCTTCAGAGCGCTGTCCGCGGCCTTCTGAAGAGCAATGGATCTGTTCGAGAGCGCGTCATTCTGGGGATTCCGCGCGAGCAGGCAGTGGTGCGCTGGATCGAATTGCCCCTCGATGTCGAAGAGAACCTGGAGCAGGTGGTCCGGTTTCAGGTAGAGCGCTTCGAACCGACGGAGGAAGAACAGTCGTACGTTGACCACGTGGTTGTGGAACGCGACGAGGAGAAAAAGAAACTTCTTCTCCAGGTCACTCTGGTGCCTCGGATCATCCTCGATGACTATCTGCACGTGCTGCGTCAGGCTGATCTCTACCCTGCTGCGGTGCGAGTCGCAAGCCTTGCCTATCATCAGGTCTTTCTGGCCCATGCAGACGGATTCCCCAGGAAACTACCCTGTCTGGTCCTGGCCCTGAACCCGGGATCACTGGAGATGCTGTTTGTAAGCAGCTCCAGCAAGTTCTTTTCTCACAAGAGATTGTTGGAGGACGTCGAGGAACTGGGGATTCTGAAGATTCGCCAATACGTCGATGCCTTTCTTTCCCATGTGGATCCCATGGGGCAGGACTTGTCGAAGTTATACCTCACGGGCCTGTTGGCTCAAGGGTATCTCGAGGAGTTCCAGTCTCTCTCCGGGGACTGTGAGCTGCTGCGCCGGAAGTTACAATTGACCAGCAAGGATCTTTCGGGAGAGGCCTTGGAAGACTGGATTCCCGTGGTTGGCCTGGCTATCTCGGGGGTCAGCAACAAGTCGATAGCTCGATCCAATCTGATTCCTCCGGACCAGCGCATCGTCAGGGAGCGACCCAATCTGGTGCCAACCTACGTCATGGCGGGCCTTCTCTTCGTGATCAGCGTGGCAATGGTTGCTCGAGGCTATATACAACAGAGCCGACTCCTTGGCCAGATCGAGACACAGATCTCATCGCTGCAGCCCGGGGTCGACGGCGTCATGAAGCTTCGCGAGCAGGTCCAGCAGCAGGAAAAGGACCTATCAGAGATACGGGATCTGATGAAGGGCCGGCAAAATGTACTATCGGTGTTGAAGGAATTGACCGAGAAGATCCCTGATAACACGTTTTTGCAGAATCTGAATCTGCAGGGAGCAAGGGTGAATATGATGGGATACTCATCGTCCGCATCAGCTCTGCTTCCGATACTCGGGGATTCGCAGTATCTGGAGGGCGTGGAATCTCGTTACATTACGCCGGATCGTAGTATGGGCGATCGAGAGAAGTTCAACTTTGAGGCGACTATCAGGCAGAGGGGCGAATGAGGAAGCTTGCATTCCGGGAAAAGCGACTTTTGTCAGTAGGTGGCATTATCGTAATGCTGGTCTTGGTGTTCTTCTATCTGGTTCAGCATTTTACTGATGCGCAGGCGGACATCCAGACCGAGCTGGATACGAAGGCAGATCTCCTGCAGCGTTCGATTCAGCTGGTTCAGCAGAGGAGCCGTTACCTTGAGCGTCTGGATACGTTGGACCGTGCTCTAGAGGATCACAGCAGCATGCTCCTGGCTTCGACCAATTCGAGCAAGGCCACCAGTGAGTTGGAGTTGACTATTCGGAACCTCGCGTCTGAGCAAGGGGTTACTATTGCGCGAAGCAATCCTTTGCAGGAGCGTAAGCTCGGAGAACGCTATTCCAAGATTACGCTGCAGCTCAATCTGCAGGCCTCCATGGACCAACTCGTCAATTTTGTCCACGCCCTCTCGAGCTATCCCAAGTTCCTGCTTGTGGAGGATTTCTATCTGGCCGGCTTGCGGGTAAAGAAGAAGATTCGTCTGCAACCTCGAATGAGTGTGTCAGGCCTGATTCGACTTTATCCGAAGTAGGGCATCAGTACAGGAGAGTCAAGAATGAAACAGGGAATTCTGGTACTGAACCTATTGATGGTAATTGGGACTGCCGTCCTGGCAGAACAACTGATCTCCGGCTGGGAGGCGTTTGAGGAAACGAATAGCGTCGAGCGGCTGATCGGTCAGGTCGAGCCCAGTCAAGTGGGGCCGGCCGATGCCGGGGTGGGGCTGGAGGTAGGTCCCAGGCCCTTTCCCGAGTTTCTGATCATCGCCGAGAAGAATCTTTTCACGCCCCAGCGAGGTCCCGAGGCGGAGGAAGAGATCGAGCCGGAGGAGGAGAAGGCCCCCGTTCTTCCGATGAAGCCCGCTCTGACCGGGGTGTCCAGGATGAATGGGAAAAGGCGCGCTTTTCTTACGGTTTACGAGGGAAAAAAGAGCTCCGGAAAATCCCGGTCGGTTGCGATTGGAGATGAGGTCCAAGGGTACAAGGTCAGCGAAATCACCGACACGACGGTCCTATTGACCTGGCGTGACCAGGAAGTGCTTATCGATATCTTTGACACCAAGGGAGCGCCTCAGCAAGCAGCCGCTGCGTACAAAGGGGCTGCGGTTACCGTAATCACAGTCGGAGCAGCTCCTGCGGCGGTGGAGACGACCACGGCCTCTGCGAAGGAGAAGGAGGCGCGGGGGCTTGAAGTTGGCACGGCGGGTTCTTCTGCCCAGGCCAGTTCAGGCGGACGAGGCCAGGGTGGACGAGGCCAGGGTGTACGAGGCCAGGGTGGACGAGGCCAAGGTGGACGAGGCCAAGGTGGACGAGGCCAGGGCTTAGGCCAGGGCGGCTCACGAGGTGGTCGGGGTGGACTCGGTGGGGGAAGAGGACAATCCGGGTTCGGCGGGGGGCAGGGAAGAGGTTTGCCGGGCAATCTTGGCCTTTCTGGACAGGGACGCCGCTACTAGCTGTTGAGGAAAATGAAATGCGAATCTGGACGATCTCCAGAGCTTCCAACTCGATATTGATTGAATCAAAATGATGTGGTTCTCAACGTTCATAATTCTAGCGATACTGACGCAAACCGGGATGGCTGCTCCTGCGCTTGCCCTTTTCCAACAGGCGACGACTACGAAACGGCAAGGCTCGGCCGTAGCTGATCCCGATCAACTTCCCGGTAATGTCGGGATTCCCACTCCTCCGAGTGTGGATCACGAAGCGGAAATGATGGAGCAGCGGCGACTGCAGTTGGAGGAGCTCTATAAGGAGAGGGTGAAAAAGGACTCCGGCGGGCAGAATGGTGCCCCCAAGGTTCACACCGCTGCTCCGGCCACTCCGGCTGCCACGCCTCCAGCCGTGAACCCGGCCGTCGTCATGGTTCCAAAGGCCCTGCCGCCGGCGCCAAGACCAGACGCAGGCAAGGCGAAAGCGGCCGGCGGTTCCGGAGTAAGCCTTTCCTTTACGGAAGCGCCGATCGATCGCGTGGTCAATGCCATCATGACCGAGCTGGGGTACTCCTACATCATTGATCCCTCGGTTTCTGGCTCGGTGAATCTCTTTACCGTGGATGAGATTCCGCGAGATAAGTTGTTTGGGGTCATGGAGCAGGTTCTCAAGATGAACGGACACGCGGTCGTCCGACAAGAGGGCCTGTACGTGGTGCTTCCCATTCCGAAGAGTCCTAAGATTCCCCATCGGATTCTGGTGCCGCCAACCCAGCGTAGCAAGAAGAGCAGGGAACCAGCGGCATCCCAGGAAAACAAGCCGGCCGGCAAGGAGTCTCAGCAAGAGGAAACGCAAGAAGCAAGCCCGCAGCAGAAGACTGGGCAGGAGGCTGAGACTTCCGAGAGCTCAGAACTGGGGCCCCAAGGGGCAGCTCTGAAGCCAGTCACCACTGAGCCGTCCTTGACCCCTCAGAATCCCCAGGAAGAGACCAAGCAGGAGCCCGATAGTCCAGGGCCTACTGTGCTTACCGTGGGGCAGTCCGAAGCCGCGGCCCAGATCGAGCATGAAGAAGGCGTTTTCACCTATATCATTCCCCTTCACTACCTGCCGTCTTCGGACGTGCTGACCATGGTTCAGCCGTTCATCACCGAAGGTGCCACGGTCATCGATTTTGTCTCCGCCAATATCCTGATCATCACGGATTATCGTAGGAATATTCAACAGGTTCTCAACCTGGTCAGGGTTCTAGACACCGACTATTTTGATCTGAACACGGTCGAGCTCATCGAGATCCAAAACAATTCGGTGTCGGACGTCGCCGAGGACCTGGGCAAGATCTTTGCTCCCGGCGACAAGGCGGGCGGAGTCCGTATGGTAGCTATTGAGCGCTTGAACAGCTTGCTTGTGGTCACCCACGCGCCGTCGGTGTTGGACGAGGTGAAGGAATGGCTCGAGCGGCTGGATGCTCCCTCCACCAACATGAATATGAAGACCTACGTCTACGAGGTCGAGAACAACACGGCGGCGAATATCGCCGAAGTCTTGGCACAACTCTATGAAGGCGGCGAAGGGCTGCCCACATCGGCAACCGAGGGGGAGGGAAAAGGAGAGGCGACGAGGAGGCCGACCCAGCAGGCTGGCTTCGTAGAGGAAAGGGAGCGCCGGCGGGGAGGTATGGGAAGAGGGGGCATGGGACCGTCGTTGGAAGGGCGTCCCATGAGTACGCAGTCCAATATTCGAGCCGTCGATGCCGGCAATGTGCGTATTATCGTCAATGAGTTCAACAACTCGCTCATCATCCAGTCTACAGAGGCAGACTATCGGTTTCTTCTACAGACCATAAGGCAATTGGATGTTCTGCCCCGGCAGGTTTTGATCGAAGCCAGAATCTATTCCGTGGATCTCACTGATAATCTCAGCTTCGGTGTCGCCGCCTTTCTCCGTGCGCAACAATCGGAAGGGCCTGCTACGACGGGTAGTATTTCGGGCGCCGGCGACGGAGGGGCCGGTGGCACGTTTAACGTTGTAACACGAGCTATTATCGGGCAAGCGCGAGAGCTGGAAGCGACAATCAACGCCTTACGCTCACAGACCAATGTCGAGTTGGTTGAGGCCCCCCGCTTGATGGCCGTCGACGGCATGCAAGCCTCTATCAACGTCGGGGCTGAGGTCCCCGTTACCACTTCGTCCTATGGAAATCCTCTGGGGGGACTGGGTGGAGCCCAGAATTTCGTCAGTTCGATCCAGTTTCGCCCAACTGGAACCACGCTGCTGATCATGCCCCGGATCAGCGCCGGCGGTATCGTGACGATGGATCTAGCGGTTGAAGTCAGCTCCGCTACCGGTGCCGCGCTGACGCCGACCATCAATCGCAGCTATGTGGAAACGTCCCTGATCGTCAGAGATGGACAGACAGTCGCGATCGCAGGCGTCATCAGCGAGTCCCTCAACCGGTCAAAGAGTCGGGTTCCCCTGCTTGGGGATATTCCTATTGTTGGCGCTCTTTTTGGTAGTACGACCAAAGATAAACGTCGAGCCGAACTCGTCGTCTTCATCACGCCCCACGTCATTCGAAATCTTCCGACGGCTGTGGAGCTCACGCTCGATTTTCAGCGCTCTCTCAAGAACGCTTACAGTTTCATCGAAAGAAATCGCATTGAGGAGAAGCAACTGAAGCAGTGGCGTCGCGAAGAAGAGTTAAAGAGAGAGGCCGAAGGTCGCTAAGCTGAAACTTCATTGGGTAGGAGATCATCCAAGAGTCGCCAATGACAGAGCCGTGACTGCAAAGGAGCGGTCCCGGCATACGGATGCCGGAAACAACCGACCAAACAGACGGTGGCCGATTGCATCTCCTTTTTTATGGCATGTCCCGATCGGTGATCGGGACCGCTCCTTTGCAGTCACGGCTCGGTCATTGGCGGTAGCGACAATCACGGCAGACGTAACCGAAGTTTCGTTCTCGAATGGGGCAGCGTAGCGGGGGCGGGACTGACCTGAAACTTCATTGCTGCTCCCCCCTTCGGAGTTCGCCTGTTCCGCGTTCTGCGGAATGCTGAACCGCGAAATATCGAACAAGTGAATTTCGAAGGACTCGCTGCGAGCGACAGTGCCGCGAACGGCTTGACCCGTTAGCAGCGTGAGGCCAATTTCCGAGGAGAGAGCTGGACAGCAGCAGAATCTACCCTGTCCGCGACCCCGAAGTTTCTTTATTGAATGATCCAGCCAGGCCGGCGGTGGCGCTAATCCGGTTTATTCACAAGGTCTTCGTAACGAGGCGGTGACAGCGCCAATCCTGGCAGGCTTGTGACCGAAGCATCCGCAATCGTACTCGTGCAACTACGTCGAGGAAGCCAACCGAGCCGAACGCAGCCAAGGCAGATGATGGCACCGCAGTAGAAAACCTGTGAATAATCCCCGGGTCAAGAGAATAATCCGGGTTAAGAGAGGAGAGACTCAGTCCGGTAGCTGCTGAGCCTTTCGGTAGATTTCGATCGCTTCCTGCGTTCTACCTCGATCCTTCAGGTACTTTGCCTTATACATCAAAAGCGTGTACTTGCTGGCCCGTTCTCGAAGCTGAGAAATCGAACTGTTGAGAATCTCGTGCGCGGTTCTATGCTGACCCGCTTCGGTCATCGACTTGGCGAAGGTGAGCGCCGAATAGACGACCAAAGTTTCGTCTTTTCCTGTCAGGCCCAGCTCCAGAATCTTGCGAAATTCAGGGAGGACCGCCGCGTACTTACCCTCTTCGATCAAGATAGAAATAATTTCATGCTCAGCGCCAGCATACTCCAGCTTGGCCTGAATTTCGGCGTCTGCCTGCACTTCGGTTTGACCGACGACCACCTGTCCCGATACAACCGGATTCAAAGCCCCCAGACATAAGAGAAGCAGGGCAATCCTTTTCATTCGTGGCTCCTGGACTGTCTAAAAGGATTGTCTCTCAGTTCCCTTGCGTCCTCGATTCCCGCCCAGAAGGGGTTTCCCTTTACCTCGACGGTATAGGAGTCTAGGTGCGCCAGAATCTGCGGGTTCGGTCCCAACTTGGACCCAGAGTCAAGGAAGACAGCCGAAAGCATCAAGAGCAGGACCAGACTAGCGAAGGCATAGCGCAGTTCGTGAAGCTGGAACGCTTCCTGGATCTGCCCAAGTACCCATCGCCAGCGAGCAGGTTCCGAACTCTGGAGCTGCGCTTGGATTCGATTCCAGATCAGAGGAGGAGGTTCCAGCTGGAAACGCTCGCCTCCCAGCAAATCCACGAACTCCAGCTCCTGTTTCAGAAACCCCGAGCAACCCGAGCAGGAAGCCAGATGCTCCTCTACCTGTGTCCGGTATTCCGGCTCGAGGTTGTGATCGGCCAGAGCCGAGAGCTGTGGCCGAAAATGCTGGCAGTTGGACTTCATGTCTGTCGCTTCAAGTAAGTTTTGACGTAATCCTTGACGATAAGCCGAGCTCGATAGATATCTGTCTTGACCGACAGCAGGGAACGTCCCACGATTTCCGCAATATCGTCATACTTCATCTTCTGAAACACCCCGAGGACGAATACGTCCCGGTATTTGGGCGACATCGACTCCAGAGCCTTCTGCACGATCCCGTTGAGCTCATGAGCCAGAAACCTTCTCTCAGGATCGAGATCGAGGGTGTCCTCTGCCACCAACCTGGGCAAGAAGAAATCATCCTCATCGATTGATACCTCTGTCGTCCGTTGCGACCTTCTCAGCTTCTGATAGACTTCGTTTCGAGCGATCCGATAAAGCCAGAACTTGAATTGCTCCGGATCTCTAAGGCTCTTGAGTTCACTATGAACCTTCAAGAACGTATCCTGAGTCAGATCCTCCGCATCCTCTGTCGAGCCAATCAGCCGCCAGATAAAGTTATAGATCCGCTTCGAAAAGAGAGAATAAAGCGTCTGAAACGCTTCCGGGGAGCCATCTTGGACGCCCCTTATCACCTCTCTCAGCTCTTCTGGGCTGACTTCCTCAGGCATCGTCAGGCGAATAAGCGGTTGAATTGTGGCTTCCCGCTTCTCCTACGAAGCCCTCGGACCTATCAGCCTCTCTCTCGTGAAAGCAATGGTAGAAGATGATTGGCGAAAGCGATAGTTGCAAAGGTTTTAGGCGGTTCAGTCTGCATCTCGAGTCAGGGGTCTCGTGCACTATATCCCATTTTTGTGGTGGCGACCCATTTCGGGTTGGCACAGAGGGACCGGGAGGAAGTAGGCGCCTCGATTCAGGGATCGGGAGGAACACGAGAAGGCTTCAAACTCTTGGGACGGCCCCCAGGCAGGGCTACGGCTTTGGCTCGATGGCTTGAGTAAAAAGGTCTAATGATCAGTCGCCGTCCGCCGATAATACTACAGTGCTGTGTTTGCCTGGTGGACCGGTTTCGCTTCGGTGGGTCGACTCTCACCTGCTCTCTGGTTCTGAGGAATCTGGGTCGTCGCCAGACGGTGTGGCCCCGGTATTGGGCGGGCAGAATCCGAAAACAGATAGCGGTGGAGCCGATTTTTACAGTCTCGGAATTTCAATCAAGTGAGCTGTTCTCTGAGACCGCCCTTTCGTCACAGCCGGGGTGTCCCGAAACAGCCTTTTACGGCCTTGGCCGTCGGCACGAAGTGCCTACTTAAACCATCCTGCTATAAAGAAACTGGACTAGTAAACCAGGGGAAAAGTGTACCTAAGAGAAAAAAGCGGCTTTATTACAGGATCTCCGCTGCGATGGAGCGCTGGTCTCTGTGCTTTTGCATTGGTGCTCTCGATACCGGGACCATCTCAGGTAACTGAAACCCAGCCTCCAGCACCACAGCATATCCCTTCCTTCGTCGAAGCTCTGCCCGGTGATGGGACGCTGCCCCCGTTGAGTGTCAGGAGAAGGCTCGACCTGGGCCCCAGGAAGCAGGGCGTGCCGGCCCAAGCTGAATCGGCTTTTGGACTGGATGGCGCTGGGATGATAGGTGCTCTATCAGCACTTGCCGATGTTTCCGAGATCAAGGCGGCAGGAGATGAGAGTTGGTTGGGCCGTTCGTCGGATTCTACGAATGTCAAGGGTGTTTCGACCCCAGGCAAAGCTCGACTCGAGGCCTCTCGTGGTAACGGAAGCGGGTACGGGAACCTGGGCGATCTGGCGACCGCAGACCTCGATTTCGAGCGGATTGATCGGGAGCTCTGGGAGTTGGAGTTGGATTACGAAAACGCCGCCCAGAGTTTGTTTGCCGACCTGTCTTTCAGGTTGATTGAGCCTGCCGGCAATCCCTTCAATCAGGCCCTGGAACAAGAGCCTTCCCCCCTGCCAGATAGTCTGCCTCTAGAGCCAGACCCAGTGGATGAGCCATCCAATGACCCTGTCGATGAGGCTTCCAACGGCCCTCGCGATGATCTCGGTCCGGAGGGACCTGATGGAGTGTCGTCTGACTCTCCGCCTGTTATGGACCGCACGGAAACCGAACCCGAGGATCCGGAATTCGGTTTTCTCGTAGTGGGTAACTTCGGTGAAGATCGGTCCGAATCTGGGGTCTTTCGAGCGTTTCGCGACGAGGTCGGAGGATTCGTCCTGGAGAACGAGTTCACCCTCAATCTACCCCCGATAATTACGGACAACAATCTGGTCTTCAAAGAGACGGATAGGATCGTCACCGCCGATCTGAATCAGGATGGAGTGCTCGATGTTGTCCGAGCGCGTATCGGTGAATTGGGGACCAAGCTTGATTCCTATCTGGGACAGCCAGCTGGGGGATTTGAGCAGCAGGCTCAAGGGTTCGCCTTTCACCAGACTGTACTCAGCATGGCGCTCTTTGATATGGACGGCGTCGGTGAGCCGGAGTTGGTGCTGGTGACCGGGCGAGGATCGAGGTTGATTCTCTATGAGCGCTCCGCCGACATCCTTCAGTATCGCAAAGAGTTGTTGTTGCCGTTCGCTCCGGGACTGGTGGTCGTGTCGGAGGCGGATTTCCGTGGGCAGCAGCTTCTCGTGTTGGATCGGAAACTGGAACGTGTTGCCACTCTCTCTAAGGGATTCGGAGGCGATTTCATCAGCCAACGATTCCTGAAGCCTTCGATGCAATCCTTGACATTGGATCGCTTGGGATACGGAGGTCCGGCCGAGGTTCTCGTCTTCGAGGACGGGAAGCGCCTTTCGCTGATCGTCGCGGGCGACGATGGTCTAGTCCTGCTTGCGAGTCTTGTCCGACAGCCGAAGATGCCCCTGCTTATCGTGGGAGATTATCAGGGATTCGAGTCGCGCCAGCTGGCCTTCTGGTTTTGATTGACCGCACGAAAAGTGCAACTTTTTTTTCGAATGAGCATCTTTGACTCTCGATTTGCTAGCAGTAGGAATGATTTGGGTGCGGCTCTTTTAGAGCGAACCATTATCCTTTATTGACAATAGGTTAGCCGGGTCCGAATCGTAGCGAGTGGCGCTTTTGGGCGAGATAAGGCTTGGCGAAGGGCATAAGTCGGCTAAAACGCGTCGGATTGCGGTGCGCTCGGATAGCCGCCGGGCCGGGCCTGAGACTCTGCCCGCTGTGAGTCGGTGGAATCCCGGTGCGATGAAAAATTGAAAGAGGGAAAAAAGCACTGGACATTTGTGCGTCGGTTTGCTAGCGTAGGTTTGTGGCAGAGGGTGTGGAGAGCAAAGCGCCGCGATTCCTAGGTCATGAGGTGGGCAAAGCGGAGCAGGCCCTGATCCGGGAGATCGTGGGGACGTGTGGGGGTCTGAGCCGGATGGAACTGGCCGCCACCGTGTGCGAGTTGCTGGGGTGGAAGCGCCGCACGGGGTCGCTGAAAGCGCGGGAGTGCCGGGAGTTTCTGGAGAAGCTGGAGAGCCAGGGGGGGCTGGTGTTGCCCCCCAAGCGGCTGGGGCGGCCGCCGGGGAAAGCGACCGGGGTACCGGTGACGGCGCGGGGAGAGCCGGGTCCCCGGCTGGTGGGCACGGCCCGGGACCTGGGCGAGATTCAGCTGCAGCCGGTTCGGACGCCGGAGCAACGAGGGCTGTTCCGGGAGCTGGTGGGGCGCTACCACTATCTAGGCCACCGGGTGCCGTTCGGGGCGCATCTGCGCTACCTGGTCTACGCCTCGGAGCCGGCGGGGCGGGTGGTGGCCTGCGTGCAGTTTTCGAGCGCGGCCTGGCGGATTGCGGCGCGCGACCGCTGGATCGGATGGGAGGCGGAGGCGCGGACGCGCCAGCTGGTGCACGTGGTCTCGAACAGTCGCTATTTAGTGTTGCCCTGGGTCCAGGTCAAGAACCTGGCGAGCCGGATCTTATCGCGGGCCGTGCGGCAGCTGGCGCTGGACTGGCCCCGGAGCTACGGGGTCGAGGTGTTTTTGGTGGAGACGTTGGTGGATCCGGAGCGCTACCGGGGCAGCTGCTATCGGGGGGCGAACTGGATCGAGCTGGGGAGCACGCGGGGCGGGAAGCGAGAGGATCGGCTGGCGCGGAGCGAGGCGGCAGCGCCGAAACGGGTGCTGGTGTATCCGCTGGTGGCGGAGGCGGCCCGACGCTTGCGGGAGGGCTAGAAGTTGCGAGCGGTAGCCGCCCAGTTACAGCCCGAGGATGAGTTCGCGGCGGCGCGGGAGCAGTTTGCCCAGATGGAGGCCTTTCTGATGTCCGACGAGGCCCATAGGAAGACGCACAGCGAGTTGGAGCGAGAGCTGGAGCAGCAGGGGCGGGAGCTGCTGCGACGGTTCTACCAGGCGCACCTGGAGCTGCGGGCTCCGGGTGAAGCGGCCGCTGCGGTGCGGGATTCGGAAGGGCAGGTGCGGCAACAGCGCCGGCGGCAGCAACGGGGGCTGGAAACGGTCTTTGGAGAGGTTCGGGTGGAGCGGCTCGGCTACGGGGGAGAGGGGCTCCAGAGCCTGCACCCACTGGATGCGGATCTGAACCTCCCGCCGGAGTTGTACTCGCACCAGGTGCGGCGGCGGGCGGCGGAGGAAGCCGCCGAGGGGTCGTTCGACAAAGTCGTGGAGGCGCTGTCGAAAACCACGGGGGCGCAGGTGGGCAAGCGTCAGGTGGAGGAGCTAGTGGGCCGTGCCGCCCAGGACTTCGATGCCTTCTATCAGGAGCGACAAGCGGGAGCGTTGGCTCCGAGCGAGTCGGGGTCGATCTTGGCGATCTCGGTGGACGGCAAAGGAGTGGTGCTGCGTCGTGAGGATCTGCGGGAGGCGACGCGGCAGCGGGCGGAAGCGAGCGAGCACAAGTTGCAGAAGCGGTTGAGCAAGGGCGAAAAGCGCCACGCCAAGCGGATGGCAACGGTCGCGGCGGTGTACACCCTCGCGCCTCAGGTGCGGCGGCCGGAGGAGGTGATGCGGGTCCTGGCCCCGCAGCCGCAGCGGGAGGAAGGGAAGCGACCGCGGCCCCAGCACAAACGGCTGTGGGCGAGCTTGGAGAAGCGTCCCGAAGAGGTCATCGAGCAAGCCCTCGGAGAAGCCCGCTCGCGGGATCCCACGGGGCGCAAGAGTTGGGTGGTGCTGGTCGACGGCCATCGGAGTCAGCTGAAGACGCTGCTGCGGTGTTTGCACCGATCCGCCAGGGCGGCGCCCACGATCGTGCTGGACTTCATCCACGTGAGCGAGTACGTGTGGAAGGCCGGCATGGCTCTGCACGGGGAAGTCAACCCGAAGCTGGAGGGCTGGGTGGGCGAGCACCTACTGAGTATTCTGCGCGGGCGCAGTGGCTATGTGGCGGGCGGAATCCGTCGCAGTGCGACCCGTCGGGGCCTGGCGGGCAAGGCGCGCGAAGCGGTGGATCGCTGCGCCAACTATCTGCTCAAAAATGCGGAGTATCTGAAGTATGACACCTATCTGGCGAGGGGGTTCCCGATTGCCACCGGTGTCATCGAGGGGGCCTGCCGTTACCTGGTCAAAGATCGGATGGAGGTGACCGGGGCGCGCTGGTCTCTGGCGGGGGCTGAGGCGGTCTTACGCCTGCGTGCGCTGCAGGCCAGCGGAGACTTCGACGCCTATTGGCGCTTTCACGAGCGGCAGGAGTCGCTCAGAAACCATGCCGCGCGCTACGCGGACGGCGAGCTGGTCCCTGTGCGCGGCCCCACGCGCTCTCACCTGAAGCGGGTGAAGTAAGAAGATCCAGAAGTCCAATCGGTCGGTCTTCCGTGTCAGATTGTTCTGCCCCACCCAACTACCCAACCCCAAAATGCCTTCGCCGCTCCCATAGTAAGAGAGGTCCATCTTGCGTTCGACGGCACCAGAATCGCCTGTTCTAAAAGAGCCGCACCCGAATGATTTGTGTATTATAGTTCCACCACTGTGTAATCGGTCAGTGAGCACAGATCATTTGACTGTCTGAATACTACGCGCCGTGCCCATTGGGGACAGCTGAGCAAGAGTTTTTGTAATTGGTAACAAGAGTTCAAATAGTTTCGGATCAACCTAAAGTAAGGAGAAAAAGGGCATGACAAAACTGAGATCAATCGTATGTTTCGCGACTCTGGCACTTTTCGCATTGGGTGTGAATGCGCAGGCTGGGGGAGACGCAGTGGCATTTGGAAACGACGAGGTAACAACCTCCCAGACCGCGGTCTTCGCAGCTTTTCTGGCTTGGCTTCCCAATGAGGAGCAGCCTAACTTCAGTGCGGACACAGCCATATCCGTAAGCAATATCCTGGGAGCCCCTCCGGGCGATCTAGGCCCAAAACAAGTAGATGAAAGTGGATTAAGCCGCGTGTAAACACCTGAAATGCCAGACCTGACGGGTATTCTGGAGTTAACAAAGAAACCTCAGAGAGACCCGAAAGGAGGCATTTCAGGTGAAGAAAAAGCATAGCGCAATCATCCGAAAGCGGGAAGCAGAAGTTGCTGATCGGCTGAGCCCCAGTTGGAACGGTGAGGATCCGAAACCGGTCCTCTCGGCCGAAGGCATCAGCTACGAGGTCTCGGAGAAAATTCACGGCGTCAGTTACGGTGGGCTGGGGCTGCTGCGGCAGATCGTGAAGTGGAGCGGGCTGGGGAAAGCGATTGATCAGGGGGTGAAGTTGTTCAAACGCCACCAGCCGTACCACGAATCGGACCACGTGCTGAGCCTGATCTACAACGTGGCCACGGGCGGGACCCGCTATCAGGATATCGAAATGCGGCGTCAAAGTGTCAGCTTCCTGGAAGCGGTAGGAGCGGAGAAGATCCCCGCGCCCAGCACGGCCGGAGATTTTGTGCGCCGCTTCCAAGCGCCGGATGTGATCGATCTGATGGAAGCCGTCAATGAGAGCCGCCGCAAGGTCTGGGCCCAACAACCGGCGAGGTTCTTCGAACGGGCGGAGATCGACGTGGATGGCACGATTGCCCCCACCAGCGGGGAATGCAAGGAAGGGATGGAGATCAGCTACGACGGGCAGTGGGGCTATGCACCGTTGATCGTGACGCTGGCCCAGACGGGAGAGGTGCTCTATGCCGTCAACCGCTCGGGGAATCGCCCCTCTCATGAGGGAGCCCCCGAATGGCTGGATCGGAGTATCGAGTTGGTCCGAGAGGCGGGTTTTCGAACGGTGCGCCTGCGCGGGGACACGGATTTTTCGCTGACAGCTCATTTTGACCGCTGGACGGAAGCGGGCGTGGAATTTGACTTCGGGATGGATGCCCATCCGAGCTTCATCAAGTGGGCCGAGGCGTTGCCGCAAGCGAATTGGAAGGAGCTGGTGCGCCCCGGCAAGGAGAAAGGAAAAGGGAAAAAGCGGCGCAAGCGGCGCGACAAAGTGAAGCCGGAGATTGTCAAGGAGCGCGGGTTCAAGACCCTGAGGCTGGAACGGGAAGAGATCGTGGAGATCGACTACCGTCCGAGCAAAGCGAAGCGAACGTATCGGCTGGTGATCTTGCGCAAGACGATCCTGGTCGAGAAAGGCCAGAAGCGGCTTCTGCCGCAGACGCGCTATCACTTTTATGTCACGAATATCCCGGCGGCCCAGTTGGGAACGGCGGGAGTGGTTCGGGAAAACAACCGGCGCTGCAATCAAGAGAACGTCATTGAACAACTCAAGAACGGAGTCGAGGCCCTGCGGATGCCCTCGGATACGCTGGTGGCCAACTGGGCCTATCTGGTGATTGCGGCGCAGGCCTGGAATCTGAAGGCCTGGATGGGGTTGGTTCTGCCGGCTCGACTGCAGGCCAGACAGCTGGTGAAGATGGAATATCGCCGTTTCCTGCGAGAGATCATTGAAATGCCCTGCCAGATTCTGCGGAGGGGCCGACGGTTGGTCTATCGGCTGCTGGATGTCAATGGTTGGAGCCGTCTTCTCCTGGAAGGCAGTAGGTGGTTGAAACGCCGGCCAGCTACCTGAAACTGAAAGGAGATAAAGAAGCTCTGAGGGTCGCGAGAGCTGGGGAGTAGTGTCTCTGAAAACGCCGCTCAAGGGGGCAGAATCGCCCCGCATGAGCGATCGCCGTGCAGGAGTGCAGAACACGAGCCGAGGTCTAAGGGACTTAGCGGGAAAATCTAGAATTTAGGCCTCCAAAACGGCCCCCAGGAGCCGGGAAAGGGGTCTACTTTCCAACTTGCGCTTATTTTGGGTCTAGGTGATATCTATGATGCCTATGGAGACAGGCACGGCACCATCGAGTTTTTTCTTTGGAACCGAGATGGGACCCCGATGTGGTACGAGACGTCTGCGGATTCGCCGGGGTCTGGTTTGGACGAGCTGGGATATCTCCAGCCCTGCCGAACCTATACGGTCCGTTTGGCTGAGATCCTGAGCAAGATTACAGGGTTGCCCGAGGTAGACAACGAGTTTACGGGTTACGGTTGGGTCATCGGTAACTTCGATGCTATCGCTGGAACCTATAACGTGACCATTTTCGGCCTCGGTTTCACTCAGAATTTCGAGCTGACGCCGACTGTGGGAGACGGTGGAAGAATTACCGGTCTTCAGCTCAAGGCTCCTCCTGAGTTGTAGATTGACCGCTGCACCGTTGCAGGGTGCGCTTTTGAGCACTCGGCTTTGCGTGCGCTGACGAGAGAGATGCGAAAGGGCTGTTCAGATCTGAATAGCCCTTTCGTGCTTTCTGCTGCTTCTCAGGGTCCTTTCGTAGGCGAGGGACTACTACCATGTCCCATTTGGCTAACTCTCGATTCTGAGTCATGAGTTTCCCTCTGCTTCTTCTGCTCCTCCTTGAAGCCCCTCTTCCTCAGCAGGCAGAACCTGGAACTCCTCTTCCTCAACAGGCGGAATTGGAGAAGAGAATCTACTCCTACTGGGATTTGCTGTTGGCTCTGGACAAGCATTCAACGCTCCAGTATGTGGAGTCCGAGTCACGTAACCGCTTTATCCGGCGCCGCGAACCCTACTTTCGATCCTGGGAACCCATCGCGATCGAGAAGCGATCGGAAACCGAGGCCTTGGTCACGGTCCGGATTGATAGGCTGATGGAGGCATCCAAGTCCTACTACAAGACTCCGGTGAAGGAGATCTGGGCGCTTGGTGACGAGGGCTGGCAGGTTCGGGTGCCAGAATTGTCGTCGAAAGACCTTGGCAGGCTCTACTCGAGCAAGAAAGAGGAGAAGTCGGCGAAGAAGCTCACGGGGGAACTTAGACTTCTTCCCCAGCCGCTGAAGATTCACTTCCTCAACCAGGCCAACCTGGGCTCGCTCTTCGTCTTCAACGGACTGAGTGTTCCGGTTCGCGTCACTCGTGTTGAATTCGATGAAGAAAAGTTTCAGCTCGAGAAGAGGGTGGACGAGGTGGCTTCAGGTGAAAGAGGTAAGATCACCATTCGTTACCTCGGAGACGAGGAGGACAAGGACCTGACCAGCGAAATCCGGGTGTTTGTTGAGGGGGCCTCCGAGGAAGCTGGGGAAGAGGTATTCACAGTCCCGGTGCTATACAACTTCCTAAGCCCTGCAGCCCGGGCTCTTTTTGGTTTGAACGCGGCCAAGGCGAAGAAGTTCAAGCGTGGAGATATCCTCCGTCCCGCGGTCCAGGCGCCCGAGAAACCAAAGGATCCCTCACAGACGCTGCCGATACCGCCACCACCGCGCAAGGAGCCCGTGGTGGCCCCCGAAACGCCGGCGGAGTAGGTTAGGTGGGCAGTCCTCCAACGCTCACCCGATCCGGACCGCCCGGCTACCCTTGCTTCCAGCGATCTGGCTCATTTCTCGTGACCTCACCGGACCCTGATCCCCCTGTAGAATCCGCGAGCCCAGCTGAAAAGGCCCGCCAGGATAAGCGGCAGATGTGCTAGTGCATTCAGTCCTTGCAGAGGGCTGCTGTAGAACACCCTCCCTACAATCTTGGGAAGCCGAAAGCAGGGTAACACAAAGCTGAGAAGGGGAAGGTGGCGGAGCCAGGAGCCGCTGCCACGATACTTCAGCCGATAGAGGCCGCTCCAATATCCAAGCGAATCCAGATGGGTTCGCACCTCCACCCAGTCCAGGCGGAAATTGTGCTTCAGCGTGGTAGATCCATCGAAATAGAGGCAGTCTGTGAGCCGCTTTGAGAAGGCGAGGTCCTCCGCCATGGCCATGCTTTCGTCGAATCCTCCGCTCGATCCGAAATCCCGCCGATGAATGAGGAGATTCGAGCTCGACAGGGCGGCGCGAAAGCCGGAAGGGAGTCCAGGAAGATAATGGGAAAACTCGATCCAGTGCAGAATTCGACTGACGGCCGTTGGATTGCCGTTGGCGATCGCCGCCGAGACCATCCTGATCTTCGATGAACTAGCCAACCTGGAATGAAGTCGTTCCAGCCACTCTGGAGCGACCACGACATCCGCGTCGAGAAAGGCGAAGTAGCGACCCCGCGCTTGGGCTGACCCAAGATTTCGAGCTGTCCCCGCGTAGGTGCGGGAAGAGAGGGCACGAACAGTGACTTGCGGAAACTGTGTCCGGATCGATTCAGCCGTGCCGTCGCCTGACGACTCGACCACCAGGATCTCAAACCGCAGGGAGGTGACCTGCGCGAGGATTGAGTTCAGGGTTCTCCCAACGGTCCCACCGGACCGATAGCAGGGGACGATGAAGCTGACCTCAGGGCCCTCCGTCGCTGGATTCGAATGAGCCGACTTCGGGGCAGGTACTTGCTCTTCTGTTGCGAGTGTGGCTGGCGAGGGGCTTATGAACCCCTCATGACGATCCTCTATGGCGTCCTCCTTGGAGACAGTCCCTCGCGTACACCCTCGAAAATGGTGCGGACACGACGCCACCGGAAGAGGAGAATGTTGTAAAGGAGGCTGGCCGCAAGCGTGGACCAGAAGGAGGCCCACCTCCAAGTCCCGACCTCATGTTTCTTGAAGAAGAGGACGGTGTTGCGCCGGATCCAGAACGTTTTCTGGAGGGGGCTTTGGCGTGTCGAGTGAGCCCCGCGGTGGAGGGCCTGGGCGAAAGGACAGTAGTAGATCGGATAGCTCATCTGGGCCGCCCGGTGGAGGAAGTCCACCTCTTCGTGGTACATGAAGAAGGACTCGTCAAAGAGGCCGACCTTTTCAAAGATCTCTCGATGGATCAGCAGGGCACAACCCAGCAGCAGCTCGACCGGCTTGACCTGGTTCCAGCGGGGTCCGTCCGGAGCCCCCTTTCCCTGATAGGCGCAGAGAACATGACTCCAGTTCAGGCGGCCCCAGGCGGAGTCGAGACGAGAGCGATCCTCATAACGCAGGATCTTGGGTCCGTAGATTCCGGCGCCCTTCTCTTCCGCAAACTGGACCAGGCGGCAGAGCCCTTCGGGCTCAACGACGATGTCATTGTTCAAGAGATAAAAGTAGTCCGGAGCCTCGCTTTTGCTGCCACCAGCCTCGGCAGCATTCTGGCTTTCACGGATCGCGGCGTTGAGGGCAGCTGCGTAGCCCCGATTCTGATCGAGGGCCAGGACCGGGATCTCAGGGGGGACGAGAGCCAGTGAAGTGTCGCTCGAGGCGTTGTCCACCACGACTATCTCGAGTGATCCGTAGTGGCTCTGTCTGAGAGCGCCGAGGCTTTCAGCGAGTACCTGCTGGCCGTTCCAGTTGACGCAAACGGCTAGCACTTTGCGATGAGTTGACATACCTGGGAAGTCGCCAAAGTTCGTTCAGCCCACACTTTCCTGCGTTTCCGAAGTGCTCGTGGGGTTAGCAGTATTCCTGCCGCGAGGCCCTTCAGGAAGGCACCGAAGAAACCCGCCTTGAGCAGGTGGAAAAGCGCGCTTCGTGCCCATCCCAGTGCGAGCCAGGGCGTGTTTCGAAAGAGCTGATAGGTGATCATGAGCTGCCAGCGATTGCGGGTGATCCAGAAGACGCGATTCCGAGAGTAGTAAGTCCGGACTTGCCGCCCCGATTCGATTTTCTCCTCTGTTGAGGCACCGTTCGCCGTCCAGGTTTCGGCGCCCTTTCCCGGAGCACCGATCGGGTCGCGACTGGAGCGCTCCGGATCGGATGCCGCTTCCACATGGTAGACGATAGCCTCCGGTAGGTACAGGCACCGTAGACCGGCGAACTGGGCCCGGAGGCTGAGGTCCACATCCTCAAGGTAGAGGTAGAATCCCTCGTCGAAGAGACCGATCCGGTCGAACAGGTTTCTACGGTAGAACGCTGCCCCGCCGCTGGCTCCAAGGACTTGATCGGTTTGGGTATAGTGGCTCGCCGGTTCCCCCATGCCTCGCTTGTGGGGCAGGCCGGCGCGGCCGTAACAATCCCCGGCACTGTCGAGAGTTTCCCGGAGCCGGAAATCGAGCATTCTTGATGCGAAAAACCAGTAGTCAGGGTAGCGGTCGAAGGCTTTCAACCCGGTCTCTACCCAATGGGGATCCACCTCGGTATCGTTGTTCAAGAGAGCAACAAACTCCGTCTGGGCGCGCTGGATGCCGAGGTTGACGGCTTTGGCGAACCCGAAGTTCTGCTCCAGGGGGAGGTAGTCCACCTCCGGAAACTCGCTGCTTAACAACTCAGGCGTTGAATCGGTGGAGCCGTTGTCGACGACCATCACGCCGCAGCTCACCGTCTGAAGCTGTAAGGATTTCAGACAGGTGCGGAGAAGTGGCTCCCCGTTCCAGGTGGGCACGATGACGGTCAGCTGGTCAGGGCCGTTTTTACTCATTTCGCGCCTGCAGAATGCCCCGGTTGTAGTGGTAGGTCATCAGGTCAGGGTAGTAACGACTCAGGTCCGGCCAGTTCCTCGCTTCGGTGAGTCGGCACAACCAGCTCAGGGTACCCATTTTCAGCCGGGTGAGGCCGGAATAGCGAGGGACGCTTTGGACATTCAGAAGGGAGTCCAGCTCGGGATGCATCTGATAGAACCGCCAGGCAGAGGAACCCACCTTTCTTTGCCTCTGCACGAACGACCCCAACGAGGTGGGATGGTGGTGATAGGCGATGGCCTCACGCTGAAAAACCAGGTGCATGCCCAGCTGCTGAAGCCGGTGGCCCAGTTCGATATCCTCCCACCCGTATTCCTGAAAACCTTCATCGAATCCCCCTGCTTCCCAGAAGAAGGACCGGTCAATGGAAAGATTGCTGGTGTAGAAGAAGTTGAATGGGATCTTCTCGGGATCCTGGATCAGTGAAAAGCCGAACTGCCAACCCTCCTCAACGATATAGCGCATGAAACGGGTTTGCCGATACTCCTTCGGCCAGGGCGTGTAGCCGATGACGACCAGCTGCGAGGAACCCGGGTCGATTCGAGGCTTGGTCCGAGCCTTTGCATGTTCTGCCAGAAAGGTCGGTGCCGGAACGGTGTCGTCCCCGAGAAAAACCAGGAAGTCGCCGCACGCTTTGCGGGATCCCAGATTGCGCGCAGATCCCTGCTTTCGGTTGGCCTGTTGGAAGTAGTGCAGAGGGACCGGATAGTCCCGTCTCAATCTCTTGACCAGATCCCCCGTTTCATCAGTGGAGCCATCATCCACGACGAGAATCTCGAAAGGAGGCTCTTGAACTAACGGCTGGACGTCGGCGGCTGCCCTCTCCGGGCGTGCTCGAGATGCGCCCAGCCCAGGTGGACCAGCTGGACACAGAGTCTGGCAGCTCAAGGCGGCGAGAGTCTTCCCGAGAGCTTGCACTCGATTGTAGGTAGGGATCACGACGCTAAACAGCACGGCTGACGTATTCTACCAACCGTCGGCAGGCGACTTGAAAGCCCTGTGTTCTCCAGGAGCCGAAAAACCGCCGGATTCTGCTCTCGGGAGCGGGGGGATGGAGCAGCGCCTGCGCACCCAGCCACTGAAGGGCCTTGAGCTCCGATTCCTGAGTACGCACCCTCTCTCGCAGGTCGGCGGGCAGGGTCTTGAGCGAGGCTGCAGAATCGGATAGATCGAAGAGTGCTCCCAGATCGACCATCTCCAGGTACTCCAGCTCTTCCTTTATATAGAGAGGGTCTTCCACGATCGCCCGAAGGGGATCCCCAAATAGCGCCGTGATTTCGGCGTCGGATCGACGCCGAAGAGCCTTGATCTGGCGCCGCTTTTCCAGAGTCCGAGGAAGCAATTGGAGCGCATCATCGAGTGCCACAAGATGATTCAGGGCATCAATCAACTGAGCCTGCATAGTGGGGTCTTCGGCTTTGAGGCGGTGCCTTGCCTGGGACCAGAGGTAGAAGCTTTCCTTTCTCACGCCCGAAGATCGAACTGCACGCTTCAGGGCGAGCAGGATCGCCAGAGGCAGAACCTTGCGGAAGTTTTCCTCCTCGTAGTTTTTCATTATTGTCAGGAGGGCGTTTCGGTGCATCAGATAACGGGTTTTCTCGCTCGCCTGAGTCTCGAGGGTTGCGTGGCCGCGGTGATAGACGATCGAATCGGGAGCAAGCGCCACTCCGAATCCAGCGATCCAGAGGCGCCAACCCAGGTCGACATCCTCGAAGAGGGCAAAAAAGTCAGGATCAAAGCCGCCCAGTTGCAGAAAGACCTCGCGCTCGATCAGCATGGCTCCGCCGCAGGGGAACAGGATCTGTCGCGAATCTGATACTTCCTCCAACAGCTTGCCCTGGTCTTTCTGAAGAGCGTAGCCCAGGTACTGCAGCGAGGAGCCGTTGAAGTCCAGCCGGTGCCCCTCCCAGTCGAGGATTCTCGATGCGACACAGGGCATCTCCGGGCTGATGTGTGTCAAGGCCGCGTCGATCCAGTTGCTGTGAGCGCGCATGTCATTGTTGATGAAGGCGACATAGCGTCCCTGGGCCTGGTCGGCTCCCAGGTTGCTGGGCTGGGCGAAGCCCTGGTTGAACTGGTTCTCCAGGAGCTGGACCTGGGGGTAGTTTTTGCGGACGAAGGACGTGGATCCGTCGGAGCTGCCGTTGTCGACCACGATTATTTCCCTGGCCCCAAGTTGCATCAGGGAGGGAAGGAGTCGGGTCAGGTGGTCCTGACCGTTCCAGTTGACGGTGACGACCGAGACCTCAGAGGCGGATCGGGACATCGTTCGATTGTATAATAAGGAATTGTAATTCAGCGTCCGTGCGCTTGCGGCGGTCCTGATTCCACTTTCTCCGTTTTAGAGTGTCCGGCAGCTTCCACAGGTTCCAAAGGAAGTTCCGACACTGATTCCATTTCCGGAGCGGAGGCTGCCGCCTCTTGATCAGCCCCCACAGCGCGCCTCGCAGGTTTCTGGCTTCGTAGTTCTTGAGCAGAGCTCTCATGTTGTGACGTTCCCCCAGAAGCTCACGCCAGCTCATTCCCTGGTGTGCTTTCGTAGAGGCTCCGAAGTGGTGGTAGGCCACGGCGCCGGGAGCCGTGAGCACGCGAAAACCAAGCAGCCAGAAACGCCAGCAGAGGTCGACGTCTTCGTGGTACATGAAGAATCCCTCATCGAACCCTCCGGACTCCAGAAAGGCCGAACGTCGGAAAAGCGCCGCTCCGGCCGAGGCGAAGAGGACCTCCTGGCTGTGGTCGTATTGGCCCTCGTCCTCTTCGAACATGCCCAGGTCCCAGGTGTATCCTAGCTGGTTCATGGCGCCGCCGACGCCATTGAGGATAGTCGGCTGGTCATAGAGTCGGAGCTTGGAGGCCACGGCGGCAACAGAAGCGTCTTGTGTCGCCACCTCTAGAAGTGCCTCCAACCAGCTGGGCTCCAGCCTGAGATCGGTATTGAGGGTAGCCAGGAACTCGGCCTCGGTCTTCTGCGTCGCCAGATTGACTGCACGGGAAAACCCTAGATTCTCCGGCAGCGAAAGCACTCGGACCCAGGGGAAGTTCTGGCCCACGTAGGAGGCGCTCCCGTCCCCGGAGGCGTTGTCGACCAGGATGGTTTCGAACTCGGTCTCGCTCTGCTCCCTCAGCGATTCGAGCAACTCGTCCAGGAAAGCCCGGCCGTTATAGTTGATGATGGCCACGCAGACTCGAGGATGTTCTAGCGAGAGGGTCACGTCTGTGTCCAGTTTGCTTTCGCGTCCAGCTTACGACCTGATAGGCCAGTGCTCACCCGCGTCGTGCCGTTGTGGCAAAATCACTGCTCACTGCTCACTGCTCACTGCTCACTACCTCACCACCTCACCACCTCACCACCTCACCACCTCACCACCTCACTACTCACTACCCCGCCGCCTCTGCCGAAAGCGACGAAGGGCCAGTCTCCAGAGCGGAAGGTTCCGCAGTTCCTTCTCGACTCGTGCCAGGTCCTGCTGCAGAAGCTCGATCCATTTCTGCCGTTCATCGATCAGGAAGTTGACGTCATCGAGAGCCCGATTCTGTTTCTCCCTTTGGTCTCGGAGTCGCTCGTGTAGCTGGAGAAACGAGGGGTCGTCGGCCAGCTGCTCGACCAGCCCGAATGCCGCCGGTGCGCTGCTCAGTAGAGCTTGAAGCTGTTTTCTGGTCTGGGGGGCCAGGGGTTCCTTGCAGATGAGAAAGACTGTCCGGTAAGCGGGTTCCGCCTGGTCGAGCGGATAGCAGATGTGGTTGTAGAGCCGGTTGAGCGAGTCGATGGCCAGGTAATCGTTGAGCCCGAAGTAGTGCTGGGTGAGCACTTGCATCGCCTTCCAGCGGGAAAGCAGGCCGTTGGGAAAACGCAGGACCTCGAATTCCTTTTCCTGTCCGAAAAACCGCTCCACGCTTTCGGCCTCTGGTAATCCAAGTTCGCGGTGCTCGTTGAGGAAGGTGGAGGCCTGCATCAGACCTTCACTGAGTTCTTTTTCTGCCTGCCGAACTTGAGGCGAGGCAAAGGGAGCGCCCAATACGATCCAACGTCGGCTCAGCCGGTCTAGCTCCTTGAGGAAGTCTGAGCGTCTTTCCGGTGGCAGGTGCTCCAGTATGTCCAGTGAAATCAGCAAGTCGAAGGACTCGTCTGGGAAGGGCTGATCCCAGGCAGTGGCGGGGCGATGTCGGGGATGGTCGCAGTGACGGATATCCGTGGTTTGAACCGGGATCCTTTCGTCCCCGGGTCCCCCCTGGGAAAAAAAGTCCAGGGAACTTGCAAGGTGACCTCCCTGATCTCCCAGATAACCTCCGACATCGAGGATACTGTCTGGCCTCAGCGCCTCAGTGATTTGTCCGGCGAGCCGGTAGCGCTGGTACAGATCGAAAGGCAGGCCCAACGCCAGCTCGCTGCCCGACGAGGGCTCCACAGCAATCCGGAGATCAGATATCTCTACACCTGAGCCCTGAGGGAATAGTTCGAAGCAGAGGTGGTGTCCCCCGCTGGGAACCAGAACCGGGGGGAGCTGGACGGGATGCTGGTCAAGTTCGGAGGAAAGGAACAGCTGGTTCAGGACGTGGCTGTTGAGGCGGATGCGCAGCCGGCCGAAGCGCGAAGATGAGACGATCCGGCAGGAGATGCTCAGACGCAGCGGCCTCTCCCCCGGATTCAGCAGGTAGACCGAGGCGGGAGACTGCTTCAGGAGCCGGCTGCCCTTGAGCAGAGGACCCCAGCCGTCCCGAGGCACGGCCTGAAGCGGAGTCTCCGCCCTGACGAAATCAGGTGTCCCGGAGAAGTAGTCATGTGCGAAGAGCGCCAGCCCTTCTGAGCTCGCGGAGTTCTTCGCAGCCGCGACAAACTGGAAGTTGTAGGGTTGTTCCGAGAAGCGGAAGCGAACCTGGAAGTCCAGGCTTTCCAAAATGTCCAGCCAGAAGGAAGGGGGACGCTCGAACCAGTGGGTCTCTTCCTCTCGAAGAAAAAACAGGGGGTCGGGGGTAGAGCCCACCAGAATTCCGTCCGGTTTCAGAACGCGAACGGACTCGCGCAGGCACTCCATCGGATCGAGGACATGCTCGAGGACATCAAACAGCGTTACGAGGTCGGCGCTCCGGGATCGAAAGGGCAGCTGCTGGAGGTGTCCCTGAACGAGACAGGATCGGGCCGGGGTGTATTGATCAAGCGCATAACTGCTCACGTCCAGACCGAAGCTGGTATATCCGATCTGGCGAGCCGCATGGGCCAAATGGCCGTAAGCGCAGCCCAGGTCGACGAGAACGCCTGTCGGTTTGAGCAGTCGCAGGAATTCGAGCCAGGGCTCCCATTCGGGATGATTGACTCCATATCCGCTTTCCGGATATCCGCTGGTCTCACCGTGGAAGTAGCCTCGGGAGTAGATTTCCTGGAGTCGTTGGGAGTTGCTCGGGGGTGCCGCTGGATCTGGGGCCGTCATGGTGATTTGCGATCGGGGTGGTTGCGCCAGCACCATACCATGGAGCTCCTGTTCGGAGCCACTCTCAGGGGTGGCTTCGGGCGCCCGACATCGTGCTGCGGGGAATCAGGATAGTTGTGATTCCGGAGAAGGAGTTCCAGTAGGATCTAAGAAAACTCGGATCAGAATGCATTTTCTTGTTGCTTCCCGAGTCGCAGGGTGATGTGGGTCTTTCAAATGGTTAAGCAAACATCGATGAATCTTATATCTTTGGAATCTTGTTTTTGCGAATGTGTTTCAAGTTGTTCAACAGTATTAAGGAGGATTTGCAGATGAACAGAGCGTGGAAACTACTGAGCATCCTCAGTCTGGTTCCTATCCTCACGACCTCCGGGATGATGGCAGCGGACGTGAACTTTGGGGCGTGGATCCCGAGCGCGAGCAGCCGCAACATTCCGGCAGGTACGGTGGTGGATCCGGGCTCGCAGTTGCTCTACATCGTGGATACGGGCATCAACATCTCAGCAGCGGTGGAAGCCGGACAGTTCACGGAGGCGGCTGTCGCCGCCCAGAACGTCAACGGATTGTTGGGGATCACGGGTGCCGCGGGTGAAGTTCAAACGAACTTCATTTCGATTACGAATACGCACCCGACCAAGGCGGTGACCATTCACTTTCGTTACTTTAACGATGAATGCGAGGACGTCTTGGATTTCCTGATAATTCTGACGTGTAACGACACGTTGATGTTCAATCCTTTTGACTTTGAGATTCCGGCAGCGTCGTTGGGCGGCAATCCGATCAACACCAAGAGCCGGATCTTTGGTCCGGATCTGTCGGATGCGTTTCCGGCGATCAAGGGCGACAAGTTCGCCTGTGGACGTTTCCTGATCTTTGCCACGGCAGCGGCGACGGTGAGGCTGGATACGACGGCCGAGAATGCAAACACTCCTGTCGGGGGTATGGGTCTTCTGGGGGGCGCCTTTAGGGACGGCTCCACTGGCCCTGGCTACAACTTTGAGTCGATGACCTGGGGCTTCAATGAAGCCCAGCCTGCGGGTGGTCTTCCCGGCGCGGGTGTCAATGGCGGGCCAACGATGACGGTGTTCGCACCCTTTCACGATTACAATGCGCTCTCTTCGCCGGGCAACATCTTGTTCCCGTTTGAGCTGGGAGTGGCGTTGGATCAGGAGTGTAATATCGATGCCAGCGGCGTGACCTTCCGCGCCCTCAAGGATGGCGTTCATGACCCGACTGCGAATCCGCCGTTGATTTATCCTTGGCGGAACGTGGGTTCGACGGGTGGCCTGAGCCACAACAATCTGCACGTCTTCAACGCGGCAGGAGCGAACTTCAACTACCTGATCGGGCATAAGGCGACGGCGGTACCGAAAGGCTTTATCGCTGGCGTCCAGTCGGATCAGGATCGGTTCCTGGCCTTTGGAGTCAACGCCTGGACCCGCCCGGCCGTTCATGGTCTGACGGGTTCCTTCAGCCAGTTGACGAACTTCCGCAATGGCGACGGCGCCCCGCTGGATTCGTTGAACATTCCGGATTACGCCCTGCTGATGGGCACGGAAATCCTGATGAGGCGTTCCGATACGACGGGCTTCCTGACGGCAGCCTCGAGTTCCCCCAACCCGTACTACCTGCGGCAGGAAGCACACGGCGGCGATACGGTGAGAGCCGTGACGTCCGAAGGTGGAACCAACGTCGATGGTCCCAGAGTTGCCTCCACCGGAGCGGCGCTAGACATTGGCGGCCCACTGCAGGCGAACTGGAGTTCTGACGCGTCTGTCAACACCGACGATACGGGCCATAACGGCCCCGGCCAGCTCGGCCTGGGCGGTGCTTTCCCCAATGGGGTTGCGGCCAATGGCGTGGGTGTCGGTGGGTCCTCCTGGTATGGAGCCCTGGCGTGGATTTCACTTCACACCACGGATCCGCTGAACCAGATCATGCATCTGTTGTCGTTCGTGGATGACTACGACGGCAGCAAGAACACGGCGGTTGCGGCGACGGTCTCGGGAGTGAGCATCTTCGATCGCTCCTACAACCTGACCGGTGCCCAGACGCGTTATATCCTGCAGATCTATGACAACATGGAGAACAAGCTGGATATCACGACGACGACGCCGATCAACATCTCACCGCCGCCGCCGATTGCGCCGACGGCCAATCTGCGAATCATCGTGGATTGTTTGAAGGTGTGGATCAATGGAGTCATCGATCCGTTGACGAAGCGCTACGGATTGCGGATCCAGGACCTGTACGACATCACGGATGTGGTGCGAACAGGAGGAAGTGGTAGGCACGGGGATGCCAGCGGTAGTCTGAATAATGATGTGCGTCCCTTCAAGGGTCTGGCCTATCCGGTGAATCCGCTGGAAGATGCCTCACAAGGCTGGATCCGTTTGGTGCGGGACAACAACCACACCCGGAGCCGGACCTTCTCGTTCACGCCGGCAGGTGGTGGAGTGACCATCACCCGGACGGTGACGATCACGGGTGGAACGATTGCTCCGATTGATCACGTGATCATGGACAATCTGCGTCACCCGACGTTCGTGACGATCGGCGAGATCAACACGCGCTTCGAGGGATTCGGAGCAGCCTGGTGGGCAGCTGCCGCGGCTCAGGATCCGGCGACCTCGAACGCTCCGCCCATCAACCCGAGTCCCTAGTGTCTCGGGCTTGAGCAAGCGAATAAGAAAGGGGAGGCCATCTGGCCTCCCCTTTTTTTTGATTGAAGTCCTAAAACCCAGGCACCAGAGGAACACCAAATGACTACCCAGAACAGGATCCTGAAGTCATCGAAAGTCCTCTTCTGGGCTTTGATGCTGGCTGCTCTTTGTGAACCCCTGGCAGGGTCCGACCTGGAAGTCCTCTCACATTTCCGGCTCAATCCTCCCGATGTCACCGCCTTTGAAGAGGGCGGAGCCAACTACAATCGGATCGAGGTCGGCCCTTCAGGAAGGCTCTACGTTGCCTTCTCTGGCCTTATCAAGGGAAAGTTGTCTACCGACGTTTTCTTTCGGAGATTCCTTCCGGAAGAGAAGCGGTGGGACGAACTGGTGCAGCTCAGCGGGGAAGAGCTTCGAAGCCGCGCCCCGGCTATCTGGGTAGGAGAAGGAGACGAGATCCACTATGCCTGGTTGGCCCATGGTGGGCCAAAGGAGCAGGAGCGACTCGGTCTCAGGTATCGAAAGTCCGAAGATGGTGGTGGCAGTTGGTCTGAGACCAAGGCATTTGACTTAGGGGTTATTCTGGCCAGGGTCCCCACCTTACAGGGTGATGATCAGGGCAACCTCTACCTCTGTATATCCAATCAGGGAGAGAATGAAGACCACGAGAGAGTCATCCTCTTCCGCAGTGGAGATCAAGGGGACAGCTGGGAGCAGGTCGATGTCCACAACGGAGAGGAAAGGCTTTTCGGCGCGAGCCAACCCAGACTTGTAGCGGGAAAGGGGGGGGGGCGTATCTGATCTGGCTGGATTCCACTCCGGGGGGCAGGGCAGTGGTTTTCGCTAGGACGGTCGACGGCGGAAAGTCGTGGAGTAAGGCTATTCCCCTGAACGACGACCTGAGTCGGATTCTATCCGATCCCCTGATCGACCTTCACCAAGACAAGATTAGAGTGATGTGGGTCGAGGCTGGCTCCCGAAGGAGCTCGATCTATTTGGATTATTCCGACGATGGAGGTGAATCCTGGAACCCGGATCGGCAACTCTACCATGAGCCTGTCAGTGGCATTACCCTGAAGAGTACACAGGTTCATGATAAACTGTTTGTCTCCTGGAAGGACTATCGGGAGTTGCTCTGGCAGCGAGGGGAGCACTTGTTGTACCAGCTCCATCCTCGGGATAAGGTTGCCGACGGAGTAGATCAGTCGCAGAAGCAGTCGCTTACCGGAAAGTTGGACAACCTGCTCAGCTTCCGCGGTTTTGAGGTGGCACCTTTCGGCGATGAAGAGTGCGTCGGAGTCTACTCTAAAAAAGGTCTGGATGGACGGCCCACGATCTATGCATCCTGGAGCGAGAAGCTGGCAGAGGGCTTCGAAGAAGTGCTGGAAGTAAGCAAGGACGACGGGACCAAGGAGAGTGTTTGGCCTCGTATTCGCAAGGTAGATGACAGCGAACTTGTTATCCTGTACAATCAGATGGAGGCCCCGACTGGCTTGGACCAGAAGCGGCGTAAGCTGCTGGGCGATTTAATCCTGACGCGGGTCCGGCTTCAGAGCGGGGGCACTGGTCAGGAGGGCGGTCGGTCGGAGTGAGGTGGAGGTGAAAGGAGTGCGCAGTGTGGCCTCTGTGTAATCGAAACTTTCTAGCCTTTCTGCTGCTGGCAGTCTTGGTCTCCGTTTCCGCGTTTTCAACTCCCATTGTCCAAATAGTCACCCCCAGTGGTGCCGTCACGGCCGTCAACCAGGGGGTCCGATGGGGCGTCCCTCCCGGCTTTGTGGGAACTCAGAGCAATCCGATTCCGGTCCAGGAGGCGAACGCGGTTCTCCTCAAGATTGGTGACACGATCAATCCGGGGTTTGCTCCGGGATCCTCAGAGGTCAACGGCCTGAATCCACAGACTACCTTTCACTCCAACCTGGCCCTCATTGGGAATTTGGACGTACTCTGTTTCGGCTGCAATGGACCCAAGCCTTCGATCACCATTCTGAATTGGCAGGCCAGCCACTCAATGTGGCCAGGTCGATGGTTGCGCGGGTAAGCCTGGGGGTGGATGCATCCAGTCCCAACCCGCCTTACAACGTCGGTAATTCGGTGCTAGTGGAGGTTTGGTTTGCCCGGACCGGTGCAGTGGTCAACCGACCTCCGACCGCCAACGCCGGGTTGAATCAGTCGGTTCAGTTCGGCCAGACGGTAACGCTCCGGGGCACAGTGTTTGACCCGGATGGAGATTCCACAACCGTGTCGTGGACCCTTGTCGGCGGCACCGGGGGAGGCGGCGGGATTCAGATCAACGGAGCCAATTCACTCACGGCAACCTTTGTCGCTCCCAGCGATCCAAAAATTCTGACTTTTCAGTTCTGTGCTGACGACGGCGTGAATGGGCCGGTTTGTTCCAACACCACTGTAACCGTGGTCGCTCCAGGAGGAGGCCCCGGCCCCGGACCCGGTCCGGGCGAAGGTCCTGGGCCAGATCCGGATCCGGTGACTCTCGTTTGCAATGTAGCCGGGAATATTCCAGCGACGGCTAACGCCGGACCGAGTCGTACGGTCGGGTCGGGCCAGTTCATCCAGATCGTCGGAGCCGGCTTAGATCCTGACGGATCCGTCGCTGAAATAGGGGGTATCGTCGTAGACAAACCTTTTTTCCAGTGGTCGGTTCAAGACGGCAAGGGTCTTGTGATCAACCTGCAACAGCAAGTACAGACGGTGAGTTTCACGGCGCCGCTAGTGAGCGAGACCACCACCATTGTCCTGCTTTTAAAGGTCACTGATCCATTAGGCTGCGGAAGCGAAGACCCGCTATTCGTCACCATTCAGGCAGACAATGGGCCTCCCACCGCCAATGCCGGCGAGGATCAGACGGTAGGGGAGGGGGCGACGGTCAACCTGACGGGTCAAGCCACTGATCCGGACCTGGACATCCTGACCTTTGGGTGGGCGCAGTTATCCGGTACCGGTGTTGCTCTTTCGTCCTCGAATACGCCGGCTACGACCTTTGTGGCACCCGATCTTCCCCAAGGGGGCGAGGATGTGGTGCTTGTCTTCGAGTTTACCGTTAGTGATGGGTCGGAGGTGACCAAGGACCAGGTCGCGATCACCGTCAGCAACAACACTCCTCCCTCTATTGATCCCATCTCGGATCAGATCGGGGTCTCGGGGGGCACCATGACCCTGAGCGGATCCGCCGTTGATTTCGACGGTGATTCTCCCCTCTTCTATCGCTGGACGCAAGTGGCGGGCTTGGCGGTGACGTTCAACACGACCAGTGAGATCACCACCACCATAACGCTGCCGACGGTCGAAGAAAGTGCGGAAGTCTTCATCAAGTTTGAGGTGCACGACGGGATCTCAGGCTCTGCAGTCACCTTCAAGATATCAGTGGAAGCCGTAGTACTCAACTCCGTGATCCTCCCTGCCGCGTTGGGGACACAGCATCCTAGCTTCCAGGGAAGTTACGTCAGTGCGGCACTTGTGAGTCTTGGCCCGAGCTCAAACCAGATCACTCTTTCTGGTCGCGATTCGGATGGAAATGAGACCTCCAGTGTATCCTTGGTACCTCCTTTGGAGTCCCAGGGACAAAATGCCTTTCTCACTCAGGAGATCCTGGGCCAGGGAGCTGATGCTGTCTCTATCGTTGCTCAGGGGCAGCAAGGCCCCATCCAGGGTTTCTTCATGGTTGGCACCTACGACCTGAAGAACCTGGACGGCATCGGCGGGACCCTCCATGAATCCACCCAACTCTACTTTCCTCTCGCCCGACAGAATGGGGCGAGTGAGGCGACTCTGCTCTTTATCCTGAACGTGAAGGAGGAAGCAGACCCAGCCGTCCGGATTCAGCTCTACGACCGATCAGGTGCCCTTCTCCGCGAGACCACACTTCCGATAGCTGCGTTTGGTTCCATCGTGGGAACCTTGGATGAGATCTATAACGATCCTGAGCTTGAAGTCGACGAGGGTTTCGTACAGGTGACGACAAGCGCAGTGGACGTGAGTGGCTTCTTATTCTATTCTCAAGAGCAGCATTTCTCCTCCATGACCGCTCAGCTGGGGACCAATACCCGGCTGCTGCTGGTTCCCCACCTGTTCGCCGATGCAGCTGATGGAGACACCGAAATCCGGATCCTCAACACAGGCCTCATCAAGGCGACTGTCGAAATCAAGGCCTACGACGACCTCTCCAACGAGCTGGGATCTACCTCGGTCGAGATCCTGCCCATGGAGTTGTACGTGGCGAGCGCCAAAGAGGTGCTCAATTTGCAGCCAACAGGCCTCATGAGCGGCCATCTGAAGTTGCACGCCAGCGGCGGCACCGTGGGAATCTTCGAGCAGGCCGCGACCCTGGTGGGTGTGGTCAGCTTTACCGGGAACAATGGCAAGTTCCGCTCCACTCTCCCCATGATCAAGGACGGTCAGAAGGAGACCTTGCTGCTTCAAGTGGCCCAGTCGGTCGCACTGCAGATGTTTACCGGATTGTCGATTCTAGTCCCGGGAAACGACGAGGCTGTGGTGACGATCCAGGCCTACTCCGAAGACGGGCAACTCACCGCGCAGCGGACGGTAACGATCGCTCCGGGAAATCGTTTGGTCCGACTCCTCAATGACGCAGATTTGTTCGGTTTCGGTTTTGAGCAGGTCAAGGGCCATCTGAAGATTATCAGCGATGAGCTTGTCCTGGTTTTTGCGCTCTTCGGCGACTATCTCTCAGAGTTCCTGGCCGCAATCGAGGGCCAGGCTCCATTCGTCAAACCAGAGAGCCCTTAAAACCAGCCACCGATTATTCATCTCGATTGACCCTCAAGAATGAGGGTCAATCTTCTCCTAGACTGATCTTGACTCCTACAATCCCCTCAGGTTTGGTTTGAATCCGGGCTGACCGGAACCTGTCTCTGGCTAGCGCTTCCTGCTATGCCGGTGAAGCACGACTAAGATCCTCTATTTAAACAGGTTATTTGATCTGCTCAGGAGAACTTCGGTAAGCTAGATTCCGACAAAGGAGATTAAGAATATGATGTTCAGGACAATCACTTTCGCGTCCTTCATGTGGCTATTCGCTTCTGCCTGGCTCTGGTCAGGGGACGCTTCCTCGAGTTGGGAAGGGCTTTGGCGGTTGGAGCAGCGATCCACTCTGACGGGCCCGATCATTTTCCACTTGTTCGTTCCAGTTGATGGCGAAGACTCAAAGGCTATTCTCTATCGTGCCGGGTGGGACATACAGTCCACCGAAAGGCTGGAAATGCGTGGGAACCACCTCAAGATCATGCTCGATCTCAGTGGGAAGCCTGTCAAATTGGAGGTGGAACGGAGGGGAAAGCAGCTTACGGGTGATTGGCTGCTCTTTCACCCTCAGTACCCGCAAGATGGTGATCTGAAGGGATTTCGGATACACGGATCTGGCGATTGGGAGCTTTTCAAGGGTCTGAAGAAGCTGCGCACCGAGGACGGCTTGATCGACTTCGCAGGGTTCCTGGCGCGAGAGTCCCCCCCAGGAGAGGACGCCTTCGTCAAGTTCTGGGAAGAGACGGTAGTGCCCGAGTTCTATACGATCATCCAGAATTCCTTATACGGCGGCGAGAAGGCACTCGACAGAGCACTGCCCAAGGAGCAGCTTGGAAGGATTCAACGGATCGTGCAAGCTGCGGAATTCAAGGCGGCAGCCTCCAATTTCGCGGAAGTCTACAAGAAGGTTCGAAAGGACCTGGCCGAAGAGTACGCGGAGATGGGTCTCCTGAATTCCTTGATCACGATGCCTCCCATGAGGGGTTTCAAGAGCCAGACCACAGAGATCGCAGGGGGGCTCACCACGCTCGTAGATGTGCAGGAAGAGACGAGGCGATGGCCCGCTGATCAGCTCCCCTATTTCATTGCTCAACAGGTGTTCATGACGCCAATTCTCTTGAGCTACCCCGCCATGGGTGCGGTCTCCGTGGAGCTCTACAAGGATGGTGTTCGTTCTTATCTGGCTGGCAGGCTGAAATATTCGTCGGATCCGTCCTCCCGCCTGCTGCTATCTAAAGGCGAGATTGAGCAGGTAGAGAAGGATCGTTCAAGGTATTCTCGGGAGATCGAGGGGAACTTGATGAAGGCCTCTTCAGCCTTCATGGCGAATCTTTTCGAGGAGAAGCCGCGCCCGGGTCGGGTACTTGGACATTCCTTCGTGGAAAGCTTGGCCCAGAAGCTCAGTCCGAAGGAGCTTTTGGGGATGCAGCTTGGGGATATTGACCGAGAGGCGGCGGACTACTTCGGATCGATCCAGTAGTGCTGAAGCTTGACCAGACCAACAGTGCGATCCGCAGAGGAAACGGTGAAGGTTTGGGAGCGCTCGACGATGTCGTAGGCCTGGAGCTTCTCCTGGTCGGTCGCAACCACATTGAGATAGTATCGGCCTGATAGCAGCGGAATGTCAGGGAACACGACGCGAGCATGGTAGTGGTGGGGACTCTCCCGGCGCAGGGAATCTCCGGAGGTATCGCTGCTCGCGGTATAGACACAGACGCCGTCGTTTCGGACAAGAGCGACGGCTACTGCGGGAATCCCCTCAAACCCTGGTCCAAAGTGGCACCAGATATCGAGCTGAAGCGTATCACCGCTCTGGAATTCAGTGCTGGGACGTTGCTCGGTGTCACTTAGCACGGTCTTCTCGATCCAACAAATCTGTTTTCCGGAATCGCGGTCTGGTTCTACAGCCGGGGAGGATACTGGGAGTGAGTTCGGCTCATCCTCTCGTACATAGTCTGTATAGCGATCCACGACTTCCTGTGCCACGCCCTGGGCCTCAATGCAGCCTCTCTTCAACCAGATAGCCCGTTCACACAGGGTTTTGACCTGGTACAGATTGTGAGAACAAAACAGGATAGTGCAGCCCTTCCGCTTGAAGCTCAGAATCCGATCCGTACACTTTTTTTGAAAGCGCTGATCCCCTACCGCGAGGGCCTCGTCGATGACCAGGATCGTCGGGTCGAAGCCGGTAGCGAGGGCAAAACCCAAGCGGACGTACATTCCGGATGAGTAGGTTTTTACCGGCTTGTCGATGAATTCCTCCAATTCGCTGAAGGCGATGATTTCTGACTCGCTCTGCTGAATCTCGGCGCGACTGAGACCGGCCAGTGCCCCGTTGAAATAGATGTTCTCCCGGCCTGTAAAATCAGGGTGAAATCCCGCCGTCAGCTCCAATAGGGCACTGGCCTTGCCCTCCAGGTTGACCGATCCCGAGCTCGGGGAGGTGGCGCCTGCAAGAATCTGGAGGAGGGTGGTCTTGCCGGCTCCATTCTCTCCAATGATTCCGAAGGCCTCTCCCTCGCCAACCTCAAAGCTGATTTCCTTGAGAGCCCAGAATTGCTGGTGGGAAGGAACTCTAAGTACCATCTCTCTGAAGAGACTTCGGGGGCCCCAGTAGAGTTTGTAGACCTTCGACAGCTGTGAGACCCGGACGGCTGGGCTCATAGCAGGTCAACCAGTTCGTGGCGAGATCGACGCAAGACGAATTGTCCCAGGAGATAGGCTCCACAGGAGAACACGATCCAGTAGAGGACACCCCAGGGTGAAGGTGTGGGGTTTCCCAGAAATACAAATCGATAGGCTTCCACCATATGAGTCAGTGGGTTGCAGTTCAGGAGGGTCTGGAACAAGCCGGTTGCTTTGTTCGTGGGATAGACGATCGGAGTTACCCAGAACATCAGCATGAAGAGAACACCAAGAATCTGGGCGATATCCCGGAAAAAGACATTCAGACAGGCCACCGTGACGGCAATGCCGTAAGTCATGATGACTTGAAAAATGAACAAGAGGAAAACCAGAGCGAAGAACCTGGCGTTGAAGGCTTGAATAGCAATGAGAACAAGCACGAAGACGACTGTGCCCAGGAGTTGATGAATAAAGGAAGAAAGCACGACGCTAAAGGGCAGCGTCTCGAGGGGAAAGCGTAGCTTCTTGATGAGGTGGGCATTCTCGATGAAACTGCGGGAGGATCGTATGATCCCTTCCTGGAGAGCCATCCAGGGGAGCAGGGCAGCGAAAAGATAGAGTGCAAATCGTCCCCAGGAAGGATCGTCTCCAAAGCGCATGTTCATGACCGTGGAGAATACAACGGTGTAGAGTGCGAGCTGAAGAATCGGGTTGAGGACAGACCAGAAGACACCGATGATCGATCCCACGTAACGACCCCTCACGTCACGGGTGACCAACTCCCGGACCAGGTACTTGTTGTACAAGATCGTCGCAAACATCTATTCTAGGTTCTCCCCCGTAGCAAGAGGGAAGGCGCTACCGATGCGGCTCGAAGGTACGATACGGAAGGCGATGCCAGGTCCTCGGCCGGAAGCATTCGCTGGTACGCTTGCCGCTTCACCGGGGCCGCAACACATCGTCCACGGAGTATATCACCCGTTCCTTGAAATATAAGGCTGTAAAGAAGAAGCGAACATCGAATCGACTCGAACCGCTGCTGTTCTGGGTAGCCGTACTCTTCTTCGTTCTCTTGCCCTTTGTTGTTAGTTTGGACGGCTTGGAGAAGTTCCGTGCTCCCAAGGATATCTTCTCCCTCGCTGGGATCGCGATTCTAGCGGCCTTCTTCCTCCTGACCCGGTCTTTCCGTGTCCGCTTCCTGTCCAGGAGCTGGGAAGCTCTGGTGGGTTTGTCAGTCGTCTACATCGGCGTTCATAGCCTTTTGGGGGAGCGTCCTGAGGTGGGCCTGGTGGGCTTCGTTCAGATTGTCTATTTCGTGGCCCTTCTGTACATTCTGATTGAGTTTCTTGCTCCAAACCTGCAGCAGAGACTGTGGCTCTGGATCGGAGCCGCCATGGCTCTGAACGCAGTCCTGAGCATCTTCCAATACTATGGCCTTTTCCCGCTTATGGCGCGTCCGACGGGTGAGCTGGTGGAAGGCCGCTTGAACCCGGCTGGATTCATTGGCGATGTGAACAGCGGTGGCTTTCTCTTTGGCCTCAGCGCTTTGATCCTACTTCATGGAGTCGTGGCTCGGGAGGAGACCAAGATCCGCGTCCTGTCCGGCTTGCTGTTACTGATCAATCTCGCCGGCCTGATCTATACACGTACTCTTACCGCTCTGCTCGCACTGGGGCTCGCTCTCCTGCTCTGGGCCGTGCTTCACTGCTGGTGGGTATTGAAGACACAAGAAAGCCGAAAGCGGGTTTGGGTATTTCTTGGGTCTGTGGCCATCATCGCCGTCGTTTTTCTGGGCCTGGTGCTCTCCGGGCCCGGCCTTCGTTACCGCATCCAACTGGTCTGGAACCAGGTGAAGAGCGGTCAGCTGGAGGTGGCTACGGCGGGGCGCTATCCCATTTATCTCCTCACCTGGCAAATGATCAAGGAGCGTCCCTGGTTGGGGTATGGCCTGAACACGTTCAAAGAGGACTTTTTCCATCACCGTGCAGGAACCGAGTTCGGACGGGGCCTCAAGCTCCTACCCGAACCAGGCAGCTACCGTGAGGCCCATAACGAGTATCTGCAGATCTGGGAGGAATTGGGGTTGGTTGGGTTACTCTTGTTTCTTTCGATTTTCCTGATCCCGTTGGCCAAAGGGATTCGGCTCTTCTTCCGGACGCTCGATTACTGGGTAGCGATGCTTTGCGTCGGGATCGTCTACCTGGGCTTCGGTTGTCTGGGATTCTTTCCTCTTCATCTTTCCGTGACTGCCGCCTTCGCCGTCCTGTTGTTTGCCAACCTACGGCACTTTCAGGCTCAGGAACGCCTCAGCGTCGAGGCCGTAGATCCCAGTCGGTGGTTGCACTGGAGGCGGGGCTTGAAACCGGTTCTGCTATTGGGAGTGACAGTTCTGCTGCTCTATTTCCAGGTGGGAAAATGGCGAGCGAACCGGGAGGCAGGATTGGCGGCTGCCCTCCTGAACCGGGCCGTTAGCACCAGCTCCAACAACCTGCGTCTGCAGCGCGCAATAGCCGAAACTGCGGATCAGAAGCTCGCCCTAGCGGAGGAGCGATTTCCCGATTTGTACGAAGTCCACAACTTGCGGGGGGCTGCAGCGATGCTGCTGGGAAGACATCAGGAAGCGATTGGCTACTACGGACGAGCTGCATTGTATTTGCCCAGCCCCGAAACTCTCACCAACCTGGGAGCGGCTTATCTGGCTAAAGGTCAGCCCGGTGTGGCCCGGACCAACGTGGAGCTGGCCTTGCACTACAATCCTTCCTACCCTCGTGCCCAGGAAGCACTCGACTTCATCAAGAAAGGCAGTAAGCAGTGAGTCAGTTGTGCAGTTGTGCAGTAAGTCGGTGAGCAGTGATCAGTATGAGAGTATCCTCACATCGGGGATGGTGGAACCCTCGGCTTCAGGCAATGATACTGGTCTGTTGGTGCCTACTCATTACATTGGTGATCACTGCGCACTGACTTACTGCACAACTACACAACTGCTGACTAGATAAGCTCCCGATAGACTCGAACCGTTGCCTCCGCCGTTTCCTTCCAATTGAAGAGTCGAGCGCGTGAGAGACCTTTTTGGATGTAGGAATCGCGGTTTCCACGAACCTCCTGGATAGCTGTGGCAAACGACTCCACATCTGGGTCAACTAGAGCGGCTGCGTCCCCGCAAACCTCGGGAAGGCACGATCGGTTGGATGCCACAACCGGGACTCCACAGGCCATCGCCTCCAGAACGGGGAGTCCAAAGCCCTCGTAGAGCGAGGGATACGCGAACAGGCTAGCGGCCGAGTACACACCCTTGAGCTGGGGCTCGGACAAGCCCGAATAAAGCAGGGGCCAATTCGCGAAGTCCTCCCCTCCCCGCAGGACTCGGCCAACCAGGACCAGGGGCAATCCGAGCCGATCAGCCGTTTCAGCGAGAACCTCGAGATTGCGTCTTGGGTGTATGTCTCCGACATGCAGAATGTATTCGGAAGGAAGATTCAGCTCCACGCGAACCTGCTCCGCCAGCGAGTCATCCCTGCAAAAGGACTCAGAAACACCGAGATAGACACGCCTCAGTCGCGGTTCTAGCTCCGGGAAGCGCTGCAGAATCTCGTGCCGCGAGAAATCCGTGGGAACCAGGATGCGATCGGCTCGCTTGAGCGATTCCAGGTAGTACCGCCTTCGGACTCCATCGAGGTGGTAGGGATACCACTCTTCTCGAACGAAATAGGAGATATCTGCCACCGACAAGACCAGGGGGCAGAAGTTGAATAAGGGACAGGTGTAGGAAGGCGCATGGTAGAGGGACCAACGGCGGCGAAGTTGTGCCAGCAGCACTTGAGAATGGTTCCATAAGGAAGTTGTTGCTCGGAAAGCGGGGATCGAAACAATCCAAAAGCCGAACGTGCCGGAGTAGGTTGCCTACATAGGTCGCCATTCCAGCGGGCCCTGATCGGAGGGATCGACCATCGATGCCAACGCGAATTTGGTTCTCCTTATCCATTGCCAGATGACCTCTCAGGAGTCTTTGTGCCAACCTCTAATCCAGACCCCGGGATCACGCATTCACCAAGAACCGCAAAAACTGCTCCCTGCTCCTTGCCCACCTGCTTACTGCCCACTGCTCATTGTCACTACTTCACTACTTCACTACTTCACTACTTCCTACTCACTGCTCACTAGTAAGGCGACCCTACATCCTTCCTGCCGGTGATCGCTGTCTTCAGCAGAACCGACCAGTATAGGAGTTGAATCCCAGCCAGCACCAGGGCGTTCTTCAGGGGATTGGACCGAGCGGCGTAGTGTTTGCGATAGAAGATGCCCATGGCCTCGTAGTAGTGATAGGTGCTCTTTCTGGTGCGCTGATGTGAGCTCCGTCTCTTGAAATGGGTGATTTTCGCTCCCGGATAGTAGAGCACCTTCCAACCCTTTTGAAGAGCGCGGTAGCAGAAGTCCAGATCCTCCCCGTAGAGAAAGAAGCTCTCGTCCAGAAATCCGTCGCCTTCCAACAAGGCTGCTCGAAACATGAGAAACGAACCCGAGACCGCCTCGACCTCATGCACCGAATCTTCGTCCAGGAACGTCAGGTTGTAGCGTGCCAGGACCTTGCTGCGTGGAAACCAGAGGCTCAGCCTGAAGAATCGGTAGAGCGCAGTGGAAAGGCGGGGGATACTACGGCGCGAAGCCAGCTGCAGAGTTCCGTCCGGGTTCAGGACCCTGCATCCCACGATCGCGGCGTCGGGCCGAGAGCTCAGGAATTCCAGGCTCCGATCGATGGCTTGATCCAGGATCAGCGAATCGGGATTCAGAAGCAGGTATTGGCTGGAGGGGCGCAAGCGGATCCCTTGATTACAGGCGGTTGCGAATCCTAGATTTGTCTGGTTACAGATCAGATCGATAGTGGGGTGGTTCTCTTTCAAGATCGCGGTGTCTTGATCGGTGGACGCATTGTCGACGACCACGACCCTATAGCGGCAGCGTTGAGTCTCGCGCGCAATGCTCTCGAGGCATTGGTCGAGATAGTCGGTGGCGTTGTAGTTGACGATCACAATCGTCAGTTCGGTCACAATTTCACTCTTCGTCGATATTTCAGCCAGTTCCGATCCAGCTGGCCCCGAAACTCGGACGCGCTCACTCTGCGACCGGCCTGAATCCGCCGGCGTTTCTGCATGATGTCTGGGAACCTTCTGATGAAATCGATCTTCCCCTGCAGGAAGGCCCCTCCTCTGCCCTTCGCGAGAAAGAAAAGCAGGCTCAACACATTGAAGAGTAGCCGCTCGGGCAGAAAGCTCCAGAGGAGTCTGGTGGGCATGTTCTTCCAGAAAACGTACTCCGAGTTACGGTGGCCGAAGAAGACGTAGGTTCTGCTCAGGCTTCCTATGCTCGTGTTTACACGATGCAGAACCACAGCACCGGGAACGTAGCGGCAACGAAAACCCTGGAGCCGGGCCCTGACGTTGAGATCGGCGTCCTCGTAGATCAGAAAAAAGTCGGGGTCGAATCCACCGACCGCTTCCAGGAGAGAGCGTCGATAGAGGGCGGCAGCGCCACAGGCACCAAAAACCTCGCAAGCCGTTTCGTAACGGCTGGCCAAGTCACCATGACCAATCTTGAACCCGCTGCCCACTACGGCCATCCCATCCCCGGCACTGTCGACACGGCTGGGATCGGAGGCAAAGAGGATGCGGCTTGCCCAGAAATCCCAAGCGGGAGAGTTTTCCTTCAACAGGGATTCGAGCCACTTGGAATCGAGAACCAGGTCGTTATTCAAAATGGCAACCAGCTCGCCTGTGCTCTCCTCTATTCCCCGGTTGCAGGCCCCTGCGTAACCCAGATTCTCCTGTAGTTTGAGCAACGGGATGTCGGGGAATGAAGTCTGGAGTAGCGAGAGGCTTCGGTCGGTCGATGCGTTGTCCACAATGAGGATCTCGTCCGGGGATCGCGACTGATCCAGGATGGACCGGAGGCACTCTTCCAAGAAAGCCTCCCCATTGTAGTTCACCATGACGACGCTGACCGTTTCGCTCACAGGTTCCATTATAGACTTCGACCCATGTCTGGTCAGTGAGTCTGGACAGGGTGCGAGGCGAGGTACGAGGGAAAGCCTCCCGCGAGTTATACTATAATGCTTGGTAATTCCCGATCGGCTTGAGGCCTGGGAAGTGGTCATGAAGACAGAGGAGGCTCGGCTAAGCGCGTTTGAGGAATCTATCTCGAAGCCCCGGGTCGCCGATCCAACACAGTCCGTCCTTCGCAACCCGGTGTTTCTGGCCGGAGTCGATCTGGCGATCGCCTTGATTGCCTATCTGGGCGCTTGGCTTCTTCGAATGACCGTGCCCTTCCCCTACACGCAGGAACTGCTGCCGCAGGAACGGTGGGGAATGGTCGCCCATCCCTGGATTCTTCTGGTATTGAGCCAGGTCTTCTACCTGTACATTTTCGCGCTCTACGATGACCTCAGAGAGAAGCGCTCACGCGAGATCGTCGGATTCGTCTTCGCGGGATGCACCATGCAGACCCTGACGATCACCTCAATGTTCTTTTTTACCGACGCGAATTTTCCTCGGACGGTCATCCTGATATTCGGAGTGGCCGATTTTTTTCTGGTCTCTGCCTGGCGTCTCTACGTGAGGACTCTGGTGGAACGTCGGATTCTCCGTGTCCTGGTCGTTGGTGAGGACATCGAGCCGGCACAAGAGATCATTGGGCACATTGACAAGAGCCCCTGGATGGGACTGCGGATCGTGGGCCTGGTTGGTCGCGACAAGACGACATTGGACGGGGGGGATTTCGGTTATCCGGTTCTGGGGGATGTAGAGGAGATTGCTGACATCATTTCCCGCTACGATATTGAGCAGGTAATCTTCGCTTCCAAGGAGTCCTGGAAGAACCACGTTCTGGGCTCGCTGAACAGGATTCAGGAGAGGCGTCCTCTGCGGATAGCCATACTGCCTTCGATCTATGAAATCGTCATTGGCAAGCTGGACCACGTCAATGTCTACGACGCGCCTTTGATCGAGGTGACTCGCAACCCGAACGAGCCATTGGAGCGGTTTCTAAAGCGGACCGTAGATGTCTTGCTCTCATCGTTTTGTCTCATCCTGATGTTTCCCCTTCTCCCGATCATCGCTCTTGCCATCAAGCTGTCTTCTTCAGGATCGGTTTTCTACTTGCAGGAGCGCGTGGGCTTCGGTGGCAGGCGATTCCGGCTGCTCAAATTCAGGAGCATGATCGAGGACGCGGAGAAGTCCTCCGGCGAGATCTACGCCACAGTCGAGGATCCCAGGGTCACTCCGGTAGGAAGGCTTCTTCGGCGCTTCCGCATCGATGAACTGCCGCAGTTGGTCAACGTGGTTAAAGGCGATATGAGTTTTGTGGGTCCCCGCCCCGAACGACCCAAATTTGTGGAAGACTTCGAGGCGGTCCTACCGGGGTACAATGAGCGGCACAAGGTGAAACCCGGAATTACGGGCTTGGCTCAGGGTCCCACTCGGGGATGGGTGAACCCCCTCGCCTTTAGGCGAAGCCTTCAGGAGGCTTGCTCCAGCAAGCCGGTGTGCGTAGGGAATGCAGTCGGCTAGCGTGAGGGTTGCTCGACGAATCGGCGAAGTGGTCGCCGAGCCGACTGATGGAGGGGGTCAAGCGAGGTGCCTGGATCGGAGGCGTGGGCTTTAGGCGACTTTAGTCGCAGGTCGAATCCACCGCCTTTAGGCGGTGGAGAGGTAGCTCAAGTCCGGAGTTACTATAACACCGCTGTCGAGAACAAGTTGAAGTACGATCTAGCCTATATCTACAATCACAGCTTTAGCCTAGACCTGCTTATCATGCTGGAGACGATCAAGGTTGTTCTGGTTCGCCGAGGGAGTTGACCCGGATTCGCCTCGGCCTGTCGGAATTTGGGTAGATTCGCGTTCTGGGGCGTGAAATAATACGCCCTTCGTTGCGGAAGAAAGCTTTGATGAACAGGTACTCTTGCTCTCAGAGATTGTGTTCATTAATCGTCTCAATTAGGGAATTCGGACCTTCCCGAGATAGCGCGCAGTCGTGATGATTCTGGCTACTGGGGCAGGGGGAATGGTCGGGAACTACCTTCCGGAAGTGTACAGCGATAATCAGGTCCAGTGCATGGATTCTCGGGCGCTCGACGTGCGCGACGCCAGTCTGGTCATGGACACAGTGGCTCGGATCAAGCCCAAGCTTGTAATCCACCTGGCAGCGGAGACGGATCTAGACCGATGTGAAGAGGATGTCGACCACGCCTATCGAACCAACGTCATTGGCACGATGAACGTCGCCCTTGCTTGCCAACGCTACGGTGCAGATCTGGTCTATGTCAGCTCTGCTGCGATTTTCGACGGGCTCAAACCGGAGCCCTACACCGAGTTTGATGAGCCGTCACCGCTGAACGTCTACGCGAAGACAAAGGTGGAGGGCGAGAAGGTTCTCCAGAGCCTGCTTCAGAGATTCTATATTTTCCGAACGTGCTGGCTGTTCGGCGGAGAGAAGAAAGACAAGAAGTTCGTAGGAAAAATCGTGTCTCTCTGTAGGGACCAGGACGAGATTCGGATCGTGGACGACAAGATCGGAAACCCCACTTACGCACGTGAGTTCTTGCAGGCCGTCAAGTCGATTACGGAGACCGGTCTCTACGGCTTGTATCATCTCGGCAATACCGGCTCTTGCAGTCGCTACGACGTCGCTCGGGAAATTGCCCGATGGTTGAACCAAGAGGTACGGATTGTTCCGGTGGCTTCCACGGTTTTTCCCTTGCCTGCTCCCCGTCCACGCTCGGAGGCGATCCGCAACTACAAGCTTGAGTTGTTGGGTTTGGAGAAGATGAGGCCTTGGCAGGAAGCCTTGCAAGAGTACCTTTCCAACTGGGTCAGCCGTCCTTGCGTTGGTCAGAAGTTCGCGCAAGAATGAGTGTGCGAGGTGCGCTCACGTTTGCACCAGCTGTCGCTGGGAACAATGCAGGGAGGGCTCGGTGTGAGGCCTCGGTTTGCAACCAGGGCGCCTCCTCTTTCTGAGTAGATTGGTTCATCAAACGTTAGCGTATTCATGAACGAGTGTACTTAGTCAGGATCTTAGTCAGGCGTAACTCGTAAGCTATTGAGATAGGGTTCTATGCAGAGCTATCGAGGTGCGGGAGAGTTCGAAGCTCTTCTGGAGGAGTCCTTCCGCACCCTTCGCAGTAACCTGGTACTCAAGCTGAAGGAAGGTGAGAAGAGCCTCCTCGTCAGTAGTGCCAAGCCACAAGAGGGGAAAACCACGATTTCGGTCAACCTGGCTCGTTCCTTTGCGCCCCTCAGCGAAAAGGTTCTCCTGGTGGACGGGGACCTGAGACGTCCTACCCTTCACAAGATCTTTAATGTTGAAAACGAGGTCGGTCTGTCCGAGCTCCTTCGGGGCTCGGTTTCACTGGAAACGGTGGCTCAGCCCATTTCCGATGGCTTCAGTCTTGTGCCGAGCGGTGAGCTTCCGCGCGACCCCCAAGAGCTTTTTCTGTCGACACGATTCGTCCGAACTCTGGCCGAGATGGAGAGGGTTTTTGATCTGGTGATACTCGATTCTCCGCCGGTCCTGGCTGTGGCTGACGCCGCGCTGATCGCCTCGCACGTCGACAGCGTCATCCTGGTCCTCAAGTATGGAGACACCAGTGTAATGGAAGTGCTCAGAGCCAAGGAGCGGTTGCAGCAGGGCGCTTCTACCAGGATTATAGGCTGCGTTGTCAACCAGTTCGATGGGGGGGCCAGCCAGGCGTATGATCCTTACATGACCAGCTATACCAGTGTCCAGAACCTGGACAAGTCAGGCTGGCGGAAAGGTTCAATCCTGGGTAGGTGAACTGGAAAAATTCTTTGACCCTGCAAATTGGAGCGTCTATCCTACTGGGAATCCTGCTAGGCTTGGTTGTGTTCCTCGTGAGTCGCGGCCTGGGTTTTTGAGTGCTTCCACTCGGTGTGGAGGGGCAGATCCAGGGGCCCTTCATGAAAACTCTGTGAGATTGCCGAGTGCTTTCTCCCGGGACGGTGTGCAAAGTTTCAGGCCGAGACACTGCTGTCCGGTTTATTTTTCGAGGTCTGGCTGAAAGCCTTATGTGATGGGGCTTTGGGGAGATGGTGGAAAGAAGGGGGTTGTTTTTGGCCCGGAAGCTCCTGGGCCCGATTTGGGAAGGGGACCTACCTTGGTTAAACTCTTTGGTTGTCATCAAAAAGCCAAAGAAGACCAAGGAGATCCCATGGCCAAGTATACGTCAGTCCTGCATCAGTTGCTCCGTCATATCCCCCGGGATGAGTTTCGCGCCATCGTGGAGCGCCGCCAAGGTGACAAGGGAGTCCGGAAGTTGTCGTGCTGGGGGCAGTTCGTGGCCCTTTTTTTCGGGCAGTTAACCGGACAGCATAGTTTGAGGGATCTGGTAACCGCTTTAGATGCAGGGCGAAAGAAGCTGCAGCAAGTGGGGCTGGGGGCGGTGAGCCGCTCCACGCTGGCGGATGCGAACCGCAAACGACCCCAGGAGATCTTCGGGGAGCTGTTTTCTTGCCTGTACAGCCGCTGTCGGAGTCAGGCTCCCGGTCAGCGTTTCGGCTTCCGGCATCGGGTGTACAGTCTGGATGCGACGGTGATCGATCTGTGCCTGAAAGTCTTTGACTGGGCGAAGTTTCGCAAGCGAAAAGGGGCGATCAAGTTACATCTGATCTTGGATCACGGGGGGCACATCCCCAGCTTTTGCGTGATGACCCCGGGCCGGGAGCACGAGATCGAGGTGGCGCGCGGCCAGCGCTACGAACCGGACAGCATCCTGACCTTTGACCGGGCCTACGTGGACTACCACTGGTTTGACCAACTCCACCGCCAGGGGGTGTACTTCGTGACCCGGCAGAAGCGCAACGCGCGTTACCGGGTGCTGGAGCGGCGGCCGGTGGGCTCCCCGCCGGGGATCACCTCGGATCAAGTCATTCGTCTGACCGGGAAGGCGGCCGGATGCCTGTCGACTCCCCTGCGCCGCATCGGCTACCGGGACCCGGAGACGAGGCAGTTCTATGTCTTCTTGACCAATCTGTTTCATCTCAGGGCGGCTGAGGTGGCCGCCATCTATAAGGCTCGCTGGCAAATCGAGCTGTTCTTCAAATGGGTCAAGCAGCACCTGAAGATCAAGAGCTTTCTGGGGACCACGGCCAATGCGGTGATGACGCAGGTCTGGGTGGCGCTGTGTGTCTACCTGCTGGTGGCCTACGTGAAGTTTCTGCTGCGGCCCCCCGGGCGCCTGTACGAGATTTTCAAGCGGCTGCAGGTCACGGCCCTAGAGTACCTGGCTCTGGGGCAGGTCTTGACCTGGGAGACGAAAAACGGGCCCAAACGGGCACCAAAGTGGAGACAGCGCAACTTGTTCGGAAGACGGCTAAGGCCTTTGTTTGTAGGAGGATAGGAGTCGAGTGACTATAACCTTACAGTTAAGAGAGCTTTAAGTCTTTTAGAATCAACGACATCAAACCGGACACTAGTGAGGCCGAGAGGTTAAGCTGGCTGCCGCAAGGGTGGGCTTTACCCTCCAGGAGCGTCGGTTACATGAGAGTCATTATTAGGCGCAAGCATCTCATCCTGCTCTTCTGTCTCGCGGCGACGCTCACCTCCCTGGCTTTGACCTACGTGGTTTCCGAGGAGTATCAGTCCTACACAACCCTCCTATACCCGGCCCCGCAGATGGGGTTGGGCGCACAAGCAAGCCCCTACTACACGGTGCAGTCTGTTCCTTCTGAATCGATCGCGGGCATGCTGGAAACGGTTGCGAGCAGTGAATCCGTGGTGCAACAGGTCGTGCGGATTCTGGAGCTTGACAAAAGACCAGGTGATCCCCAGGCTGCGCTGCTCGGCGATTTGGAGAGGGTCTTGAGTCCCAGCAGATCCTCCCTGCCAGACCGTTTCCGCCAGACGGTGAGAGGCCTTCAAGACCGCCTTTCGGTCGAACCCGACCGAGAAGCCCTTAGTTTTCGTCTGCAGGCCCTGGATAGAGATCCAGGACAGGCGACGGCCATTGTGGACACGGTAGCCCGGGTTCTGATCGATCACCTCAAGCAGGAACAGGTGCGATCGACTCAGCAGGAAAGGGAGAAGATCGAAGTCAGATTGAAGGAGAATCTGGAGGAGATCACCGAAGCCAGGGTGGAGTTGGAACGTTTCAAGAAAAAGTCTCGAATCTCCTCTCTGAGCGAGGAGATATCTTCCAAGATCAGAAGCTTATCGGAGTACGAAGTCGAGCTGACAAAGATGCGGAATGAGCTAGTCGCGATTGAGAAGATGCGCGATGAGTTGGGCCTGCAGAACCCGGATGAGGAGACCGGTAGTGCAGTGCAACGTCAAGCCGAAATTGGAGCGCTCAAGGCAAGCACCGGCGCCCTTCGGGAGAAGATCGGGCAAGAGCGCAAAGACTTGAGAGAATTGATCAAGAACGAAGCCCGGATATCGGAGTTGAATCTACGGCTCGAAGTCTCCGAGCGCTTCTACAAGCTCTTGAATGATGCCTATGGGGAGGCAAGACTGGCAGAGTCAGCAGGTGTTCGCGAGCTGAGAATCCTTCACCCTGCAGTTGTTCCCTCGACCCCAGCACGGCCTATGAGGTCACTTTACGTAGGGCTGACCGCTCTGGTGAGCCTCATTCTCGGAATCAGCTATGCGTTCCTCGTCAATTTTTTCGATCCTTCCCTTCGCAGCGTGGAGCAGGTGGAGCAAGTGCTGAAACTTCCCGTTTTGGCTACGGTCCCGGTGATGAGGCGAGGCAGGAATTAGTCTTCCGGGAGGGAGCGGCCCGCTGGATCCTGTCTGACCCTAAGCTGAAACTTCAAGAATACGTCGCACGTCAAAACGTCTGAACGTCGCACGTCTCTCCTCTACGAAAAGCGCGGCGAACGGAACTTGTCCGACGCCGGGGGGGAAGTTTCTTTCTCGAGTGAGCCGGATTCCAATCGCCAGCCTACTGAGTGATCCGCTCCAGCCTATGGTATAATTCAAGCAACGGTTCCTTCATGAAGCCGCTATCTTTGGTTATCCCCCTCTACAATGAAAAAGGTTCTCTCGTTGAACTCCATGGAGAGATCGTACGCGAGCTGAAATCCCTGGGATCCGATCTCGAAATCGTCTTTGTGGATGATGGGAGCACTGACGGCTCCTTTGAGACGCTGCTAGAGATCCAGGCCTCTGACGGCCGGGTCAAGATTATTCGTCTTCGAAGGAACTTCGGCAAATCGGCGGCCTTGTCGGCCGGGTTTCGACTGGCCAAAGGCGGGGTCATCGTGACCATGGACGCTGATCTCCAGGACCTTCCCGGGGAGATCCACAAACTGCTGGACCGTCTCGAAGAAGGCTGCGATCTGGTCTCCGGGTGGAAGCACCGACGCAAGGACTCCTGGAGCAAGCTTCTGGCGTCGAAGGTCTTCAACCTGATGACCTCGTTCCTGACGGGAGTTCCGCTCCATGACATCAACTGCGGATTGAAGGCCTACCGTCGAAGCGTCATTGAGGAAATCAGGGTCTACGGCGAGATGCATCGGTACATTCCCGTGCTGGCGAGCTATCGAGGATTTCGGGTCGAGGAGATTCAAGTCGCCCACGCTCCGCGTAGGTTTGGGAAGAGTAAGTACGGCGCAGGAAGGATGGTAGGCGGTTTTTTCGATCTGCTGACGGTCATCATGCTCACGCGCTACAACAGTAAGCCTCTGCACATCTTCGGTATCCTCGGAATGACGCTGTTTCTGGCTGGTGTGTTCCTTGAGGGATATCTCACCGTGGGCTGGTTTTTCGGGCGCTGGATCGAGGATCGGCCCGCGTTTATGTTGGGCATCCTCCTTGTAATCATCGGAGTGCAGTTCATCTTCTTCGGACTACTCGCGGAGATGATCGCGTACTCTTCTCGGCGTGAAGACCATTTTTCCGTCGAAGATGTTCGGGTATTGGAGTCGGAAACGGAGAAAGCGACGGCGTTGGCAGCGCTTCGCCTATGAGACTCGTCCTGATAGGGCCCACCCACCCGCTACGTGGGGGAATTGCTCAATACACGACCTCCCTCTACGAGTCCTTCAGTCGACAACACTCGGTCCTTCTGCTCTCGTTTTCGAAGCAGTACCCCACCCTTCTGTTTCCGGGAAAGACCCAGGAGGATCAGAGCGAACAGCCATTCGGCGTCTCCCACGAGGCTCCCCTGAATTCCGTGATTCCTTGGACCTGGAAGAGGACTGCCCAGCGGGTCAACAGTCATGATCCCGACCTGATACTCTTCCAGTGGTGGCATCCCGTCTTCGCTTACGCTTTCGCCGACATCATTCGCCGCGTCAAACGCCGGTCCGCGGCCGTGGTGTTGTTTCTCTGCCACAATGTCTACTCGCACGAAGGATTGCCTTTGCCCTTGGGTCATATTCTCGAGCGAAGGTTGATCGCCAGAGCCTTTCGTCAGGTAGACGGTTTTCTAGTCCACTCCCTACCGCTCGCCGACGAGGTGCGCTGCTTCAAACCGAAGTCCTTGGTGCGACGAATCTATCATCCCTCCTATGGTTTCTACAGTCGCTGGGATACCCAGCCGAACAAGCAAAGCGAGAAGCCCCGCCTGCTCTTTTTCGGGAACATTCGAAGATACAAAGGGGTAGACGTCCTGGTTCGTGCGCTCGCAGTTGTCAAGGAGGTCCTGGACGTCGAGGCCGTGATAGCTGGGGAGTTCTATCTGGATCCAGGACCGCTGCGCCGATTGGCGGAGGAGTTGGGCCTTGTCGACCGGATTTGCTGGCATGATTGTTACGTGCCCAACGAGCAAGTCCCTGCGCTCTTTCGGAATTCGGATGTGGTTGTTCTACCCTATCGCGCTGCCAGTCAGAGCGGAGTTGTTCCCCTCGCCTATGAATTCGATGTTCCTGTGATTGCGACCGATGTGGGAGGTCTTTCGGAGGTGGTCTTGGAGGGCCAAACCGGCTACCTGGTTGCCGCAGACGATCCTCGAGTCTTGGCAGACGCCATAATTCGCTACTTCCGGGAGGGCCGAAAGGCCGAGTTCCAGGAAAACATTCGGCGTTTCAAGAAGGCTCTCAATTGGGATCAAGTGGTAGAGGCGACGCTGGCTCTGGTAGAGGATGTGCAGCGCAACAGTTCGCCAGCCTGATGCGATTGTCCCTGGGTCGTCGGAAGTCATGAGTAAACGCAGGGTCCCGAAACCGAGAACGAAGGCTGCCGCCAGTCCCAAGGCGGCTAATCTCTGGGTAGCACTCCTTGTGCTTGCGCTGGCCCTTGGACTCTACGTGAGCACGATCAACCATGAGTTTCTCTTCGACGATATCACCCTCATTATTCAGCATCCAAGGGTGGCCGAGCTGCAGTGGTTGAAGATCCTGAGTTTCCACGAGTATCGACCCATCCGCACTTTGACCTACGCGATCAACTATGCCCTGGGTGGCGAAGATCCGTTTGGCTATCACCTGTTCAATGTGCTTCTCCACGGGTTCAATGCAGTCCTGGTGTTTCTGCTTCTCTACAAGATAAGCACTTTGCCCGTGCTCGCAGGTGCCGGAGCCGTTATCTTCGCTTCCCATCCGGTTCAATCCGCGGCAGTCGCCTACGTCTCGGGGCGGAAGGACTTGCTTGCTACCTTCTTCATACTCTTGAGTTGCTACTGGTACGTTTCCTACAAGTCCACCCGACGAAGGTCGTTCCTGTTGCTTTGCCTGCTTGGGTTTTTGCTCGGGGTGCTCTCGAAAGAGGTCGTCATCGTCTTGCCTGCTCTCCTTCTGCTACTGGACTTCTGTCTGCCCGGGAAAGTCATCCGCTCGGGTGACAAGCCCCTGACGGAGCCCAAAGCCACCTTTCTTGCCCAGCTGGGGAAGGCGATCAAGCAATCCTGGCGATTTTACGGGGCTGGCCTGGCTTTGGCCGCGGTGGGGCTCTATTATGCCCTCTATCTGCTTCCCGCCAGCCGGAAGATCGGCTTGTGGGGAGGGAGTCTGGAGACCAACCTGGGCACCTCCTTCAAGCTTTTCTTCCATTACCTCAAGCTCATTCTGGTCCCCTATCCACTGATTGCGGACTACAGCGGTGACGTTTTCCCGATCTCAGAAGGGCTGTTGGAACCGGCCACGATTCTCTCGATTCTAATCCTCGTCGGCTTTGTGGCGTTGGCGATCTGGACCTATTCCAGGAACGCGCTGATTTCGTTGGGTATGTTCTGGTTCCTGATCACCCTGCTGCCGGTTCTGCATATTTTCCCGTTTCACGAGATCGCCGCTGATCACTTTCTCTATCTACCTGTGGTTGGCCTTGCCCTGGTGGGCGGAAGCACGGTCGAGTATCTGGTGCGAGCGAAAGACAAGAGGCTGCCCGTCTGGGTTCTCTTCGCGGCGCTGATCACCGTCTGGGGAGCTCTCACGCTAGACCGAAGTCAAGACTGGAAGAACGCTGAGGCCCTTTGGGAGGCGACCATCGAGCATGCTCCGGGCTCCTCGCGTGCGAACAGCAACCTGGGTAGCATCTATAGCAACCAGGGCAAATTAGATCTGGCAATCTCCCATACCAAGCGGAGCATCGAGCTGGATCCGACGAACGCGTTGGCCTGGGGTAACCTGGGGACGATCTACTTTACGCAGGCGCGGCGAGCGCGACTGGAGGGAGATCTGAAAGGGGCGCTGCGAGTGCACAAGGAGGGCATTGCCATCCTCACGAAATCGATCGACCTGGACCCCTCCAGCCACTCTCCCGTATTGATGTTGGCGCAGTGTTACAAGGAACTCGCCCTACTCGCCGACCTGAACGGTAGGGCGGATGAGGCCTTCGCCTATCGGAGTCGAGCGATTCAGGACTTTCTGCGAGTCCTGAACAAAGAGAAGAGGATGAAGGAGATTCAAGCCGCCTGGCTGCCTCTGGCTGGGGTCTTTATGGATGCCGGCCTTCACGACCAGGCCCTCTACTACCTGGACAGACTTCTAAAGGTCTACCCCACCTATCCGCAGGGCCGCTACTACACGGGTCTCTGCTATTTCGAACTGGGCCAGTTTCGAAAGGCTGTCCCGCACCTGCTCGAGGCGTGTCGTCTTAAGCCATCGGCGGAGCACTGGAGTCTGCTTGCCAAGACCTATGAAGAGTTGAACGAAAACCGAAATGCGATTGGAATCTATCTTCGCGCGGAGCAACAAATGCCGGCGTCGGCAGAGGTTCATCACAATCTTGGAGTACTCTATCACCGGGTGGGAGATCGGGAGTTGGCGCTGCGGCACCTCAATCAGGCCCTTCGTCTCTCACCGAATGGGGCGCTCGCGCCGGGAATCCGGAGCATGCTCGAGTTGATTGAAAGCAATGTATCAGGATCGTCAAGTCACGGTAGTGATACCCTGCCTCAATGAAGAGGAGGGCATCCAGAAGGTGCTGTCCCGGATACCGGAATTCGTGGACGAGGTGATCGTTGTCGACAACGACTCCACCGACGGAACGGCTCGGATTGCTCAGGAAATGGGAGCACGGGTGATTCATGAAAACGTGAGAGGTTACGGCAGAGCCTACAAGACTGGACTGCTGCACGCTCAAGGCGACATCGTTGTCACGCTCGATGGAGACCATTCCTATCCCGTCGACTCTCTGTCCTACCTTATCGAATCGCTACTCAGGTCCCAGGTCGGCTTCGTCTCGGCCTCCCGCTTTCCCATTCAGAATCCAGACGCGATGGCCTTGAAGAACCTGTTGGGGAACAAATGCCTCAGTCTGATGATGTCCTTGCTCTATTTTCGACGGGTTCGGGATTCACAGTCCGGCATGTGGATCTTCTACAAGGATGCGCTGACCCGGATGAACCTCGAGAGTGATGGAATGGCCTTTTCCGAGGAGATCAAGATTGAGGCGTTGCGCAACCGGGATATCGGCTTCAAGGAGATTCCGATCAACTATTCCAACCGGGACGGAGAGATCAAACTCAGGCCTTGGCGCGATGGTTGGAACAATCTTCTGTTCCTTTTCAAGAAGCGCTTTCGGAGAAGAGCAACCCGTTCGGAGCAGTAGAGACGACTCCAGTGATGGGACTGTCGTAGTAGACTGATCGCAGGAAGCCGCGTGGACCCTCTCATGAAGTGCCCAATTTGCGAGTACCCTAGCTGTACTCGACACTATCAAATGGTGGACCGATTCTTTCGGGCCTCGACCGACCGCTTCCCGCTCTACCGTTGTTCCAGCTGTGGCCTGCTTTTTCTCGACGAAGAGACGGTTATCGAGCGCATTCCCGAGTTCTATCCGCCTGGCTATTGGTGGGAAGGAGAAGGTGACGTTTGGGGACTGGAACAACGGTACCGTGAATGGATGGTTCGGAATGACCAGCTCAGGTTTCTTCTTTCGGTAGTGCCCGAACCCCGTAACTGCCGTCTTCTCGACGTAGGCTGCGGGGGCGGAACCTTCTTGAAGCTAGCCAGCCAGGTGGGCTTCGAAGTGTTCGGACTCGAGCAGTCCCCAGAAGCGGTACGCATCTCTCGAGAACATTTGTCCGACAGGGTGCTCCAAGGTTCGGAGGAAGAACTCATCAGCAGGGGAGAACAGTTCGACCTGATTACCCTTTTTCACGTGCTGGAGCATCTGCCCAGCCCTTTCGCCTACCTCAAGAACCTGAAAAAGCTTCTCAAGAAGCCAGCAGGACTTGTCATTCAGGCACCGAATAGCAGGAGTCTACAAGCCAAGATTTTCGGCTCCAGATGGTACGGATTGGACTGTCCCCGTCATCTCTACAACTACACCAGTTTTTCGCTTTTGCACTTGCTCGGGAGGGCTGGCTTCCGAATTCATCGAGTCCGTCACTTCTCGCTTCGGGACAATGCTGCCGCTTGTGTTTCGAGTTTGTTTCCGGGCCTCGATCCCATGTCCCAAAAGGTGCACAGAAGAAGCAAAAGCGGAAAGGGGCCGTCCTCTGGGCTCGTCCTGAAGGAGGCCATGTACCTGGCCCTTTTGGTTTTGACCCAGCCCTTCGCCCTGATGGAGGCAGGCTTGGGGCGGGGTGGGACTATCACCGTGTACGCGACCCTGGATTGACGATTACCCAAGACGCGAGACATCCCTAGCGGTGGAAACGATTTAGGCTCCGCGCCCGGAGACAGCATCCATGAAGATTTCTGTTGTCGGTACAGGCTATGTTGGACTGGTGGTGGGTACCTGTTTGGCTGAAACGGGTAACGAGGTCGATTGTGTGGATGTGGATCAACAGAAAGTCGCGATGCTCAATGAGGGCAGGTCTCCGCTTTACGAACCGGGCCTTTCCGAGATGATCCAGCGAAACTTGATGGAGCACCGGCTCCGGTTCACGGCCGACTTGGCTGGAGCCGTTCAGGATTCGCGCGTTGTTTTCATCGCCGTGGGAACGCCTACTCGGGAGGATGGAGAAACGGATTTGAGCGCGGTTCTGGGCGTCACTGATGAGATTGCGCGCGTCCTCAATGAGTACAAGATTGTCGTCAACAAGAGCACCGTACCGGTGGGCACCGGGGACCGGATCTTCCAGGAAATGAAGAAGATGTCCCGCTCTCCATTCGATGTGGCGTCCAACCCGGAGTTCTTGAAGGAAGGCACTGCGGTTGACGATTTCATGAAGCCGGATCGGGTGATTATCGGAACCGATGACGAAGCTGTCGCCAGGACCTTGAAGGAGCTGTATGCCCCTTTTACGCGCACTGGGGCTCCAATTCTGGTCATGAGTCGACGCAGTGCGGAGATGACCAAATACGCAGCCAATACGATGCTGGCCAGCCGGATCTCGCTCATGAATGAAATCGCCAATCTTTGTGAGCTTACCGGCGCGGACGTCAACTGGGTGCGACAAGGTGTAGGGCTGGACCGCCGCATTGGCACCTCCTTCTTGTTTCCGGGTTTGGGATACGGGGGTTCCTGCTTTCCCAAAGACCTCAGATCCCTGATTCAGACAGGACAGTCACACGACTATGATCCGGAGCTGATCAGGGCCGTCGATCAGGTGAACGAACGGCAGAAGCGTGTCATAGCCCGGCGAGTGCTCGAGTTCTATTCCGGACGCTCCCGAGGCGAGGCTTCGGCCGAAGAGGCGGACGAGCGGGAAGCCGGTCTTTTGGAGGGCAGGACATTTGCTATCTGGGGCCTTGCGTTCAAGCCCCGAACCGATGACCTGCGAGAGTCGCCCGCACTGGTGATTATCGAGGAACTGCTTCGCAGGGGGGCCCAGATTCAAGCTTTTGATCCCGAGGCACTGGAGCCGGCACGACTTCACTTCGGCGACCGAATTCAATATGCCGACAGTAGCTCCGAAGCCCTGCGAGGGGCTGACGCACTGATTCTGGCTACGGAGTGGAATGTCTTCCGCAATCCCGATTTCGAGAAGATAAAGGATCTTCTGAAGCAGGCGGTCATCTTCGATGGCCGCAATCAGTATGATCCCGGGGAGATGAAGGAGAGGGGCTTCGTTTACTTCGGAATTGGGAGAGGCTAGCGCACGACCCCCCCATGCAAATATCGTCGTCTTCAAGGAATGGAGCACTTGGAATCTAACAGACCTGCTTTCGATGCTTCTGAGGAGGGTCCAGTTTCAAGATGGTTTTGACCGAGTCTCTGGGAAAATACCCGCTGGTTTCAGTCGTGGTCGTCAACCACAATCGTGCGGAACTGCTCCGGGAATGTCTGGTCTCTTTACAGCGGCAGTCCTACCGCCCCCTCGAAATCCTGGTAGTGGACAATGGTTCGGAGGATCACAGCGACGCTGTAGTGGCATCGTTTCCCAAAGGACTCGTGCGGCTGACATCGCTGGGCCGTAACCTCGGTTTTGCCGCCGGCAGCAATATAGGAATCCGTGAGTCCAAGGGTGATATGGTCGCACTCTTGAACAATGATGCTGTCGCCCGGTCCTGCTGGATTGAAAAGCTGGTGGAAGCCATGCAGTCCTCGATTCAGATCGGGATGTGCGCTTCTAAAGTGCTCTTTTGGGGAACCGATGTGATCGACAAGGCGGGTCACCTGATGTATCCAGACGGGCAGAATAGGGGGCGGGGCACCGGAGAAGAAGATCGGGGCCAATACGATCGCCAGGCGGAGGTCTTTTTTCCCGACGGATGTGCTGCGCTGTATCGACGCCAGCTGCTCAACGACGTGGAAGGATTCGACGACAGCTTCTTCGCATACGGCGATGATGCAGATCTTGGGATTCGGGCCCGCTGGAAGGGTTGGAAGTGTCTCTACGTCCCCGAGGCGGTCGTTCATCACCACCACTCGTCCACCAGCGGCCCCTACTCTCGTGAGAAGGTGTACTGGGTAGAACGGAACCGGTTTTGGCTTGCCGTGAAGAATTTTCCGCTTCCCCTGTTGCTCTTGAGCCCAATACTGACCATGAATCGATGGGCCTGGAATCTGCTGGCTGCTGCCCTTGGTCGGGGCGCTGCCGGTAACTTTAGAAGAGAAATCTCCCTGACCGCACTCCTGCTTGAGGTGCTTCGATCACAGCGAGATGGGTTTAGGTCGCTGGGCGAGATGTTAAGGAAGCGCCGCCTCATAATGGCCAGCCGCAGGATTAGCAGGCTGGAATTCTATCGCCTCCTGCTGCAGTTTCGGATTTCCGCCCGGAAGCTGTCCTTTGAGGACTTGGACTACGCGTTTCGAAAGCGCAAGGATTCTCCGGACCAGGAGGCCTCTTCGGGAGACATCGGACGCGCAACCTGTAACTAGCCCGCATTTCTCATACCCGGTCGTCGCGAGAGGCCGAAAGCGCCGTCCTGACAAGGCTTGCGACCGAGGCCCCCGCAGTCGTACTTTGACAGTACGTCGAGGAGGCCGACGGAGCATAACGGGAGACCTGGAAATGGTTCTCCCTCAAGGGGATTGATATCCCCCCGGTAAGGTCCTAGTCAGACCACCGGTATCTAGACCCAGGGACGAACCCCTGGGGAGCTCATGTCAAGAGGTGTGTAAATAGACTCAGGCGGCTTTCTCCTTCGACTCCTGGTTGACCAGGACTCCATTCACATACTTGGCTCCCTGATAGACATCTCTCATGAGCTCTGGAGCTTTGAGACGACGGAATCGTTTCTCGGCCACCAAGAGCATCTTCCAGATCACCGCCTGGGCGTTGTTCACCTTCTTGAAGCGCTTGGCCGCATCGGTTCGCAGCCGAAGTCCGGCGAACGGGGACTCCACTGGATTCGTGGTGCGCAGGTGTTGCCACTGCTGCTTCGGGTAGTTGTAAAAGCTCACCATCCGATCCCAGTCCTGGTCCAACAGATCGGCCGCCGGAGCCAAGCCTCTGCTTCGGCACCACTCCTGGAAAACCCGTTTGAGGCGTTCCGCTTCCTGACGGCTCTCAGCATAGGGGATCTGGCGCAGAATCAATAAGGCCGTGGGCTGCTCGCGTTTGGGCACCTTGGCCAGGATATTGACGATGCGGTGATTCCAGCAACGCTGCTCTTCCGCCTCGGGGTAGACGTTGCACAAGGCCCCCCAGATGCCGAGGGGGCCGTCGGCGATGACCAGACGAGGAGCATTCATCCCCCGCCGCTTCAAGTCGCGTAACACCTCTGACCAACTTTCCGTCGATTCCCGATAACCGCTCGTCACCGAAACCACCACCTTGCTGCCATCACTGAGCGCCGCAAGGACCACCAGCAGGACGGCCTTTTCCTTCTCCAGACCCGCTTTGACGTAGATTCCATCCGCCCATAAATAAACGACTTCCAGTTCCTCCAGGGGACGACTTTGCCAGACGGCCCATTCTTCTTGCCACTTCTCTTTCAGTCGGGCCACCGTGTTGGCCGACAAGGCCGCTTCTTCCCCTAAAAGCCCTCTTAATGCCAAGTCGAAATCGCCCTGAGCCAGGCCCTGCAAATACAGCTCTGGAATCAGGTCTCGGACTTGCTGCGCCCGTTTGGCAAACAGCGGCAGTACCCGGCTTTCAAAACGCTCTTCTAGATCTCGGACTCGAGGCCGTCGCACGGTGATCGTCCCGCTACTGAGGGTCAGTCGTCTGGCCTTGCCATAGCCGTTGCGGTATCCCGACGCTGGGTCCACTTTGCCTCGACGCTCACTCTTGTCTCGTCCCAGCAGCTCGGTCACCTCCTCCTCTAGTAGCTCCTGGACCCAAGACTGGACCTTCTCCCGCACCCAATCTTCCAGCTCCTGGAAACAGACTCTTGACTCCACAGTCCCCTCAATGTTCTTCTCTTTCATGCGGTGTGTACTCCTTCCTTTATGGGCCTTCCGGCCCTGGGTTTAGGTCAACCCGGAAGGATACTCACCGCCTCTGCTATTTACACACCTTTTGATGGTAGCTCACCCCTGGGACCGGAAAGTGTTGCGAGGTGAAGTGTGTTAGACACTGAATCCGGACCAATTAGCCCCGACTGGGGTATCCATTTAACCGGACCCATCCGGGCCGGCAGTTCTCCAGGGGCGGTTCGCTGGAGGGCGATCCAGGCTCGGCGGGTGCCCGCGCGCCTGGGGCGGCGTGGGCGACACCGCCCGGGGCCGCTTGGTGGCGATAAGGTCCTGGTAGCGTAGCGGCTCGTGGGCAGCGGCGAGTTCGAGCACCCGGTAGAAGACCATCCCGCGGCTTCGGGAGCGTCGGCGGTTGAAGCGGAACACGAACTCATCCAGGTAGCTGGCCAGGTGGGCGGGCTCCACCGATCCTTGGTGGGTGCCCAGCAGCCACCGCTTGGCCAGTGAGGCGACACGGTGCACCGCGGGCAGTAGCTCGCCGGTATCCTCCCCGCGGGCCCGGGCCGCCCGCTGGCTGCGTCGAGCATGGACGTAGCCGAGCTTCTCCAGACCGTGGTAACCCTGCCAGCCGTCGGTGAAGACCGTCGCGCCCGGCTCAACGTGATCTGTCACGAACGGGTGCAGCGACGCGGCCGACGCATCAGCCAGCGGCAGCATGCGGCAGCGGCCAAGCCCTTTCGGCTCCCGGACCTCCACCGCGATGCCGGTCAGCACCTTCTTGCCCCTGGCCCGGCCACCTGCCAGCCCCGGCTGCTCACCGCCGATGTAGGTCTCATCCACCTCCACCATGCCGGCTAGTCGGTCGCGGCCCCGGCGCACCAGCACCGACCGCAGCCGATGCAGCATGGCCCACGCGGTCTGGTAGGAGCCGATCTCGAGCGTCCGCTTCAGGCTCAGCGCCGAGATCCCGTCTTTGCCCGTGGCGAACAGCCAGCAGGCATTGAACCATACCGTGAGCGGCGTGCGCGTCCGGTCAAAGATCGTGCCCGCAGTCACCGAACTACGGCCGCCGCACCCGGAGCACCTGAAGCGCCCATCGCCCAGCCGCCAGCCACCATCGTGGCCGCAGTCCGCGCAAGCGAAGCCAGCGGGCCATCGCAGCCACTCCAAGTAGTCCAGACAGTCCGCATCGGTGCGGAACCAGGCCTGGAACTCGCCCACGGACCTCGGATAGTGCGTGCCAGCACGAGGGTGATCCACCGCCTCAGCCTACATTCAGTCCGGTTAAATGGATACCCCAGAGCCCCGATATAACGTTCGTCGAGTTAGGCCGAGGGTTTCGTTATGCCCGCAGGCAACAGGAAGCACCGCGTTAGGACGAGTGGTGGTTCCCACTCCGGGGTCGCAGACGGCATCGAGCAACACCACAGGAGGGAGAAGACAGACCAGGCGGGTCGAGGACCTCTTGGCGGCGGAGCTGACGCCGTCGAGTATGCGACGGCGACGTAACAGGAGCGGCGCAAATGGGTCTCGATCTGGGATGGGGACCGGTGTAGCGAAGAAACCGGGTAATGCCGGTGGAGTGAAGGTCCCCACGGTGAGTCGATCGCGGGTGGGCAAACATCCGCTCTACCCAGGAGAGAGAAGACGGATGGCAAGAGACCTAACGCGAATAGGGGAGAAGGCGCGCGCGGAACCGAAGACGTGTTTGACGTCGATCTATCACTTTGTGAAGGATGTGGATCTGCTGCGGGCCTGCTACCAGCAGGCGGAGAAGGGAAAAGCTCCCGGAGTCGATGGAGTCACCAAGCAGGAGTACGGGCGGAACCTGGAGAGCAATCTCGAAGATCTGTCCGAAAGACTGGGCCGGATGGCTTACCGTCCGAAACCGGTCTTGCGCCGGTACATTCCCAAACCCGGCAGCCGGAAGAAGCGGCCGTTAGGGCTGCCTAGCTTTGAGGGAAAGCTGGTCGAGAAAGCACTCAGTCGAGTGCTGGAACCGATCTATGAGGCGGACTTTCTAGACTGTAGCTACGGCTACCGACCGGATCGAACGCAGCCTCAAGCGCTAGCGAAGCTAGGACAGACCATCCAACGCCGGAAGGTTAGCTGGGTCGTCGACGCCGACATTCAGGGCTTTTTTGACCACCTGAATCAGGAATGGCTGTTGAAGTTTCTGGAGCAGCGGATCGGCGACCGGCGGGTCTGGCGTCTGATCTGGCGGATCCTCAAAAGCGGCGTGATGGAAGACGGATTGGAGCGGGCTAGCGAGGAAGGAACCCCGCAAGGGGGGAGCCTCTCGGCCCTGCTGTCGAACGTCTACCTGCACTACGTTCTGGATCTGTGGGTCGAACGTCGCTTCAAGCCGAGCTGTCGGGGGGAGGTGGATCTGTTTCGCTACGCGGACGATTTCCTAGTGTGCTTTCAGCACCGCGATGAAGCCGAAGAGTTTCTGCGGCAACTGAAGGCGCGCCTGGAGCAGTTCCACTTGGTACTTTCTGAGTCCAAGACGAAACGGGTGGCCTTTGGACGCTTTGCCCGCGAAGAGGCCCAGCGGAAGGGCCAGAAGCTGGAGACCTTTGAGTTTCTCGGCTTCACCCACTACTGTGGGCTCAGCCGCAAGGGCTACTTCAAGGTCAAGCGCCAGACGTCGCGTAAGAAGTTTCATGCGAGCCTGCAGAGACACACGGAGTGGCTGAAGAAGCACCGCCACCGTCTGAAGACGGGAGCGTTGCTGCGGCTAGCCAAGCTGAAACTGGTGGGACACCTGAACTATTACTCCATCACCGACAACGGACCGAGGTGCGAGGCCTTCAGAATCCAGTTCATGCGGCTGTTCTTTAGAGTAGGCACTACGTGCCGACGGCCCCTGGCCGTAAAAGGTAGTTTTGGGACGTGGCAGCCGAGGACGGAAAGGGAGGCTACTTGACACGCTTGCTGGTGGAGAGGAGCATCGCTGCCCATGAGCCGGTGGGGCGGTCCGATCGCCATCGCGGAGATCCTCTTGACGAGCAACAACTTCCAGCGCTACATCGCCTGGAAAGGGGGACAGGTGCGGCGGGCAGTCCACCACCATGTCTCCCGGATGCTGTCGTGCCGGACCGCGAAACTGGGGCTGCATTTGTTTGGGTGCTCCAACTGTCCTACCGTCAAGGTCGTACCCCACAGCTGCAAATCGGTCTTCTGTTCCAGCTGCGGGAAGGTCCGCACCGACCAGTGGTGCGACGAGCTCCTCTCGGATCTCCTGGAGGTGCCCTATCGGCACTTGGTCTTCACCCTGCCGTGGGAGCTGCGGCTGGTGATCCAGGACAACCGTCGGGTCCTGCTCAACGTGTTGTTTCGAGCCGCCGCGGATGCTGTCTTGAGTCTCAGCGGGCAGGGACCCACCCCACGAGGGCGCAAGAGCCAGCCCTGGCTGGCGGCCAGACGTCCAAGCCGGCGCTACTTGCCAGGCCTGATCATCGTCTTGCACACCTTCGGGTCCGACCTCAAATGGAACCCCCATCTCCATATGATCGTCACCGCCGGAGGGCTCAACGGCGCCGGCGATCGCTGGCAGGCCGCCCCCCAACGCTATCTCGTCCCGGCCCCCCTGCTGGCTACGGAGTGGAAGTTGAACGTCCTCCACGGAGTGCGCCGCGCTCACCAGTCCCAGCCCCTGGTGCGTCGCCGGCTTCGAAGCGACCCCCGACGCCGGATCGAGGTGGACAAGCTCTTGGGGCACATTCGCAAGAAGCGCTGGCATATCCTCATCGGTCCGTCGTTGAAAAGTGCCGACCAAGCCGTCCGTTACGCCTGCCGTTATACCAAGCGGCCCGTGATTGCCGAAGGGCGCATTATCAAGTTCGCTCAGGGCCACGTGACCTTTCGTTTCAAGGACTATCATCAGGACCGGAAGATCCGAGTCCGAAAACTCCCCGTGTTGACCTTCATTGACCGTTTGGTTCAACACCTGCCGGAGGTCGGGTTTCGACAAGTCCGTCACTATGGGTTATTCTCGAACATCAAACGCACCAAGCTCCTGAAGAGGGCTCGTCAACTTTTAGCCCAGAGGAAAAAACGCCGTTCCAAGCCCCAGACGTGGGAGCAGAGGCGCCAGGCAGCGGGGGACAGGAAGCCTCTTTCTTGCCCGCGATGTGGCCATCCGATGGAGCTTTGGTGCCTTTTATTCGGACCACCCCGTATGATCGCGCAACTGCTTGGGATCGAACCACAGACAAAGGTCCCTCCCAATCTCTTGCTGACTCGATCACAGGTCTTAGCTGTCATGATTTGACTATTACAGCTCGCTTCGCTTCGCTATCGAAATTCCGAGACTGTTAAGTGGCTGAACCGACGAAGCCAACGACACAGCTACACTTGGGAGCAATATATTCAAGCTCTCGCCTGGGTGGGTTGGCCCTTGGTCCGGCGGGTCCATGATCTCAGTCCGCTTGCTAGGAGTCGGCCCTGAATGGCCACCGAAGAGCCGTATGTGGGGTTGCGGCCTGGCAAGGCCGCGTATTCTATTGGGTGCGAATCCCACCCAGGTAACTGCTAGCCACAGGCCTGGTATCGAGCCTTGCAGGTGTCCTGGTAACAGGGCGCTTGATGCGTAGGTACGAAAGGAGGCGAGGTGCAAAGGTAACAGGTGATGCTGACCCTGAAGACGTGGAGTCCCGAAAACGGCATCGTTGGATCTGGTCGATGGGTTCTCGCACCCAGCAGGCAACACCCGTTGACGCGGTAGGGCGAGTGTCAACGGACAGCCCGGGATCTGAGGTCGCGTCGAGCCTTACAAGGAGAATGCGTGGTAACCAGGGAGATCCGTCAGGTGGCGCACCCGAGGGTGCGCACCCTCGGACAAGCCTAAACAGCGAGGAAGAGGGCGGAGTCTGGCGGAAGTCGGAGACACCCATAGTAGCGATGAGGTCCGGTAATGCGGACGGAGTGAAGGGGTGTCGGTTGGAGAGAACGAGTCGGAGAAACATGGCCCGACGCTGAGCGGACTATGCCCATGACAACTCGACTGATTCGTTTCACACAGAGGGCGCGTGAGCTGGCCGGGGAGCGGTTGACCTCATTAATGGGGATGCTGTTCGACCCGCAGGGGCTCGACGCCAGCTTCGGTCGCCAGTCTGCCAAGAAAGCGCCCGGAGTAGATGGGATGAGAAAGGCGGACTATGCCGAGGGATTAGCGGAGCGTATTGCGGATCTGTCGGACCGTCTACGCCGTCTGGGCTACCGGCCCCAACCGTCCCGGCGGGTCTATATACCCAAAGGGGAGGGAAGGCGTCGAGCCCTGGGAATTCCCTGTTTTGAAGATCGGCTGGTTCAGGACGTGATGAGGGGATCCTGCAAGCGATCTGGGAGCCGGAGTTTCGGGACTGCTCGTATGGATTCCGGCCGGGCCGCAGCGCGCATGATGCGCTGCGACGGGTCGCGGAAATCATCACCAACGAGCGTACCCAGTGGGTGGTTGAGGCCGACATTAAAGCCTTCTTCGATGTCGTCAGCCACAAGCACCTCTTGCGTTTCGTCCGGCACCGGATTGCCGATCCTCGTTTCGTGCGGATCATCCATCGTTTCCTCAAGGCAGGGATCATGGAGGACGGTGCCGTAAGCGCCGGCGAAGAGGGGACCCCACAAGGGGGTTTGGTCTCGCCCGTGCTGGCCAACATCTACCTGCACTATGTGCTGGATCTATGGTTCGAGAAACGCTACGCCCGGTCGTGCCGTGGCCGAGCCTATCTCGTACGGTACGCCGACGACTTCATCGCCTGCTTTCAGGACGAAGGGGACGCCCGTCGCTTTGTTGAAGAACTCACAAAGCGGCTGGCGGACTTCGACCTGGAGGTAGCGCCCAGCAAGACGGCAGTCCTGCGGTTTGGCAGTGCCACGACCCAGAACTGTGAGCGGGACGGCCGAAACCGTCCCCAGACCTTCAACTTTCTTGGACTGACCCATTATGGCAGCCGCAGTCGCCGTGGCCGCTTTGCGGTGGGGCGACGAACGGAAGGCAAACGGGTTCGCAAGAAGTTGACGGCGCTCAACCAGCGTCTGAGCGAGCTGCGCCAGCACGGAGGGAAAGCCATGCAGGAGTACTTCCGGCAACATCTGGAAGGCCACATTCGCTATTACGGCGTCAGTGGCAACTACCAGCGGCTAGAGGACTATGTCCACTATGCCAGCCGGATCCTCTTCAAATGGCTCAACCGCCGCAGTCAGCGCCGATCGGTGACCTGGGAACGGTTCAATGAGGTCTTGCCGGCATTGCGCCCGCGCATCCGGATCGTGCATAACCTCTACCCCAAGCCCCGGTGGATGACTCCAGCTGGGAGCCGGATGGTGTAACGCACCACGTCCGGTTCTGCGAGGGCGGCGGGACGTACCCGCGAGGGGATTCCCGCTGCTACTCTCCAAAGCCGCTTGTCCGGTTCTGAGAGGGGCGTGGGTGGCAACTGGTGAGGCCGCGTGTCCATGGTGGAACTGTGAACCCACTTCGCAACCGAAAGGGCGAAACTGGAAACCCTCCACCTACAGGCATGCCAATCGCCGGGAGCACCCCGCCTACTCGACCAGTCAGGGCGGATGATTGCGGCCTCGCAGCAGACTGGGTGTGAGAAATGCGGGCTAGTCCCAGCGACGACGATTGACTGCTGTCCCCTGGCTCAGAACTTATGGCGAGCTGCACTCGCGTCTCCTGCTTACACTCGCAACCCAGGGAAGAAAGGGACCAGGGCTGTGGTCGAGAGCTCCGAAGGACTTTACAAGGGCCTATTCAGCGTGCTAGATTAATAGATTCTGTGCGGCCCGTTTTTGGTGGTGGTAGTTCACCCGACCATGCTGGGTTTGGCATTGTCTCTGGTTGGGCAGTTGAGGCGTGTGTCGAACGCGCCGGGCAAGAACTTTGGGGACGCTGGCGTAGCTCAACGGTAGAGCAGCTGATTTGTAATCAGCAGGTTGGGGGTTCGATTCCTCTCGCCAGCTTGCTTTCGAATCAACAACTTACGCTCCCTCAACTCTCCTATTTCCTCTCGTCACTGCCGCCTACTGACGTTTTACTGACGTTTGGGTCTCTTTTTCGGGTCATCCGGTAAATGGGGAGGTGGGAACGTGGTTCGGCGCTTTCCGGATCCCAAATCTGGTTCCCCGTTCGCTTGTCAATATAGTCGGCTGCAGTAGCAGAGGCCGTGGGAACTGTGGAAAACTCCGAGCGACATCGAACTGGGCCAGCAAGCCCGTGATACGGAGTTTTCCAAGCGCTGTGCGAACGGTGGAAAAACAACTGCGAGCACTTGCCAGTTCTCCTCCAGAACTAGTTGTTTTTCCACGGTTTGCATAGTGCGGCAGTTTCCACGGCCTGCCTTTGACTGGCGGCACCTCCCCATTTACCGGATGAACCTCTTTTTCCCGCTCTGGCCGCCCGTCAGTCCCTGTAATCGGGAGTTGATACCCGTGCTCAGCACTCTGGCCCGCCCGTCAAGATCTACATAGGAAGAATTAGACTAGTCTTCCCAGACTTCTCCGAAATCTTGTCAATGCACTCGCGACTGCATGCGGTTTGAATTCCGTCTTCGTCACTGCGCTCGTACCAGTGCCTAGGTTTCCACCAAGTCCCGTTTTTTCCGAACTCCATGGGAGCCCTAACCCCGCACCCATCACAAATTACCTCTGCTGCCATATCGATCCCCTTTCAAAGAAGCCCCGACGGGCGGACTGGCTCGCCCGTCAAGATCGCTTATTCCAAGGCTTCAGGCTCTTGAGTACGTCTTCAGTCAACATCACTCCTCCTTCAGCCTGACGGTCGGGAGCTCCAGACCCTCCTGTTCACTCTTCTGTCCTTTGGACTCCAACAGATGCACGTACCTCCGCTTGTCGCCTTTGATCCAGTGGGCGTAAATCGTGTTGGTGATATGCACGTTCTTGTGGCCTAGCTGCTCACTGACATACGTAGGGGGCACGCCCTGAGCCAGCAGCTCTGAGGCGAACGTATGGCGTAGGTGGTGGAAGCTCCTGTATCGGACTTCTGAGAGCCCCAGCAGCCTGACCCACACCTTCCGTAAATTCGCATACAGATAGGGAGTCCCATGGGACGTGCAGAACATCCACTTCGGAATCCTCGCGCTTCCTTTCTCGAGCCACTGCTCGCGGCGCTTCCTCTTGAGGGACTTCAGTAGCCCCAATAATTCATCCGTGGCGTGGACCGCGCGCTTGGAGGCGGCTGTCTTTGGCGTCGCGACCTGATTAGTCGATAGGGTTGAGGGGAAGTTGCGCTCGACTCTCACGGACTTGTCCAGCGTATCCAAGTCGGACCACATCAGCGCCTGGCACTCGCCGACTCTCATTCCGGTATGGGCCAGCGCCACAACGAATTCGTAGTAGGGAGCGAAGCGTTGGGTGGCCATCGTCTCGATCGCTACCATTTCTTCTCTACTAAAGGGGTCTGGCTTCTTGCTGCGGGGAGCGCCCCCATAGTGTTTACCGAGTCGCCTACAGGGGTTCTCAGAGAGGATTCCTTCCTCAATCGCCTCGTTGAGCATGGCGCGCAGTGTTGCCACCATCAGCCGCACGGTGTTCCGACTCAGCGTGGGAGGCCCTTGCGCTTTTGCGATGACGAAGGCTTTCACCCTCGCATAGTCCAGCACATCTAACCGGAGGCGCCCGAATATGGGCAGCAGGTGCAGTCTCAGGTTTGTCTCGTATCCCTTGAATGTCGACGGCTTCAGGTTAGAATTGCCCAGCTCAGCAAGCCACCGTTCGGAGAACTCCTTGACAGTGGGGACTTGAGCCTTGCCCCCGCGCTGCATCTCCCTAAAGGCTTTCAGGCCTTCCAGCGCGAGCTTCTTTTCCATTATTTCGGCCAAGGCGTAGGCCTGCGCCTTGGTGTCCATCTTGAGGGTTGTCCGCTCACGGTTGTAATGGATGACCACGTACCACTTTCCAGACCAAAACCGTACCTTCACACCCATCAGCTAGCCTTCCTGAGCACCTTGGCAAGAAGCCGCTCCGCCACTTCATCTAGTTCGCTAGGCGGCGTTTGAAGCTCCTGTTCCCAGCGGTCGAGGTACTCCACCCACCACTCCCAGAGAAATAGCATCTTTCCCCCATCCCTGCTTTGGTGACACCTGAGTTTCCGCTTGTGCACCAAAGCCCGAAGGGCCTTCGGTCCCGTCTGGGCGAGCCGGGAGAGCTGGTTGATATTCAGCATTCCCTGTGTCTGGTCAATCACTAACGCCGACGCTCCCCTGGGCCAGTTCTGGGAAGTCCTGTGTTTTCACCCATCACGCAGATTCCTTATAGATCTTCTCCAGCAAGTCGAGCTGGGCATCGGATAGCCACCCCTTCGACTTCCACTGCGACTCTAGGCTGATTGCAATCTCCAGTTGCCTTTCGGACAAACGCTCGTGGTTAGATGCTATGCCCTTAAAGGCCCACTCGATCATTTCCGGCTCGGCTCGCTTGAGCTCGCCCATCAGCCCTTCTCCCCAGCGATGTGGGTGCGGGTGAGACCATTCCGCTCAATAAAAGACTCCCAATTGCTAGAGAGAGGATGAACCGTGAAGTTCTCGTGTAACAGTCCTTTTTGGCCCAAGGCGTACCTGTCATCATCGAGACTCACCAACGTTGTTTTGACGCCTGCCTTATCCACAAACCGGTCCCCGGCCCGGAACGGCGTCTCCTTCTCTTTGATTTCTAGGTGGGCGGGAGAGAATCCCTTTATTGCCTTGCCTCCAGGTCGTAGCGGGATGACATGTCCCGGGCTCCAAGACGATTCTGGAGACGATTTCACACACACGCCGGCGCCTACGGCATCAAGAACCCAATAACTCCCATCCTCAGCCTTACGAAACGGCGTCTCACTCATCTGCTCCTCCACAATCGCTTGCCCGAACCCATCACACATCCGTTACTCCTGCACCCCGCGTGTAGTCCGAAGAGATGGCACAATCAGATCCGAGGCGAAGCGCTTGCACAATTCCGCGGTGAGTCGGTCGAGCAGTCCTCCTGGCAGCCCAGCGAAGAGCGCATCTGCGATAATCTCAGCCTCGGCCTGGAACCTGGTTTGCTGCAGCTTTAACCAGTCGAGATCTTTGCCACTTGGGACGGGTCGTTCGATAATGATCGACACGGTCTGGCCGCCGCTGGCCTTGTAGGTCTTGACGATCTTCTTCATGACGCCCGCCCCTTTACCAAGTCTCCTATCGTCACCCTCAGTGCCGACGGGTCGTTTCCCCTTAGATCATCGGGCATGCTTGCACCCTTCAAGTTATTGCAATCTCGACAAAGGCATTGGAGGTTATCCTCTCGGTTGGTCCCGCCTCGACTCAGTGGGATAATGTGGTCAATCGTTAGGTTGTCCTTGCTTCCGCAGTAAGCGCAACGCTGGAAGCCGTAGATGCGCATTCGCTTCCTAGTTGAGATACTTGGAGTACTGCGAAGGCGGCGTCTTCCGAGGAACCGCAGAAGAGTGGTCCATGCGCCACCGATGTGCCCTACCATACGGCGACCCAGGTACCCCCAGTCCCCGACAAGCGAATGCTTGTAGACCGCCACATGTTTCAATAGGAGCCTTCTCGTCATCACTACCACCCAAAGAACCGCGCAATCGCAGCAAGCCACCCGCTCGGATCAGGGGCCAGGTAGTCGTAGGAGCGACCCGCCCGCTGCTCCCACTCGACTAGGGCTGCTGTTCGGCTCGATACATCTAGACAGCCGCCTTCTGGTAGGCAGGAATGGAGCCGTACCTGCCGTCTTCGTAGCGACGAACTAGCCCATTCTTGATCCCTCTCCTCAAGGCTGAATTCACGCCGTTCAGTAGCCTTGGTGAATCACTTTCTTCTCGGATCGCCAGGGCAATGTCTGGCGGTGTCATCGGTGTGGCACAGTTGTGCAACAGGTTGCGGACGCGATCAGGCACATTGGGAGTTGAGTCCCCATCCTCCTGGACTTTCGTTTCACTTGGAGCGCTCTGGGGCTTCACCTCAGTGGATCCTCCATTGCTCTCGGTGGCTTGCTCGATGAGTGAGTTGGCGACATCGCTTGCACTTACGCCTCGCTGCAGCTTTGCTACCGCCCTAATGGCTGCCTTGATCTCCCCGAGCTCTTCGGACAGCCTGATCCCCTCAGAATGGAGATCCTCGATGATCGGTCCGTAATCCATTCCCGTCTTCCTCGGTTAGTTCTTCGCCTTCTTCTGCACCTCAGCTACCACGGCCTCATATTTGTCCGCCTCGATCGACGGCACCGCGGTAGCTCCGTGCTGGGCCAGGAGGATCTTGATGTCCTTGTCTTTCCACCCCTCTAGCAGCACCCGTAGGTCGTTAGCCTGCTCCTCGGAGACTAGCGCGGCCTCTTCTTTTGGTGCAGCTTCGGCATCATTGGCCCGCTCTGCTTCTGCTTGCTGTACCACTTCGTCGAGACTCGAGGGCGCCTTCTTTGGTTCCTCCCGAGCGGCGCCTCCCTCTCCGTTTTCCATCAGCTCGACTGTTCCCAGCTCGGCGACCTCTCGCACTTCGTCAGGATCCAGGACCCCAGAGCAGACGTCGGGGTACACCGAGCGCGCTAGGTTGGTGGCAGCCCGGGCCCGTAGCATGTTCTCTGGGTGCTTCTTCCAGACATCGTTTCGCAGCAAGCCGGCCCGCTCTGCCTGCACGATGGTATACGTCAGCCTGGTTGGCTTCGGGTCTCCCTCCCGGTGTGTCTCGTAGGTAGCCTTTCGGTCGTCACATTCGATGAGCTGGAAGTACTTGCACTTCGCGTGACTTAGGCACATTCCGACGATAATCTGGGCAGACATGCCAACCTTGCCCTTAACGACGTGAAAGTTCTGAAGTGCCCGCAGAGGCGAGACGCCGTACTCACGACCTGACATCAGGACTACCAAGACGTCCCCCGGCTTGTCCTTGAGTGCATCTGGAATCAGGTCACTCTTGGATAGCATGCGGGCTAGGCCCAGAGCTTCAGTCAGTGTGGCCGGCTCAAAGGGCCCAACGGCTCTGAGCTCCGACTTAACGAGCGGGGCGGGTTGGTGCTCTTCTAAGGTCGCGACTGCTTCACTGCTCATGGCGTATCTTCTCCTGGGTTCCGCTGCTGGTCACCGACGCGCCGAACCCATTTCGGCGGGGCGGCCTCCGGCCAGCGAAGTCCGTTAAACTGCTTCCATTGCCGACGGTCGCCCCTTGGCCTGTTTATTCTTGACCACCCGCAGCTGCCGGTAGCTGCATGCTCTCTGGACTGATTCGGCCCTCTCAACGGTAGAGCACTGATAGCAGTGCTCTGCATCCTCCATGGGCAGGTATGCATAGGAAGCGTCCCCGATGGCCAGCTTCAGCTTGTTCTCAAGCTCCTGGCGGTCATCGCCATCTTTCTTCATGCGTTTCTTCAGGGCCTGCAGGTCCTCATGCCAGGAGATGGACTCTGGCGGAAGCTGGACCGACTCTCCGGTATCGTTTGGGTACAGGCGCCGAATGGCTTCTTTGGTCGAGTTGGATCCGTCCGCTTCAGGGGGGATATCCTTGACGATATGCTCACCCCAAAACTCTTCCACCTTCTCCCGTAGATGAGCGCCAAAGCGCTCGTTCTTGACGTAGTGACGAATCTCCAGGCGCTGGCCGCCAATCAGAACGGCGATACTTCCCCACTTTCGCCCTGTGGTCTCAAGCGCGTGCTGGAACTGGCACTCGTAGTAGAGCGGGGATTTCCCGTGCTGCCAGTCCTTGCCCGCGAAATAGTTGGTTGTCTTCGCCTCTAGGATGCCCTCGCCCCCGACTGGGTTTGGGAGTCCCTCTGGTATCTCCTGGTCACCCCTCAATCTATCGATGCCGCGGTCTAGTGTCGCCAGCATCAAGGGAGAGTCAGGATTCCGGAAGATGAAGTACTTGCCATAGCTCTGAAGCTTGAATCCAGTTGCCTTCGAGTACTCCTGGCAGACGAACGGCTCGAGCAAGGTGCCCCACTTCATCCACTCGGTAGGCTCTGGATCTTCATGCAGCCTGATCTTGACGGCCCATAGCATCAACGGGGACATCCAGGGATTGAGCCCAAGTACAGCCGCAGCCTCACTCGAACCAACTCCTTGGCGGCGCGCTGTGAGCCACTGCTTGCGGCTTCGATGGCGCTGTCCGTTGATGGCAGGTTCAGTCATAATCTGTTACGCCGTTGCTGCCAGAGCAGCATCGACCTCAGTCACCATTTCGCCTTCGGATACCATCGCGCCGAATAGCTGCACGTCGTTCCTCTCAGCTTCTCGGTACAGGATCGCCCGGTGCTGCTCGTCCAGGGCCTCCAGATTGTCCATGAAACAGACCCTCAGGCCCTTCATCTTCAAGAGCGCAACCTGAAACCCTAGAATGATTTGCTGCTCGGTGTTTAGCGAGTCCAGTGGTAGGCCGTTCAAACCCACCCGGTTTTCCACGAACTCCAGTCCTTCGATCGGTGTCTCTCTCAAGAAGTCCCGGCGCATGTTGTCGACGTCCTTCAGCGCTGCGGTAAGATCCTTCGAACGAGCCTCTTCCTTCTGGGCCCGGTCTTCGTTTTCTTCGATTCGCTGCCTTGTGCTCTGCGCGTCTCTGTGTGCCTGGGAGCTCTTTCTTGCCTCACCGAGTTGGGTGGATAAGAGTTCAATTGACTCGTCGAATTTCTCGTTGATCGTCTGTTCCTGCAATCGCCGCGAAGAATCCAGGCGGGACTGGGCATCGTCTGGTCTGCTCACCCCGAACCCGATGTGCTCAACTCCGCGAACATCGATCTCGCATTCCCCTCCGACGCCCAGATCCCTGATCGCATCGTAGAACCTAGCCAGTTGTTTCGAACAAGCGTCCCTCACCTGTTGATAAAAATCCTGGTCTTCGTCTCTGAGTTTCCGGTGGAGATCGACGACCTGATTATGTTTTTGCGAGCGGAGATCTTCGATCTTCATCTCCAGGCTGGAACAGACACCATCCCAGTCTTCACGATCTTGCTCTGGGGGATCCTCTGGAAGTGTCGACTTCAACGCTCTGGCATTCTCACGATACTGCTTGGCGAGGCGGTTGACGCCCGTCCGCTCGTCATAGATGTATCGCTCGACGTCGGCCAGGACAGCGAAGGCGTGGCGGTTCTCGACTGGCGGTATGTGCTTGAGACCGAGTGGGAAGAGAAGGTCCTGCAGCTGTTTCGTTGTGACCTCCATAGGAATTGCCTGGAGCAGAACGGTCTCTCGCTCCGAGGCCTTAGCAGTCACCCATCCCAAGGGGTCGATAGAAAAGGAATCGCGAAGCTCATCGATCACAGTCTGGGGTGCATGTAGCCTCATATTGTTCAGCGCGAGACTGAATTTAGGCTTGGCTCCACGCCGGAAGGTCTTGGCGATCTCAAGACCATTCGTGAGGTTCAGGCACACGGTTCCCTCTTCGGAATCCCTTCGGATCAAATCCTGATTGTCGCCGCCCTGGAAGGCAGCCCGGATGGCATCGAGTCCACAGGTCTTCCCTGATCGGTTCTTGCCCTTGCGGATGTTCACCGTTCCTGGAAGTAAGACCTCCGAAGTGATGTTCCCAAGGTTCTCGATTCGGATGCTCTCGATCTTCGTGCTCTCTCTGAGTTCATTCATCTGGCACCTCCACTCACTGAGCCAGCCTCGCGCAGAGAATCCCCAGGACAAAGCCACACAGGGCGAGCACCGGGGGAACCCACCAGGGAATCAGTAATCTCCAGGGAGCTGGAACCGCCGGCAAGTCTCGGTTACGAACTGCCGGCAGCCGCGTCTGGTCGCGTTGCGCTCGACCGAGCTTGTGTTCGATGGCTGGTCCTAGGAAGATGCTCATGCTGATTTCTCCGCGCATTCAAGCGCCTCCCCGTCGATATCGCATTCATAGCAAGGCGCACAGACCCGCCGCGCCTTGACCTTGCTCGGGTGGACTGCGTCTTCATGCACAGCGATATCTTCCAGGGAAACCGGACACGCTACGTACCGAGTTGCTTCTCGGTGGAACCCGGCAGCTAGGAAAGGCAGGGGGCTAAAGTGCAACCCCCCGCCGCACTCGGCTTTCCCGCCGTCCCAATCGGGTGCCTCTGGGGCAGTACCAGGCGTATAGGCAAATCCGTAGCCGCTTTTAAAGTCGTCATCAACGGCCTTAACAGTCTCGGAATTTCAATCAAGTGAGCTGTTCTCTGAGACCGCCCTTTCGTCACAGCCGGGGTGTCCCGAAACAGCCTTTTACGGCCTTGGCCGTCGGCACGAAGTGCCTACTTAAATAGAGTAGCGACTCCATCAACCACCTCTACACCGTAGAACTCGCACCACTCCTCGGCGCTCGTAATGGCTGGAAGTTCAATGACAACTCCCCCATCCACGCGCCCTCGGTGACCTCTATCCTTAGTGACAGCCACGTACTTCGACGCTCTCACCTGGGCAGAGCCGGACGCTGTCACCTGGGCAGAGTCGGACGCTCTCACCTGGGCAGAGTCGGACGCTCTCACCTGGGCAGAGTCGGACGCTCTCACCTGGGCAGAGCCGTACGCTCTCACCTGGGCAGAGCCGGACGCTCTCACCTGGGCAGAGCCGGACGCTCTCACCTGGGCAGAGTCGTACGCTCTCACCTGGGCAGAGTCGTACGCTCTCACCTGGGCAGAGCCGGACAAGATGAATTTCCCAGATCCTAGGCAGATAATCAGCTCATCTGGGTGAGACTCAAGCGCCTTGTCTAGGTCGGATTGCGTATAGACTTCAATCATTTAGCTCTCGCTCCCTTCTCGGCGCCTCACACTCGGCCACGTGCGCTGCCGCTTCGGCCAACAGGTCGTCGGGCAGGCTGTGTATGATCTGAATTGCTGTGTTGCCAACCACGCTGATGGGTGTCGCCTCGTCGAACTCGCTCCCTTCTGGGTCCAACCTAGAGACACAATACCGGACAAGCTCCACCGTTCTCCGCTGCGCCTCTTCCCGAAACTCCAGCTCGCGATCGTGTCTCGGTGGACGTATTCTCATGGCGTCGAAGGCGTAGTCAGTCAGCGACCGTTCAACCTCTCCGCGTTCGGTTATTGCCTGGTTCATTGCAGCGTTCCCTTACCCATCACCTGGGACACATTTTCTTTTCTCCTGGTCGATGAAAGGGGGTCATGGATCAGATGGTTTGCAATCGCCTCTCGGACCCCCTCCACCGTGTGGGGCGCTCAGTCAGCGTACATGTGGGTATCACTTCAACGATGGACTGAGCGCCACTCCTTCCACAGATCCACGAGCAGCCGCTTTTCCATATACCGCTGTGCTCTCCGGTGGATGTGCATTTTCGACATCTCGACCCCTGCGGCTTCTACTCGCTCTCTCTCGAATTCTTTGCGCTCGTCGTAGAGCGTGCGGTAGGCGCCGTCCTTGTTCAGCTTGATCAGGCACTCGCCGATGTTCCAGAGGATGGCCCGGCGCCTTGGGTTGTAGCCGTGCTCCTCAGCCTTCAGCTTGTCTCGGCAGCACCGCTGTCGCTCACCGTTGACCAGACCGACTCCCATGCGCTTCCAGAGCTTGGCTGGATTGGCGTAGTTGGAGAGGTCTCCCGTCTCGGCGATAATCTGAGCGAGTCCGAGCTTCCCGAATCCGCGAATGCCTTCGGCCCACTCATAGACGGGCAGCAGCACGACGCTTTTCTCCAACACCTTCTTCGCCTGCTTCTGGCTCTCGGACAGGGCCACCTTGCTGTGCTCAAAAGGGGTGCAACGGGCGAGGATGGCAGCAGCCTCGCCGTTCTGCTGGGGCACCTGTTTTCTGGGTATCAAACAGATCCTAGCCCCATTCCCGTTAAACACCGACCTCAGAATCCCCGGCGCCTTTCCCTTCGTGCATCCGGTCAGCCGCCGCACGATGCTCAGCTCCTGGTTGTTCAGGCGAAGCTGCCCGAGCTGGTAGTCCTTGAAGCTGCGGTGGGTTTCCCGGATGTCGCCGATAAGGGCGGTTAGCTCTTGCTCCGTCATTTCATCTCCTCAGTTGGTTGCTCAGGGGCGGCAGGATCCCAGTGGGTGCCATCTCTACAATGGCCGCCCCGAGCAAATCATCAGACGGTGGTTTCACTCAATCTCTGGTTACCAGACCTACAATGGTTACACACCGTCTGAAGCCTCATTTTTCATCTTCTCCAGGCGCTCTTTGCTGAGCTGGTCCCGCACCACCTTCTTCCCCTTCAGCCCCGCCTCGATGAGCCGGAACCATCGCGCCTTCGCCGCATTCGACCGAGCGTGCACCTCACTGATCTCTGCCTGCTGACCCACTTTGCCCTTGTCCGCATCGCCGAGCCGGGAGCCGTCGAAGAGCGGGTAGTCATAGAGCATGCGCATCGATGTGCGCCCTAGGCCTCCGTCCTTGGTGTTGGCGTCTGGGTTCGGCGAGTTGAAGTGTGAAGCCCATATCACCCGGCGCTCCTTGAGCATCATCCGATAGAGTCGCTCTCCGCACATCCGCTCCAGCTCCTTCGTTGTCACGAGCAGATCGCGGAGCTCCTGGTCTTCAGACACGAACGCGACCATCGCTTGCCTGGCTTCCGTCGTGGCCGGGAAGCTGTCCAAGCAATGCTTGGCAACATCGTCGATGGAGTCGAAGTGTGGGAACGCAGATCCTGATTTCTCTGCCATTTACTTCTCCTTACTTAGGGTCCCACTCGGGGATGGGTGAACCCCCTCGCCTTTAGGCGAAGCCTTCAGGAGGCTTGTGACAGCAAGCCGGTGTGCGTAGGGAAGGTAAGAGGCTAGAGTACGGCTTGCTGGGCGAGTCAGGGAAGTGGGCGCCGAGCCGAGTGAGACAGGCGATCAAGCGAGTCGCCTGCATCGGAGGCGAGGTCTTTAGGCGACTTTAGTCGCAGGTCGAATCCACCGCCTTCAGGCGGTGGAGAGGTCACCTCAAGGCGCTTGGCGGACAAGGGCAGGCTGCGGTTGGGTTCCAGGAGGCTGATGGACCCGTCCGCCAAGCGCCCCAGTTTGTGTGCGGGCGGGCCGAAAATCCTTCCGTGGTTGACAATCGGCAAGTGGTCCTTTCGCCCACCCGCACGCTTTCATTTGAGGACAGGGCACCACCTTTCTGGGTCTCAATAAACTAATGGCCCGTCCCCAAAACCTTGCATTATGCTCGCCCCCGCTTCCAGAGCTTCCCAGTCCAGCGCGGATCCCTGAGGCGGCTCAGCAGGCGCACGCAAGGCTCGGTGATTCGTTCAAGGTGAAACGCGGTCAGGTAGGGTGCTGCCAGCGCCCGGTTGGTCTCGATCGTGATCTCGTCGAGATCGTGCGTTATGGCATTCCGACGTAAACCAGGTTTACCTTTCTCGACGATGTGCTGATGCAGTAGTCTCGAGAGGTAGTCGCTTGGCGTCAGGCCAAATCGCTTCGCCTGACGTTGCAACCAACTCTTGGCGGTCTGGGACATCCGAGCGGTCACGATACTCAGCTTTTTCTCGCTCGGATCAGGAACGGTGTTGTGAATGGTAGACACTGACTCTCTCCTTTCAGTGAAAACGGAACGGTGACACCTATGACAGCGAAACCTAGCCCTCTCGGACAATACTTTCTCTGCTTCGACGGAGGTCACGCCACTTGCTCGTCAGAGACGACCAGATCTTCCATGTCCAGGCCAAGCGCGTCGGCAAACTTCTTAATGGTTTCGGGGTTTCGGGTTCGTCCCGTCAGGATTCGCGTGTATGCCGAAGGGTGAAAGCTGACGATTGCACACAGCTTGGTCTTCGTCAGTCCTCTCTTGGCTCGGGCCTGTTCGAGCGCCGAGATATCGTATGTGAAGGACTTGATCATGTTGATAGAATAACAATGTTAATAATAACAGTCAAGCATTTTCTTGCGTTTATTCCACTTTTTCTTGTAATGTCCTAACCAAAGTGAATCGCTGGTCAAAGAAGCTGCGCCTCCGAAGAGAGGTAGCATCCCTAAGCCTTGAAGCCGTCTCTGAAGCCACAGGGATATCGAGGCAGACGCTCGCATCTTACGAGCTCGGGCGCACGAGTCCGACTGTCAAAGACCTTGGAGTCATCCTCGAGTTTTGGGGGGAACGGCTATCAGAATTCTTTGAGAGCCGTGTTCCACAACGATACAGTAGTACTCGGCACCAGGAGCTCCACGAGAAACTGCAGGTGATCTTGGACGAGGAAGATAAGACGTACGAAGGGGGGATTGCCCTCAACGTAGACGCGATCTACGAGTACGTTCTCGCTAAGCAGCAGGACGACCGGAAGAGGGAGGCGCAGACGCCGTTAAAAAAAGAGGTTGGATAAAGTTCGGATGCAGACTCGGGTTGCCCAATTTTTGTACGCACCGGCCCTGCGAGGATTGTATCTTTAGAGTAGGCACTACGTGCCGACGGCCCCTGGCCGTAAAAGGTAGTTTTGGGACGTGGCAGCCGAGGACGGAAAGGGAGGCTACTTGACACGCTTGCTGGTGGAGAGGAGCATCGCTGCCCATGAGCCGGTGGGGCGGTCCGATCGCCATCGCGGAGATCCTCTTGACGAGCAACAACTTCCAGCGCTACATCGCCTGGAAAGGGGGACAGGTGCGGCGGGCAGTCCACCACCATGTCTCCCGGATGCTGTCGTGCCGGACCGCGAAACTGGGGCTGCATTTGTTTGGGTGCTCCAACTGTCCTACCGTCAAGGTCGTACCCCACAGCTGCAAATCGGTCTTCTGTTCCAGCTGCGGGAAGGTCCGCACCGACCAGTGGTGCGACGAGCTCCTCTCGGATCTCCTGGAGGTGCCCTATCGGCACTTGGTCTTCACCCTGCCGTGGGAGCTGCGGCTGGTGATCCAGGACAACCGTCGGGTCCTGCTCAACGTGTTGTTTCGAGCCGCCGCGGATGCTGTCTTGAGTCTCAGCGGGCAGGGACCCACCCCACGAGGGCGCAAGAGCCAGCCCTGGCTGGCGGCCAGACGTCCAAGCCGGCGCTACTTGCCAGGCCTGATCATCGTCTTGCACACCTTCGGGTCCGACCTCAAATGGAACCCCCATCTCCATATGATCGTCACCGCCGGAGGGCTCAACGGCGCCGGCGATCGCTGGCAGGCCGCCCCCCAACGCTATCTCGTCCCGGCCCCCCTGCTGGCTACGGAGTGGAAGTTGAACGTCCTCCACGGAGTGCGCCGCGCTCACCAGTCCCAGCCCCTGGTGCGTCGCCGGCTTCGAAGCGACCCCCGACGCCGGATCGAGGTGGACAAGCTCTTGGGGCACATTCGCAAGAAGCGCTGGCATATCCTCATCGGTCCGTCGTTGAAAAGTGCCGACCAAGCCGTCCGTTACGCCTGCCGTTATACCAAGCGGCCCGTGATTGCCGAAGGGCGCATTATCAAGTTCGCTCAGGGCCACGTGACCTTTCGTTTCAAGGACTATCATCAGGACCGGAAGATCCGAGTCCGAAAACTCCCCGTGTTGACCTTCATTGACCGTTTGGTTCAACACCTGCCGGAGGTCGGGTTTCGACAAGTCCGTCACTATGGGTTATTCTCGAACATCAAACGCACCAAGCTCCTGAAGAGGGCTCGTCAACTTTTAGCCCAGAGGAAAAAACGCCGTTCCAAGCCCCAGACGTGGGAGCAGAGGCGCCAGGCAGCGGGGGACAGGAAGCCTCTTTCTTGCCCGCGATGTGGCCATCCGATGGAGCTTTGGTGCCTTTTATTCGGACCACCCCGTATGATCGCGCAACTGCTTGGGATCGAACCACAGACAAAGGTCCCTCCCAATCTCTTGCTGACTCGATCACAGGTCTTAGCTGTCATGATTTGACTATTACAGCTCGCTATCGAAATTCCGAGACTGTTAAGTAGTCGGCGCTCGACTCCCTGACCTTTGTCACGTTCGCATTCAGTCCTGGCTTGAAACTGCGATAGCAGAGCCGTCCCATTACCTCGACCAGTGCCTCTCCTTGCGAGGGAGCGTTTGTCTCCCAGTCTTCGGCGCCAATGTGCTCCAGATAGGACGCAAGTCCCTCTCGCACTAGTGCCGTCTCGGCAACCAGATAAACTTTCGGTTCAACAGTGTGCATTCTCTTATTTCTCCTCCATCGGCTGGGAAGGCACTGATGGGGTTATCCAGTTCCGGTAAAAGGCTCGACCTTCAAGACATCCACCGCTCTGCCGTTCTGGGGCATCTTCATGTACAAACGCCCACCGCTCTCGGTCCCGTCCTTGTACCCCCAGACGTAGAGAATGTCGTTCAAGATGGTCTTCTCGATCTTGGAATTCGCCGGGATGACCCAGGCCCCGTCTCCAAAGGGACTCTGGTTGCGATTCTGCCAACCCGGGGGGCCGATGGCTCCCGTTGGGGCCACGAATCCGTTGTAGTCCGGATCCCACTTCAGCATGTTGTTGAAGGTCCCTGTGGGGGCAGACAGATCTACTTTCCCTGCGCCTTCGAGTTCTTCGCCCTGCAGGACGCTGACTGCGCCCTCTTTCGAGACCGCAATCAGTGCGGCCAGTTTGTCGCTCATGTGCTCTCCTTCGTTGTTGTGGCCTTCCCAGCCTTGGTTTTAGCCAGATACTTCTTCAGTTCTGCGTGGTACTCCTCGTGCGTCATGGAGGGGTCTTTCGCAACCTCGACCCTCCATGAAGCGTGCCCACCGGCCATGACAAAGGGGCACACTCCCCTGCGCTGAAAGTCATCTAACAGCATCTCCAGCTCGTTGACTATGTCCTCATCGGAGTTGGCGCTGATGTGGATGTCTACCTCTACTGCCCTGTGAGGCTTCGTTACGTCTATTGAACTCATCACTCCTCCAAATTGGGACGGGCGGGAACTCCAGTCGGCCAGCTTGACGGTCAGAGCAACTACTCTCCCCGAGTTCCGGTTTTCCCGCTCTGGCCCGCCCGTCAACCTTTGAACAGCGGAGTAAACCTCTCCGCTTGCCGATTAGCCTCTGTAATCTCCTCTTCTGTCCAGGGTGCCCCGGGCAACTCCATCCAATGGGTCGGCATCCGGTCACCGTCTTCTGGGATTAACGGGTCGTCCTCGACACCTCCCCAACCGTCCTCTCGATACCAAGCCCAATAGTCCCCGTTGTAGACAAACCACATGATATGTGGCGGGTTCTCCGTGCCTTCTATCCACACCAGCAACCTTTTCCCATTCCCCTCGAAACTCTCTATATCGGGCGATTCTTCTGTTACCTCTTCCCACAGCGTCACTTCCTCAACTCCTCCCGAAACACCCAACACAACACCACCAGCGCCCCCACGAGGCCACCCATAGCAAAGGCCGTCAGCAGTGGTGCTAAGGGCTGCCCAAACACCGTTTAGACTTGACCTCCGGCCTTCCGCTCCACCAGGTGCATGAAGTCGGCGGCCTCCTCCTTCGTCGGCCCGATCTGCTTGCGCCCTTCCTCGAGGACCCTTTGCGCCTGGTCTTTGTCGCCACAGAGCTCCAACCAGTGCTTCGGTTCCACGTCGTGGCCGTTCTTTAGGTTCGTGTTCTCACAGATGCCCACCAGGTGGGACGGGTATGTCTTGTACCCGCTGCGCTTATAGCCGGCGTAGATCTGCATGAAGTCGCGGCGCAGGAATTCCCAGGAACGGTCCCCTTCGGTCAGGCAGAACTGTGGCCACCCACCCAAGTCCTGTATCGTTAGGTGGATTTCCGGCTCATCGAAGACCGGAGAGGCGTAGGAGCCAACCTGGTGCACGGCGCTCTCGGCCTTCCTCCAGGCCCGCGAGGCCAGGTCTTCGGCAGGGACCTGGAAAAAGCGCAGCACATCGGCCGGCTTCGGCATGAATTGCCCGCGCTGACCGTCCCGGGCGTGCCGAGTGATACCGTCCTTGACCTGCTGAAGCGTCGTGACTTCTCGGAGTGCGTCCCAGTAGAAATCTACCGCCCCTTCGGTGAGCTTCCGCTCGTAGGCGTCGGCCGTCCGATAGAGAATCGCCAGAAATTCCCTCTTGTCAGCTCGTTCCATATTGCTCATCCCTTTCCAAGACCTTTTCGATGACGCGCCGATTGTGCTGCTCGGTCGGCGTCCTTCCGTTCGGATGACCGCTATCCTGCGCCTTGGCCAGCGATGCGTTGATGAAGCGCTTAATCCCGGCTCGCGTCTTCCTCCGGGTCGAGTTCGCCAAACACCAAGCCCGCATCTCCCTAATTTCTTGAATGACACCCACTGCGGGGTAAAGCCGCTCCCACTCCTTGGAGTCTTCTAGGGAAATCTGGTAGTCGGATCCGTCATTCAAAGGGAGACAGATGTCGAGGTAGAGCGAAGCAGTAGCTGAAGGCTCGCTAGAGCCGGAAGCCTTCCTATCTTCTTCCTGTTCCTGTTCCTGTTCCTGTTCCTGGTTCGGGGAAACGATTCGAGTACCCTCCGTCGATGGTTTCGCCGAACGTTTGGCGGAACCCTTCGTAGAACGTTTCTTTGGAGGTTTTGGTTTGTCTGTTCTGACTCGCTCCCAGAAACGGGCCTTCAAACCTCTAACATGTTGATTCGAGAGTGGTTCCAATAGACCCAAAAAAAGAAACTCTGGGGCACCACCCAACTCGCCCAGCAGATGCTCGTAGAGGCTGCCAAACACCTTGGATCTCGGCAATTCCTCACATGATTCAATCCACGAGCAGAGCTGGTTCGGGTTCTCTGGTGTGTTGTAAATCAGGAAGTTTCTGACGACCACCAAATGGTTGTCCCGAAGTACCAGAGAACGTTCCACCAAACGTTCCAGGGAACCCTCGGCGGAATGTTCCGTAAGACCACAGGTATCCTGGCAGCGATAACACCACCCACCAGCGTTTCCGAGCACCAGTTCATCGAGGAGCCAGGGTGAGAGAACCCCAGCTCCCATCGGTGTCATAACTGGGTGTGTGAGTAGGGCGAACCAGAGCAACTTATCTCCTGGTTCGAGTTCCAAGAATTGCTCGTCGCTCCAGATTCGTGTGTGTATCTTCCTGTACTTGCTCACACCACTCCTTTGTCTAGATAGCTTCCGTCTCGAGAAAAGAAATCTCCTTCTGTAGGTTGCTCGTCCGCCGGCGAGCGATGTCCTGATAAGCCAGGTCGCAGCCGATACCGACTCTTCCGAGCCGCTCTGCGACTCTCACAGTGGTTCCTGAGCCTACGAAGGGGTCAAGGACGACGCAGGGCTTTGGGGCTCCGGCATCACAAGAGCAGCTGGACTTCCAACCGATGGTCGCGACATCCTTCTCTAGCCTGACTGAGAATCCAGGGCTCTCGTGTCTTCGTTCGATCGACCGTGCGCCATTGGTCGACCGGTTGCCTGGATTGGTATAAGCCGTCTCTGTGATTCGCTTCCAGGGTGCTCCGCATTCCGGGCAGCGTCCCTTCTCGCTCGTCCCGGCTAGGATGCAGGGCTCTACTAAGGCCTCTGGAAAGGTGGAGAAATGAGACTCTTTGACCGGCTGTGTCGGGATGGTCCAGACTGAACGCTTGTTACGTGATGAGACGACCGCGCTAACGGCCCCTGAGAAGCTCTCGTTCTGCTTGCTTCGGTAACGCCCCCTCAGGGATCGGTGTGAGCCAGGTCCTGTATCCCAACCGCTAGGGACTCTTGCCTTTGGATTGACCCCGTTACCCCGAGAGTGGGTTTTCTCAGAAGCCGGTTCCCGGATTGCGTCGGAATCGTAGAAGTACTTTCTCGACTTAGACAGCAGGAATATCTGCTCATGTGCCCGCGTCGGCCGGTCCTGTACGCTCTCTGGCATCGGGTTCGGCTTGTGCCAGATAATCTCCTGGCGCAGATACCAGCCGTCAGCCTGAAGCGCGAAAGCGACCCGCCAAGGCAACCCGACTAGATCTTTGTGTTTCAGGCCTACAACCGCTTTCCGGTTCCCTCCCTTATCGTGGGCTCGCGTTCTTCCCTTTTCCCATTTCGGATCGTGGGTGTCTCCCTTTCCGTGAGGATGTGCGATCCAGCAATCCCCTAGATTGATCCAGAGGGTCCCGTCGGGGCGCAGCACTCGCTTGACTTCGGGGAAGACCTGGACCATCTGATCGACGTAGAGCTCGGGTGTCTTCTCGAGGCCAATCCCGCTATCACCAAGACCGTAGTCTCGGAGCGCCCAGTAGGGCGGGGAACACACCACGCAGTGCACCGATTCATCCTTCAACGGTATCTGCCGGGCGTCAGCCTTCAAGAGCATGGGCGTTTACTTCGTATACTCACGGGTCAAAAAAAAGGTCTCAGAACTGGTGGTCAGCTGTCTTACTCATCATTTCCCCAATCGCCTTGTCGATGAGCTCTGAAAGCACTTCTCCCTTTAACTTTTCCTTGACCAAGATTTCGATCTCTGGACGTAGCACTCCGTGAATCTGTTCCCGGAGGATCTGATTGATGACATTATCGACAGTTTTGTCTATGTGTCTGTCCCAGCCTTTCCGTAGGTCCTCCGCCACAGACTCAAGGTGCTTCTTTAGTTGCTCGCCAATGGTGCTGTCGACGAAGGCGTCAACCACTGCCTTGTTCAGGCTCTCCGGGTCAATGTTGATCTTGATTCCGTCACTCATGAGACCTCCTTCGCCGGCTGCTCCCAGCTCGCCGGTGTCTCGGTGTCTTCCTGGCCGTCCCGGTGCTTCTCGACCCACCGGCGCAGATAATCCTGGATATTCCGGTGCCACTCTCGTGCCCTAGGCGCGCCAACGTTCATAGTGTCGTACTTGCCGCCGTGGCAGTGGGCCATGTACTCGGCCAGCTCCCCGCTCGCCAAACCCAGAGAGAGATAGATCCACCAGGGCATCAGGACCGGGACGTACTTGTCAGCGATACAGAGGCGGCTGACGTTCTGCTTGGCCTGTTTGGCGTAGAACCTCGAATGCAACAGGGTAAACCTGCCCCATCGGCCCAGTTTCAATATCCTCGTGGCCTGGACTATGCCGCTAGGCCGATGGCCGGGCCGGTGTGTCCATTTCAGCGTGTCCCAGTGGGTTATCGTTTCTGTTGTTCCGGGCGCGGACTGACCATCGAACAGAAAGGCCATGATGCTGGCCCCCAGTTCAGGGTGGGTGTCGCCCTCTGGGCCGTCCATGTTTGGCTTGCCCCAGTAGCCCCAGTCATGGACTACAAAAGCCACCCATAGGCGCGGATCCCAGGGGAAGCCGTAGAGCTTCCACCATGCCATCGCTACCAGAATCGGGTGAAGCGCGAACTGGTGGACTCCGAAGAGCAGGCTCTTGGTCCCGACGTTCATCTCCCGAGCTCCCGGTCTAGCCGTCGCTGCCACTCGGCAAACACAGGAAGGTGCTCTAGGGTGATGTCCTCAACCTTCGTTGGGAGACGCTTGTCTGCCCGAATCTCCCGAGTGAGCGATGGAAGCTCTGCCACATACCCGCCTTCACGTATCTGGGGCAGGCAGCCGCAGATCTTCCCGTCCTCTCTGTGCACACCACCTTTGTATCCCTCAGAGCTGCAAGTCTGAAACAGGGGATCGAACCTCGTCCAACTCCAAGCAATCAAAGTCGGATGCTCTTGAAGAAACTCAATCCCTTCGTCATACTTGTCCATGTTCTAGCCCCCTTTTTCTTGCCCCATCCAGGCCGGATTACTCACACCGACACCTCTCTAGGCTCCGGGCGCCAACCAGGTCCTCCGTATCGTCTCCGCCTTCTCAAGGTTGACTCCACCAGGGAAGCAATCGCCTGATCAGGGTCCCTGGCTGGTCCCGTTGACGAGAAGGTGGCGTCTTGCCCACAGTCCCACGAGTTCTCGCCCTTGCCCGGAAACGGAACCCCGCTGGGGATATCGACCGTGGCACGCACCATCCGCTTGTTGAACCACCTAGGGCGCTTCCAGGTCGATTCAAACATCCGCACTGTGCACGGGTAGGTGCCCTCGGGCATTGGGACTACGCGTTCCTCGGTTGAGAGAGTCCGTTCCGAATGCTTCGAATCTCCCAGAAAGAAATCGACAGGATGAAAGTTGAACGAATTCCACCAGGGCTGATCGCTGCTCCACACGCTGTCGTCGTTCCAGATATCGAACCAGATAGCCCAGTCGAAGACCCTCACACCGGTGGTTCTCCCCCAGTCTCTCGGCAACCGGGAATAGGGAAAGAGGCCCTGGACACCCAGAAACAAGCTGACCGGCGGGAGGGCCAAGTGGAGGCAGAAATCGTTCTCGTCCCCTCCAACATCAAGGGTCAGGGCGAACTTGGACACCCAGGTTTCCCATTCTGCACTCAGGGTCGTCTGGCGGAGGTTTAGCCAGCACCGGCCATACCTCAAGCCACAGCCGTGCCGGTCCCCGGGCTTCTCGTTTAGGTTCTGCCAGTGAAAACGGATACTTCCCATAACACTCCTCTCAAAAAAAGAGCTGGGGGCCGGGCTTGATTCCGGCTGTTGGGGTTTTACGGACCAAAGGGGGATTCCCAATACCTCTGGATATCGCCAGACTCTCGCCCGTCTCGGCTCGCACTCCACCACTAGCTATCTGATGGGGCGCCCCAATCAACAAGCCCTGTTGCATGTCCTTCCACGCTGCCCCAGCTCCGTCACTCACTGAATCGGCTGTGCCTGAGCCCCAGCCTCGTCGAGGCCTTGAAACAACGGCAATTCCCGGGTCTTGTCGAAGAACTCCACCAGGGCCCCGTTGAAGGCACCGCGGCGGGCAACGACGTCGGCGAACACCGTCACGTCGGGGTCGTTCTTGACGGCCCCGTCTGCACCAAAGCCACACTGAGCAAGGGCGTTGTCCATCACCGCCTCCCGCTGATCGGGCTCGATGTCGTCCCAGAGCTTCTGGTCGACGACAAGCATGAACTGCAGCCCGGTGCACTCCTGGGTGGGTGCGTTGAAACAGGAGACCTTAATGATCTTCCGCACCTTGCCGGCACCACTCCCTTTCTTCGTCTGCTGGCGTTGACCTTCCGGGTCGTACTCCTTCATCACATAGGCGATGTTGGCATTCTCCAGGTGCTTGTGATGCTCCTTGATGATCCGTTTAGCCATCGACTCGGTGGTCTCACTGACGCTGTACGTTGCCATTGCTTTCTCCTTCTTCTGCGGCCCTACGGGGCCGGATTTACTGACGTTTTACTGACGTTTCGTGGCATTTGAGGGCTTTCGGTAGCCCTCTTTGGCCGAGTTAAAATTGCAGTTGCATTGGGGGAGGGCGAGCGCTTATAATGCTTAATTCGTTGTGTTTGTAGGTGTTGGCGGGGGCTACGGCGGGTATAGCAGACGAACCCTAGTAACTGATTTGTAATCAGCAGGTTGGGGGTTCGATTCCCTTCGCCAGCTAAGCGTATCGGCGGAGGGGTGGTCGAGTGGACAAAGGCAACGGGCTGTAAACCCGTCGCCCTTCGGGGCTACGCAGGTTCGAATCCTGCCCCCTCCAGACCTGATTAGCTATTTGGAAAGTTGTGGCGGGTGGTGCCAAGCGGGAGTAACTCAGTGGTAGAGTAATAGCCTTCCAAGCTATCGGTCGCGGGTTCGAGTCCCGTCTCCCGCTCCAACTCTAGCAGGTCTGAGGATCTTATCGAAATCCCCAGCTCGGTAGCATGAGAAGGAAGGATGTGCCCACGTAGCTCAGTGGTAGAGCACTTCCTTGGTAAGGAGGGGGTCACCAGTTCAATCCTGGTCGTGGGCTCTCCGCTTCGATAGAGAGAAGAAGGACGGGACGAGGAGAATCGTATGGCGAAGGCGAAATTCGAGCGAACGAAACCGCACGTAAATATCGGGACGATCGGGCACGTGGATCACGGCAAGACGACGCTGACGGCCGCGATCACGCAAGTTCTGGCGGGCCAGAATGATGCGGTGGAGGTGCGGTCGTTTGATTCGATTGACAATGCGCCGGAAGAACGGGAGCGAGGGATCACGATCGCGGTGGCGCATGTGGAGTATGAGACCGAAGCGCGCCATTACGCGCACGTGGACTGTCCAGGGCACGCGGACTACATCAAGAACATGATCACGGGAGCGGCGCAGATGGACGGAGCGGTGCTGGTGGTCTCGGCTGCCGATGGGCCGATGCCGCAGACGCGCGAGCACATTCTGTTGGCCCGTCAGGTGGGAGTGCCGTCGATCGTGGTGTTCTTGAACAAGGCCGACCTGGTGGACGACGAGGAGCTGCTGGAGCTGGTGGAGCTGGAAGTGAGGGAGCTGCTGTCGTCGTACGATTTTCCCGGGGACGACATTCCGGTGGTGGCAGGCAGTGCGCTGAAGGCGCTGGAAGGCGACGCAGAGGCCGCGAAGCAGATTGTGGAGCTGATGTCCCAGGTGGATACGTATATCCCGATGCCGGAGCGGGATGTGGACAAGCCGTTCTTGATGCCGATCGAGGATATCTTCTCGATCAGTGGACGAGGGACGGTGGTGACGGGTCGAGTGGAGCGCGGGAAGATCCTGGTGGGGACGGAGATGGAGATTGTGGGGATCCGGCCGACGGTCAAGCGGGTGGTGACGGGCGTGGAGATGTTCCGGAAGCTGTTGGACGAGGGTCAGGCGGGAGACAACGTAGGTTTGCTGCTGCGAGGAACGGACAAGGACGATGTGGAGCGCGGGCAGGTGATCGCGGCGACGGGAACGATCACGCCGCACACGAAGTGCACGGCGGAGGCCTACATCCTGAAGAAGGAAGAGGGGGGCCGACATACGCCGTTCTTCAACGGGTATCGGCCGCAGTTTTATTTTCGGACGACGGATGTGACCGGGGATGTGGATTTGCCGAAGGGGACGGAGATGGTGATGCCGGGAGACAACGTCTCGTTGCAGATCAACCTGATCACGCCGATCGCGATGGAGAAGGGGCTACGCTTCGCCATCCGAGAAGGCGGCAGCACCGTCGGTGCCGGCACGATTACCGACATTATCGAGTAGGGGCAACTCCGGGCCGGGAACGGTTTGAAGGGTTGGAGATCCGATGCGGGAAATGATCACCTTGCAGTGTACCGACTGCAAGAGGAAGAACTACACATCTACCAAGAACAAGACGAATAACGCCGAGCGGATCGAGCTGAAGAAATACTGCAGGTGGTGTCGCCACCATACAGTCCATAAGGAGACTCGGTAGGGCGACTCTTAGCAGGCCAGTAGCTCCAATTGGTAGAGCGCCGGTCTCCAAAACCGGATGTTGGGGGTTCGAATCCCTCCTGGCCTGCCAGTGATTCTCCCCCTGTTCGATTGCTCTGCCCAGGGGGCAGAGAAGGGTTACGTTGGTGGCTATGTTGGAAAAGTTGAAAACGGCGCCGGGCGATCTGCTCCAGTTTTACGGCGACGTCAAGATGGAGTTGAGAAAGGTTACCTGGCCCAACCGGAAGGAAGTCTCTGGGACTACGACGGTGGTCATCGCCAGTGTGTTCTTCTTTGGTTTTTATCTCTTTCTCGTGGATTTCGTGCTGAGAAACGGAGTGGAACGGGTCTTTCAGCTATTTCGCTAGACCGATCAAGGTTCAAGGCGCGAATTGCGTTCATCATAAAAGGAGAGACGTTATCGATACCGCACCCGACGACACGACAGCTGAGACTCCTGAAGTAGGTAAGAAGTGGTACATCATCCATACCTATTCAGGCTTTGAGCGCAAGGTGGCCGAGGGCCTCATGAATCGGGTCCAGGCTTATGGGCTTCAAGGCATGATCGGCCAGATTCTCATCCCCACAGAGGATGTAGTGGAAATGCGGGGAGGGAAGAAGGTGGTCACCTCCAAGCTATTTTTCCCTGGCTATATCCTGGTTGAGATGGATCTGACGGATGAAACCTGGCATCTCGTTCGCAATACGCCTAAGGTTAGCGGCTTCGTCAGCCAGGGGAACAAGCCGACTCCGCTGACCGAAGCCGAGGTTGACCAGGTCGTTCACAGGGTCTCGAGCGCAGCCGAAAAACCGAAACCGAAGTTCATATTCGAGAAGGGTGAGACCGTCAAGATCATCGATGGGCCCTTTTCCAACTTCACCGGAGAGGTGGAGGACGTCAATCTGGACCGGAGTACCCTGAAGGTTATGGTGACCATCTTCGGTCGTGCCACTCCGGTCGAGTTGGAGTTTATTCAGGTGGAGAAGGGCTAACTTCACCAGAGTATAGGTGTTCTGTTCTCTCTGCTAGTACTGTATCGGAGGTCTGATGGCCAAAAAGATAACGGGAATGATCAAGCTGCAGATTCCTGCAGGAAAAGCGACGCCTGCTCCTCCGGTTGGGCCTGCTCTAGGTCAGCACGGCGTCAACATCATGGATTTCTGCAAGGCTTACAATGCCAAGACTCAGAAGGACGAAGGCTTGATTATCCCTGTCGTGATCACCGTCTACCAGGACCGAAGTTATAGCTTTATTACCAAGACGCCACCGGCGGCCGTTCTGCTCAAGAGGGCAGCGGGAATCGCGAAGGGTTCTGCGGAGCCCAACAAGACCAAGGTCGCGACAGTGACGGTGAAGCAGGTAGAGGAGATCGCTAAGACCAAGCTTCCGGATCTGAACGCCGGAGACTTGGAGGCGGCGAAACGGATCATCATGGGAACCGCCAGGAGCATGGGGGTCGAGGTCAGCGACTAGGAATGCGGTGGAACCTACCCGGATGGGTCTTGCTCGGAAGGAACTTTGGCCCATTGGTGTAGGGTTTCCAGCAGGGATCTTTTGGAGGTTTGACAAGATGTCAGGAAAGGGCTTTCTAGCAGCCAAGGCCAAGGTTGAGGCCAGGGACTACAGCCTCGAAGATGCGGTCAAGCTACTGCGCGAGATAAAGTTTGCTAAGTTCGACGAAACGCTGGAGATTGCCTTGCGCCTGGGTGTGGATCCGAAGCATGCCGATCAGATGGTTCGCGGAACCGTTGTGCTGCCCTTCGGACGAGGAAAGACGCTTCGAGTCTGTGTCGTCGCCTCCGGCGAGAAGGTGAAGGAAGCGGAGCTGGCCGGTGCGGATGAAGTGGGTGGTGAGGACGTCGTCGAGAAGATCGCGAAGGGTTGGATGGATTTCGACTCCCTGGTTGCTACGCCCGATATGATGAAGTCGGTAGGCAAGCTGGGGCGGGTCCTAGGTCCCCGTGGTCTCATGCCCAACCCCAAAGCGGGAACGGTGACGTTCGACGTGGGCAAGGCGGTGAAAGAAATCAAGGCAGGCAAGGTGGAATTCCGGGTGGACAAGAACGGAGTGATACATGCTCCACTGGGACTCTTGTCCTTCGAGGTCGAGCATCTGGTGGAGAACGCCCGAAGCCTGGTAGGAGCCGTAGTCCGGGCCAAACCATCGGCAGCCAAAGGGCGCTACCTCAGGGGGATCTCGATGTCTTCGACCATGAGCCCTGGCGTCAAGATTGATGTGGTTCAGGTTGAAAGAACGTAGCGTCTTGGGAGACCAAGGGTGAGCAATCAGAGGATGAGCAACCAGAGGATGGTTTGGTGAACAAGGAAGAAAAACGACAGGTAGTTGAGGCCCTGAAGCAGACATTCCAGGGAAATGCCAGCGTTCTTCTGTTGACTTTCCGGGAGATCAACGTCGCCGATTTGACGGAACTTCGACGGAAGGTCGCCGAGAATGGTAGCGGCTATCGGGTGGTGAAGAACACCCTGGCTCTGAGAGCGGCAGAAGATACCCCGGTGCAAGAGCTGAATTCCCATTTCGAAGGACCCACCGCGATTGCGTATACGGATGAGGATCCGGTGGCTCTAGCGAAGCTCTTGAAGAGCTATGTCAAGGATCATCCGGGTTTGGCCTTCAAGGCCGGGGTTCTGGACGGCTCAGCGCTTTCTTCTGATGAGATCGCGGGGCTTGCGGACATGCCGTCTCGCCCCGAGTTGCTTTCAAAGCTTGTGTACCTGCTGAACGCTCCCTTGAGTACACTCGCTACAACGCTGCAAGCTCCCCTGGTGAATCTGGGAGTCGGCTTGAAAGCCCTTGGAGATCAGAAAAAAGAAAACTAATCGATAGACTGGAGGTAAAAAGCGAATGGCAACTACGAAAGACGATGTACTGGAATGGATTGGACAGGCGTCCATTGTTGACGTCAACCAGCTGGTGAAGGATCTCGAAGAAAAATTCGGGATCACTGCAGCAGCAGCACCGGTGGTTGTCGCCGGCGCACCGGCTGCAGGGGGCGTCGCCGCGGCAGAGGAAGAGAAGATCGAGTTTGATGTGGTCCTCACCGCGATCGGCGACAAGAAAATCAACGTCATCAAGGTCGTCCGTGAGATAACAAGCCTGGGTCTGAAGGAAGCAAAGGACCTGGTAGAGAGTGCGCCCAAGCCCATCAAGGAGGCTGTTACCAAGGAAGAGGCTGAGGAAGCCAAGAAGAAGTTCGAAGAGGCGGGCGCCACAGCAGAAGTTCGCTAGCCTAAGAGCCCTGTCGTAATTGGGAATCGGCCGGATCCAGATGACGCGGGTCTTAAGGATATTTGCATTGCGGACTCAGTTTGTGCTAAAGTCCATATCACGTGGTGTGTTTGATTGAGTTTCACTAACTAGTGGGGAAGGGGGAATTGTGTCCCCCTTTTCTTTTTTTTTCTGCGCGGCAACGAACGGCGCGGGGAACGGCGCGGGCACGAGCTGGCGGTCTAGTCAATTCATGGTCACGGATCGGAATCCTCGGCTCGTGGATCCCTATATCCCCTTGTACGCTCCGGCGCAAGCTATTCGGAGCCGTATTGTCTTTTCGCCGGGAGCCAAGAGTTTTTTGAATTTTTCCCCCCAGTCTATTTGGCAACCAGAGGGAGTTGTTTAAGTATGTCCGACTTCGTCAAGAACGTGTATCGAGAAAGGGTTGACTTCGCCAAGATCAAGACCGTTTTTCCCATACCCAATCTCCTAGACGTACAGAAGCAGTCGTACCGAAGATTCTTGCAGATGGACCTGCTTCCTTCCGAGCGGGAAGATGTGGGTTTGCAGGCCGTCTTCAATTCGGTTTTTCCGATTACCGATTTTCGTGGGACCTCGTCGCTGGAATTCGTCGAGTACTCGATCGGTAACTGGGAGTGTAAATGCAGCAAGTTGAACGGTCTGGAGCATCTGAGGACCGAATGTCTAAAGTGTGGGGAGACTTTGGTTCTGAACCCCTACACCATCGACCCCATTACCTGTCAAAGCTGTGGTGTCCACAATCCCAACGAAGTCGAGCGTTGTGAGGATTGTGGGGATCCGGTCCAGCTGAACCTCAAGTACAACCTGGACGAGTGTAAGGAACGGGGCATGACCTTCTCTGTTCCTCTCAAGGTCACTATCCGGCTGGTAGTGTGGGACAAGGACCCCACCACCGAGGCCACCACCATCCGAGATGTCAAGGAACAGGAGGTCTACTTCGGGGACATCCCGCTGATGACCGAAAACGGCCTGTTCATCATCAATGGGACCGAGCGCGTTATCGTGAGTCAACTTCACCGCTCTCCCGGTGTGTTCCTCGAGGCCAACGCTGCCCGGACCGAGTTTCTGGCCAAGATTATTCCCTATCGAGGTTCTTGGGTTGAATTCGAATATGATGCCAAGAACATTCTGCATGTTCGCATCGATCGCAAGCGGAAATTTCCGGCGACCACCTTTCTTCGCGCTCTCGGTCTGAGTTCGGACGAAGACATTCTGAAGACTTTCTACAAGACCTCGACCGTGACCGTCGACAAGAAGAAAAACCTGCACTGGAACCTTGACGAGACCCTGGTGGGGAATCGCTTCGCCAAGGAAATGGTGGCGGATCCGAAAAATAAGAAGTCTACTCTGGTCACCGCAGGGAGGAAGTTCTCCCACACTGCGTTTGCGCAGCTGAAGAAGGCGGGTGTTGGGCAGGTCGATGCGGGGATCGAGGATCTGAAGGGAGCCTACTTCGTCTCCGAGATCGTCAATCAGGAGACCGGAGAGATTCTGGTAGAAGCGAACACCGAGGTCGCTGAGGCTGCGGTCAACGAGCTCATCGAGGCTGGAGTTGCTGAGTTTTCGGTGTTCTTCCGAGAGCGCGACGACATCGGCGTGGTTCTCTCGGAGACCTTCAAGAAAGACACCCTCAAGACCACCGAGGAAGCGCTCATCGAGATCTACCGCAAACAGCGTCCGGGAGACCCTCCGACCCTGGAAACGGCGACCGCTCTTTTTCAGGGCATGTTTTTCGACTCGCGCAAATATGATTTCTCACGGGTCGGACGGTTGAAGTTCAACATCAAACTGGGTTTGGACGCGCCTCTCGATGACCGAACCCTGTCAGACAGAGATTTCTGCGAGGTGATTGCCTACCTGCTCAAGCTAAGGAAGAACATCGGATCGGTTGATGACATCGATCACCTGGGGAATAGGCGAGTCCGCGCGGTTGGAGAGCTTCTGGAGAATCAATTCCGGATCGGCGTCGTTCGAATGGAGCGGGCCATCAAGGAGAAGATGTCGGTTCACCAGGAAATGACCACGGCAATGCCGCATGACTTGATCAATTCCAAGCCGGTGATGGCCTCGATCCGAGAATTTTTCGGTAGCAGCCAGCTGTCTCAGTTCATGGACCAGACCAACCCGCTGTCCGAGATTACGCACAAGCGCCGTCTCTCGGCTTTGGGTCCAGGAGGACTAAGCCGCGAGCGAGCAGGGTTTGAGGTCAGGGACGTGCACCCCTCTCACTATGGTCGCATCTGCCCCATTGAGACGCCTGAGGGACCCAACATCGGGTTGATCTCCTCACTGAGCTGCTACGCGCGAATCGACGAGTTCGGCTTCATCGAGTCACCCTATCGGAAGGTCATCGACGGCAGGATCGTTGACTACGTTCACATCACCGATGCCGGAACCACTGATTTCAAGGTGGGAGGAGTCTACCTCCAGGAGGAGGTTGATGAAGTCAACGGCAAGATCAATTCCAAGAAAGCGGTGCCCGCCCAGTATGAGCCACATGCCTTCTATCTAACCGCCTGGGAGGGGGACAAGTATGTGACCGCCCAGGCCAACGTCGAAGTGGACGAGCAGGGCCGGATCGTCAGGGATCGGACGAGTGCCCGCCACCAGGGCAACTTTGTGTTCGTGCCCCGAGAGGAAGTTGAGTACGTCGACGTGAGTCCCAAGCAGCTGGTCAGCGTGGCTGCCAGCCTGATTCCCTTTCTGGAACACGATGACGCCAACCGAGCTCTCATGGGCTCGAACATGCAGCGCCAGGGAGTCCCTCTGATCCGGACCGAGGCGCCTTTGGTAGGGACCGGGATGGAGTACATTGCGGCCAGGGACTCCGGTGCGGTGGAACTGTGCCGGCGCACTGGAATCGTCGATAGCGTGGATTCCGATCGGATCATCGTCCGGGTGGGCGGTGAGAATGGCGAAGAAGTTCATGGCGCCACCGCCGACATCTACAAGTTGACGAAGTTCGCCCGTTCCAACCAGAACACCTGTATCAACCAGAAACCTCTGGTCAGCGCTGGAAGCAAGGTTTTGAAGGGACAGGTTCTGGCGGATGGGCCCTGTACGGAGAAAGGCGAGTTGGCCTTGGGACGGAATGTCCTGGTCGCTTTCATGCCCTGGCGTGGATACAACTTCGAAGATGCAATCCTGGTGAGTGAGCGCCTGGTAAAGGAGGATATTTACACCTCGATCCATATCGAGGAGCTGGAGATCGAGTCGCGCGATACCAAACTGGGGCCAGAAGACATTACTCGTGATATCCCCAACGTCAGCGAGTCCATTCTGGCGGATCTGGATGACAGCGGAATCGTTCGAATCGGGGCCAAGGTCAAGCCGGGCGATATCCTCGTGGGCAAGGTCACTCCCAAGGGGGAGACTCAGTTGACGCCCGAGGAGAAGCTACTCCGAGCCATCTTTGGAGAGAAAGCAGGGGAAGTCAAAGATGCATCGATGTACGCCCCTCCAGGAATCGAAGGAACCGTTGTCGATGTAAAGATCTTTTCGCGCAAAGGCGTTGAAAAAGACTCGCGCACGCTAGAGATCGAAGGGGATGAGATCGCCCGCCTCAACGAGGATCAGGAAGACGAGATTCGAATCCTGCGTGAGGAGAGTGGTAAGCGCTTTTGGAAGATTCTCGAAGGCCAGAAGACCAAGGGGCAGGTGACCGATGCCGATGGAACGGTGGTCGCCAAAAAGGGATCGGTTCTAGCGGTGGGCCAGCTGACGAAACTGGACTACCAAGGGCTCAAGGCGATTCGGGTTGAATCGGAGGAGGCCATGGAGGCGGTGGCCGAAGTCTCGGATAAGACCGAGCGACAGATCAAGATCAACCGATCCCTGCACGAAGAACGGCTGGGTCGCATCGAAAAAGGTGACGAGCTCCCTCCAGGCGTCATCAAGATGGTCAAAGTCTATGTGGCAATGAAGAGAAAGCTCTCGGTCGGAGACAAAATGGCCGGACGTCACGGCAACAAGGGAGTGATCGCTCGGATTCTTCCAGAAGAAGATATGCCCTTCCTACCTGATGGGACTCCGGCAGAGATTCTGCTCAATCCCCTGGGAGTGCCCTCCCGAATGAACGTGGGGCAGATCCTGGAAACTCACCTGGGCTGGGCCGCCAAGGCTCTCGGCATTTTCTGCTCCACACCGGTATTCGATGGAGCTAGGGAAGATGAGATCAAGGCACGGCTGACTGAGGCCAACCTGCCGACGGACGGAAAGAGTGTTCTTTACGATGGGATGACTGGAAAGCCGTTCGATCAGAGAGTCACCGTGGGTTACGTCTACATGAACAAGCTGAGCCATCTGGTGGATGACAAGATCCACGCTCGCTCTATCGGACCCTACAGCCTTATCACACAGCAGCCACTGGGTGGCAAGGCTCAATTCGGAGGCCAGCGCTTCGGCGAGATGGAAGTGTGGGCGTTGGAAGCCTATGGTGCGGCCCATATCTTGCAGGAGCTGCTCACGGCTAAATCCGATGATGTCCAGGGCCGGGCCAAGATCTACGAGGCGATCGTCAAAGGCGAATCCACCTATAGCCCGGGTATTCCCGAGTCATTCAACGTGCTGATCAGGGAACTCCAGTCGCTCGCATTGGATGTAGAGTTGATTGAAAAGCCGCGCAAGAAGCTGCGCCGTCGTTCGGAAGCCCAGAACTCGGAAGCTGGCCTTGATGTGGCCGTGAGCGAGGCAGAAGTAGTTGCCGCGCCGGAGAAAGCCAAGACCGAGGCCGCGGAACTGGTGGCTGAGCCCGTAGCGGTGGCCCCTGAGCCTGAGGAAGCCGCCGCCGAGACCAAGGACGCGTAACTCGAGTTTCAATAAGTTGTGCTAATGGCCCTAAAGGTCTGTGGCAGATCCCAACTGCCGTTGTGGGAGGAAAGCCTTGAGAATATTTCGTGACCCAATCGACAAGAGTGACCTGCTAAAGACTTTCGAAGCTATCCGCATCGGTCTCTCCTCGCCGGAGAAGATCCGGTCCTGGTCGAGTGGGGAAGTCACCAAGCCCGAGACAATCAATTACCGGACCTTCAAGCCCGAGAGGGATGGATTGTTTTGCGCCCGTATCTTCGGCCCGGTAACGGATTGGGAGTGTCTGTGCGGTAAATACAAACGGATGAAGCATCGCGGGGTGATCTGCGATAAGTGTGGTGTCGAAGTTACTCTCTCGAAGGTGCGCCGCGAACGCCTGGGCCACATCGAATTGGCCAGCCCCTGCTCCCACGTCTGGTTCTTCAAAGGGCTGCCCAGTCGAATCGGCCACCTGCTCGATCTAACCCTCCGTGATCTGGAGCGAGTCCTCTACTTTGAGGCCTATATCATCGTCGATCCGGGGGATGTACCCGTCAAGGAAAAGGAACTCCTGACCGAGGAGCGTTTCCGGGCTCTGCAGGCTGAGTATCCGGGCCAGTTCGAAGCAGGAATGGGCGCGGAAGCGATTAAGGAGATCCTCCGACGAGTTGATGTTGAGGCCTTGGGTGTCGATCTGCGTTTTCGGATGAAGAACGAGACTTCCCAGCTCAAGCGTTTGAAATATTCCAAGCGCCTGAAAGTCGTGGACGCGCTACGAAAGAGTGGGAATCGGCCGGAATGGATGATTCTGGACGTCATTCCCGTGCTGCCCCCTGAGCTCAGGCCTCTGGTTCCTCTCGACGGCGGACGCTTTGCGACGTCGGATCTCAATGATCTCTACCGACGTGTCATCAACCGCAACAATAGACTGAAGAAGCTGATCGAGCTGCGTGCACCGGAAGTGATCATCCGCAATGAAAAGAGGATGCTGCAGGAGGCGGTGGACGCGCTCTTCGACAACGGGCGAAGGGGCAGGGTCCTTCGTGGTGTGAAGAACCGGCCGTTGAAGTCCCTATCCGATGCACTCAAGGGCAAGCAGGGTCGTTTTCGCCAGAATCTGCTCGGAAAGCGAGTCGATTACTCAGGGCGTTCCGTGATCGTGGTCGGCCCAGAGCTGAAACTTCATCAGTGCGGACTCCCCAAGATCATGGCCTTGGAGTTGTTCAAGCCCTTTATCTACAGCCGTTTGGAGAGAGAGGGGCACGCCACTACCATCAAGGGTGCCAAGGAAATGGTTGAGAGTCAGCATCCGGTGGTTTGGGACATCCTCGAAGATGTGATCAAGCAGCACCCGGTTCTGCTCAATCGAGCTCCTACGCTTCATCGCCTGGGCATCCAGGCCTTCGAACCGGTTCTGGTCGAAGGAAAGGCCATTCGAATTCATCCTCTTGTCTGTACGGCCTTCAATGCCGATTTTGATGGGGATCAGATGGCGGTTCATATTCCGCTCTCACAGGAGTCCCAGATTGAAGCTTCCGTTTTGATGGTTGCGAGCCACAACGTGCTCTCTCCTGCCAGCGGACAGCCTGTTGCCGTGCCCTCTCAGGATATCGTCCTGGGTTGCTACTATCTGACGCGGGCCGGCGTCGGAGCCAAGGGTGAGGGACGGGTTTTCGCCAACTCCGAAGAGATCCAGTACGCTCTGGAGAGGGAAGATGTCAAGCTGGCAACTCCAGTTTTCATGCGCTACACAGGAGCACTGATCGATCTGACGACTCAGTATGACCAGCAAGCGGTGCTCCACGCTGACGTTCGGGAGGTTCGGAATCAGATTATCTCCACAACCGTCGGCAGGGCTGTTTTCAACGATCATCTGCCCGAGGAAATGCCTTACGTCAACGGCATCCTGAAGAAGAAGGGTCTCCAACAACTAGTCAACTATTGCTACCTGCGGCATGGTTTCGAAACCACGGTCAAGATGCTTGATGACCTCAAGGAACTCGGCTTCTACTATGCCACCAAGGCTGGATTCACGATCGGAATCGACGATTTGGTGGTACCCGAGAGCAAGGGAGATCTGGTCGAGAAGGCTCGTCAGGAAGTCATCGAGGTGGAGCAGCAGTACCTGGATGGCGCGATCACCAACGGTGAGCGCTACAACAAGGTAGTGGCGATCTGGTCGGATGTCACCGAGCGGGTGGCCGACGAAATGTTTGATTCTATGTCTACCTTCGAAGAAGCCGACGGCGAGTTCAACTCGATCTACGTCATGGCCGACTCCGGTGCCCGGGGCAGCAAGCAGCAGATTCGCCAGCTGGCCGGCATGAGAGGATTGATGGCGAAGCCATCTGGAGAGATCATCGAGACTCCCATCACGGCAAACTTCCGGGAAGGACTGACCGTTCTCCAGTACTTCATCTCGACCCACGGAGCGCGTAAGGGATTGGCGGATACCGCTCTCAAGACGGCTGATTCCGGCTATCTCACGCGCCGCCTGGTCGATGTGGCCCAGGACGTCATCATCACTTCCGAGGATTGCCGGACTCTCGATGGAATCGATGTCACGGCTCTTGTTGAGGGCGGAGAGATCATCGAACCTTTGAGGGACCGCATCGTTGGCCGAGTATCTCTGGAACGAGTCGTGGATCCCTTTACCGGAGAAGGCCTGGTAGAGCTCAATCAAGCAATCGATGAGGATATGGCCGCCAGAACCCAGGCAGCAGGCATCGAGAAGATCCTGATTCGCTCAGTTCTCACCTGCAAGTCGGAACGTGGACTTTGCAAGATGTGCTACGGGCGCAATCTAGCGAGCGGCAAGATAGTCGAACTGGGAGAAGCTGTTGGAGTCACTGCAGCCCAGTCGATTGGAGAACCTGGAACACAGTTGACCATGAGAACCTTCCATATCGGAGGGACAGCGACGCGAATCGAGGAACAGTCGAGCCTGGAGGCGAAGAACGCCGGAACGATCCAGTTTTCCAACCTGCAGACGGTCACCGATAAGGAAAACCGCCTGGTGGTGATGAACCGCAGCGGTAGCCTGATCGTTCAAGACGACAAGGGACGAGAAAGGGAGCGCTATTCAGTTGTTTATGGAGCTCGATTGCTGGTCAGAGAGGGCCAGAAAGTCACTGAAGGGGAGAAACTGGGAGAATGGGATCCCTTCACTTTTTCAATCCTTTCCGAATTCGGCGGCTTCATCAATTTCAAGGACATCGCCGAAGGCATAACGATGAAGGAAGACCTGGACGAGGTGACCGGACTCGCTCGCAAGGTCATCATTGAGTCCCCGGACGAAAAGCGCCAGCCGACGATTCAGATCAAGGACGAAAGTGGCAAGGTACTCAAATCTTACATGATTCCCTCCAAGGCCCACCTGATGGTGGATCAAGGCGACCAGGTTCTTCCCGGCGGCACCCTGTCGAAAATCCCAAGAGAAACAACAAAGACCAAGGACATTACTGGTGGTCTGCCCCGGGTTGTCGAGCTTTTCGAGGCCAGAAAACCGAAAGAGACAGCCGTGATCACTGAGATCGACGGCGTCGTCCACTACGAGGGTTTCACTCGCGGGCAGAGGAAGATCACGGTCGAGAACGAGTCAGCCAAGACCAAGGCCGAGTACCTCTTGCCCCGAGGCGTCCATGTGAACGTTCAAGAGGGCGAGTTGGTGAAGGCCGGCGAAGCTCTTATGGACGGGCCCCGTAACTCGCATGATATTCTCCGCGTCCTGGGTGAGAAGGAACTTCAGCGCTACCTTGTCAACGAGATCCAGGAGGTCTACCGACTGCAGGGAGTCAATATCAGCGATAAACACATCGAAGTCATCGTTCGTCAGATGATGCGCTGGATCAAGGTTGAAGAGGTCGGAGACACAGAGTTCCTTCTGGATGAGCAAGTCGATAAGTTCCGTTTTCAGGAGGAGAATGATCGGGTGACGGCTGGAGGTGGAAAGCCTGCTACGGGTCGTCCCTTGCTCCTGGGGATTACGAAGGCATCCCTCAGCACCGACTCCTTCATTTCGGCAGCTTCCTTTCAGGAGACGACTCGAGTTCTCACCGAGGCGGCAATCAGGGGCAAGATCGACTATCTGAGGGGCCTCAAGGAAAACGTCATCATGGGGCGTCTGATTCCAGCCGGAACCGGCATGGAATACTACCGCAGAATCCACGTGGAGAACCCCTTCGAGGACATGGAACAAGAGCAAGCCGATCCCTTGGAGTTTGTCGAGGTTGCCCCTCCCGTTGTTCCTGAAGAGCCGCTCAAGGTAACAGAGGCTCTCTAGCCCGAATTTCTCATCCCGGTCATCGCGAGAGGCCGAAAGCGCCGTTCTGACATGGCTTGCGACCGAGGCCCCCGCAGTCGTAATCGTGCAGTACGTTGAGGAGGCCGAGGGAGCGTAACACAGTCCGGGCGGATGATTGTGGCCTCGCAGCAGACTGGGTGTGAGAAATGCGGGCTGAGCCCCTGTGGGAGCCCTTCGCAGCGCCAGCGGGCACGATATGAGGGCAAGCTGGCGCCGCGAAGGCGCTTTTATTCTCCGCTCCCACCCTGGCCCAGCACCGGACTTTTTTCGCTGGGTGGGGAGCCGTCTTGACTGACTCGGATGACGCCGGTTTGGTCGCTGTAGAAACCGCGCTCCCCGGTCGTTCCCACCGCCACGGGAACAGCGATCACGGTAAAACCCACGCGACCCCTGGAAGCTACTGTGAAGCTATATCCGTCCTTGCTGCCCGAACCCAGTGAAGAATCGATGATTCCCGTTTCAACGAGTTCCCCCATCTCGGCGAAGTCGCCGTTTCCAACAGTCGATGCGTAGGTGATCTCCCCTGTTACCAGAGCCCGAACAGAAGCAATCGCTGAAGCCTCGTTGGCGGCGCTCTTCGTACGCACTAGATTGGGCACGGCGAGAGCCGCAATGACGCCGATGACGGCAACGACAATCAACAGTTCGATTAGCGAAAACCCTAGCTGCTTACGCATGAGTGACCTCCTCCTAGTCCGCATTGGTCCCCGCCGGTCTACAACGGCGTCGCCGCGCTACGACTGGGGACAGGGAATCCGGGCTAGTTTCAACATTGTGCTCCGCAAGTCTTCGTCTTTGCTGATCGCACGCAAGAGAGATATCCGACCGGGGAACGCTGACGAAACCGAGAGGCGGTGGTTGAGCCTTCTAAGCCAGACTGCGAGGACGCATCGAGCTAACCGTGGGAACCGCCTGACGCTTGCCGGATTTCGTCTCTTCGGCTTCCTCCGGACTGGCAACTTCAACGACTCTGCAAACTCGGACCCGAGTTCTACCAGGCAACCCCGGCGGCGACTCTTGGATACCGAACGAATCCTCTGTGTAACCCTGAATGTCATTCTCGGTGACATACAGGGTCAAATACTTCATTATAATTGTCCGGACCGTTTGGTGTAGGGAACGCGGTCTCTGCGATCCACGGTGTGGACTGCTATTGGAGAGTAGGAATGGAACATATTCTCGTCATCGACGACGAGCGTAGCATGCTGGAGTTCTTGGAGTTGCTTCTGAGGAAAGAGGGCTACCAGGTCACGCTTCTCGAAGATGGACGGAAGGTCCACAATTGGGGTGACTACGACCTGGTCATCTCGGACCTCCGAATGCCCGAAGTAGATGGGTTGGATCTGCTGAAGGCGCTCCGAGGGGTGGATCCCGATGTGCCCTTCATTTTCATCACTGCTTTCGCCTCGGCTCCGACGGCTATTGAGGCCTTGAAGCTGGGTGCCTTCGACTACATCACCAAACCGTTTCAGGTCAATGACTTCAAGAACAAGGTCAGGGAAGCGCTGCAGGCACGGCGCTGGAAGAAGAGATCTGCCCCGCCCCAGCAAGAGGATCAGCAGGCGTTGCAGTTGGTTGGAATCTCTCCTCCTATGCTCGAGATATACAAGCTGGTGGGAACGATTTCGACGACCGACAGTACCGTCTTGATAACGGGGGAAAGTGGCACCGGTAAGGAACTGGTGGCCCTGGCGATTCACAGCGCAAGCCCTCGAGCCAATACGCAGTTCGTATCGGTCAACTGTGGGGCTCTTCCCGAGACCTTGCTGGAAAGCGAACTCTTCGGATACACCCGGGGAGCCTTCACCGGTGCCCTGAAGGATAAAAAGGGTCTGTTCGAGGAGGCCGATGGAGGGACGCTCTTTCTAGATGAGATTGCGGATATGTCACCGCCAATGCAGGTCAAGGTCCTTCGCGCTCTTCAGAACAGGCAGATTCGACGCGTGGGCGGCACCGACGAGATTCTGGTCGATACCCGGGTCATAGCCGCTACTAACCGGGACGTGGAGAAGGAAGTCGAGACAGGAGGCTTTCGAGAGGATCTGTACTATCGACTGGCAGTGATTCCTATTCGAATTCCTCCGCTGAGAGAGAGAAAAGCCGATATCATTCCCCTGGTACGACACTTTATTCAGAAGCACAATCGCCAGCTAGGTCGTGAAATCCAAGGCATCTCAAACGAAGCGCTGGAGTATCTGGAAGCCTATGATTGGCCCGGAAACGTGAGGGAGCTGGAAAACACAGTCGAGCGGGCGATGACTTTGGAGACGAGCGATCTCATCAGACCCGAGCGTCTTCCCGAGAAACTGAGGGGAGCGACGCTCAACGAAAACGCGCCGGTCCCTTCCTTCAACATTAGCGAGGGGCTTGACCTGGAAGCCTATCTCAAGAGGGTGGAGCGACAAATAGTCCAGCGCGCCCTGAGTTTGGTAGGTGGCAATCAGACCCAAGCAGCAGGGGTTCTGGGACTCTCCTACCGTTCCCTACGCCATCGCATGGAGACCTTGGGGATTCGGAAGAAGGTAGTCAGTGAGCAGTGAGTAGTGAGCAGTGAGTAGTGAAGTAGTGAAGTGGTGAAGTGGTGAGCAGTTTACAGTTTGTAGCGAAAAAGCCCGATCTCCTCTTGATGTGATCCTCTTAGCTCACTGCTCACTGCTCACCACTTCACCACTTCACTACTTCACTACTTATTCACTATTCACTACTCACTCACTCACTGCTACGCGAGGTGCCCCATCAAGGTGAAGATCGGCAGGTAGAGGGAGATCACGATCCCCCCTACCACGATGCCGAGGACAATGATCAGCAGTGGCTCCAGCAGCGTCAGGAGGTATTGGACCGAATAGTCGGCTTCCGCTTCATAGTATTCCGCTAGCTGTAGGAGCATTGAGTCAAGTTTCCCGGTCTGCTCTCCCACACTGATCACCTGAGCTGCCATTAGAGGCAGAAATCCTGTCTGCTGGAGGGGAGCTGCCAGCGTCCTCCCTTTTTCCACCTGCTCCCGACTTTCCTGAATCATTGCTTCAACGGAGCGATTTCCTACGGCTCGGGCTGTGATTTCGAGCGCCTCCAGAATAGAGATACCGCTGCTCAACAGCGTGGAGAGCGTGCGCGAAAAGCGAGCCAGGATCAATCTTCTCATCACTGGTCCCAGGAGTGGAATTCTCAACAAGGCTCGATCAATGAGGGTTCTCCCTGATCTGGTTCGATAGGAAAGGCCGGTTCCGGCAGCTAGTAAGAAGGCCCCGAGAATGCCGACGCCCCCAAACCTGCTGGTGAGCTCGCTCAGCCTGATTAGAACCAGGGTCGGAAGCGGTAGAGGTGCGTTCAGCCCTTGGAACAGAGTGGAAAACACAGGAATCACCCAGGTCATGATGATAAAGACAATGGCCACGGCAGTCAGGGTGACCACCAAGGGATAGATTGAAGCCGAGACCACTGCCTTCTGCATCTTGTCTCGCTTTTCCAGGTAGATCGATAGGCGGTCCAGGATTGCGTCCAGCGCACCGCTGATCTCTCCAGCAGCAATCATATTGACGAAGAGGGAGTCGAAGACTACCGAATGCAGGGCCATGGCGTCCGCCAGGGTTGACCCGGACTCGACGTCATCACGAACCTGTCCGAGATGAGTTCGGAAGGGGCCCGGCCGCTGTTGGTCGGTCAAGATGCTCAGGCATTGGAGCAGGGGTAGGCCGGCGCCCAGCATCACCGCGAATTGGCGCGAAAACAGAGCAAGAGCCTTGGCCCCGACTCTGCCCCGGAGCCGGGTTCGGCTCGAGGACCCTTTTTCCACGATCTGGATGGGCATGATTCGGTCTCGGCGCAGAGAGTCGGCAACCGCAGCCGCGGAGTCGGCCCTGCGCTTTCCCGAAATGAGTACTGCGGTTTCGTGTCGCCGACCCTTGAATTCATAGGTGGGCACGGGTGTTCATCCTCTCTCCCCTGAATCTCTCCTCCCTCGAAACCTAACGGCTCAGGAGTAGAATCTGCGAACATCATCCTGTTCCCATCGCGACTTGTGATCTGTGATCTGCGCCGTGCGGTCTGCGTCGAAGCTTTAGTTATCGGGAGAACGGTCCCGGGTCTGGAGCACGCGGGACGAGGTTTTTCAGCTCGGTTGGATTGGGAGACCTTGAAAGACAATCGTCGGGGTACAGCGCCCCCTCGAGAAGCAGTCTGCGAAGGCTCTGATTCATCGTAAGCATGCCGCTCTCTTCTTGTCCTGTCTGCATGACGGAGTAGATTTGGTGAATCTTGTTCTCACGGATCAGATTTCGGATTGCTGAGTTTGGGATTAAGATCTCGGTTGCCAGAGCCTGCCCAGGCCGGTCTCGTCGCCGGATAAGGAGCTGACAGATAACGCCTTCCAGGACCATGGCAAGTACCGAGCGAGCCTGAGCTTGCTGTTGAGGTGGAAACATGTCGATCAAGCGGTGGATGGTTGCAGGAGCAGAGCTGGTGTGAAGGGTTGCGAAGGTCAGATGTCCTGTCTCCGCGGTCCGAAGGGTTGCTTCGGCGGTTTCCGGATCTCTCATCTCTCCGACCAGCACAACGTCGGGGTCCTCCCTTAGAGCCATCCGCAGGGCCGAGGCAAAGGAAGGAGTGTCGGACCCAATCTCGCGTTGGTTGATCATGCTCGTCCCGTGTCGATGTAGAAATTCGATGGGATCCTCGATCGTAATAACGTGTTTTGCCTGCTCGCGATTGATCTGGTCGATCAGTGCAGCCAGGGTGGTCGATTTGCCGCAACCGGTCGGGCCCGCTGCCAGGATCAAACCATGTGGTTTTCGACTGAGCAGTTCCAGAACGGGGGGAAGACCCAGCTCCTGGAGCGGCCTTATCTTGAGTGGAATCAACCGAAAGACAGCCGCCGTCGAGCCTCGTTGAGTAAAGACGTTGGCTCGAAATCGAGCCAAACTGTGGACCTCGAAACTGAAGTCGATTTCGCCCAGCTCGGAGTAGCTTGAACGCTGTGCCTCCGTCATGATGCTGAGCGCGAGACGCTCGGTATCATGGGCCTGCAGAAGGGGAAGGTCCAGCGGTACCAGCTCGCTGTGCACGCGAACGCGAGGGGCGGATCCGGCGCTGAGGTGCAGATCACTGCCCTCGAGATCATTTAGTCTGCCCAGAAGATCTCGGAGGTTCACCGACTCTCCGTTTCCCGCAGCACTTCTTCTATTGTAGTACGACCAGAACGGATCTTGGCCAGACCGCTCTGGCGGAGTGTGGCCATTCCTTCCCTGGTCGCCTGTTCACGGATCCCGCTTGTGGAGGCGCCAGACAGAATCAATTCCTGAATGGACGCGGTAACTTCCATCACCTCGAATAGACCTGTTCGTCCTTTGTAGCCACTGCCGTGGCAGTTCTTGCAGCCAGCACCTCGATAACACACCAGCTCAGGCGCGATTGATGCTGGGAAGCCGATCTCCGTCAAACTGTTTGGATGGGTCTTGACCGAATCCTTGCAACGCGTACAGATCGTCCTGACCAGACGCTGAGCACAAACAAGGCGCACCGAATTCGCAATCAGGTAGGGCTCGATCTCCATGTCGAGGAGGCGATTCACCGCGGAGGAAGCATCGTTGGTGTGCAGGGTGCTGAGCACGAGCTGCCCGGTGAGCGCAGCCTTGATGGCGATCCTGGCCGTATCCAGGTCTCGGATTTCACCGACCATGATGATGTCCGGGTCCTGGCGTAGAAATGCCCGCAGTGCAGTTGCGAAAGTTAGGCCGACCTGTTCCTTCGTCTGCAATTGATTGATTCCCGCGAAGTGAAACTCGATGGGATCTTCGACTGTCATGAGGTTGGCAGTCGAAGTGTTGAGTTGATTCAGGCAGGTATACAGTGTGCTGGTCTTGCCACTCCCGGTCGGTCCCGTTACCAGAACCATGCCGTGGGGCCGGCGTATCGCTTCACGTAACCGTTTGAGAGAATCGGGCTCCAGTCCAAGTTTTCCAAAGTCGAGAGGCAGATTTTCGCGATCCAGGATTCTCAAGACGATCTTCTCACCAAAGAGTGTGGGCACCGTGGAGACGCGAAGGTCAATCTGTTTTCTGAGTCCATTTTCCCTGGCACAGATCCTGATCCGCCCATCTTGAGGTAGGCGTCGCTCACTGATGTCCAGATCGCCCATCACTTTGATGCGGGAGACGATCGCGTCGCGCGAGGGGTAGGGCGGAGTCATGACACTGTAGAGCACACCGTCAATGCGATAGCGGACCCTGAACTCTCCTTCGTAGGTCTCCAAATGGATGTCGCTGGCTCCTTTGCGAACCGCATCCGCCAGGATCAGGTTGACCAGCTTTACGATTGGAGCCTCACCGCCGCTATTCTGGAACTCAGGAAGGTCCATTTCCGGTTCCTCCGAAGTGAGTTCCAACTCGTACTCGCCGGTAGAGGCCAGCTCCTCATATACCTTCTTGATCTCGATGGTCTCTTCGGTCCCGTAGTATTCCTCTATCGCGCCTTGGATGGAGCGCTCTGTCGCCACCACCGCCTCGACCCGCAGCCCGGTGATGAACTTGACCTCGTCCAGGGCGATGACGTTTCCGGGATCCGTGATAGCCACGACGAGGGTCATTTCCACCTTGAGCAGGGGAAGCATTTGGTGTCGAATCGCGGTCCGCCTGGGGATCAGTCGGACGATGTCCTCATCGATCCTCAAGTATTCCAGATTGACCCAGGGGACAGCGTGCTGGTGGCTGAGAGCCCTGGCATTGTCTTCGTCGGAGACATATCCGAGCTGTGCCAGGATCGACCCCAGACGGCCACCTTGGCTCTCCTGGTGCTGCAAGGCCGAGCGCAGCTGCACCTCGGTCAAGAGGTTGCTGCGGATCAGTATTTCACCTATTGGAAGAGCCATAGATCCAGACTGACGAAAACAAAGAGTACGACACTAATAACGCCGTTCAGGGTGAAAAACGCGAGATTAACGCGACTCAGGTCCTGAGGGCTTACTAGCCGATGTTCGTACACCAATGTTCCCGCCACCAGGATCAGGCCGATCCAGCTGACCCAGGTCAGCTCGAAGAGCAGAAGGCCGTAGGAAAGGAGCGTGACCATTGCGAGGTGAAAAAAGATGGAGAGTTGCAGGGATCTCTCGACTCCCAGCTTCTTTGGAATCGAATACAAGCCCAATCGACGATCTGCCGCGACATCCTGGCAAGCATAGATGATGTCGAATCCTGCCACCCAGAAAAGGACAGCGGCCGCAATGACAAGCGGTTCCAGATCCAGCCGTCCGCGGACGGCAACCCAACCTCCAATAGGGGCAACTGCAAGGCACAAGCCCAGGGCCAGGTGCGAAAGAGAGGTAAAGCGTTTGGTGTAGCTGTAGAAGAGCACCGTCCCCAGGGCCAGCGGGGAAAGCATGAATGCGAGGGGGTTGAGCATCCAGGAAGCAAGCAGAAACAGGGCTGCAGAGACGAGTACGAAGAGGAGCACGGCCTGTGTACTCACCAGTCCCAGTGGAAGCGCCCGGCTGGCCGTGCGTGGATTGAGGGAATCGTTGGTCCGATCCACCAGACGGTTGAAGGCCATGGCTGCACTGCGGGCTCCCGCCATGGCCATAATGACCCAGAAACTCATCTCCCATCCCGGGAAGCCCCGAGCCGCCAGAAAGGCACCGAGAAAGGCGAAGGGAAGGGCGAAAACGGTGTGCTCGAACTTGATCATCTCCAGGAGGAGCAAGAGCGTCTTCATCAGGGGGAGGTTACAGGGTACGGGTTGCCGGTCGCAAGTTGCAGGTCGCAGGTTGAGGGCCGTTCTCCCACCTTTGCCTTTGCCTTTGCCTCTGCCTTTTTCTTTTCCCTCGCACTCTCCCTTGCCCTTTTCCTTTATCCGTGACTGCTCCCGTCTGCGACAATCGTCTCGCTCGCTGCCAGCTTGCGGCGCAGTTGAAGAGTGGAGGCAGAATCGGAGAACGCGCTGTTGACTCAGGAGGCAAGTGCAAGGGTATGGGGTAAGGCAGGGGCAAAGGCAGAGGCAGAGGTGCTGGAGAGGTAATGCTCAGTTCAGGGCGGCGGATGCGCGTTTGGCTTCGGCAACTTCATCCAGGGACTGCTTCAGGATCGCGAGGACAATGTACCAACCTATGATCAGGAGGACGATTACTTTCAGGTAGGGATGAATGAGTAGGTCCATGTCCCAGAGGCCATGTAGGACTACCGCAATCAGCCATCGCCGAATCACGTCTCGATGTAGGAGCATCCTGACGTGGAAGGGTTTGTCTCGCTTCGCGCGCCATATGGCTGAGCCGATCATCGCCGTCCAGATGACATGCCCTCCCGGTGACAAGAGCGCGCGCAGGTGAATGTTGTCGAGGGCTGCGCTCATGCCTGAGGAGAAGACCGCGCTGAGGGCGTAACCGGCGGACTCGAATCCGGCGCAGCCGGCACCACAAGCGGCACCGAAAAGCAGTCCGTTGAGCTGCCATGGGTAGCGCCTGGACCTCACAACGATGAGCAGTGCCGCCGCCTTGCCTGTTTCTTCGATCACGCCAGTCAGAAGCGCCGGTATCAAGGCGCCTACTCCTGAGCCTGGCAGGAATCGGAACAGGAACATGGAGGCGATCAGCCCCAGTGCCCCGCCCAGCACCAGCATCTTTCCGACCTGATAGATCGAAACGTTCCGGGGCGTATTCAACTCGAAGAAAAGGACCACCACGGAGAGGGGGACCACGAAGGATCCGACGACCACCAACCCTTATAGTTGGGAAGGTACTGAGATCGGGAAGATGGGAGCGGCAAGTAGCCGTAGCCGCCTTTCTTTCTTTTTTGCTACTTTTTTCTTTCTTTGTGGAAGGTGTGGATGGTGTGCAAAAGTGTGGAGTCGGGAGCTCGATAGTCGACTCCCAGGACGCTCGGGTCCGTCACGAATGCCAACCCTTATCGGGAGGACGATTAAGCCCAGACTTTCGGACGGACCCTGGGCCGGATTTGGACGAATACTCAGATGCTGTCCGCTCAGGAGGACTTCTATAAGGAATTCGCCGCCCCCGGTTTGCGTCCGACGAAACACCAGAGAAGGGGAGAGGAGCCATGAAGCCGATTGAGGAGCAGACCATTGGAGTGTGGGTGGGCCTGGACTGGGCCGACCAAGAGCATGCCTACGCGCTGCGGATGTCGGGCTCGAGCGAAATCGAGACCGGCGACGTCAAACAAACACCGGAGGCCCTGCAGAGCTGGATCAACGGGCTGAGAGAAAGGAGCGGAGGCGGCTGGGTCGCGATCGCCGTCGAACAGAGCCGGGGAGCGCTGCTGTATGCGCTGATGGATTACGATTTTGTGTTGATCTACCCGATCAACCCGAAGTCCTTGAGCCGCTACCGTGGAGCCTTCTATCCCAGTGGAGGCAAAGACGACCCGAGGGATGCGGATCTGGTGCTGGACTACCTGCTCAAGCATCGGGAACGGATTCGATTGTGGGAACCCGAATCGCCGGAGGTGCGCTCCCTGCGCCTGTTGTCCGAGCAACGGCGCAAGCTGGTCGATCTGCGCGCGGACTTGACCAATCAGTGGACCGCCAACTTGAAGAACTACTTTCCTCAGGCCCTGAAATGGGTCGGCCCGCTCAAAGGGAAGACGGCCTGTGATTTCCTGAACCGTTGGCCCAGCCTTGAGGCCTTGCAGCGGGTCAAGCCGACCACGATTCGCCGCTTTCTCAAGAGCCATCGGGTGGGGGGCCGCGAAAAGTTGCACTCCAAGCTGGAGGAGATCAAGCAGGCCCGGGCGCTGACCCACGATGCGGCCATTGTGACGGCGGCTAGCCTGATGACTCAGAGCTTGGCGGGACAGATCCTGCACTTGAATGAGTCCATCCAGCGGTTTGATGCCAAAATCGAGGAACTCTTCAACCACCACCCCGACCATTTCATTTTCAGCAGTCTGCCCGGCTCTGGAAAGGCTCTGGGACCGCGGCTCTTAACTCTCTTTGGGGAGGATCGGGATCGTTTCCAATGCGCCGCGGAGGTACAGACCGTCTCCGGCATCGCCCCCCTGCTGCGAAGCAGTGGCAAGACCCGCATCGTGTCTTACCGTTGGGCCTGTCCCAAGTTCGTCCGCCAGGGCGTTCACGAATTCGCCGCTCACTCCCGGCACTGGTGCCCCTGGGCGCAAGCGTTCTACCAGATGCAGCTCAGCCAAGGGAAAGATCATCACGTCGCGGTGCGCTCTTTGGCCTTCAAGTGGCTGCGCATAATCTACCGCTGCTGGAAGAACCGGGTCCCCTACGACGACGCCATTTATGTGGCTTCTTTGAAGGCGAACAACGCCCCTTTGCTGGCCTTCTTGTAGAGAGCAATCAAGCTGTGGAAAAAAATGCAACCGGCTGAAAAAAAACTTGAAAAAACACTTGACTTGAAACCTCAGATGTCTGGGATGAAGTTCGAGTTGCCGAATTGGCTGATGCCCAGGTAAAGCAGGAAATAGGTCACCAACGCCCCGCCGAGAATGCGCCAGAAGACCCTGGGCGTCGGCCAACCCGTCTCCACCTCGCTCAAGCCAGGTGTGGTGGTTCTGGTTCCAACGATGAACTCTTCTTCGATCGATTCCTCATCGGTCTCGCTCTGGAGTCCGCCCACCAGGATCTTCCGAACGGGCACCTTCGAGAGCGTCGGGAGCTCAGACACTTCGCTGATCTTGGCTCCTATCTTGTCTAGGAAGTTTCGTGACGAAGATCCTTCTCCGTCGCTAGAAGGGATAGCGGGGCGGGACGATCTGGGAACGAGATCGGGAATACTCGAAGCCTGAGCCCAGTCAGAGAAGCCCTCCTTCCAGACGAGCGTGTTCCCATCGATTGTTCCTTCTCGGAACAGTTGTGAAAGTGTCTCGAAATCGACCGGACCGCGGCTCTCATTCTCGACGACGCAGAACCATTCATCTGCCATGTGCTTGGTGCTCCGTTGCGGCATCATTCTAACTCTAGTGGAGCTACCATCAAAAGGTGTGTAAATAGCAGAGGCGGTGAGTATCCTTCCGGGTTGACCTAAACCCAGGGCCGGAAGGCCCATAAAGGAAGGAGTACACACCGCATGAAAGAGAAGAACATTGAGGGGACTGTGGAGTCAAGAGTCTGTTTCCAGGAGCTGGAAGATTGGGTGCGGGAGAAGGTCCAGTCTTGGGTCCAGGAGCTACTAGAGGAGGAGGTGACCGAGCTGCTGGGACGAGACAAGAGTGAGCGTCGAGGCAAAGTGGACCCAGCGTCGGGATACCGCAACGGCTATGGCAAGGCCAGACGACTGACCCTCAGTAGCGGGACGATCACCGTGCGACGGCCTCGAGTCCGAGATCTAGAAGAGCGTTTTGAAAGCCGGGTACTGCCGCTGTTTGCCAAACGGACGCAGCAAGTCCGAGACCTGATTCCAGAGCTGTATTTGCAGGGCCTGGCTCAGGGCGATTTCGACTTGGCATTAAGAGGGCTTTTAGGGGAAGAAGCGGCCTTGTCGGCCAACACGGTGGCCCGACTGAAAGAGAAGTGGCAAGAAGAATGGGCCGTCTGGCAAAGTCGTCCCCTGGAGGAACTGGAAGTCGTTTATTTATGGGCGGATGGAATCTACGTCAAAGCGGGTCTGGAGAAGGAAAAGGCCGTCCTGCTGGTGGTCCTTGCGGCGCTCAGTGATGGCAGCAAGGTGGTGGTTTCGGTGACGAGCGGTTATCGGGAATCGACGGAAAGTTGGTCAGAGGTGTTACGCGACTTGAAGCGGCGGGGGATGAATGCTCCTCGTCTGGTCATCGCCGACGGCCCCCTCGGCATCTGGGGGGCCTTGTGCAACGTCTACCCCGAGGCGGAAGAGCAGCGTTGCTGGAATCACCGCATCGTCAATATCCTGGCCAAGGTGCCCAAACGCGAGCAGCCCACGGCCTTATTGATTCTGCGCCAGATCCCCTATGCTGAGAGCCGTCAGGAAGCGGAACGCCTCAAACGGGTTTTCCAGGAGTGGTGCCGAAGCAGAGGCTTGGCTCCGGCGGCCGATCTGTTGGACCAGGACTGGGATCGGATGGTGAGCTTTTACAACTACCCGAAGCAGCAGTGGCAACACCTGCGCACCACGAATCCAGTGGAGTCCCCGTTCGCCGGACTTCGGCTGCGAACCGATGCGGCCAAGCGCTTCAAGAAGGTGAACAACGCCCAGGCGGTGATCTGGAAGATGCTCTTGGTGGCCGAGAAACGATTCCGTCGTCTCAAAGCTCCAGAGCTCATGAGAGATGTCTATCAGGGAGCCAAGTATGTGAATGGAGTCCTGGTCAACCAGGAGTCGAAGGAGAAAGCCGCCTGAGTCTATTTACACACCTCTTGACATGAGCTCCTCTAGTGGACTGTAACACCTAAATCGCTAGCGCCTGAGCGGCCCTCGAGCCCGAATGGCTCGCCCGTCCACTAGCGATTCAAGTGTTACAGTCACGGCTCACATCCCAAGATCCGGCGGGAGACCCGCCACCTCGAGAGTGTGTACACCATCCTCTTCCTTTCTGCTATCCTGAGCAGCGATGGCTAAACCGATTGATCCTGTTCAGCTGGAAATCTACCGGCATCTCTTCACCTCAATTCCCGAAGAGATGGGTACCGCCCTGAAGCGAACTGCATATTCCCCCAACATCAAGGAGAGGCGTGATTACTCTTGCGCCATTTTCGATGCGGACGGTGAGTTGGCTGCAATGGGGGACCACATGCCGGTTCACCTTGGGTCCATGCCCCTATCCGTTAAGGCCGCCATCTCGGCGCACTCCTTGGGTCCAGGTGACATTGTCATTCTCAACGACCCGTTCTGCGGTGGGACACATCTGCCCGATATCACCATGATTGCGGCCGTTTACGAACCTTCCGACGGTTTCGCCAAGCCCGTTTTCTATACTGCGACCCGAGCCCACCACTCGGATGTCGGAGGGATGTCACCTGGGTCGATGCCCGTGAGCCAGGAGATTTTTCAGGAAGGTCTCCGAATCCCTCCTCTCAAGCTCTACCGGGCCGGTCGGCTTAATCGGGACTTGTTGAGTCTTTTACTCTGGAACGTCAGGACACCGATCGAGAGGGAGGGCGATCTCGCAGCCCAGGTGGGTGCGATCCGAGTCGGAGAGAAGCGTCTGCAGGAGCTGGTCGAGTCCAACGGACGGCAGACAGTCGAGCAACATTGTGCTGCCCTCCAGAGTTACTCAGAGAGGGTGATGAAGGATGTCATCACCCGTATTCCCGATGGAACGTACAAGGGGGAAGACCTGCTCGATGATGAAGGGGGGAGCAGACCCGGCTCGGAGCGGTCGATTCGAATCAGGGTATCCGTCGCCGTTTCCGGGGCGCGCATGAAGATTGACTTCCGGGGTTCCGATGCCCAGGTAAGAGGGTGTATGAACGCGGTCTACCCAGTCACTTTATCTGCCGTGTACTATGTATTGCGCTGCCTGGCTCCAAACGACGTTCCTGCCAGCGCCGGGTTGATGAGTCCTGTCAGCGTTACCGCTGAACCCGGAAGCATCGTCAACGCCCAGTATCCGGCTGCTACGGCAGGCGGAAATGTAGAGACCTCACAGCGAATCGTGGATACCCTGCTGAAGGCCCTATCGTCGGCCCTCCCGCAGCTGGTCCCCGCCGCCAGCAGCGGGACCATGAACAATCTGGCACTGGGGGGAATAGACCCGGTCAGCGGAAAGAGTTTTTCCTACTATGAGACCATTGGCGGGGGTATGGGAGCCAGTCCCGAGAGGGATGGCGATAGTGGGGTTCATACCCATATGACCAACTCTCTCAATACCCCTATCGAAGCTCTGGAGTACGACTTTCCTTTACGCGTGCGAGAGTATCGCCTTCGAAATGGTTCCGGAGCCAAGGGGAAATTCCGGGGGGGAGACGGCATCATCCGGAGCCTGGAAGTTCTCATCGAATGTCAGCTCACGATTCTCTCCGATCGACGAAAACACCCTCCTTATGGCCTCAACGGAGGCGGCACTGGTAAGAGGGGCGCCAACTACCTCATTAGCAAAGGGCGGCGTAAACCGTTGCCAGGCAAGGTCTCGATCAATCTCTCCAAGGGCGAGGTGATCCAGATCGAGAGTCCCGGCGGCGGTGGATGGGGAACCTCGCGCTAGTCCACTAGAGCCTCTCCTGGGCCGATGGAATGCTCCACCCGTTGACCATGACTGGCCTCAAAATTGAAGAAGTGACACTCAGGGAGATTCGGCTTCCTCTGGTTCATTTCTTCGAAACCAGTTTCGGACGCGTTTACGAGCGCCGGGTCCTGCTGCTTGAGCTCCGCACCGATGGTGCGACCGGTTGGGGCGAATGTGTCGCCGACGACGCTCCCCGGTACAGTTACGAAACCGTCGACACCGCCTGGACTATTCTGAGTCGCTTCGTAGTGCCTACCCTTCTCGGCTACACGTTCGAGGATCCGGATCAGCTCTCCCAGATGCTCAAGCCGGTTCGTGGCCACTCGATGGCGAAGGCCTGTGTTGAGGCCGCCTTCTGGGACGCCCAGGCCAAGAGCCTGGGAATCCCACTGTGGAAGCTTCTGGGAGGAACCGGGAGCAAGATCTCCTGCGGCGTTTCTATCGGTATCCAGGACAGCCCCGAAGATCTTTTGAGAAAGATCGACGAAGAATTGCGATCGGGATACCAGAGGATAAAGATCAAGATCAAACCCGGTTGGGATATCGAGATAGCGAGGGAAGTGCGTCGTCGATTTCCAGATATCCCGCTAATGGTCGATGCTAATTCTGCCTACACAGCTGCGGATTTCGAGCACCTGGCTCAGCTGGACCAATTCGATTTGATGATGATTGAGCAGCCGCTGGCCCACGACGATATTTTTCTGCACGGGAAGCTTCAGGGTGAACTTCAGACACCGATCTGCCTGGATGAGTCCATTCGCCACAGTGCCGATGCCTTACAAGCAATCGAACTTGGGGCCTGCAGGATCATCAATCTCAAGATGGGACGTCTGGGCGGTCACGCCGAGGCAAAGCGCACCCACGATCTATGCCAGTCCCACCGGATACCGGTCTGGTGTGGAGGAATGTTGGAGACCGGCATCGGTCGAGCCCACAACATCGCTCTCTCCACCCTGGAGAACTTCACGCTTCCAGGAGACGTGACAGCGAGCCGCCGCTACTTTTGCCGTGACACGATTCGCCCCCCGGTCGAGGTGACAGCAGATGGTCATATCATCCCGTCAGACGAACCCGGAATAGGCTACGAGCCGGATCTCGACTGGATCAATCAGAACATGGAGAAGTCCGAGGTTTTCAGGTCGAGCTGAGGTTGGCGATGCGTTCCGGAGTTGGGACGCATACATTAGAGTTTCAGCTCAGCCCCGCCCCCGGCTGGCCGGATCGTACAGGAAAGAAACTTCAGTCGAGGGACGTGGCGGTGGCCTCCGTGCCGCCGTGTTCTTTCCTGCAAGCCTTTGGCTCGAGAAACGGCGGCACGGAGGCCACCGCCACGGTTTTCAGACAATTGCTTGGATAATCCTCCATCCTACTATAAATCAATTAGTTATGTAGTTTCTCTATCGAAAATAACAAACGAAGTTTCAGGTTAGTCCGGCCCTCAGAAGCGCTGGCCCCATTTCGAGAAAGAAACTTTTTCCCCGGCGTAGGACAAGTCCCGATCGTTGCGCTGTTCGCAGAGCAGAGACGTGCGACGTTCAGACGTGCGACGTATTCTTGAAGTTTCAGCTCAGCCGCCCAGAACCTCGTCGATCGACTCGGTGAGGATCTCTACGATGCGGTCCAACTGCTCGCGAGTGGTGACAATGGGAGGGGCCAGACAGAAAACGTCACCGCGCATGCGGCTGAAGAGTCCGCGTTTCTGGGTAGCTTCGTGGATTTTGGCACCGATCTGGTCCGCGGCCGGAAACTCGGCCTTGCTCTCCTTGTTCTCGACCAGCTCAATGGCGAGCATCAGTCCCAGCCCTCTTACTTCTCCTACGTGGGGATGGTTGCCCAGAGCTGCCTGCAGACGCTCCAGGAGATAGGTCCCTTTGTCTGCTGCTTGAGCAGGGAAGTCCTCCTGCTCGACGATGTCCAGGTTGCGTAGCGCCACGGCGCAGCCGACCGGATGGGCGCTGTAGGTGAAGGCATGCATCCAGACCATCTCTCCGGTGTCCAGGACCTGTGCAATCTCTTCGTTGACACCGGTCCCACCCAGCGGGAAATAGCCGGACGTAATCGCCTTGGCAAATTGGATCATGTCCGGTTCTACGCCCCAGTGGTCCAGTCCGAACATTCTACCTGTGCGTCCGAACCCCGTAATCACCTCGTCTGATGCGAATAGCACCTCGTATTTGTCGCAGATCTCCCGGATGCGAGGGAAATAGTCCGGTTGGGGAACGATCACGCCACCGGCTCCTTGCACCGGTTCCGCCAGGAACATCGCCACCGTATCCGGCCCCTCACGCAGAATCGCCTGTTCCAGCTCGTTTGCAGCCGCTATCCCCTGGGTTTCCCCCCCAGTAGATTCGTAGCGGTAAGGGTAGGGGGAAGGGATATGAAAGAATCCCGGAACGCGAGGTTCGAACATGGGCCAGTATGCCGTGATTCCGGTGGCACTCATGGCAGCAAGCGTGACCCCGTGATATCCCCACTGCCGTGAGATCACCTTCGTCTTATCCGGCTTGCCCTTGAGTTTCCAGTAGTAGCGTGCTGTCTTGATGTTGCTTTCGGTCGACTCTCCGCCCCCGGAGGTAAAGAAAAAGCGGGTGATGGAAGGGTAGGTCAGGCCCGACAGCCTTTCCGCCAAGTCGATCGCCGCAGGATTCGAGCTGCCGGCGTATCCGGAGCAGTAACCCAGGGTCTCCATCTGGCGCGCGGCTGCTTCCGCTAATTCGCTGCGGCCGTGACCGGCGACCACATTCCAGAGGCCGGAGAGGCCATCGATGTACTGATTCCCCTCGGAGTCAGTTAGGATTGCCCCCTCTCCCCGGACCCAGACATGCGCCCGCTGGTGAACGCCAGGATTGTGGAGGGGGTGGATCAGGTGGGCCTGATCTCGCGACAGGAGTCCTTCCTTGGTAGTTGTCATGATCTATCAATCCTCAGGGTTAGGGTTTGAAGTCAAAAAAGGACGCATCAATCTAGTCCCGCCCCGGAAGCGCTGGCATTGCGCTAGCATTCGGCCTTCAGCGACCTGCGACTTGCGACTCTTACTTCAAGTTTCACCTCTAGGTACACCAGTGACGAATCAGCTTGGCATAGAGCCGGGTGCCCTTCTCGAGTTGATCGAGCAGGATCCATTCATCTTGAGTGTGTGCCTGAGCAATGTCTCCAGGGCCCAATACTACCAGTTTCTTCATTGCCGTCAGCTTGGCGCCGTCGGTTCCGTAAGAGACGGTCTTAGCCCTTTCGTTCCCGGAGAGTGCCAGGACCTCGCGAACGAAGTCCGATTCGGGATCCACGTACATGGGGCTTCCAGCCCATAGGACTTCGAAATCGATGCCGCATTGCTCCGCCATCTTCCGGGACCGTTCGACCAAGATCTCCGCATCGTGACCCGGTGCCGGACGAAAGTATACGGTGCAGATGCTCTGGGCTGCCGTCATGTTCAAGACCTTCGTGTGATCGTTGATCCCAATGTTCCAGCTGATCCCTGGTGGATCGAAGGCCGGGTTCTGCCAGCCAGGATCCTCCAGGGTCTCGTCGTGAATGCGTTTCATCTCGCCCAGAAAAGGGATCATGGCGAGGTTGGCGTTGATCCCCTCGTTGCTGCTGGAATGCGCTGCCTTGCCCTTTGAGGTTGCCTTGAACCCATAGGTGCCCTTGTGTGCGTGAACCACGTTGAGCATCGTCGGTTCCCCCACGACGCCGTTCGTCTCCCCCTGGACCATTTCCTGGAAGAACCTGGATCGTAGAGCCACCTGTTCCGCGCCGCCGTAGCCGATCTCCTCGTCAGCGGTAAACACTAGGTAAAGCGGCTTACTCAGGCCAGCCGAGCTGGCTAGCTCCGTGGCAGCCAACACGGAGGCTATCGATCCCCTCATGTCGCAGCTTCCACGGCCGTAAAGTCTGTCCCCTTTGATCGTGGGCTCGAAGGGGCCGTGATCGCTGCTGAACCAGGGAACGGCAGGAACGACGTCGGTGTGCGCAAAATACGCCATTCCCTCGGTTCCATTGCCCTTCTTACCGATGATGTTGACCTTGCCGACGCCGGCGGGGTCGGTGTATTCGATGCGTTCGGTGGTAAAGCCGAGTCTCTTCAGGACATCTTCCAGGTAACCGCAAATAGAGGCGTTGGATACGTTGCTGACCGTGGGAAACTTTACCAGCTCTTGGGTGTACTCAAGCGCATTCATGTTTTCGAAACTTTCGATCTACTCGGGTGACAGGGACACTTCGGGGGCCGGAAAGGGTTCCTGGAGTATCTCCTCATCGACCACGCTCCGGAGATAGTGGCTGGCCCGACCTGCCCCATCGCGCATTTCCGGGCTGAGCACAATCTTACCGAAGTCCAGAGGCGTGAAGTAATCTTCCGATTCTCCCTCAGCCACCCGAAAGATGTTGTAGTCCTTTGCTGCCTCGACTTCGGCTAGCGCAATGAGGTCTCGCATGGCAAAGCGGCGTACTACCGCATTGCCAATCGCCGTGATGCCCACCAGACCCTGGTCCTCCAGCATCTTCCCCAGGCGATTGAAATCGGTGTGCCGATCATAGTACGCCCCCCCTGCTCCGGGTTTCGGCTGATAGTCGGTCATGTGCTGCGGGTGGAGGGACCCATCCGGCCCCCGTACCCGTACTTCGAGTGGTAGAGTCTGGCGATACGGCACTTCACAAATCCACTCGGCGAAATGATGGCTGGTCGAAGTCGAGTAGGGCATCCCCAGCAAGACGATCTGGGTGTCCAGGGCGAGCATGACACCGAAGGAAGATCGCAGATCGAACGACGACAGCGACGGGTCGACCCGGGTGATGACCTCTCTTCGTCGGCCCAATGCCGCGAAGCTGTGGCGATAAGCCGTGCTCCTCTTCGCCTCTGGGTGCAGCCGAACCGTCTCCGTGATGATTCCCATTTCAGAGCGATCCTGGAGCGGGTCGATGATTGGGTCATGCTCAATCTCGTGGCAGAAGGTGAAGGTGGGAGTTACCAAGGTCCCCTGGGGGCCCAGGACCTCGAGGAATGCCCCCACTACACTATCGGCTCCGCCTTCGATGTAGCCGAAGGTCCGCATCGCGGAGTGCACCAGGACGACCTGGCCCGAGTCGAGACCTATTCTTCGAAAGCCCTGCTCGATTTCGGTCTGGGAGAGCCCATTCTTATCTGTCATTGGTTCTCGATGATGGTTCCTACCACGACTTCGTCGGTCACGTTGTGGGGACTGATCACCTCACCGCCACAAAGGAAAAGCCTGTTACCGACCCGACTTAGCTCGGCCGCCAGACGATAAACTCCCTTGGATAGATCGAAGCCCTTCGAGTTCAGGACCTGCTCACGACGCTCGGGATGAATCGGGTAGGGAGGAATCTGGGTGGGCAGAATTCGATAGCTCTCCTCCTTCGTGTCGAAGACCACTACGTCGAAATTTGGCGAGGGCATTTTGGGAATTCGACTTGCGTGCTCGTAAAGGTGATCCACGCGGTAGTTCTTGATGCCGCCAGCCATGATAATGTAGCGGTCTTTATAGGGGACAGCCTCCATGCCGTGCACCGGGAAGGGGAGGTCGGGGAGCCTCTTCCATCGCAGTGTTTCCAGATTGAGGACATAGCCATCGGCACAATGTCGGATGAGCCCATCTAGCTTGCCATCACGGGACTCGGCATAGTTGACGTGGTCCCCCCCGAAAATATAGATGTTCTTCCCGATGGCCGTGGTGGTGGGAGACTCTCGTGCCAAGCCTGGAATCGGGGGCAGATCTCTCCACCCCTTCTCCGGAGCAGCGGTGTCGAATGCCTCCACAGAATTGACGTAGGCACCAGGGTGATCACCGGAGAATGTACTTGCCCCGAAGGTCGCTTGCCCTCCCAGGACCACGATCGTCGTACCCGAAGCGGCCCCACCGGGCAGAAAGCGTCCGATCCGAAGGGGCGGCATCTCTCCCCATTTCCACCCGCCACTCTGCTTGGAGAGACGGAACATCCGATTGCTGGTGTTGACTCTCTGGTCTTCGGGCCAGACGATCCATCCGGTGAAGAGGTAGAGATCCTGGCCGATCGCCACACCTTGGGGCCACTTGATCCCCACTGGCATATCTGGAAGAAGACTGTACTTCATGCTGCGGGTATCGAGCTCCCATCCATGCTTGTGCTGGCCTCTCTCGCGGAGCTGCCATCTCTTGCCGGTGGAATACTTCGAGCTCGGAACCCAGCCTGGATATCCCGGGGATCCAGCTGCCACTATTGTTTCTCCGATGACGACCTGAGCCTGTCCCTTGGTGGGCCAGGGCATGGGCGGACCCATTTCCCAATGGATGTCTTTGATCTCAACCTGGGCGGCGTTGCTCTCGGCGAAGCCTGCGATTGGATGGATCGACACGACGCTCAGAACCAGCACAAGAAACACCAGGTCGGATCTCATGGTTCATCTCCCGGGACTCTTCCCCGATCAGTCAAATACGAACCTTGGGAACCGAAAAGGATTCGCCCTCTCTGATCCTGATTCCAGTTCCCCTACGAGCCCAGATAGTAGCACCCCGGGATAGCCGGCGCCAGCCAGATCGAGCAGCCAGGTTGGCTCCTGCGCGAGGCGTCTGGGCGCGGTGCTCAGACGGTCAAGGGTGAAGGGAGATGTGCCGAAATCGGGACCCGGATCCCCCTCCGGGCAAGACCTGCCTATGCTATACTGGAGGTTAGCTTTCGCAATCAAATGGAAGAGGTAGGGGTCATGATAAGGCGATTCAAATCAAGTTGCTCTAAGTCATCACTTCTGATGTGGCTGTGCCTTCTTTCGGTGGGACTGGCCACGGGATCCCCCTTGGTGGGCCAAGGTAAAGAAGGGAAAGGTAAGGAAAAGAGAAGCAAAGAAGATAAGGAGCGGCGGGAGCGGCAGCTTCAAGAGGAGAAAGAGGACTACTACAAGAAGTGGCAGAAGGAGGATGTCGTCTACATCCTTACCGATGAAGAGAGGTCCGTCTTCAACAGACTGTCAAACGACGATGAGAGGGATGCGTTTATCGAGCAGTTCTGGCGTCGGAGAGATACGGATCCCAACACCCAGATAAACGAATTCAAGGAAGAGCACTATCGAAGGATCGCCTACGCCAACGAGCACTACACTTCTGGCCTAGAAGGCTGGGTGACGGATCGAGGCCGAATCTACATCACTTTTGGGCCACCCAACACCATTGATGATCACCAGGGCGGCCGCTATCGGCGGAGATTCAACGAGGGTGGGGGGTATACATCCGTCTATAGGTTCCAGCGTTGGTTCTACACCTATATCCCCGGCATCGGAGACGGAATCGAGATCGAGTTTGTCGATCCCAGCAAGACCGGCGAGTACAAGATTGCCTTGAGACCTTCCGAGAAGGACGCGTTGTGGACGATCGATGGAGCCGGCATGACCACGGACGAGCTGTTTTCGCAGGGCACTCAAGACCGGAATGGGAGCCAGCTCTCGGATCTGGCCATGCGCAATATCGGTCTTCCCAACGAGCCCATGTACATGCGCGGAGCCCAACCCTTCGAAAAGTTGCGCGATTACTTCCTGCTTTCCAAGCCTCCTGAGGTCAAGTTCGGGCACTTACGGGGGAATGTGGAAACGCGGCTGAAATACAATCCGCTCCCGCTCAAAGTGACGGTCGGAGACTATCGTGTGGGAGAGGACGCCTTCCTGGCCCCCTTGACCATTCGGGTTCCCGCGCACGAACTCACCTATGATTCCGACCTGAAGGAAGTCGACCGGGCGGTGATTCAGGTCTTTGGCAAGGTTCAGAATCTGAGTGGCCGGGTGGTCTACGAATTCGAAGATGTTATCGCAGCCGACACTTCGAAGAATAAGTCTCTCAAGGCGGAGACCAACTTCCTTTATCAGAAGCAACTGCCGTTGAGACCTGGAAGGTACAAGGTGACGATCATCCTGGAGGAAGAGTCCAGCAAGAAAATCGCGGTTCAGGTCACCTCGGTTCAATTATCCAAGGCGGAAAGTGGAAAGCTGGCTACCAGCACTCTGGTGGTGGCTGACGGCTTCGCCTCCTCAGGTCCGGATCAGACCCTCTCAGATCCCTTCATGACCCCTAGCGGGATCAAAGTGTATCCCAACGTGACGCAGGAGTTCGGGACTGAGTCGACCCTTGCTCTCTACGCAGAGGCCTATGAGCTGGCTGTGGATCAGGCCACATTAACCCCCTCGGTCGAGGCGCAATTCGTGTTGATGCACGACGGAGAGCGAATCAAAGTCGAAGAGCCCAGATTGGTGCAGCTCCAAGATCGGGTCATATTCGTCCATAGCATCCCCCTGAAGGGTTTTGAGGTGGGCAGATATCAGATCCTGTTGGAGTTGCACGATCGAATCTCGGGACAGCGCCTGGTCAAGCGTGCTCCCTTCAAGATTTCGTAGGTGTTGGGTCAAAGCAAAGGCTACCTGCTAAAACATCGAACCGCTATAGGGGCCTGTCCTGGCAAGCAAGACCGACCTCTCTTATTTCCTAAGGGTCTGCGCAAGAATAACTTGGTAGCATTGGCGCTCAGATTTGCACCAGATTTGGCCGCGAACGATTGAGCGAAACCGCAGGCATAGCCGGGTCTACGTTGAGGATTTCGCGACTGAGGAGCGGCCGAAGATGGTGTGAAGATGAGATGCCAAAATGCCAAGTTATTTTTGCGCAGACCCTAAGATCGCACCCACCGGCGCCTCCGAGGTCGATGGGGAGGATTCGGTGAAGAGCCCAGATCAAGACCGGTGTCGCTTGAGGCAAGTCTGTTTCTTTCGATCCTTTCTGTGGCTACTCTTGTTCCTCCCTTTCGGCCACCCTGCCGCCTTACTGGCATCCGAGGACGCCGCTCATCCGATTTTTGTCGAGGTCAGCAAGAAGGTTGGAATTTCCTTCCAGCACGTGAAAGGCGCCTCAGCGGAGAAGTATCTGGTAGAGACCATGGGATCGGGTGGCGGTTTCCTGGATTTCGATAACGACGGCTGGCTGGATGTCTATCTGGTCGACAGCGGTTCAACACCGACCAGCAAATCAACCGCTGCCGCCGTCAATCGACTCTATCGTAACAACGGCGACGGCACCTTTAGTGATGTCACTGAAAAGGCGGGTGTGGGAGATAGTTCCTATGGGATGGGCAGCGCCTTTGCCGACTATGACAACGATGGGTTTGTGGATATCTACGTGACCAATCTGGGTCCTAATATCCTCTATCGGAACAATGGCGACGGGACCTTTTCAGATGTGACGAACAAAGCCGGCGTCGGCGATGCTCTCTGGAGCTCCAGCGCTGCCTTCGGGGACTATGACGGCGACGGAAATCTGGATTTGTACGTTGCCAACTATCTCAGATTCACTTTTGCCAGCCACCGCACCTGTTACTCAGGCGATCTGTTGGTCTACTGCTATCCCCATAGCTATGACGGAGCTCCAAACACCCTCTACCGTAATTTGGGGAATGGCTCCTTCGAGACGGTCACTGGCCGCGCGGGAGTGAAGGAAGATTCTCAATATAGCAAGACCCTGGCGGTTCTCTGGTTCGATATGGACAACGATCGGGACCTGGACCTCTACGTTGTCAATGACACCACCGCCAACTATCTCTTTGAGAACAAGGGCAAAGGGAAGTTCGAGGACGTGGCACTTTTGTCGGGAGCGGCTTTCAACGGAATGGGAATGGCCCAATCCGGAATGGGAGTGGATGCCGCCGATCTGATCGGTAGTGGGCGCTTCGCCATGTTCGTCACCAACTTTTCCATGCAGACCAACGATCTCTACTGGAATCAGGGCGACGGAACATTCTCAGATCATACGCTCCAAGCGGAGTTGGCGACTCCCAGCTTCATGCCGCTCGGATTCGGAGCCAATTTCTTCGACTACGACAACGATGGAGGGATTGACCTCTTCGTGGCCAATGGGCATGTTTTTGACAATATAGCGACCATCAATCCCAGCCTAGAGTTCGCGCAGCCGAATCAGCTCTTTCACAACGACGGTGGGGCGAAGTTTTCGTCGGCCTCGTCACAAGGCGGGTCCTACTTTTCGGTCAAAAACGTGTCCCGAGGCTCCGCCGTGGGCGACTTCAACAACGATGGTAGGATCGATCTGATGGTGATGAACAATGACGATAAGGTGGATCTCCTCCAGAATCGAAGTGAAACCTCCCATCGTTGGCTTAAACTCAAGTTAAAGGGGACTCACTGCAATCGGGATGCGGTGGGCGCCAAGGTCGTCCTGAAGGCTGGTGGCTATTCGTTGACCCAGGAAGTTCGGGCCGGCAGTAGCTACCTGAGCCAAAGCGACCTGAGGCTGCATTTCGGTCTGGGTGCAAGGGATCGGGTGGACTCGATCAGCGTTTCCTGGCCGTGCGGCAAGGATCAGGCGCTGGAGCCGCCCTCGCAGCTCAACCAGATCGTCCAGGTAGAAGAGAAATAGGCGAGCCCCCAACGCATTCAATCCGGGATCTCACGCTCGGGCGTGGTTTGGGATTTGGCTCCCTGGGACTTGGGCTCTACCCGAGTAGCGTCCGTCATCACCCAATCCCCGTTCACACGGGTCCCAGGCGAAAGGACCGATGGCAAACAGCGTTCGAAGACCTTCGCCAGATCGTTCTCCAGACGACTCAGATATCTGGAAGTTGCCCTCTTGGAAAGCGTGCCTCGAAACCATACCCAAGCTGCTCGTTTCCCGCTGAGTGTGGTCCACTCGGTCACCGGCAACCCCGCGCGCCGTGCCGCCCGCTGGTAGAAAGCCACGGTAAACAAGATCATCAACAAAGCTGATCCGCGTGCCAGCGACCGATTGTTGGATGGGATTCCTTCCACGTATGGCGCGAAGATTCTCCCGATCCCAAAGGCACGTGTGATCAGTTCCCTGCGAACTGGGCCGATCATCTCTGCAAGCTCCTCCTCAGAAGAGCAGTCAGCCAGAGCGGAGTGGTAGTACACGCCCCGACGAGAGTCTTTCTCCAGGTCTTTCGCGATATTGGCGAGTTGCATCGCCTCCCCGACGAAGGCGCACATCTTCTTCCGTTCCTCGTCAACCTGCGGGTTCAGGCCCATGTCCAGCCGCTGCATCTCTTCGGCGAACAGCACCGGGTTTCCCAGGACGATGGAACAATAGCGGGACAGTTGTTCCGACGAGCGTAGGCTTCCTCCTTGACGGACGAAGGTCTCTGTCGCCCAGATCATTCCTCTTCCCATGCGACGAACCAGCCGCCTGACCGCAGCGCGGTGATCGGAGGGGAGTTCACAGTAGATTGAGTCGATCAGGGCTGATCGGCTTACCAACAGGACATGACTGTCCTCACTCGGATCTTCGCCGAGATCGGTTCCCAGACAGGGGGCAGGCTCCGGTATCTGATCCGAGTCAGGGAATCGATCAATGAACGCCCCCAGTAGCCGGGTCCGCTCGGAGGGCTGGGCTACCACGTCCTCATAGGTATCGAGCATTCTGCAGTAGGCGTAGGCGACCGCCAGGGTCGGAGCCAGCCGATTCGGGAGAAAGGCGATGCAGAATGAAAACGAGCGGGCAACGGAGGGAAGGATACTCCACAGGAATTTCCTGGGGTTTTCGATCTTCGCTAGCTTCCAAAGGGGGGGATGGCGACGGTCGGCTAGAAGGTTGAGCGTAATCCGGAGGAGCATTCAGAATTCCGATACCCGCGAAGGGAGCGGTGGACGGCTTCGTTTCCTAGCGCTGGGATCATTGTAGCTGGAAAGGGACGACTTGAGAAATCGGGGCCCGCCTGATGAAGTTTCACCTTAAGGCCACCCCCAGAAGCGCTGGCCCCATTCGAGAAAGAAACTTTGGTTGTCTTTAGTTGTGACATCGATAGCACCGTGTCGGTTGTAGGACGGGCACTCTTGCCCGTCAAGGACAGCGACGGGCAGGAGTGCCCGTGCTACAAGCAGTCACGGCTCGGTTAGACGAGCTCTTGCATGACCTCCTAGCCGATGAAGTTTCAGCTTAGATGGGCAGGGGCTTGAACTCAGATCCGTTTTTTACCATCCTAACCTGAAGATAGACGGTTAGCAGTTACATCGCCAAGGAGGTCAAAACAGCTTGAAGTTCCTACTATCAACCTCTCAAGAGAAAAGTGAAACAAGTATGCGTTCAACTCATCGATTCGATCGCTGGAAGAGACAGCCAACAAGAGGAAGGGTCCTGACGGCTGTTGTACTGATGTGGTTCTTCGGGATGCTTGCCGTGGGCAAGGCTGCTTCTGAGTGGAACCTTCCTGCAGACTGTGAGACAAAGAAGAACCCTCAGCCCGCCACTGAGGCGTCTCTCCAGGAGGGAAAAACGATATACGAACAGAATTGCCTCTTTTGCCACGGCGAGGGCGGTGCCGGGGATGGTCAGGTCGCGGCTATGCTGGATACCAAGCCCTCGCGCTTCGATGAGGCCGAACATATGGCCAATGAAAACGTCGGTGAGTTCTTCTGCAAGATCTCGGCCGGAAAAGAACCCATGCCCGGATTCGCCAAGAAGCTTACGGCCGACCAGATTTGGCATACCATCAACTACCTGTGGAGTTTTAGCGCGAAGAAGGAGAAGTAAATCTGCTCGAGCTGAACCACGCGCCAGGGGGGCAGTTGGAAGTTGCCAGTCGCCGGCGAGCTGCGTTCGGCGTCTGAAGCTGACCATCAGCTATCGGCTCGAAGGGTCATCGCTTTGCCGGCCTTGAGAATGCGTCAGCTCTTTCATAGCAGTTTTTTCCTGCTCCTGGTTTTTCTCCTCGCCTCAGAGGGTTTCACCCAATCCGATTCCAACCTGGACCGTATTCTGGGTAAGATCCAGACTCAGGAGGATTATCTGGGAGCCTTGGCGGACCTGGAAAAACTCCTGGAGAAGCCCGACCCCGATCCCACGGTCCACTTTCAAATCGGTATCTGCCACAATCTTCTTCGCAACTACTCGAAGGCCGTCGAGCATCTCCAGAAGGCCCGGGACAAGGGAATCTCGGGATGGGAATTGTCGTTGGGATTCGGTATAGCGCACTTTCATCTGAATCACGCCGCCCAGGCCCGCCAGGAGTTTGAGCGAGTGATAGCGAGCCAACCCTCAGAAACCACGGCTCTGTTCCACCTCGGCCGCCTGGATCTCAGGGCAGAACGCCACGCCCAGGCCGAAAAGAGGTTCCGATCGGTTCTCAGCCTGGAGCCGCATCACCAGGGTGCGATTTTCAGCCTTGGCAACGCTTTGATGAAGCAAGGCAAGGAGGAAGAGGGTCGAGAGGTCCTGGAATACCATCGCAAGACGGGACATCTACGCAGCCGTCTGCGAACCCTGACTCGAATGGCCTCTTCGCCCCGGGCTTCGGCAGAGGTCTTCGCCGACCTGGGTGACACTCACTTGGAACTAGGTGATCGTCAGAACGCGGTCCGGGCCTACGACAGGGCTGAGGAACTCGACCCGGGGACCCCTCTGACGGCGTTGGGACGAGGGAAGCTGCGGTATGCGGATCGTGACTTCGCCGGAGCGGAAAAGTATCTGGATCGTTACGTGAAGGGAAAAGGGACCAGCTGTCAAGCGTACTTGTTTCTGGGCCTCGTTCAGAAGCTGCAGAAGAAGCTGGAAGTCTCGCGAACGGTGCTCAAGAAGGGGATAACATTGTGTCCCGAGGATACGATGTTGTTGGCTACTCTAGCCGAACTGGAAATCGGACAGGGCAACTTCCAGGCAACGGCTGGGGTGGCCCAGCAGATCATGAAGATCGACCCTAGCGCCCCCGCCGGCCCTTTCTTCATGGCGTTCTCGCAGCTCTATCTGAATCAACTGGAGGAGGCAGAGGCCTTCGCTCTCCAGGTCCTTGATCTGGACGACACTAATCCCAGCCATCACAGCCTTCTCCAGACGATCTACCAGGCCAAGGGAGAGACCGAGAAGGCCCAGTTCCATGAGGCAAGGGTAAAGGCCCTTCAGAGTCAAAGAATGCCCGTTCCCTGAGTCTTGTCTTCGAGGAGCCCCAATGTCGCTACGCAATTTTCTCAGAAATCTCAGCCCAGGAACGATCGACACGATAGCCGGCGTTGGCTGGCGTGTTGGAGGCGAGGCAGCCAGCACCGATGCGGGTTGGCTCATGGGCGTGGTTCGCGACAATGCCGGAGATCTCCTGGTGGCGGATTACCATGGCCAGCGGATCTGGAGGATCGATCGAGAGGGCATTCTACATCTCTTCGCCGGCGATGGGGTTCCAGGATTCGGTGGTGACGGAGGACCGGCCAGCGAGGCTCGTTTTAACAGCCCCCACGACTTGTGGCGAGACCCCGAAGGAAACCTCTATCTGAGCGATCTGGGTAACTTCAGAATCCGTCGGATCGACGCGGCTACCGGGGTTGTTACCACCGTTGCAGGCTGTGGTGTCAAGGGAAGGGATGGGGACGGTGGACTCGCGATCGAAGCTCAGCTGGACGTTTTCAGCGGCGTGGCCAAGGACTCCGCCGGGAATCTCTACATCGCGGACGAGATGTCCTGTACCGTGCGAGTGGTGGACCAACAGGGAATCATCCGACGCTATGCCGGTATTGGGGTAGGGGGTTACAACGGCGACGGGATTCCCGCTCTGGAGGCCGCGCTCTACCATCCCGAGCATCTCTTCTTCGACTCCCAGGAGAACCTCTATATCTGTGACAACAGTAACGATCGGATTCGGAAGGTCGACCGGCAGGGAATCATCACCACCGTCTTGGGAAATCCCTACCCCGTCGGTGTGGATGGGAGGCACTCCCGGTCTTCTACAGGAGATGGCGGGCCTGCCACCGAAGCAACCATTTTGATGCCCGACTCCATCTTCATCGATCAGCACGACAACCTCTACACCGGCGAGAAATACGGTTTCCGGGTGCGAAAGGTAGAGGCTCGTACGGGCATCGTACAGACTGTTGTGGGTACCGGAATCCCTGGATTTGGAGAGGACGGTGATGTCGGCGAGCGAACCCAGATCAACTCCCCCGAATGTGGCTTGTGGGTGGACCCGGATGGTTCGGTTCTCTGGACCGACTGCAGCGGGCGCCTGCGCCGGGTGGATTCCCGAACCAGGATTGTCTCCACCTTGTTGGGTGGAACCTCCGTAGGGGACGGAGGAAAAGCCACCTCAGCCTTCATGACGGGTCCCAGTGGCCTGAGTGTCGCCCCCGACGGCACCCTCTACTTTGCGGATCTCTGGAACCAACGAATCCGTGCCATCGATCCCGATACCTGGGAAATTCGCACCGTGGCTGGCAATGGAGGCCGGGCCTATGGCGGCGACGGCGGCGCTGCAACTGAGGGATATCTGGGAAATCCTCACGATGTCGCAGTGGACCGGGAAGGGAACTTCTACATCGCCGATCCGCGCTATAGTCATGTGCGTCGGGTCGACAAATCTGGTGTTATCGAGGCCTACGTCGGCAACGGTTTTCCCGGGGATCAAGGCGATGGCGGCCCCTCCATCTCGGCCTCTGTCACCAGTCCTTTCTCAGTGGCGGTCGGACCCGACGGAGACCTGTATCTGGGCGACTCCGTGGGGAGAATCCGCAGGGTGGAACGTTCTACCGGCATCATCCGAACGGTAGTGGGGAAGGGGGTGCCGGGCTATGCGGGAGACGGCGGATCCGCCGATCAGGCAAGTATTTCCGGCCCCTTCGACATGGACTTCGACGGGGACGGTAATCTCTATTTTGCCGACACCGGCAACCACTGTGTTCGTAGGGTCACGTCATCCGGGAAGATCCAAACGGTCGTCGGAACCGGCGTTCCCGGTCTAGCAGAGGAGGGATCGCGACCCAGCGAAGCCCGGTTGGAAAGCCCTCGGGGTGTGGCCGTCGACCATGACGGAACTCTCTTCGTATCTGACACGGGTAACGACCGAGTCCTGGCGCTTGACTCTCTGGGCCGGCTCAGGGTCGTCGCTGGAACCGGCAAAGGAGGGGACAGTGGAGATGGAGGCCCAGCCAACGCCTGCCGCTTCAACCTGCCCTGCAATCTGGCTATCGCGGAGGGCTGCCTCCTTATCAGTGATCACTTCAACAATAGAATCCGGGCCCTGAAACTGTCGCGCTAGGGGTAGCTATCCGGTTCGCCCACGATCATGGGCTCTGTCCGCACGATCGAGCTCAGTGAGGGTATCGGTGCGTCATTCGAGCTGCTATTGTCGGGCAAACAACTTTGTTAGGAGTAATGATGGAACGTTCAGAATTGTCCAGGCTCAAGTTAAGTCGTTGGTCGTTCCTGGCTCGGATGAAATCTCAATTGTTAGCGGGCTGTTTCATGATTCTGATCTCGGCCTGCGCATCCGAGGCCCCAGAGCCTGAGATCTCATCCATGGAGCCCACAGTGACTACTCTTTCTGCCAGTGCGCTGGGGATGTCGGCCATGACGGTCAATGGGAGCATTCACCCCCACGGAAAGCACACTACTTATTACTTCGAATACGGCAGCTCCACTGAATACGGATCCAAGACAGACGCAGGGCCTCTGCCGCCTCGATTGGCTGCCTACTACCATGAGACCTGGGACGAAGGCATGGGTGGCTGGTACACCTGGCTGAAAGATGAGCACTTCACGAGTGGAGGTCTTTCCAATGGCTATGTCCGGTTCCATGAGCCCAGCAATCACGATAAGAACCACGACGATGGTATCGGAACGCTTCACCTGACCAAATATCTGATGAGCGGCGAAGTAGGTGCCGGAGATCTCGTAAGGGCCCATTTGGGCGGAGGAGACCCTGACCTCCGGGGGGCCAAGGTGTCCATTGCGGTGCGGGGTAACGATTTCCAGCCTAATGGCTCCGAGCTGCTGTGGTGGACCCAGAGCCAGAGCAACGCCGAGATCGGCAACGCGCCTGGCTGGAAGCGTGCGAACTGGGCCTACACTGGCTTCACACTGACCGACTATCTCAGTGATGGCGAGTGGCACCAGGCGGAGTACCGACTTCTCAACGACGCCTCTCAATGGACCTACGGTGGGAACAATCCAACGCTCCAGGGAGAAGAGAGTGCCAAACGTTACGCCTACTGGTCCATCAACGATGCTCAGGCCCACGTCAACTGCGACTTCTTCCATCTCGAGGCGACCGTGGACAAGGACAATCCCCCCACCGGCTCGCTGGATTTCGATGAGCTTCAAATCGCCTACCGGAATCACTCTCTGCTAATCCCCAGCAACGGGGGCAAGCTGGTTGAGTCGCCCCCGACGGGAGGCGATCCCGCTACGTTGACCGACGGCTGGCGCCACGGCAAGGGACGCGTATGGCAGAGTGCCGAGAACCCCGCCACGCCGCTGGGATTCGTCTATGCCTTCGACAATCCTGTGACCATCGAGAGGGTGCAACTTCACCAGAACCCCACTTGGCCAGCGAAGGAGGTTGAGCTGCTGATCTCGACCGACGGCAAGGAGTTTTCTCCCGCGCTAAAGAAGGTGCTTCCTCAGTCGGGAGAGCCGAACGCCAATTTTGGATTCACCCTGGACACGGGGCTCTCCCTCCAATGCAAGTTCCTGAAAGTGCAGCTGAATTCGGGTTACCAGACCGAGCACTGGGGGCTCGGGGAAATCGAGGTTATCGGCAGCGGAGCCGTCATGCTTCCTGACGATGATCTCTATTATGTCAACCTGGATGTCCAGGGTCTGTCACCCGGAGCCGTCTATCACTATCGTCTGGTGGCAAGCAGCAGCGAGGGAACGGTCTACGGCGAAGATCGCACCTACCGTCTCCCGGCCACCAATCGGCCGACCGCAGTCACCAGCAAAGCAAGCCAGATCACCGCGTCCAGTGCCAGACTCGAGGGAAGAATGAACCCGCTGGGACATCGAGGGGAGTTCCACTTCGAATACGGGACCACTTCGAGCTACGGTTCGAAATCCCCCAAGCGTGACGGCGGATTGCAGATCACGCCCCGCACTACTTTTGAGCGTTTGAGTGACCTGGAGCCCGAAACGACTTATCACTATCGCCTGGTAGGCAGTAACCAGGAAGGGTCCACCCACGGAGAGGACGCCACCTTCACGACCGGGTCGAAGACCCACTGATCGGGGATAGGCCACCGCCACGGCCCCCGACCGAAGCTTCTTTCTCGAATGGGCCAGGGTTTTCTGGGTCTGACGTGGCTTCGGTCTCCAGGCCGAAGAGTCTTTTTCGTGCCGAGCCGTTGGCTCGACCCGAGGCGGCCTGGAGACCGCCACCACGTCTTCAAATCGAAGTGGCTTTTTCGAAATGGGTCCAGACCGGCTAGCCCGGATTTCTCATCGCTTGTCGTAGCGAGGCGCCGCAAGGGCCGTCCTGGCAAGGCTTGCGACCGAGGCCCCCGCAGTCGTACTCGTGCAGTACGTCGAGGAGGCCGAGAGAGCGTAACACAGCCAGGACGGATGTTTGCGGCGACGCAGTAGACCAGCGATGAGAAATGCGGGCTAGGCCTGCCCTTTACCCGTAATAAAGGACTGGACAAAGAGTTTCGGGTCGTTCAAACTGAGCGGCATGCAGCTCCAGAATCAGATCAAGCGTACCCTGTCGAAGCCCGAGAGCATCGAGTATGTAAGCCGGCTGCTGGAAGAAGGGGATTTCTCTTCGCGAAGCGAGTTGGCCGGTTTTCTTTGCGATCAGTTGCGATTCTATGACCCCGGCGGGCGGCCCCAGCGGGGAGGTTGCCTGAAGGCGTTGCGGGAGCTGGAAGCGAAGGGCTGTTTTCGGCTGCCGCCCCCACGGATCCAGAAAGGGGCGCCCCGTCCGCGACGGTTGGCGGCTCCAGTGGAGGAGCCGATCGGGGTGCCCGAGCAGGTGGGGGAGGTGCGGGGGCTGGAGTTGATCGGGGTGGGCGAGCCGGGGCAGATGCGGATCTGGAACGAGCTGATGATCGAAGAGCATCCGCTGGGGGCTGGGCCCTTGGTGGGACGGCAGCTGCGCTATCTGCTCGGCTCCGAGCACGGCTGGCTGGGGGGCCTGGGCTTTGCCGCCGCGGCGTTGCAACTCGTGGACCGGGACCGCTGGATCGGTTGGGATGCGGAGCAAAGGCGCGCCCATCTGCACGGGGTCGTGTGCCTGAGCCGTTTTCTGATCCGACCCAGCGTGCAGTGTCAGAACCTGGCCTCGCGGGTGTTGAGCCTGAGCCTGCAGCGGCTGGCCGAAGACTTCGAGCAGCGCTATGGGTACCGTCCCTGGTTGGTCGAGAGTTTTGTAGACACGAGCCGGTTTTCGGGGGCATCCTATCGGGCAGCGAACTGGACCCGGGTGGGCCGAACCCAGGGTCGGGGTCGGCAGGATCGTTTCACCCAGCGGGAGGAAACGATCAAGGACATCTATGTGTATGCGCTGGAGCCGGAGTTCCGCGCCCGCCTGGGGTTGGCCGAGGGGGCCGGCTTGGGGCCGCTGGCTCCGGCCCAGGGGGTCGAGGCCGAGAGTTGGGCGGAAGAGGAGTTTGGCGGCGCGCCGCTGGGGGACGCGCGGCTGAGCCGAAGACTGGTGAACATTGTGGAGTCCAAGGCGCAGGAACCGGGTCGTGCCTTTAGCGGGGTGGCCCAGGGGGATTGGCCGGCGGTCAAGGCCTACTACCGATTGATCGACCACCCGGACGAGGCCGCGGTGAGCCTGCCCCAGATTCTGCAGCCTCACCGGCAACGCACCCTGCGGCGCATGCAGGGGCAGCGCACCGTGTTGTGCCTGCAGGACGGCACCGATCTGGACTATACGAGCCTGGCTCAGTGTGAAGGTCTGGGAGTGATCGGCAGCAACCAGACCGGCGCCCAGAGTCGGGGATTGCACCTGCATTCGACCTTGGCCGTGGCCCCCAATGGACTTCCGCTGGGGGTCTTGCGCGCCCAGTGTCTGGCGCCGCAGTTGAAATCGCCGCAAGAGAAGCGACCGAGCTGGGCCATCCCGATCGAGGAAAAACAGACCTTCTGCTGGATTCAAGCGCTGCGCGAGCTCGGAGAAGTGGCGGCCCAAATGCCCCAGACGCGACTGATCAACGTCTGCGACCGGGAAGCGGATATCTTCGAGCTGTTCGAGGAGCAACGCCGTTACCCGGGGGTCGACCTACTGGTGCGCGCCCAACACAACCGCGGCATCACGGAGGAGCCGTTCAAGCTTTTCGAAGCGCTCGTACAGGAGCCGGTACAGACCCAGGTCCGCGTCCAGGTGCCGCGCCAGAGCGCTCGGCCCAAGCTCAGTAAGCGAAAGGCCCGGCCCCAGAGGCCCCGCCGCCGGGCGGAGCTCTCGGTCCGCTATCGGCGGATCCAACTTCGCCCCCCGAAATATTACCCGGATAAGGAGCCCATCGAGATCTGGGTGATTCAGGCGCGGGAGGACTCTCCGCCTGCGGGAACCGAAGCCATCGAGTGGTTCCTTCTGACTACCGCCACTCTCGCCTCGCCCGAAGCGGCGGTTCAATGCCTACGCTGGTATTGCCTGCGTTGGCGCATTGAAGACTGGCACCGGGTGCTGAAGTCCGGCTGCCGCATCGAAGAGATCGCCCACCGAAGCGCCGAGCGCCTCAGCCGGGCGATTGCGATCAACCTGGTCATCGCCTGGCGGATTATGCTGATGACTCTGCTGGGCAGAGAAACCCCGGAACTGCCCGCCGAGGTGCTCTTCTCGGATCTTGAACTCCATGTCCTGGGGGCCTACGCCAAAAAAAAAGCTTGAACCCGCCCTCGCAGCTGGGTGAGGCGGTACGGCTGGTGGCGCGCATCGGAGGATACCTAGGACGCAACCAGGATGCGCCCCCGGGTCATGAGTTGATATGGCAGGGCTATTCACACCTCCGGCTCCTGTGTGAAGGCTTCGCTCTGGGAGACCCAGAAACATGACTTTGTCCTGTACCGAATTACGGGTAAAGGGCAGGGCTAGGCCTCCAGGCGAATGGACTTTCCCTCTAGCTCGGTCTCAAGGACCACTGAATTGGACCAGAGCCGGCTCACGTGTGCCAGCGTCTTCTCCGCCGATCCCAGGTCGAGATCGCGACCATCGTGATAGTGCCTCAGCAGAAGCGTAGAGTTGCCTCCGTGACTTGAATTCTCGACTTTGATCACGGGGAGCGAGCCCACTCCTACACTGTTGACCAGAGTCTGCTTGATGTCCCTCCAGTGCTCCGGGCTGGAAGTCTTGGTCACCACCCGTCCATTGCCCGTGCTCTTCTGACTCTCATGCTGGAAGAGGTCCAGCTCCCTCATCACCGCAGGTGTCAGGAACCGTCTAAGGAAGGAAGCGTCCCGATCCGTCTCCCGAACCTCGAAGAGGATTTCGCAACCGGCCTTCTGTCCACTCTCGGGCGGCACCGAGTCCCGTTCCTCAAAATCGATTCGCATCTTATCGAACCAGTCCAACTCGTCCCGTCTCAACAGCCCCTTGTCGACACATCCGTCATACCAGATTCTGAGGGCGTTCCAAACGAAGAACCCTAGATGATACGGGTTGATTCCGTTGGGATGGGGCGCCAGCACCTGGGCATGTTTCACCATGAACTCCATGCGCTGGTCGGCGGAAAGGTCTAGCGAGTCGAGGATCTGTTTGTGCCAGTAGCTGGCCCATCCCTCATTCATGATCTTGGTTTCCATCTGGGGAATGAAGTATCGAGTCTCCTCATCCACGATGCTCAGCAGGTCCCGCTCCCATTCGCACAGTCGACCGTTGTTGTCTCGGAGAAACAGCAATAGATCTTCGTCGGCTGCAGTCGGCTGGCCTACGGGCTCATTCTCGAGATCCTGGGACTCTTCCTGTTGCTCACCTTTCTGTTTCACGACGGATTGATTGCGGCGGCACTGAAGCGATATCGCATGTGCCGAGTCGAGGACGCCTTCCACCCGCTCGATGCCAATCGTTGGGTCTTCGATGTAGCTGCGGATCCTTTTGGCATGAACCTTGAAGAGGTCGACGGCCAGCTCCGCCCGGGTTTGGCGAAAGGTGAAATTGTTCTTGAAGAAGTCGTTGTGTCCGTACACGTGAGCGATCGTCAGGACCTGCATGAGGAGTGAGTTGTCCCGCATCAGGTAGGCCAGACAGGGATTGGAGTTGATCACCATTTCGTAGGGGAGGCCGGTCACCCCATAGTCGTACATGGTTTTCAAGCGTTCATAGGCCTTCCCATAGGACCAGTGTGGATAGTGTGAGGGAAGCCCGGAATAGGCCATGTAGCCCAGCATCTGAGCCTGATCACTGATTTCGAACTCCTGTGGGTAACAGGAAAGGCCCAAATCTAGAGCCAACTCTTCTATATACTTCGCCCAACCTTCGAGATCGGGTATGTTGTAATCGTTCATCGTTACTTTTCCAGGCGAAGAAACTCTTCAAATGCAGGCCAGATATCTTGTTTCTGACGGATCGGGACCGATTTGTAGTTCTCGGCGGTGACACCGGAGGAGAAGAAGTCCAGAAGACTGCTGCTCCCGGAATAGGAGCCCGGGGGCTTAATCTCTCCGTAGCCGAATAGATTGCAAGCCTGGCAGAGTTCGAGTGCCGCTTCCAAGGCCTTCGGGTTGTCCGTGTCGAAGTTGTCCCCATCGGAACAGTGGAATGCGTAGATGTTCCAGAGGCTGGGGTGGAAGCGCTCCTGGATGATCTGGAGCGCCTTGTTGTAGCCTGAGGAGATGAAGGTCCCGCCCGATTCACCCTTGCGAAAGAACTCCTCTTCTGTGGCTTCCCGAGCCTCGGTGTCGTGAGAGATGAATACCACCTCGGTGCTGGCATACTTCGTTGAGACGAAGCGATGGAGCAGGAAGAAGAAGCTCCGAGCCAGGTATTTCTTCGACACGTCCATTGATCCGGACGTATCCATGATGCAGATGACGACTGCGTTGGACTCACGCCTGAGTTTCGGGTTTCGATGACGATAGCGGAGATCACGCTCCCAGAAGGGTGACCGAGGTGGCAGCGAGGACCCTGCTCGCCGAGCAGACTTCGGTGCCACTCCCACCGCCAGGCCGAGATCGGCATCCGGAGCTGCGCCTTCTTCTGACACAGAAGAGCGTCGGGCGATCTGGAGTCGGCGCACGCGTTCGATGGCGCTGCGCTGAAGCGAGAGGCGTGCCCTGACGCCCTTCCGGCGATAGCCCAGAGACTTCTGGTTGTGTTCCAACTCTATGGTTTTCAGTTGCTTGCGCTCCTGATTTGGCAGCTCCAGGTCCTCGAACATGATCTCGATCAGTTCATCCAGGGTGATCTCGGTCTCGTAGTAGTCGGAGCCGGCCTTTTCACCTGGCTGCTCCGAACCCGGTTGGGGATTCGAGTCGCGGCCGATCACTTGTCCAGGCTGGGTTTGACCTTCTCCCTGGCCTACTTGGGGATGATTTGCCCCGAAGCTGAAGCGGTACTCTTTGATCCCACGTATCGGTACCTTGACGATCCGATCGCGACTCTTGCCGATGATCGCCTCCTCGGCGATGACGTCGGCGATGTTCTCGCGGATCGCTTGCCGGACCTTGAGACGGTGACGGGAGCGGTCTCCGGCGCTGCGATCGCTGCGCTGAGCGTCTGACGGTTGCCATTTGCGGATCACGATGTGAGACATAATCCTCTCTCGAGAGATGAAGCGGCCTGCGTCGGTATCGGGGGAAGCTCCTCGATCGGTGATCTTCGGAGCCCTTCCCCGAAGCCGGCGGCTGGGCGCCTTCTCCTCAATCCTTCCAGAGGTTGTTGGCCGCGTAGTTCAGAACCAGGTCCACGCAGTGGGAACAGTAGCCGTTTTCCAGAAGACTCTGGACCATCAAGTCGTACTTCTGGCTCTGTTCTTCGTCCCGAGATCGGCTCTTGGTCACGATTCGGCTCATTTCCCGCACCGAAGTCATCAGCCGCTTCTCGATCGCCTCCTTGAGGGGCTCATAGCTGCGATAGGAGAGGTTCTCTCCCCGTCGGTTGGAGGACCAGAGATAGGCAATCACCTCCTGTCGAAAACCCTCTGCTGCCGTGCCCACGACAGCGATCTGTTCCTCGATGGACTTGAGGAAACCCTCATCGGGTTCAAGCTCTTCGCGAGTCCTTGAATCCAGGACCTTGGTCTTGTTCACGGACGCTTCAACATGGTCCAGGTAGTTCTGGAAGAGCTGTTCCGCTTGTTCCTGGTAGGAATAGACAAAGGCCTTGGCGATTTCCTTCTCGATCACCAGCAGATACTCCTTGTGGAGCGTGTCCTGGAGCAGTTCGAGGTAGATCTTGCGGTCATCGTCGGACAGGTCGGCCTCCTTGACCATCTTGATCAAAGCCTCCCTGACATTGATGGGGTTGATGCAGGGACTACCGAGGCCGTCGGAGAGCGCGTTATCCAGTGCCTTCATGATGAATCGGGTGGAAATCCCGTCCATCCCTTCGCCGCGAGCGTCCTCGCGCAGTTCGCACACGTCGACTCTTCTGAGCTTCCCCTTTTCCACGACTTTCTCGCCGTTGTAGAGCCTGAGCTTCGTCATGGGGTCACATTTTGGGTTGGGGTGAAGTCGCGTGAGGATGGCGAACATCGATGCCATCTCCAGCGTGTGCGGAGCCACATGAACCCGGAAATCTGATTGCCGGATCATCTTCTCGTAGATCCGGACTTCCTCTGACAGCCGGAGATTGTAAGGGATTTTCACCACCACGATTCGGTCCAGGATAGCTTCGTTGGTATGGTCCGATTTGAATCTCTGCCACTCGGCTTCGTTGGAGTGGGCAACGATAGCGGTATCGACGTAGATCATGCCATGGCGACCGGGAGCGGGTATTACCTTCTCCTGGGTGGCCGTGATCATGGCGTGCAGATACTCGATTTCGTTTTTGAAAACCTCGATGAACTCGACCAGGCCTCGGTTGCCGACGTTGAGAGCGCCGTCGAGGTCCAGCACCCGGGGATCGCCCTCAGAGTAGAGGTCCAGCTTGGAGATGTCTTCGGACCCGATCAGCACCGATGTATCCTGGTTGTTCGGGTCAACCGGTGGAACAGCCGCGATGCCGACGCGACTGCGGGTGGAAAACTCGCGGGTGACGATCGGCATCTCTTCATATCGGGTGTCGAACTCCTGCTTGAGCCGCGTTCGGCAGATGGGGCACAGATCTCCTTCGATTCGAACACCCAACATCTCCTCGAAGGCGGGCCTGAGATGACGGGGGAGGAGGTGGAGCGGCTCCTCGTGCATGGGACAGTTTTCTATGGCGTAGAAAGGCCCCATGTCCTCGAGTCCTGATTTGATCTTCTGGATGAGGGAGCTCTTGCCCGAGCCGACTGGACCCATGAGGTAGAGTACCTGGCGGCTTTCTTCCCCTTTCAGGGCGGCGGAACGAAAGTAGCGAACGATCTGGGCGACAGTCTTTTCGAGACCGAAGAACTCCTTCTGGAAGAAGTCGTAAACCGGTACCGGCTCGTCCTGGTAGAGTCGCTTTGCCCGCAGATCATCGGTTTCGAGAAGCTGGCGGGATCCCGCTTTCATGATGACCTCGTAGATGCGGGCGTGAGCCAATCCGGCAGCGGACGGGTCCTTCCGGATCAGTTCCAGATAGTCCAGGAAACTGCCCCTCCAGGTCTTCTTCGAGTTTGTTTCGCGATCTCGAAGGATCAGATTTCTCAGGTCTTGCTTTGCTACGATGCTTCGTTGTGTGCTCATCATGTACCCCCTTAGTTCGACGAGTCGCAGCCGGATTTCGTTCAACGCGATACGGTCTGGCAGATGCCCTTGTCAGGATGCCTACATCTATGGGGTGTCTTGTTTCAACCCTTGCCTTTGCCCTTGCCCGTGCCCATGCCCGCAACCATCTACACACTGTTTGAACGTATAGGTGAAGGTGTTGGTTGAAAGCCCCGATGCACACCAGATGAGGTCAGGGCAGGGGCCAGAAGGAGAGCTTGCGGAACCTAATCTTCTTGACACCGTCCAAAGCGTAAAGTATATGAAGAACACCCACTACAACGCGTGTTGGAAAACCACGCTTCTATAGGAGGAAAAGATCATGGGTTTCTATATGAGAATTCTGGCTGTGCTAGGTGTGGCTGTGATCCTGGTGGGCTGTGGCGGTGCTCCTGCCCCCGAGACTGCCGAGCAGCCTCCAGCGGCAGAGCCCCCGGCTGAGAAGCCAATGGAGAGCGCAGCCATGACGTGGACCGGCTGGCTGGCCGACGAGAAGTGCGCCCTCGCGGGGAAGGCGGCCACCGACGATCATGCCGGATGCGCCCAGAACTGCGTCAAGGGTGGCCAACCGATCGTTTTCGTCAGCGAGTCGGACAAGGCGGTCTACACACTGGACTCCCCGGATAAGGTCCAAGAGCACGTGGGCCACAAGGTGACGCTGGAAGGCACCATGGATGGCACCACCATCGCAGTTGCTTCAGTCACGATGTGATGAGGGACAGCTGCGATTGATGAACGGCTCTACCCCACACCAGATGGGTGGGGTAGAGCCCTAGCCCGGATTTCTCATCGCTGGTCTACTGCGTCGCCGCAAACGTCCGTCCTGGCTGCGTTACGCTCTCTCGGCCTCCTCGACGTACTGCACGAGTACGACTGCGGGGGCCTCGGTCGCAAGCCTTGCCAAGACGGCCCTTGCGGCGCCTCGCTACGACAAGCGATGAGAAATCCGAGCTAGTTCTTCGAATCCGTGCCCGCGGTCTAGTCCCAGGCTTCTCTGATCAATCTTGACCAGTTGGCGTGCATGATGTTCTCGATGTCCTGGGAACTGTAGCCACGCCGCTCCAGGATCGCCGGAATCCCTTGTAAATCGGCAATCGTGTCCATATCAGCAGGGCACTGTTCCTTGCCGTAGCCTCCGTCCAGATCTGACCCGATGGCGACGTGACGTGCGTTGCCTGCCAGCTGGCACACATGATCCATGTGGTCGACTACGGTTTCGAAGGTGATGTCGCTATTGTCCATGGCCTCTCTGTCCCATGAGGGAGAGAGCATCCAGTCATCGAAAGCCGTTCCTATAACGGCTCCTCGCCCTACCAATGCCTTGATCTGCCGATCGTCGATTTGCCGATCATTGTCGCAGAGGCTGCGGCAACAGTTATGACTGGCTAGGACCTGTCCCTGGAATAGATCCAAGGCCTCCCAGAAGGCCTTTTCTGCCAGGTGGCTGGTGTCCAGAATCATCCCCACCTCTTCCAGGGCCTTGAGCAACTCTCTTCCTCGGGGTGTCAGCCCTCCGGGAGCCCCGGTTCCGTGGGAATAGGGGCTGACGCCGTAATGACAGAGGCTGACCACACGCAGACCATGATCCCACCACTGAGGTACCTGATCTGGGGAAACAATGGGATCGGCACCCTCCATGGCGAGCACGTAGCCTTGAGGGGACTGCGGGTCGGACTCCCACTGCTGCAGATGAGCGTCCAGACCCTCTCTGTCCCGGACCTGCCGCATCACACCCCTGGCTTCCATCTGTCGGTAGTAGGCCAGGTGTCCCTGGCACCGGGCATAGGCGATGTCCTGGTTTCGCACACCAGAGAACCGCTTCCCCTGAGAGCCGACCCTGCACTGGATCACGGCAAAGACAAGCCCGATGTTTCCTCGCCGCAGCTCCTCGAAGTTCAGAACGTTGAGGCCGCGGCCCTTCTGCGCCATTCCCGCTTCGGACTCGCGAATCTGCGGGATGCTCTGTCGCAGATCCCGATTCCACTCCAGGGCGTTGTAAGCGATGTCGAGATGAGCATCAATGATGAGCATGTTGGGTTCCTCGTGGGTTTGAGCGAATCTGTCTCTGACTCCCCCTTTTCAGGCTAGTCATGTCGCTGGCTGCAAGCCGGCCCATACGAGAAAGAAACTTCTTCTCACTTCAAGGGGGCCATCACCTACGCCGAAGGCGTTACTGCGAGTGGCCCGGGGTTGGCGATGCGGAGCGAAGCGAGCTACCCTGGGTTCAAAATGCCCCTGTCTTTTCTACACTGAAAGTGTTATTGCCAAAACGTTGCCTATGTGTCGGGAGCAACCCTGCGGCAATCACTCCTTCAGGGTAAGGCCTTTTCTTGACCGACCTAGACCTAGGGTAGCTCGCTTCGCATTGCAACCCTGGGCTACTCGCAATAACGCCTTCGGTGTAAGAGAGTACCCCAGAAAACGTGTCACGGCATTCTAGTTGCCTCAAGTCTCATCTAGTCCCCATCCGCCGGCGTCTCCCGAAACTCGAAGTCGTCCTGACAGCACCAGCAGGGACCCGGGTCGAAAGCGGTGATGTGGCAGACCTCGCAGCGATAGTAGAGATCGTGCAACCGGCCCTCCCGTAGCGATTGAATCTTGATGATTTCGAGAGCGTTCGTTGAGGTCAAGCGCCCCCTGATCTGCAGCAGCCGCTGACGGACCCGGGGATCCTGGAACATAGCGGTCTTGGCATCCTCAGGAAGGAACCGGTAGACCTTGCCCTCTGGGGTCCTGAGGGCAAACAGACCTTCGGTCCCGCACTCGACTTCCAGGCTGTCGGTCCGGTCTGAAGAAGACAGGCATACGATGCGCCCTTTCAGTGTCACTTCCCCCTCGATCGAGGGGGAAGTGTCCTCCGATGCGGTCGCCATTCCTGATGCCATCAGTGTAAGAACAGCGAGCGCCAGGACAAGTCTTCTCATTATCTTTGGGGGTTCCTAGAGGCCTAGTGTACCACCCCCAATCCGCCCAGGTGAGGACCGAACGAAGCGGCAGTCGAGATTGACCTTTCCGAGCCCGCGATTTAACCTTGCTGGTGGATTTCGAGCCGCGGGCAACCCTGCTCGTTGTCGCTAGACGAATTGAAGATGCTCTCAAGATCAGCAGATACGGAAATGAGTTCTACGGGTTCCCGCCAGACTGAAACAACATGAGCGAGACTCACTCCATTGTTGCCACCGGACCCCTCCCCGATTGGGTCGCGGAGCAGTTCAGTCCCCACCCTTTGGTGTTTTGTGAATCCTTCACCCACGCGGCCGTCTCCTCGAAGGTCGGGCCAGGTGTCGTGGGCCTCGTCGCTCGCGGACCGGTTGTGATCGATGCCGAGATGATCTCTGCCGCAGCAGACCTGCGTGTCATCGGGCGCTCTGGAGTCGGCTACGATACCGTCGACATTGCCGCTGCAACCCAGCGCAGGATCCCCGTCGTCTACACTCCTGGTGCCATGTCTCGGGTTGTCGCAGAGCACACGCTCGCTCTCATACTGGGGGCGGCGAAGAATCTGATGGGTTGGCATCGGGTGGTGCTCGAAGGGGAGTGGGAGGAGCGCTATCAGAGCCCCAATCTGGACTTAGAGGGGTCTGTCGTCGGAATCGTGGGGTTTGGAAGGATCGGAAGAGAAGTCTGGCACCTGCTGAAGCCATTCGGGATGCAAGCCCTGGTACATGATCCCTATGTAGTAGCCGCGGACTATTCCGAGAAGGGGGTCCGATTTGTTTCCCTCGAAGAGCTTCTGAACGGCGCCGACCTGGTAACGCTCCATGCTCCCGCGAACGATGATACCCAGAACCTGATTCATCGCGGCAATATCGACCAGTTCAAGCAGGGAGCCATTCTGGTAAATGCAGCCCGAGGCGCCCTGATCGAAAGCCACGATCTTCTCTACCAGGCCCTGGAAAGCGGGAGGCTGCGCTGCGTTGCACTCGATGTGTTCGCGTCAGAACCTCCGGACCGCAGCCATCCGCTGTTTGGACATCCGGGGACCGTCCTGACCGCTCACGTGGGGAGCGCGACACCCGGTGCCCAGGACCGCATTGTCGAGACCGTTGTCGCCGACATGACGGCGGTGCTCGCCGGCCGCCGTCCGCGAGCCGAAAACCTGGTGAACCCTGAGGTCTACTAGTTATTAAGAGGTCACAAGTCGCAGCTCACAGGTCACTGATTGCGGCGACCGAGCACTTCCTTTCGCCGGGACCGCCCTCTCCTCGATGCTATAATCCTCCGATGCGGCTGATCCTCTTCGATATCGATGGAACGCTTCTCCTCTCGGGTGGCGCCGGGACCCGTGCATTGAACCGCTCGTTCCAGACGCTCTATGACCTCGATGACGGCATGGAAGAGATCCAGGTCGGGGGTAGAACCGACCCGGACATTGTTCGTGAGGTACTGGATCGGAAGGGATTGCAACTGGACTCGGCTACGGAGCTGCTGTCCACCTATCTGGGATTTCTGGAGGAGGAGATTCAGGCCAGCGAGGGATTTCGCGTGCTTCCGGGAGCGCGTGAGCTGGTTCGGGACCTGGCTCAGGATTCCCGATTCCTGGTCGGCGTAGCGACAGGAAACGTCCAGGAAGGCGCGCGGATGAAGTTGGATCGTGCTGGCTTGAGCTCGTATTTCGCGTTTGGGGGCTATGGCTCGGATGCTGAAGACCGGACCGAACTGATCCAAATTGCCGCACGCAGAGGAGCGGAACTGATCGCTCCCCTTGCTCCCGAGGAGGTCTTCGTCATTGGGGACACTCCCCGGGATATCTCCCATGGGGGAAGGGCAGGGGCGAAGACAATCGCCGTAGCCACCGGGTCCTTTTCGGTAGACGCCCTGAGCTTGCATGATCCCGATCTGGTCGTACCAGGATTGACGCCGGCAGGTCCGATCCTCGATTTTCTGACGTCGTAGCCAGAGCGGATGATTGCGGCGACGTAGTAGATCAGCGGTGAGAAATGCAGGCTAGGAGCCTGCGCGGTAGAAACTGATCTACTGCGAAAACGGTAGGATCGGCCCATATTTCCCCGATTTTTCGACGAATAGAACAACTATGCATCTCGAAATCGAGAAAATCTGGCCTCGATTCCCCGCTTTCTCGCTACGATCATTTCTACCGCGCAGGCTCCTAGAGAAAGAGCGGACCCCACCAGCCTTCCTCATCCTCCACCGTGGGAGCCCCCAACTCCTTCAGGACCAATTCGCGGATCTGCCGCAGCTCGTCCTTCCCTTGCGGCGCCAGAGTCCCTAGCTGTAGGCGCGCCATATGATTTCTTAGCCACTGGACCACGAAATGAGACGGAACTTCGAGCCTACGGCAAGGCCAGAGGATCTTGTCCGAAGTCATCCGGATTCGGTCCAACAGTCCAAAGACAGAGAGCGGTTGTTCATTCAGGGTGCTGCGGTTGACTCCAACCAGATAGGCGCCGCTCTTGATGGCTTCGACGGTCATCACGGCCTCGACGCCGTGTTTGTAGTAGGCATTCTGGGGCATTCCGCAGAAGACCGGTTCCTTCAGGAAGACATCCCCGATCAGGCTTCTGCTGAAGAGCTTGAAGCCGGAGTGGAAATCCGGAAACTCCTCCAGGCTGGTGGCGTATTCCAGGCGCAACGGCTGTCCCTGGAGGGTGGCGTCATATGCAAGCGCGTCAAGAAGTACTCGGTCGGCCAATTCCTCCAGCTCCCCTCTCAGATATCCCATGGGACGATGCCGTGAGATTCGGCGACCCAGGATCAGCAACTTCTCGATCCCTCGCGATCGCTGGACATGGTTTGCAGCCCGCAGCAGATTGACGAGCTCGTTGGGAAAATGATCTCCGTCTGCATCTAGCGTTGCCAGGTAGCGATGCCTGGAATCGGCGAAGATCCTCTCCATCCCATTTCGGAGTGCATGGAGCTTTCCCTTATTTTCAGGCGTCCAGGAGACCAGGACTCCAAAGTGGCCGGCAAGCTCCTCGGCCATTTCCCTCCCGAAGTTCTCTCCGTCTACACTGAGGCAGACGGACGTGGGGTTATCCACCTGCTGGACACAGCCTAGGACCGTATCCGCCAGAAGTTGGCGGCTGAGAGATGCGTCCACAGTAGGAGGCACAAAGGCGGGAATCACAATGCCGGTGTGTTTGCGTAGAGTCTGTAGAGACTCCTCCAGAGACCAAGTTTTCTGCATCTGGCTTGAACTTAGTACAGATGGAGCTTCTATGGCAACGGTGGGGCTTCGATAGCGACCACGTAGCTTGGAGGTCGGTCCCATCCTGGGGTTCGTTGACGGAGTTCTGATGGACTGGCTATACTGCGAGTCACCGCCTAGCTTGCTTTTGATCGGGATTCCAGAGGAAAGGAGGAAACGAGTGGGCCGGTACTCACCTTTGTGCTCCTTTGTCGCAGCAGGGGCGCTCCTTTCCCTGTTCCTGTGCAACTCAATCGAAGCTCAGCCCGAAGATCCGGCTGAGTTTTTCGAGATGAGCGTGCGCCCTCTGCTTGCCGACCGGTGCTTCACTTGTCATACCGCCAGCGCGATGGGAGGTCTGGAGATGAAGTCCCGCGAGGGGCTCCTGAAGGGAGGAGACTCCGGTCCGGCGATTGTGCCGGGACATCCCGAGCAGAGCCTCTTGATCCAGGCGGTGCGGCAGACCCATGACCGTCTGAAGATGCCCCCGCAGAGCAAGCTCGAGGACGACCAGATCGAGAATCTCGTGACCTGGATCAGAGCCGGCGCCGTCTGGCCCGAAGATACGCCCGCCCCTGGAGCTGCCAGGAAAGAAGGTCGGTATGTGATCCGTCCGGAGCAGCGTAGTTTCTGGTCGTTCCAACCCCCTGGTCCGGTCGATATTCCTCCGGTGAAGAAGCAGGGTTGGGTTCGATCCCCCATCGACCACTTTGTGCTCTCTCGGCTAGAGAACCAAGGTCTCGATCCAGTAGAGCCCGCGGACCGCCGGACGCTGCTGCGCCGAGCCTATTTCGATCTGATCGGATTGCCCCCGACTCCCGACGCAGTCAGTGCCTTTCTAGAAGACAAGTCTCCGGAGGCCTTCCAGCGGGTTGTGGATCGTCTTCTTTCCTCCTCCCGATATGGAGAGCGCTGGGGGCGTTTCTGGTTGGATCTGGCCCGTTATTCCGACGACAAGCTGAACTCCACCGAGGATGAACCGTACTTGAACGCTTTTCGCTACCGGAACTGGATCATCGACGCCTTCAATCGGGACCTTCCCTACGACCAGTTCGTCAAGGCACAGCTGGCCGGAGACCTCCTGGACGGGCGGGGCGAGAACTACGTGGGAGGGCTTGGCTTCTACGCCCTCAGTCCGCAGTTTCAGGACGATCGAGTGGATGCGACTACCAAGACCTTTCTCGGGCTCACCGGGGGCTGTGCCCAGTGTCACGATCACAAGTTCGACCCGATTCCAACCGAGGACTACTATGCCCTCCTGGGTGTCTTCAACAGTGCCAAGATCGACGAGCACCCTCTGTCCAGCGCAGGGGTCGTCAAGCGGTACCGGGAGAAGGAGGAGATACTCAAGACTGAGAAGGATGGCCTCGCTGAATTTCGAGCGAACCAGCGCAATCGGTTGATCGAGGCCCTCGCCCACCAGACCTCGCGCTACATCCAGGCGTCGTGGAGAATTCTGAGTTCTGAACAAAGTCAGGAGCTCGACCGCGTTGCTCAGCATCAGAAGCTGGACCCTGAGACTCTCAAGGGATGGGTGAAATACCTGTCGGAATCTCCCAGGGATCACCCTTTTCTTGACCAGTGGGATCAGGCGCTCGCCTCGGGTTCCACCCCGGATCAGATTGAGGAAATAGCCCTCTCGGTCGAGAACCTGGTTATCTCTGTGATACGCGACAAGAGGGAGGTCGACGAGGAGAACGAAAGGCGGACGCACGGAAAGAGCCGGGTGGAGATCGGAAAGACCGAGCTGCTCTCACTGGAAAGGGACCAGTACTTTTTGTGGCGTGATCTGGCGTTTGACAAGGAGTTCACCGCTCCCATCAAGTTCGAGAACGGGATTCTCTACTACGGCGAGGACAAGATTGATCGCTTCCTCGAAGGTGTCTGGAGGACGCATCTGGAGACCTTGAGGAGTCGGGTCGAGAAGCTCGAGGCGGCGATGCCGGAAAAGTATCCCTTCTATCACGTGATTTCGGACAAGGAGAAGCCCACCAACGAGAGGGTTCGCATCCGCGGCAATCCGAACAATCTGGGCGAGGAGGTACCCCGGAGATTCCTTACAATACTGAGCCAGTCCGAGCCCCAGCCCTTTACGCAGGGTAGCGGTCGCCTGGAGCTGGCCGAGGCAATTGCCAGTCCCCACAATCCCTTGACGGCCCGGGTCATGGTGAACCGGATCTGGCTGCATCATTTCGGGCAAGGTATTGTTCGGACGCCCAGCAACCTGGGCCGGATGGGCGATCGTCCCAGTCATCCCCGGCTGCTCGACTACTTGGCCCTTCGTTTCGTCGAGAATGGTTGGTCGATCAAGGCGATGCACCGGGAGATCATGCTTTCCGCTACCTACGCCTTGAGCAGCCGATTTGCGGAGGCCAACTACAAGGTCGATCCAGAGAGTCGGCTGTTGTGGCGATATCGTCCTCGGCGTCTGGACGCCGAGGCGTTGCGAGACTCCATTCTGCAGGTCGCCGGAAAACTCAATCTCGAGGCCGGGGGAGCCTCCTTCAAACTCGACGACGAGTCAAACCTGCGGCGCACCGTCTACGGCTTTATCAGCCGCCGGCACCTGGATAACTTGCTCGGTCTGTTCGACTTTCCCAATCCCAACAGCAGCAGTCCCAAGAGGATCTTGACCAACACCCCCCTACAAGGACTCTTCTTCCTGAACAGCGACCTGGTCGCGCGCATGTCGAGGGCACTCTCGCAGCGCCTCCATGACGAAGCGGGTGCGAAAAGCCAGGCCAGGATTTCCCTGGCTTATCGTCTCCTCTTCGGACGACCGCCGACTCCGAAGGAAATGCAGATCGGCTTGAGTTTCGTGAAGCATGAATCCGATGCCTGGCCACGCTATGCGCAGACCCTTCTCAGCTCGAACGAGTTTCTGTATATAAACTAGATTCATGAAATCTCCAGGAGCCTTGATAGATCGGCGACAGTTGCTCCGAAGCGTGGGCACTGGATTCGGTATGGTCGCCGCCTCCAGCCTGCTGGCCCAGCCCCAAAGTCCCCTGTCGGTGCTGGCTCCCAAGCCGGCGCACTTCCCGGGTAAGGCCAAGCAGGTCATCTTCCTGTTTCTGAACGGCGGACCCTCTCATGTCGATTCGTTCGACTATAAGCCGATGCTGGAGAAGTATGATGGTCAGCCCTATCCTGCCGGCAATCTGGAGACCGAGCGTAGAACCGGGCATTTGATGCGTTCGCCGTTCGAGTTCAAGAAGCGAGGGGAGAGTGGGATCCCGGTCAGTGAGATCTTTACGCATCTGGGAGGCTGTATCGACGACATCTGCGTGATCAAGTCCATGTATACGGACATGCCCTTTCACGAGCCCTCGCTGTTCATGTTCAACTGTGGCCAACGGATTCCCGGGCATCCCTCGCTGGGCTCCTGGCTGACCTATGGATTGGGTACCGAAAACCAGAACCTGCCCGGCTATGTGGTCTTGTGCCCGGGCTTGCCCGTGATAGGACCCCAGTTGTGGTCCTCCGCCTTTCTTCCCGGAGCCTACCAGGGGACCTACATCAGGAACACCGATTCCGACCCCGAGAAGCTGGTTCCCAATCTGCGCAGCGCAACAACCGGGTCCTCTCAGCAGCGAAGCCAGCTGGATCTACTCGGTCAGCTCAACCAGCTTCACATCGAGCGTCATGGGTCCGCGCCTGAATTCGAGGCGACCATTCACTCGATGGAGGTCGCCTATCGGATGCAGGCCGAGGCCATGGACGCCTTTGACGTCAGGCAGGAAAGCGAAGCCACCCGTTCGATGTATGGGGAAGGGGATTTCGCGCGTGGTTGCCTGATCGCACGGCGCCTGATCGAGCGGGGAGTCCGCATGGTGCAGGTCTACTACGGCAACAGCCAGCCCTGGGACACCCACGACGACATCCTTCGAATGCGCTCGCTAACGGAACAATCGGATAAGCCGATGGCGGCCCTGATCCACGATCTCCGATCGACTGGACTGCTAGACGAGACCCTGGTGGTGATCGGAGGCGAGTTTGGGAGGACTCCGACGGTCGAGGTAGGAGGGCTAGTGGCCGTCCAGAACGGGCGGGACCATAACAACCACGGCTTCTCGGTGTTGCTTGCCGGCGGTGGCGTGCGCGGGGGAATGACCTACGGAAATACGGATGAGTTCGGTTTCAAGGCGGAGGAAAACCCGGTCCACATCCACGATCTACAGGCGACCATGCTCCACCTGCTGGGCCTGGATCACACCAAGCTCACCTACCGATACAGCGGACGAGATTTTCGACTGACCGATGTCCACGGCCGTGTGGTCGAAGAAATCATTGCCTAGGCTGAAACTTCATTGACGAGAAGATCATTCCAGAGCCTCCAGTTGACACAACCGTGATCTTCGTAGGATGGGCACTCTTGCCCGTCGTACAACGGACACGCTGCTATCGATGCTCGTGGCTAGAGACAACCGAAGTTTGTTTCTCGAATAGGGCCAGTGCTTCCTGTAGAGCCGGCGTCCGACTAGCCCCAGCTAATACGGTTTCTGAAAGAGGCCCAATTGAGGTCCGTCAGGTTTGCTGATACAGTTACCCATATGAAGACAACCATAGATATTGCTGACTCTCTTCTGGAGGAGGCCAAGAGGGTAGCGGCCCGGGAAAAGACAACAGTCAAGTCGCTGGTCGAATCGGGTCTGCGAGAGGTATTGACTGGAAGGAGATCCGCTGAGAGTTTTCGGCTGCGACAGGCAAGCTTCAAGGGGCAAGGGGTTCAGTCCGGCCTAAAGGAGGGCGATTGGAGTCGGATTCGTGAGATTGCCTACGACGGGCGCGGTGGATGATCGCTCTGGATACCAACATCCTGGTCTATGCTCATAGGGAGGATTCCGAGTGGCATAGCCCGGCCAGTATCAGCCTGTCTGAACTGGCTGAAGGAAGAGCGCCCTGGGCCATCCCTTGGCCTTGTCTTCATGAGTTTCTGGCCATCGTCACCCACCCTCGTATCTACGCCCCACCGACCCCGGTTGAGGTGGCTTTGTCGCAAGTTCAGGCCTGGTTGGAGTCTCCCAGTCTGGTCTTGCTAGCGGAGGGGCCCGGCTACTGGATTGAACTCCAGCGGCTGATCGAGCGGGGTTTGATTTCAGGACCCCAGATCCATGACGCTCGAGTAGCTGCTCTTTGCATCCATAATGGGGTTCGTGAGCTGTGGACTGCCGACCGGGACTTCAGCCGCATTTCGGGCCTCCGTGTCCGAAATCCGACTCTAGCATGACGCTCCCCAGTCACATCCGGGCTGCCGACCGGATGGGACACAGTTCTTGTTGGACAGGAGGCTGCGTGCGCTGGATAGTTGGCGATATTCAAGGCTGCTTTGGCGAATTCGACGAGCTGCTCAAAGAGACACGCTTCGATCCCCATCAAGACGAGTTGTGGTGCCTGGGCGATCTGATCAATCGCGGGCCTGATTCGCTGGCGGTCCTGCGTTTGTGGTGCAGTGTCGGGGGCCGAGCGATTCTCGGCAACCACGAAGTCAGTGCTCTCCTCTCCTTTTCAGGTACCCGACCAAAGCGGCTGGAATCGCTGCAGCAGCTGTTCGGCGCCGGGGATGCCGCGGAGCTACTCGGACGGCTGCGAAACCTGCCGATTCTGGTCTATTTACCCTCAACCGGAGACGGTCCTGATTGCTGGATTGTCCATGCTGGGCTGAGTCCCTCATGGAGCCTCCCCGATATCGCCGGGAGCATCAACGAGCCTCCTCACAGCGACGCTTGGCTGCAGAGCGCGGACGTATCCTTTGCGACCTCGGTTCGCTGTTGTAGGAAGGACGGTAGGATGTGTTCTCACAAGGGTGTGCCAGAAGCCTGTCCGCCTGCCTGTCTTCCCTGGGATTCCCTCTACCACGGAGAGACACTGGTGGTTCATGGCCACTGGGCGGCTCGAGGATACTACCGCGGCACTCGCACCATGGGATTGGATTCCGGGTGCGTGTATGGGGGCTGGTTGACGGCCTGGTGTCAGGAGGAAGACAGAATCGTCAGGGTGAAGTCTCGCCAGCAAGGCTAGCAGTTCTGTCTTGAATCTCGCTGCACCCTTCTCAGAGGAGAGGAGACGATTGCCAGGGAGCGAGATTGATTCAGCTTCAAGAGACGGGTACCCTGTTTGTCGACCTCGGCAAGTGAAAGTGAGCTGGGATGTTGCTTCTCAAAGCTGCTTCATCGATGTTTCAAAGACCGGGCTCAATCCCCGAACATTGCCCGCTGCTAGGGCAAATCTGGCTTGTCTTTTTCCTCTCGGTTACCCCTGTTGCAGCAGAGAGTCCTTTGGAGCAACGTTTCCAGTCCTCGGTACTGCCGATTCTCCAGGCCAACTGCCTGGCCTGTCACGGGGACCCTGCTCCCCAGGCTGATCTGGATCTGAGGACGGTGGACTCGATTCTCTCTGGGGGCAAGTCTGGGCCGGCCGTCCTTCCCGGGTCATCGGATCGCAGCCTCCTGATCCAAAAGGTGGCCTCGGGAGCCATGCCTCCTGGGGATCAGCGCTTGAGTCCGGCTGAGGTCGAGCTCGTCCGGGAGTGGATCGACAGTGCCACTCCGGCTGGTCAAGAAGTAGCTTCCGTCCAGATCAGTGAAAAGGACGTCCTTCCCATCTTCCTCATGAGGTGCGCTGTCTGTCATGGAAAGCGGAAGCAGGAGGGTGGTCTGGACCTGAGGACCATCGCCGGGCGGCTCAAGGGAGGCAAGTCGGGTCCCGCCCTGGTGCCTGGAGACCCCGAAAAAAGTCTCCTGTTTCGACGCATCCTCGACGAGGAGATGCCGCCTTCCGAGCTCCTCTACGAATATCGAGTACGTCCTCCCACGATGGCGGAAGTAGAAACGCTACGGCGCTGGATTGCCGCTGGCGCTGCCTCCGATCCGCCCCGGGATGCCGCAGAGGATGAGGACCCTGCGGTTGCCGAAAGCGATCGGAAGTTCTGGTCGTTTCAGCCAAGAAAGCAGCCTGCAGTTCCTGAGGCGCGGGCCAAGCAGCGTATCCGAAACCCGATCGACTCCTTCCTCCTGGCCAGACTCGAGGCCGCGAAACTCGGCTTTTCTACTGAAGCCGAGCGCCACACGCTCCTGCGCAGAGCGCACCTGGATCTGATAGGGATGCCGCCGACATCCGACCAGGCGAGGGCCTATCTCGACGACAGGCAGCCCGATGCCTACGAGCGCATGATCGACGGGCTACTCGCCTCTCCCCACTACGGCGAACGATGGGCTCAGCACTGGTTGGATCTGGCGGGTTATGCAGATACCGAAGGTATCAAGCACGCCGACCATTTCCGTCCGCATGCCTGGCGCTACCGCGACTACGTCATCCGTTCGCTCAATCAGGACAAGCCCTATGACCGATTCTTGACCGAGCAGCTGGCAGGGGACGAGCTAGCCGACTATGGAAACGAGGTTACCCCGTCGGTGATGAACCTGCTGGCGGCTACTGGATTCCTGAGGCAGGTATCCGACCCGACCGACTCGCCTTCGAATGCATCGCTGGCTGAGAAGATGGACGTGGTGCACGATGAGATCAAGGTCCTGAGCTCTTCGGTCATGGGCCTGACGCTGGGCTGTGCTCGCTGCCACGATCACAAATACGATCCCCTGACTCAGCGGGACTATTATCGGCTGAGCGCCATCCTCCAGAGTTCCTACGATCCCTACGACTGGTTGGACCCGACGCAGCGTTACCTGAAGGTTGCGCCGGAAAACGAGAAGCAGGAGGTCAGTCGGTTCAATGCTCCCATCCAGGCCCAGATCGACCAGCTGGAGAAGTCGTTGGAAGCCAAGGCGGCGCCGCTGCGTCAGAAACTGCAGCAGAAAAACCTCTCCGCAGTTCCCGAGTCGATTCGAAAGGATCTGCTGCAATTACTGACCGTTCCGGAGCAGGAACGGAGCCCGACCCAGAAGTATCTCTTCCGCCGCTTCAGGGACACGCTCGAGACTAGCAACCAGCAGGTGGCTGCCCAGGATCCTGGGTTCCAGGCAGAGCTGGAAAAGCACACAACCGACCTGGCAGAACTCAAGAAAGAACTGCGAGACGAACCCGCAGTACGGGCACTTTTCGACATGGGAGGGGAACCTTCTCCGGTCTATCTGCTGCAGCGCGGTGAAGCCGCTTCCATCGGCGATCGGGTCTATCCTGGAGTCCCGGCAGTGCTGCGCCAGGGATTGCCCCCTTTCCAGCCGGCTTCCCGTCGAGAAGGAGACGACACCACCGGGAATCGGTTGGCCCTGGCGCGCTGGTTGACCCATGAGGAGCACCCCTTGACTGCCCGGGTCATGGTCAACCGCATCTGGATGCACCACTTCGGTCGGGGAATCGTGGCGACTCCAGCCGACTTCGGCCATTCGGGTTCGCCCCCTACTCATCCAGAGCTGCTGGATTGGTTGGCTAACGAGTTTGTCCGAAGTAGTTGGAGCATCAAGGCCATGCACCGGCTGATGATGACCTCGACTGGCTATCGTCAGAGCTCTCGGCTCAGCCAGGGCGCAGAAGTGGATCCAGACAACCTGCTACTCTCCCACATGTCCATGAGGCGGATGGATGCCGAGGTCCTCTACGACGCCATCCTGAGGGTCACAGGCCGTCTGGATCCAAGGAGATTTGGACCCGCAGACGAGGTCGAGAAGAGACCCGATGGCGAGGTTATTGCCAAGGGATCCGAGAAGGGTCGTCGTCGAGCCATCTATATTCAGAGGCGCCGCTTTCTCCCGATGACATTCCTGGACCTATTCGACTCACCCCAGATGGCGCCCAACTGTACTGAGCGCCGCTACTCCACGGTGGCACCCCAGGCTCTTCAGCTCATGCATGGCTACATGGCCCGCGAATTGTCCCGTCACCTGGCTGGCCGCTTGATCGACGCCTTTCCCGAGCAGCCCCAGCAGCAGGTCGAAGAGCTCTACATCAGGGCGCTCTCACGTCTCCCTACTTCGGCGGAAGTGCAGGTGGCCCTGGATTCCCTGGCCGATCTGGCCGAAAAGTGGGTGGGATACCTGGAAGCTCAAAGAGACGAAGCCCCAAGACGGTCCACCGCGGAGTGGTCAGCGCTGAGCTCCCTTAGCCACGCCCTTCTCAGTTCGGCAGAGTTCTCCTATATTGACTAGGGAATGGAGAGATCAAGCAATGCAGCGATTCACTGACAGCGATGGCTTCAGCCGGCGAGAGTTTTTTTCGCGGTTGGGCGATGGCCTGCATGGCGCGGCGTTGGCCACTTTGCTGTCCAGTGACCTGGCGGCCGGCGGTGTCCGGACCTATGACCTCAAGGCCCGCACGCCTCACTTCCAACCACGGGCTACATCGGTCATCCACCTGTTCATGAATGGTGGGCCCAGCCAGGTCGATCTGTTCGACCCGAAACCCGCGCTCAAGAGACTGGCGGGATCTGCTGCTCCCCGGGACATCATCAACCAGATCGAGTTCGCCAACGAAGTAGGAGGGCTTCTTCCCTCGCCCTACGAGTTCAAGAGGCATGGCCAATCCGGGATGGAGTTCTCCTCACTGCTTCCTCATCTGGGAGAGGTCGCGGACGACATCACCCTGGTCCGCTCGATGTATGGCGAGCACTCCAATCACGAACCGGCACTCTACTTGATGCACTCGGGGCGAGTTCTGCCCAATCGTCCTTCTCTGGGTTCCTGGGTGGTCTACGGCCTGGGCAGCGAGAATCAGAATCTCCCCGGTTATGTGGTGCTGGACGATCCCAAGGGATTGCCCATCAACCGGGGTCAGAACTGGCAGTCCGCCTGGCTTCCTCCGGTGTATCAGGGGACGCGCTTCCGATCTGAGGGTCCTCCGGTCTTGAATCTGAATCCCCGGCGGGAATTGCCCAGCGATCTGGTGGCGGCGGAGCGAGCCCTGCTGCGGCGTCTCGATCGAGCCCATCTTGAGTCACGGCCGGGAAGGCCCGAGCTGGACGCCCGCATCGCCAGCTTCGAATTGGCAGCCCGCATGCAGTTGGCCACCTCCGATGCTCTCGATCTTTCGAAGGAAGATGAGTCGACTCGGGAGATGTACGGCCTCAACAACGAGGCTACGGCGTCTTATGGGAAGCGCTGCCTGATGGCTCGCCGACTGGTGGAGCGTGGAGTCCGCTTCGTGCAGGTTTTCATCGAGGGGCAGATCTGGGATGCCCACCACAACCTGGAGAAGAGCCTGGCCTACAGCTGCGCCAAGACCGACCAGCCGAGCGCGGCCTTGATCAAAGATCTGAAGCGGCGCGGACTACTCGAGAACACCCTCGTCATCTGGGGCGGAGAATTCGGACGGATGCCCCTCTCGCAGGTGAATCGGGATCGAGGAGCCGCCGGCCGCGACCATGGTCCCGACGGCTTCAGCCTCTGGATGGCAGGCGGCGGGGTCAAGGCAGGCCACGTCCACGGGTCCACCGACGAGATCGGCCACAAGGCCGCGGACCAGCGAGTCAGCGTCCACGACTTCCACGCCACCCTGCTGCATCTGCTAGGAATGAACTTCCGTGACCTGGTCTACAACCGGCACGGTCTCGACGAACGCCTAACCGATCAATACCCGGCAAGAGTCGTCGAAGAGATCCTCGCCTGAAAAACACGTCGCACGTCGAAACGTCTGAACGTCGCACGTCTCAGGTCAGTTGCGCCTCCAGGAAGCCCTGGCCCCATTCGAGAAAGAAACAGGGTTGTCTCTTACCGCGACATCGATAGCACCGTGTTGGTTGTAGGACGGGCACTCTTGCCCGTCAAGGACGGCGACGGGCAGGAGTGCCCGTCCTACAAACAGTCAGGGCTCGGTTCGATGAACTCTTGCACGACTTCCTAGCCGATGAAGTTTCAGCTTAGGGGGCACCGGTGATGGGTTTTCGGGCCTTCAGGTTTCCGCCGCTGTCAGGTCCAAAGCTGTGTGCTGCCGACTTAGAGACGTGCGACGTTCAGACGTTCAGACGTGCGACGTGCTTTTCTTCAAACTTAAAGATCGAAACAGCCATCCCCACCAATAGCAGACCCATCATCATCAAATAGCTATTCTGCATCCCCAGAATGAAGGCGTGGCTGACTCCGACGGCACCACCTGCTGGTGTCATCTCCAGACTGGGCTCAAACCCCAGGTCTGCCATGGTCGTTGTAACGATAGCCGTCGCCACGGCGATACTGGTGAGGTTGCCGGCATTTCGCACTAGATTGAGGAAGGAAGACACGACGCCGTAGCTCTCCCGTTCCACTACACTCAGGATGGAACTGCTGTTGGGGGTGTAGAAGACACCCATTCCCGCACCCTGGAACATCATCGCGAGCACGACCAGCGGAAGTGAGGATCCCTCGTCGAGCCGCGACAGGAGGAACAACCCTGTGGCTGCCAGCGCCAGTCCTCCTACGGTGAAGAGTCGCCAGCCGTAGCGGTCGGAGAGTCGGCCGGCCAGAGGTGACAGGACGGCCAGGCAGATGGCGCTGGGTACCACCACGAGGCCTGACTCTGCGGCGCTATATCCAAGCACCTGCTGCAGATAAAAAGGCGTCGGAAACAGAATGGCGGAGCTGCCGAAGAAGTTGAGGAAGTTGGCGGAGACTCCAAAAGAAAAGGTCCGACTCTTGAATAATCTCAGGTCCAGCATCGGACTGGAGCAGCGGAGCTCCCACCAGATAAAGGTGGTTAGGAGGGCTACCAGGCTGAACACCGCAACCAGCATGGCTGGGGAGATCCATCCGGAGGCGCGGCCGCTGCTTGCTACCAGCAGGAAGACCATCAGTATGCCGGTGGAGAGAGCTGCTCCGAACCAGTCGAAACCGGATCGATGGCTGTCGGTTTCGGCGGGGACCAGGCGACGGTCATCAAGAATCGCCAGAACGGCCACGACCCCGACGGCAACCAGGGGAATAGGTGCGAAGAATACCCATCTCCAGCCTATTGCACCCACCAGGAAGCCTCCCAGCGCCGGGCCGGCGATTCCACCGGTTCCGACGATCGTCATGATGGATCCAATGGCCTTGCCTCTTTCACCTTCCGGGAAAGCGCCGGCGACGATGGCCAGACCGGTCCCCTGGGTCATTGCGGAACCGCTGCCTTGAAGAATCCGGGAGAGGATCAATACCAACAAGTTGGAGGAGGAGCCAGCCACCAACGCACCCAGGAGAAACACCAGAGAACCCAGCAGGTACATCTTCCTGAGTCCGATCAAGTCCGCCAACCGCCCCATCGGCAAGAGCAGGGCGCTGATGGTCAGCGCATAGCCAATGACGACCCACTGCACGGTGGGAAGATCGGTGCCGAAATGCCGCGCGATGGAGGGCAGTGCAATGTTGACGCTGCCGTGGTCGATGACCGAAGCGAGGGTCCCGGTTGCGATAGCCGAGAAGGCCCACCATTTGTAGTTGGCGCGTCGGGCGATAGGCAATTGGTCCTTCCTGATTCTACGAGCAGCGAGAATATCATCGAGAACTGACCGCCACTTCAGGTCCAGCCGAAGTGGCGACCTTCGACCTGCACTCGCGTAGCGGTGGCCTCCAGGCCACCGTCCCGAGCCAAGGGCTTGGAAGAAAAAGACTTCGGCCTGGAGGCCAAAGCTACGCCCGTAAATAAGGTCTTAGCCTAGCCCGCATTTCTCATCGCTGGTCTACTGCGTCGCCGCAAACATCCCTCCTGGCTGTGTTACGCTCTCTCGGCCTCCTCGACGTACTGCACGAGTACGACTGCGGGGGCCTCGGTCGCAAGCCTTGCCAGGACGGCCCTTGCGGCGCCTCTTTACGACAAGCGATGAGAAATCCGGGCTAGGGTAGCGGGACGCGGCAGTCCTCAAGCGCCTCCACAAATCTGCCGACGTTCGCGAAATCGGTGATGACTGTCTGGGCTCCCGCTTGGCGTAGTCGGTCTGCCTGACACCCGGAGTTGATCCCGACAAATCGAAAGCCAAGCTTGGCAGCGACCTGAACATCCCAGAGACCGTCACCCACGAGGACGGTGGGCTGTGCTTCTCCATCAGGCAGACTTGCCCGGGAGGCTGCAAGACGGAAGACCTCAGCCCGATCAGGAGAGTCGGTCGACGATGCACCCAGGATTTCAGCTGGGATCCCAGCGGCTCTTAGCTTGAGTACCGCAGAAGTTCGCCAGCCCCCGGTCGCGGCGGTTAATTTCCACCCGTATGACGGGAGGCTTCCAAGCATTTCCGGAGCGCCGCTTATCGCCCGGAATCGATTCGGCGACTGGACCGATGCCCGGCTGAGCAGCTCGACGAAACGATTCTGGACCGCAGATACCTCCTCCAGGTTAGCCCGGCGGCCGAGGCACATGCTCCACAGCCACTGCACGATGGCGGTATCTGTAATCTGAGGAGCATCGATCCAATCGATCGTCTCGGGATCGAAGACGAGGACCTCCCGACAAGCTTTGAGGTAGCATTCTTCGTCCACTGCAGTCGTATCACACAGAGTGCCATCCACGTCGAAGATCACCAGACCGCGCTCTATCTCACTCTGTGCTTCTAACATCCGTGTTCCCGGTGCAGCTCGGTATCAGAAGTGCTCCAGGCAGAGGGCTCAGGCAGGGGGCCGATCAGGAGGGCGGAAAGGAAATCGACTCTTCTTTGGGCCGCGGCTTCAGGGCCCTGGCGAGGACCTTCCCCGTTTCAACTAGCAGGTCGTCGATTGGCCGGAAGGGAGAACCCCAGGATTCTGCAATCTTGCCGGCATCGACCCGGAAGATACCAATCTCGGACATCCTGAGAATTCGGCCTTTAGGAGCGCCGTCTTGCCGCACCCGTTCGACAGTGGCGCGACTACACCATCGGGCCACGACCTTCTCATCCTCGGCGATCAGGTCCTGTAGGGTCATTTCCAGGCCTGCAAACCTGGAGAGCACGCCACTGACCCGCTGCTTAAAGGCGGGAACTCCCACCGAAAAAACATCGGGAGCATCGCCATGGCTGACATAGGTAGGAGCGAGAATTTCGTCGGCTACGGCAAGGTTGCCACGGTTCCACACTTCCTGAAACAATCGGCGAACCAGACCCTTGTTCTCTGCTGACACGAGAATACCCCCTCTCCTCCCCGAACAGATATAGAGATGACTCTATGACCGCTGGGGCGCAAAAAATATGAAAAACCTGGAAAAGGGAGGATCAGGCCATGCGTTGGTGATTCTGCATTTTCGAAGCAGGTCATCGGTCAGGCGCACTTCCTTCGCACGCAGGTAGTCATCCCGGTTGTCCACACTACCCAGGTCGAAGTACTGGCTCTCCGCCCAGTCGTAGATCCGTGGCCTTCGTCGATGATCGATTTCTAGAGATTGTGTTGTGGTGGAGACGAAGGGGCTCGAACCCTCGACCTCCTGAGTGCGATTCAGGTGCTCTTCCAGACTGAGCTACGTCCCCACCGAGGCGTTTATTCTATCAGAAATCCTGGAGCACTTTGACGAGGATGCTTTTTCAGTCGCGCCGCTGCTGTAGAAACTGCTTCGGCTCTTTCTGCGAGCATCTGACCGAATCGGCCGGTTCGATCATTTGAAGCTGGAGCGGGAGGGATACCCGGGAATGCTCTTCGCCTGCAAGATGGCTCGGACGATGGCTCGGGCAGTGACTTCCGCTGCGAGGGCTCCTACCTGTCCCAGGTCGGAACCAGTGAGGGCCTCGGTGGAGAGTGCGAAGACCGTGTCGCCGTCGAAGGGCATGTGTGCAGGATTGATGCAGCGCGCAAAACCGTCCTGCGCCATCTGCGCGATCTTGGTCATGCCTGATTTGTCGAAAGCCGCGTTGGTTGCCACCACCGCCAGGGTCGTGTTTTCGCCGATGCCTCCCCGCCTCAACTTTGGAGGCCCGCTCCGTAGGGCGCTGGCCGTGTCGGCAAACCCCTGGCCGTCTCGAGCACGGGCTCCGGCAAGGATGGATCCGGTTCTTGGGTCTACGACGTCACCGACCGCGTTCACTGCTGCCAGGGCGGCGACAGTGAGGTCGCCGGCCCGGATGGCTGCACTGCCCAGACCCCCTTTCATGGCGTACTCGTGTCCCAACAGCTTGCCGACCGTGGCTCCGGCTCCCGCTCCGACGTTGCCTTCTGGGATCGGTCCCGAGTCGGCAGCGGAACAGGCGTCGTAACCGGTCTGGGGTCCGGGGCGAATCGCCGGATCTCCCACGGCCAGATCGAACAGGATGGCGGCAGGGACGATCGGGACCAGCGCCACCGAGGTCTGGTAGCCGATGCCGTTCTCTTCGAGATAGCGCATCACGCCAGAGGCGGTGTCCAGGCCGAAGGCACTGCCGCCCGAAAGCACCACGGCGTGGACCTTGTGAACCGAACGGACAGGATCCAACAGGTCAGTCTCTCGGGTGCCTGGTGCAGAGCCCCGGACGTCCACGCCCGCAACCGCGCCCTTCTCGACCACGACCACGGTGCAGCCAGTGGGCCGCCGAGGATCGGTGGCGTGTCCGACACGGATTCCTTCGATGTCGGTCAGGCCGCCCTCGTACTCGAGTTCAGGGGATGCAGCGGGGATCGGCATGGACTAGCTCTTTCGGTTGCCAACCAGGACTATCCCGTGTGGCAGCCTCGACGGAGTTTGCCGTAGAGGAGCAGGTGCCAGCAAGTCGGGATGTAAGCCGAATTTTGTACCTTTGCAGGTGGTGATCATTCCTCTAGGGATTGAGTTGCCTCAATCCTCCGGCGGCCTACCCGCTCCGCCTTGCGCCGTCCGAAGACGACGAGCATGGGCCGGGCTAGCCCTTGGGGAGCCTATTTGGCCTTGCACCGCGTGGGGTTTACCATGCCTCCGATGTCACCATCGAAGCGGTGGGCTCTTACCCCACCTTTTCAACCTTACCTGGGAAGTTGCCTTCCCGGGCGGTATGTTTTCTGTGGCACTTTCCGTAGGGTCACCCCCCCTTCCCGTTAAGAAGCACGCTGCCCTATGGTGTTCGGACTTTCCTCCCCCCGAGCATTACACTTGGGCGGCGATCACCCTCCCGACTTGCTAGCAATGCCATTCTATCATTCCCTTGCCCTTGCCCTTGCCCTTGCCCTTGCCTTTGCCTTTGCCTTTGCCTTTGCCTTTGCCTCTGCCTTTGTCTCTACCTCTGCGCAACGATAACTCCCGAAACTCGAGTGCGCTCGCGTTTTTGGGCCAACCAGAAAAATGGGCGAATGACTCAAGCGTAGGCAAGGGCAAGGAGAAGGGCAGAGGCAAAGGGGAGCAGCCGACAAGGCTGCAATCCAGCTGGAGAAAGTCCAGCCGTGTGAATTGTTCGTTCACACACGTAGCGATACCGCAGCTCGGGGCAGGTAACCAACCGAGAGATGCGCGGTGTAAACGGCCTGGCCGCCCTTCGAAGGAAGCGGCGGGAGCAACCTGGAGGCCTAGCGAGTCTGGGAGCCTGAACATGAGTGAATGACTGCAGCCCGGAAATAAGCCCCCTGTGGAAGTTGCCATGCAGGGATTGTCTGGCGAGCCGAACCTGTCCTTTGTGAGGTGAGGCCGACGTCTCCCGGGAAGAAACGAGCAAGTGCACCGGGAGATCGCCGCCGGGTAGGGGTCCAGGCACCTGGGCAAGGATTGCAGAGATAATGTCGGGAAGGGCCGGTTTGCAGCAGGGGCTCGCAGCAACCTGCGAAGACCGAGGGACCGAGCGAGAGCGAAGGCCCACGGAGCATCCCGGTCTGGCGCATGAGTCCGCAGGAGCGAAGACGGTCGGGTAACGCCGGCCCAAGCCGCCTGGAGGCGGCTCCTGGAAGGGTAATACCCGGAAAGGGCGAAGGGACTCTCGGCCATGACGGGCAAGGAAGCGCCCACCGCCCAGGGCTCAGTACCTGAGAATGCGGTGACAGGGCAAGCTTTGTCGAGACCGGCGGCAAACCGGACCCGAGAGGGGTGAATGCGAGCGAGCGCTTAAGCCTCGTTGGGTAAGGGAAGACCGTGGGAGGAAAGTCGTGGTCGCCAACCGGACTCGGGAAATCCGACCGTCCGGGATGACAAAGGGGGCTTGCGGAAACGTGAGCTAGGGTGGAACTAGCCCGCATTTCTCATCGCTGGTCTACTACGTCGCCGCAATCATCCGTCCTGGCTGTGTTTCGCTCCGTCGGCCTCCTCGACGTACTGCACGAGTACGACTGCGGGGGCCTCGGTCGCAAGCCTTGCCAGGAGGGCCCTTGCGGCGCCTCGCTACGACAAGCGATGAGAAATGCGGGCTAGGAACCCGCCGCACAACCGAAAGGGTGCGTGCCGGAAACTCTCCGCCTACGGCTGCGCGCGTCGTATTTCTACCTGACCAAAGGAGAGGAGACTACTTGACGCGGATCAGACCTCTCCCCATCGATCCCGTTTCGAGCTGGATCAGCTCACCGAAAACGGTCCCGAATTTGACGTCGGCCTCGAACTTGACGGGGATCCGATATCGATCTCTCGAGTACCAGATGCGTAGGCTGCGCCCCTCGGAGAAGATTCCTCCGTGGGCCTCCAGCTTGAATGCATCGAACTTTCCAATTCCAGTTTCCACCTTCTCCCGTTTCTGCACCAGTACCCGCATCTCTCCAACTCTGCCGTTGTCGCTGAGGTTGAGTGTGTATTTGCGGCCTGTTTCCAGACGGTGCACCCGGACGGCGTAGAAGGCAGAGACTACATCGGTCAATGGTCCCGGAATTCCCGGTATGTTCCGGTTTCGAAGTTGCCTGGGAGGATCTGTGCCGGCATCCAGCTCTCGCAGCCAGGTAGAGTTCTTCCCGTAGTCAAAGACGGTGAGCATGTCTCGTTTGCGCTTGCTCTGCCTCGTTTTCTTGAGGATCCGGTAGGACTGGAAGCTCTTGCTGTCGATGATGGACTCGAAACGGTTCCTTACCTCCAGTTTTGCGACTTCGATCAAACGCCCAGCAGAAACCGCATCCATGCTGATGTTATAGGCGGGTCTGCCCTCGTATTGTGACTCTCCAACCTCGAAGCTGATCTCTCCCGCCTTGAAGGCCGGAAGTATGAAGAGCGGCTTCCAGTTCACCTCGTAGCGCAGCCTCTCGCCCGATTGAAAGGGCGCGGTGTAGGTCTGGCCCTTGATCAATAGCGGTATGACCCCTCCCTTGTCGCGGGCGTGCATCAGTCCCCAGAGGAGGAGACCCGCGAGCAGTAGCAGGAAGACGGTGTTTCTCGAACGTTTCATCATCTACTGAATAGATGTGCACAGGAGGCGGAAACGGTCAGAACCATCCCTCGATCCAGCTTGCATATTCATGACCTTGACGGCGCGAGGGGAAGGGCAAGTCGGCGCTTGGCCGCCTTGAAGACCTCGGAGACGGGGATGTTCATACAGATGAACTCCTCGCATTTCCGCTTGTTGCAATCCGAGCAGAACAAATAGCGCTTCACCGTGCTGTCTTCGGGGTTGAAGGAGGCGTTTCGCCACACCGGCGAAGGTCCGAGGATAGACACCGTAGGAGTTCCAAGGGCTACCGCCAGATGCAGCGGCCCGGTGTCCCCGGCGATCATCAACCTTGCCCGTTGGCAGAGGGCCGCGAATTGGAGCAGATCGGTGGGAAAAGTGATCACAACTTCTGGTGCCGATGCCTTCCGGATCTCGTCGATCAGGCCTTCTTCCCCAGGTCCATAGGTGAACACCACGGGAAGATCCAGCTGGCGGCGGAGCTGGAGCGCAAGCTGAGCGTAGTTGGAAGCGCCCCAGAGCTTGGTCTCGAAGCCGGCTCCCGGGTTGATCAGCACCGGCTGTTCAGCGTTGTTCTTGCTCAGCTGGGCGTCGATGTAGCCTCCGGCCTCCGTGGGTACCTGGAACGGGACTCGGCCGTCCGCCTTTTCATCGCAGCCCAGGAACCGAACCAGGTCGAGATTGTTCTCGATGGCGTGACAATGAGGATTGCCCTGTCGCCTGACGGTCTCGGTGTAGAAGCGGGCGGCGTCTGGCTCCCGGCACTGTTCCCTGGCGAATCCCACGACTCGCCTGGAACCCGAGAGTCTGGCCAGGAACGCCGACTTGATGAGCCGCTGGAAATCCAGGACGAGATCGAACTCCTCGCCGCGCAAGGAGAGGATCAGTGGGACGATCTTAGGGCTGGTGGAAGGTCGTTTGCGCCATCCCTTGGTGTCTGCAGCCCAGAGCCGGGTGATCCCCGGGACCGTCCGGAGTAGGGAAAGATAGTGCGGCTCCGTCAACCAGTGGATCTCAGTCTTCGGGAATCGGCGGTGAATCTGTTGTTGGGCGGGGAGGCTGTGGACGATGTCTCCGAGCGAACCCAGGCGCACGATCAAAATCTTTCGCAGCTTCTCAGCTGATGCGGGGTTAGATCCTGTCTTCAACTCGGTGCTGCCGGTAACTGTGTTCATTCCCGTCTCAGGTGCTGCGTTCGATCGATCTTTCTAAAGATACTGCAGAAAGTCCATTTCAGGCTTCCATACGGTGAAGGCAGTAGCGCTTTCTCAATACTGAGGGCACTGTCAGGGGAAGAGAGACGTGCGACGTTCAGACGTGCGACGAATCGTTCAAGTTTCAGCCTAACCCCAGGTTGGAGCTAAACCGTCTGATTCAACAGACCCACCGAAGCTTCCATGACTTCATCCACCTGAATCCGATCGAAGCAGCGTAGATCGATGGGGCACTCTCGGAGCAGACAGGGACTGCACTCAACGTGCTTGTGCAGGACGACCGCCCTCGGGTTGAAGGGGCCGGTAGCCTTCTCATCAGTGGATCCGAAAATTGCGACCTGAGGAATACCCAGGGCCGCGGCCAGGTGCATAGGGCCGGAGTCGTTGCCCACCATGAGCTGGCAGCGCGAAATAATGCCTATCAGGGTGGGTAGGTCGGTCAGCCCCACCAGATTATGGGGTTTTCGGCTCATCTGTTCGGATATCTGGCTTGCGATTGACATCTCTGAAGTGGAGCCCAGAAGTAGGATCTCGGCGTCCGCCTCCTGAACCAGCCGATCGGCCAGAACCGCGTATCGCTCTGGAAACCAACGCTTGGCCGGACCAAAGCTTGCGCCCGGATTGAGAGCGATGAGGGGGTGTCTGCTGTCAATGTCGCTGTCTTTCATCAGGGAGTCGGCACCTTCCAGGCTTCGGGGATTGGCCTGCAGTCGAACGTCGGGTTGGATGGAACTCTGGTGCAGATAGTCGGTGGGGGAGACCCCGGTCTGGTACAGGAGATCCAGGTAGTAGAAGATCTGGTGGCGTTCCAGCTCGCGGATGCGCGGCTTGGCTCTCCGGGAAAGAAGCAGGCTACGGTAATCGGTGGCGTACCCTATCCTCTCCGGAATCCGGGCCAGGAAGGCCAGGAGCGCCGCTCCAAAGGAGTTGGGAAAGAGAATAGAGGTATCGAAGTCACGCAAGCCGCCAGCAGCCTTGAGAAGATCCAGCGGGTTCGACGAGGACCTCTCCAATATCCTGATCTCATCGACCAGGCCCTGATCCTGATATATTGCCGCCACCCAGGGCCGTGCCAGCACCGCCAGGTGCGCACTCGGGTACAAACGCCTCAGCTCCCGGAGAGCCGCCAGTGACATGACGACATCCCCGATCCAGTTGGTGGAACGCACCAATATGCGGCTCATGGGGAGAACCCCATGGGCCAAGGAGCCAAGTCCCAAGGCCCCAATTCACAAGAAGGGCCCCAAGTCCCAAGGCCCCAAACCACGAAAGAATTCCCAATCACCAAGATCACAACAACCAAGGTACAAGAAAAAGGTACAAGAAGAAGCCCGAACTCGCAGAGCAAAACCCAAAACTTGTGATCTGGGACCTTTCTTGTGAATTGGTACCTTGGGACTTGGGACCTTGAAGCCCCACTAGTTGAAGCCGTAGCAGCGGCTTCAACTAGTGGGGCTTCAAGGGGTTGTCCATTTCTGAAAGGAACGATTTCCGATACTTGTCTTCATCCTCGGGGCGGAACTCGATCTGGAAGACGAAAATCTGGTCTTCCGGGAAATCAAGTGTTTTTAGACGAACCGCGTCCTTCTCGGTGGTCATCAGGCCGGCGGCGTTCAGTTCCGACATGCGCTTGAGCACTTTGTCTAACTCTTCCTGGCTAAAGCTGTGATGATCGCGAAAGAGAGCCCGATCGACGACCTCGATCTGATAGTGTGCCAGGTCTTCGATGAAGACCCCTGGATTTCCAATAGCGGCCAGGGCGATCACGGGTTTGCCGGAAAACTCCCGCACCCGATAGGTCTTTTCGCTCTTGAGGTCGTAGATTCCGGTGGCATCGTGGTAGAAGTAGGAGATCGAGGCGATCTTGTTATGTTGGCGGATCCGACGCTCCAATTCCTCGTAATCGAAGCTTAGATGGGCGTGGGTCACGACTACGAGATCGGCGCGCTCAATGGCCTTGAAGGGTTCGCGCAGTCGACCCGCCGGGAGCAGCTCGAGCCGGCTCAAGGGTTCAGCCGCGTCCCAGAGCAGGATGTCCAGATTGCGTTTGAGCTGGACGTGCTGAAAGCCATCGTCTAGGAGATAGACATCTGCTTCACGAGTCTCCGGCCTGTCGAGAGCGACCCGGTGACGGTTCTTGCCAACCGCAACCGCAACCCCGGGAAGCCTGGTTGCCAGCAGGTAGGGTTCGTCTCCGCAGTCCGCCGGCTGGCAGAGAATACTGCTGCCGTCGCTGACCAGCAGGCTGGAGTTTTCGGCACGGCCCCGGTAGCCGCGGCTCAGGACCACCGTCTTGTAGCTCGCTTCTTGAAGGAGCCTGGCCAGGTAAAGGACAAAGGGAGTCTTGCCGGTGCCGCCGACGGTCAGGTTTCCGACGCTGATCACGGGGTGTGGCAGCGTCTTCCGTTTCAGGATCCCACTGCGATAGAGGCGTATCCTCAGGAAGAGAGCGAGGGCATAGAGCTTGGAGAGTACCCACCTCATAAGGAGTTGGCCCCACCGGACCGATCCAGATACTGGTCGACGATTTCAAGGGTGCGTTGCACCGCACCCTGGTTGTCGCGGATGACCTTGCGGGCGTTCCGCCCCAGCCAGTCTCGAGCCTTGGCGTCGCCCAGCAGGTCTCGGATCTTCTCCGTCAGCTGTTCCGGGTCCTGGACCTGAAGTGCCCCGTAGGCTCCCAGGAAGGTGTCAGCGATCTCTCGGAAGTTTTCCATGTGGGGTCCCACCAGAATGGGTCTGCCAAAATAGGCCGCTTCGATGATGTTGTGCCCCCCGGTGGCTACCAGGCTTCCCCCCACGAAGATGACGTCACCCAGCTCATAAAAGAAAGGAAGCTCACCGATGCTGTCAAGTATGAGCACCTCGCAGTCCTGTTCCAACAGCTCCTCTTCGCTCAGCCGATCGAAGTCGCTGCGCCTGGCATAGGGTAGAGCGTGCTCCTGGAGCAGGTGCTCGATGACTTCGGATCTGTGCAGGTGGCGCGGTGCCATGAGCAACTTCAGCTGAGGGAAATCCTGGCGCAGCTGAGTGTAGGTCTGTAGCAGCAGCTCTTCTTCCCCCTCGCGAGTGCTGCCGCAGACCCAGATCGGGTTCTCCGGACTGGACTGCAGCAGGCGACGAGCCAGGTTGACGGCTGCCAACTTCTTCTCGGCTGGGGGGAGGTCATAGTCATACTTCAGGTTTCCGATCCAGTGCACTCGGGTTTTCTGAGCTCCCAGCTCCAGCATGCGCTTCTTGTCCTGGTTCGACTGCATGCAGAAGCGATCTACTCCATCCAGGATCGGTTGCATTGCACCTCGGACGCGTCGGTAGCGGCGAAAGGAACGGTCCGAGATCCTGCCGTTGACCATCACGATCGGAATCCCAAGCACTTCAGCGCTGTTTATGAAGCCGGGCCAGAGCTCAGTCTCGGCAATCAGGACCAGGGAGGGCTGGATGGCACGCAGAAAGCGCCGGCAGAGCCATCTCCAGTCCAGTGGGAAGAAGAAAACCTGGGCGCGGTCCTGGAACAGTTGACGAGCCAGGGCTTGCCCCGTGTCTGTAGTGGTAGAGATGAATAGTTGGGAGGAGGGTAGGTTGAGAGCATTCAGCAGGGGACGAACCGAATTGACCTCTCCAACCGAGACGGCGTGAATCCAGATGCGGGATTCCTGGGGTGCGTCTGGCCGCCTTTGGATCACCTCCGGCGGTGTTATTCGTTGCTTCAGATGAATCCGCTTTCCCTGGGAAAAGTAGCGATAGATGGAGCCGAAAATCCAGGGGATCAGGAGAAGGGTGTAGGTGAGCGAGTACAGGGTCATCCAGATGCGCATTTTTTGAAGTCACCGGATTCCGAATTCCAAGATACAAGATACGAACAAATATCAAATTCCAAAGATCAAAGCTCCGGGAAGGCATAGTCCACCGCTCGCTGCCATGGGGAAATGGGAAGTCTTCCTCTTGGGATTTGGTTCTTGGAGCTTGGAATTTGTTTGTATCTTGTTTCTTGTGTTTTCTCTTATTCCTATCGGGAGGCTATCATTTTCGCTGGAACTCTGTTTTATAATAGTAGTTTCCGCTGCTTGACAAGGAATGGGGGATCAGGCTAAGATCCTCAGGCTCTTCGAGTAGGCGGAGTGGATCTGAATGATGCCTATATTGGCATCATTTTTTTGTTTCTGAGGAATTAAGGGCCCACACACTATGCCAACATTTAACCAGCTAGTGCGTAAAGGTAGAAGCAAGGCCAAACCCAAGACGAAGAGTCCGGCTCTTCAGTCCTGTCCGCAGAGACGCGGTGTTTGTGTGCGGGTTTATACCCAGACGCCGAAGAAACCGAATTCGGCACTTCGAAAGGTCGCTCGCGTGCGTTTGACCAACGGGATTGAGGTGACTACTTATATCCCGGGTGTTGGGCACAACCTTCAGGAGCACTCTATTGTGTTGATTAGAGGTGGGCGTGTTAAAGATTTACCCGGTGTTCGATACCACGTAGTCCGGGGAACTTTGGATACGGCGGGGGTGGACGGCCGCCAGAAGAGCCGATCCAAGTACGGGGCCAAGAGGCCGAAAGGTTAAGCAACTAGGACGACCCCTTCGCAAGCTGCAACTGGAGATCACCTTTTGCAGCTTGTTTTGCATTGGGAGCACGGCGAATGCCACGAAGACGAGAAGTCCCTAAAAGACCTGTTCTTGCCGACTCGGTTTACGACAGTAAACTGGTCACCAAGTTCATCAACAAGATTATTCAAAAGGGCAAGAGGAGTGCGGCTGAGCGGATCTTTTATGGGGCCATGAACTTGATCCAGGAGCGGACGGGCGAGGATCCGATGAAGGTCTTCAAGAAGGCAGTGGATAAGGTCCGACCCATGGTTGAGACCAAATCTCGTCGTGTAGGTGGTTCTACCTATCAGGTTCCGATAGAAGTAAGTTCCCGACGTCAGACATCGCTAGCGATCCGATGGTTGGTAAACTACACCCGGAGCCGGCAGGAAAAGACCATGACGTTAAGATTGGCGGGCGAGCTCATGGAGGCCGCCACTGATCGCGGTGGGGCCCTGCGCAAGCGGCAGGACGTCCACCGTATGGCCGAAGCCAACCGTGCGTTTGCTCACTACCGTTGGTAGACGATGGGCCGGAGTTCGTTTCCGATTGTAGCCTAGGCATGAGCCTAATTGAGAAGAAGAAGTGCCCAGAGAAGTCGCGCTCGCGAACATCAGGAATATCGGGATCATGGCCCACATCGATGCGGGTAAGACCACGACTACCGAGCGGATTCTTTACTACACCGGCATCAACTACAAGGTGGGAGAAGTTCATCACGGCACGGCTACGATGGACTGGATGGCTCAGGAGCAGGAGCGGGGAATCACGATTACCTCGGCGGCCACGACCTGCGAGTGGAGGGATACTCGTATCAACCTCATCGATACGCCCGGCCACGTGGATTTCACGGCCGAAGTGGAGCGATCGCTTCGGGTGTTGGATGGGGCTGTGGCTGTGTTCGATACGGTAGCAGGGGTTGAGCCCCAGTCGGAAACCGTCTGGCGCCAGGCCGATAAGTATCAAGTTCCGCGAATCGCCTTCATGAACAAGATGGATCGGGCGGGAGCGGATTTCTTTGCCTCCGTTGTCTCGATTGCCGAGAAGCTGGGCGCGATTCCGGTCCCGATACAGATCCCGCTGGGACAGGAAGAAGAATTCGAAGGGGTGATCGACCTGATCACTATGAAGGCGCGGGTCTACAAGACCGAGACTGTGGGAGCCGAGTTTGACGAAACGGACATTCCTGCGGCGTATCTGGAGCAGGCCCAGCAGTGGCGAGAGAAGATGGTTGAGCTTGCGGTAGAGGGCGACGACGGGGTTCTCGAGAAATACGTCGGGGGGGAGGAGATCACGGTCGCGGACCTGCAACGGGCCCTCCGAAAGGGAACTTGCGACCTTCGCTTTACCCCCTGCCTGTGTGGGTCTGCTTTCAAGAACAAGGGAGTGCAGCCGCTGCTGGATGCCATTGTCGACTACCTCCCATCGCCGTTGGACATTCCTCCAGTCGAAGGCGTCGACGTTGGGGCTGGAAAGCCTGCGATTCGCAATGCGTCCGATGATGATCCGTTTTCGGCCCTTATTTTCAAGATCATGACGGATCCTTTCGTCGGGCAGCTGGCCTTCCTGAGGGTGTATTCCGGGCAGCTCAAATCAGGTTCCAGTGTCTATAACTCTTCTTCAGGGGGCAAGGAGCGAATCGGTCGGCTGCTCAAGATGCATGCCAACAAGCGGGAGGATATCACGGAGGTCTGGGCAGGTGATATCGCAGCTGCGGTGGGTTTGCGCGAAGTCGTCACCGGCGACACCATCTGCGACAGGAACAATCCCATCGTGCTGGAATCGATGGACTTTCCCTCTCCGGTGATCTCGGTTGCGATTGAGCCCAAGACGCGGGCGGATCAGGAAAAGCTCGGCTTTGCCCTGGGAAAGGTGATGCAGGAAGATCCTACCTTCAAGACGCACACCGACGAGGAGACGGGGCAGACGCTGATTTCCGGAATGGGCGAGTTGCACCTGGAGATCATCGTGGATCGGCTGCTGCGCGACTTTGGTGTCGGAGCCAATGTCGGAAAGCCTCAGGTCTCCTACAAGGAGACGATCACGAAGTCGTCGGAAGGACGGGGGCGCTATGTCCGCCAAACCGGGGGGCGTGGGCAGTTCGGTAACGTGAAACTCAGGGTCGAACCCAACCAAGGCGAAGGGTTCGTCTTTGAGAATCGTGTCTTCGGTGGAGCGATTCCACGCGAGTTCATCGCACCCGTGGAGACCGGGGTTCGAGAGGCCATGGAAAGCGGCACTCTGGCAGGCTACGAGATGCAGAACATCACGGTGACCTTGCTGGACGGTTCGTATCACGATGTGGACTCTTCGGAGTTGGCTTTCAAGATTGCGGGGTCGATGGCGTTCAAGGACGCGGTCGGCAAGGCCGGACCCGTGTTGCTGGAGCCGGTGATGAAGATCGAAGTCGTGGTGCCGCAAGCGTATCTGGGGGAAGTCCTCGCTGATCTGAACAGTCGCAGAGGACACGTAGGAAATCTAGAGCCGCGAGGTAACAGTCAGGTGATTACTGCCAATGTTGCCTTGGAGGAAATGTTCGGTTACGCGACCGTGGTGCGCTCACTTACCCAGGGGCGTGCGAGCTACAGCATGCACTTCGAACGGTACGAAGTACTGTCGCCGCAGGTCGCTGAGGAAATCATTTTGAGGACACAGGGTAGGCTTGTTGGCAGAGCCTGAGAGCTCAGCTTCGAGTCTCTTCCAAGAGATACGCTGATCTGGAGAGGATGTCATGGCGAAGGCGAAATTCGAGCGAACGAAACCGCACGTAAATATCGGGACGATCGGGCACGTGGATCACGGCAAGACGACGCTGACGGCCGCGATCACGCAAGTTCTGGCGGGCCAGAATGATGCGGTGGAGGTGCGGTCGTTTGATTCGATTGACAATGCGCCGGAAGAACGGGAGCGAGGGATCACGATCGCGGTGGCGCATGTGGAGTATGAGACCGAAGCGCGCCATTACGCGCACGTGGACTGTCCGGGGCACGCGGACTACATCAAGAATATGATCACGGGAGCGGCGCAGATGGACGGAGCGGTGCTGGTGGTCTCGGCTGCCGATGGGCCGATGCCGCAGACGCGCGAGCACATTCTGTTGGCCCGTCAGGTGGGAGTGCCGTCGATCATGGTGTTCTTGAACAAGGCCGACCTGGTGGACGACGAGGAACTGCTGGAGCTGGTGGAGCTGGAAGTGAGGGAGCTGCTGTCGTCGTACGATTTTCCCGGGGACGACATTCCGGTGGTGGCAGGCAGTGCGCTGAAGGCGCTGGAAGGCGACGAAGAGGCCGCGAAGCAGATTGTGGAGCTGATGTCCCAGGTGGATACGTATATCCCGATGCCGGAGCGGGATGTGGACAAGCCGTTCTTGATGCCGATCGAGGATATCTTCTCGATCAGTGGACGGGGGACGGTGGTGACGGGCCGAGTGGAGCGCGGGAAGATCCTGGTGGGGACGGAGATGGAAATTGTGGGGATCCGGCCGACGGTCAAGCGGGTGGTGACGGGCGTGGAGATGTTCCGGAAGTTGTTGGACGAGGGTCAGGCGGGAGACAACGTGGGTTTGCTGCTGCGAGGAACGGACAAGGACGATGTGGAGCGCGGGCAGGTGATCGCGGAGACGGGAACGATCACGCCGCACACGAAGTGCAAGGCGGAGGCCTACATCCTGAAGAAGGAAGAGGGGGGCCGACATACGCCGTTCTTCAACGGGTATCGGCCGCAATTTTATTTTCGGACGACGGATGTGACCGGGGATGTGGATTTGCCGAAGGGGACGGAGATGGTGATGCCGGGAGACAACGTCTCGTTGCAGATCAACCTGATCACGCCGATCGCGATGGAGAAGGGATTACGCTTCGCCATCCGAGAAGGCGGCAGCACCGTCGGTGCCGGCACGATTACCGACATTATCGAGTAGGCGGCAAGCAAGAATGAATAACGAAAAGATTCGAATCAGGCTCAAAGCCTATGACCATCGGGCCCTGGATCAATCCACCGGTGAGATCGTGGAAATCGCCAGACGCACCGGCGCGGTTGTCTCTGGTCCGATTCCTCTTCCCACTCGCATCGGACGCTATACCGTGCTGCGCTCGCCGCATGTGGACAAGAAGTCTCGCGAACAGTTTGAGATCCGTACCCACAAGCGGTTGGTGGATATCCTGGAGCCTACTCCCCAGACCGTAGATGCGCTGATGAAGCTCGATCTGCCGGCGGCCATCGATGTCGAGATCAAAGCGTTCGGGAGCGAGAAGGAATAACGATGATCGGCGGCTTGATCGGTAAGAAAATAGGAATGACCCAGGTCTTCGATGAGAACGGTAAGGTCATTCCGGTGACCGTACTCGAGGCTGGTCCCTGTGTGGTCGTGCAGAGAAAGACCTCTGAGAAGGAGGGGTACGAGGCCATTCAGCTGGGCTTGGTAGAGCAGAGGCGCCGACGTGCGAACTCACCGATGACGGGTCACTTCAAGAATGCGGAGGTTCCGCCTACTCGGGTGCTGAGGGAGTTTTCCTACCAGGAGAGTGAGGAGGCTTCGCTCGAAGTTGGAGCCCAGGTGCTGGTCAACGACGTTTTCGAGCTGAATGACCGAGTGGATATTGTTGGTTCCGGGAAGGGACGAGGGTTCCAGGGGGTCATCAAACGTCATGGCTTCAGTGGGGGCAAGGCGACTCACGGTTCGATGTTTCACCGGGCTCCCGGTTCCATCGGTCAGAGTGCCTATCCCGGCCGCGTTTTCAAGGGGATGAAGGGTCCGGGGAGAATGGGGAACAAGAGAGTCAAGGTGCGCAACCTGGAAGTGATCCAGATCGACCAGGAAAAGAACCTGATGCTGGTCAGAGGGGCCGTTCCCGGGAGTCGAGGTAACTACGTCTTGATCCTGCAAGCGCAGGCATCCAGAGGGTAAAGGGTGAGGCCAGTTCATGGCAAAAGTTGAAGTCAAGAATTTGAAGAACGAGGTCGTCGATAAGATCGACCTTTCGGATCTGGTGTTCGCCTATGCGGCCTCGGAGTCGTTGGTCTGGGAGGCAGTAAACGCTTATCTGGCCGGTCAACGAAAAGGGACCCATTCGACCAAGCGACGCAGTGAGGTCCGGGGCGGAGGACGGAAGCTCTGGAGGCAGAAGGGAACTGGACGAGCAAGGACGGGTAGCAGCCGAAGCCCCCTCTGGCGAGGTGGTGGTGTTACCTTCGGGCCGCAACCTCGGGACTATAGCCAGCCCTTTCCCAAGAAGAAGCGGCGTGGGGCTGTCAAGATGGTTCTGTCTGACAAGCTCAAGGACGAAAGGCTCCTCGTCATCGAGGACTTCGAGCTGGCCAGCCACCGAACCCAGGAGTTCGTGGGCTTGATGAAGACTTTCGGGCTGGAGAAAAAGATCCTGGTGGTCGATGCCCGTGAGAATCGTAATCTGTTTCTCAGCACCCGAAATCTTCCTGGGATCAAAATGGTGCAGCCCATCGGGTTGAACATCTATGACCTGCTCAACTGCGGCCACCTGATGATCAGCAAAGGCTCGCTACTGGAATTGCAGGAGGTGTTACTGCGATGACCGAATCCTTTGATATTCTGAGATACCCGCATATCACCGAGAAGGCCGCGCTGCAGAAGGAGCAGAGTGAGGGTCGTGTGGTGGTTTTCAAGGTCAGCAGGAATGCGAGCAAACATCAGGTGAAGGAAGCTGTAAAGAGGATTTTCAGCGTAGAGGTCAAGCAGGTGCGGACTGCGAACTTCGAGGGCAAGGTCAAACGTCAGGGCCGCTATAGTGGACGGCGCGCCAAGTGGAAAAAGGCCTATGTCACTCTTAAGCCGGATCAGAAGATGCCAGAATTCTTTGAGACTGCGTAGGACACCATGGCGTTGAAAAGCTACAAACCCACCTCACCCGGGACGCGCTTCCGAACCGTGCAGACCCGGGACGAGCTGACCGACATCAAACCGCTGAAGCGGCTGACCAAGGGGAAGAAAAAGATCAGCGGCCGCAACAACGAGGGGAAGATCTGCGTGCGCCGACGGGGCGGTGGCCACAAGCGACGCTACCGGATCGTTGATTTCAAGCGTAACAAGGATGGGGTTCCAGCACGGGTAGCCGCAATCGAATACGATCCCAATCGAAGCGCGAATCTCGCCCGTCTCCATTACAAGGACGGGGAGAAGCGCTATATTCTCGCTCCAGCCGGAGTGAAGGTGGGAGACGAGGTTGCCTCCGGCCCCGACGTGGATATCCTTCCTGGGAACTGTCTTCCGATCGTCAATATTCCTCTCGGGACCGTGCTCCACAACATCGAGCTGACTCGAGGTCGAGGGGGGCAGATGGTCCGCTCGGCAGGGGGCTCTGCCCAGCTGTTGGCGAAGGAGGGGACTTACGCTCAGCTCAAGCTTCCATCAGGTGAAGTAAGAAGAGTGCACATGCTTTGCCGAGCGACGGTGGGACAGGTGGGTAACCTGGACCACGAGAACGTCTCTCTGGGCAAAGCGGGGGCGACACGGTGGCGTGGCCGCCGTCCCAAAGTCCGAGGTGTGGCGATGAACCCGGTGGACCACCCCATGGGTGGGGGTGAGGGTAGGACGTCCGGTGGACGCCATCCGACCTCTCCCTGGGGATGGAAGACCAAGGGTTACCGGACGCGCAGAAACAAGCGAACCGCCAAGTTCATCGTTCGAAGAAGAAAGAAGTAGGCCAGGAGGAATAATGCCGAGGTCGGTTAAAAAAGGGCCTTTTGTGGATGATCATCTGCAAAAGAAGCTGCATCATCTGAACGAGACAAACGAGAGGTCTGTGATCAGGACCTGGTCTCGAAGGTCGACGATCACTCCTCACATGGTGGGGCATACCATCGCAGTTCATAACGGGAAAAAGTTCGTCCCCGTCTACATGACGGAGAACATGGTCGGACACAAGCTGGGAGAGTTCGCTCCGACCCGGACATTTAGAGGGCACACCGGTAGAGGAGATCGAGTTGCCAGAATACGGTAGTTCTTGAGTTTCTGGTAGACCTGGACAGAAGGAGTCGTGGGGACGGCCGTGGAAGCATTTGCAATTGCGAAATACGTCAAGGGTTCGCCTCAGAAGGCGCGCCTCGTCATCGACCTGATTCGGGGCAAGAAGGTCGAAGCAGCGCTAGGTCTGCTTCGGTTCTCGCGTAAGCGGGCAGCGCTTCCGATCGAAAAGGCCTTGCGTTCGGCGATTGCCAATGCCGAGCAAAAGGAGCCGACGGTCGATCTGGAAGAACTGGTTGTGAAGGAAGCTTACGCGGATCTGGGGCCAACCAAGCATCGTTTTAGGACGAGACCTGCTCCAATGGGTCGCGCCTTCCGTGAACGAAGACGCCAAACCCACATCACGGTACGCGTCTCGGACGGAAAGGAATAGGAGGAAGTTTTGGGTCAAAAGGTCCATCCGTACGGTTTTCGTCTGGGATATGTGAATACGTGGAAGTCCCGTTGGTTCGCGACCAAGGACTACGGGGAACTCCTACATGAAGACTTGAAGATCAAGAGGAATCTCAAGGAACGCTTCTACCACGCCGGGATCTCGAGGATCGAGATCGAGCGGGCTGCCAACAAGCTGACCGTGATCATCCGCTCCTCGCGGCCCGGGATCATCATCGGGCGCAAGGGCAGCGAAATTGACAAGCTTAGAAACGATCTGCAGAGAGTCACGGGTCGAGAGGTCTACATCAATATCCAGGAAGAGCAGAAACCCGAGCTGGATGCCCAGCTGGTGGCAGAGTCGATTGCCCAGCAATTGGTGAAGCGGGTGGCCTTCCGCCGAGCGATGAGGAGGACCATCGATACCGCGGTGCGCTTCGGCGGGCAGGGGATCAAGATCCGCTGCGGAGGCCGCCTGAATGGGGCTGAAATCGCCCGCGCCGAATGGTATCTACACGGGCGTCTTCCGCTGCATACGCTTCGAGCCCAGATTGACTACGGCTTCGCTCAGGCATTTACCACCTATGGAGTGATCGGCGTCAAGGTCTGGGTGTACAAAGGCGAGGTCTTCGACGCCAAGGAAGTTGGAGATTAGCCCGGATTTCTCATCGCTTGTCGTAGCGAGGCGCCGCAAGGGCCGTCCTGGCAAGGCTTGCGACCGAGACCACTCGTGGCGAGCCCCCGCAGTCGTACTCGTGCAGTACGTCGAGGAGGCCGAGAGAGCGCAACGCAGCCAGGACGGATGTTGCCCCAGGGCGGATGTTTGCGGCGACGCAGTAGACCAGCGATGAGAAATCCGGGTTAGATACGGAAGTCCAAGGGAAAACGATGAGAGCCGATCGAGGAGTAGCTGAACCATGTTGATGCCCAAGAAGGTGCGCTACCGAAAGCAGCAAAAGGGGCGTATGGCGGGAAAGGCGCAGCGTGGCAGCAGCATGTCATTCGGCGATTACGGTTTGAAGGCGCTACAGCCGGGTTGGATCACTGACCGTCAGATCGAGGCGGCTCGGATCGCGATGACGCGCTATGTCAAACGGGGAGGCAAGATCTGGATCCGGGTTTTCCCCGACAAGCCGGTCACCAAGAAGCCGGCCGAAACCCGCATGGGAAAGGGCAAAGGCGCCCCCACTGGTTGGGTAGCAGTAGTGAAGCCAGGCCTCATCCTTTACGAGATGGAAGGAATGCCGCTGGAACTGGCTCGTGAGGCCATGAGACGGGCAGCGAACAAGCTGCCGATCCGCACTCGGTTCGTGACGCGTCCCGGAGAGTAATGAAAGCATCGAAGTTGAGAGAGATGTCGGTTGAGGAGCTCGTCGATGAGGGCAAAGAGCTCTCGGAGCAGCTTTTCCGCCTGAGGTTTCAGAAGGCCACAGGACAGCTGGAAGACATGATGAAGATTCGTCAGATCCGGCGTGATCTGGCGCGCCTGAAGACGATCCTGACCGAGAAACAGCAGGGGGCAGAAGCTCCTGCCAACTAAGGGACAGAAACCGGTAATGAATGCAACCGAGCAGCAGACACCCCAGAAGAAAAGGGCAACGAAATCAGGTCGAGTCGTCTCTGCCTCGATGGTCAAGAGTGTTGTGGTAGGGGTGGATCGCCTGGTGAAGCACCCTCTCTACAAGAAGACGATTCGTCGCACCAGCCGCTTCATGGCCCACGACGAAAAGAACGACTGTCGTGTGGGCGACAAGGTCCTGATCGGGGAGACGCGTCCATTGAGTAAACGCAAACGATGGATTGTGCTGGAAGTTCTCGACCGGGCCAAGGGTTAGGCGGGACTATCATGATCGATTTAGCGCTGTCCCATCTCTGTTGGGCTGGCTGCGGTCGGTCGCAAGAGGTGGGCTCATGATTCAGATGCAGACGGTTCTCCGGGTGGCAGACAACTCGGGGGCCCGCAAGCTTGCGTGTATCTCGACGATCGGGGGAGACGTTGGCAGAGGTGCCGGTTTGGGGGATGTCATCACGGCTTCGGTCAAGGAGGCAACTCCCGACGGTGGGGTGAAGAAAGGCGAGGTCGTTCGGGCCGTGGTGGTTCGAATGCGCAAGGAAAGTCGCCGCTCAGACGGGTCGTATATCCGGTTTGACGAGAACGCAGCGGTCCTGATCAACAACGCAAGAGAGCCGATCGGTACCCGCGTCTTTGGTCCAGTGGCGCGAGAGCTTAGAGATAAACAGTTCACAAGAATCGTGTCGCTGGCACCTGAGGTGCTCTAGGAGTCGGCGGGGCAGAAATGATCGTGGCGAAAAATCGGGGAAATATGGACCGATTATACTGTTTTCGCAGCAGATCAATTTCTGCCGCGCAGGCTCCTTAGACAGAAGGATTGATTCGGCGATGCTCCACATAAAGAAGGAAGATCAGGTGCTGGTACTTGGGGGAAAGGACCGTGGCAAACGAGGCCGGGTCTTGCGGATCTTTCCCACCAGGAGTCGAGCCATAGTTGAAGGCATCAACATGATTCGAAAGCATACGCGCCAGAATCCTCAACAGAATATCCAAGGCGGAATTCTGGAGCGGGAGGGTTCCATTCACCTGTCCAACTTGAAGGTGGTGTGCCGCGAGTGTTCAGAGCCCAGTCGGGTTGGTTTCAGCCTGCTCTCCGATGGCAAGAAGGTCCGGATCTGCAAGAAGTGCGGGGGGACCATGGACAAGTAGTCGGCCGCTGGCCAAGCCCGGATTTCGCAATCCGCGCTAAGTCGGCACCGGTTACCCGGGTTTGAGGAAGATGACGAGACTCAAAGACAAGTACATCAACGAATTGATGCCTGCCATGATCGAGCGTTTCGAGGGCCGAAACGTCATGGCGCTGCCCAAACTCGAGAAGGTGGTGTTGAACGTGGGCCTCGGTATGGCCATCCAGAACGCCAAGTTGCTGGACGTCGCCGCTGAAGAACTGTCAGCCATCGCCGGTCAGAAGCCCATCATTACCAAAGCAAGACGGGCGATAGCGGGCTTCAAGCTCCGTGCTGGTATGCCCATCGGGTTGATGGTTACCCTGCGGGGAGATCGGATGTATGAGTTCCTGGACCGGTTCATCAACATCTGTCTGCCTCGAGTCAGGGATTTTCGCGGGGTCTCCGCCAATTCCTTCGATGGCAGGGGCAACTATACGATCGGAGTCAAGGACCAGTTGATCTTTCCGGAGATCGATCTGGCGAAGACCGAGCACATCCATGGGATGAACATTACCGTCGTGGTGAAGGCTCAATCAGACGATGATGCGCGTTTTCTCTTGGCTGGGATGGGGATGCCCTTCGCAGGAAAAGAGGAAAGGCGGATGGCGATTCTATAAGTGAGAAAGTCCGGGCAGGAGTAGCGAGTTCCGGACCGTGATGGCCTCGGCAGCAGGAAGGACAGGCAGATGGCGCGAGAAGGGCTGATAGTAAAACAGCAAAAGACCCCCAAGTTCGCGGTGCGGCGCTATACGCGCTGTAGGCGCTGTGGCCGGTCCCGAGGTTACCTGAGAAAGTTCCAGCTCTGCCGGATCTGTTTTCGACAGCTGGCACTGCAGGGCGAGATACCTGGAGTGACCAAGGCAAGTTGGTAGTGACCCAAGTAAAAGTACAGGCACGGGTGTTCCCGAGCAGAGTTGAGAGTTAACGAAGATGCCAGTCCCAAACCCAGTCGCAGATCTCCTGACCCGAATTCGTAACGCGCAGACCGCGCGGCACGATTCGCTGGAAGTCCCTTTTTCGAAGCTGAGGGCCGAAGTGCTCAGAATCCTCAAGGAAGAGGGTTACATCAGATCGTATAAGGTCAATGAACAGACGCCCTTTTCGACGATGTCGATCGTGCTGAAGTACAGCGCGGATCAGACGCCCGTGATCCGGGTTCTACAGTGTGTCAGCACGCCGGGTCGCCGTCGCTATGTCGGAAAGGACGAGATCCCGCCGGTGCTCGGAGGTATGGGTATCAGTATTGTCTCCACTTCCAAGGGCCTACTGACCGGCAAGAAGGCTTCGGAGATGGGTGTGGGCGGCGAGTTGCTTTGTGAGGTTTACTGATGGGCGGTCATCAAGTTTTGAGTGATTCACTATGTCACGCGTAGGTCGAAATCCCATTTCAGTTCCGGGGACGGTCAAGGTTTCCGTGGAAGGGCGCCAGGTTTTGGTCAAAGGGCCTCTGGGGGAGTTGACTACGACGGTACCGGAAGGCATCACGGCAAGTCTTGGGGACGGGCGGTTGACGGCCGAGAGGCGGAACGATAGCAAGATGCTGAGGTCGCTTCACGGTTTGACCCGCTCCCTGCTGGCCAACGCGGTCCATGGAGTTAGCGTGGGCTTCAAGAAGGAACTCGACGTGGTTGGAATCGGCTATCGGGCGGAGTCAGCTTCGGGCAGCGTCACGTTGTCCTTGGGATTCTCGCATTCGATCGAGTTTCCTCTTCCCGAAGGCATCAAGGTCAGCGTGGAACGTGCCAACAAGACCATTCAGAACTACGTTACCTCGCTCGTCGTCGAAGGGATCGACAAGTGTCAGGTGGGACAGGTGGCGGCTAACCTTCGGGCGCTGAGACCGCCCGATCCCTATAAGGGGAAAGGGATCCGCTACAGTGATGAAAGAATTCGTCTGAAGGTGGGCAAGAAGGGCGCCTGATAGCTCGGTCTACAGGTTGCAAGAGAGAGTTGTCGGTGATTTGTTGCACCGGCGCAGTCGAAATGTTGCCCCTGGGCGGGCAAGTCGAATGGGTCCGAGTTTTCGAGTAGAAGGCTAATGGGAAGCAGAATCAGTAGAACATTTCGTAGAAGAAGGATTCACAAGAGAATTCGCAAGAAGATCACGGGAACTCCGGAAAGGCCCAGACTTTGCGTCTTTCGAAGTCTCAAGCACATCTATGCTCAGATTACCGATGATGTTTCCGGGAAGAATCTTGTCAGCGCGTCGTCGCTGAAGCTCGACGGTAAGAAGCTGGCCAATGGTGGCGGCGTAGAGGCGGCTCGCAGTGTGGGAAAAGAAGTGGCACAGAAGGCCGCTGACGCGGGGATCAAGACCGTCGTTTTTGATCGTAATGGCTTCCTTTATTTCGGACGTGTAGAGGCGCTGGCCAAGGCAGCTCGGGAAGGCGGGCTGAAGTTCTAGCGCTTGGTGCGGCTTGCTTCACGGCGTTGCGAGCCCAGGGTGGACGATTGTGGCTCCGTAGTTGAGAAAAGATGATCGATGGGGAATCAAGCGAATTTTGAAGTCGAACTGAAAGATCAGGTCATTTCTATCAACCGGGTGACCAAAGTAGTGAAGGGCGGAAAGAACCTCAGTTTCAGCGCTCTGGTGGTGGTTGGTGACCAGAATGGTCGGGCCGGGTTCGGAATGGGCAAGGCTCGTGAGGTGCCCTCGGCCATCCGCAAGGGTGTCGAGCAGGCGAAGGGGGCGTTACTGGACGTTCCGCTCAAGGGATCGACCATCCCTCACAGCGTTTTGGGCAGGTTCGGTGCGGGCAAGGTGATGCTCAAGCCGGCTCCCGAAGGAACCGGGATCATTGCGGGTGGACCGGTCAGGGCCGTGATGGAATCCGTGGGTATCAGGGACGTGGTGACCAAGTCGGTGGGGACGACCAATCCTCACAACGTGGTCAGGGCGACCTTCGAGGGACTGTCGCAGCTTCGCGATGCTGAGCAAGTGGCGAAGCTTCGGGGAATCCCGGTGGAGGATCTGTAGTGGCGGAGAAGACCGAGAAGCCTCAATCCGAGACCGCGGCGAAGAAGGCCGGCGTTTCGGCTACAGCGTCGGCTGCTCCTAAATCGAAGGCCGCGGCTGCCAAACCCAAGAGCGCCACCGCGAAGTCCACTACGGGAGCAAAGGCCACCAAGTCAGCGGCCAAACCTGCGCCCAAGCCTGCGCCCAAGGAGGCAAAGCCGAAGAAGACTAGCGCGAAGCCCAAAGCAACTGCTCAGGAGGCCAAGCCGGCCCCTGCGAAGGCTTCGGCAAAAAGTGCCCGCAAGGATGTAGCCAAAATCAAGATCCGATACTACCGGAGTGCCATCGGACGATCTTATCGCCAGAAACGAGTTGTCCAGGGTCTGGGACTGCGGAAGCTGAACCAGGTGGTAGAGCGGCCAGATGACGCGGCGATCCGAGGGATGGTCGCCAAGATACCTCACCTGGTAGAAATCGTTCAGGGAGATTAGTTGTGAGCCATCAGCTACATACGCTGAAGCCAGCCAAAGGAGCAAATCGGAAGCGAATGCGTGTGGGCAGAGGTCCCGGCTCGGGGCGTGGCAAGACGTCTGGGCGCGGATCCAATGGACAGAAGTCTCGTTCCGGATACGCTGCCAGAGCCGGCTTCGAGGGCGGCCAGATGCCGCTCCATCGCCGTCTTCCCAAGAGAGGATTCAAGAATCCCTTCAAGAAGGTGTTCGTGGTTCTGAACGTCCGCGATCTGAATCGCTTCAAGAGTGGCAGCCAGGTCTCTCCCGAGTTCCTCATCGAACAGGGAGTGGCCAAGAAGATGAAGGATGGACTGCGCATCCTGGGCTCTGGCGAGCTGACACAGAAGCTCACCGTGAAGGCCCACCATTTCAGCGAGTCGGCCAAGAAGAAGATTGAGGAAGCGGGCGGCCAGATCGAGGTGCTGACCTGATGGCGGAATTCAACCCGGTTCTTGGTAGTTTTCTGAACATCTACCGGATCCCGGACCTGCGCAAGCGCGTGCTCTTCATGTTGGGCCTGTTGGCCATCTACCGGGTCGGGAGCTTCATCCCCACGCCGGGCGTGGATAGTTCCGCCATGCAGGAATTCTTCAGTCAGCAGCCAGGCACCATCTTCGGCTTCATGGATATGTTCTCAGGAGGAAACCTGAGTCGGCTCTCTATTTTCGCCCTGGGCATCACGCCCTATATTACCGCTTCGATCATCCTCCAGCTTCTCACGGTAGTCTGGCCTTTCCTGGAGCGTCTTTCCAAGGAAGGCGAGCTGGGAAGGAAGAAGATCAATCAGTACACGCGCTACCTCACCGTGGGGTTGTGCCTGTTCCAGAGCATGGCGACCTCGATCGCATTGGAAAGAACCGAAGCCTTTCCTCCAATCGTACCCAATCCGGGCTGGGGCTTCCGGTTGATGACCATGTTGACACTCACGACCGGGACGACCTTCGTGATGTGGCTGGGAGAACAGATCTCCGAGCGTGGCATCGGGAATGGAATTTCGTTGATCATCTTTGCGGGCATCGTGGTGGGGCTGCCCAGCGCCGCCTACTCTCTTCTGCAGGACTGGGTGGCAGGTGAGCTGCATATCATTGCCATCCTTGCCCTGCTGGTCATGATGGTACTGGTGATCGCTGCTATCGTCTATGTGGAACGGGGGCAGCGGCGTATTCCGATCCAATATGCCAAGCGCGTTGTGGGGAGGAAAATGTACGGGGGACAAGCGACCCATCTCCCACTTCGCGTGAACTCGGGAGGCGTCATTCCGGTCATCTTTGCAGCTTCGATTGTCGCCTTTCCCTCCACTCTAGGCCTGGTTTTCCCCAATGTATCCTGGATGCAGGCGATGTCGGAACAGTTACGTCAGGGATACCCGCTGTACAATCTGCTCTACATCAGCGGCATCATGTTTTTCTGCTTTTTCTACGTCAGCATCATCTTCAACCCGGACGAAGTTGCCGACAACATCCGTAAGTATGGTGGCTACATACCCGGTATCAGGCCCGGCAGGCGGACCGCCGAGTATATCGATCGTACCCTCAGTCGCTTGACTGCCGCAGGGGCAACCTATCTGGTTCTGGTGTGCCTGCTTCCAGAGTTTCTGATCACTGGATTCAAGGTGCAGCCCATTCCCTTTATAGGACCCGGGATCGATAATTTTCTAGTCAACTACGATCTGGACTTCATCACCACTGGACTAGGCGTGAACTTCTATTTTGGAGGGACCTCGCTGCTGATCGTGGTCGGAGTGGGTATGGATACGGTGAAGCAGATCGAGTCGCAGCTGATCATGCGTCACTATGAGGGTTTTCTGAAGAAGGGAAGAATTCGAGGTCGAAGAAACTGAGCCGTACCAAGCAATGGGCGGCAGTGAGATCTTTCGAGTTAACAAATGGCAGCTGAGAGTGTTGTTATCCTGATGGGGCCTCCAGGTGCCGGAAAAGGCACCCAGGCCAAGATGTTGGCCCAGAAGTTTGGCTTTGCTCATATTTCGACCGGTGACATCCTGCGTCAGGAAGTTCGAGCGGGCACGCCTCTGGGAGCGAAAGTCGAAGAGATTATGAATTCCGGTGCGCTGGTTCCGGATCGGCTGGTGGCAGAGATCGTCGGCGAACAGCTCGACAGCCAGGATGCCCCTGCGGATATCTTGTTGGACGGCTTCCCGCGGACAGTGCCACAAGCTGAGTACCTGGAGTCGCTGTCTGGAGGTTTTGAACAGATCGCAGTGAACCTCCACTTGAGTGAAGAGGAGGTCGTCAAGCGGCTGGCGGGGCGTCGGCACTGTGCTGGCTGTGGTAGAATCTACAACGTCTACTACTCTGCTCCCACGACGGAAGATGTCTGTGATGGTTGTGGGGGAGGGTTGCTCCAGCGTCCCGACGATGCTGAAACGGTGGTTCGGGAGCGTCTCAGAGTCTATCAGGAGCAGACCAGTCCTCTCATTGAGTTCTATAAGAGCCGAGAGGGTTACTTCGAGGTAGACGGCAGCCTGAATATGGATTCGGTCTTCGAGGAGCTCTCGTCCCTCGTAGCAGGACGCCAGAGCAGGGCTTGAAGTGACGGCGTAGACTGGAATAAAAGTGATCGTCTGCAAAGGAAAAGCGGAACTCGGCAAGATGCGAGAGGCCAACTTGATCGTGGCTCAAGTGCTCGATCATCTGGGCAGCCTGATCGAGCCGGGTATCACGACCAGTGAACTTGATGCGGTAGCCGAGCGTATGATTCTGAAAGCAGGTGCCAAGCCGGCTTTCAAGGGTTATCGAGGCTACCCAGCTACCGTATGTGCCTCTGTCAACGATCGGATCGTTCACGGGATTCCCAACGACGATCCCTTGAAGCAGGGTGACATTATCGGCTTGGATGTTGGAGTTTGCTATAAGGGCTTCTACGGAGATTCTGCCTGGAGCTTCTCGGTTGGAGCCATTACCAAGGAATTGAAGAGTTTGTTGGATGTCACCCGGGAGTCGCTCTACAAGGGTATCGAAAAGGTGGTGGTGGGGAACCGGATCTCGGATATTTCCCACAGCATTCAGCAGCACGTCGAGAGCCATGGTTTTACCGTGGTCCGCGAATTCGTGGGGCACGGGATCGGGAAAGCCCTGCACGAGGAACCGCAGGTTCCCAATTTCGGTCAGCCTGGACGAGGTCCCAAGCTGCAGGCGGGCATGGTGCTGGCGATTGAGCCCATGGTCAACAGTAAGGGACCCGGAGTGAAGGTGCTGGATGACCGCTGGACGGCGGTCACGGCCGATGGGGGCTACAGTGCACACTTCGAACACTCGGTGGCTGTGACCGAGGAAGGCCCTTGGATCTTGAGTCTGGCCAACGGCAAGAGAGCGGCCGATTGGAAAAGGGAGATGGAACGATGAAGGTTCGCGCCTCAGTCAAACGCATTTGTCGCCAATGTAAGATCGTCCGTCGAAAAGGGGTGGTTCGAGTGATTTGTACCAACCCGAAGCATAAGCAGCGGCAAGGTTAGCCATGATTTCTCATGCCCGATCTACTATGTCGCCGCTGGACATGAGAATTCAAGGCTAGCAGGGAGTGTTATGCGGATCATAGGAGTGAACATACCAGACAACAAGCGGATCGAGATCGCGCTCACCTATATCTACGGGATTGGGAGAGTGCGTTCCGGGAAGATCTTGACCGAGGCGGGAATCGATTGGGACAGGAAGGCCCAGGATATTACCGAAGACGAAGCCACGCAGCTTAGGCGCATCATCGAAGATCAGGGCAGGATCGAGGGCGATCTGCGCAAGGAACTTCAGCTGAACATCAAGCGCCTGATGGATATTGGCTGCTATCGTGGTCTGCGTCACCGACGCGGTCTGCCCGTCCGAGGACAGCGCACTCAAACCAACTCACGAACCCGAAAGGGTCCACGAAAGGGCAGGATCCTACGTCGTAAGAGATCCTAGTGGGTACTAATAGGCTGCGAGGAAGAATATGGCAAAAGCCGCCAAAGCGGGAAAGAAGAAGTCGAGCAAGAAGAAGGAAAAGAGGACGATCACTCATGGGATCGTCCACATCAAAGCGACTTTCAACAACACCATGATCACCATCACGGATCAGGAAGGCAACGTCCTGGCCGCGGCCAGCTCGGGGATGCAGGGCTTCAAGGGAAGTCGCAAGAGTACTCCTTTTGCATCATCTCAAGCAGGTCACACGGCGGCCAACAAAGCGCGGGATCAGTTTGGGATGCGAAGCTGTGAAGTGTGGGTCAAAGGACCTGGTGGCGGCCGCGAATCGGCGGTGCGATCCATCCAGGCTTCGGGCATCGACATCAGGTCCATCAAGGATGTGACTCCTATCCCCCACAACGGTTGTCGACCTCCCAAACGGAGGCGAGTGTGAGGGTTTTGCCACCGTGGCAGTGGGCTGGCCAGGAGTCAGCCTCTGCAGTGGCCGGGACCGTAGCGGATCCCAGCCGACGGTGGAAATCTGAAGTGCAGGGTTCCTGCTGCCGCGTGATTCACGACAGAGGCAGCGAGGAATCGAGGTAGAGAGGAGAATCGGTTTTGGCACGCAATGTAGGTCCTGTTTGTCGCCTCTGTAGGCGAGAGGGCACGAAGCTATTTTTGAAGGGGCAGCGGTGCTTCTCGCCAAGTTGTGCGGTTGATAAGCGCAATTTTGTCCCGGGTGAGCACGGCCGTGATATGCGAACCCGTTCTAAGTCAATCGGATACGGTTTGCAGTTGCGAGAGAAGCAGAAGGTCAAGCGCATTTATGGTGTCCTCGAACGCCAGTTCCGCCGCTATTTCCAAAAGGCAGCCAGGCGCAAGGGCATTACTGGCGAACTGCTACTCCAATCCTTGGAGCTGCGGCTGGACAACGTAGTCTATCGCCTCGGTTTTGCGAGCTCGCGAAGCCAGGCCAGGCAATTCGTGCGTCACGGACACCTGACCGTCAACGGCCGTGAAGTCAACATTCCTTCTTACCTGGTGAAGAAGGGCGATGAGGTCGCCATCCGCCAGAAGAGCGTGAAGAATCCCTTTATCCTGAGCTCCCTCGACGAGGTCGCGGGACGGGGCGTTCCCGGTTGGCTCAACCTGGAAAAAGAGAGTCTCAAGGGACAGATTGTCGAATTGCCTCGACGGGACGAGATTGGGATCCCGATTGAAGAGTCATTGGTGGTCGAGCTCTATTCGAAGTAAGACCCCGCAGCCTAACCCAGAACACCAGAGTGGAGATAGAATAGATGAAAGGGTTTCAAAGACCAAAGCGACTATTTTATGATGCCCAGACACTGACCCAGACTTTCGGGCATTTCTACGCGCAGCCTTTCGAGCGCGGTTACGCGACCACGATCGGCAACGCGCTTCGCCGTATCCTGCTTTCCTCCACTGAGGGAGCCGCCATCACGGCAGTCAAGATTGAAGATGTCCTGCACGAGTTTTCGTCGATTCCCGGCGTGCGTGAGGACGTGACCGATATCTTGATGAACCTGAAACAGATCCCAATGATGCTCCACGTAGATCATCCCAAGATCCTTCATCTGGAGGTCACTGGCGAGAGTGAAGTGAAATCGGGAGACATCAAGCCCGATCCCGATGTCGAGATCCTGGACAAGGATATCTACATCGCGACCAAGAACAAAGCGTCCAAGCTGGTCATGGAAATCCAGGTCCAGAACGGAAGAGGCTACGTTCCGGCCAGCGAGAACTATGACGAAGAGTTGGACGTAGGATACATTCCGGTGGACTCGGTTCACACGCCTGTAAGAAAGGCCAATTTTGCGGTCGAGGCAGCACGCCTGGGCCAGTCGACCGAGTACGAGCGCTTGACTCTGGATTTGTGGACCAATGGCAGTCTGAGTCCGCAGGACGCAGTCGGTCAGGCCGCCAAGATCCTCAAGGACCATCTTTACTTGTTCATCAACTTCGAAGAGGAGCCGGAAGAGTCGGCTCACCAACAGGATGACGAGCTGCATGTCGTCAATGAGAACCTGAACAAGTCCGTGGAAGAGCTGGAGCTCTCGGTCAGGGCCTACAACTGCCTCAAGAACGCCAACGTCCAGACGATTGGCGAGATGGTTGTCCGCACCGAGGGGGAGATGCTGAAGACCAAGAATTTCGGGCGCAAGTCGTTGAACGAAATCAAGGAGCTCCTGGCGGACATGGGACTCTCCTTCGGCATGAAGATTGACGCTAAGGGCAGGCTGATTCAGGAGACCGTGGAAGCGTAGCCGGCAGAGAGTGGGAAAGAGCCATGCGACACCGTAGGGAAGGCCGAAAGCTAGGGCGAAACGCGAGCCACAGGAAGGCCATGTTTCGCAACATGGTCACCGATTTCTTGGACAAAGAGCATCTGGTTACCACGGTTCCCAAGGCGAAGGAACTTCGCCCCGTGGCCGAAAAGATGATCACCCTGGGCAAGCAGGAAACCCTTCATGCTCGACGCCGCGCCCTCTCCTTCATCCGAACAAAAGCAGTGGTGCGGAAGCTGTTTGACGATCTGGCCCCTCGCTTTGCCGACCGCCACGGCGGCTACACCCGGATCGTCCGGATCGGATTCCGGCGCGGTGACAACGCCGAGCTAGCACTGCTCGAGATGGTGGGCAGCGAGTTCCAGGCTTCTGCGGACACTTCCAAGAAGGAAAAGAAGGAAGCAAAGGCAGAGAAGGAAGAGAAGGAAGAGAAGGAAAGCAAAGAAGAAAAGGAATAGTTGGACTTCTACCCTTTTTCAAGCACCAGGATACTCTCAAGCACCAAGATTTTCTCAAGCACCAAGATACAAGATACAAGATACAAGCAAATTCCAGATTCCAAGCACCCGGTTCCAAATCGCCTGGGCGAACGACAACGAGTCGCAGCTGCCCTCGGTTTCCTCTCTTGCTTCATTCTTTTTTCCCTGCCAACTTCCGCCCAGCTCCGGCAGCTGACGCTGGACGACCTCTTTGATCCCCAGAAGAAGATCAACTTCAGTGGATCTCCATCTCGCGGGCTGAAATGGCTCGAAGACGGTGATCATTATCTGAAGGGGCGCGGCCGCGGATCGGGTAGCTTGGTTCGAGTCAACGCTGTCTCGGCTGAGGAGGAGGCCCTTTTTGATGGGGCCGACCTGAGAGCTTCACTGGCGTCCCTGCCAGGATTTACAGAGTCCTCGCTCAAGAAGACGGCAAAAGATAGCCGATTTGAGCTCAGCCCCGATGAAAAGGGCGTCCTGATCCGTCACGCCGGGGATCTCTTCTACCATCGCTTCGGCAGTGATGGGGCTTTCCGTCTTACCCGTACTCCCCAGGAAGAGGAGCTCGCCCGCTTCAGCCCTGACAGCAGCATGCTGAGCTTCGTCCGCGACAGCGACCTCTACCTGGTCGATGTCGAGGGAGGAGGAGAGCGCCGGCTCACGACCGACGGCAGCAGCGAGCTTCTCAACGGCAAGCTGGATTGGGTCTACCAGGAAGAGATCTACGGCCGGGGTAACTTCAAGGGGTACTGGTGGAGTCCGGATTCTTCACGGATTGCCTACCTGCAGCTGGACGAGTCCCAGGTTCCGGAGTTCACCGTGGTGGATCATCTGCCAACTCACCTGGGCCGCAAAGTGATGCGCTATCCCAAGGCCGGCGATCCGAACCCCGGGGTCCGGCTGGGGCTGATCTCCGCCGCCGCCGGCAAGACAGAGTGGGTGGAGACGACCCGGTACGAGGGTTCCGAGTTCCTGATCACTCGCGTGGGATGGGCGCCTGACAGCCAGGCTGTGTTGTTTCAAGTACAGAATCGGCAGCAGATCTGGTTGGACCTGAACCGCTTCGATCTGGCTGAGCGCAAGACGGAAACGCTGTTACGTGAGAAGACACCGGCCTGGACCAGCGTCCTGGGTGAGCCCAAGTGGCTCAAAGACGGATCCTTTCTCTGGCTGAGCGAGCGCGACGGCTGGAAGCACATCTATCACTACACGGCGGAGGGAAAGCTCATCCGGCCCGTCACCGACGGCAAGTGGGAAGTCGCGAGCCTCTTTGGAGCCGACCAGGACGCCAAGTGGGTCTATTTTTCGGCAAACCGCGACAAGCCGACCGACCGGCATGTGTACCGTGTCCGTGTTGATGGGAAAGACTTGACGCGCCTTTCTCGTGGCTCTGGCACTCATGGCGCGAACTTCAATTCGCAGTTCAGTCGCTTCATCGACTCCTGGAGCGATATCAGGACGCCCGTAAAAGTGGGCCTTTACGACCCTGACGGAGTCTTTGTTCGGATGATCGACGAGAACCGGGTCGAAGCCCTGGAGGAACTGGAGCTTTCTACTCCTGAGTTGCTTCGGGTCAAGACCAGCGACGGGTTTTCGATGGAAGCGATGATGATCCGGCCGGCCGATTTCGATTCCAAGAAGAAGTATCCGGTGTTGTGCTACGTCTATGGGGGGCCACAGATACCGAGAGTAAAGAACCGATGGGGTGGAAGCCGATACCTGTGGCACCAGTTCCTGGCTCAGAAGGGCTACATCATCTGGATGTGTGACAACCGCAGCGCCAGTGGCAAAGGAGCGCAGTCGGCCTGGCCCGTCTTCCGAAACCTGGGAGAACTGGAGCTAAGCGACGTCGAGGAGGGTCTCGAATGGCTGCGATCGAAGTCCTACGTGGATTCAGAGCGGATCGGCATCTGGGGTTGGAGCTACGGTGGCTACCTGACCTCCTACGCCCTGACACACAGCTCCAGTTTCAAGATGGGGATCGCAGGGGCTCCGGTAACCGACTGGAAGCTCTACGACACCATCTACACCGAGCGCTACATGGGTCTACCCCAGGAAAACGCCGAGGGTTACGAAAAGAGCTCCGTGCTGGAGTCAGCGGACGCCTTGAGTGGCAAGCTACTACTGATCCACGGAACGATAGACGACAATGTCCACCTTCAGAACACGATCCAGTTTATCGAGCGGCTCCAGAAAAAGGGAAAGAGCTTCGAGATGATGCTCTACCCCAAATCCCGCCACGGAGTCACCAATGCCGCCCAGAAGAACCACCTGTATCGATTGATGACCAGGTTCATTCTAGAGAATCTATAGCCCCAACTCCCCACACCAAGGGCTCTCTCAAAAATAACTTCACATTCTGGCGGCCCATCTTCACACCATCTTCGACCGCTCCTCAATCGCGAAATCCTCAACGTAGACCTGGCTACGCCTGTGGTTTCGCTCAATCGGTGCGGCCAAATCTGGCGCAAATCTGAGCGCCAACTCTGCGAAGTTATTCTTGACAGAGCCCTTAGCTGAAACTTCATTTGCTGGTTTGGGTGGGGAAGGGGACGTAATCCATTGGTTTAACATCGACTGGAAGCGCGCTAGAGGTTCTTCCTGAAACCTGGCCCCGAACGGTAATTCTCGGGGGCAGCACTGATAAGCTGAGCTAGGATGCAGCTAGAAACTCTTTGGGCTAGTACGCCGAAGGCGTTATTGCGCGTAGCCCAGGGTTGCAATGCGAAGCGAGCTACCCTGGGTCTAGGTCGGTAGAGAAAGACGCCTTACCCTGAAGGGGTTATTGCCGCTACCGCACATAGGTAACGTTCTAGCAGTAACACTTTCAGTGTAGAGAAGGCCGGGGGAATCTCAAACCCAGGGTAGCTTGCTTCGCATTGCAACCCTGGGCTACACGCAATAACGCCTTCGGCGTAGGTGATGGATTGAGAAGAGGCCACTTTCTCGAATGGCTACGCTGGCCTGAATCTTGACGAGATCACGCCTTTTAGATATATTGCAGCATCTAGTGCTCCTCAGTAGCTCAACTGGCAGAGCATCCGGCTGTTAACCGGAGGGTTGTAGGTTCGAGTCCTACCTGAGGAGCCAATCCTTTCAACACTTTACAGCTGGACATTCCGAACTTTCAGCAGCCTCTGGAGGGAATTGTGCCCATTTTTGTGCCCTATCCAATCGAAAGATGGACCTGAACCAGCTAATTCCCTGAGAGAAACTTAGGCAGGGACTACCGGTGGAAAGGAAGAGTAAACGCATACCTGAAGGCCAATCAGGAATGATGGGCCGTTCAACAATGAAACTTCTGCCGTCGCGACAGATTCCCTAAAGAATTCTAGACACAATACACAATAGGGACCCTTCCCCTTCTTTTCTTTCCCCTTCCGAGTCTTTCTCTCCTCCTAAGAGCACCCCCCTACCTCCACACTGCAAGGACCGTGTAGATCCTTTCCGTAGGTCATAGGAACGGCTCTTCTTTTCAATTCAGTAGGTTAGGAGATTGTAGATCAGGTCCTGAATAGGAAAATCAGAGGGATTCCAAGAGCTCTTCGTTCTGCGTTCTGAATGGTTCTGGTGGCCGAAGCTCAGTTTTCCTTGTAGCGAGCCATTGAGAGCAATGAAACGGCGCTTATGCTGGCAAGCAAGGGGCTTTGAGCAAAACCGCTCAGGGCGGAGTCCCGTTTCCTTGACCTCCGCCAAGACACCTAGCACAGATGAAGGAGAAGGACCTCCAGAAGGCTCAGGCAACGGAAACCCGAGGGATCTTAAAGGGGACCCAATGAGATACTCGGCTGAAAAATTTTTCGGTAGCAGAAGGAGAAGGATCTCCGGGAAGAGGAAAATCTTGCGAAATTCTTGGCAACACAGACATTGATTGCTCTAGATTACCGCATGACATAGGATTGTGATTAACGCCCTCGGGTCTTCAGCTCAGCAGAAGGAGGTTCCCTCCTCTCGATTTTCTGGCGGTGCTGTCTGTGTCTATTCTCTTGCGATTGCGCACAGGTCAGAGTTGATGCCCTAACAGACTTGGAGGAGAAGCGATGAAGTGCTTACTTCGGTGGGGAGCCTGGCTGTTGGTCCTACTTTTCTTAATCCCGTCTGTTCTGGGTCAGACACTCAACACAACGATCTACTCAGACCCGTCTAAAGATGGGTGGGTTGATACGTTTGTCTGCAGCTCCGGGGACGACATAAATGCCCTTAGCAGTCTTCGTGTCGGGCAAGGTAGCGTAAGTGTCACCAGCAACTACCGCAGTTTTGTCTCGTTTGATGTCTCGTCTCTGAAAGGTGTAGGCATAACATCCGCCACCTTGTTCGTTTACCAATCATCTGTCGTGGACTCCCCATACACAAATGGCGGAAACATAGTTGTTGACCTGGTTGATTACGGTCCGACTCTGGATGTACAAGACTGCTGTGAATCGGCAACCGCCAGCGACATCGGTGCGATCAGCTCGAATGCTACACTTGGCTTCAAATCTCTCAACGTGACCTCCTCGCTTGCCTCCGTGTTGGGTCAAGGGAATGACCTGCTCCAATTTCGTTTTCAGTCTCAAGACGAGAACTCTTTCTCACTTTCCGGCTATGCTGTCTTTGAGGCTGGCGAGGCTCAATCGAGCGGTTTGGCTCCTCGTCTTGAGGTTACTTATACTGTTGCCAATAGCCGACCCGTGGTGAATGCCGGTCCAGATCAGACGGTGGAATCAGGTAGCTCCGTCGTTATTAGTGGTTCCGGATCTGGCAGCGCAACAATTTTTCTGTAATTTCAGGGTCGGTTGTGGGACAGGATCCTCCTCTCTTGGCTCTCGGGTGCAGAAAGCAGTGGCCCGTGAGCCGCTCGCTGTGAATCTCTCTAAGGCAACCAGCAGATCTATCAAAATGAGAGGCCGGAGCAGCTTGCACTACTCGCAGAGAGCGATTCAGCGCCCCCACCTCCTTCTCCAAGAAAAGAGGCCCTGTCAGAAGCCCTCAGAGCCACGATCGCGGGCTGCCCCTTACCGAGAACCCTCGCTGATCTGAGGGTCTCGGGTTTAGGGAAACGCTCTTCTAGGATGCCTCCTCTTCTTGCCAGCTCTCCAGGTTCAGATAGCAGCGGCCCGTGAGCCACTCGTCGTGAATCTCCGCCAGCACGGCTGAGATCAGTCGCAACGCCGAGTCGATATGGGGGAAGATTCCCACCACTCGAGTGCGGCGCCGGATCTGTTTGTTGAGATTCTCCACGCCGTTAATCGTCCGGATCTTCTTGTGCAGACTGCGGGGGAAGGCGTAGACCGTCAACCCCTCGCGCACGTTGTCTTCCATCCACTGGGCCAGTGCCTGGTTGGTTTCGGTGAACGCCTTGATCTTGCGTTTGAGCATGGCTTCGGCATCCTCGAGGGTGGGGCTGTTGAAGATGTCCCGCATCGCTTGGCCGATCTGGCCCCGCTCTTGGAGCCGACGGGCAAAGCGCTGAGCATTCTGGCTCAGATGAAACTGGCAGCGCTGCCAGGGAACCGCGGGAAACACCGCTCGTCGAGCGGCCTTCAGTCCCGCGTGGTCGTCACTGACGACGAGCTCCATTCCCTTGAGTCCCCGCCCGGCCAGATCCTCAAAAAACGCTCTCCAGTGGACCTCCGCCTCGCTCAGCCGGGCGCTCAGACCCAAGACCTCACGGTGACCGGAAGCCTGCACACCGACTGCCTTGAGGATGGCCAGGTCCTGAACTCGTCCATCGACACGGACTTTCTCGTAATGGGCGTCCAGGTAGACGAAGGGATACTCACCGCTCAGCGGCCGGCTACGGAACTTCTCCAGCTCCTCATCCAGCAGGGAGGCGACCCGTGAGACCTGGCTGGCGGAGATCTCCGTGCCACACAGCTGCTCGGTGATTTCCGTGACCTTGCGCGTGGAGACGCCCATGACATACATCTCGGCAATGGCCAACTTCAGCGCCTTTTCCGAGCGGCAGCCCTTCTCCAGCGATTGAGGGTAGAACGACAGCCCTCGCACCTGAGGGATCTTCAGTCGGAGCTCTCCCACACGCGTGGCGATCTTCTTGTCCTTGTAACCGTTGGCGTGGCCCCGTCGCTGGCTCGTTCTCTCGTAGGGCTCGGCTCCCAGAAACTCCGACCGTTCCAATCCCATGGCCAAGTTCAAGAGCTTCTCCAACACCTTGCGAAAGGCCTCCGTTCCTTCTTGGATCAAACGCCTCTAGGATCTCTCGTGGTACTCTGTCTTCCAGGTCTGGGGCCATTGGATTCTCCTTTCATTTTGGATGAATGATTTAGAGAATCTTGTCCCAGACCTCTGACGGCTCAACCCTTCGGCTGACGGCCTTTGGCCCCCTTCCGGGGGGGCCCGGCGCGCCGCGCCGCACGGCTCAGGCTGCACTCGGCCTACAGCCTCCTTCCGCCTGAGCCGCGCCAGGTTCCTCGTCAACCCAATCCTCGGTATCCCGAGAAATTCCCTCTTAACGGGAAATTACAGAAAGAACGGTACACTCCTCCGGATCTGACCCGGACGGTGACACCCTTACGTTCTCCTGGAGCCAGTTGCAGGGACCACAGCTCGCGCTTGTTGGCATAGACACTCCCACCCTGTCGTTCACTGCACCGAATGTAACGAATACAACGACGTTCTCGTTCCGCCTGGAAGTAAGTGATGGGTCACTGGCTTCAACCGATGAAGTCCACAGTAATGGTGGTCCCAGGAGAGTCGAGCAACCTAATCTTCCCCCAATTTGTGAATGGACAGGCTCCGCTTGCTGGACAGGTGGCGGCTGGTGTTGGTGAAACCGCGAGTAGGACAAGGATAATCCTGAGGAACAACAGTGATCTCACCGATACTGGAAGAATTCACTTTCGAGACGCCATCGGAATCCAGACTGAGGTTCCGATAAATGGGATACCGACTCATACCTTCCTGTACTTGGTCGAAGGTTGGAAAACACTAGAAGTGGAAACTGACGGCACGGGGGTGCTTCAAAGTGGTGTTATAGAGGTGGTCTCTGACCTCGGACCACAGTCCAAGCTCGAAGGAACAGAGGTCTTTGAAGTCCTGGGAAACTTCGTCTCCGTAAACAATG